>CAWCAE010000001.1:0-3124754 GCA_963793445.1 uncultured cyanobacterium
AACCAGGCTGTTTCGCCGCCAGATCGATAGCCTGCTCGGTTGAAAACAAAGCCTGCTTCGTAGAAGGTTTGACCATAGCTATTGATTTCTTTGGGGTCGAGTTTTAGCAGGCTCGCCAGCTCAGATGTTCTTAGCTTCCATCCTTTGTTGGCCGCTTTCTCTAAAGATTCGTAGTAGGCTAGTGGATCGGCTGGAGAGGAAAGTGCGGGCCGGAGGCTGCTGACCATTTCGGCGGCGATCGCACTGACTAGTTTCACCATGTCTGACTGTGTGAGTGCGAGTCCTGATGACTGTCCTGAGGAATCTTCGGACGATGGTGCGTTGGGGTTATCTAGCCCTTTACGGGTAATGAATTCGGCGACGTTACCGCCCACACCAATAAAGCTGTGCAGCTCGTCGAGCAGGGCAACCTGTTCAGCGCTAACGTAAGCGCGGTTGCCGATTTTCTCTCGCTCGATGCCCAAATCAGCCATTCGCTTGTAGACAGCACTTCTGGCCAATTTGTAGCGATCGCTTAGCTGATTGACCGGGATACGATCAATATTTCCGCCGCTCATTTCCTATCCTCTGGACAATCCGCAGGAAACTTTAGTGTACATATAGCATACATACTTTTCTGCCGCGATAGTTTTTGCCGCAATAGTTTTTTTAGCGGCCCCTTGTCTTGTCCACAGGATATTCCTTGGAAAGCTAATAGTATGAAAATACTATCACAGCTTTCAAGCACTTGTCCTCAGGACTATACTTAGGAATATCTTCTGCAATGTTAAATTTGTCTAATGCCTGTCGTCAATAGCCATAACTCCAACGAGCGCGGTAACCACGGGCATCGATGTGAGTGAAGATGGAGGAGCTAGCAAGGCCACCTCGAGCGCCCCACCATCTGTTCAGGCGAGCATAGACAGTGTATGAGCTGACGCCAATGACGACAAAATCAATGGCATCACCAGACATGTGTCGAGAATAACGAGCGCCGCCCACGGCCCTATTAGTAGCCGGATCGCGATACCAAGAGTTGACGCGGATAGGGCGATTGCCTAGCCGAGTGCGAACTTCTTCCATGACTCTAGCAATGCGGATAATGCCGTAGGTAACATTGCGATTGACTGGAATACGTCTGCCGCTTTTAGTGGCCTCGGCCCAGGTAAAGTTGCCGTCGGGAATAATTGGCTCGGAGAGATAGAAGGTGCTGCTAAAGCCGGGCAGGCGAAAAGGCCCCGTGGGCTTAGAACCACCCGGCCCGGGTTTGGGAACAACTACCACTGGTGGTGTGGGGTCGATAACAGGCGGTGGCGTTGGATCGCCTTTGTGAGGGGTGTTATCTGTTGGGTTGCCTTCAATAACAATATCTGGGGCATAGGCGTACCACTGCTTGATGCTGCGATCGCCTAGTCCAGTCTTTGCCAGCACAATTCGAACATGATTGCTCTCAGCTTTCTCATTGACTGCTAGCTCAAACTCTGTGCCGTTCTTCACAAAAATCTTTTCGGCGCTAGTGAGCTGATAAGAAAAAATAGGTTTTAGCTTAAACAGCGTGTCACTGATCACCTTGAGCTTCACGATAGATCCGCTAATCCGTACGTCAGGCTCGTAGGCGTACCACGTGTTGCGATTTTCCGGTCCTAAAAACTTGTTTGCTAACGATACCTTGAGATGATTGCTATCTGCAGGCAAATAAGACTGTAAGTCAAACAGTGTGCCGTTCTTGACGAACACTTTTTCTCTATTTTCTAGCTGAGAAGACAAGACCGGACGCTGTTTGAACAGGGTATCGCTGACTACTGTCAGCTTGACCGGAGAGGCTTCGATTTCGATATCTGGGTTGTAGGCGTACCAAATCCGCTGGCTGTTGAGCGTTTGGTTGGCAAGAACTATGCGGGTGTGGTTACCTTCGGCTTCTGTGTAAGAAACCAGCTCAAATTCTGTGCGGTTTTTCACAAAGACCTTTTCAGAACTGGCGAGCTGACTAGACAGCTTAGGACTGAGCTTAAACAGCGTGTCGCTGATGACCTTTACTTTCACTGTGAACTCAGCTCCCTAATGAATGAATGTAGATAAAACGCATATGACCAGGGCTGATGAAACCACCCCTGAAAGTTTGCTCCGAATGAAGCTTGTTTGCTTCAAAGGAGGTTGATAGATGGCTTTTTTATAACAAAACATGGGCCGTCTTAGAATGTTTTATTTATATAGAATTGATGCGATAAGTCAAAGTGGGCGGTGGTAAAGCGCCGTTATTTGGGCGCAGGCTAAAGCGATCACCCGTAAAAGAGAAAGGCTAAGCCAGGTCTTTAAAGGGCGACTGATTGAGCATTTCTATCAGTGCAGAAACTGCTGGAGCAGGCCATTCGCCCTCACCTTTGCGCCCTGTTAGCAAAATAAACCGCAGGCTATAGCTGGTCGGCAGTCCTTCGGCCTCCAGCCAAATTATCTTAGTTTCCTGCTCACAGCTCAGGCGTTCTTCATCCATTAGCTGCTCGGACATACTTTTCATCGCGGCATTCAGCTGCTGAGCAACCCGACAAAAGTCTTTAAACTCCGCAGCGGTTAGCTCAATCGCCCAGTCTTTTCCAGCGACCATACCTTTGAACTGCTCGGCATGAGGGTTCCAGCCCAGTCGCCAGCCATTGCCCGAGCGAACCTGCCTGGTCATCATGGCTCAGCAGCGTCTGGTGGGAGGGCTGCTGGCGATGGTTCTGGCGACGGTCCAGACGACGGTTCAGCGCTCTGTTCTGGGTTTTGAGGGGTTGTAAACGCCGCGTAGAGCGCATTGACTAGGCTATTGCGCTGGGCTGGCGAGAGTGAGGTGATGGCGGCAATATCATTTTCGTAAGGGTTTGACCGCAGCCCGTAGTCTAAATAGCTGTCGGCAGAAATCCGCTCGAACGCACCGAGATAGTCGGCTACCGTTAGCTTCCAGTCTAGGCGAAAGACAGTGGGCCGATTTTTGATATAGATGTGATAGCGAATCAGTCTAGAGATCAGCGTGTTATCAGCTACTGCCGTACCAGTATCCTCGCTGAGATACTGATTTTCTAGCGGCAGCTCAGGAAGCTGCTGGTAAATCTGCGCAGAAATGGCGGCAGGGTTAGCGCGTCGAATAGGAGTGGGCTGAGCGATCGCAACTTGTCCTGACGGGCTGTGGGTAATCGCTAGCAGCAAAAAGAGCGCAGCCAAAAAAGCCCCTAATCGACGGTATCGCTTTAGGAATAACTTCATCGCTACGCTCTTTTTCGCTACTTTATTGAGCCAGAGGATTAGAATTGAGCCAGAGGATCAGACCAGCTTGTTTAGCCAGAGAACTGGGCCGACTTTCTTAGCTGCTTCGGGGCCGACTATTCACCGATGATTTCTGGCTGAGTCAGCTCGTCAGACATTTCTACAATGGCGCGAAGTACTGGCTTCATTTTGGATTCGTCAAGACTATCAAACTCCTCAAAACGGCGTCGCTGTGCGCGGTTTGCAACCTGAACAGTAATGCGATACCGATTAGAAGCCGCTGAGATGAGGTCTTCGGTACGGCGCATGACTTGCTGGCTGTCGAAGGGAAGTCGCTTCATATAGGATCTTGGCGAGTGGTGTGTGCGAAAGTCAAAAATGGGTCGCCTGGGATTCGAACCCAGGACCAGTCGGTTAAAAGCCGAATGCTCTACCACTGAGCTAGCGACCCCCTTTTATAAATGGCGAGCGTATAAGGGAAACCCTTTGCGCTACCGCCACGGTTATTAAATGTAGCACACGGACTGAACGGTATTATGAAAACTTTCGAGACGCTGAGCGATTGCTCAGATGGCGGCATCGGGTGGTGAATCCGCGGCTTCTTCTTCGGTGGTTTGTTCGGTGGTTTGTTCGGTGGTTTGGGCTTGAGATTTTGTTGCATCAGGGTCTGATGTGGCTTCTGATGTGGCTTCTTGTGATGCGGCCTCTATATATTGAGTATCTATCAGAAAGGTGCCTCGATCGAAGCGTACCCCAAGATAGCCGCCAGGTCTGCGGCTAAGAACGATGCCTTCATCTCCGACTTCAACAAGGTCTGGAGGCCGGAGCATGGGCATAGGGTCGGCGCTTTTGAGGTAAGGCGGGCGGGTGTGAATGCGGATGCGATCGCCGACGTTGAATGCAGGAATAGGCATTGAAATGCTGAATGATAAATAAACGGCGGCTGCAAAGGTGGACATTTGTCCACCTCATCTGTTGCGGGCTACGGCACCTGCCAAATGCGCTGATGGTATTTTTCAGGTTCTGCATAGGGATCAGGTGCAGAGTGGTTGTGGTCATGGCCATGATCGTGCCCGTGACTATGCCCGTGGTTATGCCCATGACCCTGTGAGGGACCGTCAGCTTTGGCCGCAAGCCGAAATTTACACGCCTCGCAGTTCATTGCGACTTGACCAAGCTGAGTTTCGATCTCCCGATCGCGCAGTACTTTGATTAGCTGGGGATGAATGCCCATTTCGGGCAGGGTGACAACTTCGATATCTGGGTAAAGGGCCTGCTGTTCGGTGGCGATCGCATCGATTTTTTCCATTAGCACGCCCTTAAACATAAAGTAGGGCAAAACGACTATGCGTTTGGGTTTGTAGAGGCGCGATCGCCGAAAGCCCTCTTCTAAACGAGGATGCGTAATTCCGATAAAACAAGTTTCTACAGTGTGGTAGCCGCTGCCTTCCCAAATCATTCTAGCTAGCTTATACACATCGCCATTGGCATCTGGATCGCTAGAGCCCCGACCAATAAAGAGTAGGGTGGTTTCTTGACGCGAGACGTTCTGAGGATTGTGCTCAGGTCTATCTAGTAGCTCAAGCCGGGCTCGCCACAGATCGAAAATGGCAGGTGTAATGCCAAAGTGGCGTCCGTAGTGAAACGTCAGCTCGGGATGCTTTTCGGCATGGCGGGCTTTGGCTCTGTCTAGCTCGGCGGTGACATCAAACTTGTTATGTCGAGCGGCAAATAGCAAGATAGGAAGAACCGAAATATCGGTATGGCCTTGCTCGACACACTGGTCTACGCCCTCTTGAATGCTGGGGCCTGTCAGCTCCAAAAAGCAGGGAATCACCGGACGAGACGGGTCCATTTGGTGGTAGAGCTGGCCAAAATCGATCAGATCTTGACGGCCTTTGGGGTTGCGGGTGCCGTGACCCACCATCAGCAAAGGACGTTGAAGCGGCAGTGAAGGAAGCGACAGTGAAGTCAATGCTTGGAGCTCAGTGGTTTTAGCCTCTGCTGCTTGAAGCTGATGTGACTGGGCGCTAGGTGATTGGTTCACTACCGCCGTTGCTGTCAAATCGCGGTTAACCACACGCCGAGCAGTTGGGAGTGCTTCTATCGGTGCTTCTATCGGTGCCTCTGACGAGGGTGATGTCTTTGATAGAGAGTGAGGGCTAGAAGGCTGGGGGGTAGAAGGTTGAGGGTTAGAAGATTGAGGGGTGAGCGTGTCGGATGTTTGAATGAATACCATAGTTGTTTCTCTTTCTGCTCGTGCGACGCGAGCAGGAAATAAAGGAAGAAGCAAACAGGCGTTCTGGCTTTTACAGTTGCGGCACAGCGCCGGAATTACACCGGACTTTCCCTGGTTCACCTTGGATTTTGCCAGGTCACCTTTTGGCTAGGCGACGATAGGCTTTGTGATTTTATCGCTTGGGGAAAAATATTGGATAGACTCGCTACATGACTTTACGAGAGCAGATACGACGGGTTCTGAACGAAAGCGATTCGTGGACAGGGGTTTGGGCAAATGGCGTAATCGCATTTCTCATTCTGCTATCTGCGGCTCTCTTTGCCATCCAAACCTATCCACTAAGCGATTCAGTTCGTTTAGGCGTTCACATTGCTGACCAAATTGTCTTAGCGCTCTTTACGCTGGAGTATTTTGTCCGTTTGTGGTCAGCTAAAAGCAGATTCCGCTTCTTCTTCAGTCTCTATGGCCTCATCGATCTAATCGCCATTCTGCCTTTTTTGCTCAGCGCGTTAGATATTCGTTTTCTGCGTCTCATTCGCTGGCTGCGCATTTTGCGGCTGGCTCGCTTTTTTGAGCAAAAAAACTGGTTTAACCGCATCAGCGGCTACGAGGGCCTAATTTTTGGCCGCATCTTGTTCACTTTGTTCTCTATTATCTTTATTTACTCTGGCGCAATTTATCAGGCCGAGCATAAAACCAACGCCGAAAGCTTTGGCACTTTTCTAGATGCGGTGTATTTCTCGGTCGTCACGATGACGACTGTGGGCTTTGGCGATCTGACGCCCGTGACAGAAACGGGGCGGGGATTGACCATTGCGATGATTATGACGGGGGTCGCCCTAATTCCCACACAGGTCGGCAACTTCATTCAGCAGTTCACAAAAGTGCAAAACTCTGTGCGGGTTATGTGCGATCGCTGTGAACTGCTAGGCCACGAAGCTGATGCCCAGTTTTGCCGCCGCTGCGGTAACGAACTGCCCATACCCGCTGAGCGAACTGCGTCAGAGTCAAGCGAGCCGCCTTCAGATTTGGCCGCTTCAGATCTAGCCGCTTCAGATCTAAGGCGATCAGACTTGAAGCGACCAGATCTGGCAGGCATTATTCTTTTTGGGCTATTTATCCCTAACGCTTATTTCTTTTGAACCTTTTGGTTAGCAATAGAGGACTCTTCGACCGTTTCAGGCCAGTATTGCCCACCAGTATTGTCCATAGAGCTGATGCGATGGACGTATAAATTAGCTCACTTAGTTACGTTCGGTCGCTGTGGCATACGTTACAATTGATTAATCTTTATTGCAGAGACGTAAATCTCACCCCGAGACTCCTATGAGCCTTCCCATTCGCAACGTCGCTATCATCGCCCACGTAGACCATGGCAAAACCACCCTCGTAGACGCGCTGCTAGAGCAGTCTGGAATCTTTCGCGACAACGAAGCTGTGCCTACTTGTGTACTAGACTCTAACGATTTGGAACGGGAGCGAGGGATTACGATTCTGTCAAAAAACACAGCAGTCTATTACGGCGACACGCTAATCAACATTGTAGATACGCCTGGACACGCAGACTTTGGTGGCGAAGTTGAGCGAGTGCTAGGCATGGTAGACGGCTGTCTGTTGATTGTCGATGCCAACGAAGGCCCCATGCCGCAGACCCGCTTCGTTTTGAAAAAGGCGCTGGAAAAAGGGCTACGTCCTATTGTCATTGTCAATAAAATTGATCGTCCTCGTGCTGATCCGCATGTTGCGGTAGACAAGGTGCTGGATCTTTTTCTAGAGCTGGGCGCGGATGATGACCAGTGCGATTTCCCTTATCTTTTTGCTTCTGGGCTGACGGGTTTTGCCAAAGAGAAAATGGAAGACGAAAACAAAGACATGAAGCCTTTGTTTGAAGCCGTCATTCATCACGTTTCTCCGCCGGTAGGCGATCCTGAAAAGCCTTTGCAGCTTCAGGTAACGACGCTCGACTATTCTGACTATCTAGGCCGGATCGTTATTGGGAAGGTCCATAACGGCACCATTCGTCAGGGCGAGCAGTGCGCGCTGGTGAAAGAAGACGGCAAGATTGTAAAGAGCAGAATCAGCAAGCTGATGGGATTTAAAGGACTCTCACGGGTCGAAATTCCAGAGGCAACTGCAGGCAACCTGGTTGCCGTTGCGGGCTTTGCTGATGCCAACATTGGTGAAACTATTACCTGTGCTACCGATCCTCAGGCGCTGCCGCTAATTAAGGTAGATGAGCCCACGCTGCAAATGACTTTTGCGGTTAACGACTCACCGTTTGCTGGGCAGGAGGGTGATTTTGTGACCTCTCGTCAATTGCGCGATCGCCTTTTCCGCGAGCTAGAAACTAACGTCGCCCTGCGCGTAGAGCCCACTGACTCGCCGGATCGCTTTGCGGTCTCTGGTCGCGGTGAATTACACCTTGGCATTTTGATTGAGACCATGCGCCGTGAAGGCTACGAGTTTCAAGTATCTCAGCCACAGGTCATTTACCGAGAAGTGAACAGCAAGCCCTGCGAGCCGTTTGAGCAACTGGTGCTAGACGTACCCGAAGAAGCGGTAGGCGGCTGTATGGAGCGATTGGGCCAGCGTAAAGCTGAATTGCAGGACATGATGGTGTCAGGCGATGGCCGTGCGCAGTTAGAGTTTGTCGTTCCGGCTCGGGGCCTGATCGGCTTTCGGGGTGAATTCATGCGGGCTACTCGGGGCGCTGGAATCATGAACCACAGCTTTTTGGAGTATCGCCCCATGTCTGGTGAGATTGAGACTCGTCGCAACGGTGTACTGATCTCGTTTGAAGAAGGCGTCGCAACCTTCTACTCGCTGAAGAACGCTGAAGATAGAGGCACCTTCTTTATTGAGCCTGGTACGAAGGTTTATAAGGGTATGGTTGTAGGTGAGAATAACCGCCCTCAAGACCTAGAGCTGAATATCTGTAAAGCTAAGCAGCTTACCAACCACCGCGCTGCCTCTGGTGATGAGCTAGTTCAGCTACAGTCGCCAATGGAAATGGGCTTAGAGCGAGCTCTAGAATATATCGGCCCTGATGAGATGGTAGAAGTTACGCCTGAGTCGATCAGATTGCGCAAGGTGAATAAGAAGAAGCTAGCCAAGCGTTAATCTCTGAGCATCCGCCAGTAATTACCAGACAATCCCATGCGGCTATTGCCTCCGTGTGGGATTTTTGTATGGCGTTGCTTTTGATGGATAGAAACAGCAATGGACTTGTTTGAACAAAATCGGCAGCGTTTGATAGCGTCAGAAGCGCCTTTGGCGGCAAGGATGAGGCCGCGATCGCTCGACGAATTCATTGGACAATCGGCCATTATTGGCCCTGGCAAGCTGCTGCGCCGTGCTATTGAGGCCGACCAGCTATCGTCGCTGATTTTTTATGGCCCGCCTGGCACAGGTAAAACGACCCTGGCACGCGTAATTGCCAACACGACGATGGCTCAGTTTGTCGCGATTAACGCGGTGCTAGGCGGCGTTAAAGATATTCGAGCGGCTATCGATCTCGCTCAGGCGCATCGAGGCCAGCAGGGGCGGCGCACAATATTGTTTGTCGATGAAGTGCATCGGTTCAACAAGGCTCAGCAAGATGCGCTGCTGCCCTGGGTCGAAAACGGGACTGTGATCTTAATTGGCGCGACTACCGAGAACCCTTTTTTTGAGGTGAATAAAGCGCTGGTGAGCCGCTCGCGGGTGTTTCAGCTAAAGCCTTTAGCGGCAAGCGACCTACGACGAGTTGTGCAGCAGGCGCTAAGCGATGAGGAAAGAGGATATGGCGATCGCACCGTACAGATAGATGAAGCTGCGATCGCCCATCTAGTCAATGTGGCCAACGGCGATGCGAGAACTGTACTCAATGCGTTAGAGCTAGCCGTAGAAACAACGCCTGCCCAACCAAATGGTGATATCTGGATCACGCTAGCCGTCGCTGAAGACTCCATCCAGCAAAGAGCCGTTCTGTACGACAAAGAAGGCGACGCTCACTTTGACACTATCAGCGCCTTTATCAAAAGCGTGCGCGGCTCAGACCCTGACGCGGCCCTGTATTGGCTGGCCAAAATGGTCTACGCCGGAGAAGATCCGCGCTACATTTTTCGGCGGCTGGTGATTTTAGCGGGTGAAGATGTGGGCATGGCAGACCCGAATGCGGTGGTGGTTGTCACTGGCTGCGCCGCTGCATTTGATCGGGTCGGCATGCCAGAAGGGCGTTACCCGTTAGCCCAGGCCACGCTGTACTTGGCCACTGCGCCTAAAAGCAACAGCGTCATGGCGTTTTTTGATGCTCTGGCTGCGGTTCAGCAAGAAAAAGAAGCCGATGTGCCCAACGCCATGCGCGATGCCACCCGAGACAAGAAAGGACTGGGTCACGGTGCTGGGTATCTGTATCCCCATGCCTATCGCGACCACTGGGTGGCACAGCAGTATCTGCCAACGAGTCTGCAGGGCCAGATTTTTTATCAACCGTCAAATCAGGGCTATGAAGGTGATATTCAAACGCAGGTTGCCCGCAAACGGGAGGCTCAGCTAGCAGGTCTAGTGGAGAGTAATTTGGAGCAGTCTTTGCCAGAAGCGCTGACCTACGGGCCCGATAATGTGCAGCAAGACCGGTGGCTGCAAAGAGCAACGGGCGTGCTGGGTACACAGCTAGGAGAGGTGCGCGATCGCCTCTTCGCCTTGCTCAACGCTCAGCGCCACCACGTCTTGCTCGATCTCAACGCCAGTACAGGATTGCTCACCTGGGAGGCCGTTCGCCAGGTGCCAGAAGGCGGTGTCTATAGCTGTGCGCATACCTATCAGGCTCACAGCGCTTTGGTTGAACAGGCCGCAATGCTTAGTAACGAGCTATCAATAATTGTCAGATTCCAAAAACCGCTCATAGCGCTTAATATGAAGTAGAAGCGTGTGCCAATTTTGAGTGATGGGATTTGAATTTCGCAACCAGTTAGCGCCAGCCTTAGAAGAGAATCTGCGCAATTTCTATGTCACGCTCTCAGAAAAAGACCGACGACGGTTTGCGGCCTTGCAAGCCCAGCAGTTAGGCCATGGTTCGATGGAATACCTCGCAGCGGTGCTTGGCTGCTCTCGCCGCACGATAGAGCGAGGTAAGCAGGAATTGCCGCAGTTGCCTCATGACCCGGCAGCTGGTCGCGTGCGAAAAGTCGGCGGTGGTCGAAAAAAAGATCGTTGAAGCGAGCACGATTGAAACGAATCTGAACCAATTGCTAGAGCATCGTAGAGCCGGTGACCCAGACGATGGGACCGTCGTCTTCACTGACCTATCGCCCCATCATCTCTCTGAGCAGCTCAATCAATTAGGGAGCCCTGTCAGCAGCGAAACCATTCGTCGGTGGATGACCCAGAAAAAGCTGCGATTACGGAAGATTCAGAAAGTGCTCAGTTGCGGGCACAGTGACCATCGCAACCAACAGTTCGAGCGGATTGCTGAGCTAGTTGAGCAATACCGAGCGGCAGGCAATCCCTACTTCTCAGTCGATAGCAAGGCCCGAGAGTTCTTAGGACAGCTTTATCGTCAGGGCCGAGTGCGCTGCACACGACCATTTCAGGCATTTGACCATGATTTCCCATCCCTGGCCACAGGCGTCGTCATTCCCCACGGTATTTATGACCCATTGCACAATTGTGGCCATCTCAACTTGGGGCTCTCTCGGGACACCACCCAATTCGCTTGTGATAGCTTGGCCTGGTTTTGGCTGCATATTGGCCAGCTCCGTTATTCTACCGCTCGTTCTATTCTTATTCTGTGTGATGGCGGCGGCAGCAATTCAGCCCGCAAGTACATTTTCAAGTACGATTTGCAACAATTAGTCAATCGCATCGGCATTGAAATTCGCATCGCTCACTACCCCAGCTATTGTTCCAAGTACAATCCCATTGAGCGACGGTTTTTCCCTCATGTGGGACGCGCCTGTCAGGGCAGGTTATTCAATAGCCTCGATACTGTCGTTGCCTTAATGCAGAAAGCAACCACCTCTAAGGGATTAAAAACCTCCGTCAACGTGATTCACCAGAAATATCTGGCTGGCCGAGAAGCCACTGAACAGATCAAGCGGGACTTAGAAATTGTCTACGATGAGGTGCTCCCTCAATGGAACTATCGGGCCATTCCTAAGAATCCGACATTAGTTGTTTGACCATTCCTTAGTGAGCTAGATAGACCCGTTGTTGTAGAAGTGGGAAAGAATAAAAATAAGACCAATCAAAACAAGACTAATCAGAACAAGACTAATCAAACAGGCGCGCCTTTGTCAGCACTGTTCGATGGCCTTCTGTCTGATGCCTCTCTGTTTGATGGCATCTTGTTCGATGGCATCTTGTTCGATGGCATCTTGGGTCGAAACGCGCTGATGGCCACAGCAGACAAACTCAGATCAATCCGGCAGATCAAGCAATTGCTTCATGCCGACGGAAAAGTTGTTTTAGCCGAATCTGTTCCCAAACGCGCTCAGAAACTATCTGAACTGCTAGATCATACCCAGATAGAACCCGAACTCTATGAACAATTAGGTAACGCTGAGAGCTATCTTTTCAACAACCCTAAAGATCCGATGATCAATTGGGATGCAACAGATTTGCAGCATTCCTTTGAGACGGCTGGCTTTGTTTGTCAGATAGAAGTAACAGAGTTTTCAACCGAAGTTCTAGTTACCTCGAATCTGTTGGAGCGGTGGCTAGGTATGAGCGGAAAATATTGCGATCGCCTGGTGCAGCAGGGGCTTTCTACAGCTGATATTAAACGCATTCAGGCACACTTTACTCAGCAGCTACAAAACCAGACAGTTTTCTGGAATCGGAGTATTGTGTTTGTGAAAGCCGTCTTCCCGTAGCCCTCACTACAAAAGTGCCGTTGTAGAAGCCGTTGTGAAAGTGGGTCAGATTGTTATGCTCTGCTGATATCTATTTACATTTTGAAACACAACTCTGAAGGAATAGTGTGGATATTGGATATCTCTTGCTGTTTTCCGCTGAAATCAAAAGGTACGCAAAAGCTCACTGAATCATCTATGGCTGTATTAAAAGTTGGCATCAACGGATTTGGTCGAATCGGTCGCCTAGTTTTTCGAGCAGCGGTCAACAACCGCAATATCGAATTTGTCGGCATCAATGACTTAGTCGCACCCGAGACCCTGGCATATCTGCTGAAGTACGACTCTACTCACGGTGCTTTCCCAGGCGAAGTCGAAGCTCGCGACAACGGTATCGTTGTTAACAGTCACTTTATCCCTTGCACCTCCATCCGTGACCCAGCCGAGCTGCCTTGGGGTGATTTAGGCGCTGACTATGTAGTCGAAGCCACTGGCCGCTTTACAACGCACGATACGGCCAGCGCCCACATCGAAGCAGGTGCAAAGCGGGTCGTGATTTCTGCGCCGACTAAGAGCCCTGGTGAAGTGCAAACCTTTCTAGTGGGTGTCAATCACCAGACCTTTGATCCTGACCAACATCGCATTGTTTCCAACGCTAGCTGCACCACAAACTGCCTAGCGCCTATTGCTAAGGTCATTAACGACAGCTTTGGCCTCAAAGAAGGCCTGATGACCACTATTCACGCCGCGACAGCGACGCAGTACACCGTAGACAGCCCTTGCAATAAGGACTTGCGCAGTGGCCGTGGGGCGGGACAAAACTTGATTCCGGCGTCCACTGGTGCGGCTAAGGCCGTGACGCTGGTACTGCCAGAGCTGACTGGAAAGCTGACGGGGATGGCGGTTCGCGTGCCCACGCCAGACGTTTCTGTGGTTGATCTAACTTTTCGTACAGAGCAGGAGACTAGCTACGCGGAGATTTGCGATCGCATGAAAGAAGCCTCTCAGGGCAGCCTGCGCGGCGTTCTTGGCTATACCGAAGAGCCCTTGGTTTCCTCTGACTTTACGGGCGATCCTCGCTCCAGCATTTTCGATGCCAAGGCGGGTATGGAGCTGAACGCCAACTTCTTTAAAGTGCTCTCTTGGTACGACAACGAGTGGGGCTACTCCAACCGAGTGATGGATCTGATGCTGTATATGGCACAAACAGAAGGTCTGCTCACTGCTGAGCCACTGCCTTCTAGCAGCGTTGTGGCCTCTCTTTAGTAGCTAATCCTCTTTAGAAATTCTCGTCTTAATAGTCTGTTGAATCCGTGACGTGCTGAGTTAATTAGCGCCCTCACGGATTCTTTTTTCCCTGCTCCGCCCACGGCACATTCGCCAGATCGACAAAATTTACGCTGCGCTCTTCGTCAAGTTCGGCAATGTGTTTCTTTTCGGCAATGATTTGTTTTTGATACTGGGCGTGCTTTTCAGGCGTCTCGGTAAAGTCGCTCTCAGACCATAGCTTTAGCAGCAGTCGGTAGCGCTTTTCACACATAGTGCGCTCTATACAGGCGATCGCAGCTCGAATGATTAACGACGGGCGCACCGTATCTATCCGACTTTTTTCGTCTAAATACAGCAGGTGATTCACCAGCGACAGCGGCCCTTTAGACTCTGAGGCAAAGTTGCGCAGCGTCTGTAGTATTGTCTGTTCAGAGGCGTTGGGTGGCTCAGAGGCATGGAGTGGACCAGCATGAGACGCACCTAGCTGAGATGTCTCAGCTTGCGATAGTGCTGTCACCATTCGCCACAGCGCCCGATGATGCGAAAAGCTAAAGCCCAAATCGCGCCCTTCTAATCCATCTACAATGGCACTCCGATAGTCTGTGTTGTGAATATAGATGCGTAAAAGTGCCGCTTCCGCTTCTTCTAAAAAGCTGCGGTTGAGCACCTTGACATCGTTAGTGCTTTCTTTTTTATTTCCAGGATTACGACGCTTGCGGCGCACCTGAGCCAGCAAGTTCTCCGCTAGCAGCGGCACAATCCGGCCATCCCCCTGACTGAAAATTTCGGCGCAGTGACGAATGTAGTGCGTGCGCGTATCAGCATTAGCAATATCGCTCAGAAGACTGACTACTGCCTGCGAGGTTTGCTGAAACTGATCCGCTTGCTTCAGATCGCTGCCGCTGATGATATTGCCGATCTGCCAGTCGAGCCACAGCGGTGCGGCCTCGGTTAGGGCAGTGTATTCTTCAGGTGTGTGCAAGCGCAGATAGTCGTCTGGGTCTTTGCCATCGGGAATATTGAGCACTCGCAGCTGCACGTCGCCGCGATAGGCCATATCGGCCACTTCGCCAATTGCGCGGTCGGCAGCCTTTACACCAGCCGCGTCCGCATCGAAGTTAAAAATAATTTGCTTAGAGTCGGTATAGCGCAGCAGCAGCTTTACCTGGCTGGCGTTGAGGGCGGTTCCCAAAGATGCGACGGCGTTGGTAATTCCGGCAGCGTGCAGAGCAATTACGTCAAAATAGCCTTCGACAACAATGGCCCGATCTTGCTTGGCGATCGCAGCTTTCGCCTTATCTAGCCCGTACAGCGTCCTCCCCTTATCAAATAGCTCAGTTTCCGGCGAGTTCAAATACTTCGGCTTCGCATCCGCTGTTAGCCCTCGTCCCCCAAAGCCGATCAGCCGATTTTGTGCGTCGTAAATCGGCACCATAATCCGCTCGCGAAATCGGTCATAGTGTCCTGTGCCCTCCTTTCGCGGCACAATGAGCCCAGCCTGCTCTACCAGATTCACCGGGTAGTGTTTCTGCTCCACCAGATAGCCATACAGCGTTTGCCACCCGGCTGGTGCATA
The DNA here is from genome assembly GCA_963793445.1 of uncultured cyanobacterium. Classification (GTDB taxonomy): domain Bacteria; phylum Cyanobacteriota; class Cyanobacteriia; order Phormidesmidales; family Phormidesmidaceae; genus Phormidesmis. The sequence continues at coordinate 15,137 of CAWCAE010000001.1, forward strand.
GCCCAGCTCAAACTGGCGAATCGTATCGGTACTTAGCTGCCGCTCCTGTTGCAAATAGGTCAGTGCCTGCTGACCATCCGGCTGAAACAAAGCATGCTCATAAAACTTAGACGCCACTGCCACAATTTCATAGAGCTGCTCTCTGAGCGTCAGCTTGCGCTGTAGGGCCTGCTGCTCTGCGGGCTCACTCGTCTTTACCGGAATCTGGTAGTGACGGGCTAAATCCATCACCACATCGGCGAAAGAGCGCTGGCCTAGCTCCATCAAAAACTTAAACGCATTGCCCCCGGCCCCGCAGCTAAAGCAGTAGTAAAACTGCTTGGCCGGACTAACGCTAAAGCTTGGCGACTTATCATCGTGAAACGGGCACAGCCCGACAAAGTCCTTACCCTGCTTTTTGAGGACTACTTGCTCGGAGACAATATCAACAATATCGGCCCGCTGACGCACCTCATCAATCGTATCGGGATGAATTCGGGGCGTACTCATAGCGATTTGATCTAGACTAGCTACTCGTCTGGGTCGTTATCGTCGTCTAAGCGCCCTGGCAACGCCTCCATTTCCGCTTTGACTGCGCGAGCTGCCGCCAAAATATCCTGCTCGGCCCCACCCAAATAGAGTCGCCCGAAGCTGCCAATTGCCGAAATCTGAAGAATATTGATAAAAGCCGCTTTCTCCGCTTCATTGGCTGCTAGCGCAGCATATGCCGCAGGCTGGCACTCCATCACATACAGGGTTTCGCCCGCCAAAATCATATTGCCTCGGCGAGTACGGTTAATCAGCTGCACGTGGTGCGCGTCTAAGTTGCGAATGACCTGGTTAGACATCAGCTCAGGCTTGAGCGAGTCGCTTTGCTTTAGGCCCAAATAGCTCAAAATGGCTCGACCAGCGGCCTTGACCTCACCTTGACTGCCATGAATTTCTAGGACGCCGTACAGTCGTTCTACGACTTGGACCCCAGGGCGCACGACTGCAGACTTGAGCGCAACGTCAGTAATTCGGTTGATTTCAATTCCTGGAGAGACTTCAATCCACAAAGAAGCATCGCCGGGAAGAGGCAGAAATCCGATGGAAACGGTGCCAATATAAGCTGCGTGCTGGGGCTGAAGGTTGTCGAGATAAACGTAGCTGCGAAGTTCTACACCCAAAGTTTTATAGGAAAATGAGAGAAAGTTACGTCATTAGGCTGAGCCCGGTTCAGCCGATCAGCGTAAATCTGCATTTTGCTTCTTAATAATAGGTCGTTGCTGAGACATTTGTCTTTATTTCCCAGAAGGCGTGCAAAGAAGCGATTAGCGCGTACGTAAATCTGCTCAGCTACTCTAATCCTTATATGAAGTTTTAGTAAACCGATTGTTCAAGTGGCGTACAAAGACGCTGTCATGCGGCTCGCTGCACCGTGAATCAGACCTCAATGAAAAGTTTGAAATGCTTTAATGCAGAGCGATATCGGTATTCTCATTTTTTGCTTGTCGACTAAATCTGATGCGTATTCCAAAGTTCGCTACTTATACGCTCGTGTGATTTTGATTCGATCTGGAAGAATATGACAGAGTTCCTAAATTTCGTTATTAAATTAATTCACTATATGTTCAACGCAGGCACACTCAATGACAAAGGGTGCGATACCAGACTATTCGACCCCAAAATATTCAGCGCCAGAATATTCAGCGCCAGAATACTCAGTGTCAGAATACTCAGTGTCAGGTACGCAGCCTGCTGTGGCCTCCCATCTTGATCGAGTAAATAATTCAGATGACTCAAGCCGTGCTGAGCGAGCGGAGCAGGATAACCTTGTGTGCCTAGTTTTCTCGGATGACAGTGTGACTACTGCAGATCCTTCGGTATGGGTAGATTATCAGCTATGAGTGTCTTGTTCGGTACCAAATATTTGGGTGCAGCGAGTATAAGATCGCTGCTTGGCATGGTGCTAAAGACGGGCTGCTCGGTATGCGATCGCCCTACCAGCAACGTTTTCTGCATAGACTGCCAGCGACAAATCGAGGCAGACTGCTACCCCAAGAACGGTTGGCAGCTTGATATGAGCTGTGAAACACCTGTAGGCGCGTTAGGCCCTTACCGAGGCACGCTCAAACAGGCCATTCGTGCGCTGAAGTACGAGCGCCGTTCGGAAGTCGCCAGCATCTTGGGAGCAGCGCTAGGGCAGCGGTGGATGGCGTACCAGCAGCATAATAAGCAGCGCTCGGCCAGACCAGGGGCCAGACTAGCGGCTAGACCCAGATTGAAAATTACTGAAGGCAGCATATCTGTTGTACCGATTCCGCTGCATGCCAATCGGCTCAGTCAGCGAGGCTACAATCAGGCGGCACTGATTGCTCGTTCGTTTTGCCACAGTAGCGGTTTGCCGCTGATAGAACAGGGCCTCATCCGCGTGCAAGATACGCAGCCACAGCACCAGCTCGGCCTGGGAGAGCGGCAAGAGAATTTGAAGTCTGCCTTTGGCGTCGGCCTAGCTTTGCAGCGGCAGCGCTCTGGCTGTGGGCTGAATGTTTTGTTGATTGACGACATCTACACAACCGGAACGACGACGCAGAGTGCGGTCAAAGCGTTGATAGCAGCGGATGTGTCTGTTATGGGGATGATATCTGTGGCTAGGGCTGTGAAAGATTGAGTTAAATAGAAAGTCTTATCTAGATAGACAGCGCGTCAGCTTCTAGCGCGTCCGCCTCGGGATTAGTAAAGGTAACTTCGGCATCAAGGCCAGTGATTTGAGCAAACTGATTAGGGGTAAAACTCAGTATAAAATTGGGCGCAAAGCTAGGCTCAGTGTCTGATGCTTTCTGAGTATCTGGGTTTTGGGCTGACCGATACTGGGTGGACTGCCACTGCTGGAGCTTGCTGCGGGTCTCGTTTAAGAACGCAATACCTTTGACCATTGGCACGTTCAGCCAGCTTTTGATTAGAGTTTCGACGAGGGCAAGTTCTATCAGACGGTGGGGATATTGGCTTAGTAGCTGATTGAGATTGTGCTCGAAGGCAGTGCCTTCATCTCCCATAAGCTGGTAGCTATCAATGATATGTCTGACGCGTTGCTGATTAAGGCGTTGCTGTAGATCCATTGTTTTCGGCGTAGAGCGCTGAATGCAGCCTTTTTGAAATGCGGCATTATCTAGTTACAGCGCTAGTAGAGTGCGGCGTTGCACTCGATCTTATACTTTGGAAGGCTGGCTTTGCTGGGTTGCTTCATATAGCGCAATCTGGAATAACTGCTGGCAGATATATCCAAAGCTTAACAATAGGTTAAACGGAGATAAAGACTCAGTATGGATGCCACGCTGTTGTTACGGCGCTGTCGGCTGGTGGGCAGAGCGGCGCTGGTGGATGTGGCGATCGCAGATCAAAAGATCGCGGCGATTGGGCCCAACTTACCTGTAAAGGGACAATCTGAGCTAGCGGTGGATGGGCGGCTAGTGAGCAGCCCTTTTGTGGAGTCGCACATTCACTTAGATTCGGCGCTGACGGCGGGTGAGCCTAGGTGGAATCAAAGTGGGACTCTGTTTGAGGGGATTGATATTTGGCGCGATCGCAAAGCTAGTTTGACCGTAGACGATGTCAAAAAGCGGGCGATTGAGACCTTAAAACAGCAGGCCAGCCAGGGCGTTTTGTTTGTTCGCAGCCATGCAGACGTAAGCGAGCGTCGTCTGAGCGCGCTAAGAGGACTGCTGGAAGTGCGAGAAGCGGTCAAAGGCTGGATGACGTTGCAGGTTGTGGCCTTTCCGCAGGATGGGCTGTATGGGCACAAGCGCAATGAGGCGCTGATAGAAGAGGCCCTGCAGTTAGGTGCTGACGTGATAGGCGGCATTCCTCATTACGAACTCACGCGTGAAGATGGCGTGCGGTCTGTACACAAAATCTTTGAGCTAGCCCAGAAATACAGCCGCCTGATTGATATTCACTGTGATGAAATAGACGATCCGCAGTCGCGATTTTTAGAAGTAATGGCAGCGGACTGTATTCGTAGTGGCCTGAGCTGTGAGGTTACTGCTAGCCATACGACAGCGTTTGGATCTTATAACGATGCCTATGCTCTAAAGCTAATGGGTATTTTGCGGCGATCGCAGATGAACTTCATTGCCAATCCGCTCATCAATATCACCCTGCAAGGCCGAACAGACACCTATCCAAAGCGGCGAGGCGTCACGCGAGTAAAAGAGCTTTGGCAAAACGGACTAAATGTCAGCCTGGGCCACGACTGTATCCAAGATCCTTGGTACAGCCTGGGGACTGGAAACTTGCTGGCGGTAGCCGATATGGCAGTGCATGTGTGTCAGATGACGGGGCTCTCCGAAATAGAAGCCTGCTTTGACATGGTCACGACCGGGGGCGCTAGAACGCTGAACCTCAAAGACAGCTATGGCATAGCAGAAGGGCGACCAGCGAACCTGTTGGTTTTAGAAGCGCAGAGTCGGTATGAGGCCATTTTGAAGCGGGCGACGGTGCGACAGGTGATTTCGAGAGGGCGAGTGCTGGTAGAAACAACGCCTGCGAAAGTGAGTTGGGCTGACGATGCAGGCTAAGTGCTGGTGACAAGAGCTATGCCCTGGCAGCGAATTTAGACTTCAAGAGAGAAGCCAGCGACACGACTTCAGTGATTTATTATTGATTGGTTTATTATGAAGAAATGTTTTTGCGGTTTTTGCATAGACTAAAACCTGCCTGAATTTTTATTCCCTACCCTATGGCTTCCCCCAAAAAGAAATCGACTCAGGATAAGTCAACGTCAGAGACGGCGGCTAAAGCCAAGAAAACCAAGGCAGCAACGACTAAAGCGGCGGCAACCAAAGCAACGACAACTAAAGCCTCAACTGCAAAAAAGACTCGGAAGTCAGCCAAGGTAAGGCCCGCCGCGCGGGTTGACAAGCTGGCGGTGGATGATAAGGGTGCAATTGACCTATCAGATACAAAAAACCTGATTCGGATCAGCGGCGCACGACAGCATAATTTAAAGAATGTCAGCCTAGACTTGCCGCGCGACAAAATGGTGGTCTTTACGGGTGTTTCGGGCTCAGGAAAGTCTTCCCTGGCATTTGATACGATTTTTGCAGAGGGGCAGCGGCGCTATGTAGAGTCGCTCAGCGCCTATGCTCGCCAGTTTTTGGGTCAAGTAGACAAGCCCGACGTAGATGCCATTGAGGGCCTGAGCCCGGCTATTTCTATTGATCAAAAATCTACTTCACATAACCCGCGCTCTACGGTGGGAACGGTGACGGAGATCTATGACTACCTCAGACTGCTGTATGGCCGGGCGGGTCAGCCACACTGTCCGCAGTGCGATCGCTCTATTTCACCTCAAAGCATTGACCAAATGGTCGATCAGGTGATGGAACTGCCCGATAAAACTCGATTTCAGCTATTGGCACCGGTGGTCCGAGGGAAGAAGGGAACGCACCAAAAGCTGTTGTCTGCACTGGCCGCTGAGGGATTTGTTCGCGTACGGATTAACGGTGAGCCGCGCGAGCTAAACGACAATATTGAGCTAGACAAGAACAAAAAGCACGATATCGAAGTTGTTGTAGATCGGCTGGTGAAAAAAGACGATTTGCAAGAGCGGCTGGTGGACTCGTTGAGTACAGCCCTAAGACGCTCGGATGGAATCGCGATTATTGACGTGCTACCTCAGAAAAGTGAGAGCGATCAAGCCGCGTCGCGGCCAGATGATATTGTCTTTTCAGAAAACTTTGCCTGCCCTGAACACGGCGCGGTGATGGATGAGCTGTCGCCTCGGCTATTTTCGTTTAACTCGCCCTACGGGGCCTGTTCAAACTGCCACGGACTGGGCAGCTTGCAACGGTTTTCGGCAGAGCTGGTGGTGCCTGACCCCAATGTGCCGGTGTATGCAGCGATCGCGCCCTGGTCCGAAAAAGACAACACCTACTATTTCTCCTTACTCTACAGCGTCGGTCAGGCCTTCGGCTTCGAGCTACAGTCCACCTGGGCTAGCCTCACCGACCAGCAGCGACACACCGTTCTGCACGGCTCTACAGAGAAAATCTATATAGAAACCGACTCTCGCTATGGCAAAGCCAAAGGCTATCAGCGCAAATACGAAGGCGTTTTGCCCATGCTGCAACGCCAGTATCACGAAGCCTCTTCAGAGACCTACAAACAGAAGCTAGAAAAATATCTGATCGATCAGCCTTGCGAAGTGTGCAAAGGCGCACGGCTCAAACCAGAATCGATTGCAGTGCGAATTGGCCCCTACAACATCAAAGACTTTACCAGCGTCTCGATCAGAGAATGTCGTGACAGAGTTTATGAGCTAGTGGGTGAAAACGGCGAAGCGCCCAAACTGACCAACCGTCAAATTGCTATCGGCGAACTGGTCCTCAAAGAAATCAAGGCTCGCCTAACTTTTTTATTGGACGTGGGCCTCGACTATCTTACGCTAGATAGAACCGCTCGTACGCTCTCTGGTGGTGAGGCCCAAAGAATTCGACTGGCCACCCAAATCGGCGCGGGACTCAGCGGTGTGCTATATGTGCTAGACGAACCTAGCATCGGCCTGCATCAAAGAGATAATGACCGGCTGTTGAATACGCTGCAGCGATTAAAAAGCCTAGGCAATACGCTAATTGTGGTCGAGCACGATGAAGACACCATGAGAGCCGCCGACTACATTGTTGATATTGGTCCTGGCGCGGGTGTACACGGTGGAAAAATTGTTGCACAAGGCCAGCTAGAAGATATTCTAAACTGCGAAGAATCGCTCACTGGTGCATATCTCTCAAATCGTAAAAAGATTGACACCCCCGCCGAGCGTCGCCCTGGCAACGGTCGTCAAATTCAAATTCGCGATGCCCACTTAAACAATCTTCGCAGCATTGACGTTGACATTCCGTTAGGCAGCTTTGTTTGCATTACAGGCGTTTCTGGTTCTGGTAAATCTACCCTAATCAACGAACTGTTGTATCCCGCTATTCGTCACTACTTTGGCAGCAAAATTCCTCAGCCCAAAGCAATGAAACCTATCAAGGGCTTAAAAGCACTTGACAAGGCAATTGTGATTGACCAGTCACCTATTGGTCGTACGCCAAGGTCGAATCCTGCTACCTATACCGGTATCTTCGACGTCGTTCGTGACCTATACACCGAGACCATTGAGGCCAAAGCGCGTGGCTACAAGCGTGGTCAGTTCTCTTTTAATGTGAAAGGCGGACGCTGTGAAGCCTGCGGTGGGCAAGGCGTAAACGTGATTGAAATGAACTTTTTGCCGGATGTGTATGTGGAGTGCGAGGTGTGTAAAGGCGCTCGCTACAACCGAGAGACGCTTCAGGTGAAGTACAAGGGTAAGAACATTTCAGATGTGTTGGATACGACGGCGGAAGAGGGGCTGAAGTTTTTTGAGAATATTCCTAAAGCGGCGAGCCGACTGCAGACGATGGTGGACGTGGGGCTAGGCTATGTGCGGCTAGGTCAAAAGGCCCCGACCCTATCGGGCGGTGAGGCGCAGCGAATGAAGCTGGCCAGTGAGCTAGCACGGCGCTCTACGGGCAAAACGCTGTATTTGATTGACGAGCCGACAACAGGACTCTCTTTTTACGATGTGCACAAGCTGTTGGATGTGGTGCAGCGCCTAGTAGACAAGGGCAATTCGGTGATTATGATCGAACACAATTTGGATGTGATTCGCTGCTGCGACTGGGTGATTGATCTGGGCCCGGAAGGAGGCGATCGCGGTGGTCAGATCATCGCGCAGGGCACCCCCGAAGAGATCGCAGCTACTGAAGGCTCTTATACGGGTAAGTATCTAAAAGAAGTGCTAGCGCAGCATCCGCCGCAAAAAGAGTAATCGCCCATCAGATTCTGTCTTTACTAGATACGCAAAGACGTCATACGCCGAGACTGCAATATATTCAAATTTCAACGCTGGAAGCGTACGCTCTGCTCACTATGAAAGTGGTGGATAGCTAGAAGGCTTTGCGGTATGCTGCGAGCAAGTTTTCCAACTGCGCGGCGATATGACTGGCTCTGAATTTTTGGTAGGTGCTGCGGCGGAAGGGATTGCGGCCCTGATTACCGATACGACAAAGTCAGAAAGCGGTAGTGCCATTGCCCAAACGATTAAAGGCATAAAAGACAAGAGCAAGCAGGCTATTTTTAACGCTTCTCGTAAGTATATTGAGACGTATCAGAAGCGGCACTGCCAGCTAAGAGTGCTGGGGATGCGTGAGCCGGTAGATCTGGCGACGGTCTATACGGGGGTAAAGCTGCTTGATAGCCAGGACATTTTGCAGTTTGATCCAGAGGCTTTGGAAGCGACCTTTCGGCAGAATCGTCTGCGTGGATACAGCAGTAGCGGACGCGAAGACGAAAAGCAGTCTGGCATCACGATTGCGAATCAAAAGCAGTACCTGATGGTGCTGGGTGGGCCGGGTGCGGGCAAGAGCACGTTCTTGAGAAAGGTTGGGCTAGAGGCGCTGCGGACTTTTTACTATGAAAGGGCAACGTATCAGCCGCGCGTGATTCCGGTGCTGCTAGAGCTAAAGCGCTTTGACGCGGATGATGTCGATATTGCCAAGTTTGTTGCGGCTGAGTTTAAGACCTGCGGCTTTCCAGAGGCAGAGGCGTTTATGCAAAATGCGCTAGCGCAGGGAAATTTGCTAATTATGCTCGATGGGCTGGACGAGGTGCCCAGTGCCAATTTGAACAGTGTGCTGCGGACGATTCGAGACTTTGTAGATCGCTACGACGGCAACCGCTTTATTGCGTCTTGTCGGGTAGCGGCGGCTGGCTATCGGGGCAGCGCGTTTCAGCGCTTTAGCAACGTAACGATGGCTGATTTCGACGATGAGCAGATTCAACAGTTTATGGGTAATTGGTTTAGCGATGCGCTAGATAGGGAGCGCAAGACCGCCAAAAAATGCTGGGAAGTGCTGCAAAAGCAGGAGAATAAAGCCTCGAAAGAGCTAGCACACACGCCGCTGCTATTGACTTATCTGTGTCTAGTGTATAGGAGGTCTCAAAGATTTCCGAACAATCGCAGCAGCCTGTACAAAAAGGCGCTGCGGATATTGCTAGAAGAGTGGTCGGCTGAAAATCAAATTTTGCGCGACGAGATTTATGAAGGACTGAGCATAGAACAAGAAGAGATTTTGCTTTCTGAGATTGCCTACGACGCCATGAAAGACGATCAGCTCTTTTTTGATCAGCGGTGGCTGTCTGCTCAGATTCGAGACTTTTTGGCTAGCAACCTGAATGCGCCAAAGGGATTAGATAGTGAAAAAGTGCTTAACGCCATAGAAGTGCAGCAGGGCGTTTTGGTAGAGCGGATGGAAGATCAGTATTCTTTTTCTCATCTGACACTACAAGAGTATTTGACCGCTCAGTATTTAGTTGATAACAACGAATGGCCGACACTTGTACAGCAGCACATTACCGATAGTCGCTGGCGCGAGATTTTCTTGCTGCTGCCAGGGCTAATGTCGGGCAGAGCAGTGGCAGATAGCTTGCTGCTGGCTATGAAAAAACAGGCGGATAGCTACATCAGCACGCCCCGACTAAAAACACTGGTGGCGTGGGCAGAGAACGCTATTGATACCTCCGAAAAAGAATCGAAGCCTGCGGCTAAAAGAGCCTCTGCTATCTTCCTCGCCCGCGCCCTCGACCGCGCCCTCGACCTCGACCTCGACCTCGCCCTCGCCCTCGCCCTCGCCCTCGCCCTCGCCCGCGACCTCGCCCGCGACCGCGACCTCGCCCTCGACCGCGCCCTCGACCTTGCTCACCTCTTTAGTCGTGCAGATGTGTTTCGCGATGTGAATTTCGATGGGTTAGTAAGATCGCTCGAACAGCTAAAGAGCGACGAACCCGGTGCAAAAGCGAGCCGCGCAGAAAGAGAAAAGTTCGTTACCTCTATCTACGATCTTTGGTTCTCTGCGCTAGGTATTAGCTATGAAACTGCAGCATTATCTTCAGAAGAGTCATACGCACTCGCTGATTACCTCTATATCTGCGAGCTGATGCTCCGCTGCAAAGAAGGTGCAACACGAGTATCGCCCGAGGTATGGGAAAGCATCGAATCAAGCATTCTCACCGTGCCAACCAGCAGCAAAACGACGGTAGCCTGACTAATTCACCCGCTGCGCTTTATCAGTTGCGCTCTGTACTCACTATCGCCCCAGCGCCTTTGGGTAAACAGCAACAGGCCCTCGATCAACTCAACAACATCAAACAGTAAAGAGGCCGCATACAGTAAAATCGGCGAGACCCCAAAAAAGGTTTCGCCGACTACGAAAGATGTTGCTTGTCTTATGACAGCTTAGTCAGGCTCGTCTTTCTATGCATCCAATCTCTAACGGCCCGCCATCGCAGGCACTTTTGCCGTCTTTTGCATCTCTGCCAAAATGGCTGACACATTTGCCTTGGCATCGCCAAACAGCATTTGCGTATTGTCCTTATAGAACAGCGGATTATCAACACCCGCATAGCCCACAGACAAACTGCGCTTCATCACCACCACATTCGCCGCGTCCCACACTGCCAAAACCGGCATCCCAGCAATTGGGCTAGCAGGGTCGTCCAGCGCACTCGGATTCACCGTATCGTTTGCACCAATCACCAGCACCACGTCCGTATCAGAAAAGTCTTCATTGATTTCGTCCATTTCTAGAACGACATCATAAGGAACGTTGGCCTCAGCTAGCAGCACATTCATATGACCCGGCAAGCGACCCGCAACCGGGTGAATGCCAAAGCGAACTTGGGTGCCGCGATCGCGCAAAATCTTGGTAATATCAGCTACCGCATGCTGCGCCTGCGCCACTGCCATGCCATACCCCGGCGTAATAATTACACTGCTCGCATCGTTTAGCAGCTCTACGGTATCTTCTACCGTTGTTGCCGTTGCCTCACCACCTGGCGCACTGCTACCAGCACCACCAGCCGTCGCGCCCTGACCAAAGCCACCCAAAATCACACTGATAAAAGAGCGGTTCATTGCCTGACACATAATGATGCTCAAAATCGCGCCGCTGCTGCCGACCAGTGCCCCGGTAACAATCAGCAAATCGTTCGAGAGCATGAAGCCTGCCGCCGCTGCCGCCCAGCCAGAATAGCTGTTCAGCATAGAAATCACGACCGGCATATCTGCGCCGCCAATCGCTGCTACCAAGTGCATGCCCAACAGCCCTGCTAGCGCACACATGCCCAACAGTGCGGGTAGCCCAGCGGTGCCAGCACTGCCCATAAACACAAAGCCCAGCGCTACCGTACCAACCAGCAGCCCAATGTTTAGTAGATGGCGTCCAGGCAGCGTTAGCGGCTTGCTGCTAATGATTGCCTTCAGCTTGCCAAAAGCAATCACTGAGCCGGTAAAGGTCACTGCCCCAATAAATACACCCACATAGATTTCAATCATGTGAATGGTTTCTTCTGCACCCACCAAGCCAGATTCGGGCTGCAGGTAATTGCCAATGCCAACTAGCACCGCAGCTAGACCCACAAAGCTGTGGAGCACTGCCACCAGTTCCGGCATTTCTGTCATCTCTACCCGAGAGGCTAAAAACGCCCCAATCACCACACCTGGCACAATTACCGCAATCAGGGCCGTATAGTTGGTCACGCCCGCCCCAAAGGCAGTTGCGCCGATGGCCAACGCCATTCCGGCCATGCCGTAATAGTTGCCACGCTTAGCCGTTTCCTGGTTTGACAGTCCGCCCAGGCTCAAAATAAACAACACAATTGCCGCAATGTATGCGACCGTCACTAAATTATTTGACATTAATTAATTCCTTTCTTTGCTGTAGCGATCTAGAGATGCGTGTTTTTGTTTTCGCTGTCTTTTCGCACGTTGCTTTTCGCCTTTTTTTGACGGGTGAAACAGCCTACTTGCGGAACATTTTGAGCATGCGCTGGGTGACTAAAAAGCCACCAGAGATGTTGATGGTGCCGACTAGAATAGCGATCGCACCTAGCACCGTCGTCGTAGACCACTCGCTAGAAACCTGCAGCAGGCCACCGAGGATGATGATGCCGCTAATCGCATTCGTTACGCTCATTAGCGGTGTGTGCAGCGACGGGCTGACATTCCAAATTACCTGCCAGCCGACAAAGCAAGCCAAAACAAACACCGTAAAGTGAGAGAGGAAAGACGGTGGAGCCGTGAGGCCAACGGCAACTAGGCCGGAAGCTAGCGCTATGATGCCTACCGATCGCACCAGGCCAGAGCTGGCCTTTTCTTCGGCAACTGGCTGGGGTGCGATCGCTGGCTTTGCCACTGCCGGGGGGGCGGGCGGCTTCTCTGGCTTTGGTGCGGGCCAGGTGATCTCACCTGCATGCGTAATTAGCGCGCCACGCACTGCTTCATCTTCAAAGTCAACCTTGTAATCGTCAGAGCCGCCCATGTCGCTGAGCAGGTGGTACAAGTTGGTGCCATATAGCTGGCTGGCCTGACTCGCCATTCGACTCGGAAAATCAGTAATGCCCACAATCGTTACGCCGTTGTGCACATAGACCTCACCCGGCTTTGTCACCGCGCAGTTACCGCCCTGCTCAGCCGCCATATCCACAATTACCGAGCCCGCCTTCATGCTCTCAGCGGTCTCTTGAGTAATCAACAGCGGCGCGCGCTTGCCCGGAATTAGCGCCGTCGTAATAATAATGTCAACATCCCGCGCCTGCTCGGCAAACAGCTCCATTTCTGCTGCGATAAACTCGGGACTCATGGTTTTGGCATAGCCACCAGATCCGGTGCCGTCCTCCTCAAAGGTCAGCTCCAAAAACTCAGCGCCCAGGCTCTCTACCTGCTCTTTCACTACAGGCCGCGTGTCAAAAGCCCGCACAATCGCACCCAGGCTTTTAGCCGCGCCGATAGCCGCTAGGCCCGCAACGCCCGCTCCAATTACCAGCACCTTGGCCGGGGGCACCTTGCCCGCCGCCGTAATCTGCCCGGTAAAGAAACGACCAAACTGATTTGCTGCCTCAATTACAGCTCTATAGCCCGCAATGTTGGCCATTGAGCTAAGCGCGTCCATCTTCTGCGCTCGGCTAATTCGAGGAATTGCATCCATCGCCAGCACCGTCGCCTGCCGGTTAGACAATCGGTCTACTAGCGGTTGATTTTGTGCAGGCCAAATAAAGCTAATTAGTGACTGATCGGCTTGCAGCATATCTGCCTCGTGCTGACCGTTAGGATGGTCTTGAGGCGGCTGCACTTTGAGCACCACGTCCGCTTGGGCCCACAGATCGCTCGCTGTGTGTACAATGTCGCAACCCGCCGCTTGGTAAGCATCATCGCTAAAGCTGGCTGCCTCACCAGCAGTATGCTCAACAATCACGTCAAATCCCAGCTTTTGCAGCTTTTTGACCGTATCAGGGGTTGCGGCAACCCGTCTTTCCCCCTCCGCGATTTCTTTGGGAACGCCAATTTTTTTGGCCGTTTTGGGCTCTGACGAGTTTGCTTGCGCAATGTCCTTATCAATTGCCAGGGTCATGGCATCTCCTAAATTTAAACAAGGCAGCTTAAATTTTGTCAGAAGAGAAATCGTTTAAGGTCTCCGCGATTACAAAGGTTGACCTCTATTTGTAAAAGTTTTTGAAGGGCTTTGTGAGACTACACAATTGGCCGGTAGAACGAGCTGATGGGACAGTCGATTTGGGCTCGAACGAGTCAGTTTTGACCTGATTTCAGATGCGATCGCTCAGTTCAATTCAATTCAGCTCAATTCGATTTCAGTTTACATTCAGTTCACAAACCGTCCACCAAAAGAAGCCTACGCTTCACTCGCAGTGTTAGACGTAATATAAGAAGAGCAGCTCAGTCTTTTTTTGACAGCCTGCTATCTCACTTCACCTAGCTACCCTTATTATCTTGAGGAGTCGTTGCGAATGTCTGCTAAGCGTTCTATGTTTCGGTTGTTGTCTGGATTAGCCCTTTCTGGTGCGGCTGTTGCTACAACGCTATCGGTTTTGCCTACGCAGCCTAGCGTCGCTCAAACCAACCAAGGCATTACTCTATTCGGCGGCGTCGATTCCGAATTTCGCCTGCCTTACACACTTAGAAACAACGAGCCTCGGAGCACTCGCGCTTACTACTTTTTGCGAGTCCCGGGCACCCGTATGGAAACAGCCGCCTCCACACTGCGTATCAGCTATCCAGAAGCTTTTACCGACCGCAGCGGCTCTTTTGATACCGATCAAATTAAAGTGCGCCGTGGTCGCAGTACCAGCGGACGCGAAATTGCAGTAGACGAGATCATTTGGAGCCCTGAGTCTAGCCAGCTAGAAATTTACCTAGCAGAAGACATTCCGGCAGACACTAGCTTTTCAATCGAGATGTCAGGTATTCGCAACCCGAACCGCTTTGGCATGCATCGCTTTAACCTACAGGTTGAAGGGCGTGGAGACATTTTGCCCAGATACTTGGGGACTTGGGAGCTGCTAGTCGCCGAAGAGCGCTAAGAGGCAGTTGCATAAGGTAGAGGTAATCGGTAGACTGTAAAACCTGTGCTTGTTTGTAGCCATTGCAGCCAGCACTGAAAAAAATCAGTGCTAGAAAGGGTCAAGTTTTGCCATATGTGAGCAAACCAGTACAAAAAAAGCACAAGAAATTCAGCCTCTCCCTTACACGCTAAAGCACGCTAAGGGCAATCTCGCGAGATTGGGGTTGCAATAGAACAATAGTCAAAAGGCTGTAGCAGCAGGAGAAATCAACCCATGACGAAGCGAACCCTTGGTGGAACTTCTAGAAAACGCAAGCGTGTTTCTGGTTTTCGAGCCAGAATGCGAACTAAAAATGGCCAGAACGTAATCAAGGCTCGGCGGAATAAAGGCCGATCGCGTCTGTCTGTCAGTGGCTGAAGCAGCGGTCAGAATGATTAGTGGTCAGACTGATTAGGCCTCGACTGATTGGGCCCAAGTGATTAGTTATTTATTGGGTATGGCACGGCCACTGTGGCGCTTCCTCAACAAAATCGATTGCGATCATCTCGCGATTTTTCTAAGGTTTACCGCAAGGGTAAGCGGGCCGCGACCCAGCACATAGCGCTCAGGGCCCTTAAGTCTTGCTCTGCTATTAGTTTGGCTACAGCCGGTTCAGCTAAAGCCAGCTCAGCTAAGACCAGTTCAGCTAAGACCAGTTCAGCTAAGGCTCACTCCGCTGACGATTCTCAGTCGATTAAGGCTCAGTTGACTGGTTCTCAGCTAGCTGGTTCTCGGTTAACTGGTAACCAGCCTCAAAAAAAGCAAGGCGCAGGTGGTTTTCCATCTGCGCTTTTGCTGCGTTCTGCACCCGTGGAAGGTATAGCAGCAGGGCCGCGCTTTGGGATTTCGATTAGCCGCAAAGTGCACAAGCGAGCGGTGGTTAGAAACCGGATAAAGCGGCAGCTAAAGGCGATTATCAGGGCGAATTTTTTAGCGATCGCACCTCAATGGCAAATTGTTATCGTCGTCAGGCCACCCGCAGTTGAGTGCAGTTTTGACGACTTTTTGAGAGAATTAGAGTATCTGTTACAAAAGTTAGCCGTGCTGTAGCAGCCGAACGCTCTAGCACGCTAGAAAATTTGAGGTATCTCCATGGCCGTTAAAGAAGACGTGTATTACGAAGGTGGCCCCCATGTTGGCGAGCTGCTCTTCAATCTTATGTTGGCCTTTACAATCATCTGTATTCCGCTGACGGTGGGGGCAATTGTGCGGGCGATTTGGCTGCGCTATCGCATTACTAGCCGACGAATTTCGGTAATAGGTGGCTGGATGGGGCGCGATCGCACAGACATTATCTATAGCGAAGTCTCTAAAGTCGTTACTGTGCCTAGAGGCTTGGGGATGTGGGGCGATATGGTTTTGACCCTCAAAGACGGTAGCCGCATCGAACTGCGAGCAGTCCCTAACTTTAGAGACGTGTACGAATACATCACAGACAAAATTTCGCCTAGCGCCAAAGTGTCCAGCGGCGCAGTCGGCAGTGCCTGATCAGCTAGCCGCAATCAGCTCAATAGATAAACTGGCCAAAAATAAGCTGGTAAAAAGAGTACGGTTAACCGAAAAAATAACCGTGCTCGAACGCTTCTGTCGTCTGCGATTCTCAAAAATTGGCATGCAACTCATCGCCAACCCCGTCGATATTCAGATAAATTGGACTAAATAGCCTTAACAAAAATACGAGCGCGCATGGACTTCGGTATCGGCTTTCTCTCAAACAACGTAATGCTGCCAATCCTAGACTTTTTCTATGGGATTGTGCCTAGCTACGGGCTGGCAATTGTCGCCCTCACTTTAGTTATTCGCTTTGCGCTATATCCGCTCAACGCAGGATCTATTCGCAACATGCGAAAAATGAAGGTCGCTAACCCGATCATGCAGAAGCGCATGGCCGAAGTAAAGGAGCGTTATAAAGACGATCCGACTAAGCAGCAGGCCGAAATTAAAGAAATTTATTCAGACTTCGGTAATCCCCTAGCAGGCTGCTTTCCGGTAATTCTGCAAATGCCTATTCTCTTTGCGCTGTTTGCCACGCTCAGAGGGTCGCCGTTTGCCGATATTAATTTGCCAGTAAACCTGAAGCTAGTACCCCAAGAGGCCATTGAGCAGGTAGAGCAAGCACCGCTTTTGACCAAGCCTAGCAACGTGTTTGTTGCCGATGGTGAGCACTTTCAAGTGAGCGCGGTAGTGCCAACAGGCGGCAAGCTCGCGATTGGGGATACGACAAAAATTGAGCTGCGCTCGGTTGATGATAAGTCTTTGGATGAGCTGAGAGAAGAATACAAAGAGGAAGGCGTTGATATCACCCCCGAGTGGGAAGTGACAAAGGGTGAAGATCTCGTTGCTATTCAGCCTGACGGAACGATCAAGGCGCTGGCCTCTGGTGATGTTACGATTCAGGCGAAGGTGCCAGGACTCGCTGCCGATAAGGGTTTCTTGTTTATTGAAAAGCTAGGCCGCATTGGTGTGACCGGCGACAACGGAGAAATCCACTGGGATATTCTCGGCATGATTATCTTTTTTGGCCTGAGTCTCTACGTTTCTCAGCAGGTTACCAATTCGGGAAATGCCGCTAGCCCAGACGGTGAGAACGATCAGCAGCAGGCGATCGCTAAGTTCACGCCGATTATTTTCTCTGGCATGTTCTTATTCTTTCCCTTGCCTGCGGGCGTACTGATGTACATGGTGATTGCCAATATCTTTCAGACGGCGCAGTCATTTATTTTATCGCGAGAGCCGCTCCCAGAAAACCTGCAGCAAATTGTCGATGCGCAGGCTAAAGCTGCTGGTAGCAGCAGTGGTGATGGTCGTGAGAAGCTGGCCTTTGAGCCGGGCAAGCGATCTGTCAAAGCAGAGGTCAGCGGGTCTAATAATACTGCTGGAAAGCCTATGAAGTCTGCCGAGCCAAAAAGCAATAGCAGCAAGTCGAAGAAGCGCGCTAAGAAGAAGACATCGAAATAGCGAGCCTAACTTGCTGTGGCTTGAGTGACTAGCCACCCGAGTAATATGGTCGAGTCAATGGTCTACCTGTCAGCTGACAGGTAGACCATTGCTGTTTTGAGCAGTCACAGCAGATGAATAATCTAGAGTTTTCGCAGAAATGCGCTGCTGATGGCTGTAAGATCGGCTAAGTATCTAGCAGGCCGAGCATCTAGCTGGCAGAGCCTCAAACAGCAAATAATCTGATAGCGAATGGCTGACGGCAAGATACGGTTAGAGCAGAGATACGGTAGAGCGAACACAGGCGAATAAGATGGAAAAAAGCATTAGCTGGTTGGAAAAGTTGCTGAAGCTGCAGGGCTTGGAAGCTAGTGTCAGCGGCGTACAAACTACTGGAGACCTGGGTGACGACAGCTATTGGCTCACCATCAACACAGATTCACTCTCTGAAGAAGAAATTGCGATAGTCGTTGGCGATCGCGGCGCAGCCTTAGATTCTGTGCAGTACTTGGCTAATACCATTCTCAACATGGACGTGGCAGCTGATGAGCAGCAGTCCTATACCATCGAAATCAATGGCTATCGGCAGCAGCGTCAGCTAGCGCTTAAAACGCTTGCAGAAGAAGCTGCCTCTGAAGTGCTAAACAACGGCAAGGCTGAGCACGAAATCAAAGGTCTGTCTTCTGCTGAGCGCAGACAGATGCACGGTTTGCTGGGCGAATACGATACGATTGAAACCTTTAGCCGAGGTCGTGAGCCCGATCGGCACCTGGTGGTTAAGCTGGTCTCTGCTGAGACTTCTGATCCTTCTGAGATCTCTACAACTTCTGAGACCTCTACTACTTTTGAGACCTCCACAGACGAGTCAGACGAGTAGAAAAAACGCCACAACTCTAGCATCAGTAGCGGTCAATCACGATTACAGAAGACGATGAGAGCTATCCATATTCCCCAGATCCTCAACGCCCCTAATAAAATGCTCGCTCTTGAGGTTGCTGAGCATCTGCCTCTATTAGAGACCCTAACCCCTGTCAAGGGCGAGGTAATCGTCGCCCATCGCGGTACCTTTCTAGAAGTTAGTGCGCAGGCCGGGGCGATCATGACCCTAGAGTGCGATCGCTGCCTGCAAAGCTACAACACCAGAATTCAGGTAAATACTTCAGAAATTATCTGGCTAGAAGAACCTGTCCAAGACGATTCGATTTTAGAAAAAGAAGTAGAACTAGAAGACCTGGTGGAAGCCTTGTCGCCCAGTGGATATTTTCAGCCGGACGGGTGGCTCTATGAGCAGATGTGTCTGGCCATTCCCCAAAAGCAAATTTGTAGTGCAGATTGCAAAGGGATTGAGATCAAAAACAATCCGCCCGCGCAGGACATTGATCATCGCTGGGCAGCGCTATCGAGCCTGAAACGGCAGCTCTCTGAATAAAAGCTGACCCTTTGACACAACTGACCTCTGCCTAGAGTCGATCTTTGCCAGAGCCAACCTTTCTGGCTCAGCACCCTAGTGCTTTACTGACAAACCTATATTCCGGGCATGCTGACAAAGCCCGGCTGCTGCTTGATACGCTCAATCCAGTTCATGACCCAAGGATAAACCTCTAAGGGCACTTGGCCATCGCGGGAGAGAGCTATGTAAGGAAAAACGGCAATATCGGCAATGGTGAAGCGATCGCACGCTAGCCACTCTCGCTGATTGAGGTGTTGCTCTAGCTGCTGCAAAATAAATGTTGACTTTTTAGTCGTTTGATCGATGTCTATCTTTGACACCTTAAAGAGATGATAGAGCCGAGCAGATTCTGGCCCCTGACGAATTTCTCCTGCCGTTGTAGATAGCCAGCGCATGACGCTCGCCAGTGGCAGTGGCTCTAGCGGCAGCCATTCGTCAGCGTTTTCTGCGCCATACTGCCTGGCCAAGTACACCAAAATCGCTTGAGCATCAGCCAAAATTGTATCGCCATCAACCAGCACAGGTACTTGTGCAAAAGGATTGAGCGCCAAAAAAGGTGGCTGCTGATGCTCACCGCGCTCTAGGGCAACCTCAACATTTTCATAGTCCACGCCAAGAAAAGCGAGCAGCAGCCTCACCTTGTAGGCATTGCCAGATAGCGGGTGGCCGTAGAGCTTCAACATAAGGATATAAGGCAGCTTTGTGAGAAAGATGGACACTGTAAATTTATTAAACCGATCGTTCGGTATAGTGTCAATGTATCAGCTGCCACAGCAAGCTTACAGCCGCTTTTGCCTTTTTGCTTTGGCTTCTTTAAAGCGTGATCGCATAGCTGCCACATTGACTGTGTCAAGAATAAAACTATTTCGCGTCGCTCAAAGCTTTCCTAGCTAAGTTCTTCCTGGCCAGGTTCTTGTAGCTACTCCCTCACTATCGGCCTCTCGTGGGTAAAGTTCTTCCTAGTTAAGTCCCATCTGTCCACTTGGTCTGCTACCTGGCTAGGTGTTTGGCTAACTTCCTGCCAATCTGATTTTGAATGTCCGGATAAAAAAAGAGAGGTTTTTAATTTGTTTTACTTATGAGTCAATTTCTATATTCCGTCAATTATTGATAGTGAGTGGGCAGCTCACTTTTTTGAATTTCAAACAACTTTGCAAAGCTGCCAGCATCGAAACTGCTGAAGCCAGTACTCGCAGACGGGTTCACGCTTTTTGAACGAGCTTAGATTTTCAACTAAGAGATCTTCAACTGATGTTGGATATTTTGCGCTTTAGCTAAGGGTAAGGCCTTGAAGGCCTTTGAAGGAATTGAGTCTCACCTTTTCCGGATAGTTCTCAACAAGCAGCACGGGTAGACCTTTCACAACAACAACCGTGAAGTTGACATAAATTCTGATCAAGGCTTGAATAAGAACAGTTCGAGCGAGAGCAGAGCATGCTCACTCGATTATCGTCCTGGATTGATTACTACTACAGATTGATTACTACAGATTGATCATCGTCACGAGTTGATTGCATCTCCGAATCTGTCATTATCTAAGGCGTTACATTGAACGGCTAATTTTACTCACAACTTTCTTCTTAGAAAAGCACCGTAGGCAGAAATTACTACAGCTTTTGAGAAGGCAAATGTTTTTGCAGACCTATTTTTCGCAGTCCTAGTTTCTGTTGGGCAAGCTTTCGTTGACGCTTGTCTGGGCAGATGCGCGTTCGGGTATGCGTGTCAGTTGCACAAACTAGCTCTACAAGAACAGCTCTATACAACCAAAAATAAACCAGAAAATTAACGCGGCTGCACGCTTGTTGCGCTGCTGTCGCGACCATCAGGAGAACCATTTACATGAAAAATGCATCCATGGGCAGTGCTAATAGCGGTGCCCACCATGCCCACCATATGAACGACCCTGTTCAGAAGTTAATTGACAGCACCCAGTACACGCATATAGCCGTCAAAAGTGGTGCCTGGTCTGATCCTAAAACCTGGAACAACGGCTTTGTGCCTACGGACAAGGCCAAAGTCTTAATCGAGAAAGGGAGCGTTGTTACTTATGACCAAATAAGTGACGCCCGGATTGAAACTGTTGCAGTTGAAGGCGACCTTAAGTTTGCAACCAACCAAGACACTCAGCTAAAAGTTAAAACAATTCTCAACGCTGCGACTGGTCAGTTAGACGTGGGAACGGCAGGACGGTCAGTGTCTGCGGATAAAAGAGCCCGGATTATTTTTACTAGTGACAGCGCCCTCGATTCTAAATGGGACCCATCACAGCTAAGTAAGGGGCTTGTTAGCCGAGGTGTGGTTAATATCTACGGGGCAGATAAAGCTGACCAGCTAGCGCTCGTCGGTGATGTGACCAAAGGATCGAGCGTCTTAAAATTCAAAGACGCACCTGTTGGATGGAAGGTGGGCGATCGCATTGTTCTAGGCGGCACCCGCTACGACTCTCGGGGCAAACACAGCGACAACTCCAAGTTTCAAGACGAAGTGCTGACTGTCACTAGCATCCAGGGTAAAGAAGTTCGCTTTGTCAACGAAGATATCAAATCGGGCAATCGCAATGTCTTGCGTTTCGATCATGTTCGTAGCAACATTGCTAATTCTGCAGATAAGCTGACGCTGTACGCCGGCAACATTACGCGTAACGTCACCTTTGAGACCGAAAACGGCAAAAATGCGCCCATCAACCGACGCGCCCACGTTATGTTGATGCACAACCCGAACGTCAGCGTGGTTAACGCAGGCTTCTACGATCTTGGTCGTTCTGATAAGTCCAAACTGGTAGACGATCCGGGCAAAAACGTAGATGGCTCTAAAGGCAACGGCACAAACCCTAGGGGCCGCTATTCGCTGCACCTGCATCGCACTGGCACAGACGATATCAAAGGGAAAGCCGCAACCGTTCGCGGTAACGCGGTAGAGGGAAGCCCTGGCTGGGGGATTGTACAGCACGACAGCTTTGCGAACCTTTCAGACAATGTTGTATTTGATGTTGTTGGTGCGGGTATCGCCGCTGAATCTGGTAATGAAATTGGCTCTTGGACCAACAACCTAACAATCAAATCCACCGGCATTCCCCTAACGGATTTCAATCGACAGCGAGAGGCACGCGATCGCCGCTTTGATTTTGGCGTAGAAGGCGATGGCTTCTGGACCCAGGGGGCGGCGCTGATCGAAAACAAAAATAACAAAGCTATTAGCTCTAATAGCGCTGGACTTACGCTGTTTGGCAGTGCGCTCAATAGCAAACATTTTCGAGATGTGACCACGCTAGAAGTCAGCAAGCTACCGCCAGAGCTGAAAAAGCTGTTTCCAGCGGATCAAAAGGAAGTAGACATCCGCGACGTGCCGATGGCGACCGTTGAAGGCTTTGAGAGCTACAACGCCGCAGTGGGTCTACGCGTTTGGGCTCACAATACTAACTTTGACGGCGAGCTAGCCTTTAATACAAAAGAGCCCGAGACTGCTCATCAGGGGCGATCGCTAATTAAAGACTTCAAGCTGTGGAGCAATCGTTTTAGAGGGGCTTCTGTACAGTACAGCTCTAATGTCGATCTTAAAGACGGCATTGTGCTGGGTAACGATATTGGTATCCGCAAAGCGGTTGGTGCCGGGATACTGGTCAACCAAGAAAGCTACGGATCTGTATTCGATAATCTAACCGTTGCTGGGTTTGAGCTAGGCGCAGATATCGCCCCGCCTAATACCGAAAAAGAGTATATTGCGCCAGCACTTAGCAACAGCAGCTTTTCAGAAAACACCTACAACCTGGGTGAAGCTGGTGTGCCATCAGGGCAAGGCGGATTGAATGATTTTGCAGCCTATTTAAAGCTAAAGAACAACAAGTTCGATAGTAAAACTGGTAACCAAGCGCCCACTGCAAAGTTTGAGACTAAGGCGGTGGGCGGCCTAGCCTTTGACTTTGATGCTGGTACCTCTCAAGATGCTGACCCGCTACGTGGTGGCAACCCTAATGTAGCCAAGCTAGATAGTAAAGGAATCGCCGGCTATGCCTGGGATTTAGACGGCAACGGCAGCGTTGATCGATTTGGCCGTGAAATTACCCATGTGTTTGACAAAGCCGGACCTCAAAATGTCTCTTTGACTGTATGGGACAGCCAGGGCAAAACGACCAGCGTCAAGCAAACCTTGAACGTGCAGCCTGCGAGCTATGTCAATGCTTTTACCAATGGAGATTTTTCGAGCACGAAGCTTCAGATCCCAGGTAACGATAACTCACAGTGGGCGGACCAAGGTTGGTTTGCCAGTAAAGGGGTTAAAGTGACGGGCGGCGCTGGCAAGATTTCTGTCCCTGGTGATAGCACCAATTACATTGGCCAAGTCGTTAACAACGAGAAAGTTCATCGCGGTCAGCAGACGCTGAGTTTTGATCTAAAGAACGTAGATGCAGGGAAAAGATCTTTCGATGCCAACAACGTGACGGTCAGCTTTTGGGGCGTCAACGGTCAGTTTGACAATATCTCTCATCAAACAGCAGGACCTTATCAGGTGGGTACCTTGCCGATGCAGCGAACCCAGCTTGCTAGCCTAAACTTTAATCAGCAAAACGGAGGCTTGTTTGACTGGAAGACAATTTCTACCGATGTGAATTTGGGCAAGGGCTATGACTATCTGTTGTTTCAAGTGAATGCAGAAAAAATCAAAGATGCCAAAGACTTTGTTGCTATTGATAATCTTTCCTTAGCTGGTAAAGGGAATACCTCTGGTGGCACGTCAGTTCCACCTATCGACGTCTCTAGCCCAGCGCCAAATGATCCCTCTCCCACTGTTCCTTCTCCAACCGATTCGCCCCCGAAGCCAGCACCCAATCCCAGCTCGCCCACAAATGCGCCAACGTTTCCAAGCGAGCTTGCCCCTGTTGCTCGTCTTAGCTTTGATGAAGGCAGCGGCCAGATGGCAGCAGACACCTCCACGGTTGGCAAGAACAACAACGGCCAGCTAAAAAATACGCGCTGGAATAAGGGTAAGTTTGGTCAAGCGGCTGACCTAAACGGTAGAAATAGTTTTGTGAGCATTAACAATTCTAAAGACATTAACCTAGGCACTCACCCTGAAAGAACAGTCTCAATGTGGTTTAAAGCAGGCGAGGCGTCTGGGGAAAAGAAACAGGTCATCTATGAAGAAGGCGGTCGTACGCGCGGTGTGAATATCTATTTAGAGAATGACACTCTGTTTGCAGGAGGATGGAGTAACGGTAAATGGGCTGAAGGCAACTGGATCGCAACCGACGAGATTCAAGACGACAAGTGGCATCACGTTGCGCTAGTAGTAGACGGCGAGAAGACGCTGCAGCCTGACACGCTGACCGCTTATCTAGATGGGGAAAAGTTAGGCACCGAGCAAGGAACACAATTGCTGTCACACGGCGATCGCATTGGCCTAGGTAACACCAACGGCAGTACCCGATTTGCTGATGGCACGTTTGGCAGACAAAACAAAAATGGTTTGCTAGGAGGGGTAGATGAGCTGCAAATCTTTAACGATGCGCTCAGCTCTGCTCAGGTCCAGCAGCTAGCGAGTGGTGCTTTTGTATAGGTAATCAAAGATCTGTACAAACGTAAGATCTATCCAAGTCATTCAAGTCTAATCATGGCCGAGCGGCTGTTATCGCAATCTCGATAGCGCACTTGGCCATTTTTTTGTGCTGGGTAAGGGCTTATGATTTAGGACAGGACTTGATTGAGGAGCGCTGCCATGAGCTTTCGTGAAGAGTTGAGTTTATTGGTGCGATCGCGCTATCCACTCATCTACATTCCAACCCGTGAAGAAGAACGGGCTGAAGCTGCGATCGCGCAGTGCGCCCAAGAAATCGGCGGCGCTCGCGCCATCTATACCTGGGACTACGTCGATGGCTATCAGGGCAACCCCAACGACCAGGGCTTTGGCCGTCGCAACCCGCTTCAGGCTCTAGAGCTGATCGAAAAGCTGCCCGCCACCGCTGCTGCGATTTTTGTCCTAAAAGACTATCACCGCTTTTTAGACGACATTGCCATCTCACGCAAACTGCGCAACCTGCTAAAGCTGCTCAAAGCTCAGCCCAAAAATATTGTCATTCTCTCCGCTCAGATCACCGTTCCAGACGATCTGAGCAGCAGCATCACCATCTTAGAATTTCCCCTACCCGACACCCACGAAATTCGCGGCGAAGTCGAGCGGCTGCTGAGCGCCACCAGTAGCCCGCTGTCTTCGCGCGATACTGACGAGCTGGTGCGTTCGTGCCAAGGCCTCGCCTTAGAGCGTATTCGCCGCGTGCTGGCTCGGGGCATTGCCGCCCACGGCACCTTCGAGCCCGAAGACATCGATCTGATTTTAGAAGAAAAGCGGCAGACAATTCGGCAAACTCAAATCTTAGAGTTTTATCCTGCCAGCGAAAAAATTTCAGACATCGGCGGGCTCGATAGCCTCAAAGACTGGCTAATTAAGCGCGGCGGTGCCTTCTCGCAGCGGGCTAGGCAGTACGGCCTGCCCCATCCGCGCGGACTGATGCTAGTTGGCATTCAAGGAACGGGCAAATCGCTAACGGCAAAGGCGATCGCCCACCACTGGCACCTCCCACTGTTGCGCCTAGACGTTGGCAGGCTGTTCGGTGGCCTCGTCGGTGAATCCGAAGCCCGCACCCGCCAGATGATCCAGCTTGCTGAGGCCCTTGCCCCCTGTATTCTATGGATTGACGAAATCGACAAAGCCTTTGCAGGCTTCGACGGGCGAGGAGATTCTGGCACAACCAGCCGCGTCTTTGGCACGTTCATCACCTGGCTGGCCGAAAAATCCTCCCCCGTCTTCGTCGTCGCCACCGCCAACAACATCCAGGCCCTGCCGCCCGAAATGCTCCGCCGGGGTCGTTTTGACGAAATCTTTTTCGTTGGCCTGCCCAGCCAAGAAGAGCGACAGGCCATCTTTTCTGTCCACCTTTCGCGCCTGCGTCCTCACAACCTAGCCAGCTACGACCTTAGCCGCCTAGCCTACGAAACCCCCGACTTTTCGGGTGCAGAAATAGAGCAGTCCATCATTGAGGCCATGCACATTGGCTTTAGCCAAAACCGTGACTTTACTAGCGACGACATTTTGGAAGCCGTTAGCCAAATCATTCCGCTCGCTCGTACTGCGCAGCAGCAAATAGAAGCCCTACAAGACTGGGCGGCGGCTGGACGGGCTCGGTTGGCCTCTCGGCAAACGCCGCTCGCCGATAGAATCGAGCAGCAGCGCCAAGATGAGAGTTAGCCTTTACCGATCGTCCACTTCACGCTATAACCGTATGACTCTGGCATCTTTACTGTTGATATGGTGATGAAAAACTTCTTCCTAGGTCTGAGTAAATTTATTCTGGGCGTCATTCTAGCGATGCTGATTATGAGTCTGGCTGGCGCGGCGATGGTGCGCTATTTTATGGCCAGCAGCGCAGAGCCACCAGATCGCCCAATTTATGACAACGACCTGCCAGAAGATCGCGCAGCGGCTGTTTCACCCCAAGAACCCGCCCAAGAACCCGCTCAGTCGTCGCCTCAGGCATCAGAAAGCTCAGCCGAACCCGAAACACCCGCCGAGCCTGAGTCCGAAGCCGCCCCCGCAGGTAGCTATACGGCCTATGTCACTCAGCCCGTGGGCCTAGTTTTGCGCGATGGCCCCGGCACAGAATATACCAATATTGGTGGCGTTGGCTATGAGGCCATTCTCACCGTTTTAGAAGAGGAAAGCGGCTGGCTCAAAGTTCAGCTCAGCAGTGGCCAAGAAGGCTGGGTCAAAGACGGTAATACGGCTCGCCAATAAGGGTGTGCCATCGGGCACATGCCATCTAAGATAAGCGCCTTGAAGCAATACATCCTTAAAAATGAGATTGCTATTAAGAAAGCTATCTCATTAAAACGGTTCGTTACACATCAGGGGTGATCGCACGATGCTGGTTACACCCAGGTGATAGCGTGAAAGCAGTGAACGGAGTCGTCCACATATATAAGGGACAGGTAATCTATGCATAACAAAATCCGTAAAGACTGGATAGCTTCGCTGGTCATCGCTGCTCTAGGTGCAGGTGTTATCACCTCCTTTGCGGTCAGCCAGGGACAAAACCCATTCATCGGATTAGGCATTACGGCGCTTTCTGCCCTTTTTGCCGTCACCATTGATAGCCTGCTATAAGGGTGCCTAGCCTGAAAAAAAGCCCATACAAAAGCCGCCTATGCTGTTTGTAACCAACCGCGTGCTAGAGCAGGGCCTCACCCCTCTACCCACCGAAGGTTCAGACTTTCGCCTTTCGCGTTCTATCAACTTTGTTCTAGACAATAATCAGGCCGAGCAGTCCTTTTATTGCTGTCGACGCAACGGCCCTTCCAACTACACCGAAATCGGTAGCGCCAACTTTTTCGACCAGCTTAAAAGCCTAGAAGCCGATCAGCTTCTCTTTTTCCTTCACGGCTTTTCTACCCTGCCAGAGCAGGCCTTTATGCAAGCTGAGAGACTGCAAATTCTGCTCGATGCAAGACAGCAGCTGAGCAAGCGAGAGGATGCCCAAAGTCCTAAGATTGTCGTTATCCCACTCGTTTGGCCCTGCGATAACGACTTTGGCAAAGTTAGAGACTACTACGACGATCAAAAAGCCGCCGATGCTAGCGGACTCGCCTACATGCGTCTGCTGCAAAAGTTTTTAGACTGGCGCGAAGAAAATAGCACCCTGGAGAACCCTTGCCTCAAGCGAGTCAATGTCCTCGCTTTTTCTATGGGCAACCGGGTCCTGCGTGAGGCTTTGCAGCTCTCGGCTAAGTACTATCCTCAAAGCGGGCTAACCTTGCTATTTCGCAACGTGTTTATGGCGGCGGCTGACGTGGTTAACGAAACGCTAGAGCCCGGTAAATCGGGCGGCGTGATTCCACCGATGAGTCGTAATGTGGTGGTGTACTACGCCGCTGATGATTTGGCGCTGCGGGCGAGCAAGGTCGCTAATGTTAGCAGTGCATCCGCTTCGCGTCGGCTCGGACACACGGGGCCCGAGCGCATGGAAAAAGTGCCTAAGAACGTATATGCCATCGACTGCGATGACTTTAACAACAGGTACGATCGCCTAGGCCACAGCTATTTTCTAGACGATCCGCAAAGCGGCGACGCGGGCCTGATGCTGCGTCATGCCTGGATTTGTATGCACACAGGCAGAGTGCCTGTTACCTCTCGGGCCATTCCCGAAAGCCGCATAGAGATCCTTAATGAGCAGCAGATATAACTTAGGCTTCATAGCTTAAGCTTCCTCGCTTGAGCCTTGCTACAGCAGACCTAATCTAGCGACTCTAGATAGTCCCGTACCCGATTGCGACGCTTGGGCTGACGAAGCTTTTGCAGTGCCTTTGACTCGATTTGACGCACTCGCTCACGCGATAGCTCTAGCGTGCGGCCAATCTCTGCGAGAGAGTAGGGAACACCATCGCCCAAACCAAAGCGCAGAGTGATGACCTCTTGTTCGCGAGCGGTCAAATCGGTCAGTAGCTGCTGCAAGTCTCGCTTCAAAGACTCGCGCATTAGCCGGTCTTCGGGTGAAATGTCTTCGGCTTCTAGCAGGTCACCCAGCTCGGTGTCGCGATCTTTGCCAATTTTGGTGTCTAATGAAACCGCACGAGGCACCTTTAGCAGCACTTCACGCACCTGCGCAACGGTCATGTCTAGCTCTTTGGCGACATCGTCCACTTTGGCCGTATGCCCCTGTGCTTGTGAGATTTTGCGCTGGGCTTTCTTAATTTTATTGAGTTTTTCGGTGATGTGAACCGGGAGGCGAATCGTACGGCTTTGGGTAGCGATCGCCCTAGTAATGCCCTGACGAATCCACCAGTAGGCGTAGGTGCTAAAGCGATAGCCCTTAGTCGGGTCAAACTTTTCAACGGCTCGCTCTAGTCCTAAGGTGCCTTCTTGAATCAGGTCTAGCAGCTCTAGCCCCCGGTTTTGATACTTTTTGGCAACTGACACCACTAGGCGCAAGTTCGCCTTGATCATGTGTTCCTTGGCCCGCGCGCCTTCTTTTTGAATATCGACCAGCTCGTCCACGCTGAGCTCCGCTAGCTCTGCCCACAGTCGCTTGCCTTCGACCAAAGTCGGCTTGAGGGTGGCAGATTCGATGCCTGCGGTTTTTGCCCAGCGCTCTAGCGAGGGTCTGTGACCTAGCTGTGCCTTGAGCTGATCTTGCGTATTAAGCAAGTTTACGTAGATAGCTAGCGGGCTACCTTCGGCTTCGGTGGCTTTTTCGTCCCGCTTTTTTAACAGTGCCATATGCTGCTGTACGAGCTGAGCTTCTGCGACCTCTTCATCGCGCTCTAGCAAGCTCACACGGCCAATTTCTTGTAGATAAAGCCTAACGAGATCAGTGGTCCGCTTGGCGTGTGGATTTGTATGGGCAGCAGAGTCTAAGCCTTCGATATGCACATCAGCCTGCACGTCATCAGCGTCAACCCTTGACAGATCTAGATCAGAGGGCTCTAACATCGTTTCGACGCTGCCAGAAAATGGCATCGGCGAAGTCCGTTGTTCGACAGAGTCGGATGTAGCTTTCATGATGGTGCGAGGTAGCAGGACAGGTGAAGAATCGACGAGGCTCACCTCTTTGGTGAATAGTGTTCCCAGCCGATAGAGGCATAAAGCAAAACACAGCCCAGACAGGCAATGGCAGGCAATCGCAGACGGGTGGTAGATTAACTGTGTCTGTATAGAGTCATCAGGGTAGATAGGTTGTTTTCTGCTTCTAGCTTTCTGTTACTAGTGAAAGAAAACGGCACCAGACATCTGCTTTTATATTCAGCGGATTTTGTCTGAGTTCCTGACAATATTGAAGAAAACTGATGATTTCCTGGCGCTTGCTGTATTGAGCTGTATTGAACAAATATCAGTTTGC
Organism: uncultured cyanobacterium; assembly: GCA_963793445.1. GTDB lineage: Bacteria > Cyanobacteriota > Cyanobacteriia > Phormidesmidales > Phormidesmidaceae > Phormidesmis. The sequence continues at coordinate 44,842 of CAWCAE010000001.1, forward strand.
GGCGAGTGGAAAATCGGTGGCTATTCCAGGTTTAGCAGTGGCACAAGGTCTAGCAGCCGTGCCAATCGCTTCGGTAAACGGCCAAAGGTGATGACAGATATGGCTGTGGGGTCGGATTACACAGGCTGATGCAGCGGAGTTTGAATCGTGGCGCGGTCCCTTTGCTAAGCTCGGAGGTGACTTGCAAAGAACCACTGTGGCGTTCTGTCACAATCTGATGGCTGATAGAAAGTCCCATGCCATTAGGCCGAAGCTCAGCAAGACGGTATTTTCCACAGAAGCGCGGGTAAATGCCGATGTATGCACAGCAAAGTTGGCAGGCAAAGACTTCTGAGGCCTGAAATAGATTAGATTTGCTCGCTCAGATTCACCTGCTCTAGATTCACTTTTGAGCCTTGTAGCGCTCTTTGAAGATAGCCTGCTGTTCTTTGTGGTCAACAATCTTGGCAGGATAGTCTGTTCCTTCTAAAGCCTGCTCTGAAATATCACCGCTCACTAGCATCGCCGTATCCAAGTGGCGAATTTCGGGTAGCCATTCGCGAATATAGTCAGCATCTGGATCGTATTTCTTGGTCTGGCTAGCCGGGTTGAAAATGCGCAGCGGCTTTGGATCCATACCGCTAGAGGCGCTCCACTGCCAGCCGCCATTGTTAGAAGACAAGTCGCCATCAAACAGATGCTGCATGAAGTACTTTTCACCCCAGCGCCAGTCGATGATCAGGTCTTTGGTCAAAAAGCTGGCCACAATCATCCGGCAGCGGTTGTGCATCCATCCGGTCTGGTTGAGCTGGCGCATGGCCGCATCGACAATTGGATAGCCCGTTCGCCCCTCACACCAGGCGTCGAATAGAGTTTTGTCATTATCCCAAGGAAAATCTTTGAGCGGTTCGCGATACGGGCCTTTTGCCAGCTCGGGAAAGGCGTACATAACGCTCTGGTAAAATTCACGCCAGGCAATTTCTTGCTGCCAGGTACGAATGTTTTGGTGAGTTTCGTCGCTGCGGGCTCGGCTGTAGGCGCTATCGGCGGCTTCCCAGACGGTTCGAATGCCCAAGGTGCCAAATTTGAGGGCGGCGCTCAAAAGCGAGGTGCCTGGGGTGGCGGGGTAGTTGCGCTGGTCGTCATAGGTTGCGATCGCCCTTCTATCGTCGCAAAACGTCTCTAGCTGTTCTAGCGCGGCCTTTTCCCCTGGCGCTAGCAAAAACCCATTTTCCCACTTGTAGCCCAACGCTTCAGCTGTGGGCAGCTCAATATTGCCTGCATCGTTGGCAACAGCTTTCTCGTGCGGACTGAGCCCGGTCACATCGGCCAGCGCCGGCATGGGGGCCTGTTTGCTCTGCTGAATCCATTTGCGCCAGAAAGGAGTGTATACCTTGTACGGATCGCCCGCCCCGGTTTTGAGGGCGTCGGGCGGATGCAGCAGTTGATCCCAGTACTGGGTAGATCGTTCAATCCCTTTTTCTTTGAGGGCCTCGGCGACGTGGGTATCGCGATCGCGCGAGTAAGGCTCTACATCCCGGTTCCAGTACACAGCCGTCGCCGCTAGGGCACTGGCAAGTTTTGGAATGGCCTTGGCCGGTTCACCTTGCAAAATCAGCAGCTCGCTGCCGACTGACCGGTAGCTTTCTTTCAGCTCTGCTAGAGAACCAATCATATAGGCCACTCGGGCCGGGGCGATGTCGTCACCGTCTAGGATGCCAGGATCTAGGCAGAAAACGCCGATGACTTTCGAGGTGCGATCGCGCGCTGCTGCCAGCCCCAAATTATCTCGAATCCGCAAATCTCGACGATGCCAAAACAGTACCAGCTCATCCGCCATAGCTCACTTTACCCCACTGCTGATACCAGCTTATCGGGCCTCAGTATAGCGGGCTTCCTCCAAAGGAGGGTATCCACTCAAATTTTCTCTCCTACATTTATCTCGCCTGTAGTAGCGACCCTGTAGTGGCCGTATAGTAATAGATACCCACTGTCATGCTTATTTCATGTTGTCTCAGCCCACTCAGAAATGGCCCAAAAAAGGGCGATTCGCATCCTGTTGGACCATCAGCTTTGTGCTGCTAAGTAGCTTTATGGCCTATGGCTATTCGTATGCACAGGCCAACATTTTTAATCAGGTGCCCGTCATCGAAGCCTTGATTGACAGCAATTTGTTCACCCATGACTTTTACATTCAAGAAATGACGGGGTTTACCCCCCGGTTTTACTACTACCGCCTGGTGATTGCGCTTCATCAGCTAGGATTGAGCCTGCCTATTGCCCAGTTTGCCCTGTTTTTACTGGCATTTGGCTCCATGATTTTGGGGCTGTGGTCAATAGGTCGATACTTGGCAAACTCTGCCTTTGCGGGCGTAGCGCTGGCCTTTTTAGGACTAGCCGCACTCAAGGGTACGCTGGGCATTACCGACATTTTTAGAGTCGAACCCATTTCGGCCATCTACGCGATGGGCATTACGGTGTGGGGCATTTACTTTTGCTGTCGTAGGCGCTGGAGACTAGGCTACCTGCTGTTTGGCCTAGCTACTCTGTTGCAGTTTTTGATTGGCTTTCTACCGGCCTGTTTATGGGCCCCTAGTCTGTTGTTAGGGACTGTTATACGCAGGCGGTTCGGTCAGTCTGCTAGCCAGCCTTCCTTCCCTCCTTCCTGGAAGTCTGTCGGTCAATTTATAGGGGCCTGCTTACTGTTTAGCGGCTGCGTTGCGCTGGTATATGTGCCGATGGTTATGGCTGGTAATACTAGCAGCGAAGCCCTGTCCGATGCGACATTTGTTCATCTGTATGGCTACATACGTCATCCCCATCACATCATTTTGTCATCATTTCCGACAAAAGAATGGAGAGAGTTTGCCCTGCTGATGGCATCGGGCTTTGTGATGCTTCAGCTTTCAGACAAGCTGGAGCCAACCCACAAGAGAGACTTGGCCTTAACGCTTGTGATGACCTGCGTGCTACTGCTAGTAGGCTATGTGTTTGTAGAACAAATCGCTTTAGCGCTAGTCGCCAAGCTTCAGTTCGCCAGAGCGACCCCTTTTGCTATGATTACTGTCTGGATTACGCTTAGCGTTGTGTCCAGTGAATATCACCAGCGTAAAAACTATCCGGTAAGCCTGCTGCTGCTAGCAATGCCGTTAGTTGACAATATAGGGCCCGCTTTGTTGCTAGCATTTGTTGTAGTGCTGCTGGTCGCAAGATTAGCGGCTGCCAAGCAGATGCCTCCTCAACTGTCTGGGCAATCGTCTCTACAGTCCGCGCTGAAGCCACTTATTCGGCTAAATAGCCTTTCGCTCCATCGTCAGCGTGCAGTTACGCTCACCTATAGCCTTTTCTTTATTGTCATCTTGGCCTGCTGGTCTTTTTTCCCGGTGCTCTTTGCCAGCTTGGCCTATCCGCTGCTACAGCAGCCTTTCCCAACATTCTTCCGGCGTTCTAGACCCTACAGAAAGGTCGCTACCCTTGGACTGGTGCTTTACTTATGCCTGCATCTATCTGGTGGAATAGCCAGCCTAGCAGAGGGCAAGGCGCTCACACCGCTACACCGAAAAATAAGGCTGTATGCCCCGCCCAAAGACTCACTGGCACAAGTTGCGCTTCAGTTCAAAGCAGTGAGCCCGCCAGATGCATTGGTGCTAGTGCCCCCTTCTGATGAGGCGTTTCGTTTCTACGCCGAGCGCTCTGTGGTGGTGACCTTTAAAAGCTTTCCGTTTACCGACAAAGGAATTGTGATCTGGCAGTCTCGGCTAGAAGAGATTTTAGGGCCGCTGAGTCCACAGATGATGTCGGCTGACTATACGTATGAGCTATATCGTCAGCGCAGTGGTGAGGAGCTGATGGCGCTGGCCAAATCGTACGGCGCAAGCTATTTGCTGACACAGGTCGGATGGCATCCTGATGTAACTGGTGAGGTGGTTGCTAGAGAGGGGGAGTGGGAGATTTTGCACTTGTGCCATAGGTGCAGCGCCTCAGTTAGCCAGCGCTAGTTAGACAGCGCTAGTTAGACAGCGCTTGCAGGCTTAGAACGACATCGGGATAGTATGTTCTTTCTAGGGAGGTGCTAATACGATCGAGTTCGCTAGAAATAGCGGTGGCGTCTTCTTCGTCTTTACGCGCTAGCAAAAACCAGACTCTTGAAACGTTCTTTAACTCTGTTGCTTTTAGCTGATCAATTTCTTCAGAAAGCTGCTGTAAATCACGTTCTTCTACTTTAAAGAGGCTCGGATCGTCTATCTGTGCGAGAATGACATCGTTTTGTGAAAGGCTGAATTTGGGCTGATAGTAAGAAAACTGAAGCTGTGCCCAGCGAAATACGTAGACCTTATCGCCAGGCTGCCAGTGCTTTTGGATATGAGCGATCGCAGGCCGAACGTCATCAAAATGAGCCCGCTCTGGCTTTACCACCCAGGCTAGCGTATGACCCAGCGGCTGCAACAACAATAGTGCTGCTAGCGCCAAACCCATCACGCCTATAACCTTAGGCCCTTTGCGCCATCGTCGAATCAGCAGTGAAATGCCCTCTGCTAGAATGGCCAGCGCGTAGGGGGTCAAAAACACAATCAGCCGATTTCTAAACGGGTACTTGTGTAAGTAAGAGGCCAGTATTGTCACCACAAAAGGGCTACAGAGATAGGCCAGCCGCCACCGGTGCGTTCGATATAGATAGACAAATCCAATTATAAAAGCCACGATTGAGAGGCCATCCGCAGGCGATCGAAAGCCTAGAGGCTGATAAAAGAACTGGCCAAAGGCATCAAGCAGCCATAAAAGATCGAACCAGCTATCGGGATAGCGGTCTGCCCAGCCGCTGGCCAAGTCAGTTTCAGCGAGCGTTTCACTCACATTGATGACGTAGAGCCCAATCAAACTCGCTAGCCAAACAGCATAGAGCGGCACTCGTCTAACTAGCAGCGATCGCCATTCTGCTAGAGAGGCTTGCCACAGCTTTAGCTGGATTAGGTTAGTTGCCTCAACGGCTGCCATCACCAAAATGCTAGGGAAAGATAGCCAGATGCTAAGTGTGCCAAGCAAACCTGCACCCACGAGCTGTTTGGGCCGAGGCGTAAAGGTGGCTAGGGGTGCGATCGCCATAAACAGCAGCAGGCCCAATGTTACATCCCAGCTATAGGGTTTTACCTCTCCTGCAAAATAAGCAATGTAGCTCAGCACCGAAAAGAGCAGGATGGCAATTGGCCTTGCCCAGCCATCTGTAAACGTTTGGGTAAAGCGGTAGAACACCGCTAGCGAGAGCAGTCCACCGATTAGCGGATACAGACGCAGTGCGTATTCGTGGTTGCCCAAGGTATTCAGCGCAAATTCTTCAATCCATAAGAAAAAGGGTGGCGCAGCCTGGTTGTAGCTCAGTGCGCCCAGCAACTCAGTATAATTGCGTGCTTGCAGGTTGAGGACAATAGCTACTTCGTCAAACCACAGCGACCGATTGCTAAGATACTGAACTAGCCTGACAGCGACGCCTAGCCATAGGCCGAAAAGCGAGCCTGTTTTTAGCCAGCGGCTGTGAGGATGTGGCAAGTAAAAAGACCTAACGCTACAAAAACAATAGGCCACAAACCGTTAATCGCTGTTTGTGGCCTGCTGTTTAAGGTGTTTACTGTAGCGCACAGCCATACGCTCTACAAAATCAATCGGCTGTTATTTTTTTTACGGATAGAGGGAAAAAGCTACGGAAATTAAGTGAAGATTTTCCGTAACTGAGGAAAAGACTGTATCGTTAGACCCTGCTCTTGTAGTAGCGCTAATAGGCATCAGAAATAGAGATGCCCGCTACCGTTTCTTTCTCTGTAGCGCTTTCTCCGTAACGCTTTACTCTACGATTCTTTTTTTGCGATCTGCCCAAACGATTTGCCCAGACACATGCTCGATCTATTTTTCTATCTACTCCCTTTCATTGTCGGTGGTGCCTTTTCCGGAATTGTTTTTGGACTGCTGCCACTTTTTCTGGCCTTAAAGCGCCGACGCCCTTGGCTAGGACTGTTTTCTGTCGCTACCTGCGTTGCCTGCGGCATCATTTTGGGGGCTATCTTGGCTTTTCCTATTGCGGCTAGCTTCTCGGCTGCTATTTTACTCACGCAGCGGCGGACGCCAAAGCCGAAAAGGGCCAAGGTATCCACCTTTAAGACAGGCGGTAGAAAAGCTGCCAGAAGCGACACCAGAAAAGACGCTAAGACACCCATATAAAAACCGATAAACTGTCTCCTAATACCGCCTCTTACACAAAAGCGCTTTTGCGTAGGTCTATCTAGCGGCTATGCCACTGAGTAGGGGCTTGGCGCTGGCATTGAAGTTAGCGGCCTGTAGCGCGGCGACGGCGGCCTCCGCGTTGCGAACGCGGTACTGATTGCCAAGACGAACGGCATGGCGCTGATGGCGGGTGCGAATGACGGCAATCACAGGCGTTTTGGCCGCGAATCTGTCTTCGCCTTGCAAAACTCTAAGCACGTCCCGCAGGCGATTTTGCTTTTTGATGTCGCCAGCGACTGAAGGGTCAATATCTAACATCACCATGCTGACGGTTTCAATCGGCTGGGCGTCGTCAATGATCATCTGCACGCGGTCGTCGCGGCGGTCAATTTTGCCCCAGACCATCAGGCGGGCATCGGGTTTGATGTATTGACCGATGCGGGCGTAGGCTTTGGGAAAGATGACAGCTTCGGCGTGACCAGTGAGATCTTCTATCTCGACGACGGCCATAGAGTCGCCTTTTTTGGTCGTGACGGGCTTGACCATGCTGAGCATGACAATGGCCGTGAGCGTCACTTTTTCTGGCTTGTCGGCTAGTTCGGCTAGCTCAATGGGTGCAAGAATTTTGGCTGAGTGCTGAATATCTTTTAATGGGTGGTCGGAGATGTAGAAGCCGAGGAGATCTTTCTCTAACCGGAGGCGCTCTTGTGGGTCGTAGTCGGCGGTGAGCGGTGCTTTAGGCGCAGACTCGAAGCCAGTGGCTGGGCCTGCGGCGGCGGTGGCTGCGCCTAGCATGTCAAAGAGGTTGCCCTGGCCGACTTCGCGATCTTTGGCGCGGGCTTGGGCCCAGTCTACGACGAGTTCGAGATCGTGCATGAGCTGCTGGCGGTTGGGCTCAATGCTTTCAAACGCACCGGAGAGGATGAGCGCTTCAAGGGCGCGCTTATTGACCGCACGCAGGTCTACGCGATCGCACAAGTCAGCCAAAGATGTAAACGCTCCTTCTGCCGATCGCGAGGCAATCAGCGCCTCGATTGCCCCCAAGCCGATATGGCGCACCGCCGAAAGGCCAAACAAAATTTGATTTTCTAGCGGCGTAAAGTCTATGCCCGAACGATTGACATCTGGCGGCAGTACCTGGATGCCCATGCCCAGACAGCTAGCGATGTACATCTGCACCTTATCTTGATCGCCGCTAATCGCCGTTAGCAGCGCGGCCATATATTCGACCGGATAGTTCGCTTTTAGGTAGGCCGTTTGAAAAGTAACAAATCCATACGCCGTCGAGTGAGATTTGTTGAAACAGTACTCGGCAAACAGCACCATCTGATCAAACAGATCGTTTGCACTCTTACGGGGAAACTCATTTTCTCCGGCACCTTTAATGAATTCCTCTCGGTGCAATTCCATCTCTTTTATTTTCTTTTTACCCATTGCTCTACGCAACAGATCGGCCCGTCCTAGCGAATAGCCGGCAAGATCTTGAGCTATTTTCATGATCTGTTCTTGATAGACCATGATGCCGTAAGTTTCTTTGAGAATTGGCTCTAGAATCTTATGCGCATAGTCAATTTTTTCTCTGCCGTGCTTACGGTCAATAAATTTAGGAATTAGCCCCGCATCAAGCGGACCTGGCCGATACAGCGCTAGTACCGAAGAGATATCCTCTAATCCAGACGGCTTGAGGTCTTTGACGATCTGACGCATACCAGAAGACTCTAGCTGAAAGACACCAGCAAGCTCACCGCCTGCTAATAGCTTGTAGGTGGCCGGATCGTCTAGCGGCAAGGCGTCCAAATCAATTTTTACATCGTGCCGCGATTCGATATGGTTCACCGCTTTTTGAATCATGGTGAGGTTGCGCAGACCCAAAAAGTCCATTTTTAACAGCCCGATGGCTTCGACATCCTCCATGTAGTACTGGGTGATGACCGCGCCGTCGTTGTTGCGCTGCAAAGGGACAATGGTGTCGAGCGGGTGCTCGGAAATGACAACGCCTGCCGCGTGCATGCCAAAGGTTTTGTTGGTGCCTTCGATGGTGATGGCTGTGTCAATCCAGCGCTGGAAGGTCACCGCAGTACCGGGAATCAGCTCGCCGCTGTCGTATTTGTCTTTGAACTCGGCGGCAGGCGTTTTATCGGAGATCATCTCGTTGAGCTTGGCGGGCTTGCCTCTAGATACAGGGATGAGCTTAGCGAGCTTGTCGGACTCGTTGTAAGGAATATCGAGCACGCGGGCCACATCTTTGAGCACCGCTTTGGAGGTCATGCGGTTGAAGGTGATGATTTGAGCAACGTGGTCGGTGCCGTACCTCTCGGTAACGTATTCGATTACCTTCTCGCGTTTCTCGATGCAGAAGTCGGTGTCCACGTCAGGCATAGACTTGCGCTCTGGGTTGAGAAAGCGCTCGAACAGCAGGCCGTGGTGCACCGGATCGATGTTGGTGATACCCATCGCGTAGGCGACTAGTGAACCTGCGGCTGAGCCGCGACCGGGCCCTACAGAAATATCGTTGTCGCGAGCGAATTTGATATAGTCCCAAACCACCAGAAAATAGGTGGCAAAGCCCATCTGGTGCATCATCTCGACTTCGTATTTCATCCGCGCCTGATACTCTTGGGAGATTTCATCTGCGCTAGAAACATTCATCCGCTCGAGCAGGCCATCCCACGCCACTTTCTCCATGTAGCTTTCTTTGGTGTAGCCTGCGGGAATAGGGAAATTGGGGATTTGCGGATTTCCAAGAATGTCGTACTCTTCAACTTTGTCGGCCACCTCTTGGGTGCGACTGACCGCATCGGCAATCACTTCTGGAGAGAGATGATCGCGAAACAGCCGACTCATTTCGGCTTCTGACTTTAGATATTCTGTCCCGCTGTAGCGAAGTCTCTTATCTTCTGTAATCAGCTTGCCGGTTTGAATGCAAAGCAGCGCGTCGTGTGCTTCTACATCAATACAAGAAATAAAGTGAGAGTCGTTGGTGGCAACAACTTTAATCTCTAGCTCTTGGGCAATTTGAACAATCTCAACGTTAACAATGCGATCTTCAGGAGAGCCGTGGTCTTGAATTTCTAGATAGAAGTCATCGCCGAGCAAATCTTTGTACCACTGAGCCACCCGGCGAGCTACGTCGGGACGCTTTTTCATAATTGCCTGCGGAATTTCACCGCCGAGACAGGCGCTGGTAATAATAAGCCCTTCGTGGTACTGCTCTAGCAGGTCTTTATTTATGCAGGGCCGCGAGAAAATGCCTTTGCCCTGCACACCTTCTAGGTGCGAGACGGTGGTGAGCTTTACGAGGTTTTTGTAGCCAATGTCGTTTTTGGCGAGAACGAGCTGATGATATTTTGGGCGTTTTTCTTGCTTGGTGATGTCGCCGTTGATGATGTACATCTCGTTGCCGATGATCGGCTTAATGCCTTTTTTGCTGCATACTTTTAGCAGCTCAATGGCACCGTACATCACGCCGTGATCGGTCAGCGCGATCGCATCCATTCCTAGCTCTAATGCCCGATCTACTAGTGGGTCGATATGGCTAGCACCATCGAGCAAGCTGTAGTCGCTGTGGATGTGCAGGCCAACAAAAGACATAAGATACGCGCTCCTCAAAAGCCGATGGCGTGGATATCTGAGTTTAATTACCACTCATTTAACCACTATATATAGCAACTTTTCTGGAACGAATATTTAGACTGACACTATTTGTAGCGATTTATCGTAGCGCTGCTCCACTTGCCCCGACTGCGACAGACTGCGGCGGCGGCATGATAGATGTATATCGTTAACTGCGTCTCTTAGAATTCAAGTGCGGAGAATCGGACACGGAGAATTGAACGATTAAAAGCGCTGGCAATAGCTAAAGATGGGTATGACTTTCAAGCTCGAATCAGCGTGTGGCAAGGGCGCACTATTTAGCTATATAGACAGACGTAAAAAGGAATGCGAGCCGCGAAAATTAGTACTGAAATTAGCTAAACCAAACTGACTAGTTTAGCTATACTCGATCTCAAGTGTTCATTTGCGCTTTCCTCCACGGCTTAAGATTTCAATATTTCATTGCCTTGGCCCCCTCTTGTAAGCTACCTAAAGCTTGCGAGCCACTTCAGATCACTGCTTAGATTCAGTGCAAAGGTACCTCTTTTTATGACGGCCTCTTCGGACTCATCGCCTACGCCCCCAGTTTCTCCTCTGACGTCTTCTGCTCAACCTGTCTCTACTCAGACAGCTTCTGCTCAGGCTTCTGCTCCTAATACTACTCAGGTCCCCCAAATTCAGTCCATTGGGGCCTCTATGCGAGCAAGCGATCGCTCACCCCGTCGCTGGTGGGGGCTTTTTGCGCTCGCGCTACTAGCGGGCGGACTTGGTTTTATCCTTTGGAAGCTGTTTAGCGGCGGTGGCCAGCCTGCAATGCAGGGGCAGTCCGCCGTTCCCGTGAAAATGGAACGGCTACAACAGGAATCGCTTGAAGAGAGCAATGAGTTTGTTGGTGTTTTAGATGCCCAGGCGGGGGTGAGCCTTCAGCCTGAATCCGACGGACGGGTGGTGCAAATATTTGCCTCCTCTGGCGATGCGGTGGCAGCGGGCGATCCGATTATGCAGCTGAGCCCACAGCGATCGCAGTCTGACTATAATGCGGCCCTAGCCAGCGTCAGCGCCGCGCGCTCTGCTCGAGACAATGCCCGCGCTCAGCTCCGGGCGGCGGAGGCTGCTCAGACTGAGCTACTGGCCGATTTAGAGCTGCAAGAGACAGACTATGCCAGGACCGCTGCGCTAGTTGAGCGCGGGGCACTAGCACGAGAACAGCTCGATGAAGTTGTACGCGATCGCGCGGTTGCCCAGTCGGCCCTCAACGCTGGCGTCGAAGAAATTGCCGCTCTTAGAGCCAGCCTTGAGGCCGCAGAGGCCACCTTATCGCAGTCGAATGCCAATGCTAGCGCTACCCAGCAAGATCTTTTAGAGAAGACCGTTACCTCGCCAATCGCAGGGGTTGTGGGTGATATTCCGATCAATCTAGGCGATTATGTGCAGGCAGGTGCTCAGCTAGCCACAATTACCCAGAATCAAGATTTAGATTTGGAAATTTCGGTGCCCATCGGCGATGCCGAGCGGCTACAGGTGGGCCTACCGGTAGAGCTGAGCCTGTTTGGTCAAGACGATGCGATCGCCACTGGCACCCTTAGCTTTGTTTCCCCGACTACCGACCCTAGTACTCAGACCGTCTTAGCCAAAGCTCGCTTTTCTACGCCTAGCGTACGGCTTCAAGACGAGCAGCGCCTAGACGTTCGCATCATTTGGGACGAGCGCCCTGGCATTTTAATTCCAACCACAGCCGTTTCTCGCCTAGGTGGAGAAACCTTTGTGTTTGTGCCCGGCGAGCCCGATCCACCGGCAGAAGGTGAAGACCTGCCAGATCCTGGCGTCGGGGGCGGCAATGGCCAGCCTAGCGGAGCGCAAAACGGTCAACAGAGCGGCCCGCCGCCGCAGGTCGCTCGGCTAAAGTCTGTGACCCTAGGCGATCTGCAGGGCAACGAGTATCAGGTGCTTGAAGGGTTGAGCCCTGGCGACACGGTGATTACCTCTGGACTATTGAACCTGCGTGACGGGGTGCCGATTATGCAGCAGGAGGAAGGTGCTAGCGAAGGCGGCCCGGCTGGTGGCGGTAACCCAGCTAGCGAACCTGATGACGGAGGTGAGGGCTAGCCATGTTTGTAAATTACTTCATCAAACGCCCTGTCTTTGCAACAGTTTGTGCGCTGATCATGCTGCTGATTGGCGCGGTCAGCATTCCAACGCTGCCAATTGCCCAATACCCAGACATTAGTCCGACGCAGATCAACGTCACCGCGACCTACATCGGTGCTGATGCTGAAACCGTAGAGCGTGGTGTCACGACCATCATCGAAAGACAAATTAACGGCGTGGAGGGCATGCGATATATGACCTCTAACAGCAGTAACAACGGCGTTAGCAATATTGTTGTTACCTTCGATTCGTCTAGAGACAAAGACATTGCCGCTGTAGATGTGCAAAACCGGGTCTCGCTAGCTGAGCCGCAGCTACCAGAAGCCGTGCGGCAAACGGGTGTAACGGTTGCTAAGCAAACCAGCAACATTCTGCTGGCAATGAGTCTTTTTACCGAAAATGACGAGTATGACGACATTTTCTTAAGCAACTACGCCGACTTGTACATTGCAGATGCCTTACGTCGAGTCAATGGTGTGGGCAACGTCACCATCTTTGGTGAGCGCACCTATGCGATGCGCATTTGGCTGAACCCCCAGCAGCTCGCGGCCCGTGGGCTGAGCGCGGATAATGTGATCAGCGCCCTACGAGAGCAAAACATTCAGGTGGGAGCTGGGCAAATTGGTCAGCCGCCGTCAGCCGAAGACCAGAACTTTCAGATTGACCTGCGAGCCAATAGCCGTCTGCAAACGCCAGAAGAGTTTGAAGACCTAGTGCTGCAAACCGGAGATAGCGGTCAGCTCATTCGGCTAAGAGACGTTGGCTATGCGGAGCTAGGGGCTGAGCGCTACAGCTCTTTCTTACGCTTTCGTGGCAACGAGGCAGTGGGCTTAGGTATTTTTCAACTGCCGGGCAGCAACGCGCTAGAGGTCGCGGCGGGTGTCAAAGAGACTATGGCTGAGCTGGCTGTAGACTTTCCACCGGGCATGCAGTACGGCATTGGCTTTGACACGACTGAATATGTGCAGCAGTCGCTGTTGAGCGTGCTGTGGACGCTGGTGCAGGCGATTGGCCTAGTGGTACTGGTGATTTATATCTTTTTGCAAGACTGGCGGACGACGGTGATTCCGGCGGTGACCATTCCGGTGTCGCTGATTGCGACGTTTGCCATCGTGAAGCTGTTTGGCTTTTCGATTAATAGCCTGACGCTGTTTGGGCTAACGCTGGCAACCGGCATGGTGGTAGATGACGCCATTGTGGTGGTTGAAGACATTAGCTCGAAAATTAACCAGCGAGGACTAGAGCCAGAAGAGGCGGCGATTACCTCAATGGGCGAGCTAACGGGTGCGGTGATTGCCACGTCGCTAGTGCTGATGGCGGTGTTTGTGCCGGTAGCCTTTTTCCCAGGGACCACGGGCGCACTGTACCGGCAGTTTGCGCTGACGATTGCCTTTGCGATCGCCCTTTCTACCTTCAATGCCCTTACCCTTACCCCTACCCTTTCCGGCCTGCTCTTGCGACCGAAACAAGAACCAACTGGCTGGCGTGCCAAGATATTCAACCCGTTCAACAACGGGCTAGACTGGCTGCGCGATCGCTATAGCGTTCTGCTCGAAAAGCTGGTGGGCTTCAAGCTAGTTGTCCTGGCTGGGTTTGTCGCCTCGCTGGTAGTGACTGGCTGGCTATACACCACCGTCCCGTCTGCCTTTTTGCCCGATGAAGACCAGGGCTATTTTATTACTCTTATCCAGGGCCCTGAAGGCGTTTCTATTAACTACACCAGCGACGTGATGGAGCAGGCCGAGGCCCTGCTGCTAGAGCAGCCGGAAGTGCGGGCAACTTTTGCGGTGGGTGGATTTGGCTTTAGCGGCAATACTGCCAACAGCGGCGTTATTTTTACGACGCTCAATCCGTGGGGCGATCGCGATGCCACTGCTTTTGACATCATCGACCGGGTTACCGGCCCGCTGATGTCCACCACCGAAGCGCGAATGCTGCCGGTCAATCCTCCGGCCATTCAGGGCCTGAGCAGCTTTGGCGGCTTTGAGTTTCAACTGCAAGATCGAAGCGGTAATTCGGAGCTAGGTCAACTGGTCGAGAGTATGGGCGCAATTATGGGCGCAGCCAGCCAAAACCCTCAGCTCAGCTCGGTTTTTAGTACCTATGCTGCCAGTACGCCCCAAATTGCGATTGATGTTAATCGTGAACAGGCCAAGTCACTCAATGTCAACATCAACGATATTTTCAGCACGCTGCAAACCAATTTAGGATCGAGCTACGTCAACGACTTCAACCTGCAAGGCCGAACCTACCGGGTGTATGTGCAAGCAGACGAAAAGTTTCGCTCGACTCCAAATGACATTGACAAGCTGTATGTGCGATCGCAAACCGGCGACTTAGTGCCCATGGGCAACCTGATTTCCACCACAGATACCACAGGCGCACAGACTATCAACCACTACAATCTCTTTCGCTCGATTGCTATCAATGGTCAGCCCGCTGAAGGGGTTAGCTCTGGCGCGGCAATTGAGGCGATGGAAGGCGTGGCCAGTCAGGTCTTGCCTGCAGGCTTTGGCTATGAATGGTCGGGCACCGCGCTAGAAGAAATTGAAGGCGGTAACCAAGCGCCGATTATCTTTAGTCTGGGAATTGTGCTGGTCTTTTTGGTACTGGCCGCTCAGTACGAAAGCTACCTCGACCCGGTGATTATTTTATTCGCGGTGCCGCTGGCCGTATTAGGTGCGCTCCTGGCTCAAACGCTGCGAGGCCTGCCCAACGATGTGTACTGTCAAATTGGACTGGTGATGCTGATTGGCTTAGCCAGTAAAAACTCAATTTTGATTGTGGAGTTTGCTAACCAGCTACGCGATCAGGGCCGCTCGATTGTACAGGCTGCCTTAGAATCCGCTCAGCAGAGAATGCGGCCCATTTTAATGACGGCGATCTCGACGCTAAGCAGTATTTTTCCGCTGGTGATCGCCTCTGGCGCAGGCGCAGGTAGCCGCCGGTCGTTAGGAACGGCTGTGTTTGGTGGAATGCTGGTCGCCACCTTCTTGAGCCTGTTTGTGGTGCCGATTCTCTATATTGTGATCAAGCAGCTAAGCGAACGAAATCGACCTAGGCCGAATGCCCCTTATTCAACTGCTGATGGTGGCCAAAGCGGTAGCCAAAGCAGCCGGCAAGATGCTAGCGGTCGGCGAGTACAGCCGCCCTCTTTGCCCACAGGTGCTACGACGCAAGGCGAACGCTAAGACGCAAGGCGAATGCTAGGACTCGAAGCGAACGTTAAGCAGCTCAATAAAATCTTCAGGGGAGCTGAGCTGAGTCAGGCTGACAAAGGGAACGGGTTCATCGGGCGCAAACGTGAGCGAAAAGCTATCAGGATCGTTGATGAACTCTTTCATCTCAGCGACAAATTCTGCGGGCAAATCCTCTTCGCTAGCGCCTTCTTCTAGGGTAGCGATAAGTGATTGCTTGGCTTCGTCAATGGTGATGCCTTCGGCAGCAGCGCCCGTCTCAATAATTCGCTGCACAAACGAATCGTCGTCATAGGTGATTTTGCCAGTTTGAAACTCTGCGCCAAAGAGCGAGAAGGGAAAGTTTGCGATCGCCTCATCGTCTAAGGTGACGTTCGCCAAATCCAAGTTCATTTCGAAGGTTCCCATGTCTTCCGCGCCCAGTTCAATCTTCTTTAGGCGCATCGTTTTCTTATCTGCTTGGTATTCGTACTCAGTGGCAAAGTCGCCAGAAAGCTCGCCCTCGTAGCCTAGCTCGCTTAGGTTTGCTCCGTTTTCATTGAGCGTTGCCAAGTCAAGCGAAATGCCTTTTAGGGCAAAGTCAAGCCGGGTTGGGATGTCATTCTTTTGATCGAAGTCGTACAGTACAACTTTGTCTACCTCAATCGGCTCAGAAGAGCCCACCGGTGTAATCACCACGCCTTTGATCGTCGTCCCCCGACCAATTAGCGACTGATCTACCTTTTGGTAGTCAATCTCAACGTATTCGGCCACATCTGCGATCGCCTTATCCACTTCCTTCGTTGCAATGTGCGACGCCACCGCCTTGCCACCCAGAAAAAGCACAACCACCGCGCCAATGCCGACACCCGCTACAACCTTCTTATCCATAATCTCTTCTATACGATTTCTCTTATACTGTTCCTTCAAGACTCCAAGCTACACGAATCCAACCTTAATTTCCGCATAGGGTGGCTATCTTTACTGACTGTCTGCTTTAACGTGCCCAAACCAACCTATTTTGATGATTTTCAGTGCTACTGTCACTGGCATAATTTGAAGCGTTCTTGGGTTTTTTAACTAATTCACTTTTTCTCAGCTAGCTCAACAGCGTGCCAACATGCCCAACGCTCTAGATTTGTGGTTAACTGCGGCCATCGGCTTTTTGGGTAGCTTTGGTCACTGTGTGGGTATGTGTGGCCCTTTGACGGTGGCATTTTCGCTCTCATTTGCCGCAAACGAAGAGCTGGCCGCGAATGAGAAGCGACGGGTCTCTCAGCTAAAATTTCACCTGCTGCTGAATATCGGTCGGCTAGCTAGCTATGCGCTAGTAGGGGCGGCGATTGGGGGGTTGGGCGCTGTGCTGCTAGCCAGTGGGCAAATGGTGGGCGTAGGCTCTGTGCTGAGACGCAGCGTTTCTGTAGGCATGGGCGGATTGCTCATTTGGTTTGGTTTAACGCAGGCAAGTCCGGGCCTTTTGCCGACGCTGCCGTTTTTGCATCCTGCCCTACAGCAGGGAATGCATGAGCGCATTAGCCAAGTGATGATGCGCGTTTCTGGGGGGTCGCAGGCACTGATGCCTTTGCTGTTGGGCCTATTGTGGGGATTGATTCCATGTGGCTTTTTGTATACGGGGCAGCTACGGGCGATCGCAACTCAAAGCTGGCTAGGCGGAATGGTCGTCATGCTGGCGTTTGGGCTAGGAACATTGCCTGCGATGGTGACAACCGGCGTTGTTACTTCGGCTCTCAGCTCAGATCGCCGCTCTCAGCTATTTCGATTGGGCGGCTGGATGACGGTCATTATTGGCATCCTCCTGCTTTTGCGCACGGGTGATACGATGAGCGACTACAGCGGTCACGCAGCGCTTTTTTGCCTGATGGCCGCGCTGATTGCTAGACCTATTAGCCGCCTTTGGCCTGCACTTTTGCGCTACCGTCGGGCGATGGGCGTTGGGTCGTTTGCGCTCAGCAGCTTGCACATACTGCACATGTTTAGCCATGCCTGGAACTGGAACTGGCAGGCAGTGCAGTTTATGCTGCCGACGCATCAGATCGGGATATGGCTAGGTGCGATCGCCTTTCTACTGATACTACCGGCAGCGCTCACCAGCTTTGATCTCGCCCAGAAAACCCTGGGCAATCGCTGGCGAAAGATCCATTTACTCGGCGTTCCTGCGCTGCTGCTGGCCGCTATTCATATGGTGCTGACCGGTTCACACTATTGGGGCGCGTTAGCCCTAAGCTGGCAAAATCAGGCGAGTGTGGCGGGGCTAGGGCTGGCTGTTGTGGCAGTAATGGGACTGCGATCGCCCCAAGTCTGGACCCTATTCTCTCAGGCAAAACACTATGCACCACCTAGAACCGCATCGCTTAGAACCGAACCGCCTAAAACCGAACCGCCTAAAACCGAATCGCCCAAAACCAGTCCGCACCCGCCGAGTGCTTCAGACTGCTGCCAGTCTTCTCTGCCTTTGCCTGCTTCCCTCGACGCTAGGGATTGAATGGGTTGAACGGGCCCAGGCCCATGAAGTTAAAACTGCGGAAGATATTGGCGCAACTATGCACATAGAGCCAAACGATACGCCCCGCGCGGGCGAAGAGGTTCTGGCCTGGTTTGCCCTGACCCGCAGAGGCGGACAGCCCATTCCTCTTTCAGAGTGCAACTGCCAGCTAAACGTTTACACCCAGCCGCAGACGGAGGCTACGCTGACGCCTACGCTGAGTGCTGTAAACGCTGAAGGTTATCAAGAGATTCCGGGGGCCTGGCTTACATTTCCAGCCGTGGGCGCATACACCTTAGTCATTAGCGGCAGTCCTAAGCAGCCCGAAGACTTTGCGCCATTTGAACTCAATTTTGATGTGACGGTTGCTGTGGGTCAGTCGGTTCCTCAGGTGCCTAAAAACGAGGCAGACAAACTGCCCAAGCCTCAGGCAGGTCTTCAGGTACAGCCTGAAACCGAAGCGGCTGTAGAGACTGTTGCCGATGGCTCGAAGCTGGCCGCCTCTAAGTGGGTTACCTTTGGCGCGATTGGCGCAATTTTAGTAGGGCTGTGGGTCTGGCGGGCCCAAAGATCGCGGCGTAAATCATAATAAACTAAGACCCCAAACAGTAACTATTTCTGAATGCAGGCGTATCAAAAGAGAGATAAAAAAATGCAAACCGTCTCCGTCCATCACGACAATCTGTTAGACCGACTGTTTATTTGGCTATTCTCTCGCAAAATGGCCAAAGTAATTGGAACAGATACGCCTATCAGTGGCTACAGCGGCTTTGTCGATCTCTCTAAACAAATTATGCAGGGGCGTAGCGCCGATGAGCAGCAGGCTGCTGTGGCCCGCGTGCTGCAATCACTGGTGCCTACGCCTGTGCTGTGGGTGATTCGGACGGTCTTTTCTCCTACCTGGCTAGTGTGCGTGCTCAATGCCTGGTTTGCTGCGCAGATGTTTGAGTGGCTGGTGGGGCCGTGCGCGGTAGATGAGGCTGAGGTGGTGGGCTTGGATGGTGAGGTGCGATCGCAGCCCAGCGCCGTCCACATCAAGAAATGTCGCTATCTAGACGAAAGCCAGTGCGTCGGTATGTGCGTCAACATGTGCAAGCTGCCAACCCAAGCCTTCTTTACCGAAAAATTTGGCATTCCCCTAACTATGGTGCCAAACTTCGACGACCTCAGCTGCGACATGATTTTTGGTCAAGTGCCGCCCCCTGCCGAGGCCGATGAAGTCATGACCGAACCCTGTCTGATTGACTGCCCCAGCGGTAACCCATCAGCCGATAGATGCCACAAACTTTAGGTATCGTTAGCGCCGCCTAGCCTAAAACTCTGATGATATTTTTGAGGCAGGCTATTGTTTCGGGCGTCGCTCGCAGGAAACCCGATTTGGATTTCCAGTCGGCTAGTGAGGCGAAGCTTGAGAGCATCAAAGATAGAGACGAACTTGTTCTAGTCTGGGAGGCTTCTATCGCTGAAGGATGGAATGACCAGATTGTGACTTTTCCACTTTGAAAACCGAACGGTAAAAAACAACCATAGCTGAAGACCTAGAGACAATTGAGATCTATTTGTGCAGAAATATTTGGTAGCACTCGGAAGATTTAGTGAACCTGATGTAGATATATCTGGACACGGTAAATTGCCGTTATAGTAGCCTTTGTGGATGATTATCTGGGAGTTGTCAGTACGTCGATGAATACAGCTATCGTTCTATGTCTTATTGTCGCGGCTGTCGTACTTATTATCATTTTCGTTTTCCGCGATCGCCTTTCGATACTGTCGTTTGACGGCAGTAAGGCGAAGATGGAAGCGAAAATGGAACCAAAGACGCCTGAAGTTGAAGATGAGAAGCCTGCGGGCGTGGTATTTAAGGGCAATAAGCTGCGGGGCGACGGTGAGTATCGTATGCGAGATGCCAACTTTTCGGACAATGACGTAGATGGTAAGCAAAAGCTAGAGCTGGGCTACGATGAGCCATCTGGTGATGTCAAAGGTAAGGAAAAATAGACATAGTTAACCAATGGCAAAGCAGCGTTATTTGGCAAATCGTACGAAAGAGTTGGATATTTTCCTGAGAATGGCAAAGGGTGAGCACGATTGCCAGATCATGTTTATCGAAGGACCATCCGGTATGGGTAAGACATCATTGCTGACACGTTTCAAGCAGAGATGCCCAGTTCAGTACGTGCCGTTTGACTGTAAGGGAGTTGCGAGTGTCGCCGCTTTTCTATCACAGGTTGTTGTTGACTTGGGGCGTGGGCAGTTTCCGACTTTTATGAGCAAGGTCAAGGTGTTTGTAAAAGCAGGAGTTGATTTTTCTGAGAATGAGTTCGATGCAGAGAAGCTGTCAATCATGATCAACTCTGATATTGATCCAGCTACGCAAGCTCACCGACTAGAGCAGCTACAGCAAGCATTCTTTGATGATTTAGAAAAGCTTGAAGGTAGAGTTGTTATTACGCTGGATACCTATCAGTTAGCAAACGAATCTTTGCAAGAGTGGATTGAGAGCAGATGGCTAAGAACCGTCGGACGGCACTTGGAGAATGTCGTTACAGTGATTGCAGGGCAGTCAGTACCAGATTCTACTAACAATTCTGTGTGGGGTGATGAATGTGAATACTTCCCACTAACTCCCATAGTTGAGGTTACAGCCTGGTGCAAGTTTTGCTCTGATTTGCAATTTGATTTGCCAGAAGAGGCTATCAAGGCGATCGCCTTGGGCTGTGAAGGTCATCCTGCTAACGTTCATCAAATGTTGTCAGTAGCGCTAAAAAGTTGGTCGGTATAGAAGAGCTGCTAGAACGAGTACAGAAAGCCGATACAGAAATGGGTCGGCAGTGGATTTTGCTGGAGCTGCAGATGAGCCAGATGCCAGAGGCACTGGTTTCTATGCTTTGGGCTGCAGCTATTCCTCACTTCTTTGATGCGCACATACTGGCAGCCTTGCGACCAGAGCTAGCGCATGAAGCAGAGCAACTGTTTGACGATTTGCAGTCTCTAACCTTCGTAGAAGAGTTTCCGGGGCAGGGTTACAACATTCATGAGCTTACGCGAGAAGTGTTGCTGAGCAAGCTATGGCAGCAGGAAAGAGAAGAGTTTCTCATGTTGTCAAAGCGGGCAGCAGATTACTTCTTTGATGCGAAGGTATCTTCGGAGGAAGACGTTGAGTTTGCCTATCATGAGATTCTTGGAGAAGGCAAACCATCCGACAGACTGCTTGAACGAGTAATCAACTGGCGGCGATATAGCCAAATTGATCGCATTCAGTCTGTCATTCAGACATTCTTAGAACATGAAAATGCGGAGCGGCTAGATGCTTTTGGTTATGCGTTTTCTGATTACTTAACTGGACTTGTCAAAACGTATTTGGCAAACTATAAAGAAGCTGAAAGGCTTTTCAATCAGGCTAAAGAAGAAGTTGAAAAGCAAAGGAATAACAACCCTCGCTATGCTGCTATGCTACTGCGTGACCTCAGCAGCAGCAAGAGGGATCAAGGTGATGTACGAAACGCTATCGTTATCTGCGAAAAATCTCTCAAAATTTGTAAAGAGCAGCTAGGACCTGAACACATCGACACCGCAACCGGTCTGAATAACTTGGCGGCACTGTACAAATCACAAGGGCGCTATAGTGAGGCAGAACCGTTGTTTATTGAAGCGCTCAAAATCAGGAAAACGGAACTGGGCGATCGCCATCCCGATACCGCATCCAGTCTAAATAACTTGGCGTTACTGTACAAATTACAGGAGCGCTATAGTGAGGCAGAACCGTTGTATATTGAAGCGCTCAAAATCTGTAAAACACAACTGGGTGATCGCCATCCCTCAACCGCAACTAGTCTGAATAACTTGGCGGGACTGTACGAATCGCAGGGGCGCTATAGCAAGGCGGAACCGTTGTATGTTGAAGCGCTCAAAATCTGTAAAGCGAAACTGGGCGACCGTCATCCCAACACCACAACCAGTTTGAATAACTTGAGGGGACTGTACGAATCGCAGGGCCGCTACAGCGAGGCGGCACCGTTGTATATTAAAGCAAGCCTTTGAGATCAGGAAAACAGAACTGGGCGATCGCCATCCCGATACCGCGCATAGTCTGAATAATTTGGCGTTCCTGTACAAATCGCAGAAGAGATACGCGGAGGCCATCATGCTGCTAGAAGACTGGCAGAGTATCAAAGTCGAACGTCAGGAGACTCAAAATCAATCATATGCAATGGGCCTCAAAAAAATGGGCAGCCTATATGAAAAATGTCAGCAACTTTCACAGGCCCTACAAGTGAATGAACAGTCTTTATCTATATTAAGTCGAGAGATAGGTCCCGAACATCCAGCGGTCCTTATCTTTAAAGGAGAAATAGGACGCTTGAAGAAACGAATGAAGAAACAGTCGTAACTACTCAGGTTGAAGTGTTGGAATTGTTGGGGAGCCGAGGAAAACACTTCTAAGCGCATCAAGTACAGGGAGACCCTGCTTTCTCAGCGTAGAAATATAGCCCCGAGTACGGCAAAACTGTTGAGCGCCCGCTGGCGAGCGAAAGCAACCAGAGATCTTCTGTTTGAGCTTCATCATGCGCACATCGCGTTCGGCTTGATTGTTATCAAAAGGCACCTGAAAGTTGTGCATAAAAGCTAAGACAGCCGATTGATGCGCTTGAAGCCGGTCGAGTAAGTTTTTGGGCGGCGACTGTTTTACCCGCCCCCTTTTTTTCGGTAGTGATTCATCAACCGGCGGCGGCGGATTAGCTTTGAAGCCATCTGCTAATAAGGTTCGATAACGCCGTTCAAACTTGATTAGCTGCGGCCCCGAAAGCGCAGTATCAGCGTTGTCTTTGGCGTCATCCACTGCCGTTTTAATGTCAACTAAAAGTGTCGTCATCTCAGCAGCCCAAGGTTGTTCGTAGCGTTCATTGATGAAGCGTAGTTCGCGTAAATGATGCGCGTTGCATAAGCTATGCAGACAGTCATACAGGAAGTAGCTTTGCCAACCATCGTGGACACTAATGCCCTGGAAGGTCGGCAGCATAGCCATCTCATCAATCGCCTTTTGGCCGCGTTTAGGATGAACAAAGTAGTAGGTCAAGCAAGCTGTGCTAGCAACATGCAACCACCACAGCTTGCTGTTTACCCGTAGCCCAGTCTCGTCACAGTGCATCACCGCTGAGGTCATAATGCTCTTTTTAATCTGCGCTTCGACTGGCGCTAAGCGCTCAAAGCACTGCGTCCGTGCGGTGTAGAGCGTTCCTTCTGAGATTTGGCAGCCTAGCACTTCACTGAGCACCTCGCAGGTTCGTGCTGACGGCAACAGTTGCGCATCCATCAAGTACACCATCAACCCTTTGAGTCCGCTGCCATACTGCACCGGGCTATTCACTTCGGCGGGAAACGCTCCCCGCGTATGCCACTCGCACTGCTCGCAGCGCTTAATTTCCGCCTGATGTTCTATCACCTGTAGTTGCAAAGGGGGTAACTCATGCACTTGGCGACGCTCGTAGTCTATGACGGCAACTGCTGACAAGGATGCACCGCAGCTCTCACAGGCGTCTACCGAATGCTGCACCCTCTCATCGACAGTCTCGCACCATTCCAAGGTGCTGCCTGGATGGCCTGTTTGACCACCACTGGGGCGTTCACTCTTTTTTCGTAAGCTTTTGGTGCGCTTTTTGAACCCATCGCCTGACGGTGGCTTACTGCTATTGCGACTATCTTTGTGTTGCTGATTTTCTAGCGTATCGAGCCGCGCTTCTGTCCGATCTATTCGCGCTATTAGCACCTTGAAGAGTGCCACCACTGCTTCTTCACCTTCCTGGTATACCGCGCGGATGTCTGCTTCGCTGATATTCAGTTTTGGCTCGCGCTCGCTCAATTTCTGGTCGCCTACTGATTTACTCTACACCTTCAAAACCATAGCTTGTAAAGAGTCTAGCCTTCCTCAATCAACTGAAAGAATTAAGCCTGAGTAGTTACAAACAGTCTAAGTAACGAGCTATCAATAATTGTCAGATTCCAAAAACCGCTCATAGCGCTTAATATGAAGTAGAAGCGTGTGCCAATTTTGAGTGATGGGATTTGAATTTCGCAACCAGTTAGCGCCAGCCTTAGAAGAGAATCTGCGCAATTTCTATGTCACGCTCTCAGAAAAAGACCGACGACGGTTTGCGGCCTTGCAAGCCCAGCAGTTAGGCCATGGTTCGATGGAATACCTCGCAGCGGTGCTTGGCTGCTCTCGCCGCACGATAGAGCGAGGTAAGCAGGAATTGCCGCAGTTGCCTCATGACCCGGCAGCTGGTCGCGTGCGAAAAGTCGGCGGTGGTCGAAAAAAAGATCGTTGAAGCGAGCACGATTGAAACGAATCTGAACCAATTGCTAGAGCATCGTAGAGCCGGTGACCCAGACGATGGGACCGTCGTCTTCACTGACCTATCGCCCCATCATCTCTCTGAGCAGCTCAATCAATTAGGGAGCCCTGTCAGCAGCGAAACCATTCGTCGGTGGATGACCCAGAAAAAGCTGCGATTACGGAAGATTCAGAAAGTGCTCAGTTGCGGGCACAGTGACCATCGCAACCAACAGTTCGAGCGGATTGCTGAGCTAGTTGAGCAATACCGAGCGGCAGGCAATCCCTACTTCTCAGTCGATAGCAAGGCCCGAGAGTTCTTAGGACAGCTTTATCGTCAGGGCCGAGTGCGCTGCACACGACCATTTCAGGCATTTGACCATGATTTCCCATCCCTGGCCACAGGCGTCGTCATTCCCCACGGTATTTATGACCCATTGCACAATTGTGGCCATCTCAACTTGGGGCTCTCTCGGGACACCACCCAATTCGCTTGTGATAGCTTGGCCTGGTTTTGGCTGCATATTGGCCAGCTCCGTTATTCTACCGCTCGTTCTATTCTTATTCTGTGTGATGGCGGCGGCAGCAATTCAGCCCGCAAGTACATTTTCAAGTACGATTTGCAACAATTAGTCAATCGCATCGGCATTGAAATTCGCATCGCTCACTACCCCAGCTATTGTTCCAAGTACAATCCCATTGAGCGACGGTTTTTCCCTCATGTGGGACGCGCCTGTCAGGGCAGGTTATTCAATAGCCTCGATACTGTCGTTGCCTTAATGCAGAAAGCAACCACCTCTAAGGGATTAAAAACCTCCGTCAACGTGATTCACCAGAAATATCTGGCTGGCCAGCAGTTCCAAATTCCAAGATACAGACATTCTAGGACGGCGCGAGCCGTCTCTCAGTGATAAGTCAGTGACGAGTCAAGAAGTATTGCTACGAATGGGTTTGCTCGGTTTCGACTGGTCCAGCATGAAATCTAGCAAGGCTGTCCAGCTCTCAAACCATAAGTAATTGGTGAGTGCCAGGATGTCCTGAAAGAAGCCTTGTCTAGTCCCGCGAATTTGTCGAATCTGTTGATAGCGCTCATCGGCTAGGTGGAGAACCGTATGAAACAAAAAGGCCAATAGGTTCAAGGTTAGCAGAAAAGCGGAGAGATGCTGCTTGCCATGACCAAAATTATGTTCGAGATGATAGCCCTTAGTCTTCAGCACATTGTGATTTTCGTTTTCCGTTTTCCAGCGGCAGCGCCCGGCAGCCGCGACCTCAATGACTCGCTGCCCAGTGAGGCGATGGTTCGTCACCCAACTGTTGCGGTAGCGGACTTTCCCATCTGAAGTGCGCGTTACTGTTAGCTCACACCAGTTCACCGATAGCACCGGCGCTTCTGCCCGCATAGGAACGTCATTGAGATAACGATACCGCCAAACTTCATCGGTCTTTCCGCTACGCCGCTGCCGCTGAATCGTCTTCACGCTGCCATGAGCTGCCTGAAACGCTATCCAGTCGTAAAGCGCCGAGTGCGATTCGGGTAAACACACAAAGATAAAATTGAACCCATTGGCCAGGACCTCTTCACACATCGGCTGACGACTGAAAAGGTCGTCCCCAAGCAACGTCACCGCTTGATTGCCAAATATCTCTGGGGCTGAAGCTATCCACCGTTTGGCGGCAGCTTGCTCACAGTCCTGCTTTGCATGGCCGTCTTGAGGGGTAATCACCGCAGGGGGTAATGAAATCACCGCAGACTGCGCAGGCGAGACAATCACAGGCAAGATAGCTTTGTGAGCGTAGGTCACTTGGCCACTGCGTGAGGTTCGTTTTGAGCAGCAGGGGCAGCTAATTTTCTGTGAGCTGTAGTAGTCAGTGCCATCTAAGGCCACCAGCAAGTTTCTACCCAGGGTCTCGAACCCTCGCAAGTGACCTTGCTGGTGAAGCGCTTGATAGATATTGACGAATACCTCGAACAGACCCCGGGCCGCTATCTGATCTAGAATATTGCGAATCTGCACAACGCTGGGGATGTTCTTCAATCCAAACAGACTCTGCGCATTATTGCGACCGTTGCGGCTATCGAGGTGGCGCTGATAGTCTAAGAACGAGGCGCTCTGCATAAAAAAGCAACCGAATGCGCCTAAAACCGTATCCCGAATGCTGTAGCTACTGGCATTACTCGGTTTACGCGGGTCGTCTAGCTTGCCAATGGCACCGTTGAGTTCGGATGACAAACTATCGAAACTGATGCTACCAGTGATCATCGGCTGAAGGAGTGACTGGGCTGTTAAGGAGACACTTTCATCTACCTTACGCCATCTCTGCTGAAGCAGTCGTCATTCTTTTCGGCTCAGCAAGCATGTTCTTAAGTTGGAATTTGGAATTGCTGCTGGCTGGCCGAGAAGCCACTGAACAGATCAAGCGGGACTTAGAAATTGTCTACGATGAGGTGCTCCCTCAATGGAACTATCGGGCCATTCCTAAGAATCCGACATTAGTTGTTTGACCATTCCTAAGCGGAGAAGTTAATAGGTATTTAGCAGTGCTGTTGCTCTGGGAAAACCAGTATGTCGTGCTGTAAAAATCAAGCAAATCGACGGCAGTCTAAGGACTCCGCTGAGCAAAGCCTTTGGCCCTATAATGTGTCTAGAACTAAAGCTTGCGTCTTACTATGACCGCAACTATCCCAGCGCAAACTAAACTACGTCTCATTACGACAGACGAATATCATCGCATGGCGGAAGTTGGGATCTTGTCAGCAGATGAGCGGGTGGAGCTGATTGCCGGACAAATCATACAAAAAATGCCGAAAGGTCCTCGCCATAGTGCGCTTTGTAAGCGGATAGAAAAGCTGATCGAGCGGCTTTTAGGAGATAGTGCGCTGGTTCGACTCCAAGACCCCATACAGCTAGACCTCTACTCAGAGCCAGAACCTGATATTGCAGTGGTACATCCCAACAACAGCTTTTATGAGGATCACCACCCCACGCCAAACGAAATTTATCTGATTGTTGAAATCGCAGACTCCACTATAGAGCGCGATCTAACGCTCAAAGCAGATCTCTACGCAGCCGCAGGGGTTACGGACTATTGGGTTGTTAATGTTCAGGCTCAGCAGCTACATGTTTTCAGACAGCCTCAAGCAGATGGATACCAAAGACAGGTGATACTGAAAGGTCAGCAATCAGTTGAGCTGTGGGCTTTCCCCGAATGCAGCATCACTGTGCAGTCATGCTTCGGTTAGATCGATCAGGAATTTGCACGTCAACAACATCCGCCGTACGGGGATAAATTAAACCGGTTAAACTAAAAAAGCATTCTCCTCACATTATTTACATGACGCTCTCTCAAGCAAAAGTAGGCAGCTCTACCAAAGACACAGACGGCTGGAAAATTAATCTGCTTTATGACGGTGCCTGCCCTCTGTGCGTCAGAGAAGTCAACTTTTTGCAGAAGAAAGATGCAGGGCGCGATATTGTAAAGTTCACTGACATTGCCGATCTAAACTATCGCCCAGAAGAGAACGGCGGCATTGACTTTGAAACGGCGATGGGGCGCATTCACGCCGTTCGCGCCGACGGTAGCGTTATCAAAAACGTGGCCGTTTTCCAAGAAGTGTATGAGGCTTTGGGCATTGGCTGGATGTACGCGCCGACAAAGTGGCCTATCATCGGCCCGGTGGTAAATAAGCTATACGATCTGTGGGCCGATAAGCGCTTGGCGATGACCAGGCGACCTAGCTTAGAGGCTGTCATCGCCGAGCGGCAGGCGAAGCTGGAGCGGATGGAAGGAGGACGCTGTCGGGAGTAAGAGAAATGTAGTTTCGGCTCCGCTCAACTACCGGGTTAGCGGCGAAGGAAAATGAGGGTCGAGCGGAGCCAAAACCTAGATTAAAAGGATAGCTGTAGTCCCCCTGCAATCTCAACATTGCCGTCGTTAAATACGTTCTCTGCTCGCAGGTATGCACCAGGCCCTTTGGCTGCGCCTGTACCGACGCGCTGAGCAATGCGATCGCCTGCCTCGTCTAGCAAAAACTGACTAACTGCCATCTCAACTGATTCGCCGCTTTCACCTGTGAGCATGTCAACTACCTGCTGACCACTCTCATCTAGCAGCGGCTGCGTTTGATAAACAGGAACAACATTGCCTGTTGTATCCACCTGATACGCGTCGCGCTGCACTTCGCCAAACGGATGAAAGACGATTTCGGCTCTCATGCCGGTTTCCGAGCCACCAATACTGCGACCCAGCACGCTGTCTCTGAAAAACAGCTCGGCGCGTACCGTATTAGCAGCTGCCGTCCAGGGCGTATTGCCAAAGTTGTACACACTGCCCAGCGTTAGCTCGCCCAGTAATGCTGAGAAGTTTGGATAGGTATCGTTTTGGTTTACTAGCTCCTGCCCACGAGAGAGTTCTGTCACCGATCGAGACAGCAGAGTTTCTTCGGTGGTTGCCTCTACCAGTGCTCTTCTTCCTAGCTCTACATCGCCCACTTCTCGGGTTTCCCGATTGCTAACGCTGATAGTGGTGGGGGCGCTGGTGGGGGTAAACCCTACGTTTGTGAGTTCTCCTGCTTCGTTGATGTCAAAAGTCGCTACGCCAATGGTCTGCTCGGTTGTTCCGTTGGCTGTTCTAATCGTGTCTAGCCGCGATCTAGAAGAGGAGAAGGTCTCTGAGGTTTGCCGTTGAAAAAGTGACTCGATAGCGTTAGTAGTGGTGGTGCGTGATAAGAGTACGCTGTCCGCCTGGTTGCCAAAGCCTCCGGCTAACGCGCCGCCCAAATAAAGCCCGCCGGCCCGTGTTGTTTGCATGTATCCGGCCTGTCCGGCTGCTTCTAGGGTGCTAAAAGGAGAAAGCCTGTTGCCTACACGGGCGTCGGCCTCGGCAGCGATCGCAACATCGACGGTAGATACTCGTTCTCCACCAGTCGTTTCAACGTACAGACCCTGAATGCCGTTAAACTGATTTGTTGTTGCATTGGCCGCCGCAACAGTATCTTCTACGGCGTATATCTCCGCACTCTCTTGTAAAAAATTTTGAGGCTGCAAGTCGGCTGAGATAATTCTGAAGCCGCCGTCGGTGATAGTGTATTCAGGTGTGTTGGTCGTCACGGCGTACGTTCTATCTAGCTGAAGGTTTTGTCCTTGCTGTTGAGGTACCAGCGCATAGATGACTCGGGTAGCTTCGCCTGCGCTAAGTGCGATCGCCGATTGCGCATAGCCGTCTTTGGTCCACTGCGGTACAAAGGTCAGCGTCCCGTCGGTTCGTTCAATCAGCAAACCGCCGACGTTGTCGGTATAGGCAGAGTCGCCGCGCCCCACGCGCTGAGAATCAGGCGATGCGATCGCAATCTCTTGATCGGCAGGCAGCTCAAAGATACCGTTAACAGAAGAGAGCTGTTCTCCTTGTATGACTGCTGAGCTTGCCGGAACGTAGCCGACCATCTTCCGGTTATTGAACAGACCCGTCGGCACCAACAGATTTGGCGTCTCCTCACCTGCTAGCAGCAGACGGTTGCCCAGCCCATCTTCTGCCAACTGATGTGTTCGGGTCAAATACTGGGTTAACCCCGAGCCTGCTGGTTACCCCGGCCTCATTGTCATCAGCAAACGGATTAAAGCGCAGATTGCCTGTCAGCAGCGTTGGCGGCGCACTAGGATTGCTGAATAACGGTTTGAGCTGACCAATTGCCCCCAAGCCATCACTGCCCAAACGTACCTCACTGGCGTTAGCGTAGCGGCTATAGACTAGCTGTTCGTCATTAGCACTGCGTACACCCGTCGCATGACCCAACAGGCTCGAAGCCTTTTCGTCGTCAGCGATTTCAACTTGGCCTCTTTCTCTTGCTAGCTCTATATCTTCAACCAATACCTGCTGCTCATTCTCTACGCGCTCAGTCGTACTGTCTAACTGCTCAACAAAGGGCGGCAAATCTATCCGCTCTGTTCGAGTGGAGATTGCAAGTGTCGGCGCTTCTCTAACAGTGATTGCACTCCCCTCACCAGTAGGTGCCTGTACGTATTCACCATCATCAAAGTCTAAGTCGCCGCCCTCTTCTAAATCTTCAACCACAAATTCACCTACCCTGCCGCTCGTACTAAAGTCACGAGTAAAGTAAATAGCTGACTGACTAGGCGCTGCGCCGTTGCTTCTAATATTCAGCACCCGCAGTTCAACTACGTCATTTGCACCGTAGGTAGTAGATAGTGATACCTGCTCTGGCAGCAATACATTCCCAGGGCCGATGGTGACACGCCCCCCACGCACATAGGCTGTTTGAGAGGTGCGGCTGCCATCGCGCTTTATTACTGTCACCTGAATACCTTCTCCGTAAGCATGAGCGCCGCGAACAAAGTTTAGGTCGAATGTCGTTGTTATCTGTAGCGACTCTCGCTGCAGGTCGTAGCGGTCGTTTGTACCCTGCGCACCGTTAACAATGCGGTTAAAAGACTCTTCAATGTATGACACATCAGGTCTGATCTCGATGCTGTTAGGAGCTTGCCTTGTCCTATCGACACTTACCGGCACCCGTTCGGTGGTTCTAGTGGGTAAGGTAGCGGGCAGCGGAATTCTTGAATCGTTCCGCAGCGGCCCGGTGCGGATGTCTCGGGCATTGTTGTTTACGCGAACTGAACCATCATCATTTCGGATAGGCACATTAGGAGGACCAGCCGGTGGAGCTGTTTGGGCTGCGGCCAAAGGCGCACTAGCACCAACTCCGCCGATCGCTAAAAGCAGGACTATGAATTTAATAGAAGCAGCAGAACCAACCAACTTGAAGAAAGCAGTCGGTAGAGACGACAGGAAAGTCATTTTTGGAACTCAGTAGTTGTGGAACTTAATTGCGGAACTCAATTGCGGAATTTAGTTGTGGAATTTAGTCGTGAAACCCGACCGTTGTGAAACTCAGTAGTTGTGAAACTCAGCCGTTGTGAAAGTCAGTAAATGTATGGTTGTCTGAACGCGGATCCCTATGCGTAGACTTGATTTCTAGGCGATTGAGCCCTTCTGGCTGTTCAGGGATTCTACCCATATTGATTCGAAAACAACCGATTGTTCTCAGAGAGAAAAGTGAGAGCCTTACGCAATCAATACGAGAAGCCGGTAGAGCTACATAAAGACTTTAATAACAGGGCTCTGAGGCTAGGCCTCTGTAAAAAACTTGGAACAGCGGTACCGTAGATCTACTTATGCGGTAGTAATTGCGATCAGGTGATGGACAAACGAACAGTTCAGCTCTAAAACACTTTTTTATACCAGCCTAGGTCAATCAAATCTTGTCCTTGGCCCCAAGTCAGCCAAAGAACAGATACTATCCGGCTCAGATTGAAAAAAATAAACAGGCGCAAGTGCTTGCTTCTGTAGCTTCTATAGCTCTTGTAAAAAGTTGAGATAGCCTTCCGTCAAGTCCTTTACGGCGATTTTGTAAAACTGCTGACCATGTTCTAGCGTAGCTAGATCTGGGTTAGAGCCCATCCGTCCGTCGGCATAAAACGCACGAAAATCTGTTGGACTATAAATAGAGCGGCCTCTGGGTGCAACAACAGGAGACAAATCTGCTTGTTTGATAGCCTCTGGATAAGCAAACTGGGTGAGCGCCACTTCACTTGGCGTTGCGTGAGAGCCTTCTTGGTCACCGTAAAGCTGTTCGGCTAAGTCTTTGACGGCATCGCTGTTGTACCAGTTGGCAAGCTTGCAGCGAACGCGACTGGCGTTGGGTAGATTGGCATCTGCGATCGCCGCATACGTCTCCGAAAAAGCTGCCTTCATAGAGGCCACATTGCCCCCATGCCCATTGATAAAGTAGAACCGCTCAAACCCATTACGAGCCAGCGGTTTTACATAGTCTTGAATCAGGGCAATGAGCGTGCTGGGCCGCAGGCTAACGCTGCCAGGAAAAGCCAAATGATGCAGCGCCATGCCAACATTGATTGTCGGGCCCACCAGTGCGCCCGTAGCCTCGCCTACGCCTTTAGCAACAATTTCGGCGCAGATAGCGTCGGTGCCAATGAGCCCGGTAGGGCCGTGCTGTTCGGTCGAGCCGATTGGGAAGATGATGCCGCGCGATCGCGTCAAATAAGCTTCCACCTCTGGCCAAGTACACAAATGCAACAGCATTTAACCGCCCCCTCTTGTCTAAAACCTGTCTAAAACACCTTTGCCCAAAGCGTGAGCTGGCCTAAAGCTGTCCTAATAGCCTGCCTAATCAGCATCAGCCAAATCAAACACCTGACCATCTACTAGCAAACGCGTAATTCCCTTAGCCGTCAGATAGGGGCTAGTGCGCGTGATCAAACTGCCATCTGGCACCTTAATTACCCTTTGCTTATTGCGCGAAAATCGTCTGGCTACCCGATGGTTGTCAAACACTGGCAGCGTATTAGCCGTTTCCTCAGCGCTCGGAATTTTTCCTAAATCTGAAAACTCAACCAGTGGCCGTGTAATCAGCTCAGCCCGCATATCGACTACCAGATAACAAGGCTTTGGCAGCACCGCCAAACCTAGCGGCATAATCTCAACTGCCGTCTCAGAGACAAGTCTTGGCTTGGGTACGTCGTCAATGTCGTCCTCATCGTCGTCCTCATCGTCCTCGTCCTCATCGTCGTCTCCGAAGTCGTCGCCTAGCGTCTCGTCTAGTCCAAGCAGATCGTCCTCATCGTCCTCATCGTCCTCATCGTCCTCTTGGCTTGCTAATATCGGCTTCGGTCGTGGTTTTGAAGTTTCGTCTTCTGAAGTCTCGTTTGCAGAAGTCTTGTCTTCTAAGGTTTTGTCTTCTGAAGCCGTATCTTCTGAAGCCGTATCTTCTGAGGTCTTGTCTTCTGAGGTCTCGTCTTCTGATAATAGCGGTAGCTGCTCGTCTGCCCCTTCAGTTTGAGAGCGGCTGCGCTTACGGCGACGGCGCGGCGTTGCCAGCTCTGAGTCAGTTTCCTTTTCTGCCATGTCTTCTGTAGACTTCAGCTTCGGCGGCTCTACTTTTGATGCAGACTCTGTCTCTAAATCTTCTGAAATGTCTTCTGAAGCGTTCTCTGAAACGAGCGTGCCATCGGCAGTTGGCTGATTAGCCGCCGGGGCAAACTCGGGTACAGCTACCGTCTTAGCCGGAGCTGCCTCGGGCGCAGCCGATTTCTTTTTTTCTCGTGAACGGCGGCTAGGTGTGGCAGACGTATCAGCCGAGCTGGCCATCCGCTTTTGGGCAATCAGCGCGCTGTATTCGTCTGCTGGAATGGAGCTTTTTAAAATGCGGCTGATGGTGCTGTTACTGACCCCATACTGCTCAGCTAATGTCGAAGTCGTCTGTCCAGGCTGCTTGTACAGATCAATAATTTCGCTTTTATCTGAATCAGACAGTTTTGTCGGGGCCATGCTGCTGTCAGTATCCTTCGCAATTGTCCCTCATAGTATGGCAGGTTTTTTCGCGATAGTTTCAGCTATGTCAATTCAATTTAAGCTCGATATGGCTGGTGCTAGGGCGATTAAGTTTGCGATCGCTGCTACCATCTACCCGCTATGTACGCTAAACTAGTTCAGCCTATTTTTGGATCCTTAGCTCAGTTGGATAGAGCAACCGCCTTCTAAGCGGTCGGTCACAGGTTCGAATCCTGTAGGATCCGTTGATAAAACTCATTCTAAGGTTGGGAACAGTATTGGCTGATGAGCCCGTTTGGGTGCGAAAGTCTTTAGCAATTGCCAGTGACGATCTTTCTTCTCATAACAGCGAAGCAATCTCTATGCGGGTCTCTCAAAATTTTGCTTTTCTCAAGCTGCATAGCTTAGCGCTAGTCAGGCTTGGAACTCTGGCTGAAAACTATTTTGCAACAGATCCAAACACCTGCTTGATTAAGCTGCGTCAGTTTGGCGAGCAGCTAGCTCAGCTGGTGGCAGCCAAGGTTGGTCTCTATGAAGATCCAGATGAAAGTCAGTTTGAGCTGTTGCGGCGATTAGAAAATCGCGGGGCAATTACAGGGCAAGCCACTCAGCTATTTCAGGAAATTCGCAGGGTTGGCAATCGGGCGACACATGACAGCTATGACGAACAGGGCGCGGCGCTGAGTCACCTAAAATATGCGCGATCGCTAGGCATTTGGTTTCATCGCTCCTATGGAGGCGCACGGGCTTTCAAGCCAGGGCCGTTCATTCCACCACCTGATCCTGTGCAGGAGACGACTGCGCTTAAGACGGAATTGGAACGGCTGCGGGCAGAACTAGCGGCTGGGCAAGCTGAGCTAGCAGCGTCTCAGTCTCAGGCAGAGCTGGCCCAGGTGCAGGCGCAAGAAGAGGCAGAATTAAGACAGATAGCGGAAGAGCTGCTGTTGGAAACTGAGGCAAAGACGGAGGAGATAACGGCGCAGTTTGAGGTTCAGTTAAGGACTATTCAAGCTGAGGCTGTACAAGCACCAACGCAGGTTATTGACAGCAAGATTATTACGGCACAGAGGGTTGAACCCGATCTAGACGAGCGAGAGACCCGGCGGCTAATTGATGCGCAGCTGCGGGCAGTAGGTTGGAAGGTGGATACAGAGACCCTGACCTATGGCCGAGGAACGCGACCTCAAAAGGGAAAGAATTTGGCGATCGCAGAGTGGCCAACTACAGACGGGCGGGCTGACTATGTGCTGTTTGTGGGGCTGCAGGCGATCGCAACCATAGAAGCCAAGCGTAGAAGAAAAGATGTTTCGGGCGCGATTGATCAAGCGAAGCGCTACAGCCGGGGCTACAAGATTAGAGGTAACGAAACGCTACCGGATGGCCCTTGGGGTGAGTACAAGATTCCGTTTGTATTTGCGACAAATGGACGAGCGTTTTTGGCGCAGCTAGAAACCAAGAGCGGCATTTGGTTTTGCGATGTGCGTAAACCCAAAAATCTGCGGCGGGCGCTGCGCAGCTGGTACAGTCCGGCGGGTCTGGTCGATACGCTGGCCCAGGATGTAAATAAGGCAGATGCGCAGCTAGCCCAAGAGCCGTTTAACTATGGCTTTGACCTGCGGGACTATCAGATTAAGGCGATTTTGGCGGCTGAGGGTGCGATCGCAAAAGGGCAGCGCAACCTACTGTTAGCAATGGCGACCGGTACGGGCAAGACCAAGACCTGTATCGCGCTGGTATACCGACTGCTAAAGACTAAACGATTCCGGCGAGTCTTGTTTTTGGTAGATCGTACGGCTTTGGGTGAGCAGGCGGCCAATGCCTTTAAAGATACGCGGATGGAGAGCCTGCAAACGTTCGCTGATATCTTTGAGATTAAGGATTTAGAAGATGCGGACACTGAGCGCGAGACTAAGGTGCATATTGCGACGGTGCAGAGCTTTGTGAAGCGGCTGTTGTATCCTAGCGAGCCGATAGGTAGTGAAACGAGCAACGCACTGAGCGCAGATCAATATGACTGCATTGTGGTGGATGAGTGTCACCGGGGCTATCTATTAGACCGAGAGCTAAGCGATACGGAGCTGAGCTTTCGAGACTTTGGTGACTATGTTTCAAAATATCGGGCGGTGCTGGAGTACTTCGACGCGGTGAAAATAGGACTAACGGCAACGCCTGCCTTGCATACAGCAGAAATTTTTGGGACACCTGTTTTTCAGTACAGCTATCGAGAAGCGGTGATTGATGGCTACCTGATTGACCATGAGCCACCGATTCGTCCGGTGACGGCACTGGCAGAAGATGGCATTACCTGGCACGTTGGCGAGGATGTTGAATATTTTGATCCGAAGACGGGGCAGATCAATCTGGCCCAGGCACCGGATGAAATAAAGGTAGACGTAGCGCAGTTTAACCGAAAGGTGATTACGCCTGAGTTTAACCGGGTGGTGTGCAACTTTTTGGCCGAGCAGATCGATCCAGAAATGGGGAAGACGCTGATTTTTTGCGTGAATAACGACCATGCAGACTTGGTGACGAATCTGCTAAAAGAATCTATGCAAGAGCGCTACGGCAGCATTAATGATGACGATGTGAAAAAAATTACAGGCGCGTCGGATCAGCCAATGCAGCTCATTCGCCGATATAAAAACGAGGCCAGCCCAAAGATTGCGGTAACAGTAGACCTGATGACAACAGGTATTGATGTGCCAGAGATTTGCAATCTGGTGTTTTTGCGGCGGGTGAAGTCGCGGATTTTGTACGAGCAGATGTTGGGCCGGGCGACACGGCTATGCGACGAGATTGATAAAACATTTTTTAGAGTGTTTGACCCGGTGGGGCTGTACCAAGCCATTTCAGAATTTTCGACGATGAAGCCGGTGGTGGTGAATCCTAAAATCTCTTTTGTGCAGCTTGTAGATGAGCTGACGGCAGTGAGTGAGCCAAGTGCGGCAGGGGAAATTTTGGATCAGCTGGTGGCTAAGCTACAGCGGAAGAAGCGGCACCTCAGCGAAGCGCAGGCAGAAGGCATTGAGAGCCTTGCGGGAATGCCAGTAAACGAGGTCGCCGACTATCTGAAGCAGTGCGAGGCGCTGGAGGCGGCGAGCTGGTTTGAGCAGCGGCAGCAGATTGCGAAGCTGTTGGATAGGCGAGATGGCGGCGGCAATCCTATGCTGGTGTCTTACCATGCGGATGAGCTGCGCCGGGTGGAGCAAGGTTTTGGTGTAGCAGAAGATGGCACCGAATACGGCAGGCCAGAAGATTATTTGGAAAGCTTTACCGCCTTTATTGAGAACAACAAGAACAGCATTCCGGCGCTAATGGTGGTGACGCAGCGGCCTCGTGATTTGACCCGGCAGCAGCTAAAGGCGTTGCAGCTAGCGCTGGCAGATGCGGGGTATTCGGAAACGATGCTAAAGGCGGCCTGGCGTGAGAAAACCAATGAGGAGATTGCGGCTTCGATTATTGGCTACGTGCGGCAGGCGGCGTTAGGCGATGCGCTGGTGCCCTATGAAGAGCGGGTGCGGCGAGCCATGAAAAAGATTGTGGCGAGCCAGAAGTGGAGTGCGCCGCAGCGTAAGTGGCTAGAGCGAATTGGGAAGCAGTTGGAGAAAGAATATGTGGTGGATCGAGAGGCGTTTGACAGGGGGGCTTTTAGGGCGAAAGGAGGCTTTACGCGTATCAACAAGATATTTAATGGACGATTAGAAGTTTTATTGAGAGAAATTAATGAAACGCTTTGGAAGGAGCAAGATGAGGCATAATTTCTAGTCCGGCAAGTCCTATGGCACTAGTTTCTAGCTACTTCGTATTTCTCGACCACCAGTAATTTTATCTGCAACGTTGACTACTTTATGGTTGTCCCCCTGCACAAAATAAGTAAGAAAGAGTACCAGAAAATTATTAAGCTTGAAGAAGACAATTGGTGCGACAAAAAAGATAAACGTATCAAGCCAGCCAGCCTCACAAAGACTATTAGCGCCTTCGCCAATGCAAATGGGGGTGAGATATTTATAGGAATATTTGAAGACAAAGATAATTCTGCCTGGATTTGGCAAGGCTTTTCAAAGCAAGAAGATGCAAAAGGTCATCTACAGATATTTGATGAACTATTCGAGCTAGATAGTGAGTGCTCCTGCTCGTTCCTTGAATACAGCAACACCTATGTCCTTCACGTAAAAATTGACAAAAGTAGAAACATAAAAAGCGCGTCGAATGGAACTGCATATGTTCGAGTCGGGCCGCAGAACATACCATGTACAACAAAAGAGAAGCTCAGAAAGCTTGAGTTGAATAAGGGGATCTTTTCGTACGAGGAAGAAACAACTAAAGCCACAGTAGAGGACGTTTCTTCTTCCGCGATCATGAATAGCTTTAAAGCGAAAATGATTCCATATTCGACACCTGAACAATGGCTTAGAAAGAACTATCTAATTATCGGAGACAAACCGACAGTATGCGGCGTTTTACTGTTCTCTGATTTACCACAGGCTGTTTTACCGAAAAGGTCGGGAATAAAGGTATATCGCCATAAGACTTTGGCAAAAGAAGGTACGAGAGAATCTCTTGATTTTGATCCTATAACTATAGAAGGCTGCGCATACAGACAAATTCAAAAGGCAGTTGAGAAAACGGTTGAAGTTGTTCAGGCATTGTCTACACTGACAGAAGCAGGATTCTCGAAAGTAAAATATCCTAAGGAGACTCTGCACGAGATAATAACAAATGCTATCATTCATCGAGATTACAGTATAACCGATGATATCCATATACGAATATTCGAGAATAGAGTAGAGGTTGAGAGTCCTGGCCTCTTGCCAGGCGCAGTAACAGAGAAGAACATATTAGAAGAGAGAGCTTCTAGAAACGGTAATCTAGAGAGGGTGATTAATAAATTCCCTAACCCACCTAACAAAGACGTAGGGGAAGGACTTAATACAGCGTTCAGAGCAATGCAAAGTCTACAACTGAAGCCTCCTAAGATTGAAGAAAAAAATGGCCGAGTGATTGTATCAATTCGACACGAACCTTTAGCATCATTAGAGCAAACTATCATGGATATGCTGAAGGAGGAACCCTACATAACAAGGTCTATGATCCGCAAGGCGTTCTACGTCGATAGGGACTATCAGTTGAATAGGGCATTCGATCAACTAAAAAAGAAGGGTCACATTGAAAGTTGTAAGCCAAGAGGAGCTTACAGAAAGTGTGTAAGTCAGTCGTTACACATACTCGAAAAACTACATGGTAACCAGCGTAAGGTAATACTCTTTGCAATAGATC
This sequence comes from uncultured cyanobacterium, assembly GCA_963793445.1. GTDB lineage: Bacteria > Cyanobacteriota > Cyanobacteriia > Phormidesmidales > Phormidesmidaceae > Phormidesmis. The sequence continues at coordinate 83,426 of CAWCAE010000001.1, forward strand.
ATCTTACGAAACGGGAGAAGAAGAAAGTACTACTATCGATGCCACAGGGAAGCGGCAAGACTATCACTACAGCTATTCTTTCGTATATCTTTTTGCAGGAGAAGACATATGAAAGAATCTACTGCATAGCGTCGAGAAAAGATATGGCAGAAGCATTAATGCATGTGTACAAGTCTTTGCCTGAGCTATCAGAAAACTATAGAATCGAAACCACAACGGATGCAAGAAGAGAGAAGATAGATATATGTATTGACACGATCTCGTCTTTCAAAAGGCATGTTAATGAAATAGAAAAAAGATACTCGACAGATACCAACAACAAAGCATTAGTCATAACTCACTCGGATACCTATTCAGCCAGCTCTATAAAAACTATATCCAACTACGATCAGATAGGAATTTGCTCATACCCTCGAGAATCTTTAGTAAAAGCCTACGGTCAAATTGACTATACCTACCCTATCCGTGATTCAGTGGCAGGGGAAGATCTTGTTGTACGAAAAGAGATTGATCTCAACATAGAAGTAACGGACTTTGAGTCGAATCAGTTGGAAGGAAGTCTACTGTTTGAGTCCCTCGAATTCAATAAGGCTGCATGCCGCCAGATTGCAGATGTTGTTACGTCTTCATCATCAGAGAAAAGTATTGTATTTTGCGCCTCAATTAATCAAGCGCTGAATGTGAAAAATATTCTGACAGATGCCTTAAATGAAAAGAACTTTGACAATGCTGAAAAGGCTGTGGTTGATATCACTTCTAGACATAGCGTAAATGATAATAGTCAGATTTTCAGACGATTTCGAGATAGCGAATATCCCAAAATTGCTGTGACTGTTAACTCGCTTTCTGCGGGAGTTCGTCTTCCGCGCGTAAGCAAGCTCTTTTTCCTTCGAAAGCTACCTTCAAACGTGCTGTACAACCAGATGGTCGCAGTAGCACTGAAAGCATCTGGGATAAGAGAAGAAAAAGAAGTTACCGTTTTTAGATTTAAACAATCAAGGGTAAATCTTTTGTCAGAAGAGGTAGTCATATCTAACGACCACACAATTAATATAGATTCTACTCAAAAAGCTAAAGAGATTCGTATTCTTGAGTCAACGACATTAACGCAAGATAAACTAACGCCACCTGTCAAAAAGTACGAAGCATACGAAAGTAAAATTGAAGCGCTCAAAGAATTTGTTAAAGACTTCAGATCTGAGAATATTGCATTGAAGCTAGCCTTAGATGCGCCGTGGAGAATGTCCAGAGTGCAGTATAAATATTTGTGCTCTGAGCTAGAGGACGTGGACATTTCAAAAGATGCTCTGCTCGCAGATTTACAGAAGGCAGGAACCGATTTTAGTAAGGAAGACTCAATAGTAGGCTTGATTCGAACTATTATCCTTGGTAAGAAGTCTGTATCTTATGACAAAAGAGCTAGCCGTGGAATCGTCTATGCTATCAAACAATATAGCTTCAATGAAAAGCAGAAAAAGTGGTTGAGCAGAATCGAAAAACAATTACAACTTGAGTATGTAGTAGACCAAGACTCAATGGACAGAGGCGCATTCCTAGTGGCAGGAGGCTTTCTGTCCATTAACAAGGAATTTAATGGACGGCTGCCGAATATATTAAAGGATATACACACTCAGATTTGGCTTTAGTGCCAATAGCTTAGTAACCCATCATGAATGTAACGTCTGATATTGTCCAAAAGCTTTGGAACCTATGCAACGTGCTGCGGGACGATGGCATTACCTATTTGCAGTATGTGACGGAGCTGACTTACCTGCTGTTTTTGAAGATGATGCAGGAGACGGAGCAGGAGTCGCAGCTTCCTGAAGGCAAACGATGGAGTGATTTGCTGGCGGTTGATGGGATTGAACAGCTTGAGTTTTATCGAGATTTGCTGCGCGATCTGGGAAAGAGTGAGAATAAGCGAGTGCAGGCGATTTTTGCGAATGCGCAGACGAATCTGAAGCAGCCGCGCATTATTAAAAAGCTGGTGACTAGCATTGATGAGCTGGACTGGTATTCGGCAAAGGAAGAGGGGCTAGGTGACCTGTATGAGGGACTGCTGGAAAAGAATGCGGGTGAGAAGAAGTCGGGGGCGGGGCAGTATTTTACGCCGAGGCCGTTGATTGATTGCATGGTGGTGCTGATGCAGCCGCAGGCGGGCGATCGCATCCAAGACCCAGCAGCAGGAACGGGTGGTTTTTTGATTGCGGCAGATCGCTATATTAAGGCGCAGACTGACGATTTGTTTGAGCTGAGTGAGTCGGTGCAGGTATTTCAGCGGCAGCAGGCGTTTTATGGCATGGAGCTGGTGCAGGATGCGCACCGCTTGTTGCTGATGAATATGATGCTGCACGGCATAGAAAGCACGGTTGAGCTGGGTGATACGCTCTCGCCGAGTGGGACCGGGCTAGCGAAGGCGAATTTGATTTTGACCAATCCGCCGTTTGGCACGAAAAAGGGCGGCGGCAGTCCGACGCGGGATGATTTTACCTATCCGACCTCGAACAAACAGCTAGCGTTTTTGCAGCATATCTATCGGAGCTTGGTGCCGGGGGGACGGGCGGCGGTGGTGCTGCCAGACAACGTGCTGTTTGAGGCGGGGCAGGGGCAGAGCATTCGAGCGGATTTGATGGACAAGTGCAATTTGCACACGATTTTGCGGCTGCCGACGGGGATATTTTATTCGCCGGGGGTGAAGACGAATGTGTTGTTCTTTGAGCGGGGGAAGTCGGAGAAGGGGAATACCCAGAATGTGTGGGTGTATGACCTGCGTACGAATATGCCGAAGTTTGGCAAGCGGACGCCGCTGACGAGGGCGCACTTCAAGCCTTTTGAAGCTTGCTATGGAGAGGATGCGAATGGGGAGAGCGATCGCACTGATCAGGGCGAGAAAGGGCGATTTCGATGCTTTGAGAGGGCGTTTATTGCCCAGCGGGGTGAGAACTTAGATATTTCTTGGCTGCGGGATGAGAGCTTGCAGTCAGTGGAGGATTTGCCCGAGCCAGATGAGATTGCATCAGCGATAATGGAGAAGCTACAGGTAGCGATGAGCGAGATGCAGGCGTTGAGTGCGTTGTTGGAGGAATAGCGATGAGTGTTGCAGAGATGGTTTTAGCGACGATTCAGGCATTGACTGAGGAGCAGCAACGGCAGGTATTGGAGTATGCTCAAGCTTTGCAAAAAGAGCATATTTCAGAGGGTACTAATTTACAATCCAATAGTTTTCTCAATCATCCTGCTTTTGGAGTATGGAAGGATAGAGAAGATATGAAAAATGTTAGAGAGTGGCGTCAGCAGTTATGGCGTAGAGATTGATGGAGCGAATACTGTTGGATACTAATATTTTGATTGATGTGATGAGGGGCTATGAGCCAACGGCACTGAGGCTTGATGAGCTGATAACGACTCATGAGCTGGTAACTAGCGTAGTGACTTATTTGGAGTTGGTTGCAGGGTGTCAGAATAAACAGGCTTTAGGCACTGTAGAAAAGCTATTAGAGAATTTTCAGATTCTACCGATTGATGTTGATAGCTCTAACAGGACTGCTGAGCTGGTAAAACAATACAACTTAAGTCATGGCTTGTTGCTGGCAGATGCTTTGATTGCCGCGATCGCACTCACCAATGCTCTCCCTCTGCTCACCAGAAACCAAAAGGACTTTCGCTTTATCGATGGCCTTGCGCTCACCACATGAAGCGCAATGATCGCCCACAATCAAATTACTCACAGCCAAAAACCTCTTATTCGGGGGGTCTGGGGGAGGCTCGGCCCCCAGGCAGGAGCTTGAGCCGCCAAGCAAGGGAGGGGCATGGGGAAAGCGCACTTCAAGAGCTGGGCCAGAGATCATAGTGTGTTTCCCCAAATCTTGACGCCTTGCGTTTTGTCTCAGGGAAGAACAGAGAACGAACGTCTATGAGCAAGTACAATATTGTCTAGTAAATAGTAGAGGAAGACCCTTTTGGCCACTGAGACGGATATCAATATACCAAAAGGATGGCAGCAAATAAAGCTTGCGGATGTAGCTCAAGTCAAAACAGGGGCTACTCCTTTAAAGAAAAATGCTGAGTACTATGAGGGAGGGAGTATTCCATGGGTTACTAGCGGACTCCTAAACGAATTATTTATTGACGAAGTAGCTCAGAAAATAACAGAACTTGCGGTTAAAGAGACAAACGCTAAAGTTTTCCCCAAACATACGCTTCTTGTCGCGATGTATGGGGAAGGCCAAACTAGAGGGAGAGTCTCTGAGCTGCTCATAGAAGCATCAACCAATCAGGCATGTGCGGCGATAATCTTTGAAAAGCCTTCAATAGACCTACAGCCATTCATCAAATATTTCTTTCTGAAGAACTATGAGGACATAAGAAATCTCTCTTCTGGCGGAGTTCAGCCTAATCTCAACCTAGGCATTATAAAAAAGACTGAGTTGCTTCTCCCTCCCCTCAACGAGCAACACCGCATCGTCACCAAAATCGAAACCCTAACCGCCCGCAGCCGCAAAGCCCGCGAAGCCCTAGACGCCATCCCCGCCCTACTCGACCAGTTTCGGCAGTCCGTCCTCGCCGCCGCCTTCCGGGGCGACCTCACCGCCGATTGGCGCGAGCAGAACCCTGATGTAGAGCCAGCGGAGAAGTTGTTAGAGCGGATTCGAGAAGAGAGGCGAGAAAGGTGGGAATCTGACGAACTGAAGAAGATGCAGATAAAAGGAAAAATTCATAAAGGCGATAAATGGAAAGAAAGGTACAAGAAACCACTTGATCCTAAAGCAGAATACTTATCACTCATCTGCCAAGTACCGAAAAACTGGACTACAAGCTCAATAGACGCAGTAACTAGCAAGCTAACATACGGTATAACGAAACGTCCTGCATACGTTGAGGCTGGTATACCTATAATCTCTGCAAAGGAAATTCGAGCTGGAGAAATCAATTTGTCTGAGGCAAAATCTATCTCCTTCGAGTCATTTGATGGCTTGAGAGAAAAATGTAAGCTGGCGTTCAATGACGTACTATTTAGTAAAACTGGAACAATAGGTAGCGTTGCAATTGTAAAAACACAATCAAAACTCTGCGTTTCACAGAATGTAGCGGTTTTGTCACCATTAATTGAACCTGATTTCCTCGAACTATTCCTCCGTTCTAAATTCATACAGAATCTTGCTCAGTCTCAGGTGAGAACGACTTCAATCCCAGATTTGCAATTGGGTCTGCTTTCTCAGTTCCCAATACCTTTTCCCTCATTGGCAGAACAAGAGATAATTGTTAACCGCGTATATAAAATATACGATTCTGTTAAGACAGTATCCGAGCAAGTAGATATAGGAAACCGGTACTATGAAACTCTCGACCAATCCATCCTCGCCAAAGCCTTCCGAGGCGAACTCGTTCCCCAAGACCCCACCGACGAGCCCGCCACCCTCCTTCTCCAGCGCATCCAAGCCGAACGCGAAAAGCTAAAGGCAAAATCCAAGAGCAAAACCAAAGCTAGAACCAAGCGAAAAAAACAAAAGCCCTAAGCAATTCGCCAAAAAGAAAGCTGTATCAACGCCCTCCAACACAGGCTCATTCATCCTGCTACCGGTCTAATGGCACTTGACTACCGCCAAAAATCAGCTTATCTTCAGTTCTAAGCTGTGATACCCATCACGGCCCTTCCTCAGAACTCAATTTTACTTAGCACCATCGGCAGGCGCTTACAACACCTACCGACGGCTAACCCCCAGGATTACAGCGCAATCCCGGCAGCTAGGGTTTACTTTAACCCAGCCACCCCGACTTGCAACACATCTTCTCGGGGCGGCTGAGTTTCATTGGGTTCTGGTTTCCTACCCAAACCTAGATCCGGAGACCAGATCTCACATGTTTATCCCTACGATTCAGGACGCCTCCGCGTCCACAGATTCTGACGTCAACCCTGCACCCACACCCACCGCCGAACCCATCCGGCACATGCTATTTGGCAGCCTTAGCGCCGTACGCACCACCATCCAAACCCTATACAAACGCGGCTACGCCGACCCCAACGACTGGAGCCAGCCCATTTCTACCGGCAGGCCCAACGAAGTCATGGCCATCTTGACCAAGCGAGTAAGACTAGAAACGTAGGAGCTAGCGCATTGCCAAGGAGACGAAAACGGTGCTCGCCCCCTTGGCAATGCCTTGAACCACAAAGGTCGTCAAGCTCTAGAAGAAAATACCCATCAAGCCTTCTCTGATTTGGTTAGGCACTTTTTACCTAGGCTTAAGTAACTTCAAACGTTGACTGCGAGTAGGCAGCAGTATGACCCCTTAACGTTCACTGGCTGTAAAGCTGCTAGTAGACAATGCCATCGACTTAATCTTTACCGAAGCTAGATTAGGTAAGGGAATGTGCTTTAGAGTGGGAGCAAGCGCCCCAACATTGTCCTGCGTAGACTATGGCAAATACGACTCCTGATGTTCCTTTCACCCTTGAAGAAGGGCTCAATTTTCACACGGTAGACGATCTTAAAAAACTCTTAGCGTTACTGCCTACTCAGGAAAAGCCTAAGCGCAAGGCAGAGCTGGTGGCAGCGATCGCACAGCACCTCACCTCAGCGCCCAAACTCAAAAAACTCTGGGAAGATCTTACCGAACTGCAAAAAACGGCCATCGCCGAAGCCATTTACATCAACGATGGCATCTTTGTTCCCGAGCAGTTCTTGGCAAAATACGGTGCGCTGCCCGAATGGGAAAGCCGCGAGTCTCGGTATCGCTACAATCAACCCGCTTCATCGCTAGATTTATTCTTTTACCCGCTGAGCAACTACTACGGCCCTGGCAACGTAATACCAGACGATCTGGCAATCAAGTTTAAAGGCTTTGTGCCAGAACCCAAACCACTCACCCTTGATAGCACCGAGCAACCGCCTGAGCATATCGAAGTCGAATCGCTATTCTATGATTACGACCTGCGCAAACGCTCGAAAACAGTAGAATCGATTTCTGTCGTGAGCCTTCCCACAGAGCAAGCGGCCCAGCAAGATTTGCTAGCTGTTTTACGCCTGGTGCATTTAGGCAAGGTCAGCGTCAGCAATAAAACGCTGATGCCAGGAAAAGCCACACTAGAGGCGATCGCACCTTTGCTGCAAGACGGTGACTACTATAGCGATCTCCAACAATCTAAAGCGACCGATCCTATTGGCGTAATCAAGCCATTTGCTTGGGTGATGCTCCTGCAAGGTGGCGGGCTCGCCAAGCTAGACGGCAAAAAGCTTCAGCTCACCAAAGCGGGCCAAAAAGCCATGGGCGCAGACCCGGCCAAAACTCTCCAAGCCGTCTGGAAAAAGTGGCTCAAAACCACGGTGCTTGACGAGCTGCGCCGAACTGAAACCATTAAAGGCCAAACCGGAAAAGGAAAACGCGGGCTGACCGCCGTGAGTGGACGGCGCAAGCATATTGTGGATATCCTCAGCCAGTGCCCGACAGAAAGATGGGTGAAATACGCCGATCTTCAAACGTACCTGATTGCCAGCGGTCAAAGCTTTGAAGTCAGCCGCTCTCCTGAAAAGCTATATATCAGCGAGCCGGGTTATGGCTATCTGTACGACACCAGTAGCTGGAGCATTTTGCAAGATGCCTACCTCAGATGCTTTTTGTTTGAATACGCGGCGACGCTGGGCCTGATTGATGTGGCCTATGCGCCGCCGTATGACGTGCCTCAAAGTGAATTTCATCAGCTTTGGGGCGCAGACGACTATAGCTTTCTTAGCCGTTACGATGGGCTGCTGGCTTTTCGCATTAATCCCCTTGGGGCATTTTGTTTGGGCCTAGCCGATAGCTACACCGCTGCGCCTGTGGCGGTAGAAAGCACCCTGCGCGTATTGCCTAATCTAGATATTGTGATGACAGGGGCCCCGCTCAAGCCTGCCGAAGCGCTGATGATGAACACCTTTAGCGAGCAAACCTCGGATGCGGTTTGGAAACTCAATCGAGCAACGGCGCTTAAAGCTACGGAGGCAGGCCACTCTTTAAAAGAGTTTCGAGGCTTTTTGAATAAGGCCAGTGCTGAAGCGTTTCCCAAAACGGTAGAACAGTTTTTTGAAGATTGCCTGAGTCGCTCAGAGAGCCTGCAAGATCAGGGTATTGCCAGGCTAATTGAGTGCGCAGATGCTACCTTAGCCACCTTAATTGCCCATGATTCTCGAACAAAGAAGTACTGTCAGCTCGCGGGCGAAAAACACCTGGTCGTGCTGCTCGATCAAGAAACGCGCTTTCGCAATGGGCTGCGCAAGCTGGGCTATAGCCTCCCGCTCAGTTCTAACTAACATTCTAATTAACAAAAGATGGCAGAAGGACTTGGTATGACGTATTCGCCTGATAACGCGCTGATTGTTCAAAGCGATCGCACTATTTTGCTCGATGTCCATGCGCCTAAGGCTGAAGATGCTCAAGCAGAGATTGCGCCCTTTGCTGAACTGATCAAAAGCCCAGAGCATATTCACACCTATCGCCTCAGCCCGCTGAGTATTTGGAACGCACGCGCGGCAGGAATGCCAGTTGCCGACATGGTGACAGCGCTGCAAACGAATGCCAAATACCCCATGCCGGAGTCGGTGGCCCAAGAGATCGCGGCCCTGGGCGATCGCTACGGCCTCACCACCCTAAAACCGGATACAAAAAAGGGCGCTTCATCTGTGCTCTCGGCCTTGGTATTGCAGGTAGAAGACAAACCGCTGGCAGAACTCTTGCAACGGCACGAACAGGTGGGGCCGCTGCTGGGTGAGCGGCGATCGCCAACAACTTTTGCCATTGCCTTGGGCGATCGCGGTTTGCTTAAACAAGCCTTACTGACCGCTGGCTATCCAGCAGAAGATCTCGCTGGCTATCTTACCGGAGACGAACTTACATTGTCTCTTCGCGCAGAAACAGCCGATGGAGACGCTTTTCACCTGCGTTCTTACCAAAAAACGGCGGCTGAGTTGTTTTATCAGGCTGGAAAAGCTAAAGGCGGCAGCGGTGTGATTGTGCTACCCTGCGGCGCAGGCAAAACCATGGTCGGCATGGCAGCAATGGCAGAGATTCAACAGAAAACACTCATTCTCACCAGCAGCCTGACCTCCGTGCGCCAGTGGCAGCGAGAACTGTTGGATAAAACCACCCTCAAAGAAGAACAGCTGGCTGAATACAGCGGTCAGAAAAAGGCGACGGGCCCAGTGACCCTAGCCACCTATCAAATTTTGACCTATCGCGCCAGCCAAGATGATGACTTTCTCCATCTAGGACTCTTTGATCAGCAAGCCTGGGGGCTGATTATTTACGACGAAGTCCATCTGCTGCCCGCTCCCGTTTTTCGGATTACTGCGCAGCTTCAGGCCCGTCGCCGCCTAGGACTTACGGCCACCCTCATTCGTGAAGATGGCCGCGAAGGCGATGTCTTCACACTCATTGGCCCAAAGCGATATGACGTGCCCTGGCGAGAGCTAGAAGGTCAAGGCTTTATTGCTGCTGCTGACTGCACCGAAGTTCGGGTGGCGCAAACTGAAGATAGACAGATGGAGTATGCCACAGCCGCGCGCCGCTACCAGTTTCGGATCGCGGCGGAAAATCCTTTAAAGCTAGACGTTGTTCAAGCCTTGCTGGAAAAAGAGAAAGGGCACCGGGTGTTAATTATTGGTGAGTATCTAGATCAGCTGAATGCGATCGCTCAGCAGGTTGATTTGCCCCTGATTACCGGCAAAACCAGCCAGAAAAAACGAGATCAGCTCTATGCTGAGTTCCGCAGCGGCGAAGTTTCAGGGCTCATTCTCTCGCGGGTGGGCAACTTTGCCCTCGATTTGCCCGATGCCGACGTGTTGATTCAGGTCTCAGGAAAATATGGCTCGCGTCAGGAAGAAGCCCAGCGGCTAGGGCGTATTTTGCGGCCCAAGCGAGATGGTCGTAGCGCTCAGTTCTACACCCTGGTTTCCTTGCGAACGTGCGAGGAAGAGTTTGCTCAACATCGTCAGCTCTTTTTGACAGAACAGGGCTATCGCTATCATATTCAGCTATGGGATGAATGAACAGCCTCTACGAGGTCGGCAGTCAAAATGAAGGCAACGAGGTGAACTCAGCTAAGAGAAGCTTAGCGGTAGCCTCTTTAAGTTATTGACTCTGGCGTTCTATTAATTCAGCTTTCTGCTTTTCCAGAGATTTGAGCTTTCTCTTGAGACTATTAATTTCTCGGTTTACTTTTTTTAGCTGATGTTTGACCGCCTGATCTTCCAAGTAACTAGGCCCATACAGCTCGTAAACTAATGATCTAAGTTCACTTCGCAATAGGCGAAAATAGGGGTTTCCATGGGCATAATTTTCACGATATTGCAACTTACCTGCCTTCATAGCCTTGAAGACTTCGTCCTCTGTCAGACCGAATTCTTTGCAGGCATTCTTATGGCTTAACGTTTCACCCGACTTACGCCACAGAGATTCAGACACTTTCATATTTAGGGCCGCAAAGTTTGGTTGATTAGGCTTCTAATAGTTTGATTCTCTAGCTTAGCTGCTATGGGAGATATGTTTAGTCATTATCGGAAATAGTACAGAAAACGGTAGTCCTAAAGGGGTAAGGATTGGTTGTAGTGGTGAATGAAGTACCAGATATCAACAGACACACTTGAATACATGGAGAAATGAAAGCGTTGGAATGAATAAGCACGACGGCTAATTTGAAGTTAAGCGTTTCTACGTGCGAGAAATTCTATGTTGATACGGGGTTCGAGATTACTACGTAGGACATTTGGTCAGGTATCCTCAAAACCGAAAAAGAATAATTTACTTTGCTTGAAATTTTGGTGGTGAAATAAATAGCTACTGCCAAATACATCTATATTTGAATAGCTGTACTTTTTTAAGTCTACAAAGCTCTAAAAAATCAGTTTTTTAGGCTATAAATTGTTGCCTATTTCCCAAGTTTTCAGGCCTCTATGACAGATCAATTCTTCGAACAGCCAATTCTCAATTCGCCCTATGACTATCCTAGCCAGCATTGGGAGCTAGATGAGAAAGGTCAACCGACGCAAAAGATCCTTCAGCAGCGGCGACCCGCAGAATTTGTGGCATTAGTTGCGCCTATTCCAAAGCCAAAGCGGCGTAGGCAGGGACAAGACGATGAGCAGCAAACCTTAGCGCTCTACGATACGGTAGGTATTTCGGACGATCAGCAAAAGTATGATCTCTCGCTGTTTATTAACAGCGTGCGGGAGAAGGTGAATGCGTGGCGTCGGTTGCCGAATCCGGCAGACTGGAAGGTGACACCAGAAACGGCTAGGTTGCTTCAGCATTGGCGGCATCATAAATTCCAGTCGTATCGTCCTTTCTTTTGTCAGGTGGAGGCGGTGGAAACGGCGATTTGGCTAGCGGAGGTTGCGCCGAGTAGCGGAAAGAAGGAAAAAGCCTTTTTAGAGCATGTTGTGACCGTTAATCAAGCGGCGAATCCGGAGCTACTGCGGGTGGCTCTGAAGCTGGCGACAGGAGCAGGTAAGACGACGGTGATGTCGATGTTGATTGCTTGGCAAGTGGTTAATGCAGTACGCCATCCGCAGAGTAGTCGGTATACACGCGGTTTTTTGATTGTGGCTCCGGGGATTACGATTCGCGATCGCCTCCAGGTGCTTCAGCCTAACGACCCTAATAGCTACTACGTTGAGCGCGAGCTAGTCCCTAGCGATATGCTACCGGATCTGCAAAAGGCCAAAATTGTTATCACTAACTACCACGCCTTTAAGCTCAGAGAGCGCATTAAGCTGGCTACCGGCAATCGCAAGCTTTTGCAGGGTAGAGGCCCGGAGCTACAAACTTTGGAAACAGAAGGCCAAATGCTTCAGCGGGTGATGCCGGAGCTAATGGGCATGAAGAATATCTTGGTACTTAACGATGAGGCGCATCACTGCTACTGCGAGAAGGCCGATTCGGATGAAGAGCCGACGATAAAGGCGAAGGAAGACAAGGCAGAGGCAAAGAAAAATGCTGAAGCTGCGCGACTGTGGATCTCAGGTCTTGAGGTGGTGAAGCAAAAGCTGGGCGTGCAAAAGGTGTATGACCTGTCGGCGACGCCTTTCTTTTTGCGCGGGTCGGGCTATGCAGAAGGGACGCTGTTTCCTTGGACGGTGAGCGACTTTTCGCTGATGGATGCGATTGAGTGCGGGATTGTGAAGCTGCCTCGGGTGCCGGTAGCCGATAACATTCCGGGTGGCGACATGCCTACGTTTCGTAACCTGTGGGAGAACATTCGCAAGCAAATGCCCAAAAAGGGCCGGGGAAAGGCAAAAGGGCTCGATCCGCTGAGCCTGCCGACTGTGTTGCTTACGGCGTTAGAAGCGCTGTACGGGCATTACCAGGAAACTTACAAGCTGTGGGAAGCAGAAGGGATTGACATACCGCCTGTGTTTATTGTGGTGTGCAACAACACCTCTACTTCTAAGCTGGTGCATGACTACATTTCTGGCTTTCGCCAAGTGGCTGCGGATGAGAGCAGTACGTTTCACGATGGCAGGCTAGCGCTGTTTCGCAACTACGACGTGCATGGCAATCGTCTGAAGCGACCGCGTACGCTGCTGATAGATAGCGAGCAGCTAGAGTCGGGAGATGCTTTGGATAAGGGCTTTCGCAATATCGCCTCGGACGAGATCGAGCGATTTCGCTATGAAATTGGTCAGCGGGAGGGGGCGGTGGCCGCAAGCAAAATTACCGACCAGGATTTGCTGCGGGAGGTGATGAATACCGTGGGAGAAAAAGGAAAGCTGGGCGAGTCTATTCGCTGCGTGGTGTCGGTGTCGATGCTGACGGAAGGGTGGGACTGCAATACGGTGACGCATGTGCTGGGTGTGCGGGCTTTTGGGACGCAGCTACTGTGCGAGCAGGTAATTGGGCGGGCGCTGCGCAGGCAGTCTTACGAGCTGAATGAGGAAGGTAAGTTTAACGTGGAGTATGCCGATGTGCTGGGCATTCCGTTTGACTTTACGGCGAAGCCTGTGGTGGCGAAGCCCGTGCCGCCGCGCCAAACAGAGAATGTGAAGGCGATGAAGCCTGAGCGCAATGCGTTGGAAATTCAGTTTCCGAGGGTGGAGGGCTACCGGGTGGAGCTGCCAGATACGAGGCTAAAGGCCAAGTTTACGGAAGATTCGGTGCTAGATCTTACTCCGGCTTTGGTAGGGCCAACTCAAACGCGCAACGAAGGCATCATTGGCGAAGGGGTCGATTTGGGCGTGAAGCATTTGGAGACGGTGCGCAAGTCTACGGTGCTGTTTGAGCTAACTAAGCATTTGATTTATCACCAGTATCGGGAGTCCGGGGAGGAGCCGAAGCTGCATCTGTTTGGTCAGCTTAAGCGGATTACTCGGCAGTGGATGGATGGCTATTTGCACATTAAGGGCAATACCTGCGTGGGCCAGCTTAAGTACAAGGGGATTGCGGATATGGCCTGCGAGCGGATTAAGAATGCGATTACGGAGGCGGCGGTGGGCGATAAGCCAGTGAAGGCGGTTTTGGATGCTTATAATCCCACTGGCTCTACGATGCATGTGAACTTTAATACGTCGAAGCGGACGCTGTGGAAGACAGATGCGCGGCGCTGCCACATTAACTGGGTGGTGTGCGATAGCGATTGGGAGGCGGAGTTTTGTCGGGTGGCGGAGGCGCATCCGAGGGTACGGGCATACGTGAAAAATCAGAACTTGGGGCTGGAGGTGCCGTATTTGATGGGGTCTGTGCAGCGGAAGTATTTACCGGATTTTGTGGTGCAGGTGGAGGACGAGCAGGGCGAGCTGCTGAATTTGGTGGTAGAGATTAAGGGCTATAGGGGAGAGGATGCGAAGGATAAGGCGAGTGCGATGCGGAACTACTGGGTGCCGGGGGTTAATAACCTTGGGGTGTATGGTCGCTGGGCGTTTGCGGAGTTTACGGAGGTTTATGAGATTGAGACGGACTTTGCAAAGCTAATTGAGGCACAATTTAAGACGTTGGTGGAAGCACATGTTTAGGAAGGGATAATATTCGTGGCTGTTTAAATTAGGTTTAGGTGGGATAAGTGCTGGCGCTAAATAGGATGTAGACATTGAAGGCGTTTCGATGGAACGATGATAAAAACGAGCAGTTGAAGGCTGAGAGGCAAGTTAGCTTTGAGCAAGTTCTACAGGCTATTCGAGAGGAGAAGTTGTTGGATATTATTGAACATCCTGACCGGACGAAATATCCATCGCAGAGGATTTTTATTGTTGCTATGAATGACTATGTGTATTTGGTACCGTTTGTAGAAGATGCTGCGTCGGTCTTTTTGAAGACGATTATTCCTAGCCGAAAGATGAAAAAGCGATATTTAGGAGAATAGGATATGTCTACTCTAAACGCGGAAGAACTGGAAATTTTAGGCTCTGTGGAGCTGGGTGAATGGCGGTCTGTGTCTGACTTGCCGGAAGCGATCGCTCGATTCCAAAGCTATGCACAGGTACAAGCTGGCGAGCTAGCGGCTATTAGCATTGAGCTACCTAACGACGACTTGCAACTGTTGGAGGCGATCGCGCAGCAAGCAAATACTTCAGTTGCGCTGTTGATGGCTAGCGTACTGCATCAGTATGCGGCTAGTCAGTCATCTTCTCAGTCTTAAACTTCAGTTCGGCCTCTCTGAGGGGAATATCGAAATCTGTTGTTTGTCATTTATCTATCTTATAAGTAACTCATGCCTCGTAAGTCTAAGTCTAAGCAGCCGAAGAAAGTGGAAACCCTCAAGCATGATGAGGCCACGCGCAAGAATATCCCGACGGCGGAGTATCAGTCGGTGATGGCTGAGGATGAGAAGAACCCGGTGCAGGTGGCTTACGAGCGGCGGAATAAGGATTTGGATCCGCAGCTTGTGTGGCGGGGGAAGGATGAACAGGACCGGAGTGATTTGGTGGTGAGTGCGCCGCCGCTGTACATACAGGAGAAGGTGCATCCGAAGGTGCTGGTGGACGATTTGTTGCGGCAGAGCCAGGTGCGGGCAGAGAAAGAAGAAGATCAGCAGATTGATTTGTTTTCGGATTTTAATGGGTTGCCGGAGGAGGCGACGGGAACAGATTTTTATCAGCACGATGCGCACTGGACGAATCGGATAATTTTGGGCGATAGCTTGCAGGTGATGGCGAGTTTGGCGGAGCGGGAGGGGTTACAGGGGAAGGTGCAGTGTATTTATCTCGATCCGCCGTATGGGATTAAGTTTAATTCTAATTTTCAGTGGTCAACGACAAATAATAAAGTAAAAGACGGTAGTGCTAAACACATTACGCGCGAACCAGAACAAGTGAAAGCTTTTCGAGATACTTGGAGAGATGGAATTCATTCTTATCTGACCTATCTACGCGATCGACTAACAGTAGCTAGAGATCTGTTAGCAGACAGCGGCTCGATTTTTATTCAAATTGGAGATGAGAATGTCCATCGAGTACGTTCTCTAGTTGACGAAGTTTTTGGAGATGAGAACTTTATTAGCGAAATAGCGTTTGTAAAAACGAGTGGTCTGACAACTAATTTTCTGAGCAGCCGCTTTGATTATCTACTGTGGTATGGGAAAAACAAAAGATTTACGAAATTTCGTCGTCCTTTTTCTGAAAAAACTTATGAGGACGGCTCGGCAAGTACATATTCTTGGCTGAGAGATACTTCTGGGACTTATCGAAGTATGACGAAAAAGGAGAAGGTTACATGGGACATACCTAAAGGATTTGAGTCTTACAAACCTGCCGATCTAACATCTCAAGGAAATCCGGTAGTTCGGTGCAGCTACCAGGGGAAAAACTATCAGCTTACTTCAAAAACAACCAATGGCGGTCTTAATAAGCTGATGAAGGCAGACAGAATCCACGTGGCGAGAAATAGCATTCAGTTTGTCCGGAAGTTAAACGATTTTCCAGTATCACAAATCTCTCAACTTTGGGGCGATACTGGAACAGGCAGCTTCACAGATGCGAAGATTTATATTGTTCAAACAGGGACTAAAGCGGTACAACGGTGTGTTCTTATGACCACAGATCCAGGAGACCTTGTTCTAGATCCCACCTGTGGCTCCGGCACTACTGCGTATGTTGCTGAAAATTGGGGCCGCCGCTGGATCACCATCGACACCTCCCGCGTCGCCCTCGCCCTTGCCCGAGCCCGCATCATGGGTGCCCGCTACCCCTACTACCTCCTCGCCGACTCCCCCGAAGGCCAACAAAAAGAAGCCGAAATCACCCGCACCGAAGTATCCGAAGCTCCCACTTACGGCAACATCCGCCAAGGCTTCGTCTACCAGCGTGTCCCGCACATCACCCTCAAGTCCATCGCCAACAACGCCGAAATCGACACCATTTATGACACATTTCAAGAACAACTCGAACCCCTCCGCGAAAAGCTCAACGCCGAACTAAACAAAGACTGGCAAGAATGGGAAATCCCCCACGAAACCTCAGACACATGGCCCGACACCGCCAAACAACTTCACACCGACTGGTGGCAATCCCGCATCGCCCGCCAAAAAGAAATTGACGCCTCCATCGCCGCCAAAGCTGACCAAGAATTCCTCTACGACAAACCCTACGAAGACAAATCCACCGTCCGCGTCGCAGGCCCCTTCACCGTAGAAAGCCTCTCCCCCCACCGCGTCCTCGCCGTAGACGAAAACGACGAAATCATCGATCCTAAAACAACACCCTCTACCCAGAGCGGAGAACCCACAGACTTCGCCAGCGTCATCCTCGAAAACCTCAAAACCGCAGGCGTCCAGCAAGCCCACAAAGAAGACAAAATCACCTTCACTAGCCTCACTCCCTGGCCCGGTGAATATATCTGCGCCGAAGGCCGCTATGTTCAAAACCTAGAAGGCGAACCCGACAGCGAACCCTCTCTAGAAAAACAACAGCGAGCAGGCATCTTCATCGGCCCCGAATTTGGCACCGTCACCCGCGAAGATTTGGTCGCCGCCGCTCGCGAAGTCGGCGACGCAGGCTTCGATGTCCTCATCGCCTGCGCCTTCAACTACGACGCCCACTGCGCCGACTTTCAAAAGCTAGGCCGCATCCCCATCCTCAAAGCCCGCATGAACGCCGACCTCCACATGGCCGCCGATCTCAAGCAAACCGACAAAGCTAATCTCTTCGTCATCTTCGGCGAACCCGACATCGACATTGAGACTGTCGAAGATGACAAAATCCAGGTCACCATCCACGGCGTCGATGTCTTCCATCCTCAATCTGGCGAAGTCCGCTCCAGCAACACCGACGAAATCGCCTGCTGGTTTATTGACACGGACTACAACGAAGAAAGCTTCTTCGTCCGCCAAGCTTACTTCTTAGGCGCAAGCGATCCTTATAAGTCATTAAAAAAGACACTGAAAGCAGAAATTGACGTTGAAGCATGGAGTAGCTTGAATAGCGAGACTTCCCGTCCGTTTGACAGACCAAAATCTGGCAGGATTGCGGTCAAAGTCATCAATCATCTAGGCGATGAAGTCATGAAAGTCTTTACTGTAAGCTAAAACAAAAATCACTGCCTTCACCAGCGTCAATACATTGAACCTTATGCAAATTCATACGATGGAACTACAAGAGAAAATTAATGATCTTAATAGGTGGATCGTCCGTTCATTTGAGGAAAAGACTAAAGAGAGTACACTAAACAACGGTAGAAAGTCAGCCGAAGCACTGTGTAAAGCGCTACTCCTCAAGAGGTTTGAAAACGACGAGCTGCTAAGCCACGATATTATCTATGGTATCCGGAAGAGAAACGGTGACAGAACGAAATCAGTGAGTCCAAGAGAAATATCGCTGGAACAGCTAATTCAAAACGTAACTGATTCTACTGAACCTATTGTTATTCCAGACAAACAAGTAAGAGATCGAATACGCACAGACTTAAGACTTCTGCAAACAAGAGGTAATGCGGGGTCGCATGATTCTGACAATAAAGAGATCCAAATTACAGAAATCAACATTACAGTCGTCAGACTAACCCTTATTGAGTTAGTGAAATGGTTCTACGAACAATACTTGCAGGAATCACTACCAAGTTCTATAGGTAAGTATGAAAGCGAAGTTCAGATGCAATACAACGAGAGTCTAGGGACGCAGCAAGACGAGTTAGAAGACGAGGAGGAAATTCAGAATCTTCGCGGAGTAGATATCGTAAAGTTGTCATACCCTAGAAAGAAGATACTAGATATTCGGAAAGAATATGATGATGCCGATCAAAAAATAGGATACGAGTTCATTGCGGTAGAAGTAGCAAAAAGGAATATTATAGGGCATCTATTTGTCAAATCCAATATCACTATTGAAAACACACTTCGGCATTTTTACGAAACCTTAGCAAAGAATTTCGACTTTAAACTATCAACGTTTCAAATATGTACGCCCAGAGTTATAAACAAAGAATCAAGGATGGAGGCAGACAGATTAGGTAGTCTTAAGAGAAAGTTTAAAAAGATTGCAGATCAAGAACTATTTGACAAAACAGATTTTGTCTACATTGACGATTTCGTTTGGGAATCTTGCCTATCACATGAGTCAGACTACTTAAGCAACTCGGAATACATAAACGGAGAGAAGGATGACGAAACCTACTTCATTGATCAAGAACTGTTCTTATTAAAAGAAGAAGAGGATAAGCAACTGCAGTTCAAGTTGAGTTTAGAGTATTTAGAAAATATCTTAGACTCTGTAGAGACTAAGCTTCCTGTTACTGCGATTGTAGGGCAGGCTGGTGTCGGAAAAACAACTTTCTGCGACCAAGCTATCAATCGTATTAATTCATATCCAAAGAAAAAGGCAATTCTGATTTCTTCTGCTGATTTGCAGGGTGCTTCTCCTAGCGCTATGGTGCAAAGCATTGCAGATCTATATAGACTTGTTGCACTCAAGATGCATAGCGATAGTCCTGATAATATCATTGAAGCTAGCAATCTGGAGATCAACATTAGCTGCGGCAACATAGTTTTGCTAATTGATGGTCTAGATGAAATCGAGTCTTTGCTTGGCACAAATTTTAATCTCGACAGTTTTCTGGAATCAGCAATCTCGCTCAATAGTACATACAAGAGATGCTCCGTAATTGTTACCTCTAGAGACTATCATCTACGCAGATACTTAAACAAATCCTCTATCAAAGTATTCAAGCTTCATGGGTTCAGTGAAGAGTCAGTTGATAACTACTTGTTTGATAAGCGCAAGATGTCAAAAACTCAAGCTAGAAAGGCAAAAAAATATATTCAAGAATTTGAAGCGACTCACCGAGAGCGGCAAATTCCCCTGTACTTGTCGTTGATATGTGATTTGTTAAAAGGAGAAGAGCTGGAAGAAGAGATTGTTGACTATGAGATCAAAGAAAGCAGATATTTCTACAATCAAATACCACTTGACAACCTAATCTACAAGCTTTTAAGAAGGGAGCTAGTTAGACAGAAACTAGAGTCTGACGTTAATTGTGATACATATGTAGACTTGCTACTTGAGATATCCCTGAATGAACATGCTGTAGTTAAGAAAGAGGACTTAGATCAACTTATAGATCTCATCCTTCCCAGCGGATATTCAGACCAAGAATATAAAGACAAAAGAAATCCTTTTTATGTTAGCCCCGTTATCTCAAGTATAGACGAGGGTAGAAAGTTCAAGATAAGATACGATTTTATGAATGTGTGGTTACCATGCAGACATTTCTTCTATGAATACAAAAACGAACGTCATACTCAAGAGATCACAGGATTCCTAGCTAGGCTGTACGATGGAAATTCTTTGCTTTTTGACGAAATTTCCGAACTTCAAAAGGTAGTTGACATTGATTATTTGGGAATAGGTAAGACCATACTGAACAACCTAACAAGTGACTATACCTCTTCTAGTAGTAAGCTGACATCCATCACTTCCAGAAAAGCAATCTCTGGTCTTCTTTATTTTTGTCTTGGTTCAATAAATAATAAAACCGCTTCTGGGTATACAGAAGCATTGATTGAGTTGTTCGGGAAAGTCAGTATTCATAATATCTGCATATTCGGTAAGTTCTTTCCATTAGATTTTAGAACTATACAGGTTCATGATGCTTGGTTTGAAAGATATAGAACTTTTGGAAAGTGTAAGTTTCCGGAAAGTACTGTCTTCTATAACTCAACGTTCAAAGAAACATTCTCTCCCTACAATTTGAAGTTCGCAGATAAGCTGTTTGAGAACTGTAATCTCAGTAAAGAGATGGAAACGGCTATAGATGTTAGCAAGGCATCAGCTGGTCAAGTTCAGAAACGCGTTCGAGAGGACTTCACTCAAATTTTCAAGGTTGCTTTTAGGCGGCAATCATTCCTATGGAGATCAGAAGATCTTTTTAGAAAGGGGACTTCCTTACAGTTAGATCAACTCAGGAAGTATCTGAATTTCTTGGTTCTTAAGAGCGTACTTGTGAAAGAGCCTAATAAATATACTGGTCCAGAAGGCTACGTCGTTGCGCCAAACTACCGAGAACCTGTCAAAAGTCTAATTCTATCTGGTGACTTAAAACCACAAATGGCTGTAGTCGTGAAAGACGCTATAAGAGAACTATATCATTTAGAATTGTAAGACGCTAGATTTCTTATGGACTTTGATTCCTTTAGATCTGATTTCTATCTCTAGAATGTATGGAATTTCGTATTGCCGACACCTTTACCGATAGCCTCGCTAAACTTACCAACCAAGAACAGAAAGGCGTTAAAACCACCGCCTTCGACCTACAGCTAGACCCAAGAAACCCCGGCCTGCGCTTCCACAAGCTCAACAAAACTAAAGACGAAAACTTCTGTTCTGTTAGCGCCAACATGGACATCCGCCTCATCGTCCATCGCACCGCTAGCAGCCTGCTACTGTGCTACGTAGACCATCACGACAAAGCTTACGCCTGGGCCAGCAAACGCAAAATAGAACGCCATCCTAAAACCGGAGCCGCCCAGCTCGTTGAAGTGCGCGAAACCGTTCAGGAAATCACCATTCATCAGCCGGTCACCGTTCCGGCCCTGCCGAAAACTCAGCCTCCCCTCTTTAAAGACATCACCGAGGACGATTTGCTGGACTACGGCGTTCCGCCCGAATGGATAGAAGATGCGATCGCCGCCACCGAAGACACCCTCTTCGACCTCGCCGAACACCTCCCCCAAGAAGCCGCCGAAGCCCTGCTAGAACTAGCCACGGGCGGCGACCCTGCTCAGCCCACCACCATCGACCAAGACACTAGCGCCTTCGACCACCCAGATGCCCAGCGCCGCTTCCAGGTAATGACCAACCAAGAAGAACTTCAGCGAGCGCTTGACTTTCCCTGGGAAAAGTGGACAGTCTTTTTGCATCCAGCCCAGCGTCAGCTAGTAGAGCGCAAATTTAACGGACCGGCCCGCACCTCTGGCTCTGCAGGGACAGGTAAAACGATCGTAGCGCTGCACAGAGCCGTCTTCCTAGCTAGGCAGTCTTCAGACTCTCGCATTCTGCTCACCACTTTTTCTCCAGCACTTGCCAATGCGCTGCGCATAAAGCTGAGTAGGCTGGTTGGCAACGAGCCAGATATTGCCAACCGTATCCAAGTCAGCGCTATTCGAGACGTTGCGCTAACGCTATACACCGACGCCTTCAGCCAGCCTGACATCGCTAAACCTGCCTATCTCAAAACTCAGCTCGTCAACATCGCCAGCAAAACGAATGAATACACATTCACGCCTGCTTTCCTATGGGGCGAATGGAAAGACATCGTAGATGCTTGGCAGGTCAAAACCTGGGAGGCTTATCGAGACTTTAAGCGACTAGGCCGTAAAACTCGCCTTGGCATTAAACAAAGAGAACATCTCTGGTCAATTTTTCAGCAGATGCTTTATCAACTAGAACAACAAAATAGGCTTACTTGGCCAAGTCTGTTTCGCCAAGTCACCGACCATATAAAACAGCAAGCAAAGTCACCCTTTGACTATATCATTACAGATGAGGCTCAAGATACTGGTGTTGCCGGACTTCAGCTATTAGCCGCATTAGGAACTCGCCAAGCTGACAGTCTCTTTTTTACGGGCGATTTGGGCCAGCGAATTTTTCAACAACCTTATTCTTGGAAATCGCTAGGGGTTGATGTGCGAGGGCGATCGCAGTCTCTAAAAATCAACTACCGCACCTCTCATCAAATCCGCCAGCAGGCCGACCGCCTACTCCCCAATTCTCTTGCCGACGTAGATGGCAACATCGAAGAAAGACAAAATACTATCTCTGTTTTCAATGGCCCCATCCCGGAGGTTTCTATTTGCGATGACGAATCCGCAGAAAAGCAGACAGTGAGTGATTGGATCTCGCAGCGGTTTGCAGAAGGATTGCAGCCAGATGAGATTGGGGTGTTTGTGCGATCGCCTGCAGAATTGGATAGGGCGATCGCGGCCATCAAAGCATCAGGCTCTACCCCCACAGAGCTAGACAATCTGGTCACGCCTACTCAAGGCTGTATCGCCGCGAGCACCATGCACCTTGCCAAAGGCTTAGAATTTCGCGCTGTCGCCGTCATGGCCTGTGACGATGAAGTCATTCCCTCTCAGTCTCGAATCGAAACCATCTCAGACGAAGCTGATCTCGAAGAGGTTTATAGCACTGAACGCCATCTGCTTTATGTGGCTTGCACTCGTGCCCGCGATCAACTACTCATAACTGGTATCGATCCAGCTTCAGAGTTTCTAGATGATCTTGATGCAGTCAATTCCATATCGAGTTAAATAAAGACTTTCTTTAAGTGCGCTTGCAGCGTATCTAGCGACTGCCAATAACCCATAAGACTAGGGCTCTTTAGTGATTTAGCCTGGGTGTTTTGCCATCCCCAATCCCTCTTTAGCTCTGCATCTAAGGGTGCCTGTTCAGGGTCGGCATTGGCCCAAACAACTTTAACCCACCGAACAATTCCCCACTCTGAATTACGCCATTGCGGTCTGTCTTCATGCGGCTCGTTAACGACTTCGACCACATGAGACAAGTACCGTGTTCCCTCAGCGTTTTGAGATTGTTCTGCCCTATAGTTTTGAGACAAAATAATTAAGTCTCCCTTCTTTAGGTTCATGGCATTCGCTTCAACGCCCCTTCCTTCTCTAAAATTCAAGGGAAAATAAGAACTCTTACCGTATGCTTTGTAGGCCCATTTACCATTTTCTAAATGGCTGACATTTTTAATATATTTCAACTGCTCAAGATTCATTGGGTCTCTCATGACTATCCTTACGTTAGGAAGATACCCAAGTCAGATGAAACAATCTTAACCACAAATACAATCGTGAAGAGATAGATTTGTGCGATCGCAGAGAAACTCAATTCTCAAAACTAGAGACAGAATACTCAACCGATTCAGTCAATCAGGTCAATTAGTCATGGCTTGACTGCAGGGAAAATTTGGCCTATCTTCGATCCTACGGCTGTGATGCCTATCACGGTCGATTCATACAGAACTCAATTTTGCCGAGCGCCATCGGCAGGTGCTACAACACCGTACCGACGGCTAACCCCCGAACTGATCGAGGCAGTCTGGAGGCTAGGGTTACTTTAAACCCTTAGCCACCCCGACGCACTTCATTTTTGCGGGGTGGCTTTGCTCTTTTGGGTTCTGGTTTCCTTCAAAGACGCCAAAAACGAACCCACCGGAGACCAGACCTCATGTTTATCCCTTCTATTTCGGACGCTAGTGCGTCCACAGCTTCACCTGCTGTTAATTCCTTGCCAACCCCCACCGCCGAACCCGTCCGGCACATGCTATTTGGCACCCTTAGCGCCGTATGCACCACCATCCAGGTGCTGCACAAACTTCGCTACGCCGAAGTCAACGACTGGAGCCAGCCGATTTCTACTGGCAGGCCCAATGAAGTCATGGCCATTTTGACCAAGCGAGTCAGGCTAGAAAGTTAATAGAGCGGCGATTTGGCCTCTGACGCTGCTGGCCGAGAAGACTAAATTTTGAGATTACAGCAGCGTCAGTCTTCTTTGTAACTGTCGGTTTCGCTTTGCATTGGTATTCTTGCGGAAGCGATGCTCAAGGTCGTCACTAAATTCTGTTAATTCTCTGTGTAGAAATACGGCGCAATCGTAGGAATACGGATGGCTGCATGAAGGTCTCGTAAATCCAAAGGTTCGTCCCTACGGAGATACGCACGACTCAATATATATTTCTGACTAGGTGTTTCTGACAGATATATACGCGTAGTTCTTGATAAGAGTCACTAGTTAATATTATGACCCGCTCAAAAGTAGCTTTCGTCAACCAGGGATGGGACAACGTTTCCCCGCCCGTCAGCGCAGCGTCTATTCCAATTTGGACATACGAAACCGCTAAGCGGCTATCGAATGACTGCGATGTTGTTATCTATGCCCGACAAGACAAGGATCAGGCCGCAGTCGAAACCTATGAGGGCATCGAATATCGTCGCGTTTCGGTCAGTGGCTCTAAACTTTGCAGCGGTGCGGCCAAAGCCTTCGCCAAAATAGACACTACGTTCCGCTATCTCAGTTCGCGGCTTTACTATCTACCCTACGCACTTAGAATTGCGCTCGACTTGAAACAGCAGCAGTGCAACATCGTTCATATTCACAACTTCTCTCAGTTTGTTCCTATTATCAGAGCCTTCAACCCACAGATCAAAATTGTGCTGCACATGCACTGTGAGTGGGCTACTCAGTTCGAGCCAGCGGTCATCGGCCCGCGTTTGGGCCAAACTGATTTGATCGTGGGCTGTAGCGACTACATCACTAACAAAATAAAGGCGCGGTTTCCTCAAGCTGCTCCTCGCTGCCGCACGGTATACAACGGTGTAGACATCAGCCAGTTTGCAGATGCCCAGGCACCCGCTGGCCAAAACGCACCGCAAACAGCCGCTAACACGCCGTCCTCGCCTAATCTGTTGTTTGTGGGCAGAGTTTCTCCTGAAAAGGGACTGCATACGTTAGTGAGTGCTTTTTGCAAGGTTGTGGCTCAATTTCCCACAGCCCAGCTCTTTATCGTAGGAGACAAGCAGCAGATCTCATCTGAGTTTATTGTCAATCTCAGCGACGATCCGCTCGTTCAAAATTTGGCCATCTACGACGAGGTGAACTATCTAGAATCGCTCAAAGCTCAGCTTCCGTCTGAGGTTGCCGACCGCGTCATTTTTACTGGCCAAATCTCTCATCTGTCGCTTCAAGACTATTTTCAAAGGGCCGATGTTCTCATTAACCCTTCGGTGAGTGAAGCCTTTGGTATGAGCCTAGTAGAATCTATGGCAACTGGCACGCCTACGATTGGAACAGAGGTAGGCGGTATGCCCGAGATTGTACGGCATGGCGAAACGGGGCTGGTTGTGCCGCCCGAGCAACCCACCGAAATGGCGAGTGCGATCGCTCGGCTATTGTCTAACGAGGCGCTTAGAGAACAGATGGGCGAAGCGGGCCGAACTCGCGCTGTGGATATGTTTTCCTGGAAGGCGATCGCAACGTCTTTGCAACATCAGTACAGCCTGCTGCTCTCTACCAAAGAACCTGCGCTTGCTGCTCGTAACCCAAGGAATACCGATCGCCAGACAACGGCTGCTGCCGCTGGTCGTCGCTTTTCAGATGTTGCGCCTCAAGGCACAATTATCCAAACGGCTGAAAGTAGCGGGTTATGAGCTGGATGAAAAAGCGCGATGGTCAGCAGCGAGATGGTCAGCAGCGAGATGGTGCGATCGCCGAGCGGGCGATCGCAGACGACTTTTCTCAAGACTGTAAACCTGGCCGAGTGATTGGTAGCCAAAGTCCCAACGGCTATCGACGTCAGGGCATGGATGCTGAAAAGCTGCTTTCTATCGACAACGGGGCCCTGCGCATTCAGCCACCGATCACGCCAGGGTGGGCCAGAGCGGGCGTTGTCTATGGTCCGTTTCAGCGGCAGGCCGGACTGGCTATGGCCATTTTTATGTTGAATGGCCACAACACTTCTGAGGGCAACAGCCGAGAAGACAGCTTTAAAAGCAGAATCTGGCGCTGGGTAAGGGGCAGCCAAACCAACCCAATTGCCGACCGGCTGTGGCGAAGGGCGACTAGCTCGCAGCATCAGGGCACCATCCGGCAGTTTTATCGCTGGGCGCGCAACCACCGACGCCGATTCCCCAAAGACGGCCACCTGATGGAGAATCTGGCGCTGGGCTGGTTTCCTGACACGGTGCCGTCAGATCCAACAGTGACAGGCCATTCACTGGTGGTGCGAGCGCTGGGGCCAGAGAATGGCGAGCTGTGCACGCGTAGCGGCGGTAAAGACTTCGCTGGGAAAAGTCGGCTAACCCCAGCCGTCCAGGGACTGCAAAATGTGCAAACCTACTACATTGTGCTGCTCACAGAGCAAGGCGCAGCCTACTACGCAGCGTCTGCGCCAAATACCAGGGGGCTGGTAGCCTTTCCCTATATGCGGCTAGTGGGCATTGACGCGTCGCGAATGCGCTCTGAAGGCTCTGAAGGCTCTGAAGGCTCTGAAGGCTCAATAGAAACGCTGCATGCGGGCCTCTTTCAAAGTGCGCTCGGACAGGTTGGCTTTCGAGTAGATACGCGCGT
Source organism: uncultured cyanobacterium (assembly GCA_963793445.1). Classification (GTDB taxonomy): domain Bacteria; phylum Cyanobacteriota; class Cyanobacteriia; order Phormidesmidales; family Phormidesmidaceae; genus Phormidesmis. The sequence goes on from CAWCAE010000001.1 coordinate 109,948, forward strand.
TTATGATTTTCAAGCAAAAGTGCTGCCCGCCCTTGCAAATTGGTATAGTACGGCGCAAACGGCGGATGCGCTGGTGATAGAAGAGACAGTTTCATTGGCTGATAAGGTTTTGGCTGATGGTGCGATCGCCGAAATAGGTGGACGCTGGCACCTTGTGAAAGGCACGCTAGAAAAAACGGCGCAAGGGCTAGTCGCTCGCACAGAAGACAGTCTGGCGCTAATCGATATGCCTGCGCCTGCGGGTGCTGTCCATGTCATTGTTGTCAGTACGACAGGCGAACCAATAGATAAATCAACGTCTACTTGCGGAGTGCTTTGGCGCACGCAAGACGAACACAATAGCTGGGGACTCTTTTTTGAAGATGGTCAGTGTCGGCTAGCGCTGCAAACCGAGGGAGAGTGGACACAAATAGCCTTAGAGGAAAATAACGTCCCCTGGGCTATACGCAACGCCGTACAGATTTTAGACGACGGCCAATCGTTTAGCCTTTACCTGAACGGCCAGCTATTGTTCAACTGCTGGTTTGCTGATACTCGGCTGCAGTCGGCCTCTCAGATGGGGCTTTCTTATGCAGGCAAAGACGATGTCGCATTTGCACAGCTAGAAGCCCACCCCCGAGAGATTCCCATTCCTGCTGAGTTCGAGCTGTCGCCGCCCTGGCAGAGCGCAGGATCTAAAACGCTGGTTGCCGATAGCTTTGCAGGTGCCTGTCAAGAGCTAAGCGATCGCCCTACGGAAGTCGGCAACAGCCAGTGGCAAAAGACAATCGGGACAGGACAAATGAAGCTGACAGGCAAGGGCGCACTCAAGGTGAATGCGTCTGCCGTGCAGCCAAATCCTCGCCGAGTGGCTTATACCGTAGCCTGGGAAAATCCGACGTTTGCAGATGTCTCTGTTGATATATTGCCACCTGGCACAGCCCGCTATCAGGGCGAGATGGGTAGAGGCGGGCTAATTTTTTGGCAAGACGCGGACAACTACATCACGATCAGCCAGTGGCTAGACGATAGCTATGGCGGCGCTTCGGTATCGTCTTTTTTTCACATAGATGGCTTTGAAGAGATTTACGATGCGGTATGGACGAACGTGGGTACTCGAATCGGTTGGGGCAAACAGCAGCAGTTTAGAATTGCGTTTGATGGCATCAACTACACGGTTTATTTAGCCGGAGAGCCGGTGCTACATCGGGCGCTTACTGACGTTTATCCTCGGCTGCAGCCGCTCTCTATTCGGCGGGTTGGCCTAGTGGCGAACTGGGAATGGGGAAACGACACGGGCACAGAGTTTAGTCAGTTTGTGGCTAAGGCTTAGGGCGAGGTTGCTGCACTGTAGACCGCTGCTAGATCGCGCCCCTCAACGGCTGTATATTTCAACGTTCCTAATCTGGCGGAAGCGGTCTCTAAGGTAGAGGCGCTAGGCAAAGAAGTGAAAGGCCTTGGCCCAGAAGAACCTGGGCTCGGTTGATTTTGTAACTGCAAGGATCCGCAAGGTGCCCGATTTGGACTGCATCAGCCGTCAAAAAGCTAGACAGCTACCTCTCTGGCTACCTCATCTTTCTAGCTATCCTATATCTCAAAGAAGACCGTGATTCTGATGGCGGTGCATCGCTTACAAACTGTTCGATTGGAATGACGTTTACATTCAGCGTGACAGGTCGCTCTGTTTCTGCCGCAATCAGGTCGCGGACCTGGTTTACCTGTTCGGCAGAGATAGCGTTTGGCAATGCCGCTACGTCTAGATAAACAAACAACGCGTCGTCTTTTCTACTGATCTTTATCGACTGAATATTCGTGTCAGAAAAAGGACTACTCTGACGAATCAACTCGTTCACACTGATACGAGCCTGCTTTTTGATTGATAAGTCTTGGAAGGAGAGACTCAACGGAATCCCTAGAAAGGCTAACGTAGCAACCGCAATCGTCATGCCTCTTTTTGCCCGCTGCACCGACCCATAGCGCAACGCGAGAAAGACCAGTCCGCCGCTAAAGATGATACCAACTAGGTTAGTCAAAAACAGTAAGAGTGCGCCTGTAAAGACAGTCGCTGAGCCAAAGGCAATACCGACGCCAACTACGCTAAGTGGCGGCACCAGTGCGACAGCGATGGCGACGCCTGGCAAGGCATCTGAAATGCCTCGACGAGATTTGGCTAACGCACCTGCCGCGCCCGCTGCTAAGGCCACGCCTAGATCCAGTAGTGTCGGCTGCGTGCGAGCTAAAATTTCGCCGGTCAGCTCTTCGATTCCAGCTACCCGTGCGATGAGTGCCGCTGTAAATACTGTCAGCAGTGAGCCAAGCGCCAGCGACAAACTCGCCCGTCTTAGCAGCTTACGGTTTGCCATGATCAGCGCGAAGGCGATCCCCGTAATTGGACCCATTAGCGGTGCGACAATCATGGCACCGATGACAGTAGCGCTGCTGCCAGAGAGAAGACCAAACGTTGCGATCGCCCCTGAGAAAAACAGCAACAGATAGTAGTTAGAAGACGATTCTGCGCTACGCCAAAGGCTACGGTTCAAACTCGCAAGTGGCACCGGCTTAGACTCCATCCAGTGCCACTCACCACGATGACGATCCTTCAGCATTGACAGCTTTTGATGACCCCAGCCCGCAAACCGCTTACTTATAACAGCTAACATTCTGACACGTCCTTATGAATCGAAGGCCAATTAAACATAAGCAAACCCTCTCAAAGCCTTTAGATGAGAGGGCTATTTCTCCATAGGAGAGGCCGCGCCGACGCGCTGCAATAATATAGATGGCAGACGTCTGAAGTGCTTCAGACTTGACTACGATTATAGCAGTATTTACTTTTGTTAAGCTGTACGTCTAGGGATAGATAGCTTAGGGTGGTATCTACTCTGACGCCGAGGTTTAGCTAGTCTTCTCAGGTAGATAAGACTGGGTCAGTACTTAGGCTCTTGGCCTGAAACTCCTGTGTCTGTAGTGCTTTCAACCTTCCTGAAATTTAGAGGTTTTGGTTTAGAGGTTTTGGTGCTCTGCAAAAAGGTACGCCTCATTCTATGGTTCAGCAAAACTTTCTCAACAGGCCAACTACTTGAAAGACTGATGCAGTCTTTCAAGCAGCTTTGACGTAACAAGGCGCTTTCTATAAAAGATGTGCTTTAATCGCTGACCGTTCATTGGTTGAACCATGCCTTCTAGCCAGCTTGACAAAGCCAGCTCGACAAAGCCAGCTCGACAATGTCATGCCACAATATCTTGAATCTAGAAAGATAGACCTAAAAACAAACAAGAACTGCCTTCTGTAGTACTGACTTGATATGCTTGCGGCTCAATCGTGCTAGAGACTACCAGTGTCTTCTCTCCATAAGCTGTGCCATCAATATTGCAGCTACCTTCTAGGACCAACAGATAATTTCCTGCGTATTGGTAACTCTGTTGCGAAGTGCTTTTAATAAACAGTGCACTCATTCCGCCCTCTAGATCTAGAGGAATGTCATAGCGCTGTACGCTGTCTTGTACTTCTGTGAACGAACAAATACCTGCTAGGTTCGGAGTGGCTGTGTCGATTTGAACAGGCGTATAGTCTTCGATGTCATCGGTATTAGCAAAGTTAGGCGGCGATGCGTAGGCTAGGATGAAAAAACCACTGCTATCTGAGATTTCGTGGCTGCTGCCGGGTGGATTGAAGTAGAGGGAGCCAGTAGGATAGGTGCCTTTGGCATCTGTTTGAGCGCCTTCGATGACATAGACTGACTCGGTCATGTTGTGAGAGTGCAACCCCACCTGGCCATCCGGGACGGTGTACCACAAGATGCTAATGTGCTCGGTATCTGCCTCTCCAGCCAGAATAAGCTTTTCTAAGTTTGGTCTGAACGTGAAAAAGTCGTAGTTTTCTGGGTTTGTTGTGAGGTCGGTTAGGTCGATAACCGTTGAGCTAGTGACATCTGATTCTTCTGCTTGAAGCGCGATCGCAGCGTCGAGATTGTTTGTCACGTCAGCCTCACTTGAACGAATCCAAAGCCTGAAAGAATAAATAATAGGGCTAATGCAGCGGAAAATCTACTTAGGCATAAGGATTTTATAAGATTCGTGCTAGACCAGTAGTCTAAGCGCTAGCCGATAGGTATCCACATCACCCAATTTGGAAATGAAGATGGCTTTGTTTAACCCAAACCGGCACTACCCACTTCTACAAATTGACTGGAACCCTAGCAGGGCTCAACAGGTTATCGCCGAGATCGCGGATGAGACTATCACTAAGCTAGAAACCGTACCCTTGTTAGCTAGCCATCCAATGGACGATCAGCTGTTTGGCAGCGACTTGTACTTTGGTAAGGCTGGTGTACTGTGGGCTATCCACTATCTACAAACTGTTGGGGCTGTTGATTCAACCTTTAGCATCGCTGCTGGGCTCAATGAAACGCTAGAGAAAAATTATCAGAGCTACCCAAAAGAGAGTCCCTACCCAGAGCAGTCTTCTTACCTGGTTGGAGAATTGCCGCTGTTGTTACTGCAATACAAGATATCGCCCTCAGAAGAGAAAGCTGCTGAGATATCACAGTCGATTCATAAGAACGACAGCCAGCCGGTTAGAGAGCTGATGTGGGGGATAGCGGGCTCTATGTTAGCTGCTTGTTGCATGCACCAGTGGACGCAGGAACCGCGATGGCAAGAAGTCTTCAAAGCTCAGTCAGAACTACTGTTACAAGAGTGGCAACCTGTAGGTGACGTAGGGCATCTATGGACGGTTGATCTATACGGCAGTCATCAACAATGGCTAGGGCCTGTCCATGGCTTTGCCAGCAACCTGACGCCTTTCCTAGTTGGTCAATCTCTGCTATCTGATCAGACTTTTCAAGATATTAGCGCCAAAGCCATGATGACGACGGTACAAACTGCTGTAGTGGACAATAGTGGTGCAAATTGGCCAGCGGTATACGACGCAGAGAAGCGCGATCAGCCACTAGAGCTGGTGCAATACTGTCACGGCGCACCGGGAATGGTAACGGCGCTATCATTGCTACCGAAAGGTGTGAACGAGCCGTTTGATCGCATTCTGGAGCGAGGTGGCGAATTGACTTGGCAGGCGGGGCCATTGAGGAAAGGCTCGAACTTATGCCACGGGACGGGCGGCAACGGCTATGCCTTTCTCAAGCTGTTTATCCGAACTGGCAACGAGATGTGGCTTGAGCGGGCAAGGGCTTTTGCGATGCATTCTATTGAACAGTACCGTCTATCAAAGCGTCTTTATGGACAGATTCGCTATCCACTTTGGACAGGCGACTTGGGTTTAGCTATCTATCTCTGGGACTGTCTACAAGCGCAAGCTAAATTTCCAACCATTGACGTGTTCTAGACCCGAGCGGAGTTGCGAAAGGTGCTAATAGCTACTGACTTGAGCAAGCAGTATGGCCATAGCAGATACAGTCACCGCTCCAACAATCATGCCTGCAAACCAAGCATCACCATTGGTCGATATTAGGTGCTTAGCTGGCTTGTAATCGTCTGGATTTGCGTAGAAAACTCTAATGCAATCCCTCGAATAGCTATTGCCCATCAACAACGTCTCGCGTCGATTGAGATTCTTACGTGTGTTGCGCAGGCCAATATAATGTACGGACGAGATCGCTAGGTAGACTAGAAGGAACCCAAGCGCTAGAAAGACAGCTTCTTCCCTTTCTAGAATTGATGTATCACCTCGCGATGCGCTGATTTTTGGCCTCTAAGGATTTTGATACTTTATATCAGATGAGTTTTCAATACTTTCAGGCGTCTCTCTCGCGTACAGTCTATCAAGACTAAGCGCAAATCTCAGCCGCAAAATTATCTCTATGAAAGGGTCTCAGGCTTAGAGGTCAAAATTTATCTAGCTCTATGCACGGGCCTCTTTGTCCACTGCAAGTTTAGCTCCAGATTCGACTTGCACAACACGTACAATATAAGAAGAGGCATACTCAGAACGCTCACTCACCATAGTCTGCAATTGAATGTAAAAATACTTTTAGGATGCGAGTCTTACTATGAAATCCGAAAGCAGTAACTCAGAGCGCCGTACTTTGACCAGCACGGCTTATCAATTTGGGGTAGGCGTTTTACTTGGACTGATATTCGTCTGCATTCCACTAGCAATATCGACACCAGATATGACAGCCTGGAATATCACAGTTTCAGCTACAGTCGTTCTACTTTGCGGCATACTATCAGCGTTGGTTGGTAAAAGATTTTTAGCTACGCTCATGCGAGTACTAGAGTCGTTTCCACCCATTGCTTGAGAGTTTACACCCACAACTCTCTGATAGGAATTACTGGAGCATCAATAAAGAAGCAACGCGTAGATAAGGTAGCTACTGTAGCTATCTTGTATGATCTATGGAGAGCTTTAACTTAAGGGTTAGAGCAAGCGATCTTTTAAGATAGCTGAATGGCTGGATTCAAGGCGGATAGTGATATATCAAACCACCTCAGCGCGTGCCTTTAATCAGGATTTTCAAAGCGACAGGATTGTCTCAAAACTCGTAGTAGCCATCACTTATAGCGCACGCGAGAAGCCGCAAAGGTAGAGCCTAGCTGCGTTTTATACTTTGTGATCAATAATAGACTAAAAGTACCAAAAGGGAAGAGTTTCGGAACGATCATACGTACTAAATAGTTCGCTAACAGAGCCGATACTAACACTGTCGGCGAACTTTGCGATGACGGCTTAAACCTAGTGAGTTCTTTCTTGGCTTCTTAGCTGAACCAACGACTTTGCGGTTGATCTGGCGCTTAGAATTTAGTTCGCTAACAATGTCCTACGCCTTTTGAGACTGTGTTCAACGTATGTCTTCTTTGTCTGTATCTCATTAATGTTCTCTCAAAAGGTCTCGTAGCTTTCTTTACTAAGGCGCAACCTCAAAGAGCACTCTTAGCAAATTCTCCTTTACAACGTCAAAGCGGTTACTGTCTCCACTGCCTCTAGCAACCAACATGCCGCCTTCCAAAGATGACAATATGGTGACAGCCCAGGTACTGGCATCTCTACAAGATGAGATTTCACCGTTGTCTATACCGGATTGAAGAACGCCTTCTAACCAGATCGTTTGCGCCTCAAAAAAACGAGCGACTTCCACCTTCACATCATCTGGAACGGTCTCTACTTCACCTGCAAGCACTCCACACAAGCAGAGGCGATTCTGTTCTACTAGGGTTGCACGAAACAACGCAGCGTAACCCTCTATTCTTTCGCGAGCGCTGTCTGTTGATTCTAAGAGTGCCTGTAGCGCTTGGGCAAAGGCATTACTATATCGGACTGTTGCATCGCGCCCCAGGTCGCCTTTGGTTGGAAAGTGGTAATGGATGCTCGCACTTTTAATTCCAATAACAGCGGCAATATCGCGGTAGCTAAATCCGTTGTACCCCTTTGTCTGAACTAAGTCCTGTGCAACCGATAAAATTTCCTCTGCCTTAGACTTCGTTGACTTAGAACTATCGGACATAGATGTATCCAGTGCAAAAGGCACCCTATCAGTTTCCGCTATTTTACTTCTTATTAGTAGATAGGGGTTGACTCAATCCAGCTTGCTATCTTAGGCTTAGCTTACCTACCTAGTACTAGGTAGGTAAATGTAGATGGGTAGAGGTTATGGAAAATAGGTTTGAGCGAAAAGTGGCCGTCGTTACAGGTGGCGGTTCTGGTATCGGTTTAGCGGCTGCCAAGGCATTAGTTCGTGAAGGAGCACGGGTCGTTATCAACGGTCGTACTGAGGCGACACTTCAAAGGGCAGTTCAAGAAATTGACGTGAGCGGCGAGTCAGTTGCTTTCTATGCTGGAGATATCGCGAAGATAAGCGTCTCGAAAGGCCTGATCGATTTTGCGATTGAGAGATTCGGTGGGGTAGATATTCTGCTCAATAATGCTGGTGTGTTCTCACCTAAACCGTTTCTAGAACATACTGAAGCTGAGTATGACTGGTTCGTTGACACTATTTTGAAGGGTAAGTTCTTTGCGGCAAAGGCCGCTGCTACGGCGATGAAGCAGAGGGGCGGTGGAACAATTGTACAAACCGGATCGATGTGGGGGTTGCAGGCAGTTGCGGCAACGCCGTCGAGCGCTTATTCGGTGGCGAATGCTGGCGTTCATCAGATGGTGAAGAATCTTGCACTTGAACTTTCAGGTGACAATATTCGCATCAATGCTGTGGCACCAGCGGTTGTAGAAACACCTGTATACGAGACTTTTATGACTCAAGAGGAAGCACGGGCAGCGCTCTCAGGATTCAATGCGTTTCATCCTCTAGGCCGCAACGGACAGCCAGAAGATGTTGTGAATGCCTTGCTCTTTCTCGCTTCTGAAGACGCGTCATGGATTACCGGCACAGTAATGCCGGTCGATGGCGGCGTTATGGCAGGTCGCTAGGCGTGTTTAGCTCAGAAAACCTATTAGTCGGTATAAGACTGCTATGAAAAAAGCTTCTTCTAATTTGGATGGCGCTCCGCTTCTACTTCGAGCAGCTCATGGTGAGATTGTTGAACGGCCTCCTGTATGGATAATGCGGCAGGCGGGTCGCTATTTGCCAGAATACCAGGCGCTATGCGAGAAACACAGTTTTCAACAACGGTGTGAGATTCCAGAGCTAGCTATAGAGGTATCACTACAGCCGTTTCGTCGCTTTCATCCAGATGGCATAATCATGTTCTCGGACATTCTGACGCCGCTAACTGGTATGGGAATTACGTTTGACCTAGTTGAAAGTGTCGGCCCGGTTATTTACACTCCTGTCCGAACACAAGCACAGGTTGATAGTATTCGAAGGCTAGAGCCTGAGTTAGCGTTACCGTTTATTCGAGAGATTTTAACGGTGCTGCGGGCGGAGGCCGCTAGCGCTTCGGCTAAGGAAACAGATGGAGGTGCGGCCATTCTTGGGTTTGTGGGCGCACCGTGGACACTAGCGACCTACATCGTAGAAGGTAAAAGCTCTCAAGACTATGCAACTATCAAAGCAATGGCTTATCAGGAGCCTGATCTGCTGCATCAGCTCCTTGCTAAGCTGGCGGACGCTATCAGCACCTATGCATGCTATCAGGCTGAGTGTGGTGCACAAGTTGTTCAAATCTTCGACTCTTGGGCTGGACAACTCAGTCCAATTGACTATCGAGCCTTTGCGTTGCCATACCAGCAACAGATCGTTTTGGCGGTAAAACGCGCTCATCCGAATGTGCCTATCGTTCTATACATCAATGGCAGTGCAGGACTACTAGAACAGATTGCAGTCTCTGGGGCAGACGTGTTCGGAGTCGATTGGATGACCGATATTGGTACAGCCAGAAAGCGACTAGGTAGTATGGCTGTGCAAGGTAACTTAGATCCGGCTGTACTGCTGGGAAGTGAGGCATTGATTCGCGATCGCACCATAGACATTATTCGTAGCGCAGGTTCTACTGGACACATCTTGAATCTGGGTCATGGTATTCATCGGTCTACGCCTGTAGAAAGCGTTCAATTCTTCTTCGACACAGTTCAGTCGTTCTCCTACAAAACCGTAGGTTTGGCCAGTGACTAAAAAGCAGAAGCGATCGCGCACTCTCTCCTTCGGACAACCGCGCAGCAGAGCGAAAAGAAGGTAGCCCAAATTTCCCTCGCACACCAGATTTGACTATATCTCCCTCCAACACATGAGATGATAGGTTTGAGTGCCATATAAATCAGCTTTTTCTCTTTGGTCTATAGCTGAGGTCTATAGCTGAATATGGCTCACTTAGAGCGCCTCAGCACTAAGCGAGATGCTTGATGCGCTGTTTGTCCATAACCTTTAGGATTAACGTTCCATGTCTTATACCATCGACCGCGCACGCAATATCTTTCCAAGTACGCTGGCCGCAGATGCTATCCCAGCAACGACGGCCAGATTCGTTCAGCTCAGCGCTGAAGATCAGCTAGCACTCATTTGGTTTGCTTACCTCGAAATGGGTCAAGCCATCACCATTGCTGCCCCTGGTGCAGCGAACTTACAGTTTGCTGAGAACACACTGAACAAGATCAAAGGCATGACGCCGTTAGAACAATCCCAGGCAATGTGCGATCTGGCAAACCGGGCAGATACTGAAGTATCTAGAGCTTACGCGGTATGGACACCCAATATTAAGCTGGGCTTCTGGTATCGGCTAGGAGAATTGATGGATCAAGGGCTTGTTGCTCCTATTCCAGATGGATACAAGCTCTCAGCGAATGCTGCGGCCGTTTTACAGTCCATTAGAAACTTAGAGTCCGGCCAGCAGATCACTGTCTTGAGAAACGCTGTTGTTGACATGGGCTACGACACTAGCAAGATGGGTAGCTACCAGAAAGTGTCAGAGCCTGTCATTGCGCCCAAGTCAATTGGAGAACGGACTCCAGTATCTATTGAAGGCGTCGATAATGATACCGTTTTGAGCTACATGAATAACCTGAATGCCAATGACTTTGATGAATTGGTTACCCTTTTCACTGCTGATGGTGCTTTGCAGCCGCCTTTTAGAAGACCGATTGTAGGCAGAGAAGCGATCTTGCAGTTCTTTAGAGAAGAGTGTCAGAACCTAAAGCTTGTTCCTGAGCGTGGTGTAGTCGAAGCCGCTGAAGATGGCTACACACCTATTAAGGTGACGGGCAAATGTCAGACGCCTTGGTTTGGCGCTGCTGTTGGCATGAACATCGCTTGGCGCTTTCTTCTTAACCCGGATGGAAAGATCTTCTTTGTCGCGATTGATTTATTAGCATCGCCTAAAGAACTAATGAATTTGGTACGCTAAGCAAACCCATTGATTAGCAAAAAGTGCTGACTCATCTCTTTGAGATATCGCGATGTAAGCACGATCTCAAAGAGATGAGTCTCTGGAGTGACAAACTACCGCTTAACGAAGTTTGCTAGCATTGTTACTAATAGACTTCGGCGATTTTCGATAAAGGAATAACTCTTACTAGATGACGACTACACAGACAGACAGCCAGTGGAGCAAAGAAGAGAGAAGAATTGCAGACGCTGCGCTTAAGAAAGCCTATAAGCAGGAAACGGAAGCGCTGATTGCGAATATTCAAGAGAACGCTGCCAACGTTACGCAGCTTGAAGACGTTTGGGAGCTGCATGATTTCTTGAGCGCCAAAAGACATGATATCGATGGTAAGTATGACGACCGAGAAGACGTTCTTATGTTCACGCTATCTAGCCTTATCAAGACAGGGTTGTTAGACAAATCTGACCTGCAGGGCTTAGCTGCTGATAAACAGGCAAAAGTCACTGTTCTAACTCGTATGTAGAATTTTGAGAATTTTGTTGGATCTTAAGTACAGTCTAATCTTAGTAGCAGAAACTCTGGCAAAAAACAACTACAGCTAGGAATGTCACTTCGTTGTCTGATCGAGTAAACACTTCCCTGCTTCCTTCGTAGAACTATCACGGTTTCCATAGGTGCAGAGCGTTATTTTATGAGAGAGCTAAGAAGGTGAGAGGGGCTAACGGTGATGGCATATCCACCGGCTTTGGTCCACCGGCTTTGGGCATCTCTTTATGGCTATCTTTGCGGCTCTCTTCGGATATCTCTTGTCAGCCCTCAGTGATGAAACCTGAGCGATGAAACCTGAGCGATGAAACCTGAGTGATGAAACCTGAGTGATGAAACCTGAGTGATGAAACCTTAGCTCTCAGCCCACTGGGACAGCAATATCAACAGATAAGCAAAAGCTCCCTAAAGGCACAAAGTCTTTTAGGGAGCTATCCGTTTCAATTGTTCTTACTAATGAGTAGCTCTGACTAGTCAGCTATTACCGATTAGTTAAGTCCAATCAGCCAAGTTCAATCAGCTATCGAAAGCTAAACAGCTGCGGCTGTTTTCACTTTTGCGTCTAGTTCACCAGCAGCGTACTTAGCTGCAAAGACTGCAACGCCAACCTGCTTGATCTTAGAAGCATTACCGGCTGTGCCAAACTTCTCATAGCGGTCAGTACAAACCTGCTTCATGTACTTGATAGAAGGCTTGAGGAAGTGACGAGGATCGAAGTTCTTAGGATCAGCTTCAGCCGCTTCGCGAATAGCCGCTGTGATAGCCAAACGGTTGTCGGTATCAATGTTCACTTTGCGAACGCCGTTCTGGATGCCTTTCTGAATCTCTTCGACGGGTACGCCGTAAGTTTCAGGAATTGCACCGCCGTGGGCGTTAATCATCTCTAGCCACTTTTGAGGCACAGAAGAAGATCCGTGCATAACTAGGTGAGTGTTGGGCAGGCGCTTGTGGATTTCAGCAATCCTGTCAATTGCTAAGATTTCGCCTGTCGGCTTGCGCGTAAATTTGTAAGCACCGTGGCTAGTGCCGATGGCAACTGCAAGGGCGTCTACCTGAGTAGCTTCTACAAACTGAGCCGCTTCTTCAGGGTCAGTTAGCAGCTGATCTTTGTCTAGCTTGCCTTCAAAGCCGTGGCCGTCTTCTGCTTCACCTTGACCGGTTTCGAGTGAACCCAAACAGCCGAGCTCGCCTTCAACGCTCGCACCGATGGCATGGGCAACCTTAACGACTTCACGTGTGACGTTAACGTTGTACTCAAAGCTAGCGGGTGTTTTGGCGTCTTCTTCTAGAGAGCCATCCATCATAACGCTAGTGAAGCCATTGCGGATTGCCGAGTAGCAAGTCGCAGGGCCATTGCCGTGGTCTTGGTGCATGACAACGGGAATATGAGGATAAGTCTCAACAGCAGCCATTACCAAATGGCGCAAGAAGTTCTCACCTGCATACTTTCGCGCACCGCGAGAAGCTTGCAAAATAACCGGGCTGTCGGTCTCGTCAGCAGCTTCCATGATTGCCAGGATCTGCTCTAAGTTGTTTACGTTAAATGCCGGAATCCCGTAACCGTTTTCGGCTGCGTGATCAAGCATCAGCCTCATAGGTACAAGCGCCATTCCATATCCTCCTAATATTTTCTGCCAGATGGCCCACCTACGCGCTGTGCTGAAGTGTTACCTAAAGTTGCGATAGGTGTAGGTTCTTATCAATTTAATAGTAAGTCAAAATACTGCCCTGTGGCGATTTCTTTTACCTAAGCGCGGCTTTGGCTGAGGCGAGAGAAAGCATTAGCCTACGGGCTGAGCCCCATGGGTAAAGGCTATGCCATTGCTAATGTCACTATTTTGTGTTTTTTCTTTTGTCGTAGGTATTAATGCTAGTGATATGATTACCAGCGATATTAATGCCGCTGGCAGCTAGGGTGCTTTAGCTGGACTTGGCAACGATGCCGTGGGCGGTAAAGGGGGCAACATGCAGTGCTAGGTCGGTGTCGCTAATTTGCTGCCGCACGCTCTGCCGGATAGCGTCGGCCTGCTGACGGGTCGCCGTTAGGGTAAAGACGGTGGGGCCAGAGCCAGACATCATGGTGCCAAGGCCGCTGTGGTTCTTAGCGGCTTGGGCCATGGTTTCTTTGAGCTGACTGACTTTGGGGTGGGCGGGCAGGACAACTTTTTCAAGGTCGTTGTGTAGGCGAGTGCCGATTTGGGTGGTGTTGCCAGCGGCGATCGCTTCGATCATTTTGCCGGAATGGACGCGATCGCGCCTTTCAATCAAATTAACGCGATCGCTCAGGTTCAAATACGTATGCTCAAACTGCTGCCGGTAGGTTTTGTAAGCCCAAGGCGTAGACACCGAGATGCTGTTGTACTTAGCAAGAACGGCAAACAGCTTTGGCGTGTGGCGCAAGACGTCTACCCCTTCACCGCGTCCGGTGGCGATCGCACATCCCCCGGCTAGGCAAAACGGCACGTCTGAGCCCAGCTCCGCACCCAGCTCTTGTAGCCCCATGCGAGTGAGCCCTAGCTGCCACAAAACATCTAGCCCACACAGGGCTGCCGCTGCATTTGCCGACCCCCCTGCTAGCCCCGCCCCGACCGGAATTTTTTTGTCAATGGTAATTTCTACGCCGCCGCGCTGATTGGTACGGTTAGGAAAGCGCTTTTGTACTAGCGCTACGGCTTTGTAAGCGAGGTTGGTGTGGTCGGTGGGCACCTGCGGATGGTCGCAGAGAATTCGGATAGTAGGGGTATTGAGCGGTCTGATTGTAACTTGGTCGGCTAGCGCCACGCTTTGCATCACCATGACTAGCTCGTGAAAGCCGTCAGGGCGACTGCCAATAATTTCTAAATAAAGGTTGATTTTGGCGTTTGCCAGCAGCGTCAACATGTCAATTTTCTCCCGGTGGCATGGCATCGCCAATGGTATCGCCAACAGCATCGCCGATCGTATCGCTAAGAGCGACCCATTCGGCCACGCCCAGGCCCTCGGCCCTAACTTGGGGGTTGATGGACAGGCTTTCTAAAATAGATGTCAAGGTATCTCTATTAAGGATGCCTTGCAGGTTGTTGCGCAGCATTTTGCGCTTTTGGGCGAAGCCGAGCTTGACTAGCTGGCTAAGCTGGGCTGGGTCTTTGGCAGGGATGGGGCAGGGCCTAGGCCGCAGGCGGATAACGGCGGAGTCTACTTTGGGGGCGGGGTGAAAGGCACTGGGGGGAACGGGGCAGATTTCTTCGCACTCAGCCAGGTACTGGGCGCGGATGGTGAGGGCACCGTTGGCTTTGGTGCCGGGGACGGCGCAGAGGCGATCGCTGATTTCTTTTTGGACGAGCAGCACGATGCTCTCAAAGGGGTGGGAACTGGGCGATCGCAGGGTTCCCAGCAGCTTTTCTAAAATTGGGGCGGTGATGTAGTAAGGGATATTGGCGATGACTTTGTTGGGCCTTGCCAGCTCAAAATCAATCAGGGCCTGGTCAAAATCTAGCTGCAGAAAGTCGGCTTCAATTAGGCGAAACTGGCCGGCTGCTATGTCGGCGATGAAGCGATCGCTGAGTTGAAAGCAAAGGTCACGGTCAATCTCGACGGCAAGAACTTTAGCAGACGTGGTCAGCAGTCGCTGGGTCAAAACGCCCTGGCCTGGTCCGATTTCTAGAACATGGTCGCCGTCTGTTAGCGCGCCTGCACTGATGATTTGATTGAGGATGCGATCGCTTTTGAGCCAGTGCTGTCCAAATCGCTTACGGGCCCTTTGCGTATTTTTTTGAGCCACGATATTAGGCATCCTGTAAGAAAATCGCTTGCTGAAGTTGAAGAAATAAATGCAAAGGTCTGCCAGTGACCCAATGGCATTTTACTTTAAAGGGAAACGGATAAAGAGAAACAACAAAAAGAATTGACCTATGGAACAGCCAGCTCAAACTAACGACAAACCCAATGACGAAACTAACGATAGAAATGACGACAGCTCTGATACTTTAGCTAGCACCTCAGCCGCTGACGCTCTAGAATCTGATGCTTTAGGAAAAACGTCAGCAACGCCATTGCGATGCTTTACAGGGGCGCTAACGTCAGCCACGCTTTCGGTGCTGGCCTACCGGCTAACGCTTTCTGTGGCGGCTAGCTTTGCCAATAAGCCCATCGTTTCAGACAACCCGGTTGCGGTGAATATTTCGGCGGCGGTGCGGACGCTGGTGATGGGAATGGTGGCGCTAGGCGCTGGCGTATTTGGCGTGGCGGCGTTAGGGCTAACGGCATTGGGAATTCAGCTTTTATTTAAGCGCGGATCCAAGGCAGAAGCGAAGTGAGGTATCCTGTCGTGGCTCAAGTCTCCGGTAAAATGCTCTAGTAAAACTGAATCTAGTCAAACAAGACGCTCCAGTAAACAAAAATACTTGCAAGAAGCATTCAATGGCACAGATTTTCATCTCGGCAGGGCACGGCGGTATTGAGAATGGCGTTCGCGACACGGGCGCGCGAGTGGCAGGCACCACAGAAGCGCAGGAGATGATCGCGCTGCGAGATTTGGTTGTTCCAGAGCTGCGATCGCGTGGCTATGACGTGCTCTCGGTCCCTGACGATTTGAGCCTATTGCAAAGCATCGACTGGATTAACGCCAGAGCTAAAACCGGCGCGGTAGCCCTTGAAATTCATGCCGAATCGTTCTCTAACCAGGCCACTAGAGGGGCAACGGTCTATCACATTTACAATAATCGCGATCGCCGCGATCAGGCCGAGCTAATTCTGCTGTCCTTGCTCAAAGAAGTCCCCGAGCTTCCCAGCCGAGGCGTCCGGTCAGACTCATCTTCTGCTACGGGCCGTCTGGCCTTTTGCCGTCAGACCCTGCCGCCTGCGCTAGTCGCCGAAATCGCCTACCTCACCAATCCTCAAGACTTTGCGCTGCTAACTCAGCGTCGTCGCAACTTTGCGGTTGGCCTTGCTAACGGCCTTGCTGCCTGGAGCAAAGCCATTACGGGCAGCAGCCCTAAGCCGACAGTTCCCACTGAAGTTAGCTATCCCACCATCAATATCGAAATCAACGGCGGCAGCTACCCTGAAAAAGGCATCATCATTAGCGGCAACGCCTACATTCCAATCGATTTGGCCGACCGCCTCAGCGTCGATCTGACCCAGTCTGACGCCGTCAGGCGCGTGCGCTATCGCGGCGTTGTATACGTCAAGGCTGTCGATCTCAAGCCCTTTAGCATTTCAGTCGGCTGGGAAGCTAGCACTCGCACCCTACAGCTACGCCCTGCCTCTGCGCTCAACATTTGCCCTGGCACCATCGATTTGATCATGAGCCACGGCAGCACCACCGAACTCAACCTCAAAATTTTCCTGCGTAACGAAAACGAAAGCGGCCTCAGCACTTTTCCCGATCTGCCAAAGCTCTACCGAGAAGAGGCCACAATCGAAGGCGTTGACTACGACATTGCCTTTTGTCAGATGTGCCTAGAAACAGACTTTTTGCGTTTTCCTGGCCTCGTGCGTCCCTCTCAAAACAACTTCGCAAGCCTAGCCGATGGGACCGGTAACTTAGCTACGTTCCCGAGCGCAGCTATTGGCGTGCGAGCCCATATTCAGCACCTCAAAGCCTATGCCAGTACCGAGCCACTGGCTCGCCCGCAAGTCGATCCGCGGTTTGATTTTGTCAAACGAGGGGTTGCGCCACTGGTGGGGCAGCTAAGCAATCTATGGGCGGCTGATGCGCTGTACGGAAAAAAGATTTTGGCCCGGTTGGAAGAGCTGTATAAGTCGGCAGGTCTGCTGTAAGGCTAGCCTGCGCGGGACAGCCCGTTCAGGCCAACCCATTCAGGCCAACCCATTCAGGCCAGCTCGTGCGGGACAACTCACAAACTGCCACTGGTCGTGTTTTGAAAGGGTCAAGTTTTGGAGATGGTTGGGAAAGCTGGAAAAACAGCTCAACCAAATTTGATTTGATATTGAGTCTCTTGTCTCGCTCTTATGCCCACCCACATCGCGCTGATCTTTGTCTGACGCTTCTAATATGACTGCCTCTATAACTGCTGGTAAGCCATCTTTGGCGAAAACCTGGCTCTATGCTTTAACTCATCTTGAGCGCCGCGCTGGTTTGTCTTGGGGGCTGCGAGGCCTAGGCGGTATGCTGCTGTGGCTAGTGCTGATGCTACCGGCACAGGCAGCGATCGAAATGCGTATTGGCCTACAGCAGGCGGATGAGGCCATTAGCATCGGCAGCTCGACGACCGGCACCATTCGCAACGGTAGTGGCGAAGCGCTCTATCAGCTACCTGGCCTGCAAGGCATTTCAGTAGAAGCAGACGGGGCTGAAGTTGACCTGACGAGTGGTGGTCAGACGCTGTCTGAGTCGAATTCTTTTTGGCTAGAGCCTTCTGAGAACGGCTTTGTGTGGATTAAGGACAAATGGTATCGGGGCCGGGTGATGGTCACCGTGGACGAGGGGGAACTGATTGCGGTGAACTACGTTGAGCTGGAAGATTATTTGTACAGTGTTGTCGGCAGCGAAATGCCGACAAGCTGGCCCCAAGCAGCGTTGCAGGCTCAGGCGGTGGCGGCCAGATCGTACGCGCTGTATAAGCGATCGCGCTCCACCAATCCGCTGTTCGACTTAGGCGGTACGACTACCCATCAGGTCTATAAAGGAATCGCCCAAGAGCATCCCAACACCCTAGCTGCGGTCGATGCAACCGAGAATAAAGTAGCGACCTACAACGGTCAGGTGATCGAGGCAATCTTTCACTCTTCTTCTGGAGTCAAAACCGAGAACGCTAGCGACGTATGGAGCAACGATGTTCCTTACCTGCGAGGGGTAGAAGACTTTGACCAAAACTCTCCGGTCTCTCGCTGGCAAGAGACATTTAGTCTGGCTGACTTTAGCCGCAAGATTGGCGATATTGGCCTAGTGCATACGATTGGGACGCCGCAATACACCAGTAGTGGCCGCATCTCTTATATCAGCTTTGCGGGCGAAGATGGCGCTGCAACCTTTCGAGGTCGAGATTTGCGGACTGCGCTGGGTTTGCGTAGCACGCTATTTGACATTGCGATTGACGGCGAGAATGTCACCGTCACCGGTTCTGGCTATGGTCACGGTGTGGGCATGAGCCAGTGGGGCGCTAGAAACCTAGCTGAGCAAGGCTGGAGCTATGAACAGATTTTGCAGCACTATTATCAGAGTACGGTGGTTGCTCAGCTCGAAAGCTAGCGCTGGGGCTGTTTGCCTCATGGTGCGATTCTTTACGATCGCACTATGCTGCTTGCGTTTAAATCTCGTTCAGCCTGCGTCTGAAGTCAGCTTCTAGCTGATCGCTCTCTTGCTCAAAGAGATCGGTTTCGGTAGTGTATACGGCCTCGTTTT
Organism: uncultured cyanobacterium; assembly: GCA_963793445.1. Lineage (GTDB taxonomy): Bacteria > Cyanobacteriota > Cyanobacteriia > Phormidesmidales > Phormidesmidaceae > Phormidesmis. The sequence goes on from CAWCAE010000001.1 coordinate 128,552, forward strand.
CTTTCAGCACTTTTTGGCTAGCAAACTGCTGTGCAAAGGCCAGCTTTTGCGTAAAGGCCGTGCCAAGTCGATTTAGAGTGCTCGCTCGCTCAGCCCGCTCGGCGTTGCGACGCTCAACTTTTGAGTTTTGCCACTGTACCCAGTAGTAGCGGATGAGTGGAATGGTTAAGAAGGCAACGCCGTAAATCATCAAGACGCCTAGAATGGACTGGGCAAAGACGGCTGCTGCTGGCAGAACTACGCTTTGCGCGATCGCATCTTGCAGCATCCCCTGCAAAACGATTGCCCCAATAATGTTTGCCGCACCTAGACCAATCGAGAGCATCACCTGCTGCGAAGATGCCTGGGTGAACTGACGCTTGGTCTCTTTTAAGTAGGCACTAACGGCTGATTTTCTCCGCTCCGTAGCAGACACTTGCAGATCTTGAAAGTAGTAGACCATATCGCCAGTGGGGCTAACTTCGGGCTGACCGTTGAAGCGGGTCAGGACTGGCAGCATATAGTCTTCGTATTCTTTTTCCCAACCGTCGCCTAGCTCATCTAGATAGGGGGCGACCTGTTCGGCGGCAATCGCTCCGCCATTGTTAGTAATCACCGTCCCAATCGTCTGCCAGCGCCGGTCTTCCAAATTCGCATTGGGATTGCCATCGCCAAATAGAAAAGAGAATATAGCCTCTAAAAATTGAAGCTTTTCGCCCGACCGGGCTCTTGACCGGCTATTAAACCTACCCCGCTGATGCTGGTTGGGATACCGGCGACGGCCTCGACCGTAGTTAAAGTCAAACAGATAGAAAATATTAAAAGGAGAAAAGCCAAAGCCAAAGCCAAAGCCGCCGCGTCGGTTATCGCGATCGCCGCCCCCTTGACTGCTAGCTGCAATCATCAAGGCGATTATTGCGATCGCAATAATGGCAATACTCACCAGCAGCATAATGCCAAAAGAAATGCGAATAACGTAAAAGACAACCTGCCAGACCTTTGACAGCAGCTCTCTAACCCGTAGCTGCCAGTACTTATTGCGCAGTACCCCGCGAAAGTTGCGCGAAAACTCATACGCAATCTCACCTGCTTCCGACACCTGCATGTGGCCCTGCGTTTCTGACGCTAATGCCAACAGTCCCTGCTGTGCCACCTCTATTTTTAAACCTGCGCGTGCAGCCACGTCCCCGACCGTCACTCGGTACCCGAGCGACTCTACTGCTTGCATAACATCTCGGTTTAGTTCCACTAGCTCTGCCTCGTATGCTTACTGGCTTGCTTGCACCGTATTTTCAGTAAGCGATTGTTTTTACTGCGTTTACTCCAGTATAAGAGTCAGATCTATGAGGTGACAGGCAAAGGCGGGTTCGGATTTCATACCTGATTGATCGGCATTTCTAGCGGCAATCAAAAGCCGCTATTTTCTCACATGTAAGAAAATAGCGGCTGCTTAAACGAGGCTCACTGATATAGCAAAAATTGGTATATCAAGATTGGCCCTAACTTAGGTTAAAGCTTCATAGAGCAAAGCCTACAAAGCAAAGTCTACAGAGCAAAGCCTATAAAGCCTATAGATTAATCTCTAGAGATCACAATCTAGAGATTAAAGCTTAGAAGCTCTGCCCAAAACTTGCTCTTTCAGCGCGTTCATTTCGCTGGCCAGTTCGTTGCGGTTAGACGCTTTGTACAGATAGCGATAGACAAACCAGCCGCTATAGAGCAAGCCAATTAGCTCGAACATGGGTGCTAATACCGGCACATCGTTGATGGCTTCTAGCACCGCTAGCGTTAGCTTGATGGTCAGGAAAAGGCCAAAGAAAAGCCCCAATGCAATCAAGGGACGCTTGTACTCTCGAAAAAACTCGCCAAAGTATTTGTCGAGATAGCCTAGCTTGTCAACCACCTGGGCGGTTACTCGCTTCACCTGCTCAACTGTCTCACCAGAAGTCGTTTCTGTAGTAGGCGGTACAGACGTTTCTACACCAGGTGTACCGCTTTCAGCGTAGGCGCTGCTATCTGGTTGGGTTTCAGTAGCCATAGTATTAATAGGGGATAAACAACATGCGGATGCTCTAAACCGGTTGGAGAGGATGACAAAATCGCCCCCCGGTGAAGAATCGCAAGAGCGTCATAAGCTGCGGAAGGCTAGAAAATAGACGATTCAGCGAATACTTTGAATACTTTGAATCGCTATTTGACCCTATTAGCAACCGGCAGAACTGGAATTAAGGCACCATGATAGCGCCTCACCTGTAAGGTGGCTAGATTCAGACGGATGAGTATTGACAACCGTATAAATACACAGTGCACACAACACATACACGATGCACACAATACGGTCTGCTCACTGGAAACATTTGCCTTAAGTCATCTATCTCAAATCGCCTGCTTTAAATCATAAAGCCAATGCGAGGACAGCTAAACCATCTTTGTTAGTGTACTACATTTCGTACTATCTGGTCACAGCAATTCGGCTGTGATGCCTGCTGTAGTGCGTAGATACAGACTACGGCGGCAGACTGACTAGTGAGTCGCTCTAGTGGATTGTTTGGCAATAAGTTGGTCCCTAGCTTTTCACGAATTCAGACGATTTTGATAGATCAGTACAAATACAGATAAAGCTTTGATGTGCCTTTCGACAGAACTTGATCTTATTCATTACAAGGCTTTAATGTCCTATTAGTTGAAGGTCAGCTCTTTTTTATCCGTAAGACAACTGAGCAACTTCAATCAATCAATCAGGGCTTTTCAGAAATTCTACGCATTACCGAGCATAGCTAGTTAATCGATGAGAGAATATTGTGATACCACAATTAAAAGCGCAACGAGCAAAAGGTCAGCGAACAGGCGAACAGCGAACAAAAGAGTCTCTAAAAGCAAATTTAAAGGCAAGCTGTAGAGAAGAATCTAGAGTTCTAATCTGGTCGCTGCGGAATATCCAGAACTTTGTCTACAACGCCTGCCTGTACGAGTTTGAAGACATCATTGGCGATATCGATGACGCTGATGTTGTGGCTCCACCATCCTATAACTTGCTTAGCCGAATTGTTAATAAAACAATCGTTAGCAAGACGCAACGATATAAGCCCCTCTCGTTGATGTCTGTCAACCCGTATGGTCAGTCAATTGACCTGTGGTACGAGTACGATATCTACTTTGTTGTTTTGGATTTTCCCTGGTATGTTGCCTCTATCAACTTGTTGAAAAACTGGCGTAGAAGATGCCGGTTTGCAGTTTGCTACATCATCGAAGTATGGAACACAGACATACAGAAGTTATCTAATTTTATGGCGTTCTTTGATGAGTTTGATCTCATCTGCGTGGGAACCTATCACGTGTTAGATGCGGTTAAATCGCTGGCGAACTGTCCCTGTATGTTTTTGGCACCGGGCGTTGACACGCTGAAGTTTTACCCCGACCTAGAGGCGGATGCTCGCTCGATAGATGTTTGTAGCTTAGGGCGACGCTCTTCGGTAACGCACGATGCTTTGCTGGCGATCGCAGAGAAAGAGTCATTTTTCTACTATCACGAGCTAACTAGCGGTTCAGTCTTGCGCATTAACGACCACCAGGCACATCGAACGCTAGTCGCTAATCTGCTCAAAAACAGTCGGTATTTTATTACTAACCATGCCAAGGTAAACCTGCCAGAGCTGATTGCAGACGATCATGAGATTGGCTATCGCTTTTTTGAAGGGGCCGCTGCGGGCGCGGTTCTGATTGGCGATGCGCCCAAGGGCGAGCATTTCGAGCGTCATTTTGACTGGTCAGATGCGGTGATTCCGATCAAGTATGACGAGCATAATATTGCTGATATCCTCAAAGAGCTAGATGCTCAGCCAGGGTATCTAAAGCGAGTGCGTGCCAAAAATACGATTAACTCTTTGCGCAAGCATGACTGGGTGTATCGGTGGGAGCAGGTTCTCGAAAAGCTAGGGCTGCCCTCAAACCAAGCGCTGAACGCGCGCAAGAATCGCTTGCAATCTTTGGCGACCACGCTCGAATCGAATATCTTGCCGGGTGCGAAAAGAGAGAGTGAGTCCAGCTATTCACCCAACTGTCAGCCTGGCCATTTGCCCAGCTATCAGCCTAGTCTGCCTAGCTGTCAGCCCAGCCATTTGCCTAGCCCTCAGCCCGCTGTGCTAGCGCCCTCGGCTGCTTTAGGCGCAACGCGTTAAGATTGTCGCTTGCTTTTAGCTCGATCGCCGCTGACTGTCAGCCCGCTCAATAAAATAGAGGTGCTGCGCAATTTCAGAGGCATTTTCCCATAGAGAAAATTTACGGCGAGCTAAAAGGTCTAAAATCAAGCCAGCTCAAGGCGTTAAAGCGAATCTATCACCAGCGATTGCCGGTAGATCGAGTTGCAACGCCTGAGTTCGCCCAAAGACTAGCCGCGGTTAGTACAGATATCAATCAGGCTGTTTGTGCCTATGTTGATCGGCGCGGCCACGTGATTCGAGTTGGTGTTGGCAGCCCTCGAAGTACGCAAATTCCTGTTTTAGAACTGCCGCGCTACGGGGCCGAAAGGCTCTGTGGCATTCGCTGCATTGCGACCCAGCTAAAGCTAGATCCGCCTAACCGCAGCGTCTTGACCGCGATGGCCATTCAGCGCCTAGATGCGATCGCCCTGCTCACTCTCACGGGTGCAGGCTTTAAGCGCAGAGGCGGTGCGGCTACTGGCTATATCAAAGCTGCCTACCTGTCCCATCTAGTGCCCGATCCTCGGGCGCAGTGGGCTGTTTCTGAGCCGCTGACGCTAGAAGAACTTAACCAGCAAGACTTTTTAGATCTCGCAGAAAGCCTAGAAGAAGAATTTCGCCGCGAGTTTGTGGCGCAGCAGGTCGATAGTGACCACGACCGCGTACTGGTGGTGGGTTTGCTAACAGACAAAATAGAAGAGCGCGTTTTTCAAAACGGGCTAGCAGAAATTGAGCGTTTGGTCGAAACGGCAGGCGGTGATGTGTTAGACACGGTGCAGCAGAAGCGATCGCGCCCTCATCCGCAAACCGTGATCGGCGCTGGTAAAGTGGACGAAATTGCCCTTGCTGTCCAAACCTTAGGGGTCAATCTCATTGTCTTTAACCGCGATCTGTCTCCTGGCCAAATTCGCAACCTCGAAAAACACGTCGGCGTTCGCGTTGTCGATCGCACCGAACTGATTCTCGATATCTTTGCCCAGCGGGCCAAATCTGGCGAGGGTAAGCTGCAAGTAGAGCTAGCTCAGCTAGAGTATCAGCTACCTCGGCTCACCGGACGCGGTCAGGCAATGTCTCGACTTGGCGGCGGCATCGGCACCCGAGGCCCCGGTGAGACCAAGTTAGAAACTGAGCGACGCGCCATTCAAAAGCGCATCAGTCGCCTGCAAAAAGAAGTCACTCAGCTTCAGGCGCATCGGGCCAGACTGCGCCAGCGCCGACAGCATCAGTCTGTGCCGTCTGTGGCCATCGTGGGCTACACCAACGCTGGTAAATCCACCCTGCTCAATCAGCTCACAGACGCGGACATCTACGCCGCCGACCAGCTATTTGCCACGCTAGATCCGACTACGCGCCGCATTGTCATCAGCGATGAAACCAATCTAGAGGCCGGTCATTCAGCCAGTCATGAGCCAGCCAGTCATGAGCCCAGATCGCTGGTTCTCACCGACACCGTTGGCTTTATTCAAGACCTGCCGCCTGCGCTGATGGACGCCTTTCGCGCCACCCTAGAAGAAGTGACCGAAGCCGATGCCCTGCTTCACGTTGTCGATGCCTCGCATCACGCCTGGAAAGATCACATCCACTCGGTGATGAAGCTGTTAGCCCAGATGCCAATCGCACCGGGCCCCATTTTGCTGGTATTTAATAAGCTTGATCAGGCCGACACCGATGCGCTAGAGCTGGCAAAAGAAGAATATCCTCAGGCTGTGTTTATCTCGGTTACGAAAAAATTGGGTTTGAATACGCTGAGGCAAAAGATTTTGCAGCTAGTTGACTATGCGATCGCTAGCTAAGTAAAGCCACGCGTTGTATTGTTCCTCTCGTGTCTCAATCACGAGCTTGTGCCTCAATCACGAGCAGGTTGCTCATACCCATGGCTAAATGCCCATGACTAAATAATCTAGCTGACCTCTTCGTCTCTCTTTGATTGACCCTAATTCGATTAGCCCTAATTAGCTGGGCTGACCTCGCCGCTCCCGTCCCTATCTTTTTCAGTTGCAACAGCCCCTTCAAATCCAGACAGGCGGGCGAGCTTTGCTAACGGCTGAGAACCTAAATAGTATTCATCTTCAATAATCCAGGTTGGATAGGCCGTGATCTCCATCTGCTGGCATAGCTCGGCCTCGTTGTTGATGCCCTCTGGGTCGCATTCAACGTAGGGAATACGGCCTACTGCACCGCCAAAGTATTCTTTTTGAATAGCGCAGTGCGGGCACCAGTATGCGCCGTACATTTTGGCACCGCTTGCGCTGAGATGGTCGGCCAAGTTGGCTTCGTAGGCGTTGGGTAGACTGCTACAGCTAGCGATCGCACTAACAAGAGCGCCGCCAAGTAAGAGCCACATGCCGCGAGAGACAGCAGGTCGTTTGCACAATCGCAGCCGGCACCTAGACAATTGCATATCAAGATTTACAGAACATTACTTTCAAACTTGCTAATAATAGCTATAGATCTGCAGTTGACAACCAAGATGGATGATCAAATCTAATAGCTGTAGACCGAAGTGCCCATGTGCGCAAACCGTACCTTGTCACAGCGTACATCCGCACTGCAAGGGTTCAAAAGCACCTGTCAAAATGAGCTCTAAGGACACTTGTATTTTGCCTATGAACTATCTTGTGAACCTGACCGTTTGCTGAAGAGAGACTTTTCAGTCGAGAGAAACCCTATGAATCTTCTGCCCAACTTGACACTCGTTAGTACGTTCTTTCGGCGAATTGCGTCGATTGCGATCGCCCTTCTGCTCACCAACAGTCTTTGGACGCTGCCGGTTCAGGCTCAGGCGGTTCAGGCTCAGGCGACCACCACTGCGCCAGCTCAAACGACGCCAGCTCAAACGACGCCAGCTCGAACGACCCAGACGGCTCCAGCTACCGAACCAAGGACCGGGCAGCCGCTAGCAGTGAGCACTCTGTCACCTCGAAGCTTTGTCGCTGATGCGGTTCGCTCTGTCGGCAGCGCGGTTGTTCGCATTGACACAGAGCGAACGGTCACTCGCAACGTGCCTGATTTGTTTTTTGACGATCCTTTCTTTCGCGGCTCATTTGGTGGTAGGGGCCAAGGCTTTCAGAGCATTCCTCAAGAGGAACTGCTGCGCGGACAGGGCTCTGGCTTCATTATTAGTGAGCGGGGCGATATTTTGACCAACGCCCATGTCGTTCACGGTACAGATCAAGTTAATGTCACGCTCAAAGACGGTCGCTCGTTTGAAGGATTCGTAGAAGGTATTGATGAAATCACCGATCTAGCCGTTGTGCGAATCGACACGGCAGGAGAACGGCTGCCAATATCGAAGCTGGGCAACTCTGACGAGGTGTCGGTGGGTGACTGGGCGATCGCAGTTGGCAATCCGCTGGGTCTAGATAATACGGTTACGCTTGGCATTGTTAGCACCTTGAAGCGCTCAAGCGCCGCTGTCGGCATTCCAGATAAGCGCATCGACTTTATTCAAACCGACGCGGCTATTAATCCTGGTAATTCTGGGGGGCCGCTGCTGAATGCCCAGGGCGAAGTGATTGGCATCAATACCGCTATTCGCGCCGATGCAATGGGTATTGGGTTCGCTATTCCAATTAATAAAGCCAAGGCGATTCAGGCCAGCCTGTCTCGCGGTGAGCGAATTGCACATCCTTACTTAGGCGTACAGATTGCGACGCTAACGCCCGACATGGCAAAAATGAACAATGAAGACCCGAACAGTGCGATTCAGCTACCCGAAACGGACGGGGTGCTGGTGGTGCGCGTTTTGCCTAACACGCCCGCAGCCGAGGCAGGACTGCGCCGGGGCGATGTGATTACTGAAGTTGCAGGCATTCGGGTGAGAAAAGCAGATCAGCTCCAGAGCCGAGTAGATCGCGTCAAGGTGGGCGAGGCGCTGCAGGTGACCTTGCGAAGGGGCGATCGCACCCAAAGTCTGTCAGTCAAAACAGCCGATCTTTCACAGCAGTCAAATGCATAGCAACTGCACAAAGGTCTCTGCGCATTGCCTTATCTCTATCTAAAGGTTTATCTCTATCTAAAGGTTTATCTCTATCTAAAGGGTTATTTAGAGATAGCTTCATTTCACTCTGAAGCTAGTTCATACTGTTAGCTCAAAATTGTATGTTTGAGTGTGAATAAAGACGAGTAAGGCGCTATCTAATGGGTAGTTATTACCCCAGTAGCTGTCATCAGCTTGTCTACTTAACATTTGTGTTCCTAGGGTTCCGATCTAATTCATTGATTTATGAATTGGATGCTGGTCCGAGAGGAGCAGCTCAGCAAAACAGGCTTGAATCAGGCTTTATTTTAAGTCAGCTAGCTGAGTACACGGCGGGAAAAAAGCCCGGGAGAAAGTTAACGCTAAGGCGTCTTTCTTCCGGGCTTTTTTGGTTTCGTTGTACTGATCGAGTTGCTGATGACAGATTTGAAGGCTACAGCCTCTAGCCGCTAAAGCTCGACCGCAGGTGCCTTAATGCTATAAGACACTTGCTATATCCACTACACGACTGACTATATGAAGCTTATCAACATTGGATTTGGCAACAGCATCGCAGCAGACAAAGTCGTTGCGATTGTGAGCCCTGAATCTGCGCCCATTAAGCGAGTTATCTCTGAGGCACGCGATCGCGCTCAGCTTATAGATGCCACTTACGGCAGACGCACCAGAGCCGTCATGATCACCGAATCGGGCCACGTATTGCTATCAGCCATCCAGCCAGAAACCGTGGCCCATCGCTTTATTCATTAGCGTCCTATTTGCATAAACCTATTTGCATGTGCGCCGAGCAAAGCTCGGCTTTGTTAGCTAGGTGAAAGTCCTAGCCCTGGAAGCCATGGTCAGGCACCAGGTACTGAGTGTTGCGTTGTCATCGGTAACGATGATAGCGAAGCGTACACAGGGAAGTGATGGGCTGCAATGCGTCAGCGTGAAGGGATAGAGCCCCGAAATGGTCGTCATGTGGATGCCGACGTGGTATGCAACACGGAAGGCAACACCGCAGGAGCCAAAGACCAAGGCTCTGTAGGGTCCACCGGGGTCTGAGACCGTGGCACGTCACCAAAGCAAAGTCGGGAACTCGGGAGATCCCATGAATTCCTCTCAATTGGGGGGTAGGGCGGCACAACCGGCAAACCGGAAGGAAGCCCAACGATTCATGGGAAGTCGGATGTTCTCATAGTAGTGGAGAAGTAGGGTAATGCCTATGGAGCGAAGGGGAGCACATACAGTCGCCCGCTCGACGGAAACGCCGTCCATACCCAGCGGTGGAACCACGGCGACCACGGGAGTTGAGCGGATATCCAATCGGGCCAGCAGTCATGCAGAGGAGCCGTTTACGGCGCTGATGCACCACTTCGGTGTGGATAGCCTGCGGGCCTGCTTTAAGTCACTCGATGGCAGCAAAGCTATCGGTGTGGATAGAGTCACGAAAGCAGACTACGAGGAGCACCTAGAGGCCAACCTCCAGGCGCTTCATCAAAAACTGCACCAGATGTCGTACCGGCCTCAGCCAGTGCGACAGGTAGAGATACCGAAAGCAGATGGCGGTACACGCCCGTTAGGGATTAGCTGCATAGAAGACAAAATCGTCCAGGAGATGACTCGCCGGATACTAGAAGCAATCTACGAACCCGTGTTTATCGACACCTCATATGGATTCCGCCCAAAGCGGAGCTGTCATGATGCGCTCAGGCAGCTAAATACAGAGGTAATGACGAAACCGGTGAACTGGATAGCGGATATTGACCTGGCCCAGTTCTTTAATACGATGCCCCACCAGGAGATTTTGAACGTCTTGGACTTGCGCATTAAGGATGAGAGATTTCTACGTCTCATATCCCGGATGCTCAAAGCAGGCATTCAGACACCGGGCGGGGTGCTGTACGCCGAACTGGGGAGCCCTCAAGGCTCGATATCATCGCCTGTGATTGCCAACATCTTCCTAGACTACGTGTTGGACAAATGGTTTACCGAAGTGGTGAGTAATCACTGCCGAGGCTACTGCGCCATCGTCCGATACGCTGATGATGCCATTCTGTTGTTTGAGAGAGAAGACGATGCCCACCGCTTCATGCGGGTGCTACCGCGACGGCTGGAGAAATATGGCTTACGTCTCAACGAACGTAAAACCCGTCTACTAGCTTGTGGAAAGCGCTATGCCCGGTCCTGTTTCGAGACCGGGCAGCGGCCACCAACCTTTGATTTTCTAGGGTTGACCCATTACTGGGGGCACAGTCGTAAGGGTTACGTTCGCTTGAAACGCAAGACCTCAAAGAAACGGTTTAGTCGTGCTCTGGTAGAGCTGAATGATTGGCTCCGTCAGAATCGTAGTAGGTACCGGCTACCCTTGCTATGGAAGTTGGTGGGGCAAAAGCTACGTGGTCACTTCAATTACTTTGGGGTGACCGACAATAGCCGAGCCTTATCCACCTTTGAACAGAAGGCTCATGCTCTCCTGTTTAAATGGTTAAACCGACGTAGTCAACGGCGTAGCTTCACCTGGGCAACGTTTCTTCGTTATCGAGAAAAGTATCCCCTACCGCGTCCCAGACGGCTGGTGTCGCTCTATCCAAACTGAGGAAAGACCGTATGAAGAGGCTTGTGCGGGAAAACCGCAGGCAGGCTTCTGTGGGGGGGAGGCTCTCAACGATATAAGGTCGAATGATGTGACACTCTCCAACCGAAAGGGGAGAGCAACAGGGAACACAAAGCAGACCTAAGTATTGGAGGAGTCCTCTCTACCCGACAAAGCCACTCAAGCGCTCATTTAGAGAACATACAGATCCAAATCGACTACATAATGACCAATCAAGGTGATGCGTTCATAAGACATCAGATACACGTGCAGCAGGTTTTCATCATCTAGATCGCGGTGCATCACCAAGCCATTGACTCCAATATCTTTTCGATAGTCAATCACCCGGTCGTCTTCATCTAAAAGCACGCTAAAAAACGGACTAGAAGCAGGCGGATTTTCGACCAAGTCACTATAGTTTTGCGTAAACGGTGTCCCAAACCCTAGTGGCATATACACCCCGTCCGAATAGTCAGCGCTTTCTAACTTTGGCACTTGGTCCCAGTCAATTCCACTAACAATTAGCTTACGGAGCTCTCCGTCTTCACTTTCAAAATTAATTTCTACTTCACGCAGAGCGCCCTTAGCGATCGAGTCTAGCGGTAGGGTCGGCGTGATTTGGCGACCCGTTGCGCCTACAACTGTTGCTAGCTGAGAAAAATCGGACTCCCACAGATGAGACTCATCGTAAATGCCGGGTGGTACAAAGCTCTGAAACTTTAAATCGGCCTGCCGAACGTCTTCCCAGGTGCGCATGTCTTCACCACTCTTGCCGTCTGCATACACAATCAGATCCTGCTTTTTCACCTGTTCATCGGCAGCGATAATCTCTTCTGTTTTTAGATCGGTCACTGGCACGACCGTCTCAGCCTCTACCTGCCGCAGTGTCTCTAGCGAAAACGGTAGCCCGTTCAAAAAGCGAAATCCTGGCCACGCCTCCATCGTGCGAGCTTGCTGCCAATAGGCCGAAGAATTTAGCCAAGCCACAATTTCTGCATAGACGCCCCTGGGAAAGGTGAAATACCCCTGATAGATTTTTTCACTGCTGCCGTCTTTACCTGCTACAGAGATAGCCAGCTCCCAGTAGCCCGCGCCCAAGCAATTATTAGTCAACGCAATTGAGAGATCTTCCGGGTCATAGCCTGCTAGCTCGGCTGGCAGGTCTTCGCCAAGATCGATGTGCGTAGAGCCCGGCTCAAAAATAACGCGCTGCCGGTTGAATTCTCTTTCTGTCAAAAACCATTGCGTCAGCGCTTCGTTGCTTTGTGCATGTACTGGCACTTCGGGCATCAGTAGCGTCAGGTCAATGTCGCGCAAGACAAGCTGAGCCATGTCATCACCACCTGTGCTGGCGCTATCGGCCTCACCTTGAGAAAGGCTAAAAGCAACGTCAAACTGGTCACCCTGTAGCTGCTGAAAGCTGATACCTTCACCTCTCCAGCCGTGGCCTTCTACGGCCTCTGTAAGCAAAGGCACGTGGCTAAGCGTGTGATCGCGATAGCGCTGATGCACCGCTGCTACTGCACTAGTTACCCCTAGCGATAGCGCTAACCCTACCCCGATGGCAACCCGTCGTAAGCGACGCCGAGATAGGCGTAGAGGCGTGAGTCTAGGCCACCTCTGCGCTTTCTGCGCTGGCTGGTGGTGTCCCTGGTTTGAGTCATCTATAGCTTCGGTTGTAGCTGCGTCCTTTGTAGTGATTGAATTCGTAGCGATTGAATTGGTTGAGCTCGAATGGGTTGTGTTCGAACTAGCTGCACTCAAATTATCTAACTGTTGATCTAGACTCTGCACGAGAGATGGCTCCGTAGACGAATAGACAGATCACGTTGGTAAAACTGCAATGATCGAAATTACAGCACTAACGTGATTTGGGTCACATTCACAGTGATATCAAGAAAGTTCGATAAATTCTCTACTTTTTGACTTTTTTTTGGAAAATGCTTCCAGGAACTGCATAGAAGCGATTCTATTCTCGTAATGAATGCTCTATAGACGGCCTAGCACTATCAGAAAGCTCAGGAATTGCTGTATTCCCCAATACGGCAGCGGCCTCATTCTCTAATATGGCGGCGACCTCAACGGCGGTTAGTTAGGCAGTCCTTCTAAGTCCTCAGGCTGTCCTATTTGCGCATACAGCAGCGGCAAGCGAGGACTGCCGATATCAGCTCTAAAGTTGTAGGCAAAGGTTGAAAACTTTTCGGCCCAGGCCGCAGCATCAGGCCGTAGGGATGGAAACTGCTGGGGATCAATCGCGTCGGCTTCGCCCTGAAAAAATAAAATTCCGCTGACTATACCCATCGGCGAAGCCGCCCGCACCCTTTTTAGGCAAGAACCATAGAGAGATTGATCGCTAGGACTTTTCGCCCAGTCTGTAATCAAAGATCCGCTCTTGGCACAGGGAATGAGTCCGATGACCTGGTTGTTGTTTTGGGCAATGAGCGTTTGCGCAAAGGGAAAGGCAGGCCCAAATCCTGGGGTGTCATCGGCTGAGACTAAGTCCACTTGATTGGAGCTGCTGTCTATTGGTTCGGTGGTGATGCCCCAGCGATAGTCATGAAGGTAAAAATGGCCGATGCCAACACCCACACCGCAGAGGATCAAAAAGATAAAGGCGGCGCTGGCACGAAGCGATCTCATAGTTAAGTAAACTCGTAATGAGTACGCATTAGAGGGTTAACGCGCTAGGCTAGAAGCGAAGATTCAAACCTAATATCGCAGATTATGGCTCATCTAAAAGACCGTCGAGATCAAAACGTAGAGGGTGATTTTTATGTAGACAGTAGCTGTATCGATTGCGATACCTGCCGCTGGCTGTCGCCGGATATCTATAGCCGTGAAGGCGCTCAGTCGGCTGTGCACCATCAGCCCGCCAACGATGCAGAGCGCACAGCAGCGTTAGAAGCGCTGCTAGCCTGTCCGACCGGGTCGATTGGTACGCAGGCAAGGCCCACTGATATTCAGCGGGTGCAGCAGCGCTTTCCTTTGAAAGTAGATGGCAGCGTTTACTACTGTGGCTATCACTCTAAAAAGTCATTTGGGGCCGCTAGCTATTTTATTCAGCGGCCTGAGGGCAATGTGCTGGTTGACTCACCTCGGTTTACGCCGCCGCTGGTGAAGCGCTTAGAAGCGATGGGTGGGGTGCGCTATTTGTATTTAACTCACCGAGACGACGTGGCAGATCATGAAAAATTTCGTGAGCGGTTTGGCTGCGATCGCATTCTCCACAGCCAAGACATCACCAGCAGCACCCAAAGCGTCGAGATTCAGCCCAGCGGCACCGAACCCATCGAGCTAGCCCCCGACCTGCTCATCATCCCCCAGCCTGGCCACTCTGCCGGCCACACCGTCTTGCTCTATCAGGGCAAATATCTATTCACTGGCGATCATCTAGCCTGGTCCGCTAGGCTCAATCAGCTCTATGCCTTTCGCAACTTTTGCTGGGACTCCTGGCCTCGCCAAATCGAATCGATGAAAGCACTTACCCAGCACACAAACAGCTACCGGTTTGAATGGGTGCTGCCTGGTCACGGTCGTCGCTTTTCAGCCAGCCCCGATGCTATGGCCGCACATATGCAGGACTGCATTCAGTGGATGGAGTTGGCAGCGTAAGCAGACGTCGTAGTGGCTGACTACTTCGCATCCATCCAGTTTTTCCCGGCCTGAGCTTCTACTTTTAGCGGCACGGCTAGCTGTACGGCATTTTCCATCGTCTGCTCTATCTGGGGCTGCAGCACTTCCCACTCGTCTGAGGGAACCTCAAAGATCAGCTCGTCATGTACTTGCAGCAGCATATTGGCCTGATAGCCTTTAAGCAGCTCGTGTAGCCGAATCATCGCAACTTTAATAATGTCTGCGCTCGATCCTTGGATGGGGGCGTTAGCGGCGGCTCGTAGTGAACCCGCATCGTAGCCGTTGGTGCGCAGGCTGCTGAGATCTATTTCGCTCGGATCGCTGCCCTTTAGGGCCTGCAGACTGCGGGTGGTGAAGTTGAAATAGCGACGGCGACCCGCGATGGTTTTGACGTAGCCGTGGGCGATCGCCTCCCGCTGCATTTGCTGCAGGTACTCAAACACATTCGGATAGCGTGAGTTGAACCGGTCGATAAAGCCCTTTGCCTCTAGCCGGTGAACATCCATCTCTCTGGCAAACCTGGCCGCACCCATCCCATAAATCACGCCAAAGTTAATAACTTTGGCAATCCGCCGCTCACTGGTAGTGATCTCTTCTTTTTCCTTATCAAACAGCAGCGTGGCCGTCAGCCGGTGCACATCATCATTTTCCCGGTAGGCCTTAACTAAAATGGGCTCCTCACTCAGATGCGCCAAAATCCTTAGCTCAACCTGCGAGTAGTCTGCCGCGACAAGCTGCCAGCCAGCCTTCGGTAAAAAAGCCTGCCGAATCTGACGGCTAAAGGCTGTGCGGGTCGGAATATTTTGCAAGTTGGGGTTAGAAGATGACAGCCGCCCTGTGGCCGTGACGGCCTGATTAAAATCGGTATGTACGCGGCTTGTGCTAGGCCGAATTAGCTCTGGCAGAGCGTCTACATAGGTAGACTTCAGCTTTGATAGGGTGCGATATTCGACCACGCTATCGACCACCGGATGGTCACCTTGCAATTTTTCCAGGGTGGCAGCATCGGTAGAGTAGCCAGTCTTATTTTTACGAGATTTACGCCTGTCGAGCCCCAGCTTTTCGAAAAACAGTTCGCTGAGCTGCTTGGGCGAGCCTAGGTTAAATTCTTCTCCGGCGGCCTCGTAGGCGGCCTGCTCAATGCCGGTCAGGTCGCTTTCTAGCTGTTTAGAAAACTGGTTTAGATAGTCTTTATCGATCCGAATACCAGTGGCTTCCATATTGGCAAGCACAGGCTCTACCGGCAGCTCAATCTCTTTATACAGCGTCTCTAGTTCGGTTACTTTTTCAAGCTCAGCCGTGAGCAGGGGTACCAGGCGATAGGTGGTGTGGACATCGCTGCCGCAGTACTGAGCAACTTTTGCGATCGCCACCTCCCCAATCGTCTTTCCCTTTGGCACCAAATCGGTATAGCTCACCGTTGCTAGCTCTAAATAGCGCAGCGCCAAATCAGCCAAATTATGGCTATTTTCTGGATTGATGACATAGCTCGCCAGCATGGGGTCAAACACCACGCCCGCCAGCGTCACCCCTGCCCGGCGCAGCACCAAACGGTCATACTTCGCATTCTGAAATGCCTTAGGATACTTTGCATCTGTCAAAATTGGCGTTAGCGCTTTTAGCACCGACTCAGCCGCGAGCTGCCCTTCACAAAGCTGTTCACCTGTCACATGCCCTACTGGAATATAGGCCAGATCCGCCGGACCCTCTCCCCAGCAGCAGCCAATCCCCACCAAATCTGCTTCTAATGGGTCAATGGACGTGGTTTCTGTATCCCAGGCTACTGGCTTCTGGGCATCGGTCTGCTGCTTCAGCGTCTTTACCAGCGCCTCCAACTGCTTCGGCGTCGTTACCACTAGCGGCTGAATGTTCACATCGCCCAGCCCTAAGCTCTCAACCGCATCCGTTTCTTCTGCCGTAAAGAACGCTAGATCTTCATCTTCAAATTCTGTCGGCGTAGGCACTGGCACAGATACAGGCCGCGGCTGATAGTCCGACTTGCCCCCAAAAGACGCCTGTAGCTTGCTCAACCGATTGACAAAATGCTGCAGTTCTAGCTGCCTTAACGCCGGAATCACGTCTTCTGGATTGAAACCTTCTAGCCTGCATGTCTCTAAATCCGTCTCTAGCGGCACGTCGGTCTTAATCGTTGCCAAGAACTTCGACTCCTCAGCATCGGCTTTCCCAGTCTCTAGCCGCTTTTTCACCGCTCCTTTTAGCTCATCAATCGAGGCATAAATTGTCTCTAGATCGCCATAGCTCTCTAACAGCTTCACCGCCGTTTTTTTTCCAATGCCCTTCACCCCCGGAATATTGTCAGAGGTATCGCCGCACAGGGCCTTATAGTCAATTACCTGGCCGGGCAGTATCGATAGCTTTTCGTGAACTTCGGCCACGCCGTACTCTTTGGTCGTGCTGCTTTTGCTGCCAAAAGTCGTGCTCAGATACATCACCTTAATATCTTCGTCTGGATCGATTAGCTGAAACAGGTCCTGGTCCCCGCTCAAGATCTTGACGCGATAGCCCTTGGCTTTGGCCCGCACCGCCAAAGTGCCAATCATGTCGTCGGCTTCGTATCCAGACAGGCAAAAAATAGGAAGCTGAAACGCCGCCAGCAGCGCCTTCAGATTTTCAACGTCTTCTGTAAACTCTTCGGGTGTTTCGGCTCGCCCCGCTTTGTACGACTTTGCCCTTTCGTGGCGAAACGTTGGTTCCGATAGGTCAAAAGTAACCGCCGCATAGTCCGGCTTTTGGGTCTCTAGATTGTCCATCAGCGACTTTAAAAAGCCAAAACACACGCTAGTTGGAATGCCCGTCGAGGTTCTAAGACCCCCATCACGACTGCGAGCAAATGCATAGTAAGACCGAAAGGCCAGCGAGTGACCATCTACGAGCATCATTAGGGGCTTATCAGCAGAAGAACTCAAGGCGACATCTGGGCGAGCGACCCATTTATTATCAATCGAATGCTCTCAAAAAAACACAATAAAAAAGCACCTAGAGCCGGTCTAAGTGCTTTAAGTCGATTTCTAATATCGGTTCTATTGATGCTCTCAATAGGAAGAAGGTTCTACTGCGTACTCCCATACAACAGTTAAAACAAGAAAGCTGATGTGGGCGAAAGGCGCGCTGGCAGCGGACTTGTAACTAGCAGTTTTGGTCTGCTGAGCTCCTGAAGGATAGTGTATCAAGAATTACCGTTTTTTGGTAACAATTCTTTACTGTTTTGCTGAATTAGACAAAAATGATCGTCCCTAAGCGTCTTGATTCCTTTCTCAAAAAGTGGCGTGGCCTCTGCTATCTATTCATCCGGGCTGACAAATGCAACTCTGGCGAGCGTTAAGGCGATCGCAGCGATTAGCAGCGATTTCTGCCACTATAGATAAGGCGTGTCAAATTTTTTGAAGCTTTGCAGATTACTTTTTTAGGAACCAGTTCTGGTGTGCCCACGCGATCGCGCAACGTCTCTAGCGTGGCCCTGCGGCTGCCACAGCGAGCCGAGGTATGGCTGTTTGACTGTGGTGAAGGCACCCAGCACCAGTTTTTAAGAAGCGACTTCAAATCGAGCCAAATTCGCCGTATTTTTGTCACGCATATGCACGGTGACCATATTTTTGGCCTGCCAGGGCTGCTAGCGAGCTGCGGCATGGCAGGCACCGGGCAGCAGCAAATTGATATCTACGGTCCCCCAGAGCTTGGCAAATATTTAGAAGCCTGTCGGCGCTATTCTAAAACGCAGTCGTCTTACCCGATTAAGGTGCATATTACAGAACCGGGCACCGTCTACGAAGACAATGACTATAAAGTGGTTTGTCAGCGGCTAAAGCACCGCATTCCTGCCCACGGCTATCGCATCGTAGAAAAAGATAGAACAGGCCATTTCGATGTGAAAAAGGCCGCAAGTTTGGGCATCTCACCAGGGCCGGTGTACGGTCAGCTCAAGCAGGGAAAAGCTGTGACCTTGCCAGACGGGCGTGTCGTCAACGGCGCGGATCTCTGTGGGCCAACGATTGTAGGACGCAAGCTCGCCTACTGCACAGACACC
This sequence comes from uncultured cyanobacterium, assembly GCA_963793445.1. Lineage (GTDB taxonomy): Bacteria > Cyanobacteriota > Cyanobacteriia > Phormidesmidales > Phormidesmidaceae > Phormidesmis. The sequence goes on from CAWCAE010000001.1 coordinate 146,962, forward strand.
GTATTTTGCGAAAGTGCCATTGAGCTAGCCCAGCAGGCAGATGTTTTAATTCACGAAGCGACCTTTTCGCACCACGATGCGGAATTGGCCTATCAGCGCATGCACTCGACTTCGACGATGGCCGCGCAGGTTGCCCTAGAAGCGCAGGCGAAGCAGCTAATTATGACTCACTTTAGTCCACGCTATGCGCCTGGAAATTCGCTAGAACTAGGCGATTTACTTGAAGAGGCCCAGGCTATTTTTCCGAATACGATGATGGCGAGAGACTTTTTTACTTACGACATTGGCCGCCAGAAAAAGGAAACGGCTGCTGCGGCTATTTCGTAGGCGGAATGCCTAAGCAGGCACCAGCCTCACTCAGTGGCAAAACTAGATTTTAGTTCTTTGTTCATATCGCGAAGGTGCTTTTGGGTATTGACCGGTAAGCGAGGTTTGGGCAGCTCTTCATTGGGCCAAGTTGGCAAGTCGTTGCACGGGCACAGTATCTGGGCTAGCGCGACTTCAGGAGTTGGCACCAGCATGTCGCAGCGAGCACAGCTAGTGATATCCCAGGCTGGTGAAAGTAGCTCATCAACGGTTTGGTCAGTGCCTTCTAGATGGCACTCTTTGCCAGAAGTATTGAGAATGTCGTTCCAGCATTTTTCAAAGTCGGGGCTAAAGCGATCGCCTTCCACGACATTTTCGGGTTTGTAGGACTTAGCGCCATCATTGGTCACTACCTGCTTACCCAGCTGAAACCAGTAGGCTAAATAGTTCTTGACTTGTGTGGGTGAGGCCATGCTTTGAATTGGAGTGTGCTGATTATGGACAGTATCTTTGGGGGAGATCTCTTTGATAGAGCGGTGTGGGTATGGAGCGGTGGTGGGTTTAGCGTGGGTTGGTAGCGCCTGCGACCAGACGATTGATTTCTAGCCTTCTTATGCCTGCGAGGTAGCCTCTCGGGATGGCCTATAGGGTCTGGGGGGGTCTCGATACGTGGTGCTAAACGGGTGATATAGAAAAATCCTAGCCCCTAGTCTTTAAAGGAGTGTCCTTTCGATTGAAACAATTAAGGATCTCTGTGATTTTGCTTGAAAGCTATACCAAATGTCCTAAGGCAGATAAGTTCAGTGCATAGCCGCCGGTAACGAGGTAAACATCATCGGCAACCTGGCCGACAGCGCGGCTCAGCGTGCCCAGGCGATCGCGAAATCGTCGCCCCAGCTCATAGGCCGGTACAACCCCCCAGCCTGTTTCTTCTGCCACTAGAACGACGATCGCCGCTGTGCTGCGCAGCGATCGCAAAAGCGCCTGCTGCGTAGTCGCCCACTGCTCGGCATCTTGCTCAATTAGGTTGGCAAGCCAGGTTCCTAGCGAATCTATCAGCAGGCAGTCGGTAGGGTTGGCCTGGATAATGGCCTCTGCTAGTGCCAATGGCACTTCCTGGGTTTGCCAGTCAGCAGGGCGTCTTTTTTGATGTAGCGCGATGCGATCGCTCCATTCCGCATCTGCCGCGTTTGTCTGCGCTGTCGCCACATACACAACCTGCCGATCTTCTGCCATTGCTAGCTGCTGCGCTAGCCGCTCTGCCCACTCACTTTTGCCCGAGCGGCTAGGCCCTGTGACCAAAACTATCGTCATAGAAAACCTTCTGAGCTGTGCTAAGGTAATGGACTGTAGGTTTACCCTAGCTTAGGGAATGAAATGGAGGTTTTCGCTTGGAGTCTGTAGAATCCGCGGCTACTATGCCTGAATCGGATGCCCGATTTATATTAAAAGTACTTTGGTTAGATAAAGACGTCGCCCTGGCAGTCGATCAGGTGGTGGGCAAAGGCACTAGCCCGCTAACGTCTTATTTCTTTTGGCCTCGCAACGACGCTTGGGAGCAATTGAAAACTGAGATAGAATCCAAATCTTGGATTACAGACGAAGAAAGCGTCGAGCTGCTAAACAAAGCAACTGAAATTATCAACTATTGGCAGGAAGAAGGTAAGACCAAGCCAATGAGTGAAGCGCAAAGCAAGTTTCCTGAAGTGGCATTCACGGGTAGTTCATAGACCGGTTGTCCTTTGATTCTGCTGTCCCCGAGCGGCTGCCTAAAAGACGAATAGAACTTGGAAAGCCCTTTAGTGCACATTCTACTAAAGGGCTTTTTGGTATCAAGGGCTTTTTGGTGTCTGGCCTTTGAGCTGCGATCAGGCTGCAGTTGGGCTACGAGCAGTTGAGCGATCGCTGCCGAGAGATTACGGCGCTGCGCCAACTAGCACTTGGGACTTGATGGCAAATATTTTCTCAATCACTTCCTGAACAGCTTTATCCGGCGTAGAGGCTCCTGAGGTTACCCCCACCGAAAGCTTGCCTGCGGGTAGCCAGCCGGTGTCTGTGCTTAGCGCTTTGGCCTGCAGCGGTTTGTGCTCAATCGTATTGCCAGGGCCGATGCGTGCGGCGCTATCAATATGAAAAGAGGGAAGGTTGCGCTCTACCGCGATTTCTTGCAGGTGAGTGGTGTTGGACGAGTTAAAGCCGCCAATGACCACCATGAGATCGATATCGGCCTCGACTAGGCTAAACATGGCATCTTGGCGCTCTTGGGTGGCGTCGCAGATGGTGTTAAAGCTGTGGAAATGCTCACTGAGGTCTAGGGGGCCATACTTTTTGAGCATTGTGTGCTCAAAAAGCTTGCCAATTTGTTCGGTCTCGCCTTTGAGCATGGTGGTTTGGTTGGCGATTCCAATCGCGGCCAAATCTCTATCGGGATCAAACCCGGCGGAGTGGGCATTAGCAAATTTGCTGAGAAACTGAGCTTTATCGCCACCGTTGAGAATATAGTCGGCAACGTATTGTGCTTCGGCTAGGTTTAGCACCACTAAGTAAATGTCTGCAAAGGAACTGGTGGCAACGGTTTCTTCGTGCTTATATTTACCGTGAATAATTGAGGTAAATTCTTTTTTCTTGTGCTTTTCTACGGTGTTCCAAACCTTAGAAACCCACGGACAGGTAGTATCTACGATGGTGCAGCCCTGATCGTGCAGGTACTTCATTTCCTGTACGCTCGCCCCAAAAGCAGGCAAAATCACCACGTCCCCTTTGCCCACGCCCGAGAAGTCTTTTTCTCCATCAACTAGCTCAATGAAGTGGACATCCATTGCTTTGAGCTGCTGATTCACCTCAGGGTTGTGAATAATTTCGTTAGTGATCCACAGCTTTTGATCGGGGAAATGGGATCTGGCTTCGTAAGCCATCGCGACGGCTCTTTCTACTCCCCAGCAAAACCCAAATGATTCGGCTAAGTGAATAGTCACGTCGCCATTGTCGAGGCGGTTGTTGTTGGCTCTAATCGTTTGAATCAGGTTGCTTTCATATTCTGATCGCATCTGCCCAGCAACGTCTTCTTTCTGGCCAAAGCCCTGGTTGCGGTAATAGTTTTCGGAATGGTTGAGGGCACGCTTAAAGGCTTTGGTATCCATAAAGTTGCAAAGATCTCCAATCAATAACAGCCATCTTTCCTTCATATTGTAGGTTGGGGCTGCGTATTTTACTGAAGCTCTAGCTGTGCATATAGCGCGATCGCACTTCGCCAAACCAAATATCCCTGCCGGTTCAAATGCAGACCGTCTGTTGTGAGGTCATCACGCAAGGTGCCTTCCCCGGTCACAAAAATTGGATAGAGATCGAGATAATAGGCGTCATTTTCATTCGCAATTTGTTGCAGGGCCTCATTCATATTGACAATGCGATCGCTCGGCAGCGCATCAAGCTTATCGCGGCTCTCCCAGGTTGAATTCTCTCCTCCGTGCGGCAAAATCGACTGCACCACAATCTGACTATCCGGGTGCGATCGCTTGAGCTGAAGCACAATCTCTGTATAGTTGGCCAAAATTTCCTCATCCGGCTTACCCCAGATCAAGTCATTGATGCCAATCATCAAAAAGACCGCCTCGACCTCGTTCTCGTCTAGATAGTTCAGCCGGTTGAGCAAACCCTGCGTCTTTTCGCCCGAAATACTTTGGTTAATCCAGACGCGTCTGCCCGGCATCAGCTCGCCGGGAAACCATAGGCTTAGTGAGTCGCCTAGCAACACCGTTAAGTGATCTGGTTTTTGCGCTGCCATCGCCTTGGCCTCGGCAGAGAGTACCGTTAGCCACTCTGCATAGCTGCGTTTGATCCCACCGCTTGGATGCGGTAGCTCTGAGCCGTCTGCGATCACCGCATCTGCGATCGCCGCGTCTGCGTCCAGCGCATTCGAGACCAAGGCATCTCCGACGACTGCCGTATCAGATACCCCCGCTGCTACTAGGTTGCTGCTGCCTACCGCCGAGTTCTCTTGCGACGACACCGCGAGTAAACTAACAAACAGCAGTCCGTTCATCACCAAAGAAAGCGTTGCCCAGTTTGGAATTTTCGAGAACCAATTCATTACGAAAAACTAAACGCGAAAGGACTCAAATAGAATCAGGCTGCACAACTGTTATGGCGCACTGATACACTCGTACGCCAAAAGTCACTCTGCTCGCTGCCATACTCGTTGCCATATAAGACTTTCAGTCGATGAAAGTGCATTCAATCAAAGTGACCACTGCTATAGCTAAGGCAGATCTTAATCTCATCTGCTCCCTGTGCCTAGACTAAAGCCCAAGTTTCCGTAGGAACACCGGGCTATGGGGCATCATAAAGCACTACACGAGAAATTACAGAATAAGAGATAACAGAAAATAAGAAAGAACAGAAATAAGCGCCTGATAAAAAGCGCCTAAAGCCCTACCTAGCCCAACAAGCCCCAAAGAAATCGCTGAAGAAAGCCTTAGAAAAAAGCCCTACACGTTGAAGCGAAACAGCATAACATCGCCCTCTTTGACGGTGTATTCCTTACCTTCACTGCGCACCAGTCCCTTTTCCTTAGCTGCCCCCATAGAGCCATTGGTGGTCAAATCTTCGTAGCTAACGGTCTCAGCACGAATAAACCCCCGCTCAAAATCGGTATGAATTACCCCAGCAGCCTGCGGTGCTAGCATCCCAGCTTTGATTGTCCAAGCGCGAGTTTCTTGCGGCCCGGTTGTGAAGTAGGTGCGCAGGCCCAGCAAGTCGTAGGTCGCCCTAATCAAAGACTGCAAGCCGCCTTCTTCTACCCCTAGCGCTTCCAAAAAGTCTGAACGCTCATCTGCCGGAATCTCTAGCAGCTCGGCTTCTACCTGCGCTGAGACAATGACGACCTGAGCCTCTTCGCCCTGCGCATGAGTGCGGACTTCTTCTACCCAGCTGTTGCCTTCTGCTAGGTCATCTTCTGAAACGTTCGCGGCGTAAATAACTGGCTTGCGCGTCAACAACCCCAGCGGTTTGATCAAGAGATCCTCTTCACTCTCTAGCTCGACTGTACGCGCGGCTCTGCCTTCATCTAGCACGGGTCGAATTTTTTCTAGAACGGCCAGTTCTGCCTCTGCTTCTTTATTGTTGCGGGCCTGTTTACGAATGCGATCCATCCGCTTTTCTATCTGCGATAGATCTGAAAGCGCTAGCTCTAGGTTGATTACCTCAATGTCACGCAAAGGGCCAATCGAGCCTGAGACGTGAATGATATCGTCGTTTTCAAAGCAGCGCACGACGTGAATGATTGCATCGACTTCGCGGATGTTGGCGAGAAACTGGTTGCCTAATCCTTCTCCTTGGCTCGCGCCTTGGACTAGGCCAGCGATATCAACAAACTCTACCCTGGCAGGCTGAATTTCCTTAGAGCTAGAAATATCTGCTAGCACCTGAAGCCGCTCGTCTGGCACTGCAACGATGCCCACGTTGGGCTCAATCGTGCAGAAGGGGAAGTTGGCGGCTTGAGCCTTTGCGTTTGCAACAACCGCATTAAACAACGTAGATTTTCCGACGTTGGGCAATCCAACAATTCCGGCTCTGAGCATAGGGATAACGTAGCGATTCGAGTAAGTGAGTGTTTTTGAAAGATCAGCGCTCTATTAAGCTGTCTCCAGCATAAAGGGAAGAGGTAGTATTTCGGCAGTTTGCCTGTAGTTCGCTTTTGGCGCGATACATCTGTCTGCTGGCGATACTTTCGCGATCGCTTACAACCTCTGGTATGCTTTGGCTAACGTTGACTTGACCAGCGATTGGATGGGTAAGGGATAGGCGCGATGCATACAAAGGTGAAGTATCAGCTAGCGGGCGTTGTCCTACTGGGGCTGATGATAACGGGTCTAGGTGGATGCTTTTTAAGGCCTTCTCAAGACACATCGACGGTAGATGCTATCGATCAGCCATTAGATGGCCCCTCAAGGTTAGAAAATCAGCAGACGAATGTTGCCATTACAGTACCTGCTGAGTGGACTAAGGCTGGGAACTCGCTGAGAAGCAGCGCCGACATTTATGCTAGCTACCCGTTACAGTCTATGTACGCTAGCGTTTTGTCTGAAAGCTCAGGCGTGTTGGATCAGTTTTCTTTAGAAGACAATGCGGATAAGTATCGCTGGCTGATTGCAGAGGAACTGAGCACTTACGAAGGGGCGACCAGAACAGAGGTCAACCGAGTGAACGGTGCTCCGGCGGTGCAGTACGAGATTCGAGGACGGGTAGACGGCGTGCCGGTGGTCTATTTGCACACTACGATCGAAGGGACAGAGCGCTACTACCAGGTAGTAGGCTGGACAACTGCCGAACGTTATGAAGAGAATAGGGCAGGGCTACAGGAGATTATCAGTAGCTTTGAGACGATTTGAATCGACAACCTATGTGAGATTTATGCTGGTTCAATTTTTTCGCAGGCATCTAAGGGTGCTGAGCCTCGTGCTGCTAAGCGTCGCCATGATGACTAGCCTGTGGAGCACCCCGGCCTGGGCCGGACTGAGCGATGACAATTACGATGGCAATATCTTTGCGCTGTATGCGGGCAATGGCTCGATTGTGCCGCCCAAGTTTACGCTGCCGCAGTCTTTAAAGCAGGATAAGCCGACGCTGCTGTTCTTCTTTGTTGATGACAGTCGCGATAGCAAGCAGTTTGCTTCGGTGGTTTCTCAGCTACAAGCGCCCTATGGCAGAGCGGCTAACTTTATTGCGATCGCAGCCGACTCTATCCCGCTCAAAGACAGCTACGACGCTACCGAACCTGGCTATTACTTCAAAGGCTTTGTGCCTCATACTGTGGTCTTCAATCAGGCTGGTGAGGTCGTCTTTAACGAAGTAGGCCAGGTTGACTACGAGGCCATTGACGATAAAATGCGCGAAGTTTTCGATCTTTTACCGCGAGAAGACTCGCTAGAGCTGCGCCGCCGTCCTATTAATGAAGTTAATAGTGAACTTGTTCCTCAGTAGTGACCGGAGTAGTGACCGGAGCAGTGCCTGGAGCGACTGGCAGGCGCACTGAAAAGCAGGTTCTGCCGGGGGCCGACTCGACTAAAAGGCTGCCTTTGTGACGATTTTGCACAATGTGCCGCACCACATCAAGCCCCAGTCCAGAGCCTTTACCCATCTGCTTGGTAGTGAAAAAAGGCTCTAAAATTCTGTTCTTCAAATCGGGCGGAATCCCTGGGCCATTATCTTCAACCTCCACGGTAAGCGCAGCATCTTGTTGATAAGTGCGAATTACAAGGGTGGGCGGCTCGCCGCCGGGCGTGCCTTCTGCCAAGGCGTCAATAGCGTTGTCGATCAGATTAGTCCATACCTGATTTAGCTCGCTGCCAAAAGCCACGATTTTAGGCAGCCCCTGATCATATTTGCGCTCGACCTTTATGCCGTCTTTGAGCTTGAAGGCAAACAGCCGCAAAGTGTCTTCAAGCCCGTCGTGAATATTCACCGCCTGCTGGGCTGCCTGGTCCATGTATGAATAAGATTTCATCGACTGCACCAGCGTAGAAATTCGCTGCGCGCCGTCTAGCCCGTTGCGAATCATGCCCATGACGTCGAAAGAGAGGGCTAGCCAACGAATACCCATCTCGCGCATTTCGGTGGTGTCATTGCGCCAGCAGTCTATGAGCGTATCGAGTGTTTGCGGTTCTATGTGCCCTGCGGCGAGGGGCTCGGCTAGCTTCCAAGCGTCTTCTATGCCGTAGTCTTCTAGCCAGTCGGTCAGGGTATCTTCTCTGTCTCCTTGGGCCAGCGGATCGCTGTCTGGATGGGCGATCGCCTCAAATCCTCGGTCTCTTGCCGCTAGCCACTGCTGCGTATGCGCTTCGTCTGGCTGGCGCTGCCCGTATACCAAGTTCATCCGCTGCAGCTCTAGCATGGCGGGCTCAATATCTTTCATCACCCGTACGAGTGCCGCGGCTGGGTTGTTTAGCTCGTGGGCTAGCCCGGCTGAAAGGGTTCCAAGCGCAGCCATTTTCTCGCGAGTGCGGATGAAAGATTCTAGGCCGCGCAGCCGCTGGCCAACGGTCCGAAAGATATCTCTTTCAAACTCTCGGCAGCTATGAACTAGATCTAAAAAGTCGGGGCAGTCTAGCCGATACAGCTCGGTGTCGGTGTCGGCTGTAAGGGTTACGGGTACCAGGTCTTCGGTTAAGACCTGAATTTCACCGAAAAACGAAGGGCTTTCGTGACGGCCTACTGGCATATCGGCACCGTTGGTGTGCTGCGTGACCGTGATTTTGCCAGCGACCTGGATAAAAAAACCAAGAGACGTATCGCCCTGATGTACAAGGATTTCGCCAGCAGACAGGTGGATGGGCTGAGCGCGATCGCACACCCAGTCAAGCCGTTCGCTCGGCAGCTTATCAAACGGTTTCATCTGCGAGAGCGATTCTGAACAAAGCATATGACTGTTCCTTTAGACGTTTGCCTTTAAACGTTTGCTTCTGAACGTCTGCCTCTAAACATTAGCCAGATGTCTGTGTACAAACTGTACGCAAATCGGTCGATGGCTGTGGGCGCGTCGCACCCTTGAAGAAACTCGCCCGCCTCAATTAGAACCATGTCTGATGCGCCCTCTGTATCGGCTGTCGCTAGCTGAGCTATGCCCAGCTCAGAATCTGCCAGGCTCGGCTGATGGCTAGACCGATGAGATAGCTGATGCAAAGCAAGTACCATCGCGATGGTTTCAGCGTGCTGCGCTTCGTGCTGAATCAGCCAGTGCCATAGACGAAGCGTGTCAGCTAGGAGCTGAGGGCTGTCGTTCAGATATTCCAGCGTGTGAGATTGCACTTGATCTACGTAGGCCAAAAGCGCTGTTGTTTCTGGCAAATTTTGCCGCTGGGCTTTTGGCAGGCCATCGGCTGAGAAAAGCTGTTTGTACTGCTGAGCCAGGTGGCGTTGAGGCCAGCGAGGCGACCTGGCTAGATGCCCCGCAATCCACAGCGATTCGGTGTAGGCGATGTGACCGAGATGCCAGCCTACTGGGCTGAAATCTGGGTGCGGTTGCGATCGCAAAACCTCTGAGGGAACGCCTGCAACGAGCGATCGCGTTTGCTGTCGGCAGGCTTGAAGCGCTGATTGAATAGTGGCCTGTAGAGACGAATCAGGCGATCGCGGTGCGAGAGTCGGTGAATGATGCAATGTGTAAGAACTATCTAGGCAAGGTCTAGGCAAGGTGTCAGCGACAGTTGTCAATAAAAATTGTCAACGGAAATATAGCAAGCGCCCACCACCAAACACTAGTCCACCAAACACTAGTCCATCAAACACTAGTCCACCAAACACTAGTCCATCAAACACTAGTCCATCAAACACTAGTCCACAGTGGCATAGGCCTTGATGTGCAGTTCGCTATCTATACTAATCAGTTCACTTTGATTATAGGGTTGCCAGCTATCTTCAAACAGCTTTTCTGAAGTCAAAATCACTGAGTTAGGAAACTGCTCAGCGTTTTTGAGCAGATAGAAAGAGGGTGCTTTTTGCTGGTTGTCGTAGCGCAGCGCAATGAGCCGATTGTGGGTAGATAAAATAATGTTGGCGGCAACTCTGACACCGGCTGACTTTGCCATCTGAGCGATCGTTTTAATCGTTTGATGCAGGGCTTCTGCAAGATCAATCCCTGGCTGCGTTTCTAAGTGGTGAACAAGCAGTGCAAAGATATGCTCTGAATCGGTAATGCCTGTGATTCGCTTGTAGGCCTCGTCGCAAAGCTTTTCGCGAATGGGCCGGTGCAGCGAGTCAAAGAAATTTTCAATCATGCCGTTGTGTACGAACAGAATGTTGTTGTATACAAACGGCTGACAGTTGCTGATATCAACTGGCATCTTGGCCGTGGCGCTACGCAAATTTACCACAAAGCTACGAGTCTGAATGTAGCGGCACAGATCGTCTAAGCTGCGGTCATTCCACATGGGCAGCACATTGCGATAGACAAATGGCGCGGCTCCTGGCTGGCCATGCCAGCCCAAACCGAATCCATCGCCGTTGAGCACAGCCGCCTCTAGCTCTTTAGGCTGATAGCTCTGCACTAGCATGGAATGTTCCGGCTTTAGCACCAGCTGCTCGAGCGAAATCTGTGGACCTAAATATCCCAAAATTCGACACATATAGAGCCCTATAAAATTTAGTTGAATGAATTGCCTCTAGCTGCACACCTTTGTAGCTTTCGTAGCCGCTTCAAACAGGCTAAGACAGCTTAGCGCTCGATATTGCTAGCACTATCCAGCCAGCGATAAAGGCAACCCCACCGAGCGGTGTCACCGGTCCTAGGGCTTTGATGCCCATTAAGCTCAGCCCGTAAAGACTGCCCGAGAACAAAACAATTCCTGCAACGAAGCACCAGCCTACGATCGCTAAACCTTTGATCTCTGGATACTGAGCGATGAGGATAGCAACCAGTAGTAGCGCGATCGCATGATACATCTGATAGCGAATTCCGGTCTCAAAGCTACCGAGCGCCGTTTCCGTCAGCTTTCCTTTGAGGGCATGGGCTGCGAATGCACCACCTGCAACGCCAAGGGCTCCGAGGATAGATGCGATCGCTAAAAACAAACGAGCCATAGAATATCAGCCTTAAGAGGTCAACCGTCACAGAACTGACTACACATTAAAGCAATATATAGTCACCCCTAGCTCATCGATGTCGAAGTCCGCATTGAGCATCGCGGCCCACGTGTCCAAGCAATCCTTTGCCTCGCTTAGCGATACCTCTGCTAACAGCGCAAACTGGGCAGCATTGATTCTACCTTCGTTAGCCCTAAGGACTTTGTAAAAAAGAGTCTGAAGACGCCGAGAACCCACCAGGGTATGATCTTGCTCCAGTGCCTTTAGCATCCATATCGCGCCTGCTGTTGCTGGCACCCCAAGCAGTAGCCCAGCGGTCATGGTCTCTTGTCTATTTGGCTGAGGCTCTGAGGCCAAAGCAGTGCTTGCCACACGGCCCAGGCACAAAAAGCCTAGCGTCAAACCCAGCGTAGATAGACCGAAGCCTAAAATATGTTTTGCTGTTGGCATTTAACCTTCGATCGAGCTGTCAGTTGATTGGCCAGTCCGAGTGGCCTCTAGCAAACGAGAGAAATAGAACGGGGCTTTATTGAGCGATCGCCGCCCAATCTGCCAGCCGTTTTCCTCAAGTGCCTTCACCACATCAGACTCTCTATGCAAATAAGCGCGAGTGGCCTTGCTCGGCCCAGGGAAAAAATCACCCACCTTTTTTAGCGTGGCATAAAAGCAAGTCTTGGGCGCAAAGCTAATCATGATTCGATCAGTTGCCAGGTTGCTAAGGTGCTTGATCATGCTATCGGCCTGCGCCTGCGGATAGTGAATCAGCACATCTAGACACACCACTGTGTGATAGCTGCCGTCAATCGACTCTAAATCTTTGGCCTCAAACTCAGGCATCTGCTCTGCGCTAAGCTCATCGGCTAGCGCTGCTTTTGCCCTCACATCGGCTTCGGTGGCCATCTTTTCAGAAATATCGCTGGCGTAGACCTTAGCACCCATCTTTGCTAGCGGAATACTCAGGCTGCCGACACCGCAGCCCGCGTCGCAAACGGTGATATCAGCAATATTTTCGTCTTCGGCAAACCACTCAAGCACGTTGTCAATTGTTTTCTGGTGCCCGGTGCGAATGTTCGCCTGTACCTTATTGACTTCACCATCGCCATAGATCCGCTGCCAGCGATCAAAGCCCGTCGCGTTAAAATACTCGCGAACAATCGTCTTCTCGTCCAAGGTGGATTGGGTCATAGCCGCTGGTAATAGTGCCTGTGCTGGTTGCCTATTCTGGGGCTTAGTCAAAAGCCTGCGACCTGATTCTATTACGTTTGGCGGCTGTAAAACCACTGGCTTTTTTTGGTCTTTCTTTGGTCTTTTTTCTCTAGTTAGCTATGTCTGCGCTCTTGTCAGCTCTTCTGCTATTGGCATGGGCGCTTTTTCTTCAGCCTCTTCTGCTGTTGGCATGGGTGCTTTAGCACCGGCCATTGTCCACTGGTCAGCCGGTAAGGCACTCAGCGGCGCTTGGTACGCCTCTTCAAAGTCTTGAATATCCTGGGCAATCTCCGCGACTCGCAAAGACTTATCTGTATCTGTCGGCGCATCTAGTAGTGGCATGCCGGCATGTTGCAGCTTTCTTCCTAGCAAACGCCGCTCATCGTCAGACATTGCCAGCACAATTTGCGCCACTGATTCAACCAACCGCTGGTTCATAAACCCTCGCTGCTTACATTCAACACTTTACAGGCGCTACCCGACTAGTATCAGGGAAGAAGATACATAAAGATGTCTGTATAAACGAACTCTAGCTTGTGCAACTGTTTGGTTTGAGATAATAGCCCGATGACCTATCTCGATAGGCACGCTCTCTAACCGCGCTGCTTTGGGGCCGCCTCAGCTGATCTTCTAGAACTTTCTCAATCTTAGAAGTTACAACAACGGGTTGATACTTGGCGTTATGATGGGCTCTAATTTCTAGGACTGAAAAGTCCTGCGATGGCGATGAAATGACTTGAGCAGAAAGCTCTTGGAGCGTTTTAACAACCTGATCGACAAGCCGTGTGTATTCTTCTAGCTCTTGCCATTGGCTAAGGCACCAGTCTAAATAGTTGACGATTTTTTGGTCAGCGGCTTCGCCGAAAGGCTCCTCTTTCAAATAGTTTCCCAGCTGAAATATATCAAAATCGTCTTTGAGCTCTATCTTGCTTTCAACTAACCGTTGAACTGTTTCGGGTCGAATGATGTTGACGCGGTGCCCTATAGCAATTTGCTCAGCGCCAGCCGTCAAAGATCCAGCGGCAACTACTATCTTGATGCATCCTAGATACTCATTCTCAGATAAATTTTGCAGCCCTAATCTAACGACCTGAGTAGCGGCATCGCTGCCGATTCTATTGTGCCTAGAGGCTTTACACTCGCCGACTATTGGAAAAGGCTGATCCGCATAAAAGTCTAAGCCACCTGCACCACCTGTGGCTTTGGGGTCGAGGCTAGCGGCGCTACGATCACGTGAGTTACTAAAGCCTAGCTCCATCAGACCCTTTCTAACTAACTTTTCAAAGGTGTGGCCGTCGCTAGAGTTGCCAAATTCAGATATTTTTGAGACCCAGTCAGGAGACTCTAGAACATCATAAATAGCGGGTTCGGGTACTAGATCTGACGAGTTTTCGGGCCTTTCGAGGTCGCCTTTATCGAATACCAGAATGTCTTCAACGGGCTCTAGAAAAGCTGTTCTTGCAGCAGCAAAGTCTGCTTTACTGAGCAGCGCTGCTTCGTTGCTTGCCTCTAAATATTGCGTAAGTGGCACAAACTTGTAGAGCTGCTCTGGGGCGGGTGCTGACTTGGTGGGTATGGCTGTCGGAAGTTTGTATACCTGCAAGATAGATAGGAAAAGATGCTCGCGATCGCGCCAAAGCTCTAGCAGGGCTGCTTCTGTCCAAATTGTTCGAGCGGCGACTGCTGCGATCGCCTGCTCATCGTCAACCTGCTGACAAAACGCACACTGGGCCCAGTGTGTAATCTGATCTACATCAGGAGATTGCGTGGCGGCCAGAACTTCTAAGCGATACCAATTGCTAGCGATCGCACCGGCTGGCAAATGACGACTTGGTAGCAGCGCAAATGACTTGTCCGGCAAAATAAAGCGCTTGGTCACAGCGACAATAGAGCGCTTTTGAGTAAGCGCCGCAACATCGATTTCAGGCAGACAGAGCGAAACGTTAAATAGGCTCATGCGCTGATTGCTTCAACAACGTCTTCTAAGCTAGAGCGCATTTCCGTCTCGTCTAGAGAGGCTTCATCCGCAAGGGCTTGCGATAGTTCGGTCTCAATATTTTCGACGCTTGCGCTCTCATTCAGTCGCTCTAGCGTTTCACCTTCTAGTGCATCTTCTGCGACTGCGCCAGTCGGACGGCTCAAAATTTCTTTGAGCAGCGAGTTACTGGTTAGCAAGTCACGAGTAAACGCAAAAGAGTTCAGACGCCTGATGGTGAGATCAAACTTTTCGTGATGCTCGTAAACGTATTGAAGCGCTAGCAGCGGTCTGAGGTCTTCGGTGACCAAATCGACCCATTCGCCACCGCTAGCAACGAGCTGTTGATAGTACTCGAACGAGTCCCAATAGCGCTTTATTTTGCGATCGCGCGATCGCACCAAACAGCTTCTCGAAAGCCCAAACGTTTCTGTATCAAGCAACCGCCGAAAGCCTGCTCCGACCGGACGCCCAGTCGTATACTGCAAAGCGCTCACGCCAATCGTCACCAGCTCACCGTTCTCTTCGCCCACCACCTTAAATTGAATCCAGCCGCCGTTTTGGCTTTTAGGTGTGATGTCCTCAACGCCTCCGACAATCACCCCTTCAATCGGCTGATCCTTTAGCCTGTCAATCTCAGTTATTTTTTCGAAGCCAAACCTCAACGCCGCCGCAATTAGCTCATTGTCTTCAAGCTCTTCAGTGTCAAACTGCGATAAAGCGTTGTCATAAGCATCTTTAAGCCGCTCTGTCGGCGAGACGGATGCAGGTTTCAGGTGCTTCAGCTTTTCATTGATCTGAGCGGCAAACCAGATAAGCGCTTCTCGCGCATAAGGACGGTTTTTTCCATACTGGGCTAGCTCTTCTTCTTCAAAAGGATAGATAGGAGTAGCTGGCGTCAGCCCTTTTTTGTGGTAGAACTTCTGCAGCGTTGCTGAGGCTAGCTCGCGCACCGTCTCTGCACTCAGATTGTTAAGCACAATCGGCTTTCCATGAGACGATATCTTTTCTTCAGAGGCCACTTTCGTTTGCCGAACATTACGCCAGATATCAGGCAAAACAACCGTCAGCAACACGATGCCCTTGCTAGTTACAGAAGGGCCAATTGAATCAAACAACCGTTTGACCAAGTCCAGTATCACAATCTCTGTGGTGTACCCGTCTCGGTTGCTAGCGTGGGTGTCTAGCTCATCAAAGCAGACACTCACGGATTTATACTCGCTAATCAAAGACAGGATCTTGGTGACATGAGTTAGCGCAGAAGCGTCTCTTTCGCCTTCGCTTTTTTCCTGTTGAGGCAGGCGCAAATCAGCCGCGTCTTGCCTATTGAGCTGCTCGCCTGCTAACCACTTGACGGCAAATGAGCCGCGCTCTTCCGAGAGCGTCCAAATGATCGCCCGCAGAATATACGGATCGGTATTGGGTCTTTTTCTGCGAATGACCTTGACCAGCTCGCCAACGAGATCCTTCTGCTTGTTCTGTCGGCTATCCTGCCAAGCTTTATCAAACTTACCGACCAAAGCTTGTGCAGCCGGTGATTTTGCATCGGCCTTGCTAGTGCTAAGCGCTTCTGCCACCATCAGCGTGGCAATCTCTTGCCACTGCGTAACGCCTGCACCGCCGATCTGCTCTAGGCTCTCAGCCATAGACTGCTGAAAAAGAGCGTTGATATGGTCCAATTCGCCATACTTATCGGCGCTCGCATAGATAAAAACGCCTTCCCCACTCGCCTGCAACCGCTGCCGAATGCGCCTGATGACGTGGCTTTTGCCGACCCCGCGATCAGCGATCAGTACGATGGATGCGACCTTGTCGAACGTGGAATCAGCAGAGCGACCCTTTCCTAAAGCCTCAAATACGACATCAGAAGCGATCGCATTAAGCGCAGGGACATCAGGAAAAGATTCTCCCCAGATGTTTTGGTCTTTGACAACGGGCGGTCTTTCGAACGGGTTATTTGCCTGGAGAGCAGCGAGAATATCAGGCTCTGTAGAGACTTTTTGAGAAACTGACATGAGGAAGCAAGGGCTGTAAGGGTGGGCTAAAAGAGCAGACTGTAAGCGTGAGACCAAACACAGACTTACGCTGGCTGTAATCGCTTCACGTAAAAACGAGTACCGCCGCCTGGAATCGCCACCGAATCTTCTAATTGGTCGGCAGTGACGTTGGGCAGCTCGCCGCCCGTCAGTTGGACAAGGTCGTTAGCCTGAACTTCGAGCAGCCATTCATTGAAGTCGCGGCGAGAGATGCGATCGCCTATTTCCCGGCGAATCCGATAAATCGGCACCAAATCATCCAGGTTGTAGTCCTGGTTTAGCTGTTCGTAGGTTTTAAGCGCAGTTTTAGTGAACTCTTCGTAAGAGTCAATAGCCGATGAAGCACTCTCTTGCTTGTCGTTGTCAGACGGAGTCGTCGCGCTTTGGTCTCCGTTTTGAGCCATGGGTTGACGCTGCCTGAACAACTTCAGCAAGGCGTTGGTTACTTTTGGGCCAGCGTTCGCTCTAAAGGCGAAACTGTCATTTTTGAGCCCCGCTAAAAG
Source organism: uncultured cyanobacterium (assembly GCA_963793445.1). GTDB lineage: Bacteria > Cyanobacteriota > Cyanobacteriia > Phormidesmidales > Phormidesmidaceae > Phormidesmis. The sequence goes on from CAWCAE010000001.1 coordinate 163,566, forward strand.
CTTTTGCTGGCCGCTTTCAGTGATGGTATAGACGTTTGTTTTTTTGTTCTTGGGTGTCTGGGCTAAAGAGCCTTCTTCTACTAGCTGTTGTAGTGCGGTGCTGTAGGCATTGGTTCCAGAGGGGACAAATTTGGACTTAGAAGCAGGCGTCTTATCAAGCGACAACAGCTTCAAAAGCGTCATTGTTTCAGCGTAAAGTGGCGTGACTTTGCGAGCCATTGTAAATCCTTGATTAAAAGTGAGGAATGTTTTGAGCTGCGGTTTTTTTAGCTACTACCTATTTACGCGCACACTCCGTGAAAATCCGTAGCTTCGAACAGGCAACAATCAAAAAGATTGCGTGAAGAGTATTCCCCTAAGCTGTTGAGTCATCGCTGTAGGATCGCTGTATTTACATCGCTTGTAACTGGCAGTTAGTTCGGTCAGTTTGGGTGATCAGTTTCTGTCGCTACAGCCACTGCCAAATAAGCTGATCTGAAGCGTTTTGTGACCAGCGAATTAGCTGCGCAGATGATCCGACAGATAAAGCCGGTAGGCCGATGGCTTGGCGGGGGGCTGCCGTGACAAGTGCGATCGCTTCCTCAGCATCACACAGCCCCCACTTCACCAAATTCACTGCCCCCTCAATCAAGGGCAACGTCGTTCCCGAAAGCGTGCCGTCCGCCAGTCGCGCGGTTCCCTTTGTCACCTCAATTTGCCGACTATCCCAAGGGTAGACTCCGTCCGGCAGTCCTAGCGGCGACAGCGCATCGCTAACCAAGAATAAGCCCTCCCTGTGCGTCTCACGGCTGCCACGATTTACCCTCAACAGCAAATCCAGCATTGTTAGGCAAATGTGCTGACCATCGGCAATAAACCCACAGAAGACCCTCGCATCACTCAAAGCCGCGCCCAGCAATCCTGGCGTGCGGTGATGCAAACCTGGCATGGCATTAAATGCATGGGTCACCATCGTCGCGCCCTGGTCGAACGCGCATTTTGCCTGCCGGACCGTCGCCAGTGAATGACCCAGGCTCACCGTAACGCCTTGATCGCTTAGCCACCGAATTAGGGTGCCATCTACCGCGCCATCGACGGTCGCCTCGGGCGCTAGCGTCACAATGCTGATGGCATCGACAAACTCGCCAACAACTGTTTTAATCGCCGTCAGCGTCAAGGGCTGTAAGTATTTAGCCGGGTGGGCCCCGCGCTTGGCCACGTTGAGAAAAGGCCCTTCTAGATGTGCGCCCAAGACCTTGGCACTGCCTAATATCTCGGCACTACTGGTTCGATCAGCGATCGCTTGCTGCTGTTGAAACAAACGAATAGCTGCCAGGCTCCCGTGAAAATTTTCTAGCGAAGTGGTCACCAGCGTCGGGCAAAACCCACTGACGCCTTGCTGCCACAGCAGCTCGCAAATCAACTGTAGCTGACCCAAGCTTTCTGACCTCAAATCAGGAAACGCCAGTCCTAACGCCCCGTTGATTTGTAAATCTATAGCGCCTAGCGTAATCCAGTCGCCCTCTGCATCTATTACCGTTCTAGATACTTCGCCCAGTATCTGAACCGATGCCTGAACCGATGCCTGAACCGATGCCTGCTCGGTCGGCTCAATTTTAGTGACTTCACCTGCTTGTATCGTGATTTGATACAGTCCTTGGCGCTTCGGCAGGCGAGCATTGAGAATAACAGTACTATCAAACACGGCTTAGAACAGGCGCTCTGCACACTTTCATACGCACACTTCTATACATCCACCTACTCAACAACTCACTCATTAGACGCATGATCTCTCCTCTCCAGCAGAATGGCCAGAACAGCAAAGTCGATGTTGGTATTATCATGGGCAGCGACTCAGATCTACCCACGATGATGGACGCCATTATCGTCTGCGAAGAATTTGACATCTCTCACGAAGTTGCTATTGTGTCTGCACATCGGACACCGCAGCGTATGGTCACCTATGCTGAAACTGCGCATACTAGAGGGCTCAAAGTCGTTATCGCGGGCGCAGGTGGCGCGGCACATCTTCCGGGTATGGTTGCGGCCCTTAGCCCGCTGCCAATTATTGGCGTCCCCATCAAAACCAGCACGCTTTCTGGGTTAGATTCGCTTTACTCTATTGTCCAAATGCCCCGAGGTATTCCGGTTGCGACCGTTGCCATTGGCAATGCCAAAAATGCAGGGCTACTCGCGGCCCAAATTTTGGCCGCCTACGATCCTAGTTTGCAAGAAAAGGTGCTGAGCTACCGTCAGCAGCTCAAAACGATGGTAAGTGATAAGCAAAACCAGCTTTCGGCCCTGGGCGCTCGGCAATATCTTAAGCACATGATCAACACTTGAGATGAAAATTTAGACGGCGAAATAGCAAGGGTGCTTGAATCTTGAGATCTGTCACCCTCGAATTGCCCAAAACCATCGTCAAAGGCAGCCGTTATCGGCTGAAACCTTCTTATACCAAAGAAAATTGATGTTTAGAAATGATACAAACTGATGATTTGGGACGATAAATACGGGTCAAAGCTGGGTCGCTTTGTAAACTTTTACAAAAACCTGCGAGAAAAAGGCGGATTAGGGCAATCAGTCAACCCTCAAAAGTATCAGTCGATACAGAACGACTTGCTCAGACTTGGTGGAATGGGTGCCATCGGTTTGACAGGTATGTAATGGGTTCAGAACATCATGCCAAGCACTGATATAGAGCTGTGAACTACTGCCGAAGTTGCGTATATAGGAACACCAGACAAAAATGTCTAATTTTACGATAAGAAAAAGAAAGCAGGCTAGGCGATCGCCCTCGCCCTGGTCTGCGAATGTCCCTCCCTTTACAGAGATGGCTAAGCGCGGTTTAAGCCGCGCCTTTGGTCGTCGGTTTGCCTGGGGCTGGTTAGCCTGTATTCCCTTAGCCTTTGTCATTGTGGCTACTTGGGGATTTGCTGCCCACGCTCAAGATGAAGTTGCCGCTGCTGATGTTCAAGCCGTCTTAGACAACATCTGGATAGTCGTTGCCTCTGTGCTGGTCATTTTCATGAACGCTGGCTTTGGCATGTTAGAGACGGGCTTTTGCCGCCAAAAGAACGCGGTCAATATTTTGACCAAAAATCTAATCGTGTTCGCATTGGCGACCGTGTCTTTCTGGGCAATAGGCTTCGCGCTGGCCTTTGGTGAAGGCAATGCTTTGCTGGGCCTAAGCGGGTTTTTCTTGGCAGGTACCGATCCGGCTGAGCTAGCTTTTGGCACGCTCACAACGCCGGTTTTCTTCCTGTTTCAAGCCGCTTTTGCCGGAACGGCTGCGACTATCGTTTCGGGTGCGGTTGCCGAGCGAGTCAAGTTTTCTAGCTTTATTATCTTCAGCGTATTGCTCACTGCTATTTCCTACCCCATTACTGCGCACTGGGTCTGGGGCGGTGGCTGGCTCTCTGATATGGCTTTTCTAGGTGAAGGCGTAGCCTTTAGCGACTTTGCTGGCTCTACGGTAGTTCACTCTGTTGGCGGCTGGGCTGCGCTGATGGGTGCTATCTTCCTTGGGCCTCGTATTGGTAAGTACCAAAACGGTACGGTCAATGCGATTCCTGGCCACAACATGAGCATTGCTACTCTTGGCTGCCTCATCTTATGGATTGGCTGGTTTGGCTTTAACCCCGGTTCTGAGCTAGCAGCTAGCTTGGCCGTGCCTCAAATCGCTTTGGTTACCAACCTAGCTGCTGCGGCAGGCGGTATTGCCGCAACGTTTACGGCCTGGGCCCTAAGCGGTAAGCCCGACCTTTCTATGGTGATCAACGGGATCTTGGCAGGTCTAGTGGGCATTACGGCTGGTTGTGGCGGCATTGGCTACTGGGGCGCTATCATCGTCGGCTTGATTGCTGGCGTTCTTGTGGTCTTCTCTGTTGGCTTTTTTGACAGCATCAAAATTGACGATCCAGTTGGTGCAACTTCGGTTCACTTGGTCTGTGGTATCTGGGGCACACTGGCAGTTGGCCTGTTCGATGGAGAGGCTGGCCTCTTCTTTGGCGGTGGCGCAACTCAGCTCATTGCTCAAATCGTCGGTATCGTAGCGATTGGCCTCTTTACCGTAGTGGTTACATCTATCCTCTGGGTAGTGATCAAATCCCTACTGGGCTTACGTGTTTCTTCCGAGGAAGAACTCAAAGGCTTGGATATTGGCGAGCACGGTATGGAAGCTTATAGCGGCTTCTTGAAGGACACTAGCGATATGGGTGGTATCATCTAGCCGTTTTTTTGCTTGTCTTCTTTGTGAGCCATTTGTTTGGCTTCATCAAGCTCCCGCTTTAACTGCAAGATCGGCACCGGATGATTAGTTCATCCGGTGTCGATTTTTTTTAGCGGTACTTTTTTGGCAGTGCTTTTTTGCTGATGCTTTTTTGGCAGGATGCAAATAGGACACTTGAATGAACAGGCAAGCGAGTTATGCCTGCTGTTGCGATCGCTCGCGTTGCTTTTAATGAACTTCTGATCCGCTCACGCCAACTGGCCTGCTATTGTGACGATACTTAGAATTTTCTTATCTATCTAAGCTGAGGAAAATTCTCTTTGTTGATTTTGTTCAATATTTTCAGATCTCGTCTTTAGCACTCGTCTATAAAAAACGTCAAAAAAACCGATATAAAAGTCGATCTCACAAACTTGTTTTTGAGCCGTCTGTTTTAGGCAACAGTGCATGCTATTGGCATGGCTTTTGCTATAGATAACGCGAACTTCGCATGGGTAATCCAACTTCCATTGTGGAAGAAATATTTGAAGCGCTGCCTGCTCTGCGATTTCAAATGTATTTCAAAACGTCATTAACAGCGCTCTCCCACGCCATGGAAGATCAGGTCTTATCCGGGTCGGAAGAGCAGCCGTTGATCATTGCTAGCTTTCAGCAAGAGCGGTTTTATCGGCAAGAGGCTCATCGCTATGTGCGTATTGGCGAGGTGAGCGATCAGGTCTATGTTTTGTCTGCGGCAGAAACGCAGTTTAATGAGGCTGATAGTGACGACAAGCAAGGCTACGAAAAAATAGATTTTGATGATGAAGATGCTCTAACTGAAGAGTGGCATCTCGTTGTGATTGGCGAGAACTACAGCGCGTCGCTGATTTGCCGAGAGCACCAGGTGGCTGATAAGCCGCACCACCTTGTCACTGACAACGTAACGACCGCAGCTACTCATTTAGACCAAAGTCGTCGGTTTGAAGGAATATGGACACTCGATAGGCAGGTTAGTCTGCGAGCGGCGGATCTGCTGCTAGGTCGAATTGAATCTTATCGACCAGCGCTGACCGAGAAGATTCAACGGGCCCGCGATCGCTTCATTCCCGCTGTCCTTGGCAGCGATTTAGAGGTCGAAAAAGATCCCTTTGCGCAGCGGCTGATTACCTATTTGCAGGCCGGGCAGTACAAGCAGCTAAAGGCATACCGGGCGATCGCACTGCAAGAGCAACGCGCCCGACTGGTGAACTCCATCACAGCCGCTATTCGCAAGTCACTTAACCCATCCGAGATATTTGCGATCGCCGCGGTTGAACTTGGCAGTGTGCTCGACGTAGGCCGCTGCATCATCTATCGCTGCACCGAGCACGACCCAGATGCTACTATCTACCACGAATACCGCCAGCCGCACCTCAACTCTTTAGAAGGTGCGACCTGGCCGCTCAAACACAATCCGCTCTACCAGCGGGTCAAAGAACAGCGCAGTGCGCTAGCCGTTGACGATATTAACGCCCCCATCGTAGTTACCTCTAGCAGTCCCAACCACAGCGTCAGCCCGCTAGCATCTGCTAAAGGAGTCGCTGCCAAACCATCGTCTTCCCAAGCAGCGCCGTCCGAAGCTTTACTGTTTGAACTCGACCTTGCTAGTGCCCGTCCTCGCCTGCAGCGCTGGCAAATTCGCGGCTGCTTGCTCGTGCCGCTCATCCATAAACGCCGTCTGCTTGGCATGATTGAGCTGCATTTAGAAGGCAGCACCAGCCGTCCCCCTACCCACCGCTGGAGCGATGACGAAATTACGTTGACCGAAGCGATCGCCAATCAGCTTAGCGTCGCGCTCATCCAGGCCGAAGCCTATGCCCACCTCGAAGACTTTAACCAGCAGCTTGCCAACCTAGAGCGCACCCGCAGCAACCTGATTGCAATTACCGGCCACGAGCTGCGCACCCCCCTTTCTACCATCCGCGTTTGCCTAGAAAGCCTGCTGACCGAACCTGACATGCCCGACGAAATGCGGCAAGTCATGCTCGACACTGCTCTTACCGATGCCGAACGCATGCGCAAACTCGTTCAGGACTTTTTGACCCTTTCTCGGCTCGAAAGCCAGCGCGTAGAGTGGAACCTAGAATCACTCTCCCTTTCAGAGTGCGTCGATCTTGCTTTGAGCAGTCTTCGCTGGCAGCATTCTTCTGATGCCGCGCCCGCCATGCAAATCGAGACTAATCTCGCCGCTGCTTTGCCCTTTGTCCGGGCCGACGGTGAGTGGATTGTCGAAGTCCTCTCTAAGCTGCTTGATAACGCCTGCAAGTTTACAGAAGCCAATGGCCAGGTAACCATCAGCGCCGACCTCAAAGACGAGCAGACCGTTGAAGTCACTGTTGCAGATACCGGTAGAGGTATTGAAGCCGACCGGCTAGAGACTGTTTTTGAACGGTTTTATCAAGAAGAAGGTGCGCTTAGACGCTCCGTCGGCGGTACTGGCTTAGGACTTGCCATCTGTCAGCAAATTATTGAAGGGCTCAACGGCAAAATCTGGGCGACCTCTAGCGGTAAAAATCGGGGCGCTCAAATTCATTTCACCTTACCAGCCGCCAGTAAAACAGGCCGCTATTCCAGTCAAAAGAACAGTGGCCAAAAGACCGCTCGTAAGAAAGCCACTGCTAAAAAGGCCGCTGCTAAAAAGAAGCCGATCAAAAAAGCCTCGGCTACCAGTACACGTAAAGCCTCAGCCAAAACTACCCGGTCTGACTACAGCTAAGACTCAGTTAAAGAACTGTTACGCTTCGCAAAGGGCTTGTTAATAAAGGGATGAGACGATGTTACGATTTGGTTCATCGAAGGTTGAGAGATATCATTCATGGCACTAACTGGTTCAATGCCTAAATTCGGAGGCAGCACCGGCGGTCTTCTAACCAAGGCTTTTGTTGAAGAAAAGTACGCAATCACCTGGACCTCTGAAAAAGAGCAGGTCTTTGAAATGCCCACGGGTGGTGTGGCCACGATGAACGAAGGCGAAAACTTGCTAGAGCTTTCTCGTAAAGAACAGTGCCTAGCGCTAGGCAAGCAGCTTAGAACAAAGTTTAAGCCCAAGATTACCGACTACAAAGTTTATCGCATTCTCCCCTCTGGCGAAGAAAGCTTGCTCCATCCTGCCGATGGCGTATTCCCTGAAAAGGTGAACGAAGGTCGCGGCTACGCAGGCAAGAAGGAGCGCCGCATCGGCGAGAATCCAGACCCTGCAACGATTAAGTTCAGCGGCAACGAAACCTACGAAGTTTAGGCTAAAGTCTAGGTTGAAGTTCAGGCCAAATTTTAGACAGAAGTTTAACCCACTCGTTTAGACTCACTTGCACCCAGCATTGAAACAAACGGGCAGCTCTAGCAGTTGCCCGTTTGTTTTTGTCGTAGTATCTCCTCACGCGCTTTTTGCGGGCGCGATCGCATCTATGATTTTCCCAGACTTTGCCACCTTCTCAACCCTTGCCAAACAAGGAAACTTCGTCCCGGTATACCAAGAATGGGTTGCCGATCTTGATACCCCTGTTTCGGCTTGGTACAAAGTTTGTGCAGGTCAGCCCTACAGCTTTTTGCTCGAATCGGTTGAAGGTGGCGAAACGCTAGGACGCTATAGCTTTTTAGGCTGCGATCCGCTGTGGGTTTTAGAGTCTAAAGGCGCGGCGACGACCCAAGCTTTCAGAGACGGTAGCCAAGAAGTTTTGTCAGGCAATCCCTTTGATGTTTTACAAGCGTGCTTAGCGACGCTAAACCCGGTACAGCTACCACAGCTACCGCCTGGAATTGGTGGGCTGTTTGGCTTTTGGGGCTACGAGCTGATCAAGTGGATAGAGCCCACGGTCACAACGCACGAGCGTAGCGAAGCCGACCTGCCCGACGGCCTGTGGATGCAGGTAGATAACCTGCTGATTTTCGACCAGGTAAAGCGCAAAGTGTGGGCGATTGCCTACGCAGACCTACGCGATCCAGCAGTAGATTTGCAGGCAGCTTATGAGGCCGCGTGCGATCGCGTTACCAACCTCGTCACCAAACTTCGTGCGCCCCTAAATGAAAAAGACACTCTTCTAGGCTGGACCTCGCCAGAAGCTAGCACCGCGCCGCCGCTGACATATACCAGCAACCGCACTCGCGAAGACTTTTGTACCAGCGTCGAAAAAGCCAAGGCCCACATTCGCGCGGGCGACATTTTCCAAGTCGTCATTTCTCAGCGGCTTCAGGCCAGCTATAGCGGCAACCCCTTCGATTTGTATCGCTCCTTGCGTCTGGTCAACCCCTCCCCCTACATGTGCTACTTCAACTTCAACGGCTGGCAGCTAATTGGCTCTAGCCCCGAAGTCATGGTTAAAGCCACCCAAACCGGCTCGGACACACCTATGCAGGCCACCCTGCGCCCCATCGCCGGTACTCGGCCTCGCGGCAAAAACGCCGCTGAAGATGCAGAATACGCCGCCGACTTACTCGCTGATCCTAAAGAAATTGCTGAGCACGTCATGCTAGTGGATCTAGGGCGCAACGATTTAGGCCGTGTCTGCACCAGCGGCACTGTTGAAGTTGACGAACTGATGGTGATCGAGAACTACTCTCATGTCATGCACATTGTCAGCAACGTCATCGGCGATCTGGCCCCCGACAAAACTGCCTGGGATCTGCTCAAAGCCAGCTTCCCCGCGGGCACGGTCAGCGGTGCGCCCAAAATCCGCGCTATGCAAATCATCAAAGCCCTAGAGCCTGACTACCGAGGCCCCTACTCTGGCGTCTACGGCTACTATGACTTTGAAGGTCAGCTCAACAGCGCCATCACGATTCGCACAATGGTGGTGCAGGCAGATGAGGCGGGCACCCAGACTATTAGCGTGCAGGCGGGCGCAGGCCTAGTGGCAGATTCAGTGCCTGAAAACGAATATCAAGAGACGCTCAATAAGGCAAAAGGCATGTTGGAGGCGGTGCGCTGCTTGAAAGGATAGCGCTGGCTAGCCAGATGACTCTACAGGCGAGCTTCGCGTTCTATCGCTATTTCCTTTGTCGCGGCTTGTTTAATCGGCTGCTTGTTTTGTCAGCCGCTTGTTTTGTCAGCCGCTTGTTTTGTTGTACGTGCGACCGCGCCATTGAATTCGAGTTTGCAATGACGACATTAAGATTCGAGTCACCGCGAGCGGATCGGCCAGTGGCGATAGCCAAAAGAACTGGGCAGCGGAAAAAAGCTTTTGCGGGCGATGATAGGACGCTGCGATCGCAATCTGCATTCCCCATCGAACCAACAGCAAAAACGCATTTAGCCCTAGCGCCATTTGGATAGTCAAACTACCGCGATCGCTCCACACAAAAAACAAAAGCATCGGCGTGACGATTACTGGCAAAGCCTGAGCGCTCAATAGCAGTGCCAAATCTCCCCACAGCTGCTGAGGCGTTGCGGCATCTTTAAGATCGAGCGATCGTCCCCACTCTCGCCAGGTCTCGGCCATTCCCTCATACATGCGAACGCTGATCACCTGGGCTCCATCTAAAAAGCCGACTCGGTAGCCTACCGCCGCAATTTGCCGTGCCAGCGTAACATCATCACAAAACGAACTAGCCGCGCCAGTATAGCCATCTACCTGCACTAGCACCGAACGCCGACACAAAAAGCACTGCCCATTGGCCATTACCCGCTCTGGAGATGACCTACCCACACCCGCCGAATCAAAACGGTAAATCAACGTCATCAACAGCGCAGGCTGTAGCCACCATTCCCCCGCAAAGCGCAGCCTAAATCGCGGTGATAGAGAAACTAAATCGTATCCCTGATTTTCAGCTTCAAAAACCGCAGCCGCTACCAGCCCTGGCTGCGGTTCTGTATCCGCATCTATGCCCAACACCCATTCGCTATCAGGCGAGCTAGCTAAATAGCCAGTATGCAGCGCCCAGGGCCGGCCCACCCAGCCAGATGGAAGCGGCTCATCGGTCATTAGGCTAATGCGACTATCGCGCGCTGCAAATGCCTTAACTTTTTCAGGCGTGCCGTCTGTCGAGCGGCTATCGACAACGATAATTTCTCTCACCGCTTTACCTTGCGCAGAGAGTCCCTGTAAGCAAGGCGTGATGCGATTTGCCTCATTTAGCGTTGGGACGACTACGCTGACGCTATTTATCTGCTCGGTAGCTACCTCTCCAGCGGTAATGGGGGCAATGGGCTTTTGTCGCCGAGCGCCCCGCAAAAGCCGAGAAAGCAAAATCGCAGTAAAGGGAAGCTGAAAGAGTAAAAGCCCACAGGCAAATAGCGCTGGCCACTCAGACCCTGCCAGTTCTACAGTGGGGCTCATTCAGCTCCTTTCGAAGCAGAGGGTACGAGGGCACCGGTATTTCTGGCCCAGTCTTGAGGCCACTGAGATCCGTAGGCGACTCTCTCAGCTTTTGTCGCAAGGCGATAAAGCCAAACAATGGGCAAGACGCCTAGCAGCAGACCCAGGAAAACAGGTAGATAAATCTTGCCATCGATGCTGATCAACATAGCAAAGACAAAGTTGCTGATGTAGATATTTAGCGGTAGCTCTAGCGCGATGTTATCAGCCCATCGTTTTGGCTGTAGCCGCCATAGCAGCGTTGCCACACTCATGAACACAACGCCAGTTCCGAACCAGCCTGCAAAGTTTTGGTAAGGCATACCAAAGAAAGCGCCGGGCTGGTCCCAAGCCCAAAACGGCATAGTTGTTTGGCTCATTGCAGGGTCGAGCACAAAGTCCCAAGCGGTTAAAAGCAGTGCGCCTACAACAATGGCACCCAGTTCTGAAAGGCGATCGCCAACTATTGTTTTAAAACCCATGTAGGCGATGAGATAGGCGCTAAAGCCTAGATAAAACCAGGAGAGCGGAATTGTGAACGGTACGAGCCCAGAAACTTTGTAGCCCAGCCCAGAGAGATAATGGTATTCACCGAAGGGAAAGCCAGTGCTAGTACCAAGCAGCTCAGCGCCTAAGGAAAGACTAATAGAGGGAATCATAAAGCTGAGGCAGTGCCATAGCCCAAGCTGACGATAGGCGTAGATACCGACTGCGATCGCACCCGAAATCATATACACAGCGCCACCACCTGCCATAGATAAGCGAAATGCCCTTTGGCCGATCTCGGGTAGCTGTGCGATGAATCCTGCATGGGGAAGTACTAGCAACAGACCCGCTAAGCCAAAAACAAGCGCAGCGATATGCGTAAAAAAAGACGCCTGCTGACTAGCAGCCAGGTTGCCTCTTTTGAGAATCGTGAAAGATGCCATAAGAATTGAAGCTCGTTTGAGATATAAGTGTTGAGAGAAAGCGTTGATACAGCATATAGAGCGTCAAGATATCTATGCTGTAGCGACGACAGCTTGTTTGACGAGTTCGCGCAAACAAGCTCAAAGAAATCGCCAGTGAACTTTACTTTTTATGAACTTTCTTTCAATGTTCAAATGTAACAACTTTTGAGCGGTCAAAACTTAAGTCAATATGATCATCAATCTAGTCGTGAATGCGACAGCCCAAAACGGCCAGAAACAGCTAAGCTGCTGGCCGTTTTGCGATTGTTGCAAAGCTAAAGGTGAAGAGAAAGAATAAGAAAAAGATCCAAGAGACCCAAAAAAAGACCTAGTTAAAAAAATGAATAAAGCGCTAAGAAGAAGACCAGCGTTCTAGGGCGCGTTGACCTCCCCAGCGAGCGACGATTTCGTCGTCATAGTCATCGGCGATGCGAATAACAGTGGTCACTGAGTGCTTTAGCTCGATTTGGTCACAGGTAGAGCCGACTAAGCTGTGTTCAAATACAATGTCGTTTTCGCCGTCTAAGGCAAAGCGGCCAAAGTGAATGCCGTTGTTGGCACGCAATAGGTAATAGCTTAGCTCTGGGGTAACGGTCACATCGGTCACGACAAAAGACCGGCTAGTGATCAGCGCATCGTTATCACCCCAAGGAACAACGCGGGTAGAGGCGACCGCCGAGCCGATAGTGATGATAATGAGAGGCTCATCTTCAAACAGGACGGCGGTGTCGCCAAACAGATCTTCCATCCAGGGTAGGATGCGGTTATAGCAGGCCCGCTGGGCAGTACTCTCAAACTCCATAGGCGCTCATAAAGGTTAGGGATTGCATTTTATTCTCTCACCATTTGATATAGCTTCGTTAATGTATTACTCAGCGGCGATCGCACCTTTTCTGCCAATCTTTCCAAATCAGGTTTGGCAAAAGAATCATTTAGCGGACGCAGTCGGGTTTACCACACCCAGCTTTAATATTTGCTCGATTATCCTATTAGCAGCGGCCATCAGCAATTCAAATGATTAGTGCCTGCTGCCTTCAGTGAGTTCATGTCTGACGATTTCATGCCTGACTTAGTCTCTCCACAAGCTGCTTCGACAGATATTTCTGCTGATGATTTGCATTATCAGCAGGCGATCGCTTCTATCACTCACCTGATCAAACAGCTCGATCTATCTCCTAGAGAACGCGCTGGCTTGGAAACCGATATTAATCACCTGCACGGCGTTCTAGATAAGCTGATTCATCAGGTCATCCACATTGCTGTTTTTGGCATGGTGGGCCGCGGTAAGTCATCTTTACTTAACGCGCTAGTAGGGCAAACTATTTTTCAAACCGGGCCCTTGCACGGGGTAACTCAGCAGGCCGAAGGCATCGTCTGGAAGATCGATGAAGCTGATGAAAACATTTATAGAGCTGAGCTATCGGGCGAATCGATCTCGCAAGTAGAGTTAATTGATACGCCAGGAATTGACGAGGTCGATGGCGATCGACGACAGGCGATCGCCCATAAAATTGCCCGTCAGGCCGATCTTATTCTGTTTGTGGTTGCAGGCGATCTCACCCAGCTAGAGCACAGCGCTTTGAGCGAGCTTTGTCAGGCAGGCAAGCCAGTCTTGCTTGTGTTTAACAAAACTGATCAGTATCCGACGGCTGATCAATCGCAAATTTTAGCCAAGCTGCGAGATGAGCATTTAGTAGACCTATTGCCACCTGAGAATGTCGTGACGGCTGCGGCTGCGCCTATTGTGCGGCAGGCGATGAGACAGGCTGATGGCAACCTGACCACCCGTAGCGCTAGAGGCACAGCAGATGTCAGTGCGCTCAAGCTGAAGATTCTAGAAATTTTACATCGCGAAGGAAAGGCGCTAGTGGCGCTCAATACGTTGCTGTATGCGGATGATGTCAATCAGCGAGTGGTAGAGCAAAAGCTGCTGCTGCGCGATCGCGCAGCAGACGACACCATTTGGAAAACGGTTATTACCAAATCCATCGCTGTCGCTCTCAACCCAGTGACTGTTGTTGATCTTCTCAGCGGCGCGGCGATTGATGTGGCTTTGATTATGGCGCTTGCCAAACAGTATGGACTGACCATGACCCAGCAGGGTGCTACTCAGCTGCTCAAAAAAATTGCGCTTTCGCTAGGCGGGCTCACCATCAGCGAGCTGGCTATCACCTTTGGGCTCAGCGGGCTCAAAAGCCTGCTAGCGGCGGCAGCGATTCCAACCGGTGGGCTAACGGCTAGTCCTTATGTATCTGTGGCGCTGGCTCAGGCGGCGGTTTCAGGCGTTTCGACCTATGCGATCGCTCAAGTCACCAAAACCTATTTAGCCAACGGCGCTACCTGGGGCAAAGGTGGCCCCAAAGCAGTGGTTAGCGACATCCTCAGCGACCTCGACGAAGATTCCATCATGTGTCAGATTCGCCAAGAGCTATCGGCCAAGCTAGATCTAAAAGCTCACTTTCGCCAGTAACCGTTCTGTAGCGTCATCAAAGCTGGCCACTAAAAGGCCCAACCGCTTCAGTTTCTAGAGCGATTGGGCCACAGGCTTATCGCCTGCTAAGAGCGGTGCGCATGAACGGATGAGCCATTTCTAGCCGCCAGAAGTCCCGCCCAAGCTGCCATCAGAATTTACGAAATCTGTTGGTCCGTCGTATCCAGAGGCGGCTGCTAACGTTTCCAAACTTTGCGAACCTGATAAAAACTCGCCGTTTACGTCCCAAGTCGGAAAGCCTGTGACTTCTGGAACGGCCTGACAAAGCGCGGTTTGAGAATCCTTGCCATCGGGCGCACATTCAATATAAGGAATGTCTTTATAGGCATCCTGACCAAATAGCTGCTTTTGGTCAAAGCAGTGAGGGCACCAGTACGCGCCATACATTTTGGCGTCTATGTTCGTTAAATGATTGGCTAGGGCAATTTCTGCTTCCCCGGATGGGGTCGTGATAGGTGCGGTGACGCCTGCTTCTGTTCTGGTCGCAGCCTGGGTGCCAGAACTTAGCGGGCCACCAGGCACTGCGTAAACGCCCAAAGTTCCGACTAGCGCAACCACAGCGACGATTGCCCCCGAGAATAAAAGCTGACCGCGATCATCCCAGCGCCGACCGAACAGCGTCAGCAAAAACATCGTGGCGGTAAACAGCGCTGAAGCGATGCAGTAAGGACAGGCTGCTCGAATTTGGGTCGCTAGCACGTACATCAAAAAGCCGCTGAATATCATCATGCCAGTAGCACCGACAAACAGTAGCGGCCAGGTCAATCCCTCTAGCTTAATGCGTAGGTCTTTGTCTTTTTCTGGGCTAACAAGCAGAGGCGCGATCGCCAGCACCAGCATCGATAGATAAGCTAAGCAGCCAAATAGCGTTAGCGGCAGACCAAATATTGTTGCCCAGGTGCTAGAGAGCACTTTGCCGCAGCCGCCACCGCAGGCCGCTGAAGAGTTCATCAACCTCATAGCCGTGAGGTAGCCTGTACCGGATGCACCCACAGCGGCGATCGCACCAATTATCGGGCGCGACCACTTATGAATCCAAAGCGTTTCTTGACGACGACGTCTCATAGTAAAGTGCCTGTTTGAAAGTGCCTGTCTGGCGATCCTAGCGAAGATTTCTGAGTTCGCTTAGACAAAAATACCCTTAAATCAAGAAAATTTGTCACGAGGGAAACCCTAATCGACTCCCGCCTCATCTTAGCTAAATCCTTTTCTAGCTCTATCCAGCTCTATCCAGCTCTATCCAGCTCTATCCAGCTTTGTATAGATCTCTATCTGATAACAACAGAATGGTTTTCAGTTATGGGCGGTCGTGAACGCGCAGCGAGCCCTTCCTCAAGCGCGGTCACAAACTGCCGAGTCCGAATCGGATCAATGGGCTGCTCAATGTCACCCTTACGCTTTAGCGAACTCGATACGATGACGCCGTCTGTGAACTGAATTAGATCAGAAATATTTTCCCAGTCAGCGCCGCTGCCAATCAAAACAGGCGCGTCACCTGCCGCCGCTCGCGCTAGGCGTAACTCGTCAGGGCTCGGTGGGCTACCCGTCATGCTACCTGACAAAATAACCGCATCTGCAAGCCCCCGCTGAATAGTTTCCTGCACGGCAGTAGTGACATCTGGCTTGCCAATAGGCTGCGCATGTTTGACCAGCACATCGGCAAAAATTTTCACATCCGCGCCCAGCTCTCGTCGATACCGCAGCAGATCGTGCGCGGCCCCTTCAATGAAGCCTTGATCAGTCGCCATAACGCCAGTTAGCACGTTTACTCGAATAAAGCGAGCCCCCGTACAGGCGGCAATTGCGATCGCGCTCTTAGCATCATTGCGCAGCACGTTGATCCCAATCGGCAACGACACCAGCTGAGCGAGCCGCTGCACCACAACCGTCATTGCGCTGACTACCGCCGGGTCTACTTCAGATTTCGGAAAAGGCGCATCGAAAAAGTTTTCAACAATCAGCCCGTGCACACCGCCTGCTGCTAGCGCAGTTGCTTCTTGCTCTGCGCGGGCAATCACAGCCGCCAAATCACCCTGCCAGCGAGGCGCTGTTGGCAGCGGTAGCAGGTGAATCACACCAACAGCCGGGGTAGCTGTCTTAAAAATTTGAGTTAAGTCCACGGGGTTTATCTCGGACTGTTGCTATGAAGAGGTCTTATGAAGATCTACCTTAACAGTCAACGCTGAGAGTTTGAGGAGTGAATTCTCAGCGGCTCTATGCAAATATTTACGCATGGCATGCCAGATTCATGACGAAGGCCACGCCAGATCCATGACGAAGGCCACGCCAGATCCATGACGAGGGCCATGCCAGAGCCGTGATGTTTGTTCAGAGCCCCGCTTCTGTCTTTTTCTCTCGTCAATTGTGTAGTTATGTTATGATCTTCGTGTAAGAGATGTAATTTCTGCTCTAGTATCTGCTCTCCGGTTTTTGTCTCAGGCTTTCCTCTTTCGTTTAGGGTTTCTTTTGCCTGGGTCTTTCCTGTCTAGATTAATGTTTGCATTAAAGCAAGCAGATGAAACAGACGGCGCTTACTCGCGGAGTTTTGGCATCTCATAAGATATTTGGTATCAGTTTTTATGGGACACAAACCCACGATTGCGATCTCGCATCTAGGCTGTGAAAAAAATCGAGTAGATAGCGAGCATATGCTTGGGCTGCTGGTAAAAGCAGGCTATGGCGTGGATGCCAACGAAGAGCTGGCCGACTATGTCATCGTCAACACCTGTAGCTTTATCCAGGCAGCGCGCGAAGAGTCAGTGCGCACCCTGGTTGAGCTGGCCGAAGCAGACAAAAAAATTGTGATTACGGGCTGTCTGGCTCAGCACTTTCAAGATGAGCTGCTAGATGAAATTCCTGAAGCGGTTGCCCTTGTAGGCACAGGCGATTATCACAAAATTGTAGACGTCATCGAGCGCGCCGAAGCGGGTGAGCGGGTGAAGGCGGTTTCGGCTGAGCCGACTTATATTGCCGATGAAACGGTGCCGCGCTACCGTACGACCTCTGAAGGGGTGGCCTATGTGCGTATTGCCGAGGGCTGCGACTACAAATGTGCGTTTTGCATTATCCCTCATCTGAGAGGAAAGCAGCGATCACGCCCGATCGAATCCATTGTGGCCGAGGCTCACCAGCTCGCTGCTCAAGGCGTCAAAGAACTGATCCTAATCTCGCAAATTACTACCAACTACGGCGTAGATCTCTACGGTAAACCCCAGCTCGCCGAGCTTATTAGAGCCCTTGGCACCGTTGATGTGCCCTGGGTCAGAATGCACTACGCCTACCCTACTGGCCTCACGCCCGCCGTCATCAGTGCCATCCAAGACACCCAAAATTTTCTTCCCTACCTAGATTTGCCCTTGCAGCATTCCCACCCCCAAGTGCTGCGCTCCATGAACCGGCCCTGGCAAGGACAGGTCAACGACGAAATTATCCAAAACCTCAAATCCGCCCTTCCAGAAGCCGTGCTGAGAACCACCTTCATCGTCGGCTTTCCGGGCGAAACCGATGAACACTTCGAGCACCTTAAAGCCTTCGTCTTGCGCCACGAGTTTGACCATGTTGGCGTTTTCACCTTCTCTCCCGAAGAAGGCACCGCTGCCTATGACCTGCCTAATCAAGTGCTAGAGCCTATCAAATCCGCTCGCCGAGAGGAGCTAATGCTTACTCAGCAAGAGATTTCTTTTCGCCGCAATCAGGCAGAGGTTGGTCGCACAGTAGATGTTCTCATTGAGCAAGAAAATCCGTCTACTGGGGAGTTAATTGGTCGTAGTGCTCGCTTTGCGCCAGACGTTGATGGCTTGGTCTATGCGAAGGGCAGTGCTGCTTTAGGGCAGCTCGTGCTCGTCACAGTAGAAGCGGCCGATAGCTATGACCTGTTTGGCTCTGTTGCCCCTGTCGATGGCCAATTATCTGAACCAAGAGCTGCAATTACCGCTGCCTAGCTCAATGATGCCCTAGCTCGATATATAGCCCTCTCCCTAGTAGTCTTCTTTTTCTGTCTAAACCTCATGACCTCATCCTTTGCTGATCTAGGACTGTCCACTGTTCGTGTCAATCACCTTAGTAATATGGGCTTCGAAAAGCCTACCGCCGTTCAGTCACAGGCAATTCCTCAATTACTTTCTGGTCACGACATCGTCGGGCTAGCCCAAACTGGCACAGGAAAAACAGCCGCTTTCTCTTTGCCGCTCCTAGAACAAATCAACGCCTCCAACCGCTATGTACAGGCGCTAGTGCTTGCGCCTACCCGTGAGCTAGCAATGCAGGTCTCTCAGGCCATGGAAAGCTTTAACACCGATAGGAAAATCTACGTCACCGCCGTATATGGTGGCCAGTCTATCGACCGTCAGCTGCAGAGACTGCGACGAGGTTCGCAAGTTGTTGTAGGTACCCCAGGCCGCGTCATTGATCTGATTGACCGAGGTGGGCTTGTGCTCGATCAGCTCAGTATGATGGTGCTCGACGAAGCTGATGAAATGCTTAATATGGGCTTTATTCAAGACGTTGAGAAAATTTTGTCTCATACGCCAGATGAGCGTCAAACGGCTTTTTTCTCAGCCACAATGGACCCAGCAATTCAGAAGCTATCAACCCGATTTTTAAAGTCACCGGTGACTGTCAGCGTCGAGCCACAAAAAGCCGCTACAGCAAAGATCAAGCAGATTGCCTACGTAGTGCCAACCGGGTGGAGCAAGCCCAGAGCATTAGTGCCTATTCTAGAGATGGAAGATCCTGAGTCGGCCATTATCTTTGTGCGCACTCGTCGCACCGCTGCAGAACTCACGCGTCAGCTTCAGGCTGCCGGACACAGCGCTGACGAATACCATGGAGACCTTACCCAGTCTCAGCGTGAAAGGCTACTCCAAAGGTTTCGTCAGCGCCAAGTAAGATGGGTAGTTGCCACTGATATCGCCGCGCGGGGTATTCATGTTGAGGATCTTAGCCACGTAATCAACTACGAATTGCCTGACAATCTAGACAGCTACGTTCATCGAATTGGCCGTACTGGCAGGGCTGGAAAAGAGGGCCGTGCGGTCTCTATCGTTATGCCGCTAGAAAAATACAAAGTCTCTCGGATTGAGAAGCGCTTTAATAAAACGGTGGAGTACTGCAAAGTGCCGACCCAGGCGCAAATTGCAGCTCGGCACCTAGAAAAGCTGCAGGCTAGGGTGCGTGAAGCGGTGACTAGCGAACGACTGGCATCCTTCTTGCCGATTGTTTCACAGCTGAGCGAAGAATACGATATTCACACTATTGCCGCCGCCGCTTTGCAGATGGCTTACGACCAAGCGCGACCCGCACATCTAAGAAGCGATGAATCCACAAGCTATAAAGACAAGCCAACACCAAAGCCCCGTCTGCTGCCTAAGCTGCAAAAAGAAGCGAACGATCCATCTGATGGCCCGTCTAGCGGTTCGCTTTCAGCTGAAAGTTCGGTTCAGACGTCTAGAGGGGTGTAGTACCTCATACACATTCTCTTGACAGGTTCCATAAGATAAAGATACTCATATGCTTTGGGTGCTGATGAGCAGTAATCGAGGACTCTGAAGACGAGTGCCCTCAATATGAGTGCCCTCAATATGAGTGCGTAATGGGCTTTCGGCTTGCAGCGCTGCTAGATTCACCCGAAGTTTGAGTTGCGAATACGGTAGCCGCTCGATCTGCTTTCTGAGAGCTGTTGCTTGAAATCAGGGCTGATGGCGGTACTGATAGCGAGACCAACCGTTAGAGCAGCCAGAGCCAGTGCGAAGCCAGCATGAAGCCAGTGCGCTATGCTATAGCCTAAGCCGCAGCTAGCTTTGTCGCCTAATGTAGTAACACAGATGGACTATAAAACTGGGCTGCAAAACATCACAAAACTATTAAAAGGAGTCTGTTATGAATGGTTCCGCAACCGCTCTAGATAGAGCCTTTGCTGCCTTAGCTTATGTCATGCCGCTAACCTCGGCAATTGGGGTAGGCAGCGCTTTCTTCGCTTTTTTAGGCGCACAGGCACCTGCCGTACTTAATCTGTTTTTCTTGCTGCTGCTGCCGTTGACGCCTTTTATCTGGATCGAGACTCAGCCCTTTTTGGGGTTGGCGGTGTTTATCGTGCTGTTTGCTTTTGTGGTCAGAAATCCAAACATCAGCCGGTTTATCCGCTTCAATGTGTTGCAGGCTATTTTGGTGAGCTTTGTGATTTCAATTGGCGGTTTAGCCGTTTCGATCTTAGGTCCTCTGACTCAGGGTCTGCTGGGTGAGACGCTGTTAAATGTCTTTTTCTTAGGCGGTATGGCGGTTGTGGTTTACAGCGTGATTCAGTCGCTAATGGGTCGCTACGCAGAGATTCCTACGGTGTCTGAAGCCATCAATATGCAGCTTTGAGGCAGGTGGTTGCTTTAGGGTAGGCCGCTTTGGAACGGTGTTGGCCTTGGCTCATGCCGCGCCCGCATCAGGCACATATTAGGCGTTCACTAAGCACATACTAGGTTTTTACCGAAGCGCTGGCTGCTTGATGGCTGGCGTTTTGTTCTGCTGTTTTCTTTGATGTCTTTTGGGTCTGCACCGTATTTTCTAAGCTGCCAATGCCCTCAATCTTGATACGGATGCGATCGCCTACAGTCACTGGTCCTACCCCTTCAGGTGTTCCTGTTAGCACCACATCCCCTGGCAGCAGCGTCATTATCTGGCTGATATAGGCAACCAAATGCTCTGGAGAAAAGATCATCTCCGTCGTAGATGCCGACTGTCGGGGTATCTCGTTGTCATTGACAAAGGTCTGTAGCTGGGCTCCTACTGGCACTTCTTTAACAACCCAAGGCCCCAAAGGGCAAAAAGAATCAAAGCCTTTGGCCCGTGTCCACTGGCCGTCTTGCTTTTGTAAATCGCGAGCAGTGACGTCGTTGGCAATGGTATAGCCCCATATCTTACTTCTCGCCTCTGTAGCCTCACATTTGTAACAGCGCCCACCGATAACTAGGGCAAGCTCACCCTCGTAGTCTACGCGCTGCGATTGAGCCGGATAGTAAATAGCCGCCTCGTGGGCGATAACTGCGGTTGGTGGCTTCATAAAGAGCAGGGGCCGCTCTGGAATATCGTTGTTCAGCTCAGCCGCGTGCTTGGCATAGTTGCGACCGACCGCAATCACCTTAGACGGTGCGCAGGGTGCTAGCAGTGTGTAGTCAGCTAGGGCCAGCATTTGCTCGGTGCCTTGTCCGTTCCGCCAAGGTGGCGCATCAAGTACTTGAACGCGGCGATCTGGCTGTAGCAAACCGTAAAAAATCTGCCCCGATGACGATTGAACTCGAACGTAGCGATGCGTCATATGTTTTAGAGGGTCAGTATGTTGGTATGATTGTAAACCCTTGCTTTTATCTCTGCTATAGCCTGGTCGAACCTGATGAGGGTTTTCCTCAAGAGTACGCGGCTACGCTGCTGAGATAAAGGCCTGATGACCACAAGGATCTCAATTTTAGAGTTATGACTACGCTTTACGAAACCATGTACATTTTGCGCCCTGATCTAGGTGACGATGCCGTTGATCAGGCGATTAGCCGCTATCAAGATATGCTAAGCGAGGCAGGCGCAACGGATCTAGATACCCAGCACCGCGGTAAGCGACGTCTGGCTTATGAAATTGATCGTCACCGCGAAGGTATCTATATTCAGATGAACTATGCAGCGCCTGGAACGGCGATCGCGCCGATGGAGCGCGCTATGCGCCTCAGCGAAGATGTGATTCGCTATCTGACGATTCTATTTGAAGAGCCATCAGAAGACAGTGAAGCTGATGCGATGGATGACAGGACTACTGAGTCGGCTGCACCGCTAGGGTCTTAGACATCTAACCCTTCTTACCCACTCCTTATTTGAATACTTCTAGGCATCGCCTATGGGTAAAGCTAGCTAGCTTTACCCATAGGCGATGTCTTTTTTGTTGTGAGCTGTTTCCGTCTTCGTCAGGTTTCACACCGCATTTTATCCGTGATATACCCATATCACGGCCTTGTCCTATTAGCGGTTAGGAGAAAGAATCTAAGTGTCTCAATTATCGAGCAGTCCTAGTTTGAGTACACCCTCAGAGGTTGCCAGACTCAAAGAAGAGTTAGAGATGAGGGACCAGCTAGTACAGCAGCTTTCTCAAGAGCTATTTCGACTAGTCAAAGGCGATCAAAACTTTTTACCGATGCCAGAAGTCGCTGAGCAGCATCAGGAAGAAGTGCGATCGCTCAGAGACCAGATGCATCATTTAGAAGAGCAGGTTACCTTTTACCAAGCGCAAATTGAGGAGCGAGATGCCGAAACGCATCATCTACGCCAAACCACTCAGGCGCTCACCGACCGCACTCGCATGCTAGAGCAGGTCGTACAAGAGCTGCCTAGAATATATAAAGAAAAGTTTGCCGAGCGGATGAACGCGGTCAAAGATCGCGTTGCTAGAATTCAACAAGAAAATCGTGAGCTGCAAGCAGAACTGCAAAGCACTAGCTACCGCCTAGCGGTACGCAGTCGCCGGGGACCCAGCAATCTGGATTTGCCTACTTTCCCTAGTGAGATGCTAGGTACTCACTCTATGTCTAGCTTTGCTCAGCCAGCTTCACCTCAGTCAGCTTCATCTTAGCTATAGGTCTATTTTCAAAATCTACACGCTAGCTTTGTATCTTATGATGCGCTCGGCAGCCAGACAGTGCCTTTAGGGAACCATAATGGAAGCTTAAAACCCGCAGCACCTAGCGCTATATATGGATGAGCTAATCTCAATAGATTTGTTGCAAGACATCGCCCGTGAATATGGCTATTGGGCAGTATTTTGCGGGATTTTATTAGAGAATATGGGCATTCCCATCCCAGGTGAGACTGTTACGCTTGTAGGTGGTTTTTTGGCGGGCAATCAAGAGCTAAACGTATGGTACGTTTTCGCCGCGGCGATGGTAGGCGCGATTGTCGGTGACAGTGGTGGCTATTGGCTAGGCTATTACGGTGGGTGGCCTTTGCTCGTCAAAATTGGAGGCTGGCTAAGGGTATCAGAATCTAGTTTAGAAGAGGTACGAGATCGATTCAGTCAGAATGCTGGCAAGGCCGTCTTGCTGGGGCGCTTTGTCGCCTTGCTTAGAGTCTTTGCCGGACCACTAGCAGGTATCACGCGCATGCCTTACTACAGATTTTTGATATGCAATGCTATAGGCGCAGCGACCTGGGCTGCGACGATGGTGAGTTTGAGCTATTTCTTGGGGCGACTTGTCCCACTAGAGCTTTTAGTTCAGTGGGTTGCTCAGTTTACTGGCGCTACGCTTGCTGTCGTTATTAGCTGGGCGGTTGTCGCTTGGTGGACAGACTCTCGGCGACGTGCACCTTCCTAGCTTATGGTTTTACCAAATACTCTGAGTCGATAGGCTCTAGCACACCTTCGCCGACCAAGGCCTGATAGATAATAGCAGAGAGCTCGGCGCGGGTTGTAGGCTCATTTGGATTGAGGTTAGCAACGTTGGGATTGTTAACAACAAAGTTGCTTGCAGTCGCTGCAGCAATCTGTTCGTTGGCCCAGTCTGGAATGTCATTGGCGTCTGCGTAACGATCTAGAGTGGCCTGAATATTGGTCGGTGCTTCAATGTTTAACCCTGTAACTAGCGTAACGAATGTCTGCGTTCTAGTTACGGGATCATTTGGCTTAAAGGTATCGTCCGGAAACCCGGTCATGAATCCGCCCAGCACGGTTTCTCCGATAGATTCTCTTGCCCAGTAGTCTGCTTCGACATCAGAAAACTCTAGGCTTTCTTTGTCTGTTGTCAGATCAAACGTTTCGGAAACGATCCTGGCAATTTGAGAGCGTGTAACCGGCTGATCGGGTCTGAATGTATTGTCGTCATAGCCTGCGATTAGGCCACGGCTACTCAGAGCATCAATGTAGGGCTCTGCCCAGTATCCCTCTGGAACATCAGCAAAAACTATGGCGTCTTGAGGGGTTGAGATTGCGGCTTCAGAAGGAATAACGGTGCCGATATCAGGTACTGCTTCATCCTCTGTAGCGTCAAGCGCTGCTTCGGCACCCTGGGTTGTAGCGGCCACACCAGCTACACCAGCTGCAGCACCTACCATGCCATCTCTAGCGTCTTCCCAAACAGGTGTTCTGCTAGCTAGACGTTGACGTCTTGCGGCGGCTCTGTTAGAGAGCTGATCTACTGCGGACACACGTTCTAACTCTTCGTCTCCAGTCACAGCAGTAGCAGATGCTGTGTCCAGTCTGTCTGCCTCGCGATCCGCACCGATGGCTCCTATAGCTGATCCCTCGCTCTGGGTTGTCGCAGTCGGTACAGGTCCGATTGCTAAAGGCGAATCTTCGCCGAATAGGTTGACATTTCCTCGTGAAAGGCCCCAGAAGAGCACGCCCCCCAATGACAAAAAGGCGACAAAGAGCGCTACCATCTCATCGAAGCTGAGTGGACGTAGCGGTCCGGTGGCAGGGGTTTGCTGATCGTCACGCCGAGGGTCGTTAGGAGATTGGGTCACGGGATACTCGCTTGAATAGAGACAGTAGGAATAGATGCAGCCCACTCTATTTTTTTGTCAGTATTTTTGTTAGGGGGACTGCGGGCACATTGATTCTCAAAAATAGAGCATTTCGGGATAAAAATCAGTACCCCAACGGTACTCGCCTGGTTAATATTTATGTCTTGACCGTTACGATAGACTGCCAAGAGTCGCTCTATTACTGGATTTTCTCATGGCTAACCAACTAGCTCGCAGCAGTAGATTATATCTGAGAAAGCACGCTGAAAACCCAGTTGACTGATGGCCTCTCACACGAGCACACCCCAGCTCGCTGACAAATCGTTGCAAAAGCTGCCCACAGCGGTAAT
The DNA here is from genome assembly GCA_963793445.1 of uncultured cyanobacterium. Taxonomy (GTDB): domain Bacteria; phylum Cyanobacteriota; class Cyanobacteriia; order Phormidesmidales; family Phormidesmidaceae; genus Phormidesmis. Next base: position 188,360 of record CAWCAE010000001.1, read on the forward strand.
TCGCCTAGAAGAGAGCCTGCCGTCAGGTACGGTGGTGTTCGTTTGCAGAGGCTTGCTGTGCTAGAAGCCTACAACCTCGGTAGAAATGATGCGATCGCAAATCAAACAGAATCAGAAAATTGCATAAGGAAGGTTGCCCAAAGACTGAGGATTTGGGGAAAACCTGAAAGTCCCAGCTAGACACCCTGCTCCGCGGAGTGGCGCAGCTCTACAGCTGGGCTCAGGGAGCTGTTACTCAGAGGCCTGTTACTCAAGGGCCTGTTATATAGAGCAGAGTGCTCGATGTTTCCAGCGGCTGAACGGGTTCGTTCGCAAAGCACCACTGTAGACGTTAGCTAAAACCAACCGATCCGCAGAAAGCAGACCTTAAGTGTGATCTTTGCCCCTAAGTGGTTGCCTCTGACGCGGCGAAGCGAATTTTAAGGTAGTCATCTTCCATTTTTGCCCCCGATGGATTTAAGGCCGCGAGCGCCTGAGGCAAAACCAAATTGCGACGATGGTTCCCGATTCGAATATTCAGCTCATCAGCCGTTTTACTCAGCTCTACTTGGTCTTTAGGAATGCCGGGTAGGTACACTTCCAAGCTATAAGCCTCGTCTTGCTGAACGACTCTAAGGGTCGTTTCCTTGTAATAAACCTGTGCTGGGTCTTCGTCGCCGTACAGCGTCTCTTTTAGACGATTAAGCGCATCTATCCCGCACATTTCTTCAGAATACAGGGGCACTTCTTTGACGGGCAGCGGGTGAAAATTCGCGTGAATTTGCTCTTTATAAATAGCCTGCTGATCTTTCCAACGCTGAAAGAACGGATCGCTCACGCTCTCAGGAATGATTCGGTTTGCAACTACCATGTCAGTGCCCACGTTGTACAAACTGAGGTAGGCGTGTGCTCTAAGCGACTCTTTGATCACCATTTTTTCTGGGTTAGTCACTAGCCGCACAGAAGTAATTGTCGGGTCAGAGAGGATTTTTTCTAGGGCTTCTAGCTGTTCGTAGAATTCGTAGGGTGCATCCATTACCTCTTTAGTTGGTAAAGAAAACCCAGCAACGGGCCGAAACAGCGGCTCTACTAAGGGGCGTAGGGCGGTTGAAACAGCTTGAAAGGGCCTGTAGAGTTTGCGCATGTACCAGCCTGCGACTTCGGGTAGGCTCAGCAGACGCAGCGCAGTGCCAGTCGGCGCAGAGTCAATAATAAGAACGTCGAATTCAGCTTCATCGTAGTGGCGCTTCATCCGTACCAGACTAAAAATTTCGTCCATTCCAGGCAAGATAGCCAGCTCTTCCGCCTCGATGCCTTCCAAGCCTCGCGCCTGCAAAACTTGAGTAATATAGCGCTTTACTGCGCCCCAGTTTCCTTCTAGCTCTCGTAAGGCGTCGAGTTCTGCGCCCCAAAGATTTGGCTTTATCTCTTTAGGATCGTGGCTCAGTTCGGTGTCAAAGCTATCGGCCAACGAGTGGGCCGGGTCGGTACTTAGAACAAGCGTTTTGTGGCCTAGCTCTGCGCAGCGCAGACCTGTTGCCGCCGCGACAGAGGTTTTTCCTACTCCGCCTTTTCCTGTCATTAGAAGTACGCGCATAGCAACCAGGCCCGTGATTAAGAAAGTTAACGTTACTTTACTTTAACCAGTTTTGTATAAGCCTGGGCACCTTTTTTACTCGCTGACCCCATTTGAATCAGCCATTTGGACCAGCACGCAGGCCGCGATACGGATCATTTGTTGAATGACAGTACTATTGAACGTTCAGATGCTGCAAAATACCGGCCGTAATGCCATCGGCAATCGTGTTCACTGCTTCGGGATTGCGGAATCTGGCGGCGTCTTCTCTGCCGGTTACAAACCCGGTTTCGACCAAGACTGCGGGCATGGAGGTGTTTACCAAAACGTAGAACCGGGCTCTTCTCACGCCGCGATCGCGCAAGTCAGTACGCTGCAAAATATTGTTATGAATTGTCCGCGCTAGGCTCAGACCCGAAGAATAGTAATAGGTCTCTAACCCATTTACGTCCGGACGGCTAAGGCTAATTGCATTAGAGTGAATGCTGACAAAGATATCTGCATCTGCTCGCTCTGCGATATTGACTCGTGGCTGAAGACCCAGCTCGCGGTCGTCGGCGCGAGTGAGAACCGCGTTGATGCCTCTAGCGTTTAACGATGCCTGTACCCGTCTAGCAACGGTGGTATTAATGTCTTTTTCGCGCAGTCCACCGATGCCAACCGCGCCCGGATCTCTCCCACCGTGGCCAGGGTCAATCACAACAGTTAGCTGCCCTTGCCGCGCCCGCGGGATCTCAGGACTGGGATTAGATGAAGGTGGGGGCGCGGTAGCGACCGGGCCAGAGCTCTCGATAATTTGGGCAGGCAGGCGAGCTGCAGAGAGCTGACGCTGCAACTGCTCGGCGCGATTGCGCTCACGGAAACGCCCTGCTTGAATGACGCGTTGACCGTTGACCGTGGTTCGAAAAGCACCAGACTCGACGGCATTGACGCGATCGCGCGTGTCTGACCCGCTCTCTGGCACAATCACCTGATAGAACGTCTCTCTACTGGGTGTGGCCACGGGCGGTGGTGTATCGCGCTGCCCTTCAATTACTTGGGTCGTCAGGCCCCGGCCTGATAGCTGCGACACGAGCTGATTGGCCCGCGCTTGATCTTGAAACAACCCGGCTTGAATGACGCGGTTGCCATTAACCGTTGTGATAAACGCATCAGAGGCGACCTGCCGCACACGCAACCTGATGATATTAGAGTCGCTAGGTACGATTACCTGATAGTAGGTGTTTTGATTGCCAGTGCTGGGCGTAGGCGGGCTAGTAGGTAGCGGCGAGCCGCCAGGGCTAGGCAGAGGAGAGCCGCCAGGGCTAGGCAAAGAATTGCCGTTATTCAAAATAGGTGGTGTAGAAGGTGTGGGCGTCACTGCCGGCGGCGTGGGTGTGGGCAGCGAGGTGGTAGCGCCACCCGCCTGTGCCACCACCGTGTCCAAGCTCTGAGTATTAGAAAGATAAACGTGCCCCTGCGCCTCACCATTAAGGGTGCGGCGAGACATCTGCCAGCCTGGATCTAGCGTTAGTTTGACAAAGTCATTGGCAACGCCATTGCTGCGAGCGATCTCTAATACAGGTAAGTCACCACCACGTCCTGGCAGCGCTCCTGGCAGTGCCACTAGCACTAGCTGATCGCCTCGGCGCGTGACCTGTAGGCGATAGCGACGACTGAGATCTTCGCCGCCAATGCTAACAGAGTAGCCGTTGCTATCAGAGCTGCGTCCGCAGATACCGGTGAAGTCGAAGTTTAAGAGCAGCGGCTCGACGACCGATGGGCTACCTGCTTGTTCAGAGAAGCAGGCACGCTGATCGCTCAGCTGCTGGAGCACCAGCAGGCGATAAAATCGGCCATTGGCAACCGGCTCAGCGACAGCAACGACTCGATCGCTAGCAATTGGCTGCTGGCCGTAGTTTTGAGCCAGTGCGCTAGTAGATGCGATCGCACTTCCTGCCATAGCAGCAGCAGTGAGCGCAGTTATTGTGGTGAGGCGACGAATGATGGGTTTCATATCTTCGGCATTTGAGCGGTGGAGCGAACGAGCTTTCAACAAACATAGTTCCTGAGCCAACAGGAACTATAGCAGCTGCTCTGAGGTTATTAACTTCGATGCTATAGAGGCGATAGATAGGGCGACTGCACTGACCCTATTGAGCGGGTTTTCATATTCATCAGGTTGTATTCATGTGACTACTTTTGATTTGTCACATCTTTTTAGTGGGCGGTGATCGAACAATGTGAGTGGTGCCAACTTGACGACCGCTAAGCACCGCTGAGCAACAGAATCTAGGAGCTGGCCGAATAAGATACGTTAGGTAGTTTGAACCTGCTTCATCAGTGATTTTACATGGACAGCTTTCAGAAAAGTTACAGAGGGCGTTCATCTTCTCTTCATACAATTCCCGTATTCTTGCCGAATCTAATAAAGCTACTTTTAACCATGTTTCTCTAGCCGTAATCAGCTAGGCTGCAGTCGGCTAGGTTTAGCGATCGAAGCAACTATCAGCAATCGTCAAACCTGCAAGCAACTACAGCCGGTAGGTATAGAGTTCTGTTGTTGCAATGTCTGGCCCAAAGCCTATAAGAAGTGGACATAAAGCCTATGGCGACCAAGCACAAAGCCTAAAGGGTCGCTAGACTTTAAACTTAGTCACTCACAGTAGCTTATTCACCGATGACCGCATTTAATAAACACTTTTCAGGCAGAAAAACTATCGCTCGCAAAGTTTTGGCGGGCTTAACCGCGTTGCTATTGAGCTGTTTAATATTGGGCTGCACAAACACTAGCAGCTTGGGTTCAGAAGACTCGGGCCCGGTGGATTCGCCAGAAAATGCTGTCTTAGAGGTTTCAGCGACATCAGAGACGTCTACAACATCAGAAACCGCTACGGCAACCTTTGCAGGCGGCTGCTTTTGGTGCATGGAGCAGCCCTTTGATGTGCTGCCAGGTGTTACCCAAACCACCTCAGGCTATACCGGCGGTAGTGTCGAAAATCCCACTTACTACCAGGTCTCAGACGGCGACACGGGCCATTTTGAAGCGATGCAGGTCCAATATGATCCGACACAGGTAAGCTACGAAACTTTATTAGACACCTTCTGGCACAATATTGACCCCTTAGACGAGCAAGGCCAATTTTGTGACAAAGGTAGCCAGTACCGTTCGGCCATTTTCTACGATACGCCTGAGCAACAAGCTCTAGCTGCTCAGACAAAGCAGACCGTCGCAAACAAGTTCAATCAGCTCATTGAGACTGATATCTTGCCATCAGCGCCTTTTTATTCTGCTGAAGACTATCACCAAAACTACTATCAGACTCGTCCGCTGCGCTACAAGGTCTATCGGTTTGGCTGTGGCCGAGACCAAAGGCTTTCTGACCTCTGGGGAGCCGAGGCCCCTAGCCATGACTAGTCTTGCGGCTGTGGGCCATATAGCTGTGGTTGGTAAAGCTATAACCAATGCCGCATCACCGGCAATCGTTCTCACAATGCCGTTGGGAAAACCATAACTTCATGCTCTAGCAGTGTTTTCCATTGATTTGCCTGCACGCAGTGGCATAATGCTGCTACCACAAGTAAGGTGGCAGTGTTATGAAAATATTACGTAAAAAGTCCTTCCATCCGCGAACCAGAACTTCTTTATCGTGTTGGCTCTGTTAGCCAGGTCTTTCTACCTGCCTTTTCTATCTACCTACAGAGTGCGAGGAAGAGTTCAAGGAAGAATGCAAGGACCAAAGTGCAAGGACTTATAAGCATGACGTTGACCTGGATGCGCAGAAAGAGAACATGGGCAGGGCTGGCGATCGCAAGCTGTTTGATCGTACTAATCTCACAGCTACCGCTGTCGCTGTGGTTTTCAAATATTGACGAATGGCTTGCCGGACAAGGCATTTGGACAATTCCCATATTTACGCTTGTCTACGTTACTGCTGCGGTCTTTGGGCTGCCCAACATTGTGCTCATCCTAGCGGCAGGCACCCTATTTGGCCTCAAAGATGGCGTCATCCACGCCTCTTTAGCTGACACGCTCAGCATTGCCGCCTGCTTTCTAATTGGTCAGCGCATTGGCCGAAAGCGGATCGCTACATTTCTACACAGCAGTCACCGACTGCAAAAGCTAGATCGGGCTTTTGCCCAAAGAGGCTGGAAAATTGTCTTGCTAACTCGCCTGTCGCCGCTTCTGCCTTCCAACATTCTCAACTACGGCTTTAGCTTCACTCGCATTAATTTTTGGGAATATCTCTTCTTTTCCTGGCTAGGAATGCTGCCCGTTATCTTTATGTATGTGTACGTCGGCGCATTTGGCGGAGCGGTGCTGACCTTGAGCCAGGAACCGAAAAATATGGCGTTTCAGGCATTGGGCTTACTAGCAACCATCGGTGTGATGATTTACACAACCAAGCTGGCAACCTCCGCACTCAATCACCCTGACTAACATCCTGACTAATAGTCCGCTGCAATAGTGCAGCTACAGCCACGGAAGTAGTGCCGCTATAGCGACGGAGCGTCTTCTCCCGACGTTAATCTACGGGCGCTAGTTTGTGGGCATTACATTAATCTGTATGCTCCAACGCGCTCGGCTTATGTGCAGCCTCTGCGCCTGTACTGTCACTTTCGACTAAGTACTGCGGATCTTCTTCAGAGGCTTTGGCCGTGTGGCCTTTGATGTCAGTTTCTGAAGTGAGCTTTTCCTCTACGGTGCCAGTTGTTTTACCCTGGGAGGTTTTCCACTGGACGTGATCGCCTGCTTGAAAACTATCAGAGCCCTTAGACTCAGAAGCCTTATCACTGTTTGAATCATCAGCTGCAGACAGTGTCTCTGGCTGATGACCAGTTACGGTGCCTGTATTGCTGTTTTTCACTAGGTAGCGAGGATCATCGCTAGAGGCTGAAACGGTTTTGCCTTCTACGGTTTGCTCTTCGGTGATATAGGCTTCTACAGTCCCGGTGGCTGTACCTTGACCTGAAGACCACTGAACGCGATCGCCCTGATGAAATTTCTGCCCTTTAGCCATGCTGCTATCTCCCTAGTGCTTACAGCAAACAAGGTAGACAGTAAAGCGGGTATAAAACCTCTTCCTATTTTCAGGTTTATAAGGTCCATATACATAAATCCTCGACAAAATCTCTAGAGAGATAGATAAGCTCGTACCCTTTTAGCTAGAAGCTGAGTCTATTGACCAAGAATTATTATTAACAAAAGCACCCAGCTTTTTAGTTCAAAAGTACTATAAAGCTAGCTGCATAGCTAAAGTCAGAACACACAGCGTTGGCTACAGCCATCTGCAATTCTCATGAGCACTCACCTCCAGCCCGGAAAGTTTGTTCGGTTGAAGGGACAGCCTAGCGATTTGCCTGACTTTGTCCTAGAGCGTTACCTTGGTACTTTTTGCTGGATTCGACAGCAAGCTTGGGGGCGATGCGTACAGTGGAAAGTAAACGCGGAAAGGATTGAAAATGTTCAGCCTAGCTGATCCGTTGCGCTGGCCTTATGATCTTTGTGAATGAAGCATTTGTCTATTTGCATTAAAATCTAGGCAGGAGAGTTGCAAACGCAACGCTTTTACTCTTTGTTGTCATCTTTAGAAGAAACTATGACTGCCCTCCAGGTTTCCGCTCGTGAAATGGTCCAAGCCGCCTATGAAAACCGCTACACCTGGGACAAGGGCTTTCCGGGATACACTACGGATGTGACGTTGCAGCTAGGCGATAGAACCTTTAGCGGGACGGCGCGAGTAAACCCTGATTTGTCGGCGGAAGTGTTTGGGGTAAAAGATGAAGAAGCCAACAAAATCATTAAAGGTCAGCTTTGGGAAGTCGCTATTCACCGGGTGAGCCGCCCATTTGACAAAACTCACGGCGAGAATACGTTCAAGCTAGATGGCACAGATGAGAAGGGCGCAACCAAGATTGCTGTAGGCGGAAAAGCAGAAGGTGATGCCTATAAGGTCAAAGATAATGAGTTTGTTATGGTTCATCGCCATATTCATGGTGTGGTGGTGACGATCAACACGTTTAGTTCTTATGACACGGGCAGCGGCTACCTATCGCAGACATATGACTCTGTATACCATGATCCCAAAACGGGTGAGCTAAAGCAGGGGCACAGTGAGTTTACAGATGACTACACAAAAGTAGGTGACTACACCATCTTGGCGAAGCGAACGGTGACTTCAGCGGATGGCCCTGACACAGAAATCTCTTTTTCTAACATTGAGCTGCTCGCATAGCGCATGAGCATTCTAGATAGGAGCAATAATGCCCTGAACAGTTCGCCGCGGGGACCGTCAAAAAGCCTGTGGAAGCGAGGAGCCCGAGACTGGCCGCTGTGGCCCATCGTTCCGATTTACCCATATGGTCAGCGGCGAACGCTGCGCCGAGAGCTTATTCCTGGCAAGCTGTGGACTTTTGAGCAGGTGCAGGGGATCTTTTATGTGGTGGTGCCTATTCGCATGACGGTGGTTAAGCTGTCAGCGGGTGGGCTATTTGTGTTTTCGCCAGTGGCACCGACAAGAGAATGCGTTCGACTGGTGCGTGAGCTAGAGGCCGAGCACGGCGAGGTGAAGTATGTGGTGCTGCCAACAGTGACAGGGGTGGAGCACAAGTACTTTGCAGGACCATTTGCTCAAAAGTTTAAGCGATCGCAAGTCTACGTCGCGCCCAATCAGTGGAGCTTTCCAGTTGATTTGCCGATGAGCTGGCTGGGGTTCCCGGCGCAGCGAACGCACGCACTACCCGCTGATGCTAGTCAGGTGCCTTTTTACGACGAATTTGACTACGAGATCGTCGGGCCAATCGATCTAAGCGTTAAGCCGTATACTGAGGTTGCTTTCTTGCACCGAGAGACGCGATCGCTTCTAGCTGTCGATACAATTATTTCAATTCCGCTAGACCCTCCAGCGGTGGTTGCGCAAGATCCGTTTCCCTTGATGTTTCACGCTCGCGATCGCGGAGCAGATCCGCTAGTAGACACGCCTGAAGCTCGGAGCAAAGGCTGGGCAAGGATTGCGCTGTTTACCTTTTACTTTCAGCCAGAGCGGCTAGCAGTCGCATCGGTGAAAGACATGCTGAAAGCGTCAACAAGTGCAGGCGATCGCTCGCGTAAAAACTACTTTGGGCTCTATCCATTTGACTGGCAGTCCGGCTGGTATCAGTCTTTTGAGCAACTACGTCAGGGCGGGCGACTGATAGTTGCACCCATTCTCCAGACGCTAATCTTTAACCGAGCCCCAAAAGCCGTGCTGAGATGGGCCGATAAAATTTCGCGGTGGGAGTTTGATCAGGTAATTGCCTGTCACTTTAGCGCGCCCGTCAAAGCAACACCTGCTGATTTTAGGCAGGCCTTCGACTTTTTGGAGCGACCTAATTTAGAGAGCTGGACTGGGTTTGACCACGCGGTGCCGATGGCCGATCTAAATACGCTAGGGCAAATTGACCGCAGGTTACGGAAAGCATTGATTCCGCCCCCTTGACGCTCACTGCTCATAGGTGAGATCTGAGCAGTGAGCACTCGGTAGCCAGCGCTAGATAGTAAGTACTAAATAGCACTCTTTAAAATTGTTGCCTCAACCGGAACGACGCCTGCGCCATCGCTCTCTAAGCAGTCAGCAGCAGCTTTAGATAGATCCAAAATGCGATCGCCTACATAAGGCCCTCGATCGTTCACCCGTACAACGACTGTCTTGTCATTCACCAAATTTTTTATCTGTAGCTGCGTCCCAAACGGCAAGGACTTGTGCGCTACTGTCAGGTCGTTTTGATTGTAGGTTTCACCGTTTGCGGTAGCTCGCCCGTGAAAATAGGGCCCATACCAAGATGCTTCCCCAGATATTTCGAGCCGAGAGTCTTCTAGATTGTTTAATCCCTTAAGGGTTTCACCCACAGATAGCGGTTCAACTGCTAGCGCTAGGCGTAGATTATTGGCCCAGGCGATCGCGGCCCAGTCCGGCGAATAGCCTACGTCTTCAGCCATAAACTCGCCTACAGAAAACAGCGGCTGGCTGGCTGTACCGACATATGCCTCAGCGCTGCTAATCGCCGAACCTTCTGCAATCGGGTAGGCTGCGATCGCTTCTGGATCAAAAGAAGCCTGTCGAACTAGCCGCTTTAACTGCTGGGCGAGCAAGTAAGCACGTTTTTCGTTGGCTACATAGCCCAGCGTTTGGTCACCGATACTAATTTTGTAGTACACGCTGTTTTTGAGCTGCCGCTGAGCTTGGGGTAGACAGCGTTCTGTCAGAGCCGCTGACCAGACACTGTTTTCCATTTGAGCGATCAGAGCGTTGCCCTGGACTCGTCTTACCTGGACATCTACAGGTGAAACGCTTGCTTGCCAGCGATCGCGGCTCGCCCACTGAATTGGTACCGTCGTGCTATAGCTCGGCTGGTTCACAATGCTGCTGCTAGCGTGAGTTCCAACATGCGCTAAGCGCCACGCCTGGCCCACAAAGCTGAACGAACGGGCCATGACTGCACCTGAGAGAAAACCAGCAGGTGTCACTGACGCTTTATCTAACCCAGCAATACTCACCATCAGCGCAGCAGGCAAAGGCTTGGTTGAAGGCCCGACTGTTTGCCGCGTCATCGCTTGAGAAGAGCCCAGCGTCGAAGACGTCGGTAAAAATGATAGCTGAACCGTTGACTCATCAATCGCCGAACCGGCCTCTAGATCAGGATCTGGCGGTAAATCCACCGTATTAGAGACAAGGAGTGGGACAGATTCTTGAGAAGGCGGTAGCGCTGGAGCTAAATCCATTTATTCGAATGAACGACAACACACTTGGAAGAGATTTGTCTGTCAATCGCTATAGCGCAATTGAGCAGGCGACGATGCAGGCGATAAAAGAAAGCATTAGAGCCAATCTCTTTAGGTCTCTTTTAACGACTACTCATTGATCTTTTAGATCCTCTTCTGGTCACTTTTCGACATCTAGTCACCTAGCGGTGATAGAGCGGGGCAACAATCGCCTCTACGCAGTACAAAAACCGAACGTTTTGTATCGACGCTTACAACTATATAGCCTTAACCTCCTTAATAGAAATCCGACTTAAGCTATGGCTGATAGGCGATCCCCTCTTTCTTTTGACTGAGCGAAGGGCCAGAAGGCTTAGCTAGTCAGTGCTTTCCTATCTGTCGCCCGGATGTTTAGAAAATTTTTGATTTAGAAAAACTAATCTTACTCATCAGCTTTTTGATGTCGAAGTGTCTAAATCAGGTTCCACTGCGTGTTCTAAGTCAGGTTCCACTTCGTGGAAGTCCGAAAAATCAATGTAGCGAGCGGAGCTTCTGGTATCGGTGTCCTCGAGTGTGACTGTATGAATGATGTCTTTGAAGCTGTGGTGCCAAAGAATATCACTGGCGTAATAGGTATGACGAGCATGAACAGATTGAACGACAGTCTGATCGATTCCGCTAAGAGAGACTAAGAGCGCAGCGCTACTGCGGATCAGATCTTGGGTTGACAGGCCGTAGAGAGGGCTGTTGGGGTTGATAGGATGAAAGGCTGTCCAGGTGAGAAAGAAGCTGGGTGTGCGATCGCGCAATAGACCCAACTCATAAAACCGACGCATCATTCGATCACTCTCAAACTCGTCTATCGTCAGGTAGACCCGCATTTGCGCTTCTACAATCTGATTACGGCGCTCATTAGCGGCTCGAAACATCAGCGTTGGCGTGCCCTGAAACGTGCTAACAACCGCGACTTTGCTAAATAGCACCTGCGCAGTCGGCCTAGCAAAACGAGCATAGGCAAGCCCTGTAAGGACCGCAATACCCATCAGGGAAACAATGGCCTCCAAGGTGACCAGCAAGTGAGCATAGACATTTCCTGGCGACATAACGCCATAGCCAATGGAGGCAGAGGTTTGCACGCTAAAGAAAAAGGCATCGACAAATGAACCGGGCTGGGCGTTGACGATAGTGCCTTCACCGCCCAGCAAAAACAGCAGGGCGGCAAAGGCATTAGCCAGCGCATACACGCTTACAGTGATGGCCAAAAATCCCTGCCAAGGAATCGTGAGTAGCAGATAATAAGGCTCACGCCAATACGAGTACCAGCCGCCCATGCCTAAAACATGAAGGCGTCCGTTTTCTATGTGAATTCGCACCCGAGAAAGCTGGCGTCGAGGCTTGCGGTTGTTGTTCATAGAAGCAGCGATGTAGAAGCAGCGAACCCATCTATGATGGCGAGTGAAGATATTGCCAAAGATAGTGCTAGAAACAGTGCCAGAAATTATTCAAACCCTGAAAACGCATCTTCAGTCTTTGGGCGGACCGAGAGATCCTTTTCTGGCGTCTGGCGCTCATCAGCTAGCCCAGCACTATATTCGCTCACAGCTAGGGCTTTGGGGCACGGTGAGTGCTCAACGCTTTAAATCTAGAGGCCAAGAGTACTGTAACTGGCAGATGTCGATACCTGGGCAACAGCCCAATCTGGCTCCTTTTCTAGTGGGTGCTCATTACGATACGGTTCCTGGCTCGCCTGGGGCCGATGATAATGCCAGTGGGGTGGCCGTTATGCTGGCACTCGCCGGGTTGCTATCGCAGCAAAAGCCTAAGCGATCGGTCTATTTCGTAGCGTTCGATTTAGAGGAATATGGGCTAGTAGGCAGTACAAGCTGCGCCCAAAGCTGGCGACAGGCCCAGAAACCGCTGCACCTGATGCTGTCGTTAGAGATGTTGGGTTATTTCTCTTCGGCTACCCAGTCACAGCAGTATCCCCTTAACCTGCTCAGCCACTTCTATCCTAGTGTGGGCAATTTTATCGCCCTTATTGGCAATGAAAAAACGCTGCCTAAAATGATGGCCATCAAGCGTCGGCTAAAGCAGGCGGGCGCACCCTGCCAGTGGCTGCCAGTAGTCAATGGTGGTAAACAGATTCCACCGACACGCTACAGCGACCATGCACCTTTTTGGGACGTGGGCTACGCGGCCATGATGGTGACCGATACGGCCCATCTGCGCAATCCGCACTATCACACCGCTGCGGATACGATTGAGACGTTGAACCTGGATATGATGGCCAACATTACTTTAGGATTGGCTGCCTATCTGCGAGCAGGATAAGGTTGGAGATAGCAAGAGCGCGACTAGAAAAATTGGTGGAGCCATATGAAAGGACGCCTGCGATCGCTGCTAAGCGTGCGACTAGGACGGTTGAAGGGTCGGTTGAAAGAACCGCTGACCAGGCGACTCTATCAGAGCATGACTACAGCCGCTGGTTTTAGCATTTTGGCTGTGGGGCTCTCAGCTTGTCAGATTTTAGGCTAAACGGATGGGTAGCAAGTTAGAACAAAAAGGGATTAGTCAAGAAGAGCCTGAAAGGGCAGAGATATAGGGGTTAAGGTTGATAATCCTAGGCGGTTTACGAATGGTTTTGACGACGCTCAGGTCACGATTTTCAGGGGCAGCTAAATAAGCGATGGGGTCAGAGGCAAGGCCGCGATTATAAGCATCATTAAAATGATAGAGACCGCGCCAAACCATTTCCTTAGAGATGCGTTCAAGCGGTAGTTGAACCGCCTGAGCAACGGCATCAGAGAGGTCGTTCAAGACGGCGTACATCAACCAAGTCGCCCAGATTTGGAGCTTGATGCCATTGAGCGAACCGGTCCAAAGATAGGCCAGTCCCAACAGCCGCTTCACCAGGTGAAAGGCATCTTCAATCCGCCACCTGCGAGCGTACAAATCGGCCACCACATAAGGTGGCAGGACTTTGGGGTTGAGTACAGAAGTGAGGTATCGATACCAGCCCTTGCCTTTGCGCACCTCGATCAACCGAAGCCGGACTAAGGGCTCGCCTGATTTGTCTTTGCCGACGACAATCAGGCGGTCTCGGAGGCCATGGGTGAGCGAGAACTCCTGGAGAACGGTGTAAGCCAGGTTCGACTTACCGGCACAAATGAACTGGGTGCCTTGAGCTACCAACCGAGCCCACCACTCAAAGTCGTAAAAGCCTCGGTCTAGAATCAGCAGGGTTTTGGCCGTCGCTAGGGCCAACAAATCATCTAGGAACTGACAGTCATGGGCTTTGGCATCCTCAGAGAACCAAATCTGTACCGGCAATTGAGAGCCAAGCTCAATCACCGTACAGATTTTGCCTGCCAGCTGTCCGGCTGGCATCGCTTCTAGGCTCTTGAGCTTGCGGAATAGCGCTTCTAGCACCGAACCGTCTGCCGCCCACACCTGCTCAAAGTGTTCTCTCGCATAGGCCACGCTCACGGGCAGCGGGCGAGTGCGCTCGGCCCAACGCGCTTTCAATGTCGGCAGCAGTGCCTGAAATACGCCCTCAAACAACTCATTCGGAAAACTCAGAAAGCGCGCACTTACCGCCTGACGGCTTACGCTCACTGCCTTTGCCCACAGCAAGTCTTTGCGGTTCAACTGACGGGTTAACTCATTAACCGAGGGCACCTGCTTCCACAACAGCGTCACTACCGCTGCCACCATCAATGGCAGTGTCAATATGCGTGAACGCATCCCTAGGGTTCGATAGTACGCGGCTTGGCTATAGACTACTGGACTCAGAAGCAATCTCAGATGTTCATCAATCGCCTCATTGTCCGGAGCGGGCACGTTGCGGCGGCGAATGTGATCTGGATTGCGGCTATAGCGATGACTCATCTGAGAAGCTTAGGGCTTTGAACGATATAACCCTTTCCTACACTCTTTTGGCACCCCTTGACTATTGTCGCGTAACCTTAACTTGGCACCCATCGCTAAACGATGGAACGGCGCTTCGCGTTGGAGGCTACCATCCTGCTGAAAGAGCATGAGCTACCGGCTGAGGTGAGTACCTATTTTGCAGCGATCGCAGGCGGTGGTGCACCAAGTTATAACGAGGTGGCCTTAGAAAAAATGTTTTGTACTTTCAGCGATCGCTTAACGAACTCGGCTTCTCTGCCACCTTGGCCAGCCTGTTTTTTGCGAGCGGTATGCCCAGAGAAGAGACCGTCCGCTATCTGGACGAAAATGGTGACGAGCAGTTCAAGGCACCCGACATTCCAAATCTGGACGGTGGCGCAACCCTAGAGAACACATATAGCTGGTTTAGAGCGGTGGCCGAGGCAGAAAAGCCCTGTCCGTCTTTCTTTTATTTCACGGGCCATGGCGCTTACAACGCAGATAACGAAGACAACAACTGGCTGATCTTGTGGGAGGAAGCCTTTGTTTCGGTGCAGAAATTCACGAGCTGGCTAGCACCTTTGCCTGCCGATCAGCCTTTTGTCACCATGATGGCCCAGTGCTACTCAGGTTCGTTCGCCAACATGATTTATGAAAATGGCGATCCTGAGCAGCCAGTGGCTTTGCAGACGCGCTGCGGTTTCTTTGCAACGGTTGCATCGCGGCCATCGGTGGGCTGCACGCCCGCAGTAAATGAGGCTGACTACAAAGACTATAGCTCTAGTTTTTTTGCGGGGCTGACGGGACGCGATCGCCTTGGTAACCTGGTCGCCTCAGCCGACTACAGCCAAGACGGTAAGGTGTCTTATGCTGAAGCCCATGCCTTTGCAAAGGTCGATGAAGAGACCACTGACTGGCCTATCTCTACTGCTGAAGCCTGGCTGCAGCGACAGATCTCTGAAGTAGAGGCCGCAGCCATCATGGCAATGCCGATAGGTAAGCTAAATGCGATCGCACGCCTTGAACAGCAATACGTCATTACTGCCTTAGCAGAACGCACTGGGTTCGATCCTCGCTTGTCTTATGTAGAGAATCAGGCTCGGAGTGTGCTTCCTGAAGCTAATACGATAGAAGAGGCCTATCACATTCGCCTGCAGATGGAGTTAACGAACGTCGGCGCGGAAGACCTCATTCAAAAAATGTCGTCGCCAGAGCAAATAGCTATTTTGACCAAAATAGTCAACTGCGAAGCGGCCCACTGGAAGTAGCCGCTCTAAAACAACGGTCCTGAAATAGCAGTCCTAAAATAACGACTCTGAGATGAGATTCGAACAGAACCCGTCTGGAAAAATGCTTCTGTCGAGTTGGCTACGACATTCACTGCCGCTACATTCACTGCCGCTAGAAGTCTCTAGGAATAACCGCTAACTCGACTAGCAAATTAACAAATGCACCCGTTGATTTGCTAGTCGCAAGGGGAAACCCTGAGCAGAATGGCTCCTTAGAGTGCCTCTAAAAATGCCAGCAAATCAGCCATATCTCGCTCGTTGGGCTGAAACTGAGGCATTGGCGGTGTCTGACCGCTAATTACCTGCTGAATTAATGCAACTCGAGACTTATGCTCCGACACACCGTGCAAATCTGGCCCCACTTCACCAGCCTCTTCTAGCCCATGACAGGTTGCACAGTTTAGCTGAAAAATGTCATGGCCCCGATCAGCATTGCCCGCTAGCTGAAGCACGCTTTGAATATAAGGATCGCTAGGCTGCAGTGAGTACATACCCCACAGCGCCAAACACAGTAATAGCACCAGTCCAAAAACCATCGTTATTACGCGCTTTGCAGAACGCTCTATCACGGCCTCACTAAGATCGTGGCTGTCTAGCGGAGCGCGCTCTTCAGTTTGATTCGGCACTGCTTTCTCTTGCATATCCTTGACTTAGCAACCCAGCACTTCGAAAGATGCTTTGAGAAGATACTTTTAAGTATACATACCTTAATATTTTTACAGAGAATAATTCAAGTGATCTCTTCTAAAAGTAGTCTCAAATGCGCTCCATTACCTTGTTTAACTGCTTCGGACCCTACGCTTTGGATTATTAGAAAACCCATTCCATCCTGGCCTTCTATCCTTTAAGATATTGTTGGTAGAGATTAGGAGAATTACTGTGGTAGAGCCTTTATTGTCTGGCATCGTTCTGGGACTTATTCCGGTTACCCTAGCTGGCTTGTTCGTCGCGGCCTATATGCAGTACCGTCGAGGCGACCAGCTAGGTGGCTAGATCGAGGGTTACACTGGCGCTAAATACAGCTTTGTAATATGTTTTGTGGCGCATAATTTGTGACATATGCCGTGCGGCACACACTCTGCGACATATAGCTCAGGCCCTGCTGAATGGTTGTTTGGCAGGGCTTTTGCATAGAAAACGATTCAAGGGAGTAGCGGCACAATAACAGCGACTTAAGATTAGGGGTCGATATTAGCACTTTGGTAGGCGCTCAGTCCTGCTAGCGCCAGCTTTGCCGTTCCATAGGCTGCTTCTGTCTGTACCGCGTTTAGAACTGGAAGGCCTAAATGCTGCTGTCTTAGGGCTTGCCAAACGGTATTTTGTGCCCCACCGCCTGCGGTATAAACCTGTCGTACGGCAGGTGAGCCAAGAGCTTGCAGTTTTTTGTAGCCTTTGGA
Organism: uncultured cyanobacterium; assembly: GCA_963793445.1. Lineage (GTDB taxonomy): Bacteria > Cyanobacteriota > Cyanobacteriia > Phormidesmidales > Phormidesmidaceae > Phormidesmis. The sequence goes on from CAWCAE010000001.1 coordinate 205,208, forward strand.
TTCTATTCGAGCGATCGCATCCAACAGTCCATACAAAAAATCCACATCTCGCTCAGGCCGGGGCGTCAGCCGAGGCGCATAGTCTGGGTCATTGATCGGAAAGCGCTCACCTGGTGAGGTTAGTGGATAGTAATCTAGCTTGCAAGACTCAGAGAAATCTTTTTGCTCGGCGATTTGCGCACTCAGAGCCACGATCTGCGCTGTAGAAAAATACTGCTGTAGCACCGCGCCGCCTGTATTCGATGCCCCGCCGACTAGCCACAAATCGCCGAGGCGGTGGCTATAAATGCCAAATGTCTGATTGTCGATGGGAACTGGGCTCAGCAGCTTCAATACAAGCGTAGATCCCAAAGAGGTGACCGCGTCTCCTGGCTGACTGGCTCCGCTGGCTAAGAAGGCGGCAATGCTGTCGGTGGTTCCTGCATGGATCTGACAGGTGCTGGGCAGGCCAAAGCGTTGGGCAATATTCGGCGCGATGGCGGCGATCGCTTCTCCAGGTGGTTTCACTGGCGGCAGCCAGCTAGCGATGGGTAGAGCTGTTAGCCAGTCGGGATAGGTAAGCGATCGCACGTCATACCCCAGCTTTAAGGCATTGTGATAGTCGCTAACAGGCGGCTGTGTGTGCAACAGCCCCGTGAGCCAGTCGGCCTGATGACACAGTCTAAACGCTCGCTCACGCACTGCTAATGGCAGTTTTGTATGCCACCAAACCGCTTTTACTAGGCTAGACGTGGCGCTTACAGCAGGACTGCCTGAGGGGGCAAGATTTTGGAGACCAGTCGCCATGGCGCGAGCAGTGGGATCGTTATACAAAAGGGCGGGTGTGATCGGCTGTAAGTGACGATCGCACAGCAGTACCGTTGCGGAGGTGCCGTTGATAGCAATATGTGAGATCTTTGCTAATACAGACGGATTAATTGACGCCAACAGATGCCACAGTACCTGCTGCCACGCTTGCGGATCGCAGACCTCTTCTGACGCAAAGCGATGCCGCACCTGAGCGACAATTTGCCCTGCCGAACCTATTGCGATCGCCCGCGCCCCAGAAGTCCCAAAGTCAATGCCAAGCGCGAACATAATAGCTAGCTCCTTATTCCCGTTTTCATGCCCTATCCGTCAAAACTATCGCTTTCTATTCATCAAAAAACCCTTCTCCAAACTTGGAGAAGGGCAATATGTTTTTGATCACTAGCCTGATAAGTTTGAATCTAATGACTTAGCTAGCGATTTGGTCCACGATCGGGCAAGCTGTGCCCAATCTATATGCTGACCTCACTGACTTCGCGAGAGATAAAGTCAAACGGCTGATCGATAAAGGAAACGTCCTGGATACCCGCTGTGATCGCCCTGTCTTTCACCATTTCTTTCATAATCTGGATGCCCTGTACCGTAGGCGCAATCGGCACGCCAAGCGAGTTGTAGGTCTCACGCAGCCCCTGAAGCACTCGCTCTAACAGCACATCATTATTACCGGCAACCAGTGCATAGCTGCTATAGCGCAAGTAATAGTCCATATCCCGCAGACAGGCAGCATAGCGACGAGTGGTGTACGCATTACCGCTGGGACGAATCAGTTCAGGAACCTCTTCAAATAGCTGCTTACCAGCTTCTCTAGAAATTTCGGCCGCGTTTGCACTGATCATTCCTGCAACCTTCACCCGATCCATTCCAGTGGTGAAGTACGACTGCAAAGAATCTATGGCATCACGATCGAGGTAACGACCCGTAGTGTCGTACTTGCTAATTAAACTTGTGACCGTATCTCGCATTAAATTCTCCCAACGTTGATGGCTCTAAAAGCGCAAGCAGCAAAGGCTTTAGCATCTTGTATGTGATGGCTCTTAGTCTACCATGACAGCTAATTGCCCTTCTTGAGACCGCTGAAAATATGAGGAGTATCGAAGGAAAAGTTTACAATTCGCGCTGCAAAAGACATCTTTTGAAATGTTTTGAAAAGATGTACTGAATGCGATCGCAATTCTTTAGTTCCTCCCAGATAGGCAGTCTTACGATGATTGCCAACGACTGCACAAAAGACGGTTCAACAAAACTTGTTAGATATTTCGTATACAAGTATACAAAATCTACCCAACGCTATCCATACGATTGTTAACGACCTACGATAGCCTGCCCCTAACAACTTAGGAAAGACGATATGACTGGAAACGAGTCGCGCGCGCAAGCCATTTACGAAATCACAAACAAGCAGTCCATTGAACCTAAAGCTCCTCAAAAACTAGAAGACATTTGGGCCTCTCACGTCTTTAGTCTGAGCAAAATGCAGGCTACCCTCCCTAAAGCGGTCTTTAAGTCACTCAAAAAAACCATCAAAACTGGTGAGAAGCTCGATCCAGCCGTTGCAGATGCTGTTGCTGGGGCGATGCGCGACTGGGCAATGTCCATGGGTGCTAGGTTCTATGCTCACGTTTTCTATCCGCTCACGGGTCTAACGGCTGAGAAGCACGATGGTTTTATCTCACCTCAGGGCGATGGCGGCATCATTTCAGAATTTTCGGGCAAGCTGCTGATTCAAGGCGAGCCGGATGGATCTTCTTTCCCCAACGGCGGCATTCGCGACACCTTCGAAGCACGTGGCTACACCGGCTGGGACGTGACTAGCCCTGCCTACATCCTAGAAACTGAGCACGGTGCAACGCTTTGTATTCCCACCGTTTTTGTCTCTTGGACAGGTGAAGCCCTCGACAAGAAAACGCCTCTGCTGCGCTCTATTGCGGTGGTTGATAAAGCGGCTAAGCACTTGCTGACAATGCTAGGTAATAGCGATGTGTCAGCTGTTAACTCTAGCTGTGGGGCCGAGCAAGAGTATTTCTTGGTCGATTTAAACTTTGCCAGCGTAAGACCTGACTTGCTAATGGCAGGCCGCACGCTCTTTGGCAAAGCGCCAGCCAAAGGACAGCAGTTTGACGATCATTATTTTGGTGCGATTCCACCGCGCGTGCAGGCTTACATGCACGATGTAGAAGAAAAGCTCTATAAGCTAGGCATTCCGGCTAAGACGAGCCACAACGAGGTGGCCCCCGGTCAGTTTGAGATCGCGCCAGTGTATGAATCTGCGAACGTGGCCAGTGACCATCAGCAGCAGCTGATGACGACTCTGCGCGACACCGCTAAAGAGCATGGCTTTATTTGTCTGCTGCACGAGAAGCCGTTCGCCGGCATCAACGGCTCTGGTAAGCACGTCAACTGGTCGATTGGGAACTCGACCCAGGGCAACCTGCTCGATCCTGGCGATACGCCAGAAGAAAATCTCCAGTTTTTGGCATTCTGCGGCGCAGTGATCCGTGGCGTTCACCTGTATGGACCGCTGATGCGGGCGGTGATTGCTACGGCCAGTAATGACCACCGATTGGGAGCCAACGAAGCGCCACCAGCAATTATGTCGGTGTACCTAGGTAGCCAGCTCGAAGATATTTTTAACCAGATTAAAGATGGCAATCTAACCGGCTCTAGCCACAAAGGTCAGATGCACCTAGGCGTAGATACGCTGCCACCATTGACTAAAGACGCGGGCGATCGCAACCGTACCTCTCCCTTTGCCTTTACCGGCAACCGCTTTGAATTTCGCGCTGTGGGCTCTAGCCAGTCGGTATCGGGCCCATTGATTGCTCTCAATACAATGATGGCAGACTCGCTCGGCTGGATCGCAGACCAGCTAGAAGGTAAGCTTTCGGGCGGCGGAGACGTGGGCGACGCAGTGCAGTCTGTCTTAAAAGACATTATGGACAAGCACGGTGCGGCTGTCTTTGGCGGCAACGGCTATTCTGAAGAGTGGCACCAAGAAGCTGTTGAACAGCGCGGACTGCTGAATATTCCGACTACCGCTGACGCGCTTCCTTACCTAGAGTCTGACAGTATTAAGCAGCTGTTTGAGAGCACGGGCGTACTGTCACCTACTGAACTACACAGCCGCTATGAGGTGTACGCCGAGCAGTACGTCCTCTCGATTGAGGTTGAGGCTAAGCTGGTGGTCGATATGGCGAAGACATTGATTTATCCGTCTGTGCTGCGCCACTTGAGCGAGGCTGCAGGTGCGCTCGCTAATCTCAGCGATGTCGGCATTGATATGGACAAAGCGCCTGTCGAGAAGGTAGCTGGTCTAGCCCAATCCTTGTTAGAGAGCGCTAGCAAGCTAGAAGAAGCTAGCAGCAAGCATGACTTCGACTCTACCGAAGACCATATGCAGTTCTGTGCAGGTACCGTTCGCGCTCTGATGGATGAAGTTCGCACCGCCGCCGATGCCTTAGAAGGCGAAATTGCAGACGATCTGTGGCCTTTGCCTACTTACGAAGAGATGCTTTTCATCAAGTAGATAGCAATCCAAGCAGTGCAGATAGCGATTCAAGCAAGTAGATTCAAAAGCCGTCCTTCGTATCAGGGGCGGCCTTTTCTTTCTAAAGTCATATTTCCTGAGTAGACGCCGCAGAGTCTGTAACATTCTTTTACAATAGAAAATAATAATCCTATGTAGAAATTAAGCTCAGCCAACCTCCAAATTCTATGCCAGACACGCTTATCCCCATTCCCCTCACATCTGACTCGCTCACGAAGATCGCATACGAGACCTTTCAGCAGGGCAAGCAGGTTTTTGGCTATGCCCATAAAACGCTCAGTACCCAGTTCTTAAACACAATTTCCTCAGGCAGCAAGCGCGAAGAACCCAATCCGCTTAACCCTGAAATGCTTCAGCTCATTCAAGATCGCATTAAAGATTTGCTCAACGCCGATTGGGAAGACGCTGAAAAGAACGTCTATCCTAAGCAATCTCTTTTTGAAAACCGTTGGGACGACTTCTTCCGCTACTACCCAGAGCTATGGCTTGACCTGCCAAAGATTTGGGATCGTGCCAGTAACAAGCGCCATCAAGAATTTAGCGAAGGAATTGATACAAACGGCTATCCTGCCTACTACGTCCAAAACTTTCACCACCAGACCGATGGCTACTTCAGCAAAATCTCTGCTGACATGTACGACCTCCAGGTAGAGGTTCTTTTCAACGGTACTGCCGCCCCTATGCGTCGCCGCATTTTAGCGCCGCTAAAGCAGCACCTGATGTCTATGCCTGTAGATACTGGCAGTTCCCCTCAGCCAAGAAAAGTGCTCGACATTGCCTGCGGGACGGGCAATAGTCTGACACTGATCAATCAGGCTATTCCTCAGGCCGCTTTGTATGGGGTCGATCTTTCCCCGGCATACATCCGCAAAGCAAGTGAAAATCTGGTCCATATCAAAGGCAATATTCCCGCGCAGCTAATTCAAGCCAACGGCGAAGCGTTGCCCTTTGTTGATGAGTTTTTTGAGGCGACTACTAGCACCTTTTTGTTCCACGAGCTGCCTGCCGATGCGCGGCAAAATGTAATTGACGAGGCCTTTCGCGTTACCAAGCCCGGCGGCATTTTTGTCATCTGCGACTCTGTGCAGACGATGGACTCTCCTGAGTTTGAGCCGCTAATGGAGAATTTCCCAGCGATGTTCCACGAACCTTATTATCGCAACTATATTGGCGATGATTTGGTAGCGCGGTTGGAGAGCGCTGGGTTCACAGATGTCAAAACCTTTAACTACTTTATGAGCAAGTACTGGGTAGCGGTGAAATAGAGCAGTAGAGTGGACTTGCAAACTATTTGCCTATGGGTTTGTTGCGGTTAGATATTTGCGCAAACAAGCGCCGTACTTTTTCCATATCCTTATCTCCTGGCGACCTCTCTACTCCACTAGAGAGGTCAATGCCGTTTGGCGATACTTGAGACAGTGCGCTAAGTACGTTATCTGGCGTTAGTCCGCCGGCTAAGAACCAGGGACAGCTTGGCGAAAAGCTCTTGAGCGCCTGCCAGTCTAAGGTCTTGCCCGTACCGCCGAGCTGGTCTGGATGATAAGCATCGAGCAAGAGCCCATCAACGTAGGGTGCATAGCGATGGGCTTCCTCAAGATCCGATGCTTCGCGAATGCGCAGAGCTTTGACGAGCTGAATGTTAGATGGTCCTGATATCTCTAGAGCATCGCGTAGGAGTTGGCAGAGCGCTAGAGTCTCGCTGCCATGGAGCTGGAGGGTGGTGAAGTTTGTGCTGCGGGCGATCGCGACCATCCTCGCGATTTCTTCGTTTGCAAATACTCCAAAGTGCTGCACCTGCGGGTACTTGGCTTCCACTGCAGATGTAATGACTGCAATAGCTTCGGGTGTGATATATCGCGGTGACTGCGTCACACAAATGTAGCCGAGTGCCGTTGCGCCTGATTGTGCGATCGCAACTCCTTGCTCTACCTGCGTAATCCCGCAGATTTTCACCTGAAGCATCTTTGCTTCTTTCAAGTTAACCCTCCCAACTAAAAAGTGCCTGACAGCTTACACACCGCCGGGCACTCTTTAAATAGCTGGCTCGTTAGCCATGGCCTGATGCGGATGAAAGGACTTGAACCTTCACGTCACGAGGACACTAGAACCTAAATCTAGCGCGTCTACCAATTCCGCCACATCCGCTCATTGAGTAACAATAGTAGCAAGAAATGACGGGCAGATGTGGTTTTTTAAAGTATTCGCTGTGGCACCGTTCTATGATGAAAAGATTGATCAGCCAAGTTTTGTCAGATGTAGGCAAAGATGATAAAAGCCCGCAGAAATCAGCACCCGGTGGTGTTCAGGCGATAACAACACGAAGCGCTTATGATGAGAGAGCTAGTCGGCCAGCGTTATCAGAATCAAACTGTTTAATCAGAGCATTCGGGCTCTAAACTATAGGCTTTGAGTAATTGCAAACTTTAAGTATTGGCGAATTTTGAGTATTTGCAGGCTTTGAGTATCAGCTTTGAGTATTAAATGAGGAGAAACGCTTCGCATGGGTAAGGTAGTTGGCATTGACCTCGGCACGACCAATTCTGTGGTCGCGGTGATGGAAGGCGGTAAACCCGTCGTAATTGCCAATGCAGAAGGAATGAGAACAACCCCATCGGTGGTGGCCTTTAGTAAAGAAGGCGAGAAGCTAGTTGGTCAGATGGCTCGCCGTCAGGCTGTGCTCAATCCTCAAAATACTTTCTACGCGGTGAAGCGATTTGTTGGCCGCAAATACGACGAACTGTCGCCAGATTCTAAGCGGGTGCCCTACACGGTGCGCCGCAGTGAGTCAGGTAACGTAAAGATACGCTGCCCAAGGCTAGACAAGGACTTTGCGCCTGAAGAAATTTCAGCGATGATTTTGCGCAAGCTGGCCGAAGAGGCATCGCAGTATTTAGGCCAGCCGGTAACGGGCGCGGTGATTACGGTGCCTGCTTATTTCAACGATTCTCAGCGGCAGGCGACTAGGGACGCGGGCCGGATTGCCGGGCTAGAAGTGAAGCGCATTATCAATGAGCCTACAGCGGCTTCTTTGGCCTATGGACTAGAGCAGCAGTACAACCAGACGGTCTTAGTATTTGACCTGGGTGGCGGCACGTTCGATGTGTCTGTACTAGATGTGGGCGACGGCGTGTTTGAAGTGCGCTCGACTAGTGGCGATACGCAGCTAGGCGGACTCAACTTTGATAAGAAGATTGTTGATTGGCTAGCAGAAGATTTTTTGACAAAGGAAGGGGTGGATTTGCGACGCGATCGCCAGTCACTCCAGCGCCTGAATGAGGCTGCAGAGAAAGCCAAAATCGAGCTGTCAGGCGTTCCGGTAACTGAAATTAATTTGCCCTTCATCACGGCGACAAAAGATGGGCCAAAGCACATTGAAACAAAGTTAGAGCGATCGCACTTCGAAGATCTCTGTGGCGATTTGCTCAGCCGGATGCGGGCTCCGCTAAAGCAAGCCCTGGCTGATGCAAACGTGACCCCTAGTCAGATAGATGAGGTCGTGCTGGTCGGTGGTGCTAGCCGGATGCCGATGGTGCTAGAACTGGTGTATTCGGTGATGAACCGACCACCTAATCGAAACGTCAACCCAGACGAAGTAGTGGCAGTTGGCGCGGCTATTCAGGCTGGCATTCTCAGTCAAGAAATTAAAGACATTTTGCTGCTAGACGTGTCGCCCCTGTCGCTGGGCTTAGAGACCGTCGGCGGCGTAATGAAAAAGCTGATTCCTCGCAATACGACCATTCCCGTGCGGCGCTCGGATACGTTCTCTACTTCTGAGAACAACCAAACCGTTGTAGAGGTGCATATTCTGCAAGGTGAGCGGGAGATGGTGAGCGATAACAAGTCGCTTGGGCGCTTCAAGCTAATGGGTATTCCGCCTGCGCCCCGAGGCATTCCACAAGTGCAGGTGTCTTTTGATATCGATGCCAACGGCATTTTGCAGGTGTCTGCGCTCGATAAAACAACCGGTCGGCAGCAAAGCATTACGGTGCAAGAAGCCTCAAACCTGTCCGAAGCAGAGATTCAGACGATGATCCGCGAGGCTGAGGAGAATTCGGCGACAGATCGGCTACAGCGCGATCGCATTGAAAAGCGAAACCGAGCTGAAGCGCTTACCTTTAAAGCTGAAAGAGTACTCAGAGAAGTCGCGATTGACTTCGGGATGCAGTTTGGGCGCGATCGCCGTCGCCGCATAGAAGGGCTTGTGCAAGAGCTACGAGCTGCGCTAGAGCAGCAAGATGACCGCACTATCGATATCGCCCAAGCGGATCTGCAAAACGAAGTATACGAACTAAACCGCGAAGCCTACCTATACGATCTCGATGACGATGGCGATGGCATTCTTGGCCAGATTGGCGACACTCTGAAAAAAGCCTTCTCGGGTGAAGATGACGACTACTACCGCACAGGCGACTATGGATATGGTGCAGGTAGTGGCTACGCTGGCTACCCAAGCAATCCCTACAGCGCCCAATCTCAGTGGGATTCTCCAAGTTGGAACCGAGGCGGCTCATCGGCAGGCAGATTAAGCAGTTGGGACGATGACGACTGGGGCGATGATTGGGAGAGCAGCCGTCGTCAGTCTCCGCTTGCGCCTCAGCCAGCGCCTGGGTATCCTCAGCCTTACGACCAAAGCAGTGCGCCTTCTCGACAGCCATACCCTTCAGAATACGACCGCCCGGCTGACAGCAGATCTCAGCAAGCTGGCTATGACCAGGCCGGCTATGGTCGAGATAGCTATAGTCAAGACAGCTACAGCCAGGACAGCTATAGCCAGGACAGCTATGGCCGGGGGGACGGCGCTCAGCGGGGCTACGATCAGCCTAGATACGCTGATGATCGCAATCGCAACCGTCAGCCAGACTATCCACCACAAAACTATTCACCGCAGTCAGGAAACCCATCTGGCTCAGGCTACCCACCAACCCAAAACTATCCATCGCAAAATCAGACCGGCGGCACGCCGCAGGGCTATGACCGCCAAGACAGCTATCCGCAAGATAGCTACGCTCAAGACCGCTATCGCCAAGATGGCTATTCCCAAGACAGTTATTCGCAAGACAACTACTCCCAAGATAACTACTCCCAAGATAACTACTCCCAAGATAACTACGCTCAACCGGGTTATTCACAGCCTGGCTATCCTCAATCCGGCTACCCTGAAGAGCAATACGGTCAGGCAAGTAATGAAGGCAATGCCTACCGAGCAGATGCCACACCCGATCGACGAATCGAGGAGCAGAGTAACTACAGCCGCTCACAAGACGAGCGAAACAATAGCCAGTCTCGTTCTCGCCCTCAGCAGCCTCGCCCTAACAACGACGATGATTGGTTCTAAGTCGCACGGGTTCTAAATCGCAATTGAGATACGCATTCGTCCATGCAAAACTTTCGGGACTATTACGAAATTCTAGGCATTTCTAAAACGTCTACACCTGAGGAAATCAAACGCGCCTATCGAGGTCTAGCTCGGCAGTATCATCCTGACGTCAATCCTGGGGACAAGGCTGCTGAGGAAAAATTCAAGCTGCTTGGCGAGGCCTATGGTGTGCTTTCTGACGCTGACAAGCGTCAGAAATATGAACAGTACAGCCAGTATTGGCAACAGCAAGGTGCGAAAGACGGGGCGAAGGTTTGGGGCAAATGGTCTGGCAGAGGCCCTGCTACCAAAAATTCTGACTACAGCGCCTTTGAAGATTTTGACAACTTTGTAGAGCAGTTGCTAAAGCAGCATCAGTCTGGTGGGCGTCAGGCAGCTGGGCGAACCGCCCAAGATACAGCTCAGGCGTCCAATTCTTCTCGGACTCCGAGCCAGCGAGCGAGTCGAGCAACGGCTAATCGATCTTCAACGGCTACCACTCAGCAGACGCCGCCTACTCGGCAAACACCGCCTAGCGAAGAGCGCAGAGAAAGAACGCAAGAGAGCGATAGAAACAGACCTGAAGAAAAAGCTAGACAAAAGGCTCCTCGTAGCAGCTATCGCAGACAGCCGCCTTCGTCGTCAAGGCGAGATGCGGAAGCTGACCTAACAGTGCCGTTAGAAAAAGCTTATGCCGGTGGACGAGAGCGCGTTCGATTAGAAGACGGGCGATCGCTTGAAGTCAACATGCCATCGGGCATGGTCACCGGACAGCGTATCCGTCTAAAAGGTCAAGGCATTGACGGCGGCAACCTATATCTGCGAATTGAGGTAGAGCCGCACGCCTACTTTACGCTGCAAGACGGCGATATTTATTGCCGACTGCCGCTTACGCCTAGCGAGGCCATATTGGGTGGGACGATTGCCATGCCGACGCTAGGAGGGGCCGTCAATATGATGATTCCGCCGGGCGTACAGTCTGGTCAGCGGCTAAAGCTGACTGGAAAGGGCTATCCTATCGGACCGGGACTCTATGGCGATCAAATCGTAGACATTGAAGTTGTAATGCCTACTGTGCTTGATGATGAAGAGAAAGCGCTGTACCAAGAACTGCGAAATATTGAACGGTTCAATCCTCGATTAGACCTACCTTTTGTCGGATAGTAGCGTGCCTTTATTGGTTCGTCTCAGCTACACCCAAATCTGATTGTATTTTCACTCTCAACTGCTCTTTCACCCTTGACTAACCCTATGCAAACACTTAGCGTCAATGTGCCTCAGTCCTTGCGCGTTCAGCTACAGACCTACCAGCAAGATCAGTCCATTGAGCAACCGGAAGCTGCAATGGTAGCGGCGCTAGAAGCCTATTTCCAAACTTGGGTACCGACTCAAAAGGCCCCTCCTTTGCCTGCGATGTATGACGCAGAGGATGGACCTTGTGAGGTTATTCGCTCATTTGCTGAGTCCTAGCTGAGCCCTAGCTGAGTCCTAATAGTCAAGTGCCCTATGCTCCGGCTATGCCCCGAAATAAGCCGGTTCGTTCCCTGGAGCCCACTTGATATTGCAGCCAATGCTGGGCATCTGGTCTGTGGGGACAGACTGCCCAGAAACTAGCTGGTCGAGCGCGGCTTTAAGGTCTTTTCCATTGACAGGTTTTTCATTGCCAGGACGGCTGTCATCAAGCTGCCCTCGGTAAGCTAGCTTCAAATCGCCATCAAACAGAAAAAAGTCGGGCGTGCAGGCAGCCGTATAGCTTTTGGCCACGGCTTGACTCGCATCGTAAGCGTACGGAAAGTTGAAATGTGCCCGCGACACTTGCTCACGCATATTGTCGGGGCTGTCTTGAGGGTGCGTTTCGATGCTGCTGGCACTGATTGCCAAAACTCCTATGCCCTGCGGAACGTAGTCTTGCCCAATGTTAGCAAGTTCGTTTTCTATGTGCTTGACGAAAGGGCAATGCTGACAAATAAACATTACCAGAAAGCCTTTTTTGCCCTTAAAGTCGCTGAGGGTAATGGTTTTGCCAGAAACCACATCTTCTAGCGAGAAGCTAGGGGCAGCGGTACCCAGAGGCAGCATAGTGGATTCAGTTCTGACCATTTGCTTAGCCTCCTGCGCTCATGCCAGCCATGACAACAACTGAGAGCAGAAGCCCTGGGCTAAGTAGACCAATCAAAAGAAAAAAATCGTGAAGTTCCATCGGGTTGTCCTATACACAGTCTCTATGATGGCGAATTACAAGCAGAAATATGCCGATGTTTCTTGAAAGATAGTAACGATTTCCTAGAAAACTACCTATTGAACTTTTTAAATTTGACGTATCCTTACATTGAATTTTATTGGTAGAAGCAATTTCATGGCCAAGCAATCGAGGTGTGGTAGACGGCTAGGCTTTCTTCTGCCACGGTTATTCCTTTCAAAGCTGTTTTTTTCAAAGCTATCTCTTTTAGAGCTGTTTCTGGGGATTGCGGTCCTGAATGCTGTCAGTGTTTTTCCTGCAAAGGCTGAAGCGCTACGAGACTTGACGTATGATGCGCAAACGCGATCGCTCATACTCGTTCTTCCTGATACGATCACCCCAACTGTCTCGGTCATTGCGCCCAACCAGCTTTTGCTAGAGCTACCCGACACACAAGTTGGTGATGTCATGGGTCAAACCGTACAGGACGGCATGGTCGAGGGCATCACGATAGAGCAGGCGACACCTGAGACCGTTTGGGTCGTTATGGAATTTGTGCCGGGCACTGTGCTGTCTAATGCTCAGGCCGCCGTGCCGCTAGCCGACACGCAGAGTGGAGACCAGCAGTGGCAGGTGCGACCCGCATTAATTGTGGCCAGCCGAGACGCCAATCAAGAGGCCAGTCAAGAGGCCAGTCAAGAGGCCACACAAGAGGCCAGTCAAGGCAGTGCCCAAGAAATCCTACTTGCAGATGATGTCGCTGCCGTGAGTACCTCTGCAAGTAGTCTACAGATCCCGGCATCTGAGATTTCGCAGCTACCCGATTTTTCAGAGCTACCGGTGCTTGAACCTTCAGTGCCGCTAAACCAGCCTGTCAGCGTTCCCCCTCTGAATACGGCCTCGCCTGCTATCTTGCCTAGTCCTTTGCCAGCGCCCGCAGCCGATTCTACTTCTCTTGGTGAACCGCCTTTAGAGACCTCTTCGCAGGCGGCAGATACCGAGACCCCCGAACCACCATTTGTTAGCGATATAGGTACCGATGCTGTAGATACTGATAGAGGCACCAGCAGCGCTGAGACAGCGTTGGTTGAAGCCGTGCCGGATGATTCTGAAACGATCACGGACGATCCGACCTCAGCCATCCCTACGCTAGATAGGATTGCCAGCGAACCTGATACGAGTGAAATCACTACCGAGCTTGAATCAATCACAGACGACCAGGCTACAGACAATCAGGCGGCTGCTGAGCCGTTCGCGGATGAGACAGAGCGGCCCTCAAGTCCTAGCCGTTGGCCAGAGCCTATTCCATTTGGCCAGCCTTTGCCTCGCTAACCGAAAGGGTCAGCCGCGATCGCTATAAAAGAAGCCTGTCCTTTCGTAGGCAAATGTGTGCAAAATAGCGTCACAATAAAGGGTGGCAAAGCCTACTTCTTTTTGGGCTAGTTTGCCTGACTCAATTTTTGTGAAAGACACCGTCTGTGAAAGCCACCGTGAAAACTGCCTTTAAATTTCCAAAGCAGTCATTGAGCACCTTACTCTCTGATGCGCTCACCGTTTTTTGGGGAGACTGGCTGGATCTTCGCGTTCGGATTCCGCAGGTTGCGGCATCGGGACTAGTCTCGCCTCTCATCTACATTTTGGCATTTGGCCTAGGTCTAGGCAGCTCTTTAGACCGTGTAAGCACACCGACAGCCGGCGATACCTACCTAGAGTTTATTTTGCCGGGAATGGTCGCTCTATCTTCGATGGTAATTAGTTTTGGTGGCACCACCTTTTCAATCTGCGGTGAGCGCCTTTTTTCTAAGACGTTTGAAGAAATGCTGCTATATCCGGTGCATCCGCTGGCCTTACATTTAGGCAAAATGCTGGCAGGAATTGTGCGCGGCCTGATGACGGCTACTGCAGTCGTCCTAGTTGCCGTTTTGTTCACAGGCAAGGTGTGGAGCTTTCTCAATCCGCTGTTTTATCTGCTGATAATCTTGAACTGCGCTGTGTTTGCTGGACTAGGCGTTATTGTTGGGCTCAACGTTAAGTCGTTAGAAAGCGTTGGGCTATTTAACAATTTTTTGATTGTGCCGATGTCTTTTTTGGGTGGCACATTTTTTGATCCGGCATCGCTACCGGCTGCACTAAAGCCAGTTGTATATGCTTTGCCACTCACCTATACAACGATTGGCCTCCGCTCAGTTGCTTACAAACCGCTATCTGAGTTCCCTTGGCATAGCATTCCAATTTTGCTGGGATTTGCGATCGCCCTCTCTTTCCTCGGTGCCTATCAGTTCTCGAATCAGCAAGATTAACCGGCGAGAAATCGATAACGTGTTGAAAGCTGCCCTAAGTCCCAAATTTTTACTGGATTTTACTGGATGGCACTGATCAGAGGCTGCCAACCTTTGACAGTCTCTAGAATAGTCCGATAGCCAAGGGCATTGGGATGAATACCATCGCCGCAAAGGCGATCACATACCCATGTGTCACTCTGCTGCTCCCACTGCGCGAGTAAATCCAGATAAGGCACTTGGTTCGCTTCACATAGCCTGCGCATCACGTCTCTATAGCGGCGCTGCTCAAAGCGGCTGTAATACAAAATATTGGCAAAGGGCATAGCGGCCTCATTGACGGGCACCATTCCGACAAAGTAAACCGGGCACAGCACGCATGCCTGCTGTAAAAGCTTTAGAAAGGCTAGCTCAAAAGTTTCAAGGCTAGTAACAGGGCGACCACTGGTCCGTCCGGCTCGAGCAGAATCGTTCATCCCAAAAGATAAAACGAGAACGTCGGGCGTTCGATGGCGTAGCTCACCGCGATCGCAAAACTCTTGCTCCAGTCGCTTTGCAACTTGCAAAACACCATCACCGCGTACGCCCAGATTGTAAAAAATGGGTCCTGGCGTCTCTGGGTCCATCCAGCCCCGCCTGAGGCGTTCAACCCAGCCGCCGCCTTCGCTATCGCCATATCCGTATATCAAGCTATCGCCAACTGCAATCACTTTTTTAGGATGAGAGACGATATTGGCGCTGCGTGCCTGAGCCGTCTGCGTCGAAGAATGCGAAAAAGTCGCCGTCATAGGTGCTGATTAAAAAAGCTTATTCAGAGATAGCATGAACTCAAGCGACTTCGCAAATCTTTACAAAGCCGCTTACAATGTAAACTTGAAGTGTGGCCGTAGCCTAGATGTGGTTCTAAAGATCATCGTTAAGGTTTTGGTTTAGCGCTAGGTTCAGGCTAGATGACGCGAAACTTGGAATGCGATCGCATCAGTCCAATGGTCTACTAGCTGTGCATTAGCAGCTTCCACCATGACGCGGATCAATGGCTCGGTTCCAGAGGCGCGAACGAGTACGCGGCCCTGGTCGCCCATCGCCGATTCAGCCTGAGCGATCGCTGTTTGTAAGGCATCGCAGGCGTGCCAGTTGCGACGAACCTCCGAATCTTCAACTCGCACGTTTTCTAGGCGCTGAGGGTAGGTCTCAAAGCTCTGGGCTACCAGATCTGGCAAAGAGCATCCAGCCTGCTTCAATAGATCCGCTAAGTGCAGCGCCGTGAGAATACCGTCCCCGGTCAGGCTGTAGTGGTGACACAAAATATGGCCAGACTGTTCGCCGCCTAGCATGGCCCCTTGATTGATCATCTCGGCATGAACGTGCTGGTCTCCTACCTGTGTGCGGACTAAGGTGCCGCCCAAAGCTTCCCAGGCTCGCTCAAAGCCAAGGTTCGCCATCACCGTAGAGACAATTGTATTGTTGGGCAGCTTATTCGCCTGCTGGAGCGTTTTGCCCCAAAAATACAAAATGTAGTCACCATCAATTATGCGGCCTTTGGCATCGACAGCCATCACCCGATCGGCATCGCCATCAAAGGCAAAGCCGATATCGGCTTCTAGTTCTGCTACGGCGGTTTTAAGCGTGCCTAAGTGGGTCGAGCCACAGTTAACGTTGATGCGATCACCATCCGGCAATCCGTGCAAAATCACCACGTCAGCGCCAGTTGCTTCAAATACCTGCTTGGCCACTCGCGTTGCCGCGCCCCAAGCCAAGTCGAGCACAATTCGCATACCGCTCAAGTCAGGATGAGGCTGAAAAGGCTGATGTAAAAAGCTGATATAGCGATCAACTAAGTCGGAGCGCTGATAGGTGCGGCCCCATTCTGTTGATGTGACTAGACCAGGCGCGCTGCTAGCTGTGAGGTCAGATGCGATCGCCGTAGATATGTTTGGCTCTGGCAGATGACCGCCACGCAAAGCCGCTTCAATTTCTTGTTGGATTTGGCCCGAAAGCTTAGTACCCTGTGAATTAAAAAACTTAATACCATTATCCTCAGGCGGATTGTGGCTAGCCGAGATCATAATACCGCCCGCATTTCCGATCGCTAGGTGCGCAACGGCAGCGGTTGGGCACAGACCCAAGTTCCATACCTCTAACCCTGCGGTTGCGAGGCCAGCTGCTAGCCCTGCCGAGAGCATGTCGCTAGACGTACGAGAATCTTGTCCGACAATAATTGGACCCGACTCGCCGTGATGACGAAGCACTTGACCTGCCCAAAAGCCAACCTGTGTTGCCAGAGGCGCAGTCAGTAGCTTTCCAGCTTTGCCACGAATGCCATCCGTCCCAAAAAGCGGCGTGTTTGGCAAAGGCGCTAGCAGACATCTGTTTGTCGCAATCGGCGTAAATACCTCTTTGCGCTCAGGCAGCGACCCCTGCTCTAGCTGATTGCTAGTTCGGCTACCCGCCTCAATTGGAAAACTCACCATCGATATCTACTCCCCACACTAAAAATGAATGTTGTTCTTTACATCACCCAGTACTTAAGTGTGGAGGATATCACCTTAAACTTAATGTTGCTGTGTAATGTTGCCAGTACTCGTCAAACTGTATGACTGGCTTCTAGTCTTGAAAGTTGCCTTTTAGGACGGCGGCGCAATTTTGCATCCATCTCATCTCGAAGTCAATCTCATCTCGAATCGTTTCGAACCAATCAGCTCTGTGAGTAACCATCCCGATAATCTCCGGCCTCAGAATTTTCAGCGCGGTATTGATGAATTCAATGCTGGTCAGTACTATGCCTGTCATGACACACTAGAAGCCATTTGGATGGCGGTTGACTATGCAGAAAAGCCCTTCTATCAGGGCATTCTTCAGATTGCGGTGGCTTTCTATCACTTAGGCAATCTCAACTGGCGAGGCGGCGCAATTTTACTAGGTGAAGGGATTGGTCGCCTACGTCGATTTGAGCCTAGCTATCAAGGCATTGCTGTAGAAGATCTAGTTGACCAGTCTGTGGAGTGGCTCGAATGGGTCCAGACGTCTGGAGAAAAGGATCTAGCCATCCTGATGGCAGATCAATCAAAACCTCGTCCTCAGATAACGTCTCACAACCAAGCCGAATGAAGGCCATATGAAAGATAACCAGTAGAAGGCCGCAACACCGTTTTCTGCTTCTGTTTGGCGACAGTACGGCTTAATGTGGAACTATCTACTTATCGTGACTGACTTCATTTGCTCGTGATCTGCTCAAGGTTTGCTTTTCACCAGTTCGCAAATCGGTCAATTACCCCAAACAGGTAACGCTCCCTTATTACTATGATTAACAGAGCGGCTGTTCCTCCGCCTTTGAAAGAATGACATATTGGCCAAAAATACGGCATCGGCGACCCGGCATGCGAGCTTTGCATGTGCCCAACGCCCTCTCACTCAATTTTGGGCGCGAGGCTGCATTGAGCTGCGCGATCGCATTGCTTCTACAGCTTGCCCCTACCCTGTTCCCTACGCCTTTATCCCAGGCAGTTGCTCAGTCAGGCGGTGCTATTCAGCTCAAGGCCGCTCGAGTAGAAGCCAACTCCAACACAGGGGTGGTCACAGCCGTTGGTAATGTGCGAATCGACTACCCTAGCCGTCAGATATTCGCTACGTCTGCCCAGGCACAATACTACAGCCGAGAGCAGCGTATTGTGCTCAGTGGCAATGTAGACGTCATTCAAGAAGGCAACACGCTGCAAGCCGAAACGGTTACCTATCTGATCGCCGAAGGTCGATTCGTAGCTACCCCAGATGCGAACAGTCAAGTAGAAGCCGTGTACCTGCTTCCAGACGATCCGGCCTCAGCCTCAGAGCCCGCACCCGCCACTGCGCCGCCGCCGGTTTCACTGCCAACTCCGCCCGACGAGCTACCCGACGATTTAAGCTCACTATCCGTAGAATAGCTAACTTTGTTGATATCTGAGCCGACAACCGCGCCGCTATGCCTCGTCCCTTGGTCAATACTGAGCCAGCAGATCTATTCTCCGAAGCCCCGCCTTTAAAGCTGGTGCTCGAAAATGTTCAAAAAACATATGGGAAGCGCGCCGTTGTAAAAGGCGTCAACTTATCGGTTGCACAAGGGGAAATCGTTGGATTGCTAGGCCCCAACGGGGCAGGAAAGACAACGACCTTTTACATGGCAACTGGTTTAGTGCAGCCGGATGTAGGCACAGTGTCACTCAACGATAAAGACATTACGAACGTGCCGATGTACAAACGTGCGCGGATGGGTATTGGTTACTTGGCACAAGAAGCTAGCATTTTTCGCAATCTGAGTGTCAAAGACAATCTACGGCTGGTGATGGAGCAAACAGGCGTGCCTTTTCATGAGCGAGATCAGCGAATTAATCGGCTGATGAAAGAGTTCCGATTAGAAAAAGTAGCCGACTCTTTGGGAATACAGGTCAGCGGGGGCGAGCGACGGCGCACAGAGCTGGCACGGGCGCTAGCAGCAGGAACCCACGGACCCAAATTTCTATTCTTAGATGAACCCTTTGCTGGGGTGGATCCCATTGCGGTATCCGAGATTCAAACGATTGTGGGTGATTTGCGTGATCGCAACATGGGTGTTCTCATCACCGATCACAATGTTCGCGAGACCCTAGAAATTATTGACCGCGCCTACATCATGAGCGAGGGTCAAATCTTGGCATCTGGCAATGCCGACGACCTCTCCGACAATCCACTGGTTCGACAGTACTATTTAGGCGATGATTTCAAGCTGTAAGCTGTAGCGCAGACGTAATGACCTCAACTACCCAACCTACTCTCACTCAGCGACTCTCTAGCTGGCTACCTCGGCTGTCTATTATGGACCGCTACATTGCCCGTGAGCTGACGCTACCGTTTCTGTTTGGGGTCGGTGCTTTTTCTTCCATTGCGGTTTCTATCGGCGCGCTGTTCGAGCTGATTCGAAAGGTCGCTGATGCCGGACTACCGGCCTCGCTAGCCTTTGAAATTTTTCTACTGAGTCTGCCGACGTTTACAGTGTTAGCATTTCCGATGTCCACTTTGCTAGCAACCATGATGACCTTCAGTCGCTTTTCTAGCGATAGCGAGCTGATTGCGATGCGAGGCTGTGGGGTTAGCGTCCGGCGAATTGTGGTCCCAGCCGTCGTGCTGAGCTTGCTGATCACTGGGTTGAGCTTTGCGGTGAACGAGGTAGTCGCTCCAGCCAGTACAGAGCGGGCAGCCCTGCTATTAGCTAGAGCCTTAAACGAAGAAAAGCCACCCTTTAAAGAAGGCAACATCACCTTTCAGCAGCAAGAAGGTGATGAGCTGGTGCGGTTTTTCCATGCAGAAAGCTTTGATGGCACCGTGATGAAGGGGATTACGGTCGTCGATTTTTCTCAAGATGATGGGGAGAACGGCCTCAAGCAAATTGTCAGTGCCGATGCTGCCCAGTGGGACTTTGCCCGTAATCTCTGGGAATTCACAAATGGCACTATCTATGCCGTGTCTCCTACGGGCTCTTTTCGGCAAATCATTCGATTCGATCGGCAAGATTTGCAGCTGCCGAGAACGCCTCTAGATCTTGCTAAGCGACCCAAAAAAGAAGAGGAAATGAATATTGCTGAGACCCGAGAATATATGAATATTCTGGCTCAGACTGGGGATGAGAAAGAAGTGCGTAAACTGGCCGTGGCCATTCAGCGCAAGTACGCAATTCCGTTCGCCTGCGTGGTGTTTGGCCTGGTTGGCTCGGCGGTAGGCGTGCGCCCGCAAAGAACAGGAAAGGCCACGAGCTTTGGTATTAGCGTTGTGATTATTTTTGGTTACTACCTGCTGAGCTTTATTACATCGGCTATGGGCGAAGCGGGCGTGGTCACGCCTTTTATTGCAGGCTGGCTGCCGTTACTTTTAGGCCTCGGTGCCGGATTGTTTTTGCTAGCAAGCGTCTCTCGGCAGTAGTGCCAGCAAGTGGCACTAGTAGCAGATTTTTGTCAGCGCTTTTCACTAGAAGAGCCTGTTGAGGCGCTAAAGTCTAGGCTCAATTCGCCAGGGGCGATAGCCTGCTCGAATGCACTGATCTAAGGCGTTATCGATGGCGGCTTCGGTGGCATCGACAATATCGACTACGCAAGTGCCATAGCGCTCTGGCAGCAGGCTACGTCCGCAGTTTTCTAGCACTTTGGTTGAGGGGCTATCGAGCAAGGCGTCGTGGATGTCGATGGTGCAGTTGGCGACTTCGACCGGGCGACGCGATCGCTCACATATCAGCAGTGCGCTGGCCGCCGCCAGTCCTGTAAATTCGTTAACATCTACAACACAGCTTCCGAGATCGTCAGGATATCGGTTGGCAGAACAGGCTGTGATCGCAGATTCTTCTGTAATTCCCGCTGTCACCATATCCGTGGTGCAGCCGAAAAAATCATCATTCGCCGAGGCTGGAGCTGTTAGTAAAGTGATGCCAAACGTGATTCCACTAAACAAAGAAGCGAACACTACGCGAGTACCAAAACGAACAGATGAAATATCAGGCGTCAAAAAAGGTTTCATTAGGAGCCTCAGTGCTTATGTGCGCTCTGATCTAATCTACAGTGAAAGAGTGAAGATGAACGATACGTATACGTTGGTAAGAGAGGATTTGATATGCATCTGAGCGAAATTACGCACCCCAACCAGTTGCATGGTCTGCCCATCAGTCAATTAGAAAAAATTGCGGCGCAGATTCGAAATAAGCATTTGCAGACTATTGCAGCGAGTGGTGGTCACTTAGGCCCTGGTCTGGGGGTCGTAGAGCTGACGCTAGGTCTATATCAAACCCTTGATCTCGACCATGACAAGGTGGTCTGGGACGTTGGCCACCAGGCCTATCCGCACAAACTGATTACTGGTCGCTATAAAGATTTTCATACGCTGCGTCAGCAACATGGCGTTGCGGGCTATCTCAAACGCTCAGAGAGTCGATTCGATCACTTTGGCGCAGGCCATGCGTCTACCAGTATTTCTGCAGCGCTAGGGATGGCGATTGCTCGCGATCTCAAAGGCGAAAATTACAAAGTCGCAGCTATCATTGGCGACGGGGCCCTCACAGGTGGCATGGCCTTAGAAGCCATCAATCACGCGGGTCACATGCCCAAAACGAACCTAGTCGTTGTCCTTAACGACAACGAAATGTCGATTTCTCCCAACGTCGGCGCAATTCCACGCTATTTAAACAAGATGCGTCTGAGCCCGCCGATGCAGTTCCTCACTGATAACCTCGAAGAGCAGTTCAAGCAGCTGCCTTTCAGTGAGACCCTCACGCCAGAGCTCAGCCGATTTAAAGAAGGCGTCAAACGCCTAGCCGTCTCTAAGGTAGGCGCAGTCTTTGAAGAGCTAGGCTTTACCTATATGGGCCCTATTGATGGTCACAACCTTTCAGAACTGATCAGCGCTTTCAAAGAAGCACATAACCACGGCGGTCCAGTCTTGGTGCATGTTGCCACTGTGAAGGGCAAAGGCTACGAAATTGCCGAAAAAGATCAGGTTGGCTATCATGCGCAGTCGCCCTTCGACCTTGAAACTGGACAAAAAATCCCAGCGAACAAACCCAAACCCCCTGGCTACTCCAAGGTCTTTGCAGAGACCCTCATTACCCTGGCAGAGAAAGATCCCACCATCATTGGTATTACTGCGGCTATGGCCACAGGCACTCGTTTAGACTTGCTCCAGGCTAAGTTGCCCAATCAGTACATCGACGTAGGCATTGCTGAACAGCATGCCGTTACCCTAGCTGCTGGGCTTGCCTGTGAAGGTATGAAGCCAGTTCCGGTTATCTACTCTACTTTCCTACAGCGCGGCTTCGATCAAATCGTGCACGATGTTTGCATTCAAAAGCTGCCCGTCTTCCTGGCGTTAGATCGCGCTGGTATTGTTGGTGTCGATGGACCGACTCACCAGGGCATGTACGACATTGCTTACCTCCGCTGCATTCCCAACATCGTGCTAATGGCACCCAAAGACGAAGCTGAACTGCAGCGCATGGTCGTCACTGGTATTAACCACGATGGTCCCATCGCGGTTCGCTATCCTCGCGGCAGTGGCTACGGCGTGCCGCTCATGGAATCTGGCTGGGAGAGTATCCCGATTGGCAAGGCAGAGGTTTTGCGCCAAGGTGATGATGTTTTGCTAGTAGGCTATGGCTCAATGGTCTATCCAGCGATGCAAACTGCTGAAATCTTGAGTGAGCACGGGGTAGAGGCGACGGTAGTGAATGCTCGCTTTGCCAAGCCGCTAGATACTGAGCTGATGCTGCCGCTGGCAAAACGCATTGGTAAGGTCGCTACCCTAGAAGATGGCTGCATCAAGGGTGGATTGGGTTCGGCCCTAGCCGAAGAACTGTTCGATGCTGGCATTACGCCTGCGCTTATCCGGTTTGGGGTTCCAGATGTTTTGGTTGATCACGCCTCGCCTAGTCAGTCGAAGGCGGAGCTAGGACTGATGCCCGCGCAGATGGCCGAGCGGATGCTGAAACAGTTTGAGCTAGGAGAGCCTCAGCGAGCGCTAGCTACAGAGCAGGTCTAGGCTTGGGCCTTTATTCAGCCGCAGATAATTGGGCCGCAGATGGCTGAGCCGCAGATAGCTGAGCTGTGCTTTGGGACATGCTGTGTCCTAGTGAGTCGCTAGTGCTGTTGCCTTGAGCAACATCGACCAGTGCACAGCCGGTACCTGTCAGCAGCCCGGCGGTGCCGATTGTAAAAAGCAGCAGCGCGACAGAAATTAGGCTGTCGAAAGCAAGGAGCGATCTCAAAGCTAGAACAAATAGGCTCGCACTAAAAATTAGGACTGCTACATGTAGCGTTAGCAGTCCTACTCGGTTCCACTGATACTGATAGCTCAGACGCTGGCGCTGCTCCCTAAGCTGCTTTAGCTGGTGAATGCTAGTCATTTTTCGAGGTAGGGCAAGGTCGGTGGCAGACAGCGCGGTTGATACGCTATCTCGTACTGGTACAGCTTCTTCTGAGCGTGTCAGGCGATGATAGTGCGATCGCACTTGCCTAAGCTGTCTGAGCAGTGTGTTTTGCCTCAGCCAGGTCCCCCCTAGTAAGATCGCCGAAAGCATCGTCATCAATACTGAGTTCAAAATAAGCGAAATAAGCTGGCTGGTCTGTTCAACACTCATCACTAACCTATACGTCGCACAAGCTATAGTTCAAATGTACTTAATTGTGCTTTGAAATTCAAGCGATCACCGTAAAGCGCGATCGCCTTGCAGCCACAGTGTTTTGATACAGTGTTGAAACAGTGTTTGCTCAGAGACGTTGATTTACCCATGTCCCTCGAATCAAAGAAATCACGCGTCGCCCTATTTTTCGCCATTGGACTGGGGCTTAGTCTATTGATGGCAGCACTAAAGGCTGCGATCGCCTTGGCAACGCATACCTATCTCTATTCTGTGCCTTGGGTCGGTGGCTTTCTCAAGAGTATTGAGCTAACTGAAATTTCCAACCTGCTGGTGTTTGCGATCTTGGGCTCAGGTATGGGTGCTGCTACCGTGTTACTACCGCGTCGTTGGGACCACCGGGCCAAACTTGCTATTCTGCTAGTGGTCAGTCCGTTCGTCTTCTGTGCCAGCTACATGATGCAGCAGAGCCTATGGATTCAGCAGGTTGCCGCCGCCTCCAATCTGTCTTACCGCGAGGCGAGAAGCTTAACTAATGATTATCTAACGCGCGAAGTTGGCAGTGGCGGCTTTTTCGGCTTTTATCCCTTCAGTACTCAGCTCGCCGAACTACCTGTCCAGGCAGAAAGCCTTCGTGCAGAAGGATTGTTAAACCCAAACGAACTGCTAAGTGAAGAACTCTCTAGCTACAACGATCCTAGAGCAGACTTCGTGGCCTATGTTTTCGAGCGAGTAGGCTGGCTCATTCGGTTTATGTACATGACACTGGCTGCCTTGACTGCCATCATCTATTACTTCAAGGGACACGCATGGGCTGAAAGTAGACCTCAAACCAACTCTGCTGTCCGCCTCAAAACCAATCTCAATCAAAGCCCTCCAGCTACTTCCACCAGTAGTCAGCTCAAACGCACGCCTCGCGCCTCGCGGCCAAATCCCCCAAAGCCTCCCTTCAATCCAGCCTCTCGCAAGGCTAAAAGCCGTGGTTTACAGGCTCACCGTTCGCCTGAATCCTCTTCAGATAAACCTGATACCGCTACATCATCGCAGCCTGCTATCCCTCCCGTTCAGCCCGAAGATGCCTGAGACCTGAACTTATCTAAGCCTATGTTTACCAAGTGACTTAAAAAACAAAGCAACTTACAAAGCAATTTACCAAGTGAGCACTTCTCTAGGGGTCATCATCTTAGCAGGCGGCTACAGCCGCCGTATGGGCACAGATAAAGCCTTGCTGATTCTGCCTAACGGTCAGTCCTTGATTGGTCATACGGCCCAAGTTGCTCAGGTACTCTCTCCAGAGGTCTTGGTGGTTACCCCCTGGCCCCAACGCTATCAGGATGCGCTACCCGCTTCCGTTCGCCTGATTCCCGAGGTTCATCCTTCGTCGGACCCAGTCTTCTCCAGCTCTTTTCTTAGTCAACTTCCTGGGCAACTCCCTGTTCAGCAGCCGTCTCAAAAGCTATCAGCAGGACCATTGAGTGGATTCGCAACCGGGTGGCCGTATCTTTCTACAGACTGGTGCCTGCTGTTAGCCTGTGACCTGCCGCGCTTGGATGTCGCTGTACTACAGCGGTGGTGGGTCTGGATTCTGGCTCAGTCAGTTCTAGGCTGGTCCTCGCTGACTTGTTCCTCATCAGCCCAGCCTCAGCCTATGGCTTCTCTTGCGCCTATCTGTACAGGGGGGCGTAGCGGCTGGGAACCCCTGTGTGGCTACTATCACCGCAGTTGTTTGCCCAGCCTTAATCAACAGCAATCAGCCGACAGTCGCGCCTTCCAACCTTGGCTATCAGAACTATGCATTGCTCGCTATGACAACGTTCCGTCACAAATGCTGTGTAACTGCAATACCCCAGCCGACTGGGCGGTGG
Organism: uncultured cyanobacterium; assembly: GCA_963793445.1. Taxonomy (GTDB): domain Bacteria; phylum Cyanobacteriota; class Cyanobacteriia; order Phormidesmidales; family Phormidesmidaceae; genus Phormidesmis. Next base: position 230,362 of record CAWCAE010000001.1, read on the forward strand.
TGAATCCTTCCGTTCCACCTAACCCTTCAGCTCTGCCTAAGTGATGTCCCACCCAATCGATAGATAGTTTACAGATGGCTGTAGGTATAGATTTGCACCGAATCTAAAACGGTGTAATTGAGCTGTAGCGCTATGTTTCAAAGTATGTGGTTTCTTGTCGCAGCGATAAGCACATAGCCCAAACCTCGGGGGGTTAAATCGGTCAAGAAAACCGTTGAAGCCTTGATTGAAGTAGGCTTGGCGAAATGTTACGGTGTGTAATAATTTTCTCAGACTACTCTAGTCGTACGCACCGTCTCCCCTATGATTGGTAAATATCATTTGCAGCTGTTTACAAAAGTCTGGAGACTCAAGCGTGGCTCTTCCGTTATTGAACTACCCCCCAAAAAGTCAAAATCAACGGGTTGAGGGGTACACAGTCCCTGGCGATGACCAGCCCACCATCTACAGCGCTGAAGCTCTTCTTGAGTACAGCGAAATGACCGATTTGATCGACGCAGCTTACCGTCAGATCTACTTTCACTGCTTTGATGCAGACCGCGAAGTTTTTCTAGAATCTCAGCTTCGTAATAGTCAGATCACAGTTCGTGACTTCATTCGTGGGCTGTTACTCTCTGACACCTTCTTGCGTGGCTACTACGAGCGTAATAGCAACTATCGCTTCGTAGCGCAGTGTATCCAAAGAGCACTGGGCCGCGATCCGTATAACGAGCGTGAGAAAATTGCCTGGTCTATTAAAATTGCAACTAAAGGTGTTGCTGGATTCGTCGATGAGCTACTAGATAGCGACGAGTACATGGAGAACTTTGGTTACGATATTGTGCCTTACTATCGCCGCCGTATCTTGCCAGGTCGCGAAGAAGGCCAGCGTCCTTTTGATATCAAGTCTCCCCGCTACGACGAGTACTATCGTGGTATCTTGGGATTCCCCAAAATCAGCTGGCAAGAAGAGGTTCGTCGCTTCAAGCCTCAAGAGAAGAAGGCAACGGCTGGCAACCCCGAGCTTTATCTCGATATGGCTCGCAGCGTCAGTCCTCGTCCTGCGTCAGCACCACAGGTTAACACCGCAACTATTAATATTGGTGCGACGGTTCCTTTTCGCAAGCTTGGCGTTCCAGTTGCTCCTGAGCCTACTGCTAAGGCCTAGTTTTCTGTCGAACTATTGCGGCCCTCTGGTAAGCTCGCCTCTAGTGGTGCATGGCTGTCCGCTTACAGAAGCTGTAGTAGCTCGTTTGTTCTTTCCTCAAAAGGTTATCGGCCGAAGTGGGTTTCCCGCTTCGGCTTTTTTTGGCTACCACGTCGAACCTGGGTCGGGGCAGACTGGCCATCATTGACGAGATTTAGCTTGCGTCAGTAGCTTGGTCCAAACGTCGGGCAGAGGTGCTTCTGCTGATACCGTACTGCCCGTAATAGGATGTGTCAACGTCAACCGAAAAGCATGGAGCGCTTGGCCAGGCAGCTTTACCCCGAGCGATCGCACTGACCCATACTGCGCGTCTCCCACAATGGGCAAATTTAGATAAGCACTATGAACCCTAATCTGATGCGTGCGCCCGGTTTCTAGCTGAAAGTGCATCAGCGTGTAGTTACCAAGTCGCTCTACCGTTTTCCAATGCGTAATAGCGGTGCGTCCTCCCTGCTCTACAGGTATGATCGCCATTTTTTTGCGATGTTTCGGATGGCGGCCAATAGGCTGCTCGACGCTGCCTTGTTCTTCTTTAGGTGCACCGTGCACTAATCCCAAATATTCGCGCTTGGCCGTCTTGGCCTGGATTTGCTTTTGTAAGTGGTGCAGCGCCGTTTCTGTTTTGGCAACCACGATTGACCCTGTCGTGTTTTTATCGAGACGATGCACGATTCCGGGTCTTTGTACGCCGCCTACTCCTGTAAGCTGTTCCTCACAGTGACCTAGTAGCGCATGAACTAAGGTACCTGTACTGTGACCGGGCGCTGGATGTACAACCATGCCAGCAGGCTTGTTGATAATAAGTAGCTGATCATCCTCATACAGAATATCGAGTGGGATATTCTCGGCTTTAAGTTCGTAGGGAATGGCTGCCGGAATCTTGAGAATGATTTGATCGCCCTGATTTACCAGTGCTTTTTTGCGATCGCACACTTCCCCATTAATTGTTACCATACGCTGCTCTATCAGTTTTGCCGCGCGGCTACGCGAAAGTGACACGACATTTTCAGCTAGCCAGCAATCTAGCCGCGCTGCGTGCAGTTGCTCTACACTCTTGTGAAAAGTCTCGTCGAAAATACCTTTTCCCCCGATCCATAGCTTACCTACTCAAAGTCTACTAATTTCGCAGACGGCTAGCTGAGTAGATAGCCGAACTTAGCCGAATAAAATGCTTGGCAGATATAGCAGAGTAAAGACGCATTCTTACTCTACGGGTAGAGCAGCCCGTCGCTTTTGTAGAGGTTTCAGTCAATAAGAATGTCCTAGGCAACTTTGCGAAAGCCGTAGTTAGATAGGCAAGCTCATTATCCACTAGCTAGGGTGTTGAGTCATTATCCAGTGCTCGTTTTGCATAGGCGAGGCAGATGATAGATGAGAGTGCAAATCAACCACCTTGCCAATCACCGTAATCGCCGGGGCCTCAAACCCAGTTGCTTCCACCCGTGCCACCACATCCGCCAAAGTGCTAATCAGCTCTGATTGTTCTGGCCTCGTACCCCAGCGAATCAGGGCAACGGGGGTTTGTTTATCTAAACCTGCTGCCATCAGGGCCTGCGTAATGTTCTGAAGGTTATGTACACCCATGTACACCACAATCGTTTCAGAGGCCTTGGCGATCGCACTCCAGTTGACGTCCGGTCGATATTTTCCCGTCGATTCGTGCCCGGTCACAAACGTCACCGAAGAGCTATAGCCCCGATGCGTCACCGGAATGCCCGCATAGGCCGGAGCCGCAATCCCCGCTGTGATTCCTGGCACTACCTCCACCGATACGCCCGCTAACAGCAAGTCATTCATTTCCTCGCCGCCACGGCCAAAGACGAACGGATCGCCCCCCTTTAAGCGAACCACAATTGCGTGCGCATAGGTTTTTTCTAGTAATAGCTTGGTAATTTCTGATTGAGAAAGTGAATGCCTACCGCGGCGCTTTCCTGCATAAACGCGCTCTGCCTGTGGGCCAATCCAATTCAATATAGGCTTACTCACCAACGCATCAAAGATAACCACATCTGCGCATTCCAGCAGCGCTTTGGCTTTCACCGTCATCAAGCCAGGATCGCCAGGGCCAGCACCCACCAAATACACCTTTCCTATTGGCTGTGCATCACTTTGAACATTATTTGATGGTGTCGTCATTGGCATATTCAAACTAAGAACTTTAGAAAGTACAGCACCTATCGGTAGCAAGCCAAAAAGATAGAATCATCATTCAAGCAAACCTGCATAGGTCAAGTTGCTATCTGTGATACCTCTCGACCGAGTACCTCTCACTTAGCGCGTGAACTGCATCATTGTCTCTACACATTCTCGGCCAAATCGACGACTAGCTCAGCCACCTCCGGTGTTGCACCCAAGGTAGGCAACAGTCGAAATTTCACTTTAGGAAAACGTTCTGCTAGCTCTTCGGTTCGATGTGCGATCGCATCAGTAATTCCACCTGCGAACAGGAAATAAGGCAAAATTGCCAATCCTTGGCAACCCTGCTGCATCAGCTCAATCGCCTGGGTCTCGATATCCGGCGGGACTGACCAATACGCTACCGTCGTCTCTAAATTTCTCGCCAAGACCTGAATTTTTCTATTGCCCTTAGGGCGGCGGCTACCATGTGCCACCAGCAGGGAACCCTCTGTCGGTACAGCCTCTAGTCGTTTAGCTAAGACCATTGCAAGTTTAGGATGGCTACCTAGGTGAAGACAGCTAGTCAGCCGAATCGACCCGCCTAATAGCTTTTTCGCCTCAGCTATCTCCGCAGGAATATCCTCCATTACATGCACTCCTGCCATCAAAAACACTGGCAGCAGCTTTAGCTCTTTCACACCTACCGCGGCCAATCGATGCCCCAGCTTATAAATCTGCTCACTCAGCGGCAACGCAGCCAACTCTAAACAGGCCGTCTCCACGATTATTTCACCGCTTTGAATCTCGTCTAGCTTTGGATTGATATCTGGAAGACAAGGTTTCGTTAATAGCGAGGTCTGTTGTCTAATTAGCCGCTGATTTGATGAATCTTCTCGCTCTAGAGAACTAGGTCCTACATCAGTCCTTGCATATCTAGATGTCGAACGTTTAGGTGCTGAGCGCTGATTTTCCTCTTGCAAACGTTTCTTTCTGCTAGCACTAATCGCGTCAGTTTTCTGCCGGTGCGATCGCTCTAATCTTTCGCATACCAGACTAGCTAGCCGATCCATAGCTGCTTGTGGACGAGGATCTCGACTGCCATGAGAAATCAGTAAATATGCGGTTGAAGCAGCTACAGGTTTCAAAAAGACCTCTCAGTAAAGATGCTAGACGACCCAACTCTATTGATACCGAATTCAACGTCTACCAGCACAGCTAATATAAATTATTAAATATTTAATCAACAAAGCAGTGTATCCAAAGCTACATTTCCCTTAATAGCTCGTAGGTCAGCGCCATCTCGCTGCTCCTTTACTATTAGTCAAGAAAGTTACTAGCTATCTACCAGTTATCTGTAGTCCTAGCAAAAAAGCAATGCTATACTAGTCACTGGTTATGGCGAGCGTAGCCAAGTGGTTAAGGCAGTGGATTGTGATTCCACCATTCGCGGGTTCGATCCCCGTCGTTCGCCCTTTATACAAAAAATATATCCTTCGAACAGGCACTCCTGGATAAAAGTTCAGTTGCCAAGAGAGCTACAAGGTGGATCGTCATCACACGCCCACTGCTTGCAACAGAGCGTTCGGTTGTCTGTCTGACTCAATGTGATTGCTTTGCTGTGATCGCATTGCAATTACATACTGGATGGTTGACAACACACAGCACACATGGCGCATCTATTTATTCAGATGGGCACACTTGGTTTGCGTTGTGCGCATATATTTTGATCACTTAGCCGTGCCTATTTAGCTACTTACGAAGCTAGCCTGACACTATATGAAGCTAATACCATAAGGCCCACGTACATATGTGAAATTTTGCACAAGTGTGGCTATATCTTTCAAAATCGACCCTAACAGGTTCGTAGATTCTGCTACTTTTATACGCAGTGAATTGCGTACGGCAAGTCCAATTTCACTTCACATTCTTTCGCATTTTCTTCCTTACTTTTCTTCACAAGGTTCTGTGCTGTAGCTTTCTATCTAAGGGATTTCTCCCGCTAGTTGGTTCGCTTTTTAGCATAAGTTCTTCAAGTTCTTCAAGGAACAAAGAAAGCAGCTCAAAAAAGTGACTGAAATCACTTCTATAAGTACAAATAAAGTTATAAATATAGCGAAAGTACTGACGTCTGTAATAACGAAAGTACTGATGTCTGTAATAGCGAAAGTACTGACATCTGTCTTCCCATTATTTTCTAAACTCCAAACTACAGCTGTGTAAAAACAACTGCATTTGTGACAGAAACTTTGGCGAGCTGAAGTAAAGCTTTCGGCGTCAGTATCTTGCTGAATAATTCAAGATGTTTGCTTAGAGACAAAACGCAGAAGAAAAACAACTCGGATATGGTAACCCTAAAAAAGCTCTCGATTCTTGGATGCCGAGGAATTCCAGGAAACCATGGTGGATTTGAAACTTTTGCGCAGAGACTATCACTTGCCCTGATAAACAGAGGCTGGGCGGTTACCGTTTATTGCGAAAATTACGAGTGTAGCGACATTTTCGAAGAACTCTGGAACGGCGTTCGGTTAGTTCATATCCCAGTACCTTATCCCAGTGCTAAATCGACAATACTATTTGACTGGAAATCAACTCTACACGCAGCTAAAGAAAACACGTTGGTATTAACCCTTGGATACAATACCGCTATCTTTAGCTTGCTTTACCGACTAAAGGGTGTTCCCAATCTCATCAATATGGATGGGCTAGAGTGGAAGCGTCAGAAATGGAACTTTGCGCAAAGGAGTTGGTTGTATCTCAACGAAAGGCTAGGATGCTGGTTTGCTGATCACTTGATTGCGGATCATCCAGTCATCGCGGATCATCTCGCGACTCGAGTACCACGCGAAAGAATCACAATGATTCCCTACGGTGCAGACCCAATTAAGCACATTGATGATTCTTTGATCGAGCCGTACGGCTTACTGCCCAATCAATATGCAATTATCATTGCTAGACCTGAACCTGAGAACAATATTCTTGAAATTGTGTCTGCCTTCTCTACGCGGCGTCGGGGCCTAAAGCTGGTTGTTCTAGGCAACTACTATCCCGATCGAAATAGCTATCATCGAACGGTTCTGGACGCCGCGAGCGATGAAGTCATCTTCACCGGCGGTATCTACGATCAGCCTATCGTAGAAGCGCTCAGAACCTATGCTCAGGTATACATTCACGGCCATGCAGTAGGCGGAACGAACCCTTCCTTGGTCGAAGCTATGGCGGCAAGTTCGCCAATCCTCGCTCATGACAATCACTTTACTCGCTGGGTGGCTGGCAGCAAGGCCTGCTTCTTTACTGATATAGCTAGCTGCAGCGCTCAGTTTGACGATCTTCTAAACAACGAACCTAAACTAGCAGAGATGGGTCAATTTAGTTTGCAGCGATACAAAGAGACTTTTTCTGCCAATCAAGAATTGCTTGCATATGAAGATCTTTTCATGTGGGCTCTAGAAAAGTACAAATCTGTTGTTCCTCAGTCGAAAGAGACAGTTAGCACATCTCTTTTCAGCACATACAAACGCTGAGCCCTTTCAGTAAGATACTAAGGGTCAGTAGGATATCAATATCACCCACACTCACAAGGCGGCGTGTATGCGCGTCATCAGCGAAAGCCTTGGTGATGTGGGTTTTGGTGGTGCAGTCCTTTGTGATTAAAGCCTTTGACGCTCTGTTCAGCTTTTAATCACAGGGAAAAGATGGGCGAAAAAGGTGGGCTATTTCAATAGCGGGTCATTATGTTAGATACAGATACAGCTAGTAAGATCATATTTGTTGTTGGTAATTCTCGAAGCGGAACCACCTTAATGGGTAGTATTTTGGGAAGTGGTCCTGAGATTTTTACCTTTGAAGAGCTCCACTTTTTTGATCACATACTGCCCTCAGTTTCATCCTCAGACAAACTGTCTTGTGATGAAGCTACAGCACTAGCTGCTCAGCTTTTCTCGATCCAGGCGAGCGACTGGCTCACACCCCAAGACCCAAAGATCTTCGATAAAGAGGCACAGACGATCGCTCTGCGTGCAGATGGCGAGCCAGTATCGCCCGCAAAACTATTCGAGAATTTTCTCAACTTTAAGTCTCAACAAAATGAAAAAACTATTCCCTGTGAGCAAACTCCGCAGAATGTCTTTCATATCCAAGAACTGTTGGCACTGTACCCAAACTGCCGCATTATAAACATGGTACGTGATCCTAGAGATGTTCTCCTATCACAAAAGTACAAATGGAGAATTCGCTTTTTAGGCGCTTCTAACATTCCTCTCTTTGAAGTATTTCGCGCATGGTCTAACTACCATTCAACCATTACCTCTATTTTGTGGAACTCAGCTATTCAGGCAACATCACAATTTAAAGATCATCTTAGAGTTAAAACAGTGCGATTCGAGGATTTAGTAATCGATCCTGAATCCGTCACGAAAAGCGTATGTGAGTTTGCAGGCGTTACCTTTAGCCCCCAGATGCTGAATGTCTCCCAGGGCGAGGGAGGCGTGTCTTCGCATAAAAAGATCTCTTCGTCTGCAAGGGGTATAGATCCAAGCGTAGTTAGTAAATGGAAAAAAGGGGGGCTACTAAATTCTGAAGTTTATGTCTGTCAATCTATTACTCACAAAAACATGGTGGAGTATGGCTATCTCTCAGCGCCCGTCACTATGCTAAATCGATATCTGTCTGTCTTGCTATTTGTATTTTTGCCATTAAAGCTCTCCTTGGCCCTTTTGTTGAACTTAAATAGAGTTGGTAACTTTCGAGAAGCCGTAAAAAAACGTATTTCTGTTCGACCCTATTTTGGCTCCTTCGATGCAACGCGACATTAAAGAAGACGTCGTTTGATAGCTTCGCCTAAGTTCCGCATGCGCTTTAGGCTGAATAGGATAGCCAAAAATAGCTTGATCGGAAAAAAGGCAGCACTTACTAACAGAAATATAGGATTAGGCGATATGTCTTCTGCCTCGTAGCTGTGCCTATCCATAACGGCGCTGTTGATGTATTGACACCAAAACATTTCTGTTGTGCTAAGTCCTCCTTTCTTCCAGCTATCAGCTCTATTTTTGTCGATACCTCTTTGATCAGGTTGATCTCGTTGGCTAGACGAATTCATCTGCGGAACATTTAAAAGATCGCAAGAATAAGTAACGCCGACAAAGCGACAAATTTTTTCAACCTCTGCTTCTGGATTACAAAGCAAATCTTCGTAGCGCAGAGTAATCATCCTCTTATCGTCGACAAACTGATTGGCTGTGCAAACATTAGCTTTCCAAAGCTGGCTCATTGTGATTGGATGATAGTTAAGCCAATAGCGAATCGCTTCTTTTATAGGAATGCTTTCAGATAGGAAAGGACGCCGCCATCTGTTTTTTTGCGAGAGAAGAATGGCTCTTGGATCGCGCACCATATGAACAATGTATGCGTTGGGATAGTGCTTTAGAATTTCCCTAATGTATAGAATATTTTGAGGTGTTTGATCGCAGGCTCTGTCTTTGCCTTGAAGCTGTGCCTCGTACTCTAGAAAGGCTTGAAATATTTTGGCTGGAGATAGTGGCTTCGGCAAATTTCTCAATAGCATCTCTGATTCTTCGAGAAACTCATGCCAATCACCTCTCGTCAGGTATCCATTGCGTTGGATGTCAAAAAGACGGGCAGCTAAGTCAACAGCTTCCTGCTTAGAGCAACTTGCCTGATCGTCTGTAGCGCTCCATAATTCTTCAAAAAAATGTAGTTCTTCAAATCTAAAAATTGATGAGTGACAACCCAAAATCGTTCCCATCAGGGTTGTCCCGCTACGACTATTGCCCACAATAAAAACAGGTTGGAATTCCTTCTTTTGGCTCATCTCATATATTGCTTATAAATTAGCTGAAACTAGCTAGAAGCGTTATTCTGCAGCTTGTTTACCAATAGACTTTAATTGTCGATGCTAGACTGTCGATACTGGACTTTGCTGCTCATTCTACTTGTAGCCAGTGGGGCAAGTGGCCGTAGCCGTGATCGGTTAGATACTGTCCTAAGAGCTGGTTGTAGGGACGATAAATTGCTCTAATTCTCAACAGCGTCTGCTCATCGACACTGTCTTGATGAGTCTGTCCGTTAAGCGTATAGTAAGCTTTTCTAAATAGATCTTTCATCCTCTTGTGTGATCGCCAAAACTTTTCAGTCCTATCATTTATGTGCAGTGCGAGCCTTTGCATTTGAGCGTTCTTGTAACGCATGCTTTTGTTTTGAACGGTAAAGTCAATCGTCTCAATAAACCTAGTATCTAGCTCTAGCCACTGACAGGTTTTCTCTAAAAAAGACTTAGAGTCAGACTTTAAATCATCGAAAAATAAAATTTTAAGAGAGCTGCCAAACACATCGAACCAGCCCGCTATGTGATTGGCATAGTAGCCACCATCGAGTCCCCAGTATCGGTCGTTCTCTTGCTTGACTCGAAGCTCATAGGGCATAGCCTGACACTGCTGAATATAGCCCTCTAAGCTCAGGTGATCGTCTAGCTCTACCATACTCTTTTTGTATTTCCAAAAAGAAACGAGCCGCTCTACAGGATCTCTCAAAACGATAAGGACTTTTGTATCTTCGCCCAGCGTTGCCTTGATGCTGCTTGCAACAGTAGCACCCCCTTCAAAATATCCAGGGGTTGCTTCCATAACGTACTTTTGCTGCTGACAGTGGCTGAAGTAACCCTGAAATTGCTTGAATGGAGCGGTAGTATCTTTGTATCGAGCGTCAACCTGGCCATATCGATACATTGAAAAGTAGCAGGTCTCCTTGACACTAGAGCAGCAGATATTAGGGTGCTCACAGAGATAGCTGTAAAGAGAAGTCGTACCACCTTTAACGACGCCGGCGATGACCAAGTTAGGCAGTCTTTTCTCAGTCAACTAGATAGCTCCTTCCAGACGGTATGATCGGATGAATACTTAGCTCAATGTATGCAAGCTGATTCAGTATAATTACTCACTAGCTTATTAGTATGAAGATTCAACCGTCAACTGATCTTCATTCTAGTCTCTGATGCTGATGAGTATTGTAGGCATTGACTACTAATCCAGCAAACAGCCAAAAGTATAGGCTGAAGCCTCTGAGCTGGAGAATCCGCTCGATGAAATTATATAAAACCGTAAATACTACTATCGTACAAAAGATAACACCGAGCCTTCTGTATTCTGGCTCCGGGGAGAATCTGGCTAGCCATCTACCAAATTGAAAGAGCCGCCAGATGATAACCGCATAGATTCCCATTCCGACTACACCGAAGTAGGCTAGCATAATGAGCCAGTAGGTATCTTCAAGTGGGCCCATCGCTATTATTTTTGCTCTGTCTGAACCATCGACAAGAATATCAGCCATAAGCTGTCTAGTTTGATACAGATCAGGGCCAAAGCCAAACCAGCTGCCAGATTCTGTGAGGGTATGAATAGTTGTGCCAACGACCCACCCTCGCGACGTTTCAGAAGAGTCCTCCCAATAATTAGGATCAAAAAGCTGCAGCACGTAAGATCCGACATCAATAGATTCTTCTCTTGCCTGGCGACCCTCAAAGGAGGTATCAAAACTGGTGCCTAGCAAAGTAGTTAGCAGCACGACACTTAAAGCAACTGCTGTATAGACCCAAACTGTTTTGACTAGCCCTTTCGATCTTCTATAAAAGATTAGGACTACGATCGGGACAAGGATGGCTAGAATCCAAGCTGCTCGTTTTTTAGTTGCAAAGAGACCAAAGAATAGGCTGCCTATGCCTGATATCTCCGGTAGCCTAGAGGCTAGAGCACCGGGTGTTGTAAAAAAGTAGGTCATTGAGATAATTAAAATGACCAAAAGAAAAGCTGATAGCGCAGCAGGTGCGGCGAAGAGACCGAATACAGCACCTACTTTGGTTGTCCCAGCTTCAGCATGTGAGACTCTTGAATATCCAGCTATTTGCACGCCTCTTGGTGCAAATATTCTCAATAGACTATTTGGCATAAAGAACTGAACTGAGGCGATCGCTGCTTGCACAAGGCCTACTGTTCTAAGGCTTGAGATGATCAAGCTTAGCCGGCTAACTGAGATGTCTATGTTCACCACAATGTAGAAAACACTGAGATATCGCCACAGCGATCGCAAGTTAAAAAAAGAAGCTTTGAGGCTGCTATCGTTGAGCGCAATCGAGACCAGGGTCGAAAGCGTAAAGAAAACAAGCAAAAGATCAATAGGGGTCGGTTTGAGCTTGCGCTTAAAGAAGCGGCTGGTCAGCACCTGGGCCATCAGTCCGTATAAGACAAGCTCTGGGACGAAGCGAGCGATGCTGGCTAGTGGTCCAAGCCATTTGATGACGAACTCTTCAAAGGGAGTATAGAGTGCGATCCAAAACACAATCCAAAAAGGAATCTCTTTTGCCGCGCGAGCCGCTCGGTACCTATCGGCTACACTGTGAATAACTTCGCTAGGTTTCGGAATCATTGTGGTGACTTTAGGAACGATGCTGTGTTGAAGATACCTTTATGAGGGCTGCGCTGGTTTGTTTACTAATCAATTTAGTAAGTGTCCAACTCAGCAAGCAATCAGTAGTGATTCGACTGTTTTGCGTCTAGTTTTTCTATCTTGCTGTATTCATTTCGTCGTGTTCATTTTGCTATGACAGTTGCTATTGTTGCTAACTACCTAGGGCCTAAGCTTGGCATCGGTCAATACATTGATCAGCTTATTCAGCCGCTCGTGCGATCGCTCAGGGAAAAATCTGTTGACGTCGTTATTTTAGGGTCTCCTAACGCTGTTGCTCGCACGCCTTCTCTTCAAAAGCTACAGGTTCAGGCAGAAGAAAGCCCGTCTTTATCCTTTCAAGTTTTGTCTGAGCTAGACGACACACCCGCAAAAAGGTACGCCTGGTTCGCGCTGCACTTTACTAACTACTGCCGGCAGAAGGGAATAGATCAAGTTGTATGGCTCTCTAACCCTATTGTAATACCCTGGCATCCACCGACAATAGCAGTCATACACGATGTTAACGAATGGAAGGCCGGTAAAAAGTACGGTAGCCGACTTAAGACAGCCTTAAGATCCCTTGTTTATCTAGATACTTCCCTACGGTGTGCTGAAAAAATCATTGTTGTTAGCAAGGCGACAGAAGAAGATCTCTTACACTTTCGATCTAGCTCAGCGCTCAAGTGCAAGTTAGAAGTCATTCCCAATGGCTCAGACTCTCAGCTTAAAACCCTATCTCCTGTCAAAATTCCATACCCTCAGAATCCATTTGTTCTATCTGTAGGACGTATTGACCCCGCAGCAAAGCGCTTACCCGATGCCGTCAACCTCATCTCCGAAATGAGGGCGCTAAGCGACACGCCTTGGGAGCTTCATATTGTTGGTGGTATGAACACATCGACCCGTTCTGCAGGCATCGCTTTTTTAGAAACCCTCACATCGCTGCCTTGGGCTCACTATCACGGGCATGTAAACGATGCGGATTTGGCTGAATGGTACCGGCATACATCAGCTGTTGTTTTTCTTTCTGACAACGAAGGGTTTGGCTTTCCTATTGCTGAAGCTGCTTCTTTTAATCGCTGGGCAATTGTCAGCGACAAAAACGCAGCTAGTTCGGAAGCAGGCAGTCATACTCTAATCGCTGTAGATACAAACAAACTAGAACAGGCCGCGTCTGCGGTGATTAGTCAGCTCAGTCAGGGCCCTCCACCCAAAGTTTCACTCTTATCTTGGCAGGAGGTGGCTTCTGCCTATGCAACAGCAATCAAGACGCTATAAGGTATCTATACTTTGGCCACTGAACTTAACAGTTTCACTGAGGCTAGAGCCTTTCTGTACTACTCTTGCGTGCTGTAGCAGGGAGATGAGCTAGCAGACAAACGTGTATCCGTGTGATCGCTTGCTCGTATGAAGAATCTACATAGAGACTTTCTCTTTGGTCGTTTGAACTGACCAGGGCAAGGATCTACCCAGCATGTCTTCTAGCAATTTAACGTCGTCCCGGTAGTAATCAACAAGCTTTTCACGCAGAGCGGTAGGAACCTCGACTTTTTCCATACTTTGACTGTTGAGCCGATAGTAGAGCGGATCTGTCCATAGCCGCAGCTGTCGTAGACCTTTATGAATGGGTAAATTATGGGTTCTTTTACGTATGGTTGATCGTAAGCTGTCATATGCCCTATTAAGCTGCGCGCTTTTCATCTTCCGGCTGCGGTTGAACACTTTGAAGTCATAATCATCGTAAAAGTCAGAAGAAATAGAGGCAAATTTGCACAAGTCTACGAGAATACTTTGAGGATCAGCGCAAAGGTCTTCGTAGCAGTACACGCTAACTCTATCAGAGCCTAATACGTCAAAGTAGTTCTGCAGATAGCTGGCATAGCGTCCGTGCTCTAAAGCACAGAAAAAATAGGCCGGCGGAACAGCGAGGCTAGCCCCTTGTTCTGCACTGCTGTGTTCTTGTTCTAATTCGAGTCTGTGCTGTTTTGCTTCCTCGAAATATTCGTGATTTAGCTGCTTTTCAACATATTGGCTAAAAGACATGCCTTCGGGGATATCAGCTCTCTGTCTAGCATATTTATACCAAGACAACATCCGAGTGACAGGGTCGCGAAGTAGAAAGATAACTTTTGCATTGGGCAACCTATCTTTAATCCTTTGAGGTGTTCCAGTGGAATAAAGGTAGTCTGGTGTGGCCTCCAACCGATACTTCTCTGAAGCATCTCCAAAGAAAGTCTCATCGAATTTTTCTGGATCAGTTGTCCATCCTATCGGACTAGCTGACTGTACAGGATAGTTTTGATCGATGAAGAATCGGGTCTCTTTCATCGTTGAGGGACAAACATCTGGATGAGCCGCTAAATAGTAATACAAAGACGTAGTTGCAGCTTTAGTAGTGCCTCCAACAATGAGATACTGCTGTTCTTGTGTCTTTGATGCATTCATTGTAGTAGTCCGTACGTAGAAGAATAATGAGGGAGATAGTGATCGCTTTTAGTCTTTTGTGTTGTGGGAAACGATGTGATGATTTTCAGAGACATTATTCGTCCTATACACCGAGTTAATGCTGAGCTGTGACGCTCAACATACACAACTGAATACACAGCTAATTTTAGCCGAAGATATTTGGATGAATGCCTACTTTACGATAGACCCAAAAGGTATTAACCAGTCCGGAAGCTAGCATAGCAGTAGTCGTTGCGATCGCCGCACCGTTAACACCATAGCGAGGAATCAATATGAGGTTAAGCACAACGTTGATAACTGCGCCTATAAAGCCGCTCGCCGCCGTAAATTGAGCGTGACCTGTCATGCTCAGAACCATCGGTGCTAAGCCGACAAACACATATAGAACCTGACCAGCGCAAAGAATTCTTAGTGCCTCGATTCCTTGCGTGAACTCTGGTCCAAATACTAGTAAATACTGTCGTCCTAAGCTCAGCAGTATGGTGGCTGCAATTGCAGAAACAAGAAGACACACACGGGCCGTTTTGATCAAAATCTTTTGCAGTTCTTGCTTTTTCCCATCTGCGTAGAGACCGGCTATCGTAGGCGAAAGCGGACCGTTAAACGCCATTAAAATAAACACAATTAGCTGAGCACCTCGATTAACTGGCGCGTATATTCCAGCCGCCTCAAGACCATTGAGAGAGCCCAACATAAGCACATCAGCGCGTGCGTTGAGCACGTAAATGCTCTCTAATAGTACAAAAGGCCATGCCTGTATTACCCAGCCAAGGCGATGGTAGTGCGGGGTTGCAGCCTTAGCCTCTGGAGGTAAGGAGTGGTTGAGGAATATTGTACTTAGCACGAGCGTAATGCCGCTGGTGATAGTGTAGGCACCTACAGCCCAACTCGCTGAGAAGCTTTCTGGTAGCCACACGGCGGCAATCCCTATGAGTGCGAGTAGCAGCAAAGGCGCAACCAGCATTTCTGGAACCAGTCCCAAGACAATCTGATGCAGACCTCTCATTGAGCCTCTGCGAATATTGCGTAGCCCCACTAGTGGCAGTGAAACCATGACTAGCAAAAAGCATAGAACGAGCTGCGGGTCGTTGCCCTGCTTCCCATATACAAATACTGCTATGCTCATTCCGATGGCTGCGATCGCAACAGAAGAAAGCAGTACCAGCATGTTAGCCCATCGAAGCAAGCCCCTTAAGTACCCCCAGGTAGATTGGGTCTCGTAGATGGCAACTTCGCGCCCCACTAATCCGTCAAAGCCAAGCGTAGCGGGAATGGCTAACAGGTAAGCCCAAGAAGTTGCGTACGTATAAGTACCAAATCCTGATGGGCCTAGAAGACGTGCCATGACGATGCTCGTGACGAAAGTCAAAAGCGTATAGAAAACTCGAAGACCTAGCGTCCCCGCAGCTCGTTTAAGCAGTCGCTTCATTGACGATAGGGTGGTTGATGATTTTGTTTAATATTATTCGAGAACTGTTGTTTGAGCGCTGAACGATTTTGTAAATACTAGGATTCTTGAGCTCTATGAAAGAGAATCACCGCTAGTCGCTAAAGTTTCTGAGGAATAACTATCGCGCTCACGGTTCTCATACCAGAGCAAGAGCAAACCGAACGTAACAACAAAAGAGCCCGCTAACCCTGCTAAAAATATGGTTTGTGCACTTGGATTAGTCCGATCATCTTCATCGGGAACGGTGGGCTCTTTAACTAGCTGAATAGGAGGATAGATTGAATAAATATCATCCTCGTTGCGGTCTAACTGGGCGACCGTAGAGGCAAAAATAGTCTCTGCGAGTTGAAAGTCTCGTCTGAGACGATCAACGGTAAATTTATCTTGCGACAGCTGGTTTAGCCGTGTCTCCATCTGACTAATCTCTTCAGCCAGCGACTGATTTTGAGAAAGTAGCTTTTCTCTTTCTGCTTGATCAACAACAGATTCCCTAAACAAATCTCCTCGAACCACAGCAACTTGTGGATCAATCCCCAAGGGGGCTATTCTTACCAGAGCTGACTGGTCAACAGGTCTACCTAAAAGAAAAGTGCCCCTTTCTTCAAGCGCTGCTCGAGATCCTTCTAGCTCGGCTCGCTTGGCTACAACCAAAGGATGCTGTGAACCCAATTGACCAGACAAATCAGAGAACTCCGCACTCAGACGACCGTACGCAGCAAACTGCTGTTGGTAAACAGGATCACCCTGAAGGCTGTACGAATCAGTCACATCTTGGGATGAAAGATCTACATCATCGTTTAGCTGTGTAATACGGCCACTGAGTCCGTCTGCCTGCACAGCATACTCAGAGCTTAATTGCCGAAGCGATTCTATGCCGCCTGCTAAGCCTTGTAGCTGCTCGTCGGAAGTAAATTCTGATGTTGATAGATAGTTAGCTAGCTTGTCTTGAGCAGCGTCTATCCGCTGACGAGCTCTTTGCAGCGCAACTTCGTCCTCCTGTGTACGCCGAGCAATTTCGAGATTACGCAGCTGATCGACTCGCGCATTCAGGGATTCATAAAGGGCGTTGGCCTTTGTATAAGCTAACTCTGGCGTGTCCGCCTCAACTGCAAAAGACATAATCGCAGTATCACTGTCAACGGTGATATCCGGATCACCAAACTCGTCGCTTTCTATACTGGCCTGTCTAGCTGCTTCTTCTATCACATCATCGCTGGTTGCGATGTAGACATAATCGCTCCTAGCGTTTTCATTTGACCTGCCCGTATCAGTCGAGGCACTAGCACTACCAGGTAGGCTCACGTTAACGCTTGAATCACCATCCAAGACAAGCACGCCCCATCGGCTGACATAAGAAGGTTCTGCTCTCCTTAGATAGAGAAGTGTCCCTCCCCAAACAATAGCATTGAGCAAAATTCCCATAAGCAAGTAATTAAGCCCAGAGATATTCCACTGTCGGTTCAATTTTCGGGATTTGTTTTTTGCTAGAGTGTCAGTCATTTAATCGAAGATGTTGCGTAATAGGTTCAGGGGACTGAGGAAGTTGCCGATCGTATCGAACAAACTTCGGGCGTTGACAAGACCTGAGTCATAGCAAGCGATCGCATCATTTGGCATAAGCAAAGGTGCTTCGTCTGGAAACTCTGAGGCTCTGTCAACGAGATCTTGCACAGCGTATTCCGAGGTATTTAGCTCTCCAGAAACCACGTCAGCTTGGATTAAAAGTGCCTTCCTATTTGCGTTGGTAGAACGGGTTCCGCCGATGCACTGAGCGGCCACTAAAGCTTGAAGCAAATTAGTCCCATACTCAAAGGTAGCTGCGTTGATATCACCTCTACCCTCCAAATTTCTGCCACCAGGCTCTGTAATGTTCGAAACGTAAAGCTGCACGGTCTCAGGCGTAATCTGTGTGGGTCTGACAAGCTCTTCTTGAAAAACACCCCTGCTGGGCACAATAATCTGATCGCCTGCTACAAGCGGGACATCGTCTACTCTGTCGCCTGTGATTATGCCAGAGAGGTCTACTACCGTTGATTGAGTGCCGCGTAGAATCTGGACCTGAGTGATATCAGCTGTCGGCTGTATGCCTCCGGCCAACAGCAAGGTCGATGTCAAATAGCGCTCTAGCGGGTAGTCACCTGGAAACTCAATTGCTTCACCGCTCGCCGTTGGTGTTTCCTCGTTTCCGGCCACCAATAACCTACCCGGACGAAAGACTGAGCCCGTGACAGAAACCTGTATGGGTGAATAGTCTAAAACCTGTACACTTACCCTTAAAAGTTCTGGCCGAAAAAGCTGCTGGTCGAGCAGAGTCGATTTAATCTGCTGCTCCAAGCCTTCGGGCGTATAACCAACGGCATCAACTGGCGCAACATACGGCAGCTCTAGATCACCGCTTAGGTTTACTTCGTAGGTACCATTAAAATCCTCTGCGCCGATGCCTGGAATAGTTAGCTTGACACGATCTCCAGGCGAAAGCGCTAGCGGTTGTCTAGCAACGACGCTCCCAGTTGTATCAAAGGAAGTGCTAGCAGGTATTGGATCAAGAGATGGTTCAGTTACTGGTTGCGGTTGTCTGAGGGAGGGCAAATTTACATCGGCCTCATCCTCATTCTGGATTGTGGTCTGTGTCGTCTGAGCATATGAGTCTCTAGGCGATACTTCAGTTGCTACTGATGCATCACATAGGATTAGTCCACTGGCGACGAATAAAGAAGATATCCTTACCCTTCGCGAAGAAAACATAGATTTCGATGCTATCCATACAGCTCGATAAACATTCATGTCTTCACAAAGTCGTTTGACAAATGATAGGTCTTAAAAAGTCTGAGATGGTAATTTCGTGTGCACTGCAAAATACAGCAGAGCCCGCTACTAGTGAAACTACTGTAATTGCATATATACAGCTGTATCAAACATAGTCAGCGTCACTCTTGCTATATTCACGATTGTTTAAAGATCTGATATCTGATGCACGCATGTATACACATATTATTTTGGAGGATCGGGAATACAGTGTGCGTACTATCAGATACTGCTATGACGTTGCTTTGCCGTAACCACCTTTATCTAAGGCCATTGTTTTGACCGCAACTACATACAGCTTTGACCATTTAATCGGCTTCGATCAAAGGTTTCCCACTAGATGCTTACGAATTCCTAATAGGGATTCCGGGAAAGATTATTTCAATTATGACGTAATGTCCCAAAAATGAGGGCAGAAGATTAGATATCCAATTTGGTCCGAAATGTTACTCTTTAGCGGATCGAAGCTAGAAGCTATGAGGCTGGCTACTGGGCCGACTGTGCCCACCAAGCTAGCGAATAGGGCACAGCTTCTGAGCTGTCTGCCTGATTGCTCACAACTCTGAGTTTGTAACTTCCGGTCGTCGGAATAGGAATGAAGATGTGCTCTAAGCTATCTTCAGCGCTGATTGATGACCAGACACTTTGAGCAATGTCATCTGTGTTAGCAGGCATCAAATAAAGATCTAGATTGCTTAAGGTGTGTCCTGTGAAACTTTCTCCAATGTCAAAGTACTCATCGTCAGAATTAAGATCTACTCTTCGCTCCCATGAAAGGGTTGCACTAAGATAGCTGCCCCCTTTGAGCGGTTGCTCAAAGGCGTAGTCTTCATAGGTAGTGCTGTTAGCGGTAGTGCCATTAGCTATGTTGCTATAGCTCCAGCCAATAGCTGGGATGTTGCCCGGTGCCCATTGTCCACCTGATAGCTGCTCGTATGCTCGAAAGGCGTTGAGATGTCCGGTGCCTAGCTCTACATGAAGTGGAATAGATGGGTTGCTATAGGCATCAGATTGAGTCCAATCTTTACCGCCTTCGTCTAAGAGTGTACGAGCCATGCCGAGTAAAGAACCGTCTCCAGAGTCTTCTAGCTTATCAGCAGCATTGAGAATAACCGATTTCATCACGAGGGGTTCTCTAGAATCTAGGCTCCAGTTGCTAGCCTCGCTGCGAAACTGCCGGTCGCCAAATTCTTGTAAGAGTGCAACCGTCGCGACTACGTGAGGTGCAGCAAAGCTAGTACCGCTGCTAGTGGTACGGCTACCGTCGGGGGCGAACATCTCAATTTCGCTGCCGGGAGCTACTAAGTTTATAGAGCGACGCGCGCCAACATTGGATTCGCTGCTAGGGCCTCTAGTCGCACTAGGTAGTGGCTCACTAGATAGATTAGCGGTATCAACGCGAACAAAGCGGCCATCGATCCGTCTAGAGTAGGCGACGTTGAGTCCATTAAAGTTGTCAGTAGGAATAGGAATACCACCTCTACCTTGATTGCCAGCAATGACATATAGCAGCTTGTGTACACGTGAAGACCAGTCAATACACTGGGTTAGCAACGCGTCGCCATCAAGCGTGGCGTTGGGCCGAGCATCGCGGCTGAGCGGTTCACCAAAGCTGAAGTTAGTGGCGCGAACATCGCCGCTGTTTTGCAAGGCTACGTGTTGAGAAGCGAGGCATTCCTCTTGCTGACCTGTAAATTCGGTAAGCGTGCCGATTGCGGCTGAGTAGAGAAAGGCGTCTGGCGCAACACCTCGCAGAGATTTATCGTGGCTGATCATGACGCTTGCGACGTTGGCAGCGTGACCATCAACGGATTCGTTAGCGATCGCAGGTCCATCCAACTCAAAAATTCTGCCAATCCGCACAGGCGAGTTTTCGTTAGCAACTTTGTCGATGCCAAACTGGCTAGGTCTGCCGATTTCGACCTGGCCAATCGCAATTTTCTTGCCCGTTATGTTGTAAGGCGATTCGTGTAGGCGACGCGCATCAATTCCATCACTAGCAACAGAGCTAGAAAGCGCAAGTGCAGGTATACCGATAGTAAGAATACCCAAACCTAGTCCTAAACCGCCGAGTCTTCCACTGTGTTTTTTACTGCGCTTTTTAGGGTGACATCTAGCTGTGCTCCCATTTTGACTTGCTGAAGCCTTGCCTGCAGAGTTCGCCATTTACACTCGAAAAAATAAAGACAATAGAGCAACTTTAGCTTAATTGGCGACTATAAGTAGACGCAGCCGTCATAGAGATACTTGCAAACATGAAGCAAAAGGAGGTTCGTGGTTTCACAGCCTGAATACTTTGTTACAATAACTACACAATCTATAGAGATGTTTAAATCTGTAGATGCGTTCATCCGAATGACATCAAAAAGAACTACTTAGAGAGGTTGCTTAACCTATGGCAAAAACGAATAAGTCCACTGTTATCTCACCGTCGATTTTGTCGGCTGATTTTGGTCGCCTAGGTGAGGAGATTCGTGCGGTTGATAAAGCGGGTGCTGACTGGATTCATGTGGATGTCATGGATGGTCGTTTTGTCCCAAACATCACAATTGGTCCAATGATTGTTGATGCGGTTCGTCCTCACACAGAAAAACCCCTTGACGTTCACTTAATGATTGTCGAACCTGAGAAGTACGTAGAGGACTTTGCTAAGGCTGGTGCGGATATTATCTCTGTGCACTGCGAGCACAATGCATCTCCTCATTTGCACCGTACGCTTGGACAAATCAAAGAGTTGGGTAAGCAGGCTGGTGTTGTTCTCAACCCCGGTACAAGCCTAGATATGATCGATTACTGCTTGGAGCTTTGCGATCTCATTTTAATTATGAGCGTGAATCCTGGATTCGGCGGTCAGAGCTTTATTCCTGGTGTTGTGCCCAAAATTCAGAAGTTGAGGGCTATGTGCGATGAGCGTGGCCTTGATCCTTGGATTGAAGTTGACGGTGGACTAAAATCTCACAATACTTGGCAAGTGCTAGATGCAGGTGCTAACGCAATCGTGGCTGGCTCTGCTGTCTTCAAAGCAGATGACTATGCGATCGCAATCGAGGATATCCGCAACAGTCGACGACCCGAACTAGCTGCTGTTTAGGGCAAATGTAGACCTGAAGATAAGTAGATGAGCATAGTTCAGTGAGCTAGCAGCTGAGAATGAGTTGCTTAGGAAACAGTCGTCAAAAACCGCTACCTTTTTGTTCGTGGAGAAGCATCCTGTACAAAAAGGCAGCGGTTTTATTTGTGCCATGTTCTCAGAAAGCCCATGACGAGGATTGAACTCGTGACCTCACCCTTACCAAGGGTGTGCTCTACCACTGAGCCACATGGGCAGCTAAAAGATGGTGGGCCAGGCTGGATTCGAACCAGCGTAAGCATAGCTAGTGGATTTACAGTCCACCCCCATTAACCACTCGGGCACTGACCCTTGCCACCATTTCTAGCTTATAAAATGTAGCATACGATGCGCACGGGTGGACGGGGTTTTCTGCTCAACTAAGAGTACCTATCTTCGGCGCTTTTGATTGAGAGATTGGTTACTCGTAGGGAGCGCTTGGCCTCTAAATGTCGTTTTTCACAGATTGTCCTTACTGTGGAGTAGCAAGGATGTGCAGACAGAATAAAGCCCTAATCCTGAGAGGAGCAGGAAAACCTATAAACCTATAGGAAGTGATGGCTAAAAATGCTAGGAGGCGGACTTGAACCGCCGACACGAGGATTTTGGATTCAACCAATAGCACACGGGAAGCAGTATGGAGTCTTATAGACAATTAGCTATATTGCTCTGCATCAATCGATATCAGCTCCTGGCAGTCTTTCTGAGCATTGACTAGAGATCTTATGCTCTCAGGTAGTGTGGTAAGGCAGAGTTTTGCTCTCGCGACTTGATCTTGAGTTAAACGATTGGCTTCGTATAATTCTACCTCGTACAGATTGGCCCCTTGCAAGTTAGCTATTTGTAAGTTGGTCCCCTCGAGATTAGCTCCCCGTAAATCGGCTCCCTGTAGGTCGGCTTCTGTCAAATTAGCTCTCCGTAAATCGGCTCCCCGTAAGTCGGCTCCTTCTAAGTTAGCTCCTGTTAGATTAGCTTCTTGTAAATTTGCCTTCTTCAAGTCGGCTTGCTGTAGCTTAACTCTATACAGAGTGGCTCTCTGTAATTGAGCGTTTTGCAAGTTGGCCCCTTGCATCTTTGATGCCGTTAGAGAAGCATCTTGTAAATTCGCCTCATTCAGTTCGGCATTCCGTAAGTCAGTGCCTATCATATGCGCCCCTTGCAACTCAGCTACCTTTAAATCAGCACCTGCCAAGATAGTGCCTCTTAGAAAGGCATTGCGCAGATCTACCCATTTCAAATCAGCTCCTGTGAGGTCAGTGTTGTCTAAGGTTGCTTCGCTCATGTTGGCATTCCTCAAACATGCTTGTTTAAGCTCTGCTCTATTCAGTATGGATCGAGACATGTTAGCCCTCTGCAAATTTGCATTCCAGAGGTTGATTCCAGACAGGTCTGCATTTTGTACTGCTACACCTTCAAGAGTCACTTGCTCGTTATTCAAGTCTTGAAGAGCCTGTATTCTGCCTCCACTACCCGTGTGTCCCATAGCGGAGTTGATGACTTGCCATGCTTCATAGTGATCTTTCTTTCGACGATCTTTGGTTTCTAGCAAGAAGATGATTCCAGCAGACCCAAGGGCTATTGACTCAAGATTGTCAAAAATGATTTCCGGAATTGATAACTGTGATTCTCGCGTGTTCTTCGCTTCTTTCTTAAGGATGACTCCAAAGGAACTAACAACAACGACAACTAAAACTCCTCTGGCAACTCTTGAACCTAGCGACTTCATTAACCGCTGCCGTAGAGTTTGGCTGATATGTTTAATAGGCTTCGCGATGGCCTTGCTTAAGTTGCCGCCTTTGGGCTGTTGACCAGGCTTATCGAAAAGCCAGTTCCGTATCTGACGGCAAGAGTCTGTAATTTGCTTTCGGAAGACTTCTGGGGATTGCTGATACCTATCAAGTCTTGGATCGTCTGGCATCGATTTAGCTCAGGAAACTTTGGATAGTACTCCCTTATAGACAAAAAATCCCCAGTCATCTAAGTCTGGGGGGCTGTTCTTATTACTTACAATGCCAGGAGGCGGACTTGAACCGCCGACACGAGGATTTTCAAACCTTTTTAGGCCGGGTATAGTAGTTTTGTCCTACTACCCGGCTTTTTCATGGCAGAACCTACCCTAGCTGAAGTCTTTGGATCTGGTGCGAGTCAGACCAGCACCACTATATCTATAGACAAAGCGGATTTAGCTGCGGTCGGGCTGACGGCTGACGCGGCGAATACCGCTGAATCTCTTCTGTCTGCTGTACTGCTTTTAGCAAAAGGCGCACTAACTCAGACCTCATTCGACAGTAATTCAGACCAAAGCATCACCATTGAACCGGGTTTTGATTCCATCATTCAGCGCGACGATGGTGCGGGCAATTTTATTAACTATCGACAAAATCAGCTGACGGTCAACTTGCATAAAACTGACGCGTCTGGAATTGATCCAGATGACTACTAGAGCGAGCTTACAGCAGCTTTTCGGATCAGGCGCTGCGCAGGATAATCAATCGCTCACTATATCGACTCGCGGAAACCTGACGGCGGAAGGTGCCTTAGTTGAGCTGATAAATAGACTATTTTCTTATTCTGATTTTGCGCTTGAGACTGAGGACGGCGCGGCGCTCGCGTCTGAAGGTGGGGGCGTGCTGCGAGGGGAGATTCGCTTCGAGCGGCTTGAGCTGGATAGATTGCCTACGCAGTTTCGAGCAGGCGATCGCATTGATAGATTTTTTATCGGGCTAAACCGTGAAGATATCTGATTTACCAGAACTGCCAGCCGGGGCAGTCGATCCGATCACTGTGGCCGTGTCAAATGGGGCTACTTACCAAGCGCCGTTGAGCACTGGTAGCGATGGCTCGATAACTTCAGGCTTTGACCCGCCTGAAGTTATCGAGCTAACCACTGACACCCCATTGATTGAATTTACTGGGCTCACGGGAACGCGCTACAGGCTAACGGGCGTATATACAACAAATGCCTTCATATACCTACTAGCCGCGATTAGTGGCGAGCTGAACGATTCTTTGTACTTTCGCCAAACAGGAACTTTCAGCAACACTAGCGTTAGCGCTTTCTCTAATAAAGTGCGGCAAATGGCCAACAGTTACACACGCGGGCTAACCTATATGGATTTTTCTTTTGAACAGGTTAGCTCTACTCATTGCATTATTGACGGTTACAGCATGAGTATCGTGGGGAAGAACGCTAGGCGTCAAATGACTACACTTTTCGCAACCGTCTCTACGATGACATCAATATCAATCTCAGCAGAAAACGGGGTGATTCAGTCTGGTTCAAAGTTTACTCTTGCCCGACTAGCCTAAAAGGGAGACTCATGAGCAATTTCTATTATTACGAGCTAAATGACGAAACCTATCAGATTGAGGCTGATAGCTATTCTCGAATAGGCTCATCACAAGGTAATAACAGTGTTCAACTTAGCCACCCTATGAACGCTGGTCCGATTGACGTCACGTACCCACAGCCAGTCTCTACCGTTGAGTCATTAGGCGATACATGGAGCAGCGAACCGGGCGGACCGTCACACAAACAAAACATTCCGTGCCCTATTCCAGACATTAACGGGAACTCGCTATATCTGGATTTCAACCCCGGTTTCTATTTCGACAACGTAGGGACGTGTAGATATCGTGTGTCTTTTGTGGGGGGCGGTTGCATCACAGAGTTTTATCGGTCGGGCTCCGTGATTCGGACTCTAGATAGCTGCCCTCCAATCAGTGACGACCCTAGAAATGAAGGCTGTAGTGCGTGCTGTCGTGAATTACTGCCCATCGTACGGAGACTCAGAGTATGAGTGAGTGTGATGAACTGAGGTCCGAAATCGGGCGGCTTCGCCAGGAGATAGCGGGGTTGAACGATCGGTTCATTCCTAAATCTGAAGAGGAATCTATCAAAAGGGAAGCGGTTGATCGGGCAAAAGCTGCCTTCCCTGCTATGTTTACGGGGCTATTTGCCGGGGCTATCCTTCCATACTCAGCCGAAATCAACACAGCCAAATCATTTGCAGAACTCGCTAAACGTAGCGCGGCAATCGCGGATGGGAAGGCTGTTAACGCTATCAGCAAAGCCGATTTAGCTGCGAATATAGGGCGAGGGGCAAGGGCACAAGCTGAAGTGGCCAGGACAGCAGCTCGAACAGCAGATGCGACGGCGACGGCGGCGCGGGGCGCTGCTCGTACGGCAAACCGATCGGCAGATGCGGCACGCTCAGCGGTTGCAGTTGTTGACGGCAAAGTTATCCGAGCGAGTAACAAGGCAGGCCAAGCGCTACGAAAATCAGCAAATGCGTTAGGCATTGGCAACCGGGCCTTAGCCGTGGGTGGTCGGGCCTTGCGCGTCGCTGGCAAAGCACTATTTTTTATTGATATCATTTTCGGGGTTATTTCAACGCTAGTGGTTGCGGGGCAACTCGCAGCGCTGGCGCGGCGGTTGAATGTCGTTGAGCGATCACTGAATCCACTCTATGGACTAATTGGCGTAAATAAGGCGAAGGCAAACGCCGCGCAGCGTAGAGCAGATGCAGCCTACGCAAATGCGCTTAATGCTCAATCTAGCGCTAACAGCGCGGCATCTGTCGCCAGTGGTGCGCAAGCGATCGGCAGTCGCGCTCTTGGGTTTGCTCTACAGGCAGTTGCCGTAGTTGGTACTGTTCGCTTTTTGGCTGGAGCCTTGCCAGGAGTGCGAGCGATCGCTGTTGGTGCTCGCGGACTTGCCAGGGGCGCGGGTAACACAGCTCAAACGGCGTTAGGGCGAGCTAATCAGGCACTCAATAGACCAATACCAAGAGGGCTCGTAGGGCCGCAGGGAAGGCCAGGGGCGAGAGGGCAGCGAGGGCTAAGGGGCTTAGCCGGGGCGAGGGGGGCGAGAGGACTAAGAGGGCTATCAGGCTTAAGAGGATTCCAAGGAGCACGCGGGCTAAGAGGCCAACGAGGACTCACAGGGCAGCGCGGGCGACGGGGGTTTGTTGGGCCACAAGGCGTAAAAGGAACAGATGGAGCTATGAACCCAGCGGACCGGGCACTACTACTCAAGATTGACGCGACGACGACAGCGACTCGAACGCTCAGCACAACAATGCTGGCCCGATTGCAATTAATGCAAACGTTCCTCAACAAAGCTTGGCAATCTACGCGCTTGAACAAGCTGATTAATTTGCTAACGCTCGTGAGCGTCATTCACAACGCCGGTATGTTGAGCCGCGATGTTGGACAGACGATCGGCGATTTGGCCAGCAACATGTTGGCAACCGTTGGTGTTAAAGATGAGGGTGATAACCCGCTTGATATTAATGAGTTGGTCGGATCGTCGGTCGAAAACTTTGTAAAAGGCGTAGTTGGAGCTGAGGTCTATAACAACGTTTCGTCGAGCTGGCAGAAGGCGAGCCGCATTATCAGCAGCGCCACGATGATCGCCTATACGGTGCGATCGCTCAACGACACATCAAAAGACGTGATGGAGTGGACCGCCGAGAACACCGGCAAAATTGGTAATGCGCTCAAAAAATACGGTGTGGTGGGCGAGCGGGCTTACCCGTGGATGTCTGAGCGGGTCAAGGCTCAGGACGCTTACCGAAGAAAATTTGAGCGGGTAACAGAGGGCCTGGAAAGCTTGGAAGACACAGCCTCGTCACTCAGCCAGGTCACCGGCAACATCCGCGAGATTCAGGAAGAATACACCGAGCTGAAGGAGCAAAGAGACGCCTTTAAGGAATTGGTGAGCGTGACACCACCGGCAGATGTGCCGACATCTGCACCCGAAAGCGCTCCAATTGCCAATACTGAAGTACAGGCAACGACTGACAGTCAGTCACCTGATGTTGCCATCGCAGACGCGCAGAGAGGATCGTGATATGCCAACGCCACCACCAAGCCCGACTGAGCATTTACAAAGCACGCTAAGACGGTACTACAACCGTGAGGTTAGAGACTGGTTTGATGATGTTGACCTGGACGATCTAGATATCAATATCCCTCGTCAGTCTATGGCTATGGCCTGTCGGCACCAGGACGAGGACAGCTTTATCATTACGATTTCTAGACAGCTCTTTTTTGAGTCAGTTCGGAACAGGTACGCAATCACGCCCCGAGGTATTGGAGAGACCCCATTCAGACAGACTGTTCGGCGTAAGACTCATCCTAAAATCACGCTCTATTTTCTAGAAGATTTAAACGACGTAGCTGACGGCTATGCGCCTGTCGATGGCCAAATATCGATCCGCCTGATGGAATATGACCAAAGCACGATCACTGAATCGATTGCCCGTACTTATGCCACCAGAATAAAGACAGCTTTTGCCGCTGGCGGCGGCTTTACCTGGAAAAAAGGCAAGGTCATGTGTACCTATACAAATTGGGAAAGCGGTTACCAACTACAGCTACTGTGTCGCAATGAGTCAGAGGGTAGGCGTGTTGTTGAGCAGGTGTTAGACATTCAAAACGATACGCCTAATTGGTCACTTTTCAACATCAAAGAGAATGCAGAACCTACCCAAGCCTTTCCCACTATTCCTGACCTAGATCGGGCCTTTGGCGAAAATCGTCGCCAACCGCGCCGCCGTCCAATTGCTGATGTTCGTTTTCAGACCGCTTTTTTGCATGTGATAGGTGTACCAGCACCCGTGATTTTGATAGACAGAAGCAGAACCTACCCTAATCCTTTAGTCTCATAATCAAAAACCCTTGATGCCTTATATAACGGGAGTTTAACCGGACAGGCGTCACCCTTCCGAGCTGTTTTATTGACTCGTCAGTGTGGGTACAAAAGGTTAGCTACCTGTACTATTCCACACCGAGATCACCATGGGCCGAAGATATAGCCGCATCCGTCAAGCTGGACAATTAAACCTTGCTCTCAGTAACTATATTCAGTATTTGACTGAGCCTCGTGAGCGAAACGTAGGCACTCGTGGCCCCCAAGCTCCGAGAAAGTCTGTATATGTCACCCCGTTCGGCTTTGATTTGCAGACAGCCGAGGTTGCTCGGGCCACTAATGGGGTAGAAGACTATACAGTCTTGGCTTCGCAGATTAACGCAGCAGGCACGGGCGCAAAGGTTACAGATACCCTAGGCTCTGACTCCATCGCGACTATCGGGCAGTTCTCCCCAGCGCGGCTGGTTTGGTTTCGCAACAGCACTCGCAGCACTCAGGTAGTTCGCTCTGAGGTTACTAACCTTCAATATCTAAAGTACAACGGCGATCGCTCTAGCTGCGCGTTTGGTCGAGCTGCTGCTGATGACAATCAGTACGATGCTTTTGACGCAGTGAAAGCCGCTATTTTAGGCACTAACGCCGGTCTAGAGACTAATCGGGTTTCGCTCACTCGTGAAAAATACACGTATCAGTAATGCACGAGCTGATTGATCCGTTTCTGACGTTCTACGGCCATAGACCCGATCATGGGGCTTCTGATGGCCGTAGAGAAAGTGAGGCCCTGATTCTGAGGCAGGGCCTTATCGAGGACTGGTTAGAGGGGAAGGAAAGCGCTGAGACTGTTCTAGATTGCCTAGAAGAGCAGGGTGTAGGTGCTGATGATTATTTAGCGACTGTTCAGGAAAATGTACGCCATGTCATTGATGCCGGCGTTGTGTACATAGAGAACGAGTCGGGAATTTTATTGCCGGAGCTGATATGCCTGGATGGGACTTGATAGGGGAAAAGCCTGTCGGGTTCGAGTGGGTTTTGTTTGATGGGCCACTGATAGGCGATGAGCTGATCAAAATTGAGCACAGCTTTAATGGGGTGAGCTTTCCCGGCAGAGGCTACGCACTGCTTTCTAATATCTATGCCAATGATGAGCAAGATGTTTTTATCAGAAGCTATCCCAAAAAGACAGGTTCTCGAATCTATGAAATAAAGGTACCGGAGCCGCTAAAGGCCGCGAATTACGGGCTACATCACTTGATGGTGAAGCGAAATCTTTACGCTCAAGTAGATGCTGATGCGAACTGGAAGGTTCGGGCTTATGTCTGGCTGTCTGGAACTGGTGGAGGCTCTTTAGAGGACTAACGATTGACCGAACATATTCCAGTAATTATGGGCGTGATCAGCTTTGTTGGTGGGGCTGTGGCTTGGTACAGTGCGGCTGTTAAAAAGCGGTACGCCAGCGAGCGCGATTTCAACCACTTGAAGCGCAATTATGAGTCATTGAGTACGAATATCGCTTCTCTGAGTGATTTGCTAGACCAGCGGCTAGACAACATCACCTTGATAATGGCGAAGATTGAGACGCGGCAAGATATCATCTTGAGCCAGACAAGAGACTCAAAAGCTGATTAGAGAGAGGCTCTTTTGAGCATTCTCCATCCGTGATTAATCGGGAAAGATATGTTTGCAACATCCATCAGACCCATAAGACCCCGGCTTCGGTCGGGGTTTTCTTTGGGAAAACTGACGTAGGGTTTGGTTTGATGGATGACAATATTTTTGTGTGTGGTGGTGGGCCTGGTATGGCTCAGCTGGAAGAGTGCGCGCGATCGGGGTGTGCCTTGGTTTAGCTGGGGCGGATCATCAAAGCGGCGGGCTGCTAGCCGTAGAGTGGGAGCAAGAGCACGGCCTGAATCATTTCCTGAGCTGGACGGACTGACGCGCAATCCTGAAACATCGCGGCGACTGGTCAACGATGTGCACCAGCGGCATCCAGAAAAAAGCCGGATGTGGTGCGCTGAGAAGGCGGTCTATGACATTAAGCGCGATCGCATGGCCTGATGAATTGATGAAAAAGGCCCAGCCGCTAGAACTCTGGTACTTCCAGCTCGCGCGATCGCGAAGCGTAATGTTTCAGCAGCACTTCGACTGAGACGCGGCATAGATAGCTAACATCCTTTACCTTCATATGTTTCAGGGCTTCGGTGATGAATGTATGACGCATGTTGTACTGCGGCAGGTAGAAGGCGATCGCACCTTCTTCGACCAGGCCCTCAACCATTGGCCGCCAGTGGCGAGTTTGAAAGTTGTGGTAGTTGAGCCGGGGCGATTCGACGCCGTGAAATACAAACTCGTTGCGATCGCACGGGAACGGCCTGAGCGATCGCAGTAGACTTTGCAGCCGCGCATTACAAGGGAATCGGGTCGTTCGATGATTTTTGGTGTGCTGGGTGAGGCCAACATCTATGGGGGTGGCCTCATAGATCAGCACTTCTGAGAAGTTGCTGGCGATGTGCTTCCAGCGCAGCGCGTACATTTCTTCTGGCCGTGAGCCGGTCCAAAAGCCGAACTTTACCCACGGCGCATAGAAGGCAGCGTGAGACTCAAAAGCTCTGATGATGGTATCGCGTTCGGCGGTGGTGAATGCAGCCCATGATTTTGGGTTGGTTCGTGGCCGGGGAAGATAGCGCATCAACCCTTCAAACGGATTCACCGGGAGCCATCCGTTAAAGACGGCCCAACGGCTAGCGGCTTGAAACTGCTGAATGGTGCGGCGGGTGGTTTCGTGTGAGTAGCGACCTAGTAAGTAGTCGCGAACCTCATCACCGGTTTGCAGGTCTGGAGCATCAAGGGTCATTTTTTCTAAGCGCCGGGTGATTTTGTGATAGTCGCGGGCCACAGTCGAGGGTGCGACCTGGGGACGACGAAAGTCTACATACTGAGCCCAGATATCTTGGAGCCGGTCAACGGTGATGGGCCGCATCGTCATGTAATTAGCTTTAGTTCGCTGACATCAATCGACTGCGTGAACTTCCATCCTTTGTGATTGACGACCGCAATCCCGTCTTCAACTGACTCAACGGTGAGCTTTTTGCGACCACAAATCCTAGATCGTGCAGAGTTTGTTCCGACGTAATACACCTTTGAACATGCCGTGATTTCAACTGTCACATCATTTGACAAATTGCCAAAGGTAGCATGTGGTAAAGCTAGTACACAAAAATCACCTTGTTGACTAGCGTGTTGACTATAGCTTTCTTGCTGTGACTGGTCTAGAGGTCTATAGTCAACAGATTCACAGGTTGTGGGGGGTACCTTCTGCACAAAATTTTCAACATCATCGACTGGCACATGATCCGATGTTGAAATTTGCGATGTAGACTTATTTCCACTACAAGTTGTATTTTGTTGACTATAGCCTGTAGCGCTTTGGGCATCTGCGTTTTCACTAGTCAACAAGCTAGTCAACTGTTGACTAGTGTTGACTAGCGCTAACCGGTATGTGTAGTTTCGTCTCGATCCTTCCTTGATGACTTTTTCGCCTGCTATGTCGCTGTTGACTAAGCGTGAAACCTGCTCGTAGAGAGACCTTTTGGTAATTCCGGTCTCTTCGTGCAGCCGCTCTACGCTGGCTTTGCCTAGTTTTTTGAGTGCGTCAATAATCTGCTCTTGCTGGCTCATGTTGACGGTGGGTGACCACTTTCCCAGCTGCTGCCAGGTGAGCGTGTTGGCATCAAGCACAACTTTTAAATCGTGCTTGCCCCAGCCGTTCTCGATGACGAGGCGATAGTTCCGCTCGCCAGCGGTGAGCACCATTGAGCCACGGCAGACGGCCCTGATTGCGCTGCTGCCTCGAATGGTGTCGAAAATATCGACTTTATCCATGTTCTCAGCGCTGATTTTGCCTGTGTGGTGAACTAGCACGACGCAGCAGCCGTACTTGTTAGCCATCTTTTGCAGCGGATCGAGTAGCTGGCTCATCTCTGCTGATGACTCGGAAATGTTCGAGTCTTTGATACGGCTAAGGGTGTCGAGCACTATCAGCCGTGGATCTAGCTCTTGCACTAGCTCTTCTAGCTCTGCCATGTTGCTCAGCTTGAAATCATCTAGCCACGCAACCGGCAGACCTTTGCCCCAGCCTTGGGCAATTTCGCGCTCTTTGATTTTGGTGTGAGAGTCTTCGCATTTGACGTAGATGACAGTGCCCTGTGTGCAAGGTCTTCCGAGAAATTGCTCTCCACCAGCAACGGCTTTAGCAAGCGTCATGGCCATCAAAGACTTACCTGCTCGCGGGCTGGCTGCGAGTAAAAACAGCTCATCTTCTGTCAGTAGATCTGGTACGAGAAACTCGGTGTAGTCTGGTGCATTCTCTACGAGATCGTCATTCCATATGAGCGACTTTCTCAAAGAGTTAGATGAGGTTGCTTTGGGTGTTGGTTTGACGGCTGCGGCTGCAGCGGATTTGAAATCATCTAGCTTATAGCCCTGGTTGATGGCGTCGCTAATGTCCCAGCCTGTTACGTCACAGTCTTCGGGCATAGGCACCAGACCAATACGGCCCCGCTTTTTGAGCGCAAAGCCGACTTTTTCCGCACCGGCTTCACCTGGTCGATGGCCATTTTTTAGCGGAGTGTCGTTCCGGTCGTAGAACACCACGACCTGGCCAGGTAGTTTGCTGAGCTGCTCGTCATCTGGAACGCTGCTACATCCACAAGTGAAGCAAGCCACCGCAACCGGTTCCGCCGCCTCTCGCACCAGGCGGGCAAGCATGATCGCATCCCATTCACCCTCACAAAGCCATGTGCTAGAGGCGTTCTCTGGATTGTGGGTGAAGTACACCATCTTTGGAATGCCGTATTGCTTCCACGGTTGGTATTCCGGCAGCTGCTGTATGGCTTCATCCCACGGCGCTACTCGCTTTTTGATGTGGTAGCTGGTGGCACTGCTGGTGGCAATCGGAATAGAGATGGCCCAATGATTCTTACTGCCAACTCGAACGCGGCTGATGCCTAGTTTGTGATGCGCGATTAGGGTGTCCTCGATGCCGCGATCGCTCAGCCATTGTTTAGCGGGGCCATCGGACTGCATCAGCTTTTGATGAGCAGCTTTTACCTGCTGCGGCGTCACTTGAGCTTTTTTCGGTGCCACTTTGGGCTGTAGTGCGGTCGGAACTGGTTTGCTTTTGCCTTGCCCTAGCGCCTGTCGGATGTCTTCCGATGAGCAGCCACGGTGACATTTATACGCGCCGTCTGTGTCGGGCACTAGCGCTAGGTTGCGTTTGTTTTTGCCGTCAGCGGCGCAGGATGGGCAGACAGCACGATTTGATGAGTCGAACTCAATGTGGTCAGTTAGTTTAAACATAATTAAGGAGTTGAAACAGCGAAGCCGCCTCTGTAGTGGTAGAGGCGGCTTTGGTTATTGGTTGGGCGATTCGGTCGATCTGGCTAGCAGGTAATCCAGCTCAACGGAGTAGGCGTTGAGGAAATGAAGCCGAGGACGGCGGAAACGAACGATCCAAGCGCTGTTGTATGTGGGCTTTGCTCGCTGGATGCTAACGGGCCAGCTGACGCCTAGTCTGAAGTCTTTGTAATCGGAATGATTCGTCCTCAGTGCCCATAAAGCTACTGAGGCATCATGTAAGATATGATGCATATGATGATTTACCTCATTAATTTGCTGTGAACCCTTTGGAGCTGGTGACTCCGAAGGGTTCTGTCTTAAGAACGTACGTACGTATTTATACCGGCGTTTCCGTATGGGCTAAGGCGCTAGTTGCTGCCACAAGAAGCCGCCGTGAACAAATACGTGAGTTATCTGCCTCTCTGTGTAGGTGGTGAATAAGGACCATGTAGAGCAGCCCTCAGAGGCTGCTTTTTTCATGCGCAATTTGTGATGTGATCGGGGTTGAGGCCGAAGACGCCGAATCTAACCGGCCTCAACAGTCAACCGAACAAGGGTTCAGTTAGGTTTAGTCTATCTGAACTCTTGTTCATGAACAAGGGTTCAGTTACTATGGGAAAAAATGTGGATTCCCCTTTGATGAAGCTGCTTAATGCCAAGAACAAAACACCGGCTGAAATGGCCGGTGTCCTGGGCGTAAATGAAAGATCTGTCTTCTACTGGCTTTCTGGCGAAAGAGAGCCAAGGTTCACAATCGCTCAGACCCAAGCTCTCTGTAGCTTTCTAGAATGCTCTATCTACGATCTACCTGTTGATTTCAGTCGTGAATCTTCGAGTAGCCAAGAGAGCTAAATACTGAAAGCCGGGAGTGTACGACCACCCCCGGCAACCCCAAAAGGGGCTACGCACCTAACGCAACTAGGCACGCGAAATGAATATACAGGAAAGAACGAACAGCGATCGCGCTCCGCCTTGATGGAGTAGCGATCGTTTGTCGTTTAAATGCAGCGATTTAAAACTCAAAAGCGGCCTATAGAGTGCTCCAACACTCAGGCCGCTCTGACCCCGCAACAGCTAAGTAAACAAGGTCAAATCAATTATGAAACAGAACGATATCCTTTCACATCTCCAAAGCGGCTGGCGCATCGTTAATAACGGGCTAGTCTCCCAATTTGGCCACACACATAGAGACACCATCACCAACCGCCAGATAGCAGCGCTCGAAAAAAAGCAGATTCTATCGAAAACGACTGACGGCCCCTTTCGTACCTATCGGCTCAAGTGATGAAAAAGTACAACGTCTCTTACACCACGCCAGCCGGGAAAACCGTAAATCTCACCGCCAACGGTAACAGTGCTCAAGAAGTCGCTGACAGATACCGACCCAAGTCGAATGGTGCGATCGCCTGCTGGCCAGTCACTCAATCACGGTAGCAAAAATCTATCACTGCCCCTTATCTACATTGACCAATGCCCCTTACCCTTATCATCCTCACCGGGTTTACCACCCTGAGCATCGTTGGCGCGGCTGTCGGATTCCTCTCACACCGGCATACCTCACAACAAGCCAGCGCCGCTAAAACATGGAGAGACATCACTCATCGAGGAGGTGTCACAGCAGTCAGCCCGTGGCACTCTTCCGCCAGCAGGTACAACGCACCCGGCCTGGTGCAGGTCTACCCACGCTCACAGCAGCCTACATCCAACCCAAACGTCCAACCCGAGCGTCCGGCCCCCGTGTCCATAGAGAAGCTTGCTGATGAAAGCGTTTCAGCCACTTCGGAAACAGAAGAATTGCCATTAGAAGTGGCTGACGAACCGAACGAAACGGAAAAAGAAGCCGTCCTAAAACGGCTAGAAACTGGCCTTAGCCAAAGCGCCATCATTCTCGCTGTGTGGGGCGCAAAGTCGGGCGGCAGCGCCAAATACAAAGCCGCTCGCGAACGATTCCAGCACTATCAATCAGAGGTTGCAGCCGATGTTTAACATTCCGATTCTGACCCGTGCATTCAGCGCCATCATACTCGCCGTCGGGCTCTGGCTTGCAGGCGAAAACACGCTGATATCTGCTGAAGTGCTCAGCACCCAGTCAGGTGCGAGCGTCGTGGCTTCCTCTGCGATCGCTATCGTGGCCACTGGCCTAGAAATCGTGTTCGCTAGCTGGTTTATCAAAGAGAACTCATTAGGAGATCTCTTCGCCCAGTATCGAAAAAATCCCGCACCCGTTGGGGGTCGTTTGTTTCTGGCTGGCCTTGGTTTGTTCTTCGTCTATCATTTCGACATTCTGACAACCTCATTGCATCCCCAGTTCGTCACAGACAACTACTACTTTTTTTGGGCGGTCGTCGGTGCGTTTATCTTCGGCCCAGAGGCCTGCATTATGGTCAGTTGGTGGATCTGGCTCAAGGCCCGTGACATCGAATCTCAACAACTCAAAAGGAACAACCACAAAGACGGAGAACATGCCTTTCTCAAAGCGCATAAAGAACAACTCACTCAATTAGGCAGACAAGCTGGCATAGCCAAAGCGACAGAGCAAGCCGCTCAACGCTGGGGAAATGTGCCGACGGATATATAACGGCTCTTTCAAAACTGATGTCTAGAAACAACCCCCAACAGCTCCGCTACTACTTCCATGGAGACATCATCCCCGACTCTGAACCAGAACAACTCCATTGTGCTTACTGTGAGCTGGCCGTTCCCGGCCCGTTTTTAGGGCTGGGGCGCTGCCCTCATTCAAACCCACTCCACAATTTGAGGCTCTACCAACAAATGAAAAAGCAGGGCATTCCAGATGGCTACTATCGCCCGGATAGGGCACCGAATATCATTGCTGGATTTACCTTGGACTAAAAACGGACTAATAGGCCCAACTGTCACACACCTGTATCCCGCATTCTTTCGTCAAATGGGTTGAACACAGAAAAAGCGTGTAAATCAATAAAAAACGCTGAAACCCGCGCCATAGCCCTTACCGGCAAGTGGCACATAGCAACTGTCACAGCCTGACTAGTTGCGGCTCCAAGCAACTACACAAGAGGAAAATATGATTGTTAGTCTCACTCCATTAGAAACAAAAGATTTCATCGTCTCAAGCTCAAATAATCTCTACTACTGGGAATCCATTGGGCCAGTATTTGAGGGTAAATATAGTTCTCGTATAGGATTCAAATTACGCTCTGACTGTGTCGCAGATGCGATCGGAACTCTAACCAAATATGCTCGCTGACCAGTTGCAGTTTCAAGCAGCTATCCATATGCAGACACAACAAAACCTATGCACTTCACTTTATTCCGCTACACCATCTCTCTTTGTTGGCCAGTTCGATTTAAAGAAGATGGCTTTCATCAAGGCTATGTTGCCGTTTTCAATAGACCTATTGAGGTGCTACGACTGCCAAAAAAGTTGATAGCTGGGAAGACGAATTCTAAGCCTGACTACGACGATATACCTTTCTAAATATGGTTTCTCTCAACTTCAAAAAGCAGTTCGCTGATGATGTCCGTTCTGGCCGAAAGAAGCAAACTATTAGAGCTATGCGAAAGCGCCGGTTTAAAGTTGGTGACAAACTGCATCTGTACATAGGTCTGAGAACAAAACGCTGTGAGAAGCTAGTTGATTCAGACCCTATCTGTTTAGAGTGCTCAACAATCAACATTCTCAGCGCTTTCGGGCCGATTCATCTCAAGCCATCAGGCTCAGAAGACTGGCAGTACCTCTCTAACGCGGAGTCTGAAGCCTTAGCTCAAGCTGATGGATTTAGGTCTCTAGTCGATCTGCTCATATTTTTTAACGATCACCATCAATTCCCCTTCGTAGGGCAGCTAATTAAGTGGTGATGCCAGGAGGCGGACTTGAACCGCCGACACGAGGATTTTCAATCCACTGCTCTACCAGCTGAGCTATCCCGGCTTGCGCGTTTTGCGCCTAACCAAGGTAACAAAATAAGGGAACGGTAGCAAGGCACTCTCGAAAAGATATCTACAGCACTTTTCGCTGAGCTACTGAGGGCACGTTCGTAGGCAGCAACTACTCTCAAGCAAAGCGACTCGATCCACAGATGTTCTAATGCATCAAGGCATTTGCTGGAAAAAGCAAAAAGTGTGCCGCTGTTGCTTTCGTAAAAGCTTAACGCCACACCTTCGATCTACCGACTTAGTTTTCTATCTACAAAAGTGCTACTACCTAGAAAGCCAGCTAGCAGGCATACGGCTGTCTATTGCCATAGTTGCAGAAAGAATCTAAATCGGGCGTAGACGTGCAAGTTTGATGGTGAAGGGGCCAGCACCTTCACCCGCGTAGGAACGTACTCGAATGGTGTATTTGCCGCCTTCGCTTATTCGAGCGAATAGTAAAGAGTTAGTACTACCATCGGGGCCATCGTCATTCTCGCTGACTGTGATGCCGTTTGCGTCCATCAAGGTGACGAGTGTGTCAAATTCATCGGAAATAGCGTCAACGGTGATTTGGTCACCTGCTTCAAGATTGACGATATAGTCCTTGGCAAAGCCACCAAATCCGGTAGGGATATCAGAAACAGTGAGCGTGTCGCTAACTTCTTCACTGCCAAGGGTCGGTGGATTGTATAGCTGGGCGGAGGCTTTGCCAGCGCTGAGACCCGTCGTGAGCAAAACTGCAGGGACGCTCAAAGCTAAGAACTTAATTGGTTTCATAGGATTTAGAAGGATGGAAATAAAAATGGGCTGCACAGCTTCTTGGTAAAGACAGTACGGGTATAGGTGGTCTGGCAACTGTTAACTCAGTACTAAATAAGTTCAGCTCTAGACTAATGACACGGGACGGATGGCAGCCGAGATGGTTTAAGAATTCCCCTCTGAATAGATTTTTGCTTAGGGCAGTTGAGGGGTAGTACGCCTGATATCTGATTTAAGCAGCCTGTGTACGATCTGTCTTGCGAGCGTTTTGTCTGGGCTCTTTGCTAGTCGAAAATTTTGATTCTGTGCGCTGTCTTTGTTTATAGGCAATTGTTTGTAGGCGGTTAGATGCAACCGCAGCTCAAGTGCAGATTCGGTTATCAGCCACACGCTCAAGAAAGATTACTACTGGGTGCGTCTTTGTAATAATCGTCTGTGCCAATCGGTTCGTCTTTTCCTTGCTCATTAATGCACCCGGCTTTTTTATTGTATTGGCAGACTCTGGCCCACAGTTTGGCGCGGGTGCCTTGTGGCCCGGTTGAGAATATGACGCGATCGCCTGCGGCACCACCTGGCACAACTGTGACACCGCAAATTGGACAAGTCTGAGCGTTAGGGTCTGCCATGTGAATGAAGATTAACTAAAACAATAAAGGTTGAGACACTTTAAAGTCTTAGCGTATCAAAGCGTTGCTTGGAGGTTATTTTAAGAACTTTGTACTGCCCTTTCATTTCACTCTTTCGTTTCCTTTCTTTAGGGTGATAGGTCAGGGAGCTCTTTGCGCTATTGTGCCTAGTACAAAATAATTTGTTGACTTTACTATGGCTCGTCGCCGCGCTGCTACCGATTCCTCAGGAAAAGCTTCGACTAGGCTGAGACGGCTTCAGCAGGTATCCCATCTACTAGATAACGCTATCCCAGTGCCAGGATCGAAGGTTCGTATTGGGATAGATCCAATCTTGGGCTTGCTGCCCGGTGCCGGAGACACGCTAACAGGGCTGATGTCGGTTTACATCGTGTTTGAGGCGGCAAGAATGGGAGCCCCGGCAGCAATGCTAGGGCGTATGGGTCTAAATATCTTGTTTGATTTGCTGACGGGAACTGTGCCCGTGCTAGGCGATTTGCTGGATGTAACTTGGAAAGCTAATAGTCAAAATGTGGCTTTGTTAGAAAAGCATGTGGCGGACCCTGCGCCCACTCGAGCTGCGGATAAGATGTTTGCGATCGCTATTATCCTCGTCTTGACTGCCTTAGTTATCGGTATTGCAACGATCTCGGTATGGGTGTTTACCCAGGTGTTGGGACTGCTGAGCTCACTGTAGAGTAATGCTTTTACTTGAGGTGCTATCTTCAGGGCGCTGTAGGGCTATGGCATAATAATGCGACCCATAAGATTAGGCCGGCTGCGATCGCCCGAGAATTTTTAGATGACAGCTGAGCAGTTTACGGTAGATATCTCTGATACTGACCAGATGGTGGATCTGGGGATTGCGGTGCCTGAGGCAGAAAGCAATCTTTCAGACTACGAATTTCAGCAGCGGGTAGAAGTCGCTTGGCAGGTATGCGACCGGTTTGATTTGCAGACCGATATCTGGAGAGGTCGCATTCTAAGGGCAGTGCGCGATCGCGAAAAACTGGGTGGCAAAGCGACTAGCAACGGGAATGGCACGGAAGATGCAGAAAAAAGCGCTGGGAACAGCGCTGGAAACAACGGCACTAGCAACACCGTTGTCGGTGCAGGCTTTTTGAACTGGTTAAAAGATAGAGACGTCAGTAAAAGCCAAGCCTACGTGCTGATCGATTTAGCCAATAGCGCCGACCAGATGCTGCAAAATGGCTTAATTGAAACTAAAGACGTCAATCGATTTAGCAAACGCGCCTTTGTAGAGACGGCTCAGGCTTCACCTGAAGTGCAGCAGATTGTTAGTGAAGCTGCCCGTCGGGGCGACCAGATTACCCGTAAAGAAGTTAGAAACTTAACCGACGAGTGGACCGCGATGACCTCGGATTTAGTCCCTGAGTCCGTGCGGGCAAAGGTTTCTGATAATACGATTCCGACTCGCTACCTGACGCCGATGGTAAAAGAAATGGCCAAACTGCCGCCTAGCCATCAGCAAACCCTGAAAAATGAGGTCGATGAAAATCCTAATGTCGATATGCTTAAGCAAGTGACAGCTGAAGCGAAATATCTGTCTCGGTACATAGAAGCAGCTAGCCAAGTGCAGACCTTGGAACTAGCGAATGTCGATCTAGAGCTAGCGTTAGACGAGGCTCTGAGAGTAGGCTGCTTGAATTCCACTGCGGATTTAGTCAATCAGGCTACTCAGCTAGAGCAAGCGGCCGTCAAGCTTTACACTGCCTGGAAACGAATAAATAAGCTTTCAGATCGAGTATATGTTGATAGTGGCGAGAGCACGCCTCATTTGCGATCGCTGCTCGGCGCACTGAGTCCAC
Organism: uncultured cyanobacterium; assembly: GCA_963793445.1. GTDB lineage: Bacteria > Cyanobacteriota > Cyanobacteriia > Phormidesmidales > Phormidesmidaceae > Phormidesmis. The sequence continues at coordinate 271,110 of CAWCAE010000001.1, forward strand.
TGTGTAGCGAGCTGATTGAAGTGCAGCTAGGTGAAGTAGACAGTGCTACCTCTAGGCACATCCGGTTAAAAATGCTGTCTGATGAAGCGGCTTTGGATGCTCTTCCTGAGAAAGAACGCTAGGCGCAAGAGCACCAAGGATTAAGGGCTAAACGACTCGACCGTTTTGTCAGCCACCCTAATCTTCGAGAAGAGCAAAGTCATAGTGCTTTGTTTGGGTGACTCCGCTTAGAGCTACGTACTTAGTGTTCCGGATAGCTAAGCGGAGTCGTCGAGCAAAGTGTCTATACGTTTCATTTCAGCATGACTTCTTTAAGTAAATACAAGATTTAGCCTGTGACAGTTAAATAAGCTGTGCCGATAGATAGAGCGTTGATTGATTTGCCTAGACATGCGCCCCTTTCTCAGGTCGATTCTGATAGGCTATAAGAAAGATGAATTGGTAAGAACTATTAAGAACTCTTGAGTGATTGTCATCAGGGCTCTCTTAGATCTGCCCGGTTCAACGTAATCTAGGATAAAACAATCATGCCGACCCTTGAAGCCAGCCCAGTGATGGACTTCCAGAGTGAAACCTATAAAGACGCCTACAGTCGCATTAATGCGATTGTCATCGAAGGTGAAATGGAAGCCAATGATAACTACAAACAGTTAGCAGAACACCTCAATGGGTACAAAGACGAGCTAATTAAGCTAGCTCGTATGGAAAGCCGTCATATGAAAGGCTTTCAGGCTTGTGGTAAGAATTTAAGCGTTACGCCTGACATGCCTTTTGCTAAAGAGTTCTTCGCGCAGCTGCACGATAACTTTCAAACGGCACTGGCAGCAGGCAACATCGTCACCTGCTTGCTAATCCAATCTTTGATTATTGAAACCTTTGCAATTTCTGCTTACAACATCTACATCCCGGTTGCAGATGATTTTGCCCGGAAGATTACAGAAGGTGTTGTGAAGGACGAATATATGCACCTTAACTTCGGCGAAGAGTGGCTCAAAGCCAATTTTGAAATGGCTAAGGCCGAGCTAGAAACCGCCAACCGTGCAAACCTACCCTTGATTTGGAAAATGCTAAATCAGGTGGAAGACGATGCAGCTGTACTGGGCATGGAAAAAGATGCTCTTGTTGAGGACTTCATGATTACTTACGGCGAAGCCTTGGCGAACATTGGCTTTACCAGCCGCGAAGTGATGAAACTGTCTGCTCAGGGCCTAGCGAGCGTGTAGCGACTTCTGAGCGCGGTGATTGAAAGGCTACTGACTGAATCGCTGCGCTTGGTTGATTGCGATCGCAAGAATGTCTCAATTGTCCAAAGAATCTATGGTGCCGCCTGCCATTTTTGTGCAAGTTCCAACGTAAGGATTGTGCAAAGATAGCGGGTGTCGGTTTTATTCAAAATTTCCTTCAGCGCCTCAGGCGTTAGTAATCCTGCATGTTTGGTTTAATTGGTCACTTGACGAGTTTGCAGCACGCCCGCAAGGCTTGTGCAGACATGGGCTTTGAAGAATTCTCAGAGCAGGGTTTGGACTTTTGGTGCAGTGCACCGCCGCGTATTGTCGATAATATCAAAGTAACGAGTGCGACCGGCCAAACTATTGAAGGGCGCTACGTCGAGTCATTTTTTCTGCCGGAGATGCTCGCAGCAAAGAGAATCAAAGCAGCCACTCGCAAGGTACTGAATGCGATGGCTCATGCTCAAAAAAACGGAGTTGATATTACAGCGCTTGGCGGATTTTCTTCGATTATTTTCGAGAATTTCAAACTCGAGCAAATCAAGCGAGTGCGTAACCTGGATTTGGACTTTAGTAAATTTACAACTGGCAATACGCACACTGCTTACGTCATTTGCAAACAGGTAGAAGAAGCTGCACCCAAGCTCGGAATTGATTTGGCCAAGGCGACTGTGGCAGTCTGTGGTGCGACGGGCGACATTGGCAGTGCAGTCTGTCGATGGTTGACCGCCCGCACAGGTGTTAAAGAGCTGTTGCTGATTGCTAGAAATCAGGAGCGATTGAATAATCTTCAAGAAGAGCTGAAGTTTGGTCAGATAAAGACGCTAGAAGAGTCACTGCCAAAAGCGGATGTGGTGGTTTGGGTTGCAAGTATGCCAAAGGGCGTTGAGATTGACCTATCGTCTTTGAAGCAGCCTTGCCTGATGGTAGACGGTGGCTATCCTAAGAATATTGATGTGACTTTTGATCACCCGGGTGTGACTGTGCTGAAGGGCGGCATCGTAGAGCATACGCTCGACATCGACTGGCACATCATGGACATCGTAAACATGGATGTACCAGGCCGTCAGCTCTTCGCCTGTTTTGCTGAGTCAATGCTGCTGGAGTTCGAGAAGCTGCATACCAATTTTTCTTGGGGCCGTAACCAAATTACGCTAGAAAAAATGGACTTGATTGGGGAAGCCTCTCGTCGTCATGGGTTTAGGCCTTTGCTGACCTAATGTCTAGCGCTGGACTTAATGTAACGAGGGCTACAAGTGCGGTACGCTAGTAGTTTCACTGTTCTCTACGCCCTTCACTCCCTATTCGCTCATGGCAACGACTGAACGTAGGCCAATCTTGCTGGATTTTGAAAAACCGCTGGCGGAGCTAGAGTCACGAATTATCCAGATTCGTGAGCTTGCTGAAGACAACGATGTTGATGTTTCTGCGCAAATTCATCAGCTAGAATCGCGGGCTCAGCAGCTGCGACAGGAAATTTTTACGAGCTTGTCGCCCTCTCAGCGGATTCAGGTAGCACGTCACCCTCGCAGGCCCAGTACGCTGGACTATGTTCAATCGATCAGTGATGAGTGGGTAGAGCTGCACGGCGATCGCCGGTCGGGCAAGGACGACTTGGCTTTAGTCGGCGGTATCGCACGGTTCCAAGGGCGTCCAGTGGTGATGATGGGCCATCAAAAAGGACGTGACACGAAGGATAACGTGGCGCGTAACTTTGGCATGCCAGTGCCAGGGGGGTATCGCAAAGCTATGCGGCTGATGGAGCATGCGAATCGCTTTGGAATGCCAATTTTTAGCTTCATTGATACGCCGGGCGCATGGCCGGGTTTTGAGGCCGAAGAGATGGGGCAAGGAGAGGCGATCGCCTACAACCTAAGAGAAATGTTTCGCTTAGATGTGCCAATTGTCTGTACCGTGATTGGCGAAGGCGGTTCGGGGGGTGCGCTTGGTATTGGCGTGGGCGATCGCCTGCTGATGTTCGAGCATTCAGTGTATTACGTGGCCAGCCCGGAAGCTTGCGCTTCTATTTTATGGAAAGATGCTTCGCGCTCTGCGCAGGCAGCAGAAGCATTGAAAGTAACTGCTTGGGACTTGAAAAAGCTAGGCATTTTGGATCAGCTACTGCCAGAGCCGATTGGGGGCGCTCATGCCGCGCCGATTGAGGCCGCAGATACTTTGAAGCAGGCCCTTACCCAAAACCTCAACAGTTTATTAGAACTTAGCCCTGAACAGCGTCGAAATCAGCGCTACGATAAATTCCGCCAGATTGGCGTGTTTTCGGAGTAGAGTTCGTTTTCGAGGTAGTGACGTAGAGATCGATGGCTGAGCGTTCGAGTGTCGGGATAGGGGAAGCTAGGAAGCGAAGAAGGGCCTTAATCACAGGCGCTAGCAGCGGCATTGGGAGAGCGACTGCTCAGGCGCTAGCTCAGGCCAATTTTGATGTCGTGATAGTTGCCAGATCTCGAGCAACGCTGGACGCTCTGGCCGCTGAGCTGGCGGCGTTAGGGGGGAAGGCTGAGACGGTTGTGATTGACTTGGCCAAGGTGAATCAGGTTAGGGTGCAAATTGAAGGTGCGATCGCTGCGTTTGGCCCGGTCGATGTCTTAGTAAACTGCGCTGGGATGGGCTATACCGGTGCGCTTGGAGATATGCCCTTGGCTGACTGGCAAAGCGTCATGACGCTGAATGTAACCAGTGTTTTTGAGGTTATACAGGCTGTTTTGCCAGGGATGCGTGATCGCGGTGCTGGCACCGTTGTCAATATTGCTTCGATTGCGGCGCAGCAATCTTTTCCTAGCTGGGGAGCCTACGGGGTGAGTAAGGCGGCGCTGGTGGCGCTTTCTGATGCGACCGCCACTGAAGAATCATCGCGTGGCATTCGCGTGATCACGATATCGCCTGGTGCGGTCAATACTCCTATTTGGGACAGTGACACAGTCCAGATGACGTTTGATCGCTCACTCATGCTTAGCCCTGAAACCGTAGCGCAGACTATTGTGCATACTATCTTGATGCCGCCAAATGCAGTGATATCTCATCTCACCATTACACCTAGCAAAGGGGCACTTTAACTGTGCGATCGCTAGCATACATAGCGCCGATCGCGTGACAATAGGGCTAGCGGTGCTGGCTGCGTAGGCAAAATTTTTTCTATTCTATTTTTATTGGCTTGCTGAGGGCTATTCTATGACTGCTTCAGACGGAATTCCTGGTAATAATGGCGTTGACTTGACAGAGCGCGTACTTGGCGAGAGACCTGCGAATAACAATGACAGACTCTTAAATCCGCAGGTGCGTCCGGATCGTCAGACCAAACATGGGGTTCCGCGTCAGCCTTCTAAAATCAGTCCGAATGAAGACAACGGGCCAATGATGGAAGCGGTTCGTACCATGCTGCTCTCGGTAGGAGAAGACCCTGAGCGTGAGGGCCTGCTGAAGACACCTCACCGAGTGGCCGAAGCCATGCGCTTTTTGACTAAAGGCTATAGTCAATCCTTAGATAGCGTAGTGAACGATGCCATCTTTGATGAAGGCCACAACGAAATGGTGCTCGTGCGCGATATTAACTTCTTTAGCCTGTGCGAGCATCATATGCTGCCATTCATGGGTCGAGCACACGTTGCATATATTCCTAATCAGCGAGTCGTCGGCTTAAGCAAGCTTGCTCGTATCGTTGAAATGTATGCACGGCGCTTGCAGGTACAGGAGCGATTAAACCGACAAATAGCCGAAGCCGTACAAGAAGTGCTCGATCCGTTAGGAGTAGCTGTCGTGATGGAGGCAAGTCATATGTGCATGGCCATGCGCGGCGTACAAAAGCCAGGGTCTTGGACCGTCACCAGCGCTATGGTGGGCGTCTTTGACGAAGACGCTAAAACCCGTGAGGAATTTTTGAGCCTGATTCGCCATCAGCCAGGATTTGCCAACTATTGATTAAATCACAAGCGTATGCCTTTGGTAGTAGCGTGCTTTCCTTTTGACAACACCAGCGATAAAGTTGGGATACTAGCGATTTCTATGTGAATTTTTACTATGTCAACCAACGCAGCCGAGATTGAGACGCTCCCAGATTTTTTAGATGGCAGCGACGATGAAGCAGCATCCTCTAGCTATCTAGAAGTGATTGAAACCGTTATCTCTAGCTTGGAGCAGGACGGAACGGCGATGGTCAACCGTTCTGAAGAAGGACACACGTGGAAATTTCAGTACGGTTCGGTTGATGTATACGTGCAGCTGACGGGTGAAACTGAAGATGACACGCTAACCGCTTGGTCTCCAGTTCATAAGCTGCCTGTACAGAATGAGTCAGAGATGATGCGCAGATTGCTAGAGATGAACTGTGGTAATACGTTTGAAGCTTGTTTTGGCCTGATTGATCAGAGCGTAGTGGTATTTGCTAGCCGTACGCTGAAAGACATCAATCCTAGTGAAATCTCTCGGCTAATGACGATTGTGGCTTCTATTGCCGACGAAAATGATGAGGAACTGCTGAAAAATTACCCAGCGGTGTAGTGGAAGCGCCACACGCTGATCGCTGGCGGCTAATTGCTGCTTACGAGGGCTCAGGCGCTGAACAAATGGCAATTGATAGCTGGCTGCTAGACCAGCACGTGCGAGGATTGCAGCCGCCTAGCTTGCGCTTTTACACCTGGCAATCACCTACCATTTCTTTGGGCTATCATCAGCAGCAGTTTCCAGCACGCTGGAACAATTTGTACTACAAAGGCGAGAAAGTATCGCTAGTGCGTCGGCCTACTGGCGGTCGGGCCGTTTTACATCATGGTGATCTAACCTATGCGCTAGTGACGTCTGGGCTCAGCGGTTCTCGTAGAGACGTGTATCAGCAGCTTTGTCAGTTCTTAATCGAAGGCTGGTCCAAACTAGGGGTTGAGCTGAGTTTTGGCATGGTCGGGAGAGACTATGCCAAGAGCCCGAACTGCTTTGAGACTGCGACCACTGCTGATCTAGTCACAGATAGTAACTACAAGCTCATTGGCAGCGCTCAGGTGTATCGAGAGGGTTGCGTCTTACAGCACGGTTCTATTCGGCTACAACCAGACACTGAGCTGTCTAGCTTGGTATTTGGTCAGAAGATATCAGGTAAGAAGATCTCAAGTGACAAGGCATCCGCTGAGGAAAGAGCACTGCCCAACCTACATACAAAGCGTCTAGACCACGTTCTAGCGGCTCTGATTCGAGCCGCCAGTCAGGAATTTGAAGTTGAGTTTGAGCCTCAGTTACTGAGTGCCGTAGAGATTGAAGCTGCGACGATAGCGTACCTGAAAACACTTAACTAATAGCCGCAGTAATGGAGTGCGCAGCAGCTGATAGAGCGTAGACTCAGGCTTTATCGATTGACTGAGCGATCGCACCTAACTGCAACCCTGCCGGGTAGGCCCCCTCTTCCTTGATCTTCTGAATAATCGCCTCAGTAATTGGAAACTTCAGCTGCTTGGCCAGTGCTCGAACAATATCGCCACGGTCCAAAGTCCCTGCAACCGCATCAGCAGGTGTGAGCACGGTCAACCGAGAAAGCTTCTCCTCTTCTAAGCGCTGAATGGCCTTGGTTAGCGGCGTAGCTTCACTGACGTGAGGTATGTCTAGCAGCGGACGCGCAATGCTTTGCAAGTTGCGATATTCCCATTCGCTCCGCTCTACCTGGCGAAGGCCATCCAAAGAGACTAAGCCACGATATCGACCGTCAGAAGCGGCAAAATAAACAGGTGCGTTTTTCTTGTCTTCTAGCAGGCACTCATCTGCAAACTGCCGCAGTGTCATGTTGGCATCTAGCACTCGAAAGTCACGGATAGCAGCGTCACCCGTCTTGAGCTTAGAAAGCTCTTCTTGCAAGGTGTTCATCCGATTATAGGCACCTGCATTGCGTAAGATAAACAGACCAATAAGCGCAGGCCACAGCCCTAACAGGCCACCGCCTGGCGTCAGAAAGATCAAGATACCGAAGCCAATTCCACCCCAGCCAACGACCTGTCCGGCCCTTGCTGCCCAGCGGATGCCGGTAGTCTTGCTGTTAGTCGCCTTCCAAACCGCCGCTTTAAAGATTTGACCACCGTCTAGCGGTAAGCCTGGAATCAGATTGAAGAGGGCTAGCACTAGGTTGACCTGAGCGACTTCGTTCACAATCAGGTCGGCAATGGGAGGAAGATTTGAGACGCGGCTCAAAAGGGTAAAGATGATGAAGAGGGCAATGCTAACAGCAGGACCTGCGATCGCCACTCGAAAAGCTCCTCCCGGCGTCTTCGACTCCTTCTCAATTGAGGCAATACCGCCAAACAAAAAGAGCTTAATAGAACTCACCTTAATACCTTGAGACTGGGCAACTAAGCTATGCCCTAGTTCGTGCAAAAGCACAGAGCCAAACAGCAAGAGTGCGTACAAGAAGCCAACCGCCCAAGCCCCTGACGGTCCCACCAGCTCAATCCGGCTCGGATCGCTACCGCTCAAGATAGTAATGAGGATAACGATTAAAAACCACGAATTGTCGATGAACAGTGGGATGTTGAAAAGGGTGCCCACTCGCCAACCAGTTTGCATAGCGATTACCTTGTGTCGTGGCTCTATTGTACTGAATATGGTGAATGGACTTCGAGTAAAGCGCTTGGGGATAACCGAATCTATGAGCTTTGGCTAGGCCATACTCAAAGTACCTAGCCCCCAATATCTGGTCAAAATATCTAGAGTCGGCCAAAATACCTGGCCCTAGAGAGAGCGTCGACAAGACCTGATCAATTTATACTTTGCCAGTCAGCTCGCTCACAACCGATGCACAAATGACATACAAGCCGTTTGGTCTCTCAAATTTGGAGCCAAAACAGTCGTCTTTAACACAGTTTTAAATAACCCCTATATATAAGGAGAGAAATCTAGAATTTTGCGCTGACAAGTGTGCCGATAAGTTTGGGCTTAGAATAGGCCCTTCCTCAATACCACCGATCATTTTTCAAGGAAACCGCTGTGCTGCTATCGAAAGGATTTGAAGTTGAGATGTATACCGGCACGCCCGCTGGAGAAGTGGTCGGGTTCTCAGACAAAATCGTTGCAACTCTAGAAGGATTTGTGCGTGAGCCCGATACTCGCAATGTCGAATACACCACCGCGCCATTTACCCGGTACGAACATCTGCTGTGTGAACTGCTAAAACCTAGAGTTCGCCTCCGAGAATATCTACAGACTCTAGGCGACTACACCATCATTCCTGGTAGCACGCTGCCTCTAGGTGGCGCTCAAGAATTTCACCGCTCTGACCCGCATAACCCCTATCACACCTATATCGAAAATACCTACGGAACTGATGTGGTCACCGCTAGTATCCACATCAACATTGGCCTCAGCGACCCGGAACAGCTGATTCGTGCTTGCCGATTGATTCGACTAGAAGCACCTTTGTACCTGGCGCTTACGGCGTCTTCACCCTTTTTTGATGGTGACATTACCGGATTTCATTCCACACGCTGGCAGCTTTTTCCACAGACACCCGCTCATGTCCCTCTCTTTGAAAGCCACCTACACCATATTCAGTGGGTAGAAGATCAGCTTAAGCAAGGCAGCATGCAGAGCGTTAGACACCTATGGAGCTCTGTTCGACCCAACGGCGATCGCCGTCCCTATAACCTCAACCGTCTAGAGCTACGTATTTGTGATCTCGTTAGCAATCCTCTGCACCTGCTTGCCGTGAGTGCGCTACTCGAAGCGAGATTACAGCAAATGCTGCAGTCGCCAGCGCTTGATCCATTAGAAAGTAGCCAGCTTACGGCCACGACTCGCAGTGAAGACTTACTTGCGATCGCGCTCGAAAACGAAAAAGCCGTTGCCAAAAGCAGCCTAAACGCGCAGCTACGGCACTGGGAAACCGGTAAATTTATCACGGCTAGAGACTGGATCGAGCAGATCTATACAGACGTGCAGCCTTTCGCCAAACAATCGGGTATCAGCTGCTTCTTGACGCCTATCAAGCAGATCTTACGCGAGGGCAATCAGGCGCAGCAGTGGCTAGCTCAGGCGCAAACCCTTCCCCCCGCTGTCGTCATTCAGCAGGCGATCGCTCAAATGCAGCAGCAGGAGACTCTCCTCGCCCAAGATATTTGCTCACCTGCTATCGCTTACGCTTAATGGCCTACGCTTAATAGCTCAGCTACAACCGCCTCAGTTCCCTACACCCATGCCTAAAATCGTTCTAGTCAACCCTGAAATTCCTCCCAATACCGGCAATATCGCTCGCACTTGCGCCGCTACTGAAACCCCGCTTCATCTAGTGATGCCACTCGGCTTCGAGCTCAGCGATCGCTATCTCAAACGCGCTGGATTGGACTACTGGCCCCACGTCGATCTCCATCTACATGAATCGCTGTCAGCATTTTGGCAAGTTGTCGCAGAAAACGGTGGCAGACAACTTGGCTTCAGCGCGCGAGCAAGTGAGCCATACACAAACATCTCGTATAAATCCGACGACTGGCTACTGTTTGGCTGCGAAAGTAAAGGCTTATCCCCAGAAGCACTAGAGCACTGCGATAGGATTACAACCATCCCTATGAGCAGCCAAGGTCACGTCCGCAGTCTCAATCTTTCTGTCTGCGCAGCGGTCGGCCTGTTCGAGGCGCTTAGGCAAACAGGCGAAAGCCCTTCGCTATAGCGTCTCCGGCTAAACACTACGGCAGATAGGACTACGGCAAATAGGAGCTTCCGCAACGTTTAGGATCTAGTCAGTCAGTATCCGAGCCGAAGTATTGAAAAGCTAATCGTTTATCCAACCGAGGCCATTAGAGCGGACTGTCAATACCCCCTCTTCGACCTGCCTTAAATTTTTTCTAGCAAAGAACAGGCAGAGAGAACGTCGTTAAACAGCTATTTCTTCCAAAATAAGAGCAGTTTTACTATAAGTATTTCCTATTTGAGGATGCCAAATCAATTATTCGTTGTTAATACACAAGCTTTTTCCGCAAGTTCTCGCAGAACAGCCTGAATCCCAGACGCTATAGTGACTTCGGGTGCTTAACTCATCTTTTGCTGAGCTCGTCTCATCAGACTCAAAAATTGACAAAGCTGAATTCGTTAGGCAGTGTGCCACATAAAAAATTGGCTAATTGTGAAGAAGCTCAAAAGCTTGTGGCTTACGGCTATGCTGATGTTCGCATTTGAGTTACAAAGCAAGGTAGTGTCGTAGAACAACCGGCAGAGTTTAGCGCCTCTTCCTTTCTGGGCATTCAGGGTTAAGACGTAGAAAGTGGTGATTGAAATTATCGTTGAGTCGTGTAAACTGCCTAAGTCGGGCAAAAAAGTTAGTTGATAGGCTTGCAAGGGCATTTGACTAGCTGGGTCAGTTTCGCATCTGACCCTGGCAAAGTCTAAACGCTAACGTCCCGAGGCACTGCTTCTAACAAAATCTGCTAACGAAATCGTTCACTATACATCGTCGGCGAAGTTGAATTTATTCAAACGTAGCTGAGTACTAGCGGTTAAACGCTGAATCTTTAGGAGGTTATTCCTTGAAACAAGCAATTTCACCGGAGTGTCTGTCTGACTCAGGTCATTCATCTAATCCACAGGAAAGTGAAAGCAATGCTACAGGCAGTAGGGTCAAGTCTGCTGCTATGTTAGGCCTCGCTCTATCAGTTGGTGCATCTGGAGCCCTCGTTTCACAGGCTGAAGCCTCAGCCGCTATTTCTGCTCCAACCGCCTCTGACACCACAAAGGCTTTTTCAAGTGACTCCCAAATCTCGGCAGATGAAGCTGCTGGAGTTGACCAGAGCACTCATGCAGAGATAGTCGCTTATCACACTGTTACGTCAGGTGAGAGCCTCTGGCAGATCGCTCAGCAGCATCGCGTTGGCTTAAGAGATCTGAAATCGGCCAACGACCTTCCTCCCGAGACCGCGATTCGTGTTGGGCAGGTGCTTAGGGTTCCAGCCGTTGTCGCTCAAGCTGAGGCTGACTCAGGAGCCCAGGAGATAAGTCCAACAGCACAGATAGTATTTGAAGATGTTGCCGCCGATGCGCCTGTCGGATCGCTTACTGCCTCAGAAGCAGATGAACAGCCAGCCTCGATACAGCAGGCCTCAATGCAGATCGAAGTTGCCGATGCATCTTCTACTCAGCTAGAAACTCAGGTAGAAGAATTAGTTCCTGTGGTTACGGCTTTAGCTGTTAATCAGCCTCTTGGCAGCTATCAAGTACGCTCAGGCGATACGTTGGCTAGTATTTCGTCTTCTCTAGAGACAACGCCAGAAGAAATCATGAGTGCCAACGCTCTAGCGAATCCTAATGTAATTATTGCGGGTACTACGCTTAGAGTACCTGCTACTTCTGAGCAATCTACTGTCAGCAAGGCAGATACTTCGACTCGCTCATTCTCTGGTCACGACTCTTCTGACGGCGATAGCGAAAGGCTAGCTCATCTACAGAGTACTGCCGCTCGCCCAGAAGCCGCTCGCATTTTAGGTGAACTTCGTAGCGCATCACCTGCTACACCTGATAGCGTTGGTGGCGTCGTGGTTACAGAGAAGGATGTCATCAGTACGGATACGGCTGAGTCATCGAGTGAGGTCCAAAGCGAAATCCAAAGCGCTGATCCTTACGTAGCGAACCTGTTAGAAGATGTTCAGGCAGTGCGAGAAACCTCTGTTCGAGTTTCCGAAGCTGCCACGTCTGAAGTTGCTGAAGGTGACAGTGATAGACCGTCCTTGCTCGCAAGATCTACAGAACAAGTAAGCGATTCAGTTTCTGAGCAGGTCGCGTTGGCACCAATATCTGCCGATGCCGAGCTGCTAGCGGCCGCGCCGCTGAGCCCGGATGCTTATATCCCGGCACAAAGGCCCGCAGCAGGTCAGGTTGTATCCCCAGATATGCCGATCTTGCCAGACTCAGACGAGTTCTTGCCTGAGGCTCCTGAGTATTTCGATGGTTACGTTTGGCCAACTCAAGGTACTGTGACTTCTGGGTACGGCTGGCGCTGGGGCCGAATGCACAGAGGTGTCGATGTGGCTGGGCCTGTAGGAACGCCAGTAGTTGCTGCGGCGATGGGTGTCGTCGAGCAGGCTGGTTGGAACTCGGGCGGGTACGGAAATTTGGTAGATATTCGCCATCCTGACGGTAGCCTGACGCGCTATGCGCACAATAGCCGCCTGAACGTCAGCGCGGGTCAAACTGTAAGAAAAGGGCAGCAAATTGCTGAGATGGGAAGTACCGGTTATAGTACGGGCCCTCACCTACATTTTGAGATTCATGTCAATGGACAAGGTGCTGTTAATCCAGTTGCTTATTTACCTAGCAGTCGTTGACGACGCCAATCTCATCTGAGGTTTGTAGCACCGAAGGGCTAGTAAACAACGCATATTTCCTCTTGTTGAGGATCGATAAAAAGTCAGTCTGGTGATTCCTTTTCAATTAACCTTGCTCGGTTGTTGGTACAGGCACTATTAGACTGACTTTTTCCGTCGCTTGACTTTCTGTCATTTGATTTAGACAAATAGTGAGTTCAAAGCTGTCTATCATATCGAACCGAATACTTTTATAGACGTTTTCGTTTCGTGTTACATTTATTTGGCTAAGTCTGGTACTGCTCTCGATCTTTGGGTGGTGTGTAAGACAATACGGCTCTGTAGCTCAGTGGTTAGAGCAGGGGACTCATAAGCCCAAGGTCGCAGGTTCAAATCCCGCCAGAGCCATTATGCTTTCTTAGATATTCGTTTTGCTGGCATAGAATTCCGCTGGCATAGCTCGTTTGAAGAAATGGCAAAAAATCTACTTTCTGTCTTGTTCTCTTTTTTTATTGCTCTGTAGGGAGCTTTATAGAGAGATCTTCAAAAGAGAGATTTAAGCACGAAGCGTATGATTTGGGTGTTGAGCGATATTAGTCCATGCTGCCTCTTTAAAGCCGCAGGCAAAATCGTTATGAGTATGATGTTTAATTAATGTTAATATTTCCAAGTGATATTCCTAGGAGAGACTTATGAATGAGCAAGGATGCCTAAGAGTTGGTCAAAGCGCACCCGATTTCACGGCGACTGCCGTAGTTGACCAAGAATTTAAGACGATTAAGCTTTCTGACTATCGTGGCAAGTATGTCGTCCTATTCTTCTATCCGCTAGATTTTACGTTCGTTTGTCCTACGGAAATCACCGCTTTTAGCGATAGCTACAGCAGCTTTAGCGATATTAATACTGAGGTACTAGGCGTTTCCGTAGACAGCGAGTTCTCTCACCTGGCGTGGATTCAGTCTGATCGTAAATCTGGCGGCGTTGGTGATCTGAATTATCCGCTTGTTTCTGACATCAAGAAAGAGATTAGCGCCGCCTACAATGTACTCGACCCTGAAGTGGGTGTAGCGCTACGTGGCCTGTTTCTTATTGATAAGGAAGGTGTTATTCAACACGCGACTATTAACAACCTTTCGTTTGGCCGGAGTGTAGACGAGACTCTACGCGTACTACAGGCTATTCAGTATGTACAGTCTCACCCTGACGAGGTTTGCCCTGCAGGCTGGCAGCCTGGCAGCGCTACGATGAATCCTGACCCGATAAAGTCTAAGGAATTCTTTGCGGCTGTCTAATTCTGTTGTAGATCTTCTGTTGTAGATTTATAGACCTACGTAATCGATAAGTTCACTTTAAAGGTCGTCAGGGTTCAGTTGTGACTGAGTTTTGGTGGCCTTTTATATCTGAGTAGGCTGGAAGGTATCATAGCGACGTACGGATGCATGTTCTACGAGAGGATAAGGCCTACGTACGTCGTTAGTCACTTGACCGGTGGGTGTGCGATGGTTTTACCTATTTTTCTATATACAATTTAAGTGACCAATGCTACAGCTTGGTACGTCTAGTCTTCATTGCTGATGCATCTCACTTCTTATGATTTTCAAGGTCTGATCAATCCTCGGTTCTTCAAGAACTTTTTCCCGGTTCCTGCTAGCTCCCGATTCGAGCTAGGAGAAACAGTGCCAGATTTCATGCTAAAAGATCCGGATGGCAGGACTCATCGTCTATCGAGCTATCGTGAAAAGCCTGTTGTTGTGGCATTTACACGTATCTTTACCGAGAAGCAGTACTGCCCTTTCTGCTATCCACATATTTTGGCGATGAGGCGGTCGTATCAGCAGTTTGTCGGGCTAGGCGTTACCGTTTTGATGATAACGAGTACGGACGCTAATCAAAGCAAAGCTGTGCAGCAAGAATTATCGCTAGAAGGGCCGCTGCTGGTGAATCCTAGCTGTACGCTGTTTCAGCAATATGGTACTGGGCAAGCTTTGGGGGCACCGTTGCCTGCGCAATTTGTTTTGGACGGTAGCGGGCGGTTGCGGTTTCAGCACCTGTTTTCTTTTGCGCATCACAATGCTACGCCTGAGCGTCTGCTCTGGGCTGTTCGAAACCTATAACGCTGTTGTCCAAAACCTATAATGCCTTCAAAACCTGCGAAAACAGGAAGGTTTGGGTTGACGTATCGAAACGGAGAAGGAGGGATTCGAACCCTCGATGAAGTTTACACCCCATAACTCCTTAGCAGGGAGCCGCTTTCAACCACTCAGCCACTTCTCCATGAGTGAGAACCTATGATACCAAGAACTATGCGAAAGCTCTAGCAATATTTTGAGATTGTTTTGGGGTGTCTGGTGAAGCGGCAGGTGCGATCGCTGTTTGAAAATTAAGAATTACTGACTTGCTACTCTTGATTGATTCTGGGATATCCATCTTTGGCTAGCAGTTTTATTTTCAACCATAGATACAGACGCCGCCGATGGCTGAGGTTGGACAATTCGGGGCAGCCGCTGCTTGAACCCGCACAGAATTTCCCAGGATATGGTTGCCGCCAGCTCAGCCCAGTGGTCAGCGCTGAGCCACCGATTTTTCGGTGCACTTAGTTTCGATGTGCCCAGTAGGGTCACGATATCGCCAGCCTGCACGCTCTTTAGATCGGAGACGTCGAGCATGATTTGATCCATTGTGATAGCACCTAGCTGCGGAATGAGCTGATTTGCGATCGCAACTTGCATCTGTCCAGATAGTATGCGAGGGACTCCATCAGCGTAGCCAATGCCTGCTACTGCAATCCGCATTGTGCTTGGGGCAACGAACCGATGACTGTAGCTCACCCCTTCACCTGCCGCGAGCTCTCTAGTTTGTGTAATGCGGGCCTTTACGCTCAAAACAGGCTTTAGCTCAACTTTGTTACGTAGATGGGGGGCTGGATGCAACCCATAGGTTGCTAGACCGACGCGAACCATGTCGTAATGCAGGTCTGGGCCGGTGAGCGTAGCGGCGGAATTGGCGAGATGGCGTTGGGGCGGACAAAGGCTGGCCTGACTTAGATCTGTGATCGCCTGTTCAAATCGCGTCTGTTGCAGCCGCATCGTTGTCGAATCAGGGCTATCGGCTGTTGCCAGATGAGAATATACGCCGACGGCTTCTAGATTTGGCAGTTGCTGTACGTAAAGAGCAAGATCTACCGACTGCTGCCAGGGCATCCCTAACCGAGACATGCCAGTGTCTATCATCAGGTGAACGGGCAGGCTAGACCGTTGCTCCCCCTCATCGGTTTTTAGGTGATTTAGTTTTGGGTGATTTGGTTTCGGGTAATTTGATTTTAGGCGGTTAGCTTCTAGCGTTTTAGAAAATGTAAGGGCCTGCTCGGGGCTGACAATTGTGGGTTGAAGCTTCCACAGTGCGATCGCCTCAATTTCTGCTGGGTCATTAATAGCACCGAACACTAGAACAGGGGCCTCTATTCCTGCCTGGCGCAGCTCAATTCCTTCTAAGACCGTAGCCACGCCCAGCTGAGCTGCACCAGCACCTAAGACTGTCTTAGCGGCATCGACTGCACCGTGACCATAGGCATCTGCCTTTACTACCGACATTAGCGTGGTCTTTGCCGGCAGCAGCGCCTTGATGTTTCTAACGTTATCGGCTAAAGAACCTAAATCAATTTCAACCCAGGCCCTAGCACGACGCATATCAGCGCAATGCATATTGGAAAGCACGCTCTTTTCGTTCCAGCTAGACATATAAACCTCACGATAATTAGAGACTTTTAGGCGCAGAAAAACTAGGTACAAGGCTGTCTAAAAGCGTAGCGTATTAACTCTCTAAATCCTTAAAAACCTAGCTGTGCTAGTATCTAGACAGCTTCTCAGCACTACGATATGAGCACTGGGGTATGAGTAAGGTTCTCGTTTTAAATGCCTCCTATGAGCCACTAAACATTACAAGCTGGCGACGTGCAGTTGTGCTTATTATCAAAGGAAAAGCTGAGCAAATCGAACAGCGCGAGCAGCAGATATACCCCGACTTTCCGCTGCCTACCGTCATTCGATTGCGCCACTATGTTCGTATTCCTTACAGAGAAATTCCGCTGACTCGGCGCAACTTACTGCATCGGGATAACAATACCTGTCAGTACTGCGGACACACTGGCGAGAGCCTAACACTAGATCACGTAATTCCCAGGTCAAGAGGGGGCGGAGATAGCTGGGAGAACATTGTGAGTGCCTGTGTTCGCTGTAATGTAAAGAAGGGAAGCCGTACCCCAAAAGAGGCAGAAATGCCGCTTACAAATCAGCCCCGGAAGCCTCATAGCAGCCTATACTTTGAAATCTCTAGGCACGTGCGTGGTGGTGTTCATCAAGAATGGCGGCAATATGTCATTGGCCTCAATTAGAGCTTGCTACAGCCCTTTTTCGTACAAAAAGCCTGCGTCTAGAAAGCCAGTACCTAAGAGAGTCCTTTTTAGAAAGACTTCTCTCTAAAGAGCACCTCGTCAAAAAGCACCTCGTTGATCATTTCGTGTAGCCCCAGATAGCCATTTTGAGCAACGCTAAAAAACCCATCGCGCAGCAACTAACCCCTAGCGTCGCAGATTCAAAACCTGCTAGAAAAACCCTGAAAAATCATAAAGGAAACGTAGACTTGTCACAGAACGCTTTAGCTGACCAGACCGCTACGCTCAGGCGAGCCGCAGGTCTTGAAGATAATCCAGCAGCAGATTTGGAAAAACTCTTGAAGAAGCACAGCGGTACTAGGCAGCTAGTACTTCTTCAAGACTTTCCAGATCCCGATGCGCTTTCTTCTGCCTGGGCCTATTGCCTAATTGCCAGTGCCTACAGCATTCAAGCTGACATTTATTATTCTGGGACGCTAAGTCACCAAGAGAATATTGCTCTAGTCAAGCTGACTAACCTGCCAGCAAAGCGGTGGCCGACCTCGCCAAAAGAAGCCCCTGATCTTTCACAGTATCAGGGCTATGTCTTGATTGATACGCAAGGTACAACTAGCCATTTGACAGCTCGAGTAGAAGATGCCGATTTGCCACTAGTTTTAGTCGTTGATCACCACGCTATTCAGGGCAAGCTCGACGCTGAAATGGCCGATATTCGGCCTGACATCCATGCGACGGCGACGATGATGGTGCAGTATTTACAGTCTGGACTCATGCAGCTTGACCGCAGCAATAGCCAGCATGTGAAATGTGCGACAGCGCTGATGCACGGACTACGCTCGGACACAAACCAGCTCATGCAGGCTTCTGAACCAGATTTCGCAGCAGCGGCTTTTCTTAGTCAGTATTACGATGCCCAGTTGCTGAGCGCGGTACTGCAAGCTTCCAGGTCGCGCCGGGTGATGGATGTGATTGAGCGATCGCTGCGTAACCGTCAGATGCAAAACAGCGTCTCTATTGCAGGGGTAGGCTACTTGCGCTACGAAGATAGAGACGCCATTCCACAAGCAGCAGACTTTTTGGTAACCGAAGAAAACGTTCATACTGCTGTTGTCTATGGCATCGTCCACGACGAAGACGAAGAAAAAGAGCTGGTAGTCGGTTCTCTGCGCACCAATAAGATCACGCTCGACCCAGACGAATTCATTAAAGAAGCCCTTGGCCAAGATAGCCACGGTCGATTTTTTGGCGGTGGTAGGTCAATGGCAGGTGGCTTCGAAATCCCAATTGGGTTTTTGTCTGGCTACTACGAAAATAGCGACTATAACCGGCAGAAGTGGGAAGTTTTCGACAAGCAAATCAAGCAAAAGCTTCAGCGGCTCGTTGATCCTGAAAACGGTGTTCTCAATACGGACTAGCGCCTAAGTCAACAAACCCAGAGACATCGAGCGCCAATCTCAGTCTATGGTAATAAAAGCCATTTCTTTTTTCATTGGGGAGCCTTGACATGACGACAACGACGTGCGAATACCGGCCAGGTTTAGAAGGAATTCCGGCCACGCAGTCGAGTATCAGCTATGTTGACGGGCACCACGGAATTTTAGAGTATCGCGGCATTCGGATCGAAGAGATTGCGCGCAGCAGTAGCTTTTTAGAAAGTGCCTACTTACTCATTTGGGGTGGATTGCCAACAGAGCAAGATCTCAAGGCTTTTGAGTACGAGGTGCAGTATCATCGCCGCCTCAAGTATCGAATCCGCGACATGATGAAGTGCTTTCCCGAAAGCGGTCATCCAATGGATGCGCTGCAGGCTTGCGCCGCTGCGCTGGGCCTATTTCACTCGCGTCGGGAGCTGTCTGATCCAGCCTACGTGCAGAATGCGGTAGTGCGATTGATCGCCAAAATTCCGACTATGGTTGCCGCCTTCAAGATGATGCGCAAAGGTAACGACCCGGTCCAGCCTCGCGATGATCTAGGGTACGCGGCTAATTTTTTGTACATGCTAAATGAGAAGGAGCCTGATCCGCTCGCGGCGCGCATTTTTGATGTGTGCCTCATGCTACACGCAGAACACACCATCAACGCTTCTACGTTTTCGGCAATGGTAACGGCTTCTACGCTGACAGACCCCTATGCGGTGGTTGCCTCTGCAGTAGGAACGCTAGCAGGCCCTCTGCATGGTGGTGCGAATGAAGAAGTAATCGCTATGCTCAAGCAGATTGGATCTGTAGAGAATGTTCGTCCCTATATCGATCAGCGGATTGCTAGCAAGGCAAAAATAATGGGGTTTGGGCATCGCGTGTATAAGGTGAAAGACCCTCGGGCTGTAATCTTACAAGGACTGGCCGAACAGCTTTTTGATAAAGTAGGTCGCGATGACTACTATGACATTGCGCTAGAGCTAGAGCTGGTTGTAGAGGAAAAGCTAGGCCACAAAGGCGTTTATCCCAATGTAGATTTCTATTCTGGGCTGGTTTATCGGAAGCTGGGAATTCCCACCGATCTGTTTACGCCGATATTTGCGATCGCTAGAGTCGCCGGATGGCTTGCCCACTGGAAAGAGCAAATTGGCAAAAACAGAATTTTCCGTCCTACCCAGATTTACCAAGGGCCGCACGAGCAAATCTACGTTCCGCTTGAAAAGCGCCTACAGCTCTGGGAGAAATAAAACCTGCTGGTGTCATTATCTACGCAAAAAAGAGCGGTGATGGGCCCTACCCCCCTTTGCAAAAGATGAAATTACCGAGACTATATATCCAGTGACGATTTTCAGGAACTCCAGCCCCTTCGGTATTATGCCGGAGGGGTTTTTATTTTTACTAGCAGAATTTAAGCAACAATGAACGTACTGCTGCGGTTGATTAAGCGTTAGAATCTGTTAAAGAAATGTAGCTAGACACCGTAGGCCGTCTTTTAAAAGCATGACTCCAGGTATTGACCTCCAAGGGACATTTGTTCGAGCCCTCACTGAACTAGGCTTACCAGCCGGGGCTGCTAAGACCGTCTGGATACCCTTACCAATGTTGCTCATGCTAATCGTAGCTACTGTGAGCATTTTCATCTGTGTATGGCTAGAGCGTAAAATATCGGCCGCTGCGCAGCAGCGAGTAGGTCCAGAATATATCGGACCATTAGGGGCACTGCAGGCAGTAGCAGACGGCGTCAAACTAATATTTAAAGCGGATATTACGCCTGCAAAAGCCGATCCCTGGCTGTTTGTGATTGGCCCAGCGGTTGTAGTAATTCCAGTTTTCCTGTCTTTCTTGATCGTTCCCTTTGGTCAAAACCTGGTGATTACTGACCTAGGAATTGGTATCTTTTTATGGATTGCGCTCTCTAGCATTACCCCGATTGGGCTGCTGATGGCGGGCTATTCTTCCAATAATAAGTACTCGTTACTAGGTGGACTTCGTGCGGCGGCACAGTCTATCAGCTACGAAATTCCACTGGCACTGGCTGTGCTCGCTATCGTGATGATGAGCAACGGCCTTAGTACAATCGATATTGTTAACAAGCAATCAAGCTACGGTATCTTGGGCTGGAATATCTGGCGTCAGCCGGTTGGCTTTGTAATTTTTTGGATCTCAGCGCTAGCTGAGTGCGAGCGCCTGCCCTTTGACTTGCCAGAGGCAGAAGAAGAGTTAGTCGCAGGCTATCAGACTGAATATACCGGCATGAAATTTGGTCTGTTCTATGTTGGCTCTTACGTCAACCTGATGCTTTCGGCGCTGATTGTGTCGGTTTTGTACCTAGGGGGCTGGAGTTTTCCGATTCCGGTTGAGTCAATCGCCGCGCTGCTAGGTGTCAATGAGAATGCGCCTTGGGTTCAGATTATTACAGCCTCGCTGGGTGTTGTTATGACCATGCTGAAGGCTTATCTACTTGTGTTCCTAACCATTTTGCTGCGCTGGACCGTGCCTCGCGTCAGAATCGATCAGCTTCTAGACCTCGGTTGGAAATTTTTGCTCCCTATTGCTTTGGTAAACCTCCTAGTAACGGCTGGTTTGAAGCTTTCTTTCCCTGGTGCCTTCGGCGGTTAATTTATTGACTGTGTTTTATTGTTTGGTAGGCAGTGCCTACTTCAGATGCCTACTTTAGCTGTTCTATTTACCTAGACCTCTTGCCATGTTGAACTTTTTGAAACAAGTTGGTGACTACGCCAAAGAAACGGCTCAGGCAGCAAAATTTATTGGTCAAGGTCTTTCGGTCACCTTTGACCATATGAAGCGTCGTCCGGTGACGGTGAAGTACCCTTACGAAAAGGTAATTCCCTCAGAGCGATATCGTGGCCGCATTCACTTTGAGTTTGACAAGTGCATTGCCTGCGAAGTGTGTGTAAGGGTTTGCCCGATCAACTTGCCAGTGGTGGACTGGGAATTTAACAAAAAAGCGAAGAAAAAGACGCTCAATCACTACAGTATTGACTTTGGCGTGTGTATCTTTTGCGGAAACTGCGTGGAGTACTGCCCCACGAACTGCCTGTCAATGACTGAGGAATATGAGCTTTCAGCTTATGATCGTCACAATTTGAACTATGACAGTGTGGCATTAGGACGATTGCCGTACAAGGTAACAGAAGATCCGATGGTAACGCCTATGCGAGAATTTGCTTACTTGCCCAAGGGCGTTATGAACCCGCACGATCTGCCGAAAGGAACTCAGCGGGCAGGTAGGCTGCCACAAGATATTTTAGCTGAGATGGAGGCAGAAGAAGCGAAAAAAGCACCTGCTACCGCTACTGCCGAAGATGAAGATAAGTAGGGTTCGTACCTGCAAAAGCGACGTCAAGAAAAGCGGCCTTAGAAAAAAGCTGCGATAAGTAAGGCGTCAAAAAAACACAACGTGAGGGGAAACCGTTTTGATATTGGCAGCTTTGAACTTAGCAGAAGGTGTACAGCTTGTCTCCTTCGGCATTTTGAGCCTGATTATGTTGGCTGGTGCTTTAGGTGTTGTTCTCCTTTCAAACATCGTATATTCGGCATTTTTGCTGGGCTTAGTTTTTATCAGCATTGCTGGGTTATACATCTTGCTGAATGCTGGTTTTGTTGCCGCCGCACAGGTACTTGTATATGTAGGGGCGGTCAACGTTTTGATTCTATTTGGAATCATGCTAGTGAACAAGGACGAGGACTTTGCCGCAGTCAAGAATGCCTGGGTGGGCCGAGCTGCGACTGGCGCAGTTTGTGCAGGTCTGTTTGGACTACTGAGCGCGATGGTGGTTTCGCACCCTTGGGTTATCTCGACGCTCCCGGCGGCTGGTGACCAGGCCATTGAAGTAATCGGACAGCATTTTTTCAGCGACTACCTGCTGCCTTTTGAGCTGGCTTCGGTTCTATTATTAATAGCGCTGGTAGGTGCGATTATTCTGGCTCGTCGCGAGTATGTTCCTGACACTACTATTCCCTCAGAAGAGGCGCTTACCCTCCCTGAAAAGCCTCGTGAGTTAGTGGCGGCAGGCTCTCGTGACAACGCTCTGTAAGCTCTAACTGCAATTCTTTGAACACTAATGATTGCTGACTTCTGACTTTTATTAAATTATGCAACTCGAATATTTTTTGATTATTGCAGCCGCTTTGTTTTGCATCGGTGTCTATGGACTGGTTTCTAGCCGCAATGTGATCCGTGTACTGATGTCCATTGAGCTGATGCTGAACGCGGTAAACCTCAACCTGATGGCTTTCTCTAACTATTTAGACCCAGCTCAGATTAGAGGGCAAGTATTTTCGGTTTTTGTAATTACTATCGCGGCGGCTGAAGCTGCGGTGGGTCTGGCGATTGTGCTATCTATTTATCGCAACCGCGATACGGTGGATATGGAGCAATTCAACCTACTGAAATGGTAGAAGTAAGCTCTAAAGAATAGGGCAGTGAACCTTGAGGTTTTTTACCTTGAGGTTTTTTGCTTTGTATAGATATCTTCTCAACCTAAGGAAACGCTGTGCAGCTTAAGCAGGTCATCATTGTATACAAAGCCGGAAATCAGCAGAGCAAAAGCTGTGCTGACAAGTGCGCCCGTCAGCTAGAGGCGCATGGGGCCAAGGTGATGATGGGACCGAGCGGGGCGCAAGACAACCCATACCCAGTTCTTTTAGAGTCAGCGCCTGCGCCTATTGATTTGGCGGTGGTGTTAGGAGGTGACGGCACCGCACTCAGTGCGGCTCGTCATTTAGCGACCGATGACATTCCAATTTTGGCGGTGAATGTGGGCGGACATCTGGGTTTTTTGGCTGAGTCTTCTGAGATGATTGGTGATTGGGAACGGGTTTGGGAGCGGCTGCTAGGTGATAGGTACGCTGTGCAGCTGCGGATGATGCTACAGGCAAGAACGCACGAGGGCGAGTCATATAATATTAAGCCAGTGAGCGGTCGCTACTATGCGCTAAACGAGATGTGTGTGAAACCGGCCTCTCCGAACCGGATGATCACATCGACGCTAGAAGTGGAGATCGATGGTGAAGTTGTTGATCAGTATCAGGGAGATGGCTTACTTATCAGTACGCCTACCGGCTCTACTGGCTACACGGTTTCGGCTAATGGCCCAATTGTTCATCCGGGAATGCATGCGCTGATTGTCACGCCCATCTGCCCGATGAGTTTATCAAGCCGACCGATTGTGCTGCCGCCAGGCAGTACCGTAAGCGTTTGGCCTTTGGTAGATCCAGAGGGTAATACTAAGCTGTGGACAGATGGTGTCTTTGGGACTAGCGTTTGGCCTGGGCATCGGGTCGATATTAGGATGGCTAGCCACTTGGCAAAGTTTATCCTTTTAGGTGACGATCACTCCTACTACCGCACCTTGCGTAACAAACTACAGTGGGCTGGTGCGAGGGTGAACTATCGCAACACACACAGACAAGATCGCCAGAGCTAGATCCTTAGATCTAGCTCTTTAGGATTAAGGCCGCTAAGCCAGTACTGCTAAGCCAAGATCGCTAATAAGCGCTGCCGTCTTTGTGGACAAATTGCCGCTGCCCGCTTTCAGTCGGAATGCAGCGCAGGTCTTGGTCAGGATATTCGGCTCGATCTGGAGCTGTGCGATCGCCCACTTCCAGATACACAACAGGCACTGCCGATAGATTAACTAGATGATGGCCATCCTCTACCCCAGCGGCAAAGCCTGCCATCTCACCGGGCCCCAATGTCTGCTCGCCTGCATCAGTCACAAGTACGACTTCGCCCTGCAAGATGTAGACAAACTCGTCTTGCGCAGAATGCCAGTGTCGTAGCGCCGACTGAGCGCCAGGGGCCAGTGTCGTCAGGTTGACACCAAAGTTTTTGAGCCCTACCGCGTTGCCAATCCGTTGACGCGATCGCCCTGCTACCATCGAGCAAAAAGCGGCTGGATAGTTTGTGCCTACTTCTATAGAAACTTTCGATAAATCTATTCGCATGTGTTTCCAGATCGCTTACTAGATCATTCTGACTGATGTGAAACTTTTGGTGTCCAGCCCAAGCTCAATGGCGCTGCGGCAAATGCCGGTTCTGCTTCAGCTTTTGCCGACAGCTGTGATAGCCCTGGACATAGACCTAGCGGCACAGCATCAGGAATCATGTAGTGAGTAAACTGCCAGGCGACACATACGGCAATATCTGCGTGGGTTAGCTGACCTGCAACTAGCCAGTCGCCGTTGTTTCTCGCTTGGGCATACGCTTCGGCTTGCCGATAGGCCGCTAGTAACTGAGACTGTACGCGCTCAAGCCAAGGCTTATACTGCTTGTCTTCAGGTCGCATATTGCACTCGTAAAAAAGCTGGACGCTTTTGTCGCAAGCATTGAGTCCTAGGCCGATGAGTCGCAGCGCCTGCTGGTAGGCTTCGAGCTCGGTAGGCATGAGGGCCAGCTGTTGAGTAGTTAGCTGCTGGTCAACAAGCTTTTGAATGTATGCCAAGATTAGTGTGGAGTCCATCAAGACTTCGTCGTTGTCGCAAACGAGGGTGGGCGCTTTGATAAGTGGCTTGATCTCGCTGAATTCTTCTACGTTGCGAAACACAGAAAGCGGTACGTGCTCAAAAGGTAGGCTGTAGTAGTTGAGTGCGATCGCTACTCGCCGAACGTAAGGCGAATCGAGCATTCCAATGAGTTTCATGTGAGACTCATTTTGTATGGGATCTGTTTCATAGATCGATGACTAAATTTCCTCTCCGGCCTCATCTTCAGGCAAAACCTCAGCTTCTGCCTGACCAGCGCTGACCCAGCGATTCAAAACATCGTACTGAAGCATAAATGACTGATACTGAGCGGCTGTCTGTGAAAGCGAGATGCCGTAGGTCTCGAATCTCAATACCACTGGCGCATAGAAGCAATCTGCAATAGAGAACTCTCCAAATAACCAAGGTCCACTGTAGGTTGCCAAACAGCTCGACCAGATAGCATCTATCCTAGCAATATCCTGCTTTGCTGAAATCGAGGGTGCTACCCGTCTTCGAGCACGGCAGTTCATCGGCAGCTCACCGCGTAAACCCATAAATCCAGCGTGCATCTCAGCGCAAATGGCCCTTGCCCTTGCCCTTTCGGCTTCGTTTGTGGGCCAGCCTCCCCCTCTCAAATACTTCTCGGAGACATACTCACAGATAGCCAGTGTGTCCCAAACCGTGAGATCTTCATTTATTAAGACGGGTACCCGGCTCGTTGGAGAATACTGCTTGAGCCGTTCGCTAAGTCCTGGCTGCTGAAGCGATACTTTTTCCTCTTCAAAGTCGAGGTCGAAAGCGGCAAGCAACAGCCAAGCGCGCAAAGACCAAGAAGAATAGTTTTGGTTCCCGATAATCAGTTTCATGGCTTGCAATCGATAGGAGACTTTGCGTCAGTTTATCGACTGAGTGGGCCGCTGGCTATCGGCTCGCTCGATACCCCTATCCAACAAAATTAATACTTAAGTGCCAGCCTAGAAACGCCAGCCTAGGAAGCTAAATCAAGCTTTGTAGTCGTAAGGGGATGGTGGATAGTCGTAGTAAGCCGGGGGCTGAGGGGGAAATTGTGCTGGAGGTAGAAAAGAAGGGTCGTAATAGCGGTAGCTATCAGCCGGAGACATAGGCCTAGGCAGCGGCATAGGCACATGACGCACCGATCTTCTATGCTGTGCCTGTAATATTAGCAGTACGGCGCAAAGGATTAGGCCGCCACCGCCTAAGATAAGGACGACAACCACGCCAGCCCCAACCCACACTAAGGGTACTGAAGGGGTAGGTGTAGGGACCGCGGAGGGCCGAGTCGCCGCTGTGATTTTGTCTTCCAACTCCATATCTTCTACAGAGCGCTGATAGTCTTGAATGCGAACTAGCAAATCTTGAGTTTTTTCTTCTTGTGCTGCTAGCTGCGTTTCCAAGCTGCCTGAGAGATCTTCTTGCTCAGATAGCTGATCTTCTAACTCCTGGGTGAGTTCACGCTGCTTTTCGAGCTCTTGACGAATTTCATTTTCTAATGCCTGCTCGGACTCAGTACTCGCGGCGACTTGACGCGAGGCATTGGCCGATTCAATTTGAGCGACGCGATCGCCAAGCCTATTGGCACCGTCAGCATCCGCACTAGCCGAGATCATGCCAACACGAGCTACTAAAAGCACCAGAGCTGCAACCCCCGTAGTGGCACAGCCTGCTAGGTATGCGGTTGTATCGCTCATAAGCTGCAACTGTAAACTGTAAACTAGCTGAGAAAGTCAGAGCTTTATGACCTAGAGTGGGTCTCTGCAAACCTAGAGCCTGTAAGACAAGAGCCCACCATCTTATACATAGCTTTCTCTGCTAAAGACTACCATAAAGACTCAAAAATCGTTGTCAGTAATCACTAAAGCAAATGTACGTAAAATATACCGGTTAGCAGAACGTAACTACATTTACATAGAAAGCCGAAAATGCTGCAAATATCTGAATATGCAATAAAGCCTTAAAGCCGGATGAAACCTAAGTTTCATCCGGCTTTAATAATGCTTCTCTAAAAGTGAGATCGCTCTAGATCTATCTGGCCTAAGGCTATTAACACCTAAGGCGATTAACCAAAGAACGCTGTAGCAAGAAGGTGCCTACTGAACGATGATCTTACCCACCATGCCAGCACCGCGGTGAGGTGCGCAGTAGTAAGTGTACTCACCGGGCTCTACGTCGAACGTACTGGAGTAAGACTCACCCGGAGAAAAAGTGAGCTGTTTTTGAGTCAGCTTATCGGCAACTGCTTTGCCGCCGGGGATGTTGTTGGCATCAAAAATGACATTGTGAGGAGCCATTTTGTTATTTTCCCAAGTGACCGTGTCGCCCTGGGAGACCGTGATGGTAGCCGGTTCAAATACCAACAGGCCGCCATCAGAGCCCATCTTGACAGTTTGGTCGGCAGCGAAAGCAGGGGCTGCTAGCACAGCGCAACTGCTGATGACAAGCGCAGCCATCGTTAAAATGCTACCCAGGTTGCGGAGCGCTCTAGCAAAAATTTTCATAGATCCTCGTATTGCAGCTAAATGTGTGTAGTTTCTTTGCACTTACTCATGAATTATATAGCGCCTCGTGGACCTTTTCCTCTAGTTGAGAGGTACGGATTCGACGACCTGTCGTTTTCGGTTAAGCTCACTATAGAAAATATGCGATAGCCTTTGTCCTGTCTCGGTTTGAGTTGTTGCCGCGCAGGTTCTGCCAGAGTGCTTTTGTGACAGCGGTTTGAGCGTAGCCCAGGGTAGATAGTTAGAGCTGGCTGAAGCGAAAAGTGAGCGGAATAAAGTCTTGGTGGAACATTTTGAAAATTTTTGTGGCCAAAGGTTAAATGTTTTAGTGGGTCAGCCATCAATATCGATTTTTAGTCATTAGTATTGAAAAAACCAATAATATAACTACGCTTATGGCTATAGATGTTCTAGAGAAACAGGTGCTCGAACTGAGCAGTAAGGTGGATTCTCTCCACAGCCTGGTAGCACAGCTAGCTGACAAAGTAGATACGGGTATGACTGCCTCGAAGTCTTCTGCAAATGGCAGTATTTTGCCAGAATCGGCTGGGGTGAACCTATCGCCTGTGAAGGTGCGTCGTGCGCCTAATCCAGCGATGATGCACAAGGATATTTTGAGCGATGAGCCCTATTTAGACGCTGAGAAGAGCAGTACTGCTCGGAAGCTGTCGCCTGAAATTCAGATTCAACGGCTAACGGCGCAGCTAACGGCGGCTTATAACCGCATAGCGGCGCTAGAAGAGCAGATTATGGCGTACCGAGCTTATTAGAAGGGGTTTGCGGTGCATACGACTGTAGAAAGCTGCTATTCCTGAAAGCTTGGGGTGGGGCTCTAGATCAAAAAGCATGTCTTAGCTCTTTTTCTACAGCGTGTCGAAGCTGGGAGGCGCTCCACCGCTGGTAAAGATGAGCAGCGATCGCACATCCGCCTGCACCGACCCCTTCTTTAACAAAACCTTGCTCGTAGGCTCGAAGCTGCACGTATGGCGAGTGTCTAAAGTTAATTTGGCTCGCTAGATAGGGCGCTTTTATCTGCTGTGCGATCGCCACAGTATCTGCGCTTTTATCCTCGATCACCCAGCGGGTAGTGCCCACCGCAATTTCCTCTGCTTGCCATCTAATTTTATACTGTTGGCCTAACGCCCTTGCCAAGGCGTAGACAGCCAGCATCTGAGTCCCACCTGCTAGCAGCACACCACAGCGCTGACTAACTGCTAGCACCATGCCAGCCGCTGCTATCTGCATTGGATCGCCGATGGCCGAAGCAGCGCCCAAAGGTGAGGCTAGCAGCGGCTCGTCTTCTTTATTCATCCGCAATTTCCAGGCGGCCAGTCCTTGTTCTACGAGCTGCTGCTTTTGAAGATGATTGCCTGTCAGATGGCTGCTGCTAACTTTGCCATGGACATCGTAACCTAGTGCTATAAGCAGTGCTTGCGCTGTTGTCGTGCCGCCTACAACGCATTCGCCAATGATCCAATAGCTGTCTAGCGGTGCAAGCCGCTGGCCCCACTGTTGGCCCGCTGCGAACAGTGCCTGTGCTGCTATGACAGACATTGCCTTACCAGTAAAAACAGCCTGACCCCTGATGCCGTTCGGGAACGTGTGGTTTGAGACAGTGCGGTTCAAGACAGTGCGATCTGCGATCACATCGCTGGGCATAGCTATACAAGGCACTGAGAGGGCAGTTGGTAAACCTGTGTTCATGAGATGGCAGCGAATCGAGAGCGATCGCAGCACAGCCCTAGTGATGACAGCCGGTGAAATACCTGCCGATAATCGGGGCAAACGGGGCTCTAAAGAACGATGGCTAGAGCGCTCACTCAGTAGAAAATCACCATCTTTAGCCGCAGTGAAGCATCGGTCGGCCAGCGTTTTACCGGCTGCTGAGATGCCAGGAAGCAAACCTGTATCAGTAAAGCCTAAGATGCAAGCAAACGCGGGCCGCTTGCCTCGGTAGCGCTGTAGCCAAGTACGAGCCTCACCCGCGCAGACTTTAATCACACCTTGATAGCCCCTCCTTAGCAACGACTCTACCTGGATTGCCTCGGCTCATCACAGCCATATTAATTACAGCCTTACAAACTGCTTAACTCACGGCTGCTTAGCTTATGGCTGCTTAGTTCATAGCCAGCAAACCTATCATTCCTCAATCAGAACTTGCACCCAGTCGGGCGGCTCTGGCATGGTGATTCCTAGACGTTCTAGGACTAGCCACGCTGCCAAATGCACTGTGAATAAATACACCATGCTAGCAAAAATGACCATGACCACAGCTGCTGCTGAAACAATTACTAAGCCGGGCTGTCCTAAGACGCCCAGCCCAATCCAGCCCCAATTGGTTAGCAGCCGAATGGCCCAGTTCAAAAGCTGTGTAATTTGGGCGATAGAGTAGCCCCAAAGGTCTTCTCCCGCTAGCAGTGACAGCAGCCAAATTCGAAAGAACGAGCCCAGTGCAACCAGCAGTCCGCCTGTCAAAATAGAAGTTCCCCAGCTAGCTTTGCGCCGCCATAGAAACCCTAGCTGTACGCCTAAAAAGCCGTAGGGCATGAGGAAAAATATACTGCGAGTTGGGCCGAGTAAAATTGTCAGCAGCAGCCCAGAAACAGTGGCTGACATCCAAGCGGCGCGAGCGTTCCACCGCAGATACACGAGGGCAATCGGCAGTGGAAACAGAATCCGCAAAAAGGGCGCAGAAGGAAAGTAAGCGCTGACTAGCCACATTAGGCTAGCGGCGCTAGACAGAAAGGCTGTTTCTACTAGCGGCAGCGGGCCAACAGGAGAAGATGTAGCTCTACTAGGGGGACTAGCATCTATACCAGCTGAAGCGAACACCTCTGCTGGGCCAGTTTTCAGGCTGTTCTTCGGACTCGTTGCAGAATCTTTCTTCGAGCTATTTGGTGGAATTGGAAAAAGCTCAGCAGCATGCTGCTTATGCTCGGGCGCTAGCTTGGACGCTCTATCAGGAGCACCTTTGTCAGGGTTGATTGTAGGAGAGAGCTCGGCAGGCACTGGAGTGGGCCCGGGCGACGAGACTGAGTGGATCTCAAGACTGTCGGGAACAAGATCGTCTGAAATCCAAGGGGCGTCATCATCCGGCTGAGCGGGATCGACAGGGTGGGTCATGAACGCAGTCGCTATACCAAAAGATTTTCTAGGGCTTCGATATCATTGATTTTGAGAACGTCGCGGTCGCGCGTAATCAGCCCCCTCTTTTCTAGCTTACTCAAAACTCGAGTGACTGTTTCTCTCGCGAGCCCGCTCAATCCGCTTAGCTCTCGGTGAGGCAGGTTCGGAATCTCCATACCTTGACCGGCTGCTTTGCCCTGTCCGTCTGCTAAAAACAAGAGAACATCCGCCACTCGCGACTGACTATCTGATTCACGTAAGCGCAGCCGTCGATTTACCTGGCGCAAACGCTTTGCCATTAGCCGAGCCAAATACAGCCCAGCCATAGGCTCAGTATGTAGCAGACTGACAAACTGCTGGGCCGGCATGATGCCAATCATGGTAGGGACTAAGGTGATGACATCTGTCGATCTAGGAATTTCTTCTAGTGAAGACATTTCACCAAATATTTCGCCTGTTCCTAGAATGTTGAGCGTCACCTCTTTCCCATCTAAATTGTAGGTGCGAATTTTAACCCACCCTTCTAATACGAAGTAAACAGAGTTGCCCCAATCATTTTCTAGCAGAATAACCTGATTTGCAGGGTGTCGGCGTGTAACTACTTGAGCAGCCGCTTGTTGTGCCACCTCTGAACTTAGTTCAGAAAAAAAAGGAGTCAGGCGGATTAGCTCACTGGTGTCGGGAGGACGCGCTTCCATGGTCAACAAGTAGGTTAAAGAGTTTTACCGAGTGGTCTTGATTACTGAAGCTGCGGCGATTAATTACTCAAAGCACACTGAACGCTTGGACTAATCACACTGCGTAAAGCACGCTAACCTTAGCACCCAAACTGTCGTCTGCACTACCTAGATATACAACTGAGCTGACTTGTCTTAACAGTGACGAGTTTGCCAATCATCTACGTAGAATCTATGCAGAAAAATTTCTGCTTGTGGCTATGGATTATCAGTATTTTTGGGAGGAGTGCTTATCATACATAGCAAATTTTGCTACAAATTAACTTGATTTGGGCTGTGCTTTTTTACGTTGCTGCCTTAAACTTTGTGCACTTGTTGACTTCACTGTTTTGCTTATTTGCTTAACTGTTGTCATGGCACCTGCGATCGCACTGTTTTGCAGCCGCGCTGCATTGCAAAGTCCAAGATACACAATCCGATGTGCAGACAGCTCAAAAAAACGCCTAAATGTTAGCCTTGAGCTGATTTTGGGTAAAGAGAGAGCGACCAGACCAGCGTCTAACCAAACTGTAGCGAGCAGGCAAATCGCACCCTTAGCAACCGATCATTTGACTATTGTAGGTATCCATGGTGACTTCCCAAAAGGACCAGATTCAATCACTCATTGCGGATATTGAACAGGTGCTCAGTAAAGAGAAGCCGCGAACGCCTTGGATTAAGGCGAGTGAAACTGAGCCGCAGCGTCAGGCGCTAGTGAGGGCGCAGGCCTACCTGATGTCGTTGCAGCAGTCGTTTGAAGCACCCGGTGGATGGGGACCAGTGGATCCCACTACAGGACAATTTGCGGTGGCGCAGCCATCTGAGCCCGCTTTAGATGTAATCAGTGCAGGCAGTAGCCCTGCCTCTGAACTGGACACATCTGCAGAGACGGTCATGCAGGCGCTGCTGACGGAAATGAAGTTTTTGAAGTCCAGTGCATTGCAGCCGCTGCGCTTGGAAATGGACAGCCTGCGAGCGGATCGCAATCAGCTTGTGCAGGAGGTGAAAGATCTTTCAGACCAGCGTAATCAGACGCTAGAAGAACTCAATCAGGCGCGGCTAGAGCGGGCGCAACTGGAAAGCTCGCAGCTAGTAGGAATACAGAAATTTGATCAGACAGACTCTGATCAAATAGACATTGATGAAGCGCAGCTCAATCAGTTTTTGCAGGCGCTGATGACGCGGCTACAAGAGAGCTTGTCTACGCAGGTGACGCAAACGTTGGGTCAGCTAGAGTCTGAACACTCGCAGGCAATGGCCAAGCTCACTGCTGCCACTGAGATAGAAATACTAGAGCTAAAACCCACCGGGCAAATAGAAGAAATCCGCCAGATTCAGTCGCGATCTGATCAGCTACTTGCAAATATTGATTCGACCCTACAGGGCATGTTTGAGACGCTGCAAACGAATATCGATAGCTATCAGATTTCGCTAAACGAAGGGATTGAAAACATGCACAGCCTGGGCCGTCAGGGCGAGGTTATTGTGCGATCGCTTGTCGATCATCTCACTCAGCAGCTAGGTCAGACGACGCCACCTGAGCCCGCCTTCTATCCAGCCCGCTCGACGCCGTTTGCCGATGAAGTTGGCCCCAGTACAGATACCGTTTCTTCTCTGAACGAAATCTTGCCAGCTAGCGGTGATTTTACAGAACAGGGCTGGCGATCGGCCTCAGCCATCGATAATTTGGCTATCGATGATCTGACCATTGATGACCTATCTGCTATTGGTAACCTGGCTGCTATTGACGATCTAGCCATTGATGACATAGAGGCTGAATCTACCGTCGCAGAATTGCAAAGCGCAGTGCAGCCACCGACAGAACCCTCGGCCATAGAATTGCCAGCGACAGAACCGGCGTTAGCAGAGACGCTTTCAGTCGCAGAAACGCTCTCAATCGACGAGATGTCAGAAGTTGACGCTTCCTTTACTGAGCCGATAGCGCCCTCCTCTAACGAAGAGACTGAACCGCTTCTAGCAGCAGACTATGCAGCCGAAGACTTTATCCGAGAAGACGGCACGATTGATATTGACCTACTGAAGCTCGATATTGATCGAACCGAAGATGACTCAACGCTGACTAGAGATGACCTAATGATTGACTCGGCAGTAGCTGACGCTCAAGTTGCTGCCACTGAATCTGATTTAGAGATTGAATCTCAGGTAAAGCCGACGGCGGATGCCGCCTTTCTAGCAGATTTGACCTTCGACGATTTGATGATCGACTCAGAGACCGCCGATGTTGATGATGCTGAAACCAGTGTGTCAGAGCAGCTAAGTGATCCAGAGCCTCCAATAGATGGCTTCAGACTAAATGACGCATCGGTAAGCCCATCTACTGCTTTGCCTGAGGTAGGGCTATGGCCAGGCACTGTGGGTGACCCTGACAGGAACGACGCTGCCAGAGAATCCAGAGAATCTGCCAGAGAATTCGCGGAATCCGCCAAAGAAGAGGTTTTACCAGCGTCGGCAGCTTTTGAAGAAACTGCCGAACGACCTGAGTCGGCAATTGTGCCTGATTTACCGGACGACGAAGATAGTTCATCTGGCCTGCTACTGGAGAGCGACCTTGACGACGTGCTTTCGGATGATTTGATTGCTGCGCTAGAGGACGACAGCAGAGCGGCTGAACAAGTGGCTATGGAAACAACGGGCGACGCGTACCTAGATGTGGTGACCTCCGACTTGGAAGAGGTGATTGTTTTTGATCCAGATTTGCCCGAAATCGCGCCGCCACAACAGACTGACTCATCTTTAGAGTCAGCGGCTATTCCAGATTTGCCGGATGACGAGACTGGCGATGAAGCTGATGACGGAACTGGTGACGAAGAAGAGACGCCGATAGAGGATCCAACTCTTTCTCAGACAGTGCCTTCTGCGGCTGCGATCACCGATCTATCAACAGATGAAATCCAAGGAGATCCTTGGGCAACCGTTGAAACCGTAACGCCCTCAGCGCCAAGTTCTTTAGAACAAGATCTGTTTGCCCAAGAACTCTCAGCGCAAGCGGCATCAGCACAAGAACTCAACCAAGAGCCGCTAGAGCAAGATCCTTCAGACCAGGCATCTTCAGATCCAGATCCTTTAGATCGAGAGCCTTTAGAGCAAGAGATCTTAGACCAGGAAATGCTAGACCAAGAAGCGTTAGAGCAAGAAACGCTAGACCAAGAGGCGCTAGATCGCGAAACGCTAGCCCCACTGCCCAGAGATCCGCAATCTGCGCCTGAACTTCTTGACTCAAGCAGCGGTGCTTCAGACAATGGTCCGAATCTTTCTAGTGTGGCAGCAGGTGCGGCGACACAACAGAGATATTCGACAAAAGCTCAACCATCTGCCCAACCCCCAGAAGACAACGACGGAGACGACGACCCTACTAAAGGAGTGCCCTCCAGCTGGTTTTTAGGAATGGATTTGGGTGCTACTGGGGTCTCAGCTGTCTTGATCAATCAGCTCGGCGATCAGGTCTACCCTCTCTGCTGGAATGTTGCCGGTGACAGCGAGACGAATCGCTTTCGCTTGCCAGCTGTAGCGAAAGTTGACCCAAATGCGGCTAACGGTGCGCAGCTAGGAACTGTTGGTCCCTCGGCGCTACAGCAGAGCCCCCCACTGCTGCGCAACCTAAAGCTGATGGTGAAAGCCGGTATCCCAAATAGTCAATCTGACGAGCCGCGAATGCAGTGGGCTGACCACATTGCGCTGCCTCTAACAGTGCTGCAGGCTGCCCTCGTTGAGCTGATGGTGACGCTCCAGGCTGACCAGATGAGCTGCCGCGCGGTTGGGCTCAAAAATTCTGCTTTGCGCCGTGCTCTAGCCAATTTGAGAGGGGTGATTGTGGGCTATCCCACTAACTGGCCAGATACCTACAGCTTCA
Source organism: uncultured cyanobacterium (assembly GCA_963793445.1). Classification (GTDB taxonomy): domain Bacteria; phylum Cyanobacteriota; class Cyanobacteriia; order Phormidesmidales; family Phormidesmidaceae; genus Phormidesmis. Next base: position 306,135 of record CAWCAE010000001.1, read on the forward strand.
ATATTCGAGAGACGCTGCTGTCTGCTGGTATTGTCTCATCGCCTGATCAAATCTTTTTTGTAGAAGAAGTGATTGCAGGACTGCTATCGGCTTTGCCAGCACCTACAGCTGCTAGCGATGTCCCTGAAAATCAGCAGCCGGGACTGTACAACTGCAACTGGTCAGGCGGCACAGTTGTTATCAGCGCTGGCGCTATTTTGACCGAGACCGCTGTTGTCGAACTGCCAGCAGAGCTAGATCAGCTCCGCTACCAAGATTTTTCAATGCGGGGCTACAACTACGCCGGAGACGGCATCGACCAAGATATTATTTGTCAACTGTTGCATTTAACACTGCCTGCGCCGTCAGCAGCAGAGGGGGATAAGCCTACAGCTTCAGCAGAGGGCACTAGCCGATGGGAAACGCTAGGGCTCGATGAGATTGCCCTACCGCAGCCTGGAGAGGCCGACCGGGTCACTCGCCATCGACTTAGACAGCGGCTGAATGATTCGCCACTTGGACGTGAGGCTGTTTTAGCTGCACGTGAGCTAAAGCTGGCACTACAGGAAGAAGAAGAAGTGGAAGTAGCGCTGGGCGAGCACACCTGGGTGATCACCCGCAAAGAGTTGGAAACCAAAATATTTATTCCTTATATTCAGCGGATTAACCGGCAGGTGAATACACTGCTTGGGAAGAAAAATCTGGCGACACAAGCTGTGAAGCAGGTGGTCTGCACGGGCGGGTCGGCCTCTTTGGGCACGATTGCTCGCTGGCTTCGCCAGAAGTTTCCAAATGCCACTATCATCCAAGATACTTACACCGGAGAATATTCCAACAGCTGTAGCCGCGTCGCCTATGGGCTAGCTAACCTCTGTCACTACCCGCAGGTATTGGATGTTAATCGTCATCAGTACAATGACTATTTTCTGCTGCTAGAGCTGCTGCGCATTTTGCCTGAACAGCCGCTTCCGGCTGGGGGTATTTTGCATTTGCTAGAGCAAAGAGGTATTGATACGCAAGCCTGTCAGGCGCATGTGCTGGCTTTGATTGAAGGTCATCTACCGCCGGGCTTAGTGCCGACTGCGGGCGATCGCCCCCTCATTAGCGCCCAGTCATCAGATATTGCGACTTACAGAGCACTGTCCGAGCTGCCTTTGTTTAGAAAGCAGGGCGGACAGATCTATATTGCGGATCCTCAGCAAGGGGATAGACTGCGATCGCACTTAGAAACCCTGTTGGCAACTAAAGTGCAGTCACTTAGTGAACCTATGACGACGGCTCATCTAACCTCGTCTATTGCGTCGGGCCAAAGTACGCTGGCGTAAAGCTGCCATGTAGGCCATAGGGCACATGGTGAGTGAGCTTTAATGTTGTTACTGGCCCTGTGGTGATGTCTTGAGCGTTGAAGAGGGTGAGTTCGGTGCGATCGCCCGCAGCGTTATAAATCCATAGCAGCACCCAGCCATCATCTTCCGCGCTAGCGCCTGGTCTAGGCACAAACAGCGGCTCACCGCCAAATCCTCTTGGTGCGGCGCTCCAAATCTGTTCTTCACCCGTTTTCATGTCTCTTTTAATCAGCGCCTGTAGCGGTGCATTTTTCACCGACCCATTCGTTGTACCCATATAGAGATATCGATGCGGTCTTCCGACGCACTGTGGATTTAGCGCTGGAAACTCACAAGGCCGCTCAACTATCTTTTCTACGCCCACCTCTTCGGTAGTTAGATTCACCGTAAAGCGCCAAAGCTGACTGGCAGGCACATGGTCAAAATCAACCGTGCTGTAGTCTTCTGATCCCTCAAGCGTTGGGAAGCTATCGTAACAAATCGAATCTAAAATGAGCCGATTGCCCTGTTCAAACGCGTTGGCATGATGAAAAACAAAGCAAGGATCGGTATCAAAGAAGCGAACGTCTCCTTGGCCATCGCGAGGAATTAGCACAATCTTCGTCGGCTGCTTTGGATTGAATTGAATGCACTCAGCTGCGCCCTTGAGGCCAACTAAAAATGGAAAAGGATTGAAACTTACCGGATTCTGCACGAAGACGTAGTAGTTCGGCGTAATTGCAAAATCGTGCAGGAAGGCAAACCCTGGCACGCTCTGCTTGCTTTGACGTGCTAGCTTACCGTCAGGCGTAAACTCGTACAGGCTGATCGTGCTAGAAAGCCCTGCTTTGACGCCAAAATTCACCATGCGCGGTGTCCCTTCACAGTCTGGATCGAATTTTGGGTGGGCCGCAAAGGCATCGCCTTGACTAAGTAAGCCATCCAAGTAGTCAAGTCCCTCTGTCTCTAACGTATTAGGATTTAGGCGGTGCGGCTCGGCCGCTTCCCAAAGCGCTAGCAGTTTGTCACCCCAATGCACAATATGAGTATTGGCAATATTTTTTAGCTTTAGATCAAAGGCATTCGCCAGCCAGCCACCGGGCTTTTGCGTACCAAACACCCCTCTATATTCGGGCTTACCGCTGGCTTGTTCGGCCACGTAGCCAGCCGTACGTACAAATTTGTTGCGATAAAACGCCTTTCCATCTTTAATCGCGACAGAATTGATCATGCCATCACCGTCAAACGGGTGCTTAAGACGGTAGCCGTTGATGTCGGTAAGGCCAGGGCCATTGCGAAATACAGTGCCGGTTAGCTCAGCTGGAATCTCACCTTCTATATCGTCTATCCAATAGGCAAATTCGTCTGGTTGAGAGCGGTAGCCGTTGGTCCAGTCTTCGCGGGTATAGCTAACTTGATCTTCGAAGCGATTGAGCGTTTGCATGAAGTCGTTTGAGGTAGAAACTAAAAGATAAAAACTAAAGCGTGACGTCTAGTCGGACGGCTGCGTCATCAGTGACTTCTGGCGTTGCCAATGTGAAATCACTTTCAACTGATTGAGACGCCGAGGCTGCTGGCAAAAGGCTAAGCAGCGGCAGTGGTAATAGCGTGGTCAAGTTTGTGATGAGTACCAGCAGCCAGAGGTTGGTAAAGTCTGTCTCAGTAACACCTAGCTGATGGGTCAGCAGCGCGCCTAGCTCATGCGAAAGCAGGCCCGATAGATTGACCACAGACATTAGCAGTGCAAACAGCGTCGCTTCTACGCCGGGTGGGCATAGCCGCGCTGACAGCACTAGCACAGGCATAAAGGCAATTTGGCCCGCCACGGTTAATACCAAACTGTCACCTAGACTAAACCACTGATCATCAATGCCAAGGCTGCGGTTGAGATGGGTGACTAAAATCAATGTCGTCATCCCTAGGACGGCAGAAATGACCGTTGACCAGGCAAAGATTCTACGAAAGGAGACCTCTTTTAGAAAGCGCTGAAATATCCAGATTCCTACTAGGGCCGCAAAGTTGGTTACTAGCCTGACGCGCCCCAAAAACTCAGGCTCAAAGCCAAGCTCGTTAGTAGAGAAGAAGAAAAAAGCGGAGTCTGCGGTGGGGGTAGCCTGCCATAGGAAGAGGAAAAGCGCGGGCATCCAAATGACTCGCTGGGAGACGGCGCTTTTAAGCGATCGCACCTGCTGAGTTACTAAATTCCAGTTCGACTTTTCTGTTACTGGATTTTCGGCAATTAGCCAGGCTACTCCGCAGACAATCAGCGGAAAGGTGGCAGTGATGCCAAAAATGACGCGGGCGCTAGTGTGCTCTAATAGCAGCCCGCCTATGTATGCCGTGATTAGTCCCCCAACTGCTGAGGCTCCCCAGGCTAAAGATTGCAGGGTGCCAGCGCTGCCTTGGCCTTCTTTTCGCGCCCGCTCTACTACCAAAGAATCTACGATCACATCGGAGATGGCAACAGAAAGTGAGGAGAGAAGAATAGCCGCTGTGGCAGCAAGGGCAGTGTTGACGATTGTGGCCATAGAGAGCCATGCGATCGCCCCCAAAATTCCAGAAATAATTAGATAGGGCCGCCTGCGGTAGCGAAAAATGGGCAGTCCGTCAGACAAAAAGCCAAACACCGGCTTGATCGTCCAGGGCAGCGCCGCAATACCCATTAGCGCCGACACTTCAGCCGGTGAAAGGGCGATATCGTCTTTAAGAAAGAAACTCACCGCCAATCGAGCTAGGCCCAAAATCCCCTGAACGAAATAAACCGTCAGGATAGCGGTGAGCTCTAGCGTCAGCGGCTGACCAAGCAGTATTCGCTTTTCAATCAAGCCCTTTGCTCGTTGAGAAAGCGAAAGCTCGGCAGGTGGAGAGGCTGTCATATGAAGCTGGTATGTAACAAAGCTGTAATAGCTTCACTTATGATAGCGATGTTCTCAGCTTTGTTAAGAAAAGTATCTTGGTCAATGCTATTACTGCGCAGGTGTCTCTTCTGGCTTCACGTCAAAATATTGCTCTAGCACCTGCTTTACCATCGGCGCGGCAAACGAACCGCCGCCGCCGCCAGAGTGCTCACCAAACGCGACCACGACAATCTCTGGACTATCGTACGGGCCATAGGCACCGAACCACGTATGGTTTTCTCTGGGGGGCGCTTCTGCTGTTCCGCTTTTCCCAGCTAGTGGTGGCATCCTGGGATCGTTTACTGCCCCACCAGTACCTGCAACCACAACTTGTCGCAACCCTTCTTGCAATACCTTTACTGTGCTCGGTGCCATTTCTAGTGATGTTCTCCACGTCTTAGGATCTTCGCCTTCAGTCACAACAAAATGAGGGGTAACGCGATCGCCCCCGTTGGCGACGACCGCAAACATCACCGCAACTTGCAGCGGCGTTGCTAGCACGTTGCCCTGACCGATGGAGGCATTAATCGTATCGCCCAGGTACCAGGGCTCACCGAGAACCTCCCTTTTCCACTGCTCATCTGGTACTAAGCCCGCATCTTCTTCAAATCCCAGCTCAATGCCCGTCTTCTGACCTAAGCCATAGTTGTGCATCCATTCTTGCATAGTCTTTTCGCCGACGCTGCGTCCGACCTGGTAGAAAAACGTATCACTACTCCAGGCCAGCGCGCCTCGAAATCCTAAAGGTCCAAACCCAGCGTTGTTCCAGTCCCAAAATTTAATGCCACCTATGTTCAAGAAAGCATAGGTCGGTAAAACCACTTCTGGCGAAAATTTGCCCGACTCCATGCCAGCCGTGGCGGTAACGATCTTAAATGTGCTTGCAGGTGAGTAGGCCCGCATCGTTCTGTTTACCAGTGGATAGCCATTTTTGGTAATCTGCTCCCACTGTGCTTGCGTGATACGAGTTGAAAAAATGTTGGGATCGAATGTGGGCCGACTGACCATTGCTCGCACTGCGCCATCGCGTGGATCGATCGCGACGATTGCACCTATACGGTTGCCTAGGGCCGCTTCTGCCGCTTTTTGTAGCTCCAAATCCAGGGTTATCTGAACATCTCGCCCAGAGATAGATGGCTTTTCGCCGATGACACTCAGCACGTTGCCGCTGCTATCTACTTCTACCTGCTGACCGCCCCACTGACCGCGCAATGTTGGTTCTAGAGCCATCTCTAGCCCCATCTTGCCGATGACATCGCCTAGCCGGTAATCTTGATCTTCTAGTTCTGCTAGCTCTGCGTCATTAAGCTCGCCAGTATAGCCCAGGACATGAGCAGCCAAGTCGCCACGAGGATAGTTGCGAACGGCCTCAGCTTCTACGCGTACGCCTGGCAGTTCAAATGCATATTCAGCAAGTGCCGTTGTTTGCGCGGAGCTTACGCCTCGTGAAATCGGCACTGATTTATTCAGGTTATAGCGGCTCTGCTCTAGGCGCTGATTAATCTCTTCTACGGGCACATCTAATATTTGTGCCAAACGCTCAATCACGCGCACTCTGTCTGCCTCTTCTTTTGGCAGCGCAATCGGCCAGATAGAAACCGAATGAGACAGTCTAGAACCGACTAGAACTTCACCATTGCGGTCTAGAATTGTGCCCCTAGCAGGTCGTCTAGGCAGCAGCAAAATCCGATTGTCTTCTGCCAGTTCGCGATTACGCTCGCCCTGTACTAGCTGCAAGTACGCTAGACGGCTGCCAATACCGCCTAGCATTACCAGGCTCAACAGCAGCATGATAAAAATAGACTGATATTGACGGCCAACAGTGCGGCCTCCTTTTTTTTCGCTAAAGCTAGATGAGCGCTTAGAAAAGGCCATTTCAAGTGAAGTCTGTACGCAGAGATATTTAAGTCTAGCGCCGTTAGTAGTAGATGCGGTTAGTTATCTAGCACGCTAGGTCGTGGCGGTGCGGGCGCGGGCGCAGGCGCGGGCGCAGGTGCGGGCGGTGCGGCAGGCGGTGGTGGCGCGGCAGGCGGTGGTGGTGGCACAGGTGCGACGGGCGGCGGTGGCGGCGGTGCAGGTGCAGGTGCAGGTGGCGCTGGCGCAGGTGCGGGTGCGGGCGCGGGGGATGACGAACTACCCCTATAGCTAGGAGCTGGCTCACTTACAGCCGTTGGCGTTGGTTCACTTTCTTCCCGGCTATAGTTGGTGCTAGTTTCAGGGTCAGATTCAGGTGCTCTATTGGCACGTCGTCTCGATTCATCCGCGTTTTCTTGACGCTCTCCAGGTTGGTCCGCAATCACTCGGCCCGGACGTACTGGCTTAGCCTGTAGAGAGCCATCGCGTCCACCTAGTCTAGGCAGCTCTGGAAATTCTTCAACCGGCATATCATCTACAAACTGATCCACGAACTTGTACCAGGCTAGGGCGGCGGTACGGCTAGCGCCGCCGGTCGGGCTGCTGTCGTCATTTCCCATCCAGACGCCGGTTACCAACTGAGGCGTGTAGCCTACGAACCAAAGGTCCCTGTTTTTCTCAGACGTCCCAGTTTTTCCCGCCACTTGTCGGCCTGAAATGGCTGCGTTGCTGCCAGTCCCGCCGTTAACAACACCCCTTAACATCCAGGTAATGATAGCTGCCGTATCTTTGTCTATTGCCTGCTTCGGCTGCTCTTCAAACTCATATATCACGTCGCCCTGGCCGTTTGTAATACGCGTGATGCCGTGAGGTGGGATGTGACGACCTTCCGCTGCAAAGGTGCCGTAGGCGCTGGTTAGCTCTAGCAAGTTAACTTCAGAAGATCCCAGAGCCAGTGAATAGGCAGGAATGAGATCTGAGTTGATACCTGCTCGGTGCGCCAGTGCAATCACCGGATCGAAGCCGATATCTACTAAGAGCTTTACAGCCACAATATTAATTGAGCTGGTGAGGGCTCGCCGCAGATCGACTGCGCCGCTATAGCTGCCGCCGTAGTTTTTGGGTTCATAGCCGTCTACTACATAACGGGCATCGGTATAGCTTTTATAGGGCGATATGCCAGTAGCGATCGCCGTTGCATATACAAACGCCTTGAACGTTGAGCCTGGCTGCCTTTGCGCCTGAGTTACCCGGTTGAACTGACTGTCATCAAAGTCAGTACCGCCAACCATGGCCCTAATTTCACCCGTTCTCGGATCGAGCGCCACTAGCGACGCCTGCTCGAAGCGCTGCCACTGACCGTATTCGTCAATAATCTCTGCAACGGTTTTCTCGGCTGCCGCTTGCCACACCGTGTTTAAAGACGTTTCAACAACCAGTCCACCTGCATCTAATTCCTCTGGCGACAGAATCTGCTCCAGCTGCTTTTTGATATAGATGGTGAAGTAGGGAAACTGACTATATAGATACTTAGGCTCTTGGGTCTCTAGTGAAAAATCGGCCTGATAAGCTTCGCTTGCCTGAGCTGCGGTAATTACACCGTTGGCTTCCATGCGGCTAATAACTTTGTCACGCTGCACTCTAGCTGCAGTTGAATCAACTGAATATATGCCTGGTGCCGGTGCCATCCCAGCGATCAGTGCGACTTCCGCCACTGTTAGCTCATCGATCGTCTTGCCAAAATAAATCCAGGCGGCGTCGGCTACACCGTATGCCCCCGCTCCCAAATAAACCAGATTGAGATAGCGCTCTAAAACCTTGTCTTTCCCCAGTTCTTCTTCTAGCCGTCGCGCCAAAATAGCTTCTCTAAACTTGCGCTGAAAGCTTTGGTCTTGGTTAAGAAAAGTGATTCTCGCTAGCTGCTGGGTAATTGTGCTGGCACCTTCTACCACCTCGCCGCTGGTCACGTTGGCTACAGTGGCGCGAGCAATCGATCGGTAGTCTACGCCGTTGTGTTCGCGAAATCGCCGATCTTCTGCGGAGATAAAGGCCTCTATGACGACCTGAGGAATCTCGTCGTAGCTCAGCCGCTCTTGGGCCGTCGGCCCCACTTTCTGAAGAACTTTTCCATCTGAGGCTTTGAGTGTAATAGTTCCACTACGCTCATAGGTCAGCGCCTCTGTGACATCAGGAACGTTTGCCTGTAAGTTGTTCCATAGCAGATACAGCCGAGCGCCAGGACCCGCGATTCCAGCAGCAATTAGCAGCAGCAGCCAAAAGCGAACACGTTTATAGGGCGGCTTGTGACGCAAAAAACGAGCAGTTGGCTGGGTTGTTACCCTAGCGCTAGATGGCCCTGTGCCAGGCGAATCTATGTTAGATGGACGGGTGCTAGATGGGCTGTCACTCGGCGTACTGTCTGACGTTGACTTTAGCGATTGCTCTGATAACCGCTTTGAAGAGCGCGTCACCGATGCTCCACCTGGCTGCCCGCCCGTGCGAATAGTTCGCCTCTGGCGCTGCCGCGCCTCAGCAGATCTTTGGCTGCCAGCCGAAAGTTTCTCAGACCAGTGCTTTAGCTGTGAAAAGAGGTTGGCCACGTCGATAGATTCTCCAAGCGGCCTCACCGCCACCAGTAACAAAGTTTACGTTTTGTTGATGCCCGCAGTTTTGAATAGCAGTTTTGAGTAGATAAATGCTACCACGCTCATTCAGCTAGCTCACTAAGTCGCTATGACCCAAAGCAACGGCCATAACCAACATGCCTAGCACTAAGAAGGGCTGAGCGCTGGCCTGGTATTTCACGTCATTCTCGAGCGGGTTACGCAAGAAATACATGTCTTGAAAGGTGATTTGCGGAATGATTAGTAAGATAAGTAGGACTGCATAGAGATTTTTGTGAATGGCAATGAGGTAGGCGGCCATGCCGCCTTGAAATAGATCAATCATGAGCACGCAAATCCAGGCGGCGGTCTGCACTCCAAACATAACCGGTAAAGACTTCAATCCTAGCTGGCGATCGCCTTCTACTGCCTTAAAGTCATTGACTACCGCAATGCCTAGTCCAGCCATGCTGTAGATCAGCGTCAGCACAATAATTGTAGGATTGAGTTCGCCAAACAGCGCGTGGCCTGCCCACCAAGGTAAGGCAATATAGCTAGCACCCAAGGCATAGTTGCCGAGCCAGCCATTTTGCTTTAGCTTTAGAGGCGGCGCAGAATAGATATAAGAGACAAAAGACCCCCCGACTGCCAAGGCAAATATCGTCGGAAATTCGTGCTCGGCCCACACGTCTAGTCCGTAGGCAACGGCTAGGCCACCTAAGAGCAGCACCCAGATTTGCACCTGAACTTGCCCTAGCGAAATTGCCCCAGAAGGAATTGGGCGATTGGGCTCGTTGATCGCATCTAGCTCGCGGTCGTAGTAGTCGTTGATGGTTTGGGTGTAGCCGGTTAGCAGCGGCCCAGACATGAGCATGCAGGCGGCTGAGATTAAGACGTTCTCAACGCTCCAGACAAATTTTCCAGAAGATGCCGCACCGCAGACGACGCCCCAAATTAGGGGTATCCAAGTAATGGCCTTCATCAGCTGAAGCCGAATTTTCCAAATAGAAGTCTCGCCTGCCTCAGCGCCTTTCATCCCGAGCATTTGACGGGCTTTGCTGCTGGCTTTCGAAGCGTCTTCTAGGGGCATCTGTGATTGCGTATCTTCGGACATTGCCTACTAACCAAATGAAATAATCAAGTAGCCCGACTGAAATTTGGCTCCAGTCACTGTGCGACCATTGAGCGCCGCCGGTAAAGAAACATTATGGCGCTGATCGCCCGCTTCGACAGTGACTTCTGGTCCGTATTGGGTGAGTTTTACCTGAGTTTTGTCAAATCCAGGTAGAAATAGCTTGACAGTACTAGCTGCTACCTCAACGCTCATTGGATTCGGCACGGTGACGGGTTCGTCTAATGCTGGCAAAGCCTCGACTAGCGGCTGCCAGCGATCGCGCTGGGCATCGCCTTCGTTGCAGTGAGGCAACGCCGTCACCGGAATGGGTTCAAAAGCTTTGGTTGCCGAACTTGTCTCTATCGACGTACCAGGCTGCCCACCATTTACAAATGCACCCGCAACGGTTAGACCAATCTGCTGAGCGGCGCTCCAGAGATAGCGACCCGTGGCGATCGCGATATCGTCATTACTGGTGACGATATAGGCCCTTAGCTGCATAGGGTCACGCACTAGCGCTTTTCCCTTAGCCACCATCCCTTCTACGCTCTGGGTTTCTGGCTGATTCCAAATATCGCCCGAAAACCCACTGCTTAAAATTGCCCCAGTTACTGGGGCAATAAACGGTGAAATAGATCGGTAAAACTGAGACGTTTGAAAGACCTGCTTAAAACGACGAAAATACCAGTCCATTCCGCCAATGGCTCCCCACATCCGCAGGCTTGCCTGATTGCCAGGACCGTCGTGCACAATCACGTCATACTGGTTGCTTTCGGTATACTCACGGATAGCATTGAGCGCCAAAAAATCATCCATTCCTGGAATCACGCTTAGCTCTTGCCCAAATACCGCCTTAAAAAAGGGATCGCGTAGGTACTGGGCTTCAAAATTTTTGAGTTTTTCCCAGTTTGCTTCTAAAAGCTGGGTGGTTTGCAGCTGCACGGCTTGAAACTCGCCAGCTAGCCCCGACTGAGTGCCGCTAATGGTGAGCGGACCCGTTGAGCTAGTGCCAATATCCGCGCCTAGCAGCAGCGACGGCGCTGGGCCTGCCTCTTGAGAAATCAGCAGAACTCGTTTGCCTTGCTGGGTCAGTTTTTGAGCGGCGGCGATCGCAACAGTAGAGCGACCCGTCCCTCCCTTGCCTAAAAATGTAAGAATCAGCGTCATCTGGATTGTAGGTTGATATGCAAAAAAGTTGGTTCGACGCTAGGTTTACTCAACCGGGCGCAGCTCATCTTCAAAAAACCAAGTTGTAAAATCGTCCGACTCAAAGCTCACTAGAGCCCCGATATTCTGCCCGTCGAGCACCTTAAAGTCTTTGACGATAGCGGTTTGACCCAGGCGCGTCGCCAAATCCTTTGCGACGCGATCGCGCATCCGACGAACCTGAACCCGCTGCCCAATTTCTAAATCCATGTCTAATAAACTGTATCCTTACGTAACTGCGTCAGACCAATAACCAGTCTATCAGCGACTCGGGCACCCCCGGAGAGTTTATTTAGAGAGTAACTGCTCATGCTTGCCAAACGAATTTTGCCTTGTCTAGATGTCAAAGCTGGCCGCGTGGTCAAAGGCGTTAATTTTGTCGATCTTAAGGACGCGGGTGACCCGGTAGAGCTGGCCAAAATTTACAACGAGGCCGGTGCTGATGAACTCGTTTTCCTTGATATTACAGCTACTCACGAAGATCGCGATGTTATTTACGACGTGATTTATCGTACTGCTGAGCAGGTGTTTATTCCGCTAACTGTAGGCGGTGGAATTAGCTCTTTGGAAACGATTAAAAAGCTGCTCAGGGCGGGCGCAGATAAGGTGAGTATTAATTCGGCGGCTGTGCGCGACCCTGACCTAATCAATAGCGCTAGCGATCGCTTTGGCAATCAGTGCATTGTGGTTGCCATTGATGCTCGTCGTCGCACAGCTACTACAGCGCCCGGTGATACTAACCCTGGCTGGGATGTATTTGTTCGCGGCGGACGTGAAAACACTGGCCTAGATGCGGTTGACTGGGCGCGCAATGTAGTCAACCGGGGCGCAGGGGAATTGCTAGTTACCAGTATGGACGCGGACGGCACACAGGCTGGCTACGATTTGACACTGACAGAAGCGATCGCTAGTCAAGTAGATGTTCCTGTCATCGCTTCTGGTGGGGCTGGTACCTGCGAACACATTTATCAGGCCCTGACAACGGGCAAAGCTGAAGCTGCCCTGCTGGCTTCACTGCTGCACTACGGTCAACTGAGCGTACATGAGATTAAGACATACTTGGCTGCTCAAAATTTAACCGTCCGTCAGTAGATAGCTCGTCAGCAGTGACCGCAAATATCACCAGTAGACGCTTCTCCATTCTCAGCTTTGTAGCAGAAAACTGAGAACGCGGCTTGCCCGTAGCCCCGACAAATTATTGACAAAACCTTATGAAATCCGCTTTGTCTAAATTTGTCTACTATTGTTAAGCAAGAGCGCAATAGTTCAGACATTGACATAAACCCGTTGTCTTTCGGCAGTTTCCGTGCCTGAACGTCACCACACCAGTTTCTATTCAACTGTGCATGGCGGTCTATGAGCTGCCAAAAACAACACAATGTGCATTGCGTGAATGAAGCTGTAAAGATATGTTAAGCTGTATAAAGGTTCTCTAGTATGCGTAATTCTCATTGCTGACTAACAAAGCTAGTAGCTAGTCGGGCAGGTCAAAAAGGCTGATTGAAAAGAGCCAATTGAAAGCTGCGTGCCGTTTGTAGAGCAAGAGCAAAGCAAGTTTGCGACGTTAATCCCCCTTTATTGCTAGCTATTGCTGGATTCCAACCCTCTAGAATGATATTACTGATTCTGACAATCGTTATCGGTTTAGTCTTTTGGGCTCTGCGCCTGATGGACCGAGCAATAGAAAATCAAGAGTTTTCACTGATGCTGGCCGGTTTCTTGGTAGCTTCTTCGGCAGCGGCTATTGTCGGTGTATACTTTTTGATGAGTGACTACCTCATATTTATTAATCAAGCTGGAACTACATTTGACAGGTACGATACCGCCTTGATGAGCAGTGACCTGCCAGTTTGGCTAGAGCAGATAGACTAGCGCGAAGCGATATTAGTTGGCTGTAGCCAACTAATGCTTGACTCACAGCTTGTTTATCTCACAATTTTCTACCTCGTAAGTTCTTAGCTCACAGCTTTTCTAGTTCAATGCCCTTGTAAGCGCGTCCCAAGTAGAAGGGCCTACAATAGCGTCCGCTTCTAGCTGCTGATCGGCCTGAAATTCTCTTACAGCAGCTTGGGTTAGCTCGCCATATGCACCATCAATAGGACCGCTGTAATACCCTAGCTGCGTTAGCTCTTTTTGTAGCTGGGCAACAGCGCTGCCTTCAACATTCGGCCTCAAGATCGGTGAGTCAGAAGGCGAGCTTTCGGTGGTTGTGCCTGCATCAGCCGCAGGCGATGTATCCACAGATGTTGTATCGGTTGTTTGAGTAGCTGCGCTAGGCTGCGAAGCCTCTACTGCTATATCTTCGGGCGAGGGGAGCAATTTGCGCCATGTAGAAGGACCTGTGATTCCGTCGGCGCTCAACCCAGTCGCTGTTTGGAAACGGACTACAGCAGCCTGTGTCGATGCGCTGTAGCTACCGTCAACTGCGCCCTGATAGAATCCAAGAAGTCTCAAAGTAGCCTGTAGCTGGCTGACGGTTTCGCCAGTGCTTCCCATTGCCAATACGGGATAGGTTGTTGCAGGGAGTGCTTGGGCAAGCTGAATCGAGCCTAGCTCTTGGCTGGCAGAAATCTGCGCTGATCCTCTAAGGGGCAACACCTTAAGCGACACTCCAACAGATGAATTGAGTCTGTCACTTGTATTGGGTTCACTGCTTGCGATCGCCTCATCGTTTATGATCGTGCCATTACTCACAGTAGCCAGTACGCTCGCAAGCGCTACAGCCCTTAGCCATCTTGAAACATGCCCTATCGGAATACACTGTGGGATGCACGGCCAGTAACCGCTACTGTGGCTATATCTAATAGGCTTACTCTCAGATAGCCTCATGGCGGATTTCCTCATGGCTCGCGCATTACGTTCTGTGGTCAGCTTATGTCGGTACGGTTCGGTCAGGTGTTTAGCTACAGTACAATTCAGCTAAATCTAGAAAGCCATATCAATATATACAGCATTCAATTACCGGCGCACAATTTGACGCAGAAAAGTTTAGGTGCTGAAAAGATTATCTGAGGTAGATATGTTTCTCGCGATCGCTGCAAACGCTGCTGTAACGGTCGCTAAATCGGCTGATACAGACTCCATGGGTGCAAAAGCAAGAAGATCTATTGTGCTACGCGATCGCTTTCAGGGCGCTTTACTAGGATTGACGCTTGCGCCTGCTGCCGCTGCTATTCATCGCGATCGCGACATCGGTCAATACACAGCGCAGATGACAAGTGAGGTAGCCCAACACTTTCAACAGTGGGCCCCTCTTCAGACCTTTTTGCATCAGCCAGTATCCCGCCGCTCTAGTACTAACTTAGAAAGTCCTAGCTCAGAACGTCCTAAATCAGAAAGTAGTGTCGGGTTAGCGAGCGTGCCAATATTACTTCGCCTTCATAATCAGCCCTCTCAGACAAGGCATCAATATCTCCAAAATTGGCTGACTGCGGATGCTGCCGCAATAGCACAGCAGCGGGTTCTAAGTGACGTGTTGGCACGGTCGCTTCAGGGAAGCCTATCGCGTCGGGGATGGGAACGCTGGGTGAGTACAGCTCGAAGAACCTTGGATCAAAAAGGCCAGCATCTAGCTCTCTGTGACTATCATTATCAAGGTGTGTGGAATGCAATATTAGAAGACACGCCTATTTTTCAAATCGCCTTGACGACAGCGGAACGACTCTACCATCGAGATATCATTATGGGCGTTTCCAAGGCGATTGAGTACGGCTCACGGATAGGTTCTTCGGCAGACAGCGCTTTGGTAGATAGATCTTTGGCAGGCAGATCTTCGGTAGGCAGCGCCTCAAACGGGATTTCTTTGACTTATACTCTAGGACTTTCTCAGGTGTTTCAATCGATAATCGCGCCCGATGGGTTGGTATGCTGGCGAGTGCCTTTGATTGTCGGGTTAGTATTAGGCGCTATGCAAGGGCGCAGTGGGCTACCTGTGCTTTGGCAGCGCTCAAGCAACCTGCCTAGAAGCCATTCGTATAGCAAACGAAACTCAGCAAACCAAAACCAGACAGAGAATTGTCCAAAAAATCACTTACTGAACCCAGCAGAAGCATTAGCATTAGCAGATGCGCTCTTTGCACAGTGGTCAGGCTGCATCGCTTAGCTATTAAAAATAAAGCTGCATACTATAATTATCAATAATGATGTATTTTTGGACCCGATTTCACTCACCACATAATGCCGTTTGTAGCCTAGCTACAGCGGTCAGTTAGGCAATCTACTCGGTAGGGCTATGAGTCTCCGTCATTTTGCCAATCGGGCTTACGTGCTTTGGTCGCATACGTGCTTGCGACTGAAGCATCCTAGGCGCTATGGGCGCTATTTGAAGCGAAAAGCTAAAGAGCGTGTTAGTCAGCCGCAGACAAATCAGCCGCAGACAAATCAGCCATATTCTCCTTACTATGCGCCGTGGTTAGAGAGCATTCGCCGAGTGCTTTTGCTAGGTGGTGGTGGTGCTAAACAGATTTCGCTGAAGAAAAATAAGCCGAAGCGGGCGAGGCGCTCATCTAGTTCCAATGCTAGGCAGACTACTGGGTGGGCTTGCCTCTTGCCGCCTACGACTTCTCGCCGAACCTGGTTAGCAGTGCTGCTAGTGGTTTTATTGCTTGCGACCAGTTTTGGACAGCGCTTTTACCGTCAACCAGGGTTAGATGTTCGCTCTATCTCACCGAGAAGCTTCTACGCGCCTGCGAGCGCGGTCATAGAAGATGAGAGAGCGACTGAAAGCAGGCAGGCTGATGTTCGCAACGGTTCGGCGCAGGTGTTGCGAATTAACCCAAAACAGACAGCAGAAGCTAAGCAGTCTTTAAAGATGCTGCTGCGCCAGGGACGAGAGCTGCGAGAACAAGCAGGTCGCCCGAATTTCCTTAATTTAGAAACGCTATCACAGCCTACCCAAGACTATTTATTTCAAGCTGACGAAAGCCAGTGGTCCGAAATTTGGTACCTAGCCAAGACATCTGCGCTCTCTACTGAGCAGGTTGCGGAGATTAGAGGCGAAGGCGCTCCAACGGCAGAAGGTAGCGCCTCTTTAGAAGATAGCCTAGAGACAGAGATTCCGGTTGCTCAGGAGATTATGGAGCAGGTGCGATCGCTTACAGCGCCTCAGCTATTGGCCTTGCAAGATCTCGTCGTTTACCGAGAGCAGTCAGGCTTTGAGGGATTGGTACTGCTAGAAACTCGTGTAGATACCCGTCGGCAGCAGTATATTGAGGCGAAAGACGAGTTTATTGCTGCGGCTAGCAGTAAAGATCAGCCGCTGTATAACTATCGTCTGTTTGATCTTTCTAGCGAAGAGTGGATAGCATTAGAGCGCGGTGCCGAGCAGATTTTTGAGGAGATGATGTTGCAAGGCATCAATCCGGGGGTTCCAGAAGATGTGCTACGCCGAGCAATTGAAGCGAGAGTTGCCGTTGAGCCAAGTCCAGCGGTCCGGCAGCTCACTGCCGATGTGCTAGCAGCTGTGATTTCTCCAAACTTAGTCATTGATGAGGCGCGCACCCGGCAGCAGGCTGAGCAAGCAGCTCGTCAAATTGATCCGGTTACTGTCACCATTGAAAAGGATGATTTGATTGTCAGAGCAGGGGAGACGATTACCACTGCTGACTTTGCCTTGCTAGATCACTTTGATCTAACCGAGCGCCACTTTAATTGGATAGGTCTAGGCGGGTTTGCGCTGTTAATAGCGGCTGCGGTGGCTTTTTACCTGTGGATGGGTTACCGGCAAACAAACCCGCTTCACTGGCGCGATCATGCGCTGGTTCTATTGCTGTGTTTGATAGTTTCCTCGTTGGCCGCGCTGCAAGTGCCTACGATTGGGCTTCCCGCCGTTGGTCTGCTAGTCGGTAGCTTTTATGGCTCTGCGATGGGGATAACGGCCGTTGGCCTACTCGTTTTGGTGCTGCCGATTGGGACTGCTGTTAGCACGATTCCGATGCTCGCTGGCTGTGCGGCGGCCATGTTGGGTGCTTGGATTGCGCCTCAGTTGCGATCACGCGAGGAATTTGCCTTACTCGGTGGGTTTGTTGGCCTAGCGCAGGCGGGCGTTCATCTGGTTTTAACGCTGATGCACTTTACCGTGGCCGCGCCGCTATGGAAGGCTGTTTTTGTGGGCTCAGCTATGCATGGGCTTTACGGTATTGCTTGGAGCGTTGCTGCCCTTGGGCTTAGCCCTTATTTAGAGCACTTCTTTGATGTGGTCACGCCTATTCGCCTAGCGGAGCTGGCTAATCCTAACCGTCCGCTGCTAAAGCGACTGGCTGCAGAAGCCCCTGGTACGTTTCAACACACCATGTTTGTAGCTAACCTAGCAGAAGCCGCCGCTAGAGAACTGGGCCGAAACGTAGAGCTGGTAAGGGCGGGCACCCTATATCACGACATTGGTAAGATGCACTCACCGCAAGGCTTTATCGAAAATCAGATGGGGGGACCTAACCTGCACGATACGATAGACGACCCGTGGAAAAGTGCCAGCATTATCAAGAAGCACGTCACTCAGGGAATAGTGATGGCAAAACAGTATCGGCTTCCTCTCGCGGTGCAGGCATTTATCCCCGAGCATCAGGGGGATATGAAAATTAGCTATTTTTATCAGCAGGCTAAAGAAAGACAGGAGAAAGAACCTTCTCTGGTGGTTGACCCGGCGGACTTTAGCTACGATGGGCCGACTCCACAAAGCCCTGAAACCGGAATCACGATGCTGGCAGATTCGTGTGAGGCGGCGCTGCGATCGCTCAAGCCTGAGGCTTCTATGGATGAAGCCTATGTCATGGTGAACAAAATTTTGCGAGCCCGCTGGCGCAGCCGGCAGCTAATTGATAGCGGTCTTACCCGAGAAGATATGGACGTGATTGCGGGTGTCTTTATCCACGTATGGCAGCAGCACAACCACAAGCGCATTGCCTATCCAAAGCAAGCGCTAGCTGCTGAGTAACAGCACTGACATTTGCTGAACGATACAACGCTTTACTGTCTAGGGCTTGGGCTATTAAAGCCTAAGCTATCAGGCTGCGCTGCAAACTTGTAGTTTGCGGCATCCAGAGATAGTCAATCGGCGCAAGATAGTTTTTTTGTACTATATTTTTGCACTACAATGGTCGCACACTCGTACTCTTGACATTTTCCTAAAGCCTGTTTACGGCAGTGGCTTTGCTAATGATTCTCATAAATCTGAATGCAGAGAATAAGGGCTAAACAGTGCCAAAGCGAACAAAATATGCCCACAGAGACATGTATTCTTTTCCCAGAGAGTACTTAAATATAAGTTACAAAATATCTGTGCTTCTCTAAGGTTTCAGGAACTACTTAAGAGGAGAGCGTTGAAGAGAAATCTGCATAACCTCTATGTAAAAAACAGCTATTTAGCTAGTCAAACCGACAGTATCACTCATATGTAGCGCCTTAGTTTTGTAAGACTTAAGGAGGAGATTTTAACAAAATGCTTAGATAGCTTAGAGAATAAGCGTCTCATAAACGTTACATTTTGTTACTATAATGGGAGCTTATCGAAGGCATTACCTAATGGCATGAAGGTTAAGGGCTCGTATTTTCTGAAATGTTCCTTCTAATCTGCCCTGTAGGTAGCTTAGCGTTTGGAGTTTAGTTGTGAGTTCTCAATTCCGCACTTTTGTGAGTGGTGCTGTCATTTCTTGGTCTATAGCTCAAGCTTAGTTTTTTATTACTGCTGTACTTTTTTGATATGAAAGCTGCCGTCCCCTCTAGCGATTTAGTCCGTACATACTTAAAAGAGATTGGCCGTGTGCCACTGCTTACTCATGAAGAAGAAATTATTTTGGGTAAGCAAGTAAAGCAAATGATGGCTTTGCTTGCGGTGCAAACAGAGCTAGCCGAAGCGCTAAACCGTGAGCCGACTGAGGCTGAGTGGGCCGAGGCTGCGAAGCTCTCCGAGTCAGAGTTAGCGACCGCCCTGGCTGCAGGCGAGCGGGCCAAGCGAAAAATGGTTGAAGCGAACCTGCGCTTAGTGGTCTCGGTGGCTAAAAAGTACATTAAGCGAAACGTGGATCTGCTTGACCTGATTCAAGAGGGCACGATTGGGATGCAGCGAGGGGTAGAAAAGTTTGACCCGGCTAAGGGCTATCGATTTAGCACGTATGCTTACTGGTGGATTCGGCAGGCAATTACGAGAGCGATCGCAGAAAAAAGCCGCACTATCCGTCTGCCTATCCACATCACCGAAAAGCTCAACAAAATCAAAAAATCGCAGCGGCAGTTTGCTCAGCAAAATGGCCGCATCCCTACTGCCGCTGAAATTGCGCAAGATACTGGCCTGACGACCAAGCAGGTACGAGACTATTTAGATAAGTCTCGTCAACCGCTTTCCTTAGATTTGCGAGTCGGTGACAACAAAGACACCCAGCTTAGCGATCTGTTAGAAGACGAAGGCCCCTCACCCGATGACTATGCCACCCAATCATCATTAAAGAGCGACCTGCGCCGCATGATGTCTGAGCTAACTTCACAACAGCAGCAGGTAATCTCTTTGCGCTTTGGGCTAGAAGATGGCAAGAATATGACCCTAGCCAAGATTGGAGCCGTGTTGAGCATCAGCCGTGAGCGCGTTCGCCAAATTGAGCGTGAGGCCTTAACAAAATTGCGTAAGCGCCAGAGCGACATGCGAGAGTACCTAGCTGGCTAAGTAGACGCTATGCCTACGCTATGCCGTTTGAGATGTCAGCCGATTTACCGGTTGACAGCCAGATTTGAGTTGTTACAGGCGCTTTAACTTGAGCTAGCATCTCTTTTAGCGGCTCACCTTCTAACACATCTTCAGCTAGCAGCTTTTGTGCCATTGCTTCTAGCAAGTCAAAGTTCATCTTCAGAATAGAAGTCGCTGCGCTATGGGCCTGCGTGATCGATTGCGTCACTAATCGATCAATCTCAGCGGCAACTTCGCCACCAATTGCCCGCCGCGTGCGGCCACTGTTCAAAAACTGAGACTGGGTTTTCTCGAAGGCGACAGGCCCAAGTCCGGGTGCCATGCCGTATTGGGTAATGGATCGCTCTGCCAAATCTGTTGCTTTTTGAATGTCGTCACTAGCTCCTGTAGAGACTTTCCCAAAGGCGACTTCCTCGGCTGAACGCCCGCCTAGAAGTGTGGCTAGCTGGCCGCGCAGCTCGTCTTCCATCATCAAGAACCTGTCTTCTTCTGGTGTCTGCAGCGTGTAGCCTAGGGCCCCCTGTCCGCGAGGAATGATGGAAATTTTAGAGACTTTGTTACCACCAGCAACGGTAGCGCGGATAGCTGCGCCGACAATAGCATGGCCGACTTCGTGATAGGCAACTGTTTTGCGCTCGTTAGGAGAGAGCAGGCGCGATCGCTTTTCTAGCCCAGCCACTACCCGTTCAATCGCTTCTTTAAAGTCTGTCATTAGCACTGCTTCGCGGTTGTTTCTAGCTGCGAGCAATGCCGCTTCGTTGACCAAGTTAGCAAGATCAGCGCCTGCGAATCCTGATGTCTGAGTGGCGATCGCATCCAAATCCACATCTTTACTTGTTAACACTGCCCGAGAGTGCACCTGCAAGATCTGTAAACGCCCGCTCTTATCGGGCCGGTCTACCAGCACCTGTCGGTCGAATCGCCCCGGACGCTTCAGCGCTGGGTCTAAAATCTCTGGCCGATTTGTAGCAGCAATCAAAATGACGCCAGCGTTCCCATCAAAGCCATCCATTTCGGTGAGCAGCTGATTAAGCGTTTGCTCCCGTTCATCATTGCCACCATTAGCCGTGCCGTCGCCACGAGACTTGCCAATTGCATCTAGCTCATCAATAAATACAATGCAGGGTGCTTGTTTCTTTGCTTTCTTGAACAAATCGCGCACCCGAGAGGCCCCTACGCCCACATACATCTCTACAAACTCAGAGGCTGCTACGTTTAGGAAAGGCACACCTGCTTCACCCGCAACCGCCTTAGCTAGCAGCGTCTTCCCCGTTCCTGGTGGCCCCATGAGCAGCACCCCCTTCGGCATCTTTGCGCCAATTCGCCGATACTTCTCTCCTTCTTTTAGAAAATCAACAACTTCTCTCAGCTCTTGCTTTGCCTCGTCTACACCTGCTACGTCGGCAAAAGTCACGATTGATCTATCTTTAGCAGCAGCTCGATGATTTGCAGGGCTGTAGGTACGAGCTTTACTCTTTCCTGTTCCCACAACGTCGCCCATGGCATCAGCAAGGCCACCTGCTCCTCCTGTTTTAGCAAGCCAAGCAGCCCCAGCTAGTGCGCCTGCCGAGAGTAGCAAACCGATAAGCCCAGCCGCAGCAGAATTGCTAGCAAGATCTGTGAAAGACACGCCGTTTTGACGCAGCAGTATCGCCACTGCTGTTAGTGATTCAGCGGTTTGCGTGTAATAGCGCTGGGAGCCAAACTCAGGCTTCATCTGATATTCAATTCTGCCTGGCTTGAGGATGGCTCTTTGAACTTGCTTGGCAGTCACCTGCTCGGTAAAGGTGCTATATGTAGCCTGCGTAGGCGTTGTGGTTTTCATGAGGGCTGTGTCTCTTGCAACACCACTACTGTAGAGTTGTTCTCTCTTGCTAAATAGATGAGATAACCTCACCAACTACAACAGTTTCCACCTGTTCTCGAAGCTTCTAGTACGGCTCTCACGATCATTCTCTTCGGCCTCTACGAAAGTGCTATACGGTTTGCCGAATGGATAGGTTCGGTAGAGTCTAATTCTTTGAGAGCCTGACCCTTTGTTAGTTCTTTGTCAATTCTACGAAAACGGTGACGATAGAATTTAGAAATGAATAGCACTATCAAAAGAATGCATGTTTTCTCTATCAAGTTTAGGGTGTGAGTTTACGTTAGTATTCTTCTACAGCTCTCGTTCGAATAAAGCGCTTTGCTAGCTTTTTGCGCTCAGGTAACTCATACCCATTTAGTTCAAAGACCATGAATTCTGCGATCACACCTAAACTCCAAGCCACCTTTGCTTCCCCCGCAGCGGTAAAAGAGCGATCGCGCAGCGT
The DNA here is from genome assembly GCA_963793445.1 of uncultured cyanobacterium. Lineage (GTDB taxonomy): Bacteria > Cyanobacteriota > Cyanobacteriia > Phormidesmidales > Phormidesmidaceae > Phormidesmis. The sequence continues at coordinate 328,099 of CAWCAE010000001.1, forward strand.
TGTCAAAGAAAAATATCCAAACTATAAAATTATTGTCCTCAATGACGACTTCAATACCTTTGAGCATGTTGTCAAGACCCTGACGACCTATATTCCTGGTGTTGATAGCGATCAGGCGTGGAAGCTGGCAGACCAAATTCACAATGAAGGTCAAGCCATCGTCTGGACAGGGCCGTTAGAGCAGGCCGAGCTATACCATTCGCAGCTAATTCGCGCTGGCTTGACCATGGCACCGCTAGAAAAAGCGTAAGCTATCGTAGGTGCAGCATTTAGGTGGCAGTGTTCGGATGGCGAGAGGCGAAGAAGGTCTGTGGGGAAAAAGGGTAAGAAACGCAAGAAAGCTTCGAAGCAGCCTACGCCTAACCGCTCACCAACATCAAAAGCATTATCAGACGATACCGTCAACGGTGGGCGCGTTGTGATTACCCATTCTACGTATCTGCCAAAGCTAATCGACACTCTAGAAAAACTAGTCAAGTACCCTAAAATCAAAACTATCACGCCCGCTGTAATCTCTCGTGTGAAGTCTAACTCGCATACTTTCAAGCTCAAGGTATCTGTACCTATTACTGGCGGCTACAAGCTGATTGCCCGCCACCGTAAGTCTGCGCAGGAAGTTTTTGTAGTTACTGACCTGAGCAAGGCTGAACTAGAAAGCGCGATCACTCAAGTTCTTCCCTAGCTCCTCCTTGTCAATAGCGATTCAATAGCGATTCTGAGACAATGTCTATTGAGGGCGAGATCTGTTAGATATGGATAATCGCAATCCCGATAGGCTAGAACACTCCGCACGCTGGCAAACGGAAAGCGCTGCCCGATTCTGTGTAGGTGATGCCTTTTTTCGCAGCAGCAGCAAAATAGGAAGAGACCTAGCGGTGCTAGCTGCGATCGCTTATCGACAAACCCACAGTCAGCTGCGGGTGCTCGACGCGATGACTGGCTGCGGCGTGCGGCCTTTACGCTATGTCCTAGAAGCCAGCGCCGACTTTGTGTGGGCCAACGAAGGCAATCCTGATTTACACGCTTGCCTTCAGGCTAACCTTGGCACCGCGCTGCCATCTCACTGCTACCGTATTACGCACAAAGACGCCAATGCTGTCTTCTTCGACTGCTACCAGCGGCAAGACTTCTATGACCTGGTCGATATCGATAGCTTTGGTAGCCCTATGCCGACTCTATCCACCAGCCTATGGGCCGTTAAGCTTGGTGGGCTGGTGTATCTCACTAGTACCGATGGCCGCGCGACAAGCGGCCACGCTCCTGATAAAAGCTTGCAAACCTATGGCGCTTATGCTCGTAGCCATGTGTCTGTACATGAGCAGGGCCTACGGCTGCTGATTGGTAGCTCGGCATGGCAGTCAGCAGCCAGGGGGCTAGGGGCTGAGCCTGTTTTCTCTTGGTATCACGGTGAGGTAAACCGCGTCATGATGCGAGTGACCCAGCGCTCAAACTGGCGATCGCAGCACTATGGCTTTTTGAGCTACTGTCACGACTGCGGTCAGTTTCAGACCCTTAGCTGGAAAAAGCTAGGGCGCGGGCCCCAGTGTAGCTGTCAAACTCAGATGCCGTTGGCTGTAAGTGGGCCCATGTGGCTAGGACCGCTGCACAGTCACTCAGATTTGACGGCAATGGCAAATATAGCCGCCGCCTTGTCATCAGATGCTGCATCGGGTAGCTGGGCTGAGTGTCGGCGCTTGCTAGCTGTCATGCAGGCTGAAAGTAGCCTGCCGCCGTATTACTATCCGCTGGCGGAGATTGGCCGACGCGACAAAATAGATATTCCGCCCAGAGACGTCCTCTTACAGCAGCTACAGTTAGCCGGATTTGAGGCGACGCGCACGCATATTGACACTCAGGCTATTAAAACCACCGCGCCGCTGAGGGTATGCATACAGTTGGCGCGGCGACTGTCACAATAAGCGGCACAGCGATCGCCTCTACCGGAATCAGATTTCTTTAGCGTGTAGGTTAAGCAAACAGATAAAAACACATTTTTCGATCTTCGAGCCAACACTGCTATGAGAACACTACTCGCTGGGATTACCATCATTGCTGCCGCTGTAGGTGCTGGTATTGGCTATGCGTCCTTGGAGACAGGGGGCATTGCTGATGGAATTGCTGGTGTAACTGCTCAAGACACGTCTATTTATCAAAGCACAGACGCTCGTAGCACGGACGCTTTTGGGATAGAAACGCGTAGCATCAAACCGAATGATGTGGTGATTTCAGAAGCAGAACTGAATCAGAGGGTGAATGAGGCAATCGCCTCTGACCCAGCGCTCGCACCTATTGTCAATGTTTCCAAAGGTGTAGAAACATCTATTGAAGGCGATCGCGTTGAAAGCGGCCTGACGCTAAACCTAAATAACTTGCCGCTAAACGAACTGCCTGTCGAGGCAGAAGCGGCGGTTGGTGAGCTGCTCCAAACATTTCCCTTTCTAGCTGAGCGCGACGTCTATATAGGCATTGAAGGTCGCCCTCAAATTGTTGATGAGGCAATCAGCTTAGATGAGACCAACGTACGGCTTGGCCCGCTAAGACTGCCCGTATCGAGCGTTGCTAGTCAGCTAGGTGTCTCACAAGCTGATATTGAGCAGCAGCTCAACACCGTGCTTGCACAAGAAGGGCTCACGCCAGAGAGTATTGAGATCGTAGACGGTCAGATTGTGATTAAGGGGCTCTAATTGAGGACTCTGAGCGCTGAGACTGGGCCACTGCCCTTAAACGCGATGACGATGGCCGCTGCCATCAGGCTCCTATTGCTCTTGAATCAACCGCATGTAGTTTTGCTTGAGCTGAATATTGGTGGCACTCATCTTGTCTGATAGATCCTTTTCGGCATCGCTCATTACTTGCCAAAAGGCAGCAGAGCGCTGAACGGACATGTATTCTTGCCACAATTGCTTTAGCAGAGGCGCAACTGCTGGGCTTTCGGCTGCTACTTGACCTAGCAAGGCTTCAAATTGCTCGCTCGCTTGGTCGTAGCTGTCACCACTTTTGGCAAGTGCGATCGCGCCTGAAAGCGTCACTTCCAATAAGCTCTTACTCTTAGCAGCAGGTGTCGATTCAGAGGTCGCAGACTCGGGCATAACAATAATATTCACATTCGTAACAACTTATCCTTCTTATTTTTGGCGATTAACCGGCGATCCGCCTCTATAAAAAAGCAGAAACCAAAAAAGTCAGAAGACTGCCTATCGATGTATTGACCGACGGTAGGTAGTACAGCCCCAATGCCGAATACCCGGTATTCTAGGCCCTCGCCAGCCTCGCCGTCGCAGCTCTTTAGAGATCAGTTTGTTGATGACACAGTGCGCAACTAAGACGACAGAGCCTTGTACAGTCTGGTTTTCTAACACGTCTGCTGCCTGCCTTGCTCGCTGCTGGGCTAGTGCAAAAGACTCACAGCGATCGCGGTAGCCCAATCGCCATAGCGTGAGTGCAATCATCGTCCAAGTCAGGGCCGAAAAGCAAAAGTACCTAGAAAAATCTACCGGAAATTCAATTTCTCGAAACCGCACATCAACCAAATCTAGCTTAGAAGCCCCTAATAGTTCTGCTGTATGAGTTGCCCGCGGGCGATGACTCGCAACCACCCGAGCGGCCCTCGCCACGGCCTGCTGCGCCGAACGAGGCGGCAGTGACGCTCTAGCAATTTTAGCCGCGTCATAGCGTTCTACAAACCGCCGAAACTGATGGCCCGCTACCCGCTGTCTGAGTGATACAGCAGGTGGCCCGTGCCGAATCAGCGTAATCGTGCCGACATTATGACGTAAAATTTGCATCAGTAATAGCGCACAAGACTCTATGGTGAACACGGCTTCTCCCTCGCCTTCTACAGCCTCGGCCTGGCAATCTGCTGAAAATATGGCCAAAGAAAAGGTAGCCCCCTCTGATTGTCGCTTCGATCGGCCCTTTGATTGGCAGCAGCTAGCGAATAAAGCATTGGCAGGTGAGCTTCCCACTCGCCCGGAATCATTAGCAGTACTCGCCGCCCCTGATGCTGTAGTGCTTGACCAGCTAGCGGCTGTTTATCGAGTGCGCCGTCACTACTGGGGCAATCGGGTGCGTTTACACTTCTTGCTAAATGCGCAAAGTGGACTCTGCCCAGAAGACTGTCACTATTGTTCCCAATCGAAAATATCAGAGGCAGAGATTGAGGAATATCCGCTGATGGCTACCGATAAGATTCTGGTAGCTGCCGAAAGAGCCCATCAGATGAAGGCGGGTACTTTCTGTATGGCGATTTCTGGTCGGAGCCCATCTACGCAAGTGTTTGAAGGTGTGCTAGAGGCCGTGCGCACAGTCAAAAGTAAATATCCTATGCGCGTATGCACGACGCTGGGGCTGTTGAATGAACATCAGGCACAGCAGCTTAAAGCGGCTGGCGTAGACCGGATCAATCACAATCTAAACACTGCTGAATCTCATCACAAAGATATCTGCACAACGCACCGTTTTCAAGATCGGCTCTCTACGGTCAGGGCCGTGCAGGCTGCTGGATTGACTACTTGCTCGGGCGGTATCTTTGGCATGGGTGAGTCTGACGAAGATATTGTCGATCTAGCGATGTCTTTGCGATCGCTTAATGTCACCAGCGTACCGCTCAACTTTCTGATTCCGATTTCTGGCACACCCTTCGCAGAGCGCGATGAGCTAACGCCGCAGCGCTGCCTTAGAATACTATGCCTATTTAGGCTACTGCTGCCTCAGCAAGAAATTAGGATTGCCGGGGGGCGAGAAGTTCACTTGCGATCGCTTCAACCGTTGGGTCTATACGCCGCCAACTCCATCTTTGTGGGCGACTATCTCACCACCCCGGGGCAGTCTGCTCAGCAGGATTTTGCGATGATTCGTGACGCTGGCTTTGTCATAGAAAATGCTGAAGAGCAGATCATAGAAAGCGCTATAGGGTCTCTGGGTGAACAAGCAGATCATCAGACTTAAAAAGACTTTGGACAACCCCTTTGAGTAATCTCCTTGCAGAAGAAATTAGGAAACGGGAACAATCAGCAGAATTTAACAGCCTTACTGTCTTGAGTAAGTTCGTTATAAAGTACATTCGGTCCAGTTAATGTTGTTCACCAGTCGATGGCCCATACATCTATGTAGCCGAGTCGAGCCGCCCGCAGTCCTTCACAGACTCTGTCTATTTGTCAGCAAAGCAGCTAGCAAGGCAGCCAGCATAGCCGCCAGCGGTGCCGCAAACAAATCAGTAAGCAACAGCCTCACTCGCCCTAGCTCCAACAGCGCCAGCTCTCGCAGACTGAAGCAAACGATTAGTTGGGCCGTACTGTTGGCTGCTACCGGTCTGGGCGCTTGCCAAAAAGCTGCAGACATAGACAAGCTCCAACGTCGAGACCAGCTCTCAACCTACCGTTCTCAATACCGCTGAAGCATATGCCCCAAGCGAGCTGACTATCGTTGCGCCTGCCAACACGCTCCCCGGAAATAACACGCTCATTCAGGTTGCCGAAAATTCCGCACAGGTTACTCAGGTCAGGGCGTAAGATGTGCCCGGCAGTCAGCTTATCTATTGCTTGCAAGATGGGGAAGACATAGACAAGTTTGTCATGGATGAAGCAACCGGTGATCTGAGATTCAAAGAGGTTCCCGACTGGGAGAATCCCACTGATATCGATCAAAACAATAACTACATGGTGCTTTGGCAGGTCGTTAGTTCTAGCGGTGATGCTCGAAGTCAGTTTATGGTGGTAAAAGTAATTGATGTTGTAGACTAGCACGTGTTTTAGTCCGCCATCATCGTCTAGCTTGAAAGTCGTCTACTAGATACCTGCTGCCGGCTACCTTTTACTAGCTACCTATTGGCTACCTGAAGAGGCTATGGTAGATCTTCCTAGAGAGCGTGGTGGCCTGAGATGGCAATTAGGCATAATAAAATAACCACCGCCCCTGAAACTGCATGAGTCGTCGCATATTTATAGGAGATGTCCACGGTCACTACACGGGACTGATGCGACTGGCGGAAATGGTAGCCCCGACTGCATCTGACGTATTGCATTTTGTGGGTGATTTGATTGATCGAGGTCCACGAAGCGCCCAAGTTGTAGAATTTGTGCGCAAGCACAACTATCCCTGCGTGCTTGGCAATCATGAGCATCTGTTGCTTAATGCCTTTCCAGATGAAGATCCAAACCTCAGTGCATTTCACAGCTGGCTGTACAGTGGCGGTCAACCTACCCTAACTAGCTACCCCAGTACGGAAGCGCTGCTAGAGCATGTAGACTGGCTCAAAACGCTGCCTTTGTATCTAGATTTGGGCGACATTTTTCTAGTTCATGCAGGCTTAAACCCTAAAAAGCCTTTAGCTCAACAAACGCAGATGGATTTGTGCTGGATTCGAGATGATTTTCACCACCATCCGACGCCCTATTTTTCAGATAAGCGCATTGTGACGGGTCATACTATTACCTTTACCCTGCCCGGTGTTAGTCCAGGCCAGATTGCCCAAGGCCCTGGCTGGTTGGATATCGATACGGGAGGCTATCATCCTAAAAGCGGCTGGCTAACCGCGGTAGATATCGACCAAGCGCTGGTTTATCAGATAAATACTCAGACGAATGCTAAGCGGGTTGTGGCTTTAGAAGATGCGATCGCATCAGTAGAACCAGCCAGGGTGAAACCTAGACGCCCTTGCCGAAACGCTGCCGTGCAAAGCGCCGCCGCTCAATAGCTATTTGCCTTTAGTCTAGAACCGTTTTTCCTGCAAAGTAATCTTGCAACTGTTGCTGATGGTCGTGCGCCATCTGACCATTCGGCAGCTCATGCTGATGGAATGTGCCCACTTCTAACACTTCATCTGGGTCAAAGCCATCCATCAATCCTTCAGCTTTTGCTTCTAGTGCCACGCAGATAGAATGAAAGCGTTCGTCCCGCTGACTGCCAGAATATACGCCGACCAGTCGTCCCGGCGAAACCAGTTTTAGCCCGGTTTCCTCCAACAGCTCTCGCTTAGCGGCTGTTTGCACATTTTCGCCCCAATCTACTAGCCCACCAGGTAAACCCCAAAGACCGCTATCGCGCCGCCGAATTAGCACCAGCCGATTGTCTGGCAGTATGGCAATGACACTGGCCGCAACCAAGGGGCGACGGAGAATGAGCTGTAAAAGCGTTCGGATAGGGTGCCAAATACGTCGCAATCGTGAGATGATCTGCATGAAAAATCGCCTACTCAGCACTTGCTAGCTTGCTATCTGTCAATTCATCGTCCGTCAATTTGCTAATGGCGGTTATGACTTCAGCAACGTGGGGTTCAGGCTTTACCTTGCGATAGATTTTCTCTAAGGTTCCGTCTGGGTCAATGATGAAAGAGCTGCGAGTGATGCCTTTATATTCTTTTCCGTACATTTTTTTGAGGCCGTAACAGCCATAGCGGGTACCGACTTCGCCTGCTGAGTCTATGAGCAGCGGAAAGGGTAGGCTGTGTTTGGCCGCAAACTTGGCGTGGGACTTAGCGCTGTCGGTGCTGACGCCAAAGACAGCGACGTTTTTAGCTTGTAGCTCATCGTAGGCATCGCGGAAGGCACAGACTTCTTTGGTGCAGCCAGGGGTATTGTCGCGCGGGTAGAAGAATAAGACGACTCGCTGCCCTTTCAGATCGCTTAGGTTAATTGTATTGCCGTCGGCATCGGGCATCGAAAATTCTGGAGCAACGTCTCCGAGGGCGAGTGTCATAAGCGAGGTGGTTTACGTTTGGTTTACAGATTCTGTCTTAGAAGTTTCGTCTCAGAGATTGTATACCGAGACCCTTACGTATTTAGTTGCGCTGCCTTTCGCCATCGGCGTTGCCTATTTAATCGAAAAAACAGATCTGTGGACAGACGCCTTGTTGGATATTGTTTGTCTATCTTTTTTAGTCCTTTCGTCCCTTTCTATTATTCCTTTGAACTTGTCAGGCATGTATTAGACCGGTGTCAATAATCTGTTGTTTGGCGATATTTTGGCAATTCGGAACTCAGATTTAATGGTGGCTGCTGTTGGCAGCCTGTCGGTGTTCTGTTGGTCGGTGCGTTGTTTTGCCTGCGGTTTTCTTTGAGTCCATATCGCGAAGCTTTGCTGCCTAGAAATTATTTTCTATAGCATCACTTTTTTTACAGAATCACTTTTACCAGCGGCTCAAACTTTTCGACTAAACTTGGCCTCGTGACCAAAGTAGGAAACGGATGCGTGCTGTAGTCTTTGCCAACTTCTAGTGGAAAAGCAGCTTGCCCGTTTAGGTTTATCCAGCTTGCGCCTGCTGCATGTGTAATCGCCCATACCGCCGCAATATCCCAAATCTTTGGCGTTGCTTCTACCGCGCCTAAACTCACGCCCGAAGCTACGGTCAAAAGATTGTAAGTTGCCACGCCCAGCATCCGAATCTTGCAGGGGAACGGATTTTGTAGCACTTTCAGACTGCGCGCGCACAGGCTAAACAAAAGGGTGTTTGAAGGTGAGCTCGCAGGACAATTTTGCCCGATACAAAGAGATTCATTGTTAGCAAAAGCGCCTTCTGGCATGTCTAGACCAGAGCTTCCAGAGAAAAAGCCGTAAAAGTGCTGCGCAATCGGCGGGATATAGACGTGGCCAAAAACCGGCGTGCCTTTGTAGAGCAAACCGAGTGAAATGCCCCAGAGCGGCACCCCCCGAGTGAAATTGGTAGTGCCATCGATAGGATCGATTACCCAGCACCAGTCTGTGCCAGGAAAAATGTGTTCGGCTTCTTCGGTCAGGACGCCGTGATCAGGAAAGGTCTTAGCAATGCGATCGCGCAGCTCAGCGTCGGCCCACTTATCGTACTGCGTCACTAGGCTGCCATCGGCCTTTTGCTCTGCCGTGGCTTTGCCAAAGGCCGTCATCAGATGCGCACCGACATCATCGGTTGCACTTTGAGCAAAGGCTGTGATCTTTTTCCAGTACTCTGCGGCTGTCATGGCGTCTTTTCCCAATTCCTTGCTCCTTTTACTTGCTCAGCTCTGGCTTACCCCAGTTTTGGCTTCCTCAGTTCTGGCTTCCTCAGTTCTGGCTTCCTCAGTTCTGGCTTCCTCAGTTCTGGCTTCCTCAGTTTTGGCCTGATCAAGTCCCATGCTGGCTACTTAGTCTAAATCATTCTCTAGCGCCGGACTGATTGCCTGCTTAGCATCTAGCTGAAATTCGGTAGTATTCACCCGGCTAACTAGAGCGATCGCAACCCACATTCCTACTGCCTGTGTCAAAAATACCAGTCCATAAGCAGCCACACCATAGAGAACAGCCCGATCTCGGAGTTCTCTATCTTAAAGTTCTCTATCTTGGAATCCTCTGCGGATAGATCAGACTTTGGTTTTTGAGGCACGTCGCTACTTACCGCCGCTATGTTTTCTAGAGTTGACTAAAAATGCATTTTTGCTCTGCCACAACAGCATAAGAGATTCTAGAGTCGGCCTCGCTTTCAATCTGAAGCTGAGCCTACAGAGCCAAAAAAAGGCGATCGCCCTAAAGCGATCGCCTACAGTGTGTACCTAAATTTGTCTCACAATTTTCTTTTGTCTAGAGAGAAGATAGGAATATGCTCTCGGCCTTATCCGGTCTTCTACAGTCAAGGCCGAGAGGTTTGTTGCCTACACAGTGTTACTGAGCACAATTACTCAGCCACGTTGCCAGTGATCGCTTCGGTGGAGTCAGCGATCGCAGCAGGCGCAGCCCCAGCGATGCTCACTTTTACGACCTTGTTGCGCACATCTTCCGCCTTGGGAAGGTGCAGCACCAAAACGCCAGCCTCGTAGTTAGCACTGACCTCTGTAGGCTCAATACCAACCGGTAAAGATACGACTCTACGAAAAGCACCATAGCGGAACTCATTGCGACGCAAAGTTTCACCTTCGCCGACTTCTAGCGCAGGGCGCTGACCCGATACTGCGACCACTTCACGGCTCGCTTGAATATCAATTTTGTCAGCATCTACACCAGGTAGCTGCACGTGCAAGGTCAACGCCTCTTCACTTTCTACCAGCGTTGCCGCAGGTGTCCAGGTAGTTGGCGCACTAGGCGCAGCAGTTAGCTCATCAAATAATTGATCTAACTGTTGCTTTACTACGTTTACTTCAGAAAACGGTTGCCAATAACGACGAACAAGCATGTTGCTTATCTCCTAATCTCGATGTCACTATGATGCCAATTCGGGTAGGCGATCGCGTAGTGAGAGAAACCCTACCCCTTAGTGGCAAAAGCCGAAATTCGGTTGGGGTACGGCAAGCCTCCAACGCATTCGGCATAATAGGAGCTAACTATCTATTCTGTAGCAGCCTTTTCTACCTCATGACCCCAACAGTCCTTATTACCGGTGCCTCTAGAGGCATTGGCCTCGCCTTTGCTAATGTCTTTGCTCGTGAAAATCACAACCTTATTCTCGTTGCGCGCAGTGAAGATGAACTCAAAGAAATTCAGACAGAACTCAACGAGAAACATGGTGTGAACGTTGTTGTTTTAAGCTGCGATTTGACTGAGCCAGGTGCCGTTCAGCAGCTTTTTGAACAAATCGAACAACAAAGTCTCACTGTAGACGTTCTGGTTAATAACGCGGGTTTTGGCGACTACGGCAAATTTGCAAGCGGTGACTGGGAAAAGTTACAGGGTATGATTTTGCTTAACGTTTTGGCGCTGACACAGCTTAGCCGACTGTTTCTTCCTGGTATGATCCAGCGCGGCAGCGGCCAGATTCTTAATTTGGGCTCTACTGCGGCCTTTCAGCCCGGTCCAATGATGGCTGTCTACTTTGCAACTAAAGCGTACGTGCTTTCTTTCAGCGAAGCGATCGCCGCCGAAGCCAAAGACAGCGGTGTCACCGTGACTATCCTTTGTCCTGGCCCTACCCAGTCCAACTTTATCAGCGTCTCTAACATGGATAGAATGGCTGGTATGGGCAGTGTTACTGCCGATAAGCTACCTACCGCTGCAGAGGTCGCTGAATACGGCTACGCTAGCCTGCAAAAAGGAAAAGTCGTCGCTGTTCATGGGACGCTTAACAAATTGCTAGCGTTTTCCCCACGCCTTGCGCCGCGTAAAGTCATTCGCGAAGGCGTCAAAAAATTCCTCAGCCCTAAAGCATGAGCCTCACGTCATAGGTTCTCACCTTGGACTTCGACTGCGCTCAGCCCTTAGGCAGCGGTGAGCCCAGCATTGATCGTAATCAAAATGCGTTTTACAGATCGTTTGACCGACTTGCTGACCTATCACTGCAACAGTAAAAAAACTGCCTGCAAGCCTCCAATTACGAACCCCAAAATTCCACCTAAATTCACGATTGCCTGTAGCTCACTGCGCACGATCGTTTGAATCGCGCCCTCCAGCTCTGTTGGCGACGTTCCATTCACCCGATCAACAATCACCTGATCGATATTCAAAATTGGAATTGCCTGCATCACAATCACCTCTAGGTCTCGTTCTAAATAGCGTTCTAGTATCAGCGCTAGTTCATAGCTCACTGTCTCTAGCGACTCACTCATCACTGGCGATGTCTGAAGTCGTCCTAATAGCTGCGCTGCTAGCTTTTCCCAGTCGATAGATGCACTCACTGATTCAAGTAGGCTGCTGCCGTTTTCTTTCAGATATGTCTTAATCGTTTGCCGCAGCGTACTTCGCAGCTTGCGTACGGTTGCTACGGGCAGTTCTTGTAGCGAAAACTGCACCAGCCACCGCTGCAAACGAACCTTGACGCCTAGCCCTGCCGTTAGTTCTGCAATTCGCATGTTGCTTTTTTCTGGCTCGTTCACACAGACCGCCCGCAGGCGAGTCAGCGCATTGCGCACGCCAAAGATGTTGGCAACCACCCAGTAGGTGCCACTGGTTTTGGCGCGTAGCGTTTCATCGATGACCTGAATGTTATAGTCACTCAAAAAATCGACTAGCAGTTGACGCACGCGGTCAGGCGGTAGCAATCCGTTGATCATCCAGTCAGAAACTTGGGCGGCCTGTTCTTCGGCAAGCTGAAAGTCCATCAGCACCCGATCAAAAATCTGGTTGATCTGGGCCTCTAAAAAGTCGTCTTGCCGTGACCAAACCTTGATCAGACGCGGCAGTGACTGTCCGACCAAATCCTGCAAAATATTGCCCAAAATCTGAGCGGTTTTATTTTTCGTATGGCTACCCTGCATTTGCTCTAGCGCCAGACGCAGCAGCCAGTTAATCGCCTTTTCAATGCGCTCAGTTTCTAGTAGGCGGCGAGCTAGCTTTTGCAATTCTTCCGGGGTAAGAAGCGATCGCATGATTACATCCGACACCTTTTTGGCCAGTCGCTGCTGATTGCTCGGAATTAACCCCGGTGTAAACGGAATCCTTTGCCCAAACAAATGCTTCGCCTCATACGGACGAAACAGCATTTTGATGGCCACATCGTTTGTAAAATAGCCAATTACCCCGCCTAAAATTGGCGGCAGCAACACTATCCACAGATCTATTTCTGTGCTCATATTTGCTGTGCGCCTTCGTTCATTGCCTTTGCCTTAGAGGCCACCAAAACGCCCATCATGCCGCCCGCAATCGGATAGTGCACTGCTTGAGCAAATCCTGCTGCCGTGGCCAAACTCATCTGCTCTGGCCCCAACGGAAAGCGCTCGACGCTAGGCCCAATGTAAGCGTACTCCTCACTCATGCCTAGGCGCTTAGCGGCTGGCACGACTACCGTTTCCAAATACCACTTTTGAAACTGCACAACCAGCGGATTTGTTGGCCTGTGAAAGTCAAGTATCGCCGCCGTTGCGCCTGGTTTCAATACGCGATTGAGCTCGCTCAACCCTTGCAAAATATTCGTTAGATTGCGTAATCCGTAAGCCATTGTTGCTGCGTCAAAGCTGCTGTCGGGGAAAGGCAGCGCTAGCGCATCGGCCTCGATCCACTTGATGCGGTTTTGTAGATGAGGGCTGCGCTGGGCTGCGATCGCCAGCTGCTCGGTCGCAAAATCTGCGCCTGTCACCTGACCAGTTGGCCCTACTCGCTGAGCCAAAAGCATCGCCAAATCGCCGCTGCCACAGCACACATCCAAACAGGCCATCCCAGCCGCCGCCCCACTCCAGCGCACCGCCATTTGCTTCCACACCAGATGTAGCCCCAGGCTCATATCCTGATTCATCTGGTCATATTGCGGCGCAATTCGATCAAATAGCTGTCGAATTTGCTGGGCCTCTGGCTGAACCGAAGCCGTCAGCGAACTATGATTTGTGTCGGTTGGCGGCGATGTCATAACGGCGGTGCTTTGTGCTATTTCTGCTCAGACCTGATAGTTGAGTGCCCTCTTAGAGTTTACCGTCTTAAAGCTGGCACTCTCAAAGTTCACAGCCTTAAATTCCATAGCTTTGAAGTCCGTAGTCTTAAATTCTATAGTGAAAAAAAGCCCGAACGATGGTTGTAAAGAACCACCATTCGGGCAACACGCTAGAACACGAATTGGTTATTTACCCCTGCAAGATACGGCTACAAAACGGCTGCTTTTAGACTCAATGCTACTTGAGGCGCGATGAGATTTAGCAATTGAGAGACGTCGTCGAGCTTACTGTAAGCAGTCTTCCACTGAAGCGAGAGCACAGCTAGTAACCCACCTCGATAGACGACCGGGGCGACTAAATGGCACTCGGTACCCGTTGCATAGAGTGCTTCATTCACAATGGCTGGATTGGACTGTACATTTGTTATGTATTTCACGGTTTGGCTCGTTAGCGCTGACTGTATCAAGCTATTTTCTGCGATCGCACCCCCGTCCTCTCCACTGTTTGCGCCCTCGGCCCCCTGCCTATCTGCCAGTAGTAGCGAGCAGGTATCTGCATACAAAATTTGACCAAAGCTCTCTGCCAAAAATTCTAGCGCTTCCATCTTTTCCATTGCCTGCGCTGCAATCTGGCCCACAGCCATCATCAACTTCGACTGCTTTTCTGCGAGGTGCAGCTCCTGATTCTGACTCTTGATCAGCTCATAAGTCTCTGAAGCTCTATCAACCACATGTTTGAGTTCGTCACGGTCCCAAGGTTTAGTGATGTACTGGTAAACTTGGCCTGCATTGATCGCTTCTACAAGGTCTTCTACATCTGTAAAGCCAGTCAGAATAATCCGAACGGTATCTGGAAAATCGGGCACTGTTTTACTCAAAAATTCTGTGCCCTTCATTTCGGGCATCCGCTGGTCCGAGATAATGACCGCGACTTCCCCTTCATCTGAAAGCACGTCTAGCGCCGCAACGCCACTTTCGGCCCGCAGCACCTTAAACTCGCGGCGAAACGTTCGATATAGCAGATCTAAATTGTCGGGTTCATCATCGACAACCAGCATACGAGGTTTTTTAGAGGGCTTATGGCTCGCCAGGGTCAGTGGGCTGATGTTGCTCATAAGAGATGATCGCCTTTCAGGAAATATGAGAAGAGTGTCGCGTGATGGCCGTAGAAATGGCTGCTCGCTCTCTCATTAAGCCCAAGCCGCAATGATAAGTAACCGTTTTGTCGCTCTCTAGCTTCTCAGTATTTCAACCGTATAGAACTGAATTTAGACAAGTCTAACGACCCGTAAGCTTGGTGGAAAATCACTCTATTTACTAAGCTCTAATAGCTCTACTACGTTGCCGTCTGGATCTTTGACAAACAAAGCCGATCGGCCAGATGAACTCATCTGAAAAGGCATGTTTGTCTCAATCAAAGACTGCTTTACTGCTGCTAGGTTATTAATAGCAAATGTAATATGTGGGTGCCGTCCCCACTTATCTTCTCGCACCGGATTTTTGGCCCATTTGCTAACAATCAAATGAAGCTGAAAATCACCTATTTGATACCAGCTACCCGGAAAAGATAGCTGCCGATCTACTTTGCTAAGACCGACGACCTGCGAATAAAATTTGTCGGCTGCGGCCAAGTCACTCACCTGCACAGCAACGTGAAGCGGATACAAAATATCAACCATCATTTTTACCTAACTACCAATTCACCCTATTATCTACGGGGTGTTGGCCGATGTAGCACTCCCTCAAAAGATTACTCAAAAGATAGCGAATGAAACTTTTATTTTGGTCGGGCCTGCTAATGGGTGGGCTGCTGGTGATATTGCTACTTGCAGAGCTGGTTTTACGGTTTGGCTTTGGGTTTGGACGGCCACCGCTATATGTCGCCGATGACACTATGGGCTATCGACTAGCCCCCAACCAGAAGGTCAGGCGTTTGGGTAACCGGATTTGGATCAATCAATATTCCATGCGTGCAGGCGCGATCGCTCCCACCCCGGCCTCAGATACCCTGCGCCTTTTTCTGCTAGGTGATTCTTTAGCCAATGGTAACTGGTGGACTGACCAAGACGACATACTATCAGCGCTTATTGCTCAGCAGCTTCAGCCCATACTGCCAGCGGGCTATACCCAGGTAGAAGCGCTTAACGCTTCTGCTAACTCTTGGGGACCGCGAAATGAGCTGGCCTACCTATCACGCTACGGTACTTTCGATGCGCAAGTGCTAGTGCTGTTACTTAATACTGACGACTTATTTGGCACTGAGCCCACCGCTTTACAGGTTGGGCGCGATCGCAGCTACCCTAGCCAAAACTATCCCTTTGCGCTCACTGAAATACTCAGTCGGTTTACTCAAAAAGATCAGCTCATTCCCGGACTCAAAGAGATTCAAGATGAAGGCGGCGATCGCGTCGGCAAAAACCTCAGCGCCATTAGCGGCATTCAGCAAAAGACAGTCGCCGCAGGCGGCAGCTTTATTCTGATTCTCTCTCCTCTAAAGCGCGAACTTCCCGGCCCTCGCGACTACGAACTTGTTGCTCGCGAAAGGCTTCAAACGTGGGCTACGGATAATAGCATCGCCTACTTAGACTTGCTATCCACCTTTGCGCAAACCGCCGATGCTGACAGCCTCTATCGCGATCACATTCACCTTAGCCCAATCGGTAACCGGCTAGTTAGCGGCCTCGCAGCCCAGGCCGTTGTTAAGTCGCTAACGCAACCAGATTAGGCCAGCTTGGTCAACCCACATGTCAACTAGTCACCGCAACTGGCATTGGCTCTAGCGCTAGCTGCAAATCGGCAGATGAGTGCCAACCCTTGCCACCTAGTGCCATCTGCTCAATTATGCTTGCCAACCGCAGTGCCTTCAGCGCCTGCTCACCACCGACAGAGGGCTGATTTCCGCCTCGCACACACTGTACAAAATGCTCCAGCTCAGCGTGCAGCGGCTCAGTGTTGCTGGTATATACCTGCTCAATCAAACCGTCTTGACGGTACATCACCTGACCGTAAGCAGCCATGCAATTCTCCGTTGTCTGACGGTGAATCTCAATTTTATTGTTTAAAAAATCCGCTTCTGTCAGCGAATTTCGACAGTGAGCCGAAACCGTTCGAATTTTACGATGCGTTACTTTGCTGGCCGTCACCGTTGCCACGATCCCATTCGCAAAGCCCAGCGTCGCCGTGACATAGTCCAGATAAGGCGAATTTGTGCCCTTGCTCCCACTTGCCGTTAGCTTCACCACCGGCGATGCTGCCAGCTCTAAAATTAAATCAATGTCGTGAATCATCAAATCGAGTACGACAGAGACATCATTCGCCCGCTTAGAGTACGGGCTCATCCGTCGAGCCTCAATCGCTAGCACCTCTTCGGTTCTAAGCACGTTGTGTAGCTCTTTAAAGGCCGGATTGAAGCGCTCAATATGGCCCACTTGCAGAATGCAGTTCAAATCAGCCGCTGCGTTGACCAACGACTCTGCTTCCCCAATGCTCGCCGCAATTGGCTTTTCGATCAGGACATGTACACCCGCTTTCAGGCAGGTCATACCGACCTGATGGTGCAAGCGGGTAGGCACTGCTACACACACAGCGTCCACGTGCTCTAGCAGCTTTTGATACTGGTCAAAATAGTGAACCTGATACTTACTGGCTGTCTCAATTCCCAGCTCTGCGTTGACATCTGCAACACCGACTAGCTGCACATCTTTTAATCGAGAGAGTACCCTGGCATGGTGCTGCCCCATATTTCCGACCCCAATTACTCCCAGCCTCACTAGATTAGGACGGTTACCGCTATAGGGTTTGGCATTAGAAAGGGATAAAGGTTGGCTTTGCACGATCTCACACCTCTTATGCAACATTTGATGAGCAGGTAATATTTGGCAGGCAGAACTACAGATAGCTTATTCCAAGCTGGACTAGAGCTTTCCATCTCGAAAAAAGCTCTCTGACTTGACAAAGCTAGAGCATAGTGGCCAATTTATATCAATTCAATGCAACCAATTTTTTAATGCAGTCGTATAGCTAAAGATTCAGGTGCATGCAATTGGCCTTTAGCAGTGGCCACCCTAGTACACAGTGCATGAAAATCGCGGGGTGTAAAAGTAGCAGTGCGTAAAAGTAATGACGCGCCTGTTTAGAACTATCAATAATGTAAACAGTACTATAGAAATACTAAAAAAAGTGACGAACCGTTGGCCGATCGTCTGTGCCGCTTTTCAGATTTGACTACCTATCTGCTACTCTTTTTAGTGCTGTGGTCATCCCAGCATTCCTAAGCATTAAGGCTTTCCCAGGCCGGCGGATCTGAATCTTGACTAGCTTGGGCCCCTCAGCCGCTAGCACTGTAAGGACCAAGTCTCGATAGGGCAATTTGTCGTTAACGGCAGGAATTTTCTGCAGCTCATAGATGACAAACCCACCGAGTGTGAGATAAGCATCACTAGTTGGCAAAGATAGTGAGAGCCGCTCATTCACCTCTTCGAGATCGGTTTGGGCTGGAAAGATAATAGTTTGACTGTCTTTGATCACAATTTGAGCATCTGGGTCAGTGCCGCCAACATCACCAATAATCTCTGCGGCTAAGTCTCTAAATGTTACTAGTCCTGCTGTTCCCCCGTATTCATCGACTGCGATCGCCATTTCTCTAGCAGAGCGCCGCATTTGATTACGCAGCTCGCTGAGCGGGAGGGATTCTGGCACCACGCGAGCAGGCGTTACCCATGGTGAAATTATCGTATCAGGCTGAAGGGCTCCTTCAGAGAGCGCCGATGCCAGATCGTTAAAGTGAATAATACCTAAAATATCGTCTAGTGACTCTCCCATTACCGGGTAGCGTGAATGACCCGAGACGACAATTTCGTCAAGTAAATCTTGAAAAGTAGCCTGTCTTGACAGCGCTGCAATGCGTGTTCGCGGCACCATAATTTCTTCTACTGTTGCGTCTCTAAATTCAAAGACGTTGTTGAGAATCTCTCGATCTTCGTGCTCAAGATCTGGGATTTCTGTTGAGGTAGTGATCAGTAGCCTTAGTTCTTCAGGCGTCACCCGACCATAGTCGCTAGCACTACTGTCTTTAACGCCTAGAAGAGACAGCAGCAGCGTCGTCGATTGATTGAGCAGCCAAACGAATGGATGAAGCAAACGGGCAATCGTTAAGCTTGATGGACCCAATATGCGAGCGATGTGCTCAGGGTAGCTTAGCGCAACTGACTTTGGACAAAGCTCGCCCAGCACAATCTGCAAGTAGGCCATCAGTAAAAAAGCTACCGGTATTGCCGCCGAATGCGCTAAAAACTGGGCCACATCAACGGAAACTGGCAAACGGGAAAACAAATGCCGAACCAATGCGGCTACGGTCTGTTCTCCAATCCATCCGAGCGCTAGGCTAGAGAGCGTAATGCCCAGCTGCGTCGTTGATAGCAAGCTATTGATTTTGTACTGTAGCTGCTGAACGGTTTTCGCTTGTATATCGCCAGCTGATACTAGTTGATTGATGCGCGATCTGCGGACCGATACAATCGAAAACTCTACCGTGACAAAAAAAGCGTTCAGTAAGATCAGCGCCACCACCGATAACAGCCGTGTGGTTATATCTGGCCAAGTAAGCGACGGTGAAAGCAGAAGCAATAAAGCTGATGACACGACAAAAGGTAGAGCTAACCAATGAACTGAAAAACTTAAAGATGGCTCAGTTACTGCTGTCAGTCATGCGAGCTTTGACATTATCGATTATTTTATCTTCATCAAGCAAAGTTAATCCAGTCTGGTCACCGCCGCTGCGATTTGCGGTGGCGGCGTTAGAAGGACGAGTTTCGGGCTGCCGAACGCCTGTTAGCGCCTGCCGACCAATGGCATATCCCCAAGATGAGCTCACGATACCTGCCCCAAACATCATTGTCAGCAAAATGAGCGTAAAAGCAACGGCTGGATTAATTCTCATGAGAAACTAGCAGAAGAAAAGAACTAGCAAAAGGAAACAAGTGTGCGTTTGTGAGTTGTGCCTATCACCTTTGGAGTCTACCCGATATCAATCTAATCTAATACGTTTTGATGGCTACACGTATACATATGCGCTCTAGACCTCTGCGGTCATATTCTCGGGGCAATATTTCTCTGATATCCCTGCAATATCTTTCTCTGATATCCCTGCAATATCTTTGGGATGGCAATAAACTCTAATCGAAGTTGTCTTCCAAAGCTGTATTCCCTTATGTACGGATACTGTGTAGATGCTCTTTTCATGCAAATGCTCTTTAATAAAAAGCGTTTTTTAAGAAGGCCATCTTAATATTTTTAGAGAATGCCACCACAACTCAGCCAGTTGAGATAGTATATTAACCTCAATCACCAGGGTTGGCCGAGCGGATTAGGCAGCGAACTCATAATTCGCCCCAGGCAGGTTCAACTCCTGCACCCTGGATTTTTCATTGGCCGCCAAAAAAATGCGCCAACGAACACAAAAAGGACCCGCAAGAGTCTTTCTGCTCTAGTACTCAATTTTCGACAGGCGAACCCTTACCGTCGCGGCAACGGCTCAAAGTTTAGCTCACTGCCGACAACGCGGCTGTTGAACTGAGAGGTTGGCAGTAGCTGAACTGACGTAGTGTAGGGGTTGGGTAGATCAGGGACTCGAACCGTAGGTGTGTTTTGCGTTTGCAAAATGAGTAGTTCTTCGATAGTGCCCGATAGTGCTGCGGTATCTCGATTGAGGCTGTGCTCGGGAAATCCACCGATACCAGTTATAAAGCTGAGCCGCGAAGAAAAGCTACGGTTACGATAGTAGTCTCCTGATCGCTGCTCGCTAATGCGTTCTATGGCGTCTAGAACGGTCTCAGGCTCTGCTTGGGCCTTAGCCGCAGGTGATAAGAGCGCGACTACAGCGATCGCACCAGCCACGCTCACAAGGCCAGCCAAAAGGCCAATGGCCGCCCCGTCTTTTGATCTAACCGCCAATCTAATAGTCATAGCTGTGCATTTCCCTCAAAGAGTAGGTATTGAACATTTTCTTCAAGAGTGCCCAGCATCATAGATACCCGATACACTGGGCAAGCCTTTGAAGACACTCCCAACGCATCCTCTTATGATACCGACCACACTTGCCGTTGCCGATCTCCCGACTGCCGAGCTAGGTGCTCTACGCGTAGCGCTGCTCGAACTTATCTGCCAAGCTGCCTACAAAGAGGGTGATTTCACACTCTCTTCTGGCAAAAAGAGCGATTACTACATCAATGGCAAGCAGGTGACGCTACATGCGCAGGGCGGGTTAATGGTAGCTCGGCTCTTGCTCTCTATGCTGCCAGTTGGAACGGTGGGTATCGGTGGGCTAACGCTGGGCGCGGACCCAATGGTGAGCGCCGTCAGCGTTGCCGGAGCCTATGAAAATCAGCCAGTAACGCCGCTGATTATTCGTAAAGAGGCTAAAGGTCATGGCACGCGTGTCTATATTGAAGGGCCAGAGCTGCCCCCAGAAAGTCCTGTAGTTATTTTAGAAGATGTCGTTACTACAGGTGCTTCTGCTATGAAAGCGGTGGAAAGGCTCCGCAACGCAGGCTACGTAGTCAACGATATCTTGGCACTGGTTGATCGGCAGCAGGGTGGACAAGCCCTCTATGAAAAAGAGGGCCTGACTTTCCGTCCTATCTTCACAATCGCAGAAATCAAGGCGTACTCAAGAACTCGATAAGCGCTAACAAGTAGGCTTGGATGAGCAGACTAGATGCCCACACTGCATGCGCAGACTTAATATGCAGACTAGGCGCTCTCCTTAGGACTCAACCTTGACAGCTTTTACCATCTGCATCGACTCCACCAGGCTACGCACGACAGCGACCATTGCTAGTGGCTCGTTTAGTCTATGAACAGCAGAGCCGACACCGACACCCGCTGCGCCTGCTGCTAATGCCATTGGCGCGGTAACATCCGAGATGCCAGAGGCGCAGAGAACAGGTACGCTGACAGCGCGAGAAATTGCATGTGCAGCCGCTAGCGTAGGTGCGGCTTTTTCGATGAGCCCTAGCGTTCCACCATGAGCTGGTGCACTGCTGATGCCACCCTCGGTTTGAATAATATCGGCTCCGGCTTCGACCAACGCCTCTGCAAGTGCAACTTGCTCATCTAGGGCCAAAATATGGGGTACTGTGACCGATAAGGTTGTAGACGGTAGGTGCGATCGCGTCTCTTTTGTGAGTGCCAGAACTTCAGGTGCTTCAAACCGTCTGCCCTGTGCATAGAAAGTATCAAAGTTGCCAATTTCAATCAGGTCGGCCCCAGCTTCGACCGCGCGGACAAATTTTTGAGGCTCAACCGCAGACACACAGATGGGCAAATGAATCAGACGGCGGACCAGGCGGACTAGCTCTGCATCGGCAGCAATGTCTACAAAGGTTGCCCCACCCTGCTGAGCGGCTTTGACGACATCGATCACATTGCGCTGGTCGAGATTGGTCAGACCGCTGATAATTTTGAGCACACAGCCGTCGCGAAGTGCAGTTTGAAAGTTACGGTGGCGGAGATGAGAAATAGCCATAAATCTTTTGAGATGACTTGCACAAATTATTTTGACAGAGATTTGTCCTACCGCGTGAAGCAGGGCAAACGCATACTCAAGTAAGTAGTACTTGAATGAGAAAGGCGTTGTCCCAGCCAGCTTTTAGCCGCTTTGCCTGCTTCGAGCCTTTAGAAGCTTCTCTAGCAAGCAAGTTGAGGGCAATCTTTCTAATTACTGTCATATTTTCTGGGGCATGGCCTTTGCGAATACGCGAGTCATCTTCGCGAAAGACCACATCTAAACTCCAATGTAGCTTGTTCTCAATGCCCCAGTGAGCGCGACTAGCATAGGCAAAGCGCTCTACACCACCGTCTAAGCTCACTAGATAGTACCGTCGCTCTGTTGTGGTCGGTTGTCCATTGATGCGCCGCTCTGACTCAATCATGCCTACTCGTTTGAGCCCTACCCATCGTTGCGCATCTTCGAGATGTTCGACGTTGCCCAGTAGCCAGTAGCGTCTTGTTTCAAGACGTCCGTGCCCCTTATCAATTGTCTGATAGGCTTCGTGTTCGATGTCTTTGAAGCTAGTTTTGCGTGCCCAGTCGAACAACTGTTCGACGTCCTGGTGCAGGTTGCCCTGGTTCCCTTTTAGGCTTAGAACGTAATCAGCACCCTGCTCGATAATCTGTTTGGCAATCTCGGTTTGTGCGCCCATCGCGTCAATCGTGACGATGCATCCTGAGATATCCAGAATGTTAAGCAGCTTGGGAATTGCCGTAATTTCGTTGGACTTGCCATCGACTTTGACTTGTCCTAAGACAAGCTGATTGGCGCTAGCCCAGGCACTGACCATATGAATGGCCCCCTTACCTGTGCCTTTGTCGTATGAATGTCGCGCACTCTTGCCGTCTAACGAAACGACCTCACCGCCGCTCAGTTTGGCAATACTCTTCACCCAACTGACAAAGCATTCCTGGAGTTGAGTCGGCTCTAGCAGGGCGAACACTCTGGCAATCGTGTCGTGAGAAGGTATCCCGTTTGGCAAGCTCAGAAACGTTTTGAGCCACGCTGACTTGCTCTGTCCGTAGGCTTCTATCTCTTCCCACGTCTCGGCTCCGCAGATAACCGCGCATATCGTCAACGCTACGATATCTAGCAGCGGGTGCTCAACTAGATACAATGTTCGCGGGTCTTCAAGCGTTGCAAAGTGCGTTAAGAGCGAACCTGATGCATGGGTTTCCTGACTCATTAGCAAGACCGAATATAGCTCTACCTATCCAGTATCCTGCTTTCACGAGTATGCGTTTGCCCTGCCGCGTGAAGACATCTAGCAGGCATCGACGCCAATTGTGGTGTAACATTGAAGACTGCGAAAAAAATACGCTGAACCCCTGCTGAATCTTACTCAAAAAAACTATTATGCCTAAGCTAAAAACGCGCCGAGCTGCTGCCAAGCGCTTCCGCCGTAGTGGAAGCGGCAAAATCATGCGTCGTAAAGCTTTCAAAAATCACTTGCTAGAACGTAAGGATCAAGACCGTAAGCGCAAGCTCTCTAAAATGACGACGGTGCATGAGTCAGATGTGCCTAATGTAGAGCTGATGATGCCCTATTTGTAACGTCGATTCAGTGCCGCTCAGGCAAGCGTCCTTTCAGAACAGCCTTTCAGAAAAGGCCTTTTGAAAGGACTATTCTCGATTTCAACCTAAAGGAAAACTAGACCATGGCACGTGTTAAGCGCGGTAATGTAGCTCGCAAACGCCGCAAAAAAGTTCTTAAGCTTGCAAAAGGCTTCCGGGGTTCTCACTCCAAGCTATTTCGTACGGCAAATCAGCAGGTGATGAAGGCCTTGCGAAATGCCTACCGAGATCGCCGTCGCAAGAAACGCGATTTTCGCCGTCTGTGGATTGCGCGAATCAACGCCGCCGCTCGTTTGAATGGTACGACTTATAGCCGTTTGATTGGCGATCTCAAAAAAGCAGATATTCAAATAAATCGGAAGATGCTGGCCCAGCTAGCTGTGCTTGCGCCCGAGAGCTTCGCTAAAGTAGTGGAAAAAGCGAACGGTTAATCAGGGCGTCATGCTACGCAAGCTGCTAGCGGGATTGAGCTTATGGATGGGGGCGCAGGCTTTGCTGCCCCCTGTTTTTATTGAGCGCTGTTTTATTTGTGGTTCTCTTTTAGGCGCTTTTTCAATTACTTCTCCAGTAGCGATGGCCGCTGAGCTGTCTGATATTCGCGATCGCGGCTACCTCATTGTCGCGATCAAAACGAACCGTCCACCCCTTGGGTTCATTGACGAAACGGGTGAGATTAGCGGGTTTGAAATTGAGATTGCCCGCCGGTTAGCAGCTG
Organism: uncultured cyanobacterium; assembly: GCA_963793445.1. Lineage (GTDB taxonomy): Bacteria > Cyanobacteriota > Cyanobacteriia > Phormidesmidales > Phormidesmidaceae > Phormidesmis. The sequence goes on from CAWCAE010000001.1 coordinate 352,174, forward strand.
AACTGCTAGGTGATGAGAACGCGGTTAGGTTTGTGCCCGTTAGCAATATCGATCGGCTCGGCGCAGTCTTAGAAGATCGGGTAGACATGGCGATCGCATCGCTCACTATTACCGAACCTCGCCGCCGCCTCGTTAGCTTTAGCGATCCTTATTACCTCGATGGCACCGCATTTATCGTTCAATCTTCTATGACTGCTAGTGCTGTTGGCACCGTCAATCCTGCTAATTCTGAGCTAGAAAATCTTCCCCAACTGCCAGCGACCTCGCCGGAAATTTCTTCTTCCTCAGAGTCATCTGTCAATATACAGAGGCTGCAAGATCTGCGGTTTAGCCAAATTGCGCTGCTCAGTCGCTCTAGCTCGGTGGCTCATGTCCGCTATATTTTGCCAGGGGCAAGTCTCATTGGTGTTGACTCCTACGCAGAAGGCCAATCATTACTGTCAAGTGGTCAGGTGGATGCGTTTGCGGGCGATGCTTCGGTCTTAACTAGCTGGGAGCGCGAGCCGGGGGCAGTGGCTAACTATTTTCTGTTGCCCGAAATCATTTCAGCCGAACCGCTGGCGATCGCGCTGCCAAAAGGCGTTCAATATAACGACTTACAGCTTGCTATTAATCAATCAATCCGCCGCTGGTATGCCGAAGAATGGCTGCAAGAAAGAGCGGCGTACTGGTCGCTCCCTTCGGGCGTGTTGCCGTCTTTTTTAGAGACAGATCAGCCTGCAGCCATCGATGAATAAAGCTAACTGTTGGCCCATCTGCGAGGTGAAGTGCTATAAAATGCCAACAGCGTAAACGTCAAAAAAAAAGCAAACGAGCGGCTTAGTCAATAAGCCCTCTGTATAAACATCGGCATGGAAAACGGCAATTATTTAGTTGTTTACTTAGGTATCTTGCTGACGCTTCTTAGCGTAGCGGCCTTTTTTGTCGTGCGCCAAGTCTGGGTGACTCGGCGCACAGAAGTCACGCTCTCAGACTTGCAAACTAAGCTATTGAAAGAAAAAGGGTCGGCCTTAGAGTATTACGAGCTAGGCAGTCTGCTGCTAGATAAAAAGCTATACGTAAAGGCGAGTACTTACTTAAAGCAGGCGCTGAAAGAACTCTCTGAAGAAGAGGCCGAAAATGCCGTTTTAGTTCACAATGCGCTGGGCTATACCTATTTCGCCCAGGACCAGCTTGACTTAGCGATTCGTCAATACAATGAAGCTCTCAAAATTCGGCCAGACTACGTAACCGCGCTCAACAATCTAGGACATACTTACGAACGCAAGCAGCTTGTGCCGCAGGCGCTAGAAACGTATGAAAAGTCACTTGCCGCTGAGCCCGCCAATGAAACGGCCAAGCGCCGATCTGAGTCTTTGCGTAAACGGCTGGCATAGGCAAGTATGAATGGCTAGTCGGCAAGCCAAAGTTAGAGAAAACTGGCTCGCTTTGGCGAAACGGCATCGGGCAGTCGCAATTATTAGAGCTAGCACCTTAGACCAAGGGCTGGCTATGGCACATGCCGCTGCTGCCGGAGGCTTTCGTCTCATCGAAGTGACCTGGACTCGAAATGCTAGCCCTGCTGAAATGGTCCAAAGCCTGCGGCAGCAGCTGCCTCACTGCACAATAGGGGCTGGGTCGGTATTGACAGCCCATAGCTTGCATGCAGCGATCGCGGCTGAAATTAGCTTTTGTTTTACGCCTCACTTCGACCATAAGCTGCTGTCTATTGCCCAAAAATACGGCTTGCCGATGATTGTTGGGGCACTGACGCCTACCGAGATTGTGACGGCGTGGAGAGCAGGCGCAGCGAGCGTGAAAGTATTTCCAATCGCGGCGGTGGGAAATGCGAACTATCTCAGTAGCTTGGTGACGCCGCTCGGGCCCATTCCTCTGATTCCGACAGGTGGGGTGACCATTGAGAGCGCACCCAAGCTGATGGCGGCAGGGGCGCTCGCGGTCGGCCTATCTTCAGCCCTATTTCCTCGAGAAGAGGTTCAGCAACAAGACTGGGCGGCGATTGAATCGCGATCGCGCTACCTGCTGACCTCGTTATCGATCTGATCTTGTTGCCGATCTGATCTTGTTGCCGATCTGGTCATCAGAACTAGACTCTTAAGACTAGCAACAAGCCTAGCTGCCTAGCTTGAACGCCTCTACAAACAGACCGTAAATCATACCTAGCTTGAACGCGTTGAGGGATTCAGCAAGGGTAGATCGCGATCTCACAGGCCCCAAATCCAAACTCGCATCAAAACTCGGGCTAGGGGCTTGACCCGTGCTACGGCTGAGTGCAGGATCTGCTCCAGAAGAGATCAGCGCCGTGTCGGTGGGTAAAGTATCAGCGGTGCGATCACGTAAGCTTCGCTTGGGCGCAAATCGATAATAGATCCAGCTAACCGTCTCAACAAAGATCACCAAAATCGCTGAAATAGTCACGTCTAATTTGGCTGCTTGGCCTGCTGTGGCAGAAATAGCCGTGGCAAAAAAGTTGCCAAATAGCAGGCTAATTACAATAACAGACAGCCGCCGCCAAGGGTTAAAAACCCACTGCCTAAACTGCAAAGTAGCCTGCGTCGTAAGTGCGTTCAGTCGAGTCCTTTGCATCGAAAAAATCCTCTTTGAATCCCGTCTATGAGGGCTTGCTCCACTGTCCGAACCCTCTATGTGCGCCACTGCTAACGCCATTACGTGAAGTGTCACAGCTTCTAAGACGACGGGGCCTCGCGCGGCGCTACTATTAAGACTATAAGCAATAAATAAGTTACGCATCCCCAAGCACGCATCATCTGTCAAATTTGCTAAGAGTTCACCCACTCGTACCAGTCAGCTCGCACCAGATGATTGAACTTTTCAGGCCGTGTACTAACAGTATTCTCCCACTCTTCTTCTATCAGGACTTTTATTTGGAGGTTCCATGCGATTTTCTCCTCTGTCTTTTTTGCCGCTTCTAACCCTGTTTGCCATCGGCTCTGCGGTCCAGGCACAAACTATTGCTACCCCTCTAGCCGAACCGCTCGAAATGACTGGCCAAACCGGTGGTAGCGATCCATCAGCCTGTGGAAACATTAACCGTGGTGATGGTAAAACCATTCGCGTGACAGAATCTTTTGCCTCTCTTCGCTTTGAAGTTGAAAGTGAAGGCGACTATACGCTGCTCATTACCGGGCCTAATGGCTTTAGAGAGTGTGTCTTTGCCAACAACTATGATGGCGGTATGATTCAAGCACCTGGCTTGCTAGACCAGGGTCAGTATGAGATCTTTGTCGGCGATCGCAGCGGCGAAAGTCATCCCTACACCCTGTTGATTAGCCAGTGATGCTTGGTCGCCAGCAGCGCCTACTCACAGTTTGGATAACCTCTCGATTCACGGACGCAGTGCTTGCGTCCGTTTTTTTCTCTCAGCTCAAACCTCTCCTTCTGGCAGACGCTGAACTTCTACGTCAATTACCGTCGCGCCGCTTTCTCTATCATCGTCAGCACTAGCCGCAGTGCTCTGTACATCTACAGCCTGTATATCGATGACACCGTCACTAGCAACCCGTTCAAACCCTCCCTCGACCACTGTTACTTGCGTGCCACAGCTAGGGCAAGATGTTTTTACATTTTTTAGGCTAGTGAGCGGCTGCTCGCACACTGGGCAGCTACCCTGAATCAAGTTTCGCTTGATCCAAAACTGTAGGCCAAAGATCGCGACTACGGGCGCAAGGACTAAAAACAAAACGAGTGCCAAGGTCGCTTTGAGAATGCCAGTGATGCCGATTGCACCTACTATCCAAACCGTTAGCAGAATGAATACCCAGCAGCCGAGTCCAGGAAAACGGACCTGAAGTTGATTAAAATTTTGCTTCACTGTGGCACTCTCCCATAAATCATCAGAATTAGCCCCCGTTTTCCAGCTAGGTTCAATCGAGCGAATTCTACCGGCTAGCTTCAATAGAGGTGATGGTGCATCTTGTCTTGATGCATTTTGCCTTGATGCATTTTGTCTTGATGCATTTTGTCTTGGTGCATTTTGGCTGTGCTTTTCTCTATCCTAATGTGAAAGCAACCAGCCTAATGTGAAAACAACAGTCCTAGAAATTTGGCCCTAGAAATTGGGCTAGGCAGCTAGGCTCACGACAGAATTAATGCGTAGCTAGCTTATCTAATAGCTGACCGACTTGGCTAACCAATGCAGGTGGGCTAAATTGCGCTAGGGCTTGCGACCGCAGCCACGTACCATCGCAGCGAGGATCTTCTTTACCCAGAGCTTCAATGCACGCGATCGCCACTGCACTGGCGTCTCGATGGGGTACCTGCCAACCTAGTCGCCCATCTTGCAGCGGATCTGCTGAACCGTCATCATCGCCAGCAATCACTGGCACCCCGCAAGCCATCGCCTCTAAGTACACAATCCCAAACCCTTCCTTAGACGGCATTACATACACATCTGCTAGCCGATAGTGAGCAACCAGCGCCTCGTCTGGCACAAATCCTGCAAATACGACCCGGTCTGCGACACCTAGCTCTGCGGCCAGCTTAGCTAGCCTAGGCTGGTCATCGCCCCGCCCAATCACGACGTACTTTACCTCGGGAAACGCCTCAGCAATTTTGGGCAAAGCACGAATGGTAACATCCACCCCCTTGTAGATATCACCTGGCCAAAGCCTAGCTACCGTCATTAGTACCTTGGCTCTTTGTAGCTGATAGCGCTCAACCCAGTCGGGGTCATCGTCACCTGGTGTAAAGGCTGTCCCATCTACAACACAGGGCAGCATGGTAAATTTTTCAGGTGCAATCTGATTAGCTTTACACGCCAAATCTCGGCTGTAACGACTAATAGACACAATGCCATCAGCAGCGCTCAGCGCTCTTTTCTCAGCGGTCGGTAGCTCATACCAAACTTCTTTGCCATAGGTCAGCACGGTGTATGGAATTTTGAGCAGGCGGCACAGCAGGCTGACCATTGATACCAAATTGATATGTCCACAAAAGACATGGTCAGGCCGGTAGCGCAGTAAATATAGGCTTAGCGCTGCGGTGAGATGGACGCGCTCCACCATTGCCCGACTGTTTTTAAGGTAGTGATATTTTAGATTGCCACCTCTGAGTGCATGGTCACTTTTTGCATCGCGCAGCAAGAAAACGTCAGCTGTCGCATTTAGCCGAGGTGCAACCTGGTCGTAAGCACCTAGTACGTCTTGGATGTAGGACTGAATACCGCCCTCACAGCCAAAAACCTCAATAAAGATAAAAGCATGTCTGGTCACGCGACCACCCCTGCCGGTGTGATCTCACCCGCTTTCAAACGACGAATATCGGTTGTAACCATAGTGCTAATAAGCTGCTCAAAGCTGACCTTTGGCTGCCACCCGAGATGTTCTTTCGCCTTAGCCGGATTGCCCACCAGTTGAAAGTGCTCATCGACTCTAACTAAGGTCGGATCTGTTTCTACGTATTTCTGCCAGTCGAGGCCTACACAGCTAAACGCCGTTGTGACAAGGTCTTCTACGGTATGCAGCACGCCTGTGCCGATAACATAATCCTCAGCCTTGTCGGCCTGCAGCATGCGCCACATCGCTTCTACATGATCGCCTGCAAAGCCCCAGTCTCTTTTAGCTTGTAAGTTCCCAATCGAGAAGCGATCACGCAGACCTAGCTTGATCGCTGCTGCTGCTAGCGAAATCTTCCGCGTCACAAACTGTGGTGGACGCCGAGGCGATTCATGGTTAAAAAGGATACCACTGCAGGCAAACAAGCCGTATCGCTCACGGTGGTGGACCATCGTCCAGTGGGCATGCAGCTTGGCTGCGCCATACGGATTCTTGGGACGAAAAGGCGTTTGTGCAGTCTGTGGCGAAGATTGTACCTCCCCAAAAATTTCAGAAGAGCTTGCTTGATAGAAGCGTGTGCTCAGGCCTAGCTGGCGAGTCGCTCTCAGTAGACGAGTGGCTGTCCCTGTAATCAGGTCTAGAGTTCCTAGCGGATCATCCCAAGAAGCTGGTACAAAGCTTGGTGCGGCCAAATTATAAATCTCGGTAGGCTGAAGCTGATCAACGGCCTTCGTAAGGGCCTTCGCGCTCGTAAGAGCCACAGTATGAATATCAACTTCCTCTATCAGCGCATCCAGCTTTGCTATGCTACTTTGTCGCTCAGGCGGCACCAACCCAACAACGCGGTATCCCTTGCTAAGTAGCAGTTTACTGAGGTAGTAACCATCCTGGCCAGTGATGCCAGTGATGAGTGCAGTCTTGATCATAAAGATCTCTTTGGTTTAGCCGAATATACAACAGCAACCGTTAATAATCCCCGCGAATGTAGCGAATTAACCGTTTGATTGGCAAAAAATTACACCGCTTTCGCAGTTTTCACAATCCTTAAACAGTTTCGCTGATCTTTAGGCTCAGACTCTGTGGCGACAGAAGAAGCGATAGCTGTGCGATTGTAGGTAACCTGATCAGCTAGCCTACGCAGCAAAAACCAGCCATAGCCCCCCTCCCGCAGTGCACCAGGCTTGGGTTCACACAAACTATCTGGATCAAAAGGAGCACCTTGATCAAAGATACAAATCTCTATCCGCTCAGGCTGCAACACCAACTCAATTTCGATCGGAGTATCGCCAGGAAGATCGGCATGAGCGTGTCTAACAGCGTTTGTAAAACCCTCTGCCAGCGCTAGGTTTAGCTGGTCAAACTGGTCATCTATCCAAGGAGTTCTTTCTGCTAGCCGTGAAATGAGTGCTCTAAACCACTGTTGAACAGAGGCCAACTCTTCTAAATAGCTGTTCACCGTCAGGCGATCTCGTTCAAGCATGTTTAGTTCAACACTGGCTCTGCTGCCGAAATTTGAGAACCATCGGTTCGCCCACTCACTCAATTTATCACTTCGTTTGGTAGTAAGTAGCGCTCTCATGATGCCTCAGTCGATGCTCTGAACCCTCAGTTCATTCTATGTAGCCCGCAAAAACCGCGAACTAACGGCAACATCATACGCTATAGCTGCTAGGAGACTAGCCGATAATTACAATAGCTTTAGGCTTCAAAAGTAAAAACGTTCAGACTTAAGAAGCCTGAACGTTTCTATTGGAATATTTCGACCTTGCTACTGACGGCTTAGAACAAACCTAAAGTCAAAGAAGTGTCGATGGGGAAGGTCGCGCCAATTCCTAGCCACAGTGTCACAACGGTGCCAAAGAGAAATACAGCTGTTGCAACAGGGCGACGGAAAGGATTTTGAAATTTGTTAACGTTCTCAATGAACGGAACCAAAATCAGACCTAGAGGAATCGCCGTCATAGCTGCGATTCCTAGCAGCTTATTGGGAAGAACCCGCAGCATTTGGAAGGTGGGATAGAGATACCACTCAGGCAAAATCTCTAAAGGGGTTGCAAAGGGGTTGGCAGGCTCACCAACGAGTGCAGGATCTAGAACCGCTAGCGCTACGCAGCAAGCGATCGTTCCCATGATAACGATGGGAAATACGTAGAGAAGATCATTGGGCCAAGCAGGCTCACCGTAGTAGTTGTGGCCCATGCCTTTTTTGAGCTTCTCTCTTAGCATCGGATCGCTAAGATCTGGCTGTTTGAGAATTGACATCGATTAACTTCCTAAAATAATGACACCGATAGCTAACGTATCGATAGCTGTACATAAAGTGTAGCGGCGGTCGCTTGGAATTACAAAGGACCAGAAATGCCTTGCTTACGAATCATGATGAAGTGTAGCAACATGAAGACCGCAATGAACCAAGGAAGCACAAACGTGTGCAGGCTGTAGAAGCGAGTCAAGGTTGCTTGACCGACACCTGCGCCACCCCGCATGAGCTCGACAATAGTACCACCAACAACCGGAATAGCACCCGGAACGCCTGAGACGATGTTAACTGCCCAGTAACCTACTTGATCCCAAGGCAACGAGTAGCCTGTCACACCGAAAGATACGGTGATAACCGCTAGAATTACGCCGGTCACCCAGGTTAGTTCGCGAGGCTTTTTAAAGCCACCGGTTAGGTAAACGCGGAAGACGTGGAGGATCATCACTAATACCATCATGCTGGCAGACCAGCGGTGAACGGAGCGAATGAGCCAGCCAAAGTTGACGTCGGTCATGAGGTACTGAACAGAAGCAAAGGCGTCTGTAACAGTGGGCTTGTAGTAAAACGTCATTGCAAATCCAGTCGCAAACTGGATGATGAAGCAAACGAGCGTAATCCCGCCAAGACAGTAGAAAATATTGACGTGGGGAGGAACGTACTTACTAGAGATATCGTCGGCGAGTGCCTGAATCTCTAGCCGTTCGTCGAACCATTTGTAGGTTGAAGAGTCGGTGACTTGCTTAGTAAACATGAAGCAAAAGGTTGTATGTCTTAGGGTTGTGTACCATTACTAAAAAATGTAACACAGCTCAATAGCGCTCGGACGAGAACCTAAAGGCTGGGCATCGGAATAAATTGACGTCTGGCTTGGTTTGGAGCGCTCATAGCCCCTTGCTTTAACCTTGAATCTCTCTGTTTGCTTTGGGTGCAGCAGTTATGAATGGGGCTTTGGTCACGCTCGCTGGAAAACTTTAAGAAAAGCTGGTATTTCATATAGTTTACATAGCTTTACAAAGCGCGATGCGGTGCGGTGTTCTGTGAGGCCCCTGAGTGCCTTGCAGAAGCGGTATCTTAGTATTTGGGAAAGTAATTTGCGCCGGGGAGCCAATTAAGCGCAGTGGATGATGGAGATCGCTAATAAAAATGCCGGAGATGCGAGTTAAAGAATGCTTAGAGGGTCTGTGAGAAAGCAAATTTTTCGGACGGTGGTGGCTACTAGCTTGGCGATCGCACTATGGCTAGGGGCTTTTGGGATAGGCGGATTCATCCCTGAGGGCTCAAGAGTAGCGCTGGCCTTTAGCAATCAGCAGCAGCTGGTGATGGAGGTATGGCGGATCGTGAATCGCAGCTATATAGATGAGACCTTTAATCACACCAACTGGTGGGCTACTCGGCAGCGTGCGCTAAGAAAGTCTTTGCCAACTTGGAAGGCAACCTATGCAGAAATTCAAGACATGCTGGCCGTCTTAGACGATCCTTACACACGGTTTTTGCCACCGCAGCAATATCAAAGTTTGCAGACGAATACGAACGGTGAGCTCACAGGCGTCGGCTTGCAGATCGCTAAGGACGAAGAAGATAGTCCGCTTAGGGTAATTGCACCCATTGAAGGCTCACCGGCTGAAGCGGCAGGGCTGCGTCCCCAGGATAAAATTTTGGCCATTAATGGGACGCTGACAAGAACGCTGACGCTTGATGAGTCTGCTGCTCGAATGCGTGGCACGATTGGCACTCAGGTGACCTTGACAGTTGGACGTAAGACAGAGCCCGACTTTAATGTCAACGTGGAGCGCGATCTCATTACGCTAAATCCTGTTTCTTCGGAACTCAGACAGGCCCCAGGCGTACCTCAGCTTGGCTATATCCGCCTAGGGCAGTTCAATGGCAATGCGGCTGACGAGCTAAGAACCGCGCTGCAAACCCTAGAAAATGAAGGGGCAAATGCCTACATCTTGGATCTAAGAAACAATCCGGGGGGGCTACTGCAAGCGGGTATTGAGGTGGCTAGAATGTGGCTAGATGATGGCACAGTAGTGTACACCGTAAACCGTCAGGGCTCACTGGGCAGCTATGACGCGGTTGGCAAAGCAATTACGAACGATCCGCTGGTGGTGCTCGTCAATAAAGGAACCGCCAGTGCCAGTGAGATTTTGGCAGGTGCCTTGCAAGACAATGGCCGGGCCCAACTGGTGGGCGAAACGACTTTTGGCAAGGGGCTGATTCAGTCGCTGTTTGATCTGCCTAATGGATCTGGGCTAGCGGTCACCATCGCCAAATACGAAACGCCCAACCACCGAGATATCAACAAGCTGGGCATTGCGCCTGACTACGTGGTTGAAAGCTCGGTTGAGCGGCGTCAGCAGTTTGGCACCGAAGAAGACGCGCAATATCAGGCGGCAGTGGCGCTGTTTGCAGACGCTGTGGTGGCTGCGCAGCCGTGATGTCTACGCGTACCTATCATGATCCGCTGCACGGTGCGATTACGCTAGAGCGCAACGATCCGGTAGAAGCGCTATTGACTGCGCTAATTGATACGCAGACCTTTCAAAGGCTTCGACGAATTCGCCAGCTAGGCCCTGCGAGCCTGACATTTCACGGGGCAGAGATGTCTCGTTTTACGCACTCGCTCGGTGCGATGGCAGTGGCGCGCCGGGCGTTTGATCGGCTAGCTGAGCGGCATGAAGTGCTGCGATCGCACCGAGCCACTGTGCTGTGCGCCGCTTTGCTACACGATATTGGTCACGGCCCTTTCAGCCACACGGCAGAAGAGGTGTTCGGTTCTAAGCATGAGCGTTGGACGATGGCGATCGTTGAGCATTCACCAGATGTTAGAGGGCTGCTAGACGCCTTTGATCGCGACCTGTGGCAAAAGCTGATTCAGGTTTATCGGCACGAGCATCCGGTACCCTGTGTGTGGCAGCTAGTAAGTAGCCAGCTAGATTGCGATCGCATCGACTATTTGATGCGTGATAGCTACTTTACCGGGGCGGCCTACGGTCAGCTCGATTTAGATCGTATTGTCCTCGCGCTAGACTATGACCCTAGCAGCCAGCAGCTGATCGTGGAGCAAAAGGGCCTGGCAGCGATTGAGCACTATTTAGTCGTCCGCTCGTTCATGTATGCGCAAATTTACAATCACTCCAAGAACCTTTCAGCTACCTGGATTTTGGAGCAAGCGTTTGATCGAGCTAGAAAGCTACTAGAACAAGCGCAGATCACGGCAGATCCAACGGTGAGCGCTTGGCTCAGTCAGCCGAACGCAAGTCTCTCACTTCAGCATTACTTGGCAGGCGATGACATTGTTTTTACCTATCATCTACAGCGCTGGCAGCACGATAGAGATCCAACCCTTGCCGATTTTTGCCAGCGCTTTCTCAACCGTCGACTGCTAAAAGTGCAAGAGGTCACCTACGCAACGCCCGCCGAGCAAGAAAATTTGCTGGCCAACGTCCGGCAGCAGCTATTTTTAGAAGGCGTTGACGCAACTCGCTATAGCGGCCTCAAGCATACCTGGAGTAAAGGCTATAGCGTCTATCAACGAGGCATCAAAATCAAAACTAGACGAGGTCTGGTCGATATTAACCAGCTATCGCCCTTGGTTCAAACGCTGACAGAGCCCGCCCAAAGGACCTGGCTAATCTATCCTTATGAAGTAGAAGTCGGGCTGTGCCCACTGCCAGTGGCTGCAGAGATAGCGGGAACGTGGGAAGTTTACAGCTAGCGCCTTAAACCTAGAAACCTGGGTCTAGAGAATTGGCTTTGCGGTCGCCAGCGTCTGCCAGTCAATGGTCTGAAGCTGAGCATACGCGTTATCTATCTTCTTGTCCCCGCGTAAGAAGCCAGTGTTAGCACCAGGGCAAAGGGTGCTGAGCGTTTGTGGCGTGAAGTCGGAGATTAGCTGCTGAGCGTGGCGTAGCTGACGGGGCCAGTGAAAGGTTTTAGAGAGTCTTAGAGGACTGGGCGCACCGCCTTTGCTCGGTAGTAGATGTCTGCCTGTGAAGAGGACGCCACCATAGCGGCTGTGATAGAGGCAGGCAGATCCAGGAGAGTGACCAGTGGTCCAAAAGACCCGGCTAGTAGAAGAGAGGGTATGACCATGGTGAAAGGTTTGCGGTGAGATTGTCGGCAGCAAGTAAGCTTCTTGCTCTTGAATCAGCACTTCGCACCCAAAGGTAGCCTGCCACTCTTTTACCTGGGCCATGCCGCCCCGATGGGTGATAAATAGCGTACGAATGCCGCCTCGATTGTGGATGAAGGTGCGATTCACCTCACTTAGAGCTGGGCAATCAACTAAAATGTTGGCGCTTTGGCCGGTAGCGTTTTGCTCTTGAATAAAGTAAGCTGTTCCGCCTAAGGTTTCTCTGTTGGGCGAGAATGCGAAAACAGTCTCGAAAACTGGCTGGGGCTGTTTGGCCGCGGGTGGTGTGGATGCAACCGACATCTGCAAAAAACCTGAGTGAAAACGTGTCCTAGACAACTCGACAGAAGCGACAAAGGGAATTTGAAACGCTAAAGGAGTGCTGAATTACAATAGCAACACTACCGTTAGAATTGTCTTTAACCTGCTTTACATCTAAACGTTTAACTTTTTTATCTTCTGATTCTCACGATTTCTCAACAACTGCCTTATTGGCAACCCCGTGTTCATGTATCTCGTTCTTTTCGCACTGTTTCTGGGTTTAGTCACTTATTGGGTAATTAGTCGCAGCATTGCTAGCAATACCTCTATTCCGCTATGGGTACTGTGGCTGATTATGATGACGCCAATCCTTACCTTTACGCTGTGGATGCTAATTACTAGTGAGCCGCCGCCCACGGTGTTGCTATATGGCTTAATGATCTTGTCGTCGCTAATTTTGTATGCGGTGCTGACAACGGCCAGCTTACGTGCGAAACAAGCGGCTAAAAACGATGAGCCGGATTCTAATCAAGCGACTATCGACAAAGCAACTGTCAAGGCGGTGGGTGAGCCGGTTAAACCATCAACTAAGCCGATTAGTCGAGAAGAGGAAACCAGTCTTCAACGGTGCTTTCCCTGGTCCATTTACTATTTGCAGAATATTGAGTACTTGCCCCAAGCGATGATCTGTAAGGGGAAGCTTAAAAGCGCGCCGGGAAAGGCTTATAAAACGGTACAAAAAAACGTTGAGAGTAAGTTTGGCGATCGCTTTTTGGTTCTTTTTCAAGAGGGACTCAATGGGACACCTTTCTTTGCGCTGGTGCCCAATCCGCAGGCAAAGGAGCCGGTGATTCCAGATTCGGCAACCCCTCTTCAAGCGGCACGCATCAGACAGCTCAATCAGAAGGTATTGACGCGCCCAGGCTTAGCGCTGCTGCTGGCCATTTTGACGTTGCTTACTACGACCTACATTGGTGCCACCTTGTTTGGTAATGTTTCGAGCTGGGATGCCCTGGTAGAAAGTCCTAGTTTGCTGTTGCCAGGACTAAGCTATGGCCTATCGCTAATGCTAATTTTGGGCGTCCATGAGGCTGGACATTACTTAGCGACGCGCCATCATCGCCTAAGAGCGACGCTACCGTACTTTATTCCAGTGCCATTTTTCTTGGGGACGCTAGGCGCTTTTATTCAGATGCGATCGCCGATGCCCAATCGCCGCGCCCTGTTCGATATTGGGATTGCAGGTCCGCTAGCTGGACTGCTGGTGAGCTTACCCTTACTAGGTTGGGGACTAGCCCACTCTACGATTGCGCCAATGAGTGAATCCTCACAGCTGCTGAGCTTTGAGGCGCTTGATCCTAGCCGATCAGTTCTTTTACTGGTCATCAGCAAGTTAGCATTAGGGGGTAAGCTGTTGGCCGATAGCGCGCTGAGTCTGCATCCATTTGCCGTGTCAGGCTGCTTGGGCCTGATTGTAACTGCGCTCAATCTGATGCCGGTAGGGCAGCTAGATGGTGGCCATATCGTCCATGCTATGTACGGTCAGCGAACGGCTGCTGTGGTCAGCTACATCGCCCGTATCTTGATGTTAATTTTGGCCTATAGATACCGAGAATTTTTGCTCTGGGCCTTTTTGTTGCTATTCATTCCGGCAGCAGAGCCTGCTTTAAATGACGTTAGTGAACTCAACGGCGCGCGTGACTTTTTGGGGCTGATGTCGCTGGTGTTGTTGGTGCTAATTATTTTGCCTGCCCCACCAGCGCTAGGCAGATTGCTATTCTGAACAGATAAAGGGCAATAGAGAGAAGTCAATAGAGAGAAGGCGCAGCCAAATATGAGTGAAAATATAGCGAGTGAAAATATAGCTCAGTGGCTGGCTGAAGTGCGATCGCTCCAGAAGCAGATTGCTAGCCTGAAACAAGAGCGAGAACAGGCTTATCAAAGTGCTGAAAACTGGCGAAAGCTGTACGAAAGTGAAGCCCAGCAGCGACGAAGAGATGCAGCTGTTAATCGCCAGAAAATGGACAAACTGGAGCAGGCGCTGACTCACAATCAAACCCTGCTGCCTAGCGAGGTTGCGCAGACCGATCAGCGATCGCTACCCTCGCTTCAGGTGTCTGACGCCTTATCATCTCAATCGATCGAGACGATAAAGCGTCAACTAACAGCCGCCCAGCAACAGTGCGACCAGCTAGTGCGATCGCTGCAAGCGGAAGAAAAATCTCATGAGCAGACACGCGAGAGCCTAACGGCTGCTTTGGGCGATACCGTAGACCTGCTTGCCAAAGAGCGCCTTGCTGCAACGCAGCCGACTCAGTCAGAGCAGCCGGCTCAGTCAAAAACCTAAAGCTCTAAAAGCCCATGACCTTCGCCAAGCTATCGGCATCGGGAGAAAGCCCTGCTTGAAACTGATTCCCGCTGCGTTCTATGGCAGCTTCGGGATCTTTCAGTCCGTTTCCAGTCAGAATACAAACAATCTTTGCGCCTTCTGGTACTTGGTCTTTAACCTTTAGCAGTCCTGCTACAGAAGCCGCACTCGCTGGCTCGCAGAAAATCCCTTCAGACGAAGCCAGCAGGCTGTAGGCTGCAGCAATCTCATCATCGGTGACAGGATGAAAGGCCCCGCCGCTTTCATTTTTAGCATTCACGGCCTGATGCCAACTTGCTGGATTGCCAATGCGAATCGCCGTCGCAAACGTGTCTGGCGATTCAACCCGGTGCCCAGCTACTAGAGGAGCCGCGCCTGCTGCCTGAAAGCCCATCATTTGGGGCCGCTTTTGGCACTTTCCTAGCCGTTGATATTCGCTAAAACCTTTCCAATAAGCCGTGATGTTACCCGCATTACCCACTGGAATGCACAGCCAGTCTGGAGAGTCGCCTAGGGCATCGACCAGCTCAAAAGCACCGGTCTTTTGACCTTCGATACGGTAAGGATTAACAGAGTTGACCAGCGTAATAGGGTATCGATCGGCCACAGCGCAAACAGAGGTAAGGGCCTGATCAAAGTTTCCTTTAATAGCTAGAACTTCTGCGCCGTAAAGCAGTGCCTGAGCTAGCTTGCCCATCGCTACGTAGCCATCGGGGATAACTACATAGGCGCGCAGCCCACCTCGACGTGCGTAGGCTGCGGCCGCGGCTGATGTATTGCCTGTACTTGCACAGATGACCGCTTCTGCGCCGGCTTCTTTCGCTTTAGAAACAGCCATCGTCATACCACGATCTTTAAAGCTGCCAGTAGGATTTAGGCCATCATATTTGACAAATACCTGAACGAACTTCCCAATTTGCTGAGCGATAGAAGGCACCGGAATCAGAGGCGTGTTTCCCTCATGGAGCGTGACTACAGGTGTGTCATTGCTAACCGGGAGATATTGCCGGTAGGTTTCAATTAGCCCCGGCCAGCCTTTGTGCTGAGTGGCCGATGGCTCACCTTGCAGACGGCTCGTTCGCTTGGTATCTGTTTTTTGCGAATGGGGAGGGGTAAGGCTAAGAGTCACGATATTTTTCAACTACCCAATGCATGGGTAAGCATATGGGCCAACTGTAATGGGCAAGGAATAGCCGCAAAAGGAAGATCGCCGCTATTAGGTAAATAAAGACCGCAAAAGTGGTCTGCCGATCAGATCATAGGGATCTTGGCTGAACTCTTCAAGTTTACCTTGATGCAGCTCTAGAGATGATGCACTCTCTAGATGCTGAGCGATCTGCTTATTCGCAAGTGATTGGCTGCGCTACGTCTGTTTCATTTAGAGCTGCTTCATTTAGAGCTGCCTAATCTTAGAGATATTTGCCTGAGATATCTGCCTGATTCTGATGACCTATCCAGGCTCTACCCAATTAGCAAAGCGCCACATTACCACGGTAAAAAGGAATTTGGGGTTCGCTAATATCAATTTTGACATTTAGGTTACAATGCCTTTGCACTTTCTTGATTGAGTATAAACAACTACTCAGTTTGAACGGCTCGATTTGCTAGCCGATGCAATATCTAGCTAGAGCGACCAGCCAAAATCGAGCTGTGCACGGGTGCGGCCCTATTGAGTGCTCAATCGTAAGGCTCAAGCGTAAACATTGATACTGCGTTCACCTGGTGAGGCCGTAACACTTAAAACCCGTTTTCATTTGTTGTGAGTGAGTTTGTAGCATCATGCCTCTAACTAAATCCATGAATCCAGTATCCAAGACGACGTTGCCTCGTGTGGGTACAGACAATAGCGCTGCTAGTTCGGTCGTGGCGGCGGAGAAAGTCTGCTGGATTGAGCTAAAACGCTATCCCTATCAGCCGGATCACCAGGTTGAACTATTGCATTTGCAAGCAGAGGCTGATGCCCTGCTCATCAAGCTTCAAGCAGCTCAATCGCGGCACAATTAGCAGCCAAGCGCTGAGCGAGTGCTCAGTTGATAGAATTTTCTGAGCTACCGAGAAATTGACTTCAATTATGCCTGTTAAGAATTGATTGATCAGCTAGCTAGACTTGTTTTTATCCAATTATCTTGGAGATACGAATAGGAAGGCCTGTTTCGAGCACACTTGAAACAGCGATTAAGACTAGTTGAGATGAGTCATTTGAAGCAGCAAGATAGACAAAGATCCGTCTTTAGGGTTGGTAAAGCAGAGGTGAGAAAGGAACAGACGCGATCGCAGCAGCCAATAGATCTAGATTATTGTCAGGTCTATAGCTGTCCGGCCTGTGCTAGCGGCGAACTGAGTGTGATCGCCCTAATGGACGTGTTTGCCTGTGATTTTTGTCGGCATATGTTTACTGCCAACTTGCAGACTCAGTCGGTGCAGCTTGCTGATAGCTTGCAGCCGATGGCCTGGCAGTGGACGGGCTGGCGCTGGCGAGCCGCGCACCAAAGCGACACAGCAGTCACCTTGGTTTGGGCTTTTGCAGTTAGTTTGACTGTTTTCCCAGTCTTACTGATTTCAATTTCTAATTACATATTTCCACCGTCTGGTGGGCTGAATTTTGTGTTGAGCTGGGTAACGCTCACTGGCGTGAGCCACGCTCTGCTTTCGAGCTGGCTGCTCGCTGAGTTTCATCAGTGGCCTTGGTACGTGGCCGGTCGCATTCGGCTACAGCGTTTGGGCGATCGCCAAGCCAATTAAACGGTCTACTAGATAGGCGATTCATAGTCGCTTATCGATCGAGCCTATGAGCCATTTTCTACTCTCTTTTCTAGCTTCTTGGTCTCTTTTCTAGCCTCTCAAAGAGCGCTGTTTCTTCGATAGATATTGTTGGTGGTCCTCGGTAGCTAGCCAATAGTCGCCTGCGGGGCAAATTTGGGTGACGAGAGGGTTGGGGTAGGTTTTGCTGCTATCAAGCTGAGCTTTAGAGCGCTGAGCGATCTTTTTTTGATCGGGTGAGTGGTAGAAGATGACTGAGCGGTATTGCTCGCCCCGATCGGGCCCCTGACGATTGAGGGTGGTGGGGTCGTGGCAATTCCAAAAGATGCTAAGCAAGCTCTCGTACGAGATGATCGTAGGGTCGTAGTGAATCTGGGCGACTTCGGCATGGCCCGTAATGCGAGCAAGCACATCGAGGTAGCAAGGGTTTTTGAAGTGACCACCCATATAGCCAACAGACGTACAAATAACGCCTGCGCACTGACGAAAAGCTGCTTCTGTATGCCAAAAGCAGCCTGCGCCAAAGGTGGCGATCGCCTCTCCGGGTAGAGGTGATGGATGTGCAATCGCTTCGGTTGAGTCCTTATCCATATGTATTTTGCGTTGCCCTCTAGGTAAGTTGCCTTCTGTGTAAGCTGCCCTCTAGGTAAATAAATTGGCTGCAATCAGGCTAGAGCTGACGCTCTTGCACCAGCATTTGCCGATAAGAAACCCAGCCAACCCCTACCATTGCGATCGCGAAGACCAGAAGAAACCAGAAGTGACCGCCCTCGTCCAGTGAGCTATCTGCGTTTAGCAGGGCGTTGGTGAGTGCTTCAGTCATGTGGTAAATCGGATTGAACTTGGCGATATCGAGTAGGGATTTGGGGAAAAGAGAAATTGGGAGAAAAGCACCGCCTAGCACCATGAGCGGAACGCCAAAAGCGGCGATGAGTGCACTGACATCTTCTGTGCGGCGAGCAAACTGAGTTCCTAGCATGAAGCCTAAGCCAACATAGGCTAAAATGCTGAGCCAAATGATGAGAATAGCTAGAGGCCAGGCGGCTCCGGTGAAGCTAGCGCCAGCAGCGAGGGCGATCGCAAAAATGACCAGCGTTTGCCCCACGCCGATCACACTATGCGCCAAAAAAATTCCTAAAAAATAAGACACTCCGCTCAGCGGTGATAAGAACAGCCGTTTCAGCGTTTGTTGTTCTCGCTCTGAGACAACTGTCGCGACGCCGCCGCCCAAGCAGCTAAAAAACAAAGCTGCCCCTACTAGCGTTGGCGGCGCAGCCACCTCAAACGCTGTACTGACAGATGTATCAGCACGCTCTGCTGTGATCAGTCCATTGAGCATTAGAATTAGCGCCGGAAAAATCAGCCAAGAAACCAGACTCCGCCGCCGCCGAAAAAGCTCAGTCAGAATCCGGCGAGCGACCGCCCAGCTTTCGCGCCAGTATTTCGTGAGGCTAAAGGCAGTCATAAAGTAATGTGTTTTTGCGAGGCTGACCCACTATAGACTGAGAAAGATCCCTTTGTACTGTCTGGCTTTTCCCAGTTTCTTTCCCAATCTCTTTTCAAATGACTGATATGCTGCCGTACCGTTCAATTTTAGAGAAAGTGACACTACCACGCCGGGTTCTTGTACGTCAGGTTTTGGTCCTTTGCCTCGGGACCCTAATCGCGCTAGGAACCTCACTAACTTTGCTAGTGCCGACAGCGTATGCGCTAGGAGGTCCCCAGCCTGAAGTAAACCAGCCTGCGCCTGCGTTTACTTTACCAAGCACGCTCAATGGTAGTGATGTTAGCCTGTCAGACTACTTAGGACAGTGGGTGGTGCTGTACTTTTATCCTCGTGACTTTACTTCTGGTTGCACACTCGAAGCCCAGCGTTTTCAGCGTGATTTACCCAAATATCAGGCTCGCAATGCGCAAATTTTAGGTGTCAGCGCTGACGACGTCGATTCGCATACGGAATTCTGCGATGCGGAATCATTAGTATTTCCACTGCTATCTGATCTAGACGGGACGATTAGCCGGGCATATGGCTCTTGGATGAGGCCGATGTCAATGCGTCATACCTACCTGATTGATCCAGAAGGAACGCTCAAAACGATTTTTCTCGGCGTTCGACCAGCCATTCATAGTCAAGAAGTTTTGGCCAAGCTAGACGAGTTTCAAGGCTAGATGAGTTTTGGATCGACTGCGTTTTCAAGCTAGCCAAATTGCCAGTTGGCAAATTAACTAGCTTAGTTAATTCGCCAATAGAACCGCTAAACTGTACCGATAGATGCATATTAACTAGGAGCTGAAAATGTCTACCCTGGCACTGACCGAGCCCAATGTCGAGAAGATATTAGATGAGCTACGGCCCTATCTGCTAGCAGATGGCGGTAATGTGGAACTCGTAGAACTCGATGGACCGATTGTAAAACTGCGTTTGAACGGCGCTTGCAGTAGCTGCCCTAGTTCTGCAATGACCCTACGCATGGGCATTGAGCGTCGCCTACGGGAATTTATTCCTGAGATTGCTGAAATTCAGCAGGTAGTTTAGTCTTCCTGACCTGACTCACAATCTACTTATGAAGGGGCGGCAGAGTGATAACTCTGACCGCCCCTTTGGCTGTTAACCTTGCTATTGAAAAAGTAGGACAAGACTGTGCTGGATATTAAGCTGATTCGGAATCAACCCGAGCAAGTAAAAGCGGCGTTAGAACGGCGCGGCGAGTATGATTTGACCGCTTTACTCGCGTTAGATGCTCAGCAGAGAAAAATTGAGAAAACTCGCTCAGACTTGCAGGCTAGCAGCAATGAAGTGGGTAAATCGGTTGGGCAAAAAATTCGTGAAGGCGCAGATCCCAAAGGGGATGAGGTTAAAGCGCTGCGCGATGAGGGCAATCGGTTGAAGCAGGAAATTGGCGAGCTAGAACCGAAAGAACGTGAGCTAAATGCTGAGATTGAGTCGATCTTGCTGACGCTTCCTAACCTGCCGAGTGACTCTACGCCTGATGGCAAAAGTGAGGACGACAATGTAGAGATCAGACGCTGGGGCGATGAGCTGATCGACGCTGAGGCCGATGCCAAGCGCCTACCTCACTACGAGATAGGTGAAAAGCTCGGCATTATGAATTTTGAGCGCTCGGTAAAGATCGCACAGAGCCGATTTGTCACGCTGATGGGTGCGGGCGCTACGCTAGAGCGGGCTTTGATTTCGTTTATGCTGGCACGGCATATGGGGGCTGGCTACACCGAGGTGCTGCCGCCGATTTTAGTAAATTCGAATTCGATGCAGGGCTCGGGGCAGCTGCCGAAGTTTGCGGAAGATGGGTTTAAGTGCGATCGCGACGATCTGTGGCTCACACCTACCGCCGAAGTGCCTATAACCAACCTACACAGAGACGAGATCCTAAGCGCCGATCAGCTACCCACCAGCTACTGCGCCTACACCCCCTGCTTTCGCCGCGAAGCTGGCAGCTATGGCCGTGATACTAGAGGGCTCATCCGTCTGCACCAGTTTAATAAGGTTGAAATGTATAAGTTCGTCCACCCCGACAGTTCTTTCAATGAGCTCGAAAAGCTCACTGCCGATGCCGAAGACATCTTACAGCAGCTAAAACTGCCGTACCGTGTCCTTGAGCTATGCACAGGCGATTTGGGCTTTGGCGCTGCCAAGACCTACGACCTAGAAGTCTGGCTACCTTCTGCCGGAAAATATCGAGAAATTTCTAGCTGCTCAAACTGCGTAGATTTCCAGGGGCGGCGCGCCAACATTCGCTTCAAAGCAGCCGGCAAAAAAGGCACTCAGTACATCCATACGCTGAATGGGTCAGGGCTAGCCGTCGGACGCACGATGGCCGCCATCTTAGAAAATTATCAGCAGCCAGATGGCACTATCAACGTCCCTAACGTGCTGCAGCCGTATATGGGCACTGAGACGATTGGATAAAGTAGCTGCCCTTAAGCAAAAGCCGAGAAAAAAAGCCGAGGGAAAAGTAGGTCATCCCCTTTGTGTCAGTCGTATTCTCCCTACCTTTAGGGCCACACATTCAATCTTGTAGCCCTGTACAATAACAAAAGTTAACTTACCAAGCTGCGATTCTATGTCCGTACTGGCTGTCATTGGCGTTCTCGCTCTCTTGATTTTTGTTCATGAGCTAGGCCACTTTATGGCAGCTCGCCTTCAGGGTATTCATGTCAATCGCTTCTCCATCGGGTTTGGCCCCATTTTGTGGAGCTACGATGGCCCAGAGACGGAGTACGCGCTGCGAGCCGTGCCGCTAGGTGGCTTTGTCGGCTTTCCAGATGATGACCCTGAGAGCGATATTCCGCCAGAAGATCCCAACTTGTTGCGTAATCGTCCCGTATGGGACAGAGCAATTGTGATCAGCGCGGGCGTGATTGCAAATATGATTTTTGCCTATCTGGTTTTTGTCTTACAGTTTGGTAGCGTTGGTATCCCTGACGGTTTCAATCTCAAGCCTGGGGTTTTTATCCCTAGAGTCTTTGCCGATACGCCTGCCAAAGTGGCTGGAATCGAACCGGGAGACGTGATTTTAGCTGTAGATGGCGAATCTTTAGATGAGGGTATGACGGCGCAGCAGTCTTTAATTAGGATTATTGAAGGCAGTGCGGGTAAGCCTGTAGACCTTAAGCTTAAGCGAGCCGAAGAACAGCTAAGTATATCGGTGACACCGAAAGCTAGTAAACCCGGTGAAGATGCAGTGATTGGTGTAGAGCTACAGCCGAATGGCACAGTTGTCTATCGCCGTGCGAAGAGTCTTTTAGAAGTTGTCACGCTGGCAGCGAGCGCGTTTCAAGATAGTACGGTGCGCGTTGCTCAGGGAATGGCTTCTCTAGTAACTGACTTTTCGTCGATAGCTGGGCAAGTGGGTAGCCCGGTCAAAATCGTGGAGCAAGGAGCAGGGCTAGCCAATCAAGATAGTCGGAGCCTGTTTCCATTTGCGGCCATCATTAGCATTAACCTTGCTATTATCAATATCTTGCCGCTGCCTGCTCTAGATGGCGGTCAGCTAGCTTTCTTGCTGATCGAAGCAGTAAGGGGTAAGCCTCTGCCAATGCGCTTTCAAGAAAGCGTTATGCAAACAGGCATCTTCCTATTGTTAGGGCTAGGTATCTTCCTCATCATTCGAGACACTACTCAGCTCGCAGTGCTGCAAAACTTGCGTCAATAGCTTGCGTCAACAGAAGCCGATCGGTAAACGGAAGGCGGTCGGCAGATGGAAGGCGGTAGATGGAAGGCAGTCGGCAAATGGAAAGCAGTAGATAGAAAGCGGTGAACCGTAGTGGGTAAATACGAAGGGCCAACTTCTGCCAATGGCTACGAGGCAATTCCGCTACCTCTGCTAGGGCTGCCACCCCCGCCCCAGAGACCTTTCCAAAAGCTGACTAAAAAGCCTAGAGCGCTGGCGTTTCTGTCTCGGCTTAAGCTGATCTACCCACAGGCTCCTTGCTCTCTAGATTACGAAACACCTATTCAGCTCATGGTGGCGACCATGTTGGCTGCGCAGTGCACAGACGCACGAGTAAATCAGGTAACGCCACTGCTATTTGAGCGATTTCCAGATGTACTCGCATTAGCCAGTGCTGACATCGCCGAGCTAGAAGAGCTTATACGCTCAACTGGCTTTTATCGCAATAAGGCCAAAAATATTCAAGCGTCTGCGCGCAAAATCGTTACAGAGTTTGAGGGCAAAGTGCCTAGCACGATGAGCGAGCTGACGACGCTACCCGGTGTGGCTAGAAAGACCGCAAATGTAGTCTTAGCTCATGCCTTTGGCATTCATGAAGGAGTAACCGTAGACACGCACGTCAAGCGCCTTTCAATGCGTATGGGTCTTACTAAGCACACCGAACCAATCAAAATTGAGCAGGATTTGATGCGCTTGCTCCCTCGCGATGATTGGGAGAACTGGTCGATTCGACTGGTGTATCATGGGCGAGCGGTCTGCATGGCGCGTAGTCCAAACTGCATGCGCTGTGACTTGCTAGATATCTGCCCTGGCGCAGCAAAAATTCAAAGAGAAGCGGCAAAACTAGAGCGAGAAAAAGCAAAGCGTAAGGTAGCGCAGAATAAAGCCAAGAAAGGTAAAAAAGCGTAGTTGAAGGTTAAGTGGTTAAGTCGTACAGATCGTATGGTTCGATGTTTACAAAACTGATTAATGCCGATATGATTAGAGACTGTGTAATGGAAATAAACATAACTTCGCCTCATGGCTAAAAAAAGCATGGTTGCGCGCCAGAAGAAGCGCGAAAAACTCGTTGAAAAGTACGCAGCTAAGCGCGAAGCTCTGCTAGAAGAATTTGACGCGGCCCCTAACCAGTCGCGAAAGCTGGAAATTCATCGCCAAATTCAGCAGTTGCCTCGAAATAGTGCGCCTACTCGCCTAAACAACCGCTGCTGGAAGACGGGACGTCCACGTGGCTATTACCGTGATTTTGGTCTGTGCCGCAACGCACTGCGTGAGATGGCTCACCAAGGTTTGCTGCCTGGCGTTGTGAAATCTAGCTGGTAGTCGGTAGACTTTCTGGCAGGCTTTGTAAATCAAGGCCTACAGATATAGAAAGGGGTTCCTTCAAAACTTTGAAGGAACCCCTTTTGTTTGTTTTTAGAGCGCTTGTTTTCTAGAGGAATCAAGTTTCTGAGAGCTGCTGTTTTAGTTGCCACAGCAGCGTTCGATTCCAAGGCTATCTAGCAGCAGGTCGCCGACAGCATTTGCGATCGCAAACTCGCTATAGAAACTTTTAGAAAAATCGTAGCCCTGCATTTCAGTCAATACCGCTAGAACGAGGGCATTCAAGTTGTTTTCGCCCTCCATGCGCTGGCGCACAAACACCTGCGAAGCCCTAGCCGCGATGTGCTCATTGATAATTTCTGGTAGAAATTCTTCGTCCAGCCATTTGTGCAAGGTGGACTTGAGCCACTCGCCTTCTTGAACTGCATCTTCGGGAGGTGGAAGTTCAATAGAGCCTATCGGCTCTGGAGTTCTAGGGGCCGAGTTTTTTGGCTCTGGAGTTTCTGGCATGAAATTATTGCTGCCAGGTGAATTGGAATCTAACGGGTCAGACATGTTATTGATAGTTGTCCGTTGTTGCCCAGGTGCTAATCGGGTATCAGATTCAGCGGGACGCTGAAGACTCCTGGTAGAACACTGATGCTTAAGCTTATTATTTTATGACCGTGTGGTTTAAGGCGCTATCTTATTTAAGGCTAGGAGGTTGCGGTGGGTTTGGACACGAAAGTTGTCATTACTTATCGAAAGATGGAGCCAAAAAAAGGGCCTTGAAAGGTTGAAAGTTGCTATGAGTTACTCTATCCCACAGATTTTGCAGTGCTATGCTCAAGGCTACTTTTTGATGGCGGCGGAAGATAGCAATACGCTGAACTGGTATTCCAGCAGTCGAAGAGCCCTGATTCCGTTAGACGATCGATTTCGCTATCCTAAGTCGCTACAGCGGGTACTTAACCAAAATTGGTTTACCCCTGCCATCAATCGTGATTTTGAGGGTGTATTAGCAGGCTGTGCGGACAGAGAAACGACTTGGATTTCTAAAGAGCTAAAGGCAGTTTATCAGCAGTTACATGGGGCCGGCTATGCCCACAGCTTTGAGACTTGGCAGGGGAATGAGCTTGCAGGGGGCTTCTTAGGGATCGCGATTGGAGGGGTGTTTATTGGGGAATCGATGTTTTATCGAATTCCGGAGGGATCTAAGGCGGCGATGGTGATGCTGGTAGAACATTTGCGATCGCGTCACTTCCAGCTATTTGACGCCCAAATTATCAACCCTCACCTAGCTCGCTTTGGCGCATTTGAGGTAGAGCAAGCCATTTACGAAGCGACCCTGGCGGGGGCGATTCAATCTGTCTGTAAGTTCGATTAGTCGATTCATGTCTTTAGCTCTATACCTCTATTCGTGTTAGCAGCACCGGACAGTTAGCGTAGACACGTATATAGTCAGAGAGTGTTTCACCCAAAAGCTTATCGAAATCGGGCATGCCCTTGGCGATAGTCGGGCGTCGATCAGGCGAGCCTAGAACCATCAAATCGATGTTGAGCTGGTCGGCCAGTTCGCAAAGGCGAGCCCCTGGCTTACCTTCAGGTGCTACACAGCGATATTTGATGCCCATCCGGCGAACCTTGGTAGCGGCCTCGGCTAGCAAGGGATCTTTTTCAGGAGACTCTCGAATCACATCATCTAGCTTGCTGCGCAGCTTAGAGATAGTGTGTACCAAAACGATCTCGCTACCTTCGATGTCGCGAGCGAGTTCTATCGCCGCGTCTAAGCTGGCCTTGGCCGAGTCAGATTTATCTAACGCCACTAGCAGCCGCTTAATAGGTGTGATGGCATACAAGTCGTCTTTGACCAATAGCATGGGCCGAGAGGATAGTTGAAAGACGTACTGACTGACTGAGTTGCCCATGATAGCCTGCAGCCCCTTTAGTCCTCTAGAGCCCATAACGATCAAGTCGGCGTCAATTTCGTTTGCTACCTTACCGACAATATCTTTGGGTTCCCCTTCTCTCAAAACTGCATTGACCCGAGCCGGATCCAAATTGAGCTGGGTAACTGTTTCAGCTAGCGTTCTCCCCCCTTCTTCCCAGCGCTCTGCCATAGTAGTTGCTGATGTTTGCGATGGGACTACGTGAAGAATGGTTAGGCGCGATCGCTCAATCCGAGGGATTTTCATCAGCATCTTCATCATGTCTCGGGTATTTCCAATGCCAGAATCGGCTAGCAAAATATTTTGAATCATGGTGTCAAGTTACTCCGGTTCGCGTCTTGTTCGCTTTATGAACGATCCACTGGACTCTCAGCAAGCAGAAACCAAAAGATGTCTCTTTAAACCTTAGAAACAAATGCAGGTGGAAAGACATTAAATAGCAACAAACTTATCGTTTATCCCCTTGACACGATAAAAAACTACATAAAAGCCCAGCGCTTATCTAGCGTCACCCTCTAACAACATCATGCGCAATCTGCTCAAAACATCCCCTCGCTGGTTTGAATTTCCTATCCGTGTGCAGCCACACCACACCGATTATGGTGGTGTGGTGTGGCACGGCACGTACATCACCTGGATGGAATCAGCCCGCGTAGAATGCCTGAGAGTGGTGGGTGTGCCATTTGAGCGCATAGTCGAGTTGGGCTATGACCTGCCGTGGTGGCACTAGACATTCGCTATCGACAGCCGCTGAGGCTAGGCATGAAGGCTGTAGTCAAGACTCGACTAGCACCTAGAAAAGGCATTCGGCTGAACTGGTGCTATGAGATTGAGACCGCAGAAGAAACGCCGCAGCTCTGTGTGAGTGCGCAGGTGAGTCTGGTGATCGTGAATATGGGCGATCGCAAAATTGTTCGACGTCTGCCGCTCGGTATCAAGACCCTGATTGCTCAAGTCGAAAATCACTTTGGCAGTTGAGAATAACGACCGCGTACTATGCTCTAAGCGGCTGTCGTGCATACTACAGAACTGCGAAAGTATCTATAGAAGTAGCGGCAGCGCCTCGAAAACAGAAAGTTAATAATTCTTAGTATCTTAGCTAGCTTCTCCACAGACTTTCCACAGGTTTTCCACAGTCATTTCAGAAGTTTTCCACAGGTTAGAACGTAAGTGGGCTATTACACCCACTTTTGTGGATTGTTTGCGTGGCATCTTTTGCGACCACAAAAGATGCCACGATGTAACGCTATGCAACAAAAATAGGGGCGAAACCCATCTCTTTAAAGATATTAATTTTTTGTGAAAAGCGGTTCTCTATTCTCTTCCATTGCTATTTCTAGACCCATACTCCACAATGAAATACACACAAAACGAACGCCTTTCTACCTAACTACTTAGCTACCTACACATAGGGCGCTCTCAGCTCTTCTTGAGGTATGAAAGGTGCGGATGCTTTTTCGTGTCAATATGTTGAATGGAAAGAGACCCTATGCCACAGAACTCAGTTAGTTTATCTGTCGAAATCCCTGAAGATCTGCACACGTCCGTGCAACAGTATTTAGATGTCCATTCAGGATGGAGCCAAGACCGGCTTTTCTGCGCCGCTCTCTCCCTGTTTCTAATGCAAAATGGCGTTACCCATCAGCAAGTTAGTCGCATTTACCTAGACAGCTTGTTTGGGCAACAGCCAGAGCGCAATAGCAGAGAAACCATTCCTTCGAATATTTGATTGCCTCATTATCTACCTGCCACGACGAGGTGAATTCAAGTCGTCCCTCGCACTTCGTTGCCTTTCCATAAAGCAAAATCTAAAAGGCGAAACCCAACCTATCTAGAGCTTCTAACTGTTGCGAACTCGCTTCATTTGTTAAGATTTTAGTCGTAAAGATACTGACTCTGTAGTCGATCTATTAGGTTCAATCAAAGTCAATAAGTAAAGACATGCAAGAAGCGGTTGAATCCTCAAGCTAGTGAGGCTATCCAACCGCTTTTTATTAGCTTTGATAAGCTGTGAAAACTAACACAAACTATAGCAACCGCTATATAGGTTCAGACATTCCGAAACTTGGTTTCTACCTGCTTCAGCTATTCTTGTATTCAGACTTCAGTGGTGACCGCTATATCTGCCAATCCGATAGGGTTAAATGCCATTACCAAACTACTTACCAATCGCTTTTACTAGGCCAATGCCGCCAAAGTAAAGAAACAGCACCGCACCACCTAACAGGCTTTGAGTAATTGGATCGGTAGAGGGTGTAAGCACTGCGCCTAAAACTGCCGCCCCCAGTAGAACGTATCGCCAGCCAGAAAGCATTTGATTGGAGCTAACGATTCCCAGTAGCCCCAAAAGTAGCTGTATAACAGGAATTTGAAAGGCTAACCCTGTGCTAAACAGCAGCAGCAGCACAAACTCAAAATAGCGATCAATTGACCACATTTGCTCGACAACATCTGCGCCATAGTTAATGAAAAAGTTAAGTGCAGCCGGTACGAGCGCAATGTAGGCAAAGGCTAGCCCTGCGAAAAAAAGAACGCTAGAACCAATGACCACCGGGCCAATCAGTCGTCGTTCGCGGCGGGTAAGCCCTGGCAGCACAAACTGAATAATCTGATAGAGAATGAATGGACTAGCGATTAGAATACCGCTGTAGCCTGCCACTTTAATCGATACAAAAAAATACTCTCCAGGCGAAAGCTGTAGAAACTTAGCCCCCTGAGCGGGAATCTCTAGCAGTTCTACAATCTGCCGAACGCCGGCAAAACAGCCTATCACACCCACCAAAATAGCTCCGAGCGCGTACAAAATACGCGATCTAAGCTCGTCAAGATGATCGAACAGCGACATCTCAACATCACCGGGAAGCTCGTCGAGAAAAGCCTCTCGGTTTTGCTCATCTAGCACTGAGAGGTTAGTAGCAGGTGCGCTCTCAAGATCAGAGGGAGGCGTCATAAGCGAAAGTGAAGTGGTCTAATAAGAGGATTGCTATCTATTGTATCGGGTGACTTTCCAGATGTGATTTAGTAGCTGTAGTAAGGTTTTACCAAAGCTATTTTCAAGTTATTCCAAGGTGAATACCTTTTCTTGAGGTTGACCGCCTGTACCCATCACTTCAGCCGCTTCTCCGTTTCGCGCAAGCTGTAACGCCCCTGCGTTGCCAGAATAGATGCTGAGCGTTTCCTGTGCTTCCCACAGTTTGGTATCACCAGGGTTGAGCGTGCCTTCGAAAAGAAGACTGTTGCCATCAGCAATGATGCTGACCCAGGCTTCGCTCGTGGCCGTAGCCTCTACGTATATTGGCGCTGAGCTAACGGGTGGTACTGCGGGCTCTTCTACGGGTGGCGGTGGCTCGATTACCTGCTCGGTTGATGTTGCTTCTGGCGTATCAACAACCGAGGGCTGCTGCTCACTGCCGCCTAGCATGTTGGCAATCAAGACGACGCCTGCTGTCACTGCGGCAATGAATACTGCGCCAATTGCCAGCAGCTTTAGATTGGGACCCCCGTCTGTAGCATCCATTTCAACGCCAACGGGTGCAGGCGAATAGGCTACGCCAGGAATGTTTGCTTTTGGCGCTGCCGTCGGCACTGCTGCTGGAGTTAAGTTTGGGGTCATCTCTGGCACTGCGCCCTTAGCCACAGAGTCTATCTCGGCGGTTGAGGGTGCCGGTAGCTCGTCATTGAACTGTAGGGGCTGTAGGGCCGCATCATCTGCGCTGAGATTTTCTAGCCTAAAGTTTTCTAGGTCGGTATCTTCCGAGCTGTCATCTTCTAAGCCGTCATTTTCTATGGCTCGCTTATTAAGCTCAGCATCTTCTGAGTTGACATGTCTTAAGCTCGTTTCTTCTAAGCCTGTCTTTTCTGAGCTTGCCTCTTCTAAGGGGGCGCTTCCTACGCTAATGGTTTCTTCTGTAGTAGGCGACGCTAAGTTAATCTGATCAAATTCAGCGACTTTGCTAGATAGATCATTTGTGGCGGCGCTTTCTTCTGTAAGGCTATTTTCTACAGCGCCCTTTTCTACAGCGCCCTCTTCTACAGCGCCCTCTTCTACAGTGCTCTCGAATTCGCTTGAGATGACAGGCGTCTCATCATCAGCCGGCTCTGATAGGTTTAGCCCTGATGTATCTAACTCTGGTGTCGCTAGTTCTGACGTGTCTGGCGCTAATATGGCAGTTTGTGTCTCAGTATCGTTAACACTGAGTGGAATATCGGCTGAAAGGCTGTTGGCTGGAAGACTATCAACGGTGAATGACGGTGTTGAATTAACCGCCGATAGAGATGAGCCGTTGGCCACAGCGCCATTTGCGCCATTTGTATTACTAGTACCATTCGCTACAGCGCCATTTGCCACAGTGCTATTAGCGCCACTCGCTACAGCGCCGTTGGCTACAGTACCGTTGGCTACAATGCCGTTAGCCGCTATGCCATTCGTTTCAGTTACCTTCTTGCGGGTAATGCGCTTGGTAGAAGAGCTTTCTGGCATCTCAAGCGGGCGAACAGGCCGAGGTGTAGAAGGAATAGAGTTGACTGTAAACTGCTGAGAAAGCTCTATTCCTTTTAGTCCTAGGTTGTCAGCATATCGACGAATAAAGCCCTGTACAAAAATCGGCTCAGGTAATAAATCTGGATTACCGGTCTCAATGCCACTAAGCAGCTGCGGTCGGATATAGGTATGAATAGCAATATCTTCTAGCGACTTGCCTTGGACCTCCCTGTTTTCACGCAGGAAAGCGCCAATTTGCGCCAGTTGACTTTGCTGAGCAGCACTAAATTTAGTCACAATACTCCATGAACCAATGACTACCGTAGGTTTACCATCGTATCAATGATTTGGCTAGAGGGCGCTTTAAAGCTGGGAAGCTGTGGTGTGATATCACTGCTGTAGGTGCTAGAACGTGCATGGCAGTTAGATTAGGGGGTTACAGCGCATTTACTTTGGCTGCGATCGCCCGATCGTACAAACGTAAATAGTTCCAGTAGCCACCAAACACCGACTCCACATATCCTTTGGTTTCAGGATAAGGAATTTGCTCGACGAACTCGTCGGCATTAGTGAAGTCTTTTTCGGCTATCCACTGAGCTACTGCGCCAGGGCCCGCGTTGTAGCTAGCCACAGCAAACAGCGAGTTGTTGTCATATTCTCTGTGGGTGAAATCAAGATACCAGGTGCCAAACTTCACGTTATCGGCAGGCAGATCGAGGACGTAGTCGGCTTGGCCAATTTGGTCGCTGATCCATTCACCTGTGCTGGGCATAACCTGCATCAGGCCGACCGCACCCACAACAGATCGAATATTGGCCTGAAACCTGGATTCTTGCCTCACTAGGGCTGTAACCAGCAGCGGATTGAGGTCACGCTTTTGGGCCCAGCCCAGAATGAGTTCTGGAAACGGAAAAGGGTAGAGCGCCTGCCAAAAGTTGGGCTGACTTTTAAGCGCTTCGTATTCGGCAATTTCGTCGGGGGATTCTCGCCACGCTAGGCTAGAAACCATGAAGATGCCTTCTAAATTGTCGCCGACACCCAGCCGTAGCACACCGTCAGTAAACTGCTGGCTAACAGTGGGCGTCTGAGGGGTGATGAACTCGTTTTGCCACTGGTTCCAGGCGGTTTGATTGTGGCCTAGCAGATGCAGCTCTTGTAGGGCTTCGGAACCGGTCGGTAGCAGCGTCCGCTTACCCGGCAGCTCGATCGCGGGTTGAAAGGATCGAACGGTGTCAAAGTTGCCGACATTCCAGTCTAGATAGATAGCTGAGCGCCACGCGTAGTAAGACTCAGGGTGGTTGATAATTACTTGCTCAAAAGCCTCACGGGCCGCATCTGGCTGATTTTGACTGAGCGACCATTTTCCTAACCTAAATCCAGCTTCGGCGGCCAGTTCGTCATCAGGTGCGGCGTCTATTAGCTGCTGGGCCCAGCTAATGGCTGCGCCGTAATTGTCAGCCTCGGCGTTAGCCTCGGCCTGCCGAAAGCGAATCTCAGCAGCAGCGGCGGAGTCTGAATACTGAGAGAGGATGGAGTCTCTAGCTTGCTTAGCTGAGTCTGGGCTTTTGAGCGCTTCTAGAATTTCGGCGCGCTTAGCCAAGGCCTCTCCTGCGGTGTTGGGAAAGCGGGTGATGATGTCATCAAGGGTGGCGATCGCCGCTTCGTTTGGCTGTAAGTCAGCTAGGTTGAGCAAGCCATCTGCTGTTTCGGGCGCGGTAGGAAAGCTGAGATTGAGCTGTTCGTAATAGGCGATCGCCTCTTTGCGTTTTCCGCCTCTTTCTTTTCCTCGTGCTGCTCTGTACTGAGCAGTAGGCGTCCCTGTCGCTTTGGCATAGGCATCGCCTGCTTCAGCGTAGTTCTGCGTTTCCCAATATCCGAACCCTACGGCATTCCAATCTTCTGGCGTTAGTGAACTGCCATGCTGATCTACTAAGCGGTTGAGCGCCTGTACGTACTGAGGATGCTCAAGACCGTAATAGGCGATGTTACGCAGTAGCGGTAGGGCCACCCCATCAGCCGCTTCGTCCTCAGTTCCGTTATCAGCCGCTGGCTGGAGACGCTCTAGCTGGCGAAAGGCGACCTGAATGCTCAGCGGATGTGCTGGAAACCTTTCGAGTAGAGCTGACCAGGCACTCGGATCGGCGACGGTCTGAGCGGCAGTTGTTCCTTCGGCGGCAGGCGGTAGTCCTAGCTGATAGAGCGCCTCAGCGGTGGCTGCGCTTTCTGGATACGATTGGGTGAGCTGGTTCCAAGTTTGAATGGCCATTGGGCGCTGACCAAGGGCGACTTGAGCCTGGGCCCTCTTGAGCAAGACATAGCTAGCTAGGGGCTGATAGCTATCATCTAGCCCATCTAGCAGCGGTAGCGCCTGCTCGCCGTTGCCTTGATTGATATAGTCTGTCGCTAGCATGTAGCGGGCGCGATCGCGCTCTAACCCGGCTTTCCCTTGCGTAATTTCTAATAGTGCTGCCGCCCGCTCAGGTGCGGGCAAATTGATCAGCCCTAGTACGGTAGAGCGCTCCACCGACTGAATTGCTTCGATTTCGACCTGGTCTCCGGTTCGCTCGCTCGTTTGCTCTTTGGCAGTAAAAGCACCTGTGGTTTTGAGCAAGGCCACCACCCCAATAGAAAGGGCGCTGATACTGACGAGTGCTATCAGCGGCCACTTGTCCTTTAGTGTTTTCAATATGTTCGGCTCATGGGTTGATTCACTGGGTGGTTCTACGGGGGCTTTTTCTGTGGCGGGCTGCTCCATTGAGTGTTTCATAGATTAGAGCAGCGTAGATAGATACGTGCTTGTGCGGATATAGGTTGCATCCTTTTGAAGTTTTACCAAAAAAACTTGATAAATGGTTAGGGGGAATTTGCGGGATTCTGATCGCTGTCTAATTGCTTCAACAATCTGATGGCAGATGTAAGAAATGTAGAGAGTAGGCAAAAGTTGAAGCAGACGGCGTACGAAAAACACCGCAATCAGTAGATACTATAGAACCAGAGAAAAAGTAAGAACAGCAGGAGATTAGCGAATAGGGAATGGATTTTATAGCGTCAGATCAGTCTTGTCTTGATTGGCAAGGGGATTGTTTGGTAGTCGGTCTGTTAGAGGAGTCTTTGCCGCTCACCGGTATCTTGTCAGAGCTGAACGACAAGGTAGAAGGTCTGCTACAAACACTCATAGAAGAAGAAGCCTTTGAAGGTAAAGCAGGGACGACTGCCCTTACCCGACTAGGCAAGGGCTCACCGATTAAGAAGATTGGAATTGTGGGCCTTGGCAGCTCTGACGCTATGGATCTAGAGAGCTTGCGCCGGGGGGCTGCGATCGCAGCTCGGCTGGCGCAAAAGGCAAAGTCTGCCTCTTTGGGTATTAGCTTTCCGGTGTGGAACAACGGTCAGGCGCTGACAGCACAGGCGCTGACAGAAGGCATCATTCTGGCGTTGAATAAAGACAGCCGCTTTAAATCTGAGCCTGCCAAAAATGCAACCGAGCTGAGCCAAATTCACCTAATTGCCTTTCCAGGCGAAGAAGACGCGATCGCGCGAGCTGAAGCAATTTGTGACGGCGTTATCTTAGCGCGTGAGCTGGTTGCCGCGCCGCCTAATGTGGTAACGCCAGAAAAGCTGGCCGACACTGCTGCTGAAATTGCTAAAGAATACGATCTAAAGCTACAGGTGCTAGAACGCGAAGCCTGTGAGCAGATAGGCATGGGGGCCTATCTGGGGGTCGCCAAAGCCTCTGACTTACCGCCTAAGTTTATTCATCTAACCTACAGCCCAGCAGCCAGTTCAGAAGATAGCGCAGCAGGTACTGCTAAGCGTAAGGTTGCAATTATTGGGAAAGGGCTGACTTTTGATTCGGGTGGGTTGAATCTAAAGTCCAGCGGGTCAGGGATTGAAATGATGAAAATCGATATGGGAGGGGCCGCGGCTGTGTTAGGAGCCGCAAAAGCGATCGCCCAGCTCAAACCCGATGTAGAAGTGCACTTTATTAGCGCGGCTACCGAAAACATGATCAGCGGTCACGCGATGCACCCTGGTGATATCTTGACTGCCTCTAACGGTAAAACCATCGAAATCAACAATACCGATGCCGAAGGCCGATTGACGCTAGCCGATGCTTTGGTTTACGCTGACAAGCTTGGTGTCGATGCCATGATCGATCTGGCCACTCTTACCGGGGCCTGTGTGGTCGCGCTCGGTGATGACATCGCCGCGCTCTTTAGCCCAGATGAAGCGCTAGCCAAATCACTGACTGCCGCCGCCTCGCTCTCTGGTGAGAAAATGTGGCAAATGCCTATGGAAGACAAGTATTTTGAAGGACTAAAATCTGTCGTGGCCGATATGAAAAATACCGGCCCACGCGCAGGCGGCTCAATTACCGCAGCGCTCTTTCTTAAGCAGTTTGTCAAAGAGACGCCCTGGGCACATATTGACGTTGCTGGACCTGTTTGGACTGAGAAAGAGAATGGCTACAACAGTCCTGGTGCAACTGGCTATGGCGTCAGAATGCTGGTGCAGTGGGTGAGCCAGACCAAGTAGCTCAGAAGAAGACCCTGAATCCATGATGGGTTAGGTACCGCTGCGCTGCGCTGTAGAACTACATCATAGATTCGAATAGCCCAATAAGGTTGCCTGCGGGATCTCGAAGATAGGCAACCTTAAGCGAAAACTCCTGGTTTTGAGTGGGCGGTTCGGCAAATTTGATGTTGGCCTGACGCAGCTCGTGGTAGATATCGTCCATGTCTTGAACGGCTAAAATGAGGCCGACCTTATCTTGGCAGTTTTGACCTGAAGGCAGGTTGCTCGTGCGCAAAATTTCAGACATTTCCTGCTGACGAAATAAAGACAGCCGCAGACCTGCAATTTCAAACTCGGCGTAGCCTTTTTCAACTTGAACCGTCACAGGCTTAAACTTGAGCACATCGCGATAGAACTCGACACAGGCTCCGATATCAGTCACAAATAGCCGGGTATGAGCAGATTTAACTTCCATTGATAATTTCGTTAGCATTCAACATGATTAGAGTCTACCGTCTCTACTGGATGAAGCGGGTAAATGGCAGCTATTCGGCAAACTTCAACTGTGTGACTTTTACAGCACTCTGGTTTTACCCGTCAGGAATGTGGGTAAAAAGGGGCTGTATCTATCTGGGACACAGGTGCATCACGTGTTGATTTGCTAGTCGAGTTAGCTGCTGTTGCTGAGGGCTCTTAGCGACAACGAATGTCTTCACGAACTCGGCAGTAGCAACAAGTGGTGTGCTTGCGGTCTTGAACTACAGCGGCCAGCGTTTAACCATGCCTAATTGCAACACCGGTTCGTCTACTAATTCTTCCAATCTTTCCTCTAATCATCGTCCTTCTAAGCGGGTTGTTGTTTTATCTGCTGGATATGGCCTCTTCTTTTTAATAATGCTGGTTCTTGCCTATAGAGGCATCTTGCCGGTTGGCTGGCTGACTCGATTTCATAATGCCGATAAGCTAGGCCATCTCATTTTGTACTGCATTCCTAGCTACCTGGGTCATAGACTGTGCGGTGGTAAGCACCTGCAGCGCTGGCGGCTACCTATCTTTCCGGCGCTCTTTGCCCTCTTTACCATTGCAGAAGAGCTGATTCAAGGGCTTGCGCCTCATCGCACACTAGATGCTGGAGATATGATCTGTAGCCTGATTGGGATTGCTGTTGGCTATTGGCTAGCACAGCGACAGCAAAAGCAGGCTAAGGCGTAACGTTTGGCAGGTGGCTTAAGCTGCTATAGGGATGGGTGCCAAGTTAAGGTTACGCGACAATAGTCAAGGGGTGCCAAAAGAGTGTAGGAAAGGGTTATATCGTTCAAAGCCCTAAGCTTCTCAGATGAGTCATCGCTATAGCCGCAATCCAGATCACATTCGCCGCCGCAACGTGCCCGCTCCGGACAATGAGGCGATTGATGAACATCTGAGATTGCTTCTGAGTCCAGTAGTCTATAGCCAAGCCGCGTACTATCGAACCCTAGGGATGCGTTCACGCATATTGACACTGCCATTGATGGTGGCAGCGGTAGTGACGCTGTTGTGGAAGCAGGTGCCCTCGGTTAATGAGTTAACCCGTCAGTTGAACCGCAAAGACTTGCTGTGGGCAAAGGCAGTGAGCGTAAGCCGTCAGGCGGTAAGTGCGCGCTTTCTGAGTTTTCCGAATGAGTTGTTTGAGGGCGTATTTCAGGCACTGCTGCCGACATTGAAAGCGCGTTGGGCCGAGCGCACTCGCCCGCTGCCCGTGAGCGTGGCCTATGCGAGAGAACACTTTGAGCAGGTGTGGGCGGCAGACGGTTCGGTGCTAGAAGCGCTATTCCGCAAGCTCAAGAGCCTAGAAGCGATGCCAGCCGGACAGCTGGCAGGCAAAATCTGTACGGTGATTGAGCTTGGCTCTCAATTGCCGGTACAGATTTGGTTCTCTGAGGATGCCAAAGCCCATGACTGTCAGTTCCTAGATGATTTGTTGGCCCTAGCGACGGCCAAAACCCTGCTGATTCTAGACCGAGGCTTTTACGACTTTGAGTGGTGGGCTCGGTTGGTAGCTCAAGGCACCCAGTTCATTTGTGCCGGTAAGTCGAACCTGGCTTACACCGTTCTCCAGGAGTTCTCGCTCACCCATGGCCTCCGAGACCGCCTGATTGTCGTCGGCAAAGACAAATCAGGCGAGCCCTTAGTCCGGCTTCGGTTGATCGAGGTGCGCAAAGGCAAGGGCTGGTATCGATACCTCACTTCTGTACTCAACCCCAAAGTCCTGCCACCTTATGTGGTGGCCGATTTGTACGCTCGCAGGTGGCGGATTGAAGATGCCTTTCACCTGGTGAAGCGGCTGTTGGGACTGGCCTATCTTTGGACCGGTTCGCTCAATGGCATCAAGCTCCAAATCTGGGCGACTTGGTTGATGTACGCCGTCTTGAACGACCTCTCTGATGCCGTTGCTCAGGCGGTTCAACTACCGCTTGAACGCATCTCTAAGGAAATGGTTTGGCGCGGTCTCTATCATTTTAATGATGCTTATAATCGCGGCCTTGCCTCTGACCCCATCGCTTATTTAGCTGCCCCTGAAAATCGTGACCTGAGCGTCGTCAAAACCATTCGTAAACCGCCTAGGATTATCAACCTTAACCCCTATATCTCTGCCCTTTCAGGCTCTTCTTGACTAATCCCTTTTTGTTCTAACTTGCTACCCATCGCTATAGGTTGAAGTTTCGCCGCGCTGTCGAGCCCTGATTGGCAGGGACAACATGGCGATTAACGATGGCTTTGTTGCTCTCTTGCTGGGTAGCCATATCAACTGCGATCGCAGCAATCTGTATATCCAAACAGCCCATTGGCACCTGCAGGCTGGCGCTGCTTTCTAGATAGCCCAAAGTATCTGGTCTGAGACTAGTCAGCAACTGCGGTTCACCGACTAGCGTTCGACTCTGGCGATCGATCATCCATAGTTTGATAAACGGTTTGTAGACCGACGGTCGGATGCGTACAGTAATCGTTACGCTACCGCCAGCAATCAAATCGCCTGTTGGTACGCTGATGACT
The DNA here is from genome assembly GCA_963793445.1 of uncultured cyanobacterium. Lineage (GTDB taxonomy): Bacteria > Cyanobacteriota > Cyanobacteriia > Phormidesmidales > Phormidesmidaceae > Phormidesmis. Next base: position 389,726 of record CAWCAE010000001.1, read on the forward strand.
GGTAGCTCTACCTCAGGCAAGTCTGCATTTTGCAGTGGTGGTGCAGCCGCTGGCGTTCTCGGTGCGGGCGGTTGCTGCTGTAATGGCTCAGAGACAGGCGCGGAAGCTGTTTTCAAAGGAAGGAATGGCTCAACAGCCGGTGGCGCTGAGTCGTAGACCACAACTTCGCTGTTGGCAGGCAGATTTTCTGTCCAGCTAGTCTGAAAGGGGGGGAGTGAAACAGACTCACCGGGACTACTTTCGACGTTGCTCTGGGTGGTATTGGGAGGAGTGCCCTGAAGACTACTAGAGGGCTCTGCGTAAGCGCTGTCTGCTTGGGGACTGCTTGAGGTCCGACTGACGACACCGGCTGCTTTCATCTCTTCTGCTAGCTGGCGAGCTTTCTCGTGGCTTTCGTGCGTGAGACTAGAGAGCCTTTGCCAGAAGTGATCTTTGAGTTTGAGCGACTTGAAGGCGAGATTAGCTTTGGTTTGCCGGAGCGATCGCGATTGTTCGCTGTCTTCCTCTAGAATCTGCTCATCTTGATAGGCGAAGGCCGTTTCTCGGTCTAAGTCAGGATCTAAATTTGTGTCTAATGCACTATCCGAATCGCTGGCTGAATGGTTTACGTGCTCTGTTACCGGGCTAGCAATTAAGGGTAAAGCTGCTTCAATGCCAGGGGGTTCTAGAGTAGACATATCATCCGCTTGCAAAGCGAGATCACCATCAATATCTTCTAGTAGCGCTGCTATCTGTGACGTTTCTAGGTCGTCGTCCTCGATACTGTTGCTCATGAACTGCGCTGGCTGAGCGACCATTGACGGCAGCTCAAGCGCAGGCGCAACAGGAGAGGGAATAGGTTTTGGTTCTTTCAGTTCTGCTGGGGTTGACTGTGGCACCGGCTGTGGGGGGTCGTCTGGTATGGGGCTCGCTGAAGGCTTTCTGGTCTCACCCTCAGTTACGATCAGCGGTGGCTGGTGCGGTGAAGTTACACCGATAGCCGGTGCGGATGCTATCTGCGTCGGATTGAGCAAAGAAGGCGCGACAGTTGAGCTTTTCTCGAGAGCGTCTTCTTTGGCGGCAGCTTCTCCGATGGTGCCTGTTTCGATAGCGCCTGTTTCGATAGTGCTTGTTTCAGTAGCACTTGCCTTGGCAGTGCTATCTTCGCCGTCTTCGAAGAAGTTGCTAATATCCGTGCTGGCAACTTCATCTATCAGCTGATCAATGCCATTGGTAATAGTGAAAGATGTCAAACTCAAAACGGGCTGAGCTTGTTCGGATTCCACTTCCTCGGTGACTCTCAAAGAGACTTCGCCGAGGACAATCCGCGCTTTGAGGCTAGCTGGAAGCTGAATTTTAACTTTGAAGTCAGCCGGCAAGCGATCTAAACTCAGCGGACGATGGGCTTCCATGATGATAGCGGCTGTCTTAGTATCCTGTAGCCGTAGCCAGAGCTGACTGTCTTCTTGCGTGGCCGCCTGCGTGAGAAAACTATCAGAGATTGACTGAACCTGTCCGGCGATTGTCATGGCCTGGTTGTGCCTAGCCAAAAACGCCTGCTGCCGTAAAATAATCCGATAGGGTGAGTCTTGCACAATCTCTGTGACATCGTTAAATCGACCCAAACGCTGCAAAGTACCTTCGAGCTGTGCCTGTGCCTGTGCTAGTAGTGTTTCTTTCTCTGACCCTTTTGCGATAGCGATCTCGGAGGTCTTAGTCGCTGACGACAGCGGCCACTCTGACGATGAGCCATCCTCTTCTGTCTGTGCGAAGACCTGAAGCTGCACTTCGTAGCACCAGTCGTCATCTACTGGGCCCTTTGCTGAGTCCAAGCCCTTGCACCTAATCTCCCACCGCCCTGGCTTGAGATGCATGTAGGGCATCAGCACTACCAAACCCGCGTCGTTCGTTTTAGTAGTGCGCTTGCGGAAGCGCTCGCGCGGCGGTGCTTCGCTGGTGATAAGCTGGCTTACCCAGATTTCCATAGGTGCGTTCAGGCGATTAGTGTGCCCCACGACCCGATAGCGACCCTCCAAAATTTCTACCTGTTGGGCCTCCAACGGTAGCCAGGTGTCGTCGCCCTCTTTCTGAATTAGGAATTCCCAGTAGTTCATTTCGTTCGCTTCAGATCACTGCAATACACTTCAAGCCTAATTAGATTAATTTTGATTGATTGATTGCTTTAAGCAGAATGCCCCAACTCTCTCTAAGCGAACGCTTTAGAGTAAGTATTTTAGAGCAGGCGTTTCAAAGCAAACGTTTCAAATAACTGCTCTAAGCTAGTACCTCAAGCTAGTCCCCTAAGCCAGTAATTCGATCGACTCCTGCGAATCAAGCATCTCAATCAAATGCTTCGGTAAATACACCACCATCTCAAGAGCAGTATATAACAAGTGACCGAGCGCACTCGATCGCTTGTCACATACTGTTTCCGATAAGCTCTTGTGATGTGTTTTTATGTAATGACGGTAGGCTTGTCTCGACCCGTCAGCGCTTGGAGCTTTGACACTTCGTCGGCTAGGACAATCAGCGGCTGAAGCGCGATTTGTGGATCGACACTGTGCTTGGCTGAATCTGGTTCGTAGCTTTCTAGATAGAGGCGGATGGTTGCGCCCTGAGTTCCTGTACCTGATAGGCGAAAGACCATGCGAGAACCGTCGGTAAAGCCGATGCGAATGCCTTGCTTTTGGCTGACGCTGCCGTCAATTGGGTCGGTATAGCTAAAGTCGTCGGCGTAGTCTACGGTGTAATTGCCTAGAGCAGTGCCAGGTAAATCGTCGAGCTGCGATCGCAACCCTGCCATCAATTCATTCGCCTTTGCGCTATCTACGCCCTCATAGTCATGACGCGAGTAAAAGTTTCGTCCGTACGTCTTCCAGTGATCTGTCACAATTTCTTCTACAGACTGCTGACGCTCTGCCAGAATGTTGAGCCAAAACAGCACTGCCCACAGGCCGTCTTTTTCACGCACGTGGTTAGAGCCCGTGCCAAAGCTTTCTTCACCGCAGACGGTAATTTTGTCGGCATCTAATAGATTGCCAAAGAACTTCCATCCGGTTGGCGTTTCGTAGCAATCAAGGCCCAGTTTTTCTGCAACCCGATCGGCTGCCTGACTGGTGGGCATAGAGCGAGCCACGCCTGTCAAGCCCTCTTTGTAGCCAGGAATCAACGTCGCATTTGCCGCAATCAAGGCCAGGCTGTCGCTAGGATTTACAAAAAAGTTGTTACCCAAGATCATGTTGCGATCGCCATCGCCGTCCGAAGCCGCGCCGAAATCAGGTGCATCCTCTGCGAACATCGTTTCTACTAGATCGTGGGCATACACCAAGTTTGGGTCGGGGTGTCCGCCGCCAAAATCCTCTAGCGGCTCGCCATTGGTCACGGTTCCTGCCTTTGCCCCTAGCGCCTGCTCAAAAATAGACTTTGCATAGGGTCCGGTCACAGCGTGCAGCGAGTCCATACACATACTAAAATCGCTCTCTAGCAGCTGACGAATCTTGCTGAAATCAAATAGCTGCTCCATCAGCTCAGCGTAGTCAGCGACCGAATCGACAATCTCAACGGTCATCTCACCGATTGTCTGTGTTCCGAGCTGATCGAGATCAAGATCGTCTGTATCGGTAATCTTGTACTCACTGATGGACTTGGTATTTTCAAAAATTGCGCTGGTTACTTTTTCGGGCGCAGGTCCACCATTAGAAACGTTGTACTTAACGCCAAAGTCGCCTTCTGGGCCACCAGGGTTATGGCTAGCAGAGAGTACAATGCCACCGAACGCGCTGTATTTACGAATGAGACAAGAAGCCGCTGGCGTAGAGAGAATGCCGCCCTGGCCAACAAGAACTTTGCCGACGCCATTGGCTGCCGCCATTCTCAAAATCGTTTGAATGGCTGGGCGGTTGAAGTAGCGCCCGTCGCCGCCTAGCACTAGGGTTTTACCCTTGTATTTATCAAGGCTGTCGAAAGTGGACTGAATGAAATTCTCTAGATAGTTTGTTTTTTGGAAAGTTGGGACTTGCTTGCGTAGACCCGAGGTGCCCGGCTTTTGGTCGTCAAAAGGAGTAGTCGAAACCGTTTTGATAGCCATTTCAATAAATATTGCTTAGTAGTTACGGGTATGATCTCACACTGCCGTTCATTGTTTCTACCTATCAAGCCTACGACAATAGGAAATTTCTCAGGCGCATTCTATGCAACCTTTTTGCCTAGGACTTCTACGGTATCTCCTACATGCAGCACTTTACGAGGCGCGTCGAGAGCAGCTTGCTCGACGCCACTCTTGACGTCACGCTCGACGCCATTTATGCCATACCAAATGCCTTTATCCCAATAGCGATAGGTTGATAGGGTGGCAGTTGGTTCTTTTGTCCGCTCGCCCGTATGCGGATTGACATTGGGAATGGAGCAGCGATCGCACAGCTTCGGCAGATCAAATATGACCTCGCCAATTCGCACCTGCGTCCAGCTATCTTCAGCGTGCGGTACCGCCACCCCGCTCACCACAAAGTTGGGCCGAAATCGTTTCATTGTCACCGCCGCCTGCCCTTTCTCAGCGAGTTTATGATTCAGTTCGCCCAAAGACGCCTCTGAAAGCAAGAGATAGGGATAAGCATCCGCAAAGCTCACTAGCCGATCAACGCCCAATTTGCCATGAGCCGTGGGCCGGTGCGAGCTATCGGGCATGTATACCAGCTGGCAGTCTACGCCCAGAAATTGAGTAAACCACGTACGCACGTCAGGCGATAGGGCAATCGCTTCGCACCGATCGCCCCAAACATCTACCTCTATTGGGCTATCGGATTCGGCTGTAAGAGGAAGCAACAGATCAGGCATGCCGGGGGCGGTGATGGTTAGCTGGTGAGCGATCGCCACCCCAATCAGCGCCATCTGAGGGAACCGCCGCTGGCTCATAAACTTGCCCTGTGCATCCACCACCATCCATCGCCGGTCATACTGTAATCCTCGCGCCGTTATTTGCGCTTCGCTGACCGCGATTCCCGCTCCTGACTTGATTGGATAGATATACAGCTCGCTTAGCGTTAATGCAGGCATGGCAGTCTAGAAGAAATTTTCTAGGGTAAGTGTACTTTCGAAGAGCGGGAAAGTCACCTCACAAGAGAATTCCTGTCTAATCAATTTCAATCGATTTTTTTAATCAATCTCTTCAATCGATTTCCACTTGAAAACGTAGCGATCCGAAGGAGCTAATAGGATCGCCCGCTGCTATGGCGGACGGCAAGTCACCTAAATCAACCATGACTACGCCATTGTCACTGGTGCCGCCGCAGTTAATACCAGGAAACGCCGTACCAGGTTCGGTGTTAGCTGGAAAGTAATAGCCCGCGTCGCCATCAGATAAGAATGAGATGGTGTACTCTAGCCGGTCGCCAGGACGAGCGAATAGGTCACTAGCAATACCGGGTAGATAGCTTTCGACGCTACCGCTGCCAATCGTCGCGGGTGTAGCGAGACCAGCCCAGTTCTCAACGTTGTCGTCATCATTGGGCGTGCCGACATCTACATAACTGTTCTCAAAGGTTTGTTCGTTGTCTAAGCCCCGGTTGAGAGCCGTAATCCGTTTGACCAAGCGTACATTTGGATCGTTAATAACAGGTTCTATTACCTCTATGCCGGTGGGTTCCTCGTACGGAACGGTTGAGGGATCATCCGACGGAATGCTAGGTGGGTCCTGAATAGGCAGATCGGTTGAAAATGCCAGGTTAGTGCGATCGCCAGGTTCAAGGTTTTCATCTAGCAAGACATCTGCTGTAATTACAACCAGTTCAGCATCAGGCGTTTCTGGAGACTGGGGTGGCAAAGTCAAATCAGTGATTCGAAGGGTTTGGCCGTCGTTATTAACATTGACCGAACCGGAACCATTTGAGACGGTGATATCTCCCACCAGCTACATGCTTACTTATTCACAAAATAAACAAAACACCAGGACTCTCTTAAAAGCTTGAAGGTAGTCTTGGATTTATTGGGTAAATTATTCGATGTATCTCTACAATCACTATAAAATGGTTGTTATAGAGATATTTACTTTCTTGCACGATGCCTAAAAGCGCCCTTTCAACAGTCCACGCTTTTGCTATCGTTTCTTTTTATTTTTGGCACCAGAGAAACTACCTATTGCTTTAAAGGCTAGATTTTTACAGAACTTCTCAACAAACGAGATAGGTCATTGAGCAGTTCTCCTCAAAGATCTATAGTGCAAATCTCCATAATGTAAAAAAAGTCGTGCAGAAGTTTTCTAGCTTTAGTCAACTTCTACTTGAAAACGCAGGGTACCGTAAGCATCCGGTGGGCTACCAACGCCTGTAGCAGGTGGCAAGTCGCCTAAATCTACAACAATTGCGCCATTGTCGTTAGTGCCACCACAGTTGATATCAGGAAACGCTGTACTCGGTTCTGTGTTTGCGGGGAAGTAATAGCCCGCATCGCCGTCGTTTGCGCCCGTTAGTGCCACCTCACTGCCATTGAAGCTGAAAGCAATGCCAATCGGACTGGGCTGTGTGCTAAGAGGATCTGCTGGAAGTGTGAGCGCGTAGGCATTAGGAAGAAAGGTGGTGAAGTTAGGAATGCGATCGCACACTCGTACTTCTGCTGCGATAGCCTCGCCTGCTGAGAGAAAGTAGATCGTATATTCTATGCTATCGGCTGTATGGCCATCCGTTGCAGCCTGAACCGTGCCACCGTTGATTGCACCAACTAGATAATCATCAGGCCAGTAGGGATGATCGTCTGAAGAATTGACGATACCATCATTGATCACATCATTGAGTGGAGTAGCGTCGTTAGGATTCTCTAAGGAATTGTTGTTAATCGCAGTAATTCGTTTTACTAGCAGCAGATCAGGCGAACTGCTAGTACTTGCCAAAGTAGCGCCGATGAAGCTTATTCGCTCTGAATAACCATTGTCGTCTGCATCATCGTCTCCTACAATGACCACCATCTTTGAGACACGAGCGAGCGGATCGACAAAGCCAATCCAGCGGGTGGTGCTGTTGCCGCAGCCGGTAATATCGCTGCGGCTGGTTCCACCACAGTCACTTTGAGTCGTAAAAAAGCTCTGGTCGGGTTCAATAATTTGATCTTCACCAATTGGGTTTCCTGCACTATCTATTAGCCTAAGAATAGCTGAGACACCTCTATCCACGCGGGTTTCCAAGTCGCCAAACCAAGCGCCAAAAGCGCCCACCGGAGAAGAAAATTCAAACAAGATCGCATTTCGGCTAGTGCCATCACCGCCTGTTTGTGTCCAAAAGCGAGGTTGGGCAGCTAGCTCATAGAGATCAGGAGCCAGATCAGCGCTGGTCGCATTCGGACGGGGAGCTCTATCTTGGAGGGTATTGCTATCAGAGAGCTGAATGGCTGAGGATGTGATGGTGCCTACGCAGCGATTGATATCGAACATATCGAGTGAGGAGACCTGGACATCGACACTTGCACCAGTAGCGGCACTCAAGAGCTGGTGAAGGCTAGTGACAGAGACATCTGGGCCGATTTCTATCCAGGTTTGAAAGTTATCAAAGCCTGCTGTGTCAGCAGCGGCTCGCCAATCATCATCTAGGCTAATGGCAGCATTGCGGTTGGCAACCCCATCTGGGCCAACTTCTGCACTTATGTGATAAGAAACCCCTGCACCGTCGGTAAAGTCACCGGTTGTTCCTGCGCAGTATTGAGACCCAGAGGCGATCGCTCTAGGCACATCTAACGCAAAAGCGCCACCAACTGCACTAATCAAAGCAATGGTGTTAGTAAGGATGACTTTATTCACTAACTGCAGCCGGTAGCATGGAATTATTCAACGGCGTCAGGCATGACGATCGGCAAGTATAGTCTTCCCCAGTTCCTTCTTTTCGATTTGCAAGTGCTTCAGTCTGTTTCTTAGTCTGCAGCGACTCAAAGGAAAACGAGGTCATATGACAGCAATTCCAAATTCCAACTTAAGAACATGCTTGCTGAGCCGAAAAGAATGACGACTGCTTCAGCAGAGATGGCGTAAGGTAGATGAAAGTGTCTCCTTAACAGCCCAGTCACTCCTTCAGCCGATGATCACTGGTAGCATCAGTTTCGATAGTTTGTCATCCGAACTCAACGGTGCCATTGGCAAGCTAGACGACCCGCGTAAACCGAGTAATGCCAGTAGCTACAGCATTCGGGATACGGTTTTAGGCGCATTCGGTTGCTTTTTTATGCAGAGCGCCTCGTTCTTAGACTATCAGCGCCACCTCGATAGCCGCAACGGTCGCAATAATGCGCAGAGTCTGTTTGGATTGAAGAACATCCCCAGCGTTGTGCAGATTCGCAATATTCTAGATCAGATAGCGGCCCGGGGTCTGTTCGAGGTATTCGTCAATATCTATCAAGCGCTTCACCAGCAAGGTCACTTGCGAGGGTTCGAGACCCTGGGTAGAAACTTGCTGGTGGCCTTAGATGGCACTGACTACTACAGCTCACAGAAAATTAGCTGCCCCTGCTGCTCAAAACGAACCTCACGCAGTGGCCAAGTGACCTACGCTCACAAAGCTATCTTGCCTGTGATTGTCTCGCCTGCGCAGTCTGCGGTGATTTCATTACCCCCTGCGGTGATTACCCCTCAAGACGGCCATGCAAAGCAGGACTGTGAGCAAGCTGCCGCCAAACGGTGGATAGCTTCAGCCCCAGAGATATTTGGCAATCAAGCGGTGACGTTGCTTGGGGACGACCTTTTCAGTCGTCAGCCGATGTGTGAAGAGGTCCTGGCCAATGGGTTCAATTTTATCTTTGTGTGTTTACCCGAATCGCACTCGGCGCTTTACGACTGGATAGCGTTTCAGGCAGCTCATGGCAGCGTGAAGACGATTCAGCGGCAGCGGCGTAGCGGAAAGACCGATGAAGTTTGGCGGTATCGTTATCTCAATGACGTTCCTATGCGGGCAGAAGCGCCGGTGCTATCGGTGAACTGGTGTGAGCTAACAGTAACGCGCACTTCAGATGGGAAAGTCCGCTACCGCAACAGTTGGGTGACGAACCATCGCCTCACTGGGCAGCGAGTCATTGAGGTCGCGGCTGCCGGGCGCTGCCGCTGGAAAACGGAAAACGAAAATCACAATGTGCTGAAGACTAAGGGCTATCATCTCGAACATAATTTTGGTCATGGCAAGCAGCATCTCTCCGCTTTTCTGCTAACCTTGAACCTATTGGCCTTTTTGTTTCATACGGTTCTCCACCTAGCCGATGAGCGCTATCAACAGATTCGACAAATTCGCGGGACTAGACAAGGCTTCTTTCAGGACATCCTGGCACTCACCAATTACTTATGGTTTGAGAGCTGGACAGCCTTGCTAGATTTCATGCTGGACCAGTCGAAACCGAGCAAACCCATTCGTAGCAATACTTCTTGACTCGTCACTGACTTATCACTGAGAGACGGCTCGCGCCGTCCTAGAATGTCTGTATCTTGGAATTTGGAACTGCTGGTCATATGAGTTTGCAGACTTTTTGGTTGATGTTAGGAGCATCGTTGATCTCAGAGATATTCGTGCCGTTATTATTGCTTCCGTTTAAATTACAACAGCTCTCTGACAATTCTATTTCTGTTAAGACAGACAATAAATTATTCTCGCTCTATGGGCGTTGCAGCAATCAGGCTTCTGAGGTCAGAAACTCACGACCACTATCTGTTGTTCTTCTTGGAAAACTGAAAAAACTCACTGCAGAAAAATCTTTTGCTGCAAAGTCTCATTTGTTCTTTGGTTGTCACTCTAGGGAGTCATCTCCGATGGTGGTTCCCGGATACCTACTCAAAGAGAAGGCCATGCTAAAGGGAACCGCGACTCACCTACCCAATATGACACAAGGCTTTTAGCCAAATACTTTGCACCTTAATAAAGAATTGGCGCAGCTAGAGAAGACTGTAGCTGCGCCAATTCTTTATAACAATTCTCCCAGCTTTTTAGCCAAGCAGACAGATCGGTTTCACCTTAGGAATGGTCAAACAACTAATGTCGGATTCTTAGGAATGGCCCGATAGTTCCATTGAGGGAGCACCTCATCGTAGACAATTTCTAAGTCCCGCTTGATCTGTTCAGTGGCTTCTCGGCCAGCCAGATATTTCTGGTGAATCACGTTGACGGAGGTTTTTAATCCCTTAGAGGTGGTTGCTTTCTGCATTAAGGCAACGACAGTATCGAGGCTATTGAATAACCTGCCCTGACAGGCGCGTCCCACATGAGGGAAAAACCGTCGCTCAATGGGATTGTACTTGGAACAATAGCTGGGGTAGTGAGCGATGCGAATTTCAATGCCGATGCGATTGACTAATTGTTGCAAATCGTACTTGAAAATGTACTTGCGGGCTGAATTGCTGCCGCCGCCATCACACAGAATAAGAATAGAACGAGCGGTAGAATAACGGAGCTGGCCAATATGCAGCCAAAACCAGGCCAAGCTATCACAAGCGAATTGGGTGGTGTCCCGAGAGAGCCCCAAGTTGAGATGGCCACAATTGTGCAATGGGTCATAAATACCGTGGGGAATGACGACGCCTGTGGCCAGGGATGGGAAATCATGGTCAAATGCCTGAAATGGTCGTGTGCAGCGCACTCGGCCCTGACGATAAAGCTGTCCTAAGAACTCTCGGGCCTTGCTATCGACTGAGAAGTAGGGATTGCCTGCCGCTCGGTATTGCTCAACTAGCTCAGCAATCCGCTCGAACTGTTGGTTGCGATGGTCACTGTGCCCGCAACTGAGCACTTTCTGAATCTTCCGTAATCGCAGCTTTTTCTGGGTCATCCACCGACGAATGGTTTCGCTGCTGACAGGGCTCCCTAATTGATTGAGCTGCTCAGAGAGATGATGGGGCGATAGGTCAGTGAAGACGACGGTCCCATCGTCTGGGTCACCGGCTCTACGATGCTCTAGCAATTGGTTCAGATTCGTTTCAATCGTGCTCGCTTCAACGATCTTTTTTTCGACCACCGCCGACTTTTCGCACGCGACCAGCTGCCGGGTCATGAGGCAACTGCGGCAATTCCTGCTTACCTCGCTCTATCGTGCGGCGAGAGCAGCCAAGCACCGCTGCGAGGTATTCCATCGAACCATGGCCTAACTGCTGGGCTTGCAAGGCCGCAAACCGTCGTCGGTCTTTTTCTGAGAGCGTGACATAGAAATTGCGCAGATTCTCTTCTAAGGCTGGCGCTAACTGGTTGCGAAATTCAAATCCCATCACTCAAAATTGGCACACGCTTCTACTTCATATTAAGCGCTATGAGCGGTTTTTGGAATCTGACAATTATTGATAGCTCGTTACTTAGCTAGAGCGCATCGTTTTTCAAAAGCGTCTGAGCGACGGCCTGCTTCCAGCCTTGGCGCAGCGTGTCTCTTTTCTCGGCATCCATATTGGGCTCAAATCGTTTTCCTACTTGCCATAGCTGTACTAGTGCCTGCTGATCTTCCCAGTAGCCTACTGCCAATCCGGCTAAATACGCTGCGCCTAGTGCGGTTGTTTCTGTTATCTTGGGTCGCACGACCGGAATGTCCAATATGTCTGCCTGAAATTGCATGAGCAGATCGTTACAAGAAGCACCTCCATCTACGCGTAGCTCTGAAATGTCTATATCAGAATCTTGCCGCATCGCATCTAGCACATCTGCGGTCTGAAAGGCAATGCTTTCTAGAGCCGCACGAGCGATATGCGCTGATGTCGAGCCGCGAGATAGGCCAGTGATAGTACCCCGAGCATAGCTATCCCAGTAGGGAGCACCTAGCCCAACGAAAGCCGGAACCAAGTACACGCCGTCTGTCTCGGGCACGCTGCCAGCTAGGGTTTCTACTTCCTGACTGCTGTTGATGCAGCCTAGACCGTCTCTGAGCCACTGCACAACTGCGCCCGCGACAAAAATACCCCCTTCTACGGCGTAGGTTGATTTTCCATCAATCTTCCAGGCCACAGTTGTCAGCAGTTTATGGTTCGAAGTGACAGGCGCATCACCTGTATTTAGCAGCATGAAGCAGCCGGTGCCGTAGGTATTTTTTACCATGCCGGGTTCTAGCGCAGCCTGACCAAAGGTCGCTGCCTGCTGATCACCGCCGATGCCAGCAATAGGAATCGCTTTGCCTAGCAGCGACTCGTGGGTCTTTCCGTATACTTCAGAAGAGTTACGAATGTCGGGCAGTAGGCTGCGAGGAATGTTGAGAATAGCTAGCAGGTCGTCGTCCCAGTTACCTGTTTCGATGTTGAAAATCATTGTACGACAGGCATTGCTAGCATCTGTAATGTGCAGCTCGCCGTTAGTCATTTTCCAAATCAGCCAGCTATCAATGGTACCAAAGGCTAGCTCTCCTCGCTCGGCTTTCTCTCTAGCACCTGCTACGTTATCTAGCAGCCACTGTATTTTTGTCGCGCTGAAGTAGGCATCCAAAACTAGACCTGTCTTGCGCTGAAATAGCTGCTCGTGCCCAGCAGCTTTGAGCTGATCGCAAATACCTGCGGTTCGCCGATCTTGCCAGACAATAGCATTGTGGATAGGCTCACCTGTAGCTCTATCCCATATGACAGTGGTTTCTCTTTGGTTGGTGATGCCAATTGCGGCAATATCGCCCGCTGTGATGCCTTTGTCAGAAAGGGCCTGTTTGACGACACTTATCTGAGAATCCCAAATCTCGGTAGCATCGTGTTCTACCCAGCCTGAGTGAGGAAAAATTTGCTTAAATTCTTCTTGGGCCCTAGCGCAGATTGTGCCTTGCCGATCAAACACAATGGCGCGTGAGCTAGTAGTGCCCTGGTCGAGAGAAAGAATATATTTCGTCATTACTTTACCTACTACAGCGTTGGCCACTTTACGCCAAACCTAAATTTGAGATATGACATCTCTGTTGCGATCGCACAAAGTGGCTAGCTAGCGAACGTTGGCACAGTCTCGCTTTAAAGTTGTGCCTCCGACGCTAGCCAAACTCTTGTCATATAGCTTACGGCATCAGCAAAGCCTGCTATGCCGATCTTGTAAAGCTATGGAGCTGACCTTTAAGCCAAACCTATTTAGCTCAGGTTTGTTGGTATTTTCTCTGCCTAAATCTAAAGCAATCTAAGCTGCTGAGTATCGCTACTATCAGCAGCCGTCATCTGTTCTAGAGCAATCATTTGCTCTTCAGTTAGATCGTTAATTTCTGGCGCGACGATAGCTTTGTCTCCGTAGGGATCTTGGTTGAGTAGTCCTTCGGCAGCAGCGAGAATATCAGGTGCGATCGCATCCAAATCCTCTCTATTATCTAAATACGACTGCAGCGCGCTCATCGGTGAAAGCGAGCTATCAACGCCAAGTTCTGGCAACCTAGGCCGCGACAGCAGGCTGACTAGCTCCGGCTGAATCGTATAGCTGTAAGCTTTTGCTAGTGCTTCACCAACTAAGCTATTATCAATTTCTTCTACCTGATCGGCTCTGAGCTGATAGATCAGCCTAACTACTTTTTCATTGACGATTTCGTTCTCAATAGCCGCGATCAGGGCAGCCTGTGGACGCTTTTCCTTGGTTAAGTCAACGCTCAGCGTTTGGAACACGCGAGCAGGCAGCGGACAAAACTGAGCCGTAGCCTGACCTTTTTCAACGTCGACTAGGAGATAGCCTTTCTCTTCTGCTTCTTCGCTAAAGTCTACGCGCTCAATGCTGCCAGGATAAATTGCCAAAGGAGACTTGCAAACTTCCTGATATCGATGAACATGCCCAAGGGCGACATAGTCAAAACACGCTCTTGCCAAGATCGCCATCGGCACTGTAAAACCTTTTCCTACTGCCAAAAATTGCTCTGCGCCATAGCGGGCAGTATCAGTCATCAGGTGCGCGAGCAGAACGGTTGGAATGGTTTGATCAAGCTTACGAATCTCTCCTTCTAAAACGACTCGCAGTCGATCTAACAGCAATGCCGACACCTCTCCCATCGAGAGCCCTTGGGTTTCTGAGCGGGTGAGCAGCGTAGATCGCGTCAGCCAGGGAAGGGTAACCACCTGCACCGGACCGCTGCGAGTTTGAATGTGATGAGTGGTGAGCGTATCGCCAACAATGAAGCCAGGCACGCCCAAGGTGCGATAGATGCAAAGGCTAGCGCCGCCGACACCCTGTGAGTGCTGGTCGTGGTTGCCAACTAGTAGCACAGTGGGAATACTGGCTTCGACTAGACGACAAATTTCTTTGGCAAATGCCTGTTGAATGTAGGGCGGCGGTGTGGCATCAGGAAAAGCATCGCCACCGAAAAGAACTAAGTCTACCTGATTGGCGATCGCGCTATCTACACACCGTCTTAGCGCCAGAGAAAAATCCTCTAGCCGCGTATTGATGCCTGTATTAGGATTGATGCGACCGTGGCAAAAGCCACTACCCATATGAATATCGGATAGGTGAAGGATTTTAATCATCAGCCCATTCTTTACCTGTAAGCCTATTTGTGCATAAGCCTATCTGCACATAAGCCTACTATAAGAGCTTCTTAGGCTCTTCTGGGTGAATCAACGGCTCGATTTTCAACTGATTTGACCTGCTGATTGAATCTGATAGTGCAGAAAAATCTCGTGACCTTCAACCCTTGTCGCCTGAAGCTTTAGCTGGGGTGTCCTCGGTAGAGTAAAGCCCAGTCCGCCGACTGGCGTAGGAGCGGTCTTCCCGCCAATAAGTAAAGGGCAGATCGTTAGGTACAAATCATCCACTAAATCTTCTGCGAGCAGAGATGCGACTAGCTCACCGCCTCCCATCACCACGAGCCGCTCAATCGGTGGGCGATCGGCCGCGCTCGACAGCGCAGATTTTCCCTTGCGCAGATCCTGCATAACGACACGCCAGTTGAAAGGCCGTTCGTTAATGAGTACATGTTCAAAAGGTCTGCGCCTATTTGTACTACTATCTACGCTAGACGAACGCCAGCAGGCCATGCCTTCAGCAGTCGTAATTAGCCAGCGAGGAACAGGCTGTTGAAAAAAGGGCCAGCCCCGATCGAGCTTGCACATAGCAGAGCAGACAATCTGGATAGGCTGGACCGGCTGGTTTCGCGATCGCCGCTCCTCAATCAGTGTCAGATTTGATACCGGCAGCGTTGTCCCGTAGGCCCTCAGCGTACCTGCGCCAAACAAAGTCGCATCCGCTTTTGCTACCTGTTGCTCCAAATGGGCTTTGTCTGCTTTTGAGGCAAACCTTGCTGCTGCCCGCGAGGCATCGGCAATTTTACCATCGGCACTCATGGCCAGTACCACTGCAATGTGGGGCCGTGTCATAGAAGGCCCAGTCAAAACCCTGTCCTCCTGATGAGATACAGACCGCTAAAACCATACATCATTCACACCTACCCACTACACCTATCAACTATTTTCGTTATCTATGCGTGAGTCTTCATCTTTATTAAAGGCAGTCGTAACTTTCCTGCTAACTTAGGCAATGGTACGGACTTGGCAGATAGACTAAGTAAGAAGAATTGCAGAGTGTGAATTCCTCTATGCCTTTGGGTATCCACTCACCCACCTCTATCCGTGTATGTACGGCTCCGAGAACGGCTTAGAGACCTCGCAGGCTTTCCTAAAAGCTTGTCTCCAACTGTCTGTCCCCAAATGCCTGTCATTGTGACAGAAAACTCTGCGATTGCTTATGTTGGGGTCATTATTTTCGCAACCTTCTGAGACTAGCGTTTCTCGTATTCATGGATAATCATCCGCGTTCATTTCGGCGCAACTTACTGCTAAGAATTTTGGCCTTCAGCCTGCCCATCTTATTTATTGGACAGGCCGTTGTCCTACGCAAAGCCCGCACCAGCTTGCTCACAACTGCAAGGCAGAACTTAACAAGCAGCGCTATTCGCAAAGCAGAAGCGCTGGAGACCGGAATTCAATCCGTCGAAGCCACGCTAGATTTGCTTGCCCAGACGGAAGATTTTCAAGCTGGCGATGTTGCCGCTATTGAAGAGCTTCTGGACCGCTTTACCCAGGATGCGACACCATACACCATTGGCTGCGTTGAGTTGAAAGCGCCTCAAAATCAACTCTCTGATATCAATACCTGCCGCAGTGATAATAGCGACGTCACCAGTGATACTCAAGAAAACTTGCCTAGCGACGGGCCTACTCGTTCTATCGTTCCTAGTGCCAAGCAGGTGCCTTGGCTGCAAGACGGGAGCGTAGAGAATGCCGATTTTTACGTATTTTCCCCTGGGCTAGGCCGTACGCTGTCTGCCGCCGAAATTGCAGCGGTCCCAGACAACAGAGCGCTTATTAAGTTTATTGTCGCGAGCCCGATCTACAGCAAAGAAGGCGAACTGCTTTACACGCTTGCTATGGAGGTTCATCTCTTTCAACTGCAAGATATCTCTCCGCAGTCCCTAGTAGGAGAAACGGTCGTTATCGATCAAAATCAGGTCATTGTGACGCACCCCGATCTCACTCAGGTAGGGCGAAATATTTCGGAGCTTCGAGATGCTAATAAGTACTCAAGCGTGATTGGCAGCGTCAAAGCAGGGAAAAGTGACTTCGTGCATTTATTTCGCTTTTTGAGCGGAGAAGACAGTGAGTGGCTAGCTGGATACAGCGGATTTGAGGTGCCTGTAAGCCCCAAACAGAATAAGGTTTGGACTATTTTAGCCGTTACTCCCTTAGAAAAAGCGCTCTATGGACTAACTGCTATTCGGCAAGTCCTGTTCTTACTCAATAGTGGACTGCTAATTGCCAGCGTATTACTAGCGCTGTATGTATCACGCAGCTTGTCACTACCGATAGAAAGGCTGATTCGCTATACCCAAGATGTTGATGACCTCTCTCAGCTCCCACCAGCGCCCAGCGGCTCTCAAATATGGGAGCTGAACTATCTGGGTACGGTGATTGAGAGAATGCTACGACGATTGGAGGAAAACTCTGCTGAGCTTCGCCGCGCTTGGCAAGATGCTCAGCTGGCTAACCAGCTAAAGAATGAGTTTTTGGCTAATACTTCGCACGAGCTAAGAACACCGCTCAATGGCATCATCGGATCTATTCATCTGGTGAAAGACAAGCTCTGCGATTCAGAGGAAGAAGAAGTAGAATTTTTGGAGCAGGCAAACAGCGCGGCAATGCATTTGCTTTCTGTGATCGAGGATATTCTGAGTATTTCTAAAATTGAGGCTGGTACGCTAGATGTCAACATTACATCAGTTGATCTGCGGCGTGTTTTGCAAGAAGTGATAGAGATGCAGGCTGCGCAGCTGCAAGAAAAGGGATTACGGTTGATTCGCCCTGAATTTACCGATCCAGTCACAATTCCTGTAGATCATTCGCGCTTTAAGCAGGTGCTGCTAAATGTGCTCTCTAACTCAATGAAGTTTACAGATGAAGGGACGATTGCGATTACAATCACTACCGATGAAAGCTCTGCATCTTCTGAAGAGTACGCTACCGACCTCTACATGCCTTCTGGTCCTTGGGTAAAAATCGCGATCGCTGATTCTGGTATCGGAATTGAGTCAAAACACCTGTCCAAGCTCTTTAAACCCTTTGTGATGGTTGATGGCTCGCACACACGTCCCTATGAGGGGACCGGGCTAGGGCTAGCAATTTCGCAGAACTTTATGCGGCTGATGCAGGGCGATATTACGATTTATAGTGAGGGCCAAGGTAAAGGGACAACGGTCACTATTGTTGTCCCTCGCCTGGTCGACGAACCTACTGACGATAATAGCGAACAGACCTATCAGGCAGACGATAGAGAAAATGCACCCGAACCGGCTGATGCCGCTGGTCGAGCCGCTCATGCGATCGCCAGTGATGTCGGTGTCGCGGCAGAGACCGCCTCAAATCGTTAAAAGGCTCTGTATGACGGCTACTTGGGCTAAATACTCAGCTTCTGAAATCGCCGCTACCCCACCGTCTGTGTCTAGACTTTGCTCTAGACTAATCCAAGACCGGCAGCCACCATACGCCGATTGCCAAGGAATGACTACCGGGGATGAAAACCGGTAGGCTCTTAGCGTTAGCACATACAGCGGCTGATTGGGCTTCCATTTCAAGCGTTCTTCAGCGAGCTGTGGCTGCCAGATGTGAAAAGGCTCGATCGTAGCAACCTGATCGATCTGGCGGGTTAAAAAGATATGGGTAATCTCAGCCCAGGCTTTCAGCTCAACTGTCTGTGGATGCCATCCAGGCGTCACAGGCTCCACCGCACTTTGATACTTTGGTTTTAGTAGAGCACGCTGCTGATGCTCAAAGGTCGGAAAAAGTGCGACCTTGTCAGCTTGGGCCGAAAATTGGCCGTTGTCTTCTCTAATACCACCTTTGCGTAGTAGCAATATGGTTTCACCCGCAGTTAGGGCGTCTACTGCTACTGACCATTCTTTCAACGCGGCTCTTATCAACAATCAATAGCTCCTTGCGGTGTAGACAGTACCGCCTTATAGCCGATTTTAATAGTCGATCCTCATAGCCAATTCTAGTGGTGAAATGGAATAGTTAGCAGCGGTGTCAGCGCCGATGCCATCGAAACCCATTGCTGACTGACTAAGCTACCGCTCGACTCTGTGGTGTTCTCTACAATCTCTGTAGCTAAGAGAGCATCGATCCGCTGCGATAGTCGACTGGGCGACACCGGACAGCTAAATGCAGCGTAGACAGCGTCGGGCAGCGGCGGGCCACCTAGCTTTAGCGGCATAGATACTACGCTTAGCAGCGACTCTGCAAGCACTAGCGTGTCAACCGAACGCGCAGCCCAGCGATCGGCCCTTAGCTCTCTGAGCAGCAGCAGTTCTTGCCACAAAGCTTTTGTTCCTGGCAACCAAAATGTCAGATGGCGCAAGCCACCTAGCCACCAGAACCAAAAGGTATCTCGATAGTGCTGGTGCCCTTTCTCGTGAGCTAGGACGGCTGCTAAGTGCGCGTCATCTAGGTGGTGTATCAGCCCTTCACTGACCACCAGCTCAGGGGAAAATAACCCAACCTGTGCGCTAAAAGCCAATGGTACGTCAATCAGGCGGCCACTGACAGGTCCGAAGGCGGTATGAATCGTTCGTAGCGAATAATTGCGAGCCGCTCGCTCTGAGGTAAAAGAGCGCCACCCCAGGTGTAACCATAGCAAGATCGCTAGCAGCACAAAGCTGAGTGAAACGCCATAGCTCAAGTAACCTTCCCACTCGTGGCAGCTACTATAGCCCATGATGACTACGGCAGTGGCCGTCATGAGCAAGAAAAGCGGGGGAACCACAAAGGCACTTAGCGACCGGGTCCACCGGCGCTGCCAGTTCTGAGAAGACGGTCTGATAGAAAGAGCTGTAGCTGAGCTAAGCAAACGCATGACGAGTGCGATTGCAACCGCTACTACAATCATGTGCACATGCATCATGGCTGCTGTTCCTGTTGCTGTTTTGCCTGCTCCTGCTGCTGTCTAGCTTGACGAGCAGCTTCTATCTTTTGAGCGATCGCATCCATTTGCGCCAGGCTAGCATCGTCTAGCTCGTCCGCAAATGCCGCCACAATCTCAGGGCTGCCCACCGCCAAAAACTGCCGTAGCTGCTCACGTGCCTGAAGAATGTCAGCGTCGCGCTCGGAGACTAGCGTAGTCCAAATATGCACTCGGCTTTGGCGATCGCAAGCCACCCACCCTTTCTTCAACAGCCGCTTCAGCACTGTAGACACCGAAGAATAAGTCAGCTCGCGATCAATATCCGCCAAAATATGCTGATGCACTGCCGTTGCCGACGTCGCTCCTAGTTGCCACAAAATTCCAATTATTTCAGCTTCCAGCGGGCCTAAAGATAGCGTTTTAGGTCTGTAGGGAGGAAAAGGTGTCATACCAGCAAATTGCTCAAATCTTATTTTAACCTTAGCACCAAACCTCGAGACCACTATCCCTTTAAACCAGCCAAAGCGCTTCGTTCCGGCAGAGCGACAGAAACGAAGCGCTTCGATTAATTAGTCAGATGGCTTTGTTAGCTTGATGGGTCCATTAACTTGGACCAGTCTCAGTTCAACAGCCTACACGCCGACAGCTGTTCGCTGATCTGTTGCCGCCTTAAGATCATCCACTTTGTCTGTTTTTTCCCAAGGCAAATCTAGATCGTCTCGGCCAAAGTGACCATAGGCTGCGACATCTTGGTAAAAACGACCGCCGCGCTCAGAAGGCAACTTTGTCAAATTAAACGTCTCAATAATGCCCGCCGGACGAAGCTCAAAATGCTCATTCACCAGACTTAACAGCACGTCGTCAGAGACTTGTCCAGTGCCGAACGTTTCGATAAAGATACTAGTCGGGCGGGCCACACCAATGGCGTAGCTCAGCTGTACTTCACACTTATCAGCCAGTCCAGCTGCTACGATATTTTTCGCCACGTACCGACAGGCATAGGCAGCACTACGGTCCACCTTAGTAGGGTCTTTCCCCGAAAAAGCCCCTCCCCCATGACGAGAATAGCCTCCGTAGGTATCAACAATAATTTTGCGACCCGTCAGCCCAGAATCACCCTGAGGCCCACCAATTACAAACTTACCGGTTGGGTTTACTAAAAAGCGAGTGCGCTCAGTTGGCTGCACATCTAATCCCTTAAAAATAGGTAGTACAACGGCTTCCCACAGATCTTCTTTAATCTTTGCCTGCACTGCTTCGTTGTTTGCTAGTTCGCCAATCGTTTCAGCATGCTGCGTAGAAACTAAAATAGTATCAATGCCGACTGGCTTGCCATCTTCGTACTCTACCGTGACCTGCGTTTTCCCATCAGGACCCAAGTAAGCTAGCTTACCGCTTTTTCTAACCAGTGCTAGCTCGCGCGAAATCCGATGCGCCAGACAAATTGGCAGTGGCATAAACTCAGGCGTTTCGTTGCAGGCAAAGCCAAACATAATGCCCTGATCGCCAGCCCCAACAGCATCCCAGCGTTCGTCGCTTGTTTGCTCGCGCGTTTCTTGAGCCTGATCTACCCCTTGAGCAATATCTGCAGACTGCTCATCTAAAGCAATCAGTACAGAACAGCTATCTGCTGAAAAGCCGTTATTTTTAGGATCGGTGTAGCCAATCTCAGCAATTTTCTGACGAACTATTTTCACAAAATTGGCCGTCGCCTTAGAGGTGATTTCGCCGGTAACAACCACTAAGCCCGTGTTGACTACTACCTCAGCGGCTACTCGACTAGCCGGGTCCAAAGCCAGCACAGTATCCAATATAGTGTCTGAGATTTGATCACATATTTTATCAGGATGTCCCTCTGTGACCGATTCTGACGTAAACAGATAGCGACGAGACAATAGCCAATTCTCCTTAACCAGAACTCAATAGTTGTAGCTTTCTAAATCCAATAGGACAAGCTTACGACGGTGCAGCATCAATGCTTATATGAAAATACACGTATTACGAGTATCTACCAAGGCTACCTTTTCACCCATCTAAAGCGCTAATAGGCTTCTACTTGAAAACTTCAACTTGAGCCAGGTTATTAAAGGTGGTGGCCGTCACGGAAATGACCGGTGGATCTTGCCAGCCACCGGTCATTCCCAAAAAACCAGCAGCCCCTTGGCCAGCTAGTGCCAAATCAGCAGCAGAGTCGCCAATAATCAGAGTCTGCGCGCAAGGAACTGAAAGAGCGGTACAAGCAACTTTTAAGAAATCTGCTTGCGTCTTCGGGGGCATCTTTGCTGAAGCGCCACAGCACCAAGCGATACCCGGAAGCTGATAATAATCGACAAAAGCAACAACCTCTGAATGCAGGTCCGAAGAAACAATTCCGGTGACAATGTTCGCACTGTTCAAGCTCCGTAGCAGCGATCGCACATCGGGTAGCAGAGGCGTTTGGCAAACCTTGGGGGCCAATGCAGATTCAGCCTCAATAAACGCTGATTTGACTGCCTCGACAGCGGCAACCCAACCCCATCCAATAGCTGCCATGCATGCTGCCGCCGCAACTTCATTATCTTGGCGGCTACCCACCGCTAACAAACCTGCTGGGTCTAGCCACTGCGGAGATAGCCCAAAGGTCCTAAGGATTGCGGCTTCTAGAGCAATTGCCTGCATGGAGGATACCTGTCTGGCTACAAGGCGCGATCGCTCAAAACCCAGTTTTCTTAAATATTCCTCTACATTAGCTAGTGTTCCATCCTTATCAAACAAGACTGCCTGAACCGATTCAAAGACTTGTCCATGACAGCGAATGGTCGCCATAGTTTCACAAAGCAAATAGGTTTATAAAGCAAACAATCCTACTCAGCGACGCACATAGCGCCCTACTACAGCGACGTACGCAAGGCATATGCACAAAAAGGGAGGGTTGATATAACCCTCCCTCTCGTGGTATCAGAACTTAGCTGAATACTCGGCTGAATGCTATGAGCAGAATGCTCCTAGTAAAGCGCCTTCAGCAAAGCAGTGCGTTGAGCTTGTTCGTTGATCGCCTTTGCTGGTCGCTATTCGACAGTAGCCAAATCTGGCTCCTCAACATAAGCATCTTCAGATGTCTCAATCTCGCCACCGCCAGATTCACCGAGTGCCTTCTGTCTTAGCTGCTCACGATAGCGCTCTGCCATCTCCTCAGCTTTGTCGTAGACCAAGTCAGGGTTTTTCACCATATCACCCGGCTCAGGTTCCAACTGTTTGGTTGACAGCGAAATTCGACCCCGCTCGGCATCTAGATCGATGATCATCACCTTAATCTCATCGTTCACATTGAGCACTGAATTAGGCGTGTCGATATGATCATGAGAAATTTCGGAGATGTGCAGCAGACCGCTAACGCCGCCGATATCAATAAATGCGCCGTAAGGCTTGAGGCCACGCACTGTACCCAAGACAACCTCACTCACCTGTAGACCGTTCATCTTCCGTTCTACTAGCGCGCGGCGATGGCTGAGAACTAAACGATTACGTTCTTCGTCAACTTCTAAAAACTTTAGAGGCAGCTCTTCACCAACGAGATCCTCTTTGGGTTTTCGAGTGCTGATATGAGAGCCCGGAATGAATCCACGCAGGCCCTCGATTCTTACCAGAGCGCCCCCTCGATTAGTGGCAAATACGATCGAGCGGACCGTCGCATCTTCTTGCTGAAGCTGACGAACGCGCTCCCACGCACGCATGTACTCAATCCTACGGATAGAAAGCGTTAACTGACCATCTTCATTGTCATCAGTGAGGATAAAGAACTCACGGGTCTCGTTAGACTGCAAAACTTCTTCTGCGCCTTCTACCCGGTTGATGGACATCTCCTGTATAGGGAGATAGGCAGCCGTTTTAGCGCCAATATCGATTAGTGCGCCCCGCGGTTCGATGCTAAATACTGTCCCAGGGACAATATCGCCAGGGTTGAAATTGTAATCGTACTGGTCTAAGAGTGCCGCAAAATCCTCATGAGTGAAACCAATGTCAGCAGTCTGGTCAGTGCTTTGGGTATCCGGGTTGGCCATGCTAGATGTTTCCTACAGTTTTTCTCCGCGAACGAGTGAACACCTCGTGGTCGTATGCCCAACAGTTGAAAGAGCAAGCGTACCACTTATCAATCTTACTAAAGTTTTCAGTGAGAAAAGGCTTTGCTGGCCTTTGAGGTTCTTGTCACAAGATATATATCATACGCTACAGCGGAAAGAAAAGTCACCCGATTTTTGGCAGGCAGCTCACACAATTCATAAACGTCCGCTGACACGATGGCTAGACAGAAGAGGCTACTCGGCCCTCTGTTTTTAATTCTATAACTTCGCCGCTGCGATTATCTTTGTCTTCTAGATGGCTGAGCGCTTCGGTAAAATCACGAATACCCTGAAACTGCCGATACACGGAGGCAAAACGAACATAGGCTACTTCACTCACTTGCTGTAGGGAGCGCAGTACACGTTCTCCAATTTCTTCACTGGTTACTTCTCTGATGGCCTGTTGCTGTAACCCCGACTCGATCTCGTCTACGAGCACTTCTACGGTACGAGCGCTAATGCCTGTTTTTTCGCAAGCGGTAACGATGCCGCGTAAAAGCTTAGAGCGATTAAATGACTCGCGATTGCCGCCTCTTTTGACCACCGTAATCGGTACGTATTCGATCCGTTCATAAGTAGTAAAGCGGCGTTCGCATTCTAGACACTCTCGACGCCGACGAATGCTGCGCTCGCTCTCTGCCGAGCGTGATTCTAAGACACGATTGCTCGGATGCTGACAAAATGGACATTGCATCAGGCTAGGCCTCCACAAGGCCAGGGTAAATCAGGGTTTTCTTAGGGCAACGTTACGCCAAAATGACACAATCGACCTAATCTCTGGCCACCAGTAGCTGGGCCAACAGTCAAGTAAACTAGCTCGAGCTGAGAGGTACGAGTTTCTCAATAAGTAAATTATTCCTCAAGAAAAAAAACTAGGACCTCACTTATCACTCTAACAGAGGAAGATGAGGCCCTAGCTGGCCAATAGTTATGGGCAGTGCCTGTTTCCTGTAGATCTTACAGGTGCCTGCTACTCTCTAGTCCTTAGTAATTTTGGGTGGCTCGCGAAATGCGATCGCAAAAAACAAGGTGCCAATGATGAGTGCAAAAATCAAAATGTAAGCAACAGCTTCCATGGTTCATCCCCAGTAAGTTAAGTACATGTCTAAAGTCTATCAAATCCATAGACTTTCTCGAGCATCTAAGCTGAGCCTTTCGAAAAAAGCTTGCTATTAGAAAAGCTTGCCGTCAGCAGGTTGAGAAACGCTTAGCTACCCAACCTGCTGACGGTTTTAATCTATTTGCTTCTAGCTTTTGTTTGCAGCTTTAGTCGAGAGGTCACCCACCTTCTGGAAGTACCCCCACTCAACCTGTTCAGGTGATAGGTCAGGGTCAACACCCGCAAACACGTCTCTAAACAGCGTACGAGCGCCATGCCAGATGTGGCCGAAGAAGAACAGCAGCGCAAAGACAGCATGACCATAGGTAAACCAGCCACGAGGACTAGAGCGAAATACACCGTCAGAATCCATAGTCTTGCGGTCGAACGAGAAGGGCTCGCCTAGCTGAGCTTTACGTGCATAGCGCTTAACAGCCGCAGGATCATTGATGTGCTGCCCGTCCAGCCTACCGCCGTAGAAGTCAACCTCTACACCCGTCTGCTCAAAGCTGTACTTTGACTCAGCCCGACGGAAAGGAATATCAGCACGTAGCTGATTGTCCTTGTCGAACAGGACTACAGGGAAGGTCTCAAAGAAGTTGGGTAGACGACGAACCGTCAGTTCGCGACCATCGCCATCATGAAAAACAGGGTGCCCCAGCCAAGCTGTAGCAATACCATCGCCAGAATCCATCGGGCCTACACGGAACAAACCACCTTTAGCAGGACTGTTGCCGACATAGTCATAGAAAGCAAGCTTCTCAGGAATAGCTTCGTAAGCTTCTTCTAGAGAGGCCCCGGTCGCAACAGAGCGTTGAACACGACGATCAATTTCAGTTGCGAAGTAGCTGCCGTCCCACTGATAGCGGGTTGGTCCGAAAAGCTCGATAGGTGTAGTCGCAGAGCCGTACCACATCGTGCCAGCCACAACGAAGGCGGCAAAAAATACAGCTGCAATCGAGCTAGAGAGCACGGTTTCGATATTACCCATACGCAGTGCCTTGTACAGACGCTGCGGCGGACGGACAGTCAGATGGAACAAGCCGGCTACAATTCCAACGATGCCTGCTGCGATGTGGTGAGCCACTACGCCGCCAGCGTTAAACGGGTTAAAGCCCGCTGGTCCCCACTCAGGCGCAACGCCTTGAACGTGGCCTGTAAGCCCATATGGGTCAGAAACCCACATGCCTGGGCCCCAAAGGCCAGTTAGGTGAAAAGCTCCGAAGCCGAAGCATAGTAGACCTGATAGAAATAGATGAATGCCAAACATTTTGGGCAGGTCCAGCGCAGGCTCGCCTGTACGGGGATCGCGAAATAGCTCTAAATCCCAGTAAACCCAGTGCCATACAGCCGCTAGGAACAAAAGGCCAGACAATACGATGTGTGCAATCGCTACACCTTCAAAAGACCAGAAACCAGGATTTATACCGGTCGCACCGGTAACGTCCCAGCCCCCCCAAGAGCCCGTCACGCCCAAGCGTGTCATGAAGGGAAGCACAAACATGCCCTGCCGCCACATGGGGTCAAGAACAGGATCGCTCGGATTGAAAGTTGACAGCTCGAACAGTGCCATAGAACCGGCCCAGCCTGCCACCAGTGCTGTATGCATTAGGTGTACAGAAATCAGTCGGCCTGGATCGTTTAGAACAACGGTATGTACTCGGTACCAAGGTAGACCCATTGATTACGCTCCTCCTTGTTATTTGCTAAAAATCGTGCTTCGCTGCCTATCAAAAGCTCAGATTCCAATTGGAGTCCAAACTAAAGTTTAGTAAAGCGAAAACCTTGTTAATAAATACTTGACGTCCTGTAAAAAGACTTCAGATACTACTAAGGCTACCAGAAATAGAACCCTCGCAGACCGAGTTAAAGCTGATATTTGGGCAGGTTTTTCTCTTTTCCGTTGAAGGAAACTAGGAAAAATATGCCAGCTTAGCTAGGTTTGCCTACAAAAGTGTAAAAATGAAGGTGTATAAAGAAGTGTAACTATCTCTCAATCTTTGGGGCAAGCAACGCAGCCGTTAGAATCAGCAACCGCGCCAGTAGATAGCTGCATAAAACAGGTGGAACAGTAGGTTATGGCCAATATTAAGTTTGTTAAAGAAAATAAAGAAATTGATGTTTCCTTTGGCTCGAACCTGAGATTCAAGGCCCAGGAGAACAATATTGACATCTATACCTTTATGGGCAAGCTTGCCCAGTGCGGCGGTTATGGGCAGTGCGGTACCTGCGTAGTTGATGTTGTAGAAGGCGTAGGCAACCTCTCGCCGCGAACTGCTGTCGAAGATCGAATGCTGAAGAAGCGTCCTTCGACCTGTCGCCTAGCCTGTCAGACCACCGTGAATGGTCCGATTAGTGTTGTCACTAAGCCTAATAAGAAGGAAAGCTTGAAAAAAGCGAAGGCTGAAGCGATCGCACGTGAAGCTGCTTCGGTCAGCAGTGAGCAAGACGTGACTGAATCTACCTCTGCTGCTAGCTGAAGCTGCTTGTCCTGATGGGCCCGTCTCGACAATAGGCTCTGTTGCAATAGGTTGGTGAATCAAGCTCAGTGTCGTGATCGCGACTGTATCGCGACCGTAGGGATAGCTTTAGAGTGCTATGCTAAAGTCCGTAGGCTGAATAATGTTTAGGAGTAGGTAGGCTCTCATGGAAACTAACAAACTGGGTTTTGTAGCCAGCGTTTTGTTTGTGTTTGTTCCCACAGTGTTTCTGTTGATCTTGTACATCCAAACGGCTAGCAAGAAAACGGGGACGTAGGCTATACCTTAAGCTGCTTATTCTATTTTTCATTTCCTAGGCAGCTCCAGATAGCTAAGTTGTAAGGATAGCCGTGTCTAGAGATGGTTAGATTTAAAGGATCCTTTCAAGCAAGCAGGTTTGAGAGGATTTTTGATTTACCTGGCAAGGAATTGTCTATTCATTCATCGTCTTATAAGTTGCGACGGCTGAGGGTGAAATGCGGTTGAGGTAGCGGAAAATCCAGTATTTGAAGACTGTGTCTAAGATGACAGGAAAGGTTGCGATAAACAGGAAGATAAAATTGCGATTGGCGGGTAGGCCCAAATGGTCGGCTACACCTTCTAGAAGGACTTCCCAGCCGTGAGGCGAGTGAAATCCGACGAAAGTGTCTGTGAGTAAAATAATAATAAAAGCCTTGGCGCTATCGCTCAGTCCGTAGACGATTTCGTCAATGAATGACTTGAGCGTAGCAACCTGATCTTTTCGGCTAGTAAGCAACAGTGAAAAGCTGAGCACTGCAATCACGTCAGCAAAGACATTTTCTACTGCATCAGCGCTGCGTGCTCGGTATTCCTCTTCAATTTGAAAGGCCTTTTCCCGCACCCTGTCTTCAATTTCGACCTCGCTGAGCTCCGGTGCTTTCCCAATTAAAACCTCAAAGCGGAATCGTTCTTCGTACTGCTGAAGCTCGTGCAGTGCGTCTTCTTCCATTTCCATATTCAAGAAAACTTCTGCTTGGGTAGAGTCTCGTGCATACTCTACGATTGGGGCTACTATGAAATTTTTACTAAGGTATTGAGCGAGCAGAGGCACAATGACCAGCTGCAAAACAAAGGTAATTGCCACTGTTGTCTGCGTTTTTGAACTGCGAAAGTTGCGAACAACTTCGACTTCCGCATCAGGATCAAGATCCTGCTTTATGCGATCAACCGTTCTTAGTATGGAGCGAGGTAGAAAACTGCTGCGGGTGCTCAGTGCTTGGTTGGGCGTATCGTCAGCAGGCGTCAGTGATCGCGACTCTTCATTGGTAGAAAGCGCAGCTCTCTTTGAGGTCTGCGGCTGGCGAGGCTGAGATTGGGTAGACTGCTTGAGCGCTAAGGTTGAGACCTGCTCGTAGCTAGCTAAGACGTCGTCTATGAGCTGTAGCTTACGCAGAAAGATTGCTGGACCGTTGATCTGATTGAGCGGAACATCGTCTGGAAGCGGTGTACTAAGCTGCGGTGAATCAGACATTGGCAGCGTATTGCTGCTTGCCCTAAATTTGGCCATTCTTCGTCGAATGACAGACAGGTATTTTTTAAGATCTTTTTGCAGCAGCCGATAGGCACTTGGGCTATATCCGCTGCTGCTGGTGATGGGTCTGCCCTCGAAGTAGCTATCTTCAAGCTGACGAATTTTTAGTGCGGCTTCGTATGCTTGATCTAATGCTCTTTCAGGCGTTTTGGCGAACCACTGTCTGATTCGGCTAAACGGTCCGAACCACTGCGAAGAGTTTGTCATGTCTACTAAAGCTGCAACCGTCTAGGGTTCAGTTACTATATCGTACGCCTCCTGTGCATAGTAATCGTACTCTGAGCGCTGACCTACTAAGACAGTGACTTAAGTGCTGATTTTGAAGGGCTGGCTCCGGGGGATTGGCTTTTAGCTAGCTGGCTAGCTCATGGGCCAGATGACTAGCCAAAATCATTGGGTAGAGCAGGTTTGCTCCCATATCAACTCTTTTTCCACCTTCTGGGTTTCACTAGGAGCGACCGTTCGCTCATCCATGAAGTAGATTTGGAATGCGTTTAGCGGTGTTCCAGCATCAGCGCTGCGCTGACACAAATACGCGCCATAGCTAGGTAAAACCTTTTGACCTACATTGCGATTGAGGTTGATGTAGAGAGTACGCCATTGCATGTTTTTATAAAAGCGGGCGCGATCGCTCAATGAGGGTTTAGCAAAAGATAGCGCAGCTTTAGGCCGCAGCACATCAATTTCATTTGCATCTGCCTCACCTTTAGGCGTACCAACGACAACATGCCAACCGTCATCTTTTGGCGGCCCCGGTGCAAAAATACTCCACGACTGATCGAGCCGGGTCACCTGTGAGAGCCAGTCTAGCCGCTGGGCCGTTCGACTATTGGTGATACGGCGAACCACGCTGACGGCGGGCGTAGGGCTATCGACAAAGGATCGGTGGGTGACAATGCTGCGCAAGTTCCAGACGAAGGTCAGCGTGATGATAAGAAATGCGATCGCACTTAGCCAACCAGGTGTCTTTACATGCAAAGGCTTAAATTTGAAGGGGCGCGTCATATAGCCAGCCTTACGACGATTGCTGGCAATCCATTCGTATAGGCGGGTTCCTACTGTCATTACAGGCTTCCATCGCAGCACGGGTGCAAACCAACCAAACACTGGCGATAGACTTACGACATAGGCAATGCCTTCGAATTTGTAGTGATGCTGACCTTTCCAATCAACGATTACCCAAGAATTTTGCTTCTCCATTGCCTCGTTGATGTCAGGAATGCTCTGGGCCGTCGCGAGCGGGGTGTGTGGCAACACTAAAAGCATTCGAATCAGATGAACGACCTTTTTACAAAAACCGCAGTCCGCATCATAAAAAATCTTCAGATTTTGGCGAGGCGGCGTGTACACACGCTCACCTAGCGACTCCCAAAAGGATGTAGGAATAAATGCGAGCCAGGTAAAGATGCTCAAGAAGGGAAAAATTCCCAGATTTAGCGTCAGACCGAACCCGGCGTGCAGTGAGACAAAGATAATGATTGCTACCATACGGCAGGCATCGTTTTTGATTGGAGACCATAGCAGCAGAGGGCCGACCCATTCCACCACAAGTGTGACTAAGGTGAAGGCTGTTAATAACGGACCCAATGTCGATAAAAAATGACCTAAGGCTGTTACATACTGGTCATAGCTCAGCGAGTAGTAAACCGCTGTGCCGTTTGGCCACCAGTCAGTATTAGTCGTCTTAAAGACAGCCGAAAAAATGTAGATAAAACACTGCTGAACCATCAGCGCAACCGTCGCCCCTGAAAAGATGCGTAAGGGGATAGGGCGAGTGGCAGTATTCATAGCGCGATCTACAGAGTATGCCGCGCCTAAGGGCAAAAACATTGCCCAGAACATGACGGCTCGCAACACGTCATCTGCCGCAAAGATTAGTAGCGGATTGCGGTTGTGTAGAGAAATAAGGAGGGCCCACGAGACAATGACCGCGACTCGGCTGTGATAGCCGATGAGCATGGCAACGGCTGCTAGCCCAGCCACCAAAAACAAAGTCCCCTGCACCCATGGCGAGCCGCTTAGCGCATGTAGTGACCAGTAGCCGGGCTTCAAAAGCCCGTCGTTTAAAACCGCACGCGGCACTACGCCCAGATCGGTGTAGTGCGCGACAAGATCGCCTGCGCGAGTCAATAGGTCTACCAGAATAACAAGAGCCAAACCGATGCGCAGAAGGGCAAGCGATCGCACATCTAAACTGTAGCGATCGCTAAACCAGCCGCTTGATTTTTCAGGGGTTTGACTAGGTTGCGCAGAAGTCATAGCTAGATTCAATGAAGTGAAGATTGAGCGCGGTGGTCTGTAGAAGGGTGAGGAGATCGCTTTCGCCAAGGCGGCAGAATTGCCCGAAACAATTCACCCAAAGCGCGGCGACCTACTTTGAGCTGGTGTCGCCGGGTCGGCATCCGAAAAACATACACCCCTCGGCGAATCACTGCCGCTAATCGGCCACCGAGTGTAATGCCAAAGCTTGATAAGCCAGCATCGCCAATCCCTAGCGTGATCATGTCGCCCAGGTGCAGGTAGTTGAACGGTTTAGGGTCCTTTCCCCTGGTCATAGCGGCTAGATTCGCGGCTACTCGGCTTGCTGCCTGAAAAGCAGCTTGCGCGGTATTTGGGGCAGCATTTCCCTTCGGCCCTCGCACGTCAGCACTGTCGCCTAGCACAAACACATTGTCGTAGTCGACTAGCTGTAGCGATCGTCGGGTCAGCCGCTGGCCACCGTCATTTTGTTTGACCACTTGCTCGCCTAACCACGGGCGCGGTTGCGTACCCACTGCCCATAGCGTCAGATGACTAGGCACTACCGAGTCCTCTTCTGTTTCTTGCAGCGTGACGGTATTAGCGCTAATAGCCGAGACACCTGTTTTCATCAGCACATTTACCTGCCGCTTGGCCAGCGCCCGTCTTGCCTGTTTTTGAATCCCTGTGGGGAAAGGGGCCAGCAAGCTATCGCTGCGTTCTACCAGCGTAATTTTGCCGCGATCGCCCAAGTAATCAGCCACTTTGCAGGCCAGCTCTACACCGCTCGCGCCGCCACCGACCACCGTGATGTAGACCGGGCTCATCCGCTCAGATTGAGCTTGGATAGCTTGAGTTTGTACCAGCTGTTCTAGCCGAGCATTCAAAGTCAATGCATCTTGGTAAGAGCGAAAAGTCAGCGCATGTTCGTTGAGCCCTGGAATATTAATTGGACGGCTCTCAGCACCGGTTGCCAGGACAAGGTAGTCGTAAGAAAACGTTTCTCCACTCGAAACGGTCACTGTTCGCTCAGCGACATTCACAGACTCTGCACGGGCCTGCTGCCAGCGAACGTTCGTACCCGCTAGTAAGCTGCTATACGTGGGGAACAGCTCCCACTGCTTAAGCTCGTCTGTAATCAGCTCATACGTCATCGGAAAAAAGACAAACTGATCGTTAGGTTCTATCAGCGTGATTCGACTGCTTTTGAGATGGCGATACTTCTGCAAATACAGCGCCGTATACAAACCGCCAAAGCCACCGCCCACGATACAAATATGTGGAGAGCGCACCATCAGGGTTCTCCTAATAGCGGTTTGAGCTGTTCAGCGAGCTGCTGCGATCGCACTTCTCTTCCTTCTGGCGTCAAATGGTACTGCGTATCCGCAAACAGCGCTGGCGTTGCCTGCACATTCAGCGTTTCTAGGTCCACAATCGTTGGCGCAATGTCAGCAAACGCATCTGCTATATTCTGCACGTTTTCTAATGTCTGCTCACCTTCTACATCGCCATATATCCAAGGAATTGAAAGAATTAGCGCCCCGCCTTTGGCCTCTACTTCTTCTCTAAACTGCTCTATCCGTGCCAAAGCATGAGAAGAAGCGGGTGCCTTAATTTCTAATGGCCACCATTCACCCTCTCGCAGCTTGGTTTCTATCGGGTCGCCCCGCTCGGTCAATGGGCCGTCGTAATATCCTGCAAGCTGGCCCTCCTCAGCTATATCAACCATTGCCTTGACGCTCTGACGTAGTGAAGGCACCCCCAACTGCAAGGTTTCTAACGCCAGTCGCTTAGGCGGAACGCCGCCTAGCCCGGGCTGGCCAATTGCCACGCCGAACATTCCAGACTTAGGGCCAAAACCGTCCTCAATATCATCCTCCTGTTCTCCCAAGATCAGATACTCAGGAATAAGCAGAACCACATCGCCAGGCTTCACAGTGTCTAAAACGCTGGCCAAAATGACATCTAGCCCAACAGGGCCATCGATCCCAAGATTGACAACAGGCCTATCTAACTCTTTGGTCAATAGATCTGAATTGATGGTGTAGTGAGCGCCAGATCCGCCAGTAACGATGAGTTTTGGCTGTGCGGTCTCAGCAGCGATTGCCACCTTGTTTGCATATAGCTGTTTTAGCCAATACGCCTCGCCGCCCATGTTGACGTTGTAAATGAACCCAGCGCCCCACGCAGCACCAGTGATCGCCAACCAACTTAATAGCTTTTTAGAAGGCTTCATCATCATTAGCTCTGCCTAGAATTCAAAATAGATAAACTCAGATGGAATATTTGCCGCTAGTAGCACTGTCAAGACCAACAGCACTCTAGGCATCCATCCAGACAAAAACAGGTCGTATTCGGGGCGCTCTTTCCAAACGGCTATATGCTCTAGTGCAAGAAATATAATCGCTAGTACCAGCGTCACGCCCAAGAACAGTCCTTCAGGTGTGTTGAACGTACTCACCGCCTGGACTAAGTTGTTAATAGAGTAGTCCCAGGGCGTTATCAGCGTATGTAGTTTCGTAATCAGCCGCCCAATTTCTACATCCATGAAAAACAAACAGCCCAAAATCACTGAGCCAAACGTTAGTGCCCAAGACACGATTTGAGGCTTCTGCACAAACTTGTTTGTAACCCGAGAAAAAGGTCGTCCAGCATAGCGTAATAGCAGCAGCAGTGCACCATGATACGCTCCCCAGATCATAAAGTTCCAGGCTGCCCCGTGCCAAAAACCCGACAGCGTAAAGGTAACAAATAGGAAAAACGGGGCCCACTTTTTGTGCTTACCCATCAAGGGGATAAAGACATAATCTCGAAACCATGTGCTCAGTGAAACGTGCCAGCGCCGCCAAAACTCGTTAATGCTGCGCGAAGTATAGGGCGCGAGGAAGTTGAGCGTTAGCTTTACCCCGATAATTCTGGCGATGCCGACTGCCATAAAGCTGTAGCCACCAAAATCGAAATAGATACGAAGGGTAAACAAAAAGGCGTAGAACCAAATCAGCCAAGGGTTAGCAACTTCCATCATTCCCGCGCTTTCTGTGCCGATATAAGGTGCAATATTATCGCCCAGCACAAATTTCATGAACATGCCTAGCGAGAGCCAGCGCATGCCTATATCAAAGTTCTCAGCCGTAAACTTGAACTTAAAGTCTTTGATTTGGGGAAGTAGCTGACTGCGTCTTTCAATCGGTCCGGCTACGATTTGTGGGAAGAAAGAGACGAAGTTGATATAGTCCAGTAGCTTAATTGGCTTTTTACGACGCGCGGTGTAGGAATCGACTACAAAAGCCACCATTTGGAAGGTGTAGAACGAAACACCCGGTGGAATTGTCTGGAAAACGGGCAGTGGAAAGCCAGATTCCCAGCCATCTGGAACAGTCGTTGCTAACCCAACAAAATCTTCAATAAAAAAGGTGAGATATTTGAAGTAGGCCAAGACAGCTACGTCAAATATGATGACGGCAGTGGCAATTAGCCTGGCCTGTTTCTTGTTTCCCTCAGCTTCGCGGCGCAGCATGAGGCTGACCATGAAGTAGTTAAACAAAATCTCGAAAAGGAAGACGGCGAAGCTAGTGCTGCTCGCGTTGAGGAACAGCAGCAAAGAAAGGGCAGCAAGGCCGACGGTGTCGAAGCGATCGCGCCACCAGTCGAACACCTTGCCCAAATAGCGCACCGCAAAAAACGGAATGCTTGTGAGCGCTAGTACCCACCAAAATGAAAACTCAGAAAAATTCAATGTCTTGCTCTACTGCTATGAGCACACCGCCCACCTACACAACCTGATTTATCAATCGAAGGGGCTCTCTACACGGATGGTAGAAAGCCCCGAATAGTCTCTATAACTGACATCGAGAACTGATATCAAGCGGGGACAGACTAATCAACCGTTACGTTAAACTCTTCCACCATGTAAGCAGAGGCTTTTTCGATGCTGGGATAGTCCCATAGCAATGTAGAAGGCAGCTCAAGATCTAACCAATCTTCAAGATCGCCAACTAGAGTGACCGCATCAATTGAATCCAAACCATAGCGAGTCAATGGCTGGTGGACATCAATAGTAGCCGCATCGATAGACAGCACTTCGGCAATCTGTTCTACTAGCCACGCCTGAATTTTGAGTACGGGAGCGGCTTCAGATGAACTGGGGTTCTGGAGCTGTTGCATGGGTCGTATTCTCCTGATAGGTAAGTTGGGTATTGGCAGCTTCGGTGGAAAGCTGAGCAAGCTGGAAAGGAACAATAGAAAACATCTTGTCTTCTGCGTGTAGCCGCAAGAGTTCTTGGGCTACATTTTCGTAATACGCCCCGCTCGGCGTATTTAGATCCATGCGGAAGTGAGAAAGCAGGCGGTGCACGCTAAGTACAACCCACTCACCTTTCGCAAAGAACTCGCCAAGTTCTGCATTGTTGCGGTTGTGTATCCACATCAAAATGCAGGCGATCGCCGCATGCAAACGGCAATACTGCTTGGCTAGCTCAAAACTCTCAAACGACTGATCGTGACCGTGCTCAAATGCTGAGTCGGTAATGAGCACGTCTTGGGCATCAATCTCTTCGAGAATAATCTGAGCAAGCTTTACAAGCTGAGAGAGTACGGATTGATCTAGCGTTGAATCATCTGATTTCCGGAGTGTCTCTAGCTTGACAATAGTGCCCTCAAGTCCCTGCATGACGTCGTCAGCGCCTCGGCTGATTAGCTCTAGCTGATTGGGCTCAAACGTGGGTACGTCAGTACCTAAAGAGAAACTTTGGGCCAAACGTGCTTGCACAGCGGCTAGCTTGTCTGGCTTTTGGCGAATCCGCACTCGCGCTTTTGCTAGCTGCCGGCGCTGTAAAATCAGTGCGTGCAAATTCACAACCGAACTGCCGTCGAACATGCTGATGATGGCACTATCTCTCAGCGCCTTTTGGAAGACACCCGAGTCGTGCTCGTCGCGCATATAGAAGCGAGAGCCCAAAATCACTGAAGTCTCTTTCATCACCTGCTCTAGCATGACCGGTACGAAATACTTATCGACTGCAGACCATACGCTGAACTGATCGGTTGCCACATGAAAGCCACGCGCTGCACCAATATTCACACAGTCGCAAATCAGCATGTCGAGAAATGCATGTGTTAGCGTTCGCCGTGCGTGAGGCATGTCAACGACGGTTTTGCTGTAGAGTTTGCGATTGACCGCAAAGTTTAAGGTGGTGCGCATCGTTGTGTCTGCCGCGCCTTGCGAGAAGGCGGCACACAGTGCCCGCGTAATTTGGAATCCCTTGAGTCCAAGCTCCAAGCCGTGGCCTGCTTTTCCTAACAGCATGCTGTCGGGGATAAAGCAGTCGCTAAAGCCGATGCCGCTCATATCTGCCGCGCGAATGCCGTGAGTTTTGATTTTCGGGAGATTGTAGTACTCGCTAGGGTTTAGGTCTTTTTTCTCTACCATGAAAAGTGACAGACCCCGGTTCCCTCCTTCTGGATCGGTGCGAGCGAGGACATAGGTGATATCAGAGATAGTTGCTCTGTTGATTGGCCACTTTTCGCCGTTAAGTAAATAGCCGCCTTCAACCTTAGTTGCAGTGACGCTGCCGCCTACGAGGTCGCTGCCATGCCCCCGTTCTGAATAAGACAGGCACATGGCGATGTGCTCTTCGCGCATGAGATGGGAGAGCCTTTTCTTTTGCTCGTTGCTGCCAGCCATCCAAGTAAGGAATGACCAGAATAAGGTAGTAAAAGCGATTGAAATGTTGAGGTCACGGCGAGCGAGTACTCGGACAAAGGCGACGAACTCTTCAAAGGATGTGAACTTGCCACCGCACTCGGTAGGAATGTAGTAGTCTTGCAACCCCCAGTCGTAGAGCCATGCAATCTCCTCATGGGGAAATTGCTCGGCTTCGTCAAGCTCAGCGGTTTGCTGAAATGACATACGGCTGTCTGCCTGCTGTGGATGGCCTAGGGCCTGCTCTAGTTTTTCAGCTAGCTGATACTGGGTGAGTGTCACGAATAGGACCTCCTGATTATGGCTGTGATTTCTTCAATAATTTCGGGCTTAGGCTTTTGGCTGAAGTATTTCTGCTAGGCCACTTTTTGCCTATTTACTTTTTGCCTAGCTGCTGAGCGAGAAATTCGACTTCCGTCTGCAAGCTGCGCACTTTAGAGGTAAGTCTTGGGTTTTCGCTCCAGTCGGCGAGCACTTCTAGTTCGCCTGCTAAGAAACTAGCTCTACATTTGCGGCGCTGGATTTTGCCGCTAGATGTTTTGAGCACGTTGCCAGATTTGACGAGTGAGACGGCATAAACTTGAAGTTCGTGGGCTTCTGAAATAGCCTGACGAATTTCGGTGATCAGCTCATCAGCAGGGAGATTTTGTTGCTGCGATCGCTCAATTTCTTGCACCACCACCAGCCGCTCTTCACCCTCCTCAATAATCGAGAAGCAAGCGCCATAGTCAGGGCGCATCACGGGGCTTGTTTGTTGCACTGTCCACTCAATATCTTGAGGGTAGTGATTCGTCCCTCGAATAATAATCAGATCCTTAATACGACCAGTGATGTATAGCTCGCCGTCTCTCAAAAAGCCCAAGTCGCCCGTACGAAGGTAGCGAGTTGCTCCCTCATCTGCAATTTGAGTCTCGAAGGCTTCGCGAGTCGCATCGGGTCGGTGCCAATAGCCATGAGCCACACCGGGATCGTTTACCCAAATTTCGCCGACTTCATTGCGATCGCAGCGAGTAAGCGAATCAGGATTGACGATAGCAACGGTTGTTTCGCACACGAGCGGACCACAGCTCACAGCCTCTCGAATGTACGAAGACTCAGGCGAAGCTAGAACAACTTTGCCCTGTTCTAGCTCGTTGGCTTCTAGCTTTAAGATAACGGGTTCTTTGCCAATCGGAGTAGAAGACACCAGCAGCGTTGCCTCTGCCAAACCGTAAGCCGGGGCAAAGTTCTCCCACGCAAACCCACAGTCTTTGAAAGCCTCGTAAAAGTCTCGCATCACTCGAGGGTTAATCGGTTCGGCAGCATTACCAGCGCTTACCCATTTGCTAAGATCAAGACCTTCACGCTGACTGGGCTTAGTACGACGGACGCACAGGTCATAGGCAAAGTTAGGTGCTTGGCTGTGGGTAGCGCTGTATTTTTCAATCGACTGCAGCCAGCGGAGTGGACGCTTGACAAAGGCCAACGGGGCCATAATGTAGCAAGGCGCACCGTTATAGAGTGGCTGCATCAGGCCTTCAACGAGGCCGTAGTCGTGGAAGTAAGGCATCCAGGTAACGGTTGGGCCGTCAGAGCTGTAGCCACAGGCACGTTTCAAGTAATCAGAGTGATGAAGCAAATTATAGTGGCTGAGCATGACGCCTTTGGGCGTGGAAGTAGAGCCAGAGGTGTATTGCAAATAGGCTAGAACGTCTTTATCTACTTCTGGGTCTTTCCAGTCTTTGGCGAGTTCCAAATCCACAGATTCGGTATCAACCCACCGCATAGAATCAAATTCGGGAAAGTCTATGTCTGACGCTTGAATCATTTCGATGATGCGAGCGTTGCTAAGAACGATGCTCGCTTCAGCGTCTTTGATGATTTCGCGTAGACGAGGCAAGGTCCGCTTCATTCGGCCTGCGTCTGGCGGCGGAACCGGAATTGCGATAACACCCGCATATAGACAGCCACAAAAGGCCGCAACGACTTCTACTCCCTGAGGATAAAGCAGCAGGGCGCGTTCGCCCTTGGCTTGCTGCTGCTGTAGTAAGGCCGCGATCGCTTTTGCCCACTCTTCTAATTCGACGTAGGTATAGGCAGCGCCTTCCTTTTTTCCATCGATTAGGAACTGGTAGGCCAAGTCATCAGGCTGGGTGCTGGCTCTATGCTGAAGCAGCTCAACCAATGTAGAAAACTGAGCGCCGCCTTGACCAGTGTCAGCAAGAGCGGCTTTAGGAGGGGAGTAGACCATATCTGATACCGAAGAAGCAACCGGATGTATCTTTAAATAGCGAGCCGATACACGTTAGGCTCGTGAGCGAATATCGAAAACAAAATATAGTGCTGTAGACAGGTGGACCAAGGAATGGTCTACCGAGATAAAAGTATCAATGTAATTTGCTGATATCAGCTTGTCTTGAGAAATACTGACACACACTTATTAGGTGTAAACATGGCTGCTCGTATGCTTTACATAAAAAACAATCTTTTACGATATGTCTGTAAACAAACGTCGCTTTGCCAGCCGTAGGATTAGCAAAGAATTGACGAATGACCTGAAACAGCGGGTATTATCGAGTTTGGTTTAACTCAGATTTCCCAGGTGCCAGAAAGCTGTAACGAGCGGGCAATAACTTCCGCAACTAGGATGAGCGACGCGATTCAGGTTTGGGAAATTCCACTACAGGTATCTGAAAATGTCCTGCAAGTCTATGCCCAGTGCCTTTCACCAGATGAGCATATACGCGCGGAGCGGTTTCGCTTTTCTGAGGATAGGCGTCGATTTATAGTATCGAGAGGAGCGCTAAGACATTTATTGAGTGGTCAGTTTGAATGTTTGCCACAGGCGGTTGAGTTTTGCTACGGAAAATATGGAAAGCCCAGCGTAGATTCAGCAGGGCTAACTACTCAGCGCACCGCCCAGAACATAGCAGGATTTACAATAGCTTGCGATCGCGGTAATGGCGATTTCAACTTCAACATTTCTCACTCTGGAGAGCTGGCCCTGTGCGCACTCGGAAACCGGCATAGAGTTGGCATAGATATAGAGAAGTTCAAACGCATACAGCGACTAGATGGACTGCTAGAGCGGTGCCTGTCTGCGCAAGAGCAAGCTGATGTGGAGGCTACAGACAAACCGGCTGAGGCGTTTTTAAGATACTGGACCTGCAAGGAAGCTTACTTAAAGGCGATTGGCGTGGGGCTTAGTCAATCAATGAAGACTGTAGAAGTGGTCATTAACCCGCCTCGGCTCGTTTGTGTGCCTGACGACTGCGAAGAAGGCTGGGCCTTGCATACTATTGCGGTGCCAGAGGGATATGCTGGCGCTTTGGTCGTAGCTGGTAATACGTCTGTGCAGTGCAATCGATGGATGCACCCAAATGTCTAAGTCTGCTCTCGACCTGCTCGCTACTTAACCACAATGACCGACTTTACAGGTCGCTCGATTGGATTGCCGTTTGCATCTAGCCGAGCGGAATAAGTTTGGCCATCGTAGTAGAGCGTAGACGAGCTACCGCCATCTAGACTCAGTAGGGAATCAACGCCGAGTGTCTGCGCAAAATCTGATATATCCGCCAGCGTAAAGCCAGGTGCATCTAAACGCTGAGAGGCCATGATGAGCACAACCTCGCTAGTGCGACTGATGAGTCCAATTGCGCTTCTAGCATTTGGACTCATGCTACCGATGGCATCTCGCACCAGTTCACCGTTTTCATAATCGGTAAAGCCTTCCTCAAGGGAAGTATCTTCGGGCAAAAGCTGCGGACCTGCGCCAATGACGTCAACTAGAATGCAGCTGCTAGCGATCTCGGCAGCCGCTTCATCGTGAGCAGCAATTTCGTAGCGTAGTTCAGATGTCTGATCAGACGTGTGACACCGGTAAGTTCGAAACTCTGAGCGGTTGAGTATTTGATCGAGGTAAGGCTGTATATCTAGGTTGTTGGCTAACCGTTCATTCTCTCTAGGACCGCTCAGCGTATTGCCTTGCAACATGAGATGAGAGGTTGTCTTGCCGTTGTGCGGGTCAAAAAAACCACCATTGAGAACGGCTAGTGCATTTTCTGCTAAAGCGAAGTCTTGGACCGTCATTAGATCGTCAGCAACGGCGATGGAAACAGGTACTCCGGCAGGAACACTGACGACGTGAACGGTAGCCTGATCGAGTTCGTATATCTGATACCCGAGCTGGGGAGAGGGTAATTTTTCTGTCTGCGCAGGTTCAGCTGGTGCTGATGTCGACGCTGAAACGGTGCGCCCGTGCTTTGCGATGCCAATCCATCCCAATCCGATGCCCAACCCGATGCCCAAGATGATAAGTGAGCCATAAAGTGGCCAAGCGCCTCTAGACAAATGAGTGAGTAATTTATTCGGGAGCTTCATCCGGCGGCATTGCGTACTTTCTCACTGTAATCTTGAGTCCGCATTTGGCGAAAGCCGTTGAATGCTAGCTGCCTCAGCCAAGCTGGTAGATAAGACAGCATTTTGCCCGCTCTGGCCCGACTAGAAAGCGGCCCGGCGGCTTGTAAATCGGCAATTAAACTACGACCTCGCTGTGTTTCACCTTTTTCTATCAGGCGCATGGCTAATACCTGTTTTAGTGTCGCTAAATTGTTGCGGCGAATTTTCTCTAGATCGGGCCGGTTGGGAAACTGATAGCTGTCTAAGCAAAAAGATTTGGCGCTGAGGAAATGAATGTCTTGCTTTAGGCTAGTTTGGCCGCCGTGGAAGCGATATTCCATCAGTCGCTCAGGAATGAAGTGCGCAGTCTGGCCAGCTAGGGCACACCGCACCAAGAGATCGAAATCTTCGCAGCCATCGGCTTCAAATCGCATAAAGTCAACGGCATCTAGACTGCTTTTTCGAAACAGCGAAGAGCCGACCTGTAGGCTTTGGCGGACAAATGTTTCAGTAATGAGATCTTCGAGCTCACCGTAGGCAAGCTGATCTTTTCCCCACTTAGCAGAGTTAGCGGCGGTCGCGGCCTCATCGCGTTCGTTACGGACGTTGATGATCCAA
Organism: uncultured cyanobacterium; assembly: GCA_963793445.1. Lineage (GTDB taxonomy): Bacteria > Cyanobacteriota > Cyanobacteriia > Phormidesmidales > Phormidesmidaceae > Phormidesmis. Next base: position 431,189 of record CAWCAE010000001.1, read on the forward strand.
TGATCAGAGCAGACAAAATCGGCTTTGGGGTGGGCGTCGAGTACGGCAACGGTTTTCTCAAGGAAGGTGGACGTGAGGGCATCGTCGTCATCGAATTTGATGAAGTATTCGCCTTTGGCGGCCTCGTAGCCAGAGCGCATGTTGCGGCTGCGTTTGATATTTTGCGGGTGGCGGATGTAGCGAATACGGGGATCGCTCCACTGGGCGACAACTTCGGCGGTGTGATCGGGAGACGCATCGTCGCAGATGAGCAGTTCAAAGTCTGGGTAGGTCTGGGTGAGGACGCTGTTGATGGCATAGGGAAGAATATCTGCGCGGTTGTAGGTAGGGACGCAGATACTGACTTTTGGCGTGTTTGGGTGAGTCACAAGATTATGAATAGGAGAGACCAAAAGGAAAGGAAAGCGGAAAACGTGAAGACAGGGGTGATTTTGTTAGCGTAGCGGTTGCCTTGGAAAATGTAAGTAGGGTTGATGTAAATATTTTTCCTGGGCACGCTAGATCGTATAAGAATATGTTGAAGATGCCTGGGAATAGATCAACAGCCCTGGGGAAAGCTGACATGATCGGCTGATATAAAGAAGTATTGATGGGGCGCGTTTTTTTGATGGATATAGATACTGGTCAAGGCCCTTTAGATTTCCCCAGCTATTACCCGAGCGTCTCTGTTATTGTGCCTATTTACAACGGTGAGCAAGATTTACCGGGATTGCTCGATTGCCTGATGGCGCAGACCTATCCGGCCAAGCAGGTAGAGTATTTGTTGGTAGACAATGCGAGTAGCGATCGCACCCCCCAGATTCTTGCCACTGCTGCTGCCCAGTTTGCTGATAAGGGCCTTGCGTATAAAGCGCTGAGCGAACGCGATATTCAAAGTGCTTACGCAGCTCGCAATACGGGCATTCGCGCAGCGACTGGAGAGTTTTTGGCGTTTACAGATGCAGACTGCTACCCTGAACCCAACTGGCTGATAGGCCTGATGCAGCCTTTTCAGGATGAGCAGGTTGGCTTGGTTGCCGGCAAAATCACGGCATTCCCAGGCACGACTCTGCTAGAGCGCTATGCTGAGCGCAAAGGCACGATGAGCCAGCAAGATACGCTGGCTCACAGCTTTTGTCCGTATGGTCAAACGGCAAACTTAGGTGTTCGGCTGGCTGCGCTAAAGCAGGTCGGTCTGTTTCGCCCTTACTTAACCACGGGTGGCGATGCAGATATCTGCTGGCGGATACAGCGGGAGGGAAGCTATAGGGGTCAGGCTTGGAAAATCTATTATGCCGAGAATGCGCCGATTCAGCATCGCCATCGTCAAACGTTAGAAGAGCTGAAAAAGCAGTGGTACCGATATGGCAAATCTAATCGGTATTTGAACGAGCTGCATGGCGTGAAGCTGGCCTGGCCGCTGCCCAAAAAAGAACGAAATCGTACGCTTTGGCGATGGGCACTCAAAGAGCTGCCGCTATCTGCTGTTCAGTGGGTACTGGGTCGGGGCACTACGGCAGATATGCTGATATCGCCACTAGATATCTATTGTGCTCAGGCGCGTGATCTGGGTCAAAAAGAGGCCAGGCTGCCTGAAAATGCCCAGCAAAAGTCTGACTATCCGGTCGCAGGACAGACTTCAGTAGTGCAGCAGGCGGACGGGTAGAAAAAATGAATATTTTGATGCTGTCGGCGACGTTTCCCTATCCGCCAACGAGAGGGGGAACCTCAGTCCGTACGTTTAATCTGCTCAAGCACCTAAAGCAACAGGGTCACAAAATTAGTTTAGGAACGCTGCGAACGAGAGCTTCTGTTACAGACGAAGACGTGACCGCGCTAGGCAAATGGGTCGATGAGCTAGGTGTTTTTTCGAGACCTTCAGATGCCGATCAGTCGAGTGGTATAGGAGGGCAGATGCAGCGTCTATCAACGTTTGCACTGACAGGCACGCCGCCGAGCGTACGAGCAACTCACTCCGAGACAATGCAGGCCTGGGTAAATGAACAAATTGCGAGCGGGCAGTTTGATGTGGTGACCTGTGAGCACTGTGTGAATGAGGCGTATGTACCGGCTGATATTCGAGAGCATATTCCGACGGCAGTCGTAAATATCCACAGCTCTGTGTATGGGACTTGTGCACATCAGCTAACCGCTGGGATGGCAGAGAAGCCTTGGCGCGATCGCCTTAACCTACCTCTGCTGAAACGCTACGAGCACCACTATTGCCAAAAGTTTTCGCACTTAGTGGTGACAACCCACGAAGATCAGCGGCAGATAGGCGAATTGAGCGGTAAGCAGAAAATTCATGTGATTCCTAACGGGGTGGACTTGGCCACTTTTACACCGCGATCGCAAGATCCGGGTGGCTACAAGCTTGTTTTTATCGGCGCAATGGACAACCTGCCTAACATCGACGCAGTGACTTACTTCGCCAGCGAGATTTTCCCACTTGTGCGCCAGAAATACCCAGAGGCAACGCTTTCACTGGTGGGGGCGAGGCCAACACCTGCAGTCAAATCGTTAGCAGATTTACCAAATGTGATCGTGACAGGAAAGGTGCCGGAGATGACGCCCTATCTGCACAAATCTACAGTTTGTGTGGTGCCGATGCGCACGGGTTACGGCATTAAAAACAAGACTCTAGAGGCAATGGCAGCGGGAATTCCGGTAGTGGCGAGCGATCGTGGCTTAGAAGGGTTAGCCGTCGATGGTAATGCCATGCCGCCGCAGCGGCTCAGAGCGCTCAGGGCAAATACGCCTAAAGAATATGTCGAGGCGATCGCGCGGCTGTTTGATTCACCAGAGTTGCGTCAGACGCTCTCTAAAAATGGACGAGAGCTAATCGAGCAAAGCTATACGTGGGAGATTGCCGGTAAGCAGTACGAGCAGGTGCTTACCCGAACAACTTAGGCTAGCTTAACCGCGTTTCAACTATACCTTTCAAATATGTTGGAGAGTAGTGGTAACACAGGGCTGAGCATAGCCTTGGAGCTTGGTCTTTTCAAAGCATCGTTTGGCTATGCTTTGGCTTCGTCTACGCTCAGCTAGTGTAGGTTTTGACTTGTCTTAAGACGCTAAAGATCTCCCTGCAGTAGCAGAGCCTCTCTTTGTCGCTCAAACTGACTTTTAAAGGCCGAAGCGAACTAGTAGGCGTCTTGTAATTCGTAAAAATCGGGTGAGATATAGTCCTTACGTAAGGGCCACCCTTCCCAATCTTCTGGCATCAACAGGCGCTTTAGGTTCGGATGTCCTTCGTAGATAATCCCGAACATGTCATAACACTCACGCTCTTGCCAGTCAGCAGCCTTCCAGATCCAGTAGACCGATGGCAGCTTTGGGTTAGCACGCGGCAAAAACACCTTGATCCGAACTTCTGTTGGGGTGTCTGCATCGTCAGTTAACTTGGTGAGATCATAGACGCTGACAAGCTCTTTGCCAGGGCCCGCATCATAAGCGCTCTGACAGCGCAGGTAGTTGAACCCGTAGGCATATAGGGCCGTTGCGAAGGGTAAAAGAAACTGAGGCTCTACTTTGAGAATTTCGACGCCTAAGTGATCTTTCTCCATGACCTCATGTCCGAATCCCTGCTCGGTGAGCCAAGCAGAGACCTCACCGGGTTCAACAATCGCCGATTCGGCTGCTTCAGATGCGTTCTCTTTTTCGTTGTCAGCCATTTGTATCTACGCCTTTATCGACACCTTTTACGTACGTTTTGTCCCTACTTCTCTTCAGCTTTCTCGCCAACCTGTGCTTTCGCACCTTCTAGCTTTGCTTCGGAGGTCTTTTCAACGGGCATTCCCACTGCCTGCATCAATTCCTTCGGCGGCATGTCGCGCGTCCCTGACGCCAAGTACTCACCTGTCAAGATAGGTGCAACCGTTTTCATTTCGTGCGATCGCGTATAGAAGCGATGCGTTGCGACAAATTCACCGCGCTCTTGCATAGACTCATTAGCGATCTTTTTGCGCAGCTTGATGACCGCATCAAAAATGGCCTCAGGTCTCGGCGGGCAGCCAGGAATGTAAACATCTACCGGAATGATTTTGTCTACGCCGCGCAAAGCCGTTGGCGAATCGACACTGAACATACCACCCGTAATGGTACAAGCACCCATCGCCATAACGTAGGCGGGCTTTGGCATTTGCTCGTAAAGGCGGACAAGGGCAGGGGCCATTTTCATGGTGACGGTGCCCGCGACGATGATCAAATCTGCCTGCCTGGGGCTGGCCCGAGGTGCGAGCCCAAATCGGTCAAAGTCGAACCGAGAACCCAGCAGGGCCGCGAACTCGATGAAGCAGCAGGCCGTACCATACAGCAAAGGAAACAAGCTCGACAGTCGGGTCCAGTTGTAGAGGTCATCGACTGTTGTCAAGATGACATTCTCTGAGAGATCTTGTGTGACCCCCGTTCTGGCGGCGGGATTCATAATCCGCTCGCCTGGGTTAACCAGCGCCTTGCCTGCGCCGCTACCGGGTTTCGTTTCTGATCCTATGACCATTCCAAAGCTCCTTTACGCCATGCGTAGACTAAACCAATTACCAAAATAGCAATAAAAATAAGTGCTTCTATAAAAGCTAACAACCCCAGGGTGTGAAAAGCGACTGCCCAGGGATACAGAAACACGGTCTCTACATCGAAGATGACAAATACCAGCGCGAACATATAGTAGCGAATATTGAACTGAATCCAAGCACCGCCGATGGGTTCACATCCTGACTCATAAGTTGTTCGACTCGCAGGGCCCGCGTTGGCAGGACGCAGTAGCTTAGACGCACTGAGCGCAACCACGGGCACTAGGCTGCTGATAATTAAGAAGCCTAAAAAGTATTCGTATCCACTTAAAACAAACACAGCGTACGCCTTTGACGGTTCACAAATTTTCTTTATTGTAACGGCTTTATTGTAGCGGCCTATGTTTGTTTTAGGGTTTGTTTTAGAGTTTGGTGTAGTAGAAAACATTCGCCTGACATCATGGCCATAGAGAAACCCACCATATGCAATAATAGTTAACAAATATTCTCATACTTTTTAAGCCATCGACGGGCCTTCACGCTATGACGACTGAGCCGAAATCTAATCTTGACCCAGCGCAAGATCCAGCGCAATCGCCACCGGTAGAAGCAACAGCAGAAGAAACGGTTCCCCTAACTCCTGCCGAGATGGATCGTTTTGAGTGCCGCTCTTGTGGGTATACCTACGAGCCTGCGAAAGGCGATAGCAGAGGTGATATTCCACCGGGCGTTGAATTTAGAGACTTGCCTAACGACTGGCGCTGCAGCGTTTGTGGCGCTAGCACTACTCAATTCAGTAATATTGGTCCGGCAGGTAGAGCTTCTGGATTTAAGGAGAACTTGAACTACGGGTTGGGCGTAAATAAGCTGACGCCTGGACAAAAGAACGTGCTAATCTTTGGCGCGCTGGGGGTGGCTGTCCTATTTTTCCTCAGTCTTTATGGGCTGAGATAAGTATGGATTGAGATGGAGATTGAGAAGAGTTGTTTTTTACGGATTTGATTTTTGCTGGAGTTGTCATGCGAACGGTTTTGAAGTCCTTTTTAATGCCTAGTTTTACATTGGTGAGGACATTGGCAGGGAATGCCTGGAACAAAGGAATTGCCTTGCTGCTTGTAAGTGTATTGGCAACAAGCTGTGGCAACGTCTTTTTACCCGGCATAGAGAATAACCCATGGGATGTGATTGCACTGCCTACGCAGGCAGCGATCTCAGATGTGGACTTTGCGGAAGATGGCGAGCATGGCTGGCTAGTGGGTAGCCGAACAACGTTACTAGAGTCTACGGATGGAGGCAGAACTTGGGACCCTCGTATCCTAGAGCTAGGTGAGCAGAATTATACTTTCACCTCAATTGACTTCAACGGCAGCGAGGGGTGGCTTGTTGGACAGCCAAACATCATGCTGCATACAACAGACGGTGGAACGTCTTGGTCTAACATTCCACTCGATCCGCAGCTGCCTGGACAGCCTTTGCTGGTGACTGCTACTGGCAAAAATTCAGCTGAGCTAGCGACTGATATTGGGGCTATCTATGTGACTAAAGATGGCGGACAGAAATGGAAAGGCTTGGTTCAGTCTGCGGTTGGCGTAGTCAGGAATATGACGCGCAACCCAGATGGACGCTATGTTGCGGTCTCTGCTCGGGGTAACTTTTACTCTACTTGGCTACCGGGGCAAGAGGCTTGGCAACCACACAACCGAGAGAACTCGAAGCGTTTGCAGAACATGGGCTTTACTAAGGACGGTTTGCTGTGGCTGATTGCACGGGGCGGTCAGCTGCAGTTCGGTACTGAGCAAACTGCTTATGAAGCGTGGAGCGAGCCGATTAATCCTGAGCTGGCATCTAGCTGGGGTCTGCTAGATGCTGCTTATCGAACGCCCAAGGAGCTTTGGGTGACGGGCGGCAGCGGCAACCTGCTGATGAGCCAAGACGGTGGCCAAACTTGGATGAAGGACAAGGCCGTCGAAGACGTACCAACCAACTTCTACCGCGTCAAGTTTTTAGGCGAGGACAGAGGTTATATCTTGGGTCAGCGGGGCTATCTGCTGCGCTATTCCGAAACACCCGCTGGAATGGCCTAGTAAGTAGTGTTGGTGATGCTAAGAAGAAAGCGGCAGGCGGAAAGTGGCTGTTGTTGATAGTGTTCTAGCGCGGCCTAGCGCCTCTGGTGCTGCGGGTTTAGGTCAGTGCTCTAAGAGATTACATCTGGATAGTTTTTTAGGGCAGTAGGAATTCTTAGGGTCAGATTATAAAGACTTCCTTGTGAGGTGACCTAAGAGTTTCGTATGATAAGTAAACATGCTGAAACGTTTTAACTTGGAGATTTAGGAAATATGGCTGGCGTAACCGGCGAAAGACCTTTTGGTGACATTGTCACTAGTATCCGCTATTGGATTATTCACAGCATCACGATTCCTGCGTTGTTTATCGCGGGCTGGCTGTTTGTTTCAACTGGCTTGGCGTATGACGCGTTCGGTACGCCTCGTCCCGATGAGTACTTTACGAATACTCAGGTCGAGCTGCCTATCGTAGATGACCGTTACAACCCCGACCGTACGCTACGTATCAATGATTAGCGCCTAGCGCCTTCGGACTAGTGCTTTGGCTTAGTAAACCTTTTACTAAATAGGCCTTTTGAAGGCAGCTAAGACCGCTTAAAACGACTATTTTTTTGGAGAACTCTTATGACGAGTGGCAACCCTAACGAACCGATTACCTATCCGATTTTTACTGTGCGCTGGCTGTCTGTACATGCGCTAGCGGTCCCTTCCGTGTTCTTTCTCGGCGCGATCGCCGCGATGCAGTTCATTCAGCGCTAGGTGCTTGTTTACGGCAGCTAACAGAAAAGTCAGCAGAAGATAGGAGAACCCCATGGCAGATAGACCCACTAACCCGAATAAACAGCCTGTTGAGTTAAACCGGACATCTTTGTTCCTAGGTTTGCTTGTGGTTTTTGTGACTGGCTTACTGTTCTCTAGCTATTTCTTTAACTAAGTTCCACGACTTTTTCAGCTGTTGTAAATCGCTGAAAAATGAGGCACTGACAAGTGAGAGAATTGTTTAGGTAAGCGCAGTCTTTAATTTCGATTTTGATTATGTGATCGCTTTTGTCTTTTGTCGATGGTGGGTAGAGATACCAACAATCGCTAAAGGTAAGAATTGATCACCTGCTAATAACTGTGAGTAGGAGAAAGTTCCATGTTTCAAAACGGTAAGATTCCTCTGTGGATTGTAGCCACCGTCGCTGGCATTGGTGTGCTAGGCGTCGTTGGCATCTTTTTCTACGGTTCGTACGTGGGTACGGGTTCCGCAATTTAGCGAGCGGCCAAACCAACCACGAAACAGCGAAACAAAAAACAGCGACCCGGCTAAAGAAAAGCTAGGTCGCTGTTTTTCGCTATGACTATAGAAGGCTCGCGTTAATTATTCGCGCTCTGAATCTATTCACGCTCTATGTACAAAAACAAAGCAGCCATAGCGACCGCAGGAAAAACGAGTCCAACCGTAGGAACCAAAAGCGTAGGCAAGAAAGAAGCCGTCATAGTGATTATCCTTTTCCAGTAAAAAGCTTTGGCTAGTTGATAGCCAATATGACAACCGTACTCTGAAATTGGCCTAGAATTATACTTCCTTAGTCGAAGTTAAAGAATACGTCGAGTTGTATCTTTTTAATGCGATCTACTTGTATTTACGCCGGGTAAGCATGTTAATACAATTGTGTGCTTATTTATACAAAGTCAACTATGTCTGACTAAAGATATAGACTGACTCACCTCTGTAGAAGGGGGAAGCACAGCGTTGGATTGGGATACATTAAAAACACGCAAAGAGGAGGCATTTTTTTGACTTCCTTATGGTGCGACTTAAATCACTCGGAGAAGCAAAAAATGGGAATTTTAATTTGGGCTGTGTTAGGTTTGATTGCTGGCGCGATCGCTAGAGCTATCTATCCTGGCCATCAGGGTCTTGGCATTATTGGAACAATGGTCTTAGGTATTATTGGTGCTTTTGTTGGTGGTGCGCTCTACTCACTGATAACAGTTGGTAGTCTTGCCGGTGCGAGCGCAAGCTTAAGCATTGGTAGCATCATCGTGGCTGTGCTGGGTGCGATTGTGACTCTCTTCGTTTATTACGCAGTTACCAAGCGCGCTGCATAAGCTTACTTAAAGAATAGTGATTTACAGAGATTCTAGCGGCCATTAGTTTCACGGCTATGCTTAATTTTTGAAAGATAGGCCAATCGGGTGTTAACCTGGTTGGCCTATCTTTGTAATTATTTTTTTGCAATCATAGAATAAGACTGGCATCTTTAACTGAGTGGCGTTTACCCGAGATCTGATGGCGAAAACACAGGCAACTAAGTGTACTGACCAAAGTGATTTGATTCAGCAGCAGATTGAGCTAAAGCAGCGACTAATTGATTTTGTGATGGATGCTGAGGATGAGGTGGCGATCGCATTAGAAGCCTTCAGCGCTCAGCAGCTCAGTCGGTGGGCTAAACCCACGCTTTCTGGCGTTAACCGCACTGCGCTTGCCATTGATATGTTTGTAACTGAGGGCATGGTCACTTATGACAAAGCGGGAGTTGTTGTCCAAAAAGCAGTAATTGAGGCATTTACTGAGGCCCAAGCTAATCTTTCTAGAGCTGAAGAGAGTCAGTTGGCGCGATGGACAGGTAGTTTCAATGGCCTGTTTGTGGTATCGGAAGCTGCCGAGCAAAGCTATCGGCTTACCAACTGGCTGACGCAAAAGCAATACAGCGTTCGCCCTAACAGCGAGCAGGCCAGCGAAGTTTTGAACCGGCTTGGCAGTGGTGAGATGATGATTGTGCGGCTGCTGCCGGTGAGTGATGACGAATGGACGTTTTCGGGCCCGTTGACCCTATTGGGAAAGCTGGGTAAGCCAAAGCTAGCAGTGGCGATTGGAAATTTTCGGCAGTGGTTTCCGGGTCAGCTATATGGAGATGCGCCTGAGCTGAAAGAGGCGGCGTGGGAATCGGTGGCTCAGCAGTATACCGATTTTGTGGATTTGTTTGGGGCCAAGAAGGTTGTTGTTTCGGGGCATGAGCTGAATAAAAAGCTTCAGGTGTATCAAGACCAGAGCACTGAGCAGAAGCTGATAGATGCGGGGCTAGATAGCTCTAAATCAATTAAAGAGCTGGCCCAAGATGCGGGAGTTTCTAAGGAAGATCTCGCCGAGGCAGTGGAATCGCTGGGCACAGAAGGTAAGGTGGCAGCGAATCTGCTAGAGAGTCAGAAGTCTTTGAAGATGGTAATGCCAAAGGTGGATTTGCCGGAAGACTTGCGCCGAGCTGAGCGAGTAACAGTATTTGCGCATCCGCGCTGGGGGCAGACGTTTTTGAAAGACTATGCGCGGCTAGAAGAACTGCTGGAGGCAAGTGATGAGTCCGAGGCAATTGACAAGCTAGTGCTGAGGCATTTGGAAAACGAACGGGCGATCACGCCGGTTTGGCATCAGCTAGCCCAGGATTACACACAGCCTTTAGAGGCTTCTTTGCGGCGGGTGCTGGAAAATGACGGGTTTGAGATTGAGGCGGATTTAGACGGTGCGATCGCTCGCTACGGTAAAGCGTTGACACCAACCTTGCCAGATACGGCCAGTGTGCCTGTGCATCTGCATGACCTTTTTCAAGCGGCACTAAAGGCAGTAGGTAAAGACGCCAGGAAACAGGGCGGGAAGAAAAAATCGAAGCAGAAGAAATCGAAGCAGAAGAAATCGGGATTCGGCGCGTAGTTGATATGTTGGTGTAGAAGAAAGATATAGAAAAAATCTGAGCAATCAGCCAATTTCTAAGCCGATATCAAAGACACCGGTGTAGCCTTCTTCATCTGGCGTGAGTCCGAGCATGAGCTGCTGGCCACCATTTTGGTAAATACGATCCTGTTTGTTTCTAATGCCCTGTTGACCTCTACTGCTGTAAGGCGTTTGAGCGCCAACACGATCATTCAGCTCGTCGTCAAAATAAAGCTGTGAAGTAAACTCGTAGCCCTGAGAATTTTCGGTGCTGCGAATCTTGAAGTGAATGTGAACAGTCCTTCCTGGATACCAGCCAGGATAAACCGTGATGAATTCTACCGTCCCGTCGGCTCCACTCAGTTGAGATCCGCGTAGAAAATTTTGCCCAGCGGTATCAAAACTGCGATCTGCTACACCCGAATAGGCCCCTTGCGCGTCACAGTGCCATATATCTACAACGGCTCCTTCTAAAGGGACACAGGCTCTAGCGCTCACCTGTAAGACTCGCAGTACCATCCGGAGCGGAACGCCTGCTTTCCCCTCACGAATATCAGAGCGGTTCAAGGCTTCTTGAACGAAATAGGGCCCTTCTGTCTGCTCTGGCCTGACGATACAGGTTGGCAAAGCCGATGAAACGGTTTCGGCAGATTCGGTGGCGAGCTGACGCTGACACCCTGCCAAAGCTGCTACAGTCGCTCCGCTGAGAAAACCCAAAACTTCTCGGCGCTTTATACGAGGCGATAACGATAGAGATAAGGTGTGCTGCTCCGCAGCGTTCTTAGGCATAATGTCTTTCAAGTAGCGCGATTCAACCTGTCTGGGTGAACATCAGAGTATGGTCAATGAGTGTTGCTATCACCTTGTCAGAGTGAAGTTAGAGTGACCAGTGAATATGAGACTAACTCTAGTCGTTTGGATGGGCGTAATCGTAGCAGCTACTATCACTAATATTTTATATATAGTCCGTAAAGCCACAGGGCGTAAAGGCAGCTGATCGTCAGCTAATAGCGCTAGATCTTGAGCCGATGCTTCAGCAATTCATAAAACGCTCTCGATAGCTCGCGGCGACTCAACGGTGTTTTATCCGTGGCGAGCTGGGAAAAGGCTTTGCTATGCGCATCTGGAACGGATGCCTTAATCAAGTACGAGAGCTGCTGGCGTGTAATTGGCGTATCTGGAGAGAATCGACCGCCGCCAACGCCCGCAATCATACCCTGGGCCTTTAGCGTTTCAATATTGCTGTAGGCCCAGTGCCCGCCTGGCTGCACGTCTGAAAACGTGGGGCGAGCTGGTGCGATTTTCTCTAGCTCTAGTAGACTGACCAGCGCTGTGGCCACAACTGCTCTGTTCACATTCGCATAAGGCCGAAAGTGCAAATTGTCCTCATTTTCACTGCGGATGATTCCCGTCGCCGCCATCACCTGAATTGGCTCAAAATCATGATCGTCATGTGCGACATCGTCAAACCAAAAGATAGGAACCCCGTTGCGGGCCACAAATCCCTGCAGCTTTCTGAGCAAAGGTATATTCTCTACAATGGCCCGTGGGTTTTCGCCTGTCCAGGCGGCAAAGACGGCTAGAAATCCGCTTGCTTCGCCAATTGCCCACTCCACCGGATGCATTCGGTAGGCCGCGTTGGTGATATGTGTGGTGCCAATGCTCTTGGCAGACAGCACCAGGCCGTCTGTGGTCATCGGAACGAGTGACTTGGCCGGGAGTGAAAAGGGTAAGGCGAGCGTGTCTTTGCCCTTCGGGGTGATGTGGCCCTTAACTAGGTTCCCGTGCAAGTCGAGGTAGTGATACTGGCCAATACCGACACTGTCGGCAAAGCAGCGGGCACGGGCCTGATTGGGAAAAAAGCTTTCGGCTACGTCTTCATGACGGATGGTGGTGATGGCGATGCCTCGGCGGGCTTCGCGGATGTAGGGCTCTAGGGCAATGCCGTCTGCTGTCCAGCTCAGATCGCCTCTGGGCATGAGGTCGCTGCCGCCGTGGGTTTGCAGATAGTGGATGTAGGCTTGGGCGCGATCGCGTGCTCGCTGAATCAACTTTTTCCGTTCTTCCCGGTTGATGCCAATCAGATGCCCAAACCGAAAGTCATTGCCGCAGCACTGCGCTTTTTGTGGATGCGGCGATGTCCCCCAGTTGATTACAGAAACATCGCCTATGCTGACCGCTTTTTCATTGAGCGATTGTCTCAGCACCCGGCGATAGCGAAAAATACCAAACGGCTCGAAAAAGCCTCGCTTTGTCCAGCTCTGAGACTTCCGTAGCCAGTAGTCGCCCGTAAACTCGTAAGGATTTAGCCATTGGTCTTTTCCGTAGCCCGCAGGCGGATTGATTCGCTGACCTTGTCCTGGCGCGGTACGCTCTACCAGCACATTAAATGTAAAAGACTGTTGACAGGCTGGAATCGCGTAGTCTCGTAAAATTGCTTCGCCCGTATCGTCGCGGGCCTCTTGCCCAACACGCGAAGGTAAATCGGCTAGCTCTAAGAGATCGCCAAAGTCTGTTGCTTCTATCGTGACGGGAGCAACCACCGTAAAAAGGTAGCCTGTTTTGTTGCTCTTGAACTTTACACCCGTCACCTTGCGTCGCCCTGCTCGCCCCGTAGTCGCCTGAGTCTCTACCATCAGCACCTCAACCGGCTCGCTCTCTACAATCAGCCGCAGCTTTCCCGCACGCAGGTATGGCTCTATCGGCTCATTTAGCGCTTGAGCTGCCACTACGGGTGTAGTTGTCATCAGACAAACCCAAGCGCCGCCTGGATTTGACCGTAGTCTTCCGGCGACGGGCTGGAGCTGGCGCTGACGTTGGCGAAACCATCGCTGAGTTTTCGAAATCGCAAACTTTTCACCGTCTACGGTGCTGTAGGTGGCCTGCTGCGTTAGCAAGTCACCATCGTCGGAGGCGGGTAGGCCCTGCGCGGTAAACTGTCCCCCTATCACCTTTTGGGGCTGCACCCAGCATACGTCCAAATTCATTCGTAGGGCGGTGAGCGCAGCGCTGTAGGCTGCGGTCGAACCGCCCGCGATTAGAATAGAGCAGCTCAGCGTGCTGTCATGGTCGGGCGTGGTGAAAACATCTGGGGCAAAAATGCCGTTAGTGTGGCGGACAGTATTCACAGTAAGGCTTACTCGGTAGAAGGGCTTTTATAGATAATGCCGGGATAGTGGCGAATCTAAGCCGGTTTTCGGTTGATTTGTCATGATTATTTTAGTTACCGACTGGTCACTGACAAGTACGGTTGAGCAAACTAGCAGCATTGCCGTAGTGTGGGAGGCATCTAATAGGGTGAGCATCTACTCGGAATATTCTGTTGGTTTGGCTTTTAGCTTTTAACTTCTAGAGTGCTTGACGATGACGGCTGATTTTGCCGCTGATACAGCCGCGAGCCAAGCGCCGCAGACAGATTCGGCGGCGCGGGCGATCGCACCTGCAAAACAATCTCTAGCGAGAGGCATTGAGCTAGCAACGCTGCGCGAATTTGAAGCGGCTATTGCCCATTTCACTCACGCAATTCGGCTTACACAAAATATTCTGCGCAACCTTCCAAGCCCAGATCCTATTCGCGCCGCTACCAAAAAGATCAGCCGCGATGAAGTGGCCAGTATTGAGATTGCAGCCGCACAAAGCTTTTACCATCGTGGCTGTGCGCTGTGCCGATTAGAGCGCTATGAAGGTGCGATCGCAGACTTTACGCATCTGATTCAACAGCCGCCGACCTCGTCTGCGATCCCAGCAAGTTGGTTGATTGCTAAACTGACCGAAATCTATATCCACCGAGGAAATGCCTACCGTCGGCTGGCGCAGCATTCGCAGGCACTAGCCGATCTCAATCAGGGGGTGGCGCGTTCGGGCGGCTCAGCGCAAAGCTATGGCTGTCGGGGGCTGATTTATTTAGATAGAGAAGACTTTGAAGCCGCAATCGCAGACTTTAATCGGGCGCTGACGCTTCACCCTACCTTTGCTCAGGGCTATTTGTGGCGCGGCTTTGCCTATTTGCGCAGCGGCGTACCTGAGCTAGCGATCGCAGACTTAGACCGGGCGATCTCAGCTATTCCAACCTGCGCCGAAGCCTTCAACCATCGCGGTGTAGCCTATTTTCAACTAGGCGATCTGATCGGGGCCCAAGCAGATTTTTCGGCAGCGATTCGATTGAACCGAGGATTTGCCGAAGCCTATAACAATCGAGGAAATGTGCGTCAGCTAGTGGGCGATACCGAAGCCGCCAAAGTGGATTATGACGAAGCGATTGCTCTAAATTCTCAGCTAGTCGAGCTATCTAGCAATCGCCGCGTGATTGCAGACGTTGGTGATACAACAGCTGCTGAAAGTGTCATATTAGAACGATCTACAGATAGCGCTGCTACTTATCGACGTTGCGCTGAGGTTAGGCTAAAAGCAGGGCAGATAGAGGCGGCGATTGCTGAGTACACAGCGGCGCTGACGATTGTGCCAACGGCCCACGCGCTTTATCAACGGGGGAAACTGTATGCAAAAGCTGGCAAGACGACTAGAGCGCTAGCAGACTTTGACCAGGCGATTGAGTGCTCGCCTGACTATGGGCAGGTGTATGGCGATCGCGCACAGCTTCGCTTTCAAAGGCAAGATCTGACCGGGGCACTTGCCGATATTGATCAGGCTACTAGCCTATTAGACTCAGTTTCTAAAGAGATTTATGTCATCCGCTGCCTTGCTAACTGCGCACTAGGCAATCAGCCACAAGTGCTGTCAGATTTTGAGCAGCTAGTGATGCAGTTTCAAACGGACTCTCTTCAATCGTCTTCCCAAACCTCAAACGATTCCACATCAATAGGTTCTTCAGAAGGGGGCTGTGGTGATTGAGTCCGCTTGAATCGATCTAGCTGCTTGCCTAGCGATCGCCCTAAGGAGGTATGCCCCAGTGTCTTATCTAAGCGCTCTTCTAGGCCGCTATTCTCTAGCTGATCTTTTGCTTTTTCCCGCGCTTTCTCTAGCCGAGCCTGCATCTGCTGCTTAACGCGATCTGTCTTCTTTTGCAGTTGCTCAGTGATTTCTGGCAGCGTTCCGGCTTCGCCAAACTCGCGATCTGAAAGCGGCTCATCGGTTAGCCGCTTGGCGGTCTGTCGAACGCGATCGCCGACCTGTCCAGCCAGCGACTGTCCTTTTTGTAGCAGCTCGTTAAAATCTGCTGGTATCTCGGGTAGCTGCTCTCCTAACTTGACAGGCAGTTTGTCGGCTCGCCAGTCTGCCCGTGGGTTAGCGGTAGCCTTTGCTGATGCTAGGTTCAAAGGCTGAGTGTAGCGTGCTGCCTGCTGTGCGTCCTCTTCGGCAACCATAATTCGCTTGCGCCCTGCGCTGATAATCGCCTGCGGCAAAATTATGTGTACGCTGGTTTTTTCAGTAGATTCCGTTTCAGCGGTCTCTGTCTTAGTAGCGCTTGTCTCTGTCTCAGTAGTGCTTGTCTTCTCGCCAAGCCGCTCCACTATCGCCTGATCGTCTAGCTGGTCATCTGGCCGGTCATTTGGCTGGTCATCTGGCCATTCGCTATTGGTCTTAGCCGCCGCTTTCAGCGCAAACAGATATTGCTGCACCTGGCCAGTACTTTGGTCAAAACAGACGTCTATCACCTGGCCTATGTGGTCACCACCATCGGTCCACACTTCCAAATCTGTAATGTCTTGAGCTGCCGAGAGCTGAGACTCAACGGCTTCTAGGGCTTCGGTTTGAATGACAATGCGATCGCCACCAATTTTCACCAGCTGAGCCCAATCCAAAGACTGCTTACGCCCAATCAGTCCTGGCGTTTTATACGTTAGCCCCACTACCTGAGCCGTTTTCATCTCTACGAGTAGATGCTCTACCGAGCCTACTTCTTCGGTTGTCTCGTAGGCCATAATGCCCCGACCGACCAGTTCACCTTGGCGAATAATTGCGGTATCCATTTCAGTCGCCTCCTATGGCTGATACTTGTAGCCCTTCTTGCCGTCGCATCATTTGCCGATAAACTTCAGATTGTGCCATACAGGTTGTGCCATAGAAACGCTTTGCCTTGCAACAGCCATGAATAGCTATAAACAGCCTTCTTTAATGTAATTCTAGACCTTATTCTCTAGCGCTTGATTATGTTCGCCGGTTTTACGACGCAAAAGATCGCACTAGGTGCTGTTACTCTCAACACCTGCATGGGCGGCAGCGGTCCGCCTTTATTGCTACTGCACGGCTACCCACAAACTCATGTCATGTGGCACAAAGTGGTACCCACACTTGCTCAGCACTTCACCGTCATTTGCCCAGACCTACGCGGCTATGGCGACAGCGACTGTCCACCCTCAGACTCGCAGCACCTTGCCTACTCCAAACGCACCACCGCACAAGACCTGATCGATCTGATGACTCATCTTGGGTTCAGCCGCTTCATAGCAGCAGGGCATGATCGCGGTGGCCGTGTCCTCCACCGGCTTTTGCTTGATCACCCGCAAAGCGTTGCTCGCGCCGCCGTTCTCGACATTGTTCCTACCCGCTACATTTTTGAGACTATCAACCAGCAAATGGCCACTGTTTACGAGCACTGGTTTTTCCTCATCCAGCCAGATAATTTACCTGAAACGTTGATTGGTCAAGACCCAAACTACTACCTCACAACTAAGCTCAACCGCTGGAGCGCCGATCCAACCGCCTTCTCGCCGGAGGCTATGGCTGAATATCTACGCTGCTTTCGCCAAACAGCGGTTATTCATGGCACCTGCGAAGACTACCGAGCAGCGGCCAGCATTGATTTAGTTCACGATGAGGCAGATTTGGATCAAAAAATAGGATGCCCGCTGCTGGTGCTTTGGGGGGCAAAAGGGGCGATGGAAAAGAATTACGATGTGCTTTCTGTCTGGCGTGACTCTGCGAGCGATGTGCAGGGAGAGGCTTTGCCCTGCGGTCATTTTGTGCCAGAGGAAGCGCCTGAAGAATGTGTGCGATCGCTTATAAACTTCTTCCTACCGAGCAAAACAATGGATCCGAAACAGTGAATCCGAAACAGTGAATAGGCAATAACTCAACAGCTCAGCTACGAGTGATGTAAACCTCTGATGGCAAAAGCGGCTGGACAGCTATTAAAAAAGGTCAGCCAAGAAAGGTCAGCATCGTAGCTATATCTTTTGACGCCCTCTTTAGCTTTCAATCTCTCGACCGTTGTAGAGGTTCATAGAACGCTCTACCCCTTTACGCAAACTGAGGTCAATTGCATCAACCGCCATCGGAATAACGGCATCCACAATTTTTCGATCTGCTGGGGAAAAGCGACCGAGTACATGCGAAACCACTGCGCCGTCAGGATCGCTGCTTTTATCTGCGCTGCCGACGCCCACCCGCAGACGCGGAAATTCTTTGGTGCCCAGGTGCGCAATAATTGACTTCATGCCATTGTGTCCGCCCGCGCCACCAGACAGCCGCATTCGCAGCTTGCCAGTGGGTAAATCCATATCGTCGTATACGACAAGCACAGCAGACGGCTCTAGCTTGTACCAGTCCAAAACAGCTCGTACAGACTGCCCAGATTTGTTCATGTAAGTTGTGGGCTTAAGCAATACCGTACGCTCTCCGGCACTGCGAAACTCACCGGTCTCGCCCTGAAAGCGCTTGTTGGTTATGAGTGCAACGTCGGGCAGGCTTTTGGCCAGCGCGTCGATAATTTCAAAGCCAATGTTGTGACGAGTGCGGTCGTATTTTGGCCCTGGGTTACCTAGACCGACAATTAGTCTGGGTAAGAGGGGAAGCGCTTGCGGTGCTGCCGCTGGGGAAGTCCCTACCATTGTTTTCGCTAAGCTGGTCGTTTTCGCTAGGCTGACTGTGCTTTGTCCGCCATTTCTGAGGCTTCGGCGGCTTCTGGCGCGTTCTCTGATTCAGCTTCTGCGACTATTTCAGCTTCTGTGGGCTCGCTGTCTGTGCCAGCTTTATCCGGTGCGATCGCCCGAGGCTTCTCCAGCGTTGCCTTCATCGGCTCAGCCACCGTTTTTTCTAGCCGCTCAGCCTCTTTCTTAAACTCAGTTTCAAACTCTTTTGAGGCGTCTTGAAAGCCTTTCATGGCCTTCCCTAAGCTGCGGCCAATTTCCGGTAGCTTTTTAGGGCCAAACACCAGCAAGGCCACAATCATGATCAGGCCCATCTCAGGCAGGCCAATTCCAAAGATGTTCATTTTTATCTATCTAGCAACGTTGCTTAACAGTATAAAGGCAGGTGCAAAATACACCTGCCTTTTGTCAGAACTGGCCTTTGGAGTGTCAAAAGCATCAGCCTTGGCCTAGCTGTTTGGCCTAGCTGTAGTTCGGCTTAGTTCTATCTAGGTTGGTTTCCTGGCCTAGCTGCCTAGGCTTCTCCAGTCCACATCTACGTTTTCAATAATGAGAGAGGAGTTGTACAGCTGGAGGATGATCAGCAAGAACACAAGGAAGAGAACCATAAAGACACCCATCACTGGCGTCGTTCCCCAGCCGGGAGACACCTTTCCGTACTCAGAGTTTAGGGGTTTTAAAAGGTTGCCCAGTTTCGTTTGCTGTGCCATGAGGAGACCAGAGGTAAACTTACTTTATATTCTGTAATATCATAGAGGAAATCACGGAAAAAGCTAAATGGAAAACTTAGATTCTGCAACAGTTCTTATTGTTTCGGTTGCAGCGATTGTCGGCGGCTTCACGCTATTTGCAGTGTATACCGCCTTTGGCCCGCCAGCAGAGCAGCTTAGCGATCCTTTTGAAGATCACGAAGATTAATTTGTGCGCTGAATATAAAGCACAAGGGCCGATGTGAAACCGGCCCAACGCCCATTTTTATGAGAGTGTCTGAGTGACTGCGTTGCCTGTTGTTCTCGGTGGGTGCTAAAATCGAATGCTCTAATTCGTCTATATTTTCAAAATTATCTGTTTCGGCTCAGCCGTCATCAAATTGCTCATGATCAAGATTCGCCTTAAGCGCTACGGTAAGAAGCGCGAAGTCAGCTATCGTATTGTCGCCATGCGTTCGCAGACTCGCCGCGACGGTCGTCCTTTAGAAGAGTTAGGGTTTTATAATCCCAGAACGGACGAGACCCGTTTGGAAGTGCCTGCTATCGTCAAGTGGCTAAAAGAAGGGGCCCAGCCGACTAGAACCGTGGAAAACCTTCTGAAAAAGGCGAACGTATACGAACAGCTCAAGGCGTAGACATCTACAGACCCCTAATCTATAGACCCTTAAACTATGGCTGATTACGAAGCACTAGCGCGTTTTCTGATGGAGCCTTTTCTCGACAAACCTGAAGAGCTAAAGTTTCATTCTGAGTCTTTAGCGGGTGGGAAGAAGCTCTGGCTGAGGGCGGCTTTTAATGAGGATGAGGATAAGGGCCGGGTGTTTGGTCGTGGTGGACGAAACATCAAGGCAATTCGGCAGGCAGTGATGGCTGCTGGCAAGCTTCACGAAAAAACGGTTAACCTCAATGTGTTTGGTGAGCCGCAGCCGGAGAGAGCAGACGACGGCGGCGGTCGCTCTTCGAGTGGGCGTGGGGATGGGCGTGGTCGCTCTTCGGGTGGACGAAGCGGTGGACGTGGACGGGGTGGCGATAGAAGACCGCCGCGTGCAAGTACTAACCCTGCACCGCCGAAGAAGAAACCTAAAGCTGAATAGCATGATCTGGTTTGGGCTCTGAGCTGAAACGATCTGCCCAGAATGATTTGACTAGGTGGATTTCTGTAGCTAAAGAACCTGAGTCGATTGAAAGACTGACGAAAAACGTTAAGTTTAAGGGGTGCGAGCCTGCGGGCGATCGCATCCTTTTTGCTTTTTGTTGCCCGCTCTATTTTGTTACTCACTATTTTTATAGCTGCATGGGAAATCCTTACAAGCTTGGCTTGATGAGTCCTGAAAACGCGATCGCGCTGGCCGGACCTCACGAAGAAAATATCAAACGCATTGCCAAACAAACGGGGGCGACCGTAGTTTTGCGGGGCAGTGAGCTAAGCGTTGCAGGTACCGACAGTCAGGTTACGCGCGTACGGAAAATTGTAGAAACGCTAGAGCCTACCTGGAGCCAGGGGCAGGCGATCGCAGTGACAGACGTACTCACTGCTATTCACGCGCTCGATACCCACCGCGAAGACGAACTACAGGCAATTCAAAAAGACGTGGTGGCCAAAACCCGGCGAGGGCAGATCGTTCGGGCCAAAACCTTTCGCCAGCAGCAGTACATCAACGCGCTGCGTACCAGCGATCTAACTTTTTGCACTGGGCCTGCAGGAACGGGCAAAACGTTTTTAGCGGCGATGGTTGCGGTCAAGGCGCTGATGAACGAAGAATATGAGCGGCTGATTTTGACTCGGCCAGCCGTCGAAGCCGGTGAGCGGTTAGGCTTTCTTCCTGGAGACTTACAGGAGAAGGTGAATCCTTATCTGCGTCCTCTATATGACGCGCTGCACGAGCTGCTCGATCCAGAGCGTATCCCTCATCTGATGGAGCGAGGCATTATTGAGGTTGCGCCGCTGGCCTATATGCGAGGCCGTACGCTTAGCAACGCCTTTGTGATTTTAGACGAGGCCCAAAATACGACGCCTGCGCAGATGAAAATGGTGCTGACGCGCTTAGGCTTTAACTCGCGCATGGTGGTGACCGGTGATGTGACCCAAACTGACCTGCCGAGCTATCAAGAGTCTGGGCTGGCAAAGGCGGCTAGAATTTTGGCCAAGGTGGAAGGAATTGAGTTCTGCCAGCTGACGAAGGCCGATGTGGTGCGTCACGCCCTGGTGCAGCGCATTGTTGCAGCCTACGAGCAGTTTGAATCTTAGCGGGCGTTTTGCCCGAGTCTGCTTTGAGTCTGTCGAATCTGGTTTGCTGAAGTGGAATGAATGATCGGAGCTGATCGCTAGATTTGAGCTTTGGAGCTGATCTTTAGAGTTGTCTTGGTCATTAATCCTTAGAATTGTAGCTGGCGCAAAAATCGTAGCTGATGCAGCGGATATCGCTGCGGCGCTGTACCTGCTTAAGTCATCGGCCTAAGTCATCGGCCTAAGTCATCGGCCTAAGTCATCGGCCAAGTCAGCTGCCTGAGCCTATTTGTTGAGTCTATTTGTTGAGCGATCTGTCCCCATGGCGACTTTACACGGAAACTGGTTACCCGATCTTCAGCGGTTTTTTCTGTGGGGGGAGACTTGGCAAAAGGTTGAGCCTGTGGCTATTGAGGATTTGTCGGCAGCCTTAGAAATACCAACGCTAGCTGAGCAGCCCTATCAGCTAAACCAAGCAGCGCTGGCCGCCAGCTTTCAAAAAAGCGACGAGCTGGATCTTTCATGGATGCAGGCAGTAGTGCAGGCAAAAAGTAGTCGCGCAAAACGAACCAGCGAAAAGGGCGTGGCTAAGTCTGGCACGAGCAAGTCTGGTCCGAGTAAGTCTGGTACGAACAGATCTGGTCCGAATAAGCCTGGCAAGAAAGTCGCTCGGCAGCCGAAAAGCTGGCAGTCGAGGGGGGTTGTACTGCCCAGCAAGCTTGATGAAAAGGGAATTTTACCGACGCTGTCGGCTGATGCTGAAGCGCCGCTGTCGTTTTTGCTGCATCCCTGGCAGGTGTCTGGGATAGCGCTTGACGCGACTACAGCGATGAAGTTTTTGAGTGCGCTGCCTTTGGGGTCATCAGAGGTCAGTGCCTTTGTGGGTGGTGATTTGCGCTACTGGTCGCATTTGACCCGGTGGTGTTTGGATTTGCTGGCACGCGGTAAGTTTGTGCCGGTGGTAAGTGGTGACAAAAAAGGTGCGATCGCCCAGTGGCAGCTTTTGCTAGACAGTGCGACTGACCAAGCTCGGCTGAAAGATTTTTGCGATCGCCTTCCCCTCATTTGCCGCAGCTATCTAGCCCCCGTTGCCAAAAAAGCTTCTTCACTAAGAGTAGACCTACCCGTAGATTTGTCTACTGGCACGAGCACACTCGTTCGCAGCTTCCTAGAAACCCTCGTAGATGCTCAGGTCCGTAACATCGCTGGCGCTAGCCAAGTGCCTGTGGCTGCGCCACTTAGTAAAGACCTGCCGCTGCGCGAATGGCTTGACGCTCTAGGCGCACCCGACGCTCACTTTGAGAGCACGCCTGTTGGTGTTGTGCGTCTCAACGATGCGATCAATACCTGGACTGCCCCGCTGCAAAACCTAGCCGATGCCATCGAGGGCTTTCGCACCTGCTTCACCCTAGTCCCACCGCTGCCTAGCACCCAAGACTGGACCTTGCGCTACGGATTACAGGCCATTGACGACGGCGACTACTACGTAGATGCAGACCTAATTTGGCAGCATCCGACTGATGAACTGACATATAAAAATAGAACCGTCGAAGCCCCCCAAGAAGCACTGCTAGCCGGTTTGGGACGGGCCACCCGCCTGTACGAGCCGATTAAGCAAACCCTGATTGAGCAAAGCCCGACCGAATGTGTCTTGGGTCCAATTGAGGCGTTTCAATTTCTAAAGATGTCAGCATGGCGGCTACAAGACAGCGGCTTTGGTGTAATTTTGCCAGACAACCTGGTCGATCCTAACAAGGTGGGCGCTAGCCGTTTGGGTTTGCAAGTTAGCGCGACCGCACCGCCGAAAACACAGCGACTGGGTCTGCAAAGCCTGCTGAACTTTAAGTGGGATCTCTCAGTAGGCGGGCAGGTGCTGACCAAAGCGGAATTTGACGAGCTGATTACGCAGGGAACGCCGCTCGTTGAAATCAACGGTCAGTGGATTGAGCTGCGTCCGCAGGATGTACGAGCGGCCAAAGAGTTTTTTGAAAAACGTAAAGGGCAAACCAAGCTCTCTGTAGAAGAGGCTCTGCGCATTAGCACGGGTGATAATCAGCTAATTGACAAGCTGCCTGTAGTGAAATTTGACGCGTCGGGTAAGCTAGATGAGCTGATTACCACCATGACGACGGGTAACCAGAGCCTAGCGGAAATGAGCGAGCCAGATGGGTTTGCAGGGCAGCTTCGCCCATACCAGGCCAAAGGCGTTTCCTGGCTGTCTTTTCTAGAGCAGTGGGGATTGGGTGCGTGCCTAGCGGATGATATGGGCCTGGGCAAAACGGTACAGCTGATTGCCTTTTTGCTGTATCTAAAGCAGGAGAAGGCTTTAGGTGGGCCTGTGCTGCTGGTTTGCCCAACCTCGGTGCTGTCGAACTGGCAGCGGGAAGTCAGTAAGTTTGCGCCCGGCCAGGTGGCGACGCTGGTGTATCACGGGGACAAGCGACCCAAGGGATCGGCGCTAGCGAAGGTGGTAGAAAAGCTGGACTTGGTGATTACGAGCTATACGCTGGTGCAGCGCGACCTAAAAGACCTCAAGTGGATTGAGTGGCGCGGCATGGTGCTCGATGAGGCACAAAACATTAAGAACCCAACCGCGAAGCAGTCGCTAGCGGTGCGCGAAATTGAAAGCGAGTTTCGCATTGCCCTGACGGGTACGCCGGTAGAGAATCGGCTCTCTGAGCTGTGGGCGATCATGGATTTTCTCAACCCGGGCTATTTGGGACCGCTAAACTTCTTTAAAAGGCGGTTTGCTACGCCGATCGAAAAGTATGGTGATACCGATTCACTTAAGACATTGCGATCGCTCGTGCAGCCCTTCATTTTGCGCCGCCTAAAAACTGACCGCAGCATTATCCAAGATCTGCCCGAAAAGCAAGAGATGACCGTTTTCTGCGGTCTCTCTTCAGAGCAGGCACGGCTCTATCAAAAGCTGGTAGATAACACGCTAGGTGAAATTGATGAGGCTACTGGTGTTCAGCGGCGCGGTATGATTTTGGCTCTGTTGGTAAAGCTCAAGCAGATTTGTAATCATCCTGCGCAGTTTTTAAAGCAAGACAGCTTGGGCAAATCTCGACGGTCGGGTAAATTGCAGCGGCTAGATGAGATGTTAGAAGAAGTGATGGCAGAAGGCGATCGCGCCTTGATATTTACTCAGTTTGCCGAGTGGGGCAAGCTGCTCAGCAGTCACTTAGAGCATCGTTTAGGCACAAAGACACTGTTTTTGTATGGCAGCACCTCGCAAAGTAAGAGAGAAGAAATGGTCGATCGCTTTCAGCTCGATCCGGCAGGGCCCAAAGTCTTCATTCTGTCGCTCAAGGCAGGCGGGGTAGGCCTGAACCTAACTCGCGCCAATCACGTCTTTCACTTCGATCGTTGGTGGAACCCAGCGGTTGAGAATCAAGCGACAGATAGAGCCTTTCGCATCGGTCAGCAGAAGAATGTGCAGGTGCATAAGTTTGTGTGTACTGGCACGTTAGAAGAGCGGATCAACGAGATGATCAATAGTAAAAAGGCGCTGGCAGAGCAGGTTGTGGGAGCAGGCGAGCAGTGGCTGACAGAGCTAGACACCGATCAGCTCCGCAATTTGCTGATACTAGATCGCGACGCGGTGATTGACGAGAGCTAGCTGCTTTCTCTATTCCTTTGCGTTTATGCCTAAGTTTTCGCTGCGTAGCCTTTTCATATGCTCATCTAGCTGAGGATATTCTCTAGGGGGCGCTGCAAAGAAATTAATAGAAGCGGGTAGTACCGCGATGTTGATATCTCCAGGATGCAGAATTCGCCGTATGACATTAGCGGCTAGGTTTCGGTAGGCAAACGCCGTACCAAAGCGGAGCTGACCGCTATCTTTTTCAACGACTTCTCTAAGCCAAAGCCGAGTAGGCTGACTGCTCAAAATGCTTTCTGTCAGGGTGGCCTCCTCCTCGGGTGTTCCTTCCAATTCTACTAATATCGACGTCAGGTTTTCTTCGGGATCTAGTCGAGCTAGTAGCAGTCGAATATCAGCAGAATCACCATTTTTCTGAATGTGCTGTTCTACTAGCTCAACAGATTTTTGGGAGTTGTCGTCTGCAACTAGCAGGGCCTGAACGAGTGGCCTAAGTTCGTTTAGCACTTGAGGATCGACGCTTTTTTCGTGCCACCAAGAGATAATAGCGATTTGTTCGTTTAGCCACTGATACTGAATTGAGTTTTTTTGAGTTTGAGAGAGAACTTGCCGGTAGCTGCTGAGCGTTTCATCAATCACCTGTTCTTTGATGGGCAAAAAGGGCTCACGCTCCCATACGTCCGACGCCAAAAATTGAGGATTGGCCAGCGCTTCTAGCGAAAAAGAGTGAACTGCCGCCTGAGCTTTATCTTGTTCTAAATAGACGACGCCCAGTGTGTAGTACGTGTAGCTGTAGGTACTGCGTGGAAAGAGTCTGACGGCCTGTTTAGCGTAATTCTCTGCGATCGCTGGGTCTTTGTCTAATAGAAGCACGGCCAGATTTTGATTAAACCAAGGATCGTTGGGCGCGGCGGTGACGGCGGCCTGCATGTAGTCAGCTGCGATCGCGGTTAATTCTGCGCGATCGCTCTCCGCAGAAGCCGTTTCTGTAAGCGCGATCACACCTTCTGCGGCCAATGCGGCATAGGTAGGATCCCAATCGACAATTTTACTAGCCTTTAGCCACTTGTCATCAGCGGCTACAAAATCTTGAATAGCCGCGTCTTTAATCGCCTGATGAGCCAGATAGAACCCCAGATCTACCCTGGCCCATAGCTGTAGGCTAACGCATAGAAGGGCAAGCAGACACAGGCTCACAACCCGTCGAAGCTTATTCGATAGCCTAAATCGATCATCTTTCTGTCTCTTATCTAGCTTCTGTTCTTTCGTCTGCGTGTCAGCCAAACTGACCAATAGCGCCGCCGTTACGACCAGCGTGCTAGAAATTCCAACATTTTCTAGCTGATAGTCAGTTAAGCCCGATAGGCTGTAGCCAAACCAGCTTGCACAGAGACTGAACAGCAACAGAAGCTCAGCAGGTCGCTCAATAGGCTGCTCGCGGGGTAAATCAACAGACGATCGATAGATTGCGACGCAAAGTCTGACGAATACTGATAGCAGAACAACATAAGAGAGAAATCCTAATCCGCCTAGTTCTGCTAGGATCTGAGCTGGCGTATTGTGTAGCTGTTGCACCAAACTCAACCCTGAACCGGCCTCTATCGGTCGATACAGATTATACACTCTAGATAAATTACCTGGCCCAACTCCCAAAACAGGGTAGTCCTGCAGGATGTTTGAGACCGTGCTCAGCATAAACAAGCGATCTTTAAGCGGGCCATCTTGCAGAGAAGAAACAGAAACGCGCTCTTCTACAGCAGAGGGCGTGGTTGAAAACAGGGTTCTGGTACGAGGGTTGCTAATAAAGGCAAGTGAAGCCAATAGCAGAAGAAGGACGCCTGCCATCAGCCAGTGCCGACGCGATCGCCCTTTACTGATCCAAACGCCAGTCACAACAGAAACTGCGATTAGCCCCAAAAAACCTAGTAAAGCACCCCGAGAGCCGCTGGCGTAGAGAGCGAGCGCCGTTATTCCGGCTGCGAAAAACAGTCCTCCTCTCATCCAGCCCTTTTTAGATAAAGCTAACCCAAAGATCAAAGGCAGCAGCAGCAAGGCATAGCCACCTACGAAATTGTGATGACCCAAAGGATTTGCATTGCGGATAGCATCGTTAAAATCTTGAGAGAGCCACATGCGAGGATTTGGTCGCCACATTGCGATGCTGATAATACTAGTAACGGTTCCAGTGCCAGCGACAATGCCCCATAAATTCATTTGGGTGAGCTTTCCGGCCCTCATCCAGTTCACTAAAAAGTAAAGACAGATGATGTAGTGAACGACCAACAACAAGTTCCAGCAGGCCACAGCTCTGAACTGGGCCATCAGCGCTGAAAGGGTCATGGAAAAAACGATCAGTGCCAGCGGCGCATCTAAACCATGCCCTAGCCTAGTCATGGAAATGCTGAACTGGCGACACAGCCCAAACAGATAAATACTTAGAATAAAAAAGGCACCCTGCCATACCAAGACGTAAGGCCAGCCCACCATTAGGCTGTAGCTGCCAGGCAGCCAAGTAAAACCCATTAGCAGCAGAAAGCCACATGCTCCTACCCATTGACTGTGCCACTGGCTAGGTAGCTGATGTGTCGTAGCTGCCGGATTTGACGCGTTGAATGCTGGATGATCGGTAGCTTCCATTTCGTTAGTAGGCTTGGGGATGGGCTAGTATGCCCCTTTTCCTAAACAAACTATTTTGATTGTTTCTAAGAGTATTTCAAGGTCCAGGGCAATGGACCAGTTATCGATGTAGTGCAAATCTAGCCTAGCGGCATCGTCAAAGTCTTCGATATTAGAACGGCCTGAAATCTGCCATAGGCCGGTGATGCCAGGAAGAACCTGATGGCGAATATGGTGCCAGGGTTTGAACTTAGCAATATCTCGAAGCGGCAAGGGTCGCGGGCCGACTAAGCTCATTTCGCCCAGTAGAACGTTGAATAGCTGTGGCAGTTCATCCAAGCTCGTTTTACGCAGAAAGTGACCCACTAGAATGATGCGTGGATCGTTTCTTACCTTAAACAGAACAGTGCTCTGATTCTTTGATTCGAGCTGCAGCTGAAGTGATGGCGCGTTGGCAACCATCGTCCGAAATTTCCAGACCTGAAAGACTTTGCCATGTAGGCCCGCCCGTTCTTGTCTAAAAAAGACAGGCCCTGGAGATGTGACTTTTATCGCGGTTGCTATTCCAACAAATAGAGGTAAGCACACAGCTAGACCAATGATGGAACCGAATAAGTCTAGCGTGCGTTTAATTCGGTAGTCCCATCCTCGGAGAAATGAGGGCTCGATTCTCAAGGTGGGTAAAGAGGCGAAAACTTCAGGAATGCCTCGACGGTAAATCATATCTCGGCTAGAGGGGAGCAGTCGCATGGGAATACCAACGCTGCGCAAACGCCAAAATAGGCTAGACGATAGTTCTGCGTCAGGAATGCTCTCTGCAAAAACTTCCTGAGGGTTTGACCGAACAATGTGGTTGAACGTGGCCTCAGAGTTTGCGGTGGCTGCGATCGCAACGCCTACAACCCTACAGAGAGATCTTTTTTCTAACAGCAGCGATAGCGTTCTCAGCCTACTGGCATTAGCCACAACAAACACGAGTGTCTTTGGTCTTTGATGCTCGTAGCGATATAGCAAAACATTTGTAGCAATTCGAGCGAATACAACGAACACAACGCTGCTGAACCAGGCTGTGAAAAAGAGCGATCGCGGTAAGTCTATATGAGGGTCATAAAAGTAGCTAAGAACCAGCGAGAACAAATACACCTGGCTAACTAACTGACCTGCCTTGACATAGTTTTTTGTGCGGTGGCTCTGGCGATAAAGGCCAAAGTAAGCAAAGAGCCCTAACGTCACGATGACAAGCAGCCAAAATAGACTCGGTAGGCCCAGCCAAGTCCACCAAATCATCTGTTCTGGGATAGGTGAATAAAACTGATTGAGCGATCGCGCCAACCACCACGAGCCGCTAAGTGCGAATATATCGCTGAAGACCAAGCCGATAGTTCTCTTTTCGACCTCAGAATAGAGAGAGCGAAAAGAGAACTGTCTGGCCGCTCTGATATCGTTAGTGCGGTGGAGCAATTGATTCTGAAGCGGTTGATGACGCAATTGATGTAGAACAGCCTTTATCTTCATAAATTCAGCTGTTAGATGCGAGTAAGCGGTCTAGTTGCAAACTTGAGCAAACTGCTTAAATACTGTTCTGTAAGCTGAAACGAGAACAAAACGACAAAAGCTGGATTCGTCAAAACATACCGCTGCCAGAGCCTTCTGGGCTCCTTAATTAGCCGAAAAGCCCATTCCAAGCCCGCTTTTCTCATCCATCGAGGCGCTTGGGCAACCTCACCACTACAGAACCGAAAAGCTGCGCCCACCCCAATCATGACAGCGTCGACTTGCCCAAGCTGCCTATACATCCATTGCTCTTGTTTTGGACATCCAAGACCAACTAAGACAACAGCCGCCTTCGAACGATTTATTCTATCGGCATCTGCGGCTTCTTCCTGCAGAGTTAAGGGGCGAAAAGGCGGCGAATGCATTCCCGCTATTTGCAGTGCTGGAAATTTATTCTGCAAATTCTTTGAAAGGCTGTCTAACGTACTTGCTGTCCCACCGTACAGGTATATTGGCAGTTCGTTTTGAGCGGCTCTATCGCACCAGGCTAGCATCAGATCGGGGCCATAAACGCGAGACTGTTTGATAGATCCTAGTAGCTGCATGCCCCAGACTAGGGGCATACCATCTGGGGTAATCAAAGCTGCGCGGTCCAGCACGTACTTATAGTCTGGCTGCCAATAGGCTAGCATCACCACATGAACATTCGCGGCAACAACATAGCTAGACTGATGCGATTGTGCAAGCTTCTGTATATAGTCACACGCTTGCACGTAGTTAGTTCTATTTATGCATGTCTCTAAAATACGCTGCTGCATAGGCCCCTGAGAAAAGCGCGGAGTATACGCGCGCAATTTTACCTGTGCTCAGCCGCTTCACTAATCATAAATACGGCGTCATACATACTCTTTTCACATATAGACTGCCCACGAAGGGATGTATTAGCAAGACCTGTTCTACTATCTTTACTGACTGTTTTTTGACTATCTACTGTTTCGACTATCCTGATAGTATTCGTTCGTAGGCGGCTGTCGCTTTTTGGGCGATCGCAGGCCAGGTACAATCTTGGTCAACCTTTTCTTTCCCTTTTTCTCTCATAGCGCGTGCCATAGCAGGAAAGATTGAAGGCTTCATCTGAATCTCTGACAGAAAGGCCGATAAACACAAAATGCGTATCAGGATATCTTTGCCAGACGAATTTCGTCGCATACAAGAGGTAACAATATCTCTTATAAGTAGATGGTTGCAATTAAACCGGACATCCTACATCGGTTCCCGGACCCCCAATTCCGGGAGAGATCGCCAGTCCAGAGAGGATTTGAGCATCTTGACTCAGAGCCCTAGAATTGGGGATGGGGGCCTTCAGCAGTTGTTTCCTATCTTCTAATTGGCTAGACTGATCTACTTATTCCTAGTGCCGTCCTAAAAATAAAACAATTGGATGGACCTTTTGCCTACTGCTTTAGATAAGAGAAGTTATCTACTGCCTTGTGCAAAAAGAAAAGTGTCGTACGCAACCTGGTCTCACATACTGAGAGAAGCCCATATTTTTCTCCAGCCACGGGCTAAAAGCCCAAACTGGTAGGACTGGGTAAATGCATCAGCTTGACTATTACGAACCATGAAACTAGGGTGCTTTAAGGGAAACTCCATTGGTGACGTAGGGATATTAGCCAAGGGTGTTTTTCTACTGAGGTGATGTGTTCCATCCACTCCACAACCGATATTTGTAACTAGGTTTCTACTGGGCAGTATCGCTAATCCGTTTTGCAACCAGCAAGATAATGTCCAAGGGAAAAACCAGGAATCTATTTTCTTCTCGTATGTATTTTGAAATTTGAATGTCCAGTATCGAATAGAGCTAGAATTGCTAAAAACGCTCGAAAGATATTTCTTCTGCCTAACTGAGGGCCACGAGTCCATTGCAACATCACAATGCGACCACGCTCTTCGCCAAGTGGCCCATCCCCAGCAATGTGGATATCTTGAGAAATAATAGCTATTTTCAGTACGTTTACGACCGAACTGAAAATTATTCCCAGAGATCGCAGCGATCCGTTCATCATCTTTATACGTCTGTAGCAATTCTTCGCAAAAAGGAAAGAAAGAGGGATGAGGGAGACAGTCGTCTTCTAGAATGATTGCAGATTCGACATGTTCAAATACCCAATTGAGTCCACTATATATTCTTTGTTGACAGCCTAGATTTTTGTCTGAGTAGTTCTTAAATATCTCACAATCCCAATCAATCTCTTCTATAATCGCCCGAGTCTCATCGCAACGCGCCCTTTCATTTGGAAGATCTTCTCGCGGACCATCAGCAATAACGTATAAATGACGTGGCTGAACTTTTGATATAGATTCTAAAACTTTTCTCGTGAGCTCTGGTCGCCTAAATAGAATCAGTACAACAGGTGTCGATATATTTTCCATCTTTCGTTTATTTCAGAAATAAGTCATAGCTGCAACATAGCCTTCACGATGCAAAGGGGAATATAACAATACTTTTCAAGAAGCAGCACTGGAGGCACAAGAAGCAATTCTCTTTCACTCTGAACTGATAATACTCAAGAGGATTCTTTTGCGAAAGTCTTTGATGTTTGGCCGCAAGATTTTTAGATTGCAATAGAGTAGCATATTCAGTAAATTCCTGGATGTACTGATCTTTAGCTAATTGATAGTATCTAGCTTACCCAAATCAATTATTTTTGCTCTTGGTAGCAATTGAAAAATATTCATAGAAAGATCGGAGATGAGAGATATTGCTCATTATATGCAAAGCGATACCGAGAATAGTCAGTGCTCAAAGAGTCTATCAGGGCAATCGTAATGGATGACAGTGTAAAAAGCTGGTTTTTAAAGAGAATTAGACAACGAATAAATCGCTCTAAAGATGTTTCGTTTTTTCTAAGAGAATACTTAATCTCTTCCCACAAGACATATGCTTACCGTAACTTCTCTTTCTCTCAGGAAGGTGAAGATTTAGTCCTTAAAAAAATGTTTGGAAAGAACAAAAAAGGCTTTTATGTTGATATCGGGGCTCATCATCCTCAGCGGTTTTCAAATACCTACCTCTTTTACTTAAAAGGCTGGCGAGGCATTAACATCGATTCAATGCCTAACAGCATGAAAATTTTTGATGAGTTAAGACACAAGGACATTAATATTGAGGCAGCAATTTCCAACGTATCAGAGGAACTGACCTACTATATTTTCAATGAGTCTGCTTTAAACAGTTTTTCTGAAAAGCTTGCTATGGAAAGAGATGGGCTCAATAATTACAAAATCGTCGACAAAGTTTCAATTAGAACAACATCTCTCTCAAAAATTCTCGATAAATACCTACCACAAGGGCAGGAAATCACTTTTTTGAGTATAGATGTGGAGGGTTTGGACCATCAAGTGCTGCTGTCTAATGATTGGTCTAAGTATAAGCCCAGAGTAATCCTGGTTGAGGAACTATCTATGTCTCTAGAAGACTTGTTTGCATCTTCGAAGACATATTCATTGCTGCGATCACAGGGATATGAGCTGTGCTCCAAAACTTTTAATACTTCGTTCTACCAGCTAGGTGCTAGCCCTGCCGCAAAATAACGCTGCAAAAACTTTCAAAGTTATCTTATAAGAATAAGAGACTTTGTCAGCATTCGTCCAGTCCTATGAAGAGGGCGAAAGAAAAAACAAGCTCCATGTACAGCAAACCAGTATGAGAAAACTGTTGCTATAGCTGCACCAAAAGCGCCGTTCTTAGGAATTAGCACAAAGTTTAGAATAATATTGAGCACGCTAGCCATCGCGACGATTTTGAGATAAAAGATATTCCAATTCATTGCAATCAAGAACGAGCTTCTGGCAACTCCAAGAGTGACAAACACAGCGCTCCAGATTAGCAACGAAAGAATTGGAGAGGCTTCAATATAACTTTTGCCATATAAAATTGTCACAATGCTCTTAGAGAAGATAGTTACTAAGATGGCGAATACGTAGCTCATCAAGCTTACTCGGTTATAAAGGGCTTGAAGGCTGTTATAAAACTCTATCTCGTCGCTTTCCTTTAGTCTGACAATATTTGGGAAATTTGATTGAATGAAGGCGATAGGAAAAACATAGAAAACTTCTGTTAATTGCACCGCAGAACTATACAAGCCAAGCTCTGAGTTGCCAGAAATATGCCCTATCATAATTTGATCTATTCTCATATACAGCGTGACAGCAATACCAGAAAAGATGAGTGGCCAGCTATCTGCTAAAACTTTTCTCATTCGGAGTAATGATATCTGCGGAAAACAAATCTTGCGTCCTCGGAGATAGACAAATATGAGACCCAGCGAAGATGCAAAGAGTTCAACAGCAGAAACTAGAGCTACCAGCACTACCGACTGTTGGCTGTAGATAACAGCCAACAGCAAAGTAAAAGAGAGAATATATGAGATTATTTTAGAATAGGCAATGTACTTATATTCTAATCTCGACTGAAAAAAAAGTTCAATTGGCTCGGCAGCTCTAAAAACTGTCTTGACAGAAAGAGCCAAGACTAACAGACGAATTGCTATACCTTCAATGAAAATTCCAGCTACATAGTTAGCTATGGCTGCTAAAAAGAGCCCAGAGAACAGCCTAAGTATCAAAGCTGTAGTAACAATCTCTTCTTCCTTCTCAGGCTCTTTAACTATATCTCTAGTCAATATTTGATTAGCGCCAAGCGTAGACACAATATCAAAGAAACTGATAAATGCTAGAGCGTAGTTATATTCTCCATACTCTTCGGGATGGAGATACCGTACCATAAGAATTAGAGCGAATGAGGCTGTAGCTAGCCGAACAATCTTGTCTAGAACTCGCCACCCAGTGTCTGTAATTACCTTCGATTTTTTAATGGCATTGAAATGAGAGCTGAGTTTGTTCGAGATTTTCATAAATTCAGACTGTCATTTTGACCAAAAGCATTTGTTGTTCAGATCAAAAAACTAGTCAAAGCCACAGAGGCATAACATGGAAAATCATTTTTCTCTGTTGTGTAAGTCTTCTTGATTAAGACCTGCCTTCTCATGCGCTGACAGTCCAGAGGATAGCGCCACCTCCACATCATCTTGATTCACCGCCGTTAGCATTGACTGCACTTCACCATTCAAATTATCCGCAGCGAATAGAGCATAGCCACTGACCGGCATCTGCCGCAACAGTTCAATTTGGCTTGCCGCTTCAGCTGTTGGTAAGTTCAACAGCCGGATGCCGGGAATCACTTGGGTATTGCGAAAGCTAGATTCCATTACCCAGGGATGAACCAAATCAGAAAACTCGCTAGTACTCCGTGCATAGCTCATCAGCACAATCCAGTCCACTAAGCCTTGCTCGGCCCAGCCCTCCCAATCCTGCTGAATAGCATGGTGACGATAGAAGGTGTCCTCAGCAAAAACGGCGGCGGAGATAGTGAGATCGCCGCGACGGCGGCGGAGACGATCAGAGGCTTCGGCCACAAAAGAGTTGATTTGCTCGGCGCGAAAATCTGTCCACTGATTCCATAGGCGAGCAATGCGCTGGTCGCCCCCGTTGCGAGCAGGAATTGTCGCAGGATCTACGCCTGTAAGATTGTAGAACTGCTGGCGGGCGGCCATGCCATAGCCGAAGGTGCGATTGGCCGCAGCATCTTGAAAAGGATAGCGAATGTAGTCAAACTGAATACCGTCTACGTCGTAGCGGGTGGCAATTTCGTCAAGTAGGTCGAAGAGATACCGGCGAACTTCAGGATTTGCTGGATCTAAGAAGGGTTTGGTCTTCCCAGGAATGACCAGGTTGCCCTGGTTGTCAAGTCCGGCCCAGTCGGGATGAGCGCTCAGGATTGGCCCAGGATAGTTAGCAGGTTGACCAACAAGATGATTATGCTCGGTGTTGCCAGCCGCAAAAAGCCAAACCCAGGCATGAACTTTGATGCCATAAACCTTGCCCAGATCGACCGCAGCCTCTAGGGGATCCCAATTGCGAGTGAGGGGATTTTGCTCAGGGGCAATATCACTAGGATAAATAGGATAGCCCGCGTTGACCGTTTCAACGAAAACAGTGTTGATGCCGGCGGCTCGAAGCTGATCGAATACGCGCGCTAGACCCTCTGGGGAGCGGGCGTTGACGATGGTTTCGCGATCTAGCCAGATAGAGCGGACTTCAGACTGAGAGACGTTGCGGGCAATTTGATGAGGTTCTGCTGGGGCAGGTGTGACTAGCTGAGAACTTAGAGCTTCTACAGACAGAGCATTTACAGGTAAGGGGCCGGTAGATACTCTGGCGGACGCAGGTTTTGTGATCGCGCCTTCAAGCACTCCCAAGCTCATCACCATAGCAATCAGCCCTCTATATATATGCCAATGTAAAATGGAGCAATGCAAAGGCGAGGCCAAAGAAACGCTTAGAGAAACGCCCAAAGAAATAAATAGAGAGCGAATTCTATAAACTTTGCCAGCAACAAGATGAGCATCCATGGAAAAAAGAAATTTCAGGTGCAAACACCTGAAGCGTTAAAACAAAGTCACTTGCTTGAAGTCACTTTCTTTAAATTCCCGAAGCGCGAGTAAAGCTATCAAGCAGGCCTGTTTTATCTGCAATTACTCGAAATCGATGCCCCCAAATCAGTGCCTCAAATCAAAGCTGAAGAGCCTATTTCAACCTGTATAGCCTGCGGCTTACCATCTGAAACAAAACTGCTACACTGGATATCAGCGAAAGTTAAGCGTAGTCATCATGAGTTCAGATAAGTCCACTCCCCATTCAAGTCAGACTTCAGATAGTGCTGACCAAGCGATAGAAAATATGGTGATCATCGGCTCTGGGCCTGCGGGCTATACGGCAGCGATTTATGCGGCTAGAGCAAACCTCAAACCATTCATGTTTGAAGGCTATGAGGCGGGTGGCTTGCCCGGTGGGCAACTGATGACAACAACCGAAGTCGAGAATTTTCCTGGGTTTCCAGATGGCATTACCGGGCCGGGGCTAATGGATAACATGAAAGCGCAGGCCCTGCGGTGGGGTGCAGAGCTTGTTACTGAAGATGTGATTTCAGTAGACTTTGGCCAGCGGCCTTTTGTGATTCGTTCAGACGAACGCGAGATCAAAGCGCATAGCGTGGTGATTGCAACCGGGGCGACGGCAAAGCGGCTGGGTTTGCCGTCGGAGCAGCGGCTTTGGAGCAAAGGCATTTCTGCCTGTGCCATTTGTGACGGGGCAACGCCGCTCTTTAAAATGGAGTCTTTGGCAGTTATTGGTGGAGGGGATTCAGCCGCAGAAGAAGCGGTGTATCTGACCAAGTACGGATCTCATGTGAATTTGCTAGTGCGTAGCGATACAATGCGCGCGAGCAAGGCCATGCAAGATAGAGCGCTGAATAACCCTAAGATCACAGTGCATTGGAATACTGAAGCGATTGATGTATATGGCGATCAGTTGCTAGAAGGTATCAAGGTTAGAGATACTAAAACCGGTGAGCAAAGCGATTTGCCCGTGCGCGGACTATTTTATGCAATTGGTCACCGTCCCAACACCGGGCTTTTCAAGGGGCAGCTAGCTCTAGACGATATTGGTTACATTCAGACGCAGCCCGGATCGGTAGCAACCAATATTGAAGGGGTGTTTGCCGCGGGCGATGTGCAAGACCATGAGTATCGGCAGGCCATTACCGCAGCGGGCACGGGCTGTATGGCCGCGCTGCTCGCGGAGCGTTGGCTCGCTCAGCACGATTTGATTCAAGAGTTTCATCAGAGCGGTTCTGAAAAGTCTGAGTCTGAAAAACCGGCTGAATACAAGCTAGCTGAGGGATTCAATCCAGGGACGACGCGCCATGTTGGTGGCTATGCGCTGCGCAAGCTTTATCACGAGAGCGATCGCCCCATCTTGGTAAAATACGCCTCGCCGACCTGTGGCCCCTGCCATACCCTCAAGCCTATCTTGAGTAAGGTGGTCGATGAATTTGAAGGCCGAATTTACTACGTAGAAATTGACATCACCGAAGATAGCGATGTCGCCGAATCCGCAGGCATTACCGGAACCCCAACCGTACAGCTCTTTAACGACAAAGCTTTGGTAGGTGAAATGAAAGGCATGAAGCAAAAAAGTCAATATCGTCAGATGATTGAAAAAAGCTTTGCTGAACTGGCGACCGTATAGCCGTGTGGCCTCTTCTCTTGTGCTTTCCCCACTGTGCTAAAATCTAAAACTCTACGTCCATATTTTGTCTAACCCCTACGGAAGCGCATGGCTCTGCTACAAGAACGCAAACAGGAGATCATCTCCGACAACCAGATCCACGAAACAGATACTGGATCTGTCGATGTGCAAATTGCAATGCTGACCGACCGCATCAATGCACTCAGTCAGCACCTACAAAAGAACAAAAAAGACTATTCTTCTCGTCGGGGTCTGATGAAAATGATTGGTCACCGCAAGCGTTTGCTGGCCTACCTCACTAAGCAAGACCCTGAGCGCTACAAGGCACTCATTCAAAAACTGGGTATTCGCCGCTGATTCAGCGCTGATTCGCAGCTAGGCTGAGCAGCCTACGTCAAACAACCTACGCAACGTTTTTCCTAAGCAAAAAATGGCTTCCAAGTCTGAGCAAGATGCCCGAAACGACCGAGCGGCCCTGCCGTTCGAACCGAGGCGCAAGCGAGAGAAAGATCAGGAAACCGCTGCTGGTAGCTCAAAAGCGAAAGACAGGAAAGCCGCGAAGAAAGCCGTTGAAAAAGATCCTAAGCAAGCCAAATCGGGCGAAGGATCTGCGGTTTCAGCTAAGGCGCAGGCAAGGGTAGACGAGATTAGGGCGGCTAATCGGCGACGGCAGGAAAAGACTCAGTCAGAGAAGGTTCAAGCAGGAAAAGCCCAAGCAGGAAAAGCTAGGTCTAGAAGCGCTGTCTCTACAAAAGACAGCGGACCAGACAGCGACGGCTCGATTCCCAAAGCTGTCAGTCGCCGCATGGTTCGCCGTATGGCAATTCTCTCAATTAGCCCAGTAGCGCTAGGTGTGAGTATCTTCTTTTTGTCTTACTACTTGCTGAGCAATCAAATTGTAACTTTTGCGCCCATCGTCGTACTGCTAACAACAATGGGTTGCTTTGGCTTGGGTGTTGTAGGGCTTACTTATGGGATGCTGTCGGCTTCTTGGGACGATGAGCCAGGCAGCCTGATTGGATTCGACGAGTTCAAGCTGAATTTTGGGCGCATCATGGATGCGAGAAAGGCGTCTAAAACATGAGCTGCCTGATCCTTTACAAGTGAACTGGTTGCAAGTGAACTGGTTGCAAGTGAACCGGACGGTTTGCCCTTCACTCATTCGTCTTTACTTGTCCGCGTGTTTTGGGCCAGCAGATATAGCTCTGCCCACTGACTGCTTACTTGTTTGGGCGTAAGTTCGTAGGCTCGGGCGATTTCCTCAACGGTTTGACCTGCTTTGAACGCGTTCAAGATAGCCTGTTGAGAGGCCGATAGCTTTGCCCAGTAGTGGTCCCACTCAGTAAGAGTGAGGCCTAAATTGTGCTGCTTTAGCGAAGTTTTTAGCCAGGCAAAAACCAGATCTGGCTGCTGTTTGAGTGTGAAAATGCGGATGGCGTGGTAGCTAATTTTTTCGCGTAGGCGGTAGGCTTCGCGGACGTTGAGCCCGAGCTGGCGTGAGATACTGTCTTGAGCGTAGCCCTGTAAGTGCAGTGCTAACCACTGAGCGGCGGCATCACCGAGAGTGTTAGCCAGGTAGTCAGCAAACTGCTGCTTGACTAGCTGACGTGCGGCTTCTTGCGCTTGATATTCTTTTTGCACTTCGTAGCGATCGAGCGCTTCAAAGTCGAGCAGGCTGAGGGTACCGTCGGCGTCATCGGTGCCAATTTCTTCGGATATTAGACGAATCAGTTCGGCGCTCGGTACCTGGGTCATGCCGCCACGCTGCGATCGCCTCAGATAGTTCACAAACCGATACACCAGCAGCGGCTGATTGCGAATAGGCCGCAGGCAGTATTCTTCAATGGTGGCCAGCGTCAGCAAACTGCGTAGGCTCACGCGCGGCGTGCACTGCCCGATCCACTCAGTTTGAGCCCGCATGTGCCGGTCGCTCTGAAGCATTTCTTGGATGACTTCTTGCAACACGTCTTTGACGGCACGCTTGCGATCGCGGCTTAGTGCAATCCATACCCGAATCTTGCTGCGAATAAGGAAAAGCCCACCTAGCTTCTGTAGCAATCTTTTGTAGGCCCGATCGGGTGAGATGCCCCAATAGCGCGAGACAAAAATTCGATAGCGATAGTCCATCGCTCTTTTCGCCAGCCGAATTTCTTTAGGCCCCATTGATTCAAAGCGCTTGGGCTCGCCTACTAGCCACTGCACAATGGCCTCTCGCGTTGCGTCAGGCTGATCTGACAGCTCAAGCAATAGTCGCTCTTGCCAGTACGCCAGCATATCTTCATAGCGATCGCCATCGCTAGCTACCATCCTTAAGCTCTCATCCACTAATCTCACCTATTTCTTGTTTCATCTACCTCAGCAGCGTGATGTTGATAAATTATCGGGCGCTTAGTCCTTCGTTGGGCAATCTATTAGATAAAGCCGACTTGATTAGAGATCCGGACGTATGTCGGCATCTTCATCGACTCTTTACATAGCAGACCTCGTCTTCATCCAAAAGACAAAAGAACCTAAGTACCATTACGGCACGCACGTAACAACTTGGGGCACTTACAGCCAGTAAGTTCAGTCATGTATAGCTAAGTGTATGTACCCATCTCCTGGAAATCAGATGTCATCGAATGTCCCCCGTGTTCCTAGTACAAGCCCCGCTGACGAAAACCAGACTGGCCGCCCCCTTTTAGATCGCTTGCCTCATGCCTCTACACAGTCACAATTTAAGCGATCGCTAGATATTTTAGGTGCAATAGTGGGTCTTACTATTTTGAGCATTCTGATAGTGCCAGTTGCGATCGCAATCACCCTAGATTCTGAAGGCCCCATCCTGTACTCACAAGAAAGATTTGGCCTCCAGGGCAAACCTTTCACCATGTGGAAATTTCGCTCTATGGTGAGCAATGCTGATGAACTCAAAGCAGCCGTGGCTAATCAGTCGCAGGGGCTCATCTTTAAAAACGAAGCAGACCCTCGCATCACCAGAGTAGGGCGCTTTCTGCGTAAGACCAGCCTAGACGAGTTTCCCCAGTTTTGGAATGTCCTTAAAGGCGACATGAGCCTTGTGGGCACTCGCCCGCCTACTGGCGACGAAGTCGCGCACTACACCGAGCGTCACTGGCAGCGGCTAGACGTACGCCCCGGCATGACTGGTCAGTGGCAAGTCAGCGGACGCTCTGCCGTCAAAGACTTCGAAGATATTGTGACGTTAGACTTGCTCTACCAGACTCAGTGGACACCTATTTACGACGTACAGCTGTTGGCTAAAACGGTGATAACGCTACTATCCAAGCGTGCCGGGGCCTGCTAGGTCGGCTTAGGCTCGCTCTTGTACTAGATGTGGGCCATTATGAGGTGAGTCGGTTAGACTCACCCGTCAAACTAGCCACATCAAACCAGCCACATCAGACCAGCCATCGAGCAACATCTTTAGCGTGATAAGTCAAAAT
Organism: uncultured cyanobacterium; assembly: GCA_963793445.1. Classification (GTDB taxonomy): domain Bacteria; phylum Cyanobacteriota; class Cyanobacteriia; order Phormidesmidales; family Phormidesmidaceae; genus Phormidesmis. Next base: position 471,513 of record CAWCAE010000001.1, read on the forward strand.
CAAGTCTGCGCCCGATCGCTTAAAGCTGGTCATCGTTTCCATCACCACTTTTTCTTCATCTACCCAGCCGTTGAGCGCAGCCGCCTTGACCATCGAATATTCACCAGAAACGTTATAAGCCGCAACAGGTAAATTAGTCGCTTCTTTTACGCGCCAAATGATATCCATATAAGCTAGAGCAGGCTTCACCATCAGCATGTCTGCGCCTTCGGCAATATCTAGCTCAATTTCTTTTAGCGCCTCTTGACCATTGCCAGGGTCCATCTGGTAAGTGCGGCGGTCGCCAAACTGGGGAGATGACTCGGCGGCATCTCTGAAAGGGCCATAGTAGGCAGACGAATATTTAGCCGCATAAGAAAGAATTGGCAGATCCTCAAATCCACCTTCGTCTAAACCGGTGCGGATGGCTTGAACAAAGCCGTCCATCATGCCAGAAGGGGCAATAATATCTGCGCCCGCATTGGCCTGAGATATTGCCGTTTTCTTCAGCAGTGTCAGTGTCGGATCGTTCAACACGCGCCCCGTCAAATCACCGACTTCTAGGTAACCGCAGTGGCCATGACTGGTGTACTCGCACAAGCACGTATCGACAATGACGATGAGATCAGGCACGGCTTTCTTAATCGCCTCGGTGGCCTTTTGGACGATGCCGTGGTCGTGCCACGCGCCCGTGGCTTCGATATCTTTTTCGGCGGGAATGCCAAACAAAATAACGGCAGGAATGCCTAAGTCATAGACTTCTTTAGCTTCTTCGACAATTTTATCGACAGAGAGCTGATAGACCCCCGGCATTGATTTGACTTCTTGGGCGAAGGTGTCACCGGGAACCGCAAAGAGAGGATAGACCAGATCGCTGGTGGTGACGATGTTCTCTCGCACCATACGGCGGAGATTAGCGTGCGATCGCAAACGACGCGGACGGTGGGAAGGAAACATAGCGAATCATGCTAACAGATGAAAACAAGTGTAAAGCTTGTCTTGAGAAGAGTTCGGTAGAACTGCGCAAAAGTAACGTTCTGTAAAAATTGATCGAAGCGGTAAACTGGTTGGACGCGTGATTTTGAACGCATAGATTTGGTGAATCAGATTTGGCGAATAGGTCTAGCGTAAGGCTATAAGGAAGGAATTGAAGTGTTTGCGCCAGCCGAGCTTTTGTGGGCATTTATCGGCCTGATTTTGACCGTTGGGAGTACGTGGCTAGAAGCATTTGTGCTGAAGCTGCCGCTGAGTGATTGGCTAGCGGGCAATAGTGGCAGCATTGAGACCGACTCGCTGGGCGTCACCTTTCAATTTGCCGCTGCGCTCTTTACTGGCTGCATGGGGGGTAAAAACGCTGGCGTGATTTCTCAGATTGCCTACGTCGCGCTGGGCGTTGTGCTCTTTGAACGGTTTGGGCTAGAGGTGTTTGCCAAGGGGGCTGGCGTAGACTATCTGAGAGAGCCGAGCTTTGGCTATTTGCTTGGATTTATTCCGGCTGGCTGGGTTTGCGGCCAGCTAGCGGTTCGCAAAAAGTATCCCTCATCGTTAGAGCGGTTGGGGTTTGCCGCGCTGATGGGCCTGTGCCTAGTACATCTATGCGGACTCAGCTACTTAGTACTAGGGCATTTGTTTCGCTGGCTACCGGCAACGCCTTCTTTGGGTAGAGCCATTTTGGATTATTCTATTGTCCCTATTCCAGGGCAAATTATGGTGAGCTGCGCGATCGCGCTTATTGCTTTTGGCCTCAGAAAAGCACTGTTCTACTAGCTGTTCTGTTTCTATCTATTTGTTCTATATGAAACCTAAAAATGCGTTCTTCTGGCTAGTCGCGATCGTTGGCGTTATTCTCGATCAGCTCAGCAAACGCTGGGTGGTCAGCAACTTCGAGCTAGGGGAGAGCATTACCCTGATTTCAGGCGTGCTGAACTTTACCTATGTCACCAATCCTGGTGCGGCCTGGAGCTTGTTTAGCGAAAACGGCGAATGGCTAAAGTGGCTCTCTATGCTGGTGAGTGCGGCGATTGCCCTATACGGCTGGTTTGTTCGCATTCCCAACCGCTGGGAAGAAATTGGCTATGGATTTATTCTCAGCGGCGCTTTTGGCAACGGCATCGACCGAGTGCTAGCAGGCGAAGTCGTTGATTTCCTCCAGGTCTTTCCAGTCACCCGCTTTCCCGTATTTAACCTAGCTGATATTTGGATTAACGTAGGTATCTTTTGCCTACTAGTCGTCGCCATCTTCGTCCCTGATACCCAGGCGAACAAGCTGTCTGCCAAACGTCCTAAGCCCCGCCGAGATGACTAATAAGAGGTGATCTGCCGAGGCGAACACAAAGTAACCTTAAAGAAAGCATCTAGAGATAACGTCCAAAGAAACCGTCCGAAATTGCGTTCATTTCGGCTGTTGGTTTCTATACTGTTCATGACATATCGATTTCTAGCCTATCGATGGTTGAGCGACTGCATGTTGAATTTAAAGGGCCTGCTTGAGCGTCTTTTTTGACCTATGACTTCCCCTCCGCCTTCTCACCCACCCCAAAAGCCGGGTCAAAAAAAGAGCCAGAGCGCCCCAAAGACATTTCTGGGCTCTATTACTCAGGCGTTTCATACGGTTCAGTCAAACGTAGACTTTAGCAAAATTCCGCTAAAGCCTGATGCGCGGGTGCCCAAGCTGGTAGTCGATGCTGAAAATGGTAAAACCAGTGAGTATCCGCTGGTGGGAGAGCACTATGTGCTGGGCCGGTCTTCTCAAAACTGTGACATTGTGGTGCGATCGCCCATCGTCAGCCAAAAGCACCTGTCGCTCACGCGCGATCGCGATCGCCCCGGCAATCCCTTTGTGCTGAGAGACCAGGGCTCTACCAACGGCATCTATCGTAAGAAAAAGCGCCTTTCCAAGCTGCCTTTGCGTCACGGAGACGTGCTCACCTTAGGCCCCGAAGAACTTGCAGATGCCGTCACTGTTCGCTATATCGATCCGCCGCCGTGGTATGTGCTCGCTATTCGCTACGGCCTTTTCGGGGCAACTGGCTTCACTGGGCTGTTAGTATTTTGGATTGTCGGCCTACAGTGGCCCAGGTTTTCGATCAACCCGCTGCCTGAATCGGTACAGGGGCCCGTGCTAGTTACTGCCGGAGACGAAGATGGCCGCACGCCTCTAAACGAGCTGCCCAACATTGCCCACATCGAAAACAAAAGCCTGCAAGCGTATTCTGACTACTTACCCAAGGCCCTTGTTGCCTCAGAAGATTCTCGGTTTTACTGGCACTTTGGCGTAGATCCGTTGGGAATTGTGCGGGCGCTGAAAACCAACGTGGCTGAAGGCGGTATTCGAGAAGGCGCAAGTACGCTGACGCAGCAGCTAGCGCGTAATATGTTCCGAGACTATGTGGGCACCGAAGATAGCGCCGCGCGTAAAATTCGAGAGGCTGTGGTTGCCCTCAAAATAGAAACCTTTTACAGCAAAGATGCGATCATGCTGCTGTATCTTAACCGGGTGTATTTAGGCAACAATCTCTACGGGTTTGAAGACGCGTCACAGTTTTATTTTGATAAGTCAGCGGGTGAGCTAAGCATTGAAGAGGCGGCAACGCTGGTTGGCATTTTGCCTGCGCCCAACGCGTTTAACCCGGTCCAAGACTATCAAGCCGCAATTGAGTATCGCGATCGCGTGATTGAGCGGATGGTTTCTTCTGGCTCGATTAGCGCTGAAGCGGGTCGCAGGGCCAGGCGATCGCGCATTGAGGTCAGCCCCAAGGCCCGCGAGCAGCTCAAAAGCTCAAGGGCTCCTTATTTTTATAGCTATATCTTTGACGAGCTAGATCAGGTATTGGGCGAAAGGCTCGCCAGCGAGGGCAATTTTATTGTTGAAACCAGCCTGAACCTCAGTGCCCAGGCCGACGCCGAAAGCTCGCTGCGGCAAACGGTCGAAACGGATGGCGCAGCGCTAGGCTTTAGCCAGGGCGCAATTGTGACCCTCAATACGCAAAGTGGTGAGATCGAAGCGCTTGTCGGCGGCGTAGACTATGCCGAAAGCCAGTTCAACCGAGCCAACCAGGCATTACGTCAGCCCGGATCGACCTTCAAAGTTTTTGCCTATGCCGCCGCGATAGAGCAAGGCGTTTCACCAAGCCAGACATTTTCCTGTAGCGATCTCAACTGGGGCGGTCAGTTCTTCGCTGGCTGTCGTTCAGGCGGTGGCGCGCTGGATATGTACGCAGGTCTAGCGCGTTCAGAGAACGTTGTTGCCCTGCGAATAGCGCAGTCTGTAGGGCTAGGCTCCGTGATTGAAATTGCTAAGCGGATGGGGATTGACTCTGAGCTGAGAGAAGAACCTGGACTAGTGCTAGGGCAAAGTGAGGTCACCCCGCTAGAAATGACCGGTGCGTTTGCTGCGATCGCCAACGAAGGTGTTTGGAATCGGCCCCACGGCATTCAGCGCGTCATCGACAGCAGCGACTGTAGCGATTTTGATGACATCAGCACCTGCCGCGTCATCTACGACTTTTCAGATAGCGCCGATGCGAGCCAGCCGGTTCTAGAGCCCTATGTTGCCAACACGCTTGTGAGTATGATGCAGGGCACCGTTCAAGGCGGCACCGGACGCAATGCCTATCTGGGACGCGGCGAAGCAGGGAAGACCGGTACGACGAACGACAACGTAGACTCTTGGTTTATCGGGTTCGTGCCTCGTGACGCGGTGGTGACAGGTATTTGGATTGGTAACGATGACAATCAGCCGACCGGAGCGGGCAGTCAGATCGCCGCGCAGCTTTGGAGCAGCTATATGAGTAAATCCTTGCAGTGAAGGGTTGCTTGTACTGAAGAGCATTCCCTAGCGCCGTCTGGCTTTGCTCATCATTTTTTGAGACAGGCTGAGCTGTAGCTGCTCTTGTTCGGCCCAGTCTTGCAGAATCCGATAAAAAATCTGGCGATCGCGGCTCTGCAAGACAGCGGTCTGATCGGCGGTCTCAATTGCGTAGGGATAGCCGTTGCCGACAATTACCTCGGCCCGGACCTGGTTGATCACCGCTTCAGCTCGGCCCGCTTCCCAGATCCATTGGGGCAAATCTAGACGTGCAGGATAGTTGGCGTTGGTTTTGAGATAGGTAAAGGCAAGGCGATCGCGCATTTCTCGGTATTCGTTAAGGATGCCGCCGCGATCACAGGTCATTAGGGGAGTGCGATCGCCCCACTGCATCAGCCGGTTCAATAGTTTGGCATCATACAGCGCTCGCGTGTTGTCTAACCCATGAAACGTGCGCAGCAGCGTCGTAACGTCATTCGAGTGCGCCGTATCGACATAGCCCACTAGCGGCACCTGATGTTTTTCACTTGCCTGCAGCAAAGTCAGCACCTGTTCTACGTATGGCCCGCGAATATTGTCATCTAGCATGGCTGCAAACGACAGTACCAGCGACCCGTCAAAAAACACCAGACACCTATCCGGATCGCGCCCCTGCCTTACCGCCCGATCTTTCGCAGTCTTGATGTAGTCAATCAGCCTTTGCACCTCCATCGAAAAGCGGCGCATATTAATCCACCGATCCATTGGCTGAGATCTGTCTGCCACCAAATCTTTAGGCGTCATTACATCGAGCAAAATATCTTTTTCGTACTGCCCCGCAGCCGAGTGATGATTCTCAAACCAGCCAATTTGCACCAGTGCGATCGGCACTGAAAAATCCTTTTGTGGAAAGACCTGAGAGCCATCCACCGCAAACGTTGTGACGTCGGCTAGCTGCGTTTTCACCCAGGCGAGGCTTTGCTCTCGGTTCTCCCAGGCCAAGCCACTACGCACAATGCCGCGATGCTTCGCACTGATGGGCTCTAATGGCATTGCCCCCAAATCCGCTGCTGACTGAGCCTTTATCCATTGGCTTCTATCAGCCTTTGTCATCTGCACCCACTCATCCCAAGCCGTTTGATACTGAGTCAAATAGCTTGATGTGCTCTCATCGAAGCTAGAAAAATCAGCTCGCTTGCGATTGAGCACTGCCTGGATCTGAGACGGTTTGATAGCCATAGAGCAAAACTTTAACCCAAAATGCCAGTAACGAAATGCCAGTAAATAGAACAAACATACTAAACGGTTGTTCGTTGATAGGCAACAGCTATTACCCTTGCAGAATGTAAACCAGTGTTTCAATCCACTTAACAATAGGCGGTGTCGCTCCTTTCACCTTAAAAGCAGTGATACGATTTTCCTCATAGGATTATTTATTTTGTGGAGCATAAGCCCTTGGCACTTCGGGTCGCAGTTGTAGGCGGTGGTCCAGCAGGTTCTTCCGCTGCTGAAACATTGGTAAAAGCTGGTATTGAAACGTATCTGTTCGAGCGCAAGCTTGACAATGCCAAGCCATGCGGTGGGGCGATTCCACTCTGTATGGTTGACGAGTTTGATTTGCCCCCAGAGATCATTGATCGCCGGGTTCGCAAAATGAAGATGATTTCACCTTCTAACGTGGAAGTGAACATCGGTGAAACCCTAAACAACGATGAGTACATCGGCATGTGCCGCCGCGAAATTCTAGATGGATTTTTGCGCGACCGGGCAGAGCGCCTTGGCACTAAAATCATCAACGGCACGGTGCACAAGCTAGAGATTCCTGGCAATGACAGCGATCCCTACGTACTGCACTATGCTGACCATGCCAAAGAAGGCTTGCAGGGCGAAGCGAAAACCCTAAAAGTTGACATGGTTATTGGCGCTGACGGGGCCAACTCTCGGGTGGCTCGCGCGATTGACGCGGGTGACTATAACTATGCGATCGCTTTCCAAGAGCGCATCCGCCTACCCGAAGACAAGATGGCCTACTACGAAGAGCTGGCCGAAATGTACGTCGGTGACGATGTTTCCCCTGACTTCTACGCTTGGGTCTTCCCCAAGTACGATCACGTCGCGGTTGGTACCGGCACCATGCGCCCCAACCAAGCGCGGATTAAAGAGCTGCAGCGCGGCATCCGTCTGCGGGCGGCCAAGCGCCTAGAAGGCGGTGAAATCATCAAAGTAGAAGCGCATCCAATTCCTGAGCATCCTAGACCTCGCCGCGTGGTAGGCCGTGTGGCACTAGTAGGTGATGCTGCTGGTACGGTTACCAAGTCTTCTGGCGAAGGCATTTACTTTGCGGCAAAGTCTGCTCGCATGTGCGCTGAAACCATTGTGGAATATTCCAACAGTGGCGAACGGGCCCTCACCGAAGACGAGCTAAAGCTGTACATCAAGCGCTGGGATAAGGAATACGGCCTGACCTACAAAGTGCTCGATATTTTGCAGAGCGTGTTCTACCGCAGCGACGCTTCTCGCGAAGCCTTTGTCGAGATGTGCTCTGACATCGATGTGCAAAAGCTGACGTTCGATAGCTACCTCTACAAAACCGTGGTGCCTGCAAATCCGCTGACTCAGCTAAAAATTACGGCTAAGACAGTCGGCAGCTTGCTGCGCGGCTATGCGCTAGCGCCATAGGTCACGGTATCTAGACTCATTAGCGAACTCACTCGTTATTCTCTTTGTCTTAAGCGTCTCTTGGATACCCAGGGGGCGCTTTTTTTGGCGTTGCCCGTTTTATCGACGATACAATAAGGGCAATACATACGAGACAAAGCAGCGCAAATGGCAGATCAGTTAATTCGAGCAACGGCAGCAGACGGTGGTATCCGCGTCGTTGGGGTGACCACGACCCGCCTGGTAGAGGTTGCCCGTTCGCGTCATGAGCTGTCTTACGTAGCGACGGCGGCACTAGGTAGAACCATGACCGCAGGACTGCTGCTGGTTTCAAGCATGAAAAAGCCAGAGTCGCGGGTGAATATTCGCGTGCGGGGCAGCGGCCCACTTGGCGGTTTGATGGTAGACGCAGGGCTAGACGGCACGGTGCGAGGCTATGTGGAAAAGCCAAAGGTAGAACTGCCGCCGAACGCTGATGGCAAGCTTGATGTGGGCGGCGCGGTGGGCCCGGATGGCTATCTGTATGTGGTGCGTGACGTTGGGCATGGCTATCCGTATAGCAGCACAGTAGAGCTGGTCACTGGTGAAATTGGCGATGACCTGACGCATTACTTAGCAAACTCTGAGCAGACACCCTCGGCGCTGGTCTTGGGTGTATTTGTTGGGGCCGATGGTGTGGCGGCGGCAGGTGGCCTGCTGCTGCAGGTGCTGCCAAAGGCCGCTCGCGACGAGGTACTCATTTCTCAGCTAGAGTCGCGCTTAGGGTCGTTAACTGGGTTTACGCCGCTATTGCAAGCAGGGCGATCGCTTCCTCAGATCTTTGACGAGCTAGTAGGCGATATGGGCCTAGAGATGCTGCCTGGTTCGCAGCTAGTGCAGTTTAGCTGTCGGTGTAGTCGCGATCGCATGTTAGGCGCACTCAAGCTATTGGGCACCGATGAGCTCGTCGACATGATTGAGGTAGACAAAGGCGCAGAAGCCGTTTGTCATTTTTGTAATGAGACTTATAGAGCAGATGGCGATCAGTTGCTTAGTCTAGTTAAAGAACTCAAAGCTGAGCAGCTAGCCGCAGAGTAAACGCACCTGGCAATATGTTGTTTTGTCAAAATCTTAAGAAATTCTAAAGATAAGCAGTATGGTAGCGATGGGCGCAGCACAGGTAGACAGTGCCCATTGGAGATACCTATGAATACCAGATTGCTAAGAACTATCTGGACGGTGGTTGAGGAAGCCCCCGCCTACTGTTTACAGCGGATTTCACTAAATGAGCAGGTCAGCCTGCTGCTCCAGCAGGTAGAAGCTAGAGTCAATCTTTCGGCGCTTGAGCGAGCCGAGACACATCGCTATCTGAACGAGAAGAAGACGATGATTAGAGAGATGTCTTTAGAGCAGGTTATGTGAAGTTTGCCAGTGCCTTTCGACGCCTATGTCTTTCAATGTCGATGCTTTTCGGTGCCTAGTAACTATGGCAGAGCGCTATGGCAGCAGTACGCTTGTGATCAGATAGCTGATGAGCGTACAGATCAAAATTGAGGCGACATTGAAGAGTAACGCTATCTGCTTACGAAATTTGGGATTGTATTCTAAAGCGTCGCCGACAATTTCAAGCGTAGGGCGGTAGTTTTTACCACTGGTTTCTTCGGCATCGACGTGGAGCTGCTGCGTGTGCTCTGCCAAATCTTTGAGCAGGTAGCGTAGCCAAAAGGTAAGACCGACTACACAAAGCAGGGCGCATGCCGAAATTAGCAGGGGGTGAGTGAGAATATTGACTATGCGATCGCTTTTGTCAGGCAGCTCGTGACGTGATAGCCGCAGTACCGCCCACACCAGCGCTGATATACCCGTTTTATATAGCAACGAGAGATAGGCCGCCCGATCTTCTGTCTCAAAGCGCCGTGCGATCGCGGCTTCTGTCGTCTCAGATTCTGTCTGAGACGCTTTTGTCTTTTTTCCCTTACGCGTAGTTCTACTAGTTGCACTTTTAGCCGCTGTCCGTTTGCTTGTCGATCTAGCCTTGCGCTTGGAGGATGTGCTCGCAGAACGGGCTGAAGGACTATTGACGTCTGCAGGAACAGTCGTCGGTGTCGAGGTAGCGCGTGCTTTCAGTTCGCTTGGCGCTTTACTACCAGACGCTTTGCTGCCGGACGCTGTACCACTACTAGGCGCTTTATCTACAGCGCCACCTTCTACCAGTGGCATTGGCTCACCGACAGTATCTTTGGTCACCATCCCTGGTGAATCGGGTTTGCTTGAGGGCGTCGGTTTCTTTACATTCCCAAAAGGGCTTTGACCATAAGTGTCTGAATCATACGCCATGAATCTATCGCTCTTACCCCCCTGCTGCTGCGTCTTTTAGCCGCTGCGTTGCTTCGTCAAAAATCTCTAACGGGGCTCCCCCTGGCAACAAGAAGCTATCAGTTGAGTTCGTCATTAAAAAGCTGGGCGTTCCTCGTAGGCCAAGCTCGCTGGCAAGTTCAGCATCTTGGGCAACGGCAGCTTCTGCTTCTGAGCTGTTGCGATCGCGCTCGAACTGCGCCATCTCTAGCCCGATTTGCTCCGCGAGTTCCACATAATAATCCTCACCCAGCTTTTCTTGATAAGCAAACAGGCCATCGTGATACAGCCAAAACTGATCCTGCTGCGCCGCTGCCCAGGTTGCCTTCGCTGCTGGTAGCGCCTCCTCGTGAATGCTCACGAGGGGAAGGTGCTTGTACACATAGAGCACATCTTCTTCATGCGCCGCTGTAAACGTCTTCATTTCACTAGCCGCAACCGCGCAAAAGGGGCACTGAAAGTCAGAGAATTTCATCAATACGACTGGTGCGTCTATCGGCCCTTTGGTTGGTGAGTTGCCTACAAGCGCCGTGCGCTCCATTGACTGCACAACTGCATTGACCTGCTGCATTTGTGCTTCCCATTCGGCTCTAGCCTCCGCTTCTGTTTCGGCCTCCGCTTCAGGTGTCTCAGCCAACGGCGTATTCGCGGGTTCTGGCGTTGCCGCAGGTCGCTGCAACATCAAAAAAGCCGCGCCCACTGTTAGCACACCTGCCAGGACTAGGGCAATCATCCACCATGTACCTACCCTTGATTGATTTGTTTTCGGGCTGCCTGTTTTGGCGCTGTCCGTTTTTGGCTGACTGTCTTGAGGCTCTGAAGTCATAAGAGTGCCCGAATAATCGTTTTGCTAAAAAGATCTTAGCTAATGAGTCCCCTAATCAACCCAGCCGATATCATCATCGCTCATCATGCTATTACTTTGACCAGCAGCAGGCGTACCGCGCTGAATCGCATACTCAGGAATAGATTTGTAGCTAGAGTAGGGCCGCCGCACGCTCAAGCCGCTAGCAGTCTTCTTTGCACGTTCTGATTTGCTAGCAGCCTCAGCTTTTGCAGGAACTGCACTGTCAGCCGCTTTACCCTTAGCACCCGTACGCTTGGCACTCATGTTATTGGCACTGAGCTTCAAGATAGTTTGCTTCGCTGCTTCTAGCTCACTTGTCAGCGCTTTCAGCTCTGATTCTTTTTGCTGCGCGGCACTTTCCGCCTTCTTGGCGCGATCTTCAGCCCGCTCTACGCTATCTTTTAGCTCAAATATTCTGCTCTGATGCGTTTCAATATCTTCCTGCAAGGCGTTTACTTGGTCACTTGCCTGTCTAAACGCGCTTTCTAAACTAGTCACTTTCTTGGTAAGCGTGGCTATTCGTCGTTCTGAATCCGTCGACGTTTTAGCCGTTGATTTAGCTGTCGTTTTAGCAGATGTTTTGGCTGCGGTTTTCTCTGCCACAGGCTCTGCCGATGAGCGCTTGCGAGTCCGGCTAGCTGCAGACTTCTGCTCCTTCTTTCCACTAGTGGCTTTTCCACTGGTGGCCTTTCCAGTGGCGGCTTTTTCGATAGCGGTATCGCTATCTAGCTCGACGGCAGGTTTTTCGACTTCTTCTTTGAGTAGGTCGGCAATCCGCTTTTTAGTCATGAGTCTTTCCAATCGCTTTCAATTTCGTCAGCAACTCTGATGTAGTCGGCTTGCGCTTCTGTCACGCTTTTACCACTTAGCTGAGTGATGGCAACCCCCTCCAATGCCGCGCGCTCATGGGCTTTATAGGTTCGTACAAAAGCATCACAAGCAGGAATTCCTAACTCCATCAGCATATTCTGCGCCTCTAACGCTTCACCTAGGCTGCGCGAATCTACTTTGGTCAGTAGCACCCTGTACATGACATCAGCAGGCACAATAGCTTTCTTGACGGCTTGCACAAGCGCAGTAATGTCCATAGGCGCGGGTGGCGTCGGCAGCAGCAGACAGTCGGCTATGGGTAAAACGGCGGCGAGTGCTTCTGAGCTAAGCGCTGGCGGCGTATCGACAACAATAAGATCGTAACCTTCTATCTCTTTTAGTTTACCAAGCAATGCCGGATCGGTTTCTTGGCTGACATCAAAACCAATCGTATTGCCTTCGCGAGCAGCCCACCAGCTAGCAGATGCCTGAGAGTCTGCATCGACAAGTAGCACCGTTTGATTTTCGGCGAAGATGGCAGCAAGGTTAACGGCAGTTGTGGTTTTGCCAACACCGCCTTTGCCATTAAAAATGGCGAGGATCTTAGGAGGCATAAGGGTGGAGCATCAGAGGGGGTAACCCAAAGCAAAGCTGTGAGACTAAGAATAAGGGGTATTGTGCCTTGTGCAATGTTTATTTTGATTTCCTAAGGTTCCAGATTAGAACTTTAGGTTAGAACTCTAGACTGTCGGGGGTGCGCGGGAATGGGATCACGTCACGAATGTTGGTCATGCCGGTCATAAACTGAACCAGTCGCTCAAAACCTAGTCCGAAGCCTGCATGGGGAACGGTGCCATACCGACGCAAGTCCAAATACCACCAATAGTCTTCTTGAGGGAGGCCAGCTGCTTGAATTCGACGCTCTAAAACGTCTAAGCGCTCTTCTCTTTGGGCACCGCCAATGATTTCGCCGATGCGAGGTGCGAGTACGTCCATTGCGGCTACCGTTTTGCCGTCGTCGTTGAGTCGCATGTAAAAGGCTTTGATCTCAGCCGGATAGTCCGTCACGATTACCGGCTTCTCGAAGAGTTCTTCGGCAAGGTAGCGCTCATGCTCAGACTGCATATCGATTCCCCAGCTAACGGGATACTCAAAGGTTTTGTCGCCGCTGTCAATAGCACGCATCAGCAGGCGAATAGCTTCGGTATAAGTGATGCGCTCGAAGTCGCTGTTGATAATGTTGCTGGCGGTTTCTAGCACGCTGTTATCGATCCGCTGATTGAAAAAAGCCATGTCGTCAGCGCAGTTTTCCATCACATGGGCAAAGACATGCTTGAGGAAAGCTTCGGCTAGATCCATGTTGCCTTCGAGGTTGCAGAAGGCCATTTCGGGCTCTACCATCCAAAACTCGGCGAGGTGGCGAGCGGTGTTGGAGTTTTCAGCGCGGAAGGTGGGGCCAAACGTGTAGACGTTACTAAAGGCCATTGCCATGATCTCGGCTTCAAGCTGACCGCTGACAGTGAGATAGGCAGGCTTGCCAAAAAAATCTTGGCTATAGTCAGTTTTGCCAGTATCGGTGGTAGGAATGCTGTCAAGGTTGAAGCGAGTAACGGTGAACATTTCACCGGCCCCTTCGCAGTCGCTGGCGGTGAGGATAGGGGTGTGCATCCAGAGAAAGTCGCGCTGCCCAAAGAAGCTGTGAATAGCACTGGCACAGGCGTTACGCACCCGAAAGACCGCGCCCAGGGTATTGGTTCGGCTGCGTAAGTGGCCAATGGTGCGCAAAAACTCAAAAGAGTGGCGTTTTTTTTGCAGTGGATAGGTTTCGCCATCAGACTCGCCGAATATTTCTATGCGCTCAGCTTGGAGCTCTACGCGCTGTCCTTTTCCAGGTGATTCAGCCAGGGTGCCGCTAATCTCAACAGACGCGCCAGTGCCAATTCGCTCCATCTGGGCCTCGTATTCAGGCAGGTCTGTAGATGCAATTACCTGAATGCCGTTCATCGAAGAGCCGTCGTTGACTTCAATGAATGTGAATTTCTTAGCGGTGCGCTTTGTTCTGACCCAGCCTTGAATGGTCAGGGTTTCTCCAGGCTGCCCTGCTGTAAGGATATGCTTAATGCGCAAGGTTTTGGTCATAGCAGTACTTCGAACATCACCCTATATACTTATGCAAAAACCAGCCGATGACCAGGCCTAACCCGACAAAACGCACAATTTGCCAAAAGGGTTCTTGGACTTCGCGCCATGAAAGCAGTTGGCTTTCGAGAGTGACTTTGAGCGCTTCGACGCGATCTTGGAGCTGGGCAAGCTCTTCGGCGGGCAAGGTGCTCATATCTGAGGTGGTGACTTGCTGGTATTTGGCCTTGGCACGGCGGATGGCAAAGAAGCGATCGCGCAGCAGCAGAAACTCATCAGCCGTTTCTTTCAGCTCACCTTCAAAGCTCGCAAGTTCTTGATCGCTGGGCAGATGGGGTGTCCGTTTAGACGTACGGCGAAATAACATAAGGCTACCAGTTAATATAGATGGCCACTACTGTATAGGGAGATCATTATCTTGGTAACCCCAAAACTTGGAAAAAGTGATCTCAATATGTTCTTACTTAAGGAGTTATGACAGTGCCTCTCACGCGAGAAGATGACACCGTTTTAAAATCATTCAGCGCTGAGTCGATCGCACAGGCTCTAGCAGAAAAGCTTGCGATCGACTCTATCGACTGGCACCGACTCAGCGCAAACCGAAACGTCCGTGCCCGCGAGCAGGCCGCTGCCGCCCTCGTATACCTGCTCAAAGATCAGCCTGAAGAGGCGCTACCCAGATTGGAGCAGGCCGTGGGCTGGCTAAATAAAACAGTAAAAGCCCCACCGTGTCCTACGCATGGAGAAAAGAAGCGATCGCAAACAACCGCCAGTAAGGATAGCTAAAATGGAGCTTGGAAAAACGAGCAGCCTGCATAGCGTTTGCCCTGATCGTTATGCCTCTAGGTGCTATATATCCAAGCGCTATATGTCCGAGCGCTATACATCATCAAGCGTCCATGTACCTGAGCGTTGTATGCTAAGCGCTGCGTACAGAAGCCGCTGACCACCGACGCCACCAAGACTCTATGAATTTAAGGAAGAAAGCGGGGCTAATAATAGTGGAAAAGACCAGCGGCTGCGCTTGCTTTGCCAGACAAATTTCCCTGCCGTTGTTGCTCCAGCGCACCTGGTCGAAAACCTGATGCAAGATAAATAACCCGCGCCCGCACTCGCTAACAGAAGGATGATCAGCCGAAGGGATAGATGACGGACAGGGGCAAGCTGGCGGCTCTTTGAACCCCTTACCCTGATCGGAGACAATCCACCAGTAGTAGCCGTCTACTTTTGCATAGCGTACAGATACTACCTTTTGGGGATCAAGCTGATTTCCATGCTTCGCGGCATTAACAAGCGCTTCTTGCAGGCCCAACCTCAGCTCATCGTGAAACAAATCGGGCGTGGGGGCCAGCAGCGCATCCAGAATTGGACAAAGGTATAAGGTAGAGGCAAAGCTCAGGCTTTCCCAGCGCTGAGTTGCCAACATTCCGGTGACCGGCTGTTTCTCAGAAGGCTGTTTCTCAGAAGACAGTGCGTCGTAAGGCACTTAAGCAACTCCTCTACAAACTCATCAATATTTAGGCACAGTGACCAGACGCTACAGGTTGGAAATCGCATTGGTATAGAAATCGCACAGCGAGCGGTCGAAGAAAAAGTAGTGTTCGATACGTTCTTAGAGATACCCTCCTCAAACATTCAACTAAATTCTAGATAATTATTTAGTTGAATGTTCCGGCAAATGCTCTGGTTGAGTATTCCACTTAGATATTCCAGCGCAATACGGCTATGAAGGACAGCTATGAGGAAAAGCGTTCAAAAAGAAAATCGTATTTTTAGCTACATATTATTGAGAACTTTAATTAATTAAATAACTTCTTCTAAATTACTTTTGTGGTGTTTAAGATTATGCCTTTATTCTATCAGAACAATCGAAAAGATCCTTTGTGCAAAGTAAATATACGGAAAAAACTTGATTGGCAAGCTATGTATGAAATTGTAAGACTAAGAGTGTGATTGCTATCTAATCAGCCGTTATCACAAACGCTGCTCTAAAGACGAAAATAGAACTGAAAGCTTTCGCCTTCTAGCAGGAAGAACAATTTGTTGATAGCTTGAAATTCTTGATATAAGGAGCTTTTACTGCTTAAGGACTGCTCGCTGTGATTGGCCAACTGATGAGATAAACGATCTGAAATGCTTACGCAAAGATGAGCGATGAGGTGCTTAAAATAACCAAATTGTAATAAAGCAGCCTCGCTTTGTACCCGATTCGCACCGGTAGAATATCGGGTTTGTTGTGGGGCTTTGTATCACTTCATTGCTGTCACTGAGTCCCCAGCGTTGATCTTTGATACTGACTTAAGCACAGAGTGTTTCTAGTAGAAACAACCTGCACTTACGCAATACTTTGTTCTTCTATATGGTTATAAACAAAGTATTTTCTATGAAGCTTCGAGAAAAATCCCGGTTTAATTTGTCATTGTTCAGTAAAGATACTATTGCGCCTTTGGAATTTAGCCGTTTTTCTTAATCTGCTATGCAATTTGACGGGTCTTAGTCAACCATTGCCGATTAGGTTAGCCCGTTAGCGATAATGGGGCTGTCAAGTCCGCTGTAGGATAAATCGTTAAGATTTATGATGAGCGCCGCCAGAGATGGGTATTCCGGCAGGCATTCATATTTTGATAAGTGCTTTTACTTAAGTTGATTGCGTTGAGCGGTTTCAGCAACAATAGTTGACTCATCTGCTACTAGCTTTTGAAGGGTGCTAGCAACCTGGCTTTGGCTGTTGAAATGGCCGAGGGCCTGGGCAACGCGGTGCCGCACCTGCCAATCATCGCTGTCGGCATAGGGTAGCAGTAGAGGGATGGCACGGTCATCACCGAGTTCACCAAGTGCGCCAATAGCAGAAACCTCAATAAGTGGGTTGTCGGAGCTAAGGGCAGATTGCAGCAAGTCGAAAGCGGTACGATCACCCATTTCACCTAGGCAGGCAATAATACTCATCTGCACTAGCCACTCAGGTGTGCTTTGATAGAGCGTCTGCAAGTCGGCCAAAGATTCGGTTAGCTTGAGAGCACCGAGTGAATCGGCAGCAGCGGCCTGAACATCGGGCTCGCTGTCATTGAGGGCCGTTTTGAGCAGATTGAGCGCGATCGCTTTATCTTGTTTTCCTAATGTTGAGACCTGGCTAATAGCTGCGTAGCGAACGCGTGTGTTGGAATCGCTGCACAGTGGCCGGATGAGGTTGAAGGCAATAGCAGGATCGATATTGCGCAGAAGGTTGATGCCTTTGATGCGATCGCCGAAGTTTTCTGAGTTGAGCAGTGGCTGAATTTGCTCTAGCGAAGAAGAGGAAGAAGACATAGGACAAGCGAGGATAGAAACGTGATATTAGCTACCGTTTAAGCATAGCGGTAAGGAAACGATGGGTGTGTTAATCTCGGCGGTGCTGCCAATTGCACTGGTTGCGCTAACGGGTGTGTGGGTAGGCCAAGCCTTCAGCGTTGATATCAAAACGCTAACGCGGCTCAGCATATATGTGTTGCTACCTGCTTTAGTTCTCACAGGGGTTTACGACAGCACGCTAGCACTGGACAGCACACTAAAAATTGTGGTTGGTTTTTTGCTCAACTGCGCAGCTCTATACGCTATTGCTAGCCTGTGCGCAAGGTTGCTCAAGCTATCGCCTGAGGTTCGTAAGAGCCTGGTTGCAACGACACTTTTGGCTAACTCAGGAAATATTGGCCTGCCCTTCATCCTTTTTTCGCTGGGTGAAGCAGGGCTTGCTCGCGCCATTGTGTACCTCATTAGCTCAGCTATCTTTATCGCCAGCGTCGGCCCCATTTTTCTAAAAGGAGAAGGTATTAGGGCCGGGTTGAAGGTTACCGCCAGCATGCCCGTCTTTTGGGCAACCTGTGGTGGCATTGCCTTACAAAGCTTAGCTTGGCAGGTGCCCGAGGCAATCGATCGGGCGCTAGCGCTACTCAGCGATGCCGCAATTCCGATTGCATTACTCACGCTTGGTGTTCAGCTCTCACGCACAGCGCTCAGCTTTGGGGTTTACGAATTATTTGCCGCAGTGCTCAGACTGTTAGTCTCACCCCTAACGGCCTACATGATTGGGCGACTGCTGGGTTTAGAAGGCTTAGATCTGTCAGTCTTGGTGATGCAGTCGGCCATGCCCGTGGCGGTCAATACGCTGATCTGGGTAAGCGAATTTGGCGGCGATGGCGATCGCGTCGCCAAAACAATCGTACTCTCTACGCTGCTCAGCTTCGTTAGTTTACCAACTGTCCTGTGGCTGATAACGCATTGATTAGAACAGACCGATCGGTGCGCGCCGATCAGCTAGCCGATTCGCAAGGAGCCGCAAGGATTTGCTCACCAGTCTGATATATATAGAGGCCTACGCTGCCGCTATAGTCGGCCAGTGCATACTCATAAAACTCATCGCCCTCTACCTGGCTAAAGGCATAGCGCATACCCGCTTCTGGCTCTCGAATAATCAGCGGATGATTGAGATTAGGATCTAGATCGTCGTAGACAATTTCGGTCGTGAGCGTCAGACCGTCAGAGCTGTACTCAAGCCGGTTTTCGTTAGGACGATACAGGCTCACTTCATAGAGGCCATCGCCACACTGATATCGCTTATTAGACCCAACAGCAGGCAGCAGCCGATCGAATTCTTCTCGCGTTGGCGTATAGCTTTGTTGAAACGGCGGTTCGGGAATCGCTTCTGCGGCATCAACACACTCGTCTGATATGCCATCGCCGTCAAAGTCGATCTGCGAATCGTCTGAGAGGCCGTCGCCATCGCAGTCAATGGGCGCACCGACAAATTCACCCTGCACCGATTCGGTTTTTGAGCGAGCCGTCTGTGGTTCTAAATCTGCCAGTTCTGACACCGTTGCGATCGCCGAATGACGAACTAACACGTTCGAACTACAAGCTGCTAAGAGAATCGCCGCAACCAAGGAACTGGAACAAAGCTTTAAGGTAGAAGCGATTTGCATAGTGTATAGAGTAAGGTCGGTTATGTCGGAAGCCTATCCAACTAAACCAATTTTATCACTGGTACTTTTTGATGCTCAAAGGCCAGTGGTCACCTATTTAACTGTACATGCTACTAGCGGTTACCTTGATCCTCAATGTCGACCCCTTCTGGCCGTGGGTGTCCGACGACAGAAGCAGTCTGAGGCACGCTGGCCCCAGGTGGATGTGAAAGGAAAGACGACGGTAGCGTCAACGAATGAGAATCTTCATCGACCAAGTGATTGGGCATGGTTCGGCTAGGCACCGACTGACGACAGCTTGGGCAGTACCAGTGAACATGAGCACGGACAATCTGTTTTAGCAGCGTACTGTGGCAGCAAAGGCAGGTTTTCATATTAAAGTAATCCTTAACTTTTATTAATTCTATTAATTCCAAATCTCTCAAAACGAGGGCTGATTGAGATGTGTAAAGAGGGAAGGGCGCTATGTTCTTGAATTAGACGCTGTGTGAATAATATAATCCGACAATATGAGGAAGTTATGAATTATGCCTAATCCGGCAGAACATATACATTTATATTTGTTGTTTTGTTAAGACTTGTTTTGTTTATTGTCTTTGTTTGTTTTGCTTATCGTCTCTATTCTGTTCGTCTTTCTAAGGATAGATATGTGCAATAGATGCTACGACACCTGATGCCAATGTGGCGGATGGCAACGTGGCGGGCGGCAATGTGAAAGGTGGCAAAGTAAACGGTGACAAAGTGAAGCGCTGCAACGATGCAACGTGAAATCCGCAGAGTGAAGGCTCAACGTAGGGATCTCTTGCGCTAGGTAGGCCAGCCCAAAAAACCAGAAATTTGACTGGCTAATGTTGTTGGATCAAACGGTTTGTGAATGACGCCTTGGGCACCTAGTTCGTAGAGCTGCCTGCGGTTAGCGGCTCTAGACTTAGCCGTTAAGAAGATTACAGGAATTGACTGGGTGTCAGCGTCTGACTTCAGCACCTTGAGTGTGGCCACACCATCCATGTCCGGCATCATTACATCAAGCAAAATAGCATCTAGCACATGGGCTTTGACCTGTTCTTTGGCACGCTGAATGCCCTCTCTACCAGAGTTAGCCGTTAGCACCTGCCAACCGCTCATCATGCTAAGACCAATTCGAGCAATTGTTTGAATATCACGCTCGTCGTCAATCATTAAAATTTGCTTACTTGCCATGGCAATATCTGAATTTTAGGGGATGCTCTCGGCAGAGG
This sequence comes from uncultured cyanobacterium, assembly GCA_963793445.1. GTDB lineage: Bacteria > Cyanobacteriota > Cyanobacteriia > Phormidesmidales > Phormidesmidaceae > Phormidesmis. Next base: position 491,259 of record CAWCAE010000001.1, read on the forward strand.
CGACCAGTTTAGGCAGGGTGAAATAGAATGAGCTGCCTTGACCGTGAATGCTCTTAGCCCAAATACGGCCCTGATGCTGCTGGATAATTTCGCGGCAGATAGCTAGTCCGAGCCCGGTCCCGCCGCGCTCACGTGCATCGGAAGTATCTACCTGTTGAAATCGCTCGAATATGATTTCTAGCTTATCGCTTGGAATTCCTCGACCCCTATCTTCGACTAAAAACTCAATCTTGCTGTCTTGGGGGCGAGCGCTTACCCAAACCGTTGTCCCTTTGGGAGAGAATTTAATCGCATTGCTTAGCAGATTCGTTAGCGCCTGTATGATTTGGTCTGCATCCGCCCATACTTGGTTCGCTTTGGCACTTATATCAACTGGCTGAATCGCCAACACAATTCCATAGCTATCTGCCATCGTCTGCATAGACTCGACGGCACTTTGCAGCAGATCCGGTACCAGGCATACCGCTAACACCGGACTAATGCGGCCTGCGCCAATTTTCTCTAAATCAAGCACGTCGTTGATTAGACGGGTGAGCCGTTCGGTATTCTTTAGCGCGATATCAATGAGTGTTTGGCCCTGACTACCGCTCAGTGGGCCTAGCTTGCCGGTAGCTAGCAGTTTGAGCGATCCGTGTACAGAGGTAAGCGGTGTGCGCAACTCGTGGCTAACGACTGAGACAAATTCGTCTTTCATTTGCTCAGCGGCTTTGCGATCGCTAATATCACTCACCAAACTAAACAGCCCTTTTACCTTGCCTTCTTGCACATCGGGAATATAGCTGACGCTGGCCCAAAGTTTATCACCACTACTTTGAACCATTTCTGTTTCAAAAGTGACTTTCTCGCCTGCTAGAGCCTGCTCCAAGTGTGGTAACAGCTGTTGATAGACCGATAAAGAAACAATATTGCTCACCTGTCGGCCTTTGATTTGCTCGTAGGGGATGTCGTACCAAGTTTCGTAGGCATAGTTGTTGAAGCGATAGCGATGGTGGCTATCGATATAGGCCACTAATGCAGGTAGCGCATTGGTGATCAGTCGCAGCTGCGTCTCGCTGCGGCGCAAAGCGCTTTCTGTGCGCAACCGTTCGTCCATCTCCCGGCGTAGCTGCTGATTGGTGCCTGTGAGTGCGGCTGTGCGATCTGCCACCAAATCTTCTAAGTGTTCTAGCAGTTGGGCGTGATTGATAGCGACGCCTATCTGATTAGCTAGCTGTTGCATCAGATCTATCTCTAGCGGACTCCATCGCCTTGGCTGTATGCACTGATGGGCAATGAGCAATCCCCAAAAGTCATCTTTCTGGCCTGATTGCGCACTCTCTTCTACGGGCACTGTGGTCAAGATAGGCACTGTTAGCTCAGACTTAACAGAGAGTAGCTCTAGAATCTGAACAATCTCGAGTGCGACACTTTGCCTATCTACCGTGTCAATCACAGAAACTGACTGTTGACGATAGTTATCTACGTAGCTGGCATGCAATAGCGGGTTATCTGGCCAAGGTCGACGCAGTATGCTTTGGGCGGGCCCCTGCGCCTGATCGGCGATCGCCTCAGCCGCTAAGGAGACAGGCGATTGATTGAGCGCTTGATCAGGGGCTTGCAAGATAAACACGTGGTCACAGCCTAAAAGTGCCTGTACCTCACGAACGGTTGTCTGCAAAATCTCCTTTAGCTCTAGCGACTGGCGAACCTTTTGCGTAATCTCTACTAGCAAACGACTTTGCCGGTACTGCCCTTCTAGCTCCCGACGGCTACGGCGCTGTTCGGTAACTTCAATTCCAGACGAGACAACAAACTCTACTTGCCCTGATGAATCGCTAAGAACTGTATTCGACCAGGCGATTACGTGCATTTCGCCTGCTTTGCCTAGCCAAGTGCTTTCGTAATAAGGATTAGTTTGTCCACCGATTAGCTGACGAAAAATGCCCTGCATCGAAACCCGTTCTTCTGGCACTAGCAAAAAGTCCCAAGCACAGTGGTTTTGAACCTCTTGCTCGCTGTAGCCGGTCGTGGTTTCACAGGTCCGGTTGAATCTCTTTATTCTTCCTTGCCGATTAAATACAACAATCAGGCTGCCAGCAGCATTTAGCAGCGTTTCAGTATCTAAAATGCTTTCGTTACCCGCTGGAATTGAAGGCGAAACACTCACAGAACCATCACCCAAAGACCACTATCTCCAAGTAAAGACTACTATCTCAAGACCATCGTCCCTACAAGCCTACAGCAGGTGCACTTTTCTGGCGTCGCCTAAGTGCTTTCTGAACGAACTGGCCACTGCGGACGAGTACAATAAGAGCAAATAAATTGACGAGTGCGCGTGTTTCTTCATGATTTACTCAGAATTGAGCTCTATGCTAGGAACTGAAGCGGTCTGAGGTTCTTATGCAATATCTCTATTATTTCGCTAATACCAGCTTGGTATTGCGTATATTGAGCTACCTCTCTGGGCAAGTTTCGATCAAGTTAGAGGCTGTTACAGTTGTTTACCTAACCGATCGCTGGGTCGTTAGGATCAAGGTCAAGAGCCCGCTTTCTCTAATGCGAGATTTAAACTTTGTTTCTTTTCTGCACGAAAACGGGTCGCCCTACACGCTGACGCCTCGGTTAGAAAACGTTTTGCTCAGCTTAGATAGTGGTGAAGATATCACAGCAGTGATGAATCGCTACCATTTGGTCGTGGTTTCTCATGGCGGACTCAATCCTCAAGATGTTGAAGTGTTCCGCACTACATTTGTGCAGGGACTGGGTTACTGTCCGCCTAGCTTGGTTTAGATCTACTGGTTTAGGTCTACTAGTCTAGACCGACGAGCCCAGTGAGGTTTTGTCGAGGCAGCTGATTTCGCAAGCGAAGGGTAAGCTCGTCAAGGCTGACGGATGTATCGATACAGTCATTGCCACCAGCTTGATAGGCCTGCATGTAGAGGTTTGCAACGGTCTCGCCGGCTGCTGGTCTGGTCTCTGACTTGGGTGCTGGCCCAGTTACTGGCTCCTCACTCTCTGTCTGGTTGGTTAAAAACACAATAGGTATGGCCTGTGAGCGAGGATCGGCGCGGATAATTCGACACAGATCTAGGCCACTGAGTTTTAGAAGACTGTTTTCTAAGCTGATATCTTCTAAGTCAGAATCTTCTAAGTGATTGTCTTTTAAGTGACTGTCTTTTAAGTGACTGTCTGTTGATCGGGTTGACCTTTGCGATCCGATTTCTAGTATCAGGATGTCAACTGTCGGCTGTTCGCAGATCGAATCAAACCATTGCCACAGCGCAACAGTGCTCTTGAAAGAGGTTACTTCGAATCCTTGAGATGTTAGTTGAATATTTAGCTTTGCTAATAGGTGAGGGTCGCTCAGTGCGATCGCAACTCTAACCTGTCGTTTCCTTACCCCAGTCATGCTGGCAACGGTCTGCATAATTTGTGCTGGTGGTGTGGTGCGATCGCCCACAATGCTTACCCCCTGCTGACTTAGCCACAGCCGAGCAGGCCAGTTAAACTGTGTGCCTATTACGGCTATAGGCACCGCTGTAGAGCGCACATTGTCCTTATAGATAGTTTGAACAAAAGTAGACAGTTTAGTCGCTAGCGCTTTGCCGATCTCTGGCCCAATCTTTGGCCCAATCTTTGGCCCGATCTCTGCCCCGATCTCTGCCCCAACATCTAGCAAAATTGAATCGCAGACTGTCGATTGAAGAACGCTCGCCGCCTCGTCGAGCGTGGCCACAACCTGAGGCTGAAAACGGTGCTGAGTGGCGCTGATGACTAGCTGCTCGCTGAGCTGCTTATCTTTAGTTATGACTAATAGCACATCGGTAGCGCTGGCCGCTGCCGCCTGTTCGATTGATTGGCGGAGCGTCTGAACCCACTGTGTTAGCTGAGTAGACAGCTCCATCGAATCGTTGAGCTGGGGCTGCAATAAGAGCGATCGCAACGCGTCCTCTATCTGCCGCGCCGTGCGAGAACCCGCCACAAACCCAAAGCTACCCAGCGAACCTGATAGCTGATGCGCGCAGACCAAACCTTCCTGACATAGCGCTGGCCTTAGCGATCGCTGCGCCAACGCCTGAACAACCTTCTCTAACGTCGCAATTCGAGCCCCTGCCGAGTAAAGGTAGCGACGCCCCGCATCTGCTAGCTGTTGCCTCAACTGCGCCTGATAATCTATTACAGCGGCGCTCATCGCTAACTGGCTGTCCGTTTGGCTAGAAAAATAAACAGATGAATAGCCAGCAGACGGATGGGCATCAATCGCTTGTGCTTGAGATATCTGTCGTAGAGACGACTTGGCCAGGCTGATGCTAGTGTGTTGTCTTTTGTCGAGCTGTTCTTTATCAAGCTGTTCTTTTGCGGAGTGTTCTTTATCAAGCTGTTCTTTTCGTGAATGCTCCTCAGGTGGGAGTGCTTCATATAACGGGTTATCTAACTTCTTGTCTAACTGGTCTATATCAGCACGAACGGTGCTATCTGCTGGCCAGGCAGTACTTTCATTTAGCCGATAGCCCAAGCCATAAACCGTTTTAATCAAGTCCTTGGGTGCACCAGCCTTTTTCAGCTTGCGCCGCAGCCCTTTAATATGGGTTCGCACAGCATCTTCACCGGGTGGATCTTCAAATGACCACAAATCATCAATAATCGCACCCAAGCTATACACGCGATGCGGATGCCGTAAGAACAGCTCCATCATCGAAAACTCTTTAGGAGTCAGCCGTACAGCGCTGTCTTTGTAGGTTGTTTCACACGCACTAGGGTCTAATCGTAGAGGGCCCCAGCTTAGAATTGGGGGTAATCCCTGATGCTCTCTTCTCAGCAGCGCTCGGATCCGGGCGCATAGCTCATCAAAATCGAACGGCTTTACAACGTAGTCGTCGGCACCAGCATCCAGCGCTTTTACCTTTTCCGCGGTGCTTTCTTTTGCCGTCAAAATCATCAGAGGGTTAGCGTAGCCCTCGTCGCGAAACTGCCGAGCAAACTGGATGCCATCACCGTCTGGTAGCATCAAATCTAGCACAATCAAGTCGTAGTCAAAGAGATCTACATACGTTTCGGCGCTACTGCCATTTACCGCAATATCCACCGCGTAGCGCTGCTGAATCAAAAGTTCAGCCAAAGACTCCATCAGGTTTTCATCATCGTCGACCAGTAAGATCCGCATCTGCCTAGCATATTCCAACGCATGTCTAGCTACATCTAGCTACGGCCAAGCACAATTATCACAACACCCTTATTCCCAATCATATGAGCTGTTGTGTGAACGAGAACAAATTGGAAGTATAAATTGCTACATTTTTTCAAAAGTTAACTTTACATACAGATATGTAGCAATCCTCTCCCGCTGTGTGACCTTCCCTTCAGGCAATATTAAGAGGCAATATCAATACGAGGCTGCAGCTAATGCTCGCCTGTCAACCGCCCGCTAAATGCCACTAAGCAGCCCGCCACTAAGCCGTCGGCCTAGGTTGGCAAGTAGGACAATAATAGATTCGGCGACTGCTAACCATTTCCTTCACAATCTCTGTCGAACAGACGTAGCAAGGCTGATCCACCCGGCCAAAGACCCAGTAGCGATAGTCACGATAGCTTGCGCCTGATGCCTTTAGCCGATTGGCCAAATCCAGATCGTTTGTCACGCCTTTGTACTTGTAAGACTGGTATGTCACCTCGATAGAGACCTTTGCCAGCTTATAAAGCTGCGCTTCACTACAGTCGGCGGGGCGCAAGTGAGGGTGTAGCCTTGCTACAAACAGAATTTCACTGCGTAAATAGTTGCCTATGCCCGCTAAAAAGTGCTGATCTAGATAGAGGGTAGAGAGTTTGCGGCGAGAGTGCTTTTTAGATTGCAGCGCAGCTAAGAGCGTTTCTGGCTGAAGTCCTTTGCTTAAGACATCGGGCCCGAGCTTGCTCAAAAAAGGGTGGGTTTCAATCTCTTGTGAACTGCTGAGGATTTGAATATCAGAAGCGCTGTAAAGTAGGGCTGATTTTTTTTGATTGTGAATAGCAAACCGCAACTGTCGGTTGGTTTCTGGTAAGTTGTGGGCCGGGCGGATCATCCACTTTCCATATAGCTGATTGTGAGAATAAACGCTTAGCCCATTATCAAAGTGGGTCAGCATCGCCTTTCCCCGTGTCTCTACCGCCGTTACTCGGCAGCCAGTCAGTTCGGCCTCGAACGGTTTTAGGTGATCAAAGGCGAAAAATATTTCAGTTGTAGGATAGGGGCGAATAGCCCGCTGAATTTTATCAGCGGCGATGCGAATTTCGGGGCCTTCGGGCATGGGGCAAGGAGTAGAGAGCTGTAGTTATATCCTACAGCCACAAAGAAAGGTTAAAAAAGGGGCGATTGATCAACCTCTATCAGCGGATTACGGTATCGTGAGCATACGTCAAATCACGGCGATACTGCTTTATTGACGGCCTCTTAAGATCGCTTTAACTTCATGACCTCAGCCCGGCCCATCCAGCCTTTGAATGATTCTTCCCCCTTACCTCACGCTAAAGCGAGACCTTTAAAGCCTGGTGCCGCTAAGCCTGCTAAAGAGAGATGCAGTGAGTGTGGTCTTTGTGACACAGCCTATATTCACTATGTGAAGGATGCTTGCGCCTTTTTGCACCAGCAGATTAGTGACTTGGAAAGTGAGAATCATGGCCGCAGCCGAGATCTAGATGATGAAAACGAGCTGTACTTTGGTGTTCATCACAAGATGGTTGCGGCCCGCAAGCTAGTGCCGATTGAAGGCGCTCAGTGGACGGGGATTGTCAGCACGCTGGCCATTGAAATGCTGAACCAGGGCCTAGTCGAAGGGGTGGTCTGCGTGCAAAACACCGAAGACGATCGCTTCCAGCCGATGCCAGTGATTGCCAAAACACCTGCAGATATTTTAGCCGCGCGGGTAAACAAGCCAACGCTTTCGCCAAACCTATCTGTGCTCGATCAAATTGAGCGCTCGGGCATGAAGCGCGTGCTAGTCATTGGGGTGGGCTGCCAGATTCAGGCTTTGCGAGCGGTGCAGCATCAGCTAGGGCTAGAAAAGCTGTACGTATTAGGAATGCCCTGCGTAGACAATGTGACAAGAGCAGGCTTACAGAAGTTTTTGGATACGACCAGTCGCTCACCAGAGACGGTGGTGGCGTATGAGTTTATGCAAGATTTTCAGGTGCACTTTAAGCATGAGGATGGCTCGGAAGAAAAGGTGCCCTTCTTTGGCCTAAAGACGAACAAGCTCAAAGATGTGTTTGCCCCGTCTTGCATGAGTTGCTTTGACTACACCAATTCGCTAGCGGATATTGTGGTGGGCTATATGGGTGCGCCGTTTGGCTGGCAGTGGATTGTGGTGCGTAACAAAACGGGCGCAGAAATGTTTGAGCTGCTAGAAGACATCATTGAGACGCAGCCAGTGATGAGTAGCGGCGATCGCACTCAGGCCGTTCAAAACAGCATTCCTGCCTACGACAAAGGCGTTACCCTGCCCATGTGGGCTGCCAAGCTGATGGGTGTCGTCATTGAGAAAATTGGACCGAAGGGCCTAGAATACGCCCGATTCTCTATTGACTCGCACTTTACGCGCAACTACCTATATACGCGGCGCAATCACCCAGAAAAGCTAGAAGCGCATGTGCCTGAGTTTGCTAAGCGCATTGTGAGCCGGTACAAACTACCTGAAAAGTAGCTTCAGGCAATGCCTATAGAGGCTGTGAGAGGCTGTGCTGGATTAAGGTGAATTGATTAGCTGCGCTAGCACATCATTTTGATACGACTGAAAGCGGGGAAGCGATCGCGTTTGCACTGTTCTGGCCTCGCCCAAGTTCACCAAAATCTCTGCCTTTACCGTTCCTGGTCTGGCTGTCATCACATATATGCGCTGCGATAAAAACACCGCTTCTCTGACGTCGTGCGTAATCATTAAAATGCTAGTGCCTGTGCGCTGCCACAGGTCTAACATAAACTGTTGCATGGTCTCTTTGGTCTGCACGTCAAGCGCCCCAAATGGCTCATCCATTAATAGAATTTTGGGCTGGCTACACAGGGCTCTAGCGATCGCAACTCGCTGCTTCATCCCCCCCGATAGCTGCTTTGGCAGCGCCTGGGCAAACTGCGCCAACCCCACCATCTCCAAATAATACGACGCCTGTTCTTTGCGCGTCTGCTGATCTGCCCCTTGCAGTTTCAGCCCAAACTCCACATTTTTTTGTACCGTCATCCACGGGTACAGCGTGTAGTCTTGAAACACCATACCTCGATCGGCTCCAGGCCCCGTCACTGGCTTATCATCAACCGAAATCTGGCCCGTTGTCGGCACCTCTAGCCCAGCAATCAGTCGCAGCAATGTCGATTTGCCCGAACCAGATGCGCCCACTACGCAGACGAACTCACCCTGCTCTACATGCAGGTTTACCGCTTTGAGCGCAACAACCGTCTCCTTTGAGCCCAAAAATTGTTTGTGCAAGTCCAAAACGTCGAGGTGCATTTAGTCTACGGCCCACTTACACGTTGTCTTCAACACCAGGCGCAACGTTAAGTCCACCAAGAAGCCAATCACACCCAAGATGATCAAATAGGCAAAAATTTCGTCTGTACGGAAAAACTTTTGAGCGATCGCAATTCGTTTTCCTAATCCCTCATTTGCCGCAATCAGCTCGGCTACAACGACCAGATTCCAAGCCGCCGCCATATTAATGCGAAAGGTATCCAAAATATTGGGCACAACATACGGCGTAATCACCTGCATCAGCGTCTGCACTCGCGAGCCGCCTAGCGTGTAGGTGGCTTCTAGCAAATGCTTCGGCACGAACTTCACCGCGTCCATGATCATCAGCGTGTTGAAAAAAATCACCCCGATAAAAATCAAGGCAATCTTGGGCGCTTCGTCTAGCCCGAGGTAAATGATGAGCAGTGGAATAAAGGCCGGAGCGGGCATGTAGCGAACGATGCCAATAATAGGCTCTAAGAGCGATCGCACTGCCGCAAACGCCCCCATCGCAATGCCTAAAGGAACTGAAAGCGCTGCCGCTAGCAAAAAGCCAGCCCCCACCCGAAAAATGCTTGCCCTCACATCATCGAAAAACAGCCCTTTTTCCCACAGTCGCCCAAATGCCCCCAGCACATCGACTGGTGATGGCAAAAACTTGGGGTTTACCAGCCCACTATTTGCCAGCAGCCACCACAAGAGTAAGGGCACCACTATCGAGACCACCCGTAAGCTCGTGTCTAACCGACGTGGAATCGGCTCTCCCATGCGCCAGAAAACTCTGGGCTTTAGGCTTTTTCGACTAGCTTGTACTCTACTAGGTGCCTGACCTATGGCAGTGCCCTCCATCGTCATTCAAAACGCTCCTTATGAGCAGGTGATTTACAAGCTCTCTGTACTGATTCTTGTGCTGATCCTTGATTGGGCTGCTGCGTGACCTACCTACTGGGCCGCTGCGATCGCCTGCACAAACCGATCGTCAAAAAGAGGCGCTAGTTCAGGGGCTTCTGGAATAAAGCCTACACCCACCATAAAGTCAGCCATTTCCACCGCCGCATACGGCATGTGCTGGATACCCTCGCCCTCACTAAACGCCTCTAGGTTCTCTTCTAGCGTAAAGATTCGAGTGCCTTCTTTCAGCATCTGTAGATCTTCTACCGTGACGTCAGCTCTTGCCGCCATGATTTCATCAGACTGCTCTGGGTTTTCTTCCATAAACGCCAGCGTATCAAACCAGGTTTGCACAATTGCCTGTACATCGTCCGGGCGCTCGTCAATGATCGTTTGACTCATCACCAACAGATCGGGAATTGCTCCTGGGAAATCATTAGAGGTCACAAGTTCTTTGCTGCCTTCTCGTTCTAACGCTGTTAGCCAAAAAGGTGGAAAAGCCCCCACCGCATCCGCTTGGCCTGCCGCAAAGGCTGCTGCTGCCGCGCCCGTTTCTAACGGCAAGATCTCGACATCATCACGAGAAAGCCCTTCTTCTTCTAGTGCTAGCGTTAGCAAAAAGTCGTCAACGACGCCTTCTTCTATCGCAACTTTCTTGCCTTTGAGATCGGCAACGCTGTTGATGTCTTCAGTCACAATAATTTTGTCGTTGCCTGCCGAGTTGTCGTTGACTAGCACGACAACTTCGCCGTTGACAGCATCTGCCGCGAATGAAATCGTATCGTTTAGCGTTTGGCAGTTGCCGTCTAGCTGACCGGCAGCAAGCGCCTCCATCGATTCAATATAGCCATCAAACCAACGCATTTCGACGTCGACATTGTTCGCGGCAAACAGTCCTTCTTGCTCTGCTATTGCCCATGGCCACCAACCAGCCCAGTTGCTATAGCCAATAACGATAGGTGGCGCTGCCTCGGCTGCCGTATCACCACTACCCGCGTCGCTATCGGTGGTTCCACCACAGCTCACTGTCACTAGCATCGTGCAGAAAAAGACCAGGCATAGCGAAACTAATCGACGTCTTTTCATGAAAACCAATCGTACCCATTTGTGAAATTAAAAGCAGCATAGAACAACTCTAACGAGCCATGAAAGGTAGAGTCGTGAAATGCAGAGCTGCGAAATGCACTGTGCACTAAAGTTGTTGTTCCTATGACTTACCTATACCCTATCAGGTCACCACGATTCTGTATCTGCGCCGACGATTCTGTATCTGCGCTGACGATATGTCCATCGCAACAAGCCCTATCGCGACAAGGGTTTTCAGCAGTTAATGCGTGAGCTAATCCATGAAGCATTCGCAAGCAGAAAAGACGGCTCTATAGGAGGCTCGCCAGTCCGCGTCAGAAGAGCGACGACGCAATCGAAAGAATGCAAATAAAAACATCAAAACACCACTGGTAATGTTATCCAACAACCTGAGTGGCCGCGCTGTGAGCTTTCACTGTTTGTTTCACCCACGCAAACCACTCTGTTAAACCTTCTCCACTCTTTGCTGATACCGGGATAATCGCAGCTTTTGAATTTAACTGACGGACGTTACTGACGATCGTCTCAACGCTTACTTCTAAGTGAGGAGCCAAATCCATTTTTGTGATTAATAGACAATCCGCTTCGCGAAACATAATCGGGTATTTCAGTGGCTTATCTTCACCTTCAGTAATGCTTAGCAGCGCCACTTTGGCATGTTCACCCACTTCAAACTCTGCGGGGCATACCAAGTTTCCAACGTTCTCAACAAACACCAAATCGAAGTCTTCTGGCTGCTGCTCGTGAGCTAGCTGATGCAACCCACCTGCCACCATTTTGGAGTCCAAATGGCAAGCGCGACCCGTGTTAATAGCAACAACTGGTACGTCCTGCTGCCGTAGACGCTCTGCGTCTAAATGGGTAGTCATATCTCCTTCGATAACAGCTATTTTCAATTCACGCTGTAGCGATCGCAACGTTTTTTCCAATAGCTGCGTTTTTCCAGACCCAGGACTACTCATCAAATTAAGGCAGGTAATGCCCCATCGGTCTAGCCGAGCGCGGTTCTCATCAGCGCCATGCTGATTGGCATGGAGCAAATTCATCTCTAACGCAGCGTCAAACGTTTGATGCATAAAAACCTTGAGATTTTGAAGTATAGGCAGTCCGCATTTACCGCAATACACGGCTATTTTTTCATACAGTTCCCACTCTGTAAAACCCTACTCTGTAAAACATGGTTGGTAAAACCCGCTTTAGCTGGCCGCCTGCGCTTGCGTTCTGTCATTAGCTTTACTCGCTGCTAGCTCTCATCACTGCTAGCCTCAAAAGATTTTCAAGCAGGTGCCTAAGAAGATTTTTGGGAAAATTCTACGCGGCCAATTTTCAGCTCTCGCCCAGAGCGAATGTCATCCATAGGTGCACAGCAAGTCGGACAGGCATACTGCAACCCTATCTCGGGCTGATAGGTTTGCTGACACGAATGGCAAAACGCCACGAGTGGTATTTCATCAATCACTAGCTCTACGCCGTCCAAAAATGTCCCTTGCGTCTGCGCCGCAAATGCAAACTGTAGCCCCACTGGCTCGACGCAGGTAAATTTACCGACGCTCAGGTGCACTTTTTCTACCTGCGGCTCTCCTGGCTGCTGTGCTAACCAGTCTTGCACAGTCAAGATTAGGGCCTTCGTCATATCGGTTTCGTGCATGGTTTTCTTATCAATGCCTACCCATCGACGAAATTCATGATATCAGCCACCGTCAAAATTCACCGCTAAAAAGCATCGTCAAAAATAGGGTTGCGTTAAGGTGATAGGACACGCCTAACTAAGCTCCTTTTTTGCCAATAAGTCGCCCATGCTGCTGGAAACCGCACACCGCAACAAGCTCGATCCTTCTGATGATGACCTGTTCTATGCTCAGCCTCGATTTGTTACTCACGTTGACGAAGGGTTTATTGCTCAGTTAACTAAGCTGTATCGCGATCGCATTTCACCTGACAGCCGCGTTTTTGACATGATGAGTAGCTGGGTCTCACACCTGCCTGGCGATGTGAGCTACGCCCATGTAGAAGGTCACGGCCTTAACGAGTCAGAACTAGCTAGAAATAAGCAGCTCGATCACTACTTTGTGCAAAACCTCAACCAAAACCAGACGCTACCGCTTGCTGACAATAGCTTTGATGCGGTTGTTAATACTGTGTCGGTTCAGTATATTCAGTATCCTGAACAGGTGTTTGCCGAAATATACAGAGTGCTGAAGCCAGGGGGAATCGCGATTTTTAGCTTTTCTAACCGAATGTTTTATCAAAAGGCGATCGCGCTTTGGCGAGACGGTAGCGAAGCAAGCCGAGTAGAGCTGGTCAAGCGTTACTTCGAGAGCGTTCCTGGCTTTGGCAATATTCAAAGCGTGGTCAACCGATCAGAAGCGCCTGCCGTTCTGCAAATGATGGGAATGGGCGGCGGCGATCCGTTTTATGCGGTCATTGCGGAGAAGATGCAGCCTCTAGCGGGCAAGCCTCTCTAGTGAGCTAGCCCCTCTGATGGGCTAACCGTAGCGCAAGGCTACTCGGTCAAAATCAGCGACGTCATTGCTTTTTGCAAATCTGATGTTAATGATGCGATCGCCCCTCTTCTGCTCTGCCGATAGTCTGCTAGCCGCTCGGTAACCTCAATCGGTTTGCCAATAGTTGCGATCGCTCGCTGTGCGCCTAGCTTGGTAAGGTGGCCTGCCGGGCCGCTTGTTCCGCTCAGCGGTCGTCCTTTAATTTTTTCAATCATGTCGCGCAGCAATAGCACCGTTTCAGCAAAGCGATCCGCGCTCGGATTCTCCTTCACATAGTGGCCTGTTACCGCTACAAAGCTTTCCACCAGGCGCATGTGCCACATCCGCAAATCAGCTTCTTCTGCGATGCGATTAGCCAGTCCCAAATCTACCGGCGACAGCGTCTGCTTATCTTCTCTAAAAATACGACTCCAACCCGCCTGCTCTAGCTTACGGCAGCGATCGATTAGGCTGCCTTTTGCCCGAATGCCAAAGTAACCTTCTGCCACCTGTAGCGATTTATCCATTAGCCTGCTCAACCGTTCAGCTAGCTGCTCGTTAGGATCTACCTCAGCCGCAACAGACTCGTCTTCTAAGCGAAACGTCACCCCGTAACACGTCCGATAATATTCCTCCATCAGCGTCAGCATGTGCGCTGCCAACCGATATAGCCGTCCATACAAATCTAGACTGCCTGGTGGCTCTAGCCCGCACTCTGTCTCCAGCAGCGACATCAGCGATGCCAGCTGCTGCCAAGGCGCTTCTAAATACCGATATTGAATGCCTACTGGCAAAACTATCACTGATGTGCCTTGCCCTTTCGCCTGCATATCCTCAGCGCCCCAAAAAGCCAGCTGAGCGATTCCCGGCTCTAGCGGACTCACAATCTCGTTATGTCCGTTGTTTCCACCTTCGGGCGCAACTGCTAATGGAAAGCAGCCCTCTGCTAGCAGCTGCCGTGCCGTTTTGAGTGCGAGTAAATCTAGCTTGCCGCGCTGAATAGGCACGCCGCCCAGTCGCGAAAATACCCAGCCTAAGTAACGCCCAGCCCACAGCGGAATTCCGCGATCATACAAAAAGTGCGCGTGCGTTTGTCTGCAGGGCAGGCCTATCTCTCTAGCCGTTTGCGGCAGCGCCTGCCACAGTAAATGGCCCAATACAAATGGATCAACTGCCGTCGGATGTCGAAACGCTAGCAGCAGCCGCGTTTTACCTATATCAAACTCGTGATATAGCTGAGCTAGTGTTTCTACACCGTGGGTTTCTACACTGACCAAATCGGTTTGCCATGCTGCCCATGCAGGCATTATCAGCCGGATGGCACGCTTTAGCAAAGGGCTATAGCGAGGGGGGATAAACTCAAGGGCAGGCTGAGCGCGGTTAGTGGCAAAAGACATTCATTGACAGAGGTGACAGCAGCAGGAACAAAGGTGACAGCAGGCTTTCTAGATATCGACTGAACGAACTACTGGCCCATCGTCTCAGGGTAAGTGCGGACAATCTCGTCGAACTCTCGCTCAATTTCTTCTATCGGACGCTGACTGTAGCGCAAAGAGGAATCCAATAGCCGCAGTCGCTCAATGCACAAACGGCTGCGGGTCACCCTATCAGTGGTCTGATGCTTCATCCCTTCTGCTAGCGTGGCAACAAATCCAAATACCGCCGCTATGCCGCAGGAGAGCTGCCATCCGGACGTCCCAGTGCCAACGACCGGGCCATACATCGCCGCGAGTGCTGTCACTAGCGTTGTCGAGGCGGCGCTCACGATAGACGTCAAAAACAGCACAGAGTTTAGCTGTGTGACTTGCCGGGTCATATTGACCGATTGATCTAGGCTCTTCGCAATATTTTGTACAATTCGTTCTGGAACATTGCCCTGGGATTGCATCTGAATTAGTCCCAATAAAATTAGCTATATTTTTGTCATTCTCAACATACCGTGAGCACCTACCGTGGGCTAGGTCTATAGGCCAGGTCTGTAGGTTAGGTCCGCTGATAGTGCATGCCCGGTAGCTGCACAATCAGTCCAGATATTTCTAGCTGTACCAGTGCGCCTAATACTGCGCCTGTCTCTACCTGTGCACACCGCACAATTTGATCTAAAACCATAGGTTCAACAGAAACTGCTGCCAGCACCTGCTGTAATAAGGGTGTCAGTTCTGACTCAAGCTGCTGCGCTAGATCTTTCACAGACGCTTGCGTAGCGACCGGAAGGTGTTTGCCTGAGGGGGCATTTACGAGAGGAACTGAGGCAGTCTTGCTGGAAGTTTGGGCTGCGCCTGATTCTACGGCGATCGCATCCACCGCTGGCAAATCCTCTAGCGCTGCCAGCAGCGTCTGTGATTCTAAAATCATCTGCGCTCCCTGAGCAATCAGGTGTAGACAGCCCTGCCCCTGATCATTGTCCAAAGAAGTAGGCAGCGCATAGACTTCTCGGCAATAGTCATTCGCCAAACGTGCGGTAATCAAAGCGCCGGAGCGTGCAGGCGCTTCCATTACCAAAATCGCTCTGCTCAGGCCCGCAATAATCCGATTGCGCTGCGGAAAGTGCGACCGATCCGGGCCAGTCCCATCCGGATACTCACTTATAACCAGCCCCGTTTTCACCACCCATTCATACAGACTGCTGTTGAAGTGTGGATACACCACATCAGCGCCTGTGCCCATCACCGCTACCGTCAACCCCTCTTGACTCAGGCAGCTCGTGTGCGCATCTGTATCAATTCCAGCGGCTAAGCCCGAAATAATAATGGTGCCTTGCTGAGTTAGCTGACGGCTCAACCGCTGCGTCCAGCGCTTGCCATAGGCAGAGGGTCGACGCGTCCCCACCATTCCCACCGTCAGTACATTCGGATCGTTCAGGCGTAAATCGCCCCGGTAGTAAAGCACTGGAGGCGGATCGTTAATTGCAAACAGCAGCTTTGGATAGTCTGGGTCCGCAGGTGTCCAAAATGACTGGTTTTCCTGCTCATGCTGAGTCAGCAGCGTCTCAGGGTTTAGCTTTGGCCGCTGCCGCGTAATTTTTTCTGCGCTCAGCAACCCGATGCCATCAACGGCTAGCAGCTCACTTGCCGAAGCCTGCCAAGCTATTGACAGTGCTCCAAAGTGCTCCCATAGCCGCTTGATCGTAATGGGCCCTACATCTTTAATTCGTGACCATGCTAGCCAATACGCCCTTTCTGTTGTCACCGCTTGACCCTGCCAACCTCATTTGCCCCTTAGGGTGCCCATCAGGTTCTTGACCCATCGAAAGGTGAATCGTTTGGCGGTACGATAGCAGTCAAGTCGCAGCAGCTAGGAGTCGTATCTTGTGGGCCAGCCAGAAAGTCAGCCGAAAAGTCAGATAGAAAATCAGTCAGCTAGCCAGAAAGCCAATCAGCTAAAAGCTCTGATCTTTGATGTAGACGGTACGCTTGCCGAGACCGAACGCGATGGGCACAGACCCGCTTTCAACCAAGCCTTTTCAGATGCTGGTCTCGATTGGCACTGGTCAGAAGAGCGCTATGGCGAACTGCTAGAAGTATCGGGAGGCAAGGAGCGGATACGAGCCTTTGTGCAGCAGTCACAGCCAGACTTTATGCTGCCTGACGGATTTGCTGATTTGACTGAATTTATTAAGCATCTACATGCGAGCAAAACGCAATATTACAAGCAGTATGCCAAAGCAGGACGGATTCCCCTGCGTCCGGGCGCGGAGCGGCTGCTAAATGAGGCTAGGGCAAAAGGGGTGAGATTAGCGATCGCGACGACGACGACTCCTGCTAACGTCCAGGCCCTGCTCGAAAATACCCTCGGCCCCGAAAGCCTAGACTGGTTTGAAGTTATCGCCGCAGGCGACATGGTGCCGTCTAAAAAGCCTGCCCCCGACATCTTTGAATATGCCCTAGCGCACCTCCAGCTGCCACCGGAGAGCTGTCTTGGCTTCGAGGATACTAACAATGGTCTGCTTTCAGCCACTCAAACTGGCCTCAAAACCGTCGTGACCGTGAATGACTACACAAAAGCGCAAGATTTCGCTAAAGCAACCCTAGTTATCAGCGACTTTGGCGAGCCTGATGCTCCCTTTAGGGTCATTGCAGGAGATGCAGGCAGTGCGCAGTATTTCGATATTGCGCTTGCCGAAAGGCTTTGCTAGCGTGCACTATTTGCTAACGCGCACTGTATGTCTGCCAAGCCTGAAAGAATATATAGATAGATAGCACCACCAGCATCGTTCGAAATAGCTGCGTCACTGTACGGTTGCTCAGCTTTGGCAAAAACCGGGTGCTCACCTGCACACCAATCAGTCCGCCCACGCCTAGAATCAAACCTGCAATCCAATGAATGTTTTGGTTGAGCGCATGGCCTACGCAGGCAGAAATCGACGTTATTACAATCACGCCGAGGCTAGTGCGCACCGCAGACTTAATCCGCTCACCCAGCAGCAAAATCTGTAGCGGTACTAAAATCACACCACCGCCTACGCCAAAAAGGCCTGCCATAAAACCTGCTGTGGACCCGGTAATAATTCTTGCGGTCATCGGATTGATCGCAGGGCCGCTCGCTAGCATGGACTCTCTATCTCTAAATTCTGCCTTGGCAACCACTCGTTTTTTGAGTGATACCAGATACAAGTTGCTCAACAGCAGCAGGCCGAAGCCAATCAAGAGCCAATAGTCAGGAATGCGATCGCCCACCATCGTTCCTAAAAACGCCGTCAGCAGCGCTGGTGCACCTAGCAGCAAAATCTGCTTCAGTCTCAGATAGCCCATTCGCCAGTTTTGAAAGCTACCTGCACTAGAGGTGACTAAAATAGCCAAACTACTCGTCGCGGTTGCCTGCACAGGCGTAAACGAAATCGGTGTCGGCAAGAAATTCATCTGAATCAGTACCGGGACTAGCAAAGTGCCGCCACCAATTCCTAGAAAGCCCGCCAGCACACCAGAGAGCAACCCTGCTAAGGATAATAAAATGATTACGCTGAGTGTCACGCCACTACCTGATAGGAGTCATCGCTAAGAGAACACTAGCAATCTTATAGCTAAACTACTAGACAAGCTACGACTAGACAAACTACGACAAGATCGGGTCAAGGTCTATATATTCTTCAATCGTAGTGGCTAAGTCGTTCAACATGCTGTCGCGCTGCTCACGATAGTTCGCAATTCCCGTTGGCATAGAGCGCAAGCCTCGCTGCTGCCGCAGTCGATTCAGCCACGATCTGCGCCAGGGGCCATTGTCAAAAATGCCGTGTAAATACGTCCCCCAAACAGACTGAGACGCATCCACAATACCTAAGCTGCGGTCATCAAAAATAGGCAGAAACGGATTTTCTTCGTCGTTACCAGTCGAGACCACTAGCTGCGTTCGTCCCTGGTGAATTTCATAGCCCACAATAGGCAAACCATCTTGAGGGAACTTAGAGCTGACCGTCCGCTGCCTAGCCACCTTCTGCTGCGTGATAACGGTTCTAAGCGGCAGCAGCCCCAGCCCGTTGAAACGCCCTTCTTGCCCTTCCAATCCTTCAGGATCGGCTAGCATTTGTCCCATTATCTGAAAGCCACCACAGATGCCCATGACCGTGCCGCCTGCCGCTGCATAGTTCACAATGGCTTCTGCCATTCCAGTCTGCTGCAAGGCAAGCAAATCCGCGATCGTCGTTTTGGTTCCCGGTAAGATCACCGCATCCGGATAGCCTAAATCATCTTTGGGGCTGAGGTACTTCACATTGACCGACGGTTCCGCCTCTAAGGCGTCAAAGTCTGTGAAGTTAGAAATTCTAGGCAAACGGATGACGGCTACTGTTATTTCAGCTTGTGCTTTCACCGCCGGACGATCGAGTAGTGAAAGCGAGTCTTCTGCTGGAAAAGCTGCATCTAGCCAGGGAATTACACCAATTACTGGAATTCCTGTACGGGCTTCCAACCAGTCAATACCAGACTGTAGAATCGAGCGCTGCCCTCTGAATTTATTAATAACGATGCCTTTAATTAGCGATCGCTCTTCTGGTTCTAAAAGCTCTAATGTCCCGACAATGTGGGCAAACACCCCACCGCGATCAATATCGGCAATCAGGATAGTCGGCGCTTCCAAATAGGTCGCTATGCGCATATTAGCCAGGTCACGATGCTTGAGATTAATCTCAGCCGGGCTGCCTGCCCCTTCGCAAACCAACAAATCAAACTCTTGACTCAGCCGCGCTAAACTTTCTTGGATAGCCTGCCAGCCTGCGCTAAAAAAGTTCTCATAGTACTTTTCTGCCGTAGTGCGGCCAATCGGACGTCCCTTTAAAATTACCTGAGAGGTTTGGTCTCCCTGAGGCTTGAGCAAAATTGGGTTCATTTCGGCCTGCGGCGATACGCCTGCTGCCCAAGCCTGAACCGCTTGTGCGTAGCCAATTTCAGCGCCTGACGTACTTACATACGAGTTGAGCGCCATATTTTGCCCCTTAAACGGTGCTACTCGCCAGCCCCGACGACTTAAAATTCGACAAAGGGCGGTCACCAACATGGATTTCCCTGCGTGGGAGGTTGTGCCCACCACCATTATTGACTTCACTACTTAACTGCCCTCATCGTGTGTGCACCCCCCCACATTACCCAACCTTGGTCGAAATCTGGTAAGAAAGAAGGGGAAAAATTGATGAAACGGCAGATATTTAGGGGAAAGATTACTTAAGTTAGGTAAAAAAGATAACGTCTGTACCCAAAAAGTGAATCTTTCGAAGCACTATCCAAAAGTACTCCAGATGTCAAGGCATTACAGGTGTCAAAGCAACAAGAGCCAAAGTACTATCGGCTTAACCTTGAGATGACCTTCAGCCAAGCTTAGCCCAACCAGTCAGGCACCCGGCCCCACCGCACTACCGCATTCTTTACATAGTCCACAAGGCTAGCGCGCTTGTCCGGACAGCCTTGTGCTTGCCACTGTGTGACTACCTGACGCCCTAAAGGCGTTAACCGAAAGCTATCTGTCAGGCCTTGGCCATCGACTTCTCGGCGCAGCATTCCTACCGATGTTAACCACATCAACTCTGACTCTACTGTTGTTTCTGATATGGGCTGCTGAGTATACTCTCGGATGGCACCGCTATCTTCAGCAATACTAGGCACGCTTACGCTTGAATCCTGCATTTCTGCCAGTAGCTTTAGATGGAACGGTGAGCACAAAACTGCTCTTCGAGCCCGACGAATTACCCGCTCTGAGTAGTTCATTGTTGCTATAGTTCGACCTTCAGAAACGGTATTTTGAGATATTCCCATGGCTATTGCAACTTTTAGATGCTTATCATCTCCAGCGCTTGTTATCTTAGCGCTCACTACTATCACAAGAAGGAACTATCACAAGAAGGAACTATCACAAGTAAGAAACGGGCCAAATTCAGGACTCACTTAGCCTGCTTTACCCCTACTCTTTAATTTTTTTAGTCTCCGGTGTCTTAACCGTTTATTGCTCAAGCGTCCATTTCTAGTGACTACGATCTGCTTCAGCTTTTCGGTCAAAACTAAACCAACGAAGGGCATATCTTCTAGCAGATAGCGTCGCCATAGCCGTCGAGGCTCACTCATCAGACGGTACAGCCATTCTAATCCGAGCTCGCTGACAAATTGAGGCGCTCTGAACTTGACGCCTGCTTCAAAATCTACCACAGCACCCACCGCCATAAAAATATCGACACTAGGCAGGCGATCGCAGTAGGCTGCAATCCACTTTTCTTGCTTGGGTGCACCCAAACAGACCGCTACCACCGTTGCCTTAGAGCGCTCTATCAAAGACACCATTTGATCGCACTCAGTACTATCTTGCTCAAAGTCAAAGGGCGGCGAGTATTCACCCACTACGATCTTTCGCCCAATCCGCGCATTAATCCGTGCTTGTGCCTGCTTAGCAATACCCGGCTGCCCACCTAGCAAAAATATTGTGATGTCTTCGTTATGCTTGTGATAGTCACAGAACCAAGGAAACAGATCTGAACCCGACAGCTTAGCCTTGAGCGGTTTGCCCAGAAACTTCGCTGCGTACATCACAATTTGACTATCACAAATTTTGAAGTCTGCCTTGCTATACACCGATGCAAACTCTGGGTCATTGCGCAGCTTCATGAGGTGATCGACATTGGGCGTGAAAACCACGCCACTGTGCAGAGAAGTCAAGAATTCCTCCATAGAAAAGTTGTCGAATTTCATGCCTAAAATATCAACTTTGGTAGGCGTAGGCAGCAGCGATGGCCGCTGGCGAAGCGTTTTTAACGTATCGTTCCCTGACGCACCATTCCCCATAGCTGTACTACGCATCTTTGATCGCTGATCACGGCGTAGCTCCTTGAGTGATTCCTGAATTGGCAGGCTCGCTTTTGCTGGTGTGTTGCTTGAATTAGAAGCGCTTGAACAGGGCATCTGCACGACAGTCCCTCGGCGTGCCGGATCGTAAGGCGCATGATTGAGATGTACATGAGCGATCGATCGCGCAGGCGATGTTTCTTGCGAGGGAGCTTGGTCAGATTGAAAATAGGTCATATTCAAGGGGGTCGCTCTCAGAATGCGAATGCAAAAAGTACAAATGTAAAGACCAGTACTAGAAGCGCTTAGAAAAACAATGATGACCCCAGGGAAACGGCCCTAAGGAAACAGAAAAGAGTCGGCTTACGGTGATCTTTTTCGCTAGGCCAATGGTGATGTGTGTAAGTAGATAATGCCAATGACTTAATTGGCACAGTTTATGAAGACGTCCTAAATTTTGCGGATGTTCCAGGTTGAGTAAAGATTGCATAAAGCCGACATACTCATAAGGAAAAAATCCATCTATTTCACAGCCCTGTCTTTGTGAGTTCCAGACGAAAGCTGCTCAGAACATGAAAGCAATCGGTCCTGTCTTTGTGAGTTCCAGACGAAAGCTGCTTAGAACATGAAAGCAATCGGTATTTTTGTGCAGCTATTTGCGTACTAGCAAGGCGTAGAAGCGTTGCGGACAGTGCTCTTTTCTATTAGTGAAGGTTTCCGAAGCGTTTAGTCCACGTAAAGCTTTTGCCTGCTGTCAAAGGGCTGCGCTGTTTTCAAGATTGTCTTCGAAACTTTTGGGACCTTCTTGTTCAATCTTTAAACAGCAGCAAAAAAAACGCGCAGGATCTATAAAGTCCTGCGCGTTTCTTATCAAAACCGATCGAGTAACTGGGGTGCTAGGATTCGAACCTAGGAATGGCGAGACCAAAACCCGCTGCCTTACCACTTGGCGACACCCCATCGCTTTCGCTTAGGTATTGTAGCACCAGCGCTATCGTTTCTTGCAAGGGTAAAAGACGATTTTTTAGAGAAAGGTGCTGCGATCGCAAAGACACTACTTTTTTTAGCCAGCTCACTCGCGCAATCCCTTAGCTTAAACTGAAGGCTATGTTCCTTCAGCACCTTCACCTACAGAACTTTCGCAACTACCAGAGCCAGTCTGTTGCTTTTAGTGCGCCTAAAACCATCCTCTTAGGAGACAACGCTCAGGGCAAATCCAATTTGCTAGAGGCAGTTGAACTGCTCGCTACGCTCAAATCTCATCGCACTAGCCGCGATCGCGATTTGGTTTTAGAAGGCGCAGCGACCAGCTGCGTTCAGGCACAGTTAAGCAAAGACATAGGTATAAGCGAGCTGCGCCTAGTACTGCGTAAGAGCGGTCGTCGCGCGGTCATCCGCAATGGTGAAACGCTAAAGCGCCAGCAGGATTTTTTAGGCAGCCTCAACGCGGTTCAGTTCTCTAGTCTCGATCTTGATCTTGTTCGTGGCGGTCCCAGTGAACGGCGCATCTGGATAGATACCCTGCTCACTCAGCTAGAGCCTATCTATGCCTATATCTTGCAGCAGTACAACCAAGTTCTCAGGCAGCGAAATGCTTTTATCAAACAGCATAGTGCACCAGATTATCCGCCCCCAGACACAACTCAGATGGCACTTTGGGATGCGCAGCTTGCGGCCACCGGAACCCGCGTGATCCGGCGGCGATCGCGTGGCCTGCAGCGGCTAGTGCCCTTAGCCCAGTCATGGCACCGGGCCATTAGCGGCGACGCCGAAAACCTAGTGATTACCTATGAACCCAACGTTCCTATGCCAATTGAGGCGGCGGCTGTAGAAGAAGAGGCTCCTGCGGTGATCCAACAAGCTTTTCTAGAAAAAATTCAGTCTCGAGCGATCGCTGAATTTCACCAGCACACATCTCTAGTGGGCCCCCATCGGGATGACGTGGCGTTCTCGATCAATCAAACGCCTGCTCGCCAGTACGGATCGCAGGGCCAGCAAAGAACGCTTGTTCTCGCTTTAAAGCTAGCTGAGCTAGAGCTAATAGAAGCAGTCGTAGGAGAACCGCCGCTTCTATTATTAGATGACGTCTTGGCCGAGCTAGATCTCAAGCGGCAGAACCAGCTATTAGAAACCATCGAAGATCGATTTCAAACCTTAATCACCACTACCCATCTCGGTGCTTTTGACGCCCGATGGCTGAAAGAGTCTCAGATTTTAACCGTCCACAAGGGTGCACTGATGCCTTCAGAACTTTGAGGCCTCGTTTAGCTAACCTCTATTTAAAAACGGCTGCTTGGAGTCTGTTGTTTGAAGCTGGCTAGCTAAAGCCGGCTATTTAGAGACAGCTACGAGCGCTCGATCTATCAGCACCAGCGCCTCGGCAACGTCTGCCTCGCTGACAATCAACGGCGGAATTAGTCGAACGACCTGAGCACCTGCCGGAATGACCAGCAGCCCTTCAGCGATCGCAGCTTTGACGATGTCTAACGCGACTACGCCAGTGTCAGGCTTGAGTACTAGACCGTTAATCAAACCCCAGCCTCTAACGCCGTCGCATAGATTGGCATGCTTTTGGGCGATCGCCCTCAATCCCTTTCTAAGCTGCTGACCGCGCGATCGCACATTTGCTAGCACCTCATCTTGCTCTAGCGTTCGACAAACAGACATCGACACCCCACAGACAAACGGATTGCCTCCAAACGTACTGCCATGCTCACCTGGGCGCAGCACATCACAATGCTGCTTCGTCAAAATTGCACCAATCGGGATGCCGCCGCCTAGCCCTTTTGCCGAGGTAAAAATATCTGGCTCTACACCGACTGTCTGGTAGCCCCACAGATTGCCCGTGCGCCCCATGCCAACCTGCACCTCGTCCAAAATCAACAGAATACCTAGCTGATCACATAGCTGCCGAACCTGCTTAAAATACACTGGATTACCTGGGCACACGCCCCCTTCACCCTGCATTGGTTCTAGCATGACTGCCGCTACTTGTCGCTGGTCAGCATCTAGCTCCTCAATTGCCATCCGCAGCGCATCAATATTGTTGTAGGGCACATAGTAAAACCCTGGCATCAGCGGATTGAAATTCTTTTGGTACTTAGGCTGTCCCGTCGCTGTTACTGTCGCCAGCGTCCGACCGTGAAAACTTGACGTCGCCGTAATCACAACCGGCGCTTCAATTCCCAGTTCCGTATGGCCATACTTGCGCGCTAGCTTAATTGCGCCCTCATTCGCTTCAGCTCCAGAATTGCAAAAGAAGACCCGGTCCGCACAAGAGTTATCCGTCAGCCACTGAGCTAGTGCGCCCTGCTCTGGAATGTAATAGAGATTAGAAACATGCTGCAGTTTACGAATTTGAGCTGACGCTGCAGCCACCATTGCCGGATGGCAGTGGCCCAAAGTACAAGTCGCAATCCCGGCTACAAAATCTAGATACTCTTTACCTTCAGAATCCCACAGGCGAGTCCCTTCTCCTCGCTCCATCGCAATTGGGAAACGACCATAGGTCGCCATTACATGCTGATCAAAAACTGCTGGCTGAAAAGCATCTTCAGCCACTGGGGGCGTAGCTTGAGGAATCAGGGTTTGAGAAGTCATAGAGATCGACAGGGGATAAATCAGTGAGACAAGAGCGAACAAATTGGATTGTGCTCAATTGTATCGTCCCTGCTGTTAAGTATGCGTAACAAACCTCTACACCGTGAGCAGATGCGCCGTGTATATCCACGGTTAATGACAATCTTTCGCCACGATCTTTGCCAAGCTCCAAGAACTTTGCTCAAAGAATCTGACTCAAATAACTTGACTTAAAAAAGTAACTTGGCTTAAAAAACTTGGACAAAAAAGGCTGCGAAATAATAAAGAAGGCCAGTCTCCTAAAACGACTGACCCCTTGATTTTTTGTGTAGATGTTCATTACCAGGCCCTCTGAAGAATTTGTTCGGAAGGCTAGCTCAGAAAGGTAGCTAGAAAACCCAGCTAGGCATCCGCCAAATGAATTGCAAAACTGAGCGGCGCATTCTCATCTCGCAAAGACACTTCCAAAAGGTAGGTACTGTCCAAATCAGGGGTAGCTAGAACCACGTCCAAAGCCCCTGGCTGAAGGCGGGCGGCGCTCTTTTCTATGTCGCCATCCCACAGTCGCACCTGACCACCAGTCGGTAGCGAGACTGCGATGATTAGCTGATCTTGAGTGTAGGTTGCCGATAGGGTCAAAGCACCCTGTGGTGTTACCCAGTGCTTTACTTCAGATGGCTTCCCAGGCGAAACAGACAGTGCTAGTGCTCCCAGCATTTCTTGGGCTGCCAGCATCGACAGCGCAATTTGCTGCTCGGGCAGGGCTAAATCGTAGCCCCCAGCGACTGCTGTTAGTGCCTGTGTGAGCGCAGCCTGGGCGGCCCGCTCTGAGCGGTAGGCAGGCGTGAGCACCATATCAGCAATAGGCTCTAGCAGATCGCCTTGCTCGGGAAAGATGTTCTCTACTGCCTTGACTAGGCGGACTCCCTGCTTGATAGGTAAGCGGGCAAGCGCTTGACACTGAACAAACAGCGCCTCTCGCAAAGGTTGGGGCAGCAGGCCAGATATCTGAAGCTCGCTCAAATGAGTGCTCCATGTCTTTGAGGCCGCAACTAGGGTCGCGCCTGCAATGTCACTGACTTCAGCAGGGTATTCGCTGATTTCTGATTCCCAAGGGAATAGAGGTGGATTATTTTCAAACTCCAAGCGGAGTCTTTGTTTTAACAATGAATGATAACGTTCTTGCACAGCGTGGATTTCTCCGAAGTTAAACGACTGAGCCGTCTGAGAAAAGCTATCTGTAGAAAATAGTTTCCTCGAAGCCACGAAAAACATAGGGTTATGTGTCGTGAACGACACTACCCTCGAGAATGTAGATGGGTTAGGAGCTAAAGTCTTGGACCTAGCTTTAGACCCGTGATGATGAGAGGGCTTCATAGACGTTGCATCAGACCCGACTCCGAATGAGCCTACTTCCGGTAGATTGGCTTCTAATGTAGACCCATTTCCTGATGGTGTAGAAAACGTCGGGTCGAATTTGTAAAGAAGCCACAGAAGCAAGTTCCGAGTACTATCTAGCTCAGTATTCATATTTGCCTATCCTAGTCCGGACAGATCTCAATGTTACGCGGAAATCCGCTCTCAAAGCGGAACTCAAATTATTCTCGCTGTTTTTTTATCACAGGTTGCGAATATCCCAGGCGACTTCTAATAGTTTTGACCACTGCTTACGCAGCTGAGTGGGGGTTACGTCTAGCAGCCTTGATATTTCAGGATCGTTCAATTGCTGCTGTTTTAGGTTCAGTATTTTTGATTGACTTCGGCTAATTTTCGTCTGTAGGTATTCCCACTGCTGAGGGGTGAGGCCTAAATTCTTGCCGAGTTCTGCCCCTAGCCATTCATGGACTAGTTCCCAGTTGTGGGCAAAGGAAAATTTCAGCAGATGGTACTTAAACCGCTGCTGTAGATAGTCTCGCTCACGAGGCGTAATTTCTAGAATCGTCTCGATTTCAGGGGTCGGTAAATCCATCAACCGCAAGCTGAAGTAGTCGGCGCAGTCGTTTTGCCCTTTTTCAACTAGATAATCCATCAGCTGCTCTACCACCCGCTCACGCACAGTGCTTTCAGTATCTAGGTTGTCTTCTGGTGTGGTTAGCTCTTCTCTAAGCCGCTGTAGAGGCGCTGTTCTTGGCTGATCGGAGTCGCCTCCTTCAATCGCTTGCTGGATGTCGATTGCGGTCTCTGGTGGCTGTTGCTTGGAGAAGGTTTGGGTTCGCAAGATGATAAGCTGCTGCGATCGCCCTCGGGAGAATGGAATGCGCCGTTTAGCGTAACGCTCCGTAAAAGCCATATACTCAGCTAGCTCTAGCGAAGATCGAGGTCGATAGCTAGGCGCTACGTCATTTTCTCGACGAAAGGCATTGATGCTTTCGACGTAGAAGTTTTGCAAAAAATCTTCAATCAGCGCTACTCGTGCCTGATAGCTAGCCTGCACTTGTGGCGGTGTCATATAGCGATAAACAATAGCACTCAGATTACTGTGCAGCTCTAACCGGCCCTTGGTCGAGCCCAGCTTGAGATAATGCAGGCACTGCTTCATCCGCAAATTAGC
This sequence comes from uncultured cyanobacterium, assembly GCA_963793445.1. GTDB lineage: Bacteria > Cyanobacteriota > Cyanobacteriia > Phormidesmidales > Phormidesmidaceae > Phormidesmis. The sequence goes on from CAWCAE010000001.1 coordinate 518,560, forward strand.
AAGCGTATCGGCCCAGCCTTTGACATCGCCCGTATTTTGAATCCGCTGGCTTTCAGCACAAATGCGCTGCACCTCTGCATCAATCCGCGCTGCTACCTCTCGGCAGTTACGCGCTGAAGCGGGTGTCTTTTCTTGAAGTTCTTGGCACAGTCGTTCCTGAAGCGTTTCCACAACTGATTACAATTATTCCCTGATGGTTAACCGTTTAGCAGCAGCGCTTTGGCTAGTCAATAAGTCCTGCGATCGCCTGAGCAACCACTCTGGCCTAGAGTTAAGACATGTGCTGCTACACACCCTAATTGAGTTAGTCGCTACTGAAAAGCAAGAAGCACTTAGCAAAAAGTACTCAGCATCACCACAGTTGAGATACATGCTTCGAGCAAATCTTGAGCCAGTGAAACTGATTTTGAGCTAGTTAAACTGAACTCAAGTCTTCGAGCCTCAGCAAAGACCAATTCATGACTGACTAAAATGTAGATGGAAGTTAAGTCGTTAAGATGGGTAGGCACCATCTTGAGAATAGACAGATTAGCACTAACAGCCAACAATTCCGATGGGATATTCACAGAAGTATTAAAGTTACTAAGGCGCATTTCTTCCAATTCACACATTGCCTCTATGGAATTGCTTTGATGAAATTTCTTCTGTCGATTGCTCTGACCAGACGGTACTGACCAGGCGGTGCCGAATGGGTTGGTTTTTGTACGTTCCCATCCGCTAGATTTCGTGGAAAGTTAGATTTTACTTAAAACTGCATCCGCCGTTGTATAGCGGACACCAACAATTTCTATACTGAACTTATGGATATCGATCAACAGCTGCAAGACCTCATTGAAAGTGCTCCTCTAGAAGACAACATAAGAGCTGCGATCAAAACTGTATCCCCTGTTATTCTTAATATTGCTAAGCAGCTTAAGCACTCGAACTACTATATTTTGCAGTCGACTAGCCGGCAGTGGTTGCAAGCGACCATCGCTCGAAAAGATACGCCCAATCAGTCTAAGCGGGTCATCTACGCTTACCCATCGCTCGCCGCCGCAGCTAGTGACAAGCTTGCTAAGAGCAACCCTGGGCTAATGGCGCTCCCTATACCGGTTGCCCAGCTTTTGTTCCAGCTACCGTCTATCGAACCGGTAGACTGCTTGATTTTTCTAGAAACCGAGCTGCGAGATCAAGCGATAGAAGTTCGTCGCAGTGACCTCAAAATCCTATTCCAAAGCCAGCTAACGCAAAGCTTGAGGCCGCAGATTCCGCCTGATATTGCCTAAGTGCTTTCTCAAGATACGAGTGCATTTAGTGATACTAGAAAAACCTACCGATACTCATCGCTAGGCAAGCTCTTTCTATTAGCATCACTTCAGCACTCTTTTTCGCAAATCTCGGCTTTGCAAGCACCGGTTCTACGGGACACTGGTTCTATCAATTCTTACTTCTATGAGTTTCTATGCTTAAGGGTCAAAACAGCTTTTGGAAGCTCAGTTATTCCTTAGTTATACAGAAGCAGCGCCCTTAGAAGTTATCCGTTCAAAAGCATATTTAGAAAGCGTGGTTAGAGACCAATTCAAAGACTAAGGCAACAATAAAGCCGACCATGGCTAGACGACCATTCCAAAGTTCTGCGTAAGGAGTAAATCCCATACGAGGCTCCGGCCGGTAGTAGCGAGTTGCACTGACACCAAGGGTTTTCTTGTCAAGGGCATTAGAGGCAGTTTCAGACTTTATCGAGACGGTTTGCGTTTCGTGGTTCATGAGGAGACTCTTGTTACCTTTCTTTCTAGTTGCTTAAAGAAAGTATACGCTACATACAAGAAAATTAACAAGAAAATTAACCGTGAAATTGCTAAAACACACCACTAAATTGCTTGTGCGATCGCCTGCTAGCAGCCCTTTTACTAGGCCGTATCTTGGTTTGTGCTTCCGACCGTGCCAAGGGCTGAATCTGACTCAGACATATCTGGGATATCTCGTGCCGTCTCGTCGCCTGTTTCTGCTGACGACAGCTCATTTTTAGAATGCGTAGACTCCAAAGCAGTCCCATCATTAGAAAATGCTTCATCGGTAGCTTCATCGCCTATGTCAGCGCGATCAATACTTAGAGGTGAATGAGCGGACTCTAGGTTCTCAGAAGGGTCAGACACTGTTTGCGACAGCGCTGTTTCTTCATTTTCTGTATCTATTTCCAAAATTTCCGATTGAGAAGCCAGTTCGATTTTTTCAGCTTCAGCATCCGACTCAATCGGCTGATCCGCACCTTTCCCTAGCGGGCGAATGCGACGAATGGGTAGGTTAGCGGTCAGTGCTGTCATCCGCTGATCGGTTGCCAAAGAAAACTCCAACGCGTCGAAGTCCACCTCTACGTAGCGAGAGACCACTGCAATAATTTCCTGGCGCATCATCTCTAAAGTCTGAGGATCCAAAGCTAGTCGGTCGTGTGCCAACACGATTTTTAGCCGACGCTTAACGTCATCGCGGCTGTGAGGATCTTCGGCTGGACCAAAGAATCTGTCGAGGAGGTCGCTAATAAGAGGAATAGCCATGATAGTTAAGTTAAGTCACCGTGATGTCGCTGGCGGTTAGTCAGTCGTTCTATAGGATTCTAGGAGAGGGTTTTATAGTAAGTCGTGCTAAAGGAACCAGAGTAGCTACTGACAACCTGGGCGCTTACATGCCAAACAGTCGCTTGAGCTTAGTAAAGAAAGATTCCTGAGGAATACTTAAGTCCATGAGGGGCACCTTTTCACCCTGTAAACGCTGCGACACGTTTGTAAAAGCAATGCCTGCCTTAGATAAATTTTCTTCCAATACCAAAGGCTCTCCCTTGTTAGTCGAAACTATCACCTGCTCATCATCTGGAATCACACCCAACAGCGGAATCGATAAAATGCCTTGAACGTCTTTTACCGACATCATTTGCTCTGCGGCGACCATTGCCGGACGCAGCCGATTAATCACCAGGCGCACGGCTTTGATATCGTTAGCCTCTAATAGCCCAATCACTCTATCTGCATCGCGCACTGCTGAAATTTCAGGTGTTGTGACAATAATGGCCTCCCGCGCAGCCGCAATGGAGTTACGAAAGCCCATTTCAATTCCCGCAGGGCTATCAATCAAAATGAAGTTATAAACCTTGGTAAGTGCCTTAATCAGCCGTTTCATCTGCTCAGGCTTGATAGATTCCTTAGATCGATTTTGAGCTGCTGGCAACAGCGCTAGGTTCGGCTGGCGCTTATCTTTTACTAGGGCTTGATCGAGACGGCACTCACCGGCTAACACGTCTAATGCGGTGTAGACAATACGATTTTCTAGCCCGAGCAGCAAATCTAGGTTGCGCAGCCCAAAGTCGGCATCAACGACGGCAACTCGCTGCCCAGCCTTAGCAAGGGCCATTCCTAAGTTTGCAGTACAAGTTGTCTTACCAACTCCTCCTTTACCGGAGGTCATAACAATAATGCGGCTCATGGGCTCTCTTTTTTAGTCAGGTCAGCTAGGGCAAATTCGGTAGCGAGCGCAATGCGGATGCCATCGGGTCCAATATAGGCAACTTCAGGCTGGTATTGCGCAGGTGGATCATCAGGTGAGCGAGCCACTTTATCGGCGATTCGCAACTGGGTAGGCTGCATGTGCAGGGCCATAATACGGCACTGGGCGTTACCCCCTGCTCCGGCGTGGACCACACCCCGCAGATGTCCCCATATAAAAATGTCTCCTTCAGCCACGATAGAACTCCCCGGATTAGCGTCTCCTAGCACAATTACGGTTCCTCTATGGCGAACCTCTACGCCGGAGCGTAGAGTTGTTTGCAGATACAAGGGCTCGTCCACAGCCTGATGAGATGCCGCTTGTCCCTGACCTAGATGGCTTAAGGTTGTTTGCTGCTCTACTGAATAGCCTGCCGTGGCCGCTGCGACAGCGGTTTGGCGACGACTCGCGTAGATCCGTTTGAGGGGCAGCTGGGCGTCGCTTAGCAGTGCATCAATTTCTTGTACCTGCTGAGAGTCTAGGAGGCGATCGCGCGCAATCAAGTGAACAGGCGTGTGCGGCTGCAAAAAACGCTCCCCACCGCTGATACGCTCTTTTAGCTGTCGCCGTAGCTCTTCCCAATGAACGGGATTTCGACTCTTTTCAGGCGCAGGCGGCAATATCAGCAACAGCCGCCCGCCCTCGCTTTTAAATCGAACTTGCAAGTTTGGATTACTTTCCGGTTTAGTTTGAACTGTTTCCGCTTCAATCGAAGCTGTTTCTGGTTCAATCTCTAAGATAAAATTATCAAAGTCAAGTTCATTAGAAGCCTCAACGCTATTCAAAGCCTCCTTACCTTGATCACCGTTTCCTTGAACATCGTTTGAAGAAAAATTTGAAACCATCTGCCAACACCCTTTGGCCGCACATCCTAACTTGAATCAATCTTGACTTGAATCAAACTTAGAGCCAATAAGGCAAAAGCTCAATCGAACAAGCCATAAGCCTTGGCCATCTTAGAACACTATTGCTTTATGGAACATAGCGGGCGGCCAAATACATCAGACTTATCAGGGTCAGTTGACACTTAGCCACTCAGTAGATGTGCGTATAGCGAAAGCGAGTAAGCATACGTTCGCTATACGTAAGGGTTGGTAGAACAGTTTGGTAGAGTCCTTTGATAGGAATAGGCATAGAAATAGATGATAGAGACAAGCCCGAAACGATAGCAACAAGTGAGGTATAAAAATCTCAATTTTAGATACATAAACGATGTACTACATAGTCTGGCTCTAGCTTTAGCAAAAGAGCCGAAAAGAAATATACCTACTGTGAAATTGTGCACTACCGTGTATTTACTAGTTTAAAGAAAACATAAATTCAAACAAGCATTTGATAAAGCCGTTCGACCGTGTAATGTTCATAACTGTGCTCTAGATAGACAGTATTTCTACCGTTCAGTTGTCTATTGATGGCCTATTCGATGAGATGTTCTCTAAAGAGGCATTCTCTCGAAGGATGACTGGAAAAAATGGGCCAACAGGCTGCTCTAAATAATAAGGTTGTCTTACCTGAACAAAACATCCAGAGGTGTTACTGGAACAATGGTTAATCGTAAAAAGGTCTCAGCTCTAACGATTGCAGCGCTGCTTGCCTGTGCTGTTCCTGCCAAATCAAGAGCTTTAGCACTCGGCTCTTTCCTCTCAACTCAGGCATTGGTAGGGCAAGCGACACCTACGTTCCCTGTGCCAAACTCAGTGGAACAAGGCACAGAGATTGCTGTCAGCAGTGGTTCTGACAACATGAACGCAATCAGTGCAGCTTTGCGTCAAGGATTTGAAGGTACTTATGCTAATAGCAAAGTCACAGTGGAGACAAAGGCTGCTAACGCGGCCATTCAAGATGTTTTAAACGGCACCGCGGACCTAGCGGCAATCAGCCGTCCGCTCACAGCAGCAGAAAAGCAGAAAGGGCTAATTGCCGTGCCGGTGCGGCGTGAGAAAATTGCCGTTGTCGTTGATAAAGATAATCCTTTTTCTAACAGCCTTACGGGTAGCCAGTTTGCCCAAATCTTTAGAGGTGAAATTAAAAACTGGTCAGCAGTTGGTGGCCCAAACAGTGCTATCAAGCTGATAGATCGCCCAGCGAGTAGTGAAACTAGACAGGCACTGAGCCCTTATCCCGTATTTGCCACAGCTGCTTTCGAGGCCGCAGACGGTGCTACTACACTCGAATCAGATACCCCGGAAGCACTGATTGCAGCGCTTGGGCCCAGTGGCATCGGGTATGTATTGGTCGGAGAGCTAGCAAACCAGCCTGAACTCAAGGCGCTGCCGCTGCATCAAACGCCACCGAGCGACTCACGATATCCGTTCTCTCAGCCCTACTCATTTGTTTATGCTGGGGGTGCATCGCCTGCTGTGTCGGCGTTTTTGGGCTATGCTACCGGCAATCCTGGTCAGGCAGTTGTCAATGACGCAGGCGTTTCAGGGGTTGGACTCATTCCGAATGCAACTGGGGGCGGCGAGACTGCCATCACTGGTAATGCCACTGGAACGGCTACAGAAAGCGCCGGTGATAGCGATTCTGCTGGTAGTGATAGTGATTCTGGAGATAGTTCTAATTTGGGGGGAGCCGCGGATACGTCTGGGAGCGAGACCCAACCAGGCGGCGAATCTACTATACCTGGTGGAGAAGTTGATGGTGCTACGCTGGCAGCTTCAGGTGTAGCTGCTGGGCCCGATGGCATATTTGGCACTGCTGACGATATTGATATTGCTGGGCCCGACGGCATATTTGGCACTGCTGACGATATTGATATTGCTGGACCCGATGGCATTGTTGGCACAGATGATGATATTGAAATTGGCCCTGCCGAGACTGGAGCTGAAGTAGAGGTCGTAGTAGCTGAAGACACACTAAATGATCAAGGTCGCTGGTGGTGGTTGCTGCTACCGTTGGCAGGACTGGGTCTGTTAATTTGGGCTGCTAGCAAAACGAGTAGCGAGGAAGAGACTGGCTATATTGAAAATAGGGACTTAGAGGGCGATCGCAGCATTCCTGCAAGCGAACCAGCTAAAGATGGACTCAACGCAGGCACACCTGGTGTGAAGGGTGAATCTGTTGTTAGCACTAGCGCTCTCTCTACAGGCGACATCGGTAGCGATGCGCCGAGTAGCCTCGGTATCAATAGAGAAGCTAGTCCAGCAGCGGGCGTTGGTCTTGGGACTGTTGCTGCTGGTGGCGCGGTGGTAGCAGCTAGTAGTGCCGCAAGAGAGTCTAGAGAAAGTGGTTTAGAAGATCGGAAGATCCGTAGGGCTGATGGCTCAGAAAGCGATATTGATGGTGTGAAGGGCAATATTCAAGGCGACGTTGCCGGTCTACGAGGCGCTACTGGGAGTCGGATCGAGGGTCGTAGAAGTGATGTCGGCGCTGCCACTGATAAATCTGTTACCGATAGATCTGTCATTGATAAATCTGGCGAAACTGTTAAGGCCGCGAACAGTGGCGCTGAGGGCAGCCGTATCGACGGCACTGAAGATAAGATACGAGCAGATGTGGATACTAGCAAGATGGCGGGAAATAGCTGGTTGGATAGAGCAAAGCAGCGAATCAATGAAGCGACCGAGCAGGCCAAAGATGCAGCGGCTGATCTAAAAGAAGATATGACGGACGATCGCTGAAGCGGCTACCGACCCGGTCAGTAACTGTTGTTGCTAGCGTAATCACGCTAGATTGCCTTGAGCGCTAGGGAAACGTGATGGCTTGGTCGTCAGCTCACTCTAAATTACATGTCTTGCTGCGATCGCAACGCCTGCTGCCAAAAAATAGCCGTATTTTGATGGCGGTTTCCGGCGGGCAAGATTCGCTATGTATGGCTCATCTATTAATAGAGTTAGCTGCAAAGTGGCAGTGGCAGCTGGCTGTTGTTCACTGTGATCACAGCTGGCGAGGTGACTCGGCAGATAGCGCCGCCCATGTCTTAGCGCTAGCGAGTGCATGGCAGATCCCGGCTTGGCTAGAAGTAGCACAGTCACCACCTGCTAGTGAAGCTGAGGCGAGAAAATGGCGTTATGAAACCTTCGCCAAGATTGCTAGGCAGCAAGACTATAGCTATGTCGTGACTGGCCACACACAGAGCGATCGCGCGGAAACTGTCTTATATAATCTTATCCGTGGCACCGGAACAGATGGCATCGCGACTTTGCCTTGGGTGCGATCGCTAGACGCTGCCCACCCACCCATTAGGCTTGTTCGCCCACTGCTAAGCTTTAGCCGCATAGAGACTGGCGAAGTATGCCAGCAGCAGCAGCTCCCTATTTGGGAAGACAGCACGAACCTAGACCTGCGTTTTCGCCGCAACCGCATCCGCCATACGCTCTTACCTTATCTGCGATCACACTTCAATCCACAGGTTGAAAGTGCGCTAGCTCAGCTCGCTGATATTACCGCCGAAGAATCGGCCTACTTAACCCAGCAGGCTAACGATATTTATTGCCAATGCATTTCGCAGACAGCCGACAACACTTGGGAAATTCAACGTGACGCATTGGCAAGCTCGCCTCTAGCACTTCAGCGCCGAGTTATCAAGCAGCTGCTACAGCGTGCGATCGCTAAGCCTCCCAACTTCTTACACGTTGAAAAACTAGTCGCTCTGCTCACCGCGCCTAACGGTAGCCAAACCGATCCCTATCCAGGTGGATGGATTGCTCAGGTTCATGGTCTAGTCATTTGTTTCACTCAGAAACTGCCTTAGAGATAGCGCTTATCTGAGCAAAAGGTCTGAAACTTCTTAATATTTGCGTCATTATTCGCGCTGCTATTGAAACAAATACTACTGAACTATGTAGATAAACAGCAGCAGCAAAAGTATTGCTGTTAAAGGACTTGAATGGAGAATCCTATAGAGAAGAGAAAGCGAGACCGGGTGAGTATCAACTCATCAAAACGCTAAGAAGCTTTACAAAACTAATGATCTCCGCTAATATTAGTTCATAGGCGAAAGCTGATTTTTTTACAGCCTCGTCTTTGTACCTAGATAACTAAAAAGGATTCATAATGACTACTACTCTACAGCAGCGCGAAAGCGCTAACCTGTGGGAGCAGTTTTGTCAGTGGGTTACAAGCACCGACAACCGCCTCTATGTAGGCTGGTTCGGCGTCTTGATGATCCCGACACTACTTGCTGCTACAGCATGTTTCGTAATTGCGTTCATCGCTGCTCCCCCCGTGGACATCGATGGCATCCGTGAGCCTGTTGCAGGTTCACTCATGTACGGCAACAACATCATCTCTGGTGCGGTTGTGCCTTCTTCCAACGCGATTGGCCTTCACTTCTACCCCATCTGGGAAGCTGCTTCACTTGATGAGTGGCTTTACAATGGCGGTCCTTACCAGCTGGTAATCTTCCACTTCCTCATCGGCGTTTTCTGCTACATGGGTCGTGAGTGGGAGCTTTCTTACCGTCTTGGTATGCGTCCCTGGATCTGTGTTGCTTACTCTGCTCCTGTAGCAGCGGCAACGGCAGTCTTCCTTATCTACCCCTTGGGCCAAGGTTCGTTCTCTGATGGTATGCCTTTGGGTATCTCTGGTACGTTCAACTTCATGTTGGTGTTCCAGGCAGAGCACAACATCCTGATGCACCCCTTCCACATGTTGGGAGTTGCTGGTGTATTCGGTGGTTCACTCTTCTCAGCAATGCACGGCTCACTCGTTACTTCGAGTTTGGTTCGTGAAACAACTGAGACTGAGTCACAGAACTACGGTTACAAGTTTGGTCAAGAAGAAGAGACGTACAACATCGTTGCAGCGCACGGCTACTTCGGTCGTCTAATCTTCCAATACGCAAGCTTCAACAACAGCCGTTCACTCCACTTCTTGTTGGGTGCATGGCCTGTAGTTGGCATCTGGTTTACCGCTCTCGGTATTTCCACGATGGCGTTTAACTTGAACGGCTTCAACTTCAACCAGTCCATCATCGACTCACAGGGTCGCGTGGTTGGTTCTTGGGCAGACGTTCTCAACCGTGCCAACCTCGGTATGGAAGTAATGCACGAGCGCAACGCTCACAACTTCCCGCTCGACTTGGCTGCTGGTGAAGCAGCGCCTGTTGCTTTGACTGCACCTTCTATCAACGCATAGATCTTTTTGTCTAGCGTTGCTAGGCAGGTCTACTTGAATAGTTGATACAGTGAGTCCTTTTGTTAGATGCTTTTGCCACGTGCTTGAACATTTGACTAGGGTTTACTGCAAAAAGCGCTCTCTTCGGGGAGCGCTTTTTTGTTGGGAATCTATGGGTGATGACTGCGGCGATGACTTTACGTAGAAGCTCCTTGCGTACTATTACTCTTTTGCGTTCTGTTGCTTTCACTAACTTTTAAGAGTTGCCCCTGGCAGAATTAGCATGGCGTCACCGAATGAGTAGAAGCGGTAGTCTTGAACGATCGCATCCTCGTAAATCTCCATTAGGCGCTCCCTGCCAATCAATGCGCTGACCATCATTAGCAAGCTAGATCCTGGTAGATGAAAGTTCGTAATCATACCATCGATCACCTGCCACTGGTATCCAGGATAAATAAACAAATCAGTTCTCCCGCTATAGGGCTTTAGCTCACCACAGATTGCGGCGGACCCTTCTAACGCTCTAGTAGAGGTTGTTCCCACCGCAATCACTCGCCCCCCTTCGGCCTTTGTTTTCTGAATTTTTTTGACCGTGAGTGCAGGCACTTCAATGCGCTCTTGATGCATCTCATGCGTTTCAATGTCGGTTACCTCTACCGGGCGAAACGTGCCGATACCCACATGCAGTGTGACTTCGGCAGTTTGAACACCTTTATTGGCAAGTTTTGCGAGCAGGTTTTTGGTGAAGTGGAGTCCGGCAGTTGGCGCTGCGATCGCGCCTTTCTTTGCGGCAAAAACCGTTTGATACTGATTAGGCAGAGCCTCTGACGCTGTGATGTATGGTGGCAAAGGCACTTGCCCTAGCTGGCCAATTAATTCATCTATTGATCCGGCGGCCTGCGGCATCAGCTTGATAATTCTGCCGCCCGTTGCCTCGTCACGCGATTCCACTAAGCCAACTAGTAACGGCTTTTCGATACTACATTTAGCATCACCGGCAGCATCGCCAGTTGCAGCGTTTCCAAACCAAATTTCGGCCCCCGGCTGAATCCGCTTACCAGGGCGCACCAAAGCTAGCCACCTATCGCCATCTAACGGTTCTATGAGCAAAACCTCAACAGCCGCCCCGCTTGATTTGTGGCCCAATAGTCTGGCTGGAATTACCTTTGTGTCGTTGAGTACTAACAAATCACCTGGCAGCAGCCAGTCTATCAAATCGTAAAAATGACTGTGCTGATGAGCCTGTTTACCATCGATTACTAGCAGTTTAGATCGATCGCGCGGCGTCAGTGGCGTTTGGGCAATGCGTGACGGGGGCAGCGTATAGCTGTATGCACTAAGCTGATGATCGCGCTGACCTACAGCATGCCCATCGCTGGTCTTATCGGTCATGATATTTGTCCTTAGCCCAAATCGTATTTACACGTACGTTCACTATTTCGCTCCTTATTTGTCAATCAATTTGTGTAAGGAATGAGTAAATGGAGGGAGTTGGTGAGTCATAATGAAAAAAGAGTCACCTTACAAAATGGAATAATCAGCTTGAGATCTGTAGCCGTTAATGACAGAAGCTGACTGCTTTAAAGGCATAGGCGTATGCATCGGCTGCTTGTTTTTCATAGTGGCCTACTTTTCCCTTTTTCAACAGCTGTCTCGTTTGTTAAGGCAAATAGGGCAAAGAAATAAGACTGTAGCACCCACTCACTCAGACGATGGAATACATCTACTATCTGGCTAATGCAAGCCTAACGCTACGTGTGGTTGAACGGTTGCTGTGCGTCACTCAGCTACCGCTTGAGTTTATGACGGTCATTCACCAAATTGACGGATGGGTGGTGAAAGTCAAGCTGCACGAAAGCGCTACGGAGCGATCGCAGCAAAACTTCTTGGCCTTCCTTAATGAAATTGGTACTATCTACGAACCCAAATTCCGCGTGAGAATGGCCTTGTGGGGGCTAGAAATGGGTCAATCTGCCGTTGATGTGATGCGACGCTATCAGGTGGCTGTCGTTTCGCACGGTAAACCCGATCGCCTAGAGATTGAAGAATTTCGTGAGCAGTTTGTAACCGGATTAGGCTACTGCCCTGAGACGCTAGCCTAAATGCGCAGACTGCTCGTTTAGCAAAAGGCATTCTGCACATAAGACTGCAGTGTCAAAAACTTTTGAGTTTCAGGAATTTGCAGACTCAGGCCGCTTGCTGGTGGGCTAGAGTGACAGCTTACCAACGCAATATCAAATCGGCAGGGTATTTCAGAGAGATAGGGATGCCGTACCAAAAAGTAGCGTGCTGTCAGCTTTATCTTGTTTTGCTTGGTGCGGGTGACGGCTAATAATCCGTCGGCATCCCAGTTGCCTTGACTTCGAGTTTTTACTTCAATAAAAGCCAGCATTTCACGTCGAAGCGCTCCTTCTCCGCTGAGTCCTTTTGCAATCAAGTCAATCTCGCCAAAGCGACTATGCCAGCGCTGATGAATAATCTGGCACTGCTTACGCAGTAACCACTGGCACACTAACTGCTCGCCATATTTCCCCAAATTTGTCGAGCTATTTTTCACTGATTTATTCACAACGAGCTGTAAGCAGCGATAGCGAGTTCATTGAAAATCACAATGCTGACAATAGTCACCCTCTACCTAGCCTTGTTTGGCTGCCTTATCTTATCTACCTCAATCCTGTATATATTCCGTTCCATTGATTAAAGCCATTTCTGCTCGGACAAACTCACGCCCTAGATAAGCTGCGTGGTCTAAATAAGTAATCGGGCAGGGATTACCTTTGTCCTCAAATATTTTTATACAGAGTTCCTTAGCGGTGCGACCGGTAAATACCTGCGTGGCCTGACGTACATTTTTCCCTCTAACGCTGAGGGGTTTTCCCGTTTTGGGATCGCAGGCGAGCCCTTTTTCATTGATCGTGTTGGAAAAATGCTTGGCACACAGTAGCCCCGCGTCAATATCGAGATAGATTAAAAAATAGCCTGCTGGATCAAGCTCAATGTATCGTTTCGAGAGCTTGTCATCTAGCTTAGCTAACGCCTGAGCGTTTACGACGGTTGCGATTGTCATTCCCCTTTGTAACCTGATTTATTGACCTTAAGAGCTTGTGATTTCGTTGGCTCGGCCCATAATTTTAGCTCGACTAGGAAAGCAGACATACTCACTCTTTTAAAAGATTACAGAAATAGTGATTTATCGATGGTGTCGATAGCCAGTTAGCCAGCGCTAAAAGCATCGAGATAAGGTGCGTATGTAAGTGCCAGATGTTGAAATTTATATCGCTTCAGATTCGACCAGTGGGATCTCTTCTGAAAGATTTTTGATCGGTAAATCTGCATTGATCTGCTCTATTTGCTGCTGCTCTGCGGCGTTGATGCGACCAATGTAGTTGCCCAAAATTTGGCCTAGCTCTGGAGCGTAGAAGCGATGCAGACTGTAGTTGGGGGTGGCAGGAAAGCCGCGCCTCTTTTTGTGACGCCCGCCCGCACCAGGATCGAAGGTTTTGATGCCATTAGCGATCGCCCATTCAATCGGTTCGTAGTAGCAGGCGCTGAAGTGCAGATTATTATATTCCTCGAACGATCCCCAGTAGCGACCATATAGGCGATCGCCTTTCCTGAGACAAAAGGACATACCTACTGGCTCATTGGGGCTATCTTCTGTGTAGGCTGCGAAGATGACCGTGCGATCGCGCCACACCGGAAACAGCTGCCGAAAGAAATCTTGGGTGAGATACTTGCTGCCCCACCAGCCAAACTTATCGCAGGTATCGCTGTAAAAGTCGTAGACCTTCAGGCACAGCTCAGGGGTCAGCGACTCACCCGTATGTACTTTAAAAAAGATACCGGCTTTTGCCACAGACTTGCGTTCACGCTTAATATTGCGCCGCTGATTGGCATTGAACTGCGCTAGATAGTCATCAAAAGTCTTAAAACCTCGGTTTTGCCATACATAGCTGTGATGCAGCCATTTGTGAAAGCCCAACGCTTCCATGGTTTCTTGCCACTGCGGATCAACGTATAAAAAGTTGCAGCCAGATAGCTTGTGCTTTAGGCAAAACTCGTCAATGAGCTGCACCATTGCCTGCGTCAGCACCGCTTCATCTTCGCCGGGTGCAATCAAAAAGCGATAGCCCTCTGCGGGCGTAAAGGGTGACATGCCCAACAGCTTTGGATAGTATTCAATGCCTAGCCTGCCTGCTAGCTCGGCCCACTGATGGTCAAAGACAAACTCACCATAGCTATGCCCCTTTAGATACAAAGGAGCGGCGGCAACTAAAGTATCCTCCTTCCACAGTGTCAGATGGTTTGGCAGCCAGCCCGTCTTCGGCCCGGTGCTGCCAGAGGTTTCCATATTGTTTAGCCAGGCCCACTCAAAGGCAGGGGTTGCCAGTGGTTGTGCGATCGCATCCCACTGCGCAGCTGGAATATCTGACAAACGACTCATCCAGCGGGCGGTGTACTGCACTTGAGTTGTTGACACAGTTAGTTTTGCGGTTATGGGCTCCTATATAGAGTAGTAGAAGTTTTAGAAACGTGCTGCTGCGATATGAATGGGAATTGATGCCGCATAGCTGGAAATAAACGCACTCCAATTGGCATTGAGTGCAGTGTGATTGGCCGTGGATACAGCACGGTCGGGAAACGGCACAGACCAGACTGTATCAAGTGCAATACGGTCGAGCGTAAATGGAGAAATTGGTCTTCAAACGAGTTCTCATGCCCTGGCAGGGATGGTTATAGTTGAATCAAGCGGGCTGGATCATTTTTAGAAATAAGTAAGGGATAAAGCTTTGACGTTAGAGGTTTTGCTAGCGCTAATGGTCGGTGCATCGATCAATCCGGTGACGGCGGCAGGACTCGTTGCCGGCGGAATCACGACTGTTGGCGGTGGCATTATTAGTAATCGGGCCGATGCTGCATTGGTGTGGAGCTGCGGGGCACTGGCAAAGGCGCTAAAGCAAGAAGATGCTACGCCGATGAAGGCAGTCTTGGGCAAAGCCTTGTGGCTGTCTTACTTACAGGCGTTAGAGAGTGTCTGCACGGAGTGCAAAGCAGAGCTGATAGGCAAATCGGCATTGACCTATCGCGGGCAGCCAAACTATCCGCCGGAAGCTCGCGCCGATATTCACTGGTTAAATCAAAAGCTAGATCGGATCTCACAAGAGATGCAATCTATTGAGCAAGGTGCACTAGAGCAGGTTCCAGACTTTTCTTGGCAGGCGCTTGAGCAATTTACCGCGCCCATATCAGCGCCCGTAGCAGCAAAGCAAAGCATTAAGCAAATGGCAATATCAGCGCTAATAGACGCTGCGGATGAGCTGGAGATTATTCCGATTTACAAAAGCAAACTGGCGCGGACTGAGACCGGCTTGTTCGAGCGGGCGTGTGGATTTTTTTGCCAAGCGCTTGGCCGAGGATTCAGCGCTTCAGGTGTTTTTTGAAAATCATCTGCTGATGCAAATGAGTAGTGGCATGGCTGAGCAGGTCATTACGCTAAAGGCACTACAGCAGCAGCTAAACGATCTGTCGCAAACCGTGCCTCAGCAGCTAAATCAAGCGTTGGCCACATTGGAGGCAGTAGAGGCAAAACAGGACAAGACCCAAGAGAATACAGGTCTGATTTTGGCGCAAAGTCGAGAAATCAAGAGACTGATAGAAACGCTGATAGTGGTACGCATAGGAGGAGATCAGCTTTCTGATAAAGCTGATGGTAAGCCTGCTGCAATAGAACCTGATCTCGCCAAAAAGCACACTATTGCACCCAACCCTTTTGGCCCTTTGGGTGGACGCATAAAGAACCCGCAGCAGCTCTTTGGTCGAGAACGACTGCTCAATAGAATTTTTGAAATTTTGAATAGTGGTAGTAATGTTGCCCTGATCGGTCAGGGGCAAATAGGCAAATCATCTGTGCTAGAAGCAATTCAGCGGCTAGCAAAAGATCGACTAACGGGTTATCGTCAGCCAATTTATATTGACTTGCAGCACGTTGTAGATGAGCACGATTTTTACTTTGCGCTGTGCGACCAGGCTGGCATTGAAGAGCTAAAAGGGTTTCGGCTGACGCGGGCGCTAGAGACCAAGCGCTTGCTGCTACTGCTAGATAGCTTAGAAAAAATGACGCTAGATGGCTTTACCGATCAGGTTCGTGGCCATCTGAGAGGATTGGCAGATGGCAGAGATGCCCCCATCAAGATGGTAGTTGCGGCGTCCGAGTCGTTAGATCAGCTATTTATCGGTGATGGCATTAGCAAAATGACCTCTCCGGTAGATGGCATCTATCTAGAAGAAACAATTGCCCCTTGGGATGAGCCAACACTACGAGCGTTTATTACCGACCGTCTACAGACAACCACAATTCAATTTTCTGAGGCTGAAATTTCAACCATCTCTGAAAACAGTCAGGGCCACCCTAGGCAGGTGATGATTCACTGCTATCAGTGCTACGAGCGCTATCAAGGGGAATGAGATGAGCACTGGCGAAGTACCTCGACTAAATTTGGCCCCTAAGCGTCGCAAGCCCCTCTCGCTTTGGAACCCGTTAGATTATCTACAGCTATTAGGCTGGGTCTTTTTCTTTCCGCAGGCCCTGAGATGGTATGTAGAGGTCTTTGGTGAAGAAAAAGGGCTAAGTGACTGTAAAACTTGGGTAGAACAACAGCAGTGGTGGAGCCACGCTCCTATTCGGCGAAATTTTTGGCTGCAAGGACTGCTTTTAACGGTGATAGCCCCTGTTGCAACTGCGTGCATTCTCAGCAGATTCGAAGTCTTAGTTAATCCGTACGGTGTGGCGTTCGGCGCGGCGTTCGGCGTGGCGTTCGGCGCAGCGTTCGGATTAACTGATGGCGTGACGAGGGGCGTAGCGTTGGGCGTGGCGGGTGGTGTGGCGTTCGGCGTGGCGGGTGGTGTGGCGTCCGGCGTGGCGGGTGGTGTGGCGTTCGGCGTAGCGTTCAGCGTGGCGAGAAGCGTGGCGGGTGGCGTAGCGTATGACTTGGCGTTGGGCGTAGCGTTCGGTTTAGCGTTCGGTTTAGCGTTCGGCGTGGCGGGTGGCGTGGCGGATGGCGTGGCGTGTGGCGTAGCATTCGGCGTGGCGATGTTACGCCCAGACGTGTGGTTAGTCATAGCAATTTATAGAAGGCTGTTGCCGCGTAACCGCACTGGCGTTTGGGGTCGCATTACCGCTTTGCCACTGCCAAACTCTACTCAGCAACTGTCAGCATGGCTAAACCATGACTGGCCTCAAGCCGTAGACAATCTGAATGAGCTACTGGCCTATACTTTGCAATTCATTCCAGTTATCGAGGCAGCGAACCAAAGCCTTGCCAAGCTACCGCCAGAGCTATTGCTGCTAAGAGTATCTCAGTTAGCAGCAGCTCCCTTTGATTGGGATCTGGTTTTATATGTTTCCGCCTCGTTAGACAACAAACTGCGAGAACGGTTTGTTAATGGGTTTGTTTATCTTCCAGGCTTTCTCAAACGGCGGATAACAGCCCGCTTCAGCACTGAACCTAGGCTGGACACCCCTGCTCGAGCGACCGCAGCAGGCTTTTGGTATTTACACGAAGACCAACCCCACCGAGCCGCTGAAGCGTTTTCGCACGTACGGCACATACCTCATGGGCAAGAAATGGAGCAGCTTGCAAGGTGTATAGCCCTAGCCCTAAATGCTGAAAATTTAAACGACAATACTTTGAGTAACGAGCTCAGCATCCCTAACTCTCACTTACTTCGCGCCGACACTTGGCCTGCCATTTCCCGCTTTCGCAGCATCGTAGACGACGCCCAAATCATCTACCACAGCTATTCTCGCTCTGCTCGCTCCCTCGCCTTGAACCGAGCGTTAGGAACACTCGCTGAAATCCTAAACAAAGCAACCCTCATCCCTCAAGCAGAAAGATACCTGATTGTTACCATTGCCGCCTCTTGGATAGAAAAGCTATTAGCCATTGCCACCGACGTGGGCGAGGCAACGCCTACCCAGCCTGTCCAAAATCCATATGTGGCAGGTGATCCCGTCGAAGGAAATTTGTTCGTCGGTCGCGGCGAGGTCATAGAGCAGCTCGAAGAACTTTGGCTTACGAACAGTCAGCTTCAGTCTGTTGTCCTCTTCGGTCATCGCCGAATGGGCAAAACATCCATTCTCAAAAACCTATCGCGTTACTTAGGCAACAACCTCCAAGTCGTTTACATCAACCTGCTCAACCTCGGCGCAGCCTCCGAAGGCGCAGGCGAAGTATTAATCACCCTCAGCGATGCCATCAGCGCCAAACTCTCCACCCCACCCCCAGACGACGAAACCCTGCTCCGTTTGCCTTATCCCACCTTCCGCCGCTTCATCCAAACCATCAATCAGTCTCTAAAAGACAACCAGGGATTGATCATCGCCCTAGACGAATTTGAAAAAATTGAAGACCTCATCCGTGCCGACAGACTCAGCCCAGACTTTCTTGGCTTCTTGCGCGGCCTGCTGCAAATGAGCCCCAAGATCGCCTTTGCCTTCGCCGGACTCCACACCTTAGAAGAAATGACCGCCGACTACTTCAATCCCCTGTTTGCTAGCGTTTTGCCCATCCGCATCGGCTTCTTCACCATCGGCGAAACCCGCGAGCTGCTCGCCAACCCTGCCGAAGACTTCACCCTCGACTACCAACCAGACACCCTCAACGAAATCTACCGCCTCACTGCCGGACAGCCTTACCTGACGCAGCTACTGGGCTTCCAGCTAGTGCGCCAGTACAACCATCAGGTCTTCGATCAGGGGCGCGATCGCACTCCCATCTTCACCCTCGAAGACCTCAATACCGTCATCCACCACACCGACTTCTTTGCCAAGGGCCGCTACTACTTCACTGGTGTGTGGAATCAGGCAGGCCAAGACGCGGCAGGGCAGCAGGCAATTTTGAAGCTGTTAGCAGAAATAGAAGAAGGGCGATCGCACGCCGACATCCGCCGCAAAACTAATCTGTCAGCAGATGCTATCACCCTTGCCCTCAACACGTTGGCACGTCACGATGTCGTCACAGAACACAATGGCAGGTGGAAAACCATCGTGCCCCTCTTCCGCCAATGGGTGCTAAAGAACCAGCAGGTTTCCTAGCTAGATTTGCCGCATTTTGTTATAGCTGTTTGCGACCACAAAAAAGAGGGCCCTAAGCCCTCTTCTCTTAAGCTAATTTCTCAATGCTGCACGTCCATTTTCAATCACGCAGACATAGGTAGCTAATCCAAGTAGCCCATTAAAGTACCTGGATCTTCATCAACATCGTTATCAGCGATTGGGCGATGACCAGGCAACGAGTCAATATCAGAAATATTTAGCGTACTGACGGCAACCGGACGATGGCCAGGGAGGGTGTTGGTAGTCGAAATTTCAAACGAGTTAGCCATCACCGGGCGAACTCCCGCAGACGAAAGCGAATCGACTACTTCTACATCACTCAGCGTAATGGGCCGATGGTTTGGCAGCGAATCAGACTCAAATACGCGGGTGTGATCAGATAGTTCCATAATTTCGTGGGTGGGTGCTTTAACTAAACCGCCTTTCTTCACGGTTTCGCCCTTGTTTGCCTCGGGTGTTGCCTCTATTTTGGCTTCGGCAGCGGCAGCCGCTACTTTTTTACGAGTGCGGCTGCTAGTGGAGGCACTTTTGCTAGTACCGTTCTCGTTTGGGGTGCTCATGGCGTTGACCTTATTTGCTTATTATCGAAGACCTAATGAGCCCAGTTTTTGGGTGCTCTTTGGTGGTGCTAGGGTGGCCCAAATGCGGGCTTTTTTGATGAATAATCTGAGGCATTATTCACTAAGCTTAAGAAATTATTATAGATGAAAACACGACTGATTCAGCTTACGAAAGGTAATAAGGGTCATAAACAAGGATTGCTGTTGTGTGCAGCTATACATTACAAGCGCTATAATTGAACTCCATAATTAGTATGGACACCCACGCGGGGCTGAAACGGTTTCGACGTTTTAACGAAAGTCGTGTTGTGATTCAGGTCAAGAGTGAGTCTACTCTTGTAAATAAAGGCTCAAACTTAAAGATACATGCAAACAACATCGTACCTTTTGCTCGTAAGCAAGCTCTTGTAGCTGTTGCCTAATAACCTCTTATAGGTTCGAGCGTCTGAACTGTGACTCCGTTAAGCAGTAAAGACTAAACCCCCAACGGACGCGCTAGCAAACTTTCTTTGGTGGGTGCGCTAGCTAAGACTTTCACCGAAGCATCCTGTTTCCGGGATAATGGAAAACTCCCGCCTTGAGGGTTAGATAGGCTATACCTGTGAATGAGCGATACGTGATTACTTAGGGCGGACACGGGTTCGACTCCCGTCAGCTCCATTAAAGAAAGGCTCGGCTTATTAGAAATAAGCCGAGCCTTTCTTTACGTATGAGTTCGGAATTAGCCTAGGGTGCTAATAGCAATCGTTGCAAACATAGCGCTGACGATGTAAAACACGCCTACAACCTGTAGCTCTGACCAGCCAGATAGCTCGAAGTGATGATGTAAAGGAGCCATTTTGAAAAGGCGCTTGCCCTTACCATCCGGGCCTTTGGTGGCTTTGTAGTAGCCTACTTGCAAAATGACTGATAGGGTCTCAGCAAAGAAGAGCAGGGTCACAACTAGCAGGGCAAACAGGTTGCCGCTTAGGATGCCAACCGCCGCGAGCGCACCGCCCAAAGCTAGCGATCCCGTGTCGCCCATAAAGACTTTCGCCGGATTACGATTGTGTGCTAAAAAGCCGAGGCAGCTACCGCTGAGCGCCGCACACAAGACCATTAGGTCAGGGTGAGTTGGGGCAATAACAACGCCTAGGCCAAAAAAGGCGATCGCACCCGCACCACCCATCAAACCATCGACCCCGTCTGTCAAGTTAGTCGCATTGCTCTCTGCAACTAAGACAAACCCCGCTAGGGGCCAGAATAAAAAGCCAAGCGGCAGGGTAAGGCCCAGTGGTAAGGCGACGGACGTAATCTCAACACCTTGAGTGGTCATTGTCCAAGCGCAAAAGGTAATCGCGCAGCCAACTTGCAGCAACAGCTTCAGCTTGGGCGAAATGCCTTTGTTAGAGCGATGGCGCATCACCTGCCAGTCGTCCAGCCAGCCGATTGCACCGTAGGCAAGAGTAAGCAGACTTGCGGCAACAGTGACCGGCGAAAAGGCTGTCCAAATTAGTGCAACTAGCACGGCAACAGGGACAAAAAATATGCCTCCCATCGTTGGGGTACCTGCTTTTTTTAGATGAGCGCGGGGACCATCTTCTCGAATGAATTGAGCCGCTTTTAACTGGCGTAGTATCGGTAGCACCCCGTAACCAGCAATCACAGAAAGCACAGCGCCTACCGCAAACGGTCCTGTGAGATCAACACCTGTGCCTAGCTCACGCCCTGAAATCGAATCAAGCCCAATCGCTGAAGCTAAAAGACAAACCGCCAGCACAACTGAAAGACCTACCCCTGACAGACCGCCAGACTTTAACGGAAACCTTGCATCCACAACATCATCCCTTCACTTACCACACACCATTCCCAATATCCTCTGAAACCTGACATCGCTTTACTATCGGCAGTAAACAACCGTATTTCAGCTATCACAGCGACATTGACGGGATGGGAGCCCCTCCAAAATCACTCTTTCAGAAAGTCAGAGACCCTGTCAACTCCTGAGCTTTAAACCCTTTCCTATTGCTTTGGTTGGATCTATAGCCAGTCCGCAGTTTCTACCAGACCTCCTTTTACTTACGTATTTGTACGTAAATAAAGGTTCCGGTGAGATTTTACGACGTTGTGTTGCAGTTTCCCACAAATCTTTTTAGCTTTAGTTGACATTGATAACGTTTTGCTGACACAAAAAACGTCGCAAAGATACGACAGCCAAAGTGCCTGACCGGGTTCTCCTACCTAGGCAACGTGCTACGCAACACTAAATTCCCATTAGACTAGCTTGGTCGTTGAGCTAAGCGTTATCGCAGCTGAACCGCAAGAAGAAGAATACTAGACGCACTTAGTGCGCCCGTATACAGGGTTCTTCTTTACAGGACAGGGCTTTTAGAACCATGCTGCTCTGTAGGCATTCTTTGTGGACTTCTGCGTAGAGGAAGCTAACAGACCACTCGCCCAAAAGTTGCCTAGTCTTCTAGAGACATCTCATCATCGCTGTCATCTTCATCGTCACTCTCATCAACGTCGTCGTCCTTGTCTTCATTACCCATCAGATCGGCCAGCTCTTCGGGCTCTGGCTCATCTCCAATACTGTCTACCGGTTCGCGAGGAATCAGGCGACCTGTTCCCTCTAGCCAGTTCAGAATAGAAGAGTCTTGCTGAAGCGGAATAACATCAGCAGGATCCTTACGCGGAATTTGACGAACAGATGGGTTGTAATTACTCATTAAACGAAATTGACCAATACAGGCGAAAGGAACGGTACACAAAACTACAGACGTTCAAAAGAGGTTAACAGGCTAGCGCTAGAAATTGAGCGTGGCTAAATTGAGCGTGACTACAGGTACATAACTAACTGATTCATCGCTCGGCTTAGTCTATCCGTACAATTCTGCCGAAAAAAGCATCAAATTATACAACTAAGATGCTTTCGTTTAAACCCTCAATCACCCCACATTTCCCCACAACGTCTAGCTCGAAGTCATCATACGGACTGATCCGTAGGGTGTTCATTTACAGTACCATCGCATTAATTACATCGAACGGTAAGCAGTGTCAATCTATAGCATACATTTCTTTATCACATATCTTCTCTACTTATCGTCTATCTCGACGTGTTTCACGCTATAAGTTTTTTCTTGGTGCCCGTTGTGGCACAGCTATGCTGACTAAAATATGCTGACCAAAACTGACTTAAGAAATGAGATTGCCTCTACGAACAGAGGGATTTCAGCAACCGCTACAGAGCGACAGGCGATCGCTAGCATGATCGCTCGGCTTGAAGATCTCAATCCCACACCTGAGCCCCTTTCTGCCACCGCACTGTTGGCCGGTGACTGGCGGCTACTTTATACCACTAGCCAAGAGCTACTAGGTATTGATAATTTTCCGCTAGCAACGCTGGGCAACATCTACCAGTGTGTTCGCCCTAAGCAATCACGTATATATAACATCGCCGAGCTTAGCAGCGTGCCTTATCTAGAAGGAATTGTCTCTGTTGTCGCTAGCTTTGCCCCAGCTACAGACTCTACTGCAACACCTGGCGCTGAAACCTTTGCTAAAAAGCGAGTCGACGTAAAATTCAACCGAGCCATCGTTGGCTTGCAGCGGGTGTTGGGCTATCAGTCACCTGCTCAATATATTCAAAAGCTCGAAACGACAGATAAGTTCAATCTGCTTCAGGGGATCGATTTTGCTATTAATGCCGAGCGGCAGCAGGGCTGGCTAGAGATCACCTACCTAGATGGAGATCTGCGAATTGGACGAGGTAATCAAGGCAGCCTGTTCGTCTTGACCAAAGACCTAGCGTAAGGCCTGCCACTTCTATGTTTCCTCTCTCTCAAAGTCATCTTGCTCAGTTCAGCACCTGCCCTCGCAAGTATCAATATATTTGTTTTGATACGCTTTCTGGCCCAGCAACCTACGAGCAGCATGTTACAACTCAGTGGGGCAGTCAGTTTCATAGATTGATGCAGCAGCAGGCGTTGAATCTGCCAGTCGATATCCTTTCTGGGGCAGACAGTGAGATGGCAGCCAGCCTCAGAGCGCTCAGAGCAGCCGCACCAGATGTCTTCGCCTATTTGCCCGAATCCAATGCTTCGACAAATGCTAGTGATAGCGGTGATAGCACTGGGGCCTTTAGCCAAAGCGAGCATCGTCGCACGCTGGCTTTTAATGGCTACCTACTGACGGTGGTCTATGACCTAGTTGTCATTGCCGATAAACGCGGCGGTCAAATTTTTGATTGGAAAACTCATCAGCAGCCACCTAAGAAAGCCTGGCTCGAAAAAGACTGGCAAACTCGACTATATCTGTATGTACTCTGTGAAACTAGCGAACTGCCGCCTGAGTCGGTATCTATGACTTATTGGTTTGTGCGCTCAAGTCAGAACGCGATCCAGAAGACAGCGGCTGACCAGACAGCAGATGTGCAGCCTAGCGCTTATAAGTTTACCTATAGCCTTGTTCAGCATGACCAAACCCGCCGAGACCTACAGCAGCTAACTGATGAGCTGACAAGAATGCGATCGCAAGCCCATTTTCCCAAAGTTGCGATCGAAAAAGGACTGTGTGATCGCTGCCTTTTCAACGTTCGGTGTGACCGCATGGCCCCTACCCAAATCATTTCTCATCCGCTTTCTCAAGATCCCAAACAGCTTCTAAAGGCTGCACAGCAGCTCACCATCGACAGCGTCCAAGAAATTCCCCTTTAGTCGTTTCGTAAGCCATAAGCCCGTAATGAAGTAACGCTTCTATGGCTCTGGCCTCTGGGCGCGATCGCCCGTCTTAGACTACTAAAATTTGCTAGCCGTAGCGCTCTGATGATCCTTAGCGCCACTGATCAGCAGGTCCGCCTAAAGCGCTATGCTTATTCTCTGGCGTATCATCACCCCGCTACTGGTCTCCTCACCTATGGAAGCGCCCTTCGAAATCACCCTGCAAATCGTTCTCACCGTCTTAGCAGGGATCTCTGCTCAGGTAGTCGCTGCCTACCTCAAGCTTCCCAGCATTATTTTGCTGCTCATTTTTGGAATCTCAATGGGCAGTGATGGCTTGGGTTGGATTTCGCCGCGCAGCATAGGCACTGGCTTAGAAGTCATTGTTTCTCTGTGCGTCGCACTCATTTTGTTTGAGGGTGGGCTGAGCCTAGAGCTCAAAGAGGTTGGTAAAGTTTCAGGCAGCCTGCGTAACCTGATCACCCTCGGGACGTTTATTACGCTACTCGGTGGTGGTATGGCCGCTCACTGGCTCGGCGAATTCCCTTGGTCAATTGCATTCTTGTATGCGTCACTTGTTGTGGTTACCGGTCCTACGGTAGTAACGCCCCTGCTCAAACAGGTCGGTGCAGAGCGCAAGGTCGCTACCATCTTGGAAGGTGAAGGCGTATTAATTGATCCAGTAGGTGCCATCTTAGCGGTGGTCGTGCTTGATATCATCCTCAATGGCGATGCCGATCCGCTGTCTGTTTTAGGTGGCTTATTGGCTCGCTTAGGAATTGGTGTGCTCATCGGTGGTGGCGGCGGCGCTCTTATGGCACTGTTCCTCAGAAAAGCTGACTTCCTATCTGAAGAACTAAGGAACCTAGTAGTCCTCGCAGGGATCTGGGGCCTGTATGGCCTTGCTCAAAGCATCCGCGGGGAATCTGGACTCATGGCCGCAGTTGCCGCCGGTATCGTTGTTCGAGCAATCTCCATTCCTGAAGAACGCTTGCTCAGACGATTTAAAGGTCAGCTCACCATTTTTTCAGTGTCAGTGCTGTTTATCCTTCTAGCTGCTGATCTATCGATTGCCAGCGTCTTTGAGCTAGGTCCTGGTGCGGTCCTCACTGTATTAGTGCTCATGCTAGTTGTTCGCCCCATAAACGTCTGGGCCTGCACAATCAACAGCGGCCTGAACTGGCGACAGAAGGTGTTCATGAGCTGGATTTCGCCTAGGGGAATCGTTTCAGCTTCGGTTGCTTCTTTGTTTGCCATCCTGCTGACAGAGCGTGGGATCAACGGTGGTGACTCGATTAAAGCCCTCGTCTTTTTGACCATCATCATGACGGTTTTTGCCCAAGGGCTGACGGCACGGAGCCTAGCGCAGTTGCTGGGCGTTACCTCTAGTAGTGCTACTGGCGTTGTGATTGTAGGCTGCAATCCGTTGGGGTTAACCATTGGCCGCCTCTTCAAAGATAGAGGCGAGTCTGTTGTGGTTATCGATACTGAAAAAGAAGCCTGTGATAAGGCAGCTGCCGAAGGATTTGAGGTGTATGTCGGCTCGGCAATGAATGAGGAGATATTAGAAGTTGCTGGCCTTAGCTCAATCGGTACGTTTTTAGCGATTACCAGCAACGGCGAAGTTAACTCTGTCATTGCGGAAAGGGCGCAAGAAGAATTTCAGCCGCCCAGGGTCTTTGCTGTCTTGCCTCGTAAAGAAGAAGGCGACGCTATTACCAAAACCAAAAACAGAGGCGAGCTACGTACCCCTAGGCTATCGGTGAAGCAGTGGAATACTTTCATCAAAGACGACGCTGTACAGACGCTCACCTACGACTTTACAGAAGAAGCGATCGCGCTAGAACGTGAGCAGGTAAATAAGCTCATTCAATCTGGCGATATTTTACCGGTGATTACAGAGCAAGCCGGTAAAGTCGAGGTTATTTTAGATGAGATTGAGTGGCAAGTCGGTAGCAAACTGACCTATCTGCAGCACGATCCGACCCCGCAGCTTATCAAGCGGCTATCAGGTGCCCGCAAGCCTTCTAGGCAGATCGTTAAGCCCACAAAAGAAGAAGCCGAACTCGCCAAAGCGAACGCTGAGAGTGAGGCTCAAGAGACAAAAGCCAAGAAGCCAAAAGCCAAAAAGCCTACCGACTCGCGACTGCTCGGAAAGCCGCGATTGCCAAAAACAGAAGAAAAAGCACTACAGCAGCAGGCCCTTCAAGCCAACTCGCAAGTATCCGACACCAGAACGCCCGACACCAGAACGCCCGACATTAAAACGCCAGAAGTCAAAACACCAGAAGTCAGCGTTCAGTCTCCGCTGTCTGATAGCCAAAGGTCAAGCAACACCAATAGCCTTGGCATAGACATCAGTGATGCAGGTGCTGACAAGACAGACAGTTAGTAAAGACAGCTCATCCGTCAGCAGAAGGCACCGCTACTAGGCTAGCCACTGGCTCCACAATTTCACCACAGATGCAGAGCCATACCAGTGGCCTTTTTTTCGAGGTGAATGCAAGACGTCGTTTAGCACTACATTTCGAGCCCCTTCCAAATGGGCTGCTGAGACAGGCACTACACCATCGCCCCAGGTCGTACCCTCACCCACGGTCATTTTATAGCTGTTAAACGTAAACCACTCAGCCTCATTGCCCTCGACTGCTTTACCCGCAATGCAGACGTAGTCGATATCGTCATAGAAGGCACCTGGATAATTCTGATTGACAAAATCAAGATTCTTACGAGTCCAGCGCTCTCGACTAGCGTGGGGTGTTCCTAACGTTATCAACGTCCGCACGTGATTTCTGGCAGGTCTAGGTAGCGTTCTCTGACGGTCGCTATCGTGAATGTTATAAGGTAGCTCTCCTAAGTAAATACGTGCAATCCACCCGCCTGCCGAATGGCCTATCAAGTTTACCTGATGGGATTTATGGTCTATCATCGCCCGCTGCGCAGTCGCATCCAGCGCCTTTATAATGTTACTAACCGATCGCCCGCTCACCGTGGGTAGCCAATCATAGCGACGTAGCGGCACTGTCACCGAAGGAAATCCCGCCTCGGTCAGTGCTGTTTCCATCTCTAGGTATGGCTGAGCATTTGCCAGGTAGCCCGGTAGAATTACCGTAGGTAAAGCCATAAAGGAACAGTTAACAAAAAGCAAAAAACGTTGATGTATGGATGTTTGAACGTACTATCAGAAACTTCCTAAACAGTAGTATTAGCTTATACCCTAGATGACAAACCACTTTGCACAGACTACAAGCTGATTTGCTTCATTCACCCCGTGGCTACGAACAATCTAAAATACCTACCGGAGTGCTATACGGTGTTGGGGTTGGCCCTGGTGATCCTGAGCTGATAACGGTTAAAGCGCTTCGCCGTCTGCAGGCCGCTTCTGTTGTCGCCTTTCCAGCTGGCATTAATCATAAACCTGGTGTGGCCGAACAATCTATCGCGCCATGGCTATCGAGCCAACAGCAGCGTCTGCCGCTAAGATTCCCCTATGTACAAGATCCAGCAGCGTTGGAAATAGCTTGGAAACAGGCCGCAAAGACAGTCTGGGACTATCTGAAAGAAGGTGACGTGGTGTTTGCTTGCGAAGGCGATGTTAGCTTCTACAGCACGTTTACCTATTTGGCCAGGTATTTACGACAGTTGGATCCGGCTGTGCATATAGAAGCGATCGCAGGTATATCCTCTCCGATGGCCGCCGCCACCGCGCTTGGCATTCCGCTAACCTGCCAGGCCGAAAAACTCGTCATTCTACCCGCACTGTATACGCTACATCAGCTAGAATCTGTTCTTGACTGGGCCGAAGTTGTCGTACTGATGAAAGTAGGAAGCGTCTACAATCAAGTATGGCAAATCCTGGCAGAGCAGAAACTGCTGGAATATAGCTATGTGGTAGAAAATGCCACCAGATCTGACCAGGCTATTTATTCAGGACTGCAAGACCACCCAAACCTTCAGCTACCTTACTTTTCAATCCTGATTATCAAGTGTGCTGTAGAGCATAGTTCTTCAGAGTCTGATGCGTCAGATTCCGCTGCCTCAGAACCTGGTATTAAACGCTAGCATCCAATCTCCAAGTCTTAGTTATACCGAGCCACGCTAGAGCGCTGAATGACCCAAAAACAACTACAGAAACTAGTGGTAAAACTGACCACTGCTCAGTAAATATCCCCGCATAAATCACTTACGCTTAAAGCAGCCTGAACTCTGCACGCCTCAGCTTTAAAAATCCCTATGGCTATTCCCTCTCGTTTCGTAAAACCAATCGTTCGCGCCCTTGAGAAAAAGCCTAGAGTGCTCAGCCCCACCGCTGTAGGCGTCTTGCTATCTATAGGAGCGCACGCTCTTTTTATTGCTTTGGCACCTCGGGCAAATTTCTCTTTTGCCGCGTTAACCGAGGCCGCACAGCAGCAGGAAGCAGAGGAAACAATCGTCCCGCTAGTAGAGTTAACGCCTGCCGAACGCAATCGCCTGCCCGGCTTTGCCCAACCACGTCAACCACAGCCTATACCCACCGGACTAGGCAGTCTTGCCTTGCCCTCAGGGCTTCCTAGCCTGTCAAGCATATCGCCAAGAAGTATTTCTCCCCCCTCCACAGCCAGAAGAATCCCTTCGCCTACTCCTCAGGCCCAAACAACTAGACAGCAGCAGCTCGACAGCATTAGACGGGCAAGCCAGACACCCCCCAGCTTCGATCCCAGCCGAGTCACAACCAGAACAGTCCCTTTACCATCGGTTGATTTTCTTACACCATCTCAGCCTGATCTGATAATAGATCCAGAAGTCGCTGCGAACCCTCAAGGGCAGTCGGACGGACAGAGTTCAGAAAACGCAGGTACAGCGCAACCCAATCCGAGTAGCTCTGCCGACGATTTGGGAAGACCACAAGTGACAGGTGATTTGCTAGCAACCATTTTGGCAGAGCAGAACGAACAGCCAGCAGCTGGTACTTCAAACAGCACTCCTGCCGAAGGTGATGACGTTGAACCTTTAGAGACACCTGCCCAGGGCACAGACATTGCGGTTCAGTCAGAACCGGTTGAACCAGCGCCTGCGCAGGGTAATCCTACGCGGCTAGCTAATGGCTATACTTATGATCCTAGAGACGTGGACGAGACAGCCGCAACAGAAAATCTAGAAGCTTGGCTAGCTGAAAGCGCTGAGAATAAGGGTGAGCTCAGTAGCGAGACTACCGAGCTCACTATTGATTCTCAGTTCAAAGTTTGCAAAGACATAGAGCCTAGCAGCGGTCTCATTGGCGTCATTATCAATCCTGATGGCACGCAAGAAAACGCTACAGTCCTAAAAAGCATTGGCTACGATGTGCTCAATCGTCAGGCGCTTACAGCTGTTGAAAATGAAGATTTCGGCCAGCCGGAGCAGCCAACGCTGTACCAGGTCACCATCGATGTGATTTATGAGCCTGAGGGCTGCGTAGAAACTTTACCTGAAGCAGAGGAATAGACATTAGAGGTAGCGGCAAAGGCACTCTACGAAAAACCGTCATATTGCTTTGCAGCCTTAGATTTATATTAACGATGTATACGTATCTAATGACTTCTTTAATGACTAAGCTAGCGGTTCGAAGTAGAAAAAACAATAGCGAACTGACCAAACCCACAGACAGAAAGGATTTGACTGTGATCTGGCAATCTCTTTTTACCTGATAGTGGTTTATGGCTTCGCTCATAATCTTTAAGTAACGTTACTTTTGTTTGCGAAATATTTATCAAATGGATAGGTAACTTAGCACTGTATTAATGTTTATACATACAGTTGTTAAGGCTCGATTGCCTTGTATACATCATGAAAACTTCTACAAGAGCTGGTCTTGGTCAATCAGTTGGGTTGGGACTACTACTCATCGCCGGGTGTGTCGGGCTCATTACCTTGATGTCTTATGCACCATAGTTGGCTGCGCACGTCTAGCGATCGCGTTCATTAACTCAGATAAATTAAAAGCCCCGCTAGAAGCGCTGCGTGACAAAAAGCCCTAGGTAGAATGCCTAGGGCTTTTGCAATATCTAACCAAATTGATTACAGGCGCTTGGTAAGGGTCTTGCCATGCGTATCAGTGCCGCAACTGCTAAGCAGATTATATTGCGTCGCTAAAGCCTGAACCCGCTCGGTTTTTCCTGGACTAGGTCGCCAAACCTTTGGATTGTCATAGGCATAATAAGTTTCTACCCCATCAATACCCAGCTTTACAGCCGCGCGAATTAAGGTTGTCTCGTCAGTACGATAGCGAACCGGGTGTGCGAGTACTGCAATGCCCCCAGCGGATTGAATAGCGTCAATAACATTACAAGCTTGCCGATCCTCTCCCTTAGGGGCCGATCCCTTTAGGTATCTCTGCATACCCTCATCGTCAGGTCGAAAAGCATAGCCTAGAATGTGAACGTCTGTGCCCTCCAAATATGAGGTGACTTCAACGCCACACCACAGCTTGGGAAGTGACTTTGCGCCAGCTTTGTGCCTACGGTTCCAGCTAGATGGGTTGTGCCAGCGCCAATCTTCCATCCACCTGCAGGCTAGGCGATAGCCTTTGACGTTGTGGTGATCGGTGATAGCGATCCCGCTTAGGCCGATTTTTACAGCCTGAGTCATCAGCTCTGCAGGAGACAATTTCCCATCAGAACAGTGGGTATGCATATGAAAGTTGTAGGTTTTCGGACAGCTTTGCGCACTAATACTTTGTAATACTTCTCGGAGTAGTAAAGAATCCTGCGTCGCCGCCCGATGGGTCACCCTTTGCATAGAGGCCCGATCAGCAGGACTGGCAGACATAGCTATGGAACACTTAAATCTTACGACTTAACCTACTATACCCAAAGTGTTGACAGATGGGGGAATTCTACTTGACAGTTTTGCTCCAATGACAGTCACTTTGACAGCATTTGTGTTGATGGGCATAGAGCAGTTGAGGCAAAGCAGCGAGTTCTCAATTGGCCAGTGAGATAACTAACGAGGTAGCCAGTGAAGCGGACGTAATACAGCCAAGTGAAGTTGCCCTTAGTTGCTTGAGGACTGTCGATGCTACGCAGTAAGTGTTAGGCACAGTCAAACAGGGTGTCTAGATAAATGCGTGACACGGTGCGATCGCTTTCTTTTTGACCATTTTGCAACAGAAATAGAGACAGTGCGGCGGCGTAAAGGCGGTCTTGGTCCCAAGCCGAATGCGTATCGAGAAAACCTTTAAGAGATTCGTGAAGTTCTTCAGGAATTTCTGCTAGGACACTAATGGTTGCTTGCATAAAGACCTCTGTGGAGTGACTACCGGAGAGTGGGTGCGAGAAGTAGCTACGATTCCGGTGTGGAGTGGATTCATTCTGCGTTAAGAGGGGTAGGGTTTGTCAATGATAGGAAAGGGCGCATCAGTGTTTTGTTATTTTGCCAGCTCAACGAAGAACCAGTCTTTCTTATGCATTTCATTTACAAAACTTCTTTTGACAGTTCTTTTTCTCATAATTTCAGACAGGTGGGCCAGATTCTCAAGAAATCCGTGAAGCTACTGATCTAGCGTAAAAACCTGTGGAAAACTACCGGCTGTCTGTGGAAAACTTTTAAGTAATCGGTGGATAACTTGCGAAAACCAGGTTTTCAAAATAAAAAAACTGCCTTGTCAGAAAATCTAAAATTGATTGAGGAAAGGCCGTGCGTTTTGCTCACTGCCTATAAAAAGTAATCTGTCAAGTCTATATAGTTCAATGCCTTTCAGCATTCTATCCGCTGAGAACTATTCGTTGGCTTCTTTGTAAAGCGCAGAATTAGCCCCTGTTTTGAACCAAAGATCCGGAACTTTTGTAGCCTTTCTGATAGTGTTGCTCAGTGGAGAGAGTATGAAGCGCACTAGGCTTTACCTGGGGAAAACTTGCTGAGATTTTGACTGATTGGCGGCGAGATTGTTACAGGTGATGCTAGCTAACCAATATGACGGTTTCGTGTGTGCCCTACTGCTGCTGACTTGCGGGCACCGTCTTGGACAGTTTATATAGGCTATTGGTGCTTGCTATATTTTTGACGTCAGATAGGGCGCTGTAGAGATTTCTTAAGGAAGCTACTTTTTCGCTGTCGCAACCTGAACGCGCAAGAAATTGTAGGAATACCAGTGAATGTCAGCGTCCGTAAAATTACGTCAGCAGAAATGCTTCTGATCTCTCACTTGAATGCTGCATTGATATGCCGTTCAAAACTTGATATTCTGAGACGCTTTCGCAACTTTTGAGTAGATTTGTGCATGGTTCGGACATAGGGCAACTTGCGTAATGCTTTTTAAGGCTATTTGAGGCCAACTGGTGGGGCTAACGATTTTAAGGAAAAGGCTTCTCGACAGGGCCTCGCAGTAAGGAGAGCAAGTGGGCAATCAAGTAGATAAGCCAGCAAGTAAGCGATCGCTAGCTGGAATTGCCGGGATTGTGGCAGCGGCCACTATTTTGAGTAAGGTATTTGGCCTGTTTAGGGCGACCGTAATTGGGGCGGCTTTTGGTACAGGCCCAGTGACCGATGCCTATGTCTTCTCTTACGTGGTGCCAGGCTTTTTCTTGGTGTTGCTAGGCGGCATTAATGGCCCTTTTCACAGCGCTATTGTCAGTGTTGTCTCTAAACGCAAGCAAGAAGAGATTGCGCCGCTGGTAGAAACGGTAACTACCATCGTCGGCATTGCGCTAATTGTGGTCACCATTGGCATTGTGATTTTTGCTGCGCCGATCATCGATTTGTTGGGATCAAGGCTGCAAGAAACAGAGGTAGGTTTGCTAATCACCCGACCGATTGCGATCGCACAGCTACGCATCATGGCCCCTATCACTGTATTAGCTGCGCTAATCGGGATTGGCTTCGGCGCACTCAACGCCGCTGACCAGTACTGGCTACCTTCAGTGAGCCCGCTGCTCTCTAGTTCGGCAGTGATTATAGGCGTGGGTATTTTATGGCTAGCTATTGGGGCTGATATTACCGAACCGAACTACTACATGCTAGGAGGCACTGTCTTAGCTATTGGCACCCTAGTGGGCGCTAGCTTTCAGTGGCTGCTTCAAGTGCCAGCCCTGTGGAAGTCGGGGCTAGGGCGGCTGAAGCTGCGGTTCAATTTCAAAGATCCAGGCGTTCGAGACGTGCTAAAGGTGCTAGGTCCTGCGACCTTTTCATCAGGCACTATGCAGATTAATGTCTACACCGACCTATATTTTGCGGCGGCAATTCCCGCTACATTGGCAGCGCTAGACTTTGCCAATTTGCTGGTTCAGGCTCCTTTGGGCGTGATTTCCAATATCATTTTGGTGCCTTTTTTCCCTATATTTTCTCGTCTGACAACGCCTGAGCAATGGCCTGAGTTAAAACAGCGCATACGCCAAAGTCTGGTGCTGGTAGGGCTGACGATGCTGCCGATGAGCGCTCTGTTTGTCACCCTGGCTCAGCCGATGGTCACCGTTGTATATGAACGCGGAGCCTTTGACCAGAAGTCTGTTGAGATTGTGACATCTCTACTGATTGCCTATGGCGCAGGTATGTTTGTGTATCTGGCTAGAGATGTCATGGTCCGAGTGTTCTATGCGCTCGGCGATGGCCAGACGCCTTTTAATATCAGCTTGGCAAATATTGTTACCAACGCAGTTTTAGACTACGTCTTTTTTAATTTAATGGGACCGCCCGGACTGGTCGTTGCGACCATTGGGGTTAATATTGTTTCGCTAGTTGCGATGACTACGTTGCTATCGCGAAAGATAGGCGGCTTGCCGTTGTGGGAGTGGGCTCAAACGCTAGCGACTATCACCCTTGCCAGCTTTGTTGCGGGTGTCTCTTGCTGGCTGACACAGGGGGGGTTAGCCAGCATTCTAGGGACACAAGGCTTTATCCCCAATCTAATTCAGATGTGCGTAGCGGGGATTATGGGCATTGCGACATTTGCGCTGCTGACCGTTGTGCTGAAGATTCCTGAAGCGGGGCTGCTGGTCAGCCGTATTCGTCAAAAGCTCGGTCGCTAGATTAGAGCCGCAACTAGATTGAACGCTCTAGATGGAATTGCTAGGCCGTGGTTGCTACTCAGCATCACGCTGCCAAACTGAGATGACTTCGTCGTCGCTAGCTGTGATGAGCGTTTGACCATCTAGGGTGAACGCGATCGCCCCGACCCCCCAGTCGTGATCTAGCTTGGCGACACACTCTTCGGTCGTCATCTGCCACAGGCTGAGCGTATCTTCTGTCCCAATGGCTAGGCAGGCGGCTGCACTCAAGCTCATGGCTTTGATTGGCGTAGGTGAGTGATATAGATCGGTGGGTGCCGATAGGTCGAAGTGCTCATTTACGTCATAGAGCAACACCGCTCCTGTACTGGCCGCGACGATTAGCTGGTAGGTCTTATCAGAAAGTGGCTGAATCGCCAGTGCGATCCCTCGCACATCTTTCAGATCGCTTTCTTTCTTTCCCACTGCTAGGCTAGCTAAATCTCGCTTTAGGCTAATTGTTTTGGCAAGCTGCATAGGCTTGCGCTGTGATACTGGCTGCGATGTTGGCTGTGGTTTACGCTGTCGCCACAGCTTTACGCTGCCATCATCACTAGCACTTGCCAACAAGTTACAGGGATGTCTGCCGGGATAGGCGTAAACACTAGCAAGTGCGATCGCGTTCACACCACGCTGATGCTGCGTGAGCTGCGTCACTGGTAGCAGGCTTGAAATCTCCCAAATCGTAATTTTCCCATCCTGATTGGCGCTGATGAGCTGATCCCCATCAGGAGACACTGCTAAGTCTGTCGGTGTCCAACCTGTCACAGGCAGCGTGTTGAGCAGTCGGCGCTCGGCCACATCCCACTCTTTAATCGTGCCATCTTCGCTAGCGCTGTACAAAGCTCGGCTGTCTGGGTGAAAGGCTAGCCCTGTCACCATCGCTCGGTGTCCCTGGCCGATCAGCCGCCGTGCTGGAAACGTATGCACAAGCTGGGCGCTTGGTAAGTGCCACAGCCGTACCGCACCGTCGCTGCCACCACTGGCAAAAAGTGCTGCGTCTGGGCTAATCGCTAGCGCCTGCGTCAGACCAATATCAGGTGCCAGTCGGTGCAGCCGAGTCCAAGATTGAGCGGCAGTACTTGCGATCGCGCCGACTGCTGAATTGGTTGTTGAACTGACTGCTGAACTGGCTGTTGAACCGACTCCTAGCGCTCGCCAGCTCAGTCCTGGTAAGCCTTCTGTCTTTAGGCTTTCTATATTCAGACCATCCTTTAGCAGGTGCTTGAGTACTGGCACTGATTCTTTTGCCTTAGCTGCTAGCTGCTGCGGCATGTTCAATAGCAAATTCTGCGATAGCTGTAAGTCAAGCGCGACCTGATCTGCTGATTGATAGCGCTGCTGTAAAGAGCGATTCACCATTTGATCGAGCACCTGCACTAGCCGAGGCTGTAGCGGTGTACTGAGATAGTCTTGCCAGACCCAGCGATCTTCTACCGCTGAATAGAGTGAAAAGGGATGTATACCCGTCAGCAAATGTAGGCAGGTCAGTCCTAAGCTGTAAATATCACTGGCAAACGTGGCCTGACCCATTGACTGCTCTGGCGCGGCATAGCCTGCACTGCCAATGACTGTGCTCGCAGGCACCCGGCGCACCCACTTAGCAGAGCCAAAATCAACCAGCATGGGCAGCGACTTACCTACCTGCGGCTCGATTAGACTCTGGTCAAAAGCATTGCGATCAAACACGATATTAGCGGGTTTGATATCGCGATGAATAATTTGAAAACCGTGGACATATTGTAAAACGGCAGTTAGCGATTTTAGCAGCGATCGCACTGCTGCCTCCTCCCACGGTCCTTTCGTTTCAACTTGCTGCTGCAAATTGTCACCAGGCGCAAATTCCTGTACTAAAAACTGACCTAATTCATTTTCAATTGCCGCTAGCAGCCGAGGAATCTGAGGATGCTCGCCTAGCTTACGCAGCCGACTAGCCTCAGCGCAAAAATTTGATGCAGTCGTTAAACCAGTAAGATGAAATTGCTTAACCACGCACTGAGAGACAGCTTTGTCTGCTGTGCCTTGATCTTTAGCCCAGTCTTCAGCTAGAAAGGTACGACCAAACCCGCCCTGGCCCAGCAGCGCGCGCAGTCGATATTTACCCTCTAGACATAGCGCCGTGCCACAAGCCTGACAAAAGTTGGCATCTGCTGGATTTTGCGGCTGTGGACAAACAGAGCTAGGACAATAGGACATAGGCTAAGCATCCCATAAACGATGAGATCTGAAGCGATCTAAGTCGGGATGGCTTCGCCCGGTCTTAGCCTTGCCCATTTGCCCAATGACTCGGTAAAGCTGTTGCAGCCTACCACATCGTATTCAAAGCCAAATTCGCTTTCCTGAATAATCTGGTCCCCTTGAACTTCTACCTTCGGCAACAAAATATTGGCGTTTATTGTCGGATTGTTGGGCTCAAAGCTAGGGTTTTCAGCCAGGTGGGGCTGCTGATGGTTGGTTTCTACTGCATGATAGGTAATACATCTATCGACATAGTCACAGTTAACACAGATACACATAGGGTTAAACCTCTGCGGTAGGCCTTGTTTCACTGTAGCGTAAGATTTTTGTTCGTTAGCGTGTTTGCCTCTATTTCAGCCGCCTTTTTTTTGCCACGTGTACTCTTCTTCTCTGCTTAAAACCTGGCCATTTCCTATCGGGCTGCTGCCGCAGAGCGCTCACTTAGTCGGCGGCAGCGTGCGAGACTGGCTGCTCCAGCGCCAGCCTGACTACCTCGATCTAGACTTTGTCTTATCCCACAAAGCGGTAGAAACGGCTCAGGACCTAGCCCAGAGATGCAATGCCGGGTTTGTAGTGCTAGATGAAGCCAGGCAAATTGCCAGGGTTGTGTTTGAGCAGGCTACGGTGGATTTTGCTCAGCAGCAGGGCGATAGCCTAGAGGCAGATCTGCGACGGCGCGATTTTACGGTCAATGCGATCGCCTACCACCCCTTTAGCCAAACCCTAGTTGACCCGCTAGGCGGTAAAGATGATATTGCAGCCAAAACGCTGCGTATGGTCAGTCCTGAAAACCTCGCTGCTGATCCGCTTCGTTTGATGCGAGCATACCGCCAAGCAGCCCAGCTTGGATTCGCAATAGATGCCCAGACGCAGCAGACTATTGGCCGCTTTGCTTCGAAACTGCAGCAAGTGGCCATTGAGCGAGTGCGCAGCGAGCTTGATGGATTGCTTAGTGTTCCTGCTGGTACAGCTCAGCTTGAGGCTATTTTGCAGCAGCGGCTGTTGCAGTTTTGTCTTCCTCACTTCACGGCCCAGTGCATTCGGCAAATTGAAGCTGTTGATGAGGCGATCTCGCAATTGAAAAGCTCACTGCCAGCCTACGCTAATAGCCTAGAAGAATGGCTAGAGCCAGTGGCTGTCAGCTTCCACCGCAGCTGGATTAAAGCCACTAAACTGAGCCGATTACTTGCTACAGATATCGCGATCGCCCAGAGTGAACTGAGCCACCTTGCTTATAGCCGCACCGAAACGCAAGTCGTCCTCACACTGCTGAAAGCGCAGCCGGCACTCAATCTAATGCGAACCGAAGCGTTGAGCCGGTCAGCACAATTTTTTCTCTTTAAGCTAGCGGCAAAAAGCTTTCCAGCCGTAGCGCTGCTTGCCCTCTCCCAAGGAACAGCGCTATCTGTCGTAGCACCGATGCTCGCTCAGTTCTTAGACCCAGCAGATCCCATTGCGCATCCCCAGAGGCTACTAACTGGCAATGAAATTATGCGGCAGCTCAATATGGACCCTGGTCCTGAGCTAGGCGCGGTGATCAAAGCCGTAGAAAAGGCACAGGCTAACGGAGAAATTAGCACCAAGGCCGAGGCTATCAGTTGGCTATTGCAGCGGCTGTCTACGGGCTGAAATCATCAAAGTTGAGATGATCGAGGTTGAAATAATGAAAGTTACATGGCCGAACGCTGCGGGCGAACGTCAAACTGGTGCGCCAGGCTGCTGTTTGTCCAATCTAAAGCATGCGTCTCATTTGCTGGGACAACACTGACTACCGGCTGCTGACGGTTGGTTGCTAGAACCAGCGATTTTTTGGTTTTGCCTTTCTTGGGCGATCGCGCAGAAGCAGTACGCGCTGAACGATGAGTTTGTGAGCGCACAGCAGGCGTGCCTTGCTGGCCATTCACTTGGACATTCATTCTAGATGCCAATACGCGGCCCCGAGCGCTCTGCTGCTGAGCAGCGATCGCAGTGGCATACCGAGGAGATGTCGTGCCGTTTCTGGCATTTCTTTCACTCCCTGATCGTCGGTTTTTTAGCCGTGTCTTACCTAGAACAGTCAGCGACTTACCAGGGCGATTCTGAGGAGTGCTGTTCTTGGCACTTTCGTTCGTCGAACGTGCACCTCTCACTGCCTGAGCTAATTTTGTCTGCACCGACTTTGTTTGCACTGACTTTGCCCGCATTGATGCTGCAGACATCGATCTTCTAAATACCTTAGCTGTGCTATTCACCGCTTTCTGGCCTTGGCGTGCACGACCCTTATGAGCACGCACCGAAGCCATTCGAATCATGGCCCGTCGCCGTGAAATCGCCAAGCTGCCAACCGCACAAGCGCCTACTAAAGCGACTAAAGGTACCACTGGCACGCTGCTAGTGTCCTTACCGACGGCTGTCGCAACAGCTGTTTCCTGATTGTCAGCAGCTACCGAGCTATCAGACACGAGCTCATCTGAGCCTTGCTCAACGTTGAGCAAGGCACTAGATTTAGTGCCAGCAGATTCCTCTACGGCGGGTTCAGGCAGCGCCGTTGTCAACTTGTGAGGGCTCAGCATTCCTTCTAATGCCAAACTGCCTATTCCCATAGACAGTAGCCAAAACCCCACTACTAAGATCCATGGTCTTACCAACAAAAGATTAAGAAAAAGCTTCGAGC
This sequence comes from uncultured cyanobacterium, assembly GCA_963793445.1. Lineage (GTDB taxonomy): Bacteria > Cyanobacteriota > Cyanobacteriia > Phormidesmidales > Phormidesmidaceae > Phormidesmis. Next base: position 557,400 of record CAWCAE010000001.1, read on the forward strand.
TTTTAGATGCTTTAGACTCTGCTGAAAAAGACGCTGCCTTTGTGAGCGCATCCATTTTTCGACTGACTGTTTGTCCTACTTGAGCTTGCGTCTTCTGCAACAGCTTGTTTTGAAATAGTCGACGAGCCATGCGCTTCAAAGGCCTGATGCTTTGATGCTTTACATCCTGAAAGCCACCAGGAAATTTATTCGTAGAAGACTTCATACTGCTTACTCTCTCAGGCGGCTTTGTCATATGCAAAGAGTTCCTCTAGGGAGCCCCTTTTCCAAAAGTTACCGGAATTGTAGAGGCATATTGAACGATTGGCTAGTTTTTATTAATAAAATCCGTGAAACTACGCTAGCGAAGTTCTAACGCAGGCAAATACTTCCCTGGATCTTGAGCAATCCAGCCATTTGCTGAGTTAGTTCGCACCTCGAAATATAAGTAGGAGGGGGAGCTGCCTAACTCACTTCCAACTGTACCCACTGCCGTAGACGCGGCGACAGATTGCCCCACCGAAACCGATACATCAGAGAGGTTAGCGTACCGCGTTTGTAATCCCTGTTCATGGTTGATGACCAGCAAGCGTCCATAGCCTTCCCGTTCGCCGATAAACGCAACCGTCCCTGCCCCTACAGACTGAACTGTCATTGGGCGAGGCACTACAAAGGCAAGGCCGCCATTGAAGACTAGTTCGTCTCGACTAGGATGGGGTTGCCAGCCATAGCTGGTGGCAATATTAGCTGTCTGTGAGAGCGGATAGCCAGGTAGTTGGAGAATCGCGCTTCGACTGGCTGTGGTCGTAATTGGCCTAGCTCCTGGCACAAAAATACGGCTGGGCAGCTCATTGACACAGCCGTTGACTTCGAATAGGAGATCGGCCCTGTGACCATGTCGTTCGGCCAAAGACTGCCAGCTATCGCCTGCGTTCACACTGGCCACTTGACCGTTAAAGGGGGGGACTGTTATTTCCAATCCGTTGGAGAGCGGGGCATCAAGCGCGTCCCCAAGCGAAGGATTAAACTGAACAAGCGTCTCTGGCAAGAGATTATAGGCAGCAGCTATGCTAGCGGTCGTTTCATTAGCTGTGACGGTATGGCGTTGAAACTGAGACATCGCCGCAGGACAGGCCTCACTAGCGAGGGCGGGCAGAACCCGTACAGACACGATAGCTAAAGGGATGGCAGCTTGGGTCAACGCAAAGGCAAAACTACCGATAGCGGCGGTAAGAGAATAACCTGTGAGACACCGACCTGTTTCAGGCTGGCTGTTGGGGTGGCGTAGCCAATACATAGGATTAGACTGTCTTAAGTAGGCGTCTGGAGAAATCGGATAATAGAGGTTGATGCTAACCTAATCGATACAGAATACGTATCAAACTTTTTCAGCTCGATCTGCGCCATTTCAGGACGCCTACTCAAGACAGCGATTGAAACAAGCACTGTTGTTTCAACGATGCTGAGAATGAAGATCGCTTGAGCGAAAGTTGACCGTTGCTGTTAGCTAAACCTAAGGCCCTGAATCCTGAGGTCGAGATGAAGGACAATAGAAACCGCAAAAGAATCGCTAAAGTAGGGAAAACGCCTTTATACTTTTGTTGAATAGAGTTCCTTGCTTGCTAGGCGTAAAGGCTAGCTGACGGGCGAACCACTGAACTTATAGAAAATTTTACAGAAAATTAGGAACGGACAAAAATATGGGGGTTTCTCCAAAACACCTGGGGCTCGGTGGGACCCTTTTATTGCTAGGTACGGGTGCAGGTTGGGTCGGTCATACCTATTTCCAGAGCCATTACACAGTGACAACGCCGGGGCTCGACGAAAGGTCCTTACCAGCAGCTATACAAACCTCTCAGGAGGTTCAGGCTCAAGTGCCGTTAACGACAACCTTACCGGTTGAGTCCAATTTTATTGCTAGTGCGGCTAACCGTGTGGGTCCTAGCGTTGTCCGTATTGATGCCTCGCGCGCGGTAGAAGACAGCTCTGATTCGTTCGATCATCGCTTGTTTAAGCGATTCTTTGGCGATGACGGGGATAGTGACAGGTTAGAGCGGTTACCCCAAAATCCACAGGTGCCTGAACGGTTAGAGCAGGGAACTGGATCTGGCTTTATTTTGAGTGCAGATGGCAAGCTACTGACCAATGCGCATGTGATTGAGGGTGCAGACACGGTCAATGTCACGCTGAAAGACGGCCGCACGTTCACTGGTGAGGTGATAGGCGCAGACCCAGTTACCGATGTCGCTGTAATCAAAATTGAAGCTACCGATTTGCCAGTGGCCCCGCTGGGCAATACTGAAGATCTGTCGCCAGGGCAGTGGGCGATCGCAATTGGCAATCCATTGGGCCTGGACAATACCGTCACAGCGGGTATCATCAGTGCTCTAGACCGTACTAGTACACAAGTTGGTATTGCTGATAAGCGTGTTCAGTTTATTCAAACAGATGCGGCGATTAATCCGGGCAATTCTGGTGGGCCGCTGCTCAATGCCAACGGTGAAGTTATTGGGATGAACACCGCTATTAGAGCCAACGCGCAGGGTTTGGGCTTTGCGATTCCGATTGAGACAGCAAAACGAATTTCCGATCAGCTTTTTGAAACTGGAGAAGTGCGCCATCCCTACTTGGGGATTCAGATGGTGAATCTGGATGAGGAGATGCGCGATCGCATCAACCAAGATAAAGAAGCAAACATTGAAATAGAAGAAACAAGTGGCGTTATCATTGTGCGAGTCATGCCGGAGACACCTGCAGAGTCAGCCGGATTGCAGCGGGGCGATATTATCAAAGAGATTGACGGCGAAGCGATTCTCGATGTTACCGATGTTCAGACACAGGTTGAGAATGGTGGACTAGAAGAAGACTTGCAGGTCAAAATTATTCGTAACAAAAAGTCGCAGACCATTGGCATTAGGCCAACGACTCTACCTGCAGAGCTGCCATAGCCAAGTGCAGCCTATCTAATGTCACTGCTTCAGTCCTTAATGGCTTTAGTGTCGACTCGTCATATGCGAGTGCGGCTACTCGCTAAGCTGTTGTGATATTTCTACGGCTCCGGGCTCGGCTTATCTGCGCCTAGATCTAACGAGCCAGAGATATGTGTCTCTAGCTCCATACGCTGTTCCATCTGACGCAAGAAGTAGCCTGTCATCATCGCTGAAGCGAGTAGTCCCGATAGGTTCTCTCTATCTGTACTGACTTGAACGTTAAAGCCATCAGCGGGCAAAACGCCCACCAACCCCTGAACGTTGTGAGAAATAATTTGTTTGATCTCACCGCTGACAGACTGGGCAACGCGAGAGAGGACCTCGGGCGGCTGATGTTGCAGATAGTTCAGAAGCTCGTTAGTCTTAGCCTCCTCTGAATCTAGGCTGGTAAAGTCTGCGCTTTCAGGATTAAAGGCCATAGAAATGCAAAATAACTGACTATTAGCTTAGCCGCTGAAACCACAAATGAGGACCGGTAGATTTTCACAAAGAAATGTCAACCAAACGCTACAAACAATCCACAATGTTCTAAGCGGAAGCTGATCACAGCTTAACGAATAATGTGCCTAATCGACATTTTCTTCATTAGGAAGGTCTGTGTGCGCTACAGCGACATTGCTATCACCAACCTTCAATGTATCCGCCGTTCCGTCTAGCCCTATATCGAGTGGGAGGTCTTTTTGCTTTGGCAACCGCAAGCTAGAAATCTCGGGCAGCTTGTCTATTTCAAAGTGCTGATAAAATTTTTCTGTTACCTGCAGCCAAGATGAGCGGCCATCAGACTGTCGGCGCTTGCGGACGAAGCCCTGATCGACTAAATCGGGCACATGCTGATAGACCCCAGAGCCGCGGACGTCTACTAGCTCACTTTGAGCGATAGGACCGCGTAGCGCGATCGCTGCTAGCGTCCGCAGTGCCCCTAGCCCAATGTCTAAGGGTACAATCGTGTCTACTAGCGGCTGGTAGATGTCTCTTAGCTGGAGCGCATAGCCTTCCTTGCTTTCGGCAATTTCTAGCGCGCCTTCTCTGTGAGCATAGTCGCCCATCAGCGCAATCAAACCTTCTTCAGCACTGTCTTTTTCACACTCAGCAAACTCTGCAATCTGAGCAATGCTTAATGGTTGCGCTTTGAGATAAAGAATCGCTTCAATTCGACTGGCTAACCGAGACATATACCAAAACTCCCTTGTATTGTTTAGTCTAGATTTCGCCCGGTCAGCTCTACAAAAATATCTTCTAAATTGGCTGGTCGCGTCATCATACCCGTTTTGTCTGGCTGCGCATCTAGGTATTGATTTGCCTCGCTCAGTGTTGGAAAAAAGACATACTCCCACCGGTTGCCATGCTGCTTCATTACAATGCCTTCTCCATGCTTTCGGCGTAAATCGCTCAAGGTACCACTTTCAATTAGCTGACCTCGATCCATAATGCCGATGCGATCGCACAAATACTCAACCTCTTCCATATAGTGCGTTGTCAGCAGCATCGTAATCCGATGTTCCCGGTTCAGCTCACGAATAATCTCCCACAGCCGCCTGCGAGTCTGCGGATCTAACCCCACTGTCGGCTCATCCAAGAACAAAATACTGGGCTTATGCAACAGCGCCCTCGCAATTTGTAGCCGCCGCTTCATCCCGCCAGAGAGCGTCTTTGCCTTATCGGTTGCCCGCTCTTTCAGACCGACATAGCCCAGCCACCGCTCAATATCAGCCTTCCTTTGCTCGGTGGGCATATGGTGCATCCGCCCATGAAACTCCATGTTCTCCCAGACGGTCATATCCGCATCGACACTTATCTGCTGAAGCACCACGCCAATTTGCCGACGCACCTGCGCTGGCTGACGGCTTACATCATAGCCAGCCACTACAATATCGCCTTGAGTTTGCTTTGCCAACGTCGTCAGCATCCGAATCGTGGTCGATTTGCCTGCTCCGTTCGGGCCTAGCAAGCCGAAGATTTCTCCTGGCTCAATAGCCAAAGACAAATCATTGACTACGCAAACATTGTTATAAACTTTATGAACGTTTTGCAGAGAAACCGCTGCGACCATAAGCCCTTTTCAAAACACCGCGCCGCTATCTAGCCTATAGCAATCTTCAGGCGCTCAACACTCAATCCTTGACACTCAACCCTTAACACTCAGCCACCAACGCTCGATCATCAATGTCAACTTTCGGCATATGAGCGTAGCCGAAGTTCAACCCATACCTTCTCATGCGCGCCAGAATCGAAAGCACCGTTCTTTTCCTTCACCCTGACGATGTCCCTCCCTACAAAAAAAAGGGATCTGTTGTTCGTAATAGCTACTTTTGGGCGCTTAAATCCATCGCCGATCGTGCCCCCTTTAGCAAAGAGTGGGAGTTTGAAGAACGCGTTTGGATTGCGCTGACGCGGCTGCTCACCTCATTTGCAGAATCTGGCTACCTGGGCCTGCGAGAAACGCAGCTAGAGTTCAATCCCGATGACGACATCCCACCGACGCTAAAATCAATGGCAACTTGGCGCGATTCATATGAGGACGAGGAATTAGAGAAAAAAGCAACAGACCAGTCATGGCCCTATAGCTAATTGACTGAAGCTCGGCAGCTGATTTTTTAAGAAAAGAAGCCTAATAAAAGAGGCTAGGTGATATTCACCTAGCCTCGCTCGTGTCACTAGCAACTGGCCTCTTAGAGCGCAATCAATAGCAACGCATGACATGAAACACGTCACGTATCAGATTTTTGTCTTACATCAGACCTAGCTGGGCCAAAATGCCTTGGCCTGTGATGAACTCGACTGCGATCGCAGATACAAACCCAATCATTGCCAAACGACCATTCCAAGTCTCAGCAAACTCAGTGAATCCCAACTTGCTCTCTACCTTGTTTTCCATGTTTATTTCCTCAGTTATCTCTTTGACCACTGATCAACGAGGCGCATTGGCCCACTCAATCAGAAGTGTGAATATATGTTAACGAATTCATCCAAGGCCAACTGTATCTTTTGACATATTTACAAACATATATTTTCTTCGCGAAGAAATTAGTACATACCTGGAGCCTATTCCTTCTGTAAGATCCGTATTTAATCATCGAAAGCGTTTCCTAACTCAGGAGCTTCAATTCAGGAACTCTGCAACACCTGCTCACCTTCTAACTGAGCTGCCACCGCACTCTTGGCAGCTTCGCGTTCTTTATTTAGACGCCGCTTGCGAGCATACAACTGAATTGTAATTACAAAAGACAGCACCAGCCCGGCAATCAGCCAGGTCGTTGCACTCGTTGGAAAGCTGTTTTGAAAAATAACCAGCATGACTATTGTCACTAGCAATAGAGTAGGCCCCTCATTCAGCGCACGTAGCTGTTTAGGGCCCCATGCGCACTCTCCGGCAGCTAACTGTTTGCGCAGCTTTGCACAATAGAAATGATAAGCCACCAGCAAGGCGACGAAGCCTAGCTTTGCGTGCATCCAGCCCTCATGCAGCACATCCGGTCGCTGCCACAGCAGCCCACCTGCCATAGCCAAGGTCAAAATCATCCCTGGTGTTGTAATAATCTTTAGCAGTCTCGTTTCCATCAGGGCGTACTGATTTTTCAAGATGCCACGTGCCGGTTCTGGCTCCATCTCCGCCTCAACGTGGTAGATAAACAGCCGCACTAGATAAAACAAGCCTGCAAACCAAACCACCACGCCAATGATGTGAAACGATTTAAACCAGTAATAAGCCATTGAAATAATTACCGCGTGGGAAATTTGTGAGGAATTATTTATTTTCCGCCAGCGCCTAATATTTTGAGCGCATAGCGCATAGGTTCTTAACAACGATCTCTCAACAACGATACGGACGAATGTTCATGCAAGTCACCTGGCAACCTGTCAATACCTACGAAGATATCCTCTATTACAAGGCCAATGGTATTGCCAAAATTACCATCAACCGCCCTCATAAGCGCAACGCTTTTCGACCCAAGACTGTGTTCGAGCTATACAACGCCTTCTGCGATGCGAGAGAAGATACCCGCATAGGCGTTATTCTGCTAACTGGCATGGGTCCACATACAGATGGTAAATATGCCTTCTGCTCTGGTGGCGACCAAAGCGTTCGTGGCAGCGCCGGATACGTTGGCGACGACGGCATTCCTCGGCTGAACGTCTTAGATTTGCAGCGGCTAATTCGCTCAATGCCCAAAGTGGTAATTGCCCTTGTGGCTGGATATGCCATTGGCGGCGGCCACGTTCTCCACCTGATTTGCGATCTGAGTATTGCCGCTGAAAACGCTGTTTTTGGGCAAACCGGACCCAAGGTTGGCAGCTTTGACGGCGGATTTGGCGCTGGCTACTTAGCTCGTGTCGTTGGCCAAAAAAAGGCGCGTGAGATTTGGTTTCTCTGTCGTCAATATGACGCTCAGCAGGCCCTATCTATGGGCTTAGTCAATACCGTTGTTCCGATTGAGCAGTTAGAAGCGGAAGGCGTTCAGTGGGCAAAGGAAATCTTACAGAAAAGCCCCATTGCTATTCGGTGTCTCAAATCAGCTTTTAATGCAGATTGCGACGGTCAAGCCGGACTTCAAGAACTCGCAGGGAACGCCACGCTGCTCTACTACCTCAGTGAAGAAGGGGCGGAAGGAAAACAGGCTTTCTTAGAAAAACGGGAGCCAGATTTTGGGCAATATCCGTGGCTACCATAGAAAAGCATAGCAAATCAACGATTAACTGCTATTAGAAACCTTGTGAAGCAACACCTGTTGGGCACTGAAAGTAAGCTTAATAGTGATAGTTGTGACTGATTTTAATTAGGTCTTCGACTAATATTTGAAGCGTGGTTTTAGAAGTCTTAAGTTGTTTCTGCCTCTTGGGAAAATGCGCTAAAGGTTTGCTTACTCTTTTCCTGTCAAATAGTCACTTATAACCCGACCTCACAAACAAAGAAAGGGCAATAGATGACTTTATTACAGTCATCTATTGCCCTTTCGAAAACATACTATTTGCTGAGCCGTACATTCTGTTTTTTGCACTTAACTTTTCGGCAAACTTTCAGTGATAGTACTCAGTAATTATGATCTATACAGGCTGTGTTACTGTTAGAAACTCGTTGCAATGTGGTAGTCGACACGGCAGCGACTGTGGAAAGACTCGGGATAGACTTACTCGATCTCGATACAGGCGCAACTGCTTCTCGAGTGACTGCAACAGGAGCCCAATCAGCGATCCCCAGCACAGATTTAGGCTTAGTTGTGAAGGGTGAAACAGCCAAGCTACAAGCGGTCCACTGTGCACCGACAGTCACGCTCAGCTGGTTGCAAGAGCCACCCCGCCGTCCTTCATGACTAAAAAAACGACAAAGCCCGCAGCGAGTTACTTCACATTTTTCAATAGCCATAATGTAGTTTCTTAAGTAAAAGTCTGAGACTTCATCATGACTTAATTGAAAAACCCCATTTTCAACGCTAAAAAAGCTGCAACTACCGGTAGATAAAGTAGATAGGCCACTGATAAACTACATTTGCCTTTAGATTTTCTTTATACTTTGTTAAAAAAGTGAAACATCTTAGTCCGTATGGATTACAGCGTTTCAAAAAAATCGATATGTGCGGGGATCACGAATAAAAGCTGTGCCGTATCTCCACGTTGGCTCGAATTATGAGCAGATCCGTAACTTTTCTTTACGATAGGTTCCGGTACAAATTCTACTACCCAATTTTTACTAGATCTAATGAGTTTTTTTAGAGCTAACTAACTTCTGCACCCATGTGATTGCGGTTGTGAATGCTCTATCGGCTGTTACTCCTTCGACTAGTAGCAGGTTCAATCAGGCTTATCGCCTCCCTTTAGTTGTAAGTTTAGTTGTAAGTCGAGCTGTGAAAATACGCGAATTCTATCTATTACCAAGCTTTCACGGCGCATAGCGAACAGACCGACCAGCGATCAATCTCACCTTGAGGACAATGACACCGGCAGCAGGAACAAAGCGCCTGCCCATCTTGCATTTGCTGAACGATAGCTGCCCAACGGGTAAATGCTTCTTGAGGTGACTGAGGCGAAGCGGCTGGTGTCGATGAAAGTGGAGAAATCTTCGGCGTTGCGTAGCTAGGATGCTGCTTTGCTAGAGGCGTCGGACCGTCTGGTTTAGATGGCTGTGCCCACTGCGCTGTAGAAAACCGGATGTTTTTCAAAGGCTGGCGCTGATGCTGATTGAGCTTTCGTAGAATATTTAATCTTTCGTAGCCTAGCGTTTGTGCCCAAGTCGGCGTAGCCGTTGCGACATAAAGTGTCGATCTTTGAATACTGACAGGACGCGTTTGTCTTGCTACTGCAAACCCTACGGCTTTGGGCCAGTGACGGACAACTAGTCGAAACTGCCTTTGAGCTTGCCAGCTTGCTTGCTTTTCTAATCCTTTGATCAGGCCGTCTAGACCTTCTAATGCCATCTTTTACGACTCGTTATTCAACATTTTCTTTTGCCTTAGTCTACATTTTGTCAAAGCCTTAGATAGGCCTACTCCTCCGTATTTTCAACCTTGTTCTTCAGTTCTCACTAAGATAACTTGATTGGCTTATTGGCCTATTTATCCGCTCTTTCTTTAACCCCGCTGAGTTCTAACCTGCCGAGTCTAATCTACCGAGTCTAAGAAGCCTGCCATGATAGCTCAACTCACCTCCCGTGACTGTTCACCACAGCTATGTCCTCAGCTACGCACCGTACTCAGCAGCCTCAGTGTTACTCTAGATGCCGAGCTTTATCGCTATCGACGTAATCGCTATCGTCACAACCAGGCCGAAACTAACCTGTTTGCTGACATCGACGACGCTTCATTCGATTTGGCGGTGATAGAAAATGCAGTAGAAGCTTCTATCAAGACAGCCGGTGCGATCGCTAGAGCCATCCCACCTAGTCTGCCACCCAACAAAAAGCTGCTATCGGGTTCGACATCGCAAGCGCCAGAATCCTCATCGCTTGTGCTCGCTACATTACGGTCTAACGAGTCAAAAGATAGCCCGCTCATAAATAGCCCCGATAAAAATACGCACTCGCCCGCAAGCTCAGAGGAGACCGAAATTGATACTGTCTCGAGTGGCTACCTAGCCTCTTCCGAAAAATTGATCGAAAGTTTGACCCAGATTCCACATCTGCTAGAGCCGATTGATACGCTTGCTAAGCCGAAGAAAAAAACCGTTTCGCTACTTGCGGGCGGAGCCCTAGGCTTCTTGGGTCTGATTGCAGGCTTGGGTGCCAGCTACCTTATGGCCAATCCACTGATTGCGCAACGCATAGCCAGTCAGTTTCAGCCTAATGAAGCAGCGCTGACCGCAACGCAGAGCAACGCCTTTGACCCGCCAGGACCAGACTTATCTGCCAATGAGTTTGTTGATCTAGAGCTAAACAACCTCAGCTCATTAACAATGCCTCAGACAATATCTCCATCTGAACTCACCCTAGCCGCCAACGTGCCTGATAACTTGGCACAGACAAACAGCCCGTCAAGCCCACCGCCCGCTCTACCGTCCACTCAGGAACCCTCCACACTCCCTTCTATCCCTCCTGCTACATCCCCGATAGCCCTAGCACCCCCCGTCGGAACGCCACCTGTTGTCGTCCCTGCTAGATTGACCTACTACGTCACCAGCCCCTTCTCTTCAGAGCAAGGGTTGCTCACCATTAGAGAGACCATCAGCGAAGCCTTCGTGCGTAAATTCTCAGACGGTAACCGTATTCAAATTGCAGCCTTTGACAATCCGCAGGCGGCTCAGTCTTTTGTTACAAAGCTAAGTGCTGAAGGTATCACTGCTCAGATTTATGGACCAACTGTGGAATAGTAAAGCCCTGTTTTTATATCGGGTTCTCATCGGCAACCGTTCTCATCGGCAACCGCTCTTACCAGCAACTGTTCTTATCAGGCAGCAGTAGGTAACTGCTCAGTAGAAATATGCCGCCGATCTATATGCCGATGATACGCCACCTGCGAAGGGAATAAAAAGCTTGCTATCCTGCTAAGTAGGTAATCTTATGGGGTATGCCAGGTAATGGGACTTCTAGATCGCATTTCTCGCCTCGTTCGGTCTAATATTAGCCAGTTAGTGAATGGCGCTGAAGATCCTGAGAAAATCTTGCAGCAAACTGTTATGGAGATGCAAAGCGATTTGATCTCTATGCGGCAGGCGGTCGCGCAGGCGATCGCAACCCAAAAACGCACCGAAAGGCAAAGCGAACAAGCCACACGCACTGCCGAAGACTGGTATAACCGAGCCCAGCTAGCCCTGCAAAAAGGCGACGAGCCCACGGCCAAAGAAGCCCTCTCCAGACGCCAAAGCTACGCTCGAACAGCTCAAACCCTCAGCACCCAGATTGCGCAACAGTCGAACATTGTTCAGCAACTCAAAGCCAACATGGGTCATCTAGAGCACAAGATTTCTGACGCCCGAACCCAAAAAGATATGTACATAGCTAGGGCTAGAGCGGCACAATCTAGCGTACGGCTCAACGAAATGATGATGAGTAACGCTCCTGGTGGTCTCGGTGCCTTCGAGAAAATGGAAGCCCGTGTCCTCGACCTTGAAGCTCAAGCAGAGGCGACTGCTGAGCTTGGTGCAGATTCACTCGCAACAGATTCGGTAGAGCGTCAGTTTTCTCAGCTAGAAAATCAAAGTACCCTTGACCAGCAGCTCGATCAGCTAAAAGCAAAGATGATTGAGGGTAAATAACCCATCGACATTGCCCTGTTAGGTTGGTTGATGCTACTCTCTACTTTTTTGCCTAGCTGCTCCGGTCAGTGATTTCTTGCACTGGCACTTTTTTGGTCTACTATCCTCTGTAGACTGGCAGCGTGAAGTGAAAGCAGCTCCCCTCTCCCTGCTTAGAATCTACCCATATCTGCCCATAATGCGCTCTAATGATCCGCTGACAGAGTGCTAGGCCCAATCCGTATCCATCTTTCTCTTTATCGCGCTGTAAGCGAAAGTTTTCCTTAAAAATGCTCTTCTGATCGCCGCGAGGAATTCCTGGTCCGTTGTCACGAACGCTTATCTGCACTTTATCAGTTGTACGATGCAGCGCCGAAACACCAATTTTTCCATTGACGGGCGTGTACTTAATCGCATTGTCAATTAGATTACTCAGCACCCTTTGTACCTGATCCAAGTCGGCATATACGTAAGGCAAATCTTGCGGAACATCGGGCTCCAAACTTTGACGCTTGGCCGCTAGCTTAGGTTCAAAGCTAGCCATTACATCTACACACAGACGTTGCAAATCCAATTCTTGAGGAAACACCTGAAAGTTAGCGTTAGAGCCTCTCGCCGCTTGCAAAATCTCTGTAATCATCCGGTTAATCGTGCGGATTTGTACCTTAGTATTCTTCAGCAGATGCGCAATGAGCTCGGGTGTAAACTTCTTAGCTTTTTCATTGGGTGTATAGGCTAGCTCTAGCGTTTCTATTGCAATCGAAGCCGCTGTTAGTGGGTTGCGCAAATCATGAGCCATCATAGAAATAATGCGATCTTTGAAAGCAATTTGAGCGCCGAGCGATTCGTTATCTTGATTGAGCCGAAAAATTTCGTCAGATAGTCGTAAAATCTCAACTGACTGAGCCACCGCATCTACTGTGACACTTTGAGCGCTAGCAGAGTTGGATTCTTCTACACCCGCATCTAGGCGCTTATCTTCCACCTCGCGCTGCCAGCGAGGCCACCAGTGGGCTAGCTGTGAAGCAATATCGCTGCCAGCTAGCTTTTGATGAGTGTCTGCTGACACTTTGATTAAAGCGGGTGTAGCCACCAATTTAAAGTGCTCAGCTAAGTACGGCTGATTGGTTACATCGATAATTTCTAATTCAATCGGGTTGGATTTAGAGAGCGATTTGAGCTGTCTTCTAACCCGACGGACTTGCTCAGTTGAATTGGGCCGCTTGTCGATAAAAAGTAAAAGCTTCAAAAGCCCATCGACCTCGGGCAAAAGTGGAGCCTGAGCCTCCATTTAGCCTCCTATTTTGCGCAATGTTAAGTCAGATGTTATCTAACTATACCTTTTGATAAAAACAATCTACAAGCAAAACTATTGCTACAGAATTCCGGCTCAAAACGGATTTTTTATAGTCTACGCATCAGATTCTTTTGAAATTTGTGTAAAGTTATCTCAAAAATGAGTTTCTGAAGCAAATGATCTTAAGAATAGGGAAATGGTTTGTGATCTGAGCTTCTACGTCTGCGCACGTTTTTATCTAATGTCGTGTCGGCCAAGACAAAATTTTGCTGAATTGCCGAATTTATAGAGCGCTGACTTAGCATGCTGGTTTAGCTATGACAAATCTTAGTAGCTAGCTTGTACTAAATCGCGACGATAGCTATTAGGCTGCAAGCTACTTGGCAATCGTGTCTTGGTCGTCGCGATTTATTGCAGTAATTCAGGGTGTATGGCTGAAGACTGTGCAGCGAAATGCCGCAACGAAATGCTGTAAAAAGGTCAAGAAAGGGTGCTTTATCTATTGATTAATGAAAGTTGTAGCGATTGGCTACGACATCGATGAAGCGTCAGGGAACAATCTAGGGAGCATCGCATAAGTTTGCTGGGTCAGTACGACAGGAGTTCGTTATAGATGGTGTTATTAGGAAAAAAAGGCTTCTCAAAGATTCTCTATCACAGCGCACTGACGCTAGGGATTGCTATAGGGCTTTTAGGTGTGGTTCTATCGGCGGCGATGCCAGCTAAAGCTAATTTATTGCAGCTCGCAGAGGCTGTTAAAATAGAGCCGGTTGATAAATCTACGGTTCGATTTGAGCAAAGTCGCTTTGAACAGCAGCGGCGATCGCAGATGCAGCGAGAGCGTCGGCTACGCCTAGCGCGACTAAGGGAAGGCATAAGAAGCCCTTCTCGGCCTGTGCCAACTGCAGAGTCAGCAGTTTCAGAGCCAGCTAGCAATACTTATTTGTACGGGCAGCAGCCCATTCCAGACCAGCCGGGAACGGTCTATTTTGTATTCGAATCGCAGGGAACAGCGATCGTAGGCGCACTATACATGCCATCTTCGTCGTTTGACTGTGTTGAAGGACGTATCACCCAGCAGCAGATTGCACTTAGGGGAACTGATAGCTATTCGCAAGAACGCTTCTCCCACGCAATTCCTTTGAGTGACTCTAACTTAGTAGAAGTGGCCAGCCAGTCTGGAATAGCAATCGCTTCGCCCGAGTCTGCGCCGCTCGATATTGAAGGGTTTCATTCTCTGACGGTTCGAGATAGCGATCGCGCGCTTTTGGCAATCTGTCAGGCGATATAGCCCTGACCAGCCTGCTTTTCGCCGCTCAAAGTAGTGATGATCTAGGCTCGGCTTTGTCAAGAGGTGCTGATGGGACAGGATGCTAGTGTTGGACCTCGTTAATATCTGGCCGCTACAATAAAACAGCCAGATTCAGCGAGGTGATGTGAACGCAGCAGAACAAGCATCGACGATTGAGTTTGCGAGTAAGATTGCCGCGACGGTCGGATTGTTCAAAGCAGAACTCCCCGATCTCAGAGCAGATCTCAACCCCTGGGCAAACGATCCCTCTGTACAGGATTTGATTGACCCAGACTCAGTCGATATTGGCTTTCACTTCCCAGGCGTTAGCCGTCCATTTCAGTGCCGCAGCTTGTTGATTCAAATTCGGCTACATAAAGACATCGAAAGTGAGCAGCGGCGTGCCATTGGATTAGAAGTGACCGGATTTGACTACCGCGGTCAGCAGTGGCGACTCTCTACCATTAACGACTGGCGATTTGAGGGCAATCTCACCCCTGAGCCTACGTCTGGCGAATCGCTGCGCAACTGCTGCCGTCGGGTATTTGAGGTCTTTAACCGAAGTACCTGATTAGAATGCCCGGCCAGAAGCCTAATCAGCGCAAATCGGGAGCTGAAGCACAGATCCCGATTTTGCGCCGACCTCGACTACCAATGTAATGATTTGAGCATCGATCAGACGGCTTTGTGCTAGCAGTCGTCCTGTTCCCCCGTTGATTGCATAGGCAGGGAAACAGGCTGCGCTAAGGCTGAGACGCAAGCACTCTCCAGGAAATAGGCTAAAGCAGGTTGGGTGCAGCGGGAGCGCAGTCAGCTTGCTTTTTGTGGATGTTAGCCGATGGTGCTTATGCGAGCTAGCGATCGCTGTGGCTACTCGCCTATAGCCCTGGCTCAGATTGTAGACTTTCCCTTTCTGATCAATCCGAGATAGCACAGCGCAGAGGTCATAGCTTGCGCTTGCAGTCGCGATCGCACACTCAACCCTCGGCACGCCTGCCACTCGCAGCTCAGACTCCAGCGATAAGCTTGTATAGGTCAACACGTCTCCACGCATATCTATTGCCGTCCGTTCAAAAGGCCCTGCTGGGATAGCGCTATGTCCACCCAAAGCTGGTGCTGGATTCCAAGGGTCATGCACCAGCGTATCGTAAGCTGGCTGCGAGCTAACGACCAAAGCAAGCACCCCGCTATCTGCTCGAATATGGCTTATCCCTTCGCTGTGCAGATAGTATGTCAGCTCACGGCTATTTAACTCACGACTATCTGGCTCACCACTATCTGGCTCACGACTATCTGACTCACGGCTATTCGGCTCACGGCTATTCGGCTCACGGCTATTCGGCTCACGGCTTGGCTTCATAGAGACTTCATCGGGCCAAGCTACAAGCTGCCGCCACTGATTACGACCCATCTCGAACAGGTAGACTGGCCGATCTGCCGTCAGCTCATGCTTACCTTTGCTTTTCAAAATGGCATCGAACCACCGAACCTGTAGCCGATCGATTGGACTGACAGCCGCTGGTCCAAAATCAACTTCACCCACCCTTCTAGCCCAGGGAATGTGCGCCCACGGCCCCACCCAAAAGTGGTGTAAATGCTGGCTACGGGCTGCCATCTCTCGATACAGACGCAGGTCGCCGCGCAGATATGGATCAAACCAGCCGCCAATGTGTAGCATCGGTAAATCTACCTCGCCCAGATGCGGTGTCAGACGCTGCCAGTATTCATCAGTAGGCGGACGGGTGGCCCAATCGTGGAAAAAAGAAGAGATCCTGCTTAAGATCTTTGGACACACCGGAATCGGGTCTCGCACCGGGAGTTGATGAGCCGCTTGGAGAAGCTGGTCAAAGCTTGAAACGTTGCCCTGGCGGCGAGCAGTTTCAGCTGCAAGCTGCAATGCCCACGTTAAGCCCAGTTGAAAGCATAGCGCCCCATTCTCTGTCGCCCAGTCTTCATAGAGGTGATAGCCTGTCATCGCTGGGGCAATTGTCTTTAGCGCGGACGGACCAGCCTCAGCGGCATACAGCTGCGTCATTCCCTGATAAGAAAACCCATACATACCCACCTGACCATCACTACCCGGCAGCTCAGCCGCCCAATTCACGCTCTCTTTGCCATCGCTGACCTCATAGGCAAAAAGATCGAAGTCCCCTTCCGAGCTGCCGCGTCCACGGACATCTTGAATGACGACGATATAGCCATGAGCGGCATACCATCGAGGATGGGCATAGACGATGGTAGAAGCGATCGCTCGTCCATAAGGCTGGCGCATCAGCAGCACTGGAAACGGCCCTTCCCCATCAGGAAAATAAACATCTGCATCTAGCCGAACCCCGTCGCTCGTCCGCATAGAATAGGTTTGCCGCGCCTGAACAGAGAGCATGGTTTGGGGTATGGTTTTGAATAATTAGATGAAAGGGAACGAAAGGGCCAGCGAATGGAACCCATTTTAATCATTAGCAACCTGATGTTAGTTGGCCTCACAGGTGCTTATGCTTGGTTAGCCAACAAAAATATCAAACAGCTACAGCAAGAAAGTACCTACTACCGTAGCGTGGTTGAAAAACAGCTGCGACTAACGGCCCTGCCACACCTGTATTGGGACTTGCAGGTAACCAAACAACCCACTCCGCCACTCGCTGAACAACCGCTTAATGCTCAGATGGCAGAAAGCGCTCACAGGCCGAGCAATCTCGCCCTAGAAGTTTTCAACATTAGTAACGCTCCTGCCTACGATGTTCACGTTAGTCTGATTGGCGCTTACACCGAAGAAGCTCTCGGAATTGCGACCTTTATGCGTACCCACGTGCAATCTCGCCACCGCAAATATCCACTTCAGCCTGATAAGGTTGGCTACTACGGCGTCCGTAATGCGGTTCGACTGTCGCTGCTACCTACACAGCAAAAGATTGTCCTTTCGCTGCCTTTTCCAATACAGCCTGCTGACGTTTATACCCTAGTGCAGTACCGCGGGCTGTCAGGAGAGAACTATTATCAGGTGTGCTGCTTTAGCGCTATTGATGAATCGGGTGTCTACCGAGCCAACATATTAGAACCCGCGGAAATCCAAACGATGGATCGACTTCATCTTTTTGATTTGGAAGATTTTTCTTTGCCTAACGAGAATACAGACGAGGGGACACTGGCAGGCCGCATGTCGTTCAACCACAATAGAGCAGATCGCTCAGGCGGCTATCCCTACTATCTAGTTGATTTTATTGACCTTTGGAATCATTCTATCTCTAGCCGTCTGATCATAGACGCTCCGACAGACTCGGAAGAGGAAGTTCCAGTCAAAGCCACTTATGACTTCTAATGCGCCTATTAATCCGCTTAGCGATGCTCCGTTTGGCAGCAATCCATTTGGCAGCCACTCGGCAGCATTAGCGATGACTACTGAGTGCTCTACAGACATCCTTTTGATTGATGATGATCCGCTAATTGTCGAAAGTCTCCAGAGACTTTTAAAGAAGCGCGGCTATCAAGTTGCAACGGCCTACGATGCAAACACAGGTATTGAAAAAGCCATTCAGCTCACCCCTGCCGTCATCATTTGCGACTTGCTGCTACCAGACGGCCCTAGTGGCCTAGAGATGTGTCGGCACATCAAGCAGAATGAACAGCTATCGACCATTGCCTTTTTGATCATGACAGGGCATACCGATATTGCTAACCGGGTAGAGGCTTTAGAAGCTGGCGCAGACGATCTGTTATTTAAGCCAGTAGATACCGATGAACTTACCGCACGGGTCAACTCAGGACTGCGGCTTCATCATCTGACGCGGGCACTGATGGCACAAACTAACCGGCTCGAAAACGAGCTAGCAGAAGCCGCAACCTACGTCAGCTCTTTATTGCCCAAAGACACCCCAGAAGATGCGAGTAACTGCGTTTCTATTAGCTCTCGGTTTATCTCTTCTCAGGAGCTAGGTGGCGATTGTTTCGATCATTACTGGCTCGATCCCGACTACCTGGTGATGTATCTACTAGATGTCTCTGGGCATGGTTTGGGGGCGGCGCTACTTTCGACTTCTGTGCTAAATGTTTTGCGATCGCAATCTCTTCCTGGCGTCAATTTCTATCGTCCTGAGAGTGTTCTCAGGGGGCTTAACGAAGCCTTTCAGATGAATGACCAAAACGATAAGTACTTCACTATCTGGTACGGCGTCTACAATCGCAGCAACCATCAGCTTTCGTACGCCAGTGCCGGGCATCCTCCCGCGCTGCTCGTTACTCCCCGTAACCCTAGAGTCGCGGTTAAACCAGAAGACGTTGCTCTAGAACAGCTACGAACACCCGGTATGCCCATCGGCATGATGCCCGACAGCATCTATCAATGGCAGCGATGTAGCGTCCCTCGCAACAGTCGTCTATACATCTTTAGCGATGGCATCTACGAAATCTGCCCTGCCAACCAAGCCTCACTTACCCATCAGACGCTGCTGGGTCTTGATGGATTCACTAGCTTACTAACGACATTAGAGGCCCAGAAAAAGCTCAGCTTAGACAACCTAATTCACGAAGTCAGGATCTACGGCGGTAGCCAGTTTGAAGACGATCTTTCCTTACTCGAAATAGATTTTCAAATATAGCGCTCAGCTAAAGGCGACGAAGTAAAGACGACGCAGGCATCACAACCAAGGTGATGCCGAATACCTGCTCAAATTGCTCAATTACGGTCTGAGAGATCAACTCAAAATCAACAGCAGGCAAGAACTGCGCCAGTGAGCCTACCGGTTTTCCCTCGATTCCACATGGAACAATTTCTTGAAACCCACTTAGATCAGGACACACATTCAGTGCAAAGCCGTGCATTGTGATCCATCGACTCACCTTAATGCCGATCGCGGCGACCTTACGCCCCTCAACCCAAACGCCCGTTAAACCGCTGATCCGCCCAGCAGAGAGTCCATAGCAAGCTAACGTCCGAATTAAAACTTCTTCTAGCTGCCTCAAATACCAATGCAGATCCAGTTCGTAATCTCTTAGATTCAAGATGGGGTAGCATACTAGCTGGCCAGGACAGTGGTAAGTGACCTCTCCTCCTCTTTCTACCCGATGAATCTCGTAGTCTGTGCGACTTGGGTCAAAACGTAGAAACTTGGTATCAGCGCCCTGGCCTAGGGTATACACTGGCGGGTGTTCTAACAGCAATAAAGTGTCTTTCATCTCAAACAGTTCTGTCTTAGTCTTCACTTCAGACAATTCAACCGATTCAGACAAAGTATCTCTAGACGAAGCATCTCCAACTGTCGCCTTTCTAATCTTTGTTTTATAGCTTTCGACTAGGTGTCGCTGCCATTGCCAAGCTACACCATAAGAGACTTCTCCTAATAGATAGACAGAACCCTCTCTTTTTCTCAACAGATGCTTTGACAAGTGCTTTGACCGAGAAGAAACATTGGGAGCAGCGATCGCACGATCTAGAGAATTCATTCGATCTTATTACAACGACTGTCGCATTCAATCAGGTCAAGAATTATCAACGGATGCTTCAATTCTTGACAGTTTGCAACTGAAGAAAATCGCGAGTGCTACCCTTTGCTACCCTTAAAGGGTACAAATCCCGCTTGCCACGGGGAGGCTACTTTATGAAGCTAGTAATCCAGGGTAAAAACATTGAGATCACAGACGCGATTCGCAGTCACGTCAATCAAAAAATTGAAAAGGCCACAGCTCACTTTCAAACGCTGATCAACAAAGTAGACGTTAGTCTATCTGTCGAAACTAACCACAGGATAGCGCCTAAGCAATCAACAGAAGTCACCATCTACTTGAACAATACAGTCGTACGTGCTGAAGAAAGCAGCGAAAATATGTACGCAACTATTGATATGGTGACCGACAAAATTACCCGTCAGCTGCGTAAGTACAAAGAAAAGCGTCGCATGCAGAGCCATGATTCAGTGCGGCCTATCAATCTAGAGACTGCCAACAACGCCCCGGATATATCTCCTGAAAGTGGTCCGGATATTAGCGAAGTCCTCAACAATCAACCCAGGCTTCCCGACGAAGTCGTTCGCAGTAAGTACTTCGCTATGCCCCCTATGACCGTTCAAGCTGCATTAGAAAATCTAGAGCTTGTTGGGCACGACTTTTACATGTTTCGAAACGTTGAAACAGACGAAATCAACGTCATCTACGAACGCAATCACAAGGGATACGGTCTTTTGCAGCCGCGCCAGTGCCACGATAAAATCAGTCACAATAACCAGATGGACATGGCCATGGCGAATGTAACACCGATGAAAAAAGCCGCTGCCTCCTAGCGGGCTTAAACGTCCGCCTGCTGCTGTTTTAGTTAAGAGCAGCATTCTATGCAAAGCAGCCACGATATCAACTTTGTGGCTGCTTTTGTTTGCGATCGCTTGAATGCAAAAGCGGAAAATCAGCTAGCCGTTAGCAGGCTATCTAGACGTCCCTTTCGATCTAGCGCATGGATATCGTCGCAGCCGCCGATGTGCTGGTCGTCAATGAAAATCTGTGGGAGTGAGCGTTTGCCAGCCGTTCGCTCAGCCATTTTGTCGCGAGCAGCCTCGTCCCCATCGATACAGTACTCGGTATACTCAGCGCCTTTACGGTCTAAAAGTGCCTTTGCACGAATGCAAAATGGACAGCGACTCCAAGTGTAGATTTCAATATTAGGCTGCATTTTCCTCTGCTCTTACGTTTTTCAAAGCTATTAATCTCCTAGCCTTTATACAGTGTATACAGCGCAGAGGATATAGCGTAAGCGCTTTTGTCTTCTGTTGACTTCTAATTTCGCTTTTTATTCATCTTCAGCAGCCGAGTGCACTGTAAAAGAAAGATCACCTACAGTCACTACGTCATTATCGTAAAGCTTGCGGCCTCGCCTCAGCTCCATCTCGCCATTAACACTGACTTCCCCACTGCGAATTATCAGCTTTGCTTCGCCACCCGACTGGGCAACCTCTGTCACCTTTAAGAACTGATCGAGCTTGATAAAATCTGCTGACATAAGTGACTGGCACAGGTAAAGAGAAACCTCACTTACGCCATCCTAACGTGCTTTAGAGCTAGCTCAATATCTATAGAAAGAGACCTACAGCGCCTAAACCAACACAGGCTCAGGCGTTGCCGACATCGACACTAGCGCTTGTTGAGCGTCGGCAATCGCCGCTTGTTGTTGCGCTTCAGCCAATTGAACGTCGGCAATCATCTCTGAAAGCGAGCCCAAAGCCTGGTGCAAAGAGGCCAACCGAGATTCGACAGCGGGTAGGATTTGATCGTACAGAGCGATTTGGCCTTGCACTTCACTCGCCGTTTGCTGCTGAGTTACATACGTTTCTTCTAGTTCATCAGCCTGCTTCTTTTTCGTCTCAAGCTGCTCCTGCTGCTGCTGTCGAGTCTGCTTTAGTGCGTCAATTTCCATCTGACTCTGAGCAATCTCTGACTCAACCTGCTGAATTTGCTCGCCGAGTATAGCTCGCAGGGTATCAATCTCATCTAAAACAGGTTCCAAATCTGCTGCTTCACCTGTGCCTTCTGCCGCAAGCCCCTGCCTACGCAGCAAGACAGCCCGATGCTGGCTTAAGACTTCCTCCCGCTCTAGCAAATTACGGCGTTGGCCCACTAAGGTTCGATTCAGCATCACGTGGCGATCTTTTTCTTCAGCAATTTCGGTTTCTATTTGGAGCCGGTCGTACTCACTTGCCGCTGCTAATTTAGCTTGGAGCGCATCAACATCTTCCTGCTGTAGCTTTAGCTCTTCCTCTTGATCGTTGACGAAGTGCACCATCTTATCGAGATCTTGCTCTAGTTTAGCCACCAGATTCTGCAACTCATTTTCTGACATAGCTTCTAGGGCAGAAACATCCACTTTTTTACTCAGACGGACTTTGTCCGCAGCATTGAGCAAAGCATATACACGCTGATGCAAATCTGTCTGGTTTTTAAGCTGCTCGGTCAATAGCTGATTGTGCCTTTGCTTTGCGGCTAGCAAAGATTGCTGCTGCTGCAAATGCATCTGAGTTGAATGTAGACTCGACTCAGAGTCAGCTAGCAGTTGCCTAGCAGATCTCGCATTCTCGAACGCAGCGTTGAGCGCCTCACGCGATCGCGCCGCTTCATCTATCTTGTGCTGTCGCTGCTGCTGGTCTTTGGCCACATCTGCTTGGTAGCTCGTCAGCAAATCTAGCGTATTCGCAATCTTCTCATCAACCGCAGTTGTATTCCCCTTTTCTTGAGCAAGCTGATCTAAAGCAGACTGAATCTGGTTGGCTTGCTCATCGCTTAGGCCTACTCTGACTTGACTGGAAACCGATTCTTGCTGCTCTTCAAACCGCTGAATTTCACCATTAAGATGAGCCCAGGCCCCCTCTAGCTCAGCACTTTTTCGAGCCAATGATTCTTGCAGCTGCTCGGCCTCACCTTTTTGAGTTTCTACCTCCTGCCTCTGTGCTGCTATTTTCTCTAGGTCTGCTTCGGCCTGGTTTATTTGCTCTTGGCGAGCTTCAATCTCCATCTCCCGGCGATTAAGGGCCTGACTTTGATAAGTCAACGACTCCTTCCACTGTTCTATTTCCTCACCTTGAGACCTAAACTTTTTGCTCAGTCCCGAAAAGTTTTGGAGTACGCTAACTAGGGTCTTGCTGGCTTCTTCGTGGCGCTTGATCTGTCGGTTGTTAGCCAAATCAACGAGCACCAGCACGCCTGATGCGTAGGAGGCATCGTCAGGGGCGGTAACTATCTCCTCACCGGGAACGCTGCTCCAGTCGTGTTCAGAGCGCTGGGCCGCGAGCAGCTTAAATTCTGCTTTACCGCTACCTATAAATCCGCTTTTTCTCTGTGTCTCGGCTAGATAAAGCACGCTAGCAGTCCCTCTGTAATACGCCGGTCCGACGGGTTCTCATTGTGCCCAAAACAACTTGTTCTCAGAACAACTAAATTCGATCTACCCGCATAGGCTGCTCAACCGTTGAACTGCTCAATGTCAAATAGAACCTGAAACCTCAATGGAAATGAGAAAAAGTGAACTGTGAGCAAGTGCACACCGAACCTATAGCTAAGAATGAAAACGATTGACTTCTTTTGCGTATTTATCAATTAATGTTTAACAAACAAAACATCAGAAGGGTACTTTGATGACACAGTTACTGTCGTAGATGTCTTTATATCAGAATCGCCCCTGTTAGATCTCTTTTCAATTACCGGTAGCTCGTCATCTACAAAGATGCGCTATTCTTCATTTCTCAGGGAATGCTTGAGCCATCTGATTAGACCATGCCGCCGGGTTTAGATGGAATTTTAATACCAGCAGATCAAAAGGCCCCCAAGGTTTAGAAAAGATTATGAGCACGATTTTGGTCGTCGAAGACAGCGTCGCCCAGCAAGCAATGATGAAAGATTTGCTAGAAGATAGTGGATTAGAGGTCATGGTTGCTAGCGACGGGATTGAAGCTCTAGAGACTCTTCAGGGGCATTCACCCGATTTGGTGTTGCTAGATATTGTGATGCCAAATATGAATGGATATGAGGTTTGCCGTCGAATTAAAGCTAATCTGGCGACACAAAATGTGCCTGTAGTGATGTGTTCTGCCAAGGGGGAGGAATTTGATCGCTACTGGGGTATGAAACAAGGGGCTGATGCCTACATCGCAAAGCCCTTTCAGCCGACTGAGCTAGTTGGTACTGTTAAGCAACTACTACAAGGATATTGATTTTTCTCTAGAGCACCATGGTAGGAAATCCTGACTTTCAAACAATATCCGGCCAAGACCAGGCCCCTGAGCTACAGGAAATTGAGACGCCAGAAGGCGAACTGCATCTCCGGTTCTTTATTACCGGGGACGATGAATTCGCGCTCCCTGCCACCGGCATTCGCCGCATTATTGAACATGCCCCTGATCACATTACGCCGGTTCCCAACGTATCTCCTCTGTTGCTAGGTACGCTCAATCAGCAAGGAAGAGTGATCTGGGTTGCTGATCTTGGACAATTTTTAGGATACGGCAAGCCGATGAATACTGATCGCGCCGAGATTCCAGTTATTGCCGTAGAAGATCAAGGCACCATGCTAGGACTAGCTGTCAATCAGGTCATTGGGACAGACTGGATGGACAGCGAAGCGCTAAAGGCAACTACGCCTGCTGCGGACGGGATGGATTCTTTTCTTAAAGGAGAGTGGCCACTGGAAGATGGTAAGCCGCTACGGCTGCTAGATCATATTGCGATTCTACGCTCAGCTCGGTGGGTCGCTTAGCGTAATTTCATTTAGGATAAGCAGCAATTAGCACTAGCAAGCTATCAATCACTCTCAAAGCAATTACTAGGATTAGATCGGCAAGAGGAAAGAAAAATGGCATCGGGCACTGACTACGCAGAATCTTATCAGGCCGCAGAAAAAGCCTATATGCAGGGCAGCTACGAAGCGGCTGCGCAGACGATTGATCAGCTCGCTGATGAGTACCCGACAGACCCTAGTGTACTCCTATTAAAAGGACATATTTACTGCTACGGGCTGCATCAATACGAAGTAGCGCAGCAGCAATATAAATCGGTGCTGAATCTGTCTTCTGATCCAGAATTTGTGGATTATGCCAATAATGGATTGGCCTATGCCAGCCAAACAGAAGAATTGGCTGACAGTGGACTTTCAGAGGCCATTTCGCAGATGCCGGAAGAGTTTGATGATGAGCTCTCAGGTGCGGTAGACGAGTTTGACAGTACTGAAGAAGCAGAGATATCGGCTTGGTCAGGGCAAACGGCAACGGAAGATCACGCTGACGATGACTTAGGCATTTTTAGTAACTTTGCTTCAAACGGATCGAGCGTATCTGAACTAGAGAAAGGAGAAGAGAGTACGGCTGATAATCCTTTCGATTTTTCGTCGCCAGTAGCGCCATCGCCATTTAAAGGCAGTGATAGTGATATAGATAATCCATTCAATGGGGGGCTATCTAGCGAGGATGACGACCTGCTAAGTGCGTCTCAAGAATCTCCTTTTGATGTGGCTGTAATTGATGAAATCGAGACGTCAGATGACATGACGGTTTTTGGTGCCGCCAGTACTGATTTTGACATGGCCGAGTTCGATGAAGCTTTCGGCAGCAGTCGTCACATGCCAGAAGACGTAGGCGACCCAAAGCTAAATGCTCAGCCACCAGAGCAAGCCATAGATAGCGATTCAGATGATTTTGAGGACTTTCCAGCCCCAGACGAGAACACATCGGAGATGGCGGAAAATGCTGATGAATTTGATGAGCTGTCTTTTGCGCCGCTAGAAGAGGCTGATGCGGAAGACAATACTTTCTTTATGATGGATGATCCTATAGAGGTTGCTGCTGGTGCGGTAAGTGCCACGGCAGATGTGGAGGATATGGGGGAAGTGTCTGGATATGCAGCGGTGGATGATGGATATCTGACGGCAAATGGTACAGAAGCTGGCTCTGATCTTAGTGTCGACCCAGTAGACAGTATAGATAGTCCCTATACTGATAGCTTCGATGGCTTTGATGATTTTGAGAGCGCACCTGATGTTGACTCGTCTAACAGTTCTGCGGGATTTAAGAGTCCTTCTATGGGGGGGCTGTCGGGCCACTCGTTTGATCATGACGATATGACCTCTGATGTTGGGGCTGAGATAGGTTCTGAACCTGATCTTGACGGCGCACGCGCGTCTTCGAGGCTAAGTCAAGATATGATGAATGGCGGCTTTGTGGAGGCTGGCGCTACGGCTTCACCCGTTTTCAACAAGAAGTCAGCGGGTAATCCTAAGCCACGTAAGCAAGGTGTGATCGCACCAATCGAAAACGCTTCAATGTCGGTAAAGCGACTGATGCTAGCCGGGGCGGCGGGCGTTTTATCGGCGATCGCAGTGGGTAGCGTTAGCCTAGTTATGAGCCCCAGCCCTCAGGGTGAATCATCCGAAGGAACTTTGTATCCATTAGCTGCTAGCGGCGCAGCGGCCCTAGTTAGTTTCGGTAGCGTACTTAGCTTTGGCTACTTGCTAGATCGGCGTACCCGCGAAACAGTTGATGAGCTTCAGGTTCGCTTCAGTCAAATTGCTCAAGGCAACTTGAACGCACGGGCTACGATTTTTACTCGCGATGAATTCGGCCAGCTATCGGAGGGATTCAACCAGATGGCCAGCTCTATTTTTACAACGACTAGCGAAGCTCAGCGCAAGGCGCAAGAACAAGCGCAGGCAAAAGAAGACTTGCAGCGACAGGTTATTCGTCTGTTAGACGATGTGGAAGGGGCTGCTAGAGGTGACCTGACTGTAAAAGCAGAAGTGACCGCAGATGTACTGGGTGCGGTGGCAGATTCGTTTAACCTCACCATCGAAAACCTCCGAGAAATTGTCAAGCAGGTTAGCGTAGCTGCCAGACAGGTTAGCCAGGGCTCTACTGAAAACGAGGCATTTGCGCGATCGCTATCAGCTGATGCCCTACGCCAAGCCGAAGAGTTGGCTGTGACGCTAAACTCTGTGCAGGTGATGACTGACTCTATTCAGCGCGTAGCAGAGAGCGCCCGCGAGGCCGAAGAAGTTGCCCGCTCAGCTTCTGAAACTGCTCTCAAAGGAGGCGAGGCAGTAGAACGTACTGTTTCGGGTATCCTCGATATTCGTGAGACGGTAGCAGATACTACGCGCAAGGTAAAACGTCTAGCTGAATCTTCCCAAGAGATTTCCAAGATTGTGGCTTTAATTTCTCAGATTGCATCGCGAACTAACCTGCTAGCACTTAACGCCAGCATCGAAGCCGCAAGAGCAGGCGAAGCGGGTAGAGGCTTCGCAATTGTTGCAGATGAAGTTAGACAGCTAGCCGACAGAGCGGCAAAGGCCTCTAAAGAAATTGAACAAATCGTTTTGCAAATTCAAAGTGAAACAGGTGGCGTCATGACCGCGATGGAAGAAGGCACACAGCAGGTGATCGAGGGCACCCGCTTAGCCGAGCAGGCGAAGCAGTCTCTAGACGACATCATCAAGGTTTCTAACCGAATTGATGTACTGGTGCGCTCTATTACCGCAGACACAGTAGAGCAAACTGAAACCTCTAGAGCCGTTGCACAGGTTATGCAGTCTGTAGAGCTAACAGCACAAGAGACTTCCCAAGAGTCTCAGCGGGTATCTGGCTCGTTGCAAAATCTAGTAGGGGTGGCAAAGGACTTGCTAACTTCGGTTGATAAGTTCAAGGTAAATACCCAAGAGGGTAAATAAGTGATAGTGTCCATGCTTAAGAGACCCTAGACACTAGACGATATAACCCCGCCATTACACTTAACTTTGGATCGCAATAAGGGAGAACGCAGCTATGCTGCCTGAGCAACAACAGCGCATCATGGGATATTTCATTGAGGAGGCCAAAGACCACCTTAATACTATTGAACAGGGATTGCTCAGTCTTCAGACGACGATCAAAGATTCTGAGAAGGCGAACGAACTTTTCAGAGCAGCGCATTCGGTCAAGGGTGGCGCTGCCATGTTGGGTCTAGAGAGCATTCAGACCACCGCTCACCGGATGGAAGATTATTTTAAGGTTCTCAAAGAGTCGTCGATTCAGGTAGATAGCACTTTAGAGACGATGTTTCTGAAGATTTCTGATGGGTTAAAAGACTTACTAGAGCAGTTAGAAGGACCGTTTGGATTAACCCAGGAAAAGGCTCAAGAAATTATGGCTGGGGTTGACCCGGTATTCGGGCAGTTAGAGCAACATCTGAACTTGCTGGTTGCTGAGTCTGAGGATATTGGCGATGAGGAAATTGTGCCTAGCCACACAGATGAAGCCCTGCAAACTAGCTTCAAGCGCAATGTATCTGTGCTACTTCGACAGCTACTCGCAACGTTCAAGCAAGCTGATACAGCTGAGTCACGAAAAAGTCTTCAAGCTGTTTGCGATCAGCTTATTGCAATTGGCGAGCAGTTTGAACTTCTAGAATGGTGTGACCTGACTAAAACGGCGCGGATGGCATTAGCCAATCTCAACAACGAATACCGCATACTCGCGCCTGTACTCATTAAGGAGATTAAAAAGTCTCAAGATCTGGTTCTCTCTGGCAGAGCTTCTGAAGTTGCGGTTTCTGAGGTGATGCAGGCGCTATTACCAGATGATATTTTATCGACTGCTGGTAGTTTAGAAAGCACAGACAGCTTGGAAATCTCAGACAGCCTAGAGATCATAGACAGCATAAATAGGCTAGACGGCGGCGCTACCGAATTATCCAGCTTGATGGCCGATAGTGACGACGCGGATGATCTCAACGAACTCTTTGGCTTCAATGAAGAGATAGCAGATTTGTCGAGCTTGTCAGAGCTAGATTTAGATAATCAGATGGGCGATCGCGCAGAAAGTGCAGCTATACCCGCAGCAGAGAGCTCTTCAGAGGTGCTTGTAGAGGAGCCCACAAATCGGCTGAGCGTAGATCTAGACTTCAACGAAATTCCTTCTGAACTATCCACTTTAAACCGCAGTGCAGGCAGAGATGAACAAGTTGACGAGTCTCTAGATGCCTTGCTGGCTACCGTGAACGTCACAGGCCCGGAGGTAGGCTCTGATGAGCTTACTAGCCTAGCTGATTTGTTTGACGGCGACTTGGAGGAACTTGATAATACATTAGGTGGACATCCATTCGCCTCTGTTGAGATGCGAGAAAATCCTGAAAAAATCGATTTAGAAGAAGATCACTTTCCCGATCTTTTATCAGACGATCATTTTGCTGGCTTGATAGAGCCGCAGAATAATAGTGAAGTTGCAGAAGCTAGTAGCGATGGCGAGATAGAAGATGATCTATTCGGTGGAACGCTGACGGGGGAAGGATTCATAGATGATGACTTAGACAACGTTGATTTGGGTTTGGCAACGGCGGATCATGAGACCATCAAATCTGATGATGCAATAGGTTCTTTGACAACACCTGCCTTTGTAGAAAACAATCAAGCGGCTCTTTTATCAGATGCACTTGTTCGCGACGTTGCAGATTTTGATGAGGATTTGTGGGATCAAAAGGTAGAATCTGGGGCAGGCGATAATCTTTTTGGGAGTGAGCTACCTGAGCCTGATGACGGCAATAGTGTGTTTGAAGAAAGTGAAAACCACCAGGGAGTAGACGATCCTAATTCTTTATCCAACATTTTGCCAAGCGATTTTGGAGAAGATACTGTAGCTGTTGAACGCTCAGACGCTGAAAGCTCAGACACTAAAAGCTCAGATGTCGAGTCTTTAGATACTGAAAGTTTGGATGCTGGAAGCTTAGACGCTGAGATTCTAGGTGCTGAGACCTTAGATGCCGAAAGCTCAGATGCTGAAAGCTTAGCTTTTGATAGCTTAGATGGCGACCTGTGGGAAGAGTCGCCGGTACAAGCAAATACGGCTGAAGAAGAAAATTTTGCTGGCATCGAACCAGTTGAGATAGAACAAGATTCAATACCTTTAGAAGAAGGTCATGATGAGAGACCTTTCGCAAACAGCGGTGCATCCGCTGATGCCGATTCGGCGAATGCAGAACCACTACGTCAAGCTGGTCTGCCGACTGTTGGCCTATTTCACCAGGAGCCCGTCAGCCCGAGCGAGCAAGAAATAGCATTTCCTACTCTCACTGGAAATAAGCTGAAAGAAGCTGAGCAGGACATTGATAGCTTTTTTCTAGACACTGATGCAACCAAATTAGAACAAGCACTGAAAGAAGAGGATGTTCGTAGGGAAGAACTGGCTACAGAAACGTCCGAATCAAAGTCTGAGAATCTAGCTATTGAGGCTGACGCTGCTGAGCCCAAAACATTAGATGTAGATGACCTAACTGATAATTCAGCCGCTGATGACATTACATTGTTTACCGAGACCGTAGAGCCTGAACCAGACGATCTTTGGGCTGATTTGCCAGAAATTTCGGACATAGGGGAAGTTGAAAATGTGTCTGAGATGGCATCCCCTGGTCTTGATTCATCAGAGGTGCTGCTAGCCGACGATTTAGATAATCTATCTATCGATGAAAGCAATGCAGGTGAAAGCGATACGGGTGAAAGTGATGCATTTTCTAACTACGATCTGCCAACGCTGGCTGGCGCGCTAGATGATGAGATTGATAGAACAGTGAGTGCGTTAGAGCGAGAGGAAGAGGAAGACACGCTAACGGCAGATGACTTTCTAAAATTCGATGCGGCACAGCCGGATACAGACGGATTAGCCGCCGCGCTATTTGAAGCAGAGCCACCAGAGCCGCAAGCCCCAGAGCCGAAAACTCCAGAGCCGAAAACCCCAGAGCCGCATGTTACAAATCTACAGGCCCCAGATCAAAAAAGCGAGATGAGTGGTTTTGACGATCTCGAATCGCTGTTGTCTGAAAATAGTACAGAAGCGGTGCCTTTGGACGAAAGCGAGCAAGCCATTGCTAACGTAAGCACTGTTGATACAGTGATCAAAGCTGAGAGCGTATCGGCAGTATCGGTGGTAGAGGAAGAGGATGCAGCCGAGGAAGAGGGTTTCGACGATCTAGAACGCCTGCTAGAGGAAGGTGATGATAGTGGTAAGAGTGTAGAGATCGCTGCGCCGCGCAGGACAGTTTCTCGGACCATTAGGCGAAGCGGTGCGACGCGTGAGCAAAACATGCGCGTGTCAGTAAAGCATTTGGACAACCTGAGTAATTTGGTCGGAGAGCTGGTGGTCAGTCGCAACACGTTGGAGCGAGACCAAGAGCGACTGCGCCAGTTTTTGGATAATTTGCTGTTTCAGGTACAGCAGCTAAATGACGTGGGTCAAAGGATGCGCGATCTGTATGAGCGATCGCTCTTAGAAAGCTCGTTGATGTCCAATCGACGCGCTTATGCTGCGGGCAACAGCCATTCATTGTCTGCCGCTGAAGGCCATGCGACGGGTGCAACTTTTGATGCCCTTGAAATGGATAGGTTTACTGGATTTCATACGCTCTCTCAAGAAATGATTGAGCTGATTGTACGCGTTAGAGAATCTTCTTCTGATATTGGCTACACGGTTGAATCTTCTGATCAGGTAACCCGACAGTTTCGTCAAATTACAACGCAGCTACAGGAGGGCCTGAATACGGCTCGGATGGTCGCGTTTTCTCAGGCGGCCGATCGCTTGCCAAGAGCAGTCCGCGACATCGCCCTGAAGTGTGGAAAGAAGGCTCGCTTAGCGGTTGAAGGTAAAGACACGCTAATCGACAAGATGATTTTAGAGCATCTGTACGATCCGCTGACGCATTTGGTTAACAACGCCATTACGCATGGTATTGAGATGCCAGAGGCGCGGCACGCTGCTGTCAAACCTGCAGAAGGTGTGATTACAGTGCAGGCATTCTATCAGGGGAACCAGACGGTTATTTATGTAGCAGACGACGGCGGTGGCATTGATCCAGCGTTTGTGCAGCAAAAGGCAGTAGAGAGAAAGCTGATCAGCCAGGCTGAGGCCGATCAGCTTTCGGATATTGAGACGTATGAGCTGCTATTTCACCCAGGGTTTAGCACGAGAGACCAAGCGGATGATTTTGCGGGGCGTGGCGTGGGAATGGATGTTGTGCGAACCTCGCTAGCTGAGATTCGCGGGGTGATTACGGTTGATTCGGAGCCGGGAAAAGGCACGAGCTTTACTATTCGGCTGCCGCTGACGCTCAGTATCTCAAAGGCGTTGAGCTGTGTGAGCAACCAGGCGCGAATTGCTTTTCCGATGGATGGTGTAGAAGACATGCTAGACGTGCCACGCGATCTGGTTATTCAAAATGAGGAGGGACAAGACTGTGTGAAGTGGCGCGATCGCATGCTCCCATTTCAGTCGGTGACTGACTTGCTAAAGTTCAACCGTACACTGGGCCGGGGCCGCGTATATGGCGGTAGCCGAGACGATAACGTTCTTTCTATTATCGTACTGAGAAGTGCGAATACCTTCGTTGCTATCCAAGTTGATCAGGTGATCGGCGAAGAAGAGATTGTAATTAAACAGCTGGAGGGGCCTGTACCCAAGCCATTGGGAATTGCAGGTGCAACCATTTTGGGTGATGGCCGAGTCATGCCAATTGGTGACGTTTTGGAGCTGATTGATATTGCGACTGGCCGGGTGCGCCGCGAGCAATCTTCTTTACTGTGGGCAGAATCGACAGACGTAGCAGAAGATGCACCCGTGAAGAGCGACCCGACGGTGCTGATTGTTGATGACTCGATTACGGTACGCGAGCTGTTATCTATGAGCTTCAACAAGGTGGGCTATCGAGTAGAGCAAGCACGTGACGGGCAGGAAGCTTGGGATAAGCTGCGCTCTGGGCTGCCTTGCGATCTGGTGTTCTGTGATATTGAGATGCCAAGAATGGACGGTTTGGAGCTGCTGTCACGGATGCAAAAAGATAGTCACCTCAAGCAGATCCCAATTGCGATGCTGACCTCTCGCGGCGCAGATCGTCACCGTCAGATGGCTGTTGATTTAGGCGCGAGCGGGTACTTTACAAAGCCCTACTTAGAAGAGGCTCTGTTAGATGCAGCGCAGCGGATGCTCAATGGAGAAACGCTGGAGAAGGGTAGAGGGGGCTAGTCAATTTTGAGTTAGGATCAGAGGGTGATTTTCTCTAGTGTCCTAAGGTTTGATGTCTTATGGTAGCAGTGGCTTCTCGTCTGGGTGCGCGTGATTGGCGGCCTGTGGTGCGATCGCTCGAATCGATATTGGGATGCGATCGCGTCATGCGACGAAAAGAAGAACTGCTGGTATACGAGTGCGATGGGCTAACCAGCTATCGTCAGCGGCCAGCTGTTGTGACTTTGCCACGGAGCACTGAAGAAGTCGCCGCCGTTGTAAAGCTTTGCCATCAGCAGTCAATTCCGTTTGTCACACGTGGTGCGGGTACCGGGCTATCGGGCGGAGCCTTGCCGATTGAGGAATGCGTGCTGATTGTAACCACCTGCATGCAAAAGATCTTGGATATAGACTATGACAACCAGCGCGTGGTGGTCGAACCGGGTGTGATTAACAACTGGATTACGCAGGCAGTGAGTGGCGCGGGCTTCTATTACGCGCCAGATCCATCAAGCCAGCTTGCCTGTTCAATTGGGGGCAACGTGGCAGAGAACTCCGGCGGCGTGCATTGCTTGAAATATGGCGTAACAACAAACCACGTGCTGGGATTGAAAATTGTTTTACCTGATGGTGAGATTGTCGATGTGGGTGGGCCGATCGCTGAAATGCCAGGATACGATCTGACTGGTATCTTTGTAGGCTCGGAAGGAACGCTTGGCATTGTGACTGAGGTGACGCTGCGTATCTTAAAGTCACCTGAAGCTGTTCAGGTTATACTGGCTGACTTTACGAACGTTGAGTCAGCAGGCGAA
This sequence comes from uncultured cyanobacterium, assembly GCA_963793445.1. Taxonomy (GTDB): domain Bacteria; phylum Cyanobacteriota; class Cyanobacteriia; order Phormidesmidales; family Phormidesmidaceae; genus Phormidesmis. The sequence goes on from CAWCAE010000001.1 coordinate 590,903, forward strand.
ACCGTTTCGGACATTATCCGTGCGGGCATCATTCCAGCGGGTATGGAAATGATGGATAACTTCAGCCTGAATGCGGTAGAAGACACGGTAGGTACCAATTGCTATCCACGCGACGCGGTTGCCATTTTGCTGATAGAAGTAGACGGAGCCCCAGCAGAAGTCGCAGCCTGCGCTCAGCGAATAGAGGCGCTGTGCTATAAAAATGGAGCAAGGCAGCTCACACATGCCACCGATGCCGAGGAAAGAGGAAAGCTGTGGAAGGGGCGCAAAGCGGCATTCGCGGCAATGGGTCAAATTAGTCCTGACTACTATGTACAAGATGGTGTGATTCCTAGAACGCGTTTGCCGGAAGTGCTGCGAGAGATCGAGCGGTTAGGTAATCAGCATGGATATCGGGTTGCAAACGTGTTTCATGCGGGGGATGGAAACCTGCATCCGCTAATTTTGTACAACAACGCGGTACCCGGTGAGCTAGAGGCGGTAGAAGCGTTGGGCGGCGATATTTTGAAGCTATGTGTGGAAGTAGGCGGCAGTATTTCGGGTGAGCACGGGATTGGGGCGGATAAGCGTTGCTACATGCCTCGAATGTTTAGTGCAGCAGATTTAGAGACGATGCAGTGGGTCCGAGGAGCTGTGAATAAGCAGGGTTTGGCAAACCCGACTAAGATTTTTCCGACGCCGAAGACCTGCGGTGAGGCAGCCTATGCACAGAAAGAAATAGTTGGAAAACATGCGGAACTAGAAAGATTTTGAGAGATTGAGCGGGTGTTTTGAACGGTGAGCAAGCTCTGTTGAGCAAGTTATTTTGATTTGGACGTGGGCATTCTACCCTTGGTAGAGCGTGAGCTGTTTTGGTGAAATTGGGTTTGAGAGAAAGGTAAGCAGGTACCGATAAAGTACGGATTAATTGATGATTGAATTGACTTTGTTTATGTAAATGGGCTGACTGTTCAAGAAATATTGAGGGGCAACTTAAGTTTGGAGCGAACAACAAGTGCCTGCAAATCGCACACAGGGCAACGGCTGCCATCACTCGGGGAGTTTCAAGTATTTTGAGATATTCAGGGTGCGAGCGGGAAACTTGATTGTCGAGACTGTCCTTAAGAAACAACAGCAACTCACCTCAAAACATCACGGAGACACCTCTTTCATGACCACTCAACTAAAAGCAAAGCTACTTCAGCACTTTGCAGCCAATAGAACAGCTAAGAAAAACGGCAATGGCGGTTTCACACTGATTGAACTTCTCGTTGTTATCATCATTATCGGTATTCTATCGGCAATTGCGCTACCTTCCTTCTTGAACCAGGCCAACAAAGCAAAGCAGTCTGAAGCGAAGACCTATACAGGTTCTATGAACCGAGCGCAGCAAGCTTACTACCTAGAGAACAGCGAGTTTACAGGAGATCTTGCTACTTTAGGACTAGGGATTCAACCCAGTACTGAGAACTATAGTTATAGCGTTACGATTGGCGATTCGGATGGAGCGGAAGACACTGATGGAGAAGTTGCTACTAATGTAGCAGATTCTTGGAAGACTGCGCTCAAGGGATATGCTGGTGGCGTTGCCCTAGGTGATGTTGCTGGCTCTACTGAAAAGACGACCCTAGCCGTGTTGTGCGAAGCTGATGAGGCTGGAGAAGAAGACCCTGATCTGGTCACAGCTACCGCTGATGCAGTCAGCTGCGGCGGAGATATGAAGCCTATTAAGTAGATTTTTGTAACCTCCAAACCCTTAGCGTTTGTTCGTAAAATACCCGGCGAGATAATTGTGTAATCTTGTCGGGTATTTTTAAGCTTTTATTTAAAGTCATTGAGTCTCTATCATGAGTAAACAAGTAAGAGTACATATCACTAGCGATTGGATAGCTACTCTGTTGCTTCCACTCTGCCTAATAGGCTTAACTTGCTTTCAGATAAAAGAAAAGAAACAGTTACAAGAGATGGGTTTAATAAAAGAGAACACTGATAGCTTTTATTCTCAGCAGAAACAGAGCTTAAATCTCATTGAAAGGACTCCATCGCTAGGCTTTAGAAATTTGGTAGCGAACGGTATATTTTTAAGCTTTCTTCAATACTTTAGCGATTTTTCAGAAGGAGAGAGCCACGGGGAGAGCCTAAGTCCCGATTTTTTTAGCGTTATTTTGAAGTTGGATCCTTTTTACAAAGACTATTATCTATTCTTATCTAACAGTACGACACTGCATGCAGGAAAACCTCAAGAGTCTGTAAATATTATGAGCAGGGGCTTAGAGTCGATTACTACATATAGGCCCTCAGATAGTTTTTACATATGGCGCTATAAGGGAGTTGACGAACTCCTATTTTTAGGCGACAGCCAATCAGCTCAACAGTCTTTTGAAACCGCGGCAGAGTGGGCAAGCCAGTCAGATGCGCCCGATAGCGACTTGATAGCGCGAGCTTCGCGCCAAACCGCGCAGTTTCTTGCCCGCGATCCAGATAGCAGGTTTGCGCAAATTTCGGCATGGGCTAGTATTTTTACCAATGCAACTAGTGATGAGGTGAAAGAGCGTGCGATCGCACGCATTCAGGAATTAGGTGGAAGGGTATCAGAACAGCAGGACGGCGGCATTCAAATTGGATACTCTCAGGCAGAGAATTGAATGCAAATTTGAAGAAACAGAAGCTTCCATAGCATCGGATATATGATTTTCCACATTACAGAGCAGGCAGCTTGGCAAGCGGCGCAGGCAAACCATACATACCGCGCACCCTCTCTAGAAACTGAGGGGTTTATTCACTGCTCGAAAAAGAGTCAGGTGATTGCTACGGCCAATCGTTTTTATCGGGGGGAGTCGGGATTGGTGCTGTTGCAAATTGAGTGCGATCGCCTCACTGCAGACCTTCGCTATGACGAGGTTTTAGATCACGGCACTTTCCCACATCTCTACGGGCCTTTAAGCTTAGAGGCAGTTGTTGCAGTCTATTCTTTTGACTCTGATGCCGCTGGAACTTTCTCCTTGCCAGATGAGATTGTTTAAGAATGAGTCAACGCACCGTCGCTAATGTCGCTACCTATCGCGGCCCTAGTACTCGTAAAGATAATGGCGCTGACTCATCCCTCGGGTGTAGGCTGTGGCAATGCTGTCCCTAACACAGGTCAAAAATAGAATAGCAACCTGACGAAAGCTACAGAACAAGCAGTTTCAAAAATTTGGAAAAGAAGGCTTCTCTAAAAGCCTCGAAGAAAAAGGCCTTTAGAGAAGCCGTTAGTCTGGACATTTGCGGGTATAAACTGCCAAACATGCGGCAAAATAGTGGGGCTAACTATGTGCCAACCCTACCTGAGGGGTTTGGAGCATTGCTGTCGATTGGGGATATATGCGAATGAATACCGAACTCACCTACGAAATTATTGGCGGGACTTTAGGTGCGATCGCAATTCTAATCGGCCTGGTTGGCGCAAATCGTCAAAAAGGCCTGACGTGGAAAAAAGCAGAGTCTGAGAAAATCCAGTTAGCCGTTCAGATAGAAGCTCTTACTAAAGAAAATCAAACCTTTACTGAGGCTCTCGCACTGGCCAAAAGCGCTGTTGATGATTTTGAGCAGCAGCTAAACCAAGCGAACAAAACGCTAAAGGAAAAAGAGAATCGATCACAAAGCCTAGACCAAACAATTGCCGCATTGCGATCCGAGCTTCTAGAGTCACAATCTCAGCTCAAAACGCTTCAATCGCAGGCTGAGCAGAAAGCGGGTGAGTATGCCCAAACGACCCAAAAGCTGAAAGATGAGCTTGCGATCGCTAAAACAACCAATAGCAATTTACTGTCTGCCGAGAAAGCCCAAAAAGCAGCGCAATCCGAAGCCCAAACCGCTTTTTCTCGTCAGATCGAAAGCTTAGAGAAGGCTGTGGAAAAGAGCCGCAGTCAGCTATCAGATCTTCAGACACAGCTAGCCGAGACCGAAAAAGAAAAATCGCAGCAGATGGTCAAGCAGCAAACGCTCCAGACGTCACTATTAGATTTGCAGCAGCAGTTAAGCGAGCTCAGCACGCAGCATGAAGCTGTTCAACAAGCCAAAACGGTGGATACTCAGCAGATAGAAATTCTCCAGCAGCAGTTAAGCGTTGCGACAGAAGAGAAACAAATTATTGAGCAGAAGCAGCAAACGCTAGAATCTGAACTGGCAGTGCAAATCGCCGCACTCAAAACAGAAATTAATCAAGCTAGTGAGGCAAAAGAACAGGCCGAAACCCAGCTAAACAGGCAGATAAAGGAACACTCTGAGCGTCAGAAAGCGCAGGAAAACTCAGCTAAGACATTACTTACAAGCTTGCGAGAGCAGATTGCTGAGCTTACCCAGCAAAGAGAAACACTGCAAATAGCAGAGAAGGATCAGGCTTCTGAGCAGGCCAAACTGCGTAATCAAGTCACTGCCCTGGAACAGCAGCTCGACGAACTTGCAAAAGCTAGCGATACAAAATCAAAAGCTCTAATTAATGAGCAGATTCAGCCGCTAAGAGAAGCTAGAGACGCCGCACAGCAGGCCGCGCAGATTACTGAAACCAAACGCTTAGAGCTGGAAAAACAGCTGCAGCTACAGCATCAAACGTTGAGTAAAGAACGCGATGCCAGTCGCACGTATCAAACCACCGCTGATCAATCTATACAAACGCTGCAAGCGAAAATTGCAGAGCTTGCAGATCAAAACAAAACGCTCTCTGACACGGTGGATAACATTGAAGACACCGCGCCGCTACGTCGAGAGATCAAAGCGCTCTCTGATGCTCAAGCGCAGCTTAACCAACAGCTAGCTGACGCGCAAGAAATGACTACTAGTTTCAAGACGCAAGTTAAAACACTAGAAGCAAGTAAGGCTGCTTTGGAAGAAGCTATGCAGCTAAGTCAGCAGGTGATTGTTTCTTTGCAGCGGGAAGCCGCAGAGAAAAAAGCCTCAGAGGAGAAAAGAGCTGCAGAAGAGAAAAAAGCTGCAGAGGAGAAAGCCATAGAGCAGCAGAGAACTCTGAAACAACCCGTCGAAAAAGCACGGATTGAAAAGGCAGAAACTGAGCAGGTGCAGGCCAAGAAGATGCCAGCCCAAAAGACAGCAGCCAATAAGGCTGAAAAGTTGGTTCAAACAGATCAAGGACCGACAGATAAAAAATCAGTCAAGCCTGTCCAGTCAGCAGAGTCGGCAGATGCCCAAAGCACAACGAAGCCTACTACCGCTGTACCAGACAAAACGGAACCGCAGTTAGGCGGCACGCTCGCTGGCAAGATATTTGTATTGACGGGTTCGCTAAGTAAGATTACTTATGAGCAAATTACCGAGACCGTGACAAAAGCAGGCGGACGGATCAACAAGATGCCAAGTTCTAAGACTGACTATATTGTGGTTGGCGAAAACCCTGGTAGCAAGCTGAAGAAAGCTGTGAAGTGTAATGTGCCTCAGCTCGACGAAGCGCAGCTGCTAGAGCTGTTTTCTTCGCTGCCATAAATCTCGTGAGGCAGATCTCGCTGCTGCAAAGTAGCGATCGCACTACCAGGACCGTTCCATTGTCTTAATATCAATCGCATTGATCTTTCTGCGAATGCGATCGCTTAACCGCTGCCATCTTAGACGCCGAGCAATCACATCCGCTGAAGTGAGCGGCAACCCGTAGCGTCTAGCCCTGTGGCCTAACATAATGACCTTTTGCTGAATCTTTAATCCTATCAGTCCAAAGCGCGACACCCTCAGATGAGGTAAACCGCTTAGCGGATAGCCGCGAGCAACTAGCAGCGGTGCAATTCTAGATTCGATTAGCTGAATCTCGCGCTTGGAGAGCCGGTCGTGCCACTGGTTGATTAAGCTAGCATTCGGTAGCCCATAAGCAGTTGATATTGCATAGTTCATCATGTCTGGGTGGTAGCGTTCGCCCATAAACTGACAGACCCGCTCTAGCGTATTCACATTATTGTGAATCAAGTCTTCAAAGCGCACCTCTAGCTGACGGTGCTCTGGTAGCTGAAGCTTTAGCTTATCCCAAAGCGTTTCGGCATCTAACCAGCGCTTGGCACCGTGCCAAGGATCACCTGCCCAACCCATTCTCATACAAGAGCGCGTGACATCGCGTCCATCTCGAACGACATGAATAAACGAAGCTTCTGGCCAGATCTTTAGCAGCCGATCAAAATGGTGATGAACGGTTGCACCTACAATTGGCTTGTCGCCATAGGCTTGAAACTGCCGCAGAAAGCTATTAATCAGCTCTGGATAGCCAAGACGGCGGTCGATACTAGGTCCGTCCATTAGAAATCGTTTGTTAGTACGAAGCCATTGGTAGTAGTGAGCCAGTTCTGGATAGCTACCCTGGTTGTCTATGCAGCTGACGCTATAGTCAAACTCGCTCCAGAAAATAATTTGAGGGTGGTGATCGAGCATCAGGCGCAGCAGCGTAGTGCCTGAGCGCTCAGAGCCGACTAAGAAAACGGGCTGTTTGATCATTTCAAAGGGTGTCGTGCGTGATTCTGAGAAAAGGTTGGGGTTGTAAACCCGCTGAACCATTGCACTTTTTGACAGGTGATTGATCATTAGCATTCAGTAAATAAGGCGAAAACGGACACACTGGTAGTGATCGCTATCTTGATCAGACCCAACTGAAAGTGAAGATGTTTCGACGCAGGCCGTCTGCTCATCGAAACCACATCTAGTATTTAGACCCAAAAGGTCACTACTTTACCGTAGCGACCTTAACAATTCTGAATCAATTATAGTGAATCACTTATGGCTGTTTGGTTCACAACACAGCAGCGTAGACTATGCCGCTTTAACAAGAACCTGCTCGCCCTCAATCATGGCTTCGTAAGTACTCAGTGCTTCGCCAGCGGGGCCGTTTGTGACTTCGCCATCGGCGCTGAACTTAGAGCCGTGGCAAGGGCAGACAAATTCACTTGCTTGCCAGTCAACGTTGCAGCCATTGTGAGTGCATACAGAGCTAAGTGCGATAACGCTATCGGCATTTTCGGGATCGCGAATGGCGATAACTGCGCCGCCTGGAAAGTCTGTACTGGCAAGGTAGCCTGCGCTATCGAGATCGGTAACGGTTCCGAGAGAGACAAATCCATCCTCACCAACGCCAGTATCGGCAGATGCGGCTGAGCAGGGCTCAGCTGCACAAGGCTCAGCTGCACAGGGGTCAGCTGTAGCCGTGTCTTCAGCGGGTGAGCAAGCTGCGATCGCAATTGGTAGCGACGCCGCCATAAAGCTAACGCCAACCCAGTTCATAAATGCTCGACGCTTCATAAATCTCTTCTCTTGAATGTGGGCAGTATCTACACGAATATATCAATTGATACTACCTGATTCGCGAATTAGTTTTGATCCGTTTAGGTTGGACCCGTTTGATCGGGCTCCACTTAGGTTGGATCCAATTATCCGCTTAGTGGTTGGCGCGCTGACAGTCGCTGACTCGTTGAAGACTGTGCGAATGAGCGTTTGGCTAGTGGCAGGCTGGTCTGCATAGAACGTTTTGACTAGATCTAAAAAGACTATTTCTCTATATGCATATTGGCAGTAGGTGATCGCAATCATCCCAACACAGAGTAGAAAAGCCATTGCACTTAGATAGAATCGCATCAGGGCAGGCTGCGGTGCGATCGCCTGAAAACCAAGTATCAGCAATGCCAGTAGATATCCGCTCAGCCCTAACAAAACTAAGCTATTTAGCAGCATTAGCCCCAGCATTACCGGCAAAAAACGGTTGCGAACAACCCTGGGCTCTTGGAGCTGCCAGTTTTCTAGCTCACTCCTTTGAAAGTGCACATAGCGCGGTGCTTTAGCGTAGATATAGGTTGCTAGATGCGGATCGTAGCAGCTAAGGATTAGGTTGATAACGCGAATGGGCGCATGGCGACCTGTCATCTTCTTAAATATCAGAGAATTTCGACAGTTGTCTCTGCTGTCCTCTGTGAAATATCTGACCTGATCGGAAAAATCGAGCAGCGCTGACTCTTTGCGGCTGGTGCGACGGGTAAAAGAGCCTGCCTTAATGAAGTTATTAACAAGCGCGATCGCGCCCGTTGTCAAAGCAAACGCTAACAGAAATAGTCCTTGAGTCAACATCGCAACGACACCTCAACATTCATACAAGCCGGTATGTATTGCCGGTATGTATATATACGGAGCCGCTGCATGCTATCCAGACAGTTCTTGGCACAGCTCAAGAGTCACGCGACGGCTTAACCCGCTGAGACACGCGAGCTGCCGCAGGCGCTGGCTGATACCGTGTGCTGACAGCTCCAGAGTTGAGGTGTTTGGCAATTTCATAGCACCTGTGAACCGCAACAATTAAGAAGGCCTCTGAGAGCAGCTTGAAGCTTTCTTCTGGAACGAAAATCCAACCCATGATGGCGGTAGTCGTTTCTCTAGAAAATAGCAAAATCAACAGGTCGTCCCGATTGGTGACTACATCTATACCCACCATCAAAAACATCAAAATAAAGCCAATTACAACGTAGCCGAGCACGCTTTTGTACCGCACCAGCTCACGCCGATAAGCGACGAGTAAGCCGATGGCTATAACCCCGTATAATCCAACAATCAAATCGTCAATGCGATCGCTCACCCCCGTTTCTTGAAACTGACCCACCTGATGAATCAACATATCTAGCTGTTCATGAATTGCTAGCCAATCATCCAAAGCCAAGAAAAAGAATCCACAGCTGGCAATTCCCCAGATAGCGATAGAAGAGTGCCAAGGATGCTTAAAGCCATCCGCACGCGCTTTGAATACGCGGTAAGCCAGATAAGACAAGATAAAAAGCTGGACCACAGAAAAATAGGTAATTATTCCGCCTTCTTTGAACTGATGCCCTACGCTCTGAAAAGGCGCACTAATAACCACAGTCCCGACAATGACGCTCAGATTCAACGTCAGTACTTTTAATAGCGGAGTTTTTGATTTTGATAGCATTCTTCAAACTAAATGTCGTACGTAATACATTTAGTTTGTATTCTAAGATTCAAAGAACGCGGGCGAAAAATCAAAAATATCTGAAGCTTTACCTCAGTAAAAACCCTCTGTAAAGCCATCACACCCATTTGGGGATGCCTTACAGAGGGCAGAACAGAGGGCAGAATTCTTTAAAGGGTTAGATTAAATTTAGCGATCGCTACGTCAGCACCTGCTTCAGTGCCGCCAAAAACTTATCGACATTCTCACGATTGGCGTTGTAGCCCATCAGGCCCACGCGCCATACCTGACCAGCTAAGTCACCGAGACCGCCACCAAGCTCCATATTGTGCTCATCAATCAGCTTGGCCGTAACTGCCTTGCCATCTACCCCATCAGGAATTCGGATGGTTGTCAGCGTATGCAGACGGTATTCGCGCGGCACATGACATTGAAGGCCCATTTCTTCGAGGCCAGCATACAAGTGCTCAGCCGCATCCTGGTGGCGCTGCCAGCGGGCTTCTAAGCCTTCTTCGGCTAGCAAGCGTAGCGCTTCGCGAATCGCAAAGGTCATGTTTACTGGGGCAGTGTGGTGGTAGGTGCGGCCTTTGCCCCAGTAGGTGCTCAGTAGCGACATGTCTAGGTACCAGTTAGCAACTTTGCTTTTGCGATTGTTGAGGACTTCGAGGGCGCGATCGCTCATCGTAAACGGCGAACTGCCTGGCGGGCAGCTTAGTCCCTTTTGGCTACAGCTATAGGCCAAGTCCACGCCCCATTTATCTAAAAACACAGGAACCCCACCTAGGCTCGTTACCGTATCGACCAGTAGCAAACAGTCAAACTCGCGGCACAAATCGCCAATGCCTGCCATCGGCTGGCATACGCCCGTAGAGGTTTCTGCATGAACAATCGCCATTATCTTGGGCCGATGTGTTTCTAGCGCCGCGCGAATTTCTTGAGTGGTAAAGACTTCTCCCCAAGGTCGATTGATTTGACTGACCTGTGCACCATAGCGGCCTGCCATATCTGTTAGGCGATGGCCAAAATAGCCGTTGACACACACCAGTACCTTGTCACCGGCCTCGACAGTATTTGCCAGGGTCGCTTCCATCGCTGCAGAGCCCGTACCGCTCACAGGCAGCGTCATTCGATTATCAGTCTGCCACGCATAGCGCATCAGCGACTGTACTTCGTCCATGAGCTGAAGATAGGCTTTATCTAGGTGTCCAATAGGCTGTCGGTCCATTGCCATCAGAACGGCAGGGTCAGCGTTAGAGGGTCCAGGTCCAAGCAGCAGACGAGCAGGGATATCTAGCTTGCTCAGAGGCAGGCGGTGAGTATTATCAATCGTAGGCGGCTTGAGTGGAGCAGTCGTCATGGTCATAAGAAGTCGGTGTGATAGAAACAGCGATGTTCGAGCGGGCACGAAAGCGAACGCAGCACTAGAAAAGAGCCAGAAAGCAGGTGATCTAGATTCTGCATATAAATTCTGTAACCTAGATTACCGTGTCTGAGCGAACGGTTGAAGAAGGCCCGCGAAGATAGCTGTGTCGTGACGCGGTTCGTGGGTTAAGGTATCAGCTTACTGGGCAACGGAGCATGGGCTTTGATGGTGACGCTTGAGGATGTACAGGACGATATTTACCGAGGGACTCAGCGACAGTATGTTTGCAATTTGGTAATTAACCTCTATCAATCTCCTGAGTGTCATGGCCTAGTAACTCAGGCAGATGTAGGTCACAATCTACGGCTATTAGAAGTCTCTAAAAATCAGGATGTGCTGCGTGTTTATAGCTGTAAAGATGACTATCCTGGCTGGATCGCCGCGGCCCATCTCAAAGATCTAGAGCCTGCGCTAATACCTTATGAAGCGCCAACGCTGAGCGCGACTGAAATCAAAGCCAAGCTGCCTCGGGTGATTGCGTTTGCCCAAGCGGCGATGGCCGTGCCAAACGAATACCTTTGGGGCGGGGCTAGTGCGCCTCACTATGACTGCTCGGGCTTTGTGCAGTCGGCGTTCATGGCTGCAGGTATCCAGCTTCCGCGTGATTCTTATCAGCAAGAGGACTTTACAACGCGGATCTTGGCAGATGATTTGCAGCCTGGAGACTTGGTATTTTTTGGGACTCGCGATCGCACGACACATGTTGCGCTGTACGTCGGCAAGGGTCAGTACATTCACAGCTCTGGTAAAGATCATGGCCGCAATGGCCTCGGGATCGATTCCATTACAGATTTGGGTCATCCTGTTAGCCAGTACTATTACAACCTGATACGTTGTTTTGGCAGAGTGGTTGAAAGCTACCAGCCTGCTGATTAATAGCTTCACTGGGTTACGTTGACCCGGTTGCATTAGCCCTGTTGATTGATATGAGGATCTCCTTCAATGGTTCGAGTGTCCGCTCCGATTCGGCCCAACAGGACCGAAATGGCGGTTGAAATAGCGTACGTGGGCCGCTGGATTCTAGGACTGTTTGTGCTTGCCCTGTGCATTCGCCTCACTAATTTGGCTGCGAAGCCTGCCTGGATGGATGAGGTCTCTACGGTGATGTTTAGTTTGGGTAACTACTCTAGGCTAATTCCCACCGATCAGGTGATTAGCCTATCGGCGATAACGCGGGCGCTTCAGATCACGCCGCAGACAACAGCGATAGATGCGGCAACCTATCTGCTAGCAGAAAACAATCACCCGCCGGTCTATTTTATGGTGGCGCACGAGTGGATGATGTTTTTTCATCGGCTGGTGGGCAAGGCGGCGGCTGGTACCTATGCGTCTCTATGGGCGGCGCGATCGCTGCCTGCTTTTTTGGGGGCGCTAGCGGTGCCGGTGACCTATTGGCTAGCTTGGCTCAGCTTTCGGAACCAGCGGACGGGCGTACTTTGTGCGGCGCTGATGGCGCTCTCGCCATTTTCAGTATTTTTGTCACAAGAAGCTAGGCACTACACGCTGGCGATTTTAATGGTGATGGGATCGCTGTGCTGCTTTGTTTTGGCTTTGCAGGCGGCGGCGCAGTATCGACCGATGCGCTGGCTGACGGTGTGGCTCTGGATTGGCCTGAATGCGCTGGGGATAGCGGTGCATTATTTTTGTGCGATCGCCTATCTGTCTCAAGGAATGGTGCTGCTATGGCAGCTGGTGCAGCAGTGCCTAAAAGATAGAACGGCGTGGCGACGGGCCCACTGGATGCGGATATATGTGGCAGCGGTTGGCACGGCAGTTGGTGTTTTGGTTTGGCTGCCAATTCTGCTGCACTTTTATGGTAGCCCGCAGACGACGTACATTGCCGCAGCGGGATCTCGAGGGCTTGGCTTTTGGCTAGGACCGATTGTGCAGTCGGTAGTCGGCTGGCTGTATGCGGTGATGTCGCCCATGACCAGAGGGTTTAGCTGGCAGGCGGTGACGGGAATTGTGGTAACGTCCGTGCTGCTGCTGCTGATGTATGCGCCCTGGCTGATTTTTTATCTAGTGCGATCGCTCAAGTTTCAGTGGCAGCAGTCAGCCGCCGATTCTAATTTTCCCAACGGCCAGCAAACCCACTTGGGGCTGCTGGCGATTGGCGGCTTTTTCATCGCGGCCAATATTGTCTATTTTGCAATTTGCTATGTCATCGGCTTTGACATTACCCGAGGCCACCGCTATACCTTTGCCTACTACCCTAGCGTTGTGATTTTGGTTGGGGCCGGGTTGACCCCCTTTCTTTCGGATTCGCGCGCGTTTTCTCTCTGGTCTGTTCTCCCAGTTCTTCGGCCTCAAAAAGCCGCTGATACGAAGAGCGCTGCTCACTCTGTCGATCATTCAATTTTCTCTAGAGTTAGACTCCCAATTATTAAACGCTCTATCAGCGGTCGGGCCTTTGTTTCGACGGTTCTGCTGATCGCGTTTTTGGGCTCACAGGCAATTGTGCTTAATCGCACCAATCTTAAGTTCTATATGCCAGATCGCCTGGTTAACCTGATGCAGGAGACTTCTACCTATCCGGTGGTTCTAGGTACGGAGGTGCTAGTAGGCGATCAGCCAAGTGTGATCGGTAATGAGATTGTCTCGGTTGCGTGGGAAATACAGCGGCAGCAAGCACGCGCCTCTGGTGAGGAAAACGATGACTGGGTTAGCGAACCTCAATTTTTGATTCTGAAAAATCAGATCGGTGCTCTTAGCGTTCAGGGCGTTCAGGGCGTTCAGGGCGTTCAGGGCGTTCAGGGCGCTCCAAGTAATCCTGCTGGAACGCTTGCGGCTTTGGTAGCACAAACACCTAACCCATTCGATCTGTGGATGCTAGCAGGCGCATATGATTTGACTGCCAGCGGTTGCACCGTAGTCGAAGCCGGAAATAAGGGCTCTTATCGGCACACTCACTACGTCTGTTCAGGCGAAGTCCCGATGGAAAGCCCAGCGGCGGACCCAGCGGAAAGCCCAGCGGACGCTCAATAGGAGAGTCAGGGAAAAAGTCTGAAGGAAATGAAAGCGGAAACTTTAGTTGCTTTCTACAAATAGAAAATCGGGGAGCCAGCCGCGAATGGTTTCCCATACCTGGCTAGGGCCGATGCCAAAAGCAAGCCATAGCCCTAGCAGAAAAAGCCCGACGATGAAAGCGGCTTTGACGGTGTCTTTGAAGAAGTCTACAAGCCAAAAGAAGATAACAGCCGCGATCGCAACTGCTCCAATCGTCAATGCTAATTCCACCATATTGTACTCCCCCTTTAACTTCAAAAATAGCTACTATGCGATCGCCGTGGTCAGCTCAGTGACCGCCGTTCGTGCCCACTGGTCAACTTCTAAAATGTTTTCGAGCGTTGGGGCCGTGTTGAGATCGTTGCGATGGCGATCGCATACCTGCTCAATCACCTTGGCAATCTCTAAGTAGTGAATCTTTTCTGCTAAAAACAGCGCCACCGCCTGCTCATTGGCCGCGTTGAGCACTGCTGTCATTGTTCCTCCTGCACGGCCTGCCGCGTAGGCCAAATCCATACATGGGTACTTGTCATGGTCTGGGGCGCGGAAGGTCAATGAGCCTAGCTCAGCCAAGCTTAGCGGCTTCCAGTCTGTGAGAATTCTTTCTGGCCAAGACAGCGCATACAGCAGCGGCAAACGCATATCGGGCCAGCCAAGCTGCGCGAGTACAGATGTATCTTGCGTATGAATCATAGAGTGAATAATGCTCTGTGGATGAATGACGATATCGATATGGTCATAATCCACACCAAAAAGGTAGTGAGCCTCAATCACCTCTAGTCCCTTGTTCATCAGCGTGGCCGAATCTACGGTGATTTTTTTTCCCATTGACCAGTTGGGATGCTTAATGGCATCAGCCATTTTCACCTTAGGTAAATCTTCTACTGGCCAGTCGCGAAAAGCCCCGCCAGAAGCGGTCAGCTCGATACTGCACAGGCCACCTTCGGGTACCCCTTGCAGGCACTGAAAAATAGCTGAGTGCTCTGAATCTGCGGGCAGCAGCTTTACCCCGTGCTTAGCTGCTAGCGGTAAGACAACCGGCCCGCCGGCAATCAAAGTCTCCTTATTCGCTAGGGCGATATCTTTACCCGCTTCAATTGCCGCAAGGGTTGGCAGCAGGCCGGCACAGCCGACAATGCCAGTGACCACCGCTTCCGCATCACCATAGCCAGCAACTTCTACAACACCCGACTCGCCAGCTAGGATAATGGGCTGCGGATCTAAAGCGGCGATCGCACTTTTTAGATCGTCTAGCTTACTCTCATCACGAATTGCCACAATCTCTGGCTTAAACTGCATCGCCTGCGCTGCTAGTAGCTTCACGTTGCGACCTGCCGCGATGCCAACCAGGCGAAATTTATCAGGGTGCTGCTCTAAAATATCGAGCGTTTGTGTGCCAATAGAACCAGTTGAGCCGAGTAGGGTTATGGCCTTCACAAGAGATACCGTCTGTAGTGTTGTCTTTAAGGATTACTATAGTTTCTTGCTGGTGCTCGTCACAAATGTAACGGTCTGTATAGAAGCCGAGAACTAATGCATTAGCGCCATGGGTAACACTATCCACGTCATAATAGATGGCAAGTGTTCTCATGTGTAAGGACACTTGTCGCTCGACAGATGCAGTTAGAGACATATCTTGGCCCGTGGAGACCTTTGCCCCGATGGACGCATTCGCCCCGTTTCCGCCCGAATGGACGAAAGCTGCTGTGCATGCTCAGCCGTTTGGCTGCCCTAGCTGCGCGGCGGGAAGCCGCGAAGCCCAGCAAGTATGGCTCAATCGCCGTGCCCCGGTCTTTACAGACAACCGTAAGCGCAAGTACCAAGAGTTTTATCAGTGTGAATGTGGGACAGTCTGGTGGGGCTGGAGTTCTGATCGACCGCCATTAGATCTCGATCAAGGCTCGGATATCAACCCCTAAACATCAACCCCTAAACAGAGGAGAAAGCTGCTGTGGACGTTGTCGTACTAGGAAGCCTGAATATGGACCTAGCCTCTCGGGTGTCGCGCTTGCCTCAGCCGGGTGAAACGCTGCTGGGAGAAAGCTTTGCCATGGAGCCAGGTGGCAAAGGCGCTAATCAGGCGGTGGCCGCTGCTAGGTTGGGTATGCGCACAGCAATGATTGGGCGCGTTGGCAACGATCTGATGGGACAGAACCTGCGATCGCATCTTCAGGCAGAAAAAATTGACGTTACCGGCGTATCTATCAGCCCTCAGTTGTCCTCTGGGACCGCGCTGATTGCCGTTTCGCCTCAAAACAATCAAATCATTGTCAACTCAGGGGCTAATGCTGAAGTCGATGACGAGGCGCTAGAAGCTTTGATGAACCGCTTTAAGAGCGCTCGCGTCCTGCTGCTTCAGTTTGAGATTCCGTTGGTGACGGTTGAAAAAGCAGCCGCGCTGGCCCATACGGCTGGTCTTACAGTCATCGTCGATCCGGCTCCGGCGCAGGGCCCTTTGCCCAAAGATGTCTACGAATACATTTCAATTTTGACGCCGAACCAAACGGAGGCGGCAGCGCTGACCGGTCTAGCAGTGGATGATGCGCACAGTGCGATCGCTGCTGCCGAAATGCTTCAGCAGCAAGGAACAAAAGCTGTCATTGTCAAGATGGGGGCAATGGGCTGTGTCTGTGCGACTACGCTAGGCAGCTTTGCTGTTCCGGTGTTTCCGGTTGTTGCTCTAGATACGGTGGCCGCAGGCGATGCTTTTAACGGTGGGCTCGCTGCCGCGCTATGTCAGCTCAACTTGCGAAAACAAGAGCCGGTAACGCCTGACATGCTTAAAGAAGCGGTTAACTATGCCACGGCGGTCGCGGCGCTTGCGGTTACTCGCCGAGGTGCGCAGGCAGCTATGCCTACCGCCACCGAAGTTGAATCGTTTTTACGTTCTCAGCGAGTATAGGCTAGGGGTTTGATTAATTTTCAGCTTGCTCTAGCGTGTGGCTTCAATGTCCATACTGTTTATCTTCTATGAATGTAGATCTTCAGAGATCTGCAAGAGCGGTATGTACTGCTGTTGCAATGCGGTAAATTCTTTTTTCTCAAAACTATAAGAAGGTAGATCTAGATCTTTGGCGACGAAAGATCTAATCTTTTGGTAAGTTGCTTGGTGCTCACGATCTGGGTCTTGTTCTGTACAATTTTGATTGCTTATCAACAGTCGAACAGCTTTTGCGTTGTCATATGCTAGCTCTGAGAGATTGAAACATCCATGCTGAAGTGCAAGACGAGAAAACGTTCGTAAGTTTTTGGCAACGATGACATTGACGTCTCCGTCATAGTGACAGGGTGCTGTAAAAATAACAGGAAACTCCTCATTGCTCTGTCCGTTTTGTATCAGAAAGCTGAAGTGCTCGCCATCTACACCGGGCCAGGCAAATGCCAGGCTGTTAATAGGTGTGCAGTAGTAGCCTCCATTTTTTAGGTCTGCTGACTTATGCAAATAGGAAAGATCAATCGCTTCTGGCCAGCAACTACCTTTTTCTGGAAACTGCTTTCTAACTTTTTCTTCTATCTGGACTAGTGAGTCTAAAAGAGGAAGAGAGATTTTCACCTGCGATCGCTAAACTCAACGTCAAAAGCATTCTAAGCTATGCTCTACTTGCCTTGGAGAATATTCACCTTGAAGAAGGTAGCTTTTTGTGATGACTAACCTAACAGCTCGCCTCTATCAGACCTGGAAGCAGGCCGTTTTGGCTGGTAAAGTAATCAACCAGTTCGAGGCAGTGCAAGACGATGCTAACGGGCGCTGGGCGAAGGGCGATCGCATTATTTATGGTGTTAAAGCGATTGACAATCAGCTCGCCTACTACGCCCACAATCTCAGTCAACACTGCGATATTCAAGGTGCGATCGCGCAAAAGTCCATCGGCAATACGGGCTATCTCTGTCGGCTCAACAGCTACCGGGCCCTGCGTCCTGGGGCGGGCAATCGGCCAACGGGCCGCCAGCCAGATATTTCGGCTGAGCCTTCACTGTGTCGGTTTCACTGCCAAAATAGAGAGCATCCCATCAGCCTTTTACGACGCGACCCCCTGCTGAGTGTCTCACTTACTCACTTTAACTGGAACGCTTACTACAACGTGGCACCGCTCGAAACAGAAGGACATTTCTTGTGGATTCCAACAGATGTAACAGGAGACATGCCTCACCTGCTACAACAGCTGACGCCACCGCTGATAGAAGATGCCGTGCAGCTGTTCACTCAGCTATCTAATACAATTCTCTTTTTCAACGCTTTACACGCCGGAGCTTCTGTCAACCATATTCACCTTCAAGCTGTTTATCACCGGCAGCCGCTACCTATCGAGTCTGCATTGACGCGCGACTACAAAGGCTACCAGCTATTGGATGGCTATCTAGCACAAGCTGTGGTATTCGCCTTGACACAAACCAATCAATTAACTGACTATATTGAGAAGCTGCAGCAGCTAGACATTCCATTCAACCTAGCAATGCTTTCAGACCAGATAGTCGTGATTGCCAGAGATGGCGACCAGGCAATTGTACCTGAGTTTCCAGGAGATGGCCTAGCGGCGCTAGGAATGTGCGGGGTTATTGCTACGGTCAATCGCCGGGCGTTTGAGACGGTTGACACCGCTATGCTTAAAGCCGTTTTTCAAAAAATGGTTATTCCCGCTAGCAAAATTATCGACAGCTTTGCTGAGCCGATAGAAGAAAGCAGGCCAAAGAGAAAAGACTAGGCAACATTGATTCGCCTAACAATTTCTTTGCCGATCTCTATTGAAGAGGTGGCCGCAGGAGAAGGCGCGTTGATTACATGTAGAGACATGGCTTCTTCTAGAATGATGAAGTCTTTCACCAAGCTGCCGTCGGGCCGCAGTGCCTGGGCTCGAACGCCTGCATGCGTGGGCACTAGGTCATCTGCTGTGACCGTCGGTATCAGCTTTTGCAGGCTACGTGCAAACCGCGCTTTGCTAAGCGATCGCCACATTTCTTTGAGCCCCTCGTCGCCATATTTAAATGCCAGCTTCCAGAAGCCTGGATAGGCTAGTGTCTCTCCTAAATCTAATAGATCGATATCTGTTTTTTTGTAGCCCTCGCGCTTAAAACTTAGCACCGCATTGGGCCCTGCGTGAACGCTGCCGTCAATCATTTTGGTAAAGTGCACTCCTAAAAAAGGAAACTCAGGATTGGGCACTGGATAAATCAGCGTATTGACTAGATACCGCTTTTCGGGCTTTAGCTCGTAGTATTCGCCGCGAAAAGGAACAATCTTAGCAGGTGGCTTTAGACCAAGCTGTTTGGCAATGCGATCGCAAAACAACCCCGCACAGTTGATCACAAATCCGGCTCTGACTGTCTTTTGCGCCTGTGAAAGCGTAGTTTCTAAAATATACGCTTCTTTTTGTTCAGCTTTTTGCTTAACAATGTTCTTGACCTTGGCGTTTAAGAAAAGATCTACGCCTCTTTCTTCTAGCAGCTCGACAAACTGGTTGCAAACAGCTTTATAGCTAACGATTCCGGTTGTCTTTACCTGCAATGCTTGTACGCATTGAACATGCGGCTCAATCTCTTGTGCCTGTGTCTGGGTGAGCCTGACAACATTCGTTCCATTCTTCAACCCCTTTTCATAGATAGCATTTAAGGCCGAAATCTCTGTCTCGCTGGTTGCTACAATCAGCTTGCCGCAGCGCTCATATGGCAGGTCATATTCCTCGCAAAAATCAATAATTGACTCGCATCCGGCCTTACACAGCCGTGCCTTTAGACTCCCTGGCTCGTAGTAAATGCCCGAATGAATCACGCCGCTGTTGTTTCCTGTCTGATGAAAAGCCCATTTTGACTCCTTTTCCAGTACGGCGATACTTTTATGCGGCCATCGCTTGTTGAGTGCCAGCGCTGTAGATAAACCAACGATACCGCCACCAATCACAACAAAATCGTATAGAGCATCCATGATGTGGGTAGGACCTTGATAAGAGTAGAGCAAACGTAAGTATGTCGCATCTTACGACGTATTGAGCCAGCTCGCTGACGTTTCGCGCTTGATGTTAACGACGACCACCTCAGCTCTTGTAGCTCTCTTCTGTTTGCTTGTGTGATGCTACAGCTAGACCCAAGTAGAGCTGAACTTAGAGATTTGCGTAAAAGCAGAGCACCTAATGCGAAAGCCAAAAACCGAGGTTGAGCGTAGAGGGTTAGGCGTAGTCATAGTCTGGAAAACGGTACTCTACTTCGCCTCGCTTGAGCTAAGAAAAAAAATCAAGCTAAGAAATACTCAGATGCAATAATCCGGATAAAAAGAAAAAAATTGAGAATAAAAAGAAAAAATCACTCCAAATGAGGGAATGGATTTGATCTTGTTGAGTTTCGTTGATGCGATCTGTTTCCTAGGTCCCTTTTTCTGGCTATCTATTTTTAGGACTATCCATTAGGCAGAAGTCGCTGAAAGCATCGCAGCAGCTATGTTTTCTCAGCCAGTTGAGCGCCTTCGAGCAGATGCTGAAGCTTCGTATAGCCCCGCCATAGGGTCTTGATGCCTGGTTCGCCATCTCCCTTACGGCCCTGAAAGCCGCCAAGATGAGCGAGCCAACGATTGGCTTGATGAAGCGTAGGCGGCTTCTTCGAGCGACTCTTGGGCACGAACCGACGTCGCAGTAGCTTCCATTCTTTCGGTGTGAAAATGACCTCGCAGCTAACATCAGGGGTCAGTCTCGCCTGGTAGGTCATCGCCATCAGCCGCCAGGCGACAATGCTGTAAGTGGCTAAAGCTTTGAGCAAACGGTGCCGGTGCTGCAACTGCAGATCTTCTATCTTGCAGCCGCTTTTGAGCGTGAAGTGATAGCGCTCTATCAGCCAGCGATAGCTGTACCACCGAACCGCCTGGCAAGCCGCTTCAAAGCTGTCTAGCGGTAAGCTTGTCAGTAACTTCCAACAGATCGGTTTGCCACCATCTGCTGGCGGGGTGACTTCTTCGACCAGTAGCGCGTTAAGTTCAACGGGGACTAACTTGGGCTTTTGTTTAGCCAGATAGTCAGGCACTTCAATCATGACGGCAATGGCACGAATGGCGACACGAGCGACTCTAGCCGGACGTTGAGGTGTGCGCTTAACAGTGACAGTCAGCTCACCTAAGACGGGCGATTGTGCCAAGGCCGGAAATAGTTTGCCTAGCTCGTGTTTGACCTTACGGTTTGTTTTTACCCGAATCAACAGCTCACTATTGGCGGCTCTAGGCTGGGCAAATAACTCGAAGATATCGGCTTCGCGGTCGGCCATATGCACCAGTTGAGTCGCTGATGCTACCTTTGACTCGGCACCGCGTAAGCACTCCAGCCAGCGAAAGCTCTCTTTCTCTTCTATCGGTTTGTGGCCAGGTTGCTCTGATGCTTTTCGGCCTTTCTTTGGCTGCGGCGGTTGCTCGCGTACCCAGCTTGCCTGACCGAATAGGCCCAACGGCTCGCCTGCTCCACTCACACCAAACGTGCTGTGCACTTTGATGCCTTGTTGCTGCGTCTGATTGAGGTAGCCTAAGCCTGCCGTCGCACGATGACTCGTAAAGTTCAGGTCTGTCGTGTCTTGAATCGCTAATACCGTTTCGCACCTACGGCTGCGCTCTGTCGTCCCATCTATATGACTGTTCAAAATCGCAGCGGTGGTCACTTTGGGATTGGACCAAAATCGATAGATACTTTGCGCTTCACTCGCGTTCTTCGTCGCCTCCGGTACGCTCGCATTCGGCGCATGGCTCAGCGTTTCGACTATTTGACGCAATCGCTTCGCATGGCGCATGTCCGCAAAGCGTGTGACGCTGATTTCTTAGCCTATCCAATCTTTCATCGGGTCTGCCGCCTTTCTAGGCGGGATGGCTACATCTGTAATTATATTTGCACAAACGACGCGCCTACTCCTCTCCCGGTAAGACTTCTACATACTTGTGCCTAATGGATAGATTTTTAGGAGGGTAGTAAGTAAGATTGGCAGGTTTTAGGAGGGTAGTAAGATTGGCAGGGTAATGACGTACCGATAGCCAGAAGAGTTAGAACCTTGTACGCTCACCTCACCACCATGAATCTGAGTCAAGTGACGACTGAGCAGCAGCCCTAGCTCTTGGCGCGAAGAATCGACTTTTTGAGCAGTGGCTAGTGCTTCAAACGCTTCACTCGTCCCTATGACCGATGCTCGATTAGATGTTGACTCAGACACCAGTATTGGCTCAGACACTCGCTGAGGTGCTGAACTGGCCGCGGACTGCGAGCTAACAGCCACCATAGAACCTGCCACAGCGTCCATAGGTGAATCTATCGTCTGGGTCTGTTCTTTTACCGCATGGTCCCGGTCCCAGGTGATGATTGCCTGCGGTAAGTCTTCGCCTAGCCATGGGTTGGAAACCCACAGGGCAATATTGATGCTTTCATCCTTTCGGGAAACATGCAGCCGAATAGTGCTCCCTGCTGTAGACATTTTGATCAGGCTAAAAACTAGGTGATATATCAGCTGTTTGACAACGCGCTGGTCGAAAATCAACAGGCGAGAGCCAGGTTCTATTGTCAGCTTAAGCTGTAAGTCTTGCTGCTTAGCGATGCTTTCTAGTTCGGAAAGCGCCTGCTTCCCTAGCATTTCAATATCTGCTGTGGTTACCGTCAGCTGGTAGCTACCTTCTTTAAGCTCGCCAATGTCAATGATTTCATTTACCATCGCCAATAGCTGCCGAGAGCTACTGAGCACAATATTGGCGTATTCTTGCTGCTTTTCACTCAGTGGCCCGTAGATCTCTCGGCTGAGCATACTCGCCATCCCTGTGACTGAGGTGAGTGGATTGCGCAAGTCTTGCGTGAGCTGCAAAATCAGATCAAAGCGAACTTGGCTAATGCGTGATGCCAGCGAATCTTCTTGCCTAGCGATAGATGGGGGGTGTGCCAACGCAGTGCCTTTGGGTGTTTTTATTGCCTGCTGCCGTTCAAACTCACTCATACTCCAGCGAGCACTCAGCTCTAGCAGCGCCACTTCCTGCCCGGTAAATTCGTGCGGCAGTAAGTCCATCACTGCTAGCGTCCCAATACAGCAGCCTTCGGTTGTTGTTAGTGGTACACCCACATAAGACTGAATACCGTACTGCTGAACTAGCAAACTTCGAGAAAATGCGGGATGCCCTGTGGCATTGGGCAGCACAAACGTTTTGCCGCTGTCTATTACCTGTGTGCAAAAAGATTCTGCGCGAGGTAGGCTGCGCTCGGCAGCTAGCTGATTCATTAAGCCTAAGCTAGAGAGCCCAACAACAGACTTAAACCACTGTGTATCTGTATCCATGATGCTGAGGATGCAAATAGGCATCGCCATCATCCGCGAAATGTTTTGTGTTGCTTCTTCAAAAACTGGAACAGTGGCATCCTCTAGGAGATGAAGTGAGGCGATCGCCTCAACCCGCGCAAGATCTCGTTGGTCTGGAGAAAGTCCTTCCAATAAGCAAGAGAGCCGTGCTTGAGTCGAGTTGTCTATTGTTGTCGGTTCTTTTGCGTCGTTAGAAGTCCCGTAGATCATGCGTGGTGCATAGAAAAGGCTGTGTATAATTTCATCATTCCCCGGCGGGTTTCTAAACTCAACGGTGCCGCTAGAAACCTACCCGTGGAAACATGCATTAGACTGATGAAGCAAAACTGATGAAGCAAACGGGTGAGGACAGCAGAGTCGGTTGACTCAACATTTGATAAAACTCAACGCTATAAACGCTATATAAGATGAGATTGTGGTGATACTGACACTACAGTAGCTCACCCGATGTGATACACCCTTCTTGAAAGACGGTTTCGGCTATGCAATCCCCTATTTCTATCGGCACCCTTTTACAAAATCACTACCGAGTCGTTCAACTGCTAGGACAGGGTGGATTTGGTCGGACCTATCTTGCCGAAGACCAGGGCCGCTTTAACGAGCGCTGTGCCATCAAAGAATTTGTGCCGATTCAAGGTGAAGATCACTTTTCAGACAAGGCTACTCAGCTTTTCAAAAGAGAGGCTTCTGTCCTTTATCAAATTAGCCATCCGCAGATTCCTCAGTTTAGAGCAACCTTTGAAGAAGACGAACGGCTGTTTTTAGTACAAGACTATGTAGATGGACCGACGTTTCACGAAGTGCTCAATCAGCGCCGCCAGCAGGGGCAGCTCTTTCTAGAAGCTGAAGTCAAGCAGTTTTTAAAGCAGATATTGCCGGTGCTAGCGCATATTCACGCCAAGGGTATTATTCATCGCGATATCAGCCCAGATAATATTATTTTGCGCCAGCAGGACAGGCTGCCGGTGCTGATTGACTTTGGTGTGGTGAAAGAAGTGGTCACGCGAATGCAGCTAGAGGGCATGGCAACGCCCGCGACGACGGTGGGCAAGGCGGGCTATGCACCTAGTGAGCAGATGCAGACGGGCCGGGCCTACCCTAGTAGCGACCTGTATGCGCTAGCGGTGACCTGTATTGTGCTGATGAGTGGCAAAGAGCCCCAGGTCATGTTTGATGATGTGAACTTTGCTTGGCGCTGGCAGGACTCTGTGACAGTGAGTTCTGGGTTTGCCGATATTTTGAATAAAGCGCTGGCTTACAAGCCAGGCGATCGCTTTCAATCTGTCAGCGAAATGGCTAAGGCGCTGGCCGCTGGTGGCCTGCCGCCTGCCAGTAAAATGGGCAGTAAGCTGGGTAGTGAAATAGGCGATCGCACTCGTCATACCCCAACTCTACCAGCACCGCAGCCGCCCGCTAGACCTGCTGCTTCAGTTCCACCCCCTTCTCAAATGAAGACGGTTGCTGTAGGCCGCGCCTATCCTGACGCCAACAGCATAGCAGGACAAGACGCTACCCGTATCAATCGCCCTACCACCGTTGGTCAGAACGCCGGCCAGAACGCCGGCCAGAACGCTGGCCAGAACGCCGGCCAGAAGAACGTTAACCAAAACGCCAATCAAAACATTAGGCCAAACAGCGGTACCCACATGACAGCACCTGCTGAACAGCCGGGTAGCTCTTCGTTCTTAGAAAATCCCTTAGCCGTTGGGGGCTTAGCGATCGGTCTAGCCGCGGTCGCTGGCTTTGGCGGCTGGGCTGTGGTTCAGAGCTTAGATGCCTCAACGACTCCTACGCCAACTATCACTTCCTTACCGCCGCTAGATAGCAGCTCTGACCCGACTCCAACTCCAACTCAGGTTTCTCCTAAACCGGTCGAATACCAGCAGCCGCAGCTAACCTTAGAGCCTGGGGCAACTAGGGTCGTCGAAGGCAGTATGCGCGGGGGGGACAAAGTCAACTACCCGCTGGTGGCCGAAGCAGGTCAGCGTCTAACCGTTGTGGTGACGCCAGAAGACATGCGGCTTAGCGTCTTGAACTCAGAGGATAGGCCAGTAGGCCGCGGGGCTAATCGAGTTGAGCAGTGGGAAGGCAACTTAGAAGACACAGGCGAATATCGCATCCAGTTGAGCCCTGCGCGTGGGGTTTCTAGCAGCGACTATCGCCTAGAGGTCACGCTGAGCGCACCGCCCGCGCCAGTCGAACCTGAACCAGTCGAACCTGTGCCAGTCGAACCTGAACCAGTCGAACCTGAACCAGTCGAACCCGAGCCGGTCGAGCCCGAGCCGGTCGAGCCCGAGCCTACCAAACCGCCAGTCGAAACCCCTGACGAAATCCCGCAGCCGCCCTCACCAGCCCCCACCGAAGTGCCAGTTGAGCCAGATGTACAGGCGCGGCGAGTATCGTTTCCGACAGGCGCAGACTCTATTCGAGTGGCTAATAACGTCGCACCTGGGCAGATCAAGCGGTACAGAGTGAACGCTAAGGAAGGTCAGATCTTGACTGTTCGGGTACTAGAGTCTCAAGGGTCGGTTTCGTTCGATTTGCTGATGCCAGGTGGAGAGCTAGTGGCGGATGCGGCTAATTTGCAAACCTGGCAAGGCTTTTTGCCAGTAGGCGGTGACTATAGCGTCGATGTTAGTGCAAATCAGCGCTCTGAATTTACTTTGGAGATCAGTGCGACTGCGCAGGTACCGTTGCAGTGATGAGAGAATCGATCGTTGAGAATTGAGCAATAGGGATTGAGAGCGCGTTGTCGGCTTTATTGATTACGGGTACAGATACAGATAGCGGTAAGACAGTGCTGACATCGGCGCTGATCGCCTATTGGCAAAAGTATTGTTGGGCGCACCAGCTAGGCGTGTGCAAGCCGGTGCAATCGGGGACGGGCGATCGCGAACTCTACACTCGGCTATTTGATCTAAAGCAAACGCCAGAGCAGCTTAATCCGCTGTGGTATCGAATGCCCATTGCGCCGCCTCTAGCTGCGGCGCTAGAAGGGAAGCGGGTAGATTTGGCAAAGGCTTGGCAGGTAATTGCGCAGCTTCAGTCTGAGCGAGACTGGGTGCTAGTAGAAGGGGCAGGCGGTCTGGGTTCGCCGGTGACTGCTGAGCTGACGGTGGCAGATATAGCAACGCAGTGGCGCATGCCAGCGGTTCTGGTGGTGCCTGTAAAGCTGGGTGCGATCGCTGCGATCGTGGCTAACGTCGCGCTCGCTGAGCAGAAAAAGGTTGACCTAAGAGGCATCGTCTTAAGCTGTACTCATCCCTGCACACCAGGGCAGCTAGAAAACTGGGCCCCTATCTGGATGATTGAAAATCTCACGCGGGTACCAGTGCTAGGCGTTTTGCCGCACCTCAAGCACGTAAAAGATATTGAGGCCCTAGCAGCAGTCGCCGCGCAGCTAGAGCTAGAGCGCCTGATGCCAAGAGCTTTTTGGGCCTAGTCTGACGATAAACCCTCTGGTCAGAGAAATTAGCAAGAGAAATCTGTCAAAATATATTCATCTAAGTATGATACGGAGCCGCTATGCTGACGCTTTCTCAGCCCCTGACCACTGATTTTTCTGCCCTGCGCCCTGAAATTCAGGACTTACAGGCAGATTTGGTTGCTTGGCGGCGGCAGATCCATCAGCGGCCAGAGCTAGGATTTCAAGAAGAGCTGACGGCGCAGTTTATTTGCGATCGCCTTGCGCAATGGGATGTCGTGTACGAGCGCGCTGTCGCTAAAACGGGTATTGTCGCCATCATCGAAGGAAAAGCCGAAGGGAACCAAAGCCGCCAAGGGCCTGTTCAAGGGCCTGTACTTGCCATCCGTGCGGACATGGACGGACTGCCTGTACAAGAGCTAAACGAAGTGCCTTACTGTTCCATACATGAGGGTAAGATGCACGCCTGCGGCCACGACGGGCACGTAGCGATTGCCCTTGGCACTGCCAAGTATTTGCAGGCCCACCGTGACCAATTTTGTGGCGCGGTCAAAATCATTTTTCAGCCCGCAGAAGAAGGCCCTGGTGGGGCCCAGCCGATGGTCGAAGCGGGTGCTTTGACCCATCCAAATGTAGATGCGCTAGTGGGTCTACACCTGTGGAACAACCTGCCGTTAGGAACGCTGGGCGTCTGCAGCGGGCCTATGATGGCCGCCACCGAGTTTTTTCACTGCACGATTCAGGGTAAAGGCGGACACGGGGCAATTCCACAGCAGACTGTTGATGCGGTAGTGGTAGGGTCTCAGGTGGTGACGGCGCTGCAGACGATCGTGTCTCGTAATATTGATCCGCTGAAGTCAGCGGTGGTAACGGTGGGTGAATTTCAGGCGGGTACGGCAGTGAATGTGATTGCCGATACGGCCTTTTTAAGCGGGACGGTGCGCTATTTCGATCCGGACTATGGCGAGCTGATTCCTGAGCGGCTAGAGCAGCTAATTGCGGGTGTCTGCGCAGCGCACGGAGCAAGCTACAAGCTGGACTATCACAAGCTGTATCCGCCGGTGATTAATGACCGGGCGATCGCTGATTTAGTTCGATCGGTAGCGCTATCGGTGGTCGAGACGCCTGCGGGTGTTGTGCCAGACTGCCAAACTATGGGTGGTGAAGATGTTTCCTTCTTTTTGCGGGCGGTTCCTGGCTGCTACTTTTTCTTAGGTTCTGCTAATACAGACAAGGATTTGGCCTACCCTCACCATCATCCTCGGTTTAACTTTGATGAGACAGCGCTAGGTGTCGGGGTTGAAATTTTTGTCCGTATCGTAGAAAAGTTCTGCGCGCCCAACGAAGCGGGTGTGCCATCGACTTGAGTGATTAATCGATTTGAGTGATAGTTAAATGAGCTAATCTCGGACAGCCAATAAGTTCAAGCTTTAGATTAACTCAACTGCTCCTCCAACGTCTGCTACCTCATGGGCCTCTCAACTTCGGCTGATAATACGCCTTACGATTTACCGCTTACCGCACCGATGCGCACTGAAGTCTTAGGTGCGATCGCCGATAAGCTAGATGAATATGCCTTTCCAGAGGTAGCTGCTAAAATTCAGGCAGATATTCGCGATCGCCTTGCCGCCAAGGGCTATCAAGACCTCAAAAGCGGCTCACAGCTCGCCGAAACCCTAACTGCACAGCTGCAAACGCTCAGCCATGACCTACACCTAAAAGTACACTTTAGCCCTGCTGTACTGCCGCACCTAGTACCTCAAACAGAGATACCGCCCGAAGAGCTAGCGCTGCAGCGACAGCAAGGTGAGCTGAGAAACTTTGACTTCAACCAGGTAGAGCGCCTGCGCGGCAACGTCGGCTATCTACAGCTATTTAGCTTCGAGCCGCCTGATTTCGCCGGAAAAACGGCGGCGGCGGCTATGCAGTTTCTTGCCAATACTAGTGCCCTGATTATTGACTTGCGCCACAATCGGGGTGGCTCTGCGAGCATGGTAGCCTTACTCTCTAGCTACTTGCTACCGGCCTATCCGGCCATTCATCTCACGGACTTGCACTGGCCCAAAGAAGACCGTATTCAGCAGTCTTGGACCCTGCCGCATGTAGACGGTCCCCGCTATCTAGACAAGCCTGTCTACGTCCTGATTAGCCCAGACACCTTCTCTGCTGCTGAGGAGTTTGCCTACAATCTCAAACACCTAAAGCGCGCCGTCATTGTGGGTGAAACCACAGCAGGTGGCGCAAATCCTGGACTGGGTTTTCGGCTGCACGACCATTTCTGGATGTTTATTCCGACTGGTCAGGCCATTAGCGTCGTGACGAGCGAAAACTGGGAAAATAGTGGCGTCCTGCCCGACTTTAAGGTGCCGATAGAGCTATCGCTAAAAACAGCTCAGCTACTGGCGTTTAGAAAGCTACTACGAGATGATGTTGAAGGCACAGCCCCACAGCCACTTCCTAACAGCTTAAAAAAAGAGCTAGAAGACGCCTTGACCTCAGTAGAAGACGACCTCAATCGTATGCAGCAAATGCTCGTGAGCGAGATGAGCAAAATTCGATAGCCAAGAGCGCGTGTAAAGCCAAGGTGTAAAAATAACTACATTTTTCTGGATTTTTCTATGGATTGGGATGCGATCACGTGAATATTGTTAACACTATGCTTTCCTAAATAAATCTTCGATGGCTTTGCGTTCACTTTCTTCTGCGACTCAATTCCCTACACGCGCGGCACGCGCCACACTACCCACCATGCTAAAAACAGTCATAAGCGCCGCTTTGCTCGCTGGCATAGTATCGGGTACGGCCTATGCCCAAACGACCACCGGTCCAGAGATGAGCCCAGAAGCTGGCTCAGAAGAAGCGCAAGCTGCGGAAAGCATTGAGCCGCCTGCGGCCCCCACGCCAAAACCAGCTCCTTTCTCACCAAACATAGCCGGTATCACCGATCTCTCAACAACTGAAACCGCTGGCAGCGGTCTAGGCATTGGCCATCTGCGCCCACAGCCGTCGGCTGCTATCGAAGCTGGCGATGGCATTAGCTGGTTATCGTCGGCAGTTTTGCCACTTTACGCTGCACCCGGCGGCGATCACTGGGGTTGGATTTACCAAGGATGGCTAATTCCAGGTGAACAGACGTACCTTGCTATTGGCCGCGATGCCGGGTTTGCCATGGTGAGATCCGATGACAATCTCTATACTTTTCCAGTGCTAGAAGTCCGCGAAGATGGCTGGTTTCAGATGCAATACACTACGGGCGGTACCGCTTGGGCCCATACCTCTCAGCTATCGCTAGGTGAAACGCCACTCGTAATAGAGACTTGGGCAGAGCAGCTAGCATCGCAAGCGTCTGTGTATTTTTTGGATCGCGGAAACGCGCAGCCTTTGCGATCGCGCCCTGAACTAGCCAACAACATGCTCAGCCTTGTCAGTGCCGACAGTCTCATACAGCCTTTAGACATTGCAGGCGACTGGATGCGCGTGCGTGTGACTCGGCCTGTTGCCGAATGCACCCCGCTGACCGGTGCAACCATCACCGAAGGCTGGATGCGCTGGCGTCAAGAAGCGGGCGCATCGCTCGTATGGTATCAGCCTGATAAGAGCTGTTAGCAGCCTTCACAACGGGTAGCTTCAACTCAGCGCTATCCACTGCTATTCGCTGATCCCCATGATCTCCCGCGTTAGCGAAATATAAAGATTTTCTTATCTTTGACTAGTCTTTTGCCGTACAATCACTAAAGCGTAGAGCGCAAGATTCGGCATAGGACAGGTCGTCAAGCTTTAGGCGCTTTTCGCTACTAGCACAAGTTTTGTCTGCTAAAGGGAGCGCCTTTGGCAGGCACAAGCTGTGTGACAAAACCCTGTAGCAAAACTTTTAGCAGGCCTTTTATAGTAGGCGTCTTTATCTCATGTCGATTGGCTATCTCGCACTCATACTCCATGCTCATCTTCCCTTCGTTCGTCATCCCGAGAGCGACTTTGTCTTAGAAGAAGAATGGCTTTTTGAGGCGATCACAGAAACCTACGTCCCCTTGCTCACGATGTTTGAGGGGCTGAAGCGTGACGGCGTTGACTTCAAAATGACCATGAGCATGACGCCGCCGCTGTCATCTATGCTACGCGATCCGCTGCTGCAAGATCGCTACGATGTTCACCTGACGCAGCTAGAAGAACTTTTAGAAAAAGAGATAGCGCGCAACGAGCATAACGGTCATATCAAATACCTGGCTGAATACTACGCCAACGAGTTCGCTAATGTCCGTAAGGTTTGGGAGCAATATGGTGGCGATCTGACCAAAGGCTTTCGTCAGTATCTGGAGAGCGGCAACCTAGATATTATGACTTGCGGTGCCACCCACGGGTACCTGCCGCTGATGAAGATGTATCCCGAAGCCGTCTGGGCGCAAATAGAAGTCGCTTGCCAAAGCCATGAAGAAACCTTTGGCCGTCGCCCTACCGGCATTTGGCTGCCAGAGTGCGCCTATTACGAAGGTCTAGAGCGGATGCTCGCGGATGCAGGGCTGCGCTATTTTCTCACAGATGGCCATGGCATTTTATACGCTAGACCGCGACCCCGCTACGGCGCATATGCACCCATCTATACCGAAGCTGGGGTAGCTGCTTTTGGCCGCGACCATGAATCTTCTCAGCAGGTATGGTCTTCTCAAGTAGGCTATCCAGGCGCGTCTGAGTATCGTGAGTTTTACCGTGACCTTGGCTGGGATGCCGATTACGAATACATCAAGCCCTATGTTATGCCCAACGGTCAGCGTAAGAACGTTGGCATCAAGTACCACAAAATTACTGGTAAAGGCCTGGGGCTATCCGATAAGTCGCTTTACGACCCTTACTGGGCCAGAGAAAAATCGGCAGAACACGCGCAGAACTTTATGTTCAACCGGGAGCGTCAGATTGAGAATTTGAACGGCTTGATGCAGCGCAAGCCGATTGTGGTTTCGCCCTATGACGCAGAGCTATATGGTCACTGGTGGTACGAAGGCCCTTGGTTCTTGGACTATTTGTTCCGCAAGAGCTGGTACGACCAAGGAACGTACGAAATGACTCACCTAGCCGACTATATGGCCAGCAATCCCACTCAGCAGGTAGCTCATCCTTCTCAGTCTAGTTGGGGCTATAAAGGTTTTCATGAATACTGGCTGAATGAAACCAACGCTTGGGTATATCCGCATTTGCACAAGGCGGCTGAACGGATGATTGAGCTTGCTAGACGTGAGCCTGCCGATGAGCTGCAATGGCGAGCCTTAAACCAGGCTGCACGCGAGCTTCTGCTAGCGCAATCTTCTGACTGGGCCTTTATTATGCGCACCGGCACGATGGTGCCCTATGCGGTAAGACGCACGCGCGGACACCTGATGCGCTTCAACAAGCTTTGGGAAGACATCCGGGCCGAGAAAGTGGATGCAGGCTGGCTAGAGAAGGTCGAAGAGATTGATAATATCTTTCCAAACATCAACTATCGAACCTATCGCCCGTTGTAAACTTTTTGATCTATCGAACAGTACTAAAAGCTGTGCGGTGATTGCGTAGTTTAATCGCCGCACAGTTTCCAATGATTATGGCCCGAATTTATTAGAAGCCTGGTTGGCCAGCATTTGTTTGGGTTAGCGCAGTACTGACGCAAAAGCTAGCTGGTATCTAGTGTCGAAAAGGGTGTTTTTTAGGACGGAATGCTAGGCAGGGTCAAAGGCGATATGAATACATCTGAGCATGTCAAAATCACAAAATGCTCGAAAGATACTGCTCTTTTAACCCTTGAGAAAAACCCTTGAAAAAAGGCAGATCTCGAAAGAGATCTGCCTTTATCTATCTAAGATTAAGCTGGAGAAATCGAACTAAAGAAATCAGGCTAAGAAGCTAAGCTGGCTTAAAAGCTCATTTCAGCCGCTTGAACGCGCTCGACTTGCTTCTTCTTGAGCACTAGCAAAATCTGAGAAAGACTAATAGCAATCAAGAAAGCGATCAATCCCTTAATTCGAGTGGGGTTTTGCAGTACTAGCTCACGCTCAGTCTGACCGAATCCACCGACATTGGGGTTAGTGGTAAGGGGCGTACCCACTTCTACGGTGTCACCTTGGCTAACCAGTAAGGCCGCGCCTGCTGGTAGCTCATCGGTTACCGTCTCACCGTCAGCTTTGGAAATGGTCACCGTATAGCCAAATCCCGTATCTTCAATAGAAGAGATAGTTCCAGCAGCGGATGCATTGTACTGAACATTGTTAGACGCTTGGCCCGTTGGGTACACCTGCCCGCGACCGCGATTTCCACCTACAAAGACAAGGTTTTTGCCAAAGTGAACGTTCTTGTCAGCCGTAGGGTCAGGAGACAGCACGGGGAAGACAATCTCTTGGTATTGATCCCCAGGAACTGGTCCTACCAAGACAATATTGGGTTCTTCATCGCTGTAAGGCATGAAGTAGGTACTGCCCACTTCTTCTTTGATGTCTTCGGGAATGCGATCTTCAGGGGCAATTGTGAAGCCTTCGGGCAGCATCAAAACCGCACCTACGTTGAGGCCTCCCTTGCTGCCGTCGCCTAGCACCTGCTGCGCATCCATGTCGTAAGGCACTTTGACAATTGCTTTGAAGACGGTATCAGGCAAAACAGACTGCGGCACTTCTAAAACGGTTTTCTTTTCGCCTAGATGACAGTTGGCGCAGACGATTTTGCCGGTAGCCTCACGCGGCGACTCGTAGTTTTCTTGGGCCCAGAAAGGGTAAGCAGCAGCAGACTGTGGCGCAAGCCAACTGCTAGAGCACAAGATTAAAAGGGCGGCTAGAAAAACGCCTGTGCTTTTTAGCGCTTTTTTAAGCGCTTTTGAGAAAAGAGCTGTGGAGGAAAATAGTGTTTTCATGCGTGCGTGCTAGCAAGTGAACAGTTCTATAGGACACAAATGAGAAAAGGTGAGCAAAGACTTTACCACCAGGGTTTGTCACCTGTACGGAAATCGGTTTCTTCCCAGTTTGTCAATATGACGTTGTCATCTTCAGTAACATCGGCATGGGTCAATGCCAGAGATAATGGGGCAGGGCCTCTAACCACTTTGCCCTGGTAGTCGTACTGAGAGCCGTGACAGGGACACATAAACTTATTGGCGTTGGCGTTCCAAGGAACAACGCAGCCTAGATGAGTACAGATTGAGTTGATGCCGTACTTCTCGATGCTGCCGCCTTCGTCCGTGACAACCAAATAAGTGGGATCGCCCTTTAGTCCTTGAACTAACACCCGCTCGCTGGCACCGTGCTCGCCTAAAAAGGCCGTGATATCAACGTCTTTGCCGAGTGCATCTTTAGCCGTGATGCCACCACCTGCACTGCCGCTGCTAGGAGGGATGAAATATTTGATGATGGGGTATGCAGCGCCTAAAACGGTTCCGGTGATGGTCCCGAAGGTGAGCAGGTTCATAAATTGGCGACGCCCTAAATCAGGAACATCGGGGTTTCCAGAAGCTTGAGTCATAGGTCAGCTGTCTAAACGCTAAATTAATAGGATGGATTCAAAACTGAGAGATTTTTTCTGCTGCCTAGCAGCAGCAATCCCTTTGTCACAGAAGGTTGCAGTTTCTCTCAACATTATTACATCGTTGAGAACCTCTACTGAGGTACAGTCCGCAAACTAATCCTCATTTTTGGCTTAGCTACCTTGCGATTCGGCTAATTTTGTGCCGATGAACTATCTTGCTAATAGCGCCTGTAACCCAGCGTTTGCGGCAGGTTGGCTAGATTTAGATGATGTGGCGAGCGATGGTTTTGCAGGTGCGATCGCACGCCATAGTCACAGCGTAAGCCCTGGAAATAGGAAGCAATATTTCGTAAACAAATGTAAACACAAAGCGCAGAGATTACGCGCTTCAGCCTGTAGATTCCCAGCTTATAGACACCCTAGCTCGTAGGTAGATAGCTCATGACTGCTCAAGACTTGCATAGCCTTCTTATAGAAAAGTGGGGATATTCCTACGATGTTCAGCTGCGCCGTCGTCCGCGCAAGGTGTTTTTCCAGGTCATGTGGCGCTACCTAGAGCAGGCTTCTTTTCCTATGAGTGAAGCTGATTACTTTGCTCATCTAGAAGAAATTGTCACTTACCTTAATGCCTGGGGGGCTGCCGACCAAATTCAAATCTTCATTACCAACACAACCGAGCGCCCTCGATTGGGTAAAGCCGTCAGCATACCGGTCAATCTAGGCTCGCGCGCGTCTGAGTGGCTGCTAGATGAGGCCTAGTTCATGCTGCTATGAAAACTAATTGCGATCGCTCGTTTTTAGTCTGATTTATAGTCTCTAGCCGAGAAAAAATGAATATGTCGCAAACGCTAGGCTATAAAATAAAAGGCTTAAGATTGACCTGCTTTAATTCGCCGTTGTATTGCTCTTTTAATTGAAAGTTTTCACTCAATACCTATGAGTTAAGTTTAGGTCTGCAGTTGGATATGCTAATCGCAGACTATGCTGATTTCACTTTCAAGAACAGCGTTCGAAGCGATCGTGAGCAGTTTTTCACATAGGCTGCTTCGATGCGTTGTATTTCTGAAGGACTCATCCATAATCAGGTGTTAAGTTTTTTATGATCTGTTCCCACTACTACGCTCTGAGGCTCTGCTGCTGTGATTCGTTCTGCAACGCTGCCACTAAAAACGGTGCTCTCGCGCATTGAAACCAATAACCGTCTGAAGCTCTTTTCAGGCTCGTCCAATCGAACGCTCTCTAGAGAAGTTGCTCGCTATCTGGGCACTGACCTAGGCCCCATGGTACGCAAACATTTTGCCGACGGGGAGCTATACGTTCAAATTCAAGAATCTATTCGCGGCTGCGATGTCTATCTAATTCAGCCAACCTGTCATCCGGTTAACGATAACCTGATGGAACTGCTGATTATGATTGATGCTTGTCACCGTGCCTCTGCTCGCCAGATTACAGCGGTTATTCCTTACTATGGCTATGCTAGAGCCGATCGCAAAACAGCAGGGCGTGAATCTATTACCGCCAAGCTAGTTGCCAACTTGATTACGCAGGCAGGCGCTGATCGCGTACTTGCTTTAGATCTGCACTCAGCCCAGATTCAAGGCTACTTCGATATTCCCTGTGACCACGTGTACGGCTCGCCAGTCCTGGTTGAATATTTAGCGAACAAGAATATTGAAGATTTAGTTGTGGTGTCGCCGGACGTCGGTGGGGTGGCCCGTGCCCGTGCGTTTGCAAAAATGCTAGACGATGCGCCGCTAGCTATTA
This sequence comes from uncultured cyanobacterium, assembly GCA_963793445.1. Classification (GTDB taxonomy): domain Bacteria; phylum Cyanobacteriota; class Cyanobacteriia; order Phormidesmidales; family Phormidesmidaceae; genus Phormidesmis. Next base: position 626,204 of record CAWCAE010000001.1, read on the forward strand.
TTGACAAACGCAGGCAGGCACACAACGTTGCTGAAGTCATGAACCTGATCGGCGATGTTGAAGGGAAAACCGCCGTTTTAGTTGACGACATGATCGACACAGCAGGTACGATTTGCGAGGGTGCAAGGGTGCTGCGAGCCAATGGCGCAAAGCACGTATACGCCTGTGCGACCCATGCGGTGTTTTCACCTCCGGCGGTCGAACGACTATCGGGCGGTTTATTTGAAGAGGTAATTGTGACGAATACGATTCCGATCGTGCCCGATCGTCAATTTGATCAGCTTACGGTCCTTTCGGTAGCAAATATGCTAGGTGAAACTATCTGGCGCATTCACGAAGAAAGCTCTGTCAGCAGTATGTTTCGTGGATAGGCTGTTCGGGAAACTCTTTTTGACACTGGGTTCGGATACTAGATGGTGAGAAAATTTGAGATTGGCTAGTTTGTCACAGCCTCGGCTAACAAAAATAGCTAATTCAATCCAATTAAAAAGGGGAGGTTTCACAGAATCGTAAAACCTTCCCTTTTTTATATGCTTGACCTACTTGCGCGGCCTACATTCTCCAGACTGCATTTTTCGGCCTACACTTTTTTAGCCTGCATTTTAGGATTCAGCCGACCTAGCGACGAGAACGACGCTTGCGCTGACGCTGACGAGCAAGTGCTTTACGCTTATGCTTTTCAGGAGGGGTCTCAAAATAGCGGTTTTTCTTAATGTCTTGGAAAATACCTGCTCGCACTACTTTTCGCTTAAAACGTCGTAAAGCTGCTTCGAGATTTTCGTCTTGTCCGAGGACAACTTGAGCCATATGTTTTTCACCTCCTTTAAGTATTCTATGGTTCTGCGAAAGACCAGTGTACCCCAACATTGGAGGCCGTGGCCAACCCAACGCTGGGGTAGTATCTGCGCTGCGCCAGCCTACGCCGCGCCAGCTTATGATTATCGCTAATTTACGCCTGACAAAAGCAATCTGCTAGAAGCTAACCACTAGAGCGCGATTAGATAGAGCGTGATCGCTAAAGCCATTAGTTCCAACTCCCAGAAGGGCGGTTGCGCGGCTCGCGAGGTTTCGCTTTGTTGACTCGTAGCTCTCTACCCATCCACTCTGCACCATCGAGGGCTTCAATGGCCTTTTCTTCGTTGGATTCTTCTTCCATTTCTACGAAGGCAAATCCACGAGGTCTACTGGTTTCGCGATCAGTGGGCAAGGTGATGCGCTTAACCTTTCCATATTCAGAAAAAACGCCTTCTAAGTCTTCTTCCTTAGCGCTGTATGACAAGTTGCCTATGTAAATTGACATGGCCCGTTGGCTCTCCAATAAAATGAGATTTTTAAGTTAAGAGTGAATCGCTTTTGCTATGCGTTTGGTGAAATTAGAGTTCAGTGAGCTGGGTGTACCAGTTAACTTGCTCATAAACTTGTTTAGCAAATAGATAAGCTACGGCAAACTATGGTGAGTGAAGTAGTGTCTACTTCACTTGATAAAAGCGGTAACTACCTATCGGATTCGAGGTTGGTAATTGCAAGTATTTCCCAAGATATCATATCAATCTTAATTCGAGCGTTTCATAGGAATCGCTAATGATTAAAAGACTGTTATCCCTCTGATACAGATGCATGCAGACATTCTTTATACACTTTGTTTGGCTGCGAAGATCCCTTCAAAAACAGTCTATAGACGGCTTCTTTTGAAGGTTTTAGAATAGTGCTTATATCAGATGCTGATAAAGAAATCAGGAACTTTTCAGCTATCTTAGGCACTAGTTAGTAGGCACTAGTTAGTTAGTTTTAGATGCTAGTAATAGCGCGTACTTAATATTTTGTGAAAGAAAATAGCTGTTAACTTTCGCAACTTTTTTTACATATTTAGGTATAAAAACAAACATAGAAAAGGGCTTTCTCTTAGCAAACCTAACAGTTTAGAAAAACTGCTCTGGAATCTGTGAGAAAGCCCTTAAGAAAAGTCTTGAGAAAGGCTTCGAGAAAGCCCTTACGTGAACTGACGTCCTAGAGCTAGCGAAGCTGAACTAACTGGTCACTGACAATCGGTCAAATCGGTCACTATCGGGTCTTTTGAGCCCAAATACGAGTCGGTAAGCCCCAAACGTAGATAAATCCTTCAGCTGCTTTGTGGTCGAACTGGTCGTCGGCAGTGTAGGTGGCTAGCTCTTCTGAATAGAGAGCGTTGGTCGACTTGCGTCCGGCGAGGATAGCGTTGCCTTTGAATAGCTTGACGCGAACGGTGCCTGACACTCGCTCTTGGGTCTGGGCAATGAAGGCGTCTAGCGCTGCCTTGAGAGGACTGTACCAGAGGCCGTTGTAGATCATTTGAGCGTAGGACTGCTCGATATTGCGCTTGTACTGGGTAACGTCTCCGGTGAGCGTGAGGCTCTCTAGGTCGCGGTGAGCAGCGATGAGAACGAGCAGTGCCGGAGCTTCGTAAATTTCACGCGATTTGATGCCCACTAGACGGTTTTCGACCATGTCGATACGACCGACGCCGTGAAGGCCTGCTTTTTCATTCAGCTGGGTAATTAGCTCGATGGGTGAAAGGGCGTTGCCGTTAAGGCTGGTGGGTAGACCTTTCTCGAAGCCAATTTCGACGTACTCGGGTTCGTCGGGGGCGCTGGCGATAGAGCTGGTCATCACAAAGATATCGTCTGAGGGCTCGTTCCACGGATCTTCTAGCGGGCCTGCTTCGATGGAGCGGCCCAGTAGGTTGCGGTCAATGCTGTAGGGTGAGGTTTTTTTGACGGGGAAGGTGAGGCCGAATTTCTCGCCGTAGGCCATCGCTTCTTCGCGGCTCATGCCCCATTCGCGGGCGGGGGCGAGCACTTTGAGATCGGGGTTGAGCGCGGCGATCGCAACGTCAAATCGAACCTGATCGTTGCCTTTGCCTGTACAGCCGTGTGCCACGGCGTCCGCGCCATACTGTTCGGCAGTATCGACGAGTAGCTTGGCAATTAAGGGTCTCGCTAGGGCCGTGGAAAGCGGATAGCGATTTTCGTAGAGGGCGTTTGCCTGAATGGCCGGAAATGCATAGTTGGTAATAAAAGGCTCAATCACGTCGGTGACGACAGATTCAGCCGCCCCACAGTCGAGTGCTTTTTTGCGAATAGGCTCTAGTTCATCTCCCTGTCCGAGGTCAGCAGCGAGCGTAATAACTTCTTTGACCCCGTAGTTTTCTTTGAGATAGGGGATACAGACGGTGGTATCAACCCCACCCGAATATGCCAAAACAACTTTATCTGCGCGGCCCATAGCTGGTTTTGTCCGTATTACGAAGTGATCAGCTTCACATTATGGCAGGCAAAGGGCACCTCAGTAGTTCACGATTGACTGGCAACTCACTCAAAACAAGGCGAGCAATGAATCCCTAAAAATAAAATAGTATGGAGGTTGATACTGACTTGAATTTGTCTGAGATTTGCTGCTTTATGTTCTTCAGCGTCGTCATTCCTACGTATAACCGCCAGCCAATTTTAGAAAAATGTCTGCGGGCGATGGAGAATCAAACCCTTCGGGCTGCCGCTATTGACCCTCAGAACGGCCCTCAGAACGGCCCTGAGAATGAAAGGGTGGAAGGCTATGAGATTGTGCTGGTAGATGATGGGTCCACAGATGGCACGGTGGAGTGGATTCGGGCGAGTGCGGATGAGTTTCCGCACGTGATGCTGTATGAGCAGGACCACAAGGGGGCTGCGATCGCACGTAATTTTGGCGTCGAGCAAAGCAAAGGCGACACAATTATTTTTATTGACAGCGACTTGGTCGTATTAGATAGTTTTTTGCAGCATCATGCCGATGCGCTCGCTCAGGCATACCAGCAGGGAAACAAGCGCGTTTTTACCTATGGGCGGGTGGTGAACACCTGCAACTTTGAATCGCCAACTTCAGAACCGTTTAAGGTGACGGACTACTCACGGGCCTTCTTTGCGACGGGGAACGTAGCGATTGCTAAAAGATGGCTGATTGAAGCTGGTTTGTTTGATGCGCAGTTCACCCAGTATGGCTGGGAAGATTTGGAGCTGGGCGTGCGGCTAAAGAACAATGGGCTGTCGCTGATCAAGTGTCCAGAAGCGGTGGGATATCACTGGCATCCTGCTTTTTCTGTAGAATCGCTGCCGAAGCTGATTGATCAAGAAATTCAGCGGGCGCGGATGGGGGTTGTCTTTTATCAAAAGCATCCGACGCTGAATGTGCGGCTAATGATTCAGATGACCTGGCTACACAGAGTTCTGTGGGGAGCGCTTTCTTTGGGCGGGCTGTTGAATGAAAAAACGCTGGGACCGACTTTGCGCTGGCTTATAGATCAGGGATACCCGCAGCTCTCGCAGGAGCTGAGCCGAGTGTTTTTGAACTGGTACAACGTGAACGCGGTGTACGCGGCGTATAAAGAAGCAAAGTGACGAGGCAACTATGGCAGACGATGCGGTTGAACTGTTCCGAATGCTGGTAGAAGCCGGGGCTAAACCTGGTGAGGATTTTTCCTACGACATGCATACGCGGTCGGCTCAGATTAGCGATCGCGCGTTTGAAAAGCTCAAAGCCACCTACCCAGATATTGACTGGGCCAGTATCTGTCGGCGCGTAGATATCGATCCGGCCCTGCCCGCAGAATATCTCAATAGCTATCTGGGTGTAGATTTCGTAGGGCGCATTCTTACTTGCATTGAGCAAAGAATCAACGAGCTAGAAGCGAGTCAGGCCACCTGGTACTTGCAGCAGGTGCTCGGTGGCGTAGAGCATCGCACCAATGTGCCTTTGTATGTACTGCTGCAGCAGCGACTGCCTTTGAGCAAGCAGGCTCGGCTAGAAACGCTGCTACGGCAGGCTGCTACGCCTTGCTACATTTGGATGAGCGATCTGATAGAGGCGGCAGGTGGGGCCCCAGAGGATGCCGAAATACATGGCGACGAAGCCACCTTGACCCAGCATGGATTGGCTTTATTGACGACGGTTTGGGCGGGTGAATACGATTTGATTGAAGAAGAGATCGCAGAAGAGGCCGCAGAAGAGACCAAAGAAGAAATTTCAGAGGCGACCGAAGAAGAGAAGGCAAAAAAAGCAAAGGACGATGCGGACTCAAGCTTATGACGCCTGCTCTACCTAATTTGCCTGCTCTACCTAATTTGCCTGCTCTACCTGATTTGCCTGCTCTACGCGTGCATCTGCGCCCAACACAGCTCACAGATTTGGCTTTCGTCCTAGCGGCGGAGCGGCACCCTGACAACGCGCCCTACATTAACCAGTGGACGATTGAACAGCATCAGAATGCGATCGCTTTACACAACGAAGGCCATTTCATCGCCGAGGTGACTACAAATCTACAAGTGCCAGTCACGTCACCTGTTGGCTATGTGATCTTAGCAGGGCTAAAAGACCCACATGACACCCTTTTGCTCAGGCGCATTGTTGCCGTTGAAAAAGGCAAAGGATACGGACGGCAAATGCTGCAGTGGGTAAAAGCCTTTACCTTTGATCAGATGGCCTACCACCGGCTCTGGCTAGATGTCGTTGCCCGCAACCAGCGAGCAAAACAGCTCTATCTCAGTGAAGGCTTTGTGATAGAAGGCACCTTGCGCGAGGCCTATAAGCACTCGCAGGGGTATGAAGACATGCTGATTCTGTCTGTATTAGCTACGGACTAAGCGATAGCCTGCTAGATAATGACTGCTAGGCCATGACTGCGACAGGCAGATAGGTCAAAACTTCTACGCCTGACTTGGTGACTGCCAGTGTGTGTTCAAACTGCGCGGAAAGCATACCGTCTTTGGTCACGGCGGTCCACTTGTCTGCGAGCAGGTCAACCTCATGAGTTCCTTCGTTTAGCATGGGCTCAATGGTGAACACCATACCGGGGCGAATTTTTTTGCCCTTTCCAGGTACGCCATAGTGCGGAATTTGAGGCTCAGCGTGAAAGGTGCGGTGCACGCCATGACCGACAAAATCTCGAACAACAGAAAACCCTTCAGATTCGGCATAGGTCTGAATAGCTGCGCCGATGTCGCCAATGCGCCCGCCGACCTTCACGGCTTCGATACCCTTCCACATTGCTTTTTGAGTGACTTCTACCAGTTTTTTAGCGGTTGGCGAAACGCTGCCAACCATAAACGTACGCGAGCTGTCGCCGTGATAGCCGTTGAACAGCGGGGTCACGTCAATATTGATAATATCGCCGTCTTGCAAGATTTCTTTTTTGCTGGGAATGCCGTGGCAAACGACTTTATTAACACTGGTGCAAATTGATTTGGGAAAGTCTGCCGCGCCTGGGGCCCCTGGGTAGCCTAGCGGTGCACTGGTTGCACCGCGTGCTTGGGTCCATTCTTCTGCCGCGTCGTTTAACGCCAGGGTGCTGACACCAGGCGTAACCATCGGAGTGAGAAAATCTAGTAGCTCCGAGGAAAGGCGGCAGGCCGGACGCATGGCCTCTATCTCACGATTAGAGAGTAGAGTAATCCCTTTAAAGGGGGTGTTTTCTTTTTTTTGTCTTTCCACGGCTTGCGTACAAAAGTAGTGAGGTCTATGTCTACTCTAGCGTCATTGCCCTTAAATATAGGACGGCCTGTTAAGATTTGCCGTAATGAAATGTAGGAGAAGTTGCCGTTGTCAATTAGAGTTTGGCTAAGCGTTTTTGTAATGCTCTTTGCGATCGCAGAGCTGTTTGAATGGCTAGCGGAGCTAGGTAGCTGGCAGCCAACGGGTGTATGGCTGATATTAGGTGGAATGGGACTAGCCGCTCTTAGCAACGCAGCCCGTCTGCCTAAAATTTCTGTATCTGAAACGCTTGCGACTGAAGCCGGGGCAAAAGGCGGGGGGCCAGCAAAGCAACCGTCAGCCGACGCAGCGCAAAAAGCGACTGGCTCTAATCAACCAGTCGCTCAGGTCTCTGCTGCATCGACAGATGCATCAATAAACAGTGATTCAATCTCCTTTAAGGTCAGACCCTTAAAGCGCTGAGACTAGGCACTGCAAGCCGTCGCCAAGAGTAAAGGATAAAGCGCAAAAAAATAAAGCACTAAGAATAAGGCGCTAAAGATCAACCAAAACGACCAGAGACATAGTCACGGGTATATTCTTCTTTGGGATTGTTAAAGATTTCCTTTGTGTGATTGTATTCGACAAGGTAGCCCATCTTGCCGCCTTTATCTGTGGCCACCGCGTTAAAAAAGGCAGTGCGATCAGAGACGCGAGAGGCTTGCTGCATGTTGTGCGTCACAATCACGATGGTGTATCTGGTCTTGAGTTCGTGCATCAGCTCTTCGACCTTGATAGTAGAAATTGGGTCGAGGGCGGAGCAAGGTTCGTCCATAAGGATGACTTCGGGTTCGATTGCGATCGCCCGCGCAATGCACAGCCTTTGCTGCTGACCACCAGATAGGCTCAAACCACTGTCCTGCAGCTTGTCTTTGACCTCATCCCAAAGCGCCGCACCGCGCAAAGAGCGTTCTACTAACTCATCGTAGTTGCCTTCGTAACCGTTGATTCTAGCCCCAAACGTAATGTTGTCGTAGATAGACTTGGGGAAGGGATTTGGCTTTTGAAACACCATACCCACCCGACGGCGTAGCTCAACTGGATCTACCCGCTTACCGCTGATTTCCTCGCCATCAAACAAAATTCTCCCTTCGACGTGGGCGCTAGGGATAAGATCGTTCATGCGGTTAAAGCAGCGCAAAATAGTACTCTTACCACAGCCAGAAGGACCGATGAAAGCAACAATCTCGTGCTCAGGAATATCAAGATAGACATCCTTAACTGCTAGATTGCTGCCGTAGTAGACCGAAACCTTTTCAGCTCTGAGTGCAATTGTTTTAGACTCATCGACTTCTGAAATAGACGTAGAAGGAGAAGGCGAAGCCATAATAAAACCCTAAGTGAATAACAGTAAGTGAATAACGGTAAGTGAATGATGTTAGGTGGAATGACAGTCGGTGAAATGATAAAGAAGTAAGCCGCTAAAATCGGACTCACTCTATTGATTGACTCGCTTGAGCGATGCGTTCTATTGAGTCTGCTGGAAACGGTTACGCAGATAAATTGCAAATCCGTTCATCACCAGCAAAAGCGCCATCAATATGATGATGCCAGAGGCGGCAATGTGATGAAATTCTTCTTGAGGGCGACCAATCCAGTTGTAGATTTGGATTGGCATAGCTGTAAATTGACTGGTGAGGCCCTCTGGTAAAAAGGAGATAAAGACCGCTGCGCCAACAGCAATTAAAGGTGCGGTTTCTCCGATAGCACGAGAAAGTGCCAAAATTACCCCGGTTAGAATACCGGGCATAGCAGCAGGCAGTACGTGGCTCTGAATAACCTGCCAGCGGGTGGCTCCTAGCGCATAGCCAGCTAAGCGCATGCTGTCAGGAATAGCGCGAAGGGCCTCACGAGTCGCCACAATAATCACAGGCAAAATCAGCAGAGACAGCGTCAGAGAACCGGAAAGGATACTACGTCCGCCGGTAATAGGCTCCATTATTCTGGCAAAAACCGCCAGTCCTAATAGGCCGTAGATGATAGAAGGAACCCCAGCTAGGTTACCGATGTTGACTTCTACTAATCGAGTAAACCAGTTATCTTCGGCGAATTCCTCTAGGAAAATACCAGCACCTACCCCAATCGGAAAAGAAAAGAGAGTAACCAGTGCCATCAGCCACACGGTTCCAGCTAGAGCCGCAATAATACCTGCTCTTTCGGCTTTGCGAGAAGGGTAGCTGGTGATAAAGCCCCAATTGAGCGTGCCAATACCATCGATCAAAATGGTTAGTAGCAGCCAGGCTAAGATAATAACCGAGACAATCGTAGCGCCCCAGGCGGCGAGCTTGAAGATTTTATCTATGGTATAGCGACTGCCAAGGTTGACTTTGAAGTTACTTCCTTGTTTGACATTGCTATCTACAGGACGAGAAGAGATATTTGCTTTCATTTCAACAACCTTAACGCTGTGTCTAGTTTCGACTGGAGAATTCTGGTTTGCTATTGCTATCTAGTCGTTCGGCTTAGTCATACTTCTCGCGGAAGCGGCGTACGAACCAGAAACTAAAGATATTGAGTGCGAAGGTCATCAAAAACAGCGTCATGCCGACGGCAAACAGCGTTTTGTATGCGGTTGTCCCATGGGGCGCATCTCCGGCTGTAATTTGTACGATGAACGCAGTCATGGTCATGACAGGCACGAAAGGATTAAACCCAAGCGTAGGGTTAGCGCCTGCCGCGAGCGTCACAATCATGGTTTCACCCACCGCCCGAGAGACGGCTAAAATGAGAGAAGAAACAATTCCTGAGAGCGCTGCTGGCAAGATAACGGAAGTCACGGCTTCTCGTTTTGTTGCGCCTAGCGCGTAGGCACCGTCTTTTAGACTTCGAGGAACGGAGTAAAGGGCGTCTTCGCTCAGGGATGCCACTAGCGGTGTAATCATAATGCCGAGTACTAAGCCAGCACTCAGCGCATTGAACCCTTGCAGGTTAGGTATAAACGTTTGGAGAAAGGGTGTGACTGTCAGCAGCGCGAAGTAGCCGTAAACCACAGTGGGAACCCCTGCCAAGATTTCTAGAATGGGCTTAAGAATTCGCCGTAGCCGAGGCGTGGCGTATTCGCTTAAGCAAATGGCCGACAGTAGGCCCAAAGGTAGCGCGACTAGAATAGAGATAACGGAAATCATGACAGTGGCGCTAATCAGCACAAAAATGCCGAACTGCTTACTGGCAAATAGCGGTGTCCACCGGGTTTCAGTTAAGAATCTAGTGATTGGAACTTCTTGAAAGAAGGCAATCGTTTCAAAAATTAAGGTGCCGAGAATGCCGATGGTAGTGACAATCGAGATGGCGGCAAATGCACCAAAAATGATTTTGACAATGGTTTGAATGATTCTAGCGCGATCGCGCTTTGGGTTCCAGCTACCTGGTGCAATATCCTCTGTTAGATTAGCCGTCATCTGAAAGAATCCTTAACTGTTGAAGAGACAAAATATTGAGTAGACAAAACGCTTAACCGATAGCTGATATGAAAGAGCTATTTTGAGCTTGAATTCGAGCTTGAAATTGAGCAGTAGCTTGCAATGAGAAATGGCCCTGTGTGCGAGCTGTTCAGTACGATCGCAAGTAAAAGCGATCGCATTGAGTGCAGGCATACAGGGCCACTTTCTAGCAGCTATCTCCCTAAAAGCGGACCAGTATGCCCACTTATTAGTTAGCCAGGATCCTTACCGAGCTGACCTTCGTCAACACGCGCTTTAGACATAGCCAAATCTTCTTCAGGCAGTGTGATATAGCCTGCTTCCTTCACTAGCTCACCGTTTGCACTGTCGAGCTGATAGTCAACAAAGGCTGCGACCTGAGGCTTAGTGTCATAAGACTCTTTGTTTACATAGAAGAACAAAGGACGAGACATTGGGTTGTAAGAACCGTCCGCGATTGTTTCAAAAGAAGGTGCGATACACTCACCCGCTTCGTTTTCAACCTCTAGCGATTTGAGGTTGTCTTGGTTCTCTTCGTAGTAGGCATAGCCAAAGTAACCCAAGCCACCACTAGAAGACTCAACCCCAGTGACAATCACATTATCATCTTCACTAGCGGTGTAGTCACCACGGCTAGCACCCTCTTCTCCGTTGACTTCTTCAGTAAAGTAGTCAAATGTACCGGAGTCAGTACCAGGGCCAAACAGAGCAAGCGGCTCGTCAGGAAACTCGGGATTGACCTGGCTCCAGTTATCAACTGAACCTTCTGAATCAGGAGCCCACATAGTGTTGAGCTCATCAACCGTGACGCACTGTGCCCAGTCGTTGCCAGTACTAGTGACTACCGTAATCCCGTCATAAGCGATAGGTACTTCAATAAATTCGATCCCGGCTTCATCACACAGTGCAACCTCTTCGTCTTTGATAGGACGAGAGGCGTTAGAGATATCTGTCTCGCCACCGCAGAACTTCTGGAACCCACCGCCAGAACCAGAAACACCAACCGTTACACGGGTGTCAGGGTTAGCGATTTGGAACTCTTCTGCCATCGCTTCAGAGATGGGAAAAACAGTACTAGAACCATCAATCTGAACTTCACCCGAAACACCCTCGCCAGCAGCGACGTCGCCAGCAGCAGCCTCATCGCCACCTTCAGCAGTTTCTGTGCCACTGCCACATGCCGCGAGGCTGACTGTCAGCGCTAGAATGGAAAGAGAATATGCAATGCGTGCAGAACGTGCTCCTAATCGACTAACAAATGCCATGAAACCAATCACTCCTTATAAACCTGTATAAATCTGTCAGAACATGCTTTTGAAATGTGAGTGTGAAGGTTAAGTCGCTCACTTAACGTCGTTTGCCTTAACGCGCTCACAGTCGCATTCTGACTGAAACCTACCGATCGTAAGTAAAGGCCAGGTTAAGGAATTACGCTTAGAAGATTACCATTTTGTCATTTTCGAATGTACCGTGAACAACATTTTTGTTGTCTTTTAGGATGCTTTTTAACATGTATACAGTCATTTACGACGGCAATTGCAATCTGTGCGTGATGCTAGTGCAGCTGTTAGAAAAGCTCGACCACGCTGGGCAGTTTGACTATGTGCCTATGCAAAATGAGAATCTGCTGGCTCAGTTTGATGTCAGCGCTGCTGACTGTGAGATGGGGATGATACTGATTGCGCCACCGGCATCTGCAGATTTGGCTTCGGCAAGGCGATGGCAGGGGAGTGACGCGGCGGAAGAGATTGGCCGACTGCTGCCAATGGGAGCGGTATTTATGAACGCTTATAGAGCTTTGCCTGGAGCCAAGCTGGCGGGCGATCGCGCCTACGAATTCATTCGCGACAACCGCTACCGCTTGTTTGGTAAGCGTGACGAAACCTACGTTTCTACCCTTGCGCTTTGCGATGACGATAGCTGTAAGCGGCCTCTTTAGCCGCCTGGTACTGGCCACCTGGTACTTAGCCGCCCTAGCAATTAGCCGATTGGTAGCAGTAAGCCAGCTTATGAGAGCACTCTAATTTAGAGATCTACCTTTTGACAGTTGGTGTCTAGCGATTAGGTAATTCTGTAGTCCTAGAATTAGGGGCCTGAAAAAATAACTTTTTCTAGATCGGCTCGGCTCAGCGAGTATTTAAAGCTGCGTTGAACAGATTTACCGCTGCTGCTGGCGTAGTAAACCACAATAGAATCTACGTCCAGTCGCAGCTCGGCGGACCAGCCTTGACTAGAAAATCGCCACTGGCTAATGTCTTTTTCATCACGCTGACAGCCTTGATTGCGAAGCCATGCTTCGATTTCAGGGAGAGGGTGGCTGTAGAGGGGGGTGGAAGCTGGAGGCATGGAAAAGAAAAAATTAAAGAGAAGTAAATGGTAGCCGAGAAGAAAACGGAAGCCGAGGAGAGAAAGGGCTGATTGCGTCTGTGCTGCTGTGCTGCTGTGTGAATGTGCGACTAGCCGTCGGGTTGGGTGGGTGCTGCGCTGTCGAAAGCGTGGTCGGACAGATCAAGTTGGTTGGGCCGGTCAGATTGGTCGGGCTGAGTAGGCTGGGCCAATCTGTAGGGCGCTGACGTGCTTAGTGATGCTTCGCCTGACTGGGTAATGGGCAGATCGCTTTTGGCTAAGCCGATGGTGAGAACCAAAAGCAAGCAGCCAAGGAAGGTGAGGCCTAAGATAAAGAGAGCGAAAAGCTCGCCAGGAGAAAGCGGACGATCGCTCGGACTAATGTAGGCGCTATCGGTTGACTGGTAGGCTTTGGCCGCGGGGGCGTTGTGGCTAAGCGGCTGCATCACCGAAAGGCGAGAATAGCCAACTTTGTAATCGTAGGCGATACGTTTTTCGGGGTTGCTAAGAGTAGCGTAGGCTTCGTTGAGGGCTTGAAATTTGACGGTGGCGATCGCACTTTCTAGCTCAGTGGTATCGGGGTGATAGAGCTTACTGAGATCGCGGTAGGCACGGCGAACGTCTTGGACAGAAGCCCCAGGATGCAGCCCCAGGCGGGTATAAAAATTAGAATCGGCAGCATTAGAAGATGAGGACGCTGACATAGAAAGCTGACGTAGAAGGCTGACGTAGTAAAAGATTAACTGTAGTTCTAAGGGCGTAAAGCTGCCCTCTTTGAGCGGATGAGCAGTTAAGTGGGGACGTAGTCTAGCGATGAGCGGGTAAGACGAATCTGCGCGATCGCAAATACCACAGGAATCACCCGGCCATAGTTAGTCGCAACGGCTCGCCAGCCCAGATCTGCCAAAAACCAAGTCCATAGCGCTGGTCCTAGGCAAGCAAATAGCCCTCGCATAGCACCATAGCGGGTAGATGTTGCGAGCATGCCACGAGAGGCCATCTTGATCGCTACTTTCGATTGAACTTGGGTAGCGGCGGTGAGGCCACCTTTAACAAGCGCCTGCTTGGCCACCTGATAGCGAGCCAGGTAAAGCGCAAACTGCTGGGCGATTTGCTGAAGCAGCCAGGGACGGATCAAGGTGCTAAGGGCGATCGCACTGCCGCCTTTTGCCAGTAGCGCTAACGGATTTTTTTGTAAGGTATCGGGCAGCTGAGAAAATTCTTCGGTATTGACAATGGTGCTGTGTAGCTGCGCTGCTAGCTGGTGCTGCTGCTGCCTGGGTAAACGCTGCCAGGTTTTTTCGAGCAGCACCAAAAATATTTCAGACTCTAGTTCGTCTGTTGGTAGCGCTTCATAGCAGCTCATTTTGAGATAGCGACACACTTGCAACAGCGTTTGACGGTAGCTGACGCGCTGAGTTTGGTGGCGCAAGACGGTGAAACCATCGGCAGCTAGATAGCGAAAGCGTTGATCTAGCAGCGTAATTTGCGTCTGACGACTGTGCTTACTAATATCAACTGGCTGCGGCGTATACAGATAATCTATCGGATTGAATTTAGGCTGAAATAGCAGTTGAGCCATGGCGTGTAGTTCATCATCGGTGGCCAATTCTAAGCCGCTTCTTAATTCATCCACTTGCTTTGCCTGCTGTGTCTTAAAAATGCTTTTAACTTTGATATAGATAAGTATAAGAGGAGGTCGGTGCATTATGTGGGACGTAGCCATTATCGGAGCAGGCTTGGCTGGGCTGACCTGCGCTCGGCAGCTAAAGGCGGCAGGCTATCAGGTTTGCCTGATCGATAAATCTAGAGGGCTAGGCGGACGCATGGCGACCCGTAGGGTAACGGGCCCAGTCCGCGTAGATCACGGGCTGCGCTATTGGAGCGGGGGCCACGCTGATGGTGTCTTGCAGCCTCTAACTGATGAGCTGATTGACCAGGGCGTATTGAAGCCCTGGTCGGTAACTTCGTACGAGCTGCGTGCTCGCGATGAGCTGGTACCGATAGAGCGAGGGCCAGTGTATGTCGCTAGCAATGGGATTAGCGCGATCGCCAAGTACCTAGCTCAAGACTTTGTGCCCGATGAAACGCTGCTAACAGGCTGCTGTGTAACGCGTATCAGCTCCTACAGCCAAGCCGGTGACGAAGGCTGGCGAATTGAGTGCGAGGATGACAAGGTAGTGATGGCCAAGCGGTGTGCGATCGCTATTCCCGCGCCCCAGGCCGCCGAGCTGCTCAAGCGCTGCCCGCCCGAAATCTTTGAAAATGCGCTAGAAGGCAGTCCTATTTCAACGCTGCAAAAAGTCCAATACGACCCTTGCTTGACAGTGCTAGCTGGCTACAGCGACCCGCCCGATATGGGCAAACTGCCGCCCGATGGCTGGATGGTCATCGACACGATTGGTACCTCTACCGACTGGATCGGGCTTGATAGCAGTAAGCGCACGCCCCCCTACCCTGAAACGACATTAGTCATTCATAGCAGGGCTTTCTTTGCTGAGCGCTACGCCAACTCAAACGACTTACAGCCTGCCGCGTCTGTCTTACTAAGAGCCAATGCCCGCAAATTTGGCAATTGGATTGCAGCCCCCAACTGGTTTCAAATCCACCGCTGGCGCTACGCTTTTGTCAATCAGCCCTATCCAAAGCCGATTCTCTCGCTAACGCCTTCTTTTGTCTGCGGCGGCGACTGGTGTACGTTTCCCACCACCACCCATCCCGTCACGACCGCCTATCTCTCAGGGGTTGCCATGGCAGAGGCGCTACAGTCGGCCTAGCTGGTTTAGGCTAGATCCATCACAATTAGCCCAGAACTTCCACTAGATAAAGGGTATGGCTGCTCTTCTTTTCCAGATGATATGCGAACTGACAAACTAAGCGCGCTCGTCGAGCTATTTCAGCGTCTGATCGTTTGGGGTGTTCGTGTACTAACAGCTGTTGAAATCAATGAGCTGTGGAGACGCCTTCGACAAAGACGACTGGCTACGCTTCTAGCTATCTTGCCACTGGTTGCTATTTTCCTGCGGCTCATCTTATTCGACCTTAGTAGCCTTAACCCGAGCAGCTACGAACCTAATCAGACGCCTATTCAAACCCGTCTGTACGAAGCTCCGCAATCAGAAACTCCTTCTCTGGCACAATCAGAAATTCGCGGCGTCTGGATCACCAACGTCGCTAGCGGCGTTTTGTTTGCCCCTTGGGGCATTGTTCGCGCAGTTCACCAGCTAGCGGATCTGCATTTCAATACGCTGTACCCGGTTGTCTGGAATCGCGGCCAGACTTTTTATCACAGCCCAACGCTCAGACAAACGACTGGTCACGCCATTGCCCCAGTCATGGCCCTCACCCACCCCACAGAAGACCCGCTAGCTGAGATGGTTCGAGTCGGCCATAAAGCAAACATGCGCGTTATTCCCTGGTTTGAGTATGGCTTTATGGTGCCGCTGAATGCCAAACTAGCCCGCCAGCACCCTGACTGGCTTACCTGGCGACATAACGCGTCGCGCCGACTGTATGACGATTCTTTTGTCGAAGGATCTGCAGAAGGCCTGACGGAAAGTACCTCAGAAAAAAGGTCTGGGCTCGTTAGCCGCCTGCTTAGCAGCGGTGCCCCTAGCGCCTTGGCATGGCTGAATCCCCTGCATCCAGGGGTTCAAAGTTTGATCTTAGATTTGGTTGAGGAGGTCGTTAGTCAGTACGAGGTGGACGGTATCCAATTTGACGATCACTTCAGCTTGCCGGTGGAGTTTGGCTATGACCCTTACACCGTATCGCTATACCAATCAGAGCATCAGGGGCAGTCACCGCCTGCCGATGCGGCTGATGAAGCCTGGATTCGCTGGCGAGCCGATAAGCTCAGTGAGTTTGTGGGTGCGGTGCACACTCGGGTAAAGACGGTTTGCCCAAGCTGCCTTTTTTCGCTCTCACCTAATCCTGCTAAGTTTGCCTACAGGTTTCATTTGCAAGACTGGCGCTCTTGGGTGAAGAACGGTTGGGTTGATGAGCTGGTGGTGCAGGTTTACCGCGATGATCTCAACAAGTTTGAAGGCGAATTGGCCAAGGATACCCTACAGTCTACGATGGACAAAATTCCGGTAAGTATTGGCATTTTGACCGGGACCTGGCGCAGGCCGATTGCGTTTGATCAGATCGCGGCGCAGGTGATTAGCAGCCGCGACCATCACTTTTCGGGGGTTACTTTTTTCTATTGGGATACGCTTTGGAGCTACTTTACGCCTGAGTCGCCCCAGCAGCGGCGGCAAAACTTTCGTGACTTACTCGCTGACGATGCGGCTGTGGTGCTTGCGCCTAAATGATCTAATGTTGTTTTCTAACTTTTCTGACTCTTTGATCAAGCCGTTGATTCAACCGTTGCTCGATAGAGTGACGCCGCGCTGGTCGGCTGTTGCCGAGCGCTATGGCCTAAGCGCCGTGCCGCCAGCAGCAGGAATTAGCCTGTGGATAGGTTGGACTGGATTTACCTGGCTAGCGTTTGTCGGCAGTTTACTGTTTATTGAGATTGGCGAACGCAGCGATCTTTCCCTGATGGAAGGGGGACTAGGCGGTGCGCTGATTGGGCTGGCGCAGTGGCAGATGCTGCGATCGCACTTGCCTAACGCCTATCGCTGGCTGATTGCGAGCGTATTAGGCTGGAGTGTACTGACGCTGTTTCATATTGGGGCGCTGGGCTGGATGGCCCCTGCTACGCCAAATCTGCTGCTCAGGGGGCTGTTAGGCGTTATCTACGGGGCGTATGTGGGCGCGGGACTAGGGATGGCGCAGTGGCTAGCGATTCGGCGGCAGGTGCCGCGGGCATGGCGATGGGTGCCGTTTAACAGCGGGATTTGGGGGGTGGCGATTGCAGCTGGCTGGCTAGTCGGTGGCTGTCTGCGATTAGCGAGTCATCTGTTTGTCAGTGAGGTTTTGGGCCTGATGGTGGCTTGGGGTGCGATCGCCGCGCTCTCTGGCTTAGGTATCGTCGGTTTACTGTATTCAGAAAGTCCCTTTGGCCCTCCCACTGGTCCTCCCGCTGGCCCTCCCCCTGGCCCTTTCTCAAAGGGGTAGCAAAGCGCGAACGCATTTGCACTTCGCCTCATTAAGACAACCCAACCTAAGGCGATCTAACCTAAAGCGATCTAACCCAGGGCAATGCACTGCCCTAGGTCCCAAATTTTGCCTGTAGCCGTTCTGCTGCTTGCGCTACGTCAAAAGTATCTGGGTTAAAATCGCTGTACGTTTCAATCAAGCTCATGTATTCTGGGTCTTCTGGGTCTTCTAGACGGTCTAGAAATTCGCCGTATCCCCAGACGCCGCCTGTTCCTTCTGGTGGGCAGGCCCCTGCACCGTCGGTGCAAGTTGGCAAGGCTACAGGACGCTCCGCCTGTGCTTCGACTGCCTCAGTCGTAATTCGATGGAGCCAGCCGCTCTCAAAGTCGTAGGTGTAATACAGTGGCTCGTCGTGAGCTGACACGTCAGCCAGTAGCTGCGACGGTTCGGCCTTGACTTTTTGTTCTGCTAATTTGAGGTGAAAAGCATAAGTGTGTGCGCGCTCCCAGCCCATAGCCTGCTGTATCACCCAGTGCAGTTCCTTTAGATCCATGTGAGCTGGGACAATTACCCGACGCCAAATCTCGGGCTCACTATCTACCAGCGAGATTTTTAGCTGATAGGCCACAGCGGGCGAATTTGTGGGTGAATCCATCAGTGGGAACGTTGGTAAACTCATAGTTCTTCGCCATGCTCGCTTAGCCAGTCTTCACCTAGCTGAATAGTGATGTCTGAGTCTAAGCTACCAGTACTTTCGACGCGCACCTCACCCACACCCAAGAAGCGCTGAAGCGATTCGGCACTCTCCAAATCACCTCGCTGCGCGACGATTCTCGTTTCACTGAGTGGGTTTTGCAAACTGCGATCGACAAATACATTGAAGTAGCCCGTGTCATAAAGCGCATTAACCAGCGACTGCACGGCCATATCATCGTAAGTACTATCTTGGATAGCAACGTTGAGATAAGAGGGATCGGTTTCTTCGGAAATGCTGTAGGTATCGGCGCGCCCGCCAAAGTAGTCGGCAACCATAGCGTCGATTTCAGAGTAGCTGGGCAGCCAGTAGCTCAGTGCGTAGTCTTCATAGGTGCTAAATTCGCCTGGTAGCATCAGCATTTGCACGTCGGAGCGCTCGGTTTGTGATCCATAGCCTACCAGGGCGACTAGCTCTTCGACCGATAGATTGGTGTCTACGTGAGACTGAATGACTTTGAGGATTTTGGGCAGACGGGCAATGGTGGTAGGGTTTAGGGCCTGATTGGCGAGCGATCGCATGAACACTTGCTGACGTTGCACCCGGCCAATATCACCGTTGTCGTCGTAGCGAAAGCGCAAGAACTGAAGCGCCTGATCGCCATCTAGCCGCTGCTCGCCAGCCTTTAGGTTGATATAGAGATGCTGCGAATCATCTTGATACTTCATGTCTTTAGGCACATTGACCACTACGCCGCCGAGCGCATCAATTAGCTTCTCAACGCCCTGCACATTAATACGCATATAGCGGTCAATCGGCACGCCGCCCATTAGCTCGCTCACGGCTTCGGCACTGACCGATGGCCCACCATCGCGGTTGGCCTCGTTAATTTTGGTCACTGCGCCGTTAACGCTAGTGCGCGTATCGCGAGGAATAGATAAGACAGATACGCGCTCTTCGCTGGGGTCAAAGCGCAGCATCAGCATCGTATCTGACAGGCCCTCAAAGGAGTTAACGAGTGCGTCGTAGCCATCGCTATCGATCGCCTCATAGTCATCAATATCAGAGCTGGTGACTTTGATGCCTAGCAGCAAAATATTGACGGGCCGCGTGAGTTTGGGCAGTCGCAAACTATTGGCACTTGCAATCGGTTCATCCTGAGAAAAGACCGCGGCCTCTTCGGCAGAAAGCTCGCGCTGTAACAGCGGTGTGGTGCCGAGTGAAACTGCGAGCAGGGCACCTGCGGCCATAGACACGCTGGTAACACCGCCGAGTAAAACACTAATACCTACCCACCGAGGCAACCGAAATTGTTTGAGAGACATATGTGCTGGAAAAAGAAGATTGGTTTTTTGGCAGGAAGTGAAGCGAGGTTAGAGAACATGTCAACCGTAGGTCATGAGCCTTTGTAGATACAGATGTTTTGGCAATGAGCTGCCTATCCGTTGATAGATGCTTGTGCTAGATGCTTGCTGAACTCAGTGCCCGCTAAATTTCAACGACAGATGAATCAATAGCTTGCATTAAGTTGTTTTATCAGATGATGGGAGCATTGTCTGTGAAAAGTGTGTCAGATATCGGATAGTCAGCTATGGAATCTATTGAAACGAGGGCCAGATGTAGCTAAGGCAGATGCGCGACTAGGGCAGGCGGCGGCTAAGTGAGCTGATGCCGGGTAGGCGAATAGAACGGTTGGTCGCCACCCGAAATATTAGGCCTATGCTGAGCAGAAAGTAGCCTGAACCTACGAAGCTGCTAGCAAGCAAGAATCGCAGGCTAGCCACTTGGGAGGGCTGGCTGCTGGCCGCACCTCCTAAAAGGGCGATCGCAATCAGCGCGCTCAAGCCTAAAACAACCGACAGCTGGCTAACCGCTTTGGTTTGGGCCATGTCTTGGTCTGTCTTGCCTACGACAGCTGCTGAAGAAGTAGCTGCTTGAGAGATTGCTTCAGCTGCTGGGGCCGGTTTTCCGTAAAGCGTCCATAAGGAGAGCAGAGTGCCAAACACCGGTACTAAGTGGAGGTAGGTTCGTATCTTTTGCAAGGACGTATCTTGCCGAGATGTATTTTGCCGGGACATTGTTATATGAGGAGAGCAGCTCAGTCTTTAGAAAATTGACTTTGAGACCTCGTCAACGTATCAAGAATTATCAGTATTGAGGTGTTCTCATGGAGCCCAAAACGGTGAGCAAAGTAACGAATCCCTTTTGACAAACTGCTGTTTTGGTCTATCTGGCTCGTTTGTCCGGATTACCTGTCTGACTTATCTGTCTGGCTCATTAATTTAGTAAGGTTGAAATCCCTATGACTCTTGAAAGCATCAGTGCGCTACTGATCGCGCTTCAGCCGATGGTTTTGTCACTGCTGGGCAAGCTAGTAATCGCGATCGCCATCTTTTTTGCTGGTCGAGCGATCGCCCGCTTTGCCAAACGCCTGGTCAAAAAGATCATGACCCGAGCGCAAGTAGACCCAACCCTAACGGTATTTGCCAGCAACATACTGTTCTACGTCATCATGGCCTTTGTCGTTCTTGCCGTCTTGGGCGAAATTGGCATAGAAACGACTTCACTGATAGCGGCTATCGGCGCGGCTGGCCTGGCGGTTGGTTTGGCTCTACAGGGCTCTCTCACCAATTTTGCCGCAGGCATTATTATCATTGTTTTTCGGCCCTTTCATGTAGATGACTGGGTAGAAGTTGCCGGCCACTCCGGCTACATCATGGAAATCGAGCTGCTAACAACGACGCTCAGAACGCTCGACAATCGTACGGTGGTGATGCCTAACAGTCAGCTGACCGAAAACGACCTGGTAAATTACTCTACGCAGGGCATGCTGCGCCTAGATTTGGTCATTGGCGTTGACTACGCTACCGATATTGACCATGTCAAGGCTGCCTTAATGGAGGTGCTTACTGTTAATGACCGGGTCTTGGAGCGCCCAGCGCCCAGTGTTGGCCTTCTGGAGATGGCAGATAGCAGTCTCAATTTTGCCGTGCGCCCCTGGGTAAAACCTAAGGACTATCTGACGCTCAGCCTGTCTTTGCAAGAAGAGATCAAAAAACGGCTAGATCGAGAGGGCATCAGCATTCCATTCCCTCAGCGCGATGTGCATCTATTTAACGCTGAGCGGCCAACGGCTGCTAGCGCCAACTGAGTTTTTGCGATTTGACCTCCAACTTCTACAGCTCTAACCTCTACAGCTCTACAGCCCGATTCTTACTGCCTAGTTTCTGCTGAAGGCAGCAACCGAATATAGCGACATATGTGAGCAGCGATACGAGCGGAATGCACAAATTCGCTAGACTGGATAATTGAAGATTGATTGATTCAATGACCCGGTTTTCCATTGTCAGTTTTTCCGTCCTTTAGAGAGAGTGATTTATATGCTTGAGTCTTATCGCAAACACGTTGAGCAACGCGCTGCTTTGAACGTGCCGCCGCTGCCATTAGATGCAGAGCAGACAGCGGCACTTTGTGATCTGCTCAAGCGTCCACCTGCGGGTGAAGAAGATTTCTTGATGGCGCTGCTGTGCGATCGCATTCCCCCCGGTGTAGATCCTGCCAGCTATGTCAAGGCTTCTTTTTTGACTGCGATCGCTCAGGGCGAAACCACTAGTCCCCTAATTTCACCCAAAAAAGCCGTCGAGCTGCTCGGTACCATGATGGGCGGCTACAACGTTTCCTCCTTGATTACCCTGCTTAAAGACGACCGCGAAGAAATCGCCCAGCTTGCCGCAGACGCCCTCAAGAAAACTCTCCTAATCTACGACGCCTTCAATGACGTGCTAGCGCTAGCTGATACCAACACCTACGCCAAGCAGGTTGTAGACGCCTGGGCCGATGCCGAGTGGTTCACTCACAAGCCCAAAGTGCCCGAAACCATCACCGTCACTGTTTTCAACGTTCCTGGCGAAACCAACACAGACGATCTTTCTCCCGCACCTCACGCCACCACCCGGCCAGACATCCCGCTCCATGCTCAGGTGATGCTAGAGTCCACCATGGAAAAGCCGCTAGAGACCCTAGCCGCGCTTAAGCAAAAAGGGTATCCCGTCGCCTACGTTGGTGACGTGGTTGGCACCGGCTCCTCTCGCAAATCGGCCATGAACTCCGTCATCTGGCACATTGGCGCAGATATTCCCTTCGTCCCCAACAAGCGCACGGGCGGCGTCATCCTTGGCGGCAAAATTGCCCCTATCTTCTTCAACACCGCCGAAGACTCAGGCGCACTCCCAATTGAGTGCGACGTGTCCAAAATGAAGACAGGCGACATTATCACCATTCACCCCTACAAAGGCAAGATTACTGCGGGCGAAGCAGGCGAAGCGGGCGAGGTTATCTCTACCTTTACCCTGGTCCCCGAAACCATTCTTGACGAAGTCCAAGCAGGTGGTCGCATTCCCCTGATTATTGGTCGTGCCCTTACCGACAAAACCCGCCTCGCCCTCGATCTTGCACCTTCTGATATCTTTATTCGGCCCAGCGCTCCCACCGACACTGGCAAAGGCTTCACCCTCGCCCAAAAGATGGTCGGCAAAGCCTGCGGTCTTCCTGGCGTGCGCCCTGGTACCTCCTGCGAACCCCTGATGACCACCGTCGGCTCGCAAGACACTACTGGCCCCATGACCCGCGACGAAATGAAAGAACTCGCCTGCCTTGGCTTTAGCGCCGGGCTGGTACTGCAAACCTTTTGCCATACTGCCGCCTACCCCAAGCCTGTAGACGTGCAAACTCACGCCACGCTACCCGACTTCTTTGCTTCTAGAGGGGGCGTTGCCCTAGAGCCCGGTGATGGCATCATCCACTCCTGGCTCAACAGAATGCTGCTGCCCGACACCGTCGGCACGGGCGGCGACTCACACACTCGCTTTCCACTGGGTATCTCTTTCCCTGCAGGCTCTGGCCTTGTTGCTTTTGCCGCCGCCATCGGTGCTATGCCCCTAGACATGCCCGAATCTGTTCTTGTTCGCTTCACCGGAGAATTGCAGCCCGGCATTACCTTGCGCGATGTGGTTAATGCTATTCCGCTAGTCGCCATTCAGAAAGGGCTGTTGACCGTAGCAAAAGAGAACAAAAAGAATGTTTTTTCCGGTCGCATTTTAGAAATGGAAGGACTGCCCGATCTAAAACTAGAACAGGCTTTTGAGCTAACCGATGCCTCTGCTGAACGCTCCTGTGCGGGCTGCACTATCAAGCTCAGTGAAGAAACCACGGCTGAATACCTGCGCTCTAATATCTCTTTAATGAAAAACATGATTGCGCGGGGCTACCATGACGAAAGGACACTGGCTCGCCGGATTGCCGACATGGAGAGCTGGCTAGAGAATCCGTCTCTGATGAGCGCTGATGCCGACGCTGAATATGCGGAAGTGATTGAAATTGATCTGAACGAACTCAAAGAGCCTATTGTTGCTGCACCTAACGATCCAGATAATGTGAAAACGCTGTCGGACGTTGTTGGTGACAAAATCGATGAAGTCTTTATTGGCTCTTGTATGACTAATATTGGTCACTATCGTGCAGCGGCTAAGGTACTAGAAAATGAGGGCGTGGTGAAAGGTCGCCTGTGGATTTGTCCGCCGACTCGTATGGATGAAAAACAGCTCCGTGCAGAAGGTTACTACGGCACCTTTGCCGCTGCGGGTGCGCGTACCGAAATGCCTGGATGTTCTTTGTGTATGGGCAACCAGGCCCGCGTAGAGGATGGTGTTACAGTCTTTTCTACTTCCACGCGCAACTTTAACAACAGAATGGGCAAGGGTGCTCAGGTATATTTGGGCTCTGCCGAACTAGCTGCCGCCTGCGCTCTGCTGGGTAAGATTCCTGATGTGAATCAGTATTTGGAAGTGGTGGCAAGTAAGATTGAGCCGTTTGAGAGTGAGGTCTATCGCTATCTCAATTTCAATGAGGTCAAAGGCTTTGAGGATGAGGGCCGAGTCGTGCCGAAGGCAGAGGAAGAGAAGATCGAAAAAGAAGCGGTAGCGGCCAGATAGACGTAGGCTGGGCTGAGAATTGAGACCTAAACAGCTCAACCTTTTTAGCCAGTCATCGCCCCCTGAGCACTAGCTCTGCGAAAAGAACACAGTTTTTCGACTCCGCGCAGCCATCGGTGCTTGGCATCTTCGATGGCTGCGCGGAGTCGTTTGTGTAAAACAAGTCTTCCGCTCAAAGTATTTTGCGAAATCTGTCCGTATAGCTAGGAGCCAGTCTCAGTAAGATATTTCTCTCGGCGGCAGGTAGAAGTATGTAGCGTAGACAATCTATAGACAAAGGCGGAGGCTTTCGAAGACGTGGCGCTGCTAGATTTAGCTTATAGAAACAGCTCTTTAAACAAAAAACGTTAACAAAACGTCTACATAATGTCTTCGATTCCTACTTCCTTTACGCATACTCTTTCTACTTATACCTTTCCTGCTCATGCCTTCCAAGACTCTCAGCGTATAGGCTCTAGGCGAGCGAGAGGTATGAGCTGAAATGTCTATGCCTAGAGATAGTCCATTTCAGAATCATGGATATCTAGAAGATGCGGCTCGTCTGTCTGCCCTACATGCGTACAGCAACCTGGACGAGATACCCGAATTTATATTTGACGACCTGACCCGGCTAGCAGCCCAGGTTTGTCAGGTGCCGATGGCAACCATTACGTTTGTCGATTGCGATCGCCAGCGTTTTATTTCTTGCTACGGAGTAGATACAGAAGAAGAGCCATTAGGGCATGGGTTTTGCCCGATGGTGGTGATTAATGCTCAGCCGCTGGTAGTGCCTGATGCTGCTGCAGATCAGCAGTTTGCCCAAAATCCAGCGGTAATAGAGAAAGCGATTCGGTTCTATGCGGGCGTGCCGTTAGTGTCTCCAAATCACCACATTGTTGGTACGGTTTGCGTCAGTGATACGGTGCCTCATCAGCTGACGCGATCGCAGCTCGAAAGCCTAGAGGCGATCGCTCGTCAGGTAATCAGCCAGCTAGAGCTAAGGCTTTCAGATTCTAAGGTATCGAGAGCAACACAGGGGCTGACCCAGGTATCTAGCGGTGTCGCTCCAGATGTTCGAGATATCTTTTTTACTGATTTGGCTCGGCACTTAGCCGCTGCACTGGCCGTAGACTATGCATACATCGCATTCACAACTCCAGATCCGGCCAAGCTAACAACAGTGGCGGTCTGTCACCAAGGACAGCCAGTCGACAATTTTACATACAGGGCGTCGGACTATCCCTGTGATCATCTCTTAACTCAGAACGCTTTTTGCTATCACGAGCGCGATCTTCAGCAGGCCCATTTTAAGGGAGCGCTAATCGCCTTCTCCAAGACTGACAGCTACGCGGCGATTTCGATTGTGGATACTGCCGGTAGCCCTATTGGGATGCTAGCGGTGATGGATACAAAGCCATTAAAATCCCCTCAGATTATCAAAGCGCTTTTGACTATCTTTAGCTTACGCATTGCCACCGAGTTAGAACGGCATCGGTTTGAAGACAGACAGCTAGATCTGCTGAAGCGAGAAAGAGACGCCAAAGCGCAGACCGCCAGCGCTAGCCGGACAAAAGATGATTTTTTGGCAGTGATTTCTCACGAGCTGCGATCGCCGCTCAATCCGATCTTAGGCTGGGCCCAACTGCTGCGCCGAGGCAATGTTAGTGCCGAAAGAACAGCTAAAGCGTTAGAGGTAATTGAGCGCAACGTGCTGCGTCAGGTCGCGCTAATTGACGATTTGTTGGATGTTTCTCGTATCTTAAGAGGTAATCTGACGCTGAAGGCTGCGCCTGTGTGTTTGAACGAAGTCGTCGCGGCAGTATTAGAAAAGATTCAATTGGACATCAAACAAAAGTCAATTCGGTTTTGTCATCAGTTCGAGGCCGATCGGGTCGTCGTTATGGGCGACCAATGCCGATTGCAGCAGATCGTTGAAAATTTACTCTCCAATGCGGTGAAGTTTACGCCAGAGGGCGGAGAGATTGCTATAAAGCTGTCTGCTGCAGAAAATTGCGCTCAGCTCCAGGTTAAAGACAGCGGTCAGGGCATCAGTCCTGAATTTCTGCCCTGCATTTTCGAGCATTTTAGACAAGAAGAATACTCCACGATTCGCCAGTTTGGCGGATTAGGCCTGGGCCTAGCCATTGTTTATCATTTGGTCACCATGCACAAAGGGACGGTGAGCGCCAGCAGCCCTGGGCAGGGCAAAGGCGCTACTTTTTTAGTAGAAGTTCCGCTACTAAATGCTAAGAATGCGAGCGCTAGAGACGTGAGTGCTAGACAGTGAATCGATGCGTTGGGCTGCCTGCTGAGTGGCTCTTGCCTCACTTATCTTCTAATAGATGTCTTTCAATAGATAGGGATATCCCTCAGCAGACAGAGATATTCTAGGGCTAGCAACCGTACGCTGATAGACATGTAGCAAAGTAAGGATGCATTTTTACTTTGTTTTGGCGAGCATTCCGGCGAGCATTCCTTAGTGCTGCGAGCGGCGCGGGATCTTATCGCTGCGAGTCGAGTTGCCTGCTGCTCTACATAACGGTTTGAGTATAACGGTTTGAGTATAACGGTTTGAGCCGACAAGGGAGTCCTAAGCAACCCGGCAGAAGCTGTAGACGAGCGAAGACGAATATAAGCGATGCTATGACCCAGAAGCCTGATGACATTTTTGCGGGCGGCGGTGAGATGGGGCGGTTAATGCGATCGCACAATTGGCATCAAACCCCCTTCGGTGCGGCTGAAAACTGGTCAGTCAGCTTAAAAACAGCCGTGAGCATTTGTCTAAATGCCTATTTCCCAACAGCAGTTTGGTGGGGCGAAGACTTCCGGCTGCTTTACAACGACCCTTTTCGGCCTATCTTGGGCCGCAACCGGCATCCACAGTCACTCGGGCGACCCGCTCAAGCCATCTTCCCAGAAAGCTGGCACGTTATCGGCCTACAGCTAAAGAGCATTTTTGAAACTCAGCAGGCAAACCGCGAAGAAAACATAATGCTGCCCGTATTGCGGCAGGGTTTTTTAGAAGAATCTTACTACACCTATTCCTACAGCCCCTTGCGCGACGCGGCGGGGACAGTTGAGGGCGTCTTTACCGTACTCAGTGAAACCACCTCACAAATTTTAAGCGAGCGACGGCTGGCTGTACTGACTGCGCTGTCGGCCCACTGCTACGAATCCAAAACCACCGATGAAGTCTATCGATTGACCACGCAAGCGCTTGCCCAAAACCCGGCAGATATCCCATTCTCGGCGCTGTATCACCTAGATGTGACCTACGCTCAAGCTACTCTCTGCGAGGCAACTAGCGCGCCATATCTTCCACAGACCATCTCACTAAGCCAGATCGATCCCTGGCTGTTTGCGCAGGTGCTGCGTACCAAAAATAGCCTAACGGTCGATGAGGTGGCAGGTCGCTTGGCTATGACGGGCCCCCTGGCCGATGCGACGGCTGAGGTCGCAGATGCGACGCTGCCGGTGGGCGTCTTTTCTTTACCGGTAACGCAGGCTAGGGTACTACCTGTTTGTGCCTCTGATCAAAGTGATGTTATGGGTCTACTGGTGCTAGGCATCAACCCTGCGATCGCATTAGATGCCGAATACAGCACATTTTTTGATACGATCGCCGCTCATTTGGCCACTGCCATTACTAACGCTAATGCGCACAAAACCAAGCAGGCACTGCTAGCTAGCGAAGGCAAGCTCAAAAGCTTCTTTGATGCGGATGTTATCGGTATTTCATTTGGTGATATTCACGATGCGATTTACGATGCTAATGACGAATTTTTGCGCATCGTTGGCTACAGCCGAGACGACCTACGCTCTGGACTTTTGCGCTGGACAAGCATCACCCCGTCAGACTATTCATTCCTAGATGAAATGGCCATCAGCGAAGCAAAAGCGACCGGGGCCTGCACCCCTTATGAAAAAGAATACATCCGTAAAAACGGCGACCGGGTGCCAGTACTAGTCGGCTTCAACCTCATTGGCGATTGCCGCAAAGAGTCAGTGGCTTTTATCCTAGATATTAGCGATCGCCGAAAAACACAAATAGAGCGCGAACAGGCGCTGGTGAGAGAGCACACCGCCCGTAAAGCTGCCGAACGGGCTAATCGAATAAAAGACGAATTTTTGGCCGTGATTTCTCACGAACTGCGGACACCACTCAACCCTATTCTAGGCTGGACGCAGATACTGCGGCGAGGTAAGCTCAGTCAAGAGAAAACAGCATTTGCGCTAGCGGCTATCGAACGCAACGCCAACCTGCAGGTACAGCTCATTAGCGATTTGCTTGATATTTCTAGCGTTCTACACGGCACAATGCAAATTAGTAAGCAGCCCACCGACCTAAAGACGGTTGTGCATTCTGCTCTAGAGACCATGCGCCTAGCCGCTGAGCAAAAGTCTTTGACCCTCGAACTAAACCTTTCTCCAACCTATCCCTGTGTGGTGATGGGCGACGCTGGGCGATTACAACAGATTGTTTGGAACTTGCTTTCTAACGCGGTAAAGTTTACGCCTACAGGCGGGCAGGTGAGCGTGACGCTACAGGCAATTCGGCAGGCAGATAGACTGTGTGCTCAGGTCAAAATAAGTGATACAGGCCAAGGCATTGCGGCAGACTTTTTACCCTACGTGTTTGAATATTTTCGGCAGGAAGACTATTCAACAACCCGGCAGTTTGGTGGCTTGGGTTTAGGCATGGCGATCACCCGACAGCTTACCGAGCTACACGGTGGCACCGTGCGTGCCGGTAGTGCCGGAGAAGATCAAGGTGCTACATTTACCCTGAAGATTCCTTTGGCCACGCAGCCAACGCCGATGCCTGCGAGAGAAAGTCTGCTTGTTTCCAGCAAAAGCCTCAGTGAGAACTTCAGTAAGAATCCCGATGAGAGTCCCGGTGAGAGTCCCGGTGAAAGTACTAGCGGGAGCACTGACGAAAGTTCTAGAGAGGCCAACCATATGGCGGCGCATTTCTTTGAAGGATTACGAGTACTGCTAGTTGACGACGAACCTGATTCGCTAGAAATTACTGCTTTTGTACTTCAACAGACAGGCGCTGTCGTCACAATGGCTAGCTCAGGCGCAGCGGCTCTGGCTAATATTCATCAAGCCCCGCCTGATATCTTAATTAGCGATATCGGTATGCCAGAAATGGACGGCTATACGTTGATAAAACAGGTTCGCTCTCTGCCTGCCGACCAAGGCGGCGAGACGATGGCGCTGGCGCTGACGGCCTATGCTGGCGAGCCAAGTTGTCAGCAGGCGATCGCCGCCGGGTTCCAGCGCTACCTCGCCAAGCCGATTGATCCCGATGAGCTACTGAAAGTAATTAGAGAAACGCTAAATTGACACTGTTCATGGCCGCAGCCAGTAGAATTCTCCTATCTAGACCAATGAAGAAAACAGGTTTGTATCACCCGTTGCACAATTCGGTTGTTTTATCGCTGTTTTCTTTTCTGGCCATAGCGCTGGCTGATATTATGCCGTAGCGCCTATTATTAACAGAACTTGCTGAATAGATTGTTTAACAGAATGCTCACCAGCAGATTTCTGTTGGATGCCTACTTTGCCCTATGTCTCAGCTTTCACCGTCTTCTATTGATGCGACAGATGTGACCGTAAATGATGCGACCGTAGATGCGACCGCCCTGTCAGACGATCCGTCGCCTGCGATCGCCCCTCCTACGACTGCTAGCTCACCTACCCTACGCCCTTATCAGGTGGGGCTGATCAATGATCTTTACCGTGAGCTGAACGAAGGCCATCAGCGAATCGCCATTGTGGCCGGAACCGGGGCCGGAAAAACCATTATCAGCGGCCAGATTTGTGCTCATGCCGAAGAAGCGGGCAAGCGGCTGATGTTTCTGGTGCATCTAGACGTGCTAGTAGGCCAGACTTACGAGAAAATGAAGGCGTTTGGTCTGCAGTGCGGCTTTATCAAAGCAGGCTGGGAAGAAAATCGCGCCGCGCCGATTCAAATTGCCAGCATTCAAACAATGGCCAAGCGGCGATGGTGGCAAAAGTGGCCTGCCGATGTGGTGTTTTACGATGAGGGCCACATTACGCTCTTTAGCAAAGTGGGCAAAAAGGTGATGCTAAAGACGCATGCGGATGCGGTGCACTTGGTAATGACCGCGACGCCGCTACGACTGGGCAAAGAGCAGTTAGGAGACTATCTAGACACGCTGGTCTCTTCGCCTGTACCCAGCGTGCTGCAAGAGATGGGCTATCTCTCACGCATGAAATACTACAGCATGCCGCGAGACAGTATGGCGAATTTGGAGGCCGTGAAGACGGCTAGAGGAGATTATGATGAGAGAGATCTGAAGAATGCGTGCGATCGCACCGAGCTGGTTGAAAAAATTGTTGAAGAGTGGTTTCGTATCGGCCACGGCAAGCGCACCATCGCTTTTTGTGTCGATATTGAACATGCTAAGCACGTCGCCGAACAGTTCCGCAAAGCTGGCATCACTGCCGATACCGTTGATGGCAACACCACTATCAAAGACCGCAAAAAGCTCTATCATGCTCTCAAAACCGGCGAGCTGACGGTGTTGACCTCTTGCAACGTCATCAGCATCGGCTTCGACGAGCCCAGCGTAGAAGTTGGCCTCATGCTGCGTCCTACCAAATCTAGTGCTATGCACTTTCAGCAGCTAGGGCGGGTAATGCGAATCTCTCCCCACACCGGCAAAGCCTTCGGCATTATTCTCGACCAAGCCGGTAACCTACAGCGCCTGGGCTTTCCAGAAGATGTAGAAAGCTACAGCCTGCCGACTCGCCAAGCCTCTTCTGGTGGCGGCGGCGCACCACCGACCAAACCCTGCCCTGCCTGTGGCCGCATTGTTCTTACCTTTATCGTCAAATGCCCTGACTGTAGCCATCAGTGGATTAGCGATCGCCCTGTAAACACAGAAGACATGGTTGAAGTTTATTCAAACGAACAGGCCCGTCAAATTCGTGATGTTCCCACCTTAGTAGAGCTGTATCATGGTCATCGTCGGCGTGCCTTCAAAGCTAACCGGGGCCCCGGCTGGGCCGATAGAACCTTTTTTGATCAGTGCGGACGCGAGCCAGCTTTGGGCTGGTGCTTGGGCTCGCTGTTTGGCACCCGCCCAAACTGGGATGAGCAGCTAGCGATTGTAGACTATCTATACAAAAGTGCGCGAGGCGCGGGCGGAAAACCGGGCGAGTGGGTAATCAATGAGTTTGAAAAAGAAGTTGGTCCTGGCTCTTGGTTCAAAATTTCTCAATACAAAGCCAAACACGGAGCCAGCATAGAATGAACGGAAAATCTTAAAAAACGCCCGCGTTAGAAATCAACGAAAGCGCTGCGATGCCTGTCAATGTCTGAGTGTGCCACTTTTCAGGGCGGAAAGCAAAACAAGTCGATTTGCTATTAGCTTAGGGTAGTGTCAACATATCTATTTGATCTCCGGGCTGTCTCGATTCATCCCTTTTGACCCATCCTCTACAAATTTGAACTAAATGCGTCGTAACAAGCTGATTTATCGAGTAATGCTAGGAAGTTTGAGCACTCTATTGCTCAGTAGCTTAGGCTCAGCTGCGATCGCTCAATCCACGCCTCCTCGCCTACAAGATTTACTAGAGACTATCCCCACACATCCAGTCGCCGCGCCTGCTGAGACAGAAGCAACTGAAACAGAAGCACCTGAAACAGAACCAGTTGAAACAGAATCAGCAGAACAAGCGCTAAGCCTGCGGCTAGACCTAAGCGATCGCCGCGTGTACGTTCAGCGGGGTGAAACCGTAGAAACCAGCTACCCAGTAGCAGTTGGCCGCTCCGGCTGGGAAACACCGACCGGAGACTTTGAGGTCTCCTCACAGCTTTCAGAGCCAGGGTGGACCAATCCGTTTACCAATGAAATTATGCCGCCCGGTCCAGACAATCCTTTGGGCGATCGCTGGATTGGTTTCTGGACAGATGGCACTAACGTGATTGGTTTCCATGGGACACCCAACCGCGATTCTGTAGGCCGAGCGGCTTCTCACGGCTGCGTTCGCATGTACAACGAACACATCCGCGAGCTTTACGACATTATCGCCTTAGGCACGCCAGTCACCGTCGAGCCGTAATTTTTGCAAGCCGTAATTTTACGAAGAATTTCTGCGAGGAATAGCTGCATCCAAATAGGCTTTCTGCTCGTACATTCAACGAACGTTCAAACGAACGTCCAATGGGCTGCTTCGAATGAACGTTGATTGGGCTGTTCGCCATCAAATAGGAACTAAAGGAATACAAACAGAAAGTTAAACAGAAGAAAGACACATAAAAAGTTCGAACAATTCTCTTGCTGGCTTCTTTGCAGATAGCT
Organism: uncultured cyanobacterium; assembly: GCA_963793445.1. Lineage (GTDB taxonomy): Bacteria > Cyanobacteriota > Cyanobacteriia > Phormidesmidales > Phormidesmidaceae > Phormidesmis. Next base: position 658,551 of record CAWCAE010000001.1, read on the forward strand.
CACTTTGTGCATCACAAAAAGCTTTGAATGACCCTTTAGCAACTGAGTAATTGGACTTATTGTCTCTAGATCTATTCCTTTTGACGAACTGTTTCAGTCGCAGTTCTGCCATAGTTTTAAGAGTGTAAATATCTACTCGCTTCAAACATCAAGTTCCATACGCTCACTTCAAGATATCTATTAAATAGGCTCGGGAGATGCTGATATGACGCAACAGGTAACACTGTCTGCCTCAAGACGAGGTTTAATGAAATGGGGGCTTTGGGGTTTCGCAGGGCTAGCAGTAGCTACTTTGCCCAAAGCTGTTCGAGCTCAATCTATTGCCCAATCTGGCACGGCGGCCACCCTCACCTTCAACGCTGATGACATCGGCATTCTTAACTTCGCGCTGCTGCTCGAAGAGCTCGAAGCCGCTTTCTACGCCGCAGCGGCTAGCTCCGGCAACATTACCGACCCGCAAGAACTTAACTATGTCAGAGTCCTCGGCAGTCAAGAAGCTGCCCACGTTACGTTTTTGCGCAGTGTTCTAGGCGATGACGTTCTCTTTGAAACAGCCGATCTAAGCTTTAACCCCGACGGTTTGAGCGCTATATTGAGCGATCGCGACACCATCCTGAACACAGCCGTCATCTTAGAAGACGTTGGCGTTCATGCTTACAACGGTGCTGGCCCTAGCCTCACAAACCCAACTTACATCCTAGCTGCAGGCTCTATCGTATCGGTTGAAGCTCGCCATGCGGGCGGTGTTCGGGCTCTACTTGGCAGACCTACCACCGAACCAGACAGCGATCGCCTCATTGCTGATGAAGATCTAGTCGCTAGCCTCAACCCCTTAAAAGGTAAAGCTTACGACGAGCTATACAGCCCTATGCAAATTGTCTCTATTGTGGGTTCACTCGGCATTCTCAACAATCCAATCAACGGCGCGCTCGTCGCATAGCGTCAGGAGGAATTTAATGAAGATAACTATTAATCTGATGCTTCAGCCATTCAATCGGGTTCTACTGCGCTTGCCTAGCCGCCTTGGCAGTCAGTGCAGCCAGATAGCCCAAAAAGCAGGCCAGAAAATAAGCCAGAAAGTAAGTCAGAAAACGGCTCGCGTCCAGCGCCTAGCCAGCGGAACAGCGCTAGTTTTCTCTTTATCACTACTACTGCTGTGCCTTTCTCCTGCGTCTGCGGCCCACGCCCAAGATGCCGTTTTGACCCCCAGACAGGTAACTGAATATGCCCTCACCCTCGAAAAGCTAGAAGCTGACTTCTATCGCCGGGCAGTGGTGGCGGCGCAAAATGGCGGTCTCTCTGGTGTGCCACAAGCCGCCAAAGAGGTGATCGTTTCCTATGGCCAAGACGAAGCCCAGCATGTTGCAGATCTCTCAGCCGTCTTACCCTCCTTGGGTGGCGATCCAAATGCCATTACAATTCCGACTAATCCTAACTATTCTGCTATCCTAGGCCGCGATCCGTTTGCCAATCCAACAGACTTTTTGCTGGTTGGGCAGTACGTTGAGGATTTGGGTGTAGCTGCTTACAAAGGGCAGGTCCAAAATTTGCTAGCAGCTGGTGATGCGGGTAAGACCGTGCTAGCTGCCGCGCTAGCCATTCACAGCGTAGAGGCTCGCCACGCTGCAGGCGTGAGATATTTGCGGAGCACTTTGCTGGGCGCTGACGTAAATCCTTGGATTTCAGCCAACGCTAGCAGTAGCGAAGTGATCTATAACGAAAACAGAATGGGCTCTCCTATTCCCTTCAGCTCAGATTCATTTGATGGGTATGCGACCCAGTCTGAAGTGCTAGCGCTAGTAGGCCCAGTTTTGACCGAAGCACCAACTCCGACTGCTACACCTCGGCCAAATCCACCTACGTCTGAGATGGAAGATAATAGCACCGCGCCTGCGCAGAACAACTCGCCTCGGGCTTTGTGGTAAAGGTCTTAGCTTGCCTTGATTGAGAGAATCTCTCTTTTAGCTTTCCAGCTCACACTCATAAGTAAGAAGGCCAGGTAAAAAGGCCAAATAAAAAGGCCGCAGGCTTAGGCTCGCGGCCTTTTTATTTGTTCATTTAGCTATGGTCAACTCAGGCCATAATCAACCATTACGGTCAGATATGGCGTGCGATCGCTGCTTCAGCTATCGACTGAATAGTTCAAAACCACTTCATCTCCTGGCATCCCCCGTATTCCCCAGTTGTGTTTGGGCAAATCAAACATCGCTATCTCTATATCTTCTACTGAAATGCCCAGCGTCTGAGGAATTTTCTCAAGTAGCAGTCGGGTCAGCTTTTTCTTTGTTGGAACAGAGCGCCCTTCAAACATCACAATCTCAATGATGGTGTATTTGTCAGAGCGCTCGGTCGGATAGTAAAAATCGTCTGAGGCTAGTGGAAAGAACCGTTGAAAACGTTTGTTTTCTGGAATGCCGAATGCTTCTTGCAAACAGCTATGAATAACATCAGACAGCCGTGCCTTTATTGGATTTAGCTGCTGCGCGTGTCCTGTCACTTTGACTTGTACCATGTCTGTTTCTCTCTTAACTTCTCTGTTAAAGAATTATTTTTTCTACGGCTGTAGTCCACTATCTTCGGGCAGCCCCAGCATAATGTTGAGATTTTGCACAGCCGCGCCAGAAGCACCCTTACCCAGATTGTCTAACCTAGCGACTAGCAGGGCCTCTTGGGTATTGTCATTGGCAAACACAAATAGCTGTACTTCATTTGTATTGACGGCTGTTTTGGCCTCTAAAAAATTGTCGTCTCTTAAAAGTTCTGGCTGCTGGTACGGCATGACGCGTACAAACGGCTCTTTAGCGTAGTGCCGATCCAAAACGCGATGAATTTGTGCGCCGGTAGGCGGGTTATCTAGGGCCCACAGCGGCAGCGGCATCTGTACCACCATTCCCTGCTCAAAGTCACCGACAGCGGGTACGAACAAAGGCGCATGCGTTAGCCCGGAGTACTTCTGCATCTCTTTTACATGCTTGTGCCCAAACTTCAATCCATACGGACTATAGGGTGATTTGGACTCGGCCTGCTGAGGATCTTCAGTACGAAAGCCTTCGTACTGAGCAATCATTTTTTTGCCGCCGCCAGAGTAGCCAGAAATGGCGTTGACGGTAGCCGGAAAGCTATTAGGCAAGGTGTCGGTGCGGACTAAGGGCGCGATCGCAGCCAAAAAACCGGTAGGATAGCAGCCCGGATTGCTCACTCGGCTAGCTGAGGCAATCTTTTGCCGCTGGTCAGGGGCCATCTCAGGAAAGCCATACACCCATGCCGCAGCCGTACGATGAGCGGTACTTGCATCTAACACCTTTGTCTTTGAATTATTAATCCAGCCCACTGCCTCACGGGCGGCATCATCTGGTAAGCATAAAATAGCCACATCCGCCGCGTTGATCAGCTTGGCTCTCTCCGCCCCGTCTTTGCGCTTAGCCGGATCGATGCTGATAACCTCTATATCGTTTCGGTGCGATAGGCGCTGATAAATTTGTAGGCCAGTCGTGCCCGCTTCACCGTCGATAAAAACTTTAGGAGTACCCATTTGTCAACCTGCTACCTGTGCAGCTAACGCCTTTGAATAATAAAAGCTTAAGCTACAATCCTCCTGCAATGTTGGCGATTTGGACGTTAATGAACGTTAATAGACTTTGATCATGTCAATTTCAACCTGCTGGCAGTTCTCTCAATGGCCAGCAGATAGACAAGCTGGATAGGTAAGCTAGTGACCAACCGGTGCCGAACGAACGAATGAAGGAGCCGCGGCTGTCTGCTGTGAGGACTGCTGTGGCTGTGAGGACTGCTGTGAAGATGGTTGAGCAGACCTTTTTGGACTAATCTGAGTGTTTTCTGTCTGCGATTCTTCTATCACAACGCTTCCAGGCATAGAAATTGGGCTGTCAACATCTGGATATAGAACCTGGCATTCTCGAAAGAGGGCATCGGCGATAGGAGCATACTTCGCCTTGCGGTTAAGCCTGAGCAAGACAATTCTCAGCCGTTCTTGAAAGCACCGGGCACTTGGAATGTGTTCACAAACTCTTTCTATCAGTGCAGTCGTGTCCATACTCGCGACATAGTCACTGTTGCTTTCCCATTTATCATGACATAGACAGTACAACAGTTTTTTCATCCGAACCGGATCGGCGGTTTCCTCTATTCGCTGTGCGACATCTTTATACAGTGCGTTCAATGGGTTTTCTAATAGTCCGACACCGACTTCAGACTCAGGCAGGGTGCCGCCAGTAGCTTCTATATACATTTCGTGCAAAGCATCTAAAATGACTTCTGCAACTTTAGAGTAAGTGTCTTTACGGTTGAGCGTGGCAACAATCTCATATAGGCTATGGCGACACTCTTCGATGCTGGCGTTGCGGTCAGTCAAAGACTCTAGCAGTACCTTTAGTGGAATGCCTTCTAAAATAGCCGCATTGTTTTCCCAACAGGCTTGGTGAGTGCCATACAGCAGCTTTTTGATACGCCTGTGATTGGGATGCGCTGCCAGCTGTTTAACTGCCGAATTAACAGGCGTAATAGAAAGTAGAGCAACCGCTTCGGTGGTTTCTTCTGTGCTTTTGTTTGGGCGCATGCCCTTGGGCCACACGTTATAGGCAGCAACGGTTTCTGAAATATTCTTGAGCGAGAGCTGACCGATATAGTCAGCATCTAGCTCTAATCTAGATTTGACGACATCGTAGACGACTTGAGACATACAGATAGCCCCTGCTTTGGCCTCAGATTCTAGGCGGGCGGCGATGTTAACCCCAGTGCCCATCATGTCGTTATCGTTGAAAAAAATATCGCCTAGATGCACCCCCACCCGATGGGTAAAGTGGTCATTGCCCTTCTGGTTACGTGCATACCCCAAAAAGGTCTTTTGCATCTCCACAGCGCAGGCCGCTGCTTGCACCGCGCTAATAAAGTACATAAGAACGCCATCGCCGACTGTCTTGAGAATTTGCCCTTCAAAAAATTCGCACAGCTCTGAAATAATTTTGATATCCCGGTTGATCATCGCAAGTGCTTTATCTTCGTCTCGAGACATGCGCCTGCTAAAGCCAACTGCGTCTGTGACCACGATTGCGGCTAGAGTTCTCTGTATTTGTGGGTGCACAGGGGTATTCATAGGATTGAGCGCTAGCTGATAACCTAATTTTCCCGAATTTAATAGGGAGTTTTCATCTATAGCGCTGCTATATCACGAGCTTGAAAGGCCTTAGCTCAAAGTCAAAAGGTAGGATCGTGAATGTGATCAATGCACTGATTGTCTAGCCACTGGCGATCGCTCTCTTCGCACTCCCTTCTGTTTTTCTTGAAAGGAACCGTGGTGGGGTAGAAGGTTTCGCCTACTTGAAAGATCGGATCGGTCTCGGCTAGCAGTCCGCTGCTTCTAAGCTGGACAAGACCTAGAATTGCAAGCGCGCTTAAAACAACGCTACTAATAACGGCTGGAGCAACAAAAGGATTGCGATTTTGGCAACTGTAATAGCGCGCTTTTCTTTGGTTTAGGATCGCAGCAAAGACAAAGTAAGCTCCTTTGCTGCAGAAAGGAAAAGAGAAATAGAGATTTATAAGGCGACGGCGAGGAACCAAAGCCGCTTCTATCGCGCCTATTTGCACTGGAGTAAACGTGCTGCTGATGTCTTGGGGCATCCTGGTCAAAATTTGATGGGCGTTAGGCCACAGGCGACATTTTTGCTTTAATGCTGCAGCGATGGTGGGTGGGTGCGCGCTGTTGAGGCGATCGCGGTCGCTAGCGTGGCTTCGTCGATTATCGCCAATCAAGAACACGAGATAGATCCCTTTGCCTGACAGCGGCAATCGGTAGCGAATATCAATCGGATGAGTGCGGGGGAATAGTGCGGTTTCTAGCGCCCATACCTGCTCTAGCGTAAAGCTTTCGCGGATAGCTGCCGACATTTTGCTCAGCATGCGATGAGCATTTGGACTATGTTGAAGTGAGCGACTCATATCTTTTGGAATACTCGTATCTTTTTAACCGCTGGTATTTCGTGAAATCCGATGGTTAGGTAAACGTACCCATCTAAAAAGAAAGTGCCCAAAATGCGATCGCAAGTATAAAAAACATAAGGTATACAAGGCTACTTGAAGCACTAATGTTGCTCTCGAATGGGTGTGTTTTAGATTGGTTTAGCTAGATTAGTTTTGTTGACAGTTAGGTAGGTAAAACGATGATTGATCTCCGTAGCGATACGGTGACACAGCCCACAGCGCAAATGCGACAGGCGATGGTGAATGCGCCGGTTGGTGACGATGTGCTAGGTGATGACCCGACAGTAAATGCACTAGAAGCCTATGTGGCCAACTTGCTGGGTAAGGAAGCTGCGGTTTATATGCCGTCGGGCACGATGACAAATCAGGTGGCGCTGCGATCGCACACTCAGCCTGGTGACGAAGTCTTGCTAGAAGCAGAAGCTCACATTTACTACTACGAAGGGGGTGGCCCTGCTGCCCTCTCGGGCGTGAGCTGTCGGCTATTGCCTGGTGATGAAGGCATTTTTTCGGCAGCGGCGCTCGTCAAAGCGCTGCGTCCGCACAATCCGCATTTCCCCAGACCGCAGCTCGTTTGTATCGAAAATACGCACAATCGCGGCGGCGGCAAAATTTTTCCACTAGAGACTATCCAAGAGATTGCCAAGGTCTGTCGGCAAAAAGATCTGCGTTTGCATATGGACGGTGCTCGCTTTTGGAATGCATGCGTGGCGACAGGAATTGCTGAGGCTGACTATGCTCAGCCGTTTGATACGCTTAGCGTTTGTTTTTCTAAGGGACTAGGTGCGCCTGTGGGCTCAGCGCTAGTCGGATCGGCTGCGCAGATGGCAACAGCCCGGCGGTTTCGCAAAATGTTTGGCGGGGGAATGCGCCAGGCGGGGATGATTGCTGCAGGCGCACTCTATGCGTTGCAGCATCAGCGCGATCGTCTAGTCGAAGATCACGACCACGCTCAGTGGTTAGCGAGAGGCTTGCAAGGCATTAGCGGCATTGAGATAAACCCGCTGAGCGTAGAGACAAATATTGTCAATTTTGCCGTGCCTAAGTACGATGCAAGTGAAGTTGTAAAACGTCTAGGGCAAGCAGGTGTAGCCTTGCTAGCCAATGGTCCACATACCATTCGAGCGGTCACTAATTTAATGGTGAGTAAACGACAGATCGATCAGGCAATTGAAATGATTAGCCACGAAATTGGGCATTAGGAAATCTTTGCCAAGACATAAGCGTTACCAACGACCTACGTAAACATACCCTTGCTTTCTATCTAAGTCTCTCTCAAGGAAGATCGGTCTTATCCAGTGCTAGTGTTTAATTAGTCAGGCACACTGTTCCGCTTGGCAGAGTCCGTTTGATCAGGTACTAATTTACGAGGTTTTCTCATGCTAGGTTACTCTTTACTGTTCTTAGTTGTAGCTGTGATTGCGGCTGTACTTGGCTTCGGTGGACTAGCGGCTGGTGCGGCCAGCATTGCTAAGATTTTGTTCTTTGTTTTTCTAGTGCTGTTTGTCGTATCACTTGTGATGGGTCGTCGTCCACGCGTTTAGATGCGTTTGTTGTTGGCCAAAATTTTTTTAGCTTGGGACAAACTTTACGGCCATTGAAAGTTAGGCTGTAGATTTAGGATAAAGGCTTCGAACCAAGGGTTATCGGCTGTTCCTATGCCAGTAGGAACAGCCTTTTTGATGCGCGGGTAAAGGCGACATAGTAAAGCTGGTTGCGTTCTGTTGCTTTGCGATTAAGCATGAGATTGGGTACGTCAACAAAAACGTCTTGGAAAGTAGAGCCTTGGCTTTTGTGAACGGTGAGGCTGTAGGCATAGCTCAGGTCATGGAAGAGTTCTTTGTAGTCCCAAAAGGCCATCCACTGTTTTTGCTCGGCATAGTTAGAGAGAATCTCTTTTAGGCGCTGCTGTTCGTCTTCGTGCAGGACTCTGAGCGTGCGCTCTTGATACTCGTCGGTTGTGACTGCTAGCTCCCACACTAGCCAGCCTTCAAATCGGGTTAGGTAAGCTTCTTGGACTTCGCACTCTTCAGAGGTTTGTAGTAAGATGCCGTCTCGGCCCATACAGGCGTTGCGGGCCACTAGGCGCTCTCCTGGCATAAATCGGGCAGCCTGATCGCCGTAGATAGCGGCGCGAATTTTGTTGTTTAGATAGTTGACTCTGGCGTTGGTGTAGGCCAAAACGCGAACCTGATCGGGGTTTCGGCTATAGGCTTCGCTTTTAAAGGCACGGAGCATCAGGGTTTCCCAGTGACGTTGAGGAATAGTAAAGATGCCTTCGGTATTGGTTTCATTGCGATCGCTCGCTGCTCGAGGCATAGTCTGCCGCTCTAGATGTGTGCGCACCTCTTCTGCTAAGAGGCCAATTGCACCGCCGTAGCGAATAACATCGGTTAAATCGCTGCGGGCAATAGTTTGCTCAAAGCAGGGAGATTGGGCCTCGCCCACCGGAGGAAGCTGGGCAGAGTCGCCAACAAAAAGGAGCTGGGTGCGCTGGGTGAATTTGGAGACGGTATTCACTAGCAGGATCCACATCTCCTCGTTGATCATGGAGCATTCGTCTACAACCACAAGATCGTATTCGGTGGTTAGGTTTTTGCGATCGCGATCTGGCTCAAACTTTTGCCCGCCTGTTTCCTTGTCAATGACGGGTTTTAGTCCTAGCAGCTTGCAGCAGGTCATGCAGTCTACTTCGCAGCCCCAGCGGTAGGCCATCGACTGTAAAACCTTGGTAGCTTTGTTGCTGAGCGCGGTGAGGACTACTGGTCTGTTGTCATGGTTTTGCTGAAGTCGGCTAATCAGCGCCTGAAGCAGAGTGGTTTTTCCGGTGCCTGCGTAGCCCGTCAGCAGGTAGATTTTTTCGTCGCTGTGGATAAAATCTTCTAGCGCCTGCAAAGCTTCCCACTGCTGCTGACTGAGTGTTAGCCCAGGAAGAACATCTGGAATAGTCTCAGCCTGCTCGTTTGTGGCTATTCCAGCGCTAGCAGCAGAATTTGACATAGTAAAACAAATGTTCTATTTGGCAACCATTGAGCTATTTTAGCAGCAACGCCAGCAGGTTAGTTTTATGGCGCTGCCGCGGCTTTAGCTCTGAAAGCTTTCTCATCATATTCTCATCGTAGAATACGGTTAGACAGGCGATCGCTTTGCTAATCTCTAGATCTTCTGACCAGTTATCAAAGGAGACTTTTTGATGTATCTAGCTTTAGCAGGACGCATTTGTTTAGCATTGATTTTTCTAAATTCGGGGATCAAGCACCTGCTCGGATTTTCGGGATTTGTCTCGACGATTGCCAATAAAGGACTACCGCTAGCCAGCGTTTTGGCTGTGGGCACGATTGTATTTTTGCTAGTGGGAGCAGTGTTCTTGCTGCTGGGCTATCAGACTAAAATAGGGGCGTGGTTATTGATTGCGTTCTTAATACCAACGACGCTCATTTTTCATCCGTTGACGAGCGATCTGGGCGGCTTTTTGAAGAACCTTGCGTTGATAGGAGGTCTGCTGATGACCATTGCCAATGGGCCAGGTTTGTTTAGCGTAGATGGAAAGAGGACCGTTTAAAAGAGATGTCTTGTCAATGCTTTTGCGGTAGCCATCGATCGTTCTCGCGCTGCTGTGAGCCCTATCTGCTAGGGACGGCTGCCGCACCGACGGCCGAGTCGCTAATGCGATCGCGCTATAGCGCCTTTTGTACTGGACATGTCAATTATCTACTGGCAACGCATCACTTAAGCGCGGCGGCTGAGGATCAAGCTGCGAGCGAGCGAGATAGCATACTACAAACAATCGGTGCCACCGAGTGGATAAATCTGCTGGTGATTGGCAGGCAAAAGGGGCAAAAGAAAGACAAGACAGGCGTTGTAGAATTTGTGGCGGCTTACCGCCCCCGGCTGGGTCCTGCTGTAAATAATGCAGCTAGCCGTACAGCCAACAGTGCAAATAGCGCGGTTCAGCTACACGAGCGCTCTAGGTTTATTCGAGAAAAGGGACGGTGGTTTTATCTAGAAGGAGAAATTTTGCCGCCCTATCAACCTAAGCTGTCGCATCTTTGCTGGTGCGGCAGCAAAAAACCGTTCAAGTACTGCCATGGTCACGGCTAGAGTACTTATATCCCCATGCTGCTGAGGGTGTTGAGCAGCTTAGAGAGCGTTCTAGTCACGGTAGGGTGCTCGCTCTCAAACTGTTCAATCAGCGTGGGCAGCGTTTGTAAGTTGGTCTGCTTATGCGCTGAGTCTTCAGGGTCTTGTAGCTGCTTTTCCACACTGCCAATCAATTGGAGTAGCTTGTCTTTGACCGCTGTGTCAGGTGTATTGAGCTGATTTATTTCAGCACGGAGAGATTCTAAAGACTGATCGACGTCTGCTTGACTCATAGCTGTTACAGGTGGGATGTGCGTGTGTTTAGTAAGAATGGATACAACATAGGGCCCAGTGCGCGGTTGATAATTTGGTATAGATAAATACGTTTGAGCGCGGCTTTAACCTACTTGCGTTTAATCATACATATGTCGATCATATGTTGGAAACATACGGAGGTTGAAACGGATGCCCTTAATAAATGTCAGGGATAGTTCTATGCTGGAGATGAAATCACGTTTGGCTCAAAAGTCTATGGCAATTTCTACCCGGTACCCAGTGATGATCATTGGTGGGGCAGAAGATAAGACCAACGGCTGCGAAATCCTAAGGGCTTTTTTTGAAAGCGCTGGCGGTAGCAGCGCAAAGATCGGCATTATTCCTTCTGCATCTCGCGAGCCTACTATTGTGGGCGATCGCTACTATCAAATCTTCAAGGGTATGGGCGCAGCTCAAGTACAAGTTCTCGATATTCGCTCTCGCAGCGAAAGCGAAGAATCCCGCTGGCAAGATGCGCTTAAAGACTGTACAGGTGTCTTTATCACAGGTGGCGACCAGCTCAGGCTGCGTGATTTGCTCGGCGGCACGTCAGTCATTCGCTTAATCAAAGAGAGGCTGCATGCCAATGACTTAGTGATTGCTGGAACGAGCGCAGGCGCAGCGATTATGGGCGAAGACATGATTGCAGGCGGCAGCAGCGGTGAATCGCCCAACCAGTCGCTAGTAGATCTAACGAACGGACTAGGCTTTGTGCCCGAGCTACTCGTCGATCAGCACTTTCACAACCGCAACCGGATGGCGCGGTTACTAAGTGCGATCGCAGCTCATCCTAATCGCTTAGGCGTCGGCATTGACGAAGACACCTGTATCGCTCTTGGAGACGATGGCACCTTTCAAGCACTAGGCAAAGGCACCATCACAATTGTCGATCCCGGCAGCCTTACCCATACCAACCATCCCCTGATAAGTGAGGATTCTCCTTTGAGCCTTCACAACCTCAGAGTACATGTTTTGAAAAAAGGTGACTGCTACGACTATCAAAAGCGGGCTGTGCTTCAGCTTCAATCTTGAAGTGTGTCACTTGAGCCCAAGCGGACTGCCCAAGCGCCAGCGTCTTAGTGAACGGATACCTTTCACGCCAGCTTCTTCAAAGCTTCCTTGAGGTAGCCCTTTTATCAGCCGTTTCCCCAAGTGGCTGTTTCCCCGGCGACCGTTTGCCTAATGACCGTTCACCCAATAACCGTTCATCCGATGACCGTTCACCCGATGACCACCTGCTAACTGATGTCCTCAATCATTACTTGATTGCCATTCGCTCGGTCATTATTCATCAGCCATTCAAACGCTCATCAATTCGAAGCGGAGCCAATCAAGAGCCACAAATCACCAAGGTCAATAAGCTAAGGCCGATAGTCGCTTAGAATCTGTTGCTCTCGAAGGCCTTAAACCCAATTGCTGAGACATTTTTATCTTTTATACCGGTTTCGCGTGAATTTTTACTGAGTTTTTTCTACACTTTATCTCAAGAGCATTTGAAGTCTACCTACGCTTACCAGCTGCTTCTCCTAACCTATGAAAGTCCTTAAAACCCAAACCCTTCGCGGCCCTAACTATTGGAGTATCCGTTACGCCAAGCTGATTGTGATGCGCTTAGATTTAGAAGATCTAGCCGATCGCCCCTCCAATACTATCGATGGGTTTTATGACGGGCTAGTTGAAACGCTGCCAAGTCTTGTCGATCACTTTTGTTCGCCTGGCGTGAGAGGTGGGTTCCTTAGCCGTTTGCAAACTGGCACCATGATGGGCCACATCATAGAACACGTTGCTTTGGAGCTACAAACGCTCGCAGGCATGCCCGTCGGCTTTGGTCGCACGCGTGAGACGGCAACGCCCGGTATTTATCAGGTCGTCTTTCAATACGAAAATGAAGAAGCTGGTCGCTATGCTGGTAGAGCCGCGCTGCGCCTGTGTGAGAGCATTATTGAGACAGGCCAGTACCCGCAGAGCGAGCTAGAGCAGGATTTATACGACCTTAGCGAGCTAAGGTTTGCTGCTTCGCTAGGGCCCAGTACAGAGGCGCTAGTAAAAGCTGCCGAAGCGCGCCAAATTCCTTGGTTGGAGCTGCCCGTTCGTAACCTGTTGCAGTTTGGCTATGGTATTCACCAAAAGCGCGTTCAGGCATCACTCACCTCTCATAGCAATATCTTGGGCGTAGAGCTAGCCTGCGATAAAGAAGGCACCAAACAAATTTTGGGAAATGCGGGCATTCCTGTTCCTAAGGGCAGCGTTGTCTATTCTCTACGTGAGCTTGAGGATACGCTAGATTACCTAGGCGGCTATCCGATTGTTGTCAAACCGCTGAACGGCAACCACGGTCGGGGAATTACGCTAGATATCAAAACCTGGGAAGAGGCCGAAGTCGCCTACGACCGGGCTAGGCTAGTGTCTGATGGGGTGATAGTAGAGCACTACTATCAAGGCCGAGACCACCGAATTTTAGTGGTAGATCACAAAGTGGTCGCGGTTGCAGAGCGAACTCCGGCGCATGTCGTCGGTAACAGCAAAGACTCAATTGACGTGCTGGTTGAAAAAGAAAACCTCAATCCAAAGCGCGGCGACGGACACGATAACATCTTGACAAAAATTCGGCTAGATAGAACAACCGACAAGCTGTTAGAAAGCCAGGGCCTAACGCTAGAGAGCGTATTAAAAACTGGTGAAATTTGCTATCTAAGAGAGACTGCGAACCTGAGTACGGGCGGGACGGCGGTAGATCGCACTGACGAAATTCATCCGCAGACAATTTGGATTGCCGAGCGGGCCTCTCGGCTAATTGGGCTTGATGTTGCCGGAATTGACGTGGTAACAACCGATATCTCTAAAAAGCTATCCACCGCAGACGGGGTGATTGTAGAAGTAAACGCCGCACCTGGCCTACGGATGCATGTGGCCCCTAGTGAAGGGGTCGCGCGTAATGTAGGCGCACCCATTTTAGAAATGCTGCTGCCTTCTGGCAGTCCTACACGCATCCCAATCGTGGCAATTACCGGTACGAACGGTAAGACCACGACGACGCGGTTAACAGCTCATATTTTCCGTCAGGTGTACAACACGGTTGGCTTCACCACCACAGATGGTATTTACATCGGCAATAACCTGGTCGAAAAAGGTGATACCACCGGACCGCAGAGCGCTCGAATAATATTGGAAGATCCGACTGTAGACATGGCGGTCTTAGAAACGGCTCGGGGTGGAATGCTGCGCTCAGGACTTGCCTTTAATCGGTGTGATGTGGGAATTGTGCTGAATGTTGCTGCCGACCATTTAGGGATGGGCGATATTGATACGATTGATCAGCTAGCTAGGCTGAAGGCCGTAGTGGCAGAGTCTGTGCAGAACGACGGCTATGCGGTGCTAAATGCTGATGACAAACGAGTGGCGGCGATGGCTAAACGGGTGAAGGCAAAGGTTGCCTATTTCTCGATGGATTCAGAGAATCCGCTGGTGCGATCGCATCTTCAAGAGGGTGGGATTGCCGCTGTCTATGAAGATGGCTACATCTCTATTCTTCAGCAAGACTGGCTGCACCGCATTGTAAAAGCTGAGCGCGTGCCGCTGACCATGGGCGGGCGGGCCCCCTTTATGATCGCCAACGCCCTTGCCGCTAGCCTAGCTGGGTTTGTTCAGGGCATCAAAATAGAGCAGATTCGTACGGCGCTGCAAACTTTCCAGCCGTCAGCAAGTCAGATTCCAGGCCGCATGAATCTCTTTAATATGGGCCGCTACCACGCGCTAGTAGACTATGCTCACAATCCGGCTGGTTATGAAGCAGTTGGCAGCTTTGTGAAAAACTGGCCAGGGTCTTCAGTAGGCGTTGTCGGTGCCCCAGGCGATCGCCGAGATGAAGATCTCATAGCGCTAGGTGAACTCTGCAGCGATATTTTCGATCAGGTTGTGGTGAAAGAGGACGTCGATCGACGGGGACGGGCTCCGGGGGAAGTTGCAGCCCTCATCGTCAAAGGCATCGCGCAGGCCAACGCCGCCTCTGGCAAGCAGTTGCCCCATACAGTCGAACTAGATGAGGCCAAGGCCTTGAACTTGGCATTGGACAATGCGCCGGATGATGGTTTGATAGTGGTCCTTCCTGAGAGCGTCAGCGAGGCGATCTCGCAGATTTCGGCGAAAGGTCCGGTCTCTGAAGGCTTTTCACCCGCAGCCGAGGGGCCAGAGGCGTCTATGGCTAGTGAGTCTGTTCACAGACCGCCAAACAAGGCGATCGCGCTGCAGATGGCAGGTAGTTCTGTTGCCGCAAGGAGCGATCTTGAAGTTGCCACCGCCGCAGACCTTTAGTTTTTAACGATGCCTTTGATGAATTTGATACCTTAGGCGCAGTCGTTTTGCTTGACGTCAGGCTTCGTTTTTTGGCTTCATTATTCTTGTTGTTGCTATGCACAGCAACCCTCTTGCACAGCGACAGCGAGAAAGTAATATAGCCTTTGGCATCTCTGCTAATGACAGCGCTGATTTCTAAGCTCTGTTTCCCGTCTGCTGTATCAGTCGGATACCGTTAGCAGAAACGCCGAATGTTATCTTGGTTGATCAATTTTTGTTTGTATTCTGCTTTTACAAGATTAGAAGCTGTAGGAGATTTCAATGGTTGCTAATGCGTCTCGTCCGGTCGTAGATTCGTCTGTTGCTTCTTATGAAGAAAAAACTCAGGCGATCGCCCGTCAGCTTTTGGCCGATAGCCAAGGAAAGCGATCGCTTTTCTCTAAGATGCGCGATCAGCTTCGCTGGGACGATAAGCTGCTGGCCTGGACGATGGATAACCCAGGGCTGCGCGTGCAGATGTTTAGACTCATCGACTGTCTGCCTGCGCTGACCACTAAAACAGAAATTGCCAGCCACTTCCAAGAATACTTGGGTGATGCCAGCGTCGAGCTGCCGCAAGCGCTCAAGGGTCTGCTGAACTTCGCCGACCCTAGCTCTATGCCTGCACAGGTCGCGGCGACCACCCTTTCCGGCGCGGTAGAGACCCTCGCCCGCAAATACATTGCGGGTGAAAATATTAAGCAGGCGCTCAAAAGTATTGAGCAGCTACGCAAGCAGTCGATGGCATTCACTATGGACTTGCTTGGTGAAGCCGTCGTCACTGAAAAAGAGGCCGAGGCCTATCTCAACCAGTATTTAGAGCTGATGGCCCAGCTAACAGAAGCTGCTGAGCGCTGGTCAAAAGTAGACAAAATAGATACCGCCGATGGGGAAGCGCTGGCTAAGGTGCAGGTATCGGTGAAGCTAACCGCTTTTTATTCGCAGTTTGACCCGCTAGATGTAGAAGGCTCTGAAACCAAAGTGGGTAAACACATCCGCACGCTTTTGCGGCGGGCTGCAGAGCTGGGCGTAGCGGTTCACTTTGATATGGAGCAGTATCGATACAAAGACGCGACTTTAGCTGCGCTCAAAAAGCTGCTGATGGAAGACGAATTCAGATCGCGTGCTGATATTGGCATGACGCTGCAGGCCTATCTGCGCGACAGCTATCAAGACCTGCAAGGGATGATTGAGTGGGCAAAAGAGCGCGGAACACCCGTTACTATTCGCCTGGTCAAAGGCGCTTATTGGGACCAAGAGACAATTACCGCTCGGCAAAACTATTGGCCTACGCCCGTCTACAACCACAAGTCTTCTACTGATGCTAACTTCGAGCGGATGACGCTGCTACTGCTAGAAAACCATGCGCATGTGTATGCGGCTATCGGTAGCCATAATGTGCGATCGCAGGCCCTGGCAATGGCCATCACCCAGTCTCTTGATATCCCGGCGCGAAACGTAGAGTTTCAGGTGCTATACGGCATGGCCGATAATCTAGCAACCGCGCTAGTGAAGCAAGGACACCGCGTTCGTGTGTACTGCCCCTACGGCGATCTAATTCCTGGCATGGCCTACCTGATTCGCCGACTGTTAGAAAATACGGCCAACAGCTCATTTTTGCGACAGAGTATGGAAGATCGACCGGCTGACGAGCTACTAGCAGTGCCGGAGTGGGGTGAGGGTGACCTAGATGAAGACGAGGTGACGCCTTTGCCGATTGCGCCGCTGCCGATTGCGATGGTAAAAGGCGAGGTGACCCGGATTAATTTGGCACCAGATACGGACTATGCGATCGCGCCCGAAAGGCTGGCTGCCAAAGCTGCTCTTGACACAGTGCGACAGCAGCTAGGTAAAACCTATCAGCCTCTGATTGACGGTGAGTTTGTCCAAACAGAGAGCACCGTACAGTCTTTGAACCCGGCTCGGCCCGCGCAGCGAGTAGGCACCATCGGCCAGATTAATATTGAGCAGGCCGATAATGCGATCGCCGCCGCCAAAGCCGCCTTTGAAACCTGGAGCCGTACCCCTGCTCGCGAACGCGCCGCCATCATCAGCAAAGCCGCCGACCTATTAGAAGCGCGCCGCCATGAGCTGAACGCCTGGATGCTGCTCGAAGGCGGCAAACCTTTACATCAGGCAGATGCAGAAGTCTCAGAAGCCGCAGACTTTTGCCGGTACTATGCCGATGAAATGGAGCGCCTTGATTCAGAGATTGTCTACGACGTCGCCGGCGAAAACGATCGCTACTTCTATCGCCCCAAAGGCATCGTGCTGGTTGTCTCTCCTTGGAACTTCCCTCTGGCGATTCCAACCGGGATGACCGTCGCTGCCCTAGTCACTGGCAACTGCGCCCTGCTCAAGCCCGCCGCGGTCACCTCTGTGATTGCCGCCAAGCTCACCGAGATCTTTGTTGAGGCGGGCATTCCCAAAGGTGTCTTCCAATACGTTCCAGGTCGTGGCTCTACGGTAGGCGCGCATATGGTAAAGCACCCAGACATTCAAATGATTGTGTTTACCGGTTCCCAAGAAGTCGGCTGTCAAATTTATGCAGATGCCGCTGTTTTGCGCCCTGGTCAAAAGCATCTCAAAAAAGTAGTCGCCGAAATGGGTGGTAAAAACGCCATCATTGTGGATGAAAGCGCCGATCTCGATCAAGTTGTTCAAGGTGTTGTTTATTCGGCCTTTGGCTACAGCGGGCAAAAGTGTTCAGCCTGCTCGCGTGTGATTGTTGTAGCCTCTATCTATGACCTTTTTGTGGCACGGCTGGTAGAGGCCACCAAGTCTTTGAACGTCGGCGACCCGATTGAGCCGAGTACTAAAGTGGGGCCTGTTATTGACGCGGCTGCGCAAAAGAAAATCCGTGAGTACATCGACCAAGGTAAAGCCGAAGCGAACCTGGCGCTAGAGCTGCCCTCACCTGAACCCGGCTATTTTGTGGGCCCGGCTATCTTTACAGACGTCGATCCGCAATCGACCCTCGCTCAAGAAGAAATCTTTGGCCCTGTGCTAGCCGTGATGAAAGCAGAAAACTTCGATCGGGCCCTGGAAATTGCCAACGGCACTAATTTTGCGCTAACTGGCGGTCTTTACTCTCGCACGCCTTCTCACATTGACCGGGCCTACGCCGACTTTGAGGTGGGTAATTTGTACATCAACCGCACCATCACCGGGGCCATTGTTGCCCGACAGCCCTTTGGCGGTTTCAAGCTTTCTGGCGTCGGCTCTAAAGCTGGTGGGCCCGATTACCTGCTTCAGTTCCTCGACCCTCGCACTGTTACTGAAAACGTTCAGCGTCAGGGCTTTGCACCAATCGAAGGCGTAGACACGTAGGCTTCGCTATATGATTTTTGCTATTCATCACGTTGCGATTATTTGCGCTGACTACCCTCGCTCCAAAGCTTTTTACACTGAAGTTTTGGGCTTTGAAATTATCGAAGAAACGTACCGGGCAGAGCGTGATTCTTACAAGCTCGATTTGAAGGTGGGCAACGGTCAAATCGAGCTGTTTTCTTTTCCTGGTGCGCCCGTCAGGCCAAGCTATCCAGAGGCTCAAGGCCTACGTCATTTGGCGTTTGCCGTGAATGATATTTTGGCCCAGATTACCAAGCTTGAAGCGAGTGGGGTGGCCACAGAGCCAGTTCGGATAGATGACCTAACTGGAAAACGGTTTACCTTTTTCAACGACCCAGATGGTCTGCCCTTAGAGCTGTATGAAAGCTGATGGCTTTTGCGATTTGAGCTTGCATGATTCGGGCCTGCATAATTTGGGCTCAGACTAGCTCTTTGTCTGCGTAAAAATTGGGATGAGCAAAGCGGTAACCTGTCTTTTTGATTTTGTCGTTAGAGACGCGAACGTTCTTGCGATCGCTAGTCTGACTTTCATCCCAGCGGACAGATGGGATGTCGTGGCGATCGCACACCTCGCTAATGAGCGATCGCGCCGTCGGCACCTCGTCTTGTACCAGGTTGTAGAGGCCTGACAGGTGATGCGCTCTGGCCCACTCAATGCCGCCTATAATGTCGCTCAGATGAACCCAGTTTGTGCCTTCATTGCCCTTACCAGGCCGGGTTGTGCCCGCAGCGCGAGCATATATTTGCTCTAGCGTGCGCCCTGGGCCATAGATGCCGCCCAGTCGCAACACGCAGATTTTTCGCTGCAGCGCACTTGCTTCTAGTAAAATCCCTTCCGTCTTTTCAATAATCTTGCCATTGTCCGTTGTTGGCTTTGGTGGCATCAGCTCGCTGACCCACGCCCCATCGTGCTGGCCATATACGGAGCAACTGCTGGTATAAATTAGCTGCTCTACCGCCGTATGAGGCAGCACTTGAGCTAGCGTTTGCGCTGTTCGCAAATAGGTATCAGCGTAGCTCGCTCCTCGCTTGGAAGCGACAGAGAGTAAGACGATCTGGCGATCGCGCAGCACAGATTCTAATCGACCCTGCTCTGTCCCTGTTATCACCACCACGCTTGAGGCGATCGCGCTTAGCTCTTCAACCCTTTTTTCTCGTGTTGTAGTTGCCAGCATATCAAACCCCTGGCTTCTCCAAGACTTTGCAACTGCCATGCCGACATATCCACACCCAATAATGGCAACTTTCACGGCGTCTTTTCAGCTTTGCATACGAGACATCTCAATTATCATAGCCTGCGCTTCGATACTGCCTTAGCCGCAGATAAATAGATCAGCTAGCTTCAAGAAGAACACGGGGTCAGTGGCTAGCCGCCAAACCAAAGATGCGTAGACACACTCAGAAACTGGCCCCTGAGCGGATGGGCACATTGAATAGGTAATCACCGAAAGATCACTTATCTGTGCGGAAATATCCGATGAAAATTACCACTACCGCCGATACATTCTTTAAGGCAATGCCGACGCAGGCAGCTCAGCTCAAAGAGAAAGACCTGCCAGACCAGCTAGTCAGAGTCAAGGCCGGCACCTCAATAGAAATTGTGGACTATTTTCCACATGAAGGCCGCCCAGATAGCACCGCAGACGACCATGTGTTTGTTCAGCTCACTAAGCCCTTAGACGGTTATCAAGGCATTCGCTGGTTTGTCTATGGATTGCACGCTCAGCTAGAGGGGACTGAGCCTACCAACAACCCCAAAGATGAAGTGGCCGAGGCCCCACCGAAGACGCCAGCCTCCCTGGCAGCACCGATTGACTATGGCCCCAAGATCTCTATTCCAGGCATCAGCCGCCCGGTGGGCATTTATGAACCTGTCTACTTTGAGCCAGCGGTTTGCAACTTTACTTGGTCAGAGCTGACCAAAGGCGGCTCGCGTATTCCTGTGAATGCGACAGTCACTCAGCGTATAGTCAAGCTGTGTAAGTATCTCGATGAAGTTCGTACGTTTCTAGGCAGTCAGCCTATTCGGATCACCTCTGGCTATCGAGATCCGGTGAGCAACCGGCGCGTGGGCGGGGCCCGCCGCTCTCGGCATATGTCCGGCGATGCTGTTGACTTTTGGGTAGAAGGTATGGATGTAGTTGACGTGTTCTATAAGCTGAAGAATTTTCATCCTAACGGTGGGCTAGCGGTGGGAAATGGGTTTGTTCATTTAGATTTACGTCCGGGCTCACCCGCCCGGTGGACCTATCCAGGCGGCCCACGTGTCAAGCTTTGGTAGTAGAGGCTAGAAAACAAAGCCCAGAAAATAGCTCAGAAAATAGTTCAGAAAAAACCACCGCTTTGCTGACGTCACGGGTCAGCAAAGCGGTGGTTTTTTAATTAAAACAAGTTTGGCTCTGATTTGGTTCTGAGTTCTACAGCATAAATAGGCTAAATAGAAAGACTAAAGTGAAAAGCTGCCGCACAGCTCAGATACGCCAGCTCAAATACATCAGTTTAGATACGCCTGAGTATCTAGCTCGTAGGTGTTGGGCACGGCTGTTAGCCCAACCGCTTCCAATAGTTGTTGCCATTCAGACGCGAGCCTAATATCGCTGGGATCTTCTTGTATCAGCTTGTACAAGGCAACAGCTGCGTCGTGCCAGAGATTAGCCTGTTTCCGCAGTAGCTTGGCGTGGAGCAGTGGGTTTTGTTCGCTAATTTGTTCTAGCAGGGTCGTATCCATTTCTTGTTGTGCAAACCATTCTTCTACGTCAACTCGCTGAATGGTTCCATATACCACGACATCATTAGCGCGATCGCTCATCTCTGGGACGATAGAAAAATACCAGCGATAGTTCTCGTTGAGATTGAGCGCGGCTATGTCAGTTGTTGCCGTCTCGAGACTGATAATGCCGCCTGCTTGCCCTATCTGAAGAGTGGTTTCGTAAACCAGTTCGTCACTGCCATTACGTAATACAAACTCGGCAGTCTGGTCGTTGACCATGGCCGGCACGTAAAACATAAAGCTAGGATGTGACGCGGTCGTGATTCCTAAATTGTCTCGCGCTACGAGCGCAGTCAAATAGGTGTCTTCATTACTAAAGATAGCGCCGCTGCGCGTTCCGCCGCCTAGCCGGCGACCCGGTAGTCCTTCTCGTGCAGTATCTGATTCCTCTTCTTTGGTCAGCACCACAGACGTCTGCGGTGTACCAGTACTAGCCCATCCTGCCGCTGAAAATAAGCTAATTTCAATTGACGTACTCAATAGGAGGAGGACAGAAGTGCAGACAATTTGCTTGATGTTAGTCATACCGGTTATTTAATCTTGAGTAGAGATGCAGTCCATTGAGGCTACTAAACTAATTACTTGAAGCAGCTGTCATTGATTTAGTCGAAGCAGGAATAGTTGCTTGGAATTCTAGTCGGCTTCTTTGTACATCTTAGAAAGAGATTGCTGTTCTAATGTACAGAGAAGATACCTAACCTTGACGTGTTGTTGCAAACTTCAAGGGCATTCTCTAGATATTACGGAGAGTGAGTACATTAACTTTACAAGCTGATTTTATCTGTAGAAGAAACATGAGAAAAGATTTCTACAAGCCCCTCAAACAGGCTCTCAGTTCGGCTTTTTGTTAATAGTTTTCTTAGCTTAGCGGTTACTCTAGTCGAACATTCATGCTCTATCGAGCATGCGCTAGATACGTGCGGGCTATCTATATAAACCACAATATATAGCCCGCGCGCACTGGCGCTGATGGTTTGTCTTAGACTTTTATCAACGATTTCTGGTGGGACTTTATCCGTGTCAATTGTTTCGTGAGCTGTCATATTGGGAAAAGTTAATATGTTTATCAGGGCCTTTCCTTTCTCCTTAGAGAAAGCAGATTGAATATGTTCAAAGATTTTATTTGTCACTATGATGTCTGTCACAAGCTCGCCGATTTTACCTGTGATATCTATCACTGTAATTTAGTTACTTTAGAACACTCAAAACAATACTTAGGCGTTTTAACAAAGCCAGTAGCTTGCTTGCTGTTTTGGAAGCGCCTTTCTAAAACTTTAAAATATAAGAAAAAATATGGAAAAAAGATTCTTGTTTCTATTCTCTGTGGCGGACTCTATGGAGGATGGTACTGTAGTTTACCTACTTATGCTCAGGCGCTAAGTATCCGTTCTGACGGATTTACAGATACTACGATTACCGATAGCCACGATTGCAGCGCCGATTGCGTCATTACAGGTAGTAGCCGATCGGGCCGTAACCTATTTCATAGCTTTGAAAAATTTAGCCTCGCAGAAGGGGTTACAGCTACTTTTATAGATGGAGGTGCGACCAACATTTTTGCTAGCGTCTCAGATGAAGTCTCTATTATTAACGGCAGGTTAGCCGTCACGGGCCCTGGTAGTGCCAATCTCTTTCTATTAAATCACCATGGCATTGTCTTCGGTTCTAATGCAGCTTTGTCAATAGCCGGATCTTTTGTTGCGAGCACTGCTGAAAACGTAGTTTTCTCGGACGGGCTACAGTTTGGAACTAGCAACGTTAGCGATCCGTTACTAACCGTTAGTACACCGGTCGGAGCGCCTGTTGGCTTACAGTTTGGCTCTAGTTCAGGCAAGATTACTAATTATTCGCAAGCAGGGTTGTCGGACGGGCTCAACCACTTTGCTGAACCTACTGGACGCCCTGCTAGGCAACCTGTCGGGCTAGCGGTCCCTGCGGGTCAAACGCTAGCGCTGCTGGGCTCACAGATTAATTTGGCTGGTGGAAGTCTGACTGCCAAAAGTGGTCGGATAGAAGTGGCTAGTGTTGCTGCTAATAGCTTAGTTTCAGTGTCTTCTGCGCTGCATATGGGCTACGAGAATGTCGTTGAATTTGCTGATGTTCATCTGTCGCAGGCAGCGCAAATAGACGTCAGTGGCAATCAAGGATCGGTGTCAATCTATGGCCATCATCTCTTGTTAGCAGATGATTCATCGATCTTTAATCAGATTACGGGCTCAGAATTGCCGGGTTTGATAGCACTAGCTGCGGACGGGACTATTGAGTTAGATTCCTCTGCAATTTATTTCTCCCGCACTCTTGGCCCTTTTGGATCAGGCGTGGCGTTGAACATATCCGCCGATCGCTTGATCCTGAAAAATGGGTCCCTGCTTCTAGGTGCTACGCTCAGCGGCTTAGGAGACGCAGGAAATATAACAATTAACGCGCTAGATTCTGTTGAACTTTTTGGCGCTAGCCGTCGGACAACAAATTACATTACCGCTTCTTCTAACAGTGAAGGGGCTGGTGGCGATATAACGATCAACACTCAGCGGCTGCGGGTGGATGATGGCTCTCAAATAGAATCTGTGGCTGGCAGTACGGGGAAAGGTGGCGATATCGCGATCAATGCTACTGATTCGGTGGAGGTGAGAGGAGAGGCCCCGATCTCTACAGATCCGGCAGCTAGGCGATTGCTGACTTTTGTAGGATTAGATTTTGAGCCTGCGGCGACAGAACCGTCTGCGAGTAGAATCTCGGCAACGTCAGGACTAGCCGAGGTGGATAGCACTCAATCGACGGGCAGGGGAGGAAGCTTGGCTGTGAATACTGGCGTACTTTCTATTGGCGATGAGGCACAGGTGACGGTGGGAAGTTTTGGTCGTGGAGATTCTGGCGATCTGGAAATAAATGCTCGTTCTGTATGGTTGGATAACAGCGCGCAGATTTCGGCGGCGGCGGACTTGACTAATGGTAATGGTGGTAACTTGCGGCTAGAAGGGTTAGAGACGCTAATACTGCGTAGGGGCAGCCGTCTTTCGACAAGTGCTGGGATGGGGAACGGTGGCAATATCTGGATCGATGCTGACTTTGTGATTGCTCAGCTTTTTGAAGATAGCGATATTGTTGCGAAAGCGAGCGGCGGTCGGAGTGGAAACATTACGATTGATACGTTTGGAGTTTATGGCATAGCGCCAAGGGGGGCGATCGCAAACAATGGGACTAGCGATATTGATGCTAGCTCCGAGTTTGGCGTGAGCGGTACGACAGCTATTACCCAAGTGCCCTCGGCAGCTGCCTTTGCTCGGCCTCTGACCCCAGCGCATCCTTTAGATGTTTCGACGACCGTCACACACCAGTGCGGTGCGAGCGGAAACCGGTTTGTCGTAAGTTCGCGAGGCGGCATCCCGATTTCGCCTGCGAGTGCTGTGGCTATGACTGCCCCGCTTGTAGACTTAGGGGGAGAGACTGTAGATTTGGAAGATAGTGCTATTAGTGGCGTTGATAGCGATCGTTTAGAAGAGAA
Source organism: uncultured cyanobacterium (assembly GCA_963793445.1). Classification (GTDB taxonomy): domain Bacteria; phylum Cyanobacteriota; class Cyanobacteriia; order Phormidesmidales; family Phormidesmidaceae; genus Phormidesmis. Next base: position 682,904 of record CAWCAE010000001.1, read on the forward strand.
CTTGACGAATACGAGCGCAACTGTAAGTGCGGTCGAAGCTATAGCAGATAGCCCAAACTGGGTAGAAGCGCGAAGTTGGCACACAGATGAGAATGGCCAGGTTGTTTTGAGTACTCAGCCTGGACAAATGAGCGATGTGAGTTTTGAGACGTCTAGCTATTGCGCTGGCTAATCTCACTTCCATTGCTTGTTTTCATCAATAAAGTATTGATTGATAAAGCTATTGCCTGGTGAGATGCCTGGTGAGAGCTGTTAATTGGTGAACTGGACTGATAAAAGCACGCTTAGAGGCAAAAGAGCATGGGCATGAGAAGGAAAGTGCGCACTTTAAGATGGTTGATTGCGATGCTTTTCGGCCTGTTGGTGGCCTTGATTGGTCCATCAACATCCTTTTTCCTGATTGGATCTCCTAGCCTAGCTGAAGATAGGCTACCGACCTCGCTGAGCGCGAAGCAACCGTTGACGGCTCAGCCGTTGATTGAATTGCCTATCGAGATAACACAAAACGTGTCCGAGGGGCTTTTTGAGGCGCTTCCTGAGGGGCTTTTTGAAGCAGAAGCAAAGGGCCGAGATCTTTATCTGGAGGGGCAGTTTGCCGAGGCTGTGATGCAGTGGCAGATGATTGTTGAAGCCTATGCTGCACAGCAGAATGAGGTAAGACAAGCGGGTGCGCTAAGCAATCTGTCGTTGAGCTATCAGCAGCTCGGTCAGTGGCAGAATGCTCAAGCTGCAGTTGCTGAGAGCTTGCGGTTAATTGTCGCACCAGAAACAACAGATATGGTTGGATGGAAGGTGCTGGCGCGATCGCTGATGACCCAAGGCAGTTTATCTTTAGCGTTGGGGCAAACATCCTCGGCCCTAGCAAGCTGGCAGCAGGCGGCTGATATCTATAAGCGTGCTCAAGATGATGTGGGCGTGAACCGGGCTCAGGTTAATCAGGCCCAGGCGCTGCGAGAATTAGGATTTTATCGGCAGGCGCTAGAGAAGCTTTCTCTGGTGACGCAGGCAATGGAGACGCAGCCGTCATCCGTCTTGCGGGCGATTGCCCTTCGCCGCTTAGGAGAAGCGCTCCGGCTGAGCGGTCAGTTATCAGCTTCGCAGACAACGCTGCGCGATAGTTTGGCGGTTGCTCAGCAAAGTGGCGCTCCGGGCGAAATCAGTGCGACGCTGCTGAGCTTGGGTCACACGGCTCAGAGCTTGGAAAACTTTTCTGAGGCGAAAGACCTTTATGACGAGGCGATCGCAGCGATTTCAAATACCCGGTATGTGCTTCAGCAGGTGCCCATTGAGCTATCTCAGTTAGATTTGGCTGTCGCGACAGACGACGTAGCGACGGTAGCCCGACTATGGCCCACTATTCAAAGTCGGTTTGAACACATTCCCGCCAGTCGTATGGCACTCTATCGACAGATAAACTGGGCCAACAGCCTAATAAAGTTTCGCCAGCAGCAAATAGCCAGGCCTGTTGACAGTGCATTTGCCCCCTCAGAGGCCTCACCGTATGGCTTATCTGATGGCCCAATGGATGGCTCAATAGATGAGTCACCAGCGCCTAGCCTAGAATTGATCGCGCAGCAGCTTCATCACGTAGTTGAGCAGGCTCGATCTTTGGGTAATAGACGCGCCGAATCATATGCGCTAGGGACGCTGGGGCATTTGTACGAACAGAATCAGCAGTGGGCGATCGCGCAGCAGCTGACAGAAAGAGCCCTTAGCCTTAGCCGTATAGAAAATGGTGAAAATGACGCTGCCTTGGCGTATCAATGGCAATGGCAGCTCGGTAGGCTCCAGAAAGATGCGGATAACCCAGATTACTCTGTCGCTAAAGCGATAGATGCCTATAAACAATCTATAGAGACGCTTGCCTCGTTGCGCGGAGAATTAAGCGCTGCCGACGGCAGTATTCAGTTCTCATTTAAAGAGAATGTAGAACCGATTTATCGACAGCTGGTTGGCTTGTTGCTGCAAACAGCGCCGGAATCACCAGCGTACAGCACCAATTTGGAGAGTGCTCAAGATGTCATCGAGGCACTCCGATTGGCAGAACTTGATAACTATTTTAGAGAAGCCTGCGTAGACGTTAAACCGGTCGACATCGCTCGCGCTGATCCAGATGCCGCTGTTGTTTATACCGTTATTTTAGAAGATCGGCTCTCAGTGCTATTACACCTTCCTAATCAGCCAATTCAACAGTTTTACACCGCCATTCCAGCAAGCGATGTTAGTGCGCTTGTGGGTCAACTGCGTCAAGACTTGGTGATTCGTAGCCGCCGAGAATATTTAGGCCTAGCAGCGCAGCTATACGACTGGCTAATTGCGCCTGCACGTGAGGCAATAGATAGCAGTGGCGTCGAAACGCTAGTGTTCGTTCTTGATGGCGCACTGCAAAATGTGCCGATGGCGACTCTCTATGATGGCGCGCATTTTTTGGTTGAAGACTACAGCATCGCGCTGACACCGGGCCTGACGCTGATGAACCCTCAACCCTGGGGGCGATCGCACCTACGGGCGCTGATCGCTGGAATGACACAAGGTCGTCAGGGGCTATCGCCTTTGCCCTATGTGGCGAGCGAAGTGGCAAAAATTTCAGCCAAGATTCCTCGCCACACCGTTTTGCTCGATCAGCAGTTCACCCAAAACGCGCTCTCCAAAGCACTGAAATCTACGCTGCATCCTATTGTGCATATTGCCACTCATGGGCAGTTTGGCTCTACAGCAGAGGACACCTACCTCTTGGCCTGGGATAGGCTGATCAATGTTCGAGAGATCAGCCAAATACTGCAGGCCAATTTGGGTAGTCGAGCCGGTATAGAGCTATTGGTGCTGAGCGCCTGTGAAACGGCAAGTGGCGATCAGCGCGCCGCCTTGGGTCTTTCGGGAGTGGCGATCAGAGCAGGGGCCCGCAGTACGCTGGGGTCGCTATGGTCGATTAACGACGAGGCGACTGCTGAATTTATTGGTCATTTTTATGAACAGTTGACCCAGCCGGGTGTGAGCCGAGCAGCGGCCCTGCGCTCAGCCCAGCTACAGTTGCTAAACGATCCGCAGTATCAGCACCCCATTTACTGGGCACCTTACACCTTGCTAGGAAGCTGGCTTTAGGCAAACGATGTAGGTGATGATGCAGGTGCTGCAAAGGCAGCCGGATTTTGGTCGCGACGGTGTCTGATCGGAATCATCGGCCCTTGCTGAGTACCGACTAGCGTGGCAGTCTTTTCGAGGGCGCTGCGCAGATGTTTGGCCGCGTAGATAGACATATCGCGAGGAACACTGATGCGATCGCGCAGATATCTCAGGGCCACATCGCTGCCGGGTGGCGGCACGCAGTCCTTTCCCGTCATTAGATGCGTCAGAGCACAGCGCAGCGCTGGATCAAAAACAGCTTTGTCAGCCGGGTTGGCCCGAAAAATATTGTCACGGTGTTTGATCACCCTAGCCAAGGCCTCTTCTTTAGCCTCGACAGGTTCCTGGTAGGCCGCGTCGGGCAGATTGTTCCACGGACCTTGATCGACATATTGTTGATTGATTTTGGTTTGAGGCTCGTCGTTCTCATAACAGCCTCCCATCTGGGGTGGCAAATCGTGGGCATGGGTATGAAAATCGCTCTGAGTGCCCCGATAGGTTTCGCGGCTTTCCATCGCATCAAACCAGCGAGAAAGGGCATGATTCTCTGACCGCAGTGAATAGCCTTTGTAGTAGTACAAGCTGGCACTCATCCGCTCTACATAGGGCGTAAAGATCACGTCTGCAGTACTAAAGTCGGCCAGAAAATAGGGCCCTGATGTTTGTTTGAGCGCAGTCTCTACTTGTTGAATAACCTCTATAAACTGTTGCTTATTATTTCTCTCTTGACCAAACCAGCCTCCTGGCTGACAGAGCCAGCTACACCAAGCGCTGAACAATGTTCTTTCTAGCCGACGCAACGGCAGTACCGCCGGATCTTGCATTCCTGGTCCAAGCGGCTCAAAAGCTCGCTCTAGTGCCATGAGAATATCATCACTCTCAGTAATTATTTGCCCATCTAGCTCTAGCGCTGGCAGCATTCCAGAGGGCACTTTTCGCTTGTACCAGTCCTCTTTTTTCCCGTAGCAAAACATTGTGACCTTTGCAATGCGGTAGGGAATTCTCTTTTCTTCTAGCCACAGCCAGATCTTTTGGCAGTAAGGGCACCAGGCATGATTGTCCCGATAGAGCGTCACGCGCACATCGGCTTCTGTCTGGCCAAACAGCCGTAGACGGGCCTGCGCATTTGTTGGGCCATTAATCAAGTCAGGGTTAAAACGGGTGAGTGCAGAGAGTTCTGACCAAGTAAGCGCAGCCATAAAAATCCGTTGAAATCTATTGAATAAGGCACAGCCTACCAGCACAGCCCATTATCAGTATACGAAAGATAGAATACGAAAAATAGAATACAAAAACTCTAGCGGCTTTGAAAAATGTTTTGCACCATTTGCTGGTCACAGGCTGCCGAGGCGGCATCTAGTTCGGCAATTTCGCCAGTATTGAGCTGCCAGCCGAGCGCCCCCGCGTTCTGCTGCGCCTGCTGCAGGGTTTTTGCCCCTGGAATCGGCAGGGCTCCTTTGCACATACACCAGTTAATCGCAACTTGAGCCATCGTCTTCTCTTTTTCCTGGGCAACAGCTTTGAGGCTGCCTAACAACGGTTGAATACTTGGCAGCATTTTGCCTAGCGCAAATCTTCGTAGACCCTTGGGCAAATCGGTTTTTTGGCTATATTTGCCAGTTAGCAAACCCAACGCTAGTGGGCTGTAGGCAATAAGCTGAATGCTTAGCTCGTCGCAGACTGCCTTGAGGCCGAGCTGGGTAACAGGATAGGTAGATAAGAGCGAGTATTGTACCTGTAGAGTCTGGATTTTGATGCCGCGATCGCTCAGTCTTTGATGGGCCCATCGCAAGCGTTTGGGACCAAAGTTGGAGAGCCCTACGCCCTTAGCAGTGCCCTGCTGACACAGCTGGGCTAGGCCTTCTAGTAAGGGCCGCTCTTGTAGTGAAAAATAGTTAGCTGTAGACCAGTGTAGCTGTACCAAATCTAGCTCTTTGAGCCGCCGTTCTGAGGCTTTACCTGCGGCTATTATTGACTGCTGTGTCAGCCGCCAGGGGTAGGGAGCCAGCTTAGTCGCAAGGCAAATTTTCTCTTTATTGGGCCCTTGGTAGCTCTCTTTAAACTGACCTAGCAGCTTTTCGCTTTGGCCGCTGAGTTTGCCCGTTCCATAAGAATCACCCGTATCAAACAGAGTAACTCCGTGGCTGACGCAATAGTCAAATACCTGCTTGAGTGATTGATCCAGGCTGGGTGTATAGTCCCAAAGCAACCGATTGCCCCAAGCCCAGGTGCCACAGCCCAAGGGTGGAAGCGTGATTGACTGTGCAAGTGAAGCGGCAGAAGGCATGAAGAATAAAGAATAACTGCGGACCTTAGTATTTTCTCATATAAGTGTGGGTCGTCTTGCCCGTATAATCCAGGTTGCATAGCTAAAAAATATACGCTGCCAAGAAAAAAGGTAAGCAGCTACAGGAACTACTTACCGATTGTTCACGCCAACGCTTGAAGTTTTGGCTATGGGCACAGTCAAAAAGCGGCTGTGCTCAAGCCGATATCTAGAATGCCGCCTCTAGAATCCGTGGTCAGAGCTAATAGCGACACTGCAGCCTGCGCTGTGGGTGCAAGAGGGCATCGTAATTTGAATGGAAAAGGTGCCCTCGTAGGGTGCTGTTAGGACTGGAGAAGCATCGACAGCATCATCCGCATCGACTAAAACACCCATCTCGTTATAGAGATATAGATTGAGGTCCAGGCAGTCTTGGTCGCAGTCTGCATAGATATTCTCGCCTTGGCGAAAGTATCCGGTAATGGTTGTCTGGCCGTTGTCGTATAGCCATAGCGTTCGATTTTGGGCGATCGCAGGGCCGATAGCTCCACTTAGGACAGTAGATACGCAGGCGATCGCGGCAGCAATGGTGCGCATACTGGACATAACCGTTGAAGAAGTAACCGTCGAAGAAGTCGCTATTGAAGAAGTCATAGAATAGTTGCTCCAAGGGAAGTGCCGCTTTATCTGGAGTTCAGTATGTTTCCAGATTGCTTTCAGATTGCCTATATAGGTGACATAACTACCACCGGGCTTGTCCTAGGCAGCAAAAGACGAGTAAAAAACGATAGCTACCTTGCGTATACGCCGCTGAAAATACGCATTGCCAAAAACAACAGATAACTTTGTTGTGAAATCTGAAGTGCTCTTTATGAAACAATGGCAGCCTCTAGAAGAATTGTTTGAACTATATCTACCTAGTGCTGCTACTGAAAAACTGTCCTTGCCAAATCAACTGATTAAAGCTTCTGTAAATATCAAAAACATCAAACAGATGACCAACATAGATAAGCAGTTAGATTTCTCTGTCTTGTGCCCTTCCTTTGTTTTCTCTTGTATGTTCTTTATTCCACACCTCAGCGAATCTGTTATATGTTCTTTCTTTCATATCTCAGTAAACCTGCAAAAATAAATCTATAAACAGGTACTTTCATAGAGTTGTATTTTCGTCAGCATCTTTTGGTGGATAGCTGTTAACTTCTTGCTTTAATGGGGTCTACAAGAGATAATTGATTTTCTTCTATATTTTTAGTGAATCTCTGTACAACCCCCATACAAGTCTTTGTGAAAACATATCAATATGGAAAGATGGAATGAGCTGATAGCAGGCTATGTACTCAACAACCTTACCGACGAGGAGCAGGCAGAACTCTCAGCGGTACTAACTAAGAATCCACAGCTCAGGCTTGAAATTATGCGATTGAGAAAGACAGCTACAATGAGCTGGACTCAGTCGTTGGAATGGTCGCTATTAAATCTGGAGGCGGGGGGAGAAGGATGGATGGATACCGCCGATTATTTTCCAAATTTTGAGGCTGAGCAGGCAGCTTCCCCGGTGTGTAAAGCGCCAACAACGACGGCTATTGGTAGTCAGGACATAGAGCCATCTTCACCCTGCAAGCTGAGATTGTTTCGCTACTTGAGTCTAACCGTAGGCAGAAAGCTTCGATACTCGCGTTTTGTGCTATGGGTAATGGCACTGCTGCTGCTGGGTGCTACGGTGGATAGCTGCCAGGCGCGCCGTATGCTGGCGATTGCTCAGGAGCGTATCTTACAGCTAGAGCGTGCAACTGAATATATTTCTGATGAGTCGAATGTCTCTGATGGTTTGAATGTTCCTAACGATATAGATTAGCTTTGTAGGTAGATGGCTAGCGCAGTTTGATAGTGCAGCTTAAACTAATGCAAAATGAGGCAGCTTGATCTACAACTCGATCATAAGCTTGCTCTACGGTAAAGAGGTGTAATCGACCACCAATGATTGAGCCTGCTGAAACTTCACCCGAAAAACCTTCTACGTCTCGCTCAGATTCTTCTGCCGATACTTCACCAGACGCTGCGCCTACAGACGCGGCAGTACCTGAAGATCTGCCGCAAACGCTGCCGGAGTCCTTGCCCCAGCCGCCGCTTCAACCGCCGCTTCAGCAGCGCGTGCTTGATGGGGCAGCTTCGCTATGGCAGAACGCGACTAGCCGTTGGAGCCAAGTTAGATGGAGTCAAGTCAGATGGAGCCAGGTTGACCAGTGGCTACCTATAGAGGCTAAACAGCTACAGAACGCCTACGCCCAGGCTCAAAATCGGCTGACTCAAAGGGCGCTCAATACCTTTAGCGTCAAAGATGAACGGGTTGCTGAAATTTTGGCGGAGGTGCGATCGCAGTTGCCCACCACACAAGCACTGCTATTGGGTAAACCCCAGGCAGGCAAAAGCTCTATCGTGCGTGGATTAACGGGTGTGTCGGCTGAGATTGTCGGACAGGGCTTTCGTCCCCATACTCAAAACACAGCGCGATATGCCTATCCATCTGACGATTTGCCGCTGTTAATCTTTACCGATACGGTTGGCCTGGGTGATATTGGCCAAGACACAACAGGTCTAGTCGAAGAGCTGGCCGCTGAGATAGCGCAAGAAAGCCAGGGCGCTCGTATTTTAATCTTGACGGTCAAGATCAATGATTTTGCGGTGGACCAGCTACGGCTGATTGCCGAGCAGCTACGCCGGGTCGCTCCGGGGGTCCCCTGCCTGCTGGCGGTGACCTGCCTGCATGAAATCTATCCAGCTACGCAGGAAGACCATCCGAGCTATCCACCGCGCATAGATGAGCTACAGCGGGCTTATGAAGCTCTGCAGGCGACCTTTTCGGGCTGCTTTGACCGCTCTGTGCTGCTAGATTTTACGCTAGAAATAGATGGCTATCACCCGGTTTTCTATGGTCAGGCGGCACTACGAGATGCTTTGGCCGAGCTGCTGCCCGAAGCAGAATCGAATGCGATCTATCAGCTTATTGACGATCAAGAGGCTGCTACGACTCAGCTTGGCAGCCTGTACCGAGATGTTGGGCGGCGATATATTTCGGCATTTGCGGTGATTGCCGCAACGTTAGCGGCAGTCCCTCTACCGTTCGCGACGATGCCCGTACTGACTGCGCTACAGATTTCGATGGTGGGACTGCTTGGCAAGCTTTATGGCCAAACGCTGAGCCCCTCTCAGGCGGGCGGTGTGGCTAGTGCGATCGCCGGGGGATTCTTTGCACAGGCGATTGGGCGCGAGCTGATAAAGTTTATTCCGGGCTTTGGCAGCGTAGTGGCAGCGTCTTGGGCGGCGGGCTATACCTGGGCGCTAGGTGAAGGGGCCTGCGCCTACTTTGGTGATTTGATGGGCGGCAAGAAACCAGACCCAGAGAAAATTCAGCAGGTAATGGCAAAAGCCTTTGAAACGGCGAAGGCCCGGTTTCGCAGCGTGGCCGATGAGCAAGACTGACGAAAGATGAGCTATCCAAACTTGATATGCTGCTGAGACCTTTGGTGACCGCGGTGTATGGGTGGTGACATCTCCGGTGGTTCAGCCAACGGTTAGTTTGGCGACAAGCTGCATACGAGTACCAAGAAAATACGGCTTAGCCATACTTTTTCGACCAATCTAGAGCTAGTCAGCGTGATTTCAATTAATCTCTACAGGCACTGCTATAGATATTGCTATAGGCACTGCCGTGAGCATTTCAGCCTAGAGGCGAGGCAGCGCTGAGCTGTAGCTTTTCGCACTTTGCTGACTATACAAGCAAAGGCTATGTTCCTTGCTCTACAGCGCATAGCGCATAACCAATGCACGAACGCATCCGCGTGTGGCATAGATGGCTTTTGCCAATATTCTCTTTTGCCATTCTCAAACTGCGTAGTAAATGTCTGACGTCGCAGCCGTCTAAGAGCGCTTGAGTCAATGACCGTTGCTCTTTAGAATTAAAGCAGGTATTAAGAAAATGAAAAATTTTTCGAAAGATAAATCTTTAGGAGAAACCATGGCTGAACGTCCAATTATCGTTGGCATCGTGGGCGATAGCGCCGCCGGTAAAACCACACTCACTCGCGGCATCGCGCAAGTACTCGGCGAGGAGAACGTTGTAGCCATTTGCACCGACGACTATCACCGCTATGACCGGAAGCAGCGAGCAGAAATGGGCATCTCTGCTTTGCATCCTAACTGCAACTACCTCGATATTATTGAGCAGCATCTGCAGGATCTGCGCAACGGCAAATCAATTCTGAAGCCAATCTACAATCACAACACTGGCGAATTTGATGCGCCCGAATACATCCAACCCAAAAAGTTCGTCATTGTAGAAGGCCTACTGGGCTACTCTACCAAGGCTGCCCGCGATGCTTATGACGTAAAAGTGTACTTAGCACCCCCCGAGGATTTGCGAGCCAAGTGGAAAATTAAGCGCGATACCCGCAAGCGAGGCTACAGCGATGAGCAGGTGCTAGAGGCTTTGCGCAAGCGCGAGCCTGATTCTGAGGCTTTCATCCGTCCACAGCGTCAGTGGTCAGATGTCATTGTGTCTTTTTTACCACCGAGTGATGAGGGCAACGATAGCAACGATCTGTTGCTAAATGTGAAACTGGTGCTGCGGCCAACGCTGCCTCACCCTGACTTTACGCATTTGCTAGATGACAAGGGAAATGATCTAGGCGATGCCATTCGTCTGTTGTTAGATCGTGACATGGGTAAGCCGGTTGACGTCTTATCTGTTGATGGACATGCTAACGAGGCACAGGTACAGCAGCTAGAGCGCATTCTTTGTAATGAGGTGCCTTACCTGGGTCAGTTCTGTAGCCTAGAAGGCAACAAGGATGTGGGTAAAGTAGTGGGCACAACGGGAGAAACGCTTCAGAGCTATCCGCTGGCGCTAACTCAGCTGCTGATTACTTATCACATGCTAAAGGCCGTCGAGCGGACACAGAAAAATAGGAAGTAGGCACGGCTGATTTAGACTGCGCTGGAGATTAAAACCTGATGCGCTGAAACCTGATGTCTAGCAGGGGCATCGGGTTTTAGCTTGTCCTTTGGATTCGAGGCTCGCACAGTTAGGTTATGCCTTGGTTTAGCAAGCTGAGTAAGCCCTCGGACTCTTTTAGGGTTACGAGGCTGTTGGCACAAAGAATGCCTGAGGCAGCGACTGCGGGGACGCCAATTCCAGGTAGGGTGCTGTCGCCGACTAAATACAGCCCTTTGACAGGGGTTTTGTTGCCAGGAAAAAGACCTTCTTTGGCTGCGATCGCTGGTCCGTATGTGCCTTTATAGCGGCGCAGAAAGCGGCTGTGCGTTAGCGGCGTCCCAATCAGTTCTAGCTCGACTCGACTGCTCACGTCGGGGATAATTTTCTCTATTGCTTGGAAGAGGGGTTCTGCTTTCTCTCTTTTTTTCTGTTCATATTTTTCGAGATTAATTTTTTTCTGTTTGTAGGCTGTCTGATCGTTGCGATCGCCTGCTAAAAAGGCTGTTTGCCATTCATCAAACGGTTCTAGCGTATAGGCATGGATTGTATGGTAGCCCTCAGGTGCCTGTGTAGGATCTAGCGCAGTTGGAATTGAAACCATACAGGTGTTGCCAGGTGCTGTGATATCTGTCATTTGCTCATGAACAACAACATGGTGAATCGGAACATCTTCTAGATCGTCAGCGCGGATACCCAGGTGTAGATGCATAAAGCTGTCAACGGCGGGCGTCTCTAGCTTTTGCTGTCGATAGTGAGTAGGCAAGTCTGAGGGTGATAAAAGCTGGTTGTAGGTGTCCCAGATTGTAGCGTTAGAGATAACAACTGGGGCCTGTATGCGATCGCCGTTTTTGAGACGTACGCCCTGCACTTTGCTATTGCCGGTGTCAGTTTGAGTGCCAGTACGGGTAATGATTTGCTCAACGTGAGTACCTAGCCTCAGCTGCCCGCCCCATTTTGTGAGCCCTCGAACCAAAGCGTCGACGATGGCTCCGCTGCCCCCGACCGGATAGTCAATCACGGACTGGGCTCTTTCTCCAAACATAAAAGCCATTTCGGGGGCAACCGTTTCGTCGCACTTCATCCCAGAAAGTAAAAAGCACTCTAGATCGAGCAGTCTCTTGAGCCAAGGATCGCTGACATGTGCAGCCATAACTTCACCCATTGAGCGGCCTAGGTCTAGAAGCGTGGGCAGCATTTTAGCGACCGCCATTGGATATCGCTGCAACAGTAAAGGCAATAGCTGCAGGTCTGCTCTTAATGCCAGCGTAGGAATTGCTTTGAGCGGCGCGTATATCTTCAACAGCCGCTTTTCTAGCTGGGCAAACTGCTCAGCGCCTGCTGGGCTAAACTGGGCAATGGCCTGCTGATACTGCTGGCTGTTGCCATAGACAGGCAGCGTCCCTTCAGGAAAATGGTAGTAGCCAAAGGGTTCGTAGGGTATCGTGTCTATGCGCTCTTCTAAAACGGCCAGCACCTGACTGATTGGATTAGCCGAGCCTGATTCACCTAGGCCGCAGTAGAAAGAAGGTCCAGAGTCGAAGGTGAATTTCTGCTTTGTATCTTTGTTCGATCTGTTGCTAGGCGACTTAGCAGATGATTGGGCAGGCGACTTGATCTGGCGGCTGAATGCGTGAGCCGCACCACCAGGTAAGGTATGACTCTCGCAGATGATGACCCGACGACCGTACCGGGCTAACAGTGCGCCTGCGACGAGCCCTCCAAGTCCGCTGCCAATAATGACGACATCTGCAGATAGCCTAGGCACACGGAACCTCTAGAAGCGTTTTTTCGATATCAGGGAGATATTGTTTAACGAGTTCTTCTTCAACAGGGGCGATGCCAGTAAGGGCGTTTAGTCGCCAGTTGTTGGCACTGCAAAGCTCTTGAATCTCTTTCTGGATTTTCTCTCGCTCTTGACGCTTTTCTGCTGCGCTCAGCGTTTGAGAGAGTTCTATCTCATCGAGTCGTTGGTTTAGCCGCTCTGATTCGCGGTTGGCGAACGCTTGAACGGCTTCTGTTTGAGCCTGAACGCCGCCTGCTTTGACAACGGAATATACTTCCATCAGTCGGTAATAGGCTTGCAAGTAGATATCATCACCCTTGGTAAGGGCCGAGCCTATATGGCTGCGGGTATTAGCGATGCGCTTACGCTGCTGCCACCATTCCAGCAATAGATGAATAGAAGCGCCATTAGAAGTGCTACCAATAGATGTGATATTAGTAGGTGTAATACTGGTAGTAGATGGGTTGTGTAGAGGCATTTGTGGTCTTCTCGAATTAAAAACTCATGGGTCAATTCTGAGAAAGCTGTCAAATAAGCGTCAGACTTTCTACAGTTGGTCTAAATAGAGCCCACTTAGACTATGAATAGCCCTGATGTGTAGAGCGGATGTATATCTATCTAAAGCCTACGAATATTACATAAATTAGCTTGGAAGATATCATCGGTACTTATCTTAGAACGTCATTTGACTTTCGCAACCCCTAAAACGCTAAAGAACCTACAACTTTGGATATATACTGATGCGTGAACAACACAAATATGACAAACCGTGTACTGTACTCTATTCCTTTAGCTCTGGTGCTTTTGTAGGCACTCATGGTGGCTGACTCAAGACCGTTTGCCCATTTACTTATAGCTCTCTATGGTACTCAAGGCAGTTTTGTTTAGCTTTCACGGTGTTGTTATCAACGACGAGGCTATTCGTGAAAGGCTGAGTGATCAGCTTTTGCTAGACGAAAATTTGCGTCCAGACAAGGATGATTATCGGCAGGTGTGTTTGGGCAGAAGCGATCGCGCTTGCTTAAAAAGCCTTCTTGCTCAGCGAGGCCGTACCATTGAAGACGAGGATTTGGACAAACTCCTGGTTAAAAAGTCTGCAGCCTACCAGAATTGGCTCTGTGGTCTAGAAAAGCTACCGCTATATCCTGGGCTAAATGATTTGATTTTTCGCTGCCGAGCAGCTCAGGCGAAAATGGCGGTTGTGACGGGTGCTCAGCGTCAGCAGGTGGCCAGCGTTTTAGAGCAAGCTGAACTGGTGGATTACTTTTCAGTGGTCGTGGCCGGAGAGGACGTGGCCTCTGATAACAGTAAGCCTGCCCCGGACAGCTATTTGCAGGCGATCGCACAGCTAAACACCTGCCACCCTGACTTAAACTTGCAGCCGGATGATTGTATTGCGATCGAGGCCTCTTTTGCTGGCATTGAGGCGGCGCAAAACGCAAATGTGGCGGTTGTGGGTGTGGCCCACATGTATCCAAACCACATGCTACAGCGGCGGGCGACTTGGGTAGTGGACTATTTGCGAGAGATTAAGCTGGAGTGGATTAACGAGAAATTTGGCGGTGAGCCGATGGATGCTGATTCTGGATCTGAAGTCGGGTCTAGGGCAGAAGCCGAGTTAGAGCCTAAAGCAAATGCTGACCTAGAACCTGAAGCAAACGCCGAAATGAAGGCTGAAAATAGGGCCGCAGAAGCAGCCGCAGAAACAGCCGCAGAAACAGCTCCAGAACACCCATCAGAAACGTAGGGTAATTCTGAAGCGCTAGAAACTGCGCTGTACCACAACTACGCTTTCATAAAGCCATGGCGCACTAGAGCCATGGCGCACTAGAGCCATGACACACTGAAATTACTGTGTGCTGACATCACTTGTATCTGTTTGTTCTGTATCTATTGACGCTGTCTCTATTCTCTCTATATCTATTTTTTCGCGATCCCCAATCGTAATCCCTGTCTGCGCACGCTTCGCCGCTGCCACTTCTTCTGGGCGACTAATGGTTTCTTTGATCTCGGCTTGCAATCGCTCTAAGGTAGAGTCTGCTTTGGCTTTGGCCAAAATGTTTTCCATTACGGTGTTTACTCCAGTAGGACCCCAAGTACAGCCCTGCTGAAGGTAAAGCTTAGCAGCCTGACCCACGGCGTAGGTGCCATAGCCTGCCGCGCCAGCTTGAGCAGTCATCGCACTGGCATAGGCGGTGAAGCCAGAGAAACTTTCAAAAGCGCTCCAGACAGCAGCGCCACTTTTGCCAAAGCCTAAAATCAGACCCGTGCCAAATTCGCTGAGCAATAGGGTGCTAGAGCTGCCGATAATTGACTGCCAGAGTTTGCTCGCTTCAAACCGCGTCATCGGAAAGCCATAGAGCTTTGAAAGGGCGCGAATCATGACGATATCTGAGCTAACGCCGCCAAGAATATCAAGGATGGCAACAGGATTAAACGCAACTGCGATCGCCTTGTACTTTGCATACGTCCAAATCAGCTCATCAGCATTGCCTTGGTTGAGTTCAGCCGTTTCTTCAGACAGCTTGTTTTCAATGATGCCCGCCTGCCGCAGCGCGTTGAGCGCTACTAGCGTAGCGCCTTCTTCTCGCACAATTTTGAGTAAGGTTGTCTTTAGCGGTTCGATCTGAGCGGGTGGGTTTTCCCACTCTTCGCTGATGCGACCATCTGGCCACTCTACTCGGACCTGGAGCGGAGCTGGTTCCGCCGAGATCATGATAATGTCGTCCACCAGTCGAGCACCGGGCGGTAGGTCGGCTTTACCTTCTGCTTTTTGCCAAAGGGCCTGTAAGCTGTTAGCAACGGTATCGCGGTCGGCCTCTGGGTAGAGATCTACTTTGTTGAAAACCAACAGCAGCGGCTTTTTGGTGGCATAAAGCTGTTGCAGTGCCTGATATTCTGTCTGGGTAACATCGCCCGAAACTACGAACAGAATAAGATCTGCCTGCTGGGCAACCTGCTGAGCCATCTCGCTACGAGATTGACCCTCAATTTCATCAAGCCCTGGAGTGTCTATCAGCTCTAGCTTGAGCGGCCCATTGGCAGCAGGTTGTTCTTTAGGTAGCCAGTAAACTGATCTTGGCCACTGCGTTACCCCGTTCAGTGGGCCTGTTTCCAAAACTTTTTCGCCCATCAGAGCATTGATAACGGCTGACTTTCCTCGACTCACCAGCCCAAAAACCGCGACCCGCAGCAGAGAGCCGTCGAGTTTGTTCATCAGTGCCGTTAGCTGATCGATCCCATTTTTGACAGCCGCCTGTCGGCCTAGCTCTTGATCTGTGAGCTGGGTCATCTTGAGCTGTGGAATGTAGCGATCAACTGCCTGACGCAGGCTGTCACGCGCCTGTTCTACAATTGGATTATTTGGCGTCAGCTCGGGTGAGGACATAGGTTTTCACTGAGGAGCTTTCACTAAGGGGAGCTTTCACTAAGGGGAGCTTTCACTAGGGAGCTATCACTGGCTGACTTTCACTGGACTACTTTTACTAGGCGACCCTTACTGAGCAACAACAGACTGCTTCTCTGGAGCTGGCAGGTGTGCTAAAGCCTGCTGTAAAAAAGACTGTAGGCCCAGTCCTTGCTTTGTTGTTTTGAAGAGTGTTTGTAGGCGATCGCCCATATCGGCAAAGGCAAATTTCTGCTTTTCCACCGGTAGCAAACTCTGTTCTTCAAAGAATTCGATTAGGCTTAGTCCGACTATCCGTGTAAGATAGGCAGCGCTTGCCCCTTGCACCGCGCCCCCAGCAATGTAAGTAGCAGCGTGGGTTTTGAGTAGGCTACCGAGTGCCTGAGTAGATAGCTCAACCAAACCGAGCTTGACGAGTAGTTCAGCCAGCGTTCCGGCAGCTTTTTTAGCCTGTGCTAGAGAGAAGGTTTGGCCATAAACTTTGCCCAAATCGACAATCATCTGAGCGTTGATGGCCGTGGTAGCCAGTAAGTCTACGCTGGGTAGCGGACTGGCAAAAGCGCTACCGGCGGCAATCCACTGCATTTGTTCAACAATGGGTAGGGCTCGCTGCTGGCGCTGGGCATTAAGCAATTTTTGGGTATCTGCCTTGAGAGATTTGGCTTGGCGAAGGGCTGTGGTTAGCACTAGCTGCTGAGCTTCGTTGTTGACCAAGTAAGTGAGCTTATCTGTCAGGCTAGTAATCTGAGGCTGAGGCCGTTCGGTGAATTCTTCTACTTCGCCATTTTCTTGGTGACGGCGAACTTTAATCGGGTTGGGCTGAGTAGCGATCGCACTCACACCAATTCCCAAGTCTTCAACTCGAGTTTGAATTCGCTGCAAAACAGACTGTCGGTCGGCAGGTGCTAGCTGATCTTGCTTGTTAAAGACGATGTGGGTGCGGTATCCAGCTTTGAGTAGGGTGTGGATGCGTTGTAGTTCTGACTGTGTCAGATCGCCTGCGGTTACGAAGAGCACTAGGTCGGCATCCACCGTCGGAATCGCGTCTTCGCCGCTAGTTTCTGCAATGCGCTCAACCTGCGTATGGGCGCTCTGCCAGTGCTGTGCAAGGTAATCTGCTAGTGCCGTTTTGCCCGTAGACTTGTTGCCAACAATAGCCAGTGTCAGCGTCTTTCTATCAACATCTTTAATCACTTGGCTGATAGCCTGTCGCTTCTGTTCTATCTGCGACCAAACTGGCTGTGCCTTATCATCTGTAATCTCGTCTGGCAGCTCTCCAATCAGCGTAGTCAGCGAGGCTTCGATCTGGTCGATAACTTTCTCAACCGCCGACTTATCGACAGTTTGAAGCGCGAGAGGCGGCTCAGTTACAAGATCGGTGCTTTTACCCTGCTTGAAGAGCCAGAGCCCAGCACCAAGGACAGCCATGCCCATCAGCGCCGAGCCATCGCCTAGCGCGTGACCCACTGGCGAATGTCCCACGATATTGAGTAGCCATAAGCTGGCTGAAAGACCTAAACCACCGACTAAAATGGGACGCTTCAGTTGCATAAGGAAGTCACTTTTGAGCTGATAATATCTATTCTAAGATCCACGATGAGATCAGGGAAGTAGTGAGAACCGAGCTTCACCTTTGCCTGACTCTGGCGCAGGGGACGGTTTTCCTATCCGCGCAGGGTCGCAAGACGTTGTAAGTTGGCGTGTTGTAAGTTGGCGTGATGTTGAGCTTGCCTGACGACCTAGCGACTAGCGGAAGGGGTTAGCTGATAGGTCAACTGATTAGTGTCGTCTGTGCTTCGCAGCACACCCTGGCTGATCAGCTGTTTTAGATCTCGTTGAAGAATACGGCGTGAGGGATAAGGACAAAGCGTTTCAAAGGTTTCAATTGTGAGGTAGCCATGCTTTTCTTGGTATAGCTGATCTCGATGCTCCAGGTTTGCTTTTTGGGCTAGCGGCCAAACGAATCAACAAGGCAGCTTAAAAAGATAGCTCGCGATCGCTGTTTGCCAAAAAAGGGCTTGCTACGATACGAAGGCCGCAAGCCAGGTAAAGAGCGCTGATGACGATACCCCCAAAAGCTGCTTCAGAAAGCCCAGCAGAAAGCTCAGCAGAAAGCCCAGCAGAAACCCTATCAGAAGCTCGAGAGAAAGCTCTCCAACAGAACAAATGGTATGACTGGTACAAGAAATTTGATCAGCATCATAGCCCCGAAGCGCGCCGACAGTGGTATGACGCGATCGCCCAAGCCTACCGATGGGCCAGGCCCACGTACCCAAACGATCTCGTAGACAAGGTTGTGGCCAAAGCTGGCCTCAAACCGGGCAGTTCTATTTTAGAAATGGGCTGTGGTCCTGGTATAGCTACCCAGGCATTTGCCGCTAGGGGCTTCGAGATGCAGTGCGTAGAGCCCAGCCCAGCAGCCTGCAAACTGGCCCGCCAAGTCACTGGCAACGTCACCGTGATAAATAGCACCTTTGAAGACTTCGAGCTAAACGATAGAACCTTTGACGCGGTGCTAGCTGCCACGTCCTTTCACTGGGTGTCGCCAGCGGTAGCCTGTCGCAAATCCGCTACGGCCCTAAACCCAGGGGGCTCGCTCATCCTGCTGTGGGCCACACCGCCGCAGCCAAACTCAAAACTTTGCGACGCTCTGCAACCTATCTACGAAAAATATCAGCTAGCAGACAAAATTCGGTATCAATCTCGGCAGCAGCTCTACTATCAGGCAAATTTCGATGAATTTGCCCGTATAGTTGGCGATTCTGATTGGTTTGCTCGCACAGCCGTTGAGCTAGAGACGCACCATTCTCAATACAGCATTGAAAGATATATAGCCTTACTCAGCACGCTCTCCGACTATATTGCGCTGCCCGACGATGTCCGAAGAGACTTACTCAACGATTTGGCTGAGCGGCTTAAAAAACTAGCAGGTGATGAGACCATGACACTGACCCACTGGTTTGCAGCTCAAGTTGCGCCTTTGGTTAACTCCTGACGGGCATTTAACAGGCTTTGGCTGGATTATTGAAGTGAAAGTTTGTAACTCAACTTTGCAAAAGGTAATGATTGGTTGTGTTAGTTCAACAATATGGCAGCATAAATGGTGGGCTAACCACCGTCTATTCGTTGATGATTGCGTCTGTCAAGTTGCTCTAGAAAATGTTTGGGGGTGCAATCTTTATCAAACAAAGCAGCTTGACTTGTAAGTGTCCTGGTACGTTAGGGCATTTGCGATCGCCGCTGTTTAAACAACCGTTATTCAAGCTTTCATCTAAGTCTTATGGAACAGTCTTCGCGTTCTACCGTAATCATCACAGGTGCCTCCTCCGGTGTGGGTCTTTACGCTGCTAAGGCCCTAGCTCAGATGGGCTGGCATGTGATTATGGCCTGCCGTAATTTGCCCAAGGCGGAGCAGGTGGCAAAATCAGCGGGCATGGCGACAGATAGCTACACCGTAATGAAGCTAGATCTGTCTTCTTTAGAGAGCGTACGACAGTTTGTTGATGACTTTCGCGCTGCTGGTAAATCGCTAGACGCGCTGGTGGTGAACGCGGCTATTTACAAGCCACGCCTAAAATCGCCTGAACGCAGCGAAGATGGCTATGAAATTAGCGTTGCGACTAACCATCTGGGTCATTTTTTGCTTTGCAATTTGCTGCTAGAAGATATGAAAAAGGCGGCTCACCCAGAGCCTCGGCTGGTGACATTGGGCACGGTGACGGCCAACCCGAAGGAGCTAGGCGGTAAAATTCCGATCCCGGCACCGCCCGATTTAGGCGATCTAAAAGGGATGGAGCTAGGCTTCAAATCGCCGATTGCGATGATTGATGGCAAGAAGTTTAAGCCGGGTAAGGCCTACAAAGACAGCAAGCTGTGCAACATGTTAACCATGCTAGAACTGCACCGCCGCTACCACGATGAGACGGGCATTGTGTTTAACGCGCTGTACCCTGGCTGCGTGGCAGAGTCGGATTTGTTTCGAGATGCGCCAAAGCTGTTTCAAATCATCTTTCCGTTTTTTCAGAAGAACATTACGGGTGGATATGTATCTGAAGAAGAGTCAGGGCGACGGGTTGCCCAGGTGGTGGCAGACGAAGGCTTTAACAAATCGGGCGTGTATTGGAGCTGGGGAAACCGACAAGATAAGAACCGCGAGGCGTTTTGTCAGGAGGTGTCGAATGAAGCTGCCGATGCGAATAAGGCTCGCCAGCTGTGGGAGCTGAGTGAAAAGCTAGTGGGTCTGACGTAGTGTGTCTTGGAGCTAGTCTGGGTTAGTCAGTCTGGGTCAGGCTGTGTAAAGTTCTCTGGAAATGGTCGAGGGGCAGGTTGGATTTTTGTTGGATGTTAAGTAATATTACTTGGCGTCATGCAACCGTTAACCAAAATATTTGATTTAGAAGGATTAGCTGGGCTGATCTGGCTGGGCTGATCTGGCTGGTCTGATTTGGCTGAGCTGATTTGGTGGGGCTGGGCCTGATATGCTCGGAGAGTTTTTGAGATGCCTGCTACGTTGGAGTCTGCGCTGTGCCAAAAGCAAGAACCTGCTCTCCAGCTTTGGCTATTGCTTGGCAGGTCTGTCGCGTATTTATTTGCGCATCCTGCGATCGCCCTTGTGGTTGTGCTAGCGATCGTAGGACTGCTGTGGGCAATAGCTTATTGGCAACTGAGAGGACGATTTAGACCAAAACCTTTGCGCCTGTGGGGGCTAGGGCTCTTGTTAGCGGGGTTGGTACTGGTTTCTCCTTTTCTACCTACGTTCGGAAGCTGGCTGTTGGTGAGCTTCATTCCGCCTGATTCTGGCGAAACCGCGCAGGTGATTGTCATGCTGGGTCGAGGATCTGAAGAAAATGCGATTCGGGCGCAGACGGGCGCTGCTTTGTGGCGATCGCACAGAGCGCCTTTAATTTTTTCGAGCGGACAGTCTGATGCGCAGGTAATGGCGCACTTGCTCCAGCAAAAAGAAAAGGTGCCCAAAGCCGTCATCGTACAAGAGAAGTGCTCTACAACGACGGTAGAAAATGCGGAGTTTACAGCGGCAATTCTACAATCTCGCGGACTGAAGAAGATTATTTTGGTGACCGATCCGCTGCATATGCTGCGATCGCTCCTTACCTTTAAAAGCTTTGGCTTTGAGGTGATTGCCCACCCGGTCCCACTAGCTGCCGACATACGGTGGCCCAACCACAGTCAGTTTGTCGCTTTTCGTGAAAGCCTTGGAATTGTCAGCTACGCGCTGATGGGTCGATACTTTCCTCAGCGGCCATCTGAGACAACTATTAAAGAGGCTGATAAACTTGTAGCGCAACAGCTCCAACAGGGTGCGGCCAGGGCGCTAGAAAGAGATTGATATGTTCTTGATGTCTATGATCGCAATCACGCTAGAAATAGAATTTGATCGTCTAAAACAACTCAACAGATAAGTCCTATCACAAGCCCTACAATAGACCTTTGTATATGCACTCCAATGCAGGAATGGAATTAGTATCACTACGCCTTCAACCGGGCGCTGACATTCGTAAAGACCTAGAGCAACTGGTTCAAAGAGACAGTATTTCAGCCGCTGTTGTCCTAGGTGCTGTCGGCAGCCTTTCAAAGGTTTGTCTACGGTTTGCCGATCAAGACAAACGCACAGTTTTAAAAGGCAAATACGAGATCTTGACCTTGTCTGGAACGCTAGGAGAAGAAGGTGTTCATTTACACATGAGCGTGGCCGATAGATCGGGTAAGTGTAAAGGTGGGCATGTTGTGGACGGCTGTCGAGTGAACACCACGCTAGAGTTAGTGATTGGGCTGCTCTCGGGCGTTCAGTTCCACCGAGTGATGGATGAAAAGACCGGCTCTAAGGAGCTAAAGATTTCTAAGGACGACTAACCTGCTTTCGTAACGCCATCTCATGAGGCCATCTTATGCCCCGCATCTGATGACGCCATTTCATGAGGCCATCTCATGACCGGGACCTTATGACTCAATTTTATGGGCAGAGTCTATGAGCTAGAGACCGAACGCCTCCGCCTCCGTCAGTGGAAAGAGGCTGACAAGGACTCCTTTGCTCGGCTGAACGCCGATGCGCGAGTAATGGAGTTTTTCCCACACCCGCTATCGCGACCGGAAAGTGACGCGCTGGCGGAAAGAATTATCAGTGCCCTTACCCAAAGGGGCTGGGGCTGGTGGGCGGTAGAAATCAAAGGCAATCATGACGCTGATTGCCACGACTTTATCGGATTTGTGGGTATAAGTACACCTTCCACAGATTTACCGTTTCAGCCCTGCGTAGAAATTGGCTGGCGGCTAGGCTACCCTTACTGGGGACAAGGCTATGCTACCGAAGCCGCACAAGCAGCTTTGACCTTCGGATTTGAGACCTTGAAATTAGAGAAAATAGTCTCTTTTACCGCGCTGATCAACAAACGCTCTGAAGCCGTGATGAAAAAGCTAGGCATGCGCCGAGCCCCCGAAACGTTTATGCATCCTGGCGTTCCAGTGGGCAGCAATCTGAGAGAACACTGTCTCTATGAACTTTTGAGCGCTGACTGGCGAAAACTAACTGGTAAACACTAACTAGCCGCACCCAACATTATGAATCAAGCGCCAGGCCCCACCGGATATGTTCTTTTGCAGATGTCTCAACTCCAGTCTCAGCCGCTTGAGTACTTGGGCGGGCTGTGGCGAGAGTACGGTGACTTGGTTCGACTGCCTGTAATGCCAGGGCTGACCATTTTTCTTTCTACCCATCCTGACCATGCGGAGCATATCCTTGCAACGCATGCCGAGCGCTACCGCAAGCCTAATTTTTTTCTGAAGCCGATGGGACTGGTTCAAGGAGAAGGGCTGTTTAGCAGTGAAGGAGACTTTTGGCGATCGCAGCGCCGTTTAATGCAGCCCGCTTTTCAGCAAAAGCAGCTAGTCAAACTGCACGGGGTGATGTGGGATTGTGTGCGATCGCTTCTCGCCGAGTGGGAAGCTAAACCACCAGACGAAGTGATCGATATCGCGGCTGAGATGACCCGGCTGACGCTAAAAATTGTAGGCCAGGCGCTATTTAGCGTGGATGTCAGCGATGAGTCTGATCGGCTGAGGCGATCTCTAAGGGTAGGTGTAGAGTACGTGTATGGCCGGCTGACTGCGCCGCTATCGCTGCCGCTGTGGATACCGACGCCTCACAACCTAGCGTTTAGGCAGGCAAAAGAGACAATTGATAGCATTGTTTTGAAGATTATTCGCGATCGCAAAAACAATGACACTCAGTCTGTTGATTTGCTATCGATGCTGCTGGCCGCTCAAGACGAATCAACGGGTGCAGGCATGAGTGAGCAGCAGCTACTCAACGAGGTCATCACCTTGATAAACGCTGGTCACGAGACCACAGCGACGAGCCTAGCCTGGACCTGGCAACTGCTAGGCACTCATACGCAGGTGATGGCGAATATGCAAGCTGAGATAGACAGCGTTTTGCAAGGAGGAGCACCTACCTTTGAAAAGCTGCCAGAGCTAACTTACACCCGGCGCGTGTTCGATGAATCTTTACGGCTATGCCCACCGGGTATGGGGTTGGCACCTAGAGCCGCCCTAGTAGACGATGAACTCGACGGCTATTTTATTCCCAAGGGCTCCATTCTCAACCTTGCGTTTTACTACACGCTGCGTCATCCTCAGTTTTGGCAAAATCCAGAGCAGTTCGATCCAGATCGGTTTTTACCAGAGCAGGCCAGCCGCAGACCTAAGTATGCCTATATGCCCTGGGGCGCAGGGCCGCATGTGTGTATCGGCAAAAACTTTGCGCTAATGGAGGCGGTAATGATTTTAAGTGCGATCGCTGCCCGCTTTCAAATCACCCTGGTGCCCAATCAATCTGTTGAAATCGATCCCCGTTTCACGCTTCGGCCCAAACACGGCGTCAAGGTCACGCTAAAGAGACGAGATCGCTAAACAGAGCTACCAGACTAGAGTGCTAAACTAGGGAGCTACCCTGATAATGAACGTAACACAGCGATTTTCTAGCCGAGTAGACACCTATCTCAAGTATCGGCCGCACTATCGGAAGCCGAGCTAGTACTCCGCCTATAGCGCAGCTTAGGGGGTGGTGTAAGCCGGGTGAGCATCAGCGAACAGTCTAATCGATCTCTGCTTGTTGCTGGATGTACTGCTTAAGAACAGAGATTGGCGCACCGCCACAAGACAGAATGCAATATGACCGGCTCCAGAATACAGGCTGTCCTCGGTAGATTTCTGCCAGATGTTTGCCAAAATCTTTTCTCAACAACCGGCTAGAAACAGTTTTCAGATTGTTCACCAGCTTAGACGGTTGCGTTTTTGGATTGACTGATATCAGCAAGTGAACATGGTCAGCTTCACCGTTAAATTCAATTAGCTCACCTTCCCACTTCTCCATCGTAGAAGCAAAAATCTCATTTAGTCGGTTGAGCATTGCCCCGGTGATGCATTTTCGTCTGTATTTAGTGCAGAGGACTAAATGAAATTGAAGACTGTATGAACAGTGACGTAGCCTGCTTAATTGCTGTGACATCTGCTGACGACTAAGTTAGAATAATGCCATGATAACCGTGACGTACGAATTTAAGCTAAAGCCGACTAAGCAACAATCCGAAGAGATGCAACACATCTTGGACGTGTGTCGCTCAGTCTGGAATTACGCTTTGCGTGAGCGGAAAGACTGGAGTGCTTCTCGCAAGTGCCCCATTAACGCCTGCTCAATTCGTAGCGAGTACAT
Organism: uncultured cyanobacterium; assembly: GCA_963793445.1. Taxonomy (GTDB): domain Bacteria; phylum Cyanobacteriota; class Cyanobacteriia; order Phormidesmidales; family Phormidesmidaceae; genus Phormidesmis. The sequence continues at coordinate 707,203 of CAWCAE010000001.1, forward strand.
CATGACGGCGGATGCGCCATACCCTAATTACTTTCATCAGGCAAAAGCGCTAACGCAGGCTAAGAAATCTAGCGACTGGCTAAAGTCAGTTAATGCTCAGGTGCTTCAGCAAACGCTGAAGACGCTAGACCGGGCACACGCTGACATGAAGAAGAAAGGCTGTGGCTTCCCACGGTTCAAGCGGCCTAACCGAATGCGCTCGTTTGTGTTTCCGCAGCTAGGCAAGAGTCCGTTGGCTGAAGGAGTCGTCAAGCTGCCTAGCCTCGGCGCGGTGAAGATTCGACAGTCACGCCCGTACCCAGAAAGCTTTGACGTGAAGCAAGCCAGGGTCGTGAAGCGAGCGTCAGGCTTTTACCTGATGCTGACGTTCCAGGCTGATGTATCAGTTCCAGAGGTGCCGCTAGTCGGTCACTTTGTGGGTGCTGACGTAGGGCTAGAGTACTTCTTCTCAACTTCTGAGGGGTTTCAGTTAGAACGGCCTAAATTCTTTGTAGATATGCAACGTAAGCTGAGATTGCTACAGCGCAGACTTAAAGGAAAGCAGCTAGGCTCTGCTAACTGGAAGAAGCAACAGAAGAAGATATCCAGATTACATGAGCGCATTGCCAACACTCGCAAGGACTTTCAATACAAAGCGGCGCACAAACTTTGTGACGGCGCTGATGTGGTAGCAGTCGAAAAGCTTAACCTAGTCGGCTTGAGTCGTGGGTTCTTGGGTAAGCACATGCTGGATGCAGGCCACGGGCAGTTCCTGAATGGAATATTGCCGTGGGTTTGCTTTAAGCGTGGCGTCGGGTTGATGTATGAACCGGCTGCTGGCACTAGCCAGGAATGCCCAGACTGCGGACGAATCGCCAAGAAATCATTGGGTGAACGCTGGCACAATTGCGAGTGTGGGTGTTCCATGTCTCGTGATATTGCTAGCGCCATTGTGATTAAGAATAGAGCGGTGGAAGCCCGCGTCGCCTTGCGGCGCTAGGGAATGTCCACCAAGACAGCCGTGGGGCGCACGGTTTATGAAAATGCTTGTAGAGACGATCTGACGGGGGCAACGGCTAACGCCTGCGGCGACGCATTGCGAACGGCTGCTGTCTAGTCCAGAGTCTGTGAAACAAGAATCTCCGCTTATACCCGTAGGGTTAGGGGGAGAGCGTCAACCCACCGCTGTAGCTGACATACTAAGATCAAACTGTCGGGTGTAATTAAAAGTGAAAGGACAAGAGCGCAAAGGGATAGCCGCTAAGATAAAGTTAGCTACCGCAGAACGGCAGTGCCCATTGTAGAGGTCACCCTACTGATGCAGACACCCTCAGAATCAATCGAGCCAGGAGGCAGCTTAGAGCAGCGACTGAATGCGCATCCCGAGCTCAAAGCCAGAATCGAAGGTCTATTATCGGTGGTAGAAAATGCTCAAGGGGATGTCCTTCTAGCCGATGCCGCTGAACAACGAGTAATCGAAGAGATCCAACAACTGGGTCAAGCCGCCTTACAAGGCTGGGCCAATCGTCAGCAACAGCAGCAAAGCGAAGCATTCAGAGCATCGCATCAAGAGGCACATAAAGGCGGGAAAAAAAACTCTATTGGTACAGCCGATATGGGCGCATCGAAGTCTTAGAGCAACGGTACATAGCGTCTGTCGAAACGTTAGGCAAGCAGGTGGTGCGGCCCTTTCAGGCCATTGCCGAAGTCCATTGCCGAGGGTATTCGCTGCCATTACAGCGGGTGATTACGGACTTTGGAGCGGATGTTCCGTTTGGCCAAATTTCGCAAAAGTTGTTGGAGCACCATGGGCTGAGGGTGCCAATTAGTTCCGCCCAAAGCATTACCTACGCCCATGCTCAAACGATGTTAGCAACGCAGCCTTTGGAAACAGAGCTACCGCTAGGCGCGGCGGTAGCGGCATTGATTACCAGCAATTACGAATTCCAACTTAAGGACAAGTCTGCGATAAGGTTCAATGACTGAGCGAGTTCAGATCTAGGAAGTGTTGTGCTTGTTATGATTCTGGTTAGCGCCCTTCAACATGAATGCTAAGAGCGCTTGCCAACTGTCAAACCATAAGTACTTGGTAAGCGCCGAGACATCTTGAAAGAAGCCTTTCCGGGTTCGTCTTTGTGCTCGTATCCGTTGATAATTGCCGTCCACGAGCCCCAAGACAGTATGAAACAGAAAGGCAAGTAGATTCAGCGTCAGTAGCACCGAGGCTAGGTGTGCTTTGCCATGACCGAAGTTGTGGGTGAGGTGATACCCCTTTGTCTTAAGGACGTTGTGATTTTCATTCTCTGTCTTCCAACGACAGCGTCCCGCATCAGCCACTTCAACCACTCGCTGGTCATCTAGCCGATGCTTGGTCACCCAACTGTTTCGATAGAGCTGTTGGCCATCAACCTCACGGGTAACCGTCACCTCACACCAGTTGACCGATATCGGGTCGGCTTCGCGTAAGGGAACATCGTTCAGGTAGCGGTAATGCCAAATGTGATGCGTTTTGCCTGTCCATCGTCGTTGTTGAGTGTGGTTGAAGTTGCCATGACTGTGGTTGAACTGGACCCAGTCGTAAAGCGCTTTATGCGAATCCGGCAGACACACGAAGATAAAGTTAAACCCTTGGGCCATGCAATCCGTGCACATCGGCTGGCGGCTGTAGAGGTCATCTCCTAACAGCGTCATTGCCTGACCCTCGAATAAGCGCACATGTGCTCTCAGCCAACGCTTGGCTGCTGTTTGCTCACAATCCTGCTTGTCATGGCCATCCTGTGGGGTGATGAAAGCAGGCGGTAGAGAAATCACAGAGGCTTCTCCCGGTGCGACAATCACCGGCAGTAGGGCTTGATGAGAGTAGGTTACTTTGCCGTTGCGCGATGTCTTTTTTGAGCAGCACGGACAGTGAATGTTTTCCGAACTGTGATACTGTGTGCCGTCCAACGCTACCAACAAGTTATCGTTTAATCGCTCGAATCGCTTGAGCATCCCTTGCTGATGCAGCCTGCGATAGACCTGCTCAAAGACACCGGATAACGACCCTGCTGCTATCGGGTCAAGCAGGTTACGGATTTGGTCAATGCTCGGTATCTGCTTGAGACCGAACATGCTTTGAGCGTTGTTCTTCCCTTGCTCACTATCGAGTTGGTCTTGATACTCTAGGAAAGATTCACTTTGCATGTGCGCCGAGCAAAGCTCGGCTTTGTTAGCTAGGTGAAAGTCCTAGCCCTGGAAGCCATGGTCAGGCACCAGGTACTGAGTGTTGCGTTGTCATCGGTAACGATGATAGCGAAGCGTACACAGGGAAGTGATGGGCTGCAATGCGTCAGCGTGAAGGGATAGAGCCCCGAAATGGTCGTCATGTGGATGCCGACGTGGTATGCAACACGGAAGGCAACACCGCAGGAGCCAAAGACCAAGGCTCTGTAGGGTCCACCGGGGTCTGAGACCGTGGCACGTCACCAAAGCAAAGTCGGGAACTCGGGAGATCCCATGAATTCCTCTCAATTGGGGGGTAGGGCGGCACAACCGGCAAACCGGAAGGAAGCCCAACGATTCATGGGAAGTCGGATGTTCTCATAGTAGTGGAGAAGTAGGGTAATGCCTATGGAGCGAAGGGGAGCACATACAGTCGCCCGCTCGACGGAAACGCCGTCCATACCCAGCGGTGGAACCACGGCGACCACGGGAGTTGAGCGGATATCCAATCGGGCCAGCAGTCATGCAGAGGAGCCGTTTACGGCGCTGATGCACCACTTCGGTGTGGATAGCCTGCGGGCCTGCTTTAAGTCACTCGATGGCAGCAAAGCTATCGGTGTGGATAGAGTCACGAAAGCAGACTACGAGGAGCACCTAGAGGCCAACCTCCAGGCGCTTCATCAAAAACTGCACCAGATGTCGTACCGGCCTCAGCCAGTGCGACAGGTAGAGATACCGAAAGCAGATGGCGGTACACGCCCGTTAGGGATTAGCTGCATAGAAGACAAAATCGTCCAGGAGATGACTCGCCGGATACTAGAAGCAATCTACGAACCCGTGTTTATCGACACCTCATATGGATTCCGCCCAAAGCGGAGCTGTCATGATGCGCTCAGGCAGCTAAATACAGAGGTAATGACGAAACCGGTGAACTGGATAGCGGATATTGACCTGGCCCAGTTCTTTAATACGATGCCCCACCAGGAGATTTTGAACGTCTTGGACTTGCGCATTAAGGATGAGAGATTTCTACGTCTCATATCCCGGATGCTCAAAGCAGGCATTCAGACACCGGGCGGGGTGCTGTACGCCGAACTGGGGAGCCCTCAAGGCTCGATATCATCGCCTGTGATTGCCAACATCTTCCTAGACTACGTGTTGGACAAATGGTTTACCGAAGTGGTGAGTAATCACTGCCGAGGCTACTGCGCCATCGTCCGATACGCTGATGATGCCATTCTGTTGTTTGAGAGAGAAGACGATGCCCACCGCTTCATGCGGGTGCTACCGCGACGGCTGGAGAAATATGGCTTACGTCTCAACGAACGTAAAACCCGTCTACTAGCTTGTGGAAAGCGCTATGCCCGGTCCTGTTTCGAGACCGGGCAGCGGCCACCAACCTTTGATTTTCTAGGGTTGACCCATTACTGGGGGCACAGTCGTAAGGGTTACGTTCGCTTGAAACGCAAGACCTCAAAGAAACGGTTTAGTCGTGCTCTGGTAGAGCTGAATGATTGGCTCCGTCAGAATCGTAGTAGGTACCGGCTACCCTTGCTATGGAAGTTGGTGGGGCAAAAGCTACGTGGTCACTTCAATTACTTTGGGGTGACCGACAATAGCCGAGCCTTATCCACCTTTGAACAGAAGGCTCATGCTCTCCTGTTTAAATGGTTAAACCGACGTAGTCAACGGCGTAGCTTCACCTGGGCAACGTTTCTTCGTTATCGAGAAAAGTATCCCCTACCGCGTCCCAGACGGCTGGTGTCGCTCTATCCAAACTGAGGAAAGACCGTATGAAGAGGCTTGTGCGGGAAAACCGCAGGCAGGCTTCTGTGGGGGGGAGGCTCTCAACGATATAAGGTCGAATGATGTGACACTCTCCAACCGAAAGGGGAGAGCAACAGGGAACACAAAGCAGACCTAAGTATTGGAGGAGTCCTCTCTACCCGACAAAGAATGCTGAAAAGCCTCCTAGGACTGCATCTCGCAGACTATAACGAGTGGCATTACTCGGTTTGCGCGGGTCTGCTATGTTGTCAATCTCAGCTTGTAAGCAGCCTAACAGGCTCTCAAAGCCCAGTACGGTTGAATCCATAGGGTGCTTTTATGGGCGGTGGATACCTTTAACTCCACTCACAACTTAGACCTTTGTCTGTATCGTCCGTCACGCTTTTGAATTCGGAATTGCTGATTGATTACCCAAACAGATGGCTCCATGATTCCGATTGTGGACACGACGCCTGAAGAGAACGAGTCTGAGCTCATAGACCGACGGAAGACCCGTAAACTGAACTGGCGAGAGGCGCGTTTAGCGGTATCGCGTTCGGCTACTGCGAGCCAACCCATCTTTGCCGCCACCCTGGGCAGCGTCGAGCAGGCTGGGCAACAGTTGCTGCATACGGCTATCGAGGCGGGCTTAGGCGTAGAGACGTTTGTCCATGGCGTCGGGGATGGTGCCCCTTGGATTGCCACTCAAATGGAGGCTCAGTTTGGTGAGCCCAGTCGCTTCTTACTCGATTTCTATCATGTCTGTGACTATCTCGCTGCCGCTAGCCGCTTTTGTGACCCACAGGCTCCTGATGATTGGATGAAGCAACAGAAAAAACGGCTCAAGCTCAATCATTTTGTAGCGGTACTCAAGGCGTTGAAACCTTTTCTAGAAGGCGACTCAGTACCTGACGCGAAAGCCCCTGTCAGAGCCGCCTTCCGTTATTTGGACAATCGCCCCAACCACTTGGACTATAAAGGCGCTATTGCAGATGGGTTGCCGATTGGCTCGGGCGAAATTGAGAGTGCTCACCGCTATGTGATTCAAAACCGATTGAAACGGGCGGGCAGTTGGTGGTCGATTGAAAAAGCTGAAGCGATGTTAGCGCTCAGAGTATTGCGCGCTAATCATAATTGGCAGGCCTATTGGCAAAATCTCCAGTCCTCAACGGCGGCCTAATAGGAAATTTCACTTTTAATTACACCCCAAACTGTCAGCTCACTGCAAACCCTGTTGTTGCCGATATTGGCTCAGGGACAGGCTTCTTGAGCGAGCTATTTTTAAAGAACAACAACTTGGTATTTGCCGTAGAGCCCAACCGTGAAGTTCGCTTGGCAGGCGAAAACTACTGCCGTGACTATTTTAATTTTAAGAGCATTGACGGCAGCGCCGAAGCAACAACTCTAGCTGCACAGATCTAGCTGCACAGATCTAGCTGCACAGAGCGTTGACTTCATAGTGGTAGGGCAGGCTTTTCACTGGTTTGACCGGGCAAAGGCCCGTCAGAAATTTTCTCGCATTTTGAGACCAGATGGCTGGGTGCTACTAGTGTGGAACGACCGCGATGTTCACGTCACGCCTTTTTTTAGCTAAGTATGAACAACCTCTGCAAACGTACTGCACAGAGTACTTAGGAATGGTCAAACAACTAATGTCGGATTCTTAGGAATGGCCCGATAGTTCCATTGAGGGAGCACCTCATCGTAGACAATTTCTAAGTCCCGCTTGATCTGTTCAGTGGCTTCTCGGCCAGCCAGATATTTCTGGTGAATCACGTTGACGGAGGTTTTTAATCCCTTAGAGGTGGTTGCTTTCTGCATTAAGGCAACGACAGTATCGAGGCTATTGAATAACCTGCCCTGACAGGCGCGTCCCACATGAGGGAAAAACCGTCGCTCAATGGGATTGTACTTGGAACAATAGCTGGGGTAGTGAGCGATGCGAATTTCAATGCCGATGCGATTGACTAATTGTTGCAAATCGTACTTGAAAATGTACTTGCGGGGTAACTACTCAGGCTTAATTCTTTCAGTTGATTGAGGAAGGCTAGACTCTTTACAAGCTATGGTTTTGAAGGTGTAGAGTAAATCAGTAGGCGACCAGAAATTGAGCGAGCGCGAGCCAAAACTGAATATCAGCGAAGCAGACATCCGCGCGGTATACCAGGAAGGTGAAGAAGCAGTGGTGGCACTCTTCAAGGTGCTAATAGCGCGAATAGATCGGACAGAAGCGCGGCTCGATACGCTAGAAAATCAGCAACACAAAGATAGTCGCAATAGCAGTAAGCCACCGTCAGGCGATGGGTTCAAAAAGCGCACCAAAAGCTTACGAAAAAAGAGTGAACGCCCCAGTGGTGGTCAAACAGGCCATCCAGGCAGCACCTTGGAATGGTGCGAGACTGTCGATGAGAGGGTGCAGCATTCGGTAGACGCCTGTGAGAGCTGCGGTGCATCCTTGTCAGCAGTTGCCGTCATAGACTACGAGCGTCGCCAAGTGCATGAGTTACCCCCTTTGCAACTACAGGTGATAGAACATCAGGCGGAAATTAAGCGCTGCGAGCAGTGCGAGTGGCATACGCGGGGAGCGTTTCCCGCCGAAGTGAATAGCCCGGTGCAGTATGGCAGCGGACTCAAAGGGTTGATGGTGTACTTGATGGATGCGCAACTGTTGCCGTCAGCACGAACCTGCGAGGTGCTCAGTGAAGTGCTAGGCTGCCAAATCTCAGAAGGAACGCTCTACACCGCACGGACGCAGTGCTTTGAGCGCTTAGCGCCAGTCGAAGCGCAGATTAAAAAGAGCATTATGACCTCAGCGGTGATGCACTGTGACGAGACTGGGCTACGGGTAAACAGCAAGCTGTGGTGGTTGCATGTTGCTAGCACAGCTTGCTTGACCTACTACTTTGTTCATCCTAAACGCGGCCAAAAGGCGATTGATGAGATGGCTATGCTGCCGACCTTCCAGGGCATTAGTGTCCACGATGGTTGGCAAAGCTACTTCCTGTATGACTGTCTGCATAGCTTATGCAACGCGCATCATTTACGCGAACTACGCTTCATCAATGAACGCTACGAACAACCTTGGGCTGCTGAGATGACGACACTTTTAGTTGACATTAAAACGGCAGTGGATGACGCCAAAGACAACGCTGATACTGCGCTTTCGGGGCCGCAGCTAATCAAGTTTGAACGGCGTTATCGAACCTTATTAGCAGATGGCTTCAAAGCTAATCCGCCGCCGCCGGTTGATGAATCACTACCGAAAAAAAGGGGGCGGGTAAAACAGTCGCCGCCCAAAAACTTACTCGACCGGCTTCAAGCGCATCAATCGGCTGTCTTAGCTTTTATGCACAACTTTCAGGTGCCTTTTGATAACAATCAAGCCGAACGCGATGTGCGCATGATGAAGCTCAAACAGAAGATCTCTGGTTGCTTTCGCTCGCCAGCGGGCGCTCAACAGTTTTGCCGTACTCGGGGCTATATTTCTACGCTGAGAAAGCAGGGTCTCCCTGTACTTGATGCGCTTAGAAGTGTTTTCCTCGGCTCCCCAACAATTCCAACACTTCAACCTGAGTAGTTACCTTGCGGGCTGAATTGCTGCCGCCGCCATCACACAGAATAAGAATAGAACGAGCGGTAGAATAACGGAGCTGGCCAATATGCAGCCAAAACCAGGCCAAGCTATCACAAGCGAATTGGGTGGTGTCCCGAGAGAGCCCCAAGTTGAGATGGCCACAATTGTGCAATGGGTCATAAATACCGTGGGGAATGACGACGCCTGTGGCCAGGGATGGGAAATCATGGTCAAATGCCTGAAATGGTCGTGTGCAGCGCACTCGGCCCTGACGATAAAGCTGTCCTAAGAACTCTCGGGCCTTGCTATCGACTGAGAAGTAGGGATTGCCTGCCGCTCGGTATTGCTCAACTAGCTCAGCAATCCGCTCGAACTGTTGGTTGCGATGGTCACTGTGCCCGCAACTGAGCACTTTCTGAATCTTCCGTAATCGCAGCTTTTTCTGGGTCATCCACCGACGAATGGTTTCGCTGCTGACAGGGCTCCCTAATTGATTGAGCTGCTCAGAGAGATGATGGGGCGATAGGTCAGTGAAGACGACGGTCCCATCGTCTGGGTCACCGGCTCTACGATGCTCTAGCAATTGGTTCAGATTCGTTTCAATCGTGCTCGCTTCAACGATCTTTTTTTCGACCACCGCCGACTTTTCGCACGCGACCAGCTGCCGGGTCATGAGGCAACTGCGGCAATTCCTGCTTACCTCGCTCTATCGTGCGGCGAGAGCAGCCAAGCACCGCTGCGAGGTATTCCATCGAACCATGGCCTAACTGCTGGGCTTGCAAGGCCGCAAACCGTCGTCGGTCTTTTTCTGAGAGCGTGACATAGAAATTGCGCAGATTCTCTTCTAAGGCTGGCGCTAACTGGTTGCGAAATTCAAATCCCATCACTCAAAATTGGCACACGCTTCTACTTCATATTAAGCGCTATGAGCGGTTTTTGGAATCTGACAATTATTGATAGCTCGTTACTTACAGGTAAACCATAAGAATGTTCATCAGTCGGCCCTTAACAATCTGTTCAAAGCACAAAATTGGCAAGAAAAAGTTGTTAATCACCATCAGATCCTCGACTATAGCGGACTAAAAGGTCGGCTGATGTCTTGTTCTTATGCACCGGAGAAAGGTCATCGCAACCACATGCCGATGCTGGATCGTCTCTCTGATATTTTTCATCAGCATTGTTATATCCGCAGCACCGAACACAGCACCGAAGCTGCCACTGAAGATGCTGTCACTGAAGATACTGCTGAAGAAAATGCTCAGGCGTTTATCGAGATTAAGTACAAGACTCGAATGTTTTATAGACATCTGGACGGGGCTTAGCGGTTGCCGCCCGATGTAGTCCATATTCAATGCCAGCCGCCACCGCCTGATAAGACGCCTCCAAAATATTGACCGATACCCCAATTGTGGACCACCGCCGCTCTCCATCGCTAGATTCCACAAGAACCCGGACTTTGGCGGCTGTGCCTGCCTCGCTATTGAGGATACGAACCTTATAGTCGGTTAGATAAAAGGTTTCAACGGCTGGAAAAAAACGAACCAGCGCCTTGTGCAATGCGTTGTCTAATGCCGCAACTGGCCCCATGCCTTCAGCGACTTCCAGCACTTCTTGCCCTTTCACCGCTGCTTTAATCATGGCCCGAGCCCCCACGTTGCACTGCACGTCCGATTGAATGACGTTGTAGTTTACTTCAAAACCGCGTAGCTGAAACATAGGCTGATGCAACCCCAGTTCTGTGCGCATCAGCAGCTCAAAGCTAGCCTCTGCTGCTTCAAACTGGTAGCCCTTACCCTCTAGCTCTTTGACCCGGTTAATAATTTTACGCGTAGCCGGATCGTCCTTTTTGAGGTCGATGCTGTAGCTTTTGGCTTTAGAAAGAACCGTGCTCGCGCCTGAGGAACTAGAGACCACGATGTGACGGTTGTTACCAACCGAGCTCGGTTCAATATGCTCATAGGTTTTAGGATTGCGTTCTACTGCGCTGATATGAATGCCACCTTTGTGTGCAAAGGCAGAGCGACCGACATAGGGTGCTTGATCGTCAGCTGCTAGATTGACAATTTCGCTGACAAATCGGCTGGTTTCCGTGAGGGTCTTAAGCTGATGAGGTGGCAGGCAGTCATAGCCCATTTTGAGCTGTAGGTCTGGAATAACACTACACAGATCGGCATTGCCGCAGCGTTCGCCATAGCCATTAATTGTCCCGTGGACCATCTTGGCCCCTGCATCAATAGCCGATAGGGCGCTGGCTACAGCTGTCCCACTGTCGTTATGAGTATGAATTCCAATCTGTGGTATCTCGGCTAAATCTGAGTGGTTGGTTTGCAGCCACACGCTTACATCTCTGACAATTGCTTCAATTTCCTTTGGCAGCGTGCCACCATTCGTATCACACAGTATCAGCCAGTCAGCGCCACCAAGAACTGCCGCATTTAGCGTTTTCAAAGCATATTCAGGATTGGCTCTATATCCATCAAACCAGTGCTCTGCGTCATAAATCACACATCTGCCGCTGGCTTTCAAGAACTCAACGGAGTCTCGAATCATGCAAAGGTTTTCTTCTAGGCTGACTCTGAGCGCGTCAGTCACATGTAGATCCCAGGATTTGCCAAAGATAGTGAGCCATCGGGTGTTTGCGGCCAGCAATGCTTGCAGCGTGGCGTTTTCTGAGGCGGCTTGGTGTGGGCGGCGCGTAGAGCCAAAAGCGACGATCTGCGCGTTTACCAGTGGCTCTTTTTGGAGATAGTCAAAAAGTTGGGTATCAATAGTGTTTGCTCCGGGCCAACCGCCTTCGATAAAAGGAATGCCTAGCTGGTCGAGCCGCCGGATAATTTTGATCTTGTCTTCGAGGGTGCAGGAGATGCCGTGGCGTTGGATGCCGTCTCTAAGGGTAGTGTCGTAGATTTGGGCTTTGCGAGCGGTGTTCATATATGATGCTTGCCGCCTGAGAAGGTTTAGCTAAACCTGTAGGATAAGCGGTGAACGGATGGTTTGCGCTGACTTTTCACAAGATTTAAGGGGAATTGAGATTGAGAGAAGCCGCTAGAAGTGTTTAGGCGTTTATGAGATGGCTAGATACAAAAGAGCATTGGTATTGGATCTGGCGATCGCACTTTTCCAAAATCTCTAATGCTTGTGCTTCTTCCATGGCGGCTAGTTCAGGCGAAAACTCGAAATAACGTCCCAGCGCGCTAGATAGCAGTTGCGGTTTTCTGTGTTCCTCGTTCTAGAAAATGTTAGAAGATTTTCCATGATTTTGGATTGAAACGTTAGGTAGGGTGTCGATTGGATGCATGGTTTTGGCGGTCTTCCTAAACCTGTTGAAAAGTGCCTAATAAAACCCGATGTTTTTTGAAAGCGGTCGCCAAAAGCTAACCCCCACAAGGCCTAAAAGCCTTATGGGGACTGTTGAACTATCGCTCTAACTAGGAAGCTGGTGATCCGACTCGAACGGACGACCGGCTGATTACAAATCAGCTGCTCTACCAACTGAGCTACACCAGCAAAGTGTATTTTTCTAAAAGGGCATTACAGACACCTTTCAAAAAGCCTCAATAGCAGCTATCGAATGCGTTTGCGTAAACGCTAGGCTGCTCGCAAGGAACTAAATCATATCAAAGTTTGTGGACACTTTGAGCAAAGAATTCGGCAAAGAATTTCAGTCAGAAAATTTTAGCCCCAAATTTTAGCCACAGACGGATTGGAGGAAAACTCCCCCAATCATTTTCGTGAGCTGGCCGCGTTTCGCCTACGCTTTGTTATTCTCTACCGCCCAGCGAGCAAGTTCTGTACGATTGTGCAGTCCGGTTTTACCCAGCATGTTGCTCACATGACTTTCAATCGTACGCTGGCTTACTTTTAGCTCTTCGGCTATCTGGCGGTTGGCCATCCCACGTGCCACAAATTGAACCACCTTTAGCTCAGTAGGGGTCAGCTCTACATCAAACGGCACCTGAATGGTAGGCATGGAGTTAGAGCCTTTGTTTTGGCGCTGAATCAAACGGGTAGCCTGCTTCAGCGAAGACTCGACTTGGGCAACAAGTTCTTCTGGCTCGAACGGCTTTACCATATAAACATCCGCGCCGGTCGTTAGACCCTTCACTCGGTCTTGGCTTTGTCCTTTGGCCGAGAGAAACAAGATAGGAATCCAGCTTTTGCCAGGATCTTGGCGTACCTGCTCTACAAATGCGTAGCCATCCATCTCTGGCATCATGACATCGCAAATAATCATATCTGGAGATAGATCGATGAGGCTAGAGAGCGCCTCTTTGCCATTGCCTGCTGTCATGACTTGGTAGCCACGAAACTCTAAATAGTCCTTTACTAGCAGGATGAGATTAGGATCATCATCAATGAGTAAAAGCTTCTTCTGTTCCCCTGTGTTAGCTTCTTTCATGCCGTATGCTCGCTTGTGTGCTTCTCGGTATAGGGTTGATTGATAGTAGAAAGTAGATGCGCTGTTGAAGCAGCTTTGTACTCAGTAGCCTGACTTTCGCCAGAGACCAACTAGCGTTAGCTACTCAAATAAACTGATTTAGGTGCTTTGACGAAACTCACGCGATCTCTTCAACGACTTGCAGTCGGGACAGTCTATAGGCGTTAACACAAGAGAACGGCCATTTGCAAGCGTTTGTCTGTCGATTTGCTACATCAAGTATTCCCAAGATGTAGATGAGATCACTAGTAGTGACTTTTCAGAGACAACGTTTCAGGTGTGACTTTTGATCAGGCTTGTTTAGTCAGCTTGGATTGACTCAGTGGCTAGGGTTGGAGGCTGCTGGTAACGCATGCTGTAAGAATGCATAGTCAGTAACAACATTGCCACCAATGAGGTGCTCTTGAATGATGCGCTCAATCACTTCGGGCGTAGCACTGTGATACCACACGCCCTCTGGATAAACTAGCAAAATCGGACCTTTTTGGCAGACTCTCAGACAGTTTGCTTTAGTTCTAAAGATGTAGCTCGAAGGCAGATCTGTAGAAACATCTAATTTCAGAGCTTTGAGGCGCTGCTTTAAATATTTCCAGGCGGCGATGCTTTCTGTGTGACTACAGCATTTAGGAACGGTCTGATCGGCGCATATAAAAACATGCTTTGTCATCTCACCTAGTGAGAGGGCGGCGACGCTCTCATTGAGCGCGTTGACGTCTGACATTGGGTGACTTAAAGACATATCAAATACACTAGTTACACATTAAAGGCAATGTCTTCAGTAATATCAATGATCGTTGTCACAGAAAATAGGTATCAAATGTTACCTCTTATGATTTTCTCTATGAAGAGAGGGATGCAGTGATTACATTGCTGAGTGACTTTGGAACTAAAGATAGCTATGTGGCTGCTATGAAGGGTGTGATTGCTGCGATCGCTCCGCGAATACCCACGTGCGATATAACACATCAGGTGCCGCCCCAAGATATTCTATCGGCCCGATTCAATTTAATGATGACCTATTCTTATTTCCCACGAGGGACGGTTCATCTGGCTGTGGTTGATCCGGGGGTGGGCTCTGTGCGGCGAGCGATCGCACTCCAAACGCCCAGTGGCTTTTTCGTTGGTCCAGACAACGGCCTATTTAGCGGTGTGTTAGAACGCGAGCCGGTTTTGATGGCTGTGAGTCTAACGCAGTCTTGCTACTGGCGAACTGCCAAGCCTAGTGCGACTTTTCAGGGTAGGGATATCTTTGCGCCAGTAGCCGCTCATTTGGCCATCGGTGTGCCAATAGCGCAGGTGGGCGATCGCTTCTCCCCAAAGACCCTGGTCAAGCCTAACCTTGCCCCAGTTATCGAACGTCAGCTTCAGCTAGGTGAGTTAACGGTCAGGCGACTTGTTGGCAGCCTTCAATATATAGATGGTTTTGGCAACCTAATCAGCAATATTCCAGCGGCAGTGCTGCCTTCTGGGCCTTGGCAGCTCACTGTAGAAACGCCTGATGGACCCCAGCAGATTCCTAGCGCCAAAACGTATAGCGATGTGCCTGTTGGCGCGCTGGCTGCGCTTGTCGGCAGTGAGAACTATGTAGAAATTGCCTGTAATGGCGGTAGCGCTGCTTTGGCCCTTCACGCTGCTACCAGATACTCAGCCGCTATCGGCAATACTGTCTTTTTGGATATAGCTGAAGTCTGAAGCGCCGTTTGCGGTGCTAGCCGATACTGATGACACCAAAATACATACTCAATCCTAGAGTGAAGACGATATCTTATAAGCGATGGGCACAACTTAGGTCAAAAGCGCTTGTACGAACCTCTTCACCACAAATACAGACCACAGACCTTTTCGCAATTAGTGGGCCAAGGTGCGATCGCTACAACGCTGACCCATGCGCTTGAGCAAAATCGAATTGCCCCGGCCTATCTGTTTTGTGGCCCTAGGGGCACGGGTAAAACCTCTAGCGCTCGTATTCTATCTAAATCGCTAAACTGCTTAAGCGTAGAGGCCCCTACCGCCCAGCCATGTGGTGAGTGTGACGTTTGCACCTCGGTGAACAAAGGCAGCTCTTTAGACATTGTTGAAATTGATGCTGCGAGTAACACAGGCGTGGATAACATTCGCGAGCTGATTGAGCGATCGCAGTTTGCCCCTGTTCAGTGTCGGTACAAGGTATATGTAATAGACGAGTGCCTAACAGGCGATACTCAAATCACGACGGACGCTGGCACCTTAAGAATCGACAATCCCAATATCGTTGGGCAAAACGTCCTCAGTTACAATGAAAGTTCAAACAAGTGGGAGTTCAAACCCGTTGTAAGAAGGTTTGAACAAGGCACACGCCAAACCTATACGATTGCTACCGATCGCTTTAAGATCAAATGTACTGATAATCATTTGATCCGAACAGACACGGGATGGGTAGCAGCAAAAAACGTAAAAGAAGGAATGAGGATACTATCCCCTACGAATGCGGATGCGGGACCGCTATCTTCAAATACGGAACAGATGGACGCATTCGTCGATTCGTTCGCGGGCACCAGTTCAAAGGCAACAAGTTCGGAGAGAAGCCGTACAGCCTTAGTGCCATCCTCGAAGCTGTTGAACCCTATCGTCCACTATGCGCCTGCGGATGTGGAGAACGGCTCGAAGTTCCTGCTTACATGCGAAAGAAAGGCTACGGCGCTAAAGGCATCATCTCTGGGTGGCAAAGGCATCCATTCAAGCCAAAGCACGGTATCTGGATTCAGCGGACAAAAAACTTCATTGCTGACTGCGGCGACATCCCTTCAGAGAGCTTGGGACTCATCTATGGAACCTTGCTGGGAGATGGATCTATCGCTTTCCCCAATCCACACAGTAGATTCCCGAGGCTGGCCTGGACACATGGGAAACTCCAGCAGGCTTGGTTGGAATATAAAGCAAGTCGCTTACCAGAACTACGGCCATCAATTAGAGTCACTCCTAACGAGGGCTACGGGGACATCTCCGTCTGCTGTAATACCATCTGTCATCCTCAGT
Source organism: uncultured cyanobacterium (assembly GCA_963793445.1). Classification (GTDB taxonomy): domain Bacteria; phylum Cyanobacteriota; class Cyanobacteriia; order Phormidesmidales; family Phormidesmidaceae; genus Phormidesmis. The sequence continues at coordinate 723,177 of CAWCAE010000001.1, forward strand.
TGGTTTCAGTCTTTGACGTCGTCAAGCCAAACGCTAAGAAAAAATGTGTATCAAGGACTTGGCTGGATCAGCTCACGCCTGAAGGTATTGCTTGGTGGTACATGGACGATGGATCGCTTCAGCTTACAAAGCGTGGCAGCCCATCCATCCAAATCCATACAGAAGGATTCAGTGTGGCAGGCAATCAGCTCTTGGCTAACTGGCTATCCGAACTGGAATACCCCACAAAAGTCCATACCTACAAACAAGCCAAGAGAAATAAAAGGTACACCTATCTTTCGCTTGGAGTTGCATCCTCTAGAAAATTCTTGTCCGACCTCAAAGAGTTTGGCATCCCATCAATGGAATACAAATTTAGAGACGGTACGATCGATTCAGATAGCGGAAGTTGAACCTGTCTACGATATTGAGGTTGCTGATAATCACAATTTCGTAGCAAATGGGTTGCTTGTGCATAATTGTCACATGCTGAGTACTGCCGCATTCAACGCCTTGCTTAAAACACTGGAAGAGCCGCCCGATCGTGTTGTCTTCGTGTTAGCGACGACCGATCCTCAGCGAGTGCTGCCGACGATTATCTCTCGCTGTCAGCGATTTGACTTTCGCCGGATTCCGCTGCCGTCAATGGTGAAACACCTACAGTACATTGCTGCCGAAGAAGCGATTGCGATCGCCCCTAGCGCTACTCAGCTCGTAGCCCAAATTTCTCAAGGGGGTCTGCGAGATGCCGAGAGTCTACTCGATCAGCTTAGCCTACAGCCTAATGAGATTACGGTTGAGGCGGTTTGGGAGCTAGTCGGAGCGGTGCCTGAACGCGATTTGCTGAATCTGGTCAGAGCGATTGCTGCTGATGACGGCCCAGCGCTCATAGATCGCGTTCGCCAGCTTATGGATAAAGGGCGCGAGCCGCTGATTGTTTTGCAAAGCCTGGTGGGATTCTATCGTGATCTATTAATTGCCCAGCGTGCGCCGAGCCGCGAGGACCTAGTCGCCATCACGCCGCCTACCTGGATAGAAATGACTGACTTTGTACAGCAGCTTTCTGCTGCTCAGCTACTCGCTAGCCAGCAAAAGCTACAGAGTGCTGAAGTCCAGGTGAAAAACACAACACAGCCCCGTCTGTGGCTAGAAGTAACTCTGACAGGTCTACTGCCTAGCGCCCTGAGTGCGCTGGCCGATTTGACCCATGACTCCCCATCAAAGAGCGCCCCTTATCGCCCGGCAGCAACAGCAGCGACCAAACCGCCAGTGATATTGCCATCAGCGCCGCCCTCAATATCGGTACCGCCCTCAACATCAGCGTCCTCAGCACCAGCGTCCTCAACGCCGATCAAATCCCCTATTGAGGCAGCCCCCCCTTCATCTGTCTCTCCAGCTGTTGCTTTTCCAGTTGTTCCTCCAGCTGCTTCTAAAGGGCCTGCCGATGTTTCTAGAGAGACCCCTGCTGAAGCTCCTGCTGAAGTCTCTACCGAAGCTTCTATTGAAACCCCTATCGAAACGTCCCTTGAGACGACGCCTGTCGAAGTGCCCTTCAGCAATCTTGCTGACTTATGGAATAAGCTGTTAGCCGTTATGGTGCCGCGCGGTACCCAAATGCTGATGGCTCAGCAGGGCGTTTTGCTCAGCTTTGATGGCGTAGGGGCAAAGGTAGGCTTTCGCTCGGCGTCATTGCAAAAGCTGGCACAGTCGCGCGTGCCCAATATAGAAGCTGCCTTCGAGAACCTGTTTCAGCGCAAAATTAAGGTGGTGTTGGAAGTCATTACGGCTGAATCATCACCAGCTGAAGAAATTATCGAGCCGCCTCCTGCCCCTCCTACACGACGCGATTCGTTCCGTCAGGCATCCGAGCCCTCGCGCCCTTCCGATGTTCAGTCATCTAGCCAGACTCCCCAATCCTCAGCGCCGTCCTTTCCACAAGCTAGCCTGCAAGCTAACGAGTCAGCCAAAACAGCGAAGAAAAAAGAGCCGCCCTCTGCCAACGGTCGCGATCGCAATGCAACAGCAACGGGTACGAACGGCGGCGGTACAAACAGCCCTCATCCACGCAGCACTAACTCGCGATTAGACGCGCCTAGTGCTGATATGGGCTTTGATCAAGATCAAGAGAAAATAAAGCGATTTGCCAACTTCTTCAATGGGCAAATCGTGAGCCTAAGCGATGACGCCGAAGAAGGCACTGACGCTCAGCTACGGCCTCACTCTTCTAGGACCAAATCGTCTGATCCTGGGCCAGATGTTCCGTTCTAGCTTCGCAGCTTCAGCGCTATTCTCGATCTAGCTCAGAAGCCGCTAGCTTCTAAGACTGACTTTGTATGTTTTTTCTAAGGCGGCGCGAACTTTACTGTGCACCGGGTCAATGTCTTTGTCTGTCAAAGTGCGATCGCTCGACCGATACACTAGCCGAAATGCCAAAGATCGCTGCCCTTCTGGCACACTTTCACCCGTGTACTCGTCAAAGAGCGTTACCGAATCTAGCAGTTTGCCGCCTGACTTGGTCATAGACTTTTCCAAATCTGCAACCGAAACCGTCGTCGCTGCAAAGAACGCCAAATCGCGATCAGATGCCGGATAGGTAGAATAAGCCGCAAACTTCACCGCCTTGCCACTCTTGCCAGTCAAACACAGCGCTAGTACCGACCAGTCCAGCTCAAACACATAGACCGCCTCAGGCAGGTCCCGATCTCGGCGCAGCTCAGGATGCAGTTGGCCGAAGGTTCCTAATCGAGTTCTACCGCGCACAAACAGTCCCGCCGTACGACCAGGATGCAGCCGCTCATCGGCGCTATCAGTTCGGTAGTCTACCGCTAGCCCTAAATTGTCAAACACGCACTGTAATACGCCTTTAGCTTCGTCCCAGGTCATCGGCGTCTCCCGATTGCTCGTCACCCAGCGCCCCCGACGGGCATCGCCACCCACAATACCCGACACCTTAACGGTCTCAACCGGGTCTCCGTTAGGATTATCATCAGATTTGTTGAAGACAGTCCCAATCTCAAACGCATTCAACGGACCATTTCCTTGATTGACATTTAGCTCGAACGCATCAATCAGTCCGTCTAGCAAATCGATTCGCAGCGCAGAGTACTCGGTAAACAGCGGGTTAGCAAGTACCACCTGCCGTTCAGAAGACGGACTAGTGAGTGAATAGTGAATCGTCTCGGTGAGGCCAGCTCCTCTAAAGGCTGCTCGCAGCTTTCTCGAGAGCGCTGCGCTCTCAGACAGATAGCCGCGTGAAGTTTGGCTAGGCAAGGTGTTGTCAAAGCGGTCATAGCCATAGAGCCGAGCAATCTCTTCGATTAAATCGATTTCTCGCTCCAGGTCGCGGTAGCGATAAGGGGGCACCTTCACTGTCCAGACGTCTTCACCGTCTGCTGTCGCTTCGCAGCCTAGCTTGTCTAGCAGCGTTTCTATCGTCGCAGCGTCTAGCGTTCGAGTGCACTTCTCTGCAAGAGAGGTTGTGTCAACATCTTCAACCACTCGGCCCAAAATCTGGTTGATCCGACTTAGCCGTAAAGAGACTTCGCGAGTTGGCACAATATTGCCAATGTCTGTGCGGTCTTCAGCATAGCCAGCTAGGCTAGCGCCTGCCGTTTCTATCAAAAGCTGGAGGGCGCGATCGCACGCCAGCTTCAGCTCAGCCGGATTCACCCCACGTTCGTACCGGGCCGACGCCTCTGTGCGCAGCCCCTGAGACCTTGCTGATTTTCGAATCGCCGCTGAGTCAAAATAAGCCGCTTCCAAAAAAATGCTTTGGGTCTGCTCAATCACCTCGGTCGCCGCGCCACCCATCACGCCTGCTAGCGCCACCGGACGATCATTCGCCGTAATTAACAACGTCTGTTCTGCTAGCTTTCGCTCTTTTTCATCTAACGTCACTAGCGTTTCAGCTTCGCTGGCATAGCGCACACTGACGCTTACAGGCTTTGAACCTGCCGCGGTGCGCAGTCTATCTAGGTCAAACGCATGAAGCGGCTGCCCCCACTCCAGCAAAACGTAGTTAGTCACATCTACTACGTTATTGATAGCCCGTGTCCCCGAAGCAATCAGTCTTTGCTGTAGCCAAGCGGGTGAAGGCCCAATTTTGATGTTTTCTAAAACGCTGCCCATATATATAGGACAAGCCTTCGGATCGCCTAGATCTATCGAAAGCCCATCTGGCGCTTTTTCCGAAGCTCCTAGCTGCTCAGCTGTCGGTAGCTGCAGCGCATTACCCGTAATCGCTGCAATCTCTCTGGCAATCCCTACCATGCTCAACGCATCGGCTCGGTTCGCTGTTGAGCTAACATCTAAAACAAAATCGTTTAGGCCCAGCAGCGGTCTCACATCTTGCCCTACAGTAATCTCTCCAGCCTGAAAGCTAGGCTCATCGAAGATATAGATGCCCTCTGACTCTCTAGCTAGTCCCAGCTCAGATAGCGAGCAAATCATTCCCGCAGACGGTACTCCTCTCAGCTCACGCGGCTTAATTTTAAGATCTACTTTGGGCAGATAGCTGCCAACCGTCGCCACTGGCACACACATGTCGGCCCCTACATTTGCCGCACCACACACAATTGTCGAATGCTCAGCCGCGCCAATATCTACCGTGCACACGCTCAGCTTTTCAGCATCTGGATGGGGTTCGCGCGTCAGTACCCGACCGACGACCACTCCGTCTGCCCAGCTTTGCCTATCTTCGATCTCTTCTACCTCAAAGCCTGCCATGGTCAGCGCATCTGCTAGCGCCTCGGGAGAGAAATCAAACTTGACTAGTTCTTTGAGCCAGTTAACAGAAACACGCATGGGAAAATTAACGCTTTGGCGTTAGCCACAACTGTAAAACAAAAACAACAGAGATATATACCCTGGCCTATCGTACTACGCTTGACCCTTCGGTGGCTGAGCGTAGTCGAAGTCTAGATGCGGGAACACTCGGTTACCAGGCTATCGCTACGTAAGCACCTTAATTTCTCACATGACCTACTGCATCGCTACCGGCTGCGCTCAGCCCAAAAACGCAGCGTCCGCCCAGTTCTGCAAAAGCTGTGGCAGCAAACTTTGGGTAAGAGATCGCTACCGAGTCTTGGGCGCGTTAGGACGTGGGGGCTTTGGGGCCACGTTTCTAGCTCGCGATCAGTCTTTGCCAGGGCTACCCCCCTGCGTTATCAAGCAGTTGTGTCCCACAACTCGCGATCCTAATCTGTTAGAAATGGCTCGCGATCTGTTTCAGCGCGAAGCCAATATTCTGGGCAAAATCGGCAATCACCCACAGCTTCCCCGCCTGCTTGACTATTTTGAAAAGACGAATGAGTTTTATCTTGTTCAAGAATATGTTAGTGGCTCTACCCTGCAAAAAGAAGTCAAAAGGAGCGGTCCTTTTACAGAAGAGCGCGTCAGGCAGTTTCTAGGCGAAATTTTGCCTGTGATCCAATACATTCACCGCAATCAAATTATTCATCGGGACATTAAGCCTGCAAACCTAATTCGTCGTGAACAAGACCAGCAGCTCGTCATGATTGATTTTGGTGCGGTTAAAGATAAAGTCAACCAGCCCAGCGTTGATCCTTCTGACCAAACGGCCTTGACAGCTTACGCCATCGGGACGCCGGGCTATGCACCGCCAGAGCAAATGGCCATGCGCCCAGTGTATGCCAGCGATCTGTATGCTATTGGGGTTACCTGCGTGTACCTACTAACCGGCATCTCTCCTAAAGATCTGCCGTATGACCCTAGAACTGGTGAGCTGCGCTGGCAAGAGCGGGTGGTCGTAGGTAGCCACTTTGCGCAAGTGCTCACTAAGCTCCTAGATATTTCGGTACACAGCCGCTATCAGACAGCAGACGACGTGGTTGAAGATTTGGATATCGCTCCATATCTAGAGAGTCTGTCTCAGAGTATGGCGTTTGCGATCGCAAAGGTTCCGCATGCAGCTGAACAAAATGCGCTTGAGTTAGCAGAAAGAGCCTCACCAACTTCGCGCATGGCAAAAGCTATTCGCGCACGCAAAGAGCGCCGAAGCAAAACAGATGGCAGTTATAAGGGTGTAGAAAGGCGGCGATCGCGCAGGCCGACAGTGCAGTCTTTGAAAACTGATTATGAAAAAGGCCACCGTGACTTTTCTGCGCTGATACTCAGCCAGTTGGATCTGCGTAAGCAATCATTTGTCGGTGCTAGATTTGCCAAAGCAACGCTGCGAAAAACCGATTTGTCAGGCGCTAATCTATCCAATACGAACTGGGGCCAAGCGAACTTAACTCAGGCCAAGCTAAAGAATGCTAATTTAGCAGGTGCATACTTAGGCCACGTGAATCTAGAAGATGCTGACCTGCGTGGGGCCAATCTAACAAGGGCTAACCTGGAGGCTGCCAGCTTAAAAGGCACTAACCTATGCGGCGCAGACCTGACGGACGCGGTTATCAGCGCAGCGCAGCTGGCGCTCTCGCGTACAAACTGGTCTACGATTCAGGCAAATGGTCGCCGGAGCTTGCTTTAGCGATGGCGCAAGCCCAAAGTTGACCGTTACACTAGTACTATTCAAGACAGTTGAAACAAGACAGTTTAGTGTGGAGCAAAAGATATGTTTGTCGATGAGCTGACCCCTTTTATCAAAGAGCTAGCCCGTCAGCCAGTGGCTTTTTGCGGCGGGTTCTTTTCTGGCCTGTTTCGTCTAGATTTGGACGAAGACCCTGTCAAAAGCTGGCTAAATAAGCAGGGAGCTGCGCCGGCTCCAAATGCCCAAATTGATATGCCTAATTCTAAAGGCCCCAAATCAATTGATATTGATTGACTGACCTCAATTAAACATTGATCATCCAGTGAAGGATTCTACAGCCGACCCGTTCGTGATTGCAAAGGTCGGGCGCTGTAGATCTTTGAATGAGCTGACGGGCTATGTTGTAGCTAGCGATCGCCTGCCACCGCTTTCCCTGTAGCTGATAGGTTCGGCCATGTTCTGCGTAGAGCGTAGCGCTCTCTGGTCGAAAGAATAACGCAATATCTAAGCTGGTCAGGGCTTCTTCGTAATGGCCCATTTGCCTGAGCGTAATAGCTTGGTTGAGCCGAGCGCGAATGTTCAATGGGTTAAGCTCGATTGCCCTGTCGTAGTCATCAATAGCTTCTAGCCAGTTGCGCTCGGCGGCGTGAAGATTAGCTCTATTGCTATAAACCCTGTCGAGTCGAGGATTAAGTGCGATCGCCTGGTCATAGTCTCTCAATGCCTGTCTATGTTGCTTCAGGTGCTGATTCATCAAGCCCCGGTTCGCAAAGTTGGCTGCATTTTTGGGCTCGTAGGCAATCAGCAGATCGAAAATCTCGATAGCCGCAGTGGCGTCACCCTGTTGAGACTCTCTACGCGCTCGCTTGCGGAGCAGCAGAATTGCATCTGTACGAGAGATCCAGCCATCGGACCTGATCCGAGTACGTACGCTTTTTCGAATAGATGGGTAGGTTTTCTTAGGAATGACTTCTGACACTGGCGTTGCCTCGAAAGAATAGAGAGGTATCGAGACCATAGGCCTTTAAAACCACAGGGCCTTTGAGGCCGAAGGTTTTGAGAGCTGCATGGTGTAGATGCCTAAAGCCGACGAAATAAATGAGAAAGGCAAATTGATCTAAGGCAAAAGCAAGCTTGGCTTTCACATAACGTTCTTGATGGAATGATCTCACGCTTCAAAAGCAAACTAAACCGCAAAAGAACGTAGGAATAGAGCTATTACCCTAGAAATAAATCTTGATATGTCAGTGTAAATGCTGAAAAAAAGCCGTAAATGTAGCGATTTACACACTTTACTCCTCGGACAAATCTAGAAGACACAGCGGCATACACGCAACATTAATCAGTTGACGTACTATGCCTCAGAATTTGTTGGGTTGGCAGCTAGGTAAATTTGTGTGTACGCGAACTGGGCTGAGCTGTCGATCTTCTTATTGCATCAACTACTCTGTCCAAACACACCTTTATCAATCAAGAGCCTTGTGCAAATATGGCGAAGAGCCTTGTGCAAAAGTAGACTTCATCGGTAAATGGCCTAATGCATCAGAACGTTTGCTACATATTGCTTCTGTCGAGTGATTTGGGGCATCTGCTGCCGTTAGAAGCCCTTGGTAACAACAGCTAACTCGACTAGAAAATCAAAGAATGCATCCATTGACCGCTATATAAAATAAAAGGCTAAACGAAAAGGTCGAGTTCAGATTGTGAACCCGCCCCTTTTGTTTAGCCTTTTTTATCAGAAGAGCGGAGCAGCGAAATTGATTGAAGAATATCTATCGCGATTCAATCTATTACAAATAAGTAGTCTGGACTTGCCTATCTGAAGCCAACAGAAGCTTGCCAAACAAATGCCAGGAGTAGAAAGAAGACAGGAAGGATAGGTAACACGTCGATGAGAGGGCCAAAGGCGCGGTAGGCTTCAGGCAATTCTGCTACCAGCAATGCAACGTCCATGTGTCTACTGTCTCCAAATGCTTACATAATACTTACCCTTATTTTATCACGATGATGTTGCACCCACAGGGCTTTCACTTCATCGCTAGCTCGTATACTGCCCGTTACGTGCGATCAGCTATTAGCCTATTGATCAAGCGAGGGAGAGTGAATCCAGTCTGAAAACTCTGTTGCAAAGCGATCGCTCAAAATTGACTCGCGAATAGCCGTCGTGAATCGGATAAGCTCCGTAATATTGTGAATTGAAATCAGGGTGTATGCCAACAGCTCTTTGGCGTGGATCAGATGGCATAGATAGGCACGGGTAAAGTGCTGACAGGTGTAGCACGTGCAGCTGCTGTCGATCGGGGTAAGATCGCGTCGAAACCGAGCGTTTTTGAGGTTCCAGCGATCGCCTTGTACTAGGGCTGCACCGTGCCGTGCTAACCGCGTTGGAATTACGCAGTCAAATAGATCGATACCGGCTGCGATCGCCTGTGCCATTTCTCTATAGGTCCCTACTCCCATCAAATAGCGCGGTCTATCTTCTGGTAGCAGCGGCGCTGTCGCCTGCACAATCTTTTCGATTAGCTCAGGCGGTTCACCCACGCTCACGCCGCCAATGGCATAGCCAGGCAAGTCCAGATCTGCCAAGTCCTTTGCCGCGGCTGAGCGCAGGTCCAAATACGTGCCCCCTTGCACAATGCCAAACAGTGCCTGATCGTCTCTACCATGCGCCTGAATACAACGCTTTAGCCATCGGTAGGTGCGATCTGTCGCACTGACGACCGCCTCGCGGGACGCCGGATAAGGTGGGCACTCATCGAATGCCATAATCACATCGGCACCGAGCTGATTTTGAATCTCAATAGATTTTTCGGGCGGCATTTCAATAATGCGACCATCACGCGGCGATCGAAACGTTGCGCCTTCGTCAGTAACCGTACGCATTTCACTGAGGCTGAAGACCTGAAATCCGCCAGAATCGGTCAGCATTGGTCTCTGCCAGTTCATAAACTTATGAACACCGCCTGCTTCAGCAATCAAGTCTTCACCTGGCTGCAAGTGCAAATGATACGTATTGGCCAGTACCATCTGGGCATTACAGTCTTTTAGCTGAGCTGGGGTAACCGTTTTGACATTTGCTAATGTGCCAACCGGCATAAATCGAGGCGTATGTACCGGTCCGTGAGGCGTGGTGAAAATGCCTGCACGCGCTTTAGTATGGCTACACTTGGCTTGGAGTTGATATGAAAAAGCTGTCAAGATGATTGGCTGGGTAGACAAGAAATACCTGTCGATTATCTGACAGATGTTTCTAACATCAAAGCTAGGTTCACTTATCGTTGTAGTCTGACTAGCGGTAACGTTTTGCTTGTTTACTTACAGGTTGCGATCGTCGTCGATAGAGGCATCCCAGCTAGCAGACAGAGCTTCTGTAACAATTGCTTCGAGCGCAGCGGCATCAATATCACGGGCTGCATAGCGGTTGGCTGCTTTGACAATAGGTGTAAGACACAAGCAGCGATTGTCTTGTACTAAAGCAAAGGTCGTTTCGTCTTTATGAGTGAGCAGCTCTATATAGTCAAAGCTATGAACGTTGAGATAGATATTGTGATTGGCAACCAAGGTCGCTTGATTGGGATCAGAAAAAGCTTCTACCACACAGCCGATACCGGTGCTGGTAATTTCGTTGTCTTGTCTGTGAATGTATCGAACGTGACGCAGGCCTTTTAGTAAACGAAGCATGTCAACTTTGTGAACAACGAGGCCGTTATCTACTATGCAGGGGGCAGGCAAATGACTAGAAGAATTGTGGTTCATTGGAGAGGCTGCAAGAGGGCCAATAAATGAGTTGAGTGAATAGATGCGCTTTAGATGCCGATAAGCAAGGACGTAAGGACGTGTTTAATAGCGCATGCTAACCTCGCCTATAGAAATAATACGGACAATTGCAGACAAATCTATAAAGGCAGCCTTCATTAAGTCCGAAAATATACCATCACGATAAACGAATTTTTGAAGTTTGCAATACTAGATTTGCAAGAATCTTAAAATACTTCATTTGAAAGATTTTATCTTGAAGATTTAACTAGGCTTGTTTCCTAGGCAAACGCCCGGCCAAAAGCCTAAAAGCTCTCAACGGAAAGTCTCTTTCTACAGCTTATTTTATATCTTCTGCTCAACTCTAATTAATTTAGTTATTGAGTAAGTCGTTGATAAGGTGGGCCAGTTTTGTACGCGGCTTTTGTATGAAAATGCTGTATGCAAATGCATGATAAAGATCGATAGGATTGTATGAAAATAGTATGAGAGAACTCGGGCGATTGCTCTTAAATTACCTAGTGCGATCGCTGTCTAGATGGCACGCCGCGCTAATGTTTTACACCTGTTTGCCGGTGTCTTCGTTAATGCTGCCATCGGTGGTGCAAGAGTTTCGCTGGGTAGCTTGCTGGGTGCCGTGGGTAGGTGGCGTTGTCGGTGGCATGCTGGCGATCACAGATTGGGCGCTTGCGATCTGGCAGATGCCGGTGTCTGTTGCCAGCGTGCTGGTGATTTGCGCGGGGATTGCGATCACAGGAGGCTTGCATTTGGACGGCGTTATGGATGCCGCAGATGGCTTGGCAGTGCCTGCCGAAAAAGAAAATATTGCCCGGCGGCTGTCGGTGATGGCCGACAGCCGTATGGGTGCTTTTGGTGGGATGGCAGCGGTGGTGCTGATACTGCTGAAGGTGATAGCGCTAGCAGCGATCGCAGAGCATCGCACGTTTATCTTAATTATGGTGGCTATGTGGGGACGCTGGGCGCAGCAATGGGCGATCGCGCATTATCCTTACCTCAAAAAAACAGGTAAGGGAGCCTTTCACAAAGCTGCGCTACCAACCACTTGGCACGCGCTGCCTAGCTTTTTCGGTCTGCTGAGCCTGAGTGGATTGGCCTGGGCAAGTGGCTGGGTCCCTGCTGAAATCGTCTGCCGCACAGCCATTGGTGCTGTTGTGTTTGCTGGACTGACGAATGCTTATTTTTATCGGCAGCTAGGAGGCCATACGGGCGATACATATGGCGCGGTGGTGGAGTGGACCGAGGCGCTGCTGCTGTGCAGTCTGAGTGCAGGTTAGGGCAGTTCCAGATGCAGTCCCAAGTGCAGCCCCGAGTGCAAGCTCAAGCGCAGTTTAGACCTGTAGAGATGAGATACTATTGACCTAAATGCGTGTAACTAAACAGGTTTCTCATGAGCGATTCTCAAATCCATCAGGTCACAGGCCCAGGGCTGCCGCTAATCGGTAACGATATCGATACCGATCGAATCATTCCCGCCCGGTTTTTACGCGCGGTGACCTTTGATGGATTAGGCGATCAGGTATTTATAGACGACCGGCAGCAACTCCTTGAGCATCCTTTCAATCTGGCGCAGTATCAGATGGCTTCGCTACTGGTGGTCAATCGCAACTTTGGCTGTGGATCTTCTCGTGAGCATGCACCGCAGGCGATCGCCCGCTGGGGAATCAAAGCGTTAGTTGGCGAAAGCTTTGCGGAAATCTTCTTGGGCAACTGCGTAGCGATGGGTATCCCCTGCGTGACAGCCATCTCTGAAGATGTCAGCGCACTGCAAGCTGCGATCGCAAACAATCCAAGCGCGATCATCAAGCTAGATCTTGAGACGATGACTATACAAGCCGGAGCGTTCTCTTGTCCGATACAGATGGACGCAGGGCCCCGTCAGATGTTCTTAAAAGGAACCTGGGATGCCTGTGGCCAACTGGTAGCCCAAGCTGAAGCCATTAAGCAGACAGCGCGCAAGCTGCCCTATATAAACTGGGCTGCATAAGGATTGCCTGGTGCTAGCGCCATTGGGCATAAGGCCTTCTTACTAGGCTAGCGTTGTAATACTGTGGACTACCCGAAACCTCTTCACCGACCCAGTCAGGCAGCACAACAGTCTGATCTTCAGATTGAAGTTCCACTTCGGCCACCAGTAGGCCAGCATTTTCACCCTTAAATTCGTCAATTTCCCAGACCAAGGGGCCAATGGGCAGGCGATAGCGCGTTTTTTCAATTAACGGGTGAGCGCACAGCGTCTCTAACATTTCCTGGGCTTCGTCGAATGGAATCGCATATTCGAATTCAGCTCGACTGATCCCATTCGAGGGCCCTTTTATCGTTAGATAGGCTTTTTCACCCGCAATCCGAATGCGAACGCTCTGACCTGGCACAGCGGTCGCAATATACCCCTGGCAGTAGGCTTCTCCAGTTGCGGACTCCCGCCAGCTATCACCATTTACTAAGAATTTGCGTTCAATTTCTGTTGGCATATCTCGTTCCGTTGGGTATTTCAGATAAGCTGGGATAAGCAGGCTTATCTACCTGGGCTTATTTGCCTAGGCCTGTTCAGTTTAGATAGAGAAATACTTCGATTTCACTTGGCGTAGGCAGCGCGGCGATTGCCCCTGGGCGTGTTGTTGTTAGCGCCCCCATTGCACTGGCAAAGGTGACCACCGCGTGGGCAGCAGCCTCGTCATGAAGACAGCTCACGCCTTGATGCAGCAATTGATGTACAAAACCTGCTGTAAAGGCGTCACCTGCCCCGGTTGTTTCTTCGACATCCACATCAAATCCGGCAATATGTCCTCTTACCTGTTTAGCGCCAGTTAGAGTTGAAAAACAGTAGTCACAGCCTTGCTCGCCTGCCGTTACTAGAACACCTTTTAGATGGGGTAGCTGCTGGGCGATTGCCTGCGCCGATCTCGTGCCAAATAGCCAGTAGGCTTCATCCTCTGACACCTTCAAAAAATGTGCCTTTTGCAATAAGTCATAAATTCGACTGGGCGCTTCTGCTGGCTTTGGCCAAAACATGGGTTGCCAGTTCACATCTACCAAGATAGCAACGCCACTGTTAGCCGCCAACACCATAGCTTGCTCAACCGACTCGCGGCTATCTGGGTAGGCCAGCAGCAGCGTTCCTAGTACTAAAAAGCTAGCAGATCTAAACAACGCCGGTTCAATAGCACTAGAAAACAAATGGGCGTCTGCAAAGACAGCTGGATCGCCTTCGCTGAAGCCTGCAAAAGTGCGATCGCCGCGTGCATCCCTAACCATATAGACCTTACGAGTCGGTGCCTTTAGCCGATGCTGCACGCCTTGATGTCCCACTTTCATATCATCTAGTAGCTTTACCAGTGCCTTTCCCCAGTGGTCTTGACCCACTGCGCCAATAAACTCAACCGAATTTCCCAACTTTGCCAATGCGCAAGCAACATTAGCAGGTGCGCCTCCAGGCAGCGGTGTCCAGCTTTCAATCTCACTGCGAGAGCGACCTGGCTGCTCTGCAAAGCAATCAATTAAGATTTCACCCAAACAAATCGCATGGCCCACTGTTTCGATTTCACCTTCGATCTCACACTGGCTCCTCAGTGTCTGCTCTTCAGACCCTATCTCCAGCGCTTATCCCATAAAAGCCCCTACTTTAGCCTACGCAGCACATACTCAGAAATATCTTCTAGTGCCTGCCGCGATGGCGATGGCGGCAGTGCCCCTAATCTTTCCACCGCGTGGTGTGCATGGTGCGTCGCTAAATCTCTAGCGCGACCAATCCCTTTGCTACCGTGCACTAGCTCGATTGCCTGCTCAAAGTCTTCAGGCTGAGAAAACTCTCGCTCGATCAGCGTTTTAAGATAGGGTACCTCTTCCATGGCATATAGCACAGGCGCAGTTAGGTTTCCACTGCGCAAATCAGACCCAGCCGGTTTGCCTAGCACATCTTCTGAGCCCGTAAAGTCTAAAATATCGTCTACCACCTGATAGGCCAGCCCTAAACTTCTCCCAAACTGGTAGAAATCTTCTGCTAGCTCCTCGGATACCTCACTTAGAACACCAACCGCCTTGGCGCTGTTGGCAATTAGGGTCGCCGTTTTGTAGTAGCTCTTGTCCAAATATGCCTCAATAGACAAGCTCGTATCAAAATGCTTTAGCCCCTGACGAATTTCGCCTTCGGCCAGATCCATGATCACCCGTGATAGCAGCTTGACGACGTCTAAATTATCTAGATTTGCCAGATACCAAGATGACTGCGCGAACAGAAAATCCCCTGCCAAAATAGCAACCCGATTGCCAAACTGGCTATGAACCGTAGAAACGCCTCGTCGCGTTGCTGACTCATCTACCACGTCATCGTGAACGAGGCTAGCTGTATGAATCATTTCTGTGATTTCTGCTAGCCGTCGATGACGCGCAGTGATATCTCGGTCGGGCTGAGTCGCCCTAGCTAGCAGCAGTACAATCGCGGGGCGAATGCGCTTGCCGCCTGCTCCGAAAAGATGTTCAGCCGCAGCGTATAAGATCTTGTGACGGGCACCGACAAGGTTCTTTAGGTTGTCGGTCAACAGCACAAGATCGGCTTCTACTGGCGAGAATAAAGAGGTGACTGAGGTCATGGAAAACGCGACTCAGGCGAATTAAGTTACGAAATTTTAAGTAGTCTTTCTTTATTCTAAGCTATTGCGCTGGTAAAGGGGATACTTCGACGCATGAATGCCGAAGTAGAAGCAGGATCTAACAGAGTGAAAACGCGCGGAAGGAAAGCGGTGAAAGCACTACGGCGAAAACGCTACAGTGACTCTGTTCTGTCTTTTCAGCCGCTCTCTGACCGCCACCGTAGCCGGTCAGTTCGTAACTTAAAAAAATATGAAAAATATAGGCGCATATCCGCGTCAAATAACAAAATCTTATGTTAAACTTTAATTATTAGAAGACTTTCCGTTCAAGAGCCTGATGACATCTGTCGGTTGTCTCGGTTAATGAATTGGCCGTTAGTAAATGTCGTTGCTTGCTTGCTCCGTCTATACATAACTACCGCTTCATTCTTCTGCTTACAGCGTGCGGTTTCAGCTTAGGCGTTCCATTTGGAATATCTAGCTACTGAAGCTCATATTCGATACCTGTGCAGAAATCCTACCGAGACAGGCTTCTCTTCACAACTATAGTGATCGCAATAGCTCGCACAATATGTCATTGCTGATTGCACAGAGCTTTTTAGCTCTGGCTGGCACTGGCGTTTAATGTGCACTTCAGCGCTATCTGCTGAGCCTTCACGCCATGTGGATTTGCTTTGGCAGAACTTCCCCCGATAGATCGTTGCATCTACTTCTCAAGTCTTCTCACAGAGAGTTGTTTTGAGGTAGGTGTGCTTTAGCGTTTCAGCCCTTACGCTTCTTTCGCAGGCGTTATCCTGACTTTGCGCATCGCTTGTTTCTAGAAGCTTCGGTCTTTCTAATACTGTCTGCCTTTTGTGTCCTTCCTATCGTGCTCGCCATGCTGCACTTTTCTAGCGCCAATCCGATTGCTATTGTCATGCCTGCTTTTGGCTATCTACTCGTCGTTTACTTTGTATTGATGTTCATGAGCGCTGGTGCATCAGACACATAGTCTTTACTATGTGAGCACTAGCCACGTTCGATTGCTTGCTTTCAAGATCGAATTTATCAAACCTGAATCTAGTCAGTATTTTTGAGAAAAGTCCGCTGCTATCTCCCTCTCAGGGTGATCATTGCAGCGGACTTTTTTGCGTTGAGAGCCTGCTGATTTAAAGCAGCTCAAAGAGCAGTCAAAGCAGGGGAGTAACAGCACAGATAGA
Source organism: uncultured cyanobacterium (assembly GCA_963793445.1). Lineage (GTDB taxonomy): Bacteria > Cyanobacteriota > Cyanobacteriia > Phormidesmidales > Phormidesmidaceae > Phormidesmis. The sequence continues at coordinate 739,211 of CAWCAE010000001.1, forward strand.
ATGTGTCTTCTATCTATGCTGTAGCTTTCGTAGATTTGCTTATAGCATTCGCATCGGCTGAGGCCTTTACAAAAGCAACGACCAATTCTGCTCGCCAACTTTGCCCGCAGAGTAAGAATATATTTGCTCGGGCGCTTGCGACCGGGTGTCTGTTTTGTCTATCGCTCGCTTGTTTGGGCAGAAGGTGTATGAATCCTTTCTAAAGTGCTCACAGCGACCTGTTGAACCTGTGGCCTATAGCCTAGCCACTGCTGTGAAACGCTTGCAAATTTTTCTGGATCGCCACTCACATAAAACTCTGTAGTGCTTGCGACTGCGCTTGCCGGGCGACGAAGCCTTAAAATTTTTAGCTCTTGAGCTGCCGCTGCGGTGAGATGCTCGGCCGGATCAACTAAAGCGATCGCGCTTGGCAAAATTTTCTTGAAAACAGGCGCTAGGTGTGGATAGTGCGTGCAGCCATAGACCAGCGTATCGATACCTGCTTCGACTAAAGGATCGAGATAGCGTTTGGCCACAGCGAGCGTGTAAGGATCGTGAATGCGATCGCCCTCAATCAGTGGCACGAAATCCTGACAGCCTACCTGCCATATCTTTGCCGTAGGCTCCATCTCCAAAACAGCCTGCTGATAAGCATTGCTTCTAGCCGTAGCCTCTGTAGAAATTACCCCAATCTTTTTACCCTGCTTAACAGCAGCGCGCGCCCCTGGTAAAACGATTCCAAGAATTGGAATGGGAAATTCTGAGCGAACTTCTTCTAACACCAGTGCCGAACTCGTGTTGCACGCCATAATAATCAGCTTGGTCTCGAGACCGATCATCCAAGTGATAATCTCTCGCACAAACCGCAGAATTTCACTTTTAGAACGATTCCCATACGGCACCCGCGCGGTATCTCCAAAGTAGATAACCGATTCATGGGGAAGTTGAGCATACATTTCTCGGAGCACTGTCAGGCCGCCCACCCCGCTATCAAAAACCCCAATCTTGAACTGGGAGCGTAGCTGACTTGAGAGGGCTGGGATGCTCATAAGTAAAAGTACTCAATTTATCTAGGTGAATAAATGTTGTCTAGAGTTTAGTAGGATTTGGAGACTTTACAAGCCTTATCTGCAATCTTTAGTCCAAAAAACATAGAAAAATCTAAAGACACTCTATATTTCAAAGCTACTGCCTGTGGTTTCTACGGATAGAGAACCCGCCGAATACTGCATCTAAAGAAAAGGCTTAGAAGTAACAACCGCAAGATTTTTGTGTGATGGTCTAGTCCAGTAAAACAAGGTTAGGTCAAACATTGTCTGCTTTTGCTTTTATACATAAGCTAACCGTGTTTTTACGGATAAATCGTCTGCTTACGGTCTAGTTTTGTAGGCCGGTTAGAAATTTCTCTATAAGAGCGGCCCAAAAGAGAGCAGCCTCAAAAAAAGGCTCTCAGTAAGAGAACCTTTTTCGTAAATTCTGCGTTTCAGAGCGGCGGCTGCTTTTCTACAGCCATGCCCTTTAGGAATTCTAGGATTCTGTCGGTTCGGGAACAACGGTTGATGTTGCTGTCCCTTCTGCGCTAGCGGTGGCTGCTGTACTAGGTTCAAGTATGCCATCTGCATCATCGTCACTATCAAAGACAAGTCTTAGCAGCGGTGGAGCAATGAAGGTTGTCACAATCACCATAACGATGATAGCTGCGTCCAAAGATTCGGAAAGCACACCGCTCGCGGCCCCTACTCCAGCGAAAACCAGTCCTACTTCACCTCGCGGAATCATACCGAAGCCGACCGCCAGTCGATTGATGCCTGGCTGTCCAAAGACAGCAAATCCAGTAATCGTTTTACCAATAATTGCAATGACAACTAGAAAAGACGCAATAATTAAACCTTCTCGGTTAGCGGGCTCTAAGGGGTTAAGAACGCTAATGTCCGTACGTGCTCCAACTGTGACAAAGAACACAGGCACCAGCATGTCAGCAATTGGCGTAATTTGCTCTTCTAGCTCTTTGCGCTTAGAAGTCTCTGCCAAAATTAGACCGGCAGCAAATGCTCCCAGGATGGTTTCTAGCTGGATAGCCGCCGCAATGTAAGAGAGCGCGAACGCAAAAATAAGCGAGCTAATAATCAGCTGACCACGGGTTTGTAGCTGATCGACAATGGTTACGAATACAGGACTGAGTAATCGTCCTAGAAAGATAGATCCCACTAAGAAAGCAGCCGCACCTAGTACTAGGTAGACGACATTAGTGATTTCAATCTCGCCTGTTTTGGCCAGACTAGCAACCACCGCTAGAACAATAATGCCTAGGACATCGTCTAGCACCGCCGCGCCGATAATAATTTGACCTTCTGTAGAAGTTAGCTGCTGCATCTCGGCTAAAACCTTAGCCGTAATGCCAATACTGGTAGCCGTCAGTGCTGCCCCGGCAAAAACCGCTGGAATGGTGTCAATGCCGAAAAGTAAAACCAGTCCTGCGGTGCCTGCGACAAAGGGAACGACCACGCCAATAATAGCGACAACCGCAGCCTGTGGACCCACTCGAATCAGCTCTTTAAGATCTGACTCTAAGCCAATCTCGAACAGCAAAATGATCACGCCCAGTTCTGCTAGCACAGAAAGGGCTTTGCTTTCTTCGCTGAAAACTAGCCCTAAGCTTTCTGGATCGAGATGCGCCGTCATTTGAATGATATTCATCAGCGCAGAGCTAGGAATCATCTCACCTTCTGGGAAAACAATGAGATGAAGCGCCGAGACACCTACCACCACACCGCCAATCAATTCACCCAAAACAGAAGGGAGGTTTAGCCTGGCACACAGCTCACCGCCTACTTTCGCAGCTAAAAAGACAACAATGAAGCTGAGCAAGACACCTGCTACGACAAAAGACTCAATCTCAGCTTCGTTTACTTCGGCCAGTAAGGGCAGCGCACTGGCCCAAGGGCTATCCCATCCGCTAGGGCCATAGAAGAAATGGGCAAGTATCGTTTGAGAAAACAGGCCGTATATCATGCCAGGTATGCCAGTTGAAGTTGCTGTTGTCTAATTTACATGAGTTGATGGCTCGTATTGTGGCCATTTACTCATAAGCAGTCAGTTAAAGTACCGATCAAGTCGAGTTTTGTGGATGCTTAGGCTGATTGCCTAGCCAAAAACGCGGTGCTTAAGAGACGGCATTTGTCTGCGGACTTGTTCTAGTCTAGATGGGTTGATCTCTGCGATCGCCATTCCAATCGTGTCTCCTGCATCTGCTAGGGTAATGCCCCAAGGATCGATAATCATGGCATGGCCATGGGACTGCCTGCGCGCATTGTGAAATCCAGTCTGTGCAGGCGCGATTATGTAGCAGGTATTTTCAATTGCGCGGGCTTGCAAAAGAACCTGCCAGTGGTCTTTCCCAGTAAAAGCCGTAAAGGCTGCTGGTACGATCAATACTTCTGCTCCTTCTTTAGAAAGCTGACGATAAAGTTCTGGAAATCTGACATCGTAGCAAACTGAGATGCCAATTTTTCCTAACCTTTCTGAACGATAAATCTCGGGCATTGTGCTGCCTGAGGTAACCGTGACAGACTCTTGGTAAGTATTGCCATCGGGCAAGTTGACATCAAACAGATGAACCTTCTCGTAGCGCAGCAGCTCTTCTCCGTTTGCATTGACCAGTATTGCCGTATTGTAGGTTCGCCCATCCGGCGATGGTACTGGATAGCCACCCCCCAATATAGTGATGCGATAGCGCTGTGCCATCGTTTTGACAAACTTCTCACTGGCAACACAGATCTCTTTTGCCTGCTTGAACTTAGCAGTTTCATCGCCTAGAAACGAAAAATTTTCAGGGAGCGTAATCAACTCGGCACCGCGCTTGGTTGCCAAATCAATCAGCTCTTCTGCTTGCGCTAGATTCTTGCCAAGGTCGGGCACGCTGGTCATTTGCAGCGCAGCGGCCAAATAGGGCTTCATAGATCTCTACAACTGACAGAACCGCTTTTCATTGTATGGGTTTAGCGGGCAAGGCGAAAATGTTTTTTGCAGGTAAATGCTTGACAGGGCGTGATTTTTTCGCGATCATAGTTTTTATGCAAACGCTCGGATCAGGTGTAAAGCCTGCTGTTAACTGCTTCGGTGATCTGCCCTTTAAGGGTTACCTCTAGCAACAGTAGTCTACCTGTACGGCAGTTCAACGAGAAAATTAGAGACTATGGCTTACGCAATTATTGCAGCAGGTGGGACTCAGCTACGAGTAGAGCCCGGTCGGTTTTATGACATCAACCGACTACCTGTTGAAACTGACGAAAAGATTACAATTGACGATGTGTTAATGGTTGAAAACGGCGACGATATCAGTATCGGTCAGCCAATGGTCTCGGGGGCAGCGGTTAGCTGTACGGTAATGAGTCATCTCAGAGCTAAGAAGGTTATCGTATATAAAATGCAGCCTAAGAAAAAGACTCGCAAAAAGCAGGGGCATCGTCAGGACCTTACGCGGATTATGATTGATTCAATCACGGTTGGCGGTCAGACAATAACCGCGGAAGATTAGACTCTAATAGTCCAGTCTAGAAATATAGTTTCAGTAATTTCAGTTTCAAGAATACGCTCAAGAGAGGCTTTTAAGCGCTATGGCACATAAGAAGGGTACAGGTAGTACTAGAAACGGTCGCGACTCGAATGCTCAGCGGTTGGGCGTGAAAAAGTATGGCGGTGAAGCCGTTATCGCAGGCAACATTTTGGTGCGTCAGCGGGGCACTAAGTATCACGTCGGTGAAAACGTAGGCATTGGCGGTGACGACACGCTGTTTTCTTTGATTGACGGCGTCGTTAAGTTTGAACGTAAGGGTAAGAACCGCAAGAAAGTCAGCGTTTATCCTGTTGCTGTGTAGCCCAGCCGCAGTCTGAAGCTCAACCTAGAAGCTGTAGCTTCTAGGTTGTCAAAGCAAAATTGCCTCAAAACAAAACCGCTAAGGCATAGCCCGCTATCTGTTTAGAGATGGCGGGCTATGTTTTGGTTATTTAGAGTTTTGATGGCCTGAACTCTTGCTTGTCTGATTTTTGCTGACCTAGAGCGCCGAATGCTTTGATAAGGCTTCGGTCGTTGCTGGTGCGGATTGAGCTATAGGCTGAGCCGTAGGTTGATCTGGTCCGCTCGGGCGTCTGCTAGTGATTCGACGCTTGATGGAAAGATAGCTACGGACTGGAAACTCTCTGATTTGGTGGATGGCTAGATTCCAGATATAGCCATATTGAGGAAACCGTCGCAATAGGATAATTTCGGCAAAGATGTAGAAGCGTCCTTTGCGGCGATGCTCTGGCGGATTATCTTCTACCCTCAGCTGAGCAGGCGCAGGAAGCCTATGGCCGATCAGCTTCTCGGGCTCCATCGAATTGTAGAACCTGGCCTGCACCGCTAGCCCCAGCAATCTGTCAAGGCACCAAAACGGGAGATATTTAATCGGACCAAATAGCGTCATGCCCTTAAGAATTTCTTGCAGAGCATCTTGCACTTTAGCGTTTACCCACACTTTCTTATCAAAGTTTTCTGCATGAGGGCCTAAATGATCGCGGCGACCCCGCCAGATGGTGCCCCAGTCAAATCGGTTGTGCATGGGCGCAATTGGAATTTCCATCATGTGGCCTTCTTCGTATAGTCGAAGGTTGCCGTCGGCCTTACGGCAAATAGGAATAGAGGTTAGATCTTCTGGTAATTCCCCCCAGGGGGCTTTGAGTGCCTCCTGATCGCCGTAGGCATATTCATCTTTGGCAAGACGCATCACCCAGCTATCAGGAAACTGCTGGAAGTATCTGCGCGCGATCGCAGGTACTTCAGGGTTGATGTACTCGTCGCAGTTGAAGGTGAGTAAATAGGTGCTACGGGCGTTGAGCATGCCAGTCAGACGCTGAATGATTTCGCCGCGATAGGGACTCACTAGCTGATGCATTCTTGGATCGTCGCAGGGATCTGGCTTCACGCCTGGCGGGTGCACCAAAATAAATTCGACAGCTCCCTCTACAGCCAGCAGCTCTTTGAACCAGTCTGGTGAAAATCCCTCTCTCATGGGGACCACAATGGATAGAAAAGGTGTGGCCATTTAAAAAATCCTCAACATTCAGGAACAAGTAGAGTCGACTAGAGGCGCTAGGACCTTAGCGCGGCATCATTTCTGCTGCTCTGCCGGGTTTAGGTAGAAAACCCATCAACTTTTCTCAAGTATGCAGTCCGTTTACTACAGCGTCAGGATTCCCACAGACAGCTTTGTAAAACATTTACTGTCACTTGGGCTGATAATTATGAAGTGGATGGGTAAAGTAGGTAAGCTTGCGATAAAGCTGTGCTTAAGCCTGTTTTTCTCTTGGTAAGAACGTCTAGAGAGAACGCTGCAGCGACTGATGCTGAAGTGTCTTTGGCTATAGCATCTGACCAGCTCACTCAAGGCATCTGCTGCTTGTATAAAAGATTGATGAGCTTAGCAGCGTGTATCAAAAAGTATTGATAGGTTTCTGACGGTATTGTTTCAAAGAGAGTTTCATGCCGTGAGAAACTAAGTTGACCCTCTGGTGAGTGAATCTTAATGCAAGTTACGCAAACGAATATTCCTGAGGTTCTGGTGCTTGAGCCTCGTGTTTTTCAAGATGACCGTGGGTTTTTCCTTGAAAGTTTTAATCAAAAGGCTTTTGATGAGGCTGTTGGTGAGCATTACGATTTTGTGCAAGATAACCACTCTTCTTCTACGGCGAATATTTTGCGTGGTCTGCACTACCAAATCGAAGATACGCAGGGAAAGTTGGTAAGAGCTGTGGCTGGTAGTATCTACGATGTTGCGGTCGACATTCGCCGAGGTTCACCGATGTTTGGTAAAGCCGTTGGCAAAATTTTGAGCGCTGAAAATAGAAAGCAGCTATGGATTCCGCCAGGCTTTGCCCATGGATTTTATGTGCTCTCTGAGGTCGCGGATGTTTTATATAAAGCGACTGACTTCTATAGCCCGACGCATGAGCGCAGCATTGTTTGGAACGACCCAGCGTTGAAAATCAGCTGGCCGACGGCTGGTCAGACACCGGTTGTATCTAAGAAAGATGCTGAGGGTGATACGCTGGCAACGGCTGATCTGTTTGACTATGCTAGCTTTGCAGCGGGAACGGCAAAATGAGTATTTTGCTGATAGGCGCGCAGGGTCAGGTTGGTCAAGAGCTACAGCAAGCGCTCGTTCAGCTAGCGCCTGCGTATGGCCCTTTGGTGGCTTTGGGTAGGGCTCAGCTAGATTTGACTGATTTGGATGCGATCGCCTCTAAAGTCGAAGCCACCAAACCGGACCTGATCGTTAATGCAGCGGCCTATACCGCTGTAGACAAAGCAGAAAGCGAGCAGGCGCTGGCCTACAAAATTAATGCAGAAGCGCCTGGCGCTTTGGCTAAAGCCGCTGCCGAGTGTAATGCCGCGCTGATACATATCTCTACGGACTATGTTTTCTTAGGGCAAGCAGCTTCGCCTCGGCTCGAAACGGACGAAACAGGGCCTTTGAGTGTCTATGGCCAGAGCAAACTAGCAGGTGAAGTCGCTATTCGCGATGTGTTAGACCAGCACATTATTTTGAGAACCGCCTGGGTCTATGGCGTATATGGTAAAGGCAACTTCGTAAAAACAATGCTGCGCCTGGCAAAAGAGAGAGAGCAGATCAGCGTCGTTGCTGATCAAATTGGCTCGCCTACTTGGGCAGGTGATATCGCGCAGACAATTACTCAAATCAGCGAGAAGGTGAAACAAGCACCTGGAACTTATCACTTTACCAATAGTGGAACGGCTAGCTGGCATGAGTTTGCAGTGGCCATTTTTGAAGAAGCGCGATCGCTAGGCATGCCACTAGCCGTTGAGACCGTCAACCCGATTACAACTGCTGACTATCCAACGCCTGCTAAAAGACCACCCTACTCTGTTTTGAATGGTCAAAAGATTGCTAGCCTGCTAGGACACGATGCCCCTCACTGGCGTCAGAGCCTAAAGAAAATGCTACAGCAGTACAGAAAAGTCACTTCATAGCAAGTCACTTCATAGCAAGAAGCAACAGATGACCGCTCACTTCGACGGCTATTTTTAAACGCTATTTATCTTGAGAGCATCGTATGAAAGCATTAATCTTATCGGGTGGTAAAGGTACTCGCCTACGACCACTGACCTACACTGGTGCAAAGCAGCTAGTGCCCGTAGCCAATAAGCCGATTCTTTGGTACGGCATTGAAAGTTTGGTCGCCGCAGGCATTACCGATATTGGGATTGTGGTAAGCCCTGAAACGGGCCCGGAAATTGCTGAGAAGACAGGCACAGGCGATCGCTTTGGTGCAAATATCACCTACATTCCTCAAGAGAGCCCGGATGGACTTGCGCATGCGGTAAAAATTTCCCAGCCGTTTTTGGGCGATTCTCCTTTTGTCATGTACTTAGGAGACAACCTGATTCAAGATCAGCTTGGCGAGTTTGTTGCCAGCTTTAAAGCAGCCCCCGATGGGGCAATCATTATGCTGAAGCAGGTGCTAAATCCGACAGCATTCGGCGTAGCCCAAGTCGATGCTGACGGTAGCGTTATCAAGCTAGTCGAAAAGCCCAAAGAACCACCTTCTAACCTGGCACTGGTGGGCGTGTATTTGTTTTCTGCCCAGATTCACCAGGCGATCGCGCAAATCCAACCCTCTGCTAGGGGCGAGCTAGAAATTACCGATGCTATTCAGCAGCTCATCGACACGCAAAAGCCGGTAGAGGCCAAAGAGCTATCCGGCTGGTGGCTAGATACCGGTAAAAAAGATGACTTGCTAGAAGCCAACCGTATCATCTTGGATGAATATGTGACCCAGCCTCGCATTCTAGGCGAGGTGGATGCGCAAAGCACAATTAGCGGGCGGGTAGTAATTGGTAAAGGCTCCCGGCTAGAAAATTGCACCGTTCGTGGTCCGGTAGTGATTGGTGAAAACTGCACGATCGAAAACTGCTTTGTGGGTTCTTATACCAGCATTGCGGATGGGAGCACCTTATTAGATGTAGAAATTGACCATAGTGTTGTGCTCACTGGTGCTGAGATTTCGGGCATTCATCGCAGAATTGTCGATAGCCTGATTGGCGCGCGAGCGACATTGACTGTGACCGCGCACCGACCCAAAGCCCTGCGGTTCATGATCGGCGACGATTCAAAGATAGAGCTGACCTAAGGCTTCGATCTAGAACGGCTTGTCGTCTAAAACGGCTCGTCTTCTAAAACTATCTCGCTCGAAGAATCCTTCTCAAATAATCCTTCTCAAATAATCCTTCTCGAACAGCCATGTCAAAACGTGTCCTGATCACCGGCGGTGCCGGATTTATTGGTTCTAACTTCGTTCATCACTGGTGTAAAAACTACGATGGTCGTGTGGTGGTCCTAGATATTTTGGGCTATGCCGGTAACGAAGCCAATGTCGCTGATTTGTCTAGCCAAGATAGATTTCGTCTCGTTAAGGGTGATATCTGTGACGGTCCGCTCGTCGCTTCAATTTTGGCAGAAGAGAAGATCGATACGGTTGTTCATTTTGCAGCAGAGTCCCACGTCGATCGCTCTATATCGGGCCCTGCGGCTTTTGTGCAAACAAATGTTGTTGGCACCTTTACGCTGTTAGAAGCTTTTCGCAACTGGTGGGATACGAACAATCAGCCTAGCGAGTATCGATTTTTGCATGTATCAACCGATGAAGTGTACGGCAGCTTAGAAGCAGAGGATCCGGCGTTTACAGAAACAACGCCCTACGCGCCTAATAGTCCGTATTCTGCTTCTAAGGCGGGTAGCGACCATTTGGCTAGGGCCTATTTTCATACCTATGGGATGCCGACACTTATTACAAACTGTTCTAACAACTACGGCCCTTTTCAGTTTCCTGAGAAGCTGATTCCGCTGATGTGTTTGAACATTTTACTTGGTAAGCCGCTGCCGGTGTATGGTGATGGTCAAAATGTTCGTGACTGGCTGCATGTGAGCGACCACTGCTCGGCTATTGATGTGGTACTGCATCAGGCTCAGCCAGGAGATGTTTACAACATCGGCGGCAACAATCAAGTCAAGAATATAGATATCGTTCATAGCCTGTGCGACCTGATGGGTGAACTCGCTGACGATTTGCCGACACCGCCACGGGAGCTGATCACGTTCGTTACAGATCGCCCTGGTCACGACCGTCGATATGCGATGGATATTTCTAAAATTCAGCAAGATCTGAACTGGCTGCCTGCCTACAACTTTGAGAAGGGGCTGCGGCAGACGGTGGAATGGTACTTAAACAATCGAGATTGGTGGCAGGCGCTGCTATCGGCAGAATATAAGGGCTACTACGACAGTTTGTATGGCGATCGTTAGTAATAGCGTGATGGATAAACTTCTGCACACATACTATTGCTTCTATCGAGTTGGTTAGGGCCTTTTTTGCCGCTAGAGTCCTTCAGTAATAACAGCTAACTCGACTAGCCATCGACGGATGCATCCGTTGATGGCGCTATATCTCGGCAGATGCTTTCATCAGGCAGGTGCTCCGAAGCGATATCCCTTGCCGTACACTGTGTGAATTAGCGTGGGCTGGCTAGCGATTTCAATTTTTTTGCGCAGCAGCCTCATTTGTGCGGCAAGTGCGTTGCTGCTAGGGGCAGTGCCTTTGCCCCAAACCGCATCGTAAATTTGAGTGTGGGTGAGAAGCTGGTGAGGCGATCGCATCAGATAGGCCAGTAGCTGCACTTCTTTTTCTGAAAGCTCTATAGCTAGGTCGTTACGGCTAGCCAACTGGTTTTCGATATCGAGAGCAAGATTACCAAACTTGAGGACAGTTGAATTTGCTGAGGAGGACGATGCGGCGGCGACCTGCGCATCAGTGGGCATGGGGCGTCTGAGCAGGGCCCGAATACGAGCAAGCAGCTCACGTAGCTCAAAAGGTTTAACTAAGTAGTCGTCCGCACCTGCATCAAGCCCGTCAACGCGATCGTCAAGCGTATCTTTAGCCGTTAAAAATAGAACAGGTGTAGCGGCTGTGCGAATGGTTAAATCCACTTCTGCCGCAGCTCGCACCTCCTTGCAAATATCTATACCGCTTTTGCCCGGTAGCATCCAGTCGAGTATGAGCAAATCGTAGTCTCCGCTAATGGCAAGACGGCTGCCAGTCGTTCCATCGTTGGCAACATCTACCGTGTAGCCCTGCCTTTGTAAAAGGCGACTAAGCGGCTCGGTCAGTTCGACTTCATCATCAACTAAGAGAATACGCATAGGTCATAGCTTCACTAAAGCGGTGTCGGCAGTACCCTGACTGCTAACCGCTGATTTAGCTTCTTCTGACTCGCCCAGACTATCTAGTACCTCCAACAGCTCGCGCTCAAAAGAAACCTGTGCCCGGTTGGTTCGTCCTCCTACAAATAGCCTGTCCACCGTTTGCAGTGCCCATACCTGAGAGTGAGAAATGTAGCTGACGATAACGCCTATCATTAGTAAGCCAAAACCCAAATAAACCAAAGGAATACCCGGATCGGCTTTGATTTGTAGGCCGGTACTGCCGACGAGCTCATCGACAAAAAGCGTTACGCCATTGATCTCTACGCTGCTGCCTGCGCGAACGGTAGAAACAAGCTGTCCGCTCATGTCATATAGCAGCAGCGTCCCTTGCAAGTCTTGCGCAATCAAAGAAACCCCTTCGCTCATGTCGGGCTTGGTTGGCACCCACGTGCCCCACAGCTTGCCGCTTTCAACTGCTAATGGAGCCATCTGTAGGTTGAAGGTAGGGCTGTTGTTAATTCGAACCTTGATAGCGCCTACAGCCCAGTCGGCCTGATAGAGCGTGACGTTTTTGTAGCGTAGCGGCTGATTGACCCAGATGGTTTTGCGCTTAACTTCTTCTCCTGACTGGTCAAGTACAGAGAGGTCAGAATAGAACTGTTCAACGCGGCCTTCAGGCGAGTAGTCAATCCAAAATCGATTGACATGAACTGACCAGTCTTTTGGAATCTGTGGCTCTGCCCAAGGGCCTGCGTCGAAGATATTTTGAATTTTAAAGGTTTGGCCGCTAGGCACCATTTCTTGGGCAAAAAAGCCGGTCATCGATCCTAGAACTGCCCCAAACAGAATTAGCAGCATACTTGCGTGCACGACAATTGGGCCAATACGCCCAGAGAGTCCCTTGTGAGCATAGAGCATCTTACCGGCTCCATTGATGGCTCTGTTCTCTACTTCGGCGTCTTTCTCAAAAACCTTATATCGACGGCTGCTCAGCTGCGCTTTTAGCTGATCTAGATTGCCGCCTTCAACTTCAGTGCTGAGGGCCATTTTGCCGAACTGCCGCGGTTTGCTATAAAAATTCCAGGTGCGTGAGAACCACCGTAGGGCAGTGATCTGTCGAGTGAAGGTGCAGGCAGTCAGACTAGCGCCAAATAAAATCAGGATGGAGAGGAACCACCAGGTGCGGTAGACATGGTCGAGGCCCGAAATCAGAATGACTTTCCAGGTGAGAAAGCCGAAGAGAGCGGGTGATTCTGGGTAGTTCTCTTGGTAGAAGGTAAGGGTTTGGCCTTGCTCAATGACGGTGCCGCTGATGCTAAAGAGCGCGATCGCCAGAAGCAGCCCAATGGCCAACTTAAGATTTGCTAGCAGCGGAACGAGTTCTTTGCGAAAGTAGCGTTTGGGGGTGATGAGCATAGGATAAGGGATGGTGGCTGTGGCTTTGACTATGCGATTGGGAGTAGGCGGGTTATCAGAGAGAATAGGCCGAAGCTGACGAGCAAAACGCCGCTGGCCGGGGTGATCCAGCCGGACCAGCGGCGGAGTTCTAGAATGCGTTTTATAGAGGCGGTGAAAATGCCTGCGAGCATGAGCGGGGCAACGTAGCCAACGGTGTAGGCCAACAGTAGTGAAGCGCCAAGTACCGGATCGCCCTTTTCGCTGACCCAGGCGAGCAGGGTGGCGAGTACTGGGGTGCTGCAGGGTGAGGCAACGAGGCCAAAGGTAAGACCGAGCAGATAAGATTTGACTGAGCGGGGGATATTGTTTTCTAGAAAGTCGGTGCTGTTGAAGGAGGGGAGCGGGGGCAGCGGTAGGGCTTCTAGCAGATTTAGGCCCATTAGAATGGCGATCGCACTCACTAAAATCGGTAGTCCTACGCCAATTTGTCCGTATACCCAGCCTAAACTGCCTGCAACCAAGCCCAGTGCAGCTAGAGTCGTTGCCAAACCACTGGCAAACCAGACTGACTGTCCTATCGCCTGCCAGCGGTTTTCTAGCTCATAGCTGCCCATGTACCCAACCGTAATAGGCAGCATGGAAAGCATGCAGGGTGTCAGACTCGTCAGTAGTCCGGCGCAGACAATGATTCCAACGCTCGCAATCGAAAGATGACCCAGCTGGGTTTCTACCAAACCGTTTGCTTGCTGACTGAGATGATAGAGAAAAAGCTGTAGGGGTTCAAAGAACGTTTCTGTCAGAGAATCGCCCATAAGAGATTTTTTGCCGGGACTACATCCTCAATTGTACAGAACTTACCTAATGCTCGCTGCGGTAGTTAGTTCGGGCGATCGGCTTTGGAATCAGATTTTGGGGTCGTGCTATTACCTGGCGCGGGCCGCTGCAGCAGATTTCTGACCGTATATAGGTCTTTAGCTGGAGAGGCGTGACGTTGCTGTAACTCTTTGGCTTGCTCAGTGGGTGAAGTGGCTTCGGGCGACTGTCGTCTGAGCCGCCCGTGTGTTGTCTTCAACAAGTTGCGTGCCGTTTGCAGATCTTTTTCTAGAGAAGCGCTCCGCTTTTTATCTGGCTCGTTGAAGGGACCGAACGATTTCTTTGGCAAAAGCGTTCGTATAGAGGCAGGTTCTTTTTGCTTAGATCCGGCGCTGGACCTAGCGAGTGAGAGGACGTTGGTATCTCTAGATTCTCTAGCCACGCGGATTAAAACGCTGGCAGTGATGAGGCTGGCAATCATTGAGCTGCCGCCGTAGCTGAAAAAGGGAAAAGGCAGTCCGGTCGTTGGCATGCTGCCGGTAGCCACTCCAATATTAATTAGGGCTTGTCCTACTAGCAAGACCATGCAGCCTATGGCCACTAGCCTATGGGTCGTTTTTTTGGCCTGAATGGCAACGGCTAGCGCCACGGTGCTGTAGACCGATAGAAATAGCAGCAGCATGGCGCAGCCGATAAAGCCAAATTCTTCTGCAAAAACAGAGAAAATGAAGTCGGTATATTGAATGGGAAGAAAGTCGATCTTTTGGACAGAGAGGCCATAGCCTGTGCCACCCGCGCCGCCAGAACCAATAGCAAGCAGGCTTTGGATGAGCTGGTAGCCGCTTTCAGCCGGATCAGCCCAGGGATTGAGAAAGGAGATAATGCGATCGCGCTGATAAGACTTAAGGCTGATACTGATAACGGCGGCCACTAGCCCGCTCGAAGCTGTCATCAATAGCTGTCGGTACGGCAAGCCTGCTGCCAGCGCAATCAGCCAAATTGTCAAACCGCAAACTGCTGTGGTGCTTAGGTTTGGCTGAGTCAAGATCAGCAGCAGTCCAAGGGTAAAGATGCCTATCCAGATGAATCGCGTCTTATTTTCGAGCCTGTGCCATTTTCCAAATAGCTGAGCGCTGTGCATCACTAGAAATGGCTTCATCAGCTCAGATGGCTGAATCAGAAACGGCCCGAAGGGCAGCCAGCGGGTTGCCCCGTTCACCGAAATCCCAACTCCTGGAATATGGGTCGCCATCACTAGCAGCATGCACACCAGCAAAAAGAAGCCTGAAAGCCGCATTACCTGACGCAGTGGATGACGCGTGATATATCGAGAGATCAGCAGACCTATCGCGATCCAAATGAGCTGAACTTTGAAGTAGCGAGCCCCATCGCTAAAATCGGCTTCGGCGACTGGATACGACGCCGAGAACAGAACCACCATTCCCATGGATAGCCACAGTAACGTCATCCAGCGCAGCAGCCGCGCCTCTAGCGCCCAGCCATGCACCGAAAAAAGCCGGTTAAAGCCCTCTCCGAATGCCCCCAGAGCGTTTTTAGTGCTAGCGATTAGAGATGAGGATGAGTCCAAAATTTCGCAGGGCGATCGCCGTAAGTCTACGGGGTGACGTTGGGCTGGTTGACCAGATCAGGTGCACCTAGCAGCGGCGCATTGAGCAGCGGCGTTGTCGCAATCGGCAGTGGCGGGACTTTGTCCTGTGCGATCACAAACATCTCTGTCCGAATTCGCTCAGTAAGCTGTACCGTCTTCGCGTCATAGAGCTGCGTTAGCCCTTTTGGATACAGGCCAAACCCAATAATGGGCACCAGCAAACAAACAATCACAAATACCTCGCGAGGCTCCGCATCAACTAGCACTTCATGCTCAATCAGCTCCTTATTCTCGGGCCCATAGAAAATATCGCGCAGCATTGAGAGCAAATACAGCGGCGTCAAGATCACACCGACTGCCATCAGCATTACTACAATCAGCTTGAAGTTAAAGCCATAGGCATCGCTATTGGCAAAACCCACAAACACCATCAGCTCGGCGACAAAGCCGCTCATCCCTGGCAGTGCCAAAGAAGCCATAGAGCAGGTGGTAAACATCGCGAAAATCTTCGGCATCTTTCGACCCACGCCACCCATCTCATCCAAGATTAGGGTGTGTGTGCGGTCATAAGTGGCCCCTACCAAGAAGAACAAGCTAGCTCCAATAAGACCATGCGAGACCATTTGCAGCACCGCACCGCTTAGCCCCAAATTCGTGAACGAGCCGATACCAATCATCACAAAGCCCATATGGGAAATAGATGAGTAAGCAATTTTTCGCTTAAGGTTGTTCTGCGCAAAGGAAGTTAGAGCTGCGTAGATGATATTCACTACCCCAAAAATCACCAAGCCTGGTGCAATGACCGCGTGGGCTTCCGGCAGCATCTCCACATTCATCCGAATAATCGCATAGCCGCCCATTTTCAGCAAAATGCCCGCGAGCAGCATGTGTACAGGCGCTGTTGCTTCGCCGTGCGCATCTGGTAGCCAGGTATGAAAAGGAATAATCGGCAGCTTGACCGCATAGGCAATTAAAAAGCCCGAATATAAGAAAAGCTGAAGTCGTAGCGGAAATTCTTTGGCTGCTAGCGTTTGCATATCAAAGCTGATAGTGTCGCCGTAAAAAGCCATCCCCAGCGCAGCCAGCAAGATAAACAGTGAGCCGCCAGCAGTGTAAAGAATAAACTTGGTCGCCGCATACAGACGCTTTTTGCCGCCCCAGATAGAGAGCAGCAAGTAGACCGGCAGCAGCTCTAGCTCCCACATCAAGAAGAACAGCAGCAGATCTTGTACAGCGAATACACCAATTTGTCCGGCGTACATCGACAGCAGTAAGAAATAGAACAGCTTCGGCTTAAAGGTAACCGGCCAAGAGGCCAGAATTGCCAGCGTAGTGATAAAGCCTGTAAGTAGCACCAGCGGCATCGAAAGGCCATCGACCCCAACCGACCAGCGCAGGTCGATTTGAGGTACCCAGGTGTAGCTTTCGTATAGCTGCATGCCAGAGCTGCTGATGTCGTAATGATTGACAAAGGTATAGACAATCAGTGCGAAGTCGATGAGTCCAACTACTAAGGCATACCAGCGAACGGTACGGCCATTCTCATCGGGGATGAAGGGAATTAGCAGGGCCGCTAAAAACGGAAAGAAGATAATGGTCGATAGCCAGGGGAATTGATCCATAACAAAATTTAGATCTGCGAGCGAAGGTGATCGATTAGGCGCTACGAGCTTTAGAAAGAAACGCTATAGAAAAACGCACTGTAGAAAGAACGCAAAAGAAGAGCCAAAGCGGGGGGGGGCCCTCTTCTGACTTAGCGGGCCACTCAGCAGGCTACTTAGCAAGAAGAGGGGGCCCCGGGGTGAAATGGGCTTAACCTAGGCTAGAAACAAACACTAATCCAAGGACTGCGCCGAAAACAATGAGCGCATAGAACTGAGCGCGACCGTTTTCAAAGTATTTCAAACCTTCGCCAGTAACCAGCGTGACGAAGCCTGTCAGGTTGACGATGCCATCTACGATCTTCACATCTACGTTTAGTACGCCCTTGGCAAGGTTTCGGGTGCCTTGAATAAAGACTTTTCGATAGATGTCATCGATGTACCACTTGTTGAGTGAGAGGTTGTAGAGCGGCTCTATTTTGTTGGCGATCGCACTCGGATCGATCTTGTACGTGCGATACATCAACACCGCCAAGATGATTCCAGCTACCGAAATTGCCACCGATGCACCAGCCATCCGTACAAACTCGTTCAGATCAAACTCTTCAGCCAGCTCGGCCACCGTGAGCGCTTCGCCCGCCGGATGGATAAAGGCTTCGAAGTAGTTAGCGAACGGCGTTCCGACTAAACCAATCAGCGCTGAGGGAACCGCTAGCGCCATCAAAGGAAAAATCATGCTAATAGCTGACTCGTGCGGTGCTTCGGCATGATGATGATCTCCTTGAGCGTGCGTATCAGTTTCTAGTTCCTGCGTACTCATTGCCCCAGGCCCCATTGAAGCACCCGCCATTTGCAGCGCCTGACGCTTCACCGTCGTCTTGATCGCATCGTCGTTGCCGCGAAACTCACCTTCAAAGGTAGAGAAGTACATCCGAAACATATAGAACGCGGTCGCACCGGCGGTGATCCAACCGATCGCCCACATCAGCGGATTGACTTCAAAGACAGATCCTAAGATTTCGTCTTTAGACCAAAAGCCCGCAAAGGGCGGTAGACCCGAAATTGCCAGCGTCCCAATCAAAAAGGTGATAGCCGTTACAGGCATATACTTGCGCAAGCCGCCCATCAAGCGCATGTCTTGTGCTAGCACCGGGTCGTGGCCCACAACTTCTTCCATGCCGTGAATGACTGAACCCGATCCTAAGAACAGCATCGCCTTGAAATAGGCATGGGTCATTAGGTGAAACAGGCCCGCTGTATAAGCGCCAACGCCCATTGCCATGACCATATAGCCAAGCTGAGACATCGTAGAAAAGGCCAGCCCTTTTTTGATGTCGTTTTGCGTAATGGCAATAGAAGCGCCTAGAAATGCGGTAATAGTTCCTGTCCAGGCGATCACGCTCATGACAGTAGGAATATGCTCGAATACAGGATACATGCGGGCGATAAGGAAAACGCCCGCTGCTACCATGGTTGCTGCGTGAATGAGCGCTGAGATTGGGGTTGGGCCTTCCATCGCATCTGGCAGCCAAACGTGCAGTGGAAACTGCGCTGATTTGGCCATAGGCCCCATGAAGACCAAGATGGCAAATAGGGCAGCCAAGCTACCTGCGATCGCACCTGTGCTGACCAGGTCTGTGAGCCGTTCGCCCATTAGTTCAAACTCAAAGGTACCGGTTGCCCAAAATAGGCCCAGCATCCCAAGCAGCAGGCCAAAGTCACCTACCCGGTTAGTTACAAAAGCCTTTTGGCAAGCGTCGGCAGCGCCATCACGGTCATACCAGTAGCCAATCAGTAGGTAAGAGCACATGCCTACTAGCTCCCAGAAGACATAGACCTGCAGAAGGTTAGGACTGATGACTAGGCCTAGCATGGATGAGCTAAACAGGCTCAAATAGGCATAAAAACGTACATAGCTGGGATCGTGCGCCATGTAGCCGTCGGTGTATATCATCACCAGGAAGGCGACGGTAGTGACGATTACCAGCATGAGCGCAGTAATGTGATCGATGGTGAACCCCATATTGATATGGAAGTCTCCGGCAGAGGCCCACTCGATTAAATAGGTATAGGGTGCGTGGCCTTGCAGCTGGCTCACAAGCACCATAATAGATAGACTCATCGCCGCGCCGATTAGGCTAACGATGAAAGCAGCGACTGGCTTTCTGAGCTGATTGGTCGCTTCGTTGTAACTGATCAAACCTGCGCCGACAATTGCTGCACCCAACAAGGGTAAAACAGGTATCAGCCAGACGTATTGATATATGGCCTCTACGGATTCCATTGCTTACTCCATTTCCTGCCGATCTAGTACCCATCCATCAGGTGCTAGTGGGCAAACCGACTACATATTGACATACCTTGTCCGTCTCATCGTGCTGCTTTAGGGATAGAGCGATACAAAATGTAAATTTTTAATCAAATAAAAATATTTTGATTCTATCGACACACGCTACTTGCCTCAAGTTCGACTGCCACGCGGCGGCTACTTAGGGGTTTGTTGACGGGGTTTGCTGACGCTGCGTTTGATTGTGCTGCGCGTCCTGCTTACTCTGCGTCCTCTGCGCCTTCGTCGTCTTCTGCTGAGACGGCAACTTGGGTAGACGGCTCGCCGGCGGGTGCGTTAGATGGTTCGGCAGGCGGCGCAGCGGGAATTGCTTGGATAAGCTTGCTCGCCGTCATGATCAGCTGCTGCGCTTCTTGATGAGCGACGGTGTTGGCTGGAATAGTCTGTAGGCGTTCGACAATAGCTTGCATTTGGCCTCGCTTCAGGCTGCTGGCAGGCCGAGACTGTTCTAGCTCTGTCAGGGTCGCCTGTAGCGATCGCAGCCGCTGGTTAGCGTCTTGCTCGGCCCGATAGCGCTGACGAATGGCTGCTAGGTTTTGCTCGTAGCGAGCTTTTACTGCCTGCGCCTCTGTGTAGCTAGGGTGCTGCTGGTCGATGGTGCTAAGGGTATAGATAGCGATTTGCCAGAGCTTCGAAATATCGGCCCATGTCTCAATTGGGTGAGGCGCGTTTTGGCTGGCGACTGCGGCCTGCCAACCATAGCGCTTCGCTACCGTCAGGGCGTCTTCGGCGGTGGCTTGCGCAGGATTGGCAAGTCTGCTAGCAGTCTGGGCCTGCGATCTGGCCTGTGATCTGGCCTGTGATTTGGGAGTAGCGCCAGAGAGGGTGCGGGCGCTAGAGAACTGGGGGGTGGGTGCGATCGCCCTTGCCGCGTTCTGAGCAGACACCTGCCTGGCCTGAATTTGCTGAAGGTTCTGCCGATAAAACACCTTTTTTTCCTGAGCAGCCCTGTAGCTACTGTCGTAGCGGGGAATCTGATCTAGCAGAGAGATTGCCTGCTGCCAAAGTGCAGCGGTTTCTCCCCAATGCTCGGGGCTGTGTGGCGGATCTTGGCCTCTGAGAGCTGCCTGCCAGCCAAAAGCTTTGGCTGTTTCAAACGTATCTTTGTGAGCGCTAGCGCTAGCATTAGCCTCATCAGACGGGTTCTGAGGCGACGCTGGGTTACCATCAGCTACACTGCTGCCAATGAGCTGTGCCAGCCAGCCAACCCCTTCGCTACCTACCCCCAAAGGGCTTGCGATCAAAACCGCTGCTGCGCCTAGTCCGGCAGCGCCTAAACCCAAAGAAGCTCCAACTGCTGGAGAGCTAATCTCGGTTCGACTGGCCTGTTGGAGTGCGCGCCGATCGATATTAGGTAAAATGTCGCAAACTTCTTCCCATAGCTGCGCTTTTGTGACCTTTTTGCCCCCTTTCTCGCGTAGCGTTTCGAGCCGGGCAAGTAAGATGACACGTTCTAAATGTTCGTCCTGCGACAGTTCCTTTTCTGGCAGCGCGCTGTAATAACGGTCTACCTCTTTTTTGACAATCTGATAGGCGCGATCGCTCAGGCGAGTCATAGTGCAATATTAGGAAGTTTCAGGAGCTGTCTTCTTCCTTCTACGTAGAAGCTTGCAAGCACCCGGTTACTTTGCCCAAACAAAATATTAAATCCGCAAAAGTTACACAAAGGCCGAATACAAAGGCCGACGAGCGCTGTTCTAATACAGTATGGTAACGCGGCATGGTGCCACAGCGTAGCTAAAACTATGCAACTATGGCAGCTAAGAAAGGTAGCTAAGACGTATTCCTTTATACCGTTAATTATACTCAGCTAACTGCTAACTCAGTCACCCACCGCAGATAAAAAACGTTTAAACAGCACTGCTACACCAATCGTGTGAGCTGAACCCGATAGCGCTGCTTTTTAGTGATATTCATTTCACCAATTTCCAGCCGCCCCTTACCTCTAATCGCAATCAAATCACCCGTCTGCACTGTGTGGCTCGACTGAGTGATCGGTTTCCAGTTTACTCGCACATTGCCACCGGTAATCATATCGGCCATTTTGCTGCGCGACATGCCAAAGCCCGCAGAGGCCAGCGCATCTAAGCGCATAGAGGCCTCCACCGTGGTCATTTCTTTGCGACGTGGCTCTCGTACTCGCAGCTCGCTCATCTCGAGTGGCTGCGTCTTTACTGGTACAGAGCGCACCTGAGTCAGGCTAGTGGTCAAAAACTCTACTAGCTCTGGCACCACGATGGCCTGTGCCCCCCGCTCGCCCAAGACGATAATGTCACCGACTTTGGCTCGAACTAAGCCTGTCCCTAACAGCGAGCCTAAAAAGTCGCGATGGCTGGCGGTATCGAAGAGAAAATTTCCAGCAATGCTGATAGCCGCGAGAGGAACGGGTGCTGTCTCTAAGGGAATTTCGGACCGGGCAATGAGCAGCCGTGTTCGTTCAGCCTGGGGATAGCCACCGCTTGCGAGAGTGTGAACATCTGTTAGTCGACTAAAGGCAGCTTGCGCCTCAAACAGCTCTGGTGGCGACAGAAAATCGGTGGCAACTGGTTCCCAAGTCCGAATAGCCTGCTCGGCCCGGTCGAGCACACGGGTAAGAGCTTCTTTATTTTCAGCGTGTTTAAGAATATCTTCTTTTGGCAACATAGCGCTAAACCGCCGCGACTGCTCTGGTCGCCACCCCGTTTACGACCTCATCAGGAATATCAAAGTTTTTCGCGATTTCACGGGCCGTCATTTTGGCACACATCATCACAGATGGTGTACCGCCACCCGGCTGTGTATTTGCGCCAACCAGATAGAGATTGTGAATATCTTCACTCTGATTGTGAGGACGGAAGAAAGCGCTTTGAATGAGGACAGGCTCTACGCCAAATGCGTTACCCAGGTAGCTGTTAAGTGTGCCTTCGAAATAGTCGGGTGTGATGTGGCTCTGGTAGACGATACGCTCTTTTAGATCGGGAATATAGCCTCGCTCTTCTAAAAACGTGAGTACTCGCTCAGTCAGCTTTGGCCCTTCGATATCCCAGTTGATGTTGCCGCCGTTGTTTGGTACGGGCACAAGGGTATAGGCTGCATGGTGTCCGGGTGGAGCCATGCTGGGATCGGTAAGAGAGGGAATGTGGAGATACTGCGAGAAGTCGGGACTTAGAACTTTTTTATCGAAGATTTCTTTGAGTAGTTCTTCGTAGCGAGGGCCGAGGATGATGTTGTGGTGCTGCAGATCAAGATCTTCTGACGCGTCAGCTTTAAAGCCGAAGTAAATGACCAGCACTGACATCGATTGGCGAGTTAGTTTGACTTTGAGATCTTGGTTGATTAATCGATACTTTGCATCAATTAGCCTCATGTAGGTGTTGGCATAGTCGCCGTTAGAGGCCACTAAGTCAGCCGCGTGATAGCTTCCGTCTTTGAGCTCGACGCCTTTTGCCGTCTTTTTGCCGAAAAGAGATCCTTCAACATCGATTTTGGCTACTTCGCTGCTGTATCTAATAGTGCCGCCGAGCTCTTCAAATTTGCGAATGAAGCCTTTGACCAGCTCGCCAGTGCCACCCATAGCAAAGTGAATGCCCCAGGTTTTTTCGACGAAGTGAATCATTGCATAGATGGCTGGTACGCTGAGCGGGCTACCCCCAACCAGCAGCGGCTCAAAGCTAAAGACCTGCTGAAGCTTCGGGCTTTTGAAGTAGTCTTTGACAAAAGATAGCAGTGGGCGAAGGGCATCTAGCCGAATGAGATCTGGGGCGACTTTGAGCATGTCTGTGATGTTGCCAAAGTAGGTGTAGCCCAGCTCGACAAATCCGCGATCAAAGATGGCTTTGGCGGCTGCATGAAATCTTTCATAGCCTTCTAAGTCATCGGGCTCGATAGCCTCGATTTGGCGGCGGGTGCTTTCAGGATCGCCGTCGTAGTCGAAATAGGTGCCGTCATCAAAATAGATGCGGTAGAAGGGCAAGATAGGAATGATTTTGACGTATTCGGAAGTGTGCGGGCTGCTAGTGATGCCAGACTTGACCCGTTTTTCAGGATCCATAATTTCAGCCGGAAAGTCAGGCTCGCCTAGGGC
Organism: uncultured cyanobacterium; assembly: GCA_963793445.1. Lineage (GTDB taxonomy): Bacteria > Cyanobacteriota > Cyanobacteriia > Phormidesmidales > Phormidesmidaceae > Phormidesmis. The sequence goes on from CAWCAE010000001.1 coordinate 762,279, forward strand.
AGCTTTGCCCTTTTCTAGCGCAAAGAGCTCTTCAATGAAGTGAGGCACTGTCAGCACGGTGGGTCCCATGTCAAAAACGAACCCATCTGCTTTGCGAACGTAAGCGCGGCCACCGGGGCCATCTAGCTTCTCAAAAATAGTGGTGTCAAATCCTAAGCTTTGTAGGCGGATTCCTAAGGATAATCCACCGATCCCGGAACCAATAATGATGGCCTTTTGGCGATTCATGCGGCGTTCTATTGCTGACTATACATTTCTTAGTATAGACCTGTATAAACACGCGTGGGAAAAGCCCAGGGGTTGTTTTGACGTCTGACTTGGCTGTTTGACTAGCGGTTCAAAAGTTTGCCAATAGCCGCGCCAGGATCTGGCTGTTTGACTAGTGACTCGCCCACGAGAAGCGCTTGAGCACCCGCTTTGGTTACTGTCTGGACGTCTGCGGGCGTATGGATGCCGGATTCGGCGACGAGGAGGATTTGCTTTCGAGCGATCGCAGCGCCAAACTTCTCTACCACTTTCTCGGTCGTATCCAAACTCACCGTAAAGTCTTCTAAATTGCGACTATTGACGCCAATTAGTTCAACCCCATCAAGTGCAATCACACGCTCAAACTCTTCGACTGTATGCGTTTCGACTAGCGCGTCTAGCCCCAGAATTTTGGCAATTTTGAGGAAGTACTGTAAGTCTTTGTCAGTCAAGATAGCTGCAATTAGAAGAATGGCATCTGCCCCAGCCAGACGAGCCTGGTAGATTTGGTACGGGTAGATAACAAACTCTTTGCACAGCAGCGGCAGGTCTACAGCCTGACGAATTTGACTGAGATATGTGAAGCTGCCCTGGAAAAAATCGCTGTCGGTGAGAACAGAGAGGCAGGTAGCGCCACCAACCGCGTAGGACTGTGCGATCGCTACCGGATCAAAGTCAGCTCGAATCACACCCTTACTTGGTGACGCCTTTTTTACCTCTGCAATCAACGCAGGGCTGTGCGCTGCCACCTGTCGCCGCAGGGCTGCTGCAAACCCTCTTGGTGCGGGCAGCCCCTGAATTTGCTGCTGCAAGCTTTGTAGCGGTGCCTTTGCCCGCAGTCGCGCCACCTCAGCTTCCTTATGCCACACAATCTTTTCAAGAATGTTGCGAGGTTCACTATCTGGCACTTTGATCTGGTACTCAAGGTGGGCGACAGAGATGGGCGTGCTAGGGGGGCGTCGGCGAATATGCATGAGGGAAAGGGTGAACAGCAAAGGTGGACGACTTAAGAATGAAGCGCTAGGAAGGACAAAGCGCTAGCCGGTGACTTTGGCTCGCTTGTAGGCTTCGTCTAAGACTTCTGAAAGGGTAGGGTGGGTATGGACGAATTTGGCGAGTTCGGTAACGGACTGCTTTTGTGCGATCGCATTAGCCGCTTCTTGAATTAAATCTGCCGCATGGAGTCCGATAATATGGGCCCCCATTACCTCACCCGTATCTTTGCGGTAAACCAGCTTAGCGAGTCCTTCGGTTTCCCCTTCGGCCAGCGCCTTAGAGTTGGCCTTAAAGTAGCTGCGCACAGACGCCACGTCGTACCCCTCTTTCTTAGCCTGGGCCTTAGCAGCGGGCTCTGTTAGGCCCACAAAGCTAACCTCAGGATGGGTAAACGCTGCTGCCGGAATCGCATTGTAGTCAACCGTACGCGATTCGCCGCAGATATTATCTACCGCAACAATGCCCTGCGCCGAGGCTGAGTGTGCCAGCATCATTTTACCGTTGGCATCACCAATGGCATACAGGTGTGGCACAGGCTTACCATCGCGCAGCACCGCTAGGTTTTCATCAACCGGAATAAAGCCACGCCGGTCCGTTTCTACCGCCACCATATTGAGATCTAAATTCTTCGTCGCTGGGATTCTGCCAGTGGCCACCAGACAGGCATCGACTTCTAACACGTCCACAGTTTCCATTGTCTTTGGATCGGCTAGTTCGATGACGACTGGAGACCCTGGCGTAATTTTCTTGGCCAGCAGGCCCACGCGCGTCTCAATATCACGCGGCTTAATCAACACCCGCTCTGCCTGCTTAGCAATGTCAGGATCAAACGTTGGCATCAGCTGAGGCATCGCCTCAATCATCGTCACCTCAGAGCCCAGCGCGGTATATACATCAGAAAATTCTAGGCCGATATAGCCACTGCCGATAATGGCCACCCACTCTGGTAGCCACTCTAGGCGAACTGCTTCGTCGCTGGTGTAGACCGTTTGCCCATCGGTTTCAATGCCTCTGGGCACAAAGGGAATAGAGCCCGGTGAGAGGATAATATCTTTGGCTGTGATCGTGCGCTTGCCAGATTCATCTTCAATCGAAACCTTTTGCCCGCTGGCAATTTTGCCCCAGCCACGAATAATCTCGACTCCTAGCCGAGTGAGACTACCGGTCAAATCGCCTTGAATTTTGCCGACTAGGTTCTTGGCATGGTCAGCAATCTTTTCGCGGTCAAAGCCTACACTCGTCAAGCTAATGCCCATCGCCTTCAGATGCTGCTCATCGCGCATTTCGCGCACCTTGCCCGAGGCCGCTAGCAGCGCTTTAGAAGGAATGCAGCCTCGGTTTACACAGGTACCGCCCATGTCACCCGCTTCAATAATGGCCGTTTTCAGACCGCGCTGCACCGCATGAAGCGCGGCTCCGTGTCCGCCGACACCCGCGCCAATAATGACCAAGTCGTAATCAAATGCTGAATCCACTGCGCTCTCCTTCAAAGTCTTCTACATTCTTAACTAGAGAGGCGCTTTTGGACAACTGATGATGGCTACTACTGGCTACTACGCCTGGTCACCACTCCTCTGCCGCTTTGCCTCGTACAGCAGCAGCGCTGTTGAGACAGCCACGTTGAGCGACTCTACACCTGGTGCTACCGGAATTTTGACAGACACCGACGCGCAGTCCATCAGCTCTGGCGAGATTCCTGCTCCTTCGTTGCCCATTACCATCACCGTCGGTGCCTTTAGATCTAGCTGCCAGTAGTTCAGCTCAGCTGTGGCTGTAGTCGCCACAATCTGAACGCCTTTTGCTTTTAACACGTTGGCCTTTTCAGCAATATCTACAGTCGCCATCGGCTGCCGAAACCACTGCCCTGCCGAGGCTCTTAACACCTTCGGGTGGCCAACATCTACGCTGTCTGGACTCAGCCAAAGACCATCGCTACCTGCTGCTGCTGCTGTGCGAATAATCGTGCCTAAGTTCCCCGGATCTTGAATGGTCTCTAGCATAATTCCTAGGCTTATGCTGTCTTGGGGCTGACTAGCGATCGCTTCCCAAACGTTTCGCTGCGGGGCGATGGCGACAACGCCATCGGGGGTAACGGTGCTGGCGATAGATTTGAGTACGGCAGGCGAGACGAGTTCTATCCGGTCTGCCTGTGCGATCGCCTGCCGATAAATTTCTGGATGTCGCTGCTGCCAGCCTTCTGTATAGCAAAGTAGCTGTAGCGGATAGCTCACCTCGCAAGCCGCCTCTATTAAATGGGTCCCCTCAAGCAAAAGTACAGCCTGTTTCTTTCGCTCCTTAGGCTGCTGAAGCTTGCGAAGCTGCTTTACCGTCGAATTTTGCAGGCTAGTGAGCATGGGGATAAATGCAAAGAAAAAGGAAATGGAGGCCAAAAGCCTTGCGTTTGACCAGGGCAAACGCATACTCGTGAAAGCAGGATACTGGATAGGTAGAGCTATATTCGGTCTTGCTAATGAGTCAGGAAACCCATGCATCAGGTTCGCTCTTAACGCACTTTGCAACGCTTGAAGACCCGCGAACATTGTATCTAGTTGAGCACCCGCTGCTAGATATCGTAGCGTTGACGATATGCGCGGTTATCTGCGGAGCCGAGACGTGGGAAGAGATAGAAGCCTACGGACAGAGCAAGTCAGCGTGGCTCAAAACGTTTCTGAGCTTGCCAAACGGGATACCTTCTCACGACACGATTGCCAGAGTGTTCGCCCTGCTAGAGCCGACTCAACTCCAGGAATGCTTTGTCAGTTGGGTGAAGAGTATTGCCAAACTGAGCGGCGGTGAGGTCGTTTCGTTAGACGGCAAGAGTGCGCGACATTCATACGACAAAGGCACAGGTAAGGGGGCCATTCATATGGTCAGTGCCTGGGCTAGCGCCAATCAGCTTGTCTTAGGACAAGTCAAAGTCGATGGCAAGTCCAACGAAATTACGGCAATTCCCAAGCTGCTTAACATTCTGGATATCTCAGGATGCATCGTCACGATTGACGCGATGGGCGCACAAACCGAGATTGCCAAACAGATTATCGAGCAGGGTGCTGATTACGTTCTAAGCCTAAAAGGGAACCAGGGCAACCTGCACCAGGACGTCGAACAGTTGTTCGACTGGGCACGCAAAACTAGCTTCAAAGACATCGAACACGAAGCCTATCAGACAATTGATAAGGGGCACGGACGTCTTGAAACAAGACGCTACTGGCTACTGGGCAACGTCGAACATCTCGAAGATGCGCAACGATGGGTAGGGCTCAAACGAGTAGGCATGATTGAGTCAGAGCGGCGCATCAATGGACAACCGACCACAACAGAGCGACGGTACTATCTAGTGAGCTTAGACGGTGGTGTAGAGCGCTTTGCCTATGCTAGTCGCGCTCACTGGGGCATTGAGAACAAGCTACATTGGAGTTTAGATGTGGTCTTTCGCGAAGATGACTCGCGTATTCGCAAAGGCCATGCCCCAGAAAATATGACAGTAATTAGAAAGATTGCCCTCAACTTGCTTGCTAGAGAAGCTTCTAAAGGCTCGAAGCAGGCAAAGCGGCTAAAAGCTGGCTGGGACAACGCCTTTCTCATTCAAGTACTACTTACTTGAGTATGCGTTTGCCCTGTGCGTTTGACCAAGACAGAACAAATTTATGACTGATACCAAATATAGTTGAGTGTTTGTACGCACTGATAGGAAGTTTTGATGAATGCTTGAAACCTTCCGGATTTGAAAACAAGCGCCGCACGCAGGACCTATTGGACAAAAATAGCCCCCTAGCCTAGAGCAGACTAAGGGGCTTGTGACTTAAACCATACTGATGCGGAACCCGGGACTTGAACCCGGAAGTCCTTGCGAACACTAGAATCTGAATCTAGCGCGTCTACCAATTTCGCCAGTCCCGCTAAAGCGCTTCGACCTCAAAATAAGGCCATAGAAGCCAGTTCTTAACTGGCCACTGCGATTAACCATACTCTAGCAGTGCAGCACATTCGTCAATAGCCTTGCTCTTTGAAACAGATTTGAAACGCGATTTATTTCTGATCTTGTGCAGTTTTTTACCTAAGAAAAATAGGAATGGTGCCGATTAGCACCTAAATTGTTTTCCGTGACCGGGAGAAACTCGGAAGTTTCGGGTAGAATCCATACCTAATTATCATAAGCATTTTCCTTTTACGGAGGTTACTCCCATCATCACTCCTCAATCGTCCGATAGTGCTGGCCAGAAAGCAAGTCAGAGAACGAGCCAGCGTGCCAACCAGATATCCAGTCAAGATCAATCAGAGTCTGTAATTGAAATTTGGGGCGGCAACCCGCTCAATGGTCATATCCCCATCAGCGGTGCGAAGAACTCTGCGCTGGTGGTTTTGGGCGGCGCACTGCTGTGCTCACAAACATGTCGCGTCCGCAATATTCCTAACCTGATGGATATTGGCCGGATGACTAGCGTGCTAGAAGCTTTGGGCCTACAGGTAGCGCGGAACGGTGACACGCTAGATATTGACGGCAGCCATGTCAGTCATTCCAAAGCGCCTTACGACATCGTCAGTAAGCTCAGGGCAAGCTTTTTTGTGATTGGTCCCTTGCTGGCTCGACTGGGCGTGGCGCGGGTGCCCTTACCGGGTGGCTGTGCAATCGGAGCGCGGCCCGTAGAGCTTCACATTCGCGGACTGCAGGCTTTGGGCGCTCATGTCCATATGGATCATGGGGTCGTTCATGCCTATGTTCCGGGTGCTCGTGGCAAGCTCAAAGGAGCCAAAATCTATTTGGACTATCCTAGCGTCGGTGCGACGGAAACGCTGATGATGGCGGCGACCCTCGCTGAAGGCGATACGATCATTGAGAATGCCGCCAAAGAGCCAGAGGTCGTCGATTTGGCGAACTTCTGCCGAGCGATGGGTGCAAAAATTAGAGGGGCAGGGACTAGCAGCATCACCATTACCGGGGTGCCTAGCCTGCACGCGACTGACTACAGCATTATTCCAGATCGCATAGAGGCGGGCACCTACTTAGTAGCAGGTGCCCTGACCCGCTCTGAAATTACGGTAGGGCCAGTCAACCCTGATCATCTGCTGCCACTGCTGTCCAAGCTGCGCGAGACGGGCTCAACTATCGAGCTTGAAGAAGGTAACAACATCCGTATCTCTCCGGGTGAGCGCGTACTGGCTACCGATATTCAAACGCTGCCGTATCCTGGTTTTCCGACGGATATGCAGGCTCAGTTTATGGCGCTGCTAACGCTGGCTGAAGGCACCAGTCTGGTGACTGAGACCGTTTTTGAAAACCGCCTTCAGCACGTGGCCGAATTCAATCGAATGGGCGCGGACATCAAGGTGAAAGGCGATAGTGCGGTTGTGCGCGGGGTGGCACATTTATCGGGTGCGCCTGTTACCGGGAGCGACTTACGAGCGTCTGCGGCATTGGCGATCGCAGGCCTAGCAGCCAAGGGAAAAACCACGCTCTACGGCCTCCACCACCTCGATCGTGGCTATGAAAAGTTTGAGGAGAAGCTGCGTAACGTTGGTGCTCGCCTCCAGCGTGTACCGCCCAACGAAGCAGACAGTGCCGCTCAGCTGGACTCAAGTGGGGTCGGTAAAATAGGTTATAAGGCGACTATTACTACTAACGGCTAACCCTTGAACCGCTGACCCTAGAATCCACTGACTCCAAAATCACCGACTCCAAAATTACTGGCACTGTGGGATCTCGTTATACTGACGAGAGACCCTGAGTGTCAGTGATTTTGTTTCATCACCTCATTTGATATGGCTGCCAACAAGCTTGCTAAAACGCCATTGATTGGCCTAAATGCCGATCATTTTCGCCATCCGCTAGATCGACAAGCAACCCAAGCGCTAAAACAGCTACCGGGGCTAGATGTTGCTATTCGTAGCTTGCTAGGACCGATGGGCGAGCAGTTTTTCTATCTTGAAAATATTGCAGCCAGCATTTTGGTTGGTCCGAACCAGCTACCCCAGATCTATGACCTGTTAGTAGAAGCCGCTCAGGTACTAGATCTAGAAGTGCCTCAGCTTTATATCAAGCAGCACCCAGTTCCCAATGCCTATACCTTTGCGATGCGGGGCAAGCAGCCGTTTGTTGTCGTTCACACGTCACTCATTGAGCTACTGAACGAGGCTGAATTGCAGGCCGTCATTGGCCATGAGCTAGGCCACCTAAAGTGTGACCATGGTGTGTACTTAACCCTGGCAAATCTGCTGACGCTGGCCACTAGTCAGCTACCGCTTGGCCCTCTGTTGATGCAAAACTGGCAGTCGCAGATTATGGAATGGGTGCGCTGTGCGGAATTTACTTGCGATCGCGCTGCTCTTCTTGCCACCCAAGACGCCCGCACTGTCGCCTCTGTACTTATGAAGCTATCTGGCGGTTCGCCCACTCTCTCGCCGCAGCTCAACTTAGATGCCTTCATTGCTCAGGCTAGTGCCTATGACTCCATCAGCGAAAGCGAAATTGGCGAAATGCTTAAGCAATTAAAGACCGACGAGCTTAGCCATCCGGTTCCTGTTCTCAGAGCTAGAGAGATAGACCGCTGGGCATCAACGCCTACCTATCAGTCACTGTTGAACAACCGCCCTCTTACTAGGCAACAGAGTCAGCACCAGCCCTCAAAGCCATCGGGCAACTGGCTAAACTGGTAGTTAACTAGAAAACAGCAATGACCAAAACGGCCTGCTTTTCTGTATACTGAGTAATCTACTGGGCAAGTGGCGGAATTGGTAGACGCACCACACTCAAAATGTGGCGACTTCGGTTGTGAGAGTTCGAGTCTCTCCTTGCCCATTATTCGGACTGCTCTTATCCTTCAAACTGATCCAATCATTCGGGCCGATAAGGTACTTGAATTGGTAAAGCAGATAGCCAAAAGAATAAGAAGAAACGAAAAGTGAGGTCTGTGAGCCTCTTTTTCTTGCTCCACAACCGATATATCCGGATAAATAGGCTTATCTTTTGTCAATGTAGTAAGGAGTGAGGGGTTTACCCCCTCATGTATGATATCTTTTCACTTGCTGACAGTTGTCAACCTATCAAAGTTTCTCGGGACTTTCTGAAGTGAGCTGGGCAGTATAACGTCAACACACGTTTTAGGGGTTTAGGGCGTCCGTTGATAAAAGCCTCCAATTGTAACGGCTCATCTCCATTCCTTCCGGCGACGCTTTACTATTTGCGCCTAAGAACCCATGACGACCAGCAGCTCTTTGGCCAAGCTGGCGACGCTTTTGACGATATGTCTGAGCTGCAGGCTACGCTTTCAAGAATTATCGCTGATGAGCTATGTCAGGCCGAAACCCATCATAGAGGTGTTTCTTTAGATCAGTGGACGCTAGAGCCTGATGCTCTGCACGCGATCGTCATACTCAAAGAAAGCCGACCTAGTCAAGAAACAACTGGAAAGCCAAGGCTGTTGACTTCATTTGTGGCTGAGCTGAAAACGGCGACTGCCAAGAGAATCAATTTGATGCGCAATCAGCCGGGTTCCTCAGTATGGCGACGCAGCTATAAAGAGCAGCGCGTAGAAGATGAAGTGATGCTATCTAGACTGCGAAAAAAACTGACAGCGTCTGACAGCATTGTAGTCTCTGGATAATGAAGACTCTATGTGTCGCTATATGATGGTGCTATCTCGTGTGGGGCTCGTATGGAGATAGATGCCTTTTATTCGCGATGAAGACTGCCAAGATGGCGAGGCGTTAGCTGAATATTTAGCAGTGGTCACTGCCAGGCTTAAGCAGCAAGGTGGTTTGGGCATTCGGCAAGAGGTTGCTGGCGAAGGCTATCGGTTCAATCGGGTTGTCAAGATTTTGGACTATGAGCCCGGTTTAGGAATGCGGGGTGAGGCACTGTTTGTTTTCTCAGCGTTTTCGGCGCTGAATGCTGCTAGGGTGACTCGATTTTCGGCACAGGCATTGGAATGGGCTAGAACTGACGTGAACCCGAAGGCCGCTGGGCAGGCTTTTGCTAACTTTAGGATGCCGACGCATTTCTGTTTTGCGATCGCGATTACCGATCGCCTAGATGCAGCAACTCGTCGCGACATCAAAACCACAAACCCGATCAAGCATCGCGCCGACCTGCTGTGGTACGAAGTTCCGCTGGTCTATGAGCTAGCCAATCAACAGCTACACTACTACGCTGAGGCCGCTAACTTCTTTGAAAACTTTCGCGGTGAGGTCGTTTGGCAAAAACTAAGACCTATTATTCAAGCGCTCTTTACCGCACCGATGCCTGCTGAAGTCGCTGCTTTTGCCCAGACGGTATCGATGAATGAAGCGACGACAAACGAAGAGAACACAATGAATTGGCCAGCTGAATGGACAGGTGCCCAGCTTGATGACCTAAAGGACGCTCTTATTAGTGCCTACCCAACTGAGCCTAAGCTGAAACGGCTGTTGCGCACTGAGCTAGAAGTTCGCTTGAACACCATTGCGGGCGGTGAAAACTACACAGATGTTGTGTACTCGCTGATCGAGCATTTTGAATCGGAAACGCAGCTACCAGAACTCATTACCGCTGCCCAGCGTGGTAACCCAAGAAACGCAAAGCTAAAGGCTTTTGTGGCGTCTTTATCATCGGCAGCTAATCCGAGAAAAGCGCCTGAGCTAGAGTCGATGGGCCCTGGTTTTGACTGGCGTGGCCCCACCGATGAGCGGGAACTAGAAGGGCTTTTTCGAGCGCCAGCAGTCTCGTATAACATGTCATTTTTGCGTCAGGCGAACCAGGCGGCAGGAGCAATTTGTCGGATTGAGCTGCCTGGATCGCAGGCTATTGGAACGGGCTTTTTGATTGCTAAGAATCTACTGCTCACTAACTATCATGTGATCGCACCGGACCAGTCGTCTGATCCTAAAGCCTTGCTCAGTGACATTGCGCTGATGTTTGAGTACTTGAATCTATTACCAGAGAATCCATCGCCAGAGAGTGAGGCTAAGATCCAAACATTCAAGCTTGCGCCTCAGCCACTGCTGCGATTCAAAACAGTGAGCCAAGGGCTAGACTATGCGCTGTTGCAGATTGAAGATCGTATTTTGACGGTAGATATGCCGCCGCCGCCGCTGCCGAAAGCCCGCCGCTTACCTAGCCGCGGCATGAGCATTCACGTATTACAGCATCCTAACGGTCAAGCGATGCAGGCTGCGTTTAGTAACCACGGTATTACGGGCGTATATAAGCAGGACAGCCTGATTCAGTATGTGAGTAATACGGCGGGCGGATCGAGCGGGGCACCCTGCTTTAACGATGAATGGGAGCTAATTGCGATGCATCATGCTCAGGTGGCTGCTAGCTTTGGGATACGGTGCGAGGGCATTTTATTTGAAGCAATATACGAAGATATTGCAGATATACTGCGAAAACCTTTGAATAAGTAGTGAAGGTTCTAGTCTATTAAAAAGTCATTGCAAAGTTCTTTGATATGGAGCTGATAGGAGACCGGTTTGATCAGTTAGAACGGGCGCTGCTGGCGGCTTATCCGGATGAAGTACCCCTTAAGCGGATGGTGCGCTCTGTGCTGGGAGAAAGGCTGCAAGCGATCGCAGGTGGCAACAATCAAACGGAATTGATTTTTAGCCTGCTAGAGTGGGCTGAATCAGAAAATAAAGTGGGTGAATTGCTAAGAGGCGCGCACCGGCACAACCCTCGCAACAAAGAAGTGCGTTCGTTTTTGCTGGCGCATTCGCAGCCTTTTTTGGCGACTGCCGTTGACGAAAACAACAGCGGACTGAAATCAGAAACGGTGCGATCGCTCATCGCGCTATTAACAACAGCTCTTCCTTTCGAACAAACTATCGCCGCTGGCCGCTTTGTATTGCCAGGTGGTGCCAGCGAAAATCCTTCGGATATGGATTTCATTGATTTTGACGATGCTGGGCTCAGCAATAGCGTTCGCCTGTTTGGCTTGCTAAAGCTATTGCTGACAAAATTTGCACAGGTAAAGCAGCAGCCAACGGTGTTGCTTTATGCCCGCGAGCTGCGAGCTGCTGTTGCTAGCGAGCCTACACGCTCGAAGCTTTCTCGTTGGATTGCGCAGGCCGCAGCAGAACGCGGGTTAAGCTTGCCGCCGGCTGCCGCCCAACCCGCATTGAGAAAAGGCACGTTAGAAGTTGCTTTGATGATAACGGTGCGACAGCACTCAAAGCGCAGCAAGCCAGCGCAGTCTCAGGGCAAATATCAGACTCAGTACCAGGTAAACGGCTATCTGTATTTTGATCGCATTGCCGGACGGACCCAGTCTGGTTCACCGCATCCACTGATGGAACTTGCTTTTCCATCGGCGCAAGACCAGCTAGGCATCGTTTGCACTTGGGCTCAATTGCCTGTCTATGTCGATCAGCTTTTGGGAGCTGCCCACACCGAGCTGACCCATACGCTGAGGCAGACTCTCGGCTATCGCAACTACCGCCTATCAATTGAGACATTTTTGCCGACAGCCTTTATGGACAAAGACGTTGACCAGTGGCTAAGACTGTCGGGAGAAGAGAGCTTAGGCTACAACCACGGCGTGATTACCCGGTTTTGTGAGCGTATTGATGATCCAGAGCGATACAACGCGATTAGTCTAGAGTGGGAGCGGCTAGAGCCTTTTTTACAAGCGCCTGAAGGATCTGAACTACCGGCTGAACAGGTTGCTTGTTTGGAGTGTCTGAATGAGCCGGTTTCTTGGCCGCAGATGCGTGTGCAGTTTCAGACAAAGCTGGGGCTAATGCTGAGCTGTGGTCTGCCTGAGCAGCCAAAAGATCGGGTGCGGCTGTTTGAAACAATGCTGCTAGGCGATGTGCCGATTGCGGTATGGACACGCAGCGTTGATATTGTGGAGTCGTGTGACTTGGCCAGCGCACTGTCTTCTTTTTTGGTGGTAGAGTGCTGCCGCTATCCGGTGGCGCTATCTAAAAAGCTGACGCGGGTGCGTCAGCGGGCCTGGGCAGAATCGTCTGCGCAGGCAAAAGGCCGACAGCTAGGTGACCACTTGGCCATTTTGCTAGATAATCCAGAACGGCTGCCGCTGCCGCCATTGTTTGCAAGTTTGTAAGGCATTTTCCATGGCTGATTGGAAGATTTTTCAAGGGGGGCCATCGTCTTCGTCCCAAAAGCTCGATCAGCTTTTGTCGGTTGAGGCTCCTAGCTGGCGGCAGTTTGCGGATGAGTCGGTGGTGGTAGATGCGCAGCAGGACAAGACTTATTGGCAGCAGCTCAGGGCGATCGCATCGCAGCGGACTAGAGACGTGCGGCGCGGTGATAGTTTTCGCCTGCGGGTAGCCGCCTCAGACGCGCAAAAGAATCCATATATGCGGGTGATTGAGGCTGTCAACGCAGCGCTATATCTGCGGCGGCCACTGATGATTACCGGTCGGCCAGGGTCGGGCAAGACCTCTTTGGCCTATGCGATCGCACGTGAGCTGGATCTAGGACCCGTTTTGCTATGGCCGATTACGGCGCGATCTCTGCTAAAAGACGGGCTGTATCAGTATGATGCGATCGCCCGCCTGCAAGATGCCCAGCTCAGCGAACAGGCGGCCAAGCTGGGTAGTGCCAAAGCCGTACAGGCTATGCAATCTCAGTTCCAAGATATCGGTCAATATATTCGCCTGGGTCCAGTGGGCACTGCTTTTTTACCGTCAAGCTACCCACGCGTTTTGCTAATCGACGAGATTGATAAAAGCGATATCAACTTGCCCAACGACTTGCTGAACCTATTTGAAGAGGGCGAATTTGAGATTGCTGAGCTGAAACGACTCTCGAAAGCAGGCACCGGGCAACAAAGCGTAGAGTCAGATGATGGCCTGCCAGTTGATATCAACAAGGGCTCCGTGCGCTGTCAGGCGTTTCCGCTCATCATCATGACTAGCAACGGCGAGCGAGAATTTCCGCCTGCCTTCTATCGGCGCTGCCTGCGGGTGGGTATGCCAACACCCTCCAAACCGGCGCTAAAAGCCATTGTCGAAGCGCACCTAGGCGCACAAAGCGTAGATCAGTTTAATCATGTGATTGATACCTTTGTCACCGAGCAAACCGAAGACGAGTTTGCCAGCTTGCCGACCGATCAGCTCTTGAACTTGATTTATCTGCTGGCCCAGCAGCCCGAATCTGCCGCGCAAAATCTAGATAAGTCTACGCTGAAGCAGCTACTATTTAATCCACTCAACAGCGCGAGCGAGGTAGAAGAGGAGCTGTGACGCAGCAGTCTATAAGTCCTATAAGTCAGCCTATCGACTGTCCTATTGACCGGTGGTTGGAGGTGCTTGGTGGTGAGTCGATCAATCTAACGGCTGACGAGATCGCAGATACCTGTTGGCTAACGCTGGTACAGCAGCGTTTTGCGGCGGAAGATGCTGGGACTGAGGGTGCGATCGCCTTTGATACTGCACCATCCTCATCAACAGCATCCGGCCTAGATATTGAGCTATCGGCAGCAGACAATAAGGTTACGTCTCTACCTCCTGAGCTAGAAAACAAGGCAGCGCGGCCAACTGCTCAGCCTGCGGGCGAACTATTTCTCCGTTCCGCCTCTTCACAAAAATCTGACTCGAAGTATAGCTCGAAACCCGGTTCAAACCCTGATTCAAACCCTCGCTCATCATCTAGTTCGCAGCCTATACGAGTGCCTGCAGCTACAGCTCTGCGCGACCCGCTTTTACTCGCTAGGGCCCTGCGCCCCTTAATGCAGCCACGCCCGGTTGGCCAAGGTTCGCAGCTCAACGAAACTGCCACCGTCCAAAAGATTGCAGAAGAGCGCGTATGGTGTCCTGTCACCCAGCCGCTTACAGAACAGTGGCTAGAGCTAGCGATTGTCGTAGACGAAAGCGCTTCTATGCGAATTTGGCGGCGTACGATTCGCGAGCTGCATCGGCTGTGCAAGCACTACGGCGTATTTCGTGATGTGCGGCTGTGGGGGCTGGTGGTAAGGGCCGATGGTGCGACAGGCTCAAACGAGATATTTTTGAGAACGCATCCTTTCCTAAAAGAGAATATCCGCACGCTACGTTGCCCAGACAGCTTAGTCGATCCAACCGGACGACGGGTGATTTTACTGGCGACGGACTGTGTGGACGAGCTTTGGCAGATGCCGCAGCTATTAGAAGTACTGCGGCGATGGAGTCGGCACAATCCGATGGCGCTGCTGCAGATGATGCCTGAATGGCTGTGGCAGCGCACGAACCTGCGGCAGGCGATAAGAGTGGAACTACAGGCAAAGGATATTGGAAGTGCCAACTGTATGCTAGACGTCGTGTCTGCGAATACAGCCTATTGGCGACGGACAAGAGCGCAGCGGCAAGCGGAAGATATTAAGATCCCGGTGATTACGCCAACGTTTGAGCTGGTGCAGCAGTGGGCGCGAATGCTGGCAGACCAGGGGACGGCGGTAGTGCCGGGTGTGGTGTTTACGCAGCGGGCTCAGGCGATGGCAGCGACAGCAGAGAAGCGGCGATCGCGTTTTGAAGGCATTCCTACAGCAGCGCAAAAGGCGCAGGCATTTCGCGGTGGGGCATCTCCTTTAGCTCGGCGGCTAGCGAGCCTATTGGCCGCGTCTCCAGCGATTACGCTGCCAGTGATTCGAATTGTGCAAGCGCAGTTGCTGCCAATATCGAACCAGGTACATGTGGCGGAGGTGCTGCTGGGAGGAATTTTGCAGCCGCAGGATGACGGCTCTTTGGGAATTGACCCCGATGATGTGCAATATCGGTTTGTCGATGAAGCAATTCGGGCGGAACTGCTGGCTGAAGCGCCGGTGACAGATACGACAGCAGTGCTTTCTCGATACATTGAAGAGAACTTTGCAACATCTCTAGATGATTTTGTTTTAGAGCTAAGCAATCAGTTGCAACCGGGGCAAGAGATTGACGATAAGAGAAAGCCGGTTGCGGTAATTGCCGCAGAAGTGCTGCAATATCGAGGCGTAAAATATGCAGACTTTATTGCAGGCGTAAAACGCCAGTTCTCACCTTCGAGCAATCCAAATCGTCAATCTGTTTCTTTCCCTAGCTTTGAGCTGTTCGAGTTTGTCGATGTTCAACTGGTCGATGTTCAGCTAATCGAGGAATTCTCGTAATCAGGCTATGTGTCTGGGTTCAGAAAAAGTGTCGTTAAAGGGAGCAACTGCAATGCCATCTGTTTTGCAAAGAACACCGTGCACTGCCCAAGGCTACATCGAATCTGATCTAGCAGTGGCTGATGCTTTGCCGCTGCATATGGTGCTCGTTCCTGATGGCACGTTTACGATGGGTTCTGCTGTGGACGAGCTGGGGCGCTATGAGCGGGAAGGTCCCCAAAAATCGGTGGCGGTGGCTCAGTTTTTGATGGGTCGCTATCCTGTCACTCAGGCACAGTGGCGAGCGGTAGCAGCGCTGCCAGCGGTAAATAGAGAGCTAGTGCTGGCTCCGGCTAATTTCACAGGGGACAATTTGCCAGTAGAGCAGGTTTATTGGCAGGCGGCGGTTGAGTTTTGCGATCGCCTCACTCGCCATACTGGCCGTCCTTACCGCTTGCCTACCGAGGCCGAATGGGAATACGCCTGCCGCGCTAGAACTACTACACCTTTTTACTTTGGTGACAGGCTCACTTCAGAAATTGCTAACTACAAACCCGTTAGCGCCAGTAGGCCATATGCTGACGATGCCGACGCCTCTCATCACGAGATGTCCTATCGTGAAACGACTGTGCCGGTAGATTATTTTGGCGTTGCTAACCGTTTTGGTCTAAGCGACATGCACGGCAATGTGTGGGAGTGGTGCCAAGACGTTTGGACTGATTACGCCTCGGATTTAATAGAAGACAGTTCACTAGAAGACAGCTCACCGGAAGACAGTTCAAGAGAGTCATCAGCGCAGAAAACAAAGGCTTGTGATTCCGAGGGGGACGATTCTCGTATTGCTAGGGGAGGCTCTTGGTATAGCAGTCCTAAGCTGTGTCGCTCTGCAAGTCGATTTCATTTTAGTGCGATCGCTAGCCACAGAGATCTGGGCTTTCGTGTGGCCTGCGACTACTCGTAGAAAAATATTTTTGCAGATTCTTTTTTCATGCGGATAGTTGTTGTTCACAGCAGAAAAGATAAATATGCTTTCCTATCTCTAACCTAGACCAGCTCACTAAGTGTCCTAATGACTTAGGAACCGGCACTGATAATTTGGTTTAAACAAATAGCAGATTCAGATATAGATTTGTTGATTACTCACGGGAGAAACACAGGTGCTCACATTCATAGTTTTGACTAATGAACGCAGGCATAGCCCAAACCCAAAACCTTTTGACGGTAGCGCCTACCTATCAGATGGCGGCTGGTCGCGAGGTATACGTTTAGGCGGTGGATATCGACGGCATGCTCTGTTGGTAAATGAGTTTCTAGGGTGAGTAAGGAGAGGGCCTTCTGAAAACCAAGAATGCCCATTAGCTGATAAGAGAGAAATTGTGTCAGCTTCGATATCTACTAGCCGATAGCACGCGGCTATAGCTGAAATCACAAGGTTTCAGACTGCAAGGTTTTAGATTGCAAGATAATTAGATTGCAAAATAATAGACTGTAAGATAATTAGAATACGAGTTTTAGGTCGCGATACTTTAGGAGCTTGGGAGAAAAGGACACAGCACTACAGAAAGTGATGATTAAAGTACTTTAGTAAAATATCGGTGTCTTGGGTCACATAGTTCAATAGCTGCGAAATCTGCGATCGCACGCTGCTACTAGACCTAGTGCCTAGCTCAGCACTTAATTCTGTCTCTTCTAGCAAAATTGTGTCCATACGCAAATAGTAGCCGTGGTCTCCGTCTAAATCTTTGACTACAAATACCTTAGAAGTGGTTAACCGCTCATTCAGCATTTTTGCGTTGAAAAATATGCTGTTGACCGAATACGCTCCTCGTCCATCACAGGGCCTGTAGCAAATCTGAGAGACGACGCCTGTGCGATCGCTCTGCTTTAGCATCTGAATAGAACACTCAATCGAAAAAGCGGTTTTTTCTTGTGACATAGACGCCTTTTCTTTCAATGGCCTCTCGATATGTGCAACAAGATAAGACATAAGAAAATTGTTGAAATGACTAGCAGGAATCTCTAACCATAGCTATCTTGCCCTATCTGTTTCTAAAGACAAATACTATTACAAAACATTTCAAGAAATATTGGTATCGGAGGCAAAAACGGTAATTTTAATCGTGGCGTCATCCGCAATATCAACGATTGTTTGTGCGTTTACAAGATTTTTTGCTAAACAGTTTGCCAGCTATCGGGTCTGCTCTGCGAGCCGGTGATACATTTGCACAAAATCATTCAGCACAAATTGCTGGCTACCTGGGTGTAAAACAGGAACATGTATAAAAATTGCTGGTAGTTTCCAGGACTGTTTGCTGCTGTGCTCTAGAACGCTGTAGTACAGATGATTGCAGACATAGGTGCCTGCATCGTAGCTGATGGTGCTGAATCGCGTATTCTGTAGCAGTAAAGGCAGGTCGATAGTCGTTGTTAGCGTTGTTCTAGCTCTGCTAGCCTGTTGTTCTACTGATAGATAGATGCGGCGCTCAGCCATCCCACAGCAAATGACAGCGCGAGGCCGCGTGCGGTAAATCTCACCGATTGCACGAATAGGGGCCAGCTCAAAGCTAACGGGCACCTGTCTAAGCCAGAGGCTGTCTGCCGGTAGCTGTCCTCGCTTTTGTAGCGCCGCTAGCAGATCGTCAGACGAGTTAGAGGGCTGATGGGCTCGCCACGATTGAAAGGAGGTGATTAAGATCGGGGCTGTGTTCATTGCCGGTGTCCATTCATAGATCTAGCTGTTTATAATCTATGCTGTATAGAACGCTCTGGAGGCATGGGTATTCGCTATGACGACTATCGCTGTAATCGATTACGACATGGGCAACTTACACTCTGCCTGTAAAGGGCTGCAGGCAGCAGGTGCAACAACGCTAGTCACTGATTCTGTTGCTGACATTGAAAAAGCTGATGGCGTTGTCTTGCCAGGTGTAGGTGCGTTCGACCCGGCAATGCAGCACTTGCGATCGCGCAATTTAATCAACCCTATCCGTCGCATTGCGCTTAGTGGCAAACCCTTCTTGGGTATTTGCGTTGGTATGCAAGTCTTGTTTGAAAGCAGTGAAGAAGGAAAAGAAGCAGGACTGGGCATTTTCTCAGGCCATATCCGCCGCTTTCAGCCAGAGGCTGGTATCACAATTCCGCATATGGGTTGGAATCAGCTACAGCTTACCCAGGCCCACTCTCCGCTTTGGAAAAATATAGATGCCAATGCCTGGGTGTACTTTGTTCACTCTTATTACGCCGCGCCTGCGGAGACCGCAATCAGCGCTGCCACGATCACTCACGGCACGCAAACGGTAACCGCCGCTGTTGCTAAAGACAACCTTATGGCCGTCCAGTTTCATCCCGAAAAATCTTCAACTGCCGGGCTCCAAATCTTAAACAACTTTGTTAGCTATGTAGCTGCTCATCAACTAGCTGCTGTCTAATAGGATGAAACCCTATCAGCAGGTTTTTATCCAAGACTGCGGTGAAGCGCTCTTGCCCATTCCTCTAGAGCGCTTCGCGGTTTTTGATCCTCATCCCTATCAAAGTTTGGGTGCGCCCTATGGCGATCGCTCTCCCTATTTTCTGCGGGCGGGTGTGCTCAATCAATTGATTCGCGCTCAGCTAGCACTACAGGCAAAACGTCCTGGCTGGCGGCTACAAATTTTCGATGCCTATCGCCCTGTTCTAGTCCAGCAGTTTATGGTGGACTATACCTTTCAGCAGCTAGCTGATAGCCAGGGTCTAAGCCCTGACGAACTGTCTGAGCTTGAGCGATCGCGCCTGCTTGATCAGGTCCTCACTTTCTGGGCAATTCCCAGTCAAAACGCTGCTACTCCACCCCCTCACAGTACGGGCGCAGCCATCGATCTGACACTGAGCGATGCCGATGGAAACCCTATAGACATGGGTTCACCCATTGATGAGATCTCACCGCGCTCTTACCCAAATTATTTTGCCGACCGGTCTGAGGTCCGCGCTCAAAAAGCGCATCACCATCGTAGATTACTCGTTGAGATTATGACGAGCGCTGGCTTTTATCAGCATCCGAACGAATGGTGGCACTTTTCCGTGGGTGATCAGCTATGGGCATGGCAAGTTGGTAACGGGGCGATCGCACGCTACGGCGGCGTCTAAAGCTTCGCTCTGAAGTTCTAGCCTAAGGTTCTGCCGAAATAGTTAGGTCTTTTTCTAGCTTCAGGCAGTTTTGATCGCCGCCTACCTGTAGCTGATACTCTACCCGGTCCATAATCCGATCCAAAATCAACCAGCCATAGCCGCCTTCCTGAAAATCAGATGGTGCAGGCGCAGCGTAATTGTCTAGCTTGAAACCCTCTCCTTGATCCCAAATTTCTAGCAAAAGGTTATTTTCGTCTAGCTCAATGCGGATGAGTACCGGCAGTTCAGGCTTCTCACTATGCGCATGGCGAACGACATTAGAATACACTTCGGCAACGACTAAGCGCAGCCGTTTCTCTACATCAGCCCAATTAATATCTTGAGCGATAGCTAGCTGCAAAGATTCCAATAGCCAATTCTCTACTACTTCCATGAACTTAAGATCACTGGGGACAGATAGTTCGGTTTTTAGCATGACGTCACCTCCAGTGACAAAATAGTTTGGTCATCTTCCTGCTCGCTTTCGGGAATATGAATATAAGAGAGCAGCGTATCTAAGTTGAGATCGGCAGGCTGCTTTCGTAGAAACTCCCAGAGCCCTTCCTGATTTAGCATTGAGCAGCTCTTAAGTTCTTTGCCGTTAAGATCTATGCCTTCATGTTTGTTTTCGCTAAAGTCTGCGCCGTTGGGATCTGTTCTATCAGGAACGGTTGCCTCTGTAATGCCATCACTAGTTAGTAAAACAATATCGCCCTCAGCTAGCTGTAGCCGACCAGACGCCGCGTTCCACGTTGGCAAAATACCAAGAGGAACACCTCTCGTATCCAAGTAGGTAGGTTTGACCGGCTGCTGCGCTGACTCCAAATTCAGCTGATCATCTAACTGACTTTCAACTGTTCCTTTCTCTCTTTCTTTCTCTCTTTGGGCTACGATCTCCCTATGCGACCAAACAACTGGATAGACATGACCCGCATTGGCATACACTAGCTGTCTAGTTCTCTCACTATAGCGAATAAGCGCCATCGTAATAAAACAGTTATTACTCACTAAATCATCCGATAAGCTGTGGTTAAGATTGCTCATTACCTGTTCAGGTGCAGGAGACTTGTCTTGGGCGAGCTCTCGGCGCAATACCGAAATCGCGCTGGCCATAAACAGCGCTGCAGGTACGCCCTTGCCAGATACATCTCCCACGGCCAGCCAAATATCGCCCTGAGGATGCATAAAGACCTCATAAAAGTCTCCACCCACCTCACGGGCAGGTTGGCAGCGAGCCTGAATTTTAAGACCAGGGGTTTCTGGCCAGCTCTGGTGTAGCAAATTACTCTGAATCTGCCTGGCGACTTCTAGCTCCGCTCGCATTTTTCGCGACTGCCTTTTGAGCTGCTGGTAGAGCTTGGTGTGCAAAATCGCTAGGGCTACCTGGTCGGACACGTTTTCTAAAACATTAATTGCCGCAGCTGCCCAAGACTTTGCCAATTTTGGATCTGGCGTTTCTCGATATAGACAAACTGTCGCTACCGAAGTGTTCTGGTCAGCAAACGGAACGATGATTCTGGTCATCTGCTGGCCAGCGACCGTTATCAGCTCTGATGAGATTCTATGATCGATAGAGATAGGCGGCAAGCTATTGAGTAATATCTCTAAAGGGGCCTGCAGAATGCTTTTATAGGCACTTTCGTCAGAAGCACCCCCGCTAGAAAATTCGGAACTCTCAGACTGATCTTGAGCTTTTATAGGCCGGTAGCTTGGAAAAGATTTCTCGTGCTTAACGTTTTGCGAAATCTTCGCTGGATACAGAATGGCAAAATCGCTGTCAAACGCTTCTCCTAAAACATTCACTACGGTTTTTAACGTATTGTTGTAGTCTAATGACTCTCGAACGGTAGAGATGATTTTGTTGCTGACAGCTTCCTGGCTGAGCGCACGGCTAAGCGCAAGCGTTCTTTTCTTTAGAACGCCGTAAGTCTCAGCGGCTTGGGCAATTACCTCTTTTAGCTTCTGAGGATTCCAGGGCTTGGTTATGTATTTAAACACTTTGCCTGAGTTAATTGCAGAAACCAAGTCTTCTACATCGGTGTAGCCGGTTAGCACCATTCGAATAGTATCTGGGAAACGTTCTACTGTAAGACCGAGTAGCTCAGTTCCACTCATTTTCGGCATTCGCTGGTCGGAGACGATGATAGCCATCTCTCCTTGTGTCTCTAAAATTTCTAGCGCTTCGGCACCACTTTCAGCCATAAAGACTCTGTAGTCTTTCCGAAACGTGCGGTATAGCAGCTCTAAGTTGTTTGGCTCATCATCAATCACGAGCAGTTTTAGTTTCTCTTCCATTCTAGGTTTATCGACGGGTGTTTTAGGAGCTGTTTGGGTAAGTGCTGATTAAGGAGTACGCGCAAACATAATTACGCCGAACGTTTTAGGCGAATAGAAGATCGAAAACCAATGTGCGATCGCCCTTAGCTTTACAACCGTTACAGGCTTTGCGGTTAATGTGCCCGCTGGTCGCTGGTTGTTAGCGCCACCAATTGCGTTGCATTGCTCTTTGCACAATCTTTTGCATAATTCGACGGAGCCAGCTTTTACGGTGTTCGGGCACACTTTTGTATATGAGGACTGTCGGGTGCTGGTGTACTGGTGCTCTGTAGGAGAAAGAAATAATGGTTCGCTTTTGGTTTGATTGGGCTTTGAGCTATCAACAACCTCTGGGTGCTCAGCCACCTTACGGCTGCCGATCAGGGTTGGCAGTAGCGCTGTGGCTATGCGGTACGCTGTGCGGCGCACTCTATGGCACACTGCCTGCACAGGCACAGCGTACGACTGTGTTCGATCTTAATCAGGCAATTTGTGCCAATCAGTGGCATGAGGCGATTGGCATTACCGGACAGCTGATTGCGAACGAGCAAACAACTCAAGCTAATCGTCAGTCACTGCTAGCACTGCGTCGACAGCTAGCGTCTTATCAGGCAGATAACGTCATTATTGGCCGTTCGCAAGCCTGTGATCTGAGCGATCCGTATCTGTTGACGGCCTCATCAACGACGCAGACAGAAGCGGAAACGTCTTTAGGCTGGGACGTGGCCATTGCCGAAGCGACTGACAACCAGTACGCTAGTGAAATTTTGACAGATTCTCCTCAGCTCACATTACCGATTAGCCTAGAAAGCAGGGCAGGCCTAGCACCGATGCAGCCGATAGATTTAAGCCAGGGCCTGAATGTTGTTTCGGGGCATGTGGGCTCGGGGCACGAGGTATATGGCTTTGTGGCAGGTATGGGCGATCGCATCAATATTGATATAGAGGTTACCCGCGTGATGACTGGCAGCCTGTACACCAGCGATGATTCTCAGCTATTCGTATTTGACCGCGATGGCGTACTGATTGCCTCATCTGACGATGACAATGGAGGCAATCAATCTAGTATTAGTGGACTTTTGGTCCCTAGGACAGATTTGTATTTTGCAGTAGTTACAAGCTACAACAACGATCCTATTTTTAATCAAGACAATCGCCTGATGGGCTGGCAAGACAATGGTGGTGGCCGGTTTGACTATACGCTGAGCGTTTCTGGGGTCACGCCTACAGCGGCTTTGATTCGGTAAATCAGCAAAGTTAAGATAGGCTTGTAAGAGAATATGCGACGAATATGTGATGCGCGATCGCCTGTTCTATCTTTAAACAAAATATTGCCTTTGATGACTATTGCAGATCTGATTGCCGCTTTTGAGCGCTGGGCTGATCCAGCTTGGCAAGAAAAATGGGACAATTGCGGCTGGCAAGTGGAGCCAGGAATTCTTTCTCATGCACCAGGTGTGCTAGTGTGCCTGACGCCGACGCTAGCGGTGATGGAAGAAGCGATCGCACTTCAAGCTCAAGGCGCACCCGTCAATCTCATTTTCGCCCACCACCCGCTCATCTTTGGTGGGCTTTCTGCGGTTGTTTGTGGAGAGAGCATTAGCGATGTGATCCGGC
This sequence comes from uncultured cyanobacterium, assembly GCA_963793445.1. GTDB lineage: Bacteria > Cyanobacteriota > Cyanobacteriia > Phormidesmidales > Phormidesmidaceae > Phormidesmis. The sequence continues at coordinate 785,633 of CAWCAE010000001.1, forward strand.
TATCAATCGCTCACAACATCGGCATTTACACCGCCCATACCAACTTTGATCAGGTAGCTGATGGCACTGCCGATGTGCTTGCTCAGCTGCTACAGCTTCAGTCCGTCTCTCCGGTTGTCGCGACCGCCACCCAGCCGCAAGATCTGACCCGAGGCTACGGGCGAGTAGGCGATTTGCCAAAGAGCCAGCCGCTAAAAACACTGCTACAAACGATACAAACCTGCTTGGCCCCGCTGCGGCTGCTACATTCTCCGGCGATTGATTTACAGCAGCCCGTAAAGCGGGTGGCCGTACTCGGCGGATCGGGCGCGAGCTATCTGTCAGCCGTTGCTAAAACGGGCGCGCAGGTATATCTAACTGCTGACTGCAAGTTTCACCAGTTTCAGGAAAGTCGAGATCTAGGAATAACGCTAGTCGATGCTGGACACTATGCAACCGAACGACCGGCCTGCGATCGTCTTGTGAGCTGGTTTATCCGCCAAGGGGCTGAGTGGGCCCAGTTAAGTCAACGCGATGAAGACTTTCGTCAGTTCCTTTGAAGAAGAGTTAGGCTTCAAAGTTTGGCTCTGAAGAGCCTGAAGAGCCTGAAGAGCCTGAGCAGTTGGCTGAGAGATCGGACACAGGGGCTGCTACTGTCAACATCCGAGCGGCTTTGTCCTCTGCGGCTTCTTTCAGCGCCCGGTTTAAATGGCTGATGTAATATTCCATTTTATGGTCACTAACGAGATCTAACTGTGCACCGACGGCTCCCTTTAGCAGTCCCCAGCTACTGTCTAGCAATCGGCTTAACATCTGGTTGTGCGTCACGATGGTGCCACCCGCATCGAAATATTTCACCGTACCTACATGTCCGTACAGCCGGGTAGGATTGCGAATCGAAAACGGCGGTGGCACATGAGGCACAATATCGTTGTTGTTCACAAAGCGAAGGACTTTGCCACGGGTGTGGGCGTTAAGCTGATTGACGAAAGTGCGATCGCCCACTCTAGGCTGGCCAAAGGTATACACGCCGGCTACATCAACCCCATAGTCTGAAAGCGCCGCCGCCGCCATCGTTGCTAGTGCGCCGCCCAAGCTATGGCCAGTAATATACAGCGGTGGCAGCTCAGCACTCTGCGCGACCTCTGATTGCCAGGTGCTAATTTGTGTAAGCACAGCGTCTTCAATACTGGCCCAGGCTAAGAAAAAGCCTGTATGTACTTTTCCTTTGTAAGAAGAAAGCGTGGTCGCACCGTTTTTGCCCAGAGTAAAGCTGCAAAGCTGAGTAGTGACGTTGGTGAGCCAGTCTTTGGGCTCTTGGCTACCGCGAAACGCCAGCACCATAAATGTATCCGTACGAAATAGATAGGCTTGCGTATCACGGCCACGATTGTTGAAATAGCGAAAGTTATGCGCTACGAAGCTATTGGTTCCTAGCGGCGGCGGGCTATTAGGAGTGGTGGTTGTCTGGGTAACGGTCTTAGGATGAGCTAGCTTTTCCTGCTGGGCTCTAGGGCTAATGTGCTGTTGTAGAGTGCAGCCCCAGCGATCGACAACCTCGGCAACGAACTCTTTGTCTTGATAGGCAAGATAGGCAGCTTTGGCCAGGGTAAGCGCAACACTCGCGTTGAATTCGGGTGCTAGACGAGTGGTAATTAGAGGTTTTAGGTGAGGCTTTAGCTGAGAGAGTGAATTGCGAGAGACAGACGCAGACGACTGGAGCACCAGGCTCAGCGTGAGTAGATCGCTGTCTTGATAAGGGGAGGGCAAAATCCGGTAGCCAAAGCGCTCAAACAGCTTTTGAACGCCGAGAAAACCGCTGTGGTGAATGTAGCTGTAGAGCGCGTCGTACACCTTAGACGAGCCCGGTCGCCGATAGACGGGGTCGGCAATCAGCTTTACCCAATAGCTGAGCCAGGGCTCGAGCTCCTTAGCGGTGGCGAAGCCCGATTCTATAAAATAGCCAAAATGCTCTAGGCCATTGAGCATTTTGTTAAACCAGTCTCTCAGCGCGGTTTCAATTTGATAGGTGCGTAACGCAGCCGGATCGAGACTGTTGTTTACTTGTTGATAGTCTATCTGCTGTTTGACAAGGGCTCTTTGATCGTGACAAGCGAGCGCGTTACATAAAAGATCGTCAGTTACTCGAAAAGATGAACGGGCATCGGCTGGTTGCGAGAGATGATAATCGCGGTATTCTTCAAAATCTAGAATCTTGAGCGCTTTGTGAATGTCTGGATCTTGTTCAAATTCTCGAATCGCCTGACGGAGAAATTCGATATGCTGCCATTTTTGCTGCTGACTATACTGAAAAACACCCCAGATGATTGCACCGCCTGCTGGCAGCAGTCCGAGAGCTAGCAGCCACTGAACACCTATTGCACTAGCTGATGTCTGTGCTCCGATAGTCTGATCGAGCCGAGCCCTATCTAAGTTGAATCCGCTGGCATCTAAGTTTGGCCCATCTGCTTTGGCGCGATCTGCTTTGGCGCGATCGGTAGCTGTCGGTGTTGCGATCGCAGCAGGCAAAAGGACAGCGCTCTCAGGTAGGGAGTGCGTGATCGCATGACCCATTTGAGCGGGCCCCGGTTGAGCAAGCCAAAAGCTAGCGGCTGCCGCTGTGAGGTGAAGAAAACGATGCATATCAAAGCTGATGAGTGCTTTGAGATTACCCATTTCAGCTAGAGAGCGATCGCGCCAGGGTTAATTTTTCAGGAAAACTGTCCACTTTGTGTAAGATCACAGTTAAGCAAAAGGTTATGGTCTTAATCCAGCGATCCGGAATTATCCATTTAGACGTGGAAGAGACTGAATCGCAAAGATAACCGATAAAATGTTCTTAGAAACGAACGTTTTGCTCAGTTTTACCAGCCTGCGTGAACTACATAGCTCAATTCAATCAACAAATGACAAACGCACGAACATATTGGAGATAATAAAGATGCAAGCTTTGCTAAAGCTTGGCGCTATAGTGTTTACAGCCGGTTTTCTGCTAGCCACGGAGGGCGCGCTCGGCCAGCCTGCGGCTAGAGCAGAAACCCTAATTGAAGAGGCGGGTGCGCTATCTTCTGGAGACGCCGTTTTGGACGATGGCAGTCTGTACGATCAGTACACATTTTCAGGTGACAACGGACAGTACGTCACGATTTTTCTAGAGAGTGAGGACTTTGACCCCTATCTTATTCTGCTAGACCCGTCCGGTCAGCGCATTGGCGAAAATGACGACGTTAGCTCAACAAACCGCAATTCTCGTTTGATTGTGACGTTACCCAGTACGGGCCTCTATACTGCCGTAGCCAATAGCTATGAATCAGGTATAAGCGGTGAGTATGCAATCACCATAGATTTGGTGAACAACCGCAGTAGTCTAACCCAGATACTAGCCGTTTCAGCGGTCCCTGGAAGTACCGCTGCCTGTAGCGATGCAGTTGTTGCGATGACGCGTACGGTTGAATCTGAACGGGAGGCGACTGCCTGGGTCAGTGCATTACAGCTAAGCCGCCTGTATCGTAACGTGCCAGAACTACGCCCCCAAGGTATCACTGTCTCGATGTCTGGTTCGGCGGCGCTTTCTATTTTACAATCGCCGCGGCTGCTAGAACAGCTCAGTGCCAGTCTGGTATCGGCCTGCGCTTCGGTAGGTGCTGTCGTTTTTGATGTTGAAGCGGCAAACTACGCGCGTACGTTTGGCATAATGCCAGCCCCTGACAGTCGCAACGCCAGAACAGTCATGGGTGAAGCGGCAGGTGCCCTCGTTAAAGAGTTTGCCTGTGACGATAGTGATGGGACGGCCCGGGCCCTGTTGTCTTGGGGAGAGCAGGGTTGCTCTTAAGGCTTATTTGGGTCTCACCTAAGGCTTATTCTAGGGATTTGCTCTTAGGGTTTGCCTTTTGGGTTTGCTCTAGAGATTTGCTTTTTAGTAACAACTGAGCAGGATGTCTGGGCTGTGGCACAATTGCCAAAGCTATTTTTCCAATGGCTTAATGGCCTAAGATGCTGTGGATTTGCCCGCTAACAATTTGCCTAACCATAATCAGGCGGATGATCATCTGCCTGACCAGCCGCCTGTAGAGCAACTGCCCTCGAAGCAACCGCCTGCTAGTGATTTGCAGCCCGAGACGCTGCAAATCAGCCGTTTATCAGCGGCCCAGCTGAGCAGCATAAAAGCTCAGCTAGATTTGGTACTGATGGCCGTAGAGGCGCTGACTAATATTGGCTCTGACGCGGTGCTGTCGACAGCAAAGGCATTACAGCTTTCGCAAACGCTCTCAGACCGCGTGGGGCTGTGGCGGCTGCGGCAGTCTAGCCCGCTGCGTAAGGGGCAGGGCCGCAAAAAATTAGATATTGAAGAAGCCAGAGCGCTGGTGCTGGTAGTGTGCCACTTGGCGCGAAGCTATCATCCGCAAATTCGGCAGGCCGTGGCCAAGCTAGAGCAGCTTGGCGCGGCAGGTCAGCCGCCACATAGGGCTGCTATCCTCGGCGACTATCTCGATAGCTTTAACCATATGTATTGCGATCGTATGGCTAATCCAGATCTGCCGACCGAGACCTTAACACAGCTTTCTCTGCGGCTATTGATTGATTTATTGTTTTACAGTGCGCCCGGTGGCGAACGGCAGCTTTGGCTAGCTCTGCTAGATAGAGCCCAGTAGAAGCCGGTAGAAAAAGCCACAGCAATAGAAGCCACAGCAATAGAAGCTACAGCAATAGAAGCCATAGCAATAGAAGCCACAGTGTGTAGATAACAAATAGCGACAGGTCGTTAGCGCTGTTGACATAGCCTGAGATAATAGTGGGGTTTATTCTGTTTACGACCACTATGATTGTGCCTACCGCCGCGCACCTCAAACAGGAGCTGAAAAAGACCAACCTGTACCTCATTGGTATGATGGGCGCTGGCAAGACAACTATCGGTCGCAGACTGGCCCACCGACTGGGCTATCGCTTTTTGGATACGGACGCTCTGATTGAGCAGACCACTGGCCGAACCGTAAAGGCGCTATTTGCGAGCGAGGGCGAAGCCGCTTTTCGTCAGATAGAAACGCAGGTACTAGCTCAAGTCTCTAGCTATACAAATGTGGTTGTGGCAACTGGCGGTGGCATTGTTACCCAGCAAATGAACTGGAGCTATCTGCACCATGGCCTGGTGCTGTGGCTAGATGTGCCGGTGCCAGTGCTAGTCTCTCGCCTTTCAAAAGACACCGTTCGCCCCCTGCTAAAGGGGGTAGACCTTTCAGCCAAGCTTTCTGAGCTGATGGCTCAAAGAGCCGAGCGCTATGCCCTTGCTGATATTCGTATCGCCTACGATGGCAAAACGGTCGGCAAAACGTGCGATCGCATCATGGTTGCCCTGCAAGCATCTCTTCGCCCGGACCCGAAGCTAGCTGTAGACCAAATTGAAATTAGCCAGCCTTCTATCAATCCGGTTGTCTTACCGCCCAACCCCAAATCTGCTGAGACATAGGCTACTTGATCTGCTGTCGTCGGGTTTGCTGCCTCTTTTCTTTGCTTCTTCTCTTCAACTTCTTCTTCAATTTTCTCTCTAACTTCCTATGGTTTCTACCCTCGAAAATGCCCCACTCGATCCAACTTTTCAGAAATCTGAAGAGGCCCGCGTTCGTATCTTGAGTGAGGCGCTGCCGTATATTCAAAAATTTCGCGGTCGTACAATCGTTGTCAAATATGGTGGAGCGGCGATGAAAGACGGTGCCCTCAAAGAAAAGGTCATTCGCGATGTGGTCTTTATGGCGAGTGTGGGTATTCGTCCGGTTGTGGTGCACGGGGGTGGCCCAGAAATTAATAACTGGCTAGGTAAGCTGAATATTGAGCCGCAGTTCAAAGATGGACTGCGAGTGACAGATGCTGAGACCATGGACGTGGTGGAAATGGTGCTGGTAGGCCGCGTTAATAAAGAGCTAGTGGCGCTGATCAACCGCGCCGGCGGGGCGGCAGTGGGATTGTGTGGGAAAGACGGCAGCCTAGTCACCGCTAGGCCTCGCGCGGTTGACTCAGGCATTGGCTTTGTTGGAGAGGTCAGCAGCGTCAAGCCGGATTTGGTGCGATCGCTCGTAGAGGCTGGCTACATCCCAGTCATTTCTAGCGTTGCTGCAGACAATGCGGGCCAAGCCTACAACATCAATGCTGACACGGTCGCAGGTGAGCTAGCCGCCTCGCTCAGCGCCGAGAAGCTGATCTTGCTTACCGATACACCGGGCATCATGCGCGATTTTCACGACCCGGCTACCCTAATTCCAGAGCTGGATATTCAGCAGGCTCGGACGCTAATCGCCGACGGCACCGTCGCTGGTGGCATGATTCCAAAAGTAACCTGCTGTGTGCAGTCGCTAGCGCAAGGGGTTAGAGCCGCTCATATTTTAGATGGCAGGCAGCCGCACTCCCTGCTGCTAGAAATCTTTTCAGACATGGGCATTGGCACCATGATGGTAGCGTCTCGGTTTAGGCAATAGCCGAATCTAGTGCCGAATCTAGTTATGTTATCTGCAAGACCCAAACCAGCACGGCTAAGATGATATAGCTTACTGGAGATCCTTGAGACATTGATTGTATGCATCGGCTTTTATCAGGTGCACTATCTGTTGAGACCCTGACTATTCCCATTCGAGACTTGCCGACGCGGCTAGTTGGCAGTGTGGTGGTACAGCTCTCAGACTTTCATTTTGATGGGCTGCGGCTGTCGGACGCGCTGCTGGCAAGAACGATTGCCAAAATTGAAGCGATACAGCCTGACTTAATTGCGCTGACGGGGGATTTTGTCACGAATGACCCGGCTCCGATTCATGAGCTGGTGCGTCGCCTTAAGCAATTGTCGAGCCAGTATAGTGCGATCGCCGTTTTGGGCAATCATGACATTCAATACCGAGGTGCCCGTCAGATTGTGACCAAGGCGCTAGAGCAGGCGGACATTCCGGTGCTGTGGAATGAGATTGCCACGCCCCTCGGCGAAGATTTCCCAGTCGTTGGCTTTGCCGACTATTGGTCGAGAGAGTTTGCGCCGCAGGTGCTAAATCAGCTCGATCCGGCTATCCCGCGCCTGGTGCTTTCTCACAATCCAGACACCGCCGAGCCGCTGGCAAACTGGCGAGTGGACCTACAGCTATCGGGCCATACGCACGGTGGGCAGATCTACCTACCAGGACTAGGTCCGGGGCCACAGGTATGGCAAAAAATTCGGCGCGTGGTGCCTAGTGCTATACGTAACCGGATTCCGTTTTTGAGCGATCGCTGCTTCCATGTCGTCCGCCACTGGGAATGGTGCCGGGGCCTGCATCAAATCGGCGGTAATCAGCTCTATGTCAACCGCGGTCTAGGCACGTACTTTCCAGGGCGGCTTTTTTGCCCACCAGAGCTAACGGTACTAACGCTAGTAAGAGCTTAGACAATCAGGCTAAGCCCAGCTGATCTAGAGGATTGGCTTAACCTTGGCCCGGTGAAGCATCTTTCCCGCATGCGTTTGCCCCGTATGCGTCACCTGCACCCAGTCACCCGGATTTGCCATCCCTTTAGTGAGCTGATGATACTGCGGGTCGTAAGGAACCTGCTCGTCGACAGTGGCGATGGGTGCTATGCCCCACTCTTGCATCAGCGTTTCTACAGGGCGAACAAAGGGCAGAATTTTGGCGGCAGGTAGGGCCTCGCCCTTTTCCTGGGCGCGCTTGGCGATGGTAGGCCACTGAACCAGCCAGGTCTCGAGGGTTTGAAGGGCATCGGATTGGAGCTGAAGCGCTGGGGAAGCGTTGGTATCAGGGCAGGCAGCAGGTAGGAAGGTTTGAAGAAGTGTCGAAAGCGGGGTGTTAAGAGCGGCCGCGAGCCGGGTGAGAGCGCTCAGCCGCATGTTTTGGATATTGCCGCTACGGAGCTGTCGAAGCTGCCAACGAGAAATGCCTGCTTTGTCTGAGAGGGCGCGGTAGGTGCGAATATCAGCGGCCTGCATGAGAACTTTTAGCGCCTCGGTTTCAACTGAAACCGAAGCGCTGGAAGGTACAGAGGCGTTAGAAGACTCGGAAGACATAGAGATGAGAACTAGAAAGCAGAACTAGGAGAAAAAAGAACCAGGAGGAAGAACTAGGCAAGGTGCATTTTAAGGACGGATTTGGGGGCACGACGAACACGGGCTCGGATAGTTTGATGGCCGAGGTGCTGACAGGCTGCGTAGCGATGACAGCCGGAAAAGCCGTAGTATTCGCCCTCGACTTCTAATACATCGATGGGCTCTTGTAAGCCAATTTCCTGAATAGAGATCATGAGTGCCTTTACTTTATCTGGATCGTTTTGCCGATAGAGCGGACGCTTGATCTGCTGTATTGGAATTTCTTTGATCTGAACCATGACCGGTGACCTATAGCAATGCGTTTAAACCGTGTAGGGTGGTTGAATCTATTGTCTCTAGTTTTACTTTAAAAGGACAGATGTAAGGCGGACGCTATTTTATGTGGCTGCGGGTGAGGGTGCAGAGGCTGGGTAGGCGATCGCAAGATAGAAGGAAAGGCTATTAGAATAGATAGGTATAGGATAGAGAGATGTCATATTGCTGTTCTTCAATATCTACCGGTATTAGATTAGCTGGGTGTTGAACGGGGTGTTGAACTGATTTGGTGTTGAACTAACTCGGTGTCGAATTGAAGCGCGATCGCTAAATAAATCAAACAAAATACAAATCAAAGAAAATTGATACGCAAAGTTGAGGTAATAGCGCGGGTTACCATCAACCTGGGTTGAATAAGTAAGTGTCAGAACCAGGTATCAGAACCGTCGGGGTTCTTTGGTTAGATCTTGGATTAAAAGTTTTGTCGGCATCTTTTGCCTACGTACAGTTGCTATGAATCGTTTGAGTATGCCCGGTTTAAACACGTCTCATTTGAGCGCTCGGTTGAGTGCTGCACTGGGCCTAATGGTAGCTATGACAGGCCTGGCTGTAGTGGATGGTGCGATTGCGCCCAAAGCCTCTGAGGCTCAATCTGCTGCGCTGAACCCCGAGATCAAAGTTGGTATCGTTCAGCGCTTTGGGGACGAAGAAGACGACAAGCTGACGCTGGGGCCGCTAGCTGGCGATGAGCTGACGGTTAGCTTTCAAACCGGCGGGCAAGCGCAGCGCATTACAACTGACCAGCTGCAGCTAGAGATTACGATGCAGCCATTGAATGCGCCAGCGCTGCAAGAGTGGGTGGTGCTGAGTACTCACCGCAGCTTTGAGAGCGCTGAAGACAGTGCCAAAAACTGGCAGGCAGCAGGAATTAACGCTGAGATTGCGCAGCCAGATGCTTGGCAAGTTTGGGCCAAAAGAGAAGACTACAATTCGCCATTAGTACGGCGGCTGCTGTTAGATGATTTGCATGCAGCGGGCCACGCTGGCGCATTTATCGACAGCCGCGTGGTGACCGAGGTGCCCAAGGTGACCTTTACTGCAGATGGCTTCCGGTACGCCCGCGATGAGTTTACAATTACCAGTGCCAATCGGCGAATTCAGATGGCTGAGGGCGATCGCGCTCGTTATCAAGACCTATTTGCCGGTGATATGAAAGTGCAGCCAAATTCGTACGGGAACTACACTCTCGTCAATCAGGTGCCCATTGAGCAGTACCTGCGTGGGGTGGTGCCGCACGAAATTGGGGCAGGTGCACCCCGCAGTGCGATTGAGGCGCAGGCCGTATTAGCGCGAACCTATGCGCTGCGCAATCTGCGCCGATTCGCGATTGATGACTATGAGATTTGTGCGGATACGCAGTGTCAGGTGTATTTTGGCCTAGCCGAGACCGATGCGGGCAGCGATGCGGCGATCGCGGCTACCGCAGGCCAGGTGCTCACCTATGAAAATGAGCTGGTTGACGCCCTCTATTCTTCTACGACTGGCGGTGTAACCGCTCGCTTTACCGATGTTTGGAATGGAGAAGATCGGCCCTATTTGACGCCAGTGATTGATTCTTTGCAGACGAAGTGGGACTTGAGCGCACGCCCTTTGTCTGATGAAGCTAACTTCAGAGCGTTTATTGGACTCTCTAGTGGATTTAACGAAGACACTTGGGATGCGTTTCGATGGAACCGAACCGCAACGCTAGCTCAAATGGATGGGACACTGAAGGAGTATTTACAAAATCGACAGCATCCACTGGCCAACTATAATCAGCTAACCGGGATGACAGTGGTTGAGCGAGCAGCGTCTGGGCGGGTACAGAAGCTGCAAGTGGATACGGATATTGGCTCTTTTGATCTGATCAAAGATGAGTCAGTAAAGGCGTTGCTACCACCGAGAAGCCTGTTGTTTTATGTAGAGCCGATGATGACGGTGCCGCCCGCTAGCGATGCGGCGACTGAACAGGATGCCGCTGGACCAAGTACGGCTGGACCAAGCATTCCTAAACCAAGTACCTCTGAACCTGCGACCACAAGCCCCCTAGAATCCGGTGGTCCGTTAGAATCAAATGGTAGCCGCGATCCAAAGGCGGCGGTGAGTACTGCCAAGCCAGCAGTCCAAACGCCAGAAAATAAGCAGACGCCTGAGTCCGTACTTACCGGATTTCGGTTTGTGGGCGGCGGGTTTGGCCATGGCGTTGGTATGAGCCAGACGGGGGCCTATAATCTGGGCCAACAGGGCTATTCTCACCGGCAAATTTTGGAGTTTTACTATCCAGGGACTTCGTTGCAGCCTATTAATGAGTCCATTACTTTTTGGGATGCAAACTAAGGTCTGACTGACCAGATTGCGACCCACAGATTGTGACCCGCAGATTATGCCCCATGAGACTATTTACCTTCGTCGTTTTAGAAGTTTTGCTTAGCCCAGTGACGCTGACGGGCTATGTACTATTTATGACTTGGGCCCTAGTTGTTACCCAGCAAAAGGGAATCTCTATGACGGCGCTAGCGCCCCTATCTGCCCGCTGGCTGCTGCATCTGCAAGGCATTCGCCCTGATCCTGTTGCCGATAGCCTGATGAACACATTGCCCTGCCTCAACAGCGGACTTAACTGGGCGATCGCAGGGCCAACCCTCTTTGCCATGAACATCAGCGGTCATACGCCCAGTTTGTTCAACCTGCCACCTGCTGGCAAGGAAAATCTAGGCAACTTGATCAATACGCGAACGCTCTTTTTTGACCGGGCTTTGAGCGGCTATTTGGAGACGGTTGAGCAAGTTGTCGTGCTAGGTGCTGGATTCGATACAAGATTGTTTAAGTTTTGCCTGGGTCGTAATATAGCTCTGTTTGAGGTGGATCAGCCGAATACGCAGGCGGTTAAGAAACAGGCGCTGGTAGAAAGCGATTGCAGCCTAAGCGAGATTTGCTTTGTAGCGGCAAACTTTAACGAAGAGAGCTGGATAGATAAGCTGTTAGCCGCTGGGTTCGAGGCCCAGAAGAAAACGTTTTTCCTGTGGGAGGGGGTGACCTATTATTTGACCGAGGCGGTGGTGAAAGAGAGCCTAAGGGCAATAGGTGAGATCTGTGGGGCGGGCAGTGCGATCGCGTTTGACTTTTTCCCTCAGCATTTCTATGAGGGCAGAGATTTTTGGTGGATTCCTTTTGCAGTAACCGCGCTTGACTTGATTGGCGAACCGTTCCACTTTGGAGTCGATACTGATAAGGGCAATCAGGCGGCGCTAGACCAGCTCTTAGCCGGAACGGGCTTTCAGCTCAGCAAGCTGCAAATGGCTGGAGAAATTGGCCCCTCGTCTGGGTTTTACGGCCTAGCCATCGCGGCAAAAGGCTCTGAGACTCAATAGCATCTAACTGCCATGCAAACGCTCTGTAGGCGCTTGCGTGGCTTTGTATCGTCGAGGCTACAGTTAAAAGCGTATGGTTTACCATAATGAAGCGGTCGCGCTCGAAAACCACGGGATCTAGTGCTAATGACAAAGCAAATCAAAATTGGTGCAACAGGGGTAATCTTTAGCGCAGTTGTTCTCCAGCTCTGGCAGCTGCTTCTGCCTTTACCTCCGTTTCTTCAACCTTTGGCAAAAGTCATGCTGTTTGTCCTCGCCATACACGTGATAGAAGGCGCGATCGCAGCCGTGCTAATTGGGGTCTACAAGCTCGATGAAACAGAGAAAGTCTCGAGTGAAGCCTCTGCGCTGCTGGTAGATCACTTGCCAGACAGTGTGCCCATGGCCATTATTAAAGCTGGACTGTATGTCTTTTTTGTGGGTACTGTGGGGCTCAAAGAAGTGATAGAAGGCACGAGAAAGCAGGCCGTAGAGAGCTAAGTTATGATGTCTGCTCAGACAGATGAGACGCAATTAGATCAGGTACAGTTGGGTCAGGCGAAAATAGACCAGGCGAAATCAGATCAGGCGAAACCGGGCGGTGCGCGGTCGGCCAGTGATATCCAGTCGGCCAGCGGTGCGCAGTTAGCTAGCGGTACGCGCTCAGACAAAGCGAAGGTAATTGTCTGTCAGAACAAAACTTGCAAGCAGCAAGGATCAGAGCGGGTGCTAGCCGCGTTTAGGCGTTCTGTGCCAGCAAATGTGCTGGTAGAGCCCTCTGGGTGTCTAGGCCAGTGCGGTAACGGGCCAACGGCAATTGTGATTGCTGAAGCTGAACGGTCTGAAGCTGCTGAACTGACTGATGCTAAACAAGCTGAGCCTGATAAGGCCTGGTATTCGAGGGTGCGGCCAGCAGATGCTTTCGTGATCGCTGCCCACCACTTTAATAAAGATGCTAAAAAAGACGCCGAAGCTCAATCTCAGGCGCGGTCTTCCTCTCAGCAGTCAACCGTCTGGATTTGGCTAGTGGGCGTTATCCTTTTTCTGGCGCTGTGCGCTTTGATGGCGCTGGTGTTAGGTGGGCCTGCTCACTATGGCTAAAGAGACGGTGGCTAAAGAGACGGTGGCTAAAGAGGCAGTGGCTAAAGAGACAGCGGCTAAAGAGGCCGTTAGAAAGATCATTCATGTAGATATGGATGCGTTCTATGCCTCAGTAGAGCAGCGCGATCGCGCAGAGCTGCGAGGTAAGCCGGTAGCAGTCGGTGGCCTGCCCTCTCAGCGAGGAGCTGTCTGCGCCGCTAGCTATGAGGCGCGCCAGTATGGGATTCATTCGGCCATGCCTTCCCGCAGCGCCATTTTGCGATGTGAGCATCTGATTTTTGTTAAGCCTCGTTTTGAAGCTTATCGGGCGGTGTCCGAACAGATTCGGGCTATCTTTTTTGACTATACCGACCTAGTCGAACCACTTTCTTTAGACGAAGCATATTTGGATGTGACGACAGACAAGCTAGAGATTGGGTCAGCAGTGGCGATCGCACAGCAGATTTGCGATCGCATTAAGACACAGCTAAACCTTACTGCCTCGGCTGGGGTCTCTATCAATAAGTTTCTAGCCAAAATTGCCTCCGACCTCAATAAGCCAGATGGCCTCTCATTCATTGGTCCTGATCAGGCCGAAGCTTTTATTGAAAATCTGCCAATAGAATCGTTTTATGGCGTAGGGCCCGCTACCGCAGCAAAAATGAAAGCGCTAGGCATTCATTCAGGTGCAGATCTCAAAAGCTGGACGCAGCTCGAGCTGACCAAAGCCTTTGGCAAAGCTGGCAGCTACTATTACAAAGTGGCTAGAGCTGAAGATACCCGGCCAGTCAATCCCCATCGCATTCGAAAATCAATCGGCGCAGAGCGCAGTTTCTTTGAAGATCTACAGCAGCTTAGCGACATGAAAATCGCTTTGAGTGAGGTTGCCGAAGAGGTCTACCAGCGACTGCAAAAGAACAAACGCAATGGCTATACGCTAACGCTCAAAATAAAGTACGACAATTACGACACCATCACTCGTAGCCGCACGCTGACCACCCCGATACAAGAGAAAGAAGAGATTTTTCAGCTTGCAAAGCTGCTATTGGCAGCTCATCTAGAAAAGGCTCGACCCGTCAGGCTGCTGGGGATCACCCTTTCTAATCTGGTCAATCCGCAGCCTTATAGTCAGCTCACGCTAGAGCTATAGAAGCTGTTATGCGTATATTGAGGCTAAGAGAAAAATGGTTATAGGCTCATGTTCTTTACTTCGTGAACAATTCACAGCAAGATTCCCGCAATACAAGCTGTTGTAAAACAAGCCAGCGTACCGGCTACCATGGCTCGAAAGCCAATTTTGGCTAAGTCGGCCTGACGGTTTGGGGCGATGCCACCGATGCCACCGATTTGAATGCCGATAGAGCCAATATTGGCAAAGCCGCAAAGAGCATAGGTGGCAATGACAACGGCTCGCTCAGAAATTGCGTCTGATTCAATCAGCGCCTGTAGATCGAGGTAGGCAATAAATTCGTTGAGGATGGTTTTTTTGCCCAGCAACGTACCGACCGCGTTGCAGTCTGCCCAAGGAACACCCATTAGCCAAGCGACAGGCGCGAGTAGGACGGCCAAGATACTTTCTAGCGAGAGTTCTCCGTAGCCAAACAGCCCTCCTAGAAAACCAATTAGGGCGTTGAGCGCGGCTAGGATGCCTAGAAAGGCGATAATAATTGCGCCGACGTTGAGCGCAAGGCGTAAGCCGTCTAAGGCACCATTGGCGATCGCATCAATTCCATTAGCGCTCGTTTTTTCTACTGTGACGCTTACACTGCCCTGCGTAGGTGAGACCTCAGTTTCGGGGAACATGATTTTTGACATGGCGAGGGCAGCGGGCGCAGACATCACCGACGCCGCAATCAGATGCTCGGCAGGAATGCCAAAAGAAACATAGGCAGCCAATACGCCGCCCGCAACGGTGGCAAAGCCGCCCGTCATCACAGCATGTAGCTCGGACATCGTCATGCTAGCTACGTAAGGTTTGATCAGCAGCGGGGCTTCGGTTTGACCCACGAAAATATTACCGGCAGCAGAGAGGGTTTCAGACCCGGACGTTTTCATGGTGCGCCTCATAACCTGAGCGATCGCCCCTACTGCTCGCTGCAAGAGACCGTAGTGATAGAGCAGGCTAATAAACGCTGAGAAAAAGATAATCGTTGGCAACACTTTGAAGGCAAAGAAAAAATCTTGAAAGTTTTCCCCGAACACGAAAGAAGCGCCTGCGTCGGAAAAGTCTAAGAAGTTGCTTACTCTAGCGCCCAACCATTCAAAGATACGAAATCCAACTGCCGTTCTCAAAATTAGCAGTGCGAATATAAGCTGAAGTGCAAAGCCCCACAGCACGGGTTGCCAGCGCACTGCCCTGCGATTGACCGAAATTAGATAGGCAAATCCAATAAAGATAGCTAGCCCCAACAGTGCCGTTAGCCGCTCCATAGCCTCTCACATGTAGCCGTTCACAAATAAAACGGTGGATGTTAGACAGCATACTATTGCGGCGAGACTAGCTGCGGCGAAACTAGCCTTTCTACTTTTCTAGCAGCAGGTAGCGTAGCGGTGCTGTAGCGTCTGTTCTACGGTTGCCAGCATTTCTTCAATGTCGAACGGCTTGCGAATGAAGCCATCAGCACCCGCCTGCAATCCTTCTGTGGCCTCTAGCTCGTCATGGGCAGTGACCAAAATGATCGGAATATAAGGCAGCTTTGGATTTTGACGGATGCGACGAGTGACTTCGTATCCTGTCATCTCTGGCATCATGACGTCCAAAAGGATCAAATCAGGGACAGACGCTTCGATTGATTCGAGCGCAACCTTTCCGCTATCAACGCATTCAACCTGGTAGCCATCCTCATCGCCCAAAACAGCCTCCATTAAAAACAGGTTGTCCGGCAAATCGTCTACGACTAGTAGCTTTGATATATTGGAGCAGGATTGGTGGGAAAGCATTTTTGAAGATAGACAAATATGAACAAAAAAATGTAGGTAGACCTCACATCGCGGTGATCTGCTGACTGGGAACACTGCTGATTCCCTTACCGGCGTAAACCGTGCTGCAAGATAGAGCTGGTCGCTTGTTTCACAGCTGCTTGCGCGACTTACTTGCGTAACTATTGCTCGCTAAGCCCGCTTGCCAAACCTTCCACTTTTAGTTGTATACACACTACCAAACTAAAAATCCTGATACTCTCTAGCTACGGTTAGAATTCTTCTGTGGAAAAAGAAAGAGACTGAAAAGGTTTGCTAGAGAAAAAGATGAATATAGAAGGCGAGCTTTGTGACCTAAAGAAGACCTAAAGAATTTTGTTTAAGTGTAGTTTTACTCAACATTCTCAACACTTACCATAAACTAGCGTTAAGTGTCTGTATCAAAGGGTAGAGATTGCGATGGAGTACACCTGGTATGGTGTAGTTCGATACCTTTTTGATAGAGCAAAGCAGATTGACAAGACCACTTGAAGAGACTAGTAGAACAGGATTTAGTAGAACAGGACCTAGTAAAACAGGACAGTGATGGGGCCAATAGAGGCGGCTCATAGTGAGTAAACTTGAAGAGTTAGAACAGTGGCTGCTGGAAAGACGCGGTTTTCGAGTGGCGTGGTTTGCCAAAGATCCTCAACGGCAGCAGCCTCCTGAAGAAGCGCTGGCTAATATGCCGGAGGCGCTAGCTGAGAAATTGATTGATGCGATTAACGACTTGCCGGTGCATCCGCAGGGGCAAGCGGTCGTGAGCGAGGCGATAGTATCAGCGATTAGCCGCTGGCGATCGCACCCTGATACGGCGGCTAATTCTATTGTGGTTATAGCCGATCCAGTTTCTTCAGTCTCTAGCATTGTGGCTGACAGCCTGCAAACGCTGGGTACTAAAATTACCGCAGCGGTAGAAGATTCAGACCAACCGCCTTTAGAGGTCAACCTCTTAGACTGGGTGAAGCGACCTAATGATGCCAAAACAATCCAACAGCAGATCAAAGCAAAGCTTGGCCTATCTGAAGGCTTATCTAATGGATTACCTGAAGGCTTACCGGGGGATAGAGAGACTCAGCCAAACAGTCACGCTCTGATGGTGGTTCCTAATCTGTGCTGGTGCTTTCTGCGCAGTGCTGACGGCCTAGATGGATTGGATTATCTGCAGGATCTGCTGCCGTGCAATCGCACCCGTTTTTGGGTTTTGGGCAGCGGTACTGTCGGCTGGGATTATCTCAAATCTACGATTAAGTTTCATGCTTACTGCGGAAAAACTATCACTATGCCGAGGCTATCGGGTGAAGATCTGCAAAGCTGGCTAAGCTCTATCGTTGAGAAGTTTGATATTTATTTTCCCGAAACTGGGCTGCACAAGCGATTTCAGAGCGGTAACCACTTGCTTGAGATCGATGTTGATATAGACAAGCCTATAGAAACGGCTTCTGCGGTCTCTCAAGAGGTTGTTGCTTCTGTGCGCTCTTCTATTCGGTCTTTTGTGCGATCGCTGAAAAAACGAATCCGACCCGAAGAATACAAGCAGGTGGACAATAGCCCTCAAGAGATTTATTTTGAGCGGCTAGCTAATATTTCTGATGGGATTGCAGAAGTCGCTGTGCAGCTATTTATCGAGTCTCTGCGCTACTGTCAGGTAAAGCAGGACGCAGAAAACCCCGAAGCAAAAATTGTCCTCAAGCACGTATCTGATCTTGAGCCCGATGCGGGGTCTGACGCTAGCCCTGGTACTGACTCTGAGACTAGCCCTGATACTGAGAAAATCGAAGCGGATAGAGATGCCGAACAAGAGTACCAGCTAGTTGTCACAACCCCAAAGCTACCGCAACTACCCGAGCTCAGTCAGAATGATTTGTATTTGTTGTATTCGCTGACGCTGCATGGGGATATGACGGTTGTTGCACTCTCTAAAAGTCTAGGAGATTCGCCCAATGTGGTTAACAACCAGGTCCAGTTTCTGCGCAATGTAGGCATTGTCGAGCAGCAGGGCAGCGCCCTAAAGCTCAATCCGGTTCATCACCCAAAACTGTGCCGAGAACTCTCTCGCAATAATTTTATGATTGAGGCACCCTAAAAATGTACGAGAGTGAGATTAGTTTTTCAATCCACAGTATCTTGAACCACAGCATCTTGAACCATGGCATCTTGAACCACAGCTTCTGGCCTCTCGATGTACTGGCGCAGTCGGCTGGAGATGCTGCTGAGAAAGCAGATCGAGCCGCTAGCGACACGGCTGATCAAACTAGGCAGCTACTCTCTAAAATTACTGCCCCCAAAGTGATACAGGCGCTGTTTATTGTTGGGGTCGCTTACGCCATTATCAAAGCAGTTGATTGGATAGTGATCTCGCTCTCTGAGCGAGTGGCCCGCCACAACCGGTTACGCGTAAAGCAATTTCAGCCTTTTGTCCGTACGCTGGTGATGACGGTGACGGTCATTACTCTGATGAACTTATTTCTCAACCTCTCGCGTGAGAATGTGCTGGCCGTGACGGGGACGGTTGCAGTGGCACTGGGCTTTGCCTTTAAAGACTACGCGAGTTCGATTATTGCGGGGATTGTAGGGCTGTTTGAAGCGCCGTATCGGGTGGGCGATCGCGTTGCTATTGCCGATAACTATGGAGAAGTTGTTAGCTATGGTCTAAGAGCCATTCGACTAAAGACACCTAGCGACAATGTCGTCACCGTGCCGCACAGCCATATATGGAACAATACGATATCAAATGCCAATATGGGCGAGCTAGAAGCTCAGGTTGTTACTGAGTTTTATCTAGCACATGAGGCAAATCCTGAAGAGGTTGAAAATATCTTGTATCGGATTGCCTATACCAGCAAGTATACTCATCTAAAGCTGCCAATCTTAGTGGTGATGTCAGAGCATAGCTGGGGTAGCTTATTCAAGCTACGGGCCTATCCGCTAGATGCCCGTGATGAGTTTATGTACGCGACGGATCTAACAATTCGTGCTAAAAAAGAGTTTGCCGAGCGCAACTTGCCCTATCCCAAACGGTTTGACTTAATAGAGGCAAATGATCAAAGCACTTGACGATAATATTTGGATTGCAGAGCAGCCCCTTAGGTATTTTGGGCTAGAAGTTGGTACAAGGATGACCGTCGTCCGACTCGATAGCGACGCGTTGGTTGTTATTTCTCCGATTGAAATGAGCGATCGCATCAAACAACAGCTCGATAGTATTGGCCCAGTTGAGCATATTATAGCCCCAAATTTGTATCACTATTTCTACGTGACAGCGTTCAAGCAGTGTTACCCAACAGCGAAGCTGTGGGCGACATCTGGGCTAAAAGAGAAGCGGCCAAGTCTACCTATTGATCGAGTGCTTGCGCCGGATGACAGCAGTCTAGACAGTGGTCCGAGGACCGATTTTAAGAGTGATTTCAGAAGCGATTTAGGGAGCGACTTAGAGGGACATCTGTTGGATGGGTATAGAACACTGGGCTCAGGGGGAATTGAGTCACTCAACGAGTGGGTGTTTTTTCATGCGGCTAGTCGTACGCTGATTATGACGGATACGGCTTTTCATCTCGATCAAAGCTTTCCCTTTGTGACGCGGCTAGCAGCAAGCGTTGGCGGCAGCTATCAGCGTCTGGGCCCTTCACTAATAGAACAGGTAGCCACGACAGACAAGACGCGAGTTAAGGCGTCGATGGAAAAGATTTTGTCCTGGGATTTTGAACGGGTAGTTGTGGCGCACGGCAGCGTTGTGGAACACGACGGTAAGGCAAAGTTAGCGGCAGGCTATGACAGGTTTCTAGGCGCTGACTATTCTCTAACGGCTTTCCTTTAGCGGCTTTTCTTTGGTAGCTTTCTTCTAACTTATAGCAATGCGCCTGTCGTAATACTCTTGAGCTATAACTGTCATAGCTCCCAATTTGGTTTGAGTCCAGGCGACTATGAGAAACGTCTTGAAACCTATTACGCTGCTGTTGAACAGTTTTTACAAGCTGTTCTTCACGTGCGCTGATTTAGGATCTCTGTAAGACGCTATCTCGATGGCTTTCGGCGTAGTTAGGTATAAGATTTTATGCAAAAGATTGAGCGAGCTGTGAACTTATTTGTCCTGGGCTACATTGTGCTCGCTGTTGGTCTATTAACGTTGACTCCTTTTACCTTTCAGGCTTTTGTTCCTTCTGAGTTTTGGGTGGTTAGGGCTTCTGTTGCAGATGTGTCGCGTAATATCTTGCTCTTTTTGCCATTTGGTATGATGTTGCGACGTACCTTTAAGCGATCGCACAGATGGGCACTATTGTGCGGATTTTTACTGAGTCTTTCAATTGAATGCACGCAGCTATTGATTGTGCCGCGAACAAGCAATGTTGTTGATTTGCTGACGAACAGCACAGGCGCAGGGCTAGGATCTGTTTTGTACGCGCGGCTGTTTTTTTCGATGAGCGCCGGGCGGCTGTCCATGGGGATTGCACTGGCGCTGATGCTGGTACCGCTGTGCTGGCTAAATGCATATCGTTCAATTACCGATCCACCAGCAGCGTGGCTAGCAGGGATAAATGCGATCGCGGGTATTACTCTTTTGCAATACAGCCTTGGCGTTAACCGAGCTAACAAACTGGCTGGCGATAGACTGGCTAACGATAAAAAGTTTGATCTGCCTGCGGTTTGGAGTGCCGTGATTTGGAGTGCGATCGCCTTGATTCCACTCTTCAACACCAGTCCTCAGGTAGCGCCTGTCATTTTTAGCATTGTGCCTGTGGCTATATATCTGAGCCCTCGTCTGCCGAGAGTCAGTATGCAGCGCTGCTTTGTCGGCCTGCTGGTGATAGGGGCGGCCATTGTTACCTATCGCCTTGTGACGGCATGGTCAATGATGAACTGGCAGATCACGGGGCCTGTGCTACAAAGCGCCAGTATGACAGCCGATGAAATGATTATTCAGCTCTTTGAAACGGCAATGTCAATTGCCGCTGCAGCGGCTGTTTGGGGATGGAGCCTCTTACTCTTGGCATAGCTGCTGTTGTACATCGGGCCGGGCGCTCAGCCAGTCTTGTAGCCATGCGCATCCCTGCGCCCTCAGCCTGTCTAGCCGCAAGTCCCAGATTCGCACGGTGCCGTCGGCACCAGCCGAAATCAGTCGCTCGCCGGTATGATCAAAATCCACATCCCAAATGACGCCCTCGTGCTCTCTCAAAGGTGGTAATAGCTGCGCATTCTCAGCGTTTAACACTTCGGATGTGCCCAAAGCCTCATCAGTCAGCGACCACAGCCGCACGGTGCCATCATCGCTAGCAGAGGCTAGAAACTGACCGTTGGGGCTAAAGCACAGGCTGCGTACCCAGTCTCGATGGCCCTGCAATGCTATCGGCGCTGCCGATAGGCGCAGTGAAGGCTGATTTTTATCTTGACTCGAATTAATCACTGGCCATAGGCGAATCAACCCATCGGCACCGCCCGATGCCACAAAGCGAGCCTGCGGATCAAAAGCGGCACACCAAACGCTGTCAGATTTATGCTCGGATGTGTCGGCTGATGTACCTTCAAACCTGAGGGTCTGTACTAGACCGTTTTGGCAGTGCCATAGCCGTAGCGTATTGTCTTCGCTAGCTGAAACAATGTATTGACCGTCGGGGCTAAAACTGGCGTGCCATACGGTATCGGTATGATCGCTCCAGGTTTTGAGCATTTGCCCCGTATGAGACCAGAGCCGGACAGTGCGATCGCTGCTTACCGACACTAGCCGCTCGCCATCGGGGCTATAGCGCACCTGCCACACCGCATCACCGTGCCCTGCCAGCGCCCTCACCTGAGTGCCATCTAATCGCCAGATGCGAATTGAATAGTCTGCACTGGCCGAAGCAAAAAACTGGCCATCGGGCCGCCAGTCCGCACAGTGCACCCCGCGCTGATGCCCCTCAACCGACTGCAACAGCTTGCCCGAATCCGACCACAGGCGCACTGCCGCATCACTCCCTGCCGAGAGAATGCTGATTTTCTGGTGCGTCTGCGTCTGCTCGGTTTCCCTTTTGGTTTTCTGCCTGACTGGTTGCCAGCGTGCACTCCACACAATGCCCTGGTGCCCTTCGCACCTATGAACGCTAGGCCCCACGAGCCGCCAAATATGCACCTGATCGTCGTCTCCCCCCGAGATAACAGCGGTGCTGTCTGCACTCCAGGCTACACTGTGCACGCTGCTGCGATGGTTAAACCGATGCAAAAGGCTACCGTCAAGTGCCCATATGCGAATGGTTTGGTCATCGCT
This sequence comes from uncultured cyanobacterium, assembly GCA_963793445.1. GTDB lineage: Bacteria > Cyanobacteriota > Cyanobacteriia > Phormidesmidales > Phormidesmidaceae > Phormidesmis. Next base: position 807,603 of record CAWCAE010000001.1, read on the forward strand.
GGCCGATGCTATGTAGCGTCCGTTTGGGCTAAAGGCGACGCTGCGTACCCAGTCTTCATGGCCATAAAACGTATCTAGCTTGTAGCCATCTACGCTCCACAGCCGCAGCGCGTTCTCGTCTCCTGCCGAGACAATCTGCCGTCCGTCTGGGCTAAAGGCGACGCTGCGCACCCAGCCCCGATGGCCATACAGCGTGTCCAACAGTTCGCCCTCTACGCTCCATAGCCGCACCGTATTGTCTTCGCCGCCCGTTGCCAACCGGCTACCGTCTGGGCTAAAGGCTACCGTTCTGGCCCAGTCTTCATGCCCTTCGAGCGATCGCACAGACTCTCCTTCTAGCGTCCACAGCCTGATCGTCGTATCGCTATAGGTCGCGGCTAAAATCGGTGCAGTCGGGCTAAAGCTGAGACTAGTGACACTCGCTGTGCCCAAGTCAAACACCCTGACGAACTCACCGTTTGTTCGCCACAGGCGAATCGTGTGGTCCAAGCTAGCGCTAGCTATATACTGGCCATCTGGGCTAAAGCGCACGTCTAGCACACCTGCCTGATGACCGCTCAAAGTTTGCAGCAGTTTACCAGCGTCGTTCCACAGCTTCACGCTGCCATCCTCACTAGCCGACGCGATGCTTGCCGCTGAACAGGCTGCATTCGATAGCCGTGGCTGGCCGTCTGAGTGATCGTCTAAACGCTTGTCTAGATGACTGCCTGGGCAGCAGTCCACTGACAGTACCCAGTTCCGATGCCCCGCTAGCTCATTTTTTTCATGAATGCTGCGTACACAGATCGCTAAGCATAGCGCCACCTGCATCTGCAAAAGCGCGTCTTCTATGGGCTGTACCTGTTGCGCCGCTTGCAGCGCTTTTGTCAGCGCGTTGATGCCCTCTCCAGAAAGATACAGCGATCGGGCAACTGAAATCAGCGCGTTGATTTCCGCAGCCTGCGCCTTTTGCCGCGCTATGGCCGTTTGCTGCCAGCTATCTGACTGCGCCGCCAAGGCTTTCTTTAGCTGAGCTTCAGTTAGCTGGCGGCGGTTACGCTCAGCGTGCAAAACCTCTATCAAGCCTGGCTGCTGCTGGTCTTGCACTAGGCTCGCCAAATATTCATGCACTAGCTGATAGCGTACGCCCGACACTTCTGGCACTTCAAACACCAGGCCAGAGCCAATGAGAATATCGAGTACTAGACTCAACTGATGAGGCGCTGTATTAACGTGCGCGATCAGCAGCGGCTCTTGCAGCTCAGCAAAGCTTTTTAGAGGCCTATTTTCACCTTCGCTTAGCAGATAAAGAACAGATCTGGCCACTGCGCTATTTTCAGGGCCGCAGTCTCGAACGACGCTGTCTAAAAAGTTCTTGAGGAGCTGCGTTTTAGGCGATCGCCCTAGCTGGCTGTACTGGGCTAGCGTCGTCACATTTTCTCTTTGTAGCTGTGCACCGACTACCTGTAGCTCAATCGGACGCACTTCCCCGGTTTCTTCGGCCAAATCATCTACAAGCGCGGCAATTAGCCCTGGTTCTAGCTCGAACCCTGCGGCCTGTGTGAGCTGATGAATCAAGCTTTCTGCTGCTTTGGGCGTGAAGTTTCCAAGGTAGTAGCGAACTTCTTTACTCAAAATATCGTCGTTGATGATGCTTAAGTCGGCATTGCGGTCCCACTCTAGTAAGTAGTGCAAAAAGTCTTCTCGTAGCGAAAGCACGACTTTGACATTAGAGAGATTGAGACAGTCTTGCAGAAAAAGATAAAGCCCTTTTCTGGCCTTGAGGGTTGGGTATTCGTAAAAGAAGTCTTCAAACTGATCAAATATAAGGATGACTTGTTGATATTGCTGGCTGGTAAGCTGTCTGAGAATCTCTAGCAGCTGCTCAGGAGAATCTTGGACCTTGTCTGTAGTGCTACCTGTAGCTCCAGCTTCTCTATTGGTTTCATCAAGCGTACTACGGCTTTGAGCGTTTATTTGAGCCTCAAGCGCGATACGTATCTGTTGTACCCAGTCGCTGCTATAGCTGCTAATAAGCACCGGCAGCGTGGTTCGCCCGCCGCTGATCAAATTGTGCAGCCGGGGGATTAACCCTGCTTTTAAAAGTGAGCTTTTGCCAACGCCTGACTGGCCATGTATCGCAATAATGGGATAGCGAGGCTGAGAGAGCCGAAGCACGAGCGCTTCGATATCTTTGGTGCGGCCAGAGGCTTTGATGGCGGCTGACAGAACGGTGTAAGTTGTCGAAGGCGGCTGTGCATAGCCGGCAGCCGGGCTGTTGTTAGCTATGCTGGCGGGTAAATGGTGGGTCAATGCGGAGGGTGAGCGCATCGAAAAAGCCTGAATCTGGCTAGCCCCAATAAAGGCACGCAGTCCAAAAAACGTCTCTACTCGCCGCTGCTCTAGCTTGATTTCAAACGCTTCGGCATAGTGCTGATGGTTGAAGTAAAGCTGCCACAGGCGAGATAGCGTGCTTCGATAGAGTGAAAGGTCGTAATGCGGCTCGACGTTTTGTAGAGCGCGTTCTAAATGCTCAACTGCCTTTTTGTTTTGGCCTTGAAGCTGATAGGCAATAGCAAGCAGATAGAAGTAACAGCCTCGGTGATAGCGCAGCGCAATTCTACTTGCTAGGCTCGCTTCGTCGTCTGCTGGCGAAAAGCCCGTTCGTGAAAAGCCTGTTCGTGAAAAGCCTGTTCGTGAAAAGTCTTGCAGCACTAAGTCCGACGTTTCGAGTGCCTGCTGAGCAAACCCTTGTGCTTCGCTCAGTAAGTCTGGCCGAGCGTCTTTTTGGTAGTGCGCGATCGCCACTTCAGCCAAATACCCGTAGTCTCGAGCCAAACGCGCCGGGTCACCGTGATGCAGCCGCGTTCCTTCCTGCGCTACCTGCTGCAAAGCAGGCCAGTCTTCTAACTTTTGCACCACCTCTGCGAGTGCCAAAATAAAGCGCCCAATTCGATCTGTCCGGTTCTGCTGCCGAAAGATGGTCAAACAGCCTTCAAAATGAGCCCGCGCCTGCTGATAGGCCAGTGTGGGATCTTTTTCTAGAACGGCCTGCGATCGCCACCATAGGCCCAAGTGAAACCGCAGCACAGCCTGCTTATCTCGACTTTTTAGGCCTGCGCTCTCCTTCCGGCTTACAGATCTAGCCGCGCCCGCCGCTTCATCCGCCGTCTCTAGCTGCCAGTGAATCAGGCTCTTTTCGTAATAGCTTTTTGCCCGCAAAAGATCGCCTTGCTGGTGCAGGCTACGACCCTGTAAAAACAACAGATCTGCTAGCAAACTGTTGGTCACCAAATCGGCCTGGGCTGATGGTAAATGCTCTAGCTGGTCTAGTGCAAAAGTCAGCTCGCGCACTGCCAAAGGCTCGGTAATGCTGGCACTCAAAGGCAGGCGATTGTTGAGCACGACGCCTTTGTCTATATCTAAAATCTGGGTAAAGGTATCGGCAGCTTGCGCTCTTAGCACCGCGATTAGCGCAGGCGCAGGGTATTCAAATCGAATTGGCGTTGCCGCAAAGCTTTTAAGATCTGGGGCATAGCGATTTAGCTGCTGAAGCACGCTGTCGTTGACCCACAGTACTACCGGATAGGGAAAGCGCTTTGGCAGCTCATCGCGACCTAAGTTCGCTGATTTCAACAGTCTTTCAATCGGAGAAGCACCGCCCTCTCTTTCAATCGTTGATATTTTTTCTAACCCGGTTACCATCGCTGCTTGTGCCTGCTCTGGTGACGGATCTGGTGACGGCTCTGATGATGTTTCTGATGATAGATCTGGTGATTCTGAAAGGGTCGTCGCCTCAATCACGGCTCGTAAGCTAGTCGCGTTAGGCGATATCACCACCTGATAGAGCTGTAGGCTCTCTTCGCTTTCTTCAATCAGCAGCCGCTGTAGCCGCTGGTAATTTGCTCGCGCCAAGATTAGGGAGAACTGGCCTTGGCCTAGCACGATGGCTCGCCGCAGATTGTTCAAAGCATTTTTGTTGTAGGTAATAACGTCTAGATGCTGCTGGTTGGGCGCTCCGCTGGGCTGCTGGCTTATAATTGTCATCACAACACCTCTATCGACTTGCCTGCCAATCTCGATACCGCTTGGTTTCAGTCAATATCGGATTGAGGCCAAACCATCGGCCTTCGCGATCGCGATATTCGTACAAAAACAGACTGCGCAATAGAGGATTATAGGCTTCGTTGCCCTGGGGCTCTTCGCCTGCGATCGCTTCAAATAGCAGCTTCCACTCTGTGCGATCAATCAGGGCCATCAGTGCGTCTCTTTCATCGCGAATCACTGAATGAAGCACGGCTTTGGTAATCGGCGGATCGCCCTTTTGCAAACAGCCATACAGCAGGCGCATCAGGTTTCTCATGTGGCCGCCGCTGATAGCCACTAGCGTGCCAAGCGTATCGGGCGTATCGAAAACTAAGCTGATTTGCTGCCAGCGATCGCGCTCACTGAGCGTTGGAAAAGCCCGCGCTAGCACCATCTTTTGCAATAGCTGTCGCCCACGGGCTAGCGGCTCGCCAAGCCGGGTAGTTACTGGCACCATTGAGAGCAGCTTGGGCGCAGTGCCAAATCGATTTGCCAAGCGCGGCAGGTCGTCCGAAAAAATCAGCGCTAGCGGAATCGTATACACCACATGACAATTTAGCCGCTTTAGCTGCTCGCCGCGATCTACAAACAAATATTCTGACTGGCTACGACCATCTGCCCGGCGAATCGGATCGATTCGATCTAAATTATCTACCACCACTACTAGGCCCTTCTTGCCTCTGGTCTTTAGCTGCGCGCTAGCAACTTCTAGAATCTCCTCATTAATCGCGTCAATGATGCTTTTAGTACGTGGCTCTAAATACTGCCGCAGCTGGCTGCGCATCTCAGGGCTTTCTTTGGCCCTAGCGGTGATAGTCGCAACGCCCACCGAAAAGCTGACGTCGCCGAGGTCCATAGGCGATCGCAGTGTTTCTAGCAAATTTTGAAACAAATTTTCTAAGTAACTAGGCCGCAGCCGAATGCCCACCGCCTCCATACTCTCTGTTACCTGGTGCGCAATCATCAGCAAAATATCGCTAATGTCTACATCTGCCATTTCCAAGTCGCGGTCCGACTCAAAATACACCACATGAAAATTCTGTTGTTCTAACCCACCTTTGAGCCGAAACAGCTCAGTAGACTTGCCACAGCCAATATGACCTGTAAATAGCTGACTGGTAGGGTCGGCTGGCGAGAGCCGCACAATCGTACGACCTAGCTCGCTAATAATGTCGCCCCCACGCACCGACGAAAAATCGACATAGTAGCGACGATCTTCGCTCTGGGCCACTTTTAGCGGGCGGCTAGGGTTGGCAGCACGGTAAAAACGGGGCAGATCAAGGGCCATAGCGCAAAAAAGCAGAGCTAAAAAAAAGTAGAGTCAAGAAAGCGTAGCGCTAGAGAAATCTGAGGCTGACAATTTGCACATCTGACGAGTCCCTAGTATATCGCTGCCGCTTAAGACTGTCGCTGAGGCTAGATCCAGTAGGCTTGGAAAGCTAAAGCCGGTAGGGATTGGGTAGCAGCGTGACACAAGGCAGTGTAATGAGGCGCGATCGCACAATCTCTTGCCACGTTTGGGCGTCCACCACCCCCGAAGTCTCTAGCCCCATTACCTGCTGGTAAGCTCTCACTGCCGCCGCTGTTTGCGGCCCAAAATTACCATCTACAGCTACAGGCATATCCACCACCATACCTGCTGCTAGCACCGTTTTCTGTACCGCCCGCACCCGCATTCGGCGCATACCCATCGACAGTATTGGCAGCCCAGCCACACCCATCGTCACAAACTGCCGAATAGCATCATCCACCCGTCCGTTAACCGGCAGTCCCACCACGCACTGCCAATATTTCACCGCCGTCAGCGTCTCAGTCCCAAAGACACCATCTATCCGCACCGGCATCAAATTAGCAATCTCAAACTCTTCAAACCGTAGGCTGAGACCGTGCTGAAGCACTCTAACACCCGACCCTTTAGAACCTAGAGTAAGCACAAGCAAGATCCGTCTAAAACAGCGATACAAAAAAAGGACACCTGACTGAAAGCCCTTACTTATCTATCGACACAGATAGATATTTTTATGCAGCTGCGATCAGATTGCTTCTTACCCTCACCCAAAACTAACCGTCCTCTCATACGGGTTTTGAACAGGGGGGCAAAACTAAGGTCACAGCCGACTACTAAAGAACTTACTCGAAAAACCCATGAATCGCCGATTTCTACACGCCATATTAGGTGCTACTAGCCTTAGCCTGCTCATAGGCTGTGGCTATCCGACGCTTACCAGCAGCAGCGCTACTCACTCAACTGCCTACGCCCAGGCCAATCTACCTAATATGACGCTCGAAAGGTTAGAAGCTGTTTTGCAAGCGGAAGGTAGCAACGTGCAAGGCAGTGCCGGACAGTGGCAGGTCACGATCGAAGAGAGAACACTATTTGTCCTAGCTGATACGGCCAACAACCGTATGCGGATTTTTACGCCAGTTGTTTCTGCTGCTAACCTATCAGCAGAGCAAGTCCAGGCTGTTTTGCTCGCTAATTTTCACACCGCATTGGACGCTCGCTATGCACTATCCGATCAGGTTTTAGTCTCTGCCTTTGTACATCCTTTCGGCTCACTTGAAGAAGACTATTTGCGCTCAGCGCTCTCTCAAGTTGCCACACTTGCCAACAACTTTGGCAGTAGCTACTCTAGCGGCGCAATAGACTTTGGCCCTTCTAGATCTCCTGATACTAGTTCTCAAGATCAGCTGGCCATATAGAAATTCTTTGTTCACGCCTCTCTTTCGTGTTCAAGTATTTCTGTGTTCAAGTATACTCTCGACGGCTGACGACTGGACTTTTGAAAGGCTATACCCCCAGCAGTAGCAGGGCTGGCTAGTTCATTTCTTAGCCGTTGGCAGTATATCTCCATCTTGTTTAGACCTCTCTTCAACTCTGTGCTCTTCAAAGCATGAGTGTTCTCTCAGAAACTTTTCATACAGACCTCATTTCTCTTTCTTGATAGTCCGCCATAGTTGTTCTAGCTTGCAACTGTTCTAGTCTGCAACTGTTTTAGTTTCACCAACTTGTACCCTATGAAAAGCACATTAATTCGATCGGCTTTCACCGCAGCAGCCGTTGCTGCCGCCGCAATTCTCTCTAGCAGTCTCGCTACGCAAGCTAGTCCTACATCAGCTAGCGATCTAAATACCGCTCAAGCTGTTGAAGCTGGTACTAGTGAAACTGTTGAAGTTGTCGTTACTATTGACAATCTTTCTCCAGATCAAGGCCTCATTTTGACTCCGCTTTGGGTCGGATTTCACGATGGCACTTACGACATTTATGAACCCGGGCTCGCTGCGTCAGCGGGTCTAGAGCAGATTGCTGAAGATGGCGATCCTATGGCTCTTAGCGCAGCCTTTATGAGCAGCGGCGAGGACCGCGTAGATGGCGTGATTACAGGCGACGGCATCAGCCCTGACTCTCCCCCGCTAATTGCGCCTGGCTCGTCGGCAACGCTTACACTCGAAGTTGCCGCAGACAGTCCCTACTTTAGCTACGCTTCTATGGCCCTACCGAGTAACGATGGCTTTATTGCTAACGAGAGCGGTACGGCCTATCGGGTATTCGATGCTAATGGTGAGTTTATAGGTACAGACCTTGTTGTTATTGGCAGCCAAATTCAAGATGCGGGTACAGAGGTTAATGACGAACTGGCTGAGAACGTTCCCGTACTAGGACAAATGGCACCTGACACAGGCGTATCTGAAGACAGTGTGGTTACTAACCATACTGGGTTTGCAGCAGGCGGCAATGTGTTGACAGCCTTTCCTGCGGCTGATTTTGAACAGTCACTGTATCCGGTGGCTCGCATTCGGGTCGAACTGGCGCAATAGTGTCTAAGCGTATAGCGGTTGTCAGCATAGCGATCGCCAGTACAGCGATCGCAACGACTGCCACAGCGAGCCTGATTACGATTAGAGGAATACTGTTCCAACGTAATGATTAATACAGCACTAGGGCCAAACGCTGCTTTATAATCAGGGCCAATCACTTATCTGCTTAAGTTACCTGTAGGGTTTAGTCTGTGAGGGTTTAGTCGGTTGCGTTCCCCCCTACAAAGCTCACTTCAGCGCATCGTAACGGGTGCGCTGTTTTTTTCTGTCACCATTACGACCGCTGTTATCGGCTACGTCATCGCTGGATGGACGCTGCTAGATGCGATCTATATGGTGGTAATTACAATTTTCGGCGTAGGCTATGGAGAGGTCAAACCGCTTGATACGCCTTCGCTAAGAGTTTTTACAATCTTAGTGATCGTTGCCGGAGCCCTGTCAGTGGCCTACATAGTGGCGGGCTTTGTACAGATGGTCACCGAAGGTGAAATTCGCCGTGCCCTCAACCTTAGACAGATGACCCAAGAAATCCAAAACTTGACTAATCACGTTGTCGTCTGTGGCTACGGTCGCATGGGACAAATGCTCACGCAAAAGCTCACAGCAGATGGTCAACGATTCATTGTCTTAGACCGTGACCCTGAGCGCGTTCACAGCGCTGAAGAAATGGGATACTTGGTGTATGTCGGCAACGCCACTGATGAGACCAACCTGCAAGCGGTCGGTATTAGCCGAGCTAGGACCATTGCCACTGTCTTGCCTGACGACGCTACTAACGTCTTTATCAGCCTCACTGCTAGAGAGCTTAACCCCCAAATCCGAATCTTGGCGAGAGGTACGCTCCCCTCTTCGGCTAAAAAGCTAAGGCTAGCTGGAGCTGACGATGTGATTTTACCGGCTAACATCGGTGCGCTGCGGATGGCTCATCTCATCTCCCATCCCAACGCTGTTAGCTTTCTCTCACAAAATGACGGCCACGCCGATCTCAATGAACTGCTTGCCGAAATCGATATTCAAATTAACGAACTGGCAGTTCAGCCTGATTCTCCTCTGGTCAATCGCACCATTGGCGATTTAGAGGTTCACGGCAAAGGCACGTTCATTATTGTGGCCATCAGGCGAGCAGCAGGCGAAGTTGTGATTCATCCACAGCCGCACGAAATCTTGGGCGCAGGCGATGCGGTGATGATTATGGGCCATCAAAAAGATATGCCTACGTTTGCCCAGCGTCACGCTGTTAAGAGCCAGCTTCGCTATCGAGGTGCTAGGGTGCGCTAGGCTTTTTCTAGCCGTCCCATTTTCTTAGCGTAACCTAGCTTTCCTTGAATCGTTGTAGCTCTCTTTTTCCTGTTGTTTATCACTCAGCCTATGTGACGCCGCTGCCCGCAGGTCATCGCTTCCCTATGCCAAAGTTTCAGCTGCTGCGTGACTTGCTCGTTAGCGATCGCATCGTCACTGAAAGCCAGCTTTATCAGCCAGGAGCCCCGTCGCTCGAATGGCTTCAGCTCGTACATGACGCTGACTACGTACAGGCTTACTGCAATGGCACGCTAGATCATAAAGCGCAAAGGCGAATTGGCTTACCGTGGAGTGAGGGGCTAGTGCAGCGCACCTGTACCGCTGTTGGCGGGACGATTTTGACGGCTAAACTGGCACTGCAGTACGGCATTGCTTGCAATACCGCCGGGGGCACGCACCATGCCTTTCCTAGCTATGGATCGGGCTTTTGCATCTTTAATGATTTGGCGATCGCCCTCAAAGTCCTTCAGGCTCAAAAGCTCATCCGCACTGCGCTCATCGTTGATCTAGACGTGCATCAAGGCGATGGCACTGCCTTTATTTTTAAGCGCGATCCAAGTGTATTTACCTTTTCAATGCACTGCGGCGTCAACTTTCCGGGGCGAAAGCAGCAAAGCGATCTGGACGTATCGCTTGCTGAAAATACAGGCGATGAGGTGTATTTGGCTAGATTGCGATCGCACCTGCCTGCTCTGCTCGAGCGCCTTCAGCCCGATTTGGTTATGTATGACGCCGGGGTGGATGTGCACAAAGGCGACCGGCTAGGAAAATTGGCGTTAACAGATGCTGGGGTGTTTGAGCGCGATCGCACCGTCCTCCAGATGTGTAAAGGCGGCGGCCATCCTATCGCTTGCGTCATCGGCGGCGGCTACAGCGAAGATATGAGTGCCCTTGTCTACCGCCACTCTCTCCTTCACAGAGCCGCCAAAGCCATCTTCACCCAAAGCCATCTTCACCCATAGTCATGCCCCTAACTAGTCCTGCTAATGGCAAAATAGAAATTGACTTTTTCGTCGCATTTGCCTGCTGCTAAATCTTCTCTCGCTTAATCCCTTGCCCCTTTATTGTCATGGCTCTCACCGTCGCCACCTTCTATAAATTCGTAGTGCTGCTCGACTACAAAGACCTGCAGCCGTCACTCAAAGCGGTGTGTCAGCGTCAGCAAATCAAAGGCACCATTCTCCTAGCCGCAGAAGGCATTAATGGAACAATCGCAGGTACTCGTCAAAGCATTGATGCTGTCTTTGCCCATATCCAATCAGATCAACGCCTCCAAGATATCGATATCAAAGAATCTCCTGCGACTGCCGCGCCTTTTGCCAAGCTAAAAGTCCGTCTTAAAAAAGAGATTGTCACTATCGGTTTGCCAGGCGTTAGCCCTACCAAGCTAGTTGGCACCTATGTTCCGCCTCAGCAATGGAATCAGATCATCGCCGCGCCCGACGTTACGGTAATAGATACTCGCAATGACTACGAAGTGGGTATGGGCACGTTTCGGGGCGCACAGAACCCAGAGACAGAGGTTTTTAACGAATTTCCTGACTATGTGAAAGAGAATCTAGATCCTAACAAAAACAAGAAAGTTGCTATGTTTTGCACTGGCGGCATCCGCTGTGAAAAAGCCTCTTCCTATTTACTCAGTCAGGGTTTTGAAGAAGTCTATCATCTCAAAGGTGGCATTCTTAAATATCTCGAAGAAGTGCCTGAAGAAGAGAGCCTATGGCAAGGAGAATGCTTTGTTTTTGATGAGAGAGTTGCTATTAAGCACCGATTAGAAACCGGTACTTATGATATGTGCTATGCCTGCGGACATCCGGTCTCTAAGAGCGATAGGGAATCTGTTGATTTTGAGATTGAAGTGTCTTGTCCGCACTGCATAAAAGCGTTGACCAAAGAACGCGGTGAGTACCTACGCGAACGAAAAAGACAGCGCTATATGAACAAACAAGGCTAGTTTTCTGACGTGTTCTCTTGTTGAATACAACAATGTTTGCAATCTCCAACATCGTCTCAAGCCGTTTAAGCTGTTGGACTCACACTTACATTGTTTAGACACACGCCCCTTATATATACGAAAGCTTTGGCTACGAAGCAACAGGCCTTTTAACAGCAAGCAAAAGTCCATCGCCTACGGGCAGTAGGCTCATCGCTACGCGTTCATCGTCACGTGCTTTCTCGTTCAGGGCTCGAATGCGTTTGGTTCGATTGTCTTGTACGCTAGGATCTGCAACGCGACCATACCAAAGGGCGTTGTCTACCGCAATGAGCCCACCAGGACGAAGCAGCAGCAGAGACTTTTCGTAGTAGCTGTCGTAATTACTTTTATCGGCGTCAATAAAAGCAAAGTCGAAGGTGCCAGATTCACCACTGGCAACTAGCGCATCTAGGGTGTCGATAGCAGGTGCTAAGCGCAGATCTATTTTGTGGGCGACGTTGGCTTTTTCCCAGTAGGTACGCGCGATCGCAACAGCAGCTTCATCGACATCGCAGGCGACTACTCGCCCTTCTGCTGGCAGTGCGATCGCCACCGCCAAGGCGCTATAGCCTGTAAACACCCCAATCTCTAATGTCTTCTTTGCCCCTATGAGCTGCACCAGTAGCGCCATAAGCTGTCCTTGCTCTGGTGCAATCTGCATCTGAGCCTGTGGGTGCTCGGCAGTTACTTGCCTCAGCTCGGCCTGTACGGCAGATTCGCGTAGCGTCGATGCTAACAAATAGTCATAGAGACGGTCGTCTAACTTAATAGAGCGATTGGTCATATGGAATGAAGGAGGTTAAGCCGCACACATCACACGGCGCATCGTCTTCATATTACCAGGCAGGTCATGCCGAATCGCCTGCTCAATCAAAAAGCTAGGCACTGGGATCAAGGGCGTTGCCTTGACCGAATAGGTTAATAGCGTGCCCTGGGCATAGTCTTCTAGCGTCAGGTCAGCCGCAAAATCAGAAAACGTACCGCGCTCAAAGCGAAACTGAATCTGCTGATGAAGCGTTTCAATTACCTGAAGATAAATTTCTACCTGAGCCGAGAACATCATGAAAGCCTTACGAGCCACCTGATATAAGCGACGAGTCGCCGGATGGGATTTTGTCTGGCGCTTTGCTTCTAATACTTGATCTAACACCTGGCTCTGCACAATATCTGGAAAGTAGTGCACCCACTGGCTGTAATCCGTGAGTTGCTGCCAGGTCTTTTGTCTGATTAAAGGGACATACATGGTCGCTGTGACTGCTGCCCCAGCGCCTACTGGTGTTGTTGAAATAAGTACCTCGCCCTGCATTAGCGATCGCGCCTGTTGCGCTGTAACCCGAGGCGCAGTACATGAAAGAGTAGAAACTGTCATAGGGTCCAAAAAGCTTAAATAAAGAAGGGAAACTCGTAATATTTGAAAAAGTCGATCAAAGAAGCGCAGGTGATACCTGCTGTTAAAAGAGAGGATTAAACAAGCATGGTTGAAAGAGAAAAGTTAATAGCGCGTATAGCTGAGGTAAAGCGCAGCCGTGTGCCTTTAGTGATAAGGGAGCTGAATCTTTTATGACTGGTGCCATTATTGCCTAGTTTCACTGAAATCAGATTAAGCCAATAACAAGGAACGCATAAACTTTTAGTAAACATACCAACGCCACTAGCCTCGCACGTTGAACATACCCACTACTTGCGTAAGAGTCCGCACCTTTTTAAGCACAACTACCGAAACAGCGGTGTTTTTTGCCGAAAAAAGAAAAAATGGCCGCTCGTTTCAAACAGAAAATACTTTAAGAAGCTCAATCTATGGCAGTGTGGTATACCAAAGTTGCGAACATACCTGCTATGAATGCACCCATGCTTTAGGCAGCTACTGTACTGAACTTAACAACGACCAAAGCTATAAAGAAATGTTGTTTATGTTCTAGTGAGCTAAACCTAACGGTAGCGCTGACGAAAAACCGTATTCAACAGCACTAAACCTGTCGCTATTTGGACAACAAAACCAAAGCTTTACCATGTCAAAACGATTTCGCCTCAAGCCCGGTGCTCAGCTCTTACTGTTTCTAGCTTGCTTCACTATTGGCGTGTGGGTCCTGCGCGGTCTAACGCTGCTCTCCTTCTTACCAGGACTAGTGCTTTGGCTACTTATTCTCGCCTGTCTGAGTGTCTTTCTCTTCAACAGCTTGCAGTCCACGCGCTGACGCCAGACGATCGTTTTGCGCTCTAGCCGCACTCATCGCCTCTCCTACTGTCAGATTCAACAGATCTCCAATTAGCATTACTAGAGACGTAATCCATAGCCACAGCAGCAGTACAATGACCGTTGCCACCGCGCTGTACACAAAATTACCGAAGTGAATGACATATAGTCGAAACAGTCCTGAAACTATTGCCCAAGAGAGAGCTGCTAGGATTGCGCCTGGCATGAGCGGCTTACCAGGTGCCCACTGACTAGGGCCATAGCGATAGATAAAAGCAAAGGCTGCTGACATTATGCCTAGCGCTAAGGGCCAGCGAAAAAAGCTCCAGACGGCTGAGACCCAAATGCTGATGTCGCCCTGGCTATGATTGACTAGCTGCTGTACGGCCCAGTTACTGATAAACACCAGCGAAGAAGCGGTAATCAGAAGGGCGATCGTCCCTAACGTCAGTGTGATAGATACCAGCCGCGCTTTCCAAAAGGGGCGTCGCCGCCGGGGTGGAATTTGATGCATTTGGTCGAGCGATCGCATTGCCGCACTCATCGCACCTGCCGAGGCCCACAGGGCAAACACAAAACTCACCGAGAATAAGCCTCGGCTTTGGCTATCGGTTACGACAGTTTCAAAGTCATAAATTAACTCTGGTACGCCGCCCGGTGCGATCTCGCTGAGCAGGCCTGCTAAGTTAGCAAACGTCTGCTTGAGCGGACTAAAAATACCAATTGCGGTCAAAAGAGCCAGAATTCCTGGGAAAAGGCCTAGCATCCAGTTGTAGGCCATCTCAGAAGCTAGACTAGGCAGCCTCTGCCGAAAGGTCGTACGAACGACCTGCCGTAAAACCCGCAGATTGAGATAGCCTAAAAATCGGACAAATTCGATAGGCGACAGCGTTCGCAAAATACGCTGTAAGGGCTGCTGCCGCCGATAGGTCGCATATATTTTTTTAGAAATCGCGCGGGAACGAGGTGCCAAAGAAGTGCCTATTCTGCTTCAACAGTTGTATAGCCTGATTGGGCAACCAATTCAAGCTTGTCAAGAAGAATGTAGCCTCTTTACGGCTTGTCTTTACACCACTTTGTGGATCTATTTCCAGGTAAGCGCGATCGGACAACCCCGAATTAATCTCCAGGTCGATCCCACACTACAAATCCTAGACGCCAGATCCTAGACACCAGATCCTAGACGCCAGATCCCAGATGACTGATCCTAGACTACAAATCTTAGATAACAGGCCCTAGGCTGGCAAATGGTCAAAACTGAAAGTAGATAAAAGGCGTATATCCCACCGGAACTAAAGTCAAAATCAAGGCGGCTAAGAAGCCATAGGCAACTGCATAGAGCTGACCTGGCAGCCGGTCTACTGCCTGTGTCCACACTTGCTTGGCAGTGAGCCAATGGATACAGGCCAGCACGAAAATAATGCCTAAAAGTGAAAGGCTAAGCTGCTCGGTTCCAGGCGATCGCAACCCCACAAACGATTTGAGCACTACCATTGCCTCTCCAAAGCTGTTTGCTCGGAAAAATACCCATGTAATGCACACCCAATAAAACGTCAATACCGTATTTGCTATAGCCATCCACTCCGACGGCTGACTCAGCGATGGCATGCTGCGCGTAAGCTTGCTCCACTCCTTGTGCACAATCAACGCCCCTCCGTGCAGCGCTCCCCACACCACAAATGTCCAAGCGGCCCCGTGCCACAAGCCGCCCAGCACCATCGTCAGCATCAAGTTGCGATAGGTAAACCACTGCCCGCCCCGGTTGCCCCCCAGCGGAATATACAAATAGTCCTTTAGCCAGGTAGAAAGGCTAATATGCCAGCGCCGCCAGAAGTCAGTAATGCTGCTGGCGAAGTAAGGATAGTTAAAGTTCTCGCACAGCTCATAGCCCAAAAGGCCCGCGCAGGCGATCGCCATGTCTGAGTAACCCGAAAAATCGCAGTAGATCTGAGTGGTATAGCCTAGCACCGCAATCCAGCCGCTCAGCGCGTCAAACGCCGACGGGTCAGAAAAATAGCGATCGACAATCGGAGCTAGGTTGTTTGACACACACGCCTTCTTAAAAAAGCCCACCATAAATAAGGTGAGACAAGCCCGCGCATTTACCTGAGCAAACTGGCGCGAACTCTCAAGCTGCGGCAAAAAGTCAGATGCTCGCACAATCGGCCCTGCTACCAGCTGCGGAAAAAAGGCCACAAACGCCGCCAGGTCCAACAGGCTTTCCCTCGGCTGCAAACGCCCTTTATAAATGTCAATTGAGTAGCTTAGGGTCTGGAACGTATAAAAGCTAATCCCCACTGGCAGCACAATATTTAGCGTTACCGAATTTACCGGTAGACCAAGCTGGCCAAAAAAGCCCACCGCCGAATCTGCAAAAAAGTTGGCATATTTGAAGAATGCCAGCGCTCCCAAATTGGCGCACAGGCTCACAAACAGCCACGCCCTGCGCACTTTTGGCGTAGCGTCAGCTTTACCCAGATTCAAGCCGACAGCGTAGTCCACCAGCGTAGAGCCAACAATCAAAGTCAAAAACCGCCAGTCCCAAGCCCCATAGAAGGCATAGCTGCACAGTAAAATCCAGACCTTTCGCCAGCTGTTTCGTCGTAAAGCCCAGTAAAGGCCAAAAACAATGGCAAAAAACAGGAAAAACCTAAATTCTGTAAAAATCATGGTAGACGCACGCGAAGATCAGGCCCTGGTGCTAGTAAAGCCACCTGGACTGAATAGAACCAGCTTTAAATAGATTTAGTTGTGGATAGACTGAGCGAAATCTTGAGCGAGCAATCGTGAAAATTCACGCGCCGCAGTGGGGTTCAGATGCTCGGCATCGAAACGCTGATCGGCCCGGTATAGCTGTGGAAACCGCAGCGGATCTTTGTAAGCTAGCAGGGTATCAATTTCACCTCGCGCTAAGGCCACCCGAAAATCTCGATCTGGATCGAGTGAAGGTGGCTCGATAAAAATAGGCTCTGCGCCCGCCGCACGAATTATCTGCGTTACCTTTGCTAGCAGCATTTGCTTATTGGCGGCTAAGGCTGGCGGCGGCGCTGCCGACGAGGCGGTTTCTACGGTGCCATCATCAGACGAGCTGACGGGCTGCGTGATGCTAGCGACCTGCGCCGCGTACTCTGCCTGACTGGCAAGGAAAGCTTGGCGCTTGGGATCAGACTCATCAACTAGCGGTAAGTAGCCTTCATTTAGGGTGAATTGTCTGGCAATTTCACGTTCTTCGGCTGAGAATTCGCTAGGTAAAACCTGTGAAAACAGGCGGCCTACATTTGTCTGCCGGTACAGCGCGGGCAAAAAATGACTGGCCAACAGCACTGCTTTTTCTGGTGCAGAAGCTTCAGACCTCAAAATGTAGCGAGCCGCTAAGCCTGTATTTTCCCAAGTGTGCCAGTACATTGCCCGCTGAGTACGCGCATTGGGAATAGGCTCATAGCCTTTGTCTAATATGGTTTCAAAGAAAACCCACTTAAGGTCTGCGGGCGGCTCTTTTAGCGCTGCTTCCAGCAAAACGGTGCTATCGAGCGCCCGCATCGCGGGAATGCCAAAGTTATAGCTATTGACCGCAACCCCTGCGGCGCGAGCCGAGGCGTCAAATACATCTGGCTCAATTTGGTTGTACACCCGACTAGAGCCGAAAAATAAAGCGTTGTATTTGTCTTTGTGGGTCTGATAGTAGTCGTTCTTCGGGCCAATGAAAACAACGTTGGAAGGAATCTCGGGGCTCGGAATCATTTGGCCGAGCATTAGAGTGGCCAAGATAAAGGCCGCTACCGCCGCTAGGCACTGCGTGATGTATCTAGTTGGGATCGCCTGCCGCTGGGTAGGCCAAGAACGAATGGCGATGGGTCTAAGCACTTCACCTGACACAATAAATACGCTGCTTGTTAGGACTTTCTCTCTTAACTACAGACGCAGGTTGAATCTCTTCAGTTCCAGTATTAGCGCTTCTATTCTGGGCCATCCGGTTCGGTTCTTTCAGCCCAAACTTGCTGCTGTTTAAGACGCTATCTAAGGCAAAGGGGCGGCTATACCTACCTTTTGGAGCCGTAAACACCGAATCGTAAAAAGCTGAGGCTTTTTTACAATGGAGACAACGAACGCAGTGGCTGGAGGAAATCCATGCAGATTAACGATCCCAATAAGTTTACTGAGAAGGTGCAAAGCGCACTCAATAGCGCTTTGGACATCGTCAAGCAATCTAGCCATCAGCAGCTAGAACCAGAGCATCTGATGCGATCGCTGCTGGAGCAAGAAGGACTGGCCTCTCGTATTTTTGAGAAAGCTGGCTTATCGGTGAGCGCGCTGCACAGCCAGACGAGTGCATTTATCAACAAGCAGCCCAAAGTAACGGGTGCTAGTGAGTCTATCTATGTGAGTAGCGCTACGAGCAAACTGATAGACAATGCAGATAACTACCGTCAGGACTTTGATGACGAATACGTTTCTATCGAGCATCTTGTCTTGGCCTATACCAAGGACAAACGTTTTGGCCAGGGGCTATTTAAAGACCTGGGCGCGAGTGAAAAAGACTTAAAGCAAGCTATTACGCAGATTAGAGGCAATCAAAAAGTGACCGATCAAAATCCTGAAGGCAAGTACGAATCGCTAGAAAAATATGGCCGCGACCTGACCGCCTATGCCCGTGAAGGCCGGCTAGATCCGGTGATTGGCCGTGACGACGAAATTCGGCGCACGATTCAAATTCTGTCGCGCCGAACAAAAAACAATCCGGTGCTAATCGGTGAGCCAGGGGTGGGTAAAACTGCGATCGCAGAAGGCTTGGCCCAGCGCATTGTCCGTGGCGACGTGCCTCAGTCTTTACAAGATCGCACTTTGATCTCACTTGATATGGGCGCACTGATTGCTGGTGCTAAGTATCGCGGCGAATTTGAAGAACGCCTGAAGGCCGTGCTCAAAGAGGTCACAGAATCTGCGGGTCAGATTGTCCTTTTTATTGACGAGATTCATACCGTTGTGGGCGCAGGTGCATCTCAAGGCGCAATGGACGCAGGCAACTTGCTAAAGCCAATGCTCGCTCGTGGTGAGCTGCGCTGTATTGGTGCGACCACGCTAGACGAATATCGTCAGCATATTGAGAAAGACGCTGCTCTAGAGCGCAGATTTCAGCAGGTCTACGTCGATCAGCCTTCGGTAGAAGATACGGTGTCTATTCTTAGGGGCCTAAAGGAGCGCTATGAAGTGCACCACGGCGTTCAGATTGCAGACGGTGCCCTAGTTGCCGCAGCGGCGCTGTCAACCCGCTATATCAGCGATAGATTCTTGCCAGACAAAGCTATTGACCTGGTAGACGAAGCCGCCGCCAAGCTAAAAATGGAGATCACCTCCAAGCCAGAAGAGCTAGATGAGATAGACCGCAAAATTCTGCAGATGGAAATGGAGCGTCTGTCGCTGCAAAAAGAGAGCGATCCGGCTTCTATAGACCGCTTGGAAAAGCTGGAAAAAGAGCTAGCCGATCTGAAAGAAGAACAGGGCGAACTCAGCGCTCAGTGGCAGTCTGAAAAGGACATTATTGGTCAAGTTCAAATCATTAAGGAAGAAATTGACCGGGTGAATGTAGAAATTGAGCAGGCTGAGCGTGCTGCTGAGCTAAACAAGGCGGCTGAGCTGAAGTACGGCAAGCTGCCTGAGCTGCAAAAGCGACTAGCAGACGCGGAAGCTGAAATTAGCGAAACGCAAACTTCGGGTAAAACGCTGCTGCGAGAGGAAGTCACCGAGTCGGATATTGCGGAAATCATTTCTAAATGGACAGGTATTCCGCTCAGCAAGCTGGTGGAGTCGGAGATGCAAAAGCTGCTGAATCTAGAAGATGAGCTGCATCAGCGGGTAATTGGCCAAGATGAGGCGGTGACAGCAGTCGCAGATTCGATTCAGCGATCGCGCGCCGGACTAGCCGATCCTGATCGGCCTATGGCCAGCTTCATTTTTCTTGGCCCTACGGGTGTCGGTAAAACAGAGTTAGCAAAGGCCCTCGCCAGCTACCTGTTTGACACCGAAAATGCGATGGTACGCATTGATATGTCTGAGTATATGGAGAAGCACGCTGTTTCTCGTTTGGTGGGTGCGCCTCCCGGGTACGTCGGCTACGACGAAGGCGGTCAGCTAACTGAGGCCGTTCGCCGTCGCCCTTTCTCGGTCATCTTGTTCGATGAAATTGAGAAAGCCCATCCCGATGTTTTTAACATCCTTTTGCAGGTGCTAGACGACGGTCGAATTACCGACTCGCAGGGGCGCACGGTGGACTTCACCAATTCGATTATCATCATGACCAGTAACATTGGCTCGCAGTATATCTTAGATATCGCAGGTGATGATACCCAGTACGACGAAATGCGATCGCGCGTTACCAATGCCCTGCGCAACCAGTTCCGCCCTGAGTTTCTCAACCGCATTGATGAAATCATCATTTTCCATGCCCTGATGAAATCTCAGCTCCGCGACATCGTCAAAATCCAAATCAAGCGATTGGAAAAACGCTTAGCAGAGCGCAAACTCACCCTAAAGCTCTCAGATGCCGCTTTAGATTTTGTTGCCGACGTCGGCTACGATCCGACCTATGGTGCACGCCCACTCAAAAGAGCGATTCAGCGCGAAGTCGAAACCCAGCTAGCCAAGGCAATCTTGCGCAGCGAGTTTGTTCCTGGGGACACCATTTTTGTGGACGTAGAAAACGAGCGGTTGGCATTCAAGCGATTGCCCGCTGAGCTTGTAACTGCATAATAGGCCTGCCATAAAGTAGGAAAAGTCCTGATTGGAGTCATCCAACTCAGGGCTTCTTTTACGACTATTTTTCCCCGTCGAGCTAGTTAGGACATTTGTTGTCGCTAGCAGACTTTATTAGCAACAGCTGACTCGACTAGCCGTTAACGAATGCGTCCGTTGACTGCTATATGGCATGTTTTACTAATCAAACTCAACGGGTAACTTAAGCAGAAGGCCCTACCATCAAAGGCCTCTAAATCCATCGTTACTCGGGTTTACGGTTATGAGCAATCCTTTTTTCCAGGTCGATAGAGCCTACACCAACGTTATGGAGCGACTAGTGGCAGAAGAAGTTGCCCGACAAAAGGCCAAGCTTCCTTCCAAGCTGCGCCAATATATCAAAACCGTTGAGGTCGAAACCTATGCGCTCAATCGCTTACCGTCTCTCTATGCCTCTAGCGAAAAGGGTTGGCAAATGCAATACGAAAAGGCTGGGAAAATTCAAGCTGAGGTTGTTTACAAGGCCGTTCGTCAAGGCATTGCAGCCGTTCAAATAGATCCCATAAGAGCCTCAGAGCCGCTGTACGCTTGTCAGAGCGATGCGTCCGAAGCCGTGCTGAGCGCATTTCGCAATATGCTCAATCAGCCTGAACTCACTTGGGATGACATTATCTACAAGTGTAAGCGGCTGCTGCTGCCTCGTAACCATCCCGATCGCCCCACGCTCAGGGACGAGTCTCAGCACAAAGCCTTTTGGCAACCGGGTATCTATGGGAGAATCTCGTCCTGGGAAAATGAGAGAATCTCGCCCTGGGAGAAGTCACAGGCTATGCCTGAGCGCGGCCATGCGTCAGCCGATAAATCGAGGTTTCAATAAACCGAGACAGCGGTTAGACAAAGATCTCACAGCCCTAACGCTTCATCAATTTTTAAAGTCTTCATGCCCTGTCTGAGTCTTTCGGCTTCGGCAGGGTTTGTGTTTTTGACCAAGCGAATGGCCTGTTCAAAAGCTGCTTTACTCTCTGGCAGCTTGCCCAGCTTAAAGAGCACCACGGCTAAGTTCTGGTAGGCCGCGCCGTAATTTGGATCTAGTGAGATTGCGTATTCGTAGGCACGCTGCGCGGGTTCTAGATAGCCTTTGGCACGGTGCACCACGCCCAAGTTGAAAAAGGTAACTGGCTGTTTCGGATCGATCCGTCCTGCTGATTCGTACTGGGCGATCGCACCTTCAAAATCACCTTTTAACTTCAGCAAAGTGCCCAAATTCAAACAGGCTCCTAGCTTTAGCAGTCCGGCCACCGGAGATGCGATCGCCTGACGATAGGCCGCTTCTGCTTTACCCAATAGCTCGTTATCGTCTAGCTGATCGGCTAGATGCCGGTAGGCAATGCCCAAGTGATAGTACAGCTCGTAGGCCGTCAGCGGATCAAAATTTCCCGAGCGTAGCGCGTTCTGTAACAGGTCTACTGCCTTTGTCCACTCTTGACTTTGGGTATAAAGCGCCCCAAGCTTGTTAGCGGTGTAGGCATCTTCTGGATACGCTGCCAGATGCTTGGCCATAATCCGCTGTGCCCGATTGAACTTGTCTTTAGCTGCGATCGCATCTACACCGTAGCCCGTGTGGTCAATCGCCACCGTTCCTAGCTGCGCCACCTGCCAGTGCGACTCAGCCGACATCAAAGCCTGTACGCTCTCCTCTACCCCCTCGTGATAGGGCCGCGTATATCTCACCTTGCTCAGGTTGCGAAACAGTCGAGAAACTTGAGTATACGGTGACTGGTTTGCCCCAATTTCTCGGCGCATCATTGCCACTAGCAGCAAATCGTCAGGGCTTATTTGCCCCAGCTTCCGGTCTTCCTTCAGCGAGCGAATAAATTCATACCCAGCTGGCGTCAAGGTCTCATCGGCATCAAGCACCAAAATCCAATCTTTAGTCGCCCGCGATAGCGACGCATTGCGAGCCACCGAAAAGTCGTCGCCCCACATCAGAAAATCTACTTTTGCGCCAGCGGCCTCGGCAATAGTTGGCGTTGCGTCTCCAGAGCCCGTATCGAGCACGATGATTTCATCTGGCAGACCTTTTACGCTCGCTAGCACCAGCGGCAGGTTTTTGGCTTCGTCTTTTACGATCATGCAAAGGCTAAGCGTGGCCATTGATTCTGATTTCTCCTGAAGGAATGCCTAAAAAGGCGCTGTTACAATATGAGCATTAAACGATCATCTATTGAAGACTGCTTTAAGCGATCGCAATTCTGGAGCACACGACAATGACAGTTGTAGCGGCAAAGTGGACCTTGGCAGAATACCATCGCATGATTGCCGCAGGCGTGCTAGACAATCGGCGAGTTGAGCTTATCCGAGGAGAAATCGTCGAAATGCCACCCGAAGGCGAGCCCCACGCATATTTCGTGTCCGAATCTAGTGAGTATTTAACTCGGTTGCTAGGGGAACGGGCTAAGGTACGCTACGGTCATCCCATCACGTTACCCAATCGCTCCGAGCCACAGCCAGATATTGCGGTTGTTCAACGTCTCGGCAAAGCATATCTTGATCATCATCCATACCCAGAAGACATCTTTTGGCTGATTGAATACTCAGATGCTAGTCTCAGCAAAGATCTCAATTTAAAGAGCCGTGTATACGCAGAAGTCAATATCGCCGAATATTGGATTGCCAATCTTAAAGCGCGATCGCTCATCGTTTTTAGGGATCCCCAAGCCGGACTGTATACCGCTTGCACGTCGTATACAGACGGTGAAATCACACCGCTGGCCTTTCCAAATATCTCTATTTCAGTCGGTGCTATCATCAATCGCAGCTAATACCTATTAGCTTGACAGAAGAGATTGTGCTCGCTCTAATGCGCCTCTCACCTGTTCAAAGCCAGTGCCGCCCGCACTGTTACGAGCCGAGACGACTTGGGCCGGGGTGATCGCCTCATAAATATCTGACTCAAACTTCGGATGCAGCGCCTGCCATTCTTCTAGGCTCAAATCCTTTAGCAGCTTCCCTACGGCTAAAGAGGTCTTTACCACCTTACCTACCAGGTTGTACGCCTCACGGAAAGGAACCCCTTTTGCCGCGAGGTAATCTGCTACGTCTGTCGCATTAGAGAAGTCTTCAGCAACCGCCTGATTTAATCTTTCTGTTCGGAAGGTAATGCCTTCTTGCAGCAAAATTGTCATCGCCTCCAAGCAGCCAGAGACCGTTGCTACCGTATCAAACAGAGCTTCTTTGTCTTCTTGCAAGTCTTTGTTGTAAGCCAGCGGTAAGCCTTTCATCATCACCAGCAGGCCCTGCAAGTGGCCAAACGTTCGCCCGGTCTTACCGCGCACCAGCTCGGGCACATCTGGGTTTTTCTTCTGCGGCATAATGCTCGATCCAGTAGAGCAGGTATCGCTGAGAGTAACAAAGCGAAACTCCTCTGACGCCCAGAAAATAATCTCTTCGGATAGGCGCGATAGGTGCACCATGATCAGGCTAGCGGCGCTGGCAAATTCGATAGCAAAATCGCGATCGCTTACCCCGTCCAAACTATTGTGATAGATCTGATCAAAGCCCAGCAGCTCGGCTGAATAGGCCCGGTCAATTGGAAACGTCGTGCCCGCTAGTGCCCCGCAGCCCAGCGGCGAAATATTTACCCGCTTAAGCACATCGCCTAGCCGCTCCCAATCGCGCTGGGTCATTTCAAAATAGGCCAGCAGGTGATGTGCCAAGCTGAGCGGCTGCGCTCGCTGCAAATGCGTATAGCCTGGAATCAGCGTCTCCACATGCTGACTAGCTAGCTCAAAAATAGCCTGCTGAAATGCCTTGATCTGCTGGCGAATCTGCTCGATTTGTCCACGTAGATATAGGCGTACGTCTGTTCCTACCTGATCGTTTCTAGAGCGCGCCGTGTGCAGCTTTTTGCCACCATCGCCTACCAGCTCAATGAGGCGATGTTCTACCGCAAAGTGTACGTCCTCTTCATCTATGCCCGGATTAAATTCACCTTTGCGGTACTCATCGCGAATCGTCTCTAGCCCTGAGATAATCTGCTCACACTCAGCTTCAGAAAGCACGCCTACTTTGGCCAGCATTTTGGCATGCGCTACTGACCCAGTCAGGTCAGACTCTAGCAGGCCAATATCAAACCCGATACTGGCGTTGAAGCGAGCGATCGCTGGATGCAGCGCCGACTCAAAGCGTTGACTCCAAGCCTGTTGAGTTGATGTAGCCACTATCTGCGCGTACTCCTATGCTTGCTAAGTATAAAAAATGTTCAAAAAATCACAATCTATACAGTAGCAGCTAAGCCTCAATCCTTCTGACAAATAGCAGCCAGTCCTCAGCCGCTGAATGCCGCCTAACAGCCGAGAGCAAAGTGCCGTCAAGTCCTCGCTGGTCGCTGAGTAAGGCCGACGCTACCCGTAGGACGTAAACGACTTAAGCATGTATCCCAACACCAGCCCAATCAACAGCGCCCAAAGCTGACCCGACTCATAAAAGCCCTTCAGCATCGTGCCTGTATCCCCAATCAAGTCCTGATCAAAGTACTGGATAATCACGGGTGTGCCTGCTGTCATAGAGCCTGGGACTGGGCTGTCTAGGGCTGGGCTATCTAGTACTGAGCTATCTAGTACTGAGCTATCTAGGATTAGGCTCTCTGATGCTGGCCACTCTAGCTGACTGGCATAAAATTCAAAAGCATCCATAAGCCTCAAAACCAGCATTACTGGCGCGTTCAGCACTCATCACAGTACCCAGCGATCGCCAAATATCCAACAACCATCGTAGATTTGAGCAAATCTACGATGCGCCCAAGCTATAAATGCTACGCGACTAGCCCAGCTGTCGAAAGCTGCCGAAATTCTGCCTCGCGGGTAATTCTCATCACCACCAGCGTCGTATCGTCATCGGCCTCACGGTCGGTGCCGACAAAGCGCTGCAGCATCTTGAACAAGTAGGTCAAAATCTCATCAGAACTAGAGAAATTGCGACAGGCCCAGCGAAAAGAGTCAATCAAATTATCTTCATCAAAGCGCTGACCGCTGCGATCCGCAGCCTCGGTAAAGCCATCGGTGTAATAGATAAGCGTATCTCCAGGCTGCAACTGCACCTGATTTTCTTGATAGTGAGTATCCATATCTAGGCCCAGCAGCATCCCGTCTGCATCTAGCCGTACCACTTCTCCATTGGCCGCCTGCCACAGCAATGGCGGGTTGTGCGCCGCATTGCCATAGCACAGCACCTGCGTACGTGGATCATATTGAGCGCAAAACAGCGTCACAAACCGATGAGAGCTTTCAAGATCGGTATGCATAACCCAGTTCAAATGCTGAAGCAAATGACCGGGAGAATGGCTGTTGAGCACTTCTGCTCGCAGCATACCGCGCAGCATCGTCATCATTAAGCCTGCGGGCACTCCTTTACCCATCACATCACCAATCGCAAAGTTCCATGGTTTTTCTTGAGAGGCATCGGCCTCAGGCTGTCGTAGCTGCTCGTATGTCGTCGGAATAAAGTCATAGTAGTCACCGCCGACCTTATTGGCCGTCTGGCACCTAGCAGCCAGGTCTACCCCTTCAATCTTGGGGCACTGACGCGGCAGTAGCTGAGCTTGAATTTCCGCGCCTAGCTCTAGCTCCCTATCCAAACGCTCTTTGTGACGCAGCTCACTTGTCAGGGCGTTATTTTCAATTGCTACCGCCGTTTGGTCAGCCACCAGCCTAACCAGCTTTTGCCGGGTTTCGCTCCAAGTATAGTCACCTTCCTCGCTAAAGACATAGAGCCGTCCGCGCTCAATGTTTTGAACAATAATCGCGGTGCCAAAAATCTGAAAATCTGCGCCTAAATAGCGACCTGCCTGCCGGTCTAAAGACAGCATGGCGTCGCTTGCGAGCGGACTCGACGCGTCGGTAGGGCCTAGACTGTGCGGCCCCGAAGCCGCGATCTGCCGGGTCGCCATCTCTAAGGCCAGCCGGACATTCTTGCAGTCTCCGGCCCCAGCACAGTGAAGCTGCTCTAGGCGCAGCTGACCGTCTGGCTGAAACATTACGAGTGCGCCCCCAGAAGCATCGGTTACCCGGCTAGCAATCATGGGAATCAGCTCTAAAAACTGACTTAGATTGTTGAGGCTGCGTAGGGCAAAACCTAATGAGCTCAATAAGTCTTGAATTTTGTATTGCTCTCGCTGCAAACGAGCAACCAGCTCTTTGAGCGCATAGACCGAGCTACCGCCAGGCACTGTGCTCGGCATTCCTGCCGCCATTCCAGCGTTAGACCCAACACGGCGACTGCCTTGTGATGACGAATTAAAAGAAGGTGGGGTCGGCCTAGATTGCATAGGAGGGAGGGGCATTGAGCGGGTAGAAGGTCAGCAATCGGTAAAAGTAGCCATCACGATAGCATTTCTCAGTCAATAGTCAAGGAAGGAAGCGGAACTAGCCTGGTTTTCTGGTGGGCGACAGGATTTTTCACACCAGGCAGCACCATAGGCAATACCAATAGCCAGGAGAATAAAGTGCCTACTTAAGCGCTAGGTTAGTACACCCTGAGCGTTTTAGGACAGGTGTTTTAGAACAAATGTTTTATAAGCAAGTGTGCTTTAGAACAAAAGTCCACAGCTTCTATGACTGAATGCGTTTGATTCGGATAGGTTAATTGAGGGCGCTGTATCAATATCAGCATGACACCTAGCTGATTTGCGACCTCTCGCTTGATGGCTTCTCCACTGGGTAAACCAGACGCTTTGGCAACGACCCTCGTAATTTGCCACTGCTGCCACAGCGCAGCTTCTAGCGCTGCGGATACCGGTGGACGCAAGGCTATAATGTCGGCCGGTAAAAAACCAGCGGCGGTTGCACCTGCGATCGCCTCGACAGAAGGTAAGATTCTGGCAAACAGGCGAGCGCTAGGGCGCAGCGACGAAAACTTTGATAGATATCGGTAGCCCATGGTAAACAGTACCCTTTGATGTCGCAAAACATCGCTTGCAACCAAAGACTCAATAGAATCTACTGAAATCACCCTGGGATCAGCGTCTGAATGGTTACAGACAACTGTCTTTCGCTCGTAGCGAAGGTAAGGGATTGAGCGCGACTGAGCGATCGCAATCGCCTGCCTAGAAATTTCGCTGGCAAACGGATGCGACGCATCTAAAATGCAAGCCACCTGCTGCTGGGTAACAAAATCTGGCAGGGTTAGTGGCGATAGCTGACCGACTCGAACCTGAGCTGTGTCTGCATATAGTCGCTTCGCCGCTGCGGTTGTTACCGTGATCACACAGGGCACGCCTCGACTAGATAGTGCCGTTGCTAGCACTGCACTCTCGCTCGTGCCTCCGATCAGCCAAACGGTCGCCATCTTTTCCTAATTTTATTGCCCACTACTGTTCAAGCACCTACGCCCAGCGTACTTTATATAGATGAAACAGCTCACCGCTTCGCTGTTTGACCACTTTAGCGCCCACCGTTTTGATCAGCTTTCGCCAGCTTTCTAGAGGCTCTAGAAAAACATCCGCACCCAAATATGTTTCTAAAATCGCCCAGTTCTCAGCCAGTGGCTGCCCTGGATCAACAACATCAAACACCAAAAAACCACCTGGTTTAATCAAGGGCTTGGCGGCTTCCATCACCGCTTGCCAATAGTCGAGCGGATAGTAGCAGCTAAAACCTGTGGCAAAGACCAGATCAAAGTTCTGGGATGGATAGTCGAGCTGATGGGCTGGGGCCTGCTTTACCCCCTGAAAAAGTTTGGAGTCAAGCTGAGGGCCACGCTGGTGCAGCGTTTTGATTGCGATCGCACTCACGTCTTGACCGTAAAACCGCGCCTGCCAAGCCTTCCACTCATAGATTAAAAAGCTAAATCCGCAGCCAATATCGAGGCAGTGCTGATTTTTCTTAGGTTTGGCTATCTGCCAAAACGGCGAGGCAATTCGAGAGCCTAGCGACCCAGAAGCCCAGTCGCGAAACACAGGCATCGCTTCAACCTCTTCAGGCAACTCGAACGACTGGCCCGCATATTCCGCGTCGTACCGTTGGGCTGTCGCACTAATCATCGGCAGCCAGGGCACAGACTTAGACTTCAGAACATCTCCCATCGGAGAAAATTGGCCACTGGACTGATTCATATTGCCTTATCCTAAAATTTGACGGGCGCGATTCTGATAGGCGCAGTTCTGATAGATGCGGTTCTGACGGAATCGATTACGACTGAGGCTTCTCTAACCAGTCTTTCGACTGGCTTGCCGACGGGCCCAATAAGCCATCGGTATAAGCCACTGGTAAACCGCCGACTAAGATCCCTTAATCGCCCTCGCAAAGTTCTTTCTGTAGTTGGCATTGCCAATTAAAAAAACCGGCCAAAGCAGCGTCAAGGATAGCTTCTGGTTCGTAAAGTTGGTCCGGTTGAACCCACTCCAAAACTTCCAAACCCCGACGCCATAGATAACCACACAGATTAGCCCAAAAAATCCCACAGGTGTCTCCTTGTAATGTCCCTAAACGGATAGCGTGCCCAAACGGCAATATTTCTACGCACTAACGATACTAGTGGACAATAATAGCGCGCCAAAAAGCTTTCCATGCAAAAGCTCTGCTCACTCTACTTAAAGATTAACGCGAGCGTCCGTTGATTCCCTACCATAGCCGAAACGTCTAAAATAGAACGATATAGCAGGAGAGCAACGATGCGCGCAGTACTCATGGCCGGTGGCTCTGGCACCAGACTCAGACCGCTAACCTGCGACTTGCCCAAGCCGATGGTCCCTGTGCTCAATCGCCCCATCGCCGAGCACATTATTAACCTTCTCAAACGCCATCACATCACAGAAGTGATCGCAACCTTGTTCTATTTGCCCGATGTCATGCGTGACTACTTCCAAAACGGCCAAGATTTTGGGGTGCAAATGACCTACGCCGTAGAAGAAGATCAGCCGCTGGGCACCGCTGGCTGCGTTAAAAATGTCGAAGAGCTATTAGACGATACTTTTGTTGTCATTAGTGGCGATAGCGTGACCGATTTTGATCTGACGGCGGCGATCGCCTTTCATCGGGAAAAGGGAGCCACCGCAACCCTAGTACTTACTCGAGTGCCCAACCCGCTAGAATTTGGCGTGGTCATTACTGATAAAGATAGCCGCATCGTTCGCTTTCTCGAAAAGCCTTCTACTAGCGAAGTTTTCTCTGACACGGTTAATACTGGCGTCTACATTTTCGAGCCTGCTGTGCTCGACTATCTGCCGCCCAACTGCGAGCAAGACTTTTCTAAAGATCTCTTTCCACGATTGCTAGAAAAGCAGGCGCGGATGTACGGCTACGTTGCCGAAGGCTACTGGTGTGATGTGGGCCACCTCAACGCCTACCGAGAAGCTCAGTACGATGCGCTTCAAGGAAAAGTAACGCTCGACTATGCCTATCCAGAAAGCAGCCAAGGTATTCGGGTTGGCCGCAATACCTTCATTGCCCCGAGCGCCAAGCTCAACCCACCTGTTCTCATTGGTGATAACTGCCGAATTGGGCACAGAGCCGTTGTAGAAGCGGGTACCGTTATTGGTGATAACGTGACCATTGGCAGCGACGCCGATCTCAAGCGGCCTATCATTTGGAACGGCGCGGTCATTGGCGACGACGTGCATCTGCGTGCTTGCGTCATCGCTAGAGGAACTAGGGCCAGCCGCCGCGCCCATGTCTTAGAAGGGGCCGTTGTAGGCGCACTTTCTACCATTGGCGAAGAAGCTCAAATCAGCCCCGGTGTCAGGGTCTGGCCTAGCAAAGTCATTGAGTCGGGCGCAACGCTCAACATCAATTTAATTTGGGGGCACACGGCTCAGCGAAATCTTTTTGGGCAGCGAGGCGTATCTGGCCTGGCTAATATCGATATTACCCCCGAGTTTGCGGTTAAGCTGGGCGCGGCTTTTGGCTCTACGCTCAAGCCGGGTGCACATATTAGCGTTTCTCGTGACCAGCGCAGCATTTCTAGAATGGTTGCTAGAGCGCTGATTGCCGGTCTGATGTCGGTTGGAATCAACGTTTTAAATTTAGAAGATGTTTCTATTCCGATTGCGAGAAACGTGCTGCCGACCCTGCGAGTTGCGGGTGGTGTTCACATCCGGTTGCACCCTGCGCGGCCAGACCATATTTTGATTGAGTTTTTTGACCCGATTGGTATTGGCATTGCTAAAAGCAAGGAAAAGAAAATCGAAGGAGCGTATTTTAAGGAGGATTTGCGGCGATCGCAGATTCACGAAATCGGCACGGTCACCTATCCTATTTCGCTGATCGATATATATGCCACCGCCTTTGAAAAGCACCTCAACGTCGGCTCTATTCGCAACAGCAAATCAAAAGTAGTAATTGACTACGCCTACTCGGTCTCAGGCGCGGTATTGCCGCGGCTTTTAGGCAAGTTTGGCTGCGACGCGGTCGTTCTCAACGCCAGTCTTAGCCCGACTGCGCCCTCCGTGCTAGAACGTGAGCAGATGCTTGGTCAGCTTGGACAGGTTGTTCAGGCGCTGCAAGCAACCTTCGGTGTCCAGGTTTCGGCCAATGGTGAGCAGCTAATTCT
This sequence comes from uncultured cyanobacterium, assembly GCA_963793445.1. Taxonomy (GTDB): domain Bacteria; phylum Cyanobacteriota; class Cyanobacteriia; order Phormidesmidales; family Phormidesmidaceae; genus Phormidesmis. Next base: position 838,229 of record CAWCAE010000001.1, read on the forward strand.
AGTCGATGAGGTGGGCTCACCGATTCGAGGCGAGCAGCTGACCGCGCTGATGACGCATATGATCTTAACGGCACATCCGCGCGGCACGGTGGTTGTACCGGTTCATGCCTCTGGAGCAATCGAAGAAATTGCCCGGCGTCACGATGCGCAAGTTGTACGCGCCAAGGCAAATCCAACTGCTCTGATGGAAACCTGCCACGAGCTTTCTAATGTAGTGCTTGGCGGCAGCGGCGATATGGGCTTTATCTTTCCGCAGCTACATCCTGGTTTTGATGCCATGTTTTGCATTGCTAAGCTAATTGAGATGCTGCTAATCCAAGAGCGATCGCTCGGTCAAATTTGGGAAGAGCTGCCGCGAATTTCGCACCGCTTGCAAACCATCCGCTGCCCGCGCACGATTAAGGGGGCGCTCATGCGCTATCTTGTAGAGACTCATTCAGCCGACAGACTAGAGCTAGTAGACGGCGTTAAAATAGTAGGCACACGTCAGCAAAACTGGGTGCTGATATTACCGGATGCCGGAGAGCCGCTGGTTCATATTTTTGCCAACAGTGAAGACAGAGATTGGGTAAACAAGCAGCTACGAGCGTATCGACAAAAGGTGCAAACTTTTATTGAATTAGAGCAGGGAACTAAGGATAGTATTTTATGAACAACTGCATCTTGATGGCGGAGATTGTGCAGGCTCCTCAGCTACGCTACACCGCTGATAATCAAACGCCAATTGCTGAGTTTGTGGTCAAGTTTCCCGGCATCAGGGAAGGCGACAGCGCCAGTCAGATGAAGGTAGTCGGCTGGGGTAATTTGGCGCAAGAGATTCAAGAGCGCTATCAGGCTGGCGATCGCGTTTTATTAGAAGGTCGTCTGGGTATGAATACCTTAGAGCGTCCTGAAGGCTTTAAAGAAAAACGCGCTGAAATGACTGTTCAGCGCGTTAGCCCGCTGAGTGAACTACAGTCAGTGCCCATTGCCGAGGGTACGCCCATTGCTGCCGGACGTTTTCCTAGTGGTCAAGGCGCACAGCCAGACTCTACCCCCTCAGCAGCAGCGACAGCAGAAGCGCAACCTGCCACTCAGACACCTGCCGCGGCGACGACCTCTGCTGCTGATTTCGACGATATCCCGTTCTAGCTAGCTAGAAGATAGGTACTACTAGAAAGGACCGCTAAACGAAGCACAGCTAAAGAATAAAAAGAGCCTCTGGCGACAACGCTAGAGGCTCTTTTCTGTAGGCCGATCTAAAACTTCTTACCCGCTTTTACCTGAAGCTGACAGGGCCCTAACGAGAGGCTTCAAAAGCAGCTCTATCTTCAAATATCTCGAACACACGGTCCATGCTAGTCAGCTCAAACAGCATCTTCACTTGTGGATTGATAGAGCAGACGTACATTTCACAATCTTGCGATCGCACTTTCTTTAGCACAGAAACTAGCGTTCCTAAGCCAGAGCTATCCACAAATGTAACGTCTTTGAGATCCATCAGTAATGTTGTTGCTCCGCGCTCCAGGGCGCTGGTTACCTGCCCTCGAATGTCAGCAGACTTGGTCCCGTCGAGGATGCCAGTAGGTGCTAGCACCTGAAGTGTTGTATCCATACTCACCGTCATTACCTCAATATCCTCACTTATGTTGATCTCTTTATACTCTTCCAAAATTCCCATTTCAGGGTAAATACAGACAGGCTATTTTGTGGTCGCGATCAATACTCACCACTAAGCTCGTTTTATGACTCAGCTTAGATTCACTTAAAGTTAACGGCGTCACAAATAGCTCAGGATGCAGCGCTTTCCAGAAGTAAACCACAAAATCGGCGATTTCATCGGGGGATAACCCATCTTTACCTCTGCTTATCATTTTCTGCTCAGCTTCCTGCCGCCACTGCAGCGAAAACCGGTAGTCTTGAGGCTGTAAAACAATCAAATTATCTAGCTGTTCCCAAAGCGGTAGATAGGCCCGCAGCCGATGGTTGCAGTCTCTGGCGAACTGCCGGTCTTCGGCAGTCAAAATTGGGTCGGGGAATGCAAAGCTCTCATATGCTAACGCTTCTTCTGGCAAAGGCTGCGCGCCGGTAAACCAGCCTTCAAACAGCAGGATGGTCGGCTGCTGCGTCAGCATAGGCGCAATGCGATCGCCCTGCCCTCTGTGCAAAGACTTGTCAAAGCGAGGAATGGCAAGCTCTGGCGTCAAAGAGCGACTAGGCTCGCTGCCTTTAAACGCGCTCAGCGTCTTGATTCCTAGGGCAACGTCGTGTGTTCCAGGTGGCCCACGCCAAATTAATCGCGGGTCTTGTTGCTGTAGCTGACAGCGCTGATGGTAGGTCAGATACAGATCGTCAATAGATAGACTCACTGCTCGCTGACCCAGGCAACCCAAGATAAGCTGTAAAATCTGAGTCAAGGTCGTTTTACCAGTGCCTTGCGTTCCCAATATGCCTTGAACGAACGGCCCGTCAAGCTGGCGCTGCTTTCCATCAATACTTTGCGCCAAAGGTAGCCATAGCGACCATAAAGAAGGTATCCAGTCGATCCAGTCCCCCGTGATAGGCAAAACTATTTCACCACTGCTCAAGCGATCACACAGCTGTTGCAGTAGCTGAATACGACTATTTAGAACGACGTCAACGTTGTCGTCTGATAGCTGCCAAGCGCTTGCCCGTGAACTTTCAAGTAGCCATTCTCGCAGCCGCTGCTGTTGATCTGCGCTGGGCTGGGTTCCTTGGGCGATCGCACAGACGACTGGCCAGATTGTTAAATCGTCTGTCATTGCCATTGCCTTTATAAGGTCTAATCAGCTAGCTGAATAAAGATCCGAATCTTTTCTTGCTCATGGCTAGCAGCGATCTTGCCAATATGATTCGTGAGCGGGCTAGCAACCGCCTGAACACGATTTAGCATCGGAAAAAGTCGCTCAACGGTCGGTGCTACTCTAGGCCAGTTGAGATAGATACTGGTATCGCTGTTGGCTGCTATTAGTGGCGCTGTGGCCCGAACAAACTGAGATGATGCTAAAGCCCTCTCAGCGCCTATCTGAATTTTCGCTCGGCCTTCTACTGTCTGACCTTCTACTCTTTTGCTTTCTGCTGCCTGGCTTTCTGCTGCCTGGCTTTCTGCTGCCTGGCTTTCTAGCGCACTGTCCATCGCGGCCAGCGAGCTGGCAAAAATCTCGACACGGCCTTGCTGTAGGTGCAATCCCAAAAGCTCAGATTCTAAGCCGCTGCGGCGACTGGCTAGGGCGGTAGCCGCAGCGCGTTTGCCACCTTTAGCGGCAAAGCGAGTCCAGGCGGTCGCTTCGTCTGCAGTCTCCATCGCCACGGGCACGACGCTGTAGCCAGCTGCTATCGCCGCCTGATCGAGCTCGGCTATCTGGGCGGTCTCTCTTGGCACAGCCAAAACCCAGTCGGGAGACGGCCCAAAGCTTACTTGAGATAGCGCGTAGCCTTTACCAAAGCCTTCCGTTGATGGGTCAAACAGCGCGTCTGCAAATGAGTTTGCAGTAGGCGGCTGCAAACTCATGAACTTAGGCAGCAAATTGTCTGGCAGTTTTGCGATTGCCCAAGCTGCGCTCAGCTCATTAATATTATGTCCTATTACCGCTAGCTCGCTATCAGCCGGAAGGTAGTCTGCTAGCGCCAAGTCCCAAAGTGAGTCTGCTTGTGGGTCTAGACTAACGATCTGCGCCTTTGACGCTTTAGGTTGCGCTCCAGGTAGTGCCGTAGGTTCAGGTAGCTGTGCGATCGCCATAAGGCCGTCTCGCTTCGCCTCTAAACTGACTGCAATAAATTGAGGATCAGTTTGTCCCTTCGCCAGCCCTTGCACCGGTCCTTGTCCCAAGGGCTTAACAGATTCAGCCGGTTCAGCCACCTTCAACAAACGCGCATCTAGATACGCTAGCGCGATTCTCTGGTCGGGTAGCGCGGCTACTTGCCGCCGATAGAGCGGGCTTTGCGCTAAGTTCTGAGCAGTTTGCGCAGCGCGAATGCTGTTACGCAAAACGCTGACATCGTTGGCAAACATCACAAACTGACGGCCCGCCAAAGCGCTAGCCGCACTCAGCGAAGCTGCCTGAGTATCCTGACTAGCCAGTACTTTTACGCCGCTAACCGTCTGATATATAGGCGCGTTGCCAGCAATGGCCTGCCGCTGCCAAAATAACTGTAAAAAAGACTGTGCCTGCTCATATCGCCCAGGTGCTATCTCAAAGATCAGAAGATATCCTGGCTGCTGACCGTTTTCTAGATTTCGATCTAAATCTGTAGCGGTGTAGGCAAACGTAATTTCTTGACCGAGCCAGGGCTGAACATCGAGCTCATAGCTCAGCCCTGTGATCTGTTGCAAATTCTGCTGTGCTTGTTCGATCTCACCGCGGACTAGCGCTCGCTGATCTGGGCGAACGATCGCTTGGCTCAGCGAGACCAAACGATCAGGCTCGGTCAGCAAAGAAATCGTAAACGGCGATTGAACAGGTACAAATGCACTTGCCGCCGCAACTGGGCGATCGCTGCCGCCTAGCAAAGCCAGAGGGCTATGAAGGCGCAAATAGCCAAAGCCCACGCCTCCAGCTAGTAAGAAAACAACAGATCCTACCAGCACTATCTGCCAAAACCTTTTCCCAAAGCGATCGGCAGCAGAATCTTGAGTGGCAGCTATACCTGTCATTGCGAAAGCCTTTATAGACAAACAGTTACGTTGTCAACCAGTGTATACCGCGGCTCGCCCTGGATAGGTCACTGTTTGAAGCTCTAGTCGATTTTCATACCCTTATTCTAGTGCCATAGTAGATTACTAGCCCAAGCCGCGACTGCGCCAAACCCCGACGAGCTCGCCGTCAATACTGACTTCTTCTGCCGGATATTCTATCGGATCAAATCGAGGATTCGCAGGCTTCAAAATCACTTTCCCTTTGTCAAAGTAGTAGTACTTGAGTGTCGTATTTGATTCGACCCGAGCGGCTACGATGGCCCCATTACGCACTCGCTTAGGATCTTGAACCTTACGCATAATGACGATGTCGCCATCGTCAATCAAGGCTTCTATCATCGAATCGCCTCGGACTCTAAGCGCAAAGTCACTGCCTTTGAAGCTAATTGACATCGGATCAAAATGCTCTACCGTATCGGTAAACGCTTCGACCATAGAACCTGCTGCGATCGCGCCAAAAATAGGTACCCCCTGCTCTTCCTGTAAAATCCGAATTGTTCGGGCCTGTCCTTCATTCCAGTCGATGTAGCCCTTTTTACGCAGATGGTCCAAACGACTTTGGACTGGCGCGGGCGACTTTAGCTTCATTTCACGCATCATCTGTCGAATTGAAGGAGAATGACGGTTCTCGCGAATATAGGCAACTAGCCAATCGTACAGTTCTTGCTGAGCTTGAGTTAGAGATTCCATCGTATTTTTCAAAGACAATATCTACGCACTAGTAAGAACAACTGTACCAATTCGTCCTATTTTTGTCCACTTTCGTTTCTCGTTGCACACGCTCTCATATCGGAGTGCGCAGAGCTAGACTTTGCCGTCTGATAACGTTCTATAACAAAAAAGAAGGCCCAGGTGGACCTTCTTCCCTTACATGTGCAGAAAAACAAGCATGCAGAAACGCTTTCTACAGCCTTTATAGCTCTTCTGCGACTCTATCGCTCAAGCAAAGCCTCGGTGCAGTAAAGCCTAAAGCCTTAGCCGCTAGCGAATATATTCCTTCAAAACGCTGTTGCGATTAGGATGGCGCAGCTTGCGCAAAGCCTTGGCTTCAATCTGACGAATCCGCTCGCGGGTGACGTTGAAAATTTGGCCAATCTCTTCAAGCGTTTTCATCCGACCATCGTCTAGGCCATAGCGTAGACGTAGCACATCGCGCTCACGCGGGCTCAGCGTACTCAGCACGCTCTCGAGATCCTCACGCAGCAAGCTTTTCGACACCTCATCTTCAGGCGTTTCACCATCAGATTCGATAAAGTCGCCCAGGCGAGAATCTTCTTCTTTGCCAATAGGGGTCTCTAGCGAAATGGGTAGCTGAGCAGACTTGGCGATGAAGCGTAGCTTCTCAATAGTCATTTCCATCCGAGTCGCAATTTCTTCTTCAGTTGGCTTACGACCTAGCTCTTGAGACAGTAGCTTAGTGGTTTTCTTGATGCGAGAAATGGTTTCGTAGAGATGAACCGGCAGGCGGATAGTTCGAGACTGATCGGCAATTGCCCGTGTAATCGCCTGACGAATCCACCAAGTAGCATAAGTCGAAAACTTATAGCCTTTCTCGTGGTCAAACTTTTCGGCTGCGCGAATCAAGCCCAAGCTGCCTTCTTGAATCAGATCTTGAAAAGACAGGCCCCGGTTCATGTACTTCTTGGCGATCGAAACCACCAGGCGCAGGTTTGATTGAACCATCTTGTCTTTTGCTCGGCGACCTAAGTGCAGCCGGCGTTGAAAGGCGGGCAACGGCATATCTACCGCATTAGCCCAGTCTGCGTCGGTTGGCTCATCATCTAGCTGATCGTCGATTTCATCTCGAATACGCTCTAGCTCTAGCAAATCAGCGATTTTACGGGCTAGCTCAATCTCTTCTTCGGCGCGCAGCAAGCGGATGCGACCAATCTCTTGTAAATACAGTCGAATAGAGTCTTCTGTATAGTGTTTCTTCTTTGTTGTTGCACTGCGACGGCGCGTTTTCCCCTTAGTGGCACCCTTGGTAGCCTTAGCCTCTTTGGGTGCCTTAGCTTTAGCAGCTTTAGTTGCCTTAGCAGACCCTCTCTTCGCCGTCTTTGTTGAGGTGGACTTAGTCATATCGGTCAAGTCGATAGTGGCTACAGCGTGAGTGACTTCGCCACTTTTCGCACTGGGGTCTAAAGCCTCAACTGTGTCTATAGATTGGGTCATGCCGCGTTCCTTTTGCTCCTTCTTAAGTGAGTGATGAATTAATCAGGTACATTGCGTAGGCCGAAGATTTTCTCTAAAAGACTTGTTCTATCATGCCTTCCTAAAAATTTCTGTAGAGCGTCTTTGGCCTTATTTTGGGCCTTTCCCAATGAGTCATGTTTGGAGTCGCAAGGGTTGGTTTCAAGAGGGTTTCTACCTTTTGACAGATGGGCCGATAGGCCGGAGCGACTAAACAATATATAGGCAAACGACGCTTACTTCAAGGTTTGGGTATAAGAACCGGAATATAGACGCTTCGAAAAATCTACTGGATTTCCTACTGCTACTGCTAGGCTTCTATGCGCACTTGTTCATATGAACTCACAAGCTGTGAGCCACTTAAATCACCTGAGAAAATGAGCTAAAAAGAGACTACCCACTTATCAAGTAAAGTTTAACTGTGCTTGCTAGAACTCTGCTGATTGTAGCTTTTCAGACAAAAATTCACCACCTCTAGTTCCATGGACATAAATGCTTTGCCATGCATTTACATCCTTACAGTATTAACACGGCCTTTCAAAAACCGCTCATCATAAAATTGGTTTGATGCGAAAGCTGCCTGTTATGTATTCACTTTTAACATCCGTTAAATTTCGGATAAATCACTGGCCACTCTCAGCATGCAAAAGCGGGAACGTCTGCATACAGCAGCGATAGACGCTATGAGACGGAGTCTGTATCTATAAGCACATGGGTATGAGCATCCATATTATCTTTGAAGAAGAGCTTGAGCTGACGCTGCAGAGTGAGGTTTTCTTCGCATGCCGAAAAGCAGTTTCTTCTGCTGAAGGCAAAGCAAATAAATAAGTTTTACTTATGTCAGCTATAGAATCTGTAAATCAGCGGGCAGCTCTAAAGTGGCCTCTCTACGGTGAAAGGCGAGCCTTCTTAAGGCGGGTGTCTTCATACCAGGCTGCGATCGCGGGTACCCAGGCTTGAAACTGGGGCCAAACTGCCTCACAGAGCTTTTGTGCCTCTAGCTGAGCATCGGCCTTCCACCGTAGATCGAGCAAATGCATCAGCGACCTAGCATTGGCCGAAAGCACCCAGTGCTGCCGCACATCAAAAGGAATCAGCCCCCTAGCATGCTCTTCCGAAAAGCCCTGGTCAATTCGCGTTTTATATCGCTTGCAGCCTTCTATACACCAGGTAATGTCCTCTTGACGTAGCTCCTCGGTATATTCATACTTCTTGCCCTGGCGGTCGGTATACGCGCCTATAGGCCGCAAATAAAACACATCTTCCACATCCGTTTTACCTGTCGCTACGTCTAAGATCCGAGAGCCCGTATAGCGGAAGGAATTGTGAACAACCACGCCGTTTGCTACAAAATTGTGCCAGTCACCCTCGACTTGTAGGTCGTAAGTCGTCTGCGTTCCTAAAAACTCAACTTTGACTACTTTCACGGCATGAGCTGCTAGCTTTTGACCAGCGGATCTAGGCTTCTTTTGCCACGCTGACATTTGCGTTATGGGCTGAAAATCTTGCGTAAACTCAGCTTCAGCATTCTGAGCATGAAGTTTTGTGTGACATCTCTTGCAAACAGATACCAGATTTCTGAAGTCGTAGGCCAAATCAGCAGTTGCAAAAACAGGTACTAGATGATGAGCGTGCAGAGCGCCGCCTTGCTCACCACATTGCTGACAAATGTAATCAAATTTCTTGTGCACTTGCGGCGCTATTTGACGAGTCCAAGCACCTACTAAAGTGCGATCGGTAGATACTCCACCTTTCCAGAAGACGGAAGTTGAGCCCCTCTGGGTATATTTTCTACCATTCTCTCTACGGCGCTGACGCTGCGCCTCGCTTAGATCAAAGTGATATCCAGAGATGCCTTTATTCCACGGCGTATCTGTACCGGGCGATCGCCTGTTCAGACTCAGACCGTACCGGTAAACCCATTTTCTAATCGTCTCGACAGAGCAAGCTGCTGTTTTGGCCATCTGTAAGGCATTCTGACCTTGCTTAAGCTGAGCTTTCATCCACGCCTTGTGCGTGTAAAGAGCATCGGGTCTCAACACGCCGTTGCACATAACCTCACAATGTCGCGTAGTTGCTAGAACCTCGTGATCCTCATCAGCAACTAGGCCAACCGCATCCCCCATATGCTGCCAGCCTTCAGCCGTAAACAGTCGATGGTTAGCAGTACAGTCAAGCGTTTTACCATCTTCTAGCGTTAACCGATAAACGGGCTGCTGGCCACTGCACATCACATCGTTAAGGTGGCTAATCTCAAAAAAGCCCGTATCTTCGTTCAGGACGCGCAGACGCATCTTTTTAAGGCGTTTCTTACAGTCCTGACGGTATTGACCGGGCGGCTCACCATTTTGCCCAACCACCTTTCTTTCTCGAACCGCCCGCTCGCCATTGCTCCATAAGTCGTAAAGCTCAGCAATCTTGTATTTCTTCAAGCCACCAGACGCATGAACAAAGGTCACCTCCGTATCGCCTGCCAAACATTGCACATCGAAGCTTAATCCAACCCGATGAGTTCTAATCTGCTGCATAGTCGAATGCGGAAAAAAACCACAGTTCAATACGATCTGTGGATGTTCTAGGGGTCCAAAGTGGCCGCGCCCGCCTTTAAGCAAATTACGGATGATCAGCTCTCCTGCTTTTTCTTCTGAAGGCCACTCATGGCGCTGATCCCATACGAATGCTTCAGCATAATCTTGATGCATTGCCGCATAAATCGTCTGCTGTGGGTTGGGTGTTTTTGAAATGACCTCGACTCTGAAGCGATCCATAGGAGAAGCTGTAGGAAAATAGAAGAACGTCACTCGATCTTCCTACATTCTTAGACTGATATGCCCAACAATACAGATTTTTCCATAATCATAAACAGAGGGCACTTGCCCGCTACCCTGTTTGACAGCTATGAACAGACTGTCAATTTATTGCCTACTACCAGGAACTACTGATGTTGTCAGCTGTTGAGTCCAAATTAGATACCGATAGTCAGACTGTTTATTTTCGCTGCATCACAGGCTGCTCAGCCAAGCATTCCATCTTTGATGTGATCTATAGCTGTCCATCCTGCAACAGCCTGCTAGAAGTACATCATGATCGCGAACCGCTTAAAAAACGCAGTGCCAGTCAATGGAAACAACTGTTCGACTCACGAGTGGGTACAACCACATGGCCTTATGGCAGCGGGGTGTGGGGAATGCGAGAGTGGATCATTCCGGCGCTGGCTGACGAAAATATTGTCAGCACCTACGAGGGCAATACGAACTTGTTTTGGGCTGAAAGGCTAGGGCAGCAGCTTGGCGTTCCCGATCTGTGGGTCAAGCTCTGCGGTAATAGTCATACCGGCAGCTTCAAGGACCTTGGCATGACCGTGCTAGTTAGCGTGGTCAAACAAATGATGGCTCAGGCAGCTAGCCCAGTCAAAGCCGTTGCCTGTGCTAGCACAGGCGATACTAGCGCTGCGCTAGCTGCTTATGCTGCTCATGCTGGCATCCCAGCCGTTATTTTCTTACCCGCTGGTAAAGTCAGCACTGCGCAACTGATCCAACCGGTCGCCAATGGCGCACATGTGCTCGCACTCGATACCGACTTTGACGGCTGTATGCAAATTGTCAAAGAAGTGACCCAAGACAACTCGATCTATCTTGCTAATTCAATGAACAGCCTGCGCATTGAAGGTCAAAAGACGGTCGGCATCGAAATCATTCGGCAGTTTGACTGGGAAGTACCTGACTGGATTGTGATTCCGGTAGGCAATCTTGGCAACATCAGTGCGCTCTACAAAGGATTCAAGTTGATGATGGATCTGGGCTTGATTACGCGAATGCCGAGGCTGGTTGCCGCTCAAGCGGCCAGAGCCAATCCTTTTTATGAATCTTTTAAAGGTGGCTTTAAAGAAAAAATCAACGTAACTGCGCAAAACACGCTGGCTAACGCTATTAGGATTGGTAACCCGGTGAGCTATGAAAAAGCAGTCAAAGCAATCGTAGAAACGGATGGCATTGTCGAACAGGCTACCGAGAACGAACTGGCCGCTGCTGCTGCGCATGCTGATTTGACGGGCATGTTTACCTGTCCGCATACGGGTGTTGCGCTAGCTGTGCTAAAGAAGCTAATCAAGCAGGGCGTGATCAAATCAGGGGATAAGACAGTAGTAATTAGCACAGCTCACGGTTTGAAATTTACTGACTTTAAAGTTGGCTACCACGAATCGACCCTAGAAGAGGTAAGCAGCCAGTATGCCAACCCCGCTGTTCAACTGCCAGCCGATGCGGACGCTGTGAAAGCTGAAATCGAAAAACGGCTGATTGGCTAGCTGATTGGCTAGAAGAGAGGTTGGGTTTTCGCCCCCCCGGCAGAGCCGAGGGAAGTCGCTAAAATAAAGACTACTAGCACATCAAAATACAAGGAGCCTTATGGCATTTTTTGGACTTGGAACTGGAAAAAAAGACGTTATCCCTAGCGCTGAAGACGCTTTGCCGGGCCGTGACAAGGAAATGCCCGTTCCAGAGCAGCACTATGTGAACGGTAACCGGCTCACAGCGCCTTTCCCAGCAGGAATGGAGCTGGCTATGTTTGGCTTAGGCTGCTTTTGGGGTGCCGAGCGCAAGTTTTGGCAGGCGGATGGCGTTTACAGCACTGCTGTCGGCTATGCTGCTGGTGCCACACCTAACCCAACTTACCGAGAAGTCTGCTCTGGGATGACTGGCCACAATGAAGTAGTGCAAGTTGTCTTTGACCCCAAGGTGATTAGCTATGACGCTGTGCTGAAGCTGTTCTGGGAGAGTCACAACCCTACGCAGGGAATGCAGCAGGGTAACGATAGAGGGACACAGTATCGCTCGGGCATTTATACCTATTCTGATGCGCAGCTAGCAGCGGCTAAGCAGTCTAAGGAAATGTATCAAGAGGCGTTGAAGCAGTCTGGCTATGGCGAAATCACGACGGAGATTTTGCCTGCGCCTGAGTTTTACTACGCGGAGGAGTATCATCAGCAGTATCTGGCGAAGAATCCAGGTGGATACTGCGGACTTGGTGGCACAAATGTGTCCTGTCCGATTGGGGTAGCGACTGCTTCGTAGCTGAGGTCCTGACTGCTGACTTCTAAATTTAGTTAAGGGCGCTAGCATTGCTAGCGCCCTTGCTAGCTTTTGATCAAATTAATGAGGTTGAGCTTGGCAGCTAACTAACTGCCGTGACGTTTTTGGTGCCACTGCCAGGCGTGGGTAATGATGCTTTTGATGTCGGCATACTGCGGCTGCCAGCCTAGGATTTGTTTGGCGCGATCGCTAGTCCCCACCAAACTTGGCGGATCTCCGGGGCGGCGATCGCACGGCACCGCCACAATCTCTTTGCCGGTTACCTGGCGCGCCGTCTCAATCACCTCTTTGACCGTATAGCCATTGCCATTGCCCAGGTTAAAGAAAGACGTTTCGCCTCCTGCGAGCAAATACTCAACACCCTTTACATGGGCATCTGCCAAATCAGACACATGAATATAGTCGCGAATGCAGGTGCCGTCTCTCGTTTCATAGTCGTTGCCAAAAATAGAAATTGACTCTCGCTTTCCTAATGCCGCAAACAGAACTAGCGGAATTAGGTGGGTTTCAGGGTTGTGGTCTTCGCCTAATCGACCCTGTGGATCTGCACCTGCTGCGTTGAAATAGCGAAAGCAAACTGAGTTCAAGCCGTAAGCCGATTGAAAATCTAGCAGTATTTTCTCCACCATTAGCTTACTAGTTGCGTAGGGGCTGATGGGGTTTTGAGGATGATCTTCGGGAATTGGCACCGTTTTGGGCGGGCCGTAAATAGCGCAGGTTGAAGAAAAGACCAGGCGCTTCACGTCGGCAGCGACCATCGCTTCGAGTAGGTTTAGCGTGCCGTATACGTTGTTGCGATAGTATTTGGCCGGATGGCTGACTGATTCGCCAACGGCGATGTAGGCAGCAAAATGCATTACCGCTGAGACATTGTAAGTGCCAAAAATGTCGTCTAGCAAAGGCCGATCGGTCGTATCGCCGACGATAATCTTTGCTTTTAGATGCTGCTCTGCCAGCTCTTTATGGCCGTATTCTAAATTGTCTAAAATAACGGTCTGATAGCCTGCGGTTTCTAAGGCCAAGACGGCATGTGAACCAATGTAGCCAGCACCCCCGGTCACCAATATGGTGGGCTTGTCGGCAGAAGAAGAGTCAGCAGAAACAGAAGAAGCGATCGCCATAGGAAAAATATTTAAAGGTAATAAGGAGTTAGTCAAAAATGAAGTAACGCACGGCTTTACGATGCACGCCGAGACAGAAAAACGTATCAAAACAAAAAGCTGAGCGGCACCACGCACGCCGGGGGTTCGAGTTCGCTCAAAAACAATCTCAGCACAGGCTTTAGTGTGAGTAGCCGCTAAGCGATCATCAAGAGCCCACCGTGCTGTCCATCTGTCTTCTTGAGGACTGTCTTTTTGAAGACTGTTTTTTTAAAGCACTAAGTCTTGAGCGCTGCCGTTTTAAGCCCTAAGTCTTGAGCACCAAGTTATCTCGATGAATGACGGTTTCTGCCCCTTCATAACCTAACAGTTGCTCAATGTCAGCAGAGCGATGGCCACAAATTTTGCGCAAGTCTTCATCACTGTAGTTAACTAGGCCTCTAGCAATTTCTTCTCCGTTGCCATTACATAGCAAAACGGCGTCTTGAGCGCCAAACTCTCCTTCTACTTCGGTGATGCCTGCTGGCAGTAAAGACTTGCCTGCTGTTTGGATCGCGGTGGTTGCGCCTGCGTCTAGGTAGAGGCGTCCGGCGGGAATAAGGTTGCCAGCAATCCATCGCTTTCTGGCAGTTGAGCGTGTAGACTGCGCTTCGAACAGGGTGCCGATCGCCTCGCCGCTCAAAATTTTGAGGACGTTCTCAGGCGTTTGCCCTTGGGTAATGACGGTATGTGTACCGGCAGCGGTGGCAATGCGAGCAGCCTCTATCTTGGTGGACATGCCGCCTGTGCCCCAGCGAGATCCGGCTGCGCCAACGCTAGCCGTGAGCCGATCGATGTGGCTGACACGGCTGATGGGCTGGGCCGTTGGATCTTGCCGAGGGTCGGCAGAATAGAGCTGGTCCACATCGGTTAGCAAAAACAGATAGTCCGCACCAACTAGGCTGGCGACTAGGGCAGAGAGCGTGTCGTTATCGCCAAATTTGAGTTCGTCGGTAGCGACGGTGTCGTTTTCGTTGACGATAGGAATCACACCAAGCTGCATGAGCTGACGAAAGGTGCGATAGCTGTTGACATAGCGCGATCGCTGCGCCAAATCACTACGGGTTAGCAGTACCTGGGCAATCGGCTGCTGTAGCTCGCTAAAAAAGTCATCATAGACCCGCATTAGTCGGCCCTGTCCAACCGCAGCTACTGCCTGCTTTAGGGCAATTGTCTTGGGTCGCTGGGTCATTCCCAAGCGAGCACAACCAACGCCAACCGCTCCTGAAGACACCAAAATGACACGATGACCCAGCCGCTGCAGCTGACAGAGCGTTTCAACTAATCGACCCAGTGTGGCTAGCGCTAGGTGATTTGTTTCGAGCCGAGTCAGGCTAGAGGTGCCGATTTTGACAACTAGCGTTTGCTGCGCGGCGTTTGGTTGTGAAGCTAGTAGGGGACGCTGGGTCATGTCGGATGGCTAGGCATAAAAATGGGGGTGGGCCTAAACCCATCCCCGCATGTTAAATGTGACTTTGTATGAACTTGTTAAAAGCAGGTCGTTGACATAAGTTTGACCTTGGAAACATTATGCCTAGAGATACTGACTTCTTTCTTATTCTTAAGCTTTTGTTTGGTTTCTACCTGTAGTTTACGAAAGGTATAAGCCGCTAGCTGTGCAGGCGATTCTATGGAAGCGATCGCAGCGTTACGCCAAGCCGCTGTGAAATCCAAAACTCGGCGCTACGCAGCAGGTTTTTAGGATCTTTTGAATTGGGTTCTAGTATGGGCTCAACCAAAATAGTAAACAGCCCAACGCGGTTGCCTGCCACTACATCGGTAAATAAGCGATCGCCCACCATAGCAATCTGCTCAAACGGCAGCCCCATCTGCGTTGCGGCAATCCGCAGCTTGCGACGAGACGGCTTTCCGGCGCTGGCAATAAACGGTACAGGCTGATTGTCTAGCATTATGCTTGCCGCAATTTGGCGAATACGCTCGTAGCCGACGTTGTTGCTCACTAGTGAGAGCGGCACTACCTTTTGAATGTCATTTATCCAGGCGAGTACGTCAGGGTCAAGCTGCTTTCGCCCAACTGGCACAATGGTTTCATCAACATCGAGCACAAGGCCCTTGAGCCCTTTGGCTTGTAGCAGCGCGGGGGTAATTCCCAAAACGGACTGCTCTAGGATTAGATCGGGCTGCAAGTGGTTGACCCAGCTCATAAAGGGGTAGGAAGGGGTGAGGGATTGAAAGTTAACGTTTTGAAGCTAGTTGTTTCGAGGCTAGTCGTTTTGAGGCTAGTCACCTTGAGGCTAGTCGTCTTGAGGCTAGTCACCTTGAGGCTAGTCGTCTTGAGGCTAGTTGTTTTGGGTGTCGATGCGATCGCGAATTCTGGCCTGAGCAGATTCATGATCGGCAAGGGTGCGGCTAAAGACGTGGGTGCCATCGTAACGGGCCACAAAGTAAAGGAACTCGGTCGGACCTGGATCAATTGAGGCTTCTAGGCTAGCGATACCAGGGCTGGCAATGGGCGTAGGCGTTAGGCCCGCGTTGATATAGGTATTGTAGGGATTGGGCGTTTCTACTTGGGCATAGGTGAGCGGATTTTCGGGCGTTTGAACGATGCCAAGGCCGTACTCTACGGTAGGGTCGGAGCCCAGGGTGATGCCTTCTTCTAGGCGGCGGGCAAAGACGCTGGCAATCTGGTCACGCTCTTCAGGGACAACGGCTTCTTTTTCAACGATGCTAGAGAGGGTAACCCAGTCTAGCAGGCCGTAAGGGCTGGGCTGCTCATCGTAGACTGGCAGGGCAACTGCTTCAAAACGACGCAGCATAACATCGACCAAACCCTCTGCCGACATCGCACCTGTGTCCATTTGGTAGGTATCTGGATACAAAAAACCTTCTAGGTGCGGGAGATCTGCTGGCAGCCAGGAATATCGGTCTGAGGGAATGTTTTCGGTTGCTGCTAAAAATTCTTCTGCGCTGGTGAACCCTCTCTCCTCAAATCTTTGGGCCATTTGCTCGCGGTTCCAACCCTCTGGAATCGTAAAGCTGGTTTGAATGACATCGCCTGCCAAAATGGTGCTGGCAATCTGGTCGAGGGTTTGCCCCGGCGAAAGCGCATAGCTACCGGCTTGAAAGCTGCCTTCCTCTCCACGCAGCGACTTCCACCTGCTTAGTAGCTTCCAGGCAGTCGTAGATCGAATCAGGCCGTTGGTTTCTAGGTCCTGACCAATTTGATTAGAAGCGGTGCCTTCTGGAATTTCTACCATGACAAAGCTGTCTTCGTCGTCGGCAGCTTCAGCCTGTACAGGAGACTTTGCCCAGCTCCACCAGGCCCAGCTTTGGCCAGCGACCATTGCACATAGGGCAATCAGCACAATGTAGAAGAACCGTTTTGAAGCACGCATAGTTAAAGAAACAGGTCAATATTACAAAAGACACACTAATCGACAAAAGGAGCAACAAAAGACACGACCATCAGCTTTAATCTAAAACGTCAAATAGCTTGTCTTCGAGCTGCGATCGCATTTTCTGAAATGCTTCTGGCTCGACTAGCTCAACTGAGCCATCGGCTGAGCGCGTAGCAAAAAACAGCAAGGGGTCTAAAGGCGTACAGAGCGTGTACTGCTCCTCTTCGTGGAAAAAGGTCGCCAGCATCTGAAAATCTTCGGTCACGGGATGCTCGTCATCGTCCTCGCTAATATCTAAAGAAAAGCAGTCTTCCTCGTCACCTTCTGGCAAATCACCGACGGCCGTCAGCGTATGGGCCGAGCGCTCTAGCAGCAGATCTAGCTCAGCTAGCACCGCTCGCGCGGTTGGAAACAGCCGGTCTATTTCTTCTTCTTCAACATCAACGAGTACTTCCGCTGCCTCGTCTTCATCGTCATTGGCCGCGTCGTCTGCCTCCCACACAAAAATTTCGATTGGGAGATTGACCGGTAGCAGCAGCAAAAATTCTGCACCCTCAACATCGATGCTTTTTTCGACATAGCAGGCAAGCTGACGCCCATCTTCGTCTTTTAAGGTGATGATGGGGTATTCAGCGGGCTCATTGATCAAACTGGGATCGATTTCCACGGGTGCTATCTCCTGATGGTGGGGCCTTTATCTGCGCGTAGGTTTTAGCGTGTTAGCTTCTAGCGCGTCTGGCATCTAGCCACTGCTGCAAAATAATAGCAGCGGCTTTGCGATCGATTAACGCCTTGTGGCGTACTAGCGATCGCCGCTCAGCTATCAGCATCTGCTCAGCTTGAAACGAGGTCAATCGCTCATCGACAAACTCGACAGGTAGCGACAGCGAGAGCGAGAGCCGATGCGCCATTTTTTGGATCTTTCTCGCCTGCGAACCAATCTGCCCATCCATAGTGTACGGCAGTCCGATCACCAAGATCTCGACGGCGCGCTCTTCAATAAGCTGACGCAGCGGGCGCAGCAGGCTGTCGAAATCGGTTTTGTGAATGGTCATAAGTCCTGTGGCAATTAGACCCGTGCGATCGCATCCGGCCACGCCGATTCGCCTTGCCCCTAAGTCTAATCCCAGCGCAGAAACCATCTCAACCCGCAGTTACTCCGCAGTTACATCGTCACTATCGTTACTCTCGTTCAAGTCACGATCGGACGAACGCTTGTCTGATAAGGGATTGACGATTGGACTAGACGACATATTGTCTAAAGAAAATCGATCCCAGCCCAGCCCTTCGGAAAACGAACTATCTAATAAAGGGCCTAACTTCATGCCCCGCCAGGAAAAGCGACCTGGCATCGGTGCACCCGTTGGCTGCAATCCTGGCAGCACGCCTGGCATTTTTAGTCCTTCTAGCGCCCCGACTTTAGACTCGCGTACCTTGTGCCATACCGAGCGCGACATCATCAGCGTGTGCTCTATCTCTAGCGCGCCAATCTGACGTAGATACTCTTCTCGCTCTGTCTGATAGTCCAAAGACATGATTTGCAAAGGCTGGCCTGGGAACTTTTGCACAACGCCCGCCATTTGAGACATTAGCTCTGGATATAGCCAGGTATAGGCCGGATGAACCGTCAGCCTAGCCGTATGGGTGTCGCTTCCGTCTCGGCATAGCTTGAGTGAAAAGTGGCCAATCGCGGTCTTTCGCTGGGGCTCAAATACATAGGCCGAAATACTGTCTTCGCGGCTTACCCAGCGGGTCACTCGCGATCCTAGCTGGCTAACAATTGTGGTTTTAAAGTCTTGAATTTGATAGTCGAGCACCTGCCGCACTAGCGGCGGAATAGAAACTGTCTCTAGCTGATAGATGAGCCGCGCGTCGGCGTTGCTAACAGGTAGAAGATTGGGCAGATCGGGGTCGCCGCCAGCGAGCGCCGCGAGCTGCTCGGGCTGAATAGACCAGTAGGTGGCCTTTGCTAACGGTTGAAACCCGTTATGGCGATACAGCGCTAGGCCGAACTGATCGTTGACGTCTGTTTCGCTTAGCCAGTACTGGGCCTCGCGAATATGTTCAAAGCAGTGGCGCAGTAGCTGAGAGCCAACATCCATGCCTAAGTGCAAGGTGCGATCGCAATTCGCCTGCTCAGCCCCCTCAGCGTTTTCAGCCCCCTGCTTTTCAGCCCCTTGCTTTGTGGCCTCTTGTTTTGTGGCCCTTTTCTTTTTAGCCGCCTGATTTCTGGCTGCCTGATCTTTGGCGGCCTGCGCTCTAGCCAGATTCACCAGCATCCGATCAATCTTCCAGGTGCTCAGCGTCTTATTAAACGGCGTCACCTGAATCATTCCTTGAAGCTGGCCGCTCGCTTCAGCGACAAACGCCGAAAACCTATGCCGTAAAGGATTGGGAAACAGCTTCAGCATTTTTACCGGGCCGTACCAGCGCCGCATCTGCTGAATGTATTCCTCTAGATCGGGCGTGTCGATGGCGTGAGAGGCAATCTCCGTTGCGCCATTCACCTCTAGGTTATCCAAATCACGCAGGTGAAGGGACCGTATAGAAATATCCGTATTAGGCGGCTGGCTACGGGTCATGGAAGGGTTCCTACTGCTAGCTCTTAGGACGAATCAAGACAACAGGCGTTTGCTCGTCAGCGTTGCCTGCTGGGTTATCGATGAGTGCTTGTACTAACATATCTTCATTAGTTTTGGCAGTCATTGCTAATATTTTAACGGCTTTTAGATCGTTGACATCGACGATGGCCGCCTGCAAGCCAGTTTCTTGATAGATTTGGTCAACTAGCGCCTGAGAGTCACTGGGCCCGAGCACAATAAACTGATCGAACGGCGGCAGTGTGCCGGTGACATCATCAATTAACCGCGCCTGCTCACCCGCTAGCCGGTAGAACATGCCAGGGCTGCCCAGAACTTTGGCGACTGCTCCAACTGCAAACGCTGAGGCTACCTGCCAAGCGCCAGATACATCAATGAGGGTCTGCATGCCGCAGGCGGTCGCTAGGCTAGAGGTGGGCATAAAGTAATAGCACAGACGCTTTGCCAGCCAGCCTGGGCGAACGGTTGTAGGATGGCGTAGGCGTCCTTGCATAATGGCTACAGGCGTTTCACCAATGGTGACAATATCACCGGGCTGAGCGCAAGGAGCCACATACTTTTTGACCACTTCGACCGTATCGTCTAGGTTCGTGAGCAGGTGGGTTGGCACTGGCAAAATGTGGGCGACGCTGTTTTCGCGCCAGCTAGTTGCGTTTTCAGGATTGGGAAACTTTAGCGGCACAATCAGGTGGCCGATTTTAGGCACGCGACCTGCTGGGCCATAGGTGAGGTAGTGAACCTTTAGCCATAGCGATTTGAGCCGGCTAAGATCTGGGCCTGTAATGTCTACGGTTATTTTGGCACGGGTTGCCTTGCCGACTTTGACGATATAGGCAAACCAGTAGTTGTCAGCGCGGGCCGGAAAGTCTTCGTGCTGGGGCGTAATGCTGGTTTTGACATTAACGCCTGCTAGGCTATCGCCAGAGAGCAGTTCGTAGTCCAGGCTAACTTCAGGAATGAAAATTTCTAGCGTGCGGGTTTGGTTGGTAAAAACCGTGTCAAACGAGAGGGCGTAGTGACCTGGCTCGTAGGTATCAAACTTCCAGGAGTCGGCGCTCAGCGCTAGGTCGTTGCCAGGGCGCTGGCGATACTGCCACTCGATTAATAAGTAGCCCGCTATGCCGATGGCAATCAGCACCCATATTAGTGAACCTAAAAACGCCATGCTGATCTACGACTCCTTACTAAAACCGTCGAAACCCGAATCCTTACGACCCAGATTGTAGGCGATCGCGCCCTCAACAACTAGCTCAACAGCTCAAACAGCCCGTCGTCTAGTTCGTAGCCCAGCATCTGCGTCATAAATTTCAGCCGAGAGCGGCCATCAATGCTCTGCTGACGGAGCCAGCTTTCGAGGGTGAACACTTTGTCCATGACAAAAATCTCTAGGGCCTCTGGGTTGTAGCGAATGCCGTCAATTGGGCTGAACTGATGGGGCACCAGCATAGCGGTGTAGCGGCTAAGCTCGCCTGACTCCCAGTCTAGGTAGAGGGGCAGCCAAGGGTATTGAGCATTGAGGCGAATAAACCACAGCCGGATTTCAGGAATTTCGGACAGCTCGCGCGGGTCGGTCGCTTCTGTAGGAAAGTCGATGTCAAAGCTGAAAATGAGCTGCGGATCGCTAAGGTTTTGGCCAGTGGGTGTCTGGGCATCTGCCGTTTGAGCGTCAGTTTGAGTGTTAGACTGAGCGCTCAAAATAGGGTCGATCACGGCTTGGGCGGGGGCTAAGTCGAGGGTGAGAAGATGGGATTTGGTGAGCGCGATCGCATGTTTCATATGAACGAACATCTATTATCTAAATCTTTGTCTGAGTAGAAGCTGAAGAGATGAGGCCGTGTAGAATAACCCAACACCTAATAGACGCAGTCTATCGCTATGGCCGTTTCTTCTACTACTAAAGAGCCTACTAAAGAGCCTCTCCAAGCGCAGACCAAATCGCCCATCCGCATTTGTATCACGCTAGGCACTCGGCCAGAAGCTATCAAGCTAGCGCCGGTTATTCAAACCTTTCGCCAGCTGCCCCAGTTTGAAACCAAGGTTGTCTTGACCGGTCAGCACCGAGAAATGGTGGCGCAGGTGATGGATTTATTCCAGCTCACGGCTGACCATAATCTAGATATTATGCAGCCCAAGCAGACGCTAAGTGATATCACCTGTCGCAGCTTACAGGGTCTTGAAAAGCTGTTTATTGATTTGCAGCCAGATATGGTGATCTCGCAAGGTGATACCACAACCGCGTTTGCGGCTGCTCTAGCTGCCTTCTATCAGCAAATTCCAGTAGGTCACGTCGAAGCGGGGTTGCGCACCGACAATATTCTCAATCCTTTTCCAGAAGAAGCCAATCGCAGGCTGGTCTCACAAATTGCAACGCTGCACTTTGCCCCGACGGCTACTTCTGTGAGTAATCTTAAAGCTTCTGGCGTAGCTGCGGGCATTCATCAAACTGGTAATACCGTCATTGATGCGCTGCTAAGAGTTGCCGACCAGTCGCCTGAGTGCGACGTCCCTGGGCTAGATTGGGAAAAGCATCGCGTCATTTTATCAACCGTTCACCGCCGCGAGAACTGGGGTGAGCCGCTAGCTGACATTGCCCAGAGCTTCTTAAAGATATTAGAGCAATTTCCAGATACCGCTTTGCTGCTGCCGCTGCACCGAAATCCAACCGTACGCGAACCCCTAAAAGCGGCGCTCGATACTCACCCTCGTACGTTTTTAGTAGAGCCGCTAGACTACGCTCAGCTTGTGGGGGCGATGAAGCGATCGCACCTACTGCTAACTGATTCGGGCGGCTTGCAAGAAGAAGCCCCTGGTCTTGGCAAACCCGTGCTGGTGCTAAGAGAAACCACTGAACGGCCTGAAGCTATATCTGCTGGAACTGCCAGGCTGGTCGGAACGAGCCCTCAGCAGGTTGTAAGCAGTGCGAGCGAACTTTTGGCCAACGAGCTGGCCTATAGCAGCATGGCAAAAGCGGTTAATCCTTTTGGAGATGGACACGCCGCCGAAAGGATCGCCAGCATTGTGACAGATTACTTCGGGCTCTCATAGCAAATCAATACTGCCTATCAAATCAATACCGCAAGCTAGCATTACAACTTAACCTAGCTTGATCTAAGCGCAGCACCCAAGCGCACCAGTCGATTGCACCAGTTGATTGCACCAGTCGCTTGCACCAGTCGCTTGCCACTACTCTTTTTCCTTCTTGAGCAGGTTTTTCTTGGATGCCTTCAGCTCTTTCCACAGCTTTTTAATATCGTAGTACGCCTCTTTGCTGCTTACCTTCCCACCTGTTTCCAAACTACAAATAAGCGCTACTCGCTGAGCAAACTCCTGTAGATTGGCGTTGAATGCCAAATTCTCTGGGGTAAATTCTCCGTGATAGCGGTGACGAGGAGACAAAAACTCGTTTAGCTTCTCTTGGCCGCTCGTCTCTGAGCTATCCATCTCTTCATTATTCATATTTTTGTTATTTTCAGACATATGTGCATCCCTATAGATAAAAAGGACCGAACGAAACAGAAAGCCAGTCACTAAGAAAGCTAGCTATTAGATAGAAAGCCAGCTATGAAAGCCGTTTGACGACAGGCACTATAGGCAGGCGACTATTGTGCCTTGATTCTAAGTCGCATTTTATGACAGCCCACAAAATTGGCCACGTCTCGGCAGAAAGAAGCCTAAGGCAGTGGGTAAGATATCAGTATCAAGTCTTTTATATGTATTTAAGATATCTATAATCTACATACACATGCGATGTCGCAGGCGTAGCTTCGCCGTTGCAGCCGTTGTAATAGACGCTTCTTCTAATGGCTTTCTCTATATTCTTTTCGACCTATGACCTTTTCAGACGCTTTGTTGAGGGTAGTTGCCAGGGTAAAGTCAGGATGCTGTGTGGGCTTGGGTCTGCTGGCACTATCTGCTGCGCCAAGCGCTGCTGCTGAGCGCGTTATTGTCAAAGTAGGGCCGCTCAGGCAGTCGATTGAGCTAGCAGATTTAGAGACCTTTGCTAGAACCGGTGAAGTGCCTGATCGGCTGCGGCTATACGAAAGCTTTTTGTCTCCATCAGTGCGACAGACGCTTCAGCAGCAGCTAGCGCTCGATCCGCGAATGAGCGATCGCATTATTGAGGACGTAATGCGATCAGCCAACGGCGAGCTGCTGCTGAGTACGCTCTCACGAGTCGCCCCTAACTTAACGATTCCTCAACTGCAGGCCGCTATTCGCCTTGCTGCCATGCAGGCTGATGGACTCAGCGTCTTGGGCATTTTGAGAGCGATTCCACAAGAGACCTTAGAAGTCGATATCAGCGCGGCGATCGCAATGGTCACCCAGCTCAATTTTTCTACCTTAGAGAGTCGCTCGCTGAGCACCTTACTAGAGCAAGAGCTACGGTCTGACGCGCTAGCGCCGCTATCTGCCGATTTAGATCCAGCCGTAGCCGGGAGCGCGGCGGTTACTCGGCGGACCATTAGCTTTAGAGATCTCTCGCGTCAGCGCGTTATCCCAGTTGAAATCTACTGGAGTGATGAGACCCGTGGCCCTTTGGTCGTGCTCTCTCATGGCTTTGGCGCTGACCGATATTTTTTAGACTACATTGCCCAGCACTTAGCCTCGCACGGGCTTACGGTGGTTTCAGTAGAGCATCCCGGCAGCAATTTGCAGGCGCTGGTGGATCTGCCGGTCGATCCTGATATTGCCGAAGAGCCTAGCCGCATCTTGCCCGCTACAGAATTTTTAGACCGGCCCCGAGATGTCACCTTTGTGCTTGATCGGCTAGAGCAGCTCAATCAGGGTGATTCGCTCTACGGCGGACTGTTTGATACCGAAGCGGTCACTATTATTGGCCATTCTTTGGGTGGCTACACCGGACTGGCCCTAGCCGGTGCGAAATTGGATGTGCGATCGCTCGAAACCTTTTGCCAAAATGTCCAGCCGCTGGGCGTCTCGCCTGCTGACTGGCTACAGTGCGCCGCAGTGGACCTGCCGGAAAAACAGGCCGACCTGAGCGATCGTCGCATTCAACAGGTGATTGCCATGAACACCCTAACCGGCCAGCTTTTCGGCCAGACCGGGCTCTCCGAAATCACCGTTCCTACGCTGCTGCTGACCGGCACCCAAGACAGCGTCACTCCAACGTTCGATCAGCAGCTCCAGGCGTTTACTCAGCTTTCTGGTGAAAAATATTTGCTAGCCGTTATCGGCGGCACCCATCTAAGCGTTGGCGACCCTAGCAATGTCAATCCGGCCCTGACTGAACTGCCCTTTATGGCCGAACTGCGGGTTGAGGAAACCGAAAATCTGCGGCAGTTGCTCAAGGGCATTTCGCTGAGTTTTGTCGCGCAGCAAACCTCTGAAGCTGAGCAGTATCAGCCTTTTTTGAGCGCAGCCTATGCGCAGTCACTATCGACTTCAACACTGCCCTTACGCCTGGTAGATACCTTGCCCGAGAGCGTTCTTAGCTGGCTGAACTTCACGATGCGGATCTCTCACTCGCCGTCGCCACCGCTGAGCAATCGGCTGCTGACAATGGGATATCTGAGCGCAGTAACGCAGCGGCAGCAGTGGCGTATGGCTATGGCCGTTCATTTGCAAGCAAGCCAAATTGTCAGCGTGCTGCGATCGCCCGTTCCCTTCGTTGCTAGCTGGTGAGCCTAGTCGCTAGCGGGCGCAGATGCTTCTTTTTAAGGAAGCTTGAATTTTGTTTGATTTCTTTTGACCTTTAGGGTCGGTTGTTCTGTCAAAATAAAAAACTATACAACCCCAAAACCCAACCCAATAAATAAATCGGAGCGCAAAAGCGAATGCCAGATAATCGCAAGAGTCAGGTAGTCACCCAAGGCGTACAGCGGGCCCCTAACCGAGCGATGCTACGCGCTGTTGGCTTTCAAGATGACGACTTTAAAAAGCCAATCGTGGGCCTAGCCAATGGCTATAGCACCATCACGCCCTGCAACATGGGCATCAACACCCTCGCGATTCGTGGTGAAGCCGCCCTCAAAGAAGCCGGCGCAATGCCCGCGATGTTTGGCACTATCACCATTAGCGATGGCATATCCATGGGCACTGAGGGGATGAAGTATTCTTTGGTTTCTCGTGAGGTGATTGCTGACTCGATTGAGACCGCCTGCACGGGGCAAAGTATGGATGCGGTGCTGGCTATTGGCGGCTGCGATAAGAACATGCCAGGGGCGGTGATTGCGATCGCCCGCATGAATATTCCTTCTATTTTTGTTTATGGTGGCACTATCAAACCTGGCCACCTGGACGGCGAAGACCTGACGGTTGTAAGCGCTTTTGAAGCGGTGGGCCAGTACAGCGCAGGCAAAATTGATAAAGAACGGCTCGACGCGGTAGAGCGTCACTCTTGTCCGGGCGCAGGATCTTGCGGCGGTATGTTTACAGCTAACACCATGTCTTCAGCGATCGAAGCGATGGGACTGAGTTTGCCGGGGTCTTCGACGATGGCGGCTGAGGACGAGGAAAAGGCGCTCAGCACTGAGAAATCTGCTTTTGCGCTGGTAGAGGCTATTCGCCAGCAGGTTTTGCCCAAAGATATTTTGACGCGCAAGGCGTTTGAGAATGCGATTACGGTGATTATGGCAGTGGGTGGCTCGACGAACTCGGTGCTGCACCTGCTTGCGATCGCTCACACCATCGGCGTTGACCTCACGATTGACGACTTTGAAGCCATCCGGAATAAAGTTCCCGTTTTCTGCGATCTCAAGCCCTCTGGTCGCTACGTCGCTACCGACTTGCACAAAGCAGGTGGCATTCCTCAAGTGATGAAAATGCTGCTAAACGAGGGGCTTCTCCACGGTGATGCTCTGACTGTCACAGGCCAAACTATTGCCGAAACCCTCACCGACATCCCCGACCAGCCCGCTGCTGACCAGGACGTTATTCGCCCCTTCAGTCAGCCGATGTATTCTCAAGGGCACCTTGGCATCCTTAAAGGCAACCTGGCTCCTGAAGGCGCAGTTTCTAAGCTAACTGGCATCAAAAACCGCAGCATCACCGGTCCGGCTCGTGTTTTCGAGTCTGAAGAAGACTGCTTAGACGCAATTCTGGCAGGCAAAATTAAAGCAGGCGACGTGATTGTCGTTCGCTACGAAGGGCCCAAAGGTGGCCCTGGTATGCGTGAGATGCTAGCTCCGACTTCTGCCATTATTGGTGCAGGACTGGGTGATTCGGTTGGTTTAATTACCGATGGTCGGTTCTCTGGTGGCACCTACGGTATGGTGGTTGGCCACGTTGCGCCCGAAGCCGCTGTTGGCGGCACCATTGGCCTGGTCAACGAAAACGACTCTATTACTATCGATGCAGACAAACTGCTGCTGCAAGTCAATGTTTCTGATGATGAGCTAGCCCAGCGCAAAGCCCAGTGGAGCGCTCCAGCACCGCGATATAAGCGCGGCGTGCTGGCAAAGTATGCCAAGTTAGTGTCTTCTAGCAGTAAGGGCGCTGTCACGGATAGAGATTTGTTCTAAAGGAGAATTAGCTACATTTCTAGCTAAGTGTGTCTTTCTACACACACTCTTGTCGGGTTGAATGGTGTTCAACTGCTGAGCGGTCGTTTGCAATTCGCCAAAGCGGACCCAGCTAAACAGAACTGGTGACACAGGCCAACGGCGTAATGACGTGCTGAGTCGTGCCGGTCCGCGACCTGCTGAAGAAAGTCTTCTAAAAAAAACCTGGTTATAAGATTTTGCTGCTAATCATTTGATTGACAACGATGCGATCGCCATTTGCGACGTCGCTATACTGATATCTCCTATTTGATTCTGCTATGCAATATTTGTTAGACAAAATGTTTGTTTTTCTATTAACCCAGAAATCTCTATAAATCCAGAGAAATTAGGAGATATCTACTATGACGACCCTGGTAGTAGGCGCAAGTGGGGCAACTGGGCGACTGCTGGTTGATCAGCTATTAAAACGCGGTGAGGCCGTTGTGGTAATTGTTAGAGTAGGCAGCGCTCTGCCTGCTACGATTGCAAATCATGAAAACCTGTCTATTGTTCAAGCTAGCCTGCTAGAGCTAAACGACGCTGAGATAGCTCAGCACGTTCGAGGCTGCGATGCGATCGCTTCTTGCTTAGGGCACAACCTAACCTTTAGGGGCCTCTTCGGCCAGCCGCGTCAGCTTGTAACAGTGGCGACTCAGCGGCTGTGCAACGCGGCTAAGGTGAACCAACCAGCGGCCCCTGTCAAGTTTGTACTGATGAACACTGCGGGCAATAGCAACCGCGATTTGTCTGAGTCTGTTTCACTAGCGCAAAAATGCATCATCTGGCTAATTCGTTTGTTGCTACCGCCCCACGCGGACAACGAACGTGCCGCGGACTACCTGCGTACCGAAATTGGTCAGCGTGACCCTGCTGTGGAATGGGTGGCAGTGCGGCCTGATAGCCTAACAAATGCAGAGACTGTAAGTGACTACGAGACGTATGCTTCACCACTTCGCAGCGCAATATTTGATCCGGGTACGACCAGTCGCATTAATGTCGCCCACTTTATGACGGCGCTAATCAAAAATGAAAGCATCTGGACTCAGTGGAAAGGCAAGATGCCTGTGATCTATAACCGCGATCAGCTCTCACCGACACCAAAGGTCATGAGAGCTGATCGCGGTGAGAGCTAGCTTGCTATTAGAGCGCAGCAGGATCAACAGCAGGGGGTAGCAGTACGGTATCGATTACGTGAATAACGCCGTTACTGGCCATGACATCTGGGGTGACAACGTTGGCACCGTTTACCATGACGCTGCCGCCATCTGCGACAACATCCAGGTCAGAGCCTTCAATCGATGGCACCATGCCAGTTTGGACTTCGCCAGAAGGCACTTCACCGGACACAACGTGATAGGTGAGAATCTGTGCTAGAACTTCTTGGTTTTCTGGCAAGAGTAATTGATCTAGAATGCCTTCAGGTAGCGCGGCAAAAGCTTCGTCAGTGGGCGCAAAGACCGTGTAGGGGCCTTCGTCACTCAGCGTTTCTGTTAGACCAGCAGCTTCAATAGCCGCTACTAGCGTATTAAATGAGCCGTCAGCGCTAGCTACGTCTACGATAGTTTCGCCTTCCGCCATCATTTCATCTTCGGCGGGGTCCTCAGCGGTTGTGTCAGCGGGTTCTTCGGTGGTTGTATCAACAGCGGTGTCTTCAGGTTGACTATCACAAGCAACCGCGACGGGCAAAATCATCAGGGCAGCCGCAACGCCTGCCAGTCTGGAGAAAGACAGTGAAGAGAATGTGAAATGCATGGAATTCCTCAAAGAAATGTTGTGTAAAAAAGTTGACAAGTGTGAACAGATTTCTTTTTCTTCCTTAGCTGGTAGCTAATACAGCCTGCGCAAGAGAGAGTCTGATTCCTGTGCTGCTTGTCTATTTGGTTTTAATGATAGGGCGTAAAAAACAAGATTTGATAACAGCTTGCACCGCATTTTCATTACATTGTCGTAATTGAAACTCTAAGGGAAATAGTGTACTTGGCAATCTTAGGAGAGATTTTTTCTTTGTTGCTATGAAGGCTGACAGTATACGAGACTAGGATTCTGGACTCTTTAGACTGTTAGAGATGTCTGTTTCTACGCACCTTTGTCTGCGTGCAGCAGCGTATAAAAACAAGGAATGATAAATAGCGTCAGCAGGGTCGCCAGCGATAGGCCAGAAAAAACAACAACGCCCAGCGGCTGCAAGAATTCGGAGCCTTCGCCAATGCCAAGAGCCAAGGGAAACATGCCAAGTACGGTGGTAATTGTTGTCATCAAAATTGGGCGTAGACGCTGAGGGGCGGCTTTGAGGATGGCTGCGTGGCGATCGCATCCTTTCTGCTGGTAAATCTGGTTGGCCAGCTCTACTAAAATGATGGCGTTATTGACCACAATACCCACCAGCAGCACCGCGCCAACAATCACCGTTGCGCCGATGGCCGTCTGAGTGACAAACAGGCCTAAAATGCCGCCTGCTAAGGCCAAAGGCACCGTCAGCATAATCACCAGCGGATCGATCAAAGAGTTGTACTGTACGGCCATGACGGTAAAGACCAAGAAGGCCGCAAGCCCGCCTAGGATGCCGAGGCCGTCTTGAATAGCCGCGTTGCTCTCGGCGCTAAAGCTGGGCAGGCGGGTAATGCCTGCGGGCAAGGTAAGGCCCTCTAGAATGCGATTGACTTCTTCTAGAGCATCGCCGAGGCTTGCGCCTTCGGCCAAATCACCTTCTATGATGAAGACCTGGCGCTGGCTGATGCGCTGAATTTCACCGGGGGCCTGGCCGTCTCCAATTTGGGTGACATCGCCTAGGCGCACGGCCTGCCCGGTGCCGTTAAGCAGGGGCAGTTGCGCCAGCTCGGTGAGGTTTTGCACGAGGGCGGCAGGCGTTTGCACGCGGACATCGACTAGGCGATCGCCCCGCTGAACCTGAGTGGGCACTGAGCCTGACAGGACGGTTTGCACAGTGCGCCCAATCGCCGCGGCAGACAGCCCCGAGTCGGCGGCCCGCTCCCAGTCAGGGCGGATTTGAATTTCAGGCTGAGGGGGGTCGGCGTCGGGTGAATAGCGAGCGAACAAAGCCTGCTGATCGAGCGCCTCTAGCACCTGCTGACCAGCTTCTTCTAACAAACGGGCATTGCTGCCTTGCAAAATGACATCGACATCGCTGCGCACGGGTGAGTTACTTAGCGTCAGGCCCCGCACGCTGCCAGGAGAGATGCGGATTCGCGTTTTTACGAGGTTGAACTGATTGACTTCACCATTGAGGCGATCGCTAAACGCTTCGACATCGGTGCCGGGCACCAGCGTTAGCGTACTGGTCCCGCGCAGTGCATTTTCGCTGCTGCTATTGCCAAAAAGAAAGCCGCCAGCCGTGCTAAAAACGTATTCAGTTTCGGGCTGCTCTAGCAGCAGCTGATCGATTGTGCTCATGACCGTGCGATTTTCTTCTAGGGTGGTGCCGGGGGGAAACTGCACGCGTAAACTAGCCTGGCCAGTGGCAATACTCGGTAAAATTTCCTGGGGGATATGGCGCACCATCAGCAAGCTGCTGCCGCCCATCAGTAAAAAAGCGATCGCAACTACCAAAATTCGTCGCCCAAGCACCCAGCCTAGTAGCTGCCTGTAGCGCCAGGTTAGACCCTGTAGCTGCCGGTCGAACTGGCGAATCAGCCAAAAATTACCCACCCCGCTCGAGCGGCGAATGGCCAACAGCCGCGAGGTCAGCGCCGGGACGACTGTCAGCGCCACGACCAGCGACGCCGCCACGGCAAAGCTTACCGTTAGCACCAGCTCATTAAACAGCAGCGAGATAAACCCGCCGATGAGCAAAAATGGCAGCACCGCCACCAAATTTGTCGTCGTAGAGGCAAACAGCGCCGACTCTAGCTCTCGGCTGCTGACTTCTGCTTGACGAATGACTCGCTGACGACCCCTTGGGCGATCGCTTTCTTCTACCCCTTTGGTAATGTTTTCGAGCATGACAATGGCATTGTCTACTACGATGCCGACCCCAAGGGCCAGTCCGCCCAGGCTAAAGACATTGAGCGATAGGCCAAACACGCCCATCAGCAAGATTGCCACCAGCGTCGCTAGGGGAATGGCAACGATAATAATGAAGGTTTGCCGGAGCGAGCCTAAGAAAAGAAGTACGGCCAATCCGGCTAGCCCCGCGCCTGTGAGCCCGGCGATCGCCACGTTCTTAATCGCGTTTCGAATAAAAACAGACTCGTCTAAGGTGGCATTGAGCACCAAGTCTTCTGGCATTAAGCCTGAAGTGCGCAGCGTATCGAGTTTGGCTTTGATCGCATCGACCACCTCGACCGTATTGGCTACGGGCTGCTTTTGAATGCTCAGCTTTACCGCTGACTCACCGTTGAGCGTTACAAAAATACGCTGTTCTTCGGTGCCGTCAATCACCTCAGCAAAATCTCTCAAATAGACCTGCTGGGGGGCAGCGGACTGAGAGGCTGCAGAATCGCCTACCTCAAAAATCAGATTACCGATCTCATCGGCATCTTGAAACCGGCCTGCTACTCGCGTCAGCGGCTCGTCATTGAGCCCATCAATTCGCCCCCCAGACGTATCTTGATTGCGCGCCGAAAGAGCGTCTAAAACGTCATTGATACCTAGATTTAAAGACTGTAGCCTTGCCGGATCGAGGTTGATACGAATCTCTTCTTGCACGCCGCCTGATACATCTACACTGGCGACGCCTGGCACTGTGTTTAGCTCGCGGGCTAGCTCCTGATCGGCAAACACTCTTAGATCGACGCCCTGCAACGAAGCTGAGGTCAAGGCGATTTCGTATACCGGTAGCTGCGATGGATCAAACTTAAACAGTCGGGGCTGTCCGATGGTCTCTGGCAGACTGCTACGAGCGCGGTTGAGGGTAGCGGTCGCGTCGTTGAGCGCCTGATCGATGTCGCCGCCCGGCTGAAAATAAAGGTCTAGGCTGATGCGGCCTTCTCGGGTTTGAGAGACTACCTGCACCACCCCTTCGGTCGCGGCTAGCGCTTGCTCTAGCGGGCGAGTGATTTCGTCAACGGCTACCTCGGGCGAAACGCCTGGCGCATCGGCCCTGACCCCGATGCGCGGATAGGTAATAGACGGCAGCAAATCGACCGGCAGCTGTTGCACAAAGAACAGACCCAGCACAACGACGGCGACCGTTAGCGTCAGCGTCGCAATGTGTCGCCGAATGGCCACAACGCTGAGACTAAGGCCGCTCGGCGTCGCGGTGGCAAAGCTATCTGAAAGGCCGTTGGCAGCGGGGCCATCCATCGAAGAGGTGGATGAAGCAGGTGGTTGTTCCATATCAGGCCGTTCAATTGCAGGGTTTGGGTCGGAGTTAAGATGCCTAAGCTATTTGGCTGAGGTAATCTTGCTAAGCGTTGCCCTTAGTTGGGGCTTTGCTCACGGTCGGACAAAATGCTAAGCCGTATGGCCTGCCCGGAAGTGAGTAGGCGATCGCTTTGCACAATAAACGCCTCATCGGGCGCGAGCCCTGAAAGAATTTCTACTCGGTCGTTGTCCTGTTCACCAATTCTGACCGAACGGGCGATCGCCTTTGCGGTGTCACCTTCTCCTTCTACGACGTACACCGCCGCTTCATCTTCACCCACTTCTAGGGCGCTAGTGGGCACCACCACGCCCGCACTGGCGCTTGCTGCTACCGTGCTGCGGGCGCTCGTATCTAGCTGCACCCGCGCTAGCAGCCCGCTACCGATTTGCCCATTCAAATTAGGAATTGTCACCTCGACTGGCAGCAGCCGGGAAGCGGCGTCTGCTAGCGGTGCAATCTGGGTGATGCGCCCAGAAATACTGCCTTCGCTAGAAAAGGCGTCCAGTTTGACCTGTGCCGGTTGACCCAGGCTGAGCTGATCCAAATCAAGCTCAGAGACTTGCACAGTAATCTTAATTGTGCTGAGATCGCCCAGTTCAAACAGGGCAGCGCCAGATTCGACATAGCTGCCGATATCGACCTGCCGAGAGAGGACCGCGCCCGTAATAGGCGATCGCACATCCGTGTCAGATAGCCGTTTTTGTTGCTGTGCCACAACCGCCTGCTGGGCCTCAATGCGGCTAGCTGCCGAAGCCGCTGCCTGTCGCCGCGATGCCACCTGCGCCTGGGCAGACCGCAGTGCCTGCCGCGCGTTGACGACCGCTAGCTCTGAGGCCTCTGCCGTCTGAAGTGAAATCCCTCCCTGGTCAGCTAGTTGTCGCAAGCGACTGGCATCCGTTTGGGCCTGATCGAGCGTTGCCTGGGCATCTATTGCGACTGCCTGCGCGTCGCTAATAGCCACCTGTGCCTGCGCTGTTTCTGAGCGTCTCGCCGCTAGTTCAGCCTCAGCTTCTCCCAAATCAGCAATTTGCAAATTACCGTCAAGCTGCGCCAGCACGCTGCCTCTCTCAATCGGATCACCCGCATCCGCGCCCAAGTCTATTACCTCGCCATCTACCTGCGCTCTTAGAGTCACCTGCTGGGCTGGGCGCGTTGTGCCAGTGTAAGCTAGCTGCCCTGACAAAGATCCCGCTTCGGCCCTGATCGTTTTAACCGCGACCGGGCCCGCCTCGTTTTGCCCTGGCGCATCGCCGCCATCGCGAGATGTTTGGGCCTCGCTAGCGGTAAAGAGCCCGCAGCCTGATAGCAGCAGCGGCAAAAGTATCAGCGGTAACCTTAGCCCTAGCTGGGTTACCCGCTGATCAAACAACACAGCTTTAAAGTGACTATTCATAGATTTTTTACGCAGCACCCATAGCTATGAATCGACACCTCTATCAACATCTCTAAGCTTTGATCGTTTATATGACCGACAGTATAAAAGCACAAATAGCCTACTGGTTTTGCAACACTAAAGACAGAAGCTCAAAAATCCAGAGAGTGCTACGCGAGGAAATAAGCGATGGCGATGCCAAAGTTGAAAATTGGAGAGGTTTCAAAACAGACAGGTGTGGCTGTCGGTGCGCTGCGCTATTACGAAGCGCTAGAGCTGCTGTCTTCTGAAAGGGGCCGTAACGGCTACCGGTACTACTCACCTGCTGCAGTCAAGCAGGTACAGTTTGTCAAAAAGGCGCAGGCGCTAGGATTCTCTCTAGAAGAGATTAAACAGGTGCTAACAGTCCATCGCCGGGGGGATGTGCCCTGCCATCTGGTACAGTCGCTGCTGCAGGAAAAGATAGAGCAGCTAGAAGCGCAAATTGAAGAAATGCAGACGTTTAAAGCCTCTTTGGTGAGCTATCGCGATCGCTGGTCATCTCACCTGCCAAGACTCCGACCTGATGACATTTGCCCGCTGATTGAAACTATTGATCTCGATACCGCTAGGTAGATGTAGCTAGATAGACATGGCTGGATAAAAGAAGCACGCTAGCAAAGGCTGAGTCCAAGGCTACAGGTCAAAAAATATAGAAGCAGCATAAATTCAGACAACAAAGATTAAGTAAGCCAACTGGCGTAAGCCAATTGGCGTAGATTAATAGCAATAAGCCAAAATTTATGAGCCTATATTAAGAACATCCATAAACGCAGCTTTAAAACACAGCCTAAGAATAAAACGAGGCCTAAAGGCCGTATGGACAGGTCTAGCGTTGCCATACGGCCTTTCTACAATCATGCTCTAAAAGAAACGGTCTATAACAGCTTGTCTTGATAATTGGCAGATGCGTATTTAGCCATTAGTGAGGCTGTCAGCCGCGCGGTAAAAAACATATGTCCGATAGTCTTTACAGCAAGAAGACACCTAAAAAGCTGAGACGGGCATGGTGCAGAGCGAAGCGTTTTCTAAAGCTTTACGCTGTGTTGCGAGCGACTTCGTCACAGCGGCTTCCCGCAGAAACAATTGTTTTCTCATCCGATCAAGAAACTATAAATTGGGTCCTACAGCCGCTTATGAGCCAGTTCAAAGTCGGTGACTTTTCGGCTTTGCCAAAGATAGATATTGCCACTAGGGCGCGACTGTGCGGAGCGCAAAGTCAGTATATTCCTGAGAAAAATAAGATTTACCTAGCCTCAGATTTTGTAGAAGCGATCGCAGAAGAGGCGCTAGTGTCTGTTCTTTTACAGGAGACGATCAACGCGATCAGAGTTTTGATTTCTCAGGGCCTAATTTCTCAGGGCCTAATTTCTCAGAGTTCGATCGCTCAGGATTCAATCGCTCAGGATTCAATCGCTCAGGATTCAATCGCTCAGGATTCAATCGCTCAAACCACACCAGACTCAAAGTAGCCGCAAAAGACCGTCAACCTTTCAAGAGGCTCGCCTGTTCCTACTCTCATTGTCAACGTCAAACACGTATTCGTAGGGCACTTGTTATTTATTTCCAAGCTGTGTTCCGACCAGCCGATAGTTGGCCTCACGCGATCTACTACACGAGGCCAACTACTGCATGACCTTCTACTGCGTGACCTTTTCAGTCTCACTATCGGTTGAAGTGAGCAGTGCTCGACCGTTAGCTGGCTTCATCTCTTCTGGCACATCTTTTAACAGTAAAGTATAAATCTCTGTTGGCATCTCAATATCGTGGGTTTGCAGCGCCTCTTTTACCTGCTGCGAGACCTGTGAGGTCGTTTCCAAAAAGCCCGCCCGATGAGAATCTACCCAAAAGCGAACCTCCAGATTTACGGTACTAGCTGCTAGCTCGCGCACTAGCACAGCTGGCGCAGGGCTAGGCTGTACAATCTCTAAAGCGCTGACTGCCTCGACGATGACATCTCTGGCCTCTGCAATATTGGCATCGTAGTCAATCCCGACAATCACCGAGCTGCGTAAATAGTCTGTTGCCGTGTTGTTGGTAATGCTGGCTTGAAATACTTCTTGATTGGGAATGTAAACCATGCGACCATCGTACGTTCGCAGCGTAGTCGAACGCAGCTGAACCTGGGTAATGGTGCCTTCGTAGCCGTTAATTACCACCTGATCGCCAATGTGAAAAGGCCGTGCCGAAAGCAAAATTACCCCGGAAATATAGTTGCTAAGTACGTCTTTTAGGCTAAAACCGATAGCTACGCTAGTGAGCCCTAGCGCCCCCAGCATAGTGGCAAAATCTATGCCCCATACGCCCAGTGCGATCACCGCACCACCTACCCAAACTGCGCCATAGCCTAGCCGCCCAATCAAAACCTCTGTGCTGCGATCGCCTTCTGTTTGCTCGGCCCACTTAAACGCGCTAAAGCGAACGCCTTTCGCAATTAGCCAGGTAGCCAAAATCACAATCAGCACGCCAATTAGAGCGGGGATATTGGCAACGGCATCTCGCCCTAGCTGCCGCACGGTTCCATTTAGCCGCTGTGCGACGTCAATGGCGACCGGCGGTCGGGCAAAGCTCTGTGTCACCTGGTTGGCCCAGCGGTCGGCCAGCGCTTCTAGCGGCAGGCCAAAATCTTGTGCGTCTTGCTCAGTGACTGTCATCAAAACGCGATTGTTTGTTTGAAGACTAATCAGCGGCTGATCGGGTACGGGAGCCGTTTGCACCTCAATATCACCGTCTGTTCTTTCTAGCAGGCTGGCAATTCGACGGTTAATAATAGCAGCGCGATCACTTGCACTCAGCTCGTTCAAGCTGCCCACTTGAAAAATCGCTTGCCCACGGACCATAATATCGGCAAAGTAGTCTCCATCGTTAGGAACCGCAACGGTTTCCTCAGGTGTGACCTCTTCAGAGATGGCCTCTTCAGGTACGACCTCTTGAGAGATAGCAGGCGATGCCACATAGAGGCCTATCAGCAGTACAAAGCTCCAAGAAAGAGAAAATAAGAGAGTTCGAAAAGTATGTTTTTTCATAGTGTTGTTTTTTACTCTGCGATCGCAGCTTCTGTAATAGCAGTGTCTGCGCTATCGGAAAGATTAACATTCTCTAAACTATCCATCTTCACATCGTTTATTTGAAAGCTGTCGATAATTTGTTTGAAAGTACCTGCCAACGGCACCGCAGTGAGCAGTCCTAGCAGTCCGGCAACCTGAGCGCCGACAAACAGAGACAATAAAACCCAAACTGGATTAAGGCCCACGGCATCGCCTAAGATGCGCGGTGTGAACACGTTATCAATAATCTGATCGGTGATGACGCAGGTAATCAAGACCTCCCCCCCTAGCCACGGATCGCTAAGACCAACCACCACGCTAATAAAGAGAAAGGCTAGCCAGTCGCCAAAAGGTATCAGCACAGACAGCCCAATCCCTAGGGCCGAAAGCAACCAAAACGGTACCTGTAATAGATAAAAAATAGCGGCTAGGCTAGTCGCCATGATAGTGGCAATCACGGCCTGTCCAAAGAAGTAGTTCTTAAACTGTAGTTGCAACAGTTGACTGATCTGCTGGCCCAAGTCGTTGGGT
This sequence comes from uncultured cyanobacterium, assembly GCA_963793445.1. Classification (GTDB taxonomy): domain Bacteria; phylum Cyanobacteriota; class Cyanobacteriia; order Phormidesmidales; family Phormidesmidaceae; genus Phormidesmis. Next base: position 875,117 of record CAWCAE010000001.1, read on the forward strand.
AGCCACTTGAATAACCCCTGCCAAAAAGACTTTCCATACAGCAGCAAATACAGAGTCAGTACAGACGTTACGATAATATCTAACAGCTTGTCAGTGAGCCCTAGTAAAAATTCTAATAGCTGACCGGGTAGCAGTTTCAGCTCTACGGGCAGCAAATTAGCAAACTGTGCGGTTAGGTCGCTAACATCGATATCGTCAGCGGTTTCTAGCTTGTCGATTTCTGTATCTAGAATCTCTAGCTGCTGAGAGCCAGAGGCCAACCAGTCAGGCAGCTGTGTAGTCAAATCGGTGATTTGATTGAGCAAGATAGGCACGACTGACACCACCAGCAGTGCCACTGAGCCTAGTGCCAAAATTACAATAATCAAAACGCTGTAGCCGCGAGCCACGCCCTGACGCTCTAGCAGCGAGACCAGGTGGTCTAGTAAAAAAGCCACCAGGGTTGCGACGACAAACAGCGACAAAAAAGACTGAAAATACTGAATGCCCTGAAATAGCAGCCAACCATTAAAAATTGTCAGTGGAATTGCTAGCTCCCACACCAGCCACTTGGGCAGTCTATCAAGTAAATTATTCAACGTATGGTATTTGGCTGCCTTAGGTTTTCCTCATTCGCCTTTGATTATTGCAGGCTTATACGTTCGGGCAACTGTCTATAGACGGAGAAAAGGTGATAGCCTCGTTGTGGCGCTACTCGTGGCGCTGTTAGCGATAGTGTTTAACTAGAAAGCAGCCTGCTGGCGTGTTTCGATTGCATGACCCCTCCTTCAGTTTCGTCATCGTCTCGCCGTCGCCCTGATCGGCAGCGCGAGCATCAGGCCAATGAACGTACCTTCTTGGCCTGGCTGCGCACCTCCATTTCGCTGATTGGCTTTGGCTTTGCGATCGCTCGCTTCGGTCTTTTTCTACAAGAGTTTGAAGTCGATCAGGTGGCTGCAACAGATTCTGACAGCGCTGCTCCCTTCTTTAGCTCTAGCTCCATTGGCATGGGCCTAGTCGGCTTTGGCGTGCTTTCAATTATTTTGGCCGCCTGGCGCTTTAATCAGGCCTTCGATCAAATTGAGCAGGGCCGCTATCGGCCTAACCGCTGGGCGATCTGGCTGCTCAGCGGTATGGTGGCAGCGCTAGGGCTGCTGAGTTTGCCGCTGCTGTTTTAGGGCTGTTTAAGAGTGCTTTTTTGGAGCGATCGCACGCTTTCGAAAATTAAAGGCAGCGCTCCAATCCCAATCACCACCGCCAAAGCTAGGCTCACTACCTCATCTACCCAGTGCCAGTGAAAGGCCCAAATCAGCACTGCCGAAACAATCACACCCGCCGAGCTAAACGTATCTGCCAACACGTGCAAAAACGCTCCGCGCACGTTCAGATCATGCTGACTGTGATCGTGCAAAATAGACGCTGCCATAATGTTGACGCCCAGCCCCACAATCGCTGTCACTAGCACCACCTCACTAGATCTCACCGCGTGTCCGCCGCCTAGCCCGCCGTCTTGAACACGGTGTAGCACCTCCCACATTACCCACACCGCCAGCACCAATAGCCCTATCCCATTGGCCAGCGCTGCCGCGATTTCCGCCTTTTGGGGACCGAGCACCTGCTTTTGTCGAACTGCCAAATGTGCCAGCCAGGCCGCCCCAATCGCCAAACTCAGCGCCAGGCAGTCAGAGAGCATGTGCCCTGCGTCTGTCATCAGCGTTAGGCTTTGGCTCCACCATCCCGCCGTCCATTCAAACAGCGAGAATCCGCCTGAAAGCAGCAGCCCCGCCCGCAGCACGCGCAGTTTGTTGTCGGGCAGCCGATCAGATTCAGGCAGCTTGCCCTGCAGCAAATCTCCTTGCGATAAGTCAAGATCTGAACAGTCAATATCCGGGCAGTTACAGCGACGCATGATGCTTAAATTGAAGTCCCTAATATTTTATCTTTCTGTCTCAGCCTAGCGTTCAACGCTTCAGCCACTTTCTCTTATCAGCGGCATCTGGCCGAAATCAGGCCTATGTTTTCTCATTTCTTCTACCCATTCCATGTAAGAGCAGACTAAATGTCTCACTGAGCTAAAGATCTCACCAAACGGATCTCACCAAACGTAAGTTCTGTGCTTGGCTAAAGCTTAACGCAATTCAACACTTGACACGCATGACGAGGAAAAAATAGGACAGATTATAAAAAGAAGTTTTGAATAACAACAAAATAAGTAACAACAGGCGACTATTTTGCTGAGGTAATTTTGTTCTATGTGATTTTCGCTACACACTAAAACCTTAAAAGGTAGTTTATTGCACTTAGGTATTCGTATTGCGACGGATATGTCGAACCTATGGTATGTCGCGATAGGAAAAGCCTGTTTTGAAAGCAAAGATGCAGTAGAAAAGGTGCGATAAACAAAGGGATTGTCTACCATGAGAAAAATGAAAGTTTGGTTGATGCGGCTAACGAGGCGGCTGTATGGAGAGCTGCGCAAGACTTTGGCTGAAAGGAGGATTTTATCTAAAAGAGGTACGGTAGAAAGAGAGACTACTAAAAGATTAAGATCACCTTTTGCTCTTGCCGCGATTACTCTTTTAGCCCTCTGGGCTGTCAACAGTCCGCTCAAATCTTTTGCCTGGTCCGAGATTGCTCAGGCAACAACAGGTAGTCAAAGCTACATGGTGAAATCCACACCTGACCACGTCATTTGGGGTGAGCTGTTCAAACCGGATAGTGAGCCTATCTTGACGGTTGAATCAGGTGCGCAGGTGACCTTAGAAACAATTTCTCATGAGGGGATTTTGGCGGACCAGGGGGATACGGTTGAGTTTTTGACCGGACAGGGCATCAAAGAAGAAGACATTTTGCCCGATCAGCTTGAGGTGAAAGCCAACGTAGAAAAAACTGGCCCTGGCCCACATGTGATCACCGGCCCTATTTATGTGGAAGGCGCAGAACCAGGTGATGTATTGGAGATAAAAACCCTTGGGATTGAGTACCGTGTGCCCTACGGTGTGATCTCTAACCGGCATGGTAAAGGCTCGCTGCCAGGGGAGTTTCCAGAAGGTGAGGCCGACATTTATACCAAGGTTATTCCTATTGATATGGCCAAAGATATTGGCGTTTTTCGCCCTAGCAATGGTCAGCCCAATCTAGGCATTCCGCTAGAACCTTTTATGGGCATTATGGGCGTGGTACCTGCTGATGTAGAAGATTCTATCAACTCTGTTCCACCTGGAGTTTATGGTGGAAATGTTGATATCAAGCATTTGGGTATTGGCAGCAGCCTTTACCTACCGGTACAGGTGCCTGGGGCTCTCTTTTATTCTGGCGATCCACACTGTGCCCAAGGAAATGGAGAGGTTGCGCTTACTGCTATTGAATGTTCGCTAACGCCAACTTTTGAGCTGACGGTGCACAAAGACATGGCCTTGACGCAGCCCATGGGAGAAACCGAAGATGCCTGGATTGCGGTGGGGCTAGATGAAGATCTAGACGAAGCGATGAAAGAGTCGGTTAGAGAGTCTTTGCGAATCGTCAACGCCGAATATGAGCTGACCGAACAAGACGCGCTACTGCTAGGCAGTGCGGCGATTGATTTTGAGGTCTCTCAGGTGGTTGATATTGTTAAAGGAATTCACGGGGTGATTCCAAAGATGTTGTTCGAGCCGCTGGAATAGGATCGCTCGTTAGCGACGGGGCAGGCGGCAGATCGTTTTGTAGGTTTCGAATAGTAGGCTCGATCCGCCGCGTGTCCGCTTCAAAGTGCCAGCTTCAAAGTGCCAGCTTCAAAGAGTGTGGTTTCGCTGCTGCGTAAGATTTGATTCACCGCGTCTGTAATATCTTGAGTAGAGAATGCGGCTGAGTGAGGAATAGAGGCCGAGTCGAAAGATGCCTGGGTCACCGACTGGGCGGGAGGTGCTGACAGCGACATCAGCGCCGCAAACAGTGCGTAGCCGCCTATGGTCTTGTTCTAGGTTCTAGGTTCTGGGTTCTGGTCCGGGCTTTGGTCCGGGCTTTGGTCCGGGCTTCGCTGCAGAAGTAGATAGGGCTCAGCAACTAAATCATCTTATTCGTAGCGTACGTTGCGATAGTCAATCCAGCCATCTTCGTGGGTGCTGCGCGGATCTTTGTGCGTCCAGTGAATCAGGCCACCGCGATCGTTCCACTCGTATTCGCCTTTGATAGAGACGCGATCGCCCCGGCGCAACCCGTTTAGCCTAGGTGCCATGTCAATATTATGAACCACTAGCAGCGTTTGGCTACGCGAGATCCGAACCACAAATCGCTGATGCCTCGATCCTTCCATATCGTCTGCCAGCAGCGATTCTACCGTTCCAGGCACATTCTCTACCACCACGTTAGAGCGCTGGTTTTTGAACGCATCTGATACTGCCTGACTACCCATTACCTCGGCCTTGTTATTTCGATAGAGATAGCTCGGGGCCGCTAACACAGGCACCATGCCCCCTAAAAATGTCCGTCTATCCATTCTTTTTTGCCTGAGTGATTTGCTCTATCTTGAATATATAATACAGACGTGAAATCTCTGCTTTCCGAGCATTCCAATGAGCCAATCCATTCCTGATAACCGTCGCGAGCTAGAGCAGCTCATTTATGACATTGCTGAACATGCTAGAGACGAGGACTACGACGAGCTATACGAAACTCTCTCAACGACTGAACTTTTTGTATCTGTAGACCCGACGTCACCAACCGCTGCGCAAAACCACCTCAAGCCAAGCAAGGTAGCCCAGGCAGATGCTTCTACGCCTTTGCAAATTCATGAGACGACAGGCCCTAGAGAAGACTTGTTTATGCCCGTAGCTACCAGTGAAGCTTCCCCGATTTTGTCGGAAGGCTATGTGAAAATGGTATGGCTAGAAGCTTTGAAGAAATCGCTCACTGTTGAGTCAGTTGCAGGCATTAAGCTGCAAGGCGAAAATTCTTGGATATGCTTTTACAAGCCACAGATTGAGCAAATTTTGGACCTATACGCGAAAAACCTAGGCTGAAGGCACAGGCGCAAACAATGGACGACTAGAAAAAGTCTTTCGCTTCAGGTACCTCTTTTGCCTGAATTGTCAGCGCCCTTGCCTCCATAATGTCCAAAATTTCGTTACCCACATTTTCGTAGTCTTGCCAACCTGTTTCTGCCCTGGCATCTTTCACGCCGTATACCGGTATCCCTTTTAGGGCCGCCTTTTGAAACGCCGCAAACCGGCGAATACCCTGCCGAAACACAGGTAGCTCCGCCTCTTCTAGCAGCTCTCTTACCTCTTGGCCTGCCTTGCTTGGCTTTGGTGGAATTGACGTAATCAAAATTCGATAGTGGCTGGTGCTAATCTCTTTGAGATATTCCACTGTTAGCACGAGCGCGTCTAGGGCTAGTACGTCTGGCGTGGTTGGCAAAATCAGCAGATCGCAGGTTCTAGCGAGCGCAGAGAGATCGTCTGGCGTGGGTCTTGCCTGCGTGTCGATGACAACATTGCCGTCGGGTATGGTTTCTCCCCACTCATCAATGACTGGAAAAGGCAGCTCACCACGGCTGGCCCAGCCTAGGGCTGAACGGTTGGGGTCGGCATCAATCAGCATCGTTTCGGCCTGCCCCTGAAGGAAGGCCGCGAGGTGAATAGCTGTCGTCGTTTTGCCGACGCCGCCTTTGAAGCTAGCAACGGTGATGATCATGAATGGCCGCGCGCGCGTGGCAAGTAAGGGAAAGGGGGTGCAGTTGACTGTCTACAGTGTATACAGAAGGGAGAGCAGATATAGCTATATGGAAAGTTTGATAGATGGTGATTGAGTTACCAGATGTAGCGGCGATGCGATCGCTAGGCCTGAGGTTGGGCAAGCTGCTGCCAGCAGGGAGTGTGCTACTGCTAAAAGGAGAACTGGGCAGTGGAAAAACGACGCTAGTACAAGGGCTGGGCTTAGGGCTAGGCGTTGACGAGATTGATAGCCCGACGTTTACGCTGATTAATGAGTACACGCGAGGGCGGCTACCGCTGTACCACATAGATCTGTACCGGCTGTCGGTGGCTGAGGCAGACGGACTGTATTTAGAGACGTATTGGGATGGGGTGGAGGTAGAGCCGGGGATCGTAGCGATTGAGTGGTCAGAGCGGCTGACTCATTTGCCGCCAGCGCCAGTTGAGGTGACGCTGAGCTATCTGCCGACGGGGCGACGCGCACAGATTGTGGGAGAGTCACTGGTGATTGAGCAGCTCTGTGAAGAGTTAGGATGAGCGCCCTTAGCAACGCTCAGATTTTAGGCATTTTGCTGTCTATGTTTTCAGATCTTGAGTTTTTGGGCTTTGAATTTTCAGGTTTTGAATTTTCAGGCTTTGAGTTTTAAGGTTTTAGAAGAATTGTTGAAGACTCTACTGCCAGTGATCGCGTCCCCCTGCGGGCCCAGCTAGCGTGTCTTCGGTCTTAATCACCACGTCACGTACTAGGCGTTCACTAAATCCGGCGACAAATGCGATCGCCACATAAAAATAAACCTGATCTTCTGCATCCTTACGGCTGTTTAGATCAAAAATGCCAGAGAAAATGCCTGCCTCTATCAGCGCTACGCAAAAAATGGCAAACGACATACCCACAAACGGCCTAAAGAAACCGGTTAAAAACAGATCGTTGTTATTCTCTTCGGCCTGACGAATAAAGGTGTTGGCGCGAACAATCACGCTAATTGTGCTACCGAGTGCGCCCATTGCCACAGCCAGCAAAATTAGAGAGAAGTTTGTTGTAAATACCCGGTCGGCAGAGGCGATCGCCTCTGCTGGCCTTGTTCTAAGTGTATTCTCATTCTCATCAGGGGTCTCCTGTTCGCTGCTCGCTGATGCCAAGGCCTCAGAATTTTCTGTGGTTTCCTCTGCTCGATTTAGATTAGAGCGCAGCTCTGCCTCAATTTCTGTGCGGATATTGCGTAAAACCTGCTGATTTACCGTCACTGTCGTGGGCTGGGATGTGCCATTTGTCGGTGCGATCTCCGTATTCCCTTCTTCTGCTGAACTAGCTGCATCTGCCGTCGTGTCATCTGTTGAGTCTGCCCCGATAGCCGCTAGCTGACTGCTGGTGCGCCCTAGCTGCGCCGCCAGCGCATTCTGACGACGGCTGAGCTGTTCAATCCGATCTTCCTGCTGCGATCTCTCTGCAACTAGGTCATCTCGCGTGCCTTTGAGCGCCTCAATTGTTGCTTTTGCCCTTGTAAAGCCTGCAATATCCCTAGCGGCAAAGGTAAGCCCCGCGACCGCTAGCGGCGCAACTACAAACACCATAAAGAACCAGCTCAGCCCAGAAATTAAGCGAATGTAGGGCGTGCCGCCGCCCGGCACAAAAATCGTTCTAAGCAAATCAGGATAGGTCCGCGACTGCTGCGCAATCTGTCGGCGCGTCTCTTGCACAAAGACAAGGTTTTTGGCGGCTGTTTCGTGACGGGCGATCGCGCCTGTTTTCTTAGCAGCGGCACCCTCTGTTTGCCGATCAGCGCCAGACTCTAGGCTGTTTGGCTCTAGCAAAATAGAAACTGCCAAATCAAGTAGATTGAGCTGCTGAATATGACGACCATCTAGCTTAGGCGCAAGGCTGAGTAAGCGGGCCAGCTCTCGCTGCGTTTTAGGATCGAGCGACTGCGATCGCAGACTGGTTTTGATCAGCGCAATCAGATGCTGTACCCGCTGCTGCACTTCAGCCGCTTCAGCCGCCAGTGATTCAGCTTCTAGCGTTTCTACCTGAGATTCAATCTGGGCCTCAAGCTGCTCTGTTAGCCGCGGATCTGGCTCTATAGACGTTATTTCTGGTGTTATTTCTGGTGGTGCCGCTTGAGGCTGTTCACTGTCACCGTCTGCAGTTGGATGCATCGCCGCTTGCTCTCGCAGATAGTTCAGTCAAATAATCTGGCCGCTCATGCCGCTAGCTACCCGCCATTTCATACGGCAATTGCAGGGCCGCTGCTGAAACTATACCGGTCAGGGTCCCCCAGTTGATCAAAACTCGGTAGGCAGTTGATAGATTTTCACCAAACGTCACGATGCCATCTTCATGACCGGCCATTACAAAAATACGCTGCTGGGGCAAATCGCTTTCTTGAAACAGGCGCTGCGTTTCTGCGGCCATCTCAGGCGTGCCGTAGGGGATGCTAGTACCAGTGGTGGGCACCTGATGTAGCAGTTTTTGCCATAGCTGCGGATGATGAACGTGAATAATTGCGCCGATAGAGGGCTGGGCGCTGTAGATAACGCCGTGGGTCAAAGATTCTGATGAGGCTTTGCGCTGGCCGATGCAGGTGAGCGTGTTTTGCGTTGGATCGAAGGTAGTGACAAGGGCATAGTCAGCCGCGCTAAGGGTAGGCAGATGGCCGGTTTGGGTGCCGGTGATGATGAACTGCGGCGGGTAACCGGGTGAACGATAGTGAGAATCGGCGGGCGTAAAGGTTTGAGAAAGGTTGCCAAAGCCGATGCCGTTGGGGTATTCACCGATGAAGTTGAGCTTACGAAGCGCATTGCGATAGCGGGTGAGATCGGCTACATCGGCTGGTGCGATCGCCGCTTGTTCGACCCAATCGCAGCAATATTTTATATAGCCTTCGTCAATCATATTTGATGTCATGGGTGGGTGCCGGTGAATGCTATCCGACTTCAGTCTTGCTTATCCAGTCCAAAATCAGCTTATTAACCAGCTCTGGCCGCTCGTCATGAGGGCAGTGACCCGTATTGGGAATGGAGTGAAACGACACTTTTTTCTCAGATGTGTCAGCTAACTCTTGATAGATACCGGCGGCGGCGATTGGCGTCCAGGGGTCTTTTTCGCCCCAGAGTACGAGCAGCGGCTGGCTAACCTGGGGCAGCAGCTCGCTAGGGCGTGGGCCGGGCGGTGCGCTTAAGATAGAGGCAAATACTTTTTGTGCACCGGGCTGACAGGCGGGGCCGTGCAAAATATCAATGAGTTCTGGGGTGATGGCCTTGCGATTGCCATATACCTGCTGTAGTGAACCGCGAATACGACCTTTAGTGCGAACTCGATTGAACAAGAACGGGCCGGTTAGGTTAGAGCTGACCAGCTTGGCAAAAGCGCCCATGACTAAGCGCAAGCCGCCGGGCAAGTCTTCGGGGCGGTGGTTGAGGCTACCGGCGCAGTTGAGTAAAATGCCGCCGCTGGCTGTTTCAGGAAAGCTGACTAGCGTCATCAGTGCCATCAGCGCCCCGATGGAGTTACCGGCAAAGATGGCGGGCGCGTTGACGTGGGTGGTCCAAAAGTCGTGAATTAGCTTTACCCAAAATTCTAGGCTGTAGGCCAGATCGGGCTTGTCAGAATCGCCGAAGCCCAGCAGATCGATGGCATAGACTCGGTGACCGGCGGCGGCCAGGGCGGGGATGTTTTTTCGCCAGTGGCCAATAGATGCGCCAAACCCGTGCAGTAGCACAATCGGGGAGCCCGTACCGTAGGCGATGTATTTCATTTCATACCCTCGCCAGTGCCAGGTGAGCTTTTCTCCGGTATAAGGTGCAAGCGGGCTGGCAGTCAGCCTATCGGGCTGCTTGAGCAAAGCGGGCGCAGCAGCGGACGTAGAAAGGGCGGCTGGGGGCGAACCGGTGGTTGGGGCGCTCATTAGAAATCGTACGGTAATTGTAAAGAACTGTGTCTTTATCATACAGAGATTACTAGGGCTAGGGCGACAACGCGTAAAAAGGTGAGCTTGAGTTTTGCTTAAGAGGCACAGGGGCGCATGCCAACTTGCTGCAAAAAGGTCTCTAGCCAGAGGGTTTCGGCCTGCCGGAGTGGCGGCAAAGGGTCTTGCCGATAGTTGACGAGCAGATCGGTGCGATCGCACGCTTTATCTATAATTGGCTTTAGCGGCAGCGCCAGCTCATCATCACCTTTTAGCGGCAGCGCGATCGCTGGTATTGGCTCTAGCACATCCCAGGTAAATAGCTGGGCCCTGGGCCGCTGCTCGCTGCGACTGACCAAAATGCGATAGTCGCCCGTATTCTCTGGGCCATAGACAGAAGGCGGCTCCCATCCCCTCAGCAGATCAATCTCAACTAGGTGGACATCACTGCCAAAGATAGTTTCTCGCTGACGTTCGTATAGCGCTCGGCCCCGGCCTGGGCGCTTTTTCTTGGGTGAGAGCATTTCAATGATGGTGATGACGCTGTCAGTCTCATCAATAATCTCTAAATAGGTTTCGTAGATTTTTTGCGGGACGGGGACGAGTACCGAAATGGGATGGCAGGCCGTGTGATTGGCTGTGTGGTTGCCAGTATGACTGGCCGTGTAGCTGATCTGCGTGCCTGTGTTCGGTGCTTTCGCCTCAGCAAGAACGTTTTCGGCCAGGTTGCTCTCCCAGCTCAGGCTCGGCGCACCCACAATTAGCGCGTCTTCACCGCTAACCTGATAGCGATGGGTGAGCGATCGCACCCGATAATTTCCTGGCAGCTGTCGCCACAGCGCGTCGGCAAGTGTCGCAATTAGGCGCTGATGAACAGTCGGCCAAAGGTCAGGATGTTCTAAATAAGGGTTCATACCAGGAAAAGGGATAGGCATAGCGCACTCGTGATTCACACTGAAGAGTTTTGGGTCGCCCGCAAAGTGTTGCTTTACGGCTGCTTTATTGTTCAGCCCAATGTCCGTGATTCCGATACGTTTCCGTGTTCTAGCTGAAAAATTAGGCAGAAGAGATACATCAAATTTTCTTGGTTTTTCGCGGGCATCATCTGTCAATTGCTCGAGGTCACCCCGTCGCTATCGCGAGCTACCGTGAGTATGTGAAGATGTATTAAGCCATTGCTAGAACCAAATGCCAGAAAAACCAAATGCCAGAAACTAAATGCTAGAAAACTAAATGCTAGAAACTAAAACGGAGCCTGCTAACCTGCACTAGCGTCTGTGCCCAGCGAAGATGCTAGGTAAAGAGCGATCGCACCTTCTCCCTATTCTTTTTGCGGCCAAGCTTATGGCCAGCCTTTTTTATGGAAACGCCTAACTTTTTGATTTGGGCCGCTGTTGTACTAGGCTCAACCGGCTTTGCCCTGACCGCTATGATCAGCGCCTACCGCCAGCCCATCACGCAGGCCCCTTTCCCAGAAGACTCGGTGATTGAGCAGCCATCGGTGGTTATTGACAGCGCTGCTTTGACTACATTCGTCGGTGCGGTTGGCACTTACAAAGCTGGCGACTATCGCGGGTCGATAGAACAGTTCACCGCCGTTTTAGCGCAAGCACCCAACTGCGCTGAGGCGTTTCACAACCTGGGCTTGGCCTACGCCAACATTGGCGATAATGACAAATCACTTAGAAGTTTACTCAAAGCAGGCGATGCCTACGACCAGCAGGCGACCAAAGCGGGCATTGATCGGATCAAACAAGATTTAAAAGCGCTAAAAGCGCATAGCTAAAGGGCCGTCATCAGCGCCAGCTGGGCGCGATCGCTCCTCAACTTTACATAACACAACACATTTTTTGGTAGATTACTGATTCCCTAAACATTTGCTGAAACCATTGTGTACCAGTAGCGCTACCCTGCGCTGCTGCTGAGATACAGCCAAAAATGCGCAATACTTGAACAATATCGGCCCTATAGTACTTGTGACCTAATATCTCTTGTGCTAAAACTACTATCGATGTTTTCAAAGCACTTTTTAATTATGAACAAAGCTGAGCTAATTGATATGGTCTCCGAAAAAGCCGATGTATCTAAAAAAGATGCAGACGCTGTACTAACGGCTGTGATTGAGTCGATTATGGAATCTGTTGCCAGTGGAGACAAAGTAAGCTTGGTTGGTTTTGGCAGCTTTGAGCCGCGCGATCGCAAAGCGCGTGACGGTCGTAATCCTCAGACCGGTGAGACCATCAAAATTCCAGCTACTACTGTGCCAGCGTTCTCTGCGGGTAAAGGCTTCAAGGAAAAAGTAGCCGCTGCCTAGCACTCCTTGCCGATAGCTTTTGCTAACCAGCTTTATCAGCTCAAACAGAATAAGCTTGAAAAAAACCGAGACAAGGGTTGTTCCATGTCTCGGTTTTTTGAGTAGATGAGGCGCTGTAGATAAGGCGCTGTCGCCATTTTCTGAATTTGCTATTCCTGGAGCGAAGGTCTATCGCAAGCGCTTGCAACGAGCAGACTGGGCCGCCAATCCACGTAAACAATCTATACGAACCTTTCCTTCAAAGCAGTCTTCCTACTGGTTTCAAGCGACAGTAGAAAGCGTAAAAGAAGCGACATATCGCCAAAAAAGCGGCATATCGCGGCTGTAGAAGCAAGACAGCACGGGCTATAAGTTTATAACTTCGAGTTTTGCTTATTTTTGCGCTAGGCAGCACTGCTGAGGAAAAACCATGGGAATCGCCAGTATCAATCCAGCCACTGGAGAAACGCTAAAGACGTTCGAGGCCCTAGATGTAGACCAAATAGAGACCGCACTAGCGCGATCGCACGACGCCTTTAACGCCTACAAACGCACCGCATTTGCCCAGCGCGGTCAGTGGATGCACCGCGCGGCTGAGGCTCTCACCACGCGTAAAGCGACACTCGGCGAGCTGATGACCCTAGAAATGGGCAAAACGCTGAGCAGCGCGATCGCCGAGGTGGAAAAGTGCGCCTGGGTCTGCCGCTACTATGCCGACCACGCCGAAGCCTTTCTCCAAGACGAGCCTGCCGATACCGACGCTAGCAGCAGCTACGTCCGCTTCCTCCCCTTGGGCCCGCTACTGGCTGTCATGCCCTGGAACTATCCGCTGTGGCAAGTCTTTCGCGCCGCCGCTCCGGCCCTGATGGCTGGCAATACGATGCTGCTAAAGCACGCTTCCAACGTGCCTCAGTGTGCACTGGCCATCGCCGACATCTTTGCCAGCGCCGGGTTTCCCCCCGGTGCCTTTCAAACGCTGCTAATCAGCGCCGGTCAGGTTGAGTCCATTCTGGCCGACCGCCGGGTTAAGGCCGTCAGCCTTACGGGCAGCGGCCCGGCTGGATCTGCCGTCGCCGCAACCGCCGCCAAATACATCAAAAAGGCCGTTTTAGAGCTGGGTGGCAGCGACCCTTTCATCGTGCTGCCTAGCGCTGATGTGGAAAGTGCGATCGCTACTGCCACTACCGCCCGCCTGATGAACAACGGCCAGTCTTGCATTGCTGCCAAGCGGTTCATTCTAGTTGGCGACATCGCGGATGCCTTTGAGCAGGGCTTTCAAGCTAAGTTTGCCAGCCAAAAGATCGGCGACCCGATGCTGCTTGAAACCACGGTCGGCCCGCTTGCTACCCCAGACATTTTAGAAGAGTTAGACCAGCAGGTTAAAACCTGCATCGACCAGGGTGCGACCGTCCTCGTGGGCGCAGATCGAGACGGGTTAAAGTCGCAGCTTCCAGCCTCGCTTCAGGCGGGCAACTTTTATCCCCCCACTATCCTCTGTGGCCTTTCGCCAGCGGCTGCGATCGCTAAAGAAGAGTTTTTTGGTCCTGTGGCGCTTGTCTTTCGCGTTCCCGATATCGACAGTGCGATCGCGCTGGCCAATGCCACCGACTTTGGCCTCGGTGCCAGCGCCTGGACCACCGATCTCACCGAACAGCAGCAGCTCATTAACGATCTAGACGCGGGCGCGGTCTTTATTAACGGCCTGGTAAAGTCTGACCCTCGTCTGCCCTTTGGCGGCATCAAAACCTCTGGATATGGCCGCGAGCTGGGCCGCTATGGCCTGCTAGAGTTCGTTAATGCCAAAACTGTCTGGGTAAAGTAGCCCGTAGTCCCTCGCCGCTTGTGCTGTTCATCATTATCCCTACGCCCTTTATCCGTCTTCTTTTGTAGATGCCGCCACATGAATACTGCCGAACTCCTTGTCCGCTGTCTCGAAAACGAAGGCGTCAAATACATTTTCGGCCTTCCTGGTGAAGAAAATCTTCAGCTACTCGAAGCCCTCAAGCGCTCTCCCATTCAGTTCATCACAACCCGTCACGAGCAGGGCGCAGCCTTCATGGCTGATGTCTACGGGCGGCTCACTGGCAAAGCGGGTGTCTGCCTTTCGACCCTGGGCCCTGGTGCCACTAACCTGATGACTGGCGTTGCCGACGCCAACTTAGATCGAGCCCCCCTGCTCGCGATTACGGGGCAAGTTGGCACCGACCGCATGCATATCGAATCTCATCAGTATCTCGATTTGGTGGCGATGTTTGCCCCTGTCACCCAGTGGAATAAGCAAATTGTGCGGCCTGACACTGTCCCCGAGATTGTTCGTAAGGCATTTAAAACCGCGCAGAGTGAGCCACCTGGTGCGGTTCACATTGACCTGCCCGAAAATATTGCCGATATGCCTGCGAACGGCAAGCCGTTGAGAGCTGAGCCCTCGGTGATTCCGGTCGCGTCAGAAGAGAGCCTGCAAAAAGCAGCGATCGCCATTTCTCAGGCTAGTCGCCCGATGATGCTGGTTGGCAACGGGGCCATTCGCAACCGCGCTAGCAATGCCATCACTCGCTTTGCCCGTGAGCAAAATATTCCAGTGACCAACACCTTCATGGGCAAAGGGCTTTTAGACTACACCGATGAGCGATCGCTGTGGACTGTTGGCCTCCAGCAGCGCGACTATATTGCCTGCGCCCTAGACGAAAGCGATTTGATTATCGCAGTTGGCTACGATTTGGTTGAATACGGACCCAAAAAGTGGAATCCAGAAGGCAGCCGACCTATTGTCCATATCGCGCTGACAGCGGCTGAAATCGACAGCAGCTACATTCCTAATGTAGAAGTTGTCGGCGATATTTCTGATGCACTCGATGAAATTACTAAGCGCATCCACCGTCCCAAAAATCTGTTCCAAGGCGAAAAGCTGAGCGATCGCTTTGCCAACCTCCGCGCCGACATGCGAAACAACTACGAGCACTATGGCACCGATAGTGGCTTTCCTATCAAGCCCCAAAAGCTGCTTTATGATCTGCGTCAGGTGCTCGCTCCTGAAGATATCGTCATTTCTGACGTGGGTGCACACAAGATGTGGATTGCCCGTCACTACCACTGCGCTCGGCCTAATACCTGCCTTATTTCTAATGGCTTTGCTTCTATGGGCATTGCCATTCCTGGCGGTGTCGCTGCCAAGCTAGTTTATCCCAACCGAAAAGTTGTTGCAGTGACAGGTGACGGCGGCTTTATGATGAACTGTCAAGAGCTAGAAACCGCTCACCGACTAGGCACTGCCTTTGTTACCATTATTTTTAACGACGGTGGCTATGGTCTAATCGAATGGAAACAAGAATCTCACTACCAAGAGTCTTCTTACATTAAGTTCAACAATCCTGACTTTGTTAAATTTGCAGAAAGCATGAACCTAAAGGGCTACCGCATCGAGTCGGCAGAAGACTTTATTCCGACCTTGAAAGAAGCGCTGGCGCAAAGCGTACCCACTATTATCGACTGCCCGGTTGACTACCGCGAGAACCTGCTGTTTAGTAAGCAGTCTCAGTTATTGAGCTGTCGTCTACCTGCGCCAGGTCACGCCGAGAGCATGGATCTTCCTACCGCTTGAGAAGACAGCTAATAGCTTTTTGGAAGCAAGTTGTGGATAAATATAAAAATGGCCATACGACGAAACATTTCATCGTACGGCCATTTTTATAGATAAGGGCGCTTCTGCTAGGGCTAGCAAAGAGCGTCCCTATTCTCAGATTGCTATACCTGACATTACGCTCTAGCTAGCTGCGACATAGCCTCTTAGTGCTGTGCCCTGTCGGCGTAGCGTTCTCAGTGCCTTGCGCTCAATCTGACGCACGCGCTCTCTGCTGATCTCTAAGTTTTTGCCGACCTGGGCGAGCGTCATCTTGCTACCGCTGTCCAGACCAAACCGCATTCTGATTACGTCGCTTTGACGGTCTGTCAGCTTGTTCATTAGCTGTCGCAGGTCAGTTTTCAAAAGGCTTTGGGTGGCATAGTCCTCTGGTAGCTGAATATCTGCTTCTAGCAAGGAGCCTAGCTCAGTACTTTGCTCGCTGCCTACTCGCATATTCAAAGAGAGCGGTGTCCTGTTTTGAACGCTAAGCTGTCTGACCTTCTCGACTGGTATAGATAGCTCGTCTGCTAGCTCTGCTAGAGTCGCAGGGCGACCTAGAGACTGTGATAGCTTGCGCTGAGCCTTTCGCATTTTGCCTAGCTTTTCGTTGATATGTATGGGTAAACGAATTGTGCGGCCTGTGTCTGCGATCGCTCTTGTGATCGCCTGACGAATCCACCAGTAGGCATAGGTTGAAAACCGGTATCCCTTCAGCGGATCAAACTTTTCGACGCCTCTGTTTAGGCCCAGATTTCCCTCTTGGATGAGGTCCATCATGTCCAGGCTGCTGCCGCTGTATTTCTTGGCAATAGAGACCACGAGCCGCAGATTCGATCTCAC
The DNA here is from genome assembly GCA_963793445.1 of uncultured cyanobacterium. Classification (GTDB taxonomy): domain Bacteria; phylum Cyanobacteriota; class Cyanobacteriia; order Phormidesmidales; family Phormidesmidaceae; genus Phormidesmis. The sequence continues at coordinate 891,443 of CAWCAE010000001.1, forward strand.
CATTTTACTCTTAGCCTGCTGCCCAAGCTGTATCGCTTGCTCTAGCACCTCTACGGACATATCCGCTTGCTCCGCCCACTCTGCCATAGAGGGGCTGCGATCCAAAGATTCAGCGAGCACCGACTTGATCTCTTCTAGCTCCATGAACCGCTGTACGGTCTTACCGAGGGTAATTTCTTGTTCGTGGGTTAACAGCGGGTACTTACCAATTCCCTTCAAGTACTTGCTGACTAAGTTAGAAGAGCGAGAGCGGGGCTTCATATAGTATTTATTTGTAACGTCTGATACTAACTGTGACAGAATGTTAAGAGCATGTCATCTATCGAAAGTAATAGTTTTGGTAAATGATTGCTGTGCATAGGTTACAATAAGCGCCCACCGTTTTGCAAAAGAGTGGCAGTGGCAACCTTAATATCTGCAGGCGATGCTTCAACAATTAGCCTGTAGTTTGTCGGATCTTGATCGAGCTTGGCCCCAGCGAAAAACGAGGTCAATCCACCTGCGGCTCCGCCAAATACAGCGCCAATCAAAACAGCCAGTACAAAAATCGGCGTGCCGTTATTGTATATAGAGGCAACGTTTGGAACGTTTAGCGCAACCGTTGCGATGATGCCACCTGCGATCGCGCCCATGAGGCCGCTGATTCCCGCCGCCTTTAACCCGCCTGATTTTACCGTGCGCTTCTTTGGAGCACCTGCGTCTGCTTGTTTGTCAGCCGCTGTTTGCGTGAGTGTCTGCGCTGCGGCTTTCACAGTAGAAAGACCTTTCTCTTGCAGGCGCTGCTCGGCTTGTTCTAGGGCTTGCTGCGTGTTGAAAGCGATTGTAATTTGTTGAGAAGCTGCTTGGACCATAATCTTTTCAATTTTGTGTTTTAGTCTGCGGTTTTATCCTACAGAGCTGTCTTTCTTTTCTAATGCTTTCGTGCCGCCGACTACACCTTTCTTCCAGCTTTCTAGTTTTTTGCTTTCTATTCTTTGCTTTCTATTCTTTGCTTTCTATTCTTTGCTTTCTATTCTTTGCTTTCTATTCTTTGCTTTCTATTCTTTGCTTTCTGTATTGAGGGCTCTTTTTCTAAGCATTTCTTTTTAGGCACTTCTTCTAAAGCAATAAGTGCTTCCTGAACATTTCCCAAACCAGGCACTGCAAAGATATCAATCTTACCTAGACGATTTCTTCTATCTACGGGCAGACAGCATGAGCAGGCAGCGAGCGATTCTCTCTCAATATTGTCTTAATGCTATCTTCCTCTTATCTCTTCCTTAAGATTGATGTAATTCGGTCCTTTCGACAGAGTCTCCAACTATTTTTGTCTTTTATCGTAATGGAACTCTTATTTAAGAACTACACGATTACGACGGCTCAGTTTACAAGCTCTGAAGAAGATTCTCTAAATAAAGTCTCTCTGGAAGAAAGACTTCAAAAAGGAGCTCAGAAAGCTGAGCTGGTGCCAGCCGACGCCCATAAAAAACTGAGAAAATATAAGCCTAAAGCATAGGTCCTAAGTTACAGAGCATAGAGCGTAAGGCCAGAACGCACGAGCTATCTAGTATCCCTGCCAGGTCTAGCTAGTAGCAAAAGATATTAACAAAAAGCGAAAAGAGAGAAAGCAAAAGCAAGACAAAAAACAGACGAGAACTAGATGAAAATTGCAATCGTTGGGCTGTTGCATCATCCAATTGCTGAGCCGTTTGCTGGTGGGATGGAATCTCATACTTGGTGGCTCGCCAAGAAGCTGATAGAAAGAGGTCATCAGGTCACGCTGTTTGCTAGTGGAGAGTCAGATGCAACGCTTGGGTTAGAGCCTTGTATCGATCTCTCGTTTAAAACAAATCCAAAAGCGAAAACACTGCTAGGTCGTCAGACTTGTAACATGAGCGCCTATGCTGAGGTGATTCGCCGGGTGTGTGAAGGTGCGTTCGACGTTGTTCATAACAATGCGCTTCATCCATTTTTGCTAACTAGTGCGGCCGATTTGCCTACGCCGATGCTGACGGTGCTGCACACGCCTGTCTACAAAGAGCTGGCTGCGGCTGTGCAGTATGCCGTTGCGAGAAATACGCTCGGTCGGCTCGCTGCTGTTTGTGTTTCTAAAAGCCTAGCGGCGGAATGGAGTGCTTTTATTCCTTCGCAAGTGGTGCATAACGGTATTGATGTAGAACGTTGGGCACCGCCTAGTGCACTGGCTGCTACGCTACCTGCTGCACTGCCATTGGGTGAGGCGCTGTGGTACGGTCGTATTGTTCCAGAAAAAGCGCCTCATCTGGCTATTCGAGCGGCGCTAAAGGCTGGTTACCAAATTGAGATTGCCGGACCAATTAGCGATCGCACTTACTTCGAAAACAGCATTCAGCCGCTTGTAGATAGTCAGAGCGTTCGATATTTGGGCCACTTGACCCAGCGCGAAATTAAGCAGGCTCTGTTTCGCGCAAAAGTCTTTCTCCATACCGCTGTGTGGGAAGAACCTTACGGCCTAGTCTATGCTGAGGCGCTAGCATCGGGTACGCCTGTGGCGACCTTTAGCAGCGGCGCGTCAAAAGAGATTTTGACTGATGAGTGTGGTGTCATTGCCAAAGAGAGAACCGTTGAGGCGCTAGCTGTGGCCATCACTGCCGCTGCTTGTCTGTCTCCTGCCGACTGTCGGGCAAGAGCGATGTCTTTTTGCCATATAGACAGCATGATTGATGCCTATGAGCGGCTATATCGGCAGCTTGCCTCTCGGCAGCAAACGCTCAACCAGAAAAAGCCGCTAGGTCATACCGCCGCTGCCGCTGTAGTGGCTAAAGGGCAGCAGGGCCTAGCGCAAATGCAGTCACTAGTGGGCATTGCGACCTAGCCAGGTGTCATTAGCCGTATGAAAGTTGCCTTTTATTTGAACTTACAGGGGACTGGTCACTGTAGAAGATTTGAGTCAGTTGCTAGACATCTGCCGGAGTCGTTTGAGCTGGCTGTAACAGGTATGAACGGGCCGATTGTGCTACAAGACATTGGTAGGCCAGTCAAAAAGGTTAGCGTACCGGGCTGGGGCCCAGAATCGACGGTGCCTTTTGTTCGGCAGCAGCACTCTTATGACTATCACGACTTTAGAGTAAATCACGGTGCTAACACTGGTTTTACCTACGCTACGGTCGATTTCTTAAATAGCTGGCGACCAGATTTGCTGGTGTCGGATGTGGGCTTAGAGGCCTCTATCTTGGCGAGGCTGTGTGGGATTCCGACTATCTATGGCAGACAGCATGGCGTGCGTTGGGACAAAGGACACACGCTAGCGTATGAATGGGCTTGTTCTTTGTTAGCGCCTTTTGCTGAAGAGATGGAGCAAGAAGACTGCCCGCTGTGGATTCGAGAAAAAACCTTTTACAGCGGTGGATTTAACCGATTTGATAGCACATCTTCTAGTACAGCGCAAAGATCAAGAAAAGAGGCGGCGATCGCACCTTTTGCTTACAGCAAGCACAAGCCTAACGTCTTGGTAATAACTGGATTTGGCGGCACAGAAATTACTCACACCGCGATCGCTCAGGCCGCCATTGCTACCCCTCAATGGGATTGGCACGTGTTGGGACTAGGCGATCGCAGCAGTCCTGACGGTATTGCCGACAGCGCTCCTACCAATCTGTGCTATCACGGTGTTATCGAAAACGTATGGCCATATCTGTGTCATGCCAGCCTAGTTGTGGCAAACGCAGGTCACAACACTACGATGGAAATTGCAGCAGCAGGCGTTCCTTCTCTATGTATTCCTGCGCCGCGTCCTTTTAAAGAACAGGTTTGCAAAGCGAGCGTGCTTCATCGCCTTGATTTGAGCGTGGTGGTCGATAGCTGGCCGCGCCCTACTGAATGGCCTAGATTGATGCAGCAGGCGATCGCACTTTCCCCTGAACGCTGGAACCATCTGCAAGATGCTCAAGCGCCTGTTCGCGCCGCCAACCACATTGCGCAAATAGCGATGAAATGCGTTCGCCCGATGCAAGTGCAGGCGAACGCTGCAGATCCGGTCCTTCAGACCTGACGCTTTGGCTTACAGTCCAGCAGTTTGTAGCCGCATTGACCGTGCCTGCGGAGGACGCTTTAGTACCTGTAGCTGGTCGCCCTCGGCTGTCCACTCTATATAGCCTTTTGCCACAAACGCCGCTAACCAGCTTGTCATGGGCCACTCATTCCAGCGTGCATAAAAGATCTGCGCGTTGTGAACAATACTGTCAAAGTTGTGCCAGGGGGGAACGCTGCTAGGGTGAAACTGATGATAAGCTTCTGCCACGGGTGCCCATAGCAGCGGAACGCCTTTTGCTCTTGCCTTCCAGGCAAAGTCTGTATCTTCTGCGCCATAGCTTGGATAGTCTTCGCTAAAGCCGCCGAGAAGGTTGAACAGGGACCGTGTGATGCCAAAAGAGAGAGACCAAAAAAGGCCGTAGTTAGGTTCTGCAATCAGCGGTGCGACAGATGAGACATCGCGTAGCCTGTGGGGTTTGCTTTGCGATCGCAGCGCCAGCTCTGTGTTAGCCGTCTCCCAGTCTATAGTTGCATTTTGTTTTAGATAGCTAACTTTGCCCATCACAATTGAGCCAGGGACTGTTTGGCAGGCTTGTTTATAGGTGGCCACCATTTCGCCTGAGGGGATGCAGTCCACGTCAAGAAAAATCAAGATATCGCCTGTAGCGTATTTAGCCGCCGCATTGCGAGCCTGAGACAGCGGCAGTGCCACATCGCTGCTGAGCGTATGGTGATGGCAGGGAAAAGGCCATTGGTTTTGGGGCGATCTATTTCTGGGTGATCTAGCTGCCTGATCAGAAGGCGGCGACTCATTCATGTGCACCACGATGCACTCGTCGGGTAGGCAGCTAGAACGGGCCAAACCATTCAAAAGATTCTCTAAGAAATGGCTGCGATGACGAGTGAGTGTTAAAACCGATACCTTGTTCATAAAAGAAATCATTGCCCTCGCTGACTGTGCTCGCTTGGCGCGTCGGCGTGATAAAAGCTGCGTTTAAATGCTCACACAGCCGATCGGCCCTTGACCTCTGTCGTAAGATCCGTTCATCAATGTCTCTTGGTAGACGTTTCAAACTTTCTCTTCTGATAGGTTTGGTACTCAGAAAACGTTAGAAAAACGTCTGCTTTAGCTTTCCTCTTCATATCTAGCCCCACTGCCTCTAGTCCCATCACAATAAGATATTCCTGTGCATCAGCTATCTTTCAGTACCGTCAGCGCCGACTCCAGCACCGAAGCAAAAGATAACGGAAAAACGAATCTTAAAGAGAACAACAGCCTCAGCGAAAAGGCGATCGCAATCCACGCCCTGCTGTGCCAAGAATACGGCTGCCCTATTCCCTACTTTCACAATCTCGATCCGCTTAGCGAGTTGGTTTCGTCCCTGCTTTCTCACCGGACTAAAAACAAAGACTCAGGCCGAGCTTTCAAGCAGCTACGCGCGGCTTTTCCGACGTGGGAGGCTGTTCGCGATGCTGATACAGAGGCGGTACAAAGTGCGATCGCGCCCTGTACCTGGCCAGAGCAAAAGGCCCCTAGAATTCAACAGATTCTAAAGCAAATTACTGCCGATAGGGGTGAGCTGTCTGTTAGCTTTTTGGCTGACATCTCGGTTAGCGAAGCTAGAGCGTGGCTAGAGCAGCTATCTGGCGTCGGGCCCAAAACCAGCGCTGCCGTTTTATCTTTTAGTACGCTCAGGCGTCGAGCTTTACCCGTCGATAGCCATCATCACCGCGTTGCCGTTCGCACAGGCCTGATCTTGCCCAAAGTTTCGGTTGGTCCTTCCCATGCCCTGCTAGAAGCGCAGCTACCGCTCGAGTGGAATGCGCAGCAGGTATACGACAACCACGAGGTGATGATGCTGCACGGCCAGCAGTGCTGCTACTACCGACAGCCTGAGTGCGATCGCTGCCCCCTACTCTCGCTATGCCCCTACGGACAAGCGCACTCGAAATAGAGCTTCTGACGATTCTTGAATATCCCTATAAAATAATTGTTGACCAACTGGTTTCTAATTGCTATGGTTTAATAGTCACAGTTTCTAACTGTTACGGGTCTTGACTGTCACAGGTCAAATTCAGCTTAGATCACAGGTGCTAGCAACTGTCCTATGGGTCGCCTACGAGAATTCGATACGGACGTCGTTTTAGATTCGGCCATGCAGGCTTTTTGGCTGCGCGGCTACGAGGCTACGTCTCTAACCGATCTTGTGGCCGCTACCGGACTCAAAAAAGGCAGTATCTACAAGGCTTTTGATGACAAGCACTCGCTGTTTATCTTGGCCTTGCGGCGATATCTAGATCAAAACAATCTCTGTCATCGTCAGTACCTAGAGCAGACAGATTCACCCAAGTCGGGTATTTCTGACTGGCTGCACGCCATCATTGAACAAAGGGGCAATGACCGGTTGCGCCGTGGCTGTTTTATGCTGAACTCTCTAGTAGAGCTAGCCCCTCACGATGAGGCGGTTAAGCGCATACTGGCCGAGCAGCTAGACTATGTGCAAAGGCTGGTTTGTCGTGTGATCGCTCAGGGCCAAGCCCTCAACGAATTTCGCACAGACATTTCTGCCGAAGAGCTAAGCTATTTACTGCTTAACCTGCTGCATGGACTAGTCACCCGCTCTAAGGGGCCTACCTCGTTCTTACAGCTACAGCAACAGGCCGACACTATACTCAAAGTGCTGTCCTAGAAGTGCTGTCCTAGACCGACTTTGAGGTGAAAAACAGATAGATCGTTTGGTGTCTAGAGCACTAAACAAAGCCCATTCTCTTTTTTTGTCTTTTTGTTGACCGATTAGTTCCTAATCACCATTTATTTCGCTGATTATCTGCTGATGATCTCATTGGCTTCAAAAGTCCATCCCCAAAAGTTCATCTCCAAAAGTTCATACTTCCAAAAAACAACCGTAAAAAGGAAATCTCCATGACTACTCAAACATCTCTTGCATCGCAGCTACAAACCAAGCGCGATGGCTTTGAACAAAACATGCCTGCTGATACCGTCGAAACGATGGCGCAAGCGACAACAGAACTGGCTAACTCTGGAATTGTTGACAACAGTCTAAAAGTTGGTGACAAAGCACCAGACTTCGAGCTAAACGATCCAACCGGGAAGTCTGTAAAGCTAAGTGCGCTGCTCGCTAATGGCCCAGTGGTGATCAACTTTTATCGGGGTCAGTGGTGCCCTTATTGCAATCTAGAAATCCGTGCCTTTCAGCAGCTACAGCCAGAATTTCAGACGGCAAACGCTCAGATAGTCGCCATTTCACCTGAGCTGCCCGACAGCTCTTTGAGTATGAGCGAAAAGCACGAGCTAGCTTTTCCTGTCCTCAGCGACGTGGGTAATACCGTTGCCCGCAGCTATGGCTTGGTCTTTACCCTGCCAGAAGCGCTGCGTTCTTTGTACAAAGGCTTTGGTCTTGATATTCCTGCGAACAATGGTGACAAGACTTACGAGCTACCCGTTCCGGCGACCTATGTAATTGATGCATCGGGCACGGTTCGCTATGCCTACGCTGAAGCCGACTATACCCTGCGAGCAGAGCCTGCGGACGTTTTAGCGGCTGTCAAATCACTGTAGAAGCACTGTAGGTTGAAACGAATGCAGTGGGGGCGGGTGAATTTGCGTACTTGAATTTGTTCTAGTTTGCTCGTCTAATTTGCTCCATAGGTACTTGCGTTAGTTTGATGCTAACTACTACCTTTGTCTGAGACTAAGCTTGAAACCTGATAAAAGAGGAAACGTATGAAAATTTTCGGCTTTGGCACGAAAAGCGCTGATGAGAAGTTAGAGCCTATCTTTTTTGAACGCAAAGGCGTCCGTCCTGGTGAAGTTGCGATTGAGATCACCCACTGCGGCGTTTGCCATTCGGATGTACACCAGATTCGTAACGACTGGGGCAACACGATGTATCCCTGTGTGCCGGGGCACGAAATTATGGGTGTTGTCTCGGAAGTGGGAGAGGGCGTTTCGAAATATCAGAAAGGCGATCGCGTTGGCGTGGGCTGCATGGTCAATAGCTGCCAAGAGTGCGGGCCCTGCACGGAAGGTGAAGAGAACTATTGCGATGGCCCCAAGAGCTGCACGTTGACCTACAACGGACCCAAGAAGCCTGATGGCTCTAACACATACGGTGGCTATACAACGCAGATTGTAGTGCGTGATGAATTCGTCTTGCAGGTTCCAGATGCGCTGGAATCTGAGTATGTGGGCCCCATTTTGTGCGCAGGCATCACGGTATATGCACCGATGAAGCATTGGCAGCTAAAAGAAGGCCAAACGCTGGGCGTGGCTGGAATTGGTGGACTGGGCCATATGGCCATCAAGATTGGTAAGGCCCTTGGTGCTGAGGTGGTCGCCTTTACGCGCAGCGATAAGAAAAAAGAACAAATCTTAGAGATGGGTGCCGATAAGGTTGTTATTTCGACTGACGAAGATCAGATGAATGAGGCGGCGCAAAGTCTCGACATGATGATCAACACTATTCCTGTGGCGCATGATATTGCCCCTTATATCTCTTTGATGCGGCCAAACTCAGCGCTGATTGTGGTGGGCAATATGATTAGCTTTCCAGAGTTTTCTCCTGGTCCTTTGGTGTTTAACCGCATTACGCTAGCGGGCTCTTTGATTGGCGGCATTGCCGATACGCAAGAAGTGCTAGACCTTTGCGCTGAACACGATATCAGGCCAAGTATCAAGATGGTTGGAATTGATGAGATCAATGATGTGTTGGACGTGCTAGAAAAGGGAAATGACGGCGATTTTCGGCATGTGATTGATATGGCAACGCTGCATGATCACGAGGCGGTGAAGAGCGAAAAGGCGGCTGAGATTGCTGAGCCTGATCGCGGGGCGGTGGTGAATCGCAGCTAGTTGTAGGCTAAATCGGGTCGTTGTAGACGCTGAGTATTGCTAGGCAGATTTTCAAAGAACTAGCTCGCAAGTAAGGAAAATAGTTGGATTGGTGACGGTGGCGATCGCACTCCATAAAACAACAGCTAGCCGCTGCAAAAGTGCGATCGCTCCAACTAACGCTAAAGCTGCTTTCTCAACAAACTCATCGCCTCCCCTTGCGTGGGCGTAATCACCAGCGCTTCTTCAATCGTCAGCACCGGACTCCACAAAATGGTTTCGGTGTAGTGCAGCGTATGCAACAGATGAATAGTTTGGCGGATGGCGTCGGGTTTGCCCAGCAGGATGTGCCGGATAGATTCGCCGGGAATGCTGCTAGATGGGGTGAGCGATGGCAGCGGCGAGGCTCGCAAGGCAGCAGACTGTAGGTCGCCAACAGACGGGCAACCAGCGAGGAAGGCTGTGGATTTCATGGGTTTTCTCCAATGGGTTAGAACGGCTCGTTTTGAACCGTGGGAAGAAAGCCACACGAAAAATGAAGCCACCCCAACTTGCTAAGAGTTAGGGTGGCTGTGGCATCATAGGCACAACCTCCATCACTGTGTGTGCAGTCTTGGGGGCGAGCTGACGATGATCTGTTGCTAGCAGTCATCGTCAGCGGCTAAATTTTTCGGGGCGGTGAGCTGATGAAGCGCCTATGCGTTTACATATGCACGCTTACAGCTATACGCTTTACACTATCAGTCCTGTTTTTAGCCTGTCAACAGGTTTGACACAAAATCCTGACAATTTGGGCAACCTCCAACACCAGAAAACGCATCGGCACCCACCAATCACCCCTTGGTCTGCCTGAACGCTTTGTCTTCTCTTCTCCAGTTCCTTTCTCCAGCTCTGCCTACCGAGTGAGATTTCAACGATAAATGTATTCTTGGTCACTATTGTGAGACGATCGTCAGACGGATGAACCAGCCTCTGTCATGACATCGTCAAAGCGTCGAAGAACACAGCGCCCTAAGAAACACACTCCAAAAAATAGTTCATTGAGAGGCGAACTCAATGACCTGGTGCGCGGGCTCTGCGGTGGATTTTTGTTTGGGACGCCCCTGCTCTACACCATGGAAGTTTGGTGGATTGGCTCATCGGTGCGACCACCTCAGCTAGCAGGCGTTTTGCTGACTACGCTGCTATGTACTTATTTACTCAGCCGCACGGCAGGCTTTCGTAAATCACAGGCCACCACAGAAAGAGAAGCAATCGGCGATGCGGTAGAAGCGATCGCTCTTGGCATCCTTTGCTCTACCATCATGCTCATCATCCTGCGCCAAATCACTTTCGAGACCAGTCTTAACGGCGCACTGGGCCAAATTATCTTCGAGAGCGTACCCTTTTCGCTGGGTGTGACCCTAGCCAATCAGTTCTTACGAGGCTCAGACGAATCGGATAGTTCGTCGGATAGTTCGTCGTCTGCTGGGCCGCTATCCAATCAATCGCCAGGCCAATCGCAGCTCAATAAAATAGATCGCTTGCTTCCCGAAGACAACCTCAATGAAACCATCTCTGATATTGGCGCAACGCTGCTAGGAGCGCTGATTATTGCCTTCAGCATTGCCCCCACTGACGAAGTTACCGTTTTGGTTGCGGCGGTTAGCGGTCCTTGGCTCCTGCTGACAATCTTTATCTCGCTTTTGCTCTCTTACTGCATTGTGTTTCAAGCAAACTTTACCCGCCAAGAACAGCGCCGTTTGCAGTCAGGCTTTTTTCAGGGACCGCTTACTGAGACGGTGTTCTCTTATTTGCTGTCTTTAACCGCGGCAAGTCTGATGCTGAGCTTCTTTGGCAAAATTGACCCCGATGCCAATATCTCGTTAGCCTTTCGGCAAATTTTGATCTTAGGGTTACCGGCCACTATCGGTGGTGCTGCAGGGAGGCTGGCTGTATGAACAAACCTTCTGCGGAATCTTTTGAAGCGCAGCCGGAGGAACAGCCAGAAAGCAATCTAGAAAACGAGCCGGAAAACAATCTAGAAAGCAAGCCGGAAAACAACCTAGAAGACAATCCAGAAAACGAGACAGAGTCTCGATCTACGGCTGAGCGCATTAGCTTTGTGATGGCGCTGGTGATTTTATTAGGGATTGTGAGCGGCGTGGGATATCTGTGGGTGAGCGATCGCAATCAGGCTCCGCCCGTTTTGAAAATATCCACCAACCGCACAGAGCAGCGTCAGGCTGATTATTACGTTCCTTTTGTTGTTACTAACCTGGGTGGAAAAACTGCAGCAACGGTCCAGGTTGTTGGCGAACTGCGCATCAACGACGAAATTGTTGAATCTGGTGAACAAACTATAGACTTTCTCTCTCGTGATGAAGAAGCTACGGGATCGTTTATCTTTATTCGCGATCCTAGCCAGGGCGAACTTACGATTAGAGTTACTAGCTATTTGGCACCTTAGCTAGCTATAGCTGGCTACAGCTCAGCGCTGTATCCTAAAGCTGTATCCTCCTACAACTGCATATTAGGATTTGGCTTCAGACATGGCGCTGCGGGCCATCGATGCGATCGCCCGGTCGGTCGCCTTCGGTAGCTGATAGTACTTCCCGCCTGCTACCTTGGCTAGCTCCTTGCCAAAGCCAGTAGAAACAAACTTTCGCTCTGTGTCAATCACCAACAGCTGATAGCCCGTTGCCCGAATATTACCAGCAATCTCCAACAGTTCTGCTTTTAGATCTGGCTTTTCTGCTGTTTCGTCTGACTCGTCGCCTAGCGATCTGGCTAAGGGCACATTTCCCCGCCCATCGGTAATCGCTACGATCACTACGCTGCCCACATCGCCAGACTTTTGCGCATTGGTGCCAACTCGTACTGCCTGCATCAGGCCGTGTGCCAGAGGCGATCCGCCCCCGCAGGCCATCGTTTCTAATCGGCGTTTAGCAGCAGTAATAGAGCGCGTCGGCGGCAGCAAAATGTCGGCCTGTTCGCCTCTAAAGGGAATTAGCGCGACCTGATCTCGGTTTTGATAGGCATCTGTTAGCAGACTAAGCACTGCGCCTTTGGCATTTTGCATACGGTTTAGTGCCATTGAGCCAGAAGCATCGACAACAAACACAATCAGCGAACCGGCTTTGCGAGCTAGGCGCTTAGCGCGAATGTCACCTTGTTCTACAATCACTTTGCGATTGGGAAAGCGATCGCGCCTAGCCTTTTGATAAGGGGCAGCGGCCCGCAGCGTAGCATCTACCGCAATTCGCCGCGCCTGACCAGACGGAATAAAGGGCTTAATATAGCGGCCCCGCTCGTCGGAAAAAATAACGCTGTTCTTTCCAGAAGATCCTTGCTTACTTTTGCTTTCGGCAAAAGACATCAAAGACTGATCTAAAACAACCCCTTCTGCATCAAAAACAAACTCTTCAGGAATAGAAGGTGGGGTTTCAGGCTGTTCCTGCTCGTCTTCTGAGTCGTCGTCATCATCAGACTCGTCTTCCTGATTTTCGTCAGACTCATCCTGCTGCTGATCTTGCGGCGGTGGCGGTGGTGGTGGCGGCTGCTCGTCGTCTGTGGGTGGCACAGCGCTAGAGCGCGGAACAATTACCAGCTCAACCGCATTTCTCAAGTCGTCAGCGGTTACTGTCATGCGGCCATCTAGGGCGGCGCAGGCTTTGGCCACGCGCACGGCAAATAGCTCGGCCCGGTGTCCTATCACACCGCCACGCAGCGCTTCGGTGACCAGGTAGCTAATCTGATCGGTGGTAATGCGAACGTCTTTTAGCCACTCGCGAGCGAGGACGATTTGCGTTTTTAGCGAGTCAATTTCTTCTTCAAATTCGGCCAGAAAGACCGTAGAATCGGCGGCAAATTTGTTGACTTGCTCTACTGCCGCAACGCGATCTTCTAGGGTGAGTTCGGTGTCTGCAGAAAGTGCGATCGCAATTCTATCTAACAAATGCTCTCGCAAGTTCCCTTCTTCTGGGTTATACGTTGCAATCATCAACGGCTGACAGGGATGCCGGAAGCTGATGCCCTCCCGCTCAATTTTGTTATTTCCTTCGGTAAGGGTCGTCAGCAGCAAATTGCTAATTTGGTCGTCTAAGAGATTAATTTCATCAATATAGAGCACGCCCCTATGTGCCTCGGCCAGCAGCCCCGGCTGGAAAACGCTCTCACCTAGCCGAATCGACTTGGCAACATCAACAGAACCTAGCAGGCGATCTTCGGTCACGCCCAGCGGAATTTGAATAAAAGGCGCTTTGATTACTTTGGTGGGTAAATCATCAGTCGGCGTATCAGCCTCAAACCGGCTGGCGGTTTCGTCGTCCCACGCCGTTGGGTCAGTGGGGTCGCAGTTACAAGAGCCCTCAATAATTTCAATCGGCGGCAGTAGCTGATACAGCGCCCGCGCCAAGATAGATTTTGCCGTACCGCGCCGCCCGGCAATCACTACACCGCCCAACCCCGGATCAACCGCCGAGAGCAGCAGCGCAAACTTAATTGAATCTTGGCCGACGACGGCCATCAGGGGAAAGGCGTCTGGTGTTTTGTGGGTGAGCAGCGTGGACATGAAGACATCAAATGCTAAGGACTAGGAAGGCTGGCGACCCATTGTGCTGCTACCGGGAATAACCGGAACTTCTACAGCTTCGCGGAAGCCTTCGACGCTTTCGTCAAACTGAATAGGCAGAACGCCAATTACGTTCTCATGGGGTCGAGGAATGATTACCCAGGTTTCTAAAACGCCGCCGGGTGCGTTTTGAGCGGCTTCTACGCCTGCTTCCATCGCTGCTTTGACTTCTGAAACGTCGCCGCGAATGTTGATACAGAACCGGGCACTACCCGCTCTGATGTAGGTGACCAAGGTCACTCGTCCCGCCTTTACCATGGCATCCGCTGCCGCCAATACGGGAGGAAACCCCTTGGTTTCGAGTGATCCAACTGCCTGTCCCATCTATGCTCTCCTAAACGTGGATGGAGGTCATGCTTTTGCTATTGCACTGACTCTATGAACTCCATCACTGATTGTAGGGGAGAAGGGGAACGGTCTCAATTAGATAAAAGTTTGTGTTTTTTATCAAAGCAATTAGGCTAGGCGTGCATGAGTAGGTTGGCTTCGGCTACGCTCAGCCAACGGTTGAGGGTCGGATGTCTTGTACCTAGCCAGGGATCCGAGCATTTTGCGTTTAGCCACGTGATCTGAGCGGAGTCGTAGGCTTTTAGCCTTCTTTTCGAGCAGCCGCATCACTCTACAAATGGCATCACTCCACGAACGGCATCACTCCACAAACGGCAAAGACTCTTCTGTATAGTCCAGCTCTAGCGTCGTCAGCACGTTCTGAGTCGGACTTGGAATGAGCGTATGCGCATAGGCCCCGTCACCGTGACAGGCGTTGGCGGCTTTGAGTCCTGCTTCTAGGGCCGCTTTGACTTCTGCATTGGGTCCGCGAACAACGACGTACTGATGGCCACTATCAGCGGGTGCAATTTTAATCAGTGTGACTCGGCCTGCTTTAACCATGGCATCTGCTGCTGCAAGGGAAGCAGGAAATCCGTGGGTTTCGATGGTGACGACGGCAATAGGCATGGCAGAACAAAGATGAAGTAGGCATGGTGAAAGATGAGTAGCGTTTCGACAGCAGATGACAGGTGGGTGCTGTGGCTCGCTTTATTCATTCATCATACGCTTCTAGCTGTCTCAAATAATGAATAAGGCTCACACTTTGATTCCGCTGAGCTGATCTTTGGTGGCGATGATGCGATCGCAGCCCGATTCTGGATAAGCCCAGGCGTAGTAGCTTTCTTTCGGATTGCCCCAGCACAGCAATAGATAAAGCTCACTGCGGGTGGCTTCGACATCGGCCCATTCAGCATGGTCTATGAGGGTTTCAACGCGAGCGAGATCGGTGGGTTCTGGGGGGTTGCTCGCTCGCCAAAGGTTGAGGCTAGTGATAGCAGCTCGCCAAAAGGAAATGACGACGCCTTTGGCCGCGCCCAGCCTCAGCTTGTCTTCGGCAGTGGCGGTTAGCTGAGGATGAATCTCGGGAAAGCGGACGCTGTGGCCCTGAAAGTGGCATTCGCGCCAGACAATGCCAGAAACGCCTTCGGCAATCTGATACTGATGAATCTGGTCGCGAAAGTCGCGGAAGGCGTAGATTTGGCTGAGCTTTTGAGGGCCGATGGCTTTGGCAATGACCGGATCGTCTATGCGGCGATCGGTGCTGAGGAGAAGGCGATCGCCCCGCACGGCTGCTTTCATCTCAGCGTTGAGAATGTCTAGTAGCTGCGCGGTGGTATAAGCCATAGCTCGCCAAAGATGAAGACCTCTATGACTGTCATCTTACCTTACGAGAAACTCGAAAGTGCTTGAATCAATAGCTTATAGATGCCATCTGCATTGACAGTTTCAACAACCTGAATAGGGGATCCTCTATCTTGTCTGCTGACATCGCCAAACCAGTCAACAACTGTGCGCCCCATTGTTTGCTCGCCTGTCGTCTCTACGGCAACGTTGACAGTTCGGGTGGTGAAAAGCTCCGGCTTGTGTAGGTAGACCAGCACGCAAGGATCGTGCAGTGGTCCGCCAGGGAGCCCGTAGCGAGCCAAGTCGTGCTGACCGTAAAAAGAGAGCATGCCAGCAGCAGCGGCGCTGACCGGGTTATTGATAGCGCGAATATCAGCAAGGCGCTCGGGGGTGGTCAAGACTTGATGAGTGGCATCTAGGGTGATGAGCGTGGTGGGAACATCGGCGCTGAGGACAACGTGGGCTGCGTGCGGATCGACATACAGATTGAATTCGGCGGCGGGGGTAATGTTGCCCTGGCCCATTGCGCCGCCCATAATGACAAGCTGCTCGATATGTTCAGCAATTTGGGGGCACTTGATTAGGGCAACGGCCAAGTTGGTGAGCGGACCTAGCGCCGCAATCCGTACGGGCGCGGAGGCGCTCAGCAACTGTTCGATTAGGAAGTCTACGCCGTGTTGGGCCTGCCGTGGAAAAGAGGGCTCTGGTAAATCTGCGCCCTGCAGGCCAGTTGCGCCGTGAACATCTTCGGCAGTGGCCAGGGGCCTTAGCAGAGGGCGAGGGCAGCCTGCAAATACAGGAACGTGGCTGTGGCCAGCGAGTTCGCAGATTTTGCGGGCGTTAGGATAGGTGAGTGAGAGCGGGACGTTCCCGGCCACGGTAGTGATACCGGCAACGGGTAGATCGAGGCCAAAGGCGAGCAGGATCGCGATCGCGTCATCGACACCCGGATCGCAGTCAATCAAAATAGGGGTTGTCATATTGGGCTCTGTCGTACTGGGCTGTCAGAAAGATACGCTGTAAGAAGAATATAAGGTGCTAACAGACGGGGGCAGTTTTACGATAGTTTAGGAGCCATATTGTCAGGCTCTTTTTTGATGCAAGCCTGCATACAACCACACGGCGCTAGCAATGATTCAGAATCTGGTAATAAAGGCTACTGCGACGACAGGCCAAAGGCTTTTGCCCTTGTCATTGCTAGCTGGCCTGCTCATACTGTCGGGCTGTGAAGGGAGCCAGCTTGGCAGCCGCCTAGAAAATTCGCTAGAGCCTGACCCTCAGCTTGCCGACCAGGCCGCTGACGAGCCTGACGTCATCATCCAGCCAGAGCCGACCCCGACCCCGGACTCTGATGAGGCCTCCACGCCGCCAACGGCAGATCCCGCGCCAGAGCCGACCGCCCCTGTGACCGCTGGCGATTACAAAGACATTGGCAAGGCCCCGGCTGAAATTCAGCCCTATCTGGTTGATTTGCTGGCGCTAGACGTGCTAGAAATTCGTCCGCCCGCAGCGCCGACGCCGACGCCAGCACCTGCTCCAGCGCCTGCTCCGGCCACCTCTGACGGTGACACCTCTTCTGATGGCGAAACGGCCACCGCCAAGCCGTCAACACCTGCTCCCAAGCCACCCACCCCTGCTGGCCCAGACGAGTTTCGGCCCAATCAGGCCATGACCCGTCGAGAGTATGCTCGCTGGCTATTGGCTGTGAACAACCGCCTTTATGAGGGCGATCGCAATCGTCAGATTCGAGCGGGGGTCGACAGCAGCGAGCCCGTCTTTCAAGATGTGCCTGTTAGCGACCCAGACTTTGGGGTAATTCAGGGCCTTGCCGAAGCCGGTATTATTCCTAGCCCGCTAACGGGCAGCAGCACGATCGTCACCTTTCGCCCTAATGCGCCGCTCACTCGTAAAGATCTCGTGCTGTGGAAAGTGCCGCTAGATACGCGTGAAGCCCTGCCATCAGCTAGCGTTAGCGCCGTCGAGCAAACCTGGGGCTTTCAAGACGCGGCAAAAATCGAGCCTCGCGCCCTGCAGGCGGTCCTCGCGGATAATCAAAACGGCGACTTTGCCAACATTCGCCGCGCTTTTAGCTACACTACGCTCTTTCAGCCTGACAAAGCGGCCACCCGTGCAGAAGGCGCGGCGGTTCTATGGCGCTTTGGCAAAATGGACGAAGGCGTTACCGCCGCTGATGTTCTTAGTGGTGGCAGTGGCGATGATGATGATGACGATAGCGATCGCAGCAGTGGCAGCGGCGCTACGCCCACACCCGCCACAGAAAGCACTTAGCAGAAAATACGCCCCTGTATGGTTGATCCGATGATTAATTCGATGCCGTCACAGGTCGATCTAGGCGCAGACACTGACTATCAAGCGTGGTCTGAAGATCGTTTTTTTGACACGATTGCTGAACTGGTGATGCTGCACTCACCTAGTGGTGTAGAAACCGAGGTGAATGACTATCTGCTGGGCCGCTTGCAAGCAGCGGGCGTAGAGCATTGGCAGGACGCGGCAGACAACATTGTGGTGCGAATTTGTGGCGAGGTGGCAGGCCAGGATACGGCCAGAGGCGCGATCGCTATTACCGCCCACAAAGATGAAATTGGGGGTATCGTCAAACGCGTAGATCCTAACGGTCGCCTGTCGGTGCGGGCGCTGGGTGGGGCCTATCCGTGGGTTTATGGCGAAGGCATCGTGGATCTGCTGGGTGACCATGCCACCATCAGCGGCGTGCTCAGCTTTGGTTCGCGCCATGTCTCACACGAATCGCCTCAGAAAGTGCAGCAGGAAGGGCAAGCCGTCACCTGGGCCGATGCCTGGGTAGAAACCAAGCTTTCCGCCGATGCCTTGCAGCAGGCGGGCATTCGCCCTGGCACCCGCATGGTGGTGGGCAAGCACCGCAAACAGCCCTTACGACTGGGCGACCACATCGCCAGCTACACCTTAGATAACAAAGCCTCTTTGGCCATTTTGCTGGCCCTGGCCGAAACTGTCAAAGCGCCGCCTGTCGATGTGTATCTGGTTGCTTCTGCCAAAGAAGAAGTCGGGGCCATTGGCGCGCTGTACTTCACCGGGCGATCGCAGTTTGATCAGCTTATTGCGCTAGAAATCTGCCCGCTCTCGTCCGAATACCCGGTTCAAGACGGCCCCGCGCCCACCCTATTTTCTCAAGATAGCTATGGCCTGTATGACGAAGGCCTGAACCAGGAGATTGTTCGTGCGGCAGCGCGATCGCACATTCCCCTTCAGCTGGCGACTATCAGCGGCTTTGGCAGCGATGCCTCCATCGCCATGAAATTTGGTCACGTTGCTCGCGCTGCCTGCCTCGCCTTCCCCACCGAAAACACCCACGGCTACGAAATTGCTCACCTCAGCGCCATTCGCAACTGTTACAAGATCCTCAAAAGCCTTGTCAACACTCTCTAGCCACATCGCTTTATGTTTGTGCTGAGTTTGCAGCTATCTGGGTAGCCGCTGACTATGCTCAGAGCTGCGATCAGCTATTGTCACCTGCCGCAGTGCCTTAGCGAGGCACTCTCGCTTGATGGGCTTGGACAGGTAGTCATTCATCCCGGCTGAAAAACAAAGCTTGCGATCGCGTGCCATAGAGCTTGCTGTCATCGCAATAATCCAGGTATCGGCATGAATCGGTAGCTGCCGGATCTGACGCGTTGCTTCTAACCCGTCCATATCTGGCATTCGCACATCCATCAAAATGACGTCATAGCGCTGTTGCGCCAGCGCTGCTAGAACCTCTGTGCCAGAACCGACCAGATCTGCCTCGTAGCCCATCAGCTCTAGCAGCCTGAGCGCCACTTTTTGATTGGTTCGATTGTCCTCAGCTAGCAGAATTTTCAGCGCTCTGTGACGGCTTGGATTGCTCGAACTGCTGGGCTTGCCTTGGCCATCCGGGCTGTCTAGAGGGCTGGGACTGCTTGCGCTTGGTGGCGGTGCTGAAATATTAGGTGCAGCCGTCAGCGTAAGCGACCTGACAGATCGTAGCGCCTGATGAAAAGAAGCCTGCTTCATCGGCTTCCACAGCACCGTTACTTCTGGCGGTAGCGTTTGCACATCGCGGTTTAACAGGCTTAGAACAATCACAGGTAAATGCTTGTTGTCGGCGGCTTTGCGCAGCGTTTCTACTGCTGAGGTCACGCTGCCAAAACTACTTGCGATCGCCCCGTCCAAAATCACGCCGTCGAACGCTGACGTGTTACGCATTAGCCTCACGGCCTCCGCCACAGACAAAGCTCGTACACAGGCAACCTCTAGTCGCTGTAGCTCGCGCTTCATTTGCTCATAGCGCGTTTTGTTACGGTCTACTAGCAGCAAACGGGCCCCTTTCAGTACGCTCAAATAGCGTGGCAAACTAGGCTCAAGCTGTGCCGCCTTGGCCTGAAACCTAAAATGAAAAGTGCTGCCTCTACCGACCTTACTCTTAACCCACAGATCGCCCCCCATACGTTCACTCAACCGCTTGCTAATAGAAAGCCCTAGCCCAGTACCGCCGTACTTTCGCGTGGTCGAAGCACTCACCTGACTAAACGGTTCAAACAGCTTAGCTATCTGCTCTGCTGGAATGCCGATGCCCGTATCACGCACCTTGAAGTGCAGTTCATAAAGCTCGACCGAAGACCCCTCTTCTAAGGGCTGAGCGGACGGTGGCTGAAGACGCTTAGCAGACGCTTCTGCACCTAGCGTTAGCGGTAGTCCTAGCAAAGATCTTTTGGGCTCTATGGGTTTAGCACTCACCCGTACAGCAACCTGCCCTCGCTCTGTAAATTTCACCGCGTTGCTGAGCAAATTAATCAAAATTTGCTGTAGTCTTACCGGGTCGCTCACAATCGCGGGTGGCGCACTGGCCTCAATGACATAGACCAGTTCAATCTTCTTTTCTGCCGCCCGCGGTGCTAGCAGTTCAATGCTTCGCTCAATGGTCTCAGCCAAACTGATCGGGTAGCCTTCTAGCGTCAGTCGCCCAGACTCAATTTTAGAAAAATCTAAAATATCGTTGATCAGCGCCATCAGCGTTTGGCTGCTGCTATGCAGCGTTTCCACATACTCTTTTTGATGGTCAGTCAAAGATGTCTCTTGTAGCATCTCTGAGAGATTAATAATGGCGTTGAGCGGAGTGCGAATTTCGTGGCTCATCGTACTCAAAAAAGCAGAGCGTACCTGCAATAGCGCGTTTGAGCGCAGTTGCCCCCAAACAAACAGCACAATGCCGGTGAGGGCCATCATAACGATAGGCGGTACTACAGGCAGGATATAGCCTATGGGCAGCGCGGCAATACAAATCAATAGCCAGCTAGCGGCACTTACCCCTGTTACTGCTAGCTGTAGCCACACTCGCCGTTTGTACAGCAGCCAGCTAAAGCCAGGGCCCATCATCAATAAAAAAGCCGTGATAGTTGGCTGTGAAACGGCGCGCAGCCACTGGTGATTGAGCAGATTATCGACGACGGCTGCATGGAGATAGCCCCCTGGCACTGGCCAGCGATTGTCGAAAGGCGTGCGCATAGGTGCAAGCCCAGAGGTGGCACCGTAGCCAACAATGACAATTTTGCCCTCGAAGGCACTAGGAGGCGTCTTACCATTGAGTATGTCAATTAGGCTAAAGCTGTTTAGTTCGGTCACAGAAGCAGGCCAGTTGATCTGCATCTGATTGCTGCCGGTAGGAATGCTTACTAGCCCTTGATCTAGACTGTAGGCCTGAATTGCCACAACGCCGAGGGCAGGCAGCCCTCGGTAGGTAAGCTCAACAGTACGAGTAAAGCCGTCTAGATCGACCGGCAGGCGAATGTGGCCAGTGGCGATCGCCGCTGCTGACAGCGCGGATGCAGGCTCTATTGCCGTTCCTTCTAGGCTCCAAGTTTGACCAATAACCACCCGGCCATGCAGCGACATTTCTGCTGCCATCGCAGCCGTTGCTAAGGGTGTGTCGGCCAGTGCGCTATTGGCCTGATGCTGATCGTTGCCTGCAGCGCCGCTATCAGCCAAAATCAAATTAAACGCAATGACGCTGGCATCTCCTTTTCTAAGCTGCTCGATTAGCTGTGCATAATAGTCGCGAGAGATAGGGAATTGGCCTAAGGCATCGAGCGTTTTGTCGTCAATATTTACCATCACCAGCCGCGAGTCCCAACCAATTGGGCCTCGCCAGCGCACCACCTGATTGTGAACCATGCGCTCAATCGGTTCCCAGGCCTGAATCTGCATCAGCGCGACTACCGAAACACTCGCAATCAGTCCCGGTATCATTTGCGTTAGCTTGCCAATTTGTTTAAGCAACGATCGCATTACGGTGCCACCAGCTCATACTGCTGCTTTGTTCCTAGCGGAGTTGTCACTTGTAGTGCAATCGGCTCACCAATCGTATTAGATACGGTTTCATCAAATCGCCCGTTGCGATCTAGGGGCTGTTGCACACCGTCTAGCTCTAATAGGTTTACCGAATCTGTGTAGCCTGCAACCTGTACCTGCCGACTGTTTTCCCCATCAGCACTGCCTCTACCTATAGGCCGAATCACTTCTATCGATAGGCTTGGATTGTCCCGTAGGGGTTCAGGTGGCGCTGGCGGCTCTCCTGGGAAAATTACAGACTGTTGCTGAGCGTTGACTGTTACCGCTTGACCTTGCGCAGATGAAACAACGCTGCCTTCTATCGTGGCCACTCCGGTTTGCCCCGTCGGGCCCACGCTCACTCCAAACTCTGTTCCTCGAACGCCGCTTGCGCCTGCAGGTGTATAGATTTCAATCCGGCTGTCTGGATTACTGAGCGGACGAATTCGTAAGCGCACCTGACCGCGCAGTACCAACAATTCGGTAATTCGTCCTCCGCTTTGCGTAATGCTCAAGGTCCGAATCTGTAGCTGACTATTCTCTGAAACAGCAACAAAACCCGCGGCCAAATCTACTTCTAACCGAACAGTAGCATCGGAGCCAGTGATCAAGATATCGCCAACATGATTGAGCCGTTCGCCCAGGCGCGCCGGGCGGCGCGTGTCTCCAAAAGGAATAACTTCGACCGGGCCGCTGAGTTCAGCAATTGTTAACCAGCGGTTACCGCGAATGGTTCGAGACTGCCCCCAAGCTGCTACCTTTGGGGAAAACAGTCCTAATAGCAGCGCCAAAAAGAAAGAGCGCCGAACACTGAGCATTTTCAATACGTTAAACAGAATTACGTCAAATAGAAGTAAATTAAACAGAAAATAGATAGCCTAACTATGCCATGCTAATTACAGCAATAATGGTTAAAAATGGTTAAATTACAGAGTATTTAGCAAATTTGGCTGAAAATTTATTTTCACCGAGAGATAGAGAAACCCTCAGGATAGTTTTTGTAAACAACTCTTGCCGGATAGCCTGAGCGACGTAGGATGCGGCTGATGTTTTCTGCATCACCCCGACCGTCGAAGCTGGCAACTTGGATGTAGCTGCCAATACGCGATCGCGTTACAAACGCATCTAGAACGCAAGCCCGCAGGTTATTTAGCATCTCGCGATCTTCTGAAAACACCACTACTCGATAAGGGCGATCTGGCTGATAGCCAATAACAGTGACCTCGTCAGTTGTCTGCGTGTTGTAGCGCTGAGGTACTGAGAAAACCTCACAAGCAGCGTAGCTAGCGTTAGCGATCGCTAAACAGGTGATCGCACTAGTACTAGCCCCTAGCACCACCCTTGCCAAAAAACAGTTGTCCCTCTTGCCCATGCTCTGCGTCAACGCTTCCTCAAAGATATCAACGGTTACTTCCCACCGTTATTTCTCACCTATAACGTCAGAGATTAGACCTCTGACGTCATAGGCTACTCGTTATAGGCTAATTAAAAGCAAAGAGTGAATCGCAAGTCAATGAGACAAAACACATCTATCAACAGAAGCTAAATATGCTGATAGAGATGACTCTGCCAAGAATTTACACTCAACAACTCATTCGTTGAGTGTGCAAATCAACGCTTCGTCGCCACCCTTGGCTACTCAGCATCAGCCAGGTTTGCAACCATATGCTTAGTCGTTGCCGGAAGCGCTAGCCTTGAAGTTGTTAAGCGATGATGCGTCAGCATAGGACGCAGTAGCTGATAGGGTTTCTGCGCTGACTTTTCGGGCCCTTCCTGGTCTGATAATTCTGTGTGTGGTGGGTGTGTATGCGGTGACTGCTTAGATAGCGCAGGCGCGTTTACTGGTGTATTTAGTGAAACACCAGGCACGGAGATAGAGCCTGGAACGGAGCCTGAAATGGCTGCCTGTGATTCTTGAGAAGTCTGGGTTCTATGGGTTACGCGTACCGGCTGTTTATGATTGGCCGGTTGCCCTGTCAAATTTAGAACGAATGTCAGCGAAATGATGGCGATGCCAATTGGCTGAAGCGTTCCTCTAATCAAACGCTTTAGCGCTAACAGGGCTGGTGACGATGTCTCAGATTCTGCATCGTCATATCGTTTGCGAGAGTCATTAGCCACTATTGTTCAGAATATAGAGTGTTCAAAATATAGAGATTGTTCTTTATTACTTACTTTCGACTTACTTACTTTCGACATAGAGTGTCTATGCAAGTTGTCTTAAAGCTTGTTTCTTTAGCTGTGCTTTTCTTTAGCTGTGCTTTTCTTTAGCTGTGCTTTTCTTTAGCTGTGTGTCTAGAAGCGCGTCCCTACGGCTTAGCTTTCTTACACAACTGGGCTCTCCTACACAACTGGGTTCTCCTACACAACTGGATTCTTCTACACAACTTAGTTTTTATAGGATGTATTTTTATTACTTATAAGTAACGTTTGCTTAACTTATCAGGTTTTTTTGAGATCGGCAAGCTTCGCTATACGTTTTCCTCAATAGCGAATACGCGGATCCACATAGGCATTCAAAATATCAATTGCAATGCTGACAAACGCAACAATTGCTGCAAAAAAAACCATCAGTCCCTGGACCACAGGGTAGTCGCGCTGACTAATGGCCTCATACAGCCGGTTAGCCAGCCCTGGCCAAGAAAAAGTAACCTCTGTCAGCACCGCACCGCCTAGTAAAGAAGCAAAGGTTAGACCCAAAATTGTAATCACTGGAATCATGGCATTTTTGAGCGCATGCGCCGTGATAATCCGCAGCTCCGAAATGCCTCTAGCCCTGGCCGCCTCTACATAGTCTGCCTTTAGCGTCTGGCGCAAGTTCACCCGCACAATGCGCTCAAATACGCCGCTAATGAGCACCCCTAACGTCAAACTTGGCAGCGCCAGATAGTAAACCGTCGTCCCAAACTGGGCGAAGTCAAAGTGCAAAAGACTGTCTAATAAGTAAAGCCCAGTGGGCCCGGCAGGCGGCGATGCACTCAGCGGAAACCGGGTGCCAATCGGAAACCAGTTTAGCTGCACCGCAAACACTAGCTGCAAGATCATGCCAAACCAGTACATCGGCACCGCATAGGTGACGATGCCAAACACCCGCCCACCCGCATCAAATACCGTATTAGGTCTGGACGCGGCAATTGAGCCCACCGTTAGCCCCACCACCGCTGCAATGATCATGCCGCAGAGCGTGAGTTCTACTGTCGCGGGGAAATGGTCTCCAATAATCTGCCAAACGGTCTGCCCCTGACTGGCCAAAGAGCTACCTAGATCAAACGTAAGTAGCTGAGTCAGATAGTCAATGTACTGCTTGATCAAAGACTGATCTAGCCCCAGCTTGGCCCGCATAATTTGCTTGGCCGCTTCGGGGGCGCGAGGGCCTAGCAGCGCATCAACCGGATCGCCAGGGGTCGCTCGCATCAGCAGAAAGACGACGGTGGTGATCGTCCAAATCATCAGCGGTGCGAGCAGCAGCCGGGAGACAACATATAGACGTAGAGAGCGGGAGCGAGACATGGTTTAACTTCCTTGCTTAACTACCTTTCTCAATTTGCCATAGCAAAAACTGCTGGTTAGGCTCAATTGCGACGTTGCTGACATCAGCGGTAGTAAAGACGTAGTCTTTGGTTTGCCAGAGGGGCACGTAGGGTACGTCGTCAATCATGAGCTGCTGTAGGTCGCTAAAAATGGCGTCTCGCTTGGCGGGGTCTTGCTCGGCATTTTGATCGGTTACGAGCTGATTGGCTTTGTCGCTGTAGTAAAAGGAGCCGTTGGCTTGAGTAGAGCCTACTGTGCAAAGGGTTTCTGCAGAGCCCTCTTCGCAGGTAAGAAACGGCTGAACAAAGTTCTCTGGATCGAAGTAGTCTGGATACCAGTTAGCGAGGACGCTGTTGTAAGCGCCGCTTTCGACGTTTTCCCAGAGGGTGGCCGATTCAGCGGTGCTAACTGTGACGTTCACTAGGCCCGGCAGCGCCTGTTCAACTGACTGCTTAATGGTTTGCGCGGCGACCTGCCGAGGGGTAGAAGCCGACGGATACCAGATTTCAAACGCGAGTGGGTTGGCCTCGGTAATGCCAGCGGCGCTGAGGTACGACTGGGCCTCGTCAAAGTTGCCGTCGCCGTAGGCTGCTTCAAAAACAGGCTCATACACAGGAAAGCTTTTGGGAATGAGGCTATAGAGCGGTTCGGCTTGACCTTTGAAGGCGCGATCGCTAATTAACTGCCGGTCTATCATAGCTGCGATCGCCTTACGCACATTCAGGTCATTAAACGGCTCAATCTTTTGGTTGAGCGAGAGGTAGTTCACCACCGTAGAGCCCGCTTCAATTACCTGCCAGTTGTTACCAGGCGCGTCTTCTTCTAGCTGAGAAATTTGATCGGGGTCTAGCGTTTGATAGGCTACATCTAGCCCCCCCGAGCTAAACGTGTTGTACAGATTGACCGCGCTGGTAAAGACCTGGATATCAATCCCACCGTTAGCAGGCTGCACGCCCCAGTAGTCTTCATTCACGTCTAGCTTAATCACATCGCTGCTAAAGGAGGCCAACTTGTAGGGACCAGAGCCCACAAAGCTAGTCGGATTAAACTCACCCGCGCCCAGCTCGTAGGCTTCTGGCGAAACGGGCGTCACGCCAGAAAAGGTCAGCAGCGCCGAAAATGCTGCAAACGGCTGCTGAAGCGTAATCTCTAGGTCACCGTCTACCGACGCCACCGACTCAATTTTGCCCGCGAGCAGCGAAGCCGGACGACCTCCATTTTCCATGAAGCGCTCAATAGAGAAGGCCATCACCTCGGCGGTAAAGGGCGTGCCGTCATGCAAGGTAACGTCATCGCGTAAAGGGATGGTGTAGGTAAGCCCGTCGTCGCTGATAGTCGGTAGGTCGGTAGCAAGCTGAGGAACCAGCTCGGTGGTGCCAGGGGTGTAGGTATAAAGGCGATCGCCCATGTTGTAGAGCAAAATGCCAGGGAAAATTTCGTAAGCGTCTGCCGGATCTAGGGTGCGGGCGCTGAGCGTTGTTCCCACAGAGATGCGATCGCCGCCGCCAATTGCCGCTGCCCCTTCGCCATCTGCCGGAGCCCCAGCAGAATCACCCGTGCTACGACAGCCCACCGCCAGCAAAAGACAAAGGCTAAACATGCCTAAGTACTGACCTGCTTTTAGCCACCGCCGTTGGGAAAACCGTCGCTGAGAAAACCACTGTCGGAAAAATCGTCGTCGAGTTAGCGGCTGACGGCAGATCTGCAGCAAACGAAGAAAAAAGGAAACAATCATGGAACGCCCAGATAACCTACATGTGACCTACAACACGTCATTATGAGTGATGCCGTGTAGATTATCACCAAACCCGTTTTTAGTAGCCGCTTTAATGCTTGCATTCTAGAGCCAAGCTTGTAAGCTATGTAAAGTAGAGACACCAACGCCTACACTCAAGTTGCAGCAGCTATTATGATGATTTTGCCGGGTTCTCCTGTTCGTATCACCAATGTAGACGACACCTACTATGGCTTTGAAGGCCAGGTGCAGCGCGTCACCGATGGCAAAGTCGCCGTCCTCTTTGAAGGCGGCAACTGGGACAAGCTAGTGACCTTCAAATCTGCTGATCTAGAAGTTGTGCAACCCAAACGCGGGAAGAAGTAAGCAATGCGTCTGCCGCTGCCGCAGTTTGAGTCAACCTCGCACCAGCCTAGTCACATTGCCGAGGTGATCGAAACCGCCACCACTGAGTTCTTGGCCCAGTGCCTAGAGCCCAAAGACCTGAGCTTTCCAGCCATGCCACCTTTTGGTAGCTGGGTCAAAGCCTACGATGAAGAAGCTGCCAACCAGATATACGGCGTGGTCTATCACGCCACCACCAGTCCCCTAGATTCGGTACATAGAGCTAGGGCCCTCGGCATGTCTTTAGCCGATTTGCGCGAGCAGCAGCCCCAAATTTTTGCTATGCTCAAAACCGAGTTTCGCGTGGCCATCGTCGGCTTTATCCCCATGGAAGCTAGCCGTCACCAGCAGCCAGAAATGGTTTTAAGCAATCGGTCTTACCAGCACCTGCCGCCGCGCCCACCACAGGTTCATCAGTCTGTACACCGCTGCGATACCTCAGAAATTATTCGCTTCACCGAAGAACTCGACTGGCTTAGAACCCTCTTGCAAGTCACCCACGTCCCGCCAGAAAGCCTCATCGCCGCCACCATTCGTGAAGTTTACAACCTACGAGATCTTGACCGCGACTGGCTAATCAAAGCAGGACGGATGGTCAGCCTTTTGTTGAAAGATGACTACGATCGGCTGAGAATGATTCTCTCGCAAATTCATCCTTGAACATGCCAGCTTAATGCAGACTTACGACACAATCGTCATCGGCAACGGCTTAGCAGGCTCTGCCTTGAGCTACGAACTGGCCAAAGCCGGTCAATCTGTTCTATTAATGGACGACGGCAGCCCACACAGCGGCACGCGCTACAGCTATGGCGGCATCGGCTACTGGGCCGGAACAACAGATTTAACAGAAACACTTTTTCAAGCCGGAATTGTTCGTCATAGAGAGCTTTCTGAAGAGCTAGGCGCAGACACTCAGCTCAGAGATTTAGATCTGTTGCTGACGGTTGAAAAAGGTGCAGATATTGACGCGCTAAAGGCAAGCTACACCAGCTTTCGCACCCCCCCACAGTTTGTTTCGGCGCAAGCTGCCTGTGAGCTAGAACCGCAGCTAAATCCACAGACCATTGACGGTGCTTTTACCATTCGCCACGGCCACGTAGATCCAATGGCGGTGGTAGCCGCCTACAACCAGGCATTTCGGCGATTGGGCGGACATCACAACATTTCTGCGGTTACCGGACTGGTCAAAATAGGAGAGAACGTAACGGGTATTACGACCGCTGCCCAGGCATACCCCGCCAAAAACGTGATCGTTGCTGCTGGAGCCTATAGCTTGCGGTTACTACAGGCCGCTGGCCTTCAGATTCCGCTTTACTTTACCCATGCAGAAATCATAGAAACTGGGCCCTTAGACGTTGAACTGCGAGCCTTTGTTATGCCTGCTACCAACGCTCGAATAGTCGTTGAGCACAAAGCAACTAGCTTTGACGAATGGCAGCAGCCCAATCACCAAATCGTGCCGCCCATCTTAGAAGCGGGCGTTATTCAATTCCAAGACAAAACCGCCCGCATTGGTCAAATCAGCCGCTTTCATACGGCCTATACCCCGCCTGTAGCCGCTGAAGTCAGCGAGGCAACAATACGTCAGGCAATAGGGCTGCGGGTGCCTGCAATCAAGCATATACCGGGGCGCTGGCGACACTGCTTGGTGAGCTTTTCTCAAGACGGTCTGCCGCTACTAGGCCCGGTTCCAGGCACTGAGGGACTGCACCTATTTAGCGGTTTTACCGGACCTTTTGCCCTGGTCCCCCCAGTTGCCCAGCGCTATGCGCAGTATCTAACTTGCTCACCTGCCGCCCGCGTAGATACCGGATCAAACACGGAGATAGAACAGATGTTTGTGACTCGTTTTCAATCAAAATCACAGTAATAGCGGCGGATATGACTAGGCTCATGCGGATCGATCTCAAAAGGCGGTGGGCGACAAGCCTTAGCCTATGCGATCGCGAGACTGATCGAAGCATCCGATTTTATTGAAAGTGCTACTTGAGACTAAGCCATGCTAGAGCAGCCTGTGATGAGCGTGTTTAGGAGCCGTACGCTAACGTTGGGAGCTAGGTTCAACAACAATTCCCATTAGCCCAACTACAACCGGCGCAAATAAACAACAGGCATACAGTCCACTACGATAAGAGCCTGTGAGTGATTGTGAGCTAGCTAGCAAAGAAGGCCCTAACGCGCTGGCAATCACAATTGCCATCATCTGCACGCCTGCGATCGCACCCAAATGCTTTCGCCCAAAAAACCTGGGTAGCACCACCGTCGATAGCGTGCCAAAACAGCCGCCGCTAACCCCCATACCCACTACCGCAGGCCAGAACATCCACGGCGTATCTAAGTTTGCCATAGCGGCAATGCCTGTTGCCTGAAACACCATCATAAAGATAAACAGATATTGAATTCGCACGCGATCGCATGCGATCCCGACCCCATAGCCCACCGCCGTCGAGACCACTGCAATCGGCACAAAAATGCTGACCATTCGGGCCTCGGCAATCCCCATTTCGGCTCCGATGCTGACAATGTTGAAGGTAATACCGGTAATCGATAGTGCCTGGGAGGCGAAGGCCAGCGTTACCGCCCAAAAGGCTAGCGTGCCAACGGCCTGCTTGCGAGTGACTCCCCAAATTTTGGGTGCTGTGCTGGTAATCTGAGCGTCATCGCTATCTTTAATACCACTACTTACAGCATCGCCATCCATCCGCAGCCCACAGGCTTCTGGGTTATCGCGAAACAGCAGCCAGCCGATAGTGCTCATTCCTAGACCGACAACTGCGCCCAGGCTAAGCCAAGTGCCACGCCAGCCTAGCTGTGCGATCGCCTGACTAAAGCCGTAGGGTGCAATCGAAAAGCCTGCGGCAATAAAAACGCCCTCAATGCCAGAGACCTGACCCCGCCGCCTTTCAAACCATTTACCCAGCGTTGTCCGGCTAGTCATGGTGAGCATGCCCTGGCCGCAAAAGCGCAGGCTGATAAAGCCGATGACCAGCAGTACCGCCGCTGTCGTTGGCGTAGATAACGGAATAAAGCTACTGAGAAAAAGAGAGAGGCGATCGCACAGGGCTAAATAGCATAGCGTTAGCCCTAGACCCACTGCTGCGAGCGCAATCACCGGCCTTGCCCCTAATCGATCTAACAGCTTTCCGCCAAAGGGCAGCAAGCAACCGCTCGTCAGCGTTCCGAGTAAATATGCATTGGCGAGCTGCAGGCGCGACAGCCCTGTTGCGGTAATGAGATGATCGGTAAAGACGCTAACGCCAATCGTTTGCCCCGGAATGCTCGTCAGGACGCCTAGCACGCTAGCAACAACGATGACCCAACCATAGAAGACCGGAAATTTGGCAGGCGAAAACGGAAAATTAGGACGAAAAATGGAAGTTCTCATTGAAACGGGCTTGCCAGCTTGCGGTAGATTGGAGTGTGTGAAATACGTGAACAACCATGGGCTTTAACTATGACAGATAACGCCAAGGGTAGAATGCTGCTCTCCCACAACTTCACCCTGATTGAAAGTGAGGTTCATCCCCTAAATCGAATAGAGTTTGGTGAAGTGTTTACTCAGGGCCTAAGCGAGATAGCGGGGCTGACGTGCACAGCGATTAGCCATCCTCACTGGGTAGTAGAAGTGAGCTATGATGCCCAAAAATATACGCCAACAGAGGTGGGCCAGCACTGTGCTGATACGCTAGTCGCCTACCGCAAGTCGCACACTCAAAAAGACTTTACGGTCATGGCGCTAGGTGGTGTAAAAGATACGCCTGCGACTAGCCCATCGCCCGCTCTGCAGACCGGTGAGTGGGGCGTAGATATGGTGGAAACAAGCGATCCACAAGAGTTTTTAGAAGAGATTAATTGGGACAAACTGGCCGGGGCGAAGCCCGCTGAGGATATTTTCAAAATCGACTGTACGATGTAGGCGATTTATGCTCTAAATTTACGCTCTACAGTATCGGCGGTATTTTGTCTGGAAAAACCTATAAAACTATCAAAATTATCGATCTTTTCTGATAACTCTTTAAGTGCCCAGAAAGGATCAGCAACTACTATATTTTCTAGTTGATCAAACCTTCAATATGAAACTTACTGACAAAGTCAAAGACCCCGCTGCAAAAAAGGCGATCGCAAAGGACTGTACGCAGCTCATAGATCGGCAGGTTTCTGCGAAGGGCGGTCTTTCTGGGATGGCCCTCAAGACAGCCTATGGCGTCGTCAAAGGCATTGGCTCGGACTATGTGCCAGGGGCTATTGCTCGGCTATTACCCGAGGCCTGCGCAGCAATTGAGCCGATATGGGAAGAAGGGGTTGCGAAAGGAGACCCGGTAGCGCATCTGAGTGCAAACAGCGATCGCACGGCTGATTCGATCTTAGGTGCGACTGATGCTCGCATTGCCAGAGTCGGTAACGGACTGATTGTGGGCACCTACAAAAAGCTGCGCAAATCAATCAAATCTGACGTGGTTACGGCTGTACCTGGGGTCGCTCAGATTCTTCAGCAGCATATTGGCTAGTACGGGCTATTGCACCGTCCAGTTAGCTAGCCGTTTACTAGTCATTTAGACGGCCAGCTAACAAAACATCTTTGGACTCAACAAGCTAACAAGCTCAGCCGTCCCTGCTGACAGGTCACTCCAGGCAATGTTGCTCAGGTCTAGCTGTGCGTATCCACAGGTGGGCAGGTTTGCGATCGCCTCGCTCTTGACTACCTGGTTAATAAAGTCTGTCAGCGCGTTGTTGTGGCCAACAACGACCACTTCCTTCATCTGGTCATCTAACGTTTGACACCAAGCGATCAGCGGCCTGGCTTCAAACGTGTAGAGCGCGTTGTCAATTGTCCACTGAATATTCTTTAGGCGGCTATTGTTCTGGCTTAACTGCTGAGCAATTTGTTCAATCGTCGTTTTAGCTCGTAGCGCCGGACTGCAAAATACATTTTCAAACCGACAGCCCGCCGCTAAGATTGGCGCTGCCATCTGCTCGCACGCTTCGATCCCGCGTGAATCTAGCGGCCTATCCCTATCAGCCAAGATGCCGTCACTTGGGCTGGATTTGGCATGACGGATGAGGTGTAGCTTTTTCATAGACATCTTGATGCTAAACAGGCCAGCGGAGAATATACGACTGGGATCAGGAATAGCAGTCAAATTAGCTGCTCATTCTTCTACTAGCTGGACTTCGACTTTGCTTGGGCCCTCGTCATCCCTTAAGGCAGGCCAAAGCTGGCCACTCTCACAATTAGATCGCCCGACTGTGGATTGTGCTCGAAGACAAACTCGCCTTTCTTGCGCTCGTTGCCAGAGAGAAAGTCAAACTCCTGCTCACCGGTTTCGTCATTGCCATCAGGAGAATGTAGCTCTGCTATTACCTGTACGGTTCTGGCGATGCGCCCGCCTGTGTTCTTAAGCGTAAAAGGGACGTAGTAGCGGCCTTCGGTTAGCCGGGCGGTATCAGCGATCTCGACATGGAAGGCAGGCGGAATGTTTTTGCTGAGCTGCCAGTCATAAAAAACAAGGACGACAATGCTTGTTAGAACAAGCGTAGAAAGTGCGAGAGTGACCCATTCTGCGGGCGATCGCACATTAGACAGCTCCGGCTGTAAGCCTTTTGCCTTCGGTCCTTCTTTTTCAGTAATAATCGTCACCTTTTTCCAACGTTGAGGATACGAGTGCGTTCATTATACCGGCCTGTTCCGCTCCCAACTGTCAGCGCCAGAAACGCGGCCCAAAGTCCTAGCCTTAGGCACCTGCTACGCCAAAATTCGGCCAGCCGCGCCGCCTACTGATGCGGGTAAACCCAGCACGATAATGCTACTTAGCCACTTTTGCCACGGATCGGTGCCTGAAAGCTGCTGAAAAAAGATAAGCATCAGCGCCGAGGCCATGAGGACCACGACGTAGGCCACCAGCGTCTCAGTAAGTGGGCTAAGTAGAAGACCTTGTCGCGCTCTTTCTAACCTATCGGTAAACCCCGAGGCAAAGACAATCACATACGAAATTAGTATGGACGCGGCCATGACCAAGAGTAGCCAGAGGGGCGGTAGGTCAGCGGCAATCAGCGCTATTTCTTCGGTGGGGGCGATGCTAAAGGCAATGACGATTGCACCGATTAGCGTCGCGTCAACATCGCCGAGCGTGTCGCCGAGGGCATTGCCAATGTTGCTAAAGCTAACTGGTGTCGCCGAGAGCGAAAAGGTGTCGGTTTCTAGCGTGCGGCGCTGACTAGAACGGCGGCGAGCCAGCGTAGAGCGAGCTAAGGTGACGCCTAGTGAGAATGGAACACCTTCAAAGATAAGTTTGCCTAGCGTTTCTGAGAGGGGCGTTTCTAGCGTGATACGGCGCAGAATGAGCAGTGCGATCGCCGCGCAGATAATGCCGATACCCAGCGCCTCAATGCTCTCTAATACGGTCTCAATCGGGTTGATAGTCAGCGATCGCCGAAAGCCTTCAATCTGCGTGAGCAAAAGTACGACCACAAAAGTAGTTGCCTGCACAGCCAGTAGCCGTAGAGAACTCGTGGCTGAGCCAATAGACCACACCTCAACGGTATACAGCAGCGGAATGCCAAACAAAAAGCTGCCAGCCGCGCCGCGCAAAATGGCCTGAAATTCTTCTACCCACATGCCGCGATCTGTCCGTTGTTGTTCACACACTATTGCTAAATGTATCCTCAGTAACCTTTTAGGTTCTTTTTTTGAAAGGTGAGTGTTTTTTCTCTGAGATGTTGATCTCAGACGATTTGTGGGCAACTTAAGCTCCTATAGGACAAGTTTAATTGATGAGTTCGACAGTATCCTCACATTTTTAACCTATGAAAAGCACTATATTGTGAGCGACGAGGGCTGGACGCCTGTTGCTAAATCTATAACAGTTGGTCAGTCAGCCGATCAATCAATTAATCAGTCAGTAGATCAATCAATCAACTGGAGGACGAGTAATGAATTGGGCAGTTCAAACTAACCGGCCGCCAATCGCCAACCGCCAGATACTGATTGGGCTAGTGATGATGACGGTAAGTACGCTAGCTGGCTGTACGCCAGCTAGCCTAGTGGAGCAGGGCATCGAGCGTGAGCTGCCCAAGTACGTAGGACCGGCTGAAAAGTACGATGTAGAAATCGAAGGACTCAATATTGGCTCTGGCAGCGCCGAGACGGTAACAGCGGTCGGTGAACGGGTGCGCCCTGATGGTGCGCCCGTAATCGATCGGCTGTCGTTAGATTTGCAAGGCGTTGTGTATGACAAGCAGGCTGAGCGGCTGTCGCAGGTAAACGATGCGCGGCTAATGGCGGTAATCAAGACGCCAGATTTGGCTGATTTTTTGGAAACGTATCGCAATGTGAATGAGGCAGAAGTGATTTTGCAATCGCCAAACGAAGCGACGCTCCGCATTCGCCCTCAGCTAGGTGACTATTCTGTCCCGCCGGGTATCACGGTCGATGTCACGGGCCTGCTGGTCGGCGATGGCACGCAGCTACGGTTTGAGGTCAGCGATGTAAGTGCGGCAGGCATTGATATTAGTGCGATCGCCTCTCGTCGGCTCTCTAACGCCGTTAACCCCCTTGCTGACTTAAAGAACTTACCGATTCAAGTAGAAATCACATCCGTCGTCGTTGCTGGCGAAACCATTGGCTTAGAAGTGGTCGGCGACCCGAGTAGCTTTTCGCTGTAACAGCCTTTTGGCGTGTTTCTATCTGATTAGTCTAGTCGATCTAATAAGGGTAGAAGTGCCCAAAAAGCAGCCGATAACTAGGGCAACGTAGGCTATCCTCTGCGCTTTGGACGTGAGCCAGTTGACAAGGCGGTAAAAGTAGAAATCAAGCCCGTACAATCACCTATAACTCATAGCGAAATTCGCCAATATAGCTGTATAATTGTAGTCTTGGGTAGTGCCCGCTCGAATAGCGTCCGCCTATCTAATAACTGAATACTCACTTCACGAAAACTGAAATGAGTGCGATTGCACGAGCCTTTTGCTATAAATCAGCAGCTTCTTAATCAACTGCTGGCTGCGCTCGTCTTGGGAATGGCCTCACATTGCGACAAATCCTCAAAAAAGACGACTCTTCAGACGACTCTTCAAGGACCACAGGCAATTTTAGGGCTAACTTATCGCTCCAGTTACCCTGTCAATAGTGGCTAACCACAGCCCACTTGATGCCGGTTGTAGACCTAATCTTTTGAGTATTTATGATGGCTTTTGGGCTGCGATCACAGCCACCTTTATTTCAGCGTCGGCTGCTTTTTGAATCAGCTATTTTTTAACCCGCTTCCATTCTTTTCCAATCTTGATTGTCAATTTGTCCCAAGCGCTTTGCCACAAACGCTTTATAGCCTAGCGCTGAGTTAAGTGTCTGGTCGATTACCCCGTCGGCTAGGCTGGCTTTGCCACCGCTGCCCCCGCTAATAAAGGGGTCAAAGCAGCTTCGCCGACAGCTGCCTGCCTGCCTGCCTGCTTGAGCTGTCTCCGAGCATATCGGCTTCAGATCAGCTTAGGACAACACTCTTAAAAATCTCTTTTTGCTTTTTTCTCCGGTCTACTTGCTAGGCCCGCTTTTAATGACTGCTACTGTGACTGCCGCTGCGCAATCCTTTCAAGACCTCGATCTGTCTACGCCTTTGCTAAGAGCGTTAGATGACGCTGGCTACGAAACGCCCACCCCTATTCAATCTCGAACGATCCCGTCAATCTTATCTGGCCAAGACATTATCGGCCAAGCGCAAACCGGAACCGGTAAAACCGCTGCTTTTGCCCTGCCAATTCTAGAGCGCATAGACACCAGCAACAATCACCCCCAGGCTTTGGTGCTAGCACCCACACGAGAACTGGCGCTGCAAGTTGCCGAAGCTTTTCAAGGCTATGCCACTCATCTCCAGGGCTTTCACGTACTGCCTGTTTACGGCGGTCAAAGCTATCAAATTCAGCTAAAGCAGCTACGCCGAGCGGCTCATGTGGTGGTGGGTACCCCTGGCCGAGTGATCGACCATATCAAGCGCGGTACGCTAAAGCTAGACCAGCTCAAGTTTTTGGTGCTAGATGAAGCCGACGAAATGCTGCGGATGGGCTTTATTGACGACGTGGAATGGGTGATTTCTCAAACGCCGAAAGATCGTCAGGTCGCGCTATTTTCGGCGACGATGCCCAACGTTATTCGTAAAATTGCCCAAAAGCACCTGAACGATCCAGACGAAATTTCGATCAAAAATCAGTCAAAAACGGCAGATACCATTCGTCAGCGCTACTGGACGGTCAGTGGCTATCACAAGCTAGATGCCCTGACTCGCATTCTAGAAGTCGAAGTCTTTGACGGCATGATTGTGTTCGTGCGCACGAAGGTGGCGACGGTGGAGCTTTCTGAAAAGCTAGAGGCTCGTGGCTACAATACCGCGCCGCTAAGTGGTGATGTACCGCAAAACCAGCGTGAGCGTACGGTAGAGCGGCTAAAGCAGGGCAAGCTAGACATTTTGGTGGCTACGGATGTGGCGGCTAGAGGCTTAGACGTAGAGCGCATTAGCCATGTGATTAATTACGACATGCCCTACGACCCAGAAGCCTATGTGCACCGGATTGGCCGCACGGGCCGGGCGGGTCGAGAAGGTGAGGCTATTTTGTTTGTCACCCCGCGTGAAAAGCGGATGCTAAATACGCTAGAGCGTTCTACGAAGCAAAAGATTGCCCAGATGGAGATGCCCTCTACTGAGGTCGTTAACGATCAGCGGATCGCTCGCTTTAAGCAAAAGATCACAGACACCCTGGCCCAAGAAGACTCGCAGTTTTTTGTGAAGATATTAGAGCAGTACGAGCAGGAGCACGATGTCCCAGCAATTGAGATTGCGGGCGCGCTAGCAAAGCTGATGCAAGGTGAAGAGCCGCTGCTGATAGAAGAGAAGGCAAAACCCTCTCGGCGTGATGCGGGTACAGGCGCAGCGACGAGCAGCGTCGGTATGGAGCGCTTCCGGGTAGAAGTAGGACGTCAGCACCGGGTAAAGCCGGGGCACATTGTGGGTGCGATCGCCAACGAAACAGGCTTAGCCAACAAATTCATTGGCCGCATCACCATCAATGAAGACCACAGCACTGTGGACTTGCCGGTAGGCATTCCAAAAGAGACCTTCGACTTGCTCAAGCGGGTGCAGGTGCTAGGCTATCCGATGAATATCTCTAGCCTGGGTAAAACGCGCAGCGACGGCGATTGGCGCGACGGCAAGCCTAAGCGTCAGCGCAAAACCAGAAGCGGCCCTCCTTTCAAAAAGAAGCGCCGCAAAGATAAGACAGCCGTCTAAGCAAAGGCTAGGGACTAGCCTGATAAGTTAAGTGTCGCCTAGTATCCAGCTTCGCGAAAAGACTGATACGCCTTTTCTGGGTGATACAGGTGGCACTGACTGGCGATAGACCACATAAATGGCAATGTAAACTTGCGCTCAATGACGTGCTCGCCCCAGTTTTCTTTGAGATTGTCGTGGGCTTTACGCAGGTTGTAAGAGGGGATGCCGGTAGAAACGTGGTGTGGTACATGCACGTTGATATCGTGGCAAAGGAATTCGATCCAGCGAGGATAGGTGCAGTGTACGGTGCCTGCAAGCTGGGCTGCGCCTGCACTCCACTCCGCTTGAGGCAGAAACTGAATTTCGGGGATGGTGTGGTGCACGATAGTGAAAGTGCTCATCCAGAAGTGATAGACCATCCAGGGAACGAGCCAAAACTTGACGACACCCCAAAGGCCAGTGGTAGCCGCGAGTACTGGAAAAAAGATGGCTGCAAAAATAATGACTACGGCCATCGAAAAGGCAGCTTTAGCGCGATCGCGCTGCCTAAAATTCCGCAAATCGAAGTGATACATTGCCCAGTGGCCAATCGAGCCCAACCACCAAAAATAGCTGCGAATACTGCGCTGCAAGAACCGCATAATCGGACCGTACCGTTCGTAGTCTTCTGGGCGTAGCGGTGTCCAGGCGTTGTCTTCTTCCATCTTGTTGGTATGCAGATGGTGATGATCGTGCAGCAAGCGCCAGCAATGGAACGGATAAATCAGTGGCAGAAAGGCGATGTGACCCACCCAATCGTTAACCCAGCGGCGCTTAGCAAAAGAGCGATGGCCCGCATCGTGCCCAATCACAAAAAAGCCGGTCAGCGCAGTGCCGGTAAAAAACCAAGTAAAAGGTAGCAAAAACTGTGGGAGAAAAATGATGCCGCAGTAGCCTATAATTACAGCCGACACGCTAACGATTACGTGCTTCCAGGCTTTGAGCGTATCTTTTTCAAAGTAAGCCCGAGGCAGGCTCTGAATAATTTCTTTAAGCTGCAAAGGCGTCTCTTCCGGTGAGAGACTCGCAGCAGTAAACCTTTCTGTCGTGGCAGTCAAAAGTTAACACTCCGTGAAAATCAAATAAGCACCTCTTCCGTTAAGCGTGATTGCCCTTGGCTCAGAAATGCTTTAGAAACCTTAACACTTATACCATTTGGAGGTCGGCGAGATGACAGATGACATTTTCTTCTGTCTCTTGATACCTAAGCCGGTCGCTTGTTTATCCACTCTCCTTGATGGAAAATGCAATAGGATAGTATCAACGCCTTACCCACGCTGCTGATGAGCCTGATCACGTTTCAATCTGTTTACAAGGATTTTGGTATCAAAGAGGTGCTGCGCGACGGCTCTTTTAGCATCGAGCCAGACGATAAGGTCGGCGTGATTGGTGTGAATGGTTCGGGCAAATCGACGCTGCTAAAGATGATGGGAGGTATGGAGCCCATCGACAAAGGGCAAAGGATTACAAAGTCGGGGGCGCGGCTGGTGTATTTGCCGCAGCAGCCCGATATTGACGAAAATTTGACGGTGCTCGATCAGGTATTTGCTGACTGTGGCGAGCAGATGCAGCTTGTGCGTGAGTACGAGACGCTGTCGCACAAGCTGTCTCAAGCAAAGGGGAAAACGCTCGATCAGCTAATGAATCGGCTAGCGGCGGTAGGCGAGCAGATGGAGACATCGGGCGCGTGGGCGCTAGAGACGAACGCCAAGATTATTTTGACAAAGCTAGGCATTGAAGATTTTGAAGCGCGAGTCGGCGATTTATCGGGTGGCTATCGCAAGCGAATTGCCCTGGCAACAGCTCTGCTGAGTGATCCCGATCTGTTGCTGATGGACGAGCCGACCAACCACTTAGATGCCGAATCGGTAGAGTGGCTGCAAGACTATCTAGGTCAGTTTCGCGGGGCGCTGGTGCTGATTACGCACGATCGCTACTTTCTAGACAAGGTGACTAATCGCATCATTGAAATTGACCGGGCCGATCTGTACACCTACTCAGGCAACTATGCCTATTACCTAGAGAAAAAGGCAGATCAAGAGGCTTCGTCGGCGAGTTCTCAGCAGAAGTTTAAGGGGATGCTGCGACGAGAGCTAGCCTGGCTGCGACAGGGGCCTAAGGCACGAAGCACAAAGCAAAATGCGCGGATTCAGCGAATTGATGAGATGAAGGATAAGACCTTCAAAGAAACGCAAGGGAAAGTTGAGATTGATACGGCGGGGCGGCGAATTGGCAAGAAGGTGATTGAGCTAGAAGGGATCGGTAAGTCTTTTGGTGTTCGCGGTAGCGCTGATAAGTCAGCTCGCACTTTGATCAAAGACTTTACCTATGAATTTACCGCGAGCGATCGCATCGGCATCATCGGTGGCAACGGCGCGGGCAAATCTACCCTAATGAACATCATTACAGGTAAGCTAGAGCCCGACGAAGGCACCGTAGAAATTGGACAAACCATTCACATTGGCTACTTTAACCAGCATTCCGAAGAGCTAATTGAAGCGCGAGACGAAAATCAGCGCGTGATGGACTACCTCAAAGAAGAAGGCTCTTTTGTCACTACCGCAGACGGCAGCCAAATCAGCGTCTCGCAGATGCTAGAGAGATTTTTGTTCACCAGCAACCAGCAGTACACGCCCATTCACAAGCTCTCTGGTGGCGAAAAGCGTCGCCTGTTCTTACTCAGAGTGCTGCTAAGCGCGCCTAACGTTTTGATCTTAGACGAGCCAACAAATGACCTAGACGTACAGACGCTGACCGTTTTAGAAGACTACCTAGAGAGCTTTAACGGCTGTGTGATTACAGTCTCTCATGACCGCTATTTCTTGGATCGTACTGTTAAGAACATTTTTGCTCTAGAGCCCGGTGGCAATATCCGCCGTTACCCAGGCAGCTATTCGGTTTATTTAGAGGCAAAGAAGAAAGAAGAAGCGGCCCAGAAGTCGGCTCAGAAGTCGGCCCAAAAGCTGGCGCACAAGTCTGCAGGTAGCGCAAAAAACAACGCGAAAAACGGTACCAAGGCAGACAGTCAGAAAGCCACAAAGCCTTCTAGTAACGCTAAAAAAATATCGGGTAAAGAAAAGAGAGAGTATGTTTCTTTAGAGACTAAAATTCCTAAGCTAGAAGCAAAGAAAGAGAGTTTAGAAAAGCTTTTGTACCCGACGCCTCCCAGTGATTACGAGGAATTACAAAAGCTCTCTGAAGAGATTGCTACGATCTCTAAAGAAATTGATACCGCCACAGAGAGATGGATGGAGCTAGCTGAGCTAATCTCATAGACAAAAAGGTGCTTAGCCAAAAAGGTGCTTATGATAGAGAAGATTATGACGTCGGAATATTGCTATTCCAAGCTTAGCCATGCAAAAATTTGAGCTGCCCTCTGGGCAATTGATTCCTACGCTAGGGATGGGAACCTGGCGGATGGGTGAAAACGACCAGCATCGCCAGGATGAAGTGGCGGCACTGCGACGTGGCATGGCGTTGGGGCTATCACTGATTGATACGGCTGAGATGTATGGAGAAGGCGGGGCGGAGGAAGTTGTGAGTGAGGCTATTTCGGGCCACCGCCCGGAGGTCTTTTTGGTGAGCAAGGTGTACCCGCATAATGCGTCTAGAAAAGGCGTAATCGCGGCGTGCGATCACACGCTCTCCCGTCTCAATACTGACTATCTTGATCTTTACTTGCTGCACTGGCGCGGCTCTTTTCCACTGGCTGAAACTATCAGCGCCTTTCAAGACCTGCGGCAGGCAGGCAAAATCCGCGACTACGGCGTGAGTAACTTTGACACAGACGATATGGAAGAAGCCGCGAGCGTGCCAGGCGGAGAGCTGGTAGCAACAAACCAGATTTTGTATAACCTGAGCCGCCGAGGCGTAGAGCTAGACTTGCTGCCCTGGTGCAGACAGCGAGATCTTCCGGTGATGGCATACTCACCGATTGAACAGGGGCGATTGTTGAATAATGCGGTTCTACATCAGATCGCAAAAGAGAAAGACGTGACGGCGGCGATGGTTGCGATCGCCTGGCTATTGCATCAGAAAAACATTGTTGTTATTCCAAAAGCCAGCCGAATCGAGCATGTAGAACAAAACTACGCCACCTTAAAATTATCTCTAAGCGCCGAAGATATAACTCGCTTAGAAACTGCCTTTCCAGCACCCGTCAAACCCATTCCGCTACAGATGCTGTGAGTATCAGCGCTAGGCTGCGTCCTAGCCCATGTCGACGGGCTGTCTTTTGTCTCTTTACTGCGCGGCGTACTAAGCTCTTATGGCTTTACCCCAACTTTGACTCATGACAACTCGCCCTGCTAAGAGAAAAATTTTATCCGTTGGTCTTGGTGCACACGGTATTGTAGCGATAGGTGTGACGTCTCACGGTATTTTTTCGGTAGGCATCATCTCTCATGGCATCGTGTCAATAGGCGTAATTTCGATGGGCGTTTTTTCGGCAGGCCTTGTTTCAATGGGCGTACTTGCAGCAGGCGCGGTTTCAATGGGCGTAATGGCATTAGGGCCTTCTAGCATGGGTTTGATGAACCACGGTGGGCACGGTGAAATGGAAATGATGCACGAAGAAGATCCGACATCTGAAGATATGATGCCTGAAGATATGATGAAAGAGAAGAACGAGCAGACCGAATAGCTACCGATTCTAAAGCTGCTGGCTCTGAAGCTAGTGCTTCTGAAGCTCGACTGACCGAAAACCTAACCGCCTAAATCGATTGTCTGAACTTGTCGGTATTTTTTGATACTTAAGCCGTACTTTTCAGTCAAACTTTGTCATGCCTAGGTAATGTATCAGATTGTGATTGATCATCTCGAAAAAAGAGCGCATCTGGTAGGGTGGAGAGTGCTACAAGCCCCAAGCTGCGTACACTAGCGTACAAAGACAAACTATGAAAGACCTGGGAAAGGCGCTGCTCGCCAAACTAGACGATATCGTTGAAACTTGGGTTAAAGTAGTTCGCGCCGATATTCAAATCGGTAGCAGCAAGGGTCTAACTTACGAGGCTGTTCATAACGGTTTGCCCAATGTACTAGAGTCTGTCGCCACGCTGCTGACGACTACCTTTGCCGATGAAGAAGGAGAGCTGAAAGAAGACGCACTAGAACACGGTTCGGTTAGGGCAACGCAAGGTTATGAACTGGTTGAGGTGGTCAGGGAATATAGAATTTTGCGCAAAGTTTTGATCTTGGCGCTAGAGCCTGAATTGGAAACAGGATCGGTGAAAGAAGCGCTTAAAGCTGTTCGTAAAATAGACTACGTGCTAGACAGCGTGGTTGCGATGACGCTTGAGAGCTATACAGAACATCGGTTTTCTATGCTAGAGCAAATGCATAGCCAGCTGCTGCTAACCAATCAAGAATTAACCCGATTGGTTCAATCTCAAAAAGACAGCATTTCGCATTTAGCTCATGAGTTAAAAAATCCGCTCAACTCAATTATCAGCTTTTCTTCTTTGCTGCTACGCAAGCAGCAAAAGCAACTGGCAAAGGTGGCAGAAATGCCGCTTGAAATAAAGCAGATGGAGCGAATCCTTGAAAATGGCAGGCAGCTATTACGACTGATCAACAACACGCTAGAAGTTTCTAGAAAAGGGTCTGAAGATATGGCCCTGTCGGTAGAAGATATTCAGATTGTGGAGCTGATAGAGACTGTTGTAGAAGCGATGGAGCTGAGCACCAAAGAAAAACAAATTGAGCTGCGGGTGAACTGTGATCTGGCACCAGAGCAGGTTAAAACCGATAGCTTGCGCCTACAGCAGATCTTAACCAATCTTGTGAGCAACGCGATTCGCTATACCGAAAAGGGACAGATAACGGTGACCTGCTATCGACTGGATGCGGATAATGGGAGCCAAGCTGACGGTCTAGCTGACGGTCAAGCGGGTAGCCGAGCCGACGGCAAAGTGGGTGATAGATGGGCGATCGCAGTTTGCGATACCGGCATAGGCATCAGCCAGGAAATGCAAACAAAAATATTTGAACCCTACTTTCAGGCCAGTGAAGAGAAAGATCATATCCCCAACAGCAGCGGCTTGGGCCTAGCTATTGTCAACAAGCTAGTGCATCTGCTAGGAGGTGAAATTCAGCTAGAATCTACGCTTGGAGAAGGGTCAACCTTTATTGTCATTCTTCCAGTCGTTTTAGACTAGTCATCTCAAGTCAATCGCCTTGACACAGCTTTTTAGCAAGTATCTGTGGCGCTCAGCGTAGATAGTTCGACGCTTCTACTAAATGAGTTACAACTAAGACTATATGAACATTAGCTGAAATTTGCAAAGCAATCGATTTGGTGGAAATGACGCAAGAGAAATGATATATGAGAACTAGTGAGCCCAACAGTCGTGAGATCGAAAACAGTGAGTTCAAGAACAACGAAGCCAAAAACAACGAAGCCGAGAACAACAAAGCCGATAACAACAAAGCTAAAAGATGGTCTATTC
This sequence comes from uncultured cyanobacterium, assembly GCA_963793445.1. Taxonomy (GTDB): domain Bacteria; phylum Cyanobacteriota; class Cyanobacteriia; order Phormidesmidales; family Phormidesmidaceae; genus Phormidesmis. Next base: position 935,304 of record CAWCAE010000001.1, read on the forward strand.
GTCAGGCTGATGTTTCAGACGTGGTAGCGCTGCGCGAGCTGGCGCTGCGAACCTTCTACGATACATTTGCCGATAGCTCTAATCCTGACGATATGGTGGCTTACATGCGAGATGCGCTTTCACTTGAGCGTGTTCGTGATGAGCTGGCGATGTCCAACAATCTCTTTTTAATGTTGAATTTAGCTGGCGCAGATGCACCCGAGGGCTATGCAAAGCTTTGTGCTGGCGAGGCTGAACCCTGTGTGAGCGGGGCTAATCCGGTAGAGCTGGGGCGGCTATATGTAGATAAAGATGCGATTGGTAAAGGCTGTGGATCGGCGCTGATGCAGGCGGCGTTGAACATATGTGCCAAGCTGCATGGCGACACGCTGTGGCTAGGCGTGTGGGAGCATAACCATCGGGCGATCGCATTTTACAAACGTTGGGGATTTGAGCAGGTGGGCACTCACGCCTTTATGCTAGGACAAGATCGTCAAACCGACTGGATTATGCAGCGTGCTGTTTCGGAGACTTTGGCCAGTCGGCAGGGATAAATGCGAGGCGTTGGGCTCTGCCAGATAGCATGGCGGTTTATGCAACCGTTTTGTGGGATCTGGCAATGTTGCCAGTGCGCGAAGAGGCGATCGCACTTTCTAATTCACTTAGTTTGCTGATAATGAGTGTTTTTTCATTGGCAATCTCAATGCGATCGCGGCCATTGGCTTTTGCCACGTACAGCGCCTGGTCCACCCGCTTCAACAGCTCTCTTAACTCACCCGAAAAGTCTGGGTATGCGCCCAATCCCATTGACACTGTGACCTGAAAACTAACGCCATCGACTTCGATGACCGTCTGCTTAATCGCCCTGCGAATATGTTCGGCGCGCTGATAGGCCTCTGCTAGCGACATATTTGGCATGGCTAAGATGAACTCTTCGCCGCCATACCGGCAGGCGATATCACTAGCGCGAATTTGTTGACGCACCAGGTCCGAGACTACTTGCAGTGCCCGGTCGCCCGCTAAGTGCCCATAGGTGTCGTTAACCTTTTTAAAGTGGTCAATGTCCATCAGCACAATGGATAGATCGGTGCCCGCTCGCTCTGCCTTTGTTCTTTCGGCAGGCAGCGTTTCTTCAAAATATCGACGATTGAACAGACCGGTAAGGCCGTCGCGAATTGCCTGTTCTTTAAGCTGGGTCTGTAGCTTTTGAATCTGTTCTAACTTTAGCCTTAGATCAGTATTTACCTGCCGAATCTGTAGCCGACTTTGATGATTTTGAGTGATGTCTCTGAGTGTTAAAATCTTGCCAGTCACCCGCTGCTTCTGATTGCGCAAGTAGGTGACACGGACTTCTATGTAGCAAGGAACTTGGGGCTTGGCAATGATATGACTGCTGAGGTCGTGGGCCGAGTAGCAGTGATGTACAATCTCCGGCCACGACGCCAGCACCCGCTCAATCTTTTGGCCACTGCAGGCGGCCTTGGGCGATCGCACATACGCCCTTGCGGCCAGGTTAATATCAACAACACAGTTCTCTTGGTTAACCACCAAAACGCCATCGTTCATCCGTTCGATCAAGACGTTTCGGGCAACGGGCAGCAGGTCAAACAGACGAAACTGAAAGAGATTAGCAAAGTAGATGAGACCGGTGACCAGAAAGCTCATCGGCAGAATATTGGCCTGCGGGGGCGATAGCCGTAGTGTGAGCAGTGTGCCTGCAACTAGCGGTGGCAAAGACCCTGCCACGATAGTAACGGCCTGCTGCTGGTGAAGGTGCGATGAGCGCAGGGCCGAGCGAGTGACCAAGAGCGAACCCGTGACCACGTAGGTGTAAAAGCAGGTGACAATCCAGTAGTGGCCAACGCCGTGGTGAATTACGTTGAGATGGCTGCTGGTAGGATGCAGCGTGAAGCCAGTCCACACTAGCTGATGCCAACGATTGCTAAGGACGGTCATCACATTGACAACTGGAACTATCCAAATGAGAAGGCGGCGACGGGGAATTAGCCAGCGCTCAAACCCGGCGAAGTACAGCGTAAACGTTAGGTAGAAAGCGATAAGGCCGTTGGCGGCGACGTATTCTAAGGTGTTCCAAAAAAATAGCTGACGGACGGTTTGGGCGGCTTCACTGGCCGCTGCCGCTGTTGCATAGAGTGCGATCGCGCCTGCTAGCCACACAAAGGACCGCGCAGACACGGTAACTTCTCGCCGCATCCAGGCCGTTAGAGCTACGCAGCTTGATACAATCGCCGTCACACATAGAATGATGACGTAGAGGTTCTCGTGGAGAAACATACAAGAAGCTTGTGAAAGATAGGTGCCTATCGCGCTTGGGCACGGGTCAGAAGATTGACTGAACAGCTAGTTAATTAGCGAAATGGCCAGCGGAATAGCTAGCGGTATAGCTTCAGAATTCCCAGAACGTTTGGGCGAATGCGGATAGAACAGGTGCGGACGAAGTTAATGCGAAACGCACGGTGACTAGGCGAATCGCTTGCCTGTTGGCAGTTAGCTGCTAGCAAACAGTAACCACCCACTAAAGCCCACCAAAGCTCACCAAAGATAGATGTGAGCGATCGCACCGCCCTCTACGCTGCTACAGATATGCCTTTTCCTCCTAGCAACTCTCTTAGCGATGCCCGCCCCTGTTGATCCTGTTCCGTCTAAGTCTGCCGCGTTCGATCTTGAGAGCGCCTTTGCCCGTCTGCGCAATTTCATGCAGGCCTATCCCAAAGCAGCGATGTTTCAGCTCGCTGAAGAGGGCTATAGCTCACCATTTGAACAGCTAGTTTCTTGCATGATCTCGATTCGGACGTACGACGAGGTGAGTCTGCCAGTGTCGCGGCAGCTATTTGCCAAGGCGAAAACGCCGCAGGCGATGAAGGCGCTATCGGTGGCGGAGATTGAAGAATTGATCAAACGCAGCACATACGCGTCGCGTAAGGCGCAGCAGATTTGGGCGATCGCACAGGAAATTACAGACGATTATGGTGGTGAGTTGCCCTGCGACGCGGCAGTGCTGCTAGGCTTTAAGGGCGTCGGGCCTAAGTGCGCCCACCTCACGCTGGGAATTGCCTGTCAGCAGCCGTACATTAGCGTAGATGTGCATGTTCACCGGGTCATGAACCGGTGGGGCTATGTGGCAACAAAAACGCCTGAGAAGACGACCAAGGCGCTAGAAGAAAAGCTGCCGCCGCCGTATTGGATTGAGACGAATCGGCTGCTGATGCCGTTTGGCAAGCAGATTTGTCAGGGGCAAGCTCCTCAGTGTGGCCAATGCCCGCTAGCAGACATGTGTCCGCAGGTAGGCTTGTAAGTAAGTGCGAAGCTTAGGTACAAACGAAGCTTGGGTACAAACGAAGCTTAGGTACAAACGAAGCTAGGTACAAAATAGATGAAAAGCACCGCTCAAAACAGAATTAAACTCTCTCAGCTAGAGATTGTTGTGGCGGTTGCAGAGCATCGGAGTTTTGGCGAGGCGGCACTGGCCCTGGGCATTTCCCAGTCAGCGGTGAGTCATGCGATCGCTTCATTAGAAGATCATCTGGGCGTTGTGTTGTTTTCTCGCGGGCGGCATGGGGCGCGGCTGACACCCGTGGGCGATCGCATCCTTCTGCACGCTCAGTCCATCGTCAGCAGTACCGACTCCATTTTGCAAGAAGCGGCGGCTGGCAAAGGCCTAGAGCGAGGGACGGTCCGAGTCGCCACTTTTCGCAGCATCGCGACCCACCTCTTACCAGAAGGCATTAAGCGGCTACATCAGCGCTTCCCAGGGATTGTCACCCATCTCACCGAGCACGACGATGACGACCACGTAGAGCAGGCCCTCAGAGAAGGTCGAACAGATATTGGGCTAATTACCCTGCCAGCGGGCAAAGGTATCACCTCATGGGCGCTGTTAAAAGACGAGTTTGTGGTGCTGCTGCCCTCCGAAGTAACCCTTCAAAGCCAGCAGCTTACCTGGGAAGCGCTAGCCGCTCAGCCCCTGCTAATGCCGCCAGTTGACCATGTCATGATGCGGCCCGTGTATGAGCATATCAACAGTCTGGGCTACTGGCTAAACGTAGTGAATGAGATAGAAACCGACGCCACAACTGTCAGCCTAGTAGCACAGGGAATGGGTGGGACTATCTTGCCTCGGCTAGCGGCTGCGCCCATTCCTGAAAATGTACAGGTTTATTCTTTACCGATTCCTTTATATCGCCGCATCGGTGTTGCGATTTTGACAGAAGCGCTTCAGTCTCCAGCAGTCTACGCCCTACTCGAAGTGTTGAGAGCACAGCATGAAGACCGTGAGATGAGCCTGTAAGCCTCAGACTGTGAACCTCATCGGGTTTCAGCCTTAATTGTAAAACGACTTTGCGGCTGACATGGCCAAAAGCTGCCGGGTACTCCAGCCTGCTTTGTGAGCGGCTCGCTTGTAGCCCGTACTCATAATGCCTGCGCCATAAATGCCCTCAAAGGTTCTACCGAGGTAAAGACGATGGGCAAGCTGGATGAGCGTTTGACGAGAGGCGTTGCTGGCAGTGGGTTTCATAGATATTCTCCTGTTGATCATAAGGGTTTGCTGATAGGATTTGGTTGAACATCTTTATCTTAGAAAAAAGTAGTAAATGATACCAAAACAAATCCTCACCCTTTACATGAGCAGGTCGCATGCAAAGGGTGAGGACGTTGTTGCTTTATTTGAGAACAGGTTGAGCGTAGGTTAAGCGGTAGGTTAAGCGCGGATTATCTAAAACGTTAGCTGAGCCTGAAGGTTGAAGACGTAGATATCTGGATTGTCGCTAAAGTTGTTGACATTATTAATCCAGTAGACCGACGGCACCAGCGCTAGATTAGGCGAGAGCGGATAGCGATAAGAGATTTCCACTTCTTCTTGAGATGCGCCGTCGCCACCGCCTGAGGCGAGAAATTCGCGGCCACCCTGGACGTCGAAGGGCTGGACGTAGGAGATAGTGGCCAAGGCACCCGGCTTGAACAAGTCAGGAAAGGCCATGCCCACCTGAACAGCCTGGGCGTCTATGTTGCCATCGGGCAGCGCATCGCTGACAGGATACAGGTTGGTGCTGCCGTAGCTATAGCGGCCAAAGAGGCCGAAGCCTTTGGCCAAAAGCCAGTCAAAGTTAAACAAAAAGGTATCTGCGGTGGCTGTTCGTAGCGGCCCGCCAAAGCCATCGTCGGCAAAGCCATAAATCGGCTCGCTGATTGCGCCGCCGACAAATCCGGCGGGGTTAGGCTCTATATTGCTGCGGGTGTACAAAAATCTGAGGTTGATGCTGTCAGTCGGATAAATGCCGACTTGACCGGTAAGGGTGGTCGTTCCGGCGAACAGTCCGTTCTTGGTAGAGCTACGCGGACCAGGCAAAAACTCTGTGTTCTCTGCCAGGTAGCCAACGCGCAGATCTAGCCAGTCGGTAATGTCCCACTCAGCGACTGCGCCTGCACCGCGATCGATCGCATTTACCTGGGTGCCACCGCTAGAGTTAAAGCTGTTAGCCCCTGTGAGATAGAAGGTGAAGCGGTTGTTATCAAAGTGCCGATACCAGTTAATGGCCGGGCCCACGGTAAAGGAGAGCTTATCACCTATGGGGAAAGAGTAAAAGACCTCTCTGACAATGACGTTGTCTTCGCCGATGGTGCCGGTTTGCAGGGTGAAGGGCACACCAAAAGTGTTGAACAATCCGGCTGAGCCGTAGAAGTTGGCGTTGCCGTTGCCATCGCCACTGGTGAGCTGAAGCTGGAGCCTGTCTTGGCCGGTAAAGGAGGTGGTGAAGTTTAGCCAGGTGTAGTAGCTAAAGGTGGGCTCCGAATCGTCGGTGATGGTTCGGACGACGGGCTCGTTAGTCACTGGGTCGCGCGCTGGGGCAAAGGAATTGAGGCCTTCTGCTAAGACGTCGTCGCCAGCGGTGGCAAAGTTTAGGTGGGTAAATAGCTGGGCGCTAAACTTGGTAGTGGTCGAAAACTGATTGGCTTCTAGCTCGGCGACGTCTAGCTCTAGGGTGTCTACCTCAGCTCGCACAGCGACTAGCTCGGCGGCAAATTCTTCTTGCATTCGGCGCAATTCATCGGGGTTCTCGCTGACAGTGAGCGGAATGATAACATCTAGGCAGGCGTTGAGGCCAGCGGCAAATTCGTAGCGGGTGAGGGCGCGATCGCCCCGATAGGTCCGGTCAGGAAAGCCTTCTAGACAGCCATACTCCTCGACGAGGCGCTGAAGTGCGGTAAAGGCCCAGTCACCAGGCTGAACGTCAGAGAGTTCTGAGACGCTGGTGACCTGTGCGAGTTCGGAAGCTGGGCTGTAAGCAGGCGTAGAGGAAGCAGGCGTAGAGGATTGTTGAAGACTGCTTTCAGGTTCTATTTCGAGTGCCGCAATATCAGAAGAGAGCGTTTCAATAGAGAATGCTTCGGCGGTCATCTCTTCGGCGGTCATCTCTTCGGCGGTCATCTCTTCGGCGATCATCTCGTCAGCAACAATCTCTTCAGAGGTACTGTTTACCGCAACACTTTCTCCGATAGATGCAGCCGATTCTGCTTTCTCTAACTGAGATTTTGTCGGCTCATACAGAGAGAGAGAGGCAGCGATCGCACGTCCTCCCCACAGGCTAAAACCCAGACTCAAAATACCTAGCGGTACCAAGAGCTGAGCCAAAGATGTCGCACTGATGCGACCCTTGAACACTTTTGTCGATTTCATTTTTATAGATTCTCACACACACCAAATACTACAGACTGACGCAGTTGTCTGTAGCTGAGCTGTAAGCCTTAAAGCACAGTAGTTTTGCGGCTTACAACGTTGTATACAATCTAAGGCTCAGAAACCAATAAAAAGGTGTTTAGGACTACAGATTGAGCCCCTTTTTGTAAAATATTCTCAACAATTGTCTGGTACTGAAAATATTTAGAGAAAGATCAGCGTTAGCTACCGCGATAGGTGCTGTACGACCAGGGTGAAACTAGTAGCGGTACATGATAGTGTGCATCAACGTCGGCAATGCCGAACTGAATGGGAACTACGTTTAAAAATGGATGGGGTTTTGCCAGTGCGGAATTGATACGGGCGAAGTAGTCGCCGACGGCAAAGGTAAGTTCGTAGCACCCTAGCTCAAAGGCTCTGCCCTCTAGCAGCGGCGCGTCGGTTCTGCCATCTTGATTTGTTCTAACCGTTTTTAGCAGATCGCGATTCTCACTAGATCTATTGCTTTCTTTCGCGTCTTGTTCTTTTTCAAATTCTGCTGGCTGAGATCTTTGCGATAGGGTAATTCGCCATAGCCTGATCTCCATTTCTGCTGCCGGAGCCCCGTTCGCGGTATCTAGTACGTGTGTTGATAGCCAACCCATCGCTTGCTTACTACCCTAAAGGCCCTCCAGAGATAATCTTTTCGAGCGCGCCGATAACAGCGTCGGGCTGCTCGTGCTGAAGCTGAGCATACCAGTCTTTGGTGGCGGCTTCGTCTTTGCCGTAAATAGTGTCTGTGCGCTTGCGGGCCTTGTGTACCAAATCGGCAGTGCGAGACTTGCGAGCTTTTTCATAGCGGGTTAGCGCGTCGGCGACGCTGATGTTGGTACTGACCAGAAAACGCGCTAGTACAGCGGCATCTTCCATGGCCTGACAGCCGCCCTGACCCAATGTTGGCGTGGTGGCATGAGCCGCGTCACCCAGTAGCGCAATTCTCCCTTTTGCTAGGTGAGCGGGAGGATCGATGTCGCTGATTTCTAAGCGGTTAGACGCGCTCGGATCGAGGGTTTTGATGAGCGCCTGCACGGCGGCTGGCCAGCCCATAAAATGCTGGCTGAGTTCTTCCTGGCGATCTTCTGGGGGGGTAGCGGTGCCCAAGGGCATGGGAACGCCAAAAAAGTAATAGAAGCGACCATCTGCTACTGGCATCATCGAAGCTCGCTTGCCCTCACCGACATACAGCACCCAGTTATCGGCCTCGCATAGGTTAGGCGTAGCGGGCACTAAGCCATTCCAGTTGACATAGCCTGCATAGCGCAGCGACAGGGTTTCGCCTAGCACGTACTGCCGCACGATAGAGTGAATGCCGTCAGCGCCTACGATCAAATCGCCTGTGGCAGTGCTGCCGTCGGCAAAGGTAGCGGTGGCGCTATTTTCATCTTGCGTCACGGCGGTGCATTTCATCTGCAAATGCACCTGCTCGGGGCCAAATGCTGCTAGCAGCATTTGCTGCAAATCGGTGCGGGCTACCGGGTAGGGACGCTGACCTACTTTCTCAAAAAGCGGCTGCAGGTCAACTTTATTGAGGGCTTCGTCGCGATGGCTGCGGTATTCCATCCGGTTCATTTGGCCACCAATGGCAGCCATTTTGTCTCCAAGGCCTAGCTGATTGAGCACTTTGACACCGTTAGACCAAAGCGAAATGCCAGCGCCTGCGGGCCGTAGTTCGCGCACACGGTCATAAATCTCGACCTCGTAGCCGATTTGCTTGAGGGCGATTCCAGTGGTGAGGCCGCCGATGCCTGCACCGATGACGATAGCTTTTAGGCCATACATTTGGGTTGCTCCTTTGGGGGTGGGGGCTTGGAGATCTTTGTTTCCAAACTGCTTAGCGGGCTGTCTTTTGCCGAGTTCTGGTGTCTGTACTTTAGTGGGAAAAGGCCGCTTCGTAATGTGACTAATCTTACGGTAAGCCAAAGCCACTTCAGTGTTCATACCCGAGGCGAAGCTAGAAGGTCTTTGGCAGATCTGTTTCAGTATTGTCAGGTACTTTTCGCACGGCCATTGAAGAAAAGTCGATAGAAAAGTTGATAGAGTATAGCGAGAAGGAACGCGGTTAAAACGACAAATGCAAAATCAGAACGATCTGTCTGTCGATCCGTCTGCAACCCGTGCGATCGCGATGTCTCGGCCTAAGATTATCGTGCTTGACGACGATCCGACCGGCTCGCAAACGGTGCATAGCTGCCTGCTGCTGCTGAAGTGGGATGTGGAAACGCTGATTTTGGGATTAGAAGATGATTCGCCCATTTTCTTTGTGCTGACGAATACGCGATCGCTCAACCCCAAAGCCGCTGCCGCTATCACCGCTGAGGTCTGCGACAATCTTCAGCAGGCATTAGCCCAGACAGGTGTTACCAACTTTTTGCTGGTGAGCCGCTCCGACTCTACCCTGCGTGGCCACTACCCGATTGAAACCGATGCGATCGCCCAGCACCTCGGCCCCTTCGACGCCCACTTTCTTACCCCCCAGTTCTTTGAAGCCGGACGCGTCACCCTAGAGAGCACCCACTATATTCAAACGGTCACCGACTCTGGCACTCAGCGCACTCCTACCCACGACACCGAATTTGCCAAGGACTCTGTGTTTGGCTACAGCACCAGCTACCTACCCGACTACGTTGCCGAAAAAACCGCAGGCAGCATTCCGGCCAATCAGGTAAAGCGCTTCACCTTACAAGATATCCGCCAGGGCACCCTAGAAAAGCTGTTAGCCCTCAGCGGTAACTGCTGCGTCGCTGTTGATGGTGAAAACCAAAGTGACTTTGACCAGTTTGCCGCAGATCTGATTGCTGCTGCTGCCCAAGGCAAAAAGTTTCTCTTTCGCAGCGCTGCTAGCCTTCTGACTTCTTTGGCAAACCTGCCGCCTCAGCCCACCTCTCCCGACGATATGAGCCGCATTACCCGCTCTTCAGCTGGCGCAATCGTCATTGGCTCTCATGTCAAAAAAACAACGCAACAGCTGCAGCAGTTACTCAAAGTCCCCGGCATCGTTGGCGTCGAAATTGACGTCAGTCAGCTAAAAGATCTCTCTGAATCTAGCCACAGTAAACTGTTACAAACGGTGCTTGACCAAGTCACGCAGATTCACGCTACTGGAAAAACCCTAGCTATTTACACCAGCCGCGAAGAGCTAACCTTTCTAGATGCGCACGCTCGGCTAGTCTTTGGTGAGGCTGTTTCTGCTCTACTCGTTGATGTTGTTAAGCATCTTCCTCTCGATATTGGCTTTCTAATCAGCAAAGGTGGCATCACCTCAAACGACACGCTCAGTAAAGGGCTTGCGCTTACCTCAGCTAGACTGCTCGGTCAGGTTATCCCAGGCGTTTCCGTTGTCAAAACCGCCTCGGACCATTCCCAGTTCGCCAACTTACCCGTCGTTGTCTTTCCCGGCAACGTCGGTGACGATCAGGCGCTTGCCCTCACCTATCAGCGTCTGACAGCAGCTTCGTAAATAGCGTCCCTTTTATCCCTCCCTCTCCCCAAGATGCCCCTTATCACCGTCCGCCCCGAAGGTCTCTATTGCGAAGCCGGTAACTTCTACATCGACCCATGGAAACCGGTTGAGACGGCCCTTGTGACCCACGCTCACGCTGACCACGCTTACAGCGGTCACCAAACCTACTACGCCACTGCCCCCTCCGAAGGCATTCTTCGTCGCCGCCTGGGGCAATCGATCAACCTCAACAGCCTTAGCTATGGTGACAAAATCAAGCTTGGCGACACCTGGGTTTCTTTGCACTCGGCTGGTCACGTGCTAGGTTCGGCCCAAGTGCGCGTAGAGCATAAAGGCGAAGTTTGGGTTGCTTCTGGTGATTACAAACGCGATCTTGACCCTTCCTGCGACCCATTTGAAGTTGTCGAATGCGATGCCTTTATCACCGAAGCCACCTTTGGCCTGCCAATCTACCACTGGAACGATGGCGAAGCCACCGCTCAACAAATCTACGACTGGTGGCAAAGCGACCCGACTCGGCCCTCGTTACTTTTTTGCTATGCCTTTGGCAAATCTCAAAGAGTCTTAGCCGAACTCACCAAGTTCACCGACAAAACCGTTTACCTGCACGGTGCGGTCCACAATCTTACCGAAATTTATCGAGAGGTCGGCGTCCATATGGTGCCTACCGTCCCTGTTTCTCAGATGGAAAAATACAAGTTCACTGGAGATCTGGTTATCTCACCTCCTTCGGGTCATCGCTCTAGCTGGATGAAACGGTTCAAGCGGCCCCAAACAGCCTTTGCCTCAGGGTGGATGGCGGTGCGCGGTAACCGCAGACGCCGGGGCTATGAAAGAGGCTTTGTACTCTCTGATCATGCCGACTGGCCGGGGTTGATTAAAACAGTAGAACAAACTAAGGCGAAGAAAATATACGTTACCCACGGACAAAACGACGTGCTTTCTCGCTATCTGAACGAGAAAATGAATGTGGAAGCAAGCCCTTTGGAAACGCTGTTTGAAGGGGAGGCGGAAGATTAGCCGCAGCGCAGCACTCTGCTTTGATACCAAAGATTTGATACCAAAGATTTGGTGCCAAAGATTTGGTGCCAAAAATCACTTCAGATTATTGTTTTTGATAAGCTTTGGGCGTCACCCCTGCTATCTGACGAAAGACTTTTTTGAGATGACTTTTTTGAGATGACTTTGATTTGCAAAGCCACAGTCTAAAGCGATGTCGCTAATTGAGATGGTCTGCTGTTTGAGAGATTGTTGTTCTAGGGCTTGCTGTTTGAGCAGCTGCTTGGCTCGTTCCACACGCTGTTGTATCAAATACTGATAGGACGCAATTCCCACCGGCTACTTTATAGATCGATCAGCCCAGGGGGAGGCGTTATCTCTATGCGGCCTGCGGCGATATCAATAGTTGGCACGATGTCTTTAACAAAGGGAATCAGCAGGGTCTTTGGCCTTTTCTTTTTCTTTGCTCGCTTGGCCTTGCGTCGCAGCTTTTCGGCGGCTTTGGTGCGGATGGATGTGGATTCTGTTGTCGGCGGTGCGATTTGGGGAGATGCCATTCGGGAGGGTGCGATCGCACCCTCCCCAGCCGTTTCAGCCGTCATCTCCGCCGCCACCTCAGCCGCCTGTTCTATCAACGTCACCTCCAACAAATCGTGACCCGTTGTAAAAATATCAGTAACTGTTCCCAGCTCTGTTTGATCGGCTTGAACAACAACTTTCAGTCCGATTAAGTCCTCCACATGAAACTCGCCAGGGTCTAGCGGCAGACGGTCTGTCGCTGGCACCAGCAGTTGAGCACTGCGCAGATCTTCCGCCTGATCGCGGTAGTCTACCCCGGCTAGCTTTACCAGATAGTTTTTCGTCCCTTCTAAATAGCGACCGCTTGTAATCTTGACGGGTACAGGCGCTTTCCCCGACTTTTGTAGCCAGCGCTCTCCGGGTTTGACAAACCGTTCAGGAAAATCGCTTTCGGGATAGACCTTTACATGCCCATTGAGGCCATGCGCACCGACAACTCGCCCAATCAGCAGCCAGTCTTCATCTGTTGTATCGTTCTTTTTTTCTACGTTCATTATATCTACCAAACCCTTACGCGGTCGCTAAGGCAGGCTGTGCCGAGTAGACTTTATCAGTCAGCGTCGCCAGGTGTTTAATGGCGGTGACAATCTGCTCTTCTGTTGCAGTTAGGCTCAGACGGAAGCACTGACGCATGTGGGGCCAGTCTTCGCCCTTTAGGCTCTCTTTCAAACCAGGGAAGAACGGGCTGCCTGGCACAATAATCACGCCGTATTTCTTTAGCTCGTTGTAGAAGTCCCAGTCTGTCATCGGTAGCTGATCGAACCACAGCCAGGCAAAGATGGCTCCTTCACCGCGATGTAAGCGCCAGGGAATGTCTTTGGGCATGGCGCTGCTTAGCGTGTCTTCTAAGACGGCAAATTTGCTTTGGTAGTGAGGGCGAATGATGTTTTCAGCGATGTCGGCCAGGGCACCGCTGCGGATGGCACGAGCTGCGATCGCCTGTCCATACCGACTAGAGTGGATGCACAAATTCGTTTGGAACGCCTCTAAAATCTGAATAATTTTTTCATCGCCAATAGCAATACCGACGCGCTCACCTGGCAGGCCCGCTTTAGAAAGACTGAGGCAGTGAACAATATTAGGGCCAAAAATTGGCGTCATGTCGGTAAAGTTGAGCGCTGGGAACGGCGGCGCGTAGGCTGAGTCCACGAACACAGGAACATCGTGAGGGCTCGCCAAATCGACAATCCGCTGAACTTCGTCACCTGTGAGCACGTTGCCAGTGGGGTTACAGGGCCGCGAGAACAAGACAAAGCCAGTGTTTTTATTGACTTCTAGCTGATCGAAGTCAGGGCGATACTTAAACGAATGATCGTCATCGCCTAGCTCGATAAAAGGGCGATAAGACGTAACGGCTTCTGGATAGAGCGTGACCCCGCCATAGCCTGTGTAGTCAGGGCTAAGCGGCAGTACAATATCTTTGAGCTGGCCGTCGGTGTTGTAGCCACCAAGCGCATTGGCCGCGAGAAAGTAGAGGTTTTGGCTGCCGGGGGTGATGAGAATGTTGCGAGCGCTGAGGCTGAGCCCGTAGCGCCAGTTAAAGTCGTCGCGGACGGCTTCAATGAGGGGTTCATAGCCCTGGCTGGCACCGTAGCGGCAGACGACTTCGCCGTATTCATCGCTGGCGAGCAAATCTGCGGTGCAGTCGCGCCATAGCTGCTCGACGGCAGGTAAAATAACGGGGTTACCTGCACTGAGGTTAATGAACTCTTGCCCGCTACCCTTGTTGGCATTGAGGGTTTCAATAATGTCTTTCATGATTGCACGCACCCCGGTTAGGTGAGACATGCGATCGCCAAACTGGGTAAGAGCAAGAGTCATGATGAATTGTGGGTTTGAGTAAGTCGTCAGTCGCCTGGAAAATCAGTAGCTTGAGAAACTAATGGTCTAGAAAATCTTTTCCACAGCGTATTCGATTCAATATAACCTTATTTAATGGGTAAGACTTACTGGCAGCTCGACTTTTATCGCCGCCCGCTTCAAGACGCTGATGGCCACCCGCTCTGGGAACTGCTGATCTGCGATGCTGATAGATCTTTCACCTACGGCGAGTTTTGCCCGCAGCCTGAGGTCAGTGCACCCTGGGTGCGACAGCAGTTAGAAAAGGCAAGCGATCGCGCTGGCGGCTGGCCTAGCCATATCGAAATTTTTCGGCCACAGTCTATTAGCCTGGTCGAAGTGGCCTGCCGCGAGCTGCCCGTGCGCGTGTGGCCAACGCGAGATACGCCCGCGCTCAAGCAGTGGCTAGTGCAAAGAGCTGCCTGGTATCCTACGCTTAAAACCTACGTTCGAGCGCCTTACGAGCCGATTGTTCTAGAGCGACCTGCCCCGGTGCCCATTGCCGACCATCTTATGGGCGACTCATGGCAGTTTGCGGCTGTGGGTATTAGTGATTTACAGCGCCTACAGCAAGAGCCGATACCGGTACAGGCGGTGCCACCTGAGCTAATGCCGATCTCTTTGGGTCTGCCAAGTACGCTGCCGATTCCGGGTGTGATTATTGACGGCGGGCGGCAGTCGATGGCACTGGCCCAGTGGCTGCAGTCGGCGCAGCCAGTGATGCTGCAATATATCGCCGGTGGGCCAGATGGGCTGCTGCTGGAGGCGGGACTAGTCGATCGGTGGATTATGACGACGTTTGACGATAGCGAGGTGGCGGCGGCGGCGCGTACCTTTACAGAACGCAAGCTGGCGGCGCAGGGTCTGCACTTTTTGCTGGTGCGCCCGGATGATTCTGGAGTGACCTACACCGGGCTGTGGCTGTTGCAACAGACGCCAGGTAAGGCGATCGCGCGATCGCAGAGCTAGCTCTCGGCGGCACTGCTTTCAGCATCCTTACTTTCAGTGCCCTTGCTTTTGGTGCCCTTAGCAGGTGGATAGTGCATGACCAGCACAGAGGTCTGCGGATGCGACCGGGCGATCGCTTCTGGCACCGAGCCCAGCGCCGACTGGCGGGTAGCTATGCGCTGGCTACGGGTGTTGACTTCTAGTATCAGCAAATCGTCTGGCTGCACGCGCTTAGAAATGCGGTTGATTAGCTTTCCTTGAACCTGCTCTATCTCTATATTTGGGCTAATGCGCTCAATCTCTTCACCCGTGAGCTGCCGCTGCCTTAGCCCCACGACCACTAGGACGTTGAGGGTCGCTTTAAGTTCGGTTGCGATCGCCTGCGACATTTCAACGGTGGCCACAAAGTTGGGTGAGAGCGCTTGTGGTTTATCGACCGCCAGCAGAATGCGGCTGGTGTTGGCAACCGGATGGGTAAAACGAGTGATCAGCAACGGAACTTGCGATCGCCGTGCCACGCTATCGAGCACCGAACCAAAAAAGTCGTCTTTGTACGTTGCAAACCCTTTCCAGCCGCAGATAATCAAACTCGCTTCTCGTTCGATTGCCGTTCGCAAAATACCTCGCTCAATTGAATCGTCTACCCGGCTAATGGGCTCTACGGCTACTGTTGCCGCGTGGGCCGCATCTTCTGCGGCGGCCAGTAAACGAGTCTGCTGTCGCCTACTGGCCGTGGAGACCTTGCCCTTCGAGTCAGACAGTACGTTTAGTGGCAGCAGTGTCCCTCCCCCGGCCTTCGTCAAAATTAGGGCAAGCTCTAGTAGGATATTTTCTGTGTCCGGATTGGCTACCGTTACGAGTACGCGCTGGGTCACATCTTTAGGAACTGCGATCGCTGCACCATCGCCAGCGCTAACGCTGCGTCCCCACTGCTGCGTCACCCAGGGTGAAAAGATAGACGTTGCCAAAATCATTGCGACAACGCCATTGACCGTCGCCTGATCGACTAGCTCAATGTTGAAGGCTACCGTCACGGCGGCCAGCGTAGAAGCCGCCTGCGCTGTTGATAGGCCAAACATCACCATCACATCCGGCATTTGGAACTTGAACAGCTTGCCTGCTATCCAGGCAGCAGCGAACTTGCCAACCAGCTCAGCAACAATCATCACGCCCGCAATCAGCAGTACCCGTGGCTGCGTAATCAGCACCACCGGGTCAATCAGCATCCCCACCGAGATCAAAAAGAACGGAATAAACAGCGCATTGCCAATGAACTGAATGCGATTCATTAGCGGGCTGAGCTGCGGGATTAGCGGCGTGAGCGCAATACCTGCTAAAAACGCACCGATGATTGGCTCAATTTCAATAACGTTCGCTAGATAGGAGATGACAAACAGCGTCGCCAAGACAAAGATAAACTCTGCATTTTCGTCGTGGCCAAACTTATGAAAAAACCAGCGGCCCAGCCTGGGCACCCCCCACAGGCAGCCGAACGTATAGATAGTCAACGCGGGGATGAGAAATAGCCAGAAGCCCAGAGTGAGATTGCCCTGAAAGGCTTTGATAATGACTGCAAGGGTAAGCAAGGCAAGGACGTTGGTGATCAGCGTTGCGCCGAGGGTGACCACTACCGGGGGCGATCGCATAATCCCCAGCTTGCTTAGCACCGGCAGCGCTAGCAGCGTATGCGAAGAAAAGCAAGAAGCCACCAGCAGCGCCGCTAGCCAGTCATAGCCCAGCGCCAGCATCGCCGCTGTTCCTACAATCATCGGCAGTACAAACGTCGCAATGCCAAACAGCGTCGCTTTGTCACCGTCTTCTTTAAAGTCGTCCAGGCTGGTTTCTAGACCGGCCATAAACATCAAAAACAGCAGCCCCACCGTGCCCAGCAGCACAATCGTACTGTCTCGCTGAAGCACGCCTAGGCCGTCAGGGCCAACCACCACGCCTGCTAAGATCAGCCCAACAATGCCTGGCAATTGAACCCGCTCAAACAGCAGTGGCGCGACCAGCATAATCGCCAAAATCGTGAGAAAGATGGCGACCGGATCGGTAATCGGATTGTCGAATAAAGTAGCGATTAGCAAGAGAGAGGAGCCCGTAAACACAAAGCACCCCGTTTACAAGAGGCGCTTTAGTGTAATTGGTTAGTTTGAAGACTGTCCAACTTGTTGTCTAGCTGGCTGTCTAACTTTGGGTGGTTTTTCGACGGATTGTTTTTGGCTGAGCGATCGCATGTCTCGAAAGAAACAGGCTATCCCCACAAACACTGTAAAGAACTCTAACCTGCCGAGAAACATGCCAACAATTTGCGTCCACAAGACGCCTACCGGTGCATCCGCCCCCGTAATCCCAATCGAAAGCCCAACCGTGCCTAGCGTACTAGCATATTCAAACAGGCACTCTTGTAGCGGATAGCCATGGCCCGCCATGACGGCGCTGCCCAGCAAAAACACCGCTAGGTACAAAAACACAAAAAGCGCTACTGGACGAATGTCTATGGCTGGTAAAAAGCGACGCTGGTCGGCCTGCCAAATCTCAGTTTCCTGAATAGCCCCTTTGGGCATCAGCATCTTTTTCAGCTCTGTTAGCAGCGTCCGATACAAAATGTAGATTCGAAGCTGCTTGATGCCGCCTGCGGTTGAGCCTGCCCCGCCGCCAATCAGCATCAACGCAATCATCATCAGCCACGGCAAGCTGGTCCAATCGCTATAGCCAACGGTAGAAAAGCCAGTAGTCGTCAGCGCTGTAATCGATTCAAACAGCGCTACGCGAACGGTTTTGCCCACGGTTGTATACAGGCCGATCGCCGTCGTACTAAAGAAAATAATAATGGCCACTAGCGGAATCAAAACAGCTTGCAGCCGCACCTGACCGTTACGAATAACCGACTGAATCTGACCAGTGAACAGTAGATAAATGGTGACAAAGTTCATCCCACCTAGCACCATCAAGACGATGGTGACTGCTTCTACATAGGGGCTGTCCCAGTAGCCGATAGAGTCAGTTCGAGTCGAAAATCCGCCAGTCGAAAGCGCCGCAAAAGAATGATTGATCGCATCGAACCAGCCAACGCCAGAAATCCACAGGGCAATGGTGCCCACCGCGCACAGGCCGCTATAGATAATTAGCACTAGCTTAGCTGAGCGGCGAACGTTGGGGGCAATTTGCTCGCTGCGACCTTCTGCGCTGCTTAGACTTGCGCCGATGGGACCAGCGATCGCGCTTAGCGTAATAATTGCCAACCCTGCGCCGCCAAACAGCTCCATAATGCTGCGATACAGCAAAATCAGCCGAGAGGTTTGGGTCACATCTACCACCGATAGCCCGGTTGTGGTCCAGCCGCTGGTCGATTCAAACATCGCCTGCGTGAAGTTCAAACCGCCCACAGTCAAAAACGGCACCGTGCCTACTAAGACGGCGGCTAGCCAAGCCATCACCACAATAATGGATCCTTCTTGCAGTGAGAGCGTGACGCCCTCTTTGGGCGCTAGCCCTTTCCACAACAGAGCGCCGATGGCACTAAGCCCTAAGCCTGGTAGCAAAAAGCCCCAGGCTAAACCGGCCTCTTCGGGGTAGGCCAGCAGCGCTAGCAGAGGCGAAAGAATAGCCAGCCCCGCCATCATGAAAATCAGCCCAGCGTAGCCGAAGACAGCCCGGTAGCGCTGCCGTAAAAAGCTTTGATAGCGCATTACCTAAATACCCTCTCCAAGTAAGACCTGTTGGACGGTGCCGTACTTATCGTCTTCGCTAATTAGCAGTAGGCGATCGCCCGCGTGTAGATAGCTGTTTCGCTTGGCAATTAGCACCCGCCCGCGCCGAACCACACAGGCTACCACTGCCCCGTGCAGCGGCAAGTTTTTAATTGCCTCGCCAACGGCTGGGCTGTTCTCGGCAAGTATCACCTCGGTAATGGTGACGCCGCTGCCTGCAACTGGTACCAGGTTGCGAATTTCTTCACTGGTGGTCTGCTGCTCAATCATAGAGCCCAAAATCTCAGTTGCTGAGAAGGCCACGCTCACCCCCAGCTCTTCAAAAATTTCCCGATTATCTGGATCGTTTACAATCGCCACTGTCTGTGGCACGCCGTAGCGGTCCTGGGCAATCTGACAAGCGATCAAATTATCCTGATCGTGAGACGTTAGCGCTAGCAGCACATCTGCCTGATAAGCGCCAGCCGCCTGTAGCACCGCTGGGTCGCTGCCGTTGCCTTCAATTAGAGTGGCCTTCAGTCGCCGAGAGAGTGAAACCGCGGTCTCTTTTTCTGGGGTAATAATGGTCAAATAGTCTCCTTTACTGGCAAACCGCCGCCCCAAAAAGTACGTCAGCTTATCCGACCCAATCAAGATGATTCTCATGCGATCGCTCCTGTTGTAGATTGGGCAGCGGCTGGGCCTACAGGCGGCTGAGCGCTTAGCCTCTGTAGAAACAAATCGGCAGATAGCTGGGTCGGACTAATGGTTTCGATATCTAACTCCTTGTATATAGCTTCTCGCGCCGGGTCAAATACGCGAGCGAGTACCGTGGGCGTTTCAAAAAAGATTCTGCCAATTTGCGCCACCATCAGGTTGACGTTGTCTTCTCGGGTAACTACCAGAAGACAGTCTGCCTTATCGAGCTTGGCCTGACGCAGCGTCGCCATTTCTGCCGCGTCGCCCACAATTTGAAAGCCACTGAATTCACTAGAGAGATTTTCGAACGCCGATTCTTCTCGATCGACTACAACAACGCTGTTGCCCTGAGCGCTGAGGCGACCAGCCAGCAGTGAGCCCAGTCGCCCGCAGCCAATGACCACAACGTATTTCGAGGCACTCGGTTTGCCTATGAGATTAGAGACCATGAGCAGTCCAGATAAAGAGTATATGTAAAAGAGTGATGCTTAAAAGCTAGGACGAGAGCTAGGATCTCTAGCGGCTCTGTCCAAGTTTTGGCTGGCAAGGGTATAGGTGGGATCAAGGTCTAGAGCGGCTCGATAGTGTTTGAGCGCTTCGGACTGATTCCCTGTGATTTCGGCCAGTTCGCCCAGCAGATTAAACCCGTCGGCCTTTTCAGGATGAAGGCCGACGCATTTTTTGGTGAGCGTAGTCGCATCGTCATAGCTACCGGCTGCCGCCGCCTTACGCGCCGCGGCAATTTGGTCAGCGTACTCGTCGGTGGTCATCGGCTCACGGTTGAGTACGCGCTGCACTAGCTCTCTCAGTTCACTAGGGGTAAAGGGCTTTTGCAGGTAGTCTACCGCGCCTAGCTTCATTGCTTCTACCGCATTGTCTACCGAGCCATGGGCCGAAATCATCACCACCTTGAGTGATGGCTGCTGGGTGGTGGCCTTTTTTAGCACCTCAATCCCATCCATCCCAGGCATATTAATATCCAGCAGCAACAGATCGACAGAGAGCGATTTAATTTTCTCGAGTGCCATTGTGCCATCGGTCGCGGTCGCCACTTCGTACCCTTGTGAGGCCAGTGCCTGACTCACCGTCAGGCGGATACTTTTTTCGTCATCGGCAACCAGTATTTGTGTGTTTGCCATAGTTTTCTTCTTGTTGGTAGTAAATGTTTAGGCGCGTGAATGTTGTTAGGCGAAGAGACACTAGGCGTTCACCAGCGACTGGTTGACTAGCGCCTGATTCATAACGGGTAGCGTAAAGGCAAACCTGCTGCCCTCACCAGGCGTAGACTCAACCCAAATCGTGCCGCCGTGAGCTTTAATGATTTCTTTGCAAATAGCCAGCCCTAGCCCTGTACCACCCACATCTTTTTCTGTTTTCACCTGCACGAACTTATCAAATATTTTACTTTGATACGCCAGATCGATACCAGGGCCATCGTCAATTACAGCAATAGAGATCCAGTCGCCATGTGCGCGAGCTGTGACATCAATTTTTTCGTTAGCGTAGCGCAGCGCATTTGCAATCAAGTTAGTCAGCACCCAGGTCACTTTGTTAGGGTCTGCCCTGACCGGCTTGAGCGAATCAGAAAGCCGACTAGAGATTTGAATGCTTTTCTCATCAGCTTGAATTTTCAACAGCTCAATGGCCTTTTCAACTAGCGTCTTAGGATTGGTTGCTATTTGAGCTAGCTCAATTTTTCCAGACTCGATCTTAGAAAGATCTAGCAAGTCGTTGACTAAGTCTCTTAACCGCTGGACGTCTTCTTGCGCTGTTTGTAGCAGTTCGGCTTCGGTTTCAGAGAGCTTGGGCTGAGCCGTTTCTAACAGCAGGTCAATACTCATTGCCATGCCTGTTAGTGGCGTTCTGAGCTCGTGCGAGGCCGTCATCACAAACTCACTTTTGAGCTGGTCAATCTGCTTGAATTTCGTGACGTTTTGCAGCAGTAAAACAACGCCAAGCTGACGGTTATCGGGTGTAGTCACAGGCGTTGTTAGATACTGATAGTGTTCGGTATCGCCTCGCTCTATAGAAATTTCATTGATAGCAGCAGGGCTTTCTGGTTCATCCTGCTCCTTTAGCCTGTCGGCTTCTTCTGTTTTAGAAAGAATTGCGTTCTGAAGCTTTTCATACAGCGTGCGGTTATCTGTGACTTCTAAAAAGTGGTGGTTTAAAGCTGTACTCGCCTTAGTTCCAAACAAGCTGGCGGCGGCTGGATTGATTGCCACAATTTGAAGCTGGTCATTAACCACAATGATGCCGTCGCTTAGGCAGTGAATGATAGCTTCACTCCGCTGTTTTTCGGCCATGAGCTGGTCTAAGTTGAGTGCTCTAAATGCCTGTAACCGCCGGCTCATACTGTTGATTTCTTCAGAGAGCTGGCCCAGCTCATCTTTTGAGGTCACAGGCAGTTGCACATCGTAGTCACCATCTGCGATTTGTTCGGCAGCACCTCGAATAGCCTCTACCGGGCGAACTAGGTTTCGCGAAAGTAGCCAGCTAACGATGAAACCTGCGGCAGCGGCGCTGAGGCCAGCTATGGCCACTGATAAAATAGCCTGCTCTGACGTTTCAGTTGCTCGCTCTGAGGCCTCAGACATGGCCACCTGATTCAGATTTCGCAGCTCAGCCGCGCCTTCTCTGACCGCTCGAAACTGTGGGCGCACAAGCTGCTCATAGGTAGCGAAGTCGCTTGAGGCGCTAGTGTCTGGGGTATCAGCGTCTGGGGTATTGGGCGATCGCAGCCGATCCACACTGAGCAAATAGCTTTTATAGCCAGCCTCTATCGCCTCTAGCGTTTCAGCCTCGTCGGCCAAGGTAACGTTGTCTTTTGCTCGCCCTAGCCACTGCAAGAACAAAATCTCATTTTCGCGAAACAGCGTTAGTCCAGCCTCACTGTCTTCAAGCAGCTCAATTAGTGTGGCGCTATCCTGCCGCTCCAACGAGTCAATCATGCCATCTGCGGCGCGAATGCTCAGATAGTTTTCCTGTAGAATCTCTTCACTTGCCTGACCCAGTCGGCGTAGGTTAAGGGCTCCCCAGAGCCCCACCAAAACCACGAGCGTTAGGCTAAAAACGTAACCTGAAAGAACTTTTCCTTGCAGCTTCATTGGCACCCCTGTCAACTAAGAACACCGTCGATTGCAAAACAAGCCCACAAGGATAGGCTAACTAATCCATAATTAATCGCTAGCGTAAGCAAAGAATACCAGAATGCAAGATAGCTCTCTCTCTCTCCGAGGGAAGGTTCATAGCGCAGCTAGATCGACTATACGCAGGTGTGAGCGGTAGAATTTTGCTTAATAACCTTAACGTTAGGAAAACAATCGATGGTCGCCGCCAGCAACGTAGCAGAACTTCTCGGCAAGACGGGTCCAGTCAAAATTGGCATTATCGGAGGCAGCGGCCTATATCAAATGGAGGCGCTGAGCGATGTGCAAGAAATTGAGATAGAAACACCTTTCGGCGCACCTTCTGATGCGCTGATTGTTGGCAAAATTGACGGTGTTCCGGTTGCCTTTTTGGCCCGTCACGGTCGCGGACACAGCCTCACCCCCTCCGAGCTGCCTTTTCGAGCAAACATCTATGCGATGAAAAGCCTGGGCGTAGAGTACCTAATCTCGGCTTCTGCGGTCGGCTCGCTCAAAGCAGAAGCCAAGCCAGTCGATATGGTTGTACCCGATCAGTTTATTGACCGCACTAAGAACAGAGTGTCTACGTTTTTTGGTGAGGGGATTGTGGGCCATATTTCATTTGGTGACCCGGTATGCAATGACCTAGCAAAGGTGCTCGCCGACGCGGTCGAAAGCCAGAACCTAGAGGGGGTGACGCTGCATCGTGGTGGCACTTATGTATGCATGGAAGGGCCTGCTTTTTCAACCAAAGCAGAGTCGAACCTGTACAGAAGCTGGGATGCCACGATAATTGGTATGACAAACTTGCCAGAGGCAAAGCTAGCCCGTGAGGCAGAGATTGCCTACGCAACGCTGGCAATGGTGACAGACTATGACTGCTGGCACCCCGATCACGACAGTGTGACAGTAGAGATGGTGATTGGCAATCTGCAAAAGAATGCGGTGAATGCGCAGCGCGTGATCAAAGAAGTCGTACGTCGGCTACATGAAAATCCACCCGAATCAGAGGCGCACTCAGCGCTAAAGTTCGCGATTATTACGCCGTTGGACAAAGCGCCCGCCGCGACTAAAGAGAAGCTGAGCCTGCTGTTAGATAGGTATCTTTGAGAACGCCTCTTTAGAGAAGGAATGCTGAAGAGAAAGAATACTGAAAACAGGGTAAGAACGGACCGCTTGCCAGCAATGTTCCTACCCTGCTTCCTTACACCCTGCTTTCTTACTCTGTTGTTTCCGCTCTGTTATTCTTACTCTGTTGCTCGTGGCTCTATCTATGGCTTTATTTGATTAAGGGCCCAAGCGATCGCACTTTTCAAACCAGTTTGATTAAACCAACGTGCCTAGATCAGCTTGGCTGCTCGCAAACCAAAAAACAGACCCATCGCTACTGCAAAAAGTACAGCTAGCCACACAACATAAACTACCGCGCCCATAGTTTTCTCCTAAACTTAGTTTCTAACACCTTCTTATTGAAGCATAAAGCACCCCAACATGAAGACTACCATCCGTGTCAATCTGCCTCAAGATCCGTACGATATTCGCATTGCGCCAGGTGGCTTGGATTACTTAGGACCGTGGCTAGCCGCAGAAGAGCAGCCGCTGGTAAAGCCAGGGCAGAAGGTGCTGATGGTATCGAACCCAGTGGTGTTTGAGCTGTATGGCGAGCGGGCGATCGCATCTCTTACTCAAGTTGGCTACGACGTTTGTCACTGCACCATTCCCGCAGGCGAACAGTACAAAACCATGGCCGCCATTGCCAAGATTCATGACGTCGCCTACGAAAATCGTCTAGAGCGCAGCTCGGCAATGGTTGCCCTTGGCGGCGGTGTTATTGGTGATATGACCGGATTTGCTGCCGCTACCTGGCTGCGCGGCGTCGCCGTTGTGCAAGTGCCTACCTCGCTGCTGGCGATGGTAGACGCTTCGATGGGTGGTAAAACTGGGGTCAACCACCCTAAGGGTAAAAATCTGATTGGCGCGTTCCATCAGCCTCGGCTCGTCCTGATCGACCCGCAGGTGCTAGAGACACTGCCAGTGCGTGAGTTTAGGGCTGGTGTTGCTGAGGTGATTAAGTACGGTGTGATTTGGGACGAGCCTTTATTTGCGGACCTAGAGGCTGCTGGGCCACTAGATGATTTTGCCAAGGTGGAAGACGTGTTGCTGCAAACGATGCTAGAGCACTCCTGCCAGTCTAAGGCAGATGTGGTGAGCCAAGACGTGAAAGAAGCAGG
The DNA here is from genome assembly GCA_963793445.1 of uncultured cyanobacterium. Classification (GTDB taxonomy): domain Bacteria; phylum Cyanobacteriota; class Cyanobacteriia; order Phormidesmidales; family Phormidesmidaceae; genus Phormidesmis. The sequence goes on from CAWCAE010000001.1 coordinate 959,594, forward strand.
TATACGGGCTATTTTGAACTATGGCCATACGGTGGGACACGCGATAGAGAGCCTGACTGGCTACAGCCAAATCAACCACGGTGAGGCGGTAGCTATTGGCATGGTCGCGGCAGCAAAGATTGCTGAAACGATGGGCAAGAGCCATTGGAATGATGCTTTAACTCAGAGACAGCAGAGGCTATTAGAAAAGACTCAACTGCCCACACAGCTCCCCAAAGGTATTAGCATTGACGAGATTTTGATTGCGCTCAAGAGCGACAAAAAGGTGAAAGAGGGAAAGGTGCGCTTTGTGTTGCCAAAGGACTTGGGTGAGGCGTTTGTGAGCGATCAGGTGAGTGATGATAGGGCCCGGCAGATATTGAACACGATAGTCACCTAATAAGCCACCCGGTCAGGACATTTCACAGTACAGGGTTCTAACGACATAGGGCTTCATATTGTTGGAGTGCCTGTATTATTAGGGCTAATGCCGCGAAGGTACACAGATTGGAACAGAAAAGATCTGAACAGAAAAGATTGGAACAGAAAATTACAGAGCGGCGCTAGCTATTTGCTGCTGTACTTGCGCTAGCTTTTCTGATCCGGTGCGAGAGAGGCTGTCAGCGGCAAAGATTTCTACATCGGTGATGCCGAGAAAGCTGAGAAAGTGCTTGAGATAGCCACTGGTATAGTCAATCTCAGAGCCTACTGGGGTGCCGCCGGAGGTGATGATCAGGTAGGTTTTGCGATCGCGCAGCAGTCCTTTTGGCCCTTCAGACGAATAGGTAAAAGTCAGCCCTGCTCTGGCGACTAGGTCGATATATGCTTTTAGCGCAGCCGGAACTGAAAAGTTGTAAATAGGAGAGCCTATCACCAGCACATCAGCAGACTGAAGCTCTTCGACCAGTTCGTTCGATGGCTGTAGCAATTCTTCTTGCGCTTCAGTGCGGTCTTCTGCTGACGTGTTGTAGGCAGCAACCATCGCCTCATCTACAAAGGGCAGCCCTTTGGCAACGTCGCGGACCACAACTTCTACATCAGCATTTTGTTGTTTGAGCTGGTCGATTAGCTCACCAGCTAGCTGACGACTAACAGAATCTGCATAGCGAGCACTAGAGTCAATACGGAGAATTTTCATAGTTAGACTAATACGCAGGTTTTTTTGATGTTGTACTTTTGGGTGCGGTTTTTCCAGCAGGATAGTGATTTAAACTATCCTGCTGGACATGCGGGCGTTGTTTATGTGGCCAGATAGAGCAGCTAGATAGAGCGGCCAGATCAGGCGGCCAGATCAGGCGGCCAGATCAAACAGCAGAACTTCTGTTTCTTTATCACTACCTACAACAGAGAAAGCGTCCAGATCGGCAAAGGAAATACCATCTCCAGCTTTTAGCACTTGGCCGTCTAGCTGTAGTGAGCCTTTAACCACCTGAAGCCATGCCTTTCGATTGGGTGACAGGTCATAGCTTAGCCGCTTGCCTTTTGCTAGGGTTGCCGCATAGAGGCTGACGTCTTGGTGAATAGTTACAGAGCCCTCTCGGCCATCTCGCGATCCGACCAAGCGCCACTGATCTTGCCGGGTCTCGGGTGCAAAATGCTTTTGCTCGTAGCCAGGCGCAATCCCTTTTTCATCTGGCAAAATCCAGATCTGCAAAAAGTGAACAGGGTTTGCTTTAGAAGCGTTCATTTCACTGTGGGTAACCCCTGTTCCTGCGCTCATGCGCTGTACGTCACCAGGGCGAATGACAGAGCCTGTACCCATGCCGTCGCGGTGGGCAAGCTCTCCTTCAATGACATAAGAGATAATTTCCATATCGCGGTGGCCGTGTGTGCCAAACCCCGCACCAGCAACAACGCGGTCTTCATTAATCACGCGCAGGTCGCTAAAGCCCATGTTGCCTGGGTCCATATAGCCGCCAAATGAAAAGGTGTGCTGACTGTTGAGCCAGCTAAAGTTTGAGATGCCGCGATCTTCTGCTTTACGAATCATTAACATCTAGAATCTCTACCTCAAAAGAAACTTTGCTTGTTTCTATTATGCATTGAGTCTTATAAAGTGACAATACTCTATTTTGTTCTCAAACTGTATCTGTTTTGAATACAATAGGGTCAACAGGTTAGCGAGACAGTCATGGATAAGTTAGACAGTATGCGGGCCTTTACTGAAGTCGTAGATCACAGCGGATTTGCGGCAGCGGGGCGACATATGGGGCAGTCGCGTTCGGTAGTGAATAAGCTGGTGGCGCAGCTAGAGCAGGATTTAGGTGTGCAGCTATTGCAGCGCACGACGCGGCGGGTGAGCCCTACGGATATGGGTAGGGCTTACTATGAGCGCTGTGTGGATATTTTAGCGGAGGTGGCGGCGGCGGAATTGGCAGTGAGCCAGCTACAGACAGAGCCGAAGGGAACGCTGCGGATGAATGCGCCAATGTCATTTGGAACCTTGCATTTGGCGTCGGCGATCGCCCACTTTATGCATCGCTATCCAGATATTCAAGTGCAGATGACGCTAAGCGATCGCTTTATCGATCTCATCGAAGAAGGCTTTGACGTAACGCTGCGAATTGCCGAAGTCGATCAAGAAGAGGCCTTGATTAGCCACGAAATCGCGCCCATTCGCCGGGTTCTTTGTGCCTCTGCTGACTATCTATCAAAACGAGGTATTCCCACGCATCCAGACGATTTACATCAGCATGATTGTCTAAAGTATGGACACTTGGCAACGGGCAGCAAATGGCATTTGAATGGCCCTGACGGGCGCTGTACGGTTCCGCTGAAGTGCCGGTGCTATTCCAACAACGGGGAGGTGCTAAAGGCAGGTGCGATCGCTGGTGTTGGCATTGCCCTTCTACCTACTTTCATCGTTGGTGATGCTCTCAAGTCAGGGGCGCTGACGACAGTGCTATCGGACTACTGCCCAACTCAGCTTTCTGCTTGCCTTTGCTACGCGGCGAACCGCCATCTTTCTACCAAAATTCAGCTACTGACAGACTTTTTGCAAGACTGGTTCAAAGTGCCGAGCTGGGAGTAAGGGGGTAGCGCCGCAGCGCTTACCAATCTTTTGGGTGGCAATTACTCAGCTCGCAATCGCTCACCCGCTTGATATCATTGAAGTACCAATGGGAATGAGCTATGCGCACCAAGAATCTACTAACTGCCCTGGGATTGCTGCTAACCCTGAGTGCCTGCGTCACCCCATCTATTCCCCTATCAGCAGACGATCCGCAAAACACCGCCGACTCTAGCAGCCAAAGCAGCAGCGCAAATAGCAGCAGCGCTACGACAGGCACTTCGCAGGCAGTCGCGTGCGAACTTGCAGAGCCATCCTCTCCAGATCCGCTGGCGATCGCAGACAACACGCCAGCCTTCGAGCAGTTTAATTTTCAGCCCCAGGAGATAGCGCTCACCGACAGCAGTATCACCTTGACAACGGCGCACCACATTTTTTCCTTTTGTGAAACCAACAATGTCTGGTCTATCGTTTCAGCCGAAGCCAGCGAAGACGAAACGTATGACTACGAGCAGGCACTAGCCGATATAGCCGACCCTGACTACGAAACAATAGAGCTCAATGGCGAATTCTATCAGTATCGCATTCGGCTTCAGGCCGAGTGGCTAGACCAGCAGCTTGAGCCAGAGACTGTTGATCCTGACGCGATCGCCCCCGCAGATGAAGACATCGCCGTTGCCACCGAAGACGCCGTATTCTTTGAGCTTAAAAGGCCCGATGACACCCTGATTAGCCAGCAGCTCTATACGCTCAGTCAGCTGCAAGCCGCGCAGCTCGGGGCTAGTTTGGGTGAGCCTGGTATCGCTGGCGCAGCGAGTACTGACGATGCCCTTTGGTTTGCCGCCACTGCTGCTCAAGGCGAAGGCAACAGCGGATTTGCCAGCCTCATCCGCTATAGCCAGGGTGCAGATGAGATTGTGGCCGAACAGCCAGAAGAGATTCAGGGCGACCAAATTACTTCAATGGTTATTACTCAGCCTGTGTCTGCCGCTGAGACGGCAGACGAAACAGCCAGCGAAACAGCCAGCGAAGCAGCCAGTGAAACAGCGACTGAGACAGGTGACGAGACCGCTAGTGAAACTGACAGTGATGAGATCTCTAGCGCAGCGCCCCCCGCACTGACTCTATGGCTAGGCACCCAGCGCAGCGGTGAAGGTGTTCCTTACTATCCTGCCAGCGGCTTAGTCGCCTATCAGCCAGAAAGCAAAGCCCTCTCTTCCTACACGGTAACCAACAGCCAGCTAATTGGAGCAATTCCTCATCAGCTAGCGGCAAACGACGATACGCTTTGGGTCGGGACTGGCGAAGGCACCTGTCAGATAAAATGGCAGGCTATTGAGCAAAGCGATAGCTGGACCTGCTGGCAGTTTACTGCGATCGCCCAAATTCCTTCTGAAGGTGTAGAACTCTTTGATAGCTTTCTTGCAGGAGAACCCGCAGCTACCTTAAAAAAAGACGAAGTAGAAGTGCTTTGGGTTGGTCAGCAGTTTGACCAAGATGCTGACGCAGAAGCCGACAAGCCAAAAATGACACGTTACGAGGTGGCATACGAGACCGGCTTTGAAGTAGAGCTGGGGCAGGGAGGCTATCGAATTGTAAACGAGGCGGCCCAGCGAGCCGCTGGCGGAAATGCAATTTTTTGGCCGGGCAGCCAGTGGCATTGGGGTGGCGATCGCTTCCGGCGCAGTCTCGATGAGGTTGCTCTTAATTTCTTTGGCGGTGGGCCCCGCGGTCTAGTCAGCGCAGAGAGTAGCAGCGGCTTTAACTTAGATAGCTACACCGTTCGTGGTGAATTCGATCTGCTCGCACTCACCGAAGACTCAACCAAGGTTCACTACTATTCAGGCTGGATAGATAGTGATGGAATTGAGGTATATCCTACGGTCGTCCCGGCAGAAGTGCCCACAGCGTTTAAGCCCAACCCACTCACTAAAATGGCAGCGGATCTAAGCACTACTCAGGGCCCCTAGAGTGCAAGCAATAGAGTGTAGGCAATAGAGCGTAAGCAATAGCTAGATATCGTACGATTAGCGAGTAGCTATTACAAAAATGATATGCCCTCAGATAACACGGCCCTAGATAACGCAGCAGAGGATCTTGAAGGCGGCTGGTATATCGTCAAGCAAGCTTCTAATCAGTGCGAAATTCTTTTAGAGGCCGCTCTCGAGGCGCGCGCTAAGAGCAGTGAACCTGAGGGTGGCGAGCCCGAGAATAGCGACTCTGAGAATAGGAAAACAGACAAATTTGAACCGATCAAATGGGGCCCTTTTAAAACGCAAAATCAGGCCATTGCAAAACGCATAGGCCTGATTAGAGCAGGAAAGTGTCAGCCGAGCTGATAGTACAGGTAGCTACTGCTCATCGGCAACGTCTGGAGCATTCGCCGATTGTTGCTGTGAGCGAATCGAATCCGAGAGAACCTCTATGGCTTTGACATACTGCGGATCTTCGAGTGTACCAACCTTATCGCGATCGGCCGCAAACTCATCTCGCTGTTCATCAGTTAGCTCTACGATGTAGTCGGGCTCGATTCCCTGCTTGTTGATGTCTCGCCCAGACGGCGTCAGGTACTTAGCAATCGTCACCGCCACGCCAGAACCATCGTTTAGCCCGCGTACAGACTGTACCAAGCCCTTGCCAAAGGTTTGAGTTCCAATCAAAACGGCCCGGTCGTTATCTTGCAGCGCACCTGAAAGTATCTCACTCGCACTTGCCGACCCGCCGTCAACCAAAACAACAAGAGCCTGACTGGTCAGCGCTCGATTATGGGCAACCTCTTCATCGCTTATGGCATTGCGATCCACGGTTGAAACAATCGTACCTTCCTCGATCCACATCTGAGCGATGTCAATACTCGAAAACAGTAAACCACCAGGGTTAGAGCGCAAGTCGAGCACATAGCCCGTCACATCTTCCTCTTCTAGCGATTCAATGGCATCTTTCATCTCTGCCGCAGCGTTGGCACTAAACTGCGTCAGGCGAATATAGCCGACCGAGCCTTCATCACTAGCTTCAACCGAGTAGCGAACGGGATGAATTTCGATGCGCGCGCGCGCGAGCTCAAAATCAATTGGCTCACCTTCACGGCTAATAGATAAGGTGACCGAAGAGTCCACAGGGCCTCGAATTAGCGTTACCGCATCGCTGAGATCCATGCCCTCTGTGCTTTGACCATCAATAAACTTGATAACGTCGCCAGAGAGCAGGCCAGCCTCATAGGCGGGTGTATCTTCAATTGGTGAAACGACGACAATATCGTTGGTTTCTTCTTCTTGAGAAATTTGAATACCGACCCCAGTCAGCTCTCCTGAGGTATCGATTTGCATGTTACGAAACTCTTCAGGATCCATAAACCGTGTGTAAGGATCGTCGAGCTGCTCTAGCATCTCGCGCACGGCTACGTACGCTGCTTCTTGATCGGTGTAGGTCCGGTTGAGATAATCAAGCCGAACACTAGACCAGTCTAGAGAGTTAAAAGAATCATCAACGTACTCATTATCGATTAGATGCCATACTTCATCGATCAGCTCTTTTGGGCTGTCTTTAAAGAAAGCCTGACCTGTTGATAGCTGAAGATTAGCGCCTGTAATGACCAAGGCGGCACTCGCTAATGCGGTTGCTCCTAATATAAAACCGCGCTTAGTAATTGCCATAGATAATCGATAATCCTGTGTGGAGGACGCATATAATACGCCCAATTTAACATACCTGCCTAATTTGTCGCCTGAGTGTAGGCTTAGGCCTCCAGTAGAAGGGCCTGAAGAAAGGCCTGAGATAAAACCGCTAGCAATCTTCGTTGAAGGGCGTTAGGGCTACTTTGGCATGAGGTTTGTGAAGACGGGGCCACCCAACAACTGTAGAAAAAGCTTAGAGCCAAACAGATTTGTACTGGTGCAAAGGGTAGACCACTTTACTAAATGAACACTATCAGAACACTACGCAAACAGCACTAGAACACTGCGCCTAACAATAAAAAGACCCAAAAGCTAAGACACTAAAGACCAAGACCTGAAAGCCGAGATATGAACGTCAAGACGTAAAAGTCGAGTCATAAAAGTCGAGTTATAAAAGTCCAAAAGCGACAGATCTAAGAAGCAGCGATAGCCACAGCAGACTGTGCTGTGGCTTCTGGTTCAATCCAGCGCCCGTCTGCTTTGATCAGCTCAATTAGGGCCTCTACTCCTCGCTCTTGAGGCACACGTTCGATTTCTTCGCGACCTCGATAGAGCGCGATAGTACCGGGCTGCTTGCCTACATAGCCGTAGTCAGCGTCGGCCATTTCTCCTGGTCCGTTCACAATACAGCCCATGACAGCAATGTCTAGTCCTGTGAGGTGGTTGGTGGCTTCGCGCACCTGATGCAACACATTTTCTAGATTAAATAGCGTGCGGCCACAGGAAGGGCAGGCCACATATTCCACCATAGTTTTGCGCAAACCCAGTGCCTGCAATATGCTGTAGCACACTGGAATTTCTTTTTCGGGTGCTTCGGTGAGTGAAACGCGAATGGTATCACCAATGCCTAGCGCTAGCAGCGTCCCAATCCCAGCGGTCGACTTGATGCGGCCATACTCACCGTCACCCGCTTCGGTTACGCCTAAGTGCAGCGGATAATGCATATCTAGCTCATCCATGCGCTTTACCATCAGCTGATAGGCAGCTAGCATGACCGGAACGCGCGAAGCTTTTAGCGATATCACGATGTTGTAGAAGTTCAGAGACTCGCAGATGCGAATGAACTCTAGCGCGGATTCAACCATCCCTTCGGGCGTATCGCCGTAGGTGAACAGCATCCGCTCGGCAAGGGAGCCATGATTGACGCCAATGCGCATGGCTTTGCCCTGATCGCGCAAGGAGATGACTAAAGGCTCTAGCGTTTCGCGGATTTTGCTGCCGATGGCGTCGAATTCGGACTGGGTGTACTCGGTGCGATCGCTCGCTGGCTTTTCAAAGACATATAGCCCAGGATTAATTCGCACTTTATCAACATGCTTGGCCACCTCTAGGGCGATTTTCATCCCGTTGTGATGGACATCTGCTACCAAAGGCACCTTCTGATAGGTGTCGATAAGTTTTGTTTTGATATCTGCTAGCGCCCTAGCATGGGCCATGCTAGGCACTGTCACTCGCACGATTTCACAGCCTGCCTCATGCAGCCGCCGAATTGCCGCGACAGAGCCCTCTATATCTAGCGTGTCTTCGTTGATCATTGACTGCACAACGACCGGGTGGCCGCCGCCAATCGTAACGTCGCCGACGCGCACTGGCCGCGTTTTGCGTCTGTTAATAGTGGTGTCGAAAGCAGGTTCGCTATTGGGGCTAGCGCCAACTTCAGGAACAGGGGGAGTAGACAGAGTTTGCATAGGTTTAAGGGAGCCCATTGCAGGGGCTAGCTATAATATCTAGGTTGCCATAGAACGAGGCTGTTTGATGGCGCTGGGGCAGAAGAAAATACGGCTATTCTAATTCGGCGGTGCACTCCAGCACTAGCCGCTGATTTACCAGGGCGTAGGGCTGTATTTCTAAGGCTTGACGAAAGGCCTGTATAGCCGCAACATAGTTGCCCATCGCGCGGTGGCTAAGCCCCAAACCGTGCAGGGCCCCAAAATGGTAGGGCACTAGCGACACCACCCGCTGACAGTCTGCGATCGCCTGCCAATAGTCTTTCTGAATAAAGTGAAAAACGGCTAGCCGGTTCCAGGCTTCGGCAAAATCGGGCTGTGCTTGCAAAATAGTCTTCAACAAAGCCTCGCACTTATCAGCCTGGCCCGCCTCCAAAAAAGACTGCGCTTCCATTAGCTGCTGTGCGCCGTGTACCCCTTTTTGGTGAAACCACAGGTGCCACAGTTCTGCCGTTGCATGGTCGCGTATCCGCTCGTCTGAACGCTTCAGATCCGCAAGCAGGCGATCAACACGCGCGTCATCCATCAAGAGAAAATTCCTTTGTACAAAAGATAAGCTGACCGCTGCCAGCTTTCATATCTCTCAATTATAGCGAGGCAATAACGACAGGCGCTTGGTGACTTACGGCGCAAGAGATGAGGAATACTCGCTACTCGACGGCTAAAGACACACGCTGTCCGCCAACTTTTCTGAGCTCGTCTAACAAGTTAGCAATATCGTCGTAGGGCAGGTTGCGGTCGGCCTTTAGCATTAGCGAGCCATTGGGATTTTCGGCAAAATAAGCCTGAACCTGACGATTTAGCGATCGCAGGTCGGTCGATTCTCCTTCTATGATCAGCGTCCCATCCATCGTGAGCCCAATCGTTAGCGGCCTGGCTTCGTCGGTGTTGTCAACTGTCTCTTCATCCGGGCTGCTGACCGATTTTGGCAGCGTCACGCCGCTAATTTGTACGCCTGTCAGGCTCATGGAGATGATCACAAAAAAGATCAGTACCGTCATCAGCACGTCCATCATGGGGACAAGATTAACTTCAGGAATGCGGCTTTTAGGTCGGCGGCGAGTACGCATGGACATCAATAGAGATAGATATCAAAGAGGGCGGCTTTAGGGGAGGGTGGCTTTAGGGAGTGGGCGCAGCAGAGGTTTCGGAGGTAGCTTCGAGATTGGCTTCTGCGGGCGTTTCTTGCAGCGCTAAAGAGACGCGATCGCCGCCGACTTCTCGCATGTCACCAAGGAACTGCATAACCTGTTCGTAAGGCAGACTGCGACTAGGTACAAGATATATCGTCTGATCGGTATTACGCGCTAGATAGGCCTCCATTTCAGCCGTTAGCAAATCGGCGGCGATGGGCTGACCGTTGAGTAGGCGCTGTCCGGTTTCATCCATTTCAATAATGAAAGGGTCTTGCAGTGTTTCTACGGCAGTGGACGCGTCTTCCGATTCTTGGGACGGCAGATCGACCTGAATGAGCTGTTCGCTGCCCATTGACACCGAAACCACGACGAAGAAGGCAAGTACGCCCATCATCACCGTTAGCATCGGAATCAAATCGATGGTAGGAATGCCATTGTCTTCTGACGAATTGCGAAAGCGCATAGGGTTTAATCAAAAGCTAAATAAGAAGCAAGCCGATAAAGAATTGATCCAATAAAGAAGCAAGCTAAAAAGAAGGGAGCTGACGGCCTTCACCTGGAGCCTCTCGAACGGTTTGAGCAGCCGGAGAGGCGGCGGGGCGGTTAGGCGTGCCGCCATCTGAGCCACGCGCTGGTGGCCGAGCCGGAACAGGCCTTTGGTAGGGCAAACGACCCGCTTCGTACCAATATTCGCGGTAAATCAGCTCTAGCTCGTTCCCAGCTTCCGAAAAATAGTCCATTTGTTGAGACTGCAAAGTGACCATCACCCTAAGCACCAGCAAAGCCAAAATAGCAACGACCATGCCAGCCGCCGTGGTGATGAGAGCTTCGCCAATACCACCAGCAGCTTCGGTCGCCCCAACTGCGCCATCACCCCCGCCAATGTTGAGATTTTCAAAGGTGGCAATTAGACCCGTAACCGTACCCAGCAGACCTAGCAAAGGGGAGACCGCAACCACAGTTTCTAGCAGTTTATCGCCTTTGCGCATTTTGACAAATTCTTTATCGCCTGCGTTCTCTAGCGCTAGGCGAAAAGAATCAGGCGAAGGATTTTTAAGACTTAAGGGAGCAAGCAAAAAACGGGCAATTGGCAGGTCACGTTCTCTTGCGGCGATCGCTGCGGCTCCTTCCAAGTCCTGACGCGCCTTGTCTAAAACCTCGTTGACGACTCTGCCTTCTCTTTTGAGCAAATTGGTCCAAAACGTTGCGCGCTCTAGAGCACAGGCCATCGTAAAGACAGAAGCCCCAACGATGGGCACCATCACAGGCCCGCCTCTTGCCAAGAAATCAAATACGGTTGTCATAAGAATTGAAGGGCGCTTAAATGCTACGGCGCACAGTAATGCTGGCAGTTAACAAAGGAAGGCTTGGAAACGTCGCGTGCTTTGAAGAAGCTGCGATGCTCGAAGCGCTAGTGCTGGGAAGAACTCTAGTGCTGGAAGAACTTTAGTGCCGGAAGAACTCTAATGCTGAGAGAACTCTAGCGGTTCGCTCGCTCGTCTGGGTAAACAGGAGATTAAAACATCTAAGATCAAAGCATCTACATTCATTTATATCTGTATTTGTCCGCTATTCGCTATGTCCGCGGTTCCCTACACTGGCTAAACCCTGTGAGCTAGACAATGTCTCTTGATTTCATTATGCTCAGAAGCCAGTTCGCCATCGTAGCTCGGCGAGTCAGACGCGGTACTAGCTGGTCAACCGAGTAGCCTTTGAATCCAAGCAAAGTTTTTAGCAGCTGTTTATTTTTTTTGGGAATAGAGCGGGTTAGCTGTACAGTCGCAGGCCGACTCTCGATAAAGTTGGGCGGTTCAGGATACTTTTGACGCCAAACATCGTCTACAAGATCAGCTGACCAGGCCTGAGTTTTTTCGTCATAGCGATAGCCCAGGGTCTGCCATACCATCTGGTTTACAGTGTCATCAGGCAGCTCATTGTTTAGGATTGCCCAGAGTGTCTCGGTGGTCAAAGAGGGAAGTTTAGTCATCACAAGCTCGACAGTAATAGTCCATTCTGTACCCAGAAATGACCAGAAATGAACTGAGGCGCGAACCTGCAAAAGAAATGGCCAGTAGAAAATAGCCAAAAAAGAAACAACCAGTGAAGAAATACATTAAGCGCAAATGAGCCTAGGAAGCGAACCGCTAGAATTGCTAGACATCTGTAAAATTGAGGCTGCGATCGCTCAAAAAGGCACTGAGCTTGGCATCTGCCCAGAATTTGCTCATATCCGGCCACAGATTAATATTCACACTTACAAATCTTTGCCTTCAACCAACACGCAGCTATGGAAGCTACTCGCTGCTGGTGCCAAGTCAGGCACAGTCGTCATTGCCCAGCAGCAGTCAGCAGGAAAAGGTCAGCGTAACCGACGCTGGAAATCATCGCCTGGCGGGCTCTATCTTTCTTTGGCCCTAGCCCCCAACTGGCCTATTTCTCACAGCGCCCAGCTCACCTGTCTAAGCGCCTGGGGACTGGCCACCGCCTTCAACAATTTGGGAATAGCTGTCAAAATCAAGTGGCCCAATGACCTTTTTTTTCAAGGTAAAAAGCTCGGCGGTATTTTGATTGAAACCAAACTGTCACAGCCTAGCGGGCCATTCTCTAAAGCTATCGGTAACGCTACAGAAGATGAGGCTGTAGATACGCGCGTTGCCGACAACCTACCATCTATTCGATCATCTAACGCTACAATCAAACAGGCTGTGATTGGGGTGGGCATCAATTGGCACAACCCGGTCCCTGAAAGTGGCATCGGCCTAGCGACAATACTAGAAACGGTAGAGACTGTTCCCAAAGCTGTAAAAAACAAAATAAATTGTTTAGAGGTGCTAATCGCACTGGCTATTAGGGGAATCCTACAGGGTGTTATCTTTCAGCAGCAGGTTGGCAGTCAAGTTTTTATGAAGTCCTACCAGAAACTACTGACACAAATTGGACAGTCTGTTTCACTAGATGCTGACGGTAAACTGTCGCTAGCCACACCGGAAATAGTCACACAGGTAGCTTCCCCAGCCACACAGCTCACCTCTGTTACGGCGTCCCTACAGTCAGCCGCTCAGTTCGCCACTCGACCCACTATTCAACCCGCTGCTCGATGGGCAAATCGTTCCGGAGAAGTCGTTGGGGTTTCAGAAGAGGGATACTTACAGGTCGCCTTACATCGCTCTAAACAAGTCAAAGCCGACTATTCTAAGACCGACCTCGCCACTCTTTCCGATGAGGATATTTTGCTGCTTAGGCCCAGCGAAACTCATGCAAGCTAAGATTACTGTTGGATTTATTTTAGGTTTATGACTATGACTGCGCCCCAGCATGAAGACACTACTGCCTCATCTGAGCAGGGAAATAGCCATGTCACTCAAGGCCCCGTCATCCAAGGGCCTGCTAATAACCAGGGCCAAAAGCTACAGCGGTGCTGGTTTGTCGCACTCGGTTTGATGGGCGGCTTTGGCTTTGTAAGCAGTCACGTGAACTTAGCGATCGCAGAGACAGACGTTTTAATCAGCGATAACCTCGTTAGCGAAAGTAATCTAGCAAGTGCGCACGACCAGGCTGCTGCCGATAGCTATGCTGCCGATAGCAGTGTCACGCACGCCTATACCCTGACAGAAGTCAACTATCTGCCTGCGCAACCCTCATTGCCTGTTGCCGAGGCTGCCGTAACCCCCACAGCAAGCACTCAGGCGACAACGCCAACAGTTACAGATACCGCAGTGCCTACGTTCACCTATCAAAGTAAGCATACTCCTACCAAAACGGCAGGGAATAGCAGCTCTCCGCTAGCTGGGCTAATAGAAGCGGGCACCGTAGCTGGGCCAGTCTCTGCCTATACGCACAGCCGGGTCAACAGCCAGGCCAATGCTGAGGCAACGAATGCAACGCTAGTCTCTAGCGCCGCCGATGCCGCGGGCGATGCACCTGTAGTAGAAGCCGCGCCTGTCGTTCCTGATATTTTGCCTGCCGCGCCTGCTGCACCTGCTGCACCCCCGGCGGCACCGCCTATTGTGAATATTGAGCCTGCTGTAGAAGCTGCGCCGGAAGCCGCACCGCCGATACAGGCCACTGAAGTTGTCCCGGCCACGCTGCCAGAGAGCGCTAACCTACCAGAGGAATACAACAGCGTTTTTGTCGACCCAACTGACTACAGCGTTGGCGCAACTCAATCGCCTGAGGTGGTGATTTCGGAGCAGTCTACGGGCTGTGAGTTTACCGTAGGGCAAAATCAGGCTGTACCCAACGGAGCCTGCGGCTTAGCCCCGGCCCCTGCGCCCGTGGCGAACACCGGCGAAAGCGACGAACCCGGCAGTGCGATCGCAGCCGACAGGCAGCAGCCTGTGGCAACTACGAATGCCCCTGCCGCCGCTAGCGCCCCTGCCGTCAACGTTGGCCCAGTTAGCTTCAGCGCTTCAGGTATCCAGCTTTCGACCAGCGCCGCAGGCCGCGAGTATCTCAATCGCTCCGTACGCCCTCTAGTTAGCCTTCAGGCTGCAGAGCGATTTATCTTTCCCTTAGCCATTCCTTCACCAATTACCTCTTTGTTTGGTTTTCGGGTTCATCCTATTTCAGGCGATCGGCGATTCCACGCAGGCACTGACATTGGCGCAGAGCAGGGCACGCCTGTTTTGGCGGCACAAAACGGTACGGTCGCAGCGGCTGAGTACTCGGGTGGATATGGACTGATGGTGGTGCTAAGGCACGAGCTAGAAGACACTAATCTAGAGAGTCGCTACGCTCACCTTGCTGAAACTTTTGTTGAGCCAGGTACAGAAGTTAGTAAGGGCGACATTATCGGTCTAGTCGGTAGCACGGGCAACTCTACTGGCCCTCACTTGCACTTTGAAATGCGACAGCTAACGGCTGATGGCTGGGTGCTGATCAATCCAGATGGAATGGTTCAAGCTTCTTTGGCCAATCTGGTGAACGCTCTTAACAACCCGATGTCAACGCTAAGCTTCAACTTTAGCGATTTCAACCTCAGTAATCTCCGAGCAGGCAGCTCGTCGATTAAGACGCCAGCCGTTTCTACCGAAATTCCGACATTCCCTGGTCAAGATGGAATTCCCTTCCGTCCGGCTCAGCCAAATGCCAGCTAACCAACCAGATAGTAATTGATGAGCGAGTTCCTCTTAAAGAATGTCTCCTCAGCACAGTGCGAGCAATGAGCATAGATATCTGCGAACGATTCGGTTTGCTGAAACGGACGCGGCGGGCGTTATGTATTTTGCTAATTTGTTGACGCTTTGCCATGAGGCTTATGAAGCGGCGCTGGCAAATGCTGGGTTTGATCTGCGGCTATTTTTCTCTAGAGACGGTGATGTGGCCGTTCCGATTGTGCATACATCGGCAGATTTTTACCAGCCGATGATGTGTGGAGACGCGATCGCAGTTCACCTTAGCTCAGTTCAGCTCAGCCCTCACAGCTTTGAGATAAGCTACGAAATACATCCACAAACCCAGCCAGCTAAACCTACAAAGCCTCAGAAGCCAATCGCCACAGCCCTCACTCGGCATGTTTGCATCAATCCCCAAAGACGCGATCGCCAGCCGCTACCTGCTCAGCTAGCCCAGTGGATATCTTCATAAGGTCTTCGCTTGGTCTGTTTTCTCCATTCGACTGACTGTGTTTGAGCTATTGCGTTTGTGCAGTTAAAGACTATTGGCTGTGTTAGCCGAAATTTGAGCCAGTAAAGCAGCCTGGTTCAGCTTGCCTTGCGCATTTCGAGGCAGGTGGTTAACGGCGATCCACTGCTTGGGATGTTTGTATCGGCTGAGCTGCGCGAGCTGGCTGGGCTGAATCCTCTGCCGTACTGGTTGTGTGGTCTGATTTGGGGCTGTTTGATCTAGGGCTATTGGAGCCGCTGAATCAGATAGCGATCGCTTCAAACTCTCAGCCGAAATGGCGTCACTACTTGGTACGTAAACAGCAGCGACCACCTCCCCCCACTCAGGATGCGGCAACCCTAACACCACAACATCATTCACCAGGCCCGTGCTGCGCAGAGCCGCCTCAACCTCTGTAGGAAAGATGTTCTCACCGCCGCTGATAATTTTGCGGCTAGCTCGACCGGTGACATACAGCGCACCAGTTGCATCCAAATAGCCCAAATCATCGGTGTAAAAGGTGCTCGGAGCAAAGGCTGATGACGGAAAATGGTGATAGCCCAGGGCGATCGCATCTGATTGCACAACAATTTGACCTACC
Organism: uncultured cyanobacterium; assembly: GCA_963793445.1. GTDB lineage: Bacteria > Cyanobacteriota > Cyanobacteriia > Phormidesmidales > Phormidesmidaceae > Phormidesmis. The sequence continues at coordinate 975,325 of CAWCAE010000001.1, forward strand.
TCGCCAAACGGCAGATGCTTTCCATCTTGTTCAACATGCATCGCGGCGTGAGGTAGCACCTGGCCACTGCTAAATGCTGACGTGTTTTCGTGCATCGAAGATAGACGGCCTGGCGATAGCGCAGCAGACGGGTCAACACGGCTAGCCGTCACCATGGCACCGGTTTCGGTCATGCCGTAGGAAAGGTAAAGAAGAATTTGCTGTGCGATCGCTCTGTTGACTAGACTCGGCCACGGCGGCGCGCCGCCTAAAATTACCGCCCGAAACCGGCTCAGCCATGCAGCCCTATCGTGACGCAGCAAGCGTTCGAGCTGAGTAGGGACCAAAGAAAGATAGGTCGATGAAGGGGGAGAACTAGTGAGATCAGAAGCAGAAAGTAGAGACTTAAAAGGAGAAAGAAATAGCTGACCGCCACTGACGAGCGCACGAATAGCCTGCATGAGGCCACTGACGTGATAGAGCGGCAAGACGCAGTAGGCATTGACAGGGCCACCATTGGGCTGGAAGTGACGGCAAAAACCAAGGGCCGCAACGGTGAGACTGTGCCAGGTATGGTGGGTGAATTTTATGTTGCCAGAGCTGCCGCCAGTGGGGATGAAAATAGCGGCAGCGGCAGCAGAAGAGGAGACCGGCGCGGCAGGAAAAGAGAACAAGGAAGAAAAGGCAGCGGGCCAAATGAGATCTGGCTGAAGAAGCTGGCTGACAGACTGCCATTCTTGCTGGCCCCAGTGGGGATTTGTGAGGGCGATGTTCCAGCCGGATAGTAACGCTGCCCAAAAGCTGGCAAGGAATGCTGTTGGATCGTCATGTGCAATCAGCAAAAGCGGTCTTGATGCCATAACGCTAGGATGCTGGTTCTTTGAATACTGCGCAAGCTGACGCAAACGGCTTTCTACTAGGTTGCTGATTAGGCTTTCTATCGGGCCTTCTATCGGTCCTTCTATCGGGCTTTCAACGACCAGCCAGTCGGGTCGCAACTGCCGCCACAGGTCAGCGGGTGCTGTGGCGGTGGGCTCAATTGATACCATCTTGTAAGCGATGCCATATCGCCTCCCAGTCTGGATCGTCTAGGCCATCGTTAGGGAGCCACTGCTGGGTGCCCATGCCCAAAACCCTCTGCGGCGTGTGGGGCAAAATTTGCTGAAGATCTAAGGCCAGATCGATGAGCGCCTGACGGCCAATGTCGGTTTCAAAAACAGATGAAATAACAATATCTATTGGATAGTCTTGGCAAAATTGTTTGAGCCGATTGGGCGACCCTAGAATGGCGGCTTTGACAACATAAATGCCACGCCAGCCCCTGAAGTAGTGAGTTTTGAGCTGTTCTAGGGTAGTGACAGATTCATCTAGTGCGATCGCGGTCTTATACCGATGGTCTAGCTTCATCAGATCCTCGAAGTGATCTGGTGGTAAGGGCTGTTCGATAAATTCTATGCGGCGACCAAGGCGATCGCACTGATCTAACCAGTGATGAGCCGCCAGTTCATCTAGGCCACCATTGGCATCTAGTCGCAACCTAGCACCTAAGGGCAGTTTATCCATCAGTTTCGAGAGCCAGGCCAGCTCAGTGGACACAGGCAAGATGCCGATTTTCCACTTAAAGGTACGATGGCCAACGGCCCACAGCGCTGACCATGCCGACAGAGCCGCCTGCCCCGAGGGTAGCAAGGCGCTGTAGTGAGCAGTCTCTGGCTCTGGGCTACGCGCCGCACAAGATGAACCGCTCAACAGATTTTTCAACGCGATTTCAAACCCAAACTGGCAGGCAGGCAGCGTTGGCAAAATAGAAAAAACATTGTCTGCCGATAGCACCTGCGGCAGACGCTGACAAAAGGTCAGCGCTTGAGCCTGCGTCTCTGTTCCAAACCAGGGGAGCGGGGCAACTTCGCCAAATCCAACCTGCCCGCGGCCATTACTCAGCCGTAGAACAATGCCCTCGCGATATTTCCATAGGCCATGGCGGGTCTTCATCATTTGCCGAAAAGGCCGACGATAGGTGCGAAATTCGAAAGAGAGCTGAGCGGGACGAGTAACCATGGCTGAAGATGACCGAAGGCAATAGCCAAAAAAAGTTCGCCAGCAAAAAAATATCGTTTCCTCAGCCAGACCAGAAGCCAGAACAAATAGCTGACTAGGAAATGGTTTTAAAGAAACAGCTAGAAAGAGAACGGTATTGCCAAAGCCAGTACCAGCAATAGGCCAGACCAGAAGTGAAAGTGAATGGCTAGAAACTTGGCGTTGCTGACTTGTGCGGGCTGATCGTGAAAGCGGAGCACATGACGGCAAAGGTTGACTGCTGTGGGCGCAGCCCCTAGCAGCAGCAGTGCGGTGAGGGGAAGACCGCCACGGGCGATCGCAAACAGAACAATTAGCAAGACGCTTGTGCAGGCAATTGGCAATAGCTGTGCCCCTCGGTAGGTGCCTAAGCGCACAATTGGCGACTTCTTCCCAGCGTTCAAATCATCTTCGACCTGATGAAAATGTGAGCAAAAGAGCACCAGCGTCGTGACAATACCTACAATTAGCGCCGACGGCAGCAGCGGGCTTTGCCAGCTCCAGCTCACACTGTTCCAATGCTGCACCTGAGCGTAATAGGCCGCGCCAACCGCTAGCGGTCCAAAGCTCAAAAAGCAAAGAATTTCACCGAGTCCCTGATAGCCTAGTCGAAACGGCGGACCCTGATACAGATAGCCCAAAGCGCAGCATCCTAGCACTATCAGCAGCACAGTTGGATCTTGCTGCCACAGCGAAATCGCAAAGATACCAACAATTCCTAGCAGCAGCGCTGCATTTGCCAAGCCAAAAATTAGGGCCCGATTGCGGGTGAGATTGACAAGAGAATGGTGCTTGTTGACGTCAATACCCGTCGCGGCATCAAAGACATCGTTACTGAGATTTTCCCAAACCAGCAGAAAGACTGCCGAGAGTGCGAAGGTCGTAAAAATACCCCAGTGAAACTGAAGTCTTTCGGCATAGGCCACCGCGCTCCCCACCGCGATTGGCATCACGGCCACGCAGTACATTGGCGGCTTTAGGGCAGCTAGCCAGAGCCGCCGAGGCATAGGGGGCAGCGATGCTGACTGCTGAGTGGTGGTGGCAGAGTTGGGCTTAGCCGTGCGAGTGGTCATAGAAGGCATAAGTTCAGCGAGCTAGGACATAGCATAGCCTTTTGTCTATAAACGAGTCGGCGGGCAGAAAGAAAACTCAAAGTTGGGAAGCAAGGGAAAGTAAAAGCGCTATTGCAAAGCCTCGAAACTTCTATCCATCAAAAAACTTTTAATGGATAGAATTTTTACCAGTCACATTTGTCAAGTTCTCTGCTAAAGTTCATTGCGACTGGGACACGGCTAGCCAACCAAAGCGCTAACTAGAAGGCCGACCAGAGGGTTCTATCTCTAGCTTTAGCAGGCCTCTAGTTTTAGCAAGCGTCTTAATTCAGTATGACTTCTCCACCTAATACCGAAAAAAATACCGATCCGACTGAGACAGATTTGGCAGAAACCGATTTGGTAGAAACCGATTCGGCACAAACCGGTTCGACAAAGTCGGCAAAGACGGAGGCGAAGACGACCGGTACGTTTATGGGCCGAGCTTTAAAGCGGGCTCCAAAGCTTCTGCCTGTCTGGATAGCAGTTTTGCTGGGCGGTGGCGCGATCGCCTATTTCAACTTTTCTCAGCACGCCCCCAGAAGCCTTTCACCAGCCGGCGCTCAGCTAGTGCCACAAACTGCCTTAGGCACGATTACTCTGACCACCGACGAGCTGACCTGGGCCAAGCTACAGCAGTTTGGCACTCCCGACACGCAGGCGCAGCTCAACGGCCTGCTCAACCAAAGAGCAGCCGAGCTATTTACAGCAAATGGCTATAGCTTCAAGCGCGATATCAAGCCCTGGATTGGCGATCGCGTTACCCTGGCTATTTTGCCTACTCAGCCAGCTTCATCAGGACTAGCTGCGCCAGGGTCAGCCGCGCCAGCACCTGCTAACGAAGGACTGGCCGCAGCCAGCCAAAACCTAGTCTTGGTCGTCCCCATCGCCGATCCGCTAAAGGCGAAAGAATTGCTTGCTAGCCGCTCAGACAGCAGCTCGACGCCCGCCGAGAGAGAAAGCCGTAGCTATAAAGGGATCACCGTGCAGACAATTGTGTCTAATAGCGGCCAAACCCTAGAATCTGCAGTCATTGGCACTAGCTGGCTATTGCTGAGCAATACATCAGAAGGGATAGATCAGGCTATTGATACCCATAGGGGAAAACGCTCTTTGCGAGACAATACCAACTATCGCAGGGCCGAAAGGCGAGTAGAATCGCCGCAGCCTCGGGGCAAAAACTTTGCGCAGATCTACTTTAATATACCGGCTGTGACCCAGGCGCTGGCCCCGCCGGCTGGCGCACTCAACCGGCCTCGAGGGAGCCTGATTCCTTTGCAAGGCTCAGAGGGAATTGTGGCGACTGCGCTAATACAGGCCGACGGCATCCGGTTTGAAGGAACGAGCTGGCTTTCACCCAAAGACGACCTGGCCTATGGCGAGATGCGAAATGAGGCCGGTGAGATGCCTAAACGCCTGCCCGAAGATACGCTGCTGGCTATGTCAGGCAGCAACCTCCAGCAGTTTTGGCAGGGCTTTAGTGAGGGCAACACCTCACCGCCGTTTTTCCCTGACCCCCAAAATTTAAAGGCGGGGCTGTTGACTCAAACCGGCCTGGACATTGATGAGGACATTATGCCTTGGGCCGCGGGTGAGTTTGCGCTGGGTCTGCTACCTCCGGTTACAGCCGATCTTGAGTCAGGGACCGCTCCTGATGCCCGTAATGAGGCCAGCGATGATACCCGCGATGAGCCTGGGAACTCGCCGAGCGAGTCGCCTGAAAGTGAATCGTCTGCTATTGATAGCGCGCCGCTGGTGATGATGGTGCAGACAAACGATCGTCAAACGGCTGAGTCTGTCTGGGCGCAGATTGATGACGTTATCGTCAACCGCTACCGCTATCAGGTAGAGACAACTGAATTTGACGGCGGATCGATTACGGAGTGGATTTCACCATTTCAGGGCGTGCAGTTTAGCCATGGGTGGCTACCAGGAAATGTTGCGTTTTTTGCAGTGGGCGATCGCGCTGCCGATGCGATCGTACCTACGCCCAATCGTTCACTGTCTACTACTCGCCTGTTTCAGACGCTTACTAGCAACGCACCTCGGCCCAACAATGGCCACTTCTATCTCGACCTTGAGCAGATCAACGCGCTTGGGGGCATATTTCCACTGCCGCAGATTCCAACAGAAGGGCCGACTGCTGCTATTCAGGCGATTGGGCTGACCACCACTGTAAGCGATCGCACTATGGACTACGACCTATACATCAAGCTTGCTAAAACTACCAAAGCGAACCCGCTGACAGACTCACTGTCTAACCCTCTAGTCAGTCCTCGGCTCGATTCCTCAGCAAAATCTTCAAAGACTCCCTCGGCAAATTCTCTAGAAAGTTCCTCAGAAAATTCTCCAGAAAGCTCTCCGCAAAACTCACAGTAATCTGACGAATTTTCAACCGCTAGATCCCCAGCCGATTGGGATGGACGCAAGAGCCCATCGGCAAAAAATTATCGGCAGCTATAGTCTGATAAACTCAAAGATGGCCCCGTTAGAGCTTATAGCCTGCCAGCAGGCACTTAAAAAGTTCTTATAATACCCGGCTAGATTCGGCAGTTTGGAGGATAAATACCCCGTGGAAACCACCCTCGGTTTAGAGATTATTGAAGTCGTTGAGCAGGCAGCAATTGCCTCAGCGCGATGGATGGGCAAAGGCGAAAAAGACATCGCTGATGAAGTCGCTGTAGAAGCAATGCGTGAGCGCATGAACAAAATTCATATGCGCGGCAGAATCGTGATTGGTGAAGGTGAGCGTGACGATGCGCCCATGCTCTACATCGGCGAGGAAGTGGGTATCTGTACCCAGCCAAACGCTTCAGATGTTTGTACCCCTGACGAGCTGTTAGAAATCGACATTGCTGTTGACCCCTGCGAAGGTACTAACCTTTGTGCCTACGGTCAGCCGGGTTCGATGGCAGTACTCGCCATTTCTGAAAAAGGCGGTCTGTTTGCTGCGCCTGACTTTTACATGCGTAAGCTAGCAGCGCCTGCGGCAGCTAAAGGCAAAGTAGACATCAGCAACAGCCCAACTGAGAACCTGAAGATTTTGGCTGAGTGCCTAGATCGTTCGATTGATGAGCTAGTCATTATCGTGATGAAGCGTGAGCGTCATAACGATTTGATCAAAGAGATTCGTGAAGCGGGTGCCCGCGTGCGCCTGATTAGCGATGGTGACGTATCTGCGGCCATTTCTTGTGGCTTTGAAGGCACCAACGTTCACGGTTTGATGGGTATTGGCGCAGCCCCTGAAGGTGTCATCTCAGCTGCGGCTATGCGCTGCCTAGGCGGTCACTTCCAAGGTCAGCTCATTTACGATCCAGCAGTTGTAAAAACCGGCCTTATCGGTGAGAGCAAGGAAGCTAACCTAGAGCGTCTTGCTTCGATGAACATTACCGATCCTGACAAGATCTACACGGCTGAGGAATTGGCCTGCGGTGAAAATGTTTTGTTTGCAGGCTGTGGAATTACGCCTGGTACGTTGATGAACGGCGTTCGCTTCTTTAACGGTGGTTACCGCACTCAAAGCCTAGTTATCTCTAGCCAGAGCAAGACGGCTCGCTTTGTTGATACTGTTCACATGAAGGACAGCCCCAAGCGACTCAGCCTCAACTAGGCAAATCCACCTCGCCCTTCGGGCAATCTCTCTAGGCACCTACTTAGCGTGAGCGACCGGAGGACTTACCCCGTAGCGGCACGAAGCGGCGGGGTGGGGTGGGTATAAGCACGGGCTCTTAGCGCCCTTGTCTCATCAACGCTTTTATCTCATCAATACACATCTATGTGTGCATGATAAGACACGGCGGAGATTTACTTTGAGCTTAGTATCTGAAAGCAACTTACCTCAATACTGACGATAGAATAGGTAAAAAAGGCGCTGAAGTGATTATTTCAGCGCCTTTTTTGCTAGATATGTTTTGAACACTGCCTACATTTCTCTTGTGTATATATCTCTGAAGATGGAGTTTTGTTGAGTTTCCTTGAGGTAGCCCAAGGTTATTTAATACGGTAAGGAAGAAGAGCTTCACAGCTCGTCAGAACTCTTTAAAATAGAAGACTCTTCATAACAGATTCCTTAGGAAGCCGCATGAATATTGCTGTCATTGGGCTCAGTCATCAGACTGCGCCGGTTGAAGTCCGAGAAAAATTGAGCATTCCCTCTGCTCAAGTTGCCGACGCGATCGCCCACCTAAGCAGTTCGCCAACCCTCGAAGAAGTTTCTATTCTCAGCACCTGTAATCGACTCGAAATCCACATCGTCTCTAATGAGCTAGAAACCGGTGTTCGTGATGTCATGCGCTTTTTGAGCGATCACAGCACCATTTTGCTACCTGAGCTGCGCCCTCATCTGTTTGTATTGCTTCAGCAAGACGCGGTGATGCACCTGATGCGGGTCGCCGCCGGGCTCGATAGCCTGGTGCTAGGCGAAGGCCAAATTCTCTCGCAGGTGAAGCACGCGCTGAGTTTGGCACAGCAGCACAAAGGCGTTGGCAGAATTCTCAACCGCCTGCTCAAAGATTCCATCAAAGCCGGTAAGCGGGTTCGTACGGAAACTAACCTGGGTACGGGTGCTGTTTCTATCAGCTCGGCAGCGGCAGAACTAGCGCTGATGAAAGTCGAAAGCTTTGACGACTGCCACATTGCTATTTTAGGTGCAGGTAAGATGGCGCGGTTGCTAGTGCAGCATCTGATCTCTAAGCGGGCTAATAAAATTACCTTGCTCAACCGCACGATCACTCGCGCTGATCAGCTAGCTGCGCAGTTTGGCGATGTTGATATTACTACCGGTACGCTCGACAACATGCTAGAGGCCGTTGTGGCAGCCGACGTGGTCTTTACCTGCACCTCTTCGACAGAGCCAATCTTGCATCGCACGAACCTAGAGCCTGTTTGCCAAGGTCGTTCGCTTTTGGTGTTTGATATTGCGGTCCCTCGCAACGTACACAGCAACATCAGTGAAATCGAGGCTGTTTTTGCGTTTAACGTAGACGATTTAAAGGCCGTTGTGGCCCAAAATCAGGAAAGTCGTCGGCAGATGGCGCTAGAAGCCGAAGCGCTGCTAGAGGAAGAAGTGGATGCATTTATGGATTGGCTGCGATCGCTCGACACGGTTCCGACCATTAGCAGCCTACGCAGCAAGGTAGAAACTATTCGTGAGCAAGAGCTAGAAAAAGCCATGTCGCGCTTGGGCTCAGAATTTTCTGAGAAGCATCGCGGCGTAGTAGAGGCGCTAACGCGGGGAATTGTTAACAAGATTTTGCACGATCCGATGACGCAGCTACGGGCGCAAAGAGACATGGATGCACGCGATCGCGCGATGGAAGCCCTGCAAGTTCTCTTTAACTTAGAAACAACTTCTCGAAAAAAGGCAGCTAGTCGCAAGTAGCACGCTACACTTTTTGCCCTCATTAAAGGCCCTTCAGGAAATTTCTTGGAGGGCCTCGATATTTTCAGCCTTCTAATGCCCGGACTGCCAATGCTCAGACTGCCAATGCTCAGACTGCCAATGCTCAGACTTCCGGCTTTCTAGACTCCCGATTCTTAGACTTTCTATTCCTAGGCTTTCAACTCCTAGGCTTCAGCTTTATTGCCCACCGCACCTATCATCACCATGTTCTCTAGACTGCGTCGCTCAATTGGCCGCTTTTTTAATAAGTCTCGCAAAGTTAATCACGAGCCGATCAACAAAGTTAGTCTAGTAATCATTATTGTTCTAGATCTGTTTATTTTAGCTAGCGTGTTCGCAGGCTTAGACGATATCAGCCGGTGGCCACTAAGCCCTAGAGATACCTATCCGTGCCAGCAAGAATGGCAGCAGTATCGAGAAAGCACGTCAGAAGAGAAAGACTACACGGTCATTAGCCAAAACCTGAATTCACCTGACGACTACGTGCCTAGCTACCAGGCGGCTAGCAGAGGCCATTTAGGTGAAGTCTCCAATACCTGTTTGCAGTACGAAGCAACAGCAGATGCGCTCTCTACCTCTGCAATCCAAACGATCGCTAAAAACATCAACGACACGCAGGCAGAAGTCAATTCTTTTAGTGCAAAAAACGAAGAGATTCGTCAGCAGTACGATTCGACGCTGCTAGAAGAGATTGCCAGACAGCCGTCAGAGCAGTCAATCAATAACGTAGAGGCCGCTCAGGCAAAGCAAGAAATCGATCAAAACAATCAGGCGATCGCACAGAGACAAACCGCCCTAGAAACGCTTAAAGCCACAGTGATCAGGGCTCCAGAAAGCCAGGATTTTTTGAGCCTACTTAATGACACAGCCAAATTTGACCGCGTCAATGAAGGCTATCGTCAGGCCGCCTTCTGGTATCCCAGTATTCAACTGCTATTCCAAGGGTTGTTCTTAGCACCCCTAATTATTTTTGCAGCTATCGTACATCGAATAGCACAGCGCAAAAACTACGGCTACATCGCGCTCATTAGCTGGCATTTGCTTGTTATCTTCTGTGTTCCCCTGCTCTGGAAGATATTCGAGTTCCTGCAGTTTGGATTTCTCATTCAATGGCTATCAGACTTCTTAGAAGCGCTGCTGGGCGGCCTTCGCTTTTTGATCAGCTATCTACAAATTCTGCTGCTGCCTATCATTGGCTTTGCCATCATTAAGTTCTTCCAAAAAGTTGTTTTCAACACCCGATTGCAGGCTGCAAACCGCGTTCAACAGATGCGCTGTGTTAGCTGTGCTAAAAGAATTCGCGAATATGACGTGCACTGCCCTCACTGCAGCTATTCTCAGTATCAAGCCTGTCGAAACTGTCAAAATCTTACTTACAAGCATCTGCCATACTGCAAACACTGCGGCTACGATCAGCCCTTAGAGCTGCCATAATGCTGTCATAGTGACGCCACTGCCGTTCTCAACTGCCTCAAAGTCATGCTTAGCGCTTTCTTTTCAGCTCTGTTCTGTTCTGTTCATCGACCTGTTCGCCTATTAATCTACCGGCTTCTGCCCCTTTGCCTAGTCTTTAGCTTGGCAACAAGCTGTGCTGCTACCGCGACCATACCCGCTGATGGTAGCTACAGCTATAGGTCACCTAGCTCGGATGGCATCGGCAAAGTGTACTATGGCCGCGAAATCGCCAAGGTCATGGGCTATCGAGGTGCTAACTGGCTAGCTAGACCAAGCCGCGCGACTGAAGAGCGATCGGATATGGCTGTCGATGCGCTTATGTTAGAAGCGGACGACGTTGTTGCAGATATTGGAGCGGGGCTAGGCTACATTAGCTTTCAGCTAGCACGATGGGTCGAAGCAGGTCAGGTAATTGCGGTAGATGTACAGCCAGAGATGCTGGCACTGCTAGAGGCTGAGCGCGATCGCTACAGCGTCAACAACATCAAAACTGTATTAGGCACAGAAGACAATCCAAATTTACCAGCCGAAAGCATCGATATGGCAGTTATGTTTGATGCCTATCATGAGTTTGAGTATCCAGCAGAAATGATGGCGGGTATCGTCCAGGCTCTGAAGCCTGGTGGGCAGGTTGTACTAGCAGAATACCGAGCAGAAAATCCGCTGGTGCTGATTAAAAAGCATCATAAGATGACGCAAAAGCAGGTAAAAACTGAGCTGACAGCCGCAGGGCTGAGCTGGGTGAAAACAGATGGTCGGCTGCCGCAGCAGCATTTAATGTTTTTTGAGAAGGCGGCATCGTTAAAATAGTTTCTTCTGGTTGCTGGCAGCCCATCTGTGCTTGCCGATAGATGACAAGGCGGCTGCTAAGCGCCATGATGGCGTCTATAATTTCGGCGTAGTTATTAGAGGTGGCTTTGGACTTTCTAGAACAGGTGACTAATATTGTGATGCTCTTTGGCTATTGGGGCATTGCATTCCTGATGCTGTTAGAAAATGTGATTCCGCCAATTCCATCTGAGCTGATTATGCCGCTAGCAGGATTTGCGGTAGCCAGAGGCGAGATGAATATGCTGGGCGCGATCGCTGCTGGCACGTCCGGCTCTGTTCTAGGCGGATTCATTTGGTACTACATCGGCGAGCGCTTGGGATTAGAGAGAATTTGCATTTTGGCCGATCGCTATGGCAAGTGGCTAGGCATTTCGAGCAAGGAAGTGCAGGCTACGCAGCAATGGTTTATCAAGAAGGGCGGACTGTGGGCCATCGGACTAGGCCGACTGGTACCGGGCATCCGAACCTATATTTCTGTTCCCGCAGGCATTGCAAAAATGCCAATATTCACCTTTCTGCTGTATTCCACAATCGGTTCTTTGGCTTGGACTACCTTCTTAGCGTTCGCGGGCCTTTGGCTAGGTGAAAGCTACGAAAAAGTTGGCGAATTTCTAGGGCCCATCAGCAAGTTTGTGTTGGGTGCGATCGCGATATTTATTATAGGTAGAGTGCTGTACGCTTGGAAAAAGCGAAGCTCAAAGGCCAAGGATTCCCGATAAGTTTTCCGTTCAGCGCTTCAATCGATAGCGTCGGCAAAGACACAGCGGCCCATAGAAAGATCGAACAGATGCAGCTTGTATTCTTGTGAAAGATCTTCGAAAACGCGTATTCCTCTAATGCTGTTGCCGTTCTTGTCAATAGGCGGAGAAAACGTCGCAATGCCCGCTTTGCCAGGGACGACGGCGATAATGCCACCTGACACGCCGCTCTTTGCAGGAATGCCGACGCGATAAGCCCATTCACCCGCCCGGTTGTACATGCCACAGGTGTACATCACGCTCAGCAAGTCCCGGGTGTAGTTGGCATCGACTGCCTGCGTTTGCGAAATGGGCTGCTTGCCCTGATTGGCAATGGTCGCTGCCATCATCGCCAAATCTTGGCAGGTAACCATCACAGAGCACTGTTGAAAGTAAAGATCGAGCGCGGCATTGATGTCATGGTCCATCATGCCGAAATGCAGCATGAGATGGGCCATCGCTCGATTTCTGTGACCTGTGGAGCGCTCGGAAACAAAGGTAGGCATGTCGATAAAGACCTCGTGGTCGAGATAGCGCTCGAACATGGCTAGAAGTCGGTTGAGCTTAGCAGTAGGATTCTCTCCTTTGATAAGGCTAGTAGTTGCGATCGCGCCTGCATTAATCATCGGATTAAAGGGCCGCTTAGAATCTTCATCTAACCGAATGAGTGAGTTAAATGGATCGCCCGTTGGCTCTACGCCGACCTTTTCTAAAATAGCCTCTCGTCCCTGCTCTTCTAACGCCAAACCATAGGCAAATACCTTAGAGATAGACTGAATCGTGAATTTCTGCTGTACGTCTCCAACCCCAAAAACCTGCCCGTCGGTTGTGACAACGCTAATACCAAACCAGTTAGGATCAGCCTTTTTCAGTTCGGGGATGTAGCTGGCGACATTTCCCTCGTCTAGGCCGCGATAGCGCTCATAAAGATCGTTCAAGAAAGACTGTAGCAATGACATAAATCAAGCAAATTTAGGCGAAACCCCTAAATTTTAGGCGCTTGTCAGACAGGGATGGCAAGGCAGATGTAATTATTCCTCGATCCAATCAACATACGAAAGTCCTTCGGGGGCTACTGACAGCTCTTCGCGGCGCAGTGTTTCTTGGGTTTTAACCACATCCTCGACCACTTCTTTACGCACAGAAACGTTTTGATAAGGCTTTACCTGACGGCAGACTTCTGTGCGCTCTTCGTATATGCCTAGACTAATCGAACCATCTTCAGCTACTTCAGCTTCGTCAACATCTATTTTGGTATCGCCCCCGTAGATAGACTCTATTTCAATAACAATTTTTTCTTTTTTAACGGGGGTTGCTGTTTCTGTTGTGTCAGTGATAACTCTCTTAGAGATTCTAACTTCACCTGTTTTTACTCGCTGTTTACGAGTAGACAAACGCTCTTCGTACAGCAAAAACGATAAATCATCAGAGGCTGAGGCTGCTTCGCGAGTGTCTTCGCTATACACGGTTAGCTGATTAATCTCATCGCTGCTTAGATCGCGCGCGTGCAAAACGTTCGAATCTGTCGTTCTAAAGCAGTTGCGTATAGGCAGCAAAACCTGTTTCTGTTGCTTCTTTTGATCTTGTATCGGGTTCTGTGTCTGGCTCTCTAAATTTACCACTAGATACTTGAGACGGTCGCTATCGTCAATTAGCAGCTCACAGACTTGCCCAACTAACTGGTCTTGAGCACTATGTACGCTCATGCCCTTAAGATCGCTACCCTCAAAATAAATGTCTCGATAGTTTGGATAGCGATCGCTAATTTTGTACAGAACCATAGCTATCCGCCTAAATACAAGGTTTGAAAAGATTTATCTATATATCTTAAGGACAGCTAGCCCCAGCAGCTTTCTATCCGAAGAAATAAACTTTATTAATAAGCGTAGATTCTATCTCCTTCGGAAGGTAACAGATACCTTGTGTCTGTGTAACCTTATACCACACGGATGATGTCAGGTGCTAGATGTCAAGTGCTGTTAGTGAGCCAGCGTTCTTGCACAACGCATGCTTTCTCGCTAAGCGCTGGTAAAAAGACGTCGTCTGCCACATTCGAACTAATGCTTAAGGAATTTAATTAGGAGTCGCCATGACCTATATAGATAGACCAGATAGACCCGTAGCAGATCCCGGTGTACGAACCTCCACACTTCCCGTTTCACCCATATCGGAATATCACGATACCGTTCGCTGGGGACCTATTTTTGCAGGTATTGTTGTTGCCATTATTTCCCAGTTATTACTCAGTGCATTAGGCGCGGCTGTTGGTGGTTTTGCCGCAGGTGAAAGCTCAGCGCGCGGAATTGGCATAGGCTTAGGCATTTGGGCCGTGATTAGCCTGTTAATATCTTTGTTCTTAGGAGGATGGACAATGGCATCCTCTTGTGGGCCGATGCGCAGCAAAACAGCCATGCTTAACGCAACCGTCATGTGGGCAACTACGCTAGTGCTCAGCGGTTGGCTACTAGCTAGCGGCGTTTCAGGTACTTTTGGCCTTGCTGTTGCCAATGCCGGTGATGTTGTTACTCAGCTAGAGCAGCCAGGCGGCGCTGAGATTCCTACCCAAGCGGAAGCCAGCGACGCTATTCCCAATATCACAACTCAGCAGGCGGATGTTTACGCTGCGAACGCTTCTAAAGCGGGTCTGTCATTCCTGATTGGAACACTGTTGGCTTTAGTTGCTGCGCTGATTGGCTCTACGGTAGGCGCTAAGAAGCCCAGAGCTGTTGTTCGCTAATCTCTGCTGATGTGCTAGCAAGACAGCCAGTCCTAGAAGCTGACTAGTGCCTAGAGGTTGTTCGATACAATTATTGGCAAAAGCCTTTTGTTAAAGAACAACTTGTTAAAGAACAACTTGTTAAAGAACAACCTCCCTCGAAAGCAGGGGGGAATGCTCCACGAAGTATTTCTCTCTATTGCTCAAATGATTGCGCGACATTTGCAAGCATTTACCATCTTTGCAAGCGTCGCGCATATCTCTAAAGAGACAGTAATTTACCTGCATAGATGCACCTATTGAGTAAAACACTCTCGTCCCTTTAACTGAGGAAAGCCTTGTGTAATCCTTCTATAGTTACTGTGTGCTCAATCAATCGACAGCTCTTTGGCTCCGTTGTGGGCTCCCGTAAGACAGCTCTGTTAAAGCAAGAGCTATCGATTGATTGAAATACAATTTGAAGTAAACGCAGAAAATTGGAGAGAATATGACACTCGTTAGCCTTAAGAACACTTACCCTGACTACCGCAACACGTTTAGTGACAACAATCTTGGTCATCTAGATGATTACAGCGTGTATGCTCAGGGTGAAGATAAAGTAGGAACAATTGAAGATGGCCTTTTTGACGACACCACTGGCCAATTCCGGTACTTAATCGTAGACACAGGCGTTTGGATTTTTGGAAAGAAAGTGTTGCTGCCCGTTGGCAAAGCGCAGTTCGATAACGATCAGCAGCGTGTCTATGTGCACGGATTGACCAAAGATCAGGTAGAGAACCTGCCTGAGTACGATGGGCAAACGGTGGACTATGACTATGAAGAGCAAGTGCGCGGCGTTTACCGCGAGAAAAATGTTCCTAGTCAAAATGCAGTTCAAACTAGTGCACCTGTAGGCGGTCAAGCGGTGGCTGCTAGTGGCACCTATAGTCGCGATACATACGACTACGACTATGACCGTGACCTCTACACCGTACCTGAAACCGAGTCTCGCAACCAACCTATTAGCCTCTATCAAGAGCGTCTGATCGCCGACAAGAATCTTGTGAAGACGGGTGATGTCGCTGTTGGTAAGCGCGTAGAGACTGAGACCGCTGAAGTCTCTATTCCTCTTCAGAAAGAGCGCGTAGTGATTGAGAGAACAACGCCAACTAGCCAGACGGCTGTAGGTGTAGGTGACCATGCTTTTGAAGATAGCGAAGTTTCTCGCGTGGAAGTCTACGAAGAGCAGTCTGCTGTCCGTAAAGAAGCGTTTGTTCGTGAAGAGGTGACTGTGCGTAAAGAGACTGACGAGGAAATCGTCAGTGAGAGAGCAACTATTCGTCGCGAAGAATTAGAGACGAACATTGACGACAATGTTAATGTCGTTGATAAGTAAGCGATTGACCGTTCGCCAGCTATCCGTAAAATTCTAATCAATACCTGGTTTTAACTATATCCGCGGCCTCTGTTGGAGCAGAGGCCGTTTTTTCTATGCTTTATTTTTTGGCGCTGTCTTTTTTGGCTACTCTGCTGCGGGTGCACGTACAACCGACTCAAACTCTATCTTGCGGTGAGTGCCATTGCAGAAAGGCTGAGTAGTGGACGCGCCACACCGACAAAGGGGCACCATTTCTTTATCAATAGTGAATTCGTTGCCCTCAGCATCGACTAGTGTAAAAGGGCCTTTGACTAGATAAGGACCGCTGTCTTTGATAGTGATATTTGTACTATCGGCCATGGATTTTCCTCTTAGGTAAGTTGTGTACTTGGGCTTTTGCTGGCGAAATCAAGCTGTGCTCAGCTCGGTAGTTACTATATAGGGTTATCACGGCTTTGTGTCGCTGAACTGTTTAGATAACACATATTAGATGAACACACAGTGACAAGGACCAGTGGTTGAGAGTTATCGGTAAGTGAGAATTGGCGGGCGAGAGCCGGGGGGGGGCGCAAGCTGAAAAATATAAGAAAGCTAAAAATACAAGAAACTCTCTCTATTGACTGGCAGAATTGCTCCTGATGAGAGAATCTTTTTCTATAGCAAGTCCTTTAAAGTAGTAGTGAATGTTAAGTTGCTAAAAAAAAATGTGTCTAAAAGTCGTTGAAAGGTGACTGTTCAACGAATCGAAGTAAGGCATGCATTGACGGTAAGAATACACCGTAGGCAATTTATAGATAATTTTCAAATGACTTCCTAAACTTATTTATGAGTACTCAAGATTCAAACACCGCTGAGCTAGCTGACAAGCTGACTGTAGAGGTGAGTGCAGCGCCAACTGGCAGTATGGGGCAAAAGCTGCTAATTAGCGGCAATGCGATCGCCCTGAGACTATGGAACGAGCAGCCTGGTGGGGCTGAGCAAAAGCAGGCTGCCGCCCGCAATTATGAGACGCTAGGCTATGTGCTAGAAGGAAAAGCCGAGCTGACAGTTGAGGGCGAAACTATCATGCTAGAGCCTGGTGTCTCTTGGAGCGTGCCAGAGGGCATGGAGCACTCATACAAAATTGTAGAACCCTTTAAAGCCGTTGAGGCGACTCATCCTTCGGCTAGAGGCGATAGTTAAAGACATAAGGCCTCTGAACCGGCATCTCGAATTGACGTTTTTAGGAACCACCTTTCGAGTATATAGCTCAAGACTTAACAAGACAGTTAGTAAACAGCAACAGAAAACATCAAGACCCAATGGCTCTATTTTCCAGACAAGAAGTTCAAACCCTAACCCAGTATTCACCAGCCGAGCAAGCGTCACCCTACGTCTCTATTTACTTGCCAACACATGAGGCAGGCGCTGAAATTCAACAAGATCCTATCCGACTGAAAAACCAGCTTGCTGAAGCTGAAAGCCAGCTAGCCCAGTTGGGTATAGATGGAAAAGAGATTCAGGCTCTCTTGAAGCCCGCTGCTGATCTGGTCGACGATCAGTCCTTTTGGCAGCACCAAAAGAGTGGTTTGGCCCTCTTCTTAGCAACTGATTGGTTCGAGTACTACACTGTACCGCTAGACCTTGAGACAGCAACGTTGGTTGGCAAGCGGTTCTATGTAAAGCCGCTGCTGACTTTAGCCACTAACGATAATTTGTTCTACGTCTTGGCGGCCAGCCAAAACAAGGTAGGGCTTTACCAAGCAACACGCAATCAGGTGCATTCCGTTAGTTTAGGCGATACGCCTGAAAGTTTAGAAGTAGCACTGCGCTATGACGATCCGTCTGAGTCTTTGCAAGGGCATGGGGCAAGCAGCGGTGGAAGTCAAAAGGTATTTCATGGACAGGGCAGTGGCAAGGACAGCGAAAACACAGATATTTTGAGATTCTTCCAGCTTGTTTCTGATGGCGTTGAGCAGGTGTTAGGCGGACAGGTTGTACCGCTAGTCTTTTTGGGCGTTGATTTTCTCTTTCCTATCTACCAGAAAGCTAATAAGTATCCTCATCTGATGGATGAGGCGATCGCATTTCAACCCGACCAGCTCAGCCCTGAGGAAATTCGTGATCGCGCCTTGGCGGTGGTTGAACCACACTTTGACCAGGGCCGTCAGACGGAAAGCGAGCAGTATGGCAGCTTGCAGAATAAAGACCAAGCGACTAGCGACGTTGCTCAGATCATCAACGCCGCCTACAACGGTCAAATAGATACGCTGTTTGTAGATCGTGATCGCCAAGTTTGGGGCGAATTTGACGTTGACCGTCGCGAAGCCATCTACCATGAGCAGCAGACAGCGCAAAGCGAGGATCTTTTAGAACTAGCTATTACCCAGGCGCTGGCGACCGATGCCAAAGTTTACGCGGTTGAGGCAGACCAAATGCCTACAGAGGCTGCCGCTGCGGCTACGCTGCGCTACCCAATCATGATGAAGACAGAAGCTATCTCTGTATAGCTCTGCATAGATCCATCTGAATCGCTACGAACAACCTCTATGCCACGGAGGTCATTCTTTGTAAGTGATTGCAGTACGCTAAGAGCACCTCCCAAATGCCGGGAGGTGCTTTTTGCTTGAGCTAGACGTTAGGACTAAATGTTTGGGCTAGATGGCTTTATTCGGATTGTTTAAGTTAGGAGCTGGTGATCTTTGGTAGTAGAGCTGTTTTCAATACATCAACCTGTAGGGAAACCTGTGCCGATTGTTGCCAATCTGCCTCATAGCGGGCTGCATGTGCCAGCGCAAATTGCGTCTACCTTTACCCAGCAGCACCAGCAGTCGCTACCTAACTCAGACTGGCATCTGCAACCGCTATACGCCTTTTTGCCAAAGCTCGGCGTTACCGTGATGCAGGCCAACTACAGCCGCTATGTTGTAGATCTCAATCGGGCGCTGAAGCCACCACTGTTTGGCTCTTTTTGGTCGGCTGTCGTGCCCGAAAAAGCTGCTTTCAAGCAGCCAATCTACACCTGCAAACCCACCGACGTAGAAGTGCGATCGCGTATCGAACAATACTACACCCCCTACCACCAGCAGCTCACCCAGCTTCTAAACACCACAATTGATCGACACGGCAAAGCCTACCTGCTAGATCTACACAGCTTTATGGGACTGATTACCGACGACATTTGCCTGGGCAATGCCAACGGCACCACTTGTCAAGAATCCTTGATTGAAGCAGTTGCCGATAGCCTCAGCGCCCAGCAATACCAGGTAGTAAAGAACAAAGTATTTACAGGTGGTTACATCACGCGGCACTACGGCCAGCAGCCTAGCGTAGAAGCTTTACAGATTGAGCTGCGCTATCCTACCTACTTACCTGACGACCAGCTAGAGGCTACAGCTATTCCGCATTGGCAGGGCCCAAAGTTTGAAAAGGCCCAGACCAGGCTAGAGACAGCGTTTAGAAACATCGTCAAAGAGATAGGTAGCTTGTAGAGCGACTGATAGAGCCGCCTACGAATCTATGAGTGGCTCTGTGACGCATCTATAGGTGATCTATCACATGAGATCTATGGATAACGTGTCATGAATACACGCTCCACGAATACACGCTCCATGAATACACACTTCATGAATACACGCTTCATATACATCTGGGTCTAATTTATCTCAGCATCTTACTATCTGCATGCTTATGTCGTAAGGCAGTCGAATTTAGCTTTCTCTTTTTTCTTGGAACGCTCCAGCGGTCTAAAATATCTTTTACCAACAACTCTTTGATCCATGTTTGACTCACAATGACCAAAGGCAGCGCCAAAAACAATCCTAAAAATCCAAACCACACGGCAAAGATGACTTGAGCCATCAGCGATAAAGCCGGTAGCAGAGAAACCTGCTGTTTCATCACCATCGGCGTCAAAATGTTTCCCTCTAGCTGCTGAATAGCCAGATAGAGCCCCAGAACGCCCGCTGCCTTCCACGGTCCTATAGATAAAGCCATCAGCGTAGGTGGAACAACGCTAAGCAAAGGTCCGACATTAGGAATAAACGTCATACAGCCTGCTAGCAGCGCATTAACAGCCGGTAGCGGTATACCGATAAGGGTTAGCCCAATTCCACTCGCAAGCGTAATTATCGTAATGTTGAACAATAGGCCAAGGGCCCAGCCGTTTAGTGCCTGTTCGCATGCAGTGGTGATCTCATCGGCGCGCTGGCGATAAAATTTGGGAAAGGCTCGAATCAGCATTTGCCGATAGCTAGCCGGGTCGCTCAAGATCATAATCGTGACGACGATCGTGAGCAAGAAGTTAACGAAAAAATCGAGAGACAGCGAGAACAGCCGCACGGCTCTATCAACCAAACCGGGGCTAATAGCCGATACGCTAGAAAACAATTCTGCCAGACTCGTCTCTTTTAGTATGTCGCCAGGTAGATATGCTCGATAGTACTGGTACCAATCTTGTATTCGATTGAGGCCTTGCTCAGAGAAGAAAGTATATTCTGGAATTTGAGCTGCGATCGCTGGAACAATAAATCTAAAGATGATGGCAGTGGTAGCAGCGATCGCACCCAAGACTATCGGCAACGCTAGCTGTCTGGGTATCCGAATCTTCTGTAGCTGCTGTACTAGCTTATTGATCACCGTTGCAAAAACAACAGCAGCAAACAGCAGCAGCAGCACCTGTCGCAGCGTCCACAGCAGCCATATCAAGACAACTAGGCCAACTAGACCAGCCAATGTACCAAACTTCAAATCTATGCCTCTTCCCACGCCCCTTCAAGTACGCCCAGAAACATATCTAGAGGCACCTCTAGACATACGCTGACGGCCTGCGATTTTATAGCCTGCTATATCAGTCTCTAGCCTTAAAGCATAGAGAGCCTAGAGCGCAAACAGGCTCTATCAGAAGGAACGGATTGATATTACTGGTGCTGTGGCTTTTGGTAGAACAAACCAATCGATTATTTGTTAGTCAACAAGCGCAATCGCCCAAAAAATCCTCCTACTAAGGCGCTGCGTATCGGCCCGCCAAAATGTCCATCAAAATCTCTAATGTTTGACTCAAGTGGCTACGACCGTTGGGTAGCTGAGCTACCGGGTCAATAGGTCCAGTGGGCCCGTTATGACTGACTGGACCTAAGGAAATAAACTGAATTCGCCCCTCAGCGCGGACAGAATTCCAGTCAGACCAGGTCACTAGCGGCCAGCGCGTTGGAAACATAATTGCGCCAATCTTAGCAAGCAGGTCGCGATCGCCTCGCAAATGATATAGCTGCTCAATTTCTAAAACACCGTTGTTTCCACTGACCACACCCGCCAAAGAAATCACCTCAATTGGCACATCCAGTGCGTACTTAAGATAGGTCACTGCTCCTAGTGCCACCTGTGCCCCACCGCTGTAGCCCAACAGGGTGATTGGCAGTCCTGGCTGATAGCCCTGTTGCCGCAGGCTGTTCAAAATTACTTGCGCCGTTCCCCGGTTAAACACAGGGCCATAGCGGTTATCTGTAGAAACAGCCACTTGAAACGTATTGCGCAAATTGACAAAAATATCTAGCGGACTTTGAGGATGCCAAGTTTCTATGCGGTCGACCCAGCGCCAAAAAGAGGAAAAAGGACGCTGCACGGTTAAAGGGCGATTCAGCGCCGAGTAGGCCATGATGTCTTGAATAAAGACTATATCTGCTGGCAGCGTGTCTGCTAGCGTATCCAAAAAATTTTTAACTCGCTTAGGATAGTCAGCAGAGCTTTGAGAAATGCCGTCTAAATAGATGACATATCGGCTAGGCGTCGTGGTAGATGCGCTAGCAGCAGGCGCTAAGAGCTGCTTGGGAAGCTTGTAAGGGCTGTGGATTTCGATGCCATCGCCATACCAACCCGCCCACCAGCCCAACGCTTCAAACGGCGAGAGCAATCCGGCAATGAGTAGCGCAATCAGGCTAACGCGTGCGAGATCTACAACTACTCTGAGCAGCTTGCTATTAAAGGCTAAATACCACTGCAACCACTGCTCATTAATTGGCGAAAGCAGCACAATTATCCCAACCGCGAGGAAGATAACAGCGCTAAATTTAAGAATACGATTACGCATGAAAAAGACTATAGGCTAAGCGAGCGTCACTTTTAAGGATTCTAATGTCGAAGAGTCTATTTACGAGGATTCATGGTGATGTTCCGAAGGCCTTCTTCTGTGCTATCGACCAGATGGCCCGATGCCGCTCGCTGGGCGCGGAGCCCTTCATAAAGCTCTTCAGAGAGTCTAATGCGGTTAGTAATCAGCTCTTCGCCTGCTACCCAGTTGGTAATCCACTGACCAAGCGAGGCAATTGGCTGCCCCACCGTTTTTTGCAGTAGCTGAATCACCACCCAGCCTAGCGCCGCGCTCTCAAATGACTGCCACAAGCTCAAGGTGGTAATCGCGCCTATGCCGACTACTACTGCTAGCAGAGTCCAAATCGACAGCACGACAAAAACTGCACCGCCAAAGTAAGGCATGATTACCAGCACGCTTAGCATCAGCGGCGCGTAGCTAAAACCCAGGGTACGTACGACTACGATAAGAGGCAGGTAGCTGTTGAAAAAGACCTGAAGAATCACCCAAATGCTCAGGGCCCAAAATCCGTAGCCTACTACAAAAAAGAGGGCTGATATCAGCAGGCTTAGCACAAAGCGTAGCGGCCTGACCTGGTTGACGAAAAGGACAACGATTTGATTGAGCGACTGGGCAACGCCCGCAATAAAAACGATAGTTAGGGCCGCAAGTAGGCTATTGGACTGATTTTGTAGACTTTGGAAGGTCGGTGAGTGTAGGGCTATTGCCCCCTCAACTAGCTCCCAAAAATGGCTAAATGCATCTTTTGTGATGTATAGCTGTGCTAACAAACCCAACTTGACCATGCTAAACCACCATAATCACTGCTCCTTGCAGCGTTTGAATCTTCGAGCGATCAGATCATAGATAGATAGAGAACGATAAGCAAACCTGCGTCAGTTGCCATCGGCGATTCAACCAGCATATTACGACTATTCGGTGCGGCGGCTTACTGCGTGGTACTGTTTGCTCACTTGCCTACTTCAGTACGTCAGACTTTGAACTGCTAGCAGATCAGCTTTTGGTCAAACCCTGACTAAAAAGCGAAATGTCTTGATGCCCACAAACGCCAGCATATGATCGTAGCTATAAGCATAAGACTTGAACAGGGCTTGCTCAGGGCCCCGTTCAAGTTCTTTTAGGGACTTACTGAGCGGTAGGCAGCTTGTTAGCAAATGGATAAGCCATCTGAAACAAATCTATGATTTTCTCTGCGGGCAGTGGCTCACAAAAGTAGTGGCCCTGACTGTATTCGCAGCCAATATGTATTAGATGCTGGACCTGTTCCATATTTTCGCTGCCTTCAGCGATCGCAACCATTCCTAAGCGATCGCTCAGCGCCACAATCGTTTCGATAATATCTTGATTAACCATGCCTTCTCGCATATTAGATGTAAAAGACCGATCGATTTTGAGTGCGCTAAGCGGAAAGCGATGCAGGTAGCTTAAAGAAGAATAGCCCGTCCCAAAATCGTCTACCGCCAGACTTACTGAGAGATCTTGAAGCTGAGCAATTAGCTGTACCACCTGCGGTATATCATCAATCAACAAACTCTCAGTCATCTCCAACACCAGATGTCGTCCCTCTAAGCGAGATTTAGATAGGGCATCGCTAATATTCTCGACTAGGCCGGACGCATGCAAATCCTGGGCTGAAAGATTGACGCTTACCTTTAGCTGCCGAGCCTCTAAAAACTGAGACTGCCACTGCTTTAGCTGCTGGCAAGCTGTTTGTACCGCCCAGTGGTCTAGTGCTACAACGACGCCTGTTTCTTCTGCAATCGAGATAAAATCACTTGGAGAAATTAGACCTCGCTCTGGATGCTGCCAGCGCATCAAAGCCTCTAGACAAAAAATTGAGCCGTCTTTGAGATTAACAATCGGCTGATAATACAGCTTGAGCTGTTGCTTATCAAGCGATCGGCGCAGGTCGTGTTCTAGCTGTAGCTGATACATAACCTGATCATGCAGCGTTGGATCGAATAGCGCATAGCTGTTCTTACCATTGGCTTTGGCACGATACATCGCAATATCAGCATTCCGAAGGAGTTCAGTAGCGTCTTGGTAGGTACTTGAGCCAATTACGATACCGATACTAGTCGTGGCAAAAACCTCTCGCTTTTGTAGCTGTACAGGCTGTCGCAACGTATCAAGAATGCGATTGGCAACGGTCAACACTTCAGAGATATTGTCAATGTTATCAAGCAAGACAACAAACTCGTCTCCTCCTAAGCGGGCGACCAAATCTCCAGGACGCACCAGTCTCCTTAGCAAGTTAGCAATAATAATCAGCAGCTGATCGCCTGCTATATGACCCAAGGAGTCGTTGACAAGTTTAAACCGATCTAGATCTAAAAACATTACTGCAAACTGCCGGTGAGGCGGGCGCTGCATACGCTTTAAGGATCGCTGTAGCTGAGCCATTAACAGGTTGCGATTGGGTAGCTGTGTCAGGGCATCGTGCATTGCGTTGTGTCGAAGCTGAGCCCCGGCCTGCTGACGTTCAGTTTCTAGGCGCTTGCGATCGCTAATATCTTGAATAATCACCGCTAGTACCTCAAATGCGCCCTGATCGTCACGAATAACTGACGTCGTTAAATGCACCCAAACAACTGTTCTATCCTTTTTGATATAGCGCTTATCAACGCTCAAATCTGACCCTCGTGCCTGAGTCGCCTGCCGAAAAATTTCCTGGTTAAGCTCTCTATCGTCAGGATGCGTTAGCTGGCCCAGTGTCATCGACTTGAGTTCTCTTTCGCTATAGCCGGTAATCGCGCAGTACTTGGCGTTGACCTGCACGATCTGGCCATCGCAGCGGCAAAATGCAATCCCCAAAGTAGCTTGTTCATAAAGCGATTGAAAGAAAGATTCTCGATCTTTTAGAGCACGTTCAGTTTCTTGTCGCTTTTTCAGCTCGGCTCGAGCCGTCTGATACAGTTCAGCTTGAGAAATGCCAATCGCTAGCTGGTCGGCAATCCGAACGGCTAGGTTAACTGCCCCATCCATCCACTGTGGTTGCTGCTTAGAAAGCACCAACCCCCACGCGCGTTGGTTAACTTTAAAGGGCACGATCAGCCACGCTCCCGAAGAAATTTTAGCAAGCTGCTGATGGGCTTGGTTGACCGACATAGCGCAGTCATCGACACAAATGACTTTGCCTTTCAAA
This sequence comes from uncultured cyanobacterium, assembly GCA_963793445.1. Taxonomy (GTDB): domain Bacteria; phylum Cyanobacteriota; class Cyanobacteriia; order Phormidesmidales; family Phormidesmidaceae; genus Phormidesmis. Next base: position 1,000,201 of record CAWCAE010000001.1, read on the forward strand.
AGATCGTTAGCAGCTAGGTTTTCGCTGTGGTGTCTGCTATATAGCGATCGTGGTTCAGGTTCAGACGATGAGTCTAAATTCTTGCGATATTCTGCGACATAGTGCCAGCTTTGGCTGTCTACGATAAATTCTAAAACGGCTCCGTGGTCGGCTTTTAATAAGGTGCTAACGGCTTCTATCGCCAGAGGCACCATAGTCTCTACCTCTAGAGACTGATGCATCAGCCGAGTCATATCGTTGATGGCGCGCTCCTGATCGGCCTGCCGTTGCAGCGCATCTTGAGCTAGCCTGAGATCGGTGATATCACGGCTAGTCACCACAACGCCGCTAATGTTGCCATCTAGCTCGTAATATGGTGAATACGTCACAATGACATAACGCTGGTGACCATCGTTGTGGGTAAACCAATCGTTGAGCCGAACTGTTTCTCCTTGCAAGCACCGATCTAGCCGATGTCTTACGGTTGACTCAAAGACATCTGTTCCCAGCAGGTTAGCGACTGATTGACCGATGATCTCTTCGCGAGTTTTTTGGTTCCAATCGAGATAAACCTGATTGACCATGCGGTAGGTGTAGTGACGATCTAGAAGTGCGACGCCGTCGAAGGTGGCCGAAACGATGCGCTCGTACTGGCGCAGGTGGTCCTCGTTGGCGCGTCGCTGCACGAGTTCTTGCTGCAACTGGCGATAGGTCTGCGCTTGGTCAATGGCGATCGCGAGCTGCGTGGCTATATGCTTGGCCAGCTCAATCTCTTCTGGTTCCCAGTCGGTGTACTGGTGTAATCGCACCAAAGTCAGGCTGCCCCAGATCTGATCATCAATGCTAATGGGGGTAAGCAGCCAACCTCCCGGATCGTTCCCTATTAGCTTTTCGTTAACCGGATCAGAAATTTGATGAGTATCACCAACTTGCACAACCCCTAATCGCTTTAGCTTTTCTGCAAAGGGATTATCGGCATCTGGAATCACGTCATAAGTTTTCATCGCGGATGCAGAATGCGGATTATAGACAACTCGATGCACCCAGCACTGACGCTCTGGCAAATACTGCACGATAGAGACTTGCATTTGTAGCAAATTGGCAATGTGCGCTGCTGAAACCGAAAAGATCGTATCGAGATCAAAAGATTGGTGAATAGCATCAATGACTCGAGCTAGCGCCTGCGACTGCTGAGCGCGATGGTCGAGTCGAGCTTCTGCAGCTCGAAAGGCGTCAACATTTGCCAAGACGCCAATAACACCCACCAGATTCCCGTTCTCGTCGTAGAGCGGTGAATTAATAACCAGCACCGTAAATTTACGACCTTGGCGATCGCAGGTCCGAAACTCTCCTGACCAAGCATTTCCCTGTTGCAGTTCGGCCATAATTTCTGCCGTCTGCTCGCCTATTCCTACGGCTGGCACGACCTTTAATACTGAGTGGCCTAACACTTCTGCTTGAGACCAGCCGTATAGGCTCTCTGCGGCCTGGTTCCAAAAGCGTATCAGCCCTTCTAGATCGGTTACAATAATTGCTTGATTAACTGAGTCCAGTAGCGTTTGATACAGCTGCTCTCGACCGGTTTCGCGCCAATAATCTTCCCACCGCTCCAATAACAGTCGATTACGCGTCATGCCCTGAACTGTCACCCTTTAACTATAAATCTGTATCCTTAGACATAAACAAAAAATCCAGTGAACTACTGTAGTGTACAGCTCAAAGATTTTGCCGAAAAGGCTGTATTTGTACCGTTGAACCAGTCAAATGAACCAATTAAATCAGCCAGTTAAATTTTCTCGTTTCGTCGGTCTGCCACAAATCATGTAGCCAGTTGCTGAGATCGATGACCGCTAGAACTTGCTCAGTGGTAAATATCTTGCCATGATATTCATTGTGATAGAAAATCCCACCTGTTTGCGGTTATAGCCCATAGCTAACCATACTATCAGGATAGGTATAAGTGATCTGCTGCGGGTCGAAGGCTGATAGGGAAATCTCTTTTTTTATATTGACGGTTGAGTCCTTCTTTCGATCATGGCTGGCAAACCTCTTTTCTACTTTCAAATTAAAGATTGATTTGAGTAAAGGTACTTTCAGAACAAAGTAAAGGTGCTTGGTAAAACACTGATGAAACAGGTGAAACAATGGAGCCCCTAAAGCGCGTACTCGCCATCTTGCGATCTTACGGTTGGCTGGTTACAGGTGCTTTTGTCAGCTTATTACTGTTGACTGCGGCCAATGCGCTGACCCCCCAGCTATTTAGACGCGGCATCGATCAAGGTATCGCTCAAAAGAATTTGACAGTAGTGCTAACAACGGGCGCAATGATGGTAGGGATTGCGATCGCCCGTGGTCTGTTCAACTTTGGCCAGAGCTACTGGGCCGAAGCGCTCAGCCAAAGCGTTGCTTACACGCTGCGTGCCCAGGTCTTTCGTAAAATAGAAACGCTCAGCTTCAGCTATCACGACCAGGCTCAAACGTCGCAGCTATTGACCCGTATCACCAGCGATATAGAACAGATTCGCACCTTTATTGGTACCAGCCTTTTGCAGGTGGTAAGCGCGATCGCTACGCTGGTTACCATTGCCAGCATTCTGCTGATTATGAACTGGCAGCTAGCGCTGATCAGCCTTAGCGTTATCCCCCTAGCGGGCGCTTTGCTCTATCGCTTTTTTGGCAAAAACCGGCCGCTGTTTGGCCAGGTACAAGAAACGCTGGGAGACTTAAACGAAGTCCTTAGAGAAAATTTACTCGGCGTTAGGGTGGTCAAAGCCTTTGCCCGCGAGCCGGTAGAGCTACAGCGATACACCCAAATAAATGCCCACCTTGTCTCGGTTTATCTCAAAACGCTAGCAGCCATTCGCAATACCTTTCCTTTCATTTTTTTGCTGAGCAATCTGGTTACAATCGCGGTGATTGGCTATGGTGGCACGCAGGTCATCGACGGTACCTTTAGCCTAGGCGAACTGGTTGCCTTTAATGCCTATTTGCTATTTATTGTGCAGCCGGTGCTGCTGATTGGCTTTGCGGCCCCAGTGATCGCGCAGGCTGCAGCTTCTGCCGAGCGGGTATACGAAATTATTGACGCGCCAATTGAGATCACCAATCGCCCCGAAGCGGTTGTGTTTAATAAGTGTGGCGGGCGAATTACCTTTGAGGATGTGTGGTTTCGCTATCCAGGGGCAACCGAGCCTGCACTAGAAAATGTCTCTTTTGAGACGCAGCCCAAAGAACTCATTGCGATTTTGGGTATGACAGGTTCAGGTAAAAGCACGATTGTCAATTTGATTCAGCGGTTTTACGACGTGAGTGAGGGCTCAGTTAGAATTGACGGTCGCGATGTTCGAGACTTTGATCTAGAGAGTTTGCGATCGCATATCGGCAGCGTCTTTCAAGAAACGACTCTATTCTCAGGCACGTTAAGAGAAAACATTGCCTACGCCAAACCCAACGCACCGTTAGATCAGGTGATTACCGTTGCCAAAGCCGCCTACATTCACGAATTTATTGAAAGCCTGCCCGCCGGGTACGAGACGATTGTAGGTGAGCGTGGCGTCGGGCTTTCTGGCGGTCAAAAGCAGCGAATTGCGATCGCCCGCACTCTGCTCACCGACTACAAAATTCTAATCTTAGATGACAGCACTTCTGCGGTAGATGCGCAGACCGCTGCGCAGATTCAATCGAATTTGGACAAGCTGATGCGCGATCGCACCTGCAACGCCTTTGTCATTGCCCAGCGCATCAGCACCATTCAAAGCGCCGACCGCATTCTGCTAATCGATAAAGGTAAACTCGCCGCCCAGGGCAACCACGAACAGCTCATGCGCACCAGCCCGCTTTACGGGGCAATTCTAGAATCTCAAATGAAACAGCCTGCCGCAAAAGCTACTGCAGGTGCCCTCCATGGCTGATGTTCTTATTTCTAAAAAGCAGCCCGGAAAACACCCCTCTACTGTCCGCCGACTGCTCTCCTATATAGCGCCTCACCGTCAAGCGCTGCCCCTTGCCATTGGCGCTGTTATGGTGGGTGCGCTTACACAGTCTGTCGGCCCGTTCCTGATTGGCTGGTCAATTGACAACCTGATTGCGCCCGGCAATCTCTCAGGCTTATCGCAAATGATTGTTGCGCTTGCGACGATTTATTTAGTCGGCACTGTTGCTATTCGAGTGCAGATTTTAAGAGTCGGCAACATTGTTCAAAAAGTTCTCGCTCAGCTCAGGCAAGATATCTTTGATAAAGTTCAAAGTCTTTCTGTTGGCTATTTTGATAAAAGCGAGTCGGGCGACCTAATGAGCCGTCTGCTCAATGATGTTAGCGTGGTGAATCAGGCTTTTGGGCAGGGCATTCCTCAAGTTTTGGGCAATACGTTTAGCCTTGTCGGTATCGTCATCGCCATGCTGTTAATTAACCTACAGCTAGGGCTACTGAGCAATTTAGTTGTTCCCATCATGATTTTTACAACCAGCTTGTTTTCTCGCTGGGCCAGAGCCCGGTTTAGAGTGACGCGACAAACGATTGGTGAGCTGTCGGCGCTAGTTGAAGAAGATGTTAGCAGCGTTAGAGAAGCGCAGGCGTTTAACCGGGTAGATTACAACATTGAGGCGTTCGATGCGCTCAACAAGGCTAACCGCGATGCCAATGTTAGCGCGGTGGTGGTGACAGCGGCTTTTTTACCTTCTATAGATTTTCTCAATACGCTGGCAACGGCGGGAGTGCTGGCCTATGGCGGCTATCTGGCCGTGACCGATGCGGCAACAGTTGGCACAGTCACGGCCTTTTTGCTATACGTGCAACAGTTTTTTAGACCTATTCAGATTTTGAGTCAGTTTTATACGCAGGCACAGAGCGCGATCGCTGCTTTAGAGCGCATTTTTACGCTGCTAGACGAGCCCGAACTGTTGCAAGATGCTCCTAACGCCATCGAAATGCCGCCGATTGAAGGAAACGTCACTTTCGATCAAGTCACCTTTGGCTACGTGCCAGGGCAAAAGATACTCGATAGTATTAACATTTGCGCTCAGCCGGGTCAAATGATTGCCCTCGTTGGTCCTACCGGGGCCGGAAAAAGCACGATCATCAATTTGATCTTGCGGTTTTATGATGTGGTTGACGGCGTGGTAAAAATAGACAGTATCGACGTTCGCGAAGTGACTCAGGCTAGCTTGCGCCGCCAGATTGGCTTTGTGCTGCAAGACAATATTCTCTTTAGCGGCACAGTTGCCGAGAACATCTCTTTTGGTCGCCCGGCTGCTCAGCAGGTAGATATTGAAAGGGCTGCTAAGATTGCCAATGTGCACAAGTTCATTACACAGTTGCCCAAAGGCTATGCGACGGTGCTCGGCGAGCGTGGTGCTTCACTTAGTCAGGGCCAGCGGCAGCTAATTAGCATTGCGCGGGCGGTGCTAATCGATCCGCAGATTTTGATTTTAGATGAGGCGACCAGCAGTATTGATACGCAGACAGAAGGACTGGTTCAAGATGCGATCGCCACCCTGCTCAAAAATCGCACCAGCTTTGTTATTGCCCATCGTCTTAGCACCGTTACCCAGGCTGATCAGGTACTCGTTATTCAGCAAGGTCAAATCGTTGAAAACGGCACGCATCGCCAGTTAATTGAAAGAGAAGGCATATATGCAAAGCTCTACAGCCTGCAGCTAGGAGATACTGCAGATGCAGATTAGCCTGCTTTACTGCAGATGTATGAAGTCAAAAGTATTTTCCTTGAGTCAGTTTTAGAAATCTTTGTTTGAATTTAGATATTGCTATCTACCCGAAACTCTGAACACTGTTGAATCATATAGGCTGCTAATCCTGTCCAGCCGGTTTGATGAGATGCGCCTAGGCCTGCACCATCATCTCCATTAAAATATTCGTAGAAAAGGATGTAGTCGCGCCAGTGCGGATCGTTTTGAAACTTTTCAATCTGGCCAAATACCGGACGGTGGCCGGTCTCGTCTTTGAGAAAAATGCTAACTAGCCGGTCTGATAGCAAAACGGCCACCTCTGCTAATGTTCTCTCCTCTTTAGAACCGGTGGGAAACGCTACTTTAAAGTCGTCGCCCAAATAGCCGTGAAAGCTTCGCAAAGCTTCTATCAGCAGGTAGTTGATCGGAAACCACACCGGGCCGCGCCAGTTTGAATTACCACCAAACATATTAGAAGTTGACTCAGCCGGTTCATATGCAACGCTGTATTCTTCTCCGTCGGCTTCTGTGGTGAAGGGATGCTTTTCGTGATATTTAGAGACTGAGCGAATGCCATGAGGCCCTAGAAACTCTCGCTCATCTAGCATGTATTCCAACAGCCGTCTAAGTTTGTTCTTTTCACCATCTGCTCGCTCTGTGGCATAGCAAAGCGCTAGCAGCCGCCGTTCGCCAACGCCCTCAGATTCCATGCAGGCTACGTTTTTACGCAGGTCTAGGCGGTTGTTGATGAACCATTGCAAGCGGCCTTTGAAGTTAGGTAGCTTCTCAATTGTTTCGGCACTAATAGACACCACCGCGAGCAGCGGAATGAGACCAACAAGCGATCGCACCTTTAGCTGCTGCCGGTTATCATCTGAAAACCTGACCGCATCGTAAAAGAAGCCATCTTCTTCGTCCCACAGCGCCGCGCCCTCTTGGTTCATCGCATCGGCAATGTATAAAAAATGCTCAAAAAACTTGCTTGCCGTATCTTCGTAAGGCGGACGGTCCACAGCTAGCTCTAGCGCAATCGTTAGCATCCCCAGGCAGTACACGGCCATCCAAGAAGTCCCGTCGGCCTGCTCCAAAGTTCCTTCAGTTGGCACAGACGACCGGTCAAAAACGCCAATATTGTCCATGCCTAAAAAGCCGCCTTGAAAGAGATTTCTGCCCTCAGCGTCTTTTTGATTCACCCACCAGGTAAAATTCATCAGCAGCTTTTGAAAAATCCGCTCCAAAAAATCTTTGTCTTCGCGGCCCCAATATTTTTTCTCTATCTGATAAATCTGCCAGGCGCACCAAGCTTGAATCGGCGGCGTCACGCCATTAAAATCCCATTCATAAGCAGGAATTTGCCCGTTTGGGTGCATGTACCATTCTCTTGTCAGCCGAGAAAGCTGCAGCTTGGCAAAATCTGGATCGATCACTGCTAGCGGTACTAAGTGAAAGGCCCAGTCCCAGGAGGCATACCACGGGTACTCCCACGTATCTGGCATGGAAATGATGTCGTCGTTGAACAGATGTGTCCAGTCGACGTTTCTAGAAGTTGCATGACCTTCCGGGGGGGCAGGCTGCGCCGGATCGCCGCTCAGCCATTCTCTTACTACGTAATGGTAAAACTGTTTGTTCCACAGCATCCCGGCAAACGCCTGTCGTCGCACGTTCTCTTTGTCTTCATCCTGGGCGCTGCCCGTTTGATTCTTCTGATAGCAGTCCGACGTAAATTCGCTGTAAAACTCGTCGGCCTCTTGCTTTCGCAGCTCAAATAGCGTGGCTGTATCTTCTCCAAACGGATCGGACAGCGAGCCGGTATCACACAGCCGCAGCATAACGCTACGGCTTTCGCCAGGTGGAATAGAAAGCCTATACTGCGCCGAAAACTTTGTTCCGGTTTTGTCTGGATTAACCGCGTCCTGCTTGCCCGCTACCACGTAGCTGTTGATGCCGTCTTTTACATAAGAAGATCTGTTTTTCGTGCCAAACAAAAGCTGCTTGTTGGTTTCATTCTCGGTAAACAGCTCCTGCGGCTCGCCTGCGCAGTACAGCCAGCGATCGCCCAGGCTTTCGTGCTCAGCGGCAACAACGCTGTATCTGCTTTTTCGAGAATCGCCTTTTTGAGAATCATCTTTCTGTGTGTGCGCCTTAAGCACAGGTCTAGCCGCATCTTCTTCCCACGACCAGGTATTACGAAACCACAGTGTTGGCAGCAGGTGCAGCGGCTTTTCTTCATCGCCGCGGTTGTGTGCGGTGATTTTAACGGCCATATCTTCGTCGTCATGCTTGGCATATTCAACAAAAATATCGAAGTAGCGATCGCGCTCAAAAACCCCCGTATCCATCAGCTCAAACTCAGGATCTTGGGTACTTCTACTTTTGTTGACCGACAGTAGCTGCTGATAGGGGAACGCCGCCTGCGGGTATTTATACAAATACTTCATGTAGGCGTGCGTCGGCGTATTGTCGAGATAGAAGTAATACTCTTTTACATCTTCACCGTGGTTGCCCTGCTTGTTAGAAAGTCCAAAAAGCCGCTCTTTTATATGCGGATCTGCTTCATTCCAAACGGCTAGTCCAAAACACAGCCGCTGATGATTGTCGCAAATCCCGGCAATCCCATCTTCGCCCCACCGGTAGGCACGGTGCAGCGCATCGCTATGGTCAAAATACTCCCAGACGGATCCATCAGCGCTATAGTCTTCGCGCACGGTGCCCCACTGCCGCTCGCTCACAAAAGATCCCCAGCGCGTCCAATACTTGGTGCGATCGCGATTCTCTTGTAGCCGTGCCTTCTCAGCGCTTATCTTTTCAGCCGTCATGCAAATCTTTAGCGATAGTTTTCCTTAAAACGCTTATATACTTCAGAGAGAACATTTTCCCTGTACCCTCTGGAAGATTATGTCAAAATATTGCCTAAGTAGCGCCCAAGTAGCGCTTGGCAAATGCTAGCATCCGTGTAGACATCTCGGCGTAAACAGGGTTGGCTGGTGCGCATTCGGTTTGCTGAACAGTATCAAAGATAGCCTCCTTTAAGACCAGGCTTGGGTGCGGCACCCCTTGGAGGCTACATAGTGCGATCGCATCGTTCGGATGATTCTCCACCAGCAGCTCGACGCCTCTAAACAGTGCCGAATCATCATCCACAGCATGCGCCACAAAAACGGGCTGATTCAAATCATTAAATCTATGCTCTCTCTTTTCGTACCGCTGATTAATTGCCTGAATGACTTCTGCTAGCTGCGAAACGCCCTCATAGAAAAACACCGAATACTTGTAATCATTCTCACCAACTCCAAAGTACTCATTTGCTCTGCCCGATTCCTGGTCGTCCAAAACCATCTGTAGCTGATCTTTCACCGTCTTTGCTAGCCACACCTGCTGGTCTCGCAGCCTAGTAATCATTCGTCCGGTCTCAGTTTGTAGCAATAGCTGTTCTACCGTGCCAATATCTAGCGCTGCCGAAAACAAAAACAAAGCCCCCTGAATTTGTTCGGCATCTTTGAGCGCTTTATGCACGCTCAGCGCACCGCCAGTCGATAGGCCACCGATAGAAAGGCGACGCCCCAGCAGTCCGGCAATGTCGCAAACCCGATCGATGGCCTCTATCCAATCGGTATGTCTAAGCGTCTGAAAAGCTCGCCCAGGCCGTCGCAGTCCGTGTGCAGGCAGTAGCGGCAGCACTACGTTAAACCCAGAACGAGCAAAGTCCTCGGCGATCGCTTTTAGGTAGTAAGGAGAATCTGTCAGCCCGTGAATCAGCACAATCACGTGGTCTGTGACGCTGCCGCAGTGCAAAATTTGGGGCCAGTTGCCAGGATTGTCTCTTAGCAGCGTAGGTGAGGAGACCGCTAGCCAGCTCAATTCATCTTCTTTAGGGTCTTGCTTTTTAGACTTATCAATAGATTTGTAGGCGCATTCGTAGGCAGACTCATAGGCAATCGCATCTTCCCAGTGCTCGGCGTAATAGGCCACAAACTGCTGCAATCTTTGGTTGAAATTCATAGCGTTAGAAGCTGTCTCTGCCATCCGAATTGAGAATGTGTCGAAAGATAATGTGTTGAGAAATATAGATCTCATCTTAAAGATCTATGGTGTTTGATTTGTTTCCTTTCTCTTTGTGGCCAAAATTAAAGCATCAAAAAAATAAAACTCTATGCCGACTAATAATACACCTCAGGCTCTGCTGACTGATGCCAGCCGCCGCCTAGAAAAAGCCGCGCAGCACGCACCCATTTCTGCCGATGCCACCGAGCGGCTCAAATTTCCTAAAGCCAGCTTGAAGGTAGCCATTCCTGTACGGTTAGATAGCGGCGAACTGCGGGTATTTGAAGGCTATCGCGTGCGCTACGACGATACGCGCGGACCCACCAAGGGTGGCATTCGCTTTCATCCAAACGTCACGCTCGATGAGGTCCAGTCGCTGGCTTTTTGGATGACCTTTAAGTGTGCGGCAGTTAATCTGCCCTTTGGTGGTGCAAAAGGCGGCATTACGCTCAATCCAAAGGAACTGTCTAAGTTTGAGCTAGAGCGCTTGAGCCGAGGCTATGTTGATGCGATCGCTCCCTTCATTGGCCCCGATCTAGACATCCCTGCTCCTGATGTTTATACCAACGCTATGATCATGGGCTGGATGATGGACCAGTACAGCATCATCAAGGGCCGAAGATCTCCCGCTGTGATTACAGGTAAGCCAGTCAGTATGGGCGGTAGCTTAGGGCGCAATACGGCCACTGGCACCGGGGCCTTTTTTGTCTTACAAACGATGATGGACAAGTTTGACAAAGCGCCAGCGGATCTCAGCGTTGCGGTTCAGGGCTTTGGCAATGCGGGTAGCGTTATCGCCCGCCTGCTGTTTGAAGCCGGATACACAGTTGTTGCGGTCAGTGACTCCAAAGGCGGCATTTACAACAAAGCTGGTCTGAATATCCCTGACGTTCAGCAGTTCAAACAGACCAACCACACCATGAAGGCTGTGTACTGCCACGACAGCGTTTGCAGCATTGTGGAGCACGAGACAATTACCAACGAAGATTTGCTGATGCTGGATGTAGATATCTTGATTCCTGCCGCTCTGGAAAATCAGATTACGGCTGAAAATGCCGATAAAGTTCAGGCTCAGTACATTTTTGAAGTGGCGAACGGGCCGGTAAGCGCGGATGCCGACGAGATCTTAGAAAAGAAGGGAATCTCTTTATTCCCTGATATTTTGGTGAATGCGGGCGGCGTGATGGTGAGCCATTTTGAATGGGTGCAAAATCGCAGCGGACTGTATTGGAGGCTAGATCGGGTACAAGATGAGCTGCGATCACGCATTACCACCGAAGCTAAGACTGTTTATGCGATCGCTCAAAAGCACAGCGTTTCCTTTCGCACTGCCGCCTATATCCATGCCCTCAGCCGCCTTGGTGAAGCCCTGAACGACCGCGGCACCCGTGACTACTACACTAGTTAACAGCACCGATACCAGCAGCAATACTCGCTAAAATGCAGTTAGCCTTGAGAGAACTGCCAAAACGTGAAAAAACAGCGGATCGACACCTTGCTCGTAGAACAAGGGCTCTGCCCCTCGCGACAGCAAGCCCAGCGTCTCATTAGAGCAGGAGAAGTCAAAATCTCCCAGCAGATTATCGACAAACCCGGCACCCTCGTTGATGCTAGCGCTACTATCGAACTCAAAAAAAAGCCGCCCTTCGTCTCTAGAGGCGGCGAGAAACTGGCCAAAGCCCTAAAGACCTTTGATATTAATCCTAAGGGCAAAATCTGCCTGGACGGCGGTATCTCTACCGGCGGCTTCACCGATTGCCTGCTACAGGCAAATGCCCAGCATGTCTATGGCATCGACGTTGGCTATGGCCAAGTTGCCTGGAAAATTCGTCAAGACCCTCGCGTCACGCTCAAAGAACGCACCAACATCCGTCACCTTGGTGCCACTGACCTGTACAGCACCCAATCATTCGCCACCCTTGGCGTCATGGACGTTTCTTTTATCTCACTGGTAAAAGTTTTACCTACCTTTTGGAAGTTGCTTTCGCCGCCAAGGGAAGTTGTTCTACTCGTCAAGCCGCAGTTTGAAGTTGGACGAGAGAAAATCGGCAAAAAAGGCGTTGTTAGAGATACCAAAGATCAGGCCGGCGCTATTCTCAAAGTTGCTCAAGCGGCTGCCGAAATTGGCTGGTGCTACCAGGGGCTCACCTGGTCTGACACTGTTGGTCCTGCTGGTAATATTGAATATTTATTGTGGCTAAGTGATGAAGATAGCCAGGGTAATCAAGCCGCTGAACATCTAGATCAATCTTCCATAGGCCAATCTTCAGACCAACGTGCAGATAAATTTGCATCCTGGCCTACTCTAAAAGAGCTGTGTGACCTGACGCAGGCGGCTCGTCAGGCACTCACTTAGCGGGCCGACACGCCTTTTTGTAGAGCAGGTCTTTCAAGACGCGAAAAAGGGACAAGACGCAAAAAAGGGAGCCAGTAATACTGACTCCCAAGTATAAATCGAATTCTTTGAATCAAACTAGCTGTGATGAACCTACTTAACAGTTACCTTAGCACCGGCATCTTCCAAAGTCTTCTTCGCTTCTTCAGCCGCATCTTTAGGGACTGCTTCTTTAACAGTCACAGGTGCAGACTCAACCATACCCTTCGCTTCTTTTAGACCCAGGCCAGTCATCGAGCGCACCGCCTTCAAAATAGCGATCTTCTTATCGCCAGGAACTTCATCTAGGACCACGTCAAATTCAGTCTTTTCTTCAACTTCTTCAGCCGCCGCGCCAGGACCGGCCATCATCATGCCGCCAACAGGGGCAGCCGCACTTACACCAAAAGCTTCTTCAATCTGAGTCACTAGCTCAGAAGCTTCTAGCAAAGATAGCGTTTTTAACTTTTCCAAAATTTCGTCAGTTGCAGCAGACATTTTTGTCTCTCCTTAAATTAGTTGATTGTTGATAATTAAAAGTGTGCTACCTACATCAACAGCTCAATAGCTGCGCGTAGTCAAAGCCACTACTCTTCGCCTTTTTCGGCATAAGCCTTGATACCGCGACCAATTGAAGCTGGAACTTCTTTGACGCCAAGTGCAATCTTGGTAGCCACCGCGTTGATCCCAATCGCAATTTTTGCGTACAGCTCGTCTTTTGTTGGCAAATCTGCCAGAGCTTCGGCACTCTGTTGATCCAGCAGCTTGCCTTCTAAGACGCCGCCCCGTAATTCAGTTTTCTTAGTGTCTTTCTGAAACTTTTTATAGGCTTTAACCGCCGAACCAATGTCTTCTTTGGTTAGCAGTACAGCCGCTGTTCCAGTTAGCAGAGATTCTAGTTCTTGCCACTGTTCTTGACCGTCAATGGCCCGCCTCAGCAGCGTGTTCTTAGAAATCTTGCAAACCGCGCCAGAGTCGCGTAACCGATTGCGCAAATCGCTAATTTCAGCGACTGAAAGCCCTTTGTAATCAATTACAAAGGCAGATTCAGACTCACTCAAGAGTGTTTTCATCTCGCTGACGAGCGCTTGCTTGTTTGCTAACGTTCTTCCCATTCTATTTCACCTCCTTTTTGTTTAGATTTTCTGCTTTCTTGCGATGATTACAGTGCAGCTAACGCACCTGTAGTCATCGCAGGAAAGCAAATGCTCAAAACCCCAAAAGCTTAAAACCCCAGTCAAATGCCCTACTCTGATAACCAGAGCAGGGCGTACGTATCGAAAGATTAGGTGCCTATGCATGAAATCTTCAACCGCAAACCTCGGTAGGAAATTAAGCCTGAGGAAAAGGCCTTATTAAAGAACTTTCTCAAGAGCACCTACTGTCTCTGGTCGCTTTATTCAGTTGTTATCGTCTTACCTACGGCGGTTCGACAACAGGCATCAAATCATGGGCAGCTAAAGTGAATAAACTTTGGATTTTGTCTAGGCTAGCTAGTTGTTTGAGCCAGGTTCTTTCTAAACCGGCGCTTCTAGCTTTAGATCGCGCAGAGCCTGAATATCTACCGAGATAGAAGGTCCCATAGTAGACGAAACAGACACCGACCGCCAGAAACGACCTTTAGCACCTGAAGGACGATTGCGATCAATCGTTTCTTGCAAGGCTTTTAGGTTCTCTAACAGATCTTCTTCTGAAAAATCAGCCTTACCAAATTTAACATGAACGATGCCTGTTCGGTCAGCTCTAAATTCGAGTTTGCCGGCCTTGAACTCTTGAATGGCATTAGCGAGATCAAAAGTAACGGTTCCACCTTTAGGAGATGGCATCAGACCACGAGGACCGAGCACTCGGCCTAGCTTGGCAACTTTGGGCATCATGTCTGGCGTGGCTACCAACACGTCAAAGTCCATCATCCCTTTACTGATTTCGTCGATTAGCTCTTCAGAACCCGCTAGATTTGCGCCGGCTTCAGTCGCTTCGGTTACTTTCTCACCGCGTGCAACCACAGCAACTTTCACATCTTGACCCGTTCCTTTGGGCAAGGCCACTGTTGTTCTTAGCTGCTGGTCTGTGTACTTAGGATCGATGCCGAGTCGGATGTGGGCTTCTGCTGTTTCAGTGAATTTGGCCGTTGCGGTTTCTTTTAGCAGCGCAACCGCTTCATTCGGCTGATAGTCGTGCTCGCTATCAACTTTTTCGTACAGGGCGCTCATGCGCTTAGATATCTTTACCATTGTTCTTTTTTGGGGTATTTAACGAAGCGATCGCCTCTTCCCCGGTAGGGTTTTCCAATTACTGTGGGTCTTCGGCTGAATTCAGCTACGCTAGATTCAGCTAGGCTAAATTCGACGAATCGAAATTTGACGTTTGGCTAGCTCAGGCGTTTGGCAAGCTCAACAGAGCACAAAAGCTTAACTAGCTACCTCTACGCCCATATTTCGAGCAGTGCCTTCAATGATGTTCATTGCCATTTCAATGTCATTCGCATTGAGATCAGGCATCTTCATCTCAGCAATCTCTTTGAGCTGAGCGCGAGTGATCGAGCCCACCTTTTCCAGTTTGGGATTACCTGAACCCTTTTCAATCTTTGCAGCCTTTTTGATCAAAACGGACGCAGGCGGCGTTTTGAGGATAAAAGTAAAGCTTCTATCTTCAAATACAGAAATCTCGACCGGAACGATCAGTCCTGCCTTCTCAGCAGTCCTGGCGTTGTAGTCCTTACAAAACGCCATGATATTTACACCATGCTGACCCAGCGCTGGGCCAATCGGAGGTGCAGGGTTTGCCTTACCAGCTGGAATTGCCAGCTTAATGAGCGCAACTACCTTCTTTGCCATTGATTAACTCTACTATTTGACTATCTCGTTTTTGTTCAACTATCTCCTATGGAGACGTTGAGCTTCGACTCTACTAAGCCCACAGGCGAGAACCAAAAAATCGGTACCCGCCCGGTGACTGAGCGGAGCCGAAGCCACACTCTTAAATTGCGCGAGGCCGCTAAATCAGCTCTCCTTTTTCACTTGATTAAACTCAAGCTCTACTGGGGTGTCGCGACCAAAGATAGAGAGCAGTGCCTTTAGCTTGCTACGCTCTGGGCTCACTTCGATCACCTCACCCTCAAAGTCTTTAAACGGACCCGAAAGCACCGTGATTTTATCACCTGAGGCCATGTCGATTTTCACAACGGGCGCTTGCTCTTGCGTCTGCTTAAAGATTCTTTTCACCTCACCGGGGCTTAGCGGCATCGGTTTAACGTGTCCGCGTCCGCGACCTTGGGCTCGGCGCTGCTCCGCACCAACAAAGTTAATGACGTGAGGCGTATTCTTTACCACCTGCCAAGCGTCATCATCTAAATCCATCCGAATCAGCACGTAGCCAGGAAAAACTTTTTCCTCGATATTGTGTCGAGAGCCATCTTTACGCATCTTGACCGCAGGGGTCTGAGGAATCTCTACCTGCAAAATCACATTGGACAAGTCAAACGTCTTGACCCGCTGCTCTAAAGTTAGCTTGACCTTTTTTTCACAGCCAGAAGCAACCTGCACCGCATACCAGCGGGGCCTTTGCTTGCGTACGGTCACCTTGTCTTCACTTTGAAGCGCTTCTTTGTCTTCAAGATCCTGTGACTCATCGTAATTAGAATCGTCGGATGCGTAAGCCATAAAAAATTGCCTCGTGTATCGCCTTAATCACTTGCCTAAAAGCCTGCTACCTAAAAGACCTGCCTAGAGGCCCAGCCAAAGAGCTTATCCACAAAATAGATAATAGTTGCAGACAAGCTCACCATTAAAATCACAGCCGCTGACTCGCTGATTAGCTGCTGGCGATTTGGCCAAATCACTTTAGCAAGTTCTTCGCGGGTACCTTGGGCAAACGCGCCTGCACTGAAGCTATCAGGGGCACTGGCGTCCGCTTTTTTTTTGGTACTGCCTGCTTTGTCTACGGGCTTAGCTTCTTTTTTAGCCACGGGTAATCGTTCCTTGCCGAACTCAACTTAAACAGTAAGACTCTCACTATAGCGCTACTATAGCTTTCGCCACTTCGCTCAATCCACTTCGCCCAACTTTAGCTTAGACACAGCAATGCCCGAAGGATAAGGGCTAGCGCTCGGGGCGCTACGACCACCTTCGGGCAAATTTGCCTGTCAGTTGCTGACAGATTAAAAGCACGCCCTGAGGGACTCGAACCCCCGACATTCGGTTTTGGAGACCGACGTTCTACCAACTGAACTAAGGACGCATGACTTTCCAGTGTGTTTTCAATCGAAAAATAGAACAGGCTAGCTGTGAATTTTCGTTTGACTTTTTTGGAAAAACCTGCCAGCAATCGACTCGTTGCCAATTGCTTTGCTAGCAATTGCTTTTTGCAATCAATTGGCTAATTAAAGCGAACGATCAAAGCGCTGCTTGAGGCGGGTTGCCTTACCAACGCGATCGCGCAGGTAGTACAACTTAGCGCGTCGAGCTTTACCTCGACGAATCACCTTAATATTAGCAACTCGTGGGGCATGGATCAAAAATACTCTTTCGACGCCCACCCCTTGAAATACTCGGCGTACGGTAATAGTTTCATTAATGCCACCATTGCGCATGGCAATGACAGTGCCCTCATAGGGCTGAACGCGCTCTTTGCCGCCCTCAACAATTCGCACACCAATGCGAACCGTATCCCCTACGTAGATATTTGGAAGATCGTCTTTAATTTGTTCCGCTTCAATCGAGCGAATAATTGCTTCAGCGTTCATCACAGCCTTGACATCACAGTTTGTTAAGTCGGTCATCGCGCCAAAAGAGCGCACAGTCTTTAACTATATATCACATAGGAAAGAATGCAAATAAATAAATCTAAGCGCCAGGGCAAACGCATACTCAAGTAAGTAGTACTTGAATGAGAAAGGCGTTGTCCCAGCCAGCTTTTAGCCGCTTTGCCTGCTTCGAGCCTTTAGAAGCTTCTCTAGCAAGCAAGTTGAGGGCAATCTTTCTAATTACTGTCATATTTTCTGGGGCATGGCCTTTGCGAATACGCGAGTCATCTTCGCGAAAGACCACATCTAAACTCCAATGTAGCTTGTTCTCAATGCCCCAGTGAGCGCGACTAGCATAGGCAAAGCGCTCTACACCACCGTCTAAGCTCACTAGATAGTACCGTCGCTCTGTTGTGGTCGGTTGTCCATTGATGCGCCGCTCTGACTCAATCATGCCTACTCGTTTGAGCCCTACCCATCGTTGCGCATCTTCGAGATGTTCGACGTTGCCCAGTAGCCAGTAGCGTCTTGTTTCAAGACGTCCGTGCCCCTTATCAATTGTCTGATAGGCTTCGTGTTCGATGTCTTTGAAGCTAGTTTTGCGTGCCCAGTCGAACAACTGTTCGACGTCCTGGTGCAGGTTGCCCTGGTTCCCTTTTAGGCTTAGAACGTAATCAGCACCCTGCTCGATAATCTGTTTGGCAATCTCGGTTTGTGCGCCCATCGCGTCAATCGTGACGATGCATCCTGAGATATCCAGAATGTTAAGCAGCTTGGGAATTGCCGTAATTTCGTTGGACTTGCCATCGACTTTGACTTGTCCTAAGACAAGCTGATTGGCGCTAGCCCAGGCACTGACCATATGAATGGCCCCCTTACCTGTGCCTTTGTCGTATGAATGTCGCGCACTCTTGCCGTCTAACGAAACGACCTCACCGCCGCTCAGTTTGGCAATACTCTTCACCCAACTGACAAAGCATTCCTGGAGTTGAGTCGGCTCTAGCAGGGCGAACACTCTGGCAATCGTGTCGTGAGAAGGTATCCCGTTTGGCAAGCTCAGAAACGTTTTGAGCCACGCTGACTTGCTCTGTCCGTAGGCTTCTATCTCTTCCCACGTCTCGGCTCCGCAGATAACCGCGCATATCGTCAACGCTACGATATCTAGCAGCGGGTGCTCAACTAGATACAATGTTCGCGGGTCTTCAAGCGTTGCAAAGTGCGTTAAGAGCGAACCTGATGCATGGGTTTCCTGACTCATTAGCAAGACCGAATATAGCTCTACCTATCCAGTATCCTGCTTTCACGAGTATGCGTTTGCCCTGTCTAAGCGCCGCTCAAACCGTTTAGGATAGAAGACACACCATGCCTTTTCGTTTGATTCTGATAAAGAATTTGCTCCATGAACTTTTTATCTAACCTGCTGCCTCAAGTCCTGCCTAAAATTTCTTTTCCACCAGCACTCAAAGTACCCGCTGGCAGACGGATTGAGCTGAAGTCAGCAGCCGAGATTGAGACGATGAGAGCCGCCTCTAAAATTGTGGCAACGGTGCTCAAAGAAATTGGTGAGATTACCCAGGCGGGTATGACAACTGCTGATCTAGACAATCATGCGGAGAAGCGAATTCGAGAAATGGGAGCGACGCCCAGCTTCAAGGGCTACCATGGCTTTCCGGCGTCTATTTGCGCTAGCGTCAACGACGAAGTGGTGCATGGCATTCCTCGCAAGCGCAAAAAAATATACAAAGGCGACGTAGTAAAAATTGACACAGGTGCCTACTACGAAGGCTTTCATGGAGACTCTTGCATTACTATCGCCGTTGGGAAAGTAACGCCCCAGGCACAAAAGCTCATTACAGCAGCAGAAGCGGCGCTGTATGCTGGCATCAAGCAGGTAAAGCCAGACAATACGCTGATGGATATTGCGGGCGCGATTGAAGATTCGGTTAAGGCCCATCAGTTTTCAATTGTTGAAGACTTTACCGGTCATGGGGTTGGACGTAACTTGCACGAAGAGCCAGCTGTGTTTAACTTTCGGACAAAGCGAGCCCCTAATGTCACGCTTCAACCAGGAATGACGCTAGCGATCGAACCTATTTTAAATGCAGGATCGCAGCATACTCGCACGCTAAGCGATCGCTGGACTGTCGTGACACTAGACCGGGCCCTATCTGCTCAGTGGGAGCATACAGTGCTCGTGACCGAATCGGGCCACGAAATTTTGACCGATAGAAGCAAGGTATAGCGATATGTGACTGCGCTGTCTTAACTTGCTCTTAATACCTATTTATTAGCGGTTACTTATCTTTTAGCGTGTCTAGGCTGACGCAGGTTTCCGAATCGTAGAAGACGTCGACTTCGAAGGCATAGGCTTTGGAAGCCCGGTCGTTGGGAAAATCGTCGTAGGCGGCAACGATTGCCTTAATCTCTTCATTCAAAGCGCCATAGCCTGTGCTGCGAAGCACTGTTGGCTGATCGACGACATTGCCTTGTGCATCAAATAAAACACCGATTTCGGCACTATGTGGGTCTTTCTCTAGGCAGCGGTTTAGCAGTTGACCTTCGGCTTCGATTGACGATTCGATCGGATACTCAATTTGTGTCAGTTCGGTAATTTCGGCAGCGGGAAACCGCTCAATCTGGCCGATGTTTGCCTGCTTTTGAATATTTTCTTGCCAGTCTTCGCGAGCTTGAGTGGCACTTTCCTCATCCGTATTCTTAGCGCTGTAGGTCAAAGAGCGATTGAGTTGGCTAGCAAAGGTTCTCAAAGAGTTAGGTATTTGCTGCGTTACGTCTGAGAGTAAATCACCGAGGCTTAGAGGTGTGTTTGAGCCGCCACCTGAGGACGAACTATCTGAAGCGCTACTACTAGGGCTACTCTGATCACTTTGGACCCCTGCGCCAGGATCGGGCGCTTCTTCATCTAGCGCAGCGATAAAATTGGTGCCTTGCCCACTGTCGGCTGCTGGTCTACTGCTGTCAGCAGCCTGGCGAGACGATGTACTGGGGGCAGTGCTGGGTGAAGCCGTTGCAGGCGCAGTGGCTGTGTTTGGCGATAGGGCACTGTTAGCACTTGGGCTACTCGAGATCATCGTCGCGGGGGACGCTGTTCGAGTAGCACGACGGGTGAGCGCAGCTGGGGGCCTTGATGCCGGCGTGGCAACGGCGGTAGCAGATCTTGAGGCGGGCGTTTTACCTGCTGCTGTTGCCGTTCTGGTTGAGACGTTGGGATCAGGCACAGGGAGAGCGCTAGCTGAGGGCTCTGGCGTTTTGTCTGACAGGGACTCAAACGCGACGTCTTCTATCACAGCTTCTTCGGGTTCGGTCGGACCAATTGGTACGAACAGCATTAGCGCATGCAGACCAACAGCAGTTAAGAACAGCGGACGAATGAGTTGAACAAGCTTCATAGTATAGATAGGCTAAAGCGTACACGGCCCGGTTGCTGGAAGAAAGTGCCTAAACGAGGTGCTGCAGAGAAGCAGCTAGAAGCAACAAAGACGAAGTAACGAGGACGCAGAACGTAAAGCAGATGCAAGACGGCGGGCGGGTGACTGAACCAGCGGCATTAACCGGTACACTCTCAAAGATAGCGAGGAAACTAGCTCTTTAGTGGTGGAGCGATCGCATCGCTTAGAACTGCATTCACAAGATAGGTGATGGGCGGCTGATCGATCGGCCCGATCAGCCACCTAGTGGATTCGTACTCCAAGACACCATGAGTGATGATCCCTTAGATGGAAAGTTAACCAGGCTGATGTACATGATGGTGTCGCCGTTGGGGGTGAGCATTTCGTATAGCAGCTCATCGCCATAATTATCTAGTCGCTCTAGCGTTACCCCATTGGCACCGTAGGTATCCTCTATCTGTTCGGCGACCCGCTCGGCCTGTTTGTCCATCCAGACAGCATCAATAGATCCTGCAACTAGGCTAGGCGGGTTGGTGTTGTAGTTTAGAAAACTAGCTGCGTTTCCCTTACTAAAATAGTCAAGATTGGGTAGACCAATCTCTCTAAAGTTGCCTACGCCCTGTGTGCCTGCGCCTAGTGCGCCTACGTTGTCAACAAAAGCCTGCTGATCTGCCTGGGCAACGTAGGCGGCTGGCTGTTCTACTGGCGGCTGGTCAGTGGATGGCTCAACTGACGTCTGCTCAACTGGCGGCGAGCTAGCGGGGGCCGAGTTAACTGGCGGCGGCTCTACTGGTGGTGGGTTAACTGGTGGGGGCGGGGCGCTGCTAGGTGCTGGCGCAGCCGGAGCCGCTGGTGGTGGTAAATTTGCTGGTGGCTCAGCGGTGGGCGGTGGTGAAAGTGCCGACAAGTTTAAAATATCAACAGGAATAGATTCGTCTATATTCTGTTCGGCTGTCTCAGCATCTAGACCAGAGGGCTTAGGCTCGTTGAAGGGTACGACTAGTAGCAGCAGATGCGCTGCGATCGCTAGCCCCACTAATGGACGATATAAAAGTTTTTTTAGCGTAAGGCGACGAGAGACCGGCGGCTCAACCGGTGAAGCTGTATTAGCGGCAGTATTGGTATTAGCAGACGGCTCCTGAGTGACAAAAGGCGACATAGATAAAGGTGTAAGACGAAAAGTTAGGTCCGACAATCGAGTAAAACAGTCAAGAGTGTTCTAAATAGCAATATGACAAATGCTACGAAGTGGAAAAGAACCCACAAGCGGCTGTGGACTTATACATGTCCCAGCCGCTTGTGGGTTCTGCTTACCGTTGGCCCAGCTTGTAGCCGCAGGCTGAAAGGCAAACTCAGTCCTTAAAGCAAGCCCAAGGACTCCATGTAAGCATCAGCGTCGAGAGGAACGTAGCCAACTTCGCTGATGATGTTGTCTTCTTCTTCCATCGCCGTATTGAGGTAGAACTCGACAAATGACTTTACCTCAGGGCGGCTAGCCAAAGCTTCGTTGCTGACGTAGATGAAGATAGGACGAGCCAAAGGCTTGTAGCTATCAATTGTCTCAGGTGAAGGAATAACCGCTTCGCCTTCAGTCTCTTCGCTAGAAATCGCCACTGCCTTTAGCTGGTCTTGGTTTTCTAAGAAGTAGGACATGCCGAAGTAGCCTAGGGCGTTTTGGTCACGAGAAACGCCCAGTACCAAGACGTTGTCATCTTCACTAGCTGTGTAGTCAGCGCGGCTAGCACCTTCTTCGCCAATGATTTCATCTGTGAAATAGTCGAAAGTACCGGAATCAGTACCAGGCCCATACAGATTGAGTGGAGCATCTGGGAAGCTAGAATCAATCTGACTCCAGTTGGTGACAGCGCCTTCAGCAGCAGGCTCCCACATAGCCATTAGCTGCTCATCGGATAGCTCGGTAGCCCAGTCGTTCTCAGGGTTGACCACCACTGTGATGGCATCTATTGCAACAGGAATGACGGTGTACTCAATACCAGCCGCCTGGCAAAGCTCGATTTCTTCATCTTTAATTAGACGAGAAGCGTTGGAAATAACTGTTTCGCCCGCACAGAATTTCTGGAAGCCGCCACCTGTACCGGAAACACCTACACTGATATTCACGTCACTGTTGTTGGCCATAAACTCTTCAGCCGTTGCTTCTGTAATGGGGAAGACGGTGCTAGAACCATCGATGGCAATCAGGTTGCTCTGAGCATTTGCAACGGCTGCGCTTAGCACGATGGTCGCAGCTACAGAAGTAGCGCCTAGAACTTTGAGATTGCTGAATACTTTTTTCACGCTTGTCACCATGATCGAAAACTCCTAAGTGCCAAAATCCTAAGTGCCAAAAATATTGAAAATTAAAAAAATTCGGCCAAGGAATAGAATAGGCAGCCAAGTTTAAGGAGATAACGTTAGAAGATTATCGAATCTTCAAACTTAGATTAAGGAAGAGTAAAGGGCTCTCGAACTAAGCATCGAGCCAAGCAGAATACAAAATTTTTACTCTCTACCCGTCTTTTTGTCGATTGCCAAAGCTTGTTCTAAGGCAGCTTTTTCTTTTGTTCGCTGAGCGTAGGGTGCAAGGGCTTCAAGGCTTAGGCCGGACAAGAGGCTGAGGTTGTCTAGACTCATACCTTTGCTCAAGAGTTCTATGCACCAGGTTTGTCTAGCCTGAAACGGTACGGTGCTGGCAGCTAGGTCAACGTCATTGACGATCGCCTGCCACAAATCATCTACAGCTTGCGGACTTAGCGCTTCTCCTGTTTTGGAAGTAAAAACGTTGGGGCGGTCGTCCGAGCGAGATTTTAACCACTGAGTAAGGGGATTTTTTAAATAGGTGCCGTACCGCCTGCCCATAATCCAGCGATTGACTGGCACCTGCCTGGAGAGCGCTCCAGAAACGGTGAGTATATGCTGCGCTTTACTGGCCGAGACTTGCGATCGCATCAACCCAGCACACTCTTGTGATCGTAGCCCTGCCCCAAACAGCACATACATCAGCGCGTAGGCCTGCGCGTCTTGCTTTTTCGCCTTTAAGAAGAGCGATCGCACCGTTTCAGCCGGTAGATCCATAACGCTCGTGGCTAATTCGCTAGCTGATGCTTCACCTTCTACCGCCTTATTCGCCGCTGTCACTTCACCCACTGCCGCCTGTCCTACGGCCCGATCTATTAGCTGCTCTGCCGCCTGATGGTCAGGCGGGCGATCGCCTGTCAAGAACAAACTATCAACCGCCGCCAAAAAGCCTGCTTGATCTGGCCAAAGCACCTGGCCATCGCTGCTTGACTCTATTAGCGCATAGCCTAGCATCAGCGTATTCAACAGCTTGGCTATCTCTTCGGTAGACAGCCCCGTACAGCTCACCTGCTCACCCCGTAGGTATTTCACCGTTTGCTGATTTGCCTGCCGTAAGGCTTCAGCCAGCGCCTGCTGATTTTCTAAAGGCGACGCTCCGGCCTCTCCAATCAGCGATCGCAATAGCTCTGGCACGCGACCCAGCAAATCTAGTGCCGCTGACCCATAAGCAACTAGCGGATCGTTTGCCCCCACGATGTCTGTTAGTGCTGCTTGCATCAAAGCCAAAATCGGGGCTTCTTGCATCACAGCTAACAGTAAGCCTTGCTTGTTTCCAAACTGACGAAATAGAGTTACCTCGTTCACGCCCGCTTGCTCAGCAATTTCCTTTGTTGTCGTCGCTGTAATTCCCTGCACCGAAAACAGCGCCAAAGCAGACCGCACAATCCTTTTACGACTAGATAATCTTCTTTCGGTCATCTTAAAAATTAGCACCTTCGCATACTGAGATACTTCCCTTAAATCCTTTAGTAGCACTGAACCTTATAAACATAGGTCACAACCCTAATCTCAGCCTTTTGAATGAACTTGCAAGTACCACTTGCAAAAATATCTACACAAGGCTAAACTTGTGAATGTAAGTACTACTTGCAAACACATTAGCTCGTTTAGGAAGACTATGACCATCGGTAACCTGCCCACCAAGCGCCGGACGGAAAGGCCCCTTACGTCCTCTAGCACTCAGCCCAGCGAACTTACGAGTATTTCAACAGCTAGCACCAAATCTAACCGTGCTGAGCCCAACAGTGCCGAGCCTAAGACCCATCAAGTTAGCTGGGTCTCCGTTGGTTTCTTTGGTGTTATTCACCTGCTGGCGCTGCTGGCCCCCTGGTTCTTTTCTTGGTCAGCGCTCGGTGTTGCCATTGCGCTTCATTGGCTCTGCGGTAGCGTCGGTATTTGTCTGGGATATCACCGGATGCTGAGCCATCGTAGCTTCCGCGTACCGCAGTGGCTAGAGTACATTATCGCTACCGTCGGCGCGCTAGCGCTACAGGGTGGTCCTACTTTCTGGGTCGCCGGTCACCGGCAGCATCATGCCTTTACAGAGCACGTCGAAAAAGATCCTTACTCATCTGCTCGTGGTTTCTGGTGGAGCCACATGGAATGGATGTTCTATCTAAAACCTGAAGTATTCGACCGCAAAGTCTACGCCCAGAACGCGCCTGACATTGCCCGCGACCCTTACTATGCCTTTCTCGACAAGTACTTTCTAGCGCTACAGGTGCCGCTAGCGCTAGCGCTCTACGCCATCGGTGGCTGGTCATTTGTCATCTACGGCATTTTCGTCCGTGCGGTTTTACTATGGCACTGTACTTGGCTGATCAACTCTGCTAACCACATGTGGGGCTACCGCAACTTTGAGAGCGATGACAACTCTCGCAACCTATGGTGGGTGGCGCTATTGACTTACGGTGAAGGCTGGCACAACAACCACCATGAGTTTCCTAAAATGGCCAAAGCAGGTCTTAGAAAGTGGGAAGTTGACCCCACTTGGTGGTTAATCAAAGGACTCAAATCTGCTGGACTAGCTACGAAGGTTGTGATGCCACCGGCTAAAGCTGCGCTGCATTAGGCACCAAGCCGAACCGGCAGCTATTCGGTATCGAAAGTCAGTACTGGAAAAACAAGCGGAGTTAGTGGTTGCAGTCATAGCTGTCCCTAGCTCCGCTTTCTTGTTGATCTTTGCTCCAAGCCAGTTCAAATAGGAAGGCAGTTCAGCAGGCTCTCGCGAAATCTTTCCTACGCCCAATCGGATGATCCCGTCATTCTATGTAGAAACAGAAACAGACGAGGTGTCCGATTGTTTCCCTTTATTTTTGGCAAGCCGTTCTGAAACAGCCGCAACTTCTTCTAGTCGAGCGGCTTCTTCTAACGCGTCACTGTCTGCGCAACTAGCTGCTTCGTTGGCTACTTCGTCGCGCTCTTCTTTGATTGTGTCCTCGGTCGCGTCACTAACTTGATTACTGTCTGATTGCACTTTATCGCTAGGTGCTGCTGGTGCAGGTGAAGCCACCTGAACTGCTGAAGCTGTTTGAACTGTAGCGCTTTCTGCTGCTGTGACACTGACGGGAGCCTCTGTTGTCTGCGCGATCGCTAAGTTCTCTGCTTCAATGTCTTCTTGAATGCGGCGGGAGACAAAAGAAACCAGGCCAATCCCTACAGAGCTGACGCTAAAAAGGAGCCAACCATCGATCACATAGGTCATGAACTGGTTGAGTTCGCTAATAGACATAGGGTTACGCCTCGTCAAACGGATGTTTTATCCGCTCATTATGCGTGTTCTTTCGTTTAGATTCAATTCATCATTGAGAATAGTTGCAGGCTAGTCGGTATCAGCGTCGTTGAGTCGCGGTCTTTAGATAGCGGTCTTTAGACGGCAGCTTTTGGATAGCAGCTTTTAGATGGCAGCGAAGATCGTAGAATTAAAAAGACAGCTAATCTCTGTTTGACCCTTGTCAAGGGTTTGCTCATTCATCCCACAAGCTATGGTTTCTAGTACTCGTCCGGTCTCAGCTAGCACGTCTTCTTCGGCGGCTTCCACGTCAGCCTCTAGCCCTGCGCAGCGCAAACGTATCGCCTCAAAAAGCCGCACGACGAAGGAAACCGACGTACAGGTAACGCTAAATGTGGATGGGACCGGAAACTGCACGGCAGATACAGGCGTTCCTTTCTTAGATCATATGCTGCACCAAATCGCTTCTCATGGTCTGTTTGACTTAGAGGTACGGGCAACGGGCGATATTGAAATTGATGATCATCATACTAATGAAGATGTCGGTATCACACTTGGCATGGCGCTAGCTGAAGCGCTGGGCGATCGCAAAGGCATCACTCGCTTTGGTCACTTCGTCGCCCCGCTAGACGAGGCCCTCGTCCAAATTTCCCTAGACTTTTCAGGGCGTCCTCACCTGAGCTATGGCTTAGAAATTCCGACTCAGCGGGTGGGTACCTATGACACGCAGCTCGTGCGCGAGTTTTTTGTAGCGATTATTAACCATGCGCAGATGACGCTGCATATTCGTCAGCTAGATGGAATTAATTCGCACCATATTATTGAGGCTACTTTTAAGGCGTTTGCGCGAGCGATGCGGATGGCGACCGAAATTGACCCGCGGCGAGCAGAGACGATTCCGAGCTCCAAGGGCGTCTTGTAAAGGGCGTTTTATAGATTGGATATTTGCCGTAGGGATTGCGATCGCCTCAAATGCGCCTAGATTCGATGCGGCTTACTACAGTTTTGACGCCATAGGTCGGCAGGCTGAACCATTGCCGGATCAGATGAATTTGAATCAGATAAACTCTGCTCTTTTTCATTTGTATCAGCTTCCTGCGCTGTGCTACGGCTTTTTGCACTGCGATTTGCGGCTTTGTTCAACTGAGAGGGTGCTTCTTGCTTCGCGCCGTTTACCACTGGTTTGATCGCTTCATCTGTTTCTGTTTCGAGTGCCTTCGCCTCAAGGTTATTATCGTCGTGCTCGGCTGCTGCTGGTTTAGATTGAGTAATGGCTGACATAGACTTTAAATGCTAAATGACTTTGCGTGAGATTGGCATTAAATGTGGGGGGCATTAATGACACATCCTTATATAGAACATAAAGTAAGCAGGGGCTTGCTACCACTATCTTTGGGCTGCTTTAGCTCTATTCACTTTGTCAGAATAAAAGGCCAGATGCAGATAGTTTTTCGACAGGTGCTGTATAGCTATTTTGCCCTAGTTCTTTGGCATATCAACTATTTTTGATTGAATATTGATAGCTTATCGTTCGCCTTTGACTGTTGTTGTTTAGCCGTTTCCGTTTGATAGTGTTCGTTTGACCGTTGTTATCTGTTTATTGTTATACCGCTGTTCTCTGTACCACCGTCGGATTCTGTATCTTTTTCAACAGCGTGTAAAAAGGTTGCCAGTCATCTGCCGTAACAATAGGAGCCCATACTGCTTCGATTTGAGGGCGCAACAATACAGTTTTGGGATTTGTTGCCTGTAAGCATTGCCGAACAGCTTTTAGCTGTTCGGTAGGCAGTTGGCTAAGGCAGTAATGATAGATCTTGCGCCATTGCTTTAGCTGTTCGGCAGCTTCGGCTTCGGCACTATCTAGAGTATCTGCAAAGATAAGAGCTTCGTCAGCCTGCCACTGTGGGGTGAACTGCTCAGTGAGGCCTAGAAAGAAATCGGGGTAGCTGACGTGTGTGGTTTCGAGCAGGGTGAGGGTTTGACTAATTAGGTCGCGGGGTAGCTGAAGGTTGAACGTTGAGAGCTGGGCGCTAAGCGCAGTAGAGATACCAAGCTTTTGAAGGATGCGATCGCAAAACACTTCGGCATACTTGGGTTGGTACTGAGCGAGTCCGGCTTCCATATTCTTGGGGTCAATTACCTCCGTGAGGGCAACAGCGAGCCTTTCTAGGTTCCAGTGGCAGGCACTAGGCTGATTTCCGTAGGAGTAGAGGCCAGACTGGTCGAAATAGGCAGCGGTAAAGCGAGGATTGTACTCGTCCATGAAGGCGAAAGGGCCATAGTCAAAACTCTCGCCGGTGATCGACATGTTGTCAGTGTTGAGCACCGCGTGGCAAAAGCCTACGGTCATCCACTGGGCGACCAGGGTGGCTAAGCGTTCACAGAGCTCACTAAACCATTGCGTATAGCGGCTCTGCTCATCGTCGATAACAAGTAAGTGAGGATAGTAAATCTCAACCACATGATCCAATAGCGTTTTGGCCAGATCGGGGCGTTGGATGTAGTGCAGCCGCTCGAAGGTGCCAAAGCGAATATGAGAGTGGCTAAAGCGCACCATAACCGATGAGCGGGTAGGCGAAGGCTCGTCGCTTCTGATCAGATTTTCACCCGTTTCTATTAGGCTAAGCGTGCGAGAGGTATTAACGCCGAGGGCGTGTAGGGCCTCAGAGGCTAAGATTTCGCGCACGCCGCCTTTGAGGGTGAGTTTACCGTCGCCGCCGCGAGAGTAAGGCGTGGAGCCAGAGCCTTTGGTGCCTAGATCGTAAAGCTTGCCGTCGGTGCCGCGAATTTGGCCGTAGAGAAAGCCGCGACCGTCGCCTAGAAAAGGGTTGTAGCTGCGGAACTGATAGCCGTGATAGCGCAGGGCAAGAAAGGACTCGTGACCAGCGAACTCACCAAAGGCTTCGATAAAGTTGCGATCGCTCACCCCTTCAGACTCAAGATCTATTTTTTTGAGCAGATCGTCATTACGAAAACGCAAGATATGCTGTGGAAACGCTGCTGGCGTGACCGCATCGTAGTAATCACCGCCGAGATCCGCGAGGGCCGACTCGTAGGGTAAATGTAAAAGGGGGTTCGATGACAAGGGCTAAAACTCTAATTCACAAAACGCTGCTCACAAGACTCTGTTCGTAAGGCTCTATTCATAAGGTCTTGAGCCACAAACTCTTGAGCCGCAAACTCTTGAGCCGCAAACTCTAATCCACAGACGCAATTCGCTTTAGGTTCAAGACATCTGAAAGCTTACGAATATGGGTAAACGTCTGGTTGAGGTGAGCATGGTCGCGGATATCAATGCCCAAATCAATCTCAGCGATCTGGTCTGGATATGTTTTGACACCAGCCTTGTGAACGTTGATTTTAAGATCTGACAGTCGAGTCAAAATATCTTTAAGCACGCCTACTCGATCAATCACCTCGATTCTAAGCTGAACCGGATAGGTATCTGGCTGACCCTTACTAGCCGCATCCGGCTGATTCCAGCGCAGAGGAATTAGCCGCTCACCTGGAATCTTCTCCACATTACGACAGCCTTGCTTGTGCACCGCAATGCCTCTGCCCCCAGTTGAGACCACGCCTAAGATCGACTCACCTGGAATGGGATGACAGCAGCCTGCAATATAGTGCAGTAAGCCTTCGAGCCCTGCAATCGGCGCATGGTCTAATCCGGTTTTGCGATTAGCTGGCGCTTTGACCGCCGGAATCTCGTCTTCTAGCGTCGTGATGCCTTCTGATACGGCAGCGGGCTGCGCTTCCTTCACAGCCTCTTGCAGCCGGTTGACAACCGCGTTTAGCGTAATCTCGCCATAGCCCAGCCCAGCGAGCAAGTCATTGACCGAAGAGTAGTTGCAGCGTTCGGCAGTGGCCTGGGCGGGGGCTGTTTTGAGCAGGGCATCTAGGCCGCTTTTGCCCATGACTTTTTCGAGCATGTCATGGCCGCGATCGCGATTTTCGTCATGATGAAAGCTTTTGTACCACTGCCGAATCCGACTGCGCGCCCCTGTGCTAACCACAAAGTTCATCCAGTCGAGGCTCGGGTGCGCATTTTTCTGTGTAATAATTTCGACAATGTCACCGTTGTGCAGCTCGGTGTCGAGCGGCACAATACGACCACAGACCTTAGCGCCCGCACAGTGATTGCCTACTTCTGTATGAATGCGATAGGCAAAATCAACCGGCGTCGCACCGCGACTAAGCGGAATCACATCGCCACTGGGCGTAAAGGCATACACCTCTTCGTCAAACAAGTTGTTCTTAACGCCAGAAAGATATTCCTGTGCGTCTTTGAGTTCGTTTTGCCAGTCTAAAAGCTGTCGCAGCCAGGTAAATTTTTCCTCGTCCGCACCCACAGTCGTTTGGCTGTTGCCTGACTCTTTGTATTTCCAGTGCGCGGCAATTCCGTACTCAGCAATGTGGTGCATCTCAACCGTCCGAATCTGCACCTCTATGGGGCGACCGTGCGGGCCAATGACCACCGTGTGTAGAGACTGATACCGGTTGGGTTTTGGCAGGCCAATATAGTCTTTAAAGCGGCCTGGAATGGGTCTAAAAAGGTCGTGGGCAACCGCGAGCGCTCGGTAGCATTCGTCCTTGCTATTCACAATCAGACGAACCGCCGCGATGTCATAAATCTCGCTGAACTCCTTGCCCTGCCGCTCCATCTTTTTATAGATGCTATAGAGGTGCTTGGGTCTGCTGCTAACCTCTTCGCACTTAATTCCCAACTGGTTGATGCCTGCTTGCAGTACGCTGCCAACCTGTTGCAGTCTGGCCTCTCTATCGGTGCGCTTATCAACAATTAGCTGCTTCAAATTGCTATAGGCGTCAGGTTCTAGATACTTAAAGCACAGATCCTCTAGTTCCCACTTAAAGCGCCCGATCCCCAATCGGTTAGCCAGCGGTGCAAAAATCTCTAGCGTCTCTCTCGCAATCCGCACCTGCTTTTCGGGCCGCAGATGCTCAAGTGTCCGCATGTTGTGCAAACGGTCGGCTAGCTTAACAACAATCACCCGAATGTCTTTTGCCATTGCCAAGAACATGCGCCGAAAGTTTTCAGCCTGCTGCTCTTTTTTACTCTCAAAGTTAAACTTGGAGAGCTTAGTGACACCTTCTACTAGATGACGAACCTCTGTTCCAAAAAGGGCCTCAATTTCATCTGCACTTACTTCGGTGTCTTCGACTACATCGTGCAAAAAACCCGCCGCAATCATCGCGCTATCGCCACCTAGACTGCGTAGCAAACCTGCAACGGCCACAGGATGAGCAATGTACGGATCGCCAGAGGCTCGCATTTGGCCCTTGTGAAGCTGATAGGCAAACTCAAAAGCGCGGCAGACCAGCTGATCCCCACCGACTGGTGGAGTAATGACTAGCTTCCTTAGCTGCTGGCCTTCTGGGGCAGATTTTTCTAGAGAAACACTTCCCTCAGCAGCGGATTCCAACGCTCCAACGACCTGACGAGCATCTGATGCCACCCCGTGTTCTAGCAGGCAAGATGATAGCCATGCAGGGAGCGAGCAGTCTTGAGGAATGGCAAGGTCTGTTGAAGTCATGGCTACACTCTACTGATTTGAGAGAATGATTTGAGCGAAGGCGGATGGGATAGGTAAAAAGGCTGACTGCGGTAGGTGGCGATTTGAAAGGCTTTGAAAGTAGCAATAGAATTGCAAAGAAGCTTAAAGCAAAAATTCACTCTGACAGGATAAAAATCACACTTGAGCAGGCTTGCTTATTTTTCGGCGAAGAGAGAAGATGCTGGCCAATCTACTGAATGTTTAGTGGATTGGCCGATGAAGTCGGTTCAAGGAAGCTGACTTCAACAAGTTTTGATGCCTCAACGCACTCTCAAATGGCGTAAGTTTAGCTGCAGAAATTTTTTGCGGGTAAGGGCCCTAGGGGCTTAGCTCTGGCGGAACTGGCAATTATATCTTCGGTGGACTCCTAAACTTTCAGCCGACTTATCAAGAAAACACAAGTTATGAGCTGGAGAAAAGCTGGCATTGCTAGCTCAAGTTTTAGTCGGGTTACAATTTTTAACCTTGTTTTAGTTTAAAGGTGTGAATGGGGCAACTATGTAGCCTTATATACAAGATGTGTGTAACCAATCATAAACAAAACTGTCCGCATTGATCGACGGATATCGACGCGATTGATGAAAGATAATGTCTTGGTATGTAGATTTTTAGGATTTTGTGGGTAACGATATCGACTTATGTCATCAGTTCAATACTTTTTCGCGATCGCTTAGCACTCTCCAACAGGCCGTTGAACCGGCGACGAGCGCTCCAGAGACGATTGCTGTCTCTAAGATCTGCCAGCAGGCAAATGACTTGCAGCAGCAATTTCAGTCAATATTGTCTGTGCTGAGTGCCGCGGCCAGTTCAGAGTCAGCCAGTTCAGAGTCAGCCAGTTCAGAGTCAGCCAGTTCAGAGTCAGCCAGTTCAGAGTCAGCCAGTTCAGAATCAGCCAGTTCAGAATCGGCTGACCTAGAGGCGATCGCACCGGCTGTAGCACAGCGGATTCAACCCTATCAAACAGAAGCGCACAGGCGACTGCGGCTGATCGTGATCGAATCCATGCGGCTGCGAACCGCGCGATCGCCTGCCTCGATTGACCGGGGATGCTCGCAGCTTTTGCGCCATCTCAATCAGCTACAGCAGTTTACGCAGGCCATGATAGCCGAGGTCTGCGCAGCGGAAGATACCGGTGTAAGCTAATCGCTATCGATAACAGAGGAGCGAGGTGTGCGCTGTCCGAAAGAACCCAGGATTGAGTTAGAGCCTAGCGAACTCGCGGCAGGGCTGAGCACGCAGCATTGCCCAAGCTGCAAGGGCAACTGGATACCTAAGCTCAACTATCAGCGGTGGCAGGATGTAAACGCAGGCTTAGAGGCGATTCCAGCAGAAGTGCTGCCGCTGACGCTAGAGAGTGACTATGAGGCGGCGGCGCTAGATAAAAAAGCGGGCCTGTGCCCAGAGTGTGGGGCTTACTTAAAGCGAGCCCGGTTGAACTTAGAGAGCACCTCTTTTTACATAGAGCGCTGTCCGGTTTGCGATGGGCTGTGGTGCGATCGCGGTGAATGGGAAATTTTTGAAGCACTCGGCCTGCATATTCAAATTCCGATTGTATTTGTTCCTGATTGGCAGGCCAAGGTGCGACTGCTAGAGCAGATAGAGCGGCAGCGTCAGGCTGTCGTTGAAAAGCTAGGACCCGAGCTAGCAAGACGCGTGTTTGAGCTAGGCGACCTGCTGGCACAGCATCCGCACGGAGACTTTGCAGTGGCGTATTTGATGAGAAAATTTGAAAAGAAATAATTGGAATTTATGAGCGCTTTTCCAGCTTCGCCAGATAGCCCTGCTTCAACAACCTCTTCTGCGACACCGACTGCAACGCCTTCTACACTACTGGCGTTAGAAGATTTTCGTGTCTCTTACCCAGGGCCGCTAGCCTGGGCGGTTGACGGGGTTTCGCTAGCGCTAAAACCAGGCGAAAAGCTGGGCATTGTGGGTGAGTCGGGCTGTGGCAAAAGTACGCTGGGGCGAGCGGCGATGCGACTGCTGCCCGGTGGTTCGCGAATTGAAGGCAAAGCCACGTTTGAAGATCGTTCTATTGCCAGTTTTTCGGCAGATGAGCTGAGAAAGTTTCGAGGTGAGGCAGTCTCGCTGATTTTTCAAGACCCCATGACGCGGCTAGATCCGCTGATGACGATCGGTGAGCACTGCATAGAAACGCTGCTGGCGCACCGATCCGATCTAGATCAGCCGGCGGCAAAGGAAATTGCGATCGCTACTCTAGAATCGGTCAGCATTCCCGCGAGCCGCTGGCGGCAATATCCACACGAGTTTAGCGGTGGCATGCGGCAAAGAGTTGCCATCGCGCTAGCGCTAGTGCTTAACCCTAAGCTGATTGTGGCAGATGAGCCTACCACTAGCCTAGATGTCACCGTTTCGGCGCAGATATTAGATTTGCTCACAGCGCTGTGCTCGGCGCGAAATATGGGGCTGATTTTGATTTCTCATGACTTGGCGCTGGTGGGTGAATATTGCGATCGCATTGCCGTCATGTACCAAGGCAAGCTGGTCGAAACAGGCCCGACTCAATCGGTGTTCACTAACCCCCAGGCAGACTATACCCAGTCTTTGCTGGCCGCGGCCCACCAGCTGCAGTCCTCAGGAGCCCAGAACTCGGCGACAGCTCAGGCTAGTGAGTCGCCAATCTTGAGCCTAAAAAATCTTACAAAGCACTACGCTTTAGAACAGGGCCTGCTTGGCAAGCTGCTGCGCCAAGAGCCGCCAGAGCCGATTAAAGCGGTTGATAGCGTTTCGCTAGATCTCTATCCTGGCGAAATTTTAGGACTCGTTGGCGAGTCGGGATGCGGCAAAAGTACGCTTTCCAGGGCGCTGCTTAGAATTGTAGAGCCAACATCTGGCAGCATTACGTTCCAAGGTAGTGACTTCACTCACCTATCTCGCTCAGTGCTACAGACCAAGCGGCGAGACATTCAAATGATCTTTCAAGACCCCCATGCCTGCCTTAACCCAATGATGACGATTGGTCGGGGCATTGCCGATCCGCTACTGATTCATCGGCTAGCGAGCAAGGCAGAAGCCAAGGCGAAAGTGGAGGCCATGCTAGACCGGGTGGGCCTGACGCCGGTAGAAGATTACTATCATCGCTATCCGGGTGATATTTCGGGCGGACAGCAGCAGCGAGTGGCGATCGCCCGCGCCCTGATCACACGGCCTAAGCTTGTGGTGTGTGATGAGCCTGTGAGCATGCTCGATGCTAGCGTGCAGGCGCAGGTACTAGAGCTGATGCTAGATCTTAAAGACGAGCTGGATTTGACGTATTTGTTTATTACGCATGATTTGTGGGTAGCGAAGTATTTATGCGATCGCATTGCCGTCATGAACAGCGGCAAAATCGTAGAAATCGGCCCCACCGCACAAATCTTTGCCGCCCCGGCTCATCCCTACACCAAAACGCTGCTAAAAGCCGTCCCCCTGCTTGCAAAGCAGGCAACATAAGCAGATTCTGACGAATTTTCCAACGAAATCCGCAGCTGAGATCAGCAGCTATCCACCGATTTGAGACATGGTGCGGCTGTAGGCTCCGGTAACGCCAGACTCGCGCATTTTGAAGTTGATGTCAGGTTTTTCCTGGCGCAGGCTAGCGACTCGCTCTCGTAGCTGCGCGAGGGGAACGCCCGCGCGCAGGTCGGTACGCAGATCAATTTGACCGCTTTCGTTCAGTAGGCAAGGACGCAACAGGCCGTCGGCAGATAGGCGCATGCGGTTACACCTATCGCAAAAGCACTCGGACATCTGGCTGATAAAGCCTAACGTTCCTTTTGCACCTGGAATTTGAAACACATCAGCAGGTCCATTGCCAGTCACGCTGCCAGATTCTAGCCCCCAGCGCTGGGCAATTTGGCGACGAATCGTTTCACTGTCTATCCAACCCTTATGGTCAAAAAGGGCGTCGTTTCCAATCGGCATAAATTCAATGAAGCGGATGTGCCAGTCACGCTCGATGGAGAGCGCTGCTAAATCCAAAACTTCGTGATCGTTGACGCCTGGAATGACGACGACGTTCAGTTTTAGCGGTGAAAATCCTACTTTGTGGGCCGCTTGGATCCCAGCCCAAACGTCTTGCCAGCGCGATTTCCCGCGTCCGCCGATGATGGCTTTAAAGGTTTCTGCATTGAGTGAATCTAGGCTGATGTTGATGCGCTTGAGGCCAGCTTCGTATAGCGGCTGAGCTAAATCGGCGAGCAAAAAGCCATTGGTGGTCATGGCCAGATCTTGAGTTTCGGGAAGCGAAGCGATCGCCCTAACCAATTCCACCACGTTTGGTCTTAGCAGGGGCTCGCCGCCTGTCAGCCGAAAGCGAGTAAAGCCCACTGGAATAAACACCTCACGCAGCAGCCGCAAAATCTCATCGTGGGTGAGCCAGTGTTCTTTGAGCGCGTACTGTAAATCAGCGCCTTCGGGCATACAGTACACGCACTGAAAGTTGCAGCGATCGGTCAGACTAATGCGCAGATAGTCGATGGGCTTGGGGGCTAAGAGCGGTGCTCGCTCAAATGTCGAGGTTGTTCCTTCTAATCGGGTTTCTTTTGGGATTGTTTTTTCAATGGCAGCCATGAATTATGCAGCACGCAGGTTTTATCTATCCTCTACTATTGACCGAAAAATGACACGATGGGTAATGGCTTGAGTAGAGAGATTTTTGTGAATGAGTGGCCCAAGAAGTGGTTATACCCTGCCTGTTTTTGCCTGTGCGGGTGCGATCGCCGCCCTCCGCCAGCTCACCACCGCCGCTGCTACAACCTCAGTCACGCTTGACTTAATTGAACCTGCCAAAACGGCAGATATTCCGATTGAGCAATCGTCACTGCTGTCTTCTAGCTCGGCGCTAGCCATCACCCGCAGCGATCCCGGCGATAATTTAGATCTTACGCGCCATACGCCTATTTGGTCTGTCGTTAGCTGGGCGAACGCGGATCAAACAGACTCAATTTGCCTAGTAGGTGGTGAAGGTGTTGGGCGGCACGCGGCAGGCGATGCCATCTATGCTTATGCTCGCAAGCTGCTGCTAGCGAACCTTTTGCCAAAGCTAGAAGCCAACCAAAAAATTGAAGTGACCATTATTTTGCCAGAAGGTCGCCGTCTGGCTAAGCGCACCTCAAACGAGGCGTTTGGCGTGATAGACGGCCTTTCTTTGCTTGGAACTAGCGGCATTGCCCAGCCGCTGAGCGCACCGGCACAGCTCACAGCTTATAGAGAGGCGCTGCGACAAAAGGCGGCGGACTGCCCAGATTTAGTATTTTGCCTGGGCGAGAATGGTTTGGATTTAGCGCTTAAAGTTGGGATTGATGCCAATAGGCGATTGAAGACGGCTAACTGGATCGGGCCGCTGCTAGCAGAAGCTGGCACGCTGGACGTTCGTTCTATTTTGCTGTTTGGCTATCACGGCAAGCTAATTAAGCTAGCTGGTGGCATTTTTCACACGCACCATCATGTGGCCGATGGCAGGCAAGAAATTATGGCAGCTTACTGCGCTCAGGCCGGGCTAGAAACGGAAACGGTGCAGCAAGTACTGGCGAGCCGGACAAGTGAGGCGGCGCTACAGATTTTGCGCGGGCTAGATGCTCAAGCCGGTAGCCGTTGGGTGAGCGCGGTGTATGGTGTTTTGTCTGAGCGGATTGATGAGCGATCGCAAGCCTACATTCGCACGCACACAGAACAGCTAGTAAAAGTAGGCTGTGTTCTTTTCGATCGGCAGCGACAGATCATCGTCAAAAGTAAGACGGCTGAGGATTTGCTACTCCTTAACGCCGATCTTTAGTGCTAGCGATCGCACTGGCTCCTAATACTGGCCTCGCCACCGATCTCGCTGCCCGATGGATTCTCCTCAATCTCTCAATGTTTTAAAGGCGACGGGTTTGCTACTCTAATTAAAAGCAAAATTAATAAATTAAGCGCTATTTGGTAGAGAGTTTTACTCACCATAAAGGCCAACTTTTTCTACTTGATATATCTCTTGAGTCAGTAACTTTTGAGCTGTCTTGTATCAAATCTGCAAGCAGCCAGAACGGTTGCTCGTATCCCCAAACCTGGATTTTCGCTAGAAGTTTTACTTTCTTGCTGTAAGCTATCTCCAATCTTTCATGGTTAACGCCTAGCTGACAGATAGAAAAGAAAGTAAAGAAAGCCGTTAAATTCCGTTTCCTGCTCTATAAGTCGTTGCTTACTTTCCAAATTTCCTAAGCCTAAATCTTCAACGCATCAATCCTCAAGACACCAATACTTAAAGCCAAATACTTAAAGCCCGTGCACCTTTATCTAAAGGTGTTAAGCAGCACATTCTAGATGTGGCCTAGCCCAAGCCAGCATCACCATATCAGCAAATCAGAAAAAAGGGATTATTGTGACTTCTAAAACGCCTACCACACAACCTCCAACCTCACAGTCTCCAGAGGCTGCTACCAGCACCGTGTCTACTTTGAACCGTCAAATGCTAGCCATTTTAGACTTTGGTTCTCAGTATTCTGAGCTGATTGCCCGTCGCATTCGCGAAACAGAAGTCTATTCAGAAGTCCTTTCCTATCGAACCAGCGCTGAGCAACTGCGTCAGCTAAATCCTAAGGGCATTATCCTTTCGGGTGGCCCTAGCTCTGTTTATGACAAAGGGGCCCCTGTTTGCGACCCCGAAATTTGGAACTTAGGTATTCCGGTACTAGGGGTTTGCTACGGGATGCATCTGATGGTGCAGCAGCTAGGCGGTCAGGTTGAACGGGCTGACCGGGGTGAGTATGGTAAGGCGGCGCTGCTGATTGACAATGAGGCTGATTTGCTAGCGAGCGTGGTTGATGCTTCGACTATGTGGATGAGTCACGGCGATTCGGTGACTCGGCTGCCGGCAGGTTTTGAGGTGCTAGCACATACAGAAAATACGCCACAGGCTGCGATCGCTCACACCGCCAAACACTTTTACGGCGTGCAATTTCATCCAGAAGTCGTCCACTCTGCCCAAGGCAGCGAGCTGATTCGCAACTTTGTTTACAGCATCTGCCAGTGCGAGCCCACCTGGACAACTGAGGCTTTTGTTGAAGAAGCTATCCGCGAAGTTCGCGCTAAAGTTGGCGATCAGCGGGTTTTACTCGCTCTCTCCGGCGGTGTAGATTCTTCTACTCTGGCTTTTCTGTTGCACAAAGCTATCGGCGATCAGCTCACCTGCATGTTTATCGATCAGGGCTTTATGCGCAAACGCGAGCCCGAACGGCTGATCGAAATTTTTGACAATCGTTTTCACATCAATGTGGAATATATCAATGCCCGCGATCGCTTCTTAGAAAAAATCAAAGGCGTTACTGATCCAGAGGAAAAGCGCAAAATTATTGGCCACGAATTCATCAAAGTCTTTGAAGAAGAATCTACTCGGCTGGGCCCTTTTGACTATCTAGCTCAGGGCACCCTCTATCCAGACGTGATCGAGTCGGCTGATACTAATGTCGATCCGCAGACCGGTGAAAGAGTTGCCGTCAAAATCAAAAGCCATCACAATGTCGGCGGCCTGCCCAAAGATCTGCGCTTCAAGCTGATTGAGCCCCTGCGAAAGCTATTCAAAGACGAAGTGCGCAAGGTAGGCATAGCGGTGAATTTGCCGGATGATATTGTGCGGCGACATCCCTTTCCGGGCCCTGGGCTTGCAATTCGGATTTTGGGAGAAGTCACCTCAGAGCGGCTGCATATTCTAAGAGAAGCCGACTACATTATTCGTCAAGAAATTCGCCGCAGCCATAGCTATCACGACTTTTGGCAGGCATTTGGCGTCTTGCTACCAGTGCGCAGCGTCGGCGTTATGGGCGATCAGCGCACCTACGCCTACCCGATTGTTTTACGACTTGTCAGTAGTGAAGACGGTATGACTGCCGACTGGTCTCGTGCCCCTTACGAGCTATTAGAAAGTATCTCTAACCGCGTCGTCAATGAAGTTGATGGCGTTAACCGCGTCGTTTACGACATTACTTCCAAGCCGCCTGGAACCATAGAGTGGGAGTAATGCTGCTTGCTTGCTAAAACAAGCCTTTCCTTTGCTGTTTCTACCTGCAGCCTGATACCCACTAGCCAAAGTTTACGGCACAATATACCTGAGTAATCTCCGAGGCAACCACTATCACCATGAACCCAGACTCCCTGCTCGAACTGATTCAAAAAGGTTACCGCGTCACACTTGGCGCAGCCTCCACCGCAGCAGAAGCCGTACAAGATCCTCAGCGGGTCTCTGATGAATTTTCAGCAATCGGGACTGACTGGGAGCGTATAGCAGACAAGCTAGAAGTGCGGGGTGCGCTGACTGAGAAAGAAGCCCGTGACTTTGTTGAAGGTGTCACCAGCCAAATGCCCGAACCTTTTCGCAGTGCGTCTTCGCCTTTTACTCAAAGCCAACCCCCAACGCCCCCAACGGTGACTACAATCGCTACGCCTGTCGTTGATACTGAGCTGCAAGCAGAAGTGACGTCCTTGACCGCTGAGCTAATCGCTATTCGCGAAGAAATTGAAGCGCTCAAGAATAAAGATAGCTAACGCTTTATCCCGAGGCCGCTTAAACAATCAAGCCATCTGAGCAAGCGGGCTGTTCAGTTAAAACACAAGAAGTAAAAAACAAAAAGAGGCTGACACTGCCCAGTGTCGGCCTCTTTTTATGTCTTGACTAGGTCACCGCTATGCCAGGGCGCTGCCCATTCCACCAGCAGGTGGGACGTCTTGCCAGCGCCCTGGCCCTACTGCTCGAATCGCTTGCTTTAAAGAAACATCTCCGGTGTACAGAGCTTTGCCTACAATCACACCGGACACACCAGAAGGCACTAGCGTCAGCAGGCTCAGCAAATCTGATACAGCGCTAACACCGCCAGAGGCAATTACGGGTGTTTCAATCGCGATCGCAAGCTCCCTAAGTGCCTCTAGATTCGGGCCTTTCATCGTCCCGTCGCGCTTGATATCGGTATACACAATGGCCGCAGCGCCCTGGTCGCCCATTCGCTTAGCCAGCTCTATGGCCATTACTTCTGAGGTTTCTAGCCAGCCCCTAGTAGCAACTTTGCCATCGCGTGCATCAATGCCAACGATAATGCGGCCTGGAAACTGAGCGCTAAGCTGACCAACCAGATCTGGGTTTTCGACTGCCGCAGTGCCCAAAATGGCATACTGCACGCCTAAGTCAAACAGCGCCTTGACGCGGTCGGCATCTCGCAGGCCGCCACCAACCTGAATAGGGAGATTGACCGCATCGGCGATCGCGCTGATTGCCTGCCAGTTTTCCGGCTTCCCAGCTTTGGCCCCATCTAGATCCACCAAATGCAGTCGCGTCGCGCCTTCTGCCTCCCACCGCCGAGCCACGTCTACCGGATTGTCGTTAAACACCTCAGACTGCTCATAGTCTCCTTGAAACAGGCGGACGCAGCGCCCCTCTAATAGGTCAATAGCCGGAATAACATCCATTCATCAAATCTCAAGCAAACTAGGTCTAGATTGTATCAACAAAGCCCAGCTATCTAAGAAAGCCCGATTCGTGCACAGAAGCCTTTACAAGAAAAAGCCTGGGACGTTGGGCCCAGGCTTTCGAAATATGCGTATTAAGAAATCACCAGTCATATAGCTTTGGCTACGCGGTGAACTTCAGCCACGAGTCTAACTAACTGCTATTAGCTTGCCCTCACTCGCTGTCAAAATTCAAATTTACTTGATGTCTTATTCCACAACTGCTGGTTTTGCGATGGCTAGCTTCATAACTGCTGATTGATATTCTCCAAAATTCGCTGAATTTGCTGACCGTCTGGGGCTCTAGGACGCGATCGCAAATACGCTCTCAAATCCTGCTCGGCCAAATCGTAGTTTTCGAGTCGATGATGCAAAAGGCCGCGATCGCGTATCTGCTGAACCTCTCCTGGCATCAGCACCAGCAGCTTATCGAGCACGGCCACTGCCGCTTCATCTGCCTCTAGCTGCGTATAGATTGCCTTTAGGTTCATCAGCATCCGCGCCAAAAACGCCTTTGGCATTACCCCGCTCAAAAAGGCTAAATTCCACTCCATTTGCGGAAACATTTGCTCAAAGCGCGTTTGGCAATCGGCCACAAACATCAGCTCCCCCTGGCGAAACGGATCAACAAACACTTCCATATCTTCCACTACAGGCCGAATCAGAAAGTGGCCTGGCATCCCCACGCCCACCATCGGAAAGTGAACCCGTTTGGCAATCTCCAAATAGACCAGCGATAGCGAAATCGGAATGCCTAGCCGCCGATCGATGACGCAGTTGAGATAGCTATTGTCTGGGCTGTAGTAATTTTTCTGGTTACCTGAAAACTTCAGCTCTTCAAACAGGTAGGTATTGATCACCTGAATGACTTTGAGCGGATAGCGGTTTTTGGGTAGGCGCGATCGCACTGCCGCCGCCATATCATCCAAAGCTTCTAAATACACTGCCGGGTCCATATCCCAGTATTCTTCCTGGGCGATGTAGAGCGCTGCTGCTGCTAAGTTAATTCTCCCTTCGGCCTTTTGCACTTCCTGATAAAAACGCTGCCCAGCGGGGGAAAGTCTCATGGATTCTGATGAAATGGAATGCTTTATTGTAGAGCGCCTAGGTGGGCTTCGACTACGTTTGAGAGCCTAGCAGCGATCGATCCTGACACCGAACCGATCCTCGAAGCCTGCACGAAAACCGAAGCCTACACGTGTCGAAGGCTGGTCGCAACCTATCTATTCTCCGTCGAGCTTTCTGTAAGCGCCGAAGTTCGACTGCCGTTTTCCCTCGTTCCGTTTAATCCGTTAATCGCACCTGCTAAGTCTACGCCCGATGTTTGCTTTAGCTGTGCCATAAATGCTGCTGCCTGCGTTGCCAAATTGCCCGATTGGGTGTCAATGACGGTTACATTTTGCACAGCTACATCAGGTACTGTTGCCGTTAGCGTTTTCAACAGCACTTCTAGCTTTTGTAAAAGGAAGATATCGCGAGCGCTGTCACCGGCTGAAAGCCATGATTCGGCTAGGCTGCGGGTACCTTGTGCCTGCGCTTTACCTTCTTCAATGATGGTTGCGGCGTCGCCTTTTGCATGTGCGATCGCCCGCTTACATTCGGCTTCGGCAGGCGCAATCACATCCGCCTTTAGCTGCTCCATCACCTGCTTAATC
Source organism: uncultured cyanobacterium (assembly GCA_963793445.1). Taxonomy (GTDB): domain Bacteria; phylum Cyanobacteriota; class Cyanobacteriia; order Phormidesmidales; family Phormidesmidaceae; genus Phormidesmis. The sequence continues at coordinate 1,042,720 of CAWCAE010000001.1, forward strand.
CGTTCCTCTTGCACCGGTACATCTGCCTGAATTCGGGCCAGCGAAGCCGCGATCTCAGCTTCTGCCTCAGCCACAACCGCGGCTCGCATTGTTAGGGCATCCTGCGTTCTCTGCTCAGCCGCAGCCTGAGAAATGCCAATGTCGCGATCTAGCCGTCGCACGGCAGTGATCTTCTGGTTTTCAGCCGTCTGAATCATCGATTCGGCTTTGGCTTCGGCCTCGGCAATTCGGGCATCTCGCTGTAAATCAGCCTGCTGCTTACGCCCAATCGAATCTAGATAGCGCACATCGTCCGAGATATTTTGAATTTGCAGCGTGTCTAAGACCAGACCCAGCTTTTCAAGATCTTCTTCGGCTTCATCTAGCAGGCTTTTAGCAAAAGCCGTTTTATCTTCATTCAGCTGCTCGGGCGTGAGACTAGCCAAAACGCCGCGCAGATTCCCTTCTAGGGTTTCTTTGGCAATCTTCTCAATTTCCTTGCGAGGCTTGCCCAGCAAACGCTCAATTGCATTGTGAATGGTAGGCTCTTCACCGGCAATTTTGATGTTTGCAACGCCGTCTACATGCAGTGGGATGCCTCCTTTAGAGTATGCATTCGATACCTTCAGCTCAATAATCATATTGGTCAGATTCATCTTCATCACCTTTTCCAGCAAAGGTGTCCGAATGCTGCTACCTCCTTTTACCAGGCGATAGCCTACTTTGCGCCCGTCCGTTTTACGCGCACTGCCTGCAAAAATCAAAACCTCGTTTGGCTGACAAATGTAGTAGAGATTTTTGATGGTGAAGGTGCCCAAACCCCCTGCTAGTAGTAAAAGAATCAGAATAGGCATGGTTTAAATTCTCCTGAAAATGCTTCTAAAACGATCTGAAATATCTGTATTGCAAAGCCTGCGGCGAAATATCTATCGGTCCGCTGACAACGCGCTTGTAGACGCCGCATCCAATCCAAAATCTGTTTTGCTGCCACCTATTTGGCCATTTGCTTGATTAGAGACGTTTTGGGAAACGCTTCGGTTGGGGCCACTCGTCGAATTGCCAGCCTGAGAAAGCGTGCCAATCACATCAATACCCAGCGTCTGTTCCACCTGTCGCAAAAACTGCTGCACAATTTCGGGATATACATTGGCCAGGCTAGCGATCGCTTTTCCATCTCCGTTATCAATCACATTGATATTCTCTAGCTGCATGCGGTGTGGAATGGCCGCTGCTTCGTGCAGAATCATCTCTACCTGCTGTAGCAAAAAGATCTGGCTGGCGTCTGTGCCTGTTTCTTTCCAAACCTGCGCCAGCATTTCATTGACCGCTGCTGCTGCTTTTGCATTTTCTTCAATGCTTGCGGCTTCGCCTTTGGCGCGTAGGGCCTGCGCTTCTCTACCGGCTTCTGCGGGCAAAACTTCATCTGCCTGCAGTCGCAGCCTTTCTAACTTGGCCCTCACGGTTTGTAGCTGCTGCTCGGCGCGGGCACGGGCCTCTTTGGCTGCTGCTGCCGTCCGCTCTTCTTCCGACTTTGAGCGCTGATCTAGCTCTGCTTTGATTTTGCGCAGCTCGTTGGTCTTCTGCTGCGTAATCGTCAACGCTTGCGACTTAAACATCTCGGCTCTTTTCTGGCAGTCGGCCTCTATCCGCTCAGCTTCCCCAATCGCTTCAGCCTCGGCAATTTCTGCATCGCGGACAATCTTGGCAATCTGACGGCGACCGATAGAGCTGAGATAGTCCATGTCGTCGGTGACGCTTTGTACTTTGAGCGTGTCGAGCTGAAGCCCTAGCTTGTTGAGATCGCGGGCAACATCGTCGGCGATGCGTTCGGCAAAGTTTAGCCGGTCCTCATTTACCTGCTCAGGCGTGAGGTTGGCAACGACACCGCGCAAGTTGCCTTCTAGGGTTTCGCGAACAACTCGGCGAATTTCGGACTGGTTATGGCCCAAAAATCGCTCAATGGCGTTGCCGACGATGCCGCGATTGCTAGACACTTTGACATTAGCGATCGCCTGAATGTTTAACGGCGTTCCGCCTTTGGCATAGGCGTTTTTTACCTCTACCGGAATGGGCATCGTCGTCATATCCATATTCTCAACGCGCTCAATCACCGGAATCACGAAAGCACGTCCGCCAAAAACCACCCGATAGCCAACTTCTCGACCGCTCGGCTGCTTGTACTGACGGCCTGAAATAATCAAAATCTCGTTGGGCTTACAAATTCTAAGGCAGGCTTTGAGCAACGCGATGATGCTGGCCAAAACAACTAGCGTCACGCCAATGCTGCCGATCCCAAGCGCGCCAAGTGCGGCGGGCATCTCGGCGTTGGGCCGCACGGGCTGTGCTTGGGCCAAGACAATCGCGGGCTGCTCGGCTGTAGAGGTTTCGGCCTGGTTAGCAGTGATGTGCTCTAGTTGAAAAGAAGGCTGACTCATCGTAAATATCTCCGTAGGTCAAAGAAAGTTAGGGTTCGAGCGTATGTCGGTTAGAAACGACCCACAGCCGATTTTGGCTACGACCGACCACTAAAACGCGATCGCCCGGTTGAAAGCTAATCTCTTCATCGGTTCTAGCAATCAGGTGCAGCGTACTCCCACCCACTTCCAAGAAAACTTTTCCCTTACTGTGCGTGTCGAAAGGCAGCTCTACTGTCCCCACCAGGCCCGAAAAATCTTCATTGCGCACCAGGCTATCGACCCGGCGGTGCTTTAGATAGCGCAGCGTTGCGGCCAGCGTTCCACCACAGACAATGCCCATAGCAAGGGCGATCGCAAAAATTACGGTCCCGCCGAGTCCTGGCTCTAGCCGTGTCATCACTAGCCCGGTCAGACCAAAGAAAAAACCGCCAAACGTCCAGAACTTAAAGCTAATCAATAAAGACAGCAGCATCGGTAGCTGTTTGCGTCTATGCGGCTTGGCTTTTAGCAGCGCTACATCCGTATCAACCTGAAAATCGCTATCGGTGTCGATATCGGTGTCAACGTTGGCGTCTACATCAAAGTCCGCATCCGCATCTGCGTCGAAATCGGCATCAAAATCTGCATCCGCATCTACATCTGCATCTATGTCGAAATCTGCATCTGCTTCTAGGTCATCTAGCAGCTCGCCGCCACCGACCAAAGACAAGGCGACAAAGACACCACCAATCGCTACACAAAACCAATAAACTGACTGCACAAAAAGGTCGCTCTAAGGGTAAAGGGTGAATGGTCAACAATGATGTCAAAAACAGCTCATACCCGTTTCGATACATCAAAGACTCTTGCTCTATCGTGTAGGGAGATACGTAAAATGTGGCATCGATTCCCGAAAATCTTCATACGATAGACGGGAAAAAGAGGCAGACGAAAAAGGGAACGCCCTTTTGAAAGAGCGTTCCCTTTTTGTGCGAACTGAGCCTATATCTTGTCTTAGAATCTCGCTCTCAAAAGAGTGCAGAGCGAGAATTGCTGCTAGCTGATGCTAGCTAGGCTTTTTCTCTGGCATCAGACACTTATCCGAATCACAGCCCGCTGGCCCGGCTTCTACTAGCTCACCCGCATCATGCTTTTCTAGCGCGGCGTGGAAGTTGTCTGTCTGGCGACGCGATCGCACCGTTGCCAGCATCGCTTCATACTCATCCTTACTAATGGGCTCAAACGGCAGCCGAGGAAATGTCTGCAAATCGTCAAACCGAGCTAGCAGCGCGGCTGATACGTAGCCCTCATCAGTTTGAATGGCGGCTGTAATTCGCGCTGCTAGCGGTTCAATCTCCTGCTCTCGCAGCTCAATGGTTGCCGACGTGTTGTGCGCCGTGTAGTGCTTCTGCACCTGCATATAAAAGTCAAACTGAGCCAGCGCCGAAAACTGTTCAATTGATACTTCATCTGCACCGGGCAAGTTGGCCCAGTCAACCTCCACTGGCAGCTCGACTAGCCACTCTGTACAGCGTGGATCAAACGGATCGTCTAGCAGGTTCCCCTTTTCATCCTTATCAGACTGCGAAGGAATTACTGAGTAGCCATAGTCCATGCAGGCCAGCGCTACCGGATCGTCCTTGCGGAAGGTAATACGGCGAATAAAGCGCTGGGCTTTAGGTGGATGCCAACCAGACGATGCCCCTGTCAGCAGGCTCTTTGTCCCTGCCGGCTGTACGGTTGTGCAGCGATTAGGGCGACGGATGTTATGGCGATCGCAATACTCCCACACCGTTTCGTGCACCACCTGCTTCCAGCGGCTCAAATACGCTTTTTCCTGCGCTTTGAACTCAACCCCCTGCATGGTGTCAGGCCGACCGTCTGCAAACCATTCGAGCCATTCGACGCCAAATGCTTTCACACAAAAGTCGAAGAAGCCCGTGAACGAAACGCCCACAATGGGATCTGCTTCCCGCGATTTTTGGTAGCGCTCCTCAGAAAACTCGTGGTTAAGCAGGGCCGCCACGGCAATCCCGCCCGCTCTAAACGCATCATTCTGTGCCTGCTCATCATTTGGACTTATCTGGTTCAGATGAATCTCGGCCAAGTTACAGTGAAAATCTTGACCAATTATTTCGCCACAATTGTGGGCGACTAAGCCATTTGCATCAAAGCAAGCGGCCCCAGGAACAGTACAGTCATAAACTTTCTCAATGCCACTAGATTCAATAGATTGAACGGTAACCGTAAATCGTTCTCTATTCAACTGACGCTTGTAGCTACCCAATAGCTTATCTAGCTTTGCCGACTTGCTCGGCTCCTGAAATCCGACAGCTCTCTGGAAGTGATAAAGATTGTCTTTACTGATAATCAGTTCATGCTGAGCGGCGCACAAATACTCAGCAGGTTGCCTTTGCGCATCGGGTAGCATCCGATATTGCTCCGGGCGTCTTTCCTGATAGATCGTAGAGACAATTCCCAACCGCGCCAGCATTCTTTGAACTGCCTGTAGATTCGGAAGATTACTCTGCGCTAAGCGAACGCTCACGCCTTTCTGTTGTGTACCCTGAACGCTGCCGTCCGCATCAAAAAGACCTTTCAAAAAGCCACGATAAAATTCGTAGCTACCCTGTTCTATATCCTCAGTAATATCTTTACTGCCCTGAACAATCCTAAACTCAGCTGCCAGCTTAGCTAATCCTGTCGAGTTAACCACTCGATGCTTTAGCTGTTTGTGATAGTGAGCCTCCGATGTTCTCTTTTCGTATCCAACTGCCGCTTCTAATAACTGAACGGCATACTGACTCATTTCATTAGCGGAAGCTTCCCAGTAGCGCAGTAGGCCAGTGTCGTTCCACTGAGTCTTAGCCAAAGCCCCATCTCCGATAAGGCTACCGAGCAGCCAGCCTTGATCATGGCTCCCCGTTCCGTCCCAAGCTTGCAGATCGCGGTGGTCGTGCAGTAAAACGGAGTCTCCAGGCTGAAGTTTGCTTGCTTCTGTCCACTCGGTATACTGCTTTTTTTGAGTCTGCGCAGTAACTTTGAGAACGCGATGGTTTCCAGTCAGTCTTAGCACAAAGCCTTCTTTCGTCACTAGCTCGACAACTGGCTTTTCTCCAGAGAGGAAGAAACCTTCTCCGGTGGTACTAAACAGCTCCCCATTCACATAAGTGCTGTGCTGCCGTCCAATCAGCTCTTTGACTTGACGCGGTCCGTCGCCGGTATGGACCCAAGTATCCTCTGTAACACAAGGATTTAGGCCGTAGCGACCCTTCCCCTGCGCTCTTCTTTCAGCCTCTCCGGCCCATTGAATGGCCCCCTCGCCAGAGTAAAACTGCTTCCGTACCGCAGTCTCGATTTCCTCAGGCGATGGCTTTTCATGAAATACCCGGGTGTGATTCGCCATTCGCAGCGCGTCCTTGGTCGGGTCAATGCTCCAATTTCCGTCCGCGTCTTGTCGCCAAAGGTTTTCTTTTGCACCAGTAGCAACATCGTCATTGCTATCAAACTGCCTCATGCCCGCGCTGTTGTGGGTGAGATAGCCGTCGCAATAAAAGCAGTGGGCCTCTTCAACTTCTATGTCATAGGTCTGAATATGATCGTAGCTACCCAGTCCGTTGACAGTCACAGGAATGTCTAAGTCAAGATCGGCTTCGACAACATAGCGCTCATAGTTGGACTCAACGCTGTGGCTGCCCTGAAACCCCATGCCTCGCATTTCACTATAGGAATAGGCTTCGCGCATCATCGCGCCGCTCAAAGTGAAGCCGTACGTCTTTAGCCCTACTCGGAGAGGACCCTTAGCAGAATGCGGTGCGATTAATGTGTTGTATCGTCCTTTTAAGGCAGGCAGCTTGAGGTTGTACTTGACCTGCCAGTTTGTATTGGTTGGAACGGTCGTCGACAGACGCCCTGCGATACCCAAGCTAGAAAGAACAGCCGCTGCCTGACGGACGAAATTGCGATAAACGCTAGTCACCAGATGAGGGGGGCGGTTATTCGCTGCGCCGTCGCTGTCCATCAATCCGGCTAGATAAGACGCGCGTACATCTATAGAGCCTTGCAAGATATAGCTAGGAACTTCAAGTGGCTGGTTGGGCTGCTTGATATGAGCGTGAAAGTACTCGGCTAGGCGAATGCTAGAACAAACCGACCTAGCAGTATTTTCGCCTCGAACGCTGCCATGAGTCGCTGTTAGTTTGAACTCAGCTAGCCCAGCATCAATTTTAGCCCGTAGCTGCGAAAGCAATCTCGGATCATTGTCACGCTCGCTCATTGCCCATTCCACACGACCATAAGGCTTGTTGTGCTTATTGCGTCCTAAGGCAACGTATCCATCACCGTGCGTGAAGCCAATTAGCCATGCTACATCAGCAGTTAGTTCAGGAATGTGAATATCTTCAGCGGTGCGGCTTTGCTCTGGTCGTTGGGTAGTCGTATCAGCCGGTAGGTGAGTGAGCGTTCCGGTGAGTATTTGATTGCTGTGCATGAGGCGATCGCCCTCACTTAGCTCAGATAGCCGCTTCCATTCAACTTGACCCTTCGCATCGCCAAAAACAGCCACTTGATGGTTCAACGTCGCCCGAGGCACAGGCCCATTTGTTCCAATCTCATAGACATCCTGCTGTCCTTGATCGAACTTATTAACGACCTTGCGGTAGCCTAGCGGTGTCTGCACCTGATCGCCAATCTGAACATCCTTGATCGGCACAAGTCCTTTCGCCGTATGTACAAGTGCATCTTCTGGTAGACAGCGCCGAATATTTCCGGCAACTACACAGGCTGCGGCTTCATCAATTAGCAAGCAGCACTCAATTGAATTGAGCTGACGACCCACCGCATTATTCAAGATCTTGGCACAGCGTTCATATAGCTCAGGTAGCTTCACAGGGTTCGCCATGCCGCCAAAGCCTTTCAACTGCTCTCCTGCCGGACGAATATCACTCAAGTCGATAATCGCTTCTACTTCTTTGTCAAACCGCTCATCAGTCGAAAGCTCTAGTAGCGTTTGGTAAGACTTCACCCACCCCTGACGGCTATCGCCTGCAATAATCTCAACGCGATTGTTTGCCTCGTCTATCTTGATTTCAGCTTCTTCGCGCCGCTGACTCTCAATCGTCATCCCTACGTTGCCACGCATTTTGACGGTGATTTTATTGCGAATTTTTGGGAGCTGATTAATATATTTTGGCTCTAGTACCGCGCCTGTCCCACAGCCCATCATGGCCAAGTCCATCATCAGGCCAAAGGCTCGCCAGTCAATCACGTTGGTGCTCGTACAGTTGTACGCGCCCGAAAAATTCTGTGGGTTTTTGCTCCAGTCGGTTCCACCTACCCATAGCCAGCGGCCAGAGGGCATGGCCTTCAGCTCTCGCTGCATTTTGGAAACTAGCTCGCGCTCTTCGTTAGTGAGCTTGCCAAGTTCTACTAGGCCGGTGAGCGTGCGATCGCAAACATCCTGCCAAGCTTCTCGTCTTCCCCCTTCAAATCGACGGCTGTACGTACGGTAAAACACTGGATAGGCCGCAGGTGCATTGACTGGGAACGGACTTTTTGGCCGGGTGCGCTCAAGTTCTTGAACCATGGGATTTGAGGAGATAAAAAGATAGAGAGTGCAATCTTATATCACACTTATAGCAATAGACATTAGCACAATATAGTGTCTGCTCTTAGCTCCAAACGCTAAATGTGGCGTTACAGCCCTTCAAATCGAAAAAACTGAGCCAAACTATCCAGCCGAGCTGCCTAGACGAACGGCTGAGCTTGGGGCCGAGCAATTGGGGCCGAGCAATTGGGGCCGAGCAATTGGGCATATATAAATTGAATTCAATCAGTAGCTCGGCTATGTCCACTTTTGCGATCGCTATTCCAGTACGCAATCGAAAAGATTTTACAACTGCAATTTTGCAGCAGCTAACCGACCAGATAGATCGGCAGGTGTGTGCTCAGTTTTGCCCGTCTGCAGATGTTCAGATTGTGGTGGTCGATGACGACTCTAGTGACGGCACGCCTGAGCTAATCACCCAGCAGTTTCCTCAGGTTCATCTTTTGCGCGGCGACGGCAATCTGTGGTGGACAGGCGCGATCGCCCAAGCCATGAGATACGCCGCCGATCGGCTCAAAACGGACTACATCGTCTGGCTAAACGACGACATCACTCTGTCAGATAGCTTCATCCGCCAGCTAATAGAGCATGCTCAGACGCCTAGCGCCAAGGTGCTGATAGGCGGTATTGTCTGTGCCCAGCACCACCCCAACTGGATTGTGTTCGGCGGCGTTATCGCTAGCCAGCTTGTCAACGACACCGCCCAGTTCACTCAGCCAACGCTTGACGTCGATACCCTCAACGGCAACATTGCCATTCTTCCTACTCGCATCATTGCTGATATTGGCCTGCCCGATACCCAGCGCTTTCGACACTATGGCGGTGATTTTGAATATATATGTCGTGCCAAAGAAAACGGCTACACAGCTCAGCTCTCTAGCCGTTTGAGAGCAACAGCCGAGTACCAGCCTGCCGATGTCATTCGCTATATGCCGCTGTGGATTCAGTGGGCCACTAGCAGGCGCTTGTCGGAAAAATGGCAGGTTCTTAAAGGTCTGTCTAGTCGGCGATCGCCGCACAATGTTGAGCACATGGTCAACAGCATTCATCGCGCCCAGCCGTCAGTTCCCCAGTGGAAATACGTCACCTTTTACTGTCGCAAGCTGGTAAAAATCATCGGCAGCGAACTTATTCCCTGGCCCGTTAAGCAAAATCGCATCAAAGCATACTTCCACCGTCAAAACATCCCAGCCGATATTGCTCAATCCGTCTTGAATCAGTCATGAAAGTCCTTCACCTGAGCACCGCCGATGCGAATGGGGGCGCGGCCAGAGGGGCCTATTGGATGCATAAAGCTTTGCAGCAAGCGGGCATAGATTCACATATGCTAGTGGCTGAAAAATTCACCAGCGACTCGACGGTTACTGGCTCAAGGGGTATCACTGGCTCCCAAAAAATCAAAAGGGGTATCCGCCAAACCGTTGAGTATTGGCCGCTCAAGCACTACAAGCACAAAAGACCTGGCGCATTTTCTCCTGCTATCTATCCTGGCAACATCGTTGCCCAAGTCAACAACATCGACCCAGATATTATCAATTTGCACTGGGTCGCAGGCGGCCTGCTGCGTCCACAAGACTTGGCCTTATTTCAGCAGACTCGGCATCGCCACCTAGTTTGGACCCTGCGCGATATGTGGCCCTTTACAGGCGGCTGTCACTACTCGGCTGAGTGCACTGCCTACCAAGACGGCTGTGGCCAATGCCCCGCGCTAGGATCTCAAAAAATGCGTGACTTATCCTACAGAACCTGGCATCGAAAACAGGCTGCCTGGAAAGACTTAGAGATAACGATTGCCCCTTTGAGCGAATGGCTAGCCGACTGTGCAAGGCAAAGTAAGCTGTTTGCTCATCAGCGAATTCAGGTGATTTACAACGCTATTGATACGGAAAAATACCGACCGATTGAAAAACTGACTGCCCGCGGCTTGCTCAAACTGCCTGCTGACAAAAAGCTAATTCTGTTCGGCGCGCTCAGTCCCACAGCTGACGTGCGTAAAGGGTTTAGCTTCCTTCGCACGGCGCTGCAACACCTTAGCGCTCAATCTCAGCTTGATTCACTTGAAGCAGTTGTTTTTGGCACCGACAGACCTGCTCAGGACCTCGATCTTCGGCTGCCTACAACCTTTTTAGGTCGCTTAGCTGACGACGTAACGCTGGCTCTAGCCTATGCTGCTGCTGATGTGATGGTTGTGCCTTCTACCCAAGAGGCGTTCGGCAAAACGGCGATCGAAGCGATGGCCTGTGGAACACCCGTTGTTGCCTTTGATACGACGGGGCTTAGGGCTAGTGTGGTTCATCAATACAACGGATATTTTGCCCGTTGCTTTGATGCTGTTGACTTAGCAAAAGGTATTAGTTGGGTGTTAGAAGATGCTCCTCGTCTGCGAGCCCTTTCTCAAAATGCACGTCAAACGGTTGAAGACAAATTTACCTTTGCTCATCAGGCCCGGCAATATTCTGCGCTCTATCAGCAACTGCTCACTGTGCCTAGTAAAACATGCTGAATACTGAACACGCTGAATGCTGCTGACTGCTACAGAGCGCTAGGGCGAGCGTTCCGTATCACCATAAGAAGACGCGGAATCTTACCGCTCTAGAAGGGACTTACTTTAGGTAGTAAGCGCAAGTTTCTGATCCCAAACTCAGAAATTAGTTAGACTATCAGGCTGCTTTCTGCCGCACTTTTTTCTGTAGCTTCCTTAGCATCAGATTTGGCGCAGCGCCAACTGCTCGTAGAACCATAGGAACACTACGCCACAGAGATCTTTCTGTTTGCCAAATGTGCCGCGCAATGACCATTGCCCAGGCGCTACGGACGGTTGGCTCTAGAGAGAAATAGGCTTGATTTTGAGGGTTGGAGAAGAAGATATCAAGCATTAGGAAAACATACTGGGCCCAGCGTTGATAATCGGTAGATATGTTTTGGTCGTGCATTACGCGCGTTATCAAAGCGTCTTGAACATGAGCCATCTTCCCAATTTGCAAGAGGCGAATGTATAGCTCTCTGTCATGACAAATAATTAGCCGCCGATCGAGTAGCCCACAGCGATCTAGCGCGGCTTTACGAACGACGACTGCTGACATGGTGTAGATAAAAACGTCGGCTAAAGACCGATGAATGAGGTCCTGATACGCTTGTGAGGGCTGGTATGTACACTGCTTAACCGCGCCGTTTTGTAAGATCTCGCGGTGATTGCAGAAAATAAAGCTGGCATCTGGGCTTGTTAGCAGCGATCGCATCTGAACTTCCAAATAGTTTGGAGCCCAGTAGTCATCTGAATCTAGAAAGGCAATAAAGGCTCCCTTGGCTGCTCGAATGCCCACATTGCGCGCCTCAGCCGCCCCTACATTGGCTGCTAAGCGCTTCAGCTTTACCTGTGGATAACGCTCGGCTATCCAGTTAGCGGTTCCATCGGTTGAGGCATCATCGACAATCCACAGCTCATAGTTCTCATACGTCTGATTGAGTACGCCTTCAATCGCAGGCTCGATTAAGCTCTGACGGTTGTGTGTAGGGATGATGACAGAAACAAGGGGTTGTTGGGTTGTCATAGAAAAACTGTCAGAAAACTCGCTAACGATGAATCTCGCGCTTCTATGATTCCCAACTGGCTGATTTGCGATTGGTCTGTTTCTAAGTGGCTGGTTTCTAACTGGCTGGTTTCCAACTGGTATAGAGGATGTGGTCTAGTTCTTTAAACAAAGAAGCGATCGCACCAACAGCCGCGTTGAGACAGGGGCTATCTAGGGAAGAAAAACTATATCTCTAGCATCGTTAATATTCACCGGCTCTTATCACGCCTAAGCCTATGAAAAGATTCTTTCTTGTCGGATGCGCCCGCTCGGGAACTACCTTGCTTCAAAGCCTGCTCGCATCCCATCCAGAAGTCATCTCATTCCCAGAATCCAACTTCTTTAATCATCTATTTCCGCACAGCGAGCCAAAGCGCAAGCGGCTTGGCATCATTTCTCGTCGCGCCAAACCTACGCTCTCTAGCTTTTTACAAGAGAGCGGCTACAAGAGCGATCGCCTCTCCCCATTCGCTCTTTTTCCCCGGCAGCTTACCGCCTACTTTTCAAACACGCTCGATCAGATTGCCACTCAGCAAAACAAAACCATTTGGATAGAAAAAACCCCTTCTCATCTCTATCATCTCGACTACATCGCCCGGCATATCGACCGGCCCAGATTCATCCACATCATCCGCGCAGGCAAAGACACCGTGGCCTCTCTTTACGATGTTCGTCAAAAATATCCCAAACAGTGGGCCAATGAACCTCCTAGTATTGAGCTGTCCATAGAGCGATGGATCAAGGATGTCTCTATTAGCTTGCAGTATGCTGATGCCCCTAACCACTTTTTGCTGAGCTACGAAGACCTTGTGGCTAGGCCACAAACTGCGCTAGAAAACCTCTGTCAGTTTATGGATCTCAGCTTTCTCCCGACGATGCTGAGCGGCTATACGGCGATCGCCCATCAGGTTTGCCTAGCTCGCGAGCCCTGGAAAGCGGGCGTAACGTCATCTATTCGCAGTGCTAATTCCACAAAATTTTATAGCTTGTTCAGCTCGCAGCAGCAGGCCTATATTTCGCAACGCTTATCAGCAATTGACCTGACAATGCATCTGGGTAGGGAAACCTGATCAGCGGTAGTTCGGCTTTCCTCTATTGCACTCGCTCTAGAATCAAACAAAATAGAGTTTAGGTTTTTTATACATTGCAAAAAGGCAACGGAGCGTATTTCTATGACTACGGTTTTGGAACAAGGTAACATCAGTATCCATACCGAGAATATTTTCCCCATTATCAAAAAGTGGCTATATTCCGACCATGAAATCTTTATCCGTGAGCTGATTTCCAATGGTGTAGATGCCATTAGCAAGCTCAATATGCTCTCTCGCTCTGGTGAATACAGCGGTGAGGTAGAGCCCAAAATTACAATTGCTGTAGACAAAGACGCTAAAACGCTCAGCATTAGCGATACTGGCATTGGCATGACGGCTGATGAAATCAAAAAGTACATTAACCAGGTTGCCTTTTCGAGTGCCGAAGAATTTATCTCGAAATACAAAGACGAGTCTGACCAGCAGATTATTGGTCACTTTGGCTTAGGCTTCTACTCTTCGTTCATGGTGGCCGACCGGGTCGATATTGATACCCGCTCTTGGCGAGAAGACGCTCAGGCAGTGCACTGGTCTTGTGACGGCAGTACGTCTTTTGAGCTGAGTGAGAGCGATCGCACCGAACGCGGCACCACCATCACCCTCCACCTCAACGACGATGAGCAGGAGTATCTTGAAGACGCCCGTATCAAGCAGCTTGTCAAGACCTACTGCGACTTCATGCCCGTGCCCATCGACTTCAACGGCGAAGTCATCAACAAGCAAGAAGCCCTGTGGAAAAAGTCTCCTAGCGATCTCAAGGACGAGGACTACCTCAACCTTTACCGCTATCTCTACCCCTACGAGGAAGAGCCCCTACTGTGGGTCCACCTAAACACTGACTATCCTTTTGTGGTCAACGGCATCCTCTACTTCCCTAAGCTCAAGCCAGACGTAGAGCTAAACAAAGGGCAAATAAAGCTGTTCTGCAATCAGGTCTTTGTCAGCGACAACTGTGAAGAGATTATCCCTAAGTTCTTAACGCCCCTGCGCGGCGTGATTGACAGTACAGATATTCCTTTGAACGTCTCTCGTAGCTTCTTGCAGGCAGATAGAACCGTACGCAGAATTGCTGATTACGTTGCGAAGAAAGTGGGCGATCGCCTCAAAGAGCTATACCGTGACGATATCTCTGAGTACGTCCGCATCTGGCAAGACCTTGGCACCTTTGTCAAATTTGGCTCTCTCAACGACGAGAAGTTCAAAAAGCAGGTTCAAAACTACGTCATCTTCCGTTCCACCGCCGACTTAGCCGAATCAGACCAGCCAAAAGTCGAAGTCGAAGTTGCCGATCAGGCAGACGGCGACGATGCCTGGGCAGATGTCAACGAAAAATCTGCGGTAGATGCCAACGGAAATTCCTATACCACCATCAAGGAATACCTAGAGCGCAACCAAGAAAAGCACGAAAACCGGGTCTACTACGCCACCGACGAAGTTTCACAGGCCACCTATATCAGCTTGCTGAAAAACCAAGAGCTAGAAGTCCTCTTCATGGACTCCTTCATCGACACCCACTTCGTCTCCTTCCTAGAGCAAGAATACTCAGACGTTAAGTTCTCAAGGGTTGATGCCGATCTTGACGACACCCTGATCGATAGCGAGCAGGAAAACGAAATCGTTGATGCCACTACGAACAAAACACGTAGCGAGCAGGTCAAAGAAGTCTTTGAAAAAGCCCTCAACCGACCGAGCATCAAAATTCGCACCGAAGCGCTAAAGTCTGGTGACCAATCAGCCCCACCTGCTATGGTCCTCGTCCCCGAGGAACTGCGCAGAATGCAAGAAATGAGTGCATTTCTTCAGCAGCAAGGCGTTGAGTTTCCAGATTCGCACACCCTGCTTGTCAATACCTCTCACCCTCTAATTCAAAACGTGGCCAAACTCAGCCAAGGCAGCATCGTCCAGACCGATGGTGGTGAATCGCCTTCTGCTCAGCTTGCTACTTTAATCTGTGAGCAAGTCTATGACCTTGCCCTCATGGCCCAAAAAGGTTTTGATGCTGACGGCATGAAAGCCTTCACCGAGCGTTCTACAAACCTACTCACCCAGCTAACCGAGCGGTAAAATCGTTCAACGCTCTTGGCTTTAGCCCCCTGAACTCGGCTGAAACTTGAGAACAAAGGACCAACGCCATCACTCAAGCCGAGGCCAAAGGTAGATTTTTAAAAGTCTGCCTTTGGCCTTTTGACCATAGCTGTCTATAATAAATAACTCCGTTAGCGTAGAATACTCATGTCTAAGAAGTGCGACCTCACCGGCAAAAAAGCCAATAACGCCTTTTCCGTCTCTCACTCTCACCGCCGTACCAAGCGCCTTCAAGAAGCTAACCTTCAAGACAAGCGTATCTGGTGGCCTCAGGGCAACCGTTTTGTAAAACTCCGCGTCTCTACCAAGGCTCTAAAGACCCTAGAGAAAAAAGGTCTTGAAGCGATGGCTCGCGAAGCAGGTCTCAATCTTAACAAGTATTAAATTCGACCGCGCTAGCAGCGGATTGGACGACTAAAAAACTGAATTCTAAAGAGCAGCTCTCTATGAAATTACAGAGGGCTGCTCTTTTTTGTGCTCTCTTTACAGTCTTGCTCGATTTCTGTGAATGGCTAAAACCTCTGTTTTCATTGCTCTCTAGATGGGTAGACTTACTGATAATTTTTGCTACACAGGCTGGGTAATCTGAGCGAGCAGCATCGCAATAAGTGTTTTGAAACGTTAGTTCTCACTTTTTGCCGCTCTCTTACTCAGTTAGGAAGCCCGCCATGTCCCCCGACAAGCAGACTCGCTACAGAAAACACAAAAGATCGCGCTCCGATTTTCAACGGCTCAGTCGTCGTTTTATGAGCGGTCTACTAAGGAGTTTGTTTTTTGTCAGTCGGCCTACTCGCCTCAGCAAGGCTGGTTTTGTTTTGCCCACAACCGCACTGCTTTTGCTAGTACTGACGCTGACGGTGGGGGCGCTCAGCTTTCGCACTTTCAGTCGCTCTACAAGTGTGATGGCTCTACGTGAGCAGCAGGTCATTGATAGCGCGGCTGCCCCGGCTATCGACAGGGCTAAATCGAAGCTTGAGTACTTGTTTTCTAAGGATAGTCGTTTTCCGGGCGGCGTTCCCTCAAGCGATGTCATTGCCAGCATGATGCTCAATGACGGCAATAACGGTATTCCTAAGATTACGGTGAACGATCCCTACGAGCCCTATACGTTTCCAGATGAAGAAAGGCTTGACCTCAACCCCACCGGTGATGCCAGTATTGATGCGAATGATAATGCCTGGGTCTTTCCTTCTGATGTTGACGGTGATGGTGAGATTGAAGCTGGAGAGCTGGTTGCCTATTCTATTTTGATGGATGACGGAAATGACGATGGAACAATTACAATTACCGGGGCGCAAACTTCAGCAAAAGCAGCTGCCTTAGTGACCAGAAATGGCCCAATAAACACCAGCGAGGCGAGCGCAAACTGTGGAAGCTCAAGAGCACCAGAATCTGGATGGCAAGCAATCAGTTCAACCACTTTGCAAAAGAATTTTCAGGTGACGGCTTTTGTTGCCAATCGAAACAGTACGGCAACTGCCCTAGAGTTTCAGCAGGTGCGGCAAGCAAGTAGGGGCAACAAGTGGGGTGCTTGGTTTAAGTATGATTTAGAGCTGTTTCCAGGTGCTAGTAGAAATTTCTTTTGGAACGGTGCGATGCACACAGAAGGCAACTTTCTCGTTAGAGACAAGTATCAGGCTCGCATGGTCAGCTCTCACAATTCTTGTTTGTATACACAAGATGCTGCCGAAATTACACTTGCTCAAGACGGTACGTATAGAGGAGAGGTGCTATCGGCGAAGAACGGTCCTAATGACTTTAGTGGTAGTAGCTCTAACAACGGCAGCCCGAGATTCCATCTGTTTACATCTGATAACAACCCTCCTGATATCACAAACGGTTTAATCGGTACTGATAATGACTCGGTAATAGCGACTAGAGGGGGTCTCAGAAATATCTTGATGGACCCGATTAAGCTGTTTACGCAGGATATAAAGGCCCATCGTAGTGATAATGACGACTGGTCTCGTGACAACAATTGGGAAAGTCGATTGTTCTCACAGCGTCAGCGAATTTATAGCAGCCCTTCGGCAGTGCCCTATTTAGATGATACCTACAGAGCGGATAATCGCTACGGCCCGAAAGCAGTCTATGACGATAATCACGATATTCCTAGCGGTATCTCTGTAGGCGCTCCTATTACTAGTGATACAGCGCTAACTTCTCTAGATGTTACAGGTGGTATCTATGGTCTTGATGGTTACTGGGAGCGGCGAGCTATTGGGCAAGGCTTGCGGATAGTCGTTGGCCAAAGATTAGAGCTGGGTAACCCGTTTGGTTGGAAAGGCGGGGCTGAATCAGATCCGAATAAACGAGACTCTCTACACCCAGTTTATAGCGATGCGTCTGCGGACAGCCAGCAGGCAGAAAACAGACAAAGACGAACCTTATATGACAACCTAGCTGCTGCTCAGGGGATGGTCGTTTATCATCACGAGTCAGATGGGTCTTTACCGCTTGCCTGCATTGCGGCTGCCTCACATCCAGGAACAGCTATCACGCTAGCAAACAGCCGTACCTTTGGAAATTACGCTTCAGGAAGTCCTAAAGTTGACTTTTTGACAGGCAATGGAACAAACGGTTGGGAGTTCGACTTTTATAGTTCATTTGCTAGTCAAGTAGCTACCGGAGAGCCGTTAAGAATTGCGTTAAACAATCTGGCTCAGTTTGCTGGCGATCCAGATGGAGGCGCACCGTCGTTTGTTCCTGTTCAAGACACAGATGTTCATCCCGATCCCTATTTATCGATGTGGGGAGATTTCTCGAACCTAAGACGAGCTCTAGGCGCTGGGGCCTACGTTGACTTAAGCCCGGCGGATCAGTCTACACTGCATTCTGCAGCTTGTACTTTAGGTATGCTGGCTTACAATCTTTCTTCTCAAGAGAGTGAGGAGGCCAGTCTTATAAGTACACATCTTGGAGACAGCACAAGCGCTGCTAACGTAGCATCGGCTTTAGTCGATACTATTGGGGCTCAGAATGGTGGTGGTGTGGATATCGGTAGCTTTGCTGCTGATAAATGTGTTGCTGTGTCGGCAGCAGCTTATGACTACGACTGTGCGGGCGTAGAGATTGATAAAGATGCTGTTCTGGCGGCGGCTTCGCTTTCGGACGGGCAGAAGGCTGCTGTCAAAGCCCTAGGAGAGTTAGCGCAAGTAAAGCGCGATCGCCAATATGGGTTTGCTTCTCATTTAGTGGAATACATAGGCCAAAATGAAGACGGAACAACAACCTACCGATTCATGTTTCCGGCTGAATGCCACCCTGACCAAGCTGGTAGTTTGACTAACGAGTTGTTAACGAGTAGCGATTCAACTCTGCAAGATAACAAATCTGCTTTGGCGTTGTTCTGTTCCGTATCCGGCCCTAAATATCCATCTTTATATTATCTATTTCCAACAGAAAACCATGGTCAGCTAGGTAGCGGCTCTCATGATCAAGGTACTCTCGGAGAGGAGTATATAGATAGAGCCTATATTTCTGATGCTACGGATGGTGTTAATCGTAGCGTTACTTATGAAGTTGTTGGCGATGATGGCGCTACAGTAGATGTCGAAGATGCGACTGATACTGGGATTGCTGCGATCGCACTCACACCACGCGACTTAGTATCTGCCACTGTAGATACTGCCGATGACTGGAAGCTACCAACGGCTGATCCGGCTATGGGTTCTTCTTTCGATCCTGAGTCTATGCAAATTTCTGCAAATGGTACATTGAAGGAAGTTTCAATTCTAGATAAGGGCGTGTATGACGGTCGCGAGCTGATTGGCAGCCGTTTGTTAGACTTTGATGTAAACAAACTCTCTGCTAATACAAACGTTAGCGACCACTGGATTCCTGATGTGGACGGTATCGTATACGCTTTTCGAGAAGACGCTGTCCGTGAGGATGCTATTGTTCGACCTAAAGACCCCAGTACAACTTGGTCGGACTGTAACGATTGGGCAGAAGTATATACAAACAACAATGACGCTACAAAATCAGTAAGTGGCAACGATAGAAACTGCCGTCTGAAAAAACTATCAGCAGAGCCGTTTCTACAAGATCCGCCGCTCACAGATGAGACAGATGGTAGCAAGCTAAATATCAATACGAAACCAATCGACTTTTACCCTGATCCTGATCGTCGGCCTTACGGATTCAGATTAATCAACGGGGCCACCTTAAACAGAGCCACAGACGTACTTTCCGGGATGACGTTTGTCTCAGATAATATGGTGTATATCAAAGGAGACTTTAACTTACATCAAGCCTATGGCAGCACTTTTGATCCGGCTGCCGCTAATGCCTGTGGTGGCTTGATTGAAGAGTTTACCGACAAGCTGATTGCCGCCGATTGTACGGATAGAACGCAGGTGCCTTCGGGTGTGGATTTCTATGGCGATCGCGCAATCAGCGAGCGCAACGACGCCAACTTTGCCAACCCTGCTCAAGATCAATGGCGACCCGTAGAGATTGTTGGAGATGCAGTTGGTGTACTTTCAAGAACATTCCGTGACGGAAATATCGAAGACGGATTTACGAAATCGCGCAACCAAACCAACAGTGGAGGCTTTGGTACAAGTTCTTATCAGAATCAGAATCGCTTACACTCGAATAGCGCAACTGCTTCTGGCGCTTGGAAACACATTGATCCTCGCGATGATCCTATCGATCCAACAACACCTATACTGATAGACCGAAATGGCGGTTTGATAAAATCTGACGATACAGTAGTCCCTGATGGTGACTACTTACAGTTCGTAAGTTCTACTAGCAGCCGTAATACTCAATATGACGATCAGCGAGGAGGAGACCTACAGCAGGCCACCCGCACAATTATCAACGCAGTTTTTATCAGTGGAATTATCCCTTCGCAAGCTGGTCAGACCTACGGCGGTATGCACAACTTCCCCAGGTTCATTGAACACTGGATCAATACAGATTTACACATTTCAGGCGGATTCTTCCAGCTAAATTTCAGCACCTCTGCCACAGCACCTTTCGACCAAGAAGAGTGGGAACCCGGCTCAGACCCTCGGGTTAGCTCTGGACGATTCCGCTTCTACGGCGCACCCAACAGAATTTGGGGCTACGACGTAGGTTTGCAATATGCCCCCGCAGGTCCAATTGCCCGCCGTTTCGTAACGGTTGGCCGTCCTCGCAGTGAGTTTTACCGAGAGCTACCAGTTGACGATCCTTATGTGAACAATCTTCGGTGTGCTACTGCTGCTAGTGCGGGCAGTGAACAGATTGATCCTGCTGCAGCCTGTTCTTAAAACAAATAGCTCATTTTCTAGCCAAAGAACATCCATCAGAGAACTCTAATTAGAGAACAAGCAGATGAGCCCTCACTCAAAACCTTCAATTGCTGCCATCAGCCGAACATCTAATGCTGACGGGCTAACGCTAATAGAGTGCTTAGTTGCGATCGCGCTCATTGGCATATCTACCGCTGTCATTGCCCCGGTAATGGTATTTTCTGTAGCGACGCGGGTGCAAAGCCAAAAAGCAGAGCAGGCCATACAGGTAGCTCAAGGTGAAGTGGAAAAAATTCGACTGCTGGCTGAGAGAGGGGGGAAGACTACATCATTGGCTTGGCCTCTTATCCTTCCACTTCGATAACATCTATTGCCGGTATGGCAGCACCAACTTTTGCCTCAACTAGTTTTGGCAGCACACCTGCAGTGGCAAAGCTGGTGAACGTTGACGATGATGCAGACAACGAATTTGCCGTCCAAGTTTTTCGGACGGTAGGTGTCAAGCCTGCTGGCTCTTCCGTACCCATGGCTTTTGAGCTGGGCGTACGGGTGTATGACTCGCGAGCTGTACAAGCTGTACAGGAAAATAGTTCTAGCTTATCTACAGAGGCGGCTGGGCTAAGCTTTACTAGCGGTGAGGGAGAAAGGGGAACTCGCCCCTTAGCTGTGATCTATACAGATATTTTTCAGGGCGATCACGACGGCGCACTCTGTGAATACTGGAAATACGTTTCCACACCTGCAGGGTCAACCGCTTCAACCGCTGGTATAGAAGACTGTACTTAGTTGTTTTTGCCGTTGATGTCAGCAATTCTTTAATCTTTAATCCTGTCGGGCTATGGCACTGCCAAACTTGTTTTTTCGTATATCCCAAAGACTACCTTTTAGATGCTCTCGGAAGGCAAGATACAACAGAAATCACCCACTTTCTGCTGGCTTTACTTTGCTAGAGCTGCTGGTCGCCATGATAGTTGCCAGTATTGTGGTCTCTGGCCTACTTTACTTGGTTGTAGAACTGCTGCAAATTGACCGGCGTGAGTCAACGCTGACTCGGGTGCAACAAGACATGCAGCGAGCGATAGACTATGTAGCTGACGATATCAAAGAAGCTGTCTATATCTACGATGATCTTTCTTGGATTGATGACCCGACCGATGAGGGGCTCAATGATTTACCTGATGACGCTGTACCTATCTTAGCGTTCTGGCGTCCTGAGGCTGTTGATGTTGGCGACCTGCCGAACGATTGCAATACTCTTGGTAGTGCATCAACATCTGATCAGTGTGAAGTGCTCAAAATCAGACAATCTGCATATAGCCTAGTTGTATATCTTCAAAAAGAAAGAAATTTGGACGATAATTCCAATTGGTCAGGCGAGTCGCGAATTATTAGATACGAGCTTGATAAGTACAGCAATCTTTCAAATCTAACACTTACACCGGGATACCGAGATCCAGCGCTTGAAGGTGTTGACTTTAGCACATGGTCTTCATCTGGTATGACACAAGGATCAAAAGCAGTACTTGTTGATTTTGTGGCTGCTTCTACTGCATTATACAACAAAGCGCCTTTGAGTGACTCGTGTAGCTCACTAGGCGCTAACTATAATATTGTTCCTAGTACTGCAACAATATCTACTGCAACAAGCTTCTTCGCCTGTGTAAAAGATCCTTCGCCTGATCTTGAAGGTGCAGAAGGCAATGGTAATCAAGATGCTTATCTCTTTTTGAGAGGTAGCGTTGATGGCGCTGGCGGGGCGATAAATGCATTTAGTGATGATAGTGCGCTTCCTACTTTGGAGACTAGAGTCTTGATGCGAGGCGTTATTAACAAAAACCCAGCTGAGTAAAGCCTTGATAGGAGAATTCGATTGATGAGAGTAGGCAAATATCAGGCTTTTTCGCAAGATGCTGGCTTTACGCTAATTGAACTATTGGTGGTGATTGTAATTGTAGGCGTGCTAGGCAGCATTGTTGCGCCCGGATGGTTAGGCTATCTCAATCGACAGAGAGTGAGCACTGTGCGAACTGAGCTAAGATCTGTTTTGAAAAATGCTCAGTCACGGGCGCAGCAAAAATCTACTACTTACAGTGTTGTTTTTAGCAATACAGCTGATGGCCCATCTGCCGCACTTTCGACGGCTGGGCAAATGGCTGCTCCCGAAATATTGGGCTCCAACACAGAAAATATTCAGCTAGCTGCCGCTCTCGGATCGACCGCCTCTACAGCGACAGACAGGATTGCCTTCGACTATAGAGGCAGCGTTTCTTCTGTTCCGTTTGTGGTCAAAATCACCTCAGACAGCTCAGCAGCTACGCAGAAGTGCTTGATTGTCAACAGTTTGCTAGGCGGTATTGTAGATGCGGATGGTGCTACCTGTGACAATCCTGACCTTGGGCTTTAGACGAGATAAAAGCAAAGGCTTCACGCTTATAGAGCTGTTGATTGTTGTGGTGATTGTTGGACTTGTAGCCACGATCGCTGTTCCGACCTGGCTGCGTTTTCTCGCCAGGCACCAAGTAACGACTGTGGGAAATCAACTGCACCAAGGCGTTCAGCAGGCACAAATGAAGTCTCGGCAAAAAAATAGTTCTTGGCAGCTTAGCGTGCGAGAGCACTCAGATACGCTTGAGATGATTGTCCATAGCTCGGATATGCTGCCGGGTGTCTCTGGCTGGTCACCGCTAGATTCTTCTGTTCAGCTTGATGAGGAGACTACTTTTGCAACATCAGGAGACCTTTTCCTGGTTCGATTTGATCAGAAAGGTAACGTGCGCTACCGGCTGGGACGGCTGACGGTTTCTAGCAAGAGATTTCCTGATATCAAAGGCTGCGTAATAGTGTCTACGCTGATTGGTGCTACTCGAACAGCGAGCGAGCGAACTGTACCTGATCCGAGCTACAGAGCGAAGGATAGATTCTGCTACTGAAACTGTTGCTGATCCTTTGATATTTTCTGTCTGTATCTTTTGTTAGTCGTTACTGCCGTTGATGCCGTCGAAGAGAAGGAAAAGGCCACCAAAGAAAATGGCGATCGCAGTTACAACTAATATCCAGTCGAGTGAAGCGGTACTTTCCATAGTTTTATTTGCTTGGGTAAGCTGATTCTGTGCGCTGATTATAAAGCTTTATGAGCAGAGACAAATCTATTGATGCCAGAGAGATCTTGATGAATGGTGACGTGGATGTACTCACCTTGCTGGGCCAGAAGATTGGCAACAGCGTGAGCCTGACCGTCCATAAGCTCTGTTATCCAGATTCCACCTGGTATGAGATAGCCAGCGCTATCGTTTATCAGCGTTCTGATGCAGTCGAGTCCGTCTGCGCCACCATCTAGAGCCAGATGAGGCTCATGCTGGGCGACTTCGGGCTGAAGGGTAAGGACTGTTTGACTAGGGATGTAGGGCGGGTTGGTGACGATGCCGCTGAGTTGATGCTCAAGCGCAGATAGAGGGGCTAGCCAGCTACCTTGGTAAAAGGTGATGCGATCGCTCAAGTGGTTTTTGGCGGCGTTGTGTCGGGCTATGGTGAGTGCCTGTGGGCTGACGTCGGTAGCGTAAAGGGTGGCTTTGGGAAAGGCGTGGGCCAGGCCAAGGGCGATCGCACCGCTCCCCGTTCCTAAGTCAGCCCAGTTTCCCTGCTTACAGCCCTTAATATCAGAATGCTCGGCAACTAGCGTCTGCACAATATTAATTATCAGCTCAGTCTCTGGGCGAGGAATGAGAACGTCCGGCGTCACTGTAAGAGAGAAGTGACGCCAGGGGGTTTCTCCAGCGAGATATTGAACGGGGATGCGATCTTGTACGCGCTGCTGCCACTTCTTTGTAAAGTCGGTTAGGGGAACGCTGATTGGAATATTAGACTGGCCTTGGTAAGTGCCTAGTCGCAGCGCCAGGCTTTTGAGCGGGGTTAGCCCTTGCAGCAGCCAGTCAACTTCAGTAGGGTCGATGCTGTGCTCTTTTGATAGCTGAATAGCCCACTGCCGCCACTGATAGAGCGCTTGTCCAGATGTGGTATCAGACATTAGCTTTAGACATTAGCTTTAGATACTCGTTTTGGGCTTAGACACTCGTTTTGAGCATTTAAAGCACGTGTAGCAGGCTGGGAATGTCGATTACTTCAGGAAACTGTCGAATTTCTGTAAGGGCCTGCTGAAAGGCACTTTCGGGGACTTCGTGGGTCACAACGACTAGCTCGACCGAGCCGTCTTGAATGCCGATTTGGACAATCGATTCTAGGCTAACGTCGTGTTTGCCAAAGCAAGTACCAAGTTTGCCGATGACGCCAGAGGTGTCTTTTACCAGCAGACGAATATAGAGGCGGGTCACCACTTCGGTGTTAGGCACGATGGTTAGGGCGTGGGTATGAGCGCAGCCAAGCAGCGGGTTTAAAGCGTCGGCTGTCGTGGGATTGGCCGCAATCGCCATCAGGTCAGAAACAACAGCGCTAGCCGTAGGGCCTTCTCCGGCACCAGGACCATAGAGCATCACCTGGCCGATAGGGTCACCTTCGATCAAGACAGCGTTGTTGACATCGTTGACGCTGGCGAGCGGATGAGCTATTGGCACCAGGGTAGGATGAACGCGGACCTGGATACGGTTGGGGCTGTCAGCTGCGCCGATACTTTTGCTGGCGTTGTCGCTGGGTAGTTTTGCGATCGCTAGCAGCTTGATTACAAACCCTAGCTTCTCAGCATAAGAAATATCTGCCGCACTGACATTCCGAATCCCTTCGCAGTATATGTTTTCTCGATTGACTCGGCCCCCAAAAGCCAGCGCCGCCAGAATAGAAATTTTGTCCGCCGCGTCTAATCCATCCACATCAGCAGTCGGGTCCGCTTCGGCGTAGCCGAGTGCCTGAGCGTCAGCCAAAATGGTCTCAAAGTCGCCGCCCTCACTTTGCATCCGCGTAAGGATGTAGTTGGTAGTACCGTTGATAATCCCCATCACTGCCTGAATTCGGCTGACGCTAAGGGATCGTTTGAGCGGGGCAATGATTGGGATACCGCCGCCAACAGCAGCTTCGATCATGACGTAGACGCCAGCAGCGGTTGCCGCTTTGTAGATTTCTTCGCCGTAGCGGGAGATCACGGCTTTGTTGGCTGTGACGATGTGCTTGCCGTGATTGATGGCCTCGAGAATAAGCGTACGAGCAGGCTCGAGGCCCCCGATAACTTCGACGATGATGTCTATCTCAGGATCGGTGACAATGCTGTTAAGGTCAGTGGTAAAAAGCGAATTAGGCAGATCGAGCTTACGAGGTTTAAGCGATCGCACCCCAACCTTGCCAATTTTCAGCGTCGTTAACAGTGGATGGCGACCGTCAGTTTCCAACAGAATCTTGGCAACACCCGTACCAACAGTACCTAAGCCTAGTAGCCCAACCTTCAGCCCTGTCTGTGAATCTGCTGCTTTTGAATCCAATGTTCTGTAACTCTTTGAAAATAACCTCCCAATTGTAAAGGAGGGACGCTCTAACTAGAGCATCCCTCCTTTAGCAATCGAAGAATCAGGCGCAAAGTCGCTTTTTTCCAAGCTGGCCTTATACCTGTCAGCTTCTATCTAATAAGTTTCTACATTCCACTTGTGCGCCTTCTTCAGCGTCCGGCGGTACTCAGACCAGTCAACGCCTGCTTTGGATGCTTCTGCTGCCATCGCCTCGTCGATGCCGTCTTCCATACCTTTGAGTCCACAAATATAGACGTAAGTATTGTCCTGCTGAACCATTTTCCACAGACGCTCTGCATGTTCAGCGACACGGTGCTGAATGTACATGCGACCACCTTCTGAGTTCTTTTGCTCACGGCTAATAGCGTAGGTCAGCTCAAAGTTATCAGGATATTCAGACTGAATTTCTTCTAGCTCCTCTTTGTAGAGAATGTTCTCTGTTTTTGGAATTCCGAAGATGAGCCAAGCCTTGCCATTGAACTGGTAGTCAGGATTCGCAGCGCGCTCTTTGTCTTTAAACATCCGCCAGAGATAGGCACGGAAGGGTGCAATTCCTGTGCCTGTACCCATCATCACGATATTGGCGTTAGGATCGTCGGCCAGCAGCATTTCCTTGCCGACGGGACCCGTAATTTTAACCTTTTGGCCGACATCTAGATTGCAAAGAAAGCTAGAGCAAACTCCGTAAACCTGCTCATCGGTCTCAGGATCTTTGTACTCTAGCTGACGAACGCAAAGCGAAATCGTTTCGTCGTTTACATCGTCGCCATGCTTAGTAGAGGCAATAGAGTAAAGACGGAGTTTGTGAGGCTTGCCTTTCTCGTCTTCGCCATCAGGAATGATGCCAATACTCTGGCCCTCTAGATAGTGCAAATCACCTTCTGAGATGTCAAACTTAAGATGCTTTACAGTGCCAATTCCCCCTTCTGCAACAAGCTCGTCATTGGAAAGACACGCGCCTAAGTAGGGAGTTTTGGGTCGATAGATATTAACGGGGACTTTTTTCTTTTCTTTGGCTTGAGTCATTGATTTCTTAGATGAAGATGTGGATTGCTTTTTGGGCGCGCTGTCTCCGTTTGACGTGGCAGCACTCGCTTCTGCGGCTTCACCAACCGGGCGAATGCCAACAATAGTGCCGCCTAGCTGCATGATGCGTTTGCTTTCTTGCTGCATGCGGTCGTAGGGCACGGTGATAGAAGTTGTGCCGCTGCGTCGTAGCGGCGCGTTCATCTCGCTAGCCTGACCGTTTTGTCCCAACCCTTCTACTTCGTAAATATAGAGACGGTTGCTAGCTGAGCTGTTGTCACTGCTGCCAGTGCTGCTGGAGTTGTACATCCTTAGTAATCGCCTTAATGTGGCTTCAGGTATCTAGTTATGAGCACTAGATTATCATTGTGAGTCGATGGGTTTCCATCTTTTGTGTGCGGTAGTAGGGACCATTCTCTGCCAAGATTGTAGTGCCAGTGCTTAAACTAGAGGTCACCATTTGATGAGATTTGATCTTTTTACCACAGCGAGCAAGCGGACTGTCAGTCGGCGGTTTGGGGATCGCTTGGGTGCTTGAAGGCTGGGTGCGTATGCAGGCAACGCTAGGGATCTTGTGGGCAGGCACCAACGGGATCTCCTGAGAGAGCGGCTTGTTTGGACGTCGTGGTGTCTGATAATATTTAATATACGTAATCAAAAGTTTCAAATCATAACGAAGCGTGATTTGTGTTGGGTTCGTTTGAGGTTGATGGCTGTTAGTTGGTGCCTTTAAAGGGCTTTTTCTTTTGGCAATTGCTTAAGTTAGCCTGCTGACTTGTCTTCATGACCTGTGGACTTAATAACCTGTGGAGCTGACTGATGGGCGAAGATTGCGTTGCTGTGCGAGAACTTGATGTGTGTTGGGTAAAAGCTAGCAGCTACAGGCAAATAGGCGATCGCCTCCGGGCAGCTATTTGTTTTTGATTCTTTAAAAATGATTTTGACTTTGTTGTAGAGGACCCTATGACCAGTAACGAAGGCCAGGTAGTTTTAATCGGTGTTGCCGGAGATTCGGGATGCGGCAAATCGACCTTTTTGCGTCGATTGGCAGACCTCTTTGGTGAAGAGTTCATGACCGTCATCTGCCTAGATGACTACCATAGCTTGGACCGCAAGCAGCGTAAGGAGCAGAAGGTGACTGCTCTGAACCCAAAGGCGAACAATTTTGATTTGATGTACGAGCAGATCAAGTCGCTGAAGGCCGGCAATGCTATCGACAAGCCTATCTATAACCATGAGACTGGTGAGCTAGATCCGCCGGAGAAAGTAAGGCCAAATAAGATCATTGTGATCGAGGGCCTGCACCCGCTGTATGACGAGCGCGTTCGCTCTCTGCTGGACTTTAGCGTGTACCTCGACATTAGTGACGAGGTTAAAATCAACTGGAAAATTCAGCGAGACATGGCTGAACGCGGCCACACCTATGAAGATGTGCTGGCTGCTATCAACTCGCGCAAGCCTGACTTCGAGGCTTATATCGACGTTCAGAAGCAGTATGCGGATGTGGTCATTCAAATTCTGCCAACCAATCTGATTCAAGATGACAAGGAAAACAAGATTTTGCGCGTTCGCCTCATTCAGCGAGAAGACGTGGAAGGCTTAGCGCCGGTCTACCTGTTTGACGAGGGATCTACCATCAACTGGATTCCCTGCGGGCGAAAGCTGACCTGTTCTTATCCTGGTTTGCGGATGCAGTATGGCCCTGATAGCTATTACGGCAATGAGGTATCTGTACTAGAGCTAGACGGACAGTTTGATCGTTTGGAAGAGGTAATTTATGTGGAGAGCCACCTAAGTAACACTTCTACTGAGCACTACGGTGAAATGACTGAGCTGTTGTTAAAGCACCGCGACTATCCGGGATCAAATAACGGTAGCGGCCTGTTCCAGGTGCTAGTGGGTCTAAAGATGCGTGAGACCTACCGGCAGCTGACTTCTGCTAAGGTTCCAGCGAGTTCTATCGCGTAGTTTATCAGCAGCAATTTGAAGAAATAGCATTAGGAAGACCGTTCGTATAAGAATGGTCTTCTTTTTTTGTCTTTCGAAAGCTTTGGTATGCTCACGAGGGCGCAGTAGCATCTGAAAACAAATAAAAATTTACGATTCTTAGGCGATTTTTGTGCGTGCTGCTAGATTGTAATTATTAAAGCAGCAGCAAAAGAGTTGTAAAGTGTTCATGGTCAAGCTGTAAAACATGCTTGATGCAATATTAAAGATTGGTCCCTATTTCGGTATTAGTTATGTCTTCTGATTCTAGACTCACCAGCATTCTGATTGTTGAAGATAGTCAGGGACGGCGGGAAATTGCGTTGGAGAGTTCTGTGTATTCGCTAGGGCGAGATCCTAAATGCGATATCCGACTGGCGTCCCAGTTTGTATCGCGACACCATGCGACGCTGGTACAGCTACCCCGCGACAATGAGACGGACTACTATCGGATTGTGGACGGCAATTTGAAGGGAAAACCAAGCGCCAATGGCATGTTAATAAACGGGCGCAAGGTACAGGCCCACGACCTGATTAATGAGGACGAGATTGTATTTGGGCCTCAGGCGCGGGCGATTTTCTACCAGTTAGAGCGAGATACGTTTTCGGGTGTGGCCCCTGATGAGTTCGACATTACGCTGATTAGTCCGAATATGGTGGATGAGGACGATTAGCCTCTCAGTGAAATAGCTTTTAACCGAATAGCTTTTAACCGAATAGCTCCTGTCTATACCCTAAACAGCTATGGCCTAACGGTAGCTTCTGTCTGGGGATCGAAGAGGTGGATCTTGTCGGGTGGGAAGCTAATTTGAAGGATGCTGCCGCGTTCGATGGGCTGATCGGCTGAGATGCGGATTTGAAGAGGATTGGCGGGTATGTAGGGAGCATCTGAAGCCGGGAGACTGGTTTCGAGGGTGGTGGTTGCAAAGGTTTCGCTGCCAAGCGCTTCGTACTGGGTGACGATGGCGGCAATAGCGCTGGGCGTTTGGCCGATGGCGATGTGCTCGGGTCGGATGCCGAGGATAAGAGATTGGCCGAGGTATGGTGCGATCGCCTGTTGCCAAGATTGAGGTGGCGTCAGTGTGAACTGGGGATGAACAAGCTGACCTGCTTTGACGGTGACGCTCAGAAAGTTCATGGGCGGCGAGCCAATAAAGGCTGCGACGAATCGGTTGGCAGGCAGCCGATAGAGTTCGAGCGGGGCGGCAACCTGTTGAATTTCGCCCTGGTTCATGATGGCGATGCGATCGCCCATTGTCATTGCTTCTGTTTGATCGTGCGTGACATAAATGGTGGTTGTACCTAGCTGCCGCTGCAAGCTAACAATTTGCGCCCGCGTTTCGGTGCGTAGTTTGGCATCGAGGTTAGAGAGCGGTTCGTCCATGAGGAAAACCTGTGGGTTGCGGGCCATCGCTCTACCGAGTGCGACACGCTGCTTTTGACCGCCAGAGAGCTGCTTGGGTAGCCGATAGAGCAGGTCTTCGATTTGCAGCATTTGGGCAATGCTACGAACGCGCTCGGCAATACTTTTTTCGGCTTTAGACTGATAGCGCAGGGGCTTAGGTAGCTGACGGGTAATGCCAACAAGAGCATTCTCTAGCGGGTTGGGCTGGGCGATCTCGTTGGTTTTAGTGCCAGTTTCGATACTGGTTTTGGTACTGGTTCTGCCATTGCCTGTGGCCGTGCGAAGCGTTCGACGCAGTCCAAAGGCGAGATTGTCGTAGACGGTGAGATGCGGGTAAAGGGCATAGCTTTGGAACACCATTGCGATGTCGCGCTGCTTTGGCGGTAGGGTATTGACGATGCGATCGCCGATACGGATGGTGCCGCTAGTAAGCGTCTCTAGCCCAGAAATCAGCCGCAGCAGCGTACTTTTGCCACAGCCAGAAGGGCCAACGAGAACCATAAACTCGCCGTCGTTGACGCTGAGGTTGATATTGTTGAGAACGGGGCGATCGGTGGGCAAATCGCTTCCAGAATCAGCCTTGTTCGGTGCCTCTTTCAACGCCTTTTTCAACGCCTTTTTCAACGCCTTGTTCGATGCTCCTTTCGACACCTGAGCTGGCGGTCGAGGAAAGACTTTTGTGATGTTTTGGAGAAGGACGCTAGCCAAGAGTATTTTTTAGAGGGTGGACGGAACTGCTTTCAAAGGTGTCGCCGTCGGCACGAGGACGGCTGGATTAGTCTTCTGAATCGTCAGGGATGTCGGTGATAAGGGCTTCGGTGATGGTTTCAGTGCGGTTAGGAGTGATAAGGCGATCGCAAGGCTGGGAGCGTCCCTGTAAGGGCACAGCATCAATAGGAAGTTTGGCGCTGCGGCCTTCGTCGGTGAGGACCATAAAGTTGGCCTCTGGTATAGCTGTTTTAAGTGCAACAAGAGAGTCGTTTTTGAGGCTGAACTTAAAAGACTGAGAGCCGATGCCGCCTCGGTTTGAGGTTTTGAAGCTGCTAACTAAGATGCGCTTGGCATAGCCCTTGGCGGAAATCAGCAGCAGTGTGTCTTTGGGTTCGACAGGGACATAGCCAACAAGATGTTCGCTCTTAGGCAGGCGGATGCCCTGGGGACCCTGGGCAGTGCGGCTCATTTCGGGAAGCTGTTCTTCATCAATGCGGAATCTGAGTAGACGACCGCCAGAAGAGGCCAGCATGAGATTGCTGCCCATATCGGCGGTAAAGGCATACTGCAAAGTGTCATCGCCTTTGAGCTTGACGGCAGTTAGGCCACGAGCGCTGATACTGGTCATTTCTTCAGCCGGCAGGCGCTTCACCTTGCCCTTGCGAGTGATAAGGATAAGCTGTTCTTTTAGCCGCGCTTCGGTCAGTACAATTTGGGTGACGATGCTCTCTGGCGTATTGCCGAGGGCGCTGGGCAGTAGGCCGATGAGCGGAACGCCCTTGTTCTGCCGGGGGCTGGTAGTGGGAATATCGTTAACGCTAAGGGTGTAGGCTTTGCCATCAACCGCAAGCACCAAAACTTCTTGGGTGGGGTTGGCTCGCTCGCGCTGAAGCGTTACGTCGTCAAATTCTTCTAGAGTTTTGTGCGTGGGGGTGGGTTTGGCTTTACGACGGCTGTGGGCTTTAGCTGACGTGCGGCGCACGTAGCCTTTACGCGTGAATTCGAGGACGAATTCTTCTTCGTCTTCTTCAGCCGCAATTTCGGCTAGAACTTGGGCCTCCTTTTTTCGTTCGGCAGCCGTTTGAATCCGAGTGCGCCGGTCGTCACCAAATTTTCTTTTAAGCGCACGCAGCTCTTTTTTAAGCGACTTCATCAGTACGGATCGATCCTCAACAAGATCTTCTAGGGTGCCAATGCGATCTGCGAGTTCTTCGGCTTCGTCTCGCAGCTTTTGCTGCTCTAGGCCCGTGAGGCGACGCATTGGCATGGCTAAAATACTATCGGCTTGGCGATCGCTAAGCCCTAGCTCTGACTGCATCTTAACTTTGGCCGTGGTGCCGTCGGCAGCGTTGCGCAAAACATCAATCACATCGTCAATATTATCAAGCGCGATGAGCAGCCCTTCAACAATGTGTGCGCGCGCCTGCTTTTGTGCTAGCTCGTAGGTGTATTGGCGGATGAGGGTGTCTTCGCGAAAGTTGAGAAAAGCTTCAAGAATTTCGCGAAGAGAGAGCTGCCGGGGCTGACCTGCTTCAATGGCTAGCATCAGCGCACCGAAATTGGTCTGTAGCGGGGTCATTTTATACAGGTCGTTCAAGATTAGCTGAGGCTGGGCCTCTCGCTTCAGCTCGATGACCACGCGCATGCCGTCTCTGTCGCTCTCGTCTCGAATGTCGATGATGCCTTCGAGTCGGCCCTGGTTGACTAGACTGGCAATCTTGGTAATCCAGCTTGCTTTGTTGACCTGATAGGGCAGCTCTGTGACAACAATAGCCTGACGCGATCGCTTTCCTTTGCCAGTCCTAATTTCTTCAAAGCTGGCAATTCCCCGAATGGGAATACTGCCACGGCCTGTCCGGTACGCGTCGTGAATACCTTTGGTCTCAATAATTTCTGCGCCAGTTGGAAAATCCGGGCCAGGGATCAGATCAAACAGCTTTTCGTTGGAAAGATTGGGCCGATCGATGAGGGCTATCAGGCCGTCAATCACTTCACCCAGGTTGTGTGGAGGAATGTTGGTGGCCATGCCTACCGCAATTCCTGAGCTGCCATTGAGCAATAGGTTAGGCAGCTGGGCCGGAAGTACGACGGGCTCTTGCTGCGAGCTGTCGAAGTTATCAATAAAATCGACAGTAGCCTCACTGACTTCTTCGAGCAGGGCGCTGTGGCCAATTCCAGCTAGGCGGGTTTCGGTGTAGCGCATGGCGGCAGGCGGGTCGTTATCGACCGAACCGAAGTTGCCGTGGCCAGACAGCAAAGGGTAGCGGCTAGAAAAATCTTGCACCATGCGCACGAGCGCGTCGTAAACGGCCTGATCGCCGTGAGGATGGTATTTGCCCAAAACATCGCCGACGACGCGGGCGCACTTGCGAAAGGGGCGATCTGGCACTAGCCCTAGCTCGTGCATAGCGTACAAAATCCGCCGATGAACGGGTTTGAGCCCGTCGCGCACATCGGGCAAAGCGCGCCCAACAATAACACTCATGGCGTATTCCAAGTAGGAGCGCTGCACCTCGGTATGAAGGGCGATAGGGACGATTTGCTCTTTGGAAAAATTTAACTGTTTCGCCATGAATGAGTGCCTGAATAGATAAGCGCTATGTGTGGATACAGATAAGAAGAAGCTGACTGAAGAAGGGCGTGTTACGTTATTTCAGCGGCGTCAAAAAAAAACTACGATGTCAAAAAACCGCAGTACTCTAGGATGGAGTTAGCGATAGTACGCCATACAGGTTGTAAATCGTGTTGTGCAGCTTCGTCAAACATTATTTGGACTGTTTTTAGTTTTGTTGGCTGTATGATTGACCGCATTGATCGTAGATTGGCGCACTTTTTACGGTTGCGACTCTCTCGCAACTTATTCATTCTCACTTTAAGAATAAAGTCATGAAGACCGTTTTGATTGTGGAAGACGACATGGTAAATGCTCGCGTTTTCTCAAAAATTTTGACAAAGCGTGGCGGGTTGAACGTCAAGCACACTGAGAACGTTGAAGAGGTAATTGGCATCGTTCAACGCAAAGAAGCCGACGTTATCTTAATGGATGTTTCGCTTTCTCATAGTATGTACCAAGGTAAACCGGTCGATGGGATTGAAATTACCAAGCTGCTGAAGAGTGATCCGCAAACGTCGGCGGTGCCAGTGATTTTGGTGACAGCGCATGCGATGGATGGCGATAAAGAAAGCTTCTTGAATCAGAGCGGAGCCAATGGTTACATCTCTAAGCCCGTAGTTGATCATCAAAAGTTTGTAGATGATATTGCTGCCATGATTCCTAGCGAAGCGTAGGCGTCAGCGTAACGGTGATTACTCTATAGATACGCTTACAGTGTACGCTTGCAGTTCATTTGTACCATACTGGCACATTCTAGACAAAATAAAAGGCGATCTGCTAGAGAGATCGCCTTTGGAGTACCGCTATAGAGGGTGACAGCAAGTTTAGAGTTGCTGGAAAAGCGTGAATGGTTAGAGCTGACGTAGCAGTGCTTCTAGTGTTGGAACCGCAAAGAATGCCTGGGTGTCGAGGATGAGCTGGTCGCCCCAGAGATTTTCTTGGAGAAAGCCGATTTCGGCGTATCTAGGGTCGCGTTCTAAACCGGCAATTGCCATGTCGATATCGCTACCGCTCTGCTGACCCTGGCTAAACTGAGCAACGGCAATCGCCAGTATAGGTTCAGTCTCTTCAGTCCCTGCAAGGGCGAGAGCCTCTCTCCATTTAGCGATCGCGCCCTCTACATTTCCAGACTCGTACATCACCAGGCCGATGTTATTCACTGCTGGCCAAAACTCAGCGTTGTTACTGACGGCTTTTTCGTACTGTGCGATCGCCTGGTCGTACTGAGTTAGCTTGTAGTATGCATTGCCCAAGTCAAACAGCGCGTTTGCATTGTCTGGCTCCAGCTTGAGCCCAGCTTCGATCGAGCCAGCCGCCTGCATATAGCTACTATCACTAAAATAAGCATTGCCGAGGGCAAACATAATCAGCGGATTGTCTGGCTGAAGTGCCTTAGCCCTCTCCAACGTACTGACAGCCTTGGCAGGCTGTGGCTCACTGGCCTGTAAATAAAGGCTGCCCAACAGCGATAGCACGTCGGCATTGTCAGGCAAAAGCTGAGCGGCGAGCTGAGCGCGTGCTAGGGCCTCATCAAACTGCTGAAACTGGGCGAGCTGAGCCGCATCGCTAGCTAGGCTCTCACCATCTGCCTGCAGGCCCTCTTGATCTAGCGGTAGCGTGTAGGGCAGCAGTGCCTGCGCGGCCGCTGGTTTAGCCTGACTCCATGCCCCCAGAAAAAGCAGCAGCAAGAGCGAAACTTGTTGAAGCACAGGTCGGTTGAGTACAGGTTGGTTAGATACAGAGCGGTCGAGTACAGGTCGGTTGGGCACAGTAGGTTCGAAGATTAGGACAAAAGGCAAAAAGTAGGCCACTTTTACAGGCTCAATACCCTTTCTTTCAATTAGAGAAGATTGATTTCAGCACAAGCATAGACATTTTATCGGACTAGGGAAAGAGGCAGAGCGCCAAAAGCACTAGAATCTGATTTCGTACTCTAATAAAACCTGATTGATATCATCTAAGTTTGTATTTGTTCTAACCGTCAGTGAATCAGTCAGGCGATAGTTTGCCCCAAATTCAGGATTGCTGTTGTCGGTCAAGATTTTGGTGATGCTGAGCGAGGCGTCTTCGGTGACGTCAAAGCCAATTTCTGCACCAACGTCGAAGCCGGTACCGCTACTTTCTTCGGACAGGGCGCGGCTAGCTGAGGTCACCGGGAATAGCCGAAACTCGCTAAGGCTAAGCGTATCTCCTACAAAATCTTGCAGGCTGTTGAGCAGCGCGCCGCCAACAAGGTTGATGAGCCCACCAAAGTCGTCCCCCCCGCCGCCAAGGCTGTCGACGGTTGATTCGAGCGCGGTGATAAAGCCACCACCGATCAGGGCGATCAGTTCAGATTGCGATCGCGGTGGTGAGCTAGACAGCGTCAGGTTTTCAAAAATAGCATTGGCGGGCCCTTCTACATCTGCGCGGACTCGGATAGTACGCAGTGAGCCTGTATTCTCGAAGCCAGTATCGGAATTGTCGGCAATCTCTGCCTGGGCAAAGGGAGTGCTGGTAACAGGTCCTGGGTTTGCCACTTCGGGTACAGACGCCCGCAGGGAAACGTCCAAGAAGGGATTTTGTAGCCCCATTTCGGGAGTGAACCGGGCGGTATTATCACGGCCTCTGAGTCGGAACGATTGGGTATAGAGGCTGACGCGCCCAGAGCGTAGGCTGATGATACCTTCTGGTTCGATTTGGTCTGGAGGGCCGTTGAGCTCTAGCGTGCCGTCGGCAACAAAGTTAAGCAAGTTGCCCTGCACAACGCGGATAGAGTCACCGAGCGTTAGCTCTAGATTACGAAAAACAGGCTGAACCCCTTCGTCGTCAGCGCCTCTGCTGTTTTCAGGTAAATCTGCGGCCTGATTGCCGCCCGAAGATTCGCTCAAAGATTCGTCCGCAGACTCACTGTCTGCTGTTGTCTCGTCCTCGTCATTGCCAAGCAGCACCTGCCCATCTGAAAGTAAGACTTCACCGCTGATCTGAGGTCCGTTGACCAAGGCATTGCCGCCTACAATGATTTGGCCATTGACACCACCGTCGTAGAGATCCGCTAGCTGCAAATCAATATTTTCTAAATTGACTGTGAGCGGGAGATTTTCTGCTAGAGGACGAGGGAACAGCGGTGAGCTGACGGGCGGCTCTGTGGGAGGTTCTGTGAGAGGTTCTGTGGGGGGTTCTGTGAGCGGCTCTGCGGGCACACCTTCGCCTGTCGCGCCTGTTTCTGTCGATATGGTAGGTGTAGATGCGGCTGGTGCAGACGCAGTAGGTGTTGTGGTAGGTGAGCTTTGAGTAGCAGCAGCTAGCTCAGGGCCAGTGATCAGAGATTCTCGCAGCGGGAAAATACCGGCGGCAGTGAGCTGACCATCGCTAAAACGGCCCTGTAGCGTTTCAACGATGATGCGATCGTCTATGAACGTAGCGCGACCACTAACGCCCGTCAGCGGCTCAGGTAAGACTTCAGCGTTGATAACTGCGTTGTCGACAAACGCATTACCCGTAATTTCGATATTAGAGCGCGAGCCCCCAACCAGCAGATTAACTTCCCCTTCACCCGACTGCCAGGCTACCTGCTGGTTAAAGATGTTGAGCAGCGCTAGCCCTTCATTTTTGACGCTGACTTCGATGTTGATATCGTCATTTTCTGGCTGCACATCCATAAAGCCAAAGGCATAGGGGATTTGGGCTCTGAGCCGAAGCGGTTCTTCAGGGGTGTCGGCGGTTAGATCGCTCTGTACGCGGAGCCGGGCGTCGCGGTACAGAAACTCGGCGGTAGCGGTGTTGATTGGCGTGCCGTTAATAGACGCGGCAGCAACGTCAGCAGAACCCCTGATTTGAGGATTAGCCACCGTACCGCTGAGGGTCGCGCGGCTATTTGCACGGCCCTCAATATTGACTGGTAGCTGAAGAATGTCACGCAGGGCAGTGATGTCTACATTTTGAACGACGGTTTGCAGGTCGGAGGTCAGCTCGGTATCGCGACCGAAGACAATTTGGCCTACTAGGTCAACTGCAGCGTCTGATGGTGATAAAGGCTGGACTTGCTGTCGCTGGTTAGGTTGCTGCTGGCTGGCTGGGACGCCAGGTAGTGCGATATCGAGCGGCGTGGTTTCAGACAGCGCGGCTTCAGGCGGTGCGGTTTCAGACGGTGCGGTTTCAGGCGATGCGGTTTCAGACGCACCGTCTGCAGCTGCTGATGTTGCGATCGCGGCTTCGGGGATACTGGCGGTAAAGCGTAAAGGCTCTAGGGTTAGTACGTTCGGAGTGAGACTGCCTTGGGCGATGACGTTCTCGGCGCTGTAGCGATCGCCCCACTGCCATTGACGACCCGCTAGGTCGAAGTCTAGCTGAAAGTCAGTACCGCTGCCGCTGAGCTGAATGTCTCCAGCAAAAGGTCCGCTGAGTTCTCTAAGCGGTGGGATGGGCTCGGCATCGGCGGCATTTTTCGTATCTTCTGCGAGTTCATCCAGTTCGGCTAGCCGATTGAGCTGATCTTGAAACCCAAGCTGCGCACCCGTTGGCGTTGTTCCTTCGCTGGTAGTCGCCAGCAGGGTTTCTAGGGCTGCGGGTGAAAGCGGATCGTCTAGCCAGTCGGGTGGGGTAAGGCCGCGCTGAAAATCTTCTAAGCGATAGATCGATAGCGCGGTGAGTAGATTTTGAATATTGCCCGACTGCGTGTTGACGCTAGCGCTGTATACCGGCACCGGGCCGCCTAGTGAGAGGCTGCCTATGAGAGTGTACAGATTGTTATTGAGCCTTAGCTGACCCTCGGTCAGGGTAGCCAGATCGTCGGCGTAGCGAACTCTGCCAGCAAGTCGCCCAGCGCTGATATAGCCCACCCCGAGCTGCTCGATGATGATGTCGCCTTCGAGATTTTGATTAGCTAGGTTGACGGTGAAGTCGCTGGCGCTGAGCGTGCCGCGTATCTGACCAATGTCGGCTACGCCTGCGGTCGGAAAGTTGAGCGCAGCCAGCGGAAAGCTATCAGCACTGAGACTGAGTAAGTCACCTTGCGTGCGCCCGGTGGCCGATGCGCCGCGCCAGCCGATGTCAAAAGCGAGGGGTGGAATGGCGTCACTGTCGGTTGCGATCGGCCCAATATCTAGATCGATGCGATCGCCACCTCCCGCCACGTCTAGATCGACGCCTGCGCTAGGGGTATAAGCAACCGTGCCTGAAAGCGGTGAGCTAAAGGGCAGACTGTTGGCTACTAGATTGGCTACTTGAAGATTGCCACGAAAGTTGGGGGCCGTTGGGCTGCCAGTGAGCCTGCCAGCGACATCGGCTGTGCCCGCAAGATCGAGAATATCAGGAATATCAAAAGGCAGATTGGCCAAGGGGTAGTCGGCAGCGCTAACGTCGAGATTGAACTGGGCAATCTCGACGCCACTGTCGAAGCTAGGCGTGAGCGTGCCGCTGGCCGCTAGGCGATCAGAATCGGCCTGAATCACCTGTATGGTTTCACCATTCCAGGCAACATCGGCGGTAAGTGGGCTGTTTAGCGCTTCAAAGACTGGATTGAAGCTAGCCAGTCCGTTAGAAAAGGTGACATTGCCGATGCCCTTAATGCCCTCAAGGCTAGCGTTGGCCGTGTTGCCACTTAGCTGAATCTGACCGCCTAGATCGCCCTGCAAAGTGTCTGAAAAGGCGTTGAGCTGGATGCCCTGTAAGGCCAGATCGCTGTTGAAAAAGCCATCGACAAGGCTGCCTGTGCCGCTCACGGTGCCGCCGCCAACGGCCAGCACCGTATCGCGAAAGGTGAGATCGGTGCCAACAATGTCGATAGTGCCAGTTCCTGGATACTGGGCGTTGGGAGCCTGCCAGTCGACGACGGTGTTGACGTTGCCACCATTGCCAACCACAGTGGCATCAGCAGAGACAAGGCCGATGGTGAAGTCTGGATCGATGTCGTACAGGGCGGCAATTTGACTGGCCGGTAGATTGCGGCCCGCGAGCTGAAAGGTAAAGGGCGATCCGGCGCTTAGGCGAACTTGACCATTGCCCCGGATGGCACCGCCCGTAGTAGGCGTAGCGGCGATGTCATTAAGCAAAAGCTGCTGGCCCTGTAGAACAAAGTCGCTGGCCGCGCTGTTAAAGGTGATCTTATCTACAATGACGGGGCGATCGGCAACGACGCTGCCAGAGAAGATAGGGCGAGCGATAGAGCCGTTGACTTTAGCGATCGCATCAAATCTTCCTGTTGTGGGTACTGGCAAATCGAGATCAATTGTGTTGGTAAACTCGCTCACGAGCATATTGTTTTTGACTGCGCTGAGGTCGTAGCCGCTGTCAAAATCAATCAGCCCTTCCGCCGCGACATTTTTGATCTCGCCATAGTCACCGCTGAGGCGATCTACCGTCCACTTGTTACCTTGAAACTGCGTTTCTCCTGCCACGTTTTCTATCGGTAAAGGCAGCAGCTTGGTTTCAATATCGGCTTCTTGGGCGCTGATATTACCGGAGTAATCGATTGGCTGATTTGGGCGAAAGGCCATGTCCATGTTGCCGCTGACTTGACCTGAGCCAATAGTCACGTCATTAGTGGCCAGATCGATAGACGATAGGGCAAAGCTGACAACATCATCTAGCGGTGCCTCATCGGCTTGGATAAATAGATTGGTAGCAAATGCAGTCTTCTTAGGTGTTGCCATGACAGGCTCACCTGCTTCCGAGGGAAGATCTGCTGGCGTATCTTCTGGAAGATCTTCTGCGACAATATCTAGATCTTTGACATCATCGTCGTCGGTGGACGCGATCGCTTCTACTGGCGTGACTTCCCCTTTTAGCGTCACTTCTCCGCCTTTTACAGGCTCACCCACAATCTCAAAGCGTGTTTGCAGCGCCTCTGCTTCTCCCACCGCAACTTTGTCTGTGCTCAGATTGCCCCTCACCTGCTCTAGCAAAATCGGTACTGGCTCGGATGCTTCTGGC
Organism: uncultured cyanobacterium; assembly: GCA_963793445.1. GTDB lineage: Bacteria > Cyanobacteriota > Cyanobacteriia > Phormidesmidales > Phormidesmidaceae > Phormidesmis. The sequence continues at coordinate 1,082,792 of CAWCAE010000001.1, forward strand.
GGCAGTGGTACCAGCGTCAGCTCGCCTTGTCGAAAGCGAACATCATCAACGCTGACCTCAATTCGATTTTCGCGCTGTTCTTCTCTTTCGGGCAAGGCGACATTAAGCCAACCCCGATCAGGATCTTGCGCTAAGTACCCCTCTGCCCCCACTACCGTTAGATCTAGGCCAATCTCAGAAGTCAGCAGCGTTTCGATCAGATCAAACTTAACAACCACGCTGTCTGCAGCGAGTGTGGTCGAATCTTTTTCTGACGCACCAATACTAGACGGCCCGACCTGAACGCTCCCAAAGGTCACCTGTTCGACATCGCCTAGCACGACAGGTCGCTCTAAGTAGTTGCTGAGAACCTGAGCGATCCGAGGCGAAAGATCTTCCTGGATAAAAATCCAGGCCCAGACGGTGAGACCCAACCCAGCGCCACCCAAAATAGTGCCGACAAGCGTGCCTAGCCAAAACCAAGGAAACGATTTTTGCGCTTGCTTGGGGCTTTCGGAAGTGGGGCTTTTGGGTGTGGGGCTTTCGGCGGTAGGGCGTTCAGGGCGTTCGGGGGGAGAATTTGTAGGCACTGATAGTTAATTATCGGGTTGCTCGGCGGCCTGGCTACCCAGCTACTTTAGCAACTTTGCACAGCTGTTTACGTTAAAATGTGGCACTTTCCAACGGGTTTTGTACGGGTTTTTTTATGGCCATTTGATGGCAGCCATAGCGTTACGAGCCCCCTCTATAATTGACGCTATGAATCCATTCTCGATGTTACAAAGTCGCTATTTAGTCTTAGGTACTTATTTAATTTCGAGTGTCGTTATTGGGGTGGGCTATGCCTATTTGAGCCGCTATCAACTGCTGCCCTGGCGCTGGGAAGATCCGCTGTCGCTGCCAGTGCTCTCGATGGCAACGTGGATAGCGGTGGTGAGCACCATTGTGTGGGTAGGGCATAGGTACGGCCTGAGGCTAGCGTATGTTTTTGGCCAGCGCTGGCCCAAGTTTTCGGGGCCGTATGCAACGGTTTTGGTTTTGAGCCTGCTGCTGTTTTCAATGGGCAGTTTTTCAGTTGTTTTTTATCTGGTATCTTTGGTTGCTCCGGCACAGGCGGCCCAGATGCTAGAAACCGATTTGACGTTAGTCGGCAGTGACAGCCAGTATCCGCAGCTATATGAGGCGATGATGGTGTTTTTGCTGGTGGTCTATGCGCCGGTTGTAGAAGAGCTGGTGTTTCGTGGTTTTTTGCTTCAGCGCTGGGGCACGAAGTGGGGACTGCGCTGGGGGCTAGGGGTCTCTTCAGTGACATTTGGGCTGCTGCATTTTAACAATCCCCTAGGGCTAACGCTGTTTGGCCTGGTGATGGGACTGCTGTATGTGCGATCGCAAAGCCTGTGGGTGCCGATTGGATGCCACGCGTTAAATAATTTAGCAGTGGTGATTTTAGATAGACTCTCTAACCTGAGTATGGGTGAAACAAAAGACGTTGTAACAGTAGCCGCGCTGCAAGAGCGCTGGTGGATGGGGGTAATTTTGGTAGGGATTTCGATGCCTCTGCTGTGGCGGTTTGTATCGCGTAGCTGGCCGCAGCCACAAGACGACATTCCGTATGTGCTCAATGGAGGATTGGACTAATGCCGCCCATTCGCCGCGTACGTCAACACGTAAATCCGCTGAGCAATAAGTATTCGACCCCGGCGATCGCGCCCGCCTGGTCAGAAATATACAGCCAGCCACAGCGCCCCTTGCACATAGATATTGGCTGCGCCAAGGGTGATTTTGTTCGCGATATGGCCCAGCAGGTAAGCGACCAGAACTTTTTGGGCCTAGAAATTAGAGCGCCGCTGGTAGAGCGATCGCTCATCCGCCGCGATCTGGCCGTAAAAGCTGGGGCCGCGCAAAATCTTCACTTCGTTTTTTGCAACGCAAACAACTCATTGCAGCCGGTGCTAGAAAATTATCCGGGACCGTTACAGTGTGTCAGCATTCAGTTTCCCGACCCCTGGTTTAAGAAGCGGCACCAAAAAAGGCGAGTGGTACAGCCTGCGTTAGTGAAAACGCTAGCGGCACTGATGCCAGTGGGTGCGATGGTATGGCTGCAGTCGGACATTGAGGCAGTGTGTTTAGAGATGTGCGATCGCTTTGACGAACATCCTCAATTCGTTCGTACCAGCACCCGTTGGCTGAGTAAAAGCCCGTTTCCGGTCCCGACCGATCGTGAGCGTGTCGGTCAAGAGAAGGGTCTACCGGTCTTTCGAGCTCAGTATTTTCTGTCAGTAATTCCTTAAAGCGCTGTAAACTTTTATAAACGACTATTGAAGCTACTAGTGAAACCTATGTCTGAACCAGTTGGGTTTGGGGAAAAAACACCGAAGAAACCAAAGTCAGAGCGCACAGCGAAGCGTGAAAAGGCGTCTAAGCAGTACGACAAGATGAAGACGGACGGCTTGCCGGAGTACGAGGTGTACATGCGCTCGGTGGGGAGCAAGCAGTGGTTTCCGGTAGGGGCGATCGCAGTTCGTCGCTCTAGCCAAATCAGCAGGGCCATCTATCATAGCGAGGCGGATCTGCTACAAGGGGCTTACCGGGCGTTTCCGGTGCTGAAAAAGAACAAGGGCAACTTGGAATATGGATACCGGCTAAAAGGTGAGAAGGATGACGATATTGAGCTGGCAGTGAAGCAGCGCGATCGCAGCGAACGGGGCCTGCTAGGGCTTTTTAATAGCGTCAAGCAAATCTTTGGCTCTAAAAGTAAAGTTCAGGGGTGAAGCGTAGGGGTGAATGAAATAAGCAGAGCGGATAAGTAAGACCTGAGTCACACCAGGGAGTTTTACAAATGACGACTCAATCAGACCAGCCTAAGCTGACGTACTGGCACGTTTGGACAGACGACGACGGTATTAGCCATCAGAGTCGGTGTGAGCTGACGGACTTTGCGAAAGAGAGCATGGGCGGTGACGCCGACCCGCAGTGGAATAACAGACTGATGGTGGGTGATAGCGAAGTACTGTTCTGCACGCTGCCGGTTGGCTGGGTTGGTGAATGGCACGAAAACCCAAGACCGCAGTGGATTGTACCCCTATCAGGAACCTGGTACGTAGAGACAATGGACGGCGTGCGAGTAGAGATGGGTCCAGGAGACGTTTCTTTTGGGGCAGACCAAAAGACGAAGGCAGATGAGCAAGGACGACAAGGGCATGTCTCTGGATGTGTGGGCAACGAACCGGCACAGCTAATGGTGATTCAGATGAAGGGTGATGAGTACTTGGCAGCCAAGCCTGGAGATCTTCAGTAGTGGACACCCTATCTGCAGCGCTCACGGTTAACGAAGTGACGCGAGCAGATTTAGATGACTGGGTGGCGCTAGCGCTGCGACTGTGGCCTGATGAGGAGAGCAACCAAGAGAAAGCCCGGCTAGAAATGGAATTTGAACTGCTCGGTATTTTGCGATCGCCTCGCGATACTGGCTTTTTGGTCCGCGATGATCACGAGCAGGCAGTCGGCTTTATTAACTTATCTTTGTGCTACGACTACGTGCCAGGAGCCGATCATTTTCCGGTGGCCTATGTAGAAGGCATTTATGTCGCGGATAAAAGTCGGCGAAAAGGAATAGGGCTAGCGCTGTTGAAGCGCTCTGAGCAATGGGCGATCGCTAATGGCTGCACCCAGCTAGGGTCTGACGTACTGATTGAAAACGAAGAAAGCTGCCGATTTCATACCCAAGTAGGGTTCAAGGAAGTAGAGCGCGTCGTATGCTTTATTAAAAACATAGAACCGCAATGAATTTTGGCAGTAACGAGCTTGAAGGCAACAGCGCTGAAGAGAGCAATTTAGAAAGCAATAACCTAGAAAGCAATAGCCCTGAAGGCAATAGCCCTGAAGGCAATAGTGTCGCAGACATCGATCTAGAAGAAAGGTGGGCAAAGCCAGACCGGCCTGACGTAGAAAATCTGAGCATGGCGACGGTCGATCGGGTTCTGGAGATGGCCTGGGAAGATAGAACAACCTTCGAGGTGATAGAACAGCAGTTTGGCCTCAAAGAGAAAGATGTCATTGCCATTATGCGTCGTCATATGAAGCCTTCGAGTTTTAGGATGTGGCGAAAGCGTGTGAGCGGACGCAAAACAAAGCATATGAAGAAAAGAGCCTTCGACGTAGGCCGCTTTAAGTCGAGTAACCAGAAGCACTACTAAAAATAAGTTCGGTAAGCATCAGTTCAGCTATTTTTCTTCGGTATTGGACTTCGGTGCTGGACTTCTGTATCTGAGGGTGCTAGCAGCGTGTAATGCCAAGCGTGGTCAAAAATTCTTTCTAAGGATAGACGCTGGCGGTCTAATTGAGACATATAATTTAGCGATTGGTAATCACTCATCGAGTAGCGCCTCGAATGAGCGGATCAATTTTTGATAAACTTCTATCTTTCCAACGTCCACTTTTCTCTTAGGTTTTCTTTTTCTCTCGCGTCTCATCTCTTAGCGCAAATCCCGATAGAGTCTAAAAGTTAAGTTCTGAAAGTTAAGCCCTGTAAGTCTCGCCTAATTACCTATTAGCTGCCTGAAAGCTTCCAGAAACCTATGTTTTGTGGTCTTTGAGGTAAGGTTCGCCGAAACTTTCAGGTCGTGAGCACATCACGTCTCAAGAATAGTCAAATCTCCCCTCAATTACTTTTCTTCAATCTTTCCTCAATCCATTCCATTAATCTAGAAGCCGAGGGAATGGCGAATTCGACAGGGGGTAACCTGCCCTCAATTTCGCTATGTTCGGTCTTTTCAGGTCCAAATTCTGCAATCCAAGCTTTCTAGAGCTAGACGCTGCTGACGATAGAGCTGCCTAGCGCCTGGATTGGATATTCACTCTCTTCCTACTTTTTCATATCAGTGTGTGGGATAAGCACTTATGTTCTTGTTTTTGGTAGAGCCTGCTGCTGAAACGCTGCAAGCACCGGTAACCACGTTTGTTTTGCTGCTAGCAATTGTGCTAGTGATTCCGCCTATCTTTGAGCGCTTTAAGCTGCCAGGATTGGTGGGGCTGATTGCGGCTGGCGTGCTCTTTGGCGGCAGCGGGCTAGGCTGGCTCGATGCTCAGTCTGACACGATGAAGCTGCTTTCTGAGATTGGCAAGATCTATCTAATGTTTGTGGCCGGACTAGAGATCGACTTGATCTTGTTTCAAAAGACGCGCGATCGCTCAATGGGCTACGGTTTTATGACGTTTGCCGTACCGCTGCTGGGCGGCATTGGTGTAGGCCTGCTGTTTGACTTTGGCTGGCTTGCGGCGGTACTCATTGGTTCGCTGCTAGCATCGCATACCCTGTTGGCCTACCCCATTATCCAGCGGCTAAACGTAGTAGACGATGAGGCTGTTACGGTGACTGTGGGGGCGACCATCTTTACAGACATTGGTTCGCTACTGGTGCTGGCGATTTGCCTGGGCGTGAGTCAAGGTGACTTTAATGCAGTCAAGCTGCTGACGCTGTTAGGGTCTTTGGGTCTGTATGCGATCGCTGTTTTGGTCGGTCTCAAGCAGCTCGGTAAGCTCTTCTTTAAAAAGATAGGCAGAGACGAAGGCAACCGAGTTCTGTTTGTTCTACTTTCGGTCTTTTTATCTGCGGTGGTAGCGCAGCTCATTGGCGTAGAGAACATCATCGGCGCGTTTTTAGCCGGTTTAGCAATCAACAGCGTGGTTGGCAATGGGCCCGTCAAAGAAAAAACAGAATTTATGGGCAGTGTTCTGTTCATTCCCATGTTTTTTGTCAACATGGGTCTGCTGTTAGATCTCAATGCTTTTAGCAGCATACTAGCTTCTATTAACCTACCGCTGCTGATCGTGGGCATGCTGCTAGCAACCAAACTGATCGCGGCGCTGGCCGCCAAATCGCTCTATCGCTATAGCTGGACGCAGACTTGGACCATGTGGTCTTTATCTATTCCTCAAGTTGCCGCAACCTTGGCCGCTGCTCTAGTTGGCTACGAGGCGGAGATTATCAACAAAGAGGTTTTCAACAGCGTTATTTTGCTGATGTTGGTAACGGCTATTCTGGGTCCTTTGGTGACCACGCGAGCAGCGACAAGTTTGGCGCTCAATCAGTCTTTTGATGAAACCGATGAGTTAGAGTGGCTACCGCCCCCGACTGATATTCCAGATGCTTTCTCGGTAGTGGTGCCTGTTTTCAACCCCAAGACCGAACGAATGCAAATTGAGCTAGCAGCAGCGGTCGCTCAGTATGCCAACGGGCGATTGATTCCGCTAGCGGTAGCGCTTGCCCAAGATCAGCTAGACTCGCCGCAGCTGACAAAAGCGCTCACTCGCAGCCGTCACCTTTTAGAAGATGCTCAAATTATTAGCGAAGAGTTTGAGGCGGCTACTGAGCCTGAAGTTAGAATCGGTAACAACATTGCCCGCACTATTGCCCATGTAGGGCGTGAGAAAAATGCCAATTTAATTGTGCTGGGCATGTCGGCCCAATCGCGACTGAGCCGGAGACTGTTCAACAGCATTCAAGATGAGGTTATGAGAGTTGCTCATTGCCCAGTTGTTGTTTCGCGTTTGCTAAACTCTCCTTCAGAAATCAAGACAATTTTGATTCCGATTGAAAATCCTTCGGTGATGACGCTGCGGGTTCTGCGGTTTGCCCAAGTGCTGGCAACGACAAGTGGTGCCAAAATTACGCTGCTGCACGTCTGTGGGCCTCGTACGTCAGAAGTGCGCAGGGCACGGCTGAAGAAGCAGATGGAAGTTCTAATAGATCGTTTGCCGCCCGCACCTAGCTCGATTGAGATCGAAATTTTAGCGAGAGATAATGTTGTTATGGCGATCGCGAAGGCGGCTCGTCAGTATGATTTAGTGATTGTGCGATCGCAGCGTCGGCGCAGCAGCAACGGATTTACGCTTGGCACCCAAACGACCCCGCTAGTGCAGCAGCTATCTGGTTCACTTATGCTAGTCGGCGAGCCGCATACTCAGCTTGCCCCTCAGCCAACCAGGCGAGCGATCGCAGCTAAGCGGCTATCGACCCAGTCTGCATAATCTAGTCCACATAGCCCTTTAGATCGCCTTTATTTTTCAGAACGCTTCTATTTCGTAGATCGCCTTTATTTTTTAGAGGCGATCTTATTTTTTTGCTAATTTGGGGCATTGACAGCGGTGCCCCAACCCCCTTATATGCACTATAATCTGAGGCTTAGCAGCATATAATTATTTACTGTCGGCATCCTCAAAGGTCACTATGAGCACTGTTGATCTAGCTATTCAAGAGCAGATGTTTGGGTCTGTCGTAACTGACAACGATTTTTACCCTGAGCTAGACGAGTTTTTAGACATTCTGAAGTTTTTGATTCGTGAGCCTTCCGTGGTAGGTAACGAAGATTCCTTTTTTCGGGTACTGAGGCGAGAGCTAGAAGAGATTGGTCTAGATGTACAGCAGTATCACGGGGTACTAGCTGCGCAGGGCACTAAGCCTCATGATTTGATTTTGTCAGCTCATATTGATCGTCATGGCCTGCTATGTACAGGGCCAAATGAATTTCAGTACGCGGCCTTTATTGCTGGCAACCGAGGCGAAGAGATGGGCGATTCTGCCTCGGACTACATGTTGAACAAAATTGAGGATCGCTTTGCAGGGCAACGGGTGCAGGCTCACTTTCCCTACACGGGTACCTATCTGGGGCAAGGTGAGATTACGCGATCTTACATCTGCCCAGAGCGGGGCAATTTGATCTTTGAGGTGGAAGGTCTCGAATTTTTGCAGCCTGGCATTCCGGTCTCGTTCTTAGACCGACTGAATATCTATGACGGTTTGATTTCTGCGCAGCTAGACAACGTCGTGAGCGCGGCGATGATTATCTATTTATTTCGGCGTGGGTTTCAAGGAACGGGTTTATTTACAGCTCAAGAAGAGTCCGGGCGGAGCTGGCGCTATACGCTTTCTTGGTTTCAACGGCAGCGGCTGACGACACAGCGTTTGGTGGTGCTAGATACTAGCCCCTATGCAGACCGCGCAGAAGCCGATGCACAGCAAATCACGCTGCGACATAAAGATGCCAACGGTCTGTTTTCTCAAGAGATGACCCAAGAACTTGTAGATCGCTGTAAGTCGTTAGGACTCAGTTATGGATTCAAAGACGAGTACATTGCTGCTAAGAACAAAGACCGCAGTCGGCCTTTTCCGCTAGGACGTACTGAGCTAGGACGCGTAGCAGCAGCAACAGAAGGTGAGATCAATGGCACCACGCTGCAAATTCCAACAACGGAGTATCACACTTCTACAGAGACGGCGGCTTTGAGTGCGATCGCTGCTATGCTGCAACTGCTGCAAAGCTATCTATAAAACAGAGCAAAAATGCCTAGCCATTCTGTCCGGCCAATTTCTCTGCCCACTTGATGTCGGCAGATTTTATTGCTTGTGCGGTTGGCATTTTGCGCAGGCGAAAGAGCTCTGAAATAGCGGCGATATCGCGATCGCGCCCAGCACCAGCAACTGCCATCACCTGCTCATCTTCTATATAAAAGGCCAGAAAAGAACGATCTTCTAAGCTGCCTTGAATGACAACACTGTCGTAATGCTCTGAATGGCCAACATAGCGCAGTTTGATGTCGAACTGGCCTGTCCAAAAGAAGGGAACCGCCTTGAAAGTAATCTGCTGCCCTGCCATATTGCAAGCGGCAATGCGTCCTTGCTGCATGGCTAGCTGCCAGTGTTCTATGTGCGTAGGCTGTCCGGTGATGAAGTGAGGGAACTGGGTGACATCTCCAGCGGCATAAACGCTAGACTTGGCCTGCAGGTACTGATTGACTAAAATGCTACCCGTTTTCTCATCTAGCAACAGTCCGTCGATAAATTCCGTTGCGGGTTTTACGCCAACACCGACGATGACCAAATCTGCTGCTAGCTGCTCGCCGCTATCTAGCACTACAGTTTCTACGCGCCCTTCTCCTTTCAACGCCGTGGCCTTGGTGCCTAGCTTAAACTGGACACCTTTGTCCTCGTGAATCTGTTGAAAAAGCTGGCCGACTGATTCTCCTAACACTTTTTCAAAAGGTACTTTTCCTGGCGCGACAACCGTAACCGCTAGCCCTTGCTGCGTTAGGCTAGCAGCCGTTTCCATGCCGATAAAGCCAGCGCCAATGACGACGGCTTTTTTTGCACCTTCAACAGCTTCTAAAATCGCGATCGCATCTTGAGCTTTATGTAGCGGAAACACATTATCTAGATCGCTGCCGTCAATTGGCAGCTTATTAACGATGCCGCCAGTGGCAATTAGCAGACTGTCGTAGCCAATCGTGGTTTCTTCGTTGCAGGTCAGCTCCTGCGCATCGACGTTGATGCTGGTAACTTTGGTAGATGTTTTGATGTCGATGCCGTGTTTTTGATAGAAATCGGGCGATCGCAGGCTAGGAGGAGACTGGACTTTATCTGCTTGCAGGTAAGCTTTGCTGAGCTTGGTGCGATCATAAGGAAGTTCGCTCTCAGCACTCAGCATAGTGATGCTGCCCTGAAATCCGACCTGCCTCAGCATTTGGGCCGCAGCTTCTCCGGCTGCGCCGCCACCGACAATGACAAAGCTGCGGCTGTCGCTATCCGGGTCTGGGGCGGCCAGCGTAGGTGAGATGTGCTCGGTGAGGGTGTCTGGTAGCTGAACGTGAACGGTATCGGATTTGATCTCGATAGGAAAGGTGGCCAGATTGTCGCGGCCAGGCGGGTTGATGTGCGTGCCGTCTGTGGCACTAAAGCAGGCATTGTGCCAGGGGCAAACGACGCGGCCATTGTGCAAAACGCCGTCAGCAAGCGGTGCACCGTAGTGAGAACAGTGAGGTGCGATCGCCCGAATGCCTTGTTCGGTATGCGTGAGCAAAATCTCTTTGTCTGCTACGGAGAATTGCTGCATTTCACCTGGCTGAAGATCGCTAACCTGACAAACCGCTACTTGCTGAGAACCCATCTTGTGTCTAATTTGTTATGTTTACTGTTTTGCGCTTACTGTTTGGCCACTGCCAAAGCGTAGATAAAAGGTTCTTTGCCTAGCATCTCTCAAGAGGCATACTCTTCAAGCGGTATACTCCCGAGCGGCATAGACTCAGAACCAAGCGGCATAGACTCAGAAGAGACAGTTCGGTGAGTACGACACGCGCTAGGTGTAGGATTTGCGCTAGGATCTGAGAACAATAGCTAGTTTAGATAGGAGAAAGCTAATGCCCAACAGGGTAGTCAAGACAGATGAAGAGTGGAAAGCTGAGCTGAGCCCAGAAGCGTATCAGGTGACCCGAAAGTCGGGCACGGAGCGGGCGTTTACCAGCTCTTTGAACAACAACAAAACAGAAGGCGTTTATAGCTGCGTGTGCTGTGGCTCTGAGCTGTTTAACTCTCAAACAAAATTTGACTCAGGTACGGGCTGGCCTAGCTTTTATGCGCCCAGTGAGCCTGAGAATGTTTTGAACAAAAAGGACTTTAGTCACTTTATGATTCGCACAGAGACAACCTGCGCGGTGTGCGATGCGCACTTGGGCCATGTATTTAACGATGGGCCTAATCCAACGGGTAAGCGCTACTGCATGAACGGGGCCGCGCTGAGCTTTGAGGCCGTCGATGTAGATGGCGATGGTCAAATCAAAGGCGCAAGTCCGGCAGAGAGTGTGAGCTAAAGGGCTGTCTAAATGCGATTGCACACTCAAGTTTTAGGACCGGATAGGGGATATCCGGTCCTTTGTTTGCATGGCCATCCGGGTAGCGGGGCGGCGATGTCGGTGTTTAGTGAGCCGCTAGCGGCGCTGGGCTTTCGGGTATATGCGCCGGATATGCGCGGGTATGGGCGCAGCCGGACAACAGTGCCGTTTGAGATGACACGGCATTTAGATGATTTAGAAGAGCTGCTAGCGCGGTATGCGATCACGCGGTGCCTGGTGCTGGGCTGGTCGCTAGGCGGCATTATGGCAATGGAGCTGGCGCTGCGGCATCCTCAGATGGTAAAAGGGCTGGTGCTAGTGGGTACGGCGGCGCGGCCAAGAGGGTCACACCCGCCTATTTCACTGATGGACAATGTGCTAACGGGTGTAGCAGGGGCATTGAACTGCGGCATGCCAGGTCAGCGCGGTGCGATCGCATTAGGAAAACGTTCGCTTTTTCGCTATTTAATCTGTCAGCATACGCCGCAAGCCTATCAATACCTGGCGCGACAGGGTGCACCTGCTTTCTTGCAAACTAGCCGCCATGCGGAGTCGGCGCTGTATGCGGCGATTCGATCGGGATATAACCGGCTGCCAGATATACCGCGGCTGACGATGCCTAGCTTGATGCTGTGTGGGGAGTGCGATCGCCACATTACCGCAGCCGCAAGCCTAGAAACAGCGAAGGCGTTACCCAACTGCGAAGCTCACATGTACCCAAATACAGCCCACTTATTTCCCTGGGAAATTCCAGTGAAAATGAACGCGGATATTCACAGTTGGCTAGCCGACCAGAACCTGAGATTCGGTAATGCAGGCAAGTCGCAGGCCGTTTGAGGTAATTCTACCAAAGCTGAAAAATTCAGCTCAATCCTTTAAGCTAACTCCAGCACCCTTGAACTTTTCGACTTTTTCATGACAATTCAAACGCCAGACTGGGTAAAACATGCTATCTTCTACCAAATCTTTCCCGATCGGTTTGCCCGCACCGCCCGCACCGATCTTCCCCCCAGCATGCAAATCCCCCTAGAAACCTGGGACAGCCCCCCTACGCTAGAAGGCTACAAGGGCGGCGATCTTTGGGGCGTTGCTGAAAACCTAGACTATCTACAGGCGCTAGGCGTTACGGCTATCTACTTCACTCCCATCTTTCAGTCTGCCTGCAATCACCGCTATCACACCCACGACTACTATCAAGTCGATCCTTTATTGGGGGGAAACGAAGCCTTTTTTGATCTGTTGAAAGCTGCCCATGATCGCAATATGAAAGTTGTCCTAGACGGCGTGCTAAACCACGCTAGTCGCGGCTTTTTCTACTTCAACGACATCCTTGAAAATGGTGAAAAATCTCCTTGGGTAGACTGGTTTAAGATTGAAGCTTGGCCGCTGTCTGCTTACGATGGCGCTAAGCCTGCTAACTACGAAAGCTGGTGGGACATCCGCGCTCTGCCAGAATTTAACCACGATAATCCACAGGCACGTGAGTACCTGATGCGAGTGGGAGAATATTGGGTTGAACAGGGGATAGATGGTTGGCGATTAGATGTGCCCTTCGATGTAAAGACCGCAGGCTTTTGGACTGAATTTCGTTCGCGGATTAAAGCCATTAATCCGGAGGCGTATTTGGTGGGTGAAGTGTGGACAGACGCTAGCGAGTGGCTACAGGGCGATCAGTTTGATGGGGTAATGAACTACCTCTTTACTGGCCCTGCGATCGCATTTGCGGCCCAAGATGGCGTTGATGTATCACTCGCTGAAAGCGTGGACTACTATCCTTACCCTGCTCTAGACGCAAAGGCCTACTCAGAGAAGATTGATAATCTACTTAATCTGTACGACTGGGAGATTCAACAAACACAGCTAAACCTGCTGAGCAGTCATGATGTCGCCCGAGTGTTTAGCGTGGTAAGCGAAGATGTTTCTAGCCTGGAACTAGCGACGCTGCTGTTGATGACCTTTCCGGGCGCACCCAGCATTTTCTATGGTGATGAGGTAGGGCTTCCCGGTAAGTTAGATCCTGACAGCCGGCGATCATTTCCTAAAAAAGAAAACTGGAATCAATCCATCTTGAAGCTGCACAAGGACTTAATCGCGTTACGCGCTGCCCATCCGGCACTACGCACAGGAAAGTACCAAACGCTAGCAGCAGAAGGTCTATGCTATGTCTTTGCCAGACTGCTAGATAAAGAAATGGTTGTAGTGGCGGTGAATGCTGGCGATGCGGCTGTGCAGGTGCGTTTGGCTGATATGGCGGTAGAGAGCGGCGAGGTACTCTACGGGGCTGGCAAAGTGAAATGGCTAGGCGATCGCACTGCAATGCTAGATATTCCGGCTCGCGCTGGCATGATTTTAGGAAATTCCTAATAGGCCAGTGAACTAACCTAGTCCGAGCTGTCATCTAACCTGCTTAGTCGAGGCTACTCGATCAGGTTGCTTCGCTACCTTCAGCCGTTGCCATCTGCCTTTCTACTGTTTCAATTTCAGCATTGGTTGCGGCCAATCGGACTTCTAGAAAGTCGCGAATAGCTTTGAGGTTTTTGAGCTTAAACTTTTTGTAGTCTTGAGCAGAGGTGTGATGAGGGCCACAACAGAAAGGGAAAGACATGAGGCTTCAATCTGAACAACATGCCTTATAGGGTAGCGACTGATCTTGATTACTGCCATATTTAGCTAGCGTACGAACAGCTAGAGGTAAGCGCTTGCCATCGGGCTCATAACATCAAGCGTGCATACACTTTCTGACTAAGAGTTATGCTGCTTCTAGATATAATCAGCACGAGACACTAGCGACTAAGTATTTTTACGGATTTAGCAATTGGTCGTATCCGTAGAAACTGGTTTAAGCGTTATTGCCGAAGGCAACAGCAGAGGTGAAGACGATGGAGTTTCCCTGCGGTGCGCTGGGTTTAGAGTCACCTTTCTATATTGAAAGGCCCCCGGTAGAACCACTCTGCTATCAAAATATTGAACTGTCTGGCAGCCTGACGCGTATTAAGGGGCCGCGCCATACGGGTAAGAGTTCACTGTTGGTAAGACTGCTGAACCACGCCCATTGCTTGAAGTATCAAACAGTACTAGTTGATTTTCAGACAGCAGAAGATGATGTCTATCAAAGCCTATCGCGATTTTTGCGCTGGTTTTGTGTGGCGGTGGCCCGACAGCTCAAGCTGCCGGCTAATTTGAATGACTATTGGGACGAAGAGACAGGGGCTAAGCTAAGCACCACTATCTATTTTGAAGACTATTTGCTGGCAGCGATCGAGATGCCAATCGTGCTAGCGCTCAATGAGGTCAACCGGGTGTTAGAGCATCCTGAGATTGCCCGCGATTTTTTACCGCTGCTGCGGTTTTGGTACGAGCAGGCTAGGCAAGAGAGCACTCAGTTAGGGAAAGTATGGCTAGAGCACGGGTTTCAAAAGCTACGGATGGTCGTGGTGCATTCTACAGAGATCTACGTACCCCTAAATATTCACCAGTCGCCGTTTAATGTGGGTTTGCCGATTACGCTAGGCCCGTTTGATGATGATCAAGCCGAGGAGCTAGCAGCGCGCTATGGCGTGGCGTTTGGAACTTATCAAGATGATCAGGAGCTAACCAAACAGCTCAAAGCGCTAATCGGTGGACATCCTTATCTGCTATCGATTGCGCTTTATTATCTGGGCCAGGGGCAGCGATCGCTCAGTCAGCTAGTTGCTGAAGCGCCCACAGCAGCAGGAGTTTATGCCGATCATTTACAGGCGTGCTGGGACTGCATTAACACTCAGCCTGCACTGGTAGAGATGATGCAGCGGGTGGTGAATGCGCCTGGGCCTGTGTGGGTTGAAGGGGCGATCGCACATCAGCTATCGAGTCTTGGGCTAGTGACCCTAGTAGGCAATACCTGCCGCCCGGCGTGCGAGCTGTACCGCATTTTTTTTGCTGAGCAGTTTACTCAGCGTTCTGACCCGGTGTCGGTTCAGCTGCTAAATCAGCCACTCGCTCTAGACTTGACTCCACAGAATTTGTTGTCAGGAGGTTTGTCAGTAGACCTGCCAGTAAATGGCCAAAGTGATGATATGCAGCGGCTGAGAGCTGAAAATAAACAGCTTAAAGCATTGGCTAATTTGGACGGGCTAACTCAAATTGCCAATCGTCGCCAGTTTGACCATCAGATTGAGCGGGTATGGCAGCAGGCGATCAACCAATCGTCACAGATCGCTTTGATTATGTTAGACATCGACTTTTTTAAGCTATACAACGATACCTATGGCCATGTGACAGGTGATTTTTGTTTGAAGCAGGTGGCAACGGTATTACGCGATCGCGCTCGAAAATCGTCAGATATCGTTGCTCGCTATGGCGGAGAAGAGTTTGCGGTCATTTTATCTGAGACTAACCTGACGGCGGCGCACAAGGTTGCAGCTCAGCTACAGCGTGGGATTCGATCGCTTAATATTGCGCATCGATCTTCCAAGCTGGTGAGTAAAATCGTTACGCCTAGTATCGGTGTGGCAAGTGTCTTACCAAAACAAGGCCAGTTTGCGGCAGATTTGATTGCGGCGGCAGATGCGGCGCTGTACGTTTCTAAGCAGCAAGGGCGCGACCGAATTACGCTAAGTGACACGCTAGCGGGCTGCTCATTTCAGAGATTGGAGCACCCATGAATCTACCGTTTTTGCGGCTGGGGCAGTCTGAATTTACGCTAGGTGCGATCGCCCAGTTTCTGTTGATTGTTTTAGTTGCGGTTTTGATCTCTGTTGGCGTACGACGATTTCTGTCATTTCGACTATTGAGGCACTTGGGCCTACAGCAGGGCACCCGCGAATCGGTTGCGGCAATTACCAGCTATGGTTTTGGGGCGCTGCTGTGTATCACCCTATTGCAGGCGACGGGTATTAACATTGCCTCGCTAGCAGTAGTAGCCGGTAGCCTCAGTGTGGGCATTGGCTTTGGTCTGCAAGAAATCACTAAAAATTTCATCAGTGGTCTAACGCTTCTGGTTGAACGCAAGCTGAAAGTAGGTGACTTTATTGAAATAGACGAACTGCTCGGCCACATTTCTGAAATTTCTTTGCGCTCTACCGTCATTCGCACGATTACCGATAGGCACATTGTTGTTCCTAACAGTGATCTGGTCAGCAACCGCATTATCAATTGGACCTATTCCAACACAAAGGGATGGGTGTCGATTCCAGTGAGCGTCTCTCATGAAAGCGATCCGCTGCTAGTGATTGAGGTGCTGATGGATTCTGCCTACCTAGAAGAAACGGTCTCAGTCGAGCGCATGCCCGAAGTTTACTTCACTAATATTGGCGAGAATTCGCTTGATTTTAAGCTGTGGGTCTGGACCAACGAAATTCACCAAAAGTTTAAGATTGAAAGCTCGCTAAATTTCATTATTCGTCAAAACCTAAAGCAGCACGATATCTGGCTTGCGACGCCCCGCATAGATGTTTGGAATCGCAATCCAAATGTAGTGATTAGCTCTGATCCAACAGATTATCCACAGCACACGGGCTTGCAGCGATCGCACGGGTCCGCAGCAGATGGCTATTCCAAACCAGTCGCCGTCAGAGATTTGCTGAGGCAGCTACCTTTTTTTAATCAGTGCACAGACTTAGAGCTGCGTAAGCTGGTGGAAATTGGCCGTCGGACGCGGCTAGAAGAGGGAGAAATTTTATATCGTGAAGGCGAGCCGGGCGATGCTTTTTATATTGTGCTGTGCGGTGCGGTAGGCTATACCCTGCCCAAAACGCAGCAAACTACTGTGATCAGGGCTGGGCATTTTGTCGGCGAGTTTTCGCTGATGCTAGGCGTGCCGCGTACGGTAACGATGACAGCCGTAGAAAATACTACCCTGTTTATGTTAAGACCGCAGGGCTTTCGAAAGCTATTGCGTGACCAGCCTGGAGTCTATGAGCTGATTACTAAAGAAATGGGCCGTCACGAGGAGGAGCTATCGCAACAGGGCCGGCAGCTTAGAGAACTAGGGCTAATCAATTCAGACGAATACAATCTCAACCCCGTAGACTGGGTTCGCCAGCAGCTAGCGGCGCTGCTAAACCTGGGGTGACGAGCCTACCTATCTCTAGACCCCTACTACTAGAGGGCTCCCGTCTCATTGCTATGGCAGTGAGACGGAAGCGCTATCGTACGGCGTGAATGTGCCCCTGAGATAAAGGTGGTGTGTAGCGACAGGGTGGGTCTGTAACATAGGCCCCTGATGCAAACCTCTAACCCACCTTTTGGTCCTTTAAACTTATGCGTGTATGCGAGCTTAAGGCGAGCAGGAAAGCCAGGTCGCAGTTCTTGTTAAGGTTATTGGTCTACGTAAGTTTTTCGATAATCAGTTTAGGATATGGCACGATTGCACTGATCACATTGATAGCAGTCGCTTCTGTGGAAAGAATTGTGCTAATGCTGCTTTCTACCGTGCCTAACCTTGTTGGCACGCTCAGAAGCGTGTGCCCTTCTTTGTTTTTGATCACGATTCGATGAATATTACCTTGCTCAATCAGCTCATCGATCTGACTCATTAGGGCATCCCCTGAAATCTTGAGGCTTTCAACGACAAGCCCCGTATCTGTATCTGTGTCTGTATTTGTACTCATCACACACAACACCTTAGGCAAGGCATCAAATTTAGCTACACCGCCCTGTAACCTACCTTCGTTTATGAAGAAAATGTATAGGGTCTGTGATCTATCTCACTGACACCTTAAGCGAAAGGCTGTGTAAAAGCAGTCAAATAAGGAAAGATCACATGAAAAGTTCATGTAAATATGAAAAGTTCATATAAAGGAAGGAAGATGCCTGAGCACAGACTGATCGAATAAAGGCCGAATGAGAAGAGACTGAATGTGTTCTAAGAACTGTCGTAGTTTCCTCTGAAAGAACCTAATAAACAGAAATAATGTCGCAAAAAAATAGAAATAAAAGTGAGTTATCCTGCCATTCGGATTACATTTTTACGAGATATTTTTGCTGATCTTTTCAGCAGAAAAAGACTGCTGTGGATAGTGTTTTAGAGCTTATTTATATATCTCAAGCGCAGTCATGTCACCGCTGTTTTTAAGCTAAAGAGACCGACTGCTCAGTACTTATAATCTGATTCTAAGCGCATCCTAATTTCACAGTTATTTCTGTTCTATATATTAATAACTATTGATAAAGGAGCTGATGGCTAGAAGATTTTGCAACGACTTATCAATCGCTTGAGCGATCAGCGTATTGTCACTCAAGAGTTAAGAGAGCTTGTTGTTCCTGGCACATTGATTATTGGGTTAGTCTGCTTGATTCGTTTGAGCAGCTTTTTGCAAACGCAAGAGTGGATGGTATTAGATACCTTTTCTCGCGATTGTCCTGTGCGCCGTGATGCTAGGCGAGTAACTATCGTCAGCGTTGATGAGCGTGACTATCAGACGACGGGGTTTCCGCTTTCTGCTGATATTCTCGCCCAGGCGCTGACTCAGCTGCAAACCTACCAGCCTAGGGTGATTGGTCTAGATATTTTTAGAGATTTGCCGCAAGGAGAAGGACCAGACATGCTGCAAAAAGTTCTTGCTTCGGCATCCAATGTGGTGGCAGCAGAGGTCACACTGAGTGAGGAACCGATGATGAATGTCCGTGCGCTTGCGGGTATTCCACTTAGTCAGGTTGGGTTCGTGGATATTGTAGTAGATGCGGATGGTAAGCTACGGCGCATTGTTGTTTCGGTGAAGCGTGGTAGCACTCACAAGGATTCTTTGGCATTGTTGTTGGCAAAGCAATATCTGTTGGTGTCTGTAAGTTTTCGCCACCTTTTCATAGAGGCGATTGAGGTATAAGCCAGAAGGAAAGCCCTTCAGGAGTGCCCTCTGATGAAAAACAGCGAACGGGAAGCGCAAATACTGCGAATCCAATCAGCCAGCTTCCAACCGGAACTATCGACAGCGCTAGAAACAAAGCTACGGCAAGCCGTGGTGGGTGTGACCCAAGCAACCCTGGAAGCAGCGCTGGTGGAAGAACTCTCAGCCGAACGTGCTCGTCACCACGAACCACTAGGAAGACGCTCAGGCTATTTTATGCGGTTACTCGACACAGAGCATGGTCGCATCGAGAAGCTCCGGGTACCCAAGTTGAGGAGTGGCAACAAAGCACGGTCGTAGCAAATCCTCAACCGCTATCACCGGGGACTAGGCAGCCTGATGAACTTCACGTTGAGCCTGTACGTGATGGGCCTCTCATTGAGGGACTTACAAGAGGCGCTGTATCATTTGCTAGGCAGTGTTTTATCTGTGAGTGCCATCAACCGGGTGACCTTAGAAGCTCAAATCCATATGGACTCTCATCGCCAAGCTAGACTCGTCAAAACGCCACCGATATTGATTGTTGATGGGGTCTGGGTGGATATTCAATACACGTCAGAGGGGACGAAAGTGAATCGAGCGGGTCATATCCGCCAAGTCCGTCAATCGCAAGAGCGCGTCGTCCTCACCGCGCTAGCCGTTTGGCCTGACGGGAACCACGAGGTTTTACACTACGAGATTGCAGCGCAGGAAGAGACGCAAAGCTGGGCTACTTTCTTTGAACACTTGATTGAGCGTGGACTAGACCCCACAGCCGTTGAACTGGTGGTGAGTGATGGCACCTTAGGCCTACCAGCAGCGATGTCCCAACATCTACCTGGCGCAAAACAACAGCGATGCATTACCCACAAAGTACGACGCATTACAGACTATCTGAGCTATGCTCAACTGCCGCCCCTCAATGAACAGGGTCAAGCGCTGAAACCCTCGGAAGCCAAGCAACAACGTCGTTATCAAATCCAGCATGATGCCTACGATATCTACAAAGCTGAGGATGAGACAACGGCGCACCAACGGTTGGCAGCCTTCGTCGAAAAGTGGCAATCCATTGAACCGAAAGCAGTGCAGACATTCGAGCGACATATTGAATTGACCTTCAGCTTTTACCAGTTCGAGCAGGGGCTCCATCCTCGAATTCGCACCTCTAACTCGATTGAGCGCTTGTTTGAAGAGTTTCGACGGAAATCTGATGAGATTGGTGCTTTCCCAAATGAGCAAAGCTGTCTGACGGTCTTCTTCCTCGTCGTTCAGCGTGAACATGCTAAACATGAGCGTGCAAACATGGCGAAAAACTAAAGACACCAACAGACCCCGCTCTCAGGCACTATTTACTACGACAATCAAGATATCTGTGGGCTCGATATTGCTGCCGTGCGCCGTCAGCTTGGCGTCGTGCTGCAAAACGGGCGGATCAATGCCGGTTCTTTGTTTGAAAATATCTCTGGCGGCGCGCTGATCTCTCTAGACGACGTCTGGCAAGCAGCAGAAATGGCTGGCTTTTCTGACGATATTCACAGCCTGCCAATGGGAATGCATACGGTCATTAGCGAAGGCGGTGGCAATCTTTCTGGCGGGCAGCGTCAGCGTCTGATGATTGCGCGGGCTTTGGCCCTAAAGCCCAACATTTTGCTATTAGATGAAGCGACCAGTGCCCTAGACAACAAAACGCAGGCAATTGTGAGCGAAAGTCTAGAGACGCTAAACGTGACCCGAATTGTTGTTGCGCATCGGCTTAGCACCATCCGCAGTGCCGATCGAATTTATGTGATCAAAGCTGGGGAAGTTGTACAGGTCGGAACCTTTGATGCACTTGCAGCGCAAGCGGGCGTTTTTGCCCAGCTAATTAAAAGACAGATGGCTTAAGAAACGAGTGGTCTAAAAGATGGGTGGCTTGCCTGACTGTGACTGCTGAGGGTTTTGAGATGTTGTTTGTACGTAATGCCCTAATCGCGTTTACTGCCTCGGCGCTCAGCCTGCCGTCGTTCTTTTTGTCGCCTGTCGCTACTTTTTGGCTCGACGGGCTTGTTCCCACTCGCATTATGCAGGATCATAAAGAGAAAAATCAAACAGACGAAAACGATAGGAATGAAAGGCGGCATAGCAGAACTGCGAGGGTAGGCGCAAACGACAGGGACCTACCGTCATAGTGCCCATATTCGCCTACCCAAATTGATGACTGTTGTGGGTAGATCGAGCTAGTAAACGGCGGCTAGATAGCCAGCAGCAGCGGCAGCGCTACCAGAAGAGATAAGGGCAATAAATAGCCACCAGGCAGCGATCGCAACCTGTCTGCGAGCGGCATCTGCCTGTAGCTGCAAGTCCTCTTTTAGGGCGATCGCCCGCTCGGTCACTTTCTTCTGCGCGGCGGCAACTTGCTCAACAATCTGCTGCCTAGCTTCTGCTAGTTTGCTGCCGTCTGGCAGGTTTAAGTCAGATAGGCTCAAGTCAGGTAGGCTTAAATCAGGCAGGCTTAAATCAGGCAGGCTTAAATCAGACAAATGCAGGTCAGCTAGCTTTTCAGATAGGTGCAGATCAGGTAGTTGTAAATCAGGCAGTTGTAAGTGTTCGCTGACCTCTGCCTTAAGCGTTTGTAGCCAACTGCTTACCTGCTGAGTTTTTGGCTGCCAGACGCGATCGCCCCAGTCTAAAATCTGTTGAATCTCCGCTGCGCTCAGATCTTTTCTATCTTCTAGCGTCTGCTGCCAAGCATCTTTATCCCAAAGCTGCTGATTCCATTTGTCTTTATCTAGCCAGTCGCTGATCGCGGAAGACGTTAACTCTACCTGGTCGGATGGATTGGGTAAGGCAACGATTGCTTTACTGACCATTTGGGTTAAGTGCTCAGTCATCTTTGAGGGGTTGAGGTCTGCCTTTTTCTGATGACGTAAAAAGTGCGTAATCTGGTCTGCGATCTGCTGCGATCGCATTTGAGCACTACTTACAGCATCTGAACCTAAAGATTCGACTTTGTTAATCCATGCGGCCTTTAGCCAGTCGGTAAATTCTGCTTTGGCAGCGTCAGGTAGTCGAATTCGCTGGCTCAGGACGCTCCAGTCGAGCGATCGCAGTTTCCCCTTTTGTTCAAGCTGTTCTAACAGCAGATCTACCTCGGGCTTAATGTCTTCTAAGGACGTTTGTGACCAGTCGATAGATTGAAATTCGTCTCCTAGCGTTTCATAGGCTTTTTGCACCACGGCCTGAACCGATAAATCGGTATCCTGATCTGTGTTTTCAGTATCTCTATCTTCAGCGTTATCCTCAGCGTCTTTATCTTCAGAATCTTTATCTTCGGAACTATTCTCAAATGGCCCCTCTTCAGATGGCCAAGACAGGCGCAACGTTTCGATCAGCTCTTGCTTATCAGCAGGCTTTAGATTCTGTCTTCTAGACAAGATAGAGTCTATCTCCGACAGGTCTAAAGGCATGTTTGCAACAGAGCGATCGTCTAAAAGCTGATACTCTTCGCGTAGTACGCTTACCTTATCCGCTAGCTTTTCAGGCGTTAGTAAGTCTGTGTTTGTGTAGCGACAGTAGGCAATCAGCTTGTCTTGAATCTCTTCAACTTCGGGGAATGACGTAGAGGATAGGTGGGATGATAAATCGTTGGACGGTATGGCACTAGGTGCTACGGTGTCAGTCGATGAATCATCGGACGATGTGGTGTCAGGCGATATAGCATCAGGTAAGACGGTGATCGCCGAATCCACTAGCTGCGCAGTCGCATGTCGAACGTTCTCTGACTCTAACGGTAGCTGTTGCCAAAGCGTTTCTAAGTCCCAGTCTGATAGGTCTACTTTGGTTAAAGTGCGCCTTAAAATTTGCTGCCAGCTAGGCAAATCTAGCTGAGAGATAATTGCTGAGGTTGAAACGGTGGGCGAAACAGCAACAGGCGTTGGGATAGGGGTAGAAGCAGGGGTAGCAGCGGGCGTAGAAGCAGCGACAGGCGTTTCGGTGGGCTCTAGTTCTTGGACAAGCGTTTCGGCGGCGGTAGAAGAGAGATCTGTGCGATCGCAAATCTCTGCTATCAAGGTCTCTCTTTGTTCTGCTAAGAGCACTGGTAACTCCTGCTGTATCTCAGTCATCTGAGACACTTCAGCTACTAATGCCTGTAAAGTAGACTGCTCTGTAACCGGTTTATCTAGCGGCTGCGCTGCGGGTTGTCGTATCGCTTTTTTGATAGTAGAAAGTAGCTGCTTGCCCCCTTCTAAAGCCGTTCCTAGCAGTGAATCTGCAATACTCGAAATTGTCGTAGAGCTGAGCCAAACGAACAGCAGCCAGTAGGTGGCCCAAAAATACAGCCCAAAAACAATGCCCCGACGTGGCTCAAATAACTCGCTAAACTCTACCGACAGTAGCGTTGCTATAAAAATGACTGTCGAGAATCCGACCGCCACGCCAAAGCCTAAAAGGTGTGTGATCGGCAAAGCAGGGCCCGTTGATTCTGGCCGTTCGTTTAACTGCGCTGAAGCCTCTGCCTGCGCTTGCTCTGCTTCCGACTGTTCTGCTTGTGCTTGCGCTTGGCTGTATTCCTCTTCAGTCTGAGGGGCCCAGTCAAGCACCGTCAGCCCCAAGGCAATGCCCAAATTTGCGAATACAAGCTGTATGGCGATCGCCACTAGCAGCCCACCGACTAAGGCAAAAACTAATGTCATTGCCTACTGCTGTCTTTTTTTGCGCGCCCTGTCCACACGTTCATATGGTATCTCTACCCTCCGATAGATTCTTACATTCTGATAGGTTACGACAATAGAGCCTTTACAAGCTATCTGTCATCTGTCAGGAGAGCCATTTACGCCGTCATTTGCACCATTTGTTTGCACCATAGAGTACTACAACACCATAGCGATCGCCTAGTACTTGCTTTGGCGTTGTCATTCGATGGGTTAGGCCTTGGCGTATAACGCTAAACAGATACTTCGCCTAAGCTTTCTCGCTATGGTCCGCGTTTTGGCCTGTTGGCTTGTCTGAAAATACTATTTCGGGCAGGAACGGTCTATGATTTTATGGTCTAACTAGTCATCCCTAAAAGATAACACTCAAGAAATAACACTCAAAAAAGACAACCTAAAATTCTCTTCTATCATCTATCTACTAAAATCTACATCTACCGAAACCTGACCCAAACATCTGATCTATGACGACAGCCCAACACTACGACGTAATCATTATTGGTACCGGCGCGGGCGGTGGCACGCTGGCCCATCGTTTAGCTACTAGCGGAAAAAAGATTTTAGTGCTAGAGCGCGGTGCTTTCTTACCCAAAGAGAAAGCGAACTGGAGCACAAACGCGGTTTTTCGTGATGGCCGCTACCAAACAAATGAAGTGTGGGCCGACGGAGCCGGTAAAGACATCAACCCTGGCATCGGCTACTGGGTTGGCGGTAATACCAAGGTGTATGGCGGGGCGCTCTTTCGCCTTAGAGAAAAAGACTTTGATGAAGTGAAGCTGCACGAGGGCACTTCTCCCGCCTGGCCGCTTAAATACAGCGATTACGCTCCGTATTACGACGAAGCCGAAAACCTCTATCAGGTTCACGGAAAGCAAGGCCTCGATCCTACCGAGCCTCCTCGCAGTGCTGACTATCCCTACCCGGCGGTAAGCCACGAACCTCGGATTGCAAAACTCGACAAAGCGTTTCAAGAAAGAGGGCTAGAGCCGTTTTATCTACCGCTTTCAGTAAAGCTCAACGAGAAAGACGCCTTTTTGAGTGAGTGCATTCGCTGTAATACCTGTGACGGGTTTCCCTGCTTTATTGATGCCAAATCAGATGCAGACGTAAACTGCATTCGTCCAACGATGTGGCAAGAGAACGTTCGTCTAATTACAGAATCAAAGGTTGACAAGCTACATACCAGCGCTTCGGGAAAAGAGATTACAGGTGTAGAAGCTGAGATCGATGGAGAGATGCAGACGTTTTCGGGAGACATAGTTGTTGTTGCCTGCGGCGCGGTCAATTCTGCGGTGCTGTTATTAAAGTCAGCGAATGAACAACATCCGAACGGACTGGCCAACAGCTCTGATCAGGTGGGCCGCAACTTTATGAAGCATTTAGCTGCTGCCATTGTGGGGCTAACGCTAAAAGAGAATTCAAGTGTCTTTCAAAAAACGCTAGCGATTAACGATTACTACTGGGGAGAGCCAGGATTTGAGTACCCGATGGGCCATGTGCAGCTATTAGGGAAGGTAAACCACCGAATGCTGGCGCTAGACGTGCCTAAGATTGCGCCGACGTTGGCGTTGAAGATAGCCGCAAGACGAACCGTGGACTGGTGGCTCACCGGAGAAGATGCGCCGGATGCCAACAACAGAGTGCTGCTAAAGAATGGCAAGATTACGCTGGACTATAGGGCCAACAACCTGACGGCGTTCAAACGCTTGATTCGACGGTGGATCGGGGTAGTGCGCGAGGTCGATAATAAAGGACACTTGCTGCCACTCTCTTGGTACTTTAGTAAGATTCTGCCAGTAGGTGCGATCGCTCATCAAGTTGGCACCTGCCGCTTTGGCCCTGATCCGGCCACATCTGTTCTAGACCTCAACTGTAAAGCTCACGACCTAGACAATCTATACGTTGTAGACGGCAGCTTCTTTCCCTCTAGCGCTGCGGTTAACCCCTCGCTCACTATCATGGCCAACGCCATGCGCGTCGGCGACCACCTGATTGAACGGCTGCGATCCTAATTTTTGAAACTGGCTGCAAGGCCGCTTTGAGAACAGGCAGATCTGACTAATCTGATTGAGCCGTTTCCTATGCAGTTTCTAAATCTAATTAGAAAGTACTTGTAATTAACCGTACTCTGGGCGCTGCTTAATCGAGGGATGAAAGATTCTGTGAGACCCCAGCAATGCAGGGTATCCAAAACGCAATTTATCCCTCAACTCAGCAACGCTAAAACGTCGTTTGTAATCCCACCGTCGCGCTCGAATCCGTTTCGAGCTGAGGACCAGAAAGACTGCGGTACACCGGTAGATTAAACTCTAGGGCAAACCGTGTGCCCTGCAGCCCGCCTTCTGGAACGTAAAAGTTTAATCCCAATCCCAAATCTAACTGAGTGCCCGCTCGCCGATTGGGATCGGCAGTTGGAATCATATTTGGGTTCAAACGATCGTCTTCACCGCCGTAATTGCCCCAGGTCCGTCCACCCAAACGTAGCGACGTGCTAAACCAGTCCGTCCAGCTGCGAGCGCCCCATCCTGCGAGCGCAAATTGATTGCTTTGACGATATCCGTTGCTATTTTCTCCCAGCCGAATAGTGCCTGTTGCCTGACTGCCCCACGACCATCTGCCAGCCTGTCCTAAATAAGTAACGCCAGGGTGTAAATCGAAAGTGCCAGAGCCGATCTGCATCGGATAAGGCAGAATTTGATCTGGACCCATTGGGGTAGCGTCGCGCTCTTCAATAGAACCGGTCGGTAAACTCAAGCTCAAATTGAGATGCAGGCGCTGTCGATTGCTATCAAATACTGTGTAAAGCCCGCCAACTTGAGCATCACCTATGCCCTCAGAGTTCGTAGTAAACTCTGTGCCCATGCGAGTAACGTGATCCATCTCCTTCGTGATATAAGGCAGCATTGCCGTCAGCGTTAGCTCATCTGTCGGGGCATACATCGCGCCTAGCATATGCATCTGCATAGTCATCTGCACGGGCGTCACCGGAAACTCTGCTAAAACATCAGCCGTACTCAAAGAGTCTGAGCCGCTACGGTTGCCATCCATGTCCATGTACATATAGCGATAGGAAAGCATAAACTCTCCCTTCTCGTGGGTATGGTCTCCCATCACGCTGATAGGTGCGTGGCTGTCTGGGCGAGAGGGCGACCAGTAAATGGTCTCTCCAAAGTCAGGAGCGCCACTATCTCCTATCAAGAAAGGATCGCTAGAAAAAGCGTTGCTGCTAGTGAGTGCTTCGTTGCTGTGGCGGTCATCTTTAGCCTGAATGACGACTTCTTGGACTGGTGATACCTCTGTTATTTCTGTAGCACTTGGCTTATTAGACCTCAATAAATCTAGCAATCTAGAATGTTCATCGATGGTCGTCTCGCTAATAATAGGCTCTGTCAGCAAGAATGTCTCAGAAGCAGCCCAGTCAGCAGCTTTCAGAGCACGCTCCCTCTCTACCAGACCGTTTGCAGTCTGACTTGTAGATAAATTTTCGGCCTTTGCGTCTCCTCCACCGGTGACTATTAAGAAACTGGCTAAGAGACTGAAAAACTTGACAGGCTTGAGATTCACGACGCTCACACTACACTTGTTTGTTACTTTTTACTCAGAGCAGTCTATCACAATATTTATTCTCGGAGAGACTGAAGTAGCCGTGGCTATTGAGTTTGATGCTTGACAGCTTGTCTGTTGTAATTCTCGGTAATCTATGAATTTGTATGCCGCAATGTCAGTACTCTTTCTCAGCGTTTTATCTGGCACTACCATCCTTGGCTTCAATATTGTCTGGCTGTGAGCGATATTTTTGTGCGTCGTTAAATTTAGAAGATGGACTAATGGGGAATCGAGCAGCGTGCCTAAAATAAGTTGTTCATTTATCGGCGTAACGCTCGCAGCCGCTTTCTCTATACCAGTTCTCTATACCAGTTCTCGTCGCAATGCTACAACTGCCTCAATCTTGTTCTCTTTCACAGCTATAAGAAATTTATAAAGCTGTTCTTTTTTCACGTTGGGAAAGATTAGGCGTTTATCTACTTCTACGCAAACGCCTGACCGCAGCCGATAAATTTGCTAAAGGCGAGCATTCAGACTTTGGCTCTAGGACAGCAACGACAATGGGATAAAAATATCTCAATGAATCTGACTTGAGACTTTGATGATTTTGTTTAGCTGTTCTACGTAGTTGTTATGACCTAGTTGTTATAGCCAGACCATAAGACCTTTACGACTGACTATTCCGTAGCAATTCTTTGAGGGTGTTGCGTCTGCGTGGTGGGCTGAATGGTGGGCTCTATTGGTGAATGCAGTGGTGGTGAATGCAGTGGTGGTGAATGCAGTGGGATTGAAGCCAATGGCTCAGGCTGCTTGACATTCCAAGCTAGCCCGGCTGAGTGCAAGGCGTTGATAATCCACCAGCTGAGATCGTACTGATTGGGACGATGGCTAGACTGCGCTGAGTGAGAAAAGGCCGAGTGATGGTTTTGCCATTTTTGCGCCTGATATTGCATCAGCCACTGGGCGTTGGCACAGACAAAAATGCGGACATAAATGCCCCAAAACACCCAGCTCCAGCCACCAAGTTGATAAAATGCGATCGCCAGCGGGAGCTGATGCAACAGTCTTGTCTGTTCTAACCACCAGTAAAGTGGGTTATTTGCTACTCGAGGCTCGTGGTGAATAATCGGCGGATAGGCGAGCTGAATGTCGCAGTGGAGCGTCCAAATCCAGTCGATAATAGGATTTTGACTGTGGTCAAAATAGCTATGGCACCGAGGCTGTTGCCGGGCCCAATCGTGCAAATCATGCTGCTCGATCGCCGAATAAGGGCCAACTGTGCTGCCCAGCACACCGATGTAGACCAGTATGTTTTCTAGCCATTGCGAGCACTGAAAACTGTTGTGAATAAGCCGATGGTGAATACCCACCGAGTGGCCCGCGCTCGAGATCACAATGCTGGTGACCAGACATAACAAGAGAGCCCGCCAGCTAAAGGTGCCGTAGCCGCCAAAAATAGCGCCCACCGTGATCAGCGTCATCCAGATAGATTTGGTGGGTGACCAGTAGACTCGACCGAAAACCGGGCTAGAGTGGCCGTTGATAGAATCTACCCTAGTTCTTGCATCGGTAGGGCTCATGGCGGCAGGTTCAGTTTCTCAGTATTTCTCTCTACATAGTAGATTCATTCTTAGAAGCGCGCGAGATAATTTTCTTTAAGGTGCACGGTACTTTTCCGGTTTTGCATGGGGTGCGTGCTGAAAGTGCACACGGCAGTTTGTAGCTTAGAGAGGATAGTATTTGCAAAAAGATAAGGATACGAGCTGAGCGATGGATGCTGAGACGACTGCGCAGAACGGTGAACGGGCATTTGAAGAGACATTTGAACGGGCGCTGAAGCTGATCAAGGTGGAGCGGGTGTTTGAGGCAATACCGCTGTTGAATCAGGTGATTGAGGCTGCGCCAGCATGGGCTGAGGCTTATGTGGTGCGGGCGCGGGTGCGGAAACGGCTAGGAGACCTAGAGCGGGCGATCGCAGATTACTCTAAGGCCCTAAAGCTAGCGCCGACGGCCCAGACTTATTTGGCGCGATCGCTGGTTTGGCTAGAGATGGGTCAGCTCAAAGGTGCGATCGCAGATAGCAGACAGGTCATTGCCCTACAGCCAGATCTAGCTGGGGGACATCGGGTGCTCGGCAAAGCGCTAGGAATGACTGGTGACGGACTCGGTGCGATCGCTGCCTACAAAAAAGCAGCTCGGTGCTACCTGAACGCGGCAGACAAAGAGAACGCACAGAAATGTATGGCTGCAATTGAGCCGCTAAAAGCCTTGTCGCCAATCGGTGTGCTGAATGTGAGCAGTTCGACTGAGCAGAATGCTACGCAGACATCTGCTCAGGTACTTGCTCAGAAACCTGACCGGCCAGCTGGCCAGATCACCCCAGACGACTACATCAAACGAGTGAGAACTCGCTATGAGGCGGGAAACTACGCCGCGGCTAAGCAGGATTTGGACTGGCTGCTGAGCGTTCAGCCAAATAATGCCAGGGCGCTGTGTCTGCGCGGGCTAGCTCAGGCGAGATTGGGGCACAGAGCGCCAGCGGTCGCCGATTTGGCCTTGGCCGCGCAGCAGCATCCAGCAGAGAGCGCAGCAGGCAAAGAGGTTCGCTTTTGCCGGGGGCAGATGCGGCTGATTTTGAATGACGGGTACGGGGCAATTGAAGAATTCTCGGCGCTGATTGAGGCCGGGACAGCGCAGACGCCAGATACCCAGCCAGATGCCCAGCTAAATGCCCAGTGGTTTGTAGAGAGAGGGCACAGCTACCGGCTGCTAGAAGATCCTGACCGGGCGTTTAAAGACTATTCGAATGCGATCGCCCTCGACGGAGACAACGCGCTGCTGTACGAGCTGCGCGCGGAAATGCAATCTGCCATAGGTACTGTCGAAGGGGCCACCAAAGACTATCAAAAGGCGGCGACGCTGTGGCTAAACCAGGGCAACTGGCAGAAGCATCAGCAGGTGGTGGAAGCGACCCGGCAGCTACGCGAGCAGACCACTCGCAAGGTGACAGCGGCTGATGTAAGCATCCCAATAAAATCGTTTCAAAATCATCTGCCGGTGGTGGAAGTGCTGCTGGATGGGATTGCTAAATTCGACGTGATAATTGATCGCAATGCGCCCAATTCGATCATCACGCAGCAGATGGCGAACCAGCTAAATCTAAATTTGGTGAGCTATCGGTACGTGTATTTAGCCGATGGCACGCCGATGGAGCTGTCGATTGCTCGGCTGCGTTCGGTGGTGGTGGGCGAGACGGTGGTGACAGATGTGTATGTCGCGATCGCGCCTGACAGTGCCACGGTGGTGCTGGGCAAAGACTGTTTTAGTGCCTACAGCATTAGAATCAGCGGCAATGAGATTACGTTTTCGAGGCGTTAGGCCTGTGCGCTTCTAGGTCAGCGTGTTGACTGCCTACGCCTTTGCAAGGCTTTGTTGCTTGTGAGAAGGATATAGACGCCTCACAAAAGGCGCTGGTAAGCGCTGCCAATAGGAATAGTTACCTTGATCAGCAGACCTAGCCCCCTCTTATGAGTTTCGATGTTTAACGCTAGGGCGTTTACCCTCAACCTTTCTGGTAGGTATATAGCGTTCGAGTCTACTGTTGGCCTTTTCCCAGATCCTCAATTTGAAGAGCGCAATACCTCTCTCAATTTCTTTCGTCTAGCGCCGAATAGCTCAGTATTATGTTCCTAGCTCGCCTCGACTGATATCGCGTTCTTAAGGTTACTTGTCATGATTGAATCCGCATCTGTTCGCATTGAAAAAGACTCCATGGGCGAACTGGAAATTCCTAGCGGTGCCTACTACGGCATTCAAACGCTGCGAGCGGTTCAAAATTTTCCCATCAGTGGGCTAAAGCCTCTGTCTACCTATGTGGATGCGGGTTTGCTTATCAAGCAGGCAACGGCCCTTGCGAATAAAGAACTGGGCTGTATTCCGGCTGATATCGGCGATGCCATTGTGCAGGCAACAAATGAAATCTTGAAGGGCGATTTGCGCGATCAGTTTGTGGTGGATGTGTATCAGGCGGGTGCAGGTACCTCTCATCATATGAACCTAAACGAGGTGTTGGCCAACAGAGCGCTGGAAATATTAGGAGATGAAAAAGGCAACTATAGCCGCGTTAGTCCTAACGACCACGTGAACTATGGTCAGTCGACCAATGATGTGATTCCAACCGCTATTCGAGTTGGCGGCATTTTGGCGTTAGAACATTCGCTGTATCCGGCGCTAGAAGGCGTACTAGTGACCCTCAGCATTAAGGCAACTGAGTTTGAATCGGTGGTGCGCTCTGGCCGAACGCATATGCAAGATGCGGTGCCGGTTCGCTTAGGGGAGGGCTTTCGCGCCTGGGAGCATATTTTGAGCGGGCATCAGGCGCGAATTAAAGCAGCGGCGGCAGAACTGGCGGTGCTAGGCATTGGTGGCTCTGCGACGGGTACAGGGCTAAATACGCATCCTGAATATCGCTTTCGCGTTTGTGAGATTTTGACCGACTCGCTCAAGCAGCCGATGACTAGTGCGCCGCATCTGATGGCCGCGATGCAGAGTATGGCCCCGTTTGTGGCTGTTAGCAGCGCTTTGCGTAATCTGGCGCAGGACTTGGTAAAAATTTCCCACGACTTGCGACTGCTCGATTCTGGCCCCAAGACTGGATTCAAAGAAATTCAGTTGCCAGCCGTGCAGCCAGGCTCGTCGATTATGCCGGGAAAGTACAATCCGGTGATGGCTGAGATGACGTCAATGGTGTGCTTTCAGGTGATGGGCTATGACAGTGCGATCGCCCTCGCCGCTCAGGCTGGTCAGCTAGAACTTAACGTAATGATGCCGCTGATTGCCTATGACCTCATTCACAGCATCGAGATTTTGGGCAATACGATTGCAGCGTTGGATACCAAATGCCTGCAGGGTATCAGCGCTTTTCCGGAGCGCTGTAGCGCATATGCGGAAGGGAGCTTGGCGCTGGTGACGGCGTTGAATACGCATATTGGCTATCTGAATGCGGCTGCGATCGCCAAAGAATCTCTCGAAACCGGTAAGTCTCTCCGGCAGCTTGTGCTAGAAAACGAACTGATGGACGAAGCCACGCTAAATCAGGTGCTGGATTTACAAAAAATGAGCCAAATAATCACCGCCGAAGGTCAGCGCTAAAATCCTAGGTATCTTTGTTGCTTTTGTGAGAGAGACGATTGAGTCGCTAGTGGTTGATGAAACGATACAACATTATCTTTAGTGCATTGGCGGCTGACAGAGCAGGCGAAAGAAATGATTGAAATCTGTTGGAATATTTTTGTGTGTGGATGCGCTGATGCGTAGTACACGCCCGATTAATATGGCGTAGCTGGCATGAGAATCGAAACAACAGATATGGCAAAGTACAGCTATGTAACTCAAGCTATTTAATTCACTAGAGTTCGTGAGTACAGGCACTGGTCCGGCCAATATGCAACGTGTTATTCATCGGCATTATTCATCGGCATGTAGAGCAGCTGTATTTAGTCAGAAGGAGTGCCTGCGATGCAGGTGCGTCTTTGATTTCTCCTCGCCCTTACTGACGCCTACAGAGGTATCTAATAACAACTTACGTTTGAGGGTTTCTACTGAGTATTGGCAAGATTCGGTGGCCTTTGATTTCTAAGTATTTCTAAGCCATTTGGCGTATCTTGTGGTAATGGATATTGTACGCTAAATGTCTTAGAAATGCTCTATTGCAGTGAATCAAGAATGTGCATGCTTCAAAAACGGCGCAAAAAAAGTATCATGCATGGCTTGACTAATGTTATTACTTAGCTAGACTTACGTACATATAATGTAAACTCATCATGAAAAGCTGATAATAGTCATGAAAAGGCAACACGTGCGACAAGGATTATGATTAATACAATAACGATTAGAAAGTGACCGCTAAGAGGTGACTGCTCTGGCAGCTAGTCTGGCAGCCAGTAAAGACAACGCTTTATGCTGAGTTCTTCATCATAGAAAAGTATCGAAATCTGCATGCTGCTGGGTTTACCTATATCTAAATGATCTGTATAGTCCATTCGAATAGCTTGAGCTGGCCTGCTGCAAGTTGTGTGCTAACAAGCCTTCAGCAGTAGATTTTTTATCTATGATTTTTTATTTATAAACTAGGATGTTTTAAGGCCAGCGCTGTTGGTCTCGAATCTTTGCCGAATTGTTCTAAGCTGTTTCTCAACTTTAAGAGAGATAGTTTCAAGAGAGATAGTTGAATTTTCTTCCATTCATTGGAACTCTTTTTCCCTTTACTAAGTCTTCTGTTTTTAAGCCTGAGGCCTTTATTTTAGCTTTTCTTTTATTGTTAGCTTTCTAGCGATTTGTTCGATGGAATTAGTATGGTAGGAATGCTACGAACCTACAGAGGTGAAGCTATGAGACTCAGCCTATATTCTGTATCTATGACTGCCAGCAGCCTGAGCGTTAGGTCTCTGAGCGCTAGGGGCCTGAGCGTTTGTATCCCAGCTCTTTCGGTCTTTTGGGTTGGTCTGAGTTCTGTCGCACAGGCGCAGCAGACTTCTCCTGTAGCGCCGTCTGACGCGGTAGTACCTGCTGAAGCCACCACGTTTGAAGGTGTGCCGTCAGCCCCACTAAATGTCAGGGACAGTGGATATCTATTGGGGGTTGGCGATCAGTTGCAGGTAAGTGTGTTCAACGCTTTGGACTATAGCGGTGAGTTCGGCGTATTGCCTGGAGGCGTTTTGAATATACCGCTAGCTGGAGAAATTCTGGTTGAAGGGCTGACGCTTCAGCAGGCTTCTGATGACATTGCTACGCGGCTAAGTGAGTATGTGCGTCGCCCTCGGGTAACCGTAAGTTTGTTAGAGGCTCGGCCCCTACAGGTGGCGATCGCAGGTGAAGTCAACCGCCCTGGCACGTACACGCTATCGGCTGAGGATGAGGACACTTCTGCAACGCCGACTTTGACCCAGGCGATTAGCATGGCAGGCGGTATCACCCAGTCAGCGGATATTCGTCAGGTGATTGTGCAGCGCCAGTCACCGCGCATAAACCAGGCAACTGCTGCTCAGCTCCCTGCTGCCAATGATACGGTCTCTGCTGATACGACCGCTATCGACACGCTGACGACTTTTAATATCAGCAGTGGTCGCAGCGGTGCTACTATGGCAGGCAACAACAGTAACGCAATCAGTGTCAACTTATGGCAGCTCTTGCAAGAAGGGCAGCTAGCGGCAGATCTGCCGCTACAGCGGGGCGATCGCATTATCATTCCCAAAGCCACTTCGCTGAGTCCAGAAGAGTCACTTGAACTTGCTTCAGCTAGTTTTTCTCCCGATACTGTCACTGTCAATGTCGTTGGCGAGGTAGAAAGTCCGGGCTCCATCTCTCTACCGCCCAATCCATCGCTGAACCAGGCAATTTTAAGCGCAGGTGGGTTCAATCGTAGGGCACGTCAGAGCAGCGTCAGCCTGGTTCGGCTGAACGAAGATGGCACCGCCACCCAGCAAGAGATCGACATTGATTTTGAGGCGGGTGTTGACCCAGAGAGCAATCCCCTATTGCGGCCTAATGATACGGTTGTTGTTCGTACTAACGGACTCAACCGAGCGACAGATACGCTGGGTACGATTTTATCCCCGCTGAACAGTGGCTTCGGTCTTTTGCGATTGTTCGGTCTATAGCACCAGTGTTCTGTCTGACAGCCGTAATTGCTCGCCTTATCTAACGGCTAAAGCTGTCAGCTAAGGCTAATAGCCTCTCGATCATTAGCCCTATTGATGGCTCTTAGCCGTCAGCCCTAATCAGTCGCTGATGTGATAGCTTGCTTGGCAGCCTAACGGCAACTTAATTAGAACATGACGAACTGATCCCTTATGAAAGTCGCACTAGTGCATGACTACCTAACTCAAAGAGGCGGCGCTGAGCGCGTATTTGAGCTACTGTGCCGATATTTGCCAGAAGCCGATATCTATACTTCTCTTTATAGCCCCGCCGCTGGCATTGATTTAGGCAGGGGCAGAGCGATTCATACCACCCGTCTTCAGACTATTCCTGGCGGCAAGCGCTACTTTAGGCTGTTAGCACCTTTTTATTTCTCGGCTTTCCGAGCGCTTGACCTCCAAGCTTACGACTTGATTATTAGTAGCACCACCAGCTTTGCTAAGGCTGTGCGCAAGCGACCCGATGCAACTCATATTTGTTTTTGTCACAATATCACTCGCTTTTTATGGGATACCGAGACTTATCTGCGGCAATATCAAAGCTATAAGAAGCTATATCCACTTATTCGCCCTGTCTTTCGTAAGATGCGACAGATCGATCTTCTACATGCTCAAAACCCAGATTTATACATCGCTAATTCGAGTACTGTAGCCACTCGGATCGAAAACGTATACAATCGTCCGGCCAAGATGATTAATTTCCCTATTGAGGTAGATAACTTTGTCTTTAGCGCTCAAAAAGAAGATTTTTATTTGGTGTCTGCAAGGCTAATTAGCTATAAGCGGATTGATCTTATTGTTGAAGCCTTCAACTGGCTAGGACTGCCGCTGCTCATTATTGGAGACGGGCCCGAGAGAGCGCGTTTAGCCGCTAAGGCACTCGATAATATTGCCTTTTTGGGCCATGTTAGCGATTTAGAGCGATCGCACCTAATGGCCAAAGCTCAGGCGGTCGTCGTTGCGGCCTTAGAAGACTACGGCCTAGTACCCATTGAGGCCAACGCCAGCGGAACGCCGGTCATTGCCTATGGTGCCGGGGGCGTGCTAGATACCCAGGTGCCCAACAAGACAGGTATTTTCTTCAATCGCCAATCACCTGAGGCTCTGCAAGATGCTGTGACTCAGTTCACTAAAATTCGTTGGAACTACCACGAAATCCGCGACCATGCTATCAGCCGTTTCTCTGAAGATGTTTTCTTTGAACAGGTTGAACAAATGCTGGGTGACGCACTCATCGCTCAAAAGCGGCCTAAGCAGGTAGCCTTAACAGAGATAGCAATCTAACCGGGATAGCGATCGACAGGTATCGCGATTATCACGATTAACAGATACCACGACTCAAAGCGTGTAGCCATCTAAATCTAAGGAGGAAAATTTGTGACAGACGTCAGATTGTCGGCGGCTAAAGAGCCTGAGCTTGACTATGGCCAACTGCTACAGATTTTGTGGCGGCGACTGCCCTGGTTTATAGGTGCTTTGGTTTGTAGTGTTGGCCTAGCTGCGATCGCAACCGTACTGCGATCGCCCACCTACAAAAGTTCGATGCAGCTACTAGTAGAGCCTAATGTCTCTCAGTCTATTAGCATCAACTCAGAAGAGGGCATTCGACCAGAGTCGTCGGGGGGCAGTGCTACTGACTATGTCACGCAGCTCAATTTGATGCGCAGCCAGCAGTTTGTTGAGGATGTGGTAATTATCTATCCTGACGTCTGTGCCCCCGAAGATAATCAAGCAGACTGTATTAAAAACTTTCAAGATTCGCTTGAGCTTTGGCAAATCGAAGAGAACAACACCAAAACGCGCATTTTTGAAGCGATTTTTATCGGTGATGATGCCAGAAGAGCCCAGAAGTCTTTGCAGGCTCTCCAGCAGGTTTATATTAACTACAACACAAATCAGCAGCAGCAGCGGCTAGACAATGGCTTAGTGCTCGTTAACCGGCAGATTGAGCAGGTACGCAGCAATCTAGACGAATCTCAGCAGGCTTTGCAGCGCTTTCGCCGTCAAGGTGGCACCATCGATCCTGAAAAGCAGTCGCTTGAGGCGGCGACCGCGCTTGATCAGCTTGTGCAGACTCAGCAGGCAGTGCAAGCCGACTATCAAGAAGCCGAAGCCCAATATCAGGCGATTCAAGCTGCGCTCGCAGTAGATCCGCAGCAGGCGCTAATAGCGGCCAAGCTCAGCCAGTCAGGCCGCTACCAGACCCTGCTAGACGCTTTGCAAGCCAGTGAGCTAGCCCTCTCTGAACGGCTAGCGGTGTACACCGAATCTGACCCGATTGCTCAAAGTTTGCAGGTACAGCGCGATCGCCAAGTCGATCTGCTGCGGCAAGAAAGTCAGCGTCTACTAGGCCCGGAGGCAATGACCGCCGAGTCAGACCTGCTCTCTAACGGTCAGCTAGGCGACAGCGGCCTAGCGCTTGTCAATGAGATGGTTAACACCCAAATTAGGCTCAGAGGGCTCACCGCTCGCGACGCTAGTTTGACCAACGCGCAGCAGTCTCTGCGGCAGCAGCTAGACACATATCCTGAGCTGATTGCCCAATACGATCAGCTACAGCCCGAGGTCGAAACTCAGCGAACGTCGCTAGAGCAGCTTTTAGAGACCCGCCAAGAGCTGAGTAACGAGATTGCCCAAGGGGGCTTTAAGTGGGAGGTGGTAGAGCCGCCAAACCCAGGCCGTAAAATTGCGCCTAAGCCTGTTCAAAACCTGGCCCTTGGGGTAATTGCGGGTCTGTTTTTAGGCGGGCTGCTTGCCTATGGCAGAGAATCTATGGATACGGTAGTGAGAACATCAGACGACCTGAGAAAGCAGACAGCCCTGCCGCTGCTAGGTGTGCTTCCAGAAATTAGCGAGCGAGCCCCTACCTTTTCCTCGCTCAGTCTCTCGCGTCACAGCACAGATGCGGTGGCTGACTCTACGCTGAGCCTGGTGCATTTTCAGTCGTTCAGAGAAGCCGTCGATCTGATTTACAAGAATATTCAGCTCGCAACGACGCCTCTCAAGTCGGTGATGGTGACCTCTGCGATCGCTGAAGAGGGCAAAACTACCCTTGCAGTCGGACTGGCGCTGAGCGCAGCGCGATCGCAAAAGCGCGTCTTACTCGTGGACGCCGACTTGCGGAACCCGGCGCTGCATCATCAGCTAGGTCTCTCCAACCGGCAGGGCCTAACTACGCTAATGAGCTCGTTAGATACACCTTTGCCTATCAGCATTTCACTTGCCGGGACGCAGATAGATATCCTACCGGCAGGCCCCCTTTCTGAAGATCCCGTCCGACTGCTCAACTCTCATCGCATGCGGGAGTTAACCAACTGGTTTGAAAATCAATACGACCTGGTTGTCTTTGACGCATCGGCAGTTCTAGGCCGCGTAGATGCGCTTCAGCTGGCTTCTTTTTGCCAGGGCGTTGTCATTATCAGCCGACTCGATCAGCTCACGCAAGACAACCTGGCACAGACCACTGCCATCCTAGCCCCGGTCAACACCCTGGGAATTGTCGCCAACAACTGCCCTGCTCAGCGCTCGGCTGAAAATCGCCTGCCCTTTGCTCTGTCCGAATCTTCCTCCGGTAACAGCGCTGCGCTAAATGGAGCCGTCTCCCCTCGTTAGCCTGTGTATACTTCTACACTTCTAACACTTCTGCTTTCACGCATTTACTTTTTTCGCGCATCTACATTTCTACTTTCACGTATCTACGATTTTCGCTTTCACGTATCTATATCTACTTTTTTCGTCTTTCTACTATCAGGGTTCCCTTATGATTTCATCTACCGCGCTGCTAAAAACGCCTAAGATCCTTCCTCTAGCTCAGTCTAACGACAAGTCATTAACCTCTTCAAGGCTAGAGTGGCGACAACAGCTGCTGTTGATTCGAGCGGTTGATAAGCGTGTTCCTCGCTCAATGCGAACCATTATTCCGGCTTTACAAAGCCTTCAGTGGTTCGAAGCCTGCTTAAGCCGCTCTGCTGTCAAAATTGTGCGTTTAGATATGGGCCTAGGTGCATCGGTGCTCAAAAGCTACGCTAAGGCAGGAACTAATGTTGGCAAGCGAGTTTTCTTGCACTTACCCGCAGCTAACTACCTGCCAAGAGTGCGATCGCCGCTGACCTGGAGATGTAAACGCGCTGCTGACTGGTTAGTTGCTGCGGGCTTAGTTGTTTGTCTAAGTCCTTTGTTGTTGCTTTTAGCGATGCTGGTTTGGATAGATTCACCCGGCTCTGTTTTTCACAGGCAGTGGCGGGTTGGCTATCGCGGCCAGCTGTTCAAAACAGTTGAATTTCGCACTGTTCCTCATAATGTCTATCGGTTTGCTGATGGCAGACTCTCTAGTGAGCCGCGACTGACCGGAGTAGGCCGGTGGCTGCGCCGATGTCGACTAGACGGGCTGCCGCAGCTATTGAATGTGCTGCGCGGAGAAATGAGCCTTGTTGGCCCACAGGCCTGGACGGTTGATGACGCGCTAAAAATTGAGCCTGTCTTGCTAAAAAGGCTCAACGCGCTGCCAGGACTCACGGGCGCGTGGCAAATGGTAGATAGATCTTATCTAGATGTCAACCGCTATAGCTCCTATGCCAGCGGTCTTAATGGCAGCAGCAATGGCAACGCCAAGCACTATGATCTATCGGCTGTAAATAGAACCGAGCTGGACTATCTGTATCGATGGAACGTTCGACAAGATCTGGCGTTTTTGCTGCTAGCGATTCCTAGCGTAGTGTTTAGATCGTCAGGTGCTTGATTTATGAGCTTGAGGCAAAAAACTGTTCGAGGTGCGATTTGGTCAGCTATAGAAAACTGGGGGACTCAGATTGTTTCAACCGCAATCTTTTTACTCCTAGCTAGGCTGCTGGGCGCTGAGGCATTTGGTCTGATTGCATTGGCCAATGTGTTTTTAGCGTTCATGCAAATCTTCTTAGATCAGGGATTTGCCCAGGCAATTATTCAACAAGAAAATCTTGAACAAGCGCATTTGGATACAGCGTTTTGGATTAGCGTACTCACTGGCATACTGTTTGTTGTGATGACGCTCTCTGGCGCGGGCTTTGTCGCCAATTTCTACAGCGAGCCGCAGCTCGCTCCCATTATTCGATGGATGTCTCTGAGCTTTTTATTTGGCGGGCTGAGCAGCGTTCAGTCTGCTATCTTGCAGCGGAATATGCAGTTTAAGATCTTTGCGGCGCGATCGCTGGTGGCCACTGCTGCCTGTGGCGTTGCGGGCGTGGGGGCGGCCCTGATGGGGCTAGGCGTTTGGAGCCTAGTGGTAAAAGAGATTGTTTTTGGCACGACTGGTGCGCTGTTGCTGTGGGGTGCTAGTGACTGGCGACCAAGCCTAAAATTTTCTATCAAGCACTCAAAAGAGCTGCTTTCGTTTGGCATCAGCATTATCGGATTCAACTTTTTGAATTTCTTTAACCGTCGCTCTGACGATATGCTAATCGGCTACTATCTCGGACCGGTTGCACTGGGCTACTACAGCGTTGCCTACCGCTTGCTGCTCGTGATGCTAAGGCTTTTAATTGGCGTTACCTCTCAAGTGGCACTGCCCATGCTTGCCAAGATAAAAAAAGAGCTAGGGCGATTTAGGAATGCTTTTTATGAAGCGACTCAGTACACCAGCTTAATCTCCTTTCCGGCCTTTTTAGGAATGGCTGCGCTCGCGCCTGAAATCGTGACGGTCGTATTTGGCTCGGAATGGCTGCCGAGCATTCCGGTCATGCGAATTCTTGCTTTTATCGGCATATTAGAATCTATCTCTCAGTTTAACAGCACTGCGTTTTTAGCCTTGGGCAAGCCCGGCTGGCGGCTGGCCTTTCAGGTTGTCAACGTTATTTTTACTGTGACTACATTCATCGTAGTGGTGCGCTGGGGAATTGTGGCTGTCGCGCTCGGGTTTGTCATTCGCGGCTACCTACTATTTCCTATTTCTTTGTGGATGGTCAAAAAGCTGACACACATTAGTATTCGCAAGTACCTGCTTCAGTTTCGAGATGTTTTGCTTAGCGCATCGGTGATGGTGGGTGCGATCGCCCTCTCAAAGCATTTGATGGGCAATGCTCTAGGCGATTTTGCCCTGCTCGCTATTTGTGTGCCTATTGCGGCCTTAGCGTATCTGGGGTCGATATTTGTGTTTTCTCCCGCGATAATCAGAGACATTCGGCAAAAGTTCACGTAGTGAAGTACCCGGTGAGATTTATGCAGTGGAAATTTATGCAACAGCAGCTCATCAATAACCTCAGTCAATAAGAAACCATCAAAACATCTACCTATGAATACGCCTTTTGTTTCAGTTATCATTCCGGTCTATAACGACTCAGCCCGCCTTCGCACCTGCCTGGCGGCAATCAAAGATCAGACTTTGTCAAAAGAAAAGTACGAAGTTATTGTGATTGATAACAACTCGACCGATGGTATAAGAGGTGTCGTGAAAGAGTTTGAGCAAGTCAGACTGGCTTATGAAGAGAAGCCGGGTTCTTATGCCGCTAGAAACAAAGGAATATCGCTCGCAAAAGGAGAGGTGCTAGCGTTCACCGACTCAGACTGTATCCCTTCTCAAAAATGGCTTGAAAAGGGATTAGACCAGCTACGCGCCGAGCCAAACTGTGGATTTGTCGCCGGCGAAATCAAAATCTTCTTTATAACCCCAGAAAAACCAAACCCTATAGAGCTGTACGATAGTTTGTTTAACCTACAGCAGCAGAAGTATGTAGAAGAACAAGGCTGGGGTGCAACTGCCAACTTATTTGCTTTTAGAGAAGTCTTTGAAAGCGTTGGCGTGTTCGACGCTACGCTGCAGTCTGGCGGGGATGCAGAATGGGGAAAACGAGTATCGGCAGCAGGCTATAGTACGTTTTATGCCGATGGCTGCTACATTCTCCATCCGGCACGTCACTCGTTTAGCGAACTTTGTAGAAAAGACCGCAGAACTGTTAGGGGCGCATACACTTTAAGTCAAACTAGCTCACACGAGCACATTCTTCAGTCATTTGTTTTTGATAATAGCTTTTTTGCGAGCGTGCGACCGCCGCTGCGCTCGGCCTTTCGAAAATCCTATCAAGACAAAAGGCTAAAGCAGCCCCGTCAGAAAACAATCGTTTTTTTGCTCGTCGTTTTCTTTCACTACCTAAGAGCTTTCGAGATACTGCGTCTTAGAACAGGCCGCTTCAGCGTAAAGCCATCCTAGATGAAATGTCTTTGATGGCTAAGTGGAGTCGTTTGCAAAGTGTCACTGCTGGTCACTGTTAAACCTTCGATCTTAAGAAGAACCTGAAGTCCCCCAATGAGTTTTATGGCTAATCCTAAAGTATCTGTTGTTATTCCGGCCTATAATGCGATCGCCTACTTACCTGAAACGCTCAAAAGTGTCCAACAGCAGAGCTTTCAAGACTTTGAAGTGCTCATTGTTGACGATGGCAGTACCGATGGCACCGCTGACTGGGCCAGTGGCTTAGTGAATGGCCTAGTAAACAGCTCAGTGAATGACACAGAAAATGATTCAGGAAATGACTCAGGAAGCGATCTGTTAAACAACTCAGATAGCGGCCTATCCGCTAGCAAAATCACAGTCATCGCCCAAGACAACGGCGGCTGTGCATCTGCTCGCAACCGAGGAATTCGAGCGGCCAAAGGAGACTATATTGCCTTTCTAGATGCTGACGATATTTGGGAACCTAGCAAGCTAGAAAAGCAGGTGCATATTTTAGAGACCTCTGCGGCTGTAGGTGTCGTCAACACCTGGATATCAAACATTGATGAACAAGGGCAGATGATCGGCAATCTAGGCACGCCCGAGGCAGCGGGCCGGGTGTGGGAGCAAGTCATTGAGGAGAACCCCATTATGTGCGGCAGCGCGCCGATGGTTCGCCGTCAGTGCTTTGACACAGTCGGCCTGTTCGATCAGTCCCTGCGCTCTGCTGAAGATTGGGACATGTGGATTCGGCTTGCCAAAGACTATGAGTTTGCGGTTGTTAAAGAACCGCTGGTTCGCTATAGAATTCATCCCGGCAGCAAGTCGCACAATTTGCAGCTACATTTGCAGAGCCGACTGAGCGTGATTGAAAAAGCCTTTAGCGATAGCCCCAAAGACAGCGCGAAAGCTAGCACAAAAGGCAGCACGTCGGGCGGTGTAAAAGAAAAAACAAAAGCGAAAGCGAAAGACAGAGCCTACGGCCTGGCCTATCTCTCTGTTGCCTATCGGGCCTTGCAAAACAGCGATCTCAATCACGCCGGTACGCTGTGGCAAAAGTCTATTCGGTACTATCCGGCGCTGATGGGCTCCAAGGTTTTTCATCGCCTTGGCATCATTCTTTTCCTGCGTCAGTATCTGGGCGATCGCCTATACGAACGCCTGCTCAAATCTTTTTAACCTATTGCTTATAGCCATGGAAGCCCCTCCTTTAATCAGCGTCATCATTCCAACCTACAACCGCCTCGACTATCTAAAAGAAGCGATCGCTAGCGTTGTCTCTCAAACTTATACCCATCTAGAGATTATCGTCACAGACGACTGCGGCAGCGAAAATCCCCAGCCGGTAATTGATGCTTTCCAAGACACTCGTATCCGGCTGCGGCGCAATCCCAAAAATCTGGGTATCGGCCTGAACGCCACCTACGGATTTTCTGCGGCTAACGGTAAATATGTTGCTAGCCTCAACGATGACGACCGATGGGATAAAGACTTTCTCTCGACGCTCATAAAGCCGTTAGAAAAGAACCCAGATCTGGCGCTAGCTTTTTGTGATTACTACGTGATGGACGAAAATAGTGAGATCAACCGGTCGGCAACGCAAAAGCAAACCCAACGAGAAAAGCGTCACCTGCTGCGTGAAGGCCTCTATCAGCCCTTTTGGAAAATTGGTCTGGTAGACCAGGCCGTGTTTACCGCCTCAGCCGCGCTAATTCGTAAAAGTGCGGTGCCCTGGAAAAAGCTGTTCGAAGCAGGCGTATTTTGGGACTATTACATCACCTATCTAGCGTGTCGCAGTGGCAAAGGTGCGTATTACTGCGCAGAGCGCCTGTCTTACTACAGGGTGCACCCACAGTCTGAAAATATGGTGAGCGGCAGCCGCGATGCTCAAGCCAAAATCCGCAAAGGGAAAGCCGCAACTTTTTGCTACAAAAGCTTTATGGAAGACGACAATCTTCAGGCGCACCGATCTTATTTTCAACAGGAGTGGGCGCACGCCAACACTACGCTAGGGATCGGGTTTTTAAGAATAGGACAGCCTGACGAAGCAAGGCCCTATTTTCGTCAGGCGCTGAGATATCACACACTCAACCCGCGGACGTTGGTGGCCCTGTGCTTAAGCTATTTGCCGCAGTCGGTTGCACAGCCCTGGGTAGGCATGC
This sequence comes from uncultured cyanobacterium, assembly GCA_963793445.1. Taxonomy (GTDB): domain Bacteria; phylum Cyanobacteriota; class Cyanobacteriia; order Phormidesmidales; family Phormidesmidaceae; genus Phormidesmis. The sequence continues at coordinate 1,126,517 of CAWCAE010000001.1, forward strand.
GCAATCCTGGTATCACCAGGCTTCGATAATAAATACTAAGGGCCTCGCACGTAGATACCATCCTGCTGGCCTCAATCTAAGTCTCTCTCCTTAAGAGGCGATGGTCCCCAGCCTGCTGATAGCGAATCAAGTAACCAGACACAAGCAAGATCATCGACCAAGCCATGACGCATTCCCTCAACGCTCAGTCTAGTCCGCCGCTGTTAAAACCGGCCTTAGCTTGGCTGCCTATTTTGGGCTTCATTCTTCTTTCTGCGCTGTGTGTTGCTGTCAACCTGGGCTCGCTATTGAATTTGCTGTTTCCGGCGGGGGCTTTCGCTATTTCAATTTTTCTCTACTGGCGCTATCCGCTAGTCTATGTCAGCTTTACCTGGTGGCTGTGGTTTTTATCTGCGTGGGTTCGACGGCTGGCCGATTTTAGAGGCGCTGGCTGGACAGATCCAAGCCCGATTCTCTTAGCGCCCTTTCTTGCAACACTAGTGAGCGCGATTACTTTCTGGCGATGTTTTCAGCGTCCAGATGTAGGACTGCCCTTTTTGCTCTGTACGGTCAGCGTGGTCTATGCTTTTTTAGTCGGCATTTTGCTCAATCCACCGCAGTCTGCTGTTCTAGGTTTGATTGGCTGGCTAGGGCCTATCTTTTTTGGCTTTCACCTGTTTACCCACTGGCGAGACTATCCCTACTACCGGCAGGTTTTACAGCGAACGTTTCTTTGGGGCGTTTTGGTGATGGGGGCCTACGGGATTGTTCAATATCTAGTGGCTCCTGCTTGGGATCGAGAGTGGATGACAAATGCCTTGATCCATGCCGGGCTCAACATTATTGGCATTCCTGAGCCCCTAGGTATTCGGGTTTTTAGTACGTTAAATTCACCCCAGCCATTTGCCGGAATTATGACTGGGGGACTGTTGCTACTACTGAGTATGCCTAGTCGGCTACAGCCCCTTGCCGCCGGACTAGGTCTGGTGGCCCATTTGCTCTCACTAGCGCGCTCTGCCTGGGTGAGCCTAATGATTGGCCTGCTTGTTTTAGTGCCGTCACTCAAATCAAGCCTGCAAATTCGTTTGTTTAGCAGCCTGCTGATTCTGGTTTTGATTATCGTACCGATTACGCAGGTAGAGCCGTTTAGTTCTACTATCTTGCCGCGTATTCAGGGTTTGAGCAGCCCTACTGATGATATTAGTGCTAATGCTCGAATAGAAGGCTATCAGAGATTGTTGGGCCAAGCCTTGTCTAATATTCCGGGTAACGGTCTTGGGTTTGTTTTTGAAGACGATAGTATTGGCAGTGAGGACAGCGGTATTCTGACGCTGTGGTTTACCTTGGGCTGGCTAGGCGTGATGCCGTATCTGTTGGGTCTAGGTCTGTTGTTTTTTAGCTTGTTTCGAACGACAGCTAGTCAGGTTGATGTATTTTCGAGTGCGGCGCGGGCGATCGCAGTTAGTACATTTGCGCAGGTAGGTCTCAACATCATTACAGAGGGACATCTGGCGATGGTGCTATGGACTTTTTTAGGAATCGCTATGGCGGCCCGCCAGTATCACACCTACCAAAAGCAAACGCTCCAAAAGCAAATGCTCCAAGAACGAGCGCCCTAATTTTGGCGTAAGCCTGATTTTTATCCGACCTAATTTTTATCCGACCTAATTTTTATTAACTAAGAGGAAAAGTAACAAATACGATGGGTGATGAAATGAGTGAAAAGTTCTCTGGTAAAAGAATGGCCTGTTTTTTGCCATTCTTATCGGGCGGTGGCGCAGAACGGGCGATGATTCATATCGCTGAAGGGTTTGCAGACTCAGGCTGGCACGTAGATTTGGTGGTGGCGCAGGCGATCGGAGCCTATGCTAGCCAGCTTCCTGCCAGCATCAACCTAGTCAATTTGGCAGCGCGATCGCCGCTGCTATTAAACAAAACGCTGGCACTGGCTAAGTATCTACGATCTTATCAACCGGCGGTTTTGCTCACCACGCTAGACATTATGAACGCAACGGCCTGGGCGCAGAGCCTCTCTGGCGTTTCTACACATCTGGTGATGATTGTGCAAACTCATCTATCCCAGCAGTTTCGCGATCGCCATTCACCCCTGGTTCAGAGACTGCGGTGGCAGATGGTCAGACAGTTTTATCCCCTAGCCGATCGCATCGTCGCCGTTTCGCAGGGCGTAGCCGATGACATTACCGCTATGGCGGGCATTCCCAGCGAACAAATTCGCGTCATATACAATCCGGTCGTGCGCCCGGACCTGGTCGAGCGAGCCAGTGAACCGGTTGAGCATCCTTGGTTTACAGATAGTCAAAAATCGGCTGATGGATCTGCTGAGGATTCAATTCCGACACTGCTAGGGGTTGGACGATTGGTCAAACAAAAAGACTTTGCGACGCTGGTACGTGCTTTTTCAATTGTTCATCGGCAGCGGCCCTGTCGGCTGGCAATTTTGGGCGAAGCAGATGAGCGCGAAGCGGAGATTAAGCCCGCGCTCGATCAGCTAGTTTCTGACTTGGGCCTAGAGGAAGCCGTGGCCTTTTTAGGCTTTGTTGAAAATCCTTATAAATACATGGTCCGCGCCCAGGTGTTTGTGCTCTCATCTATTTATGAGGGTTTTGGTAATGTGGTGGCTGAAGCACTTGCGGTCGGTACTTCGGTTGTTTCGACCGACTGTGAAAGCGGTCCTGCGGAGATTTTGAATCACGGTCAGTTTGGTCGTTTAGCGCCGGTAGGCGATGCGGCGGCGATCGCATCAGCAATTCTTGAAACACTTGACCAGCCACTGCCGCCTGAAATGCTCAAGGCTCGCTCTCAAGACTTTACGATTGAGGCCAGTCTCTCGCAGTACCGCGAAGTTGTTATGCCCCGGCTGCCAGTCGCCGCTAATCAATCATGACAGCCAACTATGAAATTAATTATGGAAATTAATTATGGAAATTGATCGTGCAATCAATCGTGCAGGAATAGCGTCATGCATATAGTGCGTAAACGACTGTATACGCTAGATGCGTTGAGAGGACTCGCGATTATAGCGATCATGTTGTTTCATGCAACAGATACTTTTCACCTAAAGCTAGGACAGCCGTTCTTGCTAGACATTTTTGCGTTTGCCGATGCTGGCGTTGAGTTCTTCTTTGTGCTCAGCGGATTTGTTTTAGTTTGGGTCTATGCGCACGATTTGGGGCGCAGAAGAGATCATAGACCAGAGAGCAGAGCGCAGAATAAAGGGCAGACCTGGTTCTCTTTCATGCTCAAGCGCTGCCTGCGCATCTATCCATTCTACTGGCTGGTTAACCTGGCCGTGATTCCGCTTTACTTTCTAATGCCCACTGCTGATACGGCCTCTCAGCGAGAGTTTTCTGTGATCTTAAAGTCTCTCTTGCTAGTGCCGCAGCAGTCAGCACCTATCTTAGTAGTCGCTTGGTTCTTAAGCTACATTCTATTTTTCTCCGCTCTGTTTGGCCTCTTAATTGCGCTCAAACCCAAAATCTCTTTGCCTATTATCACAAGCTGGTTAGCTCTGAGCGTACTGTTCAACTTCAACAATTACATCGTAGGCACCGGCCAAACCAATTTTTCCTTCTGGCCTCGTTTTTTGCTATCGCTGTATGGCATAGAATTCGCTGCAGGCGGACTGATGGCTTTTTGGCTGGTCTCTCACGGACTCAGTCGGTCCTGGCGCAGCGTATTTTTTTCTTATGGCGTGCTAGCTTTCCTCATCTTTGGCTGGATAGATAACTATGTGCTTAACGGCGATAACAGCTTTACTATGCAGGGCTATGAGTTTTTGGCCTACGGCGTTGCCTCTGTTTTATTGATTGGGGGTATAGCAGCTAGTGAACACGACTCGAATCGCTCTGGCGCGCTGCCTTCGGTGCCAATAAGGTGGCTGCGGCGATTGCCTACCTGGATAGGCGCTGCTTCGTACGCTATTTTGCTGACTCACTATCTAGTTTTATCGCTAGGCGTAAAGATACTTGCAAAGCTCAATCTCAACGCCGTACAGCTTAATATAGGTGGCATACTCTGCTGCTTGCTGGCGTGTCTTGTGGGCTGGCTTAGCCATCGGTATGTAGAGCGTCCTTGCTTTAGACTAGCCTGTTGGGGTGTACAACGGCTGCAAAGGCGCGCCGATACAGGGTACTCATGAAAATCCTTTTTCTCGATCAAAGTGGTCAGCTCGGCGGCGCGGAACTCTGCCTGGCCGACATCGCTCAGCACTTTAGTGAAAACTTTGACGAACTTTGCTTAGTTGGTCTTTTTGAACCCGGAGACTTTCTAAACCACCTAAAGCAGCGAGAGGTTCCGGCTGTCGTTTTGACCCGTCAGCCGCTCCAAGTGCGAAAGCAAAGCGGTCTGCTAACTGGAATTAAGAGTATCAAGCGACTGTTGCCGCTAATCAAAACTGTTGTTCACTTAAGCCAGGCTTACGATCTGATCTATGCCAATACCCAAAAGGCGCTAGTGGTAGGGGCGATCGCAAGCTACTTTAGTCGTACGCCGCTGGTCTACCACCTACACGACATTGTGTCACCCGAGCACTTTAGCCGTCTGAATCGTCAGATTATTGTGGCCTTAGCCAATCAAGCAGTGCTGGTAATTGCTAACTCAAAAGCTAGCCGCAGTGCGTTTTTAGCAGCCGGTGGACAGGCCGAACGGGTGCATATTGTTTATAACGGATTTGATATAAGTCAGTACCAAACAGTCAGGCAAAACCGACTAAAGCTAAGAGTCGAGCTAGGCTTAGCCGATAAATTTGTGATAGGGCACTTTAGCCGTCTCTCGCCTTGGAAAGGCCAGCACGTTTTAATTGAGGCGCTGCAATACTGTTCGCCAGAAGTGGTTGCAATATTCGTGGGCAGCGACTTGTTTAAAGAGAGCAGCTATGTTCAGCAGCTTAAGCAACAGATTGAAGTGTTGAAGCTGAGCGATCGCATCCAGTTTCTCGGATTTCGCTCAGATATTCCTGAGCTAATGAGCGCTTGCGACTTGATTGCTCACACCTCAACGGCGGCAGAACCCTTTGGACGGGTGATTGTAGAAGGGATGCTGTGCGATCGCCCAGTGGTGGCGGCTGCGGCAGGCGGTGCGCTAGAAATTATTGAGCATGGCCAGGATGAGCCTGACCAAGGCGAGCCTGATCAGAGTGAACACAGTCAGGACGAACACAGCCAGGACGAACACAGCCAGACTGGCTGGCTAACACCGCCCGGCGATGCGACCAAGCTAGCGCAGGCTATTCAAACGGTTTATCAAAACCCTCAGCAGGCACAGGCGATCGCACGAAGAGGGCACAACAGCGCCCAGCAGCGCTTTGGTCTAAAAGAAATTCATGCTCAGATTGAACAGCTGATCGAAGCAGTCAAACATCGGTGAACGAAATGAATGGGTCGCAGAACCCAAAACTTTTGGCTGGTGCTTTCAAAACTTCAACGCACCGCAATCCTGTGAGGCCTATATTCTGTGAGGCCTATATAAGACTTCACGCTTGCCTGAAAGACTGTACCGAACGTTTGATATGCTGGCAATATTAGGGAGCCTGTTTGAAAAGGCTTGGCGTCGTATCAAAGCATGCCGCCTAGTCCTTTTTGGGCAAGCTCTAAAGTCAAATAGAGTGCCAAAATAAATCAAAATGCCCAGAGAAGTCCATGTTCCTAGCCTGTTTGAGCTATTCCTGCAGTACGGCTATGACGGTGCAACCCTCTCTAAGATTTCTGACGCTACCGGGCTAGGGCGGGCGAGTTTGTACCATCACTTTCCAGGTGGTAAAAACGAGATGCTGGCCTCGGTGCTGGATTACTCAGGCGACTGGTTAGAGCAGAACGTATTGCAACTGCTAGCCGGTGATGGGAGTCCGCAGGCGCGGCTGCAGGAAATGTGCGATCGCGTCAACGACTTCTACGCAGGTGGCACGCAGCCCTGCCTGCTAGCTATCGTGCAAACAGGGACTGGGCGAAGCCTGTTTCACGAAAAGGTGAAAGCAGCCTTAGACGTTTGGATCAAGGCCATCGCCGCCGTTTTGGTCGAATCTGGCTTGGACGAAACTATAGCGCAGCAGCGAGGTGAAGACGCCATCATCGCTATTCAGGGTTCATTGATGGTGTCTCTATCTTTAGATGCCCCTGCTTCCTTTCAGCGCACAATAGAACAGCTACCTCAGATGCTGTGTCACCCTGCATAATCGCTGGGTGATACCCGCTGTCTAAAGGCCGTGAAAATGCAAGTAGACACAATAGAAAAACCATCTCAGCTTTGTATTAGCATAGAATGCACTAGCACTAACTTTTAAGCTTTTAGGCTTCTAATACTAGAATTAATGACCTACTCCACGCCTCAACCCGCTGCCGCTCAGTCTGATGCTTGGTGGGTACAACAATGGGTAGATTTGCTTAATTCTTACCGCTTTAAAAAGCGCCTAGAGCGTGGCCGCAACTACGCCCGCCAGGGCAACATTCTTAGCCTAGTGTTCAAAGATTCTAAAGTGTACGCCACCGTTCAAGGCACCGCTAGCGAGCCCTACCAGCTTTCGATTTGGATAGAGCGCTTTACTGACGAAGACTGGGGCTTTGTAATTAATACCCTGGGTGAAAAGGCCCTTTACTCCGCTCAGCTTTTAGCCGGGGAGATGCCAAGCTCTATTGAAGCCGTTTTCACCTCTAACGGTCTTAGCCTATTTCCGTTCACCCTTACCGATGTCAAATCCAAATGCGACTGCCCCGATCCTAAAAATCCGTGCAAGCATATTGCAGCCGTTTACTATCAGCTCGGCGACTTCTTTCGAGAAGATCCCTTTGTTTTATTTCAGCTCCGAGGCCGCAGTAAAGAACAGATTTTAGAAGCTCTACGGCAGCAGCGGCAGCAGGCAATTCGGGCCGCTAAAACGACAGGAGCACAAGACGACAGCAAATTAGCCGGTGAATCGGGTGCTAAATCAGCTAGCAAATCAGTCGATAGCACCTTAGCCACCAGCGACTTAGCGACTACTCAGTCCCAAAGCAAACTGCCCGACGCCGCGTCGTCTGCTCAAATGCTGTCCACCCAGATACCGATTGAAAATTTCTGGCGCTATCAAGATCCTATCGATCCTTCATTGGTCGTAATTACGCCTGCTGAGCAAACGGTCTTAGAAGTCATTGGCGATATGCCGCTGGCCGCAACCGAAGCGCAGATTGTAAGGGAGCATTTCAAATCGCTGTATCAGACGGTTGCTCAGCAGGCTATGATGACCGCGCTTAGCTAATGGCTCAGCTAGGTTGCTAGCTAACTATAGACGCCAGACGCTTCAATCCAGACCAGCCAATAAAGGTGTAGCCAATCGCTAGCAGTAAGCTGCTCAGCGTCACTCGCACAGTCGCTTTTAGCGCTTCTGACCTTAGCTGACTGGCCGCATCGTTCTTTTGCTCACCAATCCGAATTTGTAGCTGTTCTTGTGCTTCTGTGGCCTGAGAGGTCAAAAAAGTTTCTAGCTCTTGAGGATTATTGCGAAAGCGCTCGATTTGGGCGAGCTGCGCTTCGTCTAGTTCACCGCTGGCGATCGCAGCTTGCATCTGTGCTTCATCTTGCAACAGCGCATCAATCTGGGCCCGACGCTGAGAGATATCAGCATTCAGCCGAGTTTCTAGTTCGCTAGTGGCCTGCTCGGCTTCGGTCTCGACCTGCGAGAGGGCATCGCGGCTTTGCATCCGAACATTGTTAGGATGCAGCACCGTTGTCAATAAAAAGATGAGACCTAGCAGGCAAGAAAGCAGACATACCCAAAACCGAGCGTCTACAGCTAGGCTAGCGCGCCGTACGCTTTTGCCGATGCTAGTGTCAATCCAGTAGCCGGTAAAGAGCAGCGCAATTCCCACTAAGGGCACAATGCCTCTGTCTACTAGGCTAGTGACCGTTGCTAGCTGCCAGGCCCGGTTGCCAAAGTTTGGCGGCAGCAACAGCGTCAAAAAATCAACCATAGCTGCGGCGATGGTAATCGCGCCGACCAGCTTAAGCGAGATAGCGGCTAGCGGAGAGGGAATCAGCGTGTTGTTAGGAGTCATAAAAGTTTGGCAAGGTGCGCTGTGGGATACATCATCTTGCCCCTTAATGTGGTCAAAGTCAGCACGATTTCTCAACAAGAATAAATCAAAGTTGATGAAATGGCGACTAGGTGTCTACTTTTTGAAATCTAATCCTCGTCGAGAGGCCAATTTTGTAAGGTCTGATCTTCTGAGGTCTGATCTTCTGAGGTCTGATTTTCGAGCGCCTGTCTTCAGGGCCCTTCTTCAGGGCTACTCTTCAAGGTCCTGACTTTTGGCCTGCGAACTTGAGGGGTTTAGACTCGAAACGGGATAGCCAACGTTGATTTGACTTTTGCTTTCATAGAGCCAGTTTAGGCGCTCGGGATCTAGCTTGGCATAGTACATCAGCTTGAGCAGCTGATTGAGCAGTGCCTGACGGTAAATGCCACGCTGCCTGAAGCGACGGGCAGAGGTGGTGACTTTGCCAGGGGCGATCGCAGCTTTTCCTTGCTTGGCCAAGGCTATACTCAGCGCGGTGTCTTCAAAAATATCCATATCGGGCACACCGCCAATCTCTAATAGAATCTGTCTTGTCGCAAAAATGCAGTGATCGAGATAGAGAATGCCTTGACGCGATCGCACCCGAGTTGAATATAAAGAGGTAAACCGCAAGAGCCAGTGGTCAAGGTCAAAACTGTGGACAAAGCCACCCCAAAGCGCACCTTCGTTCAACACAGCTTCAGCCTGTATCAGCGCGTCTTTTTCAGGCAGTAGCGTTGCCGGATGGTGCAGCAATATATAGTCACCTCGGCTAGCGGCTATGCCCAGGTTAAGTCGCTGCGCTCTGTTGCTTGCACCCGTTTCAATTATCTCTACTTCACGAAACTGTTGAATGACTCCTAGCGTGTTATCTTCGCTACGACTCACTACTGCAATTAGCTGTTTACTTCCCTTTTGCGCACACAAATTCTCTAGAATCTTAGGCAGATAGTCATGACGCAATTCATTAAAACAAGGCAACACTACCGAGAACATAGCTAACCCACTCCCTTAAGCTGCCATCAAGCGCCTTGGCTACACCGCCTCATTGACCGCGTACCCATCCAGATATACCTAACCCAAATCGCCTAACCTAAATACAAAGTATAAAAGGAGATCTGCTCATGAATCCTATCGTCGAAATTTTGCCCGATAAATCAGCGCTGATTGAGCGAGCCTATGCTTTGACTGTAGAAACTATCAAAAGTGCGATCGCTGCTCGTGGCCAGGCTACCCTTGCTCTGTCTGGCGGCAGCACGCCCAAACCGCTCTACGCCGCCCTCGCCAATGCCGATCTGCCTTGGGAAAGCGTCTATGTCTTTTGGGGAGATGAACGCTACGTGCCCCACGATCACGAAAAAAGTAATCTCCGCATGGTCCACGAAGCCTGGCTTAGCCATGTGCCTATCCCCGCTGACAACATCTTTCCTATGCCCACTAGCGCCGGCGATCCGGCTAGAGACGCCGCCGATTATGCAGAGACCTTAAAAAACTTCTTTCAGCTATCAGCCGGAGAATTTCCTGCTATTGACTTTGTTCTTCAGGGCATGGGCGACGACGGCCACACCGCCTCTCTTTTCCCGCATACCGAAGCGCTTGACGTCAGCGATCGCCTCGTTACCGTAGGCAACCACGACGGCGAACCCCGCATCACCTTCACTGCCCCTTCAATCAACCAGGGCCACAAAGTTGTCTTCCTCGTTGCGGGTGAAAACAAGCAGCACGCCCTCTCCCAAGTCTTCTCAGCCGATGCCGATGCTCACACCTACCCTAGCAAACTCATTACGCCTGCCGATGGCCCCCACTGGCTGCTAGATGCCGCAGCAGGCCAAGGCGTGCCAGATCAGTTCAAGTAGGCTCATGATATAAAGTATCCACCTCAAGCGAAATCTAACCCGTTAGATTTGCTGACACTAACGTTAGCTTTCCTCTGCCGCCGTTCAATTCTCTTTTGCTGCTCTCTTTCCTCTCCTTTCCCTCCTTCCCATGATCAACTGCCCCAACTGCAATCACCAAAACCCTGATGGTGCGCTTCAATGCGAAGCCTGCTATACTCCTCTGCCCAGTCTTACCAACTGCCCACACTGCAACGCCACCATCCAGGCCGACGCCAGCTTTTGCGGTCAGTGTGGCAGCGACCTACGCGAAGAAGCCGAATCGCCCGCGCCGCCACCTGCTAATGCCGGAGCAGTCCCCGCTAGCTCGACTCAGCCCGATTCATCCGTGCCCGCTGTGCCTGGCGCTGCCTCCGCTGATCTCGATAGCGCTGAGCCCAAAACGCAGAATTTCTTGGACCCAGACGAGAGCAATAGCCAGCCAGATATTGACGTTCCCGATCTGGTGGTCCCAGACCCTTTGATTGAATCCTCATCGGTAGGGGGTGCCGAGCCTAGTAGTGAGGTTAGCAGCCCCGCAGGTGTAGAGGTTCAGGTTCCAGGGGCTAGTAATAGCGAACCTGATAGCGGTGAACCTGATTCAGCATCTGGCATACCTACCTCAACGCCACCTGCACCTATACCTGCACCTGCACCTATACCTGCACCTGCACCTACACCCGTCAGTCAGTCACCTGCTACTCAGCTTCAAACCTTTAACGCTCGCCTGCGCCAGGTCCAAACCAGCACCACAATCGAAATTCCAAGAGGGCTATCTGTCGTAAGGATTGGGAAACCTAACGATCACACCCCGCCTGACATTGACGTTTCTGGATTTCCAGATTCAGAAGTTGTTTCTAGGACTCATGCCAATCTTCGTATAGAAGGGGCTACCTACTATCTCGAAGATGTTGGCAGCTCTAATGGTACCTATATCAATGGTTTACCTTTGCCAGTTGGCAATCGCCATCGACTGCGCCCAGGCGATCGCATTGCGCTTGGTAAAGGCGACAAGGTCAGCTTCGTTTTCGAAATGGCTAATTGATTAAGATGGCCAGTTAAGACAGTTAGCTAAGAACAGTCAGTGAAGGCAGCCAGTGAAGATGGCCAGTCAGGGCGGTGTGTATCTCTTTTGTCCTCACACTTTTTGGTGCGACACTGTGCCTGCATTCAATACCGTCATCACGCTGTCTTTGCTCCACCCTATAGACAAAACGCCGGTGCAAAGCTGGTCGTTTGAAGAAGAACCGGTTGTTCGAATTGGCCGTTCGGTAGATAACGATGTTGTTCTCTATAGCGCGGTGGTCTCTCGGCACCATGTGGAGCTTCGTCAAGGCAAGGATGGTTGGGAGGTTCACAACATTGGTACCAACGGCACCTATCTAGCCGGACAGCGAATCGATAAAAAGTCTATACAAGATGGATTTGTCATTCGCCTCGCGCGTTCTGGCCCTAATCTTCGAATCAATGTAGAGCAGCAAACTAAAGGTATGTCGTCTATTCATGCTCTAGCTGCGAAGCAACAGGCTGCTAAAGCACAATCGCCTCAGAGCAAATAGTCCTTGCAAATGTTCTTTTGAAGAGAGTCTTTTGCTGCCGAAGTGATGCTAATGCTTCACCAAAAGATGATAAGAGATCAAAGCGATCCTAGCGTCATGCTAAGTTTTGATCGCTAGGCCCAATATAAAAAGCCTAACATCGAAAGCTCAGCATCAAAGAACTCAATATCGAAAGGCGTTTGCACGTATGGCAAGAGGCGATCAGGTTTATGCATATCGAGAGGTTGTGGGTATTCCTTATGAGCACCACGGCATTGACTGCGGCGATCGCACAGTCATCCACTACAGCAAAGTAGACGAAGCAACTATCTCACGGACGACTTGGGACGCGTTTGCCAGAGGGAGCGCGGTTTATACAAAACCACAGTCCACTTCCTTTATTGCTGATGTGGTGATATCACGAGCCGAAAGCCGACTGGGCGAGCAGCGCTACGATTTATTTTTTAACAACTGTGAGCACTTTGCCAACTGGTGCAAAATAGGCCGCAGCGAATGCCTACAGCTTGATAACTTTGGCCTCAAACTCGATCAAATCAAGCTGCCTCAGGCAGGCGACTTGGCCCGCCAAGCTGCGCAAGCAGAATCCCCGGAAAGAACGCTACACCTGTTTCAAGAGGCATTAAGCAATATTGCGATCGCCACCGATACGCTGCTGCCTCAATATGAAACGGCCCTAGAAGAGACGCAAAGCTGGCAGCTAGTGGCACGAAAGGCCCTAGCCATGCGGCGTGAAGATATAGCGCGGGCTGCTCTGCACAAAAAAGTAGCCGCTGAAAAGACCGCGACCGATCTCAAAGCTCAGCTCAACCAGCTTTCTGATATGCAGCTTAGCCTTGAGCAAAACCAAACGCTGGCTTTAAGTCGGCTGAGCTGAGTGTTTGTCGAGCTGAGTATTACGCTGATTTTCGATGGCGACGCTTTTGGCCACGCCGACCGTCTAGCCAGCCTATCGCTAAAGTCGCTGTATTGCCATGCAGCAAAAGTGAGGCTAGAACGGTGAGGGTTGTGACGCTCCATAGCGTGCTGATGTTGTCAAAGCTGGCATGGTTTTGGGCATAGGCTAGGTAGTAAAAAGAACCAAAGCCGCGGATACCTAGAAATGCGATCGCCAAGCGCTCCAAACGCGCTATCTTCATTCCACGCAAAGACAAGAGGCCAGACAGTGGCCGTACTGCCAGCATAAACAGCAGGGCAAACAAAAAATTCTGCCAAGAAAACAGATGATTCCAATCATTTTGTGCCACAAATCCGCCGAGTGCTAGCAGCAACAGCCCCGCAAAAATGCGCTCTAGCTGGGTTGCAAACTGGTAGGGCTTACGGTGATATTCGTGATCTTTTTCTACATTTTGCCGTCCGGCGACCGCTGCGGCGAACACCGCTAAAAAGCCATAGCCATGCAGCAGTTCAGCCAAGCCATAAGACAAAAATATGGCCGCAACCACAAACACACCTTCTTGTGTATCGTTACCCTGGCTTTCGTCAGATACGCAGAACACATAGTGGCTGAGCAGCCAGCCAACCCCAATGCCTACTGCTATTCCCATCACCACCCTATAGGCAAAATCGTAAGCGGCCCACTTCACTAGCCAGCTGCCAAGGCCATCATTTTCTGCGAGGCGTATGGCCAAATATACAAACGGAAAGGCGAGCCCATCATTCAGTCCGGCCTCGGTTGTCAGGCCAAACCGAACCGGATCTTCGCCACCCTCATTGGGCGCGCCGACCTGCACACTATGCGCCATAACTGGATCGGTCGGGGCCAGACAAGCGCCTAATAGCGCCGCGTCTGCTAAGGGAAGCCCAAATATCCAATGGCCCAGCGCAGCTGCACCCGCTATCGAGATTGGCATAGAAACGCATAGCAGCCTGAAAGTACTCTGCCAAGTTCTAAAGCGAAACTGACGATCGATAGCCAAGCCTGCGCCCGCTAGAGAAATAATAACGATAATCTCGGTAATGTACTCGGTAACGACGGTATGCAGCTTGTCGTTGACCGGGTCGATGGTGGGTAGACCTAACGCTTGGCTAAATAAAATTGCTGCAAGGATAAAGTACAGCAGCGGAACATTAATAAAGCGAGCGCCTTTCAGATTAGGTAGCCAAGTAAGCCCTAGCAGCGCCAGCCCAAAGGCTATGTAGAAAATTATTTTGGGGTCCATGACGCAGTTGAGAACAGCTATGTTAGATGTTGTCTGATTGGGTTTGGATATGTCATCTACCCAGAGAACATAGCTTTTACCCAGAGAACATAGCTTTTGATGCTTAGTTGCTAGCGTAGCCGCCAGAACAGAGCGCCAAAAAACATATGCGATAGGTCATTAGCAGACTGTATCTTTCTGTACCGATCTGCTAGTAACATTTGACTATAATTTCCCCTCAACTATGAGAAACGGATATATCAAACCCCTGGTTTGAATCGAAATTTTATCGTTTTAGCTTTATGCATTCTTTCTTAAATCACCCTCTGCCCACGGGTGCGATTGTGCTGCCGCTGCTGGCACTGTCGCCTTTTTTCATTAGCTCATCTGCTGTCGCTCAAACTTGCACGTCGGGCTGTGTTGCTGACACGACTATTGAAGCGCCTGCTAGTGAGGAGCGTACGATAGAAATTTCAGATTGGCAGGTTAGCTTCGAGATTCCAGAAAACTATCAAACGGTTCGCAGTGGATCGGTAGTAGATGTACTGGCTCCTAGTAGCTACGAACAAACGCAGTGCAGGTTTATCCCGCGTCCTGCTCAGTCTATTCGGCCCTACGGCATTACGGTGGCCTTACTAGATAGAACGCTTACTGAGTCTGACATTCGCGCTCAGCTCGCGCCCGGTGAAGGCACTTATCTGGGGCCAACCGGTATCCCCAGTGGCATTGCCCTGATGCATACAACTAACGATGAACATAATTTAATCCATGTCAGCTTGCCAGTTCCTGGCGAGGCGGCGACGGTTGTCTTTACCGCTAATACCGACAGCACCGGTGAGATCTTTCAAGAAGAGCTGCTAGAAACCATTTTGGGCTCGTTTGAGTTCGAGGAAGAGCGGTCAGCGAGCCGTTAAGGATATTTAAATCGCTAGTGAATGTCGTAGCCAAAGACATTGGCATCGGCTTCGCCTAGATCAAGATCGTCTAAGCCGTATTCTTGCCAGCGACGCGTTACTAGCTCGGCCATCATCGGGTCGGGTTCTAGCTGCTCGCCCCATTCGTGAGCGGTTTCGGGGGCAATTTTTGTGGTGGCGTCAATGCCCATGCGGCTACCTAAGCCTAAGCGCTCGTTGGCAAAATCTAAAGAATCGAACGGACTGTCAGGCAAAATAAATACGTCGCGGATGGGGTCTACTTTAGAGGTGACGGCCCAGACGACCTGGCGCGGGTCGCGGATGTTGATGTCTTTATCGACGACGATGACAAATTTGGTGTAGGTGAACTGTGGCAGGGCAGTCCAAAAAGCCATCGCGGCTCGGCGAGCCTGTCCAGGGTAAGATTTGTCGATAGAAATAATAGCGGCTTTGTAGCTGAGCGCTTCCATCGGCAAAAAGAAATCGACAATTTCGGAAACTTGCTGACGCAGTATGGGGGTGTAGATACGGTTGAGTGCGATCGCCATCATCGCTTCTTCTTTGGGTGGGCGACCGCTAAAGGTCGTGAGGTACAGCGGCGCTTTGCGATGCGTCATGCAGTGAAAGCGAATGAGCGGTGCGTCTTCGTTGATGCCCCCGTAATAGCCCATATGGTCACCAAAGGGCCCGTCGGTAGCTGTCTCGCCTGGTGTGATAGTGCCTTCTAATACAAACTCTGACATAGAGGGCACTTCCAAATCGACTGTTTTACACTTGGCTAGTGCAATTCCTCGCCCGCTGTAGAGCCCTGCAAACAGCCATTCGGAAAGATCCACTGGGATCGGTGTTGCCGCGGCTAAGATAATCAGCGGATCGACACCGATAGCGATCGCAATCTCTAGATTCTTCCCCCGTTCTGCCGCCTTGCGCAAATGCCTTGCGCCCCCGCGTACCGACAGCCACTGCACCGTCATCGTGTTTTTACCCTGCAGCTGCAAGCGGTACACACCCACGTTCGGCACGCCAGTCTCACAGTCTTTGGTAATCACCAACCCCAACGTGACGACCTTGCCCCCGTCTTTGGCATAGGGGCGAATCATCGGAATCTGGGTCAAATCGACATTGTCATCTAGCTTTACTACCTGTTGACAAACCGGCAGCCAGTCGCGAGAAGGCTTTGCCTTTACTACATCGAATAGAACTTTACCCAGATCAATTGCCTGAGAAATCTTTTTAGGTGGCTTTGGCTGCTGCAACATACCCAGCTTTTTGCCCAGCACTTCTAGCTCTTCGGGATGCTCCATACCCATGGCCCAGCACACCCGCTCAACCGTCCCCAGCAGGTTAACCACTACCGGATGATCCGAGCCTTTTACGTTTTCAAACAGAACTGCCGGACCTCCAGACTGCAACAGCCGGTTCGCGATTTCGGCAATTTCTAAATCGGGGTCTACTAGCGCACTTACGGTTCGCAACTGACCACGGTCTTTTACCGTCTTCAAAAAGTCTCGGAGATCTTTTGCCATAGCTTAAAAACGCACTGTTAAAAATGCACTGTCTAAAAACGCACTGCCTAAAAAACGCACTGCCTAAAAACGCGCACTGCCTAAAAAAGTAGAAGCGGAAAAACGGCGAAAGACAGCCCTATTTGCCCTATACAAGTCCTATCTGCCCTACCAAAAATGGTTAGGTAGTTATGACTATGACGGAATGTAACACATGAACTACCCCGCCTCACAGGAGAGCGGCGTTTCACTTCCTGCGACTTGGCGTTTCTGACGCTTCATTGCCGCTAGTTGCTTCATGCTTTCACAAGAAGTAGCGCTAGCCGACTCTGCGTTTGGAGAGGTCAGTCCCTGACCCCTGGCCCAAATCAAATTCACTTGGGCCGCATTAATATCACGCTCTTCGACATGTCCGCACTCAGCATTAGAGCAAATATGTATTCGCTCAGCCAACGTTTTAGGCGTTAGCTCCCAGCACTGCGCGCAGCGCTGAGTAGGCTTAAGCTTGTGAGTAGGCGATTCTAGGTAGAACCCGCCTGCCTCTACTGACTTGTAGGCCAGCATCGAACTAATTGAAGCAAACCCAACAGACAAGATAGAGCGATTAAGTCCTGCCTTTTGTCGCTTGCGCTTACTGCCTTTCTTGGCCTTTCGCGTCATGTTTTTAACGGTTAGTCGCTCACCAGCGATTAGGCTATTACGGCCGACTATACCGCTGGTTAGTTTATGCATCCAATCGTGACGACGACGCCTCATTTGGCGCTGAAGCTTGGCAACGCGCTTTGCTGCTCGCTTCCACCGCTTCGAAGCCTGTACGCCCCGCTTGTGGTTCGGTGACCGCTTGCGCCACTTCGCCTTGCTAGCAGCTTTCACTGCTCGCTCAGATTCAGCGATAAATGCAGGCTTAGCCTCTTTAGTCCCGTCACTAAAACTGACAGCATCTTTGCACCCTAGGTCTAAGCCAATCGCGCCTGCATCAGTAGAGCGTTTCGGCTCGCACTTGATGGTGATAGAGGCATACCACTGTCCATTGCGAAACAGAATGGTGCAGGTCGTTGGCGTTCCCCATGAACGGGCTTGGCCGCGCATCCGGATCTTTCCTAGATGGCTCAGCTGTAGCCGTCCATGCTTACCATCAGTCAGCGCTCTCCAGGACTGCTTACACGGATACGTCCAGCCACTGTAGTGGCGAATCGACTTGAACTTGGGGTATCCCCCTAAGCCTTTGAAGAACCGCTGAAAAGCAAAATCAACACGCTTAAGCGTAGCCTGCAACGCATGACCACCTAGCGCCTTATATTCAGGCCATACCACCTTGAACGCTGGCAAGCTGTTTTGCTGCTCAAAGTAATCGACTGATTGCCCAAACTTCTTGTACTGCGTACGTCTGTTCGACAGCGCCGCATTGTACAGATAAGCATGAAGCCGCCGCCATTCGAACAACTGCGCAGACTGCGCGGGCGTTGGATAAAGTCTGAAGGTAGTGCGTCGTGTTAGCATATTGCTATTATATGACTCAGTCGCACAGATGGAAGCTCAGTACAGAAAGGGAAATCATTGCGTTTATAGTCTTCAGGCGCATGCTTATTTCGTCGTGAAATATCGGCGCAGAGTTTTGACGTCGGCCATGTTTGAGCGCATTAGGGAAGTCTCGGAACGGGTGCTCGCGAAGAACAGGTCTACGCTGCTAGCGTTTGGCGGTGAGCCTGACCACGTTCACCTGTGGCTAGAGGTACACCCTGACAACAATTACTCGCAGCTATGTGGCAGCATGAAGTCTGCGACTAGCCGCATCATTGGCAAAGAGTTTGCCGGTACAGTTCGCCCTGTTGTCTCAAAAGGGCTTTGGGGTAAGCAACTTTATCTAAGGTCTGTTGACGGAGCACCGCTCTCTAAACTGCAGGACTATATCTCTAGTCATAGTTATGGCTAACGAAGCGTAGCAGCATTAGCCCTCTATCCATCCCTGCCTTGCAGAAGACGGGGATGGCCGCGTTACTGTTCTAGCGAGTTATACCAACGTTTTGTGCCTGTCTTTGTGTCGGGATTCTTTGATCAGAACATTGGCCGATCAGAACATTGACTGATTAGGACCTCGGTTCATTTGGATCCAATCAGGTTGCCGCGATCGCTGCTTGCTGCGATCGCAACAGTTCGCCAATTCCTTTTTCGGCGTAGTCGAGCATTGCGTTAAGCTGCGAGCGGCTAAAGCTGCCTGCTTCAGCAGTCCCTTGCACTTCAATCAGCTCTAGCTTTTCGTTCATCACCACGTTGAGGTCAGTGTCGGCGGCAAAATCTTCGGGATAGTTCAGATCTAGGAACGCTTCGCCTTCAAGTAGACCAACTGAGACGGCGGCGATTTGGTGACGTAAAGGAGTATCGGTGAGTTCACCTTGGGCTAGCAGATGTGCGATCGCCTCTTCTAATGCCACGTAGGCCCCGGTAATTGACGTTGTCCGAGTCCCGCCGTCTGCTTGCAGCACATCAGCATCTATTGTCAGCGTGCGCTCACCTAGCGCCTTTAGATCTACCGCTGCTCGCAGGCTCCGCCCAATCAGCCGCTGAATTTCCTGTGTGCGCCCCGACAGCTTCATAAACTCGCGTGATTTTCTGGTCTGCGTCGATCCTGGCAGCATGCGATATTCTGCCGTTAGCCAGCCCTGACCCGAACCCTTGAGAAAGCGCGGCACCTCTTCGCTGATGGAAACTGTGCACAATACGCGAGTGTTGCCACAGTGTGCCAGCACAGATCCTGCCGCGTATTGGGTAAACTGCCGCTCAAACTGAATCGGACGGAGCTGATCGGGCGCTCTGTGGTCGGGACGTTGCCAAGGCATAAAGGGCCTGAAAATTACTACCCAAAGAGCATATATCCTCAAATCCACTCGCGCCAAAGCTTACCTGAAATATGTAGCGGATCGAAACAAACCGGGTGCACCAACTACGCTATATTTGGTTGGTCATAGCGTTGCAACCTGACAGCGACCGCTATCCCTAGTGCTTCTACTTCAAAAGCCTACAGATTCAAAGTCTATAGCTATTGCTTGACTCGCTTCTTCAACTTTTATGGTTTCACAGCTTAGAATTTTGCCCGATGCCCTGCCTGGTGGACTTAGCAACAGCGCGGTGCCTGCTGTTGTTGCTATTCAGCGCCATCCTTTACTAGATGCGATCGCCGGCACCGTTCAGGTATTCACCTCGCAGCATCGCACCTTTTTCACCAACGTCATGGTGCAGGCGATGCGCGTTGCTGAACAGGGGCTACCCGTTCTGGTGATGCAGTTTCTTAAAGGTGGCATTAACCAAGGCCCAGAAAATCCGATGAGCATGGGGCAAAATTTGGACTGGGTACGCTGCGATAGCCCTACTTGTATCAAAGGGCCCGAAATCGACGAACAGACTAGAGCGGCGATTCAGTCGCTATGGACCCATGCCCAGCTTGCTGTCCGAGGCGGCGTATACGGTCTAATCGTGCTTGACGAGCTTAGTCTAGCGATTGACTTTGGTCTAATTAGTGAAAACGAAGTGCTAACCCTTATCAAAGATCGACCTGCACATGTCGAAGTCATTTTTACCGGACCGCAGATGCCAGAATCCTTGCTAGCTGTTGCCGATCAGGTGACCCAGTTTCGGCGTAACTATATTGTGTAGACATTATCGTTATAGACATTCTGATAGAAGAAATTGTGTAGCAGGCCCTTCACTCTGGTCGGAAAAACTATGATCAAAAACGACGCATGGATCAAAGCCGCCGCCAGCAAAGGCTTGATTGCCCCCTTTGAAGCTTCACTGATTCGCCGTGCTCAGCTCTCAACGCATGCTCACGAGACGCCCGTTATCAGCTACGGTCTGTCTTCCTATGGCTACGACATTCGCCTGTCGCCCAACGAGTTCCGCATCTTCCGTCACATTCCTGGTACCGTCATTGACCCCAAAAACTTCAACCCCGAAAACCTAGAAGCCACCCAGCTCAAACAAGACGATAACGGCAGCTACTTCATTTTGCCTGCTCACTCCTACGGTCTTGGTGTCGCCCTCGAAAAGCTCCAGATGCCCGGCAACATCACTACTATCTGCATTGGTAAAAGCACTTACGCCCGCTGCGGCATCATTGCTAACCTCACCCCCGCTGAAGCAGGCTGGCGCGGCCATCTAACCCTAGAGTTTTCAAATTCTTCTAGCGCCGACTGCCGCATTTATGCAAATGAAGGCGTCGTGCAGCTTTTGTTCTTAGAAGGTGAGCCCTGTCAGGTGAGTTACGACACCCGCAAAGGCAAGTACCAAGATCAGCCCGAAGTGGTTACGATTGCTCGCATATAGGCTCGTTTGATCAGACCCAGACATGGATAAAGTCTCTCCACGCGCTGATGCTGTCACTATTTCACTAACACTATCGGCTGCGCCGCCAGTTAAACCAGTTTTCGGCCCAGTCGCGTCGCCAGTGGCCTGGTTGCCAGTGAATTGACTGAGGCGACCGGCTAGAATCTTGGGCGGCTCTACTCGCTGCTGCTCGGACCACGTCCATAAGGCTATGGGCAATGGTTGGCATTGGCGCTGGTGACTCTATGAGCGTGGTAACCGGCTGGCCAATCATTAACGCCAGCGCCTCAATCAATTCGCTAGCGCCTTTGCCAACGAGCGAAATACTCTGCAGCCGCCCCTGCTTGCAGATGAGCTGACAATAGAGGGGCCGCGGGCTGAGCTGAGTGAGATCGGCGCTGTTGGGCACCAGCGTGCTTCCGATTTGGTATTGCTTGAGCGGGGCGCGACCCTGTTTAGCAAATTCAGGCACCAAGCCAGCGCTGGCAAAGCGGCCATTACCCCTGGCTACGCGGCTATAGTCTATTTGCTTGGTAGGTACGAATAGGGTGTTCCAGACGGCGATCTGCGTTTCGTATCTGGCGAGGGAAAGGCGAGCGTTGCGCCCACGAACAATCGCGCCACAGGCAAAGATGCGAGGATGCGCCGTTTGTAAGCGTCCGTTGACAGGCAGGTAGGGCTGCTCTGGCACGCGAATATCAATATGACGGTAGCGATCGCGCCGCTGATACACAAACCCAGGTAAGTTTAGCGCCGCCTGCTGCCGCCCTAAGGGCAAAACGATACTGGTTGAGATGTCCTCGACATTCACTGTGCTGAGGAGATGGATGCCGGCTGCGATTAAGTGCGATCGCACCACAGCCCGCATCTCACTAGCTTCATGACGCAAAAATCGATCGGTCACTAGCGTCACGCCCACACCCAGACTACTTAGCCCCTGAGCCCAGGTCACCGCCTCAAAAGAATCGCCCAAAATCAAAATTTTTGATGGCAGTTCTTTTGCCTGCAAGAGCGGCTCTAGTCCGGTAATTAAAGGTTCAGTAGCTGAAGATCCAGACTGACCTTCTACAAAGGCGCGAGGCACTGTGCCAAAAGCGACCAATATCGCCCGCGTCGTCAGCACTCGGTCGGCTGCGATCACAACTGGCCGCGACAAAATCTGATCGGGCACCGCAAAAATAATATCAACGCCACTGATACTCAGCGCTTCTGCTGAGAGTGCGGGCAACTGCGTATCGGCAGCGATCGCACTCCAAGCCACCAGCGCCTCCCAATCAAAGCTAGCCGCCTCAGAATCAGCTGCTAAAGGTGGTAGAGCGCCTAGCGCAAACCATTCGCTAACTGCTCGCTGATCTTGCCCTTCAGCTAGCTGCTGTAGGCCCTGATGCAGGTACTTTGCCTGCTGCCGCTGGGCAAACACTCCTGGTGGCTCAACTAAGGCAACCCTGGCCCCGTAGCCGACTGCGCTCAGCGCCGCTATACGGCCTTCTAACGTTCCACCAAGGATGACGAGGTCATAGTCAGATGCCATTGTCATTCTTTACTAAGGCCGGCAGTACATCTAGCGTTGGTAGCACGGCAGCTAGCGCCTGGATTAAACGCTGATTGTCGGTGCGGGTTTTGACGGCTACTCGAAAGTAGCGATCGCCCAGTTCAGCAAAGCTGACGCAGTCACGAATATAGACCCGATGTTGCTGAAGTAGCTGAAGCTGCAACGCGGTTGCTGAGCGATCGCAGCGCACCAAAAAAAAATTGGCGCAGCTCGGCAGCGGCGTTAGGCCCGGTAGCTTTTGGAGTGCTTGAAACAAGTAATCGCTTTCGGCTGCAACCCACTGCCAGGTGCGCTGCACAAAGTCCTGGTCTTGCAGCGCGGCGATCCCGGCGGCGGCAGCTAGGGTATTGACTGGCCAAGCGTCTCGCCACTGCTGCCATCGCCGTAGCGTCTGGGGATGGGCTATTGCATACCCCAACCGCAGTCCTGGCATTGTATAAAACTTGGTTAGCGACCGAACAATCACCAGGTTTGGAAATTCGTGCACCCAGTCGATCACGCTTTGCTCGCTCTCAGCCGGTAAAAAGTCCATAAAGGCTTCGTCAACGATGACCTGCGCGAATCTGGGGATCAGCGATCGCACCTTGTCTTTGGTAAATAGTGCCCCTGTTGGATTGTGCGGATTGTTGAGTAATAGCCCACACTGACTGAGATCTGTAGAGCGACTATCCGCTCCTTGCAGCGTCGTTTCCCAGTTTGCTATGTACTGATCTTGCGAATTAAACAGGGGAACGGGTCTTAGCGTGCCGCCAAATGCTTTGAGCGCTCTGGCGTAGTCACTAAAGCCCGGTGATAGACAAAAGCACTGCGTCTGCGCGGCTAGATCGCGAGCGGCCCAGTTGAGCAGTTCGGCTGCGCCATTGCCAGGAAGAATGTAGTCAGGTGGGATTTGGTGGTGCTGAGCGATCGCGCCCCTCAGCTTGCCATAGGTTGGGTCAGGATACGCCACCATCAATGAGAAAGCCGCCTGGATTGCCTGCAAAACTGATGCAGGCGGTCCAAGCGGACTGATGCTAGCTGAAAAATCTAACAGCTCATCTGGGGGGCAGCAGGCGATCTGAGCCGCCCAAGCTAAGTTGCCCCCATGAACCGGTCTAACCATGATTGGGTTCAATCTAGAAACGTCTCAACTCAAGAAAGAACGCTACTTCTTCTTGCCAGAAACCATTTCCTTAAACTGCTTACCCGCAGAAAAAGCGGGTACTGTCGTAGCGGGAATTACCATCGTGTCACCCGTTTTGGGGTTGCGGCCTTCACGTTCTTTGCGAGCTCGAGGCTCGAACGATCCAAAGCCGACTAGGGTTACCTTTTCACCTTTGGATACAGCTTCCATAATGGACTCGATAGCTGCTGAAATCACAGCATCGGCCTGCTTTTTCGTCACCGAAGACTTTTCTGAAACGGTATCGACGAGTTCACCTTTATTCATGCTTATCTCCTTGGAGAGTGATCGAGTGGATTTGAGTTTTGGCTGATCTTGGCTAGAGAATACACATTGCCCAATGGCAAAAATTAAAGTTTAGATGAGGATGTAGACCTAGGGAAACTGCTCGCGCTGATAAGCAACCGCTGAAACCCCTGAAACCTCATAATTTTACTGCACCATTCTAAGGGGTCTCTGTGTCGTTTGAATAGAGGAAACCTTGAATTTGTACGTATTTGGGGGATCTCCAAAAGAAAGTTCATCATTCTCTCATCAAAAATTAGGAATTATGTCTTGACAAAAGAACCGATGTCTTGCCCTTTTTGAGCGAAACATCGGTTTAAAAATGATATTGCCAGCGGTGACCGCTACGACCCTAGCACTACGGCTGAGGCTGCCTTTCTTCTAGCAGTTGCTGAATATCCTCACCTGGAGAGTAGCTATAGCCATACACGCTGGTATCAGAATCATCAATCACTTGCGGCGTCAACAAAACAATCAGCTCACGGCGATCACTTGTGCGATCGGTACTTCTAAACAGCGCACCTAGTAGTGGAATATCGCCCAGGATTGGCACCTTAGAAACCGTCGTTCGATCAGACTCTTGAATAATTCCAGAAAGAACTAACGTTTGGGCATCTCTGACTCTAATTTGACCAGAGGTTAGCTGCCGCCTAGCTAAGAGCGTGATTAGACCCGTTGGGGTTGCGACTTCTGCAGTTGGCGCGGAAATAGAGGGTGCAACCGATAGATTGACAAAGCCGTTGTCATCAATTTGCTCTACCTGAATTTGCAAATTCAATCCGGCATCTTCCTTCTCAAATTCATTCTCAATCTGAATGCGTCCGGCTTCATCAACGGTTTCTGTTCGTGTGATGTTAGAAACGACTTCTTGGGTTAGCTGAACAGCCGCAGTTTGACCTTCTTGAACCACCAAGGTTGGATCGGTAACGATCTTGCCGTTTCCGCTGGTGACGACGGCCTCAAGCCGAGACAAAAACTGCGTCGCTATAGTGAGTGGATTGCTACCGGCAATCGTTGATCCTAAAAAACTATTTGACAGCGCACCGACTGCGGGCTCAGCACCGCCAAAGTTGACTAGTCCAAGACCTTGGGTCTGAGTAATGCTAGTGTCTCCTGTGCCAAAAGAAAAGCTAGTCCCAAAACTATCTAGTGAATTGAGATTAATATCAATCACTCGCAGATTAATGGCAACCTGACGACGACGAATATCAAGCTGAATCATCTGAGCGGTGGCAATTTCAATTTGACGAGGTGTGCCGATGAGTGTCAAAGAGTTGGTGCGCTCATCGCCAATAATTTGTAGACCTCGTAGCAGCGGATCGGCGTCTGCAAAATCTACTCGCTGGTTAGCGATCGCTGATTGGGTCGTTGTGGCTTCGCTAACGTCAGTACCGCCGCCAACTTCTAGCGCAGTAACGCTAGTAACCGAACTCTCACTAGCGACTGTACTCTCTGCGCCCATCGAAACCAGGAAGTTAACTGCGCTGCCCACGTCTATCTGGTTTAGGCGGATGCTGCGTACCAGCACATTACGAGCGCTGTTGGGCAATCTTGGTCCTACAAAAATGGTTCGCCCGACTTTGTTAGCTTCTAGTCCAGAAAGCTGCAATACATAGTTAAAAACGTTTTGAACCGGCTCATTTTCAATATCTAGAGAGACCCGCGCGTCTGCATCTTCACCTTCTAGGTCCGCGCTGGTAAAGGCTAGATTTAACCCAGCGGCTCTAGCCAATAAAGAGAGAACCTCACGAGCAGAAGCATCTCGCAGCACGAGCCTGGGCACTCGTTCAGCGGTTCCTAAATCAATTTCATCTAGCGTGGAGTCAACATCTGAGACGGAAAGGTCACCGACCGGAGGTGCGATCGCTCGTGGCAAAAACGGTGGTGCTGCGTTCAAAGTCGGCGCAGTAACAGGCGCACCGTCAATAATGACTTCTGGGTTAGGAATCAAAATATCTGGAACCTCTTCACTCTGCTCAGCCTGAGCGAGTTCCCACGGACCGACAGAGCGCCTTGCTGCAGGAGATACCGCAGGCGCTATATCATTTTTGCTGCTTGCCCCTGGCACGGTGTGCAAAGTCTCGGGTAGCTGAGAGGGGTTGGCTTTGGCATCAGGGCGCGTATCTAAGCTGATGAGCAGGGTGTCTGCTCCTGCTTGCTTTTGTCCTGCTTGTTTTTGAATGCTACTGATGGGCGCTTGCTCGCTGCCACTGACTGTGAGCCGGACGCGATCGCCATCAACCGCGCTTAGCTCAATCGACTCAATGCCGGGTGCCGGATTTTTTTGTACATAGCTTTCACCCTCAAGTAGCTGTAGCTGGGCATGCGCAATGTCAGCTTGCAGCACCAGCCCCGAACGAGCCGTGACAATTTGGGCGGTATCTCCAGAGGTCGCTAGTGACAGCGACAGTCCTGCTGCGGTCTGCTCAAGTGCGATGCCCTCAACAGTCGTTGCACCGATGGCAGACTGGGCACCTGCAAGCGGACCCGCTAAGGCCGCCAAAGCGCTTCCTAACACAAGGCTTTTAAGATTTAGACGGCGTTTCACAGAACTTCGCTCCTTGATTTAAAAAAGTAGATAGATAGAGAAAATAGGTAGATAGAGAGGAGGTAGATAGATAGATAGAGATGAAGATTTCAGAGAGAATGGAAAAATAAGAGTGACGCCTTGAAAGTAGTGCCTTGACCGTGCGATTGGACCTGACTGCGCCTATCTAACGAAAACAGACCAGCCTTATCCGCCTTCCGGAGCCGCCGCTTCCGAGGGGGGCGCGACCTCCGGCGGCACCTCAACGTCAGCGGTTGGTATCAGGGCATCAATTTGAAACGAGGTTTCTAGCTTGGCCTTGGGTCGCACTACTACCTGGCCACCGGCACCAATCACCGTTTCCGGTACTTCTTGCCCACTGCTGATGCTAAAGTCGCGCACCATTAGCAGTGGCTCTAGGCGCTCTAGATTTCGTAGAATGGTTTGGGTTTGTGCATAGTCGCCAGAAAAGCGAATAGAGTAGGTTTCTCGTCGCAGTTTGCCGTTGATTTCTGGGCCCAAAGCGCCATCAGAAATAACAACTTTTTCGCCAGGAACAAACGACTGTAGCTGCGCTTCTAGCAGTATGGGTGGCAAACCTCGCCCTCTAACTTGAGATCGAACGCCACTTAGCGCGGCGTTGCTACTCTCAATTCTTTGGTTGATATCTAGCAGCAGTGTGTCCATTGTCTCTTCATTGGCAAAAAGAGAATAGACATTTTGTCGTCGCTGCATCGCTGCCGCGAGTTCAGCCTCTATCTTGGCGATATTCTCTAGCTGAGCAGCCTGAGAAATTAACTGGTTTTCTTTGGTTGAAATTTCTGTTCTTATCGTCTCGTTTTGCACAGAAACAGGCTGCACCATTTTGACAAACAGATAGGCAGCGCCGCCTATTCCAGCTAGCGCCACAAGCAGGCCGATGATGGTTGGCGTAAATTCTATGCCAAACACCACCGGATTTAGCGGTTCGTCAATAAAATCAGCATCATCAGGGGCAGCAAAATCTCCTAAAGCGGCCATTAGTTAAGTGCTCCTGTGGTTTGAAGGGCGAGAATACGAGCAGCGAGCCCGGTGGATTCCTGCTGGCGGCCTAGCTCATCAAGTAGCATTGACGCCGATAAAGCCTTGATCTGGCCGGTAATGGAGTAGGTCACTAGCTGGGCTTCCTCCTCGGCTGCGCTGGCCCCTGGGCACCGGCCTGGAACGGCTTGACCTAGAGCTGCGTTTGTGATTGCAATAGACTCGCTTTCTAAGAAAGGAGACTGTTTGAGCGTTAGCAAGAAATCATTAACATCATCAAAAGAACAGGCATTGCCGCCTATTTCTATGCCACCTGCGATTGAGCTCCCTTCAGCAGGTGCTTGCTGCACCAGGCGTAAGATTTGAGTGCGAGCAGGAATGCGACCTTGCATATCACGCACGATGGCAGACCAAGGCCGAATACGCTCAAAGACGCCAGCCAACGCCTGAACTTCGCTGTTGATTACCTGTATCTGCTGCCGAGCAGTATCAACCTGCGCTAGCTTTTGCTGTAGCTCAGTGAGCTGCATGTCCAAATTGGCAGACTGTGCGCTGAGGGTCGATTGTTGTTTGTTCAATATTAACCAGTAGCCACCTACACCGCCGAGCGCAATCAGCGCAAACGCTAGGCCCCCAATCGCAGGTAGCATCCTCCGGCTGTTGCCTCCTATCTTCGGCTGGTTGACTGCAACAATCGAATCGGTTGAACGACTCTCTCGGTCATTCAAAAAGTTAATATCGATTCCGTACATGGCTCAAACCTCCTGCTAGACAGCCCAGACTTGTTCGCTTCACTTTTTGCCTTCTCTCTTGCCTTCTACTTTCTTGCCAGAATTCAAATTCCAAAATTTAGACGTTTGCATATCAGCGCTCTGCTGGCTAAATCTTCTTCTCTAGATCTCTCATGGCTCTTTTCTTATAGTTCTTTTCTCATAGCTCTTATCTCATAGCTCTTATCTAGACCTCTCGTAGGCCTAAACCCAGCACCGTTGCTAGCCCCGAGCGCTGTTCCATCGACACTTCTTCATCTGACTCAACAGCCAAGGCATCGACCGGATCGATTACATTCGCGGGCAGTCCTAACCGCTGCGAGAAGAACTCATCAAGATTGCCAATCGCACCGCCCGGGCCTGCTAGCAGTAGCTGCGCAACCTCCATGTCTTCACCTTGATTCAGATAGAAATCTATAGATCGGCGCAGCTCGTCAGACAGCTCGGCAATCACTCGCAGCATGGCGGCGACGCCTGGATTCATCCCGCCTTTTGCCCCGCCGTCCATAGGCCCAGATGGAATCGACATGCCTTGCAGCAAATCAGCATTTCTAGACGGCGGCAGGTTCATCGCTCGGCTTAGGGCCATTTGAATTTGCAAGGTGCCCAGCGGCACCGTCCGCGAGAAGTGAGGTGTGCCGTCCACCACAATCGAAATTTCAGTGCTTTCAAACTGGATATCGACAATGGCGACTGCTTCTTGTGAGGTAAATTGACGTAGCTGCTCGCGAATGGTGCGGATCAGTGCAAAGCTGCTGGTTTCAAGTACGTTGAGATTGAGGCCCGCTTGCGCAAAGGTTTCGGTGTAGCTGTCGGTAATATCCCTTTTGACTGCGACTAGCAGCACGCGCACTTTTTCAATGCCGTCGTCGTCCACGACGTAGCCAACTTTTTGATAGTCAACGTCGGCCTCGTCGCGCGGAAACGGCAGGTACAGGCTGGCCTCTTGGTTGAGTACCATTTCGCGTAGCTCGTCGTCATCTAGCTCTGAGGGCACCAAAATTACCCGAGTGACCGCTCTACCCGGTACAGCCGTCGAGGCTTGGGTTACCTTCAGCTTGTTTTCTGCGAGCGTGGTTTGAATAATTTCAGCCATCGTTGGACTGTCGATAATTTGGCCTTCTTCAAAAACGCCTTCGGGCACTTCAGCGGTTGCTAGCGCTTGCAGCTTGAGCTTTTGGCCCTGCTTTTTGAGCCGCACGATATTGATGCGCTCAGGCGTCAGCTCTATGCCGACCCCAGACGTTTTTTTGGAAAATAGTGACTTGAGTCTGTTCACGACTGCGCCCAATAAGGATGAGGGAAACGGAAGGGTGGACTATTGACTGGCGGTATGGACTTTTGATGAAGGCAGAAAATATCCGAATTTCGACCCTAGACTGCCCAGATCTCAACAAGAAAATTACATTTGAGAGTGTCTGCGGGGCCGAGTATGACGTGTTTACCCAGTTGACAAGGCAATAAGGCAGTCGAATCTTTGTGTCTGAGGTTTGAGATTGGGGAATGGCGATCGCACAAATGCTGATGACGATGTACCGGCAATGCAGTTTGCCCATCGCAGCCATACAGCAAACATGCTTGATGGGTTGATAGCTTGAAAATATAGATGCGATCGCACTCACGTTCGGAATCTAGGCCAGACTCCGAACGCAAACAGCGCTGTTCTCCAAGTCTGAGGTCGGAGTCACAGGCCCTCTAGGGCTACGTCTGCGCAGCGTTTACTCGCTTGGTGAGTACCGCCATTACCTCGTTGGGTCTGTCGGTAGATATCGGACGGCTCCAGTCGTTTGGCTCTGCGTAGCCGAGCTGGTGTAGCTGCTGAATTGTGGTTTGGATACCGCTGGGCGTGCCAAATAGCAGATGGCGAATTTGCTCTCTAGGTCGCTGGGGCCCAGGCGGATGGTCGGCCACAGAACCGGATAGAACGGTGGGCTCTGTGGTTTTGCCTGTAGTTTTGCCTGTAGTTTTGCCTGTGGTTTTGCCTATAGTGGCCTGAGTGGCGTGGCCACCTGAAACTGTGGACGCTGCTGCGTCCGGATAGGAAAGGGTAAGCATGAGAATCTGGTCTCCGAGTTGATGTCTTAGGAAGGAAACCAGAACCCAAGCGGCTTTAGCCACCTCGCGAAATATGTGCAAATTCGGGGTTGCTAAAGTACACTGCCCTTAGCTTCCGGACTGCCTGTTTCAGTTCGTGAAGTTAGCCGTCGGTAGGTGCTGATTACACCTGCCGATGGCGCTGAAGTCGAATGAGTTCTGAGAAAACGACGAGGATAGGCATCACACGTCTTAGCTATTGAAGATAAAGCGATTTTCGCATTGAGTCAAGTATCTTTACTGACTCGCAGACTCAGATTTATACAGACCTACGATCGGTGGCGACTGTTTAGATGGGCGATCGCACCAAAATACACAGCCCTTCCAATAGCTGCAGATCTTCTTCTATAGAAACCTTTTTGCTAGTAAAGTCAGCATGAGAGCCTGATTAGTAAGCGCTTCTAAATCATTAAGAGTTTGTTGAACTGTCACGGACTGGGCTGTAATAGCTGATCAAGTATTGTCTGAAAGAGACTCTAGATCAGAGACAAGCTGATCGCGACGTTGTTGTAGTTGGGTATTGCCAGGAGCGATTTGGAGCGATCGCCCCCACAACGACAGCGCCATCCCAAAGCAATCGATCGCCGATTTCAACTCCTCTTGCTGCATCAACAGACTTGCCAAGCTCTGTAGCGAAAGGCCCTTGTTGTTCAGCGCACTCACATAGTCGGGCGCTCGCTCTAGGGCTGCATCATAGGCGGCAATCGATTCTCCATAGCTGGTCCTTGCCGCACTATATTCCGATAGCATCGCCTGCAAAGCTGCCAACTTCGACAGCGAATTGCCCTTGTTGTTCAGCGCTTGCACTAAGTCGGGCGCTCGCTCTAGGGCTGCATCATAGGCGGCAATCGATTCTCCATAGCTGGTCCTAGCCGCACTATGTTCCGATAGCATCGCCTGCAAATCTGCCAAACTCTTTAGCGAAAGGCCCTTGTTGTTCAGCGCACTCACATAGTCGGGCGCTCGCTCTAGGGCTGCATCATAGGCGGCAATCGACTCGCCATAGCTGGCCCTAGCCGCACCATGCTCCGACAGCATCGCCTGCAAATCTGCCAAACTCTGTAGCGAATTGCCCTTGCTGTTCAGCACTTCTATATTGTCTGGTGCCTGATCGAGCAGCTCGTCAAAGATCTTGATTGAGGTGATGAAGGCCGCGATCGCCTCTTCATACCGACTCAACCCAAAGAGTAAATCACCTTTACGACGAAGCACTACAGCCAACACTGCCCTATCGCGATCCTCACCCGCTACCGCTACCGCTTTCTCATACGCGGCTAAAGCTTGTTTACTTTCATAGCGATCGCTAAAAGCATCACCCAGCTTCTGATAAAGCGTCAGCAGCAACGGCGAAGTTGGCGCAGATGCTTCTAGCGCAGCAATCTGTTCCTGCAAATCTTCAATAGCAACGCTGCTACCAGCCACTAGGACTTCGGTTCTCTCTTGCCGCTCCGACGTGTCCACAAACGCAGCCGTAGCCGTAGCCTGCGACTCAAACTCAAACACGCCGCTCCGCCAGCTCCAAAAATCCGGAGCCTGCTGCGCCAACTGAGTTGCAATCCTATCACTCAGCCACAGCACAACCGGAAACTTAAATCGCCGCAAAGCCTCTCTCGTCCATTGCAGCGAAAAAAAGAACTGTTCCTGCCCCGACTTCTCACCCGAAAACTGCAGCCGCATTAGCTCATTCGCATTCAGCAAAGTCACCACCACGGCCTGCTCCGACCCGAAAACAGGATCTAGAGCCACCAACTCTTCTAAAGTTGCCCGCAAGCTAGGTCGCTGAGTGTCGAGCCTCGCTTGCACAGCAACAATCTGCTGCGTCTGCAAAGCCCTTTCATAGTCGGTCACTAGCTGTTTTTGTAGCACCTCGTCATCACAAACCACCAGCAGCAAACTAAACCGCCGAACGCTCGCTCGAATCGATAGCAACAGCTTTATAAACTCACGCTGATTAGAGGCCGTCAGCTCAGATGTCGCCATAACCCTACGTGCCCCATCACAACAACTTGCTTTCCTACAACTTGCTTTCCTACAACAGCTGCTTGCGCCGCAGCAAATCCGTCACCATTGGATGCAAGTCGTACCACAAATCAGCATTCTCATACTCCAATACATACAGCCCATGCAGCAACTCCAAGAAATCGGCACTCCTGGCATCTGGCGGCGTAAACTGCTGATAAGTTTCCACCAGTAGCTCATACAAATTACTGCCCAACGGCCGTGCAAACTGATTGCGCAACGACTTAATCGCCTCAGTCAAAATCGCCTCATCAATCTTCACGTCAGACCTGCCAGGATCTAGCTCTAGTTCCAACATGCACTCCCGGCAGCACTCCTGACCCAAACGCACCAGCTCTCGCAGCACCCCACCGCTTTGCAGCACAATCTGCCGCTTCATATCCGCCGCAATCAGCTCATCTGGAATCCGCCTTTCCAGTACCTTCTCCAACATCAGCACATTTTCTTCAATCGGCACCGACTCAGGCTTATGCGCCGCCGCTCGACTAAAAAATTTCGTTACCGACAGCATCGTCGTATGGCTCTCATTTTCCAGCGTTGCGATAATCTTAGGCTCTCTAATCACCGCAATTGGAATCGTAAACACCACCCGAATCCGCGGCGAAAACAAGGCCCGAATATTATCCTGAAAAACAGACTTCACCACAGAAAGATCCAGCTTATCAAGATCGTCGATAATCACCAGCACTTCTTTCTTTGTAGCCGTCTGAATTGCCGCCGCAATCAAATCTATCTGCGCAGACAGATCCGACACACGGCGCTCATAGGTTTGCTTAATCTCTTCTCGAAAAGATCCTTCCTTCTGTAACTTTCCCGTAAAAAAGTCAAAGACATTAACCCCAGCAGACATCTCCTGCTTTAACTGATCCACATAAATGCGAGACTTTGTCTGACCAAACCAGTTCATTAGGGTCGTTTTCGTACTCTCTGGCAAAGGCACACTATTTTTCGTCGCCTGTTCGAGCAGCTTTAGCGCAATCGAATACAAAATCGTAATGTGATTCACATCCGATGGCTCTACCGTATTCGCAATCGAATAACCCGCCACAAACAGATTGTCCTCCCGCATCCGCTGAGCCAACTGGGCCAGCAACGTCGACTTTCCACAGCCCCGATGCCCCGTAAAAATCAGCTTGCCAGCCTGCCCTGACGCTAAAACCGCACTTCTCAGCTTAGCCAGCGTACGCTGTCCGTAAGGCACTCGAAACTTTTCAATCTCCGCCGATGTAAACAGCGGAAATAGCTCTAGATTAAGATACGCCTTTGTGAACTGCGAGTAGAGGTCTTGCGTCATACCTATTGTCTAAAAGTCACATGTCTAAAAGTCACAACTCATCATACCGAAGTCCTTACTTATCGCATTACCTGCCAATT
The DNA here is from genome assembly GCA_963793445.1 of uncultured cyanobacterium. Taxonomy (GTDB): domain Bacteria; phylum Cyanobacteriota; class Cyanobacteriia; order Phormidesmidales; family Phormidesmidaceae; genus Phormidesmis. The sequence continues at coordinate 1,159,654 of CAWCAE010000001.1, forward strand.
TTCACCGCACTGATATAGCAGTTGTCTGGTCAGTTAGCTTTTATTCCCACCCAAAAAAATCTGGCCTACCCGGTTTACCCAAACAGGTGATTTGTGCTGTAAAGTCACAAATCATCGCGCTGTTGAGTTGCCGTATACACCATGCCAATTATCCGCCACTGGAAAAAGTTTCTTGCCCTTGCCCTGGTTGGCCTGCTCTCAAGCTGGCTGATTAGCTGCGGCAGCGGTGCCAATACCGCCGCTGATAGCTCAGGTGCTGATAGCTCTGGCTCCGCCGAAGTCGAATTCTGGACCATGCAGCTCTCCCCCGACTTCGACGACTACTTCAACACCCTCATCGCCGACTTCGAAGCCGAAAACCCAGACATTACCATCCGCTGGCAAGACGTGCCCTGGGGCGACATGGAAACCAAAATCCTCGCCGCCGTCTCAGCCGGTAATGCGCCTGACGTCGTTAACCTAAATCCTAACTTTGCCTCACAGCTAGCCACCAGAGGCGCATGGCTAACGCTCGATGACAAGCTTTCAGAAGCCGAGCGGGCTGTCTACCTACCAAAAATCTGGGAAGCCACTCAAATCGATGGCGATAGCTTTGGCTTTCCCTGGTATCTCACAACTCGCGTTACGCTCTACAACACAGACATCTTGTCAGAAGCTGGCATCAGCGATCCGCCCACCACGTTTGAAGAACTCGCTGAGGCGGCCAAGCAAGTCAAAGAAAAGACAGGCAAGTATGCATTTTTTATCAGCTTTGTGCCAGACGACGCGGCTGATGTGATGCAATCTTTTGTGCAGATGGGCGTGCCGTTAGTGGATGACGAAGGCAATGCGGCATTCAATACGCCTGAAGGAAAAGCCGTCTTTCAATACTGGACCGATTTGTACCAGCAGGATCTGCTGCCCAAAGAAGTGCTTACTCAAGGGCATGCGCAGGCGATTCAGCTTTACCAGTCGGGTCAGACGGCAATTTTGGCCTCGGGTGCAGAAAAGCTAGATACTATTGAAAACAACGCGCCCGAAGTGGCGGCGGCGACTCAGGTTTCGCCACAAATCAGCGGTAGCACAGGCAAGAAGAACGTAGCGGCGATGGATTTGGTGATTCCTAGCTCGACCGATGTGGAAGCGGCAGCGTTGAAATTTGCCCTCTACGTTACAAATGATGCCAACCAGCTAGCGTTCGCGAAGGATGCTAACGTGCTGCCTTCTACAGTAGGGGCGATGGAAGATAGCTACTTTACCGATGTATCGGCCTCGGCCACACCAATAGAGATTGCTCGCTCGGTCAGCGCTAGTCAGCTTGGCGATGCGGCTGTGCTGATTCCAGCGATGGAAGATGTGAAAGAGCTACAGAAGATTGTCTATGACAATTTGCAGGCGGCAATGCTGGAAGACAAAACAGTTGACCAGGCGGTAGCCGATGCTGCCGATGAGTGGGACAACCGCTAAAGCACTCGCCCGTCAGCTCCTTCTGCTGGCTGAGCGTATTCGAAGCCAACCTATCTGGACTTCGACTGCGCTCAGTCCTCGGTGGCTGATCGTGCTAAATCGATTTTCAGTCTTTTGAGACCTGCTCGTTTTGCTTGGCTAGCGTCAATAGCTTCCTGTCAATAGCTTCCTAGCGAGCCCTGACGCTTGGCTTTTCCTTCTGCCCAGCGAAAGAGCAGGGTGCCGACGGTGAAATAAACCAGGCCGTTGACAAGTGCGATCGCCCACCCGCGCCAGTCCAACGGCTGCTCTCTAGCCATCAAGTCTCGCAGTAGGCCTGTACTGGGCAAGATCGGCATCATATTTATGATCAGCCGTGCTGGCCCCGTCCAATCTTCGGTGGGCGCGGCCAGCAAAAAGAAGAGAAAAAACTGAAACAGGCTGAGTAGCTGCTGCACGTTTTTGAGCACAAGCGCTAGCGAGCCGATAAAAAAGGCAAGGCCGTAGGCCCCTAGCAGCAGAGTCGTTAAAGGTAATAGCAGCGTTAGCGGAAAGGCGATTCGGCTGCCAGTGATAGCCATGATGATCAGCAATACGATCAGCGTTAGCAAGCTGCGCAGCGTCAGGCTAGCGATCGCTCTGGCTAAAAACACCCGTGGTGCGCCAAACGGAGAGAGAAAAAGCTGCTCTAGCGTGCCAGTCCTCGCTTCCATCTGTAGATTAGTCGCAATGTCGTTGACGATATAGAGCACCAAAGACCAAATCACATAGCCCACAACCACCGTATCTAGCCGGTCACCAAACACAATGTCGGGCCCTGCCATATACTGCGTACCCAAGAAAATGCCGTAAAACACAGCGGTCAAAATGACCACGCCGCCAATCACCTCAGATGGATAGCGCAGGGTCTGAATCCAGGTTCGCTTGAACTCGCCAATAAATAAATCGATCATCAGGTGCGCACTAGCTGTAAAAAGACATCGGTCAAATCCACCCGGTCCTGGCGAACTTCTAGAAGCGGCAGCGGCTCTAGAATGTGCAGAATTTTGTATAAGGTGGCTGAGGCCGCAGCCGTCGAGCTGGTCGCGGCATCAGCGTGCGGAAAGTAGCGAATGTGATGTTCACTTTCTAGCGTTGCGCCTAGCGATAGAATGGCGGCTGCTTGAGCTTCGTCCAAGACACCCTCAAACTCAATATGGTAGGCCGTTCCTTTAGAAAACTGTTTGATCAGCGCTTGCGTCGGCTGCTCGGTGACAATTTGGCCCGCGCGAATAATGGCAACGCGGTCTGAAAGCGCTTCGGCTACGTTGAGCTGGTGGGTGGTGAGCAAAATAGCACAGCCAGAAGCGGCGACCTGACGGACGAGCGCTTTGACGGTTTCGCCCGCTTCAACGTCTAGTCCTAGCGTCGGCTCATCAAGCAGCAGAAGCTGAGGCTGGTGAATCAGGGCAACTGCGATCGCAATCTTCTGCTGCATCCCCCGCGATAGCTTTTGCACGGGCACCTTCCGCTTATCCATCAGGTCAAACGCCTCTAGCAGTGCCTCTCCCTTCTTTTTGGCAACTTGCTGACTCATCTGCCGAAGCGTGCCAAAGTACTCCAAATTCTCTAGGGCCGTCAGCCGCCAGTACAGATTGCGGTTGCCCTCTAGCACCGCGCCTACACCGCGCAGCGCCTGCGGATCGCGATGCGGATCTCTCCCGGCAATTTTTACCCAGCCTGCATCTGGACGCACCAGTCCGGCAATCATCTTAATCGTGGTCGTTTTACCTGCCCCATTAGGGCCCAAAAACGCCAGCACTTCACCGGGCTCAATTTTTAGAGAAACGCCGCGCACAGCTTCGAAGCGAGTCTTTTTACTCCCATAGCTTTTGCGCAAATCGACAGATTCTAGAGCGGGTAAGAACGACTCAGATAATAGATCAGACAAAGACTTATTAGTAAAACTTATTGATTAGACACTCATGCTAGCGTGTTTGACTGCTTAGTAGCTACGTAATAGCCGTCAGACAGTGATTCACCTGCTGTTTCGCTTTATACACAAGCTATGCACAAGGGCGGATTCCCAAACGCTATACAAAATTAATTATCTGTTAACATTAATTCACAATCTGCGAATACTTAAAACAAAATAAAGAAATCTGAGCAAAATAACTCGAAATAAAAGCACAGCCGCGAGCTGGCTACTTGAGACTTATCTAACTGTCATTATGACCTCTTTCGATTCTACCGATCTTTCCATCCTCCATACTGCTGAAACGCTATCTGAAACCATAGGTTTGCAAGATCCTGGCGGGTTGCTAAGGGTTCACTTAAAGCAGAAGATTAACAGCCTTCCTAGTATCTGCTTTACGGAAATAGATCAGGCGTTTTTGATCTGGGGAGCCGTGACGCTGGTCATTTTTTCCCTTCCCCAGTTTTCAACGCTGAGCTGGTCAACCCAGGCCGTACTAGATGCAGCGCTGACAGGGATAGGGATAACGACGACCTCTGGGCTAACCTGGAAGCTAGCGACAGCGGAGAAGCTTCGCTGGGTGGTCTTTTTATGGGCAGGCTTGATGAGTGCGGGCGTGCTGGTGACAACCGCTGGCATTTTTTATGGATTTAGTCTGATCTTGTCTAACCTGTGCGGTCTGTGGCTGGGCCTGTGTGCAGCCGGCTATGGTGCGATGGCTGCTGGTATGCGATCGCGTTGCTTTAGCGCCGCTACTGTCGTACATGGGCTAGCGGCTGTCGGCGTTGGCCATCATCATAGCTGGCAGTTCTTGAGTAGTGGGCTAGTCATAGCGCTGACGCTTTTCTTTTTCTCGGTGGTGCCATGGGATATGCAGGCATCTGAGAGCGACGTTCCTTGCTAATCGTTCCTTTCTACCATTGGCCGTTAGCTAGCGCGGTTCCGGTATCCTCGACTGCTGATAAAAGTCACCATTGTCTAGCATCTGATCAATTTGCGCTACGGTCAGCGGGCGGCTAAACCAGTAGCCCTGTGCATAGTCACAGCCCATGTTGTTAAGCATCGTCATCTGCTCTAGGTTTTCAACACCTTCAGCTAGCACCTTGAAGTTGAGCCCTTTTGCCAGGGCAATGATGGTGGAAGCGATCGCCGCATCGCTTGGATCATTGACTAAATCTTTCACAAAAGAGCGGTCAATTTTGATGGTATCTAAAGGAAAGTGCTTCAGCACACTCAGCGAAGAATAGCCTGTGCCAAAGTCATCCATCGCAATCTGAATGCCTGCTAGAGAGAACTTTCTGAGCGCGCCGATGGCGAAGTTCACATCGTTCATAGCTGCGCTTTCTGTCACCTCTAGCTCTAAGTATTTGGCCTCAAATCCGGTAGATTGAATGACTTCTACAACAGAGCGCACTAGGTTGGTTCGCAAAAACTGCTGGGGTGATAGGTTGACCGCTAGCCGCAGGGCCGGAAAACCTACCTCATACCACTGACAATATTGAGTACAAGCGGTCTTCAGCACCCACTTGCCAATCGGTTCTATCAGCCCGGTCTCCTCGGCGATCGTAATGAACCGGTTGGGCGAAATTAAACCTAATGTAGGATGCTGCCACCGAATCAACGCTTCCATCCCAATCCACTGGCCGCTGCGTAAATCAACCTGGGGCTGATAGCACAAGAACAGCTCATGATTGTCTAACGCCTTACGCAGATCGTTTTCTAGGTTGAGCTGTGTGCGGGCGTGGGCATTGATTTCTTCAAAGTAAACCTGATAGTTGTTACAGCCCCGCGCTTTTGCTTGATACATTGCGGCATCGGCGTTGCGCAGCAGCGTCTGTCCATCCTGGCCGTCATAAGGGGCTAGTGCGATGCCAATGCTTGCAGTCACATACAGATCTTCACCCTGTATGTGAAACGGTGCTGAAAGACGGTCTAAAATGCGCTCTGAAATACTGGTGATTTCTTCCGCTGAGCGCAGATCGCACAGCAGTAGCGTAAACTCATCGCCGCCCCACCGAGCTACCACGTCATAGCCTCGAATGCAGCTTCTCAGCCGCTCTGCTACCTGTTTGAGCAAGCAGTCACCCGCCGCGTGGCCAAGCGTATCGTTAATGTTTTTAAACCGATCTAGATCTAGAAATGCGACGCCAAGCATCACATCTTTGCTGATCGAAATTGCAATCGACCGGGTTAGATGCTGATTGAACAGCAGTCGATCAGGTAGCTGTGTGAGCTGATCGCGAGCGCTGCGGCTGCGAAAGAGACGTTCTACGCGCGATCGCAAAACCGCCAAAAAAATATGACTGCCCACTGCTTCTACACAGCGCACATCGTCGGGTGACCAGTTTGCCTGCTCGGCTGAGCGCAGCAGCGCTAGCACGCCCACACAGTCTTTCTCCACGCACAGTGGCAGCAGCAGTAAATGATAGCTATCTGTTGGCAAAGCCAGCTCACAAAGCGCCGACGGCCAGTGCCCTGCTGCGTATGTAGATGAGCCAGTCAGCCGAAAGTAGCCCTCTGCTACCACCTCAGCCAGATGCGTTTGTAAGTCACTTGCCTGATAGCTCCACAGCGTCTCGGCCAAAGAGGTTGCCGGAATCTTTAAGTGAGACCACAGCGCACTACCGATAGCCGCAGATGAGAGCAATCCTTCTCCCCAATGACTTATGGGTGCAGACATCATGGGTTCTGACCAAAACAGTTGAGCGGCCTTGCAGCTCAATATCTCACCTATTGCCGCTAGTACTCGAGGCCAAAGCTGAGGTGTATCAGGTGGGCAGTGAAGCAAACAGCCCACCCGACCAGTCAAAATCTCTGATAAGGAATTTCCGAAGGTACCGGAAAGCTGAGCGGTAGAAGTGTTGCTGACAGGGACGGCACTACCTTCGTGTGCCACCTGTACCAGTCGAGAATAAGTCACCTATAAATCGATCCTATTAGAAATAAGTCTGTCGAGAATAAGACGAACAATAAAAGTAAGTTTGATATTAGCGATCTCAATATTCCCGAAAACGGACCTTTACATAGGCAAAGCAGGCTGGTTAAAACAAGATTTCTTGAAGTTTTTTGCTGGGCGTCTGTTTTAGACGTCCTCTATCTATGCAGAACGCAGTCAGAGCGATAAAAGTACTCTGACTGCGTTTCTCTTTAGACTTAATCTCTACTTTCTCTAGGGTCAGTCCCTAGGCTCAATCTCTAGGATCAGTCTCTAGCAGAGTGCTTTCTTCTGTTGAGTGGGCTGGTATGTCCACAGTCGCCCCGTTCGAACCGGCTGCTACTCGCCTGGGCGATCGCAAGATATAGCGCTCTCCATCAAAAACCAAAATAGGCCGCTGTTCGCCTGATGGCGCGTCGGTTAAATCTCCCGCTACATTGCCCGTTGAAGCTCCTGGCTGCAGACCTATATGGCTATCCGAACGAACCCCGTTTAGCCGTGCGTCTTCGTCTGTCATCGCCTCTGAAGTAGCGGCCTCAGCCGAAAGCACTAGCGGATTCAAGGCGCTGGCGATTTCAGAGTGCTGCTCTAGAGTCTGCGTAGACGAAACCAGTGCGCCCAATCCATTAATCAAGTTGCGAATTTGCTCACGAACAGCCGGGTCACCCGTAATCTCATCGACATCAGCCATTACTTTTTGCGCACTCATCAGCGCATCGCGAGCCGATTCTAATGTCTGCTGGAGCAGGACTAAGTTAGCCGGTGTGTTAAGCGAAGCTGTGATCACCTGCAAATCTTCAGACGCTGCCGAGGCATTGGCGACTAGCGTCTCTAAATTACCCACTAGCTCGCCCCGTTCAAGCGATGGCGCTAGGGAATCTGTGGCGGTTCTCAGCTGTACGCTCGCGGCCTGCACGTTGCTCAATGTATCAACTAGCACTCCTCTATTCTCCCCAATCAAAGTATTGAGCTCTGAGGCGGTGAACGAAAAACCTTCTGCCGTCGATGCTACCTGCTGTGCCGCTAGCGTCGCTGAGTCAGTGGCTTGCAGCGCCGCGCTAGAAAGCGGCCCAATCTCAGCTTGTGCCTGTTGGGTTAGCAGTGTGGCCTGCTGGGCCAGCCTCCCAGCGTTTTCAGAAGTTGCGGTAACGGTCGTAAGGGTTTCTTTGAGCTGTGCTAACAGCTCAGGGTCGGCAAATAGCTCGGTTAAGTCACTTGCCGATCGCAGTAGCGCTTCGTAGCTAGGTCCAATCTCGCCCGTCAACCGGTCGCCATCACACAAAATAAGGCCGCTATCACAGTCTCTACTGGTTGGATTAATCTCAGATGCTGTCGGCGAAAGCTCAGCCAAAGGCGAAATTTCAATCGACATCTCGCCAATCAAGCCCGACTCTACCGTTTCTACAAGGACTTTGCTGGGCATTCGCAGCTCTTTTTCGATAATTTCCAAACTGACTTCTACAACGTTGGACTGGGCGTTGATAGCGCTGACTCGCCCCACCGAAACGCCTCGATACATCACCGGTGTCCCAATTTGCACACCCATGACGTCTTCAAACTCGGCGACTAGCTCATAGGGACGATTGGTTGGGTTGAATCCTCGTAGCCACAGCACTAATCCGCCGAACAAACCGATCCCTAATAAGATCAGCAGCCCCACAGAACCTTCTCGAATTGTTCGTGCCCGCATGAGTTTTCTGTAAGTTTGACGATAAAGACTCGGTCGTTTGGTTATGAATGTAATTAGGTAATGTGTAGGTAGCGCCACTAGCCACCAGCGTGAATCGGCCCTTTTACCTTAGCGCTAAAAAACTGACGAACAAACGGGTTGTCCGTGGTGTCGATTTCATCAATGCTACCCATCCACTGTACTTGCCCTGCGTGAAGGAAAATCACTCTATCCGCTGTTCGGCGAATGGTGCTCTCTTGGTGCGTGACAATCAAATAAGATTGACACGATTGCCCTGAATGAATCTCTCTGATGAGATCTTCAATAACCGTTGAAGCAATTGGATCTAGACCTGCTGTCGGCTCATCGTACAGCAAAAGACCCGGTTGATTACTATTATCGTGGGGATTAGACATCACAGCGCGTGCAAAGCTTACTCGTTTGCGCATGCCGCCAGATAGCTCTGCTGGGTACCTATCTGCAACGTCTGGTAGCCCGACGACGGTCAGTGCTTGTACGACCAGCTCTCGAATTTCGCGTGGTGAAAGTCGAGAGTGCTGGTAGAGCAAAAAACCGACATTCTCTGAGACGGTCAGAGAATCGAACAGGGCAGCCTGTTGAAAAACCATGCCGACGCTAATCGGATCAGATGCATCTTCTATTAGTCCAACTCGCTTTTGACCCCCTATCCAAATTTCGCCCGTATCTGGTGCTAGCAGTCCGGCAATAATTCGCAAGATGGTCGATTTACCAGTGCCGGAAGGGCCAATAATCGCGATCGCCTCACCCGGTTTAACGCTCAAGTCGATGTCTTTTAGCACGGTATTTTGGCCAAACTGTTTAGAGATGCCTCTGAGTAGCACTAGCGGCGCTGAATCACTATCTAAGCCATTGTGTGGATTTGCAGGTGGCATGGAGGGTAAGCTCGGCGGCGGTATTGAAGACGTAGAGTTGAGCATGAGTGCTAGCTGGTCATTAGGGATATATTAGCGCCCCCTAATATGATCAGCTCTAATTACGATCGAGAAGCTGTAGGCTGCCCTTTTTGCTGTATAACCCTAGTGCAGTGTGATCCCGCCCGCGATCTGGTCAGCTTTCTTGCCAGCGATCTGACCTGTCCCTACTACTTATGCGACCAACTCGTAACAAGCTATATACCAAGCCCCGGCGATGGATGAGGTGGCTACGGCCTGGGCTATTCGTCAAACGCTGGCTGTTTTTGAGTACGGTGGGCATTGTGTCGGTGGGCCTAGGCATTATGGTCTGGCTCAAGCTGACACCCGTGTTCTATACGGTCAAGTTTGTTGGCAACTTGCTCAATTTGATTACGCAGCTAGTGCCAAACTACATTAGTGGGCCGCTAGCGATCACAGGCGGACTGCTGCTGCTGATATGGGGACAGACGCGGACGCTAGGCGCAATTGTAGAAGTGCTGCTGCCGGCCAATGGCGAGGATAATCTGTGGGATGCAATTGCTACTCATAGGCGGCTAAACCGGGGGCCTCGAATTGTGGTGGTTGGCGGCGGCACTGGTCTCTCTGCGCTGCTGCGCGGGCTAAAGCACTATAGCGGCAATATCACGGCTATTGTAACGGTAGCTGATGATGGTGGCTCGTCTGGGCGGCTGCGCCGAGAGATGGGGGGCATTCCACCTGGCGATATTCGCAACTGTCTGATCGCGCTGGCTGATGAAGAAAAGCTGCTGACGGAGCTATTTCAATATCGCTTTGAGTCGGGCACGGGTCTGAGTGGTCACAGCTTCGGCAATCTATTTTTGTCGGCAATGAATGAAATTACTGGAGACTGGGAACAGGCGATCGCAGCAAGCTCTCAGGTGCTAGCCATTCGCGGACGCGTTTTACCTTCTACGCTAAGCGATGTCAGTCTGTGGGCCAACCTGACAGACGGGCGACACATTAAAGGTGAATCAAACATTACCAAAGCCGGGGGAAATATCCGTGAAATTGGCTGTTTCCCAGCAGCGCCACCGGCCCTACCTCAGGCGATAGAGGCGATTAACGAAGCTGACTATATCGTCATCGGCCCTGGCAGCTTGTACACCAGTATCATTCCAAACTTGCTCGTACCAGAAATTGTAGATGCGATCGCAGCGCGGCGCGTTCCGCGTACCTACATCTGCAACATCATGAGTGAGCCAGGAGAAACTCAGGGCTATACGGTTTCTAAGCACATCGAGGCGATTGATAGAGCCTGTGGCAAGCGCCTATTTGACGCTGTGCTGGTACAAAAGCGACTGCCTTCTGAAGAGGCGATCGCCCGCTATCTAAAAGAAGGTGCGGCCCCAGTGGTACTAGATCGCGCCGCCGTCATAGATTCGGGGCGGCGAATCGTTATTGCCAATGTCATGAGTGAAAGCAATACCACCGTACGCCACGACTCCAAGCGACTCGCAAAAGTTTTAGTAAGATGGTACGAACGCACCAGAGGATCCTGGTAGTTCATGTGGTTGTGGCGCTTGAAGATTGCCGTAGACCAAGATCGCTGCAAACTAAGATCGCTGCAAGAACTTTCGATTCACCCAGCTAAACAGACCACTAGCCAGTGCGCCAGCCATCAAAATGCCAATGGCAGGCATAATCAACGGCTCCCATAGGCTGTACCAAAGGTCAAACCCCAAATTTACATTCACCGATTGACCAATAAGCGCTACTGCGAACCATAAGAAGCTAAACAAAACAAAAAATAGATTGAACATCAACAGCCGGTTCAATCCACTAAAAAACTGGTCTTTCATAGACTTTCACGCAAATATGGCTTTGGTATCACTCTAGTATCGTTTTGGTCACTGTGTTCTCTAGTCGATTGGTAGAATCGTAACCTCACCATCTATTAAATCGCGTCAATCTATCTAGCGTATTTGGCTAAACTGCCACGGGTAGTGCTTTCTGAGTACTTGCTGAAGGCGATACTTACTAAAAGTGGCTGCTTCGTTAGAGAAGCAGCCACACAAAATGTTTGAATATTCATGATGAAGTATGAGGCCTTTCATAACAAAAGGCCTATGAAAAAGCTATACAGCCTTAGCGCCGTCAATTCCAGTTGCCAATAAGTTATCAGGATCAACGTAGTGGCAAACGGCATCATCAACACAAATTAGAGCCCAACCGGACTTGTCAATTTCCACAAAGGTGTAGTCTGCATCTTGTACAAAAGATCCTTTGTGGTTGCGCGTTTCTGGCTTAATTGCGACTGTCTTAAGGTTCATAATAAGCGACTCCTAAAAATAGATAAGATGGTAGATGCAAGGGTCGAAAGCTGCGGGTTAAGCAAGACTTATCAACCAATTAACCTAAGCTTATCAGTCGCGGTGGGGATCAGGCGTTAAGTTATTTACACGAACTTCATATAGGTCCTTTGGTATAGAAAGAACGGGCCTTTGAACGGATTAAACGGAGCTCAAACCCTGATCCTGAAAGGCCTCAACAAAAATGACGGGGATCGCCAATAAGACAGATCGCCGTCATTTTTCTTTCTATATTAGTTACGATGCTTCATTAAGTATCGTAAAGTAAAAAATGAGTCTAATAGACACCCAACGCCTTTCAGACCAAGGAACCTAGTCTTCAAAAAGCCACTTTTGAATTCGCTTTACACTCTTCCAATCTGGCTTTCTTCTTAATCCTTCTTCAAAGTTATCTTTGATTTCTGCCTTTAGCTCATCTACCGCATACAGCATTTGAGAGACCATGTCTATTTGTTCACGAACGCCGCTTTTGCCGGTTTCCAGCATGGCAATTGCTAGGTTAGTTCGAGCCTGTGGGTCTTTGGGCATTAGCTTGACAGCTCGCTGTGCTGCTTTGTAAGCCGCGTTGGGCTTGTCAGCTAGCAAGTACAGCCAAGACAGGCAGGTTTGAGCAGCGCTGTTTCTAGGCGCTTTGGTACAGATATCTTTAAAGACAGGCAGCAGCACGTCAGCCGATTCGCCCGCTTTGTAGCGAGCGATGCCTTCTTCAAATTGAGTTTCTAGGGTTTGCATGGCGGTTGAAAGATAAGGTTAGGAGTGGGTAGCCAGCGCCAGTGCGCAGCTAGTTAGGCCCTTACGTGCCAAATGATTTACCGCAACCGCAGGTTTGGTTGGCATTAGGGTTAGTAAACTGAAAGCCGCCGCCAATAAGCGCATCGCTATAGTCGAGCATCAGACCGTAAAGGTACAGCAGGCTTTTGCGATCGCACACCACTTTAAAGCCATCGTAATCGTACACTTCATCGTGCTCGCCAATGTTGCCAGGCTCTTCAAAATCCATCATGTAAGACATACCAGAGCAGCCGCCTTGACGGACACCCACGCGTAGACATAGATCGCCTTCTTGCTTATCGCGCAGCGCCTTGACATGGGCCAAGGCCGTTTCAGACATCAGAATACCGCGATCGCTTCCAGCAGCAGGGGCGGTTTCGGAAACGGTCAAATCTGCTTGAACTGCCGTATCTTGCTCGGTTGCAGGAATTGTTTGTGCCATAGGAAATCAGGTGAAAGGATCGAGATAGCTTGATTACAGAAGTTGTCGATAGGATCGTTGGCTCTTAGTTTAACGCATCCGTCTGAGTGGCCTTGATAGAGAATTGAACGGGGCTAAGCCGACCAAAGAGTCTATAAATAGCCTTCAATGTCGATTGATAACCTTGATGGACTTCTGATGTCAGTTGACGGTTGATTGGCTAAGCTCAATTGGCTAAGCTCAATTGAATTTAGAAGGATGGTGAATTTAGAAGGATGGTTTTCGTACCACTAGCCAAACTCGATAATATTACTAAGGTTAGATAGATTTAGCGTCTAGGACTTAAGTTGAGAATTCTACGGTCTCTACAGTTTCTATGGTTAAAAAGAGCTATGGCTAAAGGCGAGAAACCCGTCGCTACTGCACCTACTATTAACTCACAGTCGCTAACTCGAAAGTCGTTGTTCCTGATTATCTGACCTCATGCACCAATTGAGCCCATTTACCTGTCGCCGCCTAAGTCAACTACCTCGGCTTACAAGCGTTTGGGAGTGTGATCGCCGCCCACTTCCCCCCGCGAGCAAAGTGCTAGACGATAAAGCCTCAGTGGACGGTGACTGCATCCTTTGGGTAGACAGTCTGCAAGGCGTGGTTAGAGGGCTTAATGTCGTGCCTAGAGATACGGGGCACGAGGCGATTGTCAGAACGCTTTTGCAGGCAATCGAGTCCCCGCAGGGCCGAGTGCCGCCTGCGAGACCGCGCAAGGTCGTTGTCCGCGATCGCGAGATTCAATTCTTTTTACGTGGTGCGCTGCAGGCACTTGACATTCCGGTCGAATACGTGGCCGAGCTGCCCATGATCGATGAGGTGTTTGAGAAGCTGCAATCGCCAGATGTCGTAGAGACCAAGCTTCCTGAAACCTGCAAAGACATCCTGCTCAAAAAGTCAGCAATGCTTTGGCAAGACGCACCTTGGAAGTATCTGAGCGAGCAGGAGATTTTGGCGATAGAGCTCAACCATTGGGAAATTGATACCCTCTACCTGTCTGTTTTGGGGCTAGCAGGGATGGAGTATGGTCTGCTGTTTTACCGAGAGCTTGAATCATTAGAGCAGTTTCGCCACAAGCTGCTGCACGGTGGTGAGTTCTCTGAAGACATGCAGCAGGCTTTTTTAGAGCAAAACTGTCTATTTATTAACTTCAACCCGGCAGAAGATATCACTCCTTTGTCTGCGTTTAAGTCGGCTGAGCGCAATGCGGCAGCCAAGCTAGAAACGGTGGACTATGAGTTTGGTAGCCTGCACCCGCTAGAAGGGTTGCGATCGCAGCTAGCCGAAGAAGAAGCCGCCAGCCTGATCGTTACTTTAGAAGCGCTACATCGCTTTTTTAAAAAGCACGACATCAGCGTCGAAGATTTTGCGCTCACACCCATTACCAGCCGCTTTCGCATTTCTAATCCAATTGGAAACTCGCAGGACTCTACCGACAGCATAACGGTCAAAGTCTCTACGCTGCCCGAGGTGTCTGCCGCGTTTTTAGACGAAACTCTCGATAACACCGGTCGTTCTACCAACCCGTTGAGTTCTGATCTGGTGATTAGCCCGGAGCCAGAGACAGACCTAGAAACGGATAACGGGGCCATCGTTGATGACAGTATTCCAGAAGGCTCCTTGATTATGCTCGGCAGTCACAAAGAAAAAGATATTGAACCTTTGCGCAGTCACCGCCGTGTTTACTATCAAAGCGCTCTCCTAGACTCAGCAGCATCTTCTTCAAAAAGAAAAGCGTCTACTGGTAAAGCGCTAGGGAAGAGGAAGTGGCCCGTTCTGACTATTCAAACCACTCGGCCTAAGGCAAAAGCACTGGTTGAGCAGCTCAAAGAAGAGGGCGGCATTCGCGCGATTTGCTTCAACCCGGGCAGCGATCCAATTAGCGGCCAAGTCTTCCAGGTTGGCCTTATTCAGACCTATCAAGGCTATTTACACTTGTTTAATGAATACGAAATTAGTGACCCCACCGACAGCCAAGCCTTAGAAAAGTGGGCTGCTAACAGCGCAGATAACGATGGCTGCTGTGGCTGCATCATTGCGGCAGGGGCTACTGGTGCCAAGCGAGGCAGACCAACAGCTAGAGAGGTCGTTGCGTTTTTTGAGGTCTACAGCAAGCTGCCCGAAGAAATTGGGCTTGCGCCGCTGGTGATGAGCTATGCGTCGGACTGGTAGTACAGAACTGGCAGCATAGGCTGGCAGTACAGAGAATCTAATCGCGATCGCATGATATTTCTTCTGATATCTCCTCCATTAATTTTCACCCTAGGATCTTCCGGTCTAATATTTTCTCTAGGGACAGTTCACCTAGTCGTGGTGCTCAACTGTTTGCTAGCTGGCGCTATATTGGCGCTGGCTTATGGTCTGTGGGGCTATAAGCGGCAGCTACAGCAGCTGAGCGATTTGCTGCACGAGGTCGCACAAAAAGGGGAACTAGGGCCCAAGCGCCTAGGCTATGCACTGACGCTTAGACGGGTACAGCTAGCCGCTACTCGGTTGGAGATGGCCCGGTGGCAGCAGCGATCGCGGCAGGTTGCTCAAATAGTTGGGCTCGTGCGAGTAGTGCAGACGGTGCTGCTGTATCGGGCTCGTGGTAAGCGTAAAGGTTAAGAGCTTGAAGAGTAGGCCAAGAAGAGAACTTTTGAGCGTAGGTCTTCGAGTTTGAGCGCAGGTTCTTGAGTGTAGGCCTTTGAGTATAAAGTGTCAGTAAGCGAAGGAGACACGATGGCAGATAATAAGTCAGATGGACTGTTGGGCGGCATGATCATCGGAGCGGCGTTGGGTGCGATCGCTGGTATTTTAGTCACACCGCGAACGGGCAAGGAAACTCGGCAAATTTTAAAGAAATCAGCCGATGCCCTGCCAGAGCTAGCAGAAGATCTGGCCACGAGTATTCAGTTCCAAGCAGATCGTCTTTCTGATACCAGTCTGGCTAATTGGGATCAAACGCTAGGTCGATTGCGAGAAGCTATTATTGCAGGCAGATCTGCGAGTCGCCAAGAGTGGGTGCGCCAATCGGGTGTTGAAGACGAAGATCTCCTTGCTCGCACCGATGTTGATAATATTTCAGGTGTTGAGTGAGGGCGAGGCATTCAAAAGCCAAGTCTCTAAAATCCGAATGTCTGAAGTCCGAATGCTCAAAGCCCGAATGCTTAGAGCTCGAACGTCTAAAGCCCAAACGTCCAAAGTCTGAATGCTCAAAACTCGAACGTCTAAAAGTCGAGCGCCAAAGCCATCTTGGGCCCCAGAAGCCATCTCAAAAATAGTGTTTCAATTACCGTGAACAATCCTTTCTTCTGGCTCGGTCTTTCTATTTTGCTGGTGGCAATTAGTTTGATGGCGCTGCTGCTAGTGGCCATTTTTACCCTGCAAGAACTCGCTAGGGCCGCTAGAAGTGCCGAGAAACTCTTAGATACACTCAACCGCGAAATTCCCCCTACGCTTAGAGATATAAGAGTCACTGGCAAAGAGCTATCCGGCCTGAGTGACGAAGTTACTGGCAGTGTTCAGAGCGCTCGCAGCGTTGTGCGGCAAGTCGACCAAGGGCTTAGTGAAGCAAGAGTCCAAGCCCAAAAAGCCAATATCACCACCCGTAGCGTATTAGCAGGGGCTGCTGCTGCTTTTAGAGTACTAGCAGGCAGCCCTCGCCGCCGCCGCCGTCCACCCACTCGCCGTCCGCCGGTTTCTCCGCTGAGCGCACCGCCTGCTCGCTCGGTGTCACCTGATGCAGTCGCCGCCCCAAAGCTCGCTCAAAAGCCGCTCGAACAACCTGTTAAGCCGCTTCAAGGTGAGCCGCTCCGAGGTGAATCGCCTAAAACTGGCCCATTAGAGCCAAATTCGCCTGTTCACCCACCGATGGCGGACTAATGGGCTGGGCTTACAGCGGACACCTACACAGGCGTTGAATTGAGTCGAAATAACTTTTCCTTCTCGCTTTCGGTATCTTAAATGCGCCAGGTATCTTAAAATTAAGTAAACAACTGTAAAGATAGGCGTCATGGCCTTCGGCTTGAACTAATGAGAATCTGCTTCAGAACTACGTCCCGGCAAATGACTCAACGCCTCAAAACTATCTGGAGCCATCAGGTTGTGACCCGATTTATGAGAAGCCTGGCTACCTGCACGGCGCTTTGCCTTGCCTGCGCTTTGGTTTGGTTACCCGCACTACCTGCTCAGGCGGTTAACAACCCCGAGCTTTTGCCAGACGAACCTACGGTGGTTATTGACCTCGCGCGAATTTTGAACGACGCGCAAGAGGAATACCTTAATACTAAGCTGCCGCAGTTTGAAGCGGAAACCGGCTGGAAGCTAAGAGTGCTCACCCAGTTCGACCGCACGCCTGGACGGGCGGTAAAGGAGTTTTGGGGACTCAATGATAAAAGCATCATGATGGTCGCCGACCCTAGAGGAGGCAATCTGTTGAACTTTAGCGTGGGCGATCAGCTATATCCGCTGCTGCCTCGAACTTTTTGGATTGAGCTGCAAACGCGCTTTGGCAACCAGTTTTATGTTCGAGATAATGGTGAGGATGGTGCTGTTCTCGGGGCGATTAATGCATTGGAGACCTGCCTGGAGCGCGGCGGCTGCTCAGTGGTGCCGGGTCTGCCGCGAGAGCAGTGGATTTTGACACTGGTGACCTCTATCTTGGGCGGGGTAATCTGCGGATTTGCAGCGCAGCCCAGACGCGAAGGCGATGGCATTGCATGGCAGTGGGCACTTTTGTTTTCGCCGCTGTGGGGCATTTTGTTTATTGCTTTTGGCCTGGGTCCGGTGGTTACTCGTACACCCGAGCTACTGCCAGTCATTCGCAACGTTTCGGGTTTTTTGATTGGACTAATCGTAGCCTTTTTAACGCCCGTGTTTGGAGCGCCGCCGCCAGCCGAAGACTAGCGCTACAGCCCAAAGTTAAAGCACTTGCCAAAGACCAAAATCAGCGACTGACGATACCAGACCACTGGACTTTTTTCTCTTGAGTGCGCCGATATGAGAAGAAGTGTTCGGGCTCTTGGTAGGTGCAGTGGGGCGCGATCGCAATGTGCTCGGATGCTAGTCCCATCTGCTCAAGCTGCATCTGATTAACTCGCCTGACGTCTAATCGCACTCGCTCTAAATGAGCGTCGGCTAGCAGCGGTGGCCGTTCAATTGACATCAGATAGTCTATCAGCGCCATTTGAGATAGGTGCCCTGTGACACTTAGCCCTACCTTGGCAGCTACGTCTTTTCCTACCTGATACACGCGGCCATCAATTGCAGGGCCCAGAGCAACTCTTAGGTTTTCGAGCGTACTGCCTTTTTCTATGAACCTAGAGACAGCTACAGGCAAAATCTTTTGAGCGGTTCCGCGCCAGCCCGCATGAACTGCCGCGACTTGCCCCGTAACGACGTCGCTAATTAGCGCAGGCGTACAGTCTGCAGAGCAGGTCCAGACAGATTGCTGAGGCCGCTCGCTGACAACGCCATCGGCTAAAGGTAGCAGCGTGGGCGTTCCTCCCTCGGCGACGGTGGGAAGCTCGGTTGCGATCGCTTCTTCTTTCTCATGGTCTCGCCTGCGGTCCCGCCTACGGTCTCGCTCGCGGGCAACCTCACTAGTCGTTAGCACATCGGCACTGTGCACCTGCTTTACCCGATAAACTTGCGCCGAGGGCGCAATCACACTGATCAATGATTCTGGCGTTTGCGGATAAAAATGGCTTGTAAAGAATCCGTGCGGCTGAGGAATCAATGAGCAGACAAGATAGGGCTGATCTTTCCAAGTTTTCCAAGTCCAAAGGTTCATACAATCAGTGACAAGCAAAGAGGGCAATCAATTACTTTTAGCCTACTGATTAAACTACCGGGTTGTCTGAGCGCACGATGATTTTTTCGTAGATAACGCTGCTTAGAACATATCGATCTGTCAATACTGGCCCGACGACGTTGACTCGACAGCATTGACCCGATAACCGGGAAAGCTGGTGTATTCGTATAATGAAATCGCTTAGTATGATGTGTACAAGCGATTGATGCGCCAATAGCAATCAACAGCAGTGATGTGAGGGAGATAATTCATGGCTCAAAAGTACGGACTCTGGGGTGCGATCGCTGGCATTTTCATAGCTGCTATTCTCGGTGTCAGAAGCGCCGCCAACTGGCTGAGTAACTCAACGCCAGATCCTAATCCTCAATCTGCTGTTTCTGTCGATGGCGACAATCGTAATCTATCTGAGCCTGACGCTCAAGTTGCTGACGCTCAGAATGGCGAGACCACTCAAACCAACACTCGC
The DNA here is from genome assembly GCA_963793445.1 of uncultured cyanobacterium. Taxonomy (GTDB): domain Bacteria; phylum Cyanobacteriota; class Cyanobacteriia; order Phormidesmidales; family Phormidesmidaceae; genus Phormidesmis. The sequence goes on from CAWCAE010000001.1 coordinate 1,178,402, forward strand.
TTTGGTGACCAGTCAGAAACTCCTGCTGGCGAAACTGTTACCTTCTCACCGCTCGAAGAAGCCGGTACCTACATTCAGCGGCAAAAGAGCGTAGAGGTTGACTCTGTTGTCGCCGCAACCAGCGTAGAAGCTATTCCTGTCGCCGATACTGAGCCTGTTTCAGCACAGCCGAACAGCCCGGTCGAATCTACATCTGAAGCCAGCACAGAGACTACAACTGAGTCCGCTGCGCCGGCGTCTCCTGCTGTCCCAGCGCTCTGGTAGCCCACCCTTCGACGACTTATTTGCGCAACTATGGCCCAGGCAGACGTAATCATCGTAGGTGGTGGCACCATTGGCCTAGCCGTTGCCCTTGAGCTACAGCAGCAGGGCACCCAGGTCTGCGTCCTCAGTAAAGACTTCGCCGCCGCCGCTGGTCATGCTGCTGCCGGAATGCTCGCTCCCAACGCCGAGCAGCTAGCTAGCGGTCCAATGCAAGCTCTGTGCCAGCAAAGCCTAGAACAATACCCAAGCTGGATTAGCAAGTTAGAAGATCTCACCGGTATAGACAGCGGCTACTGGCCCTGTGGAATTCTTGCGCCCCGGCTGCCAGAGAGCCCAACAATAGATAGCCAGGTAGATAGCCAGGTAGATAGCCAAGTAGACAAACAGTCAGATTGGACCCTAAGCGCTGCTGCTCTCCACAGTCACCAGCCAGGACTGAGTCCAAATATTATCGGCGGTAATTTCTATCCCGAAGACGCTCAGATAGACAATCGTGCCCTTATGCGGACCCTCCGCGCGGCGACTCAAGATGCTGGTATAGATGTTCAAACCGGTGTCAGTGTCCAAGGGTTTATGCAAAAGCAAGGCCGCGTCACTGGCTTGCGCACCACCGCAGGTGAAAAAACGGCTGCTCACTATATCCTGGCAACCGGTGCTTGGTCCGGTGAGCTGTTACCGATTCCGGTCTTGCCCAAAAAAGGGCAAATGCTTTCACTCCGAGTGCCTGCTAGCTGCGGCTACACCCAGCCCTTACGCCACGTTTTGTTTGGTCAGCAGGTCTACATTGTCCCTCGTCAAGACGGTCGTATTATCGTGGGTGCAACCGTTGAAGATGTCGGCTTTACGCCACACAACACTGCGGCTGGCATCAGTCAAATCTTAAACGCGGCGATCACGCTTTACCCTCCTCTTGCCGACTGTGCTATCGAAGAGCAGTGGTGGGGGTTTCGTCCTGCCACGCCAGACGAGCTTCCCCTTTTGGGCCCTAGCCCTTGCGATAACCTTACGCTGGCCACTGGTCACTATCGCAACGGCATTCTTCTTGCCCCAATCACCGCCAAACTTATCGCTCAGCACCTTCAAGGTGTCCCTTCTTCCCTCCTCAATGCCTTCAGCTACAAGCGTCTCCACAGCGCTCCAGCTAGCCAGCCAGATTCTATCTGTCAGCCATCCTACTCTTTGCCCTCTGCTGCTTCTCCCATGCAACTGCTCGACCTTCCCTCAATTACTAACACCGACACCCTCACCATTGCGGGTAAGTCCTTTCACTCGCGCCTGATGACGGGCACCGGCAAATTTAACGACCTAGACACGATGCGTCGCAGCTTTGCTGCCAGCGGCAGTGAGATTGTCACCGTAGCGGTGCGCCGAGTGCAGACCAACGCGCCAGGGCACGAAGGTCTAGCCGAAGCCATCGACTGGACCAAAATATGGATGTTGCCTAACACAGCAGGCTGCAAAGATGCTGAGGAAGCCGTGCGGGTGGCTAGATTAGGTCGAGAAATGGCCAAGCTACTTGGTCAAGTGGATAACAACTTCGTAAAGCTAGAAGTGATTCCCGACGCAAAATACTTGCTGCCCGATCCGATTGACACGCTCAAAGCTGCTGAGCAGCTAGTGAAAGAAGGCTTTGCCGTACTACCCTATATCAACGCCGATCCGCTGCTGGCAAAGCGTTTAGAAGAAGCCGGATGTGCGACCGTGATGCCGTTAGGCTCGCCGATTGGCTCAGGTCAGGGCATTCGCAATGCGGCCAATATTCAAATCATCATTGAAAATGCCAACATTCCAGTGGTGGTAGATGCTGGGATTGGTACGCCCAGTGAAGCCGCTTATTCGATGGAGCTAGGCGCGGATGCCTTGCTGGTTAATAGCGCGATCGCATTAGCAAAAGACCCGGTCGCGATGGGACAGGCAATGGGCATGGCCGCAATGGCTGGTCGCCTCGCCTATAAGGCCGGTCGTATTCCGGTAAAAAACTACGCTAGCGCCAGTTCACCCACAACTGGAACCATTGTTTAGGCTTTGGGTTTGTTTGCTGCAAGCTGCTTGATATGAGGAATTTTCTGTCGCAGGGCAGACATCTGTCGCCGATGTTGCTGTTTCTCACCTGACCCCTAGCAAAAATTGATCAAGTTTGTTAACATAACTTAATAGAACTCAAAGAGAGACTAAAAGTATGCGTTATACCGAAGATGAGACTGGCTTGCTAAACAATTTTGCGGTTGAGCCCAAAATGTATCAGGCAGAACCACCCACAAGCAACGAGAAGCGTAACTACATTATTTTAGGTAGCGTTGCTGCTAGCCTGGTGGTTGGCCTGTTCTTTGTGGCGGTCTCTGTTTCATAGCTTTGAATTCAGCGACGGCTCGCAACGAATTCTAGAGTCATATATGACTGCAAAAAGCTCACCTTCTCGGTGAGCTTTTTTTTGTAAGGCCAGCGCTATAGTACAAATGACTGTATACACGGCGCTAAATATGGTGCTATGAAATATGGCGCTATGAAATATGGCGCTCACGGCAACTTCTTTATGTCAGCTCAAGCTCACTGGATTTATGGTCCGACCCGTAGCGGCAAAACACAGCAGCTAATCGCTTTTGCCAAAGAGACAGGAGCTACGCAAAGTCAGCCACTGCTGATATTTGCCGCAAATGGTGACAATCGGATTGTGCTCGCCAATCAGCTTGCGGCAGCGCTGAGTGATCGCGTCGCCACCCTCAGCACCACGCCCGCTGGCTTTATTCAAGACGAGGTTATGCTTTTTTGGCCGCTGCTGGTGCAGCAGGTTGAGGCCGTGCAGGCACAGTTTCCGCTAAAGCTGAGGCCAGAAAATGAGCAGATGCTAGCAAGCGAGCTATGGCGATCGCGCCTAGAAGACGGCACCCTGCAGGTCGAAGGCTGGCGAGAAGCGCGCATAGTCAGGCGCATCCTCGACTTTTTGCAGCTAGCTGCCCAAGCCTGCGTACCCATTGAAGACATTCCCGGCATGCTAAAAGCTGGACTGCCAGGCTCGCTCGCCCCCGCAGCGCTTTGGGAAAACGTTGGCCAAGCGCTGGTCGACTGGCAAAACTGGTGTCTGCAAAGAGGGCTGTTGACCTATGGCATCATGAGTATGCTCTACTGGCGGTATCTGCTGCCAATGTCACAATATCAATCGCAGCTACTAGCTAGGTTTAGCGGCGTACTTGCTGATGATGTAGATGAATATCCTGCTATCAGCACCCCTCTGTTTTCAAAATTTCTAGAAGCTAACCGTCCCTGCCTGTTTACCTACAGCCCGCAGGGAAAAGTGCGCCTGGGCCTGGGCGCAGACCCAGATGCGCTCTTACCGCTTGCCGCTCATTGCCAAACGCTAACGCTAGAGCCACCCACCGCAGATTCGCTAGGGAAATGGGGCGATCGCTTTGCCCAATGGCTTGCCGATCCGCTAGCAATACCTTCCCTGCCAGATGAAGTGTCTTTGTTACAGGCAACCTCTCGCGGACAAATGCTGAGACAGAGCGCAGAGGCGATCGCGCATGCGATAGAAAGCGGTCAGATCCAGGCTGACGAAATTGCTGTCATTGGCCCTGGCCTAGACGCAATTGGTCGCTACAGCCTAATTGAAATCTTAAGCAGTCGCGGTATCGCGCTCGAATCTTTAAACGACCAGCGGCCTTTGGCTAGCTCGCCGATGGTACGAGCGCTATTGTCTCTGCTAGCGCTGATCTATCCAGGTTTAGGACGGCTGGTAGATAGAGATGCGATCGCCGAAATGCTCGTCGTCCTCAGTCAGACCCTCTCCGCCAATTCGTCAGCCTTTTCATCTTCGTCACCCGCCGATGCCTCCAATACCCCCGATACCTGGTTCGAACTGATCGCCATCGATCCTGTCCGCGCGGAGCTCATCGCCGACAACTGCTTCATCCCCGACATCGAAAACCCTCGCCTGCTCCCGGCTGAAACCTTTGATCGCTGGGACCGACTAGGCCATCAAACCGTCAATGCCTACAGCCGCATCCTACAGTGGCTCACTGCGCAAAAGCAGCTTCGTCAACAGCGCCTCACTCCCAATCCAGTTATCACCGTTGACCGCATTATTCAAGACTTTCTATGGCGTGGTAACTACCTACCCTACGATCAGCTAGCCACACTCCGTGAGCTAATGGAAACCGCTCAATATTTTTGGGAAGTAGAGAATCGCCTAAAACTGTGCGATGGTCCTCGCACAAAAGCAGATAGCGCCGATCTAAGCGATGTTGGTCGCTTTATTCAGCTCATTCAAAAAGGCACCGTATCCGCCAATCCCTACCCGGTCAATCCACTGTCCTTAACCCGAAAAGGCGTCACCCTTTCTACCATCTATCAATACCGAGCTCAGCGCCTTAGTCACCGCTGGCAGCTATGGTTAGATGCAGGCTCTCCTCTTTGGGCAAGCAGTGCTGGTGAACTGTTTGGTGCACCACTATTTCTGCAGAGCTGGTCCGGCCAGCCAATCACCATTGTGGAGACAGAAGAGGCCAGCGAGGCCAACCTTAGCCGGACACTGCACGATTTGCTCGGGCGTACAAAGGAAAACGTCTTGCTGTGTCACAGCGAGCTGGCCTTAACAGGCCAAGAACAGATGGGGCCTTTGCTATCGCTTATTAGCGTAGCGCAACCTGCTGATGAGATTCTATTTAGCAGGTGAGAAAACGGTAGCTGAGACAGTTAGCCTTGGTGTTGAAATAAGGTTGCACCATAGTAGCAATAGTCCGCACCACAGTTGGGTATTCCTACCCGTAGGGTAAAGTCTGCTGATCGTACGGGGGTTACAGATACAATCGGAAAATCGTCTGTCTGCATGTCAGAAGAAATAAGATTGTTGTTTTCGTCGTACAGCGCTAGATCAATATCTCTACAATCAAAATCGCAGACGCCTGTTACGGTGTAGCTAACGTTGGCCTCAAGCGATAAATTAATATCTTGAGTTTGGTTTCTGCCAATTTTATCGACTGATGAGTCAACAAATGCATATCCTTGCTCAACTGCCCACTGACTGGTCGTCATCATTTGAGCCCTCACCTGCTCTCTAAACGCTTCATCATCAGAAGTCGTTGAAGCAGGCGGTGCGCTTGGTTGCGTAGGCTCTGATGTGGGCTCTGGCGATGTGGAGACTGGTTCTGGCTCTGTAGGTGCTGGTTCTGTAGGTGCTGGTTCTGTAGATATTTCGGTGGGTGAAGCGATTGGCACTGGCTCTACAACAACAGGGGAAGAACTATCTTCTGTAAGTTCGGAGGCACCTAGTCCAATGCCCATGACGATGAATAAGGCACCTAGCAAGATAAAGATAAATCGGGAAATCTTCGATATTCGAGGAATAGAGATATCTTTGATAGAGACGCCTTCTCCGAGCAGTCCTAGCGCTAATAAAACTGCCCCAAAGATAAATACAACGGTACTAATGGCCATGTCTAAAGACCTTATATGAGGTTTTACTGTATTTGAAATACTAAATTTGAGCTACAGAAAAAAGTTGGAGGCTTCCGCATGAAATGATCGCATTTGCTATTTTTCGCTGAGCGTTTTCGAGGTATAGATTTTTTATCTCAGCTTCTTGTCTTGCCAAACTCAGATCTTATGAAAATACTCTTCAAGAGAGTAAATGCAATAGCCAGTCCATGCCCGCGCTCAACATTAGCTGTAGCCGTATTTATTTTCTCAAAAATGCCCAAAGCCACCAGTGAGCCGAGCGAATCTTCACGACTATCTTGCTTAACAGACTGCTTTTATAAATATGCTTTTACAGAGCTTTTATAAATACTATGTAGTGAGGCAACGCTCCCTGTTTTCTGGCCTAATCGGTAGTAAGTGAGCGTTTATGGCTATATAACCTATTTGTAGAGCGTTACAATCAGGTGAAAACGTAGATCATAATAGTAGAATCCTGATAAAAGCCGCGATTGGACTTATCGTTGGGTGAGCGACGGTGATTATCAAGAATTTAGAATTGCGTAGCTGTCACTCAGCCAAGCTAATCTTCATGTTTATCTTATAAGTAGCTAGGAACAATTAAGTATAAAACGGTCTAGAGCGTAATCACCCTGCTGACTGCGATCAATCATGCCATCGACAATGGCTTCAGCCAACTCATCTTCGTACTCGAACATCCGACCAGCCAATTCATGTGTTTTAAGCTGATGCCATTGACCTTCAATCGGATTGAGTTCGGAGCAATAAGGGGGTAAGAATAAGACAAACAAACCTTGAGCCTGCCATTTCGGCCACTGCGCCTGCACCAACTTACTTTTGTGAATCGTGCAGTTATCTTGAACGATAAAGGTCAGTCGTTTTGTCTCGGCGTAGGTCTTGGCAGCTTTCGAGGCGAGCCAGTCCATCACTTCCAAGTAGCGTTCGCCGTTGAAGCCACCGACACACAGCGCATAGTCAAAACTCTCGTCAGGATCCCAGATGCCGAGAATACTCACTCGTTGCCCTCGGCGTGCAGTTTGTTCAAACCGTTTCTGCTTACCAATTGGGCTGTAGCTGTAGCTTTCAGGCGTCCACTGACAACAACCGGTTTCATCGAGATATTTCAAGGCAATCTGGCCTGTAGCTGCAAGCGCTTCGAGTTGAATCAGGTGTGACTTAGCTAACTTCTTAGCGGCTAGGTCTTGACGGTTTCGATGGCTTTGGCGGGTGCGTTTCCAGCGATAGCCTTTTTTTTTAACAACTGTCGAATCCGGTCTGCGCTCAATTCTACCTGGCGCTCCTCCCATAGCTTGACAGCTAATTGATGGCTATTGTAAGTCCGTTCCTCTTCGTTTAGACACTCAATCAAATAGTCCAAGTCTGACGGTTGCCACTTGGCTTTGCTACCACGACCTTCCTTGTCCCAGAGACCATAGAGTCCTGACTCATTCCAGCGTTTGATTGTCGTCCGAACCGTATGCTCGTGGCAGCTAAACGCTTTGGCTAGTGCCGGTGCATTCCATCCGGCTGCGCTCATCAACATCATATGGGCTCGGTCACGCACGCGATATGGCACACTACCGGCTATCCGCAGGTCTGATAGCATCGCGAGGTCTGTCGAACTCAGGACAGCACGAAGAGGAGCAGGCATAACGTGACACGATAGCAACTTTTCTATCTTATAAATTATTTCACTGCTCTACTTACTCAACAACTTGTGTTGTTACGTTGAACCCGACGACTTTATTGGAGACAACAGCAGGCAGGCTCGTTTCTTTAAGATAAGCTGAAAATGCCAATATATTAATTCTAAGCCTGTAGGCGCTGACTATGCCGCTTGAGACGACTCCTTCTACCGCAGATTTCTCGAACAAAGAGCTTTTCGATTACTGGCGTAACCGAGTGATTTTTCGGAATGAACGGCTGCTTGCTAGAGCAGGCCATGTGGATACGCCTACACTCCGGCATGAGTGCACGAATTACGATGATCTGTGGAAGAGCGATACCGTTCGGCAGCTACCAGGTCTAGAGCAAGACCGGGTGGTCGCGGTGATCAAATATGTGTGCACCTCTAGAGTGCTGCAGCGAAGAGCGACTCAGCTGAGAACGCAAATCACCGCGATGGATGATAGCTACCAGACACTGGCTGCTGAGCGCTCGAATCTAGCTAAAATTATTTACCGACTTAAGCAGGCACTGTTTGGTAAAGAACAGGAGATTGAGGGGCTGCGATCGCAGCTAAAATCGCTAGCTACAGAAAATGAGGCACTCAAGGCAGATGCTGAAAGCAGTCAAGCCTACGCAGAACTGCTAGAGAATTTTGAAGCGTTGCAAAAGGCCTACAAGAAAGAAGCCAAGCATCGAAAGGTGCTAGGAAAAAACAATCAGAGCTTAGGTGGTCGGGTGGCTCATACCAAACGATTTAGAAGAGAAAGAGATGAAGCGAGAGCAATTTTAGCTGAGCAAAAGGAACAGATTGAACAGCTACAACAGCTCAATCAAACCCTAGTGGCGCAGAACCAGTCGCTGAGCGATCAGCTAGCCCAGTTGCGATCGCCTACTGCCTTATGAAAGTAGGTAAGCAGAATACAAGTAAGAAGATAAGCGAGCTAAAGCCAGCGGTTTATCAGTTAGCAAAGGTGATAACAACTCAGCAGCTGAAGGCACAGTACAAAGCGATTAAACCTTTGGATCTACGCTACAAGGCCTCGTGGGAAAAGGCGCTGGCTCACTTGCAAGCTAATATGCCATCTGATTTGTCAGTAGCGCAAAAGCAGCCGCCCTCAAGCTTTGATGACTGGGTCAATAGTGCTTCTAATGAGTTTAAAGAGCTGTTCGCCGATGCCGATGCGGCGCTTGGGTCTTTTGACGAAAAACTCTCTAAAACAAAAAAGCTAACGAGAACGGCGATCGCAATGGCCGATAGTCTAGACGAATTCGCCGAGGCTAGCCTAAACGAAGCTCACCATTTGGCCGAAAGGACGCAACGCGATCAGGCCCGTTCAAAGGAAGCAGAGTTGAATTAACAGCCAGTGGTTATTCACAGCTCTGCTCCTCTTGAGTGAGTTGTAACCTAGCGGCTGCCACCCTCGACACGTCCGCCGCCTTGACGACGTGCGCCTCGCTGCTCGTGCATTTCTTCTAGCTGTGTCTGCTGCTCTGCGGTCAGCACTGCGTTAACTTGCTCGCGAGAAGCTTCGCGAATGCTGCGAATTTCACCGCGCTGCGTATCGCTTAGGTCTAGCTCTCTCCAAGCCCGACGACCTTCATTTTCACTGCTTTCTAAAATAGCCTGCTGGTCGGCAGTGAGCACGGTCCGCATCTGGCTGCTGGACTCAGTGCGAATGGCCTCGATTTGAGTAGACTGTGCTTCGCTAAGATTAAGCTGTTCTAGGCGTTCGCCGCGATTGCCTCGCTCCGCTTGAGCCGGACTAGCTGTTACAAGCGGAGCCGCAGTTAGGGCCAGAGCAGCGATCGCGCCTATTGAAATAGTTCTGAAAGAGATAGTTCTGAAAGAGATAGTTCTGAAAGAGATAGTCTTGAGATTGAGTTTCATGAGTTGTTACGTAATTTGGATAAGGTGAGCTGTTCTAGTTTTTAAGGGGATACAAGGAAGCCCGCTCACATCCACAAATCTAAGCGATGCCTTAGCTGATTGAGAGGCAGCAAAGGTCATGATCATACCCATGACTTTAGTCATGATATAGAAACAAACCCTATGAAGCGCGCCATTCAGCTACATAACCATCCGTTTCGCTTCTTGCTTTATTTGGAGTGGGGACTGCTCGCGGTGGCTATTGTCAGTGCTTCGGAAACATCACCTAGTCGCCTGTTTGGAGAGACTTTGGGAAGGGCTGCTGGCCGTTTTCATTCAGGGCCACCGTTGGGCTGGCAGCATAATCCCTTGCTAGCGATAATCGCGCTCGTTTTATTTGGGCTCCTGGGTCTCTATCTGCCTGCAAGGCCGTTGCCCAAGTTCGGCCATACGCTTTTGCAGGTGGTGCTAATTTTGCTGCCATCAGCCACCGTTTTAAATGATGGACGCACCTTTCCATTTGTCTATGTGGTGCTGGTTATTCGTAGCTGCTTGATGTACGGCTTTGCCGGGCGGCTAATACTGACGGGAACCGCTTTTGTGCTGTTTGTGGGTGGATTACTGTTTCGGCTGCGATCGCTTTCAGGTATGGGTCGCCGGCTACCACCAGAAGCGCGTGATCGCCTGCAAAATCTAGTTATGGGCCTTCAGCTCAACTTTGTCGTTCTCTTTGGGCTTTCTCTGCTCTTAGTTGTGCTGTTAATCAATGCGTTATTAACCGAACGCCAAAGTCAGCAGCGCCTACGGCAGGCCAACCAAACCTTGCGCAGCTCTGCTCAGAAAATTGAAAAGCTGGCTATGGACCAAGAACGCAGTCGCATCGCGCGTGACATTCACGACGCGTTAGGCCATTCACTCACAGCGCTCAACATTCAGTTAGAGAGCGCGGTCAAGCTGTGGGAGAAAGATCCGGTGAGCGCGCAGCGGTTTTTGAGCAATGCCAAACGGTTAGGCAGTCAATCGTTACAGGAAGTACGGCAGTCGGTTGCCGCGCTCAGGCAAGATCCGTTGGCTGGCAAGACGTTAGAGCGTGCAATTGCTGATTTAGTAGAAGGCATCCAGTCCGATTTAGACAGCTATTTGATTGTTACTCAGCAGATTGAACTGAGTGAGGTACTGCCGAGCAACCTCAAAGTTTTGCTATACCGAATTGTGCAAGAAGGATTGACAAATATTGTAAAACACTCCCAGGCTAGTCAGGCTCAGCTCAATTTAGTCAGCTCAGCAGCCGTTGTCACCCTCAGCCTAGAAGACAACGGTCAGGGTTTTGAGCTGGCACAGGCAAGAACGGGATTTGGGCTGCAAAGTATGCGCGATCGTGCTGAATCGATTGGCGGTACTTTTGCAATCAACAGCACGGATAGAGGCACACGATTGCAGGTGAGCTTACCGATAGCTAGGCGACAGCTAGGCGGTAGTTAAGCGGCACTAGGCGGTAGCTGTTGAGTCGTTACTGTTGTAAAAGAGAAGCCATAGAGCAAGGTAGCTAGAGAGACAGCCGATGATCAAAATTCTTCTTGTTGAAGACCAAAAGCTTATCCGTGAAGGACTCAGCGCACTGCTATCACTCGAAGCCGATTTGGTCATTGTGGGTGAGGCCGAGAATGGCGCGATCGCCCTAGCGTGGCTCTCAGAGGCTGCTGCCGCTCAGTCTGCGACAGAATCACTGCCGGATGTCGTACTAATAGACATGAGAATGCCTGTAATGGATGGTGTGGCTACAACAGCAGCGATTACCCGTCAGTATCCCACCCTCAAAGTGCTAGTGCTGACCACCTTCGATGATGACGAACTGATCGCCCAGTCACTGGCCGTTGGTGCACAAGGCTATCTACTCAAAGACACTCCGTCCGAAGAACTTGCTATGTCTATACGTGCGGTAGCTAAAGGCTACAGTCAGTTTGGCCCTGGAATCTTGCAGAAAATAGCGACCCAAGTGGCTCAAGCCGATCAGGCACTGTTAGCCGAAGCGCCGCAGACGGTTCCTTCTGAAATTGAAGCGTTAACACCTAGAGAAAAAGAGGTTTTGATTTGTATTGGCCAAGGGGCTAGTAACAAAGAAATTGCTCAGCAGCTGTTTTTATCAGAAGGAACTGTAAAAAACCATGTGACTAGCGTGCTCAGCCGACTGGATCTACGCGATCGCACACAAGCAGCCCTTTTCGTTGCGCAGTGGGCTGATCGCTGGCCACCTCAGCAGACTTCCTCAAAAAAGTCAGAGCAACCATAAGAGTCTTGCCGAAATAGGGTACAACTAGTCAGTCACTAGCAACGAGATAAATTGATGAATGATGCATCAAGTGTTCTAATGCATCAGAACACCTGCGAGTTGAGTTGCCCCGGATAGAGACCGCATAGAGACCGCATAGAGACCGCAAGCCTGCAAACGTGTTCTAGGCAACTCAACAGATGCAATATTTCGCTTGACGAATGTCACCGACGTTGCTCTAATTTGACTACTTCTGACTCGTAGCCTGAAAAAGCCCTGAAAAAGCACAAAAGACGCTAACACTTCCTATGAAGCCTTCCCATCACGCTGAGCCAACTCCGTCAGCTCCGACCCGCTACGCCCCCTCTGTACCTATGTCGGTTTATAGAGAGCTAGCTGCCGAGCTTCGGTCTAATAAAGCCGTCATTGATTCGCTCAACAGCCGTAATCAGCAGCTCACTGCGCAAAACCAGCGGCTCAAGCAAGAAATTAATAACTTTGTACAGGCCACCCTCAACCTTGGACAGTTTGCAGGCGCTGCAAGGCAAACGGCATTCAGCGAACTTTCCGGCACAGTATCTGACGCATCAACAGCGTCTTCCTCAGAGAAAATTGCGCCCAACACCTTAGCTAAGCTAGTTCGCCCTCAAGGTGAAGCAATCAAAGCCGCTGCATCAGCTGATGATATGAACTCACTGGCTAGCCCTCAGCTCTACACAGAATCTGCGGCTGACGTTTTTTCTAGCTCGACCCTGCAGCCGCGCCGAGTGCCCAGCCCAATTCAAAAAAGCATGCTCAGTGCCGCGTCTTCAGCTAGTCCAGAGCGCATTCCTACTGTCAAACGACGAGCGACCAAGTCAACGGCTGCAACCGCTAAACCCGCCGCTAGCCCCAGAATCAGCAGTCGCCTGCCTGTATCTACCCGTCAGAAAATTAGCCAGTCATCGGAGGTAGTCCCTCAAGCAAAGGTGCCGCCCAAGCTCTTTACCGAGCAGTCAGGTGAGTATCGCTCTTCAGGGTTAGAGCGCAAAGAAGACAAGGAAATTGGCGGTATTTGGCTCGCGCTTTCTATTGTTTTAATTATTGTGACTGCGTTTGGTGCCGGATTCTTAATTATGAAGCCTTTGCTAAACGATCGGTAAAATCTTCTATGGTAGTAATCGAATTCGCATTGAGACGTGTAGTAATTTGCACAAAGCTAGGTCGCAACGTGGCTCAAGCTATACTCAGCTGGTGCTGACTCGATCGCTATCGAAAACAACCGGCGAACCGACTGACAATTGAGAGAACCGTACTGAACATTATGAAAAGAATCGAAGCGATTATCCGCCCTTTCAAGCTAGACGAAGTCAAAATCGCCCTAGTGAACTCGGGCATCGTCGGCATGACCGTTTCCGAAGTCCGCGGTTTTGGCCGTCAAAAAGGCCAAACAGAGCGCTATCGGGGCTCTGAGTATACTGTAGAGTTCTTGCAAAAGCTGAAGCTAGAGATTGTCGTCGAAGATGCTCAAGTTGATATGGTGGTTAGTAAAGTCATCGAATCGGCCCGCACGGGTGAAATCGGCGATGGCAAAATCTTTATTAGCCCAGTTGACGAAATCGTGCGGATTCGCACGGGCGAAAAGAATTTGGAAGCCGTCTAGGCAACTGAAGTACGAGGAAGAATATTCCAACGCTAGGGGGTAGTTGACTACCTCCTTTTTTTGTTTCTATCGTAATTGTGGTCCATTCTTCCGCGCCTTTTATTCCTGTGCTTTCTACGCCTGTGTCCTCTACTCCTAAGCCTTCTAATCATCGAGATAGCAGTCAAGCTAGCTATCAGCAAACAGTCGAACGCCAGCTACAAACGTACGCTCGCTTCGGTGTGGATTTAGGCCTTGACCGGATTGAGTCGGTGCTGACAAATCTCGGCAATCCTCATCACAGGGTGCCGATTGTCCACGTTGCGGGTACTAATGGCAAGGGCTCGGTCTGCGCTTATTTATCTGCTGTGCTCACCGCCGCAGGCTATCGCACGGGCCGCTATACTTCTCCTCATTTAGTTAACTGGACAGAGCGCATCTGTATTAATGAGCAGCCGATTAGCTGGGCAGCCTTGCAGACAAATTTGCGATCTGTAGAAGATGCGGTCTCTTCTTCTGGTCCTATACCAACGCAGTTTGAAATATTTACGGCGGCAGCCTGGCAATATTTTGCTAAGCAACAGGTTGACATTGCGGTGGTAGAAGTTGGGCTAGGCGGCAGGCTGGACGCGACTAACGTATGCGATCGCCCACTAGCGACTGTTATCGTCTCTATTAGCCGCGATCACTGGCAGCGACTGGGTAATACGCTCACCGAAATTGCTGGTGAAAAGGCTGGCATTCTCAAATCGGGTGTTGCTGCGATCGCAGGTCCGCTCCCTTCAGCCGCTGCTGCCGTAGTCAGCACCCGCGCTGCTCAGCTATCTGCTCCGCTGCACTGGGTTGTCCCGGCGACAGCAGTCCCTAGTCAGCCGCGCTCTGACCAACTGCCCTCTGGCCAAACGGTCTCTGGCCAAGCCGTTCCCACAGCGCCTGCCACCTTACGCTATAACGGCATCACCTATCCCCAAACGCTACTTGGCGATCATCAGCGGGTGAATTCTGCCTGTGCGATCGCCACTATCCAGTCGCTGCGCCAACAGGGATGGCACATCTCTGATGAATCTATTCAGCAGGGGATGGCCCGCGTCCGCTGGCCCGGTCGTTTACAGCTAGGCCAGTGGCAAGGCCATCCGTTGCTCATTGACGGAGCCCACAACCTAGACGCTGCTAAATCGCTAAGGCGCTACGTCGATAAAACCTATCGCGATCGGCCAATCACCTGGCTGATGGGAATGCTGGCCACCAAAGATCACAAAGAGGTTTTGCAAACGCTGTTAAAACCTGCTGATCGTCTACATCTTGTTCCTGTGCCCGGTCATCTAAGCGCCGACCCTAATGACCTTAGTGCGATCGCCTATCAGGTCTGCCCAGCCTTGACCCATTGCCAAACGCATTTGGATTTAGCATCGGCGCTGCCAGTGGCTATTCAAGCCCATCCCGCTGTACTGTGCGGCTCGCTCTATCTAATTGGCCACTTCTACGAATGCTATACCGCTTAGCTCGCGCCTAGATCAGGTCTTTGTCGCCAGCTTCTGACGAGTTTCCTGCCAGCTTATTCCTTGTACCCCATGGGTGTCAGATAGCAGCCTGCAATTTTCCAATCGCCGTCTGTCTGCTGCTGCATCATGTAGGTCGCTCGCAGCAGCCGTCCGCCTTGATCCATGAGCATCACTTGCTGAGTTGGTAGCTCGTCTACTATCTGTATCGATTCAAAGACAACAGAACGCGGTCTGTACACAGAGGGATAGGCAGCTTCAACCATTGTCGCGAAATTTTCTGCTGTTATAAACTGCTGTTGAATACCAGGGGCGGCTTCGGCAAAAGCAGCGACTGCATCGTTTCTACCAAACGCGGCAATTTGGCGACTAATCACCTGGCGAATCATCTGCAAATCCGTTTCTGCCAATTCCATCAAGATCGCGATCACTTTCCTATATAGTGTAGCGTCAGCCACACTATGATGAAGCAACGATGAAGCTAACTGTCTTCAGGTCATCTTTTAGATCATCTGCCCAGAATAGGCCCTCGCTATATGCCGATCCCTACACCTATTATCGACGTTCAAAATCTAGGTAAAGTCTATCCGGTTGCTGTCAAAGACCCTGGCTTCAAAGGCACTTTGACCCATTTCTTTCGTCGTACCTATCGCAATATCGAAGCGGTTAAACAGGTCTCTTTTAGCATTGAGCCGGGAGAAATCGTTGGGTTCTTGGGCGCGAATGGTGCTGGCAAAACCACCACGCTCAAAATGCTCACTGGTCTCATCCACCCGAGCAGCGGTCATGTCAGCATTGCTGGCTACGAACCCTTCAAGCGTCTTCCCCAGTTTCTTCAGCAAATTACGCTGGTCATGGGCCAAAAGCAGCAGTTGATTTGGGATTTGCCTGCTCTAGACTCACTGCGGATTAACGCGGCTGTCTACAATATTAGCCCTGCCGACTTTCGCCAGCGCGTCGGTGAACTCGCCGAAATGCTCTCTATCCAAGACCAGCTTAAACAGCCTGTTCGCAAGCTTTCTCTGGGCGAGCGAATGAAAGCAGAAATGCTCGCGGCCCTGATTCACCGGCCTCAGGTTTTATTTTTAGACGAGCCGACGCTGGGGCTAGATGTTAATGCTCAAAGCGCCGTTCGTCAGTTCTTGCAGTCGTACAATCGCAGGTACGGTGCCACAATACTGCTCACTAGTCACTACATGGCAGATATTACCGCTCTGTGCGATCGCGTCCTGGTTATTCACAAAGGCACTTTAATTTACGACGGTTTGCTCGATGGCCTGCTAGAGCAGTTTGCCCCCTATCGTGAGGTTTCGATTGAGTGCGATCGCAGCCAAACCATCAGCAAAGAGCTGCTGCTGCGCTACGGAAACCTGCAAAAGCTAGATGGACACAAAGCGACCTTCCTTATCCCCGTCGAAGACCTCACAACAGCGGTTTCATCTCTCCTCAGCACCCTACAGATCCAGGATCTTTCAATCGCAGAACCACCCATCGAAGACGTCATTGCCAAAGTTTTTGAAACTGGACAAACTTAATATCCGATTTTTGACGACTTCCAAACCCAGAATCCAATTACATACACTCTAATCGCACGTTCCTCAATCACACATTCTCCAATCACACATTCTCTAGCCACACATTCTCTAATCACACATTTTCCAGCCATACTTCCCCAGCTATTTAATTCCCCAATCACACACCTGCACCCATCGCCCACATTGTTTATAAGTTCCTATGCCTCGCCCCTTACATATTGCTCGCACGCTCGTTTCCGTCTATTACGCTTACATGTTGGAATACCGCGCTGAGCTTATCTTTTGGGTGCTGTCAGGCAGCTTGCCGCTTATCTTTTTAGGCCTGTGGAACCAGGCTGCTCAAGG
Source organism: uncultured cyanobacterium (assembly GCA_963793445.1). Classification (GTDB taxonomy): domain Bacteria; phylum Cyanobacteriota; class Cyanobacteriia; order Phormidesmidales; family Phormidesmidaceae; genus Phormidesmis. Next base: position 1,194,903 of record CAWCAE010000001.1, read on the forward strand.
CGGTGATATTGGCCTTACGCCCACAGAATTCGCTCGCTACTTTCTAGGCGTCTTTCTCGTTCGTCAGCTAACAGTAGTGTGGGTTATTTGGGATTTTGAAAAAGAAGTGGTGCAGGGCAAGCTCTCACCGCTGCTGCTACAGCCTATTGACCCTGTGTGGCGACATTTCTTTGGTCATATTGCCGAGCGCCTCACCCGCATTCCCTTTATCCTATTGCTGGTCGGTCTCTTCTGCCTGCTATATCCGCAGGCCATGTGGATACCGACTCCCTATGCCTGTTTTTGGGGACTGCTAGTGCTAGTACTATCGTTTTGCCTGCGGTTCCTCATTCAATACACCTTTGCCATGCTGGCGTTCTGGGTAGAGCGTGCAACCGCTATCGAGCAGTTTTGGTTTTTGTTCTACACCTTTCTTTCTGGCATGGTTGCGCCGCTAGAGCTTTTTCCGGCGTCTGTGCGCACGATCGCGCTGTGGACACCGTTTCCCTACATGATTTACTTCCCAGTGAATCTGTTGATTGGCCAGCCCGTAGATCTGTCTAAAGGACTGCTGGTGATGTTTGCTTGGGGTGCGATCGCGCTACTGATCAACCGATTACTTTGGCGAGCTGGTTTGAAACACTACTCCGGCATGGGTGCGTAAAAAATAACACAAAACAAAACAAACATTCGAGCACATACTATGTGTATGCTCACATGATGTAAGCGGCAGAGAGCGAAAAAATACGTTTTGTAAATAAAGACTATTCCTTTCGATTTTGTCAATTCTTTGCTATTTACGGTCTAGATAGAGACCATACTATTTCGGCCCACTTGATGAGTGTAGGAAGAAGATTAGGCTATTTAGCTGATGTGCTCTCTAAGTAATGTTTACTATGTTAACGAAGGGCAAGAGCACATCATTAGTCATAATTACTTACTCAAAATGATTAGTAATCAGCTGGCTAACCGTTCAAAATCAGCCGTTACTAAATTTTTGTTTGGTACAAATACCCAGATTTGCTCAAGGTCTCACCTTGATAGCTGAATTTTAGACAGCTTGCTTTTGGCTTCTCTAGTTAGAGAGCTGCCCGCAGCTAGAAAGATTTCGGCAGTTCACGGCGGCGTGCAGTCACCACAACTAGAGTTCGATTCTAAGAAACTAATGAGTAGCCTACCTTCTCAACCATCTTCTATCCGGCAGTCGGTGCCATTTCGCAAGGTAACTACTTTGCGTCTTGTGCCAGAATCAGCACGATCCTCAGCCGTCGTAGGTCAAAGAGCAAGATTAGTTTCTTCTATCCCAGTAGCTGCTGCCCAAGCTGTCTCCTTTCAGTCAGCGCCGGCTGAGTGCGCGTTTGTTCACGCTGTTGAAGTGCCGCTATGTGAGCTATCGAATGGCGAGCTGGTAGCGAGCTGCCAGAATCAACTAAAGAGAGATAGCGCGGCCTTTGAGGAGCTAGTCAGCCGCTATCAGCGCTATGTTGACAAGCTGCTTTATCACTTAGCCTCTGACTGGTCAGATCGGGCAGACTTAGCGCAAGAAGTTTGGATTCGGGTGTATCGCAGTATTCACCGGCTAAAAGAACCAGCTAAGTTTAAGAGTTGGCTTGGCAGAATTACTACGAATCTGTTCTACGATGAACTGCGCAAGCGCAAGCGATATAAGGGCTCTATTTCTTTGGATGCACCGCTCTATTCTAGTGACGGACAGTATGACTGGGAACTGCCCTCTAATGCCCCTACCCCTGCTGACACTATGATGACGCAAGAATTTAATGACCATCTCGAGATTGCTATGTCAGAGCTGCCCGAAGTTTTTCAACAGACCATTGCTATGAGAGAGCTACAAGGTCTTTCCTACGAAGAAATTGCGAATATCACAGGCGTTTCACTCGGTACTGTCAAGTCGCGTATTGCTCGCGCTAGGCAGCGTCTACAGGAAAAGCTGAACGTTTACCTGACGCCAGAAGCAGTTTCTTTATAAGTCTTTCGGCTTTCTCTTTCTCGCTGAGAGCCTGCTGCTTCTAGCTCTTAGCCTGCTGCTTCTAGCTTTTAGCCTGCTGCTTCTGGTAACTCGGCTGAGAGTAAGATATCCTCATAAACCTAGGGCAAAAGCCTTGGACTTGAATCCTTGAAGCTAGGCCCTTGGATTTAGGCCCTTAAAGTCGAAGCTGTAGAGTTGGAGCCGTGGAGTTAGCGCCTTGGAGTTAGCACGATACCTGCAGGTGCTAAAGCTATTTTGGCAGGTGTCTGTTGCCGCTGAGTTAGAGTATCGAATTAACTTTGTAGTTGCGGTAATCAGCAGTCTGGGTGGATTAGCTGGCAGCTTATTTGGCTTGTTTTTATTCTATAGAACGGACTATGCCTTTCCGGGTTGGTCTTGGAGCGAGGCCTTACTAGTACTAGGTATTTTTACAATACTAGAAGGTGTTTCAGCCACATTTCTAGTTCCGAATCTCAATAGAATTGTCCGCTACGTGCAAGAAGGTACGCTCGATTTTGTTTTGCTAAAGCCGATCAGCTCTCAGTTTTGGTTGTCGACGCATACAGTCTCCCCGTGGGGCTTACCTGATTTAATATTTGGGTTAATTATTGTCATCTACGCAGGCAAGCAGATAGGCATATCGCCTCTAGACTATCTGGCACTACTGCCCCCCTTACTGCTTGGCGTTGCTAGCCTTTACAGCCTATGGTTTATCCTGGGGGCTACCAGCATTTGGTTTGTCAAAGTTTATAACGTGACCGAAGTTCTTCGAGCCCTCCTAGAAGCTGGGCGATTTCCTATAGAAGGCTATCCTGCTGCCTACAGAATTTTCTTTACCTTCATTGTTCCGGTTGCGTTTTTAACGACCGTGCCAGCACAAACTATGATCGGTCGTAGCGAACCAGTTTGGCTGCTCGGTTCGGCCCTATTAGCCGCTGTCTTGTTTATGGCATCGAGATGGTTTTGGCAATTTGCTTTGCGGTTCTATACCAGCGCGTCTAGTTGATCTAGGTTGTGCACGTTCATTGATAGTGTATGAACCCTGCGGAATTGCGGTGGGAACTTTGAACACATGAGAGTATCTTGCCTAATGATTTAAGTCGCCTTTTGGCAATCGCAAAAATTTGCCGTGTGTCTTCAAACAATTGGTCTTTTGCCTATAGTCGCCGTGCTTTTCTTTGAACAACTGCTCTGGCTACAGGTGGCGTCATCGTATACGGCTGCGCCAATCAGGGCTCGCAGTTACTGATTGAAATGTTGCGCTTTCTGGAAATCGAACCTGTGCAGATTCAAAGCTAATATATGCAGTGTTCTGTGCGACGCGTGTAGGCGCGGCTATCTTTTTAAGAATATCTCTTCAAGAATATATTGAGGAAAATATATTGGGGAGAGATTGTTGTGCTTACGCGACAAGTCAAGCTTTGAGCTGTACCGGTATAAGGTTGAGCCGCTTATAGCGGGCTGCGACTGGCGCGGGCTATGCCTTTGGTGGTGTATGAAAGATCTCATAGTTTTGAAAGAAACAGGCAAGAAAGTCGCCTTTGCCCACATCTACTAACGTTGGCCACTGTGGAATGGCCTCTGGTTTTTTCATTTGGGAGGCGTGTTGATTGAGGGCGGTTCTTTTTTGCTCTAGCACAGGCTGAATGTACACTGCGTGCTGAAAGTCACTAAAGATAGTGGTGCCTAGTCTGTTGGTTAGAACGGCTTTTAGCTGTTCGAGAAACTTCCTTTTGCCACCGCCTATGCGTAACGGTACCCAAGGCCACTGGTGCCAATACCATATAGGGTAAGCATATATAGTAGGCAAGAGAGATAGCTGATCTATCGCTGTGAGAACGGCTTGACCAGTAAGTGCATGGTCAGGAGGCGTTTCTAAATGGGAAGGAATAAAGATTTCGCTGGCGGGATTTGCCTGCAAGAAATCGCTGATTTTCTCGGTAGCGGCGGCTATATTTTCGTCTAGCCGACCATCGCCGAAGCCTAAGAAAGTAACGTCTGCGGCAGCTATTCCTAGGGCGGCGGCGGCGGCCAAAGCTTCGCTCTCGCGGATTGCACGGAGTTCTGCTTCGGCCATGAACGCTGCATGAGAGCGGCTACCGTCTGTGACAAACACAAGCTTTACGGCTGCGCCTGCTGCTTTTTTACGCAAAATAGTCCCACCGCAGCCAAGGGTTTCGTCGTCAGGATGAGGGGCAAAGATGATAGCGGATTGGCTTAGATCGGTAAGCGATCGCGCTGCCATTACCTGCTCAAACCGCTTTCGATAGAGAGACTGTAGCCGTTTCATAGTTTTGCACTTTGCATTTGTGGTTAGCTCCGATGCTGGTCGGTTGGTCTTTAAGCGTGCAGATAGGTATTTAAAAAGGCCGCTTTGAGGTGGCCCGTTAGGCCCTAACGTTTGAATATAGTAGCGCTCTAAGTCTGAAGCGTTCACCTCCCAAGAGAAAACCTCAACGACTCCAGCTCTTCTTACTTTTCCAAACTGCGCTCTTAGAGTACGATCGCTTAGTAGCTAGGCCATCGCGCTAGCCAGCTCGTCTGGCCGTTCAGAAGAAACTAGCAGCTCTGTTTCTTGTGGTACAACAACACAAGCATCCGCAGCGAATGAAACTGTTGTCGTTAGTAAATATGTTGGGCTTTACTACAGTTCTCTTTGATGAGTATTCGTATTTATTCTATCTTGACTGTTCCATAAGTTTTCCCCAGTGCATTGTCAAGGCTCAAGGCTCAAGGATGAACGATTCAACGTTATGAACAGTCTTTCTCAAAACGCTTGTGCAGCAGTGGTTTGACAGTCGAGCTTATCTTCATCAGCACATTTGAAGAACATATGCCGCAGGAATTGTGTTTAATTTTTTCCAAGTGTCTCAAATTCTTTGTTCTTACTGCTTAGTCTTCTCTCCGGCTTTGTTCTACGACTCGGCTTTGTTCTACGACTCGGCTTTGTTCTACGACTCGGCTTTGTAGTCAGAGAAAGTCTCTTCGTTAAAATAGCCTCGATCTAAACAGCCCTAGTCAGAGCTAACGCTTTTCCTTGGGGCTGTTCAGATGAAATTAGGACGAAAAATCGCTTCCCTAAAGGTCTGAAAGTGACTAACTAGCGGCTGATTTCTGATGTGCAACCTCGATAACGGTGTGTACATTACCACGGGGTAAAAAGTCGCCTTTGATAGTGGCTGATAGCGGATCGCAGGCGGCAACGAAGTCATCTAGGATCTGATTGATAGATTCTTCATGAGAGATATTACGATCTCGATAGCTGTTGATATACAGCTTGATGGCCTTTAGTTCCACTACTTTTTGGTCGGGCACGTAGTGAACGTAGATGGTGGCAAAATCTGGATAGCCCGAAAATGGACACTTGCAGGTGAACTCTGGCAGAGTAATGTCGATAGTGTATTTTCGCCCTGGCCTAGGATTGGGAAAGGTAATAAGCTCGCCTTCTGCAATGGCTCGTTCACCATAAAGTATCTCTTGGGTTGAGTCTGGGGCAGATATATCTTGAGTGGTCATGTCGAAATAGGTGCTAGCTGGCGTCTTGGCCTTCTAGGGTAGCAGGTCTCTATAAGACTTTTCTCTATGAAACTTTTATTGGAAGAGACTTTTACTAGAAGAGGCTTTTATCGGGCTTCTATGAGCAGCTGACGTGGCGTGGTCAGGCGCAGCACGCGATCTAGCAGCCAGGGCGCTAGGCGATCGCACCATACTGCCACATGCGACTGCCAGCCCACTAGTACCTCTGACGCATCCTTGCCTAGCCCCTGTGTTAGTGCTTTTGCTACTTGCTCTGGGCTCATTGAAATCACACCGTGAAACTTTTGCATATCTTTGGCCATGTCGGTGTCGGTCAAAGAAGGTAGCAACGTCATTACCTTGACGTTGTAAGGTGCTAGCTCTAACCGCAGCGCTCGGGTAAATCCAACAATGGCAAACTTTGTTGCTGAATAGGTTGCCATTGTTGGTGCGGCAATTTTGCCCATTAGGCTAGAGACATTCACAATCGTGCCGCTGCGCCGAGAGGCCATCCGCCGAGCGATCGCACTGGTAACGGCATACATACCCATCATGTTTAGAGACATTTCGGCCTGCACCTGGCTAGATCGCGACCTTAGAAAAGGCGTCTGATAAGCAATCCCAGCGCAGTTAATTAGCAGGTCGATATCGCCATAGTCACGCCAAACCTTGGCCATGACGACGCTAACGTCTCTAGAAATGGTTAAGTCGAGCGCAACCGGAATCGTGTCTACGTTGAGGCTGCGAATGTCGTCGGCTATTTGGTGAAGCTGGTGGCTATTGCGAGCAATTAAAATTAGACGGCGGACGCCATTTTTGGCAAGTTCGTATGCGATCGCTCGACCGATGCCCCGAGAGGCACCTGTAATCAAGGCGATCTTACCTGTGATATTCATCAGTAGAGACCTTATTTTTTGCGTGGTTTTAGCTGCAAGCGCGTTTACCGTAGCCAAACGCTTGCAACGTTTTGCCTATGAAAAGAAAACTGGAGTCATGTAGCGGAGTGATTAGCCAAAGGTGAAGCGGAGTACCCAGAAAGCGAAGCGTTTGGAAAAATGGAGTGGTTGAGAAGAGAACGGTAGCCAATCGGGTATTACGTTGCTGAACCCGGTTGATTGCGCCCAGTGGAATTTAGCAAAACGCGAGCAGTAAACATGCAGAGCTTTAGCGAAATAGCCACAGCAGCTTTCATTAGCAAGTGCTGTAAAGCAGAAACGCAGTAGCCCAAGCCATTAGAAAATGATTGGATTAGTCGGCTAGACAGAATAGAGTTCATGATTAGCAGACCTCGTGAAATATAAAGCATTTAGATACATATGAGACGAGCCTGCACTAGCACCGGAAAATAAAGAAACTAGCGCTTGCTCGAATCAACATGCATACGCTAACAACGGGATCATGAATGCGCAATACTTTTTAATATAAAGGCGTTTTCGTAACATTACTTCATAATTTACCTTGTATTACGTGCTTCGTATTTATACGGATTCATTTCTATAGCCCCCTGATAGTCAGCATCACGGTGATTGCTGTTTATGAAGAATATGAGAAGCGATTAATTTATCTGAGTGGGTCAATTTTGAGAAATACTTCTTTTTGTAAAGCTTTTTGAGATAAAAACCGTCAAGATCTTTGAGTGAGCAAAGCAACCCAGTAAACTGCAATGGATTAAAACGCACTCGCTGATACGGATAGATTTTGGATTTTTCTCTACTGGTAAAAGACCTGTGCTGGCACAGTTTGATATTTTTCCTAGTGACTGCCTTTGGTTACATTCTTGTCTCAGGTAGCCTCTATGGCCTTTTCTTTCTTGGGTGCAGCGCTCGGTCTGTACCCATCGCCACTCAGCAGCTCAGAGAAAACTTCTCTCTCAACCACCTCTGGCTCTCTATTCGCCACGATGTCTTACTTTCGCTAGCGTCTTCGGCTATCTTTGCGGTTTGCGCATCAGTCATGACCGCCGTGTACACACTAGGCTATACCCGGCTATATCTAGATCCTTTGGCGTATAGCTGGTGGTATACCGGCTTCAGTTTCTGTCTAGTGTTGTTTTTACAAGACACTTACTTTTACTTCACCCATCGTCTTGCCCACCATCCTAAGTGCTACCGATGGATGCACAAGGGCCACCATCATGCCAACAATCCCACGCCTCTTACTGCCTTCTGTTTCGATCCGGCTGAGGCTTTGATTCAAGCGCTCTATTTAATGGGGGCTGTGTGCATTATTCCTATGCACTTGTCTGTGCTGTGCGCGGTGGTGCTGGTGATGACACTCGGGGCGCTCATTCATCATTTTAGTTTGCGCATATTTGCAGAGTCAGCGATTGGTCGATGGCTAGGCAGCTGGATGATTGGCCCCATGCATCACTGGTTTCATCACCGTAAGCACAACGTGCACTATGGGCTGTACTTTACCTTTTGGGACCGGCTATTAGGGACCCACTGCTACGATTACAAAGACGTTTTGAGCCCACAGGCTGCCGGAAGAGTAGAGGAAGCACCCCTATCAATAACGCCCCTACCTCAGCTCTAAAGCCGTAGTTCTGCCGTTTAAGAAGGTGCGCTGAGTATCAGATATCAACATTGCGCTCTTTTAACCGGCGGCGGGCGCTTGCAGGTGTGAATATAGAGACTATCAACAGCTTAGATAGCTGGCTATCGCTCGTCTTCAACGCAGGTGACTAGTCAGACGCGCCCCAAACCCGCTAGGCTAGAGCTTTGTAAACACCGCTTAGCCCACGCGCCTATTTAACTCTATATGCGACATCTCATCACTAGCGCCCTGCCCTACATCAACGGGATTAAGCATTTAGGAAATTTGGTTGGCTCAATGCTGCCTGCGGATGTGTATGCTCGCTTTTTGCGCCAAGAAGGCGAAGAAGTGCTCTATATATGTGCCACGGATGAGCACGGCACGCCTGCGGAGATTGCCGCGCTAGAAGAAGGGCTAGAGGTGGCTGATTTTTGTCAGCGACAGTACGAGCGCCAAGCAGAGATTTATCAGAAGTTTGGCCTGTCTTTTGACTATTTTGGTCGAACCTCTTCAGCAGAACAAAAGGAGCTGACGCAGTATTTTTATCATGCTTTAGATGCGCAGGGCTTTATTGAAGAGCGTGAGACTCGTCAGGTTTATTCCATTGCCGATCAGCGCTTTTTACCCGATCGCTATGTAGAGGGCACTTGCCCGAACTGTGGCTATGAAAAGGCCAGAGGCGATCAGTGCGAGAACTGCACTAAGATGCTGAGCCCGACAGATTTGATCGAGCCTCGCTCGGCAGTTTCTGGCAGCACGGATGTAGAAGTTCGCACCAGCCGTCATCTATTTTTGCGACTAGATCGGTTAAGTGATGACGTGCGTAGCTGGGTTGATGAGCAAACTGAGTGGCCGAACTTGACGAAGTCGATTGCCTATAAGTGGCTGGATGAAGGACTGCAAAGTCGGGGCATTACGCGGGACTTGAAGTGGGGGGTGCCAGTACCCAAAGAAGGCTTTGAAGACAAGGTTTTTTATGTCTGGTTTGATGCACCGATTGGCTATGTCTCGGCGACAAAGGCATGGGGCGATGCGGCCAGGGCCGACTGGAAAAGCTGGTGGTATGACGCAAAAGATGTGAATTACACGCAGTTCATGGCAAAAGACAATTTGCCGTTTCACACGATTATGTGGCCTGCAACGATTTTGGGAACGCGTGAGCCCTGGCAGCTTGCAGACTATATTAAGGGCTTTAACTGGCTGAACTATTACGGGGGAAAGTTTTCGACTAGCTCGAAACGGGGCGTATTTTTGGACCAAGCGCTAGAAATTGCGCCTGCGGACTACTGGCGCTATATGCTGATGGCCTCTGCACCGGAGTCGGCTGACTCGGCGTTTACCTGGGAGCAGTTTCAGACCAAGGTTAATAAGGAGCTAGCGGACAATTTTGGTAATTTTATCAACCGGATTTTGAAGTTTACGGTATCGCGATTTGGTAATGAGCTGCCTGCGGGCGGCGAGCCTGGTGAGGCCGAAGCTGAGCTGACGGCGAAGTGTAAGGCGATGATTGAGGAATTGCGATCGCATCTCAAGAGCAAAGAATTTCGCAAGGCAACCGAAACCCTCAACGCCCTGTGGGCAGCGGGCAATCAATATATTGATGTGCGTGCGCCCTGGAGCCTGTTTAAAACGGACAAAGACGAAGCGGCGGTGGTGATTCGCACCTGCATAAATCTCATTCGGCTTTATGCGATCGCCTCTGCACCGTTTATTCCAGAGACAGTAGAGCGTCTGTTCGAGGCGCTTCATCTAAGTGAGACAGAGCGCCAAAGTACTATGAGTGCCGCTACCGACCTGACAATATTGCAAGCAGGGCGAACCTTTGAAGTGCCACCTGTCCTAATTCAGAAAATTGACGATGATCGCGTTGCCGAGCTGAAGGCTCAATACGGTGGCAATTAATCTGGCCCATTCATAGGCGCTCGCCACAGTTTACTGATAGTTTTCGCCTAGAGAGAAGGGGCTGGGTCTGTTTCTCTTGGGCTGTAGAACAGAGGCGGGGTTGAACCCTAGGGTTTTGAGAAAAGCTGCTTTGTACTGAGGTGAGACTAAAATACTTTGGTTTCTGCCGTAGGTAATCTGTATACGCTTTTGAGAAAGCGCAGGTGAAAAAGAAAAAGAGCGTTTCGCGGTGACCATATGAATTTGGTCGAGTGGAACCGCCCAGGCAAACGGGCCAGAGTATATGTGCAAAACGGCGGCGTCGATTCGATAGTAGGTGTTAAACAGCCGCCAGGCAGGCAGAACGATCAAAGGGATGAGTGCACTGACCGCTAAAGGTAAAATAGTTGAGTTTGCCCCCGCGAGTACAGAGATTGCCACTCTTACGGTCAGTAAAGGAAAACCCACAACCCACAGATAAAACCAAGCATCAACAGCAGATCGGAAGAACATGGCTGAGTACCGCAACTAAGAAACGTCATCACTAAATCTCTCTATGCGCTAGGTATATCGCTATAGATATTAGTGAGAAGGTGCACTATGTTTAGATTGCCCAGCAAAAAATATTGATACCCAAACATGTCAGGTCATGATAATAGACACTGCCACTTTAGTTTCGTTTGGACTCGCTAGTGCCGCTCTGGTAGCTATGCCAGGGCCAGCTACGCTCTACATCGTCACCCGCAGCCTCGATCAAGGAAAGAAAGCCGGTTTAGCCTCTGTACTCGGCATTTCGATGGGTGCGATGGTTCATTTTTTGGCTGCAGGATTAGGGCTATCTACGATTTTGATGACATCAGCGACCGCCTTTTCGGCAGTTAAGTACGCTGGGGCAATCTATCTCGTTTTCTTAGGCATTCAAAAAACGAGATCTCACGAAATGCTGAAGTTAGATGATGCCAGCGCTCCGCAGCCGCTGATAAAAGTTTTCTATCAAGGTGTGGTTGTTAATATTTTGAATCCTAAAGCGGCTGTTTTTGCGCTGGCTTTTTTGCCTCAGTTTATTGATCCGAGCGGTAGTCCTATTTGGCAGCAGTTGGCTGTGTTGAGCCTTGTTTTTGCAATGATCGGTCTAACTGGCGATGGCACTTATGCTTTGATTGCTGACAGAATGCGGCAGTGGCTCACTCGCAATCCGTTGTTTATGCGCAGACAAAAGTATGTCGTTGGGGGCACCTATATCGCTTTGGGTGTGGCGGCTGCAACCATTGCACCCTCTCGCAAATAGATAGAGTATGTGTTCTCTTAGTCGCACTGCGTTTTTGAGCCTGATGCTTTTGGCCTTGATAGGTACGCTTAGTGCTACTTTGGCTAGCTGCAATAGTGGTGGTCAAACGGTTGGTGGTACCGATGAAGTTCCTTTTGTTGCCGTGACTCAAATAGTAGAAAACTCAGCCTTAGATGCTGTTCGTGATGGCGTACAAGATGCGCTAGCCGAGGCGGGCTACGAAGCGGGAGAAACGCTGCGATGGGAGTGGCGCAGTGCGCAGGGCAATCCGGTAAAGGCGGCTCAGATTGCGGATAAATATGCGTGGGCAAGGCCGGATGTGATTGTGGCGATCGCACCGCCCAGCGCTCAGTCTGTTGCGGCAGCGGCTAGGAACATACCGATCGTTTTTTCAGCCGTCAGCGATCCTGTCGGCGTTGGACTCGTTGAAACTATTAGCAAACCCGGTGGCAGCGTCAGTGGCGTGAGCGATCGCCTGCCAGTTCCCCAGCAGATAGCACTCATTAAAGAGATATTGCCTGAAGCAACAAGACTGGGCGTTATTTATAACAGCGATGAAGAGTCGCTGATAGACATAGCTCCGCTGCTCAATGAAAACGCCGCAGAGCAAGGATTAGACGTTCAAGAAGTGAATGTTTCTATGATCGACCTAGCTCCAGGGCTAGAGACCGTCCGTAGCTTGACCGGAGCCGTTGACGCCATCTATGTGCTCTCTGACGATGCGCAGTTACTAGCGTCGGTGATTCAAGTTGCTCAAGACAATCAGACGCCTGCGTTTGCGGCGAATGCAGCGGCGGCGCAGCAAGGTGCGATCGCTGCTATTAGCTTCAGTTATTACGATATCGGTCGTCAAACCGGTGCGATGGTACTCGAAGTACTTAGAGGAAATAGACCGGGCGATCTGGCAGTAGAATTTGTAGAGAATCTGAAACTATCTGTTAATCTAGCAGCGGCTGAGACAGCTAACGTTCAGATCCCAGAGTCGGTTACCTCACGAGCTGACGAAACGCTAGTTGGCGAAACGCCATAGGCATCAGGATCTCTGTACCAGAGCCTCTATATCAGCGTCTCTATAGAAGAAAGCAGCTATAGAATCAGTAAGAGCCCTGAGTAGCCAATAGCCCCCAAAGCAAACGTCCAGAATCGACTGTCTCGCTCTTTTGGCAGCTCTTCTTTGAGCACATTTAAGACGATGCCGCCGGCAAGGAAAGCAAACAGCACAGCGGTGAACGCCTGACTAATTTGTGATTGAGCCCCTATTACCCAGCCGCAAATTACTGCGCCTGACAAAATCCAGCGCCCAATATGCTCATATGAGCTTTTGTGATCTTCCCACAGGCTATAGTCATTGACGACGAAATGGACGGCCATTGCGACCATATAGGTAATTAAATTCAGCATCCCTGGATCTTCACGATGCGTCAGTAAGTAGCCAATCAAGGCGTTATACAGCGCAAAAGATACCATATGCAGCCAGAACACACCTATCTGCGTAGCATCTCCCTCACCCTCTTCGATGCTCTGTTGCCGAGAGACTTTTGCCGCTCGCTCTAGGCCATAAAACGCCATCATTCCTAGCAGTGCCACGATGTACACATGGTGCTCTACAGCCAACAGCATAGCGGAACTTTCACGAAACTCCGTTTGTGCCGCGCTCAAATCTGGCAGAATATGAACAAAGACATACGCAACCGAGATCCCGCTACCCATCGAGAGCCAGCGGTTACGAGGCAGCCGCTTCAAAAACTTAAAGCGACTCGCGGAAATATGAACGATCGCTAGCAGCAGTGCCGCCAATCCTGATAATAAAGGCATAGAGCTGCTTGCCGCTGCGCTCATGAAAACACCTAGTCTCTTCTATTGACCAGTCTCCGTTGACTACTGAATTGATCGACTACTGAATCGAATTGATTACTGAATCGATGGGCTACCGCTACGTTTTGCTTGTGAAGCGCTCTGCTGAGAGAGTTCATCCACATTTACAGCCTCATCGCTGAGATTACCTTGAGCGCGGCTGACATCAGCAGGTGTTGCATCAGGCACACTGTTGGTACTGGCAGTCGTATCGGCAGCAGAACAAGCCGTTGTCATGATTAGAAAAAATAAGCCAATGGCTAACACCGTGACCACACGGCGTAGCTTAGCAAACGGACTGCTCTCATTTGCGAAGGAAAAAGTACTCATAAAGACTCCTAGTTAGTATCTGAACATTGAGCGTGGCCAGGCATGTAGCCAAAGCTATATCTAGAGCGATCTCTAACGATCTCTAAAGAGCCTACCTAGAGTTATGCACAGCTCTAGTATCTCAGCTCTATTACCTGAAAGCTCTAGTACCTGATAGCTCTAGCGTAAACATTAAGCTAGTGGCAGTACCTTTGTCTTCCGACTGAAGACAGACGCCAAATCAAACCGCTACAGTAAAAAGACCTGCACACAAACATTTAAAAAATATGAACAACGACTGGGTTCGGCTCACTATACTACTTTCTATCCTTTTGCTAATTGTCTTTCCTTTTGCTGGGTTGGCCCCGCTCACTTTGTTATTTTTCGCTGCTGTCTGTGGCTGGGCCTTTCGCGTCGCCGGAACCATTATCGGTGTTACCGAACCAACAGAATCTGAATAGCAGCTACTACGGCGGCACAGTGCCAGCACGGTGAAAGTTAATTAATCCAAGCACTGTTTCTTGCGGTATAGAAATCTGTAAACGGGCTATGGCAAAACGCTGCTTTTGAGAGATAAAAGAAAAAGAAAAAGCCGCTTTCCTTAAGAAGAGATTACTTTTTTAGAAAGGACACACCCTATGGTTATTTCTGCCGATCAGATCCCTGCACAGGCGCAAGACAAGCAGCCTGCCCACGAGTCTGAGATGACACCCTCGCCAATTTTTGATCGCGATAGCTATAAAGGCAGCGAAAAACTGAAGGGAAAGGTTGCTTTGATCACAGGCGGTGATAGCGGTATTGGTCGTTCGGTCGCGGTTCTGTATGCAAAAGAAGGCGCTGACGTCGCGATTTCTTATCTGGATGAACAGGAAGACGCTGAGAAAACAAAATCGCTTGTAGAAGCGCAGGGACAGAAATGTCTGCTACTGCCAGGAGATATTAGCAATGAAACGTTTTGTCAGGAGGTCGTTAAAAAGACCGTAGACGAATTCGGTCAGCTCGACATTTTGGTAAGCAACGCGGCAGAGCAGTACATGGAAGAGGACTGGGAAGAAATTGACTCTGCTAGACTCGGTAGCATCTTTAGTACAAACGTCTTCCCGATGTTTTACTTTACTAAGGCAGCTTTACCTCATCTGAAAGCGGGGAGTGCCATTATTATCACTACGTCGATTAATGCCTACAAGGGGAATGCGCCGCTGCTGAGCTACTCGACTACGAAAGGCGCTAACTTGGCGTATTTGCGATCGCTCTCTCAGCGTGTCCTTGAAAAGGGTATTCGCGTTAATGGCGTTGCCCCTGGCCCTATCTGGACGCCCTTTATTCCCGACGCTTTTCCTGCCGAACAGGTCGAAGGCTTTGGCAAACAGGTCCCGATGAAGCGCCCTGGCCAGCCTGTCGAAGTAGGCACCTGCTTTGTGTTTTTAGCCTCTGAAGATTCATCTTATATGACAGGCCAGGTGCTTCATCCAAACGGCGGTGTCGTCGTCGGTGCATAGGCGATCTGGCTGCGCTTAGGTCTACTTAAAAACCCTCTTGCCAAAATAGGCAAGAGGGTTTTTCCTTTCTAAAGTAAGCCTGAAGTAAGCTTGATTTAAGAAAGCGTTTGCTTTAAGCCTGGCGTGAGTAGTACTCAACCACCAGTAGCTCATTGATGTTCAAGGCGATCCATTCGCGTTCGATCACGCCTGTGACCTTTGCTTCTAGCTTGCCCTTATCGAAATCTAGGTGAGTGGGAACGTTTGCTAATCCTGGAAACTCCAAGTTAGCGGTCACTAGCTTCTTAGAAGCGTCTTTTCCACGTACCCCAATTACATCACCAGGACGGCACTGATAGCTAGGAATACTAACGACGCGGCCATTGACCGTGATGTGGCCATGATTTACAACCTGGCGAGCAGAAGGGATAGTTGGCCCCATGCCCAAGCGAAAGATGGTGTTATCGAGACGCATCTCTAGCTGTTGTAGAATCACTTGTCCTGTAGAACCTCCGGCTCTACGTGCTTTTTTCACGTAGCGAAGGAGCTGGCGCTCGGTGACACCATAGTTGTAACGAAGCTTTTGCTTCTCTTCTAGACGGATACAGTACTCAGATTTCTTTTTCCGAGCCTGACCATGTTGTCCAGGGGGATACGCTTTCCGAGCCGATTTGCGGGTTAAACCCGGCAGGTCGCCCAAGCGGCGTACCACTCTTAGGCGAGGACCTCTATATCGAGACATTATTTCTCCAAAAAAACTGCTTGCAGGTCTCGCAGTATAACCCAGTAATCGCCCTCGCTACAAATGGCCCAATCGCGCTTCAATTTTGACCGGGTGATACCCGGTGATACCCGATGATACCAAAAGCGCAAGGCCTGAGCTGCAAGACCTAAACTGCCAAGCTAGAACTACTAAGCCAGTACCTTTTTCTCAACTGGTGCGGCCAATCGCTGTTTTCTAAAGTCAACGGCCTGCTTTAGCAGTTGCCACGCAGCCGGGGAGAGCATTGCTGGAAACCCCAACGCCGCCGTCGCCTTGAGCTGCTTTTGCTTGAGTGCGACGATGGCCCAGTGCAGATGTAAATATTGGTGGATGGTCTCTAGCTTGGGCAGATGTGGCTGATGCTGCTGGCTTACCTTGGGATAGATCCGATCCTTCATCAGAATATTGGTTTCTAAGCGGCGCTGAATGCTGATTTTTTGGTCGTAGCCACCGGGCCAAACCGTGCGATAGGCTAAGCACTGATTGATAAAGAGCGCGTCGCCGTGCTCAGCGACGCGAATCCAAGAGTCAATATCGTCGCAGCTAGTCATGGTGGTGTCCCATCCGCCAGATTTGAGGAAAGCATCGCGTCGAACGGCGACCTGAATAGGCGTACCAAAAGGAACCGTCTCGAGCAGCATGCCGTAGTGAATATCGGCTTGCGGAATGTAAAAGATGTCACCGGGGCCTGTGGGTGCGGTGCGGCTAAGCTCATTGCCTGTGGTATCTACCTGGGCCGCTTGACAAGAGCAAATAACAGCTTCGGGCCGCAGCTCGATGGCCTGACTCATCACCTCAACGCAGTGGGGCGCGAGATAGTCATCGTCATCTACTAGTTTTATCCACTGACCGCTGGCCGCTTCTACGCCTGCATTCACTGCCCCGGCATGGCCTAAATTTGAAGCGTTGCGCACGTATAAAATTTGACCTTCTAATGTCTCTTTCAGCGTCTCTAGGTACTGCTGGGTTCCGTCTGTAGAGGCGTTGTCGGCAACCACTATTTCACAAGGGGTGGTTTGATCGAGTGCTGAGCGTATGGCTCGCTTGAGCAAATCCAGCCGATTGTAGGTGGTAATCACAATACTAAACGGCACGGTGGTCATAGCGCAGTCCTCCTGCTTAATTAACGAGATTACGGTAAAAATAGGTAAATATTTTGATGACCCCTTCTGGGTAAGCTACCGGGTAGGCTCAAGGCTATCCGGGAACTGCCCGATTTGGAACTGCTCTTAATATTGGTAAAGAACTTTGGTAAAGAACTTTAGTGAAGAATTCTACCGACCTTCCTGCTCTGATATCGCTAGATGAGAAATTGATTAGAAGCGATCTTTTCCGGTCAGTTAACGGGTTAGAGCGTTAGACTAATCACCAGTTACGTCTATATATAAATTAACGACACACCTCATGCAGCAGCCTGTTTCTCCCGCCATGGCTAACTCTCTTCGAACGCCGCCCGCTCGTCGAACATTAGGCGTGGCTAAAGCGGGTGCCAGTGTCAGTATACTTGCGGCTACGCTGCTGTTGGGGTGGCTGGGCCGATCGCCTGCGATCGCTAAACCATTGTTGGAGGCTCCTGCGTCTGCGCAGACAGTAGCACAGCTGACCCCCTCAAAAACCAGTGAACTCACTGCGCAGGCGACCTCGGAGGAGGCAGACCCCATCGCTGAAGAAGCAGAGGCGGAGGAAGAGGCGCTGCAATATGGTGACCTGCTCACAAAAATTGATAACGATGAGGTTAGTGAAGTTGAGCTAGATCAGGTCAACGGCATCGCCTACGTCACGCTAAATTCTGATGAAGAAGAAGATAAGCCTCACGAGGTCAAAATCTTCGTCAACGATCGCAACTTAGATCTACAAGAGCGACTGAATGACAACAACATCAACTGGGATGTGAGCCGTAATCCTGATAGAGGTACTATCACTAGCCTAATTACGACAGGCATTTTGGTGATGCTGGTGATTTTTGCCATGGTGATGCTGCTACGGCGATCGGCTAGCTCGGGCGGCGGGGCTATGAGCTTTGGCCGCTCTAAGGCGCGGTTTCAGATGGAAGCCAAAACCGGTGTGATGTTTGAAGATGTGGCTGGTATTGACGAAGCCAAAGAAGAGCTGCAAGAAGTGGTGACCTTTTTGAAAAACCCCGAGCGGTTTACAGCGATTGGGGCGCGTATTCCTAAAGGCGTGCTGCTAGTAGGCCCACCAGGAACAGGCAAGACGCTATTGGCAAAGGCGATCGCGGGTGAAGCCGGTACGCCTTTTTTCAGTATCTCTGGCTCCGAATTTGTTGAAATGTTTGTTGGTGTGGGCGCATCTCGCGTTCGCGACCTGTTCAAAAAAGCCAAAGAGACTGCGCCCTGCATTGTCTTTATTGATGAGATTGACGCCGTAGGCCGTCAGCGCGGTACGGGTATTGGCGGCGGCAACGATGAGCGTGAGCAAACGCTAAACCAGCTGCTAACCGAAATGGATGGCTTTGAGGGCAATAGCGGCATCATTATTATTGCGGCCACTAACCGCCCTGATGTGCTGGACTCGGCGCTGCTGCGTCCGGGGCGATTCGACCGGCAGGTAACGGTAGATTTACCCGGATTCAAAGGTCGCCTGGGCATTTTAGAAGTTCACGCCCGTGATAAGAAGATTGCTGACGATGTAAAAGTAGAGGCGATCGCCCGCCGGACGCCCGGCTTTTCTGGCGCTCAGCTTGCCAACCTGCTTAACGAGGCGGCAATTTTAACCGCTCGCCGCCGTAAAGACGCGGTTACTATGCTAGAGGTCAACGATGCCATCGACCGGCTGACGATGGGCCTAAGCCTAACCCCCCTGCTAGACAGCAAGAAAAAGCGTTTAGTGGCCTATCACGAAGTCGGCCACGCGCTGGTAGCCACGCTGTGTAAACATGCCAACCCGCTGAATAAAGTAACGATTATTCCACGTTCTGGTGGTGTGGGCGGCTTTGCTAGCTTCTTGCCCAAAGAAGAGCAGGTCGATGACGGGCTGCTTTCTTACAGTGAAATCGTAGATTACTTAGCGGTAGCACTCGGTGGCCGTGCGGCTGAAGAGGTGATCTTTGGCCATGACGAGGTAACGATCGGTGCGAGCAACGACATCCAGCAGGTGACCCGGATTGCCCGCCAGATGGTGACCCGTTACGGCATGTCGGAGCTAGGCTCTTTTGCCCTCGAAAGCGAAAATTCTCAGCCATTTTTGGGCCAAAGCAATTTGATGGGTGGGGGCCACGAGTATTCAGATGAGCTAGCGACTCGAATTGATGAAAAGGTGAGAGCGATCGCAAATAAAAGTCTCGCTCGCGCTGTTGGTACCATTCGAGACAATCGCATACTGGTCGATAGACTAGTCGATACGCTGATTGAAAAAGAAACTATCGACGGCGAAGAGTTTCGCGATATTGTCAGCGAGTACACAGTCTTGCCAGAAAAAGAAGAAGTCAAGATGGGGTAGCGATCGTGCTTTGCTATGTAGGCTTGCTCATAGACTTTACTAACGAGTTCTGCTAACAAGTCCTGCTAACAAGCCCCGTCAACAAGTCTTGTTAACAAACATCGAAAACCCCGCTACTAGCCTATGCCAGTAGCGGGGTTTGTCTAAGAAAATGCGAAAAGCTAGCTACCTATCTCGGCAGTGAAGCGCGGCGCTGACCGTCGGCCATCGCCTGTAAAACGAGACCTGGATCTACCCACTCGCCCTGATACTGCATGCCCCAGTGCAGATGCGGACCCGTGGTGCGTCCGGTCATGCCTACTCGGCCAATGCGATCGCCCGTGTACAGCGCTTGCCCCTCAACGAGCCGAACCCCGCCCGAGCCATCAACAAACACCCTGCGTCCTTGGTCAGTGGTGACATAGCCCTGCATATGGCAATAGACGTGCGTCCAGTCACCCGACTCAACCACTACTGAGGTACCACAGGCGCTATCGTCTGAAACCTCGACGACCCGGCCTTCCCACCAGTTGCGAATATAGCTGCCGCTGGGCGCAGCAATATCAATGCCATAGTGAAACCCTGAGCCGCGATAGCCGTACGGCGAAGTGTACGCCTGAAAATTTTCAACTGGAAAAGACGCAATCACCCAGGGCTCGCTGCCTCGCGCTAGCCGCGTATTCGCTAAGCGCACCTCTGCTTGGGCCTCAGGAAAAGCTCGTGCCGCCTGCCGCAGCGAGCGGGGAACGACCTCACCGAAGCCAACAGCCAATAAACTGCCAGCAAGCAGCAAGCCTTTGTAGGAAATACCACGCTGATGCGAGAACCGCTGCCGAGAGGAAATAGACAGAAATGATTGTAGTGAGGAGAAAGGTGTCCGCTTCATACAAAAGAGATAAAGGTTTGCTATGAAAAGAGCCGAACGTCAGTATTTCTACTGAATAATCTATATCGTGCTGCTTTACTTACTACGAGCTAGCCGCTAGCAAAGCATGAAGTTGATGCAATCAAAACAAAGTGTTGCAGGTAATGTACCCCGAAATACTGATGCAGGTCGGAAGTGAGCTTGACAATATAAGATTTTCTAATTGAAATAACTTATATTGATGAGATAATGCTTTCGGAAGAAGGCATGAACAGCTACTTTTTATACAGCCCTTAGCAACGCGCTTTAGACTACATGCCTACTCCGTATATTCTCGGTTGTCTTATTTCGCAGTAGCTCTTTAAAGCATTTCGGGATAGGGCAGCCTCTTGGAGGTAGGGCGCTTTGTAATCAATTCTTTACGCTCTGTTCAGGGTCAAGTAGCGAACTTTCTCAAGTAGCTGCTTGGGATCAATCGGCTTACTGAGCGTATCGTGATGGGCCATATGAGAAGATTCAGAGTCTGATTTGTCTAACAGCGCTAAGACCTTTGCTCCCATTGAGGTAATGGCAAGCTGTATGTCTTTTAGGTTGCTAGGATTGTGACTTAGTATCGAGAGATCGGCAATTAGCATTGCTGGCTGTAGCGACTCTATCTGAGTCAAGATGGTTTCGGCCTCTGGATGCCAAATGACCTCGTAGCCATCGGCTGTGAGCAAGTCGCAAATGATAGCAGCACTGTTTTCTCTAGACTCTAGTAAGAGGATGCGTTTGCTCCCGGCAGCTAGGGTTGTAGGCACCTGATAGCGGGTGCTGACGTTTTGCGAGAGCTGGGCTGGCAGCCGCACAGAAAAGATTGATCCCTTGCCGACTTTAGATTTGATCTGAATGGTTCCGCCATGCAGATCGACTAGGCGCTTGGTCATGGCTAGCCCCAAGCCTGTGCCTGAGTACTGACGCTGAAAAGGTGATTCTAGCTGCTTAAACTTCTCAAAAAGTAGCCCCTGCTGGGCCTCTGGAATGCCAATGCCCGTATCTTCGACTTGAAAGATTCCTACCTGATCTTCGCAGCGAACGCGGAGGGTGACCTGGCCACCGGCTGGGGTGAATTTGATGGCGTTGTGAATAAGATTGGCAAGAATTTGCTGCAGTCGCTTAGCATCGGCGCGAAAGCTGTCTTCTTGGGCGGTAACCTCTAGCACTAGCGATAGCTGGACCTCCTGCTTGTCGGCAATTGCCTGAAACTGATCGAACACCGTTTCAATCAGTGCACGTAAGGAAAACTCGCTGATATCTAAACAGGAGCGCCCAGACGACATTTTGGCAAATTCTAAAATATCGTTGATGATGCCAAGTAGCTGCTCACCGCTGTGGTTAATCGTATCGAGATAGCTGCGCTGGCGATCGCTGAGTTCTCCAAATGACCAGCGCAGCAGCGTCGCCGACATCCCAATGATGTAGGTGAGCGGCGTTCGCAGCTCGTGGCTCATCGTTGAGAGAAATTCACCTTTTGCGTGGTTCGCTGATTCTGCTGCTAATAGAGCATCGTGTAAGTTCTGTGTGCGCTCGACGACGCAGCTTTCTAGGCTAAGCGTTTGATCTTGTAGCTGCTTGTAGAGTCCGGCTTGACTGATGGCCACTGTTAAGTGCTCGGCAATGTGCTGCAAAAACAGCACTTCAGTGTCTAGCCAGTGACGAGTGCGATCGCACTGATGTGCAATCAGCAGTCCCCAGAGCTGGCCTTGCACAATGATGGGCGCAATAATTTTTGATTTGACCTGGGCCTGATGCAAAAAATCTAGCAGGCATGGCGTGTGCGCGTAGTGGCGCTCTACATCATCAACCGCGACAGGCTTCCCTCTAAGATAGCGGCGGCGAATAGACAGCGTTGGCTCGAAACAGTTTGCTTCTGAAAGGTTGAGCACAGAGGGTAGGTCTTCAGAAACACGCGATTCGTAAGTGATGTGCCCGGTGTGCGTACATCGACCGATAACAGCGCCACTGTCTTGGTCGGTGCTATAGGTAGCTTGACTAGCATCGCGCTCAGGTGCACTAACGCCCTCTACGGCAAACGGCTCAGTCGAAGATGGCGAGGTATAATCGACGGCTTCGAGCTGCTCGAACTGATAAACCACGAGCCGATCGGCTGATAAAAACTCTCTTACCTGAGCCACCGTTGTTTCTAAAATGGCGGATAAGTCTAAGCTGTGGCGGATGCGCGTAATTACCTGATTGAGCAGTAAGCTCTGCTGTACCTGATTTGCCAAAGTGGACTGCGTAGAGCCATCAGGTGACTCAGCAAGCTGTTTTGTCCAAGCGAGTATAAATTCCTCATTCTTAGGCGTCTTTTGGACTTTTGCTTCATGCCTCCGTGCTGTTGGCGGACGATTTGACTGGCGCTTGATTTGCCGTTTCATAGCGTTTGGTGTCCGTGTAGGCACAGGTTGTATATGCGAGGGTGGGCCTGGATGTCGCAGGCTCTGTTTCGAGGAGATGTGGCGGCGATCTGCCTTGTGATCGCTAGTGCGAGGCGTGAGCTGACAGGCGAAGTCATCAATCGTCTGGCGGTCAAAGCTGAGCCGAATTTGGTAAGTAGGTAAGGCAAGCGTAGACTCTATGGCCTGCGCAACTGCTGCGTGAATCAGGTCAGATGTTTGACGTGTCTGTTGAGTGGACAAGAGCAGCCCATGTGAGCTATCTGGCGGCTGTTCTGATGAGCGTTCAGGTAAGTCTTTAGGTGAGTGTCTGGGTGAGAAATTGTGATCTTTAGCGAGTCGCGATGATGGGATAGACCGCGCATGAGTCTGATCGGCAACCGCGTGAGTGAGGTCGGTCGATGAGAGTGGGCTTGCAAGCGGTGTTGCTATGAGCAAGACGCTGAAGTCGGGCGATCGCATCAAGACAAACCGCTGAGCGACTAGCTCAGAGACAGGTTGATCTGCGGATGGCTGGGAGAAAAGGGGAAGAAACTGCGCTTCTGTTATCACCGACTCAAACAAGCAGGCCTGCTGAATTAAAGTTTCTCTAAGACGCTGGTAGCTTTCGAGAGAAACTTTCTGAGTAGCCGTAAATTGCTGAGAAATTTGCATTATGTAAGGGCGACAGAAGTTAAGTACGGTGAAAGTAAGGGCGACGGCGGAAACGAATAACCGCAAGCGTTAAAAAATATGCCTTCTACAATAAAGACAAGACTCTTCAGTCAACGGGGATATAAGGGGCTATATAAAATTTTGAACCGTCTATTTGGTCATACTTCTGTGAGCACAGTAATCTTCAGCGACGAGTTAGCAAAGATACGTTCATTCAGGCACTGGTAAAGCAATCCTCGTGATGTATCACCCCTTGCCGCTAAGGGCGATCGCCAGTTGGAGTAGGTTTTCTAAGAAACAAAGACCGCTAGCAAAGGGCATAGCGCATAAAGAAGCGAAGTCCTGAGAAAGTTAAAACCTATTAACATTGTCAGGCAGTCAATTGTTTGTTTCTAGAGAAGCCGCTAGCGTAAGAAACTAGCAGTGATAGAGATAGCTAAAAATAATACTTATAAAAGTCGCTTATCTCAAGCTGTTTTTGAGCTATTAACTAACCCGTTGATTCATGTTGTCTAAATCCTAGCGTCCGTTTTCTTTATTAGCGATTATCCCAATAGTTCTTTTAGATTTCCGGTTTTCTCTATGCATCGTTTAGCTGCTACACCTGGCGGATGGGATAGCCGCACAGAAGGGGTCGTTTTTATTGATCAATCGCCTGCACCTATTGTCGTGCTGACGGCGGCTGATACCGATATTGGCGCGATCGCCCAAGCGCTTGTCCAGCTACCAAAAGGCTTTGACGAGATCCGCACGCTCAACCTTTTACAGCTTCAGCAGCAGCTCACTATCGATACCTATGCCGAAGACGTTTTGAGCCATGCGCGGCTGATTGTTTTGCGGATGCTGGGGGGCCGAGCCTACTGGTCTTATGGGCTAGAGGTTGTGAAGGCTACCGTTGCCCAGACCGGTGCCGCGCTAGCTGTGATTCCTGGTGACGATCAGCCCGATTTAGATCTCATGAGCCATTCCACGGTTTCTTTGGCGATTGTTAATCAGCTATGGCAATACTTTACCGAGGGTGGCGTTGACAATATTCGTAATGGTTTGCAATACATTAGCAACAAAACGCTATCAACTAAACATGCTGTTATAGCCCCCCAGAGTGTTCCTAAAGTGGGCATTTATTCATCTATTCAACGAGTAGTTGAAAAAGGTCAGGAGGATACAGAAGATCTCGATAAGGCTCCCCTTTCTAAAACGGTAGAAATATCACTCTTTGATCACAAATTAAAGCTTTCGACAGGTACTTCGTTACAAAGGTTTATCGATGCTGAACCGGTTGACCCACAGCCAGGAAATGCTGAAGGAACGATTGAGTTAGCAGCGGACGCCTCTCGGTCTGTAACGGCAGGGGCTCGTATCGCTATTTTGTTTTATCGGGCTCACTATCTATCAGGAAATACGAAGGCTATCGATGCGATCGCTGCGGCGCTTCGCCGCCGTCAGCTAACACCTGTGCCGATCTATGTGTCTTCTCTAAAGGCTGTTGAGGTGCAGCAGGCGCTCATTCGGCTTTGTCAGCCGGACTCAAAAGGGTCAGATTCGAATAGGCCAGATGCAGAGGATAACCGAGGACAGCCAGTTGAACTAATTCTCAATACGACTAGCTTTGCGATCGCTAGTCTTAATCCGCCGTCGGCTGATGCTGGTAGTGCGCCTCGTAGCCTTTGGCAGCAGCTTAACGTGCCTGTTCTTCAGGCTATTTGTAGCGGTAGCGGGCGACAGCAGTGGCAGTCTCACCCTCAGGGACTAACGCCTAGAGACATTGCAATGAATGTCGCCCTTCCTGAAGTAGACGGGCGGATTATTACTCGCGCGGTTTCTTTTAAGGCGGCTCAGCAGCAAGTTGCCGATGCCAATCAGGCTGTCGATGCTAATAGAGGAGCGCAGAAAAGCCTACAGACTGAGGTGGTGGTATATGAGCCAGAGAGCGATCGCATTGATTTTGTTGCGGATCTGGCGCTGAAGTGGGTTCGGCTGCGGCGCACGCCAGCCAAAGACCGCAAGGTCGCGTTGATCTTGGCGAACTATCCTAACCGGGATGGGCGAATGGCGAACGGTGTAGGGCTAGACACGCCTGCGAGCTGTTTAGAGATATTGCGATCGCTTCAGCAATCGGGCTATACCGTCACCGACCTGCCAGCAACTGGCGACGATCTGATGGCCCAGCTAGCCGCAGGTATCACTAACGACCCGGAGGGACACGGGCTAAGGCCAGTCAACCAAACGCTGCCGCTAGAGCGCTATCAGTCATTTTTTCAGACCCTTTCTCCATTGGTTCAATCAGGAATTGTCAACCGATGGGGGCAGGCCAGCAAAGAGTGGCAGCGCTTCGATGCTGCTCAAACAGAAGTCGATGGTTTACCTATTGCGGGCATTCAGTTTGGCAATGTCTTTGTTGGGATTCAGCCTAGCCGAGGATATGACATCGATCCGAGTTTGAACTATCACGCGCCAGATCTAGAACCGACGCACGCCTATTTGGGTTTTTATTACTGGCTGCGAACCCAGTTTGGGGCGCAGGCGATGGTGCATGTGGGCAAGCATGGCAACTTAGAATGGCTGCCTGGTAAAGGCATTGCGCTCTCGCCTGACTGCTACCCCGAAGTCGCTTTTGGGGCGATGCCGCACTTTTATCCCTTCATCGTGAACGATCCGGGTGAAGGCGCACAGGCTAAGCGGCGTGCTAACGCTGTCATTTTGGATCACCTCACGCCGCCGATGACTCGCGCCGAGCTGTATGGCCCCTTGCAGCAGCTAGAAAGTCTGGTTGATGAGTATTACGAAGCTCAAAATCTCGATCCGACTCGCCTCAAAATTATTGGGCCCAAGATTGTTGATTTGTTGCAAAGCGCCCAGCTCCAGCAGGATTTGAATTTGTCTGTTGTTCAAATGCCAAATCAGTCATCAAATCAGCCGCCGAATCAGATGCCAAATCAGATGCTAGACCAGCCGTCAGATTTGCAAACCTGGCTGCCTCAAATAGACGGCTATCTGTGTGAGCTAAAAGAGGCTCAAATTAGAGACGGACTGCACATTTTTGGTCAGTGCCCAGCAGGCGAGCAGCTACGGGATTTGGTAATTGCGATCGCCCGCCACCCTAACCGTGAACATATTGGACTGAGCCGTGCGATCGCCCAAACCTGGAACCTCGAACTCGATCCGCTCACCGACGAGCCTGCCACCCCTTACCAGTCAACCGCTCTAGAAACCACACTAGAAACTAAAGGCTGTCGCACCGTTGGCGACGTAATCGAACGCATCGAAACCTACGCCGCTGAGCTGATTGACAAAATAATTGGCCCGCCCCAGCTAGGTCTCGACGCCACTCCACCCTCAGTTCTTCCTCGGCGGCTGAGCGAAGCCGAAGCTTCCGTTCTCACCTGGATTACCACCACCCTCCTCCCTAACCTCCGCCAAACCACTGACGAACTCACTTACCTCCTTCACGGCCTCAACGGTGGCTATATCCCTAGCGGACCTGCTGGCGCACCCACCCGCAATCGCCCAGAAGTTTTGCCCACTGGCCGCAACTTCTACTCAGTAGATATTCGCGCTATTCCTACCGAAAGCGCTTGGGATGTAGGTCGTAAAGCGGCTGAAATTTTGGTGGAGAACTATACGCAGGAGCAAGGCGAATATCCGCGCACCCTGGGCCTATCTATGTGGGGAACTTCGGCCATGAGAACAGGTGGTGATGATATGGCCGAAGCTTTGGCTTTGCTGGGCGTTAGGCCGGTGTGGGACGGTCCGAGTCGGCGTGTGGTTGATTTTGAAGTTTTGCCGCTGTCTTTGCTAGGTCGGCCCAGGGTGGATGTGACGCTGCGAGTCTCTGGCTTTTTTAGAGATGCCTTCCCTAACCTTATTTCTTTGTTTGATCAGGCGGTGACTGCCGTGGCTAGCTTAGATGAGCCTGCTGAGCAGAACCCACTGGCGGCTCAGTTTCAAAAGGACTGCGAACAGTGGCAGCAGCAGGGATTGAACCGTGAAGAGAGTGCGACGCGATCGCGCTACCGAGTTTTTGGCTCTAAACCTGGGGCGTATGGCGCAGGCCTTCAGGGGCTAATTGAAGCGCAAAACTGGGAGAGCGATGCTGATTTGGCCCGCGCTTATATCAACTGGAGCAGCTATGCCTATACCAGCGGTGAAGGGGGACAGGCCGACGGTCATAGCGCGCCGGAAGCGTTTGGTCAGCGTTTGGAACAAATGCAAATTGTGCTGCAAAACCAGGATAACCGTGAGCACGATTTGCTGGACTCTGACGATTACTATCAGTTTCAAGGGGGGCTGACGGCGGCAGTGAAGGCAAAGCGAGGGGAAGCGCCGGTCACCTACTTTGGTGATAATGCGGTGCCAGAGAATCCGAAGGTGCGATCGCTGCAATCTGAAATTGCCCGCGTCTATCGCTCTCGTGTGGTCAATCCTAAATGGATTAAAGGCGTTATGCGTCACGGCTATAAGGGTGCGTTTGAGATGGCGGCAACGGTTGACTATTTATTTGCCTACGACGCGACGACGGGCTGCGTGGCCGATCATATGTATACGGGCGTGGCCGAAGCCTATGTGTTTGACCCGGCGGTACGGCAGTTTGTAGAAAAGTCGAACCCTTGGGCGCTGCGGGATATGGCTGAAAGGCTGTTAGAAGCGAACCAGCGGGGGCTGTGGCAAGGGGCTGATGAGAAGATGGTAGACGGGCTGCGAGCGATCGCACACGAAGCAGAAGGCAAAATTGAGGCGGGACTATTTAAAGCTGAGTAAATGGCCTTTAGTGGTAAAAGCAAAGAAGGCAGCTTGGTCAGAATGTAGGGGGTGAAATAGATGGCGACTCGGCTAAAAGATTTTCAAACGGCGTATGTGAATTTGGATCTGCTGCCGCTTCAGGGGCAGAAGGGGCTAGAGAAGTTTCGGGTGACGTATGGCGAGGATGTGCTGGCGGAGCTAGAGCAGCTAGTTGAGGATGACGATAGCCGCGATCGCAAAACCATTTTTGCGGGGCATCGCGGCTGTGGCAAGTCTACGCTGCTAGCTGAGTTTTCGCGGCGATGCGAGGAGGGCGACTATTTTGTGGTGCTGTTCTCGATTGCCAACACGATTGAGATGTCGGATGTAAACCACATCACTATTTTGTTTGCGATCGCGGTCAACCTAATGGCCAAGGCAGAGCAGGAAGGCGCTACGATCAAGCCTGCTTTACGGCAGTCTTTTTTAGACTGGTTTGCGACCAAGACGCAGACCGTGGCGAGCGGGGCAGAGGTGAAGGGAGAGGTAGGCTTTAATTTGTTTTCGCTGATTCAAAACAAGCTGAAGGCGGAGGCGTCGGTGCGCAATGAGCTAAAGCGAGAGTTTGAGCGCAATGTGTCTGATCTGGTGGCGAAGATTAATTTGATTGCGGCGTCGATTGAAAACGCCACGGGTAAGCAGGTGCTGGTGATTATTGACGACCTGGACAAGCTGGATTTGGCGACGGTGCGAGAGGTGTACCGAGAGCATATCAAGGCGCTGTTTTTGCCGGGGTTTCGGATCATTTACACCACGCCGATTGCGTCGCTGCGCGATGGGCCGCTGCGGGCGACGATGATCAGCGAGACGGACGATCAGATTGTGGAGATGCAGGTGGCGAAGCTGTTTAAGCAAGCGGAGTCGCGAACGGATGCGCCCGAGCCGATTGCAGAAAATCGGCAGAAGCTGTGCGACATGCTAGATAGGCGGATTGGGCCGGCGCTGATGGAGCCGGAGATTGCCGAGGCGATTGTGCTAAAAAGCGGCGGGGTGTTGCGAGAGCTGATTCGGCTAGCGAATAAGTGCTGTCGGATTTGCCTGCGGCAGGTGCGGCGCTCAGAGAATGCCGAGGAAATTGTGATCAATCAGGCGGTGTTTGAGCAGGCGGTGCAGGATATGCGACTGGATTTTGAAGCGCCGCTTGGTAAGGCGGACTATGAGATTTTGCAAACTACGCATCACAATTTTGAGCCAGAAGATCCGCAGGCGCAGCCGTTTTTGGACCTGCTGCACGGGCTGCATGTTTTGGAGTATCGCAACGGTCAGATTTGGTATGACCTGCATCCGGTGGTGACAGATTTGCTGGTGCTAAAGGAGATGATCGATGGCTGAAGACAGCCTGATCGCGGCGAACCGGGACGCGCTAGACGATTTGCTAGTGGCAATTGAGGCTAGCGGCGGGCGGCTGGGGATTTTTATTGCGGTGTGCGACGATCCGCAGCTAAGAGTAGAGATGATTGCTCGGTATGAGCAGGCGCTAGCCCCCACGTTTCGGCACTATCGGCTGATGCTGGATGCAGAGGAGCCGAGTGTGAAGGCGCTGCTGACGCGGCAGGTGCAGGCGGATGCGTATTTGCAGCAGGGCAGGCAGGCGGTGATCAGCATTTTGGGGGCAGAGAGGCTGCGGACGCTGCGATTTGAGGCGGCGCAGTCTCAGCAGGAGACGTTTTTTGGCTATTTGCAGTGGACGCGGGAGGGGCTGCAAGACTTTCCGTTTGCGATTGTGCTGTGGGTGACATATCAGCTACAAGAGCAGCTCAGTCGGAAAGCGCCGGATTTTTGGAGCTGGCGACGAGATGTGATTCGGTTTGTGTCGCCGAAGCGGCAGGCGATTTCGACGGAGCGGTTGTCTTTTTTGAGAGAGCAGGCACAGTTTTCGCAGTTGGAGGAGGTTGGGAATACGCTGCCGATTGCTGATTTGGAGGTGCTGATAGAAGAGACGGCCTCGAAGTCGCCGGAAAGCGCTTTGCTGGCGAGTCTGTATTTGCAGGCTGGAATAGCTTATGTCGATAGAGTCGAAATCGGTGCAGCGCAGGACTATAAGTTAGATCTTGAACAGGCAAGAGTTTACCTGAAAAAAGCAATAGGACTGCTTCAATCTGGGGATAGCAAGGAAGATTATGCAAGGGGACTTGATAGATTAGCACGAACATACGGATTACAAGGGCGCTACAGCGAAGCCGAACCGCTGTATCAACAGGCCCTAGAAATTAGACAAACGGAACAGGGCGATCGCCATCCTGATACCGCCACTAGTCTGAACAACTTAGCAGCACTGTACGATTCTCAAGGGCGCTACAGCGAAGCCGAACCGCTGTATCAACAAGCCCTAGAAACTTATCAAACGGAACTGGGCGATCGCCATCCTTCTACCGTTACCAGTCTGAACAACTTAGCAACACTGTATCGTGCCCAAGGACGCTACAGCGAAGCTGAACCGCTGTATCAACAGGTGCTAGAAATTAGGCAAACGGAACTGGGCGATCGCCATCCTTCTACCGCCACCAGTCTGAACAACTTAGCAGCACTGTATCGTGCCCAAGGACGCTACAGCGAAGCGGAACCGCTGTATCAACAAGCCCTAGAAATTATGCAAAAGGAACTGGGCAATCGCCATCCTTCTACCGCCACTAGTCTGAACAACTTAGCCGGACTGTACGATTCTCAAGGGCGCTACAGCGAAGCGGAACCGTTATATCAACAAGCCCTAGAAATTAGGCAAACGGAACTGGGCGATCGCCATCCTTCTACCGCCACTAGTCTGAACAACTTAGCAGCACTGTACGATTCTCAAGGGCGCTACAGCGCAGCCGAACCGCTGTATCAACAAGCCCTAGAAGTTATTCAAACGGAACTGGGCAATCGCCATCCTTACACCGCCAACAGTCTGTTCAATCTGGCCGTGCTCTATCACAACACACAGCGGCATTCACAAGCTCTAGATCATATTCAGCAGGCCCTAGCTATCTACAATCATGTGTTGGGTGCAGACCATCCCAATACCAAGACCGCTAGCAGTTGGCTGCAGTCCATTCAGCAGGCGATAGACGAGGGCGCTGATGAATAGCTGCCTATTACAGGGTCAAGGTCTCTAGGCTTTGAGCGTGATCGCCGCTGCTTTAAGCGGGGGCAATAGGTCTAGCGGTACAGCCAGGGCGTTGAGGTCTTTGAAGTCTGGATTTTTTTCTTTTTTGGGGCCGTGATAGTCGCTGCCACCGGTCATTAAAAGGTCATAGGTTTCGCAGTAGGCTTCTAGCCGTCTGACCTGGCTGGCGTTGTGGGTGGGGTGATAAACCTCAATACCCATCAGCCCAGCCTCAACGAGTATAGGCAAAACGGTCTCTACAGTACCGCCGCGAAAGATATAAGGATGGGCCCAAACCGGCACGGCTCCGCAGCTTAGCAGCAGCTCGATACCTTGCTGCGCGGTGAATTTTTCGTAGGGTACGTAGGCGGGGCCGTCGTCTTTAAGAAATCGATCAAAGGCTTCGCTGTGAGAGTTGACGTGGCCTGCCTGCTTGAGGGCCCTGGCAATATGAGGCCGTCCGGGGGCCATGGCCGTTTCCATGTTGGGCAGTTGGATGGGGTAGCCAAGTGCGGCAAGTTTGTCGGCCATCTTGCGGGCGCGGCGCTTGCGGCCCTCTACTCGTTCTTGCAGGGGGGCCTGTAGCTTTTGGGCATTGGGGTAAAAGCCAAGGATGTGCATAGAGCGCCCGTTGTAGACGGTACTAAGCTCTAGGCCAGGAACAATTTCTACCCTCAGAGGCGCAGCGGCTGCGATCGCTTCTTCCCAGCCTGCCATAGTGTCATGGTCAGTAATGGCAAGAGCCTTGACGCCTTTTTCTGCTGCAAAGTTGACAAGTTCGGTTGGGGTAAGGCTGCCGTCAGAGCAGGTAGTGTGGCTGTGGAGTTCGAGCATGGCAGCAGTAGTGTGAAAAGACAAGGCAGATTCAAAGCCTAACTTAACTGCTCAAAAGACTGCTAAAAAAAAGCTATGGCTTTCGTGGAGCCGCCGCTTTTAACCGCTGAGATAGATTTTGACAGCAGCAGGCCAAATCGTAGTTTTTATGCCCGCTAACAGGAAAAAAAAGCCCCCCGCACTTTGTACGGAAGGCTTTGGCCCTGTCGTCAACGCTGTTTTAAAAACGGTTGAAGGCCTGACTTATAGCTGCTCAAATGCTAAGGAAAATCGGGGTAGTTACGACTAGGCGTGTTAGCAGTCGTAGATTCGGGCTTCAAGCGCAGAGGGCATATCAACGCAGTAGCGATCAAACACCGACTGACACGAAGGAACCGGTAAACGCGACTGAGCCGTTCGCAGCTCTTCTACGGTTTCCCATGCGATCGCTACTTCGGCTCGCCGATAGCCGTACATTTCAGTCAGGCGGCGGGCGTGCTCTAGTGCCGCTTTCAGCCGGTTTTCAGCCGTTGACTCGGGTGGCTGTGGCCGCAGGTCAATCGTAGTGATAGCTGTTCTAGGTGCAATAGCAATATTAGTCATAGCGAGTACCTAACTAAGTGGTGCGTTGTGAACTAATAACAGCATAGTCATAATCTAGAGAAATACAAGTGCCATGAACATATAAGTTTTTTCTATGTTTTATTAGTTTTGCTTAACTGGCTGCCATAACTGGCTGGTTGTCTTGCTGGCTGGCTGCCTTGCTGGCTGATGTGGCAAACAGGTTTCCCGCCGCGTCAAAGTTCCTCTGGTTCAAAACATTCTTTATTCTTCATTGCATAGTCGTAGCTTATTTGTTCAGCTGGCGATCTGTATATCTCACAACCCTGTGTTACGAACATGATATAGACATCTTGAAAACTACTCTTTTGTAGCTCTGCTGTGAGTAAAGAGAAAGAAGATTTTTGAGCTGAATTTAGATGCTTTTGGATACTTGAAGAGAGAGGAAATATCTGTGAGAGATACTAAGCCGAAAATATCTGGAAAAGAAGGATGGTCTGTTCACGTTTACGACCAAGAACGCCGCTTACGCTGCACCATCAGCAATTCCAAATTCCAACTTAAGAACATGCTTGCTGAGCCGAAAAGAATGACGACTGCTTCAGCAGAGATGGCGTAAGGTAGATGAAAGTGTCTCCTTAACAGCCCAGTCACTCCTTCAGCCGATGATCACTGGTAGCATCAGTTTCGATAGTTTGTCATCCGAACTCAACGGTGCCATTGGCAAGCTAGACGACCCGCGTAAACCGAGTAATGCCAGTAGCTACAGCATTCGGGATACGGTTTTAGGCGCATTCGGTTGCTTTTTTATGCAGAGCGCCTCGTTCTTAGACTATCAGCGCCACCTCGATAGCCGCAACGGTCGCAATAATGCGCAGAGTCTGTTTGGATTGAAGAACATCCCCAGCGTTGTGCAGATTCGCAATATTCTAGATCAGATAGCGGCCCGGGGTCTGTTCGAGGTATTCGTCAATATCTATCAAGCGCTTCACCAGCAAGGTCACTTGCGAGGGTTCGAGACCCTGGGTAGAAACTTGCTGGTGGCCTTAGATGGCACTGACTACTACAGCTCACAGAAAATTAGCTGCCCCTGCTGCTCAAAACGAACCTCACGCAGTGGCCAAGTGACCTACGCTCACAAAGCTATCTTGCCTGTGATTGTCTCGCCTGCGCAGTCTGCGGTGATTTCATTACCCCCTGCGGTGATTACCCCTCAAGACGGCCATGCAAAGCAGGACTGTGAGCAAGCTGCCGCCAAACGGTGGATAGCTTCAGCCCCAGAGATATTTGGCAATCAAGCGGTGACGTTGCTTGGGGACGACCTTTTCAGTCGTCAGCCGATGTGTGAAGAGGTCCTGGCCAATGGGTTCAATTTTATCTTTGTGTGTTTACCCGAATCGCACTCGGCGCTTTACGACTGGATAGCGTTTCAGGCAGCTCATGGCAGCGTGAAGACGATTCAGCGGCAGCGGCGTAGCGGAAAGACCGATGAAGTTTGGCGGTATCGTTATCTCAATGACGTTCCTATGCGGGCAGAAGCGCCGGTGCTATCGGTGAACTGGTGTGAGCTAACAGTAACGCGCACTTCAGATGGGAAAGTCCGCTACCGCAACAGTTGGGTGACGAACCATCGCCTCACTGGGCAGCGAGTCATTGAGGTCGCGGCTGCCGGGCGCTGCCGCTGGAAAACGGAAAACGAAAATCACAATGTGCTGAAGACTAAGGGCTATCATCTCGAACATAATTTTGGTCATGGCAAGCAG
Organism: uncultured cyanobacterium; assembly: GCA_963793445.1. Lineage (GTDB taxonomy): Bacteria > Cyanobacteriota > Cyanobacteriia > Phormidesmidales > Phormidesmidaceae > Phormidesmis. Next base: position 1,228,886 of record CAWCAE010000001.1, read on the forward strand.
CATCTCTCCGCTTTTCTGCTAACCTTGAACCTATTGGCCTTTTTGTTTCATACGGTTCTCCACCTAGCCGATGAGCGCTATCAACAGATTCGACAAATTCGCGGGACTAGACAAGGCTTCTTTCAGGACATCCTGGCACTCACCAATTACTTATGGTTTGAGAGCTGGACAGCCTTGCTAGATTTCATGCTGGACCAGTCGAAACCGAGCAAACCCATTCGTAGCAATACTTCTTGACTCGTCACTGACTTATCACTGAGAGACGGCTCGCGCCGTCCTAGAATGTCTGTATCTTGGAATTTGGAACTGCTGCTGCACCATAGAGCCTTCTCATGCCTGGGCAATGGGATTTGGAATAGTCCTTGGAACACTTATTACTTTGTTGGTTGTCAACGTAGGCTTGCCGATTAGAGTTCTCACAACACCAGCAGAACCAACAGATCCCAATATGGACCCTGCAGAAGAAAATTCTCTCTTAATGCCGCCTTCTATAGATCAAGGTCGGTCTAATTAAAATACCGATAAAACAGAACGCCTGCATTGGCCCCCCAGCCCCTAAGTTTGGGGGAGTATCGCTGATCCAGGATGTCTAGATCACTTGCTCAGAAAGGATTGTAACGTACTGTCTTAGAGCTCCGAACTAGGGGCCGGGGGCTTCCGAGATGGTGTCAGCATCAGCCTAATTAAACTACCGATAAAATAAAATGCGTGCATTGGCTTCCCAGCATCCAGGTTCGGGGGAGTATTGCCGATTCGAGATGTTCAAATTATCTGGTCAGAGAAAATATCAACATCTTGTCTTGGAGCCTCAAACTCAAGAACGGGGGGACTTGCGAGATAGTGTCAATATCTTGCAGATAGATAGGCTGATCTGCCCAGCGCTGGTAGACTGACTCTGCTTCATAAGTGCTGAGGATGCTGGAGATGTTGAAGAAGATAAAGGTGCTGAAGAGTATATATGTCGAGCCCTTCACCCCGAAAGTTATTAGCTCAGGGCATGAATTAAAGTGTTATCTATAACATAAAGTTATGTATAGAATTTGAGATTGTGTTCCAAATCTCCCGGATCCGCAGACTTTTTGATACAACACTAATGATAGAGTTTAGTTAATGAGAAGCGAAAAAACGATTTACATAAGTCTATTATAAAAATCGTCATGCGGTTTCAGACCACGCTTGTCTACTGTTCTCACCTCTAACATCAACGAGGAGTTACCTATAATATGGATTTTTTATCCGATTTCTTAGCGCGATTCCTATCGCAGTTACAGTCTCCAACGCTCGGCTTTCTGATTGGCGGGATGGTCACTGCCTCCCTTGGTAGCCGACTCTCTATCCCAGATCCTGCCTATAAGTTCATCGTTTTCATGCTGCTTATGAAAGTCGGCCTGACCGGTGGACAGGGGATCCGCGACTCCAATCTGGCGGAAATACTATTACCCGCGCTGTTCGCCGTGATGATAGGCATCCTAATCGTCTTCATCGGTCGCTACACATTATGCAAACTGCCGAACGTCAAAATTGAGGATGGCATTGCGACTGCGGGCTTATTTGGTGCTGTGAGTGGCTCTACCCTCGCTGCCGCCCTGACGCTGATAGAAAATCAAGGTATCACGTACGAGCCTTGGGCCGCCGCTCTCTATCCCTTTATGGATATTCCAGCGCTCGTGACTGCGATCGTCTTGGCCAGCATTTATACCAGCAAGAAAAAGCAAGACAAGTATCTCAAAAACGAGAAGTATCTCAGTGAGCCGGGCATACCCGCAGGCGCGTATCCTAGCAGTTCGGGCGGTGCCACAGACGAGCGGGTAAAGATATGGCCTATCGTTAAGGAAAGCCTCCAGGGTTCTGCCCTGTCGGCACTGTTGCTCGGCCTCGTGCTTGGTCTAGTAACCCAGCCAGCCAGTGTCTATGAAAGCTTCTACGAGCCTCTCTTTCGCGGTCTGCTTTCAGTACTAATGTTAGTCATGGGAATGGAGGCCGCTGCCAGGATTCAAGAGCTGCGTAAGGTGGCTCAATGGTATGCTGTCTATGCCTTTGTGGCACCGCTACTGCACGGGTTCATCGCCTTCGGACTTGGCATGGTTGCTCACTACCTCACAAACTTTAGCCTTGGTGGCGTCGTGATCCTGTCTGTCATCGCTGCCTCCAGTTCAGATATTTCGGGGCCGCCTACCCTGCGCGCTGGTATTCCGTCGGCTAATCCCTCTGCCTACATCGGTTCGTCTACAGCCATCGGCACGCCAGTTGCGATCGCTTTAGGAATCCCGATCTTTATGGGACTCGCTCAAGCTTTGGGCGGCTAATTTCAGACGGGTCATGGTCTGCTGGTGCTCCCTTCGGCCCAGCGACCAATGCGACCGCTAGACCATACGGTCACGCGGTGCTACTATTTCCCTAATTTTTTATGTAGTTCAATGAATACACACGTTTAGAGGTAACCAACATGGCTAAGCCAGCCAGCATGCTCGTCATCGTAACGGAAACGTTGCTGCTGAAAAAGATTGCTAAAATTATCGACAAAGCCGGGGCTACTGGTTATACGGTAGTGGCCGCTGGTGGTAAAGGCAGTCGCAACGTACGCTCGGCGGGGCAACCCTCTGTTTCCGGTACTGCCTTCACGGATATAAAAATCGAGGTGCTTACCGACGATCGAGATACGGCTCTGAAGATTGCCGATGAGGTCGCAGCGCAGTTCTTCGAAGATTATGCGGGTATCGCCTATATCTGTAGCGCAGAAGTACTGAGCGCACACGCGTTCTGTGGACCGGACGGCTGTTAACTAGAGACAAGCGCAGATCTCAATAGGTACATCCTAATGGGCGTGGTTGAAGGCTTAGATAGCTGTTCAGCTACGCCCATTAAACTGTGTGAACGCCAATGATGTTGTTGCTTACTGCTAAAGCTTTAGCAGCTACTTCGGCCCGCATACCTAGACCCAACGTCAAAAAGAAATCTACTTGATTCTACGTAGAAATGCGTTTACTATCTTTTCTAAGGTTGCGGTGCCTATCGCAGCTTTGCTCAGAACTCAACATGACTTAGCGCGATTGGCTGGTGTCTCACCACCGACCAATCGCTAACTCCCAGGATTAGACAGCAATCCCGGTCGCTAAGGGTAAATGTACCCTTTAGCTGCCTCTTTTGCATTTCATTTTTGGGGCGGCTAAGGATTCGAGGGTTCTGGGTTTCCTTGACCTAACTACACACGGAACCCAGAAGACCATCATGTTTACCCTTTTTGCTCAAGGCGATCAGTCGCCTACAGTTTCACCTGCTCGTACTTCAACAGAAACGCAGACAAAAGCGCAGACAAAAGCGCCAACAACAGTTTCGACAAAAGCGCTGGCCCCGGCTGCTGCTACCACACCGCCCGATACTCCACTGGCGGCACCGGTCACTCACACAGAGCCCGTGCGCCATATGATATTTGGCAGTCTCAGCGCCGTGCAGTCAACCATCAAACAAATTCATCTGCATGGCTACGCCGAGCCTAATGACTGGAGCCTGCCCATATCGACAGGTCGCGCCAATGAGGTGATGGCAATATTGACTAAACGAGTCGGCGTGGGCCATTAGGTGCGTTCAAGTCACCTTCACAAATACCGAATCGTCTTCTACCATTGCCTCGAAGGTGCCTAGCGGATCGGTGGCCGGTCCATTTAGTACCTCGCCCTCAGCGCCGAATTTAGACTGATGGCAAGGGCAGACAAACTCTGACTCTTGCCAGTCGACGGTGCAGCCCTGATGCGTACACAAAGAGTTGATGGCAATAACAGCCTCTGCGTCTGCCGGATCGCGGATAACGACAACAGATTCGCCTAGAAGATTGTTGTCAGAGAGCGAGCCCGAGTCGTCTAGCTCGGCGACTGTGCCAATGGCAACAAAGCCATCTTCTCTGGGGGCACCCGTGCTAGTAGCCTCCGTTTCGGTATCGGCAGAGGCTTCAGCGGGTGTTTCAGTGGGTGTTTCGGTGGGCGAGCAGGCTGCGATCGCAACCGGTAAAGAAGTTGCGATCGCCCCCAAACCAACAAAATTCAAAAAATCACGACGTTTCATTCAGTTCCCCTTTTGTTCTAACTATTTTGTCTAGACATATCTGGCTAGCGCTATTTGGCTAGTCGCCTAGACCCAAACACCACTAGACCCAAACACCATTAGACCCAAACACCCTTAGACTAAGCCGCATCAGGAACGCTCTCTCGGCTAAACCAGCCTTTGTAGCGGGCCGCCGCTGCTAGCACAAAGCATAAGTCGGCGCTGATGACACCGGCCAAAATCAGCGCCGAGCCGCCCGTGCCAAAGCCATAGCTGTGCAGGCCCGTACCCAGCACAAAGTTGACGCCATACCAGGCCATTAGCACCGCGTTAAAGGCAACAACGCTAGCCACGCTAATGCCAAAGTTGCCAATCCAGCCGACCAGCCGACCGTGCAGCGGCACCAAATAGCACAGCAGCGCGATCAGTGCCCAGGTTTCCTTTGGATCCCAACCCCAGAAGCGACCCCAAGAAAAGTGCGCCCAGATGCCGCCCAAAATAATGCCAGCGGTCAGCAGCAGCACGCCGACCTGCAGCACCCTGTAATTAAGCTGAGAGAGAAGCTGAATGCGCGAGGTGGCCTGCGGCGAAAAAAGATAGCTGCCCAGCGCCACGTGCCCAATGCCAAGCGCGAGGGCAAAGCTAGCGTAGCTAAGCGCAATCGTTGGTACGTGAATACTCAGCCAAAAATTGTCTCTTAATACGGGCACCAGCGGCGAAATGCTAGGGTCTAAAACCGCGGGCAAACTGTCTGCCAAAATCAAACACATGACCGACAGCGGCGCGGCTGCCAGCAGATAGTACTTGGCCCGGTAGATTAGCTCAAAGGTGAGTGCGATCGCCGCAATTCCGAATCCAACCCAAATCACCGACTCGTACATATTGGTTACCGGTGGGCGACCGGCAATTTGCATCCTGAGCCAGAAGCCATAGCTTTGCACCGCTACGCCAGCGACAAACAGCCCCATTGCTGCCCAGTAAACATTGAGCGTCTCAACCCACAGCGCCAGCAGCATAGCCCCAAAGGCCAAGCCGTAAAGCTGCCACGCCTTGGCAAAAGGATGAAAGTGATTAAAGAAGACTTCTTGATCAACCGCGCCAGTCGCAGGGTAAACAGATGGGCTGAGCGATCGCAACCCGGCCTGTAAATCAGCCGCCAGGGGCGTCAGCATCGGCAAGTGATTTGCGCCCGATAAAAAGGTCTGCTTCATCGTCGCAAAGCTGGCTACTAGCGGCGCGACCCGCTCTGGGCTGTACACCGTTTGCGCTTCAGAAATGCCTAGCCACTTTCCTTTAATATCGTCAGGATGGGGCACAATGGCGATCGCATCGTCGCTTACCGTGCCCAGCATCAGCGTCAAACGATCTTCTAGTGCGATCGCCTCTCGCCCATCCCGGCTCACATCCTCTCCGGCGCTCTCCTGTCGGTGCGCTGCTCGTACCGCTTCACCTAGTAGCTGATTGCGCATCAGCGTCTCAAAAGAAAAATACTTTTGGTCTGGGTCTAGCCCTACCGCTTCCTTCAGCGGACGATAGCTAAACAGCACAAACGGCACTTCATTCCAGTTGCGGTTGTTAAGCCACAAAGAGAGAAAAGTCTCCATAGAATTTTCTTCTATGCCATCGTGCCTGTACGTGCTGGCACCGTGAATTTTGGCCACGGTTTCTTGCGCTACTGTATCTAGCGGTTTCTTGCGTCCGGCCTGCTGCACCACCAGGGTTTCTAGGGGCGTCAAAGCAGTTGCTTGAAACTGGCTAAACGGCAGAGCAATGAGCAGAAGTCCTAGACATAGCCCAATAGTGAATTTGAGAAGTTTCATAAAGAGAATGTTTGGGTGAATGTTCTTTGTTCAGTCGTCGCTACCTAGTGGTTACTGATTGTTTTAGCTGTGGTTACTGATTGTTTTAGCTGCAGTTGGTTTAGTTAAGGACGGCTTGTCGGCAACCTCTACCGCCTCAAACCTCTACCGTCCTAAAAAAGCGCCCAGCAGCGGAATGGCTTTGTTCTCGTCGGTTTTTTCCTCCGCCGTCTCGTCTACGCCCAGCAGCTTAGAGACTTTCTTAAACTTCTTCGCCACGGCTCGCCCATAAAACATGGTCGCCACCCCAACGGTCACCATCATCGAGCCTAGCCAGGTCAACCCAGTGACCCACCACGGCTCTCGCTTTACCTGCAAAGTAGACTGGCTCAAATCTCCTGGATTCCAAGATGCCTGCGCAATCTTCCAGCCTCTAAACCAAGTCGGATGATTCATCCACACCCGCCGGTCTGACCGTGATTCTGCGGGCGTGCGGGCAAACGGATCAAACAGCGAAACCGCGCTCGTCCACATTGCCACCGACTCGCTGCCCTCGTTGCGCTCCACAATAAAATCATTGAGCTTTAGGCTAAAGGGTAGCTGCAACAGCTTTGGACTAAACGCGACGTACCAGTCTCCGGCGGATGAGGCTACTGTTGTGGGCTCACCCCATGGCACCCAAACTGGCGCGGCCCCGTCACCTGTGGCCACCAGCAAAGCCGGACTGCCCTCTTCTAGCAGATCGTTTGGCATTGGAACAACTTCTCTTTGCACCCGAGCGCGATCAATAGATTCGATCAAAGTCACTTTGAAGTCGGCCCATCCTGGTGTGACCGATTCACCTAGCTGCAAAGGTCCGCTAGTGAACCCTTTAGAAGACTTGGCCGCATAGTGCAAGTCTCCGGCTGTATCGACAATGACCTTAAAAAATGCGTCTGGCGCGGTCGCGGCAGAAATGTCGTAGGCCAGATCGACTGATATGGGCGTGCCCGCTACCTGGGTGCGAATGGGCTCAAAATTAGGATTGCCAAACACAAACCAGTTTTCAATTGATTCGCCCTGGCTGAGCGAAAGCTGAATCGCCGGATTGCGTAGCTGCGTAGAGGCTGAAGTGGGCTTGCGATCGCCATCTAGTCGAAAATCAGGCCAAAAGTCTTTTACTTCTAGCTGTAATGGCTCAAGCGACTCATCTGACACTCCAGCTTCAGACGCCCCAATCTCAATTGTTTGATTCAAGCTCGCTTCTACATCAATCTGGCGAGATTTGTTTTGTTGGTTGACTGGCCAACTGAGCGTAACTACGCCCCACCTACCGCGCAAACTTTGTTGTGCTGGGGCGCTCAGCATTTCCGCTAGCTCATCGGCGCTCTGTGATTTCACAATTTGCAGCTCGGCGGGGCCAATGTCTACCTGGCTGTAGGCCGCTGGTGCAACTGCTAGCCACCGATCTAGAGACTGATTCATGCGATCGCTAGAAAGCAATAGCCGTACTGCTGGATTCTCGACGCTGGCTCCTTCTTCAAACCGCACTGTCTTAAAAGTGCGATCGCTATAGCCCAACAGAGAAAGCCCACCCACCTGATTCGGCACAACCGTACCATCTTGCTTGATAAACAAAGACGCTTGCTGAGTCGATGATTCACCTGGCGAGGCCACTTCTAGCAAATCACCTTCCACGCGCAAAGTGCTTACTGGGCCCGCATCTGTTCTTGCCAGCATCATCCCTTCCACACTTAGGTGAATCACCGCCGCCGATCCGGCAATAATGACCACCAGGCCCCAGTGGGTAATCGCAAATCCGATCTTTCGAGCGCCTTTCCATGGATAGCGAGAGAGGGTTGAAATGCCTAAGTTCACAGCTAGCAAAAACATCAGTGCCCCAAACCAGGGGCTTTTGTAAATTTCTTGCTGTACCACCGCCGAGCCCACTTCCGACTCGTAGAAAGTTGCGCCCATTAATATAGATGCGATCGCAATCAACAATGGCACCGCTAGCTTAATAGATCCTAAAAGCTGGGTCCAAGGTGGAAGAATTTTGTTTGTTATCTTGCTTGCCATAGAAAACTTTAAGAAAAATACAGGCGCTTAAAAGACGCCCAACCAACAAAAGAAATAAGCCTAAAAGCAAAAGACCAAGAAAGACACAAGCGCTTTTAACACTCCTCATATTCCCCACAGAAAAGAAGTCTCTTCTGTATCCAAAGTTGCAAAACGAACCTCGACTTATTTGAAATACGCATGCTCTACAAGCGCTATTTGCATGGTTTGCGCAGTGAACAAGAATGTTCCATCTGATGTTTTCTCTGTATTAACTGCTTGTACTGGCTGCGATCGCGACTTTTTGTGCAAAATCAACAAAAGCATAGGCCTGCTTATGCAATACCTGCTGTATTCCTATGTAGAAAAAGCAGGAGAGATGTGATTTTAGTAACCCTCTACACAAAACAGTGGCGATCCTCACCATAGGGTATGAACATGAAATATCCACAGCAATAGATATGTTTTGCTCTTTGAGCCTGTCGAACGAACATAAGCAACAAATGCGATAAAACAAGTTTGCTCAGGCAGCTCAACGATTCTCTTATCTCCGCTATTGCCCTATTTTCGTTTTTGCCTCGTTTTTCGATAGAGAGCCCCTGATATGTCTTTAAATGTAGAACTTTTAGAACAAAGCTTTGAGCTGGTAAAGCCTGAGGCAGACAGCCTTATGGACAGCTTCTATAACAACCTTTTTACCGATTATCCTGCTGCTCAGCCGCTGTTTACCCATACCGATATGGCAAAACAGAAACAGCAGCTCAAGGGCGCGATCGTCATGGTGGTTGAAAACTTAAGAAATCCTGATGTCCTCTCTAAAGCTCTCCAAGGATTAGGCGCTCGCCACGTGAAATATGGCGCACTGCCCGAACACTATCCTCTAGTTGGCAACAGCCTGCTAAAAGCACTCAGCCAGCACGCTGGATCCGCCTGGACGCCTGAGGTCAAAGATGCCTGGGTCGGTGCTTACGGTGCCATCACCGAGCTGATGTTAGACGGCGCAGACTACACCAATAAAGACATTCAGTTAGAGAATCCGGCTGTCACTGACACAGCCGTCAAAGCTGCCGCTGGAATCTCTCCTGGAGCAGCCGTGCTTCCTAACACACCTGGAGCCGCTGCGCCCCCGAACACAACGGTCTCGCCCGAAATGATTGAATCCCCTGAGGGCATTAGCGGTAAAACAGCCGCTGGCGTGATCGGTGGTGGGGCAGCAGCGCTAGTCCTGATGTTGTTGATTCTCTTATAGATAGATCTGATTTAGTATGGCGAACAGCTCCAACTTTAGGCTTAGCTGGCCCAAGAAAATTGATCTTAAGGTCGTGATCATTTTGACCATGATTCTTTTGTTGGGCTGGATGTCGGCGGCGTTCGCCCTAGACAATAAGCAGATCTTTTTGCCAGGCGAAACCTCCGAGGGACACTACTTGTTTGAAGCGTCTTGTGCCTCTTGTCATGAAGGTTTCAAGCCGGTTTCTAATGAAAACTGCACGCGTTGCCACGAGGCTGAGCTAGAGGAAGATGTGCACGGGGCTAAAAAGTTCAGAGATCCTCGCTGGGCGGGCTATGTAGAAAATCTGGACGTGCTTACCTGTACGGCCTGTCACAACGAGCATGTTCACATGTTTGGCCGTGGCGTTCATCTTCAGCCCGATCTTTGCATGGTGTGTCACGAAGAGCTCACCGTGACTCAACTGGCTAGCCACAAAGGCTTTGAACCTGACGGCTGCTGGACGGCAGGGTGCCACAACTACCACGATCACCGCACCATCTCTACCGCATTTTTGCGAGATAACTTAGACCAGCCGGCCATGCTGCCGGTCCAAAAGCTGCCCGATCGCACTGTGACAACAGAACTCGAAATCGCTCCGCGTCCTAACTTGAGCAAAGAGTTCTTGGAGGGCAAAGTATGAGTTATTTCTCACGCTTGCTTTCTGCTGTGCTGCTGAGCATTTGGCTTTTAGTCATATGTACGACGCCAGCTTTGGCCACAACTCAAACAGAGCTAGAGGCTATCAACCAGCAGTGGGAAACCAGTGCCCATGCCCTCAACAACGTGAACTGTGCGTCTTGTCATCAAAACGAGGAAACCAAAGCGTTTGTGGCTCAGCCTACGTATGAAAGCTGTCAGTCTTGTCATGAGAATCCGGCCCAGACTTTTTTGCTAGGAAAGCACGGCATTCGGCTACTAGAAGGCGACTCACCCCTTCAACCCAAGCGGGCTCGCCTGCCGATGAAGCACGACGCGCTCGCTCAGCAAATGAACTGCAACACCTGTCATGATGCCCACACCGTCAACACACTGCAGGCTTCTGTAGATTCGTGTTTGAGCTGTCACAACGACAATCACTCGCTTAACTACGAGAATTCTAAGCATGGCAAAGCTGTCTTTGCCGCGATCGCAGCCAATCCTAGCCTGCCGCGCCCCGGTGATGAAATGGTCACCTGCGCCACTTGCCACCTGCCGCGCAGTGCCCAGAAAAAAGGAGACGGCACGCTGCTAGTAAAGGTTAACCACAACAACACCTACACGCTAAAGCCGCGCGATCGCATGGTGGGCGAAGTCTGTATGAACTGCCACGGTGTGGAATACAGCTATAACAGCATTTTCGACGACGAACTCGTCGAAGCCGATTTTGACCGACCTCCAACGCTCGAGCATCCGTCTTTCGAGCTTGTTCGAGCCGCAGAAATTAAGAGGTCGGGCAATCCTTCTGCCGCAGAAGAGTAATCTTCTAGCAGAAATTCCGTTCGAGACCAACCGGTCGAAAACAGATTAGACCATTAGCTAGGTAAAACAGCTAGGTCAAAAACAAACGGGTCAAAAATAACCAGACCTAAAAAGACAAAATAACAACCTTTTACAGTTAACTTAGGAGAACTTCCAATGACAATGGTTAACACCAGTTGGACGCAGCGCTTTCGCGCCAAAACATTAGCCCTTTTAGCTTTAGCAGCGGCTATTTGCTTTAGCGCCGTTGCCTGTAGCAGTGGCGGTGGCGGAACCACAGCCGCCGCCGCCGGCCCTGCCATCGCGCCCGAACTCGTCTCCGACTACATTCATACCGTTCTTGCTGCCGACAGAACCGCTTACACCAAGCATGTCGTCAGCCGCGCCAAGACGCTTGAGGGCAAGGCTAAAGATGAAGGCGTATTAGAAATTGAGTCTACTGAGGGCTGGCAACAAACCGACGGTATTCCGCTGCCTGCTCAAATGTTTCGACTGGGCTCTGAAATCGCCAACGAAGAAGGCCTATTTACCTACAGCTTGGTTTCTCCTTGGAACATCAACGACAATCAGGCCCCCAAAGGAGACTTTGAAACCGCATCTGTTCAGGAAATGGTAGATACCGGCGAGCCCGTCAAAGGCTACCAGGAAGTTGGCGATCAGGCTTATTTTTCTGCTATGTATCCTGATCCGGCTGTTGCAGAAGCCTGCGTTACTTGCCACAACACTCACCCCGTACATTTAGAGCGCTATCCCGACAAAGTCTTTGAAATGGGCGATGTGATGGGCGGCATTATCATCAACATTCCAGTCGATAGCATACCAGCCGACGCTTAAACGCACACCTCTAGAGGGCGCAGTACCCTGCGCCCTTCGATGCTTCTTTCTAAAGCTAATTTCTAAAGCCAACTTCCAAAGCCAAGCACACGCGGCCACTCACTCTTGCACCTAGCCGATGAAACCCCAATTCTCTACGCTCATCATTCTTACGCTAGTCTGCGCGCTGCTGCTAATTCCTTTTGCCTTTAGCCCGGTCTATACAGACATGCTGCGCGATCGCTCTGTCGATCTCCATCAGTTCACCCGCGGTGAGACTTACAAGCAGGGCACTGGCTTTGCCGCTTTGGCGCTCGTCGGTATCGAAATGCTGCTGACCGTTCGCAAGCGCAGCAGCCTGCCCGGCAAGTGGAAAGTGCCAGGGCAAATGATGCTCCACCGGGCCGTTCATATTTTTACTGGCATTGCTTTAGTTGCTTTCGTGCTCATTCACACCATCGGCGTATCGGGCCTAAACTTTAACGCCATCTTACTCTGGGCCTTTTTTGGCGTCACGTTCACCGCCCTGATGGGCGCAGTTGCCGAAACAGGCGTCTTAGAATCGCCAAAAAGAGTATTTGAATCGCCGAAAAGCGTGTTTGGCTTCAAGAAGGTAGAATTCGCGGAGGGCAACGCTTATTCGATTGGTAAAGGCACGCTCATTCGCGCCATGCGGGCCATTTGGCTGCCGTCTCATATCCTGCTAGTGAGTGTCTTTGGACTGCTGCTAGGTTTGCATATCTTTTTGGTTTATTACTATCAATAGGTAGATCTCAACAGACAGGTATCAACAGATTTAACAAAAAGTGTCAGCGGAAACTGCCTAAAAATGACTGTCTCAAGTTCAAAAAAAGAGCGTTTGAAGCTGTGGAGTGCAATTGTCTCTGTAATCTTGACAGTTGTTTCGGCCACCTTTTTTCTTACCCGCCCAGCGGCCAGCACTATGAGTATGACGCCGCTTTCAGGGCTCATTGGCCTGAAGACAATGGCCGCAGAAGCGATGCCCTATCAGCAGGCTATTGCCAACCAAAACCCAACCCTAATCGAATTCTATGCCGACTGGTGCACTACATGCCAAAGCATGTCTAGTACCATAGAGCGGCTACATTATCAGTATGGAGAGCAAATTAACTTTGTCATGCTCAACATCGACGATCCGCAGTGGGCCAGCCAAATTGACCGGTACAGTGCAACCGGTGTTCCACAGTTCACTTTGCTCAGCCCAGTAGAGCAATCTATTGAAACTTGGGTCGGCAAAGTGCCCAAACCCATCTTCAGCCAAACCTTCGATCGGGTGCTGGCACGAAGTAGCTAAATGGCAATTAGACAGTGGCTAAACAAGGGCTAAAACAGCAGCCAAGCAGCGCAGATCGTTATCATCACGAACAGAAATCTGTAGATGCCAATAGCAAGATAGAAAACGAACAATTAGGGAGGACTCTTATGGCAATACTCGACCAGTTTCTAAAGCTGTTGGAATGGCTAGAAACAACCCAAGAATTCTTTTTCTTTCTCAGCCAGCCGGTTGGCTATTCTACCGCTACCGCGCTTTGCCTGTTTTTTCCAATTCAAATTTTGGGCGGCTGCGACAGCCTCACCGCCGCCACGCTCTCTAGCACTGCTGCCCTAGCGCTGTTCTGCCTCTCAGAAAAGCCTACTTTTTAGCGTTCACTTTCTTTTCGTTCAGCAATTCTCAGCTTTGCGGAGCGCGATCGCGCATTCTCTTTCACTTCATCATCGCTTGCCACCAGCGGCTTTTTCGTCTTAATTTGCAGCCGCTCATCACCTCGGTAGGCATACTTCACAATCCGATCTTCTAGGCTGTGAAAGCTAATAATTGCCAGTCGTCCACTCGGATTTAGCCAGTCAGGCGCTTTTGTCAGCAGTTCTTTGAGCGCGTCTAGCTCACCGTTGACCGCAATCCGCAGTGCCTGAAAAGTTCGCGTCGCCGGATGAATGCGCCCGTGACGTGCTTTGGCCGGATACGCGCCTGCCACTTCCCAGGCCAGTTCGGTTGTGGTCTGAAACGGTCTTTTGTCTACAATTCGCCGCGCAATCCGTCTCGATAGCCGTTCCTCGCCATATTCATAAATGGTGTCTGCGATCGCCTTTTCATCCCAATAGTTCACAATCTCCTCAGCCGTCAGTGCTTGCGTGCTGTCCATTCGCATATCTAGCGGCGCTGCGGCGCGAAAGCTAAAGCCCCGCTGAGCCTGGTCTAGCTGGGCTGAGCTAACGCCAATGTCGGCTAGAATGCCGTCAAACTTTAGATCGCCCGGTTCGTAACGCGAGAAATTAGTATGGACGAACGATACGCGATCGCCCCACACTTGCAGCCTTTCGCGTGCCGCCGCCAGCGCTTGCAAATCTTGATCTAGCGCTACTAGCGCCACATTTTCTGCCGCCTTCAAAATCAGCTCACTGTGCCCTGCGCCGCCCACCGTAGCATCTAGATACCGTCCGCCCTCCTTTACCTGTAGCCCTTCTAGCACCTGCGCACTCAGTACTGGCACATGAAAAAAAGGCTGAGCGGAAGCGTCTTCAGACATATTGAGTCAACCGTGAAAGAGAGCAAAACTTAAAGCACTATTCTATAATCAAGGCAAATTAGTGCTTTTGGACGTTGAATCTTGAGAGTAAACGTACGACAATAAAGCCATAGAAGAAACCCGCATATAAGGACGCCTGCTAAGCAATGGCTACGCTGCAAACCAAAACCGAACCCATGGTCATCAACATGGGCCCGCACCACCCTTCTATGCATGGGGTGCTTCGGCTCATCGTTACATTAGACGGCGAAAACGTCATCGACGTTGAACCGGTCATTGGCTATCTGCACCGTGGCATGGAAAAAATCGCCGAGAGCCGTACGAACGTCATGTTCGTCCCTTACGTCAGCCGTTGGGACTACGCGGCAGGCATGTTCAACGAAGCTATCACCGTCAATGCGCCCGAAAAGCTGGCCAACATCGAAGTTCCTAAGCGCGCCAGCTACATCCGCATGATCATGCTGGAGCTAAACCGCATTGCCAATCACCTCCTTTGGCTTGGCCCCTTTATGGCCGACTGCGGTGCGACTACGCCTTTTTTCTATATCTTCCGCGAGCGCGAGCTAATCTACGACCTGTGGGAAGCCGCATCCGGGGCTCGTCTAATTAACAACAACTACTTTCGCGTCGGTGGCGTTGCGGCTGACTTGCCCTACGGCTGGATCGACAAGTGCGCAGATTTTTGCGACTATTTCATGCCCAAAGTCGATGAGTACGAAAAGCTCATTACCGACAACCCCATTTTCCGCCGCCGGGTAGAAGGGGTTGGCACCATGTCGCGCGAAGATGCCATCAACTGGGGCTGCTCTGGCCCCATGCTGCGCGCATCTGGCGTCAAATGGGATCTGCGCAAAGTAGATCACTACGAATGTTATGACGAGCTAGATTGGGATGTGCAGTGGGCCACCGAGGGTGACTGCTTTGCCCGCTATATTGTGCGCATCAATGAAATGCGCGAGTCGGTAAAGATCATCCGTCAGGCTATGGAGCAGCTACCAGGTGGGCCTTTTGAAAATCTAGAAGCGAAGCGGATGGCAGGCGGGCCCAAGTCCGAGTGGAATGATTTTGACTATCAGTTTGCGGGTAAAAAGATTGCACCCACCTTCAAAATTCCTGAAGGCGAGCACTATGTACGCGTAGAAACAGGCAAAGGTGAAGTCGGCGTCTATATCATCGGTGAAGACAACGTCTTTCCATGGCGCTGGAAGATTCGCGCTGCGGACTTCAACAACCTACAAATTCTGCCAAACTTGCTCAAAGGCGTAAAGCTTGCCGATATCATGCCGATCTTAGGCAGCGTAGATATTATCATGGGTTCCGTAGATCGGTAACTGGATCGATAAATTGGATATCGGCAACTGGCTCGGTAGCTAGCTTGACAGTCACGTAGCAAACAATCGAAGACGATAATTCTTAAAAAAGGCGTAACTTGGTAATAGTTACGCCTTTTTACTTTAAGTATGTCGCTCTCATAATCGGTAGAATCGAGCGAAGTCAAACCACCCGATTTGCCATTGCTCACCAGCTACACAGTCGAATCCTAGCGACTGATGCATGGGCATTCAATAGCTATGCTTATTTATTGAACAAAAGAGCAGTAGGCCGCTACGAATAGGCATCCTTTTTAGCATCCGTATACCAGTAGGCCCAGGCAATCAGTATAAACTGAAACGGCAGTCGAATGGCATGTACCCACCAAACATCGGGGATGCTGCCCATCTCAATTGGGTTAATGGCCATGTTGATGTTGGCCGGATAAACGGCGACGAAAAGAAGAATGAGGCCCCAGGCGCTGAGCGATCGCACCCTTGGCACCATCAGCCCTACCCCCAGCAAAATCTCTATCACTCCGCTGATGTAAACCAGTGCCGCCGGACTTGGCAAGAACCCTGGAACAATTTTGATAAAGGGTTCAGGTGTCGCAAAATGCAAAACGCCTGCGCTCACCATAAAAATGGAGAGCAGCCATCTTAACGGCGCTTTAAAGGCAATCACAAAACTCTCCTAGTCTATTCCTTATCTAGCTCAGCCTTAGCCTTATCAAACGCAGTTTGTAGCTCAGTCCAGGCGGCTTCCACGCCTACCTTCATTTCTTCCCAGGCATTGTCCGC
This sequence comes from uncultured cyanobacterium, assembly GCA_963793445.1. GTDB lineage: Bacteria > Cyanobacteriota > Cyanobacteriia > Phormidesmidales > Phormidesmidaceae > Phormidesmis. Next base: position 1,244,964 of record CAWCAE010000001.1, read on the forward strand.
CGAGCTTTTCATAGACTCTAACTTGGCCTGAAGATCGGTTTGCTTTGTCTGCAAAGCGTCTAGCTGCTCCTGGTACTTTACCTTGGCATCTGCTTTTGCTAGCTTCGTCTTTGCCTGCAGCGCCCCAATCTGGGCCTGTAGCTGCTCTAGCTTGGCTTCAGCAGTTGCTTGATACGACGCCTTTTCTGATTTTCCAGCCATTAGAGATACTCCCAAGGGAAATGTTTCATGAGACTATCAACCTTTCGTTGAGAAAAACTACTTCAAAAGAAGGAGAAACAAAGAAAAAATCTATGACTCAAGAAAGGGATCGTATGGAAGGCTCGTAACAACCCTAGCGTTTCTAGACTAGCGTTGTTAGGCGGCGGCACCGTTGTTAAGCAGGTGGCACCGCTATCTGTGTTCGGCTGTAATTTGAGCGATGGGTTAGATCCATCAAAAGCTGTGAATAAATCCCTTCGGCCATAGCAGGCGCACTCGCTGTACCCGCGTCAATGCAGTTCACCCAATGGTCTACCACACGCACAAATGGAGCCGTTCGGCCATCGGCGTATAGCTTTGGAAAGTTAAATTTTTCCGGCGTCGGGATCTCCTCTAGCGTTTCGCCTAGCTGACTTGCATAAACCTTGAACCCGTTCACATAGTCTTTTTGACTAGGGTTGCCAATTACCAACGTTCCCTTATCACCGTAGACCTCAATAAAGTGACCACGCCCGGCATAGCTAACTGCGCTGAGCGTAATTTGGCAGAGCGTATCGTCGGCCAGCGTCAGCGCGATCGCGCACACATCATCAGAATCTACCGGCTTTTGCTCTCCCGTATTAGGGTCGGGCCGCTGAGGAATAGAGGTGCTAAGCGTCGCGCTAATGCTAACCGCCCGGCCAAACAGCCAGTTAATATAGTCAAATGTGTGAGAGCCAATAGAGCCTAGCGCACCCCCGCCCAGCGCCTTTTGGGCATACCAGTTCCAGGCGCGATCGGCGCTAGCACGGCTAGAGGCAATCCAGTCAACTTTAATTAGGCGCTTTTTGCCCACTGTGCCCTGCTGCAACAGCTCAGCAAAGTGCTGCCATGCCGGAATAAAGCGAAACTCAAAGTCAGGAACCACAATTACACCGTGGTCAGTTGCTAGATGCTGTAGATGCTCAGCTTCTTCTACGCTAAGCGTCACTGGCTTTTCAATCAACAGATGCTTACCCGCTTTAATAATATCTGTTGCCATGTCGTAGTGGGCAAAGGGCGGCGTGGCCAGAGTCACTGCCTGGACCGCATCTGAGGCCAGAATTTCGGCAAGACTATCAGTGGCCAAAGGGATGCTTTCGGCGTCGGCTGTCTGCTGAGCTGCCTGCTGAGCCGCCTGCTGAGCTTTGGTGCGATCGCGATTCCACACCGCCACCACTTCAGTTCGATGATGGGCCTGCAGCCCCGGAATATGCACCTTTTGCCCAAATCCAGTCCCAACTACCGCTACCCCAATCTGTGCCACTGCCTTACTCTCCATCTCAGACTACATAACAGCCTACAGGACTAGCTCGCCCCCAAGAAAAATAGCTAAAAAATAGCCAAAAAAATAGCCAGCTTCGTTCGTCATTTGTTTCTACACTGTCATTTGTTTCTACACTGAAGCTATGAACAAAACACCTCTGAATAAAACCGAGCAAATACTCTCTCAAATAGCTGGTAACCCATGGGTAGGGCTGCAAAAAGCGGATGAGCAGTGGAGCACCTACAAGGCCGGTCCTCGTGAGGTTTCGCCTGTCGTAAGCCAGCAGGATGAGCCGCTAGAATCAGTGACTTACGACGTCGTCATCTGTGGGGGTACGCTTGGCATATTGCTAGGCGCGGCGCTCGTAGGGCTAGGCTGGAGAGTTGCACTGTTAGAACGGGGCGAGCTACGCGGGCGCACTCAGGAATGGAACATTTCTCGGCGAGAGTTAGACACCTTTGTGCAAATGGGGTTGCTAAGTGAAGCGGGACTAGATGAGGCGATCGCATCTCAATATAATCCTGCTCGTGTTGCCTTCAAAGGTGGCCCCGCTCTGTGGGTAGAAGACGTTCTAAATATTGGCGTCGATCCAGTCAGCTTACTCGAACAGCTTAAGCAAAAGTTTTTAGCACAGGGCGGCACCTTGCTAGAAAACACGCCTTTTCATACTGCAACCGTGCACCCAAACGGCGTCCAGATAGAAACCAACAAAACGCAAGCTAACAGCGACAGCATCACCACCAGACTGCTTGTTGATGCTATGGGCCACTTCTCTCCTATCGTGCAGCAGGCACGAGCGGGCAAAGCACCAGACGCGATCTGTTTAGTCGTGGGCACCTGCGCAACTGGCTACGACCACAACGAAAAGGGAGATTTAATTGTCTCTTTTACCCCTATCCAGAAGCAGTGTCAGTACTTTTGGGAAGCGTTTCCCGCTCGCGACGGGCGAACCACCTATCTATTTACCTATCTAGATGCGCACCCTAGCCGCATCAGCTTAGAAGAACTGTTTGAAGACTATTTTGCGCTACTGCCCCAGTATCAAAATGTCTCTTTAGAGCAGCTAAACTTTGCTAGAGCCCTATTTGGCTTTTTCCCCTGCTATAAAGACAGCCCCCTACAATACACCTGGAACCGCACGCTGCCCGTAGGCGATTCTAGCGGCAGTCAGTCTCCCCTTAGCTTTGGTGGGTTTGGGGCAATGGTACGCCACCTAGAGCGCCTCACCCAAGGGATTGACGACGCCTTGCAAGCTGATTTGCTAGAGGCTAAATCCTTGAGCAAACTACAGCCCTATCAGCCTAATCTATCTGTCACTTGGTTGTTTCAAAAGTCCATGAGCGTCGGTATAGAACAAACACTACCACCTAATAAAATCAATCAGGTGCTTTCAACGATTTTCGCTGATATGGCCGAGCTAGGCGACGAGGTGCTGCGGCCCTTTTTACAAGATGTGGTGCAGTTTCCAGCCCTAGCAAAAACTATGCTACGAACCGCTACGCGACACCCCAAGCTAGTGCTAAGCATTTTGCCACAGGTGGGGATAGGTGCGATCGCTAGCTGGACAGGCCACTTTGTAAACTTGGGCCGATATAGCTTGCTCAACACGATGCAAAGCGCTGTGGACGTGCGAGAAACGTCTGAGAAAAAACAGTATGCTGCGGATCGCTGGCGAGACGCCGTAAAGTACGGCTCGGGGAACGATTACGAATAAAAGGGTAGATCTTGCAACTAAAGATCTACCCTTATGTCTCCCTCTTTATGGCTCTCTCTTTATAGCTCTCTGCATAGCGCTTTTTCTACTGCGCTTTTTCTACAGCTTTTCCTTTACAACTCTCTTTTTTCAGGCAGTTTAATGAGCCGCCGTTTCATGGTGGTGATGCTGATGTAAATGCGCTCCCAAAGCGTTGTGGTCCCAGTCACTGGTTAAATCTCTAAAGGAAGCATGCACATGGTTGCTTTCTACCTCACTGACTACCCCAAACGTATCCGACTGTAGCAGCTCAATCAGATAGCGATCGCTCTGAATTCGGAAATATAAATCTCCCTGCTCATTTTCCATATCTCCAAACCACCAGACCCGAGCGCTAGCCATGTTGGTCTTAAACGCCTCCACATCAATGTGCTGACTGGCCTGCAATTCTAAGAATTCCAGCGCAAACTCCGATAGCAACGCCTGCTGTACTAGGTTCAGCTCAGCGATCGCAATGCCCGCTTGCTCTCCTTCCAAAAACGACGCGGCATCTAAAGGCACCTCTGCGCCCCCAGCCAACACCACATCTGGCAGCTCCGACCAGGTTCCCGGCTCACGCGTTGGCTCGTCCAAAGACTTTAAAAACGAACGCGCTAGCCAAGCCTCCCGGTGTAGTAGCTGCTGTCCTTGCTCCTGCTGCCAGCGAGGATAAAGCGTCTCTTCTCCCTCTGCGATCGCTGGCGCTTCTGAAATGATCATCGGGCTCGATCCAAAAAACATTGGCGCAGTGCCGACCGTAGGCTGCTCGCCTTCTCCCCCAAAGGTGAGGTTGAAGCTGAGATGATGCCCCTCAAACCGCAGTCCCCATGGGTTTAGATCAGCCGGTTCTCCAAAAAAGGCAATATAGTAGTTTGGTGCGCTGCGCTGCGGCGGCGGTGTCCATTCGGCCACCAGCGGGCTGCCAACTGTTGGATACTTTTCAGGATCGGCGCGGTGGGCATTTTCAGTTTCTTCTACTAGCCACTCGCGGTTCATCGTTTGAATGGCTCTCGAATAGCCCGCGCCGCTAAAGCTTTTCATCAATAGATTATTCAGCGCTATTTTTTGAGGCACCGTCAGATCTGCCATTTGTAGACCAACGTACTCGTCGTTACAGCGGGCGAGCACATAGCAAAAAGCACGCGTACGGAAAGGATGATCAAAAGAGAGAAGAACGGTAGCGCGCTGTTCTTCGGTAAGAGAGTCTAGGAAGCTTTGGGTAGCCTCGGCTAGCTCTTGATAGCGCACGTCTTGAAATGATTGGGTTAGCTGAGTCTCATCATCAAAGACATAGCGCACGTCTACAGGCGCGTCAGAAGCTAGGGCAAATTCGGCTACTGGCCCGGTATTTGATTGGGAAAGCTGATTTAGCTGATCTTGAGTGAGCTGTTGTCTTGACCGTTGAGCACCGCCTATTACCAACAATGAAGCAGTTAATCCAATGAGAGCAGTCGATTTTGAGAAAGAAATCTTTATCATTCTTGAAGCTGGCCTCCGTAAAGTTTTGATTATTCAGTTTTGTGTTTGGCTTGGAGTGAAATCTAGCAAAGATCTCCTGTATCAGCCGTCTTTGGTCAATGTGCGTAAACAACGCTGAAGTGTTCTTTATCTATCACATTCCCTGTTAGCGGACATAAGAAAACTTACAGATCGTAACGAACTGTAGCAGTATGTTGTACTGCTAAGACATACCGCTAAGACGTACTTTTAAAGCATGCTCCTACACGCGCTGTTACAAGGGCGCTCGATCAACAACCTAGCTGACCCTAAAAAACTATGAGCCGTGTGACTAGCTCACCAACGCCGTCGCGAGCTGATTACACTTCTCTATTAACACACCCAAATCCACCGTCAATAGCTGGCCTCGATCAATTACCTTCTTCCCATTAATGAAGCTGTAGTCTACGCCTTTGGGCTGGCAAAAAATGAGCGCCGCCACCACATCATGATGACTGCCTACCAGCTCGGGCGTATCCACATTAAAAGCAACAAAGTCTGCTGACATCCCCGGTGCTAGGTAGCCAATGTCATCGCGGCCCAGCACCCTGGCTCCGCCACGGGTTGCGACCTCCAGGGTCTCTCTAGCCGTAATTGCCGAGGCATTCTGATCGCGCACTCGGGCCAACAAAAATGCCGTTCGCGCCTCCTGCAGCAAATTAGACCCATCGTTAGAAGCGGCTCCATCTACCCCAATCCCTACAGGCACCCCCTGCGTCAGCATTTTGCGTAGCGGCGCGATGCCACTAGCCAAGCGCATGTTGCTACAGGGGCAGTGGGCAACCCCGGTGCCTGTTTTTGCAAACTGAGCGATCGCATCGTCACTGAGCTGTACGCAGTGCGCGTGCCATACATCTTCACCCAGCCAGCCTACCGATTTCGCATAGTCACCTGGCCGTAGCCCAAATTTCTCTAGGCTATAGTCCACATCACTCTTATTTTCCGCTAGGTGCGTATGCAGTCGCACCCCCGAATAGGCCCGCGCCATCGCTGCTGACTCTCTCATCAAATCCGGCGTCACCGAAAAAGGAGAACAGGGCGCTAATACTATTCGGGTCATCGCATGACGACTGCTGTTGTGATATTGTTCAATCAGCCTTCTAGAATCTTCAAGAATCTCTGATTCTTTCTCTGTCAGGCTATCTGGTGGCAAGCCTCCGGCACTTTCTCCCACACTCATGCTGCCTCGGCTAGCATGCAAACGGATGCCTATATCCTGCGCAGCACGAATCTCATCATCTAGCTGACAGTCATTAGGGAAAAGATAAAGATGATCGCTTGCCGTTGTGCAGCCGCTTAGCATTAGCTCAGCAGCGGCCATCTGTGTACTGGCATACACCCCCTCGCTTGTCAGCTTTCCCCAAATGGGATACAGGGTTTGCAGCCAGCCAAACAGATCGCAGTCCTGCGCCGCCGGAACCGCGCGTGTCAGCGTTTGAAAAAAATGATGATGAGTATTGACTAGACCAGGAAGAACAACATAACGGTTTTGCAGATCCAACACTTCGTCGGCTGTTGACGGCAACGCTTCGCTCGTCCCTACCTGTTCAATTACATTATCTCGAATAAAAAGCGCACCGCTAGCAATTTCTTGCCGGGTATCGTTCATCGTCACTAAAGTGTGAATATTTTCGACTAAAAGCGTACTCATTAGCGGCCCTCCACAAAAGAGGCAAAACTCATAGCCCCTGTATTCTCTTGGTTTGTATCTTTAGTCTGTGCTCTCGGTCCATATTTTCAGTTCATATTTTTAGCCTATAGCAGAGAAGCACACACAAGCTGTATCAGAACTTATATCCTCTACCCGCTTCATTTGCTAGTCGATTAAACCACCAGTTGAAAACCTTAGTGCAGTCGATTGACCTCAGCGCAGCTATTCTTGGCATGGTCAACCTCACCATATTGAACGCAACCGAATCTTTCTGAAGACGGAGGAGATTATTCTGTTCTCACGGAACCATAAAAAGGCAAACTTTTAATGACTAATCGTCTGCTAGCGCGTTTTGAGCGTGCTTTTAGCAGGGCGTGGTCCAGGAATGATTAACAGATGTCTGATATGACAACAATCGCAACAAAGCTAGCCGATCTTCAGCTTTTTCAAAGCACGCTGATTGAGCTAGAGCAGAAGCTAATGAGTGCTACTACAGATGACACCATCCGCGAGCGGCTAGAAAAAATGCTGAGTCAAGACCGCGAAAATTTAGGTGATATTCAAAAAGCGGCTACCCAGCTAGGGGCGACTGCCGACTCACGCGACATTACCCAAAAGCACGCAGAGGCCGTAAAGTCGATGATGGACGGTGACCAGCTTACTACCTATGACAAATTCTTTCAGCTAGAGCTGCTAAAGCACCAGCAAACGATGACCGGACTGGTGATTCACAAAGCTGCTCAGTCGTTAGACGACGATTTGCAAGATGCTGTTGAGCCGCTAAACAAGGTCAACTTTGAAAACCGCGCTCATCAAGAAGTGCTTAAAGGCGTCTTGTATTTTGTAGGCACCCGTGAGCTTGCCGGTAAAGAGCCTGACATGGGCGTATGGGCCAGTGTTGAACAGGGAATCGCCGCTATTAAAGGTGCTGTCGGCAGCGCTGCTAGCTCTAGCTAGAATAGGTACTAGGTTTCAACTGCGCTTAGTTTTCTGAAGGCTCAGGCCCTCGTTTGTGAACTAAGCCCTTATGGTCGCTAAGTATCATATTCACTGAGCGCGGTCTCAGAGCTACGTTGTATATAGCCGACTTAAGCCTAGCCCCGCCAGCCCTTTCCGATAGGCAATCGAAGCCTGATCTGCCTCAATGTGCGTTTCTACCCGCAAGTCTAGAGGCAGATCTTCGGGGTACTGAGCTTCTACAACTACCTTGTCTTCGTTAAAAATTTGGTAGTTAAATTCGTATACGGGCTCTAAAGGCTGGTCTTTACCAAAGTTGCGACAGATTGGCGAAAAAACGCGTGTTTTTCGAGCAGAAATCGGTGAAGCCGCGTTCAGAATGCAGAGGCGACCGTCTTCGGGAAAATGAACCCTGAGCAGCGCAGTGAAGGGTAAAAACACCTCAAAATCTCTCAGCCACTGAAAGTCGTCTGGGGCAAGGTGTTGTAATCCTTTTGGGAAATTGCTGACGGTACTGAGATACTTAGAGCGAATCCCCTGAGGCGTTGTGGTGACCTCGTAGCTAGGGACAACCGGATTGCTGCGATCGCCAAATGATTCGGCATGTACCCAGGCGAAGTGCGCCACATCTAAAAAGCCCTCCATTTGTCGCCCAGCCGCTGCCTCAACGGAGATTGCATCGGGCAAAATTTGCTGATAGTCAGCGTCTTCCCATTCTGGAAAAGAGGGAATTGAGGTCGGCTTATCGATTTGGCTCTCAGCCTGCTTGCCACCTGTCAGCGTTGTCCACACCAGCCCATACGCCTCTTGTACAGGGTACGTTTTTAGGCAAAGCCTGGCTGGAATTTTGGCATTAGGACTGGCCGGGATTTTCGTGCACTGGCCGCCCCGGCTGTAGTGAAAGCCATGATACTTGCAGATGAGCTGATCGGCCTCAACATGGCCCATGCTGAGCGGAATGCCTCGATGTAGGCAGATGTCATTGGCCACGCTGAGGCCGTCTTGCGATCGCCAAATTACCAATCGCTGGTCTAGCAAAGTTGCACTCACCGGGCGATCGGTTACTTCGTGACTAAAGGCAATAGGATACCAAAAAGGCGCGATCGCATCCCAATCACCTGTAGAAAACGTCTGCTCGCTTGGATAAATCTGCATCGGCTGAACCACTTTCTTACTCTCCATCCCTTGATCCAGGCTTCTTTCTCACAATAATACTGGCGAAATACGACAGGATCTTACTATCAAAGGGAATGAACAAAAGGAACGAACGCAGAGCACCAGAGGCGTTTGCGCCAAGCCCTATCTCACCGTGATGATGACGAGAATAGCCTACTCGCGCATATCGACTCAGACTTGCTAGCATCAAGACAAGCGACTGCCTCTGCCAATTCAGCCAGTAGCCCCCTTTCTTCAGTCGCAAACGGTATGTCTTCCTCTCCCCTTCCTTCCATACTGACGCCTGACCTAATTTCGCGGCAGCGTGAAATCGTCGAAGTCTTCTTCAAAAACGGTTGGGACTATATGCGACGGCTGCTCACTGGCGGTGCAGCCGATGAGCCTAGCCTGCCACCGCCCGCTGTCTTGTGCAACATCCTAATCGAGCTAGGGCCAGTCTATGTCAAGCTTGGCCAGCTTCTCAGCACCCGGCCAGACTTACTTTCTGCGTCTTATATCAAAGCCCTCAGCAGCCTTCAATCCACCGTTCCCGCCGTCCCCGCCGCAGAGATCGAGACTTACGTTCGCCAGCATATGCTGCGATCGCCTGACGAGATCTTTCGCGAAATTGACTATGTTGCGATCGCGGCAGGCTCTATAGGCCAAACCCACCGCGCTATCCTCCAAAACGGTCAAACCGTCGCCGTCAAAGTACTGCGCCCCGGTATCGAAAACCTGGTCGAGCGCGACATGGCGCTGATCAAAGACATTGCCCGGCTCGTTTCCAACACCCAGTTCGGACAGCGTTACAACATTACTGAGCTAGCCCAAGAATTCAAAGCTGCCCTCACCGCTGAGCTAGATTTCACCACCGAAGCTCGCTACACTGACGAGCTGCGCCAAGATCTGCTGGGCAGCCCCTGGGTTGACGCCGAAAAACTTGTCATTCCCAGCATCATCTGGCCTCTCACCAACAGCAAAATTCTAGTCATGGAATGGCTAGACGGTAGACCCTTACTCCAAGCGGCCTTGCCATCCAATCCATCTGTTCATTTATCTGCTGACCCTAACAACAACGGAAAAAGCAACGGATCAAACCCCAGCAGTTGGACAGCCAAAGCAACCCCCAAAAGCGAACGTAGCCAAATCACCACGCTACTGTTTAAAGCTTTTCTCTTTCAGTACTTTGTCACCGGCTTCTTCCACGCCGATCCTCATCCTGGCAACCTGTTCTATCTCAACAGCGGCAAAGTCGCCATTCTCGACTGCGGCATGATGGGCCGTCTCGATCCGCAAACTCGCGCTACCCTCACCGAACTCGTCCTTGCTGTTGTCAGCTCCGACGCGCAGCGCTGCGCTCAGCTCACCCTCAACCTCACCGAACCCCTCAAGCCCGTTGATCTTGTTCGGCTAGAGAGCGACTATAGTCGCCTGCTTGGTCGCTACTACGGCCTAGATTTTAACCGTTTCAACACCGCAGAAGCCTTCGGCGCAGTCATCGAAACCGGCATTCGCAATCACCTTAGATGGCCCGCCAACATCGGTCTCTTCACCAAATCGCTTGCTAACCTAGAGGGCGCAGCCCGTCAGTTTGATCCTTCTATCAACCTCATGGCCGAAATCAAGCCGCTGATGGTCGATCTCTTCCAACAGCAGCTTATCCGCACAGATCCGCTCCAGATCTTTCTTCGGACCGGCTTAGAATTCCGCAATCTCTCACTGTCTGCCCCTAGACAGCTTGGCTTTCTACTCGATCGCCTCAGCGATGAAACCCTGCAGTGGAATGTTCAAATTCAAGGTATGTCAGCTCTGCAGCGCAGCCTAGAGCGGGCCGCTAACCGCCGTGCCTTCAGCACCGTTGTCGCTGCGTTGATCATCGGCGCAGCCATCATCACTACCAGCCAGCAAACCGCCCAGCTTCAGTGGTTGAGCGCCCTACTGTTTGCCGCTGCATCATTTCTCGGCCTATGGCTTATCGGTAGCATACTCAGGTCGGGTCGCTGGCAATAAGCCCGATGCGATACCACGAAGCGCAGTAGCTGTTTCATACATTGAGCCTATGCGCAATCTCACTAAAGCCATATGAAACTATCACATCACATCCCGCTGACAGTTATGATATGAGTGTGGATCTACAGTTTCAGACCGTTTCAGAACTTCCTGTTACAGAACTACCCTTGACTGCGTGGCATTCCTAATTTTTGACTTTGACGGCACCATTGCCGATACGCTAGAAACCATCGTGCGCATTACCAATCGGATTGCGCCAGAATACGGTTATTCACCTACTACTCCCGAAAAGCTGAGGTATTACCAGTCTTTGAGCACACAAGAAATGCTTAAGCAAGCAGAAATACCTTTGTTTCGGCTACCGTTTTTAATTCGCCACGTGCGCCGTGAGCTAGGCGTCGAGTTAGATACGGTTCCCATCATTGCCGAACTTACATCCACGCTAAAAGAGCTGGTTGAAAGGGGGCACGAGCTAATGGTTATGAGTTCCAACTCGCAGCGCAACATCGATCGTTTTCTCGTCCGGCACGGTATTAGAGGCTTGTTTGGCTCTGTGCAAGGTGGGGTGGGGTTGCTGAGTAAAGCCCGCGTGCTAAGGCGAATTGTTCAGCGCGACAACATCGATTTCTCTCAGGTGATTTATGTTGGCGATGAAACCAGAGACATTGATGCTTCCAACCAAGTTGGTATCTTAGTGGCTGCTGTTTCTTGGGGGTTTAGCAGCCGGGAAGCGCTCGCAAGGCAAAAGCCAGCTTTTTTAATTGATCATCCCCGTCAGCTTATCGGCGCAGCGCAAACCCTAGTGAACCCTAGCTGGGTTCGGCAAGACTATCGCCCGGTGCCTAGAATTACCCAGCGAGCAGCCAGCCGTTGAACCGCTAGCTCAACCGCTTGGCTCTCTAATCGCAAACAAGTCGAAGCTTATTGCCAGGCCGGGTGAGAAAGCAAGGCATCGATCATTCGCACGCCCCGCAGCTGGTTAGAAAGCGGCAAGTGGCCTACTGGCGCTGACAAATCCCAAACAAACTCACCCGGATAGCGGGTCCACTTTCCTTCCGCAGACTTCCACAAAAGCTGGACCCATAGGCGTTCCCAATCTTGGCCTAGACGCATCCATAGCTCACGCTGCTTGCTCCAGCCGAACTTATCTTCTGAGTACAGCCGCCATAGAAAATCGATTGTTTGCAAATCGGTCGTCGAAAGCTGACTGGCTTCTGTGAAATATAGCCATTTACGCTGAACAGCTCTTTCGCCTGCTAGCTCGCATAGCTTTTCGGTCGTGAGCTTGTCAGCTGCCTGATACGCTTGCCTAATCAAAAGCATCTGCAAGTCGCTGTAGTCTATCCCCTGAGCTGAAATCGGTGCTATCAGGCCAGTCGGAGCCGTTTGTTCGATGAAACGCTGTGCTGATTCGGACGCCGCACCATAAAGACTTTGATAAGCGCTGCCGTGAGCGGCTGTCGGCTCACCGTCTAAGCCTTCTCGCACAAACGCGATCAAAGTTTGCTCACCAGCGCCTTGCATCTCAGAGAGTTCAGAAATCGCTTGAAGCTGCTTTCTTAGAGTGCCTGTAGAAAGCGTATTAGCCAGCACATTCAGATCAGTCGAATCAATCGCGTTAGGAGACATACGTTGGGTATAAACAAGACGACCATAAAAGGCGCGTTGCAAAGAAACATCAGGTTGTTACCTGCTCAACAATAATATAGCAATCTGCCAGAGTCAGGCTTGCAGTTTGCGTGTTCTGTTGGGCCGCCTTTCTAGCTACCTGCTGGCGCTCTATCTAGAGCTTTGGGGCGACATGTAGCCATTCTCAAACGCATAGCGAATGAGCTGAGAGCGGTTTTCGACCGATAGCTTACTTAAAATATTGCTAAGGTGCGTTTGTACTGTACGCGGGCTGATAAACAGATGGTCACCAATTGTCTTGTTGGTGTAGCCCTGAATTACTTCCCAGAAAACTTTTTCTTCGGCAGGTGTTAGCGGCAGGGGCGGCTTTTCTTCGCTCGAATCGGGATCTGACTGCTGTACCCGCGCTAACTCGGCGTGAATGCGGCTAGCACGTGCTAGCTGAGCTTCTATTTTGGCGATTAGCTCTCTAGGATGAAAAGGCTTTACTAGATAGTCGTCTGCGCCGATTGTGTGGCCTTGAATGCGGTCTTCTAAATCACAGCGCCCAGAAAGAAAGATAAAGGGAACCAGCTGGCCAGCACTAGTAGCGCGAATTTTTACACATAGCTCGAACCCATCCATTCCCGGCATAACCACATCAGAAACGATAAGGTCGGGAGCTTCCTTAACAAAGCTATTGAAACCCTCTGTACCTGATGTCGCGTTCTTTACTGTAAAGCCGCGATCTTGCAGGTAGCGGGTTAGCGCTGCTCTCAAGGTGCTATCGTCATCAACGATCAGGATCTTTTGCATTCTGCGATCGCGCTAAGCCTAATGTACTCATAGAGCAGCGTATCCACAGAGCTACTCTATCTGCACTATAGATCGCCCTAGCCAACGTCTGAATAATCTTTTTGTAAGGTTTGAAGTGTCCCCTTATCTCAGCTTATTTTTGTAGGTCATCGCCTCGGGTTGATGGGTCGTCCCTGATCAGGCTGAACAGAGCTAGGCACGGTGTAGAGGCTACCTGTAGGCGACGTAGACCCAGGGGCAGTAGCAGCAGCGCTAGGTGCCGCGATGGCAGGCGGCGCTACGCTAGCAGGTGCAGGAGCTGCCTGGCCAATCGGCGCAGGTGCAACACCCCGGCTGCTCGACTGGTTAGTTGACTGGTTAGTCGGAGCGGTGTTGTATGGGTTTGGTGTTGGCTGTTGGGGCCTAGTGTTAAATATTGATAAGTCGGAGGTCGCAGGTGCTTGGTAGCCGGTAGTACCCACAGGCGGTGACATTTCTGGGGTTGTTCGAATAAAGCTGCCGGGAACGGGCTGAGCTGAAGGTACTGCCTGACTGGTCCCAGCATCGGCTCCCGGCGAGGTCGGTGAAGCCGGGCTGCTGGCATTCGTATCGCTAGGTGCCGCCGATCCGCTTTCTTGCCCACTGAGTCTGGCGCTCTCACGACGATTGAGTGCTTCTGCCAAAGCGCTGTTGTTGCTAGGCGCGGCCGGATCTACTAGGCTATCGCCAAAATTGAAAGTTGTGCCGCTGCTAGACTCGCTAGCAGATGAGCGCCCAGGCAAAGCGCTAGGACTTGAGAAAAGCGAAGAGCGACCGGGCTGTAGCGTTGTATCCGTGCTAGCTGTTCCGGGAATAGGGTACTGCTCTTGCAAAGATAGTTCGTCAGACTCGTCATCACTGCTACCTTCTGCGTCGGTATCTATAGGCGCGTCTGGGTTGATTTGGCTAGTTACAGGTGGCGTATCTTCAGACACACGAGATCCGTCTAGCAGCACATCTAACGTATCAATTTCAGCGAGCCTTGCTTCCTCTTCTGCCGTCAGCCGCGACTCGGGCGTTAGGTTTGACCCAGGCCGACGATCAAACCAGTCAGGGTTTCTCTGGTATTCCAGCAGAAAAGCACCGATGAGGACTAAAGCCGCTAATGGCACCCAAACAGCAGGTTTTCCAAGAGGCCTCAGGCGCGCAGGCAAATATCTGAAAAAAGTGGATTTAGACATGAGTAAAAAATCAGTTCATAACAGCAGGTAGGCAGTTTCGAGTGATCAGCTAGTCGGTTGCTACCGTGACGCAGCTGCCTTTGAAGTTGCCGCTGAGTTCTAGCTGAGTTCTATTTTTTGATGGGTAGTTAAACGAGTCATTATTTAAAGATGCAGTTGCTTCGATGTTATCAAATGAAACGATAGGTTGAGACGAGTCAATAGACGGAAGTTGAGGTCTGGAATTAAAACTGTGAGCGATCGCGATCTACATACCTATCAAATTTGCTAGCTTTGTACTTTTGCTGAACGTACGAACGGCTTAGCTGCTGTGCGCTTAGGCTGTTAGCGCTTTATTCTGTCGTGTGCTTGAGCTGCGCATATCTCCTACGTGTTTTTACGCGAGATGAACGAAAAGCAAAGACAAACTACCCAGTTGTCAACTTCCCACGTGCTGAAAGCGTTCTATATTATGCAAAACTATCAGCATCTAACATCTAATCTTGATACATTCTTGACCACTATATTTTTGAGAATGTAGCAAGCTGGATACACAGGGTATAGCGCTGCTCAAACGCATTTGGGTAGCGCTAGTCACTTGGCCTGTTGCTATATCTGCCGCGATATAAGGGTTTTACCTGCATTGCTGTATTCGAGTCAAGTGACCAAAGCTATAGATACACTGGGGCGCGCCCCTTGGTTTGTTAATCAACCGTCACCATTATGGTTTCTCAATCTTTCCCTAATGAAGGGTCTCAATCGGCGACATCGGCAACGCCCGAGCTTTTATCACAGACCCTTTCTACGCCAGAGCCACTGCAAAGACGACCGCTGCAAAGACAGCCGTTTGTTAAACAAGAGCCCGACCCAGAAAAGTCTCCGCAGAAATGTCAGGGAGCCCCTCAGCAGAGAAAATCAGTTCAATGGACCTCCTTTAAATCAGGCAGTCAGAAGAAAAGCGGTTCTGCAAACAGTGGTTCTAGAGAAAGACACAGCAATCCGCAGGACAACTCAACCAGCCTGCCAAAGGGCGCAATAGCCGTAGATGCGTTAGCTCAGCTACCAGGTTCTATTGTTTTACCTCCGTTTCGCTCTCAGACCTCTATCAGCCAGCGGCACGAGGTAAATCCAGCCATGGCCATAAATCTGCTGCAAGATCTTCAGTCAATTATTGTTACTTGGCAAAAACAGCTTCGGCAGCTAGTAGCAGCTCTGCATAGCCTGCATGCGCAAGGCCCGATGGTAGAAGGTTGGATCGAGTCTTCGGCAGACGTATCACCTATCTCGGGGCCCGATGCAACGCTGCTGCGTCACGGCGATACTGATGCGATTATGCGGTACATAGAAACACTAGCCGATCAGCCGCAAGTGGACGATGCCGAGACGCTAGGACTTGAGATAGCACCTGACGTGCCGCTATCAAACGAGTTGCTAGGCAGTCAGCCATTTGACAGCGAGTCAAGTAGCCCTTCAATCAATAGCGCCGCGCCGACGCAGTACAGGCTGTGTAGTCTAGATGAGAATGGACAGTTACGATCGCACCCCTGTCCGCCAGAGCAAATGGGTGCGCTTAGTCTGGCGATCGCCCGCTATCAAAAGTTCAAGCAGCTCATGGGCCAAAAGCAGACCCTCGATGCCAAGCTGCAAAAGGCTGTTGATCAGCTCACAGGCATTCGAGCAATGCTCCAGCAGGAAGAATAACCGCCTTTTACACAAGATTGAGTAGCCCTTTGTTCTGAGGTATTAGAATCTGGGGCATCAGAACTAGAGCATCAGAATCCTAAGCATTAAGAGAACGGGGGCCGCAGCGTGCGAACTACTCTTCTTCTGCCTGCCAGCGCTTGATAGCGGCCTGAGTCGGTTCGTAGGCGGTTGTGCCAGCAGGTACTAGCACGGCTGCTTGAATCGCTGCACCCCAGCGACTTTGAGCGGCTCTTGCCTGCGCGATGCTAAAGATGCGATCGCTCCACTCGTCGGATAGGCGCTGAGCCGTTTCGTATTCTGGATGCTCAATCGGCACTTCTTGTAGTTTGACAATGCCTTTTTGATACGTACTTGCCTGACCTGAGCGAGGAATCTCTTGAGCTGCCGCAATTACTTCTCGGCTGCGCTGCCGCTGCTGCCAAAAAACGATCCGCTCTCGGGACTTTTTGCGAAACTCAGGGCTGTCAGCAGGCATGACCCCAGCCGCCGCGATCGCACCGTCTAAATTGCCGCTAGTTGCCCGTCCTTCGGCAATATCTAGAATAATTTGGCTCCAGCTACGGATGTCTTGCTGCGCTTCATCGTAATAAGGCTGACCGGGTCTAATTAGTCTGGCTTTGGCGATCGCATTGGCAAAGCCAGAGGCCTGCGTTGGCTGAATAGAGGTTCTAGCATCAGTCAGTACCGAGGCGTTGTATTGCTGTGCTTCTGCTACGCCTGCTCGCGCCCGCGTCAAAATTGAAGAAAATGCACTGTCTCGCTGACCTTTGGGCACCCGCTGAAGCGTGATTAGCGCTTCTGAATATTGGCGCTGTGTCAAAGCCGCGCTCGCCTGTGCTAACAGCGCCTGGGTCGCCGCGTCAGGCGTTGCTGTTTCTGCACTTGTCGTCCCTGAAGTGGGTGATCCTGATGTGTCAGCTGCGGTCGCTGCCGTGCCAGGTTCAGCCTCAGGCGCTGTGGCCGCTCCGATAGCCGGAACTGCTTCAGAATCTTCAGCGGTTGTGGTCTCTTCGGCTGTGGCCTCTTCGGCTGTGGCCTCTTCGGGGGGGATAGTCTCTCGAACCGCCTCCGAGCTTGCTTCAGGGGCCGCGTCTTGATCTGTCGGAGCCGTGGCCGCACTATCTTCTTCTGCTGTTGAGCGATCGCCCAGCGCTGCTACTCTGCCAGTCATGTTCTGCCAGGCCGATCGCACAAAAGGCTGCTTGAGCAATACGCCTAGCATCAGCAAAGCCAAGGCAGCTAGCCCCCAGTTTCTCAACCGAGCGCCACTGATCATTGAAGCGCTCGAAGGCTTACGGTCGGGCGACACTAGAGAAGTTTGGCCAGCAGGCACAATTGCGCTGCTGTTGCGACGCTCTGCTCGGGTTTGCTGCCTGTTTTGAGTAGATGGAACGCTATCGACCGTCGAACCCGAACCCTGACTAGCGCTTGCTGCGCCAACTAGCGTTCCAGTAGAGCCTGCGAGTACGGTTGGCTTGGCAGTTGGCTCGGTCGTTGATCCGGCAGTTGACTTTGCCGTTAGATCGACGGGTAGCGCCAGCGTATCGTCTGTATCGGCCCCAACACTTCCGGCTGTCGCTTCTGTTGTCACCTGTGGTTCTGGCACTACTACCGCAAAGCGCAGCGCCTCTGGAATCAGGCTCACCGGGTTTTGAATCGGTCTCCAATGGTGCTCGCAGAGTTCGGGCAGGCGCTTGTTTATATAGTCAGCAATTTGGCTGAGGGTCGTACGCTTTTGCTGAAAAGCTTCTAGTAGCGCCGCTGTGAACAAACCATGGCGAACCCCAAATGTCTCGTGAGAGTACTGCTCGGGCTGGCAAGAGAGCAATAGCGGAATTTGATGTGCTTCGGCTAAGTCGATTATCTGCTGGCCGATGGTTTGGCCCGCAAACGATCCTTGAGACCGATTAATGTCTAATACCAGTAGCGCTTGACTGGTTGGGAGCTGTGCCAAGGTCTTAATAAGATCGCTCGCGGCTAGAGCTGTCTGTTCTATCTGAGCCGGATCGCCATCAATCGGCATCAGATAGTCAGCGCCTTCTAGCTGCACGCCGTAGCCACTAAAGAAAAACCAAAGAACATCATCTGTCTGTATGCGCTGCGTAATCGTTTGGATCCATTCAGACAGGGCAGGCTTATCGGGATAGACCACCTGCTGACCAACTGAAGTAGCCAGATCGCTCAGCAGCACACAGCTATCTGTAGAGACACCAGCAGTCTCTGTCAAAAATCGATGGACAAACAGCGCATCGTTTTGCGCATGCATCAGTGGCTGCAAATGCCGGTATTGGTTGATGCCGATGGTGATGGCCCAGTAGTTAGCCATTAAACGTCTCCAGACTATAGCGTGGGTACGACCAGTGCGATCGCTCAATAAACACAGCAGTCAGTTCAACAAACCTACCCAATACTTCACTCTAGAAAAAGGAGATAGGCGCTATGCTGTAACCGTCTTTTGCCTGGGGCGTCCTTTGCCTCAAGCGCCTCTCGCCTCAAGCTATCCCGAGGCCAACCGTATTTATCTGCCCCCAGAAACTATCACAACCGCAGCGCTTATGCAGCAGAGTTTTCGAAAAAGTGTGCAGATCTTATAAACTGGGAAACTTGTTAGGTAAAGTCCGGCATCACTTGTCTCTTTGAACAGTTTAAAACCTATCTTTACGTAGATTTAATCGCATGTGGTCAACCCGCTATCCAACTCACCCGTTGTACCCACCGATGGGCTCGCCAATGAACTCGCCGAGAAAGTCACCTAAAAGAGCGGCTCAACGCTTCGCTAGCCCGCGTCGCAGAACGTGTCGCGCCTGGCAGCGATCGCTCGTTTCAGCAGGTGTTGCCGCCCTGATTGGCGGAACGGGCGTGTGGATAACAGAAGCCCTAATCGCGCCCCAAGCTTCTCAGGCATACACTTCACGCCTAGATCTTTTCCTCGCTAGAGAAAGCGGTGAGACCTATGAAACGCTGCTTCGCCGAGCTGAAATGGCCGCGAGAGCAGGTGCACAGCGCAGCTTTGACCAAGACATTTTAACCACTAACGTTTCGGTTAACGTTGTCGTCGAAAGCGACAGTGCTACTGTTCCTATCTTGACCCTACATGTTGATAGAGAGCAGTGGCGGGCAAGACCTGAAACCTATTATTGGGCCACCTACTACCGCACGGCCCAAGCGTTACTAAACAGTAGCACGCCCGGTCTACTAGGTTTTTAGGGGTTGTATTAGGTATGGTGCTAAAGTCCGCTAGCGATGGAAGCCTACCTCTGATGCCTGAAGCCCGACCTGAAGCTCAATCTGAAACTCAATCTGGAACCCGACAGTACGCACCAGCTACCGAAAGAAACCGACAGCCGATTCTAGCGGTTTTGCAGCAAATCCTCCCAGCGACAGGCACAGTGCTCGAAATTGCCAGCGGCACTGGAGAACATGCAGCTTTTTTTGCGCCTCGGCTCAGCCAGCTGCATTGGCTACCTAGCGAGCCAGCAGACGAACGCATCGCGAGTATCCAAGCCTGGCGAGAAACGGTATCGGCCCAAAATTTACGGCCACCGCTGATGCTAGATGTGAGCAAAAGTCCCTGGCCGGTCGAATTGCCAGCCGCACAGGAGACGCTTTTAGCGCAGCCGATTACCGCTATTGTCAATATCAATATGATTCATATTTCACCGTGGAAGATGTGCGAGCATCTGATGGCGGGGGCGCAGCGCATACTGCCAGCTGGCGGCGTGCTGTACTTATATGGACCGTTCAAGCAAAAGGGTGAACACACTGCACAGAGCAACGAGGCATTTGACCACATGCTGCGCGATCGCAATCCTGAATGGGGCGTTCGCGACTTAGAAGCCGTTTGTCAAAGCGCCCAGCAGCACCATCTAAACCACCGTCAAACCATTCCAATGCCTGCTAATAACCTCTCGGTCATTTTTCAGCGGCAATAGCAGGCAGCAGTCCATAAAGACTATTGGACCCATTAAAGACTATTGGGCAAGGCTATATCCTCACAGCCGTCCCCGTCGCTGTAATCAGCATCAATACGCCATGATCATCAATATTGATCGTATCTGTTTTGATATGAACGCCAATAACGGCATCGGCTCCTAGCTTTTGAGCCCTTGCCTCTAGCTCTTTGAGGGCATCTCGCTGACCCTTTTCAAACACTCGCTCGTAAGCCCCGGTGCGTCCACCCAAGACATCTCGAATACCTGCAAAGAAATCTCGCAGGGCGTTGCTGCCGTAAACCACTTCAGCCGTCACAATACCCAGATAGCTCTGAATATTTTCTCCTTGAAGTGAGTCAGTTGTTGATAGAATCATGAATCCGAACCGGTGCAGTTAGTTTTTTGTGAGTGCTTTCTCCCATTATTACTTTTTTCAGGCCAAGTCTTTAGGAGGTGTTAGCTCATGGGCTACCCACATAGATTCACTGTTCCGCATAAGTTCACTGTTTTGTTCGCAGCCATTGGGCTATTAGGTGGCGCTCCGCTGGTTCCTAGCAGCTTAGCTGCAGAACCCGCTACCGTTGACGAGGCGATCGCTTCAATCTCACAGCCACCTACTCGTCTACCTAACAGCGCTCTGATCGCGCAAGCAAGCCGCCCCGATCTTAGCGACGCGCAAACTGAGCAGCTCTCAACGCTGCTAGGCGATGCGCAAAGGCGGGTTGATTCAGGTGACTATGCTGGTGCGATCGCCCTCTATCAGCAGGCCATCTCAGTAGACCGTGACAACGCCCGGCTGTACTCTGGCATTGCCTTTCTCCAGCTCAAGCAAGGAAACTTTGAAGCCGCCGCCGAATACTACCGTCAGGCGCTAGAGCGCGACCCACGCAACTTGCCTTTTCGCTACGGTCTTGCCCACAGCCTCTTTATGGATGAGCGCTACGAGCAATCTGCCGATGCCTACCGCGACCTGCTAGAAGTTTCCCCCCGCGAGGCGGACGCCTTTGTTGGCCTTGGCGGTTCCTTGCTACGCCTGCAAAGCTACGACGATGCCCGTACCGCTTACGAGCAGGCCGTTAGAATTGCCCCTAACAACGCACAGGCATACGAAGCCATCGGCATGCTCTACCTGGCCCAGGAAGACTACGATGAGGCAGTTGGTCCTCTGCAGCGAGCCCTAGCTTTAGACAGCAGCCGGGCGAGTGTCCACGCCAACCTGGCCAAAATCTGGCTGCACACAGGTAATGAAGCGCGTGCCTTTGACCAACTTCAGCAGGCAGTCACCCTTAACCCTAGCAACGCTGAAGCCCAGTTCCGCCTAGGTGAAATTTTGCGCAAGCGAGGCGACCAGACCAGCGCCCTCAACCACTTTGAGCAAGCCGTACAGCACGACCCTAGCTTGAGCCCAGCCCAGGCTGCCCTGGGAGAAATCCTGCTTGAAAGAGAGCAGTATCTGCGGGCTGTCTTGGCCTATCGTCAGCTCATTCGGATGTTTCCCGACGACGCGGGCGTTCACTACAACCTGGGCTTAGCACTGTGGGGCCAAGGCAACGATCAGGCCGCCATCGATACGCTTGAACAGTCACTTAGACTCTACGAAAGACAAGACGACGACGACGGCATGCGGCGGGCAAGTGCCCTGTTGGATGTGTGGAGAGATAACTGACGAGATGATCAGAGCAGGGTCACTAAACGAGATGACCAGGCCTAATAAGTAGATAGAGTAAGTAAGAGAACGAACAGTTCAGCAGAAATCAGCAAAAATTCACTGATAAATCTTCATACAGCGTATTACCGGATTTATCAAGATGAAAGAGGCTCATTCTCGAACAGATTCGTTCTCAGGCGTGCTGCGGGCCGTTCTGGGTAACCTGCAAGATGGCTTTATTATTGCCAGCCAGTCAGGCAGCATCCGTCAGATCAACCTGCCTGCTGAACGTATTTGCTCGCTGCTGAATGCTCAAGACAACCAGCTGCCCGGCGAAATCTGGCGGGTATGCCAGCCGGCACTCAGCAATCAAAACATCCTCTCTTTTAACAAAATTGGCTTAGATGCAGACATTATCTTGCCAAAGCTAGGCACTATTCGCGTTCGCGTGCAAAACATCAGTATCGCTGATGAGCCTTGTCTGCTAGTCGTCTTAGAAGATCGCCAGCAAACGCTACGAAATAAAGCCCTCTCAGACGCCGCACTGTACGGCCTAACAAAGCGGGAAACTGAGATTTGGCAGATGAGACTGCGAGACCTTGCCTACAAAGAAATATCGGCCACACTGTGGATTAGCGTGGATACGGTGAAAAAGCACGTCAAAAATATACTGGCTAAACAAAGAAGCCACCAGGACGACATTGAGTACGAACTGATGGCTTGAAAGCAGCCTAAAGAAGCTCAAGAAATTAAGCGCTAGAAAAGAGAGAGTAGAGAGTAGCCTAACGGCCCGGCATAGTTTTTAAGGCGCTGCCAGGTACTTGTCCTATAGCCTCAGTCGTAATATCAGTATCAACAGCGGCAATCTCAGCGTTGCGTATTAGCACTGAGCGCTGTAGCAAAGGCGTGCGAGCCACAGAGCTATTGGCTAGCGTCAGCAGTGGGTTGGCCAATACACCCGAGAGAGCAGTGACCACAACCGCTAGCACCAGGCTCGCCTGTAGCGGTCGCATACCTGGCAAACCCCAGTCGTCCGTAGAGTACGCCTTGACCACGTCAGACATCTCTTGGGGCTCTTTGACTACCATCATTTTGACCACACGAATGTAGTAATAGATGGATATAACGCTGGTGATTAGACCTACTAGCACCAGGGTATAGGCACCTGCCTGCCAACCCGCCCAAAAGACGTAGATTTTACCGAAGAAGCCAGAGAGGGGGGGGATACCGCCCAGTGACAGCAGGCAAACGCTCAGACACAGCGTCAGCAGAGGATCTTTTTGGTAGAGGCCGCTGTATTCGCTGATTTGGTCAGTGCCAGTGCGTAAGGAGAACAAGATGACGCAGGTAAATGCGCCCAGGTTCATAAACAAGTAGATAAACAGATAGAAGATAACGCTGGAATAGCCTGCATCGGTGCCAATGATGAAGCCGATCATGATGATTCCAGCTTGGCCAATTGACGAATAGGCTAGCAGCCGCTTCATGCTGGTTTGGGCAAGGGCGACCACGTTGCCAAGCACCATACTCAAAATAGCGAGCGCTGCGAAAACAAAGCGCCACTGCTCGGCCACCATGGGGAAAGCGGTGAGCAACAGCCGAATGGCAAGCGCGAAGCCTGCGGTTTTAGAGCCGACGGAAAGAAAGGCGACAACAGGCGTTGGCGAGCCTTCATAAACATCGGGCGTCCACTGGTGGAAGGGTACCGCGGCCACCTTAAAGGCAATGCCAGCGATGACAAAGACAAGGGCAATGATAAGGCCGATGGGAGCTTCTTCGTTGCTAGCGGCGATTTGAGTTGCGATCGCGCTCAAATTGGTCTCACCGCCCGAGAGCCCGTACAGCAAAGACATGCCGTATAGAAAAATTGCTGCGCTTGCTGCGCCAATTAGCAAATATTTCAGCGCCGCCTCATTTGATCGGGGATCGCGCTTCATGTAGCCGGTGAGTAAGTAAGACGAAATACTCAGCGTCTCTAAAGAAACAAACACTGTGACCAGCTCATCTGCACCCGAAAGGACCATGCCGCCAAGTGTGGCTGTGAGTAAAATTGCCAAGAACTCGGCTAGCGCCGTGCCCGAACGCTCAATGTAGCGAATACACATTGGGATCGTCACCGCCGTCGATAGCGCAATAATCCCTCTAAAAACAATGCTGAGATCGTCACCATTGAAGCTGCCTAAGAAGGCAATTGGATCAGGCGCGCCCCACTGCAGCCGCAAGTCGGCAACTGCCGCGAGCAGGCCAGCGATCGCAACGTAGGGAAGCCACTTGGTTACCCCCCGTCCGCCAATAATATCCGCCACGATAATTACCATGATCGTGACAATGACGATTCCTTCCGGCAAGATAATGCCCGCATTTAGCTGAGCAGCAATATTGGCAAAGTCCATCGAGTACAGCCCAGAAATATTGGCCAGGTGAAGTTTTTCCCTTGAAATCTTACCTTGTATCTTCCGATAACCCCACAATCCATCGATTTTTTTTGTAGAAACAATCGCAAAAAAAGGCAAACCCCCATCAAAAATAGCGCTAGGTGCCAGTAGCAAACTTGGGCATCCTGTCAAAATTTAATAGACACAATCAATCAATTAGCGCTACAAAGAAAAACAGACGCCCATCAAAAAGCATCGCCAGCGTTGCCGGCACCGCCGCAGTCAAAGTTAGCAAAGCGTAGAAATTAGGGTAGACGGATTGAACCATTTTGATCTATCGCTATATATAGAGATATATAGAGGCGCTCAAAACTTGGAGGCGCTCACAGGACCTACTAATTCTGCGTCGTACATTCCTTATATGACCCAGCGGCACATTCCGGTGGGAATGCTTGAGCCAAACTGCACTAGAGCCAAACGAGAAAGCCAAACGAGTCTAGCCAAATTAGCCCAGAGATTGGCTTTGGTCTCGCGGTTTCTTTAGAGTCATCTCATCATCTAGATACTATCCACCTCAGTTGAGAACAAATAGGTCGTATGTCTACGCTTGTTATTGTTGAGTCCCCCACCAAAGCCAAGACCATTCGCAACTACTTGCCCAAAGGCTACAAGGTAGAGGCGTCGATGGGTCATGTCCGCGACTTGCCCAAGTCGGCGAAAGAAATTCCAGCCAAGGTGAAAAAAGAAAAATGGGCTCAAATTGGGGTCAACACCGACGCAGACTTCGAGCCGCTGTACATCGTTCCTACGGACAAAAAGAAGGTTGTTAAAACCCTCAAAGATGCCCTTAAGGGAGCCGACGAGCTGATTTTGGCGACTGACGAAGACCGAGAGGGCGAAAGCATTAGCTGGCACCTGCTACAGGTGCTAAAGCCGAAGGTGCCGACTAAGCGCATGGTCTTTCATGAAATCACCCAAGAGGCGATTCAAGATGCGCTCTCGAACTGCCGCAGCATTGACGATAAGCTGGTTCACGCGCAGGAAACCCGCCGCATTTTAGATCGGCTAGTGGGCTACACGGTTTCGCCGCTGCTGTGGAAAAAAATTGCATTTGGGCTATCGGCAGGCCGTGTGCAGTCGGTTTCGGTGAGGCTGCTAGTAGAACGAGAGCGGGCTAGACGCGCCTTTAGACGAGGGTCTTATTGGGATTTGAAGGCGGCGCTGATGAAGGCGAAGAGCAATCCTTTTGATGCCAAGCTGGTGTCAGTCGGCGGCACCCGCGTGGCCAACGGCAGCGATTTTGATGAGTCAACCGGCCAGGTAAAAGCAGGTCGCAACGTCCTGCTGCTGAACGAAGCAGAAGCCACCGCGCTGCGCAGCCGATTGGAAAGCAGCCTCTGGAGCGTGGCTAGCTTAGATGAGCGGCCAAATACCCGCAAGCCTGCGCCACCTTTCACAACTTCTACCTTGCAGCAAGAGGCCAACCGCAAGCTGGGGCTTTCGGCTCGCGATACGATGCGCACAGCGCAGAGCCTGTACGAAAAAGGCTTTATTACCTACATGCGAACCGACTCGACCAGTCTGTCTAAACAGGCGATCGCAGCCGCCCGTAGCTGTGTTGAAAACAAATATGGTAAAGACTATCTGAGCCCCAAGCCTCGTCAGTTTTCGACCAAAAGCAAAGGTGCCCAAGAGGCCCACGAAGCCATTCGACCTTCTGGGGAAGTGTTTCGCACGCCTCAAGACACCTCGCTCAAAGAGCGTGAGCTGAAACTTTATGACCTGATTTGGAAGCGCACTGTGGCCACTCAAATGGCCGAAGCCCGCCAAACCAACATCACTATGCAAATAGAAGTCGATGACGCCATCTTTAAAGCTACTGGCAAACGCATCGACTTCCCCGGATTCTTTCGCGCCTATGTCGAAGGCTCTGACAACCCCGATGCGGCTATCGAAGACCAAGAGGTCATTTTGCCGGCTGTTAAACCTGGCGACGCCCTCGACTGCACAGGGCTTGAAGCTATCGGCCACGAAACCCAGCCCCCCGCTCGCTACACCGAAGCCTCGCTGGTGAAAACCCTCGAGAAAGAAGGCATTGGTCGGCCTAGTACATACGCTACTGTCATCAGCACTGTGGTTGCCCGTCGCTACGCCGAGCTAATTGGCAACAGCCTAGTGCCCACCTTTACCGCCTTTGCTGTTACCGAGCTGCTAGAACAGAATTTTCCTGATCTTGTAGATGTCCATTTCACTGCCAAAATGGAACAGACCCTAGACGATATTTCGACCGGGAATGTGGAATGGCTGCCCTATCTAAAAGGATTTTATAAGGGTGACAAGGGGCTGGCCCACCAGGTAGAAGAGCGCCAAGACAACATTGATCCGACCGAGGCGCGGACGGTGGATCTAAATGATTTGATGGCGAAGGTGCGGATTGGAAAATATGGCGCTTATGTAGAGCTAGAAAAAGATGAAGAGACTGTTCGCGCCTCGATTCCGAATGGGGTGAGCCCGGCGGATTTGGATGATGAGCAGGTAGAAGTGCTGCTAAAGCAGAAAACCGAAGGGCCTGAGAAAATTGGACTGCATCCTGAAACTGGCGAGCCGATGTACATTCTTATCGGTCGATTTGGCCCATATGTGCAGCTAGGCGACATTACCGAAGAGAACAAAAAGCCGAAAAGAACATCTTTGCCGAAGGGCGTGAAGGCCGAAGACGTAACGCAGGAGATGGCGGTGGGCCTATTGTCTTTACCGCGCTTGCTGGGTGTGCATCCAGAAACGGGCAACAACGTGAAGGCGAGCCTGGGCCGATTTGGCCCGTATGTAGTCCATACCAAGGGTAAAGAAGACGGAAAAGACGACTATCGTTCTATCAAGGGTGACGATGACGTGCTAACTATTGAGCTAGCGCGGGCACTAGAGATGTTGGCGCAGCCGAAGGCCGGTCGAGGCCGCAAGGCCGCAACGCCGATTCATGAGATTGGTAAGCATCCGGTAGATGAAGAGCCGATTAATGTGTATGACGGTCCGTACGGACCGTACATTAAGCACGGCAAGGTGAATGTGTCGGTGCCAGAGGGTAAAAAGCCGCAGGAGGTAGCGATAGAAGAAGCGGTGGCGCTGCTGAAAGAGAAAGGCGGTGAGGTGAAGAAAAAGAAGGCGACCACGAAGAAGAGTACTGCCAAAAAGACAGCTAAGAAGAGCACTGCCAAAAAGACAGCCACTGACAAAAAGACGACTGCCAAAAAAGCCACTGACAAGAAGAAGACTGCGAAAAAAACTGCTAAAACAACAGCTACCAAAGCAACTGGCACTAAGGCCAAATCTACAACAGCGGCAGCAAGCAAGACAACAAAGGCGTCTGCTACTGAAAAGATTGAACCAGAAAAACCTGAAGCCGAGGCGTCGTAGGCGTAATTTTTATGGCGATGCAGCTAGAGCGCGTGGTGCCGTTTGGCCGATCGCTTGGTGAATACGTTCGTATGTTTGCGCTGAGTGAGTCGGATTTGCAGCGCTCTATTTTGAGTGTGGCAGATGGGCCGGCAAGCTTTAACGCCGAAGGGACGGCAAAGGGCTATCGGATTCACTCTTGCGATCCACTGTATGCGTTTGGCGCTCAGGAGATTCGCGATCGCTTTTACGCTGTGCTTGATGACATTATGGATCAAATTGAAAGTACGCCCGGTGATTGGGTTTGGGGCTATCATGCTTCACCAGCGGCGCTAAGGCAGCACCGCATAGCAGTGGCAGAGCGATTTTATGCAGATTACCCGACAGGGAAGCAGACAGGGCGCTATGCGGAAGGAGAATTACCTCGGCTTGCCTATGCAGACAATAGCTATGAGCTGAGCTTGAGCTCTCATTTTTTGTTTTTGTATTCTGAGCAGCTAGATACGAATTTTCATATTGAGGCGATCGCAGAAATGCTGCGGGTCAGCCCAGAAGCGAGAATCTTCCCGCTGGTGACATTAGCACAGACAAAATCGCCCCATTTAGAGCCTGCAATCGAACATCTTGAAGCGCAGGGCTACGAGTGCCGGGTAGAGACGGTAGATTATGAGCTACAGCCGGGTGGCAATGAAATGCTTACGATATGCGATCGCAAACGTACGACTAGATAAGGAGTGATAAAAATGACTCGGATAGAACAGATCCAATCTCAGATTGAGGCGCTGTCTCAGCAAGACTTTGCGCGGTTGAGGGAGTGGTTCGCAGAAAAAGACTGGTTGATTTGGGATCGGCAGATTGAAACGGATGCTGCTGCTGGGAAGTTAGATTTTTTACTGGCAGAAGCACTGGCCGCAAAAGCAGAAGGCACACTTCAGGATCTATAGAGTGCATAGGACAGCAAGTGCATAAGGCAACGCCACAGTTTTGGAAACGTTTTGACCAGTTACCTGAGTCTGTTCAGCAACTGGCTCGGAAAAATTATGAGCTACTCAAAGCAGATCCAAATCATCCTTCTTTGAGGTTTAAAAAAGTAGGAAAGTTTTGGTCTGCGCGAGTCGGGTTGAGCCATAGGGTACTAGCAGTAGAAGATGGGGCTGATTTTATCTGGGTGTGGATAGGTGCTCACGATGAGTACGATAGATTGATTAGATAAGTTGAGCTTGGAGCAATGCTGATGGCTGATCCGGTGACGTTTACGGCAAGCGCGATCGCAACTTTTGCCTTTCAAGAATTTCTGAAAAGCAGCGCGGGGGAACTGGCGAAAAAGTTTTCGGCGGAGGCGATCGCAAAAATGAGCGAGCTGCGCCAAACCATTTGGAATCGACTGCGGGGCAAAAACAGCGTTGCTGAGGCAGCGCTAGAGCAGGCAAAAAGTGGCGACGATCAGGCGCTTGAAAGCGTGGCAACGTTTTTAGGGGCAGAGATGCTGAGCGACCCGGTGTTTGCAGAGCAGGTGCAGCTAATGGCACGCGAGATCAATGCAGGAAAGATTTTGGACCAAAGCAGCATGGTGCAAAATAACAGCGACAATGCGAGAGGGTGGCAAACCAAAGTGGAAGGCGGCACCGCCTACATTGGTGAAATCCATATCGGAGAGAAGCAGCCGTGAGCATGACTGACCCGATTCGCCGACTGCTGACGATTGCGGCGAAGCAGATACAACAAAACCCCAATGCGGATAGCGATCGGCTGGTGGAGCAGGTAGAAGGCGCGCTAGAGACGGACCCTGAGCTGCGAGACGCTGTAGCGGCTGAGGCATCTACTCAGACTTCTGAGCAGGCTCCGGCAATGACTCAGACAAATTCTGATGAGGTCAGGGCGTTTCAAACGGCGGTGTCGGGCGGGACGGTGCAGATTGGCGGTCAGTATGGGGTGAGTGCGGCGCAGCTATCAGACATATTGGAAAAGCTGATGCCAAAGCTGTCGGGGCCGTCGCCGACGGGCATTCCGAACAATTTGCCGCGCAGTGGGGCGGTGAAGTTTGTAGGGCGTGAGCAACGGCTAAAGGATTTGCACGCGCAATTGCAGGATGAAACGCGGCTGGTGCCGACATCGATTGTAGGGATGGGTGGCATTGGCAAGACGGAGCTGGCGTTGCAGTATGCCATTGGTCAGTATGGGGCAGGGCAATATGCGGGCGGGGTTTGCTGGCTGGGCGTAAGAGATCAGGAGATGACGACGCAGCTGCTGCGGTTTGCGCAGTTGAACTTGGCGATGGATCTGCCAGAGCTAGAAACGGTCGATCAGGTGCGCTATTGCTGGCAGCACTGGCCTGCGGGTGAGGTGCTGATTGTGCTGGACGATGTGACCGACTACAGCGAGATTTTGCCGTATCTGCCGCCATCAGATCCACGCTTTAAGCTGCTGCTGACGACGCGACTAGAGCTGGGGAGGCGGGTAAAGCGGTTTGGCATTCAAGAGCTAGACGAAGAGAATGCGCTGGCGCTGCTGGCGTCTTTGGCTGGGGAGGCGCGGGTTCGAGCAGAGGTGAGCGAGGCGGCGCTGCTGTGTAAGTGGGTGGGCTATTTGCCACTGGGGCTGCGGCTGGTAGGGCAGTACCTAGCGGATAACGTGGAGGTGTCGCTGTGGGATTTGGCGGCAGAGCTGGAGGACGTGGGGCTAGACGCTGAGGCGCTACAGGCGGTGCAGGTAGGAGAGATGACCGAAGCGCTGGGCGTGGTGCAGGCGCTAGAGCTGAGCTGGGGCGAGCTGAACGCGGCGGCGCAAGATTTGGCCTGTTTGCTAGGGATGTTTGCGCTGGCACCGATTCCCTGGGGCGTGGTGCAGCAGTGCTGGCCGGATGTGGAGGATAGGGCGCTAAAGCAAAGCCGGAAAGCGCTGATTGACTGTAGTTTGCTGAAGCGGGTGGGCAATGGCACTTTTCAGCTACATCAGATTGTGCAAGAGTTTTTTCGGGTGAAGCTGAAGCAAAAGCCGGAGCAGGGTAGAGAGATTAGGGCGGCTTTTTGTGGGGCGCTGGTGAGAGTTGCACAGGGGATAGAGTATGGTCTGATGCTGGCGAAAGTGAATGAAGTGAGTGGCAGTATTGTTCATTTAGAAGAGTTGGCAACACGCTGGACAGATAGCCTGAGTGATGAAGATTTAATATGGCCTTTTACTGGCATTAGCAGATTTTATCAGGGGCAAGGATCGTACAGCCTTGCCCTGCCGTGGAATTTAGCCCGTTTGGAGCAAGCAAAAAACAGATTTGGCGAGGCACATCTAGATGTGGCCGCCAGCCTGAATAACTTGGCTAATCTCTACCGCGACCAAGGGAAATATGAGCAGGCCGAACCCCTCTATGTAGACGCCTTGGCGATGAAAAAGGAGTTGTTAGGCGAGGCACATCCATCTGTGGCCACTAGCCTGAATAACTTGGCCAATCTCTACCGCGACCAAGGGAAATATGAGCAGGCCGAACCCCTCTATGTAGATGCCTTGGCGATGAGTAAGCAGTTGTTAGGCGAGGCACATCCATCTGTGGCCACTAGCCTGAATAACTTGGCCAATCTCTACCGCGACCAAGGGAAATATGAGCAGGCCGAACCCCTCTATGTAGATGCCTTGGCGATGTATAAGCAGTTGTTAGGCGAGGCCCATCCAGATGTGGCCAATAGCCTGAATAACTTGGCCTTGCTCTACCGCGACCAAGGGAAATATGAGCAGGCCGAACCCCTCTTGGTAGACGCCTTGGCGATGAGAAAGCAGTTGTTAGGCGAGGCACATCCATCTGTGGCCACTAGCCTGAACGACTTGGCCAATCTCTACTGGAACCAAGGGAAATATGAGCAGGCCGAACCCCTCTTGGTAGACGCCTTGGCGATGAGAAAGCAGTTGTTAGGCGAGGCACATCCATCTGTGGCCACTAGCCTGAACGACTTGGCCAATCTCTACCGCGCCCAAGGGAAATATGAGCAGGCCGAACCCCTCTATGTAGACGCCTTGGCGATGTATAAGCAGTTGTTAGGCGAGGCACATCCATCTATGGCCACTAGCCTGAATAACTTGGCCTTGCTCTACCGCGCCCAAGAGAAATATGAGCAGGCCGAACCCCTCTATGTAGACGCCTTGGCGATGAGAAAGCAGTTGTTAGGCGAGGCCCATCCAGATGTGGCCAATAGCCTGAATAACTTGGCCAATCTCTACTACGCCCAAGGGAAATATGAGCAGGCCGAACCCCTCTATGTAGACGCCTTGGCGATGTATAAGCAGTTGTTAGGCGAGGCCCATCCAGATGTGGCCACTAGCCTGAACGACTTGGCCAATCTCTACCGCGCCCAAGGGAAATATGAGCAGGCCGAACCCCTCTATGTAGACGCCTTGGCGATGTATAAGCAGTTGTTAGGCGAGGCACATCCATCTATGGCCACTAGCCTGAATAACTTGGCCTTGCTCTACCGCGCCCAAGAGAAATATGAGCAGGCCGAACCCCTCTATGTAAATGCCTTGGCGATGAGAAAGCAGTTGTTAGGCGAGGCCCATCCAGATGTGGCCAATAGCCTGAATAACTTGGCCGTTCTCTACAGCGCCCAAGGGAAATATGAGCAGGCCGAACCCCTCTATGTAGACGCCTTGGCGATGAGAAAGCAGTTGTTAGGCGAGGCACATCCAGATGTGGCCACTAGCCTTTGGAATCTCGGCGTGCTGTATCAAAAGAAGGGTGACTATTCGCAGGCTAAGGAACTGTATGTGCAGGCGCTGGCGATCGCACTTCCCACTCTCGGCTCCGAACATCCACGAACCAAAAGGATCCAAAACTGGCTCGATTCTTTGCCGCCCGGCACCTGATAGCCAAATTCCAGGCGGCACATAACCAACACAAACCTGGCGGCTTTCGTCTACTCCACGCCTACCCGCCTCGTCAAAATCGCCATCACCTCATTTGGCCTGCCAGTAGACATGGGCCGACTCCAATCGTTCGGCTCGGCGTAGCCCACACTATGCAGCAGCCGAATAGTGCTTTGCACGGCGGCGAGGGTGCCAAACAGCAGATGGCGAACCTGCTCGGGCGGGACGGGTGGAATAGGTGCGGGGGAGGCTGCGGGCTGCGCAGTTTGAGCTGTGGACGCTGTAGCGCCCAGGGCAGAAGGGATAAACATGAGTGTCTGGTCTCCGGTTTAAGACAAGTAGGTGAGGAAACCAGAACCCACCAGACCAAAGCTACGCCGCAAAATGTAGTGCAAATCGGGATAGCTAAGGTACAGTGCCCTTAAGCTACAGACTGCTGATATCAGTTTGTCAGCCTAGCCATTGGTGGGTGCTGCTAACACCTGCCAATGGCGCTTGAGTCAAATGAGTTCTGAGAAAATAGGCGTGATTGGCATCACTACCTTAGCTAAAGAACATAGGCTGATTTTTGCGATGAGTCAAGTATAGGGTGGGGGAATTTTTGGATATTCGCACGATGGCTCTGCAGGCCACCCCTCCAGTGAAGGAGAGTTTTCCTGGAGGGGTAGCCCGCAGTGACGGGGGCAGTGACCGAGGCAGTGACGGTGGATCTGCTACTCTGACTTAAAGCGCAAACTCAGAGACAATCGAAAAGTCTGATCTAAACGCGCCTGAGTTCGCCAGGGTTGCAATTTGAGCCCCTTTGCCCAAGCCTGCGGCTGCTCCATTTTCATTGAAGAACAGATTGCCTGTCTTTTGACTGTAGGTAATCAGACCGGCGCTTCTGAGGGCGGCGCGATCATTCGCTACGATGTCGATGTCTGCGGCGGTGATGTTGCCAAAGGTGGCTGTGTCTAGAATGATGCGATCGCCTTCCGAACCATTAAAGTCCGTAATCGTATCCACACCAAAATCCTTCGCTCTAAAAGCCCTGCCAGAGCTAAACACAAAAGCATCTGCCTGCGCCCCACCGGTCAAAATATCATCGCCGCCGCCGCCGCTGATGATATCTTTACCCGCGCCGCCATCTAGATTGTCGTCGGCAGATCCCCCGAGCAAAATATCGTGACCGCTGTCTCCGGTGGCATTGATGGTAGTGTGCGTGCCAATGCCATTGACCAGATCGTTACCAGTACCGCCCGAAAACTGAACAAACTGAACGTCAGTTTTAGACAGGTCACCAATCTTTAGGCTGTCGTTACCGCCTTCTCCCTGAATAACAAACGCTTCTGTTGTATCTACGGTTAGCCGGAATGGCACCAGGTTGACGCGATCGAAAATAGCCTTGTGGCCGCGCTGCTGTAGCACAAACTCATCACCCTGCCTCAGAGACCCCTGAACACCCGCAATATCAAAGCCCTGACCGCCGCTCATGATATCGCTACCATCGCCATTGGCCCAAACCATGACGTCGTTGCCATGCCCGCCGCGCATAATATCAGTGCCCTTTCTCCCCTGTAGAAAGTCGTCGCCATGGCCACCTTCTAGGGTGTCGTCATTGCTGCCGCTAGCGAGAAAATCATTCCCTGTGCCGCCATTCGCTTCAATCTGTGTGCTGGTCTCTGGCGCATCTAGCGTATCGTTACCGGCACCGCCCGAAAAAATCACTTTCTGAACGGCTGTCTGAGACAAATCGCCGACAATCAGGCTGTCGTCGCCGCCTTCGCCGTTGATCTCAAACACCTCTGAGTTTTCAACTGTGAGATTGAACGGCACCAGGTTCAAACGATCAAAGATAGCTAGGGTGTCTCTTTGTTGCAGCGTAAACTCATCGCCCTGTCTAACAGAGCCATCCACTTTGGCCGTGTCATAGCCGTTGCCGCCATCCATCAGGTCGCTGCCGTCGCCATCATCCCATTCCATGATGTCGTCGCCATTGCCACCGAGCATAAAGTCGGTGCCTTTGTTGCCTTCTAAAAAATCGTTGCCATTGCCACCGATGAGCACATCAGTGCCCAGGCCGCCCTCAATATTGTCGTTACCGCCTAGGCCCTCAATTACGTCGTTACCGTCGAGGCCGTCTATCTCATCGCTGCCGTTCGTGCCTGCCAAGATATCGTTGTTGTCGCTGCCTGTAATAATAGCCATATCAATTCCTCTGATTGCTGTTGGTAGATCTTTGCGGAGTAGACGGCGACTCGCTGTCTGCTCACAAGAGAAATACTGTTAAACAATCGAGAAGAACTAGAGAGCTCTTTTGATAGACCAGTCCAATCGATCCAATCGAGAAGCGTTAGCTACGACCGCTAGACTAAAATGCGCCAGACGATGACGCCAATGCCAACAATAGAGCCAACATAGGCGAGCGATCGCACTACCGCCACTCCTGCTATATACGCCACCCCGTGCAAAACCCTAAACGCGAGAATAGCGATCGCAGCCCATCCGGTCACCGCGTCTGCCTGAGCGCTCACCTGCGCGGTCAAAATTACCGCCGCAATCATCGCCAAATTGTCATGATGATTGCGCTGCGCTCGGTCGGCTCTGCCTATCCAGGGTGGCCCCTCTACTGCCTTTTCACGATTGCTCGCGGCCCAGGCTAGCCCTGCTTCAGACACACGGGCCAGCGCTGGAATATGGTTTAGCGGAATCGACCACAGTGCTAGCAGCAGCAGGCAAATCAAGTCAGTCGTCATAGCAGTTCTCTAAAGAAGTTGGCGAGGGGTGAGCAGAGATCATTTAGCAGGTGCGATAAAAAGAGGTGATACAGTAATTTCACTTCTCAATTTCACCTTTCAAAGTATTGTCCTGGTATTATCCCGCATCATGGATACAGCTTCTACCCCTGATGAATCCGTTAATGGGCCAGATAATGGGCCAGAGAATCAGCTAGAATCTGCCGAGGCGCGATCGCAGCGACTGGCACAGTGGCTGAGCGAGCATACTATCTTTGGCGGACTGCCCACGCCGCTATTGGATGCGATCGCCCACCACCTAAACGAAATCTCCTTTGCCGCCAACCGTCGCCTCATCTTAGAAGACACCCGGCCCGACGCCCTCTATATTCTTATATCTGGCCAGCTAGAAAGCTATCGCACGCAGCAGGCTAGCAGGGCCAGCAGCAGCACCCTAGAAGCGGGCGCGGTGCTGCACTTGCGATCGCTTCTCCTTGCCGAAAATACCTCAAAAACAGTCATCTCCCTCACCGACTGTAAGCTGCTAAAACTAGAGGCAGCCGAGCTTCAGCAGCTTACCGACGAATTTCCACAGCTTGAACAAGAATTTTCTAGACTGCTGGCCGATAAACTAGAACAAGTTTCCGAACAGCTCGCCTACGAACAAGAAAGGCAAAAAGCACTCCGGCCTTATCTGGTGACGCGGGTAAAGCGGGGAGTGGTCGGCAATAGCCGGTACGCTGGCCGATTGAGACAACAGATCCGTGACGTAACCCGTAGTGAGCCAGTAGAGCTTTGTGAGCCAGTAGAGCTTCAGTCAGAAGCGGGCCAATTGGAAGGCCAGCCAGAGGTCCAGTTAGAAGGCCAGTCAGAGAGCCAGTCAGAGAGCCAGCCAGAGGGCCAGCCAGAAGAAAAGATCACTAGGCGGCAACCGGTGATTATCTTTGGCGAGCCTGGACTGACCAAAGATAACCTGGCCGCGTTGATTCATTTTGGTTCTGCTAATAAAGCACAGCCGATGATTCGGGTGAACTGCGAAAATTTGCGATCGCAAGACCTCTTTGGCCGTGGCCAAAACCAACTGGGCCTGCTCGACTGGCTCGGCGCAGGCACCCTCCTGCTCAATAACGTTCAAGACCTTGACGACAGTCTCAAGCCTGCCATCTTAGAACTAATTCAAACCGGCAGCTATACCCCCACCCATCCACCTGATAGCTCTCAGCCAAGCCAGCCCAAAGTCAGCACATCCGAAACCAGCACACCTGAAACAAGCACATTTGAGGCAACCTTGCCGTTGCCCCCCCGACGCAGCCTCGCCTGGATTTTGATGGTGGCCGAAAAAGCCCTGCCCGAACTTTCTAAATGCGCCGCCAAGCAAATCAAAGTGCCGCCCCTGCGCGTCCGCAAAGCCGACATCGAAGCGCAGGTCAACTACTTCGCCCAGCTCCTATGCCGCAAGCAGGGAATAGAAAAGCGCCGCCTTGATCCTGCTGCGCTGCGTCGCCTGCAAAGCTACGACTTTCCTGGCAACCTCATCGAACTCGAAAACATGGTAGAGCGCGCCGTTGGCCAGTCTGGCAACCAGGCCATCCTCACTGAAGAAGTCTTCTGGCCAGAAGAAAGCGCCAAACGTCGATTCCGCCTCAACCTGCTAAAAAGCTATCCCAAATTCAGACGGTTTTTGCTGAGCCCGTGGTGGCCAGATCGCATTAACTATGGCTTTACCCTTTGGTTTTATCCCATCGTTATTGCTGTGCTCTTTTTGGGGCCCCAAACCCGCGACCAAAACTTCGCGCTTAACTTCTTTTGGGCCTGGTGGTGGCCACTCGTGCTGCTCTCTTTTCCCTTTGTTGGGCGTTTGTGGTGTGCCGTTTGCCCCTTCATGATTTATGGCGAAGTCGCTCAAAAGCTATCGCTAAAAGCTTGGCCAAGGCAGCTTCAGGGCTGGCCTAGGGCCTGGGCCGAGCGCTGGGGCGGCTGGATTCTCTACGGCGGCTTTGCTTTGATCTTGCTGTGGGAAG
Source organism: uncultured cyanobacterium (assembly GCA_963793445.1). Lineage (GTDB taxonomy): Bacteria > Cyanobacteriota > Cyanobacteriia > Phormidesmidales > Phormidesmidaceae > Phormidesmis. The sequence goes on from CAWCAE010000001.1 coordinate 1,281,689, forward strand.
AGCTGTGGAACCTAGAAAACACCGCCTATCTGTCGGCTTGGCTGCTGCTGATTATTACAGCAGGTGCGGTTGTTTGCTCTGTGCTGTTCGAGCGCCGCTTTTGGTGCCGATATCTCTGTCCTATTGGTGGTATGAATGGTCTATTTGCCAAGCTATCGATGGTCGAGCTGCGGGCTCAGCAGGGCATTTGCTCGGCTTCTTGCAATACCTACCACTGCTATAAGGGTGGGCCCGCCGAAGGCAAAGGCCAAGCGACAGAAGGCTGCCCGGTTTATTCTCATCCGGCACAGCTAACAGACAATCGCAACTGCGTGCTGTGCATGACCTGCCTCAAGGCTTGTCCGCATCAGTCGGTAGAGCTAAACCTGCGGCCACCGGGCATAGAGCTATGGACTACAAACAACGGCACCTATTATGAGATAGCGCTGCTGCTGCTGCTGTTGGGCGCGGTGCTGGTGCATCGACTGCCGCAGTTGACCACGCTGGTGTTAGGAGACAGCAGCGTGCTAAGCAGCTTTAGCGGGCATGCGATCGCCGCTGCCATTGCCTTATTTTTGCCGAGTGCGATCGCTTTGCCTGCCGACCGCATCCGCCGCCGCTTTCAGGGCCAAGGCGCAAACCGCAGCTTTCTTACGCTAGCCTACGGTTACCTGCCGCTCTTGCTTTTTGCTAGTCTGGCCCACTACCTGCTGCTAGGTCTCTCAGAAGCCGGTCAAATCGTTCCTACATTTTGGGCGACGTGGCCGCTGACTATCACCCACGACATCGCCGGCAGTATTGCTGGCAATATCACCAGCTTTAGTATTAGCGCCCACCCTGCCGTTATTGCCTTTCTGCAAGGGGTAGCGCTCATAACCGGCGCAGTTTTAAGCCTCATCTTCACGCAAAAAATAGGCCGACAGTCTTGGCAAAAGCTCCTTCCTCAGCACAGCGTTACCCTTGGACTAACCCTTCTCTTTTGGCACTTAATAATATAGTGTTCTATAGAAAGAACAAACATATTCTTTCCAAACATGTTCTTTCTATAGAACACTTGCAACAATTGCCTTCAGCCTCAGCTTTGCGTCTCAAACAGCATATGCTCTTAAGCTGGTTTTGGGCTGACACTATCTCGGCTTCTTATGTCTGATTTCTTATGTGTAGTCATAAATTTTCCTGAGAGTGATGCTACAAAGAAGAACGCTGTATAAGCCAATAGAGACACACATTAACACACTACCCGTCGGCTAAAAACAGAAAAGTATGATCGCTGTGTATAGGATAGGCTTGCTACTTATGCGCTCTAAGAAAGTTGATTTCAGTAGTCTTACGTAAACCGGCTCAATATTTGTCCGCTATTGATACCACAACAAAACAGCCCGTTCGGTAGCACGCTTTTCCCAAGCTGTGATAGACTGCGCCCTAAGGGAGACGTAGAGCGAAGATTACTGAATTTGAAAGGTGATTTATCGAACCCTTTGAGCAAAAGTTTTTGAAAGGAAATTTGGGCAATCTGGGCAAAATCAACCAGAATCAAAGTCACAGGGACAGAAATCTTGCGTTGAAAGCATCTGTCTTACTCAAGAGTGCATCTACTTCTTTAAGCATCTACTTCTTTAGGCATCTAGACATTCAAGCACTGGCTAACCTGGGCGTAAACCCAAGATTGTTTGGTCTACCCTCTAGCCTGAGCGCCTCTATTTGAGCTGTTGCTGACTTGAGTATCTCTACAGCAATCAAATAGTTGTTTGCGCCGTCTTGAACCATCTTTGCAAAAGCGATTAATTTGACCCATTGCGAAAATAAGAAAGCTACTTTAAACAATGAACACAGCATCGCATCAGGCGCGGAGCTTAGCTGTCGTCGATTTTGATGAAGTTCTCTTTTCTAAAATCAAAGACCCTCAGATTGCGGCCAGCGTCGTTGACAAAATAAATGAATGGACAGGCGGGCAAGTCTTTCTCACCCATTTGATCTGTCAGTGTATTCAACAGTACTCTGCCCAGATTGTTAAGGCAGAGGGCGCTGATATTGTTGAAGAGATCGTGCGGGAAAAAATTATAAAGGATTGGAAGTGTAACGCTGCTGCCGCTCACTTGAATAGCCTTGAACAAACCGTGCTGAGCCATCAGGACAAAGACGCTTTGCTCATTGCATATATCCAGATTCTTTGGCACATTAGCATTTCTATAGATGCGCTGCCTGATATAAAGTCAGAGACAGCGGTTTTGCTGCGCTTGGGTTTAGTTGGATGTAACAATGGCAAGCTCTATGTTGCCAATGCTATTTACGCCAGCGTCTTTGACAAGGCGTGGATAGATCAACACATGCCCAGCCATGCTCAAAAGGTATTGACCCAACAAAACACAAACAGACAGACAGACACTTTTCGCACTAGCGGTGAGATCCGGCAGGCGGCTAGCTCCACAGTCGCCCGCCTGCCAGTCGCCCGCCTGCCAGTCGCTAGCCCGCCAGTTGCCCGTCCGCCTGCCCGCCCGCCTGCCGCTCACCGGTCAGCTAGCAAGCTGCCTAACCCAACAGCTAGCTCATCTGCTAAAAAGCCCCCGCTACCACCTCCGTCACCACCCCTGCTCTCAAAGAAGCAAAGCTCTTGGCGCGCCTTTGACAAAATTCCACTCTTCTGGACGCTAACTTTTACTAGTGTGGCTGTGTTGATCTGCTTTCAGCTATTTCGTGGGTTTGGCTTTAATGGTTTTAGCGCGATCGCAACCCTCCCTCATCAGCGACTCGTCAGCCAAACAGACAGCTCGTCAGAAAGCAAAGCCCTGTTTGACACTGGCCTAGAACACGCCATTAATGGTCGATGGCTATCTACGCTTCAGCAGTTTTGTCGCATTCCAGCCAGCTCAGCCTACTTTGTTCCTGCCCAGCAGCAGCTAGAAATCTGGATCGCTCACCATCCAGAAGATCTTCAGCAGGCGTTTGCGCATCTATATGCCCAGCCAAAGCAACGCTGTCCCCTTGTCGAAAACACACCCAGTCAATCGCAAGATACAAGCGTTCTATAAAGTGAAGGCGTTTTGTAAAGCAAGAACGTTCTATCAAAGCAAGGGCGTTCTTGCTGCGCTGTCACTGTATCTAGCTGTCACTGTATCTAGCTGTCACTGTATCTAGCTGTCACTGTATCTAGCTGTCATTGATATCTGGCTGTCATCAATACCTACCGGCCACCCTACTCACACAAGATAATCCTGATGGGCCTCGAACACACTCACGAAGGCGATCTCTCCACCCATAGATTGCGCTCACTTCACTCATATCGTCAGCGCTCAGCCGCGTCAAAAAACATGTCTGCTTCTGCCCATCAAGATCAGCGTTCGGCAGCCTTGGCGCAGCTATGGGAAAACATCTTTCCAAAGATAGAAGACGCCTACGTCATTCCTAGAATATCCGAGCGAATTAAATACTGGGCAGGTGAACAGGTTGAGCTGACTCAGATTCTCTGTCAGTACGTGACTAAGTCTGTTGATAAATACGCTTCGCAGCTAGACGAGACCAATGCAGCTAAGCTGGTTGACCAGATTGTTCGCAAAGAGATTCTTGCTGACTGGAAAAACAGCCAAGCCGCCTTTCATCTCAATGGCATCGCCAACCAGCTCGCCACAGCTCAAAATAAAGATCTGCTGCTGCTCAGCTATCTGAAGATACTGCAGCGCGGTGCGATCGCTGCTGATAAAAGCGTCGAGCAAGCTCTTTTGATCCAATCAGGACTGGTCGTCGAAAACGAGCAAACGTTAGCAATAGACAATCCTTTGTATGCCCAAGTCTTTAATTTGGCCTGGATAGAACAGCAGCTACCTGGTATTACCCGGCCTGTTACCGTTGTGTCTATAGCCAAACCGCCTGCCAGACGTTCCTCTACCGCTGCCTTTCTCTATGCCAAGCTAGCACTCTGCATCTGTGTGATCGCCATTATCGGCACAGCTATTGCTGTGTACAGACGCCAGTCGGTTGATGAGGGCTTTGCTACCCAAGAAAGCATCCTAGAGCGTGCGCCAGCAGGCACAGTGGTAGTTGCGCCAGGTGCTAGCGAATCCTCTGACGAATCTTCTGGCAGGCTGGCTGCTCTTTCTAGAGAGGGTGTGAGCGCAGAGGGTACGGGCATAGAAGGAGCGGGCACAGAGGGTGTGAGCGAAGATAGAACCCTATTCGATAGAGGCATTGATCACGCTGCCAACAGCCGCTGGCTACCGATGATTAGAGAATTTTGCCAAATCCCTGCTAGTTCTACCTACTTTATGCCTGCTAAACAGCAGCTAGCGAGATGGGCAAAGCTTTACAAAGAAGAAATCCAGGTCGCGCAGTCAACGTTTATTCAAGAAGAGAGCAGCTCGTGTGATATTGTCACCAACGTACTGAAGGCACCTGCCAACTAACTGACAAACTCACCTACCAGCCTAACTATGGAAACTCTTAGCTCTCTTCAAGCTGGCATTGCCTCAGGGCGACTGTCAGGCTGTCGCAGCCTCAAGCTATGCGATGGGCTCAGCGCGTTTCCATTAGAAATACTCTCTTTCGCCGACTCGCTCACCTTTCTAAACCTTTCTAATAACCGTATTCAGCATCTGCCGCCAGAATTTTCCCAGCTCAAAAAGCTAGAAATCGTTTTTTTCAACAACAATTGCTTTGAAGCCTTTCCTACCGTTTTAGCTGAGTGCCCACAGCTCTCAATGGTAAGCTTCAAAAACAACGCGATCGCTAGCATTTCCTCCTCGGCCCTCTCGCCCGCCTGGCGCTGGCTCATCCTCACCAACAACCAGCTAACATCACTGCCATCTACTATCGGTAACCTGTCAAAACTACAAAAGCTGATGCTCGCAGGCAACCAGCTCAGTGAACTGCCGCGATCGCTCGCCAACTGCAAAAGCCTAGAGCTAATTCGGCTGTCGGCCAACCGTCTGCAAACCCTTCCATCCTGGCTGTTGGCTCTACCCCGCTTGTCTTGGCTCGCCTACGCAGGCAATCCCTGCTGCTCTGCCCGGTCGCTCGCCCGGTCGCCTACTCAGACTGGCTTGCAGACACTCCCAACCATCTCAGCGAGCGAGCTTCAGCTTGGAGAAGTCTTGGGACAAGGCGCTTCTGGCGTAATTTATCAGGCCCAGTGGACAAGCGCACAGTCTCCCAAAGCTGCTGAAGTCAAGGCTTCTGAGGTTGAGGCTGCTGAAGTCAAAACTGTGGCGGTTAAAATCTTCAAAGGCGAAATTACTAGCGACGGCTCACCATTAGATGAGATGAAAGCCTGTATCGCCGCCGGATCGCATCCTAACTTAGTGAACATTCTTGGCCAGTACCTGGATGGAGATAAAGCTGGTCTTGTTTTCTCTTTTATTCCACCCGACTATATCAATCTAGGCGACCCGCCTAGCTTAGAGAGCTGTACCCGCGATACTTACAGCGCCGAGCCTAATTTCTCGCTAGAGAAAGCCTTGAACATCGCGAAAGGCATTGCCTCTGTAGCTTGCCACCTGCATAGCAATGGCATTATGCATGGTGATTTGTATGCTCACAACATTTTGATTGATGCTGTCGGGCACAGTATTTTAGGCGACTTTGGCGCAGCGTCGTTCTACGATGTAGCTATAGAGAAAGCAGCTATAGAGAAATCAAATAATTTGCTAGAAAAGCTAGAAGTTAGGGCGTTTGGCTGTCTTTTAGAAGATCTTTTAAATCATTGTTTAGCGCTAAAAAAAGCTGGCAACAAGACAGAAGACACAGCTATTAAACAAGGCATTCTTACCAACCTACATCAGCTAAAAGCAAGCTGCATGAACCCGTATCCAACCGCTAGACCCTTATTTGCTGACGTTTATCAGATGCTCGAAGAAATCTCTGTGTAGCATCTTCTATGTAGCCTCTTTGTGTGGCAGAGCTATATCGGCAGTCTTACAACAAACCGAGCGCCTTCTCCAGCTTGCGAGAAGCACGCTAAAGAGCCCTTATGGGTGCTGACAACAATTTGGTGACACATAGAAAGCCCAAGCCCTGTACCCGCTCCTACTGCTTTGGTCGTAAAGAACGGATCGAATATTTTGGACTGAATTTCAGCAGAAATGCCCTCACCGTTATCTTCTACTTCGATGGTTAGGACAGATTCGTCAGCCCAGGTGCGAATGACAATTTGAGGATGGTTTAACTGGGTGCTGAGCGCGTCAATTGCATTAGAGAGCAGGTGAACGAACACCTGATTGAGCTGACTGGCATAGCACTCAACAGGCGGGCACTGACCATACTCCCGGCAAAGCGTAATGTCTGGGCGGGTAGGGTGATTGCTCATTTGAGATTGAACAATTAGAACAGCGCTATCAATTCCCTGTGAAATCTCGACGGTTTTGACTTCGGCTTCGTCAAGGCGGGCAAATACTCGCAGCGATCGCACAATTTCGCGAATGCGGCAGGTGCCTGTTGTCATCGAATCGATCATGGCGGGAATGTCTTCTGCCAGGAAGTCTAAATTGATATCTTCGATGGTCTGCATGATTTTTGGGTGATCAGGCAGTGCGATCGCCTCAGGGTTCTCTTCAGAGCTCTCTTCAGGGCTCTCTAAAAAGGCCGACTGAAATAGTCGAGCCACGTGCAGCAAATCTTCAAACGCACTGGCCATATGCGGCAAGTTGCCGTGGATAAAGCTAACCGGATTGTTGATTTCATGCGCAATACCGGCCACCGTTTTGCCCAGGCTAGCCATTTTTTCACCGTGAATAAGCTGAGCTTGAGTTTGCTTTAGCTCACACAGGGCATTTTCTAGCAAACGTGCCTGCTGCTGCGCCTCGTTGTTGGATTGCTGTAATGCCGCTTCAAAAGTCTTGTGCTGCGTTACATCGCGCAGCACAGCCACTACACCTGCTGATGTTTTCTCGTTGGTGATAGGCCTTGCCGTCACGCTGAGCCACTGGCTGCGACCTTCCTCAGGAGAGAGCACTCGCATTTCCTCAGCATCTACCGCCTCACCGCGAAGTGCTCTAGCTAGCGGCAAAGACTCAAACGAATGCAGCGTATCGCCATCCCTATCGAAAATGCAGTGGTCCGTTAGCCACTTTTGAAACGAGACCTCTAAAGACTGACCTCCTAGCAGCCGTTTTGCCGCCGGATTTATAAATATAGCCTGTCCGTCTGCGCCGAGCACAATCACCGCATCTCCGATGCTGTGCAGAATGCCTTGCAAAGTCTGAAGCGCTTCTTGGGCATGCTCTAGCTGCTGCGCTTTTTCCTGCAAAACGTCTAGCATTCCCTGCAATCTTTCTGACTGCTCGGTTGCTGACTTTTCGTACACTTGCAGCAGCTCTTCTAGCGTTGCCACCTGCTCGCGCAGCGCAGCGACTTCTTCTATTAAAGCTTCCTGTTTCAGAAATCTGTTCTTTTCAGATTCACGCTTGCGACTGGTGCTTTCCTCAGCAGATATCTGGTCATCAGATATCTGGGCGGTATTTGGTGCAGTCGTGGGGTTAGTAGTCATATTATTGGCTAGCCGATTAGCCATTTTCAACAGTTGAATCTAAAAAAGTTGAATCTAAAAATAGGTGAGTCTAAAACAGTTGAATCTAAAAAAGCTAGCAAGAAATACTAGTGACCAGCGCTTTCTACACTGACTGCAATACTCTAAAGGAATTCCTTTTGAGAAAAGGCACCATCGCCATTTTGAGGTTCAGCGGCAGCGTTCTCAGTAACCGGGCCGCCTCTTCAGGGATTGCCACTTTCGAGAATAAAATCACCGCGAACAAATCGCCCGATGGCAGCACACCCCCGAATCCAACGACAGACTTAATGCCATATCGTTCAACAAAGCTGGCCTGTGCTGGAATGTATTCACTACCCGCTGCCTTTGGAATATAGAAGACATTGCAGGTTTTACGCTCTAGCTCAATTAACAGCGCTGGATCGGGTGCTAAAACGCTGCTAGTCGCTAGCCCAAAGCTCTGGATAAGCTGAGAGATCATAGGAATGTGACTGACGGCTGTTTCGCTCGTAAGGGGAATTGCCTGATGCCCCTGAGAGGAGGTGCGATCGCACCACTCTGGCCGATCGCCTACCGTCGCCATCAGCGTCAGGCACTTCATATCGTGAGAGCGTAAGTTTTGCTGTGCGATCGCCTTATCTGCCTGAGCCTGAATCAGCGCAGGCAAATTTCCGTACGAATGCGTTTTAAAAAGGCGAACCAGAGCGCAGGCAGGCTCTTCTGACTTTGGATCGATCAGATGCTCATATAAGTACTGCACGCACAGAGCAGCAACCGTTTCCACACTGTCAGCGTCTCTGCCTAGCTTACGCATATGAGCGCCGATCTCAGTTACATCGGGTAGCGTCAGTTGAGTGAGGTCATACATAGCAAAATAGAAAAGCTTTATGAACAAGTTCAGTAGTTACAGACTGCCCTCTATCAGGCGCAGGTTAAACGCCAGTAGAGCGCGACTCGTACAAGCACGCACCCCAAAAAAAGCAGAAACTAGCAACAACCGTCACAAAATAGCTGCGCATTTCTCCGTAGCCTAAAGTAAAGGAGTCAACTCAAATCCCCAGTCGACTCTTCCAAATTGAATCTTTCAAACTGAATCTTCCAAATTGAACCTACAGAGGAAAAACCATGAGCGGACTTGGCGGACTAAACAAAGCACCTAACGGCGTCGTCGTTGGTATGGTGCAATCACAGCTACCCACCGTTGTCACCCCAGCCGACCTAGCCACTCAAACGCAAAACATCGTTGAGATGGTTGGCAAAGCCCGCCGCAACATGCCCACCCTAGATTTAGTGGTTTTTCCTGAATATTCGCTGCACGGGCTGTCTATGGACACCAACCCCGAGATCATGTGCCGCCTAGACGGGCCAGAAGTTGCTGCCTTTAGCCAAGCCTGCATTGACAACAGCATTTGGGGCTGCTTTTCTATCATGGAATATAACCCCGATGGCAACCCCTACAACAGCGGTATCATCATCGACGACAAAGGTGAGCTCCAGCTCTACTACCGCAAGCTTCACCCGTGGGTGCCCGTAGAGCCCTGGGAACCGGGCAACATTGGCATTCCCGTTTGCGATGGGCCTAACGGCAGCAAAATTGCCTTGATTATCTGCCACGATGGCATGTTTCCAGAAATGGCTAGAGAATGTGCCTACAAAGGCGCTGACATCATGCTGCGCACCGCAGGCTACACAGCGCCTATTCGCCATAGCTGGCAAATCACCAACCAAACCAACGCCTTTTGCAATCTCATGGTTACCGCCTCGGTTTGCATGTGCGGCACCGATGGCACCTTTGACTCTATGGGTGAAGGGATGATCGTTAACTTTGACGGCAAACCGCTAGTGACGGGCAGTCATCGCCCCGACGAAATTATTACCGCTGAGGTTCGCCCCGATTTGGTTCGCGAAGCTCGCCAGCACTGGAGCGTTGAAAATAACATCTATCAGTTTGGCCACCGAGGCTACACCGCGGTCAAAGGCGGTGCGCAAGACTGCCCCTATACCTATATGAAAGATTTGGTTGAGGGCAATTACCGACTGCCGTGGGAAGATGAAGTGGTCTACACCGATGGCACTTCATGTGGCTTTGACACGCCCACCCGTGAGTATAAGGGTGAAGAATTGCCTTCAGAAGGTGTTGTTAAGGTAGTGAAGTGATAAAAGACTTTGGCGCAGTTGTAATTTGGGTTGATCTCGTTGAGCTATCTCATTGATCTAACAGCACGCTTATGAACTTAGATTCTAAAAGATTGGATCCTGAAGGACTAGATTCTGCGAGCTTGGAGCTTGAAAGATTAGATCTCAAAATCGAAAATGCTACCCTAATCGGGTACGAGACACCGCAGACTATTACCATTCACAGCGGTTTGATTACAGAGATTGCGCCAAGTCACACTTCTAGCCAGACCATTTCAGACCGTTCAATCTCAAACCACTCAACCTCAGACCACTCAACCCCAGACCACTCAACCTCAGACTACGAGACAATCAAAGCGAACCACAAGCTGGTTATTCCCAGCCTGATCGATCCGCATCTTCACCTCGATAAAGCACTGCTTTTAGAACAGCATCCGGCTCAGCAGGGAACGTTTGCCGAAGCCCTTGCAGACACCGCTACGCTAAAGCAAAACTTTACCCTAGAAGATATTCAATCGCGGGCACGCCGCGTGATTGAAAGAGAAATCGCCTTTGGCACAACAGCCATTCGCACCCATATAGAAGTTGATCCAATCCTTCAGCTCACGTCGCTTGAAGCGATTTTGCCCCTCAAGCAGGAATACGCCTGGGGCGTTGATCTTCAGCTTGCTATCTTTGCCCAAGAAGGCATTACCAATCAGCTTGGAACCGAGACTCTGCTAAATCAGGCCCTTAGCCTCGGCGGTGACCTGATTGGCAGTGCGCCCTACACCGACACCGATCCGATTCGCAATATTCAAATCGTGTTCGATTTGGCCCAGGCGTATGACTGCGACGTTGATTTTCATCTTGATTTTTTGGATAATCACGAGCCGCTGCTGTTGCCAATCGTGGTTCAAGAAACCGTTAGGCGGGGCTGGCAAAATCGTGTTTGCCTGGGTCATATGACCCGGCTAGCGGGGCTTTCGCCAGTGGAGCTAAGGGCGATCGCAGCCGACCTCAAAGCAGCCGGCATCTCTATCTTGGCGCTGCCTGCCTCAGATCTGTACATGATGGCCCGCCAAGATACCCACAATGTTCGGCGTGGCGTTGCGCCAGTTCATACGCTGACAGATTTAGGCGTTAACTGTGCGATCGCAACCAACAACGTGCAAAATCTCTTCACCCCCTTCGGCGACGGCGACCCGCTCAAAATTTGCACCCTACTGGCCCAAGTTCTTCAGCTAGGCACGCCCACCCGCCATGCGCAGTGCCTAGCAATGGCCACTACCCACGCTGCCCGCGCCATCGGTATTGATCATCACAGCATCGCCGTCGGCCATCCGGCCAACCTTGTTGTTCTCGACGCCCACACCGCCTCAGCGGCTGTTGGCAGCGCCCCCGTCGGTCGCATGACCTTTAAAGGCGGCAAGCTAGTATCTCGCATAGACGCGAGAACTCAGCTAATTTCTCACTAGTCTTTCACTAGCTTTTTCACTACAGACACCTGTTGGGCTCAAGGATCTAGATCGCTAAATCACCCGTCAAAACGCAGTCTGCAACAGTTCACACACCTGTTGCGCCGTCGCTGGTGCTAGCAAAACCCCATTGCGATAGTGCCCTGTCGCTAGCGTCACGTTCTCTATGTCACCTAGCGGCTTGATCACCGGAGCCGGTTGCCCCACGGGCCGAGGCCGCAGTCCGCTCCAGGTGCGCACCACTTCAGCCGAGGCAATCGCCTCACAAAACTGGGCCGCTCCTTTCTGCAAATTCTCTAAGCCTAGTGCCTCCGCTTCCAACGGCACATTCGCTTCAGGAAACTCCACCGTTGCCCCCAGCCAATAGCGCCTGTCTCCCAGCGGCACTAGCTGAATATCATTGCCGTTGATTACTGGCTGAAAAGTCTCTTTTCCTAACGCCTTCTCTTCTGATAATTCCTTGTTTAGCGCAGCCGGCAGTCGAATTTCCATTGCCTGACCCAGCACCGGCATGAGTTCGAGCGGTTCATTCGCAAACGCCGTCAACGGACCTGAGCCTAGCCCAGCCGATAGCACTACCCAGTCAGCCTCAACCAGACCTTGAGTTGTTTGCACGCCCGTGCAGCGCTCTCCTGCTACTTGCAGGCCGCTTACCGCTGCATCCCAGCAAAATTTCACCCCACGCGAGGCTGCCATGGTCACTAGCGATCGCGTCAACGCTACCGGATGCACCTGACCATCTGCTGGGGAATAAACCGCGCCTTTTACCTCAGATACAGCAACCTGCGGACAGCGAGCTGCCAGCTCTGCAACAGACCAAATCTCTAGGGGCCATCCCTGCGTCAGCCTTTTTGCCCTTAGCGCCTCCCACTTTATCAGCTTAGCCTCATCAAAACACAGGCTAACAATGCCCTGCGAATTAAAAGGAACCACCTGTCCCTGCTGCGCTAGCTCGTCTATTAGCGATCGATAGCGGCGAGCGCTAAATTCTCTTAGTCGCCAGGTGCGGCCCTTTACTTTGTGGCTAATGATGCCCATTAGCACACCTAGCGCTGCCCCGGTCGAGCCCTGTGCTGGCGGCTGTTTATCAATAACTTGAATATCAGCTTCTAGCTGAGTGCTCAGCTCATAGGCAATCAGCGCACCCACCACACCACAGCCAACAACAACAATTTTAGGCTTCATTATCTTTAGGCTTTATTATCCTCAAAAAATAAAAGAACAGAGAGCGGTTTATCACTCTCTGTTCTCAAAAATACTTGCACTTAAAATATTCTATGCTGAATGCTGCCTTGTGCCATAAAGCTAAGGCCTACCAGCTAGAACTGGCCTACCAGCTAGAACTGGATATTACCAATCAATACTAAGCCTCGTCCGCTTCAGTGTCAGAATCTAGCATCACTGGCGTGCGTACCATGTCCTCTTCTGCTGCGCGAATAGGTTCAGGATCAGGAATGGTTGTTGTCATTTCATAAACGCTTGCCGGTTTCGAACTTGCCTGATCGATAGCCTGCTGACGTGTCTCTTCTGGCACAATGCTCAGCAGCGCTTCAAAGTCACCAACAAATTCACGGTACTGCGTCAGGGCAACGCCGTAGTTCCGGTCTTTAGAAGCATCGTCTAAGTTCTGTAAGTGCCCTAGAATCTCTTCAGAGAGCATTTTTGCTTTGGGCTGATCGTCGGGCAGTAGCTGATTAGATAAACGCGACAGCTCGGAACGCATTTGGCCTAAAGGACCGTGGGTAAAGTTATTAACGCTCAACCAGTTGTCTTTTTCAATGTAGCTCAACAGCTCAGGAAAGCGATTGCGCGAAGCTTCCAACCGGCTGACGTAGGAGGTTAGGGTCGCAATTTTTTCGGGCGTATAGGTTGGTGCAACCGCCTCGGGGCCGCCGCCACAGCTCACCAAAAAGGTGGCGATCGCAGCGAGTAAAACGCCAACGACTGCTTTATATCGTCTCATGGAATTTAGATCCTCAAGTTCAATCTATAGAGTGCATTTATCAGTGTAAATCAGAGCGCGTGCATCTCAAACGCTCTAAAGGGGTGAGCCTGCACTCAAACCCTAGACAGCGGTCGCCATAGTTCATCTGCCATTCGACAGACATCTCGCATTTGAGGGCCATCATGTACGCGCAAAATGTCTGCGCCATGCGCGATCGCACACCCGCAGGTCGCTGCGGTCCCCCATACCCGGTCCTTTGCCACTGGCCGATCTAAAATTTTGCCGATAAAGCTCTTGCGCGAGGTGCCGACCAAAATCGGACAGTTCAACGCCTTCAGCGCCGCGAGCTGCTGCAAAATTGTAATATTTTGCGCCACTGTCTTGGCAAAGCCAATGCCTGGATCTACCACAATCTTCTTTGGATTCACCCCTGCTGCTACTGCTTTATCTGCCTGCGCCGCCAAAAAGCGCACAATTTCTCCCATCAAATCGTCGTAGTCTGTCATCTGCTGCATCGTCTTCGGCGTCCCGCGCAGATGCATCAGCATGATCGGTGCATCTACCGCTGCGGCCACCTCCAAGATCTCTGGCTCGTAAGTGCCGCCCGAAATGTCGTTGATAATATCGGCTCCGGCTGCTAGCGCCATTTTAGCCACCGCCGCTCGCGTGGTATCGATCGAAATCGGCATATTTCTTAGCCTCTCGTCGTCAGCCGCGCGGATGGCCTCGACTACTGGAATCACGCGATCGCACTCTTCGTCTAGCGTCGTTGGCTGGGCCCCTGGCCGACTCGACTGCCCACCAATATCGAGAATATCCATCTCAGCTACTGCTAGCTTTTTCGCCTGGGCTAGCGCTGCTGCTACTGTGTCAAACTCACCGCCATCGCTAAAGCTGTCGGGCGTCACGTTCAGCACGCCCATCAGGTAGGTGCGATCGCCCCACACAAAGTCTCTGCCGCGAATGGTCCACATCAGCGCCGATCGCGCTTCGGCCTGGCCCTCGGCAATAAACAGACGAGCCAGGCGGTCATAGGTGCCAGGGCCCAGATATTCGGGGTGCGATCGCCCTCGCCCAAACACCCACACAGGCCGCCAGCCCGACGGATTCTCTTCTAAAATACGAATATCCTTAAACCAGCTTTTGAGCGACGACTTCATCGAATTCGCCACCTCCAGCGCGTCCGTCCACCGCTCAAACACCTCCTCGTATCCAGGCGTAACTATCTTGAATGCCAACGCTCATTCCCCTTCTGCGATCGCCGATTCTGCCTCAGCCGATCTTGTTCTAGTCCAGACCGCATCCACAGCAGAGTTTATTTATACACCACCTCAGAGCGCCAAAACCGCCCGGCGGATCCTCGTTAAACCCAACCTCGGCTATCCTGCCGGCCCGCCCGTTACCATCAGTATGACTGTCTTGGCCAAAGTGCTCGCTGGCCTGCGCGCCGTCAATCCCACCGCCGAAATTCTCATTGTCGAGGGCGTCTGCTCCAAAGCCTCCTTAACAGAAATCGCCGAGAAAAACGGCCTTCTTCCGCTGCTAGCCGACGGCATTCAACTGCTCAATGCTGACGAACTAGACTGCATAGAATATTCAAACCTATCGCCCGAACCTGTCCGCTTCAAATCTATGTGGGCACCCAAACTGCTACAAGACGTAGACTGTCGCCTTTCGCTAGGCGCATTCAAAAAGACAAACCTCAAAGGCCGAGACCTGATCTCCGCCTCGCTCAAAAATCTCTACGGCCTCTTTCCTCGCGCCAAATACAAAGCCCGCAGCCCCAATTCTCGCGGTCAGCTACACCGGCCCTCTGTCCCGCTTGTGCTGCAAGACATTTACTTTACGGTTGGCCATTTATTTGATGGTGGCATTGTAGACTGCGATCGCAAATTTATCAGCCACGACTATAAGCCCGACAAAGGTGACAGCTTTGCGGTTGGTAAAGTTATTTGGGGAAACGATCTGCTGGCTGTAGATCGCACCGCTTGCCAGGTTGGTGAAGAGGCAGAAGCCAGCTACTTGTCTCCTATTGATCAGATGCGAGATTGATTAGGTGCGTTGATCAGATGCGATCGCGGTCTTTTCCCAGATTATTCAACAGAAAACCCACCCAGGGCTCAACTCTAAACGGGTGATACAGCCGTTCAAAGACTTTGTATCACCCCTTTAGCAAGCGTGGCTTAGATGCTTTTAATGGCCTATGCCGACTCGTTTGGTCAATATTGCCATCACCTCATCGGCGCGACCTGTAGACATGGGTGGGCTCCAATCGTTGGGTTCGGCGTAGCCATGCAGGTGAATTTGTTTGATGGTTGACTGCACGGCGCTGAGGCTGCCAAAGATCATATGGCGCACGGACTCTGTGTGAGTGATCGGTGCTGCTGGTGGCGTGTCGGGCGGTAGGGCGGTAGCCGTTAGCGCCTCTGTCGGTGCTTCTGTTGGTGTCTCTGCTGAAGTACGGGCAGGTGAAGCTGTGGGCGACTGGTCGCCCTGCGTAGGAAGAGTAAACATGATGGTTTTCTGGGTTCCGTGTGTAGTTAGGTCAGGAAACCCAGAACCCTCGAATCCTTAGCCGCCCCAAAGATGAAATGCAAAAGAGGCAGCTAAAGGGTACATTTACCCTTAGCGACCGGGATTGCTGCGTAATCCTGGGAGTTAGCGATTAGTAGGTGTCTCACCACCTGCTAGTCGCGCCAAGTCATGTTGAGTTCTGAGCAAAGCTGCGATGGGTACCGCAACCTTAAAAAAGATAGTAGACGCATTTCTACGTAGAATCAAGTAGATTCGCGTTTAGTTGTCCTGCCTAACTACAATCTGTATACGGTTGCCGTTCTGGCTTTCCCGCGAGCTTTTGAAAGTTATATCAGCTTTTGTTGACCTTATGGTCGTCTTATGTTGTCTAAGTGACCTACGGAGCTTCGGTATTATCAGTAGGTGATGTTGTCTTTGAAAGCAGGCCGCAATTTGTCTAATGCTCCATTTGCCGAAGCTGGAGCGTAGTGGGTCAAAGGTCTTGGTCTTGTTCTAGCTGTTGAATGATGGTTTCAATCAAGTTGTTACTGATATCTGACTGATCTGACTTCGAATATATGGTGACTAGAACAACTGTGTCTTGGGTTTTTAGGTAGTAGATAGCCCTGTAGCCAGCGCTCTTCCCTTTTGAGATATTGCTGTTTCTAAGACGAATCTTAAAGACTGAATACTTGCTACCAGAGATTCGATCTCCAGGTGTTTCTCCTTGCTGAATCCGATCTATCAATGGCGCAATGTCTTTACGAATTGATCGAAAGCGTTTGGCTAGCTTTTTAAGATCTTGCTTAAAGCGTTGAGTTAGTAGAATTTGAATAGAAGGCGTTTCACTCGACATCTATCCCTTCCCACATTTGCGAAAGCGGCAGCGTTCGACCTGCGATCGCATCTTTTAGTCCTTGGGTAATTCCCTCAATGGCAACTTCTGTAGGGGTTTCGTCTGGGTTGTTGGTTTTGAACTCTAGAAACTCAATGAACTGGATAACTTGCCCTAGCTGATCTGGAGGGAGTTGCCGGATCTTCTGTATCGCCACTTCTACGGATACCATGATGGTCTTTCGCTCGGTTACAGTTTCTTGTCTGAGTTTAGCAAAACGACTGGCTAGCTACACTGCGTTTGCAAGAGAGAATCAGCTATAGCGAGTGATGCTGTAACTAAGCTCACGTCTGGATTTAGCATCAGCAGTCGGATTCGATGATTGCTACGCTGCGGCTTGCGTTGCTTCGGCGTAGTGCCAGTGGGCAAGTCCGCCTTTCGTCTCAGCAATAACGAGGCCGAACCATTCAAGGCGATCGCAGTTTTCACTGATGGCATCCAGCTTCTTTTTGGTGATGTTGCCTTTGAACTGGGCGGCGATTTGTTTGGCGCTCCATTCGCCGGGGGTGGTGCGCAGCAGGTCACGGATGGAGGTCAGCTGTTGTTTTATAAGTTCTCTGAAGGGCACGCACGCTGAGTCAAAGTTATTTGAGTCAAACTCCTGTCTTTACAGAAGCTTTTGAGCGTTCTTCGAGCTCCCTGTACCATCCCCAATACTTGCGATATAGGAAATCATCTTTCTCTCTTACCATTCTTAAAAAGTTTATTTTACCTCTCAAAACATCCTCAAAGAATGGAAATTCTTTTTCAGCTATCTCTTCTTCAGAAAGCGCTTTATTATGTTCTCGCAAACTGTCTATGCATCGTTGTCTGTAGCTTTTTCGAGCAGAAACCAAACCAAATCTCTTCCAGACGTGCAGCATTGAGCTTATCTGTCTGACGAAACGCCTATCAACATTAGGAAATTGATTGACGGTTAGTCCTGTTACTTCTTGGTGATAGTTTTTATGCTGTAGCCTGACTTTCTCAAAGTTGATTTTAAATCCATTGTCTTTAACAATTGAGAGTAGCCGTTCACCGATAGAAATTGTATCTTCGTTGTCTTTTTCACAGGCTATTTCATGCGGAAATTTAGTTAATCTAGTCGAGAAGGTTATGTCGTCTGCATATCTGGTGTAGGTGCAATGTTTCTCTTTCGCCAGTAATCGGAGTTGACTATCAAGACGAGCACAAATCATATTCGATACAACAGGCGATGTTGGAGCGCCTTGAGGAAGCTTATTTGATAAACAACAAATTTTCGCTAATGCAGTTGCCACTCTTGCTGGTAGATTGTATGGAGGAGCTATAAAAACTCCCCTAACTCGACCAAAATGGATAGTGCCAAAAAAATCTGCTATGTCAATGTTAAATACGTAGCGCTTATTTACGTGCTGTTTAGCGTTAGTTACGATGCTTCGGTTAGGCACAAATCCGTGAACAGGAGCTTTCGGTACATAAACACTGTACAGAACCTGGCTAAGCTTTCTTTGGATAATTTTCAGCGCTGTTGCAGGTGCCGAGATTGTTCTTATCCCACCAGACTTCTTTGAGATGGAAAATTGCTTATATTGCTTGCTAGCAGGAACTTTGTAGACATGATATACGAATAAACCGTAAGGAACATCTAATAGTTTAGAAATATCTCTTCGAGTCTTCAGGTTTAGAAAATCTTTTCTTAGTTCACCGCAACTTCTAAGTAAGAACAAGCTGCTTTTATCTTCGTCGCTGTCGATCACTTGGCCCTATGCTTACCTATTCTGTATATCGGGAGAAAAGACATCTGTAGGACTTATTCTAGTTTACAGCCATAGCGTTATGCACAGAACTACGTTGTAGCACTATGTAATCACTGTGGGGCTAAAGATGCCATTGGATACACCATTGCATTTAGTCAATGGAAATCAATACGCCTCTACAGATGTCCTGAGTAAGATAACTTAATTTCAATCAATTTGCTTGTTTTTTTGAATACAGTTTTCTGTAAACTTTTTTTCTTTCGTAGTTTGCTACTCTATATTTTGGCTCAAGCCATAGCGATTTTTTATACAAGGCTATACTTTTTTGATGGTTCTCTGCAAGGCTTAATGTGAGACCATACTCTGTGGAAATTATGTATTCATCGGGGAAAGAAGGTTGTAGCGAAAGTGCCTTTTCGTAAGGCGCTTTCGCTTCGATATATTTTCCGGCTTTAAACAGAGCTTTACCCCGTTTCCACCAGACTTTATAATCCTCTCCTTCTATATGGAGTGACTTTTCGTAAGCTGAGGCTGCCTGTACATGTTCTCCAGCCTCCTCTAATATATCGCCCTTCCTTATCCTCAAATTTGCGCTCTCTGGCTCTTCTCTTATTTTCCGATCTAAGGTGAGTAATTCTATTTCCCGAGCCTTGCGCTGCTGCTCTTGTCTCTTACTTAGAAGTACAGGCAACCTGGATTCGTCTTGTACCCTTTCTCGAATACGACTGCAGGCTTCGTCGTAAGCTCGATTAATAGACATGTGTTTCCCTATTTGATAATAGAATTCACTTAAAAAACTCGTAGTTATATCCTCAGAGAGTTCCCGATGAATTCCCACTAAGAAATCTATATGTTGAACAATTTCTCTAGCTTGTTTCTCTACATAGCATTTATTCAGGACGATGCAGTGAGTAGCCCCGAAGCTTTCCTCTGTCATCAGATCGGTAAGGTTGTCTCCGAGTCCCGCTATATCAACAACATAGGGCATGGTTTCTGACAGCACTTGAAGGAGCTGATTTATCTCTATCCCTGACTTATGCAAAGGCTCCTTGAAAATAGGCAATCCCTGATCCCTCTCTATCACCGTTAGGGATGCACGGATGATTGCATCTTTTATCTCTACTACTTCGCGCTTTCTTCGCTCTTTCTCTTCTAGTCCTAATAAATTGGTCGAGAGTAATACAACATCTCTAGTTTCTTCTAGGGTTGTAACACTCTTACTCTCTTTTAGTAAAAACGGATCTTCTAGAGTATCTGTACCGCTCAGATGTATAGCTTCCGTACTGCTTAGATGCATGTCTACGGCTACTTTGCCAGAATTGAATGCGAACTCTACCGACTCTCCAGCCCAGATAACATCATAAAAGCCCACTGCGAACTCAATCGCGGCGTCATTGCCTACGGCCTGATGTACGCCAACTACGTAAGATACATGTTGATTAATAGCCTCGGCCTGCACACTCGAATAGCATCCATTGAGAAAAACACATTCAATTTGGTTTCTTTGGGCAATAAGTTTGAATAAGCTAGCAAGAGCTTTGTGTGATACCATCTGCGGATTGCCCGTCGTGTCCTCGAAATAAAGTCCAGCGGCTCCATCTCCATGGCCTGTAAAGTGCACAATATACGGGGCTTCCTCTACCACTGCTCGTCTTAAGTCACGTGGACGAACGGCCCATTGTTTAATAATCTCGAATTCATCGCGATTGCGGGTACGGTTTAATCCTTCCTCGATGTCACGAACCTCTCTATCTACCCGGCGATGGCCCGATCTATTAGGGTTGGCAGCGAAGATTAGTAGCTTGCGCATTAGCGAACTGGTACCAGCGACAAGGACAACGGACTTGTAACATGCATGAGTTTAGACTGTTGAGCCTGCTCACAATTTAAATGTCAAATTTTACGATGGCGTAGACTAAACGTTTCACTACCATTGTCCATGATGACAGTAGCAATAAAACGCATCTGCCAAAGAAGACTGAGGAGTGATTGATCGCCCTTCCCAGCCCAACCTTTCCCCAACTCTCAGCGGCTTTGCAACAGCCAAACGATCTGTTTCGCCGCATCACTTCCCTTCAATCCACCCGGCACAGCCCCACTTTCTAAAGGCGTTAGCGCATAGCTGTCTCTATAATGCCTAGCAACCTCTTGCGGGCTAATCGAAAAAGGCGGACCTGATATTAGGCCTTGCTCATACTCAAAGCAAATCAGTAGCTGCGGGGCGTTGGCAGTTATCTCTTTTAGATGCGGCGTGTAGCGATCGCGCACCTCCTTTGGCAGGGCCACCAGCGCAGCTCTGTCATAAATGGCCTCGACCGGGCCAAGCATCTCACCAGACAAATCAAAGATATTGCCAACAAAAATGTTGATATTGTCAGCGCTGTAGTGCTTAGACTTGCCCACTTCCGAGATATTCGGTTCTACCTTCAGCTCACTAAACAACTGCTCAATGGCAATATTGCTAAGTTCTGCGCCCGCAACCCGGTAGCCCTGAGACAGCAGCCAGCCGATATCGAGCGTTTTGCCACACAGAGGCAAAAATATGCGATCGCCCGGTGCTAGATTCAGTGCTTGAAAATGCTTTACCAGGGCAGGATTAGCTTCGCTGTTGTGAAAAGCAATTTCATTCCTTTCCCACTTTTTTAACCAAAAATTGCTGTCCATATCGACTCCTTTCGCCGGTTGCTTGCTGCTTGCATCCTCTAAACAGGAGGTAGTTCACTGAACTTACCACCGAAAACGCAGTCCTTCAGTCAAAAAGCCAGCCAAAAAGCCAGTCAAAAAATACCGCTGAGATGACGTCGAAAGATAGCGCTGAAGAGACAATGCTGAAAGAATAGTACTAAGTCTTCTCTCAAAAGAATTCTTGCCAGGGTGCAATTTTCCATTTCAATGTCACAATAGAACGTCCAGAACTTGCTTACCCCTTTGCTATGACCGAATCGCGCCGCTACCACGTCACCACCTTTGGCTGCCAAATGAACAAGGCAGACTCCGAGCGCATGGCAGGCATCCTCGAAAACATGGGCCTAAGCTGGGAAGAAGACCCCCTACAGGCAGATGTCGTGCTCTACAACACCTGCACCATTCGCGACAGCGCCGAACAAAAAGTGTATTCGTATCTGGGCAAGCAGGCCAAGCGCAAGCGCAAAGATCCCAACCTAACGCTGGTTGTCGCCGGATGTGTGGCGCAGCAAGAAGGTGAGCAGCTTTTACGACGAGTGCCAGAGCTGGATTTGGTGATGGGGCCGCAGTATGCCAACCAGCTAGAAAGCTTGCTGTCGCAGGTTGCGCAGGGTAGCCAGGTGGTGGCGACCGAACCGGTGCACATTATGGAAGACATCACCAAGCCGCGCCGGGACAGCGAAGTTACGGCCTGGGTAAATGTGATTTATGGCTGTAACGAGCGCTGTACGTACTGTGTAGTGCCGGGCGTGCGAGGGCTAGAACAGTCGCGCACCAAAGAAGCAATTCGTACAGAGATGGTAGAGCTAGGACAGCAGGGCTACACCGAAGTGACCTTGCTGGGCCAAAATATTGACGCCTATGGCCGCGACCTGCCAGGTATTACACCACAGGGACGCCGAGAAAATACGCTAACGGACTTACTGCATTACGTTCACGACGTGCCAGGAATCGAGCGAATTCGCTTTGCAACCAGCCATCCGCGCTATTTTACTGAGCGTTTGGTCAAAGCCTGCGCCGAGCTGCCAAAGGTGTGTGAGCATTTTCACATTCCGTTTCAGTCCGGTAACAACGAAGTGCTAAAGGCAATGGGCCGAGGCTACACGCGCGAAAAGTATCAGCGTATTGTTGAAACGGTGCGGCGCTACGTGCCTGATGCGTCTATTAGTGCCGATGTGATTGTGGCTTTTCCAGGTGAGACAGAAGCGCAGTTCCAAGACACGCTCTCTTTGATGGAAGAAATTGTGTTTGACATGGTAAACACGGCGGCGTATTCGCCTAGACCCGGCACGCCAGCAGCAGAATGGAACAATCAGCTAGATGAAACTGTAAAGCAAGACAGATTGCAGCGAATCAACCACTTGGTATCGCAGCAGGCAGAGATCAGATCTGCTCGATATCAAGGCCGCACCGAGACTGTCTTGGTCGAAGCGGCCAACCCCAAAGACCCAGCGCAGGTCATGGGCCGCACGCGTGGCAACCGGCTTGCCTTTTTTCCCGGCGATATCAACCAGCTAAAGGGAAAAATCGTGCCCGTAACAATCACTGAAATCCGCGCCTTCAGCCTGACGGGCAAGTCTGCTCTGGCTTCTAGTGCCACCCATTAGGGATAGATAGAGCATAAAAAGAGTATGGAATTCCATACTTCAAAAAAGTTCCCAAAATACAAATTATGTAATATTTTTGAGGCCAACTTGATCAAAAACACCCAAGCCATTTGCCAAGCATCTGAGGAATAATAGTAGGTGCGCCCCTGCTGTTTGCGAGGCTAGTCTCTTTATTCCTTTTTCAATGAAAGCTCTGCAATGAAAGATTGTCTTCCCCTACTGGTGCAAGGCATAGAGCATTGGAATCAATGGCGAGCCAAATATCCGCTTAGGCCCTGCAACTTAGAGGGCCGCGATTTGAGTCAGGGCTATTTTTTTGAGGGCGATTTTAGAAAAGTTAGCTTAAAGGGGGCCAAGCTACGAAGGGCTTGCTTAGTAGGCGCAGACTTAAGCGAGGCCGACCTTAGCGGCGCAGATTTGAGCGGCGCGTATCTGAGCGATGCCGACCTGACCGGGGCCGACTTAAGCAATGCCAATCTGACCGGCGCTATTTTAGATAGAGCCGATATGCGCGGAGCTAACTTGCTGGGCACCCAGGTGCTTGAAGCAGATTTGCAGACGGCGAAGCTGACTGAAGATGCTGAAGCGGACATTGAAGCGGACACTGGCAGCTCGAAAGGTAGGCTGGCGATTGATTCGCCAGGGCCCAAGCCAGCAGCTTTAAAGCCAGCGCCCAAGCCAGTAGCTTCAAAGCCAGCAGTCCCTGTGCTACCAGCAGCAGTGGCGTTATCAATGCCAGCACCGTCACCAGCATCGTCGTCAGCTGCCTTATCTCAAGTAACGCAGATAGAAGACGCTGAAGAAAAGGCTGAACCTGTGGTTTCGCACTCAGTCGTTGAGCCACGACGGCGGCGGCAGCAAGTGGCTTTGAATTTGCGATCGCTTGTTCAGCATGACCCAGAGGTGGCTGCTTTTCGTCAAGAGAGCATTCGGCTGTCGTCTATGCCAGGGCGGGCGGTAGGAAAGAGCCGCGCAAAGAAAGCGCTGGCGAGAGATGACGGCAAGGGGCAGCAGGAACGGGGGCAAATAGATCCCAAATTATTAAGTAAGAGAAGGCGGTGGGCACCAGCGATCGCAACCGTTGGGCTAGCGCTAACCATTGGGCTCCCGCTGGCCGCAAACAGCATCAGCGACACGACCGACTTACCTGCGCTGATGAGTCGGCCATCAGCAGATTCGATGGCTTTGGCCAAATCACTCACCAGCACTAGTCGAATATTGTCGATAGCGACCCGAACCCTACCCGATGGCACAACTCACGTGTTTGGCGGAACTGCTGACGGCAATATCCAAGTATGGGACGAGCGCACGGGCAAAACGATGCTGACGCTGATGGGCCACACTAGCGGGGTCAAGGCGTTAGCTTTGTCTCCTTCTGGCGATCGGCTAGTCAGCAGTAGCGAAGACGGGCTACGGGTTTGGAACCCTAGCTTAGGACAGTTGATTTATACGATCCCGGCTGCACAAGCGGGGCCAGTGGCAACTGGGTCACTAGCGATCGCACCCGATAACAGCACCTTTGTCAGCAGCGATCAGGCCGGTAACATCACGGTTTGGGACCTGCTTAGCGGCCAAGCTCGCTATCAAATAGAGGGCAACAGTCCGGTATGGTCAGTCGCGATCTCGCCTGAGAGCACCACCTTTGTCAGCAGCGGTCAAGATCGCACCGTTCGCCATTGGGATCTGGCCACCGGCACGCCTATTAGAGAATTCACCGGCCACAACGACGCGGTGCGCACCGTCACCATCAGCCCCAACGGCCAAACCCTCATCAGCGGCAGCCGAGATCAAACCATTAGGCTCTGGAGCCTGTCCACTGGCGAACTACAGGCCACCCTCAAAGGCCACCGAGACCAGGTCTTTAGCCTCGCGGTTAGCTCCGATAGTCAAACCCTAGCCAGCAGCAGCAGCGACGGCACGCTAAAACTTTGGGATCTTACCAGTTTGCAGCTTACCGAAACGCTAGACGAAGACACTCACTCTCTAGTCACTGTTGACTTTGCTGATGACAACGGCCCTTTAATTAGTGGCGGCAGCTCTCACCAGATCAACATCTGGCAGTAGATGTTTGGCAGTAGATGTTTGGCGGCAAATATCTGGTGAAGATAGTACCCATGACAAAACCTATACTTTCCTGGGTAATCTCTCATCAAAGATTCAGCTAAGCGGCATACTCTTGAGCAAAACTAGATTCAGAGCAAATGTCCTGATGAATTAGGACATCTGTGAGTCGGCCCTGCTTCGTCTGGTAAAGGTTACAGCCTGCCAGCGCGTTTTAAGCGGCTGTACAGATGCAATAGATTGGGTAACCAGGGAAAGACGCTATGTCAGTAGAATACGATTTGGTTATTATCGGAGGCGGCTCTGCCGGATTGGTTGCGGCTAGCGCCGGGGCACAAATTAATGCCAAAGTTGCCCTGATTGAAAAAGCCAAGCTAGGCGGCGACTGCTTGCACTATGGCTGCGTGCCGAGCAAATCGCTCATTCACGCCGCTCAGATTGCTTACAACGTCAAAACGGCCTCTCGCTTTGGCATTTATACCGATGCGCCCACCATCAAGCTAGATGAAGCCATGGGCCATGTGCACGAGGTAATCGACACTATTCAAGAGCACGACTCGACTGAAAGATTTGAAAAGCTAGGCGTAGACGTCATCTACGGCGTGGGCCAGTTTGTCGATGAAAAAACGTTTGAAGTCAACGGGCGACGATTGCAGTCTCGGGCTTTCTTGGTTGCTACCGGCTCTCGTCCTACTGTGCCACCCGTTGCAGGGCTAAAAGAGGCGGGCTTTTTAACAAATGAAGTGGTGTTTAACGTCAAAGAGCGCCCTGACGCTATTGCTGTGATTGGCGCAGGCCCCATTGGCTGCGAGCTAGGTCAGTCTTTTTCTCGATTGGGTTCACAGGTGACCTTGATCTCTAGCAGAGAGGTGATTATGCCCAAAGAAGACCCCGAAGCAGCCGCAGTAGTGCAGCGGCAGCTAGAAGAAGAAGGCATCCGAATTTTGAGCAACAGCCGCGCTGAAAAAGTTGAAATAGTCAACGGGCGAAAGCAAATTACCGCGGGCAATGAAACAGTTACGGTTGATGAAATTTTGATCGCTACCGGGCGCACGCCAAACGTAGGATCGCTGAATTTAGAAGCCGCTGGCGTGAATTATGACAAAAAAGGAATCCAAGTAGACGCAAAATTACGTACTAGTAATAAGCGAATCTATGCAGCAGGAGACGTTATTGGAGGCTATCAGTTTACGCATGTAGCGGGCTATGAAGCAGGTGTGGCAATGCAAAACGCGCTGGTTTTCCCAACCAAAAAGGCAGACTATCGGGTGATTCCGTGGGCGACCTTTACTGAGCCAGAGCTAGCACGGGTTGGCCTCAGCGAAAATCAGGCACGCGATCGCTATGGTGATGACATCTTTGTGCTAAAGCAGGGATTTGACGGTGTAGACCGCGCTCTAGCCGAAGCCGCAGGCTATGGCTTCGCCAAATTTATCACCAAAAAAGACGGTGAAATATTAGGTGCTCATATCGTTGGTCCGCATGCGGGCGAGCTGATTCACGAAGCGGTATTGGCCATGAGCCAAAATTTAAAAGTCAGCGCCTTGCAATGTATTCACGTTTACCCTACGCTCAGTGAAATTAGCCCCAAGACCGCACTTCAGCTCACCAAGCAAAAATACGCAAAGAACACCTTCTTGCAAAGCATCTTGAAAAAGTTCTTCAACTGGAGGAGATCTATCGCTGGATAGGCTTTTACCCTAGACAGCTCTATCAATAGACACTTGCCAAAGCTGGCATAAGTATAAATACCTGTCGCAAGATAGATGTAGCCAAAATCATCAAATTCTACGGTGGTAGAGCATTTACGCTGAAGTTTTACTAATCTGCACAGATTTACTAACAGTTAATCTGAATGTTAGTACTTAGATATTTATGTGCTATTTATAACGTCTTCAGTATAAATGCTCTATATTAGATTTCACTGGTTCTCGCCGGGTCTCTACCTTCAGCAAAATCCTATCTCAACAGTCCTAATCGACTAAATGATCTCAACCGATAGTTTCTAGTTCTTAGCTCTGTATCTCTAGGCTCTATTGGCTTCAAGACCTATTGGTTTTAGGCTCTGTTGGCCTGAGAATCTATTAGCCCAAGGACTATCGGCTTTGAGTCTTTATGGCTTTATTTAGGTAGTGATTTAACAGCAAGCGCAAGCACTCTACGATAGACAATGAAAGATTCCCCCGTTCTTCTTCTCAAAAGCAGCGTCAGTAAGTGGAACCAATGGCGACTCCATCACCCTGACGAATCTTGCTGCTTGGCGGATGTGGATCTTAGCAAAGGCTACTTTTACGAGGCAAACTTCAGCAACATAGACCTAAGCGGGGCTAATTTCTCAAGGGCCTGTCTAATTGGCGCAAACTTTCAGAATGCCGACCTCACCGGAGCTGACTTATCCAATGCCTATGTAGATAGTGCTGACTTTCGTGGCGCTGTACTTGAAGGAACAAAGCTTACGGGCGCGAACGTGAGAGAGTCTAATATGACGCAGACCGCGCTTGAGAGCGCTGTTTTGAATTCTTCTGCTATGGCTGTTGACACGGCATCGGCTAACGCTGAGCGCTTAGAGCGAAAGCCTGCTGAAAAAATATCAAAGGCTGCGCTAGACAAGACTGGGCAAAAAGAGGCCGTACCCAATAGCGATCGCAGTTCAACACCTCAGTCAGACAAACGGTCAAAGCGATCTGCTATTTGGCTACCCGCTTTGGCAACGGTAGGCGTTGTGATGGTTGTTGCAATGTCAGGAATTGCTTCTGTTGATCGCTCGCGTCAGCCGCCTCAAGCCGATTCGGTACTAGCAGATAGCTCAGCGAATGTAGAATCGCCACCTGCTGCTGCTCAGCCAGTGAGTAACCCTTCTACTCAGCCTGTTAGCAATCTCTCTTTGGCTAAGTTTTTAGAGGAATCTAGCCAAGTTTGGGCTGTAGACACCTATATGCGCTCAGACGGGCGCGTTTTGGTTGTTGGAGGCAACGCCGCTGGTCAAATCAAAATATGGGATGCGCCAACGGGTGAGATTCTGCATACGCTTTCCGAACACGATGACACGATTAGGACTTTGGCGCTTTCTGCTACAGGTGAGCGGCTAGTGAGTGGCAGTAGCGATGGCATCAAGGTCTGGCAGCCGCAGACGGGTGAACTGCTCTACAGCCTGCCTGCTATCAATCAGTCTCCGGTTTGGTCTTTGGCTATTAGCCCTGACGATCGCACGATTGTCAGCGGTGATTACGACGGCAATATTACGGCTTGGGATTTAGAAAGCGGTGAACAGCTATATCGCACAAGTGTGGATGTGTCGGTGTGGTCGGTTGCGATCGCTCCTGATGGCAATTCGTTTATAACAGGCAGCAGCGATCGCACCATTCGCCAGTGGGATTTAGCCAGCGGTCAGCTCATCCAAGAATTAGTCGGCCACGAAGACGCTGTTCGCGCCGTGGCCATTAGTCCTGATGGCAGTACGCTAGCAAGCGGTAGCTGGGATAGCACCATCAAGCTATGGGATTTGGCCAGCGGCGAGCTAAAAGAGACTTTGACCGGACATCGCGATCGCGTGGTCAGCTTAGCAATCAGCCCTGATGGCAATACTCTAGCAAGCAGCAGCGTCGATAAAACGCTCAAAATTTGGGATATTCCCGGCAGCCAGCTCATCAAAACGCTCGATAGCAGCTCTAACTGGGTATTGACTGTGGCCTTCGATCCAACCGAAACTACGCTAGTGAGCGGCGGCAAAGATCAGACCATCAAGCTGTGGCAATAGGTAACAAGCTCGCCCTTCCGATAGACAACGCCTTGCCCTACTGACGTTAAGCTCATATCCTACTCTCGCAATTGATTTGAGAGAGTGACTACCTTAGAAGAAAAGTCAGAGAAAGTCTATGGGCGCAGCAGAGACAAACATTGGCGAGCAGGCGATTAGCAAGCTTGTTGAAGAAGGTATTAAAGCTCAGCTAGACCGGGTAGAATCGCTCAGCGTCGACATTAAAACCGATCCGCTCAAGCTGACGCAGGGGCAGGTTGACCGAGTGCTGATTGAAGGGCAAGGCTGGGTTGTCAGAGACGACTTGCGCACAGAAGAGCTGGTGCTGGAAACTGGGGCAGTTGATATTGCCATGCTGAAGGTGCCGCTGGGCGAGATTGAGCTAGAGCATCCTACAGACGCGACGGTTCGAGTGGTTCTGACGCCTAACGATGTGCAAACAGCGTTTAACGCTGGCTATGTCAAGAAAAAGCTGCGCGGACAGAAGATAGAGATTGCCGGTGAGAAGGTGACTACAGATGCGAGCAACATAGTGTTTACGGTGCCAGAGAAAGGTCGAATTGCGATCACTGCTGACGTCATGCTCATAGAGAAAGTAGAAACTCACCCGATTGCTTTCTCAGCCAAGCCCAAGCTGGTGGACGGCGGCTTTGGCGTCGCACTCGAAGACGTAGAATACGACGAAGCTCAAAATGGTATGCCAGAACTAACGCAGGCGCTAATCGATAATACGCAGTCTCTATTAGACCTACGCTTCTTTGAGCTAGAAGGGATAGCCCTACAGTTTGAGCAAATGACAGTAGAGCCAGAAAAAATCACGATTCAGGCGAATGCCGAAGTCACTTCTTTTAACTAGCAGCTCTCAAAACATCTGCCGACAATCTATCGACTTTAGTGACTGGGCATCTAGGACTCAAGCGGTTTATCATTTAGGGCACCTTAACCAGATAAACCTAATCGAATGCGGGTATTGACGGAAATGATGATTGCTAATTAGAGCCTGATTAGAGCCCATTGAGTCCACAATGGCCCGTAAAATGATTAGGTATCTTGGCAAGTATTCATATGGCGGATGTATTGGTAATTGGCGCAGGGCCAGCAGGACTCTCTTTGGCAACCGCGCTAGAGCAGCGGGGGCTTCAGGTAGAGGGACTTAGCCTTGAGGCACCCACAAAGCCCTGGCCCAATACGTATGGTATCTGGGCTGACGAGCTGGAATCTTTAGGAATGGAAGGATTCTTATGGCATCGCTGGCAAGATACCGTAGTCCATATGGGTGACCAAACGATTCCGCTCAAGCGCGACTATGGCCTCATCGACCGCGAAAAGCTGCAAAGCCACTGGCTAGCGCAGAGCCAGCACCACGGCATCAAGTGGCATCAGGGTAAAGCGGCTAGCGTTACTCATTCTTCTAAGCGCTCTGAGGTCACCGATGAAAAGGGTAATACCTACAGCGCTAGGCTAGTAGTCGATACGAGCGGTCACCATCCGGCCCTGGTTAAGCGATCGCCCACCACGAAGCCAGTCGCCTATCAAGCAGCGTATGGCATTGTCGGCAGATTTTCTGAGCCACCTATCTCGCCTGGTCAAATGGTGCTAATGGACTACCGCGATGACTATTTGCCTGCGCCAGAGCGCAAGCTGCCGCCAACGTTTCTGTATGCAATGGATTTGGGACAAGATGTTTATTTTGTCGAAGAAACGTCTTTGGCCCATACGCCTCATATTCCTATAGAGACCCTAGAGCGTCGCTTGTATCAACGGTTGGCCCATCGCGGCGTGACAGTGAGCGAAACCCATCACGTAGAGCGCTGTTTATTTCCGATGAATATGCCGCTGCCAGACTTTACTCAGGCGGTGGTTGGCTTTGGCGGCGCGGCAAGTATGGTGCACCCGGCTACGGGCTATATGCAAGGAGCGCTGTTGCGGCGCGGCCCCAAACTAGCCAGTGCGATCGCCCGCTCTTTAGAAGGCGTCAATACCACCCCTGAGCAGGTGGCCAAAGATGCCTGGCAGGCGCTATGGCCAGACGAACGGCTGCGCAAGCACTACCTCTACACCTTTGGTTTAGAGAATCTCATAAGCTTCAAAACGCAGGAGCTACAGCAGTTTTTCACCTCCTTTTTTAGTCTAGACCAGTCTCAGTGGGCTGCTTTCTTGGCCGACACCGCAACGCTGCCAGAAATTGTTCAGGCAATGCTAGTAATGTTTGGCCGTACGTCCAATCCGGTGCGCTGGGGTTTGATGAGTTCTGTCTTTAGTCATGGCAACCTGCTGCGACGGACGCTGACGACTTGAAGAGAGTGGATTTTTGCTTGTGAGTTTTTCTCCAAAAGCCTTTCGTTGATCCCGATCGTCTCACTATGCGCGCTTTCCTCGCCAATGAAATTCGGCTGTTCGACCAGCGCTTACAGCTCTTAGATGATAAGGCGCTCTATCTACCCGATGAGAGAGCGCTGCTAGTGTCTGATGTCCACTTGGGCAAAGCAGACACCTTTCAATCACTTGGCATTCCGATCTCTAACCAGATGAATGCTGAAAACTTGGCCCGGCTGCGATCGCTCTGCCGTCAGCTCAGGCCCAAAAAGCTGTTTATCTTGGGCGATCTGTTTCACTCACAAAAATCACTCGTTCCCGAAGTGCTCACTGGCTGGGATAGCTTCTTAAAAAAGACAGAAGCCGACGTCACACTCGTTGTCGGCAACCACGATCGGCGGCTAGTCTCTGCGCTGCCGCCCTTTGCTATGCATTGCCACACAGAATCTGTAGCGCTAGGCCCCTTCTTGCTCAGCCACGAGCCAGAAATGACGCACCAGGCAACATTGAATATTTGTGGGCACATTCATCCAGTAGTTAGGCTGCGATCGCACACCGACAGCCTCCGCCTGCCATGCTTTTTTGTCGAACGCGATCAGCACCGCCTTACCCTACCCTCCTTCGGCGAATTTACCGGGGGATATGAAGTCGAACTCACTGGTAATACCTGTGCATACATCGCCTGCGAAGGCGAGGCCATCGCTTTCGATGGAAAATATTAACAAGCCAATTGATCAGCCAAACTATTGATAGCGAATTCTAGGATCCAGCACACCGTACAAAATATCGGCAGCCAGGTTGAATATCACAATCAAAATGGCATAGATAAAAGTAATTGACATCACAACTGGGGTATCGCTACGGGTAATGGACTCAATAAGCAGTGAGCCAATGCCGGGTACACGAAAGACCTGTTCGGTCACGAGCGCACCGGTAAAGACACTAGGAACATCTAGTGCGATTAAGGTGACAACTGGAATAAGGGCATTGCGTAGAACGTGACGCATAATGACCTGCCAACTGCTCAGCCCTTTGGCGTAGGCCGTACGTACATAGTCTAAGTTGAGCTGTTCGATCACCGCAGCGCGAATGTATCTCATTAGCACCGCCGTTTGAAACAGACTTAAGACGGCAATTGGCATAATGGACTGCTTTAGCTGTGCCCAAAAGCTGCCGATATCGTTAACAACTAGGGTGCTGTCGTAGATGAAAGGTAGCCAGCCTAGGCCGATACTAAACAGTAAAATCAGCAGCAGCCCAGTGAAGAAAGGAGGAATAGAAAACCCAGCAAAAGCGAACGTGGTCGCGAGCTGATCGATCCAGGTATAGCGCTTAAGAGCCGATAGGATGCCGAGGGGAAAGGCAATAAGAATAGCGATAATATAGGCAATGCCGACGACCCAGAGCGTAGTGGGCAGGCGCTGTAAGATGAGGGCACTTACGGGCACAGGGCTGATAAAAGAGTAGCCCATGTTGCCAGTAAGAAATGCGATCGCCCACTTAAAGTATCGAATGTATACAGGCTGATCAAGGCCTAGCGCCCGGCGAATATTTTCTCGAATTTCGGGCGTAATAGATGGACTATTTGCTAGCTCACCCAGCGGATCGCCAGGGGCCAAGCTCAGCACTAGGTAGATCACCATGCTGATAGCGACTAGGGTGGGGATGGCGATCAGAATACGCTTTAAGATATATCTGCCCATACGCAAAGTTACATTTTTCCCCAGTCGTTTATCTTCCAGGTGCTTGCCGCCCAAGGCGTAAATTCCAAGTCGGTCAAAGAAGACGCTACCGCGTAGGCATCACTCCTTTGCACCAGTGGGATTAAAGCAACATCTTCAATCAGCAGGTCGTTCATAGCTATAAACAAATTGGTCCGCTGGTCTAGGTCGGTTTCAGTAGCTAGCTGTGCTAACAGCGCGTCGTACTCCGGATTGCAGTAGCGAGAAGAGTTTTCTTTTGACCACTGATTCTCTTTTTGCGAAATTTGGTCGCAGGCGTACAGCTCCATATACGAGTCAGGCTCAGGTGTTTCGCTGTCAAATGCAAATAGCTGAAGGTCCGCATTGAACTGATGAACAGACTCGGGGTTTGTTGCATCCCCAAAGTAAACGCCTGCTTCAACACTCTTTAGCTCTACTGACATACCAATAGATTCAAGGCTTTGCTTAATAATCTCTTGTGTCTTTTGGCGCACCGGGTTTACAGAACTAGTGAAGAGAATATCAAGCTCTACGCCGTCCTTATCGCGAATGCCGTTGTTGTTGGTATCTTTCCAACCGGCTGTATCTAACAATGCCGCCGCTTTTTCTAGGCTGAATTCGTAGTCAGTGTTAGGTGACGCATACTTGTTTGGAGAAACTACGAAGTTGGTGGCGACGGTTCCGGCTTCGCCGTAGAGCTGATTGGTAATAGCTTCGCGGTCAATCGCAAGGCTGATAGCTTCGCGAACAGGCTTTTCAGATAGGAAAGGGTGAGGCGTGTCTTTTTGCGATTTCTCTCCATTTACTTCCTTATTGGGGTCCGAGAAATTGATATAAATCCGCTCCATCATTGGCTTGAATACATAGGTCATTCCTCCTTTCCCATCTGCTTCTAGCTGAGTTAGCACCGCTGGTTCAGCCTGTACGTTCCAAGCGTAGTCGGCCTCACCTGTTTGCAGAACCGCCCTAGCTGCCGACACCGCATCGCCGCCCCCCTTCATTTCAACGGTGCTAAAAGCTGGGGCCTCGCCCCTAAAGTTTGGATTTGGCTCGTAGACAATAGTGTCGCCCGGCTTAAACTCTTTGACCTGAAAAGCATTTGTCCCCACCGGGGCCGTATTACCCGGTGCAGAGCGAGCGTTAGCACCTAGGTAGTCTTGAAAAATATGCTCCGGTAAGATCATGCCGCTGCCGCCTACAAAAGGAGACATTGGGGCTGGGGTAGGCTGCTTGAATGTGATCTTCACCGTCAGATCGTCTACCGCCTCCACGCTCTCTACTTCGCCATAGAACTCGCCGGAGGTTGCCCCCACTTCTGGGGTAGTAATGAAGCTATAGGTAAAGGCAACATCGTCTGCGGTAAAGGCTTTGCCATCTGACCACAGAACATCGCTCTTTAGTTTCCAGGTTACCGTTTTGCTATCAGGGCTGATGCCACCGTTTTCGAGCGTCGGAATCTCCGCGGCGAGAATGGGCTCTAACGTTTCATCAGCCGTGTAGGCAGCTAGCGGCTCTAGCACTGGGCTAGCCGCTTCGCGGTCTTTGGTGCCAGGCGACAAATGAGGGTTTAGGGTAGTTGGGGCCTGCCAGTAAAGTAGCTTGAGGGTAGCCAAATCAGTAGAGGCAGACTCTGACGAGGTACCATCACTAGAAGCGCTCTCACCCGAAACGTCGCCGCTTTCCGATTCGTTAGTTGGATTGCAGGCCGTGACAAGACCTGCGCCGAGAAAGGTCGCTACAACTAGTGAAAGGCAACAAAAGGGATGCTGTCGTAAGCGCATGTAGTCAATTTCCTGTGGCGTAGTACGGCGTAATAGCAGTCTTGAAGCAGCTCTACTCTAGGAGCTACGTTGTCATATCATAAAGCCTGACGCAATACCCAAAAAACATCAATAATTTATGCCTTGATGTAACCCAGATAAAGTAAACGTAAACATGGGATCCACCTGGACTCTTCAACTCGTCAGAAATATTATGATGAGAGCACATGTGTAAGCGTATCGAAACTTAAGCATTGTCTAGAGGAGATGCTTGCTCTAAGAGTCTCTCCAATATCACCCTTTTATAAAATCTCCCTGTAAACCTTTTATAAAAGCGTCATTCTAAAGGCGTACCTCAAAAACGTACGGCGTTACTATCAAAAATGTATTGAAAACGCTGCTCTTCCTGACGTTTGGCTGTCTGAATTCTTTGAAGTCTGTTCTTCTTAATCAAAGCTGTCCATTTATAGCTGTATCGATCACGCAGCGACTGTAGATGACTATGCAGTTTTGGCTATACGATTTATCGACTATCAGTTCAGATACAGTATTAGCTTTAGATGCAGTAGCCGTCTAGAGGGCATGACATCGCTCGTTTAACGTTATACACGCAGCAGCATTAATCGAAATGCACGCTTGGTCATCAGTGTTTTACCAGTGGCACCTATTCTATCAGTGGCATCTAATTTATTTTATGTTGAACAAGTCAGTCAATCAGCCGCTAATTTCTATAGTGATTCCTGTACATAACGGTGGTGACAACTTCCGGAAGTGTTTGGATAGTCTTGATCGCTGGGCTGATAGCGCCGAGGTGATTGTTATTTCTGATGGGGAGTCAGATGGAAGCTGGCAAATAGCTCAAGACTATGGTGCTCGCCTGGTTAGGCTCCCCGAGTCGAAAGGACCGGCCAATGCGCGCAACGTAGGTGCAAAAATCGCCTCGACAGACATTATTTTTTTTATTGACGCCGACGTAGAGATTCATCCGATGACGGTGGCTCAAGTCTATGAAGCCTTTCGATCAGAGCCCACCATGGCGGCGCTCATCGGTTCATACGACGATGCGCCAGGTGCTCCCAACTTTCTATCTCAATACAAAAACCTGTTTCATCACTACACTCATCAGCAGGGTAAAGATGCGGCCTCGACATTTTGGGGTGCTTGCGGTGCCATTCGCAAAGACATCTTTCTGGCAATGGGCGGCTTTGATGCTAGCTATCGCCGTCCTTGCATAGAAGATATTGAACTAGGCTATCGGCTGCGGCAGGCTGGTCATACAATTCGGCTGTACAAAAACATTCAAGTCAAACACCTCAAGCACTGGACTTCTTTCTCTTTGCTCAGAGCAGAGATGTTTTACAGAGCACTGCCTTGGATGGCGCTACTGCTGCGGCTTCGCCAAACTCATCCGCAGCAGTACCGTCAGTTTTCTAGCGATCTAAATCTCCAATGGTCTAGTCGGATTAGCGTCGTTTTGATCTATGGTCTGTGCGCAGGGCTGCTGGTCTCTGTTTTTTGGCCAGTAGCGCTGTGGGCGATGCTGCTGTGTGCGATCGCTCTATTCGCCATCAACCTGCCTGTTTATCGATTTTTCTACCACAAGCGGGGTGTTTTGTTCACACTGCGCGTACTACCCTGGCACTGGCTCTATTATTTTTACAGTGGACTAGCCTTCGTGATTGGAACAGCGCGGCACCAGGCCCGTGTTGCGTTGAGTTAGCAGGCGAGCGTAAGTAACCATACGCTACTCAGCAAGGTTATTATTCGGCAAAGTATTAGCAAGTTGACACAGCCAGTATTCAAACTACTGGCCATCGGAGGATTTTTTAATGGTAGATGCAGTAGTGATGGGCGGCGGCCCGGCAGGTCTGACCGCTGCCTATGAGCTTGCCAAGCATGGCAAAGAGTCGGTAGTCCTAGAGCAAGCAGACAAAGTAGGCGGGATCTCTCGAACAGAAACTTACAAAGGCTATCGATTTGATATCGGCGGGCACCGCTTTTTTACCAAAGTAGGCGAAGTGCAGCAGATTTGGAAAGAGATTTTAGGCGATGAGTTTATCCAAGTTCCTAGACTCTCTCGTATCTACTATCGCGGTAAGTTTTTCGATTACCCTCTTTCTATTGCGAGTACGCTTAAGAACTTAGGTGTGGTTGATAGTTCCCTGAGTATCTTGAGCTATCTAAAGTCTAAGGCCAACAGCAAGCTCAATCCTGGGCCCGAAGCTGAGAACTTAGAAGACTGGGTAGTAGAGCGCTTTGGCAATCGGCTATACCGTACTTTCTTTAAGTCCTACACTGAAAAAGTATGGGGCATTCCCTGTGATAAGATTCAGGCCGAGTGGGCTGCCCAGCGGATTAAAGGACTCTCACTTAAAAAAGCGGTGATCAATGCCATGTTTGGCAGCAACGATACGAAGACGCTGATCAAAGAGTTTGACTATCCTATCTATGGCCCTGGCATGATGTGGGAACGCTGCCAGCAGATACTAGATAGCAAAGGCTCGCCTGTACATCTAGAAACGCGGGTGACTCGCGTAGAGCATGACGGAAAAAACGTCACGCAGGTGATTGCCAAGCGAGGTGAAGAAACCTTGACGCTCTCGGCAGATAGCTATGTTTCGAGTATGCCGGTGACCGCGTTGGTTAGGTGCATGGACCCGGCACCCCCTCAGCCAGTTAGAGAAGCGGCCAAAGGGTTGAAATATCGTGATTTTCTGATTGTGCCTCTAGTCATCAATCTAGAAAAAATCTTTCCTGACAACTGGATTTATATCCACAGTCCTCAGTTTAGAGTTGGGCGTATTCAAAACTTTAAAAACTGGAGTATGGCGATGGTGCCAGATACCAGTAAGACCTGCGTGGGTATGGAGTACTTCTGTAGCGAGGGCGACGATTTGTGGGAGATGTCCGAAGCAGAGCTAATCGAACTGGCTAGTCAAGAGATTGTTGGACTGGGCCTAGTACCTAGCTTGAAATACGTAGAAGACGGTACGATTATTCGACAGAAGAAGGCTTATCCTGTCTATGATGGCGAATATCGTCAGCATTTGGATGTAATTCAGCAGTATCTACAACAGTTTGACAATTTGCAGACAGTGGGTCGTAATGGTATGCACCGCTACAACAACCAAGATCACTCTATGTTGACTGGGCTACTAGCTGCCAAAAACATTTTAGGAGAGACGCACGATCTGTGGAACGTAAACGTAGAGCGTTCGTACCACGAAGACTTTACGCCAGAGCAGTGGGAGAAAGCGAGGGCTGATTTGAAGAAGCCGCTTGAGGCCTATGCGAACTAAGTAGGACAGTGCCATCCGGCACTATCTAGACCTAGCAAAGTCTGTTTGTCTATGACGAACAGTTGATTGTCGAGAAGCTATCTGGATCAGGTTACGTCTCGAGGCATGTTTCATTTTTCGGCTCTCGAAAAGTCTAAGACTCTCTAGGAGTCTCAGATAGGCTTGTGTGGTAGATAGTAGCAATGAGTCTCTACAGCTTTTGGATCGAAGTGGCGATCGCTACAAATGAGTTTGACTCTCAAGCTTGTCTGCAAACGCCGTTACTGGCTCAGCGCTGTAGCGTTCACGAATGCGCTGAGCTGCTAAGACACCCATTGTCTGCCAATCGTGACGACGAGCCCAAGCCCGTTCTAATGTCTCAGCCAGTGAGGCGACTGTCGGAATCGCCAAAAATCCAGTGTCACCCTCGTCTACCCACTCGGGGTTGCGTCCACAAGCGGTCACAATCGCAACTCGTCCACACATCATGGCTTCAGCGGTCACCATTGGCATCCCTTCATAGCGAGACGGCAGCAGCAGCGCATGGCTTTGACGCCAGATTTCGAGAGGCGATGCGAAACCGCCGAAGCGGACCTGAGCGCTCAGGTCGTACAGCTCTACCAAATCCTCTAGCTGACGTTGATTACCATGATCTTGCCCCCAAAAAGTCACTTCGAGGGAGCGATCGCGCCACTGAGGTTGTTTCAACACCTCCAGTATCAAATCCTGGCCCTTTTGCCAGCAGCCCAGGCGAGCGACGCAGGCCAGGCGCAAGGGCTGGGATGAGTCTGGCCAAGGCAGCGGCTCGGCCAAATTGATCTTCAGCGGATTTTCTACCACTTGGGCCTGCGGTAACGCGGCCGCTAAATGGACCTCAAGGATGTCGCAGTTTTCTTGTGAGACAAAATAGCACTGCTGAGCATTTTGATAGGTCTGTCGGTAGCGCTCTAGCGCTTCGCCCTCGATCCAGTCGCGCGTACTGGCGCAGTGAACTAGGGTGGCGAACGGAATGCCCATCTGGTGAGCAACGCTGCCAATGCTGACATCATCTGTGTGTGAGCCTGCCGAAATTAAAAAAAAGTCGGGTGAAAATTGCTGCAGCCACTGCTGATGACGCTTTTTCCAGGGCAGTTCGCCAGTTAGTTTATTGCGAACCTGGTCAATCGGACCATGCCGCCAGAAAATATCGCCGCCGCGCGATCGCAAGTCTCCTAGCGGCTGAGGACAGCGCCACTGGCGCTGAAAGTTGATGCCGATGGTGTGGCCTCGTTGCTGGAGCTTCTGGGCCGCCTGGGACCAGAGATACTCGCTAGCGCCCCAGGGAATGCCCGTCATTGATGAGTAAAATCCAATTTTCATAGTTTTAGAAACATAGTTCTAGAGTCACGGCTTTAGGGAATAGAGTTTGTCTAGCTCAGTGATGAATTCGGCGATAGGATCGGGGCTGTATCGCTGCTGTAGGCGTTCGGCTGCTAGCATTCCCATTGCCTGCCAGTCTTGCCGATGCTGCCAAGCTCGCTCTAAAGCCGCATCCAAATCGTCGGCAGTCGGGGCTGCTGCTAAAAATCCAGTTTCGCCCTCGTCTACCCACTCGGAATTGCGACCACAGTCAGTAACAATCGCGATGCGACCACATAGCATCGCTTCAGCGGTGACCATCGGCATGCCTTCAAACCGCGACGGCAAAAGCAGGGCGTGACTTTGCGCCCAGATCTCGCTGGGTGACTGAGCATATCCCCCAAACTGAATCTTGTTGCGAATGCCATACCAGTCGGCAAGATCTTCAAGCTGACGCTGGTTGCCCTGATCTTTGCCCCAGAAGACTACCTTAAGCGGGCGATCGCGCCAGTGATCGCGGCGAAGTACCTGCAGAATCAAATCCTGCCCTTTGGATCGAAAGTGGATTCTGCCGACGCAGGCAAGCCGCCAATCTGGATCGGGATCAGCCCAAGCCAAAGGCGATGCCGTTGCCACCTTCAGCGGATTGTGAACCGTTTGAGCTTGGGGAATTTTGGCCGCTAGCAGCCGTTCCATAATATTGTGATTCTCAGCCGAGACAAAAAAGCTGCGATTAGCCTGGGTGTAGGCGTTGCGATAGGTCTCAAGGTGGTGAATGGTAACCCAATCGTAGGTGCTAGCGCAGTGCAGCAGCGTGGCAAACGGAATGCCGTAGCGCAAGCAGGCATTGGCAATACTGACATCCTCTGTGTGATAGCTAATCGAAATCAGCACAAAATCTGGTGCGAACTGCCGCAGCCACAGATCGTGATAGCGCTGTTTGAACTGCAGCACCTTGTCGGTAAACCGCCTAGCTAGCCGGATCGGCTCTGGCGCAGGACGGTTGCGCCAAAATATAGAGCCACCCTGGGCCTGAATCTGGGCCAAGCGCTGCGGTGGCTCAGGAAACCACTGGTAGTTGACACCGATGGTATGGCCCTGCTGCTGTAGCGCCAAAGCTGTCTCTGACCAAAGATATTCAGAAGCTCCCCAGGGTAGGCCGTCAACGGTTGAATAGATTCCTAATCGCATGGTTCAGATGGCCTTGGCTAGAATTTTTTGCATAAGCTCAGGGTCGAACTGGCAAACCTGGTTCTTGGCATAGTAGGCGCTGGCGTTTTGGCGACAGCGGTGCTGCCAGGTCCGATAGGTTTCCGCGTCTATGCAGAGTTGCGCTAGGGTGTGGCGCAGCGACTCGACATCGAGAAACTGGCGATCGCAGCAGGCGAGGTCTTGAGTGTAATAGCCATTAGCTGTCTTTAGAAAAAAGGAAGGCAGTCCGCTCGCGGCGGCAGTCACTGATGCGCCACTAAAGAGACTAACGGTGGCCGAGGCTCGGCCCAAATCATCGGCTAGGCTCTGGGTCGTAGGCGAAATTTTGCAGCGCGCAGGAAACTGGTCGGCTAACCGCTGCCACTGCTGACTATCCGTCGAGGCGGGATGAGGTCGAATCACTACCTGACGCACCCCCTCGGTCGATTCACACAGCAGCGTGACCAACCGAATCAGAGCCGTTGTCTGTTCTTCTAGCCCGTATAAGTGGTTGGCCCAGCGCGTCGACTGATCTAGTACCAGTACAGTGCGCTGACTAAAGTTGTCAGACAGATCCAGGATAGGATCGAATAGCGAGCCCACAGGCACGTAGTCTGTGCAGACAGAGCCTCGCCCAGTCGCGTCGGCAAAGGTTGACTCCATCTCGCGAAACACCTGCTCGGAGCTGCTCCCAAAGCAAAGGTACTGGTGAGCCAGGATCGGCACGTCTAGGCTGTGGCCGACAACCCCCTGTTGCAACGTCACTACTTTTTTCTGCCGCTCTAGGGCGGTGTGGGCGATCGCACTGCACAGCGGTAGCCAATGGCATCGCACCAGAGCAGTTTCAAATTCAACGAAGGAAGCCCAGGCTTTCCATTCAAGCAGCCGAGCCGCTGCCCACTCAAACTCAGGCAGGGCGCTAGCGTCTATGCGAATGCCGTGAGGCGCTAAAAGCTGTTGAGCTAGATCGAAATCTTCGTACGCCTTTTGGCGGGCTGTGCCCAGTTGAAAGCGAGCATCCAAGCGGCCAATTCGACCGGCAGGATCGAGAAAATGGAGTCGCTCTAAAGCCTCTGGCCCAACCGCTGAGCGCAATTGTTGCCTGATGCCGTCACTGGTTCCCTCGTGCAGCAGACAGAGGACGCTGACACCTTGCTCCAGCAGGTTCTGCAGCAGCCGTACCATCAGCTTATCTTCTTGTCGCCGCGCCCATAGCCAAATGCCGCAAACCAGCACGTCTACCTGATAGTGCCGTCTGGGCACCCGCTTGGTTAGCGATTGAGCTGTACGAGCTAACGTCGCTATCGGCATCCACGGCGATCCCAAAGCCTTATCTTTGATGCTGGTATCTAGAGCGCCAGCATCAAAGCTCACGTGCTTCTGAAGGCTGTAAAAATAATGTTGAAAACGGGGCGAAGCCTGATACAGCACAGTTTGCGCCAGAGCAAAGGCTTCCGCGACGCCGCGATTGGGAAAGTTGAAGTTGGCTAGCACGATTGCAAAAGGGTTACTCGCTCTAAGGGCTCGCGCTCAAGCGCGGTAGTGGGTTCACGCTCAAGGATTGTAGTCGGCAAAGGGGCACTCTGCCTCAAAACTCAGATTGAGTCTCTAGCTGCTCTAAGGCGATCCAGAAGCCTTCGCCATTGTTCTTATGTCCCTGCCAGATCTCAGGAATGAACGAGGCAGTTGCGTTCATTTGGTTAAGCGTGCTAGCTAGGGCAAAAAAGTCGATCTCACCCTGCCCAATCGGTAGCCCTTCGCCGTCAACGTCTTTGGCATCAGCAATGTGCATATGGCTGGTATAAGGGACGACCTGCTCGACAAATGCCTGGAACGACCAGTTGTGATGGTTACAGGCCAGCTTTGAGTGAGACACATCAAAGCAGACGCGGTAGCCGTTTTCGTGACAGAACCGAGCAATATCCTCCGGGTCGAGAAAGAGATTGTGATACTGCTGCCCGCCGAAATGCCAGGGAAAAGGCGGCATCGTTTGGGGAATAATTTCGACGCCATCTGCATTCACCTCAGACAGGCTTTTAATCAAGATGTCGTAGCGCTTTTGCCGCTGGGCTGCTGCTAGCGGGGCATCGGCTGTAAAGCCGCCGACGTTGGTGACGATCATTGGCCGTTCTGATTGAAAGAAGGGCTTGATCTGTCGCGTGATATCAACAACCTGCTGGAGATACGCCACCGACTGACGGCGATAGGATTCTTGTTCTGAGCACAGGTCTAAAATATGGTCATTGGCAAACAGCTCAGGGCTGTGAACCACCAGCCCCCAATCATAGGCGTGGCTGAAATACTGACTCAACTCCTCGTCCATATCTTTGTAGCTGAGATGGAATTCCAGCAGGGAGGGGTTTGTTTTGGTGGCGATCGCAGCAAAGTCGTGATACCGCACCGGGATACCCCAGGGCCGCCCAAAGCTATAGGCGCGAGGCTGAACCTGCTCAGCGCGCAAATCGCTAGGGAAGAAAAAGTCCCCTGACTGCATAGGTCGCTGGATTTGTAGACCGATTAGCTCATCCTTGCGATTGGGCTGTAGTCCCTGGCCTGGGCTCCTGACGTCGATCATCTCAGCCGTAACGACGTCACCTGGCTGCAAGTCGCAGTTGGCTATCAGACTTTTAGCCAGCGTTTCGCGATTCATGCTTTCTCCCTGGGTCATCTGGCGCTTATCGGCCGATCCCAGAGCGGATTCAACCTGACGAATCCCCGTCATCAAATCCTTAAACTCTTCTGGCAGCAAACTGACCTTGTGATCGTTACCCTCGGATGTTTTATCGTCGGTCAGGTGTTTCTCAATGATCTTGGCACCTTTGGCAACGGCTGCGATCGCCACATGCACCCCCCGCTCGTGACCTGAGTATCCAACCGGGCAGTCCCCAAGTTCTTTCAATCGCTCTAGATAGTTAAGCTGAACATCTTTGAACGGGGTGGGATAGGTGGAGTTGCAGTGCAGCAACACATACATGCCCCCCAGCGACTTCAGCAGGCTGACCGTCTCTTTGATCTCCGCCTCGGTAGACATCCCGGTCGAACAGATCAGCGGCTTTCCGGTTTTGACAATCGCCGTGAGCAGATCGTGATTAGTCAGATCGGCTGAGGCCACCTTATAGGCAGGCATGCCATACTCCTCTAGCAATTTCAAGCTTTCAAAATCCCAGGGCGTACAGAGCGGCAGAATGCCTCGTTGCTTGCAGTAGTCAAACGCGGCCAGCATTTCCTCAGTGCTCAGCTGAAACCGGTTGAGCAAATCGAG
This sequence comes from uncultured cyanobacterium, assembly GCA_963793445.1. Taxonomy (GTDB): domain Bacteria; phylum Cyanobacteriota; class Cyanobacteriia; order Phormidesmidales; family Phormidesmidaceae; genus Phormidesmis. Next base: position 1,324,765 of record CAWCAE010000001.1, read on the forward strand.
CGTGTACTGCGATCCGAGATCTTCGCTGGCATCCTCAGGATTGCCCCCATTGCGATAGAGCGAGGGTAAGTGCCGCATCTGAAACTTGGCACAGTCAGCCCCAGCGGCAACCGCTGCGTCAATCAGGAACTTGGCCCTAATCAAGCTGCCATTGTGGTTGTTGCCAATTTCTGCGATCACAAATGCAGGCGATTGAGCGTTAATTACAAACTCACCAATTTGAATGCCCCCCGGGCGGCTACGCGCGATCGCAACCAAACGATGATTGCGATCCAATAGAGGAATAAATTCAACCTGCTCGGAAAAGCTCGCTTGAATCTTGTCACGCGCTTCATCTATGAAGTAGAACTTAAAATTCTTGTTTGAGACGTGAGAGATTGGCTGATTGAGATCGATTACGGCCTGATTCACCAGCCAGCGACGAAAGTCTCCATCTGTGACAATCCCTTCAAGGATGCCGGACTCAGTCACAGAAAAAATAATTCTACTCTTGTTTTGACTAATCTTTTGCAGGCCGTTAACAATACTGTCTTCGGAAAATACAATGTACTTTTTGATACTTTTATCGATAATCATATCCGAATCCTCAGCTATCTTTGCTAGCCAGCAACAACTCTAGAATTTTCCAGTCTAGTAGAGAATCAATTTCCCAAGCCGCTTTTTCATCCATATGAAACAAGGCAATCTTACCGCCTAGCCGATTATTCAGTTGCTTTAGCACCCACGGCTTAAAAATATACATAGAACCATTTTCAACATACTGAGGCACCAAGTCCTGTCGGCGCTGCCGGTTCTGATAGTCATAATTAATAGGAACAGCCTCGCCTGATTCTTCTTGCCACAAAAAGCGATGAGAAGGCGATACCGAAAGTAATGAATCAGCATCGGCAGCCTGCAACTGACCTACTGCTTGATCAATATCTTCACCGGTTCGAACAGGAGAGGTACACTGCAAAAAAACAACTAGATCAGGCGTAAAGCTAGCCGCTTCGATTTCTTCTACCGCATGTCTTAGCGCCGATTCTGAAGGAGCATTATCTCCGGCTATCTCAGCCGGACGATGAATCACCGTTGCCCCATACTGCTCTGAGATTTGGGCAATTTCATCATCATCTGTAGACACAAAAACCTGCTGCACTAGCTGAGAGTCCTGGCAGTCTAAAATCGAATGAGCAATGAGAGGAATTCCGGCAATGAGGCGGATATTCTTCCGGGGAATGCCCTTCGAGCCCCCCCGAGCAGGAATAACCGCAGCAATCCTTAAAAATGGCTGTTGAATACTCATAGCAGATCGCTCCAAAGCGGACTCTGAGAACCCGAGTAAAATCTCTTGTCAAAAGCTTTCAAATTAGTGTCGATGCTAGTGAATGTCCTCACGAGAGGGCTGTGGTGAGAGCTCCTTTACTATGCAGCCGCTGAAGTTAGTCTGCCAAAGCTAATCTATCGAAACTTATCTGTCGAAACTTATCTGTCGAAACTTATCTACAGCGATCGCCCACTACCACAATAATAAACTAGAGTATAAGCGCTCAACATTGCCCACTCTAATATAAAACAGCTTGTAAAGAGTATATGAGCTTTATGCCGTCAGTTTCAATTATTGTCCCTGTCTATAATGGTGCGTCAACAATCCGAGAAACGCTTAACTCAGTCCTACAGCAGAGCGTTGAGGATCTTGAGCTAATTGTGGTTGATGACGGCTCTACTGACAACACTTTAGAAGTCGCTGCTAGCTTCGACGATCCGAGGCTGAGCGTTTTTTCTTATCCAAACGCGGGGGTCTCCACAACTCGCAATCGAGGCGTTACTCACGCCTCGGCAGACTACGTCTCATTTCTCGACGCGGACGATCTTTGGACACCTGATAAGCTAGCGCGGCAGCTTGATGCGCTCGAAAGTTCTCAGAAAGCTGCTGTTGCCTACAGTTGGACAGACTACATCGATCAAACGGGCCAATTTATTGCTCACGATCAGCAGGTTACCTTCAGTGGCGATGTGTATGGCGAGCTATTGCGCAGAGACTTTTTAGAAAGTGCTTCCAACGCAACTATCCGTCGTCAGGCATTTCTAGCTGTAGGCGGGTTTGATTCATCGCTATCGGGAGCCGCTGATTGGGACTTCTTTCTGCGTCTGGCAAAGTGCTATGACTTTGTCGCCGTGCCCTCTCTAGGCGTGCTCTATCGGATTTCCAACAGCTCAATGTCGGCCAATCTCTCTATGCAAGAGCAGGAATGCATTGAGGTGATTGAACGGGCCTACGAGCAGGCCCCAGAAAATTTGCAGTTTCTAAAGCCACAAAGCCTTGGTCGGATTTACCAGTATTTGAGCTTCAAGTCGATGCAGGGACCGCTCAGCCGTGCCAAAGGCTTGACGGCCCTACAGTATTTTCAAAGATCGCTAACTCATAGTCCGATGATTGCCGTGCAGTGTTTTCGTCTGACCTTAATCCTCGTTATCAAAATTTCGGCTGCCATCCTGTTGCCCCAATCTCAGCAGGTATTCGATCAGCTGCGGCTATTAAACCGTTCGCAGATTGAGCGGCAGAGCGGCAGTCCTTAGACTACGAGCGGCAGACCGGTTGCCGCAGACAGTGCTTTCTCAGAGGTCTTGATGGGTAAGTTGGCATCAAGCAGCTTGGCGATCGCAGTCTGATCAGACAGAACATGTTTGCGCTCTTTTTGCTGCTGGGCGTATTCGTAGCCGCCAGTAGAAAGAGAAATTCCAGACAGGATTACTTCAGATGCACCCCGATACAGCGCAAAACAAACAGCGAAAAGACCGGTAGATATTTTGCGGTCTCTTGATTGAGTCGCTAAATCTGCGCCTGTGATCTGTTTAACGATTTGCGCCCGCTGTTCATGCGTAAAAACCACCGCAGTTTCGTAACTGTACTTGAGCTTTTTAAGCCGTGTCTGGGCCTCAGCAAAAGTGCATCCCCGGTTAATCCAGACCAGCTCTTTGGTCTTTAAACCCTTAATCGCGTTTCGCGTGGTCTTTTCTATCTTATTTTTGGGCGGCGCTGCCATGTACCCGCTCATGATTGTCAATTCTGGGATGGGCAATTGACACTGGCTGGCCACACACCCTGAGGCATTGACACAAACAAGCGCTGAGTCAGCAATTTGTGATCGCAAGATCGTAGGATTCGGCGCTGAGCCCAAAATCACCCACGTTTTTTGGCCACTCTGAGAGGCTGGCTGTTTTATTAACTCATTCATAGCGCAGTTGTTCACCTCTAGGCTGTTTTAGGCTTAAGTAGACTCTCCGGCAAGTTCAGGTTTTTAGGCTATCGACAATCTCTACCGGCGAGCGACTAACCCTGCTAATCGCTCGAAAAATATCTCGTCGAATATGACCGGCCTCTATTTCGGCTTTGACAAACTCCTTTTGAATAAATTTTTCTCTCAAAGCTTCCTTGAGTAAGGATAGAAAAAACTCTTCCTGATTGGCGTCAGCGTGCTTTTCATAGACAATTGGCTCTCCAGTAGTGACTATGTTTTTAGCAGCTTTTAGCATTGCTAAAGATCCTTTCTCTTTAAACTCTAAAAGCTTCTCTAGTGAGGTCTTGCGCGTCTTTTTATAAAAGTTATTCATATTTTCTAGCTTGAAAGGGAGGCCAGTCTTCCAAGGCTGCGTCTTTTGTCTGGTATTGTGGAGCAATTTTGTGTGTTCATCTAACCTATCGTAGTCATTCCACTCTCTTTCCAGCTCTCCTATCGCGCCTTCCGATTCAAAGCTCAGCCGGATCAAGTCTTGAAGATCAAGCCTTTTTTGAAAAACTGCCTCTATCAGATCGTCCCACTGCCAGTGAGACAGCTTTTCGCAATCTAGAAGCATAACGCTTGAGTTGAATCCATAGCCTTTTCCAGGCCGACGGCTGAGGACCGACTTATCGCCCATATCCCGACTCAAAAGCTCCCAGATATCCGCGGTAGCGAAAATATCAGGGTCGGTTAGCACCGCTCTACCCTGATATCTCATCAGATGTGGGACAACAAATCTCAGGGGGAGAAAAGATTGGGGAACGTCTTTGTACCAGGCAGCTTCTTTACCATGCCGGAGAAGCGTGCTGCCGTGACGAGCCATAAAATCTGGATAGTCCTCGATGCGAATGACTTCGATATCAAAAGCGTCAAGGTTTTGGGAAAATATCAGATGAGAAAAGTGAGCCACCTTTGCGGAAAGGATTTCATGGCTACTGGTATGAATAAAAACAGTTGGCTTCATTGTTTGGATATATTCCACTCCACAGGCTGATAGAACAGCGAGCGATTCATCACTCTGCGGCTATCGACAGAAAACATGAATTTTTCGACGTAATCTAGCGTAGAGAGCAAAGACTCTTTGATGATTATCTTCATGGAATACAGACCCGGTCGCAATCCCAAGTAAGGCAGGTCTAATACTAGCTCATGCTTTCCGGGCGATAGATGATAGAAGTTTCCCTCTACGGCACTGTCGATAGAGAGGATCAGATCGCCTTCTCCTCCTATCTCCGAAATCATCAGATATACGTTTACCTTATCTGTTTCCCGGTGAACTTTACAGCCAATTACAAAAGCAGTCGGCTCGCCTGTGAAAGGCTTTTGAACCGCGCTGTTATGCTCATCTTTAAAGGACAGAGAAGTGATGTCAAGCCCGTGACTTTGATCAGGATGTTTCTCTGCGAAAGATGCCGCTCCCAGCTGCTCTGGCACACTGTCTAGGAATAAATCTCTTTCGTAATGATTGATAATCTTACTAACGCTGCCAACCGAAATCAGATGTCCTTTTCGTAAGTAAGCCGCAGAACGACACGAGGTGAAAATAGCCTGTGAATTATGGGAAACGAGTACGAATGAAGTACCGTTTTCTCGCAGCTTTGCTAAACGCCGAGCGCATTTCTGGCGAAATCGAATGTCTCCAACAGCTAGGACTTCATCGACGAGTAAGATGTCTGGTTCTGTGTGAATTGCACAAGAGAATCCCAATCTTGCTGCCATACCAGAGCTGTAGGTTTGTAAGGGAGAATCAATGGCTTCATCAAGCTCTGCAAATTCAACCACGCTGTCAAATCGCTCGCTAATTTCTGCTTTCGAAAGGCCCAAAATAGACATATTGGCATAGATGTTCTCTCGTCCAGTCAGGATCGGATTAAATCCGGCTCCTAAAGCAATCAAAGGCGCAACACGTCCATTGATGGTGACCGTGCCTACATCTGGTTTGATTAGCCCTGCAATGATGCGCAGCAGCGTCGATTTACCGCTGCCGTTTTTACCAACTAATCCTAGTGCCTCGCCACGCTTTAGCTCAAAACTCACATCCTGCAATGCCCAGAATTCTTGCTGCCTGAGCTTTGCATTTTTGCCGCCACGCAAACCCGTTAATTCAGTACTAATGTCAGCGACTCCGTAGATCAAAGAGCGCCGGAGATCTCGACAGAATTTCTTAGAAATCCCTCGTACAGAAATCAAGACATTGTCGCTGGCTGAATCTGGCGCTGTATTTTGCTGCTGATGTTCTATTGCTGTCATTATGAACTCAGCCTCTCAATAGCATATGGTAGGCCCAGGCGATAAACTAACCAGGCCAGTGCCAATCCTAAAAAAGTAAACAGGCTTGCCAACCAAAAGCCTAAGGGATCGGACACAATGCCTGTCGTTGCTAGCTCTCTCGCCGTTACTAAGAGTGGTGTGACGGGATTCAGCTTGACTAAAATTCCAAATAGGCCTTTTCCACTCGGAACCGGATAGACAACTGGTGTTAGAAACAGCCAGACGCCCAGCAGCAAAGGTACGCCTTTGACAAAGTCTTGATAAAGTGCTGCCAGAGGGGCTAACAGCATGCCAAACATGGTTCCTATTAGCACTAGATGCATCAGCGCCACGGGTGCCACAATCACGCTATAGGAGACTGGCATTCTAAACCAAAGGAACAGCGCGACGATGAGAATTAGCTTGATCGCGAAGTTGAAGAACACCTGTCCTATGCTGGCAAGAATGAGGGATTCACGAGGGAAATTAATCTTGGCTAGCAGCATTTTAGCTTGAGCCATCTTTTGTATCGGTAGCGTGATTGACTCGGTGAACGTTTGCCACAAAGATGTGCTGAACATGACGTAGGCCGGATAAGGGAGATCGGTTTCGCCAACATTGAGCACATTTGAGTTAGCGGCGAACGTAAACCCTACTGCAGCAACAACGGGTGGGATAACTGCCCAAAGGTATCCTAAAAATGACTGTCTGTACTGCGCACTGATGTCGCGCTGCATCAGCTGAAACGCAAGTTCTCTGGAGCCGAGAAGATCTAGCCACATATGATGGATCAGACTGCGTGGACGTCGCATCTCACTATGAGGTCGATATACTTTACGAGGGGCCATATTGCTCAATGATTACTTTTCTCATTAGCTCAAATTTTGAGCAGGTTGCACGGCGAATACCCCAGATCAGAATTGCCTCAACGCAGTCAAGATCCCAACGGGTACTTTCTCATCCATAGCAAAAATAGTTAAATTAATTGGCGCAGGCAAGGAAACGGGATAGAAGACGACACCACTTAGTCGGGTGTTGTGCTAGGTATGACTAATCCTTTCTACGCTGAATTATAAGGGAAGCATCCACAATCTGCACCGCAGTAGACCTTTGACGTTTTCAGATTGATTAATATTTACGTGCTCTTTATCTAACAGCTTCCTAATTTTAAACTCACGCTTTGTATGGACAAAAGGGATAGTATATTTGAGGTTAATCAAGCGGTAGCCAGGTTGTCGCGAGCACGTTAAATCTACAGCTCATACAAGCGTCAAAAGGTCTATTGTAAGTATTTTTAATTGGCACAATCTTGTTCCTGATAGTTAATTTGAATAATATTTATGGGCTCTGACTCTTATGAGACTGTAGACAATATAGCTTTCGTGGTGGGTACTGGAAGGTGCGGCACTCAGTTCTTGTCTAAAGTCTTAGAATTAGAAGCTGGCGTTGCGTCGGTCCACGAGCGCAATCCGTTCAATGAGACCTTTCATCGCTACTGCAAATGGTATGGAGTTCCTGTTGACCACGAAGGCTTCTTGAGGGCTAAGGAAGAGGAGATTCAGGCCGATCTGAATCACTATAGTTTTTCGATTGAGTCTAGCGCTCATTTGTCGCTTTCTATTCAGGAGCTATATGAGCGCTTCAACGCAAAGTTTATTCTGCTAGTGCGCAGGCCCGATCAGGTGGTCAACTCTTATCGCTACAAAGGTTGGTACAGAAATTCAATTGTTCGAAGGGATAGTCATCTGCCGCCAAGCTATCAGGAGAGTCGTGAACCTCATCATTTTCTAGGACGTATTTTCCCCTCTGGAGAAACCTTCGATCGCTGGCAAGGGCTAACGCAGGTAGGAAAACTTGCTTGGTACTGGAGCGCTCTAAATCAGCGAGTCATAAAGCAATTTTCGGCCATTCCTCAGGAGCACTGGCGGATTCAAAAGCTAGAGGACTTATCTTATAGTAGCTATCTAGAAGTCGCTCAATTTATTGGCTTTTCTTCTAGTCTTTCTGAAGCTGAATATTGCCAGGTTACCGAGCGTCGTCCTAATGCTAAAAATTCCAAACTGGTGCAGAAGCAGACAGATAAAAGCTCTGGTAAAGTATCTTCTTCTTTGTTTACTGTTGATACCTGGAATGATACAGAAATAGCTGAATTTGAGTCAGAGGTCGCTGCTATTGCAGAAAGACTTAACTATCCTTACTCGGTTGATGCTCTACAGCAAGATAGTCAGGATCAAAAGAGCGATAGAAATGCAATAGAGACGGCTATCAGTACTGACTTTAATCCTTCGACGGGTAATAGGGTTCTGACTGCTTCTACAGCTAAGATAGACAGCTTGATATATGTCTCTAACGGTAATTTGCCTTCTAAGATGGCCCACACGATTCAGGTGGCTAAGATGTCACAGGCGCTGTCTAAGCAGATTAAGCGCTTTGCTCTGGTGACCGGGGGGGACATGATCTCAGCTATTCGGGGCATGGATGAGGCATTTCAGGACTGGTACGGCATTCGCACACCGTTCAAGCTGACGCGGATTCCAGTTCATCGGAAGGTCGAATATCCTTTTCCGATAGGCTACGCTAGCAATGCTTTCTGTAAGGCAGCCTCACTTTATACCTATCTGAAATATCCTGCGCTGGTGTATACGAGATCGCCTCAAGTGGTTGACTTTATGCTAGCGCTTCAGCTCCCGGTTTTGTGGGAGGGGCACGAGCCGCTGCCTACCCCCTTCCCGGACAGATTTGCACAGCGATTAACTCATAAGGATTTGGTTGGCTTTGTTACTCTCTCTGAAGAAGTTGCTAGAAGCTATATTCATGCTGGACTGAGTTCTAAAAAGGCGTTGGTTATCCACAGTGGGGTGGACTTAGAAAACCTACTGCCTGCTCAAGGCAAGCAAGCGGCTCGAATAAAGCTAGCGCTGCCTTTGGACGAAAAAATCATTCTCTATTCAGGGCATTTGTACGAATATAAAGGTATTCCGACGCTAATAGACACTGCTTGCTTGCTGCCTGAATACCAATTCGTGCTGGTAGGCGGATGGCAAGAGGATATTGATCGCACTCGCGAACTGTGTCAGCAAAAAGGGGCTAGTAATGTCTTGCTGATCGGTCATGTGGAACAGTCGGCATTAGCAACCTATCTGTACGCAGCCGATGTGCTAGTCATTCCGAACAGCCACAGGTGGAAGCTAGCGAGTACCACTAGCCCCCTGAAACTGTTTGAGTACATGGCTGTGAGGCGTCCGATTGTAGCATCAGCGCTGCCCAATATTGTCACGGTGCTGCGCGATCATGAGAACGCGCTGCTAGCTGAGCCGGACAGCCCTAACTCGTTTAGAGATGCGATCGCCAAACTCTTATCCGATCCAGCGCTGTGTGAACAGCTTGTCAGTCGCGCTGCCGAGGACGTTAAACAGTATACCTGGGAGGAGCGAGCTGGTCGGGTGCTCAGGTTTGCAAACAGCCAACTACAACAGATGAAGCGGACACACCACTCGCTGATCTATCGACTGTTAGTTGCTTTAAAGATTCTGATTTTCCATTAGCTACGTCTGTAGAAGCAACAGAGATCGTGACTCAATCCAGTGCCAGATCTATTTTTGTAGTGTCCCATCATCAGGCTGGCGGCGGCAAACCGCTAGACTCTCTTTGGTTTTCGCAAGCGGCCTGTCGCCAGCATGGCCTTCAGCTCAAGTTTGTGTGGAATGGCAAACCCAACAGCTTGATTAAGCTCCTGCCCGCCCGGTGGGTAATCTTTGATAGCATTGGCGCACTAGCCTTTTGGTATGGTCCAAAGCTCCATGCCCTAGCTAGGCTCTCGGGCAAAAAGATAGCCGTCTACTGGCATGAAACAGAATGGGAAATTGAAGCTGGAATCGAAAAGTGCTCGCGCCTTTATCCGGCTGTGCGATACGCATTTCAAGACCCGCGCGTCAAGCATTTCCACGTTTGTAAAGCTGGGCTAGAAACGCTGGCCAAGCGATACGCAGTGAGGCCCGAAAACCTCCGCCTACTGCCTAATATTTCTGATTCTAGCCGATTGCTTCGATACACTTTGCCTTTGGAAAGCGATCCCCATCTCTATGTTGCCTGTGGTCGTGTAAAAGCTCGAAAGGGGCCCGATTTATTTTTGGAGATTGCCAAACAGGCACTGCTCTACGATCCGGCAGCAAAATTTGTCTGGGTCGGTTCCTTTGAGCGTAGCGGTCAATTTTCAGAAGCTGCGATCGCGACGGAAATTCATAGGCAAGGACTAGAACACGCCGTCACCTTCACAGGTGAGCAGCAAGATCCTACTCTGATTCTTGCCAAGGCCAGCGCCTTTTTGCTAACTAGCCGCGATGACCCACTGCCCAAAGTTCTAATGGAGGCCCTAGCACTAGGAAAGCCCTGTATCGCCTTTGGGGTCGGTGGCGTTGCCGATCTGTTAGGACAATTCGGTACGATTGTTCCGCCAAATGACGTGCCCGCATTTGTCCAAGCCTTGCGTCAGCATCGGCAAGCGCCTCCTACGAGTGCTGACGAACAGCAGCAGCGTCGCCAGTGGTACTTACAGCGCTATACTCCTGAAGCATTCGGCCATCGATTTGCCAAGGCGGTTGATTGGTGGGATCAAAAGGCCTCTAGTAAGCAGCCCGAGTAGGCGATCGCTACAGTCGTTCGGACTTAACAACCTATCTAGCTGAGTAAATAAACTGAGCCATCAAACTAAGCAACTAAACAGAGTAATTGAATGACTGGTCCCACCTTTATCTGTATTGGCGCTATCAAGAGCGGTACAACCTGGCTACACTACACCCTTCAGCAGCATCCGGGCGTTTGGCTACCACCGCTCAAAGAATTACGCTATTTCAACGAACCCGAATACAACCTGTCAGGGCGACTGTTTGGAAAAGATAAAAAACGCTACGAATACTGGCGCATACAGGTCAGAAATTTTCTGCACCACAAACGGGCTTGGCTACGCCCTGGCTATTTTATGTGGCACCTGAATTATTTTTTGCGCCCTCGTAGTGCCCAATGGTACGAATCTTTGTTTGCACCAGGAAAAGATCGCGTGACAGGCGATGTCACGCCTTTGTATGCTCCGATGGATGAGAGCCAGATTGCGGCTATTCAGAAAGATTTTCCGGATCTCAAAATCATCTATATTTTGCGTAATCCCATTGATCGCACCTGGTCGCACATTCTCCTTAGATGCGTTAGCTTAGTAGACTGGCAGCCTGAGAACCTGACTGAAGAGATAGTCCGCAAAACCGTGTTTGAGCGCGATTTGAACGATCAGTGGCTACTGTCTAATGGATACTACACAAAAAATCTGAATCGTTGGGAAAAGTACTTCCCGCCTGAACAAATATTTGTTGGTTTTTACGATGACCTTCAGCAGAATCCCCAACAGTTTTTAGAAACAATCTGTAAGTTCTTGCAGGTGAAAGGGTCGCTCAATCATCAAACTAAACAATTAGAAACTCGATACAATCAAAAACCGATTCAGTTGGATATTCAATCCGACATTGAAGCAATATTGTCCAAAATCTATCTAGAAGAACTTCAGCTTTTAGCCGAGCGCTTCGGTGGTGTAACGTCGAATTGGCTAAATAGAGCACAAGACGTGCTTGAAAACACACTCTAAATTGGCACCGCTCGGTTCTCTGACGTCTCACCCCAATGGAACTACATAGCTTTCTCCAATTTGACTGAAATTAGCTCAATTGTTTGATCCTTGATCCTAGTCTTCATCAATCCAAAGCGATCGGCTTAACAAGTGCTGGTGCAGACGAAGCAGCACGCCGACGCATAAAATAATGACAATCAGCCAGCGGGGGCGAAAGCCGCTGCCAATAGGGCGGTGAAAGCCGCCTGAGATATGGCATAGGTTCTTTTGATAAATCAATCGATGAAGCTAATTATTCAAATTCCCTGTTACAACGAGGAGGCTACCCTGGCTGTTACGCTATCAGAGCTGCCTCGGCAGGTAGCAGGAATAGAGACTGTAGAGTGGCTAGTTATAGACGACGGTAGCCGCGATCGCACCGCTGAAGTTGCCCGTGAGTGGGGCGTGGATTATATTGTTCGATTTGGCCAAAATCGGGGACTGGCCAAAGGGTTCATGGCCGGATTAGAAGCTGCTTTGAAGGCGGGAGCTGATGTAATTGTTAATACCGATGCTGACAATCAATACTGCGCTGCAGACATCCCGCGTTTGGTCGCTCCTATCTTGGCAGGACAGGCTCAAATTGTCATTGGTGCGCGGCCCATTCGTCAGATTGAGCACTTCTCGCCTACCAAAAAACTGTTGCAACAGCTCGGTAGCTGGGCGGTAAGGGTCGCTAGCCGCACCACCGTTGCAGACGCGCCCAGCGGCTTTCGCGCGATTAGTCGTGAAGCAGCGATGGAGCTAAATGTGTTTAATGAATACACCTATACCCTAGAGACTATCATTCAGGCAGGGCAAAAGGGCATAGCTGTTACCTCGGTGCCCATTCGCACCAATGGCTACTTGCGCCCGTCGCGGCTGGTGAAAAATATTTTCTCTTATGTGCAGCGATCGCTCATCACCATTCTGCGAATTTTCATCACCTATAAGCCCTTTCAGTTTTTCATGTGGCTGGGCAGCGCCCCATTTGGCCTGGGCTTTTTGATAGGCGTGCGCTGGCTAGTGCTGTACTTTAGCGGTACGCCCCGCAGCCATGTGCCCAGCCTCATTTTGTCTGCCATCTTAATCTTGATTGGCTCTCAGCTCTGGGTGGTGGGGCTGCTGGCCGATCTGCTAGCAGTTAATCGCAAACTGTTAGAAGAAGCCCAGCTACGGCTGCGCCGGGCAGAGATTGAAGCTTACAGCACCAAACCCAGGATCGAATCCGGTATCCAACCAAGGCCCGCCTCACGAGACTAGTCCATGAACCAAGATCTCTTTGCTCAAGAAGCACTGCGCCAGATCCCCAAAATTTTGACCTTGCAAGATCGCAATCCGCACAGCCCTACCTACGGCTGTTTTGATCGCAACTTCTGGCAATACAAAATCATTGATTTCCCCAGCGGCATGTCGCAAGAGTTCGTCTGGCCGCTGGCGCTTGTATACAGCCTGCCGCTGTCAGATAACCCCTACTACCAGCAGCCCGCTATCAAATCCTGGGTGCTAGCAGGTATTCTTTATGCTGCTCGCTCGGCTCATGCCGACGGCTCTTGCGATGACTATTTTCCCTTCGAGCGAGCGGGTGGGGCCGCAGCGTTCTCACTGCTGGCCTGTCTAGAAAGCTATCGACGACTGTCTCTTGAGCTACTGCTTGACGGCATCGCCGCCCACCAAGAGATCCTGAGATTTTTCGAGCTACGTTCAGACTGGCTGGCCCATCACCACGAAAGCGGTCGGCTGACCAATCATCAGGCACTGATCGCACTGTGCCTGCTGCGAGCGAGTGCTCTACTGGGCACAAACCGCTGGGACGCGGCGATCGCACAGCGGCTAACCCATGTCTTTTCCTGGCAGGATGCCGAAGGCTGGTTTCAAGAATACGAGGGATGCGACCCTGGCTACCATACGCTGACCATTTCTTGTCTGGCCCAAATTTATGACCTGGCCCAGCGCGGTTTAGAGAGCGGTGCGATCGCCCCTGGTGTCATTGACCTGCCGCGTTTGAAACAGGCTATTGTTGATGCGGTTCACCTGGCGGCTCACTTTGTTCACCCCGATGGTTCTTACGGCGGTGAATACACTAGCCGCAATACTTACAATTTCTTTCCTCACGGCTTTGAGCTAGCAGGGCGCTGGCTGCCCGAAGCGCTCAGCATCAACGACCAATTTGCCCAGGGGCTGGCTTGTCAGCTTGGGGCCTGCTACGCAGACGACCATATTGTGGGCCACCATACCTGGAACTACTTGCTCACCTGGGAAGATGCTGCCCTGAGCCGACCGCCGACTGCCCCTAGCCCCACAGGCCGTGTCTGGCTAAAAAACGCGCGGGTGCTAATCGATCAGCGAGCAGATACCAAACTGTATCTGGCGTTGAACAAGGGCGGTGCATTCAGGTTTTTTCGAGGCGATCGCCTTGTCTACTCAGATACTCAGTTTTCGCTGCAGGTGCAGCAGGGCGCTCGGCTAAAAAATGCTGTAGGCCATCTAGTCGGCCCTTATGACGTGCAGGTAGATACCGATAGCATTGTCATCCGAGGACACCTGGGCTGGGCCAAACAAAAGCAGATGACGACGCTCAATCTGCTGATTTTGAGAGCAGTGATGTTTAGCGTGGGTCGCTTTTTCCCTAATCTGATTCGTAGGCTATTGCAAAAGGTGCTGATCACCGGTAAAAAGCCCGCACCGTTTGAGTTTGAGCGACGGCTGTCTTGGCAAGATAACACCTGGCAGATAACAGACGAGCTACGGGCCCAAAGCTGGGAACAGGTCGTATCGGCAGGAATAGCGGCTGACCAAACGTCTATCTATGTTGTCATGAGCCGCACATTTCAGCGATCGCAGCTACAGCCCTGGCTAGATCTAACCGACAAAATCAAAACTTTATCGCCGGGACAACCGCTTCGGATAGAGCGCACGCTATAGCTGACAAGCATTCTGGCGCTGGCATATCTGGCGAAAAAGGATTCTGATTGTCACTATCTACATAGAGTTTATTCAAGACAAAAAGATTTGAGAAAATGTCGTCATAGGTGGCTACACATGTAATACGTTCAGAACTCAGATACGTTCAATCCTCAAAAATTGGCTACCTTCTTCGCTGTTTTACTATGAAGCGTCTGCTCTCTTTGTTTGTTAGCACCGTCATTTTATGTATTATCTACACCCAAATTGACTTTGCCGGACTGATTGCCGTTTTTCGTAGTTGTGATCCCGTTTGGATGGTGATCAGCTTGGCAATGGTGGTGCCGATTACGTTCTTTTCAAGCTGGCGTTTGCAGCAAATCGTACCGCCTCAGGTGAGCTTGGGCCTTTGGGAGGCCAACAAGCTGATTTTGGCCGCGAGCGTGCTGAATATGGTGCTGCCTTCCAAGATGGGCGATATTGCAAAAGCATATTTTATGCGCGATGGCTCTGCTGCTGCAAAGCGCTCTGGCAATCAAATTCCTGGCCTAGTCCAGGGCCGAGCCAAAGGGCAAATTGAAGGACAAACTCAGGACAAAATCAGCGGTACGCTCTCGCTCTCAATCGTGGTGTTTGAAAAAGCCTGTGATTTTCTCTCTTTATTACTTTGGTGTGGGTTTGGCCTGCTGCTGTATCCGGTAAAGGGCGCTTTTTTTGTATCGATAACAGTGGCAATTATTGGTGGATTAGTGTTGGGCGTGCTCGTGCTGGCTTGGGGGCGGTTTGCTCGGTTCTTTTTTAAGCTGGCAGGCGGAATAGCGCCCGGTAAAGCTGGTGCTAGGGTGCGATCGCTAGAGGCTGCTTGGGGTGAGATGCAGGCTTATTTTTGGAGCGATCGCACCCAGCTGCTAAAAATCACTGTTACCTCTATCTTCATTTGGCTACTGCACCTGCTGCAAATTTGGTTTTTCATCTTGGCACTCAATGCCTGGGTCAATCCCATTACCAACCTAGCCCTCTCGCCGCTGGCTATTTTAGCTGGCTTGCTGCCTTTGACCTTTGCTGGTGTCGGCACTCGTGACGCGGCCCTGATCTTTTTGTACCAGCCCTACTTCAGCGAGGCAACTGGCGCAGCGCTAGGACTACTGTGCTCATCGAGATATGTACTGCCAGCAATTGGCGGTTTACCTTTCCTTAGTCAGTATCTCAGCCGCCTTAATCAGATTAAACAGAACAATCCACTCGAGGCCAACGGCCCAACTGACGCTTAACTCGCTATGCTAAATTTATCGAGTTTTAGTGACTAGCATCACTGCTATAATCTGCCGCAATTCGTCACCACAACCTCTCAAACATTTAGTTGCTATGTCGCTTCCCTTCTTTTCTGTTGTTGTTCCTACTTACAATCGACCCCAGCAGCTAGCTAATTGCCTAAAGGCGCTTACACAGCTCGACTATCCTGCATCTCGCCTCGAAATTATTGTTGTTGATGACGGTAGCGCCACTTCTCTCGATTCAACGGTGGCACCTTTTCAGCTAGCAGATAAAGCAGATCACTCAGCTGCAAGTATCGTCCTATTACGACAGGATAACGCCGGTCCGGCAGCGGCTAGAAATGCGGGCGCACGGCGGGCGAAAGGTGACTATATCGCCTTTACCGATGATGATTGCATGCCTAACCCTGACTGGCTACAGCAGTTTTCGACAGCCCTGCAAGCTGCGCCGTCGGCGATGGTTGGCGGACGCACGATCAATGCCTTGCCTCAAAACTTGTTTTCCTCTGCTTCGCAAACGCTAATTGACTACCTTTACAACTACTATAGCTCTACTACTCAAGGTATCTTTTTCGCCTCCAACAACATCGCAATGGCGCGATCGCAATTTTTAGAAATTGGCGGCTTTGATATCTCTTTTCCACTGGCTGCCGCCGAAGATAGAAACCTGTGCGACTGCTGGCAACAGGCAGGCTACCCTATGAAATATGCGCCCTCAGCGACTATTCAACATGCCCATGCCCTTTCTCTTAAGTCCTTTTGGCGGCAGCACTTTGGATATGGGCGCGGGGCATTTTGCTTTCACCAGGTGCGGGCCCAGCGTACAGATGAGCAAATTAAAGTAGAGCCTCTAAAGTTTTATACAGATCTGTTGACCTACCCCATAACCCGGCAGAATGTGCGATCGCCCCTGATGGTATCCGGTCTATTTTTTCTCTCCCAGGTGGCCACCACTACAGGCTTTTTTTGGGAGCGACTGACAGCAGCTTCGTACCGTGCCAACTAGGCCCTTTAACTAGACACTCTGGTTAGACACTTTGGCTAGCAGCCTTCAGCGCACAGTATACTCACCGAAATAAAGGATTGATAATACGTCTGACATATTATTTATCAGGTGTATATTGATTTAGCCAACGACATCAGGATTGCGCTGCCCCGCCAATCCTGATGTCATTTAGTCGATTGCGCTGCCCTCCGCCAATCCTGATGCCATAATTTGGCAGATCGCGCTGACCGGACCTCTTAATAGAGTCTTTTGATTGAGTCTTTTGACCAAGGCTTTTGACTCAGGCTTCAAATTCATGAAACCCTATCTAGCCAAAGTACAGCCTGTATGGCGCTCGTCTTTTCTTCGTAAGACAGGTCAGTTTCTGATCTCTGAAAACGGCACTATTATCATCTTTGCAATACTGGGCCTAATTGGGATCTCACATCACGAAATGTGGCGAGATGAAATGCAAGCCTGGCTTTTGGCCAAAGATAGCCCTTCTATAGCTGCACTGTATCAAAACACAGTCTACGAAGGCCATCCGCTGCTGTGGCATATTTGCCTATACGGGCTAGCAAAAATCTCGCACAGCCCGTTCATGATGCAGGGGTTTCACCTACTTGTTTCTATTGGCTCGTTCGCTCTAATTGTTAAGACCTCTCCTTTTTCCTGGCTACAGAAAAGGCTCTTTGGCTTTAGCTATTTTATTTTTTATGAGTACAGCGTCATCAGCCGCAGCTATGCGCTAGGCGTCTTTTTGGCGTTTCTTTTCTGTGCACTCTATCAGCGATCTGAGGTGCGATCGCTCGATACAAAATCGTCTGAAGAGACCTGGTTAACCCAACCAGTCAGTCGTCGCTCGGTCAATACAGCCAACTGGTTACTGGTCACTCTTTTGGTTCTGCTCGCAAATATTAGCGTTATGGGGCTAATTATTAGCTTTGGCCTAGGCAGTCTGTTGTTGTTTAGAATCAGCACCACAACGCCGTTGTCTGTCGCAATGCGATCGCACCTAAAAAATGTCAGACCCTCTCCCAAATTATCTGTTTGGCTCCAGCAGATGCGGCGAGGGCTACCTTACGCGCTGGTACTCATTGCAGGTTGGATACTGTGCCTCTTGCAGTCGGGTAGAGTCCTGCCATACAACCTGCCCTTTGCAGACGCTCAAAATCTATTCGCTGAGATTCGCCTACCGGTCGCTCATTCATCGCAACTGATTCAAGACCCGTTGATTCAAGATCAGCTGGTTCAAGACCCGTTAATTCGAGGTACTGCCAGTCTCGGCACTGCGGTTGATAAAGCCGTGCAGTCTATCAAAGACATCGTTAACCCTAACCTAGCAATTAATAAGTTTTCGCAGTTCATCAGTGCCGGCTATTTTATTTTGCCGCCTCTACCGCTTTTCTCTATTGACTTTTGGAACCGCCACCTATTTTCAAGCCTTGACGTTCTTCCGTTTATAGACTTTGCAAAGATAAGATTTATTAGCATTACTACCACTTTGGCTGGTGTTGGCGCAGCTATCAAGTCTTTATGGAAAACGCCTCGCTACCTTCTGCTTTACGTCATTACCACTAGCTTGCTAACTGTTTTGCATCTCTTTTTTTACACTGGCAGCATCCGCCACTATGGTCATTTTTTAATTGTTCTAGTGGCTTGCCTGTGGCTGTCAACGCCTGCTTCAAACATGATGGCTTCAGGCAAAACACCTAGACGCCGTCCTAGAAAAAAGCATTGGTTAGCCCCTTGTTCTTTCAGCAGCGCTTTCTTAACTATCCTGCTCTCTATTCAAGCGTTCACAGGTATTTATGCCTACACAATCGACTTGATCTATCCCTTTTCAAACAGCCTAGAAACCGCCCAATACATTCAATCTCATCAGCTAGAAAATGAAGTGCTCTTCGGCTACGATGATCGAAAAGTGGTTGGCGTTGCTGGCTATCTTGACAGATCTCTTTATTTCCCCAATAGAGAGAGTTTTGGCAGCTTTTGGAGAGGAGAAAAGCCCAAGTTAGAGACCCCCCAGGCGGTGGCTAGTAGCATTGATACATTTTCTCAGCAGCAGCCAAGCTTTATCGCTATCACAACGGGTCCGATAGCCGCTGATTTGACAGCCGCCAATCTGACTGAGCTAGCTAGATTTGATCGCGCCATTCGGCAAGATGAACACTTTTACATATACAGAGTAACCGCGCGCTGAGTGGTATAGCAGTGTGCGGATGCATTCGCGTAACTGCTACGCACTTTGCGCCGTAGGGCAAGGACCATCGCCTTTCCTAGTGTATGAAGTGCAAAATGCGAAGAGCTATAGAAATAGCGGCTTCTAAGCAATCGTAGCTGAGCAATCAGTGATTTTACACAGGGCTCAGCTGATAGAGAAAGACAGGCTCACCGTAGTCGTGATTCTGATAGAGATCAAACTGCTCTAACGGAATCAGCTGATAAGAGGCTTCTAAGACCTCTCGAATATAGGGCGCAACCTCGCCAATCGAAACATAGTGGCTTGGAGAAAATCTCTCTACTCTGTACTCCAAGCTGCGAAATCCCATCTTATCGTTTACCGCTTTAATATCTTGTGCGGTGAGGGCTATGGTGTCGGCAAAATGACCCATTAAAATATTCGATTGGGTGCTGTCTGATGTCATATAGCGCTCAATGCTGTTGGCTGTTTCGACCAGTGTAAATTGGGGTGAAGCTAAATAATTAGCGACTCTAAAAAGACTGAAGCTAGTAGATATCAAGAACACCAGTATCAGTGCGAGGCCTGCCGGTGAAGCCCTTTTTGTAAAGAATTTAACAGAGAAGCTGTTATCTTTAGACCTGCCCTCAGATTTGCTCTCAAACATAATCTGTTCAATACTAAGCGGGATAACCAGCGCCATTGGAACAATTAAAACCAGGAAATATCGGGGTGCGGCAAAGTCACTTAGGGAAAACGCGCCGAGTACTGCAACGCTCCAAAGAACGACAAGCCTAAAAAGCGGACTAGAATGGTGCTTTCTGACTTTCCATAGGAACGCGATCGCTGCTAGCAAACCGACAAAGAGTAAAGGAAATATCCTAAAAATACGCTCAATTACCCGCAGCGGCCCTTTCCACAAGGAAGCAGGACTAGGCACCTTAGCCGTTACATTGTGCTCAGAAAAATAGGTCTGGCTCTGAGCGTCGCCGCCCTGGCTTAAGAAAAGATAGCTAATGCCTAATATTAGCCCTATTGACAGCAGCCAGATGGCAACGGCGCGAAGGCTTTTTTGAGTGCGCTTGCTTCGAGAAAGGGTGTTCTCAAATTCTAGATCAAAGTAAGCGCCTGCTTCGAGATAAATAGATAAAAGGATAACAGGTAGAGCAAATAGCGCGGTTGTCTTTGTTAGGACTGCCAGTATAAACAAAACGCCAGAGATAATTAATTTGAGATGTGGTTTGAGCTGCGATCGCGACGACAAATCTGTTACTAGCCACAGACTGAGCAATATCAGCAAAAGCATTGGCATCTCTAAAAGTGCCAGTCTGCTGTAGGCAAAGGTTGGATAGTTTGTCAGCACAACAAATGGGGCTATCCAGGCTAAATCGGCACTCAGCTCACGCCGCGCTAGCCGGTAAACTAGCCCGCTAATCAAAAGAGAACAAATAACCGTAATAGTTCTAGCAGCAGCCAGGGTGGCCCCAAAAAGCTTAAACCAAACGACCTGTACGAATGGCAGCACAGGTAAAGCGGTAATGGTATTGTAGCCGTCGTCAACGTACCAGCTGCCTTCTTTGACCCAGGCCAGTGCATTTCTAGACCACCAGCCTTCATCGGTATAGGCCATGCCCTTATCACCTAGCTCAGCGGGGAAATCGGCCTGTAAATGCACAAATCGCAGCCAGGACAGCAGGAGTAAAACAACGGCGCATACTAGCGGCTTCCAGAGTGGCTTCCAGCTAGAACGTCGGCTAGTCTTTGAGATCAACGCGTTTCTCGGCTAAGTAATTAAGTAGATTTGAATGATAAAGCAAATACCAAGATCCGCTCTCCCCATCATAAAGCGTTCTATACAGGCACTAGTCTTTACGCTCTACAAAAGGTGTATTCCAAAAGCGCCAGTTTTCTTTGTTAAAAGGCGATCGCCAGCGAGTGATAAGCGCCGACTCTAGCTGCTGACGGGCTTTGCGATCGCTAGGCGCTTCTGGCCAAAAGGCAACACCCAGTTCGCTTTTGAGTCCACTATCGTAATGAGCCTGACGGTAGTTGAGTAGATAGCGCTTGCAGTCATGCTCACCTTTCCACCGCTGGTTAGACTTAACGGTTTCGCCTACATATAGCAGCAGCGGGCTTTTCTGTGGCGCTGCATGGTCAACGGCTGCATGGTCAACGGCTGCATAGTCAATGGCTGTACTATCAATGGCTGCATAGTCAATTACAAAGTACATCGCGGCTACACCTACATCCTCAAAGCGCCAGCGCCAAAACTCTGTATTCTGACGGGCCAGCGAGAAAGGCTCAATGCTCTCGGCTAAAGCTATAGGCGTAGACTCGGCCTGACCAAACAAATTACCCTGCTGCGCTGTAGGCGACTGCTGCGACTGAAAACTAATAATTCTACGCTTCCAATCTTTCAGCTCTGCTCCATTCAGCGACAGCTTAGGCTGAAAATTTTTATACGTAGAGTAGCTCGCTGCCTGCATTGCCGAATCAGACAGCAAGAAAGACTGATGTTCTTCGTCCATAAAACAGGTGCTCCCTTTTTATTATGTTGCTCTCTGCGAGGCTTCCGTATGTCTTGTCAAGATATCAACCTAAAAACTAGGCAAAACACTCAAAACCTCTGTCAGAAACGACACCGCGATCGCTCCTTTAAGTGCGTAAAAGCCTCACTTTGTCAATACTTTCTTTGCACTAGGGCCAATTTGATGCAGTTATCATAAACTTCGACAAAGCATAGTTGGCAGAGGTTTCTTGATGTCACTTTCCGGGATAAGGTCAGTTAGCGTGAAAAGCTGAGTGCGTTTGTATCTACAGCCTATGCCCTACCTTTATATTTATTTCCTATAGTTCTCGCCAATATTTAGTGGGCTAATTTAGTCGCTCAACCTATAGTCCTCAGCCTGCAGTCGCTTAACCTAGCAGACTAAGCCAAGAGGCCAGATCGATAGGCCAAACCAACAGGCCAGGTTAATAGGGGGCGAGGGTTAGACACTTTGGGAACGATAAATCGGGTTAGGTCGCTGCAAAAACCGCTAAATAATAACTCTATTATGACTAGCCCCAACAGCGCTACGCCTACACGTACGAAAGCTCGCTTTAAAGCTGCCATCTTGGAATCAATGGGTACGATTCATTTAACCAAAGCGTTTACCGTTGTTGAAGCAATTCTATTTAAGCGAAGTTGCCAAGACGCCTTTGAGCAAAACCCGGCACTTAAAGAGATTGTGCTCGACTTTGCAGATACCGAATTTATAGACAGTAGCGGTATTGGCGCACTGGTGATTTGCCACAGGCTGTGTAAGTCTAAATCTGCACAGCTGCGTCTAATTAATGTGCCAACTCAGGTAATGATGGCGCTCTCGCTTACTGAGCTAGATAAAGTATTTTTGATTGAGAAGGCTGAAACCACCGCCGTACCTGCCGATCCCACTGTCAGAAATACAACTGATACGCCTTCAGAGAGCGTTCCTACCGTCCATCTCTCAGTCCGCTCTAAGGCTAAGCGAGTCCTAGATATCTTGGGTGCTACTGTCGGCCTGATGCTCACGGCCATTCTGGTCGTTATTGTCGGCATCATCATTAAGCTTGACGATGGTGGACCTATCTTCTTTTCTCAAATCCGCTGTTCGTTTATGGGAAAGCGGTTCAAAATTTGGAAGTTCCGCTCAATGGTGCTAGATGCCGAAGCGCGCAAGCACGAAGTTGAGAACAAGGTAGAAGGCCCGCTGTTTAAAAGCGACAACGATCCCCGCATTACTAAAATTGGTCGGTTCCTGCGTCGCACCAGCCTAGACGAATTTCCCCAGTTTTGGAATGTACTGAAAGGCGATATGAGCCTAGTGGGTACCCGTCCGCCTACCCCCGATGAGATTTCTCAATATGAAGTGTCTCAGTGGCAGCGGCTCAACGTAAAGCCTGGAATGACAGGTGAATGGCAGGTGAACGGACGATCTACTGTAACTAGCTTTGAAGATGTGATTCGGCTGGATTTGCAGTATCAGCGTAAGTGGAGCTTCATGTACGACATCAAGCTGATTGTCAAAACGGTACTGGTGCTCTTTAGCAAAGACTCGGGCGCGATGTGACGATGCTACGAGCAAGCAAAGCCTGCGACTGCACCTGATTGTCGGTGACGTTGATGACGCTCAGTCGCCGGTAAATTCAGTCGGTAAATTCATAATTACAATTCGGCCTCGATCCGACACAATAGATAGGGTTCGTAAGCGGTTGATGAATGTTTGCGCATGGTTTGGCGGTGCTGCTTGGGCTTAGCAGCTTTATTTTTTATATGGCGGCCTTCTTTTATCCGGAGGTCCATCGCCGGGTAGATTTTTGGCTGAGCGGGCTGGGCATGGTGTGTGCGGTGGTGCTTTGGTTTTGCGCTGGGCAGATGACCGGGCTAGTTTTGCTGGCTCAGCTTTTGTTGATTGTGCTGCTGGCCGCATTAGGCTGGCAAACGCTGAGCATCCGCCGCGAGAAAACGCCTGTCTACCAGCAGACGCCAGTGGTGCTAACACCCGAAGTTGTCGGTAGCTGGGCTAAAAATAAAATCAACCAGCTACGGATTGCGCCGGATGCAAACGTGCGGCCTGTGCGACCTCAAAACCCTTCTCTCAATGCGACCTCTGCTGGTCGGTTTAGGCAAACGCTTGATCCGCGCCGTCGCCCGGTATACGACTATGAGTTTATTGAAGACGGCGTAGCATCAGAAGCGGCAGATGAAATAGAGCCGGTGAGTGAAAGCCTATTGGCCGATTCGCCAGTAGATATTGATGGAGTGCTAAATGAGATTCCTGGTGATGTAATTCCACCGTCTGCTGAAGCTGAGGTAATTATAGCGATCGCACCTCCCCCGAACTCTTCTGATCCCGGCCCTGAAGATCAGTCCAAAAGTGACGATAAAGCTACTGAGTCTGCATCTCTAGAACCTAACAGTTTGAAAACCGATTCTCTCGTAAAGCCTATAGAGACAGAGCCTATAGAGACAGAGCCTATAGAGACAGAGCCTATAGAGATAGAGCTTCCAGAGACAGAAGAACCCTCAAGAACAAAGGGACTGCTAAAGACAGAAAAGCCTCTAGAGATAGCAGAACCTCTAGAAATAACAGAATCTCTAGACATAGAAGATTCTTTAGAAACAGATCGCTCAGAAATAGACTTTATAGATGAAGCGACCTCAGAAATAGCGACCTCAGAAGCCGATGACGACTGGGGCCTAGAGACAGAAGATAGCTGGGCTAACGTGCCTATGGATACTTCTGCTCTAGAAAAATCTCTTACAAAAAACGTAGAAATTTCACAGCCGCCTAGTCAACAGGCCCTCAGCAAAGAAGATTCCAGCCAGAAAGATTACAGTCAAAAACCATCCGCGCTGGCAATTCCTATCATTTTGCTCGGCTGGGTCAAAGACGTAGTTCTTTCCTTCACAAGGCCCAAGCCATCGAAACCTATCATCGAAATTCCCCGTCGAAATATTGCAGAGAAACCCGTTGAACCAGCCACTGTCTCGACTGTCGAACCGACCGCTGGCCCCACCGCTGACCTGGCTGCTGACTCGACCGGCAAATCTGTAGAAAGACCACCGCTCGACCCGGAAGCTCCATCCGCTGAAGCCGTTGCATCTGCCAATGAATCTGTCGCCATTAATGACACCGATTTTGTTGATGACGACGACTGGGAAGAAAGCAATTGGGATGATTGACTTGAAGCGAACCAAACTTCAAGGCAGAATGACCTAAACCGCCAACAAAGCACACTGTGGACCCCCGTGAGTGAACCCAAAAGCTACAAAGAGACCGTTCTACTGCCTCAGACCGAGTTCAGTATGCGAGCAAATGCCGTCAAGCGTGAGCCGGAGCTGCAAGCCTATTGGCAGGAAAAGAACCTCTATGAAGCGCTAGCCGAGAATAATCCTGGCGAGCCTTTTATTCTGCACGATGGTCCCCCGTACGCAAATGGGGATCTGCATATGGGGCATGCACTCAATAAGATTCTCAAGGATGTTGTTAATAAGTACCAGATCTTGCAAGGGCGAAAGGTACGCTACGTGCCGGGCTGGGACTGCCATGGGTTACCCATTGAGCTGAAGGTGCTGCAAAAGCTGAAGTCGTCTGAGCGACGAGAGCTGACACCGCTAAAGCTGCGGCAGCGGGCTAAGGCATTTGCGCTAGAAACGGTTGAAAAACAAAGCGTAGGCTTTCAGCGTTATGGCGTTTGGGGTGACTGGGATCGGCCCTATATGACCCTCATGCCTGCGTATGAGGCAGCGCAGCTAGGTGTGTTTGGCAAGATGGTCGAGAATGGCCACATCTACCGAGGGCTGCGATCGGTGCACTGGAGCCCGTCGTCGCAGACAGCCCTTGCTGAAGCTGAACTGGAGTACCCAGAAGATCACGTTTCGCCGAGTATTTATCTGGCGTTTCCGATGGTAAGCGCTGGAGATGCAGCCAAAGAAACGCTGGCCCCCTATATGGACAGTTTGGGCGTGGCTATTTGGACGACGACGCCTTGGACCATTCCGGCGAACGTAGCGGTCTCGGTGAATCCAGAGCTGACCTATGCGGTGGTAGAAAGCGCCTCGGGTGAGCCGTTTAAGTATTTGATTGTGGCAAAGGATCTGGCGGCAAAGCTGTCTGAGACTTTTTCTAATGGCCTGAGCGTGGTGGCAGAGATTAAGGGAGATGCGATCGCAGGCTCTACTTACCGCCATCCGCTAGCCGAGAAAGACCCTGCTTTTGATCGCGTAAGTCCGATTGTGATTGGTGGCGACTACGTTACCACTGAGTCAGGTACGGGTCTTGTCCATACCGCACCCGGCCATGGTCAAGAAGACTTTTCGGTAGGTCAGCGGGAGAATCTACCCATTTTGTGTCCGGTTGATGAGCGGGGCAACTTTACCGCCGAAGCAGGCAGCTTTGAAGGGCTAAACGTACTGAAAACTGCCAATGATGCTCTGATTGAGGCGCTAACAGAAGAGAAAGTACTGTTAAAGCATGAGCCGTACAGCCACAAATATCCGTATGACTGGCGAACGAAAAAACCAGTCATTTACCGGGCAACCGAGCAGTGGTTTGCTTCGGTGAAAGGCTTTTTGGGCGATGCCTTAGGTGCTATTGACGAGGTGCAGTGGATTCCAGCTCAGGGAAAGAATCGGATTACCTCAATGGTTTCTGAGCGCTCTGACTGGTGCATTTCGCGTCAAAGAAGCTGGGGTGTCCCGATTCCGGTGTTTTATGAGGAAGAATCGGGCGAGCCACTGATGACGCAGGAGACAATTGCTCACATTCAGGCAATTGTGGCGGAAAAAGGATCGGATGCCTGGTGGGAAATGAGCGTAGAGGAACTGCTGCCAGAGCCCTACCGCAGCAACGACAAAACCTATCGCAAGGGTGCCGACACCATGGACGTGTGGTTCGACTCGGGATCGTCTTGGTGTTCGGTGGTGCAGCAGCGCCAAGGATTGGACTATCCGGCTGAAATGTATCTAGAAGGGTCGGACCAGCATCGCGGCTGGTTTCAATCGAGTCTGTTGACAAGCGTGGCAGCCAATGGCCATGCGCCGTATCGACAGGTGCTAACTCATGGCTATGTGCTAGATGAAAACGGGCGCAAGATGAGTAAGTCGCTGGGGAATGGCGTGGATCCGAAGGTCATTATCGAAGGGGGCAACAATAAAAAGAAAGAGCCGCCCTATGGCGCGGATGTGCTGCGGCTATGGGTGTCTTCGGTGGATTACTCTGGCGATATGCGCTTGGGAATGCGAAACGTCAAGCAGATGTCGGACGTGTATCGGAAGATTCGCAATACGGCGCGCTTCTTGCTGGGTAACTTGCATGATTTTGATCCGGTAAAGGATGCGGTGTCGTACGATGCGCTGCCGGAGTTAGACCGCTACATGCTGCACCGGATGACTGAGGTGTTTGCGGATGTGCAAGCAGCATTCGAGTCGTATCAGTTCTTTCAGTTTTTCCAGACGGTGCAGAACTTTTGCGTGGTAGATCTGTCTAATTTCTATCTAGATATCGCGAAAGACCGTCTGTACATTAGCTCAGCAGATTCGGTGAGAAGGCGTAGCTGTCAGACGGTGCTGGCGGTGGCGATTGAAAGTTTGGCAAAGGCGATCGCACCTGTGCTCTCTCATATGGCCGAAGATATCTGGCAATCTTTGCCCTATGCAACTGCTACCGAGTCTGTGTTTGAATCGGGCTGGGTGCAGATGGAAGAAGCGTGGGTAAAACCCGAACTGGCTGAAAGCTGGGAGCGGCTGCGCAAAATCCGCGATGAGGCAAATACCGTTCTAGAGCAGGCGCGCGCAGACAAATCAATTGGCTCTTCGCTGCAGGCAAAGCTACAGCTATATGTAGCAGATACGGATTTGCGATCGCAGCTAGCAGCAATGAACCCGGCAGAAAGTGTGGCGGCAGACTCTAATCAGGTCGATGAGTTGCGCTATCTGTTTTTGGTATCTCAAGTAGCGCTAGTAGAAAATGCCGAGGCCTTGAAGGCGGCTAAGTACAGCCGTGAGTCTGATTCGGTGACGATTGCGGTGACAGAGGCAGCGGGCGAGAAGTGCGATCGCTGCTGGAACTACTCTACGCACGTAGGAGAATCAGCAGAAGATCCGACCATTTGCGATCGCTGTGTAGCAGCGCTATCCGATCGGTTTTAGGCCAGCATGTACTAGCTAAGGGGCGTGCTGGCTGCGTGTTGAAAGTGCACAGTGACACTCGTTATTAATGACGAGTGTCTGTTTTCAGAGCATGAGAATTCATGTCTACTATCGACACGCAGCCGCCGTAAAAACTAGATATGCTACATTCACGGGTGATTAGAGCCGGTGGATAGAGCGGATTAAGGGAACTTGATGGAACCAGTGCGGATATCTCAGCAGTCGGTTCGAGCGGCGATGTCGAAGCCGCTTCTCGAGAAAATCGCACAAACTATTGACACGGAAATTGCGGATCGAAGCAGTGTGCTCATCACGTTTGTAGATGAGCAGTCTGACCCGTTTAGCTGGGCGCAGATTGCCGATGCGCTAGCTCAGGATGCGGGTTTTCGCAGGCGATGGAATCAGACATGGGCAGATCTGCCGTTTGACTTTGAATGGAAGCCAGTGCCCATTCATCCCTATACGGCTCAGACGCATCCTTTTTTTGCGATCGCCTTTCCTGCAACTTTCCGCTCGCCCAACCCAACTGACTTTCAATCGTACCTACAGGCGCTACCCCCTGGTGAGCTGACGGCTACGTTTAGCAACTTTTCGGGCGATGCGCAGCTGCTGGTGCCGCAGGTGACGGGTGAGTATGGACACATTGCTGCTTTTTGTCGGACGGCGAAAGCGGCGGCTATGCATGCACTGTGGCAGAAAGCTGGCGAGCTTTGTCAGCAGGCGATCGCCCACAAAAAATCAGTATGGTGCAACACGCATGGACACGGGGTGCCCTGGTTGCACATCCGCTTCGATCGGCGGCTAAAGTATGCTGCGTTTCCACCGCGCGGCAGCATTAGCGCTAACAGTCAGGCAATTTGGTACGAGCAGATTTATTACCCGGCGACTGCCCGACAATAGCGCTAAGCTAGGTCATCATTTCAAATTTTGTTTCATGGCGATAACCCCTGCTAGCGACGGTGCTGCCGACGATGCGGCTGCCCAAACGTCATCCCCCATTTCACCCCAGAGCGCAATATCTGGTCGGGCTAGTTTGGCTAAACGCAACAGAGCTTGGGCACGATTTAGACGCGATCGCATGGCTGTTTTAGGTGCAGCTATATTGCTGTTACTAATCGCTATTGTCCTAGTAGGGCCGCTGCTGTACACCACTTCCTATAGCGAGATCGACTTTGCTAAAGCGCTTATCTCTCCTGGCTTTCAGCATCTGCTGGGGACAAATGACCTGGGACAAGATCAGCTCGCTCGCCTGCTGTGGGGTGGACGAATTAGCCTTGCCGTCGGCATGACGGCCATGCTGGTTTCTATCACGTTGGGCACCCTGATTGGCATGATAGCTGGTTTCTGCGGTGGACTGGTTGACAACGGGCTGATGCGGCTGACGGATCTATTTTTATCTTTGCCACAGCTGCCGCTCTTACTGCTCATCATTTATCTGTTTCGTGACCCCATGCGAAACGTGGCCGGACCCGAGCTGGGAATTTTTATCTTGATTATTCTGGTGGTGGGTGGCCTCACCTGGATGCCGACGGCACGATTGGTGAGGGCAGGTTTTCTGGCAACTAAAGAAAAAGAATTTGTGCAGGCGGCTAAGTCTTTGGGCGCGGGAGCAGGCCGCATTGTGTGGTGGCACATTTTGCCGAATGTGATTGGCCCGGTAATTGTGGCGGCAACGCTGGGCGTGGGCAATGCCATCATCACTGAGTCTACGCTGAGTTTTTTGGGCATTGGCTTTCCACCAGACGTGCCCACTTGGGGCCGAATGCTGTTCGATGGCCAAAACTATATTGCCTCTGCGCCTTACTTGGTGACTTTTCCGGGGCTAGCTATTTTCTTGACGGTGCTAAGTGTGAACTATGTAGGGGATGGACTGCGCGATGCGCTAGATATGCGATCGCGCTAGCGCCAGCAGATTTCTAGAGCAGATCTTCAGCGCAGATTTCTAGAGCAGATCTCCGAAGCGCCTAATCTCGAGAGAAAACCCAGCTGTTTGGCTCTGATAGCGCTGGATTGAAAACATAGCCATCGCGATCAAATCCTTTCATCTGTTCAGGATCAACAATCCGATTGCGAATCACAAAATCAACCATCATGCCTCTGGCTCTTTTGGCATAGATTGCAATTATCTTGTAATCGTCTCCTTTTTTCTCTTTGAATCCAATGTCGAGAATCGTTGCTGCTAGCGCTTCTTGATTGATTGACTTGAAGTATTCGTTAGAAGCAAGATTGACGAGTATAGGCCGCCTTACATCTGCTAAGTCCGCGTTGAGTAAGACAGAGAGCTGATCTCCCCAAAACTCGTATAGGTTTTTGCCTTTGTTAGTAGTGAGCTTTGTGCCCATTTCTAAGCGATAGGGCTGCATCAAATCTAGTGGGCGCAAAATGCCATACAGCCCGGAAAGGATTCTGAGGTGATCTTGGGCAAAGGCTAGATCGTCGTCGTCATAGCCTTCGGCCTGGATACCTTTATAGACATCTCCTTTAAAGACAAGCAGCGCCTGCTTAGCGTTTTCGGTCGTAAAGGGCGTTTGAAAGTCTTGATAGCGCTGATAGTTTAGCTGAGCGAGGTTGTCACTAATGCGCATTAGCTGAGACAAATCAGCCGCATCGTAGCCGCTAAGTTGACTGGCCAGCGCTTTGGTCTGCTCTAGTTTGGCGGGCAGGGTGAAGTGAGGATAGTCTGCGGTATCGTAGTCCAGCGTTTTGGCCGGAGAAATCACCATTAGCATGGGTTTTTGCGCTCGCTTATGAACTCGTAGGGACGGCTTTATCTAGCATAAGCGAGCACGATACAATCAAGAATGGTAGCTATTTTTTGAGTGTTTATGACTTCAAAGTCAGAGTCGAGAACGGCTTACGAGAATGCACCTGATGAGAGTGCACCTGATAATACAATCACTGATGGCATGACCGTTGATGAGGCTATCGAAGATCCGGTCAAAAAGGCCCTAGATCGTCTGAACAACGCTGAAAAGAAGGCGCAAGCAGACGCTGAAATTGCGGCTGGGCAAGCTCTGTTTGAACGAGGTCGCTATAAAAAAGCGATCGCTGCTTTTCAGAGCGCGCTAGCTCTCTCTAACCCGATGGGAGCGCGTGGCGGCGAAATTCAAATATGGCTGGTCAATGCTCACGTTGCCTCTGGTGACGAAGCTACGGGCTTAGCCCTTTGCCGCAAGCTCATTGTGCATCCCAATTTGGATACCAAACAGCAGAGCAAGCGTATGCTCTATATATTAGAAGCGCCCGAGCTAGAGATGAGGCCTGAGTGGGTTACCAAAATCCCCGATTTAGGTGATTTTGATGACGATCAAAAAATTCGCTATGCGCAGCGACCTAAAAAAAAGCGCCGCCGCAAAACTCAGCCCGAACCCGAGCCGATAGATCTTAGCCAAGTGAATACCGACGACAATCAGTTTGTTTGGATTGCCCTAATCGGCGTCATCGTAACCTTATGTGGCCTGGTTTGGTTCGGCTCATAAACCTCACATTCCGTCATCATTCCTCATTCCTCGTGCCATCACAGTATGATGGTCTGAGCATAGATGGAGCTAGCCCTTTCGTGCTCTTCCTTTTCTGCGTTCCTCTTTCTCACAATCTCTCATGGCCCTGCAACTGCGCATTTACGTTCCGCCTCATCCTTTAATCAAACATTGGTTAGGGGTGGTACGCAGTGCTGCTACGCCTTCGCCAGTGTTTCGCAGTGCGATGACAGAGCTAGGGCGCTGGCTAGCCTACGAGGCCGCGCGCGACTGGCTACCAACGGTGGAGATGACGATTGAAACGCCGCTGACGGCCTGCTCGGCTACATTTGTCGATCCAGAAGCGCCCATTGCCATTATTCCTATTCTTCGAGCGGGTCTAGCTTTGCTAGAAGGGATCCAAAGCGCTGTGCCCAATAGCAGTACCTATCACATTGGTCTGGCGCGTGATGAGGAAACGCTAGAACCTACCTGGTATCTCAATAAGCTACCGGCAAAGTTTGAGCCCAACACCCGCGTAATTATTAGCGAACCAATGATGGCGACTGGTGGGACAATGATGGCGACGCTAGGTGAGCTGACGCAGCGTGGCATTGATCCGGCGCTGGTGCGAATTATTTCAGTGGTAGCTGCGCCGCCGGCCTTACAAAAGCTGGCCGAAGCTTATCCAGCGATCGCAATCTACGCCGCTATGATTGACGAAGGACTTGATGAAAATGGCTTTATTGTGCCGGGACTAGGTGATGCGGGCGATCGCACTTTTGGCACATAACCTTCGGCACACAATCTTTTAACTGAATTTTTTCAATTAGATCTTTTTAGCTGCTAGACAACTTTTTGACTGATAGACAGAAGTGATGAAAAGGAAGGAGACAGCCCATGAGTCAAAACAATTTTGCCGGTGGATTTATAGCAGGGGCCTTTATTGGTGGCCTAATTGGCGGTGTGGTTGGCGTTTTGGCCAGCAACCGCCTGCGCTCAAATACAGCCGAAGACTTTCCCGATCTTTCTGACGAAGAGCGCCATCGGCTAGAAAATGCCTCTACCGAAGAGCGGATGGAAATTGCTAGACGTGGGCTAGAAGATAAAATTTCTCAGCTCAATACGGCGATTGAAGACGTGCGTGTGCAGATGGGCAACGTCAATAACGGTCATCCGGCCCCTGACTTTGGCCCATCGGCGTCAATGCCAGAGATTTAAGATTCGCAAGTGCTCTAGTGTGATAGGTGACAGTGTAATAGGTGCTCTTGTTGTCATAGCATTACCACAGACGATAACCGTACCTCACAAGCGGGAACCCATCGGTTAAAATACAAAACACTGTTGATAAGCGAGCCCATTTATGGGCCAGAAATGGGCAAGCCCCGTTAACCTTTCCTTGACAACCCTGACGTTCGACCCACAAAGCTATGGCTGCACAAATTATCGCTCCTCTAATCACGGGCATTTCTACCTTTCTCAGCATTTACTTTTTGCTGCTGATTGTCCGTATTTTGCTTAGCTGGTTTCCCAATGTTGACTGGTCTAATCCTATCTTCGCCACTGTT
Source organism: uncultured cyanobacterium (assembly GCA_963793445.1). Taxonomy (GTDB): domain Bacteria; phylum Cyanobacteriota; class Cyanobacteriia; order Phormidesmidales; family Phormidesmidaceae; genus Phormidesmis. Next base: position 1,356,955 of record CAWCAE010000001.1, read on the forward strand.
TCTCAGCTTACCGACCCCTACTTGAGTTTATTTCGCAACATTATTCCACCAATCGGGGGGCTAGATTTGTCAGCAATCCTAGCAATCTTTGCTCTACAGTTCATCTCATATTTTGTTGAGGTTGCGGGTAACCAGGTCGTGGCGTTAGCCTATAGCTCTTCTTTCTATTAAGTTGGTCCTGTGAGCGTTTAGTCTCGTGATCATGATGAGTGCTGAAAAAGCCCTGCCCAGTTTTTTGAACTGGGCAGGGCTTTTCAATTTACACTGTCTGGCTCGTTCGCTAGGTTCATTGGCTAAGACTATTCATCTATCGACTGGTCCCAAGACTGAAATCGGCGAACTTTACTGGCAAATCCAGAGGCTTTGAACTTTTCTAGACGCAGGGGCGCAGGCTGTACAGAGGGAACCGATACTCTAAAAGAAAAGTCACTCTCTCCTACTGGTACGTATTCGATACCGCCTAGCCGGTAGCGGTTTTTCATGACGGCATTGCCCTGAGCGTCAAAAATCCGGCCAAAAATATCCGCATCCACAATGTCTCTAGCTGAGTTGTTGACTGCGGTTCCTTTGACGAGGTAGCAGGTTGCGGCCATTGATGAGCCGCTGGTCGTTAGGTTCTCAGCGTAGGCAGCATCAGCAGGACATTCTTCTGCGATTAGGTCTTTGAGGGTAATTTGGGTGAGTGCGTGTGCGGTGGGCATCCAGCCAAAAAAGCACAGACAGGCAACGAGGAAGGCGGTAAATAGGCGCAAGCGAAGCGATGAAAGCATGATGAGACGCAGGCAGTTTTCTTTTAGCTTACCGTGATTTTGAACGGTGATTTTCTCAGTCTGTGTAGTTTGACGTCTTACTTTTCGAGGTGATCTAGCAGCGTCTTTCGCATAATGTCAGTAGGCGCAGGCTGCTGTAGCCAAATTTCTAAAGCGGCAGCGCCTTGCTGTACGAGCATTTCTAATCCGTCGATGGCAACGACGTTAGCGGCGATCGCCTGCCGTAAAAACTGAGTAGGGCGCGGGGTGTAGATTAAGTCGTAGGCGATCGCACCGGGCTTTAGCTGCGCGATCGCCTCATCGCTCACGGGTGAAGCCACCGTATTAGGATACATGCCCACAGGGGTTGCATTAACCAGCAAATCGGTTCTTGGGAGCTGATCGGACAGCTCGTCTGAGGTCATTACCTTTAGCCGCGCTGCAATTTCTGGCGTAGCGGCCCAGCTTTCGGCAAACTGTGCCAGCTTATCAGTGCATCTGCCCACAACGCGAATATGCGAACAGCCGAGCTGTTGACAGGCCGCGACGACGGCTCTAGCCGCGCCTCCATTGCCTAAAATAACGGCACGGGTGTTTTTCCAGTCTGATCGCAGCGTCTTTAGCGGTGCCAAAAATCCTAGTGCATCTGTGTTGGTGCCACACCAGCGACCCTGATCGCGCCATACCGTATTGACTGCGCCAATCGCTTTGGCCACATCGCTGATCTCATCTAACAGCGGAATAATCGCTTGCTTGTGCGGAATAGTAACGTTGAATCCGCGTACACCGATGGCGCTAAAGCCTGCGATCGCTACCTCGAGCTGATCTGGGCGAACCGGAAGCGGTAGATATACATAGTCGGGCGCACCGTTGGATAACTGAGATGATTGCTGCTGAAGATATGCGATCGCCGCATTGTGCATCAGCGGTGAAAACGAATGCTCCACCGGATTGCCAATCACGCCCAGTAGTTGAGTCGTTCCTTTGATGACCATGTTGCATGCTTAATCGCTACATTCGTATTAAAGCGTTGCATAGCCAAAAGTGACATTAAATTCTCGACACCAAATGACCGCTGAGCGCAGATCATCAATATTGACATCAGCCGGAATAGCATAGCGCTGCGTGCCTTCAGTTGTCTGAAGCCGACCAAGATTTACATAGTCCTGCGGTGTATAAGATTCGGGCACAGCAGCCGTATGCAACAAAACAAACAAATCAGGCCCTGAATCAGAGCGGAACGTACGGTCGAATTCTAAATAGCGCTGACCATTTTCTTCAACAACTTGAGCACGGCCACTAGTAGGATGCGCAGCAGCTACAAAAGCTGCGCCCTGCTCTAGCTGCTTATTGCCAACTGTTTCAGCACTAATTGTCTTGGTATCGACCGTTAGCTGGTCGGCTTCGTTCGCTGGCGCGGCAGCCGCAAGGGTGTCAATTCTCGGCGCGGTTGGAGAGGGCTGGAGAAATCGCCCAGCGCTCGCTCGCATGGCCGGTTGATAGGCAAAAGATACGATTAGAGCCGTTAGAGCGATCTTTTTGACTTGGCGTAAAACTTGCATGGTGGTAAATACCGCTATATCAGGCGGTTAGCTAAAAGACTGATAAGAGAAATCGTTAGAAAGAAATTGTCCTAACGGCGTTTTCTCTCTTGTTGTCTTTAGTATGTCTGCGCCTACGAGTGAGAAAATGATAGGCAGATAAGCGTTCACTAAGCTGTTTATTAAACTAGGAAGACATAAGAGCTCGTCAATCTAGTGCCCTAAATCAGCGCATCGAGCCTATCAAGATAGAGTTAGCAACGAAGAGATAGAAATAGAGCTAGCAAAAAACGGTGGCCCTCTTGTACACAAGAGGGCCACCGTCTTAGTAACGATTGGTGAGACTAGCTCACCGCTTTCTAGAACTCAAAAGAGCGTTCGGGTTAGGCTTCTAGCTGAGCGCTGTGCTTTTTCGCTACTGCTAGACCAGCGCCAGCAAGAGCCGTAAGCAAAACGCTCACAGATGAATTCTCAGGAATGTCTCTTGCTTCAAAAGCGTAAGCATTGTAGCTAAACGCTTCTGCTAACCGAACGTTATTTCCCTGACTGCTCTGGTAAACAAGCGTTGCAAAAGAGAAGTTTTGACCGTTAACTTTAGCGTTGTTAAACAGCTTAAAACCAACAGCACCGTCTTCTCGAAAATTTTTGTCGCCTGCCGAAAGCTTGGCAAAACCACCATCGAGTGTCAAAGTTGTCGACTTGAAGTTCAACCCAACTGGATCAAAATCCAACAGACTACCTGAACCATCAACTAACTCAGCCGACTTGAGTGAATTGACATTTACCAAATTACCGTTCGCTGCAAGATCACCGTCTAGTAGCGCAAAAAGCGACGTACCATTTTTGAACTTGTAGGAAAGGTTGAACGTAGCTGCGTTAGCCGCAACACCAGAGAGAGAAAGCAAAACTGTCGAGGTGAAGCCAACGGCGACAAGCCTATAGATAGCTTTACGTAGGGACATATAGGTTGAAATCCAAAAAGTTTTGAACCGATCTAAGATTTGCAAAAGTTGCAAACCTAGAGAAGCACCGCTAGACGCCTGAGCACTGCATTAATATGCGCTTGATTGTCCTAAAGGCTTTTGTCTTTGAGACTCTCTTAGTTAGGCTCAATGCATGAATGCTGCAAGTGCCTACGTCCTTATAATCAGTTATTTCTTGGGCGCATTTGGGGAATACGACCTAAACTTCACTGTGCGTTCATTAAAATTGGCTGAATTGCCTAGTTAAGATAGAGAAAATACTGAGGCGGCCACAGAAGATAGACCCAGAGAAGTAAGGTCACGAGAGAAGCAAGGCTATGGCTGCAAGGTAAACCAATCAATTAACTTGTGTGCGATGCTCAAAGGGCCGGGGATGGGCGGCAGGCTGTGTTTTGAAAACCACTCGGCAGCTTCAATTTCTACCGGGTCGAGGGTGAGTAGACCGCTATCGTATTCAGCGACGAACCCTATCATGAGTGATTTTGGAAAAGGCCAAGGCTGAGAGCCAAAATATTGGATATTTTTAATCTCTATCCCTACTTCTTCTTTGACTTCGCGGGCGACGGCTTCTTCTAAAGATTCACCGGGTTCAACAAAGCCTGCTAAGACACTGTACAGGCCAGCGCGAAATCGAGGAGCGCGAGCAAGCAGCACCTCATCACCTCTATAAATGAGCATAATGACAGCCGGTGAAAGCTTAGGATATTGACGCAGGTTGCAGTTAGGGCAGCATTTAACCCGCTGGCCGGAAAGCTGAACCGTTGGGGCGGCGCACTGACCACAATACTGATGGGTGCGGTCCCAGGCAATAATTTGGACGGCACGGCCAGCGATCGCAAATAAAGCCTCATTCAGCTCACCGTAGAGCGATCGCAAGTTACACAGCCGATAGCCTGCTGACAGTGACATCGGCTCGGCTAGCGCCACCGCAACGCAAGCGCGACCGTGCAAATAGCCTAGGAACTGCGTTCGTACAGGCGTCATGCCCAATGCTTCTATCTTCGTGGCTTGAGGAACAGAGGGCTTGCCTTCTGTATTTGTCACCACGATGCTAGAGCCTTGAGCAACAAACCATAAAGAATCTGAGGCAGTGGCCTTATCGCCTATCGGTTCGGTAGCCGGACAAAAGCTATTGGAGATAGCAAACGGATTAAGAATAGGGCTGAGAGGTGGCTTAAGAGGTAGCTCGAGAGATGGGTTAAGAGGTGGATCAAGAGATTGCAACGGCTAAGGCGGTTCTGTGGAGAGACCGATAAGAAGACAAGTAGAGCGCGCTTATTAAGTTCAGATTTTGATTTTAGCTGACCGCCCGCTTAACCAGACAGCTTGACTATATCGGCTCAGCTAGACTTGCTAGCGTTATTTCCCAGACTAGACGGGGCTGCACATAGCTGAGTAGGTAGCTATGTGCTTTCTCTAGCGCGGCTAGCTCAACTTCGTGACTCAGTCCCTGTTGCCAATACCGATGCTGTAAATAGTCTAGTAGCCAAAGCTGAGCTTCGGTATCTAGGGCTTGGGTAATTTCTTTAGCCACTGTGAGTGCGATTCGTAGCGTAGCGGGCGGTCTTTCAAGCTGCATTAGCAGCTCAGGTGGAAGCGATCGCAGCAGCAGCCAGCTTTCAATAGCGCGTCCCGGTGAGCCCTGTGCGATCGCGAGCACTTCTGGCGAGTCCAAAATCTCACCTTGCCCCACTTGAACCAGCACCTGGGCCATTTGCTCACGGCTTAGCCGCCGAAAAGGAATCGTCTGGCAGCGAGAAATGAGCGTCGGCAGCAGCGTTTGCTGATCGGGCGCAATCAAAATAACCGTCGCCCGCCCTGGCTCTTCTAGGGTCTTTAGCAGTGCATTAGCCGCGCTCTCGGCCATGCGCTCAGCCTGTTCTATGACCACCACTGCCCGTGGCGATTCTAGGGCCGGACGGCTGAGAAATCGAGCAATATCGCGAATTTGAGGCAGACGGATGCGCGGTGGGCTTTTTCGCTTGAGCCCAGCCGCAGCGGCCTCAGCTAGCGTCAGCAGCTTCCCTTGGTGTAGATAGGTCGGCTCTACCCAAAGCAGATCGGGATGATTGCGATCGCGAATTCTGCGCACTAGGCTCTCAGCTTTTACCAAAGAGAGATCTGGCCGGGTCCGTAATAACATCTGGGCAAATCCCGTCGCTGCCAAAGATTTCCCGGTGCCGTCAGGGCCCACAAACAGATAGCCCGGTGCCACCCGCTGCAGATCAATCACCCGCTGCAAAAGCGTAACGGCCTGCGTTTGTCCGATGAGCTGAGAAAAGGGAACCGGGGCCAAGGCTGGGTCCGATAGAGAGGCGTCTGTAAAAGAGGTTGGTGTCATGCCAAAGCGTTCTGCTAGCGTACGATTCAAAAGAAATCTTTCAGGAACGTTTTTTGTTTTTAATTCTGTTCTAAAGTGCTGACGCTAGCCCCGGATACCACTGCGCTAGCTGGTTGCCCACAGCCTCTCGAATAGTGCTGCCAACCGCTTCAATAGAGAGATTTCCGTCAACTTCTACCGTGGGTCCGCTGCTGAGGTCACTATAGAGATCGCTATCTGACGATTTGCCTAGACTATTAGCCGCTAGCGCCGCAAACCCAGCGTTTACCCGCTGGTGGAAGTCTTGGCCAGCCTGCTCAATCCGATCGGCATCGCCTCGCTGGCGCATTCTGGCAAGGCCTACCTCCAAAGAAACGTTGAGCCAAAGTGTCAGATCGCTTTTAAGCCCACCCGTTGCAACTTTGTTGAGCTGATCGATTAAGGAAAGATCGAGCTGGCGGCCATAGCCCTGATAGGCCACGGTAGAATCAGTGTAGCGATCGCACAATACCCAATAGCCCGACTCTAACCAGGGCCGTAAAGTCTCTTCCACGTGCTGAGCCCTATCTGCCGCGTACAATAACAGCTCCGCCCTACTCAAGATCGGCGCACCTATCTGATCTTGCGTGTCTGCCTGGTCGCCCGTATCTACCTGATCGCTTTGCAGCAGCAGCCGACGAATCTTTTTACCCACTGCGGTACCACCAGGTTCTCTGGTGAGCTTGACACCAGCAATTCTGTTCTGAGTTTGCAACAGTTGAAAACTTTCACTCTGGTTTAACCAGGTGTACAACCGCTGAGCCTGTGTGGTTTTGCCACAGCCCTCCCCTCCTTCAAAGACAATAAGCTTTCCTAACATAGCGCGGTTACTCCCTGAAAATAGACTCAGTCATTTAACGAAACTATACGTCGGTTTATTCGCTTTCTATTCCCTATTCCAGAAAACAGCGGTATCCTAGCAACTATCTTCTGTTATGAAATTTGATGCGGCCCAAGTAGCCGTTGCTGTACATTCACCTGCTAGTTGTACTATGGCCCGCTATACAAACTTTTTCATGACTAGTGCCCCTAAAGAAGATATCCATAGAGGGCTGTTGAACACACTTGAAGCGTGCGACTTTGAGTTGATCTATCAAGACCCAGCTTACATCGTGGCTAAGGAAAAACCGGGCCAAGTCTCTTTTGCACAAATTACAACCGTAGAACTACTGCTAAATCCGCCTACGGCTGCGCTAGGCGGTGCAAAAATTGATGTAGTGGTAAAAAATGAAGAATTACCCCTACGGCAGGACAATCACTGCCGTGAGATTTTTGATATTGTCAATCAGGCGATCGCAAACTCTAGCATCGAAACCTTCGTAAGAAATTGAAGGTGAGACGCTGAAGGTGAGAAGTTCGAGTCATAGGCGTAGAAAGCTAAGGAAAAGCGCTAAGAATTAGGCTGCGCGGTAGCAAATTGAAGCGGTGAATGTAGATCTTGGCTAGCCTGTTGACAGGCTGGTTTTTTGTTCCTCTCTGATGTTTAACGCTAATATTTGTTCGCAGATGGCGTTTTTAACTGTTAACGCTGATATTTGTTCGCAAATGGCGTTCACCATGGCGTTCACTACGGCGTTCACCGCGGCTCATTTGCATAGCTCACTTTCTCATGAGAAATTGCTCGCTACTAGAATCTATGTCCAACGCTATAAAAGCATTGCAACTGTCTCGGAATGCTTCAGAACACGATAGGCTAGCAGTAAAGCATACCGGCTGGGTCTTCGAGAGGTCTTTTATCACATGGCAAAAACAAAAGCGCATCCTCATGCGCATACCCACGACCACGCTCACAGCCATAGCCATACTCCGGGCCAAGGTTTTGCAACCTATCAAGCAGAAGTTCGCCGCGTGCTGCTGCTAACGCTAGGACTCAATGTCTTGGTAGTTGTGCTAAAAGCCGTTGTAGGCTGGTGGACTGGCTCGCTGAGCCTGATGGCTGATGCCCTTCACAGCGTTACAGACAGCGCTAATAACGTCTTGGGACTAGCCACCAATCAGCTTGCCTCTCCCCAGCCAGATCGCGATCATCCTTATGGCCACCAGAAGTTTGAGGCTGTTGGAGCGCTAGGAATTGCGGCTTTTTTAGGTATTGCCTGCTTTGAAATTTTAAAGGGAGCTGGAGAACGCCTGATTTTTGGCGGCGATCAGGTCTCTATGGGGCCGATATCGCTGTGGATCATGCTGCTGGTGCTAGGGATAAATATTTTTGTGGCTTTCTATGAGCGGCGGGTAGGGCGGCGGCTAGGCAGCACTATTTTGACTGCTGATGCTGAGCACACCATGAGTGACATTTGGATTACCATTGCGGTCTTAGGTGGGCTGATTGGGGTCTGGGCAGGGGTGCAGTGGCTAGATGTTTTGCTGGCCTTTCCGGTGGCGATTTTAGTGGTTCGCAGCGGCTGGGTAGTGCTGTCGGCAAATTTGCCTTGGCTGGTAGATGAAATGGCGATCGCACCCGAAGCCATTCACGCGGTGGTTATGCGAGTACCCGGCGTGCTTAACTGCCACAACATTGCTTCGCGCGGTCTGCTAGGCCGTCAGGTCTTTATTGATATGCACCTGATCGTAGAGCCGAAAGATGTCTATAGCGCTCATAACATCACCGAGCAGGTAGAACAGCAGCTAGAGGAAGACTTTGGTCCAACTAGAGTCACTATTCATGTAGAGCCACCTAGCTACGTGGAGCCTCAGATTTCCTATGGCCCTGGCCACCATCACAAATAGCGCTCACAGCTAAACCTATTGCAAACAACCGCCCAAACGAGCCTTATTGAAGTGGCAGCCGCAGCCCCTAATGACACAGCTAAACATGCAGATAAACATTCCTACCTGGATTACCTTCTCCCGCCTACTAGGTGCTCCTATCGTTCTGATTGCCCTACTAGAGCCAACCGATATCCGCCGTTGGATTAGCGTAGTGGCCTTTGTGATTTTTGCGGGCACAGATTGGCTAGATGGATACCTGGCTCGCAGGCTCAATCAGGTCACTGAACTGGGTAAGTTTTTAGATCCGCTGGTTGATAAGCTGCTGGTGCTAGCGCCTTTGATAGCACTTGTTGGCATGGAAGTGGTGCCGGCGTGGGGCGTATTTTTGATTTTGGCAAGAGAGCTGACCATTTCGGGCTGGCGCGTTAATCCGACGTTTCAGAGTGGGGCGGTGCCAGGGGCCGGCATATGGGGAAAGGTGAAAACGGTAGTGCAGATTGTTGCGATCGCACTCCTGCTCGCGCCGCTCTCTGGTATTTGGCCGACAGTTGGCATTATGCTGTTTTGGGTGGCGGTTGTGCTGACGTGGGTCTCGGGGCTGCTGTATCTACGGCCCGCTAATCCCTCGGCTGTTAGCTAAGCTCGCGGCCAGCCAGTAGCGGCCAGCCAGTAGCGGTCACTCGGCAATCGTAATGTGCGATCCGTCTTCATCTTTGTAAACATCAATGCGTGTTTGAAAGGCTTCTCGAAAGTGTGGCATGTGGGTAATGGTTAGAATGCAGGAAAAATCGGGAGCGATCGCTTCAATCGCTGCGATTAGCCGGTCGCAGCCTTCCCTGTCTTGTGTACCAAAGCCTTCATCGACAATCAGCATTTGCAAAGCCGTGCCCGAGCGCAGGGCGAGTAGCCGTGCGATCGCCAGTCGAATAGCAAAGTTCACCCTAAATGTCTCGCCTCCCGAATAGGTCTCGTAGGGTCGGGTACCGCGCACATCTGCAATCAAAATATCTAGCGTATCAATCAGCTTCTTTGACTTGCGACCGGTCTTTTGCGTCACAAACTGGACATGCAGCTGATGGTTGCTCAGCCGACCGAGAATCTGATTGGTCATTGCCTCTAGCTGCGGCAACAAGTTTTCAATCATCAAGGCCTGAATCCCATTTCGCCCGAAGGCCTCTGCCAAAGATCGATACACCTGATATTTGTGCCGGATGTCGGCCAGTTTTTTCTGTTGTTCGTGCTGTTGTTTGACAACCGTTTCTAGCTGCAAAAGCTGCTGTTGCAATCGCCCTAGCCGCGATTGCTGAGAATCTCGCTGTTCTGAGTTCTCGGCAATTGCTGCTTCTAATTTAACAATCTCGGCATCAATGTCATCGACGCAATTAGGATTAGTTTGATCAGCTTGTTCTACCGGCTGTTCTGGTGGCTGTTCTGGTGACTGCTCTGGTAGCTGGCCGCGCAGCTTTTCGACGGCGACATTGGCTACACTCACCGCTGCCGTTTGCTGCTGATAGCGTGCTTGTAGCTGCGCTAGCCTTACAACCAGTTTGGCCTTTTGAGCCTGGGCTTGCTGCAGCTCCTGATATCGCGTTTGCCATACCTGTGCCATTTGTAGCTGTTCTTTAAGCTGGCTGTGTCGCTCTAAGCTGTAATCAATCTCGCTGATACGCTGATCTAGGGTTTGCAGGGTTTGCGCCTCCTCGCTGCCGGCTGCAGATGTGATCGCTGTCCTGACTGCCTGAAGGCGCGCCTCAATCTGCGGTCGCTGGGTCTGAATCTGGGCTAGCTGACGTTCTGCCTGCTTGATTTCGGTGTGCTTGATTTGGCTCCAGCGCAGCCGCTCAACCTGCGATCGCACCAAAGCATGATCGCGATCGTCATAGGCCATAGTCTCTAGCTGAACTTCTATTTGCCGCAGCTCATCTTGCAGCCCTGTCGCATAGTCATTCTCCTGTAAACAGCGCTCTAGCTGCGATCGCTCATCGCTCATTGCCTGTAGCCGACTAGCCACCGCGTCCACAGACGCTAGCTTTGCCTTTAGCTGTCCCCGCTCTTCTAGAAACGTCGTATATTTTGCTAGCTCGTCCTCTAGGGCCCGGTATTCCTGGCGCAGCACCTGAATTTCGCTTTCAGAAACGGCAAGCTGCTCTCGAATCGCCCAGACCTGGTCTTGAATGTCATCGTGTTCTTTAGCGGTGCGATCACGCAAAGACTCCCACTTCTGCCCGTCTAGTGCCTGCTCACACACCGGACAGTGAGCTTCCGCTGGGTCAGCCAGCCGCTGCGAGGTCTGTGCCAGCTGCGCTAGCTCTGTCTCATAGCCGCGCTGCTTAGCTTGTAGCTGCGTCATAAAGCTACGTCGTTCAATTCCCTTTTGCCGCACAGCTTCTTGATACTCTCGGCGCTGCTCTAGATGCGCAATCTTATGGGTCACCTCAACTGCCGCCTGCACGAGCTGCTTAGAGTGCGTTTGTCCCGCTGACATCCGCACCTGCTGGCTGTCTAATGCCTCTATTTGAGTCACCAGCCGGATGTGGGCCTGGGCTATCTGCCCTTGAATATCCTGAAAACGCTGTCGCAACGGTGCACTTTCAGCTTCCGCGGTGTCTAGCTGCCGCAGCTTTTGCTCAGATTCTCGCAGTACTGCTAGCTGTTTGGCAACATCTTCTTTCTTCGCCAGCGTCTTTAAGATTACCTGCGTTTGCTGGTCCATTTGCTCTAGCTGCGCTTCAAGCTGCGATCGCTGAAGTATCTGCTCCTGGCACTGCTGGTTGACTTGCTGCTGAAGATCTAGCCGCTCTGTCTGTACCTGCTGATAGCGATAAAACAGCGCGGTCTGCTCCTCTTCTTGTCTTTGCAGATCTGCTAATGCCTTATGGTGCTGCTCAATTTCTTCAGCCTGAGCGAGAATCTCTTCTATCTGTTGAAGCTGCTGCTGTGCTTCATTTAGCGCTGTTTCACAGGTTGTCAGCGTAGCGCACTGATGAGCAGCGTGCTGCCGGGCCAGCGCTAGCTGCTGCTGCGCCAAAAGTCTCTTTCTCTGCTGTTGCTTAAGTGATACCAGCTTTTCTTGCCGCTGCCGCTGCGTTTCTCTGTCAGCGTCGATTTGAGCGGCAAGCTGTTCAGAGCGCTGTTGAGTATCTGCATGAGTTTCACGCTTAGCCGCTAGCTGATCCAACAGATTTGATAGGGGTAATAGCTCAGCTTTGTACGTCCTAGCTTGCTCTTTTGCCTCCTCTGCTAGCTGATCGTAGCGGTCAAGCTTTAGCAAATCGGCCAAGACCTGTTTGCGATCGCTTGGGCGCTTCAGCATAAACTCATCGGCTCGCCCCTGTCGCAAGTAGGCCGCGTTTACAAAGGTCTCATAGTCAATCTTAAGCTGTTGAGTAATATACTGTTGCGTAGCCCGAACGCCCTTTTGCGTCAGACTTTTGAATATCGGCTCTGCGGTTTTCGAGCCGGAATCTAAGCCCGGTGCTGATGGCATCTGAATTTGAAACTCTAAGGCGCTTGCCTGCTGACGGCGACGGGTGCGAATAATACGATAGCACTGCCCATCATGCACAAAGCAAAAACTGACCTGCGCTTCCATCGCCCCTTGGCGCACGATGTCATCTTCAGCGCTAACGCGGCTTTGGCCCCACACGCACCAGGCGATCGCCTCCAACAGAGATGACTTACCCGCCCCGTTAGGCCCACAGACACAGGCCACGTGTAGCCCATCAAAATTCAGCACCACCTCGCGGTAGCTCAAAAAGTTCTGGAGCTTTAGCTGCTTCGGAATCATGCGCTTGCAAGTCACGCGTTACGATTGCTCGACCACCTCACTCTGCTGAACTCGTCATCTAATTCAGGATTGACCCAAATCGAGATTAAACCGATCAGAATTGACGCCAGGTAACCAGCTAGGATTCCATCATAGCTAAGATTCTGCCCTTTTTAAGTACATTTGATCTGAACTGTTGATCTAAGTTGTTCTAAACTGTGCTGTTCTAAACCGTGCTTAAAACTGCCAGCACTATGTGTCTTTTGATGCTATGTATCTTCTACAGCTTTATCTTCTACAGCTACACGTCCCAAGAGCGCCAGTGAACCGCCTCAGACACAGTCGAACAGCTGTCGTCTAATGCCTGCAGCGTTGTGCCTTCGCAGTTGGCCGTTTTTAGCTGATGCGCCTCTACCCGCGCACAGGTCATATTCGCATGTCGTAAATTTGCTCCGTCTAGCCGTGCTCCATCCAGGTTTGCCCCACTCAGATCGGCCCCTTCTAGGTTAGCTACGCGCAAATCTGCTCCTGCTAAGTTAGCACCCACCAAACTAGCTCGACGTAAGTCGGCACCAATCAGATTCACGGCCTGTAGGTTTGATCCGCTTAGATCTGTATTAATCAACTCAGAGCGGGTTAAATTTGTCTCGACTAGATTGGCTCTGCTGATATCGGTATAGCTAAGATCAACGCCCGTAAAGTCACATCGGCTAAAGTCAGCTCCGCTCAGCACGGTTCTAGGGAAAGATTCTGAGCGAAAAGAATCATTAGAAAAGTTGCGATCGCCCCGGTTGTAGCGGCGTAAAAGCTGTTGAAGATTCATGGAGAAAGCGCTCCTATACGTCTTTTCTCTGTTTGTCTTCTCATTGTAAAAGAACAATCTGAGGAAGTTGTGAGACAGGCGCGGCCTGAGCGGTTTCTAGAGGTTTTGCAGATGTTAGTCTGGTATCTGACAGCTGCTCTGACCGTGAATACTCACCATAAAAGGCACCGCATAAGTCAACACGGCAGAAAGCCAGCGACCGCCATTCATCTCACCGTTGAGCAGAGCGCGTCCGTGATTGATGCTAAAGAGTATCGTACCGACGAACAGGGCCACTCGAAGGGCGCTCATGCGGCAGTGCTGCTGAGCCAAGGTCAATCTTATCCGAGCTATCATCGTGTTTTTTGTTTGAGCCATCAATCTCCCTAAAAGTAGATCATGTCTATTTGAGTGGTCGTAGCTCCGAAAACAAAAATAGCCGTTTCATAAAACTCTGGCGCACTTGTCTCAATTGCAGGATTGCGTGAGAACCCAAAGCCTTCAGTCGGAATGCCAAAGGTCGCCCGATTGATTTGCTCGTCTCCATTCTCATCGTGAAAAACGGTTACCGCATAGGTTCCCATACTCAGTGATTCAAAGGTAAACGTAGGCGAAGACGCGTCAATGCACTGCGTAGCAACCACCGCGTCCCCATTGTCAGGAAATCCAGCACCGCTGTCGAACAGACTTAGGCACACCTGACCCTCTGAGTCTTTGAGGCCTGAAACTTCTACGCTCAGGCTACCGCTAGTCGGTATCTGAGCCTGCGTTTGGGCCTGAACAGGCTGCTGGTTGGTGAGTGGTCCTATCAGCGCTAGCAAACTAACAGCGCTAGCCCCAGCAAAACGACGAACAAAACGGTTAGGTAGATACATCTTTTTAGGTTGTCTTTATTGGTGATTATTTTTCGGTGCTTAGAAACGAAAATAAAGCAAAAAAAAGCAGAGCCTAAGCCCCGCTTTTTTCTCTAACATCGCTGCGTGAGCCTTTGATTGACTCAGGACAAATGCCCTCATTTTTTTAACTACGATGACTCAATCACGACTACTCGTCATCATCTTCGTCATCATCAGAGGGATATTCAAAGCTGTTGGACTGGTTGGTCAGTACAGATTTACCGAGAGAAAGCGCCCGCTGTGCTTGGATAGCGGCTTTATGTTTCCAGGTAGCTCTGCGACTGTTGCGCTTAGATTTGGAAGTCTTTTTCTTAGGAGCCGCCATGAGCGTATATGTCGCTTAGATTGAAATAACCTTGTAAGCATACTGCATTTTTGGCAGTATGCAAAAGGGGGCAGCGGCTAAAAGTGCCTGTAGCCATTGTGGGTTAGCGCTAGGCCCGCTTTGCTATTAGCTTTTTTCAATAGCCGAACAGTGCCTGTGTTATTAGTCGTCTGGCCAATTGCAGTGGCAAATTTTGTTTTGACAAAAGGCTGGGCGATCGCATCTGGCAAACACATCACCAGCTCAAAATCTTCCCCCCCATACAGCGCCCACTCTAGCGCCGTCTGCTCGCCAACCGCCTCACTCAGCCCGGCAGGTAAAGGAATATCTGTGCTCACAATATCCATCCCGACCTGAGCGCTCTCGCTGATTTGCAGCAGCGCATTTGCAAGGCCATCGCTACTATCCATGCCAGCCACGGCTGGGTAGGGATGAGTAGCGCCCAGTCCCGAAATTAAATCGCGCAGCGCTGCAACCGCATCGAATCGGGGAACCGGTAGCTGGTGCGCTTTAATCCAATCGTTATTGCAGGCAATGCCATCGTCACAGCTATTAGAAGATAGCGCGAATTCACCTAATAGCAGCGCTAGCCCAGCGCGAGACGCGCCGTGGGGGCCGGTGACAACCACCGTCATGCCGGGTATCGCACTGTGACGACGGATGGCCTGCGATGGCACAACTTCGCCGAGGGCTGTGATCGAAACCGTTCGCTGCTTAGTGCGGCATAGGTCACCGCCTACAATTGCCCCGCCGTAGGCTTTTAGGCAGTCTGCCATGCCCTGATAGAGCGCTTCAACCCAAGATAAAGGGGTACTGTCAGGCAAACCTAGCCCGACAGTTATACCAAGAGGAGATGCCCCCATCGCAGCTAGATCTGATAGGTTAGCTGCGGCAGCTCGCCAGCCTACGGCGTAGGGTGGTGTGGTGCGATCGCTAAAATGCACATCTTCACTTAGCACATCTGTTGTCACCACTATCTGGTGATCGGCGCGAGTAGGCATCAGCGCCGCGTCATCCCCAATCGAACCCTCAGCGCAAAAGGGCTTAAGCCGTTCGATCAGAGCCAGCTCTCCAATATCTGCAACAGTATCTGCAATAGTGGTCTGCAACAGGTGTGACCTATGCGTTAGGACGCTCTAAATTTTCTAACCCGTCAACGACGCGCACCGAAATGATTTTGTCTGACTGATTGAGCGATCGCAGCACCGCTTCGCCGTCAATCGTATAGGCAAACACCGCATAGCGCCCGTCTAGCATATTGCGTCCTGCTGGCGTCAGCTCTGCCTCAAACAAGAAAAAGAAAATCTGAGATGACCCACCATTGTTATCATCCCCTGGACGCGCTAGCGCTAAAGAACCGTAGGAGTTGAACGGTAATACTGGCTCATCCATATACCGACCAATCTCTTCTAGCGTAGAGCCATAAATCGGCTCATCTTCACCCTTCACCAAAATTTCCATCGGAATCGCCCGATACTCATTGGTTTTCGGATCGATATAGCCTGCTTCTGGTCCTTCAGGGTCACCCGTTTGCAGCACGTAAAAGTCTTCTGCGCGAATAAACGGCATATCGTCATAGAACTTTTTTTCGACCAGATCGATAAAGTTACCGGCCGTAACTGGCGCGCTGTAGCCATCTGCGACTACCGTCACATTGCCCTTCGTCGTCTCAAACTCAACGGTTGCTCGCCCTTTGAGCTGAGGCAAATTGTCATATTCTTCAGGCACCTCAAATGGGTAGCCATCTACCATCAGTTCTTCTAGCTCGCCGACTTGATCTAACAGCGCCTTTCGCTCAATCCAAACCGCTTCTTTGTCTTGCGCTTCAGCCGCCGCCCGCACTGGCTCCAAGCCTGCTTTCAAGCTATCGAGAATTTCACTCGCTTTACCTTGCCGAGCTGCTGGCACAGATGCCAAAATCGCATCGCGCTTACGATCTAGCAGCCGTCCTGCTTTCTTAACGTCTTTTTTGATTGGGCCCCAGCGCTTGCTGCGCAGCCACTCAGAAATACCTTCTAGTTCACCTTGAAACTTACGAATTTCTGGGTTGTCAATAGGCAAAGAATATCTTAGTAGCGCTGCGCCATCAGTAATCGCATTGCCTGGGGGCAATCCTGCTAAAGCCGGTGTGGCCGATGCGAATAGGCAAGTTGCACTCAGCAGCAGCGCTAAGCACACAGCTTGACTCGCCTTAATAATTCTGTGAGTCAGGCTTTTTTGAGGCCAGCTTTTTGAGGATGTAGATGAGGAGAACCCGCCAGCATCAGAGCTAGCAGGCTGGGAGTAAACAGACTTTCGCAAATTCATAAGAGGAAACAGATACCGTTTCGGGGCGTTCTTCTTTTTTGATCTTGCCACAGTCTGCGCTTCCATAGGACAAGTTGCCACCGAGCTGTACAATGATTGCCGACTGCCTTAGCACTCCTCCGCTATAACCATGATTTCAAGCAACGATTTTCGCACCGGTACCAGCATCGAAATAGATGGCTCCGTATGGCGCGTTGTTGAGTTTTTGCATGTCAAACCTGGCAAGGGCTCTGCTTTTGTACGTACCAAGTTGAAAAACGCCGAAACGGGCAGTACGCTTGAGCGCACCTTTCGAGCAGGTGAAATGCTTCCGCAGGCGATTCTTGAAAAGAGAAATAAACAATACACCTATAGAGACGCCGACCAATATGTCTTTATGGACATGGAGACTTACGAAGAAAGTCGTCTAAGCGAAGAGCAAATTGGGGCATCGGTAAAGTATCTCAAAGAAGAGATGGAAGTCACCGTTCTGACTTGGGATGACAAAGTTCTAGAAGTTGAGCTACCCAACTCGGTCACGCTAGAAGTCACTCAAACCGATCCGGGCGTTAAAGGTGATACGGCCACTGGCGGCACCAAGCCAGCCACTGTCGAAACGGGTGCGCAGGTCATGGTGCCGTTGTTTATCTCACGGGGTGAGATGATCAAAATTGATACGCGTAACGATACCTATTTAGGCCGTGAAAGCTAGGAGCGTTGGCGTTCACTAGCAAATCTCACTAGCATTCTTTAAACATGGAGTTTTACAGGTGAATTTCAACGAACTCCGCGAGTTGGTTGCTACTCTCAACCAGACTGACATCGCTGAGCTGACGCTTAAAAATACTGAATTCGAGCTGACGCTACGTAAAGCCGCCGCGCTTCAGCCTGATGTGTTAGTTAGCCCGACGCCTGCTGCGCCTGCTGTGCCCGCAGCAGCACCAGAAACTACCCTCACACCTGCGCCCACACCCACGCCAGAGCCGGAGAAACCGCCTGCACCCACGGTCGATACCTCGCTAGTTGAAATCAAGTCGCCAATGGTGGGGACGTTCTATCGTTCACCCGCGCCGGATGAGGGTGTTTTTGTAGAAATAGGCGATCGCATTCAATCTGGCCAGACGGTCTGCATCATTGAGGCGATGAAGCTAATGAACGAACTAGAAGCCGAAGTCTCTGGTGAAATCGTTGACATTTTAGTTGAAAATGCGGAACCCATAGAATTTGGCCAACCATTAATGAGAGTGCGGCCTTCAAAGTAAGCCTCTCAAAGTAAGCCTCTCAAAGTAAGCTAGTACTGGCAAAGCGATACCCGTAAAGCGGCACCGTCAAAACAGCAAATAACTCAACTTACAGGTGATTTGCTATGTTGTAATAATACTGATGAAGCATCAAATGCGACTTTTCTATCGTGTGTCAGCAGTATATGTACGGTTTTCTACAGTGAGTCCACGTTTTTAATATAGGAAAAGCGCTAAGCTACTTAACTAACGAGCGGCCCACGAGCTGCTTAGCGTGCTATGTATTCACCCAAACCGCGCATTCAATAGCCACCACGCCTGTTATTCAGAACCGAACTTGCGCTAGCGACATGGCCAGAATGTACTTAGGAGGAACGTTATGACAGAAGGCATGATGAAGAACACCGCCCGTCAAGAGCAGTCCAGCCCTACAAGATCTGCCTCTTCTCCTTGTTCAACCTCCAGCCGACTGTATCACCGCTTAGAAGAAGCCCTTCACGCCGGGAGTGAAGTTTGGTTTAGAATGCCAGGCACCCGGCTAGTAGGTATTCCTATCTTTTTAGATGCTGAATATGTAGAAGTTGTCGATGTTGACGTCGCTGAAGGCTTCGAAGACGAAGACCTCCCAGATGATCCCTATCAGCGCACCGTTTGGCTAATTCGCCTAGAAGAAATCAGCGCTATTTCTTACGCTACCGACCGCTGGAGCAAAGAACGCTTTGAGCGATTGCTAGATCAGTCAAACAAAGACGATGGTCCTGCGACCGAACCTCGCTAAAGCCCAACCAATAAAGTTACACAGCCCTGCCTCTTAGGAGGTGGGGCTTTTTTGTAAGGTAGAGGCAGTTTTTGCATAGGTGGTTAAAGCAGGTCGAAAATCTATGAAATCGTTTGAAGACTTCTTTGATTTGGGTAACGAAAGTCTTAGGAAGGGTGAGTTTGAAGATGCGATCACTGCCTACGAAAAGGCTATCTCACTCAATCCGGACAGCTATCTAGCGTGGGGCAACCGTGGCATTTCTCTAAATAGTTTAGGCCGCTATGAAGATGCGATCGCTTCTTGTGAAAAAGCTATCTCACTTAACTCGGACTTCTATCAAGCCTGGAGCAACCGTGGCAATTCTCTAAATAGTTTAGGCCGCTATGAAGAGGTGATCGCTTCTTGTGAAAAAGCTAGAAGACCATCCCTGGCGACAGTCACTCATATCTCGTCTGTCCGATCTACAAAACACTTTAAAAACAACTGATATCTACAATCAACTACCAGAAAGCATTGAACACCTCATCCTGCTTCCCCATAGAGATCTGCACCGCGTTCCGCTACACCTTCTTTTTCCCGACACGCTAACCTGCACCTTCCTCCCTAGCCTCAAAATTGGCCTGCAAAATCAGCCAGGCTATCAGCCTAACCAGACACCTCAACCCATCACACCACTGCTAAGCCTAAATGATCCCCAACTAGACTCGTCCGATGAGATGCGATTCGCTCGCATAGAATCTGCCATCATCCGACAGATAGTCATCACCGCGACAACCATCCGCAGCCCACAAGCTTCATCAGAAACTGTCCTTACAGCACTTCAGGCTCAGTACAAAACGTTTCACTTCACTGGCCACGGTGCTTACAATGCTCGCAAACCCTCAGAATCAGCCATCGGCCTCGTTGATGGGCCACTCACAGCTCAGCAAATCAGCCAGCTAGATCTCAGCAGCTATCGGCTCGTCTGCCTAGCCGCCTGCGAAACTGCCCTCACTGGCAAAGAAGGCATTCCAGATGAATACGTAGGACTCGCCAGCGCTTTCCTCAAGGCCGGAGCCACCAACGTTTTGAGTACGCTTTGGCCAGTAGACGAAACCGCCAGCGCCTGGATCATGATTCGCTTTTATCAAAACCTGCTCGCGGGCAGCACACCAGCCACCGCACTGAAGCTTGCACAGCAGTGGCTGCAAACCGTCTCTAAAAAAGACTTAGCTAGTTGGATTATACAACTGGCGAAACTAGAGGGCTTACCTCTTGTCGTTGCAGAACGGTTGGAAGCTCGGGCAAAAAACACCTTTGCGTCAGGGGGTACAATAAATCTAGACCAGCCGACCAGATATCAGCATCCTTACTATTGGGCAGCGTTCACCCTTATCGGACAGGGCTAATCCAATGACCAATTCAGCAAACAACGATGCAGTCGATATAAAAGCGCTGATGTACGCACTTACTCAACAGCGCGAACCGCTGCCCCAGTCAGTGCAGCGTGATCTACGCACAGTCGGTAAGGCATTGCAGCAAAATCAGCCAACTGCTCCTAGCCAGCTCAGAGCCTGCATCGAGTCGTATCTCCCTCTAGATGTTGCATATGGCAAAGCTATACAGGAATTAGATAGACAGTATTATTCGCAAGAGCGAACTAAAAGTTTGAGCGCTACCTTTATAAATAATCCAGGTACAAGCTGGTATTTTCTCAACGAGGTGATTCCTGCTGCCGACTGGGTTGCAACAGCTAAGCAGGCAATCAATGCGCCTACCTACCCTCGTCAGGATGTCAAAGCTCAAAGCCTAGAAGACAAGATTATTCGCATAGCGATCGTCTCTACAGGGGGAGCCTCTATTGGTTTCTGGATAGCACAGGTACCTGGCGGAATTATTGGCGCGTGTTGCGCATTTGCATACAGCTGTTGGTACGTTAGCTCATACCAAAAAACATCTTCTCGTCTATCTAAATGAGCCAGTTTCAACTATATCTATTCATTTGGTTCGGCATAATGGTTTTATCCGTAGCAGCATCTGGGTATGTAAAGAAAAAGCGAGGAAAAGAAGCTGCAACGCTTGAAGACTTTGTGGTCTCAGCGTTTGCTTTGGCAGGTGCAATTACCTTTTTTAGAATCTTGGTTAAGGCGCTCACACTGGAATCATTACAAACAGAACTTGATTGGGACGGCGCTATTGCGCTCTGCATCAGCTCTACGCTAGGCATAGGTCTGTCTCTAAAAGAATTTAGAAAGCTGCTGCTCTAGGTTGTTAATGTTTTCCTGAGGTTGAGTGATCTTTATCTCGTTCTAGGAGCAGTTGGACCTGGTGATCGCTCAGTCGTAACATTCAAACTACGAAAATAGCGGCCACCGACCCCGATCAGAAAACTTACGTACGCGATGAGCTGTAGCAGATAGATATGGTCACGATAGCCCAGCAGCGTCTTAAACAAAATTCCAGGAAACTGCTTGTCTGGCATTACCTGGCTGGCATCCCAAAGCTGTGGTCCTAAAATGCAAGACTGGGTGCTAATACAAAGATCTAGATCCGGCTTGATGATACTGATGGCAGTGAAAGCAGCATCTAAATTTTTAAAGACTGAGACAACAAGACCCGCCACAATCAGTAATAAGAAAACGCCCATCGTCTTGAAAAAGAGTTTCAGATCGATTTTGATACCGAACTGGAATAAGGCCACGCCGATAGCAAAGGCACCTGTAAGTCCGGCTGCCGCGCCAAAGAGACCTTCTACGCTTTGCTGAAGATTGCTAAACAAAAACAGCACTGTCTCAAAACCTTCACGCAGTACTGCAATGCACACCAGGCTAAAGACGCTGATGCTCGATCCCTCTGAGTCGGCCAGCGCATTTTGCAGCGAGCCTTCCACCTCTCCCTTAATATTTTTGGCTTGCTGTGTCATCCAAATCAACATCCAGCTCAGCATAACAATCGCTACGCTGCCGAACAGCACGCCTAATAAGGGCTTGATAATTGAGCGCAGAGCAGGCATAGCGTACTGCACTTGGCTCAGCGTCAGGCTCAAAAATAGGCCGATCAAAATGCTGCCTGCGATACCAGCGGCCACCCCTGCATACACCCATTTGTTTAGCTCAGTGCGGTTGGCTTTGTTGAGGCAAGCTAATACGATACCCACCACTAAGGCCGCTTCTACCCCCTCTCGCAGGGTGATGACAAATGTGGGAATTGCGAGGGAGAGATCCATGAGGAGATAGGCTAATGGGTGCTTATAATTATCTCTAAATTTGTACCTAATGCGCTAGATGATGACTTATGTCAACCCGATTTCTTTTAGCCGCTGGTGTAAATAGTCCCCTGCGGTTTGATCTGGAAATAGCTGATTGCCGTTTGTCTTTTCAATACAAGCGGGTAGAGGCGTCAAGTCAAATTCAGGTCTGGGATGGACAAAGAACGGCATAGAAAAGCGGCGATTGCGGCTACTGTTTGGATTTACCACTCGGTGTGTTGTACTTCTCAGCAGGCCATTGCTCAACGCCTGCAGCATATCGCCCGTATCAACAATAATATGCCCCGGCAGCGTTTGTACCGGTAGCCACTCACCCTCTCTAGTCAGCAGCTCTAGTCCTGGCGTTGTGGCTTCGCACAGCAGCGTAATCAGGTTGATATCTTCGTGAGGCGCAGCTCTTTGGCTGGCGGGTTCTACGTCTTCTGGAATTGGTGGATAGTGAATCACTCGTAGGATTGTTTGGCCCTCGGCAACCTGCGTTTCAAAGAAGTTGGGCGACTGCTGTAGGTATTGGGCGCAGGCTTGCATGAGTAGGTCAGCGCAGGCTTCTAGCTGCTGAAATAGAATGGCCATGACCGGATGAAACTGAGGAACTTCTCGGGGCCAAATATTGTCAGGATAGCTAACCGAGTTGGCAGTAGGCCGTTCACGCCCTAAGTGCCAAAACTCTTTAAGATCAGGTGCGTCGCTATCTCTGGCGTGTTCTTTGCCAAAGCAGGTAAAGCCTCGCTGCCCCTTGAGATCGGCGATTTCGTATTGCGCTTTGGTGCTATCTGGCAAGGCAAAAAAGGCTTCGGCTGCGCCGTAGGCGGCGTCAATGACGCGCTGCTCGACGCCGTGGTGGGTCAAGGTGAAAAATCCAACCTCAGACAGGGCACTACCAAGCGCCTCGACAAAGGCGGCGGAACGCTGACCATTCGTGAAGTCTTGCAGATTGAGCACGGGGATGGTTTGGTCTGTCATGAGTCGGAGCGAGATAAGGTGTTCGGAAGGAAGATAGCGTGTCCAGGAAAAGGGTTGCTGAAGCTGACTCTAGCCAAGCTGAGTGACGATGACGGACAGGTGACGATCGCCTGAATGAATCGGAGCGCTGTGTAGTTTGACAGCTAAGGCGACGACATTAGGCTGTAGCCAGAAATTTGCTAGCTAGTAGGGCGCTTGGTTGGCTCTTTGAGCAGTTGGCCGGACTAGAGTCAGTGATCTTAGCAGCTGTATGAGCAAGTGACTGACTGCTGTTATACATAGTTCTTGTTACAAAACGTACGGGCTGAGACTTTATATCTACGGAGCGCGGATGGTTGAAGAAGCCGTTTTCTTGAGTGCGACGGGTGATAGCTGCCGAGACACTTGTAAGGGACTATGTAGAGAAAAGGAATATACAGAGGTATTTCGCTACCCGATGAAGTGTCAATCAGCTCAGTTAGCTGCGCGATCGCCATTCTCTGGGGATCGGTAAATACATCCATGAGCGGTATTGACTAGGGGGCCTGACACACTAGCCTTCCTTGCAGCAGCACCAATAGCTGCCGAGTCCGACGGTATGCCGACGGCAACCGTCATTTATGCGTACCAGCACCCTTTAAATCCTTTGAATTCTGGGCAGAAGATCCTCGCTCTATTGCCTATCAATCCGCTCGCGATCGCAGAAGCGGTAGAATTTACGAAGACTCACATGTCGTTTAAATGCTTGCCTTAAAGTCTCTATTCATTGACAAATTTTTATCCGTTTGGTGGGCCGTTGTCATCATTTTATTGACCTTGCCGTTTGCCGTATGGATTATCAACCTCACCGCAGCGCCCACTGAGCCCAGCACCTGTCGCCTATTCAACGGTCACAAAGTTTGTATCAACGACATTCGGCGCAGCGCTAAAAGCTATTGGGAGTATCGCACGGTCGTTAGTATCGACGGAATGCAACAGCCGCTAGAGCTGTATAACTGCCGCGATCGCCTCCGTATCCTTGCCAGCGACGGCAGCGCTATCCCTTTTCTCACGGGCAAAACTGGCGATTGGGTCTGTCAGCTCACTATCCCAAAACGCTCAAAGCAGCTCAGAGAAAGAGGTGAGATTACCATTCGCTAAGACTATTCGATAAGGCCATCCGCCAAGCCTGCTAGCGCTGAACCGTTTTCAGCAGCGCCAGCGCACTTTCTAGCGTATCTGCCTCTGCCACCGGCTTGTCTGCCCGCCAGCGTAAAATCCTCGGGAACCGCACCGCAATCCCCGACTTATGCCGCTTTGACTCAGCAATTCCCTCAAACCCAATTTCAAACACATGCGTTGGTTCTACCGAGCGCACTGGCCCAAATTTCTCTCGCGTATGTCGCCGAATCCAGCGGTCTAGCTTCTCAATTTCAGTATTGTCTAGACCCGAATACGCCTTGGTAAACGGCACCAGCGTATCGCCCTTCCACAGGGCAAACGTATAGTCCGTAAACAGGTTTGCTCGTTTGCCTGTACCCGCCTGCGCATAAATCATCACCGCGTCTAGCGTCATCGGGTCCACCTTGTGCTTCCACCAGTAGCCCCGCTTACGACCTACCAGATACGGGCTGTTCTTAGCCTTTAGCATCAGCCCTTCTGCGCCGTATTCTCTAGAGCGCGATCGCCACGCCTCTACGTCTTCAAACGTCTTAACAGTCAGAGGCTGCGCGTAGCTCATCTGTTCGTGGGTATGCGTATCCATCAGCGTTGTCAGCGCCGCCCGCCGCACCTGCAAAGGCCGCTCACGAATATCCATGCCCGCGTCTTCTAACAGGTCGTACGCAATAAAGTGCACCGGATTTTCAGCCATTAGCTTTTTACCTACTCGCTTTCGGCCCAGCCGCTTTTGCAAAAAGTTAAAGTCCAGCGGACGGCTACCATCCCAACACACAATCTCACCGTCTAGCACCGTTCCCGGTGGCATCGTTGCGATCGCTGCGGCAAATTCTGGAAACTGATGGGTCACCAGATCTTCCCCCCGCGACCAGATAAATAGCTGCCCCTCCCGGTAAATGAGCTGAGCGCGAATACCATCCCACTTCCATTCGGCCTGCCAGTCATCTATCGGCTCACTGGCAAATTTCTCAACATCAATTGGCGCAGCTAAAAAGAAAGGGTAGGGCCGACTCGGGTCTGCGTCAGCTTCATCTGGGTCAATCAGCGACTCGTAAAACTCGCCTGTAGTCTCAATCTCACCCATCAATCGATGTGTCAGCACCGCCTCTGTTAGCTCATATTCAGCCGCCAGCGCCTTGATCACCAGTTTGGTACTCGCGCCCATCCGAAATGCGCCAGTTAGCACCTTGTTGAGCACAAAAATTTCGTCATCTTGTAAATTCGCCCACCAGTCCACCACCAGATTTTGCAGCCGCGTCGGGTCTGTCTTCTCTAGGCCCTTCACCTGCGGAATGACACGCTCTAACCATTCATGCAGCGGTGTCTCGCTATTGGCCCCCGATGTGCCTGTTGCCGCAACAGGTGTATCTCTTAGCAGCAGCGCAATCGTCTCGGCTGTATCGCCTACATGGTTAGCACTTTCCTCAAACAGCCATTCTGGCAAGTTTGAAATCTGCAAAAAGATCTCTCGCAGTACCCGCGACGTAATCAGTCGCTTTCGGGTTTTACCCATCAGTAAATGTAGTGCCCATACAGCGTTTTCTGGCTGCTCGTCGCGAAAATACGCGCTTATCGCCTTAACCTTTTCATTTGTGGATGTAGTGGCATCCACCGCTTGAAACAGCGCCGTAAATCGTCTCATGCTCTTGTACCTATCTTATGCCCCTTGGCTTACCTCTATGCTAAAAAAGGTTTTAAGCTCCTATGACTATTCATTAAGTCATTCGCAATCATTTCTAAAACTGAGTGAGTAAGCGCTTAAGATGTTAAAGTTCGCAACATTTTGATATGTCCATAATTCTTCCATAATTCCATTGAAGCCTTCTGACTCTAAATTGGTAAAAATAGGTGAGACTCCATTACCTGCAGCCAAAAAAGCTAACGCCAAGGCTAGCCGGTCTAATAAGCAAACTAAGCTTCCCAAAACAGACACTGCTGCTGCCAACGATGTCAACAGTGATCCCAGCATAGCTAATACAGATGCTAAGACCCGTTCTAAGTCAACCATGGGTGCTGTTAAGCGCTCTACTGATGATCGTAACGAGTGCGAAGCAGCTTCCAAAAAAACGCTAGAAAAACCGTCTGGGAAAAAAGTTAAAACAAAAGGCCCTAGCAAGCCAAATGTTCGCACAGCTATTAGGCAACAGCCCCCTGCGCGGACCCTTTCTATCACAGACCCGACAGCAGCCGAAACAACGGCAGAGAGTCTTTTATTTTTAGATACGTCCCTAGGTGCAGAAAGCACTCAAGCGACAGAAGGCACCCAGCGTTCATTTTTCTCAGAAAACTTGGCGTCCTCTGAAGGTACGAGCCCACCCTCAACCCTATCGGTAAATTCGTCCTCTAGCGTGACGCGAAACCAATCTGTGAACCAAAGTAGTGATCGCATTGCCATCTTCATTGATGGCTCGAACCTTTTCTATGCCGCCTCCCATCTCAACATAGAGGTGGACTACCGTCGGCTGCTAGCGTCTTTAGTTAGAGGTCGTCGGCTGCTGCGCGCCTATTTCTATACCGGCGTCGATCCACAAAATGAAAAGCAGCGCGGCTTTTTGCTATGGCTAAATCGCCATGGACACCGAGTGGTTAGCAAAGAGCTAACAAATTTGCCTGATGGCTCGCGCAAGGCCAACATGCATGTGGAGATGGCCGTTGATATGATGCGCATTGCCGAGTATTGCCCAAACGTTACCTTGCTTGGGGGCGATGGAAACTTGGCCTATGCGCTGCAAGTACTGAGCCAGCGCGGCACGTTTATTGAAGTGGTGAGCTTGCAGTCAATGACCAGCGACAGCCTGATTGATCTGGCCGATTCTTACACAGACTTGGCCAGTTTGCGAGACGATATCAAACGCTGACGCTGGTTCAGGCGATGCACTATTTAGCCGATTTTTTGTTACCCACACGAGAAAAAGCTAGGCAAGCGGCAGCGATCGCAACCCCACCCACTGCTACCCAGGGCGAACTCGCATAGTGAAAATCACTATTGCTGACCTCAATGCCATTGCTTGCCATCAGGTCGGCGTCAATGCCGCCTTCATTCACTGGCACGGTCAAAATATCTTGATGCCCCGCCCGCTCAATATTTAGCTCCCAGTCACCGCTGATGGACTCATCTGGGGTAAAGGTAAAGCGTCCCTGGCTATCGGTAACGCCTGTCACCTTAGCCCGATGGGGCTGATCCGGCGCGTATACAGTCACCTTTGCTCCCTTTAGCGGCTCGCCATTGCTAAAGGTCGTTTTCAGCTCTAGGCGATCGCCTGCAGCCCGGTCATCTAGAAAATAGTTCGTCTGCACCTGATGGGCCATTGCCTTAGTCGGTAGCACTGCGGTGCCCAAGACAGCGGTGCCTAAGACGGCAGCTAGCATCAAAAGTTTGTTTTGGAGAAGTGTCTGTTTCATAGGAATTACCCACCTCAGGGCGCGTCAAAACAATAAAAAATCTTTAAGGCTGTTCAAAGCGCTATAGCGTGAGTGACCCCAAAAAAAGAGGGATGCTCGCTCACTAGAATTGCCCAATTCTAGCCTGTATGTAACAAGCTGACTCAATGTTTTAAGCTTGCTTTATAGTATGTACTGCTCAGTGTATACGGCGTGGTCTCAGACCAATCAGAGAAGTGGCACTTATTTGATCGTAGCGGGCAAGCGTGGTGAGCAAGTATAGCGAACTCAGTCTGTCGGCAAATCAGTTAGGTCTTTTGCGTCCCACTTTAGGACGGACGCGTTAACGCCCTCGGTCTGCTTGCGCTTGGAGTCAGCTTCGAACCAGGCAATTATCTGCTCGTTGCTCAACGCTTCTACGCTTGTTCCTAAGTCTTTAGCGATATAGATTAGCAGCTTGCCGGTAGATAGCGTTAGGCGAGTGAGAAATTTTTCGGGCGTTGTCAGCAAGGCTGCATCAACAGCGGCAGATTCGGATTCGGTCAGAAACTGAAGGCTCATTGTCCTCTGTCATTATTTTTTGGCATCGTTTTTCGCTTTAACAAGGTAGCCACACTGGTGCTCGCCGTTGACAAGCCAGTGGGTGCGTTCGACAGAGCAGTCGGGCAGCGCGATCGCAAACATCGCTAGCTCATGGCCGCAAACCGTTGGATAGGATTCGGCAATGTGTGCGATCGCACAGTTATATTCCGTAATCACAAACGCAGGCAGCTCATCATCAGACTCTTCTGCCGCATGAGCGTTTGCCGGATGGCACTCAGCCATATAACCCTCAGCTTGCCGCAATGCCACCAGCGCCTGCATCCGCTTCTGTAAAGGCCCGTTTCCTAGCTTTTGCCTGTACGCTTTTGCCTTGTTTTGCCACTGGTGCTTTAACAGCTTGCTAACGTGCTCTGGGCCCATCGTGTCAGCAACCGTATTTAGCAATGACAGCGCAAACTGATCGTACTGATCGGGAAAATGGTCGCGGCCTTTGCGGCTGAGCTTGTAAATGTGGTTAGGCCGACCGATACCCTCTTGACTGGTTTGATGCTCAATCAGTTCGCTCGACTCCAGATTTTTCAGATGGCGGCGGATTCCTTGTGGCGTGACGCCCAGGTGATCTGCGATCGCCGCTGCTGTGGCAGTTCCTTGCTTCAGCAAAAACCGTAAAATATCCTCTCGCATCGACGTCGGTGGGTTCGTCAAAGCAGCCTTCATTCGATCCTCTTTGTTAGCGGAAGTGATAGATTCAGAAGTCTTTTTCTGATGCACAAGTCTCCTTACCAAACTAAGGCACAAGTTTAGAAATGTGTTCACAATACTTTAGAAACACTTTTGTTGCTAAAGTCCTGCACTTACAGTAACCTTAATTTAATAATAGTTAAACAACACTTACGTTGCTTTGATTATATAGCGCTCAGAATAGCGCTTCAGAATATAGCCGCTAGACTCAGGTACATGTTCTAGCTTCGGCTAGCTAGGCTTTAGCTGTCTGGCCTTTGCTTGACCTTTGCACTGGCTATTCTTTCAGCCTAGTCCCATACAGAATCTGTTTCACCAGCTACATCCCACTAGCTACACGCCATAGGACACCCCCATAAAATGAGCACCAGCAACCCTAATCAGGGCTCCGACAAAAGTCTAGAAATCATGCGGAACTTTGCCCAGAGCTATGCTAAGCGTACAGGCACTTACTTCTGTCAAGACTTAGGCGTCACTGCGGTTGTGATTGAAGGGCTCGCCAAGCACAAAGACGACTTGGGCGCGCCGCTATGCCCTTGTCGTCACTATGAAGACAAAGAAGCTGAGGTCAAAGCCACCTACTGGAACTGCCCTTGCGTCCCGATGCAAGAGCGTCAAGAGTGCCACTGCATGCTTTTCCTCACCGAAGAAAATCCATTTTCCGGTACCGAAAGAGAAATTTCTTTCGAGCAGATTAGAAAGGAAACTAACGCTGTTTAGGCTTCCTTGTTTTTAACCTTTCGCTCTCAACCTTCTTGACTGCCCGCACCTCACCTTTTTGCCTAATTTTAGGTATCTCTCACCTATGAGTTCTAATGTTCAATCCGTCGTTAGCCAGCCTTACAAGTACGGCTTCGTTACAGACATTGAATCTGATAGCTTGCCTCGCGGCCTTAGTGAGGATGTCGTTCGCGCTATTTCAGCCAAGAAGGAAGAGCCCCCCTTCATGCTGGACTTTCGGCTCAAGGCCTATCGCCGCTGGCTGACGCTGAGCGAGCCCGCTTGGCCCAATGTCAAGTATCCCAAGATTGACTACAACAACATTGTCTATTACTCCGCACCCAAGCAAGCAGAGAAAAAGCTAGACAGTCTAGATGAGGTTGATCCGGCCCTGCTCGAAACGTTCGACAAGCTAGGCATTTCTATTAACGAGCAAAAGAGGCTATCAAACGTTGCCGTCGATGTCGTTTTTGATAGTGTCTCTATTGCAACTACGTTCAAGGCAGACCTAGCTAAGCACGGTATTATTTTTTGCTCTATTTCAGAAGCGATCAAAGACCATCCAGAACTGATCAAGAAGTACTTAGGCACGGTCGTTCCGGTCAGCGATAATTACTTTGCGGCGCTAAATTCAGCGGTCTTCTCTGACGGCTCTTTTGTCTATATTCCTAAGGGTGTCAAATGCCCAATGGACTTATCGACTTATTTCCGCATGAACAACGGCGACACCGGTCAGTTTGAGCGCACGCTGATCGTGGCTGAAGAAGCTAGCTCGGTGACCTACCTCGAAGGCTGCACCGCCCCGATGTACGACACCAACCAGCTTCATGCGGCTATTGTCGAACTCGTCGCGCTAGACAACGCCGAGATTAAATACTCTACTGTTCAAAACTGGTTTGCAGGTGACGAAAACGGTAAAGGCGGCATTTATAACTTTGTCACTAAGCGCGGTTTGTGCAAGGGCGTTAACTCCAAAATCTCTTGGACGCAAGTAGAGACAGGCTCGGCAATTACCTGGAAATACCCAAGCTGTGTGCTTGTGGGTGATAACTCAGTCGGTGAGTTTTATTCTGTAGCGCTTACTAACAACTATCAGCAAGCCGACACTGGCACGAAAATGGTGCACGTAGGCAAAAACACGCGCAGCACGATTATTTCTAAGGGGATTTCGGCAGGCAAATCTAAAAACAGCTATCGCGGGCTGGTACAGGTAAATCCGAAGGCAGAAGGGGCTCGCAACTATTCACAGTGCGACTCTATGCTGCTAGGCGATACCTCAAACGCCAACACTTTCCCCTACATTCAGGTACAGAACAGCACGGCCCAAGTAGAGCACGAAGCCTCTACCTCCAAAATAGGTGAAGATCAGCTCTTTTACTTTGCTCAGCGCGGCATTTCACCAGAAGACGCTGTTTCTATGATCATCAGCGGCTTTTGCCGCGATGTGTTCAACGAGCTGCCTATGGAATTTGCGGCTGAGGCCGACAAGCTGCTCAGTCTCAAGCTAGAAAATTCAGTCGGCTAAATCCCCTTTTTTCCTCACAAATGATCAACGAAAACGCTAAAACAATTCTCTCTGTTCGCAATCTCCACGCCAGCGTCGAAGGGACTGAAATCCTAAGGGGCCTCAACTTTGAGGTCAAGGCGGGTGAGATTCACGCCATCATGGGTCTCAACGGCTCGGGCAAAAGTACCTTTTCTAAGGTGCTGGCTGGTCATCCTGATTATGAGATCACCGCTGGCGAAATCATCTTTAAGGGTCAAGACCTGTTAGCGCTAGAACCCCATGAGCGGGCAAATTCGGGTGTGTTTTTGGCGTTTCAGTATCCGCTGGAAATTCCGGGGGTGAGCAACCGTGATTTTTTGCGGGTGGCCTACAACGCTCATCGTAAAGCGAACGGCGAAGAGGAAATTGACGTTTTTGATTTCGACGACTTGGTTGAAGCGCGCGCTGAGATTGTCAAAATGGATGTTAGCTTTTTAGACCGCAGCGTCAATGAGGGCTTTTCTGGGGGCGAGAAAAAGCGAAATGAGATTTTGCAAATGGCGCTGCTAGAGCCAGTGCTATCGATTTTGGATGAAACCGATTCGGGGCTAGATATCGACGCGCTCAAAACGGTTTCTGGCGGTGTGAATCAGCTAAATACACCTGACAACGCAACGGTGCTCATTACTCACTATCAGCGCTTACTGAACTATGTGGTGCCAGACTACGTTCACGTGATGTGTGGCGGTCATATTATCAAAACAGGGGGTAAGGAGCTGGCACTAGAGCTAGAGTCTCGCGGCTATGACTGGCTCACCGCTCAGGAGGCCGTTGCCTAGTTATGACTAGATCAGTGAGTGCTGCCAACGCTAGCGCAGCCAACGCCTCGACTAGCAGCATTAATCGTGCTACCTATCTCAAGCATTTGTTGACGCAGGCTTCGGCAGCCGCTGATGAGTCTGCGCTACCTCTGAAAGCAGTGCGCGACCTAGCGATCGCACAGGTCAGCGATCGAAGCTTTCCTGCTAGCAAAGACGAAGCCTGGCGCTTTACCGATCTTTCTGAAATGCTCAGCCATCCGTTCGAGCGAGCTACCTCGGCTGTTCAGGCCGAACAGCCGAGTCTGCAGACAAGCGCTAGGTTAGTTGAAAGCCGCTACCAGCTCACCAGCATTAACGGTCACTACGTTCCAGCGCTTTCTAGCCAGTCAGCAGGCCAGCCAGTTAGCCAGTCAGCAGCGGACTCTAGCCACCCTATGATCGCTGCGCCCATAGTTGCGCCTCTATCTGAACTTATTGAGACAGGCAGCTACGCCGAGACACTAGCGCCCGTCATCTCAGAGCGTTTGGCCAAAATTCAAGGTGGCGAGGAGGTCTTTACGGCACTAAACACCGCCGGATTTAGCGATGTTATGGTGGTCTGGGTCCGCGCCAATCAGCGCCTAGACGAGCCTGTTTGTATTGTTAGAAACGCTCAGGAAGGGGCGATCGCGCATTTGCGCACGCTGGTGATTGCAGAGCCCAACGCTAACTTTACCCTGCTCGAATCTTTTGCGGGCGAAGGCAACCAAGCTCGCTGTAACACCAGCGTTACCGAAGTTTGGCTAGCCGAAGGTGCGCAGGTAAATCACATCCGCCTACAAGACGAAAGTGCCCAAACGTTTCACGTTGCTAAGACAGCCGTAGACCAGGCTGCCAACAGTCGCTATCAGTGCACCGCCATCGATCTGGGCGCTCAGCTCTCTCGCCACCATCTAGAGGTGTATCAATCTGGCCCGCAGACCGACACCCATATGTATGGCCTCAGTGCAATCAGAAATCTTCAGCTTGCCGATACGCATAGCTTATTGACGCTTACCTATCCTCATAGCAGCGCCACCCAGCTACAGAAAAATATCGTCGATGACAAGGCGCACGCTGTGTTTAACGGCAGAGTCTTTGTTGCCCAAAGTGCCCAGCTGACCAATGCGGCGCAGCTCAACCGCAACCTGATGCTTTCTAGCAGAGCGCGAATAGACACCAAGCCCGAGCTAGACATTATTGCTGATGATGTTAAATGTGCTCATGGTGCTACTGTCAGCCAGTTGCAGCCAGACGAGGTCTTTTATCTACAGAGCCGAGGCATTGATGCCGATCAGGCTCAAAGGCTCTTACTCTATGGCTTTGCCATGGAAATTGTTGAAAAAATCTCTATAGAATCTCTTCGCCAGTCTCTTAGCGATCGCCTGACAAAATGGGCGAAATAAACGCTACGACAGATACTCTATGACAGCCACTCTATGACAGCTATGGTCACCTCTTCTGCTACTCAGGCTTCGCTAGCCACCGAAGTCCGCGCCGACTTTCCGATTCTCTCTCAGCAGATTAACGGCAAGCCGTTGATATACCTAGACAACGCCGCGACCTCTCAAAAACCGCAGGCAGTGCTAGATGCCATGCAGCACTACTACTTAAGCGACAACGCCAACGTGCACAGAGGCGTCCATACCCTTAGTGCCCGGGCAACCGAAGCTTATGAAGGTGCTCGTGATAAAGTTGCTGCTTTTGTAAACGCGGCCTCGCGCGATGAAATTGTCTTTACCCGTAATGCTAGTGAAGCAATTAATTTGGTGGCCTATGCCTGGGGACTAAGCGAGCTGCAAAAAGGAGATGAAATTCTTCTATCTGTGATGGAGCACCATAGTAACCTGGTGCCGTGGCAGCTCATCGCCCAGCGAACTGGCGCGGTTTTGAAGCATGTGCCGCTCAGCGAGACCCAAGAATTTGACCAAGAAGCGTTTACTCAGCTAATTACAAATAGAACAAAGCTGGTCGCGGTTAATCATGTCTCTAATACGCTGGGATGTATCAATCCAGTCAAAGAAATTGTGGCTACGGCCCAGCGATACGGCGCAAAGGTGTTAATCGATGCCTGCCAGAGCGTACCTCACATGCCAGTAGATGTGCAGGCGATTGGCTGCGACTGGCTAGTAGCCTCGGGGCACAAGATGTGTGGCCCGACAGGCGCAGGCTTTTTGTACGGCAAGCTCGATGTATTACAGTCAATGCCTCCCTTTTTAGGCGGCGGTGAGATGATTCAAGACGTGTCGCTGAGTAGCTCGACCTACGCAGAGCTACCGCACAAGTTTGAAGCAGGAACGCCCGCGATCGCCGAAGCCGTCACGCTAGGCGCGGCCGTAGACTATCTAAGCCAGGTTGGGATGTCGCGCATTGCTGACTATGAGCATACGCTGACCGCCTACCTGTACGAGAAAATGAGGAGCGTACCGCAAGCCACGCTGTATGGACCCAAGCCCAATGCAGACGGGTCGGGCAGATCGGCGATCGCCACCTTCACAGTCGCTGGTGTTCATGCGCAAGATCTTTCTACCTTTCTCGATCAATCCGGTATTGCCATCCGCTCAGGGCACCACTGCACGCAGCCGCTGCACAGTATTTTGGGTGTCACTTCTACCGCCAGAGCTAGCCTATATTTCTACAACACCCCCGCCGAGATAGATGCGTTTGTCACAGCGCTCAAAGAAACCATCGACTTCTTTGGCAATATCTTCGAGTAAGGCAATAAAGCACCCTGGCGATATTGATGATATAGGTAGCTGGCTCGAAGCAACTGCCTCAAGATCCGCCATCCAAGTTATCAAAATCTACGAACACCTAACTCCCCTTATTGACTGCTACGCCAGCTAGCTCAACTAGACATTCGTAAGCATTACAGCAGACGGTAGACTTGCCTTCGTCATCGACATTCCGGTCGTTTCAGACAGCTCACGGGAATCCTAACGCTATGGGGTCAGCACCGGACATGGCTGCTTTTAAGTAAAAAGAATGTCAATTCTCTCAGAGAAATCTGTTATTCCGTATGGATCTTGTCTATCTAAAATTGCATCCGACCACCATCTGGACCAGTCCGGACAAACACCTTTGTCAACTCAGTCGGCCTCACGGCTAGCCTCAGTAGACTGTTCTAAAGAACTAGAAAATCGCTCAAGAGCATCGCTATCGACGCCTCTAACTGCCGTAGAGCATCAGTTAGAGCTACAGCAGCTTTGTCAGAATGCCGCCTTGTATAGTGGAGATCTTGCTAACGCAGCAGATACCATTGTCCGCTCTGCCGCCGCAATTTTGGGCCTAGACCGAGCTAGCCTATGGTTCTACGATACTGATGAATATTTTCAGCTGCTTAGCAGCTATAGCCCTGAGCATAACGCGCCCGCTGATAGACTCAAAATAGCGATTACGGACTACGAACCCTACTTTGAAACTATCGCCCAGCGAGACTGCCTCATCATCGAGCACGCTCTCTTAGAAGATCCGGTAACAGGCTGTCTAGCAAAGTCTGATCTGCTACTTTCAGGTGCTTTCTTAGAGATTCCGGTGCATGTCCAAGGCAACCTGGTTGGTGCTGTGTGGTACGAGCATAAGCGCCCTCACCGCTGGACAGCATTAGAGCAGACCAGTGCAGTTTCTCTGGCACTTTTAGCTGCAACTGCATTTGATTCTCAGCAGCGACTTTCGCTAACGAACACATTAAACAGTCATCGTCGCCAGCTTCAGCGAGAGACCATCGAAAGGGAGCAGGCCGAACAGGCCTGGCAGGAAAGCCAACGCTTTATTCAGGGTATCGTTGACGCTAGCACCAACATTTTGTATGTGGATAGCTTTGCAGATGGCAGCAACTTTTATATCAATCGCTGGATTCAAAATGTTTTGGGCTATACGCCAACCGACATCAGCCAGCTAGGCCCGCACTATTTAGAACGTTTAGTCCATATAGAAGAAAAAGGATTGCTAGTGGCAGAGCGCTGCCGACTCTCGATGACTAAAGAGGGTGAAGTTGTCGAAAATGAGTATCGCTTTCGCCACCAGCAGGGCGACTGGCGCTGGCTACTGTGTCGAGAAACCGTTTTTCAGCGAGATGCATCAGGTCAGCCGACGCAGATATTTGGCACCGCAACTGATATCACCAAGCGAAAACATGCCGAAGACACTCTGAAGGCGTTCAACCAAGAGCTAAAACGGCTCGCTTGTATGGATGGACTCACTCAGGTTGCCAATCGCCGCTCTTTTGATGAATATTTGGCGAAAGAGTGGAAAAATGTTGCAGCTAGTCGCTCGGTCCTGTCACTAATCGATGGGTAGCAAGTTAGAACAAAAAGGGATTAGTCAAGAAGAGCCTGAAAGGGCAGAGATATAGGGGTTAAGGTTGATAATCCTAGGCGGTTTACGAATGGTTTTGACGACGCTCAGGTCACGATTTTCAGGGGCAGCTAAATAAGCGATGGGGTCAGAGGCAAGGCCGCGATTATAAGCATCATTAAAATGATAGAGACCGCGCCAAACCATTTCCTTAGAGATGCGTTCAAGCGGTAGTTGAACCGCCTGAGCAACGGCATCAGAGAGGTCGTTCAAGACGGCGTACATCAACCAAGTCGCCCAGATTTGGAGCTTGATGCCATTGAGCGAACCGGTCCAAAGATAGGCCAGTCCCAACAGCCGCTTCACCAGGTGAAAGGCATCTTCAATCCGCCACCTGCGAGCGTACAAATCGGCCACCACATAAGGTGGCAGGACTTTGGGGTTGAGTACAGAAGTGAGGTATCGATACCAGCCCTTGCCTTTGCGCACCTCGATCAACCGAAGCCGGACTAAGGGCTCGCCTGATTTGTCTTTGCCGACGACAATCAGGCGGTCTCGGAGGCCATGGGTGAGCGAGAACTCCTGGAGAACGGTGTAAGCCAGGTTCGACTTACCGGCACAAATGAACTGGGTGCCTTGAGCTACCAACCGAGCCCACCACTCAAAGTCGTAAAAGCCTCGGTCTAGAATCAGCAGGGTTTTGGCCGTCGCTAGGGCCAACAAATCATCTAGGAACTGACAGTCATGGGCTTTGGCATCCTCAGAGAACCAAATCTGTACCGGCAATTGAGAGCCAAGCTCAATCACCGTACAGATTTTGCCTGCCAGCTGTCCGGCTGGCATCGCTTCTAGGCTCTTGAGCTTGCGGAATAGCGCTTCTAGCACCGAACCGTCTGCCGCCCACACCTGCTCAAAGTGTTCTCTCGCATAGGCCACGCTCACGGGCAGCGGGCGAGTGCGCTCGGCCCAACGCGCTTTCAATGTCGGCAGCAGTGCCTGAAATACGCCCTCAAACAACTCATTCGGAAAACTCAGAAAGCGCGCACTTACCGCCTGACGGCTTACGCTCACTGCCTTTGCCCACAGCAAGTCTTTGCGGTTCAACTGACGGGTTAACTCATTAACCGAGGGCACCTGCTTCCACAACAGCGTCACTACCGCTGCCACCATCAATGGCAGTGTCAATATGCGTGAACGCATCCCTAGGGTTCGATAGTACGCGGCTTGGCTATAGACTACTGGACTCAGAAGCAATCTCAGATGTTCATCAATCGCCTCATTGTCCGGAGCGGGCACGTTGCGGCGGCGAATGTGATCTGGATTGCGGCTATAGCGATGACTCATCTGAGAAGCTTAGGGCTTTGAACGATATAACCCTTTCCTACACTCTTTTGGCACCCCTTGACTATTGTCGCGTAACCTTAACTTGGCACCCATCCACTAATCCTATGCGACATCGATTATTTCAAAAGTTTCAATGATACCTACGGTCACCAGGCTGGGGACAATTGCCTAAAGCAAGTAGCCAAAGCGATTGAGAAGGCCGCAAAGCGCGCTACGGATTTGGTGGCACGCTATGGCGGTGAAGAGTTTGCTGTTGTTTTGCCTAATACGGGAAGAGCTGGCGCAAAACAAGTTGTCGAAGCTATTCAGACAGAGATTAAACAGCTAGCGATTTGTCATAGTCGATCTGAGGTGAGCGGCCATATTACACTTAGTCTTGGGGTGGCTTGTGTAACGTCTACAGCAGATACGCAACCCAAGATGCTGATCGCGACTGCTGACCAGAGGCTGTATCAGGCAAAGCACGAAGGACGCGATCGCGTCTGCTACGCTGAGATAGAAAATCTGTAACATTGGCCGTGCCAGGCCTTTGCAAAGATTCCTCCTATGAAAACTGGCTCTCTGTGAAAACTGGCTCTCTATGAAAACTAACGCTGTCCGTATTTTGGATAAGCTAAATATTCAATACGAGCTGCTGGCCTACGAGGTTGACCCTGATAACTTAGCTGCAACCGCTACGGCTCAAAAGCTAGGCCTGCCCGCCGACCAGGTATTCAAGACTCTAGTGGCAAGCGGCGAGCGTACGGGCAATATCTTGGCAGTTTTGCCTGGTGATTTTCAGCTTAACCTCAAAGCCCTAGCCAAACTTAGTGGCAATCGCAAGGTAGAAATCGTATCCCTCAAGCAGGTTCAGCCACTAACAGGCTATATTCGCGGCGGGGTAACTGCGATCGCCTGCAAAAAGCCATACCCCGTTTTCTTGGATGAATGGGCTCAGGCATATGAGCAGATAGCCGTCTCAGCCGGGACGCGCGGACAGATGATCTTGCTACAGGTTACAGACTACATCCGAGTAACAAAAGCCACCATCGGCGACATCGCCCTCGACTAGCCTATCGCTGCACTAAGAACATGTATCCTCGTCCCCGAATTGTCACGATGAACTGAGGATCTCTAGCCGTGTCATTCAGCTTGATCCGAAGTCGAGAGATATGGACATCCACAGTCTTTGTATCTGATGCACTGCTAGCAGCGTAACCCCATAGCGCGTTCAAAATTTCCCCTCTAGAAAAAATTCGCCCTGGCTTACTGGCCAACAGCTCTAGCAAGCGAAACTCAATCTCTGTCAGGCGTAGATGATGGCTCTTTAGAAAAGCCCGACGCGAATTAGGATCGAGCGTGAGCGTGCCCATTCTTGTAAGCGAATGGTCAGAAACATGACCTAGGTGTCGTGCCTCTCGCCGAGGCAGCCGTCTAAGAATAGAGCGAATGCGAGCAATTAGTTCCTTAGTGGAAAAAGGTTTGACAACATAATCGTTTGCCCCCATTTCTAGACCCGTTACCCGATCGGAAGAGCTGCCTAAAACGGTCGTCATGATGATCGGTACATCAGAAATAGAGCGGAGCGTCTGGCAAACTTGAAAGCCATCTAGCTTGGGCATCAGCACGTCGAGAACAACCAGATCAATATTCTCAACATCGGCATAAAAACTGTCTAGTGCTGCCTGCCCATCGGCAGACGCAATAACCTTGTAACCTGCGCTTCGTAGCGTATTGACTAGGACAGTTCGAGTTCGATGGTCGTCTTCAGCAATAAGAATGGTATGACTTTGCTTGCTCACTATCAGAATTTATAAAAAGTTTTTTGAAAGATGGCAGACGAAAAGGTGAATTGAAAGGGTTAGTGCATTAAAAATGCTGGTCGATAGCTAAAAAGCTGATCAGATGCAAAACTTCCGTATAAAACCCAAGAGATAAAAGCCAAAAAAATATTTCGGGCCTGCCACATAGAAATAGAAAATTATCAGGGCCTGACGCACGTAAAACGCTGCTGCTAAGCTTCATTATCAGCACAGCGTCGTCAGCTAGATGCAACCCCGTCTGCTAAAGCCCCTCTTGGTGAAAGACGGTGCAGCAGACGGCTCAGCAGCATTGAACTAGCCAAAGCTTTTTGTCTTTTCAGCAGATCTTTTGCAAGTGGAATGCATGCTATCTCTTAAAAAGAGCCGCTACCGGATGAGCAGCCATCTCTATTGAGCAGCTCCCCTATCTGATTAGCTCAATTACAAGTTCCTTTGTTTATATAAATCTATAAACGGTTACTAAAACAACCGCCATCCGCTTAAAAACCGCCGCTTTTGACTTGTAAAACCGAGGCATAACCCTTGTTCAGAAAGGGTTATGCCCTAAAATGATAATTCTTAACAAATAGATACAAAGTTAACGAAATGTTTCATGTTCTTGATTTCAGTAAGAAACCTGCAATCTCCTTTTTGCAGTGCGTCTTCAGGTGGACGCACTGTAGTCACTTAAAGATAAGCAGCAGACTCATTTTCTCGTAGCCCAATGCTCTAGACTTATTGGAGGTTGGCCGAAGACGAGTGTTCTAAGCTGTTGCCATCAGTACTTTGTAATTAGTGTTTTGCAAAGGGCTGTTTTGCGATCGCTCGCTTCAAAGCTAATCTTCTGTTTGTTTTTGGTACTCGTTTTCAAGGAAAGCCCCGGCTATGCGACTGTCTCAGATGCTTTTTGTCACGCTGCGAGAGGACCCGGCAGAAGCGGAGATTCCTAGCCATAAGCTTTTACTCCGCGCGGGCTACATGCGACGCATTTCGGCTGGCCTCTATGCCTATTTGCCGCTGTTGCTAAGAGTGCTCAACAAAATATCGGCCATTGTTCGTGAGGAGATGGACGCAACGGGCGCACAGGAGTGCCTGCTGCCCCAGCTACAGCCTGCCTCACTGTGGCAAGAGTCTGGTCGTTGGGATACCTACACCAAAGCCGAAGGCATCATGTTTGCCCTCAACGATCGGCGCGACCAAGAGCTGGCGCTAGGGCCAACGCACGAAGAAGTGATTACGGCGATCGCACGCGACATGATTCGCTCGTATAGACAGCTACCTTTGCATCTATACCAGCTCCAAACCAAATTTCGCGATGAAATCCGTCCTCGCTTTGGCCTGATGCGGGGCCGCGAGTTCATTATGAAAGATGGCTACTCCTTTCACACAGACGCTGAGAGCCTCAAGCAAACTTACGATCAAATGTATCAGACCTACAGCAATATTCTGCGGCGAACGGGTCTAGAATTTCGCGCAGTTGAGGCTGATTCGGGGGCGATCGGCGGCTCGGGCTCAACTGAGTTTATGGTGCTAGCAGAAGCCGGTGAGGACGAAGTTCTCTACACAGAGGACGGTCAGTATGCGGCGAATGTAGAAAAGGCGGTGTCTCTTCCCCCAGAGGCGATTGAGTCACCATTTACGGCCTACGAAAAGAGGGAAACGCCAAACACAGCAACTATCGCCGCGATGGTCGATTTCTTGGAATGCTCGCCGACGCAGGTGGTGAAGGACGTGCTGTACCAGGTAGCCTATGACAATGGGAAGCAGGTATTAGTGATTGTGAGCATTCGCGCAGACCAGGATGTGAACGAAACGAAGCTGCAAAATGCGCTGACGAACCTAGCGAGCGACTATGGTGCCAGCACTGTTTTGACCCTGGAGGTGCCGGACGAGGAGGACCAGGCAAAATGGGCGGCTAAGCCTTTACCGCTAGGGTACATTGCCCCAAATCTATCAGATGACTATATTGGCAAAGTAGAAAACGTTGAGTCTAAGTTCTTACGTTTGGTTGACCAAACGGCGGTCGATCTAAAGAATTTTGCCACCGGCTCCAACGAGAGCGGGTTTCACGTTGTGGGTGCAAACTGGGGAAAAGAGTTTGAGCTGCCTGAGCGGGTGCTAGATGTGCGAACGGCGGCGGCAGGCGATCGCGCTGTTCACGATCCGACTCAGCAGATCCAAACCGCTAGGGGCATTGAGATTGGCCATATTTTCCAGCTAGGACATACCTATTCTGCCGCGCTCGGTGCGACCTATACCAGTGAGGCAGGCAAAGAAGTGCCGCTAGAGATGGGTTGCTATGGCGTTGGCGTTTCTCGCTTGGCGCAGGCGGCAGTAGAGCAGTCTTATGACAAAAATGGAATTATCTGGCCAGTGGCGATCGCGCCCTATCACGCCATTGTTGTTGTGCCGAATATTGGGGATGCAGACCAGATGGCCGCTGCCGAAAAGCTGTATGGCGAGCTGAACGCGGCGGGTGTGGAGACGCTGCTAGACGATCGTAAAGAACGTGCGGGCGTGAAGTTTAAAGATGCTGAGCTAGTAGGTATTCCCTTCCGCGTTGTGACGGGGCGATCGCTCAAAAATGGCAAGGTAGAAGTCGTCAAAAGGGCCAGCGGTGAATCGGAAGAGATACCCTTAGAAAACGCTGTGAACACGATCGCCGAATGGGTTAGCGCTGCTTTAGCCGCGAGCTAGAAAAATCATCAAGCTGGAAAGGTCATATGGAACTTGTCACTATTTTGCTCTCTAGCTTGCTGCTGCTGATTTCGCCCGTGGGAGTTGTGATCGATCAGGTGGCAGAAAATGCTATTCGCGATCGCCTGTTGGGCGCAGAAAGCTTGGAGGTCCGCATTGATAACGGGCCGTCTTATCAGCTATTGCAGGGGAAAGTGAGCAAAGTGCGGATTGCCGGACGAGGTATTTTGCCCTTTCCAGCGCTGCGTTTTGAAGTAGCAGAGCTAGAAACCGACGCTATCGATCTGTCCTTTAGCCGCCTACGTCAGGGTGAGGTAGTGCTAGACGAGGCCTTTCAAGGGGCAGCGCATTTGGTGCTGACAGAGACCGATATCAATACCTTTTTGGCCTCGCCCTTTGTGTTGGAAAGGCTATCACAGATTAAGATCGGCTCGTTGACACCGGCCCAAGCGAGGGAGCGCGATCGCTATCGCATTAGCAACCCCACCGTCGATTTCTTGGCCGATGACCGACTGAAACTCAGCGTCGAGCTAGAAGATCTGGTGCAGGCAGGGAGCCTACTGATTGAAGCAGAAACCGGGCTGGTCATTTCAGAAGGCGAGCAGCTCGTACTGGTCGAACCTCAGCTCATCGTAAACGGTCAGCCAGCCCCAGATCGTCTGATCAAAACTCTTTTAGGTAGCTTCAACGAACGGCTTAGCCTACAGCAGCTAGACGAATCTGGCATCACAGCAAGAGTACTCGACTTTGCCGTGATGCCAGATTCGCTAGACTTTGCTTTGTGGGTGCGAGTAGACCCTAGCGTGACTGCGCCCGAGGTGGCTAAGCCGTCAGACTAAACCAGAGTCAATAAGCCCGCTGCTCTGCTCTTTAGATAGCAACCGTAGAGAGACAGCAACCGTAGAGCGCAACCGTACAGTCTTTAGCTTGCCGCTAGATAGCCGTTAATCGAAGACTTGCGTCGTCGCAAGTGCTTCAGCGCCTGCTGCTCTAGCTGACGAACGCGCTCACGGCTGATGCCCATGTGCTGACCTACCTTTGCCAACGAAAGCGGATTGCCATCGGCTAGGCCAAAGCGTAGGTTAATTACCTCCTGTTGCTGTGGCGTTAGCTCTAGCAGCATCCGACGCAAATCTTGCTGTAAGGACTTTTGCACGGTGTAGTCTTCTGGCGAAGCGCCGTCATCTTCTAGCAAATCCTGTAGCTCAGTGTCCTGATTGTCACCGATGCGCACATCCAATGAAATTGGCTGACGCGCAATAGAGAGATACTCGCGTACCTGACGTGGCTCTAGCTCTAGCTCTTCGCCAATTTCATTGGCGTTGGGGCTACGGCCTAGCTTCTGTGACAGCTCGCGCTGCACCCGCTTGATTTTGTTGAGCTTTTCGGTGATGTGGATAGGCAGACGAATTGTGCGAGCCTGCTGTGCGATCGCCCGTGTAATTGCCTGACGAATCCACCAGTAAGCATAGGTCGAAAACTTGTAGCCCTTCATCGGGTCAAACTTTTCCACCCCGCGCTCAAGACCTAACGTGCCCTCTTGAATCAGGTCTAGAAACTCTAGATTGCGCTTCTGATACTTTTTGGCAACCGCCACCACCAGGCGCAAATTCGCCTCAATCATCTTACGCTTAGAGCGCTGACCCCGGCGCATATGCCTTTGCAGCTCAGCGATCGTCATCTCAGCCGCCTCAGCCCACTGCGCGTCTGAAACTTTAGCCGGTTCATCTGCTGCCGAGTCCGTCACTGAGTTCTCTGATAGCTCCTCTGGCAAATTGGCCGTCAGTGTGTTTTTAATCTCTAGCAGTGCCATCATCTGCTGCACCTGCTTACCCAGTACAATTTCATCTTCGTGGCTTAGCAGCGGTACGCGACCAATCTCGTGTAGATAAGCCCGTACAGCGTCGGTTGTATACAGTGGCTTCGCCTTACGCTTCTTTTTGGTCTTCTTGGTTGTAGTGGTTTTAGCGGCGCTAGTTTTGGTTGTAGTGGCAGCCGCCTTTTTTGCAGTTGCCCGCTTAGTCGCCGTGGGCTTGACGTCTGCTTGCTTAGTTACGTTTTTCGCTGCTGTGCTTGTCACTTTAGTCACCTTCTTAGCGGCTGTTCTTTCAGCCGTTGTCTTTTTATGAGTCGTCTCTTTGCGATTAGACGCGGCCTTTGCGCCTGTTGCCTTGCCTGTCGCTACCTTGTCTACAGTCGCTTCGCTGCTAAAAGCATCACCAGAAATGAGGCTAGCCGTGCGGGATGTAAATTGAGCCATTAAGTGGGGCCTCCGCCAAAAGTTCTTTTAGGAGCGATCACAGTGGACTAGACAGCAAGCTTGCTCGTTCACTAGGGCTGATTGGCTAAGCGGAACAAGGCGCTGCGGCTAAACCCATACGAATCAAAAGCCATAAATCAAAAAATCACTAATCAAATGCTTTAATCGGAATCATTATGAGTTTATATTGTCATAAATGCATCCCTCTGCAGACCAGTTATGAGATTGGATGGAACAGAAAGCTCAGCTATCCTCCACTAAACCTAACAACATTCTTAAAGAGAACCCTGAGTGTGTGGTGAGAACCGCCTGAGAGACAGGTTTATAGATTTTTCTTTCTGTTACTATGGTGCCAAAAAGGAAGACTGTAAACGGTGGTGTTTATACACCGTGATGACCGTACATAGTAGCTAAATGCTTTTCACACTACCCCCACACATAAGTTCCTCATGTTAGACTCATTAGTAGATTCAAACATTCATTTTGCAGAGTAAACATCAAGAAACACTAAACTTGCGATCTGACGAAACGACCTACAGGTAAGCTTGGAAAAACGAGCTTGAAGCAGGTTCGAAACATAAGATTGAAACTGCAAATGCACATTGAACCGCATTCTGAGCCTGACATGGCCTGAGTTTGGCTAGCCGAACCTGACTAATAGTGAAATTGAGCTGAGCACATAGCGTCTGTAGGATTAGCTACAATAACGTCTGACTAATCAGTGCTGTAAGAACAGTGGACAGCTATTTGAACAGTCACAGCTATAGCAACAAGCAATAAACCCCCTTTCCGGAAAATAAACTTACAAAAACGCGGTTGATGACCGGCACGATGATTAATTTACTTATCACCTGCGATGTGGGGCTAACGGTCGAGGTAAATATTCGGTGTTGGGGCCAACACTGAAGCTATAGGCACTAAAGCTGTAAGCACTGAAGCTGTGAGCGCTAAGTATCAAAAAGCAGTCTCAAAAAGCAAGCTTTAAGAGCACAGGCTTTAAAAGTACAGAGCCATTTATTGATGCCACATCTTAGCACGACTTGTAAAAACAGGAA
Organism: uncultured cyanobacterium; assembly: GCA_963793445.1. Classification (GTDB taxonomy): domain Bacteria; phylum Cyanobacteriota; class Cyanobacteriia; order Phormidesmidales; family Phormidesmidaceae; genus Phormidesmis. The sequence continues at coordinate 1,401,859 of CAWCAE010000001.1, forward strand.
GCGCTGTAAGAAATTATTTCTATGCTAATTTCGTTGTCCATAGATTAGCCAGATGCTGAGTGATAAGAGGACTGCATCTCGGCTGGCGATCGCTCACCTTTTGCCTACCAGCAGCAGCCGATAAATCCACATAGGGCGCTGCATCACAACGTAGCGAGACAGCTTGCGCACCGATCGCAATAGCACATACAGCACCCCTTGTAGTGGCCAAGCAGACAGTACAGCCGACGCTTCTAACCAGCTACCAGAGAGATCTCGATCCGGTCGAGTATGCTTGAGCGTCTGTTTGGCAAAAGCCACTGCGCCCAGCCAGCTTATGGGTTTAGCCACAACAGGCACCTCCTTTTCAGCAGCTAGCCTGTTAGTACTAGAGCTGGCTCTTTGCTGCAACGCCATCAGTGCTAACGCATCGTCAGCAGTTGGCTGTGTGAGAAAATCAACAGCATTGCTGACGGCATAGCGCTTGAGCATATCGAGGCGATCGCGCCACGATGATAACTGACCTGGCGATCGCTGAGAAAAGCAAGCTGCGTAATCAAGCACTATCGCCCAATAGCTAGCAACAAGACCGTCAGTCGAGTCATCAATAGTGCCCTTGCCGAGCGATCGCAACAGCCCGTTCAAAACATCAGAATACTTAGATAGATAGGCTGTTCCACCTAGAAATCTACCGGCAGAAGTCTGTAGGGTAAGGGGCATCTCTAGGTAGACGAAGTTGAGATAGGTTGAGTCGGGTTTGGGCCCTGATGCAGCCACCAGTGATGCCGGCGCAATTTGGTTAGCGGTTGGATCGAACAAGCTGAAATGCAGTGCTTTGGGTGCAAGCGAACGATCGGCGGCGATCAACGGATCGTTATGCTGCCCTACGATGACGCCAATACCAGAGGGGATATGGTTATCTGGCGTTGAAGCGCCTGGTGGCAAAAAGCTGAGCTGTGACAAGCTAAGCGTTGACGTAGCACTGTCTTTGACCAAAATCTGAGCGATCGCTAACAGACTTTCGCCCAGCGTACCGGCAAAATATAGCTGCTCAAGCCTAGCCTGCTCAGCTATCTCTATTGCCCAGCCCACATAGCCAGTCAGCAGCGGCGCGACCAAATTAGCCGCCAGCATTGCTTGCTGTCGACTTTCGGCAGTTCCTTTGTCGTGTTTTAGCCGCACCGCCCGAGCTAGCCCAACTAGATGCGGTCGCACCCATGCTTCGCCCAGCAAGTCAACTCGGTCCGCTTGCTCATAGCGATTGGGTGCGCCCTGCCTAAAATAGGTCCATCGCAGCCCTTCTCGGTTGGCCCCACGCACGTCCGAAAAAAAATTGTCTCCCGTATGGTGCAGCTCACGGGGCGCTAGCTGTAGCTGCTCACACACATGGCGAAACAGCTTTCCGCTTCCTTTGGTCACCCCCACATCGCTAGAGACATACACCCTGTCTTCAGGCTCCAAAAAGCCCTGCTCGCTCAGCATCTGACGCACCACTTCACCCGGCAAGTACATATCAGAAATAAAAATAATCTGGTGTCCTTGCTTACGCAGCCGGTCAATCCGCAAACGGGTACACAGAATCGGGCTCAGCGCCGCTAGCTCAATGTCAATCTCTGCTTGCATTGCCCGAGCAGTGTCTAGCTTAAAGGCAGTGAGCTGCGGCGCTAATACCTGATAGATATCGGCTAACGTCACTTCTTCGCGAGTCGCCTGCTGATGCGCTACGCGTTCGGCTGCCATCCGCCGTTTGGCTAAGGTAGTAGCTGCAGCCGAGCGCTGATAGTCCAAGCAGCCTGCTTCACTTAGCAATTGGGCAAAGAGCGGCCCAAACATGTCAACCGGTCTGATGTAGTGACGCGTCACACAGGTATCGAAAACATCAAAGGAAAACGTCTGTAGAGCCTGACTTTTTGAAGAAACCACACGCGTACCCTACGAACGAATAACAGTTATAGCAGCTACTATTTACGCAGCCAAAGCCTAAAGCCCGGTAGAATGTCTTGCCACTCTACCGATTTCGGCACTCTACCAGGGAAAATGCTGCGAAGATGCACAATCAGCCGAAAGCGAGCGAGCGCCCACACTACCGAGCGCATTTGCCAGAGTACGCGGTCCTTACGCCGCTTTGATTTTACCGGCACTGGTTCAGATAGGTAATAGGTGCATTGATTACACAGCCATAGCAGATGGGCTCGCTTTTCTAAGCGCAGCGCTAAAGACTCATTTTGCTGATTGCTAGCTCTGTAGTCTGCTAGCGTCTCAGTTAGCGTGGCCTGTAGGCGAATTAGCACGGGCGTTTTGCTTAGCGAACCCGACTCAAAAGCGGCTGAAAGCGCCGCTAAGCAATCACTGGCTTGCTGTGCCAGATTTTGTTCGTCTTGACTAGAACGATTTTGGTCAAGATCGCTTTGGTCAAGACTGTTCTGGTCAAGATCGTTCTGGCCAGATGGAACAGAAGCAGACGACACTATAGAGGCTCCTTAAAAGAACAGAAAACGCTTAAGCGTATACAGAAAATGCAATCCTGGTATGCCAACTAGTCGGATGGTTGCAGAGCGCCAGTTGGAAGCCGTAATGCTGCGCTTAACCGCCTTTAGCTTGCCTGCTTTAATTAGCTTGCCTAGCTCAGTAGACGTCACCGCCACGCTTCTGAGCGTATCTTCTCCCATATCTTCTGAAAATTGACCTAGTCGGCTCGCAATCAGCGTGGCTTCTTCAATGGTTGGATAGGCAATATGGCGGGTTAGTAGCCCTTTGACAAACGGAACATAGCACGCGGCTGAAAGTGTGGATTTGTTTGCGATCGCGCTATCTTCTACAGTCTCGTCGGTGACCTGCTGAACCTGCTGAACGTACCGAGCTGCGAAATCCACCGCCCCTTGCTGCATCACTGCTACTGCAGGGTCCGACACCACTTCGCCCTGCCGAGAATAGGCTTGCTCAGACTTGAAAACGGGCCGAACTGAACCGTCTTCTAAACGCTCATGAGCAACGGTCGAGGCGTGGGGAGCCCCTGCCCCTTTCTCAAAGAGCGTTGCACAGCTTTGAATACTTTCTGCGTTGATATCGTAATTACGCTGGTCAAAAATCAGGCCGTTTGAAAACGAGCTGGAATATCTCAGCACCTGCTTCATATTGCGACGGCCAAAATACAAACCATGCAGTAGTGGAAATTCGGGTAAGTGACCAAACGCCCGCACCAAATTATCTTGAATAGTGCCGTCCCAACCAACGTCTATTAGCGCAACCTTACGATGCTGCCCCCAAAACTGACACTGATCGAGGTAAGCATACAGATTGTCATAGGCCCGCTGATGATAAAAGCGCACTTTTTCCTGCACGCGCCGGTCGTTCAAAAAAGCTATTAGCTGCTGGTCATTCCAGTAGGCCACCAGCGGCTGTTTAATTTCAATTCCGTACGCTTCGGCCAGCGGCTGAAATTCGGCAACTGGCAGGCCCACATATTTGAGAGCGCTCCACAGCCCTTTTTGATCAAACTTATAGGTAATCAGCTCAATCTCGCGCGTAGTGAGCCGAGGCGTCGAGGCCAAAAACGTAGACATCCGCGACAGGTAAGCGTAGCTGGTTGTGACCTCAGCGCCCGGTGAGGCAGGTAGCTCTGCTTTGAGAACCTCGTATATCTGTTTGAATAGATAGCCTTCCCTAGCAATAAATATCAGATGCTCGATGCCGGTTTGCGCCGCTCGCTCGATGACCTGGTGAATGTAGACGCTATAGGGCATCCCTAAAAGCTCGTAGCCGTAGACGTAAAGAGAATCGGCATTCTCTAGCGTTTCGGTATGGGCGCGCACGCACTGCTCATAGAGCGCTGCGCCTTTCCAAAAATTAGATGATTCGGCTTGTTTTGCTAATGTGGCGGAAAGAACATGATGCTCAGGCATTAATCTCTCCTCGCTGTTAGATTTTTGCGGTTAATAGCTATTGGTAAGATTTAACAATTGACTGAATGGATTTTCAGCCAATTTTTGGTTGATTCTAGATATATGTTCTGCTTTTAGTACTGACTAGTCGGGATGTGATAGGGTGCCTATCCGCAGCGGGTCTTTTTTAGCTGGCTTTTTCAACTGGCCTTTTCAACTGGCCTTAAGATGCGATCGCCCATTTCACCGCAGCCTGTGCGTGAATTTCACTCGTATCAAATAATGGCACCGTGCTGTCTTTGGCATCAATGAGCAAGCCGATTTCAGTACAGCCTAAGATTACCGCCTCAGCACCAGCCGCTACCAAATTAGCAATAATTTGACGAAAGTGGTCGCGCGATCGCTTCCGGATTTTACCCAAACACAGCTCGTCGTAAATCACATCGTGAACAAAATCGCGCTCCTCACCATTGGGTACCTGTACGGCTAGCCCGTGCTGATAAATCAAACGATCTTTATAGAAAGACTCTTCTGTTGTGAACCGGGTACCCAGCAGGCCCACTCGCGTGAAGCCTTTCTCCCGCACAGCCTCAGCCGTCGCGTCAGCAATATGAATGAGCGGCACCGTCGTTGATACGGTAATCGCATCTGCCACCTTATGCATCGTATTGGTGGCAATTAGCAAACAGTCAGCGCCAGCCACCTCTAGCTGAGCTGCCGCTTTGGCTAAAATTTGGCCAATTTGATCCCAGTCACCCTGATGCTTGAGCTGCACTAGCTCTTCAAAATCGACCGAATACATCACAATCTTGGCCGAGTGCAGCCCACCGAGTTCGGCCTTTACCGCTTCATTTAGCAGCCGGTAGTACTCAATCGTCGATTCCCAGCTCATTCCACCTAGCAGGCCAATCGTTTTCATTACCGCTTTCCCTTAGCTCGCTCTCTAGGTTCATCCCCAGACGTTCGATACCACAGCACGTTTCCGATCACGGTCAGTACCAAAGCAGCGCCGCCGCCCCTAATCGCTAGCTGCGGGCTGTAGCCGCCTCGTGAGAGCGTTTCCATCCACACCGCGCTCGTTTCAGAAGGACGAAAGGCGTCTAACGCCGCTGGCACGAGGTAGATTAGTGAAGCCCCAACAATTAGCCAGCCCACCATAGAAGCCAGTAAAAAGAACGTTTTGGCCGTAGACTGGCCCTCAGAAGGCCCTGAAGCAGGAACAGACATTTTAGGTACAAGGGGTAAGCGTAAAAACCATCTCCACTTACCATAGTCCGCATTCGCCCCGACCGAAATTAAATGTCTGCCAAAGAAAAATCTAGCGCCCTGCTTTATGGCAATTGCTATGGCGGCTACTAGGGTGATAGCAGTATCAAAAAGCTATCTGAGTGGTGAAAGTCGGCGGTGGGGCCAGGGTGTGCGATCGCCCAAAATGTCTCCTCGCCTGAATCCAGCACAGCTACCACACCAATCCCCAGTCGCCACAGCAATTGAGCTGCCGCCTCTGAGGGCAAAAGCGCTCTTAGATCCACCGAAATATCTAGTCGCAGCCCAGCCGCAGAATGGCTCAGCGTAAATGGCAGATCTGCTATGGCTGTCGCTTCCTTGCGTCCCTGTCGATAGCGCTCAAGCGTAAAGACGTTCCACGCTCCTGTCGGCGAAAAGTTCAGCTCCCAATATGGATCTTCATCTGACTTTTCGGCCCCCACCGACCAAAAAAGCTCGAAGCAAGTCTGTTCCCAGATGCGATCTTGCCTCGCATGAGTGCTGTTAAGTGTTGGTAGCGCCACTGCTTCCAAATCTCCAGCCATCAGATACGAAACAGACAGGACGGTGTCTTTTCTAGTCAACGTGCCGGTAACTGTCAGATTGATCTGCTCTGGCAGCGGCGCAAACGGAACCAGCGTGAACGTAGCAAGTTCAGTCATTTTTAGCTTTACCTCAGTGATTGAATCTCCAGCGACTTGATCAGGGCTTTTAGCGGCTCTGCTTGCGCTTCAATGCTAGAAGCAAGCTGAAACTGCACCAGCGCCCGGTCGAGGTTATGCATTGGATGCTTTGCCTTAAAATAAATGCTGCCTGCTAGATAGTCCGTAAAAAATCTCAGCCCCAGCTCAAACGCAATTAGCCAGATTCCATCGTACAGATACCGATAGTCGTACGTGGTCAAAAAGTCACCGGCTAGAGATAGGTAGCTCTCTAGCATTGCCTGCGCCAGCTCTAGATCGAAACTAACCTGTTCCCAATCGGTCGTTTCTTCACCTAGCAAATTGCAGCTAGAGCGCAAACAGTCGCCAATATCGTAATGGATTAGCCCCGGTTGTAGCGTGTCTAAATCAATCAGGCTCACGGCCTGACCGTCATGACCCAGCATAATATTGTTAACCTTTGGATCGCCGTGGGTAGGCCGTAGCTGCAAATGGCCTGCGGCTTTAGCATTTTCTAAGACATGGGCCCAATTGTGTCGGTAGGCAATGAACGCTTGACAGTATTGGATGTCTTCTAAGCGATCTTTGAGACCATCTAGTGCCTGACTGCTGGCATGCTGGTGAGTCTCTGCACGCTGGTGTGCTAAACGGTTTGCCAAGACCTGTTTGTAGTGTGCTAAGTACCGGGGCGTAATATGAAAGCCTTCTAAAGTGTAGGCAAGCCGTTCAACTGGCAGCGTGCTAATCAGGCGATGAAACATAGCCAGGCCATAGCCTACTTCTCTGGCATGGGCGGCGTTTTTCACCGATTCCAACACCTGAGAGTCTCCAATAAAGGTAATGGCTCGCCAGTAGCCGCCAGTGTCGTCAATCCAAAAAGAATTCGCTTTGCCAGCTAGAACCGCTGGCAAAATGCGCGGCATTTCCCAGCGGCGTGGCAGATCTTTCAGGGTGTCTTGCAGGTGCTTGCTCAGCGCTGCCATGTTTTGCATCACCAGCGCTGGCTGCTTGAAAACTTCGGTGTTGATCTGCTGCATCACAAACCGCTCGGCAGGCATCGCTGCGCCTTCAGTGACGCCTTTGACGGTTACTAAAAAGGTGTTGTTGATATTGCCATTACCTAGCGGTTCGACAGCAGATATCGTGCCCCTAGAAACAAACTGGGTCGCAATGTTGTGAAGTTGAGACATGAACAACGGCGAACGGCTGATGGACTGCTGATAACGAGCGATGAACTTCTAGCAAGAACTAGCGCCTATAGCGAGCTAGAGTCCAAGCTTTCGGCTTCTTCTGGCGTCTGTGGAATATGAATACCACATTCTTGCTTTAGGCCTTTGAACCGGGTGGCTCTACCGTCGGTATCTTCTGAGCCAACGGGTCTGCTAGAGTGCCAGTCGCCTACACTTACATAGCCTTCATGAAAGAAAGGATGGTAGGGCAAATCGTGCTTTTTTAGGTAGGTGTAGATGTCTTTGGAATGCCAGTGCAAAATGGGTAGTAGTTTGTAGCGAGAGGCTTGGACAGTAATGCGCTCTAGGGTTTTGCGATGATCTGTTTGCTGCGATCGCAATCCTGTTAGCCAGGCCCTCGCCCCCAACTCTTTTAGCGCCCTTTGCATTGGCTCTACCTTGCGAATCTGGTCATAGCGGTTAAACGCCTCCACCGTACCCACTTCCCACAGTCGGCCATATAGCGCCTCCATCCGAGCTGGACTGAGTGGCGACTGATACACTTGCAAATTTAGCGATAGGCGCTCTGTTAGCTGCTCAGCAAAGCGATAGGTTTCGGCAGGCAAGTAGCCCGTGTCAATCCAAATTACTGGAATATTTGGAATCACACGGGTTACCAGACCTAGCATCACTGCCGACTGAATGCCAAAGCTAGTGCTCATTACCAGGCTATTGCCAAACGTCCGCGCCCCCCACTCAACGAGGTCGATTGCCCCAGCTTGCTCGAAGCGTTTGTTTAGCGCCGCCAGCTCTTCTAGCTTGGGTTCCGCATTAGACTCAAAACTAGCTGCTAGGTCAGGCTTTGAATTTAGCTTCAAGCTCTCAAAATTACCCCTGCTATTGGGCTGGGGGTTTGGCAACGCACTGGTCATACGGGAAAGGTCCTACATCCCAATATCTCAAGCTATAGCTTCCCACGATCAGTTCGCTATAGCAAAACGACCAAAAGCTTTGACCAGTAATTTAGCTAACGATCTCGCGAATGCGATAAATCGGTCTTTTCTGCGATTCGTGATAGGTACGCATTCCCAGCTCTGCTAGCAGGCCAAAGCTAAATAGCTGAATGCCCGAAATGATTAAAAGCACCGCTAGCATCAGCAAAGGCCGAGTACCAATAGCTTCGTTAAAAAATAGCTTCAGGAACGTTAGGTATAAACCAAACAGGAACCCTAAGCCAATAGAGACAATGCCAAACGGCCCGAAGACGTGCATGGGACGAGTGAGAAACGTCTTCATAAAATAGATGGTCATCAAATCCATCACGACCCGCAGCGTGCGGCCCAGGCCATACTTACTTTTACCAAACTGACGGGCGTGGTGACGTACCGGAATTTCAGTAATCCTGGCGCCTTCAATGTAGGCCAGCGCGGGTAAGAATCGATGCAGCTCTCCATAGAGGTGCATATCTTTGGCTACTTCGGCTCGGTAGGCCTTGAGCGAGCAGCCATAGTCATGCAGGCGCACGCCTGTGACTTTAGCGATCAGCTTGTTCGCGATTTTGGAGGGCAGCAGCCGGGTCATTGCGTCGTCTTGTCGCTCCTTACGCCAGCCGCTGACTAGGTCATAGCCATCTAGCAGCCTTTCGTACACCGTGGCAATATCGGCAGGCTCGTTTTGTAAATCGCCGTCTAGCGTAACAATTACGCGTCCTCTTGCCTGATTGAACCCTGCTGACATGGCCGCTGACTGGCCATAGTTTCGGCGCAGCAGCACGACCTGCACATCGTTGCGTTCTTTGGCAATTTCTTTGAGCAGTGGCACCGAGCCATCACTAGAGCCATCATCGACACAAATAAACTCGTAGGTAACGTTCATTTCTTGTAGAACGTTAGTAATTTGCGTCACTAGATGAGGAATGGTCTCTACCTCGTTGTAGATAGGGACTACGACCGAGAGATCTAGCATGGTAGGCGGCTTGCCGTTGGCACTGATGCCATTGACAGCCGGCTCGGTAGGGAGTGATAGGGAAGGGGTAAGCGTAGAATCAATCATGGCGAGTTAATGGCCAAACAGCGGACAGGCAAAGTTTCAGACGATTTCTTAGATAGTTTTGAAAGTAGCTAGAAAAAGGTCTGCTTTAAGATGCCCCTACCGTAACTAATTAATGAGCGATCGCCTTACGAATTAGAAATTCTTGATGGAATCTACGCATTTCTCACCCAGCCAAACACCGCCCGCTGCGACTACCTCGGCCAGCACGCTTACCAGCCGGTAGATCGCTACGCTACTCAACACGACGGCTACTGGAAACTGACCGCTCAGCAGCGGAATTGCCGTTGCTTCAAATACGCCAATGCCGCCCGGTGCACCTGGTACTACTAAGCCTAATAGCCAAGCCAAGCTAAACGCGGCGACTAGTGCAGCGAAAGCACTGACCGTTGTTACGGGCTGTAGGGCCGCGACAATGATAATAAAACCTAGCGATCGCAGCAGCACAAACCCAATCTCGCCTAGCAGTGGCCGTAGGGGATAGGCCCGCAATAGGCTGGTGCGATCGCCGGCAAAATTCAGTCCCTGCGCCTTTGCCTTTGCCCGCCCTAGCTGTTGAAGAATAGGATTGAAAATTCGCGGATGAACCACCACTAGGGCTGCGCAGGCTACCCCTATTTGCAACAACCGGCTCTGCGGACCTACCAGCTGCTTGCCCCCCAAACAGGCCAAAATCAACGCCGCTACTGCCATTAGCAGCGGCTCCATCACAACGCCTAGCACGGCAATACCTGTCGGTGTGCCCGTCTCTTGCAACGCCCGCACCCGACCAAAAAAATGCCATACATTGCCCGGCAGATATTTGGCTACGTTTGTCTTTAAATAAACCGGCGTGCTCCACCATCCGCCTAGGGGCTGATTGAACAGCGCTAAAATCCAGTGCCATACCCATCCAGACCAAACGTGCGCTGCCAAGGTCACCCCAAACGACAGCGGCAGCAGATATCCCGCTTCAGGCGTCAGCTGAATTTCTGTCACTTCTTGCCAGTTATCTTTGAGCGTTTTGGCGATAAAAAAGAGTGTGCCACCCAGAATCACCCAGCGCAGGTAGGGCTTTAGGCGAGCCACCAGTGGCTTAATCGACGTGCCCATATTATTGCTCTCTATAAAAAATCGATGTCCCTATAAAACCTGTATGAAGTGTAAAGGCAGCCATTGCTTTTAGGCTAAACTCCCTTTATCTCACGGCTGGGTAGCCTTTCTGTAAAGCCAAGAGGACAAGTCTGCAAGACCGAAAAAAATGCGGTAGAAAAACTTCGAGAGAACACTTCAAAGACTCACTTAGAAAATAGTAGATACACTTCAGATGAAATTCAAAAAATTGCTGATCATTGGGCTACTCCTCATCGGCCTCTATGCCCGCTTTGCCGATTTAGGTCAAAAGGTCTACACGGTTGATGAAGTCAGAGGTATCTTACGCGCATCTGGCTATGCGGCGGAAGAACCAGTAGACACCCTTTATACAGGCGAGCTAATTACCAACGGCCAGCTACAGCAGTATCAGACCCCTACCATAGAGCACTCAGTTGGAGATGCGCTTAAAGCATTTGCAAACAACCCAGAGCATCCACCGCTGTATTACCTTTTAATGCGGTTTTCTTTACAGCTTTTTCATAATCCTGTTGCCTCTCGCTGGCTAGCTGTTGTCCTTAGCCTGCTGCTATTACCAGCAATGTACTGGCTTGCTCAGGTGCTTTTTGCACCGGCGGCTATTGGTGCCAACGCGGTAGACCCCAAAGCTGTTGGCTGGAGTGCGATCGCCCTTGTTGCTGTTTCCCCTTTTCATGTGCTGCTTGCCCAAGAAGCCAGACAGTACAGCCTGTGGGCGCTGCTGTTGGCTGTCTCTAGCGCCTTTTTGCTACAAGCACTAAGAGACAACCAGTGGAAGCAATGGCTTGCCTATGGCGCTACCGCTATTTTAGGTATCTATAGCCACCTGTTTTTTGCCTGGGTGTTCATCAGCCACGGGCTGTACGTCCTCGTGATTGAAAAGTTTCGGCTTACCCAAAAGCTGCTGCGCTACGTTGTGACATCTGTTGGTATCATTGTGGCCTTTTTGCCTTGGGTCTGGGTTATTATCAGCCGACACAGCCAGCTAGAAAAAACAACAAGATGGGCCAGCAACTACCAAACCGGTCTCTTAGATCGTGTTGAGTACTGGGTGCACAACTTGGGTATTGGCTTTGTTGACTTTAACTGGCCCGTCAGTTTTACCAATCCGCTGTCTTACCTTCTACTAGCGGGCTTTCTCTACAGTCTGTACCAGCTCTATCGATATACGCCTAAGCGCGTGTGGCTGTTTGTGGTACTGCTGATGGGTGTGAGTGCCTTTGCTCAGGTTGTACCCGATATTCTCAATAGCGGTCGGCGATCGCTGCTGCCTAGATATTCACTGACCGTGTACTTAGCAATAGAGCTAGCTGTAGCCTATGCAATGGCGCTGACCGTTGGGCCAATAGTCGGCCAGTCGCAAGGCAGCTCAGCCGTTAGCTGGCCACAGCCATCTGGACTAAAAGCCCGTCAGCTTGGCGTTCTAGCACTACTACTTGGGGGCGTTGTCTCTAGCCTGCTCATTGCTCAATCACTTGACTGGGGTAAAGGCTCTAGCACAATCTCACTCACTGCTAGCCCTCAAATCAATCAGATTGAGCAGCCTATTGTCATCAGCGATACAGAGTACTTTTACCTGCTGTCACTGAGCTACTATGTCAATCCAGACACCCGCTATTTGCTACTTAACGAAGCGCAGCCAGAAAGCTACGACGCTGCGCTTGCTCAGCTTCCTCCTGGTAGCGAGTTTTTTGTATACTCACCGTCTGCGACGCTAGCCGCAGCCATTCAATCTAACGCAGCGCTAGAAAGCGATATCGTCCTGCCCGAAGTAGGTCCATCTGAGGCGCAGCCAAATCCTAAAAGAGGTTTGTACACAGTGCGTCGTCTACCTGGCTAGTGCTATAGCCATGCATGGCAAAGCTAATTGTGTGTCAAAGCTAATGCGTATAAGCTGAGCTGGTTTATTTGGGCTGAGGAGATGCTGAATTTAATAGCTTGACCAGTCTCGGTTTGATGAGCTGGGATTCGGCTTGGGCGATGTAGTAGGCGATCGCAACTAGCAAAGCGGTTGCCAGTGGAAACAATAGCGTTCTCAGTACCGCCCCTTCAGAGAGCCTAGACACAACTAGCTCGTAAAAAATGCTGTAAATCGGGCGATGGAATAAATACACCGCATAAGAACTTGCCGATAGCGCTGCTACTAAATTGGGGACTCTTTGGACTACAGGCGCAATCCAAAAGGCTAAACCAGTAAAAGAGATTCCCCCTAGCAGGCAGTAAACGTAGTATCCAACCCCGGTCGGCACCAGCCGTATCGCGTGTAGCTCAATGCCTTCACTGCCCACTTGCTGTAACAAAACCAGCATTAGCACACCAAAAAAAACGCATAGCACCTGCTTTCTCTTGCGGACAAAATCAAAGTTAATATCCACTCTGGCATAACATACACCCAGCAAGAATGTTGGATAGTGCACTAGCAGCCGCGCATCTATTAAAAGAATGCCTCTACGCTCTAGCGCTATTTTTACGCCGTACAGCAGGCCCAAAATCAATAGATTGATCCCACAGTAGGTCACAGGTTTCAGCTTTGCTGTTAGGGCAAACAAGACGTAGTACGGGATCAGTGCCCCCATATACCAAATCGTGAAGATGCTGGAAACGGCGGGAACTAGAAATAGCTGTATGCCCAAAAAGTGAGCGGCTAAGGTCGCCGGTAAAGGAGAGAAGTCGGCATCGCGAAAGATCTGCGCAAAGTGAAAGACCCCGACAAAGACGATAAGAGCCGTCCAGTACAGCGGCACAATTCTAATCAACCGACGCTTTAAGAAAGCCTTGGCATCGAAAGTGGTTTGTTTGCCTAGAACAGATCGGCTGAGTAAAAAGCCTGAGATAAAAAAGAAGATGGTTAGACCAATGCCGCCTAGATTGGGCACTAGCCAAGGAACTCTAGGATCCCAGCCAATGTAGGGAACTGAATGCTGAAACAAAATTAGCACCATGCCCACAATGCGTAGAACATCTAGCTCGAATAGCGCTTTTCTTTGCTTAGAATGCTGATGTTCGGTCTTGTTTGGAAGCGTTTTGGGGCGGCTAACGACTGATAAGGAATTCATGTTTAGCAGCTCTTTGTTTAGCTATGTCGTATCTGTCGAGTTGCTGAGGGCACGCCTGAAGACTAGAGGCTTTACTCAGAAAAAGCAACTCGACTAGCAGCAAATGTGTCCTAATGCATTGGGACACTTGCTATATCGACTCAATTAGATACCAAATAGTTCACTCTAAGCGCACCTTTTTACGCGAAGCCTTGAGCTGCGATCGCCGTTTTTTACTCTCCAACCGCCGCCTTTTCGATCCCTTAGTTGGCTTCGTGGGACGTCTTCTTTTGGGTAGTACGCCAGCGGCTTTCACCATTTCTTGTAGCCGGCTAAGCGCTTCTTCTCGGTTACGCTCTTGCGTACGGTGCTCCTGTGATTTGATCACGATGACACCGTCTTTTGTGAGTCGCTTGTCCCGCTGACGCAGCAGGCGACGCTTGTAAAAATCGGGCAGCGAAGACGCTTCTACATCGAAGCGTAGATGGATTGCACTCGCTACCTTGTTGACGTTTTGGCCTCCCGAGCCCTGCGAGCGAATCGCGCTCATTTCGATCTCGCTGTCAGGAATAGAGACCAAGTTGGAAATTTGTAGCATGACCTTGAGTGCGCGACGAGCTAAGAACTATGGGCTAAGAACTATGGGCTAAGAACTGCGTAATATCACCATAGCGCTTTCCGTTGAGCCATACCTACTGGCTGGCCATCTGCTCAAACTGCTGCCAGCACAAATACATTGCCCTAGGCACATGAAAGCAGCCTTTCCACTTGCCGCCTTTTAAAGGCAGCAGCACCTCACCTTGGCGATTTAAATAGCCGTACCATTCGCCATGGTTATCGTCAGTGAAATGACGCCAGGTATAGTCATGTACTTTTTGATACCAGCGCCAGCAGTCTTCGCGCCCGCTCAGACGATACGCCATAGATAGCGCCACTAGCGTTTCTAAATGCACCCACCACAGCTTTTGATCCCACTCTAGCTGCTGCGGTGGATGGCCTTTAATATCCATAAAGTAAAAGAGTCCGCCGTACTGTGTATCCCAGGCAAAGTCTAGAATTTGTAGAACTATGTCTGTGGCCTGCTCCATTAGTGCCCAGTTGTCTTGACGCTCTGCGATCGCCATCATGAACCACATCGCCTCAATGCCGTGTCCTGGGTTGACTAGCCGCCCTTCGTAGCAGTCTATTGGTTTGCCTGCTGGTGTGATGTGCTCGTGAAGTAAGCCGCTATCGGTTGCCAAAAACTGATCTATTACTTCTGCCTGGGTCTGGGCCAATACCTGATCGAGCTGGTTTGCCGACAGCAGCCAGTCCATTTCTAATGACAGATTAGCGAGTATCATCGGCACGGCCAGTGATTTCAGCGATCGCGTTTTTGGATAAGCCTTGTTGTACTGCCCCTTGGGATCGTGCTGGCGGCGTAAGACGTTGCTGTAAGCTTGCAGGGCAATTTCTTTGGCCTGCGAATCGCCGCTGGCTAGGGCGTACTGACTAAAGGCCATCGCGGCGAAGCAGTCAGAGAAGATGTTGTACGGCTGGGTTAGAGGTTGCCCCTGCTGGGTGAGCGAAAAGTACCAGTTGCCCTCGCGATCGCGCCCGTGCTCAGCCAAAAAGTCTGCGCCATTTTTTGCGATCGCCAGCCACTTAGACTTTTGTTTTAGCGCTGGTTCTAGCTGATTGCACAGCATTGAAAAAGTCCAAACCTGACGGTTTTGCAGCCAAATAAACTTGTCTGTGTCGTATACCTGGCCCGCCGCATCTAAACAGGTGAAATAGCCACCAAATTGACGATCTATCGAATACTTTTCCCAGAAAGGAATCACGTTTGTTAGCAGCGTGTCTTTGTATAGCGTCGCCAAGTCTGAAAAATCAAAAGCCATAGGGATAGGATCGATTGCCTCTGCTTGAATACACTAATGCAGCGATGCCGAACTTTAATAGTGAATACCCCCGCAAATTCTGAAGTGATCCTGAAGTGATAGCGAATGCTTAAGATGGCGAATTAGCCATTGTTGGGAGAGCAGAATTGAGATAGCAGTTTCCCGGATGGCAGCGTATTCGCCAGTAGAAGTTAAAAACGAATCTATCTCGACAAACCTATCTCAACAGTAGTTCGTTCTTCTTTTTGTTCTTTTCTCCGGACAGGCCCCTATGCAAGTCCCCAACGATAGCGTCTCCAGCGATTTTGACCTTAGCGGCATTTACGCTAGCACTGAGCACACTACTGAGTATGCGGCTGAGTCTTCGGTTGTGAGCGATGCTGGCAACCATCAGCCGACTGTTCAAGACAGCGCTCGAAAGGGTGGGCAAACTGGCTGGCACTGGCAAATGGGCACTGCCCTTACAGGCACTGCTATCGTCTCTGCTGGGCTTGCCCTGCCCTTTATTGGTAAGCAGGCTATCACTGTTCCAGTTGGCGAATTCGTACCGCCAGAGCAGACACCAAACGGCAGCTTTGCCGCCGCTCAGGCAAATAGACAAACTTCTCAGCAGGTTGCGCTTGATCAAGGCGAAGGGATTAGTCCACAGGTTGGACAGGACAGCCAAGCAGCTTTTAGCGTCAGTTCTAATCCTGGTTCTAATGGCAGCTCTAGTACCCGATCTCAGGCAGCTCAAAATACAGCTCAGGGCACGGTTGACAACGCTGATCGTCTCATCACTGGGCAGTCAATACTCGCGCAGAAAGCAGACGGCAGCTGGAGTCTTTCTACTGAGGCAGCGACGGCTACTCGTCCGGCTTCTTCTTCCCGGCAGCCTGCTTCCACACAGCCCGTCTCTACAAGGCTGTCTGCGCCTGCCATTGTCAGTCAGCTTGCAGCCGCTGTCACAAGTAGTGAACCTGTCTGCTTAGGCAATAGCTGTCGTGGTCTTGCTTATATCCAGGTTCAGCTACCCAAAGCTAAGAAAACTGTACAGGATCTTCAGCAGCAGCTAGATGATTTTGCCAACCAGCATACCCAAGGTGATACAGCGGCCTATCAGCGGGTGCTCTCAGGCAGACTAGACGAAGTTTCTACACAATCGAACCGCCTGGCTATAGAGCTAGTAGAAACAGATCGCTACGTTGCCCAGCTTGAGGTCCAACTTGCTACGGCTGATGTTCAAACTGGCTTGGCTAGAAACTTACTTTCTGCCGATACGGGCTATCAGACGGAGTGGCTGCGTCTAAAGCAGGTCGAGCGTCGGCTGCTAGCAGAGTATAGTAAAGCCGATATTGATGCTACGTCGCTCAATCAGCTTTACCAAGAGTATGAGGAGCAGCAGGAAGAGACCTACGCAGCCGCAGAAGCTGTGCTGGGTAACTACGTGATGACTACGGGTAGGGCTCAATTTGGTCAGTCCTCGCTGACTCAGTCAGCGCCCGCTGTTTTAGATACACTGCAAGCACTGACTGTTTCTCTTCATCAACAAGATACGCAGCAGCTGCGAGACAGCACTCTCAAAATTGCCGAAGAAAACCTTCAGCGCCGGCAGAGAACGCTTGCCCAAGACCTCAATAAATATGAGTCCTTGCAGCAAGAGCTGAGAACTGCGACGGTGCTAGTTAAGCAGTATGAGCAAACGCGTGCGCAAATAGAAACAGATGCTGCCGCGGCGGCGACGGCTCCGGTCGCAGTAGCGCCGACTGAAGCGGCAACAGCCACAGCGTCTGAGCAGGCTTCTCCGGCGGTTGAGATTGCTAAGACCCTAGAACAGACGCTGCCTGATGGTAGCTTGGGCAAGGCAATCTTAGGGGTTGTGATTGCGGCGGGTGCGGTGGCTGTGGCAACGCAGCGTCGGTCTGGTGGAGATGCTGCCAAAGCGCTGGTTTCTTTAGACGTGAACCGAAGAGCTGCGAATAGAGAAGTCCCGAGCCGGAGGGCCCTAACTGGGCCAGCCACTTCTCAACGGCAGCTAGCTATAGCTGACGCTACGATAGCCGCAGACACGCCAGCCGCAGATACGCTAGAAGTCGACAACTTAGCGATTGAAATCATGAGCCGAGAGCTAGATGAGATTTTGAGCGTGTCGACAGCGGAGAGCTTTGAGAAAGAAAAACAAGAGAGAGCGATCGCATCAATTCAGCTACCTGTAGACAAAATTGATGCGTTTGCAGAAAGCGCCGTTCGCTGGGTTTTAAAAGACTTGCTCAATGCGCCTAGCACGGCACCGTCGGCACCGTCTATGCAGGCAAAGACAACTGCCTTGTCCTTGAACGTAGCCTAGAGAAGGGCCGTTAGATTAAAGACCTATTTGCTATAGTCCTTAGCGGAAGCCGTTGAGCTTTCTTGGGGTTTCTTTGAGGCGCTCTGTTTGAAGTGTTCTAGAAGAAAGCTAAAGAAGGCAGGCTTTCGCTGAGCACTGTTGTGGGTTTTACCATGTCTGTCCATCCGTTTCGGCGTCTGCTTACCTACGGGCAAAAATACCGCTCTCGGGCCTGGTTAGCGAGTGTGTGCTCGTTGCTGAATACGGTGTTTGATTTAGCGCCTCCGGCTCTGATCGGCGTGGCTATTGATATTGTGGTCGATCAGCAGAATTCTGTTTTGGCTCGCTGGGGCGTGGTTGATCTGCGATCGCAATTTATCTTGCTCTCTGCTCTTACCTTTTTGGTTTGGATTTTAGAATCGGCCTTTCAATATGCCTACGAGCTGCTGTGGCGAAATCTGGCCCAGTCAATCGAGCACGATTTGCGCATTGATGCCTATGGCCACGTGCAAGGCTTAGAGCTTGCCTACTTTGAAGAGCGCAGCACGGGGCAGCTGATGTCAATGCTCAATGACGACATTAATCAGCTAGAGCGATTTTTAGACAGGGGCGCAAATCAGCTTATTCAAATGAGCGCAACGGTGCTGATTATTGGCACGGTGTTTTTTGTGCTGGCTCCAAGCCTGGCGTGGATGGCCATTGTGCCGATGCCGCTGATTATAGGGGGTGCTATTGCCTTTCAAAAATATCTTGCGCCCCGCTACGCCGACGTTCGAGAAAAAGCGGGCCTAATTAACGCCCGTTTGATCAACAATCTTACGGGTATTGCCACGATTAAAAGCTTCACCGCCGAAGCCTACGAACTAGGTCAGCTTGAGTGCGAATCGCAGGCATACCAAACCAGTAACCGCAGGGCTATCGTGCTCAGCGCCGCTTTTCTGCCGCTTATTCGCATCGTTATTTTAGTTGGCTTCACTGGCATCTTGTTTTACGGCGGCTTGGCCACTGCCGCTGGCAATATAGAGCCTGGGACGTACACCGTGCTGGTCTTTCTCACTCAGCGTTTGCTCTGGCCGCTCACCCGTTTGGGTGAAACGCTCGATCAGTATCAGCGGGCGATGGCCTCTACGCAGCGGGTGATGAATCTGTTGGATACTCCGATTGATATTCGTCCTGGCACCACGCCGCTACCTACCCTGCAAGTGAGCGGCGAGGTAGTTTTTGAAGATGTCTCCTTTGGCTATCACGAGCGTCAGCCCATTTTGAAAAATCTCTCTCTTAGAATTCCGGCCGGAAAAACAACCGCTATTGTTGGCTCTACTGGCTCTGGTAAAAGCACGCTAGTTAAGCTGCTGTTGCGCTTTTATGAGGTTAGTGGCGGGCAGATTATGTTGGATGGTCTTGATTTACAGTCGCTCAAACTACAAGACTTGAGAAAGTCAATTGGGCTAGTGAGTCAAGATGTGTTTTTGTTTCATGGCACTGTTGCAGAAAATATTGCCTACGGCAGCTTTAACGCTACTTTGGATGAGATTACAAGGGCTGCGAATATTGCAGAGGCACATGATTTTATTCAAGGGCTACCCGATGGCTACGACACGATTGTGGGTGAAAGAGGGCAGAAGCTTTCGGGCGGGCAGCGGCAGCGGCTGGCAATTGCTAGAGCGCTGCTCAAGAATCCGCCAATCTTGGTTTTAGATGAAGCAACCTCTGCGGTTGATAACGAGACAGAAGCGGCGATTCAGAAGTCTTTGGAGAAAATTACGAAGGAGCGAACGGTCATTGCGATCGCCCACCGCCTCTCTACGGTTCGCAATGCCCACCGCATTTATGTAATGGAGCAAGGCCAGCTAATTGAAAGCGGTACCCACGAGGCGCTATTGGCCCAAGATGGAATCTACGCTAACCTGTGGAAAGTTCAGACTGGTGAGCGTGTCAGCGTCTAACTGACGCTGCCTGTGACGAAGAGAAGTCTGTGAAAAAAGCCTGAAGAGAGACTACCCAAGAGAAAATATTGCATGGATACCGTTCAGGATGCTCAGCAGTTTCCGACTAACGAGGTGCCTTCAGATCTGGCCACGCCAGAGCTAGCTACACAAGATCCGGCCGCGCAAGATTCGGCCACACAAGATCCTAGCTTCAGTTTTCTTCAGCTCTGGAACATGAACATCGGCTTTCTCGGCATCCAGTTTGGCTGGGGTCTACAGATGGCCAACATGAGTTCTATTTTCGAGCACCTCGGGGCCAATGCGCACAGTATCCCTATTTTGTGGCTGGCCGCGCCGCTAACTGGCCTAATTGTGCAGCCAATTGTTGGCAATATGAGCGATCACACCTGGGGTAGGCTGGGTCGCAGACGTCCTTATTTGCTGGGTGGGGCGCTGTTTGCCTCTGTGGGGTTGGTGCTGATGCCGAGCTGTTCGACGCTGTGGATGGCGGCAGGGCTGCTGTGGATATTAGACTCTAGTGCTAATGTCAGCATGGTGCCGTACCGAGCGTTTGTGGGCGATTTGCTGCCAAAAAAGCAGCGAACTCAAGGCTTTGCAATGCAAAGTGTGATGGTCGGGATCGGTGCGATCGCTGCTGCCATGATGCCCTGGCTGTTCAATCATTTGCTTGGCATCGACCCGACGACTGGCGACGCTAGGCGCATTCCGCTGACTGTTGAGCTTTCTTTTTATCTAGGCGCGGCTCTATTCTTGGCAACCACGCTTTGGACTGCCATCACTACCCCCGAATCGCCGCCCAAAGATTTAGTCAAGTTTGAGCAGCAGCAGGCCGAGAGCGGCGGCATCGTCGGCAGCCTGCAAGAAACCTGGCAGGCGCTAGGTCACATGCCCTCAACTATGAAGCAGCTAGCCTGGGTGCAGGTTTTTACCTGGCTAGGCATTTTTTGCTTTTTCATTTACTTTCCGCCCGCAGTCGCTCGCAATCTTTTCGGTGCTACCGAAATAGACTCTGCTCTTTACAACGAAGGTATTGAATGGGCCGGACTGTGCTTCGCCATGTTCAACGCCGTTTGCATTCCTTTCTCTTTTTTGCTGCCGCTATTGACCCGCCGCATCAGTCGAACCACGGTGCACAGCCTGTGCCTTGCCTGCGGTGGCCTAAGCTTAATTTCGCTGCTAGTCATCCATCAGCCCTGGCTACTGCTGCTCTCAATGGTGGGCTTTGGCATGACCTGGGCCAGCGCTCAGTCTATTCCCTATGCCATTTTGACCCACGCGATCCCGACCCAGCAGCGCGGCATCTATCAGGGCATTTTTAACTTTTTTATTGTCCTGCCCGAAATTGCCATTTCCTTAGGATTTGGCTGGATTATGGAACATTGGCTGCATGAAAACCGGCTTGCCGCGGTTGTACTGGGCGGCTTTTTCCTACTGATTGCAGCCTTGCTTACGCCTCTTGTACAGCTTCCAGCCCAGCTTTTAGAGCAGTCGCCAACCCAGTCACCAGAAACGTCCACTGCCACTGCGGCTGACGCGATCGCTGCCGAAGCGCCAGTAACAAATCCTTCATAAATTCTGTACCTACTGTGACCAGCGATTTTTCTCAATGGCCAGCCAAATGGTTCAATCAATGGCTCAATCAAGAGCCCAACCCTGAACCGCTCATCAGGTTAAACCGGCTCACTCAGCTGCTGCTACTAGCCACAACTGTGATGGTCTACAGCGTGCTAGGAATGGCTATTGCCAACTCTCTTTTCGTGAGCTATGTGGGCGCGGACCATCTTCCTCTAGCCTTTATTTTTATCGGCCTTTGCTCTCTTCCGGCCTATGTTCTATTCTCTCAAATTATTGATCGCTACAGCCGCCCTCAGCTATTTCGCGCCGTCCTGCTAGGTTCTATCCCAGCCGTTTTAGGCTTGCGGCTACTGCTAACCCAGGAGTCACCCTATGGCTATTATGTTCTTCTAATTGCAGTCTTTTTTCAGTGGGATTTTCATAACAACGTACTCTATCCCAGCTTACTGACCGACTATTTTACGACCCTAGAATACAAGCGATATGCCCCCTACATTGGCATTGCTCAGGCCGCAGGAACGCTCTTAGGCGGTGGGCTGACGGCTGTGCTCTCTCACTATTTGCGGACGCGAGATTTGCTGCTGTGTATGCCTGTTATTTTTATAATTGGCGCGGTTCAGCTGATGTACTTAGAAAACTCTCAGCGCCGAATCAGCGTAGACACCTCACACAGTTCGGTCGGTATTATCGACTCCTTGCGCACTTTTCCAGATCTCGTCAGACGGTATCCACTTGTTTTGTTTTTAGCGAGCAGTAGCTTTTTGCTGGTAATTATTTACATCAGCTCTGAGTTCTTGTGGTTCAACATTTACGGCACTCAGTTTAGCGATCAGGCGCTGACGGGCTTTTTGGGTCTAATGCGAATTGCCATTAGCCTCATACAGGTTGCCGTCATCTATGGGGCCACTCGCCCCTTGCTCAAAACCATCGGCGTGGCGCAGATGAACCCGGTTTATCCGCTGACAACTTTGGCGAGCTTTGGAGCGCTGCTGTCTCACTTTGGTTTGCCCGCAGCGATTGGTCTGCACATCAACGGCGACGCGCTCTATAAAGGCATTAACCTGCCTGTTCATCAGCTTAACTACAATGCCATTCCGCGCGAGTTTGTGGGCCGAATTCGCACGCTGAGCGACGGTGTGATCTATGCGATTGGGCTGACCCTGGCAGGCGTTTTGCTGTGGCTAGGCGAAACGCGGCTGAGTCTGACGCAAATTGCCTGGGCGATCGCGTGTTTGACTGTTTGCTTACTGCTGGTAAGGCTGCCGATGGGCTACTTCTATGCCAGTAGTTTAGAATCGATGATTCGCTCTGACAGCATCGATTTGAATGACTTCGATCTCTATCCTATTCAGCTCAATTCACAGGCAGAAGAGGCCGTTCGAGAGCTGCTATTAGAAAGTGACCGATACAGTCAGCTAAAGGGACTAGAGCTAGCGGCCAGAATAGAGCAGCCGAGTCAGTTTTTGCCCGAAATAGAAAAGTTGATTTTGAGCAGTGAATCCTCACCAGACGATGCTGTAGAAGCTCAGCTATACGAAGATATCATTGCGCTGTTTGTGCAATGCCCTGTTGACTTACAGGCTCATTTTGCAGAAAAGCTACAAGATGTGACCTTGGCACTGCCGCTCAGAGCCTTTGCCCTTGAGGTATTGCTGATCAATCAGTATGTCCCTAGCGATGACGATATTCAATCTTGGCTGGATCATAAATCTATAGAGATGCAGGTTTTAGGTGCGATCGCCCAGCTTATTACCACCTCCAACACCGCGCCTAGCACTCCTATTCAATGGCCTGCCACTCTCAACAACAGCGCCGCCCACATCATCACCCGCATTGTTGCGCACAGTCATATCCCGCGCCTTGCCCCGCTGATCTCTGAGGTTGTGCTTACTCAAACTAGCCCAACCATCGTCCGCACCGGCCTAGAGGCTCTAGGACCACTGACCCAGAAAGGCGATATTGATACGACCAATATTGCTAGCAGCAAGCTTGATCATTACGATCCAATGGTGCGTATCGCCGCACTGGACTTACTGCGCATTACTGGTTGCGAAGAGTCGCTCGAGACAATTACCCCTTGCCTGGGCGACGCCGATCCGCGCGTTCGTCAGCAAACCGCCAAAACCCTAGCCGCCTTTGGCCGCACGGGCGTGGATACTGCCGCCCAAAGCCTCACTAGCCCCCGGCCCGATACCGTCAATGCCGCCATCACTGCGATTGGGCTTGTACGCACCAAATACGCCAGCAACCAGCTGTTCGACTACCTCGCGCCTAGTTTCAAGCAGCTTGCTAAGACCCGACAGTGGCAGCCTCAGATTCCAGGCAATCATCCCAACTGGCAGGCCCTGAGCGTAGCGATCGCTGACTACCACGATCGCCTGATTCAAAGGGTTCTTTTTATTTTGGCAGCTCTGGGTCACGCTCGTACTGTCAATGCGGTTAACCGTCTATTGGCCACGAACGATCAGCAAGAGCTAGAAAACGCTATTGAGGTGCTGGCCTCACTAAGTCACCGTCGATTTGTTGTACCGCTGATGCCGCTACTAGAGGCCCTGGTGACTACTGACAAGAAGCAGACCACTGACTTGCCCGCCGCTGCTCAGGTAGAGTCTGCTATCGGGTCTACTGTCACTTCTAAGGTCACATCTGCTGCCACCTTGGCCGTTACTGCTCAATGGCTAAAAACAAAAGGGTACCGCCTGCTGCTCGAAGCTTTAGAATCAAGTGACCGCTGGATTAAGTCGGGCGCACTTATTGCGCTTGCAATGGTGCCCTCAGCTTTAGCGGGCGATCCAGATCCTGTTGTACAGCAGGTTGCTAGCCAACTATTTGAGGCTAATCTGCCTGCCAGAACTGTTATGAACCGATTGCTACTGCTCAAAACCGTTTCACTGTTTAAAAATCTCTCGCTTGACGAGCTGCTTTTGATTGACGAAAGCCTAGATCAAACGCATGTATTAACGGGCGCAACCATCTTCACTGAGGGCGATCTTGCCGCGCACCTATATATCATTGCAGAGGGCACCGTACAGCTTGTCAAAGAAATTGACGAGATGCCGCGAGGACTAAGACAGCTAGGTCGGGGAGATTACTTTGGCGAAGTTGCGCTCTTTGATGATGCGCCGCTGTGGGACAGTGCGATCGCTCAGACAGACTGTACCCTGCTCAAACTCGAAAAAAATCGATTCCTCAGCCTGATTACCCAGCGCCCCCATATGATTCTAGAAATTTGCCGTTTCCTCACTCAGCGCCTCAGAGAAACTGACACCTACCGCGCCGAGCAGGTTTCCAGCGTTCGCTCTTAGCTGATTCTAGTTGGGCCGATTCTAGTTGGCTTGCTTGACGGTGTGTCTTTTGACCTGAAACCAGCGCGACTCATAAGGTAGTCGATGATTACCTTTCAAAAAGAGTTTTAATCTATGAAAGCTTTTATCGCTTCTATTCTGGCGATTGTGGTTTGGACAGTTTCACCCTTTATTTCACCTGCGATCGCTGCTGACCTTAATCAAGGCGCACAGGTATTTGCCGCTAACTGCGCGGCCTGTCACATCGGTGGTGGCAATGCCATCATGGCCCCAAAAACCCTCAAGACAGATGCTCTAGAGCAGTATCTAGACGGCTACGGCGCAGAGCACGACATCAACGCCATTATCAAGCAAGTTACCTACGGTAAAAACGCAATGGCAGCTTTTGGCAGACGCCTTTCGGAAGACGAAATTGCTAACGTTGCCGCCTATGTTCAAGATCAGTCTGACAAGGGCTGGTAGAAAAGAGGCCGACAATAGACACCTCGTGTATAGCGATCACGCTATACGCTTTTTGTAGAAAATTTGCACTTATTCAAACGGCTAGCCTACCCAGCTTTATAAACTGAAGGCTAGCCGTTTTTTTACCTTATATTTTCTGTTCTATCGCTTCTGTTCTATTGCTTCTGTCGATTTAGTGAGGACATTTGTTACCACTAAAAGCCTTCAGTAACACCAGCCAACTCTACTAACCAAATCAACGAATACATCCGTTGATTCGCTGTGGCTGTTGCCGCCTACATGCTGCGAACGGTCGCCTCACCATCTTTGACTTCACCGACTAGCACTTCAGTTGCTAAGCCCACAAACAGTCCATTTTCTAAAACACCAGGAATGTTGTTGATTGTTTTTTCCATGTCTGTTGGATTGTCAATTCCATCAAACGTAACGTCTAGCACCATATTGCCCTGATCGGTAATTACCGGGCCGTCTTTAGCCACGCCCATCCGCATTTCCACCTTCCCACCCAGCTTTTCTAAAGCGCGAGTCACTGGTGCAACCGCCATTGGCAAGACTTCTACCGGCAGCGCAAAAATAGTGCCAATCTTATCGCTCAGCTTGGAGCTATCCACCACTACCACAAACTTCTCGGCCAGACCATCCACCACTTTTTCGCGAGTGTGCGCCGCCCCGCCTCCTTTGATCAAATTCATCTGCGGATCAACCTCATCTGCACCGTCGATTGCAATGTCGATATGGTCTACTTCATCTAGAGTCGTCAGTGGAATGCCGTGCTGCTTGGCCAATACCGATGCCTGAAAAGAAGTCGGAATGCCCTTAATATCTTTAAGCTCACCAGCAGCAAGTCGCTCACCGATAAACTGAATGGCGAACGCTGTTGTAGAGCCTGTGCCCAGCCCTACAACAGTGCCAGACTCAACCTGCGCGGCAGCAGCGCGACCGACTTCTTGCTTCATCAGTTTAACGGGGTCCATGGACGGTTATCTCCTAATAGCGGGTGTTTTATGCGTCGTTTTATAGCATGCGGGATTGTGGGTAGGGAGTAAAGTTGAAGGCGGAAGTAGGAAGTAGGAAGACAGAAGTAGGAAGACAGAAGTAGGAAGGCGGGAATGGACCAGTTAGAGATAGGGCGATCTGTAGAAGATCGCCTGGGTGAGCAGCGGATCTGGTATTGGCGGGGGTGGCGGATACGGTATACGCATTTGATTAGCCGACCGCAGGTACAAGATGAAGTGCCGCTGCTGCTGATCCACGGGGCGGGGTCTAGCTTGGAGCAGTGGCGGGAAAACTTGACGGCGTTTGCTCAAGAGCGTCCGGTATACGCGCTGGATTTGCTAGGGTTTGGCGGATCGCAGAAGGTAGCGATCGCACTAAGTAACGATCTGTGGGTGGCGCAGGTGGCAGATTTTTGGCAGGCGTTTTTGGGCAGGCCCATGATCTTGATGGGTCACTCTTTGGGGGCGTTGGTGGCGTTGCAAATGGCGGCAGACCACCCTCGAAGGGTCGATCGGCTAATTATGCTAACGCTACCGGCGGCGCGTCAGGAGCTAGGCGGCGCGGCGGCGCAGGTGGGGGCAGTAGTAGAAGGATGGTTCGCCACGCCATTGTTGATTCGCCCTTTGTTTTGGCTATTACGGCGGCCTCGGGTGATTCGAGGGGCGCTGCGGGCGATCGCACAAAAAGCAGACCGGGTAGATGCAGCGCTAGTAGAAAGCTTTGTGCGGCCAACGCGCGATCGCGGTGCTACCAGAATGTTTTGCTATTTGGTCAAATCGCGCACGTCTGAGCAGTTTAGCCCGATGACGCAGACGCTAATTCCTCAATTGCAGATGCCTGCGCTGTTGCTGTGGGGAAAGTGCGATCGCATTATTCCAATTGCCTGGGGCCGCTATGTTAACCGTTTAACGCATCGCCTCACCTTAGTCGAAGTTGAGGAAGCCGGACACTTTTTCTACGACGAGCTAGCCACCGAGGTGCACTATCTAATTGATCAGTGGCTAGACGGCCAGCTACCTGAAACAAACGACACCCTCATCTCTAATTCGTAAATTTGGCCTACATATCTGACTTACAGATCTAGCTCATAGATCTGTGAGTTGGACCCAATTTCCTTGATCAGAAAGGATCTCTCCCTAAAGGAATAAGCATAAATACTCAGCGCGTGAGAATCTCTAGAGTGCAGATTATAAATTTTTGTTACTAATTATGACTTTCCACACAATCAAACTTCCCTCCGGTCGCTGGGGAATTTTTAACGGCGAGCGACTTCTACTAACGGTTGGCTCTCAGCACACTTTAGATATGATCTTGATGCAGCTTTCCACTAAACAGATTCCTGTCAAAGTGCTCAGCAATTCCTAGTCAGTTTTCAGCGCCTAGTTACAAACTCTCTAAGATTCTGTCTTTCACTTCAAGCAACGACTTCTAAGCGCTTCAGCTAACAAGAGACTTGCGTTATCTGACTTGATATCCCCACTGTTGAATATAAGGATGCCAGTGAGTCTCAATTCTTTTGATGGTTTGCGCGTCTAGCTCATATTGATTTTGCTGATAATTGTTTAAGTCTGTTAGATAGCTTTCTATATAAGGCTGTGCAGACTGAAAGTTAGGGAGATTTAGCTGCTGGAATAGGGCCTCAAGCGCTTGAATTGGGTTTGCCTGAAGATTTTCAAAGCTGAGTTCGTAAAACTGTTGGGGCGGGATATCTTGGGTGTCGGCTGTGAGCGATCGCATCAGAGAAAGATAGCTTTCGAAAATCAGCGGCTCAATTGGCAAACTATCGACATCATAAGATTGCAGCGCTAGCTCCGGCAGCAGGCGCGTAAAATAGTGCTTTGTAGAAGGAAAAACGCGATAGGGATTGCGGTAGATGTGGATGAATTTTGCCTGTGGCCAAATCTCTTGTAGATGACGGATGTAGCCTGTATAAACAGGGTTTTTGATTAGCAGCGTTTTCCCTTCTTGGTGAATAGAGACTTTTTGCAAAAGGTGACGATGCAACAGTTGCCAGCGCTTTTTGGCGCTCTTGTCGTCAGTATCTGCTGATTGAAGCACGTCTTTGCGGAAATGAGACTCAAAATGCTGGGGAAAGTAAAGTCCGTGGTAGTAAGAGCGAGCGCCCATGCTGGCTAAGGGAATCGAGTCTTCTTGAGGAGAGGTGGGGGTGACTGCCACATTATCGACGTAGCGATCTTGAGGTAGTGCTTTTTCCAATAGTGGCTCTAGGGCCCGCACAATGCCTAAAATATCCCATGGTAGACCGGTTGCTAGCGGTGTGATATAGCCAAACTGCTGAGATTTGGCCATCAAGTTGTGTAGGTGGGTGGTGCCCGATCGCCAGTAGCCTACGATAAAGATAGGATCGGGCATAAGGGCAGGCGTAGAAGTGGCTATAGAAGCAGATGGTCGCAGCCGATAAAGAGCCTGCTCTGTCGTTGAAAACGGCCAGCGGGCTAGTGAGACAGCTAGTGCGATCGCGACCTGCGGCCAGCGGTTTGTGGCCACCGGCCCATTTGCCAACAGCAGTTTGATTAGCGTATTGAAATTGCTGCCGCAAAGTGGGTGGAACAGACTTGCCATAGCTTTTGGAATGTCTCTTTGTTGAGACCTACCGTACGTACATGAGTTTGAGAGGCTACGAAATCGGTTAGTGACTGAAGCTACCGACCTGCCCTGCTGTGCCGTTTCATTCCTCTAGAGAAGAGCTGCTTCAGTCGGAGTGGCTTGAAAGCATACAACTCGGTGCTTAATTGCTTTCAAGCCGAAAGTTCTCTTTGAAGGGGTATCTATAGGGCAGGCAGGTCAAAAACGTGGACTATTAGCAACGTCTTTTAGTTGTGTATATCTTGTAGTTGTACATATGCCAGCCTATCGAGACCCAGCTTTGGCTCGCATTGCTTGAGTCGCCAAGGTTTTACCAAAATCCCAAGCCGCGCCCGGTACCCGATGCGCATCTGTCACTACGTCTGTTACCGCCTCAACCATCCACTGGCGATCTGCCTCTGTCAATATCAGCGGCGGCATAAATTTCACTACGTTCATGCCGTAGCCTGCCACCTGAGAGAGAATGCGATGACGAGTAAACAGTGGCACTGTGACAATCTGCGAGAATAGGCCTCGATTAGCAGATTCCAACATTTTCCAAGAGAGCTTTAGCTTTAGACTCTTTGGCTCGCCAAACTCTAGCGCTATCATCATCCCCTTGCCCCTCACCGCCTTCAGA
Source organism: uncultured cyanobacterium (assembly GCA_963793445.1). Classification (GTDB taxonomy): domain Bacteria; phylum Cyanobacteriota; class Cyanobacteriia; order Phormidesmidales; family Phormidesmidaceae; genus Phormidesmis. The sequence goes on from CAWCAE010000001.1 coordinate 1,430,708, forward strand.
CAGTCGTGCTGCGCTACCAAAGGCTGCAAATCGTCAACAATCTGCTCGCCCATTTTAGCCGCATGGTCAATCCAGTTTTCACTCTCTAATACCGATAGCGTTGCAAGCCCTGCGGCCATCGCTAAGTTGTTCTTTCCAAACGTACTGCCGTGAATAACCGCGCGGTCCATACGGTTGAAGACTTTCTGAAAAATCCACGGTCGGCAGGCCACTGCCCCCACAGGCACTAGTCCACCTGAAAGTGCTTTGGCCATACACAACAGATCGGGCTCTACGCCAAAATGCTCGACTGCCCACCACTTGCCTGTGCGCCCTAGCCCGGTCTGCACCTCGTCAGCAATAAACAGCGTGCCATAGCGACGGCAAAGCGCCAGCGCTTCTGGCAGATAGTGGGCTTCAGGAATCCACACCCCGTGCCCCTGAATGGGCTCAGTGATGAAAGCGGCCACGTCTTGTCCTGCTAGCGCCTGCTCTAGCGCTGCCAAGTCACCAAACGGTACTGCCACAAAATCGGGCAAAAAGGGACCGAAATCTGCCCTAAAGTGAGGGTCTCCTGTGGCCGAAAGCGCGCCCATGGTCAGACCGTGATAGCCCCCGTGGCAGTAAACAATTTTGCTGCGGCCCGTGGCACAGCGGCTAAATTTGATGGCCGCTTCAACGCTTTCTGCGCCAGAGTTGGCAAAAAAGATGCGGTCTAACCCCGCTGGTGTTAGCTGCTGTAGCCGCTCTGCCAGCAGCCCTGAGAGCAGCGACACGTCCATCTGCACCAGATTGGGCAGTTCAGCGCTCAAAACATCTTGCAAAGCCTTGACCACCGTTGGATGGTTGCGCCCCAGCGCAAAGACGCCAAATCCACTGAGCAAATCTAGATAGCGATCGCCTTTCTGATCGAACAGATAGGCCCCCTGCGCTTTTACATAGTGCCGATCAAATCCGATGGTCTTTAAGACATTGACCATCTGCGGATTGAGATACTGTTCATGCAGTGAGAAATTGTCTCGCTGTCGCTGTTCTATCAGGTCGAGAATGTTCATCATGATTCAAAGACATTAACTAGCGATTTGACTCAGCGGTGAGACAATTGCCATCACATCGCTACGCGTGAGCTTTTCTTTGCCCTCGGCCATTACGTTTAAGGTAGCATGGGCCAGCGCCAGCGGAATCCGACAAAAGAGCAGTGCAGGTCCCTTTGGCAGCGCGGCTGTGTAGGTGTCGGCCAAGACCAGATTGCGGCGGGCAAACGCCTGCATGTCTGCCTCTGTCCAGCCCGCTGGGAAAAAGCTAACCCCCCGCTGCGCAAAGTCTTCTTTGTGGTTACGCAGAATATTGACAGACTGCAAGCCTCGGCCAAAGCCAATTGCTGCTGTTCGGCTCGTTTGTGTGCCATCGTGCCAAGCCCATAGGTCTGAGAGCATCAGGCCAACCGCGCCCGCTACGCTAAATGTATAGCCATTTAAATCGGCTTCTGTTTCAACTTTCCAGTTGCGCTCTGCCCAGTAGGCCATGCGATCGGCCATTGCAGCGGTGGCATCCCAAATGCGTGGTGAAATGCTGTTAGGAGCTAAGCGTGCCCACTCACCTATGCGCAGCGTGACCTCTTCTAATTCACCTTTGTGGCTGTCTAGACCCTTGGCAAAATCATCCACGCTAGAGTCTGCTGTCCCCGCCTGTAGGTTCAGGCTAATTCTTCTTAGTAATTTGGCCTTTACAACATAATCTAACTCGGCGTGATCTTCTATCTGATCGATAGCTCTCATGCACAAATAGGCTGAGGCCACGGCTTCTTGAAGCCCTGCTGGCAAAAGACTAATAGGAATATAGAACGTTCGACTAGTTTCTTTGAGTAGCGTAAGCGCAGGATTGATAGAAAACATTCAGACATCTCCTCACAAAGGTCGAAAACGAAGCGGTCGAGAACGAAACAGTCGAAAACGAAACGGTCGAAAACGAAATGGTCAAGGACGAACCTAGAAGGTCAATCTAAGGACACAATGTATCATTTTTCCTTAAAAGCATTCAAAAGCATTAAGGGCAGATTAATTTGCAGGTCCAGATATCGGACCCGGCTATTGGGCCCAGTTATCGGACCCAGTTATCGGGCTCATTTACAAATGGCCTCACAAATAGCAAATGTGTTTTAGAGTAGAACTCATTAGACGTGTGATAAAAGCGATCGCTACTTTCTAAACCACTACTTTTTTTGAGTATTTTCTAAGCATAATTAAGGACTAAAGAAATGGGCATTCACCTACAGCAGGCGGTTTCAGTAGGGCAGTATTTGATTGCTCAAAAGCTCAAGGGCCGCAAGCAGTATCCGCTAGTGCTGATGCTAGAACCTCTGTTTCGCTGTAACCTGGCCTGCTCAGGCTGCGGAAAAATTCAACACCCTAAGGAAATCTTAAAGCAAAATCTTTCTCCAGAAGAATGTTTTGCGGCGGTAGAAGAATGTGGCGCGCCTGTTGTTTCTATACCAGGGGGAGAGCCTCTATTGCACCCCCAAATTGAAGAGATTGTGTCGGGGTTAGTGGACCGCAAAAAGTTTGTATACCTGTGCACTAACGGACTTTTGCTAGAGCAAAGTCTTCACAAGTTTCAGCCCTCTTCCTATCTCAGCTTTAGCGTGCACCTTGATGGTTTGCAGGCACTGCACGATCAGTGCGTGGATCGCAAAGGTGTGTTTGACAAAGCTGTCAGCGCTATTCGCGCCGCCAAGGCAAAAGGGTTTCGCGTGACGACCAATACGACTGTGTTTGAAGGCACCGATCCTAAAGAAATTCAGAACCTGTTTGACTATCTTACTGAGCTAGGGGTAGATGGCATGATGGTCTCTCCGGGCTACAGCTATGAGTGGGCTCCTAACCAAGATCATTTCTTGCAGCGAGAACAAACCAAGGCGCTGTTTCGCGAAATTTTTGCGCCCATGCGGGCGGGCCAAAAAAAGTGGGATTTTAACCACAATCCGCTTTTTCTAGACTTTTTGACTGGGCAAAAGGACTATGACTGCACGCCCTGGGGGAGCCCTAGCTTTAGCGTTTTAGGCTGGCAAAAGCCGTGCTATTTACTGAATGAGGGCCATACCAAAACCTATAAGGAACTGCTAGAGAGCACGCGCTGGGAAGACTACGGCGTAAAAAGTGGCAACCCTAGCTGCGCAGACTGCATGGTGCACTGTGGCTATGAGCCTACTGCCGCCGAAGACGCTATGCAGCCTCAAAATATGATGCGATCGCTCAGCAGTCTTTTTGGCTAGGCCACTTTAGGCGCTTTAGGTGCTAGCGATCGCCCGGTAGCGACCTAGCGCCATCAGTGGAAAAACTTGGGGATACAGGTGATAGCGCAGATAGAAATGACTGGGAAAGCCTGTGCCAGTGTGCTCTATCTCTGCCCAGCTTCCATCTTCTCTTTGCGTGTTTAACAGGTATTGAATGCCGGTTTGAATGGCTGCTTGAAGGTTGGACCTATCTGTCAAATTGAAATCTGTCACCCCCGAACCCATTGCGTCTATTAGACCTAGCAGTGCCCAGGCCGTTTGAGAGGCCGTGCTGCTACCCTGACCCTTTAGCTGAGGATTATCATAGCTTTTGCAGGTTTCACCCCAGCCGCCATCTTCATTCTGACAGCTTACTAGCCAAAGCGCTCCGCGTAAAATTTGGTGCTGATAGCGTCGAGGATCTATCAAGGTCAGGGCCGCTAGCGCTCCGCTAGTGCCGTAAATGTAGTTGACACCCCACCGACCAAACCAGCTTCCGTCTGACTCTTGTTGTTCAATCAGATAGCGCAGGCCATTCGCCAGTTTTCTCTTTGAAATTAGAGCGCCCTTCAAAGGCAGCCGCCCCTGCATTTCTATTACCCTAGCAGTCACATCTGCGGTACTTGGATCGATCATTGCCTTCAAATCACCGTAGGGTATTGCATTGAGCCAGTCCTGGTCGTTGTCAACGTCAAAAGCCGCCCAGCCGCCTGTTTTGCACTGCATAGAGCTGACCCAATCGACGCCCCGAGAAATGGCCGCTTGCTTGAGCGATTCGTTGGGTAGTGCGATCGCAGCAAGCGCCATAACCACCACTGCCGTGTCATCCACATCAGGGTAAAACCGATTTTCAAACTCAAACGCCCAGCCGCCTGGCCGACCCTGCGGATTTTTGACTGCCCAGTCACCATAGTCAATAATCTGCTTTTCCAACAGCCATTCTCCTCCTTTAGCGAGTGCCGAAGCGTCCAACAGCTCTGAATCGGCCAGCGCCCTAATTGCCAAAGCCGTATCCCATACAGGAGATACGCACGGCTGAATCCAGTAAGTCTCTGTTGTTTCGACGGCAAAGCGATCGAGCGCTTGAAAGCCCCTATGAACAACCGGATCGTTTAGGTCGTAGTTGAGCGCGTATAGTGCCAGCATCGAATTCAGCATTGCCGGGATGATGCCTGCCCAGTCGCCCGTTGCCTCCTGGCGCTCAATTATCCAGTTTTCAGCCTGCTGTAAGCCTTCCTCACGAAAAGGCACTAAGTTAAGAGATTCTGCTAGCTTAAAGCCTTTATCCAACAGCAAAAATGCGTCACTCCAATCGCCGTTTTCAGGCAGTTCCCAGCGTACATTTTCAATGCCTTCTGCGTATAGCTCATTGAGGCTAAACGTTGGGCTCACCTGATGTACAGGCTTTTTATCAAAGACAATCAGCAGCGGCACGGTGCTGCCCCTAGCCCAGCTAGAAAGCTCGTAAATATTGACAGGGAAAGGATGTTGCAACAGCATGATCCACGGTGGCAGAGATGGCAAACCTTCCCAGCGATAGCAGCCAATCATTGCTAAATGAAACTTGGTGAAAATGCGAGCTTTGCTCACCCCGCCTTGGCTGAGAATAAAGGCTTTGGCCCTGATTAGCGCTGGATCGCTAGCTGAGACACCTAGTAAGCGTAGGCCCATATAGGCTTCGATAGAAACACTTAGGTTTCCTCCATCGCCGTAGAAAAGCTCCCAGCCGCCGTGGGTGCACTGGTGCGATCGCAAATATTTTTCCACCTTAGCCAGCGGCAGCGTGTCTGTTGTTCCCCACAGCGTGTGCAGCAAAACAGCTTCAGCCGTCATCGAAACATTAGACTCTAGGTCGGCCCACCAGTAGCCCTCTGGCTTTTGAAGCGATAGCAGATAATTTTGCGCTGCCGTAATTTTCTGATCGAGCTGAGGGCTAAGCGGCGGCGCAGAGAGATGGGGGGGATTAGTCAGCATGGGCAAGCCTTCTCAACGAATTCTTGAAACAACAATCTCTACATTTTGCCTCGAATTTGTCACCAGCAGAACGTGCTGAGACCTTGCTTTTAGCTAGAACGAACTGGGAACGGCTGATACTAGAGAGGTTGTGGTAGGCGTTGATAGTGTGGAACCGAAGGCGATCACGCTTATGCTAGTTTTGCGGAGCGCGGCTGTACAGCAGATTCATCGTAGTGATGTCAGGCTCGACTACCTCGAAAGTGTGACCCCGTGATTAAATCACAGTTTTATTCTCAACCGTAAGTATGATGACTTGGCCACTACAGGGCTGTAATACTCTACAATTTCGGGAAGTCATGACAGGGTACCTAAATAGTTTTGATGCCAAGCTTGGACAAACGCAGCAGAAACTGGCAGAGCTGATTCAGCAGGCGGGATCGCCACCGTCTTCTACTGTACTGCTTACCGAAGCCTTAGAGAGCCTGTCAACTGCCTTAGAAGAGATACACGTACTTTCAGAAGATCTAGCTACTCAGCATGTGCGACTAGAGGCTTCTGAAAGCGCTTTGTTAGCAGAACGTCAGCAATATTTTGAGTTGTTTAATTTAGCTCCAGATGGCTATATTGTCACTGATCATCGGGGTCTGATTAAACAAATTAACCTCACTGCGGCGACCCTGTTGAAGCGGCCTCAGCAATCATGCATTGGTAAGCCTTTAGTTATCCTAATAGCTCCGCCAGCGCGACAATACTTTTATACCCTCTTGAACGACCTGCAACAAGGCATAGCCTTACAGAATATCGATTTGTGCTTGCGAGACGCCAAAAGGCAGACTCTGTATGCCAACTTCACGGTTGCGGTTGTACGAGATCGCCAGTCCCAAATTGTTGGGTTCCGCTGGTTGTTTCGAGACCTGAGCGCGCAGCGGCAAATCGAGACCGCGTTGAGAGAAAGCGAACAACGCTACGCTACGCTAGCGTCATTAGTGCCGGTAGGAATTTATAGAACCGATGCAGCGGGGCGCTGTTTATACGTTAACGAGCACTGGTGTGAAATTACCGGGCTCACTCAAGAAGTCGCTGCTAGAAAGGGCTGGACACAGGGCCTACATCCTGACGACAGTGACCGAGTCGCTGCTGCGTGGGATCGAGCTGCCAAAGAAGACCGTCCTTTCCAGCTTGAATATCGCTTTCAACAATCTAACGGTACGGTGACGTGGGTTTATGGGCAGTCTGTTGCAGAACGTGATTCGCAAGGACAGGTGAGTGGCTATACAGGCAGCTTGACCAACATCAGCGCTCTGAAGCAAACTCAAGACCTGGTTGCCCATAATGCTTTGCATGACCCATTGACGGACCTGCCAAATCGTACCCTTTTATTGGAGCGGATTGAATTTACGCTCAGCAGAGCCAAGCGCCGTCAAATCTACCAGTATGCTGTTTTATTTCTAGATCTAGATCGGTTCAAGGTAATCAACGATAGCTTGGGACATTTAGTTGGAGACGGGCTGCTCAAAACGATGGCCCAAAATCTTAAAATGCATCTGCGAGAGACTGACCTAGTGGCCAGACTAGGCGGCGATGAGTTTGTGATTTTATTAGAGGAGAGTAGTGACGCAGAAGCAGTCATTCACATCGCCGAGCGGATTTTGGCAGATTGTCGGATACCGTTTACTATCAATGGCCATGAGATTTTCACCAGTGTCAGCATCGGCATCGTGCTGGGCACAGCGGATTACTATCGGGCATCTGACCTACTGCGCGATGCCGATATTGCGATGTATCGTGCTAAGGCTCAGGGGAAAAATGCGTACCAGCTTTTTGATGTATCTATGCATATTCAAGCGCAGGCACGCCTCACTTTAGAAAACGATCTCCGCAGAGCCCTCGAACAGGGAGAGTTCACTGTATACTATCAACCTATTTTTAAGGTGAGCAGTCGTCACCTAGTCGGATTTGAGGCGTTAGCGCGTTGGCAACACCCGACGCATGGATTCATTTTGCCTGATGAATTTATCCCGGTTGCCGAAGAGATAGGGATGATTGTGCAGATAGATACTTGGGTGTTTGAGCAAGCTTGTCATCAAATGGTTCTTTGGCAAAAACAGTATGCGAATTGTTTTCCCCTCAGAATCAGTATTAACTTTTCTGCTCAAGATCTGTGTAATCCTTGCTTGATAGAAGATATTGATGCGATTTTAGCTAAGACCGGATTAGCAGGGGAAGCGATCGCCTTAGAGATTACCGAGAGCATGCTGATTGAGAACACTGAGCAAACCATCAAGGTTTTAGCCCAGGTAGCGTCTAGGAACATTCAGATCAGCATTGACGATTTTGGCACCGGATATTCGTCTCTCAATTATCTGCATCGTTTACCGGCAAATACCCTCAAGATCGATGGTTCTTTTGTGGGTCAAATGCAAGTAGATAGCCGCAATTATCAAGTTGTTAGTACAATCATTGCCCTGGGCAAGCAGCTCGAATTAACTGTTGTAGCAGAAGGCATTGAGACGTCAAAGCAACTTCAGCAGCTACAGCAGCTTGGCTGCCAGCTAGGTCAGGGCTACTTGTTTTCGCCTGCGCTCACTGCCGATGACGTTGAGGCCCAGTTTCTCACAGCTTACCTAGAGACTAAAGATCGTGATGTGGCAGATAAGCCGGTAGCTTGATCCAAAAGCGGCTACCTTCTGGCCCAGAGGATTCGACGCCGCAGGTACCACCTAGTCGGCTGATGCCGCGCTGTACAATAGCTAACCCAAAGCCAGAACCAGGGTATGATTCTACACCGTGCAACCGACTGAAAGGCTGAAATATTTTGGACCGATGCTCGGGCAAAATCCCAATACCATTATCTTGAAAAAACCAACAAACTTGAGTCTTTTCTGCTGCGTTTGAATCTGTTTCATTTGAACCTGTTTCGTCGGGTTTCGTCTCGTTGGGTTCTACGATGAAGGCACCAATTTTGACCACAGGCTGCTCGCCTACTTCAACATACTTCAAGGCATTGTCTAGTAAATTTTTGGCTACTTGATCTAATACAGGCGCGTAGCCCATCACTTGAGGTAAGTTGGGTTGTACTTCAACAGTTGCCTGTTTCTGGTCAGTCTCTGCTGTCAGCGATTCAAGCGCTGATATAACAACAGCATCTAGTGAAACCGGCTCTACTAAAACCTCGATTCGGTCTATGCGACTATAGGTAATTAAGTCATTTAGTAGCTGATTCATCGTAATGGCCGTTGCTTCGATGCGCTGTAGGTAGGTTTTTCCTAGCTCATCTAACTGAGGGGCGTAGTCTTCGAGGAGGGCTTGAGAAAGGCCCTGTAATCCGCGTAGAGGCGATCGCAAGTCGTGAGAAACTGATGACGTGAACAGCGCTAGCTCAGCATTTGCCGCTTCTAGCTTTTGCGATCGCTCTTCGAGCTGCTGCTGCTGTTTCGCATTCTCTTTTTGTAGCTGCTGTAGCCTAATTTGATGCCTTACCCTAGCGAGCACTTCCTCAATTTGAAAAGGTTTAGTGACATAGTCCGCACCGCCGACGTTAAAGGCTTTTACCTTATCGAGTGACTCGTCTAAGGCGCTGAGAAAGATGACAGGAATGCCTCGTGTCTGAGGCTCGGCCTTCAGCCGACGACAGACTTCATAGCCGTCTATCTCCGGCATTCTAATATCTAACAAAAGTAACTACTCAGGTTGAAGTGTTGGAATTGTTGGGGAGCCGAGGAAAACACTTCTAAGCGCATCAAGTACAGGGAGACCCTGCTTTCTCAGCGTAGAAATATAGCCCCGAGTACGGCAAAACTGTTGAGCGCCCGCTGGCGAGCGAAAGCAACCAGAGATCTTCTGTTTGAGCTTCATCATGCGCACATCGCGTTCGGCTTGATTGTTATCAAAAGGCACCTGAAAGTTGTGCATAAAAGCTAAGACAGCCGATTGATGCGCTTGAAGCCGGTCGAGTAAGTTTTTGGGCGGCGACTGTTTTACCCGCCCCCTTTTTTTCGGTAGTGATTCATCAACCGGCGGCGGCGGATTAGCTTTGAAGCCATCTGCTAATAAGGTTCGATAACGCCGTTCAAACTTGATTAGCTGCAGCCCCGAAAGCGCAGTATCAGCGTTGTCTTTGGCGTCATCCACTGCCGTTTTAATGTCAACTAAAAGTGTCGTCATCTCAGCAGCCCAAGGTTGTTCGTAGCGTTCATTGATGAAGCGTAGTTCGCGTAAATGATGCGCGTTGCATAAGCTATGCAGACAGTCATACAGGAAGTAGCTTTGCCAACCATCGTGGACACTAATGCCCTGGAAGGTCGGCAGCATAGCCATCTCATCAATCGCCTTTTGGCCGCGTTTAGGATGAACAAAGTAGTAGGTCAAGCAAGCTGTGCTAGCAACATGCAACCACCACAGCTTGCTGTTTACCCGTAGCCCAGTCTCGTCACAGTGCATCACCGCTGAGGTCATAATGCTCTTTTTAATCTGCGCTTCGACTGGCGCTAAGCGCTCAAAGCACTGCGTCCGTGCGGTGTAGAGCGTTCCTTCTGAGATTTGGCAGCCTAGCACTTCACTGAGCACCTCGCAGGTTCGTGCTGACGGCAACAGTTGCGCATCCATCAAGTACACCATCAACCCTTTGAGTCCGCTGCCATACTGCACCGGGCTATTCACTTCGGCGGGAAACGCTCCCCGCGTATGCCACTCGCACTGCTCGCAGCGCTTAATTTCCGCCTGATGTTCTATCACCTGTAGTTGCAAAGGGGGTAACTCATGCACTTGGCGACGCTCGTAGTCTATGACGGCAACTGCTGACAAGGATGCACCGCAGCTCTCACAGGCGTCTACCGAATGCTGCACCCTCTCATCGACAGTCTCGCACCATTCCAAGGTGCTGCCTGGATGGCCTGTTTGACCACCACTGGGGCGTTCACTCTTTTTTCGTAAGCTTTTGGTGCGCTTTTTGAACCCATCGCCTGACGGTGGCTTACTGCTATTGCGACTATCTTTGTGTTGCTGATTTTCTAGCGTATCGAGCCGCGCTTCTGTCCGATCTATTCGCGCTATTAGCACCTTGAAGAGTGCCACCACTGCTTCTTCACCTTCCTGGTATACCGCGCGGATGTCTGCTTCGCTGATATTCAGTTTTGGCTCGCGCTCGCTCAATTTCTGGTCGCCTACTGATTTACTCTACACCTTCAAAACCATAGCTTGTAAAGAGTCTAGCCTTCCTCAATCAACTGAAAGAATTAAGCCTGAGTAGTTACTAACAAAATTAAATCAGGCGGGTCAAACTGGGCCACCTGTAGCGCTTGCTGTCCGCTGAGCACTCGGCGTAGCTCATACCCATCTTGGCCCAGCGCGTCAACCAAAAGCTGCAGGTTTTCTGGATGATCGTCAACGATGAGAATATCACCGATTTCTGCGAGATGCTGAGCGGGTAGGTCTGTCATCATTTGGTATTAAGCGGCTGCACTAGCTGATTGAGTACATCAAACTTGAGCTGATTCACGCAGTTTCTGAGTAAGTTGGCCAGATCTTGTTGTTCTGTCGGTAGCTGATCGAGCAGCGCTTTGACGTTACGCTCTCTAGCGCCCAAAACCGCTTTGAAGAAGGCTCGTTTCCAGGTAGAAGGTTGTTGTTTTAGCTGCGTTTGAATGTCGGCTATTTTGGCGGTATCCCAGGCTTCAATCGTGGCGATCGCACCCTCCGCCTCTGTATCGGTATCTCCTAGCGATGCAAAGTCGTCTGCATACTGATACCTCACGCCCAAATGCTGATGCATTTTATCAAAGATCTCATTGATCTGAAACGGCTTACACACATAGTCATCAAAGCCTACTTCTAAAAATTCATCTTGCATATGGTCAAGCACAGAAGCGCTTAGGGCAATAATGACGGTTTTATGTCTGGGCACCTCTGTCTTATGATTTGCCTTGTGGGCGGCTCGAATTGTTTGGGTCGCTTTGTAACCATCCATCTCTGGCATGTACAAATCCATCCAAACGCAGTGTGGCTGCCACTCATGCCAAATGGCCACGGCTTCAGCACCGTTTTCGACCGCACAGACATCAAACCCTACCGTCGTCAGCAAAGCTACCAAAAGCTGACGATTTTCGGCGACATCTTCTACTACCAGAACTCGATAGCTAGGCTGATTTGGAGCGAGGGATATTACCTTTCGAGACAGTCTATCAGGTCTTAGGTCTGCCGCTGTCATCACGCTGAGCTGAACGTGACAGGTGAATGTAGAGCCCTGTCCTAGCTGCGATCGCACCTCAATGCCGCCGTCCATTAGCCTGGCATTCTGTCGACTAATCGAAAGGCCCAGGCCGCTCCCCTCATGAGCATTTCGCCCAGTCTCAGTTTGATGGAAAGGCTCAAAAATTGCCTTAAAATTTTCAGTCGCAACCCCCGGCCCAGTATCGACAACCTCAAACTGAACCTGGACATAGTCCGAGTCGGTCTCAGCCGTCGAAGATACCTTGAGTATGACTTCGCCCTGCTCAGTAAACTTCACCGCGTTACCAACCAGATTGATAATAATTTGCCTGAGCTTACCCTCATCGCCCCACACATATTGGGGCAGTGGTTCAGTCTGTTCTAGTTTTAGCAACAGGCCTTTTTTAGCGGCGCGCAGTGTCAGCATGTCGCGCACAGATGCAATAAACTGATAGAGATCAAAACAGCTCTCGTTTAGTCTGGGCTGTCCGGCCTCAATTCGCGACGTTTCTAAAACATCGTTAATTAAAGAGAGCAGATGTTCACCGCTACGATTGATAATATCTAGGCGATCGCGCTGCTCGCTAGAGAGCGTTTCGTGATGGTGAATTAGCTGCGTGAAACCCAAAATAGCGTTGAGCGGCGTTCTCAACTCATGACTCATTTTGGCCAAAAACTGGCTTTTCGCCTGGTTTGCCACCTGCGCTCTTTTAGCGGACTCTCGCAGCGCCGAGCGAGAAAACTCCAATGCAGTAAGTAGCAAAGTTGCTCGTAGCTCCTGGGCAGCGGCAATTTCTGTTGCCCTCCAGGGCCGTGACTGCTCGTATACGTCTTCTTGCCAGCGCTCAAAAGACTGACGCGGCGTCAGGTACAGGCTACCGTCGTCAGCAGTGGTCTTAGATTTGTGAGGGTTGCCCGCCCATTGCACCGAACGCTTTTGCTCAGGGCGAAACCAAAGAATATGGTACGAAGCCTCGGGTAAAAAGATTGAAATAGCGAGCAGGCCGCTAGCGCAGGCAGTATCCTGGCTAGCCGGTTCAAACACCTGAGAAAGCGCCTGAGTGTGGTAAACATCTTCATTCTGTTCTATTAACCATTCCAGCAGGGGCCTAATGCGACTAGCTAGCGGCGTCTCACCGATGAGGGTCATTTGGCTACCCAAGGCGATGACCGCGCCGCTTGCCTGTACCAGCGTTAGCAGCTCGCGCTGATACTGAATCAAAACCGACTCAATGGCGTGGGCAGGCTGTAATTGTGAGATCGTTCGACGAATTTGCTGTTGGATGGCGTGCACCTGCGCCTGATAGGTTTTCTCAATCAGGGTTTGCTGGCGAAACAGCTCAACTGAGGCAATCTGTCCTAAAAATTCGCAGGCTTTACGCGTCTCGTAGTCGATGTATTTGGGTTCGGGATGGTGGCAGGCAATCAGACCCCAGAGCCGATCTTCAACAATTAAAGAAATCGACATTGATGCCTGCACGCCCATGTTTTGCAGATATTCCACATGCATTGGGGAAACGCTTCTCAGCATGGCTGACCCTAAATCTGTTGGGCGCTGAGAGTGGGGATGGCGCTCGGGAACTAGCGGTACAGGCTGGTAGCCAACATTGGGAATCACCCGCAGCCAGTTTTGCAAATAGAGCTGCCGGGCCTGAGCTGGAATGTCGGTCGCAGGAAAGCGCAAGCCCAAAAAACTCTCTTTTTCTAGCTCAGCATCCTCAATCGCCTCTGCGATGACTGCGCCGCTGTAGTCGTGCCCTAGCTTATAAACCATTACCCGACTCAGTCCGGTTAGGGCTTGTACTGTTTCGACGACAATGCTGGCAACTTCTTCTGGGCTGTCTGCTTGTTGAAACTGGCTCACTCCTCGGCGCAACCGCTCATGCAGAGCGATCGGGCCAAGCGAACTTGAACCGAACGAACTTGAACCGAACGAACTCGAACCGAGCGAACTCGAACCGAGGCTATCTGAAGCGTCTGCATCTAAACATTCGCCCTCAAAGGCATTGCTATTAGGCTGACAAATTAGCTCTAGCAGAACGGTTTCACGCTCGATATGTATTAGTCCACGCCAGTTCGCCTGCAGGTCAGCGGATTTAGAAGGTAGCGTCAGCAAGCATGACTGCTCCCCCTCGTTAGATTCAACATCAAAAACTATTTGCCGCACAGCCTCAGCCTGGGCCTCTCCTAGCAGCTTACTTAGTGGCTGCCCTAACAGTACGCTAGGAGACATCGCTAGCTGGTGTTCAACATTTGCGCTCACCTGTAAAATGACTAATGCGGTAGGCTCTAGAACAGCCAAGATGCCGTGGGGCTGAATTTGCCCTGGAATGCGAATGGGCTCGCGATCGCAATTCGTCAGTGTCGTAGGCACCCGCTCAACACTAACCTCTAGACTCTTAGCTAAAGGCTCTTTCTGAGGTGAGTCAAGCTGGGTATCTAGATTTGCAGAACGGCCTACCATAGCTAAAAGAGAGCTAAGTTTATGTACCAGCTTAAAGGATTCTGATTTTTAACAATCCGTCTAAAGGAATAGCACAGTCGCCTGCTAGAACAAGCAGATAAAAGTAGCCTGTGTTCAAAGGGCGTCTTTAACCCGCTAGTTTGGAAACTCATGACCAATGCCTGACGGTTTACAGACAACCGATAATAAGCTGCACGATATGGGCAATGGCCAAGCCTGTGCGCTAGAAGATCGCGCCTATCGACAGGCGATTGTCAGCGCGCCGCTACCCATTTTGATCTATGCAGAAGACGGCGAAATTGTGGCGCTGAGCGAGGGCTGGACCCGGCTGACCGGCTACAGCGCCGAAGAACTCATTACCTTAGATGACTGGGTGCAAAAGGCTTATGGACATCGGAGCGACAACATACTAGAAGGGATCAACCAGCTATTCAAGCTCGACCAAACCGTTGATGAGGGAGAATTTACGCTAACAACTAAAAGCGGGGAACAGCGTATCTGGCAGTTTAGTTCGTCTCCGTTAGGGCAGCTCGCAGATGGGCGACGGCTGGTGATGTCGATGGCGGCAGATGTCACTGCCCTGAAAGCCTCCGAGCAAAAAGTATCGCGGCTCAACCAGGCGTTAGAAGAGCGAGTGGCGCAGCGTACCGCCCAGCTTACAGAGGTCAACCAAGAGCTAGAAGCCTTTACCTACACTGTCTCTCACGATTTGCGAGCGCCGCTGCGAGCTATGGAAGGCTTTGCCAGGGCGCTGTTAGAAGACTACGCAACCAAAATGGATAGCGTCGCGGGCGACTATGCCAGGCGGATTGTCACTGCCGCCACTAAGATGGACACCCTAATTTCAGATTTGCTGGCATACAGCCGCATTAGCCGAACACATATCTCCCTTCAGCCAATCGACCTAAGGCAGATTATTGAGCAAATCTGTCAGGAGCTAGACCCGCTGATACGTACTGCTCAAGCCCAAATTATCATTGCCGATGAGCTGCCGCTGGTCTTGGGTAACCGCTATATTGTCAAGCAGATGTTTACCAACTTATTGACCAATAGCCTCAAGTTCGTAGAGCCCTGCACCTTACCTGTCGTGACGGTGAGCTGTGAGGCAACCTCTGATAATGCTCGTGTCTGGATTAGCGACAACGGGTTAGGAATCGCTGCCAAACACCAGCAGCGCATTTTTAGCGTATTTGAGCGACTGCACAGTAACGAGACCTACCCTGGCACTGGCGTTGGTTTGGCAATTGTAAAACGAGGCGCTCAAACAATAGGTGGAGACGTCGGGGTAGAATCTGCTGCGGGACAGGGCAGCAGATTTTGGATTGACTTTGTAAAAACAGAGTGACGGCAGCTTGAAGTGCAGTCTTAAGATACACTGAGCAATACATAAAACTTTTCTTTAATATAAAATAACGGGTTCTAGAAACGGGAAAAGAGCTCAAAATGATGAATTTACAGGCTGGCGGACTGCTGCTTGTCGAGGACGATGCCAACGACATTTTGTTAGTTCAGCGAGCATTTCGCAAATCAAATCTAACTATTCCTATCCATGTCGTGAAGGATGGAGATGAGGCTGTAGACTACCTTGCCGGAGATGCCCCCTACGAAGATCGCAGGAAACATCCCTTGCCACTACTCATTCTGCTAGATCTCAAACTGCCTCGTCGCTCCGGACTCGAAGTGCTCGAATGGGTAAAAACCAAGCCTGTCATCCGTCGCATTCCTATCGTGGTACTCACTTCTTCTAGAGAGAATACCGACGTGGATCATGCTTATGAAATTGGAGCAAATTCTTACCTAGTTAAGCCCGTTACCTCGTCAGCCCTTGAGTCTATGATCGGAGCGCTAGATAAGTTCTGGCTAAAGGTAAACCAGTATCCTTCTATTGAGATCGCTCCGCCTATTCTTTAAAGCTAATAGGGTCAGAATTTTAGTCCAATCATTAAGACTATTTTGACAGCCACTTTATAAGAAATACAAACGTAGCCATAGTAAAAGCGACTGCTTTATAAACGCGACTGTAATCCAGCACGCTGCCAGAAAGATGCGTTATCCCCCTTTAACATCAGTTTTGCTGATTGATGATAACCCTAACGATCGTCTGCTGACTCGGCGAGAACTTGCCAAAGAGTTTGACTCGCTGACGGTGCATGAGGTGATTAACCAGAAAGAGCTAGACAGTGCTTTAGCTGCTGCTGATTTTGAGCTGGTCATTACTGACTATCAGCTAGGCTGGTCGAACGGTCTTCAGGTATTACGAGCTGTTAATAGCCAGCGAACTGCCTGCCCGGTGATTATGTTCACTAATACAGGGACACAAGAAATCGCCGTTGAAGCGATGAAGTCCGGGCTCAACGACTACGTGATCAAGTCTCCTCAGCATTTTATTCGGCTGTGTCAGTCTGTAAGATCGGTATGGCAGCAGTTTCATATTCGGCTGCGGGCCTCACAGCTAGAGCTTAGGCTTCAGGCGTTGCTTCAGCAGCTAGAGGTTGGCATTTTTCGAGCAATGCTGACCGGAGAACTGTTAGATGCCAACACCGCAATGCTCAATATGCTAGGGGTTGACTCGGTAGAAGCCGCTCGCGCTGTATTAGACACGAAGCTAAAGATGGCTTTTGGAGAAGAGAATTCTTCTACAGCGGCAGAGTTAGTGTTAGCGCGTAGCGATCGCCCGCCGCTGTGGATGAAGGTGAGCGCGACGAGTAATGAGATTAATGGAGAGTTGATTGTTGATGGTATTGCAGAAAACATAACTGACAGAAAGCAGGCTGAACAGCGCCTCAATCAGCTCAATCAAACGCTAGAAGAGAAGGTACGCCAGCGAACTCAGCAGCTAGAGAACACTAACCGCGAGCTAGAAATGTTCGCTTATTCAATCTCTCACGACTTGCGATCGCCTATCCGCCAAATCGATGGCTTCGTAAATCTGATTCAAGAGCACTTCAAAGCAGACGAGCAAAAAAGCAAATTAGATGATAGAGCCAACCACTACCTCTCTGTAATTTCAGAGCTGACCGGGCAGTCAGGCACTATGATCGACGCGCTGCTTGAGTTTTCTAAAACGGGCCGGATAGAGATGCATATGGAGCCAGTAGATATGGATCGCATGGTTCGGCAAATGAGTCTAAAGATGAGTGGGAACTGGTCCGCTCAGGCCGAGAATCAGGCCGAGAATCAGGCCAGGAGTCAGGCCAAGAGTCAGGCCAGTAACCAGGCGAGCGATCAGCTAGTAGGTAATACGGCGATTGAATGGCGAATTGAAGCACTGCCCACCTTTGTGTGCGCTCACTCATGCAGCTCGTATGGCAAAACCTACTCGAAAATGCTATCAAGTTTACGCAGCAAAAGCCGCAACCCGTCATCACTATCCGGGCTCAGGCGCAGTCAAAAGAAATTATCTTCTCGGTTCAAGACAACGGCATTGGATTTGATCCTGATAAGGCAAAAAATATTTTTGACATGTTTCAACGCGCCCATAGCAGAAAAACAGTCGAAGGCATCGGAATTGGCCTAGCTAACGTTAAACGGATTATTGCGCGTCATGGTGGCCAAGTCTGGGCTAGAGGAAACGTAGGCCAGGGAGCTACGCTGTTCTTTTCCTTACCTTACTCACCGCCTTAGTCACGCCTATTTAGCAAAGGTAAGTTCTTGATATCTTAAGTTCCTGATATCTATGCATCCTTCGTAAAACGATTCTGGCTTCCTAAAAATTGAATGATTTCAAAACAAACAGCTCTCCATAACACGCTAAATTGCTGAAAAGGTTACATGACTAAGCTAAGATTCTTACTCCTCGAAGATAATCCTGCCGATGTTGAGCTGGTGTCAACAACGCTAGAAAATAGCGACTTGGACTGTGATTTTTTTGTGGTCGAAACCCGAGAAGATTTTCAACAGGCCCTACAGACTCAATCGTTCGACATCGTGCTGTCAGACTACTCACTGCCAGCTTTTGATGGCATGGAAGCCATTGAGATTGTCTGTACCCAGTTTCCTGAGATTCCTTGTATCTTGGTCTCTGGCGTGTTGGGAGAAGAGAGAGCAATCGAAGCGCTTAGATGTGGCGCTGCTAACTATGTGCTGAAGCAAAGGTTGGAGCGTTTAGTACCTGCTGTTAAGCAAGCGCTAAAAGAAGCCCACGAGAGAAATCTGTTTGCACGGGCAATCGCCGAACTAAGAAAGAACGAAGCTCTGTTTCGCACCTCAGTTGAAGCGATGGCGGATTGCCTTGTGATCTTGAGCGTCGTTCGCGATGCTCAAGGCGTGATCCAAGATTTTGTGGTCGAATACATTAACGAGATGGCCAAACGGTATCTGTTCGTCTCACCCGATGAACAAGTAGGGAAGTCGTTCTATAGCCTCGTACCCAGCTTTAAAGACATAGAGAATACCTATCTTTTCAGCGAATTTTGCTTTGTTGTTGAAAATGGGCGGCTCTACAAAGATGAGATTTGTCTGAAAGGCTATCAGAGAAACGATAAAACGGTTGCCGATCAGTTTGTTGCTATCGAGATGAGAGCCGCTAGGCTCGATAGCGGTTTAGTGGTGACCTGGCGCGATATTACGCAGCGAAAAATGCTTGAACAGGAGCATCTGCAGCAGCTAAAAGAAGCTGAAGCAGCTCGAAACCAAGCAATGCTAGAAAATCAGCGCAAAGGCGATTTTCTAGCCAGATTTTCTCACGAGCTGCGATCGCCAATTTCCAACATTAGCGGATGGCTACAGCTCCTAGATACTAATCGGCAAAGTGTCGAATTAGAAGATAGAGTGCTTGAGGTCATCCAGCGCAATGCCAAGCTACTAGAGCGTTTAGCGAGCGATCTATTAGATGGATCGCGCATTGAACGAGGTAAGTTTCGCTGTGATTTGGAACCGCTAGGTCTCGATAGGCTAAATCAAATAGGGACACAGGCAATTGATGCGGTAAGGCTTATCAATCATGACAAATACATTCCGATTATCTTTGAGCCTTCCTCGCTTTCAGGGCAGATTTTTGGCGATGCCGACAGGCTTCAGCAAATGATTCAAAACTTGCTGGCCAATGCAATCGAGTTTACGCCAGCCCACGGAAAAATAGCTCTTGAGATAAATCAACAGGACGACAAAGCCCTAATTATCTCTGTAACAGATACTGGTAAGGGGATGAGTTCTAATGTAATTGCTCACGTTTTTGACCAGATCTGGCAAGTAGAGCACGGCTTCAACAGAAATAAAAGTGGCGTGGGATTAGGTATTCCAATTGTGAAATATATTGTTGATGCTCACGGCGGACAGATAACAGCTAAAAGTGGTGGCATCAACCAAGGCAGCACTTTTACCATTGAGCTACCGCTGCACACAGCGATCAGCCAACATGCAACCGCTCTGCCAAATTCGTCAGTACCTTCAATAGGTCAACAAACGACAGCTCAGCGTTCTCTTGCCGATAGCTCACCTACTGACAGTTCAGCATCGGATCTCAACATAGATCGCACTATCAAACTCTCTCTTAAAAACGTTCGAGTTCTTGTAGTAGACGATCAGGCAGACTCGCTAGAAGTATGCAAAATGATGTTAGAAACTCATGGCGCAGAGGTTGAAGGAACTACCTCTGCTGCTGAAGCGATCAAAACGGTGAGGCAGTTTCGCCCTCATGTGATTGTGAGTGACATTGCCATGCCAGAAAAAGACGGCTATGGAATGATTCGCCGGATTCGTGAATTTCCAGAGCTAGAGGGTGGCCTTACGCCAGCGATCGCGCTTAGCGCATACACCTCAGAACTAGATAGGACTCGCGCCCTACTCGCCGGATTTCAGATTCACATTGCTAAACCAGTCAATTTCAAAGACATCATTGGATCTGTCGCCTCACTATCATCTCAATTCGAGCCGGCTGAGGTCAAAGATATTTGAAAACGCCTGTGAGACGATGAAGCGCACGTTGCTCTTGGCAAGGTAAAAAGGCCTCACTGTCTCTGCCGCGATAGACTGTTCACAATCAGCGTCTCAAGTTCTTTAAGATCAACGGGTTTCGTGAGATGTGCATCAAATCCTGCGGCCTTTGCCGCTTTTTTATCTTCTGGCTGACCGTAGCCGCTGGTTGCAACCAGATAAGCACCTTGCAAGCTAGCATCTGCTCGGATAGCACAGGCAAGGTCGTAACCGTCCATAACTTCAGTGAGCCCAATATCGCTTACGATCGCCGCTGGCTTAATCTGCCGCGCCAGCGCCAGTCCCTCTTCCCCGTCTGTAGCGAGCTGGGTTTGATAGCCCAGTTCCTCTAAAAATAACTTAACTAGAAACCCTGAATCCGTATTATTTTCAACAATCAAAACAAGATTAGCAGCGGTTTTTGATGCTGTTTCTGATGTGGATGAAGATGTCTCGGATTGCGCTTCCTCAGGCTGCGTTTCCTTGGACTGAACAGGCAAATTAGCGCCCTGCTCGGGCACAGCATCTGGCGCTAACAGCGGCAATTCAATGGTAATGACTGTGCCCTGCCCCAAGCCTGGACTATCTGCTCGAATGTGACCTTCGTGTAGATCAATAATCCCTTTTGTCACTGCCAGCCCCAGTCCTAAGCCACCGCTGCGGGCAAGGCTGCGCTCTTCTTGACTAAAGGCGGTGAAAATACGAGAGAGCGCTTCCGGTTCAATGCCAATGCCTGTGTCTGTTACGGCAACCGAGACTAATCCCTCATTAGGGACTGCTGAGATCCGAATCGAACCCATATCGTTTGAAAACTTGATGGCATTACGCAACACATTAGAGAACGCCTGTGTGAGCCTAGACTCGTCGCCATTGATCCAAATAGGCTGATCGGGCAACTGTGTTTCTAGCGTTAGAGCCTTATCAGCTAACTCTGTCTGATTGTCTTCTACCAGGTAGTGCAAAAGCAGCAACAAATCTATCGGTTCGCGCTCTACTCGAACCTTTCCATGGGTGACACGAGAAACATCTAAAAGGTCTGCGGTTAACCGAATGAGCAGATTGAGCTGCCTCTGGGCGATCAGGTGTAGCTGCTCTAACCGGTTGGGTGACAGGCGCTCAGATAGCTGAGATGACGCTATTAGCGACAGGCTACTGTTTAGCGCATTGAGCGGATTGCGCAGCTCGTGACCTAGCGCCGCTAAGAAATCGTCCTTATGCTGATTAGCGGCCTGCAGCTCAGCCGCATTCTGCTTGAGTTCAGTAATATCGTAATTTATCCCAATTAAAGTCTTGTACGTACCGCTAGCATCGTGGGTGACTCTACCCTGTCCAGCTAGCCAGCGAATCTGACCATCGGCGCGTTCAATCCGAAATTCGCTGCTAAATTCTTGCCCTTGATAGATAGCCGCTTCCATTTCGCGCTGAACCCGGTCGCGATCTTCAGGATAAATATAATGTGTAAACAGCTCCGCACTAGGCTGCTCGCTGGTTTCAGGAGAAAGGCCTAGCAGCTCGTATTCCATCCGGCTCCACTGAGAGAGCCCGCTGTCAATATTCAATTCCCATACGCCCATATTGCCAGCGTTCAGCGCTAGATCAAGTCTCTCTCTGCTTGTTGCCAGGTCCTGGGTTGTTTTTTCTCGTCGTAAAGAAGCGCCTAAGTCGTTGGCGATCGCCTGCAAGAATGAAACATCGGCTGCCGTGAAGGAACGAGCCTTGGTGGTATGTACAGTCAACACGCCATAGGGTGTATCTGTGCCATAGACGATAACAGCAATCCCACTCACAACATTTTGCGCTGTCAGCAAATCGGATTGACTAAAGCGCTCTTCCTGAGAAAAGTCTTCTACAATCACGGGCTGCTGAAGGTTTAAAGCATAGGCCAGATGAGAATTGTCGGTGCTGATGGTCTCTACGCCAATCTGATCTTCTGACCAGCCACAGCCACTCTTTAGCAGCAGACAAATACAGAAATCTGCATCGCGTCCGTCTGATTTGCTGTGAGCTGTTCCATTGTCGTCTATTGCGCCTTGATCTATTGTACTTTGGTCGCTCTCGCCCTGACAGACAAAGAGACTACACAAGTCGCCTTCTAGCGTTTCACAAATGAGTGTGGTTGCGTAATTGCAAATCGCCTGAGTATCAAAATTTTGCAAGGCATAAGTGCCCAGTTCTGCGATCGCCCTTTGTCGCTGCGCCGCCCGCTCAGCCTCATCTCTGGCCTGATACAGCCTGGTCATTTCTACAAATGTGATCACCGTCCCATCTATCATATTTTCTACGGTGCGATAGGGCATAATTCGCATCGTGTATTGGGCCTTGCTGCCTGCGATTTTTACCTCTCGCTCTACCGGAATCAGCGATCGCAGCACTTCCCGAATATCTGCTACCAAATCTGTCCCTTCCAAGTCGAGGGCCATATCGGTAATCGGTCGGCCCGTATCGGTCTCAATAAAGCTAAACAGCTCGGTGACAGCAGGTGTAAACTTTTTGAGTCGCAAATTGAGACTGAGAAATATGGTCGCGATGCGCGTACTCTCAAACAGATTTTGAACGTCGCTGTTGACTGCATCTAGCTCTTCGACCTTGTTACGCAGCTCCGAGTTCACCGTTTGTAGCTCTTCATTAATCGACTGCATCTCTTCTTTCGAGGTTTGCAGCTCCTCGTTAGAAGACTGCAGCTCTTCATTCATCGAGAGCAGCTCTTCATTCGCTGACTTTAGCTCTTCATTCGAGGTTTCTAATTCTTCAACAGTAGATCGCAAATGTTCTCTAGTGGTGCGTAGCTCGTCTTCGAGATGCCGAATGACTTGGGCTTCATCTCTAGGTTCATTACCACGAATTTTAGCCTGCTCGTAGCTAGTGGCCTTACCCACATCTTTAAAGATCACCACTAACAAATCGCCGCTTTCGTCCATCTCTCGCACCGGACGAACGATCAAATCAATCAGATGAACGCGATCTTCACTCTCTAACGAAACGCTCTCGCGGATCACAACCGCTCGACTTTGCTTGACCTCTTGAATTGCCGTTCGCAAATCTAATCGCAGGCCTCGCCGAGCCAAATCAAACAAATCGTTGCTAGGAATCCCTTGAGAAGGTTCTAAATACTTACCCGTACGGCCAAAGAAATAAACCACCTCATTTTGGTTGTTAATAATGACGCACGCAGGTGCGTA
This sequence comes from uncultured cyanobacterium, assembly GCA_963793445.1. GTDB lineage: Bacteria > Cyanobacteriota > Cyanobacteriia > Phormidesmidales > Phormidesmidaceae > Phormidesmis. The sequence continues at coordinate 1,453,677 of CAWCAE010000001.1, forward strand.
GTCTTGTAGCAGCAGCCGCTCAATCGTTTTGCTCACTTGCTGTCGGCCCGCATTAGAGCGCAGCGTTGCCGGCACGCTCTGACGCTGCAGGCTACGCTCTACCAGCGGAAAATCTACCCGAGGGGGAATCATTGCCTGCTTTTTTTGGAACAGACGATTGGGTTTGCTGACATTGCGAAATAGCTCACTGTAGCCGGTTAAGTTTTCAGAACTGCCCAAAAACAAATACCCTTCACGATTGAGCGCGTAGTGAAAGAGAGGAATGAGCTTTTTTTGAAGCTCTGTATCGAAATAAATTAATAAATTCCGGCAAGAGATCAGGTTTAGACGTGAGAACGGCGGATCGTTAATTAGGCTGTGCTGAGAGAAAATGCACATCTCACGCAGCTGTTTAGTGACCTGATACGAGCTGTTTTGTTTGACAAAGAACCGATCTAATCGCTCAGGGGTAATTTGTTCAGTGATATTTTCTGGGTAGCAGGCTTGTCTGGCCGTTTCTAGTGATCTCTCGTCAATATCAGTTGCAAAAATCTGAACCCCAAATCGCTTTTCCTGCTGCTCCATTTCCTCAGAAAGCAGCATGGCAACAGAATAAACCTCTTCACCCGAAGAACAGCCTGCAATCCACATCCGCACTGGGTTGTCGGCATTTGCCTGCTCTACCATCGGTGAAATAATATGGCTTCGCAGCGCTTCAAAAGCTTCTGGATCACGGAAAAAATGAGTGACGCCAATCAACAGATCCTTGAACAGCAGACTGGCTTCTTCTTGATCGGCCTGCAAATAATTAACATAAGCAGCAACAGATGGCTGCTGCGTGATTTGGATGCGCCTCTGAATTCGACGGATGAGCGTGTTTTGTTTATAACCGCTAAAGTCGTGTCCTATTCGCCGCCTCAGCAGTGAACAGATTTGAACGAGATGATCGGCTGTAGAGTTAATAATGCCTTCTTCCCCGAAGTTCTCTCGCAGGCCGTTCCGATGGCGATTGTATTCAATCAGCTTTGCCGGAATTTCTTCGACTGGCAGCACATAATCTACAAGGCCCGTCATGATGGCGTTGCGCGGCATGCTATCGTATTTGGCGGTAGCAGTATCTTGTGTGATCGCCAGGCCCCCGAACTCTTTGATTGACTTCAGTCCTAGCGTACCGTCACTGCCACTGCCAGAGAGAATAACGCAGACAGCATTCTCCCCTTGATCTTCTGAAAGCGATCTAAAAAAGGTATTAATTGGCGCGCGATGCCCTCTAGCCTGCGCAGGTAGCGACAGCTGTAAGACACCACTCTTTACCGTCAGCGTAGCGTTGGGCGGAATCACGTAGACATTATTGGGCTCCAAGCGCGTATCGTTTTGCACCTGAAGAACGTTCATCTGGGTTTCTTTGCCAATTAGCTCTGAGAGCAAACTGTCGTGATCAGGTGCCAAATGAGAAATCAGCACAAAGGCCATGCCGCTGTCCTCGTCCATATGGCTAAAGAACGCCTGAAATGCCTCTAACCCGCCTGCCGATGCCCCGATGCCTACAACTAAAAAAGAATCCGAAGCGTGGTCTTCATCTACGTCAATATTGTCGCGCTCAGTATCCAGGTGATCTTGCCCAGATGCCTTATCTTCTAAGGGACTATCAGTCTCATCAGTTTCTTTGTAGTCTTCTGCTTCGCGGCTGTCTAAGGCTTCGCCACCGCTATCGACTGCCTCGTCGCTTGTCTCATCGCTCAGCGCATCTTTCCGACAACGGCATGAGGCCATCAAAAAATCAAGCTCAAGATTTGATTCCTGGCTAGAGACGCCTTTGTATAGTTGACTACTCAATTCCACCGCTTGCTAAAGATATGAGTTATTTGCTTTCCCTCAGTCTATATTATTATTTCAAGCATTTATAAAAGAACAGAGAATAGCTAGAACTTACAGCGGATATGCCTGATTCGTTAAAAGCTCTCGAATGGTTTGAGCGTGTTTTTTTGAGGTGTGTGCGCGTTCTTCGTATACCTCAGCCGATTTGTAGCGTCCCTTTTCTGTTTCATCATGGGCCATCATCGCTGCCAGATTAGCCCGTTCTTCCATGGTCCGCATGGCTGCCCACAGAGCCTGTTCTAGCACGGTATCCTGCGTTGCCATCAACGCCTTCGCCGTGAACCCATGACCTACATGACACCGGTATCGGCGCACTTTGTCGCTGTCAATTTGCCAGAGCGGCCCTGAGCATTCTGGACAGCTCATAGGGACTAGATGGCCAATTCTTTGTTCTTTAGTGACGTCACTCATTGTTCTTGCGGCAATTTTGGCTTCCATGGCAATATCGGCAGGAATGTCGTTCACAGCCGGGGCCTGCTGGCAAACGAGGCGAGCGATCTCAAGGGCTATCTTACAGATTGAAAGCTGATAGTCAACATCTACAGCGGAGAGCGCGGCTCTTGGCATGTCAGGATACTTAGCATCTGCTGGGTCCTGGACAATTGCGCACCCTCCACAGCGCTTGACTGCCGACAATCCAGAAGCCCCATCATCTAAAAAACCCGTTAGCACCACTCCAGTCACTCGCGAGCGATAGGCCACCGCCGCCGAACGAAACAGCGGGTCAATAGCGGGCCGATGCCGGTTTTCAGTGGGACCCTTGTGCAAACGTACATAGCCTGGCTCCACAAGCATGTGGACTCCAGGCGGAGCAACATACACCTGCCCCAGTCGAATAGGCTCGCCATTTTCAGCGGATTTGACTTTCAGAGAGCTAGAACGATTTAAAACGTGATCCAACATACTGGGAGATTCTGCTGGAATGTGAAGTACGATAAAAATAGCAGCCTGTAGCGTCGATGGAAGACCAGAAAGTAGTGTTTCTAGCGCCTCAATGCCGCCTGCCGAGGCCCCTATGACAACAATATTCCGACTTTCCATTCCGCGCTTTAATCCTTAAGCTTCTGGGTGAAGTATTATGCAGCCCTGGTTGCTAATGTCAAGTAGCACCGGCCACAAATGATTCCACCATTTTTACCCCTACTGTAAACGCTAGCAACCCCCCGTCTATTATCGAGTCTTCCGAAGGATGGAGATCGGCTACATGATCGGGGATAGCTATTTCCTCAGGTGATAAGTTCTGTAGCCGCCACTGCGCTGGTGCTGACGCCGCACAAACGTTTCTTAATGTCCGGGGGGGTATGGTGCGGCACATCGCAGCCGCTACTGAGTCTTTTGGTAGAGCCGCCAGTAACCTATCCTTACACTGTAGATTGCATAACACTGTAGATTGCATAACTGTAGCGAGATCGCACTTAGCAACACATCCTCTGTCTCCTAAATTTTCGGATAGCGGTCTGTTTGTGTGGGTAAGGCACAATGACTTTCGAGGGTATGAGCACACGCTAGGGCTTGACGCAACCCTTAGCACGAATCGAATGCTCGCGATCGCTGTAGTCAAAACAAAGGTGACGCTCTTGCCTCGAGTCCGCACGTCTACTTCGCTTTTAGCGTGCCGCGAAACCTATTCGCCTTGTAGTGAGAAGTGTAGCTGCCTGCCTGTTTAGACAAAACCTTTCCTGCTGATTGTTGGTTCAACAGCAGATTTAGCGCTTTTACTAGCGAATACTTTTAGCAAACGTCTCTGGCCGAAAGTTTCTTAGCCGCAGCGCATTGGTAACAACAGAGACAGAGCTGAAGGCCATCGCTGCACCGGCAGCCATAGGATTTAACAGCCAGCCAAAGATAGGATAGAGAATGCCTGCGGCAATCGGAATGCCTGCTATGTTGTAGATAAAGGCAAAGAACAGATTTTGGCGGATGTTGATAATGGTGGCCCTGCTGAGCTGAATCGCGGTGACAATGCCTTGAAGATCGCCGGAGATAAGGGTGATGTCGCTAGCTGCGATCGCTACATCCGTTCCCGTCCCAATCGCAATTCCTACATCTGCTTGAGCCAGTGCAGGCGCGTCGTTGATGCCATCACCTACCATCGCAACCACTTTACCTTCAGCCTGCAGCTGTTTAATTTTTGCGGCTTTCTGGTCAGGGCGAACTTCTGCCAAAACCCTGCGAATGCCCACCTCTTGAGCGATCGCCTCAGCCGTCTGCTGATTATCTCCGGTTAGCATCACCACCTCTAGGCCCATTTTCTGCAAGGCACTGACTGCCTCAGCAGAAGTCTGCTTCAGCGCGTCCGAAATTCCCATCAGTCCCTCTGCCTTGCCGTCTATCGCAATCAAGGCCGTGGCCTTAGCTGCCCGTTCTAAAGCCTGTCGCTGAGCCTGCAGCGACGCCGTTTCAATGCCCAAATCTTGCATCCAGCGTGCCGTCCCAATCTGGACAAGATGGTCGCCAAAAATCCCTTGAACACCGCTGCCAGCCACCGCCTCAAAGGCTTGCACGCTGGTTAGCCGATGTTTGCCAACGCCCTGAGACGCTGCGTAATTGACTATAGCTTCGGCCAGCGGATGCTCTGAATTTTGCTCAACGGCGGCGGCCATTTGCAACAGTCTGATTTCGTTGCTGTTAGCCGTGCCGCGAACGGTCAGGTAGTCTGTTACTGTGGGCCTGCCTGCGGTTAAGGTGCCGGTTTTATCAACAACAACAGTCTGTAGCTGGTGCGATCGCTCTAGACTTTCAGCATCTTTGATCAGAATGCCGTTTTCAGCGCCTTTACCCATCCCCACCATAATTGAAGTGGGAGTCGCTAAACCGAGTGCGCAAGGGCAGGCAATAATCAAAACGCCGACAGCGGTAAGCAGCGCTAAGGTAGCGTTGCCAACTAGAACAAACCAGAGCACGAAAGTTACAATTGCGATCGCTATCACCCCAGGCACAAACCACCCTGTAACCCGGTCAGCTAGCTGCTGAATCGGTGCTTTCGAGATCTGAGCGTCTTGCACAAGCTGTACGATCTGCGCCAGCACCGTGTCCTTTCCAACCCGCGACGCTCTGAGCTTAAAACTACCTGTTTTGTTGATAGTTGCACCAATCACCGCTTCCCCCTGTGCTTTTTTCACAGGTATAGGCTCGCCTGTTACCATCGACTCATCTACCGTAGAGATTCCTTCTATGACCTCTCCATCCACTGGAATTTTCTCACCAGGGCGAACAACAACAATGTCGCCAACGACGACTTCTTCTAGGGGCAAATCAACTGCTTTACCGCCTCGAACGACCCGCGCCGTGTTCGTCTGCAACCCCACTAGCTGTCGAATCGCATCCGAAGTCTGCCCTCTCGCTCGGTTCTCTAAATAGCGACCCAGCAGCAGCAGCGCAATAATCACCACCGCCGCCTCGTAATAAACATCGGCTGCTAGCCCTTGTGAAACCAAAAAGCTAGGAAATAGCGTGACAAAAAGGGAATAGAGGTAGGCTGCGCCTGTGCCCAACGCGACCAGCGTGTTCATATTAGCCGCTCTATGGATAAAAGCTTTCCAAGCACCCACATAAAAAGACTGACCTGCCCAGAACAAAACAGGCGTTGCCAGCATGAGCTGAAGCCATGGGCTGTGTAGAAACATTGGCCAGCCAGGAATATCCACGCCCAGCATGAGCGGTAGCATCCCTAAAACCAGCACAGCGCCAATAGCGCCGCTGACAGCCGCTTTATAAAGCAGTGCGCGTTGCTGTTCTTCTCGCTCTGCTTGTGCCTGAGCCTCTCCTTTGCCAGTGCTCATGCCAATGCTCAGATCTTCCCTTTCGCTCGCCTCGTAACCTGCCTTGGCCACTGCGGACTGAATCTTTTTTAAAGTGGTACTGCGCTCGTCATACTCGACGCTAGCCTGCTCAGCGGCGAAGTTGACCTGAACGCTGCTGACCCCTGGCACTTGTCGAATTGTCGTCTCAATGCTATTGGCGCAGGCGGCACAGCTCATGCCTTTTATGGTTAGTGTTGCACTCATTGAGGGTTCTCTTTTTTGAGCATAAACGGCGTAGCCAAGTGCCTTGTATCAGCTCTGACTTTGGCGTATTGATGCTACTAACCTAAACCCTCTAGTTAGCAAGAGGGTCAAGGAAAATGAGGGATAAGCACAGTCTGCCTGATGGCGTTTCTGCTGAGTTGAAAGTTGGGTCTGATCTCTAGCTTTTGGGCCGCAAGCTTTTGGTTTGTCAGCTATGAGAGGCCGTAGGGTTACGCTTCGCTAGGAATGTACGGCTGCGATCGCTCTGCAGGCGTAAGGTCTTCTAAAACTAAGTCCTGCCGCAGCTCACGGCCATTGGGGCCAACAATCTGACGCGGCAGAGATTCGGGCTCAACTACTTCTAGCGTGCTCATGTTGTAGGTGGTGTAGACGGTGCTGGCGGTGTCTAGAAACACATCCATAATAGTGAGGGTTTGAAAAGCAGCGGTATGGGTCGTTAGCAGAGATTTGGGGCCACTGCCCAGAGCCCCGCAGTGGAGAGTGTTGACGCTGCCTGCCTTGCCGGGGAAGTAGGCGTGGTGATGGCCACTGATGTAGGTGTGAACGTTGTGGCGCTCTAGTAGGGCTCTTAGTTCGTCGGCCTGGTTGAGATATTCACCTGCGCGATCGCGTCTTTGTGAAACCGCGTACATTGGCAGGTGGCCCATGACAATGCGCATCTCGGCATCTTGGGCAATGGGGCTAGCGAGGGCCCGGTCGGCCCAGGCAATTTGTTCAGGCGGCACGTTGGCCGAAGAGGCATCCCAAATCAGATAAAAAATGCCATCTTGCTCAAAGCTGTAGTAGTACGGAAAGCCATCAGCTTCTACAAAAGTAAGGGCCGTGTCAGACTGATGTCCTTCCCAAAACTTTGTTGTTTCCTGTCGGTCTAGCACGTATAGAAACTCGCCGTCTTCAGCTTGGTAGCCGGAGGCGTCATGGTTGCCAATGGTGAGCGCAAAAGGCAGCCCTGCAGTGCGAATCGGTGAGAGTATTTTGTCATCAAAAGCTGTCCACATAGCCTCGATTTCGCTGGCTGACAGGCTAACGCTCTGGCCTGCCACCATGTCACCGCCACAGATCACCATGTCAGGCTCCCAGTCGGGCAGCAGGCTGACGCCTTCGATTACTTCTTGGCGATAGTCGGTGGCACCGTACTCGCTGTTGAGGTCGCTAATCACGGCGAGGCGGATGTCGCCGCGGACGGGGGCGAAGAGATCAGCAGGCCCAGTGGGCGTGTGGCTTTGGCTACGCTTAGCTGCTGGGCTAAGAGGAGAGGTGGCTGAGGTGAGCTGGGCGGCTAGGTTTGACTTGGCGGTAGCCGAGATATCTGCATTTGATCCGAGAGCTGAGCGTAGTCGAAGTCCGGCTGCTCCGGCACCGCCTAGAGCTAGCCCACCAAGAATAACGAAGCGGCGACGGTTCAAGGGCATAACGTTTCTTTAAAAGATGGATAGCGACTGCTTTAGTATGCCATTTTCAGTCTTTTCTGTTTGAGTGAGTGCCTTATCGCAAAAGCGATAAGTTTTGGAAAGCTGTAAGCATTGCTACATCAGAACCCTGTCATCTCGGGGTAAGTACTTAAGTGTGACGATGCGCTCTTGGGCAATTGAGCTGCATCTGCGTAGATCAAAACTGTTGTCATGGCAATACCAATATGCTGACACTCAAAGATGTATTTTTCGCGTTTGTCTGGATCGCGCTGCTGCTTTTGGCAGGGCGAATTATTAAACAAAGAGTGGGATGGATTCAACGGCTGTATTTGCCTGAGTCTATTGTGGCAGGGGCCTTAGCGCTGCTGCTGGGTCCGCAGGTGCTAGGGGCGATCACCACGTCTATAGCAGGGGAAGGCACGGCGCTCTCCCAGGGGCTGTTTTCTGAGACGATTCGAGACACGTGGTCTCAGTCGCCTGGTATTTTTATCAATATTGTATTCGCGGCGCTGTTTTTGGGGGAGGTGATTCCTAGCCCCAAACAGATTTGGCGAAAGGCTGCACCTCAGGTGGTATTTGGTCAGTCTTTGGCCTGGGGACAGTACGTGGTCGGCATTTTAGTCACTATGCTGATTTTGATTCCGCTGTTTGATGCCAATCCAATTTCAGGGGCGTTGATTGAAATTGGTTTTGAAGGCGGACATGGTACAGCGGGCGGCATGGCTGGGACGATGACAGATTTGGATTTTCCAGAAGGGTCCGATCTGGCACTGGGTTTGGCAACAGTGGGAATCATTTCAGGAATTGTAACCGGAACGTTCTTGGCCGACTGGGCACGTAAGCGTCAGCACATTAGCGTCTCGACCGACGAGCCAGCAGAGCAACCGGCTGATTTGCCAGAGATGTCGCACACAGATAGTGAGGAAGTCCGGGCGCGTAGACGACACCTAACACAGGGCTTACTGATCGATCCGCTTTCGCTCAACTTTGGCTTTGTTGGCATTGCAGTTGTCTTTGGCTGGCTGATTCAGCAGGGCCTAGTTTTGTTAGAAGCGCTAACTTGGGGCCGTACCGGCTTTGCGATGATGGAGTATGTGCCGCTGTTTCCGATGGCGCTGGTGGGCGGCATTATTGTTCAGCTATTGATGGTGCGATTGAACTTAGACGCATTGATTATCTCGCGGTTGACCAAAAATATTGCAGGTATGGCGCTAGACGTGGTGGTGGTAACCGCGCTAGCGTCTATTTCTTTGCAGGTGATTGGCGGTAACTTGGGTATCTTTTTGATTTTGAGCGTGGCGGGTATTACCTGGAATATTTGCTTCTTTATGCTCTATGCGCCGCGCCTTTTCCCAGATCACTGGTTCGAGAAGGGAATTGGCGATTTGGGCCAGTCAATGGGCGTAACGGCAACAGGCATTTTGCTGCTGCGAATGGTCGATCCTAAAAACGAGTCAGGTGCATTTGAAAGCTTTGCCTACAAGCAGCTGTTTTTTGAACCGATTGTAGGGGGTGGTCTATTTACTGCGGCATCGCCTGCATTGATTGCAAGCTTTGGGCTGATGACAACACTGTTTATTACAGGTGGACTGCTGATATTCTGGCTGCTGATGGGCTTTCTGCTAATGAAGCAGCATGCACGAGCTGCGGTCGCTAGGTAGGCAAGGCCAGCTCTGTCTGATTTGCTTCATTCGGTTAGTTTTGTTCTGTTCTGTTTCGTTTCGTTAACAGTTTTAAGAATATCGAGAAATAGCGATGTATGGCTTGAACTTAGGTTCATGTCCGTACATCGCTATCTTTGTGTTGCCATGAATAAGTGCCTAAAAAGTTTTGATTTAGTGAGTGCTGGCCTGCACCTATCTGTTGTGCTTTTGTCATAGCCTTAAGAGGCTTCCAATTTCTTGCTATAACATCTGCTATGCGAGCATTTGAAACCTTTACTGTTCTGTTGTAAGAACGCTTGCAAAAATACTACCAAGAATAATGCTGTTCTGTTGTAAGGGCAATAAACAGATCTCCAAATTCTATTCACAAGCTAGCTTTTACTCAGCTTCCTGGTATCTTTTCTCCAACTCTCTTTCTAGCACTTCTCTATTTTAACAAAACTAAAAAGCTTCAATAAAATAGGCACCCTCATCTTTTAGACACGATGGTGCGTATTTGGAAAATAAACTCAAGTGCTATTTCTGACAGCTTACGCGCAATAGCATCCTGACAGGGTATTGCGGTGCTCGTAAATGTGTTTACGGACACCACAGCCATCTATCTCTTGGGTAAATTTGCCCATGAGTTTTCTAAACTAATGACATCTCCTAGACGTTCGTCCCATGGTCCTTCTGATAGTCCTTTTAATCGCTCAGCCGTGCTGACCAACTTCGAGCAATCGCTGTCTGCTCGTGTCAGCGATCGCCATACTGTCTTGGAGGTGCTAGGTGCCGTTCAGCATTGGACAAATGGACAGCCGACGCTAGCCAAAATACTCTGCGACTGTGTACTGGAACGAGTCGGTCTAGAGGATAAAGGCCCAGCCGCTCAAAACCCAGCCGCTCGAAATTTAGACGATGAAGGCTTGCGCAGCCACCACCTGGGTCGTAAAGCGGTAGATACGATTGTGCAACGTCAGATTGTAGATCGGTGGAAAACCAATCAGGCTGCAGCCCATCTCAACAAAATTTCTGACGCTATTCTAAGCTACGAAATTAGGGATTCTTTGCTGATTTTGTACTTACAAATTTTGCAAAGGGGTGCGATCGCCCCCAACTACAGCTCAGAGCAAGAAATGCTGTTGAGATCTGGCCTAGTGGTACTAGATGACGGTCAGCTTAGCGTCGCCAACCCTATCTATGCAAAGGTGTTTAACCTAAGTTGGATCGAGCGTCAGCTACCTGGCATTACTCGACCTGTCTCAATTGTTTCTACCGAACCCCGTAGAAGATCTGCCGGGCGGGTCGCTAGGGCTTCTCAAAAGCTAGCAGCCGTACTTTTGAGCCTAGCCGCTATAGCGGGTGTCGGTCTTCTGTTCTTTCGTGTTTTCGACAGCGGTACTAGGCCCGCAACAGACTCGGCTGAAAAAAGTTCTAATATATCGACCTCGGGGGGCTCAGGTGCGGCCAATGCCAGCTTAAGGCGGCCTGCTGAAGGCATCACCCAGCTAACGATACTAGCCGACACGTTTAGCGGGTACAGCACTTTCCGCAATGTCGAGTTTCAGACATCGCTAAAAGAAGTGGGCTTAGAAGTCAACTATGCCGATGAGTTTGACCAAAGCCTGAGGGCCCAAAAGCTCAGCGACGGTGATGCTGACTTGCTGATGACGACGCTCGACCAGTACCTGCAGCAGCAGCCCAGCGGAAAAATTGTCGGACTGATTGACCGGACGGTGGGCGCGGATGCGGTCGTGCTCAATACCAAGCGCTACCCTGGACTGAAGTCTTTGATAGACCTAGAAGCGCAGGTAAAGCAGTCGCTAGAAAAAGGTGAAACGCTGAGCATCACCTATGCTGAAGATACGCCAAGCGAATATTTGGCAACGGTTTTAGATGCTCAGTTCGACAATTTCGATCTGGCTGATTTTGAGCTAAAGCCCGTTGCGGACGCGTCAGAAGCCTGGGCACTTCTGCAAAATCCGACAGATAATGTTGCGGTCGCGGTGCTGTGGGAGCCCTACGTGACACAGGCCCGTCAGCAGGGATACAGCGTCGTGCTCTCTAGCGACGATGCGCCCAGTGCAATTCTCGATGTGCTGGTTGCATCAAATCAATTACTGGCCTCAAACCCGTCGGTAATCTCTCAGCTACTATCTACCTATTATCGCCGCATTGATGCCAACAGCAGAGATGCCTCTCAGCTACAAGAGCAGGTGGCTAGCGATGGTGACTTGCCAGTCAATGAGGCCATGGCAATTATCAACGGCATCGACTTTTTTACTGCGCTCGAAGCCGAGAACTGGATGAACGACGGCACCTTAGAGAAGCGAATTGGGGCGACAGCGGCCATTTTGAATCTGGCGAATGAATTAGACGCTGTGCCCAGCGATGCCAAGGCCCTGTATACCTCTCAGTATTTAATCGAAGCTGCTAACAACACGACAGCGCTGATCGATTTAGTGAGGGCCGATAATCCGGCCCTGGCAGATAAGTTGGCCGGTGAAGGCAATACGGTAACTATTCCGACTGTTCCAGCCAGTCAGCTTCAGCAGGCCCCTGATATTGGAACATTAGACACGCCAGGTCAGGTCAGCTTTAACAGCGGTTCGGCTCAGCTAACCGAAGAAGGCACTAAAACGCTTTCTCAGCTAGCGATCGCACTCAAAGAGTTCAACGGTCAAAACGTCGCCGTTCGAGTCATTGGCCATACTTCGCGTACGGGCAGTCCAGCGATTAACCAGAAATTGAGCCAGGCCAGGGCCAGCATTGTTGTCGAGACGCTAAAGGGTTTTGGCGTGGCTCTGAACCTGCTGCCTGAGGGCAAGGGGGCTAGCGAGCCCTTACCAGGCGTAGACCCTGCTGCCGTGCAAAATCAACGCACGGAGGTGCGCCTAGTGCGGGTTAACTGAATCTATGGGCTAACTGAGCTATGGGTTAACTAAGCTACGGGTTAGCCGAGCCTTTGCGCCAGCCAGCAAAGCTATACTGCAATTGCTGACTAACAAAGGATTGCAGAAGCGTGACTGACTGTCGAGATACTTATGACGTGGTGATTGTTGGCGGCGGTGTGTGTGGAACAGCGCTGTTGTATAGCCTCAGTCAGTATACAAATGTGGAAAGCGTGGCGCTAATTGAGAAAAATGAGGCCGTAGCGCAGGTTAACTCTAAGCATACGGGCAATAGCCAAACGCTACATTTTGGCGATATTGAAACAAACTATACGCTAAAGAAGGCTGAGAAGGTCAACCGCGCGGCCAGCATGGTGAAGCAGTATTTGCTGGCGAATGGCGGTGAAGAAAATAATGGTGAGAAAAGTATCTATACGAAGTACCACAAAATGGTACTGGCGGTAGGAGAGGCCCAGGCCGACAAGCTGCGCGATCGCTATGAGACATTCAAGGCGCTATTTCCAGACTTGCGACTGATCAAACGAGAAGACATTGAGGCGTTAGAGCCGAATGTGCTGAAGGGGCGATCGCGTGATGAAGAGACGTTAGCGCTATTTACAACAGAAGGCTATACGGTTGACTATGGAAGGCTTTCGCAGTCTTTTGTAGAGAATGCAACAAAGCATACAGATAAGGCTATCGATCTGATGATGGGAACAAAAGTGCTGGCAATTGAGGCAGTGCTAAACGAATTAGGCAAAGAGAGCTTTACGATTACAACAGATCGGCAGACGCTAGCGGCGAAGACTGTTGTAGTAGCCAGCGGTGCGCACAGCTTGCTGTTTGCTAAAAAGCTGGGCTATGGGAAAGAATATGCGCTTCTGAGCGTGGCCGGAAGCTTTTACTTCGCACCACATTTGTTGAATGGAAAAGTATACACAGTACAGCTAGCAAAGCTGCCGTTTGCCGCAATTCACGGCGATCCGGAGGTGCACGACGCCACGCAGACGCGGTTTGGGCCAACAGCGAAAGTAATGCCTATGCTAGAGCGAGGAAAGTACAGCACGATTTGGGAGTATTTCCAGACAGCGGGGCTGAGTTTGGCAGCGTTCAGGTCATTTTTTGACATTTTGAGCGACTGGACGATTTTGATCTACATCATCATGAACTTCATTTACGATCTTCCACTGATTGGCAAGCGATTGTTTATTCGAAAGGTGCGCTCAATTGTGCCATCAGTGCAGCTAAAAGACCTGCAGTTTGCCAAAGGATACGGGGGAATTCGTCCGCAGGTCGTGAACTTAAAAACCAGAAAGCTAGAGATGGGAGAAGCCAAGATTTCGGGGCGAAATATTTTGTTTAACATTACGCCATCGCCAGGGGCCTCGACCTGCCTGCAGACAGCAGCAGACAGCTGCCGAGAGCTAATGGGATTTTTGGGGAAGGGGTATCGGTTTGACGAAAAGAGATTTTCTCAAGACCTTTCGTAACTACTCAGGTTGAAGTGTTGGAATTGTTGGGGAGCCGAGGAAAACACTTCTAAGCGCATCAAGTACAGGGAGACCCTGCTTTCTCAGCGTAGAAATATAGCCCCGAGTACGGCAAAACTGTTGAGCGCCCGCTGGCGAGCGAAAGCAACCAGAGATCTTCTGTTTGAGCTTCATCATGCGCACATCGCGTTCGGCTTGATTGTTATCAAAAGGCACCTGAAAGTTGTGCATAAAAGCTAAGACAGCCGATTGATGCGCTTGAAGCCGGTCGAGTAAGTTTTTGGGCGGCGACTGTTTTACCCGCCCCCTTTTTTTCGGTAGTGATTCATCAACCGGCGGCGGCGGATTAGCTTTGAAGCCATCTGCTAATAAGGTTCGATAACGCCGTTCAAACTTGATTAGCTGCGGCCCCGAAAGCGCAGTATCAGCGTTGTCTTTGGCGTCATCCACTGCCGTTTTAATGTCAACTAAAAGTGTCGTCATCTCAGCAGCCCAAGGTTGTTCGTAGCGTTCATTGATGAAGCGTAGTTCGCGTAAATGATGCGCGTTGCATAAGCTATGCAGACAGTCATACAGGAAGTAGCTTTGCCAACCATCGTGGACACTAATGCCCTGGAAGGTCGGCAGCATAGCCATCTCATCAATCGCCTTTTGGCCGCGTTTAGGATGAACAAAGTAGTAGGTCAAGCAAGCTGTGCTAGCAACATGCAACCACCACAGCTTGCTGTTTACCCGTAGCCCAGTCTCGTCACAGTGCATCACCGCTGAGGTCATAATGCTCTTTTTAATCTGCGCTTCGACTGGCGCTAAGCGCTCAAAGCACTGCGTCCGTGCGGTGTAGAGCGTTCCTTCTGAGATTTGGCAGCCTAGCACTTCACTGAGCACCTCGCAGGTTCGTGCTGACGGCAACAGTTGCGCATCCATCAAGTACACCATCAACCCTTTGAGTCCGCTGCCATACTGCACCGGGCTATTCACTTCGGCGGGAAACGCTCCCCGCGTATGCCACTCGCACTGCTCGCAGCGCTTAATTTCCGCCTGATGTTCTATCACCTGTAGTTGCAAAGGGGGTAACTCATGCACTTGGCGACGCTCGTAGTCTATGACGGCAACTGCTGACAAGGATGCACCGCAGCTCTCACAGGCGTCTACCGAATGCTGCACCCTCTCATCGACAGTCTCGCACCATTCCAAGGTGCTGCCTGGATGGCCTGTTTGACCACCACTGGGGCGTTCACTCTTTTTTCGTAAGCTTTTGGTGCGCTTTTTGAACCCATCGCCTGACGGTGGCTTACTGCTATTGCGACTATCTTTGTGTTGCTGATTTTCTAGCGTATCGAGCCGCGCTTCTGTCCGATCTATTCGCGCTATTAGCACCTTGAAGAGTGCCACCACTGCTTCTTCACCTTCCTGGTATACCGCGCGGATGTCTGCTTCGCTGATATTCAGTTTTGGCTCGCGCTCGCTCAATTTCTGGTCGCCTACTGATTTACTCTACACCTTCAAAACCATAGCTTGTAAAGAGTCTAGCCTTCCTCAATCAACTGAAAGAATTAAGCCTGAGTAGTTACGACCTTTCTTAAAAGCGAAGATCAAATAAGCTATCAGTTACGAGCCAATTGCCACCTGATTAAACACTCGAGTTGCCTTCTTCCCTATATCCTTTTGCTCAACGGCCTTGTGCTTAATGGCAATGCGCTCAGCCAAGTATTCCGCATCACGCGCCACGCCAGAAAAACGGCCAGAGCCCCAGGTATACAGCCAGGGCAACCCAATAAAATAGATCCCTTCTCTGGTCGTCACCCCCCGTTCATGCGTAGGGTAGCCCTGGCCATCAAAGACAGGCACATCTATCCAGCGAAAGTCCATGTGGTAGCCAATTGCCCAGATAACGGTCTTAATATTTTCGGCCTTTAAATTTACTGACAACGGCGTATTTTGCGGCTGCCACACCGGCTTATAGGGTGCTTCTACAGGCGCTTCGATCTTGTTCTTTTCAATATAGGTATCAATAGTTCGCTTAATGCTTTCGGCCACATCATCTGCCTGATCGAGATTCTGCTGTAAATCATCCTTCAAGCTGAGGTGACTCCCTTGAATCTCGCCTAGCCTGCCATAGAGCTGCATCCCCTCGGTAGCAAACTGGCGCAGATCGATTTCGCGACCGCCCCCGCGTCCGGTGACATAGTGATTGGTTTTGGTTCTTACTGTTTCCTTTTGCGGGTGTTCGTCAATCGGAATGTCGTAATAGCCGAGCTGATCGAGCCAGTCAACCACGTCCTTGCCTCTGTATTCGCGAGGCGATCGCGGCGCACCCCCTACGCACAGGTGCACTTGTCTTCCGGCTATGTGCAAATCTTCAGCAATCTGACAGCCTGACTGCCCTGTTCCTACCACCAAAACGGCACCCTCTGGCAAAGCCGCCGAATTCTTGTACTCAGAAGAATGAATTTGTACAATCTCTGACGGCAGCCGCTCGGCCATTCTGGGGTACTTGGGCTGATGGTAGCCGCCAATGGCAACCACAACCTGACTGGCGCTGTAGGAGCCAATAGAAGTGTCTACCTGATACTGGTAATCACGATACTGGCGATCGCTACTAGCAAGCGTTATCTTTTCAACGCTGACCCCCTCTTTAATATTGGGTTGAAAAGATTCAGCATAAGCCTCTACGTACTTAACAATGTCATCACGATGCATAAAGCCATCAGGATCGTCGCCTGCATAAGGAAACCCAGGTAGTGTGCACTGCCAGTTAGGCGTCACCAGGCAAAAAGTATCCCATCGCTTAGACGCCCAGGCGCTAGCTATTTTGTTTTTCTCAAAAACGATATGTTCAATATTCTTTTGCTTTAGGCAATAGCTTACAGCCAGGCCCGCTTGGCCACCGCCAACAATAACAACCGGATAATGTGCTTTCGTCATGGCATTCTAATCGCAGGCAGGTAATGTTCTGAGACTACTGTTCTGAAACTGCTGTTCCGGAACTATAGAATTCACCATAAGAACGAAGAAGCGAAGCGCCTGTATCAACAGCTACGAAATGACAAAGCCTCGCCCTACAGACAGGGCTACCGAAAAGCAGCAAGAGACCTTCCCTATAATAGTCCTATAATAGTACCTGCACTAAAGTACAGGTGATGCTTCTTCAAATTCCTATTCTCTCAGCAATCTCAATCCAACAACTGTCTCTAAAATCAGGCTTTGTGACTTTGTAGCAACAGATACTAGTAGAGAAGCTAAGAGCTTTTAGTCTTTAAGGGCGAATATTCTTGGAGTAATTTTAACAATGCCCGAAGTAACAACCCCCGCCCATCAGGCTGGTGATTTTTTCGTTGATTATGAAGAGAAAGTATTTCCCGATGTCAAAGCCGAGCCGGGTGAAAAAGCACTAGTAACGTTCCACACGGTCGCGTTTGAAGGCTCTATTGGTCTTGTCAACTTGTTGCAAGTTAGCCGACTTATCTCCAAAGGGTTTGACACCTCGGTATTGCTATATGGGCCCGGCGTCACGCTAGGAATACAGCGCGGATTTCCTAAGCTAAACGACGAAGCATTTCCTGGTCACCTCGCTATGAACAACCGCATAGTAAAAATCATTGAAGATGGCGGTAAGGTCTATGCCTGCCGATTTGCCCTACAGGCGCTGTATGGACATGGCGAGCCTTCGTTGATTCCAGGTATTACCCCCATTAACCCGTTAGATGTTTTGGATATCGTGCTAATGCACCGTAAAGAGGGTGCCTTTATTCTTGATACTTGGACGATGTAGCCTCTAGGCAATCCAATAGCTGTGCAATCCAACGGCTGTGCAATCCAATAGCTGTGCAATCCAACGGCTGTGCAATCTAACGGCGACGTCAGCGATGTTATCAGAGCCAGGCGCGATCAGGGCTAATCAAACAGAGACTGTAGGGATACGTTATGAGTGGGTCGAAAACCGATTATTCTCGGACAGTTAGAGCGGCGGCAGTGCAGATTTCTCCTGTGTTGCACAGCCAGTTGGGCACTATGGAAAAAGTGTTGCAGGCGATTGACGACGCGGCCAAAGACGGGGCCGAACTGGTTGTCTTTCCAGAGACTTTTGTGCCTTACTATCCCTACTTCTCTTTTGTGCTGCCGCCTGTGCTGATGGGCAAAGAGCATATGAAGCTTTACGAGGAGGCGGTAGATATTCCTGGCCCGGTGACAGAGGCAGTCAGCCAGGCCGCTAGGGCTCACCAAATGGTGATTGTGCTAGGCGTCAACGAGCGCGAGAAGGGATCGCTGTACAATACGCAGCTAATCTTTGACGCAGACGGTACTTGCTTGATCAAACGGCGAAAGCTAACGCCGACTTATCATGAGCGAATGGTGTGGGGACAAGGCGATGGGTCGGGTCTACGTGTGTGTGAGAGTGCGGTGGGCAAGGTCGGGGCGTTAGCCTGCTGGGAGCACTACAATCCACTGGCTCGCTACAGCCTAATGGCCGCGCACGAACAGATTCACTGTGCCCAGTTTCCCGGCTCAATGGTAGGCGATATTTTCGGTCAGCAAACCGAGGTGACGATGCGCCATCATGCGCTGGAGGCAGGTTGTTTTGTTGTTTGTTCTACCGGCTGGCTAACGCCGGAGCAGGTGGCAGATATTGCGCCCAATGAAGGTTTGCAAAAGGTGCTGAAAGGTGGGTGCTATACCGCAATAATTAGTCCAGAAGGGGCGCATTTGTGTGAGCCTATCCGCGACGGTGAGGGAATAGCGATCGCAGATCTAGACTTTTCTTTGATCACAAAGCGTAAGCGAATGATGGACTCGGTTGGGCACTACGCCCGCCCCGATCTGTTGCAGTTGAGTGTCAACACGGCTGCTTACGCCGTTTCATCTTTTTCAGATTCTCAATCTTCAGCGCCGCAGTCTCTAGAGCTAAACCCTTCAGAGCCAAAACCCTCAAAGCTAGAACCTTCAGAGCTAGAACCTTCAGAGCCAAAACCCTCAGAGCCAAAATCCTCAGAGCCAAAACCCTCAGTGTTAAACCCTTCAGCCTCCCAGCCTTTAGACCGGCAAACAGATCAACAGCTTTCAGAGAGTCCGCGACAAACCTATGCCTAACACAACTTCTTTGCCGGTTAAAAACAGATTTTATCTACCCTTCTTGCAACCAGAGCCCTTCTTGCAACCAGAGCCATTAGAGCCATCAGAGCCATTAGAGCTATCCGATTCAACCAACACCATAGCGCCAATTAATACGCAGCAAATTATCACAGAGCTACAGTCTAAAGGGCTAAAGCTAACCTTTGATGGAACTGGGGTAGCAGGCCGCAAAGGCGGCGCGGGCCCTTCTGACCACAAGGCGGTGACTATTGGTGAAACAACAGTAATGGTGCCCGTGTACACAGGCAAAGCGGCACAGTCTCCATATGGAGTGAATTGCGATCGCAATACTGGTAAGTCTTATTTAACCAAGTATGGCCAGGTGATTTCGCCGCTCGATTTCCCGCATCAGCCCAAGTTCTACGGGCTGCAAACAGCAGAAGGCATTCCCTATTCTAAAATTGCGCTGCTGCACAGCAAAGACGTACTGGCGACCACCGTATTACAAACCTGCATTCGCTACGAAAACCGGCAGACGGCCTGTCAGTTCTGTGCCATTGGTCAGTCTTTGATAGGCGATCGCACCATCGCCCAAAAAACGCCCGCGCAGCTAGCCGAAGTCGCCGAAGCCGCCGTACGTTTAGACGGTGTCAGCAATATGATCATGACGACAGGCACACCCAACACAACCGATCGCGGCGCGGCGTATCTGACCGAGTGCGCTAAAGCGATTCGAGCTAGAGTGGCGCTGCCGATTCAGGCCCAGTGTGAGCCGCCCAATGACTTTAGCTGGTTTGAGAAAATGCGAGCGGCGGGCATCGACAGCCTGGGAATGCATTTGGAAGCTGCCGATCCGGCGGTGAGAGCGAAGATTATGCCAGGTAAAGCGCGAGTGCCTTTGTCTTATTATTTTGAAGCGTTTGCAGCAGCCGTGAAAGTATTTGGCCGAGGGCAGGTAAGTACTTATTTGCTGGCAGGGTTAGGAGATAGCAAAGAGACTTTAATCGACGTTAGTCAGCGACTAATTGCACTAGGCGTGTATCCGTTTGTGGTGCCGTTTGTGCCGATTGGTGGAACGCCGCTAGCAGACTATGCGCCGCCCAGTAGCGAACTGATGTTTGAGCTATATCAGAGCGTTGGCCAGATGCTGAGCGAGGCCAAGCTGTTCTCTCGTGAGATGAAGGCAGGCTGTGCGAAGTGTGGGGCTTGTTCGGCGCTATCTAGTTTCGAGTAGACCAGCTTTGAGTAGACCAGCTTTGAGCGGTCTAGTTTTGAATAGAGTTACAACAATATCATGGCCAAACTTACCTATCGCTTTCAGCTAGCGCTAGCTGACGCACAGATTCAAGCTTATTTTGCCTTGCGACAACAGATTTTTTGTGAGGAGCAAGGCCTGTTTGAAGGGCACGATCGCGACGCGATCGATCAGCGCTCTTATCCAATTGTAGCGATCGCACAGGCAGACCGACAGCCCGATAGAGTTGTCGGCGTTGTACGAATATACGAGAAATCTCCTCGACTTTGGTATGGCGGACGGCTGGGCGTGCATCCCGATTTTCGGCGGGGCTGGCGCATTGGTAAGGGACTAATCTACAAGGCGGTAACGACGGCCAACACGTGGGGATGCGATCGCTTCCTTGCCACCGTACAAGAACAGAATGTCCGCTTTTTTACCCGGCTGCACTGGGAGAGTTTAGAGACTACAGAGATCTTGCAGCGGCCTCACGATTTAATGCAGGCAGATTTGGCATTTTATCCAGCAAGTGACCAGGTCCGTCCGGGTCTGCCGCTAGCTGAGGTTGCTTGATGGCTGGTGAGGGTGAAGCGCCCAAAGAGATACTGCCGCCAGCTGACGCTAGTCACGAACGAAGTGGCGAGCTAGACCTGAGCGATCTGGTAACTTCGCTGCGCTCTGCGGTGAGCATTTTACACAAGCAAGATATTCAAACAGCGGCAGCTACGCTGGGGCGTTTCGTAAGCAGTGTAGATGGCGCTGAGCTAATTCGCCTGGGCGATGACTGTGCGGCAATTCCAGACGGCAGCTCACAGAGTGATTTACCGCGTAGCTATCTCTTGCTAGCCGCAGAGGGCATTTGGCCGCAGCTCGTTGCCCAAGATCCCTGGTTTGCCGGGTGGTGTGCGGTGATGGTGAACCTCTCAGACATTGCCGCGATGGGCGGCTGGGCGATCGCAATTGTAGACGCGCTGTGGAGTCAGTCTGTAGAAAACAGTCAGCCAATCTGGGCAGGAATGCAGGCAGCAGCCACCGCCTATGGCGTGCCGATCGTGGGAGGGCATACCAACTGCCACAGCCCGCACGACGGATTGGCGGTGGCTGTAATGGGGCGATCGCAGCATTTAATCACTAGCTTTGATGCCAAACCAGGGAACACGCTGATGATGGTGATCAACCTAGCCGGTGCCTACCATGCGGACTATCCCTTTTGGAACGCGGCTACTACTGCTGAGCCAGCGGCACTGCGTCAGCAGCTAGCCTTGCTGCCAAAGCTAGCTAGCTCTAGGCTGTGCCTTTCTGGTAAGGACATCAGCATGGGTGGCCTAGCCGGAACGCTGCTGATGCTTTGCGAGTCATCTGGCTGCGGCGCGGTGCTAGATTTAGACCGGGTGCCTCGACCTGAACTTGCCACATGGAGCCAGACTAGCTGGCACAAGTGGCTGACGAGTTTTCCCAGCTTTGGTTTTTTGCTGAGCGTTTCGCCTGAAAATACTGAGCCCGTAGCGGCGCTGTTTACCGCTCAGGGGCTAGCTTGTGAGGCGATCGGCGAGATTTTACCTGGCAGTGAAGTATTTATTCAACACGCCGATCAAAAGCAACTACTATGGGATCTAGCCAAACCGCTGACAGGCTTCCATGCTTAGGCCTGTACTGCCCGGTGGCTGAGCGAAGTCGAAGCCAAACCCATGCCAACAAAAAATAGCCCAGGCACTAGCCCAAACAACAGCCCAAACAACAGCTTCCTACGGATTGCGCTACTGACCTATTCAACAAAGCCGCGCGGCAGCGTTGTTCATACGCTAGAGCTAGCTGAGGCCTTAGCCGAAATGGGCCATGACCCTCATGTATTTGCGCTCGATAAAGATGGCAAAGGGTTCTACCGAGCGGTAAAGTTCAAGACATTCGCAGTACCTGCTAGCCCTTGCGAGGAAGGCATTGATCGGCTAATCAAGCAGCGAATCGGTGAGTTTGTTGCTTTTTTCGAGACTTTTTTAGATGCAGAGGGCGCTCACTACGATGTCTACCATGCGCAAGATTGTTTGAGTGCCAATGCGCTTGCTGAGCTAAAGGCAAGAGGAAAAATTGCTTGCTTTGTGCGGACGGTGCATCATGTAGAAGCGTACAAGAGTCAATATTTGAGAGACTGCCAGGAGAGATCTATTTATCAGAGCGATCGCTGCCTATGTGTAAGTGAGGTTTGGCAGCAAGTGCTGAAAGCAGACTACGGCGTTGAGGCGCACCGAGTGACCAATGGGGTCAGCAGGCGCTTTTCACCAAGACCCTCAATAGAGCACAATCAGGCAGAATTAGCGTTGGCAAAGAAAGCCGGAATTGACCTAGCGGCTGGGCCGATCTATTTGACGGTAGGGGGTATCGAGCCACGGAAGAATTCGATTCGGCTGCTGAAAGCGTTTGGACGTGTGCGATCGCGCATCCCTACTGCCAAGCTAGTAATCGCAGGTGGCGCAACCCTGTTTGACTATCAAGACTATCGCACAGACTTTATGGCGACAGCAGCAGCAGCAGGCTTGCTATCGGCGTTAATTTTGCCAGGAGTAGTGCCCGATGCAGACCTGCCCAACCTGTATCGGCTAGCCGACGCCTTTGTGTTTCCATCTGTGCAAGAGGGTTGGGGACTCGCTGTGCTAGAGGCGATCGCCTCTGGGCTGCCGGTGCTAGTTTCTAACCGAGCGCCATTTACAGAGTTTTTGTCAGCCGAGGCGGCGCAGATGGTAGACCCAGAAGATTTGGACGCGATCGCTCAGGCCATGATTGACATGATCCAACCTAAAATTGCGCAGTCTCTAGTTGAGCACAGCGCTCCTATCGCTAAGCGCTATAGCTGGCGAAGATCTGCCCAAATGCACCTGAATCTATACGAGCATCTAGCACTAGATAAATAGATCTAGGGCAGGTTTAGTACCGATGTCACGAAAACCATCTGAGTAAATTAGCTAAACGCTCAAAATTAGCTAAGCACTCACCAATGGCTGAGCTACAGAGCGCTTGGCTATTGGCTTTACCCGTACCGGTGCGGCCTGTCCTAGCGTGACGCCACGACGACCCGCTTGAACGGGGCGATCGCTCTCCAACGTCAGTTCCATTTCACGCAAAATCGTTCCCAGCACAATCTTTAGCTCATACTGGGCTAGGGCCGCACCGACGCAGCGCCGCACCCCACCGCCAAACGGCATAAACTCGTAGGGTGAAAACTGTCGTTCGAGAAACCTTTCCGGGCGAAATTCTTGCGGCTGTGGGTAGAGATCTTCCCGCTGGTGCAGCAGGTAAATGCAGCCCATCAACAGCGTCCCCGGTGCGAGCGAGTAGCCACAAAGCTCTAAAGGCACATCGACCCGGCGAGGAAAGGTTAGCATTGCTACTGGGTGAATGCGTAGGGTTTCGTTGCAGACTGCGGTGAGGTAGGGCAGCTGTAGCATCTGACTGGCGTCTTTGGGCTCAGTGATAGTATCTAGTTCTGCCAGCAGCGTTTGCTTGACCTGCGGTAAAAAATGCGTCCAGTACATTGCCCAGGTCAAAGCGGTAGCCGTTGTTTCATGACCTGCAACCAGGAGTGTCATCAGCTCGTCGCGCAAATCTTGATTCGAGAGCTGGTTGCCGTCTTCGCCTCTTGCCGCTAGCAGCAGTGACAAAATATCAACCCGGCTAGGGTCATGGTTAGCGCGCCGGTCTTCAATTTCGGCAAACAGCAGCGCGTCCGTTTCTTTACCTAGCTGACTGAGTTGATGGCCAGGGCTCCAAGCGCCCATATCTTTTTGCAGCCAGGGAAAAAACAAAATCATTGAGGCCAGCGGCGTAGCGGTCATGTTGAGACGCCTGCTCAATAGTCGCTCTAGCTTTTCGTAGCGATCGCCTTGATTCAGTCCAAAAACGACCTGCAAAATAATGCGCATCGTAATTTTTTGCATGGCGCTACGCACATCTAGGCTATCGCCGACAGACCACTGAGAAATCACGTTTTGGGTAATTTGCGCAATCATTTGACCGTAGGTGCTCAGATGTTCGCCATGAAACGGCGGCATAACGAGCTGGCGACGGTTGCGATGCTGTTTGCCGCTCAGCAAAATGACGTTCTGTCGGCCCAGCATTGGCACCAATAGCTCGTTGAGTTCTCCAGGTGATGACAGTTCCTTACCCGTATCGTGGGTGAGCATGTACTGAATGGCCTTGGGCGAGCTGACAAAAAGGTAGGGATCAGAGCCGTTTGAGGTAATTGGTGACTGAAACAAGTCGCCGTAACGGCTAAAGTTTGTCTGCATGTAGCCCACTGGATTTAGCACCCATTGGGTTGTTTGAATGGCTTCGGGTGTTCGAGGACGAGGAATAGGGTTCATAGATGCTATTTACTAGGGATCTGTTGCAGGTCTATTACTTCAGCTTAACGTTCAAGGTTTGAGTCGGTGTTTTCTGTCTCAGCATTTTGTTTAAGAGGCGGTATGACTAGAAGCGATATGGCCAGAAGCGACATTGCCGAAAATGGGAGATAAACCTGTGTGACAGACCTGTGCTAAAAGCGGTATAGATGCTGTTTTAACAGCTGTCGGTTTCGTGAGAGTCTAAATTAGCTCAATTAGGGAACTTTTCATGCTTGATATGGCTTTTGGTGAGTGGGGCGAGGCCGAGTTACAGCTAGGGCTGGTGATTACGCTCACAACTGCTGCCTGTGCGATCGCCTTTAAAGTCATTCCAATCCTATCGCGCTTGCTATTTGAGCGGCTGCATGTATCAACCACAATTTATAGAAATGTAGTTGAACCCAATCAGACCCTGCTGGCGATCACAGTGGTCTTGAGCGCGGTTGATGTGCTGATTGATTATTTCCTATTCAATGCACGGTTTTATTCTTTTGTCGAAATTCCGCTGAGCCTGCTAATTGGCGGCTTAGTGATTGTATTGATCTTTCGTTTGTCCAAACTTTTCTTCGACGTCTATCTGCTCAATGCCGCCGCCCAAACCAGTCGTAAGATCAACAGCGAAGTTTTAATTCTAGGCAAGGTTGCCACTACGCTAGGCGGCATCGTCATTGTCGCCATTATCTTTGGCCAGACCCATCAAATTAATGTGGTGGGTCTAGTGGCCAGCTTGGGTGTCGGTGGGCTCGCCGTCGCCTTTGCCGCCCAAAAAACGCTAGAGCAGGTAATCAGCAGTTTGATTCTGTATATTGACCGGCCCTTTGTTGTCGATGATTACATTGGTCTAGCTGACGGCACCTTTGGCCAAGTTGAATCAATTGGCTTGCGCTCTACTAAAATTCGCACCTCTGGTAAGGGCACGCTGGTGGTCATTCCAAACAACATGCTTACGCAGGTGGCTATTGAGAACTTCACAGGTGCCAAGAAGGTAATGTCGATTGTGTATCTGAAGTTTTATCGGGCGATCGCTAGCGACGAAAGAGCCCTGATTCGACAAGTAATTTTAGAGAGTACCCAGGGCATTTTTGGCGTTGACTATCGCAGCACCAACATTACCTTTATGGAGCCAGACAGCGTCTCTGAAGTGACTGAAACTAGAGCGCAGGTGACGTTCTTTATCTTAGGCTCTGGTGAGGTGTCGATGGAGCTGCGCGGTCAGCTACTAGACGCGGCTAGTCGCAACGTCGCCGAAAAGCTCAGAGAATTCGGCATCGCCTTTGATATCGAAGCTAAAAGAATCAATGTGGATTCCCCTATCACCATTTGAGCCGCTGGTTTTAGCCTATTCTTTGAATCACTTTCAAGTCACTTCGAGCCGTTTTTAATCGCTATCCTCTCCAACCGCCACCCTCTTCAACCGCCTAAATGGACACCTTTTTTTCAGCCTTACAAGAGATCTTTCAGTTCGACCGCGATACGCAGCTTTTTCTGATTCGTCTGGGCCTTCAGCTAGCGCTGTTCCTTTTTTTAGTTGTCTTGTCAGCCATCGCTGGGCGCTTCACGCCTGCGGTTGTTCGCCTTCTGTTTCAGCGAATCGCACCCAACAAAATCTCTGATATTTACGATGCCATGATCGAGCCGCTCGATCCTCTGCTGCGTACGGTAGGTACCTTTGTCCTCATCTCATTGAGTCTCAGTCTGCTCAAAGAGTACGCGGGGCTATATGAATTTCTGGGCTTTTTTGTCACGCTAGGGACGGTTGTTAGTATTGCCTGGCTGGTCTCGCGTTTGTTTCGTCAGTTTATGCGCGTCTATGGGATCGATTTGGCCCGCCGCATGAGCTTAGAAGTAGATGAAATGCTGCTGATTGTAGAGACTTTGATGAATGTTGCTATTGGCGTTGTGGCCGTGGTCGCCTTTGCCCAAAACCAGGGTGTTAGCTTAGTGGGTCTGATTGCGGGCTTTGGAATTGGCGGCGCTGCGATCGCCTTTGCCGCCCAAAAAACACTAGAGCAGCTACTCGGCACCATTGTGCTCTATTTAGATCGGCCCTTTAGCCCTGGCGACCATATTCGCGTTAGCCTCAACCCTCACGCTGACGACGTTTACGGTCGGATTGAATCGATTGGCCTGCGCTCCACTAAGCTGCGAACAGCGGCCAAAAGCACGCTAGTGATCATCCCTAATTCGATTCTGGCTAATCTAGATATTGAGAACATCACGCGAGGCAAAAAAGTGATGGTGCTGCTCTATCTCGACTTTGTGCGCCTGCTGCAAGAAAGAGAGCAGGCCCTTGTGAAGCAGGTGGTGAAAGAAAGTACGGATATGCTCTACGGCATTGATCCTGGGAGTACCAAAGTTAGCCTGTTTGAGTTGAGCGATCGCCCCGGTTCTCGTGCTCGCGTCACCTTTTTTATCCTAGGCTCTAGCGAAAACTCCATTCAGCTCCGCAAGCGCCTGCTAGAGCTAGCCAACGACAAAATATCTGCCAAACTGCTGGAATACGATATCAAATTCACCGTGCAAGATCCGACTGTCTATGTCGAATCGCCTGTCACTATATAGGCTGCAAAAACCAGAGCTATACAGAATATAAAAAAGCTCCCTGGCAGTTGCCAGGGAGCTTTTTCAGTAGGACTAACGACTAGAACAAACTAGTCAACTAAATTAGCCAACTGCTAAGAAGCAGCTAGATTCAATTAGTCAAGGTCATCCATTGCCAATACAGGCTCTGCTTCACGGTTTAGACCCTTCTCAAAACCACCTTCTGCAGCGCGGGCGCGGCCTGCGTGCCAGAGGTGACCTACCAAGAAGAAGAAAGCCATGACGAAGTGGAAGGAAGCCAACCACTGACGGGGGTTCACGAAGTTAACAGAGTTAACTTCAGTGATGATGCCGCCTACAGAGTTAATAGACGCGTTGGGTGCGTGAGTCATGTACTCAGCCGCACGACGGACCTGCCATGGCTGGATGTCGTTCTTGAGCTTGTCAAGATCGAGCCCATTTGTTCCACGGAGCGGTGCGAGCCAAGGACCGTCAAAGTCCCAGAAGCGCATAGTCTCACCACCAAAGATGATCTCTCCAGTTGGAGAGCGCATCAGGTACTTACCTAGACCAGTTGGGCCTTGAGCCGAACCAATGTTGGCACCTAGTCGCTGGTCACGAACCAAAAAGGTCATGGCCTGAGCCTGAGAAGCCTCAGCATTAGTGGGTCCGTAAAACTCACTGGGGTAAGCAGTGTTGTTAAACCAAACGTAGCAGGCGCAGATGAAGGCCATCAAAGACACTGCACCAATAGAGTAGGAAAGGTAGGCCTCGCCGTTCCAAATTAATGCTCGACGAGCCCAGCCAAACGGCTTAGTCAAAATGTGGAATACGCCACCGGAGATACAAATTAGGCCGATCCAAATGTGACCGCCGATGATGTCCTCCATGTTGTTAACCCCAACAATCCAACCTTCGCCGCCAAACGGAGACGTGGTGAGATAGCCAAAGATAACGCCAGGGTTGAGCGTGGGGTTCGTAATCACACGAACGTCTCCACCGCCAGGTGCCCAGGTGTCATACACGCCACCGAGGAAGCAGGCTTTGATTACAAGCAAGAACGCACCGAGCCCCAGTAGGATCAGGTGATATCCGATGATATTAGTCATCTGGTTCTTGTCTTTCCAGTCTTGGCTAAAGAAGCTGGAGTATTCTTCAAGCGTTTCAGGGCCGCGGATGGCGTGATACACACCGCCAAGACCTAGAACTGCAGAAGAGATAAGGTGAAGAACACCGACTACAAAGTAGGGGAAGGTGCTGATAACTTCACCGCCAGGACCTACACCCCAGCCCAAAGTGGCTAGGTGAGGCAAAAGAATTGCGCCCTGTTCATACATGGGCTTTTCAGGAATGTAGTGAGAGACTTCAAACAAAGTCATCGCACCGGTCCACAATACGATTAGACCTGCATGGGCGACGTGAGCACCCAGCAGCTTACCGGACAGATCGATCAGGCGGGCGTTGCCAGACCACCAGGCATAGCCAGTAGTAGGCTGGTCGCGGCCACCGCCAACGAAGCTGTTATTAGAGAGCGTTACCACGGGGGAGTACCTCTTCAGGGAATACAAATTTCTCATGGGGCTGGTCCTGAGGACTCAACCACGCACGAATACCTTCATTCAACAAAATGTTCTTCGTGTAGAAGGTCTCAAACTCAGGGTCTTCCGCCGCGCGAATCTCCTGAGAGACAAAGTCATACGCTCGCAGGTTCAGTGCAAGACCGACAATACCAACCGAACTCATCCATAGGCCCGTTACCGGAACGAACAGCATGAAGAAGTGCAGCCAGCGCTTGTTCGAGAACGCAATACCGAAAATCTGTGACCAGAATCGGTTTGCCGTCACCATCGAATAGGTCTCTTCCGACTGAGTCGGCTCAAACGCACGGAACGTGTTCGCATTCTCGTTGTCTTGGAACAGCGTGTTCTCTACGGTTGCGCCGTGAATGGCACAGAGCAGAGCGCCGCCCAGAATGCCCGCTACGCCCATCATGTGGAACGGGTTGAGCGTCCAGTTGTGGAAGCCTTGCAAGAACAGCAGGAAGCGGAAGATAGCCGCTACGCCGAAGCTAGGGGCAAAGAACCACGAAGACTGACCCAACGGGTACATCAAGAAAACGGAGACGAAGACCGCAATCGGACCGCTAAAAGCGATCGCGTTGTACGGACGAATGCCAACCAACCGAGAGATCTCGAACTGGCGGAGCATGAAGCCAATCAGGCCAAACGCACCGTGAAGTGCGACGAATGCCCACAGGCCACCAATCTGGCACCAGCGAACAAACGAACCTTGGGCTTCGGGGCCCCACAGCAGCAGCAGGGAGTGGCCCATGCTGTCAGCGGGGGTAGAGACGGCAACGGTTAGGAAGTTGCAGCCTTCTAGATAAGAGCTTGCCAGCCCGTGGGTGTACCACGAGGTGACGAAGGTGGTGCCGGTCATCCATCCGCCGATGGCCATGAAGGCGCAGGGGAATAGAAGCAAACCGGACCAGCCAACAAAGACAAAACGGTCGCGCTTTAGCCAGTCATCGAGGACGTCAAACCGTCCCCGTGCGGCGGGCGCTTGTCCCATTGCTATGGTCATTTAAAAGAATCCTCTTAATATGGCATTAAGTCCTTTGTTATCTGAAACGAAAACTTAGTACCAGCGCACGCCAGTATATCAAGATACTTGCCTGCGAAAGTACTTAGTCAGCCTTTTCAGATGACCAATAGACCGAAATGATGGACTATCCAACTTCTCAGCCTATGGAGCTTTAAAGCTACAGACGGCAGCTAAATATCACTGCCCTAAAGGATTTCAGCATGTACTTATCATAAGGACTGATCCATTTTTTTACAATCTGTCATGTAAGCTCTCAGATTCTTTTTGTGGTGAGGAAAGATTTGTTTTGGAGAAAACTGGGCGTGATCGCATCTTCTTATTTGCCTTTAATCCGGTTTGCTAAAAATCGTTACATCTCTCTTGTAACAGTAGTTTCATTGCTACAAGCAGCCGCGAAACGACTCGTTAGCTCTGTTCTATAAACCTGCCTAAATTCTTAATCTTTCCTCCATCTTGTTGCCTAGAAAGCTTTTTAGGCGCTTTCATAAAAACGGCACTGCAAAAGCGAGTTGTACAGATATTGGAGTAAACCGATACTATTTAGATCTGCTACGGCTTAATGATGCTTCATGCTTCTCAATAGTCTGTGTCCTCACCTATCGCTGTAAACATGGCCGCTTCCAAAGCTTCGACTCCGACCCCTGCTTCCAAAGAAAATCGTCCTGGCAACCGCCCTAGTGACAAGACCGTACTGCGTCGAGACATGTTAGGAGCGCGCCGTCCTAGTAACTATTTTTGGGCGGCGGTGACTGCGGTAGGCGGTGTCGGTTTCTTCCTGGCCGGAATTTCCAGCTATCTGCACACCAATCTGCTGCCGTTTTCTGATTTGCCTGCTCAGCTAGTTTTTATTCCTCAAGGCATTGCAATGGGCTTTTACGGAGCGGTGGCGCTGCTGCTGTGCGCGTATTTGACGCTAATTATCACTTGGAATATTGGCGGTGGCTATAACGAGTTTGACAAGAACGCTAGCGAAGCTCGGATCTTTCGCCATGGCTTTCCAGGCAAAAATCGTGAGATTGATTTGCGCTACCCCCTAAAAGATTTGCTGGCGGTTCGAGCAGAGGTAAAGGAAGGTCTAAACCCTAAACGCGCTCTGTATTTGAAAGTGAAGGGTAAAGGTGAGATTCCGCTAACGCGAGTGGGACAGCCTATTTCGCTGGCAGATTTAGAAAATCAAGGGGCCGAGCTGGCTCGCTTTTTACAGGTGCCCCTAGAAGGTGTGTAGCCTTTAGACTTTTATTAATATCCAAACTACTAATATCAGACAAACTTGGTGAGTTAATGCTCGATTCAGTGAATACTAGGTTCGCGAGCATAGCGCATTGAGACCGGGCGGATTGATTCCGGTTTGCGAACACTAGTTTACGGATATTGAGATCTAACTTGGAGCGGTGATGACTTTTAGATGCCGCATTTTTTTGGAGCGTATGTATAGATGAAATTGAGTTTTAATCCTGCTGGCCTTAGCTCTGTTGGTTTTAGCTTTAACAGTAAGCGATGGGCTGTATTAGTAGCGATCGCACTGCTTATCAGTAGCTGTAGTGAACCTGCAAGCACGCCCGCTGCGAGTGATGCTCCAGCGTCCTCTGCTGCTGTTATCTCCACAGAGATCGCGGCAGGTCTGCCTCGGCTAACAGGCAAAGCGACTGCTGAGATTACAGTAGGCGATCAGGTCATTACCGTTGAGCTAGACGGCGATAGCGCACCGGTTACCGCTGGTAATTTTGTCGATTTGGCTCAAAAAGGCGTGTATGACGGCACGACTTTTCACCGGGTTGTAAAGTCACCTGAGCCTTTTGTGGCCCAGGGGGGCGACCCGCTAAGCAAAGATCCTAGTGTGCCAGCCTCTCAGCTTGGGAGAGGCGGCTACGTCGATGCGGAAACTGGGGCAGCGAGAGAAATTCCGCTAGAGATTTTGACCGATGGTTCAGACGAAATCATTTATGGGACGACGCTGCCAGATGCCAGCATTCAGGCGGCACCCGTGTTAAATCACCGACGCGGAGCGATTGCAATGGCTCGCTCTGGCGTGAATACCGCTTCGTCTCAGTTCTATATCACGCTAGCCGACCTGCCCTTTTTAGACGGCAGCTATGCGGTCTTCGGCTATGTAACGGATGGTATGGACGCGGTTGATGCTATTCAGCTAGGCGATGTGATTACCTCGGTTGAGATTACCTCAGGTGCAGATAACTTGGTGCTCTCAGAGGCCGTTGAGTAGTTTGCAAGACCTGATGAAGTCTAGCTGGTGAGGTCTAGCTTGTGGAGTCTGGCCTGTAAGTGAGCGCTGCTGATCAAAGTGTGGTCGTAACGGGCATTGGCCTAACTACAGCGCTAGGGGAGTCGGCGCTGACAACTTGGACAAGCTTAATGGCTGGCAAAAGTGCGATCGCGCTTCGTCAGCCATTTTTAGATCTTGATCCAGGACCTCTGGCCATGATCGGCAAAGCGCCAGTGAATTTGAGTGCGATGACGCAACAGTTGGCGTTAGCAGCATGGCAAGATGCGGCGTTGCCTTTAGGCGCGGGTATTGGCGCTACCGGCGACGGTGATAACTGCGGCACGGTTGTTGGCTCTAGCCGCAGCCATCTGCAAGCGCTAGAAAACATGGCCCTTCAGCATCGGCAGCGACCCGATCAGCTCAAAGGCGATTGGCTAAAGGCGCTAGCGCACACACCTGCTCTGGCGGTGGCGCAGACAGTGGGCGCAAAAGGGCCTTTGCTCGCACCGATGGCAGCCTGTGCGACTGGCGTGTGGGCGATCGCACAGGCTGCTAATTTGATTCGCTCTGGCCAGTGCCACCGGGCGATTGCAGGTGCAGTAGAGTCGCCCATTACCCGGCTGACCATAGCAGGCTTTCGAAAAATGGGGGCGCTGGCGCAAACGGGCTGCTACCCGTTTGACGTGGCGCGTGAGGGATTTGTGCTAGGTGAGGGCGGTGCTCTACTCGTGTTGGAGTCGGCAGCGCTAGCGGCGGCGCGAGGCGCGCGTGTCTATGGCAAGATTTTGGGCGCAGGGTTAACAAACGATAGCCACCACGTAAGTGCGTTTGACCCAACCTATCGAATGGGACAGCGAGCGGTGGACTTGTGTTTGGCACGCAGTGGACTAAGCGCGAGCGAGGTGGATGCGGTGCATACGCATGGGACAAGCACGATGCAGAACGATCAAATGGAGGCAAGTTTGATTTCGGCACTGCGGCAGGCGCAATCTGCACATAGCGAGCGGCTGCCAGTGATGGCAAGTAAAGGCGCAACCGGGCATACATTAGGTGCATCTGGGGCACTCACCGTAGCGCTGGGTCTGATGAGTTTGCATCAACAGCGGCTGTTGCCCTGTGTGGGGCTACGCACAGCCAATTTTGAACTAGACTTTGTGCGGCAGGCTGAAAAGATGCGGTTAGAAAAGCTGCTGTGCTTTAGCTTTGGATTTGGTGGCCAAAACGCGGTACTAGCGCTAGAGAAAGCAAAATTTGGGTTTTAATAGGCAAAATTTATGAATCTTTCCTCTAAAAACATATTCTCCAAAGTTTGCCTGCTGATTGCGTGCAGATTAGATATGATTTAAATCATTGTCACGGTTTAAATGTTTTTTTAATTCCGTAGGGAGCTGTATCTATGAAGCTTTGCAATTTTGCACATAGGGTAATGACGCCTGAGCTGGCTGCGATCGCACTCACTGGACTAGTGGTGATGATGGCTCAGCCTGCCAAGGCTGGCACCGTCTTGGAAGACGCGGCGGTTGGCGCTGGCGTTGGCCTGGGTACTGGCGCGGTACTGGGCAATCGGATTGGCGTAGACGATGCGGTCAATGGGGCCGCAGCAGGTACGGCTTGCCATGTCGCCAACGAAGAACTGCATGAAGAGGACGAGCGCAATCTCGTTGAAGATTTAGTGGTTGGCGCAGTGGCGAGTGGCGGTGTAGGCTTGCTGACAAATAACGATAGCTTTGTGACGAACGCAGTGCAGGGTGCAGCCGCCTGTGGCGTGATTAATGTGATTGACTAGAGCTGGCGTAGAAAAAGTAAAAGGCCGAAGTCTGCTAAAGACTTTGGCCTTTTTGCCGTACACAGGCCGAGCTGGGTCTCGATCGCTGTGACGCTTCTGTAACGATGCTAAACAGGTACGATGGTTTGGCCAAGTGACCTGGACTGAAAGGCTGTCTAATCTGGAAGATCGCAAAGTAAATCGCAAACTTCTGGCTTTAGCTCACGCTCCATCAGTGACTCTACTGCCTCTTTAGGCGTGATGTTGCCTTTCAGCAGTCGGTTTACCTGTCGCGAAATTGGGGCGGCAATACCTTCACGATTGGCAATCTCCATCAGCACGTGCGCTGTATTTACGCCTTCTGCCGTCGCACCTAACTCTTCTAAAACCTGCTCTAGCGATTTTCCCTGTGCCAACCCATAGCCCACTCGGTAATTACGGCTAAGGCTGCTGCTACAGGTCGCTAGCATGTCGCCCAGGCCGCTGAGCCCGTAGAATGTCTCTACTTCAGCGGCACCTAAGTGCATGCCAATGCGAATGACCTCAGGCAGAGCGCGGGTAATCAAGGCTGATTTGGCGTTGGTACCTAGGCTCAACCCGTCACAGACGCCAACGGCAATCGCCATGACGTTTTTTAGCGTGCCTCCTAGCTCAGCGCCCAGTGGATCACTACTGGTATACACCCGAAACTGCTCGGAAGAAAACACCTGCTGCATGACTTCAGCTGCCTGCTGATCGGTGCTGGCAAGCACAGTGGCACCCGGTAAACCGCGATCAATCTCTTTAGAAAGGTTGGGGCCCGATAGGACGACAACTGGGTGGCTTGGAAAAGTCGCGGTAAAAATTTGTGATGGTGTGCGAGTGGTCTTAGGGTCTAGCCCCTTGGTTGCGGTGACTAAAATAGTGTGCTTAGGGATTTTCAAAGACTGTAGCTGCTCGGCTACGTCCGCGACGCCTTTCATCGAAATAGCCGACAAAATCACGTCCGCGCCAGCGACCGCATCAGCGAGTGAAACATCCATGCGCCTTGACCAAACGGTGATGTTGTGATCGTTGAGTTTTGCCAAGCTCGCTAGCGAAGAGCCCCAAGCGCCTGCGCCAAGTACGGTAATGTCAAGCACGCTGCCAGCGGCGATTGACGACAAACTGGGTGACTTGGTAGGTGCACTGATAGTAGAGGCTGACATGGGAAAAATCTCCAAATTGAAGGCTTTAAGCAAATGTAAAGTTAACAGCCTAGCTGGCTGGACGAATCAATAATCAGCAAACTGCTGGAGACGGGCTGAGAGCCTCTGTTTCTGCCGAAAGCTGATAGTCAGGAATTGCGTGAACTTCTAGATACTTGTGATAAGCCTGATACTGGCGATCGCATTTTTCTTCTGACCAGTCACAGTGCGATCGCAAGGTATCAACGATTGCAGGCAGTGCATCACGGCCATAGTTGGCCCGATGTGCCACCAGCAGTCGATGAAAACAAATATCGACTAGCGTCCTGGCCAGCTCTGTTTTTACTGCGTATACCACCTGAGCTTTAATATCTGGCAGATCGCTTTGAAGCGGCTCGGCTAGCGTCGGCGTTGTGTCGATCAGTGCCAACACTTCCCGAGTGCGCATTCCATACAGCTCGAACAGATGCCCAATGACAGCTGGCGATAGGCGATCGCCATACTGACTGATTAAATCCACAATGGTCTGCGCCGAGAAATCTACAGCGCCCGGCAGCGGCTGATTGTGAGTGGTGCAAGCGGGTGCTGAGCGGCCCAGCTTGCTGTAGGCTACATCAGTTAGCTCTTCGGCTACCTGCCGGTAGGTTGTCAGCTTGCCGCCAATCAAAGAGACCAGATTGCGGATGTTGCCGTTTTTGGGCAGGCTGTGGTCATGGACGATGTGGCTACGTGTGATGCTGCTATTTTTGTCCTTATCTTCGTTAGGCAAGGGGCGCACACCCGAATAGGTAAAGCGCACATCCTCTCGGCTAAGCTGAGCCTGTGGCAAAACGCGATTTGTCTCATCGATCAAATAGTCAACCTCTGCGT
Source organism: uncultured cyanobacterium (assembly GCA_963793445.1). Lineage (GTDB taxonomy): Bacteria > Cyanobacteriota > Cyanobacteriia > Phormidesmidales > Phormidesmidaceae > Phormidesmis. The sequence continues at coordinate 1,488,845 of CAWCAE010000001.1, forward strand.
CGCTAGCCTTGATGTCATCTAGATCTTTGGTCAAGCGCAGATCTGTTGTGCCGATCAGATACTTACCCAGCCAAGGAATAATAAAGTAAGGCCGACCGTCGCTTTCGGCTTCCACATAAAGCGCACCGTCGGTGGGCGCACCTGGAAAGGGCTCTACAATAATGTGGCTACCCTTTGTGCCTCCCATTAGCTTGCGTGGGCTCAGTGGCTGTGGGTGGTCTGCTTGCCAGCCCCGCTCACAAACTTGATCTACCCACGGCCCAGACGTGTTGAGTAAAACCGACGCTTTTGTCTCTATTTCAACCTGCTCGCCGCTGATTTTGTCTTCTAGCGTAATCTGCTCTATGACGCCCTCTTTCTCGGGCTGCAGCAGACGTACAACAGCAGTATGGTTTAGCACCACTGCCCCAGCCGCTTGGGCAGAGAGAACATTTTCTAAGCAGATTGCCTCGGCATATTCTACCTGGGCATCAAAGTACTGGGCCGCGCCGCTGAGGCGAGTGCGATTGACCCCGCGAAACAGCTGTCTAAACGGCGCAGGGCGCAGCATTCTGTGCCCTGGCAGGGTTTTGTCAAAGCTCAGCACATCGTACAGAATCATCCCCAAGCGCACCAGCTGTGGCCCTCGCTTGTTCCCCTGATAAATCGGAATTGTCATCTGTAAGGGCTTCACTAGGTGAGGCGCATTGCTCAGCAGCCGTTCGCGCTCCTTTAGTGACTCACGCACTAGCCCAAATTCGAAATACTCTAGGTAGCGCAGGCCACCGTGAATTAACCGGGAAGACCAGCCCACGGCCCCACCAAAGTCACCTTTGTCAACGAGCAAAGTCTTTAAGCCTCGTAGCGCAGCATCGCGAGCAGTAGCCGCGCCATTAATGCCACCGCCAATCACGATCAAATCGAAGGATTGCTTGGTTAGGTTAGAGAGCGTTTCCATAGGTGAAGATTAGGGGCCAAACAAAGAGGCCAAGTAAAAGGGTGCGAATAAGAACTAAATAATAAAGTAAGGGCGTGAGTCTCGCCGCGATGTATGTTTGAGACGTGCCTTTGCCATTTGCAAACTTTTGTCAACTTAGTTTGCATTTAACACACGTATTGTATCTAAGTTTTGCACCCGTTGCCTGTAGCAGAGCGAACTTGCGCGGCGAACTCGCCGCGCAGTAGCCAAAGCTGGGGGACAACTACCCAGCAGCGCCCAGCAGCTCCTTGGCCCATCTATCTACGTCGTAGGCTTTTACCGCCTCGTACATCCGACCCATCCGCGCCGATCGCTCTTCTTGGCCCATTGCCAAAGCCTGATCGATGGCCTTATCCATACTGCTATCTGCATATGGGTTAGTCAGCACCGCGTCTGGCAGTTCAACCGCCGCGCCCGCAAACTCAGAAAACACCAGCACGCCGTCTTTGCCACCTTTGGCGACCACATACTCTTTACCTACCAGGTTTAGACCATCCCGCAGCGGGGTCACCCAGGCAATGTCTGCCGCGGCATATAGCGACATAATTTCATCTAGCGGCAGCGCTGAGGTAAATAGCAAAATGGGCGTCCAGCTCAGTTTGGCAAATCGACCGTTAATTTTACCGACTAGCCGCTCAATCTCGCTTTGAGCCGTTTTGTAAATCCGCATGCCGGTCGCTGGCTTAGCAACGGCGACTACAAAATTAATCTTGCCCTGAAGCTCTGGTCTGCGGGTTAGCAGGCGCTCGTAGCACAGCAGCATTTCTTTGGTGCCCTTCACATAGTCCACTCGCCCTGCTGAGACAATTAGCTGACGCTCGCCGCCCATTTCCTCACGAATTTCCGCAACTCGCTGGATGACTGAGGGCTTTTCTACTACAGAGCGAATAAAGTCTACATTCGTACCAACCGGAAACGCGCCTAGATTTACGAGCTGACCCTCGTAGCGAATCTGCGTTGTGATCTCGGGTGCGGCTAGGGCTGTTCCTCTAGGGGTAAACTCTTTGGCGACGGGCTCCCGCTTTACGATTTCGATGTCTCGAAAGCCCTGGGCAATCGAAACAAAGTTTTCGACGTATCGTGGAATGTGAAAGCCGCAGACATCGCAGCAGAGCAGGCTATCAATAATTTCTTCGCGCCAGGGAAGCACGTTGAACGCATCTGACCCTGGGAAAGGCGTGTGGTGAAAGAAGATGATTTTGGCATTGGGCCTTTGCTGACGGATATAGTAGGGAGTCAGCCACAGGTTGTAGTCATGGATCCAGATAAGAGCGTCGTCGGCTGCATCTTCACAGGCCGCGTCTGCAAACTTACGGTTAATATCTTGAAAGTTTTCCCAGTCAGAGCTTTCGTAAGTAAACTGCCAGGGGAACGAGTGCAAAATAGGCCAAAAGGCTTCTTTTGAGGTAACGTGGTAAAAGTTTTTTACCTGATTGGCGCTGAGCGGAATCCGGCGGACCGTGCTGTTTTCGTTGTCGGCGAAGCTCATTCGCTCTTGAAATTGCTCTTTTTGTTTAGGATTTATCTGCTTCCAAGCGATCCAGGTACTTTGATCGGCGCTTGCAAAAAAGCTTTTAATAGTGGGCAAGATGCCGTTCGGGCTTTTCTTTTCTCGGTAGATCGTCTTTCCATTTTCGACCACTTCATCGTATGGCTCACGATGGTAGAGAATAACCAAGGATGATTTCATAATAAAACTAAGGGACCTTACAAGTCATGATAGATACGTCATGGTAGATAGACTCAATCAATAATGCAAACCTGTTGCGCAGCCGCCACATAGCCGGTGAACTCAATTTGGATTGAGAGAGCAAGTTGAGAGATTGATGCTATCGCTCTAGGTTTGTGCTGTTTAGAGAGTTTGTTGTGAGAGAATTTCGACGGTCTGACAGAACAGCGTCTGACAGGTGAAAAAACAGACAAAAGCTCACCAACAAACAGCAGAAAAGCGTCAATAAAGCGCTATCTCATAGAGACAAGATCAACGCCCAGCTAACGAATATTTTTTGTCTACACTTCACAAGCAGCCTACCACGACGGGCATATCCGACGATCTTTCTAGATGTAGCTCTGTGCGATCGCTGCTTTGCTAATCGCTGTGTCCAAAGGCTTTGCAGGGCATTTCCTAGCGGACATATGTAGTGGGTATACAGTCGAGATATGCACTTAGGTAGGATAAGCACGACCATGTAGCTTAATTGGTGCTAGCGATCGCATCTTTAAGCGCCGCTAGCAAGCGACACTGGTAAAAATCGCTAGAGAAAAAGCTTTTCCATTCGGTTTGTTGAGTTTAGAGTAAGAAATGGAAAGCGGGCCAATATTGCTGTCTGCTTTGCCTGCTGAAAGCCCATGTTGTGTTCTGCGTAGCCGCTGCGCGTTAGCTGTAGTGCTAGCCGCTGTACTAGCCGCAGTGGCTGATATCAGGCTACTAATGCCTTTACTGTAAGAAAAGCGTCCCCGTTTAATGTCAGGATTATTTGATGATCGAGCCTCTCTCTAAAGCGACTGATTCTGCTTTGCCTACTCCCCCTTCTCCCGCAAATCCTTCTATTGAGCTCGATGTTGCTGCTACCAAAGCGCTTTTGGCCTGGGCAGTTGAAGTCGCTGGCTCTAAGGATACTTATTTTGAGATTGGGCAGAAGCTAGCCAAGCGGCTGGGCGCTCATCCTGCGGCTGACGGGCTGACTGAAATTGGATTCTGGGTACCAGAGCTAGCAGGGCAAATTTCACCGACAGAGCGCAGCATCTATTTAGAAGTGTTTACACCAGTAAGCCCGGTCGATTTTTCGGCAGATGATCAGACAGTGCCTTTTCGCTGTGACTGCGTTGAGGTGTTTTTGCAAGGAGAGTTTGCTTGGGCGGTGGTAAGCGGCATGCAGTCGGGTAGCCGCGATCGCCTAGGCAGTCTCTACTGGCTGCGCCATCGCAATGTTAAGGACGGCGGGCTGCACACAATTCGCGATGTATCGCCTTATTCTTTGCCATATGGCGTCTTTGCCCCGGCTGAGCTGTACGACATGGAAAGCCTGCAGCAGCAGCGACGCGATCGCGACTATTTCGCGCAAAAAGCTCAGGCAGCGCCTGTGATCCCAGCGGCTAAAGGTGATGAGCCCGCCCTACCTAGGACGCTTGCACCCGTCAATATTTTGCAGCTGCACATCCCTACGGCCTCACCCGAGGGTACCCTGGCCGGGCTAGCTGGCATATACCGTCAAATCGCTCAGAAAATTCGTCAAAAAGAGCCGTTGACCCCTGCCGAGCAACACTACGTTGGCTACGATGCACTGCAGCTATTACCTACTGAGCCCACGATTGAATATCGCTCAGAAGATGGCCATCGTGATTTCTTTTGCCTAGACCCAGATGACTACAGCCACCACGGTCCGATATGCGCCTTGACCGACGAGCCCTTGATGGCCACCCTGCGTAAACCCAGTACTCAAAACTGGGGTTATGACGTGCCGATTTTGGGTTCTTCTACTACAAACCCATCCTTACTCAGCACGCTGCGGCCCGATGAAGTGATTGACTTTATCGCTGAGATGCACAACTTCCCCGGCCAGCCAATTCAGGTCATTTACGATCTGGTATATGGCCATTCAGACAATCAGGCCATCAACCTGCTGAGCCGCCAGTTTTTTGCTGGGCCTAATATGTATGGTCAAGATCTAAGCCATACGCTGCCCATGGTGCGCGCCATTTTGCTAGAAATGCAGCGGCGAAAAGTCAACACTGGAATCGACGGCATCCGAATTGATGGGGGACAAGACTTCAAGTTTTTCAACCCCTTTTCTGGGCGGCTAGAGTACGACGATAACTACCTGCTGGCTATGAGCGATGTGGTACAAAACATCAATGGCCATCAGCGGCTGATGTTTACTATTTTTGAAGACGGTCGGCCCTGGCCAGAGCCTGGCTGGGAAACAACTTCTACCTATCATGAACTCACCGAAATGCGCCCTGATGCGTTCCAGTGGGGACCGCTGATTTTTGCGCACAATACGCCTGCGCTCAAAGGCTTTTGGGACTACAAATGGCCACGGGTGCAAGAGGTTATGCTGATGGGCAATCGCTGGATTACCGGCTGCGGTAACCACGACACGGTGCGCCGAGGCAATCAGGTGGATCCTGAAGGCGACATTAATTGGAACCTAGGCGAAACCCTGCCAGAAGTTTTGAATAACGCCTACGACAACCCGGCAACGACCCTGTGGGTGTACGGCTTTAGCCCAGGGCTGCCAATGGACTTTCTCAATGCCCTAATGCACAGCGGTTGGGGGTTCTTTCGCAACACAGACGACATCTACGGCGTCAAGGTGATGACCGAAGAGCTAAACTTTTTGAACTGGCAGGTGACCTCGGCTTTTTACGATAAGCCTCAGTTCTTTCAACAGCTAAAGCAGTTTGGCTTCGAGCACCTTTCTTTGCTCAAACGCTTTTCTAATATGCTCGCAGACACGATGCAAGCGCTTGATTCTGATCTGAGTGTGGTCGCTAGAAATTGCCGCGATCGCTGCCTTGGTTCTGACGGCTTGGTAGAAGAGATGCCATCGCTAGAAGCCTTTTATAAGGCGCTAGATGCCAACCAGCTAAAGCACTTTGCTTTAGCTTTTATGGAAGACTGCCACGAGTTTAGCCGGGTGTCTTACTTCTATGAAGAAACCAACCGAGCCAATACCGTTAAAGCTGACCAAACCCCTCGCTACGAGATTTCCGCCGCTGACATCACGCCCTCTACTTTTTGCGAATTAGATACGAGTGAGTCAGTTATCTCCGATGCTTGTGCACCCGATCAGGCTCCAACTGAGTCCCTGATTGCAGACGTTAATGCGATGGAGCAAATTGCGGCCCAAAAGCTAGCCACTCAGCAACCTGCTACTAGCGAGACTGCGTCTGAGATATTGGCCAAAGCGTCCGTTAAAACATCAATGGCCAAGACTTACAGCATGCCTGGTAACCGGGCGGCTTTTAACCTGGCGATGCGAGAGTATCGGCAGGCCAACCCGTGGCTAGCTGATAATATCTCTGGCACAGATCGCTTTAACCGCATCAGTGAAGGAGACTATACGCTGTTTTATGGTGTCCGCAGCCAGCCTGACCCAACCAATTCGATTCCTCGGGTCAATCGCAAACAGATTGCCATGATCGCCCACATGGGGGGTGGTCCGGCCCAGACGGCCTTTTTCGACTGGCTTCAGCTCGATCCGAGTGAGTGGAATATTGTGATTACCTCGCCTGGATTAGAGTTGAGCCATCCCAAGTTTCTAAAAGGCTTAGTTTTAGAAGATGGTCAGGCAGTATTGCTAGAAAAGAAAGAGATTTTGACATGAGCCTTTGATCTCAACAGATATCGAAGGTATATCAACAGTGACTTTTCTCCTTAGGACACCGCTATGCCCGCTTCCCTCTCGTCTCCTACGTCTGCTCTAAATCAGCAAACCCTTTCTCTAGATCATGCCAGCTTTGCCAACACCCTAGCAACGACTGAAAACTTGCTAATCGTTCAAGATCTTGACGGCGTTTGTATGGGTTTGGTCAACGATCCGCTCACCCGTCAGATTACGCCGGACTATGTGAGGGCAAGCCAGGCGTTTGGCGACCATTTTTATGTGCTCACTAACGGGGAGCATATGGGCAGACGAGGCGTTAATCGCATTGTAGAGCGGGGTTTTGATCAATCGTCTGGTTTAAGCGCAGCCGACTTACAGGCGCAGAGCAGCTATTTACCAGGCTTGGCAGCGGGTGGCGTGCAGTGGCAGGGCCGCGACGGTCAGGGGTCTCATCCGGGGGTGAGTGAAGCTGAGCTGTCTTTTCTCAAGGCCGCGCCGCAGCAGATGGAAGCCTGCCTAAGAAACTTTTTTCAAACTCACATCTGCCCGCCTAAAATTGCAGCGCGGCTAGACGAGTATATCGCTGCTTCTATTCTCGATAATATTGCTTCACCGACGGTCAACCTCAACAGCTTGTACCCTGGCTTTGAAGGCGATAATGAAACGTTTGTGGCACTGCAAGCAGCAATGCGATCGCACCTAGAATCTCTGCTTCAGCAGGCGAGTGAGCAGGGCCTCGCAGACTCCTTTTTTATTCACTATGCGCCTAATCTAGGCCGAGCTGCAGACGGTAAAGAGCGGGTATGGTTTGGCAGTGGCCAAGACTCTGGCACTACTGATTTTCAGTTTATGCTGCGCGGTGCCGTCAAAGAAGCAGGGGTGCTAGCACTGCTCAATCGCTATTATTTCAAGCGTACGGGCAGCTATCCGCTGGGGGAAGAATTTAGTGCGCGCGAGGCCCCCCATTCTTTAGATTCGCTGCTGGCGCTGGCTAAAGATGCTTTTGACCCGGCGCAGATGCCTCTGATGGTAGGCGTGGGTGATACGGTAACGAGCCAGCCGCAGGCAGATGGCGTCAAGCGAGGGGGAAGCGATCGCAACTTTCTTCAGCTTATTCAGCAGCTAGATACTGTTTTCAATACCGGGAACCTCACTGTCTATGTCGATAGCAGCGGCGGTGAGCTTAAAAACCGACAGCCGCTTCAGCTAGTAGAAGAAAACGGGATAAATCGCGTCGTCAAAGGCCCTGGAGACGCAGACGATCCGCTGCGGCTAAATGTTGCTTTTCCTGGTGGACACGAGCAATATGTCCAAACCTTTATTGCGGCAGCACAGGCTCGTAACCCGGCTGTTTAGCCATCCGCCCAGAGCGTCCGCTCAGAGCGTCCATCCAGTGCGCTCTAGCCTTCTCGATCCACTTTGAAAAGCACCATGGCAGAAAATATCCCTAGTTCATCGCGGCTGATTCAATACTGGGATGCTAATGCCACTTCCAAAGAATTCAAGCATCCTATTCCCCAGCCGCTAATCGATCGGTATTTTCCGTCTGGGGCTAAAGTGCTTGACGTTGGCTGTGGCCAGGGCCGTCTCGCTGGCCATCTAGCTCAAATGGGATTTGTGGTTTTTGGCACCGATACTTCTACAGCGATGCTAGAGCAGGCCCGTCAAAATGTCCAAGGCTGTGAGTTTCGCGAATGCTGCAGCATTCGGCTGACCTATGACGACGGTACTTTTGATGTGGCGATCGCAGTGACACTCCTCACTTCGATTCCGTTCGACCTAGAGCAGCGTCAGATTATGAACGAAATTAGGCGAGTACTCAAGCCAGGCGGCTGCCTTTTCATTAGCGATTTGCCCCTGCAGTGGTCAGCTCGATATCTAGGGCGATATGAGGCAGGCCAAAAGCGCTATGGGCAGTACGGCGTGTTTGATTTAGATGACGGTGGCGTCGTCCGCCACCACGAGCTGGGCTACTTTATGCAGCTCGTAGGTGACTTTACGACGCTAGCAATGGAAACGCATGAAGTGGTGACTATGAATGGTAATAATGCTCAAGCGGTTCGCTATATAGGAAGGCTAACTGGTAGGGAAGCTAACCGGATTGGCCGAACCCTTTAGCCGATAGCTAGAGCTTGTTGTTTGCGATCGCCTCTCTAGGATCTACCGTCCGGCGATCGCGAATTTTCTCGTACAGTCCTTTTTCTTCTGCACTCAAATCCTTTGGCGGCGTAATCACTACCTTTACTAGTAAATCGCTCCGGCTAGCCCCTTTTTTACCTGGCCAGCCCTTCCCACGCAACCGCAGAGACTGCCCCGATTTCACCCCAGCGGGCACACTCACCGTAACGCTACCGTCTGGTGTGGGCACCGATACTTTTGCGCCCAGTACCGCCTCATCCGGTGCAATCGGCACCTCACAGGTCAAGTTGTCGCCGTCAAAGCTGAAAAAGTCGTGAGGCATCAGCGACACCGTTAAATATATGTCGCCCCGCTGCTGTGTCTGCGGGTTGCGGGCTCCTTTGCCCTTCAGTCGAATTTTGCTCCCTGCTTTGACGCCTGCTGGGATGCGCACAGTTACTGACTCGCCGCCAATACTAAAGCGCTTTTGAGCGCCATGAAAGGCTTCTGAAAACGTCAGCTTTAGCGCTGCATCTTGGTCGAGTGGGCCCCGGCCAGCAGCAGTTCTGCCGGTAGCCCCGGCAGCGGCTCCTGTAGCAGCTCTAGGATCAAAGCCAAAGCCGTTGCCCCCAAAGCCGCCCGTGTTGAAGCCAGCCCCCGGACCGGGCTGATAGCCGTAAGACTGCGATCGCCCGGCCCCTGCTCCACCATAGCCGCCGCCCATCCGGCCCAGCAGCTGATCGATAAACTCTTCAAAGCTGCCGTATGCGCCAAAGTCAAAGCCAGGTGCACCGCCGGGTGCACCGCCACGAGGCATCCCGCCGCCCGCCCGCGACGCCTGCTGCCAGTACTGGCCAAACTGGTCGTACTTCGTGCGCTTGTCTGGGTCAGAAAGCACCTCGTAGGCTTCGCTGACTTCCTTAAACTTGGCCTCCGCCGTCTTATTGTCAGGATTTACGTCAGGGTGATACTTGCGTGCCAGCTTACGAAAAGCTCGCTTAATCTCACCTGCATCTGCCGTCTTACTCACGCCCAAAATGGCATAGTAATCTTTAAAATCCGTTGCGGCCATGCTGACTCCTACGTTCCTACCACGTTATTGGCTACAGCCTAGCAAAGCAGAGGACCCTACCAGGTTCGGTTTATTGGGTTCGGTAGTTTCCTAGCCTTCGTTTCCTAGTCTTTGTTCTATTGCGAAGGTGCCCGGCCATACAGCTCAGTCAAATTCTTAAGATGATTGGCAATGACTGGCGTTAGCATGGCATCTACATAGCGCCACTCCCAGTTACCCTCAGCCGTTCCCGGCGTATTCATCCGCGACTGTGTCCCTAGGCCCAGCACATCTTGTAGTGGAATAACCGCCTGATTTGCGACCGAGCTGAGCGCTAAGCGAATCATTGCCCAGTGCACCGAGCTAGCCTCAAACGCACCCACATAGTTCACAAGCCGCAGCTTCTCGTATTCAGTTGCCGTATTGAACCAGCCCACCGTTGTATCGTTATCGTGCGTGCCGGTGTAGACCATAAAGTTACGCTCGATGTTGTGAGGCAAATAGAGATTTTTATCATCAGAGCCGAAGGCAAACTGCAAAATCTTCATGCCAGGAAACTCATACTTCTCGCGCAGCGCATGGACCTCATCATCGATTTGGCCCAGGTCTTCAGCCAGAAACGGCAGCTTTCCAAGCTTTTCTTCCACCATGTCAAAAAAGGCATAGCCTGGTGCTTTAATCCATCGGCCGTTCAACGCTGAGGTCTCTCCTTCAGAGATTGCCCAAAACGCTTCAAACCCGCGGAAGTGGTCAATCCGCATGAGGTCTACAAATTCTAGCAGCGACTGAATGCGCAGCAGCCACCAGCTAAAGCCTTCTTCTTTTACAACGTCCCAGTTGTAGGTAGGGTTGCCCCACAGCTGGCCTTCCGCACTAAAGAAATCAGGTGGAACGCCTGCCATTTGCGAAGGGTACATCGTCTCTTCGTTTAGCATAAACTTGTTAGGAAACGCCCAGACGTCTGAGCTGTTGTGCGCCACATAGATGGGCATATCCCCTACGATTTGAATTCCCTTTTCGTTGGCATAGTTCTTTAGATCGCGCCACTGCCGGAAGAACTCAAACTGCATGTATTCGTGGTAGAAAATATCTGCAGCCAAGTCAACCCGTGCGATGTTAAGTGCATCTGGATCGCGATGGGCGATCGCATAATCCCACTCTGGCCAGGGCTTGTGATTGTAGACATCTCTAAGGGCCATAAAGAGTGCGTAGTCTTCTAGCCAGCTCACGCGGTCCTTGCGAAACTGATTAAACTCAGCTCGCACATCGGCACTCGCAACCTCCTTAAAATTTTCGGCAGCCTTCCGCAGCAGCGGTAGCTTAAAAGCCCTAGCGGCGTCGTAGTCAACTCGATCAAATGGAAAGCTCTGAATTAAGGAAAGCTCTTCTTCCTCTAAGAGCCCTTGCGACTGAACATTCTCTAGGCAAATCAGCATCGGGTTGCCTGCCATGGCCGAGTAAGACATATAAGGCGAATTGCCATGTCCTGTTGGACCTAGCGGCAAAACCTGCCATAGCTGCTGCTTGGTTTCGACCAAAAAATCGACAAACCGGTAAGACTGATAGCCAATATCCCCAATACCAAAACGGCCTGGAAGTGATGTGGGATGTAGCAAAATGCCGCTGGTTCTGGAAAAAGACATAGGTACTTAATAAGGTTAATTGGTCAGACTTTATCACGGGTCGCTAAACACGAATATCCGTATTTTGGGCTAGTGGCGCACGAACGGTCAGAGAAAGATTACATGCCCAGTCGGGTAGGTACAGGTCAATACTTACGGACAGTGCCTAGCCGAATAGCACTCAGTAGATAAGGATGAGAGAATAGCAGCGCCCAGCGAAGAAATTCACAATATAGCCATGGCATATCGCAACCCTGCGCCTACCGTTGACTTAGTCATAGAAATGATTGACCGCCCGCACCGTCCCATCGTCCTCATAGAGCGACTAAATGTTCCCTACGGATGGGCGCTGCCCGGCGGCTTTGTAGATTATGGCGAGTCAGTCGAAACGGCTGCTATCAGAGAAGCGCAAGAAGAAACCAAGTTAAAGGTGCGCTTAATAGAGCAGCTCAGCGTCTATTCTGATCCCAAACGTGATGAAAGGAAGCACACGTTGAGTATCGTTTTTATTGCAACCGCGACTGGTCAGCCGGTGGCTCAAGACGATGCTAAAAGCTTAGCCATTGTCAATCCGTGGGAGGTTCCTTGCGATCTTTGCTTCGATCACGATCGGATACTGCATGACTACTGGCAGTATCGCCACTATGGACATCGCCCTAGACTGTCTTAGCGTCTGACTCAACAGATCCGGCTTTGTCGGCTTTGTCTGACAGAGGCTAGCTTGATTAGAATCTCGCTCGATAAAATCTTGCTCGACTCTTCAGTTCTAGATTTTATACTTAGCTTAAATTTTCTACAAAAACTTTATCTTCTATAAAGGCTTTGCTTTCGCCTGGTCTTCTATGAGACCCGGCTTTTTAAGAGAAGTAGATGCACCAAAGTTACGCTAGCACTTAATATAGCTTTCGTGATTAAAATCTAGCCATTATTTCTCACTGCTATAACCTTGCCTATATTGCTTTGCCCAAACGGCCCCTTATTACAGCCCCTTGCTACTAGAGAGTAAAAGAACGTGCGCAAAATCATTCAGACCGATCAGGCCCCGACCCCAGTAGGCCCGTACAATCAGGGGGTGGTTGCAACCGGTGCGATGCTATTTGTCGCTGGTCAAATTCCGCTAGATGCAGCTACTGGCAAGCTGGTAGGCGACAGTGTAGCCGAGCAAACTGAAAAATCTATTCAAAATCTGACTGCGGTGGTTGAAGCCGCAGGCTCAGATCTCTCTCAGGTGGTCAAGACGTCTGTTTTTTTAAAAGACATGAACGATTTCGCTGCGATGAATGCGGTCTATGCCCAGCACTTTGGCGATGAAAGCGCTCCGGCTAGGGCCTGTGTAGAAGTGGCTCGCTTACCTAAGGATGTGCTGGTAGAGATTGAATGCATTGCGATGGTTCCTGCCGCAGAATAGTCCGGCTGCAAAATAGTCTGGCTGCAAAATAGCCGCGTCTAGCTTCTATAGTCACTCGCTTCAGCAGTAATCGCTTAAACACAAATAACTACTTCTTCAGCTAGTTCTAGCCCAATCGTTTTACAAACATCATCAGCAATTCAAAGCAAGAAAATTATGGCGGATTCACTGGCGATCGCAATTTTAGCCGCAGGCAAAGGCACCCGGATGCGATCCACACTGCCCAAAGTTCTCCACCGCCTCAGCGGCCTAACACTAGTTGAAAACGTGATCGCTAGCACGGCGCTAGTTAAGCCAGATCGCAAAATTGCCATTGTTGGCTACGCTGCCGATCAGGTTAAGACTGCTCTCAGCGCCATTGGCGACCTAGAATTTGTCGAGCAGCGTGAGCAGCTAGGCACAGGCCACGCTGTTCAGCAGGTGATTCCAGCGTTAGAAGGCTTCGAAGGTAATTTGCTGGTGCTCAACGGAGACGTGCCGCTGCTGAGGCCAGAGACCATTGAGCAAATGATGAGCAGGCATACCGAAAACGGCAGCGCGGCCACTATTCTCACTGCTCAAATGGACGATCCAACTGGCTATGGCCGCGTCTTTTGCGACGAGCATCTGGTGGTTCAAGAGATTATTGAGCACCGCGACTGCACCGCTGCCCAGAGACGAAACACCCGTATCAACGCGGGCATCTACTGCTTTAACTGGGCCGCGCTGATGACAATTTTGCCTCACCTCCAAGCCGATAACGATCAGCAGGAGTATTACCTCACAGACGTGATCAAAGATCTCTCCCCGGTGATGGCCGTCGATGCCCCGACCTCAGAAATTGCTGGTATTAATAACCGCAAGCAGCTCGCCGAAGCCGAAGCGGTGATGCAAAAGCGCATTAAAGACGATTGGCTACTTTCGGGTGTTACTTTAATCAATCCAGAAAGCATTACCATCGACGCTACGGTAACTATTGAGCCAGATGTGACCATTGAGCCCCAAACCAATCTACGTGGCCACTCCAGCATTGCGGCGGGTTGCCATATTGGACCGGGATCTCTGATAGAGAACAGTACGATTGGCAAAAACACAAAGGTTGTGCACTCTGTAGTGACCGATAGCGAGGTGGCCAGCGGTGGGCGCATTGGTCCTTTTGCTCATCTACGCGCTCAGGCTGCTGTTGGCGAAGACTGCCGGGTAGGTAACTTTGTCGAGGTAAAAAAATCATCGGTTGGACGCAAAACAAACGTGGCTCACCTCTCTTATATTGGCGACGCCCAGCTCGGTGAGCAGGTGAATGTAGGTGCCGGGACGATTACGGTGAATTACGATGGTAAAAATAAGCACAAAACGGTGGTGGGCGATCGCACCAAAACCGGTGCCAATAGCTGCCTAGTTGCGCCCATTATCATCGGCGAAGACGTAACTATCGGTGCAGGTTCTACGCTTACCAAAGACGTTGATCCCAGCTGCCTTGTCTTTACCCGCAGCCCTCAGAAATCTATTCCTGGTTGGAAACCGAAGTATCTTCGAGAGAAACAATAGACGGTATCTTTTCTGGCAGCGCTAGCGCTTCTAGAGATAAGCGCTAGTCAGTTTTGTTGGCGTAAGCACTCACAGAAATAGGTTTATGAGTGCAAGTAGTTACAAAAATATATAAACGAGTGGCTTTCTTTAGTTCATATAAAGGTTAATTTTAGAACCCATAGGATTTTCTTAGTATGTAAGCTAGATAGGACCCCAAGCGCTGAGCATGGAAAGGAAGAAGAATATGGCACAAACGTATCAGCCTATGGTAGGCGGCGCACTGAGCCGCGACAGTATGACCCTTTCGCAGCACGTTCTAAAGCAACTGCAAAGCTTTGGCCCTGAGGCGCAAGATCTTAGCGCTCTGATGAACCGCATCGCGTTTGCTGGCAAGCTCGTCTCCAAACGACTTACTCAAGCTGGTCTAGTCGAAGATGCACTAGGCTTTACCGGACGCGAGAATGTACAGGGCGAGTCCGTCAAAAAAATGGACGTCTACGCTAACGATGTCTTTCTCTCTGTACTTCAGCAAAGCGGCTTGGTCTGTAGACTCGTCTCTGAAGAGATGGAAAATATCTACTACATGCCCGAAAACTGCCCGATTGGCCGCTATACGCTGCTGTATGACCCCATTGACGGTTCTTCTAACGTAGATATCAACCTCAATGTGGGGTCTATTTTTGCTATTCGTCGCCAAACCGGCGATGACGAAGACCAAACCGGCTCGGATTTGCTTACTGATGGCTACAGCCAGATCGCTGCGGGCTACATTTTGTATGGTCCGAGTACGGTTCTCGTTTTTACCATAGGCAGAGGTGTTCATTCCTATACATTGGACCCTAGCCTGGGCGAATTTATTCTTGCTAGTGAGAATATTCAAATTCCACAGCACGGCTCTAATTACAGCGTTAATGAAGGTAACTTTTGGCAGTGGGACGATCCCTACCGTGACTACATTCGCTACATGCACCGTCACGAAGGCTACTCAGGGCGCTACAGCGGCGCACTCGTTGGCGATTTTCATCGAATTCTGATGCAGGGAGGCGTTTTCCTGTATCCTGGCACGCTCAAAAAGCCACAGGGTAAGCTCCGGCTGCTGTATGAATCAGCGCCGCTGGCTTTCTTGGCTGCTCAAGCAGGCGGCAAGGCAACGACAGGTCAGCAGCCAATTTTAGAGGTTGTTCCTGACTCACTGCACATGCGCACTCCCCTGATTATTGGTGGTACTGAAGATGTACAGCTTGTAGAATCGTTTATTCAAGACCGGCAGTTGGACAGACCGCCAGCTGTATCGGGTGTATCATAGGCGCGATCGCACTCGTTCATCCTCATAAAGCCCTTTCCCTCTAATAACTATGGTCGTCTCTCTACTCGACAATCCGCTTCGCGTCGGTCTTCAACACGACCGCATTCCTTCCCCCCAAATTTTGATCATATTTGGTGCGTCTGGTGACTTGACGCAGCGCAAGCTAGTGCCAGCCCTCTTTCAAATGCGCTTAGAAAGGCGACTGCCGCCTGAACTAACTATTGTTGGTGTAGCTAGACGTGACTGGAGTCATGAGTTTTTTAGAGAGCATCTTGAAAAGGGTGTCAAAGAATTTGGTGGAGGAATCGATAGCAGCAACCAAGCTCTATGGGACAAATTTGCTGAAGGGCTGTTTTACTGCCCCGGCAATATCGACAAACCTGAAGACTATCAGCGGCTAAAGCAGTTCTTATCTGAGCTAGATGAGAAAAGACACACGCAGGGCAACCGCACGTTTTACCTATCTGTGGCCCCTCGGTTCTTTGCCGAAGCCGCGCAGCAGTTAGGGGGTGCTGGCATGCTAGCCGACCCCACAAAGCACCGGCTGGTGATTGAAAAGCCATTTGGCCGCGACCTTGCTACCGCCCAGGCGCTAAACTACAAGGTGCGCAACGTCTGCGCTGAAGAGCAGATCTATCGTATCGATCACTATCTCGGCAAAGAGACGGTTCAAAACCTGTTGGTTTTCCGGTTTGCTAACGCAATTTTTGAGCCGCTATGGAACCGGCAGTTTGTCGATCACGTACAAATTACTGTTGCTGAAACGGTCGGATTAGAAGGGCGGGCAGGCTATTACGAAACGGCTGGCGCGATTCGTGACATGGTGCAAAATCACCTAATGCAGCTATTCTGTCTCACTGCGATGGAAACGCCTAACTCACTTGATGCTGCCAGCATTCGCAATGAAAAAGTTAAAGTTCTCCAGGCGACTCGGCTAGCTGATAGCGAAGACCTCTCTAAATGTGCCATACGCGGTCAGTACTCTGCAGGCTGGATGAAAAATCATCAGGTGCCCGACTATCGCAGTGAAGAAGATGTGCCTGATGGCTCAACTAACAACACCTTTGCCGCACTCTCACTTAGGGTTGATAACTGGCGCTGGCAGGGCGTTCCCTTTTATCTACGTACCGGCAAGCGTCTGCCTAAGAAAGTTTCTGAAATCTCCATCCATTTCAAGTCTGTGCCTCACCTCATGTTTCAATCTGCAGCCAAGCAGATGAACGACAACATTCTAGCCCTCAGAATTCAGCCGAATGAAGGGGTGGCGATGCGATTTGAGGTGAAAACGCCGGGTTCTTCTTTGCGCACGCGCTCTGTTGAGATGGATTTTCGCTACGATGCGGCGTTTGGTAAGCCTAGTACAGATGCCTACAGCCGCCTGCTAGTAGACGCTATGCTAGGTGATCAAACGCTATTTACCCGTGGAGATGAAGTAGAACAGTCCTGGCGAGTGCTAACGCCGCTGTTGGAGGTATGGGATGCGCCTGCACCTGCCGATGCTATCTCTATGTATGAAGCCGGGACGTGGGGACCGATTGAGGCCGAGCTTTTGCTCAATCGTCACAAGCGTCGCTGGCGACGACTTTAGACTGGCGACTTTCTAGAAAAATTGGCGATCTTATTAACAGCTACTTCTGAACAACAAAAACAGACTACAGAAGCTATAGATCTCTCTAACCTATAGCCGTCTTCACTTCTGATCTAAATCTAGTTTTCGGCATAGCTTTTTGATTTAGCCCTCTTTCAACGGCTCTTCTACAACAACTTTTCTACAACACCTGAGACTAATAATGGCCACTTCCATTCTTGCGCTGCAAAAACCGAAAGATATTTCGCTTGATGAGATTGAAGCTGAGCTGCGCAACATTTGGCGCACCCAAGATGATGGTGGTATTGCCCCAGTAGCCACTCGGGCAACTACCTTTACAATCGTGATCTATGAGCCAGAAGAATTTCAGCAGCTGCTGGCAACGTTGGGCTTTTACGCGGGAACGATTGATGGTTCTCATGGGCCTGAGACCCGTGAGGCAATTTTGGCGGCTCAGAAGAAATACGATCTTAGGATGACCGGGCGTGTGGGCCCGCGGACGCTAGAAAGGCTGCGATCGGAGGTGCGATCGCTGCCCCCTAGCCAGCAGCATTACGACAACATCGATATTCGCGGCTTTAACTTTGATGGTGGCCTCGCGGCTCAAAATCCTTGTCGTGTTATTACCCTTTGCCCTGTGTTTGGTGATGATGAAGGGGTCAGCGCACAGGTATCGGCCTACTGCCCGGTACAAAATAGCGGCAGCAGCAACCTGGTCTGCTGTGAGTACGTCACTATTAAAGGCACCAAGGAAGCTCTAGAGCGGGTTGCTGACGTTGTCAATTCTCTAGTTGTTTCAGATCTACCCAAATTTGTTTGGTGGAAGGCAACGCCTAATCCAGAGCAGGTGCTGTTTGACCAGATTGCGCTTAATAGTAGCTGTTTGATTCTCGACTCTAGCTACTATGGCGATGCTGAGTCTGAAATTGTCAAAATTCAAGCCTTGGTTAATGAGCGTACCAACATTGCCGATCTTAACTGGTATCGCCTTGCGCCCTGGCAAGAGCTTGCTGCTGCGGCATTTGATCCGCCGGAACGGCGGCTAGACATCAGCGAAGTAGACCGTATTGGCATTGACTACGAGAAGGGAAATCCAGCGCAGGCGCTAATGATGTTGGGCTGGCTAGCTAGCCGCTTAGACTGGGAGCCTAAGACGTACAGCAATGAAGGTGGCGATTACGACCTCAAGCGCATTTGCTTTGCTGGTGAAGGCGGTCGAGAGATTGAAGCTGAACTTGCCGCTATTCCTGTGGCTAACCAGGGAGAAGTGTTAGGTGACCTTACAGGGGTTCGGTTGGAATCCACTAATCCACAGGCCAACTGCAACACCATTTTGTGTTCTGAGACAGCGGGCTGTATGCGAATGGAGTCAGGCGGTAGTGCGCAGAGTAGCCTGGTAGAGGAAGTGACCTCTCTGTCGGACCAGCGCTCTGACTTGCTGCTAGAGCAGCAGCTACAAAGCTGGGGAGAAGACGTTCTGTTTGAAGAGAGCCTGAGTGTGACCTCTGAAATCTTGGGTTTGATGAATAGATAGCTGGCCCACGAATCGGCCCAAAAAAAATGGCCTACACCGCCAAGCAAGATGCGAGGAATGTAGGGCAAAACTAGCAAAGCGTATTAGAAATGGCCTGTGAAAGAAATGGCCTGTGTTGTCAATAGCGCAGGCCATTTCTCAATCACCATAGCCACTCAAATAGCCCTCTAGTACGTGAAACCGATCGGCGTTGAGACTGTAATACATCCAGCGACCCTGTTGGCGAGCAGTGACTAGTCCTGCTTCTTTTAGTGTCTTTAGATGAAAAGAGAGCTTTGATTGAGCAATGCTTAGGCGATCGCACATATCGCCTACACAAAATTCGCCTTCTTGCAAAAGCTCAATAACTTGAATGCGAATTGGTTCTGAAAGTGCATGGAAACCAGAAAAAACAGGATCAGATGATTTTGCCATTGTTACTTGTTGTATTTGACCTGGGAGATAGCTCTAAGATATCCGCGCAAAAGAGTTGTTCTATGTGCTGCTAGATACTCACAGCTTAAACAAGGCAAATCGTTTTGGCCATCCGCGCAACTACGATGAAATCAAGCTATACCAATAGTTCTCTGGCTGCAGTGACTAGAGATAGTGCGGTCACAGCGGCTGTTGTTGCGCGTAAAATTGCGGAGCCTAGAGAAACAACTTTATAGCTATGGTGAATGGCAACCGTAATCTCGTCCGATGTCCATCCGCCTTCTGGCCCGATCATCAGATTTACACCCTGTATATCTTCTGATGTTAAACAAGATTGTATTTCACAGAGCAGGAGGGGGGCGTCTTGTCTAGCTACGCAGATATAGCTAAGCTCTTCTTGCGGCGTCTGCTGTAGGCACTGCTTTAAACCAACAGGTGCTGCAATTTCAGGAACTGTGACGCGCTCGCTTTGCTCTGAGGCTTCGTTGGCAATCCTACGCCAGCGCTCTAGCTTGTTGCCTTTGGGTCTAAGTAGCGTGCGATCGCTAATGACCGGATAAATATGGCTGACCCCTAGCTCGGTCGCCTGCCGCACAACCTGATCAAAACTATTGCCTTTGGGTAGCGCCGCAATTAGCCGCAAAGGCGCGGCTGAACGCGGCAGTAATGAGACTATTTCTTCTAAAATTTCAGCCTGCGCAGACTGCTTCGTCAGCACTGC
This sequence comes from uncultured cyanobacterium, assembly GCA_963793445.1. Taxonomy (GTDB): domain Bacteria; phylum Cyanobacteriota; class Cyanobacteriia; order Phormidesmidales; family Phormidesmidaceae; genus Phormidesmis. Next base: position 1,508,404 of record CAWCAE010000001.1, read on the forward strand.
TAGCCATTGTTGACCTTTTCCGTTTTGGGCAATGAAGCGATCGCCTTCTCCTAGACGCAGCACCCTGTGTAAGTAGTGGGATTGATCTGGCTGAAGGTATAGCAGTGTCCCTTTTTGTTGATCTGATTCAATAGTGATACGCTGAATCATTGAAGTAACAGATCTAGTGAAGAGCCAAAATTTAGATTTGTTGTAACTGGGCCTGTGAAAATGTCTACGGAGAAAATATCGGTAGAGGAAATGTCGATAGAAATAGATTTATCGAAAGAGATGTGCTCAAAACAGATCGCTTGACAATATTGTAAGCAAGCAACCGCTTTTACTCATATCCCCATTGAATAATTTCAACATCTACAGACACGATTCCTTCGCTATATGTTCCTAAATCGCGAGCGGCCTGCTCAGAAATATCTAGTGCGCCGCCCGATCTGTCATTAATTCTCACGATGACGTGATCGCCAGTACGAGGATGAGTTAGCTGCAATAGCGTACCAAAAGGCCAGCTAGGGTGCGCCGCTGTGTGATCGTAGCGGTCAAAAATTTCACCACTAGCCGTATAGCCACCGTCAAACCCAGGGCCGTACCAGCTCACCCTCATCGGATCTGCGATCGCAGCTAAAGAAGATAGTGGAAGCAGCCACAGTATACTGAGGCTGCTAGAAACTAAAAGATGTTTGAGAAGGTGCTTCAAAACATTCATCTAAACAGCCCTTGATAAATTTTCGTCGCCATTATCCCAACTGATGAAATCAAAAGCAATGTTTGCAACTTTAGGCGTGATTGAGGTAGGCACACTAGGATCGATAGGGCGCACTTCGATCGTCTGTTTGGTTGACGTGCCGCTTAGTGTCTATTGCCTTATGCGGTGATCATGTATTTCCACCACTTGCATTTCTATATAGAAGACGCCGCTGTCTGGAAAGATTGGTTTAAGAGCAGGCTGGCGTTTTGCCCAGCAGCACTTGATGGCTGCAAAGGCGATCGCGATCAGAGCCATAACGCGATTACACTGGTGCAGGACGGAATTGAAATCCGGCTTTCTACACCAAAGCATTCCCGCCACGTTTGTCAATATCTAAGTCAGCATCCGCCAGGGCTAGCTGACATTGCCTTTGCTAGCGATCGGTTCGACGCTGTGCTAGCGCGCGCGCAGCGGCAAGGAGCGCGTTTGCTCCAGCCAGTCACCTTTGCAGACAGTGGCTACAGACGGTGCCAGCTAGATGGCTGGGCCGATCTTCGTCACACCCTAGTCGAAGTCTCAGCCGACTGGATCAAAACGCAGGCCACATCAGAGACTACATCAGGAGCTACACCAACATCAGAAGCCACACTAAAGGCCACACCGCCCTTACTTGCTAGCATCGACCACGTGGTCATCAATGTGCCACGAGGTGAGCTACAGGCCGCTGTCGCTTGGTATCAAAGCGTGTTTGGTCTTCAGCTAGGCCAAAGTTTTGAAATTAATACAGCGCACTCAGGTCTATACAGTCAGGTGCTGCAGCACCCTGAAGGGACTTTGCAGCTACCAATTAACGAGCCTAGCTCTACAAACTCTCAAATTCAAGAGTTTTTAATCCACAACCGTGGCGCTGGGGTGCAGCACGTTGCCTTGCGCAGCCCCGACGCGGTCAGTGCGATCGCCTACTTCAGGCAGCAAGGTCTAAAACTACTCACCGTGCCCAAAACCTACTACGAGAACCTACCGAAAAGAGCCAACTGTCCTCTCAAAGATCTCTCAGCTATTCGCCAGCAGCAGCTATTGCTCGATTGGGACAAAGGCGGTGAAAAAGGGATGCTGCTCCAAACCTTCACAGAGCCTATCTTTGCAGAACCTACTTTCTTCTTCGAAATTATCGAGCGCAGCTACTATCAAGAACAGGGACACCTCAAGCCAGCTAAAGGGTTTGGCGAAGGCAACTTTCAAGCACTATTTGAAGCGATTGAACGTGCACAGCTAGAGCGTGGCAGCCTAGAAGCGTAGCCCCTACTTAGCGTTGAATAGGGGCCAAAGTAAAGCTGAAAACAGGCTACATACGCCAAGAGACAATGACTTGATCCGGTTTTGGTCGCTCTAGCGCAAAAAGCCGGTGACAAACCATAGTACCGACAGGGTCACCGACACTGAGAGTGCTGCAACTTGAGCATCTGGCAGTGCTGTTCCTTGACTGCCTAGTATTTGCACAATCACCAGACCCAAAATCAGGCCGATTACCAGTCCAGCGCTTGCTAGCCCTGATGAACGCCAAAACTTGCGCGTTTTCTTGTTGAGCAGATAAATGGACGCCATTACGCCCAAAGCCAGAGCTGAAGAAGCACCTGTAGCATCCTGGGAATTGAGTAGCCAGCTAAGTGCTATCAAGCCGCCAAACGTAACGGAGGGCCACAATAGCTCACTGCTGCTTTCAGGTTGATCGAGCAGCTCTGAAAACCACTGCGAACCAAAATTGTCTGTTAGGTTGCTCACCGGAGAAGACGTCTTTGCCTTCGCCTTCTTTTCGGCAAACCGAATCCGATCGGGCACTTTGATTTTGCCCTCCTGCCGTAGCCGCAGACGCTCCATCAAAATTGCGTCATAGGCAGCTTCTATGCCCTCTTTCCTTTGAGGATCGTCTTCATACTCTGCTACCAGCTTTGTACGTGCAGACTGGACCTCCTCAAATGAAGAAGCCTCTGTTAGTCCTAACGTTTCATAGTGAACGTTTTGTTCGCTCATGTTTCAACCTCCGAATCGACCAGGTCTATCAAACCTAATAGCGTACTTTGTAGGGCACATGTCCAAAAGCACATTAATCACATGGCTAGCTGATGACGAGCGATAGTCGCTCAGCCTAAAATCAACGACAGGAGAAATCGTACAAAATTCTCTGGCCACAATAGACACACCTGCTAACTAGTCTAACTGGGTAATGCCCGAAACGAAAACCACTATTGAGCCAGCCTAAGAAAATTTGACCCAATATAGTGATACATCTCTAGACGATAGCTCTTTAGGAAAATAGATCTCTAGGTTAAAGCGCTCTTTTGCCGTCGGCTGCTTCGATTTTTCGAGATAGCCTACGGCACTTCTTATCGCCAGCACTTTTTAAGAGCTGATTTGCCTAGATCAGTCTGCTTAGACTGGCCTGTTCACATCGATGAGACCAAGCCTACTTTTAAGTCCTCTGTAGTAATTGAGTACTGAACTACATATAAAGATTTAATGAAGCGGTTGCGCTGCCTGAAATGCCTAGTAGCGCCTATTTGGGATTATTCGTGATTTAGCTGGAAACTAGGTACGCAACTAAGGACATATGGTTGAGAACTCAACAGGTATCGTTGAAATTCGTCGACACTTTCTACACCGTGAACATATTCTTGTGAAGATAATATGAACTTTCTCCATATTCAGTAGCGAATTTGGGCGTAAAGTTGCACCTGTAAAAGATATTTTTTTTGCTAAGGTGTGAATGCGTTACGAAAAGCTTGCTGAAGCTGCTTTCTTATCGTGGATATAGATGGACTAGCGATCAATTGACTAATAAGAAATTGATCTGTGGGCATGTCAGTAGACTGCTCTCACAAAAATCCACTGCATTCACCGGCAGGTAGGCCAGAACAGGCAGGCCAGATAGATAGCTCAGAAATTAGATAGGCCGTCGGCAACGAAGAAAGTATGCTTTGTTATTAGTTGCTCAGCTGCTTTGTGCTTGTATATTGTTTTCTGAGTATTTTTCCCTTAATTGCCTTTCAACTAGCGTTTGCTTTTGGATTGCGTTTTTGTATCCGCTTTTCCCATGTCCGCTTTATATCTGATTTAGTACCAGGATAACTGACTATGGCCTCTGCCAAAATCCTCGTGGTTGACGACGAACCCGCTATTCGTAACCTGATTCACCGTTTTTTAGCTAAGCAAGACTACCAAATGGAATCGGCTGAGGATGGCAAAAGTGCGCTCGCTATCTTCGAGCAGTTCAATCCGGATCTCGTCATACTCGACGTTAATTTGCCTGATGCGAATGGTTACGACCTTTGTAAAGAGATGCAGTCACGCACTGGCGTGTTTGTGCTGATGCTTACGAGTCGTACCGATGAGGCCGACAAGATTCGAGGCTTTAATACGGGCGCAGACGATTACATCACTAAGCCTTTTAGCTTGGGGGAGCTAGAAGTTCGCCTGGGCGCTATCTTAAAGCGTCAGCGCCCTGTAACCGTGGCAGAGCAGCAGTGTCTGACCTTTAACAAGCTCTCTATCGACCCGATTCGCCGTGAGGTGACTTTGTCTGGAGACATCGTGCCGCTGACCGCGCTTGAGTTTGATTTACTACACTTTTTGGCGGGGCATCCGGGCCGGGTGTGGCGACGCGCTGAGCTGATTCAAAAGGTGTGGGATTATGAGTATGTGGGTGACCAGCGAGTAGTTGATGTCCACATCGGTCAGATCAGAAAAAAGATTGAGATAGATACCACCCAGCCAACGCTCATTCAAACGGTGCGTGGGGTGGGCTATAAGTTTGAGCCGCCGACTGAGCTAGTAGAAGAGTCAGCATAGAAGGGCTAGCCAGAAGAGTCAGCCAGAAGAATCAGCTAGTGAAACGAGGAGTCTTTCCTTGTACCTATTAGACCGAGTCAAACAAGTGCTACCGCTGTAGATGCTAGCGGTAGCGCTTTTATGTTTGGGTGCATTTTAAGAGGTTCTAGGCTGGTTGCGAACTTTCCACGCGAGGCTAATTAGCTTGCTCCAGCGCCGGTTGACGCGCTTAGGCGTCCACTTCAGCTGCTGGGCGATCGCAACATCAGAAGGCCCGTTCTCAGGATCTTGTAGCTGCTGCTGCTTGAGCTGTAAAAGCTTGGCTTGTTCGTCGGTTAGCTGCGCTAGGAACACCTGCCATTCTTGAGGAGAAAGCCCGAAGTCTTTATCTAGGTCTGCGCCTAGCCACTGATGCACCAGTTCCCAACGGTGAGACTGTGAGAACTTTTCCACGTGATACTTAAAACGCTGCTGTAAGTAGTCGCGCTGGCGAGAGCTAAGGCCTAGCACTTCGTCGATTTCGCAAGCTGCCATATCTTGCAGGCGTAAGCTGAGATAGTCAATGCACTCGGGCTGCTCTTGGGCTTCAAGGTATTCGACGAGTTCGGCAATGATGCGATCGCGCAGTACGCTCTCGGTCGGGTCGGTAGCATCGGCCACCATTTTCTCGCGAATTTGCTGAATGGCCGGAGACCTAGAGAAGGTCTCACTGTCTCCTTTAGGAGAATCGACTGCCATCTCAATATCCACTGAGGTTTCGGCAGGCAGGCGACGCGCAAACGCCTGAGCGCGCAAGACGAGAAGCTGCTGGTTATAGCAGCCAGGCAGCGAGATACGACGCTTGGCATAGTGCTCACTAAAGGCCATGTACTCCGACAGCTCTAGCCGTGAGCGGGGGGTGTATTCTGCGCCCATGTGATTTTCTCGGCGGAAGGCTTTGAGCACTTCAATGTAGAAGCCCTGTAGGAAGTCTTCTAGCAGCGTGCAGCGACCTTGAAAGCCAAGCTGGGTTCTAGCCGGGGCAATATAGCGATAGGCGATCGCGCTGAGCCGACTGTGCAGCTCAACTCGGCCCTGCCGCGAGCCGAGGCGATAGTAATCAACGTATTTCTTGATGCGGTTTTGAGCGAGCGATCGCTGCCAGGCATTCACTTCACCTAGTGACTGAATGCGCTTGCTTTTGCGGCAAATACGCGTGACCTCAATCGCCAGACGCGTAGCCACCGCATTAACTACCTTAGCGCTGGTATCAATTTGACTATTGATATCTGCTTTTAAGAAATCGATCAGCTTTTGGTCAACGGGGCAGAGAGTTTGCTCATCGCCATCAGCCAGCGCTGGCGTACTGTCGTCAGATTTAGCCGAGGGCTTGATGGGGCAAGAAGGCGCTGAAAAGTCTTTGCTGTCAGTATCCGGATGCCTAGCGGTTTGACTAGTAGTATAAAAAGAAACAGAGGGTTGAGTGTTATCGGAATTGTGATTGAGCAAGGTAGATGGATTCATAATGTAGATGTGAGGTGAGTCGGGTTTATATAGAGATAGGTGCCAAGTGGCACATCTCGCAGGTTATGAATAAGGCTCAAGGTTGCCGCGGTTTTAAGGTTGGCTTCAAAGCTATAGAACAGCTCAAAGCTAAGAACCAAGCGCTATCCCGGTAGCAACTGTTTCACCTTATGAAATATGAATCCAATCTCTGAGGGTGGGTGTGTCAGTATCACAATCAACTGTCACATGCCAACTGTCACATTCGCAGCTTGTCTGGAGTCGTGTTCTCATAGATGTACCTGTGTACTCTGATGGGCAAGGCGTTTGGCTTTTTTAGGCACAGACGGCAGGCAGGTATGGGGGGGCAAAGCCCGCTATGACAGTTGATAGTGTTGGCCTACAAACTTAGAGGTTTAACCCCGAAAGCGTCTATCTGGAGGGCGTTTCTAGCTCTGCGCCCCATGCGATCGCATCTTGCCAACCTTGGCCCTGACGGGTCACCGTCGGTGTGACGCCCGTCATATCCAAAATAGTTGATACCTGATACCTAAATTCCAAATCGCTATCTACAATTACGTCTACCAAATTCTCCATCCGGTCGAACAGCTCTACCTTTGATAAAGCTTCTGTGTCGTCTTCGGTAGATTTACGAGCAACTGGTAAAGCAGAAGTAGAGATAATCGGATTACCCAGCATTTCGATCAAGGCGTGGCACAGCGGATTTTTGGGCACTCGAATGCCCGTAGTTCGACGTCTGGGGTTCATTACCAGCTTGGGAACTGCCTTGGTGGCGGGCAGCAGAAAGGTGTAAGGGCCCGGAATGAGATGCTTGATCAGGCGAAAAGCCGGATCGCTGACGAGAGCATAGTCAGCCACGTTTGACATAGAGGCACACAGGAACGTCAATGGCTTGTCATTTGAGAGCTGCTTGAGCTGACGCACGCGCTTAATCGCGCTTTTGTGGTTGAGATCGCAGCCAATGGCGTACACCGTATCGGTGGGGTACAGCACGATTGCTCCTTTTTTGAGCTGGTCGCACACTGCCGAAACGTTCCGCCGCTGAGGCGTTTTAGGATGGATGGTATAGGTAGTTGCCATGGCCTAGTACTCTAAAGCCCTAAAGCCCTAAAGGGGAGGGGTGATTATTTAGAATTTGACGAAGGGACTTAAAATCACCTCGATTTCTATTCTCTCTCTGATTCGGCGGTGCCTAGATACTCAGCTCAAAATGCTTATGAAAACGTTAGCCTACTTAGACTGTCCGACTGGGATTGCTGGAGACATGTGCATTGGGGCGCTGGTGCATGCGGGCGTGCCGCTTGCCTATTTGATAGATAGTTTGGCAAAGCTGGGCATTCAATCCGAATTTGAACTGCGCTCTGAGTCTGTTTTACGTAATCAGCAAGCGGCGACCAAAGTGTTTGTCGATCTGCTTAGTCCTAGCCACGATCATAGCCCTAGCCACGACCATAACCATACTCACGAGCATCACGCTCATGATCATCTGCACGCTCACGAGCATCACGCTCGCAGCAGTCGGCGGCTACCTGAAATTGAAGCGCTCATTAATCGCGCGCGTCTCCCCCTGCAAGCAGCTCAGTGGAGCCTACGGGTATTTCGGCAGCTAGCTGAGGCCGAAGCGGCGGTGCACGGCATTCCTCCTGAGGAAGTACATTTTCATGAGGTGGGTGCGACCGATGCCATTGTTGATATTGTAGGGACTTGCTTGGGGTTTGACTGGCTTGGCGTAGACGGTGTGATCTGCTCGCCGCTGCCAACGGGTGGGGGAACGGTGCGCTGTGAGCACGGGCTGCTGCCAGTGCCCGCCCCGGCAGTGCTGAATATGCTAATGCGATCGCAGGTGCCGGTATACAGCAATGGGATCAATCAAGAGCTAGTGACGCCGACAGGATGTGCGATCGCAACAACGCTGGCTACCTCTTTTGGCCCACCCCCAAATTTTGTCCTGCAAAAAGTTGGGCTAGGTGCGGGTGGCAAGGACTTTGACTTACCTAATATTCTGCGCCTGTGGATTGGCACCGTGGATGACCCGATAGAAGGTAGCTCGATAGAAAGTGGCTCGATAGAAGAAGATGCTATACAAGATGACGCCATGAAAGATGACGCTACAGCGACCCAGTCGTTAACGCCGCCGACCAATTTATCACTGACTGGCTCACCCACGGTCGAAACGATCATAGAGCTACAAACTCAGATTGACGACTGCTCGCCTCAAGCGATTGGCTATCTCTTTGAGCGTTTGTTTGCAGCCGGGGCCGTTGATGTGTTTAGTCGGGCGGTGACGATGAAAAAGCATCGGTTAGGCACTTTGGTTAGCGTGCTCTGCCCAGCTAATGCTGTGGAAACCTGTGAGGTGCTGCTGTTTCAAGAAACGACAACCTTAGGCATTCGGCGATCGCAGCAAACGCGGACGGTGCTCGCCCGTGAGATGGTGTCGGTAGCTACCCCGTATGGCAAGATTTCGGTGAAAGTAGCGCGATTACAAGATCAGGTCGTTAACTTACAGCCTGAGTATGACGACTGTGCTCAAATTGCTGGATTTCACTGCGTTCCTTGGAAGCAAATACATCAGGCGGCAATGAGTGCTGCGATCGCCTGGGCACAGAGTGCTGAAAATGCGCATTCTAAAAGCGGCTAGACAAGTGCAGCTCGCAGATAAACCGAGAAAAGCACAGACCTGCGTAGATTTTTTGCTGACTATGATGGGGGCGGAGGGACTTGAACCCTCACGACTTTTACAGTCAACGGATTTTAAATCCGCAGCGTCTACCATTCCGCCACGCCCCCGTTAGGCGCTAGATGACTATTTCACCACCAAGCGGGCTTGGATGCAAGTGGTTTTAATTAGCCAAAATCCTCCGGCTGACTGCGATACTATAGAAGCTGGTTATTGAAAGGATTGAAGCTAAAAGATGGCCTTCCCCGCACTTGAAACTTCTACGCTGTTCGCAATAGGGCTTTATGCAACGCTTGCTGTGCTGTATTTGGTTGTGGTGCCAGCGGCCCTCATGTACTATCTCAAACTCCGTTGGAATGCAGTTAGCTCTATAGAGCGGCTTGTGCTCTATGGTTTAATGCTGGTCTTTTTCCCTGGCTGTTTGTTGCTTAGCCCATTCCTAAACTTTCGCCCTAAGCGCCGAGAAATTTAGGATGAGTTTGCCAAAAGCCGGATAAGCAGAGCTACACAAACAGAACCAGATAATCAGAGCCAGACAAGCAGAATCGCATGAGAAGAATTGATGTTATCGGGATCGGGATCGGTGTGTTTGCGGCTGGTGGCTTGCTGTACCTGGTATTTGCTTGGGTAGGGCTAGACGGTCTTTCTGCTGGTATTTGGAGCCAAGTTGTTCTTGTCGCTGGGCTGCTGGGCTGGACCGCGACGTATGTGGCTAGAGCGCTGGGTAAAAAGATGACTTATAACCAGCAGCTAGAAGACTACGAAGACGCGGTTTTGCAAAAACGGCTAGAGGAGATGAGCCCAGAAGAGGTGGCACAGCTTCAGGCTGAAGTAGATGCGGAGCGCCTTGCCGAGCAGCAGGCGCAGACGCTTGCCCAAAAAGAGTCCTGAGAATATTTTTTATGGTGTCTGTTAAAGAACGGTTCGATCAGCTACGCGATCGCCAGGCGTGCGCTCTGATTCCTTTTATTACAGCAGGCGATCCTGGACTAGAAACGACAGCCAAAGCGCTACAGGTGCTAGATCAAAGCGGCGCGGATTTAATTGAGCTGGGTATTCCTTACTCCGATCCGCTAGCCGATGGCCCCACAATTCAGGCGGCGGCGACTCGGGCGCTTAATCGAGGCGTGACACTAGAAGCGGTGCTAAAGCTAGTAGCAGAAGTGACCCCGAAGCTATCGGCTCCGCTGATTTTATTTACCTACTACAATCCGATTTTGAATCGGGGCATGGAGACCTTTTTAAAGGACATTTACGAGGCGGGTGCTCGGGGTTTGCTGGTGCCCGATTTGCCCCTAGAAGAGATGGACACGCTGCTGACGGCTGCCGAAGCGGTTGGCATTGCTGTTATTTTGCTGGTGGCACCCACTTCACCTGATGAGCGGATTCAGGCGATCGCCCAGCGCTCTCAAGGCTTTATCTATCTGGTGAGTGTGACGGGTGTAACGGGTGTTCGCCAAGCGCTTGCGACCCGAGTAGAGGGCTTGCTAGCCGATATCCACCGGACTACTGACAAACCCGTTGGGGTCGGTTTTGGCGTGTCTGATCCGGCTCAGGCCAAGCAGCTTAAAGACTGGGGGGCAGATGGTGTTATTGTTGGCAGCGCCATTGTAAAGCGCCTAGCTGCGGGCACGCCCGAGGAGGGCCTTGCTGCTGTTGGTGAGTTTTGCCGGACGCTAAAAGCGGCGCTGAAGTAGATTTCAAGGCCATCAATTTTTGAGACTATCAACCAATTTTTGAGACTATCAACTCTTGAGACTATTAACTCTTGAGACTATCAACTCTTGAGACTATCAACTTTTGGGGCGCTAGTTCCTAGAAGCTATGAGCCTTAAGGCTGCTATCGGTCTTTGGGTAACGGCGCTTGCTGTTTGGTAGTGGTGCGAAACTGGCGCAATAACAGCGGCAGAGCGGAGAGTAGCGCCAGCATGATTAGGCAAGCAAACAGTGGTCTTAAACTGCCGCCGCCCAAAGCGTCTGCGCCGGTAACGCCTAGCCATGTGTAAGCCAAGGTACCTGGAACAATGCCGATGAGTGTGCCTAGTGCGTAGGGCTGCACGGGAACGCGGGTGAGGCCAAATGCAAAATTGACGAGGTTAAACGGAGAGACGGGGGAAAAGCGAATCGCGAGTACGCAGGCTAGGCCATTGGCGCAAAGCGTGTTGTTGAGATTTTGAAAAAGCGAGTGGTGATAAAAGCGGTCTTTGAACCAGTCGTGAAGTAGATAGCGAGCGAGCCAGAAGGCGGCGATCGCACCTAGCGTTGCCCCAAGTACTGACCATATCGCCCCCCACCAGAGGCCGTATGCTGCCCCGCCAACGACAACTAGTAGCGTTCCAGGAATGCCAATTGCATTAGCAACGATGTGAGCACAGATAAAGTAGCCAACGCTGCTAGGACCAGCCGTTTCAAAAAAGCGCGTAAGGGCAGCGCGGTCGAACAGCCAGGCAAGCTTTTCCCAACCAACGAGAGAGCCTGCAATTGCACCGCCCATCGCTACTAGGAAAAGCAGCCCAAATTTTTTACGTTGTTTCATATGTTTCTAGAGCAGACCGTTAAAGCGGCCATCAGAACGGCCTTTAGAGCAAGCGTTCGGCCACAGCCTACTAGGCCATATCACTGGCAGGCTCTTCAGCAGCCGGAACAGAGGCGTTCAACGCCTTCTTAGCGATTTTGCCGATGTAGAGTGAGATGGCCACAATCGTCACGAAGATCAAAATCCTGATGACCCAGCTGATAACCGCTTCCTGTGGGCTTTTGGATGCGCCAGTGTCTGCGCCTAGCATGGCAACATCGCTGACCAAAGATCCTAGATAAACATACATGATGGTGCCAGGAATAATGCCAGTTGTGCCGATCACGTAGTCTTTGAAGGAAACTTTGGTTAATCCGAGCGCATAGTTCAGCAGGTTGAATGGAAATGCAGGCGATAGGCGAATGAGAAAAATTAGCTTGAGCCCTTCTTCGGCGATTGCATTGTCCAAAGAGTTGAAGAAATTATTGCCTTCTACCTTCTTGGCAATCCAATCGCGAGCAACAAAGCGCCCAACCAAAAAGGCCGCAGTCGCCCCTAGCATTGCACCAATGAACACCAAAAGAGATCCTTTGATGACCCCGAACACAAAGCCCGCGCCAAGCGTCACCACTGAAGCGGGTAAGAAGGCTACCGTAATGCCAATGTAGGCAATCACAAAAACAACAGGCGCGATCGCCCCAAGCCCATCAATCCATTCGACAAAATTAACGAGCTGCTGCTGAAGCTGGCCAAAAATAGCAAACGGTCCGGACGCTTGTGCGGCTCCTTCTTGTGCTAGCGCCGGCCCCGCTGCAAAGAGCAAACTGCCTAATACGCAAAAAGCCGTTAACTTAACTAACCGTGATATCGGTCGAGACTTTAGAGCCTTGTAAATAAGATTCATTGAACTGTCTTCCCTATGAATGTCTTTTTTGTCGGTATCTTTCTTGTGTGTATCAGCCGGTAGCCTATAGCAACGCCCCGCCACAGCTAGAGCCGCTGCCAGCCGTACAGCCGTAGCAGTAAGGTCGAGTTGCTACCTGCTCAATCACATCTAACGATCCCGCTGCTAGCAGGCGAGACACGGTCAAGGGCACGCCCTTGGCATCACGAGCACTTAGCGCTTCCATCTGGTTAAAGTCGCAATCGTACACATTGCCCAAGTAATCAATCGACAGCTCATTGCGGCACATCACCTGCGCCACTGCCTGCTGATTGTGATGCGACTCTAAAAACTTGAGATAAGGCTGAAGTAACCGGCGATGCTGCAGCTGGAACTTAGTGCGACCAATCGGCAAGTTGGTAATTGTAAACAGGCTGTTGAAAACAATGCCGAAGTGCTGCTTTAAGTAGTCGCTGTAGTCCTTTTGCAGGCTAGATTGATCTGGTGTTAGTGAAAAATTTTCATCCTTTGGAATAGGCGGATTGTACACTAGGTCTAACTGAAGCTGAGGATCAGTGCCGTAGCCCAGCGCATTTAACTTTTGAATTGCGTGAATCGACTCGTCATAAACGCCTTTGCCGCGCATTGCATCTACATTGTTTTCTAGGTAGCAAGGCAAAGACGCCACGACATGTAGCTGATGCTCAGTAAAATAGTTGGGCAAATCTTCGTAACCGGGCTCGAAGAAAATCGTCAGATTAGAGCGGACGATCACCGTTTTGCCCTTTGCCCTAGCAGCCTCTACGATGGGGCGAAACCCATAGTTCATCTCGGGCGCGCCGCCAGTAAGATCTACAGTTTTAATCTGATCAAAGCGCTCGACCACAGCTAGTAGCTGCTCGCAGACCTCAGGCGAAAGCTCTTCTGTGCGGTGTGGACTTGCCTCTACGTGGCAGTGCGTACAGGCTAAATTACAGCGGCGACCCAGGTTGATTTGCAGCGTACTGATAGTTTGCTTGGTCAGCGGTCCGCCCAAGGTTTGACTAAACGGTGTTACTGCACCAGTCATCGAATCGGATGCTGTAAGCGTAGAATTTGTCGGTTGAGAGGGGTGAGTTTGAGATGGGCGAGTTTGAACCATGAATGAAAGAGAGTAAAGAGTTTTAGTGGTGTGGATGAGCCTAGCGGTGGGTCTAGAAGAATACAGTGATTAAACCTAGGCATTTAATTAGCTGCGTAGCGTTTTGATAGCTTCTATTGAAAGAGAATTTATTATAAAAAGCCTGAGTTTTCGATTAGAAGTTGATGACTTGCGCCCTATAAAAGGGCTGATGTCAGCTTTCGCAGACTATCAGCGTCTTCTCAGACTAGTCGGATATGCTCGAGTTAACGTCAAACTAATTGATACTAGCCGCTGCTAGCACTCCATCGGCTTTCTAATATGAAATCAGTCGTCGATCCAAACTCTATCCAGTTTCGTCTCACTGTTGGGATGGTCTTAGCCGCTACGCTAGGAATCACTGGATTTACCGGCTGGATCAACTTACGAATGCGACAGATTTTGGTCGAAAGCCATAAAGACAATGCGCTGATGATTGCCCAAAGGCTAGGAGAGGATGCCAGCCTTTACGAAGAGTCGATGGTTGTTAAAGAAGCGCTCTACAAGGCAATTGACTACCGGCAGCAGCCCGATATTGCGATTTGGGTGGTGGCTGCTGATGGCAGAGTGCTAGCTGAGTCAGATACGCTGAAAATGGGGTCGTGGCAGGTGGATGGTTTTGCCAAACGGCTGATGGCAGAGGTAACAGGGAAGCCGGGGCTAGATGTCTTTAAGCTACAAAATCGCCATTTGGTCACCTGTGCGAGCCCTTTGCAGATTGGAGGGCAGCTAGTGGGCGATCTCTATGTCGTTGATGACATTACTGAAGATAGCCAGAGCCTTTCTCGGATCACGCAAACGCTCGCGCTCTCTAGCCTGCTGGCGATTTGTGTCGGCGCGATCGCAACCTCTTTATACGTCAACCGCGCCCTGCGACCTATTCGCAAAATGAGCCGTCTAGCTGGCAACATTTCGGCTAGCAACCTAGCCGACACCCGCCTAGAGTTTGACCGGGCCCCTACCGAAGTACAAGAGCTGGCCCAAACCTGCAATATGATGATTTCTCGACTATCGGCAGCCTGGGAGCAGCAGCGCCGATTTGTCAGCGATGTTTCACACGAATTACGAACGCCGCTGACCTTGGTGCATGGCTATTTGCAAAGCACGCTGCGTCGCAGTAAAAACCTAACCGATCCGCAAAAAGAAGGCTTAGAAATTGCCGCCTCAGAAGCCGATAGAACGATCAAGCTACTGCAAGATCTTTTGGACTTAGCGCGAGCAGACGGAGGACATATTCGCTTTCATATGGAGCGCGAGCCGCTGCACGAGGTGGTACAAGAGGTGCTAGAGATGAGTCAGTATGCGAGCAATCACATTCAATCGACGCTCTCTCCGGTTACGGCCCTAGCCGATCGCAGCAGGCTCAAGCAGGTGCTAATTAACCTGATGGACAACGCTATGAAGTACTCAGTCTCTGATCAGCCTATTCGAGTTACGCTTCAGCAAATTGGCGATCGCGCCTACATAGAGGTGCGCGATCAGGGCAGAGGGATTCCGCTAGCCGATCTCAGTAAAATATTCGATCCCTTTTTTCGGGTGGATGAAGACCGCTCGCGAGCGACAGGCGGTACGGGCCTGGGCTTATCAATTGTTAAAACACTAGTTGAAGGGATGAACGGTACGCTAAAGGTTCAATCAAAGCTAGGAGAAGGCAGCGTTTTTACCGTGATGCTGCCAGTTTAGCCAACCAGTTTAGCCAAGAAATTAGCCCAAAAATGAGTAAAAGAATTCAAGGAGGCTTCGGCTGATGTCTGAGGGCACCGCACGAATCTTGATCGTGGAAGATGAGGAAAAGCTGGCTAAGTTTGTCCAGCTAGAGCTGGGCTACGAAGGCTACGAAGTTATTGTGGCCAACGACGGACTTAGCGGTTTGATGGCGGCTAGAGACAATGAGCCCGACTTGGTACTGCTTGACTGGATGATGCCGGGCCTTACAGGCGTAGAGGTGTGTCGGCGGCTGCGGGCAACCGGTGCGATGATGCCGGTCATTTTGCTGACAGCCAAAGACGGTATTGAAGATCGCGTTGCCGGACTTGATGCTGGCGCGGATGACTATGTGGTTAAACCTTTTAGCATTGAAGAGCTGCTAGCGAGGGTGCGCGCTCACCTGCGCCGTAATCAGCCAGATGATCCAGAGGCCTTTTCGTTTGCGGATTTGAGCTTGAGCCGTAAGACCAGGGAAGTAAAAAGGGGCGATCGCACGATTGAACTCACCGCCAAAGAATTTGACCTGTTAGACTATTTGATTTCGCATCCCAAACAGGTGCTAACGCGCGATCGCATCCTGGAAGAGGTGTGGGGCTACGACTTTATGGGCGACTCCAACATTATTGAAGTTTACATTCGCTACTTGCGTCTCAAGCTAGAAGCTGAAAACGAAAGCCGCCTAATTCAAACCGTACGCGGCGTTGGCTACGTCATGCGCAGCTAGTATCATGCTGTCACAGCCGACGCCTCAAATACTATGTACTCAAATACTACGCATGTGACTATATATAGTCAGATCATTCTGGCTGTAGAGCTATGGAGCCGTGGCAATCTTTCTATCTGAAACTGCTTGTACTACATGCTGTTTGTAGAGAAAATTCTTCTACTCTCGTCTTTTGTCACTACCATTTACCGCTATAGTGTTGTCGAGCAAATCCTATTTATAAACTCTGAACTGGAGCGAAACCTATGAAGCAAGTCAATTTCGTAGTGATTTTCGTCATCTGCCTGGCGCTGGTGCTTTTCGGGATTGAAAACACGACGCCTTCTGTTATTCACATCGTCAATGGTGTTGATTTTGAAGCGCCGCTGAGCGTGGAGCTAATTGTTGCAGCGGGTATTGGCGCAACGCTAGCTTGGGTCTTTAGCGTGTGGGTGCAGGTCCAAAGCTATACGCAGAAGAAGCCCGAGGTAGAGCAAAGAGATACGCGTATCCAGCAGCTAGAAGAAGATGTGGAGCGCTATCGCGTGGAGCTAGAGCAGCTGCCGATGCTGCCTCAAGCAGAGCCTCAAACGGACGCATAGTGCGTAGATACGGTTTCTTGTAGCTCTCTGGCTACCAGGAACGTTTAAATCAGCTTGCAAAAATGCACAATTGCTTGTACGCTCAGCGCACTGTCATGCCTACCGCTGTTATGCCTATAGTGGCCTACTCAGGTGGTAGTGGCCTCTCGGGTGGCTTAGCTTTTTTATGTCTAGCTCTTTAGCGCAAGGCGCGATCGCATTTCTCATAGACTTAGCCGAAAAGGGCGAGATTGACCCTTGGGATGTTCAGGTGATCGATGTGATCGATCGCTTTTTAAAGACTCTGAAAGAACAGCCAATAGCTTTACAGCCAACTGAAGCAGGCCGCTCCTCTTACGAATCGAGCCTGACAGAGTCTGGGCAGGCTTTTTTGTATGCTTCTATGCTGGTGCTGCTAAAGGCAGATACTTTGGTGCGTCATGAGCTAGAGCAGCAGGCAGATGTGCTGGCAGACGATTTTTTTGATGATGACGCTGACTACAGTGCGGACGAGCTGCCAAAAAACTTAGAGCAGCACATTCATCGCAGGCCAGTGGCCCCGCCACCTGCCAAGCGACAGGTGACTTTAAGCGAACTGATTGCGCAGTTAGAGTCGATTGCAGCGGCGATGAGTGAACCCTCTCGGGTGCGATCGCGTCGGGCTAAACCCCATTCACGTAAAGAGGCGGTTCGCGCCATTGCCGAACTGGCCCACCAAGAAAATCTCAACGAAATCGCTGATGCCCTCAACGCCTTTTTAGAAGATCACTGGGATGACGTTTTTGAAGACACCGTCAACTGGATGGACTTTGAGCTGTTGCTGACTCACTGGACCAGCTTTCGCCCAGACGTGCTAGGCGGACCGATTGAAGGCGAACTCACCGAAGCCGACTATAAGCATGAGAAAGTGGGCGTTTTCTGGGGCTTACTTTTTTTGACCTCTCAATCGAAAGTAGAGCTATTGCAAGAGAACTTTTACCAGGATCTAAAAGTACGACAGCTTAACGATATAACGCTGGCAGACGTGCCCGACTACGCGCTTCCAGACTAGGTGCTTTTTAGACTGGGTGCTTTTTAGACTGGGTGTCTTTAGGCTGAGTGCCTTCAGACTGGGTGCCTTTGAACTGAATGCCTTTAAACCAGGCGCTCCCGAATTAGGCGCTCCCGAGACTAGCCAACGTAAAATTCTCAGTCCGAGGGCTTCAACCTAAGATTTTTGAGGTAGCCAGCTTTTCATCATTTGTCGGCCCGGTTCTTCAATGAGCCAATAGGTCACCATCGCTACAACACTCATGGCCGCAATGTAGCCTAGTAATAGCGATACTCTAACAACAATATTTCCTCCTACGGCAAACTCAACAGGTACTACCCGGCGCAAGATGATCAAAACAATAAAGTGCGTAAGATAAAGTGCGTAAGATCTATGGCCACCCGCTATCATCAGCCTAGAGTTAAAGAGTTTAGCGATCGCACCTCGTTGCCAAGAAAGCGCATAAATCGCAAACGCATAGAGCGGCGTTAGCCATAAAATATAGAGCTGAAACGTTTTGCTCTCATCGGTAGGATTGTCTTTAGCCCCATGTGTGACTAGTAGCGCGCTGCCAATAATAGCAGCGGCCCAAGCAATAGTTGTGAGCAGACCTAACTGCCATTGCTGTCCCCATTTATGTCTTGGCTGCTGGCCCCACTGCGCGACATAAAGGTTGTAGAGCAAACAGCCTGCCGTAAATTCTCCAGCAATACGTAGCAGGCCATAGCTACCAGCACCATAGGGAGCCTGCCAGCTAGAATCAAGCAAAAGGCATACGCCCGCCATACCCCACAGCAGAAAGAAGATACTTCCAATTGTTGCTGAGCTAGAGCGCACCCGCAGCGTAGCCATAATCACTAGCGGAAATGCTAAATAGGCTATCCATTCATTGCTCACAGCCCAAGCGACGGCGTTCCAAGAAAAAGTGGTTGGCAGTGTCCAGGCTTGAACCAAAAACAAATTTTGTAGCAGGCTAGAAAGTGAATAGAATGCGGGATTTGTAACAGTTGAGCCGGCTGCTTTGGCTGCCAAGAAGAGTAGCGCGACTAGCAGCAAAGAGAATAAATGAACCGGATAAAGGCGGGCCAAACGCAGCCACAGAAAGCGGCGATACGCTTTTAACTTAAAGGGATGAAGCCGAGTGGCGTAGTTGTAGGCGATGATGAATCCGCTGGTAATAAAAAAGAAATCTACACCTGCATACCCAGCCGCCGCGAGGCTCAACAAGGGCTGAGATGGCAGTAGCGCAGCTAGCTCGGGCTGTAGATGGTACAGCACAATCCAGCCAATGAGTGCTGCTCGCATACCTGTTAGCGAGCTGATTTGAGCCTTAATGGCAACAGGTGCTCTGGCCGTTGTTAGCAGAGACCTCTCTGAGACAGTTCTGCTTCTGCTAGAGCTTTCCATAATAATGAATTGATGAGTAGATGCGCCTGAGGAGCGATACTACCACTATGTGAGAGGAAGGTAAGGTCTTTGTTGATACGTTAGACGGCTGTGATGGTGTGAGTTGTATCACATAGATACAACTGCATAGATACATCGCGTAGATGTGCTGCCTATTCAGGTCAGTACATAGGCCGTACAATGAAGCGGTCTGCTTGCTAATACTTCTGGTCAAAAGCATCATGATTGTCCGTCACGATGTCAATTCTGAGTGCTATCTTGCTGAAAGGGGACAATTTTCAGCGGTCTTTGCCGTGAGTAGCTGGCAAGAGGAAGTTTTGATCGCCTATGACAAGATTGACGAGCTCTTGAAGCCAAGTCTGCTGCCTGTGGTTCAACCAGAGCCTGAGTTTTACACATGCTGTAACGGTATGGGCGTGCTGATTGCGCCTAACTGGGTTTTGAGCGCAGCTCATGTGGCAACGGAACTATCAACAGATAGCGCAATTGAGATTGCGAGTACCGCTCATACGATAGAGAGTGTTGTTCTACATCCCAATTTCTGTGACTATTCTTCTAACAAGAACAATGCTTGCGGCAATGATTTTGGCAGCGGTGATCTTGGCAGCGATAATTTTGGTGACAGCCACGAAGTAGTTATGATGGCTGAGAATGACATCGCGCTTATTCAGCTAAAGAAATCTGTTAGAGAAGTTTCTCCTCTGCTTTTGCACAAACAGAAAGACGAGCTAGGACAAGTGGTTACTTTGGTTGGCCAAGGAGACTATGGCAATGGACTGATTGGGCCAGATAGCGTGGATGGCAAGCTGCGAATGGCTACCAACAGAGTTGAAGCAACAGATGATCAGTGGCTGGTACTGAAGTTTGATAAGCCGCCTGCGGGTACAGAGCTAGAGGGAATTGCTGGGCCGGGTGGTAGTGGTGGACCGGCTTTGATTAAGACAGATGAGGGCTGGGCGATCGCAGGTATTCGCTCTGGCCAAAACTCACTGAACCTAGGAGAAGGCCGCTATGGCGTGTGGGAGTACTACACTCGCGTTTCTTTTCAGCTTGATTGGATTGAGGCGGTGCTGAGCGCTTGATACCTAGAGCCTAATACCTAGAGGCTAACCGTTTAACTGCTTAACAGTCTAAAACATAACTTAAACAATAAACATGAATACGTTACAACTGTATTAAATATCTCATATCTTAGTAGATCAAGGCGCTGAGCGATGGATAACGACTCCACCTAGCGCTGAGGTCTAGCGCTGAGGTATGAATGTCGTCACCTAAATTAGCCGCTATTGACCGTTCTGCACGCTTGCTTTGGAGCGCGATCGTAGACCCTCGGCCCCTGACTGCCTCTGGCCAGACCAAGGTGGGCACTGTACTAAAGCGCATGGCCGCGTGCCCGGAAGCTAGCTGTATCTTGGTGCTGCATCGACGCAAAGTTGTTGGTATTGCTACGTGCCTAGACCTACTTCAGGCAATCAATCAGACTGATAGCTGGGCTGATATGCGGCTCTCTTCACTGGTAAAACGTCCTGTTGTAACGCTGCTAGATACAGAGATAGATATAGAGATAGATGCAGAAACAGGGGCTAGCGACGGCTCGAAGACAGCGAAGTCATTAGAGCAGCTATTGGAGCTCTTTGAACGGAAACAGATCAGCCACTTACCCATTGTTGATCTTCATTCTCGACCAGTGGGGATTATCTACCGACAGCAGCTACTTCAGGCTCTACATCAGCAGCGAGCGGGCGAGCGGCTCTCCTCTGCGCATCATCGCGCTCAGCTAGTCTCAGAAATTACATTCAAGATTCGCCAATCGCTTCAGCTCAAAGAAATTTTGCATACTACCGTGCATGAGGTGCAGCGATTGCTCAACGCGGATCGGGTGCTGGTCTATCAGGTGCTGCCCGATGGTACCGGAAAGGCCATCAGCGAAGCGGTCAAAGTGCCCTATCCCTCGATTCTTGATATGGCTTTTCCTGAGGAAGTTTTTCCAAAAGAATATCAAGATCTTTATACCAATGGCCGCGTGCGCTCTGTGAGTGACGTTCATGGCCTAGACTCTGGGCTAGCTGAGTGTTTGGTTGAGTTTATTAAGCAGTGGGGCATTCGATCTAAGCTGATTGTGCCGATTGTGCACCCGATTAATCCATCTAAGGGAAAGCTGCCGCTGGGGAAAACGCTGTGGGGACTGCTAATTGCCCATCAGTGTGATGGCCCTAGGCAGTGGTCTGAAGCCGAGCAAGATTTGATGCAGCAGTTAGCAGGCCAGATTTCTTTGGCCTTTTCACAAGGGCAGCTGTTTGCGTATTTAGAAGATCGGGTGCGGCTGCGAACAGCGGAACTGACGGCGGTAAATGCGTCACTGCAAAAGGAAATTCAAGAGCGGCAAATAGTTGATGCCGCGCTGAGACAAAGCGAGTCACAGATGCGACTGATTACGAACCATTTGCCAGTACTAATTGCCTATGTGGATAACAATCAGCGCTATCGATTTAACAATCAGGTGTATGAGCAATGGCTAGGAAAATCGCCTGCCCAGATAGCGGGCTGCTCTGTAGAGCAGGTGATGGGTGAGACCTATTACCAAAAAAACAAAGCGCATATTGCCGCTGTACTCTCAGGTGAGCAGGTGAGCTATGAGAGCGAACTAACGTTCAAAAGCGGGCGATCGCACTCGGTTACCGTCACCTATGTACCCCATATAGAAGTTAATAAGTCTGCCGATGGCCCGCCGCAAAGCCCTGAGGTTCAAGGGTTTTTTGCCTTGACTACGGATATAAGCGATCGCAAAGCAGTTGAGCGCATGAAAGACGAGTTTATCGCGGTGGTCAGTCATGAACTAAGAACGCCGCTGACCTCTATACACACTTCTCTAAAGCTGCTGGCTACCGGTCGGCTCGGAAACCTATCTGACGACGGCCAGCAGATGCTAGCAGTGGCTGACGAAAATACCGATCGGCTAGTGCGCCTAGTAAACAATGTGCTAGACCTTCAGCGGATAGAATCTGGTGAGGTCACGATAGACGCCTGTGCCTGCGATATGGCCGACTTGCTTCGGCGTGCCGCTGAAGCTATGCAAACGATGGCTCAGCAGCACGAAATCGCGATTCAAACCGAGTCGGCTGCACTAATAGTTTGGGCCGAGCCAGACTACATCATTCGGACCCTGACCAACCTCATTGGGAACGCCATCAAATTTTCAGCCCCTCACTCAACGATTCAGCTCAAAGGTCAGCTATATCAGCGCCGGCCTGATGGGGGCCAACCTAATCGAAACGAATCCGAAACAAGCTTTGTCAAACAAGCACTGTTTCAAGTGAAAGACAGTGGATGCGGCATTCCTGCCAATAAGCTCACCAAAATTTTTGAGCGGTTTCAGCAGGTTGATTCTTCTAACTCGCGTGAGAAAGGCGGGACTGGGCTTGGCCTGACAATCTGCCGAAAGATTGTTGAACAGCACGGGGGTGAAATCTGGGCAGAAAGTCATTTAGGAGAAGGCAGTAGCTTTTATTTCACGGTGCCACTAGCGCCAAGCTGACCCAAATCCAACTAGATCTTATGGCTACATCTTATGTCTACAAAGTGTGTTCTTGTCATTGACGACGAAGCCTCTATTCAAAAGGTGGTTAGTCTTAGTTTGAGAATGGAAGCGCAGTGGAAAGTGCTCACAGCTTCCTCTGGGAAAGAGGGAATTTCTCAGGCAGAACGACACCGGCCAGACGCCATTTTGCTAGACGTAATGATGCCTGAAGTAGATGGTATTGCCACCTTTAAATCTTTACAAAGCAATCCTGCAACTGCTGATATTCCGGTTGTTCTACTGACGGCCAAGACCCGTACGGCAGAAAAGCGCCTGTTTCAAAAGGTAGGTGTTGCTGGGGTGATTACTAAGCCGTTTACGCCGCTATCGCTTGCCAGTCACATTGCCCAGCTACTGGACTGGTCTATGCCAGATGGATAGTTCATTTTAGTCATCGCATTTGTCATAGGTAGCTAGGTGATAGGTAGCTAGGTAATAGGTTGTTTGGCATGTACGTGTTTAGCGCTAGCGACAAGATTCAGAGAAAAGGTAGGTAAATGAGAGTTTTGATCATTGATGACGACGCTGCTTTAACAGCGCTACTAGCCCAGCACCTGGGTAGCAGAAACTATGTGGTGGACAGCGTCGCTGATGGTGAAACAGGCTGGGCCTATGCCTCTACCTTTGAATACGATTTGATTATTTTAGATTGGCTGCTACCCCAGCTAGACGGCATTCATCTCTGCCAGCGGCTACGGCAGCAGCACTATGAGGTGCCAATTTTGCTGCTTACGGCCAAAGACAAGCAAACTGATAAAATCACAGGTTTAGAAGCGGGCGCGGATGACTATGTCGTCAAACCGTTTGATATGCAAGAGCTGCTGGTGCGGGTGCAGGTACTGCTGAGGCGGGCGATCGCAGGTGTTGAGCCGCTCTTGGTCTGGGGGCACCTGTGCTTAGATCAAGTGAGCTGTCAGGTGAGCTATCAAGGGCAGCCTGTCTCTGTAACTGCCAAAGAATACACCCTCTTAGAGCTATTTCTGCGTCATAGCAATCAGGTTTTTAGCGCTACGGCCTTGCTAGGTCGCGTTTGGTCTTCAGAAGAATTTCCCAGTGAAGCTACCGTGCGCTCCCATATTCGTGGGCTGCGTCAAAAGCTAAAGCGGGCTGGCGCTACCGCCGATTTGATTGAAACTGTGCACGGACTGGGCTACCGCCTAAAAGCGGCAAATTCTAATGCGGTTAATCTAGACGCCGCTTGCCGAGAAGATACTCGTGAGGCCCGCTACCTGGCCGGGCTTCATCAGGCTTGGAGTGCTCACAAAGGTGAAAGCATAGAGCGTTGGAACACGCTGGTACAAATTGCTGATTCGCTCAGCGGCAATCGGAGTAGCAACCGGGACGGCAATTGGGATGGCAATCAGAGCGGCAACCGGGCCGGTAAGGAGGACGGCAAAGACAAGAATCTCGCTAACTATCATGCCAGCATGCCTGCTCTTAGCGAGCAGCAGCAGCACCAAGCTCAGCAGATGGCCCATAGCTTAGCCGGTACGTTGGGCACGTTCGGCCTCATGGAAGGCTATCGCTTAGCGCTGCAAATAGAACAGATACTGCTTCAAAGCGGGCCGCAGATTACACGTTCTCAAATTGCTCAGCTACAGACGTTTGTCACTGCCTTAGGCCATGCCCTAGATGAAGATCCCAAGCTGGTGTGCCCGGTTGAAGACGCTCCTCCAGCGCCAGAGATTTTGATTTTAGATGTTAATGATATGCCGTATGTTCAACAGCTTATGGCTTTGAGCGTTGCTCAGGGGTTGGGCACTACTGTTGTGGCTTCTATTGAGGCGGCTTCTCAGGCACTATCTCTAGACACCCAGATGCAAGACATCTCCGATCTGCTGCTTGATTTACCCGATCTTGTCATGGTGAACTTTGTGGCTAGCAAAACTCACTGCGTGCTAGACGAATCGATATTACAGAGACTGCTAAAGTTTATTACTCGCCTAGCAGAGCGCTGGCCGCAGCTACCGGTTGTAGTGGTTACGCCCCAGGCAGACTTTGGCAACCGTCTAGATTTTATTCGGCGCGGTGGGGCAATTATTTTAGAGTACCCTGTTGTACCTGCCGAGGTGTTGTCTACTATCTGTCAGATGACCCATCTGGGCTACCGGCTTAGCAAGATCATGATTGTTGATGACGACGCTCACTATCTCAAACAGGTGATTCAGCTACTGCACCCTTGGGATTTTCAAATTACCCCGCTAACTAACCCTCAGCGCTTTTGGACGCTCTTTAATCAGATCTCCCCGGACTTGGTGATTCTCGATATCGAAATGCCGCACATTAATGGATTTGAGCTGTGTCAGGTCATTCGCAGCCACGTTCAGTGGCAGCATTTGCCCATTGTATTTATGAGTGTGCATGGTGGGCATACCCAAAGAGAACAAGCATTTGCTTTGGGCGCGGATGACTATATTACTAAACCTGTCCAAGGCAAGCCTTTGGCGGCCCGGCTGCTCAACCGATTGAAACGATCTAGCACTCGTCTGAACGCGTCTTCTGTAACCGGTTTGGGATAGGCCCGATCGCCTATGCGCTAATGATGTACCCTGCGTTTTTACGCTGCGACTTATCCTGCACGGCGTCTGCACGCTAGATGGGTCAATGTGAACCTACAACAAGTCTTTTGGGATACTTGACTATGGTTCATACCCACGCTCAAACGCTACCGCAGCACGCTCTCATCAGTCGCCTAGCAGAGATTATCAAAACCGTTTGGCAGCATCAGCTGATGGTGTTTCCTTATGAGGTGCCAACAGATCTTGGCTATGTAGAAGGTAGTCTTGAGGGCGAAAAGCTGACCATTCAAAATACCTGCTACCAAACTTTTCAATTTCGCAAACTGCATCTAGAGCTGGCCAAAGTAGGTAATAACCTAGATATTTTGCACTGTGTGATGTTCCCACATCCCTGTTTTGATCTGCCGATTTTTGGCGTGGATATTGTTGCAGCTCGCGGCAGCATCACAGCGGCAATTGTTGATCTATCGCCGGTATCGAGCGATCGCACCCTACCCGCTGGATATGCCCAAAAACTCGATCAGCTACCACGCTACAGCTTTACGCACCCTCGCGATCTGCCCGCCTGGGGCAGCATTTTTTCAGACTTTTGCCTATTTGTACGGCCTAACACCTCCGAAGAAGAAAGGGCCTTTCTCAATCAGGTCATTCAATATCTGTCACTGCACTGTCAGCTGGCTTGTGAAGCACAGTCACTGGATACTTTAGATGCGCGATCGCGCATCTTGGCTGGGCAGAGGCACTACTGCCTACAGCAGCAGAAAAACGATAAAACAAGACGAATTTTAGAACGTGCGTTCGATCAAGACTGGGCCCAACGATATCTAGAAACGATGCTGTTTGACTGCGCCCCAGAGACCATCCCTATTACGCTAAATGCATAGCCGCACAGCAAGACTCCGTTCTGTTGTAAAACGCCAATATAACGGAACGTGAAGTTTTCTGAGGAGAATGTAAAGCCTGATTTGTTTCAAGAAAGCCTCTTGTAGAGAAGGTCGCAGCGATTGTAACTGATTAGACACAATGACGTGCACAGGATCTGCACGAGCAAATTGATTAAATTAACTCACTGGTTCAAAAGACCTCAGCTCTGAGTCTGTCAAGTGTCGAAGCTGTGGCCTCTTGTAGCCCGGTCCCGATAAGTTTTTAGCAAGGTTGGTTTGTCAGCAACTGTCCTCAAAAGTTTTGCTCTCAAAACTTTGTTGTTTAGGTGATAGGCACTGTGGAATAGTAGCGATTTGGAAAGGTTCTCAAGCTTGGTCTAGCTATTTTTTATTGGGGAGTTTGTTTGCTCAATAGAAAATAGCTCTAAATGAATACAACATTTTTTAGAGAACCTACGCTGCCTGATCGCAACACCATTTCAGCTATGCCGCTTCAGCCATGCCACGTCGGATCTAGATCAAGACAGCTCTATATTGAGCGTTCTAACTTAGGAGATTGGTTTCACATGTTTGATGCTTTTACAAAGGTTGTTTCTCAAGCCGATGCTCGGGGTGAATATATTAATGACGACACTATTAGCGCCCTAGGGAAGATGGTCTCTGATGGTAATAAGCGCATTGATACGGTTAATCGAATCACGGGTAGCTCTTCTAGTATCGTCGCTAGCGCTGCGCGGTCTTTGTTTGCCGACCAGCCGCAGCTAATCTCACCTGGTGGTAACGCCTACACCAGTCGCCGGATGGCCGCTTGCCTGCGCGATATGGAAATTATCTTGCGCTATGTTACCTACGCTATTTTCACTGGCGACGCCAGCGTAATTGAAGATCGCTGCCTAAACGGTTTGAGAGAGACCTACACAGCGCTAGGCGTACCAGGCGCTTCGGTCGCAGCAGGGGTCAACAAGATGAAAGAGGCGGCCCTGGCAATTGCTGGCGATCGCGAAGGAATTACACAAGGTGACTGTAGCTCTTTGATGTCGGAGCTAGGTAGCTATTTTGATCGAGCATCGGCGGCTGTTAGCTAGTGGGTGATGAAGTTAGGTTGCTAACCTGCGCCACTGCCTTCTAATTCTTCTGTTTTGTATACTTTTTAGAGAGATATCCCACCATGAAAACTCCTATGACTGAAGCGGTTGCCGCCGCTGATTCTCAAGGTCGTTTCCTCAGCAGCTCAGAACTACAGGTTGCCTTTGGTCGTTTTCGTCAGGCCCAAGCTGGCCTAGAAGCCGCTCAGGCGCTTAGCAAAAATGCCGGTAGCCTGGTTGACGGTGCCGCCCAAGCCGTTTACCAAAAATTCCCTTACACCACCAAAATGGAGGGCAACAACTACGCCTCTACACAGTCAGGTAAAGACAAATGTGCTAGAGACATTGGCTACTATCTGCGCATGGTGACCTACTGCCTTGTCGCAGGTGGCACTGGCCCAATGGATGAGTACCTAATTTCTGGTATCAGCGAAATCAACAGCACGTTTGATCTATCGCCTAGCTGGTATGTAGAAGCGCTTAAGCACATAAAAGCCAATCATGGACTAAGCGGCGACGCCGGCACTGAGGCTAACTCATACATCGACTACGCCATTAACTCCTTGAGCTAATGGCCTAGATCTTATTGCCTAGATCTTATTGCCTAGATCTTAGCCCAAGGGTTTAGAGGGTTCTAATTTTTATCCTAGAACCCCACTGCTTGAAGTCATTAGTCCTTGGGCTTTCTATGCTGTTAGCTACCTGTGTTGCTAACGTGCCTGTGCTAACGCTGCTATATGCTGGCGGCAATGTGCTGGTGGCATAGATACCCACTACAGAATATGTCGGAGATCTTCAAAGATGACGAGTTTTACTTCCGCCCAGCTACTTGGGTTTGAATCTACTCAATCGGCTCCCACGGAGTTAAGAAATAACGCCTCAGAAGCAGATATTAATAGCGTAATCTGGGCGAGCTATCGCCAGGTATTTGGTAACGATCATGTTATGAACTCGGAGCGGCTGACCAGCGTAGAATCGCTGCTAAAGCAAGGATACATTCGGGTGATTGATTTTGTGCGATCGCTAGCAATGTCAGAGCTGTATAAGCAAAAATTCTTTTACAGCACCTCTCACATGCGTTTTATTGAACTTAACTTCAAACACTTTTTAGGGCGCGCGCCCTACGATGAAGCCGAGATCTCTTTGCATGTGAATCTTTACACTCAAAAAGGCTACGACGCTGAGATCAACAGCTATTTTGACACTCAAGAATATCGAGATAACTTCGGTGAACAGGTCGTGCCTTGCTACCGAGGATTTGCGACGCAGAGAAATCAAAAAACAGTTGGCTTTGGCAGAATGTTTCAGCTTTATCGCGGTGCGGCCAGCAGCGATCGCGCTACCGCTAAAGCACCTCAGCTCACGAGCGAACTGGCCCGTAATGCCGCCAGTCCGGTCAGAGCCTCAACTATGGGCAAAGAGCTTCAGGGCGTTACTGGTGGCAAACGCGAGCAGGTATATCGCATTCGGGTTTCACAATCAGCCAGCAGGCGCACGCCGCAGGTTCGATTGGGCGTACAGGAATACTTAGTCACCTATGAACAGCTAACGCCCACCTTGCAGCGGCTGAATCGTCGGGGTAGCCGCATTGTCAACATTACATCGGCTTGAGAATTGCGCTTAGGCGTCCTGTTCTTTTAGGCGTCCACCTGCTAGCTAGTAGATTGCCAGTAGACAGTCAACTGTTCCTGTTCAATCCGTCTCTGTTCAATCCGTCTTTATTTCCCTGAGGTGTCAAGCATGTTAGGACAATATTTTACGAGTGGGGCCTCTGATTTAGATAGTCGAATCTTTGTCTATGAGGTAGCTGGCCTAAGCCAAAATGAAGTGACAGCACTTTCTAAAGCTCCCCTGCGCACTAGTCATAACCAATTTTTCCAGGTGCCTTTTGGCCGTATGAATCACGAAATGAAACGGATTCTGTCGCTAGGTGGAAAGATTGTGAATATTCGGCTTTTGGACGCTCAGCCTTCGAGCGCTCAGCCTTCGAGCGTTCAGCCTTCGAGTTTAGAGAATAATGCAGCAACAGCTGCTGAGACACCGTCAGAAAAAGAGAGATTAAAAAAAGAGACGTCAGCCAAAAAAACGTAAAGCCTGACCGAATGGGCTGGCTGCATCGCTATATCTTGCCGCTGTCCAGCCTTGACCCATCGATCGCTCAGCTGTTGTTTCCTATCACCTGATAAAACAACAGCTGAGCGATCGCCAAGAATTTTTATTAGGAGATTGATTTAATGTTAGATGTCTTTACCAAGGTTGTTGCTCAGTCTGATACGCAGGGGCAGCTGGTCAGCGATGCCAAAATTGATGCCTTACTCGCGACTGTGAAAGAGGGTGCCAAGCGCACAGATGTAGTCAATCGCATTAGCAGCAATTCTTCTGCTATTGTCACCAATGCGGCTCGGGCTTTGTTTGCCGAACAGCCCCAGCTGGTTGCACCCGGCGGCAACGCGTACACCAATCGCCGGGTATCTGCCTGCCTACGCGATATGGATATTATCTTACGCTACGTCACCTATGCGGTGTTTTTAGGTGATGCTAGTGTGCTAGACGATCGCTGTTTGAATGGTCTACGTGAGACTTATGTGGCACTGGGTGTGCCTAGCGCTTCTATGGCCAACAGCATCAACAAGATGAAGGAAGCGGCGATCGCCCTTGCGAATGACCGCTCAAATATCACGCAAGGTGATTGCAGCTCCTTGATCTCTGAGCTATCTAGCTATTTTGATCGGGCGGCGGCTGCCGTTAGCTAAGCGCAAGAAACTCGAAAACCATCTAAAGAAACATTAGGGAGATAGTATTTTATGAAAACGCAATTAACTGAAGCGGTTGTCGCTGCTGATTCTCAAGGCCGCTACCTGGGCAACACCGAGCTGCAAGCCGCCTTTGGCCGCCTGCGCTTGGCAGCAGCAGATTTAGAAGCGGCTAAGGCACTGGGGGCCAAAGCCGACCAGTTAGCCAGCGGCGCGGCAAATGCTGTTTATCAAAAGTATCCTTACACCACGCAAATGCAGGGCAACAACTATGCCTCTGATGAGCGTGGCAAGGCCAAGTGCTTGCGTGATGTTGGCTACTACATCCGCATGGTTCAGTATTGTTTGATTGCAGGTGGCACCGGACCGGCTGATGAGTTTCTGTTGGCTGGCCTAGCAGAGATGCATAGCAGCTTTGAGCTGGTACCTGGCTGGTACGCGGAAGCGCTCAAATATATCAAGGCGAATCATGGTTTGTCGGGCGATCCTGCTCTTGAGGCCAACTCTTACCTTGACTACATTATCAATGCACTGAGCTAGCACTGGGGTGTACCTAGAAGAAGAGGTGTACCTGGAAGAAGGGGTGTACCTAGAAGAACAAGTTGGCGATCGCACTTGAGTGGATTCACTTCATTCTTCTAGGTAGCTTGAGTGCCAGCCTGAGTGGCTATTTAGGTGAAGTTATAAAACGTTTGAAGACCGGTTGACCCATTTTTAGTTGCGTTTAGGAGCGATAATATGGCTGGACTACAAGAGGCAGGGAGATTTGGTATTCGGCCCTTTGAGGAAACTGAAAAGGCTGAGCTGCGACCCAATTGGACTCAAAATGATGTCCAAGCTGTGATTTCGTCGGCCTATCGGCAGGTATTGGGCAATGAGTATCTCATGCAGTCTGAACGGCTCGTTACCCAAGAGTCGCTTTTAGTGCAAGGCGTCATCACAGTAAGAGACTTTATTCGTGCGATCGCTCTCTCAGAGCTGTACCGTCAAAAGTTCTTGTATCCCAACTTTCACATGCGCTTTATAGAGCTGAACTTCAAACATCTTTTGGGCCGTGCTCCTTATAATCAAGCCGAGATCTCCTATCACTTAGATCTGTTTATCGCCGAAGGCTACGAGGCCGAGATCGATTCTTATCTAGACTCCGCTGAATATGACGATAGCTTTGGGGACAGCACCGTTCCCAACTATCGAGATTTTCAAGTCGATCATCCCGGCCAGCGTGCGGTTGGCTTTAGCCGGTTGCTACAGCTCTATCGTGGCTATGCCAATAGCGATCGCGCTCAAGGACAAAAGCAGCCTCGGCTTACCTGGGAAGTGGCTAGAAACTTGGCTACCCCCATCGCGTCGGCTTCTCCCGGTTCTATTTCGGGCGCTCTGGGCGGTGCGCGTGGCGATGTTTATCGGCTGCGCATTGTGGGCTCTGCAGCCAATCGAGCTGTTAACGGCGCTGCTGTGCGGCAGGCAACGACTGAGCTACTCGTTCCCTATGGTCAGCTAACAACAAAGTTAAAGCAGTTAAGCCGCGCGGGTAAGCGGGTTGTGAGTGTGACGGCTGTCTGAACTACTGCCTACGCTAATCAGGTCGCTAATAAGGCCTCGCCAGTGAGCATAGATTGAGCATAGATTGAGCATAGGTTGCTTCATTTCATTAAGCGCATTACGAATTTATTGACAAGGAGATTTTCCAAGTGGCTATTACAACAGCAGCCTCCCGTCTAGGAACATCGGCATTCAACGATGCCGCACCGCTAGAGCTGCGCCTGAAGGCCAGCCAGGGTGAGATTGAAGCGGTTATCCTAGCGGTTTACAAACAGGTATTAGGAAATCCTCATCTGCTCAAGTCTGAACGGCTGGTGATTGCTGAATCTTTGCTGCGCGATCGCAAAATCACCGTTCAAGAATTTGTTCGCCAAGTAGCCAAGTCAGAGCTATACAGACAGAAGTTCTTCAATAGCTGTTTTCAAAGCCGCACGATTGAGCTGAACTACAAGCACCTCTTAGGGCGCGCACCCTACGATCAGTCAGAGATTACCGAGCATCTAAATCTGTATGAATCTGAAGGCTTTGAAGCGGATATTGATTCCTACATTGACTCGCTGGAGTACCAGACTAATTTTGGCGAAAACATTGTTCCTTACTATCTAGATTTGGTAACGACAGGCATCGGTCAGCGCTCTGTAGGGTTCCCGCGCCTGTTGCAGCTATATCGGGGTTATGCCAGTAGCGATCGCGCTCAGCTAATCGGCACAGCGCCTCGCCTGGTCAAAGATCTTGCCCGCAATACGGCTTCTGCAGTAATACCTACCTCAGGCGGGGGCTTTGCTTACCAAGGGGCCGCGAAGGGTGATGCACCAGTTAGCACCTTTGGTGGATCAAAAGCCCTGGGCACTGGTCGGCTTTTCCGCGTAGAAGTTGCTGCCATCAGTAAGCCTGGTTACCCCAAGGTTCGCCGGGTGAACAAAGCGGTCATTATCCCCTTTGAAGAGCTGACGCCCCATATGCAAAGAGTGCAGCGTCAAGGTGGAAAGATTGCCAGCATTACGCCGCTCTAAGCTCAAATCTCCTCAGGTCCAGTCCTGTCAAATTACGGTCCAATCAAAGTGTTGTTAGGTTTAGGGTTTGTACAAACGTGAGTATTCCTTTATTAGCTTATTCTCCCTCTTGTCTCAACCAGCGGGTAGCCCCGCTAGGTGCGAGGGATGACGAAACGATCACCTATTCAGCCGATGAGCAGTTTTCTCCAGAAGATATAGGGAATTTGATCAACGCCGCCTATCGACAAATCTTTTTTCATGCGTTCAAGTGGGACCGAGAAACTGTTCTAGAGTCTCAGCTACGCATTCGGCAGATTACCGTCCGCGACTTTATTCGCGGGCTACTGCTATCAAATACTTTTATTGATAGCTTTTACAACAAAAACAGCAACTACCGATTTGTTGAACACTGCGTCGAAAAAGTATTGGGGCGTCGTGTCTACAGCCAGAGAGAGAAAATTGCCTGGTCTGCTATTGTCATGAGCAAAGGCGTTAAAGGATTTGTCGATGACTTGCTCAACAGCGACGAATACCTCGAAAACTTTGGCGAAAACACCGTTCCTTTCCACCGCAGGCGCACGCTGCCTAGCCGTGAAGCAGGCGAAATTCCATTCAATATCACTTCCCCACGTTACGATGCTTACTACCGCGACCAGCTCGGGTTTCCTCAATTTATTTGGAAAGAAGAGGTGCGCAGCTTTCAGCCTTACGATAAGCAGCCGAAAAACGGCGATCCGACCTTGTTTACCAACATGGCCAAAAGCATTCGCCCTAAAGCATCGACCGCGTCACCTACCGATCTCGATAAGCTCGACTTTGAAAAAGCTGTTCCCTATCGCCGTCGCTAAGTAACGAGCTATCAATAATTGTCAGATTCCAAAAACCGCTCATAGCGCTTAATATGAAGTAGAAGCGTGTGCCAATTTTGAGTGATGGGATTTGAATTTCGCAACCAGTTAGCGCCAGCCTTAGAAGAGAATCTGCGCAATTTCTATGTCACGCTCTCAGAAAAAGACCGACGACGGTTTGCGGCCTTGCAAGCCCAGCAGTTAGGCCATGGTTCGATGGAATACCTCGCAGCGGTGCTTGGCTGCTCTCGCCGCACGATAGAGCGAGGTAAGCAGGAATTGCCGCAGTTGCCTCATGACCCGGCAGCTGGTCGCGTGCGAAAAGTCGGCGGTGGTCGAAAAAAAGATCGTTGAAGCGAGCACGATTGAAACGAATCTGAACCAATTGCTAGAGCATCGTAGAGCCGGTGACCCAGACGATGGGACCGTCGTCTTCACTGACCTATCGCCCCATCATCTCTCTGAGCAGCTCAATCAATTAGGGAGCCCTGTCAGCAGCGAAACCATTCGTCGGTGGATGACCCAGAAAAAGCTGCGATTACGGAAGATTCAGAAAGTGCTCAGTTGCGGGCACAGTGACCATCGCAACCAACAGTTCGAGCGGATTGCTGAGCTAGTTGAGCAATACCGAGCGGCAGGCAATCCCTACTTCTCAGTCGATAGCAAGGCCCGAGAGTTCTTAGGACAGCTTTATCGTCAGGGCCGAGTGCGCTGCACACGACCATTTCAGGCATTTGACCATGATTTCCCATCCCTGGCCACAGGCGTCGTCATTCCCCACGGTATTTATGACCCATTGCACAATTGTGGCCATCTCAACTTGGGGCTCTCTCGGGACACCACCCAATTCGCTTGTGATAGCTTGGCCTGGTTTTGGCTGCATATTGGCCAGCTCCGTTATTCTACCGCTCGTTCTATTCTTATTCTGTGTGATGGCGGCGGCAGCAATTCAGCCCGCAAGTACATTTTCAAGTACGATTTGCAACAATTAGTCAATCGCATCGGCATTGAAATTCGCATCGCTCACTACCCCAGCTATTGTTCCAAGTACAATCCCATTGAGCGACGGTTTTTCCCTCATGTGGGACGCGCCTGTCAGGGCAGGTTATTCAATAGCCTCGATACTGTCGTTGCCTTAATGCAGAAAGCAACCACCTCTAAGGGATTAAAAACCTCCGTCAACGTGATTCACCAGAAATATCTGGCTGGCCGAGAAGCCACTGAACAGATCAAGCGGGACTTAGAAATTGTCTACGATGAGGTGCTCCCTCAATGGAACTATCGGGCCATTCCTAAGAATCCGACATTAGTTGTTTGACCATTCCTAAGTGACTAGCGAAGTCTCTACCGGTAGAGACTTCAATGGCTGTCTCCAAGATTGTCGCGGCGTAACGGCTGATTGCGCAGAAAAGCCAGCATTGCGGCACTAGCAAAACAGCACAGTGACAAAGCTCCGTCGGAAGAGCCCTTTGCCACTGTGCTTTTTGCTATCTATTAAAATTCGTCTTCGAGTCATTGCTATGCAATCGGCTACCTACCCAGGGTCATTTCATTCTAGATTCAGGTAATGAATTTTTAGGTGTTTATCTTCCCCGAGCGTATGGCTTGAAATCCTGGAACTGAGTACCTTCGCTATTTCACAAAGGCTACAGTTTAGAATGAAATAGAACAACTAGCCCCTATAGAACAACTAGTAGTAGGTATGAGTTCTGCTTAAGCAACTGTAAAGTCCGTTTGATTGAGTCTACACGCATTGAATACGCACTAACGCTTTTGAAGAATAGCTTCAGCCACAGATTCGTCTGTTATGAGGCCATTGATCAGCTTACCTTGAAGTGCTGCTAGTATGGCTTTTGTCTTGTTCGATCCGCCTGCAATGCCTATCGTGAGTCGCGAGGCGGGATGTTCGAGCGGTACGCCTGCAACACGCGAGTTAGTTCCTTTCTTCAGCAATATGCCTTGTTTATCGTAGGCCCACCCTGCGATCTCTCCGACTGCTCCTAGCGCTAATAGTTCGGTCATTTCTTCGTCGTTAATAAAACCGCTTTCATGAAGTGGAGTATCTTGAGAGATCGCGCCAATACCGACAAAGGTGACTTTAGCTTGAGCGGCTAAGGACTGAACGGCAATGAATGACTTTTGGGTTTGGAGAAGCTTACGCTCTTTAACGCTAGTAGCAACAACGGGTGTAGACATAGGATAAGCAGAGGCGTTGATGCGATCGCGCAGATGCATCACTACTTCATGCACCCCTGCCAAACCGTAGTGCGACAAATTTCCCACAATAGAAACAAGCTTATGCTGAGGCTGACTCATTGAAGGAATCTGTTCAACCATCGCCCGCAGCGTATGCCCAGAGGAAAACGCAATAATTGTAGGAGACTTATCCAATAAATAAGTTTCTAAGTGAGTAGCACCGCAAATTCCTAGTCCGGTCTCCAGATTACGGGTACTGCCTGGAATAACCTCACAAGTAGCCAGCGAAAACTTATCGCGCAAGGCTTCTGCCAATGATATGCAGTTGCTGAGCGGGTAGTCTAGCCGAAATTTGATCAGTTTTTCGCTGACGGCTAGCGCCACTAATCGCTGAGCCGCCTGGCGCGATACCTTTAGTTTGGCTGCGATCTCGTCTTGGGTGTTGTCGGCAATGTAATAGAGCCAAGCGGCGCGGGCGGCCAAGTCAAGCTTGTGGTCACGAGAGTGACGCCCTGTGGTATTGCGTCGAGCTGAGCTAGAGTCTGCCATACGTACGGCGGCTAAAAGTTACCTGCGGCTAGCATAGTTTGTTTTGCCTATTGCTGCTGCCAAAGCGCGTTGTGCTAGTACAAAAGCGCCTAGAATACCCGCCTTTCCACCCAGCTTCGGTGGCACGATATAGTCCTCAATATCTTCTGTAATTTGAGGCACGCTCAGATAATTGTTCAGCTTATCTTGAACCTGCTTGCGAACCATTGAGAATAGCCGCTTTTGTTCCATCACACCGCCACCAATAATAATGCGCTCGGGCGCAAGCACCAGAATGAAATTGACTAGTCCTGTTGCCAGATAGCTAGCTTCCAAGGCCCAGGCAGGATGATCTTCAGGCAAAGAGACGCCTTTTTGCTGCCATCTTTTTTCCATTGCAAACCCAGAAGCTAAGCCTTCTAGACAGTCTTTATGGAAAGGGCAGCAGCCTGGAAACGGATCAACCGATAAATCGTGTGGCACTAAGATATGCCCCATCTCAGGATGCAGCAGCCCGTGAATAGGCTGACCGCCCACTAGCCCCCCGCCGCCAATCCCAGTACCCACAGTGAGATAGATGAACGTCTCTACCCCTTGAGCATTTCCCCACTGGTATTCGCCCAGTGCCGCTGCGTTCACATCCGTGTCAAAGCCGATGGGAAGGTCAAATTCGCGGTTAATAGTGCCCACAAAGTCCACCTGCTGCCAGTTGGGTTTCGGCGTATCTAGAAACCAGCCGAAGGTAGAAGAGCTAGTTCGCACATCTACTGGCCCGAATGCACCAATGCCGATAGCGTCCAGCTCACCTTCGAGTTCTACCTGCTGCTGAAAGAAGTCAACGACCTGAGCGATTGTTTCCTCGGGTGTTGTTGTAGGAATGCGGGCAGTTGCTCGAATGTCGTTTGGCCCTGCACCTACCGCACACACAAACTTAGTACCCCCCGCTTCTATTCCACCTAAAAGTGCCATGTCGCTTTTACCTCATTGCTTTTGGATTAGTGACCAAATTTTTCTCATTGTTGAAAGAACTACGCTGCGCCCGCTAGCACAGATGGCTAGATCATCAAGAAATGTATCAAACGAAACATAACTTCTCATAATGACTAGCCTCGTCGTTATATTCTAAATATAGAGCTTTTGCCCATTTGCTGGTCATAAGCTCAACAAAGTTCATTAATAGCAAAGTAAGAGGAGCCTGCGGTGCGTTCATTCCGCTTCGCCAAGGTAGTAGCCACGTTTCTAGCAAGCGTTCTGCTAATACAGATGTTGCACGCTTGCGGAGCCGGTCCGCAGGCAACAGACAAAACACAGCTGACCATTGCCACCGTTAACAACGGCGATATGGTGGTGATGCAAGACCTTTCTCGCAATTTTGAGGCAGACAATCCTGATATTGAACTGCGATGGGTCGTTCTAGAAGAAAATATTTTACGGCAGCGAACGACAACAGATGTTGCTAGCGGGGGCGGTCAGTTCGACGTGCTGACGATAGGATCTTATGAAGCCCCTATTTGGGCTAAGCGAGGCTGGCTGAAGCCGCTCAACGCACTACCGGCTGATTACGATGTCGATGATCTAATCGATCCGATTCGCGAGGGTCTCTCTTACGACGGAACGCTCTATGCACTGCCGTTTTATGGCGAGAGTTCCATGCTGTACTATCGCCGCGATCTGTTTGAGGCAGCCGGAATTACGGTGCCACAAAATCCTACTTATGAACAGGTCGGTGAATGGGCTGAAAAGGTGAACGATCCGAGCAACGGCGTCTACGGCATGTGCCTACGGGGTAAGCCTGGCTGGGGTGAAAACATGGCGTTCTTAACAACGCTGGTCAACACGTTTGGCGGGCAGTGGTTCGATATGGACTGGAACCCTCAGCTCAATACACCAGAGTGGAAGAATGCAGTTAATTTCTACGTAGACACGTTGAATGACTACGGGCCACCGGGCGCAAGTTCCAATGGTTTCAACGAGAACTTAGCGCTGTTCTCAACGGGCAAGTGTGGTATGTGGATTGATGCGACGGTTGCCGCCGGTTTGTTGTCTAATCCAGAGGTGTCGCAGGTTTCCGATCAGGTAGGCTTTGCGGCTGCGCCAGTGGCTTCTTATCCAAATGGGTCAAACTGGCTATGGGCTTGGTCTCTAGCGATTCCAGAGACATCGCGATCGCCCGAAGCCGCTCAACGCTTCATCACCTGGGCTACCTCAAAGGAATACATTCAGCTGGTTGCCGATGAATCAGGTTGGGTTTCAGTTCCGCCAGGTACGCGCACCTCTACTTACAACAATCCCGATTATCAGAAAGTTGCGCCTTTTGCTCAGACTGTGCTGACTTCGATTGAGTCTGCCGATGTTGAAAGTCCGGCGGCATCGCCAACGCCTTATAAAGGCATTCAATATGTTGACATTCCTGAGTTTCAAGCGATCGGAACTCAGGTCGGACAGCGAATGGCTGAGGCACTAGCGGAAAAAGTCTCGGTAGACAAGGCGCTTGCAGGTTCGCAGACTGTCGCCGAACGATTCATGCGTCACGTCGGATACATCGAGTAAGGCAAGAGACCCAAGCAGGAAAAGGAACCCAAAAAGAGAAAAATCATGACTTCTTCTTCCGTATCACATCAGCCACCGAGGTCAACGCCGCCAGCTAGCGCTAAAGCCGAAGCATCGCGAAAGCTGCCTACGCTAGCGCTGGTTGCGCCTTCTGTTGTTGTGCTGCTGCTGTGGATGATTATACCGCTAGCAATGGCCATTTGGTTCGCCTTTCAGCGATACAACCTTCTGGTTCCAGACAACCGTGAGTTTGTTGGGTTTGGAAACTTCACGTTTATTTTGACCGACCCAGCTCTGTGGATCTCCATTGGCACTACGCTTGTTCTCGTCGGCTCTGTGCTGCTGATTACGATCGGCCTTGGAACGCTGCTAGCAGTGCTGTTCAATCAGGAATTTCCAGGACAGGGCATTGCCAGGGTGCTGGCAATTTCACCGTTCTTTGTGATGCCGACAGTAAGCGCCCTGATTTGGAAAAACATGCTGATGCATCCGGTCAACGGGCTATTCGCTCAGATTACCCAAGGGCTAGGACTAGGGGCGATTGACTGGTTTACTGATTTTCCCTTGCAGTCGCTAATTATCATTGTGTCTTGGGAATGGCTGCCGTTTGCTTTGCTGATTCTGCTAACGGCAATTCAGTCTTTGGATACCGATCAGCTTGAAGCAGCGCGGATGGATGGGGCTAAGCCACTGGCACTGTTTCGGTTTGTGGTGCTGCCGCATATGAGTCGGGCGATCGCAGTGGTCGCTATGATTGAAACCATTTTCTTCCTCACAATTTTTGGAGAAATCTTCGTCACAACAGGCGGTGGCCCAGGGTTAGCGACCACGAACTTGGCTTACTACATCTACCTGAAGGCTTTGTTGGAGTTTGATGTGGGTGGCGCGTCGGCAGGCGGTCTGATTGCGGTAGTGCTGGCGAATATTGTGGCGCTCTTCTTGGTGCGGAGTGTGGCTAAAAACTTAGACACCTAGAAAATAGCAACGACATCTTCAAAAGTTCCTTAATCTAAACATCCGAGGTAGATACCTAAAATGGCCGCTGATAATAACAAATCCAACAAATGGCTAATCGGCCTGCTGGCCTGGGCAGTCGCTGGCATTCTGTTTTTTCCCATATTCTGGATGTTTATCACCAGCTTTAAAACAGAAGTGGCCGCAGTCGCTACCCCACCTCAGCTTTTCTTCGCCCCAACGCTCGAAAACTACATTGACGTTCAAGCGCGGGCCTCGTACTTCAACTACGCCTGGAACAGTGTAATCATCTCAGTAGGAGCTACTATTCTCGCGCTACTGCTGGCAGTTCCAGCGGCCTATGCGATGTCTTTCTTCCCTACGAAGCGAACAAAGAGCACGCTGCTGTGGATGCTTTCGACCAAGATGTTGCCGCCTGTAGGCGTGCTAGTTCCGATCTACATTCTAGGTCGCGAATCTGGGCTGTTGGATACTCGCATCGGGCTCATCATCATCTATACCCTTATCAATCTTCCAATTGTCGTTTGGATGATCTACAGCTTCTTCAAGGAAGTGCCAAAAGAGATTCTTGAGGCGGATCGAATGGACGGTGCGACAACGTATCAAGAGGTCGCCTACGTACTACTGCCGCTAGCGCTACCTGGCATTGCTTCTACTGCGCTGCTCTCGATCATCTTGTCTTGGAACGAAGCCTTCTGGAGCTTGAATCTCACCACCTTTGATGCAGCTCCGCTGACGGCATTTATTGCTTCATTCTCTAGTCCTCAAGGGTTGTTTTGGGCGAAGCTATCGGCAGCTTCTACGATGGCGATCGCACCTATTCTTATCTTCGGCTGGTTTAGCCAAAAGCAGCTAGTTCGCGGCCTTACCTTCGGGGCCGTCAAGTAATCTCATTCATCGTTCCTCACTCCTCATTCATCCTTAAAACCCATGTCTACCGTTACCCTCAAGAACATTCGTAAAACCTACACCGATACCGAAGTTATAAAAGGTATCGACCTTGAGATTAAAGATCGTGAATTCGTTGTCTTTGTCGGACCTTCTGGCTGCGGTAAATCTACGCTGCTGCGGATGATTGCTGGGTTAGAAGAGATTACGTCTGGCAATTTGATGATTGATGGCGATCGCATGAACAACGTCCCGCCCGATAAGCGTGGACTCGCAATGGTCTTCCAAACCTACGCACTCTATCCGCATATGACTGTTGCTGAGAATATGGCGTTTAGTCTGCGATTAGCAGGCGTTCCCAAAGCCAAGCGATACGAAAGAGCCAAAGAAGTAGGCCGCGTCCTTCAGCTAGAGCCGCTGTTGAACCGTAAACCTGGAGCATTGTCGGGTGGACAGCGCCAGCGAGTTGCGATTGGGAGAGCGCTAGTACGCAATCCTAAAGTGTTCTTGTTCGACGAGCCTTTATCAAACTTAGACGCAGCGCTGCGCGGCCAGATGCGGCTAGAGCTAGCTAGCCTTCACGATAGCTTGCAGGCCACCATGATCTACGTAACGCACGACCAGACCGAAGCCATGACCTTAGCTACTAAAATTGTTGTCTTGCAACAAGGCGTTGTAGAACAAATCGGTGCGCCAATGGATCTGTATCACCATCCCTGTAACAAGTTTGTAGCTGGGTTTATCGGCTCGCCAAAAATGAACTTTTTACCAGTGATGACAACGAGTGTCCAAGACTCTGGTACGACGCTGAGACTGCCGGGTGATGCGACTGTGACTGTGCCAGTGCAGCCAAAGACTCTAACGGTAGGTGACAGAGCTACTCTCGGTATCCGTCCTGAAAACATCCGTATTGATGCCGACAACCCCACCATCATGGGCGAAGTACTTGTTGTAGAACGATTGGGCGACGCCACTTATCTGTATGTCAGAGTCTCCGGTGGTGACACGCTTATCGTGCAAACGAGCGGCGACCGGCAGGCTGCTATCCGCGACCAGGTTCCGCTCTCTATCGATGGCAATGTATGTCATCTATTCGACGCGAACGACGTTGCTATTCCTAAAGCTCAAAGGCACCACCTCACTCAACCGACGAACCCTCACCAACTCGGTCCGAAAGCATCCTTGGAGACATCCTATGACCAACAGCCCAGCTCTATCCCACAGTCTAAGCTCCTCTGAGCGTGCACAAAAAGAGGCCATTCGGTTAGATAACGCTTTACTG
Organism: uncultured cyanobacterium; assembly: GCA_963793445.1. GTDB lineage: Bacteria > Cyanobacteriota > Cyanobacteriia > Phormidesmidales > Phormidesmidaceae > Phormidesmis. The sequence continues at coordinate 1,549,701 of CAWCAE010000001.1, forward strand.
ACCGAATCTTCTAGGCAGCTTGAACAAGTTCGCCTGCCTCGGTATGACCGCGCTAAAGTGACTAACGGCATCGTTCACATTGGCGTAGGCGGCTTCCATCGCTCGCACCAAGCACTTTACCTCGACAACTATATAGAGCAGCAGCTAGCGCAGAAAGCTGAGAGCCAATGGGGAATCTGCGGTGTAGGTTTGTTGAAATACGACCAGAAAATGCAAACAGTCTTGCAGTCTCAAGACTGTTTGTACACGCTAGTAGAACGATCTTCCAAAGAAGATCAGGCTCGCGTTATTGGAGCAATTACAGAATACTTACTCGCACCTGATAATCCACAGGCCGTGATTGACAAGCTCGCAGATGCAGCCTGTCGAATAGTCACGCTAACCATCACAGAAGGCGGCTACTACGTTATCGAAGGTACTGGCGAATTCGATGCTGAACATGTCAGCATTCAGCACGACTTACAGTATCCTGATGAGCCTGTTAGCGTGTATGGGTATCTCACAGCAGCGCTAAAGCAGAGACGCCAAAAGGGTCTACCCCCTTTCACTGTTTTGTCTTGCGACAATGTTCAGGGGAACGGCAGCCTTGCTGGCAAAATGCTGACGGCCTTTGCCAGACTACAAGACCCAGACTTAGGTCAGTGGATTGCTGACAACGTTGCGTTTCCTAATAGCATGGTTGATCGCATTACGCCTGCGACTACGCCTGCTGATACCCGGATGGTGCGCGAACAGTTTGGGATTAAAGACGCTTGGCCTGTCATTGCAGAACCTTTCATTCAGTGGGTGGTGGAAGACAACTTTTGCGCAGGACGACCAGATTGGGAGTCGGTTGGCGTGCAGATGACAGACAACGTTCATCCCTACGAGATGATGAAGCTGCGATTGCTGAATGCGAGTCATTCACTGCTTGGCTTTTTAGGTTCCTTGCTCGGCTATACCTACACGTCTGAAGCGATGGGCGATGAGCTGATTCGGCGAGCGATTGAGCAGTTCATGGACGAAGTAACATCAACGCTCCCTTCCTTACTAGACATCGATTTTGACGACTACAAGCAAACCTTGATAGAGAGATTCTCTAATCCCAAAGTTTGTGATCAGCTCTCTCGTTTGTGCCTCAATAGCTCGGATAAGCTGCCTAAGTTTGTACTTGGCAGCTTACGAGACAAACTTGAGCAGGACGGTTCCATTAAGTACCTAAGCTTCACCATTGCGGCTTGGTTCCGCTATCTCAACGGAGCTGATGAACAGGGACAATCCCTACCCATTGACGACCCGATGGCGGCTATGCTCAGAGAAAAAGCGTCAGATGGAAAAGATGATCCGATGCCGTTGCTCAATATCGAAACAATCTTCGGTAACTTGTCTAATTCTTCAGTGCTCGCGGCGGCTGTTACCCATCATCTCCAACAGCTCTATTTGCTGGGAACACAGGAAACACTATCGAGACTTCTATCGGCTACTGAAAGAAAGCGAAACGTACACACTTAGATAGAAGCAGGGCTATTTCATTTTAGGCAGCTTAGGGAAAGCTAAGGGAAGTCTTTGATTGAGGCATTTCCAGACGTGAGTACGTTAGCTATTGTAGAAGCGTTTCAAGAGTTACCCGACCTCACTCGGGGTGCTAGTCGCCACCATGACCAGCCCTTTATTTGTCTTTTTTCACCCTATCGATGAGTGCAGGCTGTCGGGGCTTCCTAGAGATCAATGATTGGCTTGATAGCTATCGTAATATATCCCTCAATTTGTACCGAGACCATGGCTTTGACAATATGGCGCAAGCTCAGCGTAAGGCTGGGCAGGGACTTAATTTGCTCAAATCTCTCTTTAGAATGAAATAGCCCTGGCTACCTACCACAGATACAACAGGATAAAGAGAATAATCCAGATGACATCTACAAAGTGCCAGTAAAGCTCTACAGCCTCAATGCCAAAATGATTTTCGCTGGAGTAGTGCTGTGGGTCACGGTTGCGCCATAGCACAGCAACCATTAGCAGCAAGCCAACAAATACGTGTAGGCCATGGAACCCAGTGAGGACGTAGAACGTGCTGGCAAAGAGATTGTCTCTAAGGCCGAATTCTAGATTGGCGTACTCGTAGCCTTGGCCGAGTAAGAAGATAGCACCCATGATTGCCGTGAGGCCAAACCAAGTAAGAACACCTTTAGAGTCGTTTTTCTTTGCAGCAGTGTCTGCTTTGTGAATGACAAAACTGCTGGAGATGAGGATGAGTGAGTTGATGCCGGGCAGCAAAATCTCTAATTCTGGAGTGCCTTCGGGTGGCCACTCTGTTGCAACTAAGCGAAAGGTGATGTAGGCAACAAAGAGGCCCAGAAACAACATGCTCTCAGCGCAGAGGAACACCAAGATACCAAACATCCGATGGTCGGGATGCTCTTCGTGATGGCCGTGGGCCTCTTCTTGGGCGATGTTGATGGTGTCTGGAGCGGTGGTGTTAATGGAGCCTTGCATGGGTTTGGGGAGAGAAGATTTGCTGAGGAAACGTGGCCTTGACTACGCTCGGCCACTGGGCTGGGTGGAAAATGTGGCGGGCATAGTGGCGGGCATAGTGGCGGGTATAAGAAGCTTTGGCACAGGTTGTAACCATAGCGCTGAGCGTAGCCGCAGCCTGCTCAGCGTCTCTTTGACTAAGAAGCCGGGACTAAGAAGCAGGTGCTGGAACTGCGTGGGCATACAGCTCTTCGGGATCTTCTTCGGCGATGTAGCCGAGGCCATAGTCGTAGGGACCTGTTTTTAGAACGGGAAGTTCTTCAAAGTTCTCTAGCTCTGGTGGAGAGAGGGTCTGCCACTCTAAGGTGAGGGCTCTCCATGGATTAGCCGGTGCTTTTTTACCGTAGCGCCAGCTCCAGACAGCGTTGATCAAGAAAGGAACCGTTGAGACGGCCATGATATAAGAGCCGATGGTTGCCAGCACGTTTAGATCGGTGAATTGAGGATCGTAGAGGGCGATGCGGCGGTTCATGCCCATGAGGCCGAGTTCATGCATGGGCATGAAGGTAAGGTTCATGCCGACAAAGCTGAGGACGAAATGGATTTTGCCCCAGAACTCGTTCATCATCCGGCCTGTCATTTTGGGGAACCAATGATAAACCGACATAAAAATGCCGAAAACGGATGCGCCAAATAGGACGTAGTGGAAGTGGGCGACAACGAAGTAAGTGTCGTGGACGTGAATGTCGAAGGGAACAGCCGCGAGCATAACGCCGCTGATGCCGCCGATAAGAAATAGAGAAATGAAGCCAAGGGCGAATAGCATGGCGCTGGTATAGGCGATTTTGCCTTGCCAGAGAGTGGCTACCCAGCCAAAGACCTTGATCCCGGTAGGGACGGCGATGACCATGGTGGTGATCATAAAGAACATGCGCAGCCAAGGAGGCGTACCGCTGGTAAACATGTGGTGAGCCCACACGATTAAGCCCAAGAAGCTGATGACGATGGAGGAATAGGCGATCGCACGATAGCCGAAAATCGGCTTGCGAGCGTGCACCGAAATCACTTCACTAATGGCTCCAAACAGCGGCAATACAAAAATGTAGACCGCCGGGTGAGAGTAGAACCAAAACATGTGCTGGTAAACGACCGGATTGCCGCCGCCAGTTGGGTTAAAGAAAGCGGTACCCGCAATCAGGTCAAACCCTAACAAAATCAGGGCACCGGCCAAGACGGGTGTGCTGATCAAAATCAACAAAGAGGTGGCAATCATTGCCCAGCAAAACAGGGGCATTTTGGTGAGCGGCATGCTCGGTACGCGCATTTTTAAGATGGTGACTAGGAAGTTTAGCCCGCCCAAAATAGATGCGGTTCCTCCAATCAAAATGCTCATAATCCAAATGCCTTCGCCAACCATGCCTGTAGTTAGGCTTAGCGGTGGGTAAGAGGTCCAGCCGGCAGAGGGGGGCTCAAAGAAGAAGCTGCCAATCAGCAGCAGGCCAGAAGGCGGAATCATCCAAAAGGCGATCGCATTTAAGCGGGGAAAGGCCATGTCCCGAGCGCCAATCATTAGTGGAATTAGGTAGTTGGCCAGTCCAGCCCCCGCTGGCACAATCCACAAAAACAGCATGATCGTGCCGTGCAGCGTCAGCAGGCCGTTATACACATCTGGTGTGACTACGTCTGGAGCTGGGGTAGCTAGCTCTGTACGCATGGCGGTTGCCAGCAGGCCCCCGACCAAATAAAAGAAGAACGCTGTCACCAAGTACTGAATGCCAATCACTTTGTGATCGGTACAGAAGGTAAAATAGTCGGTCCACTTGCGCTCGTTGCCCAGCAGCATTGAGGTTTCTTCTGGGGTCGGCGTTTTGGGTTCTGTCGTGATGGTCATACGCGCCTTAGTCGTTTTATCGTCTAGTTGAGTGGTCTAGTTTTGAATCTAAAAAAATTAGAGCGGGAAAAGATGGCTATGGGTGAAGTAACACAGTTAGTCACTACGGCTAGTCACTATGATTAATTACTGTGATGATGCATCCCAGCGGCTGTTTGCAGCGTAGCCAAGCTTTCGGGCGCAACGGCGAGCTGTAGGGGCTCTACGAAGGGAGCTAGATACTGCGCATCGGTGCGAGCTTGTGATAGGTCGGCCTGTGGTAGCGCTGCGATCGCCTCGCCGCTATCCATCGCTGCTACTCGCTCAGCCATCCAATCGGCATACTCTTCTGGTGAATGCACAATCAGCTGAGTGCGCATCCCGCCGTGATAGGGGCCACACAGCTCGGCGCACACGACCGGATAGGTGCCCTCACGCGTCGCATTAATCACCAGCTTTGTCTGCTGCCCCGGAATCATATCCTGTTTAATCCGAAACTCCGGCAGCCAAAAAGCGTGCAGCACATCTTGCGCGTTCAAATTTAGCCGCACCGGCTGACCAGACGGCACGTGCAGCTCGCCATCAATCACCCCGTTGGGATAGTTGAAGATAAAGGCATACTGCAACCCCTGCACATCAACAGAGAGTCCCGTATCAACTGCATCTGGTGAGACGCCTAAACCAGAGTCACTCAGCAGCTCGCCTGCCAGCGGCAGCTCACCGAGCGCGGTGGTCGAGCCCTGTGGCATAGCATCAGCAGCATAGGCCACCTCTACTGACTTTCCAGGGCCGCCCATATCGTGATTCATCAGCTCTAGGCCACCCATCCGAGTGTAGATGTCAAAGCTGTAGATAGAAATGCCCAGGACCACAACTGCTGGGATCGCTGTCCAGACAATCTCTAATGGAATATTGCCTTCAAGATGTTGGCCATCGCCCTCATCACCATCTTTGCGCCGGAAACGGATGGCTGAGAAGATAAGCGCACCTTCTACCAGCAAAAATAGCCCAAAGCCAATGGTCATCATCGCGTTGAACAGGCCATCTACCAGTTCTGCCTCTTCGGAGGCAGCGACCGGCAGCAGGCCATGATTTTGGCCGTACCAAAGACTGGCTAAAGTGACAAAGATGCCAATCAAAAGAGTCAGGATAGAACTTGGAATTTTCACAATACTTACTTGCAGATCTAAATCAATCTGTTTGGGGGGTTAGGCAGGAGGCGGTTTTTGAATGGCTACAGTTTCCTTTTCTATAGCCGGTCCTTTTCTATACCGGCTTTCTTTTCTGTACCGGCCTTATGAGAGGACAACAAGTGTAGGAAAACGAGAGAACAACTACGCTACGTGCTCTTGTTGCAGGCTTTTTTAAATCAGCCTTTTCCTGTTAGCCATTCTATTGACGCTTGTGCTGAGCAGTCTTCTTAGAAGCCTAGCTTTTGAGGCCCAGTTCTCGAAGCCCAGCTATGAACGTTGGCAGTTGCTATATGTCTACTTAAATTGAATCTGCATTAACAAAGGTAGCGCTATTTTCAGCAATATGAACGGGTTTTGAAAAGATGCTCAGTGCCTTAATCTTTTCTCTAGAATTAGGCTTGCCAGTAGGCATCAATCGATACAATGACATCCTCTATTTACGGGCTTTTACCCGTCTGTATATGGCATAACTTACCTGCTTGAGTTTTGCAATGACTGGGCTGTGGCTAGAACACAACGACCATGCCAAAACGGCTGAGCTAAGCTAAGCCAAAAGAGTTGAAAACAAAAGATAAATTTAAGAGAGCAAGGCAAAATGTTAAGCGAAGTTAAGCTCTAAGGACACTATCTAAAATAAAAAGCCTACCATCGAAGAAAATTAGCTAGAACGCGTTATATTCTCATTCGTACAGACTTATTTCAGACTTACTTTGCAGAAGAAATTGAGTCAATCATCTCTTAAGCGGTCTGCGTCTAATAGTTTTCGTAGAAGTAGAGAAATTCTGTAGAGAAGAAAGACAGAGAAGAAAGACCGTACATCTTCTACTTTGGGCAGAAACCCAACGCAGAAACCTAATTCTTACCTACTCACCGAGCCTAACTAACATTTTTCTATGGCTAACTTCAGCTTCCCGGACGCTGCTTTTCTCAAAAAGGCCAATCAGCATACTGGCGTATCAGGTAGCTCTAGATCGAACAGCTCTAGCTCAGAGCCTGCCGCTCAAACTTTCATCAGGCGGTGGGTTTGGAAGATGGCATTTGCGACTCTAGTGCTAATGGCAGTTGGCAGTGCGACTAGAGTGATGAATGCTGGTCTTGCTTGCCCGGACTGGCCGCTGTGCTACGGCCAGCTAGTGCCAACTGCTCAGATGAATTTGCAGGTGTTCTTAGAGTGGTTTCATCGGCTAGATGCCTCTTTGATTGGACTGATGGCGATTGGGCTGGTGGGCCTAAGCGTGTGGCATCGTCAAGTTTTGCCTCGCTGGATGCCTTGGGCCGCAGTCGGCGCACTGTTTTTGATTGTGGTGCAAGGCGTTTTGGGTGGTCTGACGGTAATTGAGCTGCTGAGGTTTGATATTGTGACTGCCCATCTAGGGACGGCGCTGCTGTTCTTTTGCACTCTGCTGGCGATCGCACTTTTGCTCCTTCCCTATCAGCCCACTGGCAACACAGGCAAACTCCCCTGGATAGCGCTTAGCGCGACCGTACTGGTGTATATGCAAAGCATTCTCGGTGGGCTGGTCGCCTCCCGCTGGGCCGCGCATCAGTGCTTTGGGCTTGCTGACTTATGCAACATCATGAACTCGCATATGGTGGGCGTTGTGCCGCCGACTGCTGCCGTGGCGCTGCTGGTCTTTCAGGTCTGGCGCACCCCGGCTCTTAACCCAGCGCTGCGAGGGCTGGCAAATGGTGCTGGCCTGCTGGTTCTTTTGCAGATTGCCCTTGGGGTTGGCACCTTGAAGCTGCGGCTTCAGGTAGAGCCGCTGACGGTCTCTCATCAGAGCATTGGCGCGATGCTCTTGGGCTGCCTGCTGAGCTTTACTGTTCTGGCGCTGCGCGATCGCCAAATCCAGATCTCGCTCGCCCAAACCCCACCAAAAGGGTCTGCGTCGCTATCCCAAGCAACCCTTTCTACTTCCAGCTAATCCGCTTTAGTTAATCCGCTTCAAGCTAGCAGTATGTAGGCTGATGGCCTAAATTTGGCGGCCTTTTATCCGGCTTTCTATTACACACTCACAGCTGACCGCACTCACAACTGACCTTTGAGAGAATTTAAGAGAATTTTCACACTATGCAAACTTCTATCTGGACCGCAAGGCAGCACAACAATCTCTGGCAGGTTGTGCAGAGCTACTGGCAGCTCACAAAGCCTCGGATTATTCCGCTACTGCTAATCGAGACGGCAGCAGGAATGCTAGTAGCAGCCCATGGCCGTGTGAGTCCACTGCTGCTACTAGTGACTTTGGTTAGCGGCACGCTGGCGGCGGCCTCAGCCCAGACAATCAACTGCATTTACGATCGCGATATTGACTACGACATGGAGCGCACGCGCCATCGGCCAATTCCTTCTGGCCGTGTGCAGTCTAGAGACGCGCTGATTTTTGCGCTGATTATGGCCGCTATGTCGTTTACTTTGCTAGCGAACTTTGCCAATGTCCTCAGCGCCGGACTGGCAATGCTGGGGCTAGCAGTTTATGTCGGCGTGTATACGCTCTGGCTCAAGCGCTCTTCGCCGCAGAATATTGTCATTGGTGGCGCAGCCGGGGCGATTCCACCAATGGTGGGCTGGGCCGCTGTAACGGGCGAGCTTTCCTGGGCGGCATGGGTGTTTTTTGCAATTGTCTTTGTTTGGACGCCGCCACACTTTTGGGCGCTGGCAATGCTGATTCAAGATGACTATGCCAAGGTGAATGTGCCGATGCTGCCGGTAGTCGTTGGTAACAAGGCAACGGCCAAGCAAGTGTGGCGCTATACGGTCGGGCTGGTGCCGCTGACGCTGGTGCTAGTGTATCCGCTGGGCGTGTGTGGTGTGGTGTATGCGATAGGTGCGATCGCACTTGGCACGCTTTTCTTGCAAAAGGCATGGCAGCTACGCAACGACTACGACAGCAAAGATTTGGCGCGAGGCACCTTTAAGTACTCTATTTTCTACATGATGCTGCTGTGCGCGGTGATGGTGGTCGATTCACTGCCAGTGACGCGGATGGCCACCGGTGCGATCGCGCATAGCATTCAGCAAGTTTGGCAAGCGATTCCCGTTGTTGGTTAGATTGTTGTGGTCGGTTAAGAGAGCGATATAGGCATAAAATAAAGGTCCTGCTGAAAAGCTTCTAGAAAAGGTCTCAGAGAAGGCCTCGGATCTTTAATTCGCTCTTTAAATTTTAGAGAAAAGCAATGCCTCCTGCCGTCTTAGTCGAAAACCTCAAAAAATCCTACGGCGACGTAGAAGCCGTCAAAGACGTATCTTTCTCGATTGAGCCTGGAGAGATTTTTGGCCTGCTGGGGCCCAACGGCGCGGGTAAAACCACTACCATTCGCTGCCTGTGCACCCTGGCCACACCCGATGCAGGTAGGCTAGAACTCAGCGGCATTTCGGTTCTAGACGATCCGCGTACAGCCAGACAGCTCTTGGGCTACATCGCTCAAGAAGTCGCTCTTGACAAGGTGCTGACCGGGCGCGAACTGCTAGAGCTACAGGCTGCTATCTATCACTTGCCAAAAGCTCAGGTAAAGCCTCGAATTGAGGAAATGCTAGGGCTTCTAGAAATTGCCGATATTGCCGATAAGAAGACCGGTACTTACTCTGGTGGGCAGAAGAAAAGATTGGACTTGGCTGCAGGGCTGCTGCATCAGCCTGCGGTTTTGGTTTTGGATGAGCCAACGGTGGGTCTTGATATTGAGAGCCGCTCAGCGGTGTGGACCTTTTTGCGCCAGCTACGAGAGCAGGGCACTACGATACTGATCACCAGCCACTATCTAGAAGAAGTAGACGCGCTAGCAGGCCGGGTGGCGATTATTGACCAGGGCAAGGTGATTTCGAGCGGCACACCGACTGCGCTGAAAGCAGATGTAGGCGGCGATCGCATCACGCTGCGTATTCGCGAATTTACCTCAGATGACGAAGCCAAAACCGCTCGCGATCTCCTGGCAGATTTGCCTGTTGTTCAAGACGTCATTATCAACAGTGCTCAAGGCAACTCGCTGAACCTGGTCGTTGATAAAGGCGGCGAAGCCCTGCCTGCTGTACAAGCCGCGCTGAAGCAGGCCGATCTCCCCACCTTTGGCATTGCGCAATCGCAGCCCAGTCTAGATGATGTGTACTTAGCGGCCACCGGTCGTACGCTCATGGACGCAGAAATGGCCGCTGTGGGCACTCGCGACCTTAAAAAAGAGCGCAAGCAGAGCATGAAGTAGGCTTGCGCTGCCCCACGACGAATGGGGTTTTCCTCGGCATTCTTATTCAATGCTCAGCTGATAGCCCTTATCTACGCTAGCCTATGGGTATATACGACCACACCCCATAAAGCCTGATGAGTCAGTCTGCTGCTCCCGCGCCCACTAATGCTAGCCCCAGCGTTGCCGAGCTGCGATCGCCCGGCACCCAAGAATTTATTCAAGAAACGGCGGCGCTTACCCGTCGCCTGTTTATTCAGCTTCAGCGTCGGCCTACGACCTTAGTTGCCGGCGTCATTCAGCCGCTGATGTGGCTAATTCTTTTTGGCGCACTCTTTCAAAACGTGCCTAGTGGCCTGTTTGGTGAAAGTCAAAACTACGGTCAGTTTTTAGGCTCAGGTATTATTGTCTTTACCGCCTTTGCTGGTGCGCTCAACGCAGGCTTGCCGGTGATGTTTGATCGCGAATTTGGCTTTTTAAACCGGCTGCTGGTTGCGCCGCTGGCCTCTCGGTTTTCTATCGTTATCGCCTCAGCGCTCTTTATCGCCACCATGAGCCTGGTGCAAACGACTGCTATTGTTGCCCTGAGCGCTGTTCTTGGCGCTGGCTTACCTGGCCCTAGCGGCATTTTACTGATGACGCTGATTGTACTGACCCTGGTGTTTGGTGTCACTGCGCTCAGCTTGGGCCTGGCCTTTGCCCTACCGGGTCACATTGAGCTACTGGCCGTCATTTTTATCACCAACCTACCGCTGCTATTTGCCAGCACTGCCTTGGTGCCGCTCTCCTTTATGCCGCCTTGGCTACAGGTTGTCGCCAGCCTTAATCCGCTCAGCTACGCTATCGAACCTATTCGCTACATCTACCTTCATCCCGATTGGAGCTTGGGCAGCACCGTTATGGCAGCACCTTTTGGTGATATTAGCCTTGGTTTGGCTGTGGGTTTGCTGGTTGCCTTCAGTGCGCTAGCGCTATTGACCATTCGTCCGCTTATTAGTCGCCGTATCGGCTAATACCATCCAGCTAGCAAAATCGGCACAGCTATGCCGTGAATACGTCCGCTCGCAGATCATAATTTCAATTGATATACTAAAGCACATCAAAAATTCAAATTCGGAGGCTATACATCACATGAGTAAATTAGCAGTGCGCCTAATGGGATTAAGCCTGTTGCTAGGCATGGGTTTAGGCACAGCGCCTGCCTTTGCTCAAGAGACAGGCGTTGCCAATACCGCAGAAGACTTCAAATCTGCCGATGCTGAAGATGGCATTTTTGGTTCGGGTACTAACATCATGGATTTGTTCCACAGCGCCGGCTCGCTTTCTGGTGCAGGCGTAGTAGACGACAGCTTTCGCCGCAGTCAAAGCCGCCGAATTAACCGTCAGGCAGAGTCTTTGCGTGAACGTCAGCGGGCGATTTTAGAGCAGCGGGCTACTGAGTCTACGGTGGCTCCTGCCTCAGATGCTGATCTAGCTGAGTAAGTCCGCTGGCGTGGGTGGCTATGTCTGCCCAGTTCTGATATTCCAGCCCTGATATTCCAGCCCTGATATTCCAGCTTTGATATCTTGACAAAGCCCTTCAAGCCTCTTTGGCGGAAGGGCTTTTTGGTGTCCTATGCTGAGGAGGGTTTGTCTACGATTGTTCGCTCGCGCCACGCGATCGCTCGAATCACTGCTACCATGACCATTGATTAACCTTCTGCATTCGCACCCCCAATGACTGCAACGACGCCGACGCTGGCTAGCCAATACGATCCGACTATTACCGAATCTAAATGGCAGGAATACTGGGAACAAAAGGAAGTCTTTAAGGCCGATCCGAGCAAAGGCGGCGAACCTTTTTGCGTCATGATTCCGCCGCCAAACGTGACTGGCAGCCTGCACATTGGACACGCTTTTGAGCAAACCCTGATCGATACGGTGGTGCGCTATCAGCGAATGAAGGGTAAGAACACGCTGTATCTGCCGGGTACGGACCATGCCAGTATTGCCGTGCAGACAATTTTAGAAAAGCAGCTAGCAGAAGAAGGGCGATCGCGCGAGTCGGTCGGCAGAGATCAGTTTCTAGCGCGGGCCTGGGAATGGAAGGCCCAATCGGGCGGCAAGATCTTAGAGCAACTGCTGAAGCTAGGAGTGTCGGCAGACTGGTCGCGTGAGCGCTTTACGATGGACGAGGGTTTATCGACTGCCGTCCTAACGGCCTTTAACCAGCTCTATGAAGAAGGGCTGATCTATCGCGGCAGCTACATGGTGAACTGGTGCCCAAAGAGCCAGTCTGCTGTGTCTGATTTGGAAGTTGAAAATCAGGAAGTCGATGGGTATCTGTGGTACTTTCGCTATCCGCTGGTTGCGGCAGAAGGTGAGCTGGTGGTAGCGACAACTCGCCCAGAAACAATGCTGGGCGATACGGCAGTGGCGGTCAATCCAGATGATGAACGCTACAAGCACCTGATTGGAAGTAAGGTTTGGCTACCGATTGCCAATCGCGAGATTCCAATTATTGGCGATGAGTTTGTCGATGCCGAATTTGGCACGGGCTGCGTAAAGGTCACGCCTGCGCACGATCCGAATGACTTTGAAATGGGCAAGCGGCACAACCTGCCGGTAATCAATATCTTAAACAAAGACGGCACGCTAAATGAGAACGCGGGCGACGAGTTTGTTGGTATTGATCGCTTTCAGGCCCGCGAGTGGGTAATTGAAAAGCTAGAGGCCGAAGGCCGGATGGAGAAAATTGAAGACTATCGCCACTCGGTGCCCTACAGCGATCGCGGCAAAGTCCCCGTAGAGCCCTTAATTTCCACCCAGTGGTTCGTCAAAATTCGCCCCCTTGCTGACCAGGCCCTCGCTGCCCTTGACGACCACAACGATCCGCAGTTTGTGCCTGATCGCTGGACCAAGGTCTACCGCGACTGGCTGGCCAAGCTCAACGACTGGTGCATTTCGCGTCAGCTATGGTGGGGCCACCAGATTCCTGCCTGGTATGTCGTCAGCCAAAGCAACGACGAAATTACAGACAACACACCGTTTGTGGTCGCCAAAAACGAAAGCGAAGCCTGGGAAAAAGCCAAGGCAAAGTATGGCGACGACATTCAGCTACGCCAAGACCCCGACGTACTCGATACCTGGTTCTCTTCTGGTCTGTGGCCTATGTCTACGCTGGGCTGGCCCAACACCGACGCGCCTGACTATCAGTTCTACTATCCTACGCAAACCCTGGTTACTGGGTTCGACATCATCTTTTTCTGGGTCGCTCGCATGACCCTGATGGCAGGGCATTTCACTGGCCACATGCCTTTCGACACGGTTTATATCCACGGCCTGGTGCGCGATGAAAACAACCAAAAAATGTCGAAGTCCAAAGGCAACGGCATCGATCCGCTCATTCTAATTGACAAGTACGGCACTGATGCCCTGCGCTATACCCTCATCAGAGAAGTTGCAGGCGCAGGCCAAGACATTCGCCTTGATTATGATCGCGACAAAGACGAGTCGATGGCCGTTGAAGCCTCGCGCAATTTTACCAACAAGCTGTGGAATGCCTCTCGCTTTGTGATGATGAACCTAGAAGGGCAGACACCTGCCGATCTAGGCACGCCCGGCAGCAGTGGCGCTCTAGAGCTGGCCGACCGGTGGATTCTCTCTCGCTACAGCCAAACCATTGAGCGGGCCCGCGAGTACTTGGACAAGTACGGTATGGGGGAAGCTGCCAAAGAGCTGTACGAGTTTACCCGCGGCGATTTTTGTGACTGGTATATCGAGCTAGTCAAGCCCCGCCTATACGGCGAAGGCGCGACTAAGCGAACCGCGCAGCAAACTCTGGCCTATGTGCTCGACGGCATTTTGAAGCTGCTGCATCCGTTTATGCCACATATTACCGAAGAGCTGTGGCATACGCTCACTGGTGTTGGTGAAGAAGATTGTTTGGCCCTTCAAAGCTATCCGGCGGCTGATGCCGCGCAGATTAACCCGGACCTAGAACAACAGTTTGATCTGTTGATGGATGTGATTCGCACGATTCGCAACCTGCGGGCAGAGGCAGGGGTGAAGCCATCGGCAAAAATTGAAGCCATTTTGAAAACAGATAGCGCCAGCGAGCTAGGGGTATTGTCGGCAACGCGGCCTTACATTGAGGCCATGGCTCGGCTAGAGACGCTAGAGATTTTGCAGACAGACTTGGCTTCGGCCTCAGCGATAGTAGCCAAAACGCTTTCAGTGACAGAGGCGGCTGACATTATTGATGACACGGTAGAAACGACACCGCTGAATGGATTTTCTGATTTGGGAACGGCAATCTTGCAGTTTTTAGAGCAGCCTGCTCGCTACTTTGACGGTTTCTTCAGCAGCTATAAAAAGCCAGCGCTGTCAGTCGCGATTATTTTGGGTACCGCTGTCACTTACAAAGTGCTTGATTCAATGCTCGATACGCTAGATGGCTTGGGCTTACGTGGCGTTTTTCAGCTAATTGGACTGTTCTATACGGCTCGTTTTATCGCTAACAGCGGCTTTAAAGCGGAGAACCGCGATCGCGTCCTGGCTAATCTTAAATCCGCCTGGGCTGAAATTAGCGGCAGTAGTGGTGCCAACAGTGATGTCAATAGTGATATCGAGAGCGATATAGAGAATGACACAAGCTTGCCTACGCCCACTGTCCAGGCAATGCCAACAGGCGTTGCCCCAGCCGATATTATTCAAACCAATTCTAGCCAGCCTTTGATGCAAGGATCGAGGAGCGATCGCAAAATGTTTGCTGGTGTGACTGGCACAGTGCAGGTGCTAATTCCACTGACGGGTGTCATTGACGTAGATGCGCTGCGAGCCAAGCTAGAAAAAGACCTGGCCAAGGCAGACGGCGAAATTAAGTCTTTTACCGGTCGTTTAAGCAATAAAGGTTTTGTCGATCAGGCCCCTGAAAATATTGTTCAAGGCGCGCGTGATGCACTAGCAGAAGCAGAAAAGCAGTCGACGCTCATTTGCGAGCGACTGGCGATGCTGTAGCAAAGATGCGGTAGAGGCCGTGAGCGCTGGGTTTATTTCGTTCTTTCATACCTACCTTTCTCGCTTCTTGACAATGGCGACAGCTTACAAGGCAAAGCTATTGTGTTCAGGGATATTTGTCAGCGGGCGAGAGGCCTCGGCCCTGCTGAGTGAAGATTTGGCGGTAGACGATCTCGCTCCACTGCGACTGTTGCGTTCTGTTGTCGATTTTCAACAAAAAACGGTTACGGTCTCTTTTGCGGGCGGGTTCAAGCGAACAGCACTATACAGGCCAGGACTAGGCAGTACGCTCGTAATCGATACGACAGTGGCAAAACTGCAAGAGCAGTCAGTGGCATTTGAGCAGTGGCAACAGGCCAGGCAGAATCCGCATGGCCAAAACTTGCACGGCCAAACGTTGCCTGCCAAAAAGACGTCGTCGATATCGCCAGAAATTAATGTAGAGCGACTAGCGCGGGTAGTAGAGGCGGCTTTTGCGGAACCAGACAGGATGAGACTGCGGCGATCGCGCGCAGTTGTCATTCTTCATCAGGGCAAACTCATTGCCGAACGCTACGCAGCAGGTTTTTCGCCGCAGACGCCACTGCTGGGCTGGTCGATGGCTAAAAGCGTTGTGAACGCCCTGGTCGGCATTTTGGTACGGCAGGGTAAACTCACCTTAAATTCGCAAGATTTGCTGCCCGAGTGGCGTAGCCCAGACGATCCTCGCCGCAAAATCACGCTCGATCAGCTACTGCGGATGAGCAGCGGCCTGGCGTTTTCTGAAGACTATGCCAATCCTCTTTCGGATGTGATTACTATGCTATTCCAGACAGGTGATGGAGCCAAGTACGTCGCTCATCTGCCGCTAAAAAATTCGCCGGGTCGTGAGTTCTCTTACGCAGGCGGCGCAACGATTTTGCTTTGCCGAATAATCCGCCAGGTCGTTGGTGGTACGCTGGCGGATTATTTTTCTTTTCCTAGACGGGCGCTGTTCGAGCGCATCGGTATGACAAGCGCAGTGCTAGAACCCGATGCAGCAGGAACGTTTACGGGTTCGTCATTTATGTACGCAACCGCGCGCGACTGGGCAAAGCTAGGGCTGCTGTATTTGCAAGACGGCTGCTGGCAAGTTGAGGGTGAGTGGGTACGAATTCTACCCACAGGCTGGGTAGCTTATTCGAGCGCACCGAGTGAGACGGCTAATTTCTACGGGGCGCACTTTTGGCGCGGGGTGCCCAATTCCTTTGTATCCAATGCTTCTCTTGATGCGCCCAAGACGCAGCGGATAGATGACCGGGCTTGGCCAGAAGGGGCCTACTTGGCGGCAGGCTATCAGGGCCAGTTTGTAACCGTGATGCCAGACCGTGGCTTGGTAGTGGTGCGGCTGGGGCTTTCCCAACGGCGAAATAGTTGGGATCACATGGCATTTATCAGCCAGATCAGCAAGTGTTGTGGAAGGCCGTCAATGATGGATCACTCACAAGTCAAACCGTAAAGTTAAGTAAACAAATGGTCTGATTAAATAGGTATCTCAATCACTAGCGACAGGAGTGGTAGCGATCGCATCCTTCAAAACACAAGTAGACAAAGGAGTTCAAAAACCACCTTCTTTGTAAACCTGTTTGCAATATTTCGTTACATATGCCATGATAGATACATACCGACAGACAAAAGCATTCTAAAGAACTTACTTTTTTACTCTGCTTTCGTTCTGCCATATACCTATTCACTTCACCCTGCAATCATTTAATGGTTTCTACAACTACTACACTACAAAGAAGCGAAAATGCTTCGATGTGGGAGCAGTTCTGTCAGTGGGTCACCAGTACCGACAACCGCCTCTATGTAGGCTGGTTCGGCGTCTTGATGATCCCGACACTACTTGCTGCTACAGCTTGTTTCGTAATTGCGTTCATCGCCGCTCCCCCCGTGGACATCGATGGCATCCGTGAGCCGGTTGCAGGTTCACTCATGTACGGCAACAACATCATCTCTGGTGCGGTTGTTCCGTCTTCTAACGCGATTGGCCTTCACTTCTACCCCATCTGGGAAGCAGCTTCTCTTGATGAGTGGCTTTACAATGGCGGTCCTTACCAGCTAGTAATCTTCCACTTCCTCATCGGCGTCTTCTGCTACATGGGTCGTGAGTGGGAGCTATCCTACCGCCTCGGTATGCGCCCTTGGATCTGTGTTGCTTACTCTGCTCCCGTAGCAGCAGCAACTGCAGTCTTCCTCATCTACCCGTTGGGTCAAGGTTCGTTCTCTGACGGCATGCCTTTGGGTATCTCTGGTACGTTCAACTTCATGTTGGTCTTCCAGGCAGAGCACAACATCTTGATGCACCCCTTCCACATGTTGGGTGTAGCTGGTGTATTCGGTGGTTCACTGTTTAGTGCAATGCACGGCTCACTCGTTACTTCGAGCTTGGTTCGTGAGACAACTGAGACTGAATCACAGAACTACGGCTACAAGTTTGGTCAAGAGGAAGAGACGTACAACATCGTTGCAGCGCACGGCTACTTCGGTCGTCTAATCTTCCAATACGCAAGTTTCAACAACAGCCGTAGCCTCCACTTCTTGCTAGGTGCATGGCCTGTAGTTGGCATCTGGTTTACCGCTCTCGGTATTTCCACGATGGCGTTTAACTTGAACGGCTTCAACTTCAACCAGTCCATCATCGACTCACAGGGTCGCGTGGTTGGTTCTTGGGCAGACGTATTGAACCGTGCCAACCTGGGTATGGAAGTAATGCACGAGAGAAATGCTCACAACTTCCCGCTCGACCTGGCTGCTGGTGAGTCCGCTCCTGTAGCGCTAACCGCTCCTGCCATCAACGCGTAATCCGACGGTTACCGCTTGAGTCATAACTGGCCAACAAAAAGCCCTCCGTACGCTGTACGGAGGGCTTTTTGTTGGCCGACGATGAAAGTAGAGCACGCTTTCACTGTCACGAGGCAGTGTTTAGGGCCTTGAGTGCCTGAAGCAGAGATCCCACAACGTTGCTACTTTGCAAACAAGCGACGTGTTCTGTCCTTTGGATGAGGTATCTAGTTTTTCAGACATTTAAGCTATCGGTACAGTCAGAAGCGTCATAAGAAAAGGCAATCAAAAATCTGTGGGAAGTGAAATGAGTTTGCAACCGCGTTATCAGCGAATTCTGAGACTAATAGCAAAGCTCTCGATAGCTTTGGGCATAGGTCTAGCGATTTTTTTTAGTAGCCAATATTTATCTTCAACAGCAGCTAGTGCTGCTACAGCCCCTGTGAACGAAGATCACAGAGCGCATGACAGTTTGATTGCCTATAGCGTTGACTACGAGATGGATAAAGCGCGTGCCGAGAAAACCGTTGAGCACTATGGTGAGGGAATGCGCCCAATTGTTCAGCAAGCGATTGAGAACAATGAAGAAAATCCCGACAGCAAATCTACCGCTGATAACAGCTACAAACGTGAAAGTTCATTAAATGAGCTGCTTCCTGAACAATTGGGTAAGGATTTTTCGACAACGGATCTCTTAGAGATGAAAGATACTGAAGCTCCAAAAGATCGATAAGTCTCATCTAGACTTCTATGAGCTATGTAATACAGCCTCTCAAATTACCTGCTCACTTTCTCTATCAAAGAGGTGAAAGCGGGTGAGGTCGAACTGAAGATTGAGCTGTTCGCCGGGGGCAACTTTGGCCCTGGGGTCGAGGCGAGCGATGAATTCGGTGCCGTCGGCGAGAGTGAAATAAACGATGACTTCATAGCCCATCAGCTCTACGGTTTTGGCGGTGGCGGGAATGCTGACCGGATCGATGCCGGGCGGAACGTATTGAGGGTGATAGATGCCTTCGGGGCGAATGCCGAAGACGACGGGGCGACCCTGAAATTCTTGATAGCGCGCAAGTCGCTCGGTAGGAATTGGAACTGCTATGCCACCGTCTGTTTTGATCATCAGCTTGCCGTCTTTTTTCAGCAGCCGAGCGTCGAAGAAGTTCATCGAAGGACTTCCCAAGAAGCCCGCAACAAAAATATTGTTGGGATGCTCGTAGACGTTTTGGGGCGTGTCAATTTGCTGCAAAATGCCGCCGTTCATTACGGCGATGCGGGTGCCCATGGTCATGGCTTCGGCCTGATCGTGGGTGACATAGACAAAGGTAGTGCCGACTTTTTTATGTAGTTCGCTGAGTTCGGCGCGGGCCTGGACGCGAAGCTTAGCGTCCAGGTTAGAAAGCGGTTCATCCATTAGGAAGACAGCAGGCGATCGCACAATTGCCCGCCCGAGCGCCACTCGCTGCCGCTGTCCGCCCGATAGCTGCTTTGGCTTGCGGTCTAACAGTTTTTCGATACCGAGCTGTTTGGCCGCAGCTTCTACTTTCGTGCGAATCTCTTTTTTAGAGACACCCTTAAGATCGAGGCTAAAGCCCATGTTGTCGGCGACGCTCATATGGGGATATAGCGCGTACGACTGAAACACCATGGCAATATCGCGATCTTTTGGGGTGACGTTGTTTACCCGCTGGCCATCGATATAAATGCTGCCGCTGCTGATGTCTTCTAGCCCTGCGAGCATTCGCAAAGAGGTGGTTTTGCCGCAGCCAGAAGGGCCGACTAGGACTAAAAACTCCTTGTCTTCTAGTTCGATATTGAGATCTTTAACAGCGACGTAGCCGTTCTCATATTGCTTGGTAACTTTTTCAAAAACAACGCTAGACATGATGAAGTGGGTGAGTTGGGTGGGCGTGGCTTCGACTCCGCTCAGCCACCGAGAGTGAAATGTTAGGACCGGGAGAATGGAATGTTAAAGAAGGCTATCCTTTGACGGAGCCTGCGAGCAGACCGCGGACGAAGTAACGCTGTAGGGCGAAGAAGACGGCCATGGGGACGAGCATAGAGATAAATGCGCCGGAGGTGAGGAGGAACCAGTCTTGGCCGCGATCGCCCACAATATTTCTGAGGACCAGGGTGACGGGGGCGACGTCTTGATTGCCGCCGAGGTAAACGAGGGCAACCAGCAGATCGTTCCAAACCCAAAGGAACTGGAAGACCGCAAAGGAGGCGATCGCAGGCATGCTCAGCGGTACAATAATGCGCGTAAAGACGTTGAGATAGGAGGCCCCATCCACGGCAGCGGCCTCGATGAGATCGCGGGGCAGCGAGCCGATATAGTTGCGCAGCAGATAGACGCCGAGCGGCAGGCCGTAAGCGGCGTGAGCCAGCCAGACCGCAAGGAACGTACTAGAAATTCCTAAGAAATTGTAGGTTCGCAGAATAGGAATGAGGGTCATTTGTAAGGGAACAACAAGTAGACCCACTGTGATGATAAAGATGGTCTGACGACCGGGAAAATCCATCCAGGCAAGGGCATAGGCGGCAAAGGTTGCGATCGCAATTGGAATCACCGTTGCCGGGACTGAAATTACCAGGCTGTTCAAAAACGCCTGACCCATGCCCTGGGCCAGTACGTCTTGATAGTTGCTGAGCGTAAACTGCGTGAACTCGAACGGATTGACAAAGACGGTCCACCAGCCGCTGCTAGTGAGCGCATCGGGTGGACGAAATGAGCTGATAAGTAGGCCTAAGGTCGGGAGGGTCCACAGCAGGGCGATGCCAATGACCGCTACGTGGACCGGCAGCTTAGCCATAAACTTCTCAAACTTGGACTGCTCTTTGCGTCTGGCAACGTAATTTGGCTGCGGCGGTTTGGGTTGAGGATTGGGCTGTGAGTTTGGCCGAGAAGAATTGGGCCCAGAAGTTGTGGTTGTCATCGGTTTTGCTCCTGCTGGCGAAATCGGCGAATGTTGGCCACCATTACCGGGATGACCGCGATTAAAAGAATGACAGCGATCGCACTTCCCCGTCCATAGTTTCTAAAGTTAAACATTTCTCTGATCATGCGGCTAGCAATCACGTCTGTGCCCAGATTACCGCCCGTCATTACGAAGACAATGTCGAACACTTTTAGTACCAGCACCACCACCGTGGTTGAAACCACCAGCACCGTCGGCATAATCATCGGTACGATAATGCGGCGAAAAATCTGAATTTCGCTTGCCCCGTCTACCCTAGCCGCTTCGAGCACATCGTTAGGCACCCCTTTGACTGCCGATGAGAGCAGCACCATACAAAAGCCCGTTTGCAGCCAAATCATAATGACGATAAGCGCAAAGTTGTTGACTGCCGGGTTGACTAGCCACCCGACTGGCTCGAAGCCTAGCCCCGTGACAATGGCATTAAGCAAGCCAATCTGCTCGGCCTCTGCAGGGCGATAGGCATAGATAAATCGCCAGATGACGCTAGCGCCGACAAAAGAAATCGCCATTGGCAAAAAGATCAGCGATTTAGCCAGCGACTCGTACTTGACGCGGTCAATAAGCACCGCAATGACTAAGCCTAATGACACGCTGATACCTGTAACCAGCACCAGCCACAGCAAGTTGTTGCGAAAAGTTAGTAGCGTATCGGGTGCGGTGAGAACAAAGATATAGTTCTTTAGCCCCACAAACTCGTCCGAGCTGTTGCCGAAAAAGCTGAGATAAAAAGTGCGAAGAGTTGGAATGACGAGGTAGACACTCAGCAGCAGCACCGCTGGCCCAACGTATATCCAAGGCAGTACCTTGACCCTGGTGCGCTCGGGCAAGAATTTCTCAACGAGAATATTAAGCGCGTAGAAAATGCCTATCACGCCCACCGAGCCGATAAATATTGCTAGTAGCGCCCTTAATATCAGTGAGAGATTGCTGTTCATTTAGGGTTTACCTCCTATTCGGGCGCTTCGGTATTCTCTTCGGTGTCTTCTTCAGGCCAGTAAAACTCAATCTTGTCGGTGACGTCTTCAATCGAAGCGCCTGCGACAAAGTCCATCATGCCCGACCAAAAGGTGCCGGTGCCGACCGCCCCCGGCATCGCATCAGACGCGTCGAACTGGACAACCTCCGCAGTCGTTAGCAGCTCAGCCTGCTTGCGGCTGAGCTCGTCAGGGTAGACGCTTAGATCAACCTGCTTGTTGGCAGAAAGCAGCCCCCCCTGCTCGGCCCAAATTTCGTGAGGTGTTGGCGTTGCTAGGTAGGCCATTAGCTGTTGTGCTTCGGGCGTGTCGTTTAGCATTGAAAAAATGTCACCAGCGACGAGCAGCGCGTTCTCGTACTCAGGGTTAATGACCGGGGTAGGGAAAAAGTCTACATCCTCACCAATGACCACATCTTCTGGGAAAAAGTTGCTGATGAAGTTACCCTGCTTTTGCATATAGCACTCTGGCGTTGCTGTAAACAGTCCGTTAATAGAGTCGCCCCAAGGAATGCTGAGTGCGCCTGCCTTGCCGCCATAGACGTACTGAGGCGTTTTAGCAATCTCACCGAAGTACTCAAAAGCCTTTTGGACTTCGGGCGCATTAAAGGGCACTTCATGCTGTACCCACTGGTCGTAAAACTCGGGGCCTGCGGTGTGCAGCACAATGTCTTCTATCCAGTCGGTACCGGGCCAGCCGGACGCGTTACCGCTTTCTAGGCCGATGCACCAAGGGTTGCTGCCATCGGCGACGATCTGATCGCTCAGTGCAATCAGTTCCTCCCAGGTCTCGGGCGTTTCGTAGCCCGCCTTAGCAAATTCTTTGGGGTTGTACCACACCAGGCTTTTGACGGCAGAGCGATACCAGATGCCATAGATCTCATTGTCAACGGTCGATAGCTCGATCCAGCTATCAGGATAGTAGGCTTCTAGCTCGGGGCGGGTGAGGACTTCGGTAACGGGCGTGAGTGCCCCTTCTTCGGCGAGCGATCGCATCAGGCCAGGTTGTGGAAACATGGCGATATCAGGGGCATCGCCTGAATCTACCCTGACTGGCAGCAAGGTAGTGAATGCATCCGTGCCCTCATAGCGCACCTCAATGCCCGTTTCTTCTTCAAACGGGGCAAACGCCGCTTCTAGCTTGGCCTGCTGCTCGCCTACGATTACACCTAAAACGGTGACCGTGCTGCCGCTACTCGCTTCCGCAGGCCTATTCGCTGATGGCGCTGTTTCGCTGCTAGATTGGCTACAGCTGTATAGCGGTAGCGCGATGCATAGTCCCAAAGCCAGCCTTTTAGCCGGCTGAGCTATTCGCAACGGCCACTGCAGAAAGAAAAACATGATCTAGAACCTGATGAGCGTTGGTGTAAGAAACAGCGTAGATGCTGAGTCTTTATTTAGTAGGGTGATACCCCTTCTTTAAAAGTTTTTCTGAGAAAAAGATGCAAATATTTACACTCTAAGCTAGATGTTTTTGTCACCTCGCGCCGTTGAGGTTGCGCTATTGCTCGTTGAGAGTGATTTGTTAGCTCTGATTAGAATATATCGACTAGACTGTACGGTATGAATTGCTTTTTATCAAAAACGGGTGTCCTAGTTAGCATTGTGCGCAACCTAGATAGAAATACCGAAGGGGCCCATTTATAGTGGCCCCCTTCAGCCGTAGAGCTATCGGTATCAGGTTCGTATTTTACAGACGATTGACTGGCGATCGCACCAAAGCTTTCGGTCATCTGAATTACAGACACGCTGAAGGCTGTTACAAACTAGCCCATGAGAATAACGTTATCGATCACATGGATGATCCCATTGCTCGCTTCGATATCGGCTGCTAGCACGGTTGCATTCTTGACCTCAAAGTTAGGCTCTACTCGAATTGGAATCGGTGAGCTTTCGAGCGAAGAGAGCTGTTCTTTCTCGGCGAGATCTGCTTGGGTCCAGGCTCCGCTAGCAACATGATATTTCAAGATGCGTGCTAGCTGGGGCGGGTTATCTACGAGTGTTTGTACCGTACCTGGTGGCAGCTTGGCAAAGGCATCGTCGGTGGGGGCGAAGACGGTAAAAGGTCCATCGCCAGATAGGGCCTCAACTAGGCCAGCGGCTGTGACCGCGGCAACGAGGGTGGAGAAGCCGTCGGTGCTGACGGCGATTTCGACGATGTTTGGCATAGGAGAAAGAGAAGGAAGGTTACCGTATGTCAGATAGGTTTGAGAGACTGCAAAGTTAGCTAGCAGCAGCGGCGGGCTTGCAACGGGGGCCATTAGTTAGAAATTTTGAGCTTACCGATAGCTTTGGTCTTGGATATCTTGCAGTCTGGCTTCAGGACGTTTGAAGCGATCGAGGTTTTGTTCAAAGAAGGCGCGGTTGGCTTTTAGATGTTCGGGATTGGGATCGTCTAGGGGGTAGAGCAGGGCGCACCGTAGGGCCTGAATGACAGCGGAGGTCACGTTGTACATAGAGCGCTGGAAGGTGATACCGAGCTGGACTAGGCTGTCATCTTCACCGCGTCCGTGCTGGCTGTATTTTTCGATTAAATAGTCAGGAAGAAAGTGCAGCATGTCTTGCATGAGCAGGGTGGGCGGAATGCCAGCGCTGCCAACGGGGAAAACATCGGCGTAGAGGATGCCGTAGTGAAAGTCTTGCTGTGCTGCGGGAACCTGGTTGGCCTGAGCGTTGTAGGACTTGGTGCCTCTGAAGGGAGCCGTGCGATAAAAGACGGCTTCGACATAAGGAAGGGCAGCTTCGTACAGCCAGGTGAAGCCCTGAGATTTGGAGATGATTTCGTATCGTTCGCCTCTGATATAGACGTAGTGATAGATGGGGCGACCAGCGACAGCAAAGATGCCGTTAACCAAAAAGTCCATCGCTTCGGGAACACTGGTGAGCTTGCCTTCGTCGTACAGATCGCTCATCTCGAAGAAGACGGGGGCCATGACTTCCCAAAATAGGCCCAGGTTGCTGTAGTAAGAGAGGCGTTTGACCTGCTCGTAGAACATCTCTGGAAAGAGTTTGTAGAGACCGAGCATAACCGGGTTGCCCTTGAAGTAGGCGCGGATGGCCCGGTCGCTATTAGCTCTGTATTCGTCGCTATCGAGATAGGCGTTGAATTTGGGGTTGATATCTTCGTGCCAAAGCATGGCCTGCATGCACGCTTCGGCAAACTCCATGTTGACCCGGTCATGCCACAGGTGGTGCAGCAGTTTGGGGAGCTTGCGATCGCTCTCTCCTTTTTCCATAAATTCTCTTAGCTCTGGGTGCGCATCGCCGCCGCCCCGCCAGATGCGCAAATCGGCATTGTCTCCAGAGTAGGCGTTGTCGCGATCGAGATATTCTGCGGAAATGAAGTATTTGAACGCCGGTAAGGGATTGAGAAAAACCTGTTCGGCGATATAGAGCAAATCTCGCCAGTAAAAGTCCATGGGGACGGCGTAGGCTTTGTAGATGCCGATAATTTGCTGGAGATTGTCGGGATTGTCAGGCAGCATAGAGCCACCTGCTTCGAGCCGATGAATAATCTCGGAGAATTTGTGGCTTGAGGGTGGAAGGGTGGCTTTGGTGAGAGTCGGTGAGGACATGGTGGTGGTTTCGAGCTTGTGTGGCTAGGGTATGTAGCTTGAGGTCTTTGGCTAGAAGTCTTTGGCTAGAAGTCTTTGGCTAGAAGTCTTTGGCTAGAGATCTTTAGCTGGGGTATGTCGCTGGGTATATATCTAGGCTATATGGCTATAAGAGCGGTTTGAGGAATCTCTGGAGTTGGTGCCTCTGGCAAAACGGCGGCTAGCTTTCTCGATTGCCAAAAGAGACTTTTTTGCGTGGTGATCGCCTCCTCGCTCGGCATTGCCGCAACCATTGCTTCTGCGCTAGTGGCACTCCACTGCACCAGCCAGCCAGGACGCAGGCCTAGAACAACCACCAACGCCGCTAGGACGAGTGCTGGGATTCTTTCACCCGTGCTGACTTTGTCGTAATAGGCTTTTTGACTGTCTAAGCGACCGAAGCAGGTGCGGTTGATCAAGATAACAAAGTACACGGCGGTGAGGCCGGTACCAACGACGCAGACGAGGGTTTGCACAGGGAAGGTACTATAGCTACCCTGGAAAACCAAAAATTCGGTAATGAAGCCAACGAGACCGGGAATACCGGCGCTGGCCATGCCGCTGAGCACCAGCAGAGCGCTCACTAAGGGCAACCCCCTGAGTGGATTCATCAGGCCGTTGAGCTGGTCTAGCTGGCGGGTGCCGACTTTGGTTTCAACTACGCCCACGAGGTGAAACAGCAGCGCCAGAATTAGGCCGTGAGACACCATTTGTGAGATGGCACCTACTAGACTGAGTTCGGTAAAGGCCGCGCCGCCGAGCATGACGTAGCCCATGTGTCCAATAGAGCTGTAGGCCACCATGCGCTTGATGTCTTTTTGCGCGATCGCGGTGATCGACCCATACAGCACGCTGACCATTGCCCAAACTGCTAGCCCCGGTGACAGCAGTGCCCAGGCATCTGGAAATAGCCCCAGTCCAAAGCGAAAAATGCCATAAGTGCCCAGCTTGGCCAAAACACCGCCCAGCAAAATTGCCACAGAAGGCGACGCCGCAACGTATGTATCGGGCAGCCAGGTGTGAAAGGGCACCAGCGGAATTTTGATGCCAAAGCCAACTAGCAGCAGGCCAAGCAAGATTACCTGAGCGCTGAGCGGTAGCTGAATCTGTGAAATCTGTTCGTAGGAAAAATTGAGCGTCTGGCCCAACCAGGCCGTGCCCAAGAAAGCTGCCAAAATAAATGCGCCGGCCAAAGCGGTGTACAGCAAAAACTTAGTCGCTGCATACTCTCGCTTGGGCCCACCCCAGATCGAAACCAAAAAGTAAAGCGGCACCAGCTCAATTTCAAACAGCAGAAAAAACAGCAGCAGATTTTGGGCAACGAAGGCCCCGGCCACACCACCGCTGACAAATAAAATGAGTGAGTAGAAAAAACGAGGCCGCTCTAGCTTTTCGGCGCTGCTGTAGATCGCAATCCAGGTGAGCAGGCTGTTGAGAGAAATCATCATCAGTGACAGGCCGTCTAGCCCCAGATTGTAGTTAAGGCCCAGCGCGGGTAGCCAGGGCATAAACTCACTCATCTGCATGCCCGAATCTGCCAAATCGAACTGAGTAAACAGCCAAAGGGTCCACAGTAGGGACACACCAGCGAAGGTGAAAGCAGTAAGACGGGTTTGTGCCGGGCTGAGCTTGACGGGGGCAAAGGCGATGAGCAGCGCGCCAATAAGAGGAATATAAATGAGGGGGCTGAGCATGGTGGTTGTGGATGTTTTTATAGGAGTTTGAATTTAGGCGGCCAAAGGGGTGGCCAGAAGGGTAGCCAGAAGGGTGACCATAGATCTGAGTTTAGGTGGTGAGGGCTAGCCAGCCTAGATAGAGGCTAATGGTGACCACAAAGAAGGTGATAGTAAGAATATAGAGCTGCATTTGGCCTGTGTTGGACCGTTTGAGCGTTTCACCGCTAAGCAGCGATGTGAGACCGATAAAGTTGACGAAGCCGTCGATAACGTAGCGATCTACCCAGTCTGTGATTTGCGAGAGTTTGTCAACAAAGCCAATGGCAGTGAGTTGATACAGCCGGGGGGTGTAGAAGTCGTAGGCCAGCAGGTTGTTGAGCCGAGTAGGGAGTAGCTGGGTTGGGCCTTCGCGCTGGCGGAAAATATAGAAGAAACTGGCGGCGCTGATGCCAGCGACACTAGATAAAAAGAGAGTCCAGCCCAGCGGCCAGCTAAGCTGTGATGAGACGGGAAATAGAGAGAAATTTCTGATGATAAATGGCATGTTGAGGGTGAAGCCTGCCATGAAGGTCATGGGGAGAACAATCAGCCAAATCGGTTCGGGGGCGCGGGCGGTCATGGCAGTGCGATCGCCTGCAAACATCAGGCCAAACATCCGCACCAGCGCAAAGCCAGCCACGCCATTGGTCAATACAACAATCCCCACCAGACCGTATTGCTGCGCCTGCCAAAGCCCTTGCAGCATAGCCATCAGCGACCAAAAACCACCAAATGGTGGCAGCGCAATCAGCCCGACAACGCCCGCTAAAAAGGAGAGTCCGGTAATGGGCCTCGGGCCCCACAGTCCGCCCATTTGGGTCAGGTCTTGGCTGACGACGTTGAGAATAATAGAGCCTGTTGCCATGATCAACAGCGCAGTGGCGATCGCATGTGTCAGCACCAGTAGCAAAGCTGCCGTGACCTGTCCGCTGCCAACGGCAATAAAAATCAGCCCCATATAGGCGCTGGCCAGATAAGAAAGTACTCTTTTGGCATCAATTTGCGCGGCAGCAATCAGTGCGCCGCCCACTGCCGAAATAGAACCGATGGTCACCGCTAGCCCAGTGGCCCACGGCGATAAGGCAATCACCGGCTCTAGCTTTACCAGCACCCAGGCCCCGGTTGCCACTACTACCGAATTTCTAAGAATGGTAGTAGGCAGCGGCCCTTCCATTGCCTCGTCTAGCCACAGATGTAGAGGGAACTGAGCACATTTACTTACTGGCCCTGCGACCAGCGAGATGCCAATCAGCGCTAGCGTTAGCGCCTGGTAGTCACTCTCTACGCTGACGGTTTGCGCCCATACAGCCAGCTCACTAAAGTTCCAAGTACCTGCTAGCGGATACAGTGCCAGTACGCCCATTAGCAAAATCAAATCACCGACTCGCTTGGTCAAAAAGGCGTCTCTTGCGCCGGTGACTACCAGTGACTGGTTGAACCAATAGCCCACGATCAGATACGTGCCCAGCGTCAAAATCTCTAGCAGAATGTAGCTAAAGAACAGCGAGTCGCACAGCACCAGTGCCGTTAGGCCTGCCTCGAACAAAGCCAACAAAGAGTACAGTCTGCCCCAGCCCCAGTCCATTTCTAGGTATCCCACGGCGTAGATTTGCACCAGCAAATTGAGGATGGTGATCACTACGCTAGCGCCAAGAGTGAGCGTAGAGAGCTCCAGTGGCAAGATGAGATGCAAGTCGGCAATCTGCAGCCAGGAGAATTTTATAAACTGGGTGGGCTGGTGCCAGATAGCGGCAAAGGCGATCACGCTATGAATCAGCGCTACCACCGTGGTGAGCAAGTTGAGGTATCCCACTGGGCGAGGACCCGTTTTTCGAATGAGCGCAGGCGACCAGAAGACAGATAAGCCTATTCCTAATAGCGGATAGCAGGGAATGAGCCAGCTGGTTTGGGCAAAAGCGGCAGCGCTAGGCATAGGAGCAAATTCCAATTGAAATGGAGAGTTGTCAGTATAGGGTTTAATCTATGCTGAAATAAATTAGGTGCGGTAGAACTCTATGAATAAAATATATCATTGTCTTTATCTATTCTGAACCTAAACATCATTGAATAATCTTAATAGCGACTTTGCCTTTGCTAATGGTTTGGTCCTAATGGACTTAGGAATGGAGATGCAAACATGAGTTGGAATGCTGAAGAAAAGCCGACTATTAAACACAGTGATGATCTTAATAATGAGCCTAGTGAAGAGCTTAATCAAGCATCTGGTGAAGAGCTTAATCAAGCGCAACCGATACCGTACTCATCGCTGCCGCTAGAACAGCAGCGACACCGGCTAAAAGAGCTGGCGGCGGTCTTTTTTCGGCTGGGTACGGTAGCCTTTGGCGGGCCAGCCGCGCACATTGCCATGATGGACGACGAGGTGGTAAAGCGCCGCCGCTGGATGAGCCGCGAGAGCTTACTCGATCTGATGGGCGTGACGAACCTGCTGCCGGGGCCAAACTCTACAGAGCTGGCGATTCATATTGGCTACGAACGGGCCGGATGGCTAGGGCTGTTTGTGGCCGGAAGCTGCTTTATTTTGCCTGCGTTGGGCTTGATGTGGCTGCTGGCGGCGGCGTACGTGCGCTATGAGACGGTGCCACAGGTAGAGTGGCTGCTGTATGGGGTGAAGCCAGTAATTATTGGGGTGGTGCTGAAGGCACTGTGGAAGCTGGGCAAGAAAGCCGCGAAAGATAGACCGACAGCGGCGGTGGGGGTGGGTGCGATCGCCGCCTATTTTCTGGGTGTGAATGAAATTTTGATGCTGCTGGGTGCGGGCGTGCTGGTGGCGCTGATTAAAAACTGGCGCAATAGAGGAACCACTATTGGTTTGTTTTTGCTGCCGTCTGGGCTGTCTTTGCCAGGTGCGATCGCGCCAGGAGCAATAGCCCAGGCTGGGGCCCAAGCTGGCAGCTCTACGGCGGCTGCGGCTGCGGTCGGTTGGGGCAGCGTATTTCTGTTTTTTCTCAAGATAGGCTGCGTGTTGTACGGCAGTGGCTATGTGCTGCTGGCATTCTTGCAGCGAGATTTGGTAGAGCGCTACGGGTGGCTCAGTTCGCAGCAGCTTTTAGACGCGGTGGCGATTGGGCAGATTACGCCTGGGCCAGTGCTGACGACGGCGACGTTTGTAGGGTATGTGGTGGCAGGGCATATGGGTGCGATCGCAGGTACGGTCGGCATTTTTCTACCGGCATTTTTGCTGGTGGGCATTGTTAACCCTTGGGTACCAAGGCTGCGACGCTCACCGCTGGCGAGCGCTTTTCTAGACGGCGTGAACGCGGCGTCTTTGGGCCTGATGGCCGGGGTGACCTATATTTTGGCGCGGGCGGCAGTGGTTGATTTGCCGACTTTTTTGATTGCGAGCGCGAGCGCGGTGGCGGTTTTTCGCTACAAGGTCAATGCGGCTTGGCTAGTGCTAATCGGTGCGGTCCTAGGTTTCGTTTTCAAGTTTTTGTGAGGTGGTGTGAATAGATAGCTCAGTACGCGCTACACGCATAAATGGTCGAGTTATTTGATTTTCGATCCCTAGTACAGTTGGGCTACCTTTGACTAGAACAGGCAAAAATATCAACTGTTCTAGTCAAACTTTCTAGAAGCGTACCTTCCGATCTGCTGAAGCGATCAGTCATTGTAAAAGCGTTGTCACTCACAATGTTGTTTATTGACATAGCAAAGCAATGAAATCAGAATGCGTTCCCAATTCCCTAGACACCAAATTTTGCCAGGCTAATAGCAGCTATCAGCGTTAAAGTCTGGTAGCTGATGCGGCTTTTGAGCGATGTCAAGGAATGTTTATCAAGGCAAAGTAAGAGTGTTCCTTACTTTGCTATCTGTCACAATCTACTGACTGCAAGCGTACAAAGCATTCCCTTTTGTTGATGTTTCAACTTCCAGCGCTGCTGGCTTTGCTGAAGAGCGCTAGCACAGGATGCTGAGCGCCATGACGGATCTTTTTCTGCTGCATCGGCAGGTAAATTTTGAAGGTTGTACCTTTTCCTAGCGCAGACTGACAAGTGATTTCTCCACCGTGCGCTTTCACGATGATTTGATGGGCAATGGAGAGCCCGAGTCCAGTTCCTTCGCCGACAGGCCTGTTCGTGAAAAACGGATCGAATACTTTTTCTTGAACAGCCGCGGACATGCCGCTGCCGTTGTCTGTAATTTTAATGAGAATGCGATCGCAGGACGAGGTGCTCAAAATAGATGGTTTTGAAATTGTAGTTCTGATCTCAATTTTATTAGGCTGCTCTGGTTGATTAGGCTGCTCTGGCTGCGCCTGAGAACTTTTCGCTTCTAGGGCATCAATTGCGTTGACTAGCACATTCATCAGGGCTTGATTCAGCGAGCTAGGAAAACATTCAACCATGGGTAGCTGCTCATCGAACTGTTTGATGACGGTAATTTCTGTTGTGTTCCCTTCGGGATGTAACCGGTGCTGCAAAAAGTTAAGAGTGCTTTCTATCCCATGATGGATATTAATCAGCTTGTAGATAGACTCATCTAAACGAGAGAAATTTCTGAGCGATCGCACGATATGTACAATTCGCTCTATCCCTTCTTGAGTAGAATGGATAAGCTGCGAAAAATCTTCCTTCAAAAACGCAAAATCGATATCGCTCAGCGCTGCTTCTATATTGGGAGTCACTGTGGGATACTCACGCTGGTACAGCTCTACAAGGCCCAATAGCTCTTCGGTATATTGCTGGGCATGTCCGAGATTGCCGTAGATGAAGTTAGCCGGATTATTGATTTCATGCGCAATACCCGCGACTAGCTGCCCTAAGCTTGACATTTTTTCGGTATGAACGAGCTGGCTTTGAGTCTCTTTTAGTAACGTCATGGCTACTGATAGCTCTGCATTCGCACTCGATAGCTCTTGAGTGCGCTGAGCGACGCGTTGCTCTAGCGTGTGGTTAAGCTCTTGTAAGGACTGTTCAGCCCGGTGCTGGGCAATCGTGCCGCCGATGCTGCCTGCGATCGCCCACAGGGTAGAGATTTCTACCTTCGTCCACTCATAGGCTATCTGGCACTGATCAAACCCAACAAACCCCCACAAGTCTCCTTGTATCTGAATAGGAATCACTAGAATAGAGAGAATTCCTTGCGACCTTAAAATTTCCCTTTCTGCACTCGGAAAATCTTGAACTAAACCATAGATAGGATGTCTACGAGATAGCTCTTCATACCAACGGGGAAAAGACTCACTGTATAAGATGTTTTGTAGCTCAAGATTACCCAACTCTGACGGAATATTTGGCGCGGCCCATTCCCACCGCTGGCTCATAGCCGGCTCTTGAGTTTCAGGATGCGGGTGCATCTCAAACACATAAACGCGATCAACTTGGGTAGCCTCTCCCAAAATTGCCAAAGCTCGACTTATTGACTGATAGTAGTCTAGCTGGGTTAGCAGCACGTTTGTAGATGAGGCAACACCGTCTAACAGGCGCTCATACCGTGCCACTTGCACCTGCATTCTCTTTTGTGTGCAGTTGTTTTCAGGAAATTTCTCAGGAACTTTCTCAGGAACTTTCATGGTTGTCCTCCTAAATTAAGAAGAGGATTGATGCTAGAAGGCAAACGCAAGATTAGGTATGTGGCTACAAAAGGGCAGAGCAAACTTACCGTCAGAATTCCCAGAACCTTTATGCATAAACTCATTTTGAAATATAAACTCATCTTACGTTTGTTCTGCAATACGCTGAACATAGCCGCCTGAAAAAATCAGTCTTGAAATTTCGTCTGTACGCGAGATCTGTTATTGACGCGCTTTTTACTCTTTCTATAGGCCTGTGAGTATGGCTCTGCTGGCGTTGCTAGCTCTTATACTTACTTAAGTTTCCTTTTAAACGAGTGACTAGAAGAAATGTATGGAATGTCGCTAACAGCAGAAATCATGACTGAGGTTCCGCTATACTGATGCCGGTTTCGGACACAGTAGTGGTTTGTCATTAGAACAGTAGTGGCTTGTTATTAGAACAATAGTGGCTTGTTATTAGAGCTGCTGTTAGAGAAACTGACAATAGCTTTAACAATTCATCCCCACTGCTGCCGTTACCTATTAACTCACCTATCTAATAAAGCCTTTTTGCTCTCGAGATATATGAAAACCAAAAGTGTTCAGAATAGCAAGCGTGTTTTTGACCATGTAGACCTCCTGCGCCGAAATAGGCACTTATGGCTTAGCAAGCTCGATATAGCTGAGATCTCTCGAAGATACTCAACCCCGCTTTACATCACTAATCAGACGCGGCTTCTGGAAAATTTTAGAGAATTTTCAGACCTTCTTGGTGGAGGAAAAAACGTATATTTACCCGTTAAAGCAAGTCCTTGTTTGGCGGCCTATAAAATGCTGGCTGAACAAGGCTGTGGTGCTGACTGTGCTTCACTTCGTGAGGTTCAGCTTGCCCGCTTGGCAGGCATTCCCACCTCTCGGCTAAGCTACTACTCTCCTGCGCCAGATTTAAGTTTGGCTGTAGAGCTTCTCCAAGACGGTGGTAGCGTTGTTATAGATTCATCATCTAAGCTAGCTGCGCTAGAAGACCTATTAAGCGGAGCTTCCTTTTCAGGAAAGCTATTTCTCCGGGTCAATCCCCCACTCTACAACAGCTATCGCAGCGAAGCAGATTACCAAAAGCATACGTCTCATGGCGTCTTGACTAGCCAGTTTGGCTTTCCCTCAGAAGAAGCGATCTCGCTTCTAAGCTCGACAAAGCTGCTATTTTCGGGCCTGCATATTCATGTTGGCACTCAAATGGACAATGTTGAAGTATTTCAGGAAAGCCTGGATGCACTACATGAGCTTTGCGATGTAATTCACGCAATCACGCCCCATACAATTGATGTTCTTAATCTAGGAGGCGGGCTTGGGATAGCCTCCGGCAAAGAAGAAAGATTTCCATCAATTACAGAACTTGCAGATGCCGTCAAACGCAAATTTAGACCCGAATTTACCTATAAGATGGAGCCTGGAAATGCGCTGTTTGGCAACGCTACGGCGTTATTGACAAAAGTCATTACCAGGAAATCTACTCGTGGCAAAGGTTGGGCAATTGTGGATGTAGGTACTGACCAACTAACAAAGGTAACCCTAGCTGGATTTTCACAGGAAGTTTTGCTTGCAGATGGTACTTCACTTCCTAAAGAAGGTCCCGATAGTATTGCAGGCCCTCTGTGTTTTGCTGGCGATGTCATTCTTCCTGAAACTAATTTAACTACAGTAAAAGAAGGTGATTTGCTACTCTTGCCGAATGTTGGTTCTTATTGCAAATCTGTCAGCAACCGTTTTAACGGTCAGTCTGAGCCCGGCACTTTAGTTGTTGAACAAGATAGTGAAGTAGGACTTGCTTATGCACGCGAAGATTCACACTGGGAGCCAATTATTCAAAGCTATCGGCCTCAACACTTAGAGCCGTCAGACATAGCTTTAGCAGAAGTGCTAAGCGATCAGCAAGTTGATAAGCTACGCAGCGCCTATCTCCATAAGCAATGCGGTCATGACACCTACTCGTTTCATGAT
The DNA here is from genome assembly GCA_963793445.1 of uncultured cyanobacterium. Classification (GTDB taxonomy): domain Bacteria; phylum Cyanobacteriota; class Cyanobacteriia; order Phormidesmidales; family Phormidesmidaceae; genus Phormidesmis. The sequence goes on from CAWCAE010000001.1 coordinate 1,583,960, forward strand.
TTTACAAAGGTGTCTAGAGATGCCTATGAGATGAATATAAAGGTGAATTCTAAGGTTTCTTTTATCTCTGCACCTTTGGTTATGAGAATCATCTCTGATGCAACCATCGCAGTAGTTGTTGACTCTTTAGGTCATGAAGAAAAAAACATGTCTGTTTGGGGAAGTCGTTTTAATGTTTCCCTGGACAGCATTTTGCGCTCGGATCGGCAGCACTCTCTAAGAATCTGGCTTACGCCTAGGATGAACTCATCACAGGCTAAGAAGCGGGAGTTTGTTGCTTACTGGCAATTAGGAGAAGGGGCTAGCTATGGCAACATTTTGGTAGTTGTTTGAAAAGACAACAAGTATTGCTTTTAGCACTGTCGATGCTTAGCTCCTTACGGCATCTGTCGAATTTATTATCCAAATCATACTTTAGTGCTTTGACCCAAATTATGATTTGGATATAGTCTTGCGACGAGAGCTACTTATCGCCACTGATTATCGCCACTGATTGCTAAAGAGTAGCTCTTCCGTCAATTTTGGCTGATACTTAGTACGACATATAGGAGAGCTAGGTAAACGTTCTAGATAGACTTTCCCATGGGGATGTCTGACTGTGAACTGTGAGCAAAAATTGTGAGTTGCGTTAAAGTGATGACAATGACGACAAGTACTGTTTTTGAAATTCATACTGCTTCAGAAGAACTTGCTAACTTTTAGGAAAACTTTCTAACTGCTATGTAAGAAAGATACCCAGAGAAAACAAACACTATCCAGATTGTGAATGCTACTACCAAAGACTTGAATCACGGTAGGACAATGCGACTAGTGTTCTGCCACAATGAATTCCTGATAATGGATTCTAACAATGAATCCCTGGTTTTCATCGTACCTAAATTCAATACTTAACACGTCGTCGAGACGAACGTATTGAATATTGCAAACACTTAAATATCCTTAAAGGCAAGCTACACAGGGAAAGATTTCTATATAATTTTCTATAGGGTTAAAGTGGTCGTGGTAGGTGGCAGATAGGCCTACTGCTGATGCCGGTTGCAGTAGGGCCAGAGCGTTGTTTTACTCGACTACTTCGCTCTCTTCGGACTTTTTATATTGCAACTGCAACAGATAGTTGCTCACAGCAATCAGTAAAATAGAAAGCGCGATGTAGGCAATGTCGCTGGTTTGTGTGATTTGTAGGCCCAGCATTTTTTTGAACAGGTTGACGATTAGGGCAACGACAATGACCTGCACTAGCTTGCTTTTTAGCTCTTCTAAAGATTCGCTTTGTAGAATGCTGACCTCATGATCGAAGCGGATGTCGATTTTGGAGATGAAAAGCTCGTAAACGCCAAAGCTGAAAATTAGTAGAACAATTCCAATCAGGTAATAGTCTACGCCGCCGATGATGTAGGAAACTATCTTATTTGTGATTTCACCTTCAGGATCGGCAACGTCAAACTGGAGCCTAAAGCCAGCCCAGATGTCTAACGTTCCGATAATAAAAAACTTAACGGCACTAAGCAGGCTGAAGATGACGGGCAGCAGCACAAAGAAACGAAAGTTCCAGATCAGCGTCTCGAAGATAATTTCGAGCTTTCTAAATAGCCTCATGAGTTGCTCCTAGGGTTGTTACACCTGTTGATTGGAATGCTGGCAAGGGAATGAAGGTCGGCGTAGCAGCCATGTGGCAAAAAGAAGCGAGCGGTCGTCTAGATACTCCCCAATTAGCTGTAGGTAGTGGATACGGTCTGTATTGCTATTGTATGGCGAAATGTTCAACAACCTTACGCTCAAACCTCGCCCGCAATAGTATGGAAATTAGCGGTACGTGCTGCTGGCCAACCACTTTGAGTTCTGACCTTTTTAGTTTGGCTACTATCAAATTCAGTCGTTAGAATTCAATAGAATTTGAGATTGAAACTGCGCTTGGGTGGTTTCAAAGTTGATTTTGTCGGAATAGATACCGGGATAGCTGTGGACAGTTCGCAAAAAATTACGCATGTTTTAGACCGATTGAGCTTTGGCCCTAGACCTGGCGATCGCCAGCGTGTTGGTCAGCAGGGAGTAGAGGACTATGTGCGATCGCAGCTAAACCCTTCTGAAAATGCCGAGCCGCCTGCGCTCACCCGTGTGCTCAGCTCATTTCCTAGCCTTACGCTTTCGCCGGTAGAGCTGTTTGAGCAGTACCCCGCGCCAACAAAAGATGACTCGCCAGAGCGTGGCAGAACGCTAAGGCAAAAGCAGGCCACGATAGTGCAAGAGGCGCTTCAGGCTAAAATTAGGCGATCGCTAGACAGCTCTAACCAGCTACAAGAGGTGATGGTGGACTTTTGGTTTAACCACTTTAATGTGTACGTTGGCAAGGGGCTGACGAAGCTGTGGGTTGGCGCTTACGAAAGAATGGCAATGCGAGCCCATGCGCTGGGCAAGTTTAGAGATTTGCTGGGGGCGAGTGCAAAGCACCCGGCGATGGCGTTTTATTTAGATAACTGGCGTAACACCGACCCGGCTAGCCCCAGGGCCAGGGGGCCCTATCAAGGCCTTAATGAAAACTACGCTCGTGAGCTGATGGAGCTGCATACGCTGGGCGTAGACGGTGGCTATACTCAAGCGGATGTTGAAGCGCTGACGCGGATTTTGACGGGCTGGGGGCTGGTGCGAGAAAGTGTGCCCAACCACGACGGCAGCGGCTTTCAGTTTGAGGCCGATCGGCACGATGGCGGCGATAAAAAGCTGCTGGGCGAATTGATTCCGGGTGGCGGCGTTGAGGAAGGGGAACGCGCGTTGGATTTGCTGGCGCAGCATCCGTCTACGGCGCGGCATATTAGCTATCGGCTTGCTCAGTATTTTGTGAGCGATGAGCCCCCGGTCGCATTGGTAGAACGCCTAGCAGAGCGCTTTTTGGCTACAGATGGCGATATTCAGCAGGTACTGCGATCGCTCTTTGACAGCGACGAATTTTGGGCCGATGCCTACTACCAAACCAAATTCAAGACGCCCTACCAGTACCTAATATCAGCGGCCAGAGCGGCGGGCCTAACCGCGCCAGATGACAACACCGTTCGGCGTTTGATCGGTGCGATGAACCAGCTAGGCATGCCGCAGTACCGCTGCCGCACGCCCGATGGCTATGCCCAAATCGAGTCTGCCTGGCTAAATGCAGATGCCATGCTGCGCCGAGTTGGCTTTGCGCGGGCGATGGTCAGCCTGCCAGAAGAGAAACCCGGTGCCTCAGCCCTTTTGGAAACCTTGGGCGACCAGCTTTCACCCCAGAGCCTATCTGTCATCAATAGCTCTCCAGCGGCCCTACAGCCTGCTCTAATTGCTGGTAGTCCTGAGATGATGTACCGCTAGTCGGCTGCCCATAGTTTGCCGCCCTCAGCCAACTGCCCTCAGTCAATCGCTTTTAGTCAATCGCTTTCAGTCAATCGCTCTTGGTCGATCGCTCTTAGTCAACTAAAGAAACTACTAAAAAACAGTCAGAAAATTTCTTATGCAACGACGTCGCTTTCTTCAAAAAACGGTCCAAAAAACAGCTTGGCTGGGCGCTGCTAGTTTGATGACTAGTATAGGTGCCCATAACTGGCTGTGGCAGTCTACAGCGCAGGCTGCTACTACGCCACGCCTGGTTGTAGTTATGCTCAGAGGCGCTGCTGACGGCCTTAGTATTGTGGTGCCTTACCAGGAGACTGAGTACTACGAGTCGCGGCCCTCTATTGCTATTGCCAAACCCGGTGAGAGCAATGGCGCGCTCGATTTAGACGGTCGCTTTGGTTTGCACCCTGCCCTAGCGCCTCTGATGCCAGAGTGGGATGCAGGACGCCTGGCATTTGTTCATGCTTCAGGTTCACCTATCGCTACCCGGTCTCACTTTCAAGCTCAGGACTATTTAGAAAACGGCACGCCTGGTAATGCTTCTACCCACACTGGCTGGCTGAATCGGCTGCTGACCGTTTTACCCGAGGGCCCTCCAACGCAGGCCGTTAATATGGGTACGGGTGGCACGCTGCCTTTGATCCTTTCTGGGGCCGAATCTGTGGCTAACCTGGGCGTCAACGGGGCGGGCAACCCCGTGTTTTCTAACGATCAGGGTACGCTGCAGGCGGCGTTTGATCAGCTCTATGCGGGCGATGATAAGGTTGCGCAGATCTATCAGGCGGGCCGACAGTCTCGTGATACGCTCATGCAAGAGCTAGCCGAGGAAGGAATGGCCGCCTCTCGCGGTGCGCCGATGCCAGAACGCTTTTCGAATACAACTCGCGCGTTGGCTCGGCTGATGAAAGGCAGTGCGGGGACTCAGGTTGCTTTTTTGGAGCTGGGCGGTTGGGATACGCACGTAAACGAGCGCGGCGCGATGCCTCGTCTGCTCGATCCGCTGGGTAGGGGGCTGGTGACGCTGGCTGAAGAGCTGGGCGAGCTTTATCAGGAAACGACGGTGGTGGTGATGTCAGAGTTTGGCCGCACGATTGCTGAAAACGGAAATGGTGGCACAGACCACGGCTATGGAAATGCGATGTGGATTTTAGGCGGTAGCATTCGCGGCAGGCAGGTGCATGGGGAGTGGCCGGGGCTAAGTGAGGCCAATCAGCATGATGCTAGAGATCTGGCGATTACGACAGATTTTCGGGATGTGATAGCTGCTTTACTAACGCAGCAGTTTGGGCTGGGAAGCGAAGCGATCGCACAAGTGTTTCCTAACTATCAGCCTCAAAATAGAATCACTCTGCTGTAGGCTAAACAGCTGTAGGCTAAACAACAAAAACGCGATCGCCGATCTCGGCCTGGGCATAGTCATTTGCCAGCTTGCCGAGCGCCGCGTCCAAATACTTGCCCATTCGCTCAATCTCTTGTCGAGCGTAGCCTGGAATATCGCCCTGAGACTGTGTGTACAGATCGTTGAGCCGGGTTTCAACTGCTTTAAATGCGGCGTCAATATCGCCTACTAGCGCGCTTACAAACGCCTGTGGCCCGTAGGCAATGTAAAGCTGGTCGTCAAACAGTACTAGCCAGTCTGGCTCGCCTGCATACAGCACAAAGCTAATGACACCGCATGAGGTACCGCGCAGCTCGTTGAGCGCCTCTAGGCTCATGGGTACTTCGTAGCAATGCTGTTCTTCTGGGCTATAGAGGCCAACAGCGGTCATGGACGTTTGGCCCGTTGTTTGGGCTGCGTCAAAGATGATTTTCAATACTTCTGACGATAGCGTGCCTTTGTGAATGACTGGCGCGACGACAAAGTCAGCCTGCTTCAATAGCGCCACGTTTGGCGAGCCTTCTTCACTAGCGGCTAGTGACACTGCCTGGTTGAGCCGACTGATTGCAGCTTCAGCGGCCTGCCCTTCGAGAACTTGAATGTGATCCATACTTCATTTCCCAGCTTCGCCTATCGCCTTTCTATCCAGCTTACGACTATCGCCTCGTCCATCAGGCTTATTTGTCTTATTTGTGAAGGGGATGACCGTAAATGAAGCAAGCTGTGAAGTAAATACAAACAATAAATTTAAGAATGTTTCATTTTGTCTTTTCCGGCGGGGTGCACATGGTTGCCGAATAATAGAGACAGCTTAGCTCTGTTGTACTATGCCTCCTTTTAAGTTTCGCTCCTTTTTGGTGACTGCTCTGCTGACGACCCTATGTGTGCTGCTGCTGGCGATCGCACCTAACTATTATGCCGTCGCTCAGCTTCACCATGCTCGCCCAGATATGCGCTCAGATGTCTATCAATACGCGCAGCGTTCTGGTCAGCGACGCTATGGTGGCACCCGTACGTTTGGTGAGCCGGGTCGTAATGGCCGCAATGGTAGGAATGGCAGAAATGGCTCAGCGCAAGACCGGGCTATCTTGAGAGTAGACGATGGTTTGGTCTCGCCTGTGAGCTACGATCTGTCGGGCGATCGCGGTAGCAGTGGCGAAAATGGCGAGTATGGCGAACCTGCTCGTAGCTGCCGGGTGCCGCGTCGCCCGCCTTATTCTTTGCAGGGCGCTGATGGCGGCAATGGCGGTAATGGCGGCGATGGTGGCAGTGGTAGCGATGGCACTAGCGCTTTGATTTACTACAGCGATCCGGCGGCGCTTAAGCAAGTGGTGATTGATGGGCGAGGTGGCCAGGGCGGCCAGGGTGGTCAGGGTACGGCTGGTGAGGATGGCTGTGAGTGTGTTGAGCCCGAATGGATTGTTAATTTTTGCGAGTGGGATCTGCTGGCTCGGCGTACGGATGTAGAGAATGCGGAACTAGTTGTAGCCGACCGTGAAGTGGTGCCCTGTAGAGGGGTTAGGTCTGTAGATGAGAGCGAGAATGCGCCTCCGTTTCCTAACAATCGAGAAGCGAATACAGCTTATGAATGGGTTTATCAAGGTGTGACTGATACAGCGCGTTTTCGCTGTCAAGATGGCGATCGCGGTGGCGATGGCCGAGCGGGTCGCTCTGGTGCGGACGGTGGCTATGGAGAGTTTCGTCTGGTGCCGCGTGCGGATATTCCTGAAGAGATTACCCAGCATAGCGGTCAGCTAAGCGCTCTGCTAGGTCAGAATGTGCAGCTTGTTAAAAACATCTGGGTCGAACGCCAAGACCTTCGCGCTCAGCTCAACTCGGCTTCTAATGTTCCGAATGACTATACCTATTTGCGCTCTACAGAGCGGCCTCAGTTTCGGCTGGAGTGGGCGGCGGACGTGACCCCAGCGAGTTTGGGGGTTGCTGATACGGAGGTGAGTGCGGCTATAGAGCTTCAGTCTGGGCAAGCGAGTGTTGCGCTTGATATTCCTGGCACGCTTGACTATGTGAAGTCTGTTGAAGATGGCGTAGAAGTGGCGACGGTTACAGGCGGATTTTCGCCGTCTCGGGTTAGCTCTTTTCGAATTGAGCGGGTGAGCGCTGATGAGGGTGCGAGCCAGATTGTTTTGGTGGATGAGGGTGATATTCGCGGCCTGATTCCGCAAACGACGATTGAGGTGACGCTGCTGACGAAGCGGTCGGCCAGCGGTTTAGAAACGTCAGACTATCGCTCTCGTCATAGCGTTGTGTTTACCATTTCGCCAAATTCGGTAGGGCTGATTAATAGCAATATAGAAGTTGCTGATAATATGTATACGCTTGATGTGGGGCCTGCTTTTAGTGCCTGGCTAAAGGATGGTTATGCGGCTGCCTATGATATTGATATTCAACAAACAACAAACAGCGGCGCTGTTTACGACCAGCAGGCAGAGATTGAGTTTCAGGTAGGTTCGGGAAGTGCGTAACGAATTTTAGGAAGTGTGCTGGGTGGGTATGGAATTTACGCTGATAGCAAAGTTTTTTGGCGGGCTGGCGCTGGATTTGGCGAAGCCTAAGCTGGGTGAGGCGATTGATCACGCGCTGAGCCCTTCTGCGATTAAGAAGGCTTTGAATCAGGCGGTGAGTAAGGCGGATGAGGAAGTGCCGGAGCTGTTTTCGCCGTATGAAAGAGGCGGATTGAAAGGGATTGATCGCTTTTTAGGGGATTCGTTTCGGGGAACGGCGATCGCAGAGCTAAAAAAGCCGCTGCAAGAGACAGGGAAAGCCTGACGCTGCGCTACTGGCCGAGGTGTTTTTAAGAGAAGCTGAAGGACATGCCAAGCTAAAGGAGATAGAGCCAAGCCTGGTAGAAGCTTGGATGCAGGCGTTTACCGAGGCTTACTTCCAAACGACCAACAACTTTCTGAGCTTTCAAGTTACTAAAAAGAAATACTACAGACAGCTACGGGCCAAGACTGGGAAGGTGGTGTTTTCTGGGATGGCGGTGGATGGCACGGTGGTGGATGAGCCGGGTGAGCTGGCCAAAATCTTTGTGATGCCAGATGTGCAGCGGCAGGATGCCAAATACCATGAGAGAGTCGCCGGGAAGGGCTATAAACTAGCGGCTGTGCCTCCGCCAGAGGTTGCGCAGGATGCGCAAAAGCTGATTCAGTGGGAGCAAGAAGAGCAGCTTTTGCTGATGAAAGAACAGGCGGCTGAGCGGAAGCCAGTGTCGGCTGCTGAGCTGCTGAAGGAAAAAGATGAGCGGCGAATTGTGGTTTTGGGTGCGCCGGGTGCAGGGAAAACAACCCTGATGAACTACTGGGTGGTGACGGCTACGGCAGCGGCATCTGTATCAGGCTCTGTGGTTGAATCTGGATTGGCGACAGATTACTTTCCGGTGCTGATTCGCATTCGTGATTTGGCGCGTGAGCCTGATCTATCGGTGCTGGAATTTTTGACTCAGTTTATGAAAACAGAGCTGGAGGTCGCTAGCATTTCGACGGCCTTTTTTGACTACTGGCTACAGGCGGGGGAGGCGCTGATTTTGCTAGATGGGTTAGATGAGGTGGCCGACGATGCGCAGCGTCAGAAGGTGGTGGGGAAGATTGAGGCTTTTTTAGGGGACGTATTCTCGCTGTCCGGCTATTATTACCTCTCGTCCGGCGGGGTATCGAGACGATTACTTTAGCCGCAAGCAGTATCCGCATTACGAGCTGCTGCCCTTTGACGATGACAAGATTGAAACTTTTATCAATCACTGGTATGACAGCCGGGTTGATATGCCTGCTGAGCGAGAACGGCGTAAAGAACAGCCTGCGCAGCGCTCTGGACAATAAACCGCGCATAAAGCAGCTAGCGCGCAATCCGCTGCTGCTGACGATTATTGCGTTGATTCATCGATACAGAACGCTGCCCCGACAGCGGCACGAGCTGTATAACAGTGCGGTTGATACGCTGATTTCTAAATGGGATGAAGATAAAGAGTTAACTGCTCGGCATGTGCTGAAGTATTTAAATATTCCAGATATTCGGCGGCTGATGGAGCGGCTGGCCTATTGGATTCATACGCAGGGCAGCGTGAATGATGCGGAAAATGGAACGCAGATAGAGCGTAGTAACCTGATTAGAAGCTAACCAAATTTATAAAAGAGATAAAAGCTTCTGAAAAGTTAGAGACCTACGCGGCCAAAGCAGAAGCGGAAACCTTGCTTGACAAGATTGTTAAAGACCGAGCGGGTTTGTTGGCGAAGCAAGGGGAACGCCGCTACGCCTTTGTTCACAAAACCTTTCAAGAGTATCTTTGCTCGAAAGAAATTCTGTATTTACAAGAAGACCAGGATCCAGATGATGACGACTATGTACCCTACGCAAAGCAGCATATAAAAAAGCATCTGCACGATCCGCACTGGCGAGAAGTGTTGTTGTTGTTAGTGGCTCAGCAGACGCCGAGTCCGGCTAAAGCCTCGCTAAAGACTATTTTGAAAGCTGGCAGCGAATACGAGCAGTGGCTATATCGCGATCTGTTGTTTGCGGGTAGCTGCCTCGCGGAAAATGCAGAGGTGAGCGATTCAGCGATTATTGCAGAGATTTTGACTGGGCTGGTAAGTCTGGAAATTTCACCGCAGCTTCGTTCAAGCAACAGACTGCGCGACGAAGTTTTTCGTGTTATCAGTAGTTTGAAAGATACACCGTTTGCGCCAATGGCGATGACGTACCTGGCAGAGCAGCAGCAAACGATAGGACAGGAAAGGTTTGATACGTATCAAAGTAAGCTAGTGCCAGATAGGGCAATACAGCAGCTAATGCGACAGCTCAAAGATGACGATTCGTCTGTGCGTTCTGGCGCGGCTGCGTCCTTGGGACAGCTCGGCACTAGCTCAGATGCGGTGATAGATGCGTTGGTGCTGCTGCTCAAAGATGAAGATTCGGCTGTGCGTTCTGGCGCGGCTGCGTCCTTGGTACAGCTCGGCACCGGCTCAGATGCGGTGATAGATGCGTTGGTGCTGCTGCTCAAAGATGAAAATTCGTCTGTGCGTTCTCGCGCGGCTGCGTCCTTGGGACAGCTCGGCACCAGCTCAGATGCGGTGATAGATGCGTTGGTGCTGCTGCTCAAAGATGACGATTCGTCTGTGCGTTCTGGCGCGGCTGCGTCCTTGGTACAGCTCGGCACTAGCTCAGATGCGGTGATAGATGCGTTGGTGCTGCTGCTCAAAGATGAAGATTCGTCTGTGCGTTCTGGCGCGGCTGCGTCCTTGGGACAGCTCGGCACCAGCTCAGATGCGGTGATAGATGCGTTGGTGGTGCTGCTCAAAGAAGATTCGTATGTGCGTTCTGGCGCGGCTGCGTCCTTGGGACAGCTCGGCACTAGCTCAGATGCGGTGATAGATGCGTTGGTGGTGCTGCTCAAAGATGAAGATTCGTATGTGCGTTCTGGCGCGGCTGCGTCCTTGGGACAGCTCGGCACCGGCTCAGATGCGGTGATAGATGCGTTGGTGCTGCTGCTCAAAGATGACGATTCGTATGTGCGTTCTGGCGCGGCTGAGTCCTTGGGACAGCTCGGCACTAGCTCAGATGCGGTGATAGATGCGTTGGTGCTGCTGCTCAAAGATGACGATTCGGATGTGCGTTCTGGCGCGGCTGCGTCCTTGGGACAGCTCGGCACCAGCTCAGATGCGGTGATAGATGCGTTGGTGCTGCTGCTCAAAGATGACGATTCGTATGTGCGTTCTCGCGCGGCTGCGTCCTTGGGACAGCTCGGCACTGGCTCAGATGCGGTGATAGATGCGTTGGTGCTGCTGCTCAAAGATGACGATTCGTATGTGCGTTCTCGCGCGGCTGCGTCCTTGGTACAGCTCGGCACTGCCTCTGATGCGGTGATCAACAGCTTGCTCACTCTATTGAAAGACGATTCCTTTAGTTTTACTCTTCTAGGCAGGGTTAGCGATCGCGCCTCCAAATCCCTAATCACACTCTCCAAAAAATCAGATGCCGTCAAACCTGCCATCGTCGAATGGATCGAACAGAACCAGGATGAAGACTATGTTGGCAAGGGCATAGATGTGCTTTGGGAAATAAGCGGCGGCCAGTCAACCGCTGCAACCCTAGCTTGACGTCAGTCAAAAATCAGCTTATCGTCAATAACGATGGCTGTGATGCCTATCACAGTCGCTTTCCTCAGAACTCAATTCTACTTAGCACAGCCAGCAGGTGTAACCAGCACCCACTGACTGCTAACCCTCAAGGATTCCGTAGCAATCCCGGAAGGCTAGGTCAACTGTACCTTAGCCACCCCGACTTGCACTACATCTACTTGCGGGGCGGCTAAGCGGCGTTGGGTTCTGGTTTCCTACCCAAACCCAAACCCGGAGACCAGATCTCATGTTTATCTCTTATTTTCAGGGCGCAGCCGCGTCCACAGATTCTGTTACAGATCTATCTTTTGCAAGCCTACCTGCTGCAAACTTGCCCGCCACCATTCCATCTGCAACAGACCCCGGCACGCCCCCACCCACTGGCCCAGACAGCCGCAACCCCAACGATTACGAAACCGTGCGTCATATGCTATTTGGCTCGCTTTCAGTCGTGCGTTTCACCATTCGCCTGCTGCACAAATGCGGCTACGCCGAACCCAACGACTGGAGCCAGCCCATCTCTACCGGCAGAGCCAATGAGGTCATGGCCATATTGACCAAGCGCGTGATGCTGTGAGATAGAAGGTGCACCCTTCCAGCCGAGAAAAGTCTCTGATGGAGGGGTGACCCCAGACCACAGCAGCCAGTAACCTAAGCCAAATAGTCAGTCAACGCTAACCCGTCAGCTCAGCTCATACAGCTACAGATTCTTGCCATTGAGAAAGTGTCTGATTAAACACTTCGCTGGGTCGCATCGCCTGCTTGGTTTTTTCCATATCCGGCAGATAGTATCCGTCAATATCTACCGCTGTACCCTGCGCTGCGTTTAGCTCGGCTACAATCTCTTTCTTGTGCTCGGCTAGCTGCTGGGCTAGGGGCTCAAAGGCTGCTTTTAGTGCCGCGTCTTCGTCTTGCCGAGCTAGTGCCTGCGCCCAGTACAGCGCTAAATAGAAGTGACTGCCGCGATTGTCTATCTCGTTGACTTTGCGAGAAGGTGATTTGTCTTTATCCAACAGCTTACCCGTCGCCTGATTGAGCGCGTCGGCCAAGACAATTGCCTTTTTGTTGCCCGTTTTATGGCCTAGCTCTTCTAATGTCACTGCCAGCGCTAAAAACTCTCCTAATGAATCCCAGCGTAGATGACCTTCTTCTACAAACTGCTGCACGTGTTTGGGCGCAGACCCACCGGCCCCGGTTTCAAACAAACCACCTCCGGCCAACAAGGGCACAATCGAGAGCATTTTGGCGCTGGTGCCTAGCTCTAAAATAGGAAAGAGATCGGTGAGATAGTCTCTGAGTACGTTGCCTGTGACTGAAATGACATCTTTGCCCGATTTGATGCGATCGCACGTAAACGTCATCGCCTCAACCGGCGGCAAAATCTGAATATCGAGCCCGACGGTATTGTGGTTTGCCAGGTACTGCTGCACCTTGGCGATGATGTTGGCGTCGTGGGCGCGATTTTCGTCTAGCCAAAAAATGGCAGGCAGACCGGTGGCGCTCGCTCGACTGACCGCCAGCTTTACCCAGTCTCGAATAGCGGCGTCTTTGGTTTGGCACATACGCCAAATGTCGCCCGCTTCTACGCTGTGCTCCATCAGGGTATTGCCCGCCTCGTCAACCACGCGCACAGTGCCGTCGGCTGGAATCTCAAAGGTTTTATCGTGAGAGCCGTATTCTTCTGCTTTCATCGCCATTAGGCCTACGTTGGACACGCTGCCCATGCGGCTGACGTTGAACGCGCCGTTTTGCTTGCAAAAGTCAATGCAGGCTTGATACATAGTGGCATAGCAGCGGTCAGGAATCATGGCTTTGGTGTCGTGGGCTTTGCCGTCAGCGCCCCACATCTGGCCAGAAGTGCGAATGGCGGCGGCCATAGACGCATCGATAATGACATCGCTGGGCACGTGCAGGTTGTTGATGCCTTTGTCAGAGTTGACCATTGCCAGCCGTGGCTGCGTTTTGTAGGTGGCCTGGATGTCGGCTTCTACGGCTTCTAGAGTAGGAATGCGCTGGTCTTCGCGGAGGCCCTTAATTTTGTTGTAGATGTCGTTGAGGCCGTTGTTGGGCGTGACGCCCAGGGCCTTGAGCGTCTCGGCGTGCTTTTCAAAGACGTCTTTGTAGTAAACCTCGACGGCATGCCCAAAGATAATTGGATCAGAGACTTTCATCATGGTCGCCTTTACATGCAGCGAGAGCAAAATGTCTTCTGCTTTGGCGGCGGCAATCTCTTTTTCATAAAAGGCACGCAGGGCTTTGACGCTCATGAGCGCCGAGTCAATTACTTCTTTTTCTAAAACCGGGACGCTCTCTTTTAAAACTGTTGTGGTGCCATCGCTAGCCGTCAGCTCTATTTTGACGCTGCCTGCTTGCTCAATGACCACCGACTGCTCGCTGCCATAAAAGTCGCCCGATTCCATATGAGCAACGTGAGACTTTGACCGGGCCTTCCAGCTACCGACTTTATGGGGATGCTTTTGGGCGTATTGCTTAACGGCGGTGGCGACTCGCCGATCTGAGTTACCTTCGCGCAATATGGGGTTGACAGCGCTGCCCAAAACGCGGGCGTATCTCTGTTTGACATGGGTTTGGGCTTCGTTTTTCGCGATCGCAGGGTAGTCAGGAACGGTGTACCCTTTCTCTTGTAGTTCTGCGATCGCGGCAACTAGCTGGGGCACAGATGCGCTGATGTTTGGCAGCTTGATCACACTCGCTTCGGGCCGCTTGACCAGCTCGCCTAGTAGATTTAACGCATCGGGCTTTTGCTGCCCAATGTCCAAATTTTCTGGAAAGTTCGCGATAATGCGACCTGCGAGCGAAATGTCGCTCAGCGCTATGCCAATGTCTGCTGCCTGAGCAAAAGCTTCAATAATAGGCAGTAGAGAAACCGTTGCTAGCGCGGGCGCTTCGTCTGTAAAGGTGTAGACGATTTTAGATGAGACGGGCATGGCTTTCCTCGATCGACTGCGCTAAGCAATTGAATGCATCCTGATGGAGTATATCAAAAGACCCGTAAGCTATATGTCTATTGGCGGCACATAAGTGCACTCGTTTAATCAAGTGCACTCATTAAACAAGTGCACTCATCAAACAAGTGCGCTAGCCGAGGCTCTGCCGATCGGGCTTTGACGACGACATCAGGTAGAGCGCCGCTAGCAGCCCCCAGGCGACAATATTAGTGCGTGAGTCGAATAGGACCACATCGAATAGGCCAAACAGCATACAGGCGGCAAAAGCTAGCAGATAGCTCAGCAAAACAGCGCGGTGTCCAGCAGGCAGGCTGCCTTTGCTATAGGTGTGAATTGCGGCGTAATACAGTCTGCCAACAATCCAGCAAAAGCAGAGCATGATCGGAATACCCGCTTCAGAGGCTAGAAACAGCCAGACGTTGTGCGCGTGGTGAATGACCTCGTAGCCTGGAATGCTGTAGGGGCTATAGTGCTCTCTTAGGCCCGAAAAGCCCCAGCCTAGCCAGGGCCGCTGCCCGATCATTTTGAGGGCGAGCTGCCAAACGCCAACCCGTGGGTCTTGGGTAAAGATTGCCATGGAGAGCGTTCGCCCGCCAATGCCAAAGCTAAGGGTGGCGGCGACTAGGGCGGCGCTGCCACCTAGACCCAACAGCATCACCCGGCGATCTCGGCGAGCAGTGTAAAGGGCGATCGCTACTAGCACCAGCGCAATCAAAAGCCCGTTGCGCGATCCGGTGCAAAAAATGGCTGCTAAACACAGCGCAACCGCGAGCGGTACGGCCCTTTTGAATGTCCAGCGTGGTGTCTGCCAAAACTTGCGATCGCGCTCATCAACTAGCGCCTTGATTACTAACCCCAGCCCCAGCCCCAAAATCATCACCAGATAGGCGCTAAGACCGTTGGGATGATTAAACAGACTGTGCGCCCGGTGGCCAAAGGACGGCTCTTTGTACAGCCAGCCCAAAAACGCAGCGGGCAGCGGCATTGCCCGAACCTGTGCGGCTATCTGTTCAAACTTTAGAACATATTCAATTACAGCGATCGCACTTAGCGGTATTGACGTTACCAGCAGCCACCGCGCCATTGCCTCTAGCCGTCCAAAAGGATTTGCGATCGCTTGGGGATGCGTCGCCAAAACGCCCCAAAATACAAAAAACGGCAGAAAATTAGTCAATTGCAAAAAACCATCGCCCCGGTTGATGCCAAAGCAAGCGCTCAGCAGCAGCGCTGCTGCCAGCCAGCCAAAGCCATACCGTTCGCACAGTCGCCAAACCTTTCGCCCTCTGCTGCCCATGGCTGCAAACAGCAATCCTGCTAAAATCAACAGCCCGCCATAGCTTGCATACGGTAGCAAAATAAAGCCAGCCAGCCAAAGCTGCTGCCCAGAAGGAAGGCGCTTGTAGCTTGCGATTTTATGCTTTAGGGCCTGTTTAAAGGCAAAACGACTTCTCGGAAACTCTTGCTTATTCACGCTGATGTGACAACTCGCTGTAGAACTAGATATCTATATAAAGACATCTGTATAAAAGACATCTAATAAGCACCATCGCCCGCTAAAACCACTTTGATCGTGCAAATGAGAATATAGACATCCAACCATACTGACCAGTTTCTAACGTAATAAGTATCGAAGTTTACACGTTCGTCATACGTAACATTATTTCGGCCCGATACCTGCCACAGCCCGGTAATGCCCGGCAAGACCTGCACGTACGAATCAAACTTATCGCCATAGCGCCGCACTTCTTCTAGCACGATTGGTCTGGGGCCCACCATGCTCATTTCGCCGCACAAAACGTTCCATAGCTGCGGCATTTCATCCAAACTGGTCTGTCGCAAAAATTTGCCCACTCGGGTAATTCTTGGATCGACTTTCAGTTTTTGATCTTGTTCCCAGTCGTTTTTTAGCTGCGGATGCTGGGCTAGGTAGCGCGCTAGCACCCGGTCGGCATCGGCCACCATAGAGCGAAACTTCCAAACTTTAAATCGCCGACCGCCGCGACCAATCCGCGTTTGCCGGTAAAAAATAGGCCCCGGCGAATCGCATATCACCAGCAGGCTAATTAAGGCAATCAGCGGCAGACAGCCCAAGCCCACAAATAGCACCAGCGCTTTGTCTAGCAGCGACTTTAGCAGCCGCGGTCCTGGCAAAAAAAGCTGCTGTCGCACTTCTAAACCCAGCACGCCCCCCAAATCTTTGGCCGCCACCCACAGACTGGCCATGCCAAACAAATCAGGGATGACCATGAGGTGGGCAAAGCTGCGGCCATAGCGCTCTAGCATGGGCAGCAGATGGTAGTAGGCCACCCCCGGCATGGCGACGATGGCATAGGGAATGTTGAGATCTTTGGCCAAGATCGGGGCTATTGATAGCCTGCCAACCACCGGCACGCCTTCTAGGTGACCGTGCTTTTGAATGTCGTCATCAAAGACCGCGACGGGCTTTAGACCCAAAGTTGGCTGCCTTTGCAGGGTGCGAATTACCATCTCGCCGGTTTTACCTGCGCCCATAACCACAACCGGATAGCCCCACCAGGGCTGACGGGCACAGAGCGATCGCACCCCGTAGCGTCCTACAATCACCAGCAGCAGCGACAGCAGCCAGGCAATCAAAAAAGCGCCGCGCGAGTACAGCTCGACCTCTCGAAACAAAAAGATCGATGAGCCGAGCAGTAGATACATTAGGGTTGTGCTCAGCGTCAGGCGGCGCAGCTCTTCGACCGGGCTAATAGCAATGCCAGGGTAGAGCCCTGCGAGCCCATAGGTGACCAAAAAAATGCCGATTAGAGGCCACAGCCGCCAATAGATAGAAGGATGAAACTGACCGTTGAACAGCAGGCGCGTCCACACGCTGGTAAAGCCAGCTAGGGTCAGACAAAAGGTGTCAATACAGATAAGTACAGCGAGCGTCAGCCGGGGGCGATGAGGAACAGGAGCGATCGCCTGACGGAGGCTTTCAATGCGATCGCTGCCCAGCTCAGAAACTGAATAAATTGTCACAGCACCCCTCTTACCCATCAGCTACACACCAGTTCTATCGAGAGACTCGCTTGCCGCTTGAGCTTCACTAGCTTGGCCTTCACTAGCCTGATCAAAATCACGCCAAGCCTGTTCTACAAACGCTTCAAACCGCTGCTTGAAGCGATCAATCGAAAACCGCTCAGCGTTTTGTCTTAGCACCCTAGGCTCAAACCGGTCTATCTGCCCGTGCATTTGTTTGACCGACTGTACCAAACTTTCAGGGGTCTGGTTAGCAAACAGTAGGCCAGTTTTGCCATTGACGACGGTCTCGGCCTGTCCTCCCTTGGCATAGGCTATTACGGGTGCACCTGCTGCCTGAGCTTCTACTGGCGTAATCCCAAAATCTTCTTCCGGTGGAAAAATAAACCCCCGGCAGCGCTGCATATAGTCTTCAACCACGCTATCTGGCTGCCGACCCAAAAACCGGATGTTGCCTTTAGCTATCTGCTGCATTGCCTGGCGGCTGTCGCCATCGCCAATCATTACCAAGGGCAGCCCTAGCTGGTTGAATGCAGCAATCGTTAGGTCCACTCGCTTGTAGGGTACAAAGCGCGACACCGTCAGATAAAACTCCTCTCGAGTCGCATCTGCCCTAAAGCGCTGCGTATCGACCGGTGGATAGATCACTTCTGCTGGTCGGCGGTAGGTTTTATCAATGCGCCGAGCCACATAGCGCGAATTGGCCACATAGCGATCCACCCGGTTGGCGCTGCCCACATCCCATAGCCGTAAGTAGTGCAATATGGCACGAGTGAACCCGCTTTTAATGCCTTTGGTGAGCCCAGCCTGCTGTAAATATTGATGCTGCAATTCCCAGCCGTAGCGTAAGGGGGTATGCACATAGCTGATGTGGAGCTGATCGGGGCGAGTGATAACTCCTTTGGCTACTGCGTGATGGCTAGAGATGATCAGATCGTAAGCTGATAGATCGAACTGCTCTATGGCCAGCGGCATTAGGGGTAGATAGTTGCGAAAGCTGTGCTTGGCAAAAGGAAGATTTTGAATAAATGAGGTTTTAACGGACTTGTGTTGAAGAAAACTGCGCTGATTGGGCGGTAGGAAATCGACCAGGCTGTATAGGTCAGCGTGAGGATAGATGTTGAGAATTTGCTCAACGACTTTCTCTGATCCGGCATGGCTGGTGAGCCACTCGTGAATGATGGCGATTTTGTTCATTTGGCTCAACAATAATAGGAGCAGAGCACTACCTTAAGCCCAAGGTCCTCATTCCTGTGGGCGTTCCTTTTTTCTAGTCTGTGGCGTTGGTTAGCTCTTGAAGATCGTGCTCTACCATCGACTCAACTAGCTGAGTAAACGAGTATTCAGGCTGCCAGTTTAAAGCCTGCTTGATGGCCTCGATAGACCCCACTAACTGCACAGGTTCGTCTGGTCGGTAGAACGCCGGATCGACAGAGACATAGTCCTGCCAGTCAAGCCCTGCGTATGAAAAGGCGCAGCTAACTAGCTCTTTGACTGAATGGGTCTGACCGCTAGCGATGATGTAATCGTCAGGTATCTCCTGCTGAAGCATCAGCCACATAGCTGTGACAGCATCTTTGGCATGGCACCAGTCGCGGCGAGCGTCTAAGTTGCCCAGCTTTAGCTCTTGGGCTATGCCAAGCTTGATTTTGGCAGCACCTTGCGTGATTTTGCGAAAGACAAATTCTGAGCCACGCCGCGGAGATTCGTGGGTGTAGGTAATGCCACAGCAGGCGTACAGATCGTATTTTTGGCGATAGTTGACGGTCATCCAGTGGGCGTATGCTTTGGCGATGCCGTAAGGATTGCGAGGGCGAAAGGCCGTGCGCTCTGTCTGCGGAGACTCATCGGGCTCGCCAAAGACCTCACTGCTAGAGGCTTGATAAAGTCGTGCATCTGATTTGCAGCGGCGGATGGCCTCTAACAATCTAGAAACGCCGATGGCCGTGTACTCTGCGGTTAAGGCAGGCTGCGTCCACGACAGGGGTACATAGCTTTGAGAGGCAAGGTTATAGATTTCGTCTGGCTGGGCTTCGTCAATGGCATCCATTAGCGAAAACTGATCGAGCAAGTCGCCAGAAATAATTTGAATATCGCCTGCAAAATGATTGATGCGCCCAAAGCTGCTAGAGCTAGAGCGACGAACCATACCGTAGACTTCGTAGCCTTTGCCTAGTAATAATTCAGCAAGATAGGAGCCATCTTGCCCTGTGAGTCCTGTGATTAGCGCTCGTTTTGCCATGAACTTACGAAGCTATAAAAAATATATAAGAGTTGCGTAGATAACCATACCAACTGTCGGGAAAGGTCGCTTTATCATATGGTCAACGTATTAGTGGCTGTGTAGTGTCCATGTGACGAAAAGCCAGTTGTGAAGAGCTAAAGGGCCTGTGGAAAATGCCATAAAAGAAAACGCCGCAAAAGAAACCGTCACAAGAAGCGGCTGAGGATATCGGCTGTTTGCTGCCCTGTTTTTTCCCAGCTAAAGCGGCTAGCGCGGGCGAGCCCTGCCGCCTTTAGCTGCTGACGACAGGATGAATCGTTGAGAACGGTCGCCATCGCCTCGGCCAGCTCGCTGGTGCTGTATGGGTTGATGAGTAGGGCTGCGTCGCCAGCGACTTCTGGCAGTGACGATAGGTTGGAGGTGATAACGGGCGTGCCGCAGGCCATCGCTTCGAGAACGGGCAGGCCAAAGCCTTCCCAGAGGCTGGGGAAGGTGAGCGCGATCGCACCTCCTAGCAGCACTGGTAGCTGATCGTAAGCGACATAGTCTAAAAATCGAACCCGATTAGATATTCCTATTGATGATGCCTGAGCGGCTAGCCTAGGCACATAGCGTCTGTCTTGAGGGCCCACTAGCCACAGCTCCACATCCTTATTAAGATTACATACCTTGCCAAAAGCCGATATCAACCTTGAAAGGTTTTTATGGATATTTTGTCTACCTACATATAGAAAATAGTTGCCCATAGGCGCATCACGAGCCTGGAAATTTTGTTGGTCATAAGCTAAGTGAACAGATGTTAGCTTACAGTCTGGTATTCTATAAAAATCTGCAATATCGCGAGCGGTAGCCATAGAATTACAAATAATATGCTCCGCCTGCGCTAGAACTGAACCTACGTAATAGCGAAAGTAGTTAGTTAGGACTAGTGGAAAAGCCTTCGGAAACCTTAGAGGAGTGATGTCGTGGGCTGTTACAACGAATCGGCAGCGCTGATACAGCGGCGCTTCGGGCGAGGGCGAAAACAGTAGGCTACGGTGAGGTGTCCCGCTAGACTGGTAGCTTAGCTGCTTGTAGTACTTGGGTACTTCGCGCTGAAGCCAACACAGGCGCTTTAAATGACCCTGCTTACCGTAGTCAGGAGATAGCCTGTCAGGAATTTCGTGCCATCTAAATCCTTCTACAGGATTATCTGCGAGTAGAAACGGATCAAATTCTCGCAAAAAGGGTAATAGATTTTGAGCATAAGTACTAATACCGGTCGGTTGATTCATCAAAACCGACATGTTGACCATTAGTGTAGACATTGGCGGCTTGGACGGTATTATCCATCCGGCTGAGTCTGTTCAGAACTCAAGACAGGTTAGGACTTTAGTTTTATTTGAACAGCGGAAGTAGTAGTCATCAGCACAGTACTATAGACTATGTTTCTAGTGAATAGACCATGTTTCTAGTGAATAGCACTATGTTGATCGAATATGAAGTCCCTCCTCCTATCTATTTGGCGATACCGGTACTTCATCCTATCGTCCATCAAGGTTGATTTTCGCCGCCGCTTTATCCGTAGCCGATTAGGTGGACTATGGATGATTATCAATCCTTTGGTTCAATCCGCAATGTTTGCGCTGATCTTGTCGCAAGTTCTCTCGGGACGGTTACCCGACATGAGTGATAACAAGCTGGCCTATCCTATCTATCTACTATCTGGCACTTTGGCCTGGAACATCTTCACCGAAGTGATAAACCAGTGCCTGACAGTCTTTATTCAAAATGGCAATCTGCTCAAGAAGCTGGCCTTTCCTCGCATCTGTTTGCCAATGATTGTGACAGGCTCAGCCGTTGTCAACAATCTGCTGCTACTGGGCTCTATTCTGGCGATCTTTGCCATTATGGGATTTATTCCAGGATACAACGCGATCTGGTTGCCCCTATTGATGGTGATAACGCTGATGTTGGGTCTGGGTCTGGGCTTAATTTTAGGAACATTAAACGTCTTTATTCGCGACATCGGCCAGATTGTTCCTATCGTTTTACAGTTAGGTTGGTGGTTTACGCCAATTGTGTATCCTATCAGCATCGTACCAGCAGTCATCGTGCCTTGGATGCAACTCAATCCGATGTATTGGATCGTACAGTCTTTCCAAAATGTTATTTTGTTCAACCAATCCCCATCATGGATGGCGCTCGGAGTTATTGCTGTCGTTGCCGCTGTCTTGCTACGTATGTCTTTGACCCTCTTTCGTAGAGCCAGTAGTGAGATGGTAGATGTATTATGAGAGATCCTGTCCTTCAAGTAGATAATATCGGGAAAACCTACCTCCAATACAGCTCGGATCTATCTAGAGTTCTCTCTTGGACTGGGTTACCCATAAAGCCCATTTCTCAACACTGCGTGCTTCAAGGTGTCTCTTTCTCGATTGAACCGGGTGATGCTGTTGGAATTGTAGGTCAGAACGGAGCGGGTAAAAGTACACTGCTAAAGATCGTAACGGGAACCCAGCAACCGACGACTGGACAGGTGAAAATAAATGGACGTATTGGATCGATTTTAGAGTTGGGAATGGGGTTCAATCCAGATTTCACTGGCCGACAGAACGCTTTTCACTCTGCTGGCTTGATGGGATTTTCTCAGACTGATATTGAGGGTGTTATAGACGATATTGAGCAGTTTGCAGAAGTCGGAGAGTATTTCGATCAGCCTGTGAGTACCTATTCGAGCGGAATGCAAATGCGCGTAGCCTTTTCGGTAATTACGGCATTTCGACCTACTCTCTTAATTGTGGATGAAGCACTCTCAGTCGGTGATACTTACTTCCAACATAAAAGCTTTAGTCGAATTCGAGACTTTCAAACGCAAGGCAGCGCCCTACTCATTGTCTCTCACGATGCTAATGTGATTCAAAGTCTTTGTAATCGAGCTATTTTGCTAGACCACGGTAAGGTCATTCAAGATGGCAACCCATCAGCAGTAATGGACTACTACAATGCACTAATTGCTGATAAAGAAAACTCTACTGTCGAAGTAAAGCAGCTTGATGCAAATCGGGTCCAGACGATATCAGGGACAGGAGAAGCGAGCGTCGAATCCATCTCTCTTATGAACGAAGCCGGTAAACCGGTCGAGTTTCTGAATGTAGGTGAGTTCGTATCTCTAAAAATTCGGGTGAAAGTTTGGCAAGATTTACCTACGATGATTTTAGGCTACATGATCAAAGACCGACTAGGTCAGACAATTTATGGAACGAATACCTGGCACACAAAGCAGCCAGTATATAATTTGGTCAAGGGCGATGTTGTTACCTACAGCATCCGGTTTTCTATGAATCTGGGCCCAGGAACTTATTCCATTTCGACAGCGTTAGTCAATACTGAAACACATATGGATAAGAACTATGAGTGGCGAGATTTGGCTTACGTTTTTGAGGTGGCTAACCTCGATAAAGTAACCTTTGCAGGTAGTACCTGGTTACATCCCGTGATTGAGGTAAGCTAAGCGATGTCTTTTGTTTCCTACGCTCAAAACTGCGAAGACGTGATGCTTTGGAGAGCCCTCAAGCACATAGACCGAGGCTTTTACGTAGATGTGGGTGCGAACGATCCTGTTGATGATTCGGTGACAAAAGCATTTTATGACCATGGTTGGTGTGGCATTAATATAGAGCCAGTAACTGGATGGTATGAGAAGCTATGTTCACAGCGACCTAGAGACATCACCTTACAAATAGCAGCCGGAGACCATAACGGAGAGCTGGACCTTTTTGAAGTTGTAGATACTGGTCTGTCAACCACAAACGAGAGCTACGCTAAAAAACATGCAGAACAGTACGGGTATCATTTACGTCAACTAGTCGTATCGGTGCAAACGCTATCGCACATCTTGAGCAAGCATGAGCTTGTTGATATTCACTTTTTAAAGATTGACGTAGAGGGGGGCGAGAAATCGGTATTAAGAGGTTTGGACTTAACAAACATCCGTCCCTGGATCATTGTAATTGAAGCAACAAAGCCAATGTCTCCGGTGCTCGATTTTGAGGAATGGGAAAGCTTAATCACGAATCAAAACTATGCCTTCGTATACTTTGACGGTATAAACAGATTTTATGTTGCAAATGAGCATGCTGAGCTATCAGAAGCGTTTAGACTTCCTCCGAATATATGGGACAGATATGAGCGTTTTGTTGAGCATAGGATTAGGAGCGAAGTACAGACGACCATAGAAGAAAACGACGTGCTAAAAGCTGAGTTAGTTGCACAAGAAGAGTCTAAAAAAACAATTGAGGCTTCATTGTCAAGGCTTGAGGCAGATGTCTCGCGGCTGTTGAATAGTCGTTCTATGAAAGTGACAGCACCGCTGCGTAGAGGCTTGGACATAGCTAGAAAAATTAAGCGACTGCCTAGAAGCTTGCCTCGGAAGCTTGTTAGAGCCGTTGTAGAGGAGCCTCGCCTCCGTAAGTTTGCTAAGCCTGTTGCTGACAGACTTCCAGCTCTTCGATACCGTCTAAGTTATCTTCTGTATGAAGAGAAGAAGCCTGATCTAACTGTGTCTGGTCAGTTGGACTACGCAGACTTACCGCCTCGTTCAGCTCGTATATTGCGTGATATTCGACGGACTCTTCAAACGGATCATTAGAGCGAGCTATTGAGCAGTAAGCTGCTCCAAAGTATACAGATAAAAACCAGTGCTTATCATGCGAATTGTTATTGATTTTCAATCTCGTCAATCGACAGGAAGCCGTAATCGAGGAATTGGCCGATATAGTACCGACCTGTTGAAGGCTATGGCCAATCAGTCGGGCAACCGCGAGCTGTGGCTAGCGCTAAACGGAAACTTCTCGGAACCTATCACGCGAATCAAAAAAGATTTTTCTGACTATGTTCCTGCTGATCGCATCTTCGTGTATGAGGTGCCTGACTCATGTGGTATGCAAGAACCATATAATGATTGGCGACGACAAGCCTCAGAGAGGATCAGAGAACATGCTATAGGATCTATCAAGCCTGATGTTTTACACGTGTCTAGTCTTTTTGAGGGATTAGGTGATGATGCGGTTACCTCCGTTAGAACTCTAGAATCGACAACAACAGCGGTTACGCTTTATGATCTTATTCCCTTGATAAAGGCTGAGACATATCTCCAAAATGCAGCCGTGAAAGCGTGGTATTACGCTAAGCTCGACTCGCTAAAAAAAGCTGATCTGTTGCTAGCGATTTCTGAGAGTTCTCGCCAGGAAGCATTAGATATGTTGGGACTGTCTACGGACAAGGTTGTGACCGTTTCTACAGCGGTGCCCAGACACTTCAAACCCGTTCAGCTTTCTTCCTCAGAAGCACAGGCCCTACAGGCGCGCCACGGGCTGAAGCGACCCTTCGTTATGTATACCGGTGGTATTGATCATAGAAAAAATATAGAAGGGTTAATTGAGGCTTATGGGAAGCTGCCGCCTGACGTTCGCAGCCGTTATCAGCTCGCAATTGTTTGTTCTATTACGCCCTACAATCGTAATCGACTACTAGCTTTGGCCAGCCGCTATCAATTAACTTCTGATGATGTCATCTTAACAGGGTTTGTCTCAGAGGAAGATTTGGTTGGACTGTACAACTTGTGTACGCTGTTTGTATTCCCATCCCTACATGAGGGCTTCGGACTGCCAGCTTTAGAAGCGATGTCTTGTGGGGCTGTTGTTATTGGCTCTAATACCAGTAGTATTCCTGAAGTCATTGGCCGTGATGATGCTCTTTTCGATCCTACGCGAACTGAACTGATCACCCAGGCAATATACAAAGGCCTGATGGATAGCTCCTTTCGCGAGTCTCTTCGCGAGTTTGCACCCCAGCAGGTGGCTAAGTTCTCTTGGGAAAGCTCGGCGAAGAAAACGCTGGATGCTTTTGATCAGCTCTATGAACAACGTCAATCAGCACTTGAACTACAGGTACAGGTTCCTAGATCATACAAGCCTGGACTATCCAAGCCTAGACTAGCTTTCGTCTCACCATTGCCGCCAGAGAAATCTGGCATTGCCGAGTACAGTGCTGAATTGCTTCCATTTTTATCGAAGCATTATGACATTACTGTCATAGTCAATAACATGGAAGGCAGTCTTGCTGTCGAAAAAAATATTGCCGTTCAGTCAGTAGATTGGTTTCTCGCACACGCCGAGGCGTTCGAGCGTAGGATTTATCAGTTTGGTAACTCCTCTCTCCACCATCATATGTTTGATCTGCTAGATCGCTATCCGGGCCTAGTTGTTCTGCATGACTTCTATCTCAGCGGTGCCTTAATTTGGATGGATACTTTTGTAGGGCCACCAGGCATCCTTGCCATAGAGCTATATTGTTCTCATGGGTACACGGCCCTTCTAGCAATGTTTAAAGAGGGGATAGACAAAGCGGTTACCCGCTTTCCTTCAAACCAGTCGGTAATTAGCAACGCCACGAAGATGATTGTGCACTCACAGCACTCAAAAGCTATCGCTAACAAATGGTACGGGGAAGGTGCTAGCAATAGCTGGTGTATAATTCCGCAACTGCACACGTCATCGCCAAGCCTATCTCCAGACATCAGCAAGCAGCAAGCGAGAGCTGAATTAGGCTTGGGCGCAGATGATTTTGTTGTTTGTTCTTTTGGTATTGTTGCACCTACTAAGTTGAACAGCCGATTGGTAGATGCCTGGATGGCCTCGGAGCTTTCAGATAATAAGCGCTGTCATCTAATTTTTGTGGGTGAGAATCACAAAAGCGAATACGGGCAGAAGCTGAATGAGGTAATTGACAGACCTAAACTATCTACGCGGATTGAAATTACCGGATTTATCAGTACAGCTAGCTATCGTCAGTATCTAGCTGCGGCAGATGTTGCAGTTCAGCTACGAACGCTTTCACGAGGAGAAACCTCTAGAGCTGTGTTGGAAGCACTGACTTATAAACTACCGCTTATTATTAACAGCCACGGATCTATGGCTGAGTATCCTGACGATGTCTTGACAAAGCTACCTGATGATTTTAGCGATTACCAACTTGCTGAGGCGATGGAAGCGCTATATGAAGATGCTGAGCTTCGTCAAGCTTTGGGCCAAGCGGGTTACCAGTATGTGAGCGAGCATCACGCGCCTGATAAGGTCGCATTGCGCTACCGCGACGTAATCGAAGAATGCATCACTGACAGCCCGCACACGCGCTATCAGCGGTTGCTCGACTCATTTAAGGAAATAGAAAGCACAGAGCCTTATCGTGAGAGTGATTTAGTGGCGGTTGCAGAGGCGATCGCACGCAATACCCAGAAATTTGGAAAACCACAGCTGCTAGTCGATATCTCTAGTTGGAAACAAGACCGCCTAGACAAGCAAAATCAACAAATTCTAAAGGCCTCTATCGTAGACCTTTTGAAACAGCCTACAGAAGAATTACTGGAGAGCTATAGAGTAGAACCAATCTACTTCGATGGCAAGATTTACCGCTACGCAAGGCGCTCTACGCTTCAGTTGCTGAACCTCAATTTGGTTAATGGGTTAGTAGATGATCCTGTTGATATTGGCAAGAAAGACTTATTCTTAGGTGTAGACACTGAAACAGTTGTTTCTAGCGAGTCGCTTTATCATGTAATGAAATGGCACCAGGCTGGAGTAAAGCTGTATTTGACGGTCTTTAACGATATATCGAAACAACTTTATCAAGGTCAGGAAACGCAAGGTCAGAAAACAACGACTGAGACTGAAGCTTTAGTGCAGGTACTGTTCAGTACTAGTAGCCGTATTCTCTGTTTTTCTTCAGAGATAGCTGACAGCATAGCTAAGAGTATCGAAACATATGAAAGGGAAAGCATAGAATCGACTAATAATCTGCCTGACATTTGCTGTCTATCTTACAGTGAGAACACCTACGCGAAGGCATCTCTACCTATAGCTGATTTTCTATCTGGTGCTCGATAGCAATACAGCGAGAATAATTTTGTTTAGACGGTGGCTATGAAGCAGCAGGATTTAGCACTCTTGCCCCCAGCAGGCTTCGCTGGATTCCCATATAAATCATCCACGCAGCTAAAGAGTGACTCACTACGTTATCTATACTCAGCACTGTCCCTTTTCCCACTGTGACTCCTAGCACTACGATTGCGTAGGCCTCAACCCAGGCGCTGTGCTCCATGGTAATGCCTAAACAGATTGAACTTCTCTTGGCTCTAGACGGGGCTGCCTGTCCATATATGAACGCCATAAGATAGGCATACGTTATGCCTCAGGGTAACGGGCGCTAGGTTACCAATTCAAATTGCAGCCCCGCTTATAGTTTTACTCGGCGATAGCCCGACCAAATTACACAGCTTATAAACAATTCGAGCGGCGACATTGCCGTCCCACTCATCAGGGCCCACTTCACACAGGTCAAAGCCTATAATCTCTCGGGTATCGGCAATGACCCTTAGTAGGCAAAAGGCCTCGTCTAAGTCTAGGCCGCCGGGGACGGGGGTGCCGGTTGTAGGACATAGTTTCGGATCGAGGCCGTCGATGTCGAAGCTGAGGTAGACTTTTTGCGGCAGGTCGGCGACGATTTGGTGGCACAGGTCGTGCCAGGGGGTGCCTGCATAGCGCGATCGCTTCAAAGCCGTGTCGTGATGTACCACAATCTTTTCGTGACTAGTGGCAAAGGCCATTTCACGCGGTGAGACATCGCGAATGCCGACCTGTACTAGCTTGCTAATCTGCGGTAGCTTCAGCACGTTGTGCATAATCGACGCGTGAGAAAATTCAAACCCTTGATAGGCTTCGCGTAGGTCGCAGTGAGCGTCAATATGCAAGATGCCGAAGCGCTCGTGCGTTTGAGCTAGTGCCTGCAACGCCCCTAACGGCACGCTGTGATCGCCGCCGACAATGCCTACCTTTTTACCCGCGGCTAGCGCCTCGCTCGTTTGTTTAAGTAGCCACTGATTAAGCAGACGGCAGCCTGCGTTGACCCGATCTAGCGCTTTGGGATCGTAGGCTTGGCCTTTTTCTGTGGCAAGTACAACAGACTTTGCTAGCGATCGCAGCCGCGCGTTTTCTTTGCCAATCCAGTCCGGCACGGGCGGCATGTAAATCCCCTGCTGCCAGCCGGTCGGATGATCATAATCATAAAAGTCTAGCTGCGGTGATGCCGCTAGCATTGCCTGCGCCCCACCTGCTGTGCCGCTATGAAAAGAAACCGTCACTTCCCACGGCACGCCGATCACAATGATATCGGCGCTCTCATAATCGAACGGAAAGCCAAACAAATTGCCATTGTCTAGGCCCACACCGCTCGGATCAAAGTCGTTGATTATCTGTTGCTTTCTGCTTTTTTGGCGGCTATTCTCTTTGTGGCTATTCTCTTTGTGGCTATTCTCTTTGTAGCTATTCTCTTTGCGGCT
This sequence comes from uncultured cyanobacterium, assembly GCA_963793445.1. GTDB lineage: Bacteria > Cyanobacteriota > Cyanobacteriia > Phormidesmidales > Phormidesmidaceae > Phormidesmis. Next base: position 1,612,398 of record CAWCAE010000001.1, read on the forward strand.
ATCTGAGTTAGGCATAGACATCGTTAGGTATAGACATCAATCGCGAACCAGCATGGCTTTGATAAACGTGGGTAGGGCAAACGCCGCTGTGTGAACCTCGCTGTTGTAGTACTGCAAGTTGTGGGTGATGGCAAAGCGGCTAGCCGTAGCAGAGTTTAGCGATCGCACCGGATGCGTACCGTTCTTGGTGCCATAGGTAAAGCTCCACATGCCCGTTGGATAAGTTTGAATAAAGGCCAAATACGTGTAGATATTGGCCTCACCAAAAATATCTTGCAAGCAGTGAGTGAGCTGCACAAACGCCTGTTGGTTAAACCGGGGCGATTCGCTTTGGGTCACCATGGTCCCATGTGGCGATAGACAGCGATACACGTCTTGATAAAAAGCCGTGCTAAAGAGCCCCATTGCTGGCCCTACTGGGTCCGAAGAATCGACCACAATACAGTCAAAGCTTTCATCTGCTGCCTGCTGCAAGTACTTAATCCCATCGTCGATGATGAGCTTTAGCTTTGGATGATCTAACGCATGAGAGAGCGATGGCAAAAACTGACGCGAGGCGCGTACAACGGCTTTGTCAATTTCTACCATTGTCACTGACTCAACGGGCTCGTGTCGCAAAATCTCGCGCACGCTGCCGCCGTCGCCGCCGCCGATTACCAGCACCTTTTTGATCGGCGCTGCCGCCTCAGCATTGGCCAACATCGGCACATGCACAATCATTTCGTGATAGGCCGTCTCGTCTTTTTCGCTACACATCACCATCTTATCGACGGTTAGCATCTTGCCGTATTTGAATGTGTCAAACACCTCTACTAGCTGATAGGGTGATTTTTCTCTAAACAGTGGCGTTCCCTTATGCCGAATCGACAGCGCAATGTTTTCATCGCGGTCGGTAAACCACACGCTGCGGCTGTGCTTTGGTGGCATCAGGACTTCAGCCGTCTCTGTATGAGCTTTCTGGCTCCCTTTACTGGCTGCTTGGGCTGCTTGACTGGCTGCTTGACTGGCTGTTTTATTGGCAACTTCAACAGCTTCTGAGCCTGTTGCCGATTTTTCTAACAGCTCTCGCTGCCCTCGGTTGATTTCTATTGAAGATCCGTGCGCTGCTTCAAAGGCCGACTTGAGGCTTTCGTAAGACACCCAAGGATTGACTGAATCGCCACAGGTAAACAAATCGACTGCCGCATAACCATATTCGGGCCAGGTATGAATTGCCAAGTGGCTCTCTTGAATGACAACGACACCAGAGACTCCAAACGGCGAAAAATGGTGAAAGACCGAGCTGATAATCGTCGCGCCCGCCTGTGTTGCCGCGTCGATCATGTCCTGCTCGATGCGCGGCACGTCGTTTAAGATTTCAGCGCTACAGCCGTGAAATTCGACTAGGATATGCCGACCCAAAGATTTCATACGTACGTCGCCGTTCAAAACACATCAAAAGTACACCAGAAACTGCCTAAAAATTATTCGGTTTCATCGATTTTGACAAAACCCGCTAGTCTATTGTGTAGACAGTGTACAAAGGAGAGCGTGCATGAACTCAGGGATGAATGCAGAAGGGGGCGCAGCCGCACCCTTGGGCGATCGCTACCATGTCATTCACGAGCTAGGAGAAGGCCGATTTGGCCCAACCTATCTGGCAGAAGATTTGACTCGCCGCCACGATCGCTGTGTCGTCAAACCCTTTGCGCCTCCTATAACGGACAAAACCCTATTGGCACGAGCCAAAATGCTGTTCGATCAGGACGCTGGCTTGCTCTATGATTTGGGCCACAAGCAAATTCCTGAATTTCGCCAGCTCTTGCAGGTTGAGAGATCGGCTGAGAACGCCGATGGCGATCAGCTATTCCTGGTCCGAGACTACGTTGAAGGGTCTACCTACCAGCAGTTGCTACAGGCTCGTCAGCGCTCTAGCGGTCGCTTTAATGAGACCGAAATTACCCAGCTTTTATACGACCTGCTGCCCGTGCTCTCCTATTTGCACACTATGGGCATTATCCATCGCGATATTTCGCCTGAAAACATAGTGCTGCGGCACGCTGATGGCCTACCTGTATTGATCGATCTGGGCCCTGTCAAAGAAATTGCGGCTACTGTGCGCGGTCGGCTCTCGCTCGAAGGCAGCGGCTCGGTGTCTACTCAAGGTGGCAAAGTGGGCTACATGCCCAGAGAGCAGCTAGATACAGGCCGTGCTGACGCTACTAGCGATCTGTACGGCCTAGCAGCGACTTTGCTGGTCCTGGCTACTGGCCAAGATCCTCAGCAGCTATACAACCTAGCCCAGGGAACCTGGCACGGGTTTGATCTGCTTAGTGATCGCCTAGGAGCCGTTCTAGAAAAAATGCTGTCGGCGCATCCGTCTCAGCGTTTCCAATCAACAGACGAGGTTTTTGCAGCGCTCCAGGGAACCCAAGCTGGGAATCAGTTGAGTCAGACGATGGCCGATAGGCTAGCTGATGCCGATCTTCCTGCTGTCAATGGCGCTGCCTTTTACGATACAGATACACCCACCGATACGACCGAACCCGATGTGGTGGTGGTTTATGACGATGATGTTGTGGTGCCGATGACGGCGCTGGGGGCCCATGCGGTTAGGCCAGAGGAGGTCTCTTCTACCTATATGACGCATGGCGACTCTGATACTGCTGAGTCAGCAGAAGATGAGCTGACAGACCAACAAGCTGCGCGCCAAGCGATTTTGCCGCTGCTGATTTTGCTGGGGGTACTGGCTACTGTATTAGGATTTGCTTGGCTACGTTCGGCTTTCTTTTCGCCTGGCGGATCAAGCAGCTCGCCCCCGGCGCTGACCGATGGCGGCTCGCCTTTGCAGGGGCCTTATTCAGCGGAGGAAGCGGCTCGCAGGGCTGAAATCCGCAACCGTCAGTCAGCTACTGGACTAGGCGAAAATACGTTTGACCGGCTAGTTGACCGGCTGTTTTATGATCGCTATCCCGCTTTGGAGACTAGCGGTCCTAACGGCGGACGCAAGGCGCTAACCAGTGCGCCGGAGGATGAGCCGCTGCGAATTCGCTGGGATAATATTGCGTTGGGTTTGCTGGACGCGCTAGAGGGCAATTTTAGTCAGCGCAGCGCGGCAAGGATCGGTGAATATGGTGAGAGCGATCGCGCCCGCTGGCAGTCGCAGGTAAATGGGGTGAATGTGAGTACGCGATCGCTGTATGACCTGACTGATGCCAAATTTGCGACGCTGTTTCCTCAGCAGACAAGCCGTAACTTTTTGCAGCAGCCAACCGGACAGCTTTACTATGCGATCGCTGACGACACCGCTCAAGAAATCGCCTCCGGCAGTTTGCGAGAGAATGTCCAGTTCGCTGAAGGCGCTTACAGCCAGTCAATTGACGGCAGACTGGGCGCAGGTGGCGGTCAAGCGTACACTATGCAGCTCACTGCCGGACAGCTACTGCGGCTAAACCTCAATGCTTCTGGAGAGAGCACACTTATCTCCATCTATCCGCCGCCGAGCGGCACCGAAGATCGTCCCGCTATCATCGCTGACTCTGAGCAAAAGACGTGGTCTGGCGAAGTTACTCAAACAGGGCTATACGAAGTTACTGTCGTCAATCAATCGACTGCGGCTGTTGACTATCAGCTCACGCTATCGGTTGATAATGTCTCATCGAGTCCGCCAGCGACTACGGACGAAGATTTGCCACCTATCTCTGATGGTGAAGAAGAGCTTAATAGTGAAGAAGCGCCTGGTAGTGAAGAAGAATTGAATACTGAAGAGAGCAGCTCTGAGCCTGCTGAAAGTGATGGAGAAGATAGCGGCGATCGCACGCCTACTGATTCTGGTGATGATAGCGCTATTGAGACAGAAACCTCAGAATAGCGCTGTGAGCGTCATTACGATGGCTGACTTGCAGCAGCGGTTTGGCATAGTGCCCAGTCAATCTGCAAGCGCTCGAGCAGATTCGATGGATTGTATGCTCAAAAGCACGCCCTCTTGCTAGAAGCGGTAGCTGCTAAAAGCGGTAGCGGATGGAGTACACCATACCTACATCGAATAGAACGTGGAGCGCCGCAACCGACCAAAAATCTTGATAGGCAAAGTACAGCCAGCCCCACATTAAGCTGACGGCGGTGAGGCTGACAATCCAGGCGATGCGGGCTTTTTTGACGGCAGGGCGTTTGTCGAAATGAGGGGGCAAAACCTTTAACCAGAAAAGGGCGTGGATGGCGGCTAGATAGGCAAAAAAGGTGGTGGTGCCAGCCAGAAAAAGCCATAGCGGCTGCGGGGTGAAGGGGGCCGCTAGTACGGTGCCAATTTTGAAGCTGACTAGAAAGGGAATGGTTTCAAGAATGCCGTTGGCGATGGGGAAGATGATGACGGTGGGCCAGTGAAGCGATCGCATTCCAGTCGTCGCGACTCTATCGTAGGTAACCATCGTTGTTATCGTTGTCACTAGCCCAATTCCTACCGAGATCAGATGAGACTTGCTTAGGATCGTAGGTATGTGAACAATTTCTGGGCGCAAATATAGCCACCCTACCGCTATACAGACTAGCCAATAAATGGTGAGCGGTTTGACTGACGAGACGTGTGGCGGCGAGGTGTTCTGAGACGAGGTCTCTTGAGAGAGTGCGTCTTGAGAAGTTAAAGAAGAAGATGGCATAATTGTGATTGCTAAATAAACACCCAAAAAACGACGTTGCCAAGAGACGAAGCCAATAAGGCTAAAGGCGAAGCTAACAAGCCTAAAGACTACCCCTCATCGCCCGAGAACAGCAAGTCTTCAATGCCGTCCTCTTCTTCGACTTCTCTAATAATGGCCGGAGCGCGGCTTTCACCTTCGCTGAAGATAGCCTGTAGTGCTTCATCTAAGGTCTCTGCCATCACAATTCGGTTTTTGTAAGCCACAATCACCCGTGCCAAAATCGGCAGCTGATTTTGCTCTGCTTCTAAATATAGAGGCTCTACGTACAGCAAAGACTGTTCAATCGGAATCACTAACAGATTGCCTTGGTTGGCCCGCGACCCTTGCGTGTTCCAAAGAGAGATGCGCTGAGAGATGTCAGGCTCTTGATTGATTCGCGCTTCTATCTGCTCGGGGCCAAATATCAGCTCTTGCTTGGGAAACTGATAGAGTAGCTGGCGGCCATACTGTTCGCCGTCTGAGCGGGCGGCTAGCCAAGCGACTAGATTGTTCCTTCTCGCTGGGGTAAACGGACGCAATAGAACAAACTCTCCCTCTTGTTCTCCGGGCAGCTCCATAATCAGGTAGTAGGGCTCTACTACCTGTTGTTCATTGGCGTATATTTCGTTGGGGGCGCGCCACTGGTCTTCTCGATTGTAGAAAACCTGCGGATCGGTCATGTGGTAGGTCAAGAGCTGATCGGACTGGATGGCGGAAAAGTCTTGTGGGTATCGAATGTGAGCTTTGAGGGCGGCGGGCATGGCCGAGAGCGGCTCGAACATGTTGGGGAAGGTGGCTGCCCAGGTGCGAACAATCGGGTCGCTCTCGTCGGCAATGTAAAAGTGAACAGAGCCGTTATAGGCATCAACGACGGCTTTGACAGAGTTGCGAATGTAGTTGAAAGAACTGGTACCAGGGTCAGAATAGGGGTAGCGATCGCTGGTTGTGTAAGCATCGATCATCCAGTACAAATAGTTGCGGCCCGACTCTTCACCGGGCGGTGAAAACTCATCGCCTGCGTCGGCAATGACCAAATACGGGTCGCCATCAAACTGAAGAAAAGGGGCCAGTCGCCGGATGCGGTGCTTAATGTTGCGCCGAAACATGAGCTGAGTGTTGGGCGTAAAGTTGTCGGTCAGCAGCATTTTCCAGTCGCCCAGGTGTTTGGCAAACAGCAGCCTGCGCCACGGGGAGCCGATGTTGATGCCGCCGCGTCCGTCGTAGCGGTTGTAGGCATTTTCGTTGCCGCTGGGATAGTCTAGCTCTGGGTCGCGAGAGCCGGGCATGACATAGGTGTCGGTCAGCTCGCCGTAGTAAATGCGTGGCTTGCCGATGGGGATAGAGCGCTCCACCGCAGCCGAGCTAGGGACGTGGGCAATGTCTTTGATAAAGTACTCGGGCAGACCGCCAGGGCCAGCGGTGTTGACTGGGCTCATGGTAAAGCCGTAGCCGTGGGTGTAAATGAGGTGTTCGTTTACCCAGGTTTGGGCCTCGGTGGGCACCTGCTCGTAGTCTAGCTCTCTGGCCGAAATCAAGACCTGGCGGCGTGTGGTTGCCTGGTCCTCTGTGGCTAGGCTGTACCTATCAACGTCGGCGTCGGCAAACTCATAGTAAGAGCGAATTTGCTGGAGCTGACGGTTGGACTCTAGCAGGGGCCGCGTGTCCCACAGGCGAATGTTGCCTACCGTTAGCGCGTTTTCTTCGAGGGCGGCGGTAGTTAGATTGCCCTGCGGGTTGAACTCTCTTGTTTGAATATCGGTGAGGCCGAACGCTTTGCGAGTAAAGGCAATGGTGCGCTCTAGATAGGGCATCTCTCGGCGCAGTTCGTTGGGCTGTACGGCAAGACGCTGCACTAGCCAGGGGGCGAGGGTGTTGCCAAGCAGGGCAAAGAGCAGGTAGAGCGCGATCGCCCCGACAATTGGTCGTGCCCTTAGCACGCCGCCGCCTAACCGATGAGACGTAGAGCGCTTGCCCCAGGCTCGCCACAGCAGCGTTAGTGACAGCCCTAGCGAAATAAAGCTGAGCGCTACATTGACGGGCACGCCGACGTAGGTATCGGTAAAGCTAGCGCCGTAGCTAACCCCCTGCTGAGAGTACAGCAGCTCGTAGCGGTTGAGCCAGTGGGTGATGCCAGTGACGGCCAGCAGGGCAGCGGTTAGCGCCGATAAATGCCGCTGCTGCCCCGACGAAAACCCGGCAAAGCGACCCTGGCTAAAGGTATTGCCTGCTAGCAAATACTCTAGCGTCACTGCCGCTAGCACAAATACCAGCAGCCCCGATACCCAGAATTCTATTAGTTCAAACAGCGGCAGGCGAAAGATATAGAAGCTAAGGTCTTGGCTAAAGAGCGGGTCTAGCTGGTCAAATGAGGTTGGACTGAGAGCAGGCAGCACCCTAGCCCATTCTTCGGTGAGGATAATGCCAAAGCAGGCGCTGAGCACGACGGCTGAGAGCCTGAGGAGGACTGTAGGAGCCGTGACAAGTGCGATCGCGCCGCCCACGACCAGTCCTAAAGCCACAGGCTGCGCCAATAGCTGCTGCCCAAGCGCCCAGTTTGCCGTAAAGCTCAGCCCTAGCGTGGTAGGAATCGGCGCTCTGACGGTCGTTAGCTCTGTGGCGGCAAGCTGAATGTAGTAAAAAAGCCCTGAACCAATCACAATACCGATGAGTAAAAGCACAGGGAGCAGTGCCCTTAAGCCCAGGCCCACACTCAAATTTGCCTGATTGGGCAGCAGGCAGTTGCGATTGAACTGAAGGCGCTTAGCGACGTCGAAGTTGAAAAAGGTGAAGCCTAGACTGGCTAGTAGGGTAAAGGTGCCCAGCATGATTTGAGTGCGCGATCGCACTACAAACTCATCCAAAAAACCCAGCTCATCAAACCACAGGCCCTCGGCCAGGTAGTAGGTCACCGCATAGGCTACCGCTAGTACTAGCAGGCTACCAAGCGCCCACCTACGACTCGCTCGACCAGAAAAGAGACGCCGCTTGCCAGGGCGTGTCGCTAGGCTATCTGCTGGAGCGGGCGCATATCTATCCGAAGCTCGTGCCATTGTTTTGATTTGCCTCCTTCTAACTGACTACCGGCCCCAAAAATCAATTGCCCTATAGCCTAGATCTGCCATCATCTGCCGCAGCAGCGGAATGCTTAAACCCACCACGTTTGTATGGCAGCCCTCGATTTTTTCGACAAACATACTGCCTTTGCCATCTGTCGCAAACGCCCCGGCGCAGTGCATGGGCTCACCCGTATCGATATACGCCTCAATTTCTGCGTCCGTAATATTGGCAAAAAACACCCGCGTCATTCGGTGGCGCACCAGCGGCTCTTTGCCGGGCGCAATCAGCGCATAGCCTGTTAGCAGCTCACCCGACCCACCCCGCATAGATCGCCAGCGCTCAATCGCCTCTTGCCTACTCTCTGGTTTTCCATAAATCGTATTATTAACCGACAGCATCGAATCGCAGCCCAGCACCAGCGCACTGGGAAACTGCGGCGCGACGGCGGTTGCCTTACTCAGTGCCAGCACCTGTACCAACTCTCGTGAGTCGCTGATCACCACCTGATCTTCATCGAAATTGCTGGGGCAAACAAAAGGCTGAATCCCAGCCTCTATCAGTAGATTTCGCCGGGCGATAGAGGCAGACGCCAGTACGAATTGAATATCAGCCATGGGAAAAGCGCAAAGAGTGTACGTAAGAGCACTAGCGTAGCAAGAAAACCTCAAAGAAATGCGTTAAAGCCGCTCGCTAAAGCTGCCTGGCTGAAGCCGCGCAACAAAAAGACGCACTCGCTAGTAGTTGAGCCTAGCCGAGTGCGTCTTTGTTTTTCTACAGAGGTTTTCTACAGAACGATTAATACACAGAGAAAGAAGCTACCGTTTGCTTCATGGTGTCTTTCATACTTTCCCAACGGCTCTGGGGCAAAGAAGCATTAAACGTATAGAGCTGGCCGCGACGGATAATCACGCTTGCCAGATCGTGGCGAGTACCAGACGGCAAGTTGGCAACGTACTCCAAAACGTAGTAGAGCTTGTCACCCGCTTCAAAAGACTGGGCGTTTACTAGCTCTACGTTGCGGTCATCTGGTGCCAGCGAGGTGATGCTTTTAGAAAGGGTATAGCCGACTTCGCTAGGCGTTCCCAAATCGGGCAGGGTTTTGCCGCCAGAGACGGGGCTAACGACGACGCTGACGTTTTCATCGTTGTTGATAATGTCGTGAAAGACGGTGTCGGGGCCATCTTCTACCTGCGCGGCTACCCAGCCCGTCGGATACAGGAACTCGTAGCCTTCGTAGCTATCGTTGTAAGACTGCAAGCTGACGCCTGAAGAGCAGCTCTGCAGGCCTAGCGCTAGCACGATTACAAATACGGCGGCGAACCGCTTCAACATTTTAAAGGTCTCTTTCATTATTTTTGCGTTCTCTATCTGCGTTCTCTATCTGCTGGCTTTTTCCGCTGGCTTCTTTAATTGTGCCATGTAGGGGCAAATCGCAAAAATCAAACGCTATAGACTTATCCGTTTGAACCTAGCTACTTGGGTAGGTCTACCGCAGGGCTTTTCCTAACCGAATCGGCGATGTCTCATCAGCGATCGCACAGCACAATACAACCAATCATTGAAACCCTTCATAATCTTTATTGACTTCTATGAACACCCCTTTTGAAACCTTTTCGCAAGACCTTTCCGATATCATCACCCGCGCCAGCCGCGCTATCGTCTTAATTCGAGGGCGGCGCTCTGCGAGTACTGGCATTCACTGGCGTAAAGGACTAATTGTTACCTCGTGCGAGGCTTTGCCGTCCGAGGGTAATTTTAAGCTAGTTTTGCCAGCAGGCGAGACCGTTGAAACAGAGATGCTGGGCAGCGATCCGACTACTGACGTGGCGGTGCTCTCACTTCCCAAAGATCTTCCTGAGAGCACCGACTTGTCTTTGGCTGTTTTAGGTGACGCGCAGACCTTGGCTGTAGGTCAATTGGTTTCTACTGTCGGCTATTGTGCTGGCCGAGGGCGTGGCAGTCGCCAATTTGCGGCGCTCGGTATGGTTAGTCAGCTCGGTGAAGCTTGGCGTAGTCAAAGCGGTGGTCAGATCGATCAGTATGTAGAGGTTGATCTGCGCTTGCGACGCGGCAGTGCGGGCTGTCCGCTGATTAGCCACAGTGGTCAGGTTGTGGGCTTTAATACGTTTGGAGGGCGGCGGCAGGTGCTGACTATTCCTGCTGCGACCGTGAACGCGGTGGTCGATCAGCTACAGCAGCGTGGCAAAGTTACGAAAGGATATTTGGGATTGGGGATGCAGGCAATTCCGCTGCCTGAAAACGTACAGCAGCAGCATAGCCTAGCTAATCAGGTCGGCATTATGGTTGTTAGCGTAGAGCCCAACAGCGGCGCGGATCAAGCTGGAATGGCTATTGGTGATGTCATGCTTGCCTTTTACGATGAACCGCTAGAGAGTCTACGGCAGGTACAAGCGCAATTGGGCTCTCAAAGCGTCGGACGGGCTTTGTCTATTCGGCTGCTGCGCGGTGGCGCGTTGCAAACGGTGGTGGTGACGGTTGGTGAGCGCTAGGTAATGGTCGATATTGTCATTTGCGCGGCGCAGTCAGTCACGCGGGCGGGCCTGTCGGCGATGGCCAAGACAGCGGCTACTGAAGTGGTTGCCCAGGTTAATAGCTTGCAGTCATTAGATAGATGGCTGCAAACACAGCGAGCTGACGTTGCAGTTGTAGAACTCTTGGCGCTGGGCCCGACGGAACTAAGAACAATTTGTAAGATTGTTTCATCTTTTTCAGAAGAGCATTTGAAAGAATCTTCTTTCTCGCCTGGTCTTTTACCATCTGAAGATAATCTTATACTAGCTGAAGAGAGATTCTCGGAGAGGCTGTCTGTGCTGGGGCTAGTTGATGATGTTGAAGCGATCACACCCCAAGCCCTTTTACAGCTCATCGGTACAGGTACCGTTAGCCTATTGCCGCTAGATGTTTCTGCTCACGAACTAAGAACTGCGATCGCTGCTATTCTCAGCGGCTTTACCGTCTTTCATCCTAATGTTACTGAAACGCTTTCGCTAGCGCCTGATAGCGCCTTTAACCCGATCGATACTACCGCCGGTAGCCTGCCACCCTCAACCGCCGAAGCGCTAACGCCTAGAGAAATTCAGGTGCTCAACCAGCTAGCTGGCGGGCCGACGAATAAAGCGATCGCGATCGCCCTCCAAATCTCTGAGCATACCGTCAAATTTCATATCAGCAGTATCCTTGCCAAGCTCAGTGTCACCAGCCGTACCGAAGCCGTCACTGTCGGTATTCGCGCTGGCCTAGTAATGCTTTGAGCATGTACAGATCCTGCAACAACTGCGAGCGACATAAAGACTAGTCGATATGATAAGCCGTAATAGCGACCTTACCATCAGGACTGTAAATCGATTCGATTCTTCTGTGAGTGATATGCGCCCACCAGATCTTTATGCAGTTTCCTTGCGCAGGCGCACTACCTACCTTGTGTATAGCCAGTCTCGGTTAGCCGAGCTTCAAAATTTTCGACAGTAAGCGTCCTCGACTCAATTTGAGGAATGCCGTCTAGCTTATGCTTATCGAGGGTTGTAACTGCCGCGATAGGTGCTGTAGATTTTGTACCCTGGAAGCACGATTGCCAGACCTGTAGAGCTATGAATTGCTCCCGGATAACTCTCTTCCAGCAAGCTGCCTCCCAATCGGATTTGTATGGGACCACACCATACATATATTCCGGGAACTAGTGCATCTAGGCTGTACGCGATCACCCGCATCTGCTGATTATGATTGTTGGCTAGATCCTACGTTAGTCGAAGCGTCTTGAGGTGCCTGCATTATCTCTAACCCTGAAACGGTATGAAGTAACCTAGTCTCAATATTTTCCGATATTAATATCAATATTTCAATATTACAGAGCGTTCGTAGGCTGCACAAGCCAACACCGACACATCTGTCAAGTGCCCTGGTCGGTACTTTGCAAGCGCAGCGCGTAAGACTAAACTTGAGTCAAAACGCCTACGCCGCCGTGCCATGCGATTAGATATCAAGAGCCTAAATCTAGGCTCAGATTCTGCTGAACGCGACATTGATGTCGGCCTAGCCGAATATTTCTATCAAAATGATGCCTATCATCGCTTCCTAAACGGGCGCAAAACGATTTTGGTAGGAAATCGGGGTGCAGGGAAGAGTGCCATCTTTAAGTACATCGCGACGACTGAGCGCAAGAAAGGCAATTTGATCTTGGAGCTATCGCCCGAAGACTATTCGTACGAGCTGCTCTCGGAATATATGCGCAGTGAAAAGGAAGGCTCTTGGGGTAAGCAAAGTGCCTATTCGGTCGCCTGGCAGTACTTGCTATACAACCTGATTTTTAAGCGGATTGCAAAAAATAAGCGGGGCCTACTTATTGGCGCACAAAAAAATATCTATAACTACGTCAACGGCAGCGGCATCGTCACTGAAAATAGTTCGATTGGCATTTTGGTTAACTATCTCAAGCGGATGGAGCGGGTCAAGCTCGATTCTGCTGAAGGGGGCATTCGCTCGGACTTGCAGGCGCTTTATGACCTAGAAGAAATCAAAGCCCTGCTGCCTAGCCTAAAAAATGTCTTGGGCAATACCCGCATTACGGTTCTAATCGATGAGCTAGACAAGGGCTGGGATAACTCAGAGGATGCGAAGTATTTTCTGGCGGGTCTGTTTCAGGCTACTCAAAAGATCAATTTGTTCAATCCTAATCTGCGTATCCATATTTCTATACGCCAAGAGCTGTTCGACAATATTCCTCAGATCTATGAGGATGCGCAGAAAATTCGCGAAGATGTGGAAGTGATTCGCTGGGGCAAAAATGAACTGCTAGAGCTGATCGCTCGGCGGATTGCCCATTCTTTTCCCGATGCGGCTAAGCTGACGGCGATTAAGCGATGGAAGACGATTTTTGTCTCGAAGCTATCTTCTTCTAACGTGGAGTCGCTGGACTATATTATTGATCGCACTCAGCTACGCCCGCGTGAGCTGCTGCAGTTTTGTAAGCAGTGTGTGGAGTGTGTGGACTATTCTTTGGTGCCTAGACGGATTGATGAATGTGCGATCGCAGCGGCTGAAGAGGCCTATTCTGAGCAAAAAACGCGCGATTTGGCCTCGGAATATCGCTTTCAATATCCGTATTTGCTAGATGTGTTTGAAGTTTTCCGGGGTCGCAGTACCTACTACAACAAAGAAGATCTTGACTATCTACTGCTTTCGCTGGTGGTGGGTGAAATAGACGTTGAGCAGGCGGCTGCCTGGGTGATCGATCTTGACTACCTAGAGCTAAAGCAGATTCTCTGGAAAATCGGCTTTCTGAAAGTACTGGTGCCTCAGACTAGCCACAACTCGGCTAAACATCGCGGTGATTATCTAGGCCATTACGAGCTGCCCACAATCAACCTCGAAAATATTGAAAAGTTTAGAGTGCACCCTGCTTGCACTCAGTTTTTGCACCTGAAGGACTAGCTGCTACGATGCCTCCTTTTCGCTGGTCTCGCCAATCTACTCGTCAGTTAGAGCAGCGGCTGCAGGCTGTGCCGACTTGGCTAGTTGCGCTGATTTCTGTGGTGATTCTTTCTGGATTGATTGTCCTGGTGCGCGGTAATTACGATGCGTCAGCGCCATCATCTAGCTACCGGCAGTACGTATTAAACACGCTTTTAGATGATGCTGAAGCGATTGCCATTATGGTCGCTGTCATTCTCTATATCAAAGGTGCACCCGATCGCAAAGCTCAAAAGCATTATGAGGCTTGGCGAGTGATTGACACCGCTGCTGCTGCCAATGTCACCACTAGCTACGCTCGCTTTCAAGCGATAGAAGATCTGTATCAAGATGGCGTTCCGCTCAAGTGGCTAGAAGCCCCTAAAGCGAACCTAACCGGCATTGCCTTACCTAAAGCCAACCTGCAAAATTGCAACCTAGCAGGCGCTATTTTAGAGCGGGCTAATTTGCGAGGGGCTAATTTACGAGGAGCCAACTTGGCAGGCGCAGATCTTAGCCATGCTGATTTGGTCGGCAGCGATCTGACGGGCGCAGACCTGCGGGCGGCTATTTTGCGCAGCGCTACGCTGTGGGAGGCCAATCTGTGGGAGGCTGATTTGGCCAATGCCGAACTGCGGTGGGCAGATCTCAATCAGCCGCAGCTTGACAATGCCAAACTGAGTGAAACGATTTTGCCCGATGGTAGTCTTTGTAAAAGATCGGTAGGTCAAGAACCTGTTGGTAAGCTGTCTCTAGACAAGACAGCTTTAGATGAGACGGCTTTAGGCGAGCCGTCTTTAACCGAGGCCCCTATTGGCAAAGTATTAAAAGAGCGAGCCGAAGAACAAACAGAAATAGGGTAAGTTCAAAAAATTGTTGAGCTGCCTAGACTGGCTGCTGCTTGCTACTAATAGCTGTGAAAATTAACATAGGTTAAGAAAACCAGTGTTTTTGAGATATATGATTCTAATTTCTATGGCGTGAAAGGGTTTTCCGATAGGATGCTTTTGTTGCGGTTTCGTTTGGCTATATACCTTTTATGAGCATCTCTCTTTTATGAATATCTCCTTTAAAGCATCCAAGCTCTTTCTGAAAAGCCTCTGTAGAAGTAGCTTGGCGATCGCGTTTGGCTCGGTTTTATTTACAGCTAGCGCTAGTAAAGCTCAGCAGCCGATAAGGGGCCAAGTGCTGGGTATGGAAATAGATGGGACGCGCTGCACGCTTTCTATTATTGATGAGACGGGCGATATTTTTGTAGAGGTAGCTGAGAGCGCTACCTGTGAGCAGCTATTGGTTGGCAGCGAGATTCGACTGACCTATAGAGTTGACGAGATAGCGGTCATACCACCGCCTACGACGGCGACGGTAACAAATCTGACGGCGGGCGATCGCGCCTGCTATATCCGACTAGTGGACTCCAATGGCCGCAATTCCGATCAGTTTGCCAATTTTGAGATTTGCCAACAAGACATTATTGGTGCCACTGTTGCACTTACCTACGAAACGGGTAACATTATCGCTTTTTCCTGCCAGGGCGATCTAGAGTGCGGCAAAACCGAAACCGTCAATCTAATTGCCAGTACTGAAGTGATTGATCGTCCAGCGCCGTCTCCTGCTTCCTTTATCAGTGATTTGCCAGACGGCAACCACCGCTATTGGAGCGGATCTAGCACTGACCCAATTGTCACCAGCGAAGCGCTGCTTGCCGGGGGTGGTATTACCTTTCTCTTTCGCAAGCAGGGCAACAATGTTACGGGCATCTTTGGCTACGTTGACGGCGAGGCGCTATGTGTGCAGGGCCAGGTCAATGAAAATACAGTCACGGGCATTTCTGTTCAAAACATGCGGGGCGCTAGCGTTATCAGCGGAGCAGACACCTTTGAAAGCTTTGGCCCTAGCGGTAGGCTCCAGGTTCGTAGCGGTCGCCAAATTAACCCAACGACCGTACGCTACAGCAGCACTTTGCTAAATCTACAGGGTCTCAATAGAATCAACGCGGGCTCTCGCCTACCGCCTAGTGGCTGCTAAAAAGACAGGCGAGAAAAGAAAGCGAGCCTATCTTTTTAGTCTATTGTCGAAAGCGTAGGACGCTCAGAGATTTTTGGGCTCTAAGCGCTGCTATAAACGTAGTCATAGTCAAAGTGAATAGCGTCTTGGTGACGCAAGATAGAAAACCCAAGCTCGATAATGCTATCAGCACTGAAGGTCTCAATCACCAGATTGGTTAATTTGTGAGGACTGATTTTTGGCACTTTGATGTAGTAGTCGCGTCGGGCGAAAAAGTCTTTTTCGTCTTTGGGCACGACGATGCCGTGGCGCTTGTGCGATCGCTGTATTGGTTGAAGATAAGCGCGTGCAAAGTCTTCTTGATTAACCTGTAGGCTGCAAAGCCTCTCGTGCTGCGCCCAGCTCATCAAAGAAAACAGCTTCAAAATCTCAAATCCCAAGATATAGCACAGTAAACTGCTGCGCTTGCGAGCATTACCCATTGACATGAGCACCGTTTCTAAATAGAGTTCGGGGCGCTGCTCTTTGGCTTGCACAAAATGTAAATAGACATGGCGAATATAGCGGCGAATGGTTTCATCGTTGAGCTGCACGCTGCATCGAAAGCGATGGAGATGTTTATCTACCCATTGCTTAGTAGCGGGATCGTCCACAATACGAAAGAGCAGCCCTTCTGCTGTATAAGCATCTAAAAACTGGGCCTGCTGATTAGTTTCCGTCGCACAAAGCAAATGACAGAGCAATAAAATGTAGCGACGCTGCGCCCAAGGTATCTGTGTGATCCAGTCTCTAGCTTCAGAGGGCAGGTCTGAGAAGATAGGGGTTGTCTTTTCTAAAAACGTACTCACAAGGGCATTATCCAAAGTTGGCAAGGGCAGTGACAGTTTTGATATCAGAAGCCTGTCTTGATATCTATTCGACTTGAGTCTGATCTGGAATATATGATTTCGAATATATGATCCGGAATTTACACAGCTATTGACTTATAGGTTGCCCAACTTGAGGCTGCCCAACTAAGATCGATTGATGCGTTGATAACTGCTTTTAACCGCTTTTCAGAACTGAGAGACTTCATACAGTGTTCTTTTTAGTGACGGCTACCCCCAAGAATTTACTGATAAAGTAACCGTTAACAGACTTTTATAGCCTGTTTTGTTGAGCGCGATCACCTGCAAGCGCATTTAATCTGTGTTTATTAGCGCTGCCGAGCCCTTAAAAAAAAGTGCTGAACGCGCTAAAGATCATAGTTTCTACCGAGACTTTTGATAACCTACATGGGTTTTATAGAAAGAAGACTGAAACATCGTGAAGCTATTGCGATCTATTCAAGCTCTAATTTCTATTGATTGTAGAAGCTATCTCAATGTGGCAAGGACTCTCTTTGAGCTTATTTTCATCTCAGTATGTTCCCCATGGGCACTGTTACCTGTGGCAGACACCACTAGTTGCGCTGCATACGGCTAGCAACTTGCTAATTGCGCTGGCATATTTTTCTATTCCTGCGACGCTGTTGTACTTCGTACGTAGACGCAAGCATCTTTTCCCGGTGCGGCTGATCCTACTTTTCGGTAGTTTCATTTTGCTATGTGGCTGTGGTCATGTCCTTGACGTGGTTACGCTCTGGTATCCAATTTATTGGGTATCAGGCGCAGTCAAAGCCATAACAGCTTTGGTCTCTGGCTATACCGCGGTAGAATTAACAGTGCTGCTACCGCAATTTCTGGCGCTGTACAATGCAGACTCTATCAATCAGAGGCTAGAAGCTGAGGTACATGCAAAAGAGCTTACTCAACGAGAACTAGAAGAAAATCAAAAGATTTTCAGAAGCGCTTTTTACGATATTCCAATCGGCATGGCACTGGTCTCTTTAGATGGTTTTTTTAAAGAAGCTAACGAGGCTATTTTAAACATTTTGGGATATTCCAAAGAAGAGCTATTGGCTCTAGACTTTCTATCTATTACGCACCCGGATGACTTAAAGGCAGATTTAGAGCTGGTTAATGACCTGATAGCAGATAGCCGCAGATATTATCGAATAGAGAAGCGCTATTTTCATAAGCTTGGCCATATTGTTCCAATTAAGCTGAGCGTCTCTTTGCTAAGAGATTCCGAAAACAATCCGATGCTGTTTATTGCTCATATCAACGATATTTCAGAGCAAAAGCGGGTCAATGCATCCTTAAAGGCGGCTTCTGAAGCTGCTGAAGCCGCTAGCCGGGCTAAAAGTGAGTTTTTAGCGATGATGAGCCATGAGATTCGTACGCCGATGAATGCCATGATGGGCATGACTGAGCTGATCGGAGAAACTGAGCTAGACAACCAGCAGCAAGATTTTATTGAAGTGATTCGAAATAGCGGCAAAACCCTGCTCACGGTGATTAATGATATTCTTGACTTCTCTAAGATTGAATCGAACAATCTAGAGTTAGAAGAGGGCCATTTAGATTTATATGAATGTGTTGAAGACGTGCTCACGCTATTTACTCATCAGACGGAAGCGAAAGGACTTGCTCTAAATTTTGTGATTGAGCCAGCTCATACTTCGCCTGTGTTCAAGGGTGATTCTGTACGGTTAAGACAGATCTTGAGCAACTTAATTAGTAACAGCATAAAGTTTACAGATGAAGGCGAGATTAGCGTCCGAGTTAATATCAGTGAGGCAACGTCTGATGACATGAAGCGTGGAGAGGCAGCAAGCGGCCAGGTAGAAAGCATTAGGACAGAAAGCGCTTATATAGAAAGCATTAGAACAGAAAGCACTAGAACAGAAAGCGTTGCAGGCGATGACGCCGAATCACCTATCTTCTACCTTGTCCGGTTTTCTATCGAAGATACGGGCATTGGGATTGGAGCTGACAAGCTTTCCAAGCTCTTTCAGCCGTTTAGTCAGGTTGACTCTTCGATTACTCGAAAATACGGCGGTACAGGATTAGGGCTATCGATTAGCAAGCGCTTAGTTGAAATGATGGGGGGCAGGCTATGGGCTGAGAGTGAATTAAATCAAGGTTCCACCTTCCACTTCTCAGTGCTACTAGCGTCTTCTGGAGAACTTAGCTGTGGCCTTCGGACTGCTTCTGAAATTGACCTAAGCGGCAAGCGATTGCTGGTGGTAGCTGCCAATTCTAATAGTCGCAAGAATCTTTCACTACAGGCTGAGTCTTGGAACCTAGAGGTCAGTTCTGCAAAATCGGCTGCGATCGCACTGACGATGCTAGAAGGCAGCCAGCTAGAAAGCAATCAGCGGGTTGATGCGATCGCCATTGACGGTACCTTGCTAGATATGGACAGTATTGAGCTAGCCTTGCGAATTCGAAATTTGCCAGCTTACCAAGAGATTCCTCTTGTGTTGCTTCAGGGGCAAAAAAATATTGGCGACAAACCACTCAATGAGCTAAACGTTCGCACCAAGCTGCTAAGAAAACCGGTCAGGCGATCGCCTTTCTACAATGCTTTAGTCCAACTCTTACTCAACAAAAACAGTGCCATAGTCAGTGCTATAGAGAATGCTCGTCATAGCACCGCTGCCCAGCCGCTACCTGCTATAGAAACAGCCAATGGTCGAAAACCGTTGCGGATCTTGCTCACCGAAGACATTGCCCTAAATCAAAAGGTAGCCTTACATATGCTGGCGGCCTATGACTGCGAGGCCGATGTTGCCAACAATGGATTAGAAGCTGTAGAAGCTCTAAACCGCCAGACTTACGACCTAGTATTTATGGACGTGCAAATGCCGTGTATGGATGGCTTAGAAGCTACCCGCAGGATTCGTCAAAACCCATATATCCACCAGCCCTACATTGTTGCTATGACAGCACACGCAATGCAAGGTGATAGAGAAGAATGCCTCTCGGCAGGTATGGACAACTACATCAGAAAGCCGATTGGCAAGCGAGATTTGTTCAACGTTTTGCAAAAATGTTCGCAGCTAATAGAAGAATGTTCCCCAGCCTCGGTCTAGCCACTTTTGGGACCTCTTGCACATGTCTTATGAGAAAGGCCTACGACTGACAGCCGCTAACAGGTAATAACAACATGTCTCTAGATACACAAAATCTTCCTACGCTAGACACTCAGTCTTTAGAAAGTATCAGCAGCGATCGCTTGTTCTTAATCGAGGTGTGCGACAGCTTTTTAGCAGATGCGCCTACCCGAATAGATGCAGTGGATGCTGCGATCGCCGCAGACAATTCCTCAGCGCTGAAGAGCACCGCTCACGCCCTAAAATCGCTTAGTGGCTGTGTGGGGGCAATGCGCCTCTTTGAATTCGCTCGGCAGATGGAAGTTGTCGGGAAAAGCAATCGGACGCGGCCAGCAATGCCATTAATTGAGCAAGCCAAGCTCGAATATGAGAAAGTTCAAGCCGTTATCGAAACCTATAAAAACAACCAGTAACGATTCAACCGCTCAGCTCTACTTTTCAGCGGCATTTCTTAGCCGCAATTTATCAGCCGTAATTTGTCAGCTTCAATTTAACTGAAAATCTCATGCCTCAAACTACCGTCACCTCTTTGCCTCAAACCACTGTCATCTCTCAATTTGACAAGGCTATTGCTGACAAGCAGCCGCATATCGTTACGCAGGCTGAAGCTATCATTAACGGTGCAGCGCAACCTTGCCTATCTATCTTGATAGTTGATGATGAGCCAACCACACGGCTGTTACTAAGAGTTGCTATGCAAAAAGAAGGCTTCCGTGTGATAGAAGCTAGTAACGGTGTTGAATGTTTGTACTTATTCGAGAAAGAGAAACCTGATATCGTTTTGCTAGATGCGGTAATGCCAGAGATGGACGGATTTAGCTGCTGCGCTGCGCTACAAGGTCTCTCTGAAAACCTCTCTACAGGGCGAGTAGAAAAAGTCTCGGTGCCTATACTTATCATTACCAGTTTAGACGACTCTCAGTCTGTCGATCAGGCTTTTGCTGCGGGTGCAACAGACTATGTGACCAAGCCTATTCATTGGGCTCTGCTGTGTCACCGGGTACGGGGTCTTAGAGATAGTATCAAACGGGAGCAGGCAGAAGCCGAAATTAAAAGATCGCTCAAAGAAAAAGAAGCTTTGCTCAAAGAGATTCATCATCGTGTTAAAAACAACTTGCAAATAATTTGCAGTTTGCTAAATCTTCAGTCCAACGCCATCAATGACGAAAAGGTACTGAGCTGTTTCCTCGATAGTCAAAACCGAGTTCGACTGATGGCGATGGTTCACGAAAAGCTCTATCAGTCTGCCGACCTTGGGAAAATTGAGCTAGCAGGCTACGTTCGAGATCTATCTGGTCATTTACTCCGCTCTTACAACATCGATCAAAGCGACATTTGCGCTGATATCTGTATCAGCGGTATTTTTCTGGAAATAGACACCGCTATCTCGTGTGGACTCATTATTAACGAGCTGGTTACTAACTCTTTGAAGTATGCATTTCCAAAGGCTACTTCAGAAGCCTCCTCTGGAACGACTTCAGCGTTGAGTCGAGACGGGCCGAGTCAGGATATGCCAGTCAGTTGCGAAATTAAAATCGAAGCCAGATTGACAGATTGCGATCATTTTTCTATTAGCTATCAGGATAATGGCGTAGGCCCCCCTGATGACTTTAATCTTGAAAGCGCCACTACGCTGGGATTACAGCTCGTAAGTAGCCTGACAGAGCAGCTTGATGGCCACCTAACTATAGAAAAAGGTGAGCATGGACGTGGCTTTGCCTTTAACTTTAGTGAGCTTTCGCTTTCAACCTAAAGAATAGCTAAGGAGAGCGTATAGCCGATTTTTCTCAGTCTTTTCAACTTATGTGCATGCGAGGAGATGATGCACCTCTAGAATTAATCTCCTAAACCAATACTTCCAGTCAACACTCCGAAATCAAATCTATCCAGCTGAAGGACAGCTATTATGATTACTCAACTAGAAACCAATCAGCCCTCTCAATTTCCACTGCCTAGTACAATAGCCGCAGCTCCAGCCGCAGCCAAAAAGGTGATGATTGTTGAAGATGAAAGTGTGATTTCGCTAGATATCAAGACTAGCCTGATGCGGTTAGGCTACGACATTGCGGGCGTGGCTGCCTCTGGAGATGTTGCCCTTAGAAAAATTAGGGATAGCCGTCCGGATGTGATCTTGATGGATATTCATCTAAAAGGTGAAATGACAGGAATTGATGTTTCTGAACAAGTCAGATCAGAGCTGCAAATTCCGATTGTGTTTCTGACTGCTAATGCAGATAGAAACACTTTCAAAGAAGCTAACCAGACCGATCCCTATGGCTATTTGTTAAAACCCTTTGAACAAAGAGAGCTAGGCATTGCCATTGAAATTGCTCTGCACAAGCACGAGAAAGAACAGGTTGTTCGATCTAGCGAACACTGGTATGCAACGGCCTTTCAGTCTCTAAGCGAGGCTGTGATTGCGACCGATCGTCATGGCGATGTGGTCTTTATGAATGCGCTAGCTGAGTCAATGACAAAGTGGTCTCTAACCGAGGCGCTAGATCGACCTGTGAGTGATGTCTTAGCCTTTCAGAAAGATGGGTCTAAAGAGAATTCTATTTTAAATAGCGCATTGAGCGCGGCATTAGAAGGTGTCGGAATGATGTCGCTGCCCAGCCAGGCTCAGCTATTGAACCGGTCTTGGCAGACTTTCTCGGTTGATGGGCATGTCGTGGCGCTAAGAGATCCGACTGGATACGTAACGGGCGCTTTGTTTACCCTTCGAGAGGCTGCCGCTATAGGAATGGCATCCGTTAAGACAGCAGCAGAGCCGGATGCTGCTGCTGCCGAAGTAGAAGCGGTGAATAGAGAGCTCTCTATGCGATCGCCCATTCCCCTTTCACAGTCATCACCAAAAAAAACAATTGTCACCAGCGCTACGGTATCGAGTAAACGCTCTATTAGCCCTGCCAACGTTGAATATATAAAATCATTTGTTGAATCATTTGTTAATGAGCAGCCTACCTACTTTTCTAGCACTGACTTAATTGCCAGCTACAATAAAGATCTCACCACGCTCACCAGCCGAAAAGAAGGGCCTGTTGTTACCGGAAAGTTAGTTAGAGATATTCCTACTGCCATTGTGGCTAGAGACTCTATTTACTGGGAAACGGTTTGTCACACTCTAATAGAAAACAGCTTTTTCCCTGTGAGTCAAAGAACCAACGGCACCTGCTACTTTCAACAGTGTCATATTCCCAAAGACTGCCAGGTGTATCGCACCCCAGCATCTGAGCTGTGGGACGTTTGGTATGGAAAGACCTGCCCTGGAAAAACCGATTCTGGCAGCAGCTCCGAAAACAACTCTAAGAACAGCTCTGAAAACAGCAAGGCCTCGACTTGCGGCAAAAAAGTTTCTCGACAAGACCTTTTAGTTCTAAGACGAGGCAGCTGGTACCATATTCAAGCAATGCTGATGTCTGAAGGCAATATGCGAATTAAGACCATTGCTGGCGAACTCTTTGTCTCATCAGAAGATTTGATTGTATGGGGCACGCAGCGCTGGCTATAGGCTGTAGCGTTCCTCGGCAAATGGCTCACCTCGGTGGTGATAGCCATTGCGTTCCCAAAAGCCCAGCTCCATCTTGGGCAAAAATTCTAAACCGTTAATCCATTTAGCGCTTTTCCAAGCATATAGATGAGGCACTACCGTCCGCATGGGTCCACCGTGTTCAGCCGGTAGTGCTTCGCCGTAGAGGGTGTGGGCAAAAAAGTTTTCTTCTCTAGCAAAGTCGTCTAGGGGCAAGTTAGTGGTGTAGTCGCCATAGCAGTGCTCCATTACATGTACCGCCTGAGGATCGATTTCAACTGCCTGGAGAAAGTCTGTTACTTTTACCCCGCGCCACTTTACATCTAGCTTGCTCCAGGTGGTGACGCAGTGAAAATCTGCGGTAAATTCGCTCTGTGGCAAATCCATAAAATCTTGCCAGGAAAAGGTTTTGGGCGTGGCGAGGCCAGTGACGGTGAGCTGCCACTCGTCGGTGCTAATTTGTGGGGTGTCGCCATAGGTTAAGACCGGAAAGCCCTTAGCGAGATGCTGTCCGGGGGGAACGCGATCGGCGAGATCTGCGCTGGGTTTTTCAAAGAATTTCATAGCGGAGGATAAGATAAACTGGCTTTATTGTAGTGCTGTGGCTTGAGTGCCCACGCTTGAGTATTCAATGGGCCAGTCAAACTACGGCAAACTTCTCTTATTATGAATGGGAAGCTGTAAAGCGATGTCGATGACCAAAGCATTACTGGGTATAGCTGATGGGGCAAAGCATTCAAAACATCCAACCTTGGTTAGACAAAGCGACTGAACGTTTGCGGGTGGAGTTTAATCCAGAGAAGATTATATTGTTTGGCTCATGGGCCTGCGGTGAGGCGACTAGACGCTCAGACATTGACCTGTTTATGTTATGGCAGTGTGAGATGCGTCCATTGGATCGAATCGGTAAAGTCTTAGATCTTTTAAGAGATTCGCCACGGTCAGTCGATGCCATTGTATATACGCCTGCAGAGCTAGAGTACTGCCGAGAAAGACCTTTTATCGCCCAGCTTTTAAGGGAGGGCAAAGTGCTATATGAGCGAGAAGAAGCTCAGGCAAGAAGCTGATAACTGGTACAAACAGGCTGCCGATGATTTAGAAGGGGCTGCCGTCCTGGTCGCAGCCAGAAAGTATGCCCTGGGCTGCTTTTGCGCTCAGCAAGCGGGTGAAAAAGCATTAAAGGCGCTCTGGCGATTTTTGGATCTTGATGCTTGGGGGCATTCGTGCGTGAGGCTAGTGCGAGAGCTGCCTGAAGATGAGCGATCGCGCTTTGCAGAAATCGAAGAAGCGGCAGCGGCCCTCGACAAGCTCTATATCCCGACTCGATACCCGGATGCGTTAGCAGGGCTAATCCCTTCAGAAACCTACGGTCAGTCTGATGGACAGGCGGCGATCGCATCTGCCCAAGAAATTTTAGACTGTGTGAAGGCTCGAATTTATCAGACTGGCAGTGCAAGTAACGAGTAAGGCACTAAGAGCGCTCAAAGAATAGCCCGATCACTGGTTTTGGGCACTGCGCTTAATTACCAGAGAAAATCCCAAGTTTACCGACCGACCGTGTTTGCTTACCTAAAATTGCTGAGACTCGGCTGCAATGGGGGAAGAGAACATGGACATCAAGTCTGAGGACGCCGATCCTGAGCTAATGTCTGAAATAGAGAGGCGTTGTTGCCGCGCGGTTCGCATCAAGTGCAGCGTGGTTGTGACTGATTTTGCAGCGGTCTGTGTCAAGTATGGTCATCAGCAATTTTGCTGTGCGCCTCACCAAGCGCAGTACGATGATGAACGATTTTAGCGTGCGACTGATAAAGCGCGGTTGGTGAGTGAATAACTCTGCGCTGCGAGTCATTAAGCGCAGGTGAAAACAAGAGGTTTGTGACGCATAGGTGTTACTGATCCCGATATCGCTGTAGCAGTGCGGGCAGCGCGTCGTAGCCTTCCATACTCATGACTGGTGTGAGCTGACGACGATATTTCTCTAGAATTTGCTGAAAGTCTTCTTCCCCAAGCTGACCTTGTAAAATAGAGGCAAGCCCAGCAGCCTGTTGCCACTCTTCTGAGCCAATACTTTCAAGCAAATACATGGCCAGTACGCTGTAGAAAACGGCTTCTTCGACGTTTTGGGGCGGCTGGTTTTGGGGTGTCTGGCTTTCTGATGCTTGGTTTTTTAGCGCATGATAGGCTTCGGCGGTGTAAAGGGTGTAGAGTCCTTGCAGATAAATATTGCCTGCACTTTTGATTGCCTCTGCGCCTTTGGTGAGAACGTCTAGGCCGTCTTGAGGGCGATCGCACATCACGTAGCCAATGCCCAAACTGTTGTAAGCCAGCGCTTGAGACTGAAAGTCTCCTTGTTTGAGGGCAAGTTCTAGTCCTTGATTGAGATAGGCGATCGCCGAATCATACACCGCTGTATCTCCTACATCATTTGCCCGCGCCTGCAGCACCTGCGCATAGCCTAGGTTTACTAGCGCATTCGCCTCACCCACGCGATCGCCTCGCTGTCGCGCCAAAATCAACGCCCGCTGACTGGTCGCGACGCCATCAGCAAAATCTTTCTCTAGCACCGCATTGCGTGCCAAATGGCACAAGTCTGCCGTTTCACAGGCCAAGTCCCCTGCTTCTTGGGCAATTTCCAACGCCCGCTGATAAAAAGCTTTTGCTGCGATCGCCTGCCCCAGCATCTGCCGAGAATAGCCTAGCAAGGTTAAAATTCGCGCTTTTTCCTGCGTGCCTTCCACCTGCCGCAGCGGCTCGCTAAAGTAATCGAGCGTGTCTTGCAGATAGTCTCCTGAAAAAGAGGCAAACACACCGCCGTATAGCGGAAAATCGTCTCGCTGCGCGAACGTTCGCAGGCCCTGTAGCATGAGCTGAAAGCAGCCGTTGCCGAGCGCCTGATAAGACGGATTGCCTGCGGCGGCAAACCCTTGAGAGAGTCGCCCCCAAATCGCCGCGAAAATCAAAGACGTGCTGTACGATAGCTGCTTGCCCGCTTTAGCACTATAGGGCTGTTTATCGAACCAGACGATCAGGCCGCGCTGCAAGAAGTGCATGGCCACTGCCAAATCGACCCAGCTTGCCACATCGACTGCCGTTCGCGTGATGGCTTCTACGGGTTCGTTTTGTGACAGGGTGGTAAACAGCAGCTTGGGCAGCCCTACTGAGGTCTTTTTCCACAGCGACCAAGGCCCTGCCTGCTCTCTTTCGCCAAAGCCAACGGGTGCACCTGCTGGTGCGTATAGCCAGCTAACTAGCTCAGGCTCTAGGCGCTCGTAGGTCGCTAGCCCAGCCAAAATGCCGGTTCGCCAGGCGGCCATTTCGTCAGATGCCAAGCTTTTGGCAAGCTGCTTTAGCTGCTGGCGGTTCAGGCTATTGGGCTGATTGGAATCGATAAAGCTGAGAAATATTTCAGGCCGCTCAGCCAGGTCAGCCTGCTGTAGCTTTTGAGCAGCGCTGGCTACGCCGCTGGCTATCTGACGCGATGCCTGCCCTTTTTGCCACTCGCTCTCGATTGTTTTAAGCGCCCGCAAGATTCGTGGGGCCTTGAGCGAGCTTTCTATCTGCGGCTCAATTTCGGCGATGCGGGTGGCCACTGCCCGCTCAAAGATTTCGCCTGTGCCTGCTTCAACGGATGATTCGAGCTGCGATCGCACCTGCTCTTTTGAGCGCACATTGCCCTTCAGCGTTTGCTGCACAATCTCATCGATCAGCGCCAAATACCGCTCAGTTAAAGACTGTCCTACGTCCACACCTAACCTCCTTACTTATCTCAATGTCAACTATCCCAATGTCAAAGTGGCATCGTTATCAATCAGCCTTGGCTGCCCTGTTGTATCCACCGCGTTATACCGCTGGAAATATCGCTGTGCTGCTGCTGGTAGCTGAGGGTAGTCAAAGCTGGCATCGCCTGCTGCTACTGTTGCCCAAAAATCGCGAATCTCACTGGCATCGCCTTTTGCTGCTCTGGGCGTTAGGCAAAGCGGCGGATCGCTCAGCAGCTGGGTAATAAAAGGCAGTGAGCGATCGCACATCCAATCTTTAGAGGTAGCCTGCAGCGTCGGCCACTCTGGCACCGCCTCTACCCGTTGGGTTTCTATCGATAGGTGATGCCGTCCCTCTTCATCTGTAGTTAACGACAGCAATCGATACGGATGCGGATAGCTCACTAGCGATCCGGTCGTAATGGCGTAAAAGTCTGCTGCCTGGGCGATATCTTGCACGTGCAAATGCCCTGTAAACGCTACCGGCACTTTGGCCGCCTGCAACCGAGACACCAGTGCTGGCGCGTTGCGAATCATGTAGCGCTGACCGAGCTGATTGCTGGCCTGGCCAGGTAAATGTTCTAGTACATTGTGATGCACCATTACCATCACAAACTGACCGGCTAGCGCTGCTAGTTTGGTATCGAGCCAAGCAAACTGCTCATCGTCAATGAGCCCGGTGCCAATTTGCTCACCCGAGGCATCGAACGCATTGGAATTTAGCCCGATTAGATGCACTCCTGGCAAAATTTCTTGGTGATAGTCCAGTTGCTTGCCATCGCTGTAGCCAAAGCGCTGATAAATCGCCGGAAAATCGGCCAGCGCAATTCGATCTTTGCTACCTTTCTTATCTTCATCGTCGCCAGGTAAATTACCATCTCGGCGAACCACATCGTGGTTGCCCGGCACTACATACGTTGGAAACGGCAGTTGCGCTAGCCGATTGGCTACCCACTCATGGTTTTCTCGCTCGCCGTGCTGAACCAAGTCTCCGGGCAATAGCAAAAAATCTGGTGGGTCAGCCTCTAACTGGGTCAAAATTTGCTCAAACGCTGGAATACTGACCTCGACTAGATGAAACCGATGCGGCGCGTCCCAAATTGTCTGCGGTAGTGCGATGTGCAAGTCGCTGACAATAGCAAATTTGAAGTTGAGAGTCATTGGCAAATCATGAGCGCAGTCCATATTTTACGATTGTATGCGTTTGTACGCTCTACGCTCTCTGCATCTGGTAGTGTTAAGCCAATACCCTTAATAAAAACGTTGCTGCTGCGTATTTGCCGATACTTGTTATAGCTAACGGTTTGTTCTGATGGTTTTATTTTCAAAAGAGCGTATTTTAGTGCCTATTGACTTTTCTGAAAAGTCTTTGCAGGCGCTGAAAGAAACAATCGCCTTCGCCGAGGCTAACGAAAATGTCTATGTTATTCATGTGTTAAAGCCCTTAGAGGCGACAGAGCCAGGCGTGGTGTGGGAGTCGATTAACACTGATAAGCGCAAAGAGACAATCTTGAAGCTGTTTGATGAAAATTTTCCGAAAAGTGAATACGCTGGTCTTCATTTTGAAATAGGAGAAGGCGATCCGACGGCTGAAATTATTGACTATGCCGAGAATCAGAACATCGGCCTTGTTGTAATGCCCTCACGAGGCCGAACGGGCATTTCCCGTTTCTTTATGGGTTCTATTGCCGAGCGGGTCGTCCGTTTTGCCCACTGTCCGGTGCTTGTTCTAAAGCAGTAGAAGTATCGGAAAAATTCTTACCCAATATTTTGCCTATCGACTTTTTGCATGGGCGCTATCTGCTCAGCCTTTTGTTGTTTCAAATTGGCGCAGCTACATTAGGAGTATCTTCATTCAAGGTACTCCTAATGATTTTTAAAGCGTCTTCTGTTCCCGCTACTATTCCACAACAAAACCACCGCAAGCCCGCGATAGTCAGAGGCCTACAGTGGTTCTGGAGATTCAGTCAGTTCTACGGTGAGTACACAGTGCGATCGCCCCAAGAGCGTCAAAAGTGGGTTGCTCAGCAGCGTGAGTTACGTGACTAAGACCCGTGTGCTGACTACCTGTGTGCTGACTACCTGTGTGCTGACTACCTGTGTGCTGACTACCTGTGTGCTGACTACCTGTGTGCTGACAAGTAGTGAGTGAGCGTTTAGTTAACGATAGTTTAGCTGATGAGTTGTCTATGACTCGACCATTACCATCTGGCCAGATGTTAACCTTGCCCAATAGTCTTTGAGATCGCCTGCAACCTCATTTGAGAGAATGTAACAGCCTAGCAGGTTGGGGAAGGCCATGCCTAACAACAGCAAATCGCTGAAGTCGATGATCAAAGAAAGGCTAGTCAGACAGCCTAAGAACGTGCAAACTACGTAGATAATTTTGAAGAGTAAAGTGCTTTGTTCTCCAAAGAGATAGGTCCAAGCCTGAATGCCGTAATAGCTCCAAGAGATAATCGTTGAGAACGCAAAGAGACAAACTGCGATACTTAATACAATTGGAAACCAGCTAATCACTGAGCCAAAAGCACTGGCCGTCATGGCGACACCGCTGAGTTCTTCGCCGGTATCTAAATAAGCGCCGGTTAGAACGATAGTGATCGCTGTGAGGTTGCAAATGATGACGGTGTCAATCAGGGGCTCTAGCAGAGAAACAAGTCCTTCTCGAACAGGTTCGTCAGTGCGGGCCGCAGAGTGTGCGATCGCTGCTGAGCCAACCCCAGCTTCGTTAGAGAAAGAACTTCGTCGAATACCCTGTACCATGACACCCACCAGACCACCCACTGCGGCCTGGGGTACAAATGCCTCAGAAATAATGGTGCCAATAGCAGCGGGCACCTGACCAATGTTGACCCCGATAACAATTAGACAGGCGAGAACGTAGAGCGCTGCCATCGCGGGCACTAGCTTTTCGGCTACTGCGCCGATGCGCTTAATGCCGCCGATAATTACAAATGCTGAGAGCGCTGCTAGTATCAGGCCGAATAGCCAAGCAGGGAGCCCTGGAATCAGTCCAGAAATAGCTGAGTAGGCTTGGTTAGACTGAAACATGTTGGCTCCGCCCAGGCTACCGCCCAAGCAAAGAATGCTAAAGAGGATGGCTAAGCCCTTACCCAGTGGCTGTAGCCCTCTTGCTGCTAAACCCTGCTTGAGATAGTACATGGGGCCACCCAAAATGGTGCCGTCTGGCAGGCGGCGGCGATACTTGACCGCCAGGGTGCATTCAACAAACTTGCTGACCATGCCGCATATTCCGGCGATGGTTAACCAAAACATTGCGCCTGGGCCGCCAAGCTGAATAGCGATCGCAACACCAGCAATGTTACCTAAGCCAACCGTTCCAGATACAGCCGTCGCTAGCGCCTGAAAGTGAGAGACTTCACCATCGTCATGCTCGTCATCAAACCTGCCTTGTACTACTAAGATGGCGTGCTTTAACCCACGCAGGTTGATAAACCCCATCCGCACGGTAAAGAAGATAGCTGCGACAAATAGCCACAGCACAATAAACGGAAAGCCGTTTTCGCCGCCGATTTTAAAGAACAGTAAGACAGAGAGCAGATCGACAATCGGCTGGAAGATGCTGTCTGCGATAGAAGGCGTCTCGGCAGCTTCTTGAGCGATCGCGGCAGGCGCTGCGATCGCCATTAAAACTAGCAGCACCGGCAGCATTGCCCAACCGTCGGTGCCCTGGCTAAACCACTTAGCCGATAGCTGCGTCAGCTGCCGAAACCAGCGATTGGCGGTAGGTAAAACTCTAGGTATACACAAGCCCTTTCGATTCATTGTTCAAGTTCCATTTGAAGTTTTATCGTTCTGGCAGTTGTCTCTAACAGCACGAGCTTGTTAGACGTGGCATAAAAATGCCTAATATCTACCTGACTTAATAAAAGTTGCTTTTTAGGTTTTGCCGACAAGCGCAAATTACCATGCGAATTGCGCATATGTTGTTAATTTAATTACCGCATCTGTATTTGTCCGGAAACTAAATCAGAAAGATGCAGAGCAAAGATCGTGGGTGAGGTGAGTAGCGATCGCTGCTGTTTGGGCGTTTTTAGACGCAATCGTTAGGCGCACACAGTCTTAGATACACAACTTTAAGCACGGTGGTGCAAAGCTGGGAAAGCGTGACGTTTGAAACAAGCTGGGCTGAGTGGGCTAATGGGCTACAGAATCGATCTGTATTTGTCCTGCTTCTATTTTCTTGCCTCTATTTTTGCTGCCTCTAGCTCTTTAAAGTTAAAGATTGTGCTGTCGGCTAGCTGTGAGGGCGCGACATTTTGCAGACTGCGGAATATCGTTTCTGTGCGCCCGGGCCACTGCTTTTCCCAGTTCTGTAGCATCTGTTTGATCTGCGATCGCTGCAAATTTTCTTGAGAGCCGCAGAGCGTGCAGGGAATGATGGGAAACGCCTGGTGACGAGCGTAGCGAGCTAGATCTTTTTCGGTGCAATAGGCCAGCGGCCTGATGACGATGTGATGGCGGTCGTCGGTGAGTAGTTT
The DNA here is from genome assembly GCA_963793445.1 of uncultured cyanobacterium. GTDB lineage: Bacteria > Cyanobacteriota > Cyanobacteriia > Phormidesmidales > Phormidesmidaceae > Phormidesmis. The sequence goes on from CAWCAE010000001.1 coordinate 1,643,354, forward strand.
GGGTGGCATTGTCTTGAGCCTGCCGCCATGAAATAGGTTGAGAAACAGCGTTTCGACAATGTCGTCGCGGTGGTGACCGAGGGCAATTTTAGTAATGCCTTCTTCTGTGGCCACTCGGTACAGCACGCCTCGCCTCAGCCGAGAGCACAGGCTGCACATGGTTTTTCCTTCGGGGATGATCTGTTTGACGGTGCTATACGTGTCTTGCTCAACAATTCGGTAGCGCACGCCAATCGACTCAAAATAGTCTGGTAGCACCTGTGTCGGAAATCCTGGCTGCTTTTGATCGAGATTGACGGCCAAAAGATCGAAGTGAATGGGGGCGTGGCGCTGCAGGTGCTGCAAAATATCTAGCAGGGCGTAGGAGTCTTTGCCACCAGAAACACAGACCATAACGCGATCGCCTGCTTCAATCATTTGGTAGTGGGCGATCGCTTTACCGACTTTGGCGCGCAGCGATCGCTGAAGCTTTTTAAAGCTGTGGGACTTGGCCTGATAAACGCTGGTCATTAGCCTATCCTCTTATTGCCTAGAGAATACTATCGCTTTTATGGGCCTTTGATATTAGGCCTGATATCAGCAGGGTTGATATTTAGAGGCTACGTCCACGCTCGAAAGAACGTATTGTCTTGCCATGCTGCCGCGGTTTTTTGCTCAATCTCTGCGAGGGCGGCTGCGTCTAAAGGTTGAAATGCCTGGGCAACGCGCACGTTCTCTTCTAGCTGCTCGATAGTTTTGGCCGCAATCACCGCGCAGTGAACGCCTGTTTGTGAAAGCGCATAGCCCATTGCCTGCGTCATACCGTCTAAGACACCCGGCTTGAGCAAATTGCCATAGGCAGGCACCTTCATCGCTGTGATGCCAACATTCTGCGCTTGTGCAACGGGCAGAACGCTGGGAATAAAAGGCGTCGGGTGATGCGAATCTGCCGCATTGACCGGAATCAGCGCGTGGTCAAAAGGATAGCGCTGCAGTCCTGCGGCGATAATATCAGGCTCATGATGGCCGGTGATGCCACTAAAGCGAACGAGTCCTTGCGCTTGGGCTTCTTCTAGGGCCTTGGCTGCGCCATTGTCACCGAACAGGGTGTCTAGCTCGGACTCAAAAGACACATGGTGAAACTGCCAGAGGTCAAGATAGTCGGTATTTAGCCGCTGTAAGGAGCGCTCCAAATCACGCCAGGCTCCATCGCGATCGCGCGCCGATGTTTTGCTTGCTAGAAAAATCTCTTGCCGATAGTCAGGCAGCACTTTTCCCAGATAGGACTCGCTGGGGCCATAGCTCGCGGCTGTATCAAAGTAGCGAATGCCTAGCGCTAGTGCCCTTTGAATTTGTGCTATAGCAGCCTGCTCTTGATTGGGTGCAGATAGGGGCGTTTTGCCCGCACCGCCCAAGCCCAAAATAGGAAGTTGGACGTTCGTGCGTCCTAGTGGCTGTGTAGGGATGGTGGATTCGGCTAGTAGCGTTTTGTTAGGGGTGGTGGTGGTCGGTATGGCAGCGGATGCGTTGGCTGGCGCGGCTGGGGTTGAAGAAGTTGCTGATTGGCGCTGTACTTTGGAGCATCCGGCCACGCCTAAAGCTGTTGTCAGGCTGGTGGCTAAAAATGAGCGGCGGCTTTTCTTCGGCTGGTGTGTCATTCTGGTCATCCGGTTGGTCACATCAAACATATCGAACAAAAGCAGCGCTGAACAGCTCAGTGTGAACTAGCTAAGGAATGGTCAAACAACTAATGTCGGATTCTTAGGAATGGCCCGATAGTTCCATTGAGGGAGCACCTCATCGTAGACAATTTCTAAGTCCCGCTTGATCTGTTCAGTGGCTTCTCGGCCAGCCAGATATTTCTGGTGAATCACGTTGACGGAGGTTTTTAATCCCTTAGAGGTGGTTGCTTTCTGCATTAAGGCAACGACAGTATCGAGGCTATTGAATAACCTGCCCTGACAGGCGCGTCCCACATGAGGGAAAAACCGTCGCTCAATGGGATTGTACTTGGAACAATAGCTGGGGTAGTGAGCGATGCGAATTTCAATGCCGATGCGATTGACTAATTGTTGCAAATCGTACTTGAAAATGTACTTGCGGGCTGAATTGCTGCCGCCGCCATCACACAGAATAAGAATAGAACGAGCGGTAGAATAACGGAGCTGGCCAATATGCAGCCAAAACCAGGCCAAGCTATCACAAGCGAATTGGGTGGTGTCCCGAGAGAGCCCCAAGTTGAGATGGCCACAATTGTGCAATGGGTCATAAATACCGTGGGGAATGACGACGCCTGTGGCCAGGGATGGGAAATCATGGTCAAATGCCTGAAATGGTCGTGTGCAGCGCACTCGGCCCTGACGATAAAGCTGTCCTAAGAACTCTCGGGCCTTGCTATCGACTGAGAAGTAGGGATTGCCTGCCGCTCGGTATTGCTCAACTAGCTCAGCAATCCGCTCGAACTGTTGGTTGCGATGGTCACTGTGCCCGCAACTGAGCACTTTCTGAATCTTCCGTAATCGCAGCTTTTTCTGGGTCATCCACCGACGAATGGTTTCGCTGCTGACAGGGCTCCCTAATTGATTGAGCTGCTCAGAGAGATGATGGGGCGATAGGTCAGTGAAGACGACGGTCCCATCGTCTGGGTCACCGGCTCTACGATGCTCTAGCAATTGGTTCAGATTCGTTTCAATCGTGCTCGCTTCAACGATCTTTTTTTCGACCACCGCCGACTTTTCGCACGCGACCAGCTGCCGGGTCATGAGGCAACTGCGGCAATTCCTGCTTACCTCGCTCTATCGTGCGGCGAGAGCAGCCAAGCACCGCTGCGAGGTATTCCATCGAACCATGGCCTAACTGCTGGGCTTGCAAGGCCGCAAACCGTCGTCGGTCTTTTTCTGAGAGCGTGACATAGAAATTGCGCAGATTCTCTTCTAAGGCTGGCGCTAACTGGTTGCGAAATTCAAATCCCATCACTCAAAATTGGCACACGCTTCTACTTCATATTAAGCGCTATGAGCGGTTTTTGGAATCTGACAATTATTGATAGCTCGTTACTAAGCTTCCATTCGCTCAAATAACCTTTCGTCAAGCTCCCTCGAGGCTACATGTGATCAGTGCCCGAGAACATAAAAGGCAAAATACAGGGATGTGTGTCTCTGCGATAAATAACTGCCGTCAGTACATCAATTCTGTAAAGGTGTGCGCCTCGTCGCTGGGAGGTCGCTGGAAGGTCGCTAGGAGATAGCTGGGATCAGAGAATCCCTTATCTCGGCTGGGTAGCCTAATAAAAATACTTGATGTACATGCGTTTCTCTCAATTCTCTATTTTCTGCCTTGCCGATGAAATCGCGCCGCCGCTGTGTCTTTTGCTGGCTCTCTATCGAGGTCGGCAGCAAGGATTTAGCGGGCTAGAGCTAAGTGTATGCGTGGCGATGTGCATGCTTACTCTGTTGGGCATCGAAGTGGGTTTCCATCGTCACTTTGCTCACCGCTCTTTTCGCGCCCAGCATACGGTTCGTACGGTTCTAGCGGCTCTAGGGTCTATGGCCTTTCAGGGGTCTGTCATCTGGTGGGCTGGCGTTCACCGCACTCATCACAAATACAGCGATCAGCCGCTCGATCCGCACTCGCCAACGAAAGGCTTGCTGCATGCACATTCTGGCTGGCTGTTTCAACCCCTTTCTCAGTATCCGCTGCGCTGGTCACGCCGTGTCAAAGACTTGTTGCAAGATCCTGTTGTGCGCGTAGCTCATTGCTGCTATCCGCTCTATGTCGCTCTCGGCCTTGCTTTACCTGCTGCTTTTGTTGGAGGGGTTACTCATTCTTGGAATGGTGCACTAGGTGGCTTTCTCTGGGGCGGCATGATCAGAATTGGCGTTGTTAATCATTTGGTATGGAGTATTAATTCTCTTTGTCATAGCTTTGGATCGCGGCCTTATCAAACAAGCGATCGCAGCTACAACAATCTTTGGCTCACTTTGCCTACGCTGGGCCTTTCACTACACAACAATCACCATGCCTTTCCTAACTCGGCTATAAATACGCATCGCTGGTGGCAAATAGATATCAGCGGCTATTGCATTTTGCTGTTAGAGCAGCTTGGCCTAGCTTGGCGTGTTCAGCGTCCGTCAGCTCAGCAAAAGCTAAACAAGACTATCCGCTACACCTAAAATCTCTTTGAGTCGCTTTAGCACGACTGCTTGCGATCGCCCGCTAGAGAATGAAGTCCCAGCCTTTTCATCTAGCCTGACTAGCTCAACTGACCAGCCCCAGCTTTGCAGGGTATCGAGCTTGGGCCTGGTCATATTTTGATAGCGCTTGTCAAAGCTAGGCAGTCCGCCAGTATTCACCGCGCCCGATCCGATTCGAGAGACGGCTAATAGCGGCACGCCTGGGCTGAAAGGCGTAATGTTCTCAGCGAAAAAAGGATCGCTCTGCGCATAATAGCGCTGATAGAAGGGGGAATTAACAACAGATTGTAAGCCGCCTAGGTTCATCCATTCGCGCATCTGGGGCGTGCAGACCCAGTCTTGAATGTCTGCGCCTGTAGGGATGCGCCCGATAGCTGAAGTAACTGCTGATTCTAGTAGCAGCGCCAGCTCGCTGCGCGGAGGCGGTACCAGGCGAGAGGCAAAAATGCGATCGCGTACGCCTACAGTCGTTTCAATCGGCTGACCAAAAAGGGCAATGGCCTCAGGTGTAAAAAACTCACTGACAGGCCAGCCTTGCTCTCTTGCCAACGCCCACGTTGTCCGCGACCAAATGCAGCGCATGGCCGCCGCCATTCGTCCTGTTAGCTTTAACAAATACGGATGGAGATAGCTAATGTTGTAAGCCACGCTGGGCTGAAAATCATCTGCGACGAGGGCTCGAACCGTTTGAGTGGCTGGAAAATCTTGTAGGTGCGCTGATAGATATACTAGGAGTGGTGAAGAGACGCAGTCTGAGCGCAATACCTGCTGTTGAAAATTGAGTGCAACTGGTTCACGCTTTAGTTCGCCTTCTATTAGTCCACCTTCTAAACGTGACAACGTTTCTGGAAGCTGTCTTAGTGCCAACAAGCCATCTGCAACTGCCTGGGCGTTTCGTGCCAGCGACAGCGGACTATAGGACATCAGCGGTTCGGAGGCCCCGGCCCCCGGCAGCCAAGGCACCAAGGTCGCATAGCCTGAATGTGCCCAGCGTCCGGTTAAGTAGCCGCGCGTGTCTTGCCAGCTATTGGGCCCACTTTCTACAAACGGCCACCGCCGAAAGTCCATGGCCGGATCGCCTAGCCCATGACACCACAGTGTGACTGGCCAACCCGCAGCGGGTGGTGTACCAGCTGGCACATACAGCTTGGCGGCGATGCGGCTCCCGCCAGCTGCGGCACTGTGATAGGTCAAGTAGTAAACGTCTGTTGGCCGTAGGGTAGCGGTGGGCGATCGCACCGTTCCCAGCTTTTTAACAGACATTAGCTGACCTGCTTGTTCAGTCACGCTCTGGACAGTGTGGGTTAAAGGCATAGGACTTAAAAAATTAAGGACAGATTAACAAAGGCAGATCAACAAAGGCAGATCAACAGAAATAGGTAAACAAAACAGACCAGAAAAACAGAGTGACAAGACTAAACGTGCAAATCTAACTAACAAACGAGTTGACAAGAACTAATAGATAAGAACTCATACCGAAACTTCCGCTAAAGCCTCTGGCGGTAACGCATACGACTTACCTATTAGCGACTCGTCATCAGGCATAATCTCAGGAAAGCGAATGCCCTGCAGCGCCTGCACCGCAAAAATCTCTTCTACGCCTGATTCAAACTCAAGCTGAGCGACAGTTTGCCCGGTTTCAATATTGACGACCCAAACCCCACAGGTTCGCGTTTCTAACCTTTCTGTTAGCGGTAGGCCGCTAAACGTTGCACTCTCTCTTACCTGCGAGAGCCCAATAAATGCCAGCGGCCCAACAAAATCAACCCATCTGGTAAAGCCAGGGCACCGCGCCACAGTCTCTAGCTGCCCTGTTGCTAAATCAACCGCCGCCAAGCTGCCCTGCCCTGATTCTAGTACCCACAGTCGATCTCGATACCAGCGCGGCGAGTGCGGCATGGATAGCCCTTCAGCAACGACCTCTTCGCTCTCAATTTCCATCAGCAGGCCCCCGCTCGCTTTGTTTTCGCGCCAGCCTCGCGCTTGATCGCTGTATCCCAAAGCGCTCACGTACCGAGGCCGATGCTCGACAACTGCTAGCCCATTCAGATGGCAGCGGTCTTCAGGGGCATAGGCGCTGACAAACGGCGGTCGCCATCGCGGCCTAAAGCTATAGGCCATATCTAGGGTGCACAGGCACGAAAATCGCGTATTGACAAACCAAAGCTCGTCTTTGGCCCAGGCCATTTCATGAATATCAATATTGCCAGTGACGTGGCTATTGCGAGGAATGTAGCAGGCATCGTGCTGGTTCGCTGGCGCTAGCTTAGGTGTCAAGGCGGGCATATTGTACAGCTCATGAATATGAAAGGCCGTGCCGATCGCAAGACGGGTGCGATTAGCGGCTAAGCCCATCGCCTTTTTGAAGCTGCGAAAGTGAACGTTGAGATTGCCTTTGTCGGCCCGCAAAATCATCAGCTTCCCAGCCTGATAGGTCGAGACCAGCAAGCTGATGTGATACTGGCTTAGCAGTGCCTGAAAGTTAGCAGAAGCAGATATTTTTATCTGCGAAGTGGAGACTGACATGTCACGCTGATAGGTGAAACGGTGCCGGTAATCGTACCGTTGTTAGTACACTTGATATCATCACCTGCTGCCTCAAAAGTGTTGTTAAAGAATGCTACGTCGCCATTAATCGTACTCGCAGAACTCAAATTACTAAAGTCGATGCTGTCATCTTCTATAGAGATCAGCAAGTTCTCTGAAACAGAGACCGAGCCTGACACTTCGTCTAGATTGACAATCAAAACACTGTCATCAGTCGACGTAACGCCGTTGCCGGTGATTGTAATATCACCGGTAACTATAGCGCTAGCGTCGTAGCTATAGTTTTGAGCGTTGTTAACAACAGCAATCCCGTACTCACTAGAGTTTATATCGGTATTGCCGCTGATAGTAATACCGCCGTCAATGGTGCTAGATCCATAGCTATAGGCGTTGTTGCCAACAGCAATTCCAACTGTTCCAAAGTCTTCTGGAGACGGACTATACAGGCCCGTGAAGTCGGTATCTGCTCCGTTGACTACTATTGACTCATTGTTGGTAATTTCCACGCCCCCTTCGACAGTTCCTTGATTGTTGACGACAGTGATACCAACCGCTGAGATTTCTTCATCCCCAGTCACTCGGATGGGCCCATTTTCGCTAATACTAACGCCGCCGGTAATTGTACTGCCCTGACCGTTAATCACACCAATGCCGACTGAGTTGCCGGAGGGGAAAAAGGAGGCACCTCTGTCGGCATCACCTGCTACAGTTATTGCTGTATTGCCACTAATGGTCACGCCGCCGCCTATTCCAGGCTCTATCTCATTAGGGTCTTCTATCTCGTCAGGGTCTTCAGGGCCCCTTGGCCCACCACTGTAGCTGACAATGCCAATACCAACAGATTGAGCGTTGATAGTATTACCACTAATGGTGATACCGTCACTGATACGGCTGTCTCCTGTAAAGATATTAATACCACCTGAAGGTGCTGCCTCTATGTCTGCAGGGTCTGCAGTCCCGATTTGGTTGTCGCTAATTACCAGCTCGCCCGCTAGCTCGCTGTAGCTGTAGCGGGTGGCAATGCCCGTTTCATTTGTATCAACAGTGTTACCGCTAATAACAACGTTGCCATCTACGCTGCTGTCTCTGCTGGTAAGGTTGATACCAAGACCGTAGCTATCCTCGTCACCGCTGTCAGTGGTATCGACATCAGTGGTATCGACACCAGTGGTATCGACAGTATTGCCGCTAATAGTAAGGTTGCCAGTGCGATTTGATTCATATGTGTCGATTCTGATGCCTGCCTGGCCAGCAACGTTGTCGCTAACAACAATATCGCCTGTGAGCGTTGCCTCGGTGGTAGCCACTTGAATGCCCGCATTTTCACCCGCAATGCTGTTGCCGCTGATGGTTACACCCCCGGCGGTGTCTACTTCGCTACTGGCTACTTCGATGCCACTACCTGCGGTGGTCACAACGTTGTTACGAATAATAATCTCACCGAATGAGTTATCGGCAAAGATACCCCCGTTAATCTCTTCAGATGTTTCTTCTTCAGACGTTTCTGTGGCGGCGTCTTCAACTGTGAAACCATCGAATATGGTGGGCGCTTCAGGGTTGCTCTCTAGCCTTACAGCGCCCGATATTACTGGAAACTCGCCGCTGCCTGAGAAGGGAAGCTGGACTGGCGCAGCGCTGCCAAAAGCATCGATAAACTGCTCTGGCCCACTTGTGAGAACCTGCACGCCGCCTGGCAGCGTTATAGGACCTGAGAGGTTTTCACTGTTGGTAATGTAAATGATGCCGTTGCCGTCAGTTGGGGCTGTAGCGATCGCACTTTCTAGCGTTCCATGTGGCGCTTCAAACGTGCCGTCACCGGTGGACCCTTCTACAACGTGGTCAAAAAACCAGGGCCGTCCAGTTGCCGGGTTGATCACTGGTCCGGCGGTAATCTCGTCGGCCTCAATTTCTGAAATTGCAATTTCGCGCTGACGATCAACAACAATATGACCATCGCGCCCAATTGATTCGCTTAGGCGCGATCGCACACTATCAACTTCACCGCTCTCTGTGCGTATAGACTGCCTTCGAGGGAGCACCGCACCAATGTTAAAGCGAACATTGGTGCCAAAAATATCGTCGTTTTGAACCGCTATGCCAGTTCGTAGATAGTTGGTGGGCTCTGCCTGAAGCCGTGCCCGCCAGCCTAGCGAGCCACCTACAGCCGGACCATCGTAATAGTACAGCCCGCCGAAACCGCGTAGTGCCCCTTGCTCACCGATATCGAGCAGCTTGGTGCCGACCTCTAGATCAAATCCGCCCAATGCAGACTCGTATTCACGCACATCTGCCTGCCGCGGCGTGCTGGTGGCCGTTAGCAAATTTCCAACAAACGCCAAATCAGAAATCTGCGTGCCTGCATCGGCAACGTTGCTATCGACCAGGTCGCGGCGATCGCCTAGCGGCAGATACCCGTTCAATCTCAAATCCCAATTTTCACCCAGCGTTTCTATGCCGACGCCGAGCTGATCAAAGCTAGCCGCATCGGTGCCGCGCTTGTCAAAAGCTAAGTAGCCGCCGTATATTCTGTCGCTATTAGGAACAAAGCGGCGGTAGCCTAGCTGAAGATTGGTGCCAAGATTGGCATCGGTATCAAATGAAAGCTGACCCTGGAAAAAGACTAGGTCGCTATCGACTGTTTGCCATATAGGAACAAAACTCTCAAACTGAGAAAACGGCTCAGCACCCCCACTAGCGCTGTCAAAATCTAGACCAAAGCGAGGCCGAACAATACTCTGGCTATCTGTAGCCGCCTCATCAGCTTTAACACTGGGTACGGCTGAAAAAAGCGTCACGACTATGGTGACAACGTATGTAAACCAAACAGAAAGCTTCATAAGAATGTGGCAACAGGCGCAACAACACATCAGGCTTTTTTAATCTGCCCGTTTGGTTGGTCTGACACGCAGCCGTTAATCCCGGCTTACTCTTATTAGCTAACTCGTGCTATTAAATGCTCACCGACCCGCAGAGCATTTGCCATGACTGTTAAAGCCGGGCTCACGCTGGCACAGGACGGAAAGAAGCTGCTGTCTACTACATAGAGATTGTCAATCTCGTGCGTGCGACAGTTAAGGTTCAACACAGACGTTGCCGGGTCGGTGCCCATGCGAGCGGTCCCGCACTGATAGCCCGTTACTTGAATCGGCGATTCTCCGCGAGGATACACCGTGCTTTGCCGCAGCTCTTGCCCCGTGTTTTCCATGTCTTTGAGCACGCCCATCCAGCGATAGACCAAGCGATCGTGCGCCTCTAGATTATTAGGCTTAAACTCATAGCGCAGCTTTTTTTTGGGTCGCCCGTAGCGTGACTTGGTTTGCCAGTAAACCCGATTGTTGGGGTTAGGCAGAACGCCGGTATGGGCCCACCAGCCAATTGAGCGCTTGGCTAAGCGCGTCAGGCCCGCGTCGGGTAGAAAGCGCGCCAGAACCGAGAGCAGCGGGGGCGATTCGGCAAAGATGATGTCTTGAAGGAGGCCGCCGCTGTTTTCGATATGGCCCATGGGGTAGTCGTAGTAGCCGCGCTGGTCGCCCCAGTAGAAGTCGTTGACGCTAATGCTAGGGACAAAGGTGCCGTCGTTTTTAGTGGCGTCCCGCTCGATAATTACCGTCATCAGGTGCTTCATCAGGTTGCGGCCCAGCAGACTAGAGCCGTTGGCGAGGCCGTCTGGATGCTTTTCATTAGCAGAATCTAGCATGAGCGCTGCTGAGTTAACCGCGCCGCAGGCCAGTACAACAATATCTGCGGTAAATAGAATCGTTTGTGCACCAACGTTGGCCTGGACACCCTTTATTTCTGTTCCGGTAGGGTTAGTGTGTAGCGCCGTCACGATAGCAGCCGTTTTGAGCGTGACGTTGTCGTGCTTTAGCGCCAGATCAATGCCAAAAACTTCGGCATCGCCGCTGGGGTCGTCGTCGCGGCGGGTAATGCTAGTGGGCAGCGAGGTGGGATGAAGTCCTTCGGCTTTGATCAGCTTGACGATAGGCCCCATTAGCTTGGGGTGCTCTAGTTCTGAATACGGATAGGCTTGGCTATGGGCCGGTTCGGTGGGGTCGTCCTGCTGGTTGCCGTGGACTTGGTATAGCTGCTCGGCTTCGGTGTAGTAGGGTTCCCAGTCAGCGTATTTGACGGGCCATTCAGGAGCAATGCCGTCTTGGTAGGTGACGGCTTCAAAGTCTCTTTCTCGCATTCGCATCAGCGTGGCGTTGTAGATTTTGGTATTGCCGCCGACTGCGTAGTTCATCTGGGGTGAAAAAGGTTCGCCCTCTTCGTCGTACCACTGTTCGGGCGAGCGGTATCTGCCTTTTTGAAAGACGTCTACGTCGGCTCTATTTTGTTCTTCTAGCGGCATGCGATCGCCCCTTTCCAAAACCAAAATTCGCTTGCCCGTAGGCGCTAGCTTCTGCGCTAGCGTGCCGCCACCTGCGCCGGTGCCAACGATAATAATGTCATAGTGCTGGTCATCAATAATCATTTGCTAGCGCCACACATAGATCAACAGAAACAACACAATCCAAATCACATCAACAAAGTGCCAAAATAGCGAGGTGGCCTCAACACCAAACTCTCCTTCCTCATAGTTATTCGGAATAAAAGATCGGCCCAGCATTAACCCCTGTAGCAGCACACCTGTAAACACATGCAGCCCGTGAAAGCCCGTGAGTAAATAGAACGTTCCTCCAAACACGCCGTCTTTAAAGCCGAAGGGCAGGGCCATCCATTCCACAGCCTGTCCGTATAAAAAGAAGCTGCCCATTGCCATTGTCAGCAGCCAAAACAGCCGAAATCCCCAGAGATTCTCTTTGTGCAAAAACCGCTCGGCAAAGTAAATCACAAAGCTGCTAGAGACCAGCACTACTGTATTGATCAGCGGCTCTTTTACCTCTAGTCCTTCAAACCCAGCCGGTAGCCAGTCTGTTGCATTTGTTTTATAAACGATGTAGCCCACAAAAAAGCTAAAGAAAATGACGCTTTCTGAGAGCAAAAAGACAATGAAGCCAAACATCCGATGGTCTTCTTCTTCGTGGGCGCTCTCGTGAGCCCCTTTACTATTTAATGCCGGATTTGCTGGAGTCGGATCTAGCGTGGGCTCTAAATTCGCGCTGCTCATGATGGGTTACTCTCTCCAGAAAGATTGGCAACGGGCGTACTTTCAGACTTTTCTTGAACCATACCGCCAGGACGATTGGACACTAGAGGCTCATCGCTACCGTAGCCATAAGGCGGCGATACGATAATTGGAATTTCCTCAAAATTCTCGTGGGGCGGTGGCGATGAGACCAGCCACTCTAAGCCAATGGCTCGCCAGGGATTATCCCCAGCTTCTTCGCCGCGCGTCCAAGAACTTAGCATGTTCAACAGAAAAGGAAGCGTAGACACGCCCAGCAAAAAGCCGCCTAGGCTAGCGATGACATTCCAAAAGGCAAATTCTGGATCGTAAGAAGCGACCCGGCGCGGCATGCCCATTAGCCCTAGTGGGTGCATGGGTAAAAAGATGAGGTTAGCGCCTAGAAAAGTCAGCACAAAGTGTAGTTTGCCGAGGCCCTCGTAGTACATGCGGCCTGTCATTTTGGGGAACCAGTGGTAAATGGCCGCATAGAAACCCATGACGACCGCGCCGTTGATCACATAGTGAAAGTGACCGACGACAAAATAGGTGTTGTTAACGTGAATATCAAAAGGCACCGAGGAAAGCATGATGCCGGTAATGCCCGAGAACAAAAACATAAATAGTCCGCCTAGTGCGAACAGCATTGCGGTCGTGAGCCGCAGCTTGCCGCCCCATACTGTGGCCACCCAGGCAAAGACCTTGATGCCAGTGGGAATGGAAATAGCCATTGTGCTAAACATAAACGCCATGCGCATCCACCCTGGCGTGCCGCTAGCAAACATGTGGTGTACCCACACTACGCCGCTAAGCCCGGTAATCAGCAGTGAGGAAATCGCGACGACTTTGTAGCCGAATAGGGGCTTGCGGGCGTAAACGGGAAAGACTTCTGAGAAGATGCCGAAGATAGGCAGAATGATAACGTATACGGCGGGATGAGAGTAGAACCAGAAGAAGTGTTGATAAAGGACCGGATCGCCGCCTTTAACAGGATCGAAAAAGCTGGTGCCCACTGTCAGATCAAGCAGCAGCATGACTGCGCCTGCGGTGAGTGCCGGTAGGCCAATAAGCTGAATTATCTGGGCGGAGAGCACTGTCCAGACGAAGGCGGGCATTTTGAACCAGCCCATGCCGGGGGCTCGCATTCTAAAAATGGTGGTGACAATGTTGACCGCGCCCATAATAGAAGAGACGCCAGAAAGGGCGATGGCCACTAGCCACAGGGACTGCCCGTTGATTAAGTTGCCGGTCGGGTTTTGCAGGCTGACGGGTGGATAGGCCCACCAGCCGGACTGTGAGGGGCCGCCGGGCACAAAAAAGCTGGCGGTAAGAATAACGCCAAAGACAGGCACCATCCAAAAGGCGATCGCGTTTAGCTTGGGAAAGGCCATGTCGCGCGCGCCAATCATTAGCGGCACCAGGTAGTTCGCTAGCCCGTTGAGCATAGGAAACGTCCACATGAACAGCATAATAGTGCCGTGCATAGTGAACAGTCCGTTATACACCGTGCGATCTACCAAATCGGCTTCGGGGGTGATCAGCTCGCCGCGCATGACCATGGCTAGCAGTCCGCCAAACAAAAAGAAAACAAAACCCGTGACAATGTACTGAATGCCAATGACTTTGTGGTCGGTACTAAAAGAGAAAAACCTGCGCCAGTTGTCAGGCGCGTTGGGTTCGGGCTGTTGGCTAGGGGGCGGCCCAGGCTGCTGCTCTGGCCGTCTGGTCTCTAAAGATACGTTACTCATAAGAATTCTCTTCGGGGCGAGTGAGTGGCGAGTGAGCTATGTATTAGAAGCTGGTGTATTAGAAGCTGGTGTATTAGAGGCTTATTTATCAGTAGACGGCTGGCTAGAAGACTGACTAGAAGACTGGCTAGAAGACTGGCTAGCGGGTGGTTTGTTTGAATAATTTACAACTGGCGCGGATGCGGGTTTAACGGTTGCCCAGCCTAAGCTGACGGCATTTTTTTCGGTGCGGCTAAACTCTGCTTGGGCAACATTATCTGCGGCGGCTGGTGGGGTATTGGCCGCACTCTGTAGCCACTGCTGGTAGCTGGCTTCTGATTCAACCACTACGTCGGTTTGATTCGCGGCAAAGTAGGTACCGCTATACAAAGAATCTCTTAAGCGATAGCGGCCTTCTTTGATGGGTGTAAACGAGAAGTCGATGACTTTGCCAGGAATGATGTCTTGCTTGACGCGAAAAGCGGGAATGTAAAAGCCGTGAATGACGTCTTCGGAGACCAGCTTAAACTTGGCCCGCTGGTCTACCGGCAGATGCAGTTCAGTGCTGCTGACGTCTACTTGCGGATAGCGAAATTCCCAGGCCCACTGGCGCGATCGCACCTCAATTGGCGGCTCCGCAGCAGTTTCTTCAGCGCCTGTATCGACTACTTTGGTGGGCTCTAACGGCACAGTGCCGGCCTCTTTCATCGCTCTAGGAGCCGATGGGCCCAAAATGCTCATCTGATCGTAGGTTTGATAGCTGACAAAGCCAATCCAAATGACGAGCATGATCGGCACTGCTGTCCAAATGATTTCAAGCTTGACGTTACCCTCAATCGGCGGGCCGTCGCTAGGATCGTATTTGGCGGCTCGCTGAAACAGCATGGCGTACACCAAGGTACCAATAACACCAATAAAGATAAAGGTGCCGACCGCCGTCATGAAGCTAAAAAGCTTGTCTACTAGGACCGACTCGGCAGAAGCTTGCGGCGGCATCCAGCTATAGGCTTGCTGACCCATCCATAGGCTGATGAGCAAATTTGCGATCGCCAACCCCGTCAGATTAGCAATCTGACGCCAGTTAATTACCCGGTCTAAATCTCTTGTTCTTTCTTGTCCGGCATTTACGTCATTCTCTGACGGCTGGTTCGGCTGATTCATTCTTCTTCTGGTCCAATCTTTCTCGATCCTGAAACTAGCGGCGCTGTTGCTGACTCAGATACCGATTTGAATATAGGCTTGCTCAACATTTTTTCATTTGGATCGATACCGGCTCTAAGCAGCCGGTCAGCCGTTACATGGACCCCAAAATCGCCGCCCAAATGCGCTCCCAGTGTCCCCTGGGCAAACATCAATCCAAAAATCAACAGCCCTGAAAATAGATAGCTCCACTCCACCTGCCGAGCTCGGTCTTCGCGCCAGATATAGCGCTGAAAGCCTCGCCAAACGGTCATACCGACAATCAGGCCCAGCAGCAGCACGCCGCCGATTCCGTGCCACACCATCGTATCGGTGGCGTTGAGTCCCCAGGGGCTAACCATATCTTGGGGCGGCTGAGCAAGTAAAATCTCGTAAAATCCGGCGGCAACGGTAAAGAAGGTGACAACCGCCGCTGCGACCATATTGAACCAGCCCACGTCGTATAGTCCGGTGCTGGTAACGGGGATAGCGAGAAACTTGAAGAGAGGTTTTTCGAGCGGGTAGAGGGCCGCGACGATATCGAATGCGATCGCCACAATAAACAGCCCCAGGGTTAAATGCACCAGATTGGGATGAATTGGAATGACGTAAGGCAGTCCATTACCGGCTGATTCTACTGCCACTTGAGGCACTATCTCCAAAGCCATACTCTCTGAAGCCATACCCTCTGAAGCCATACGGAACAGCAGGCTGTTGATCATACTGGTCATTGCAACAGCCCTTCTCGCGCTGCTTCTACCACCGCTTCAGTATGTAGCCCATAGACCCACACCAGCTTGTCACCCAAATAAACTTGAAAAAGCACCAGCACGGTCAGCGCCGCATTCATCCCTAAATACGCTACTGGCAAAGACTCGGGCGACTTTAGCCGAATGATATAGCGCCAGCCCGTAATCACCGCCAAAATCGCTGATAGCGACCAGCCGATGATTGTATGCAGGTTCAAATCACCTACCGCTGCCGCATAAGGCGTTGCTAGCCCGGCTTCAACCTGCCCAAAGATAATGGCGATGAAAATAGAGATTGTGGCAAACACCATATTCCACCAGCTCACCTCATGCAGACGAGCATTTTTGGTGAAATAGCCAATGGCATCGCACACCACCGCAAACAAAACCATCGCAATCACAAAATGCACCACGATTGGATGAATGGTGTCGGGATAAGGCAAATTGTGATTATTTAGTGGGGGAAGTAAATTTTCGAACACAGAGCTCTCCTAAGCACAGTCAGCGTAGTAATCTGCAGCTTCAAACCTGGACAACGCTAGAATTCTAACGCTTATATCAAGAAAAATCTTTACAAATCAATCTCTAATTTAGGTGCGATCGCTATGGATATAGCTATGGGTATAAATATCGTCAGCCCAAGCATTGTCAGCACAAGTCATGCGCCGCTCTTGTCGCAATTTTGAGATTGCAATTTTGAGGTTGTAATTTCGATCTGCTTCTAAGTTGAGGCTTAGTTGGGAGGATACGCAAGTGACAAACCGTCGTCATTCAAGCTCTGTGTTTGTCGGTTTTGTTTTGCTCTTTGGGCTTTACTCTTCAGGCTCTATTCTCTAAATGCTATTCTTTGGGCGGCTCGCCAGTTACGGCAGATTCTAGGTACTTTGTTGCTGGCGGTACATAGCTGCCATCTATTTTGACGCGAAAGTCGTAGTGAGCGCCCGTTCCTAGACCGCTATTGCCTGAATAGGCGATCGCATCTCCCGCCTGCGCGCTCCCTTCCTGGCAGCCCGTCTCAGACATGTGCAAAGACTGAAAAGTATAGCCTGGAAAAGAAGTAGCAGTTTGATCGACTACCCAGCCGCCGCCGTCTACATCCCACCAGCACTCTACTTCGGCCTGGTCTCCTGCTTTCCCCACTGCGTAGATTGGCGTTCCTACTGGCATCGCCAGGTCAACGCCGTTGTGAGGCACGTTGAGTGCGCCTGTCACTGGATGAACCGGGCGAATGCCATACTCGTCGCTGACTTCATAGCCCGCGACGACGTCGCCGGTTACCGGTGTAATAATCTCGCCAATGGGCTCGTCGTCGGTAAAGACACCAGCAGTAATGGTAATGAACTGGTTGGCAACATACAGCAAAGAGCTGATGATGACAGCCGCGCACAGGCCCGTTGCAATTAGCTTGGGTAGAGAAGGCGGCTCGCTGGGGATGTAGTCGTCGGCTGCTTGGTTAGGTGTGGATACAGGAGCGGTGGCTGTGTGATAGTGAACGTGCTGAGGGCCGACGCTAGGCGTGGGTATCGCTGCGGTTGGCATAGATGTGGTCGAAGCCGGCATAGTGGCAGCAGATGCGGCAGAGACAGATACGGTAGAAGCGGGCGCTGTTACTGGATCTAGCCGCATGGCGTCGCTGGTGATGATGGCCAGTTCGCCGCGTCCTAGCTTTTCGATCAAATCGGAGAGGCTGCCGCATCCAGCAGCGATCGCAGCCGCCTTAGCCCCATGCCACCCAGAAGCCGTGACTGTCACACGACAAGGCTGCTTGGGTTCAATTGAATCAGTACTATTTGAAATTACGCCAGACCTCTTTCCAGATCTATCCCCAGACCTATTCATATTGACTTGTCAGCAGCGGTTTAAAGGTGAAAGCACGCGAAAACGTCCTGACGTATTGGGACGTTTTTGGGTCGAGCTGCTCAGTTTGATATCAGTTTGATAGTAGTTGTAGCTTACAACTGTGCTCCAAGCAACTCGACACCCACGCAACTCAACATCTAAGCAGCTCGACAAAGGCTATATGATAGCTCAGATCAACATCCTCACAGGAGCGCTATGAAAAAGGCCAAACCAGACGATTGGACCAGTCTCAATGCGCCTATGCTAGAAGCGACCTCTATGTTAGAAGCCGAAGAAGAAGAGCGGCGGCACTGGGACTATCACTACGATCCTGTAGGCATGGCCCCTGGCACACTAGTGATAGACGAAGACGCTTCGCCTACAGAGCTGATGCTGATTGACTATAGCGATCGCCGCGCCATGCGTAAACGGCTCGCCGCACCTGAGGCAGCAGTTGATTATTTAAACTCCAACTCGGTTTCGTGGATAGACCTGCAGGGTCTAGGCAATGAAGACGTACTCAACCGGCTAGGTGAAGTCTTTCATCTGCATCCCTTGGTGCTAGAAGACGTTGTTAACGTGCCTCAGCGGCCAAAAATTGAATACTACGACAATCAGCTACTAATTATTGCCCGCATGGTGATGGCAAAAGTAGATGATGACGATGAAACTAATCGATTTACTAGCGAACAGCTAAGCTTTGTACTGGGCGAAAACTATTTGCTAACTGTGCAAGAAGAGCTACAGAGAGACTGTCTAGATCCGGTACGCAACCGCATTCGGACCGGGCAGGGATCAATTCGAGCAGAAGGGGCAGACTATCTGGCCTATGCGCTGCTAGATGCGGTCATTGACGCCTACTTTCCGGTCTTAGAAGACTATGGCGAATATATAGAGTCGCTAGAAGACGAGGTGATTTTTAACCCGACTAAGCAAACAGTGCAAAAAATCTACCGCGTTCGACGCGAGCTAATGAGCCTGCGGCGATCAATTTGGCCACAGCGCAGTGCGCTTAGTCAGCTCGTGCGCGATGGCAACGCGCTGATTCGCCCAGAGGTGCGGGTGTATTTACAAGACTGCTACGACCATGTGGTGCAGGTTCTCGATATTGTAGAAACCTACAGAGAGCTGACGGCCAACCTGATGGATGTCTATTTGTCTTCGGTAAGCAATCGCATGAACGAGGTGATGAAAACGCTGACGGTGATCTCCTCTATTTTTATTCCGCTGACTTTTATTGTGGGTGTGTACGGCATGAACTTCAATCCAGCGGTTTCGCCGTGGAACATGCCTGAACTCAACGCCTACTGGGGCTATCCATTTTGCTGGGGGGTGATGGTGACGATTGCGCTGGGCCTATCTTTCTATTTCTGGAGAAAAGGCTGGTTTGATAATACGTTAGAGCCGAAACTCCCTCGGCGATAGCCGCTTGATTCGGCCAATCCCCTGATAAGATACCCGTGATAAAGCGCTCGGGCTGGTAACAGTTTTAGGCTGGGTGTGATTGCTATACCCATCGTTCTTAATTCTTCAAGGCATTTCCCCTATGGATCTTAAGGCTCTAATTACAGACATTCCAGATTTTCCTCAGCCGGGAATTGTTTTTCGAGACATTACAACGCTGCTGCAAGATCCGGCTGGGCTGCGCTACACCATTGACCGGCTCAGTGAGCAGGCGGCTGAATTAGATGCTGACTATATTTCGGGTATCGAATCGCGAGGCTTTATTTTTGCGATGCCAGTAGCCGACCGGCTATCACGCGGGTTTGTGCCGATTCGTAAGGCCGGTAAGCTGCCTAGAGCGGTTCATCAGGTCACCTATAGCCTGGAGTACGGTGAAGATTCTTTGGAAGTGCATCAAGATGCGTTTGCCTCTGGAAGCCGAGTGCTGGTGGTTGATGATCTGCTGGCAACGGGGGGAACAGCCGCCGCTGCGGCTGAGCTGATTCAAAAAACGGGGGCGACTATTGCCGGCTTTAGCTTTGTAATTGAGCTAGAGGGCCTCGCTGGTAAGGAAAAGCTGCCAGCAGACATTCCGGTGACGAGTTTAATGACGTATTGATTGTATTGTTGCTGATCGCTTTTGCTGACTTTTTTGGTCAGTTAGACACCATGAACCTTGATTTCTTTTCAACCGATGGGTTAATCTCTGCGCCACTTAGAGAGGGCATTGTCATCTCCATCGTGTTGTTAGTGGCGGCGGGTGTTAGCTGGGCCGTTTTGTCGTCTAAGAATGAGTCGGCTCGCTATGTGTTTAAGCGAGTGCTGCAGGGGCTGTTGACGCTGCTATTGGCAACGGCGCTGAGCTTTTTTATTGTGCAGCTTGCGCCAGGAGACTTTTTGACGCCGTTTCGTCAAAATCCGCAGACAACGCCAGAGACCATTGCCGATTTGGAGGCACGGTTTGGTTTAGACCAGCCTGTCTGGACGCAGTACCTTTTGTGGCTAAAGCAGGTAGTGACACAAGGTAACTTTGGGATTAGCTTTGCCTATAACCGACCGGCCCTAGAGCTGTTGTGGGAGCGGGTGCCGAATACGATTTTGCTGTCGGCGGCGTCTATTTTTGTGACCTGGGCGATCGCAATTCCGCTTGGCATCATCAGCGCCGTCAATCAAAACCGCTTTACCGACAGATTTCTACGGGTAATGAGCTACTTTGCCCAGGGCTTTCCTACTATTATTACGGGCCTTTTACTGCTCTTTTTTGCCCAGCTCACCGCGCCGCTGTTTCCGGTTGGTGGACGCACTAGCCTGTATCACGAAGACCTCAACTGGATTGGTAAGACGCTAGACGTGCTTTGGCACCTGATTTTGCCTACGCTAGCGCTCAGCATCACTAGCTTTGCGGGTCTGCAAAGGCTGATGAGAGGGCAGCTTTTGGACGTGCTCCGTCAGGACTACATTCAAACGGCTAGAGCGAAGGGCCTGCCAGAAAATCGGGTGATTTATGTACACGCGCTGCGCAATGCGATCAATCCGCTGATTACGATTTTGGGCTTTGAGTTTTCGTCTTTGCTCAGCGGCTCTTTTATTGTTGAGACCTACTTTAGCTGGCCGGGGCTAGGGAACTTGACTTTAGAAGCTGTGCAGACTCAAGATTTGTTTTTGATTATGGCCAGCCTGGTTTTGGGCGCGGTGATGCTAATTGTAGGAAACTTGCTAGCAGATTTACTGCTGTCGTTTGTGGATCCGCGCATTAAGCTATCGCGGTTGAATTAGGCCACTAGAACGCTTGGCGAGCAATCGGCTATTGGTGAGCAATGGGCAGACAATCTATGAATCAAGCGCGTTCTTTTGCCAGTCTGCTGATCGGGTTTTTGGTGTTTGCTGTGGTGCTGTGGATTGCGCGGACGGTGCATCAGGAGCTGGGCGATGAGGGGTTTGCGCAGACGGTTTTAATTGGCACTGCAGGCTGGGCAACTGGCTGGCTGGTGGGCTTTTTGATTTCGCCGAGCACGAGCCAAGAGATTAAGAAGTTTTCGCAGGCAATGTCTACGATTGTGGCGTTTATAACAGGCTTTTTACTGGCCAAACTAGAGCCGTCACTGACGCCATTGTTCGCCGATGGGCGGCTGATTAATGAGCCGATTTATGGGATTCGGCTGATGATTTTTATGATTTGTTTTGCGATCGCCGCGATCAATATGTATGTGTACAGAGAAGGCCGGCGCTATTGAGAAATGCCCCGAGAAATGCCCCGAGAAACATCTCAGAGAAATGCTGGATAAACTGACGATACGAACTACGCAGGTCGCAGATGAATCTACCCTTTGGACAATGCTGATGTACGCGGCGCACGAGCCAGTTTTGACGGCTGTGCAGTCTAACCCAGCGCTGAGTCGCTATGTGCAAGCGTGGGGCAGACTGGGGGATATGGGTGCGATCGCTGAGCAAGACGGTGTGCCTGTGGGTGCTGCCTGGCTGCGGCTGTGGTCGGCAGGCGATCGCGGCTATGGCTATGTGGCTGATGAGATTCCAGAGCTGGCGATTGCTGTTGTGCCTACCCTGCGAGGCAAAGGCGTTGGTACGGCTTTGCTAAAGACAATTTTGCAGATGGGAAAATCCGAGTTCTCGGCAATCTCTTTGAGTATTCGCTCAGATAATCCGGCCCTGCGACTCTACGAACGCACAGGATTTAAGCCGGTACCTGGCTCCGAGGTGGTAAACCGTGAGGGCGGGCGTTCTTTTACGATGAGAATAGAGCTAGAAAGATAGCAATCTATCACTGCACGCCATTGGCCGCTGATGTGTAGCATTTAAAGGCTCATGAATTCTATTCGAGGGACGAGCGGATCGTTGACGATGCCGACGCCTTTGTAGCTCCAGCGATCGCATATCCCTTTAATCTGTTTGCGATCGCAATATTCCACTGCAAACTGAGCCGCATGGTCTCCCGCATGAGCGTTCAAATAGCTGAGCGCATCAAAGTCGGCTACGAACAGCAGTAAGAAGGGATCGGTCGGCTGCTCGGGGTGGCCGTCTTTAACCGGTGGGCGAGCAACGAGGTACTGGCCCGTGGCTTTGGCGCGAAGCAGGTAGTAAGGTGTGTCGATCATTGCAGATGCTTTGGGGGTATCGCTGCGTTTAAGTGATTTTAGACGACCGTGGGACTGAGGGCCTCGTCGTTGGGTCTAGGAGATACGGGAGAATGGCGATCGCATACTCAACCGGATTTTCTAGATGGAGGTTGTGACCACAGCTATCGACCACATGGAGAGCTGACTGGCTCGCGGCGGTTAAACTGGTTAGCATTTCGCGGTTGAGCCTGACAAACTTGGTATCTAAAGCACCGACCAACAGATAAAGCGGCGTGCTGATAGCTGACAGAGCAGGCCATAGAGACGGTTGGCGGCCCGTGCTAAAGCCTCGTAAAGCTGCGGCGAGCTGATGCGGCTGATTATATTGGCGGCGCGCTAGCATTGCGGCGTACGCGGTGGGATGCTGCTGGAGGCTGGCGAAGAGCGGGTTTTGGTACCAGCGATTGAGGAAAGTAGGGAGGGGTATTGTCTCTAGCTGGCGGGCGAGTGCTTCATCCTGCTGCTGCCTTTTCTCTCGTTCTTGATTTGTCTTTAGCCCTGGCGAGGCCGACTCTAGCACCGTACAGATACAGCAGTTTGGAAACTCGCAGGTGAGATAAAGCGCTAACCTGCCGCCCATAGAATAGCCTAGCAGGTTGGTTTGATGGATATTGAGATGATGTAATAGCTGCACCAAAGCGCTGGCCGTTAGTGAGAAAGTATAGCTGTCAGGCGCTGTTGTTGTTTGGCCATGACCGGGTAAGTCGGGCACGATGCAGTAGAAATGGGGAGAGAATTTTGGCAGCAGCGGCACAAAGTCTTGATGAGTGCCTAAAAATCCGTGGAGCAGCAGCAGGGGTGGGCTAGTAGGTTTTCCTGCTGTGACGTAGTAAATCGTGTGATTGGCTGATTTAAAGCGCGGCATGGAAGAGCTGCAGGGGTGAGGGCGTTACGGTGATGAGCTGTGACGGTGAGTTATGGTGGTGAGCTGTTCAAGAGGCCTTTTCTTTGCTGAGCGCTTTCTTTGCGATCGCACACCACCTCAATCACGCGTACCCCTTGCTTGGGTAGAACGCTGACGCTATCCACAAATGCCTGCATATCCTTTTGTCTGTTCAAGATTAGCTGGTGCTTAACGCCATATGCCTGGCATAGAGCTGACAGATCTACCTGCTGTGGGGTCGCAAAATACCTTTCAAATTCAGGCTCGAAGCTAGCGATAGGCAGCATTTCAAAAATTCCGCCTCCATTGTTGTTAATCACCACTATTGTTAAGTGACCAGCTAGCTCAGAAACATTTAACAATCCATTGGTATCGTGCAAAAAGGCCAAATCTCCTGTTAATAGAACAGTGGGTCGGTTGTGATGTGCTACTCCTATTGCGGTAGAGAGCGTGCCGTCAATTCCGTTGGCACCGCGACTAAAAAATGGCTGAATCTGTTTGTTATTGGGTGGCCAGAAGTACTCTACATCGCGCACTGGCATACTGTTGGCAACAAACAGCGGTGTTGTTTCTGGCAAATGCTGTGATAGCAGCCAAACCACTTTGCTTTCTACTAAAGTTGTTTCTGTTGCTAGATGGCAGTCAAGGGTTTGTCTGGCGGCGCGTTCGCGGCCGATCCAGCTTTGAGCATAGTCACTGGTGATTAATCTCTCTTTTTTCTGTAAACGTGTGGCTGCTACAGCATGACTTAATTCTGTTGTTAGGAGTTGAGTCGGCCCGTGAAGCGGATCTAAATTTCGCTGTGAGCCGATGACCCACCGCTGCGGCTGGTATGTCTGTAGCCACTGACGCAGCACTTTACTGATAGGCAACGGCCCTAGCTGAATGACCATCTTGGGGGCTAGGCGGGCGGCGCTTTCGGGCGATCGCAAAATCACGTCGTAGGCCGAAATCAGCGCGTCGTTAAGCTGATGGTGATTGCGCAGAGGCGAGAGTCCTTCTGCTAGAACGGGCCACCCTAGCTGCTGTGATAGATGGCCGACGCTTTGACAGTATTCTTTTGGCTGGGTTGGGCTGCTGGGCCCTGCGATGATCACTCCCTGCTGACACTGCGCCCAGCGCTCAATCGGCATAGACCCGGTAAGCTCAAAGACCGGTGACGGGGGCACGACAGCGGCGAAAAACTGCTGCATGTATAAGGTCTGTGAAAAGGTCTGTGAAAGCGAATCGGTAGTGCTGTCTGCGATTGGAGAGAGCGGGTCGCGAAAGGGGGCGTTGAAGTGGATGGGGCCGGGAATGGGTGCGATCGCCTTGCCCCATCCGCTGACCAGGGTCTGGCGTAGGTAGGCTAGCAGATTAATGTCTGCAACGGGCACAGCCAGCTCGCTGTAGTGCTTGGTAAAGCCGCCGTAGAGCTTTTGCTGGTCAATTGTTTGCCCAGACGCACAGTCTCGCAGCTCTGGCGGTCGGTCGGCGGTGAAGATGAGTAAAGGAACGCCGCTTTCGTAGGCTTCAATGACTGCCGGATAAAAGTTCGCGCCTGCGGTGCCAGACGTGCAGACCAAGGCCACCGGCCTATGCTGACGCTTGGCACAGCCCAAGGCGAAAAAGGCCGCAGAGCGTTCATCCAAAATGGGTAAAGACTCGATGCCAGAGTGGGTGGCAAAAGCAAAGGTGAGCGGGGTGGATCGAGAACCAGGGCAGAGGATGGCGGTTTCTAAGCCTAGGCGGTAGAGGGTTTCGGTGGCGGTAGAGGCCCAAAGACTGTTGGTGTTGCGAAGATCGAGGGGCATGTGAAGGTGCTGAAGGTAAAGGCGCTACACGAGCACATCTATACGAGTGCATTTAGGAGCGTCTGCAATTTTAGCCTGATTTCTGCTAGCTCTTTGGCTGGCTCTGAGCCCGCGACGATGCCCGCCCCGGCATATAGTCTGGCTTTGCAGCCGTCAATCAGGGCCGAGCGAATGCCGACAACAAATTCACTGTTGCCTTCGGTGTCAACCCAGCCCAGGGGCGCAGCGTATAGGTCTCGATCGAAGGTCTCGTGCTGGCGGATGAGCTGACAGGCGAGCTGTCGGGGGAGGCCAGCGACGGCAGGGGTGGGGTGTAGCTTGGCTAGAATCTCTAGCGGGGAAACGGTGCTGGGGCTGAGTCGGGCGCTGATGGGGGTGTGCAGGTGCTGGATGTGCAGTAGCTGGAGGAGCTGGGGTGAGGCTGTGTAGTGCGGGGTGAGGCCAAGCGATCGCAGCTGTTGCACAATAAATTCCACCACGACGCGGTGCTCGTAGCGCTCTTTTTGGCTGTGTAGGAGGGACTGGGCAAGCTGCTGATCGATGCCGTGCAGGTTGCTACGAGAGGCGGAACCGGCTAGCGCATCGGTAGTGAGCCGCCCCTGGGTAATGCTAAGTAGCCGTTCGGGGCTAGCGCCGATGAAGGACTGGCCCTGGCCGTTGCTGATAGAAAAGACGGTGCAGTCAGGGTGGTTTTGCCGCAGGGCTTGAAGCGATCGCACTTCGTCAATTGCCTGCGGGGCTACCACGTCTAGCACATCAGCTAACACCACCTTGTGCAGCGGCCCTTTTCTAACAGACTGCAAGACAGCGGCTACTGCCGCCTCAAAGCCTGATACGTCTTTTGCGATAACTTTTGTTGTGACGACTGGTGTTCGATGAGCTGCCACTACAGCGGTGAGCTGCTGTAGCTGCCGACGCGCTCGACTGGCTGACTGCGTGACATCTGCTTTAGCGGTGATCAAAAAATTGAAGGTGATGACGGAGGCATCGGCCCTAGTGACGACTTGAATTTGAGGGACGAAGACATAGGCCGGATCAAATTTAGCGGGCTGAGTGGCTGCAACTGCGCTGTCGAAAAAGGTGGCGCTGCAAAAGAAATGGCCCAGCGGTGGGTGATGCTGAGCTGGGGCTGGGCCTTTTGGTGACGGGGTAAGCGATGGCGTAAGCAGACTGGCGTAGATGAAATGCGATCGCCAGCGCTGTACAAACGCCTGCGTCTGCACAAACCGATTCGGCCCGTGGGCTTTGCTATCAACTACCACGTCTAGCCCTACAATCGACGGCTGACGCGGCGGATCGTAGTAAAAGTGGCGCTGGTGCGATCGCTTTAGCGTTTGCAAGACTACCCAAGCGGCGATGGGCTCAACCTCAATAGAAAGACTGGCGATCTTTGCCTCGCCTGTTTGAGCCACCTGCTGCTGGCACTGCTGTAAGAAGCGGACGGTCTTTGTTGTACTAAAAAGATCGGTTTCGTGCTGAACAACTGGCATGGGGTTGCAATGACGGGCGATCGCTCAATTTTCCCATGTGGTTTACCGATCTCAAAACGACCCTTCATATTAAAAAGCGCCAGCGGCTATTTGCCTGAGCTGGTCGCTTCTTTTGGGCTTGCTGCCCGCTATTTTTGTTTGCGCACACTATTTTGTCTGCGCTGATAGCACGGGTTAATAGTGAGTACCGCTCTTGCGGTAGTGAACAGCGGTTTTGGCCTTGTCGTCAAGGACTTCGCCGCCGTTGACGGTGGCATAGATAACCCAGTGGTCGCCGCAGTCCATTCGGCCTGCGACCTCGCACTCTAGGTAGGCGATCGCATTTTCCAAAATTAGCTGCCCGTCTTCTGTTTCGCGCGTTTCTATGCCCTGAAACCGATCTTCTCCAGGCCCAAACGGCTTCAGAAAATGCTTCATCGGACCTAAATGCTTGCCTTCGGCCAAAATGTTTAGCACAAAGCTGCTGCCTGTATGCATCAGGTCTTCTATGGCGCGATCTTTGGCTACTGCTACCGTAAATCCGGGCGGCGTAAAGGTTGCTTGGGCTACCCAAGAAGCCAGCATAGCGCTGCTAATGCTATCTTGCTTGGCGGTGACGACGCACATGGATCCCACCAGGCGACCGATGGCTTTTTCAACTGAAGATGCCGTGATTTTGGGGGCAGCTTTCTTTTTCTTGGCCTTTTTTAACTGCTGGGCAAAGTCAGTGCCTGCCTGCTCGCACATCTGTAGAGTGCTGGCCTCGGGCGTGAACTTAACGCGAATAGGTTCAAACCCAAAGCTGTAGCCCGCATCTGTAAACTTGCTTTCAAGCAGGTCAATCGCTTCTCCACTCCAACCAAAGGAGCCAAAGACGCCTGCTAGCTTGGTTTTGCTAGCGGCTGAGAGGACGATGCCTAGCGCGGTTTGAATTTGTGTGGGGGCATGGCCACCAAGTGTGGGTGACCCCATAATGAAACCGGCTGAGCTTTCGGCGGCGGCTTGGATTTCGGCGGTGGTGGCCTGCTCGGCGTTGATGGAACGAACAGAGACACCGGCTTTGGTGATACCGCGAGCGATCGCCTGGGCAATAGTGGCGGTGTTGCCATAGGCCGAGGCGTAAATCAGCGCGACTGTTTCGGACTGTTTTTTTTGCTTTGCGGCCCAGTCGTGGTATCGCTGGGTAAGTTCGACTACGCCGTAGCGCACTAGCGGTCCGTGACCAACGGCGTACAGACGAGGTGCATAGTCACTCAGCTTGTCGAGGGCCGTTTCTACCTGACTTGCATTGGGTGCCATCAGACAGTCGAAGTAGTACTGCTGATGCTCTAGCAGCGATTCGCGATTGAGATCGTAGGTCTCTTCACCGCAGAGATGAGCGCCAAAGAACTTATCGCTGTAGAGCACTTCTGTATAGCTGTCGTAGGTGCACATGCCCCCCGGCCAGCGCGGTGTCGGTACCGGAATAAATTCAAGGTGGTGGCCCTGGCCCAAGTCTAAGTCGCTACCGCTTTTGACAGGTTGGATGGGGTGGTCGATATTAGAGGCTTCTAGCGCTAGTGTTGCTGGCAGCGAGCAAACGATGGTGGCCTGTGGAGCAAGCTGTAGTAAGGCTTTGAGTGTTTCGATGCGGTTTGGGTTGATATGCCCTAGAACGATGTAATCAATCGCGTGTGGATCAATTTCGGCCTTGAGCGCTTCTAGAAATTTTTCGGTAAAAGAAGCGCCGGGTGGGTCAATCAGGGCAATTTGGTTGCCGCGAATGAGGTAGCTGTTGGCAGTGGTGCCTTTTTCGAGGGCGTATTCGATTTCAAAGCGCAGGCGTTCCCAAGAGCGCGATCGCAAGGCAAGCGTGTCGGCTGCGATCGCTAGCGTTTGAACGTCACGGCCACTAGAAGATTTGAGCGCAGCGGCTTGGTCAGCCTCGGGGGCGGGAATTTGTGCAGTCATAATTAGTAATAGTTACCTACTCTTCTGTGGTGAATGGCCGTGAGGGCTTCTTCTTTTGACACTTTGCCATTGTCTACAGTGCAGTACACCAGCCAGTGATCGTTTAGCTCTAGGCGGCTTGCGACCTCGCACTCTAGGTAGGCTAGGGCATCCGCCAAAATAGGCGAGCTGTTGTCAGCCGGACGGGTGCGCACGCCAGCAAAGCGGTCCGCGCCGGGGGCAAAGCGCTTAAGAAAGTGCTTCATCAGCGGCAGGTGGTTACCTTCTTCTAAAATGTTGAGCACGAAGGTATCGCCTACCTGCATGAGTGATTCAATCGCCCGGTCTTTGGCAACGGCCACTGTAAAGCCCAGCGGCTCGAAGCTAGCCTGCGTAATCCAAGAGGCCAGCATGGCAGAGCGCACGTCACCTTTGGTGGCGGTGATGATGTACAGACCGCTACTAATGCGACCGAGCGCCTTTTGCAAGTCAGCGTCTAGGGCTTTGATTTTTTTGATCTTTTTGCTTTGAGCCAGCTCTTGGCCTAGGTCAGTACCGGTTTCTTCACAGCGTTGGTAGGTGGCTTCACTGGGGGTGTCTTTGACGCGAATAGGCGCGAAGGCAACCTTTAAAGATAGGTCTTGCAGCTTGGTTTGGAGCGGATCAATTGGTTCGTCGTCGCCGCCGTAGGATTCAAACAGGCCAAAGGTTTTCTTGTCGCTAACACCGGCCAAAATAGTGCCTAGCGCCGCGCGGGTAGCTTCTGAGCTTTTGCTGTTAGAAGGGGGCATGCCGATGACGATACCCGTGGCGCGACTGACCACCTCGGTGACGTCTTGGACGTCGGCTGAGCGCAGGTCAATCATGTCAACGCCGACGCCGGTTTTGCTGATGCCACGGGCGATCGCCTGAGAAATGCGATCGCTAAACCCGTAGTCCGATACATAGAATACTGCTACCGATGTCTCTGCATTACTTTTCTGCTGACTCCATTCGCGGTAGCGCCCGGTGAGCGTATCTAGGTGGTGGCGCAGCAGCGGCCCGTGGCCCGTGGCAATGGTGGTAATATCGCCGTCGAGCTTGTCCATGCGCTTCATTGCAGAGACAACCGAGCGGGCGTTTGGCCCCATCAGGCAGTCGTAGTAAAAGCGAAAGTCAGGAGAAAGAGCGGCTAAATCTTCGTCGAACAGATCTTCGTTGCAGTAGTGTGCGCCGAAGGCATCGCAGGTGTAGAGAATGCCGGTTTTGTGATCGAAAGTGAAGATAGTATCGGGCCAGTGCAGGTTGGGCGCGTTAATGAATTCGAGCTGGTGACCGTTACCCAGATCGAGCGTTTCACCGCTTTTGACAACTTGGCGCTCAAATGGCTGGTGGACGAGGTCTTCTAGAAAGGCGATCGCGACCTTAGCTCCAACGACTACCGCGTTAGGTGCAAGGGCCAAGACGTCTTTGATCAGGCCGCTGTGGTCAGGCTCGGTGTGGCTGATAACGATGTAGTCAATCTTGGCTGGATCGATTTCGCCTTTGAGCGCTGCCATGTACTGCTCGCGAAACTTGGCATGAGAGGTATCGACTAGGGCTGTCTTTTCACCGCGAATAATAAAGGAGTTGTAGGTTGTGCCATTTTGCAGGCCAAATTCGATATCGAACCTGTCGCGGTCCCAATCTTGTGACCTGAGCGTCGTTGTCTCATCAGCGATGCTGGCAACCTGCATCGACAAGCGCTTCTGATTGGGCTCTTTGGGTTTAGTTGCAACAGCAATCATGATTGAATCTCCTATTTTCTGCGGTGCGTACGGCGCTGAAAATATCAGCTAGCTATACCGCTCATCTGCCAGAGCCAGCTATAGCGCTCATTTGGCTAGATGAGTTTAGCAACATCAGTGTTGCTTTATTCATATTGTGCCGTAAGTTGCCCGTTCCGACCTACCAAAACAAGAATAAATAATTACAGAGAACTTATAGAAGTGATAACTTTCGGCTTCAGCTATCTAAAATCGTCGCCGAAAAAAAGCTAGAGAGGTGCTGCCATAGCGTTTCTCTCGAACCAGCTCTAAGTTTGTGACAACTGACTCATCGGGCTGTTTGGGGTGCCAATACTCAGCGCCATACTCTACCGCAGCTTCTCCTTCAGGCGCTAAGCGCTCCGCTAGCTGGCTCAACACCTGCGGATACAATCCCCCCGCATAAGGCGGATCAAAATAAATTAAGTCAAAAGGTTCTTTCAGGCCCTTTATCTGTCGAACGACATCGCCTCTTATTACCTGATATGTCTGATTTGGCTTTGCTAGCTTTTTCCAGTTCTGGGTCACAATCTGGCAAGCTGGCCCAGATTTCTCGATGCCTACTACTGCCGCTGCCCCTCGGCACAGTGCCTCTGCCCCCATTGCACCGCTACCTGCACACAAGTCTAGCCACCGTGCGCCGAGAACTCGCCCCTGCCATATGTTGAATAGCGCCTCTCTCACCTTTGATGCGGTTGGCCGCGTGGCTTCTCCAGGCAGGGTCTTGATGGTTCGATTGCCGTAGATGCGGATAGCCATTTATGCGTTAGTCGAGGGCTGATCGGTTGAGGGCTGACTTGCTGAAGCCAGATTATCTGAAGGCCTGTCAGTGTCTGCTACTGATGTACCTAGCGGTATTTTTACTAAGGCAGCTTCTAACCCGTCTGTTTCTAAACCGTCTGTAGTGTCGAGCATTTTCGCAATGACCTTTCGTTCAAGGGCTAAAGACTTGTACAAATGTCTTTCTGAAAACTGGACTTCTACAAATATTGTAGGCTGACCGGCACTTTCGACAGCGGGCTTGAAAGCAGCGTTAAGTCGAAAAGCCGTTTTCTTTATCTTCGACTAGATTTAGCTTCAGCTAGCTAAGGTAAGTGCACCAGTCGCTCCAGCCACCGGGATACAGCCGGTGCATAGGATGACCCGCTATGACTAAAGAAAAGAGGTTGACACAGGCTGTGACGCCCGAACCGCAGTAGACAATGACCTCGCCTTTAGGATCAATATCGGTCCAGTGCTGCGCTAGCTCGGTAGGACTTTTAAGCTTTCCCTTCGCTGTACTGATGTCTTTCCAAAAGAAATTGGTTGATCCAGGAATGCTGCCTGCAATCGGGTCGATGGGTTCTGTCTCGCCGCGCCAGCGCTCGGGCGATCGCGCGTCAACAACCGTTACAGTTGGCAGATCTTTTCGCTGCCGTAGGGTTTCGATATCAACCACCCAGTTGGGCCGCGGCTGTGGCTGAAAGCTGCCCTTTTGTGCCAGCGGCTTCTCGGTGCTTAAAGGCAGACCGGCAGACTTCCAGGCTTGAAACCCGCCGTCTAAAATTGCGACTTGCTCATGGCCGAGGTAGCGCAGCATCCACCATAGCCGCGCCGCAAAGGCAAAACGTGAGTCGTCATAGATAACTACCTGAGTCGGGCCCTGCGGTGACGCTGACAGAATGCCTATTTGGTTGAGCTTGATGGCAAACTTGTCCCAGTCTGGCAGCGGATGACGGCCACCGTGGGTTTGTACAGGGCTAGAAAGGTCTTGATTGAGATCTAGATAGTGAGCGTTAGGAATGTGGCTGGTCTGATACTGAATTCGACCTTGATCGGGTTGGGCCAGGGCAAAGCGGGTGTCGATGATGACTAAGTTGGGACTATCTAAGTGCTGGAATAACCACTGGGTGCTGACTAGCTGAGCGCTGGAGGCTGAAGGTTTGGGGGCTGAAGGCGTTGGCTTTTCCATAGGAATGGCTATTTTTTCGCGTCAAAGAAGAGGCAGCGGATTTTAGTGAGCTTCTTTTTTAGATTTATTCAGTTTACTGGGAGATTGGTTTAACAGAAGAGCGTTGATGCGATCGCCTGCAACCACCTTTAGATTTAGAAGTAGGCCAGTCGTCATCTAGCGGCAAGACCTCTAATGACCGCGTTTAACGACCGCGTTGATATTTGAGCTATGTCAATTCAAATTAAGAGAATTCAGATAAGAGAACGTTGTTGAATCTCTCTAAAGGATTCATTCGACTATTTCTATGAAAATACGAAGAAAATACGAATGATACTATTCTCGATTCACTGAAGCAAGATTCTCAATCGCAAACATACAGCAGCTTTCGAGCATGCTTGCACAGCTTTGTATTAAGAACAAAATTGCTTTTTAGTTGTCACCGCTTTCTAGAGGCTATTAAAAAGCTTTTCTGGCATTACGTGGAAGCTTTTTTTTGCCAGCGCCGTCGCCAGGGCCCAGTTGGCATCAAGTCAGAGTCGGCTTGTTCTTGGGTCCGCGCCTGTAAGATTTCGTCAACGGTTGCCTGCAGGGTGGGGTCACGATATGGCACTGCGGCTTTGGTTCGCAGGTGCTCTTGCTCTTGTTTTGAGAGGGGGACTTGGCTTACGGCGCTGTAGCTAGCAATTGTACCTGGCCATTTTCGCCCGCCTGCGCGCGTAGAGCCGATAGATAGCCCTGCTAGCGTTAGTGCTGAGCGCACGGCTGCCGCACAGGAGTAGGTGACAAGTACGCCGGTTTGCGGCTGCAAGCACTGGGCTACTAGCTGTAAAAAGTCTGTGGTCCATAGCTGAGGGCAATGGGGCGGCGAGAACGGATCGAGAAAGATAATGTCGGCCTGCCAGCCTTGTGTGACTAAGGGCTGAATTTGCTGGCGGGCATCGCCGAGCCTGAGGCGCGCGCTGAGTGGATTTGTGCTGAGGTCAGATTGTTCTATCTTTTGGTGAGCTGCGATGCTTTGTAGTGCTTGCTGCACTTCGGCGGTGTATGGCTGTGTGAGGCCTTGAGCGATCGCACTTCTCGCTACTTCAATGTCAATTTCCAAGGCTTGCACCTCTACCTGGCACCGTGGATTTACCTGCCAGACTGTCTCTAGCGCCGCCGCTGTGTTGTAGCCTAGCCCATAACACACGTCTAAGATCTTTAGCTCGTCGGCCAGTGCCCGTTCTGCCAGATTTGAAGACACTGCATAGGTTTGCTGAGCCTCGTTGCAGGCTCCTTCTCGACTGTGAAACCATTCCCCAAACGTTTCGGAGTAAAACGTGCTAGATCCGTCTCCGGTTGCAACTGGTGAAAACATGCTCAACACTCAACTTTTTACCAGGATCTTGTTCAAAAACACTCTCTCGCGAGAAAGTTTTTATTTAAGCGGGGTTTCACTCAAGCAGGACTCTTCCTTGAAAACAAAGTCTAGCGCTTAGAGCGCCTTCTCTCCTACTCTTGCCTTACCTACCGTTTTTTCAATTCGCTGCTGTCGAGTCTTCTGCTGCTTTGCCATCTTAATCCACTGCAAAATCCCTTTCTTGCTTGAATTGCTAAAGTTTTCAAAATTTGCGTTTGCTATCCCATCTTTGGCCAGTACTCTAGCCAAGTCATCTGGAATAATCAGCGCTTCTACATCATCTAGAAATGTCCAAGACCCATCTCTCTTTGCCCTTTCAACTTTCTCTAGTCCTGCTGGCGTCATCAACCCCGATGCTATCAACCGCTCTATCCGTTCTTTGTTGAGTTTAGACCACACGCTTTTTGGCTTTCGCGGCGATAACAGCAACATTGTTCTATCTGCGTCCAACCGACGTGGAAGACTGTCAATCCAGCCGAAGCACAAAGCTTCTTCGACAATGGCATCGTAGGCCAGGTATCGGCTCCCGGCCTGTTTTTTGTACGTTACCAGCCAAATACTCTCCTGCTGCTGAGAGTGCGCTGCGAGCCAATCTCTTAGGTCTTGGCGGCTAATGACTTCAATCTGTTCGTAATTATCTAGCTCTCGCATCTTTCTGATTGCCTGACACTCGTCATTTAGTGCTTTTTACTCGACGCTTTTTACTCGATGCTTTTTGTTCGATGACCGCCTGCTGCTGCCAAGTCGCCTTTAGCGTATCTAGAAAGGCAAAGACGGGCGGCGTTTGTAGCGCTTCGGCTAGGGTAATGACGCCGATCACCCTTTGCAGCGGTGCTGGTAGCTGGCAGACTGCTACGTCATCTGGAATGGGTTCGGCGGCTAGCTTGGCAATAATCGTAGCGCCTAGGCCACGGCGCACCATGCTGACAACGGTTGAATCTTCTTTGACTTCGTAAGCAGGCTTGACTGACTGACCGTGATTGAGCAAGTATTGATCTACGTTGTACCGGCATCCATCGTCTGGCAGCGGTAAAATGAGCGGCAGCGTAGTGAGCTGCGACCAGGTTAGCGGCGCTTTACTGTTAGGCGCTTTTTCTTTTGGCAACAGTGCTACATAGTCATCTCGAAACAGTTCCCATGCGTCGAATGCTTCGTTCACTGGCAGATAGGTAAAGCCAATATCCGCCTCGCCACGGCGCAAGATTTCTTCCGCACCGCGGACGTCATTGCCTTCGCCGATCGAAACGCTAATGCCAGGATATAGCCGCCTAAATTCTTCGATGACAACGGGTAGCACATGCGTTGCAACACTTCGAAAGCCAACGACCCTCACGAGGCCTGCCTGTAGCCCCTTCGCATCTTGCGCTTTGCGGCCAATATTTTTGAGGTGCGACAGAATGGTTTTTGCTTCTGCTGTTACTTGTTGACCAACGGGCGTTAGTACCGCGCCCTGACGGCCTCGGCTGAGCAGGCTGACGCCTAGCTCATCTTCTAAGGTGGCGATCGCATGGCTCACTGCCGACTGTGATAAATCTAGCTGGGCCGCTGCGTCGCTAAACGTCCCTGTGCGGGCGATCGCCACCAGCGCCCGCAGTTGAGAAAGCTTAATCCGGTTAACATTGATCTCCGCCATAAACCGATGATACACAAAAAGCCAAATAGTCTGTGCTTTTAATCTAGAGCATCATGAGCTTAGCTATAACTGGCTATGCACTGGCTAGGCTACCGCTGGCTAGGTCAGCCTGCACTATTCACGTGCGCCAGGCAATATCATATTGAGCACCAGCGCGGTAATTCCGCCTGTGCTGATGCCTGAGGCAAAGATGCTTTTTAACAGAGTCGGCATCTGCTCTAAGATATCGGGCACCACGCTGACGCCTAGCCCAAGCGCTAGCGAAGTGGCTAGGATAATTGAGGCTCGCTTGTCTAGGTTGACGGTAGAGATAATCTTGAGCCCCGCGACGGCGACAGAGCCAAACATGATGATAGTGGCCCCACCCAGCACAGGCTGAGGAATGGTTTGAAAGATGCCAGCGATAACGGGCACTAAGCCAAGAATCACAAATATCACAGAAATGAAGTAGCCGACATAGCGGCTGCCGATGCCGGTAAGCTGAATAACGCCGTTGTTTTGGCTAAAGGTGGTGTTGGGAAACGTGTTGAAGATAGCGGCAATGCCCGAATTGACCCCATCGCCTAAAACGCCGCCTTTGATGCGGCGAAAGTACTTTTTGCCAGTGATGGGCTGACCGGTGAGCATGGATGTTGCGGTTAAGTCTCCAATTGATTCAATTGTAGTAATGAGAAACAAAAAGGCGAAAGGAATAAAGGCGGCAAGGTTGAAGCCAAAGCCGTACCGGAAGGGAATAGGAATCGTGACAGGGGCCAAATTGCTTAAGTTGCTGAAGTTGACAAGGCCCATCGGAATGGCGATTAGATAGCCGACAATCAAGGCGATCGCAACCGACGACATCCGCAAAAAGCTGCTGCCCACGTTGTTTAAAGCAACAATAATAGCCAGCACCAGACCTGCTAACAACAGATTTGACGGGCTGCCAAATGTACCTGCTTCTATAGCGCCAAATCCACCCCCCATACTGGTGATGCCCACATTGACTAGGGTTAGTCCAATTAGGGTGACCACCACACCTGTGACTAAAGGCGTGATGATTTTACTGGCAAGTTCAATAAACCGACTGAGAAACATCTCAATAAATGAGCCCAACAGGCACATGCCAAAGATAGTGCCCAAGGCGTCTTGGGGCGTGCCGCCTGCGGCTGTAACCGCTGCGCCTGCGGCAATCACCGGACCAATAAAGGCAAAACTGGTGCCCTGAATACTGAGCAGTCCAGATCCTACCGGACCAATGGTCTTAGCCTGAATAAAAGTAGCAATGCCCGAGACAAACAGCGACATGCTGACCAGGTAGGCCCCATCAGCAGGCTCTAAGCCCAGGGCCCCAGAGATAATTAACGACGGTGTGATGATGCCGACGAAGCAGGCAAAAACGTGCTGAATAGCGGCGAAGATAGATTCACGAACAGGCGGACGATCTTCTAACCCATAGATTAGGTCATGCTCAATAGGAGCGTCTATTTCTCGCACCGCTTCAGATGCGGTGGGCTCATTGGTGATAGTGTCAGGACTATTCATAAGAGAATTTTTCCAAGCGTCTAAGGTAGATAGAATCGGCGATCGCAATTGATTGTGTGGGCGAGCCGTAAATTGCGAGAAACTGCGAGCAGCAGAGGTGTATCAAACAGCCTTGAAATAGAAGGCCTTAAAATGTTTGAGAGAATAGGGGATTTGAGATTGTATACAACTTAGGTTGAAGCCAACCGTGAAAAGGTGTTAGAAGCTACATTTTTTCTTTTTCTTCAATTCTTCTAACTTGATCTTTTTCGCCTGAGCCAAAAACATTTGACCCAGGCGAAAAGGATTGGAAATGCCGATGATAGCCGATGATAGAAACGAGAATTTACCGATAAAGCTTGTCGAGCTTGAGAAGCGATCGCAGCAGCACATCGGCCCCTTGCGCACACTGTTTTGGTGAGGTGTACTCATCGCCTGAGTGGCTAATACCCTCTTTGCTGGGCACAAAAATCATCCCCATATCCGTAAAGCGGCCAATTTCTTGCGCATCGTGACTGGCGCGGCTAGGCAGGTGCGTGTAGCTAAAGCCTAATTCCTCGCAGCTTTCAACAATAGTGGCCTGTACAGATTCTGCTGCCAGCGTAGGCGCTACCTGTAGCTCTGGGCGAATACGAATGCGCGTACGCGTGGCCACCGCAACCGTTTCAATCTTGCGGCGGAGCTGTTCGATCATATGGTCAATTACGGCTTGAGACAGATCGCGCATATCTAGGCTAAGCTCAACTGCGCCTGGAACGGTGTTGATGGAGTTCGGCCAAATCTGAAGGGTGCCAACGGTAGCTACCGGATCACCAGGGAAGTGTTTGGCAATATCTTCAATCGCCAAAATGAGGTGAGAGGCGGTTGTCAAGGCGTCTTTACGCATGCTCATGGGTGTAGTCCCCGCGTGATTGCTGCGCCCTTCGATAGTGATGCGATGTCGCTGCTGACCGACGATGCCTTCTACGACGCCTATCTCACGTTCTATAGCTTCTAGCACGCCGCCTTGCTCTACATGCAGCTCTACAAAACAGGCAATATCTGCCTGTGAACGGCCAGCCGAGTGCAGGTTGTCCCAGTCGCCACCGGCTCTGGCTAAGCAGGCTTGAATTGGCTCGTCATTTACCGTGTCATAGCGCTTTGGATCGTCAGGCGCGGTCCCTGACATGGCCTTTGCGCCAATCATCGTTCTTTCTTCATCGGCAAAGGCAATGACTTCAAAGGGGTGGTTTAGCTGAATGTCGTTTTCTTGCAAAACCCTGACTACTTCTAGCCCGGCGATGACACCTAGCGAACCATCAAACCGTCCCCCCGAAAAAACAGTGTCAATATGAGAGCCAGTGGCCAAGGCCCTAGCGTCTGCCGCTAGCCCCGGATAGCGACCGATGATATTGCCGCCAGCGTCTATACGGACGCTCATGCCTGCAGTGGTCATCCACTCAGATAGCTGCTGACGCGCCGTCAAATCTTCTGGTGAAAAGGCAAGGCGCTTGATGGTGCTGTCGGCTTGCTTGCCAATTTTGGAGAGGTCTTCAAGGGTTTGGTTGAGGCGATCGCTATTTACCGTTAAAGATACAGTCTGAGTCATTGTCATGGCGTGGGAATGGCGTGGAGAGATGGCTTGGGGGTGCGGCGTGAAGCGTTGAGTAATAAGCGAGCGGAGAAACTGGGTCTGTAGTAATTGGGCCTGTAGCAACTGAGCTTGTAGCAACTGAGCCTGTAGCAGCTAAAGTCGAACGCTGCGTAGGGGGGCGCTGCGTAAGGGGGCGTCGGACTGTAGGCCCTGAAGTTCGTCAACGACGCGGGCTTTGCTGGCTAATAGGTGGTCGCGAACGGCAGCGGTAGCGGCCTGGGCATCGCGCTGCATGATAGCGGTGACAATCCGCTCATGCTCCGCCCAAATCTCTAACACGTCGGGATTACGATAGGTAGTTGTTAACCTCAACAGCGCCATTTTGCTGAAGATTTGACCGAGCAGATCGGCTAGCCACGGATTGCCCGAACTGTCAGCTATTAGCCGGTGAAAGCTCTGATCGATCATCAGTCGATTTTCTAGCTCGGTGGCCTGATCGCTCACCTGATCGCCAGCGGGCGCTGGTTTATCTGCTGGCGTTGGGTTGGACAAATTCGCCTGGGCTAGGCAGTCTTGTAGATCTTCAAGCTGCCGAGCGGTGGCATTTTCACAGGCTCCAACCGCTGCGACCTGCTCTAGCCCCAAGCGACAGTCGTACAGATGGACGGCATCGGCAATGGTAATGATGCTGACGCGCAGGCCCCCGCGCTGGTCTGATTCGATTAGTCCTTCCTGCTGAAGCTGCCTGATAGCTTCTCGAATGGGGGTGCGACTGACCTCGAAACGATCGGCAAGTGCTTGTTCAACTAGGCTTTCTCCCGAAGCAAGCCTGCCTGAGAGAATCTCTTGACGAAGTGCTATGTATGTTTTGCTAAAGAGCTTACCCATGCGTATCTCAACAGAAATGATGATGTGTATGTGACATTTTAGTTAGACGGCAGTGTGCTCGAAGGGCCAGCTTTATTGTATGCCTATTGTATACAACTAAAGCTCTTAGACTGGCTGGTTGTTTTGGTAGACCGTTTTATTAGGCCAGTTTTGTAGGGCCAAATTTGCTGGGCCAGTTTTACTCAGCCAGTTCTATTTGGCAGGACTCGAAACACAGTAGGTATTATGCCGTGAAAGACGATAGTTCCGAGCGTTTAGCGAAAAGAGAGACGGTTGAAAGAAGCCGAATAGATAGCCAACTGAATGATAGCCAAAGCTCAGATGGCCAAAGCTCAGATGGCCGGGTGTTCTACAGCAGTTTAGTGATTGAGCATATTGTGGCTAAGTCACGAGAAGCTGACTTTCAGCGCTGGCTCGGTAGGCTAGAAGCGGTGGCTAAAGATCAGGTAGGCTTTGTCAGAATGGATCACAGCCCGCCGCTAGACTGCGAAGATGAGGTGGCTAAGTGCTATACGATTGTCCACTTTGATACACCAGGGCATTTAAATGCGTGGGTGGCGTCTGAGGCACGCGATCGCATTTTTGCTAGCGGTCAAGATATTTTTAGGGCCTATCGGTTCAAGTCGTTTACGACAGGGCTAGAGGGCTGGTTTTCGCAGGCGGCTAGTGGTCGAGGCAGTGGCCGGAGCAGTGGCCGGAGCAGTGGCCGGAGCAGTGACCGACGCGGTGGCCGAGCAGCAGGCGCTGAGCAAAGCGGGCTAGGGCCCCCGGCTTGGAAGCAAATTCTGTCGGTGGTGTTTGGCCTGTATCCGATAGTGATGCTAAGGCTAAAGCTGTTTCCAGGGGCGGGCCTGATCGGCGAGTGGTCGCCTGCGGGGGCGATGCTGATAGCGACACTGGTGACGTCATCTATTTTGGCAATTTTGGTGATGCCAGTGATTAGCCGTCTGATGAGCTTTTGGCTATATCCGTCATACTTCAATGCGCACCATTTTGACGCGCGCCCTTTGAACAACAAGTGGATTGACCACAAGTGGAAGGTGGATGTTTTGGGCTGTGTGGTGATGGGCCTAGGGCTGCTCTCTATGGTAAGTATTTTCGATAGAATTTGAAAAGGCCTCTTGCGCTTGGGTTTTGCGCATTGTCGCTATTGTTTTACTGTTGCAATATACACCTCGCTACAATCAGGACTTTGACTTATGACAGCAGCCACTTCTAATTTGCCAACGACCGGAGCACCTGAATTTTGCGAGGGGATTCAGCATTTTGGCGGGTTGACGCCGGAGTATCAGAAGTGGGGAGAGATACCGGCAATTGGTGAAGGCCAGCAGGCGGTAGCGTCAGCGAGCGATCCGGTTGTGGTTTACCAAACGATGCTGGCCGCTGATGCCCTGCGCTATCTAACTTTGCATGTTACCGCGAGCAAGCAGTCGGGCCATCCGGGTGGGTTTGCCAGTATTGCTGATGCGATCGCCTCGCTGGTCATGCTGGGTCACAAGAACTTAATCACTGAAGTGGGCCATCATGCGCCTGGCTTTTACAGCACCGTTTTTATGGACAGCTCTTTAGAAGCGATGGGAATTAAAACGGTTAAAGATCTAGGCGACCGGTTCCGCGAAACTCACGGCCTGCTGGGTCACCTCTCTGGTCAAATTCCGGGTTTGCTGAGCCCTGCTGGTCCGCTGGGCCAGGGTCAACATTTTGCA
The DNA here is from genome assembly GCA_963793445.1 of uncultured cyanobacterium. Lineage (GTDB taxonomy): Bacteria > Cyanobacteriota > Cyanobacteriia > Phormidesmidales > Phormidesmidaceae > Phormidesmis. Next base: position 1,683,741 of record CAWCAE010000001.1, read on the forward strand.
ATGGCCGCTGCCAAGCTGCATCCGGATCAGCTATTTCCCGTCACTATTGGTGATGGCGGCCTAGGTGAGCCCTACATTATGAGCAGCCTGGCTCATTTCAACACCATTTACCCAGCGGTCACGAACTATCTGCCGATTTTGGTGTGGAATGGCTTTTCGCAAGAGCACCACAGCATTGTCTCTACCTACAGCAATGATCAAATGCTGGCTTACTGGCGCGGCAACGGCTTTGCTGAGGTGATTTTGGTCGATGCTAAGGACTACGACGATACCGATCAATCTGGTCCGTATGTAGACAGCACCGCGTTTTCGATTTTGCAGCGTTTGGCTTTTACTAAGGCGATCTTAGAAGCTACGGACAAGGCCGCAAAGTCAGCGCTGGGCGGTACTCAGACAGTGCTGATTGTAAAGCAGCTTAAGGGCGCAGGTGTGCATAAGCGGGGCGCTCAGTCGCACAATCTGTATGCGGGTGACAGCCTAGAAAAAGACTATATCGCGGCGGCTTTGAAGGCGCGGTCTATGGCCCCAGAAGCCTGGGCGCTGGTGCGGACAAATTTTGTGCGATCAAACGGCGGACCTTCTGCTCAAACCGCTGTGACCGAATCTGAGCTGCCCCTAGCTGATTTGGGGACTTTACCGCTGAATGAATTTGCGCCTGGCAGCGAGAACAAACAGGTTGCTACCACCGCAATGGGCGCACTGGTGGCCCATGTTGGCCAGCAAGATCCTAACTTTGTGGTAACCAACGCCGATGGTAACGCTGCTTCTGGTATCAACAACATTAACCAGGCGCTCAAGATTATTCACCCCACTGAAGACGCCACCTATTTTCAAGGGCCAAAAGGTCAGGTATACGAGCCGCTTAGTGAAGACGCCTGCGCTGGGCTAGCTGCTGCCCAATGCTTGATGGGCGCTCGCAGCCTGTGGTGCTCTTACGAATCATTTGCGATTAACGGCCTGCCGATTTGGCAAACTACGACTCAGGCAATGGCCGAACTGCGTCGTCCTACCCCTTCTACTATCTGCTTGTTTACCGCAGGCGCGCTAGAGCAAGGTCGCAACGGCTGGACGCATCAGCGCCCTGAAATTGAAAATTACTTTGCGGCCATGATGCGCAACGGCAATATTTTTCCACTATTTCCGATTGATGCCAATAGCATTCAGGTGTGCTACGACTGGGCCCTATCAACCAAAAATAAAGGAATTACTATTACCGCGAGCAAGTCGCCTTTGCCTATTCGTACGACCTTTGAACAGAATCGTCAGGCGCTTGAAAAAGGCGCGATTTTGCTACAGGAAACACCAGGAACTCAGACAGTAGTGTTTGGCGTGGTGGGCGATATGATGCTGATTCCGGTGATTGACGCGGCGCGATCGCTCAATGAGCAAGGCATCGGTTCTAAAATTGTTGCAATCGTTAGCCCAAGACGGCTCTATCGCCCCAGCGACGTTGCCTGGGAAAGCTGCTCTGAGTCCGACGGCGCGTTTTTGAGCGACAGCGAGTTTGCCGAACTGTTTGCAGGCGATGCGCTAGTTGCCATCACAGGCGGGGCAAGTGCGATGGTAGAGCCGCTCATGCTGCGTAGTGCCCTGCCACGGGACGTAATGGCCTGGAAGAGAGGTGAGACAGCAGCTAGCGCTAGCCAGCTCTTTAGTCTGAACGCGCTGAGTGCGGACAAGATAGCGGCCAAAGCCAAGGCGCTGCTGTAGGCCTAAAGGCTATAGCAAAGGGACACGAGGCTAAAGGATATAGGTCTAGGTGAAATATATGCGAGCTGCTCATGCAGGGGATGAGCGCTCGTTTTGGCGGTGGGTTTGGCCATTTTTTACACTGAACTCAGTCGTGAAATTGAGGACAAACCCAACATGAGCTCCAACGCTATCTACCCTACTGGCTCAGTACTAACCAACCAAGCCTATTCTCCCTCCAACCAAGCCTATTCTCCCCTGCGTATAGGCTACGCTGCCGAACAGCTTTCACACCGTTTGGCAGCCGCGTTGAGACCTGTCGTTAAATCAATGGTCACTGCTTTGACCGACTCTTCTAATCTGAGGGTTTGGGCTTCTAAAGATGCTGCGGGCCAAACGGTGTGGAATGCGAATGATAGAATAACGGGCAGAACGATTCGTGATGTGTCGGACTCAGAGCTGCGGATTTGGTTAGAGCATCGATATACCGCTTAGAACCCGAGGGCCAAATGACCTGGTTGTCTTAGCTAGACCCCTTAGTCTGCAAAAAAGTCTGCGGAAAAAGGCTATGCCTGCAACTCTGTTTGAGATTCGGTAAGTCTCGACTGCTTTATACGAAAGTATAAGGTGATCGGGACTTTTGCATAATGAGGCTTAGTTGTTTATTGATTGCGATCGCGCTCAGACAGCCTATAGACTAAAGAAAGTGCAACTATTGACAGGCTAGCGGGCTCTCACTGATACCGTTTGATAGATAGGTGTATCTGGATGCGGCGATCTAGATTTAACAATCTAGGTGTAGCGTAGCGTAAGCAGCTAGTTATCTAAGCCGATATGAGTAGCAAACTTTTGGACCCTGTTCCCTCTGCCAAAATCTTACTGGTTGACGACCATCCGACAACGCTGGGTGGAACCATGTTTATTTTGCAGCAGCACTATCAGAAAAATGAACGAGAAATTAAGATTTCTGTTGCGACCACTGCCGAAGAAATCTTTTCAAGCTTAGATAAGTCCGAGAGTGATTTGGTGATTCTAGACCTATCTATTCCGGAGCGCGCTGAAGAGACTGCCCGTACAGAAACAGGCATTAGTGCGCTCAAGCAGATTATGGTTCAATATCCCTCTCAAAATATCTCTATTTTGAGTACCTACACCAACTGCTTAATCAGAGTCCGCCCTGAGATCGATATCCATCAGGGCGGATTTACTGTAATTGATAAGACGCAATCTACGCGAAATCTGTTGACCCGCGTAGACGCGGCACTTAATGGCTTTAGTGATACCCGAGAGATTAAAGGCTTTCAGCCCGGAGTGTTGAAATGAAACCCGAATGGTTAGAGGTTTTGAAGCTAGCATTTCAAGAGGGGCTACAAGATAAGGAAATTGCTCGTCGAATCGGGGTGCAAACAGCTACGGTTCGCCACTATTGGACTAAGCTTTACGATGTTTTAGAGATTTATCCTAGCGAGGAAAGGCAAGACGGTAAAAACATCAGGACGCGTGCAGAGATTTCGGCTCGGGAAAAGGGGTTGATTGACTAATGCCCAAAGCAGCGCTGCGTAGCAAAGTATGGAAGCTTGTGTTGAAGGCGGGCTAGGCTTTGGCGTGATTGGCACCATTGTTATTCTGCGACTCTTGGGTGTTCTGCAATTTCTAGAGCTGGTAATGCTGGATAATTTTCAGCGGATGCTGCCTGCAGAGCCAGCTGATCCTCGAATTGTTCTGATTGATATTGACGAACGTGATGTGACAGGTAGCCGAAATACCTCTATTGAATACGCGGATCTTGCAGAGCTAATTAGAGAGGTTTTAGCTTATGAGCCTGCTGTTGTCGGGATAGATTTGGTTGAAGCTGACCTAAGCGGGGCGGGAAAAGCTCGCTTGTTAGAGCTGCTAGAGTCGAATAGTCATCTGGTAACCGTAGAGAAAATTCGTCCTCCTTTGATTGCGCCACTGACAGGCCTCTCTGAAACTGTATTAGATGAGCAGATTGGCTTTCACGATTTTTCGTTAGACAATGACGGTAATGTCAGACGAATGTTTTTGGGATGGACCAAAAAGCCAGGAGAACCCAGTTCTTTTCGTAAGTCATTCGCGCTGATGATGGCGGAAAAATATCTTAGTAGAACTCAAAATATTGAAATTGAAAACGGTATTCGCGACCCTGGTGCAATGCGCTTTGGTGAGATAGAAATTCCGCGACTGAGTCCTGTTTCGGGTGGGTATCGTAGAGAACAAGCGATCTATGGTATTCAGACATTAATTAATTTTAGAAGTAGACCGATTGCCACCGAAGAAATTCAGGAACCGTTTAATCTTTTACCGTCTTCAAAACTTTTTGAAGGCCGCTTTGACAGAAGCGCCTATCTCACTGACAAGATAGTAATTATCGGTTCGCTAAACTATAGTAAGGCGACTCAGTTTAAGTCAGGTGCTTTACTAAACCCTAATCGCGAAGATTTGACAGGGCTAGAACTCCAGGCTCATGCTGTTAGCCAAATAACGAGCGCGACACTAGATAGTAGACCGCTCATCTGGATTTTTTCTGTTCCTTGGGAATACATTCTTATCGTTGGTTTTGGCCTAGCTGGCATTTTGATCAAGCGATCGGCCAAGTCAACCTTAAGCAGATTTGTACTCCTAGTAACGGTGAGTGCTCTACTGGCGCTTGTTAGCTATGGCTGCTTCATTTTAGGTGGACTGTGGCTACCTTTTGTTCCGGCTATGCTGGCGCTGGTTGTTAATGGCTTTACTTACATAACGGTTGCTCATAGTTCTAGTCGCTGGCGAGCGCTGGTAAAGGAGCGAAATCTTGCCCTAACCGCTGTCAAGCTAGAACGGCAAAAGACTATTGAGCAGGCTTTTGATACTATTCATAACGGTCCTTTGCAAACGCTAGCTAACCTACTAAGGCAAGTTCGAGACGATAAAATTACGACTCAAGATATTGGCGACCAGCTTAGTAATCTCAATCGTGAAATTCGTGAAGTTGGTGAGTCACTAAGACAGGACGCGCTCAGCGATGAAACTCTTTATATCAAGGTGGGAAACGCCAAGCTAGATTTAAAGACGCCGCTCCATGAGCTGTTTTATGAAATCTACAGAGAGACCCTTGGGCGAGGGTTTCCAGGTTTTCAGCAGCTTAAAATTCAGGCTCGTTCTTTTGAACCAATTGAAACCCATCGCCTCGATTTTGACCGTAAGCGTAAGCTCTGTAGTTTTTTTGAAGAAGCACTCTGTAATGTTGGCAAGCACGCGATTGGTGCCACTGAGCTGACGGTAACGGGAAAGCGCGTTGAAAAGTTTTACTGCTTGCGGGTAGTTGATAACGGTTTGGGTTTGCGATCACATCGAAAAAATGAAGGACGTGGTACCAAAATTGCGTACGAATTAGAGTCATTATTAAAAGGCCAGTTTACCTGTAGAAATAATCACCCTAAAGGCGTTTTTTGTGAATTGAAATGGGCATTACTGTAATGGTTTAATGAAGCCTTTGGCATGTTATGAAAAGCTTTGTGAAACCAGTGATTTCTCTATAACAATTTCCCGGAGATCTGAGGTTTAATAAGAATATCGTATTGTGTGGTTTGTAAGCGTATTTTCTGTCACTGCTTATCGGAAGACACTAGTAAGCGTACTAGTAAATATATTTGCAAACGAGCACAGCATTTACAACACATTGAAAACTTAGTAGTTGATGAAAAATGTTGCTTTTAGTCCATCATTCCTACCTATCTAAACTGTTAGTATTAATTTCCTGCAGCTTCATGCTATCTGCCCTGTTTCCCCTGGCTGCTTTTGCTGGATACGTCCCTCCTTACGATCAGGGCTATCCCCCTTCTCGTGACAGGACCGATAGCAGCAGCCGATAACGTCTGCGATAATGTTTGAGTGTGCTGCTGCTAAGAGCGATAAAACGCTGTAGCGGTAGTATACAAAAGACATACAACACGAGAGACACAGCGATGTTATTAAAAATGACGATGCTTTGTAAGAGTGACTTGAAGCTGACGGCTTCTGCTCGGACTGATGTTCCGACTGGCACTTTGCCCCGCGTTTCTAGGTGGGTACTGCGATCAGGTACGACGCTTATCGCTGCTGTTTCGGTTTTACCTTTGATTGCAGTCTCTGCGCTGGCAGCGCCACCTGCGGCACCACTGCTACTAGCCTCGTCGTCGCCTTCAAGCCGTGTTCTCGTGTCAGAGTACCTGCCACCAGGGGATAGTGAACCAGCGCCGCCAGCAGACGACTCTACAACGTCAACGAGTGGGTCACCGAATGAGGGTGATATTGATGGCAGCACTTCGGGCCATTCTCCGGATCGTTCTCCGGATCGTTCTTTGGGCCGCTCCTCGAATCGTTCTTCGAGCAGCGGTCCTGACAGTAGTCCTCAAAGTGGCGATCTTGAACCTGAGCAAACGGTTGGAACAAGCAGCCGCTCCGGCAGACCTGGTGAATCTATGTCAGGGCCTCCTATATAAATCTTGAAATCTTTAACAAGTATCGAGGCGTCTAGAAGATACGATATTAATTGGCTGTGTTGATAGATACAGACAATCAACATAGTCAGATTTTTTCTACAAAACTGTTGATCGCTTTAAAGAAAACACTAAAGCTGCCGCTAGGTAACAACCTAGCGGTCTGCATGAATGTTGAAAGTAAGTCTAGACGAAAATCTAGTGCCTTTGGAAAGCGATTGCTCTAATCTTAGAACTATGGAAGTACAGCAAACGTTCTAATACATCAGAACGTTTGCTAGACACCTAGCCTATATGCCTCAATGGTTTTAACCCTTGTAGTGCACTTGGCTAAGTGGCTAAAGCTATAGTTGAAAAGGAGATCGCTGATGTTTCTTGGTTTATTACTCAACAGCCCAAAACCAGCTTCGAAGACTAACACGCTTTCCAAGGTTCCCTCGCGCGTTTCTACGTATGTCGCTCCAGGCGCTGACTATTTCCAGGAGCAGGCCAATGTTGTCAAGTCAATCGCTGGCTGTGAGAAAGGACGCGTTCAGCTTCACGGCGTTTACTGGTTTGCCCGGTTAGCCGACCCGATGAGTGACGCAATCGAGCCCGGTTGCAGAGTTACTGTTCTTAGAAGAGAAAACAATCTGTTAATAGTTTCTCTTTAGTAGTTTCTTATTAACGGTCTCTCGTTGATAGCTGCTTGGCACATTTATTGTTCAACAACATCTCTAGCAGTATCTACGACGATATCTTCTAACCGAAAGCGGGCGATTTTGTAGATTTCGATGAGCGATCGCGCCATCTCTTCTTTCTTTGTCGCCTGCACTCTCTCTTCAAACGCGGCCAGAATATCGCTGGCCGCGAACCCCTTTACTGCCATTACAAACGGGAAGCCGAACTTCTCTTGGTATACACGGTTTAGCGTTTGAATTCGCTCATAGCCTGCTGTGTCTAGCTGGCTGAGCCCTGCGCCTGCCTGCTCTTGCACTGATGCCTCGGCCATTTTACCTTTCTTGCCTAGCTCTGGATGGGCACAGATAAGATCTATCTTCTCAGCCGAGGTTAGCTTATTCTCAACCACGTCTACCATTTTCTGGTGCAGGTCTGCTAGGTCTGCAAAGGGGCGCTTTATCCAGGTTTGCGAGGCGATCGCGGGCGTTTCTTCAAACACAGCACCAAAGCGTTCAACAAAGTCGATTTGTGTGAGCTGATTGATGTGGTCGATAGTAGATTTCATTGCCTAATAGCCTCGTCTAGAAAGGTTGTCTCAGTCCCAGTTTTCTAGGGCTGATGTCCAAGATGATAGCTGAGTGCCTAGCTGCGATCGCCTAGACTCGAATGTTGCGGCCACCCAGATAAAAATTAGCCCTAGCACAATGCCGACTGCCCACAGCAGTAGTGAGTTAGTGCTGATAAACAGCCACAGCACTCGCAAAATTTGGTTGATAAAGGTTGCGGTGCCTACGTACAGGTATGCGCGTACTTTTAGAATCAGCCCAGCAAAGATGAAGGCAGTGCCAACAAGCAGTGCGATCGCCGCAAATCCTAAAAATGGCTCAGATATCTCTGTCTGGTACAGGGCGCTCAGCCCGATGAGCCCACTGGCCAATATCCGCAGCCAGTGCCGCTGCTGTCGCTTTCTGCTAGCTTGGCTGCTATCGTCTTGGCCGCTATCATTTTGCAGGTAGGGTTCTACTTCGGCAATGTAGAGCACAGACAGGCCAAAGATAAGGCCAGTCGTGAGATAGGTCAGCCAGCCGCGAAAACTTAAATAGTCGAGTAGCGAAAAGTCGAGCAGCAGTAGGCTGAGATAGCTGAGCCGGACGCGATCGCTCTGCTTGGCCATCCAGGCATAAAACGCCGCAACTATCAGCAGCCCCTGCGTTTGTACATAGGTTAACGTAATGCCCAGAGTCAGCATGGGCAGCCATATACTCAACAGCTCCCAGGGCTTGCGGGGCCAGCCAAACCGCTCCCAGGGCCGCGTGTAGAGAGCGATGCCAATACCGCAGGCAATGGCTCCGCCCCAGGTAAACAGCCCCGCCCTATCTGGAAACCAGACGTAGCGGTCGTAGGCAATGCAAAGCAACGCGCCAAAGAGCCCGCTGCCTGTCCAAACTGAGTGATTGAGGCTGAAGGTGTCAGCCGTCAGGCGACGATTGCCGATGCAAAGGGCATAGACCGCTAGCAGCAGAGTGAATCCGGTCCAGAGGGCGATGCCCTGCGGCTGGCTGAGGCTTCTGATAGCTTGCCCTGTTACTGGATCTGACACCTGATCTGTCGCTAGCCCTGTTGCGGCGAGCAGACAAAGGAAACTGCCCAGTGCCCAGTGCCCATGCCCTGCGCGGCTGATGGCCTGGGCCGATAGTCTAAGATAGGATACGGCCCAGCGACGGCAGGCTTGGTAAAGCGCTGCGATCGCTAAAGACAGACCGGCTAAGAGCGTCAGACCATCGCCGGGGTTGCCGCCGCTAGCCTGAAAGAGCCGGTAGATAAGCAGCTCGTAAGTGCCGATTGAAACGGCGGCTAGTCCGGCGTAGCTGAAAAGTTCTAGTCCTGTTTTTCGTCTGCCGATGCCAAGCAAAATAACGCCGACGGCGAGGGTGAAAAAGCCAGTGCCTGCCTGAAAGGATGCATGGCCTAATAGCCAGCCAACGCCTGCGTAGATAAGCGGAATAGCGTGCCAGCTAGTGCGATACGGGGGCCGCCTGATTGTCCAAATATTGGCGGCAACCAAAACAGCAAAGGCAAGGACTAATGTGGCTATGCCAAGCTGGACGGACCCCAGGCCCTGCAGCCTCAGCCCCATGATCAGGGCAATCTCTACGGCCAAAGCCAAGCTGTAATAGCGCCATTCTACTGGGCGATAGCGAATAAATTCGGCCAGGGCGACGATGAGTATGCAGGTGGCTGCTAGCAGATAGCGGGCATGAGTGGTTTCGAGTCCGTCTGACAAGACCGGTGCTGCGGCGCTAGTAGCCGCGACAACAGTCCCCCAAAACAGGAATATCCCCATCATTAGTCCCGCCCAAATCCGAGTGGCGCGCACGTAGATCAGCGCCATTTCGTTAGCTTGCTGCATTAGCTGGCGTTGGATGATCCACAGCGATCCGATCTCGATTACCCAAAAGATCAGCATTCGGCTAGCGCTGTTGTCTAGCTGTCGAATGAGGCCGACCCAGACTAAGCTGCCTGCGAGCAATAGTGCGATACCGACGGTGAAGCAGGCGCTGTAGCGATCGCGCAAGATGCGGCTGTTGGCGGCGGCGCAGAGAGTGCCAACGGTGAAAGCAGCGATCGCAGCCGTCCAGCTTACTAACCAAGGAACGTGCAGCACTAGCGCGCCTATAGCGATCGCAGCGGTCATTTTGGGATATAGGGTTCGTCTGTGGCTGGCTAAAAGGGTGAGGGTCACTGGTACGACTAGCCATAGCCAGTAGGGCTGAGCGTCGTAGCTTGTGAGCAGTAGGCTGTAGCTGAGGGTCGCTAGCCCAATGCCTGCCCACCAGATGTTTCGCCGGATGTTTGACTGGATATCTGGCTGGCTGCTGGGCCAGCGCAGGTTAAGGTGAAAAACGAAATGCGTGATCGCACTGCCCAGGGCCACTCGCGCCCAGCTAGCTATGCTCAGGTCAGGAAAAATGTAGTGGATCCAGGCGGTCACGGCGAGTAGGCCGGTGCCATGAGTCAAGGCGATTAAAGCGTTGGTTTCGGTCTGTGCTCTGGCTGATGGTGGCTCTAATCGTGAATTGGGCTGCGAATTGGGCCGCAAATTGAGCGGGTGCAGGCGCAGCGCGGCGACCAGGGTAAGAGTAGCTAGTGACAAACTGACAGCCGTGGTGAACGAATTGCCAATGCTGACGAGGACTAGCCCAAGGCCGACTAGCAGCGCTAGCTGCTCGGTAAGCTGACTGAGAAAGGTCTGCTGCTGGCGGCGTAGGTATCGCGCAAAGGCCAGCACAAGCAGTAGATAGGGAAATAGACCAATGCCTGCCCAAGTGAGCGAATCTACATTGCCAACTGCGAACTGCACAGCGAGCCTATCAAGCAGGCGATCGCGCAGCGTCTGAGGTGCGATGGCCCAGATCAACCCATAGGTTTGCAGCCCCACGCCCAGCAGGGCCAGCAAATAGAGGCGATGCCAGGTACCTTGCAGTCGATGCCATAGCAGGCTAGTGGTTAGCAGACCGATTATCATCGCCTGCCAAGGGGGCGATTGACTAACCGAAACCATCCAACCTAGCAGCAGCAAGCCAAAGCCAGCCCGCTCCCAAATAATTGGACTATGCCTATCGCGGGTGAGCCACACCAGCAGCCCGCCGCAAATTCCGGCTGCGAGTCCTAGCTGATGCGGAGGAACCTGCGCAACCCAGAGGCTACGACTCAGCAAAATCAGCACAGACAGCGCGACAGTGAACACCCCAAAAGGCAGTCCTTCCTTGTCTGGCGATGCTGTGACTTCTGATACGGCGTAGTCTGCAGCGACGGCCTGCTGACGATCTTGTGCTGCAAGGTTCGCAGCGGTGCCGATAGTACCTAGATAAGTGGCGATTACTGGCCAAAGGGCCCATCCCCATCCGCCCGTCCATCCACCTGCCCAACCGAGGTGTAGCCAGCTCAGGCCAACTAGATTGAGCTGATTGCTGCGTCGGGGCATTAGATCAGGGGAGAGGACAAAGGGTAGGCCAGTGAGTGCGATCGCCGCGATGCCGCCGATGCCAATGCCAAGCGGACTGGTCAACACGCCAAAGCGGTCTATTACCCAAAAATTCACGGGTACTAGCAGTAGCGTCGTTAGCGCCAGCATACGCCCTGTGCTCTGCAAGTTTTCTTGCCGCTGTGCCCAGCCGCTTGCCGCCCAAAAGGCCAGCGTATAGGCAAATAAAATGCCGTACTGCCCGATTGCTGAAAACGAATCCCACTGACTGGCTGCTAGCACCCCAGAAGAGATTACAACTAGAAAAACGCCCAGGACCAGCAGCCAGATAACGCTGATTTCTTCGACTAGGGAGGCGAGCGATCGCGCTATCCAGCTTACTTTTTGTGCAGGTTGTGGATCTGTCGGCGCTGCGCTAGTTCTACTTACCTCAGATGATCCAGCGGCCTGACTAGCGCTCTGCCCAGTGGTCAGAACTGAGGCCTCATAGTCAGCCTCGCGCCTTGTACCCTCACCCTTGGCCACCTCAGTTCTGACTACTTCACTTCCAATCGCCTCACTTCCAATCACCTCAGGCAATGGCTGACTGAGCGCAGCCGCAATTTCTTCAACCTGAGCTTCTGACAGCAAGCCCAACTGCACCCAGCGATCGAGTCCTGCCATTAGCTGCTGGTGTACTCGTTCACTGGTTAAATCCAGTTGAATGTTGAGTCGCATATTGACTCCTCGCAATTTCCAGGTGGGATGTTTGAAAGCATAAGTGTATTTGGATTTGGCTAAGTGTAAACAAAGACAAATTTCAAAACGTCACTAAAAAAATGTCATTAAAAAGCTGACCCTCCCAATTGGAAAAGTCAGCATTCGTAAGTCAAAGAGAACAGTCTGTTAGCTCTCTAGATGTTTCTAGAGGCTCAATCTTACCCTTTGCGCTGATAGTAGATTCGCTGCCCTTCATTGGGTACAAAAATACATTCGCGGGCCGATGTCCAAAAGCTCTGCCATACCGACTGTTTTGAGTGCCGGTAATAGTCTCCTAAAATCGGTTTGATTGCTTCAGTTGCCTCCTTTAGGTGATAGTGAGGCATGTTCAAGAAGATGTGGTGAGCGACGTGCGTGCCAATGTTGTGATGAATGTTATTGATCAAGCCGTAGTCGTAGTCGATGGTGGAAAGCGCACCTTTGAGGAAATACCAGCTTTCGTTTCTGTACCAGGGAATTTCTGGATCGGTGTGGTGTAAAAAGGTGACCAAATCAAGCCAGACGATAAACACCAAATATGGCATGACGTAGTAGCTGAACAAAAACAGTGGGCCAGCGGTCAAGCCAAGCCAAGCTAGAAAACCAACAAACAGAATCAGGCAGGCCGTGCTAGTGATGACATCCCATTTTTCAGATGCGCGAAAGAGCGGACTGCTGGGCAGAAAGTGAGAGCCATGACGACCAGGCGAGCGAAAGAACAGATAAAACGGATAGGCAAACAAGAAGAAGGTAAATCGTAAGAACCGAGCACCATTTTCCATTTCGTCGTAGGTTTGTTCGGAAATGGGGTACCAGCTTTCATCGGTGTCGATGTTGCCGGTGTTGGCGTGGTGGGTGCGGTGACTGATACGCCAGCCGTGGTAGGGCACCAGAATAGGCGTGTGACTGATGTGGCCGATCAGGTTGTTGAGCCACTTGTGTTTAGAAAATGAACCGTGGCCGCAGTCGTGCCCAACGACGAAGAGCGCCCAGAACATGGTGCCCTGTGCTAGCCAGAAAAGCGGAAACAATAGCCAGCCGTTAGCGCCGTGAGTTAGAGCTGTGTGGGTCAAGGCATAAAGCCCTGCAATAATGCCGATATCTAGAAAGAAATAAGAAAGCGACTTGGCCGTAGAGGGTTCAAAACAGTAATCAGGAATTGCTTCTTTGAGATCTTTGAGTGTGAAAGGAAGATCTCTTGTTGGGGGCAGGGGCCCGATAGATCCTGTTGGACGAGTACTTAGCTGCACGTATTACCTGTTAATTGACAAAGCGAAGGCGATCGCAAACGCACCGAGCCTGCCCTGATGTGGAGCAGTCGCTGCAGGCAGTCAGCGTGACTTCACAAAGATTAACAATACTACAGTTTGTCCTTGTAGGGGGAGCAATCGACTTGAAATACAGTGAATTTAAATGTTGGGGACGGTCGGCTAACTGGAACAGATTGGACGGCAATCACCACTAGGTAACAGCACTAGATAACAGCTAATGACGGGTAATGACAGCGTTTGATAACAGTCCAGATGACATTGTGGCATTTGATACAACAGCAATCTAAATAGATATGGAGAAAATAGGCTCACTACCCTTAAGCCGAAGCTGCTCTATTTACTGATGCCTTTACCTACCTCTAGATCTCCCTCCCAACCTGTTTCTAGACCAAACGTACCTAAAACGGATAGCGAAGTTTGGTTTAGCCTGCTGTGCAATATTGTTTTTGTACCTTTTGTTATTTTGCTGATTGCGTTAGTTGCCAATCAAACGATCTCTATTCGTCAAAACCTTGTCGAAGCAGAAACCACTGACCCTGCCGAGGCTCCCGGCTTTATTGGTGATGTCCTGTTTTAGAGCTTCTGTTTTGAGACTTTTGTTCTAGGCCAAGAGCGCCAGCGGATTGATGTTGTTTGAGTGCTAATCTTCGAGGCCAGTTTCCAAGGCCCCAGCCGTAGTTTAAGCGCCGGTTGATCCGAAGCCGCCTTTTCCTCTGCATGAGGGGGAAAAGCGGCTAACTTCTTGGAGCGTGGCTTTGATTATGGGGGCAATCACCATCTGCGCGATGCGCATACCGGGCTCTATCTGAAAGGGTGCGCTGCTGTGGTTGATTAAAATGACGCTGATTTCGCCTCGGTAGCCTGCATCGACGGTGCCGGGGGTATTGAGGACGGTGATGCTGTGCTTTAGCGCTAGGCCGCTGCGAGGGCGCACCTGAGCTTCGGTGCCGAGAGGCAGCTCGATGGCTAGGCCAGTAGGGATAAGGGCGCTCTGGTGCGGGGGAATGGTATGCGCGGCGATCGCACATAGATCCATGCCCGAATCGTCTTCGTGCTCGTATTTCGGCAGAATGGCGGTCGGGTGGAGCTTGCGCACGTTGATGTTGACGGTTTGCATACAAAAGCTTAGTAAAAGAATCTACTTGTAGAAGAATCTGCTCGCGAGAGAACCTGCTTGTAAAAGAACCTGATAGAAGCGCTTAGGAATGGAAGGGAATAGACAACACGACCAAGCCTTGCCAACTAAAAAAGACAGCCATGCCAACGACAATGGTAAGCAGCAGGTTGCGGGTAAAGTAGGCGATGGCGATGGCGGCGATCGCGCCTACTAGTCTCGCATTGGCGTATCCCACGGAGATGACGCCATCGCTGAGCAGCACTTCAGGCACCACAATAGCGCTGAGTACAACCGGCGGTACGTAGCGCAGGGCATTGAGCAGGGTGGGTGATAGCTTTATGCGGCTACTGGCTGCAAACATGATGTAGCGGACGCCAAAAGTTGCGATCGCCATGCCCAAAATTAACAGAAATTCATTCATAATTTGTTTTTGGTGCCTATGAGCTTGTACCTGTGAGCTGATGCCTGTGAGCTGACGTCTATGCCGTATGCAAATATCTTTCGCTGACCATGCCTGCACCTATACCAGCGAGCGCCGCAGCCATCAGCCCTAGCTTGTGCGGCAGCGAGGCAGCCAGCAGTGCAACAAGGCCTGCAACCACAACCGCTATCACCATCGGTTTATTTTTTAAGTAAGGCATGATCATGCCAATGAACGTGACCGACATCGCGAAGTCTAGACCCCACCCAGCGGCATTGGGCACTAACTGACCGAGAGTGATACCTAAGACGGTGCAAAGCTGCCAGTTGAGATACATCGCAAGGGCCGCGCCCAAATAGTACCAGTGCTTGAACGGGGTGACCGCTTTTGCCTCGTAGCGACGAATGACAACAGCAAACGTCTCATCTGTAAGCAAAAAGCCCAGCGGAATCTTCCACTTTTGCGACAGTCCTTTGACGTGCGGCACGAGGCTGACGGCATAGAGCAAGTGGCGTAGATTCACGATTAATGTGGTGAGTACAATCAACAGCCAGCCAGTATTGATGGCGATCATGCCAGCGGCAATAAACTGAGCAGATCCGGCAAATACGAAAGCTGACATGGCTAGCGTGGCGGCTGGGGAGAGGCCGTTATTAGTGGCTAGGGTGCCGAAGATAATCCCAAAGGGCACTGCGCCAATCACCAGTGGAAGGATGTCGCGAGCCCCGGTCCAGAATTCTTGGGAAGGCGTGCGATAGCTGGGTGGATAGGGTGCTTGAGAAACTGGGGGAAAAGGAGACATGACGTGATTGATTGATTTAATGCGCTAAGTTGAATTAGCTATCAATCACAGTAGTAAAGGAACGGGAGCTGTGGCTTGTACGTTCTTGCAGCCTCGAACATACTGACCTGGGGTGATGCCAACTATTTTTTTGAAGTGGCGGTGTAGGTGGCTTTGATCGGTAAAGCCAATTTCGAGTGCGGTATCTGCGATGGACCAGCCTGCTAGGAGTAGGTTCTTGGCTTTGCTAATGCGCACATGGTTGAGGTAAGCGTGTGGCGGCAGGCCAATCTGTTTGCGAAAAGCTCTCAAAAGGCGCAGCGGTTTGAGATTAACCAGGGTTGCGAGTTCGCCCAAGGAAATATTGTGCACGTATTGGCTTTGTAGATAGTCTTGTACTTCTTCAATAGCCTGATGTTCTTTGCCAATTGTCTTGATTGTAGGCGACTCGCTCGCGTGCGCCTGAATAAGCTGTGCGAGGCTGTCTAGAAAATGAGATTCTTTTTCTAGGTCGAAAGGAGAATTTTCGAGCAGTCTATGCAGATGGATGAACTGCTGGTTAAGCTTTTTATCGTAGATGACAGGCGAGGAAAAGTAAGGCAGGTTGCTAGGCCTTTCGGTTAGTTCCTCTACGGCCTGTTGGAGCCAACCGGTTGCAGGCAGTAGCGTGCGGTAGGTCCAGCCCTGGGCGGCAGCGGCCTGCCCGGTGTGCATTTCTCCAGGCTGAGTAACGACGATGCTGCCTGCAGGTGCTGTGTGGGTGCTACCGCGATAGTCAAATTCCATTGCCCCAGATTCTAAGATGGCAATACCAAAGCCCTCGTGGGCGTGACGTGAAAAGGCATAAGTGACGTAGGTAGCGCGCAGCATCTCTAAATCGCGAAGGATGGGATCTCGCCAGAATTTTACCTGTTCTTTTGGGGGTAGGGCGGAGAGATTTGAGCCTTTCATGTTTAGGGCTGTAGGGCGCGGCTATGTAGGTGCAATTTGTAGTCTAATCCGCTCTGGCAAGTGCTGTCTTGTACGTTTTTGAAAATTAATAAGACTAGACTGTACGGTATAAACCGCGGCTATTTTTGAAGAAGGGAGATTTTTAAGTGAATGGCTTATGGCTGCTCAAGGATGTTAGTTGAAGAAACATTAGCTGAGGAGATGCTGCTTGTGCGGATGAAAACCGCACCTAAAGGCGTGTAAACCCTACTCTATCGGCGTTTTTGCATACTCTGTATGGGGTTCTCTACACTGCGCGGAGCTAATAGGTTCTGGCACCATAGAGAGGCAAAGAAAGAAAAAGAAGAAAAGATTATGTTGAGATTTGTGCTGACGACGCTAGTGACTGCGTTGAGCCTGCTTGTAGTTGACTTTGTAGTGCCAGGCGTGGGTATTGCGACGTTTCCGGTCGCGATTGGGGCGGCAGTTGCGTTTGGGTTGGTAAACGGCTCGCTAAAGCCGCTGATTCAGCTTTTCTCACTGCCGATTACGCTGCTTTCGCTGGGTAGCTTTTCTCTAGTGATCAATGGTTTTTGTCTCTGGTTTGCGTCTTTGTTTGTGCCTGGTTTCACAATTCACGGGCTGTTTTCGTTCTTGCTGGCACCTGTTGTGCTATCGATGGTGAGCGCTTTGCTGATGGACTATGTCATTAGCCGGGGTATAGACAAGAAGCTGGCTGGCTTGATGCGTAAGCTGACACCTGCACAGATGATGACGCAGGCGATGACTAAGGAAATCGACTACCAGCCTGCTTCTGAGCAAGTGATTTTAGTAGAGGCGGTTGAGGTTCACTAAGGACCGTTGTTTCGGAGGACCGTTATTTGGGAGGACCGTTATTTGGGAGGACTGTTGTTTTAGGAGGCTGTTTGAGCTGGGTTAAGGCCGTTCGTTGCTTGTTCGCGTAGCAACTGAGCGGCCTTTTCTGCGGTTAAGGGCGGCGCAAAGAGATAGCCTTGTCCGTATGTGCAGCCAAGCGAGCGCAGCCATTCTAGCTGTTCTTTTGTTTCAATGCCTTCGGCGACAATTTCTAGCTTGAGCAGCTTGCCTAGTGCTGTGATCGCTTGAGCAATGGGTTGATGGCGGCTATCAATATCGGTTGGACTAACAAAGCCTCGATCGATTTTTAGAGAATCAACCGGTAGCTGATTTAGATAGCTAAACGAAGAGTACCCGGTCCCAAAGTCATCAATACTGATGCGAACGTCCATGTCTTGAATTTCTTGCAAGAGCTTTGCTGTGCTTTCAATATTTTTAGCTAACATGCTTTCAGTAATCTCTAGGCCCAAGCTCCTGGGCTCAATATCATAAGCTGCTAAAGTCTTTTTTAGTGTCGGCAGCAGTGAGTGCTGAAGCTGCTTAATCGATAGATTGATGTCGATAGAGAGAGGGCGATCGCAGTAATATTGCCATTTTTCTATTTGCTTGCAGGCTGTCTGCAAGACCCAGTCACTCAGCGGCCTAATCAAACCGGTTTCTTCTGCTACGTCTATAAACGCTGCAGGCAACAACAGCCCCCTGCTGGGATGCTGCCATCGAAGCAGGGCCTCAAACCCTCTAATGGCCTGCGTTTCTAAGTTAATAATAGGCTGGTAAAACAGCACAAACTCTTGCTGCTTGAGGGCTCTGCGCAGGTCGTTTTCTATCTGCAATCGCTGTAGCGCCTGGGTGCGCATTGCCGGGTCAAATATGGCATAGTGCCCTCGACCGCTTTGCTTAGCGCTGTACATTGCTAGATCGGCGTCTTGCAGCAGCTCGTCAGGACTTTTGTAGTGGGGTGAGCCAATAACAATGCCGATGCTGGTGCCGACAAATACCTCATGTTCTTTAACCTGTAAGGAGCCTTGCAGCAGGGCTAAAATCCGTTTGGCTATGTGCTCGGCTTTGGCCTCGCTGTCGAGATCATCCAGCAAAATAACAAACTCGTCGCCGCCTAGTCTAGCTGCTATATCAGTCTCGCGAATGGTATCTGATAGTACTGTGCCAACGCGCTGTAAAAGCCTGTCGCCAACTAGGTGACCTAGGCTATCGTTGATTACCTTGAAGTTGTCTAGATCTAAAAAGAGAACGGCAAATGTGTAGTCGAGGCGACGATTTGCTTTTCTAACAGAGAGTGCTAGCCGCTCGGTTAGTAACGCTCGGTTGGGTAGCCCGGTTAGGCTGTCGTGAAGAGAGGCGTGCTTAAGCTGCTCTTGGATTTTGATGCGATCGCTCACATCTATCACGATAGTGTTCCAGATAATGTTGCCATTTTCGTAGTTTTCAGGGCGACCGTTGGCTCGCAGCCATTTTGTGCATCCAGAGGGCGTTAAGATGCGCCATTCGTGCTTCCATGGCTTTCGCTCAAGCGCAGAGCACCGGATAGATTCTTTGAACGCAGGCTTGTCTTCAAGATAAACCATGTCCCAGAGAACTTCGCTGCTTTCAAGAATCTCTTCTGCAGTCACTTTCCATAGGTCGTAACAGCTAGGACTGATGTACAGAACATCGTCTGACTCGTCTGGATAGAGAATATGCTGGATAAGCACACCCGGTAGATTGGCCGCTAGCCCACGAAACCGCTGCTCGCTTTTCGTGAGCTTTTGCTTTTCTGCTGCTACTTGCTGGTAAAGCTGAGCCTGTTGAATAGCTACCTCTAGCTGCTCTGCCACTGATTGAGCTAGTTCAACTAGCCAGTCTTCCCAGATAAAATTACGGTGCGTCACACTAAGGCAAAAGCTTCCCCAAATTTCTCCTTCAATAGCCAGCGGAATCAGCAGCCAGGCCCCTAGATACAGTTGAGCAGTAGGCTGATTGCTAGAATCTTCAACGTTACGAGTGTTGTTAATCTTTACTATTTGAGACTGTTTAAGCTTTGTTGCGGAATGATCGTCTATATCCAAGACTTCAAGGTCTGTGCTGCCTAGCAAAGTGAGATCTTGATGGAACTTTGCCGTAACTTTCCAAAGCTGCTGATCTGCAAAATACTGAACAACTGAGCAGTTGAGATGAGGGTAAACTTTTGCGGTTTCAGCGGTAGCAGTAGCAAAAATGGTGGGAAGATCGAGTGAGTTACGAATCATCTGAACGATCTGGCAGACGGTCTGCTTTTGCTGAAATAAGAGCTGTAGGGCTGTTTCGGCTTGCTTGCGATCGCTGATATCGCGAACTAAAAACAACACTTCATCCTCACCGTACGGTATGACCCGTACTTCTTCTATTTGAATATCATCCTCAATAGAGAAGTTCTGTTCATAAATCTGAATTTCTTGCGATCGCAGTGCCTGCTCAATAGCGGCTAGCCGCTGACGCGTAATCGCGGGGGAGAGCATATCAGACATGTGCTTTCCTACCCAGTCTTTTGGGTGTCCTAACACTTGAAAATTCGGCGATGCTAAAAACTCTAAAAACACTCCTCCACGGCTAATTCTCATGATCAAATCGGGTAAAGCGTTGACCAGAGGACGCTTATGAGCTCCAACTTGCTTTTCCTCTTGTTCAGCAGCCTGTTCTGACTGCTTAATCATCTCAGTGTCCGTTAGCGTACCAGCGTATCCAACAATTTGCTTGCTGTTGTTCTGTTCAGCAGCGTAGCATTCTTCACTAGTTAGTAGGTCAGCTTTACTTCTTTGGCTCCTTCCAGATTCTTTTAGCTCTCCTTTTTGGAGCCCTTTTACAAGGTACTTGCGCTGTAAGAGGACACTAACTAGGCTAATGATAGGAGCGCAAACGACAAAATCTGCTAATAGATGCCTAAGTAGCTCTGAGATCGTCAGGGACTCACCATATGGTGTGTACGCTATAGGACACAGAAGGCCAACTGTTGAACAGCTTTCTACCCAATTTTTCAATTGAGCAGCGAGTCTCCCTATATGGCCCTTTGAGAAGTCCTTTAAAAGATAAGAACGCAATATGTGATTGCTTACGGCTGTCGTGAGATTCATGGCAGCGGTTGATGCATAGGCAAATAGCTTACTTTTTGAGAGTGTACTGAGTAAACACAACTGATATATACTACCGTTCATATGTGCCTATATGCAATTGCGCGAACTTGTGTCAGATCCTAGTTTTCATCAGACGCCAATAGATTGACCTATAAGGAGTCACAGCGGTTTTAAAGCCTTATTACGTAACACCTCTGATATATAGACTTTAGTAAATGCATTTGCGCGAATCTGAGCCAGAAAAATATGGGTCAGAGAAACCTGAGTCAGGAAAACTCAAATAAGTTTCTGTATCCATTGACTTTGTCGGAAATTCTTTATCAAAAATTCTCTGGCCACGTTCAAACCGTGTGAGATCTGTTGTATTCTCTGACTAATCTCTTTGCGAGACGTTTGATTAGCTTTTTGACTGGTTCCGATGATCTGCGGCCTGTAACAAGCAATCTGTAACAAAGCGAGTAACGCTGCTACTAGTCTTACATGGAACATAGCAGCTCTTGATTTAATCCTAGCTTATTCTCTTTTTAGCTCTCTCTCAATGTGAGTGTGGTATTGGCTTAGAAAGATTTAGCGGTAGAGGATCTAAGCTTGTTTTTAATTTTTACTCTAGCAGCCTTAAAGTCAGCCGTCGCTGTGGGGCTTTTGCTACTGATCGGTGATTTTGCTTCAACCTTTATCTATCATGTTCCCGAACATGCACTCGGGCGGCTACATTGCCGGGTTCATCACGAGAGTAAGCAGAGCTTTCAGCACTATGCGGTGCTCTCTAGCCATCCACTAGTGATGCTAGATGGATTTTTGGGTGCCGTGCCTTACTTTTTGATAGCGATCGCACTCTACCCATTCTCTCCGATCGGCACGACTATCGGTCTCTTGCTAGGCGAATTTCATGTTGTTTGGCGGCACACTACTAAAATGGGCTGGCAGACGCCTAGCTGGATTCAGTATGGCTGTCAGATGCTCTGTGTTGTGACGCCAGAAGAACATTGGGCGCATCATGAGGATGGCGCGATCGCTTTTGGTGACATTTTCACTTTTTTCGATCAGCCTGCTCAGAGATGGCTACGCACACTCATTAGCTTCAAAAAGCATTTGAGAAAAATCAGCAAGGAAAATCAGCAGCAAAGCCTTAATTAAGTAGCTAGGAACAATTAAGTATAAAACGGTCTAGAGCGTAATCACCCTGCTGACTGCGATCAATCATGCCATCGACAATGGCTTCAGCCAACTCATCTTCGTACTCGAACATCCGACCAGCCAATTCATGTGTTTTAAGCTGATGCCATTGACCTTCAATCGGATTGAGTTCGGAGCAATAAGGGGGTAAGAATAAGACAAACAAACCTTGAGCCTGCCATTTCGGCCACTGCGCCTGCACCAACTTACTTTTGTGAATCGTGCAGTTATCTTGAACGATAAAGGTCAGTCGTTTTGTCTCGGCGTAGGTCTTGGCAGCTTTCGAGGCGAGCCAGTCCATCACTTCCAAGTAGCGTTCGCCGTTGAAGCCACCGACACACAGCGCATAGTCAAAACTCTCGTCAGGATCCCAGATGCCGAGAATACTCACTCGTTGCCCTCGGCGTGCAGTTTGTTCAAACCGTTTCTGCTTACCAATTGGGCTGTAGCTGTAGCTTTCAGGCGTCCACTGACAACAACCGGTTTCATCGAGATATTTCAAGGCAATCTGGCCTGTAGCTGCAAGCGCTTCGAGTTGAATCAGGTGTGACTTAGCTAACTTCTTAGCGGCTAGGTCTTGACGGTTTCGATGGCTTTGGCGGGTGCGTTTCCAGCGATAGCCTTTTTTTTTAACAACTGTCGAATCCGGTCTGCGCTCAATTCTACCTGGCGCTCCTCCCATAGCTTGACAGCTAATTGATGGCTATTGTAAGTCCGTTCCTCTTCGTTTAGACACTCAATCAAATAGTCCAAGTCTGACGGTTGCCACTTGGCTTTGCTACCACGACCTTCCTTGTCCCAGAGACCATAGAGTCCTGACTCATTCCAGCGTTTGATTGTCGTCCGAACCGTATGCTCGTGGCAGCTAAACGCTTTGGCTAGTGCCGGTGCATTCCATCCGGCTGCGCTCATCAACATCATATGGGCTCGGTCACGCACGCGATATGGCACACTACCGGCTATCCGCAGGTCTGATAGCATCGCGAGGTCTGTCGAACTCAGGACAGCACGAAGAGGAGCAGGCATAACGTGACACGATAGCAACTTTTCTATCTTATAAATTATTTCACTGCTCTACTTAGATGGCTGAAACCTTTTGCCTTTGGCGAATGTCTTCGAGCTTGGCGTCAGGAATGGCAGCGATGAGCTGCTGGGTATAGGGCTTTTGGGGCGAGTTGTAAATCGCCTCGGAGGGGCCAATTTCTTCGATGCGGCCTTTGTTCATGACCATGATGCGATCGCTCACAAACTTGACAACGCTGAGATCATGAGAAATGAAAATATAGGTGAGATTGAAGTCTTGCTGCAAATCTTTCAATAGGTTTAGCACCTGCGCCTGCACCGATACATCTAGCGCTGAGACAGATTCATCGCAGACAATAAACTTCGGTTCGCAGGCGAGCGTTCTCGCAATGCACACTCTTTGGCGCTGCCCGCCGGAAAACTCGAAGGGCATACGGTTCATGGCGCTACCGCTAAGTCCAACTCGCACTAGGAGGTCAGTGGCGTGCGATCGCCGCTGGCTGTCGTCGCCGCCGAGTCCATGAATTCGCATTGGCTCCATAATTGCTGAGCCAATGGTTTGCCGCGCATCTAACGAGCCATAAGGGTTTTGAAAGACAATTTGCATCTCTCGCCGCAGGCGTCTCATCTCTTCGCTGCTCAGATCTAGAACAGATTTTCCGTCAAAGCTAACTGAACCAGAGGTGGGCTCAATTAGTCGAAGCAAGCAGCGACTGAGGGTAGATTTACCACAGCCTGATTCACCAACGAGCCCTAAAGTTTCGCCTGGAAAAACGTCGAAACTGACGCCATCTACGGCTCTAAATTCTGTTTTTTTGGCAAAAAAACCGTGACTGACAGGAAAGCCCTTGGTTAAGTCTTTTACTTTCAACAGAGGCGATTGTTCCATTAGGCCAAGGCGATGCCGTTCTACTTCAGTCGGGCTCACTTCTGCTAGTAGCTCTGCTTTTTCGGCTTCGGTACGAACGGTGGCCGTAATTTCTTTATCTTGGCTGACGCTCATGAAGTCGCTGACGGTAGGCAGTCGCCGTAGCTGCTTGGTGGGCCGAGGCCGACAGTTTAAAAGCCCCTGGGTGTAAGGATGCTGTGGATCGGCAAACAGATCGTAGACGGGGGCGATTTCTACTAGGTCCCCTTTGTACATGACCGCGACGCGATCGGCAATTTGTGAGACGACGCCCATATCGTGGGTGATGAACAAAATGGCGGTTCCCCTAGCCGCCTGCAAGTCTCTAAGCAGGTCTAGAATGGTGGATTGAATGGTGACATCTAGCGCGGTGGTGGGTTCGTCAGCAATGAGCATGGCGGGGTTGCCTGCTAGGGCGATCGCAATCATTACCCTTTGCTGCTGTCCGCCCGAAAGCTGGTGCGGATAGCGACCTAGCACCTGTTTGGGTTCGGGCAGCTTGACTTCTTCAAACAGAGCGATCGCCTCATCTTTTGCCGCCTTACTGTCTAAATCTCGATGTAGCCGCAGAGCTTCAACAAGCTGATCGCCACAGGTATAGACTGGATTAAGCGAGGTCAGCGGCTCTTGAAAAATCATTGAGATTAGCCTGCCTCGGTAGCGGCGACGCCCTTCAAGCGGTAGCTTGAGCAGATCGACGGGCTTGGCATTGGGCGCGTTTGGGTCGCAAAACCAGACTTCGCCAGAGACTTGCGTGCTGCTTTCTAGCAGGCCAATTAAGGCCAAAGAGGTGACTGACTTACCAGAACCTGATTCACCGACAAGTCCTAATGTTTGCCCTGGCTCAATAGCAAAAGAGACTGACTTAACCGCTTTGACTTCGCCCGCCTTGGTAGGAAAGACAATGGAGAGATTGCGAACGTCAAGGATCGGAAAAGCCATGGTCGAGCCCTATAGGTTTGCCGTAGCAGAAGATTTGTTGTACTAGAAGATTTATCGTGACCGGTTTACCGCCACAATACAGCATAAGAGAAAATGGACTGTAGCGATCTGAACAAAAGCAGCGTTAGAGGCTGGCTTTTACCCGCCTATAGGCGTATTTCGCGTATTCCTAAAGGTGCGTTTTGCACTTGTAGAGAGAAGGTGAATAGCTGAATGTATCAATTTATGCATTTTGTACCAACAGTTTCACGTAGGTTTCTATAGTCCTCTCCAGTCAGCTTGATCAATCTTTTGAGAATTATCTTTTTGAGATGTCCTTTCGGCCTATAACTTTCGAGATATAACCGTTAGCAATACCCTATCAGGAGTTAAAGAGAATACTATGCGCCCACACCGTTTTTTAAGACGTTTTTTAAGGCAGCGTTTGCGACGGTTTTTACTTGCGATAATGGCAGTAACGCTGGCGGTCGTCTTGGCGAACTGTGGCGGCGCATCTGAAGAGGCGTCAACGGCAGATACGGCTGGTGGTGAGGTGGCTCCGGCGGGTGCGCTGGTGTTTGGCTCGGTTGGTCAGCCGGTGAATTTGACTCCTGGCGATATTACTGACGGCAACTCAATTTATGTGCAGCAGCAAATCTATAACTATCTGGTGGGCAATGAGCCAGGAACCACAGAGCTTGCACCGGAGCTAGCTACCGAATGGACGCCTTCTGAAGATGGCAAAACCTGGACGTTTACGCTGCGCGAGGGCGTGACGTTTCACGATGGCACGGACTTTAACGCAGAAGCCGTTGTGTTTAATGTTAGTCGCTGGTGGGATCCAGACTTTGAGTTTGGCTACCGAGATTCGGGCGCACTGTATGAGATTTGGACCGATTTATTTGGTGGGTTTAAAGGCGATGAGGCCTCTACCCTGGTTGATGTGCGAGCGGTAGACAATCTGACAGTAGAGTTTGAGATTAAAGAGCCGTTTGCGGCGTTTCCAGCGGCGATTTCGTCGGGTTACTTTGGCATTTCCAGCCCTACGGCTGTGCAAGAGAGCCCTAGCTACGGTACGCCTTCTGGCGCGGCGGTGGGCACGGGTCCTTTTGTGTTTGACTCTTGGATTAGTGGCGATCGCGTTACCCTTACCAAGTTTGAAGACTATTGGGAAGAAGGAATGCCCAAGGTCGATCAGCTTGTTTTTAGCTTTGTTGAAGATCCTGCCGCTAGGCTGGCGCAGCTACGAGCCGGAACGCTGGACTTTACCACCGATCTCACGCCCGATCAGCTCACTGAAATTGAATCAGATTCGAATTTAGAAGCGATTTATCGCCCGTCGTTTAACGTAGGCTACTTAGGGTTAAACCCTAGCTATGAGCCGCTGGCGACCAAAGAAGTGCGGCAGGCGATCGCGCAGGCGATCAATAAGCTTGAAATCGTCGAAGCCTTTTGGGGCGATTTGGGCGAAACGGATGGGCATTTTGTTCCCCCTTCGCTAGAAGACTATAGAGATAGCAGCGTAGAAGATTACGAATACAACGTGGATGAGGCGAAAAGTGCGATCGCCGATGCGGGCTATCCTGACGGCTTTGATTTAGACATGTGGTACATGCCCGTTAGCCGCCCATATTTTCCTAATCCCAAGCCCATTGCTGAAGCCTTTGCCGCTGAGCTGAGCCAGATTGGCATTAACGTCAATCTGCAAACAAAAGACTGGGGTGCGTACCTAGCCGACCGTAACGTTGCTCCTGGCTTTCAGTCCTTTATGCTGGGCTGGACCGGTGACTACGGCGACCCGGACAACTTTCTCTATGCTCACTTTGGCCCTGGCGCAACCCAAGACCTAGGCGACTATCAGAATCCTGAACTGTTCGATTTATTGGAGCAGGCGCGAATTAATAGCGATCCGGCAGAAAGAGAGACTTTGTATCAGCAGGTAGATGCGCTCATTTTTGAAGAAGCGCTGAGAATTCCTATTGTTCACTCTCAGCCGCTGCTGGCCAAGCGCACTGATCTGGCTGGCTGGGAGCCTAGTCCTTTTAGCTCAGAGCCATTTTCAGGAATTGAGAAAGGGTAACTTATCGTGGGCAGATATATTCTTAGACGGCTGCTTCAGCTAGTGCCTGTATTACTGGGTATCTCGCTGCTGGTTTTTGTCTTTTTACACCTGATTCCAGGCGATCCGGCGGTGACAATGCTGGGTGACAGGGCCACTCCAGAAGCGGTCGAAAATCTGCGAGAGCGTATGGGGTTAAACGAACCGCTGCCGCTCCAGTATCTTTCTTTTTTGGGCAACTTGCTCAGCTTTGACCTTGGTAGCAGCATTTTTACAGGCGTACCCATTGCCGATGAGATTCGGCTGCGCTGGCCGGCCACCTTTGAGCTGTCGGTAGTAGCGATGCTAATTGCCCTAGTAGTGGGCATTCCGGCGGGTGTGCTTGCCGCGGTCAAAAAGAACAGTTGGATTGATAATCTAACTATGACGGGCTCTTTGCTGGGCGTGTCTATGCCGGTGTACTGGCTAGGCCTGTTATTGGTTTATCTCTTTGCTGTCAATTTGCAGTGGCTACCGCCTAGCGGACGCACTAATATCAGCACAGCGTTCAACTCTATTACCGGGTTCTTCATCTTTGATTCTATTATTCAAGGTGACTTTAAAGCGCTGGGTGATGTGCTGGCCCATTTGGTTTTGCCTGCGCTTACGCTCAGCACTATCCCACTGGCGATTATTGCTAGAATCACGCGCAGTGCCATGCTAGAGGTGCTCTCGCAAGACTACATCCGCACGGCTAGATCGAAGGGATTGAAAGAGCTAAAGGTCATTGGCAAACACGCGCTGAAAAATGCCATGCTGCCTGTGGTGACAATTGTGGGGCTGGAGTTTGGCACGCTGCTAGGCGGTGCTATTTTGACAGAAACTATCTTTTCCTGGCCAGGGATTGGAAGCTGGATTTACGGAGGCATTTTACAAAGAGACTATCCGGTGGTGCAAGGCGGTGTGGTATTTGTGGCGTTTGTTTTTGTGTTGATTAATCTCTTGGTCGATCTCTCTTATGCACTGTTAGATCCTCGCATTCAGTACAAGTAGGGTGAGCCTGTAGCCTATTTCTGTTAAGTCCTATTTTTTGCATTTTTATGGCGATCGCATCTTCTCCTACAGAAAACAAGCCCAAATTCCTAAAAAATCGCGCCGTACAGCGATTTCTCGAATCGACCTCTGGCCTAATTGGACTGGGGCTGACGGTTTTCATCATTTTGGCCGCGCTGCTAGCCCCTGTTCTTAACCCCTACGATGCTGCCTCAGCTAGAGACTACGCCGCTAGGCTGCAAGGGCCTAGCATGGCGCACTGGTTTGGGGCAGATGGGCTAGGCCGGGACATTTTGACTTTGGTTTGGTACGGACTGAGAACCTCGCTGGTGATTGGCTTGGTTTCGGTTTTGATCGGTTTTCTGATTGGTGTGGGCTTAGGGCTTGCTGCTGGCTACTTTCGTGGCTGGATAGAGACGGTAGTGGGCTGGATAACCGACGTGATGCTGGCGTTTCCGTCGATCTTGCTGGCGATCGCAGTTGTCACCGTTACCGGCCCTAGTGTCATCAGCGTGATGGTCGCTGTTGGCATTGTCCAGATTCCTAAGTTCATCCGCCTTACGCGCAGTATGGTGCTGTCTTTACGCGAGCAGGAGTTTGTTCAAACCGTTCGTGCATTTGGGGCAAAGCCGCCGCGAATTGTCTTTTTACACATTTTGCCTGCGAGCCTAGCGCCGCTGGTGGTTCAGGCGACGCTGGCAATCGGCACAGCCACGCTTGAGGCGGCAGGGCTCGGATTTTTGGGGCTGGGTGCACAGCCACCCACGCCAGAGCTCGGTACCATGCTGTCGGATGCCTTTAAGGGCGGCTATTCACTCTCAGCGCCCTGGACAATCGTATTCCCAGGACTGTTTATCACGCTGACGGTCTTGGCTTTTAATCTGCTTGGCGATGGCCTTAGAGACGCGCTAGACCCTAAAGGGAGTCGCTAGATAAGATACTCTGGAAATCTCTAAAAGCTTTGTAATCGCTGGTGCCGACCGCTGGTGTCTATCGGTAGAAATATCCCGATTCTTCTAGACAAAAGGATTGTCTGCAACTGACACGAAGTAGTCGTAATCTTGCCATGCATTCATGAAATCATGGTAGTCGATCACAAACGCGCTGCCATTGGCGTGACCGCTGTCGTTGATGACGATGCCAATTGAGCCGTTCCATTCATAGTCAATGCCGGTAACCCAAACTGCATGACCCGCAACATCTTGCTCTATTGGGTTGCCATACCAGTCGCGCATGGGATTCCAAATTTCGTTACCATCTAGCGCCACGATTGGCTTGTCTCCATAGGCCAAGGCATATTCTAGAGTGCCAAGCGATGCTTGATACATTTCATATGTCGGCACGCCTAGCGCGTCGAGGATATTCCCTATGTATCCTACTGGGGTGCCTGAGAGGGGGCTTGAGAAGATACCTGAATCATAGGATTACTATGCGGTTCGACTGAGGCCCTTTTCCGTAATGTTGCCTGCTATCTCAGGTGATTTTACTGGCATTTTTCCAGATAGAAGATTGACCGTTTTCTGCAAATAGCTTTACGTCTTGCTACGCTGCACCAGTGTTAAAGCTTTGTCGCGATCGTAGCTATTTCCCTGCTGTAACCGGTTTTAAGAAGAGAAAATCGATACGTAACGCATCTTTAAAGTCGATGATCATAGATTAAGCCATTTGAAGCTTTGCGTAGGTATGCTCACTGAGCACTGATGTTTCCGATGTCCGTGGTAGGGTTCGCACTAGCCCACGCTCTGCACCACAATTATGATGACGTCAAACATTGCGACCCTACTTAAGCGTTCATCTTTAGGGATAGCTGCTGCGATCGCTCTGTTGGTGTCTGCGGTCACGCCCACTGCCGCTCGAGCTCAACTTACGCCAGATGGCACGTTGGGTGACGAGAGTTCAGTAGTGACGGAAGGGATAGTTATTCGCGGCGACCTGGCTGATTTAGTTGAGGGCGGCACAACTCGCGGTGGCAATCTTTTCCATAGCTTTTTTGAGTTCAATGTGAATGACGAGCAACGGGTTTACTTCGCCAATCCTGACGGCATTGTGTCGATTCTCAGTCGCATTACAGGAAGTGACTCATCAAATATCTTTGGCACTTTGGGAGTGGACGGCAGCGCTGACCTGTTTTTGATGAACCCCAACGGCATTGTGTTTGGTCCCAACTCTAGTTTGGATGTCAGCGGCTCTTTTGTCGGAACAACGGCTGACGCTATCCAGTTTGACGAGCAAGGTCTCTTTACAGCTAATGACTTAGCATCTCCAACAACTCTCACAGTTGCCCCCTCGGCACTGTGGTTCAACCAACTTACTCCTAATAGTATCACTAATGCTTCTGTTGCTCCCACGGGTTCTAGTGCATCAGAAACACCTCTATTTGGGCTTCGGGCACCCACTGACCGCAGTCTCTTGCTGGTAGGTGGTGACATTAATATGACTGGTGGCAGAATCATCGGCTCCGGAAGCCGAATTGAGCTAGGAGGGATGGCCGAACCCGGGGTTGTAGGTTTAGAAGCAGATGGAAATTACATCCGTCTTGCATTTCCAGAAGCGATCGAGCGATCAGACATCACTTTGTCTAACGATGGCCTGGTAGGTCTTGTTGGTCCCCGAGGTGGAGATATTGTGGTTTATACCGATACATTGACTGCAATTAGCGGTGGCCGACTGGTTGCCGCCATTGAAGGAGAAGAGAGCGGTAGCAATATCACCGTTGACGCAAATCAAATCGATTTGTCAGGCTTTAGCTCAAGTTTCAACTCAGGCTTTCTGTCGCGCGTTTTGCCCGGCGCAACGGGGAATGCAGGCGAAATCAATGTAGATGCTGAATCAATCACTATCCAAAACGGAGCACAGATCAGCTCGACTACGTTTGGTGCTGGTAATTCAGGTCAGGTCAACATCACAGCTGATTCTATTGAAATTTCTGGAGAAAGCGAGAACGCTTCTATCCTTACTGGTATTGGTAGCACATCGGAGACTATTGCTGCTACAGGTGTAAATGCCACTGGTATAGCCGGTGATGTAACTGTTTCGTCGCGGCTGCTGAGCATTCGTGATGGGGGCCAGATAACAACCTCAACATCTGGCGGGGGAGCAGGCGGCACTTTGTCTATAACCGCTCGAGAGGCTACCGAACTAGTCGGGTCAGGCAACTCAATCACAGGCGTCACGAGCAGCGGTCTGAATACACAAACTACAGGAGATACAGATGCTGGGAGGCTGAGGCTAGAAACGGGACGGCTCTCGATTCGAGAGGGTGCACTGGTTAATGCTTCTACTTTTGGAGCAGGGGCAGCCGGTGACGTTGAAGTTATTGCAGACACGATTGAGGTATCAGGTATTAGAGAAGATCAGTTGGGCTTTAGTGCAATTCAGAGCACCTCAGGACTAACAATTGATGGCATGCCCGCAGCAGGAGCAGCAGGCGATGTGAGCGTTTCATCGCGGCTGCTGAGCATTCGCGATGGAGGCCAGATAACAACCTCAACATTTGGTGGAGGAGCAGGCGGCACTTTGTCTATAACCGCTCGAGAGGCTACCGAACTAGTCGGGTCAGGCAACTTAACCACAGGCGTTACGAGCAGCGGTCTGAATACACAAACTACAGGAGATACAGATGCTGGGAGGCTGAGGCTAGAAACGGGACGGCTCTCGATTCGAGAGGGTGCACTGATTAATGCTTCTACCTTCGGCGCAGGGGCAGCCGGTGACGTTGAAGTTATTGCAGACACGATTGAGGTATCAGGTATCAGAGAAGATCAGTTGTTTTCTAGCACGATTCAGAGCACCTCAGGACAAACAACTGACGGCGTCCCCGCAGCAGGAGCAGCAGGCAATGTGAGCGTTTCATCGCGGCTGCTAAGCATTCGTGATGGGGGCCAGATAACAACCTCAACATCTGGCGAGGGAGCCGGCGGCACTTTGTCTATAACCGCTCGAGAGGCTACCGAACTAGTCGGGTCAGGCAACTCAACTACAGGCGTTACGAGCAGCGGTCTGAATACACAAACTACGGGAGATACAGATGCTGGAAGCCTGAGACTAGAAACGGGACGGCTCTCGATTCGAGAGGGTGCATTGATTAATGCTTCTACCTTCGGCGCAGGGGCAGCCGGTGACGTTGAAGTTATTGCAGACACGATTGAGGTATCAGGTATCAGAGAAGACCAGTTAGGCTTTAGTGCAATTCAGAGCACCTCAGGACTAACAATTGATGGCATGCCTGCAGCAGGAGCAGCAGGCGATGTGAGCGTTTCGGCTCGCCAACTGAGCGTTCGTGATGGAGGTCGGATATCGACCGAAACATTGGGTGGAGGCAGTGGTGGTAATCTGTTTATTACAGTCAGAGAGTTAACAGAGCTAGTTGGCTCTGAGAATATCATCATTAGCTTTGCTGATACAGGAGAACCAACTTTTGGTGAGAGCAGCAGCGGTCTGATTACACAAACTACGGGAACCGCAGATGCTGGGAGGTTGAAACTAGAAACAGGTCAGCTATTAATTCAAGAGGGTGCATTGATTGATGCTTCTACCTTCGGCGCAGGGGCAGCCGGTGATGTTGAAGTTATTGCAGATACGATTGAGGTATCAGGTATTAGAGAAGATCAGTTGGGCTTTAGCGCAATTCGGAGCACCTCAGGACTAACAATTGATGACATGCCCGCAGCAGGAGCAGCAGGCGATGTAACTGTTTTGTCGCGGCTGCTGAGTATTCGTGATGGGGGCCAGATAACAACCTCAACATCTGGCGGGGGAGCAGGCGGCACTTTGTCTATAACCGCTCGAGAGGCTACCGAACTAGTCGGGTCAGGCAACTCAACCACAGGCGTTACGAGCAGCGGTCTGAATACACAAACTACAGGAGATACAGATGCTGGGAGGCTGAGGCTAGAAACAGGTCAGCTCTCGATTCGAGAGGGTGCACTGATTAATGCTTCTACCTTCGGCGCAGGGGCAGCCGGTAATGTCGAAGTTATTGCTGATTCTATCGATATCTCAGGTATCAGAGAAGATCAGTTGTTTTCTAGCACGATTCAGAGCACCTCAGGACAAACAACTGACGGCGTCCCCGCAGCAGGAGCAGCAGGCAATGTGAGCGTTTCATCGCGGCTGCTAAGCATTCGTGATGGGGGCCAGATAACAACCTCAACATCTGGCGGGGGAGCAGGCGGCACTTTGTCTATAACCGCTCGAGAGGCTACCGAACTAGTCGGGTCAGGCAACTCAACCACAGGCGTTACGAGCAGCGGTCTGAATACACAAACTACAGGAGATACAGATGCTGGAAGCCTGAGACTAGAAACAGGACGGCTCTCGATTCAAGAGGGTGCATTGATTAATGCTTCTACTTTTGGAGCAGGGGCAGCCGGTGATGTTGAAGTTATTGCAGACACGATTGAGGTATCAGGTATCAGAGAAGATCAGTTGGGCTTTAGTGCAATTCGGAGCACCTCAGGACAAACAACTGATGGCATGCCTGCAGCCGGAGCAGCAGGCGATGTGAGCGTTTCGGCTCGCCAACTGAGCGTTCGTGATGGAGGTCGGATATCGACCGAAACATTGGGTGGAGGCAGTGGCGGTAATCTGTTTATTACAGTCAGAGAGTTAACAGAGCTAGTTGGCTCTGAGAATATCATCATTAGCTTTGCTGATACAGGAGAACCAACTTTTGGTGAGAGCAGCAGCGGTCTGACTACACAAACTACGGGAACCGCAGATGCTGGGAGGTTGAAACTAGAAACGGGACGACTCTCAATTCAAGAAGGTGCAACCATCAATGCTTCTACCTTCGGCGCAGGGGCAGCAGGTGATGTTGAAGTTATCGCTAATTCTATCGATATCTCAGGTATTAGGAGAGACCAGTTGTTTTCTAGCTCTATCCAAAGCATATCAGGACAATTACCCGATCGACAAACTACAGTGGGTAATGCTGGCGATATCGCAATCAATGTTCGAGACCGTTTAGAAATGAGGAATGGTGATATCTCAACAATCAGCCTTCAAGCCGCAGGCGGAGATATTCGAATTAATACGGATGAGGGTTTTAGTTCTGGAGTAATTGTTCTTCGAGACGATAGTGATATTACAACCAGTAGTCAACGAAATGGTGGCACTATTGAGATTCGTAGCAATGCTATTGTTGCTTTTGATGATAGTGACATCCTCACAACTTCTGAGGATGAGAGCGGTGGTGACATAACACTAGGCAACTTTTTCAGCGAGCGTGATCCATTCAACGGAACTTCACCCTTAGATGGTAATGATCGCGTTGATATCAATGCTGAGGGTCGTATTGCTTCTGGCAACATTTCAACTCCAAATGTAAGCTTTATTGAAAACAGCCTCAATGAACTATCTGGTGATATCGTCGATACGGATGCGCTTACGGCTAGGAGCTGCATTGCTCGCAATGGCGTCGGCACAGGCTCATTCATCATCACATCTGAGGAAGGACGACCGGAACAGCTAGGAAGCAATACAGTCTCAGCTTATCCTACCGGCACCATTCAAACTATCTCTGAAATAACTGCTACACCTGTGCTCCAAGAGCCACAAGACATATACCAGCTAGCTGATGGTCGCCTAGTATTGAGCTATCAGTGTAAGAATTAAAACTGATTGATGACTTATTGCTAGAGCGCATTTTGATGACTGGGATTTCTAGGATGGTTAAGGTCTTAGAGCCCTGTCCACAGCAAGACGTGAATAAGAAATGTGCGCACATTTCACAACAACAGCGGTGCGACTGCGATGAGATGTGGTCTTTTTTGGCGATAAAGGAAATAAGCAGTGGATTTGGCTAGCGATCGAGATTAGTGCACAAAACGCTCCCGTTCTCTAGAAAGTGGAAGAATCACGTGGGTGCCATCTGGTACTTCATCCACCACTACAACCAATCCTTACCTTCTTAGGACTACTCGATAGAAAAGATCATGGCAAGAGCTGGTCGACAACAGTAGCCGCCAAAGACTGCCCAAAATACTCTACTGCGACCCTTGTGCCCGGTATCGCGTAGCCTAAGGGCAAATAAGCATAGACCACACATCGACCCAGACTGTAGCCATAGCCTGCACTAGTGGCATAGCCAAGCACCTTACCTTCCTCGGCAACCACTGGCTCTTTGCCCATAACCACAGCCGTTGGATCGTCTAGCGTTAAAAAGCAGAGCTGACGCGAAGCATACTCCTGTCGGCGCAACAGGGCCTGCTTGCCAATGAAGTCTCCTTTGTTTGGTTTTACCGCAAAGCCTAGTCCGGCTTCGTACGGGTCGTATTCGGTATGAATATCGTGGCCCCAGTACAAAAATCCTTTTTCTAATCGCAGCGTTTCAAACGCACCGAGTCCGGCGGCAACTAACCCGTGTGCCTGTCCGGCAGCCCAGAGCAGATCCCATAGCTTTAGGCCTGATTCTGTAGGCGCGTAGATTTCCCAGCCTTCCTCACCTACGTAGGATACGCGCGAGGCTAGTACTAAAATGTGGCCAATGTAAAACTGCTGCTGGGTAAAGAACTTAAAGGCTGACTTGGAGACATCGGTTTGGGTGACAGACTGCAATATTTTAGGTGCGTTGGGCCCCCAGAGTCCGAGCGTGCAGTAGCTAGAAGAGATATCGGCAATGTGGACTGAGCTTTTGGGGTCGAGGGCTATAGCGGACTCTGTAGGAAGATGCGATCGCATCCAAGCAAGATCATGACCGTGCACACCGCCGCCAGTTACAACCCAGTATTTCTCTTCGGCCAGACGGCTTACTGTCAAATCGCACATAATCCCGCCGTTGCTGTCTAGCATGGCGGTATAGATCACTTTGCCGATAGGTTTGTCGATGTCGTTGGCACAGAGATTTTGCAGATAGGCAACGACGCCAGGGCCGGTAATCTCGAACTTGGCGAAGGGCGTCAGGTCATAGAGAGCAGCGCGATCGCGTGTGGCCAAATGCTCAGCGCCCTGAATCGGTGACCAGTTTCTCGCTTCCCAGCCCTGCCTAGACGGAATCTCATAGTCTGTCAGCAGTTTCTGGTTACTCTCAAACCATTGAGGCCGCTCCCACCCAGCGCTAAAGACAAACTGCGCACCGAGTTCTTTTTGTCGTGGGTAAAACGGACTGAGGCGTAGCTCGCGCGAATGCGTCTGCTGGTCTAACGGGTGAATAATGTCGTACACCTCGTCATACTGCTGTGCCCCGGCTTTGGTTACATAGCTTGCGCTTTTGCACACGTTAGCAAAGCGATGGATGTCCATCTCGTGGAGGTCGAAGCTAGGAACGCCTGTGGTCATTAGCTCGGCGACTACTTTGCCCACGCCGCCGCCATGTGTCACCCACACTGCCTCAGCGACCCAAAAGCCCTTTGCCTTTGCCGATTCTCCAATGACTGAGCCGGAGTCTGGGGTAAAAGAGAACATGCCGTTGATTTTGTAGGGAAGCTCGGCGGCGGCTAATGCCGGAAACAGCTCTTTTGTTGATTCCCAGGCCGCTGTGAAATGTTCTTCGGTGAACGGTTTAACCGATGGCATCACCGGCGCTTCGGCGTAGGGCAGAATGTTGTCAGGGTCAACCAGTAACGGCTCGTGCTGATAAGAGCCAATGCCCCAGCAGTCTTTATGCTGTCGAAAATACATAGAATGATCCTGGTGGCGAATCATCGGCTGAGAGACTTCTTCACTCTCACCAGCTAGCTCCGCAATCGCGCTCGTGGTGACATACTGATGCTGAACCGGGGTTAGTGGGATAATCTCTCCTACCATGCGACCCACACGCGGACCCCAAATGCCCGCACATACCAGCACTTTGTCTGTTTCAATCCGGCCCTTATCGGTGACAACGGCCACGACCTGGCCGTTTACAACATCAACGTCCATTACTGTTGTTTGACCGTGAAAGCTGGCCGCGTTGGCTGCGATCGCCTCATTCGCCATTGCCTCAGCCGCCCGCAGTGCCTTAGCAATGCCATCAGTAGGCACATAGTAAGCCCCTAAAATTTTCGTCTTATCAATCAAAGGCACCTTGGCTTTCACTTCAGCAGGCGTCAGCAGGCAGGCATTCTCAATTCCCCAAGACTTGGCCCAGCCCATTTTCCGCTGTAGCTCGGCCATTCGCGCCTCAGTATAGGCAATCTCAATACCACCAACGGAATAAAAGGCCGGTCCTTCCGCTGTGCTGAGCTGGCTATATAGCTCAACGGTGTACTTTGCGAGCTGCGTCATTGTTTTAGAGGCGTTGGTCTGAAACACTAGCCCCGGCGCGTGAGAGGTAGAACCGCCTGTGGCAAATAGCGGCCCCTGCTCGACAACAATAATGTTTTTCCAGCCGAGTTTGGCTAGATGATAGGCAGTGCTACAGCCCACAATGCCTGCACCAATGACAACAACACTTGCGTCTGTCTTCATGAAGTAAAGTCTCCGTTATCTCAGTACTTGCTGATGAGTCCCTGCTGGTGAGTACTTGCTGGTAAGCCACCGCCTCAACAGTCCACCGCCTCAGCAACCTTCTGTTGAAACCGATAAACTGGTCTTTCTAGCGCGGGCGAAAAACAGCCGCCGTCAAAGCCAGGAGAGTGCCGCCCTGTCTGCATTCGCTCAATCATGTCAATGTCTTCATCATTGGTAAGCTTCCACAAATCAACCGTTAGGTGGCGCAGGGCTGCGTTTTCTGAGGTCATGGCGTCATCGCCTACAAAGTAAAACACCATGCGCTCAAAGGTGCGATCAGGGCTAAGTGGATTGACAATAAAGACTAGAAAGTAGTCAGGATGAACGCCTAGCATGAGGTTAGGAAAAACCGTGACATATTCGGCGACGGTTTGTTTATGATGAGCGGCCAAATTGGAAAAGGTGGGAAGGGAGTGGCCTGCGATCGCCGCGCTGTTGTAAAACAAGCTGCCCTGGCCTACATGCGTCTCTCCTACCTCGAAGGTGAAGTGATCTTCCATGCGTGAAAGACTATTGAGCGCCGGGTGTACCCAGCTAAGATGATAGCTTTCTGAAAAGTTTTCTACGGCTAGCTTCCAGTTGGCATTGCACGTCAAGCTGATCTCTTTGGGCTCGCGGCGTAGCTGGCTAAAATCGTAAATTGACCAGCGCTCTATGACTGGCTGCAAATACGTTTCGAGCGGCATCGCATTGCCAGAAAGGTTCACAAACACCATGTCTAGCCACTGCTCGCAGCGAATAGGCACTAGGCCCATCGCCGCCCTGTCAAAGCCTTCGTAGGTATCTTTGTAATAGCCGCCAAAGTGAGGCGTACTTTTAAGCTTGCCGTCTAGCTTGTAAGTCCAAGAATGGTAAGGACATCTGAGATTTCCCTGCACGTTGCAAGGTTTGTTGACTAGCTGCAAACCCCGGTGACGACAAATGTTGTGAAAGGCTCGTAGCTTTTGGCCACCTGTCGCCTGTCGCCCGTCACGCACCAGCACAATGGGCATTCCGGCCACTTCTGTTGGATACACATCGCCTGGATTTGGCACTTCTGAGGCTAGCCCGACACAGACCCAAGACTGGGCAAATACCGTTTTGCGCTCTTGTTCTAGATACTCAGCGCTGGCATAGGCCGCTGCGGGTAAACCCGGTGGTGGTGAGAGAGGCAGCCTTTGGCT
The DNA here is from genome assembly GCA_963793445.1 of uncultured cyanobacterium. Lineage (GTDB taxonomy): Bacteria > Cyanobacteriota > Cyanobacteriia > Phormidesmidales > Phormidesmidaceae > Phormidesmis. Next base: position 1,721,501 of record CAWCAE010000001.1, read on the forward strand.
AGTGACTTCTGGGCTGGCCACTTCTGGGCTGGCCACTGGTTTGCGACTCACTTCGCGCGTAGCTACCTCTCCTGACGTAGAAGATTGATGTGTAAAGACATCTGCACGAGGGATCGCTATATTCTTCGGCTTCATAGGCTGCCTTATATGAAGGGTGAATTCTGAAACGGTTTGGGGGTAAAAAGCTTATAAGCTGATGACTAGCCAAAGGCAGTTCGTCAACTTGTCATTACAAGTGATTTATATGTTGCCATTATGATTCAACTTTGTTAAAACAGCACAGCTAATTTGTGACGAAACGATGAGATTTGAATCTGTTTTTTGTGTGCTTTGTTTTGCTTTTAGTCCTGCTTTTTAACTTGTAATGACAACTGTATATTTGAAGACATAAACTCGTTTTGGTTGACTATATTTTTAGAGTTGGTGACTAAAACGCCGCCTATATCGGCTCTATCAAAATTCATCTCAATCCCATCTGAACCCCCATGTAAACCCTAAGATGCTAAGGAGATTAGCTCGGCCATGGCACAGCATTTCGACGCTATTGTGATTGGCGCAGGTGGCGTAGGCAGCGCCGCTGCGTATTACCTATCAAAGCTAGGTCAGCGCGTTTTGTTGATAGAGCAGTTTGAAATTGACCATCAAAAAGGTAGCTCTTATGGCCATTCAAGGGTTATTCGCTATACCTATGACAATCCGATTTATGTTGAGTTGATGCGTGCGGCCTATCTGCTTTGGTTTGCTTTGCAAGAAGAGGCGAAAGAGCAGCTATATGTAAAAACGGGCGGGATTGATTTTGGTTCTCCGACGGTCGATACGTTTCAAGCTTTAAAGAACAGTATGGACAGGGCTGAGCTGGACTATGAGTATCTGAGCAAAGGTGAGATTGCCCAGCGATATCCTCAGTTTTCTTTAGAGGAAGGTATGGCTGGGCTATTTCACGCTGATTCGGGGCTGCTGCGGGCCTCTCGGTGTGTTTTGGCGCATATTCGCTTGGCTCAGGCACGTGGGGCGACGGTGATGGACCAAACGCCTGTGGTAAAGGTGACGCCGAGTGACAGTGGGGTAGAAGTACAGACGGCAAAAGAGTCTTTTAGCTGCGATCGCATCGTTCTTACCGCTGGTAGCTGGGCTAAAGGCTTACTCGCTGAGCAAGGCATTGACCTACCGCTCAAAATCATGCCCTGCCAGCTCGGCTTTTATCAGCCGAGCTGGCCAGCTAGCTTCGAGCCCAGCACCTTTCCAGTCTTTTTTGCTCATATGAACGGTCCTTACGGCGAAATGCCTTACGGTATCCCCCACGAAGACCCAAGTATCGGCGTCAAAATTACGACCTTTTACGGCTGGGATACGGTGGACACACCCGCAGAAGTTGATTACACGCCTAGCCGAGCTTGGACAGAACATATTCGAGACTTTGCCAAGGCGTATATTCCAGATGCTGCCGGAGCGCTCATCAGCACTCGCCGCTGCCTTTATACGCTTACACCTGACAAAGACTTTGTTGTGGATTGCCACCCTCGCTACCCGCAGGTGGTAATTGGTGCGGGCTTTTCTGGTCACGGGTTTAAGTTCACTACGCTGATGGGCAAAATGCTAGCTGATATGGCAGTAGAGGGCAGCACGATGCACGATACGAGTTTGTTTAAGATTGCTCGATTTTCACCTGCGTATGCTTAAGGCCAATGCGAGTTCTGTCCGACAGCCACTGCATATCACTATCTCTGAAAAGCTAAAAGAACAGATCGATACTGGACTGTATGGCTCGGGTGAGCGCCTGCCGAGCGAGTTCGATTTGGGAAAGCTATTTGGCGTCAGCCGGACAACCATTCGTCACGCGGTGGCTAACCTGATTCATCAGGGGATTGTGACCACCCAGCAGGGGAAAGGGATTTTTGTGTGCGATCGCCAAAAAATCAGCTTCTCTATGTCTAATCCCCTGATGCATTTCGATGTTGCCCTACAGCAGCAGGGCTATACCGCTAGGATTGAGTCTATCGAGTTTCGGCTAACTGATGCCCCGCCGGAAGTTGCCAGAAAGCTACAGCTACCTAGCGCTACTTTGCGTGTCTACCGGCAACAGAAGATCATATATGCAGACAATTCACCAATCGCCATGGAAATAGATTATTTTCCTGAAGAGATTGGTGACGCTTTGGCCCAGCCATTGCAGCAGGGTTTCACCTATAGTACGCTCACGGCCCATGGTGTTCGCCTGATGTCTGCCCAAGTTAGCTTAGAGAGTATTCCAACAACTTACGAGCTGAGCGAGCATTTGGCTGCACCGTTGGGGATGCCGCTATTAGTCTTTAACTATGTTGCTTACGGCGTCTGTGGTAAGGCTGCTGACGCCGTAACAGGCCAGCCAACTGTCTGCGGACGTACCCTATCTCGGTCCGACTGGACTTGCTATACATCCGAATTCGAGATGCAGCCAGCGGCCTTGCTATAGGATAGCGTTACCGCCCTTTGTATTACGGATATTCCACCAGAAATTGGGCCAAAGACCGGGCGGAAGATTGGAAAAGTTCTATTAAGATGTAGTCATTGCTTGGCCAGCTGCTATGGATTCTCGAATGCGTGATCGTCAGAAGTCTTCGTCGTCTAAGTCTGATTTAGATGATAGTTTGGGTCGCGGTAGATTGCGGCGGCGATCGCGTAAAACAGAGCGATTGCCGATTGTTAAGTCTTTACAGCTATTAGCGATCGCAACGACTGGCGGTGCGGTTATGGTGGGTAGTCTGGCACTGTTTGCCTTTTTGCGTTCGGGCGGTCAATTTTTTACTGATGTTAAAGCGGCGCTGTCGGTCAAGCCACCTGAAGAGACAGCAGACGTGCGCACCGTAGTGATTGAGCAGGTGCAGGCCGTTAGCGAGCTGACGACGGCGGTCTTTACGATGGAGGCGGTGGTGCCTGCGCAGAGCGATCGCAAGCTAGGCGAGCTGACGATCGGTAAAACCAATTTGCTTTACGTGGCCTACGGTGAAGTCGAAGCAGGCATAGATCTTGAAGATTTGACGACTGCCGATGTGACTACGTCTGAGCAAGGCAGTGCCATTACGCTAGTTTTGCCCGCGCCTGAACTGCTAGACACCAAAATAGACGTTGAGCGCTCTAGCGTGTACGACTACAACCGAGGTTTATTGAATCTAGGCCCAGACCGCGCCCCCGAACTACAGGCTCTAGCTGAGAGAGAAGCGCTTGTTAAAATAGAGCGCGCCGCCTGCGAGCAAGGCATTCTAGACCAGGCCAACGACCGGGCGGCGCTGGTGGTCACGCAGCTTTTGCAGACCGCAGGCTTTAATGAAGTCAACATAGAGACGACGCCTAGCGTGGATACCGCCTGTAAAGCGCTAAGCTGATTGCCAGGATTTAGTTTCTGTCGCTTTTGTAGAGCTGCTTAGGACATGCTCATCGGCTGCAGCCAAGCTGAAAGAAATCCCTCGAACCGACCGGGTTCGAGGGGTATTTTTACAAGACAATAATCGTGAGATTGTAACTACACAAGCGTTTTGTTTGTTGCCGATTAACTGGCTCGACTGAGTGGTTAATGACCACTATTATCAGTTGCGAATTAATCAGAAATAGCTTCGCTGCCAAGCGTTTGGGATGCATCCTGATAGTCCCTGGCAGTGGAGCCGGGCTAATGTCTAGCACTAGACACTAGCTTTGCTGCTGGCCTTTTCCTATTTAGGCAGGCGTTAAGGTCAAGCCTATTCGGCCTCGGCGGGGGCTGCTTCTACTTCAGCGTCAGCTTCGGCTTCAGAAGAAGGGGGAATGATGACCCGGTCGATGATATGAATGATGCCATTGCTAGCTTCAACATCAGCGACGACGACGTTGGCGTTGTTAACAGTCACGGTGTCGGCGACATCAACAGCAACATCGCTGCCTTCTACTGTAGCCACGCTACCGGTCTCTAGATCGGTTGAAAGCAAACTGCCAGGAACGACATGGTAGGTCAAAATTTGAACCAAAATGTCTTTGTTCTCAGGCAGCAGCAGCTGATCTACCGCGCCTTCAGGCAATGCTGCAAAAGCCTCGTCGGTGGGTGCGAATACGGTGAATGGGCCTTCACCACTCAAGATTTCGGTGAGGTCGGCAGCGGCGATCGCAGCAGCCAAAGTCTCAAAAGAATCACTGTTACCAGTGAGTTCGCTAATGGTGAAGTCTGCGGTGTCCATTTCCTCAGCAACGGGCTCTTCTTCCATTGCTTCAGTGTCATCAGCAATGGGCTCTTCTTCCATCGCTTCAGCATCTTCAACGACAGGGTCGCCGTCCATCGTGTCAGAGGCTTCGATCGCTTCGTCGCTGAGCGCTTCTATTTCGGCTGCTTCGACAGTGTCAGCATCGCTATCTAGCTCGTCGCTTTCAGCAACAGGCTCTTCTTCCATTGCCTCAGCATCATCAGCAACAGGCTCTTCTTCCATCGCTTCGGTGTCATCAGCGATAGGCTCTTCTTCCATCGCTTCAGTTTCTAGTTCGGTTGCTGTTGGGAGCGCTTCTGTCGGCGTTACCGATTCAATGGCCTCAACAGCTTCAATCGCCTCAACTTCGGTCCCGGCTTCTGTGGACTCGGGCATGGCGTTGCCGGGCAGTGCGATAAAAGCACCGGCGCTGCTGGCAACGAGGCCAATCATAAAGTTTTTTAGAAATCGGGTGTTGTTGTTAGATTGCATAAATCCTCTTTGTGTATGTCCCAATGGGTTTGTCTCGACTCTTTTGCCTTGCTTTACTTGGACGTAAGTTAGCGGCCCTTAAACCACAGGTGACCTATTGTCTGTGATCTGAGATCTGCAACTCAAAAAGCTTTGAAGTCTTCACTAAACTTCATTAAGCTTCCACAAAGTGTACCGAAGAATCTACCCAATGGACCGTTTTCAAATACAGAAATGCCTGTTGTAATCAAAGACGTCTCGGTAAAGACACGCTTGATAGCGCTTAGTAGCCTATCTTTATGGAAACAAGGTCAAGGCCCTATTATGAAAGGGATTAAGCCTCCGTAATTCTACTGAGACAAGACCTAAAATGAGGAACTGTTTCGATGTTAGAGCTATATCAGTTTGAAGCGTCTCACTATAGCGAGAAAGTCCGGCTATTGCTGAATTACAAGCAACTAGCCTATACAACGATTGAAGTTTCGCCAGGTATTGGCCAGATAGATCTCTATCGATTGTCGGGTCAGCGCCGGGTACCAGTGCTAAAAGATGGGTCGGAAATCGTGCCTGATTCGACGGCGATCGCCCGCTATTTGGATGACAAATATCCTGAAAGACCGGTGATTCCAGCCGATGGTAAGCAAAAGGGGCTATGTCTGATGATGGATGCTTGGGCAGATGAGTCGATTGGCCTCAATGCTAGGAAGGTAATGATCGGCGCGTTTAACCAGCATCCTAACTTTCGGACAGCGCTGCTGCCGATTTCTACGCCTGAGCTAGTAAAAAATGCGGTGAGTTCAGTGCCTGGTGACTTGCTTAGCTTGCTAGGGTCTGGTGCAGGCTTTGGCGGCGAGGCTGTGAAGGCGGCGACTAACATTTTGCGTCAGGACTTGGAGGCGCTATGTCTGATACTCGGCGAGCAGCCTTATCTATGCGGTGAGCAGCCAACGCTGGCCGATTTTGCAGTGGCGGGGCTTTCGATGTACGTGAAGTTTCCGTCTGCGCTGTACCTAGATTTGCCTGTGGGTATTGGTGGTAAGGGTGTGCCTGGGCTAGCTGATGCGCCCGAGTTTAAGGCGTTTTGGGCATGGCGCGATCGCCTCTACCAGGATTTTCGGACGCCTCGTACGAGCCCAACTGCGACGGCAGCTTCGGGTACGGGGCCAGTATCTATTGGTATCGACTAAGCGCTACGGTTAGCCATAACGTTGTGTTTGTGGTTTGGAAAAAGTATGCGTGCCAATTCGTCGGAGATATCGACTGAGCAGCTGTCTGTTCGGCTATCTGAGGTGCTAGGTGAAAATAGCGTGCCCTGGGCCGATGTTTTGCCAGAGCAGCAGCAGAAAGTGATGAGCGCGATCGCGACTTCTTCGCCACCAGCCGCGATCGCCTACCCCGACACGACCGAAGCCCTCAGTCAGGTGATGACGCTCGCTAGTCAAAACCGGTGGCGGGTGCTGGCAATGGGCCAGGCAAGCAAGCTGGGCTGGGGCGGACTGGCTGAGGGCATAGAGCTAGTGGTCAGTACTGCCAAGCTCAGCCAGGTGGTAGAACACGCAGTGGGCGATTTTACGGTGACGGTGCAGCCAGGGGTAAAGCTGACGGATTTGCGATCGCAGCTAGCAGAGCACGACCAGATTTTAGCGATTGATCCGACGTTCTCGGCGCAGGCGACGCTAGGCGGCATTGTGGCTACTGCAGATGCAGGATCTTTGCGACAGCGATACGGTGGTCTGCGCGATATGCTGATTGGCGTGCAGTTTGTGCGCCACGACGGGCAGGTGGCTAAGGCCGGGGGCCGCGTAGTGAAAAATGTAGCGGGCTATGATCTCATGAAGCTCATGACTGGGGCGTATGGCAGCCTAGGGATTTTGAGTGAGCTGACGTTTCGGCTATATCCGACGCAGCCGATATCTCGGACGCTCGTGCTTTCAGGCGGAGAGCAGGCGCTAGAGCAGGCGACGGCGGAGGTGCGGCTGTCTGGGCTAACGCCCGCTGCGCTAGATCTGACCCTGTCGCGGCTGACGGCGAGCTTAACTGGCGAAGAAAATTATCAGCATATGAGCCTAGTTGCGCGCTTTCAGGGCATTGAGGCTGGGGTAGAAGAGCAAACGGCACGGCTGAAGGCAGTTGCCACGACGCACGGCATGCACTATCAGCAGTTAGAAGACGAGGTAGACAGGGGCTACTGGCAGCAGGTGAGTGAGCTAATTTACCCAGGTAGTATTTTGTGCAAAGTGGGCCTGCGACCGAGCGCACTGCCGCCGCTGCTGGCAATGTTAGAAAATACCGCGCTGCACGAGGAAGCGCAGACTGTTTTGCACGGCAGCAGCGGGCTGGGCTGGGTGCAGTGGCCTGGGGCAGTCGCAACGCAATCTGAGTTTTTGGCGGCGTTGAAGAAGATGCGGTCATACTGCCAAGCCAACGGTGGTTTTCTCACCCTTTTACAAGCCCCAAGCGAGCTAAAACAGCTAATTGATGTCTGGGGCTATACGGGAAACGCGCTGAGCGTAATGCGCGATATTAAGCAAAAATTTGATCCGGATAGGCTGCTGAGCCCTGGGCGATTCGTGGGGAGACTGTAGGCCGGTTCATCGGTCAAAGAAGGAGCGGGGCTAAGGTAGGGTTAGCTGCTGCTACGAACTGGCGCTACCTCTGGCTATCTCTATCTGAGGACATAGCGAGAATCTATCTAGGGTCAGAAGAGGCCTAGCTATTCTAGAAATATAGAGAAAAACAACAGGTATAACCAGTAGGATCGTCAATGATTCACTTTTATACCCAGATAGATATCTGGCGATACAAACTATGACTATGACGTTGAATGTGCCTTCTATTAAGTGTGATGGCTGCGCTGAAACCATCACCAAAGAGATCAAGGTGCACGATGCCGATGCGACTGTGAATGTCGATGTTGAAAAGAAGACAGTTGCGGTTGACTCCGAGTCTTTGTCTGAGTCTTCTGTGAAGCAGGCAATTAAATCCGTTGGGCACGAGCTAGCGTAAGCTTTTTTTTGGTCCCTATCCCTTTTTGACTGAACATGTCCTTACGGCAGTGGCTTTTGCTCTGTGTGCCTGCTTTCTTTTGGGGCAGCGCGTTCATTTTTATGGAGATTGCCCTGCCAACGCTTTCGCCGCTGATGATCGTAGCTGGGCGAATGGTCATTGCGGCGATTGTGCTTAATGCGATTATTTTGCTGCAAGGGCATCGCTGGCCAGCGAGCGGATGGGTCTGGCTAGAGTGTGCGGCGCTAAGCGTGGTCAATAATCTGCTGCCCTTTGGCTTTGTGGTTTGGGGGCAGCAATATATTGACGCTAGCTTGGCGTCTATTTTGATTGCTTCTGCGCCGGTGTTTACGGTGGTGATTGCTAGCGTGGTGGGCAAAGAGCGCCTGACGCCAAGGCGATTTGCGGGGGTGCTATTGAGCTTTTGCGGGGTTGCGGTGCTGATTGGGCCGCAGGCACTGCAAGGGTTAGATTTGCAGGGAATTGGCGAGCTAGCGATGCTGTGTGCGGCGCTGTGCTATTCGCTGGCAGGCTTTTGGGGCCAGCGGTTTCAGGCGGTGCCCGCGCAGCTAGTTTCTACAATGACAATTACGATGGGAGCGCTGATTATGGTGCCGCTGCTGCTTGTGTTCGATTCTCCTTTTGAAGTGGATTGGCGCTGGTCGGCGGGGCTGTCGGTAGTAGCGCTTGGGGTGTTTTCGACTGCGATCGCCTATGTGGCCTATTTCAAACTGCTGGCAGATGTGGGCGTGGTGAACACGTCGCTGGTGTCGTTTTTGGTGCCGTTGAGCGCGCTGGTGATGAGCCTGGTTTTTTTGAAAGAGCGGCTGAGTACGGAAGCGGTTTTAGGCATGAGCCTAATCTTGCTAGGGTTGGGTGTCCTTGATGGGCGATTATTAAAGAGATTTCGATCTGTGCCGTAGCGAGGGCGCAGGCCACACTAACAGAGTTTGTATGAGTCAGATTACCGTGAAATGTCCGCAGTGTCAGTGCATTTATATTGCTTGGCACGTACCTGCTGTTGGGACGCAGTCAGCAAAAGAAACAGATAAAGCAGCGGCTTATCAGCCGAGTACGGCTTGTTCTCAGTGCGGCCATCGCTCTATTTTGGCTGATCTAACAGAGCAAGACGGCATCTTTCAGCAGGTGACGTAGCGATGTCTGTTGGTTCTTCTAAAAAGTCTATCTATGCGGCGATGGCGGCGAATGTTGCGATTGGGATTGCTAAATTTGCTGGGGCCTATATCAGCGGCAGCTCGGCTATGCTTTCTGAAGGTATCCACTCGGTGGTTGACTCGGTAAACGAGGTGCTGCTGCTGTACGGGCTGAAACAAAGCGAGTCGCCGCCAGATGAGCGCTATCCGCTGGGCCGAGCCCAAGAGCTATATTTTTGGTCTCTGATAGTGGCTGTGCTGATTTTTTCGCTGGGTGGCGGAATCTCAATTTTTCAGGGGGTGCGCGGCTTGCGTATGACAGAAGTCGCTAAAGATGCCCTGGTTAGCTATGGGGTGCTAGTGGCCGCAGCGGTGTTTGAAGGCGCGGCGCTGACGGTGTCAATTCGAGAGTTCAGAAAGGGGCTGTCTGATCCAGACGTTGGCCTATGGAAGGCGATTGGCCAGAGTAAGGACCCGAGCGCTTTTATTGTGATTGTAGAAGATACGGCGGCGCTGATTGGATTGACGATTGCGTTTACTGGCGTGTGGCTCAGTGAGCGGACAGGAAATCCGGTTTTTGATGCGATCGCCTCAATTTTGATCGGGGTGGTGTTGACAGCGGTTGCGATCGCGCTAGTAGCCAAGACAAAGGGGCTATTGGTCGGTCAAAGCGCTTCGCCAGAGACCCGCGAAAGCATCAAGACCCTGGTACGATCTGACGTAGCCGTTTCAGATTCTGAAGCACCGATTACGCTGCAGTTAGGTCCGCAAGACGTTTTGCTAGCGCTCAATATCGAGTTCAAAGACGAGCTTTCTGCCGATGAGATTGAGGCGGCAGTCAGACGAATTGAGAAGAGTATCCGCTCTGCACACTCTGATGTGAAGCGAATTTTTATTGAAGCCGCTTCGATGGACTAGGCGCTGCTGCTAAGACTGATTTTTCTTTCTAGAGCCTTCCTGTTTTAGCTTCTTACCTCTTGGCAGTTACGGCTCAATCACGTACCACGTTTGCATACTAGCTTCGCTAGCACCTTCACTGGCTGTATCTGTTCCCAAACGCACCTCAAAAGGCCCTTCAACGGCTCGATAGCGATCGTCTAAGCTAGCTTCAAATGTGCCTTTGACGCTATAAACTTCGTTGTAGTAAGCACGGTTGTTTTGGTCACGAGGCAGTGGTTTAGACGCGGTGACTTTCTCTCGTTTTTGAATGTTTACCTTTTCTATCTTGAAGTTGGGCGTAGGAAAGTTAGGTACGAGGACGTTGAACTCAGGCACACCAGCCTGCGAGAGGTTGGCTGTGGGTTTGTCCGTGAGGAGGCCTAGATCGTGAGCGAGGGTTTGTTGGGTTTGAGATAGCTGATGTGCGATCGCTAGTTCAACAGCTTTATCTGGCGGCGTTTTGTTGAACACGCCGCAGCCTGTGAGACCGCTGGTGAGCAGCAGCAGTAGTGATAAACAGATCAGCCTGATAACTTTCATGCCCGATTTCACGTCGCTTCTTCATGCTTAGTATATTTGATGTCTAGCCTGTGTCTAGCCCATGCCCTTCTTTTCTCTTTCCATTTTTCTGAGTCCTGCTGGACGCGTAGTGTCTAGCATCTCAAGCCTTTTCAGTTCCCGCGACGAGTTCTCTGATGACATCTAACCTTTCCAATTCTTCTGGCGAATCGTCTGATGCTGGCGCTTCTGTCGGCGTCGGCGCTGGTTTGATTACTGGCGGCTTTTTAGCCAATACGCTGCAAGGCGCGTTGGGAAAGGTCGCACAGGATCAGATTCCACCAGGACAGTTTTTGTGGCTGTTGCTGTTGATGGCGCTGGCGGTGCTGCTGCCGCTGGTAGCGTGGCGATCGTACCGGCAAAATGCTCAAGATTTGCAGGCCGGATGGAACCGGCAGGTGCTGCCGCTGTATTTGCTGCGGGCGGTGTTTGGGCTGTGTGGATTTTATCTATTTGTGTGGGCGGCGGGTTTGGGCAGCTTGGTCAGTGCAACCGTATTGCTCAATACAACGCCGGTATTTATTCCACTGCTAGGTGTGTGGGTGCTAGGGCAGCAGATTTCGCTGCGACTGTGGGGTGCGATCGCTGTTGGATTTGTCGGGCTGCTGCTAGTCGTACAGCCCAGCGCGGATCTGCTGCGCAATCCTGCAAACTTAGTCGGATTGGGGGCGGGTTTTTGCGCTGCGGTTGAGTTTTTGACCGTGCGGCGGCTAGGACAAACGCAGACCCCGCTGAGCCAAACGCTGTACTATTTGCTGATGGGCTCTGTGCTAATGGCTCCGATTGCGCTGTGGCAATGGCAAGGAATGACCGTTTCTACGTTAGGAATTACTGCCGTTGCGGCGGGATTATTTCTAACCTTTCAGCTACTACTAGTGCAGGCTTATCGCTTTGCAGAACCGCACCAAATTGGCGTCTTTCAATACAGCAGCGTGATTTTTGCAGCAGCGATTGGCTGGCTATTTTTCAATGAAATCCCCAATGGCATAGCGCTAGCCGGTATGGTGCTCATTTGTGCGGGGGGTGCGCTTTCTATTTATCTAGAACAGGCCCCAGGCGAAGTGTGAAGCGTGAAGTGTGAAGCGTGATAGTCGTTTTCCATAAAAAGAAAACGTGCTTCTGGCCTCTAATTCGAGCCTCCAAAAAGAGAATAGGAAAAAACTGCGGTACGGGGCGATTTAGCCAACGCCACAACATACCGCAGGGACTAACCGTCAAAGGTTTATTCAGGCGATTGCCTTTGAATTCCTGAGATTAATAGAATTCTTTGTGTGAGTAAGGCCATTTTGCTGCCGGTTGAGGGCGCTGATGACGGCGATAAATGAGGCGGTGACGATGTTTTGATGAATGCCCACGCCAAAGTAGCTGCCTTTGGCTGTGCTGATTTCAATCAGGGCGATCGCTTTTCCCTGGCTGCCGCTAGTGAGCGATCGCTCTTCGTACTGCCGAACTTGAATACGGCCCAAGTAAGCAAGTGCTGGTTCAGCATTGAGAGCGGTGATAAAAGCATCAATGGGGCCGGTGCCGGTGGCTGCGATCGCTATCTCTTTTTCGTTCTGCGCTTTGCACTTCAGCGTTGCTGTCACTGAAACCTGTTTGTTTTCCTGCTGCGATGACTGGTGTCTCAGATACTGCAAAGGCGAACTCTCTTGCAAGTACTCTTGGCAAAAGATGTCCCAGATCATGGGCGCGGTGATCTCTTTTCCACTGCGCTCAACGGCAGCTTGCACAGCCCGGCTAAACTCTATCTGTAGCTTTCTAGGCAACACGACGCCATAGTCCCGCTCTAGCAAAAAAGCAACGCCGCCTTTGCCCGACTGGCTATTGACTCGAACAACAGATTCGTACGAACGGCCCACGTCTGCCGGATCCATTGGTAGGTAGGGCACGGCCCACCGATCTGCTGAGCCGCGAGCCGCAAAGCCTTTTTTAATTGCGTCTTGATGCGAGCCCGAAAATGCCGTAAAGACTAACTCACCAGCGTAAGGATGACGCGGATGCACTGGTAACTGGGTGCAGTCTTCGGCAATCTGCACAATATGATCTATTTGAGAGAAATCAAGCTGGGGTGAAACGCCCTGCGTATACAAATTCATTGCTAGCGTCACCAGATCAACATTTCCCGTACGCTCTCCATTGCCAAATAGGCAGCCCTCCACCCGCTGCGCCCCTGCCATTTGGGCTAGCTCGGCGGCGGCGACACTACAGCCGCGATCATTGTGAGGGTGAACGCACAAAACAACAGCTTCACGGTAGTCGAGATGGCGGTGCATCCACTCCACCTGGTCAGCAAAAACATTGGGGGTAGAAACTTCTACGCTGGCTGGCAGATTAATGATTGCCTTGGCCTGAGGTACAGGCTGCCAAATGTTTAGAACAGCGTTGCAGATCTCCTTGGCGAAAGGTAGCTCTGTGGCGGTGAAAACTTCAGGAGAATATTGAAAGCGCCAGTGTGTGGCAGGTTGCTCTGTGGCAAGGGTTTTGATGAGGCGGGCAGCTTCGGTGGCGAGGCGAAGGGTACCGGGCTTATCGAGATTAAAGACAACCTCGCGAAAGTTGGGCGCAGTGGCATTGTATACATGAACAATGGCCTGCCTGACGCCCTGTAGTGCCTCAAAGGTTCGACGAATCAGCGTTTCACGAGCAGGCGTTAGCACCTGAATAGTGACATCTTCGGGAATGAGATTTTGTTCTATCAGCCTGCGGGCAAAGTCGAATTCGGTCTGAGAGGCTGAGGGAAAACCAATTTCGATTTCTTTGAAGCCGATGTCAACGAGGGTGCGAAACAGGCGCAGCTTACGGGTAATGTTCATCGGCTCGATTAAGGCCTGATTGCCGTCGCGCAAGTCAGTGCTGAGCCAGATTGGCGCGGTGGTGATGGTGCGGCTAGGCCAGGTGCGATCAGGCAAATGAATGGGGGCGAAGGCCGTATATTTTGTGGCAGGCTGAATTAACATGATAGGTACAAGCCGGTTGTTTTTGTTTGGTTACCAGTCGAGGAGAACTCGGCAGGTTTTAATCGGTAATACTCAAGATTGATTGAGAGACGAGAGAGGCTATTGAGAAAGGGCTGATAGCTATCGAGAGGCCCCTTAATATCTCAAGCTTTGGGAAGCTAGAACGGCTGCAAAACTGATTGACCTCAGCGATTAGGCTTGCTGCGCACTCAGCGCCCTGGCACTGTTAGAAACGCACCATAAACGCTACGAGCTAACCTTTTGCCCCTTTCTAACAATCTTGGAGCAGTCTTTTCCTATGCAGATCTTCTGTAGAAGGGATCTGCTATTGAATTATTTGGGGTGTAAAAATATTATGCGCGCCCGCGCAGCAGCAGCAGTCCGCCCAGGCGGGTGCTGAAGATGTAGAGAGATAGAACGGGCTGGTGAGTCATGGCTTGGATGAATCTTTTATGGGTAGTTTCATAAGCTATTTGTAAATATAGCCTAAATAGTCTCCGATAACACAGCTAAAAACATAGAGACCAGCACTCAAAACAGAAACTAGCTTTGATAGCTTGTTCTTTGTCGAATCTGAAAGATGCGGCGTTCAATCTTTTTAGGTAGCCGCTGAAGATAGCCATACAAAACTAAATCTGTTCAAAACTAGACTTATGTAAAACTAAGCCTATGCAAAACTAGACTGAACGGTATGCTTTAGTCGGTAAGTATTAGATGCTAACAGCTTTGAAGAGAGGATAATTGATGTCACTACCTAATGACTCTGCGGCGCAAAAACGGTTTGCCGAAAAGGCTGAGCAGATTTTAGCTGGGGCGACCCATGTATTTTTGCAGCGGGGGTATGGTGGTGCGAGTATGGACAGGGTGGCCAAGGCCTCTGGGGTGTCCAAGCAGACGCTGTATAGTCACTTTACAGATAAAGAAGCTTTGTTTACAGCGCTAGTAGAGCGTATGAGCCGTCGCCGTCTGCAAGATGCGTTTGGCTCTCAGCCTTTGAAAGGAGAGCCGAAGGCGGTGCTGAGTGATTTGGCTCGGTATACGCTAAAGCAGCTTTCGGCAGATGAAGAGTATCACGACTTTGTGCGACTCATGATTGGTGAGTCGAAGCGATTTCCGGAGCTAGCAGAGATGTTTATGCGCAATGTGACCCGGCCTAGTATGGTCAAGCTAAAGGATTTTTTGGCCCAGTCCCCTACGCTAGCGGTTAAAGATCCGGAAGCAACGGCACATATTTTGTTGGGTTCTGTCGTGTTTTTTATGCTGTCGCAAGAGGTAATGCCCGGAAAAAGTGTGATGCCCATAGAAAGCGATCGCTTAGCAGATGCGCTGATTGCGCTGATTTGACAGCAGCTTGACGGGGTTTGTCTGTGATCCGTGTCTCAAAATCGTTAAATATAAGAGCTGTGATACTTGCTCTTATTATGTTTGCTAGTAACTGACGGTTATTGCTAAATTATGAAACAGTGGTGCTATTGTGGGCTCTTCTGTCTGCACCAACTTTTCTTCATAACGTCTTTTTGCGTGGCTAGCTGCACTTGTTGAGTACGTGCATCATATCTGCTAAGTATATTTGCTGAGTATATATACCTGTAGGGTGGAGGTTCTGGTGTGGCAATGGCTGTAGAGTTAACTACACAAAGGCATTTAGCTATATAAAGATAGAGGTAAGTGTGATTTTGTGTGATTTGGTATGTAAGCAATTGCACACGGTCTGATTTTAGTCAGCGTCCTGTGGACTATTGGGGGTAACAGTTTGGATTGGAATGCTGCGGTGAAATGGGCTGATGCTGCCGTGTTCAGTTATACAGGACGCTCTTTGCGAGAGCCTGAGATTATAATTTTGAAAGGAACGTGTCGGGGGCTGACCTATGAGCAAATGGCCCACGATTCTGACTACAGTACAAACTATTTGATGCGAGACGTTGCACCGAAGCTTTGGAAGCGGCTGTCGAGTGTGTTTGCGCGTTCTGTTGGAAAAACAAACTTTTGTGTGGCGCTAGAGTCTTATGCGGCGGCTAATCCGGAGCTAGAGATTGAGCTGCTAGCGGCCCAACCTGCTAGATCGGCTCAAGTAGCCAATGGGCCAACAGGTAGGCTGGCGGACGGGGCACTAGGTTTGGATGCGATCGCCAAGCGGCAGGCGGCTGATCAGGGCTGGCTGAACGTAGAGGGCCCTCAATCGGAGAATAGCCTGGAGGCGTCTTTGCTGTCTGTCTCGGCGATGTCGCCAGGCGTGATGCATGGCTACCAAAGCGCTTTGCAAGACATGAGCCAGTGGCTGGTGGAATCGACTAGGGTGGGTGGGCGTAGCCATCTAATTGGCCTTTGGGGATTGCTCGGGGTAGGGAAGACGCTGCTGCTAGAGCAGGCGATTACGCATTCGGGGGTTCGCTTTGAAGGAATTATCTGGCGGTCTTTGCAAGACCAACCTACGCTAAATGAGCTGAGCATTAGTCTGTTGGCAGGTATGGGAGTTGTTGCGACTGGGCAGGCAACTTCTCATCTACTAAGTCTGATGACGAGCCGGTCGCTGCTAATTGTGTTAGAAAGCGCGGAGGCTATTTTGCAAGCAGGGAGCCTAGCGGGCGACTATGTACCGGGCTGCGAGAGCTATGTTAGCTTTTTCCAATCGGCGGCAAATTCGCGTAGCTGTGTGGTACTTACTGGTATAGAAGGTCCGGTAAACTGGGTGCGCCAAGGGGGCCATGGGGGCAGCAAGCAGGCGCGATCGCTACTGTTGTCTGGGCTAGATCAGCCAGAGGCGATCGCCTTGCTAGAGGCCGAAAATCTGACAGAGCCGTCGCATTGGCCTGCGCTAACGTGCCGCTATCAGGGCCATCCGCTGTCACTAAAGCTAGCGGCTAGAGTTATTCGAGAGATGTTTAATGGCCGGGTAGAGGCTTTTTTACATCAGTCTCCTATTTTGTTCAACGGTATTTTTCAGCTACTTTCGCCTACGTTTGATCGGCTGTCTGTATTCGAGCGCGATATGCTTTACTGGCTAGCCATTGGGGAGTCTGATCTCTCACTGGCTGAGTTAGAATCGACCCTGCCGCTTGACTTTGGTGCTACTGAGCTAATCTCGGCCTTGGATTCGCTAAAGCAGCGATCGCTATTACGGGTGCCGCCGCAGTCAGATCCGCCCATTTTTCAGATTCCTTCTTTAGTGAAAGCTTATGCTATCTATCGACTCAGACAGCTAATGAGTCAGCCTGGTGCGACTAGAGTGCCTGCTGACCTGCCGATAGACCCGTTGGATCGGCGCTCGACCGTTCGCCGCTCGTCGCCTGAATCGGTGATTGATCTTAGTCCTGCTGCGGCAAAGTCTGTTCAGCTCAGCCAGTGGTTTGAAGGGCTATTTCAGTCTCAGTGGCGCTCTTTAGACAGACTGTTTGAACCTGAAGACAAGCTGGCGACGCGGCTACGAAATACTTACCATCTACGCGATGAGCGCTATGTGAAGCGGTGCAAACGCCTCACTTGGAAGAGCGCGGACCTTGCGACGGTAGATTCTAACAGCCCGTCTTCTAACAGCTCATATATAGAAGCGGTATTGCTAGTCGCGATTCAGCCGGAGGCTGATAATCTGTATCAGGTTTGCGTCCAGGCTCAGCCTGCTGTGGGCGAGTCTGTCTTGCCAGAGCACCTGTCGCTGAAGCTGTTAGATACTAACCGCAGCGCGCTGGCGGTTGTGATCGCGCTGCCAGAAGACACCGTTATTCAGCTACCTTACTTTCGAGGAGAAATTCAAGAAACCTTTGAAATTGAGCTGGCGCTAGGGGCGGCGATTCACAGTGAGACTTTCACTATTTGAGTATTGGGGTTTGGTGACTGAGACTTGAGCATCGGGATTTGGGGATTTGGATTTAGGCACTGAGGCTGGAGGTGAAAGCGGAAGAGCCTGCTACTGTGTAAGGCCATACGGGTTTTGTAGAAGGGGGCCTCATGACAGTGCATCAGCCCAAGATTGTCTCTTTGCTGCTGAGCATAGCGAGCGTTGTGGTGACCGTCGCCGGACTAAAGGCGATGTCTGGGCTATTGACGCCGATTTTGCTGTCTTTGTTTTTGGTTTTGGTGACTGCGCCGCTGCTGGCGTGGATGAAGAGCCGAGGACTGCCAAACTGGCTGTCTTACTTATTCATTTTGCTAGGTGTCGTATGCCTGGGACTGTTTTTTACGCTCTTTTTGGTGACATCGCTCAATCAGCTTTTGGATTTGCTGCCAACTTATAGCAATCAGATAGAGTCGCAGGTGCGTGAGCTGTGGAACTGGCTAGAGACTCAGGGGGTGAACGCTGAGGACGTTCGCGGGCTGACTTGGTTTCAGCCGGAGAGAATATTGCAGACTTCGGTCACTGTTACAACGACGCTGTTGGGAACGGTGTCGAATGTGGGCCTGACGCTGATTATTTTTGTGTATATGCTGGCGATCGCACCCAGTTTTTCTCTGCGGCTAAAAGCAGGACTAAAACACAACCCATCAACTTTGCAGCGGCTGGAGTCGTTTGCTCACAGTACAAGTGCCTATTTGTTGATTAAGGGCTGGATAGGGGCGCTGACGGCGCTTGCTCAAATTGCGCTGATGTGGATATTGGGACTAGACTTCGCTGTTCTGTGGGGCGTGCTGTCGTTTTTGCTAAACTTTGTGCCCAATGTTGGATTTTATTTGGCGGTCATTCCACCGCTGCTGCTAGCCGTGATTCAGCTTGGATGGCTAAAGGCCGTTTTATTTGCGCTGGTCTATGTCGCGATCAACAACTTCTTTGATCTGGTCGTTGCGCCGAAATATCTATCAGAGGGGCTTGATCTCTCTGCTTTGGTGACTTTTTTAGCTGTAATTATCTGGGCTTGGATTCTTGGACCGATTGGCGCTTTCTTGGCTTTGCCGCTCACGGTGATGGTCAAAAAGCTGCTGCTAGAACCGTTTCCACAGACAAAAATAGTGGCAGATTTGATGGGTGCTGGAGATGAGGATGGGGCGAAAGCTGGTGACCCGTAGGGGCAGAGTGGGTTGCGCTATCTTTATCCGTTAACTGACCCACGCGTTTTATGCCCCTACAGCACTAGAGCTTATAGGCCTAGATCGGCTAGGATGTCTGCTGCGTGAGTTTCGGTGTTGATGCTGTCATATACCTTGGTGATTTGGCCGTCGCCGTCAATCACAAAAGTGACACGTTTGGCATAGCCACCGCCTTCAACGTCAAAGGCTTTGGCGATAGAGCCATCGGTATCAACGATTAGCGGAAAAGGCAGGCTAAACTTTTCTTTGAAGGCTTTGTGAGAGGTTTCATCGTCCATGCTGACGCCTAAAACAACAATATCTTTGCCTTGATATTCGCTGTAGGCGTCGCGGAAGCTACAGGCCTGCTTGGTGCAGCCGGGAGTATCATCTTTAGGATAAAAGTAGATGACGACTGTTTTTCCTTTAAAGTCAGCTAGAGAAACGCTGTTTCCCTTGTCGTCTGTAGAGCTGAAGCTGGGGGCTTTTGTACCTGCTGAAAGCGCCATGGAGGTTCGGGGGTATGGGTCAAGTTGGTGAGGGCACTCGGTGTGCGATCGCCTTCGTGATTCTAGCAGCGATCTTCACAGCGATTTTAGCAATGCCGCGATTATTCGAGATGCGATGGGTCTCTATGGCGATGCGCAAGCGACAGAATTGGCTTGACCAAGAGTAGTCAGGATACGTCTACTGGGCAGGTGCAGGGACGGCTACAGCGATATTAGGCCTTTGCTTAGAGGCCGTTGCCAATGAGAACAAAAGCGGCCCAGTCGTAAGGGTGCTGAAAATATGGGCTGCCAATCAGATCGCGCTGGGCCTGTTGGAGGGCTTGGGCTTTGGTGCTGCCCTGGCTAAGGGCGATGTAGAACTGGTTCATAAAGGCGGCGGTGGCCGTGTCGTTGACGGACCAAAGCGTTGCGATCGCACTACTCGCGCCGGTTTGTTGAATCTGAAAGCCCAGTCCTAGCAGCTCTTTGCCGTCGCCCTCTACGCTAACGGCAGTTTGGCAAGCGCTAAAAACGACCAGATCGACGTCGGGTAATTGCCACTGGCCAATATCTCGCATATTAACCGTACTGCCGTCGCCAAACAAAATAAAAGAAGATTCTGGCTGGCCGGGTAAAAAGTTAGCATGAGTAGCGAAATGAACAATGGAGTGATCTTGGACGGCATTGAGCGTGTTGTTGGGGGTGAAGTTTTGATTGATGAGGGCAGTGGTAGGGATAACCTTTAGCAGGTTGTCGATTTCTTCTCGGGCGGCGGGCAGGCCGTCGTATCGATAGCTTGCCTGCCCTACTTGAACGCTGTGGGCGGGACTTTCGTCGGTGAAAGCCCCGGCGAGGACGGTGAGTGAAGACTGGTTGGCGGGGGCGGTAAGGTCGTCGATAGCGGCGGCGGTGATGTTGTAAGACTGATATTTTTGGGTGAGCCACTGCTGACCGTCGTGAAGAGCGGCAATAGGCACGTAGCGCAAAACGCCGTCGGGTAAGTAGATAAGGCTTTCAATATTTTGTTCGGCTAGGGCGGCTTCTAATGGCTGAATAAGCCAGGTGTAAAGCTGCTGGGCTTCGGCGGTGGGGTCTAGAACATCTGTTTTGAGTTTGTTTTGAAACTGGTGAATGGTCTGGCTGAGTTCGGTCTCTAGAATGTCGGTGGTGTAGTGGGTGGGCCTGCCTTCAGCGGTGATGAGGATGACTTCGAGGCGGTCTTTAAGAATGAGCGGGTAGAGAGCGGCGGTTTTGACGGGCTGGGCTTTGAGGGCCGCCTGTAGAGATTCTATGGTGGTGAGCTGAAAGGCGGTGCTGTTGGCGGCGGTGGGTTGCTCGGAGGTGGACAAGTCTTGCAGGGCGATTGCTTCTGGATGCTGTGTGAAAGTGCTAAGCGACAGCTCGGCGGATAGCTGATTAAAGGTAGCGGCAAGGGTGGCTTCGGCAGGGGTATTGAGGGAGAGGGTTCGGCGCTGCTGAGATGCGGTATCGGTTTCTATGGGTGCGGCACCTGTGGTCGCGGTATCTGTAAGATTGGTTTCTGTGGAGTCTGTATTCAAATAGGCTTTGACTTCTTGTAGCTTTAACAGTTCTAAGATTTGCAGGGCTTCGGGGGTGCGGTTTTGCTGAAGCAGCAGGTCAGCGAGGTTGCGGTAGATGTCTTCGACGGTGAGGGTATAGCGCTGCTGGACGGTTTGAGAGAGCGATCGCAAGTCTTCTCGGATGGTTTCAATCTGTGCGATCGCCTGTTTGTAGAAGAAGATAGCGAGGCTGGGCTGTGCCTGAGCCTCCATCAGCTTGCCGAGATTGATCAGGCTGTCGATTTCGCCAATTTTGTCAGCGTTGGTCAGGCTAAGAGAAAGGGCCTGACGGTAGGCGCTCCAGGCTTGTTCGATGTTGCCTTGCGCCTGGTAAAGTGAGCCGAAGCTGTCGAGCAAGATGGCACGCTCTATCAGGCTTTCTGTCAGGTTTTCTGGAACATCTTCCTGCTGGCTAAGGCGAGTTTGCGCTTGATTGAGCACCGTTTCGGCGCTGCTGAGGTCGTTTTGCTTGAGCTGGACGATGCCGAGATTGTTGAGAATACGGATTTCTCGATTGGGCTCGTTGGCCTGCTGGTATAGCGTGAGGGCGCTTTGATAATAGGCGATCGCTTCGTCTAGCTTGGCCTGCCGTTCAACAATCCAGCCAAGCGCGGCGATCGCATTAGCTTCGGCGACGGGCTGATTGAGCTGGCGGTTTAGCTTGGCGGCCTGCTGCAGGGTTGTGATGGCGGTTTCGTACTGACCAATTTCAGCCTCTATGGTGCCTTGATTGGTGAGCAGGGCTGCGAGCGTGTCAGGCGGCACTCGGGCGGCGACGGCAGGCGCAGAGAGCTGCTGGTAGTAGCTAAGAGCAGAGCCGAAGTGAGAAAGGGACTGATGCGAATAGGCCAGCAATGTGGAAAGGTGAATCAGAATATCGAGGTAGTCAGCGGTGGCCTCTAATGCTAAGACAGGTGCTAAGACAGGCGTTGGAGAATAAAATGCGATCGCCCTTTCCAATATAGGAATGGCTTCGGCGTACTGCTGCAAATAGAAGTAGGCCTCGCCTAGCCCATATAGGACTTCTCCTTCGAGGTCCGCGTCGCGACTATCACCACTATTTTCTATGAACGCTAGCGCCGCTTGAAAGCTGCTAAGCGCTGCTGCGTAGTCTGCCTGTCTGATTTGATCTTGACCTGTGATGACCAAGTCAGAGACAGTCGAATCTATCGCGCTTTTGCTGCGGCTAGTGCTTATTTCAGTTTTTACTTCAGGCCTGATCTCGATAGAAGGTGGAAAGGCCGTAGACACGATCCAGGAAGGCAGCATATCAATTCTGGCATGTAGGCTTTCGTTTTTACCTTACCAATTGATTAGCTACGATATTCTTCTACATTCCCTCAGAGCGCCCCCCAGAGAATCTCAGAGCACCCAAGATGCTCTAGGGGTGCGCTAGGGCGTCTCAGCGTTAGGCACGACGGTTAGGCGGAATGGGTGTGGGGTTGGGTAGTCGGCTAGAGGCGATGTCTTGATTCTTTCTGCGAGTTTGAACAGCCCCCGGCTCTTGGAGCGAAGACCCAACACCACGAGCAAACCGCTGCCGCGCGCTAAAGCGTGTGGATGAGATGAGATTACGTAATCTGGTGAATTTCATGGGGGCTACCAAAGTAGATGGTTTAGAAACAGAACGTTGAAGCTTTGCCAGCTATTTCTTCAGAGTTGGGCAACTGCCTTCAGGACGGCTTTTGACTCGCTGAGGACTTTCTCTGATGACTGCTCATACAGCTGCTAGAGATTAATTTCCAGCAAGAAGCGAATTGCCAATACAAAGGTTCGTAAAAAGTCTTCAGTAGATTCACCGAAGTTACTATTATTTCTAAACGGGCCGAGACGCTCGCTAGCAGCCGCTAGGACAGAAACCGAGCTGGCACGCTGCTGCTTTGACGCCTTAGCGCAAGAGCTGCTATCTCGCGTGCAGAACTTTTGCATTTGTCTGTGATAGATGATTAAGCGTAAAGTTCTAGTGGAGGCCGCATGGGTGCATTTTCTGTTCTAGGAGTCATATCGGGAGCTGCCTCGGGCGTTACCTCAGGACTTGCATCAGGCATCTCCCAGAGAATTGCTATTAGAACCGCGTGTCAATGTATGGATAACTCATCAGATCAGACTCCTTTGGAAGACCGCAGATTTTCAGAACCACTGGCACAGCTCGTGCTAGAAACGTGCGCTGAACCGATGGGTAGCCCCAAGCGTCAGCGAGGAATGACACAGATTGTTCGTGCACTCAAAGGGCAGCTATGGCACACGCATGAGCCTTTCTATCCAGATGCTTTGCAGCAAACCTGGGTTTATTTTTGTCGCAACCTTTGCGAGGCAACTACGGGTAGGGTTTACGATCCTGCGGTTGCTAGGCTGGCGACCTGGCTTAACGCGTATCTAAAGCATCGGCTGCGTGATTTTCGGATTGCCGAAGGTCAGCAGCGGGCGACCAGTCAGTCTCGTATTGGCGGGCGTGGCGATGGCGATGAGTTAGACCCGGTAGACCGGCTGCCTGCCCCAGCGGATATTCCGCCTTGGCTTGAGCAGGTGCGCGAGTGGGCCCGGCTTGATGCCGACGGTAGCCTTCAAAAGCTTCATGTGGGTAAGCATCCGGCAGTCACAGCCCAGGTGCTGATTTTAAAGCGGCTACCGCCTGAGACACCGTGGCGGGTGCTAGCTGAAGAGTATGGCATTTCGGTGGGGACGCTCAGCAGTTTCTATCAGCGTCAGTGTTTGACGCGGCTGCGTCAGTTTGGTCAGTCGCAGGGATATTTTTAGCGCTATTTCTCCTATCTGCGTCTTGCCTGCTTTCTGATTGGTTTTCTGATTGGTTTTCTGACGGGCTTTTTGACGGGTTGCTTTACTTGCTTTTTTGGTATGACACAGGGCTGCATAGATCTGATGCGACAGATCCTTGGTGTTGTAGATCTGATGCTATAGGTCTCACGTTATGGATTTCACGTCACTTTCGCTAATACATATATTTCCTGGATGGTAAGGTTTCAAACGAATGGTTATCACACGCTCTCAACAGATGGGAATTACACTGCCTATCACCCGCGAATTTCAACATATAGCCCAGCGGTTTGCGCAGATGTGCCCTCTAGCAGAGAAGGCTGAACAAATTCGACACAATACGCTGGCAGTCTGCGTGGTCAATGCCTATTGCCAGCTAATGGAGATTCCGAGTGCGATCGCCCAGGCGGATAGCTGGAATCCGATGATGCAAATGCTGAGCGATGTGGCCGATTTGCCGCTGCCGGGGGTGGGGGTGCTTTCTTGCCGGGTGGCGGATACAGCGGCAGCGGTTTGCACTATTTCACCAGAAGACTGGACAGAGCGAATAGGCTATGTTGCAGTGGCCCTCGATGAAGCGGCTAGTGAGGCGACTTTGATTGGATTTACGCCATCGGCAAGAGAAACTGAGCAGTTGGCTTTGAGTGAGTTTGCGCCGATAGAAGCTTTGATTGATCGAGTGCATGCATTGCAAAGTGCGATCATAATAGACCCGTCAGTTAGCCAGTCAGTTAGCCAGTCAGTTAGCCAATCAAGCAGTCAGTCGAGCGGTCCGTCAACGCTAACGCGAATAGGGCAGTGGGTTGAGGGTGCAATAGATACGCTCTCGGACTCTTTGTCAGATACACTCTCGGATACCGTGTCGAACGGATGGCAGGCGGTAGACGCCTTGGTCAATCCAGCTGAGCTAGGATTCGCCTTTCGGACGGCGGATTTGGCCGAGCCAGAAGTGACGGCAAATGCGAGTCGAGCGAAACTGATAGATTTGGGCTTGCAGCTAGGTGAGGCCGTGCGGGTGGCGCTGGTGGTTCATATTATTGAGCAACGGTTGGATGAGCAACGGTTAGATGAGCCGCCGCTAGATGAAACGATGTCTGATGTGGCTACAGATAGTGCGGTAGAATCTGCATCTAGCCGCAGCGATATTGTGTTGCAGGTGCGGCCTTTAGGAGAAGCTCTCTATCTGGAAGAGAATTTGACGATGACAGTGCTAGATGAGCAGGCAGTTCCCTTCATGTCGGCAACTTCTAGAGAGATTGATAGCTATATTCAATTGCGGCTGAGTGGCCAGGTGGGTGAGCACTTTGGGGTTACCATTTCGATGGGAGAGACCGTGTTTGAAGAATGGTTTGTGATTTGAGCCTAGAGATTCGAGTCTAGAGATTCGAGTCTAGAGATTCGAGCTTAGAGATTTCAGTGGTAGATAATTTTTGAAGCGTAAAGTATTGAAGCAAGCAGCCGTAAAATAGCCGTGAACAAACGTGTAGTAATCAGAATAGGGGCTGGCACGATCCAAGCGGGCTATGACGCGACGGTGCAGATTGGGGCGGAGGGTCTGCCGCCACAGGCTGAGATGCAGGCAAGGCTTCCGGCTGCTCCAGATTTACCAGCGCTCTATCAGCGATGGCGGCGGGCTTATTGGCAGCTAGGACTACCCTATCGGCTAGAGGCCATTAGCGGGGTTACCAATGTCTCTCATGCGTCTGAGTTAGAACAGTGCCGCTTGCTGAGTCGTCAGGTCCGAGAGCGGGTGCATCACTGGCTGAATGGCGAAGACTTTCGTCCGATTAGAGAGAAAATTTTAGAGCAGCTTAGCCCGCAAGATACAGCCCGCATTCTGTTGCAAACGCAAGATCCGCTGCTGCAAAGGCTGCCCTGGTACGAGCTAGAGTTTTTTCAGCGCTATCGTCAGGCAGAAGTGGGCATTTGTCTGCCTTGCTATCAGCAGGTGAACTACAAGGGCAGCCGGTCAGCGCCGGTTAGAATTTTGGCGGTGATTGGTGAGGCAACGGAGCTTAATACGCAGACGGACTGCGCTTTGCTTAGCGAGCTGCCGAATGCGGCAATAACAGTGCTGAAAGGCCCTGACCGGGAGGCATTTAACCGGGAGCTATGGGACGAGCGAGGCTGGGATATTCTGTTTTTTGCGGGCCACAGCCAGAGTCGGCCTAGCGATAAAGAAGAGCGAGCCCGTGGCGAGATTGTGCTAAACGCGAGCGATCGCCTGACGATTCCTCAGCTAAAGCACGCGCTGAAAAAAGCGATTGAGCGGGGATTGAACACGGCTATTTTTAATTCTTGCGATGGGTTAGGGCTAGCGAACGATCTGGCTGACTTGCATATTCCGCAGGTGTTGGTTATGCGCGAGCCAGTGCCCGATCAGGTCGCCCACGCTTTTTTGAAGGGCTTTTTGAAGTCTTTTGCGGCTGGGACGACTTTTTATGTGGCGGTGCGCGAAGCCAGAGAGCAGCTACAAGGCTTAGAGACTCGTTTTCCCTGTGCAACCTGGCTACCAGTTATTGTGCAGAACCTGGCAGAAACGCCGTCGACCTGGCAGTCGCTGCAGGGAAAGATTGGAACGCAGCCGATGGCAGAAACGTCGTCTCTGCACGTGCGTTCTTTTCACCAAGATGAGCGTTCTGGTGAGCTGACGCGCTCTGTGGAGGTGCCTGCCGATAGAGAGGGATCGAATGAAGAACGCAGCCTAGACCAGGAGCGAAGGCTGAGCTGGGGAAGAGTTCAGGAAAGCCCTAAAGAGAGAAGCCTGAACAGGGAGAATGTATGGGCGATCGCAGCTAGCCTGAGCGCGGCGGCTTTGGTCGTTGTTTTGATAATGGCCATGCGGTTTTTGGGGCTGTTAGCACCGGCTGAACTGCGTCTGTATAACTTGCTGCTGCGATCGCGCCCTGCCGAATTACCCGACCCGCGTCTGTTGATTATCACTAATACTCAAACAGATATGGATGCGATGCCAAGCGATCGCGAAGATGTCTCGCTTTCTGATGAGGCGCTCAGCAGTATTTTGACGAAGCTAACGCCCTTGCAGCCCAAGATTATTGGGTTAGATATCTATCGAGATTTTTCTGCCGATAATCCACGCCTAGCGCAGCAGCTACAGGAGACCAACAATCTAATTGCTATCTGCAAGGCTCAGACAGAGGCTACCGAAAGAATTTCTCCCCCACCAGAGATTAACAACTCAGCGCGAATTGGACTTAGCGATTTTGTGGGTGAAGGCCCATACGAAGAGATGGTGCGTCGCCACCTAGTAAGGCTAGCTGCCGAAGGTTCAATGGCAAATTCAACGGGCAATGCAACAGGAGATGCAACAGCCCAGGCGGGTCCTTCTGATCTCTCTAACTGTCAGATGGCCGCAACCTTTAGCACAGCAATTGCATTCCGCTATCTAAAGGAGGTTAAAAACATTCCGGCTACTGATGATAATGTGCTGGCTGGCGCTGAGCTGCCCTATATTCGCCGCTCTAGCTTTGGGGGATACGCAGGCGTGGATACGCGTAGCGACCAGATATTGCTGAACTATCGAATTGTGAAACAGCCTAAACAGATGAACTGTGGCGATGTGTATGAAACCCCTGCGACCTGTTTGAGCGTGAGCGATTTGCTGGCGCGATCGCCCGATGAGCTGCGATCGCTTGTAGAAAATAAGATTGTTTTGATTGGGACGACCGCAGCAGGACGAGATCCTTGGATAACGCCTTATACCGACCTATCATCTGCAGAGACGTCCGCAGAAACGCTCCCAGAAACGTTTCCGGAAACGCCAGGTGTGTTTTTACAGGCCCAGATGGTGAGCCAGCTAGTGAGCGCGGGGCTAGAAGAGCGATCGCTAATGGGCAGTTTGACTCTGTGGCAAGAGGTGCTGTGGACCTGCGGCTGGGCATTGGTGGGCGGTGGAGTTGGCCTGAGCGTAGGCTTTTTGAAGTTTGGGCTGCGGCTGCTGCTGGCGGAAGGGTTGTTGGTGTTGGCGACCTGGGTGTGGCTGTCGATGGGAAGCGTGTGGGTGCCGATGCTGCCGAGTGTATGGGTGCCGCTGTTGCCGAGTGCGATCGCGGTGCCGACAGTGGCGATCGTAAGCCGGACGGCTCGCAAGGCGATTGGGCGGCAAAAAGGCGTGCCATAGCTGACGCTTTGGGTGTTGAGCTAGTGCTTGCTTTACTTGTACGTTTGTTTTACTAGCTCTATCTCTGTCGGGCCTATTCCTAGCAGTCTTATTCCCAATAGACCTATTCTTAACAAACCTATCTCTAGCAAACCTGCCCCCAGCAAACAGTTGATTATGAAATTATTCCAGTATCTACCGTCAGCTCAGCGGTTAATCAAAACAGGTCTTGGGTCTGTTGCGCTTCCGAGTGTCTTTTTAGGTGTTGCTTTTGGGGGCTTTCTAGACACCGCTTCGGGCATTGTTCCAGGCGTTGTTTCAGAGACTTTTTTAGACTTTTCTGCCCAGCCTGCGGTGGCTCAAGATTTGCCAACGCTGCCGCTGGAGTTTGACCCTAACGGGTCGCCCAATCCTGGACGGCCCGGTGGACGGCGGCGGGGGGGTGGCACTCGGGGAAGCTGTCAGGCAGGTATTCCGCTAACAGCAATTGCTCCTGCCCAAAGCACTCAAGAGCAGGTGCTAGGCGTCACTCAGGTGGTTGAAACGGTGGGTGCTTTGACAACGCAGATACAGCCGACGCTGTGGTTTTATATTCCAGGAAATGTGGGAGAAGTGGCTACCGAATTTGTGATAAAAGACAGCAGCGACCGGGTGCTGTATGAGGGGCAGCTAGCTGGGCAAACGGCGAGTAGCGGTGTGATTGGGGTGCCCCTGCCAATAGAGATGGCACCCAACAATGCCTACCATTGGTTTTTGACGGTGGACTGCGATGAGACTGAGCGAGTGGTTGTAGATGGCTGGGTAGAGCGGCAGGGGGTGGGGCCAGATGCAAGCCGGACGCTGACGCAGGCAACTGCGCGAAACCGGGCGGCGCTGTATGCGAACTACGGCTTTTGGCAAGATGCACTCAGTGAGCTAGCACAGCTACGGCGAGAGAATGTCGAAGACGAGGCGATCGCGCAAGACTGGCGTCGGCTGATGGAAGCGTTGGCGCTGCCTGAGCTAGCGGAGGCGGCAGTTTTGTCCTGCTGCGAGGCTGTAGATGAGGTTGCTGTACCAGAGGCAATAGCCCCGGAGGAGACAACAGAGGAGGCAACTCCAGAGGAGGCGACGATAGAAATTCCGGCTGGGATGCCTGCCGAAGCAATAGAGATAGAACGAGAGCGTGATGGCCGCTCTGTTCTAGAGCGGGTCAGAGACAGGGGAAATTAGCCTGTGTCTAGAACCCTGTATTCAGACCGACACAGCTAGTCCTTTTCAGGCAGAAAGCGATTGAGCAATGGCTGCCAGTCTGCATCGTTTTGTTCTTGAATAACCTGAGCATTGAGTGCTTCTCGCTGTTCTGATTCTTCAGGAAGGGCAAAGGCGTAGCGGCGTGCCTGTAGCCCTGTAGATTCTATGGCCAGTTGATTTTCAAAGCTATTCTTGTTGAGGTAGCTTAGGAGCGCTGCGTCGTCGACAAAGACGTCTAACTTGTTTTCTTTGACTGCGTTTAATCCGTCTTCTGGCGTTTCAATTGGCTCGAAAGAAATCTGCTGGTCGTTTAAAACTGCAGCGGCGTTAGAACCCTCTATGCTACCGACTTTTAGCTGCTTAAGCGCTGCAACTTGCGTAAGCTGACCGCTGTCGTCTGCGGTCAGCACAGAGGTAATAGAAGCTGTCAAAGTCGCGGCGACACCCATTGCCAAAATCATCCAAAGAAGAGCCACTAAGCGACCGCCGAAGGTGCTAGGTACCTTATCGCCATAGCCCAAGCTAGTCATTGTGACTGCCGACCACCAAAAGCTATCCCAAAGCCCACCGATAAGACCCTCACCAAAGCTCTCTTGTTCAGAGCGTCGCTCAAACAGCCAGACAAGTGCTCCTACTGCTAGTAGCAGCAAAGAGAGCCACAGAAAAATCCAGAGAAAGCGAGCTGAAACAACCGCTCTAACATTATCTAAGAAGCTACGCTGACCAGTTTGCGCAATGCCAACCGAAGAGACGTAGTAGCTTTGTGTGAAGTCTACTCGCTGTTCTGCTTGAGCCGTTGCTGCGGCGGTAACCGCAATGTCTATAGCGCCGCTCTCTACTTGCTGGATGGCTTCTTCAGGTGAAATCTCTTTCCACTCGTACGAGATGTTTAGCTCTTCAGCGACTTCGCGCCATAGATGCACGCCAATGCCATCCCAGTCTTTGCCGTTTTCAGTTTGAGTTGCGATCGCAAAAGGCGGCAGATGGCTCACACCGACAACAATTGGCTGCGATGTTCCACTTTCGGTGGTAGCCGGTGCTGAAGTTGGAGACTCCGATTGCGCCATTGCAGATGGACAAAGCCCCAAGACAGCCAGTAAAACGGCTGCTCCGCACTGCTTTATTCTAGCTTCTGTAACGCTAGCTCCTTCAACTCTAAGTCCTTGGCGTTCAAGGGATAGTGGGCTCGATTTTAAGCGCGTGCGAACTTGTTTTTGAAGAAAATTTGATACGAGATTGAGGCTAGAGTGCATATACGAAAACTGCTCTGAGTTAAATATTGATTAATGTAAAATTTTTCAAATCATGGGGGTTTAGGTAAATTAGTTCATCATCACACAGACGTAATTAGGCTGCTTATTGACATTAATAGCCGTTGCGATCGCACTCATCGACAATTCCTAAAACGTCCCGGTTGTAGCGCTCAGCGGCCAATAGCACCTGAATATGACGAGACTCGCATAGCTGAGATAGGGCGGCTAGCGCTTGCTTGGCTGCGACTGTGGGCGGTTTACCCTCATCAACGCCTGCTGATAAAGTGCCAAGAAAAGGTTTAAAGCCTAAACAGGCTAACCCGTAGATCAACTGTTTGGTGACATGTGCTTCAGGATCGCCTGCGTGAAAATATCCCCCGTGGGTGTCAAGGGTGCCTCTGAACATGGCGACTGTGAGCCAGACGCAGTCCATAAAAGTTAGCGATCGCTTCTTGAGGCTGTAGGTTAGCAGCCCGACTTTCTTTTGCGGCTTTCCTGGTCTCTGAGGTAAAAACTCGCTATAGTCTGTGCAGTCAAAAACGGTAAATAACTCCGCAATCGGTTTTTGCTCAGGTTCTAAAAGCTTTTGCTGACGCTCGCTTAGGGGTGTTTTGTTGAGGGTGTATAAGTACTTTAAAAATGATGAGACGGCTGATGCCGTTTCTTTTGGCTGTGTTTGAGAGAGAGTTTGAGAGGGTGTTAGGGGCAGTGTTTTGGCCATCAGTGTTCTAGTGGGCTTAACGCCACTTTGCTCGTGGGCTGTCATGTCTCTCATTTGCCCACCGTCAGCCGCTTTTGCATCGAAGTTGATGATGCCGTATTCGGGTCTGTATCTAGGATTGTTGTAGCTAGTCTGGTTGGGCGATCGCACAACAACATTGCCTAGCCGATAGCCGCCCGCCCTAGTTTTGGCTGGAAAGCTAGCATAGTTGGCTACTGTAGCACCTAGCTTTAGGGCCATGTCACCTTCATTGCTAAACAAGTAGGTTTCTTCAAACCTTCGCAGCGATGAGCTGAGGAAGTTAGCCCGACCAGAAATAATAGTATCAGCTGGGATATCGGGTGAGACTAATACCAGCCGTCCTAATGAGAAAACGTGACCAATGTCAGGCGACGGGTTCTTAGATTTGTCGTTTAAATACAGGTTGCCAATCGACTCACGACTAAACACGTCGGAGAGAATTCGAACCGTATGGGTAACGACAAAGCCACCCATACTGTGACCAATAAACGATAGCTTGATATGTCCTGATTGCCAGCTTCGCTGATTTTTGTAGGGGCTAGCTTCTATAGCTTTATCGAGCTGCCGAATCAGCTCTACGAGGTCTGGAACACCAAAATGGGTAGCCCGATACGAGTCTCGAAAGTAGCCAGCTATTCTTAGTAAAAAAAGCGTAAACACCAGCGCAATCAATAGCGTGGCCAACACTAAAACGCTGATCGCAAAAATTCTGACACCTACGGGCAGTGATACAAGCTGAAACAGCGCGGCGAGGCCAGCAGCCATTAAAGAAACAAACACGAAAATACAAACGGCTGCGATTACCTGAAGGACAATAGGCAGTGACTGGCGGGCGTGCTGCAGCTTGCTCTTTAGGCTGTCATTACCACCGCCGTTGATCTGTTCAGAGGGCCACCGATAGCCAATCAAAATTAGTCCTGGAGATTTGCGATCAAACTCCTGTGCCATATGATTGCGAATCGTTTGATACCATCCTTTACTGCCTTCGCCGCCCCCCGGCTGATCAGCCGGGGCAAAAGTGCCCAGTGCCGTGTTATAGCCGTGTATAGCCACTAAGATTTCAGGCTGCTTGGCCAAGTTTAAGAATTTAGCAATTTGCTCGATTTCATCTTTTGGATTTTCTACATTGCCTACCCCATCTTCTATGTTGTTAGGGGCCGTACTGCCCACAAAATAGGCAGGAAACGCTTCTGAGGCAGGCGGAATTTCTTCAATGGCAAGTAGAGATTTTTTCTGAAAGCTTGGGGATAGTGCCATGGCTTTTTCCTTTTTTTCCTTGTTACTGTCCTTACGGCTTAGCGGTTTGATCGCTGATTTAGCCTTTTAGCTCGTGCTTTATTTTATGATTTCGTTTCAACCTGCTGCTGTTAGATCAAGTCCATCATACTCACGAGCGTTAGGTGAAAATATTTTGGTGGGCTGATTCAAACTGGATCGAGTTGCTCAGGGGTTCTACGCCATTCGCTATAAAGCTTGTCCTCTATTCGGTTAGAGATTTACGCGCTGCTTTTTCCATTCCCTTTTTCCATCTCCTTCTTTGGTAAGACGCTTTTTGCTTTTGTGTGGCGCTATGGTTACATACGACAACAATATGAGAAAACACTGCATGATTACACAAATGAAAACAGCAATAGTCGCGGCTTTTCAACAGGTACGCGGCGCACTGACCTCTCTTCATCTGCAAAGATTTGTTGCGTTTGCCTTTGTAGGTTTGTTTTTGCTTACAACTAGCATAGATAGCTCTAGCCTAGACGCTGGCACCAAAGCTACGCTTAACGATGCGATCTTGAAAGGCAAAGACGGTCGCCCTGTGACTTCTGCACAGTGGAAGGCTGAAAATGAAGAATTGAAGGGTAACCCGCTCGATAGAGCTGAGCGTGTTGCTGAAGAAACTGCTGATGCGGTTGGCGACATGGCTGAAATCTATCCAGATACGGCTGAGCGCACACTGCCTGATGTGGATTAGATAAGTTATCAGAGACTGATAGCTAGGAACTAGCAGCTTAGAGGCTTTTTCCCAGGTGTAAAGCGCTGGAATAAAAACTTCTACAACGAAAATATAGAGTAAAAAGGCTATCGCTATTATTGCAGCGGTAGCCTTTTTGACTTGATCTAGTTTGGCTTAAGAACGTGCCAGCCAATGTCTGCTTATCAATGCCTGCTTAAACCACTCAGTTGCAGCACTGCTGCATATTTTGCCTCAGGGCTTTGGTCTCTAGAGCGGAAGCCTTTAAGCCCCTAAGCCTCTGGAGCGCTATTCTACGATAATCTCAATTTTGTCTGATAAGACAGGGTTATCGTGAGGGACATGCGTATAGTTACCTAGCAGTAGCTGTAGGGTATGTTGACCCGGCGATAGACTGATTGTGGTTTCTGTTTGGCCGCCGCCAAAGTGTCTGATGTGGCTAGTGGCCGCTAGAGGCTCACTCAGATCAGGTAGCTCATCGACGTCTACTAACAGGTGGTGATGACCAGTGCCGCTTTTGTCTATACCTGCTGGGGCTATGCCCATGCCAGAAAGACCAAACCGCACGGTAAATTCTTCTGGAACTGTCTGACCATTGGCGGGTGAAATAATGTACGAATAGGCCGCTTTATCGGCATGAGAGAGGTTGCTAGCTGCAAGCGACGGTGGCACGACTGCAAGCGTTGTGAACAATAGAACAGTTGTTAAAGAGAAAAGTAGTGGAGAAAATGACTGACGCAGCTTGTTGAGCGTAGGATTCATGACTGACTTAATATGACCTGTTTGAGGAGACGACTGAAATATGCCTGGTGCTTAGACAGACATGTTTCTATGATAGAGAGTTATCGCTTCCTCAGTTAGAATGTCTTACTATATGCTGCTGAGGTTTTTGCTGCTGGCCTATTGTTGCTGGCTTATTATTACAAGCGTAGGCAATGTGACAATAAGTTGAATTATGAAAGCTTAGTCGTGGAGGCTTGAACTAGCCTGATCATATTCAGGCAGTTTTGAAGCGTTGTAGATTTATCATCATCGCGCCAGATAGCCAGTAGCTTTCGAGTCAGGTTGAGCCCTGAGATTTCTCTGTAGACAACGTCTTGCCGCTGAAGGGTGAGGACGCTGCTCGGTAAAATTGCAAGCCCAATGTTTGCGGCGACTAGGCTAAGGATGGTGAGCATCCAGGTGGCGGTTGTTTTTTCTAGTAGCTTGGGTTGAAATCCGGCGATCGCACACTGGTCTAAAAATGATTGGTAGAAGGGAAATGCCTGAATAGAGGGCAAAATCAGCGGCTGCTCGGCGAGCGCGGTTAGCGGCACCTTGGTCTTAGTTGTGAGCGGGTGGTCTTTGTGTAGTACGAGCACCAAAGACTCTTCGGCCACGACGTGCCAGCTAAGCTGTTGCCGCTCTAATGCTAAGGGGGAAACGACCTCAATGCCAATATCTAGCTGATTTTTCTCTAGCTGCTCTAGCTGAGCTTCTACGGTTAGCTCTTTTATGTCTATTAGTACGTGTGGATAACGGTGGCAAAATTTCTGTAGCAGCGTCGGTAGAATGCTGTTGGCGGCTGAGCTGGCAATGCCGATAGAGAGATGACCGATTTCTCCTTTCTTAGCTTTTTGTGCTTGAGACATCGCTTGTTCTAACTGAGCGATCGCAGGTTCAGCCATTTCTAAAAATACTTTCCCGGCTGCGGTCAGGTGCACTGGTCGTCTACGCCGATTAAATAGCTCTACTTTTAGCCGTTTTTCTAATGCGCGAATCCGCTGGCTCAGCGGTGGCTGATCGATATGTAGCTGTTCTGCGGCCTGGCTAAAACTGTTGTTGCATTCAACAACTTTCAAGAAGTAGCAGATCTGTCGAATTTCTAAGCTGCTTAAGTTCAATAAGTCCATGTCAGTGTGATTCTTTTGATTGTTCGTCCTGATTGGCTGTTTTGATTGTTTATTGAGATTGTTCGTTACGATTGGCTGTACTGTGCCACCTGCTCTATATCGGTAGCGATATATTAGGTTATCTAAATGACTGTTGAAGCTATGAAGGTATTAAGACACACTACTAGAGTCAATAGCAACCTGCTGTTCTAGCTTTTATCTCATGACAGATACTCAACCTTCTAATACTCAAGTTTCCAATACTCAAGCTTCTAATACTCAAGCTTCTAATACTCAAGATCCTAATGCTCAAGATCCTAAAGGTCGCTGGCAGTTTTGGATTGACCGGGGCGGCACGTTCACCGATATTGTTGCTCAGCGCCCAGATGGCTCTACAGTGGTACACAAGCTGCTATCTGAAAACCCTAGCCGCTATGAAGATGCACCTATTCAGGGTATGCGCGAGCTGATGGCAGTTGAGGCAGATCGGTCACTGCCTGCGCAACAGATTGCCAGCATCAAAATGGGAACAACGGTAGCGACTAATGCCCTGCTAGAACGGAAAGGCGATCGCACTCTATTTATAACGACTCAGGGCTTTCGTGACGGCTTACGCATTGGCTATCAAAATCGACCTGATATTTTTGCCTTGCAGATTGCGCTACCAGAGATGCTGTATGAGCAGGTGATAGAAGTAGATGAGCGCGTAAATGCGACAGGAGAGGTGCTTCGGGCGCTGACGCCAGAGCATAAGCAACAGCTATTAGATAATTTGACAGCGGCGTACGAACAGGGGATCTGTGCCTGTGCGATCGCTTTTATTCATGGCTATCGCTATCCGGCGCACGAACAGCAAGTTGCCGCTCTGGCGAAACAGGTGGGTTTCCAACAAATTTCAGTTTCTCATGAGGTTAGCCCGCTGATTAAATGGGTCAGTCGCGGCGATACGACGGTGGTGGATGCCTATCTTTCTCCTATTTTGCGGCGCTATGTGGATCGTATTGAGCGGGCCTTGATAGGTAAGCAGAAGGAAGGTGAAAAGAAGAACGGCTACCAGCAGACCCAGCTGTTGTTCATGCAGTCGAACGGGGGGTTGACGCCTGCGCGACACTTTCAGGGTAAAGACAGTATTCTCTCTGGCCCTGCTGGCGGTATTGTTGGCGCGGTCCAAACCAGCCAGCAGGCTGGATTCGATAAAATTATCACGTTTGATATGGGGGGCACTTCTACTGACGTGGCGCATTTCAAGCGAGAGGCCAAGGATGAGACTAGCAGCCCTAACTATGAGCGAGCGTATGAGACAGAAGTGGCCGGGGTAAGGCTGCGATCGCCCATGATGGCAATTCATACAGTAGCCGCAGGCGGCGGTTCTATACTCACATTCGACGGCAGTCGCTATCAGGTGGGGCCAGAATCGGCAGGGGCCTATCCGGGACCTGCCTGCTATCGCAATGGGGGGCCGCTGACGGTGACTGACTGCAACGTCATGGTGGGTAAAATTCAGCCGCAGTTTTTTCCGCAGGTGTTTGGGGAAGATGGGCACCAGCCGTTAGATCGAGGCCGAGTGCAGGCGAAGTTTTTGCAGCTAGCTGAAGAGATTTCAACGGCGACGGGCGATAGTCGGCAGCCGGAGCAGGTGGCGGAGGGCTTTTTGGCGATCGCCACCGACAACATGGCTAATGCCATCAAAAAAATATCTGTGCAAAAGGGATACGACATCGGCGACTATACGCTTTGTTGCTTTGGCGCAGCCGGAGGACAGCATGCCTGCCGTCTGGCCGAAGCCTTGGGTATGAAGACCATCTTTATTCATCCGTATGCGGGCGTTTTGTCGGCCTATGGCATGGGGCTAGCCGACCGACGGGTGCTCAAAGAAAAGTCTGTAGAACAAAATCTTTCTCCAGCGATTATGGATTCGCTGAGCGCTCAGATTCGTCGGATCTCAGCGTTGGCAACGGCTGAGCTAAAGGCGCAGGGCGGTGATGCCCTTGAAAGTTTAGATGAACGGTTGGATATTTTGCAGCAGGTACACATGCGCTATGCTGGCACTGACTCTACGCTGACGGTTGATTTTGGTGATTTGACTCAGATGCAAGCCCAGTTTGAGCAATGCTATCAGCAGCAGTATGGGATTACGCTGCCTGAAAAAGGGCTGGTAGTGGCGACGATTGTGGCGGAGGCGATCGCGAAGATGGCTGTTGGCACTCCGGCTTCGATGGGGCCTCCATCCGAGAATCCGTTTGAGGATACATCTAGGGGAGCAAGAACAGCGCAAGGTTCTTTTCGTGAAGAGATTGCAACCTTAACTGTGCCGCTATTTTCTGACGATCGGTGGCACGATACGCCGGTTTTTCAGCGTGAAAGCCTGCACCCAGGCAGCCAGCTAGTGGGCCCTGTCATTATTTTAGAAGAGACAGGAACAAATATTGTTGAGCCTGGATGGATGGCTACGGTCAGCGCTGAGGGCGCTTTGATTCTATCGCATCGTTTTCATAGGTCGAAAACCAACAGAGCGCAAACCAACAGAGCGCAAACTAATAGAGCGCAAACTAATAGAGCTAAAAAGACATCCGAAACTGGATCGATT
The DNA here is from genome assembly GCA_963793445.1 of uncultured cyanobacterium. Lineage (GTDB taxonomy): Bacteria > Cyanobacteriota > Cyanobacteriia > Phormidesmidales > Phormidesmidaceae > Phormidesmis. The sequence goes on from CAWCAE010000001.1 coordinate 1,758,386, forward strand.
CAGTTTGAAAGCCGCGATGAGCTGAGTGCTAAGCCAGATCCGGTGCGATTAGAGATTTTCAACAGTCTGTTTCAAGCGATCGCAGAGCAAATGGGCTTTACCCTTCAAAACACCAGCTCGTCTGTCAACATCAAAGAGCGCCTAGATTTCTCCTGCGCTATTTTTGACGGTGACGGTCAGCTAGTGGCTAACGCCCCTCATATTCCTGTTCATCTAGGCTCTATGGGCGAAAGCGTAAAGGCTCTCATCGCTGCGCAAACAGCGCCCTTTCGCTCTGGCGATACCTTTATCTCCAACAACCCCTACAATGGGGGCACTCACCTGCCAGATATTACCGCTATTACGCCTGTCTTCACGGTCATAGACGAGGCCGCAGATAAAGCCAATACCAGCGAAAACAACAAGATAGAGCAAAAGCCTCTGTTCTTTGTGGCTTCTAGAGGTCACCATGCTGATATTGGCGGCGTGACTCCTGGCTCTATGCCGCCAAACAGCACTCATCTCGACCAAGAAGGCATTTTGTTTGATAACTTTAAGCTCATCAATCAGGGCAAGTTACGAGTTCAGCCACTGCGCCAGCATCTGACGAGCACTGCTAACCCAGCTCGTAATCCTGATCAAAACCTCGCTGACCTGCAGGCTCAAGTCGCCGCTAACAAGAAAGGATCTCAAGAGCTGCATCGCATGGTAGAACAGTTTGGCCTAGCCACCGTTCAAGCCTATATGCAACACGTGCAGGACAATGCAGAGCTAGCAGTTCGCAAGGTGATCGATCGGCTCTATCAGCAGCACGGCTCAGCGCCTATTACCTGCTGCGTCCCGATGGACTGCGGTGCTGAGGTGCAGGTCGCTATTACGCTAGTGCCTGCTCTCTCTGGTGGGCACGCAACCATTGACTTTAACGGCACTTCTTCTCAACAGCCCACTAACTTTAACGCTCCGCTAGCTGTCTGCAAAGCTGCTGTCCTCTATGTCTTTAGAACTCTTGTAGATACGCCGATTCCATTGAATGCGGGCTGCCTTAAACCGCTAGACATTGTTGTTCCTGAAGGCTGCTTGCTTAATCCGGCCTATCCGGCGGCGGTAGTAGCGGGTAATGTTGAAACCTCGCAGGCGGTAACTGACGCGCTTTACGGAGCCCTGGGCGTTCTAGCCGCGTCTCAAGGAACCATGAACAACTTCACCTTTGGCAATGAGCGCTATCAGTACTATGAGACGATTTGCGGTGGCTCTGGTGCAGGCCCTACCTTTGCAGGCACCGATGCAGTGCAGACGCATATGACCAACTCTCGCCTGACCGATCCAGAAGTGTTAGAAATGCGCTTTCCGGTCCTGCTAGAAGCGTTTTCGATTCGAGCAGATAGCGGCGGGCAGGGGCAGTACAGCGGCGGTAACGGGGTGGTGCGGCGGCTGCGCTTTTGCGAAACGATGACAGCGAGCCTGCTGTCGGGACGTCGCGAAGTTGTTCCTTTTGGTTTACACGGTGGGGCGGCAGGAAAAGCTGGCTATACTCAGGTGTCTCGTCGTGGTGGTGAGGTCGAAATACTTGCGGCGACGGCAAGTGTTGAAATGCAGCCTGACGATGTTATTACGATTTCTACACCAGGTGGAGGCGGATTTGGCGGCGTTTGACGCTCTACGAGCGGTAGCTAGCGCTCTGTAAGAAGACGTTAAGACGAGAATCAACAAGAAAAGTAGATGGCTAAGGCGCTAAGACAGCGTGCCGCGTGTGTCTAAATCTCTGAGATAGTAGAGAGCAAAGCACGCGGCCAACATAGGCCAAGATGCAAAGAATAAGATATTTCCCGATTCGAAGGGGGCGATGTATTTGGGAAAAGAGACGAGTGTGGAGGCGGTGTGCATGAGCAGCACCAAGCCATAAGATATTTGCTTTTGTAGGCCTAGAACAAAGGTGATCATGATCAAGAGCTGGGCGGTGCCTAGCAAGTAAGCAACGGCGGTGCCAATGCCGCTGATGCCATAAAACGTTCTAAAGACAGCGGCGGTGTGCTCTGGCTGTACAAACTTATCTATAACCCAAATCATCATGGCGATGAAAATACTAAGGCGCGTTAATAGCAGTACGAGTGAGACGCGCTGCGCAATCGGGGTGACAATCGCACGCTGATTATCTAGATTTGTTTCTATCATGAACCGTTTCCCAAAGCTGACGATGCTAATTTTAAAGGCTAATTCTGATAGTTGACCAGTTGGTTACCATAAAGACTCAATCCTTATCTGTTCCTTGTACTGCCGTATACTTTTCTACAGAAGAATGGCAGTACACCCGGAGCCCTAAAAGGCTGACTGTCATTACTGCTGATAGCTTTGCTACCGCTCGCGATTGGATATTTCCCTGTGTTTCAAACCCTACTTTCCATGCAAAATAGAGCCCTCGTTTTAGGTTTTTATAAAGCTTTTGACAATCGTTGCCTGGGAGAAGGGCTAGCTTTATTGTCTCCAACGCTGGTGGCGCATCTAGCAGGGCGCGATGCGCCTTTAACGCTGGTAGAATTTACTAGCTTGGGGACAGAAATTTACAATGCCTTTCCTGACGGTCGGCACGTGCTGACGCAGGCGATCGCCCATGCCGATACCGTCACTACCTGTGGCTACTTCACAGGCACCCATCTCGATACGTTTCAGGGTATTCCTGCTATGGGTAAAACCGTTCGTTTTTCTATCATGCATATCGACCGCGTTCGCCACAGCCAAATTGTTGAACACTGGGGGCAGGGCGATAGTTTAGCGATGTTGCAGCAGCTTGGTATGAAGCTGGTTCCTGGCCCAAATCTGATGATGAAGATGGGCGTAAAAGCCAGTCGGCACCTAACGGGCGAAACTTTTGACCGGCTACGTGCGATCGCTCAGCCAGACCACTACCCTCAGCTTTCTGAAAATGGTTAGTACTGTCCAGCTCAGTCAGCTTTCAATGCAAAGCTCTGCGCGCTTTCTTACTAAACACCTGTACCCACAGGAACTTTCTCATGCTGCGGGTGAATGCTAACCCCGGACTGAATAGCGGTATACAGCCGGTTGAGCGCACTAATATAGGCATAGGCCGACGCCACTATAATGTCGGTGTTGGCAGCGTGCCCTGAGTAAATTCTCTCGCCGTGACGTAGACGAATGGTGACTTCTCCCATTGCGTCAATCCCTGCTGTTACCGATTGAACAGAGTATTCAATCAGGTCGTTTGGAATATCAACAATGCGATTGATTGCCTGATAGATGGCGTCTACTGGGCCAGTGCCGATAGAGGCGTCGGTGAGCTCTTGACCATCAGGCATGCGCACGGTGATGGTGGCGGTAGGCTGGGCGTTGCTGCCGCAGGAAACTTGGATAAGCTCGGCTTTGAAGTGCTCGGCGACCTGCAGGCTTTCGTCGTTGACGATGGCTTCTAGGTCGCGATCGCTGATCTCCTTTTTCTTATCCGCAACATCTTTAAACCGCAAAAAGGCTCTGTTCAATTCCTGATCGCCCAGGTCGAATCCTAGCTCTTTTAGCCGCGTGCGAAAGGCGTTACGCCCCGAATGCTTGCCCAAGACAATCTGATTGTCATTTAGGCCAATTAGCTGCGCATCCATAATTTCATACGTCAGCCGGTTTTTCAACACGCCGTCCTGGTGAATGCCCGACTCATGCGCAAAGGCATTGGCTCCGACGATGGCTTTGTTGGGCTGCACCAGCATCCCCGTCATGTTAGAGACCAGCCGCGAAGATTTGTACAGCTCTTGGGTGCGAATGTTGGTGAGAGGTGTGTCTGAGTCCGGTGGCAGGCCAAAAAACGGATTGTAGTACTGGCGGCGAACGTGTAGGGCCATCACTAGCTCTTCTAGCGCGGCATTTCCGGCTCGCTCACCAATCCCGTTAATTGTGCACTCTAGCTGCCGGGCCCCGGCTTTTACGGCTTCTAAAAAGTTGGCAACGGCTAATCCTAAATCGTTGTGGCCGTGGACTGAGATTACGGCTTTTTCAATGCTGGGCACGTTGGCCCGAATGCCTCGGATCAAATCGCCAAACTCGCTAGGCGTTAGGTAGCCGACCGTATCTGGAATGTTGAGGGTGGTCGCCCCAGCCTGAATTGCCTGCTCTAATACTTCGTATAAAAATTCGGGCTCGCTGCGTCCGGCATCTTCGGGCGAAAATTCGATGTCGTCAGTGAAGCTTTTGGCAAAGGCCACCATGTCAGCAGTGATGGCTAAGACATCCTGGCGCGACTTCTTTAGCTTGTACTTCATGTGGATGTCTGAAGTGGCGATAAAGGTGTGAATTCGACCTTTGGCGGCAGGGGCGATCGCTTTAGCTGCTGACTCAATATCGCCTTTGGTAGATCTGGCGAGCCCGCAAATGGTGGGGCCGCCCGGCGTACCGACTTCAGCGGCAATCGTATGGACGGCCTCAAAATCACCGGGGCTAGCGAAAGGAAAGCCCGCTTCAATGATGTCTACGTTCAGCCTAGCGAGCTGCTTGGCAACGGCTAGCTTTTCAGCGACATTCATGGTTGCGCCAGGTGACTGCTCGCCGTCGCGCAGGGTCGTATCGAAGATGAGTACCCGGTCTGGCTGGTTCATGGGCTGAGTGATTCTCTGCTGAGTGATTCTTTAGATTTTTCTATCTTAAAGGGATGCGTCGTGATTGTGACGATAGGCACCAGAAAGTATGAAGCTAACGTGTAGAAGCTCGTACTTCCTGGTTTCTAGCTGTCTAGTTTTTTGCCTAGAGGTTTCCTGGCATTGACACAATGGGAAAAAAGTCTAGCTGGCCAGATGTATCGGATGCGTCGGGTTTGGGCATTACTTCGATGAGCTGTACGGCAGCCTGGCGATTGCCGTTTCTAAACTGCAAGGGAATCTGGGCCGCGTTATCTAGCACTGCAAAGTCTGATTTATTCAGGGCTTCGTTGATTCCCCTTCGCGTGGGTTTGCTTTCTGCTGCGACAATCATCGCCCGCAAGGCGTTGTAAGACATGGCCGTCGCATAGTTAACTGGCCCTTTCCAAAGCTCCTTAGAGGCCTGGACAAAATCAGGGTCCGCGTTGCCATCAATATCCCAAGGGGTTGCCATGACCATTCCCCGGGCGGCGTCGCCGGCTTCGGTTAAGACCCTGGTGGTGTACAAGTTGGCCAAATCGCCCAGCACTTTGAGCTGCCTATTGTTGGCTTTGATTACGTCAATAGACTGATCTAGGGCGTCATTATTAGTGGCTAGCAAAATGACTTCGGCTCCGGCAGAGATGGCCTGCTGCACCGCACGACTAGCATCAAAATCTGTCGCGCCCATGTCAAACTGGGCGACAACTTGCCCGGCTTGATCCGGGTCGATAACTCGGCTAAATTCTTTTTGAATTTCTTCGCTGTAGGTCACGCCGTCAACGTAGAAAATGGCGGCTTTTTCGTCGCCCCAGTAGTTCAGCATATATCTAGCTAGGGCTCTGGCTCCGCTGCGGTTGTTCAGCGTAGCGCGAAAGACCCAGGGGCTATAGCCTGTGAGATCGTTGGTGGTGCTAATGGGCGTAATGAAGGTCAGTGCCTGCTGGTTGCTATAGATGGGTGCTGCCTGGAGGCTAACGTCGCTGGTCCAATGGCCGACGATGCCCAGTACGTTAGCGTAGTCTGGATCTTCGGTGAGCGCGATCGCAATCTCGCGAGCCGTCTCTTTGCTATCTGCATCGTCGACGATCAGCAGCTTTAAGGGCATGCCATTAATCCCGTCTGCCTGATTAATCTCAAACTGGGCCTGGGCAAAGCCGCGCAGCATTTCTACCGCGTTGTTGGGATTGCTGCCGCTAAATGGCACCGAAACTACTAGCACATGAGCGTCCGCCGCGCCGATGCGAGCATTGTTTAGGCCAATTAGCACCTCGGGGGCAGCGCACGATATCCAAGCCGTTTCAAATTTTGTTTGGGCGCGGCTATAGTTTTGACTGGCTCGAGCTTCCATTCCCTCTGCTTTTAGGGCCTCAAATGACCCACGATCTTTTTCTGGACAGGCTGCTTCTGAAAGCCAGCTAGACTCATTTTCAATTACCGCTGCCTTTTCTTGTAGGCTCTGGCTAAAGTCGATAGAGGTGGCAATCTGCTCATCTGGTTTTGGAATCAGCCGAAAGATAATGCTGCCGATGATGCCGACCACAACGCAGGTTAATATCCCACTTACTAACCACACCTTGATAGAGGGTTTCTTGGGATAAGGTGAAGGTGTATTTGGCATCCTGGTGTTGGGCATCTGTACGTAGTTCGTTTCGCGTTTGCGATGGTTAAGCGCAGGTTTGTCTTATTTTATAGGGGGGTGCTCCCTTCTTAACAGCTTGAGTTTGGCCGCGTGAACGGTCTTAAATGTTTTGTATAGACGGCCAAAAATGCTTGTGATCGCTGAAGCGGCTACGATAGCGTTCTTATCAGTTTGTAAAACAAACTACTTTTCTTGATTTTTTAGTTTGGGACCCGTTTTCATGTTTTGCCGTGCCGCGCTAATGTCTACTTTGCTGACCGGCTTGACGATTGCGGCGGTCTCAATGACTGCACAAGGGGTGACTGCGCAAGGAGTAGCTGCCCAAGAGATGTCTGATGAACCGGCTGGCGAACCGGCTGACAATTCGTTTGAGATCGCCTGGGAAACGTTTGTCAGTGACAGCGGTCAGTTTCAAGTTGCAATGCCCAGCCAGCCAGCCGTCTATGCCTTTGCACCAGAATCTAACGCCGCTGGCTCACTTATGTATATGCAAATGCAGCTAGCCGGAACTGACCGACTAGAAATTTATGCAGCAGCTTTTATCACTTCTGCCGACTTTGTGACTAGTCGTGAAGCGATGGATACGGCGCTGTTGAGCTGCGTTAGTAGTTTGAGCGAGCAGGCCCTACAGACAGTGCCACAGATGATCGCGCTAGGCGAGTATCAAGGCATCGAGGTTGAGTTTCGTGATGATAGCGGCCTGCTGCAAATTTCTCGTTGCTATCTGGTGGACGATCGCGCCTATTTGCTCACAGCGTCTAGCGAACCGTTCAATGCAGGTGCAGGCTTGGTGCCGCTAGGGTCTGCTATGGAACCGGCTGGCGAGGAATCTGCTGTAGAGACGATACCTACAGAGACGGTGCGATCGCCTACGATGGAAGCTTTCTTCGACTCGTTTGCGATTTTAGATTAGATCTATGCTGCCTGGGCGTAGTCGGTCTCAAAGCCGTGATAGTAGGGTTGTACTCTAGAGCTGAGCAGCTGATAGAGCTTGGGAATTTCACGGCTGTCATACACGCGAAACTCATGTTCGACTTCGGCAGTTTGCTCGCGCACAGCCTGATTGATCACCAGCGAGCCGCTTAAATCTGACTCAGAGCGGTGGAAGGTGCCAGGTGGAATGCGTAGAATGTGGCGGTTGGCGTCTAGACGAACGATATGGTAAGGATTTTCCCACTCAAAGTTGACCAGATGAAACGTTCGCCCACCAGAGAGCGCTAGCAGGTTGTCTTCTTGATGCGGATGAAGATAGAATTGCCAGTCACCGTAGTCGTTGTTGTTAGGACTAATTGCAGGCCCTTCGTGGTACACCAGATCTCTGGCGTTAGAGGTGGGCACTGTGATGTCAAAGAACTGGACGCTGGGTGTATCTCTAAATTTACGAAAATTGATTAGTTGAAACATTAGGAACTCCTCATAAGCAGCTGCACGCTATATAGATGTGCTATTGCTTCTAACCTTAGCCTTAGCATCTAGGCGAATCAAACCGGCTCTTGGCACACCTCTATGCGGATAGCGAATAGATAATTCATATGAACATTTTTCATCTTGAGGTGTTAAATGCGATCGCCGCAAAGGGTAGTTTTTCGGATGCGGCGATGGATTTAGAGGTTTCGCAGTCGGCGGTAAGCCGGGCGATCGCGTCGTTAGAAGCAGAGTTAGGGGTGCTGTTGTTAGCACGAGGGCGATTTGGGGCAAGGCTAACGCCGGTCGGCGAGCGGGTGATTGCCCATGCGCAGCAGATGCTAGATCTGCGAGAACAGATAGACTACGAGGTTAATTTGGATAAGGGGCTGTATAATGGCCGGCTGCGGATTGCGTCTTTTCGCAGCGCTGCGACCCATATCTTGCCTGCCAATATTGCGCGCTTTCGCCATCGCTTTCCGCGAGTAGAAGTTGTTTTGGTGGAGCTGGATCCGGCTGGGGTAGAACAGTCTTTGCGAGCGGGTCAAACGGATATTGGCTTGATTCCGCTACCGCGTTCGGAAGAGTTCAATACGTTAGAAATCGCTCAAGATGAGTATGTTGTTCTCTTGCCGAAGAGTGACCCGCCGCCGCCGAAGCATCTGACTTGGGAGATGCTCTCAGGCTATTCTTTTATTCTGTTTAACTATGCGGAGTGCACCAGCGCGGTGCGCGATCACTGGAATCGGTGGGGCCAGTCGTTAGAGATCGGCTATGTAATTAGAGAAGATTCTACGATTGTGAGTATGGTGGCGCAAGGGTTAGGGGCGGCGGTGCTGCCAAGGCTAGCGGCGTTGCCAATTCCAGATGGCGTGCATGTGCGATCGCTACCTATTCGCCTCAGTCGCAGTATTGGGGTAGCGGTGCTGGCCAATCAGTCGCCTGCCCCGGCGGCCCAAATGTTTTTAGATTTGCTGAGCCACCGGTAAGGGAGAAGTTATTCTTTAGGAGGGGCCTGACAGGACATGAGCGGTTGAGACCGATCCTCGCGAGGGCGTGGGGATTCTACTTGCTCGCAGTATTGCCTTTGCTCGCATTCTTTCAACGCCCGCGCGACTGCCAACTGCTACCATTGCCGACTTACAGATGCTATAGCTAGGGCCGCGAATATTCTGTGAATATACAGAACTTAGCTATCGGCTCGACTATAGATCCAGTACCAAGATAGATCCAGTACCAAGATAGATCCAGTACCAAGATAGATCCAGTACCAAGATAGACCCAGCACCAAGATAGAAGTAACAAAAGATACAACATCTCTTAGAACACGCAAACGCTCAAACAAAGAGAATTGTTAGGAGACAGTTTGACTAACCTGGCGCAACTGTACTAATGCCAATTGGGATCGCTACGACGTTTCCCTAAGCTAGCCGTAGCGAACTTACTAGACAACTTAATTAGATATAGCTGTAATAATGTTCAAACTTCCACATACTCGTGCTTACCTATCGCTTCGGTCTTCACTAAATCCTTTCCTCTATCGACTCACCTTGGCCACGTCAGTCGCCCTAGTCGCAACAGCTTGCAGCAATGTTACTGAAAACACCGCGTTCTTAAACTCTCTTTTGCCAGATTCTCTGGCCTCAAGCTCAGTTGCTCAGGCCCAGTCAGCTAGCCAAGATTGGGCAACTATAGAGCGTGAAATTGTCGCCGAGCATAGCCGCGTTCGTCAAAGTCCGCAAAGCTATATCCCGATTTTGGAAGCGTATTTGGCCACCATGAACTCACAGGGTGAAATTCCTGACGGCTGTGGGCAGAACTGTACTTTAGTTACCCAGGAAGGACGCTCGGCAGTTGAGGAAGCGATCGCGTTTCTCCGTACGCAGCCAGCGGTTGGGCCGCTAGAGTATTCAGATGCGATCGCTAGCGCTGCTAAGTCTCACGCTATAGATCAGCGTGGTGGCGAGGTTGGACACGTTGGCTCGGACGGCAGCCGAAGCGCACAGCGGCTAGAGCGCTTTGGGGTAGAAAATTCTGGCTCGGGCGAAAATATTGACTATGGTTCTACCAGCGCTGTAGACGTGCTGATGAGCCTGATTATTGACGACGGGGTGGCAGACCGAGGCCACCGAACTAACCTATTTTCGCCAGATTGGACTGCTGCAGGTGCAGGCTGCGGCACCCACGCAACCTATCGAACTGTGTGCGTCGTGGACTATGCAAAAATTAGCCGCGAGCTAGTTGTTACTAACAACGGCACGGTAGATTTACTGTTTTTACAGGTGGCCGGGACTGATATCTTGGGCGGTCCTTTGGCTATAGGTGAGTCACGTACTATTACCATCCCTGAAGGTCAAAATTGTGAAGTGGATATAGTCGTACAAATGGGCGGTCGCTACGCCAGCTTGACCTGGAATAACGTATCGCTCTGCGGTGCAGCAATGACGATCGACGCGCGAAATTCGCTGACCTTAAGCTACTGAGCCAGTGTATAGTACTAAGGACATTAATCCCCGGAGTTCCACGAGTTCTACTGAGGAATGTAATTGATACTGAGTAACAAACAATACTTCGGTGAGGCATATGGGCATTCTCTTTTAAGAAACTTTGGTGACTTAAAAATTGATGAAAGCCCTTTCGTATCAACCGTTACACAGACAGCTAAGAAAGCAGCTAATAACTGCTTTGCCAGCAACTTTTGCGGCTGTTGTCCTCAGTAATCTTTCTCCTGTTTTAATTTCTTCTCAATCTCTCTCTTCTGTTTCATCAGAAGTCTTATCAGGGACTTCTGATGAAATCTCACAAGTAGGCATCTCGCAGGCGATCTCGTGGGGGCAGTCTGCTAAGGCACAGTCCTCTACTCAAGTAGCGCTTCAGTTGGACTGGTCCGCCCTCGAACAACAGATTATTGTTGAGCACAACCAAATCCGCCAAGATCCGCAGAGCTACATTCCGCGGCTAGAAGCCTATATGGCGACTATGAATGAAGACGGCCATATTGTGCATGGCTGTGGTCAAAACTGTGTGCTTGCTACCCAAGAAGGACAGGCGGCGGTGCAAGAGGCGATCGCATTTTTGCAGCAGCAGGCACCGGTCGGCCCGATCAGCCCGTCCCCAGCTGTCGCTCAGGCGGCAAAGGCACTGGCGCGCGATCAGCGCAGCGGTGAGATTGGTCACGTTAGCTCGGATGGCACTAGCTTTTTGCAGCGGCTGAGCCAATTCGGCATAGAAAGTAGCCGAATCGGTGAGAACATTTCTTATGGCTCTACTAGCGCTGAAGAGGTTGTGATGCGGCTGCTGATTGACGATGGCATTCCCGAAAGAGCCCACCGTCAGAATCTGTTTTCTCCAACCTGGACGAATGCGGGGGCAGGCTGTGGTGCCCATGCGACCTATCGATCTGTGTGCGTGATTGACTATGCGACGAATTACTAGCTGGCTGCTTGGCCAGTTGCCAGCCCCGCTAGCACCGCTTCTAAAGTAGCGGTCCAACCAACAATGCCACCCTGGGCGCGAATCATTTCTAGGGTGGCTTTTTTAAAGGCTGGAAAATAGCTGGCGGTGGCGTCTTCTACCAGCAGGCATTCGTAGCCACGGTCGTTGGCCTCGCGCATGGTGCTCTGCACGCATACCTCAGTGGTTACGCCGGTAAAAATAAGATGGGTGATTTTGTGCGATCGCAATATCCGATCTAGCTTAGTTCGATAAAATGCGCCCTTGCCCGGCTTCGCAATCACTACTTCGCTCTTTAACGGGGTCAGGGGTTCAATAATTGCATTCCCCGGCTCGCCTAATACCAAAATTCGCCCCATAGGGCCAACATCGCCAATGGTCAGTCTGTTTTGGCTGCTATCTTGACTGTCGCCGTTATCGCTATTTTTACTAATACCCTGCCCGCGAGCCCGTTTAGACGGCGGACAGTCATAAAGGTTGGGGCTGTGGCCTTCTTTGGTTTGAATAATGCTGAGTTCTTTTTCTCTAAAAGCGGTCTGGAGCTGTTCGACTGCCGGAATAATACTGCTTAGCTGAGAAACATCGTTACCAAGCGCTTCGCCAAAGCCACCCGGCTCTAAAAAATCTCGCTGCATGTCAATGATAACCAGCGCAAGCTGACGAATATTCTTGGGAAGTTCGTAGTCGTAGGGCTGGGCGCAGATGCTAGACATCTTGGTTTTCCTTACTAGTGTCCGGCCATCTTTTGGCCAATCAAGGTGAGATCGGCTTGGTCAATAACGCTTTCGTACACTAGGCTACCGTCACTGATGACAAAGATGCGATCGCACATCTCTAACAGCTCATCTAGGTCTTCGCTAACCAACAAAATCGCCACGCCCCGGCTACGGGCTTCTCTCAGCGCATCGTGAATAAATTCCACCGCCGAAAAGTCCAATCCAAAGCAAGGATTAGCCGCAATCAGCAGCCGCACTGAGTCATCAGCTAGCTCACGAGCTAGGACTGTTCTTTGCACGTTACCGCCAGACAAATTGCCAATCGGTGTTTCTACCGAAGGCGTCTTTACCGAAAAAGTTTGGACCAGGGCCACAGCGCTACGACGAATAGTGCCCAGCAGTAGCAGCCAGTTCCATTTAGCCTGCGGCGGACGGTCAAAGGTGCGCAGGGCCATATTTTCCGCTACGCTCATATTCGGTACGCAGGCGTTTCGTAACGGCTCTTCTGGCAAGGCATACACCTGATGCCGAAACATTTCTGCGCGGGTGGCCCCGTAGGGTTCGCCGTCGACAACTAGCTGCCCAGCCGTCGGCGATCGCTGCCCCGATAGCACCTCTACCAGCTCCTTTTGGCCATTTCCAGACACACCTGCAATTCCCACAATCTCTCCAGCCTGCACGCTAAAGTCAACGCCTTTTACGGCTAGCAGGCCATTCTCTCCTGCTGCCTGAATGTTCTTCACAGAGAGTATAGGCTTGGCGCTGAGGGCGCTTATTGCGCCATTGTGCTGACCGTCTGGGTGAAAATTGCTGCGGGGATTACTGGCCGACTGAGGTTGTGCGATCGCCTGCTGATGACCGGCCTGCTTGCCTGCCTGTTGGTTTGCCTGCTTGCCTGTTTTACCTAGCATCATCTCCGCCATCTCTTCTACCGACAGCTCGCTGACTGCACCCTGGCCTGCCAGCTTCCCCTTGCGCAAAATTGTCACCTCATCGGCAAAAGCCTGCACCTCTCTAAATTTGTGGGTAATCAGCAATATGCTCAAGTTGCCGCCTACCACTTCTTGACGCAGCAGCCCCAGCACTTCGTCAGCTTCGGCGGGCGTTAGTACAGAAGTCGGCTCATCTAAAATCAGAATGCGATTTTTCAGATAAAGTTGTTTCAGAATTTCTAGCTTTTGCTTTTGACCAGCGGCTAACTGCGCTACTGGCGTATCGAGATCAATCTGAAAAGGAGAGCTAGCGACAAACGCCTGCAGCGCTTGAGATTCTTTCTTCCAGTTAATTAGCTGCTGCGTGTCTGGGCGAGAGAGCACCAAATTTTCAGCCACTGTCATCGCCGGAACAGAGGTGAAATGCTGATACACCATCCCGATGCCATACGTATGTGCATCTTTCGGGCTCTTAATCGTACTAGTGGTTTGATCGACTCTTACCTCACCGGCAGTAGGCCGATAGAAGCCCATCACGCATTTGACCAGGGTGCTTTTGCCCGCGCCATTTTCTCCTAACAGGGCGTGAACGGTGCCGGGTCTCAAGCTTATAGAGACGCGATCAAGCGCAGTGAGGCTGCCGAAGCGCTTAGTCATTGCAATGACGTCGAGCTGAGGTGGCGATGCATTTAAAGAGGCCGGGAGAGTCGCAGGGGTCATCAGTCAGTCGTCATTCAATTCCGGGACGGCTTTAGGACAGCTTGAGAAGAAGATGTCGCAAAGGCTGATAAACAGCAGCGCTATCATAGCGTTTACCCTGTCTGAGAATAGTTTGCTGGTGACTTATTCTGCTGATAACTTATTCTTCAAAGGAAAGTATCAGCTTGCGTAAAAGCTGAGAGAGCGTTTCTTTTTCTGAGGCATCTAAAGCGTCAAGTATGCGGTGCTCGTTGGCAACGTGCGCGGTAACAGCGTGGTCGATTAGGTTAAAGCCTTTGTCGGTTAGGTGAATCAAAGTGCCTCTGCGATCGCTCGGGTCGGGAATTCGTTTTACCAGCTCAGCTTTCTCTAACCGGTCGATTCGGTTGGTCATCGTGCCAGAAGAAACCATCATCGATTTGAATAGCTCAGTTGGAGAAAGCCGGTACGGATCGCCTGAGCGGCGCAGTGTTGCTAGTACGTCAAATTCTCCTAGCTGTAAGTCAAACTCTGCAAAAGTCTTGCCGATAGCTTTACGAAAATGGCTAGCTAGTCGCGTTGTGCGGCCAATCAGCCCCATAGGTGAAACGTCTAAGTCAGGACGTTCTTTGGCCCACTGCGCCAAAATTTTATCGACCGGATCGGTGGGGCCTGAAACCATTGCAGTTAAGTACTTGAATCAAAACAGTTAAGCGCTTTCGTAGAAACAATCTTAGCACCGAGGTATTCTGGTTTGTCTTGATAGCAAGTATCTTATTGTCAAGGTACTTGTGGTAGAGTCTTGACGGTAAGTATCTTAATGACGAGATAAATTATGAGCGTATCGATTTCTCGCCTGTCAGATGTTTGTTTGACTGCGCTAGCGCCAATTAGCTGGGGCACAACCTACGTAGTTGCCACCGAGTTTTTGCCGCCGGGGCATCCATTGCTGGTGGCGGCGCTGCGATCGCTGCCGATTGGTCTGCTACTCACAATTGGCCTAAGAAAGCTACCACGGGGCATTTGGTGGCTGCGAATGCTGGTTTTAGGTGGCTTGAATATCGGTGTCTTCCAAGCGCTTTTGTTTGTAGCTGCCTATCGACTGCCGGGCGGCGTAGCGGCTACAACCGGTGCGATTCAGCCTTTGCTAGTCGGGCTGTTTGCCTGGGCGATATTAAGTGACAGGCCCTCGGCGTTCTCTGTTTTGGCTGCGATCGCTGGCTTTATTGGCGTTGGGTTGCTGGTGCTAGGCCCCAGCGCTCAGCTAGATACCATTGGTATCATTACGGCCCTTGCGGGCGCAGTCACTATGGGACTGGGCACCGTCTTGGTAAAACGCTGGCATCCGCCAGTTTCACTGATTGTGTTTACCGCATGGCAGCTAGCCATAGGCGGCCTGATGCTGTTGCCCATTGCACTGGTTACCGAAGGGCCATTCACCACGTTTTCTAGAACAAACCTATGGGGCTTTATCTATCTTGGTCTTGTTGGCACTGGTCTCGCCTACGCGCTGTGGTTTCGCGGCATAGAGCGGCTAAATCCTGGTGCAGTTTCTTACCTAGGCTTGCTTAGCCCCGTCGTGGCAACGCTCATTGGCTACATCTTTTTGCAAGAAACCCTATCGATTGTGCAGATGGTAGGCGTTGCCGTTGTTTTGGTCAGTGTCTTTGTCGGCCAGCAGGCCAGCCTTGTACCGCCAAAGCGCTCAACATAGCCAGTCCTGCTCGCTCAGTTCTCTAGTCAGCAAATGCATTAGCTGCAGCGGCGGTTTACTGCGATGAATGTTGCCATCGGCCGGTGCACTTTCGCTGTGCGGCAGCCTCCAAGCGCACCGGCCCTGAAGGCACTATTTCACACAAGTTAGACTGCTATACTGACGAAGAATTAGGCAGATCAAGTGCTATGGACTTTTTTTCTCGGCGGCTACGGCGCTATGCTGTCTATCTTTTGGCCTGTTTGCTCAGTTTTGTTTTAGCGCTTGGTCTGATTGCCCCCGTGTCGGCGCAAACTACGGTGACTTGGAGAGATTTGCAGTCGCAGTCCAATCATCTGCACAATCCCTACGAGCACTTAACGGCTACGCAGACCTATCAGCTCTCTAGCCTATATCAGCTACGAGAATGGGTTAAGGACAATCAACCTGCGCCTGAGAGCTTTGAGAGAAAAGAGCTTCAGCGTCTAGAAGAACTATTTATAGCTGAAGGGATTGACGTCGATGAACTGCTGAAGGAAGCAGACGAGGCGAGAGCGTACTGGGCAGAACAGTCTCGCGCGACTAATGCTGATATTACAGAAAACCTGGTTCTTATCGATGGCTACGTGTTGCCATTAACTGTAGAAGAGCAGGGCGTGGAGCCGGGTCAGGATAAAAACCAAAAGGCGCGTATAAGCGAGTTCTTGCTAGTGCCCTATGTTGGCGCTTGTATTCATGTGCCAGCACCGCCCCCCAATCAGATGGTGTATATCAAAACGTCTGAAGCCGTTGAAAATCCAGGTATTTTTTCGCCTGTGCAAGTAGAAGGTGAGCTGCAAGCACATGAGGGCAGCTATGAACTGTTTCAGGTAGACGGCTCGCGGACAGTAGATGTGAGCTACAGCATGAACCTGAGCGCGATGACGCCAACTGCTAACCAGCCCGTTGCCTCGCAAACAGGCAGTTCTCTTCTCACCCTTCAGGGTTGGAAGCAGCTTCCTAGGGCAGTTTCTAATGTTCTAGCCACCGCGCTTAACCACATACAAAGCCAGAAGTCCTCTAGCGCTATGGTTTTTGCACTGCTTTTATCTTTTAGCTATGGCATTTTGCATACGCTGGGACCAGGACACGGGAAAGCGGTCATTGTCTCTTACTTTGTAGGTCAGGGGGGTAGCTTGCAGCGAGGGCTGTTAATGGGTGGACAAATTGCCATTTTTCATGTGCTCTCGGCGACTCTACTGGCGATTGTTACCGATACGGTGGTGCGGCAGATAGGCGGTGCGCCAGATAGCAATTATCGAGTGGTTCAGCTCGTCAGCTATGGTGCGATCGCTCTTTTGGGCGGCTGGATGCTACGGCAGACCCTAACCCAAAGGGCAAAGCATCAAATCGCGACCCCCTCTATAGCACTCCCCCCAAACAAAAACCCAGGCGACATGCTCTATCCCAGCTTGAGCCAACAGATTCAATCCTCTGCTCAGTCCAAGATCCGTCAAACCTCGCTTAAAGGGGGCGACCAGAACAGTTGGATAGGCTGTAGCTGTTTGTCCTGCGGGGAAGCCAGCAGTATGAGCGGCTGGCTGGCGCTAGCGGTAGGGGCGGTTCCCTGTAGCGGTGCTTTGTTAGTTTTGCTGTACGGACTGGCTAACAATATGCTGTGGCAAAGTGTGGCTATGGTGCTGGCTATTTCAGCAGGGATGGCTATGACGCTTGCCTGGATTGGCATGATGGCAATTTGGACTCATCGGTGGGGCGCTCAGGTAGCGCAGCGGCGACTTGGGAAAAAACGAGCGATCGCACTGCCAGTTCCCCTTGCTCAGCTAGGGCGAATCGTTGGCGCAAGCTGTGTGTGTTTATTGGGAATTTCGCTCTTTGCAGTTACCTGGATGACAGGTGCTTGAATCACCTGTTAGAGCGCCTGTTAGGAAGAGAGAAATTGCTTGGCTGTGGAGACGGTCAAGGTTGCTATAGCTTCTACTATCGCTGTTGTCAGCACTTGAGCTACTGACTATACTTAAGGTGAAATTAGCTCTGGTATGCATTCATGAATAGTCAACAGGCTTTATTAACTGCTTTAGGCTGTGCAGGCTCTTTGGCAGCGATGCTTGTAGCAACTAACCCAGCAGTAGCAGCGACTACCACTAATTTGGATGACGGTTTACCAACGCTGACTCAATCAGAATCTAACCCAATTACCGATGCGCTGAGCTGTAGCTGTGCAAGATGCATGTTAGGTGAGCTGACACCTTCTCTCTAGCGCTTATCTCTACTAGTGCTCAGATTGCGCTGCAGAGCTAACTCGACTCAGATTGTGAGCTACGACTGTCTTCAATAGGTCGATAGCTCATATGGCTGACTCTCTATGTTGACAGTGCCTGTATTGATTGCATACCGCGCTGTCAGAAACCAAATGGATGCGTTACCAGCAACCATACACAAAAGGTTTGGAACGAGTAGAACTATCGTACCGACTACCATGGCGGTGAAAGTGCCTAGCGCCAACACCCAAAAGTCATAATCAAGCGTACACTCAAGCTGCGGTTTGCCGTCATCCACTGTAGCGCTGCAGTTGGTTTTAGTAGACTGCTGCCTGTTGCTGCAAAAAGTGTTCTAGACACAAGAGCGCTACAACAATAACTGCTGATAGTAGCGGCGCTGTGCGCCGAATAAATGATTGACCAAAACGGGTTTCACTGCTGGTCTCTCTATCTTGTTCGCACGCGGCAAGATACTTTGTATGCTGGCATTTCAACTGATGTTGCTAAGCGGTTTGCCGAACACGAAAAAGGGAAGCGAGGCGCTAAGTATCTGCGGGCGAAGGGGCCACTTCAGATGGTCTATGCAGTTGAGGTGGGCAGCCATGCGCTGGCGGCCAAAGCAGAATATAGGCTCAAAAGGCTAAGTAAGGTAAAGAAAGAGAGCATCGTTGCTCAGTCGCTAACTTTGGGTGAGCTGTTGCATTTGCTAAAGCTAGAAGATGACGCCTCGTTATCGCGTAACGGCTGTGACGCGCCAGTTGAGCTTGAGGTTGAGCCAGAAGTTCCAAGCGGCAACGAGGCCAATGGCAATCAGGTTAGCGAGATAGGGCAAGCTTTGACCAAAGACCCAGTTGAATAAAACGTTTAAGAGTAGAACATCGAAGAAGAGACCCAAGAAGCAGATAGTGTTGAACTTGAGTAAGCGCTTAAGCTGATTGCTGCGGCCTCTTTGTTTGCCGACCAGGTCGGCAAAGGTCCAAACGTCGTTCCAGAGAAAATTGCTGACGATGGCGGTTTCAGCGGCGATGATTTTGCTGGTGGTGAGGCCCCAACCCAGCAGGCCGTGCAAAAGATAGAGAACAATCATATCGACAAAGACGCCGCTAAGCCCGACGAGCCCGTAGCGGAAAAATCGCTTGGTAGGAAACTTTTGCCGCAGACGCGCGATTCGCCCTCTAGATCTTAGTCTGGCCAAGTGGCCGAGGTATTCAAAGTACTGTTTCCAGGTGACTTTGCTTTCGCCAGATTCTCGCTCTTGAAAGACATAGCCCACTTCGGCAATATCACCAATGTTGCCGCGGCCGATAACTTCTAGCAAAATTTTGTAGCCAACTGGGTTGAGGGTATGGCCTGCGATCGCCGATCTTCTGACCATAAAGTAGCCGCTCATTGGGTCACTAACTCGCCCTACCACCGCCGGACACACCATCAGGCCTAGCACCTGCGCCCCTCTAGACAGCAGCCTTCTAACAATGCTCCAGTCGCTCACGCCGCCCCCCTCTACATGGCGACTGGCCACCGCTAAATCCGCACCATCTAGCGTCGCTTGCAATAGCTTGAGGAGGACCTCGGGTGGATGCTGCAAATCTGCGTCAATCACACCCAAGATTTTGCCTTTGGCGGCTTGCCAGCCACGAATGACCGCAGACGATAGTCCGCGTTCGCTCTGTCTGCGCATTACCTGTAGCTGGGGATATTTTAGCGTCAGCTCTTGTGCAACTTTCCAAGTTAAATCAGGGCTGTCGTCATCGACCAAAATTAACTCGTAGTCTTCAAAGATAAAGCCGTCTAGTAACTGGGTTAGCTGTGCCACAATTTTGGCTACATTACCGCTTTCTTTATAAGTTGGAATAATTAGTGAAAATGTGACCTCGGCTGCTGACGAGTGAGCAGGGACCTGTAAAGGGCCTTGGGGTGGAGTGAGCAGCGGCTGGTTCATGATGAAGGCTTTGTTAACAGGTTGTGGGTATTGATGAACGTAGAGTACTGCAAACTTAGCAGTAGATTGCCCGACTGACGAGTTTGAGACACAATCTTTAGGCTAGAACTAAAAAGCTTGATATAAGAAACTGGATAGACAGGGAACTAAGGAACGTATGGAAAAAATCTCACCGGAAATAACGCCTGCCGATGTAGAGCTTTCTATAGTGGTTCCGCTGTACTGCGAAGAATCTAACGTTGATTATTTATTCAAGCGTTTGGAAGCTGTACTGGATCAATTAGGCCGTACTTACGAAATTGTTTGCGTAGATGACGGTAGTCATGACGATACGTTGACAGCACTGAGAGCTCACTGGCAGCGCAATCCTTGCATTAAGGTAGTGGCGCTGTCGCGTAATTTTGGCAAAGAGGTGGCGCTGAGCGCGGGCATTGACTATGCGTGCGGGCAGGCGGTAATTCCGATCGATGCCGATTTGCAAGATCCGCCAGAGCTGATTGAAACGCTGGTGGCGCGGTGGCAAGAAGGCTATGACGTGGTATATGCAAAGCGGCGATCGCGCCAGGGAGAAAGCTGGCTAAAAAAATGGACGGCTGATTCGTTTTATCGGGTGATGGAGCGAATGAGCAAGGTGCCCATTCCTCGCGATACGGGTGATTTTCGGCTGCTAGATCGGCGGGTTGTTGAGGTGCTGGTTCGGCTACCGGAGCGGACGCGCTTTATGAAAGGGCTATTCGCCTGGGTGGGCTATCGGCAGGCAGAGGTACTGTATGACCGCGATCCTCGCCACAGCGGGGAGACAAAGTGGAATTACTGGCGGCTCTGGAACTTTGCGGTGGATGGAATTGTCTCATTTAGTGTTGCGCCGCTGCGGATATGGAGCTATGTAGGCATTGTGCTGGCCATCATTTCGTTTTTGTACGGCAGCTTTTTGTTTTTTCGCACTATTTTGCTGGGCATTGATGTTCCGGGCTATGCCTCTTTGATGGTGGCCGTCCTATTTTTGGGCGGTGTTCAGATGGTGAGCCTGGGCATTTTGGGTGAGTATTTGGGCCGGGTGTACGAAGAGGTGAAGGGCCGTCCGCTGTATTTGGTGCGAGATACCTATGGCGTTGAAAAACCTAGTGCTGATCGACTAGGTGATAGCCGGTCTAGCAATCATCAGATAAGCAGTCAGCGAGCTGACCGCGCCGCAGATAGGTCGGCGCGTGCTCAAGGCAGATAGCTGATACTGCTCTGTGTTCTATCTGCTTTATGTCCTATTAACTATATTTTATGACGTCTCGAATGAGACCTATTAACTGGCATGAATAATATTTCTAAAACGGTTACTTCTAGCTCTGCCTCTGGCTTTAGTCAGACGCCTGCGCGGCAGAAATCGATAGCTTTCAATGCCATCTTGCTAGCGTTTGTGGGCATAGGTGTTGGGCTTAGATGCCTGTGGGTAGGTAAACGAGAGCTGTGGTACGACGAAGTTCTATCGGTTTTGCTCTCGTCTGGGCAAAAGAATGCCTATCGCCTGCCGGACAATGTGCCTTTTGCCTTAAGCGATTTCAAGCCACTGCTCACAATTCCGCCTGAGTCTGGGGTTACAGGCACGATTGAAACCGTCAAGGATTTGGTGAAAGGCACCTTAGGTGATGTTCATCCGCCGCTGTTTTATCTGAGTGAACATGGCTGGATGCGGCTATTTGGCAATGGAGAAGTGGCTTTGCGAGGGTTGGTATTGCTAGTAAGCTTGGCCGCTTTGGTCGTGGCGTACTTGATAGGAAAGCGAGTCCTTGGTCAGCGCGGCGGTCTGATTTTTACGGCTCTGCTGGCGGTGAATCCTTTTTTTCTGGCGCATTCGTTGGACTTGCGGATGTATGTGGGTATGGTGTTTTGGGTGCTAGTAAGCGGTTTGGGCTGGCTAGCGCTGCTGGAGAGCGCGACCCCGTTTCGAGTAGACCAAAGCGCTGTGTTGCCTCGAAGTAGTGCTGGGTCGCCATGGCGTTTGTTACTACGGCGTCTATTATTGCGGTGCTTAGTTGTGCTTTCTGTCACGGCAGGTCTGATGACGCAGTACCTATTTGCCTACTGGGTGTTTGCCTTGGCCGCACTGGCACTGTACTTAGATCGCAAGCACTGGTTTCAGCATGGTCTGACACTGGGCGTGAGCGCTTTTCTGTTTGCTCCTTGGGCAGCGTGGGGCGTGCGACAGCAAGCTGGAAACCGTGGCGATGTGCTAGGTCAGGTGTCTGCCGCAGGCGGGCCGCTACAGTCGGCCTTGCGACACGGCAAAGACTTGGCCCAAACGGTGGGTGATCATCTGCTGCTAGGTCACCTCACCACTGGGATGCTGCCAGTGGCGGATGAAATCAAGCCGACAGCGGTGGCAGTGGGCTGTGGGGTACTGGGCTTTTTGGCGGTCTGTGTGATTGGGCTGTACCGACGGCGGCAGTATCGAATATTGATGATTGGGGTTTTGATGGGTCTGCTGCCGCTAGCGGTGGCGCTGGGCATTGATGTGGTGACAGGTAAGTATACGCTGGGGTTTGGCTGGGGGCGCTCTACGATTGCGGCGCTGCCGGGATGCGTGCTGCTAATAGCGGCCTGGTTGGATCGCGGTGTGGGCCGCTGGCGAGAGGGGCTGACGGTGGGTCTGCTAGTGATTTATTTGGCGGTGAATATGGCTGATTTTGGGCTACGCGATCGCCAAATTTTTCATCAGGTGGCGAGAAGCTTGCCTGAGAGCGATGAACCAACGCTGGTAGTGATGAATACGAAGGCTTGGGGACATGTGCTGCGCTCGATCTACTATCTGGATGGAGAGGCCGTAGATGTGCTGGCAACGAAACCGGTAGAGCTGCCTGCTGCGTTAGAGAACGCGCTGAGCGCAAAAGCCTATGCAACGGTGCTGTGGTTGAATGCCGACTATCCTTTGTGGGATGCCCCAGAAACTAACGCCGAGGCTGAGGCGCTAAATGCGCAGACTGAGGCCGTGTTGGCCTCGCGGCTGGCGGTGGTCGGTCCGACTCAGAAGCTGGAAGGGACAATGAAGCTTGACCACTTCGATCTACAGGTTTACCAAGCTGGTGATGATGCGTAGAGCACTGCTGGCTTATCCTGTTAGCTCGTTCTGCTAGCTCGCTTTACCGACCTGATGACGCTAGGGCTTGGGCGTGCGCCAGCTCAGCTTGAGGTTGATCCAAAAGTTCCAGAGAATGACGAGGGCGATCGCAACCAGTTTGGCCACGTACTCATTGGCCTTGTCGGCCCAGGTGGCATCTGTGAACTGGTTAGCGATCGCAGGCAATTGATTAACGGCTGGAATGCTTAAAAGCAGGGTCATGATGCCGATTTGCAGCAGTGCCCCTATCAGGCAAACCGCATTGAACTTGCCGAGCCGCTGTATTCTGGCCTGCCAGCCTTTCTGCTGCTGAGCGAGATCGGCAAAGGTCCAAGCATCATTCCACAAAAAGTTGTTGACGATAGCCGCTTCAATCGAAAGCACCGTACTCCAATAGAGCGGCAGGCCGATGACGTCGCGCAAAAGGTAAAAGACGGCAAAATCGACAAACAGGCCGCTAAAACCAACTACGCCAAAGCGCAGAAAGCGGCCAATCGGCAGCTGATAAAGTTTTCTGACAAGCGACTTTTGCGATCTCACGAGGCGATCTCCACTTTGTATACGGGATATTTGCCGTAATCGTCTAAAAACATCAGATTTAGCCGGTGGGTGCCGTCATCTAAGTTCAAATCGTTACTGGCAGTTTCAGGCACAAGACAGTCTCTATGCGGGTAGCAAACATAGAGAAATTCGCTTTCGTTTTGCGCAATGAGGGCGGCGGCAAGCTGCTTAACTTGCTCAATTGTTTCAGCTCTAAAAAAAGTTTTGTCTGGCAGGGCGCTCCATAGCTGCTGTGCGACAAACTCGTGAGACATCGCTAGCCAGGGAAGCGGCTGCTGTTCAAAGGCCGTTATTGCCGGGGCAATCGGCTCATAGTTTGCCCGCAAAGAGGTGTTAGATCCATCCTTGAACGTGGCGAACGCACCGTTGATGGTGTTGAGCTGAATGCCCAGCACGACTGCCGCAGCAGCTGCCAGAATCAACAGACGCCGTCCCCATGCCCGAAAGAAGTGAGGTCTAAGCTGCTCTGCTAGCACCAGCGATAGCAGCGGCATCAAAATCAGATAAAACCGGGGGCCCCACTGTTTTCCGCCTGAGCCTGCTGGAACAATTAGTGGCACGCTTAGGGCAAACAAAAGACACAGCGCCAGTGCAAAACGGCTGGGAATTAAAACGCTATCAGCCGTTTTACGAATGCCTCGCCGTTCAAAATAGTATCCTTTCGTCTCTTTGCGCTGAGTGCTTTTTCGAGTGCTCTTCAATGGGTTTTCTTTTACCACCGCTCGTCTTAGCTCTAGGCTCAACGCCGCCGCTATACCTACTACCCACACCAGCGGAAAGTACTGCTGCAAAGCGCCCAGCATTTGTTCGTAACTCACTCTAGCCTGCGCTAACTGATTGCCAACTCCTGATTCTTCGACAATCTGCTGGGCGTGAATGCCGAGCGGGTGACCATAGATAGCGTAGTTGAGTGCGAAAAATGAGCCTACGCTGCAGGCCATGCTGCCGATTAGAATGCACGCTTTGGTCAGGGTCAGAACGGGGGCAATTCGCCACTTTGGTAAAAGCCAGCCAATCACCGCTAGAAGGCTGGTCGCCGCCACCAGGCATAGAAACTCGGGTCGAAACCAGACCGACAGGCCAATTAGAATGCCGCAGCCCAGCACCCTTAGCCGTGACAGCACCACCTGCTTAGGAAACATGAGGCCGCTGACGCCCCAAAAAGCGAGGACAACCGCGAGCGTATGTTCCCAATAAGTCGCTCCGTATAGGCTTAGCGGTGAGGCGAAAATTAGTGCAATTAGACCCAGGCACACAGAGGCAACTCCCCAGCCAGCGCGCAGGCCGATTTGCCAAAACCGAATCCAGATGAGCCACAGCGACACTAGCGGCACTACATAAAGACCGCGATCGCCTAGAAGCGCGTAGAAAGGAGCGCTCACCATTGGAAAGGTGAATGGAAAGGTAATGAAATGCCGAGGACCGACCTCATACACAAAAGGTGGCGTAAATGGATACAGCCCAGCTTGCCAAATCGCCTTGACCCAGTCGGCAGCCGGCAAGTCTAATGCAACATCTAAAGGCAAGCTGCCAGTGCGCATTTGCTGCGCAAGCTGCTGCGCAATCAGTGCTTTGAGTCCGCCATCACCGCTAAACAGCACGCCATTTTGCGTGAAGGTCTGCATCCACAAAGTGAGGGCAATTCCTAGCGCCACAATCACTAAAGGCAACAGAGACCAGGGCAAGCGGGCAGATGTGATGCGATGGTTTGCAGGCATGATAAGCGGCAGAAAAAACGGCGGTGGTTTCCCGTCGAATTCTACAGCGCTTAGCGCGGCTCGTCAGTATTGATATCAATAAGACTCAGTAAGCTTAGAGTAAGCTTAGACTCATTGAGTTTAGAGACAGTCGTTAGCCCAGGCGATAGCCAAATCCGCGAACGGTCTTTAGATACTTAGGCTGGCTAGGATTTTCTTCTAGCTTCTCGCGCAGCCAGCGGATATGAACATCTACAGTTTTGTTGTCGCCCATAAAGTCGTAGCCCCAAACCTGGTCAATGATTTGATTGCGAGACCAGACGCGTTTGGGCTGGCTGAGCAGTAGCTCTAAGATCTTAAATTCTTTGGGAGAAAGACTTACTTCCGCGCCGCCTAAAAAGACGCGGCACTCTTCTGTATGCAGGGCGATCTCAGCAAATCTAAGGACAGACTTTTCATCTGACTTGTCCTGTGATTGGGCACGACGCAGCAGGGCTCGGCAGCGAGCAATTAGCTCTCTCATGCCAAAGGGCTTTGTCAGATAGTCATCAGCGCCGACTTCTAAGCCTAGGACTCGGTCAGTTTCGGTGCCTTTTGCACTCAATATTAAGATAGGCACGTCTATGCCCTGGTGGCGAACTAAACGACACAAATCGAGCCCGTTCATGCCTGGCAGCATCAGGTCTAGAATGACGAGGTTAATATCTGCGATCGCATCTTTTTCCTTACCGCTTTCCTGGCTAGCCTGCCAGTTTGGCAATCTTCCTAGCAGCATCTCTAGGGCTCGCTGGCCATTGTCTGCAACGCATACATCAAATCCTTCATCGGCTAGCGACAGGGCAACGGTTTCACGAATGAGTTCCTCATCTTCTACCAGTAAAACTTTGCCTAGACCAATTCGAACGTCCGATTGAATTTGCGGAGACGTCAGCGCAGCCATCTGTTGCAACCCTACGAGTATTTCTAATGTGTCAGTGTATCTACGCAAATTTTACCAGTAAGAACGAGACCTTCTATCCGAAAGTAAACGTCTTTTTGAGTAAAGTTTGTTGCTCGGTGTTTCCTATCATACAAAGATTGTATGTAGCGATCTAAACGTGCTTGAAACGCTGCCTGGAGTGCGGCTCGAAGTGCTGCCTACAGTGCCGCCAGCTAAACGGCTACGAAGTTAACCAGCTTGCCAGGAACTACAATAACTTTCTTGATGGTTTTGCCTGCTAGGTATTTCTGAGCAATGTCAGACTCACGCGCATAGGTTTCTAAGGCTGCTTTGTCGGCACCAGCAGGCACCTGTAGCGTGCCCCGGGTCTTGCCCATAATCTGAATGACGAGGGTAATTTCATCTGCAACAAGTGCCGCCCCGTCTAAAGCAGGCCAAGGCTGCTGGTGCACAGAGCCTGCGGTCTTGGTAAGCGATGCCCACAGCTCATCGGCGATGTGAGGAGCAAAGGGCGCGAGTAGTTTGACTAGAGTGACAATGCTTTCGGCAAAGGCAGGGGTGGTTTTGTCTGACGCGTCGTTAATAGCGTTGCTGAGTTTCATCAGTTCTGAGACGGCTGTATTGAACTGGTAGTCGCCTTCGATGTCTTCGGTAATTTCTTTAATAGCGGTGTGCGTGGCGCGGCGAAGCGTTTTGTCTGCTTTGGTGAGGCTACTTTGCGCTATCTCGCTGTCTATTTTGCTGATAATCTGGCCGACGTCTGACTGAGACTGAGCAAAGTCTATTACGGCTCGCCAGACCCGGTTGAGAAATCGAAACTGACCTTCTACGTCAGCATCGTCCCACTCGAGGTCTTTTCCAGGTGGTGACTTGAAGAGGATGAACATGCGGGCGGTGTCTGCGCCATATTTAGCGAGTACCTGCGAGGGTGGGATGCCGTTAAATTTGGACTTAGACATTTTCTCATAAGAGACTTTGAGCGTTTCACCGGTTTGTGGATCGCTAGGGTTGTTTAAGTCGGCGATTTGGTCTGGAACGATGAACTGACCCTCTGCATTTTTGTAGGTGATGGCTTGAACCATACCCTGGGTCAGCAGGCGCTCGAAAGGTTCGTCAAAGTTAAGGAGATCGCGATCGCGCAGCACCTTAGTAAAAAATCTGGAATATAGCAGGTGTAGAATTGCGTGCTCAATGCCGCCGACGTACTGGTCGACCGGAAGCCAGTCGTTGACGCTGTCTTTGTCAAAGGCGATTGCCTCATTGCTGGCATCGGCGTAGCGCAAAAAGTACCAAGACGAATCAAGGAAAGTATCCATCGTGTCTGTCTCACGCTGAGCGGGCTGAGTGCAGCTAGGGCAGGGAACATTCACCCAGTCGTTAAATTTTGATAGGGCCGCGACGCTCTTGCCGCTAAATTCTGCGGTCTCTGGCAGCTTTACGGGCAAATCGGCATCAGGTACAGGAACGGTGCCACAGTCTTTGCAGTGGATGACTGGAATCGGTGCGCCCCAGTAGCGCTGACGAGACACCAGCCAGTCGCGTAGCCGATAGTTAGTGGTGCCTTGGCCAATTGCCTTTTCTTCTAGATAGGCGATCGCCTGCCCAACACTCTTTTTTTTGCCTTTGCCTGCCGTTACCCCGTCAAGCGGCCCAGAGTTCACCATTACCCCGCCGTGGGGATACGCTTCTGCCATGGTCGCACCATCAAGGCTTTGGTCTTCGGGCTGCACGACAACTGTAATGGGCAAGTCAAACTTACGGGCGAAGTCAAAGTCTCTTTGATCGTGAGCAGGCACGGCCATGATGGCTCCGGTGCCGTAGTCCATCATCACGTAGTCAGCCGTCCAGATGGGTATTTTCTTTTCGTTGACTGGATTGACCGCATAGCTGCCGGTCCAAACGCCCGTTTTCTCACGGCCTTCAGCCGTGCGGTCAATGGTGCTGAGATTTGCCGCCGCAGTTTGATAAGCCTTGATTGCTGCTGCTTGCTCAGGTGTTGTGAGCGTATCTATTAAGGGATGCTCTGGTGAGAGCACCATAAAAGTTGCGCCCCAGAGCGTATCTGGACGAGTAGTGTAGACAATAAGGTCTTCACCCGCTTCGGTTTTAAAGGTGACCTGAGCACCTTTGGATTTACCAATCCAGTTGGCCTGCATGGTTTTTACGCGCTCGGGCCAGCCGGGGAGCTGGTCGAGGTCACTTAGCAACTGATCGGCGTAGTCAGTGATTTTAAAGAACCACTGTTTGAGCAGCTTGCGCTCTACTTTTGCGCCGGAGCGCCAAGAGCGGCCCTCACTATCGACCTGTTCGTTGGCAAGTACGGTTTGGTCAACCGGATCCCAGTTGACGGCGGCTTCTTTTTGGTAGGCAAGGCCTGCATCAAAGAACTGAAGGAAAATCCACTGGGTCCAACGGTAGTAGTTGGGCAAGCAGGTGGTGACCTCTCGGCTCCAGTCATAGGAAAGCCCAAGGGCCTGAAGCTGCGATCGCATCTGGGCGACATTTTGAAGCGTCCACTCAGCAGGCGGCACACCACGCTTGATGGCGGCGTTCTCTGCTGGTAAGCCAAAGGCATCCCAACCCATCGGGTGCAGCACTCGGTAGCCTTGCATACGGCGAACGCGAGCGATCACATCTGTAATGGTGTAGTTGCGCACATGGCCCATATGCAAGTCACCCGAGGGGTAGGGAAACATAGACAGGGCATAGAACGTCTTGGCTGAGCCGGATTCAGGCGTTTTGTATAGCTCGTGATCGGCCCAGTAATTTTGCCACTTTGCTTCAATCTCTGCTGGGCTATATCGCAATTCCACGCCGCTATAATTCCTTCGTTCGTTCGGGTTACTTAGGGTTGTATTTTAGTCGGTGATGGGCTGAATGCGATCAATAGAGTCGATGAGTTCTTTGAGCCATGCTTAGCCCAGATCGTCTAGGTTGAATCTAGAGACTGGAAAACCGTATGAAAAACACTGAGGTTGTGCCTGCTGCAAACGAGACGATTGCTGAGCTTTATGTTTTTGTATATGGCACGTTAAAGCCGGGCGGTAGATATCATGAGCGCTACTGCGGCGTTTATTCTCCAGTGATTGTTCCGGCTGTTGTTCGCGGTCAGCTATTTGATTTCCCCCATTTTGGCTATCCGGCCATGACGATTGGAGAAAGCTGGGTAAAAGGATGTTTGTTGATCTTTTCTCAGCCGTCAAGACTTTGTTCGGATATTTTGAGCCGGTTAGATTGGCTAGAAGGCTATCGAGCTGTTGAATCTGCTGAGAACGACTATGAGCGATCGCAACTAGATATTTTTGATCTGAACTATCAGCGACTTCGGTCGGCCTGGGTTTATCGCATGTCGGTGCCTTTAGTGCTCGCTAGAGGTGGCATCCTTGTACCCGGTGGTAATTGGCCTATCTCTTGAGTTTTATGTCTTGAGAGTTCTTAGGCTAGGCTAGTAAGTTAAAGCGATAGGTAGTGTGCAACCAATGTCAGTGATTGATCAAATTTTAGAGCGGGCGCTGTCAGGAGATGATATTTCTGCGGCAGATGGCGTAGCGCTATTGCAGGTAAGTGAGGTGGCCCAAAGAGAAGCCATTCGAGAGGTCGCAGATACGCTCAGGGAAAGGCAGTCGGGCGATACGGTGACCTATGTTTTAAATCGAAATATCAATTACACCAATATTTGTGAACAGCACTGCAGCTTTTGTGCATTTCGTCGCGATGCGGAACAAGATGGAGCCTATTGGGTTGATTGGGATGGCATTTTGGCAAAGGCGCGCGAGGCAGCTAGCCTGGGTGCAACAGAAGTTTGTATGCAAGGCGGGTTGAATCCTGAGGCGAAAGTTGACGGTTCTTCTTTGGCTTATTATTGCCGACTGGTAGAAACGATTAAAACGGCATCACCCGATTTACACGTTCATGCGTTTTCTCCGCAGGAAGTGCAGTTTATTGCGAGAGAAGACAGTCTGAGCCTAGAAGCGGTGCTGGTCGCTTTGCGCGATGCGGGTGTGGGCTCTTTGCCAGGGACGGCGGCAGAGGTGTTAGACGATAGCGTTCGGCGAATATTATGCCCGGAAAAGACAACGGCGGCAGAATGGATAGAGATTGTTGAACTTGCCCATGCAGTGGGTCTGCCGACCACGAGTACAATGCTGTGCGGGCATATTGAGACGACAGTGCAACAGATGGCCCACTTGCAGCTACTGAGGCAGCTACAGCAAAGATCTCAGGCGGCGGGCTATCGAGGTATTACGGAGTTCATTTTGCTGCCGTTTGTGGGGCAGGAGGCACCTAAGCCGCTGCGGCGAAGGGTTGGGCGCGATCAGCCGGTGCTGGCAGATGCGCTGCTGCTAACGGCGGTGTCTCGGATATTTTTGGGAAACTGGATTGCAAATCATCAGCCAAGCTGGGTGAAGCTGGGACTAGCGGGCGCAACAGAGGCTTTGCGGTGGGGCTGTAATGATATTGGGGGAATTTTGATGGAGGAGCATATTACGTCGATGGCGGGGGCGGTTGGCGGCACCTGCCAGAGTGAGGCTGATCTGATCGGGGCGATTTCCTCTGTAGGCCGACCGTCACGCCAAAGAGATACGCTTTATGGTCAAATACGGCAAGTCGCTACTCATGCAAAGACCCGCTAAGATGCGCTGTCGCTCTGTGTGTTGAACCGCGTGTCGCTCTGTGTATTGCTCTGTGCATTGCCCTGTGCGTTGAGCTGTGTGTCGAGCTGGTTGAGTAGAGCCGTCAACGACTGGGTGATGGACTGATGGGTGTGCTCTGCGTCGGGCGGCGCAGGCTGACCCGGCTGCTGAAAGTAGGGGCGATCGCCGGTAAGACGGCTGTGTGCGATCGCTACTTGACGGGCAAACTCCCAAAAAATTGTGGGTTCAGCCAAGAGGCTGCGGACAATTTGAGCGAGCGCGACTAAGGGTGTATCGAGCTGGCGACTTACTCGAATATCATTAGTAGACCAAGTATAGAGAGTGGTGGCTAACGCACCAGTCGGTTCATGTAGGTGAGTCGTGATGAACCGATTAAGTTCAGCGGCTGCTCGTAGCGGGCGAGGAACTGCAGATTCTCCTTGCATAAAGCTGCCGCCCTCACGCCCAATTGCTTCTGCTAGGGAAAACTTGCGCCCTAGACGGATCTCTGTTTGTAGATCATTGAGAGGGGCCGTTTTAGCAGTAGCGCAAGCTGGAGCCTGAGGCAGATCGGTAGAAGTGGGTCTGCGAGTTGAAGCGTCAGTTAGTCGGAATAGCCAGTCGGTGAAAAGCTGTAATAGATGAAAGCGCATAGGCAATGATGAACGCTAGCTGCGCAAGTAAGCACCTCTAGTAAGCAGCTACTGTTTTAAAGAGTTTGTAACTACTCAGGCTTAATTCTTTCAGTTGATTGAGGAAGGCTAGACTCTTTACAAGCTATGGTTTTGAAGGTGTAGAGTAAATCAGTAGGCGACCAGAAATTGAGCGAGCGCGAGCCAAAACTGAATATCAGCGAAGCAGACATCCGCGCGGTATACCAGGAAGGTGAAGAAGCAGTGGTGGCACTCTTCAAGGTGCTAATAGCGCGAATAGATCGGACAGAAGCGCGGCTCGATACGCTAGAAAATCAGCAACACAAAGATAGTCGCAATAGCAGTAAGCCACCGTCAGGCGATGGGTTCAAAAAGCGCACCAAAAGCTTACGAAAAAAGAGTGAACGCCCCAGTGGTGGTCAAACAGGCCATCCAGGCAGCACCTTGGAATGGTGCGAGACTGTCGATGAGAGGGTGCAGCATTCGGTAGACGCCTGTGAGAGCTGCGGTGCATCCTTGTCAGCAGTTGCCGTCATAGACTACGAGCGTCGCCAAGTGCATGAGTTACCCCCTTTGCAACTACAGGTGATAGAACATCAGGCGGAAATTAAGCGCTGCGAGCAGTGCGAGTGGCATACGCGGGGAGCGTTTCCCGCCGAAGTGAATAGCCCGGTGCAGTATGGCAGCGGACTCAAAGGGTTGATGGTGTACTTGATGGATGCGCAACTGTTGCCGTCAGCACGAACCTGCGAGGTGCTCAGTGAAGTGCTAGGCTGCCAAATCTCAGAAGGAACGCTCTACACCGCACGGACGCAGTGCTTTGAGCGCTTAGCGCCAGTCGAAGCGCAGATTAAAAAGAGCATTATGACCTCAGCGGTGATGCACTGTGACGAGACTGGGCTACGGGTAAACAGCAAGCTGTGGTGGTTGCATGTTGCTAGCACAGCTTGCTTGACCTACTACTTTGTTCATCCTAAACGCGGCCAAAAGGCGATTGATGAGATGGCTATGCTGCCGACCTTCCAGGGCATTAGTGTCCACGATGGTTGGCAAAGCTACTTCCTGTATGACTGTCTGCATAGCTTATGCAACGCGCATCATTTACGCGAACTACGCTTCATCAATGAACGCTACGAACAACCTTGGGCTGCTGAGATGACGACACTTTTAGTTGACATTAAAACGGCAGTGGATGACGCCAAAGACAACGCTGATACTGCGCTTTCGGGGCCGCAGCTAATCAAGTTTGAACGGCGTTATCGAACCTTATTAGCAGATGGCTTCAAAGCTAATCCGCCGCCGCCGGTTGATGAATCACTACCGAAAAAAAGGGGGCGGGTAAAACAGTCGCCGCCCAAAAACTTACTCGACCGGCTTCAAGCGCATCAATCGGCTGTCTTAGCTTTTATGCACAACTTTCAGGTGCCTTTTGATAACAATCAAGCCGAACGCGATGTGCGCATGATGAAGCTCAAACAGAAGATCTCTGGTTGCTTTCGCTCGCCAGCGGGCGCTCAACAGTTTTGCCGTACTCGGGGCTATATTTCTACGCTGAGAAAGCAGGGTCTCCCTGTACTTGATGCGCTTAGAAGTGTTTTCCTCGGCTCCCCAACAATTCCAACACTTCAACCTGAGTAGTTACAAGAGTTTTAAGTTTAGTTTTAGGCCGACTGTAGCTGCTTGTCGGCACGGATACCAGCACAGAAATTAGTGATAGCCGCAGCGTAGGCGTCGCATTGGACAGTGCTGATGTTGTTGTGGCCCGCGCCAGGTGCAATCCAGAGGGTTTTGGGTTCGGGGCTAGCGGCGTAGAGCGTTTTGCTCATGTCGGCAGGGATATCGAAGTCCTGATCGCCGTGGACATAGAGAACGGGAACTTTCAGGTTTTTGACTTTGCTAAGAGAATCGAAGGGGTGCTCAAGTAGCTGTTCGATAGGGAAAAAACGATACATTTTCTTTGCGTCAATGGCTGCTTTCATAGTGGTGAAGGAGCTTTTGACGATGAGACGATCCATTTTAGGATGGTGGATTGCTAGGTTGATGGCGATCGCACCGCCCATAGAGTGGCCACATACGGTGACTTGATCGGGCGTAACCTGGCGATCGCCAGTTAGATATTGCCAGGCAGCTTCGGCATCAGCGTAGGTGCTTTTTTCGGTGGGATATTGTGCTGAAGCAGTGCTTTGGCCATAGCCTCTATAGTCAAAAGCGAGAATAGAAAAGCCGAGCGAGTGGTGAAACTTTAACCGTTCTAGGTTGTAGCTGATATTGCCGTAGTTGCCATGACAAAATAGCAGTACGCGCTGACTGCCGGGATTAGGAATCCACCAGCCGTGCAGCTTATCCGCATCTTGTTTTGGTCTGTCTGCGTCTTGCACTAGCTTGTCTGCGATCGGAATCCAAATATCCTCGTAAGGCAGTCCGATGTCGGCAGGGGTCCGTAGCATGTCTGCTCGCGGACGAAAAATGAGCTTGCGTTGAATGCTGTAGAGAGCGAAGCAGGTGCCTGCGTAGGCGATGGCGGCTCCACCTGCGATCAGAAGTAGGGGCTCTAACGATTTTCCAGCTGTACTGGCCATTACAGGAGACGGTAACGATTGGTTAAAAGTATCCATAAACTGAGCGCACGGCGTCAAAGTAGCGTGTAATCAGCTTATTGTACTGTTGACTGCGATGCTAAAAGGGTGCCTGACGACACCCTTTTGCGAATAGCGAATCGGCCCAAAAATGGACGTGTAGCCTAAAAACTGTTCTTTTCAAGGCGGTGCTAACGAACTTTATGGACCTGGATCCTCTGCTTTTGGGTCTACTTATGCAGCCACTTGGAAGCGATCGCGCCGATTGCGGCCCCGACTAGTGGGTTACTCAAAAACTTGAGAATAGCAGGCTGATCAGCCAGAACTTCTTGAAAGATATCGGGATGAGCGCTGTATGTAAAAGAAGCCAGCTTGCCTACGTCATCAGCGTTCATTTTGCGCGGCTTGTGGGTCGAAAGACCTAGCTGGCGCTCTAGATCGCGATCGCTTAGGCCTCGCTCTTTCAAGTGCTTAAAAAAGTCTCTAGCGACATCATCGCGCTCGTTAGGCTTAATTTTCTCAACTGCCTTACGTAGCTCTGGATCCATTTGCGCGGCGGGAACGCGCTCAGGATGAAAAGATCGCTTGATCAGGCCGTGCCGTTCGTCGCGAGAAGAGCGATCGGCAAAATCGTCAAAGCTGCTGTACTTCTCGCCTATCGCATCGTTGCCGTCTGGCTCAAGAATCTCTTTGTTTCCGGCGGCGAGATCTTTCATGATCTCTCGTTTGTACTTGTCGCTAGATGTCATGGGTCATACTCCAAATAAGTGCAATAAATGAGTCGAATGTTATTGATAACTCACGGTTCGCTGAAATAATCCGAGGAAAAGTAAATTGCGATAATAAGAGGGTAGCCCATACAAGATAAGGCATCCATGGCGCAGCTAATTGCAAACGAACGAGTCGATGATATCCCACTACTGCTCAATCAGATGGAGAAGCTTGAGCTGAGTAGCCTAGCTGATAAGCACTTTGAGCAGCATGGGAACTGGCAAGGGCTAAGTCTAGGTCAAGTTTTAGTGGGCTGGTTATCGTACATACTCTCGCAAGGAGACCATCGCCTCAACCAGGTAGAAGAGTGGGCATCTGGCCTAAGTCACACATTAGGTCGCTGCCTATCGCCAACGGTGAGAAGCCTGGATTTTAGTGATGACCGTTTAGAGCGTGTACTAGACCGATTAGGGGAGGATGCACACTGGGACAGGTTTGAAGGTGCCCTAAACGGTCATACCGTGCGGGTGTATGACTTGCAAGTATCGTGTGTGCGTCTAGACACGACGACTAGCAGTGGATACAGAACGGTCGAAGGTGAAGACCTATTTCAATTTGGTCACAGCAAAGACTATCGCCCCGACCTGCCGCAAGTGAAGATATCGCAAGCGGCCTTAGATCCGCTAGGACTGCCCGTGAGCACCACCATCGTCAGTGGCAATCAGGCGGATGACCCGCTCTACGTTCCAGAGATAAAGAAAGTGCAACAGAGCCTGGCGGCGAGCGGGTTGACCTATGTGGGCGACAGTAAGATGGCGGCGCTAGAGACGCGGCGCTACATCGCTCAAAGTCAGAATTACTACCTGTGTCCGCTGCCTGAAAAGCAAGTCTCCAAAGCCGACTTAGCCGAACTACTCGCGCCTGTCTTTCGAGGCGAGGAGTCGCTTACCCCCGTCGCCACACCTGACCACAACCGTCGTGAGGCCTCGGCAACCGCCGATTCGCCTGCCGAGGCTGAGCTAATCGCTGAAGGGTTTAGCTTCACGATGCCGCAATTGGTCAGGCCAGAGACAGACGCGTTCACCTGGCGAGAACAGTGGTTTGTGGTGCATTCGTTTAAGTACGCCGGGCGACAACGAAAGGGGTTAGACAACCGCATCGAGAAGGCGACCGAGGCATTGCATGAACTGAACCTGACGGGCCGTGGGCATAAACGACGCACACCCGAGGAAACTAAAACGGCGGCCCACCGAATTCTTCAACGCTATCGCCTCAAAGACCTTGTGCAAGTCGTCTTTGAAACCGCCACCGAAACGACGCATAAACGCGCCTACCGCGATAAACCGGCTCGGACTATCACAAAAACAACCGTGACGGTGAAGCCAACGCTAGATGACGAAGCCTACCAGCAAGCAATACAGCTACTGGGTTGGCGAGTCTACGTCAGCAACGACCTTGACTTATCGCTCGCTGAAGCAGTCTACGGCTATCGCAATGAGTATCTCATTGAACAAGGCTTTGGCAGATACAAGGGTAAAGCACTTGGGTTGCGGCCTATCTATCTGGCCTCTGACGAGCG
The DNA here is from genome assembly GCA_963793445.1 of uncultured cyanobacterium. Lineage (GTDB taxonomy): Bacteria > Cyanobacteriota > Cyanobacteriia > Phormidesmidales > Phormidesmidaceae > Phormidesmis. Next base: position 1,794,153 of record CAWCAE010000001.1, read on the forward strand.
CGTCAAGGGGTTGATTCGGCTATTGAGTTTGGGCCTGCGTATCCTGTGCCTGCTCGAATTCTCGGTGCGCACTCAGTTGCAGGTAAAACAACAGACGCTACCGGGACTCTATGCGGGTAATCCCAAACGAGCGACCGCGCAGCCCACCGCTGAACTACTGCTCAAAGCCTTTCGCGGGATTACTCTCACCATTATGGACATTGACCAAGTTAGGCAGCACTTTCTCTCACCGCTCTCGGCGCTACAACAGCGCATACTACAGTTATTGGACACCAACGATGATGTCTATCTCTCGCTGACAGGCTAATTGTTGCGAACTCCCTTTTTTATCCGCGAACCTTGAGTGATAAAGCTTGATAGCTGCGTTTGGCTACGGTGTGTCGTAAACCACTTCTCCAGACTGCGTGTCGTAGTCTGCGGTCATGATCAGATCCTTGTCGGGCGCATACATCAAAACCTGAAGGTCTCTACTAGGGAAGCTTTGACGGAAGCCTTGCAGCAGTGAACGAGAGAGATCTCTCACTTCGCCTGGGCGGACATTTTCAGAGATGACAACTCCTAGCTTGTTGTCGTCGCGTACGTAAGCGTCAGAGACTAAACCTTGAGCTGCGCTAACTACCCAGTCTCCATATTCTTGCCCTTGGGCAGAGTTACCTCGCTCTAGCTGGCTATAGCTAGTAGACGTAGCTGTGGGTGCTGTAGAGGTCGCGGCTGAACAAGCGGTTGTAGATAGAGTGAGCAGCAGTACGAGTGCCAAGGCACTGAGCCAGCGACGACTGCGTTGAAAGAAAGTCATGGCGTTTCCATGTCCCTTACTTAACGATAATAAAAGCATTGCAACACTAAGAACGTACTGTTTGTTTGTATCTATAGAGTGAAATCGATCGTTTTATTAGCAACTAAGATGGGTAGGCCAGATGAGTAGGCAGCCCGGGTCGGCAAAACAGGCAAGCTTGGTTTGTCACGCCGCTATTTAGGCCAATCTGTTTGGGCCAATATATCTGGGTCAGTCCGTTCGGGCCAGTCTATTCAAAGCGGCTATTGCCACTCGGTGCCTACTGTTATTTAGCTGTCTGCCAGTAGCGGTAGGCGCTGTATGCCATCGTAACCACGCCAGTGAGCAAAGCGCTTTCGTCTACTTCAAACTTGGGATGGTGGAGCGGATAGTTTTGCTGATTGGGAAAGCCTACGCCAAGGCGAAACATGGTGCCAGGGACCAAGTCGGTGAAGCCAGCAAAGTCTTCTGCGCCCATAGAGGCATCGGCAATCCATTGAACGCGATCGCTCCCTAGGGCCTCACTGGCACAGCCAGCGACAAGCTGCGTTAGCGTTTCGTCGTTAAACACCGACGTACAGCGGCGAGTGTAGTTCACGGTACACTCAGCACCGTGAATAGCGCAAAGCTGGTTGGCAATTTGGGTGATCCAGCCGGGTAGCAGAGCGTGGGTATCTGCGTGAAGCGATCGCACTGTTCCTGTCAGCCGCACCTTGTCTGCAATAACATTGGGCGCACGGCCTCCCGAAATTTGACCAATGGTGATGACCGCAGGATGGAGCGGATTAATGGTTCGACTAATCGCCTGCTGAAGCTGAGTAATCAGCTGCGCTGCAATCCAGATAGCGTCTACGGCCTGATGGGGACGAGCGCCATGCCCCGACTCACCAGAAATAATGATTTCTAAATCATCAGCCGCCGCGGTAAGCGCGCCTAGGCGCATCCCGACGGTGCCTGCCGGAATACTTGGAAATGTATGCAGCCCCAAAATAGCGGCGACATTTTTCATCACCCCGTCATTCACCATCCATTTTGCACCCTGCCCTGTTTCTTCGGCGGGCTGAAATAGAAAACGAGTCGTGCTGGGAAATGGCTGTTCAGCCTGCTGCGTTAATTCGGCCAGGACCATTGCGGTCCCTAGCCCTACAGTTGTGTGAACATCGTGGCCACAGGCATGCATAATACCAGGACTTTTAGAGGCAAACGGCAGGTCTGCTTTTTCAGCGATCGGCAGTGCATCCATATCCGCGCGAACGGCCAAAACGTTGTTGGCCGGTGCAACCTGGCCGCTGAGTTCGGCGACAACACCTGTCTTGCCTACCATTTCTTGAACCTGATAGCCGCAAGAAGATAGAACACCTGCCACGTAAGCAGCCGTTTTATACTCTTGGCCGCTGAGTTCTGGATGCATATGCAAATGACGACGAATATCAATGAGGCGAGGCGAAAGCTTGGTTGCGATTTTTTGAATGGTAGGCAGCATGAAGAAAGGCTTAGAAAGAAAGTCTTATTTTAGAACCTAAAAGAAAAGCCTTCTGCTAACTGACGCAACTGCTCTGCAACGTTCTTTTTGAATTCCCTGGTGTAAGCGCCTATCGCCAGCTCTCAATGCCAGCTCTCAATGCCAGCTCTCAGCGATCTATCCATATAGACACTCTTTGCAGAAATGCTTTGCAGAAATTCTCGATAGACAATAGATAGCTGATTGATAGTTCTGTTCGTAACTAAACACAGCTAGCAGCTCAACTGCGACGCTCTAAACTACGGACAATACCCATGTTTTATATGCTACCTAGTGGCCGAACCCTTGGGAGAATACGCTTAGGTATAAAAGATTTTACAAGCACTGATATTTTTTGTATGAATTTGCATCATCGCGCTGTCAATTGTGTTAACCAACAGCGTTAGGCTGATGTGTTGGAGCGTCCTTTACAACAGACATCCTGGCTTTAGATTCAGGTGTAGATCGGGTACAGCATTGCTCGGTTGGAGATATCTGTCTGTCGAGGGATATTTGATGGGAAAAGTACCCAAAGCCAGTCACTAATAGGCTTTTCATATTCTTGAAAGCATGTACCATGAGCCTGCGTCATGAACAAAGGAGGCTAACTTTAGGTTGTAGGCTCAAGTCTTTCTGTTGGTAATGAACTGTCGGTAATTAGTCGATAATCGCATAGGATTTGTTACTTTTTTAGTATCAAGTAATTTCGTTCTGAAGCTGGTTTGTCCTTAAGTCAGACAGTCTCTTGGTATTACCCGCTCTTTCAATCTACATGTAACCCAATCTTTCCATCACAATTACTTTGCAGAGGCCTATAGTCCTCTATTTTAGGGGGGTTCAGCCTTTTTGACATGTACAGATATCAAGCACAAGTTTTTAACAAAAATAAAGATATTGTGTACTTGTTTCTATGCGGTTGACGCCGTCAAAGTGCTACCGCGTACTCGTTTGAGACCATTCTAAGCGATGTCGCTTAGGTATGTTCACGGATTTTATAGGCAGAAAAGGGGTTGAAATCACTGAGTATTTCTCAGTAGCATCGCTATAGAGGTGTAAAAGCTATAAAAGGCTGCATAAACGCCTAAAATTTTCCGTTCTTGAATCTTGAAAACCGTTTCTACTTACCATTTGCTGCTGCCATGACGCATTTATCCAAAAAATTTTTTACTCAGCTACTTGCACTGTTAGCTACTACGGGCCCTTTGAGTCTAATGACTCAAGGGGCAATGGCTCAATCCGTGACAGACGGTGGTTTGGGACGTAGTCTGACGCGCGACAGTGAAACCGGAGCGGTTCGAATTGACAACAACAGCTTTCTAATTGAGACAGGACCACTGACCAATACCTCAAATATTCCTCTACCATCGGCTTTGCCAAGTCAGGTGATCCAGCGTCAGGCAATACCTGTAGATCGCACTCGCTTAGCGCCCAACAGCATCGAATTTAGAGCAAATAGTGACTATATCGAAAGTGCGTTTGAGGATGCTATCGATGGCGGTGCTAGCTACGTACTAGACGCAGGCTCTTTGCAGCTAACGACTGGGTTTAATGTAGAACAACGGATTGGCGATCACGCTTTTGGAGAAGGAATTGAAGCAATTGTTGTAAATGGCAACGGCGATGAGCTGAGTCGTGAGGATGCGTTTGTTCGCGGCGGCCAAGTCCAAATTGGGCAAAATGGTGAGATCTTGCCGCGCAGAGATCAGCTAACCGTGAACTATACGCCCGCAGATACTGTAAGACTGCGCGTGCTCAACCTTCGCCAAGATAACGCGGTTCCCTCTGAGTCTGGTGTTTACTTCACACAAAGCGGCGAACTGATCGCTGAAGACTTACAGGATGGGGGAGATTTAGACTTTAACGATGGTGACTATCTAGAGATTTCTGGTGGTAGCGGTCAGGCCGAGGTCGTTGAAGAACGGGTCGAAGCTACGGTGGCAACGAATATTGTGGAAACACCTTTAGCACCCGACATATTTGATGTAGCAGATGTCGAAAATGATCTGATTCAGACCGTTCAAGAAATGGATTTGGTCTCTGAAGATGTTATAGAGTACGGGGATTTGGATGCGCCTGATTCGCGCTCTCCTAGGCTAGGCCATGCAAGGGGCGTAAGGGCACAAACCGGCGAGCAGCTAATTTATGATCGTTACGCCGCGGCGAATGAAGTTAGAGCGGGTAGTGATGGTTTGGGATTTACCGGTCAGCTCGCGCCTTTGATCAAAAATCCTAGCGTACCGCCAACGCTGCTAACAGGCAATGTAACTTATAACCCGTTTGTAGATGATAACGAGACGGGCTTAACTGTAACGGCGGGCCTGACTCAGTTTTTGAATCCGACGCACCGACAGGCAAGAGACGTCTTTGGTAACGAGATTGTCAACCCGGACGGCAGCGACCGTCGATTGCTAGAGCCGACCGGTTTGCTGAGTCGCCGTCGCCTGGTTGGCTATGTACCTGCTGCAGAGCCTGAGCAGATTTTAGGCGGTGAGATTACTTCGGTCGATGGCATTTTTGAGTTGCCTGCGGATCTGCCTGTTGTCGTTGCACCGCCCGATGCTACGCAGGTTGGACGAGGTGATGCGGCCTATACAAATAATGTCGGTGGCCTGCTGGTGGAAAGCGCAAATGGCGAACTGTCTTTTGTTCCACAGTGGACGGTTGATGGCTATGCCCAAGCGCCTCTGTCACTGGCCGCTGGAGAGGCGACCCGGTTGATTTATGCACTGGTGCCGCAGCAAGCAGGGCAAGATTTACGGCTAGGCCAAAGCTACGCAGTGACTAGCGCTGCTGAGACCTATCAGATTGCTGATGGTGGCTTTACAGTTATTTCGGCAGACCGACAGCCGCAAAACTTCGCCCGTGAGATGGCGGAAGTATATGCCGTTGAAGACACGATCGCAAACCGTCCGAACGCGGCAACTGAAAACTTTAATGGCATACAGGGCAACTATGTAGAGCCGTTTGGGAGCGTTCGGGTGTCTACGGTGGACGTTGAGATTGCCAGCGAAGCGGATGCACGTGTGGGTAATACGCTCTTTCCGGTAGAGGCTGTGGTGAGCGATCCGGGTCAGGGTGCGTATAGAAAGACTACGCTTGCTGCAGGTTTTTATCTGGGGGGAACGCTGACCGGAGGCATTGGCAATCAGGAAAATATTATCAGCCGTACAGAGTCGTCAATGACGGTTCAAACGGATGAGATGCGGATTCGAGAGAGTGTCAGCACGTTTCAAATTCCTATTACGCGGGTGGAGACGATTACAAGTGAGGTTAATCGTACTACCCGGCAGTCAGGTACGGCTTTGTTCGATATTAATGAAAACGGCACGCTGGCAAATGCGAGATTCTTAGAAGGTGAAGTCTTGAGCGTTGAAGATACCAATAGCGTGACAATCGATAGTGACGTTTCTGTTGTTAGAGGAGCCGAGCAGCTAGTGGAGCGGCGGGTTGTCTCTGAGGAGTTTATTTTGATGGATTCTCAGGTGACGATGGACGATACGGTCAATAGCATTCGCAGAGAAAGTCGGGCTAACTTCGCGCCGGTTCGAGGCGAGCTAACGCTGGGCGGTGTGCTTAACTTTGGGAATACGCCTTGGACGCTGGCGGCTAATACGGTTAGGGCCGAGCTGTTTGCTCGCGATACCGTTTTGGGCCGAGGCAGCGATGGCTCGGAAGCAGGCTGGCGGGCTGAGGCTATTTTTCATCCTTTTGGCGAAGAGCAGCGCGATGCGTACCAGTACGATGCGGCGGGTAATGTGGTGCCGGTGTATCAAACGCAGGCTGTTGTGGATGCTGACGGTAAGCAGGTGGTGGAAACGCTGGTGGGCTTAGATGATGAGCAGGTTGAGGTGCCAGTTAATGAGTTTCGCCTAAATGAGTTGGGTGAGCGTGTGCTTCAAACGGTGGGAACGGGGGTTGCTAGCGGACCGGGCGTTTATCTGCGGGTTGAGGATGCGTTTGATGATGACGATAGTATGCAGTTTGCGGGCGGCGTGAAGTTTAACTTTTAGTGGCTTGGCTTTTGATATCTGAGCTTTTGATTAGCTGAGCGATCGCGTAAACAACGCCTGGCAGATTCTACATTGGCGAACTGCTAGAGTCTGCTATGAGATAGTAGTAGACGACGATCGCGCGTGGACGACTAGACACTCAGCTTGCATGCCAAAGATTACTCATTTGATTTACGACTTTGACGGGCTGCTGCTAGATACTGAGCCGATTTACTGTCGGGTCAATGAAATGATTGCTAGCCGCTACGGCAAAACCTTTACGCGGGAAATGCATCGCAAGATTATGGGGCGGCAGGCAATAGACTGCGCCGAGATATTAGTAAAAGAGCTAGAGCTACCGCTGAGTGCGCAGGCGCATTTGCAAGCGCGTAATGAGATTATTTATGATCTGCTGCCGCAGGCGAAGCCAATGCCAGGGGCCGTTGAGATGACCGAACGCTTTTGTAAATTGGGGGTGCCGCAGGCGATCGCAACCAGTTCGGCAGCGATTACCTTTCACAAAAAAGTCACTCACTATCAGCGCTGGCTAACGTGCTTTCAGGCGATTGTGCTGGGTGATGACTCGGCGGTAAAGCGCAGCAAACCAGCGCCCGACAGCTTTTTGGTGGCGGCGCAGCGGCTAGGGGCCAATCCGGCAAACTGCTTGGTGCTAGAAGATTCTCCGGCTGGGATAGCGGCGGCGAAGGCAGCAGGCATGTGGGCGATCGCAGTACCTGCTGCTCATATGGGGCGGTCGCTTTATCAGGCGGCTGACGAGATTATTACCAGTCTGCCTGATTTTGAGAGGCAGCGATGGGGGCTATAGCTACCCCAAAATTGCCCTATGCCAGATGATCTTGCAGCGCTTTGACCACCATTGGACTGTCTTTTAGAGACTGAATGGCCGCGATGGTCGCTTTGGCACCGGCAATGGTGGTGACGGTAGGGATTTTGTAGTCGAGCGCGGTGCGGCGCAAAATGCGGTCGTCTTCCTGGGCGGCTTCACCAATGGGTGAGTTGATAATGAGCTGAATGCCCTGGTTCTTGATGGTGTCGCCGACGTGGGGTCTGCCTTCGTGCACCTTTAGAACGCGCTCGACAGCAATACCCGCTTCACTGAGCTTTTTGTAGGTGCCGCTAGTGGCCAAGATGCTAAAGCCAGTTGCGGCAAATTCTTTGGCAATTTCAACAACGGCGTTTTTATCGCGGTCATTAACAGAGATAAAGACGGTGCCAGATTTTGGCAGTACCTGTCCGGCGGCGAGTTCGGCTTTGGCATAGGACAGGCCGAAGCTGGTGTCGATGCCCATAACTTCGCCGGTTGAGCGCATTTCGGGGCCGAGCAGGGTGTCGGTGCCCGGAAACTTGTTAAAGGGCAGCACGGCCTCTTTGACCGAAACGTGGTTGGGGATAATTTCTTTGGTAAAGCCTAGCTCTGCTAGCGTTTTGCTTGCCATAACGCGCACAGCAATTTGCGCGAGAGGAGCCCCTGTTGCTTTGGAGACAAAAGGAACGGTGCGCGAAGCTCTAGGATTGGCTTCGATGATGAAAACCTGATCGCCCTGGATGGCGTACTGAATGTTCATTAGACCGATGACTTGCAGCCGCTTGGCCAGCTTGAAAGTCCAGTCGCGAATGGTGGTGAGGGCTGCTTCTGAAAGGGTGACGGTGGGAAGCGAGCAGGCAGAGTCACCGGAGTGAATGCCCGCTTGTTCGATATGTTCCATGATGCCACCGATCACAGCTTGGCCGGTGCGATCGCAAACTGCGTCTACATCTACCTCAATCGCATTTTCTAAAAACTTGTCGATCAAAATGGGATGGTCAGGCTCTACTTGAACTGCTGTGGTCATGTAGCGAACTAGATCTGTATCTGAGTAGACGATTTCCATAGCCCGCCCGCCAAGCACATAGCTAGGCCGCACTACGACCGGATAGTCTATTTTTCGAGCGATCGCCAGCGCCTCATCATTGCTGCGGGCCAAACCGTTGGGCGGCTGCCGAATGTCTAGCTCGCGGAGCATTTGCTCGAAGCGTTCGCGGTCTTCGGCGGCGTCGATAGAATCGGGAGAGGTGCCCCAAATTTTAGTTTTGATTGGGGTTTTGATCGGGGTTTCGCTCTGGGTTTCGTTCGAAGACTCGGCGAACTCTTTAGTCAGCTTTTCCAAGTAGTTCTGAAGCGGAATTGCGAGCTTTAATGGCGTTTGACCGCCAAACTGAACAATTACACCGTCGGGATTTTCGGCTTCGATGATGTTAAGTACGTCTTCTTTGGTCAGTGGCTCAAAGTAGAGGCGATCGCTGGTGTCGTAGTCGGTCGAAACCGTCTCGGGGTTGGAGTTGACCATGATAGTTTCATAGTCGTCGTCTTGGAGCGCAAAAGAGGCGTGGCAGCAGCAGTAGTCAAACTCAATACCCTGGCCAATTCGGTTAGGGCCACCGCCCAAGATCATGACTTTGCGGCGGTTTGAAGGGAGCACTTCGCTCTCTTCTTCGTAAGTAGAGTAGTAGTAAGGCGTAGTGGATTCAAACTCAGCGGCGCAGGTATCAACCATTTTATAGACAGGAATGACGCCTAGCGACTTGCGGTAGTCACGCACCGTATCTTCATTGGTTTTGGTGGCAAAGGCAATTTGCCTGTCGCTAAAGCCTGCCTGCTTGACTGCTAAGAGCTGCGCTTTATCGAGTGATGTTAGCGAGGTTCGTTTGATAAATTTTTCGATTTTGAGCAGCGCCTGAAACTTGTCGAGAAACCACGGGTCGATAGCGGTCAGCTCGTAGATTTCATCTATCTCAAGCCCAAGCTGAAGCGCATGGCGCAGGGCAAAGATGCGCTCGGGATGGGGGCGGCGCAGATCGCTGCGAACTTGGGAAAGGGTCGGCAGCTTTTCAGCCTGGTCGCAGCCCCAGCCTGCCCGTCCAGTTTCGAGCGATCGCAGTGCCTTTTGAAAAGACTCAGTAAACGTGCGGCCAATCGCCATCGCCTCACCGACTGACTTCATCTGCGTGGTCAGCGTCGCTGACGCGCCAGGAAACTTCTCAAAGGCAAAGCGTGGAATTTTAGTGACCACGTAGTCAATCGTTGGCTCGAAGCTCGCAGGCGTTTTCTGCGTAATATCGTTAGAAATTTCATTGAGCTGATAGCCAACCGCCAGCTTGGCGGCGAACTTTGCAATCGGGAAGCCCGTAGCTTTAGAGGCCAGCGCCGAACTGCGCGATACCCGCGGGTTCATTTCAATGACAACAACCTCGCCATCGTCAGGGTTGACCGAGAACTGAATGTTAGACCCTCCCGTTTCAACGCCAATTTCGCGAATGATTTTGATAGATGCATCGCGCAGCCTTTGATATTCCTTATCAGTCAGAGTCTGCGCAGGCGCGACAGTGATAGAGTCGCCGGTATGGACACCCATTGGGTCGATATTTTCAATTGAGCAAATAATGACTACGTTGTCTGCGAGATCTCGCATGACTTCTAGCTCGTATTCTTTCCAACCCAGCAAAGACTGTTCGATTAAAATTTGCGAGACTGGGCTAGCTTCTAGGCCAGAGCGACAGATTGTTTCAAATTCTTCTTGGTTGTAGGCGATGCCGCCGCCGCTGCCACCCATCGTAAAAGCAGGCCTGATGATGAGCGGGTACGAGCCAATCTCTTGACCGATTGCCTTAGACTCGTCCATCGTTTCGGCGAGCCCAGAAGGGCAAACGCCGACGCCAATTTTGACCATTGCCTCTTTAAACAGCTTGCGATCTTCTGCTTTTTCAATCGCATCGAGCTTAGCGCCAATCAGCTCGACATTGTACCTTTCTAGTGCGCCGCTTTTGGCCAGCTCTACGGCTAAATTCAGCGCTGTCTGTCCGCCCATTGTGGGTAAAAGCGCATCGGGCCGCTCTTGGGCAATCACTTTTTCTAGCAGCGGTGCAGTGAGAGGTTCTATATAGGTGCGATCCGCAGTTTCTGGATCGGTCATGATAGTAGCTGGGTTGGAATTGACTAGAACAACCTCATAACCTTCTTCTCTAAGTGCCTTGCAAGCTTGAGTCCCCGAGTAGTCGAACTCGCACGCCTGGCCGATGACAATGGGGCCAGAGCCAATCAGCATTATTTTCTTGAGGTCACTTCGACGAGGCATAGGGCACCAACCGCAATAAATCCAAACCATTCTATAGCAAATGGCTAGACGGATTTCGCTCGTCTGCTGAGGATCTTCAACTTCATCACGCTTTTTGGCGGTAGAAGTGTTAGCCCTAGCCGAACAGAGACACAACCGAAAACTATTCTAAATAAAGCAACCTAATCTAGCCGATTTACTATTTGATTGCGCTTCGGGGTTGCGTCTTCGTCAGCAGCGTCATTTAATAGTAATTATTGTCAACAAAGGAATCGAGAATAGAAATTGGCTATGAAAATTACAAGACGTCGGCTGTGGGGACTTGCCCTATGTGTGGCGGTAGCAGTGAGTGCCTGTCAAGGTGGCGGTGAGGCGGACTCAGTGGTTAACCTCTATTCGGCGCGGCACTATGACATTGATGTGGGGCTATATGAACGATTTTCGGAAGAGACTGGTATTCAGGTCAATGTACTTGAAGGTCAGCCGGATGAGCTGATTGAGCGGATTAGGAGTGAGGGCGACCAGAGCCCGGCGGATGTGTTTGTGGCTGTGGACGCAGGCCGGCTTTGGCGAGCGCAGGAAGCAGAAATTTTGCAACCGGTGACCTCTGAGGTGTTAGAAAGCGAGGTGCCCGAGAACCTGCGAGAGCCCAGCGGACTGTGGTTTGGCCTGACTAGCCGGGCGCGGCTGCTGGTGTACAACAAAGATGCGGTGCAGCCCTCGGAGCTATCGACTTACGAAGCGCTAGCTGATCCGCAGTGGCAGGGCCGGGTATGTGTGCGCAGCTCTAGCAATGTGTATAACCAGTCTCTGGTGGGCTCGATGATAGAGACGATTGGGCCGGAGGCTACAGAAACCTGGGCAGAGGGCCTAGTGGCTAACTTTGCACGCGCACCCGAAGGGGGCGATGTTGACCAGATTAAGGCCGTGGCGGCTGGCCAGTGCGACGTGGCGATTGTAAATCATTATTACTGGGCGCGATTGGCCAAGTCGGACGATCCGAGCGATCAGGAAGCGGTAGAAAAGACGGCGATCTTTTTCCCGAATCAGGGCGATCGCGGCACGCATGTCAACATCAGCGGTATGGGTTTAGTGGCAGGTGCACCCCATCCAGAAAACGGCATCAGATTTATGGAGTTTTTGGTGAGCCCAGAGGCGCAAGCAGTGTTCGCCGAGGGCAATAACGAGTATCCGGTAGTTGCGGGCGTGACGCTAGACCCCATTGTGTCGGAGCTGGGCGAGTTTGACGTTGACGCGGTGAATGTGTCTGCTTACGGGCGCAACAACGCACAGGTAAACGAGATTGTTGACCGGGCCGGGTGGGAGTGACTTTCACAATCCCTAATCTGCTTTCTGCCGAAGCAGCGGCGGACTTGTGCGATCGCCTGCAGCCTATCCCGCTTGTAGACGGCAAATCTACAGCGGGATGGCATGCCAAAACCGTCAAGCAAAATCAGCAGCTAGCGACTCAGGTCGCCAAGCCGCTGACGACTGAAATTCAGCAGATTATCCTCAAACATCCGCTATTTCAAGCCGCCGCTCGCCCGAGGCAGATTCAAGCAATTCGCTTTAACCGCTATAGCGACGGTATGGCCTACGGTCGCCATACGGACAATGCGCTGATGAACGGAGGCAGGACTGATTTATCGTTTACGCTATTTTTGAGCGACCCAGATAGTTACGAGGGGGGCGAGTTAGTTGTAGAGAGCCTTGATAGCGAGCAGCCCTACAAACTATCAGCCGGATCGATGCTGGTATATCCGGCAACTAGCCTACATCGGGTAGAGCCGGTAACAGCGGGGGTGCGGTGGGCAGCCATTGGCTGGGTGCAAAGCCAGATTAGGCAAGCAGAGCAACGGGAAATACTGTTTGAGCTAGATGCGGCTAGGCGATCGCTGTTTGAAAAGTACGGGAAGACGGACGAGTTTGATCTGATTACAAAGAGCTTGAGTAATTTGCTGCGGCGATGGGTGGAGTGAGAAGTGAAGGGTAAAGGTGGATATGAAGGCTGAAAGGTAGAGCGCTTGTTGAGAATGAATCTAGGGTGGGATGACGTATAGTGATGAAGAGACTATTGAAACTAATGTGCAATAAATAGGCACGTGATTCTTATGTTGAGTTCTGAATCTGTCCTTTTCTGTAAGCAGGTAACTAAGCAGTTTGGGACAGCGTCTCCTGCGGTTGATCAGGTAAGCTTTTCTTTGCAGGCGGGCGAGCTGCTAGGGCTGTTGGGCCCTTCTGGCTGTGGAAAGACAACTTTGCTGCGGCTGGTGGCTGGGTTTGAACGACCTGAGATTGGTGGGATAGTTTTATCTGGGCAGAGCGTGTGCGGGGCGAATCAGTGGATGCCGCCTGAGCGTCGTCAGGTCGGGGTGGTGTTTCAAGACTATGCGCTGTTTCCCCATTTGAGCGTGGTGGAGAATGTGTCGTTTGGGCTGAAGCAGCTATCGCGGCGCGGGCAGCTACCCAAGCCACAGATCCGGGCGCTGGCGCTAGAGGCGATTAATCTGGTGGGGCTCTCTGGTATGGAGAAGCGGTATTCTCATGAGCTTTCGGGCGGGCAGCAGCAGCGGGTGGCGCTAGCTCGGGCACTTGCACCAAGGCCGCCGCTAATTGTGCTAGATGAGCCGTTTAGCAATTTGGATGTGCAGGTGCGGCTGTATTTGCGCCAAGAGGTGCGCGATATATTAAAGAGCATTGGGGCGTCGGGGATTTTTGTGACGCATGATCAAGAAGAAGCGCTGGCGATCGCAGATAAAGTTGCGGTGATGCAAGCGGGGCGGCTCGTGCAGCTAGACACGCCGGAGACGATTTATCAGCAGCCAGCCAGCCGGTTTGTGGCTGAGTTTGTGACGCAGGCTAATTTTGTGGCGGCGGTGCGGCGAGAGAGCCAGTGGGAAAACCAGTGGGAAACAGAGCTAGGGCCTGTGTTTGATTTGCCTGCTGCGCCAGGTATTGAGCGCGGTGAGCTGATGATTTGTCAGGATGATTTGCAAATTCAGCTAGACTCGGCGGGGCTGCTAGAAGTGGTGGGTCGCCAGTTTTTGGGACGCGAGTATCAGTACAAGCTGCGAATGTCGTCTGAGAAGATACTGTGGGTCAGAACGCCCGCAAGTCAGCGGCTGGCGGTAGGGGAGCGGGTGCGGGTGCACATTCGTCAGGGGCGATCGCGTCTTTTTGTGGAAGGTAACTGTGTGAGCTCGCCGGCACCGCTAGTCAAATCGGTGAGCTGAATTAACTGGCTCAAAGTTTTCTAGCTGGCTCAAAGTTTTCTATCAGCGCAGAGACCCTGAGCACTTCTGCCACTGACCAAGCTTGGGCAAAGGCTCCACGCGGAGTGAATGGCGGATCGCCATCAAAGATTTCGCTGAGGGTACCAACGCAGCCTGAGCTGAGATGCTGGATGAGCGGCGCGAGAAATCGCTGGGCGATCGCTGGATTTTTGTAGACCTTGAGGTGCGCTTCTATAAAGGGGCCCATTAGCCAGCTCCAAGTGGTGCCTTGGTGATAGCTGCCGTCGCGCTTGGTGCGATCGCCGCTGTAGACACCGCTGTAGTCTGGGTGAGTAGGGGTGAGCGATCGCAACCCGTGAGAAGTCAGTAGCCGCTGGGCACAAATATCTACGATTGAGCGCTGCTGCTGAGGCGTTAAAGGCGGGGCGTAGGTGAGTGAAATGGCTAAGAGCTGATTGGGCCTAAGCGTGCTGTCATGACCGACTGGCCCGTCAATTGTGTCGTAGCAGTAGCCAAGCTGAGGCTGCCAAAATTTTGGAAAGCTGGCAGCGGCGAACTGGGCGAGGGTATGGTAGTCAGCGGGTGAGCGGTAGGTGCGATCGCAAAACTCAGCCATGCACAGCAGCGCATTGTGCCACAGCGCGTTAATTTCCACCGGCTTGCCGCTTCGCGGCGTAACGACCCAATCATCGACTTTGGCATCCATCCAGGTGAGCTGCTCACTCTCGGTTCCGGCGTAGAGCAAACCATCTGCCTGATCGAGATGAATGTTGTAGCGAGTGCCGCGTAGGTGCCAGTCAATTACCTCTTCTAGCGCAGGAAAAAGCTGTTCTATCAGGTCATTGTCGTCGGTGGCGGTGACGTAGGCACGAATGGCCTCAAAGTACCAAAGAATAGCATCTACGGTGTTGTAGCCAGGCGTGTCACCTGCTTCGGGAAAGGCATTAGGCAGCATGCCCTGGCTGAGGTGTTGGGCAAAGGTGAGCAGAATGGGGCGGGCGATTTCTGGACGCTGGGTAGTGAGGGTAAGGCCGGGAAGGGCAATCATAGTGTCGCGGCCCCAGTCGCCAAACCAGGGATATCCGGCGATGATGGTTTTACCAGTTGTTGTTTCGCCTGTTGTTTGAGCTGTTGTTTGAGCTGTTGCTTCGGCTGTTGACTGATTTGTCGTCTGAGTAGCAACAATTGTTCGGGTAGCAATGAACTGATCGGCGGCGAGAACAAGCTGGACATGCTTCACGCTAGGCGGACTTGATTTGTGCTGAATAGCTTTGTCTAACAGCATTTGCTCATACTGCTGTCTGTCTGCAAAAGCTGTTGTTTCGTCTAGGTTGGGAGAAGGCTGTGTGCTACAGACGATGGTGACAGTTTCGCCCGGAACAATCTGGGTGCGGAGAGTGGCGCAGTGGAAGTGGTCGTCTAGATGGGTGAGCCCGCGATATTGCTCTTGGGCGAGAAAGTAGTGCTGATACCATTTGTTGTTTGGCAAGAGCTGGCCTTTTGTGCTGAAAAGATAGAAGGGGGTAGGGCAGCTGGCCGCGTCTATTCTAAGCCCTTTGGTTGACCCTTCGAGGTGAGCGCGGGTGTTGATGCGCCAAGATTTGAGGCCGTATTGACTGTTGGTGGTGTGGTGGTGGTTGCGGTGGTTGACGAGGGCTTTGATGCTAAGGATAAAAGGAGCGCTGGCGTGATGAAGCTGGTATTGGATGTAGGTGGTGTTGTCTTGCGCGTGGCGAGCTGCCTGCATCCAGATGCGCTTTTGGAGAATGGCGTCGGCGCAGGCGTAGGTCCAAGTGGGGGTGGTGCCTTCTAGGTGAAAGCTTTGCAGATTGCGGTAGCCGTGGCCGGTGGTGGTGCCGCCCGACCAGCGATCGCAGCTAAGCGGATAGGGCTTGCCTAAGTAGTGAACGGTTTCATCGAGCTTGGTGAGTAGCAGGGTTCGCTCTAAAGGGGGCTTGAGCGCAGCGACCAGAAAGCCGTGGTAGCAGCGGGTAAGCATACCAGAGAGCGTGCCGCAGCCATAGCCACCGATGCCGTTGGTGATGAGCCACTCGCGCTGGGTGGACTGAACGGGGTCGCTGCAAACGTCGCGGCCAAAGCTGACGGCGACTGGTAGAGACGACTCTGTATTAAAAGACTGGACGCTCATAATTAAGCCTTAAAATTGCATCGGTGAAAGATTGCATTGCATCTTGCTGACCTCGTTCCCTGGTTCTTTGCTTTTGAAGGGAGAAGAGAAAGCCTTCGACTTCTCTTTCTCGGAGAAAAAATTAGGATGAGGGCGGCAGGATGTCTATATCAAGCAGGCTATAAAATCCTCGCTCTCAGGTGGTCCGCCAAATCTTCTAAAAATCCTCGTAGTTTTAGGTTGTTATTGTTTGAGTGCTTTCGCCGCGGCGGCTTCGACCTTTTTCGCCGCAGCGGCTTTGCGTTCGCTGTGGCGGTCGGTAAGATGGTCTACGTGCTCTCTCAAAAGCAGAGTGAAGCGATAAAGTTCTTCCATGACGTCGATAACGCGATCGCGATAGGCTGAGTCTTTCATGGTGCCGTCTTCGTTAAATTCTTGATAGGCTTTGGCGACCGAAGACTGATTGGGAATGGTGAACATGCGCATCCATCGACCCAAAATTCGCAGGGTGTTGACGGCGTTGAATGACTGAGAGCCGCCAGAAACCTGCATGACTGCTAGGGTTCTGCCCTGGGTGGGGCGGACCGCGCCGAGGGTGAGCGGAATCCAGTCGATTTGGGTTTTCATTAGGCCAGAGATGTTGCCGTGCAGCTCGGGGCTAGACCAAACCTGTCCTTCTGACCAAAGAGAGAGCTGACGCAGCTCTTGCACTTTGGGGTGAGTGTCGGGTTCGGCGTTGTGCAGAGGCAAGCCGCTAGGGTCAAAGAATTTTACCTCTGCGCCGTAGCTTTCGATAATACGAGCGGCTTCTTCGGCCAGTAGGCGACTGTAGGATCTTTCACGGAGAGAGCCGTATAAAAACAGAATTCGAGGCGGATGGTCAAAGCTCATGTTTGATCGGTGGAGGTTAGTCGGCTAGCTGGAGACAGCTCTTATTTTACGGCTGTATGGACGATGCATATGTTCGATGCGATCGCATCTGCGCCCAGCACCGCTTGAGATATTGCGGTGATTGGGGTCGCTCGGCTGGGCGATCGCCGGTTCTCTTTCATTAGTTGATAGTTGCTTTTGGCCTTTGGTCGAACTGTTTGATCGAACTACGGTGCTATGGGGCTTCTGTAAGGGGGAAGCGATCGCCCGCTAAATAGGCGTCAAAGTGCTTCTGAAAATACCGCCAAGAGGTAATGCTCTCACCCTCTATTCTTTCTGTAGGTGCTTCTCGATAGCTGGGAACCTGGGCGTTAATTTCTGCTTGTAGTACTGGCGGTAGGTCTTCAAAACGAGCGGCTTTATGGCCTAGTCCACTATAGATGAGCTGGCCCGTGCGATCGCCCATCTTCATCCAGGGCACCCAGGGACCAATTCTATCCCAGCTCAAAATTAGCGGCGTCACTGACGCAACGTCAGGATTGTGTAAGTCCGCGGTTGGCACCGTCAGCTTGAACAACTCAACCGCCTGATAAATCGGCTGGGGGCTGTAGTCTGCAAAACGCTCGTCTCCGGCTAGCGGATTGTCGTAATGTGAGAACAGATCAAAAGAGAATGTGGTAAAGTCTCCTTCTACTGTTGCTGGAAACGCGCCTTTAAACCTGCCTTGTACCGGATTGTTTGACACGTGCACTACTGTGAGTATTTCGTCAGACCAAGGATTTTTCCACTGATGCAAAATTTCATCTGTTTTTGGATCTAGGTAATAAGTCAGCTCTCTAGATGCAAAATCCCAACTACCGTCTCCTTTATCTACAGAACGGCTTACGTTCATTCCCACCATATTAAACAGGTGAATTTTTGCCTCGCCTGGAATCAACGCATAAATTCCCCCGTGCCAAGTTAGAAAAACTGATTCTCCCTTGGTGGAGTTGCGAACCTTGACCCAATATTTGGCATCAAACTTTTCGATCTGTCTCATAGATACCATCCGAACTAACAGCCTTATCTCACTGAGATTATAAGTCTGGGGCTACAAGTCTGGGATTGTAAGTCCGGCTATTGCAATCAATAAGTTGCACAAAAGGGCACAAAAGGCGACACAAACCTCAGATGATTTGCACTACCCAAAACCTTAGTTTGAATATCAAGCCGAAGGGCTAGTCGATTCATAAACTTAGGAAGAAGCAATGTCTACCCTCTATTCAGATGAATTACAGGTCAATAGCGTTAGCTCGGATCTAGCTGGCAACAGTCTTGGCATGGCTTTATCCTCTTATGGTCTAGAGTTAGGCCAGACAGGTACTAACTCAATTACATCTGACGGAATGGACTCTACGCTGGTAGAAGAGAGTGCTACTCGCTTAGAGCGTAATTCCTTCAGAGAATCCGATCTCCTACTAGACAATCTTTCTGGCTCTGTACTTTCTAGTTCTACGCCCATAGGTCCTACGCTTTTTAGCAGTGGCGCTATCTCTCCTGATAGTGCCGATACTTCCGAGCAGCTTGCTTTGGGTGCAGATGAGCTCACGGGTGTCGAAGCGTCAGAAGATTTGACGGCACATCTTACCAATGCACTTAGCTCTACTGATATTGTTCAAGGCAGCTTGGACTACTCTGACTATTTTAATTCCACCCGGCTTTATGCCTTTAAAGATGACTATTTAATTCAGTTTCAAAATACTGAAAGCGTCAGCATTGATCTAGAATCTTCTATCTTCGACGCTTATTTACAGCTTGTGGATGCCAACAATGGCAGCGTGCTCGACTTTGATGACGACAGCGGCGCTGGAACTAATGCTCAGCTCAGTTTTACCGCGCAAGCAGGCAGAGAGTACTTAATTAGAGCTACTAGCTACTCATCTTATGAAACGGGCAACTACAGCCTGACGACTCATATTGGCACGAATAATCCGTCACCGCCGACAGAAGATCCTATCAATAGATTTGACAGCGCCTATGGATATGGGATTGTAGACGCTGCTACAGCAGTTGCTAATTCTATCGGCCAGTCACGCTTTGGAGAAGTTGCTGATATTGGCGGTGACCAGTGGAACAACGATATGATCAACGCACCCGAAGCCTGGGCTCAGGGCTATACAGGGCAAGGCATAACGGTTGCCGTGATTGACTCGGGTGTGGATATTTTTCATGAAGATTTAGCTAACAACATTTGGGAAAACACAGGCGATACGATTGGAGATGGCATTGACAACGATGGCAATGGCTATATTGATGACCAATACGGTTGGAACTTTGGGCGAAACAACTATGATGTACGGCCCGGAACCGATGACCCCGGCCAAGTGCACGGAACCCATGTGGCTGGAACCATTGCGGCGGCTAGCAATGCTGTTGGAATGACCGGCGTCGCCCACGGGGCAAGTATCATGGCTCTTCGCTTGGGCGATATTGTCACTGACCCGGTCACAGGAGATGGCAACTTTGTAAATAGTGGAGACCTGGCGGAAGCTATCTACTACGCCGTTGACAACGGTGCTGATATCATCAACCTCAGTTTAGGTGGGGGTGATCCGACTGGCAGTGTCGCCGATGCGCTTGCCTATGCCACTTCTCGTGACGTGATTGCTGTTATGGCTTCTGGAAACGATGAGCAGCTAAGCCCTGACGTTCCGGCTAGCTATGCAACAGACTACGGTATTTCTGTCGGTGCTGTCGATATCAATCAAAACATAACTGACTTCTCAAACCAAGCCGGTAGCGACAGCCGAATGCAGCACGTTATGGCACCCGGACAAGATATTTTCTCAACAACACCTGATAGCGACTATGACGATTTAAATGGTACGTCTATGGCGGCTCCTCATGTTGCTGGTGTAGTTGCTTTGATGCTGAGCGCTAATCCTAACCTAACCCATGCGCAAGTTCGCGAAATTTTAACTGGAACTGCTGTCTCTAGAAGTGCGATCGCGAGCAGCTCTATCGTCCTGACACAATCTGTTGAACTGAGCACTGCTACTACTTATACTGAGTATTCGACTGGGCCTTTAGAAGGCGCTGACTATTTGATAGCTTACCAGGAAAATTTGGCTGAGAGACATTTTCGACCCGGCCAAACCTTTAGCAGCCTCAATGCTAAAGATTCTCAGCTTGAAATAGCATCTGGCAGCCTTACACTAATTGACCAGTCTGCTGAAGGTGAGCTGAGTTTGCGAGAAGCTGCTACGGTGGCCGTTGAGAACATGAGCTTGGCCGCTGAGCTTTCACGCGCAGATACCCTGTATTCGGATGATTGGGATTCGGACGATTGGCAGCTCCCTCTGCAACCCTCCCTATTCGATGACCTGCCTCTGCTCAATGATCTTGTGACGTCTGCGCTAGTCTGATTTTTGTCTGTTAGTCAAAAACTTGGTGGGGAAAAGGAACATCGGTATAGCTGTATGCGCTGGCTATTTGGATGTAACCCTTTTCCCTATGGAAAAATCCACGATAATCGGCAGGTGATCTGATCCGATATCAGGGCCTGCGTGCATTTTGATCACACGTAGTGAAGGACTCGCTAGACACTGGTCGATAGGAATTTGGAACAGCTTAGCGAAGATGTTGAGCTTGGGTGTGAGGTGATATGACAGGTTAGCGGGCCAGGTGGGAAAAGTTCCCAGTCCTTTACGGGTGTTCTTTAGCCCTGTTTCGTGGGCAAGTTTGCGATAGGCAGACGACCACATAGTTGTGTTGAAGTCTCCAACTAGTATGACAGAATCGTTTTGCTGTTGAATGTAGTCGCTGACTGCCCTAAATACTTTGTTGCGGCTGCGGAGAAATTCTGGTTTGAGGGGCGGTAGCGGATGAATGGCTACGATAGATAGCTGCTGATTTTTTGCTTTGACGCGTGCGGTCAGGTTGACCGCATTGTTAGTATCGAACTTTCTAATTTCGAGGTCTGTGAGGGGGGCTTTGCTGTAGAGGACAGTGCCAGGTTGATACGGTGTTAGCTGGTTAGAGCTGTAGGGCAAGAATGTTTTTAAGGTTTCTAGCTGCTGTGCCATAGCGTCGTTGACTTCTATGAATAGTGCTAGGTCTGGCTGTTCTTTTTCGGTCAGCTTAATCACTTCGGCAGCGCTGCTGTTGGCGATGTTTAGGTTGGTGCTCATCACTCGATAGTCGGAGCGGTCGTCGGAGCGGTAGCCAGAGGCGATGCCGCTTTGGGCGGGTGGAAAGTACCAGGGGATAATTTGGGCTGAGAGGAGTGCTAGGCAGAAGAGCGTGATGATGAGGGGGCGCGATCGCCTCAGCCAGATTGCGATCGCGCTTAGAAAAAGTACTAGCCCAAGATACTGCACCTGAAAATGGCATAGCACCTCAAATAGCAGTGGGCCACTCATGCGACTGCTGAGCATTGCTATGGCTGTGATTCCTAATGATAGCCAGGCGCATGCAGCGGCAGCGAGTCGTTTCATATCTTTGCGAATGTCTACCTTGTTTGATCCATGCCTTTAGATGTATCCCCTTAAAGGTACCCGCCGGGTGATGCCGTTTTGTTTCTGTTGGGACACCTGTTCAGCTAATCTCGATCTGGACCAATCTTGATCTGGGCCAATCTCGAACCCAAATAACCTTAACCCGGCAGATTTCGAGGAGGCGTTGCTAGGCCTTTGTAAAACTTCTGCTCTAGGTTGCCTAGCCACAGCCACGCAGCGCCAGCCGCCAGCGGTACGGCAGCTAAAAGCGCGCTCGTTGATAGAGGAAGCGGCCCAGCAACTGCCATTGTCAGCGGTAGCAGAGACCACACCGCCGCGCTTAAGACTAGTGTTGCCGTTCGAACTTGCTGAATGCGCCGCAGCGCTGCGCTGCAACTGCTGCAATGTTGAGTGTGAGAGTGATAGCGGTCCATTAATGCTTCTGTAGACCATTCGGGCGGTAGGTTCTGGCCTGAAAATGGGTCGGCTGTAAACTCACTGACCCATCGACGAAAAGCGACAACATAGCGGTCTGCCTGGGTTGGCAGGTAGCAGGTTTGGGCGTAGGGACGCTGGCTGGGCCGCTCTGAAAGAGAATCGCTTCCTTTCTCTAGCAACCGTTCTTGAAGGTGCAAAAAGATTTGGTCGTCTTCTAACACCCGGTTGTTGCCAATATGGCTATACCAGCGAGGGGTCAGCTTGATGAAAAAGCCAGGTAGCTTTGAAGCAAACTTAAAGGGAAACCGGGCGAACACACGGCATTCTCCTTTGCGGATAGGCGTCGCATACACGACCGTTAGCGTTCTGCCAAACTGCTTAGAGGTGAGATCGTGGTACATCAACGACGGCGCTACAAAGGTGGTGTGTTGAGTTCCCAACTGGCCTTTGCGTGGACCTTTTGGCCAGATGCCTTGAAAGCCTTGCTTATCGAATGCCACTACGTCCATCTGCATGGGTGCGGCATTTTCTCGTTTGCTGACCGTTTTGTGATGGGTGTAGGGAATATGACTTGCATCCAAGACATTTTCTAGTAGAGTCAGGGCGTCGTAGGGTAAGTCGCGAAAAGTGTTGAGCATGACCCAGCCGTCTGGCTCTGCCTCTAAGGCCTCAATAACAGGAATGCTCACCCGTGCGGCATTTTCTGGGTCGCCCGGATAGACGAAGAGAAGATCTTGGCAGACTTTGGTGGGTAGAGAATCGACGCAGGCTCGGCTAGATAGGTGGGCCTCGCCCTCAGATGCTTGCTGAGGAATATGCTCGCATGCACCGCTACCGGAAAAGGCCCAGCCGTGATAAGGACATTCCAACAGCCCAGATTCGTTGATGCGCCCTTCTGAAAGGGGGGCAAGGCGATGCGGGCACTGATCGGCCAAGACTCGCCAGGTTTGTGATTTTGGCTCCCACCAAATTACCACGTCTTGATCGAGTAGGGTAAAGCGGGTTGGCTTTGCTTTATCTAGATCTGCTATGTAGAAAACGGGATACCAGGCTTCAGCCCAGTCAAAGTGGCTAGGATCCAAACCACCTGCAGCTAGCTTAGTTGGATGCTCTAGGCGTGGCGGTGAAATTTTATTTTGGATAGCTGTCATGTGATTTAAAGGGAAAACCAAGCGTACTTTACCTATTGTGTTAGAAAACTTGATTCGTGGCTATTTAGCAGCGCCCAATAGCTACTAAGATTTCATTGATGCTGCTATGACGATTGGTTTTCCCTTTGCCTGAGGCTAGCGCTAGGCTACAGCTAGTACTGCCTGACGATGCTTATCCATTGCAAAAAGCCTTACCGAAGGTTGCTTTTATTGCGACGCGTTCTTTCCTCTAAGCGAGTTTCATGAATATTCTCAATGGCCTTTGTCTGGCTCTCTAGGAATTCGAGGCGAGCTTCTTGGATGTTTTCCACGGCTTTGGTTTGCGTGTCTAGGAACTCAAGGCGGCGTTGCTGAATAGATGAGGGAAGAACTTCAGCCGCGTTGGCAACGGGTGCAAAGGCCAGGGCAGCAGCGGAAAGGGCGATCGCAGAGAAGAATAGGTGTTTCATGAGTTAGCTCCTCGAGGAATCAGTAAGTGGGGAATTCAGTAAGTTTGTCTACTGGGTTTCTTCATTGATTTAAGAATGCCAGCGCAGAGCGGTGGGCTTGTGAGGAGCCAGTAAGGGGTAGCTGAGAATAGGCGAATAGGTTTAGATGAAAGCGCCCAGATAATTCTTAGGGTCTGCTCATAAACTTGATGTTCTAGCTGGGCTAGCTGATCGAGATGTAGCGGTGATGGTGATCGACTAGCCTGCGCAGTCGGCTACCGCTTTTTGACGCTCTCCCCCTAACCCTACGGGTATAAGCGGAGATTCTTGTTTCACAGACTCTGGACTAGACAGCAGCCGTTCGCAATGCGTCGCCGCAGGCGTTAGCCGTTGCCCCCGTCAGATCGTCTCTACAAGCATTTTCATAAACCGTGCGCCCCACGGCTGTCTTGGTGGACATTCCCTAGCGCCGCAAGGCGACGCGGGCTTCCACCGCTCTATTCTTAATCACAATGGCGCTAGCAATATCACGAGACATGGAACACCCACACTCGCAATTGTGCCAGCGTTCACCCAATGATTTCTTGGCGATTCGTCCGTAGTCTGGGCATTCCTGGCTAGTGCCAGCAGCCGGTTCATACATCAACCCGACGCCACGCTTAAAGCAAACCCACGGCAATATTCCATTCAGGAACTGCCCGTGGCCTGCATCCAGCATGTGCTTACCCAAGAACCCACGACTCAAGCCGACTAGGTTAAGCTTTTCGACTGCTACCACATCAGCGCCGTCACAAAGTTTGTGCGCCGCTTTGTATTGAAAGTCCTTGCGAGTGTTGGCAATGCGCTCATGTAATCTGGATATCTTCTTCTGTTGCTTCTTCCAGTTAGCAGAGCCTAGCTGCTTTCCTTTAAGTCTGCGCTGTAGCAATCTCAGCTTACGTTGCATATCTACTCAAGGTTCGCGGATAAAAAAGGGAGTTCGCAACAATTAGCCTGTCAGCGAGAGATAGACATCATCGTTGGTGTCCAATAACTGTAGTATGCGCTGTTGTAGCGCCGAGAGCGGTGAGAGAAAGTGCTGCCTAACTTGGTCAATGTCCATAATGGTGAGAGTAATCCCGCGAAAGGCTTTGAGCAGTAGTTCAGCGGTGGGCTGCGCGGTCGCTCGTTTGGGATTACCCGCATAGAGTCCCGGTAGCGTCTGTTGTTTTACCTGCAACTGAGTGCGCACCGAGAATTCGAGCAGGCACAGGATACGCAGGCCCAAACTCAATAGCCGAATCAACCCCTTGACGCGCTCGTCAGAGGCCAGATAGATAGGCCGCAACCCAAGTGCTTTACCCTTGTATCTGCCAAAGCCTTGTTCAATGAGATACTCATTGCGATAGCCGTAGACTGCTTCAGCGAGCGATAAGTCAAGGTCGTTGCTGACGTAGACTCGCCAACCCAGTAGCTGTATTGCTTGCTGGTAGGCTTCGTCATCTAGCGTTGGCTTCACCGTCACGGTTGTTTTTGTGATAGTCCGAGCCGGTTTATCGCGGTAGGCGCGTTTATGCGTCGTTTCGGTGGCGGTTTCAAAGACGACTTGCACAAGGTCTTTGAGGCGATAGCGTTGAAGAATTCGGTGGGCCGCCGTTTTAGTTTCCTCGGGTGTGCGTCGTTTATGCCCACGGCCCGTCAGGTTCAGTTCATGCAATGCCTCGGTCGCCTTCTCGATGCGGTTGTCTAACCCCTTTCGTTGTCGCCCGGCGTACTTAAACGAATGCACCACAAACCACTGTTCTCGCCAGGTGAACGCGTCTGTCTCTGGCCTGACCAATTGCGGCATCGTGAAGCTAAACCCTTCAGCGATTAGCTCAGCCTCGGCAGGCGAATCGGCGGTTGCCGAGGCCTCACGACGGTTGTGGTCAGGTGTGGCGACGGGGGTAAGCGACTCCTCGCCTCGAAAGACAGGCGCGAGTAGTTCGGCTAAGTCGGCTTTGGAGACTTGCTTTTCAGGCAGCGGACACAGGTAGTAATTCTGACTTTGAGCGATGTAGCGCCGCGTCTCTAGCGCCGCCATCTTACTGTCGCCCACATAGGTCAACCCGCTCGCCGCCAGGCTCTGTTGCACTTTCTTTATCTCTGGAACGTAGAGCGGGTCATCCGCCTGATTGCCACTGACGATGGTGGTGCTCACGGGCAGTCCTAGCGGATCTAAGGCCGCTTGCGATATCTTCACTTGCGGCAGGTCGGGGCGATAGTCTTTGCTGTGACCAAATTGAAATAGGTCTTCACCTTCGACCGTTCTGTATCCACTGCTAGTCGTCGTGTCTAGACGCACACACGATACTTGCAAGTCATACACCCGCACGGTATGACCGTTTAGGGCACCTTCAAACCTGTCCCAGTGTGCATCCTCCCCTAATCGGTCTAGTACACGCTCTAAACGGTCATCACTAAAATCCAGGCTTCTCACCGTTGGCGATAGGCAGCGACCTAATGTGTGACTTAGGCCAGATGCCCACTCTTCTACCTGGTTGAGGCGATGGTCTCCTTGCGAGAGTATGTACGATAACCAGCCCACTAAAACTTGACCTAGACTTAGCCCTTGCCAGTTCCCATGCTGCTCAAAGTGCTTATCAGCTAGGCTACTCAGCTCAAGCTTCTCCATCTGATTGAGCAGTAGTGGGATATCATCGACTCGTTCGTTTGCAATTAGCTGCGCCATGGATGCCTTATCTTGTATGGGCTACCCTCTTATTATCGCAATTTACTTTTCCTCGGATTATTTCAGCGAACCGTGAGTATCTACAAAGAATTTAGGCCGTTCTAACTGAAGCCCCTCAGAAGTTGAGAAGAAGTACTCTAGCCCTACGTCAGCACCCACAAAGTGACCGACTAGCGGCACCTCTGGAACTGATACATCAGCCTGGAACGTCAGCATCAGGTAAAAGCCTGACGCTCGCTTCACGACCCTGGCTTGCTTCACGTCAAAGCTTTCTGGGTACGGGCGTGACTGTCGAATCTTCACCGCGCCGAGGCTAGGCAGCTTGACGACTCCTTCAGCCAACGGACTCTTGCCTAGCTGCGGAAACACAAACGAGCGCATTCGGTTAGGCCGCTTGAACCGTGGGAAGCCACAGCCTTTCTTCTTCATGTCAGCGTGTGCCCGGTCTAGCGTCTTCAGCGTTTGCTGAAGCACCTGAGCATTAACTGACTTTAGCCAGTCGCTAGATTTCTTAGCCTGCGTTAGCGCTTTTGCCTGATGAAAGTAATTAGGGTATGGCGCATCCGCCGTCATGATGTACTCGCTACGAATTGAGCAGGCGTTAATGGGGCACTTGCGAGAAGCACTCCAGTCTTTCCGCTTACGCAAAGCGTAATTCCAGACTGAGCGACACACGTCCAAGATGTGTTGTATCTCTTCGGATTGTTGCTTAGTCGGCTTTAGCTTAAATTCGTACGTCACGGTTATCATGGCATTATTCTAACTTAGTCGTCAGCAGATGTCACAGCAATTAAGCAGGCTACGTCACTGTTCATACAGTCTTCAATTTCATTTAGTCCTCTGCACTAAATACAGACGAAAATGCATCACCGGGGCAATGCTCAACCGACTAAATGAGATTTTTGCTTCTACGATGGAGAAGTGGGAAGGTGAGCTAATTGAATTTAACGGTGAAGCTGACCATGTTCACTTGCTGATATCAGTCAATCCAAAAACGCAACCGTCTAAGCTGGTGAACAATCTGAAAACTGTTTCTAGCCGGTTGTTGAGAAAAGATTTTGGCAAACATCTGGCAGAAATCTACCGAGGACAGCCTGTATTCTGGAGCCGGTCATATTGCATTCTGTCTTGTGGCGGTGCGCCAATCTCTGTTCTTAAGCAGTACATCCAGCAACAAGCAGAGATCGATTAGACTGTTCGCTGATGCTCACCCGGCTTACACCACCCCCTAAGCTGCGCTATAGGCGGAGTACTAGCTCGGCTTCCGATAGGTTTTCGCAGCAGTGATCTAGCTCGTGCCTAGGGGCGAACGAACTGATGTGTTTGTATCGTACGACTGCGATTCAGTTGTTTCAGCAACTGTTTTGACGACAACCTGCTTTCTCTTGCTGAAGGTTGTTCCATTTATGTTGTAGATTCCGCTAAGTACGAGTAGATGTTTGCCCTTGCACTCAGGTAATTACTTCGATCAATGCTTGAGAATCAGCAATAGCGCCAAAGACACCGCCCTGCATTTTGATCATCTTTAAAGCGGCGAGATAGTTGCCATAGTCGGTTGCGCCGGTGCAGTTAGAGAGCATGAGGCATTCGTAGCCGCGATCGTTGGCGTCGCGCATCGTAGTATGAACGCAGACGTCGGTAGTGATACCTGTGAGGATTATATTTTTAATGCCTTTGCAGGTAAGGATAAGATCGAGATCGGTGGCATAAAAAGAGCCTTTGCCGGGTTTGTCGATAATTACTTCGCCTGCAAGGGGCGTGAGTTCGGGAATAATTTCCCAGCCTGGTTCGCCGCGTACTAAGATTTTTCCGCAGGGCCCCGGATCGCCAATACCTGCCCCAATTTGCTGCGATCGCCACCGTTTATTTTCCGGTAAGTCTGACAGATCGGGCCGGTGTCCTTCGCGGGTGTGAATAATGGTGTAGCCTGCCGTTCTCATGGCCTGAAGCGTTTGGCGAATCGGCTCAATGGGGGCACGAGTAAGCGCCAAATCATAGCCCATTTTGTCTACATAGCCACCTTTGCCGCAGAAGTCTATCTGCATATCGATGACGATCAAGGCCGTGTTGTCTGGGCGTAAATCACCGTTGAAAGGATAGGGATAAGGATCTGCCTTGACAAAACACCCCATAGCTTGGCCTCGCTAATTACAACACTCATCATAAAGTATCTAGAACTCAGCCGGCGGAAAGCGCCGGCTGCTCTTGTGGCTAGCTACTGACCTGGAATTTCCGAGAGTCTTAGGAGGTCTGTTTTAAGCAGCTCATTCTCTACTTCTATTTCGGCGAGATCCGCGAGTAGCTCTTGGCGCAGGGCGATTGACTGAGCGCTGTTAGATTGAACGACTTGAGCGATCGCATCGTACCAAAAGCCATTCTCTCCGTAAGCTTGTGCCCGCTGCACATCAGTGGTGGCGGCGTCTATAGACTGCTGCACTTCTCTAGAAGGCGGCACGATTTCAAAAGTGCGCTCTTCGTTGAGTGACCTAGAAAGGTAGCCAGTATCGCAAACAACCACCACCTGCCAGCGGTAGTCTGTGCCAGGAGACAATGTGATATTAGTAGGTAGCTGATAAGTGCTAAACCCAGCAGCATAGTCTAGCTCAGCGCTGTAGATAGGGGTAGGAATGCCTTTATCGCTAGGGGCAAGCAGCCGAAATTGAACCGGATAGACGATTTCTGATGGGGGCAGATACCAGGCAAATTCTGGGTGGGCTGAGGCCGATAGGCCAACGGTTTCGCTGGGGCCCAAGATGGTGAATGCGGTTCCGGCGTCTCCAACACAGCTACCCTGACGGGTGCCGGTGGTGGTGCGATGACCGGTGTGCCTTCTAGGGTTGCTAGGGGGCTGAAAGCCTTTGTTGGGATTGGTAACTGTGTGGCTTAGATTATGGCTGCTTAGATTGTGACCGCTTGGACTATGGCTGCTTAGATTGTCGATAGGGGCTGCTTTTGCCAGCAGCGTTTGGCTTAGCCCTGCTGGCGTGATTAGAATCGCTGCGGTAGTGCTAATCGCGGTCGCGCAGACGGCTGTAACCAGGGTAGATGTCAATCGGGGGGCAGGCATCAGAAGAACCTCAACACATTGGTTTTTCTTATTGTTACGGTATTAGCTGAGAAAATAAAGGTAGGTTTCTGCAAGCTTTAAAGAAATCTCAAAAAGATTATGCAAAATCCTTGCTGCAAATCTTTGTTAGGCGCTAGTCACTAGATATTGATTTACGCCAGCGATCCCAAGCAGATCGTTTGATAGGCCAGCGAAGCTCGCAGCGAGTGCCTCTAGGCTGAACTGATTCTCGCAAAAATTTTCCACCTAGATGCCTGGCCAACCGACTGGCCTGCTGAGTGCCAAAGCCCTCGTGTGCAGGCGCTACGTGCGTAGATGCCAGAGGACTCTCTTTTGTTTTTATAGTTTCCCCATTATCAATAATTGTAATAATGTTGTAATCTTCTGTTCTTTTGCTCGTAATTGTGATCAGCGTGCTCTTTTTAGCATACTTGCAAATATTAATTAAAGATTCTTCTAAGAATCTACCGATTGCTCGCTTTTCGCTTCCAGTGAGCTGACCGTCTGCCATTGGCCCGAAGTCTCTGAGCTTTGTGATGGGTGCGAAGAAGTTTTGATAGCGATCGAGCGTATTGCTGTAGGTTTCGTGTAGGACAATATGAAGCGGCATTTGCAAATCTACAGACTGCTCGCCCATCATGACGAGTTTTTCGCTGGGCGATCGCATTTCTGCTTGTAGAATTTCGCGAATGCCGCGTAGCTCACGGTTGACTTTTTCGAGCTGAGATCGCGCCTCGGCAGTGGTGGGTTCACCCTCGGGCCAGGCGCTCAGCATCCTGGCAATTATCTGTAAAGGACCGTTGTGAATGGTGGTATAGGTTTGATCGATCAGCTTGTCTTGTTCTTTGAGCTGGGCCTGTAGCTGAGCCTGCGCCTGGTAAAAGGGATAGAGGGCAACCGCATTGATCAAGAAGACTGCCAGCGTTGGCACGACTGGCAGCCACCAGCTAGCGATGATAATGAGGTAGGCCAGCAGCAGCCAGCCAGCGCTGGTCACTAGAACAATCAATAGGTGCGTCCCGGGCTTTCGCTGCCAGTGGGCCAAGGCTATGCCCAACCCCCCAGCAGCGAGGATCAACAAATATTCTATAGCGCTAGGTAAAGTGTGAATGAAGGCGCGATTGTCGTAGACGGCGCTGAGAATTTGACTAAGGGCATGGGCCTGGATGGTGATACCCGGAACGGCACTGGGATTAGCAAGGGCGATCGCGCTTGAATTTTCGTAGTCTTTGACAGATTCTGCAGTGTAGCCAATCAGCAGCGCCCGATCTTGTAGTAGAGCCGGGTCAACAGTTCCAGCGATCACCTCTGAGTAAGAGACCTGGGTAAAGGCATCAGGTCCGGCGCGAAAGTTTATCAGGGCCTGATTTCCCCCGTTATCTGTGCGAACATATCCGCCTGTGTTGGGATAGAAGTGAGGAATTTCGACCTGGTCGAATCGCATGGCGTTAGGATCGTTTAACCCATTGTCTAGCGTGATACCGTCAGCAGACAAATACGCCTCGGCGAGTCGAATTGTAAGAGAAAAGTGATATTCACCGCTGGTATCTGCATTGGCCAGATGAGTACGTCGGAGTCCGCCATCGTCATCTACAATGGCATCGGCAAAACCGACCTGCTGATCACTAAGCATAGGCGCAGGTGGAACATTGGCCTCAATTGACTCAATGCCGATAATGTTGTCGGCTGAAGTCAAGGCAGTCTCCAAGGCTTTAAAGCCCTCTCTGACTGGCTGGTCGCGAAAAATGTCAATGCCAATAACGCGCGGATCGTAAGTCTGTAGTTTGTTGACTAGCGCGGCTAGATCCTGATCGGAAATAGGATAGTTTAGAGTCTTTTGAATATCTTGTTCAGTGATGGCAACGATGGTAACGCGTGAGTCTGTGGCTTCAGCAGGACGCCATCGTAGGCTGGTGTCAAAGGCTTTCCACTCTATCGGCTGAAGCATGCCGAGCAGTCGCGCCAGAATGACGAAGCCGGTAATAGAGAGACCTGGGAGGAGGCCTGCTCGCCAGTTTTGCTGCCAGTTGTTCATTGCCGAGAGGATAGGTAGATTTTTTAAAGAGGGGCTATGCGAGAATGGTTTATTCGGAAAATTATCTTTGCAAGAACGGCTTTTTTTGCAAAGATATCTTTGATCAGAAGAGTTCAGTCCAGCAGACCGTAGTGCCTGGCTTTGTTGTAGGTTTGAATGCGGATGTTGATACCGTCGTCAGGATAGACTTCAAGAGCGTCTTGGGTACGGGTCCAGTAGTGGCGAACGGTGCGTTCTGAAACGTTCATTTTTTGCGCGATCGCTTTATCGGTGATGCCGTCAACAAAGGCGAGCTGTAGCAGGGTCATCCACTCTGGTTTCATCTCTAATCCGGTGCGCATTTCAGGCGGCGTATACAGCAATCCTTTTAGCGACCAGTCAACTTTAACTAGCATTTCGTGGCTCGGCAAACTCTTATCAGCAATGGTAAACCCGGCCTGGTGAGATTCGATCACGGGCTTTAGTCGAATGAGCGAGCGGGCATGGGCGCTTTGAATGACTAGGCTGAGTGTGGGATAGGTAGATAAAATGTCTTGTAAAAGCTGTAGGCCATGGTCTGTTTTAGGCTGGTCTCCTTTTTTGGCAGGGATGGATAGGTCCATGACCACTAGGCTCGGTTTTGCATCTGCAATCATTGGCTGGACTTCGTTGGCAGTGCCAGCCGATAGAATTTTGGCGTCTGGGTACTGACTTTCTAAGACGCTACAGGTGCCTTCTAGAACAGATTCATGATCGTCAATGACAATAAAAGTTTGGGGCATGATTTTGCGAGATGCGTGAGCGAGTGTTTTTTTATCAGTGTTCGAGCAGTGAGATCTTAAGCCTTGTCATTTTGCCAGGAAAGATGGCAGGTGGTTGATGAGGTTTCTTGACTAATTTCTAACTCTCCGGCGGTAAGGCCGCGGAATATTTCCTTAAGATGCTGGAGTTCGGGCTGCTTTTGAGTGGCGCGATCGCTGTAGTTTGCCGTCAGCAGCAGCGTATTTTGCCTATTTTCACGGCTGAGGCTAAGCCTAACTTGAGTTGCCGTATGCCCTTCTGGTAACAGTAGTGTGAGTAGGGCACTGACAATAGATAGAATGCTTTGATTTTGCTGAGGGGCGCTTTGGTCTGTAGGCCAGTTTTGAGGAAGCGCTAACTGGATCTGTGGGGTTCCTTGAGCTTGCGTGGCCTGCCAGTTTTTGAGGGTGAACTGAAGGGCGAGGGGTAGGCTATCGGCGATGAAGGGGGGCGAGAGTTCGTCGCTGAGCGTTTCGAGAGACTGATAGAAGGTTTGGAAGCGGGCGAGCCACTGGTGGGTTTGTTCGGGCGAAGCGTGATCGCTTTGGCTGGTGCCTGCTGTTTCTAGATATCGGCGAAAAGCGAAGGTTTGCTGCAACAGCCCATCTCGAATAGATTCGGCGGTATGGTGAGACTGAACGGCCTGTTTCTGATGCCACCACTGCCAAGCCTGCTGTTGGCGCAGCCATTTTTGCCGCCAGGCGTAAAGCGTGGCTAACCACCCAATCGTAATTAACACTATGACCTCTATTAATAATATGCTCACGTTGGGTCTGCTGCTGCGGGTGTCTTGCGATCGCTCTGTTTTCTCCTGGTTTGGCAGACCTGTCTACACTTTAGGCAGTGTATGAGGCTACTAGCTGTCAGGTTGCTTCCAAGCTTACCGCTGCTTTCTGCTAGAGGCGTTGCAGAAAAGTGCAATGTTGTGATCTGCGGCACGATTGACGTTTTAATTACTCAAAACACAAAGACTCATTCGGGCTTTTTGAAGGATGACCATAGAGCATGATTATCCATCTACTGGTCCGCTCTAGACGTATCCAAATTTCTCTTTTATTGTTGCTAGGGATGCCACGCGTGAGTACCTGACACCCCGATAGCGTGATGACGTGCAGCGCGATCGCGCTGCGTAATAGATAGCTGCTGAGCCTTAGCCTTCAAATCTATTAAACGAATCGTCATCTTAGTTTGGGGAAATTGATGAACAATTTAGAACGTGTAGCTAGCTAGCTCGCAAACGTCGATACCGTAGTGAGTAGAGCTAGAGCCGTCTGAAAAGACAGCTTTAAAGTCGTAGTAGCAACTACCTCGGTTGTCATCAATAGTGACTCGCATAGAAGAGTTGGATGAGAGTGTGGAGCGCCCGAGGATATCGTCTTCCCAGGAGTCTACGTTGCTAGGCGAAGCGTAGAAGTAGTAGATAGACCGAGACTGTCTGTTGATGAGGCTGAAGCTATAGGCAGCGTAACGGCTGATGAGTTCGGCGGGTGCTGCTGGAGTAGGCGTTTCTAGCGGTTGCGCGGTTACATCTGTGGGAACGGTGGAAGCAGAAAGTGCGCTGGCTGGCCTCTGGATACCAGTTGCGATCGCAGCTGTCATGACAGGTACAGTTGCGAGGCAGGCAATCGTCTTGAAGAAAGTGTTGTGGCTCATCTGTCAATTCTCCGAAGTGTTGTATTAGAACTATGTGGTTGAAACCGTGCAGCCTGAAACCATTTGGTTTGAAAACAACAAGTGGGGTTCGCGTTTGGTGAATCAGCCCTCGTTGTTGTTGGTTCAACTATAGGAAATACGCAGCGGCGGTGAAATAGAGCTTTCGGACAGCTTTTTTGACAGAACCGGTAGTGACGAGTTGCACAAAAGTGAAAACACGTAATGGCTAGGCGCAGTGCGTGCAGCAGTCGTATACTTTAGGTATAAAGGCGTGCTTTCTCAGGCTCGAAGACTTTAAGGCATTTTGTTGGCGGGCTATCGGTAGGTTCGGCTCAGCATATGCCCGCTGATGCGAGTTTGTTTGATCTTATTCGAACGTTTAAACATCAACCGATTACAAAGTTTTTAATAATTCACGAAAATTGGTCAGCGTATTCAGCTATGGTTCTATATAAATTTAATGGAATCTTGAAAGTCGATGCGAAAGCCCCCTCGTAACCAGCTTTCCTCCAAACAGTCAGCTCGAAAGCGGTTAACTCGAAAGCTGACTTTGCTGGCTAGCTTGGCTGTGCTGTTGGTGTGGAAAATGCCCACGCCTACAGCCGCTCAAACGCCTAATTCTACGCTCAATCCTGACAGCGTACCTTCGCCGACTGAAGATGCACTGCCGCCGCGTCCGCCGATTGAGCCGGAAACGCTGCCAGAAGCGCAGCCGTTGCCGCTAGAGGTGAATCCGAGTGTTGCTGATCCAGAAGGTGCAGACGTTTCTGAGGGCTGTTTGCCCTTGGCCACGTCCGATGAAGCTCGCTTTGATGCAACAGAGATTCAGGTGCAAGGCAATACGGTTTTGCACCGCGAGATTGCTGAAAAGGTGGCTTGCTACGAGGGGCAAACTATTACACTGTCTGATTTGTTCAATTTGCGATCGCAAATCACTCAGCTTTATATTGATAACGGCTATATCACCTCAGGAGCTTTCATTCCTAATGGTCAGTTTGTAGATGATTCTGCGGTTACTGTGCAGGTGATTGAAGGTAGCGTTGAAGCGATGCAAATTAATGGGCTATCGCGTCTGAGAGAAGGCTATGTGGCGGCGCGCATAGATGACTCAACGCCGCTGAACCAAGAAGATTTGCGAGAAAGCCTACAGCTGCTTCAGCTAGATCCTAATGTGCAAACGGTGAATGCTGAACTGACTGCTGGTAGCCGTCCAGGACAAAGTCTATTGATTTTAGATTTAGATGAGCCAAATCCTTTTAACGTGTTGACCAGTGCTGATAATTTGCGATCGCCCAGTATCGGTTCTGTAGGTGCCAATATTTCTACCAGCTATCGCAATCTATTAGGCATTGGAGACTTTGCTTCAGCGAGCTATGGTCTGACGGAAGGGCTTAACCTTTATGATGTGGGCCTAAGCTTTCCGGTAAACGCGGCTGATGGCACGCTGAGTTTTGGCTATAGCAACAGCGGCAGTCGAATTGTTGAAGATGCCTTTGAAGATGTGGGTATTCGCAGTGAGACAGATACGCTTTCTGTTGGCTTTCGGCAGCCAGTGGTGCGCACGCCGTCAGAAGAGTTTGCGCTTGGGCTTGATTTTGACTGGCGGCGTAGTCAAAGCTTTATTTTAGACGACGTGCCGTTCTCGTTTTCGGTAGGGCCAGAGGATGGGCTGTCGCGTGTAAGTGCGCTGCGGTTTTCTCAAGACTGGACTAAGCGCGGTGCGAATAGGGTGCTAGCGGCGCGATCGCAGTTTAACGTTGGCTTAGATATCTTTGATGCTACTAGCAACAACAGCGGCCCTGACGGTCAGTTCTTCTCTTGGATCGGTCAGTTTCAGTGGGTAGAGCAAGTCTCTCCAAGCGTGCTATCTTTGTTTAAGCTAAATGCGCAGCTAACGCCCGACTCGCTATTGCCCCTAGAGCGCTTTAGCCTAGGCGGGGTGGGAACTGTGCGTGGCTATCCTCAAAACCAGCTAGTCGCAGATAACGCGGTAAATGCTTCGGCGGAGGCGAGAATTCCGCTAACTAGAAATCCCAACCTTTTGCAGGTGACGCCTTTTCTAGAAGCGGGAATAGGGTGGAACAACTTCAGCGCCAATCCAGAATCAAATTTCTTGGTGGGAACTGGGGTCGGTTTGCGCTGGCAGGCAACGCCTAATTTGTTTTTGCGGACGGACTATGGCATTCCACTAGTCAGCACTAATGATCGCGGCACTTCTTTGCAGGATAACGGTCTGTATTTTTCAGTTACCTATCAGCCGAACTAGGCCGGTTAGATAACCTGTTTCTGCCGATGAGCTAAGTGAATTGCTGAGCAAACGAGCCGATCGCTCAATAAATGAGCTAATGGTAATCGCCTACAAAATAGCGACGCCGCTATGCCTTAATAGCTGCTATGCCCAAGGGAATAAGTCTCGGCATACATAGAGCGATATCCTAATAGCGATAACCTTACGAATCTTAACTTATGCGTATTCCTGCTGCGACTTACCGCCTACAGTTCACGCCTGATTTTGGCTTTAACCAGGCCCGAGCAATCGTAGCTTATTTGGCTCAGTTGGGAATTTCTGATATCTATGCGTCGCCAGTTTTCGCGGCGCGCAGTGGCAGCCAGCACGGGTATGACGTAGTTGATCAAAATCGGCTCAATCCTGAGCTGGGTACCCCGGCGGAGTTTGAGGCGCTAATGGATGAGGTGCAAAAGCACGGCATGGGCTGGCTGCAGGATATTGTGCCAAACCATATGGCCTTTAGCAATCAAAATCCGTACCTGATGGATGCGCTGGAGCATGGGCCAAGTTCTGCCTATAGCGACACGTTCGACATTGACTGGACATCGTTTCATGCAGACTTAAACGGGCGGGTGCTAGCGCCAATGCTAGGTTCGGACTATCGGGAGTGTTTGACAGGAGGAGAGCTTCAGCTAGGGTATGGGGCGAACGGGCTGACGGTGAACTACTACAGCTTGCAGCTACCGATTTGCCTGGGGGCCTATGCTGATTTTTTTGCGCATGATCTTTTTGAGCTGGAGAAAGCGATTGGCCAAGAGGCAGGTGATCGCGATCGCTATGCTGAATTTACCGGTTTGTTGAAGGCGATTGAAACAGAGGTTTTGCCGCTGGCGGGTGAGGCGCGATCGCAAGCAGCAATAGAAATAAAGCAACAGCTATGGGCACTGTTTGAAGCTAGCGATGAGATTCGTGCCTTTGTTGAGAAGAACCTGGTGACATTTAATGGCGTTGCGGGCAATGATAAGAGCTTTTCTCTGTTAGATTCGCTGCTAAAACAACAGTTTTATCAGCTCTCTCATTGGAAAGTGGCGTCAGAGAAGCTGAACTATCGGCGCTTTTTTACTGTCAATGAATTGATTTGTTTGAATGCGCAGCATCCCTATGTGTTTGACCAAACGCACGGGCTAATTCAGCGGCTGGTAAAGGAAGGCAAGATGACGGGTCTGCGGGTAGACCATATTGATGGGCTTTATGATCCGCTGAAGTATCTAAGCCAGTTGACTGAGAAGACTGGCCATGTTTACACCTTAGTCGAGAAGATTTTGGAGGCGGTGGAAAAGCTGCCGAACGACTGGCCTATTCAGGGAACGTCTGGCTATGAGTTTTTGACCTATGTGAACCGGGTGTTTTGTCAGCCTGAGAGTGAGGTCGCTTTTAGTAAGCTGTGTGAGAAATTCACTGGGTTAGAAGATAATTACGAGCAGCTATTTTTAGAGAAAAAGCGGCTGCTAGCTGAGTCGGAGCTAGTGGGTGATATTGATAATTTGGCGCATTTGCTGGTGCAGGTGGCTGAGCTGATGGGTGAAAGCCACTCGGGTGAGTGCCTGCGGCTAGCGCTTAAGGAAATTATGATTGCGTTTCCGGTGTATCGCAGCTATATCAGTGAGAAGGAGGGCAGTGAAAAGGAGCGGAGCGAAAAGGATGAGTGCTATATCCAGGCGGCAATTGCAACGGTTAGAGAAAATGATTCTGAAAAAGGTGCTGGTTTTTTAGAATCGCTGGCTTTTATTGAAAACGTGCTTTTGTTGGAAAATGTAGAGGAGTTGTCTGACGAGGTGCGATCGCAGCGCCTGCACTTCATTATGCGAATGCAGCAGTTCACCGGGCCGCTGATGGCAAAGGGAATAGAGGATACGCTGTTCTATGTGTACAACAGATTTACGGGGCTAAATGAAGTAGGTGGCGCACCGGGTGAATTTGGCCTGTCGGTACAAGATTTTCATGCTTATAACCAGTACCAGCAAGCGCACTGGCCACAGAATTTGAACGCTAGCTCGACTCATGACACCAAGCGAAGTGAGGATGTGCGATCGCGTCTGAGCGTGCTTTCTGAGCTGCCGGAAAAGTGGAAAGCGCAGGTCATGGCTTGGCAGGAGATGAATGCTGGTAAAAAGCAAGCAAGTCAGTCGCAGCCGATACCGACGGCCAATGATGAATATTTTTTGTATCAGACTTTGGTAGGTGCTTATCCGTTCGATGAAGCTGAGTTTTCGAGCTTTAAAGAGAGGGTGCAGGCGTATGTGCTGAAGGCCGGACGAGAGGCTAAGGTGAATACAAACTGGACGAGTATCAACGAAGCCTACGAGAAAGGGTACGCCGATTTTATTGACGCTTTGCTGGACTCAAGCTCGGAGTCGGGGCAGGAGAATGCTTTTTTAGAGAGCTTACGCCGCTTTCAAACGGATGTTAAAAAGTACGGTGTCTATAACGCTCTTTCTCAGCTATTAATCAAAATCGCTTCACCAGGCGTCCCGGACTTTTACCAGGGGTCTGAGCTGTGGGATTTGAGCCTAGTCGACCCAGACAATCGCCGCCCGGTGGATTACGATAAGCGATCGCAGCTTTTGGCCGATATACACTCGCAGTGGCAAAGCGATCCGGCGGCGCTGGTTCAAGATTTGCTGCACGGCTGGGAAGACGGTCGGCTCAAGCTGTTTTTAGCCTATCGAGGACTGGGGGCTAGGCAGAAGTTTTCGACGCTATTTGTTAAGGGTGACTACATGCCACTAAAGGTAATGGGAACGCACGCGGACCGGGTGATTGCGTTTGCGCGGCACTGGGAAGGGCAGGTTGTGGTAGCGATCGCGCCTCGATTTTTTACCGGGCTCGTTTCGTCAGCGGCTGTGCCTATTGGCACTGAGGTGTGGGGTGATACGGCTGTAGAGCTGCCTGCGGCTCAGCAGTTTGCCTGGACCAACCTGTTGACCAATCGCTCGGTTGAGATGAGGCTGCCGGTGTTAGTCGGATCGCTGTGCGAGCAGCTGCCGATTGCGTTACTTGTTGGAGAGCAAACTGCTGAGAACAAATAGCCAGAAAGCGTTCACGATGACCACCGACAACTTTCCTACGCCTGCACGCATCGAGTCGCTAAGAGACTACGTCAAGCAAACCTGGGCCCTACTTCGACGAGGGCATGACTCTCTATTATCAGCGGCCAAAGATCCAAAACTTTCTCATGAGGAGGGCGATCTTTGGCCTGTTTACCTTTCTAAAAAAGAAGATCTTCAGCAGATTAGAGAAACGCTGAGCCGCGAAATTCCAGAGGACTTTAAGCAAATCTCTCTGCGGACGCTGCCTGAAGATTTGAGTGAGATAGAGCCGCATGGCCTGCTTTATCTACCTGGAGACTACGTTGTCCCAGGCGGACGGTTTAACGAAGCCTATGGCTGGGACAGCTATTTTATTTTGCTAGGGCTGTTAAAAGACAATGAGCTGTTTTTGGCCAAAAGTCTGACAGAGCAACTGCTCTATCAAGTTGACAACTACGGGGCGGTACTCAATGCAAATCGAACCTATTTTCTCAGCCGTTCTCAGCCGCCACTGCTGTCGCGGATGGTGCTGGCGCTCTATGAGCATACTGAGGACATAGACTGGCTAAGAGAGACGCTGCCGACGCTGATTGCTTACTACCAATATTGGCTAGCAGAAGAACATAGTCATGCCAGCGGACTGTCTCGCTTCTATGATTTTGGTGAGGGTCCGGCTCCTGAAGTAGTGGCTTCGGAGCAAGATGAGTCGGGGAAAACGCATTTCGATCGGATCAAGACTTTTTATCAAAATAATGAGGTGACGGCTTACGATGTGTCGCTTTACTACGATGCTCAAGCAGATGAGCTGACAGATTTGTTTTACAAAGGCGATCGCACTATGCGCGAGTCAGGCTTTGACCCAACCGATCGATTTGGCCCTTTTAGCGTCGATATCCTGCACTATTTGCCCGTTTGCTTAAACTCGCTGCTCTGTCAGATGGAACAGGATATGGCTGAGATTTGTCGGCTAGTTGGCAACGATGGCAAAGAGACGGCTGAAAGCGATCTGTCTGATGATCTCTCTGGTACTGAGCGCTGGCAAAAGCGAGCAGAGGGGCGATCGCAAGCCGTTAATGACTATCTGTGGGACGAAGCACACGGCCTTTATTTTGACTATCACTTTCCGACTGGGCAGCGCCGCGCCTATCCCTTTGCCACTACGTTTTATCCGCTCTGGGTAGGCATTGCCTCTGCCCCGCAGGCTCAGCGCATCGTAGCAAACCTGAGCAAATTTGAAGCTTTAGGTGGCGTGCGCACTAGCACCGTAACCACTGGCAACCAGTGGGACGATCCGTTCGGCTGGGCTCCTTTGCAGCTTATTGCCGTTGAGGGGCTGTGGCGATATGGCTATAAACCTGAGGCCAAGCGGCTGGCGCGGCGATTTGTTTCGATGCTGGTAGAAGACTTTGAGCGATGCGGTTCGCTAGTTGAAAAGTATGACCTTAACGCTCGCTCTAGTGACGTTTCTGACGGCATACGCTACGGCTATAGCAGCAACGAAATTGGTTTTGGCTGGACGAATGGCGTATTGTTGTGTTTGCTAGCACTGCTCGATCTATCGCAATCAGAAGACCTATCGCCAGAAGACAATAATGAAAACAACAGGGAGCCCTGAACTTCCGGAGCTATTGCTAGAGCAAGCTTTGGCCGCAGGCGCAGAGGCCGTAGAGGTCTATCAGTCAGATTCGTTGGAAAAGCCGATTATCTTTGAGGGCAATCGGTTAAAGCAGGCGGAGACAACGCAGGCAGAAGGGGTGTCGCTGCGGCTGTGGCGCGATGGCAGGCCAGGTCTGGCAGTGGGCTACGGGCCGATTGAGCCGCAGATTTTGGTAGAAAAGGCGTTGGCAATTAGCGTACTGAATGAGCCGGAGACGCCGAGGTTAGCAGCAGGCACTGCTAAAGATTTTGGGTCAGTGGGCGAGCCAATGGCGGTGGAGATGCTAGTAGAGAAGGGAAAAGAGGCGATCGCACGCATTCGCGATCGCTTTCCAGAAGTGGTCTGCGAAGCCAGCCTCTCTTGCGATGTAGAACAGGTACGACTGCTGACCTCGACCGGGTTAGACTACCGCAGCAAAGATACCACCCTCAGCGGCTACATCAGCGCCGAGCTAGTAGGCGAGAATGATTTTTTGTGCGTGAGTGACGGCGTGGCGAACCGCGGTAGCCTGGACATGGTGGGCGTGGCCGATAGCATCATCCAGCGCGTGGGCTGGGCGGGGCAAACAGTTGCGCCAGTGAGCGGCCAAGTGCCGGTGATTTTTACCGCGAGGGCAGCAGGGCTTCTGTGGGATACGTTAAGTTCAGCGCTAAATGGAAAGCGGGTAAAAGAAGGCACTTCGCCCTGGCGTGAGAAGTGGGGCGATCGCGTTGTCTCTGAAGCCCTGACGCTGTATCAAGATCCAGCCACCGGGCCGTATAGCTGTCCTTTTGATGATGAGGGCCTGCTAACTCGGCCCATCACCTTCATCGAGCAAGGAAAGCTGCAAAGCTGGTTTAGTGATTTGGCTGTTGGCCATAGTCGCGAAAGCATTCCGGGTCTAGGCACCGGCTCTACTGGCAACGGAATCCGTCCTGGCTTGGGCAGCTATCCAACGCCTGGGCTGATTAATTTGCTCGTTCAGCCAGGGGCACTTACCTGGGAGGCGCTAATTGCGCAGCAGCCAGAAGCCATTATTGTGGATCAGGTGATGGGCGAGGCCGGCGATATTACCGGTGATATTTCTATTAATTTGGAGCTGGGCTACCGCGTCAGCAAAGGCGAGATTGTCGGTCGGGTCAAAGATACGATGGTCTCTGGCAACGCATATGTTGCGCTCAATCAGGTGCTGGCGGTAGGCGATCGCGCTGAGTGGAGCGGCTCTATCTGTACACCTGCGATCGCGCTAAGCGGACTATCCGTCACTGGATAAGAAGCAGCTCCGCACGATCACCCTTATCCATCCCCATTGTCCATAGCGCCAGCGAATTGTCATATTTGCTGGTTTTCCTGTATGAGTCAGCATTTCTTGTCACGACCGTTGAAATGTTCTATGAAAGTCAACGCCCAAGATAGGCGAATCTATTATAGACTTATGTCAATGCAAAGTTTGTTTCCATAGTTTTTAGTCTATACCTGGGAAGACGCTCACCAGGTAAGTTTAGCCGGTTCGCATTTGGTAGATTTAACATGCAGTTAACGAATAGAATTCACTTTCGCAATATAAAAAGGAATATGTTGGATGGGGGGACCGCTGCCATCATTGCCCTGCTGATAGCCATAGCATTCCAGGCTGCCTCTAGCACAGGCTTAGCAGTCGGCCTGAGAGGAGCGGTCTCATCCGGATGCTTGACGCCCCTTTTGAAGGGTATGCCTACGCTGGTTTCTGAGTCTACCGGTTTGCCCGCTGGTTTACCTGCTGGTTTAATGATAGTTGTTGCGACTGTTGATGTGGCAGTGCTTGGAATGTTGAGCATGTGTGAATGCGCGGCCTATGTTAGGGCTGTTCACGCTAGGCAGCATTTGGCCAAGTTCTCTTCGTTCTTAGACTGATGTCTTTTCTCTCTTTGTGTCTTTTCTCTCTTTGTCTAGTCTCTTTCGTTCTTCGCTTTTTTCTCTTCTAGCCTTTCTTTCGAGAGCCAACTCACGATTGTTGAGCTAATAAAACATATGTTTACCTTAGAAGCTTTGATTTTAGCCACGATCTTCTGTGGCTTTTTTGGCATTGTCCTAAAAAAGAACCTACTGATGAAAATCATCTCTATGGATGTCATGAGTACGGGGGTGATTGGATTCTATGTCTTAGTTGCCGCACAAACCGGTTTGTTTTCCCCCATCGCGAGCCCGGAGAACCCAGTGCCAAATGCCTACGCGGATCCGGTGCCTCAGGCTGTTATTTTGACCGCGATTGTGATTGGCTTTTCCATTCAGGCGATTATGCTGGTGGGCGTGATGAAGCTTTCGCGCGATAATCCCACCTTAGAGTGCAGCGCTATCGAGAGGAACAATACACAATGACAGAGCTGACACTTGTTTGGATTACCCTACCCTTATTTGTTGGCTTTAGCATCTACCTGCTGCCTAGCCTTTCTCGTATTCTGGCGCTCGCGGTTTCAGGCGTTTCGCTTGCCTATGGCCTATGGCATGTGCTTAATCCTGCCCCTGTTGCATTACAGCTTGTAGATAGCTTTGGCGTCAGCCTGGCGATAGACGATCTGAGCGGCTTCTTTATTTTGACTAACGCGGTGGTAACCGCTGCGGTTATCTTTTATTGCTGGCAAACAGATAAAAGCGCGTTTTTCTACACTCAGACTATTATTCTGCACGGCAGTGTGAACTCAGCTTTTATCTGTGCAGATTTGATTAGTCTGTACGTTGCTTTAGAAGTGATTGGCATCGCGGCTTTTTTACTGATTGCCTACCCGCGGACTGAGCGATCGGTTTGGGTGGGGCTGCGATATCTGTTTGTAAGCAATACGGCCATGCTTTTCTACTTGCTAGGGACGGTGCTGGTATACCAGACCAATCATTCGTTTGCGTTTACGGCGCTGGTGGGGGCTCCGGTAGAGGCGATCGCGCTTATTTTTCTAGGTCTGCTAACTAAAGGTGGCATTTTTGTTTCTGGGCTGTGGCTGCCGCTGACGCATTCAGAATCTGAGACGCCTGTTTCTGCCTTGCTGTCGGGTGTTGTGGTTAAAACAGGCGTTTTTCCACTGGTTCGATTTGCACTCATGCTGCCAGAAATCGATCCTGTTGTGCGACTATTCGGCGCGGCAACGGCGCTATTTGGCGTCGGCTTTGCGGTCTTGGCGCAAGACACTAAACGTATCTTGGCTTTTCACACCGTTTCTCAGCTTGGTTTTATCTTAGCTGCACCCTCAGTTGGTGGTTTTTATGCGCTCACGCACGGCCTGGTAAAATCAGCCCTTTTTCTGGTGGTCGGCAACTTATCTAGTCGAAACATCAAGGTCTTGAAGAAAAATCCAATACCGACCTCACTGTGGCTAGCTTTAGCGATCGCAAGCTTTTCTATCTCCGGCTTTCCTTTGCTCTCCGGCTTTGGTGCTAAAGTGCTCACTAGTAAAAATTTACTGCCCTGGCAGGTCATTGCCATGAATATAGCGGCATTTGGTACTGCCATTTCATTTGCCAAATTTATCTTTTTGCCGCACGCTCGCGACACCACCACAGCAACAGAAGCCACAGACAAACCGCTCAAGGCTGGATTTTGGTGGGCGATCGCGCTGCTGCTAGGAGGCCTAGTCATGGCTAATATTTTTTACTACGAAGCCTATAGCCTCAAAAATATTGTCAAACCGCTATTGACTATCGCTGCCGGATGGCTAGCTTATCTCTTGGTCTTCCAAAAGCTATCGATCAAAGTGCCTCGCGTCGTCGAACAGTTTGATCATCTAATTGGTGCTATGAGCTTGATGTTAACGCTGTTGTTTTGGATGGTACTGGCATGATTGGCTATCGAGATCTATTGCTGCGGCTGACCATTTGGTTTTTATTAACTGCCGATCTGAGCTGGGCCAATATTATTATCGGGATTGGTGTTTCGCTACTATTGCCCAAGTTTGGCCCCCGCTCTTATACGGCCCCCGCGGTCTTAAAAGACTGGCTGCACATTTTTTGGGAAACGCTAGCGGCGATTCCCAAAGCCTATGCTGAGGCCTTTGAAATGATTTTGCACCCTCATAACCTTGAAGAAACTACGCTAGAGCCCAGCAAACCGCGGCGAACACCAGGGCTGCTTTTTCTAGATATTTTCTTGATCACCTTTACGCCCAAGTCAATTGTGGTCAAGCACTATGAGGAAGGCTGGCATGAGGTTCATTGGGTACGCAGAAGAAGGAAAAAAAGGAGAGGACTGTAGCCATGAATGGATTGTTGATTGCCATGATTTTGGCGCTGCTGATTCCAATTTACGAAGCCTGTCAGGATGAAGATATCTGGCAAAAGATGTTGGCCTTTGCCAGCATTGCTACCAAAACGTCTCTGATGATTTTGGTGATTTCTGTTCTACGCGACGATTGGATGATTGGTGTCGTAGGCGTGTTAATTCTTAGCTTAGGCAATGCGTCTTTGATGCTGCTGGCACATGTGGTGAGGCG
Source organism: uncultured cyanobacterium (assembly GCA_963793445.1). Taxonomy (GTDB): domain Bacteria; phylum Cyanobacteriota; class Cyanobacteriia; order Phormidesmidales; family Phormidesmidaceae; genus Phormidesmis. Next base: position 1,838,910 of record CAWCAE010000001.1, read on the forward strand.
AATAAGCTTAGCTGGAGGGCCAACAGCATGATCGTTTTCTTAAGTAATGTTTGCTTTGTGGTAGGTGTTGTCTTTTGGTTTTGGGGAACGTGGCCGCTGTTGGGAAACCGTTCTGTTTTATTCAAGCTACACAGTCTATCTGTGTCTGATACGCTGGGCTCTATGGCGATTATTGTAGGGTTGCTGCTGGTGCGATCGCACGAATGGCCGCTTCTCTTACTGGCGCTAATCTCTTTAGCTATTTGGAATACAGTACTAGGTTATGTGCTGGCCTATTGTGCCAGCGGGAGAGGGCGCTATGACTGATCTGCTATCGACTGATTTTTATATGATCGCAATTACAGCGCTGCTGCCGCTGACGGCTGTTTTGCTGGTGCTACAGGTCAATCCGTATCAGGCGCTAGTGATTCGAGGAATTTTAGGTGCGATCGCGGCTCTTGTCTATGCCTTGCTAGGCGCGGCAGACGTCGCTCTCACCGAGGCACTCGTCGGGACTATGCTCTCTATTACCCTGTACGCGGTTGCTGTGCGCTCGTCAATGACGATGCGAATAGGCGTGATTGAGGGCGCTATTGCTGAAAGCGATACAGCTAAAGGCGATACAGCTAAAGAAGACACGCTCAAAAGAGACAAAGCTAAAGCAGAACTAGGTCCGTTAAATCAGCTAGTATCTGCTCTAGAACAAACACTAAATGACCATCACGTTCGCGTAGAGCTTTTAACTTATGCTGATACGGCTGCGCTGACGACTGCGCTCGCAGACAAAGAGATTCATGCTATTTACAGCAACTATCCGTACCAGTCATCTAGGCTCTTGAAAAGTGAATTTTCAGGCTCTCTTCAAGTTCGAGTTCAACGCTTGTACAACATTTTTGAAGCTAGCCCACCGCCTGACACCAAACTGATTTATACAGATCTAGCGAAGCCAGGTCAGCTAGAACAGTCAAACCTTGTTGGAGAGTCGCGATGAAGTGGATTTATCTTTTAGCTGGCGTTGCTTTGTTTATCAAGATGCTGGTTTTCCCTGACCCGGCTACAGGCTCAGCAGGACTTGACCCGGCAGAGCTTTCTATCGTCGAAAACGTTGTTCAAGAGAGCGGCGTCTCGAATGCGGTATCGGGCATCATATTTAGAAATCGACTCTACGACACAATTTTTGAGGTAGTCGTATTCACCATTTCTATTATGGGCGTGCGCTTCTTGCTGGCAGACGAACAACCTTCCAAGACGGTTTATCAGTTTAACGACCATCCTTCTATCGTCCTAGCTAGATTAGGTGCAACGATTGCTGCGCTAGTTAGCATAGAGCTGGCTATTCGTGGTCACCTCAGTCCTGGGGGCGGCTTTGCGGCTGGGGTTGCAGGCGGTACGGCAATTGGGCTAGTGGCTATTACCTCACCAGCGGCGTGGATGGAAGCGGCCTACCGGCGCTGGCGAGCAGCAACCTTAGAAAAAGTCTCTGTCCTCATCTTCATCGTCGTGGCCGCGCTGAGCTTAGCAGGTATGGAGCTACCACATCGGGAGCTAGGCACCCTGATTAGCGGTGGGTGGATTCCCTTTCTAAATGTTTTAGTTGCGGTGAAAGTGGCACTTGGATCTTGGGCTGCCATCCTAATTTTTATCCGCTATCGTGGACTGCTGTAGATTTTAGCTGGGTTGCCAGTCAAGGCTATGCTATTAGTCGATGTGCTATCGGGCGATGTATCTTAGGTAACATGCACAGATGCACTGCCTACGTAAATTACGTAGACAGTTTGCTTTGCCAATTGGCTCAGGCAACACAATCATCTGGTTGGTCTAAGCTTGATCGATCTAGGCCATGCGACGCCTCGCCTATCTTTCCAGTGCTCATATTAACTAGCTCGCCAGCTGGTGCGTGCTTCAACTGTTGTATTTTGCTAATGTAGGGCTTTTCATTTAGCTCTTGGCGGTCGCCATCAGCTAGTCCAAAGATAAGATGCCTCGCTGCAAAAAAAGTCGGCCACAGCAGCGCAGCGCCTGCGCTGGTTAGCAACTGTCTGCCTAGCAAAAAGCTGTAGTCCACAAAATCACGACCTTCTAAAACTAGCAACTGATTATATCGCTGAAAAGACATAGTGTTTTCCTGTTGTGAACGCGTAAAAATTATTACCTGTAGTTACTTGCTCTATCTGTTTAACATCTTGCCGATGAAATTGGTTCAGTAAATTAACTTAGTTAAGCTAGCTGAGTGCTGTAGCCAAAGTGCAGCTCAGAGCCTAAATTTGTTTAGGTTTTCCGTTAGGTTATGTATGATACTCATGCGGTTTCAGTAAGTAAGCTCAGCAGATGAATCCGATAGGCAGATCCAGTGGGCAAAAGGTCAAACGAGCTAGCTCTCTCACGCCTGGCTTTGCCTGTTACCTTCGCTAGACTCTCATTGGATCTAAGCTGCGCTGTGAAGGAAAATCAATTTTCTCTCACAGAATAGAAACAGTCAAGCAGAGGCTAGAAATTCTAAACTACAGACATTTATGCTGCACTTATGTGCCAAAAATCTGCTGGTTTTAACCAGCTAGCCTGTGTACCGGATTGGATAGCAATGAGGGCGATCGCCAAACTAAAGGTTTTAGGTGTTTGTTTGGGTGCCTTGTTTCGGGTGCTGTCAGACTAAACCCTACTGATTTTCTGACCGGTTTCCGGTCAATTTTTGAAAAGACATGTTGCTTTATCTCACGCTATCTTTTCTTACGCTATCCAAATGCCATGTCTCTGAGAAATATTGGTTTTGAGAGCACTAGTTCTGAGGATTTCTCAGCTGAGTGCTTGACTTTGATTTCGCTTTTTGTATGCACAGTCATTTTCAACAAAACTAATTTAACTAACTTATAGAAGAATTAATAGGAAAGTTAACGTCTATCGGCAAAAATAATATGATTCCAAAACCGTGATATGTACAGCCTCAAAAAAATCCAGATTTCATCAAACGCTTGCACCATACGGGAAACTATACTATCTATTTCCCTCGTATTTCTTCAACTATACAGGACCTTCATGAAAAATTTGAAGAGTGGTGCGAGAAAGCCAATGAGATTGTTGATGAGCTCTAAATGGTTGGTTTTAAGCTGCTAGATATTAGAACGGTCTAGAGAATAGTTGTCTATGAGGCCAGCAGTTAGGCGCTGACTTGACTACAATCAAACATAGCCCTTCTACTTCATCTGCTTGTCGAATGCACTATCGCCGATTTGGTCGTACTGAACTTCAAATGCCCGTGTTTTCTTGCGGCGGGATGCGCTATCAGCACTCGTGGCAGGATGTGCCGCTTTCTCAGATTCCGCAAAAAAATCAGGAAAATTTAGAAGCGACGATTCGCCGAGCCGTTGAACTAGGGATCAATCATATTGAAACCGCTAGAGGATATGGCACGTCAGAAATTCAGCTAGGGCGAATTTTGCCAGCGTTTGATCGCTCTAAACTAATCGTTCAAACAAAGGTGTCTCCACCGCGAGATCCCCAGGCATTTTTAGAGACGATTGAAATGTCTTTGAGCAATTTGCGGCTCGACTATATTGACTTGCTCGGTTTCCACGGTATTAACAATGCAGAAATTTTAGATAACAGCATTCGACCTGGCGGCTGTATGGAAGTTGCGAAGAAGCTCCAGGAACAGGGAAAGGTAGGCCATATTGGGTTTTCGACGCATGGGCCGACTCAAACAATTGTCGATGCTATAGAAAGCGATCTGTTTGACTATGTCAATATTCACTGGTACTACATTTTCCAAGATAACTGGCGGGCTATAGAGGCCGCGACCCGCCGTGATATGGGCGTTTTTATCATTAGCCCTTCTAATAAAGGCGGTAACCTATACGACCCGCCGCGGCGTTTGGTAGAGCTGTGTCAGCCGCTGAGTCCGATGGTGTTTAATGATTTGTTTTGTCTGAGCCACCCGCAGGTACATACGCTAAGCCTGGGAGCTGCTTGCCCGTCAGATTTTGATGAGCACTTAAAGGTGCTGCCGCTAATAGAGCAGGCCGATAGCATTCTGTCGCCGATTTTAGAGCGGCTAGAGCAGCGGGCGATCGCAGTGCTAGGCGAAAACTGGTATCACACGTGGAAAAAGGGTCTGCCGGATATTCAGTCTACGCCGGGAAATATTAATATTGCGATCGCCCTTTGGCTGGGGAATCTAATCGAAGCCTTTGACATGACTGACTATGCTAAATCTCGCTACAACCTGCTAGGTGGGGCCAGCCACTGGTTCCCAGGTAACAAAGCTGACAGCCTGACCAATGTAGACCTAAGCGAAAGCTTGCGTAATAGTCCCCATGCGGCTACCATCCCTGACCGACTTGCCAAAATTCATGCGATCATTGGCGGCGCAGATGTGAAAAGATTGTCTCAGCAGTAGGGCCAGCAATAGGGCTTAGCCGCCGCTCCTGGCAATAGATTCCAGCAGTCGCTCACCGCAATAGAACGTATTTTATGGTCGCTCACGCCGCAAAATTCCAAGGTCAGTCTGCCCTGCTCTCTAGCCAGCTGCTGACCTACTATCGGCAGGTTAGCCGGTCGCCGCTGACAGTCGTTGATGTAGAAACAACAGGATCGCTAGGTCACAATGCCCGTGTGATTGAAGTGTCTGTTTTGCAGGCCAGTCTAGCAGAGGGGCTGATGCACCAGGAAACCTATTTAATCAACCCCAAAGTCAAAATTCCTGAGTTTATTACTAAAATTACCGGCATCACTGCCGAGATGGTGTATCCCTCGCCGCCGCCGGAGGAAATTTGGCCGAAGTGCCTGCCGCTGCTGGAGGGCGATCGCGTTTTTACTGCGCACAACCTTGACTTTGACTATGCCTTCTTGCGCACTGAATACAAACGTTTGGGCATTCGCTTTTACAAACCGCCCCTACAAAAGCTCTGCACCGTTATTCTTTCTAGAATGCTGCTAGCCGATTTGCCCTCTCGCAGTCTGCCTAACCTCATCAAGCACTTCAACTTCGATATCAGCACTTCTCACCGCGCTGAGGCAGACACTAAAGCCTGCTGGCTGCTAGCCAAAATCTTGCTCACCCAGATTCAAAACGAAGACGATGAAACCCTGCTCAAGCGGTTTGGCCAGCAGTGGATTCGGCTGCAAGAGGCGGCTAAGATTTTGAACTGTCGTAAGGAAGAGGCACAGCAGAAACTGGCGGCGGCGCAGGTAGAAAGTCGCTTTTCTAAGCGGCAGAAGCTGCCGATGTATCGCCGCTGGGGCGTAGAGCAGTTTTACTATACGCAGCAGGGACAGCAGATGTCCTTACTTTAGTTGAGGTGCTTTAGGTCAGGTTCTCTATGTCAGGTGTTTTGATTGAGGCGCTATATGCGCTGTTGCTTGCGCCTGTAGGTCTACTACTATAGAAAGGTGGAATCAGGGCAAACGCATACTCAAGTAAGTAGTACTTGAATGAGAAAGGCGTTGTCCCAGCCAGCTTTTAGCCGCTTTGCCTGCTTCGAGCCTTTAGAAGCTTCTCTAGCAAGCAAGTTGAGGGCAATCTTTCTAATTACTGTCATATTTTCTGGGGCATGGCCTTTGCGAATACGCGAGTCATCTTCGCGAAAGACCACATCTAAACTCCAATGTAGCTTGTTCTCAATGCCCCAGTGAGCGCGACTAGCATAGGCAAAGCGCTCTACACCACCGTCTAAGCTCACTAGATAGTACCGTCGCTCTGTTGTGGTCGGTTGTCCATTGATGCGCCGCTCTGACTCAATCATGCCTACTCGTTTGAGCCCTACCCATCGTTGCGCATCTTCGAGATGTTCGACGTTGCCCAGTAGCCAGTAGCGTCTTGTTTCAAGACGTCCGTGCCCCTTATCAATTGTCTGATAGGCTTCGTGTTCGATGTCTTTGAAGCTAGTTTTGCGTGCCCAGTCGAACAACTGTTCGACGTCCTGGTGCAGGTTGCCCTGGTTCCCTTTTAGGCTTAGAACGTAATCAGCATCCTGCTCGATAATCTGTTTGGCAATCTCGGTTTGTGCGCCCATCGCGTCAATCGTGACGATGCATCCTGAGATATCCAGAATGTTAAGCAGCTTGGGAATTGCCGTAATTTCGTTGGACTTGCCATCGACTTTGACTTGTCCTAAGACAAGCTGATTGGCGCTAGCCCAGGCACTGACCATATGAATGGCCCCCTTACCTGTGCCTTTGTCGTATGAATGTCGCGCACTCTTGCCGTCTAACGAAACGACCTCACCGCCGCTCAGTTTGGCAATACTCTTCACCCAACTGACAAAGCATTCCTGGAGTTGAGTCGGCTCTAGCAGGGCGAACACTCTGGCAATCGTGTCGTGAGAAGGTATCCCGTTTGGCAAGCTCAGAAACGTTTTGAGCCACGCTGACTTGCTCTGTCCGTAGGCTTCTATCTCTTCCCACGTCTCGGCTCCGCAGATAACCGCGCATATCGTCAACGCTACGATATCTAGCAGCGGGTGCTCAACTAGATACAATGTTCGCGGGTCTTCAAGCGTTGCAAAGTGCGTTAAGAGCGAACCTGATGCATGGGTTTCCTGACTCATTAGCAAGACCGAATATAGCTCTACCTATCCAGTATCCTGCTTTCACGAGTATGCGTTTGCCCTGAAGGTGGAATGAATTTCCTGGTCGCGCTACTCTAAAGGGTGTAATTTTTGCGGTGACTGACTTATGTCTGAGAAGATGCCAAAGAAAGATAGTCCAGACTATTCATGGAAAGGCAGCTGGGATGCGGGTAAAGCGCTGATGGTGCTGGTGGGCGTGCTGACGGTAGTGCTATTTGCCTCTGGATTTGTCTATTAGTAAGGTTTAGAAAAGAGCCTGGTAAGGTTTGAATGCGTTTACCTGAAGACAATGAAATCGGTCGTACTGGTGTCAATATCTTGCCGATGATTGACGTCATTTTTGCGATTTTGGCGTTTTTTATTCTCTCGACGCTGTACCTCACCAAGACAGAAGGGCTACCCATCAACTTGCCAGAGGCGGTCACATCAACGCCCCAAAATCAGGTAGATGTGACGCTGACAATTACAGCGGACGGCACTTTGTATCTAACGGGTGAGGGGCTAGCAGATGAGGCTGTAGCGGGCGAAGCGGTACTGCTAGAAGCGCTAGCCGCCGCGGTGAGTGGGATAGCGTCTGGGGGGCCGGTGCTGGTGACGATTCGCGCGGATGAGGCGACTAGCCACGGACGGGTGGTTGCCGCGATGGATCAGCTCAGGAAAGTTGAACGTGTGCGGCTAGGCATTGCGACGATCCAGCCTTGAGCTGCTCGGCAGGTGTGATTTTAAGAGATGTTTCGTAGCTAGCTTCTTAGTAGGTTGGCTGTAGGTTAGCTGTGGGCTGACTATGGCCCCTAGAGGCCGTTTGGGCGAATTATGGGAATGCTGCACAGCAGAGGGAAATAGCAACTAATGGCTGTACCTTCTGAACTAGGTGCTGTTCTTACAAACCTGTTATATCTATGCTGCTGCGAGAGAATCCCTATTTTGCGATCTTGTGTTTGACGACGGTGATCTCTGGTTGTGTTGCGCTGATGGCGTGGGTGCGGCGGGCAGAGGCTCCGGCAACGCGTCCGTTTACTTGGCTGATGTGGGCGATCGCAGCCTACGCTGTTACGGGTGCGCTCAGCACGGTGTCTACCTCAGCAACAGATATTATCTTTTGGGCAAAAGCAGAGGCGATTTTTTCTAGTGCAGTAACGGCGCTGTTTTTTATATTTACGCTGCATTTCTCTCATCGCAGTCAATGGCTAACCGGGTGGCGGCTGTGTTTGGTTTGGGCGCTGCCCGTTTTTAATATGGTGCTGGTGCTAACAAATCATTGGCATCAGCTGGTTTGGCGTGCGTTTGTGCCAATAGCCAATTCACCGCTGCTGAAGTTTCAAAACGGTCTGGGGTATCTGTGGCTCGCGGCCTGGTTCTATATCTATGTGATGACTGGAACGCTGCTGGTGCTGAGATCTGTTACCAAGCGAGAGAAAATCTATCAACAGCAGGCAATGGCAGTTGCGATCAGCGCCGCACCGCCGCTGCTGGTAGGGATATTCTATGTGCTGGAGATAGTGCCGCCAGGTGTTAGCCTGCTGCCAATGAGTTTTCTGGTTACAGGGGTTGTTTATTTCGCTAGCTTATTTCGCTTTCGGCTGTTCGATCTGAGGCCAATTGCTCGCGATGTGCTCATTGAGAGTATGGCCGATAGTGTGCTGGTGCTCGATAACGAGGATCGCGTCATTGATATGAACCCGGCGGCGGTGCAGTTTACCTGTCGGATGGCGGTGATGCCGGGAGAGGGGGTGCGATCGCTTCAGCTCAGCGAAAACTTTGATAAGAACCCTGACGAAATGGCCTATGGCATGCTAGGTCAACCGGTTCATAAAGTGTTGGGTCAGTGGCCAAGTTTGTTGTTTCACTGCCAGAAAAACGAAGATATTGAAGTGCTCTTGAGCATTAATCAGGACTCTCTGCGCATTAGTCTGCGAGTGAGATTTCTATTCGATTTGAACTGTCGCATCGTGGGTAAGCTGCTGGTGATACGAGATGTTACAGAGATGTATCAGACGCAGGTAGTGCTTGAGAAAACGAACAAAATTCAACATCAAACGCAGCTAGAGCTGAAGCGCACTAGCGACTTGCTAGCGCAGCGGCTACAGATGATTGAATCTTTGCAGGGGCAGCTAAGAGAGCAGGCGGTGCGCGACGGGCTCACTCAGCTATTTAACCGTCGGTATTTTGAAGAGGCGCTGCTAGCTGAGTGGGAGAAAGCAAAGCGAGCCCGACTGCCTTTAGCTGTTATTTTGATAGATTTTGATTACTTCAAGCGGGTAAACGATACGTATGGGCATCAGGCAGGCGACTGTGCGCTTCAGGTATTTGCCGATGTGATGCGACAGCATGTGCGCACTAGCGACATCGCCTGTCGGTATGGCGGCGAAGAGTTTGTTGTGGCGCTGCCGGGGATGACGCTCACCGATGCCTATCAGCGGGCAGAGGTGCTACGACGCGCCTTTAAAGAAACGGTAATTCAATACAGAGAGCATGCGATTCAAGCAACCATTTCGGCTGGGGTGGGGGCGTTTCCTGAATGGGCAGGTAGCCCAAACGAGCTGGTTTCGCTAGTGGATAAAGCGCTGTACGAGGCCAAGAAGCAAGGACGCGATCGCGTATGTCGAATTCAGATCGATAGCTTACAGACTAATAAGAAAGCGATCGCAATTAGAAAATGATTGTTTGGTTCTAGCTCTCTTTTGAGAAAGGTTGATATCTTTTAGGTTGATATTCTCGGTACGCGACTAGTTGGTCAGCGATTAATTCACGAGCCCGCCTTTCATTAACCTGTACTCTATCGACGAGTCATGACTTATATTCATTCTTCGCTGCCGCTACCGACTGATATAGCAACAGAAGATTTTTGGGTGCTACCGTCTCCTTTACCCGATGTAGAAGAGCGTTTACACCGCCTGAGAGCAGCGATTTATGCTGATTTGGAGGTGCTAAACCATCCGCGTAAAAACTGGGACTACAGCCGGGATCACAGCATTTTAGAAGTGGCGATTTTGGGTGCGGGCCACTGCGGTAAGTCTACGGCCTTTGGCCTGCGTCGTCACGGCATTGAGCGGGTTCGCATTTTTGATCGTCGCCCTACAGGACAAGAGGGCCCCTGGCGGTCTTTTGCTCGCAACGCCACGCTAAGAACGCCTAAGCACGTTACGGGCGGGCTAGAGTGGGGGATTGCCAACCTTCACTTTAGCCGCTGGTGCAGCGCTCGCTATGGGGAAGCGTACTGGGAGCGTATTCAGTACATTCCACGGCTGCTGTGGGCAGATTATTTGGACTGGTATGGCAAGATTTTAGATCTGCCGATTCAAAATGATACTCAGATTCAAGCGATTGCCTGGCATGAGGAAGATCAGTGCTTTTGGCTAGATGCGGTTCATCAGGGTAGGCCAGAGCGCTATAAGGCCCGATTTTTGGTGTTTGCGACGGGGATGGAGTGTGCGGGTGGAAAGAAGATTCCAGCGATTGTCCGAGAGAGTTTGCCAGAACACTGCTATCAGCACACGATGGATAGGGTTGATTTTGAGGCGTTTGCTGGTAAGAAAGTTGTTGTTGTTGGCGGTGGCTCTAGCTCGTTTGACAATGCGCTGATGGCGCTGAAAGCGGGAGCAGCGTCGGTTGACGTTGTGGTACGGCGATCGCAGCTAACTAACCTAAATCGCATTCGCTGGAGCGAATGGAATGGCTATCATCGGCACTATATTGATTTGCCCAATGAGATGAAGTGGGCCTACAGCCTGGCTGAGTTTCGCCTGGGCCAGCTACCACCTGCCCATACTTACTATCAGGCGATGAGTCATTCTCGTCTGACGCTGTATACGGACGCGTCGATTCACTCGCTTGACTATGTTGATGGAAAGCATGGCCAGGGCGAGATAGTTGGGAAGTATGGCGATCGCACCCTCACCCACGATGCCATGATCTGCGGCACCGGATTCGTTACCGACCTAAACTTGCAGCCTGAACTCAGCGCACTAGCACCCCATATCGCCCGATGGCAAGACTGCTACACACCTGCCCCCGGTGATGAGCATGCAGAGATGTCAGGCTATCCCTACCTGGGCAAAAGTTTAGAATTTACCCCGCGTACGGCTGAGCATGACTATCTCAAGCGCTGCTATTATCTGTGCTCTGGCGGAGCCTTGGTGAGCGGGTTTAGAGCGCATCTGTCGGGCTTGCAGTTTGCGCTGCCGCGGGTCGCTTACGACATTGGCAAACAGCTCTTTATTGAGCATAGAGAAGACATCTGGTCTGCTTTTAATGCCTATGACGTACGTGAGTATTGAACAGTGTGAGTACTGAACAGCATGAGTACTGAACAAAGATCTGGTTTCAAAACCAATCGCTAACCGTATTACAAGATACGATCTCTTTGAGTGAATAAGCTTAAAAGGATATAGCAAATGTGCTAATGCATCAGCATATTTGCTAGTTGAGTTGTTTTGTCTGATAGCAATTACAGTTTGCTGTGTCACAGGCAACTCGACAAAAGCTGTCGCGAGAAAGTTTTTGAAATCCATGCCACTATCTACCAGGCCATCTGTCGAGCCCAGAGCCGTTGAGAAAGCAGCGGAGGAGGACTATCCGCTCAGCGCGGTACCGCTGTTTGATCGCAAGCCTTTTTGGTCTTTATCGCTGTTGCTAATGGGGTTTGCCTTAACCTCTACAACACTTTTTGCAGGCGGGGCAATTGGCCCTGCTTTTGGCTTTGGGCAGATGATTGCGGTGATTGTTATTGGTAATTTAATCTTGGGTGCGTATTGCGCGGCGCTGGGCTATATCGCTTCGCAAAGCGGACTGACGACTGTACTGATGGCCCGTTTTAGCTTTGGCAATGCAGGTTCGCGGTGGGTAGATTTTATTTTGGGATTTACCCAAATCGGCTGGTATGCGTTCACTACCGCTGTGGTTGTGCAGGCGCTGCTAGGGGCGTTTGGGGTCGAGGCTACGGGGTTTTGGTACGTTCTGCTAGTGTTCTTTTTTAACTATGCGTTTTGCGCCACGGCATACATTGGCTACAGTGCGATTGACTGGCTCAGTCGGCTGGCGGTGCCGGCAATGCTGATTTTGGTGGCGGTGAGTATGGTGCTGGCATTTCGAGATTTTGGCAGTGCAACCATCGCGCCGCCTACCGGAGAGCTGAGTATGGGTGCGGCGCTGGCGGTGGTGATTGGCACGTTTATTTCGGGCGGGACGCAGTCAACTAACTGGAGCCGATTTGCCGATTCTGGGAAGAGCGCGGTGATAGCGACGCTGAGCGCTTTTGTGCTGGTAAATGGCATTCTGGTGTTTGCCGGTGCGTTTTGTGCGCTGGTGTATGGATCGGAAGATCTGGTGGCGGCGATGAGCACGCAGGGCATTTTGGCGGGGGGTGTGCTGCTGTTGATTTTGAACGTATGGACGACGCAAGACAACACGATTTATGCGTTTTCGGTGGCAGGGGCAAATATGTTTCGCACGCGCAAGCGACACGCGTTTGTGCTGGGCGGAGCGACGCTGGCGCTAGTACTGACGCTGTCGGGAATTTATGACCTGTTGCCGACGTATCTGATCTTTCTAGGAACGGTGATTCCACCTGTGGGTGGGATTATTATGGTGGATTTCTGGCTGCGACACAGGGGCGAGTTTCCTTCACTGGCGGCGCGGATACCGGCGTTCAACTGGGCGGGTATTATTGCTTATGTTGTTGGTTCTGTGGTGGGCTATACGACAGGCAACGCTGGCTTGGGAATTGGGCCGGTGAATGGTATTTTGACGGCAGGAGTGCTGTACGGGGTGCTGTATAGCGTGATTTTTCAGCCGATTCGAGACTGATATCGGGGACTAATACTTACTAAGAGTCAATAGCTGTGGGCAAAGTGGCCGTTATCACCGGGGGCAGTAGAGGTATTGGTGCAGCAACGGCGCAGATGATGGCGGCCAAGGGATTTAGCGTCTGTGTTAATTATCTTTTGAATGTAGCGGCGGCGTCAGCGGTTGTTGAAAAAATAGAGCTGGCAGGAGGCCGTGCGATCGCTGTTCAAGCCGACATTAGCAAAGAAGCACAAATTGTTCGTTTGTTTGAGACGGTCGATCAGCAGCTTGGCAGGCTATCTGTTTTAGTGAATAACGCTGGGGTGCTAGAGAAGCAAATGCGTGTTGCTGAGATGAGCGCCGAGCGATTGAACAGAGTTTTTGCGGTGAATGTGACGAGCTATTTTCTCTGCGCTAGGGAAGCTGTTAGACGTATGTCAACCCAATATGGCGGGGTGGGCGGTGCCATTGTCAATGTCTCTTCGGCGGCGGCGCGTTTGGGCTCAAGTGGAGAATATGTTGACTATGCCGCTTCAAAAGGGGCAGTTGATACGCTGACAATCGGCCTTTCAAAAGAGGTGGCGATAGAGGGCATTCGAGTGAACGCGGTTAGACCAGGATTTATTTATACGGACATTCATGCGGCGGGCGGTGAGCCAGATCGGGTGGACCGGGTGAAGCAAACTGTACCGATGAAACGCGGCGGGTACCCGGCTGAAGTGGCTAGCGCGATCGCATGGCTAGCCTCTGAAGAAGCCGCTTACGTAACGGGCACCTTTATCGATGTTGCAGGGGGCCGATAATGACTGATACAGCGGCAGACGTTAGACTGGTTCGCGGTCGGTGGGTCTTTACGGGCGATCGCACGCTGACAAACGGCGCGGTTGCGATTCAAGCCGATAAGATTCTGGCGGTAGGCGGCTGGGAAGAATTGCGCGATCGCTACCCGAAGGCCCCGGTTGTCGGCTCTGCTAACCATGCCGTTCTCCCCGGACTAATTAATGCCCACCACCACAGCAACGGGGTGCCCAATTCTTTGCTGGGCATCGAAGACGATTTGCTAGAGCTTTGGCTGTATTCTCGCTGTGCGGCTAGGCCACAAGACGCTAAGCTGCGGACGCTGCTGAGCGCGGCATATCTGCTTAAGACGGGCGTAACGAGCGTTGTTGATGTCGCTTCAATAGGCGGCTCTGTCGAAGCGAGCGAGCAGGAGATGCGTGACTGCCTAGAGGCTTATGAGCAAGCTGGTTTGCGGGTGGCGTTTACCCCGGGTGCGAGGCATGAGAGCTTGCTGGTTCATGGGAAGGGGCAAGACGAGGCGTTTATGGCAACGCTGCCAGTGGCGCTGCAGGCGCGAGTCAACGCGCTAACGCCGCCGACACAGGGACTATCGGCACAGGACTCTGTAGCGGTTGTAAGCGCTGCGGCCCGGCAGTATCAGTCGCACCCTTTGATTGATGTTTGGTTTGGGCCGTCGGGGCCGCAGTGGGTGGGCGATGACCTGCTGATAAAGACGGTTGAAGCGGCTAATCAGCTAGACACACATGTGCAGACGCATGCACTAGAGTCTTTTTATGAGAAAGAGATGGGGCCCCGGTTCTATGGCAAGTCTGTTGTAGCGCATTTACAGACGCTGGGGGTGCTGAGCCCACGCTTTTCGATGGCCCATGGGGTGTGGGTGAGCGAGGCTGATATTGAGATTTTGCTAGAGACGGGGGCTGCGATTAGTCACAATCCTAGTTCTAATCTGCGGCTGCGGGCGGGGATTGCGCCGCTGAACGCGCTGCTAACAGAAGGGGTGACGGTGGGCCTAGGAATGGATGGCACGACGATTAATGACGATGAGGATATGTTTAGCGAGATGCGCTTGGCAACTCGGCTACAGCGATCGCCACAGATAGCAGATAGCGTGCCAACGTTTGAAGAGATTTTCCAGGTAGCGACGGCGGGCGGGGCCACGCTTTTGGGCAAGGCGCACAGTTTGGGCAAGCTGGCAGTAGGCTATCAGGCGGATTTGGTTGTTGTGAACTGTGAGTGTATGAGCTGGCCGTGGATAGCGCCAGAGGCTGACCCGCTAACGGTTGTAATGATGCGGGCTCGCAGCTCGGATGTGGAAACGGTGATTGTTAATGGTAATACGGTGCTAGAGGAGGGAAGTCCTACGGGCTTTGATCTATTAGAAGTAGGGCAGGCGCTAGCTGAGCAGCTGGGCTCATCGCCGCAGCGAGCAGACTATCGGGCGCTGGCAAAGGCCATGCGTCCTCACTTTGTTCAGTGGTATGCTCGCTGGCAGACACCAGCGCTGGATCCTTTTGTTGTTTATCATTCACGCAGTTGAGCCTGGTTGATTTGATTGGGAGCTAAGGCTAGGTTGAACAGCTAAGTTAGAAAGAGAGCTGAATGCCACCTGCTACAACCATGCTTTCACTATCGCTAAAGGTATCTTCTATACGGAGATAAATGCCAGGACCTTTGGATTCGCCTGTGCCGACGGTTTGAGCAATGCGATCGCCTGTCTCATCAACCATAAACTGATTAACAGAAACCTCAACTGGCTCGCCGTTGACGTCGGTAATGGTCTCCATTTGCTGTTGCCCGTTTGCATCTACAACAGGCTGGGTTTGATAAAGTGGAACCGCATTGCCTTCGCTGTCGTACTGATAGGCTTCGCGGCGAACCTCTCCAAACGGGTGAAAGAGAACTTCTGCACGCCAGCCGGTTTCAATGCCGCCGTCGCCTCTACCGATGACGGTGTCCTGTGCAAACAGCTCTGTTTTGACGGTGTTGGCTGCTGATGTCCAGGGCGTGTTGCCAAAGTTCAACAAACCGCCAAGAGCGAGTTCACCTTGCACCGCGGAGAAATTTGCATAGCTGTCAGAGTTGCTAGTAGAAGTGCGATCGCTCTCAGTTTGCTCAGAACCTAGCGGTGCTAAGCTTGTCTCTGTCTCAGAGCTGACCTGAAATTCTTCGCCCTTAATAACTTCTTGGTCGCGCGCTAACACCTGCTCATCTACAGAGACAACTTCCCGGTCGCTTTCTACAAAGCGAACATTACTGATTTCACCTGAAAGATCGATATCGAAGGAAGTCAGGCTAGAGTCCTGTGTGGTCTCTGTTCGCTGGCGAACTGTTGTGTCTCGCTGCGTTACTGGCGTCATAAAGACGTTTGTTGTTCGCTGAGTCAGCAGTTCGCTGCTAATGCTGTCCATCTGGATATCAATCTGCCTCACGGTGTCGCGCTGGTTGCCGATGCCGCCAGTCAGTGAACCGCCCAGATAAAACCCAGCCGCTCGGGTGGTTTGTGCATAGGCACCTTGACCAGGACTGCTGGTAACTGTCTCTAGCGGAAATAGCGTATTACCAACGCGGGCGTCGGCTTCGCTTGCTGAGGTGACGTCAACCGTAGGCACGCCAGCAGCGCCGGGTTCTTGCACATATAGACCTTGAACACCGTTGAACGATTCGGTGACGGCGTTTTTACCGGGTGTTGTATCTTCTACTGCGTAGATGGTAGCGGTTTCTGCTACAAAGTTTTCGGGCTGTCGGTCGGCGGCAATGATTGAAAACCCACCAGCGGCAATCTCGTAGCCGTCAGCGTTAGTGGTGACGTCGTAGGTTTCGCCTATCGTGAGGGCTTGACCTGGCTGCTGAGGCACTAGCGCGTAAATAGCTCGCACTGCTTCTCCTGCCTCTAACGAGATCGGCGTTTGGGCGTAGCCGTCTTTGGTCCACTGAGGTAAAAAGCTCAGCGCGCCCGTAGCGTTCTCAATCAGCAGGCCACCGACATTATCAGTATAGGCCGCGTTCCCTGGGCCAACGGCTTGCGCATCAGCCGGTGAGATGACAATAGACTGATCGGCAGGCAGCTCGAAAATGCCGTTAGTGGGCAATAGCTGAGCGCCTGTTACGTTCTGCTGAGAGACAGCGGGCACATAGCCAACTAGCCGACGATTGTTGAACAGCCCTGTGGGTTCAACTAGAGGAGAGGCGTCAGCGTCAGGCGAGCTGATCACATTGCCTACGGCATCGGTTGCGAGGCGGTGAGTGGGGTTCAAAAACTGATTGACACCGACTGAAGCTGTGACGCTAGCGCTGTTGTCGCCTAGCAGCGGATTAAATCCGACGTTTCCTGATAGTAAAGTCGGGGGAACGTTGGGATTATCAACCAGCGGCTTTAGCTGACCTGTCAGGCTAAGTCCGTCGCTACCGGCTCGAACTTGGCTGTTGCCACTGTAGCGGCTATAAACTAGCTGTTCGTCATTTTCGCCGAGCGCGCCTGCCGCATGGCCCAAAACCTGAACGGAAGGCTGGTCGCCAGATAGCTCTACTTGCCCCCAGTCTCTTTCTTCTATCGCGATGCTGTCGGCACTAACAACTGTTTCGATGATGTCGGTTTCAACAATTTCTTCTACTCTTGTTTCAGGTGCCAGCGTTGTTTCTACAACCTTGGTCTCAACAGAGATAGAATCGCTCTGCACGAGCACTTGACCCGCACCCCGTCCGCTCGACGCTTGGACATATTCACCATCGTTAAAGTCTATGTCGCCACCGCGTCGCCCATCTTCTACTACAAACTCACCGGCTTGCGAGAGATAGATGCCAGATTCGGTTGGGGTAGCGCCATCGGCTCTAAGATTGAGCACTCGCAGCTCAACGGTGTCATTTGCGCCGTAGGCCACGGTTAGCTCAGAAGCTTCTGGCAGTGGCTGTCCGTCTGGTCCAATTTTGATGCCGCCGCCGCTGACAAAGGTTGACTCACGGCTGACGACATTACCGCGCTCATCTATGACGCTAACCTCAATACCTTCTGCAAATCGATGGTTTCTGTGGCTTTGGCTGAGGTTAAATTGGGTGGTGAACTGTAAAGAGTCGGACTCTAGCTCGTAGCTAGGTGCGTAGGTGGGGACGGCTTCGCTGCTAACTGATTGAGCGCTCGGTAGCTGGTTGCTGATGGCCTGGTTTAAGGCACGATCGATATAGTCTAGGTCGGGTGAAATCTCGATGGTATTGGGTGCGAGGCGATCGCGCGTGACAGACTGAGCAACACCTTCTTGGGTATGCGTTGGAAGCTGTGCTGGTAGCGGAATATTAGAGGTGTTTTCTAGAGCGCCTGTTCGAATATCAAAAGCATTGTTGTCTAAGTGCACCGAACCGTTATCAGCGTTGTGTGTTAGACGGTTGGTCGGCGCTGTTTGAGCGATCGCACTTTCTGTATTGAATGCGATGCCAAAGATGCTGAGGCTGCTACTGAGTAGCACAAGTGCAATAGCCGTAGACGTAGCTACAGATCTAGACGACGGGCCCGGTTGCATTTCTTGTACTGAACAGCGGCTATCTGAATTGCTGTTATGTAGAGAAGACTCTGTAGAATCAAGAACAGAGCGAGTGTCAAAAGTTTTTAGTGGAGTGTTCATTCTTATGCACCGGATTGTTTACAGGAGGCTTGTATATTGAAAACATATCGATGTTCCAACAACCTCTTTTGATATGGAGATCCAGTTTTTGATCTGTAGCTTCATAGAAATAGCCAATAAAAAGCCTGTACTTAAAGGGGTACAGGCTTTTTCAATCTGAATTTTTATTCGGCTTTTATTTTTACGACAGTGTTTTCTTCGTATTGTCAGACATGTCTGACCTACGCCTGAAACAACCGCATAGAGAGACTTTCAGGCAATATTTTGAAAATACAAAGTATTCTTCTTCTTAGCTATAGTTTGTTAAACAAAATAAGCGAAAAAAAGAACAGTTTTCTTGATCTGTGAAACCACTTTTATGACACTGATCGCAGCGGCCTATCTTTAGCAGATAGCCACCGAAAGTCACCCTGTAGCCCTTTCAGGTTTTGATTGTTCTCTAGAACGCTTTGTTTGACTAGGTTTATCTAGGTTTTTGACTGGCTTTTGGTTTGTTATGCCGCGGCGATCGCCAGTGTGTCAGTCTAACAAACTGGATTGCTCATTTTGTAATTTTCCGGGTTTGAGAAAGCGCGGTCAATTCCTCAGAATTGGCCGCGCAACAACCTTGTGCCAATAGGCCAATCGGCTATGGTTTAGACAAACGTAAATGCGCTGCTGTTGAGCTGAGAACTAGTTTGAACCACGGCAATCAGCTCGTCTTGCTGGCCGTTAGGGCTGTCTATATAGAGTGCTTTGCCGCTTTCTACACCCTGTGGGGATGCGCCTAGAAGATAGCGATGCTTAGCACTGAGCTGAATGATATCGCCTTGCCCACGGTCGAAATCAGTGATTAGGGCGTAGTCTTTTAGCCCCATTGTGCCTACTCGATTATCGTTATAAAAGGCACCGTTTTTGTTACCTAAGACAAAGCGATCGCCGCTGCCCCCTCCCGTTAGGATATCTTTTTCATTCCGCTTATTTTTAGATGAGCCTTGCAGCACATCTTTACCGCTTCCGCCCAAAAGTCGGTCGTTACCTTCCTCACCAAAGAGCTTGTCATTGCCACTACCACCAATTAGCCTATCGTTCCCAGCGCCAGCGTTAATGGTATCGTTTCCTTTTCGACCGTACAGCTTTTGGTTAGTAGACCCGCCAAACAGCTTATCGGCTTTGCGCGTTCCTCTGATGACCGACCGGTTGTTAAAGGTGGGTTCGGATGTGGATGTAGGCGTGGGTTTAGGTGCGGGTGCAGGCGCAGTTTCAGGCGGCTGAGACTGAGATGTTTTAGATTGGGTTGTATTAGAAGCAGGCGCTTCAATCGTGCCTTTACCAAATAGCTGGGTCCAATAGCTATTGTAATTGACGCTGCCAGTATCGTTTTCTAGGAAATAGTAGCCCAGACCAATCTCGTTATACGCGGGATTTAGCATATTGGCCCGGTGGCCAGGGCTATTGATCCAGCCATTAACAACATCCTCTGGGGTTTGATGGCCTACTGCAATGTTTTCACCAACGGTTTTAGTCTCATAGCCTGCTGTTTCAGCTCGGTCCCACGGTCTTGAGCCGTCTTTTCCAGTGTGGCTGAAGAAGTCTAGCTTAGCCATGTCTAGAGAATGCTTGTCAGCAGCTTTTTCTAAGCTTGGATCGACAACCAGCGCTTTTAATCCGTTCTCTTGACGAAAATCATTAGTGAGTTTCAGAACTTCTTGTTCAAATACATTATTTTGCATGGGTTTCCTTTCTGCAATAAAAGACTAAATCTTGAAATAGGTAAATGCATTTGAAAGAACAGCCATAGCTGCTCTTTGTAGGGTTAATAGACATTTGGTGACGATTTTCAAGACTTTCTTCTATAGCGAGTGCCGCAACGCATTAGGGCGCTCGGCAGATACATCAGGTGCGTATCCGTTTTGCCAGCAGATTTTAGCTCAGGCTAAGAATGATCTCAAAGCTGAAGATAGTTCAATAGGTAGTTGCTTCCAGTTGCTATATTTCCGGATGTGGTATCCGGAGGAAATGCTGGAAATGTCGGTTAGAAATTTTGACGCTATGCTGTCACCTTTGAGGCGGTCACTTCTCTATTTTAGTCACTTTTTTATTTTGGCCTTTAGGCAAATGACAAGTTGAACGCTGCTCAGGAACGCTGACGGCAATGCACTTCGGCTAGTCTAGAACCTGTTTTAGTAAGTGTCAATCTTTTGGTATCAGTTTGCGGTGGTCTCTTGATTAGAAGATCTTATTGTTACTGGTTGTTTGTATGGCTACTCTCTATGGCTCTTCTGCTATGGCTTTATCTGAGAACGCCTTCTAACAAGTCCTGTCACTAGTGTCAGTCCGAAGATACTCAAAAGCGCTATCCATGCGACTAGTCTCCCATTTTCAACTGGTCCCACGCCGTCTGAAAAAAGGCCCGCACCTAGGGCTACAAAGGGAGGATTAGAGACAGCAATGCTGATGATGAGCGCGGGCAAAAACTTTTTCCAGGGCGTGCGGGCTAGACCAGCGCCGTAGGCAACAAAATCGAAGAAGCTGGTCATCATCAGCGCGCTCATGAGAAAAAAGTTGTTTTCTAGATTTTTGCGGCTGAAGCTGTCTACTTTTGACATGAAGCGATCGCCTACTAACCGGCTGACAAAAGAGCGACCAAACCGGGAAGCTAGCCAGAAACTGAGTGAGCAGGACAAAAAGTCGGACAGGCAGACTACCGCTATGCCCTTGCCAAATCCAAGGAGCCCACCCGATAGAACAGAATAGGCAGTTCCAGGTAAAGCCGGAATGAGGACGCTGGTGAAGCGCAGGCAAAATAATCCTAGCGGTGCCCACACGCCTAGCTGTTCGACATAGGCCTTAATTTCTGCTTTGCCAATGCCAAGCTGATTCATGACAACCAGTGGAATTGCCACAATGACTATCAGCGTGATGAATCCTAAAATTTTGCGCGATCGCCTGTTCATTGACATGTCTATGAACGATATGCATTAGCATAATCGAAATCAGGCTGCCACAACAGGCCGCCACAAAAGAACGCCACCGAAGATTGAGCTGAAGACTGAGCCGCCTTCTATTACTTGTTTGTCATTTTTTGTGGTGGCTTTTCTGTAGCGGGAAAAGTGCCATAAAATGACTTAACAAATCAGTAAAATCCCGCAGGCGTTAAAAAGTCAGAAAATATATGAAATACCTTTTAGCCCTTTTATCAGCGGCTTGCTTTTTAGTAGGGTGTACTGGCAGTGATAGTGCGATCGCGCCAGAAGACCCATCCTCAGCAGCAGAGTTCCCTACTGACGGCGAGACGGCTGAGGCGAGTGAGGCAGATGAGAGCAACCCCGCTGAGAACGAACCAGATACTGAGGCTACTGAGGCGGATGAGAGCGAGTTGGATGAAAGTGAGGCGGACGAGGAAGGAGAAGACGATATAGCAGGACTGAACCAGACGAATGTGAAGCTGGTCGTCAAAAACCAGACGACAGGCGGTCAGATTTTGGTTGAGACGGTAGCCACTGCCCGAGACGGCTGGGTTTCTATTCACAAAAGCCAGTCAGACGGCAGCATTTTGCTTTCTGAGGGAATTGGCGAAGCTCGGGTAGATTCGGGTGACAGTGAGGATGTGATTATAGATCTGTGGGAATCACCTGCTATTGACGAGAAGCTTTGGGTGCTGCTGCACATTGATGCGGGCGATCGCGGCGAATATGAGTTTCCCGGTGAAGATCAAGCTGTTCAGAAGAACGGAGAAATCGTAGCCCGCTCGTTCACGATAGAAGATCCAGATTCGGA
Source organism: uncultured cyanobacterium (assembly GCA_963793445.1). Classification (GTDB taxonomy): domain Bacteria; phylum Cyanobacteriota; class Cyanobacteriia; order Phormidesmidales; family Phormidesmidaceae; genus Phormidesmis. The sequence continues at coordinate 1,860,409 of CAWCAE010000001.1, forward strand.
CGAAGAAGATGCTGAATAGAAAGGCTATGCCTTATAGCTGCGACATCAAAAAGTAGCCCTCTAGCTGCATAGCCTCAATCCAAGGCATGGACAACTATCAGCGGGGGAGGCATAATGATAACGTCAAAAGAGATGCGTGCGAAGGGTAGCAAAAATGTCTGGAGACGTTAGGCTATCATTTCCTGACTCTTTTGCGGGTATAGCTCAGTGGTAGAGCGTTTGCTTCCCAAGCAAAATGTCGTGGGTTCGAATCCCATTACCCGCTTCTTTTCTAAACCTCTTGAAACTGAATAGTTTCAAGAGGTTTCAATCTAACGGTGTTATCTCTGTGAGTAACCCTGTAGCTTCGAGAGGCTTAGGATAGGAAACTGGGCTAGCGAGCTGAATCTGTTGTTGAGCGAGCGATGGGCGCAGCGGTGGTCATGATACGAGAACGGCTTTGAGACTTCCAGTGCTGATAGCGTAGGAGTGGAAAGGCTGCAACTTGCTTGGCGATCGCCCAGAAAAATACATAGCTGGCTAGCAATCGCTCGAAGGCGCTAAAGCGAGACTCTCGTAGCTGCTCGAACCCAATGGGCAGATTTTTGACGAGCGCGGCGGGCTCTCGGTCGCTAGGTAGAACGAGGCTGTTTTGAAACCCCTGTTGGGCGATCGCAGGATTGTGACCTAGGGCAATAATTTCTGCGCCAATTTGCACGTTGCGAACGCCGTTGGCCTGTTTACCTGTCATAATGACTGCGCTTTCGTCGTCTCTGCGCAGCGGGTGACGTCGCCCGTCTGGCACCCCTAAGAATACGAGTGTGCCTCTTACAATTCTATGGCCGAAGTGGTGCAGCATGTGATCTTGCGGATTGGCGCTGTGTACGTCTAGTGAGGCAATCCCATAGCTAAGTGAAAACAGTTTGCTAACGTAGGCTTTTAGCAGCTTGTGTACCCATCGAACATCACCAATGACTAGGGTACGTTTGCCCAGGCGAGCCAGTCGCGATCTGCCTTGGAAATAGCGTAGGCATAAGCTCCAAAGCCAGGGCCCGAAGATATAGATTAGAATATCGCCCAGGGTGACTAGCGGTAGTAGCCACAGCACTGGTCCAGGTAAGCGTGCGATTGCCACTAGCGCACGAAAAATAGTTTGCAGCAGCGGTCCTGTAAATCCAACCGTGACAAAGACATAGAGTGCATGAATTGCCCAGACTGTTGGTGTTTCTAAGATATGCAAGGCCCACTTTCGACTCTCTTGAATCAGCGTTTGATGGATAGGTGAATCGTGTCTTTCGCCGCTGGCTGTTGTGCCAATGATTGTCACTACGCTTTGCTTGAGAAAGTCGTCTTTAATTCGCTCTAGGGCTGAGAGGTCGGCTGTGGTGAGTGTCATGCCAAACGGACCTTGACGACCGGGTAGGCGTGATCGCAGCCGGTTTGCCAAATACAGCAGCAGCTCTGTTAGCGTTAGCTGCGCGGCGGCCACTGCCACCGTAATCGGCTCTGCCGTTCGCCTGCCGCTGCCATTGACAAATATTCGGCGGCTAAAGTCAGAGTTTGGATAGTAGTACTGTGCGATCGCGCTACCCATCAGGCTGCAAAGCTCTCCGGTCATGATAAACAGTTCGCCAATCTGCTGCTGCTGTCGTAACAGCTCGAAGGCGTTGGTTGCCTGTAGTGTTGGAAAAGTCTGCCCAGACTGACTGATCGCTAGCACAATCGAGCTTTTGTCTAGATGCAGGCCGCTAAAGCCATCGTGTAGTTTTCGCAAGACTTGATTGGCAGAGAGCGTCTTAATACTCAGCGCCGGAAAGAGCGTGCTCAAATCTTGGGCAAACTGTTCGCCTAGCCACAGGCTGCTCTCAACTCCGGTAATCAACAGATCTACTGGCTGTTCGTAGGGCACTGAATCCAGCTTGATGTTGATTGTTGCTCGCTGCCGCTGCTCCCAGATTTTTGCTTTTTCTAACAGCCGCTGCGCCAAATAGTCTCCGCTTTGACGGTTAAACGAATCGGGGTCGCACCAGTCAATATCAATTGCTTTTAGCACCCTTGGAATGTCTTTGATATCTTGTTCTACTGGGTCTGTTGCATCGGCCTGGGGCGGCAGAATGTAGGGGTTATGCTGTAGCGGAATCCAACGCTGCTCTAGCGCGGGGCCTAGCAGCTCGCGGTCCGCTTGCATCGAATAAACTGCGATTCGATCTACCCCTACCCAGGCAATTTCGCCCGCCTTTTGATCTAAATCTAATCGATAAGATCGTGGGATATGCGAGAGTACTGCATCTACTGCAGCAGGCTCTGAAGCGTAGACCATATAGTTGTCTTGCACATTGAAGCCAGTGACCATGGGCTGTCCCCAGGCGCTCAAAACTAGGCTATCTTCGCTGAGCGTAGAGACTGTAACTAGGCCAAAGCTGCCGTGTGCTCTAGACATAAACAGCTTGGTCGCCTGGTACAAGTTGTTGTGGAAAAAGGCATAGACAGCAGTTTTGGCAAAAGCGGTTTGCTGAGCAGATGACCACTGGCTAACTGTGCCATGCTGGCTGAGCGCCTGCAAAAGATCTTGCTCGAAGCGGCTCAAGTGCGGTTTAGAGACCTCTAGCATAGACTTGGCATAGGGCAGTAGCAGTGTCCCTTTGTGCTTTTCGAAAATCTGTTCGGCGATCGCACTCCATGCTTCGATTTCGCTGGTGGCTGGCGCGGTATTTGGGGCTAGCTTAGTAGGGCTCTGCCCGTCAAACGCGGCTTCGATGGAGGTTGCGATGGCAAACTGATAGGCCAGACGCAAAGAGGCATCCCACATTCCCTGCGTAATCAGTAGGTCCATCGTGCCTGCGATTTTAGGAGAATCTCCTAACGTGGCGTTAGGCGTGTGCAGCACCCGTTCTAGCCACAGGCCCAAGTGCGCGTTTTCAACCGGGCGGCCAAACAAACCCCAAGCGTCAAAATCACCATTGTGAGTGATACGATGATTGACGATTTGGTGATCGCACACCCATTTTCCCTGCACGACTTGCCAAACAGCCGCCGTTCTTGCGGGCATCCACTCATGCCAATGCGTTTCCATTACAGCAGGGGGGCTGCTGGTAGCATAGCGATAGTGCCAAACGCCCATTACCGCTTTATTTAAGGGTTTAGCCCCTGCGGAAATTGCCTTTCGTCGAACTGGTGCAAATGCTGATTCGAGCGACTGAGTGAGGTTCTTTCGCTTTTGGTTGACGATCTTTTCGCCTACAAAAATAGTCTGATTGGTGCGATCGCGTGCAAAAATAACGCCGCCTCCTGCCTGCTCACCTCGAATTTCAGTCTCGCTGCCCATGGCTGTAAACATCTCAACTACCCGCGTCGGCAGCAGGTCACCCCCATCTTCTGGCAGTCGTTTGCCTAAAAAGCCAAAGTTACCGCAGTTAAAGCAGCTAGCTTTTCCGGTTACTACTGCTGTTATATCCGACAGTGAGCTTACAATCAGCAACAGATTAGTGCCGATAAATAGTTGGATTGCTAACGTCACCGCTGACGGGCTGTTACCGGGTATAAATAAGAAAGATAAGAGCGCTAGGTATAAGGCACAGGCATTAAATAAGATGCCACCCGATGCTTTGACGCGGATTGTTTCAGTATCTAAATCAGCAGCCACTGGGTCGCTAGCTGCTGAATTGCCTACATCTATCCACAGATAGGCTTCGCTATAGACAAAAGGCAAGAAAATAGCTGTAAACGGCAGGCAGGAGATCAGCGCCTTTAATAGGCTTCTATGTTCAAAAATATTAGCGATGTTGACGAAACCTAAATCTCGATCTAAGACGGCAATAACAGCAACGTGACCTAGACCATGAATCAAGATTGAGAAATTCCATGTTGTTCTTAGTAAAACAGCGCCTGATAGAAAGTGTAGAAGAAACCACAGAGCGCTTAGAACAGGATTAGAAAATTCTGCGCCAGTTCCTATCAAACTAGTCTTGATGAAATTAACCCCGACTGAATCAGCCCCAATCAAACTAGTCCCTATCAAACCAGTTCCTATCAAACTAGTCCCAACCAAATAAAAGGCCGTGATGAACTCTGGAACCGCGTTTCTCAGCTTGACTAGATAAGTATTCATTTGTTTTACTACTTTCCCCATCATTTGACGGTAGTGCGTGCTAAACAGGCCTCGATTTTGCCGAGCAGTCGGGGTAGATCGATTGGTTTGGTGTCGTAGTCATCACAGCCTGCGGCTAAAGCTTTTTCGCGATCGCCTGCCATCGCGTGGGCCGTTAGCGCAATCACCGGAATCTGACAGGTCTGCATATCGGCCTTGAGCTTTTGTGTTGCCTCCCAGCCGTCTATCACCGGTAGGCTAATGTCCATCAAAATAATATTAGGCTGCTCTGCTAGGGCTTTAAGCACGCCATCTGCACCGTCGCTAGCTGTGACCACTACATAGTCCGCTCGCTTCAGGCGACGAGAGAGCATATCGCAGTTTAATTCGTTGTCTTCGACTAGCAAAATCTTGACTGCCGCTGGTGGTGACAAAGCTACTTGCTCTTGCTGTGGGGCTTCATCGCCGCTGTGTAGCTGCTGAAAGTAATCTGTTTGAATAATTTCTGTCGCCTGCTGGGCCTGCTTTACTTGTGCTAGCTCGCTGCGCATGGCCATCAGCTCTTGATTTAACGCCGTCTCAGCCATCTTGCGCTGCGTAATCTCTTCAGCAACAGCCTCATAGCCAACTAGCTCATCGCTATCGTCTCTGATCGCCCGCGCATGCTCTGAGAGCCAGACAATGCTCCCATCTTGGCAATAGGCTTGATACTCAAACCCAATCACCTGATCGTGTGATTCCAACAGATATTTGAACTCCGCATATCGACCTGAGTCAACATAAACTTGAGTTTTAATGTCGGTGATAGCTTCTGCTAGCTTTTCAGCGTCAGGATAGCCTATCAGCTTGATCCAGGACGGGTTTGTATAGCTAAAATGGCCTGCAGCGGTTGCCCGATAGACACCTATTGGTAATTGTTCTAGCGAGACTTCTGTTGCCTGCGCTTTAATCTGGTCAGCCTCTTGCTGAGCTGCTTTTAGCTGCTGCTGTCCCCAGCTATCGAGACTGTTTACCTTACCCAAAATCGCTTGCGCTGAGGCGTAAATTTTCTTCAGATCAGCGCCGAGACTTTCTGGGGCTTCTTCTAAGAGTATTTCGCAGTAGCCAATAATTGTGCTCAGCGGCGTTAGCAGCTCTAGCCGGAGCGTTGACGCTGCTGGTAGGCCGGCTGTTGTTGGCAGTGAATCTGACGGTGGCTCAGTAGTTGACTCAACAATAGCGGGTAGCAACAGCGTAATTTTCTCTAACAGCTGCGGTAAATTGACAGGCTTAGTCTCATACTCGTCGCACCCGGCGGCTAGGGCTTTTTCGCGATCGCCTGTCAGCGCATTGGCCGTGAGCGCGATTACTGGAATGGACTGAGTTTGGGCATCTCTCTTGAGCTGTCGGGTTGCTTCCCAGCCGTCTAATACCGGCAGATGCAAATCCATGAGTACCAAATCAGGTCGCGCTGAGCGGGCCTGGGCGATCGCCTCTGCGCCATCAACTGCAACTGTGACCTCATAGCCTTTACGCGCCAATCGACGAGACAGCATATCTCGATTGATCTCATTGTCTTCAACTAAAAGAATCTTAGGCATAGTGCTTTTTGGCAAAACGTTCGGGATAGCGGGTCGTTTCAGCGGCGGCTGAGGACTGGGTAGATGAAGATTGGGTAGATGAAGATTGGGTAGATGAAGACTGGGCAGATGAGGGCTGGATAATATGCTGGCTAATCGCGTCCATTGCTTGGGTTAAGGCGTGGTCAGGATAGCGCAGCGCAAAGATGTCGCTGCTCGCTAAATGCATCATTTCTTCTGCAAAGGGTAAAATCTGGGCTACAGATACGTCGTAAGCTGTTTCTAACTGCTGCTGATAGGCCTCTACATTAAAAGCAGGCAGTGCTTTGTTGACTACTAGCAGCATGTCTTCAACCGATAGCAGCCGGGCTAGCTCGGCAATAACAGCCGTTCCCTGATAGTCTTGATAGTCGGGGCGCAGCACCAAAACCAGTAGGGCGCAAGCTGCGATCGCCTGCAGTGTTTCCTCGTTGATGCCAGGGTGGGTGTCAATGAGCAGAACGTCCAAGCCCAGGTCGCGAATTAGCTCATCAAAGCCCTCTAGCAGTTTCTCTTTGTCATAGCCTGCCTGCACAATGCGCGTAATATCGTTGGGCTGTGTGCTAGCAGGCACCAAATAAATTGCGCCGCCTGGTGCTGGTGGCTGATTTGAAGGCTGGCGATCTGAAGACTGGCGGCCTGAATCGTTGAGAACACTACTCACATCGCGGGCAGCCTCATGTAGCGCACACTCACCCCATAGATAATTATTTAGGGTGCATCCGCTGCCCCGTTCACTAATGCCATCTTCTAATCCAAATAGCACATGCACCCCAGGAGATTGCAAGTCTGTATCAATAATTCCGACACGCTGACCTGACTGCGCTAGCCGGACCGCCAGATTACTCGTTAAGCTCGACTTACCTGTACCCCCCCTGAAAGAGTGAACCGCTACTATTTTTGAGGAATGGTTTGCAAGCGAGTTAGAAGAATTGTCTAGAAGGGGACCGGTAATCTGAACGGCCTTTGAGCGCTCAGCATCTGAAGACGATGTCTGTTCTTCAGATGCCATGTGCTGATCGCCCTCGCCAGAAAAATTAGTGTCGAATCCGGCGTCAAATCCGGACAGCGGCGGATACAAAGACGGGCGATAGAGATTTTCAATGTCAAGATTGCCTTTCGTGCGTTTCTGCAACTGTTGAAAATGATCGCTGGTGGCAATCTCTGTTACTAGCGTGCTGGTTTGGCCGCTGTTAATAGACACTTGCAGCGTTTCTAGCTGCTGCTCTAAAGACTGCTCGCGATCGCGCACCTCGCGCGCCATCCGCTGAAAAACCCGTGCAAGCTGACCTAGTCTATCTGGCTGCTGACTCAAATCATCTAGGCTGTTGGGGTCAAAGCTTTGAGTCTCAACCGCCGCTGCTGCTACTGTTAGCCTCTCTACCTGCTGCAGGTAAAAGATTTCTTGGTCTCGCAGTCGTTTTTTCTCTAGGCAAGCGCTAATCCTCGCTTTAAGCAGCGTTGGGTCAAATGGCTTGTGCAGATAGTCTTCTGCGCCAAGCTCGATGCACTTGACCGCGCCCGCCATTTCATCCAAAGCCGAAATCATAATCACCGGAATATGCCGCCAGCTCTTGTGCTGCTTGAGCTGTTGTAGTAGCGATAGCCCACTCACTCCAGGCATAATCACATCTAGCAAGATCAAATCGTAAGAGATTGCCTGTAGCAGACGCAGGGCTTGCTGTGCGTTTGTCGCTGTTGTTACCCCATAAGCCTGCTGTTTTAGCCGCCTAGCGAGCAAATCGCAGTTGGTCGGATTGTCATCAATCACCAAAATCATGCCACCCGAAAACTGCTGTGTAGAAGGCTGGGTGAGCGCCTCTAGCGTATCAGCAGCGCTCTTAGCAAGGTAAGCAGCTTCTGGACTCTGAAGAGATAGCTTCGCACCGCCAGCAACTTCATCTAAGGTTTCGTCGGGTGCGCTGGTCAGGCTCTGAAGCTGCTGCTGCGCTAGATGCACAATATCGTTGATCAGGCTCAAAAGCTGTAGGGCCGAGCCATGCAGCTTGTCCATATCTGGAATAAGCTTTGCGGGCACCTCTTCTAGCAGCATCTCGCAATAGCCGATAATCGTGCTTAAGGGTGTCAGCAGTTCCATGCGTAGCGTTGCGCCAAAGTTGCTCAAATCCCCATCAATTTGGCTAGATTCGAGCTGATCCGGATCGAGAATGACGCTCACTAAAGTCAACAGCCTTTGGGCGCAGCCGTGAATCTTTTGCAGGTCTTCAGCCAAAGTAGAAGACTCTAGCTGATCGGGTAAAGCCTCTAGCAGCAGTTCGCTATAGCCAATCATGCCGCTAATGGGCGTACAAAGCTCGTGTCGCAGGTAAGCAAGTAGCTTGTGATACGCCTGGCTGTTCTGTTGCATCTTAGAGAAGACCTCGTAATTCGGGTTCTAGGTAAGGCAGCTATCGGCAGGATAAGTTCTTATAGGGAAGTTTGAGGGGGAGAAAGGCGTTGGATCAATCAACAGACTAATTAACAGTTTGATAGCCGGTTTTCTCAGCCGCGTATCAGCCACTCAGCAAACTGTTGATTTCAGCTAAGAGCTGTCGGTTGTTGCTACCTTTTTGGTGGATTTTTTGAGTTTGCTGCTCTAGCCACTGACGCTCTTCACCCGTTAAGTCTTTGGCTGTTAGAACAATTACAGGCAGCGATCGCCACTGAGGGTGCTGGCGCAGCTCGCGAATAAACGCGAATCCATCCATTTCAGGCATCATCAAGTCGAGCAAGATAACGCTCGGCTGTTCATGCTGTAGCGCTTCTAAGGCCTCCCTTCCATTTTCTGCCTCAGTTGCGCGCCAGCCTACCTTGCTTAACTGACGGCAAATCATCTCCCGGTTGTCTACATTGTCTTCTACTACCATTACCGTAGATGGCGATAAGTCTTGCTGATAGGGCTGTAGGAGAGTAAGCAATCGATCGTAGTCTACTGGCTTTAGCAGATAGTCTACCGCTCCCAAAGCGCAGCCTAAAGACTGATCGTCGACTATAGTCACCATAATTACTGGAATACTGGCAAGTTCTGGGTCAGACTTTATCCGGCTTAGCACGTTCCAGCCATCTAAATTAGGCATTCTTACATCTAGCAAAATCACGTCGGGGGCGTGTTCTCTTGCGAGTTTAAGCCCTTCTTCTCCGCTAAAAGCAGCGATCGCGCTAAACCCTTCTCGGCTCAAAAAGCGCCGCATAATATCGTGAGCGGCCGGATCGTCATCAATGAGTAAAACCTTGCTGGCACCCGCTATCGAATTTGTAACGACAGAGGTGCTTGCCCTGTTCTCGGACGGTGGCGATGATTCGCGCTGAAGCGGCTGTACCTGCGCTGGCAATCGGATCGTAAAGGTTGTGCCCTGCCCGGCCACGCTCTCAACGTTAATTTGTCCGCCCATCAGCTCACAAAACTGCCGGGTAATGACCAGGCCCAGACCGGTTCCTCCATACTTTCTGGTCGTTGAGGTATCTGCTTGTGTGAAAGATTGAAACAGCTTAGCCTGCTGGGCGGGCGTCATGCCGATGCCTGTATCGCTGACTCTAAAGGTCACCCAGTCAGTGTCTGATTGTCCTGGCTGCGAGCTTTCTAGATACGAGCTTTCTAGATGCGAGCGCTCTAGATGCGATCGCTCGACTGCCAGCGTAATTCTACCGTTTTCTGTAAACTTACTAGCATTGCTGAGCAGGTTGAACAGACACTGGCGCAGCTTGGTCATATCTGCTCTCATGGTGCCTATATCGTCGGGGCATTGAATTATTAGAGTGTTGTTATTCTTTGTGATTACAGGATGCAGCGTATCTGTGACTTCGTTTAAAAGCGGAGCGATCTCAAAGGGTTCTAAAAACAGCTCTACCTTGCCCGCCTCAACTTTAGACAGATCGAGAATGTTGTTAATGAGCCCCAGCAAATGCTTACCTGCGCCACGAATCTTCTGCACGTCGGGAACTAGTCCAAGAGTGCCTCGTTCCGTGATGTCTTCTACCAGCATTTCGCTGTAGCCAATGATGGCATTTAGCGGTGTGCGCAGCTCGTGGCTCATGTTTGCCAAAAACTGACTTTTGGTCTTATTAGCCTCTTCGGCGTCAGCCGTAGCCTGCTGCGCCACTTTAATGCTCTGTGCTAGCTGAGCGGTGCGCCGCTCAACTGCCTGCGCCAGGTTCTGCTCACGGGCAACGACCTCTTGGGCCATATGCTGAAACGTCCGTGCTAGCTGCCCAGGTTCGTCTGCTCGTCGTGCCACCTTATGAATATCAGGCGAGTCAAATGCGCTCACGCGTTCGGCAGTGAGCCTGCCTGTTGTCAAGCTGCGAGCAATTGTCGTTAACTGATTAATTGGATAGATTACTCGGCGCTTTAGCAGTCGATTGAGCAGCAGCGCAACTAGCGCAAAAATAGCGACGAAAATGCCCATCGTCAGTACCAGATACTGACGGCTTTGGGCAAAAACCTCAGCCGAGGGAACATAAACGGTTTGAGCGGCAATCACTTGGTCTAGCTGCCAGCCAAAGCCATGCTCAGCGCCATAGGTAGCAAGCTGGCTTTTGGGTGCGGCCTCTGGGCGACCGTGGCACTGCAAACAGCTTTCTGCTGTTACTTTGAGCGGGCGAGCGGTAAAAAATTGTTCTGTGCCCTGTAGGTTTCGATAGCCTGACAGCTGTGGGAGATCAGGCTGAGCACGAAACTGTTCAACGAGCTGAGTTTCGAAGCTGTCTGCTTTGTCTCTTAGATTGGTCGGGTCTAGGGTCGCTTCTTTGTAGAAAAAGTCTTTGTACTCAGGCTGAGCGCGAAACTTTTCAAAAACCTCGCGTGCCGAAAAGGCTGGGACTACTTCACTAATAAAGGCTGGACTAGCTTCTAGCTCATCTTGTAGCAACGGTGCAACGCGATCGCTCGTATAGCCTCTTACTGCATTCATCGTTTGGGTCAACAGCTCTGCTTTGGTCGAAACGACGCCTTCTGCCTGACGTTGCATTGCCTTTGATAGGGTAAGACCACTAAGCAGCACCCCCCCTAAAAAGATCAAAGTTAGCAGTAGGGTAAATTGAGTTCCCAGCTTGAGTTTACGAAACATTATGAACGCTCACACTTTGCCAACGCAATTTTGGTAGATATGTATGTAGGAGGACTTTATTAGTAAAAATCTAAGCTATTTCTTAATTACCTTCAGTATCGTTACGAAACTGAAGCAAGCAATAGCCGAATTATCTAAAGTGTATAAAATATGTTGATTTTTGAATCAGTTTAATCAAAAAATCTTAACTCTCTCAACATTTACTCAATATTTAGATTTTTAGGCAAGCGCTGCTAGCCAAGCAGATGATGCTCGTAGGCCTTTCAGATGATATCAGCCGACTTTGTTGATCTATTCAACTAATATCTGATTGATGCCTGACTGATGCGTGACTAACGAATAACTGATGGTTGACTACTTGACCAACTAATGGCTTATGAATTGCCTGTATGTTCTTAGGCAAAGCGAAGCGCAAAATATTCTTTAGCTTTGTTGTCTAGCTACTGCAAAGGCAACTACGGTGACATCAAGGGTAAAGGCTGTTTAACATACTGGGGCTTGCGCTTTGGGCGATAAATTAGCGCGTAGGCCGCAGGCACAAAGTAAAGCGCTAATAGCGAAGATCCGCTAATGCCGCCTGCGATCGCAATTGCTAGAGGTCGCCAAAAAGGCCCCCCACTTAGCAGCAGCGGCACAAATCCTGCAATTGTCGTGATTGTTGTTGTTAGCACGTGGCGAGTAGACTTATTTACTACAAATGCGATCGCCTTGCGGTCACCGCTCTTTGCCGCGGCATTTTCATTTAGTCCTGAGAGCACCATCACCGTGTCGTTGATCGCAATACCTACTAGGCCCAGCGAACCAATGATAGCCATAAAGCCAAATACTGCGCCAAACACCCGCAGTGAAAATAGCGCCATGCCTACCGAGCCCACACCCACCATCGCCACCACCACTGCCTGTCGAAAAGAACTCAATGACAGCACCAGTGCCGTCACCATGATAATTGCCAGGAGCGGCACGTAAATCAACAGATTGCCTACCGCCTGACTTTGCTCTGCGGCTTCACCGCCATACTCGGTGCGATAGCCCGGTGGCAGCTCAAAGTTTTCACTTATTAGTTTTTCTTCAAAGGTTTGTTGCACCACTGAGGGCAGTATGCCGGCTGTGATGTAGCCCTGTACGATATTTACCCTTTGCTCATTGCGCCGAGCGATCTTAGAGAGTTCTGGTATTAGACTAAACTCGCCTAAGACGCTGGCTGAGCGCGTGCTGTTACCCGTCTCTGAGCGTAAGTCTAGAGAGGCAATCTGAGCGAGATCTGAGCGGGTCTGATTTGCCACTCGCACTCGCACCGGCAGGCTTTCGGTATCTTCTAGCACAGAGCCGCCTACGCTGCCTTCTAAATACGCTTCTAGCTGCTGTGCGATCGCTCCATTACTGAGCCCGCTCTGCCGCGCTTGAGCCTCGTCCACCGTCAGCCCTAGCTTTGCTGAAGATTCACCTAAATCATCGCGCGTTACTGTCACTTCAGGAATGCTGGCTAAAATGCGCCGCGCCTCTAGACCTAGCCGCCGCAGCTCTGCCAAATTTGGTCCATAAATCCGCAGCTCAATGGGTGCATCGAAGGGTGGGCCCTGCTCTAGCTGCCGCACTAGCACCCGCGCAGCGGGAAAAGTGTCTGAGAGATCGGCTTGAAGCGATCGCACAATCGCTGCCGCGTCTTTATCTGTGTTTAGCTGTACCAGCGCCTGCGCATATTCAGACTGATTCTGTCGCGTTGCCTTAAGGTTGTAGTAAAACTTTGGCGCACTTTCTCCAACAAACCAGTGCACATCGTCAACCTGCGGATTTGCTAGCACAATCTCTCGTGCCTGGTTGATTTGTTGTTGGGTGCGAGCGATCGCGCTTTGGGGTGCAAATTCTATCTCTATTTGCACCTGGTCGCGAGACACCGCTGGAAAAAACTGTTGATCTAGCGTGCCTGCCGTAATAAAGCCAATCAGCGGCAGCAGCAGCGAAAGCGTGATCGCTAGCAAAGGCCGCGCCATGGTTCGCCGCAGCGTCCACTGATACGGGCGTGCTAGCCAGGGCAAAGAAATTCCTTCTGCCCACCAGCTTCCTGGACGCAGCGAAAATCGCTGAAGAGCTGCTACTGGGCCTGTTTGACCTGCGAGCGATCGCGACTTGGCTTCGCTATTTCCCAGCAGCCTGCCCGCTAGCGCCGCAATCACCGTTAGCGACAGCACCAAAGAAGAAATCAGCGACATGATCACATTTAGCGCGATGGTTCCTACAAATTCGCCTGCCGCTCCTGGCAGCAGATAAATCGGCGCAAATGCCATCACCGTGGTCACCGTAGAAGCTAGCAGCGGCACCTTGATGTAGTCCACCGTTTTGACCACCGCGGTCAAAGGCGAATCGCCATGCGCCATCTCTAGCTGAATTTCATCGACGGCAATAATTGCGTTATCAATCAGCAAACCCAGCGCAATGATCAGCCCTGTCACTGACATTTGGTGAATCGGTACGCCCAGTACGCTCATCCAGCCAAACACCGCGAGCGCGGTAATTGGCAGCGCCGTACCTACTACCAGCGCTGCTCGCCAGCCCATGGTCACCATCGTCACTGCCATCACTAGCAAAGCGCCTACTACCAGGTTAGAGATGAGTGTCTCCATCCGATTTTCAACATAGCGGCTTTGATCAAACAACAGATCGAGCTGTACCCCCTGCGGGAGCTGACCCTCAAACTCAGAGAGTGCGCTTCGTACCTGAACTGCCCACTGGTCGATTCGCCGCCTGGGTTCCATCAGCACACCAATGGCGATCGCAGGCTGACCGCTCACGATTGCGACGTCCGACATTGGCTGCTGCAAACCGCGCCGCACCGTTGCCACATCGCCCAAGCGGGCGAACTGACCGTTACTAGTTTGAATCGGAATCTGGCGAATCTGTTCTGCTGTTTCTAGCTCGCTTTGCACCTCAATCGCCAAATCCTGCTGTGTGCCTCGTAGCTGCCCAGCCGATACTTTGGCATCGCTCGTATCAATCCGGCTGGCCAACGTTTGCGCCGAGAGGCCCAGCGCTGCCAGATTTGGCGCATCTACCTCAACAACAATCTCTTCACTGGGCGCACCAAACGTTGTTACTTCTTTGGTGCCGTTAATTGCTCGCATCTGGAGCGCTAGCTCTTCGGCAAGACGACCCAAAATAGCGTAGTTGGGCTCTTGTGGCAAATCCCACCTCAGCGCGGTGATCACGCTGTAGGCTGCAATTTCTGTTTCATCTAGCTCAGGCTCACTGGTGCCCGCAGGCAGTTGATTTGCCGCTGCGTCTAGCTCATTGCGCACCTTGGCCCACACCGGCTCAGCATTATCAATGGCCTCAGACAGCTCTACCGAAATCGAAGAAAACCCTACTCGAGAAGTCGAAGAGAGAATCGCAATCTCTTCTAACTCAGTTAGCTCAGCTTCTATTACCTCTGTTACTAGCGATTCTACGCGCTCAGCATCTGCGCCCGGGTAGGCTGTTTGCACTACCGCCACCCGGCTCACTAGCTCTGGATCTTCCTGCCGCGGCAGCGCCTGAAAAGAGAGTAGACCCCAGGCTAAAATTAAAACAATCGTTAGAATCAACAGCCGGGTATTGGTGTAAAAATGCTTGACCATTACTGCGCATTCTCCTCTGCAATCTCGCCTGCGAGCCTCACCTGCTGCCCCGGCACTAGTCGGTGCGATCCGCTGGCCACAATCTGATCATCGGGCTGAAGGGTACCGGTTACAAATACGCGATCGCCCTCCTGATGAATTACCTCCACTGTCTGCGGCTGCACCACATAGCCTGCCGTCTTACCAGCCACTTCGCCATCAGTTTCAGCCGCCGCAGGCACTACCACATAGCACGTCCACAGCCCGCGAATCCCCTGTGTCAAAGCCCCTGCGGGTAGCCAAGTGCCTGATGTATTGATGCGATCGCTCAAGTTTAAGCGCACCGTTTGCCCCGGACTTACCTGCGCTGCGGCCCTAGGCTCTAGTGCTAGCACCACCGTTTGCGTTCGCGTTTGCTCATCTACCTCTGGCAAAATCGCTGTTACCGTGCCCGTATACTGCTCGCCGCCCACTGCTACTGTTTGTTCGTTTCCTCTGGCTAATTGCGAAACGGCCTCTACCGGCAGCCCCACTCGCGCTTCTGGAATATCACTTTCCACCAATCGCAACACCGACTGCCCTGCGCTTACCACCGTACCTGTATCTACTGTGTGCTCTGCCACCGTGCCATCAAAAGGCGCATTCAGCGTGCTTTTAGCAATCGTTACGTCAGTGTCTGCCAAACGGGCATCTAGCTGTTGTACTATTGCTGCCTGTGCGTTGATTTGCTCTGGGCGTGTGCCATTTTGCAACTCTCGTAGCTGGCTACGGGCCTGGTCTAGCCGGGCCTGCAAAGCACCCTCGCCAAAGCTAAACTCGTCTAACGCTTCTTTTGCGATCGCGCCTTGTGCATACAGCGCTTCTCGGCGAGCTAGCTGTACCCTTTGCAACGCAATCTGCTGCTCCAAATCTTGCACCGCCGCGCTCGCTGCCGCAATCTTTTCCGAGCGGGCTCCTGTCTCTAGTTCCGAAAGCCGCGCTAGTGCCTGCGCCTTTTCCGCCTCAATTTGAAGTCTCTGAGTTTGCAAGTTCTGCACGTCTAGCCGAGCGAGCGGTTCACCTACACCTACCCGTGCTCCTTCTGGTACTAGCAGCGCCGTGAGCCGACCGCCGCGCTCAAACCCCAGCTCGCTTGCCTGCAGAGTTGCAATCTCGCCTGTGTAGGCTCGCGACACCGTGTAGCTACTCTCCGGCGTCGCTGTCACTGTTTCTACCGATAGGATATTGTCGGCAATAGCTTCAGTGTCTGCAGTTTCAGCCGGGCGGGCCCTGTTGACTATAGGCACTGCAATTAACAGCAGGCCCAATAGACCTAGCCCTATCAACCATCGGGGAGACGGTCGCCTCAGCCTAGAGGTGGAAGGGCTAGAGGCGGAAGGGCCAGAGGTGGAAGGACTAGGAGCGGAAGGACTAGAGTTGGAAGACGACGAGGGCAAAGCGTTGGAAGAAGGACTCATTGGCCTGTGTGCTCGGAAAGAGAAGCGTGAAAGAGAAAAACTGCAGAGAGGGAAAAATTAAAACGGACGTTTGATTTGTTTTTTGGAGGTAAATATACAAAAAAACATCTGGACAGCGAGACTTTGTATCACCTATTTAGTCTTACACAGTTTGTAAAAAGAGATGTAGGATACCTCCAAAAGTCGCTGAAAGCTTTGAATTTGTTAGCTTTTCTCTTAAAGAGGAAAGCACTATTGCTTGCGATTTTCTCGCGATTACATATAGCTCCAGACAGCTTACCTATGTGGTTTAATAGTAAAGTGACTAATTTATATATTAAAACGTACGTCTTAAAAAAGATCAAGCATTCAGTTTATGCCTCACGCTTCGTCAGTTGAAACCAAAGAGCAAATTTTAGATGTGGCCGAAAGTGCGATCGCCCAAAACGGCTATGCGGGCATGACCCTGCGCAGCGTTGTCAGTCAGGCAAACGTCAATCTAGCTGCTGTTCACTATCACTTCGGCTCTAAAGAAGATCTCCTCAGCGCCGTGCTCGCCCGGATCTCTGAGCCCATCGTCCGCGAACAGCTTGCTGCCCTCGAAAAATTAACCGCCGTCACCGATACGTCTACTACTAATACGCCCCCCACTGTAGAAGCCCTTTTAAGCGCTTACTTAGGCCCTGCTTTGACCTGCGCTATGCGCTGCACAGAATCTCATCCGCTACGGGGCCAGTTTGTCGGTCGCTGCCGCACCGAGCCCGAACCCGTACAAAGTATTGCTGATGCTCAGTTTAGGCCCAGCACAGAAAAGTTTTTAGATGCTTTTCAGCGAGCTTTGCCGGATCAAACGCGATCGCAGCTCACCTGGAAACTAGATCTCGTCGTCGCTAGCCTCATTCGCTCGCTTGGCCAAGCTGGAAAACCGGGGGCCCTTCTCAGCGCCACTTCGCCAGAAGATACTGAGCAGGCGATCGCAAAACTTGTCGCCTTCTTGACCCCTGGCCTACAAAGCAACTAGCAAAGCCGTTAATATCTTGTGATCTCATACCAATTTCTATTTGCTTTCATGAACAGTTTGCAGAGCGGTGCGTCGAAGAGCGGTCGGTATTCTTCTATTCGCTCAAAACGGCTTCACTGACCTAGATATTTATGCCCCCTCTGGCCACTAATGCAGCGTTACAATTAGACCTGCTGCAGCGGCGATAGTGAGATGTCATGGTTTCGTTGTTTGTTGCGGTAACTACAACCTAACGACTTCTCCCTGTCAGCCTATCGACCCATTTACGCAACAGAGCTATTGGGAGTTGCATTGAACCCCATATAATGAACAGCGTTGAGAAAAGCCAGATTGAAGAAGCTAGACTAAAAAAGAATCAGAACTAGTATGAATGAGCGTGAATTCGCTGATACCACACTAAAAATCCAAAATAAGCTATTAGCTAAAATTGCTAAGGGAAATCCCCTTCCTGAGATTCTAGATGCGCTGGTTGAGGCAATTGAGGCAACCTTAGATCAAGCCCTTTGCTCAATTTTGCGACTTGATCAGGATAATCGCCTTCGCCACGGCGCGGCCCCTAGCTTACCTGATAGATATAGTGAGAGTGTCGATGGACTTTTAGTCTCAGATGATTTGGGTCCTTGCGCTCGAGCGATCTTAAGACGTGAAACTGTCATCACTCCCGATATTGCTGAATCTGACTTTGTCCAAGATTCTCAGGACTTACTGCTTAGCTATGGTCTGCGAGCCTGCTGGTCTGCGCCGATTTTTGGCAGTGATGGTCAGGTCTTGGGGACGTTTGCGACTTATTACCAGACAGTGCGATCGCCCAAAACTTACGAACTAGAGACCATCGCTCAGATGGCCCACCTGGCAGGCATCGCTATTGAACGCCAGCAAGCAGAAGAACGACTGCGTTACAGCGAAAACATGCTTCTAGAAGCGCAAAAGTTTGCCCAGGTCGGAAACTGGGCCTTTGATCTGGCAAGTCAGAACATTACCTGGTCACCTGGTATGTTTCGCCTCTACGGTTTAGAACCTACTGGCCCGCCCCCTTCTTATCTAGAGCTGCTGCAGAAGTTTACGAGTGAAGACCGCCAGCGCTTAGAACAATGCGTCGAGCGAGCAGTTACTAAAGGCCTGTCCTATACGATTGAGCATAGTATTGTTCGAACGGATGGGGCCTTGCGCTACCACGAATGTCGAACCGAAGCAGAGCGTGATGAGCAAGGGCAGGTTAAGCGGCTGCTCGGCATGACATTCGATATTACAGAACGCAAACAGTCGGAACTGGCGCTACAAAATCTGATTGCAGGAACGGCTGCTATTACCGGAGAGGATTTTTTCTCTGCTTTAGCCCGCCATATTGCGTTAGCCCTTCAGGTCTCTCACGCTATCGTATCGGAGTACATTGACGGGCAGCTTCATGCTTTAGCCTTTTGGGCCCACGATGCGGCGCAACCTAGCTTTACTTATAATCCTGTGAATACCCCTTGTGAGTTAACCCTACAGAACGGAAGATTTTACTGCGAACATTCCGTCCAGCAGCTATTTCCTGACGATCTTGACCTGGTTGAAATGGGCGCAGAGAGCTATCTAGGGATTGCTTTGAAGGATTCGCGGGGGAACGCGATTGGAGATTTGTGTATCTTTCATCAAGGCGAAATTCCAAATCCCTATCGGGCTGAGCAAATTTTGCAGGTTTTCGCGGCTAGAGCTGCGGCTGAAGTTGAACGGCTTCGCGCAGACGCGGCTAGTAAACGGCTGCTGGCTGCAATCGAGGCAGCTATTGACGGGATCAGCATTCTCCAAGGAGATACCTATCTCTATGTCAACCAGGCTTATCTTAATCTCTTTGGGTACAAGCAAGCTGATGAGCTGGTCGGGACAAGCTGGCGACAGAATTATGCGTACGAAGGAAGAACCTACTTTGAGAAAGAAATCATACCGCAGCTAGTGCGCGATCGGGCATGGCAGGGTGAGGCGATCGCAACCCGTAAAGACGGATCTACTTTCGTGCAGGGAATATCGCTTACTCTTACCGAAGATGATTTGTTGATTTCCGTTTGCCGTGATATTAGCGATTTAAAGCAGGCTCAGGCTCTGCTTACGCACAATGCCTTACACGATCCACTGACCAATCTACCCAACCGAACCCTGCTTTTAGAACGGCTTGACCTGGCAATTGAGCGAGCAAAGTGCTCAGAGAATTACCGCTACGCTGTTCTATTTGTTGATCTCGATCGGTTCAAGGTGATCAATGACAGCTTAGGGCATAGTGTTGGAGATCAGCTGCTAGTTGCGATCGCCCAAAGGCTAAAAAAATACCTGCGAGGGACCGATCTGGTGGCTCGGCTCGGCGGTGATGAGTTTTTGATTTTGCTAGAAGACTTTGCGGACACAGACGAAATCGTTCACATTGTCGAGCAGACTCTGGCAGATTGCCGAACACCCCTCACAGTCAACGATCATCGGATATTCACCAGCGTAAGTATTGGGATTGTGCTAGGCAACGACGGCTATCAACAAGCGGGTGAGCTAATTCGCGATGCGGATATTGCAATGTACCGGGCGAAAACCCAAGAGAGCAGTTCCTACAAAATTTTTGATGCGCTCATGCATACTCAAGCGATCAGGCGTTTGACCCTAGAAGCAGATTTGCGAAAAGCGCTGGATCAAGAAGAATTTACGGTTCATTATCAACCTATTGTTGATTTGTTCAACCACCAGCTTGCGGGAGTCGAAGCCTTGGTGCGCTGGCAGCATCCTGACAGAGGGCTGATCTCTCCTACTGAATTTATTCCGATCGCGGAAGAGATTGGTCTAATTGTTTTACTCGATCGCTGGGTCTTTGAACAGGCCTGTCGGCAAATGAGTCATTGGCAGGCTCAATTTACTCACAGGCCTTTGCTTAAAGTCAGTGTCAATTTATCTGCGCAAGATTTGCGTAAAACTAGTTTGATTCAGGATATAGATAGCATCTTGAAAAAGACTGGACTGCCAGGAAGCGCAATCACTCTAGAAATTACTGAAAGCCTACTGATCGAAGATATTGAACAAACAATTGGTCTGCTGACCCAGCTTGCAGCCAGACAAATTCAAATTAGCATTGACGATTTTGGAACGGGTTATTCGTCTCTCAACTACCTTCATCGTTTACCTGTAAATAGCCTAAAAATAGATCAGTCTTTTGTCAGTCAAATGCAGTTGGAAAGCCGTAACTACAAGGTTGTGAGCACTATTGTTACTTTGAGCAACCAGCTGGGTCTAACCAGCGTAGCCGAAGGCATTGAAACCCACCAACAGCTACAGTACTTACGGCAACTAGGCTGTCAATTTGGCCAAGGCTACTTATTTTCCAAACCACTTCCCGCTAACGAGATTGAAGCTCGGTTTCTATAGCTAGGCACCCTCTAAACGGGCCGACTCTACAACTATGCTCAGCTCTCGGCTGCCGCTTGGCTATCTATTTGTGCCGAATATGCTCATACACACCCTCGTACTGATCGCCCGGTGTCTTCCAAGAATAGTCGTAGGTCATACACCGTTTCGCTAGCCGCTCAAAGTCTTCCGGTTTCTGATGATATAGATTTAAAGCTCGGCCTAGCGCTGACTCTAGCGCGTAGCTGTCGTTCTCGGAAAACACGAATCCATTACGCGCCTCTACCGAGTGATTAGTATCATAATTCACATCAAAAATGGTATTTACTAGGCCACCAACCCCTCTTACGACTGGCACCGTGCCGTACTTTAGGCTAATAATTTGGGTTAGCCCGCAGGGCTCGTAGTTACTGGGCACAATCATCACGTCCGCTGCCGCGTAGATTAGGTGCGCTAGCTCCTCGTTGTAGCCAATCTCTAAATGGCAGTCAGGGTTCTCGTTTAGATGCAGCTTTTCATGCCAGAACCAATCGTTTAGCCCTGGCTCTGAGGCCGAGCCGAGCAGCACAAACTGAGCGTCATGCACCAGGCTGTAATACAACCCGTGATGCACCTGATGCACACCTTTTTGCTGATCTAATCGGCCAATAAAGGCCACGATTGGCTTATCGTTTACGGCTAGCATTAGCCGCTCGCGCAGTGCCTTTTTATTTACAGCCTTATTTTCAAAATCTGCAATGCCATAGTTTACCGGCAGTAGAGTGTCCGTTTCTGGATTCCATACCTGGTAGCTCAGCCCGTTCAAAATGCCGCCAAACTTGTCTTGGTACACGTCTAGCGTTGGCTGTAAACCACAGCCGATGTCAGTAAATCGTGCCTCCCAAGCATGGTGAGGTGAAACGGTGTTTACGTAGTTGGCATATACAATACCGCCTTTCATAAAGTTGATGGCACCGGCGTTGCTGTCGTCGCCAATGCGATCGCGACTTCCATAATACGCCTCTCGGTTTAGCCCTACTCCCCGCAAAATATCCGTACTCCAAGTCCCCTGGTGCTTGAAGTTGTGAATGGTGTAGCACACCCGCTGGTTAGCCATACCGTGATACTGATACATCTCGAATAGCATCACTGGCACTAGTCCTGTCTGCCAGTCGTGGCAGTGAATCACATCTGGGCGTTTGCCACTTTTTAGCAAAAACTCCAGCGCGGCCTTGCTAAAAAAGGCAAACCGAACCTGATCGTCCCACTCGCCGTAGTACTTGCCCCGGCTAAAAAAGCTCTCAGCCGAATGCGGCTCAATGAAAAAACAGAGCTGGCCGTGTACCCAGCCGCAGTCAACAGAGCAGTGAATCATCCCACCATTCCAGGGCACATACAAATTCTCATAGGCCTGGTGCATTCCCCACACATGGTCGTAGCGCATGCAGTCATACTTCGGCAAGATCACTTCCACGCAGTGTCCTCGCGCATCTATTTCGCGGCTCAGTCCGTACACTACATCGCCCAGGCCACCCGCTTTAACAACAGGTGCACACTCGGAAGCAATTTGAACGATGTACATGAGTGACTCCAAAGATTATGTAATGAAAGTTTATGTAATATCGTTATTCAAGCAGAAAGAGGGACGAATTTCGACCCACTAAAGTTGTTTTTTGGGTCAAGACTTATCGTCATATCCAGTGTCACAACCCTTGAATCAAAAGCGAAAGGGCCAGGCGAGCCGCTAACTAGTGAAAAACATGAGTCGCCTTGACTTTACTTATTACAGACTTTCAAACCCTTTCGCTACGCTTAACAACGTGACCATCGACATAGATCAACAGCACGGATCTAAAGGAACGCTTCTATATGATTGCTAGCGCACATAACCAGCCTGCGAGCAAACATGCGGGTAGATATCCAACCCTCGACGATACTCGCTCAGGCTTGCCCAACATCTGTGGATGGGAGAGCACTATTACCGAAATTACCAATCATACCGACCCGGTCTTTCTACCTCGTACTAACCTAGATCTTTCAAAAATTACTGCTGGATTTGCCTGTGCCCTTCATATGCATCAGCCCAGCGTGCCAGCGGGCCACGATGGCACCACCATCAGCAATCTTCAGCGCATGTTTGAGCATCCTGGCGAAGGCGACAATCACAATGCTAGTGTCTTTGCTTGGTGCTACAAACGTATGGGCGAGTGGATTCCCGATCTGGTTGCTAAAGGCGAAAATCCGCGCATTATGCTTGACTACTCAGGCAATCTTTTGTGGGCCTTTCGCCAAATGGATCGTGAAGATATTATTGGCGACTTACAGCGTCTGTGCGAGCCCCAGTATGAGCCCTACGTTGAGTGGCTAGGCACGATGTGGAGCCATGCCGTTGTGCCCTCTACCCCTATTCCCGATATTAAGCTGCATATTCAAGCTTGGCAGCATCATTTTGCCGCTCTGTTTGGCTGCGAGGCGCTCAAACGGGTCAAGGGCTTTTCTCCGCCAGAAATGCACTTGCCTAACCATCCAGACACCTTGTACGAATACATTAAGGCGCTCAAAGATTGTGGCTATCGCTGGCTGCTGGTACAAGAACACTCGGTAGAACAGCTTAATGGTGAAAGGCTCTGTCATGACGACAAGTATGTGCCCAACCAGCTAATTGCTCGCAACTCGCGGGGCGAGGTTATCAGCATCAGGGCTTTGATTAAAACCCAAGGCTCTGATACTAAGCTGGTGGCTCAAATGCAGCCCTATCACGAGGCCAAAAGCCGAGGACGTCAGCAAATTGGCGAGGTTAGCGTGCCCTGCTGCGTGTCGCAAATTGCCGATGGTGAAAACGGCGGTGTGATGATGAACGAATACGGGCGAGATTTTGTACCTTTTTGGGGGCAGATCAAAGACAATGGCCGCTCGGCAGAGGGCGTTGTGGGCCTGAACGGCACAGAATATATAGAGATGATTGAAGCGGCTGGCGTTAGCCCCGATGACTATCCTCGGTGTCAGGCGGTGGGGCAGCACAAAATTTGGCAGCGGGTAGATCCGAGTAGCACTACGCCTGAAGCGGTTGCGATCGCTATTGAACAGCTTCAGGAAAGCGACCATCAGTTTCATATGGATGGGGCCTCTTGGACCAACGATCTGAGCTGGGTAAAGGGCTACGAGAATGTGTTGGGCCCAATGAATCAGCTTAGCGCCCGCTTCCACCAGAAATACGACTCGCTAGTTCAAGCAGATCCTAGCGTGACGCAGCAGCCCGAGTATCAGGCGGCGCTGCTGTATTTGCTGCTGGTTGAAACAAGCTGCTTTCGCTACTGGGGGCAGGGCGCTTGGACAGACTACGCGCGATCGCTATATCAAAAGGGCGAAGACGCTTTGCAGTAACGCTAGCGCGCTTCTTGCAACTGCTTTGAGGCGCTGCGATGTTCTTTTTTGGTTAGCGTCTCGTAGATTTCAAGGATGCGTGCTGCCTTCGCATCCCAGGTAAAGGCACTGGCTCGCTGCACCGCATTTTTAGCCATCTCTTGGCGAAGTGAGGGATTAATTGCCAGCTGCTCGATGCTTTCAGCTAGTGCCTGCACTACAAACGGTCGCGAAATGGGCTCAATCTTGTAGCCTGTTTTCTCGGTCACATACTCACCAATGCCACCGTTGTTGACTACAATGCAAGGCAATCCATTCGCCATTGCTTCTAAAACAACAGCGCCGCCAAACTCGCGAACAGATGGAAAGCAAAAGATATCAGATTGACGGTAGTACTGCAGCGTTTCTATCTGAGCAACCCAGCCGGTAAACGTCACTGTCTCTGTGAGGCCTAACGCCGACACCTGACGCTCTAGCGCATTTCGCTCTGAACCCTCGCCGACAATCGTTAGCTGTACTCGCTGTAAAATATTAGCAGGCAGCTTAGATAGCGATTCAATTAGAATGTCTGCACTTTTGTAAGGAACCAAACGCCCTACAAACAAAAGATTTAGCGGCTTGTCTAGCGGTTGAGCGAGCTGATTGAGCTGAGGCTCCGCTGTTTGTACGCTACCTGGCGCTGTTGAGACAGACTTCACAAACTCAGGCATCAAGCCGTTTTCATAGAATAGCTCTACGCGCTTGTCGCTCAAATCAAACAGGCGTTTGATCAGACCAGCTGTATAGCTAGAGCCCGCTAGAATATAGTCTGCCTGCTGATAGGTCTCTCGGTATCCTGGAATTACAAAACGACCCACCGAACGTAAGAAGTTTAGGCCAGAAAACTCTCGTCTGCCCACGGCCTTGAACCCATCTGGATAGGGCACCCCGCCGTTGACAGGCCCTAAGACAAAAGGCGTTTTGCCGCAGACGCTGGCGACTTTGACCGGATAGCGAGGCACCATTGGCGTAATCGCGTGTACAACGTCGTAGTGACCTTGCTCAATAGCAGGTGCAAACTGTTGGTACACCCGGCGATTGAATTCAGCATAGATAGGGTAGGCCAGCGTTAGCCGCAACGGCCAAATAATCTTGCCTCTAATGCGACTAAGCCTGTCTGCTACGGTGTAATACCGTCTGTTCCATTCGCTTTCAAATAGATAGACAATGTCGCTATCAGGATGCGATCGCTTCAAACTCGCCTGATTTCTACCGTGTGTTACCAGTGTCACCTCAGCCCGCTGGCTAATCTCTCTGTAGAAGTTGTAACCCACTAAAGGCACCGAAGAACCTTCAGGGTTGCACTGCTCAACAATCAGTAAGACTTTTAGCTTGTTATCCATAGCCTTGAAAAACTCCTCGCTGTTTCATAAGACGCAGAAGTTGCCCAAAGGTTCAGCTAGAGATAGCTGCTTTGACCTTCATCCCAAAGACCGTTTCAAACCACTCTTTTTTGTAGGCCAAATTCCACAGCTCTAGCTCGCAGCTATTGTGCGGATCGCTTGGCGTTAGATATAGGTGAAGTACCTGCGCTTTAGTGTCAACGACTGCTTCAACAGCGCTAACCGCCTGGCATCTAGCCCGGTCTAGCGCTACCGCTAGCCGTAAAATAGCGCTGAGCTGATCGACTAGCTTGCGCTCGTGCTTGCCCGGTAGATTGTTGTAATTTTCGTGGCGACGCTTGGGATAGCTTTTACGGTGGTAGCGAGCAATGTTGCCGATAATTTCTACCTCTGTTTCTGTAAAGCCGAGCAGCCCGCCGTTACGAATGAGATAGTAAGAGTGCTTATGGTGCGCTGAGTGGCTGACGTAGTGACCGCTATTGTGCAGCATGGCTGCTGCCCACAGATATTCTCTTTCTAAGGGTCCTAGCGAATGCGCCCTATTTTGGGTTTGGTCAAACAAGCTCACTGCAAAGGCCGCAACGGCTTCACCATTTGCCTTATACTTTTGTGATAGCTTGCGGACTGAGCGATCGCGAATCGACTCTTGAAACGCCATTCGATCTTCAATCAGAGAGTGCGTCAGCATCCAGTCTACGACGACGCCTTCGCGCAGGGAGCGCTCACAGATTTTGAGCGATCGCACACCCAACAGCTCCATCGCTACTTGCAAAATTACGGCCCCAGCTACTACGATTTCTGCTCGCCGATCGGACATCCCTGACAGCGCCAGCCGATCTTCATAGCGCATCTTTCGCAGCCTTGTCACCCAGCCGCTCAGCTCATCGTAAGAAAACTCATAGCCATTAAGCGGATCGGGCTCTATGCCTGTTTTATCCATTGCGATTAGGGTCGCTAGGCACTCGATTGTACCTGAGGTGCCAATCATTCGTAACGGCTGATTCTCTCGCATCGCACTTTTGAGCTTGCCTTTGGTCTGGTCTTTGGTCCGATCTTTGAGCTGGCGAGCGAGCTTACTCTTTAGCTTATCCACCGTCGGCTCTAGCACCCCGTGCACATAGGCCCGCAAATATTCAAACTCTTTCTTACTAACCGGATCGCTAGCGACAAACCGGGCTGTCAGCCGCACCGCTCCTACTTTGTTACTACTCAAAAAATCATGTGGGCCCCCTCGGCCCGCAATAATTTCGGTAGACCCGCCGCCAATATCAACAATTACATGAGGCTGTCCTTTTAGCTCTACCCCGGAGATTACACCCAAGTAAATTCGTCGGGCTTCTTCTGTGCCCGAAATCAAATTTACCGACAGCCCCACCGTTGCCTTCACCCGATCAATAAAACGCTGGCCATTTCCGGCTTCGCGCACCGCACTGGTTGCCACCGCGACTACGTCATCTGCCTGCAAGCTTTCGGCAATTTGCATACAGCGCTTGAGCGAGGCAATGCATCGGCTCATCGCCTCTTCGGTCAAATCTCCTGTCTCTTCGCAAAAGTCTCCTAACCGGACTGTCTCTTTCTCTTTTCCAATAATGTTGAAAGCAGGCAGCGTAGCATCAATACGAGCCACTACCATATGAACAGAATTAGTGCCGATATCAATTGCCGCTAGCACAAATTCTGGCTTTTCTAGAGCTTGCAAGCGCTCGTTGTGCTCTTTTGGAATAGATTCTACTTGGGCAGGCGCGGCAGTAGACGGACTAGCTGAGGTAGCAGCGATCGTATTGATCATCAGGATTCAACGTAAGAAGTCGTTCTGTTTTCTCACTTATCCTACAAGCTGGCTGAGCGCCATAGCTGATTTTTTAAGATCTGATCTGTTGAATATTCGGTAAAGCTGTGATTGAAATCACCTGCTCCAGCAGAGGGTCTATCGGCTAGCGCTAGCTGCTTGCTAAAAACTGCTGACGAATCTCTTCTGTACGTTTACGATTAGCCCCTAGATCTGACTTACCTAGCCGCGCGGCTGTGCGGGTGTGAATCACGGAGTCACCCGGCACTGCATAAAACTCTACATCGTCTACAAATCCCATCAGCTTGCTAGAGAACTCGGCGTAGATATAGTCATCGCTGACAACGTTAATTGTAGAGCGCTCCATGCCTTCAATGATTTGCTTAAGACGGGCGATCGCGTCTTTGGCTGAGCCTGTGTAAGAGAAAGGTGCGATCGCATGCTCTTTGTCATCTGCAGGCGCCTGTGAACACACACAGTTTGGGGTGTCTGGGCAAGGCTTTAGCTGCCCGTCTGTAATCCCTAAGTCTGTAGGCGCAGTTCCTGAAAAGGAAAATAAAGACATATTGATACTCCTGTTGTGATGACCCTTTTTTAGCTTCTTTTGAGATCTGGCGTGCAGCCTAGCGCTGGTGCATAGATGGCAGCCGATACCACGGTAAATGTGGGTACTGATGGTGTTCCCAATGATAGTCGAAATGGTAGCAGCTCAAAAAGGAAACAAAAACCGACGCCTGTGAGCTGTTAGCCCGATGCACGTTGGTATGCCCGCCTACTGGGCGCTTGTGGGGCCTGTACGTTCCGAAGTAAAACAGTTGCCAAGAGCTAAGTGCCTGAGGCAGTAGCCAAAACAAAACTGCATTGAGTACGGGCACTTCTAGCCAAAAAATCAGTGGATAAAAAAGAGCCGACATGCCCCAAAAGATCACCCAGCCTTGACCACCTTCTAAATAGGTCTGCATAAAGCTGCCATACCATTGCCAAAAGTTACTTGGATGAAAATCTGGGTCAGTATCCTGCCCTGGCGTCTTGTGATGCTGGTGGTGGTATGTTCGCATCTGTTCAAATGACAAGAAGCCATACACCCGCAAAATAATTCGACCTAACCAATCGTTGATTTTAGGGTAGGCAGGCGCAAGCGTGCCGTGCATGGCATCGTGCGCCAGAATAAACAAGCCTGTATGCAAAAATGAACGACTTAAAATGACCGCCAGAACACCGACAATAGATAGCGTCTTAGCATCTGGAAGGATAAACAAGCTGGCGTAAGCACTCAGCACCCATAGCAACACAATGAAAGCTGCAATAGAAACAGAGACAAAAGATTCTCTAGCCAAGGCGACGGGGATAGATCTAGCAGTCATGAATAAAAGAGAATCAAAAGCAAGACAGCGCTAATATAAAACGAAGTATAGAAATGTTTCTATAGAAATATTAAGCCATCACTGCTACACAGTAGCAGTCACGAAATGCCTTCTATAACTCTCTATAGAATGAGGTTTGATAGATTGGCAATCGGCTAGAGAACAAAATAACGGGCCATCTCCAATGACAAAACCTACCCTAGATCTTCTAAAAACCTATCAGGTATTTCCTAGCCAGTTTCAGAGCGTGGTCTTAGGCACCGTTAGTAGTAAGGGCCAGCCTCAAGCTAGCTACGCCCCCTGCGTTATTGACGAGGCGCGAAATATCTATATTTTCGTCAGTGGGCTATCTGCGCACACGCAGAACCTAACCGCAACGGGGCAGGCGAGCGCACTTTTTGTAGAAGATGAGTCTAAAACACAGCAGATGTTTGCGCGTAAGCGACTTAGTTACGACTGCCGGGCGGCTTTGCTAGCGCGTGATAGTGAACAGTGGCAGGCGATCACCCAGAAGTTTTCCGAACGCTTTGGCAGTATCGTCGAAGTGATGAAAGGCTTGCCTGATTTTCGCATCTTTCAGCTACAGCCTACCTCAGGTCGATTTGTCATGGGCTTCGGTGCTGCCTATGACATCGACCCCAACAATCTAGATCAACTTATCCACAAGGGCAAGGGCTAGATAGAAAAGACAGATGACAAACTGGGACTAAACAGTTCAGTTCGATTTGGATTAACTTAGAGAACTAGATCAAAGAACTAGACTGTCGCTTCGTCTTCCTCTTCCCAGCAGTCTACAGCTAGCAAGTCGCCAATCGCGTCTTGCATGGTGAAGTCAAAAGCCTCTAGCTCAGACTTCCAGTGGCTCCACTTGTCGCCAAAGATGAAGGCAATTTTCCACAGGCTGTCGGTTGGCTGAATTGACTTGGTTTGAACAAGCGATCGCACTTTGCGCTGAAAGTCGGCCATAGGATGAATAGCCACTGGCGCTTTCAATGATGCTTGCCGTGACGAGATAGAAGTCGATTGAGCTGTCATAAATCAAAAATGAGTGAATATCTTCAAGAGTGTTGGTTAAGAATGCTGAGCTAACTAACGTCGTCAAAGCTAGCTTGCAACAGAACAAACTTGCATTAGACCGATAAGCGTTCGATCTGGTTTATCTGGTTGCTTTGGCTGGTCGTTCCATCGAGTTACTTCGCTGGATAGCCGCTTAGAGCCTAGCTTTTAAAGGACTCTTTTCGACATTCGCTATGGCAACTTACTCGGTGGCAAAAACCAAATAGCAAGACGGCAAGCAGTAGAGCAGTCAGCGAGACGCAAAATAGCTTAAATCTACAAGGCGTTTTTAATTCCTAACGTGTGAAAATTACTGTGGTTGAAAGGCTAGACGTGCCCACCGGTATCCTGTGCCCCTATTTGTTGATAGCGTTGCTGTTCAAAACATATCTGAATCAGACGCAGTCAAGTTATAGCGGATAACCGTAACACGGTTTCGTGCCCTTAACTTTTCGTAAACATGTAGTAGAACAATTATAGTAAAACAAGCGCGAAACCAAAGCATTGGCCTAAAGAAAGAGCTTTTGCCTGTTTGTTTTGCCTACCCATTTGCCCTGCCTGTAGAAGACACCATGAGCAGCTAGGTTTCTTGCTAACTAAATTACTTGCACCTTTTAATGGGCACTTTTGCATGGTAGCAGGTGTTCTTTAATACGGCTACTTTTGCTAGAGCTGCTAAGGCTGGTAGATGTCAAAAGCTAGGCTTTTGAATGGTGGGTCTTTGGAGTGCCAGATCTCTGAATGGCAGGTTTTGGAGCGATCGCACCCGCTAGCTGATAGGCCAGTCAATATGGCTAGTTGACGCTGCTAGTTCATAACGCTAGTCAACGCCTATTGCGCTACACTAATCGCGTCCATTATCACTACAGGACGCTAACTGGTTTTCCGGTTCTTTTGTCCGACTTAATGCTTCTTTGCGGTCTGCCCTGGTATGGCTGCCGCTTCATCCACACGGTTCTTATGGTTACGACTCCAGACTCTAACAAGCCTAATAACAAGCCTGAGGGCAATAGTGCGATCGCACTCGAAGAAAAGCCAATAAAGCTTTTGCGCACCCGTGAATCCGAAAAGCTAGAGCGCATTCGCCACACCTTTTCTCATGTGATGGCAATGGCCGTACAGCGCCTGTTTCCCAAGGCTCAAGTCACCATCGGACCCTCTATTGACTACGGCTTCTACTACGATTTTGACGCGCCAGAGCCTTTTACGGATAAAGATCTCAAGGCGATTAAGAAAGAGATGATCAAGATCGTCAAAAAAGGGCTGCCGGTCATTCGTGAAGAAATTGGCCGCGAAGAAGCTAAGCAAAGAATTGAAGCACTAGGTGAGCCCTACAAGCTAGAGATCTTATCAAGGTTAGAAGAGCCTATTACGCTGTACCATCTTGGCGATGAGTGGTGGGATTTGTGCGCGGGGCCGCACATTGAAACAACTCAGGAGTTAAATCCTAAAGCCTTTGACTTGGAGAGCGTTGCGGGTGCCTACTGGCGAGGTGATGAGACCAAAGCGCAGCTACAGCGTATCTATGGCACCGCGTGGGAAACCCCTGAAGAGCTAAAAGAGTACAAGCGCCGTAAAGAAGAAGCTAAGCGCCGCGATCACCGCAAGCTGGGAAAGGAGCTGGGTCTATTTGTCTTTTCCGATGAAGTCGGGCCGGGTTTGCCGCTATGGACGCCGAAGGGCACGCTGCTGCGTTCTACCCTAGAGGACTTTCTCAAAGCTGAGCAGGTCGCTAGAGGCTATCAGCCTGTGGTTACCCCGCACGTGGGCCGCGTTGACCTGTTCAAAACGTCGGGCCACTGGCAGAAATACAGCGAAGATCTTTTTCCCATGATGGGTGAGAGCGAAGATGAAGGCTTTGTGCTCAAGGCAATGAACTGCCCTTTTCACATCCAGATTTACAAAAGTCAGCTGCGCTCTTACAAAGAGCTACCGATTCGCTTTGCCGAATTTGGCACTGTCTACCGTTTCGAGCAGTCAGGTGAACTCGGTGGCCTGACTCGGGTACGCGGCTTTACTCAAGATGACGCGCACCTATTTGTCACGCCCGATCAGCTCAATGAAGAGTTTCTTCGAGTCGTAGACCTGATTCAGGTGACGCTGCGAGCTTTGCAGATGGATCAGTCGTTTAGGGCCAGACTTAGCTTCCGCGACCCGGAAAATAAGGGTAAGTACATCGGTTCTGATGAAGACTGGGAAAAGGCCCAAAATGCCATCCGTCAGGCCGTAGAGACTGTGGGCATGGACCACTTTGAAGGCGTTGGCGAAGCTGCTTTCTACGGTCCGAAGCTAGACTTTATTGTCCGCGACGCCCTCGATAGAGAGTGGCAGCTTGGCACCGTGCAGGTAGACTACACCCTGCCCGAGCGCTTTGACCTAGAATACGTCGCCGAAGACGGCAGCCGTCAGCGCCCGATTATGATTCACCGGGCCCCTTTTGGTTCGCTAGAGCGCCTGATTGGCATTCTAATTGAGCAGTATGCGGGCGATTTTCCGCTGTGGCTTGCGCCTGAGCAGGTGCGACTGCTGCCGGTGACCGAAGGACACTGGAACTATGCCGATGACGCTGCGGTAGAGATGCGTCAGCTAGGTGTACGTGTAGAAGTGGATAAGAGCGGTGAGCGCCTAGGCAAGATGATCCGCAATTCTGAAAAGGCCAAAATTCCGGTGATGTCTGTGATTGGTGATAAGGAAGTAGAAGCGAATACTTTGAGCATCCGCACGCGCAAGGACGGTGATTTAGGTGCGATCGCTCTTTCTGACGTTTTAACGCGTTTAAGTGCGGCGCTAAAAAACCGCAGCGATTTTTAATACTTGCCTGCTGGCCCCTGTACAGCTTGCGATACAGGCTTGCTATACAATGGCGAAAATTGTTTAACACCTAACGCTGCTTAGGCCCCTTTCGTGCCTCTTTCCGTCACTGTCACTGTTCCTGCAACTACTGCCAATATTGGCCCTGGCTTTGACTGCCTGGGCGCGGCCTTTAGCCTCTACAACCGCTTTCACTTCACCCGCTTTACGCCCCTTTCTGACAGCGCTCCTTTTCAGATCACAGTCGAAGGTGCTGAAGCGAGTCGCGTCAACGCTGGCGCTAGCAACTTGGCCTATCGAGCCTATCTAAAGTGCTACGAACGGATTGGAAAGCCTGCCCCCCCGGTTCACATTAAAATTAGCTTGGGCGTTCCCCTTTCACGAGGGCTTGGCAGCTCTTCTACGGCAATTGTCGGTGGCATTATGGGTGCCAACGTGCTGGCGGGCTCGCCGCTGAGTGAAAACGCGCTGGCAGAACTTGCCAACGAGACAGAAGGCCATCCTGATAATGTGGTGCCCGCTTTGCTGGGCGGGGCGCGGCTAGTGGCTATGGCTAGCGGTCGGCTCCAAATTTGTGATTTACCCTGGCATGAATCGGTCGTGCCGGTGGTCATTATTCCTGAGTTTGAGCTATCGACCGTAGATGCGCGGCGGGTGCTGCCGGGGACCTACAGCCGTGCTGACGCCATTTTTAATACGGCCCATGTTGGTTTATTGCTGCGTGGACTGGCTACGGGAAACGGCGATTGGATTACAGGCGGAATGAGCGATCGCATTCATCAGCCCTATCGCAAAAAGCTCATTCCTGGCTATAGCAGCGTTCGCCGTGCGGCAATGCAGGCAGGTGCTTGGGGTTTAGTGATTAGCGGGGCGGGTCCAACGTTGCTAGCGCTAGCCCCCAAAGGAACTGAAGAGGCTGTCCGAGAAGCGATGGAAACGGCTTGGCGATCACAGCCCTTTGCCGCTAAAGGTCACTGTCTTGGCCTAGATACGCAAGGTGCGATCGCTAAGCCGTCGGAATAGATTTGGAACAGACAGCTATTCGCCAAGCGTAAGCAAGCGTAAGAACGAGAACACGTCGATGCTGTAGAAATTTGCCGCAAAGTTGAAAGCTAGTGCTCGTTCGTTTCTATAGCTACGCCTATTGCATGCGATGCGCCAGATGGCATACGATGCGCCAGATGGCATAAAAATAAATAGATTTGTAATATCAACATCCATTGATATCAAACGCTCACAGATCTTTCGTCGGATTATTACCAAAGGGAGTTTAAGTTTTGTATACTAGCCTCTGGGCGCATTTAGTAGGTGTTTATTCTTATCTTTGCCCATCCGATAGTTTTGCCTAGTCCATAAGCCCAGCTTCCCGCTAGACTTCCCCTCTTTGGCCCTGCTTTTTCGGCATGAAGTGCGTCTTTGTCGCTATCGAAATTGCGTGAACTTTAATGATCGCTGAACCATTTCCGTGGCTGACGTTCCTAGTCATCTTTCCGCTTTTGGCTGCAATGCCTATTCCTTTGCTGCCCGATCAAGACGGAAAAACCATCCGATGGTACGCACTAGGTGCTAGCCTTGCCGAATTCGGCCTTATTCTCTATGTTTTTGCTACTCAATACGAAATGGGCACCGCTGGCCTTCAGCTCGTAGAAGAGTATCCCTGGATTACTCAGTTCGGTCTGAGCTGGTCGCTTGGTGTAGACGGCCTTTCCTTTCCGCTGGTGATTTTGAGTGGGCTAGTGACAACGCTAGCTGTCTTCGCTTCCTGGAATATAGAGCTTAAACCCCGCTTGTATTACTCCATGCTGCTGCTGATCTTTAGTGCTCAGCTTGGCGTATTTCTCTCTCAAGATATGATGCTGTTTTTCATCATGTGGGAGCTAGAGCTAGTGCCCGTGTACCTGCTGATTTCAATTTGGGGCGGGCAAAAACGACTGTATGCCGCTACCAAATTCATTATCTATACCGCCACTTGCTCTGTCTTTATTTTGGTGGTTGCACTCGCCCTGGCTTTCTTTGGCGGCACTTTCAGCTTCAATATGAGCGAGCTGGCTGCTAAAGACTATCCGCTCACCTTCCAGCTTATTTGCTATTTGGGTTTGCTAGTAGCCTTCGGGGCCAAGCTGCCGATCTTTCCGCTACACACCTGGCTACCCGATGCTCACAGTGAAGCACCTGCGCCAGTGTCGATGATTTTGGCAGGCGTGCTGCTAAAGATGGCTGGCTACGGCATGATTCGGATGAATATTGAGATGCTGCCAGATGCGCATCTGTATTTTGCGCCTGTGCTGGCCCTGCTAGGCGTGATCAATATTGTCTACGCTTCACTGACCGCTTTCGCACAAGATAACCTAAAGCGGCGCTTGGCCTACTCTTCGGTAGGGCATATGGGATTTGTGCTGTTGGGCCTAGCTGCCTTCAACTCGCTGGGTATGAGCGGCGCGATGCTGCAAATGATTTCTCATGGACTCGTCGCGGCGGTTCTGTTCTTCTTAGCTGGTGTTGCTTATGAGCGCACCCACACCCTCTCTATGGAGAAAATGGGCGGCATGGCCAAAGCGATGCCCATCACCTTTGCCTTTTTTACCGCAGGCTCGATGGCCTCTTTGGCACTACCCGGCATGAGCGGCTTTATCGCCGAGATTACGATCTTTTTGGGCATGGCAACTAGCGATGCTTACAACGTCTTTTTTAAGGCAGGCATTGTATTGCTAGCTGCGGTGGGTGTCGTGCTGACACCTATTTATTTGCTGTCTATGCTGCGCTCTATTTTCTATGGCGAGGTGGGTGAGGTTAAGCTGCCTGACGACAAGTCTTGGCGAATGCTGCCGCGTGAAGCGTTTGTGGCCCTTTGTCTGCTGATACCGATTGTCAGCATTGGTTTATACCCTAAAGTGGCCATTCAAACCTACAGCGCTAAGACTGTAGCAGTAGCTGCTCGGGTAGAAACAACACTGCCGGATGTGCCCAATGCTGCGCCGCTCTCTAGGGTGATGAACATGCCAGGGGCCGGGAAAGTTATCGCACCGTCGGTATCTCCATAACGCTGTTTCCTTATGAAAGTTACTAGTCTTAGCCAGCTACCTCTAGAAACTGTCTCTCACAACCGGGCGATCGCCAAAAAGGTGATGTTGCGAATGGGTGATTTGCCCCATTTGACCAGTTTTTCCCAGGCCCGGTTTGAGCCAGGGCAGGTTGCCCAGGCCCATGCGCATGCGGACATGCATGAAGTGTTTTTTGTAGAGGCGGGCGAAGGGCTGATTTCAATCAACGACAAAACCTATGCGCTTACCCCAGGTACCTGTATCGCGGTGGCCCCAAACGAAAGCCACGAAGTTAATAACACTGGTGCCACAGAGCTGATTCTCACCTATTTCGGCATCAAAGCTTGAGAGTAGCGAGACGTTTTTATAGAAAGCAGTTTTTTGAGAAAGCGATAGACAGAAGGCGAAGCTATCTGAACACTTACCTTCACATCATCCGCTACACTTCCTCTTTTGCCTTCATCTGCCGCAGTCGCCACGTGCCGCCAGCCATTACTCCTGCGACCCCAATTACTAGATTGAGAATAGCCATAGATAGCGGTTCAACCGAAGGCAAAAGGAAGGTAGAAACTCCCCAAACGGCGGCCAGTAGAACGGCCAACAGCCCGGTGTGGAAAACTGGGGCACGCTTTGCCACAATTGCTGTCAGGTAGCCGCTGAGTGTGGCAAAGCCCAGGCTGCAAACAGCGGCGAATGCCATAAATGAAGCAGTCATGGCCTGATCTGGCGGGCCAAGCTCAGTGACACCGAGGCCAGTGCCTATGCCAATGGAATAGAGCAAAGCTATACTCACGCTCAAGGTAAGATAGCCAATAAGAAGAGAAAGAATTGTTAAAAACATAGCGCCTTCAGAGTCCAGCTATTTAGTCCTCACTCTCAGCATGACATGAGTTCTCTTTTTTCTAGGGTGTTTGCTCAGCGAGCCTCTGATAATCAAACGCCAGCAGATTTAGCTGTTGAAGAATTTGAGGACGAAGCTAGTGAGGCAAAGACCGATCTAAAGCAGACTGGCAGCGTCTTCGGCAGTGCGGCGCTGATTGCTGGGACGACGGTGGGGGCAGGGGTTTTGGCACTGCCAGCGGTGACGCTGCCGGTGGGATTGGTGCCCTCAACGGTGCTGATGGTGGCAGCGTGGCTGTATATGCTGGTTTCTGGCTTGCTAATTGCCGAGGCTAATTTGCAGGCGATGCGGCAGACGCAGAGTGCTGATGTGGGTCTGCTAGCAACGGTACGGCTGAGCCTGGGTCGAAGAGGTGCGATCGCGGCTGGCATCGTCTATATTTTCATTCACTACGCGCTTTTGGTTGCCTATGTGGCTAGAGGTGGCGATATCTTGGCAAATGCGATCGCTAATTTTGGGCGAGCTGTGGGCGTCATGTCAACCGTGCCGCTGTGGTGGGGGCATGTGGCGTTTGTGGCGATGTTTGGCGGCGTTTTGTATTGGGGCAGTCAGCGCTTTGCCGCACGGCTTAACAGTGTTTTGGTGGTTTTAGTCGTCGTGTCGTTTGGCGTGTTGATTGGGCTAACGCTAGAGCAGGTGGATGTTTCACGGTGGCAGTTTCAGCAGTGGGCAGCAGTCAGTACGGCGCTGCCGGTTATGTTTGTGGCGTTTGTGTATCAGAACGTGGTACCGGTGATTACGACTCAGCTAGCGGGTGATGCCCCAAGGGTAAAACGAGCGATTGTCATAGGTTCGCTCGTCCCGCTAACTATGTTTACGCTGTGGAATGCGGTGATACTCGCCAGCGTGGGGACCGAGACGCTGGCGTTAAATGGTAGTTTGGATGGCCCGCTAGCTACCGATGTGATTTTTGACCCGATTGAGCTACTGCGTCAGGGAAAAGCGCATCCGCTGCTGGGGGTGATGGTTTCGGTGTTTTCAGAAGTGGCGATCGCAACTTCGTTTGTTGGTTTTGTCTTTGGCCTGTTGAATATTTTTGAGGATATTTTCAAGAGCGCTCTCAAGCAAGCAGACAGGTGGTTAGCCAGCGATACCGTTAGCCAGATAGCGCAAGCGCGCAGAAATATAGCTTACGGTCTAACGCTGGCAGTGCCACTGCTGCTGTCATTCACCGATCCTAATATTTTCTTTGAGGCGATTGACTTTGCTGGTGCTTTCGGTAACTCTATTTTGTTCGGCATTATTCCTGTGCTGATGGTTTGGAAAATGCGAGACGCTTCGCCGCTATTGGAGCCAATGGTGCCAGGGGGCAAAGGGCTTTTGGTGGGGGTAATGGCGATCGCGCTCGGCACAATTTTACAAAATGCCTGGATAAATGCCAGCGCCTTGATTAGCGGCTTTTAACTGTAGTCTTTTACTGCAACTCTTTACCTACATTTCTTGAGCAACGCAGTAGGAGATTGCCACTATTTCGAGGCGTTAAAAGCCATCTGCCAAAAGTCTTTTTCTAATAGCGCGACGTCAATAAAGGCCTGTTTAGCAGCAGCTTTTTCAGCTTCGTTAGCGGTGAGTAAAGCGCTGTCAGCCTGCTGCTCTAGCTCGCTTACATAGTCCGTAAATTCAGGATTTCCCCAGCGCTCAGCAAATTCTGTATAGCGTGCTGGCATCGGGCTGTGCTGCTGCCAGCCTTGATTGTAGGCCAGCTCAATTGCCCAGAATGCGGTGGCCTGCACGGCGTAAGGTTGGCTCGCCAGGTCGGCCATAAACTGGCAATAGCGCTGACAGGTGAGCTGGGGTGAAGCTGTCAACGGCAAGGCGCGCTCTGCGGCTTTTGCCTGAAACCACAGCAGTTCGTCCTTGAGGGCAATCATCCCGCTCAGCAACGTATCAAAGTGCGTAGAGGGTGCGATGGCTAGTAGCTGAGCCGCCATCCGGGTGAAGTCAATCACAAACAAATAGTCTTGAACGAGCCAGGTGTTGAACTGGCTGTCAGTGAGGGTGTCCTGCTGACACTGCTGGAGAAAAGGATGGATGGTAGCAGCCTGCCACTCGCCAGGGTAAGTTGCGATCAGTTTGGCACAGGTGAGAGAAGGCATCGCTTTTAGAGTGTGATAATTGTAGTTGAGTTAACTGCTCTTGTAGCTGGCTGCTCTTATAGCTGGCTGCTTTCGTAGTTAATTCTGCAAGCTGTAGTTGCTTTTACTTGTGAGTTAAGCTTTTGCTTGTGAGTTGACTATAAGCTTTCCGCGCTTTGCTATATATGAGCATATCTCAAGAGCGTAGGCTATGCCTGACAACTGCCAAGCAGTAACATCAAGGTGGAAGCCGATCGTTAAAATAAAATAGCAATTCGAATCTTGTGATAACAAATGAAGTCTTTTCCCAAGCGTTCGTTCTGGCGTCTGTTTTGGCTGCTGCTAGCATCGGTGCTTTGCGCTGCGCTAATGCTTGGCTCTGGACTCGAATCTAATCTAGGCTTTGGGCTCAAATCTGTGGAGGCGTCTTCGCTAAGCGATTCGCGATTGGCACGCCTAGAGTTTGAAGTAAACGCGTTGCAAAATCAGGTCAATCAGCTTCAAAACCAACTCTCTCGCGGTACTAGACCATCTGTTCAAAATAACCCGGTCTCTCGCCCAGTTGAACATTCATCAAATTTAGGAGACCCGACGCTAGATGAACAGTTTGACAACTTAGCGACGCTTGTAATAGAGCTAAACCAGAGAGTTTTGCAGATAGAAGATCGACTCTGATTAATCTAGCATTGTAAGCGCGGTTTACCATCACAACCAGTATAGAAAATCCCGAACTATTGATGGAAAATAAGCTGAAGGCCTTATCCAAAGCTTTCTGCATCTTTTCTGCCGGTCTAGAGTTTTCTTCACCGCAAGTCTATCCATGGTTCATCTGAAGTTTGCCATGGAGTGTGAGGCCCCACATCACAGATCCGCCTATTGTGGGTTAGCTTATTGCTCAAGGATTCAGGGTTGGCATCACCGCTTACGCACAAATGTAGAGGTGAGGCTATGAGAACAATTAAACGGAATATTAGCCAAAAAGATATTAACCACAAGCTGCGTCAGCTACTTCAAGAAACGCTAATGCTAGCGCGAGAAACGCCTGCCGCAAAGCGCGATCGCTTTGTTCGAAACAGTCTCAAATATATTCAAATTTACTGCCAAAGAGTGAGCCAACCCTTTGCTTTTCATGAGCTAGAAATTGCTTGTAACCAGTACGGTCTAGGCGGTAGCTTGCACCACAGCGCGACGCTTTTTCATGGTCCTAACGAAGAGGTGTCTGTGGCCATTTGCGTGACAAAGAAAGGGTCTTTGCTACATCGCAATGATGGCCCTTGGCAGGTGTATTACAGTGCAGGCGATGTATCTCCTGCTCAGGGGAAAATAAATGAAACAGTCAGCGAAATAGCTAAAGCAACAGCTTTAGAAGAGATTGCGATAGAAGAGAGCACTATTGTGACCCTGCTATCAGCGGCCTAGTTGTTGAGTCGATATCTAGTTGCAAAGTTCTAGGTGTGTGCGTGATGGCCAGTGGTGCGATGGCCAGCAGTACTACGACCAACAGCTATTGCTGTTTCTAAGCTGTTTCTAAAGAGCAATTTCCTATCTCTAAAGAATAGAAAGTGCGTCTAAACGCTTGTTCTTTACCCCTTAAAAAGCGTTACCCAAAAGATACTGTTTGCGCACCTGAGTGTCTAGATGAACAACCAATACAGGGCAGGGGGCATGGTTGATAATGTATTGGCTAGTGCTGCCTGTTGAAAGTGTGGAGAGACCCTGACGTTGATGACTGCCCACTACTAGCAGGTCAACTTCTCGTCTACGTGTTAGATAGCACAGCGCTGCGCCCGAAACGCCGTGCGTTTGCAGCGACTCTGCTTCTACACCGACGTCTTCAGCCGCCTGAACCTTTTGAGCTAGCAGTGCTTCATAGCTAGATAGATAAGCGTTCCACTCTTGTTCCCCATTTTGATGAGAAGCCTCGCCTACGGCTACGAGCTCGCCCGTTGCTGAATAGCTACAGGCGAGCTGTGACTTGTCACAATCTGTTCGGCTCAATACGTGGACAACTAGCAGTTGGGCACTGAGTGCTTTCGCTAATCCTAACGCTTTGTCAAAGGCGACCTCACTCACTTCAGAGGTATCAATACCCACCATAATGGTCTGAAAAGGGACTAGGGACATGATTTTCCTGTAGCCGTGCCGATAATGTTTATCGAATTCCAATGTCTTACTTATCGCTTGTAAGTGTGAGGAAGTTGTGAAGATAGTAGGTAGGCCAGCTTGAGGTTTGTCATAGCCGCCGTGTGCGTAGCGTGGCCTTTCTAAGTGGGACAAGCAGGAACCAGTCTGACGATAGAGCGCGTGGCTTTCTATGAGTTTGTATAAGTCGCTTACAGCTTATAGTAAATAAAAATCCAAGCTTGACGCAGTTTTAACGCATGTCCTATGGCCGATCGATTTCAGCAATTAACGGTGGTTGCGGCTGCACCAACCTTAGAACTTAACAATGCAGGTAAAATCGTTCGCTTTGAGCTATTTGAAGATGTGCATCGCCTGGGACGAGATGCAGACTGGTCGGATCTGAACGCGGGGATTACGGGCTGGAGCGTCATCTCTAGGCGACAGGCGATCTTGAAGCGGGAGGGTGAGGGCTACCGTATTTTTGACGGGGATGGTCAAACAGCTAGCCGTAATGGGATGTTTGTCAATCATGGGCGTATCAATGCGACGGAAGGCTACTGTCTGCTCGATGGTACGCAGCTTCAAATTGGGCTTTCTCCTGATAGCCGCATACTAGTTACCTATCAGGGCGGAATCTCACCTGCCCGACAGCCTAAAACGGTGCCGTCTTTGCGGCGGCTGAACCTGCAGCAGCTTCAAGAGTGGCCGGTTGAGCTGGGCCGAGCACCTACGCCTAATCGCTATGCTTCGATGGTGCTAGATGCCCCTACTGTTTCTCGGGTTCATGCCAAGATATGGCCCGACGGCCCTTCTGGGCATATCTTGCAAGACTCTAGTACGAATGGCACTTTTTTGAATGGTCAGCGCATCAACCGACGCTGCCAGCTCAAGCCCGGTGATTTGATTCGCCTGGGGCCCTTTACGCTTAGCTACAATTTAGAACATTTGCTGCTAGAAGATACGGGCAGCCAAATCCGCTTGGATGCGCATCGCCTGGTGAAGCAGGTCAAAGATAAACAGGGTAATGAAAAAAAGATTCTCAATAATATCTCTTTGGTGATTGAGCCAGGGCAGCTAGTGGCACTCGTTGGCGGCAGTGGTGCGGGTAAGTCTACTCTGATGAAGGCACTGTTGAGCATTTCGCCCGTTACGACAGGGGCGGTTTTTATCAATGGTGAAAATTTGCGGGATACTTGGGGGCTGTATCGTACCCAGATTGGCTATGTGCCCCAGGACGATATTGTGCACTATCAGCTCACGGTGGAAGAGGTTTTGACCTATGCCTGTCGGCTGCGGCTGCCGCCAGATGCGGATGTGAAGGCGGTGGTGAGTAAAACGCTTTTGCAGATCAAGCTGTCGCATGTTAGATCGACTTTTGTGCGAAATCTGAGTGGGGGACAGCGCAAGCGGGTTAGCATTGGCGTAGAGCTGCTGGCCGATCCGAAGCTTTTTTTCTTAGATGAGCCGACGTCTGGGCTTGACCCGGGGCTCGATAAAGAGATGATGCATCTGCTGCGAGATTTGGCTGATCAGGGGCGAACGGTTGTGCTGGTTACCCACGCGACGGCCAATATTAATGTATGCGATCGCATTGTATTTTTAGGTCGAGGTGGCTATTTGTGCTACTTTGGTCCGCCGCAGGCCGCGCCAGACTTTTTTGGCCTGCCGCAGGGAGAGACCCGTGACTTTGCCGACATTTATCTCAAGCTAGAGGGTGGCGCAAATGAAGCGGCCAATCGCGATAATATTCACGTTTGGCAGACCAAATATCGCCAGTCGGCTGCGTACAAAACCTATGTGTCGTCGCTGCTGAGCCCTGGACTAAAACAAACGTTAAAACAGCCGCCAAAACAACTGCTCTCCGCAACAGATCGGGTCAGCAAGGGGGTTTCTTTTTGGGGTCAGATTACGCTGCTGAGTAAGCGATACTGGCAGCTAATAGTGCGCGATCGCCTCAGTCAAATTCTCACTTTGATTTCTGGGCCGGTTGCCCTCGTGCTGACAGGCATTATTTTAGGTGAGCAAACCCCGCTAGCAACCTTGGATGAGCTGACAGTAGCACAGGCTCCGCTAGCTTTGCGTCTGGCCTTTGTGTTTAGCTGTATTGCCATCTGGGTGGGCCTGTCTAGCGCGGTTAGAGAAATCGTTAAAGAGACTGCCATCTACAGCCGAGAGCGGCTAGTCAACCTGGGGCTCTTTGCCTATTTAGGCTCTAAAGTGCTGATTTGGACCGGAATTGCCGTTTTGCAGTCTGTGCTAATGGTCGGCGTGATTTTACTGGCCTTTGCCGCGCCTAGCTCGTCGCTGATTCCCTGGGGCCTGGGTCTAGGGCTAACCAACTTTTTGACCATTTTGGCCAGCGTTTGCTTTAGCCTAACCATTTCAGCTTTGGTTAGAACAGAGAACGCAGCCAACAATCTATTACCGCTAATTATGATTCCCCAAATCATTTTGTCGGGGGTTTTGTTTAACCTGTCAGGACTCTCTGAAAAACTCTCCTGGCTCACGATTAGCCGCTGGTCGGTGGGGGCCTATGGCAGTTTGATTGATATCAATGCTATGGTGCCTGAGCCTGTTACCCTGCCCGATGGCAGCGTGTTAGAGCAAGTCTTTTCTGCGACCGATACCTATGCTGCGACCTGGGCAAATCTGGGCTTGTGCTGGGGGCTTCTGAGTCTTCACATTGTGCTGTATTTGAGCGCGACGTTCTGGTTGCAAAAGCGTAAAGATATTCTTTGATCGAGCTGATTTACGTAAAGAAGGTGGACGCCATCAAAGAGAATAAAGCCAGGTCATAGCTGTAGTCGTAGGCGCAGCCTTCTCGCAGAGATGGGTTGGCTGATGAAGACAATCAGTTTATCTGATTCTCGCTCTTTGGAAATTGCTGATCGATTAGTAGTGCCTATCAATAGCGTCTACAAGTTCGATGTGCATAGTCAGTGTGGCCCGTCCGTACACAGTCTTTAAGCGAGCCTGTCTTTAAGCGAGCCTGTCTACAACGAACCTTTAGGAGAAAACTTATGCAAGCTGTCCGTCAATCGTGGCTGACGAAATATGGCGTCTTGGTCCTGCTGGTAGTGCTGCTGCTGGTATTGGTGTCGTGTGAAGCCTCTGAGCTATCGAACGCTCAGGAGGAAACCGCTCAAACAGATGTAATAGCGATCGCGCAATCTACTATTACAGGCACTAGCCTAGCTAAAACTATCAGCGGCCAGGTTCTGATAGAAGAAACCGCCGCTGGCCTTAGAATGCAAGGCACGCTAGATAATGTGCCAGCGGGAATGCACGGGTTTCATATTCATGAGGGAGAGAGCTGCGCGGAAGAAGGAAAGGCCGCAGGCGGTCATTTCAATCCGCGAGAGGTGATGCACGGGTACTTGCCCAGCGCGGGATTAGACAGTGCCCACGCTGGAGATTTGGGAAACTATCCTGGTAACAATCATGGCAGCGCCGAGTGGACGCTGGATGTGCCTGGGTTAACGCTGACTCCGGGCGAGCTTTCGGTTGCTAATCGGACGTTTATTCTTCACGCTGAGCCGGATGATCTTGGCCAGCCGACGGGCAATGCCGGAGCGCGTATTGCCTGTGGCATCATTCAAACTGCGGCACTGGAAAACTAAGGCCATGCCTATTTCACTAGGAACCAATCAGCCAGCCCAAGCGCTGAAGTCAGGGGCGGCAAAGCTGTGGATTTTGTTGATCGGGGTTAATCACTATCAAGAAGAAACGCTGCCCTCGCTGAAATATCCTGCGCCGGACACTCAGGGGTTAGCTCAAGCGCTAGGCGAAGCAACGCGGGCATTTCCTAGCAAGGAGCTGTGCATCTATCATGACTTTG
Organism: uncultured cyanobacterium; assembly: GCA_963793445.1. Lineage (GTDB taxonomy): Bacteria > Cyanobacteriota > Cyanobacteriia > Phormidesmidales > Phormidesmidaceae > Phormidesmis. Next base: position 1,904,269 of record CAWCAE010000001.1, read on the forward strand.
CCCAGCAGCAGCCCACGGCCAGCGCTGTACGCCAACGTCTGGGTGAAATTAGCCGCGCGGCCCAGTCGCAAGATACTGTGCTGGTTTATTTTTCGGGGCACGGTATTTTTGATGAGCCGACGCAGCAGGTAGTGCTGTGCCTGAGCGATACTCGAAAGCAGGCGCTGCACAGCACGGGGCTACCTTTGCAGGAACTATTGCAGGGGCTGAATCAATCGTTAGCGCGGCAGCAGCTACTGTGGCTCGATGCCTGTCATAGCGGCGGACTGACGCTGATGGGGGGCAGTGCTAAAAGTAATCGACAGCAGGCAAGCAGTAAAGATGCGATCGCGCCTTCTATTGCCAATGACCCCACCCCTCAAATGGTGGAAGTCTTACGTCAGCGGGCTGCTCAGGGGCAGGGCTTTTACGCCATGCTCTCTTGCGATCAGACTCAGCGCTCTTGGGAGTTTCCAGAGCTGGGGCACGGGGTGTTCACCTATTTTCTGATGCGAGGGCTGCGCGGTGAAGCTGCCGATGCGCAGGGCCTGATTGATGCTGATGGGCTGTACAAATACGTCTATCACCAGACGCTGCGCTACATCGACAAGGCCAACCAGCAAATTCGACTGGTAAACCGGCAAAAAACCAGGCAGCGGCCTAGAGCGCAGCACGGCTTAAATAGCAGCAGCAAAGGGCAGACAGAGCTGTACACCGAATATTCGCTGCAAACCCCCAAGCGCATTGTGGAAGGGATGGGTGAAATGGTGCTGGGTCTGCGGCCCCCAGAGGTTTCTACCGCGCCCCGCCGTCGGGCGCTGATGATTGATGGGCTGAGGGGCTATCAGACGACTTTGGCGCTGAGTAAAGTGCTGCAAAACGTCGGTCAGTATGCAATTACCTATTGGCCTCAGCCAGGGCAAGGGTGGGCGTCGGTAAAGGCGGCGATTCAGGCATGCCTAAACCCGATGCCCGCTGGGGAAAATAGCTTGCCCCCTACCGTCTTGCTATATCTGCGCGGGCACTTAGAGCAAAATGCAGAAGGGGAAGCCTGGCTAGCTCTGGGCGATGGCGTGCGAATCTATCGATCTTGGCTGCGGCGATCGCTCCGGCAGGCAAAAGATACGCAGCAGCTAATTATTCTGGACTGCCCTGAAGCTACAGTCGTTACAACGACCTTAGAAACGCTGCCCAAAGAGACTTTAAAGGAATGGATAGAGGACTTGCAGCTTGAGGGCGATCGCGGTCAGTGCATTATCGCTGCCGCTGCCTTGAGAGGCGATCGCAACCAGTTTGCTCAGACTTTACTCGAAACCCTGGGCGAAGCCGACAGCCGCATGGGCCTAACCGTTGCCGCCTGGATTTCGCAGCTTCAGCTTCAGCTAGCAGGTACGCCGCTGGCCCAGAGTACGCGCGAAGTTTTGCCCCTAAGCTGGCTGTCAGGAACACAAGGCGTCATCGAAGTGGTGCCTGCTCAGGTTGGTAGGCAGGCGATAGGGCGAGCCCAGGCAATTGATCTGGGTGTCTGCCCTTATATGGGCCTGCGTGCCTTTGGCCTAGAGCAGTCCCAATACTTTTACGGTCGTGATGCGCTGACGCGGCAGCTAATTGAGTGTTTGCGGCACGGATCGGCTTCAGGCTCGGCTTTAGAGTCCGCTTCCGGGTCAGCGTCAGCGTCAGCTTTGGCTGTTGTCGGTGCGTCTGGCAGCGGCAAGTCGTCTGTTTTGCAAGCAGGGGTGATTGCTCAGCTTTATCAGGGTCAGCAAATTCCAGGCAGCGAGCAGTGGTGGATTCGCGTTGTGCGGCCCGGAGCAACGCCGCTGAAGGCCCTAGCTCAGCAGCTGGTTGATCCGGGCACCGAGCGAGAGCGCAGCTATCAGGCTTTGCAGATTGAAGGGCTGCTGTACCAGGGCAGTGATGGTTTTGTGCAGTGGCTGCGATCGCGATCGCAGCCAGTCGTCACCCTGGTAATCGATCAGTTTGAAGAACTCTTTACGCTGAGCGCTGAAAGTGAGCGTCAGCCCTTTCTAGATCTGCTGTTCGAGGCGCTGCACTACGCGGGCGATCGCTTTCGGCTGGTACTGGCACTGCGGGCCGATTTTGTGCCCAATTGCTTAGCCTATCCGGCTCTAGCCAATCTGCTGCAAAACAACAGCGTACTGGTGCCGCCGCGGCTTACTCCCGATGCCTATCGCGAGGCTATCTTAAAGCCGGCTGAGCAAGTGGGGCTGCAAATAGAACCTGGCCTGGTTGTGCTGCTGCTGCAAGAAGTAGATCAGGCTGCGGGCGAGCTGCCCCTGCTCGAATTTGTTTTAGAAAAGCTGTGGGAGCATCGGCATGACGGCAAGCTGACTTTAGCTGCTTATCAGAAGCTAGGCGGACTGCGCGGGGCGTTAGAGCGGCAGGCCCAGGCCGTGTACGACAGCCTAGCGCCCCAGGCTCAAGACTGTGCCCGCTGGATTTTTCTGGCTCTGACTCAGCTAGGTGAGGGTACCGAAGATACCCGGCGGCGGGTTTTGAGATCTGATTTGATTGTGGCTAAATACCCGCGATCGCTCGTTGAGGAAACGCTGCGAGTGCTCACAGCCGCCAAGCTAGTGGTCATTCGCGCCGACGAAACTCCACCGTTTGGATATAGCCGGGGCCCGGAAGAGTCTAACGCAGAGAACCGCCCAGACCCCTCGCCGTTGCCTCTGCCGTTGCCAGATCCTGCTGAGCCCACCGTAGAAGTAGTTCACGAAAGTCTCATTCGCCACTGGTCTACCCTCCGCTGGTGGCTCGAAGAAAACCGCACCCGGCTTCAGCTTCAGCGGCAGATTTCTCAGCTTGCTGCAGACTGGCAGCAGCAGCGGCAGCCTGACTTTTTACTCACAGGGGTCAGACTAGCTGAAGCTGAAACGCTGTATATCCAGTACACCGATGAGCTATCGGAGACGGTTCAGCGCTTTATTGAAGCTGGATTGGATGCCCGGCAGCAGCGGCAGCAGCAGGCCCAGCGTCGCCGCCGCACAGCGCAGATTGCCGCCACGGCGCTAGGTCTACTAGGGCTAGTGTCTTTGGGGATGGGAATCGTTGCCTATCGGCAAAATGTCAGAGCGCAGCTACAGAAAATAGACGCCCTTAACGCTTCGTCTGCCGCGCTGCTGTCTTCGAGGCGATCGCTAGATGCTTTGCGACAAGGCGTTCAATCGGGTCGTCAGCTTCAACAGATGGGCTGGCTGCAGCGGCAGATGGCGGGCTCTCAGCGCTGGTCACATTTACAGCTACAAACTGCCGGGACGTTGGAGCAGGCGCTTCGGTTTGGTCGCGAAATTAATCGGCTAGAGCGCCATTCGCAGGCGGTTAATGCGGCCCAGTTTAGTGCAGATGGGCAGCGGTTAGTCTCGGCTAGTAACGACGGCAGTGTTATTGTTTGGCGGCCCGATGGCTCTGTGCTCACGCGTATTACGCTAGCGGATGAAGGGGCGAGGGCTACGGACGTCAGCCTAATTGAGGATGCGAACGCGATCGCCACGTCCACAGTGCTCATTGCCACCAGTGAAGGCAATCTGGAGCTGTGGCAGGTGGGGGCACAGGGCCAAAGCGAGCTGCAGACTGTCCTGCGTGGTCATACCGACTGGATAACCAGCGTGACCGCTAGCCCAGATGGCACTTTGCTGGCCTCAGCTAGCCGCGATCGCACTATCCGCCTCTGGCAACGCGATGGCACCCCCCTTAAAACCCTCAGCGGCCATAGCGGCTGGGTCAATCGCGTACGCTTTAGCCCCGATGGCCAGTCTCTAGCTTCAGCCTCAGAAGACGGCACCGTGCGGCTCTGGCAGCGAGACGGTACGCCGCTGAAGGTACTGGGCCAGACGGCAGACCAGGCGACAGACCAGATGACAGACCAGGCGACAGACCAGGTAACAGACCAGTTACCAAGCCAGTCACCAGACCGTTCATCACCTCAAACAGCTGTTGTCCGCATCACCGATCTTGCCTTTAGTCCTAACGGTCAGTCTCTAGCCACAACTCGTGCCGATGGCACCTTTAGCCTGTGGACACTCGCCACTGGGGCCTTGCAATACCGAATTGCGCAGGCCAAAACCGACACGCCCACTGCCCAAAATCAACTGAACGCGGTGACCTTTAGCACCGATGGCAAGACCCTGGCCGTTGCCGGGGCTGACGCCCAGATTCAGCTTTGGCGGGCCGCTGATGGGCTTAAGCTTGGCCCGCTGCTAGGTCATACTGGCGAGGTTACAGCCCTCAGCTTTAGCCCCGAGGGCAAGCTGGCTTCTGCTAGTACCGATGGCACGGTGCGTCTTTGGCAAATCCCCTCGCCCTCGCCGCCGCTGGCAGACCTAGGCATTCACGATGTCGCGGTGAGCCCTACAGATACTGATACAAGCACCGATTCCTATCTGGTGGCAACGGGTGATTTCGAGGGGGCTGTGACGCTGTGGGCGCAAGGACCTGGTACCAAGACCGCGACTGCGCGGCAAACGCTGAGTGGTCATCAGGGAGCGGTAGAAGCGGTGGCGTTTGATCCTGCGGGCAATCAGCTAGCGTCGGTTGGGTCAGATGGTCAGATTATTCTGTGGCGGGCGGCAGATGGAACTAGGCTGGCTTCTGCTACAGAATCGCTTGCAGCATCAGATGTGCGGGTAACGAGCGTGGCTTTTAGCCGTGATGGCAAGCTGCTGGCGACTGGCGGCGCGGATAAAACAATTCGCATTTGGTCAGTAACAGATGAGGCGCTGACGCTGCGAGCGACGCTCTCTGGCCATACGGATGAAGTTACTAGCGTTAGCTTCCATCCACAGCGGCCTCTGTTGCTTTCTGGTAGCTATGACAAAACGGTGCGGCTGTGGCAGATTTCGGCGGACGAGGCTACTCCAGATAGGGCTACGCTGATTCAGACGTTGAGCGAGCCTAACGAAGCGGTGTCGGCAGTGCAGTTTAGTCCGCAGGGCGATCGCATTGCAGCCGCAAGCTGGGACAATCAGCTCTATCTGTGGCAGCTACACGGACAGTCTCCTCAACTGCAATCAACGCTGAGCGGCCATACGGGTGGCGTCAGCGCGTTAACCTTCAGCGCCGACGGCCAGGTTTTGATTTCGGGCAGTGCCGATGGCATGCTGCAGCTTTGGCATCCACAGACTGGGCAGCGGCTAATGCAGCTATTGGGCGAGCCCAAAACGGTGAATGCGATCAGCCTAAGCGCTGATAATCAGCTATTGGTCAGCGGTGCAAGGCAGGGCGGCCTGGGTCTGTGGACGCTGCAGATGCCAGTGTTGATGAAGACAGGGTGCGATCGCCTCTTGCCTTACTTACGCAGCAATCCTACACTGACCCCTGCCGAACAAGAGCTGTGTAACTTCTAACGTTTCCGCAAATCTTTTGTTTGCCCTGCATACTGGCCTCGAAGCAGTCGTATAGAAAGCTGTAAGACAATGAGGTTAGCATCATGATTTTTCGTTCCAAGGCTTGTGCGATCGCCCGCTCTAGCCAGCCAGTATCCGCTCAAGCCGTATCTGCCCAGACCGTATCCACCCGGCTGCTACTCAGCACGCTACTGGGCTTCATAGCTATCGGGGGTACCGCCCAAACTGCCTCTGCTAATCCCCTTCAGGCCGTCCCAATAGTCGGCGACCTCATTCGGTCAACGCGCCCCGCCCCACAATTACCAACAAACCTAGATATTTTTCACGACAACGTTCAAGGCAATCACGTTAACGTCTGTGCGCTTACCTGTGGTCCTAGTCCTATCCCAGGTGCACGTCAAGGCGCGGCGCGTTCCTCACAGGCTCAAGGCGCGGCGCGTTCCTCACAGGCTCAAGGCGCGGCGCGTTCCTCACAAGCTCAAGGCGCAGTGCGTTCCTCACAGGCTCAAGGCGCGGCGCGTTCCTCACAAGCTCAAGGCGCAGTGCGTCCTCCGCAAACTCAAGGTGTCCCACGTGCTACTAGCGAGCCTCGCCCTACCAGCAACCGTTCTGCTAGCCAACGTCCAGCCGTCACCGTGAATATGCCCCCTATCAATATTCCGCTATAGCAAACAAATATCAGACAAATTGCTCAGAACAAACGTTAATTTCTGCCAAGCTGATCCAAAGACCTGAAATCATGATGGCATAATCACAATGGCATAATGATGGGCCAAAGGCCCTCATTCTACCGGCCCTTCAGAAAATAGCGCCTGCACAACAAATAGCGTTTTTCAACAATAGTGTCTGCTAACAAACAGCAAGGTAAACAAACGATGAGACTGCGCCACTGGATACTCTCTTTAATCGTTATAGGGGTGGTTGGCTGTGCTGATGTTGATACGGTCTCTACCGAAAAAATGACCATTGGCGTAGTCAGCTACGGCGACTCAGAAGTCTCTCTAGAACAGTATCAGCGGTTTCAAGCTTATCTTGCTGAGCAGACCAAAATTGCCTTTGAACTAGAGGTCGCCTACAACGAACTCCAGGCCGTTCAGCAGGTTGAAAGTGGCAACTGGTCACTGGTGTTTGCCCCACCGGGCTTAGCAGTTATTGCTGGAAAACAGGGCTACAGCCAGCTCTTTCCGCTAGACGATGCTAATAAATCTGAACATTCTTTTATCGTAGTGTTAGAGAATAGCTCGATTGAGACGCTGACCGATTTGGCTTATAAAACAGTCGGCATGGGCGAGCCTGGCTCGGCGGCAGGATACTATCTACCGCTGTACAATCTCTATGGCCTGACGCTAGAGGAAGTAAAATTTGCGCCGACGCCCGAGACGCTTTTGAGCTGGATCGAGGCAGGCGATGTGGTCGCAGGGGCAATCTCTGAAAAAGATTTCGAACGGCACAAAGGTCAGTTCCCAGGGTCAACTTTTAGAGTGCTGTCCCAAAGTAAGCGGAATATTCCTGTGGGGGTGGTTTTGCTAGGCGTGGTTGAGCGCGGGCAGGGTGAATTTATTAAAAGAACGATGCAAGAGGCCCCTTCAGATATCACTAGCGACGCGCGATATATTCCATCGGCTCCGCTACCCAACTATAGCGATATGATCAAGGTCGTTGAACGGGTCAAGCCACTGGAAGCACAGGTGCAGCAGGTGCCTGCCGTTTTGACACTAGAGCACCTAGAAAGTGGTGAAAATGGTGATGATTTAGCAGATGACGAGAATCTAGCAAGTGATGAAGATCAAGATAACTAGAGTAATAGAAATGAGCGATCGCATAAGGTGCTATAGCCGTTTCACCACCTGCCAAATGAGCCTGTAAATGAACTCACGTTAACTGCAATTAACAATTAAGATTTTTCAAAGCCGCTATCCATCTTTTGCATTCTCGACTAAGCTTTGAATTGACAAAAGTTGAAAAATCACTCAAAGAACAGTTCAAATACTCGCCAGATTAAACGCCAGCTAGATAGATAGCAGCAGTATTAGTCAATATCGGGGCGGGCTTCGACAGTCTATTGTTAGCAATTTAGAGCTAGCAATCTAGAGCTAGTGATTTGGTTTTTTCTATCAATCCCTTGCTTTTGCCAGGTGCCATCTTTTCAATATTCAGAGTGCAAAATCAGACTTATTGATGTCAGCGTCCCCGTGACATCATCGATAAAAATTATGAGACTGCATAAAACATGGCTAACCCTGTAAGCACCTTGCTCACGCAAGTATTTTCCTGGAATCGTCTTGCCCTGATGGCACTCCCCTTGGGCCTATCGTTTGGACTCGCTACCAACGCGCAAGCCGCTTCGCTGTGGAATGAATCAACAGACGGAGATCTCTCAGACAATGGCCTGACGCCGACCCAGCTAGGTCCACTTAGCGCTGGCAGCAATCGACTAAGCGCCACCTTTAACGCAGGCACCATCAACCCCTCTCCTGACTACTTCACCCTAGAGATCCCTGAGGGATTCGCGCTCAACGATATTGTTCTGCTCGACTGGAAAGCTGAACCCACCTTTGAAGACATTGCCTTTTTTGCGGTGCAAACGGGTGATGTCTTTGACTTCGTTGTTCCTGAAGATAGAAGCAACGCTAACGGTCTGTTGGGCTGGACACACCTACGCTCTACCCAGGTCAACAGCAGTAAAATCATCACTGAGCTGGCGCGCTCTAACAAGTCGCCCGCTGAGGCTGGAGTTGATGCCTTTTACAACGAGGAGGCAGAAACTTACTCGCCTGAGCTCCTGGCTGAATTTCCTGACCTACCCGATAAACTTAGGGCTCTTGGCGAGCAGTGGGTACCTGGTGCCACCGGATTCCAAACGCCGCTGGGCGCTGGCGAGTATACATTTTGGCTGCGTCAGGGTTCAGATACTGACATTACCACTGTGTTTGACTTCCAGTTAGACTCGGTGGCTGCCGATGCGGTGAGCACCCCTGAACCGTTCAGTCTATTGGCACTAGGGATGGTCTCAGGCGTTGGGTTGCTGCTCAAGCGACGCCAGGGATAAAAGCTCACTGGCCAGTGTGAGTTGTGCTTATGATGTGCCGTGCGTGACTGCTGCGTATGACTGCTGTAGGACGTGAACCGATCTTGCTTTGGAATCTATGGCAGTATATGAGCAGTCAGCTTTCTTTGAGCTGCTTTTTTAAGCACTAAGCTTCACTCTGCTAGATTTCGATGTTGCGCCATTCGATATCTTGTCAGGTGGGGCGCAGCTACGACGTTGTCTGTCACCATGAGCAAGCCAGTTATTCTCAGCGGAACCCTTATTGATAATCGATACCTGATTCAAAAGGTACTGGGTCAAGGTGGACTGGGACGAACCTATTTGGCTGCTGATACCAGACGTTTTGAGGAGGCATGCGTGCTAAAGGAGTTCGCGCCTAGTGGCAGCGGCAAGCACAGCCTGCAAAAGTCTCGGTCGCTTTTTAAGCGAGAGGCCGAAATTCTGTACCACGTCCAACATTCTCAAATCCCTGACTTTTTGGCCTGCTTTGAAGAAAAAGGCAGATTGTTTTTGGTGCAAGAGTATGTTAATGGAACTACGTACTCTGACCTGTTAAAATCTCGCCGCAAGCAGAATTCTGTTTTCTCTGAGCAAGAGGTGATCGACTGGCTCAACCATCTTTTGCCTGTGCTGGACTATATCCATCAGTGTGGCATTATCCATCGCGATATCTCGCCGGACAATATTATGCTGCCAATCAACTCTCGCCTGCCGGTGCTGATCGATTTTGGGGTGGGTAAACAAATTGTTGACAGCGCCCAGTCAGGAGACAACAGCGAAGATATTGAGGAGATCTCTTACGTCGGCAAAATGTCGCTGGTAGGGAAGGTGGGCTATGCCCCTCACGAACAGATTCGCCTGGGGGTATGCTCACCTAGCAGTGATTTGTATGCGCTGGGAGTCACGGCTGTTGTCTTGCTGACCTGTAGAGATCCCTCGGCGCTGATGAATCAGTATTCGCTGAAGTGGGAGTGGCGTAATCGAACAGATGTGAGCCTAGCTTTTGGCCAAATTGTTGACAAAATGCTGGCAGATACCCCCGCAAATCGGTATCAGACAGCGCCTGAGGTGTCGAGAGATTTGGCGGCGCTAGGCGGCGCAGCATTGCCCGAGCCTAGCGTAATAGACGGGTCATCAGAAACCTTGTTGAGAGATATAGACTGGCCAGAAACGACACTGAAGCCGCCGACTACGCTCCAGACGATGCTTTCGCCCGCACCCTCACAGTCGTCATTGTCGCCTGGTTTGTCACCGACTGCTAACTCGTCGCCGCCATCCCAGTCACCGCCTGATGCATCTCAGGTATCTCGGAAACCACTGTCGCAGACAGACTTGCCGCCGACCTACTCTTCGTCGCCAGGTCTTACTGATTCAGCTTTTCCCGATCCGACTTTGACCAATCCGGCTTTTATTGACCCTATTTTTATTGAACAGTGTCAAAAAAAGCTGGCGGAGTTCATTGGTCCTATGGCCGCTTTTGTGATTGATGAGGCGATCGCAGTTCACCAGCCAGATTCTCCGGCAGCTTTGGTCGATGCCCTGCTGCCAGAAATTCCCAGTTCAGAAGAAGCGGTCGCCTTTCGCGCCCAGCTACTGAGCTGAGCGCCTGACGTGAGCACTAGACCGGCGCATCTGATCTAAGCCTAAGCCTCTGAACCGAAGCAGTGCGATTCACCTATAGCGTTTGTCACTTGGCTGAAATACCGTACGTTGGCTGCAACCGTTTGATGGCCGCAGGTCGAGTGACTAGCGTTTCTCGAATGTATCCGAGAAACCCCATATTTCATGACTATCACGTTTTTGAACTATCACATTTCTGGATTAGCGCATTTCTGGATCTTGTCGAGTACCCTGCGAATAGTCCGTGCCTTGATTACGCTGATTGCTATGATTTCGCAGACTATTGTCCTGCGTGCGGTTAATGCGATCCATTGCCAGCACTAAGCTACGCTTCATGCGGGTAAATGACTTAGCTAGCATACCTACCTCATCGTTAGAAGTTTGTTTGAACTCAACCGACAAATTTCCACGACTGACTTCTTCTGCCGTCTGAGCTATTTGCCTTAGCGGCTTAACCACCTGCTGACTTAGCAGCAGGTTTACCAAGAACAAAATCAGGGCAAAGATAGCCGAAACCACCCCTACCAATAGCAGTGTGGCCTTTCGTGCCTTGCTGATAACGGTGCTAGCAGGTACAGAAATCATTTGTGCACCTACAATCTCGTCCATTTCCCAGCCAAATCCATTGTTGGGTCCGTAGAAACTGATCATGCTAGGCGGCGCTTTTTCTACGGTGCTGTGGCATTCTAGACAGCTCTCTTGAGTGATTTTAATCGGACGGGCAATGTAGAAAATTTTGCGACCTTGAGAGACGCGCATGCCGCTAACTTCTGACTGATCAGAGCCTGACCTAAAGTCTTCAACTAGCTCGGCTTCGAAAGGATCGGCTTTATCTCTTAGGTTGGTTGGATTGAGAGTGGCTTCTTTGTAAAAGAATTCGTTGTAGTCTGAGTTTCTTCGCAGGTTCTCGAAAACTTCGCGGGCGGAAAAGGCGGGAACTGTTTCTGGTAAAAACTGGGTGTCGAGGCGGTCGATTAGCTCTGGCTTGACGCGATCGCTTGTGTAGCTACGCACCGAGTTCATCGTTTCCATTAGCAGCAGGGCAGTGGTGGTGACCTCGGTCTCGGCATTTTTGCGCAGGACCGTAGACAGGGTTACCTGAGAGAGCACAATACCTGCGATCAAAATCAGCAGCAGCGCCGCCGTAAATTTTTGTCTTAACTTTAAGCGTTTGAACATGACTCACCTAAGTACAAAAAAACAATCAACATCAGCGTTTGTTGCTGGGCTTGTCGCTGGGGTCTTATCGCTGGGGCCTTATCACTGAGGCCTATTGCTGGCGGCCTATTGCTGGCGGCCATATGGCGCAGGCGCGGCGGTACCGGTCGGCGGGCTTGCAGGCAAAGGCACTGCACGCTGTTGAGACAGGCAGTAGTTGCCTACCCAGGCTACGCCTGTGAGCGATCGCAAAGGCATCACGGACAAATCAGTTTCTGGTATCTGTAGCCTGACGGGTTCGGCGGGCAGCGGGGTTGGCAATAGCCATTGAAACAGCGGCGCTTGCTGTAGCGTTTGCGTTAGGTTACCAATGCCCTGCTCGCACAGCCCACCAATCCACTCAACTTGGGCTGTAAATGGGGGAATGCTTTCAGCTCTGACCGCATTCATCGTGGCTTGAATTGTCTCAGACTGCTGCGCTACAAACGCCTCATCGCCTGGAGCGAGTCCGACAGCCATATCTACCGTGTCATAAAACACGGGTAAAACAAAGTATTCGATCAGGCCCATCACGCCGTTGGCTATCGAGACAAACTGCCCGGCGCTGAGCTGCACAGAGGTTTCGCCATCTTGACTGGTGACGGTTACCGGGCCAGCCGGGCTCTCAGTCAAAACTCCGACAATTGAGGCGTTGCTAGCTGCATCGTGCTGGATAAACAGGGCCGTGCCACTAGCTACAATGTTGGCCTCGGGCGTGTTGATGCGGCTAGCGCCTAGGCCAGGCCGAATCATCATTAGGGTGCTGCCATCAATTAGCTCAAAGCTACGCTGCCCTCCTGGAAAGCGGAAGGTGGTGCCTTCACCCGTGCGCACCAGGGTGCCTTCATTAAAGACCAGTTCGGCCCGAGATCTTGCCCCTGTGCGCAGCGCATCTTGGGGCACCATGCGATCGCCAGCTGCTGCAGACCGATTGTTCAAGGTGACCTGATTTTGCACCGTGTAAATGTCAGCACTGGTTAGAACAGCCTGGGCCTGGGCTGCTGGCAACCGTCCTACCGCGAGCCCCAATCCCAGCACGCCTGCACCTAGCAGGCTAGACCAAACGCCTAAACACTTCAGTCTCATCGTTTTCGCTCCAAACATGACATGATTTTCAAAAACGCAGAATTTCCTGATCGTATTGGCTAGGGAGCGGCTGAACTTGCCACACAAGACCTTCTTGATCTGCGACAGCAACATCGACATAAAGACTATCGATAGCTTCTGTGGCAACGGCCTGATTATTTTCAAATGGTTGCAAATCTTCAGTTAATAATCGCAATGTCACCCCAGGTGATACTAAACCCACGGCTTTTGTCAGCTCAATTCGCCAGGCGTTATCAGCTAGAGACAGTGGCTTTACCTGCAAGGTGTAGGCTTCTCCCTCAATGTCTAGATCGCGGCAGAGTAACGAAGTCGTTTGACGGGTCGTTTCGCTATCTTCAGCGCTACGGGCCATCGCGATCGCAGGCTGATAAGACATCTGCTGCCAGCCCAGTTGAGTGGCTAGCTGAGTAGCCAGTTGAGTCGCACCCGTAGTGAGCCACTGACGCAGTGGTGCGGTGACTTTGCCCCAGCGCTGCTCGGCTAGCTGTCGTCGCCATCCGCCATGGGCTACTAGTGCGCCCCACTGCTCGAAGCCAACGGCTAAGCGCGGTTCTATCAGGGTGGGGGCTGCTAGCCGCGCAATTAGCTGATGGGCGCGGGTCACGCTCAGATTAGGTAGAGCGTTGAGGACAGTGCGCTTGATGGCTTCTGGGTAAAGCTCTTGGGCAATTTGTAGGACGTTGAGGTCGTGGGTGAGGTCGGTGGCCGCTAGGCTGTAGGTGCGATCGCGCCAGTCGTAGTCACCGCGCGATTTTAGCTCTTGATGCGTGGCGAAGCCCGCAAAACGCACCCAGCCGGCCTCCGGGTTCACCTGCAGCGCCAGGTAATAGTCACCTGCCCAGCTAGGAATATCTACCCAAGACTGTGGCACCCGCAGCTCATCGCTATCTATAGCCTCGGTTGGTAGCAGAATCAAACGTGCTCCCTGACACTCTACGGCGCTACCGGTCATTAGCTCCCACACGGTAGGCTGTAGCGCTTTGGCTAGCGCCGGTCTAGCTGGCATTCCTTCAGCCTGTAGCCAGGAGAGCAAGGCGGTCAGGCCTAGCTGGTTTAAATAGGCTCGCCAGCGGCAGTGGGGCATTGAGAGCACTTGGGCCCGCTGCCAGGCTTGAGCAGACGCGTGAGGCTCAAGTTCTAAGTAGAGCGAGTCTAGATCGTACAAAACGGCGTCGGCAGTCATGGGTCCAAAGGCGTCTCAAACGCGCAGATAAGGGGTCAGGAGTTTTAGAGATTGGAAATTTAGAGATTCGCAGGTGGCTCGAAGGAACGGTAGTGGGTAACTAGCCATTCTTCTAAGGCTGCGCTTGTATGCTTGAGTACGTCTGGTGATGGCGTGATATGCAGTGTTTCCTGTCCCCACAGCGCTAATTTTTTAATTAGCGACTTTTTGAGCCGTGAGAGCGATCGCGAGATGGCATATTGCTTTAGGCCCAGCTCTTGGGCAATCACCTGCTGAGTTGCGCCCTGATGGTAATAGAGGCTCAGCAGGCGCTGGGAAGGCGAATCTAACTGGGCGATCTCAGCTTTTAGCACCTCGCTGAGCTGCTGCTGTTGCGTTGTGCGCTGGGTCAAATCTTCAATTGCAATAATCTCTTGAATCGGCGAGGTCTGATCGATGTCCGTCAGGCTATCGATATATTCGCTGGCGTCTTGACCGGCCATCATCGCGTTCATAGATACCGATCCTGGGTACAGATAGCTGCGCACGGCCTTGGCCGCTGACCCAATCAAGGTCTCTATCTGTGTCTGTGAAAAGCCGGCCCCAGGATCAGACTGACTGCCCAAACTTGCTCGCTCGGCATTGGCCTGCTGGGTAATTGCCTGCCAGGTCGCGGCGTCTGGCGCAGACAGCTTGCGAGTACTGCCGCTTTGTGTCGGTACGTAGATTAACCGATAGGCTCGCCACACCAGCAGGGCCTGTTCAATTTCTTCTTTACTCAGTCCTTGCTCTGTCAGCGCCGCAACTAAACGCTTTTGGCTGACTTTTCGCAGCAGCGACCAGTCTGTGCAAATGTCTACTTCTTGACGCTGACGTAGGCGATCGCGAATCAGGCTGCTAAAAGCCGCGCTGGCATAGCTTTTAAGATCAAAACCCTGCTCGGCGTCGAAACCGGTAAGGATTTTGTCTAGATGTGCGATCGCTAGCTGAAAGCAGTCAGAGACCCCATACTGCGTACTGGTAAAGCTAGTTCCTGCCTTGTAGGCCACCCAGTAGCAAGATTCTTGCAAGTAGGCAAGCAGATGTGCCTGAGCGATGTTCTGGGCATTCTCTAGAGGCGCATTTTGCCACCGCTTGTGCCAATACAGCACCCAAAAGCGTAGGGGTTTAGCGGCGGCGGCGTCTGTTTTCTCACGGCGTCGCAGCATATGCCGTTTGAGCCGTGGGTCGCTCTGCCAGCTGCGAAAGCGATCCGCCTCAAATTGAATAAAGGACGAGAAAATTTCAGTGAGATCGTGACGGGAACGCATGTTGGCAGGAGCACGGCATAGGCACTACAAAGAGAAGCTACAGCACAGAAAAAGCACTATATAGTTTTTGCTGTGTATCCAGATTAGTCAGCTTTCCTTCTATCAGCGTTAATCCTTCTAAATTCTCAAGGTTTGCTATCTCAAGGTTTGCTATCTCAAGGTTTGCTAATAGCTATGTGTTGAGCTGTATGTTGCGATCGCAACACACAGCCTTCTACACGCTTAGAGCATGTTGATGCGCTATGAGATGGTTTTCTAGATTAAATCCGAAAGCTTTGAATACCTATTGTCAAAGGCTTTTGCAGCAGCTGATGGCTAGAGCCTTCAAAAAAGATTTTTCAAATAGTGCATATCTCTTTAGACCTTTCCTATTAAACAAGTGTCGGGGGGCAAGCACCTCCAAACTACACACCACAAACATTTAATCGAGAGAGAAACACCATGTCGAAGAACACACTGAAGAAAACACTCGCTTTTGGTCTACTCGCTGCTGGCACCATCGGTCTTGCAGTTCCTGCCAACGCTCAAAACGTTGTCAGCGGCAGTCAAACTATTGACTCTCAAACAGTCGGCGTCAACGGCTCTCACGTATTCAGCGCTAACGACCAAGACTTGCAGCAGGTTATTGTTGAGAGCGACTACGGCAACTACGGTTCTTACGAACAACCCAACATCATTGCTGGCGATCAGGATATTGACGCGGCCACTGTGGGTGCCAACGGTTCCTTTGTCGCTAGCGACAACGACCAAGACCAGACTAACGTTGTTGTTGATAGTGACGCTGGCAACTACTCTTCCTTTTATCCCTACTACCCTCAGCCTGTCTACGAGCACTACTAAACGCTGATTTCAGGCTCATTTCAAAATGGGTTGATTTTAGTGCCTTACACCTATCCCATATAAGCCCATATAGGGGAGTTAAAGACTCCTTCACTCCCCTGCTCTTTTCTTTTTTTGCACATTTTTTATCTATTCACTAACGAGAGAAATATCATGTCGAAGAACACACTGAAGAAAACACTCGCTTTTGGTCTACTCGCTGCTGGCACCATCGGTCTTGCAGTTCCTGCCAACGCTCAAAACGTTGTCAGCGGCAGTCAAACTATTGACTCTCAAACAGTCGGCGTCAACGGCTCTCACGTATTCAGCGCTAACGACCAAGACTTGCAGCAGGTTATTGTTGAGAGCGACTACGGCAACTACGGTTCTTACGAACAACCCAACATCATTGCTGGCGATCAGGATATTGACGCGGCTACTGTGGGTGCCAACGGTTCCTTTGTCGCTAGCGACAACGACCAAGACCAAACTAACGTTGTCGTTGATAGCGATGCTGGTAATTACTCTTCTTGGTATCCCTACTACCCTCAATAAAAATGAACGCTGAGAATACAGGAGATTCTTGCCATGCTAAATCGCTATCAAACCATTGGACTTTTTTCTACCCTTTCCATTCTATCTATCGCCCCAGGTGCCTTTGCAGATCAAAGCAGCTATCAACGTGTCTCTGGTGCTACTAGCGCCGCCGGCTCAAATGCAACGTCTTTGAGCCATACCGAGCAATCGGCCTATCAGTCAGGCGGGGGCACTCAACAGCTCTGGCAAAGTGTTGAAGCAGGCACTTTGGCCGATGGCCAGGGAACAACTGCCATCACTGATGTGGACATGTCTGCATCTCAAGATTCGATTGAGATGTGGGCTGAGGACCACACGCAACAGATACTGCAAAGAGCGGGCATCAGCAATGCGGCGCTAGGCGAAGACAGTACCGCTCAAAGCAACACCGAGCAAAACGCCACTCAGATAAGGGTTGGATTTTGAGCCTATTATTTCGATCCGCTTCTAAAGGGGCCTTTCCAGATAGCAAGCGGATCGAAATGCAAAAACGTCGCTGTGAGGTGTCGGCTGAGCGGCTAAAGTGGCAGCTAAAGCTGCCGATTCGCCCCGCCCTACGACAGCTTTCCTTTGTACCTTTCTACCACTAGAAACATCATGAAATTTCCCATCTTTTCTCTTGGCTTGCTTTCTCTTTCTGCCATCTCCGTTGTATCGATGCCCTCCCCAGCGCAGGCAGTCTGCGTCGGCGTCGATGTTCCAACCCAGGTTGCAGTACATGGCCAAAACACCGAAGCAAATCAGCAAAGCACATCACATTTTGAGGCAGAACCTGGCTGCTTTAATAGCACCACAGTTCACACTGGTACTCAGGTTTATACAGGCAATGGCGACATCGACCAGGCTCAGACAAATCACCACTATTTAGGTGGCAGCGACCAGGGTGGCTATGTTGAGCCTTACGTCGAGACTGATCCTTTGTTTTTCTCAGTGCCGACTCAGGTTGAGCTAGATGTTTTCCCCGATCCGTCTTTGCTGCCAGACTCGCATATGCAGGACTATTACGGTACGTCTGAAGGCAGTCAAGATGGCTTTAGCAGCTAATGTGACTTGGTGAATTGTGGGCAGTTTGCCCAAGAGGATGCTATGAATTTCCTTGGTTTATCGATTTCGGGCATGGTGATGCTAGTTACTACAGTGGGGCTGTCTTCATCTAATCGCGCATTGGGCCTCTCGCTGGGGCCCTCATTCGGCCTGTCTTCAGAGGGCCTATCAGAACATTCACTGGGGCACTCACTGGGACACCCGCCAGAAAACTTCTCAGCGCCTTCGGCTCGCGCCTTACTAGCATCGAAGGCTGCTGCTGTTTCGTCTAGCCAAACTACTCATTCAACAACCACTGGCTCACAGCCTAATCGGTCGAGTCAACCCTACCGGCTTACAGTCGAAACGTCGGGGCGATCGCTCAACGCTGAGCTTAGAATTGATGGGCGCATAATCAAAACATTAACCAGCGCCTCAGAGACCATCGAACTGTCTGCTTATTTATCGACAGCAGGTCAGCACACCATCGAGATTTTAGGAACCTACATGCCAGCCACTGCAACGGCAGAAATTCTACTCGTTGGGCCAGGTACGCAAATCTCTCAACAGGTGAGCGGCCAAGGGACACTTCGCCAAACCCTTGGAATTGTAGTTCGGTAAGCATTCTCACTATGAGAGGTGGCTATGTTCGCCACTGGCTTCAAACCATTTAGCCCCAATGCGAGAAGCATTGGGGCTAAATTATGCATTGACTGCTGATGGAATAAAGCGCTTTGCATTTAGATAAAACGAACAGATAGTGATAAAACGAACAGATAGTAAATCGCTTACTTGCGCAACTTGGGCACCCACAATAAACTTAAGGCTGCGACCACAGCAAAGGGCAGTGCCCCGGTGCTGTCTGGAACCTTAGCGCAGGCGGATTGAGGGCTAGGTGCTTGAACGCAAGACTGGTTTAGCGTATCGACTCGCAGAGTAAGAAGCGTCGGCTGTGAAACACTGTGTGTAAAGCCGCCTGCAAAGCTGATGTCACCGATTTCTCGGTTCGCGCCGGGTGATAGCTGATGACTGCTGTCAAAAATCTGAGCGTTTGTGCTAACAAGCAAAGATTCGTTGATTTGTTGATCAACGGGGCTGGTGTTGACGCTAGCATCGAGCGTAAAGAAATTTAGTACGCTTTGACTTTGATCTGATAAAGAAAGAGAGATGGCTGAGCGAGCTGTTGCCCTTTCAAAGGCAGCATCGACCTGATTTTGTAAGCGCGTTGCAAATTGAAAAGTTAGCGAAAAGGGCTGCTCTGGGGTGACCAAGAAATTGGCAAAAGCACGAGAGGCAATTTGCGACTGGCCGAAGTAGCCGCTGCCGTCACCGAGCGATCGCGCTTCAAAGTTGCCATCTAGCTGAGTGGTCTCATCGGCTACGAAGTCTAAGGCTCCATCAAAAAAGTTGTCGGCTGTGCCTTGGCGAGTTTGGGCTAGCGCGTCGGTTTCTAGCGTTGAGGCTTTGGCCTGTGGCAGCGTGTTGAGGGTGTCGAGCGCTAGGCGGCTGCCGGAAAAAGAAAAAGAAGCGGCTTTGGCAGGCAGCGTCTCTAAGAAAATACCTGAGACGGCAATACTTGAGAAAGCGACGCTGGAGGCAACGCCGGTGGCCATCTTAAAACAAAACCGATAGACAGATTTAGACATTGCTTTTTCAAGGAAGTTGGGGGCACGCAGTCGAAGCAGTGCTTTTCATGATCTTGATACGTTGAGAATGGTCTTTTCATGCAGTAATGCAGAATTTAGTACAGAACTTAATGCATCATTCAATGCATCATTCAATGTGCCATTCAGCGCAGAATATGAAAGCGGCTGGCTGATAAGACTATGACGCATGCTGGTTTACCTGCATAAATCAAAACTTGCACTCTATATAAACAGGTAGAGAGAGAAGTTTTTGTGATTCCTTCACTCTTTTGGAGCATTATGCAAGCTCAACAGTCAGCCTACTACTCACAAGCCCAACAGCAGCAAATTCAATGGCGCAAGCTTGTCAGCAAGCTCTTGTTTTGGCTAACCGTTGAAATTATTCTAAATTTGGTGGGGCTAGATAATATGGCCGACTATAGTGAGTTTTTGCTGGGCGATCGCAGCGTCCTTGTTTCTGCACCTCGCCAAGTGATTAATCTATCCCTCACGTAGTTCTGTCTCTTACGTAAAGTATATAAAGTGTAATTGCAATTCGAGGATGTCACTTTCTTTACAGCCATGTACCCGTCAAAATAGATTAATCAGGCACCGTATTTTCTAGCTACAAAAAATCCAGCACAAGCTGTCAGAGCACTTTCAACTGGAGGAGGGTAACGTCACGTTAACAATGAACTATCAACGCTTAATTGAGTCTGGTGTGGATCAGTGGAACCAATGGCGACAGCAGAACCCTCATCAGTATCCAGATCTTAGAGGCATAGATCTGACAAACTCCTACCTTTTTGAAATTAATCTAATGGGGAGCGACCTGCGGGGCGCTGATTTTAGGCGTGCCTGTCTCATTGGTGCTAACCTCAGCCAGGCTGACTTGAGCGGTGCTAATCTAGGTGGGGCGTATTTGAGCCAGGCTAATTTTAGAGAGGCCAATCTTAGTAACGCAAATCTAATAGATGCCCACATGGCAAAGGCTGATCTATTAAAGGCGATTTTGGTAGGGACTTGTTTGGAACCTGCTGGGCAAGCAGTCGCTCTATCTACACAAGCATCCACGCCACAATCTTCTACCTCGAACCGGAATAATGGTCCAAAGCCAATCGGCCAGGTGGCTCCAGATTCAGGTAGGTTAGAAGAAAAACATAAAGAGATCTATTTAGAGAGACAGCAGCTTGAAGTACAAGCTTGCCAACTACAGGCATTAGAGCAACCGGCACCCTCGCTAGCTTTTAACGGCAATCAGGCTGCGGTAGGCTCTCAGCGATTAGTAGAGAAGCCTTTTGCCGAAGAGTATTTTGTTAGCGATCGCACGTTGGTTGCTAGCAAACAGGCCAAAGAGAGTATTGCTCGCTCGCTGGTGTGGACCGCTAAGGTTTGGAGCCCAGCGCTGATAGAGCAGTGCCATTACAAGCTTTGTGACTATTATATCGGTCCGATGGCAACGCTCATATTAGACGACATTATTACGACAAAGCAGCCCCAAACCAAGCATCAGTTTATCGAGCTAGTAGCCGCTCACATTCCGGTACCACAAGATGCGCTGAGCTTTCAGCATCGCTTTGTTCAACAAAGCCCCCCTAGCCCCGCTCCGCTACCAAGCTGGTCGCCAGCTTCCCCGTCAGCGTCGCTGCCAGAGCCGTCGTCAAAGCCACTGTCAAAGCCGCCATCGAAGCTGCCGCCAAAGCCGCAGGCCGCACCTAGACCGCAGGCACAGCCGCTCGCTCACCAACCAGATAGGCTTATCAGCGTGAGCAGCTTAACCCAAACCTGCCTTGAAAGATGTCGGCAGCAGCTAAGTGAGTACTACATTGTGCCAATGGCTCAGATGCTGATAGACGATGTGATTGCTATGCATCACCCCAAAACTAATCGCCAGTTTGTACAGCTTGTTGCAGATCATCTTCCGCCCGATCAGGTGGAGAGCTTTTCACGCAAGGTTCTTTTCTAGACGAACCTGCTGCTATTCTATTTCTCTTTGCTATGGATGCGTCTTTAAGTGGCAACTCAAAAAAATGAATACCAAAAATACGCGGATCTTTCGCCCACTGCTTATGCTGATGGACTAGCGCGATCGCAATTCATTTCCCCAACCGTTCATGAACTTTGGCCTCAAATTCCGCGCATTGCTGGCCCTGCCTATACCGTCCGCTGTGCCCCTGGTGACAACCTGATGCTGCATGCGGCTATCTACCGTGCGGCCCCCGGCGATATCGTTGTGGTTGAAGCAGGTGATAGTGACTACGCCATGAGTGGCGGTAATGTGTGTGCGATCGCGCAAAGAAGAGGTATCGCCGGCTTCATCATTGACGGGGCCATTCGAGACATCGCCGAAGTTAGAGAGGCTCGCTTTCCGGTGTTTGCCAAGGGCTGTATCGCCAAGCCTGGTGTAAAAGCAGCGCTTGGCGATCTCAACGTGCCTATTACCTGCGGCGGCGTTACCGTTTTCCCAAGAGATATCATCATCGCTGATGAGGAAGGTATTGCCGTTGTGCCGCAGGCCAGGGCCGAAGAAATCTGGCAAATCGCCAAAGACAGAACAGACAAAGACACGGCTCAGTCGCTCGAAGATTGGGAGCGCAATCATCAGCAAAAGATTGAGCGGATCTTAAAAGAGCTAGGATTTAAGCAACCCTAACTCTTCACCTCAGCGCATCAGAGAACGCTACAAATTCTATGACTTCAAACGTACTTGTCATTGGCGGCAGCGGACGCATTGGCCGTAGTGTCGCTGCCGATATCCTGATGCATACTGCCGCTCAGGTAACTATTACCGGCAGAAGCTCAGCGGCTCCTTTGGATTTAGCGGTAGATTCGAGAGCAGATTCAGCGGCGCGGCCAAATCAAACGTTCCAGACGCTAGATCTTAGTGATGAAACGGCGGTAGAAGCTGCGATCGCCGATCACGATCTAATTGTTCACTGCGCTGGCCCTTTCCGCCGTCGCAACCACCACGTTCTTACTAGCTGCATTGCCCAGCGCAAGCCTTATATAGACGTCGCCGACAGCCCAGACTACGTAAACCAGGCCCTCAGATATCGCGAACAGGCAAAGTCTGCAGGCGTCACCGCCATCATCAGCACTGGTATTTTCCCCGGTATCTCTGGCAGCATGGTGCGCCAGGGCATTGAGCAGTTAGACACTGCCGAACAGGTTCACCTTAGCTACTTGGTTGCAGGTTCTGGCGGCGCAGGCGTCACCGTCATGCGGACTACATTTATCGAGCTACAAACGCCTTTCATGTCCAAAATAAACGGGCGCTGGCAGGCGATTGACCCATACAGTCAAAGAGAAGTTCTCACCTTTCCTCGCTACGGCAAAGGCGGCGTGTACTGGTTCAACACGATTGAAGCTCTCACTGTCGCTGATACTTTCCCGCAGCTCAAAACCATTATCACCAAATTCGGCTCCGTGCCCGACTACTACAACCGCATGACCTGGCTGATGGCCCGCCTGCCCAAATCCATCCTCAAAAATCCGGCGCTGATCGAATCTGTCTCACAAATCAGCTACCGTATGACGCAGGCAACCGATCCGAAAACGGGCGTTGGTATTGCCATGCGCATCGAGATCGATGGTGAGAAAGACGGACAAGCTGCCTCTTATCTGGCCACTTTTGACCATGAGGATACGGCGTTTTGTGCAGGGTGTGGGGCGGGCGCGATCGCTCAGCTCGTTCTCTCTAGCCAGCTAAACAAACCCGGCGTTTGGCCAGTCGAGCAGGCGCTATCCACCTCCCTGTTTGAGCAAACGCTAGCCCAGCGTCAGCTCACCGTTACCCCAGTGCTGCGGTAACGGTTGAAATTGAACACACCGTTAGTTGGCAATAGAATCACATATCCTAACCTTCTCAAAGGATTTACAAGTGTATTGAGACTGAAGCATGGCTTCTCCTGCTGTAACAAAATTATTCCAGTCTCTCAATATAAATTGTTTTTGAGCGTCTTCTGGCCACCATTTAGGGGCCTCGTCTAATTGCGCAAAGGCACTATCAACAACAATTGTCGGCGCTGTTTTAACGCAGTTAAGAATAGTCTCAAGTCTTTCAGGTGAATAGAAGTAATACTGACTGAATTCTGGACACAAAAGCCTGCTATTTGGGGCTTCGTATGGGATTATCTGAGTGTTTTTTCCTAATCTCGCAAATACTGTGCCAGTTGGATGTATAGCTGTCAAAGCGATGTCCTCGGGGGATGCTTGTGCCAAGTGCGCTATTCGCTCGGGTAGTCTTGTTGGGGTTTCAACATAGTGTCGCCAGCTCAGAGTACCGCTAAGAAAAATAGCGCAAACGACTATAACAACTGAAAACAGTGAATTAGGTAGGATTTTTCTAAGGCGTTGCTTCTCACTAAGACTGACTGCTATACCAGTTAATATGAGAGTTTGCGAAGCGTACGTCAGCGACAAGTGGTGATGCCAAAGGCCTGTTAACCCCAGTATCAGTATTGAAATGATAGACGCTGCCACTGAGCTTGTTAGAAGAGCTTTGGAAGCTTTGGTTAAGCTGGCGCGAGCTACCATGTATACAGCAAAACTCATACTGACGATGAGTGAGGCTAGCAGCATCTGCTTCTCGGGTGTGCCAATGAATACTGTCCAAAGATGCGAAACGAAAGCATTCACGAAACTGCTGTTATCTATCAGCACACCGTTGGCATAGAAAAAGTTATTCTGCTGAGCTAGCAAGTAACCTACTAGTTCCTGCCTAACGAACAAAATACCACAGACTACTCCACAAACGCCTATAAATCCGATAGTTCCTCGACTGAGACGCTTGCGGCTGACAAGTTTGTCCCAAAGCATAAGCTCGTAAACCAAGCAGAAAACAGTCGGCAGCGGCAGCATAATTAGCTTGGTGAAAGCGAGTAATCCGATGCATCCACCAGCCAGCAATGCCTTGTGTCTAACGAAGAGGGCGCAGGCTAACAGGCTAAGTGCAACACCTGGCAACGTTGTATATCCTGGTATCCAAAAAATACCTGTCACCACTAAAGGAACTGCTATCAATAAGATCTTTTTGCGATCTTTCCCCGTGCTTTCGACAGCGCATGAGATGTCGTAGGCGGATACAGCTGAAATCGCTACCGTCGATAGCTCAAAGAGGTATTCAGCAATAGGTCCAAAGAATCGCTGTATTGACACAGCATAAAAGAACAACGGATCTTTGTTATCGTAAATATCAACGTAGAGACGATTGCCCAAAAGTAAATACTCGGCGATGGAGGTAAAAATCGCCCGGTCCGATTTGGGAACTGGAACAAGCCTAGACGTAAAGCAAACAACAAAAATAGCAGCTACTATTAGGACTTTAATAATGAAGGATTGCTGACGGCTGCTGCGTATTTGTCGATATTTTGTTTGGATGCTTAGGAACCTTTTCATAAGGAAATAATGCTCTGGTGCTGCTGATTTTCTATTTACGCTTTCTTTGTTCTTTCAGCACCCAGCCCCGATTTTAAGCCAGTCAGCCTTGCATCGCCTGCGTATTTCTAAAAAAGCGATCGCACAGTATAGCTACAGCCAAGCATCTACGTAATCCACCTGAGCTTTATGTTCTCTCGACTGGTTCAGGTATTACAGATTTACAGTCCAATTACAGTCGCTGCGCGATCGCTATTCTTTAAATCAACAAAATAATGCTCTATCTGAGTTGGATATGATCGATCGATCGCTATGCCAAAAAATAGCTTATTTAAGCCATTGACTTTGCTCTATGAGAAAGGATTTTTCGGCACAGTAGATTGGTAAAATAAGCGTTTAATAGATAAATTTCTAATAGAAAGCATTCTAATCTCGTCACCAATCTAGTACTTATCAATCATGCCCAACACCTCGTTGCAGAAATCCGCCACGCTTACACCTGCAAACGAGACAGAGCGCTTAGCGGCTGTGCACCGCTACAGGGTGCTGGGCACGCCTTCTGAAGCGGCCTTTGACCGCATCACTAAGCTAGCAGCGCGGCTGTTTGACGTACCAACGGCGCTGATTTCGCTGGTGGACGTATCAAGCGTCTGGTTTAAGTCTCGCTTTGGGTTTGATGCTTGCGAAGTACCGCGCGATGAGACGCTCTATAGCTTTGCTGTGCTAACAGACGAGCCGCTGATTGTTCCTGATAGCTGGCTTGACGATCGCTTTGCTGATAACCCGTTTGTGCGGCAAGAACCGAAGGTGCGATTTTATGCAGGTGCGCCGTTAGTCTCTCAAGACGGTTTTAATCTTGGCATGCTGTGTCTACTAGACACTCAGCCTCGCAATGCGCTCAGCGCAGATCAGCAGGCCACACTGAGCGATTTAGCAGCGCTGGTTGTTGATGAACTCGATCTGAGACTGGCAAATTATAGAATTGCTCAGGTGGATACGGCGCTACAAAAAACCAACGTGCAGCTAGATGCTGCTTTGACAGCCGGATCTAGCTATGTTTGGCATTGGAACATTGCGGACGATTGCCTAATTGCCAATGCCGGTTTTGCCCGTTTGTTTGCGGTTGATCTAGAGACTGCAACGACCGAAGGGCTCCCGCTCAAATTTTTTATTGAATCCATTCATGAGGAAGATCGCACGCGCGTTTTAGCTGCCGTCCAGCGAGCGATTGACACAGGAGAAGCTTACACAGCTGAATATCGCGTTCATACGGCTACGGGCGAAGAGCGCTGGCTGAGTGCGCGCGGTCAAGTTGAATATGACGATGCAGGCAATCCGACTGCGTTTCCCGGTGCGCTAGCTGACATCACCGATCGTAAACGGGCTGAGGAGGAGCGCGATCGCCTCTTTAATCTGTCTCACGATATGCTGGCAATTATCAACTGGGATGGATACTTCACTCAGCTCAATCCAGCTTTTACTACAACGCTTGGCTACACGACCCAAGCGCTGACCGCTCGCCCCTATATTGAGTTTGTGCATCCAGACGACCAGGCAAGAACCGTCGCTGAGGCAGAAGTTGTTGTTCAGGGTAATCCTTCAATTGAGTTTGAAAATCGCTACCGTACTCAAGATGGCGATTATCGCTGGATCTCATGGAATATTGTTCCTTTTGTGAGGCAAAAACTACTTTACTGTGTAGCGAGAGATATTACCGATCGCAAGCAAACACAAGCAACTCTGCAAGCCAGTAACGATCGGTTAAAGCTACTTTCTAGTACTGCGAACGATCTGTTACTAACCGAAAATCCTAAAGCCTCTTTAGCGAGACTGTTTGACCGAATTTCTACTTACGTAGGATTAGAAATTTACTTTAACTACCTGTTTGAAGAAGACCAGCAGTGTCTTCAGCTTCATGCCTATGGTGGCGTTTCGGATGAAATTGCTGAATCTGTTACGCTTCTAGAGATTGGGCAGGGCATCTGTGGATACGCTGTGCAACAGCGTCAGCCGGTTGTGGTTGAAGAGACAATGAGCTCTGATAGTCACTTTGCGATGCTGCTGCGATCGATTGGCATCAGAGCCTATGCTAGTCATCCCTTGATTGTCGGCGATCGCATTTTGGGGACGTTGGGTCTTGGCACCCGAGCGCGCGATCGCTTTACACCTGACGAACTCAATACTATGCACGCGATCGCTAATCAGGTTGCTACATCTCTAGAGCGATCGCGCTTACTATCGGCCCTAGAAACACGCGCCAAAGCGTTAGCTAAAACCAACCGCATCAAAGACGAATTTCTAGCGGTGCTCTCTCATGAGCTGCGATCGCCGCTGAACCCAATTTTGGGTTGGACCAGTTTGCTCAAAAAAGGCAAGCTCAACCTCACCCAGCAAACCAAGGCACTAGAGACTATTGAGCGCAATGCCAAACTACAGGCCCAACTGATTGAAGATCTGTTGGATATCTCTCGCATTATGCAAGGCAAGCTAACCTTAGTCGCAGCTCCGGTTAATTTGCCCTCTGTCGTTTCGTCTGCGCTTGAAACAGTCTGCTTAGCAGCAGACGCCAAAAGCATTCAGATATCGCTTGATTTAGCTGAAGCGGTGGCTCCTGTTTTTGGAGATGCTACCCGTTTACAACAAGTCGTGTGGAACCTGCTTACCAATGCCGTTAAATTTACACCTTCTGGTGGACAGGTAACAGTTGAGCTGCGACAGGTAGGGCAACTGGCTCAGCTAAGTGTACGTGATACCGGCAAGGGAATCGATCCGGCGTTCTTATCACATGTGTTTGAGTATTTCCGTCAAGCAGACGCTACTACCACTCGCCAGTTCGGCGGCTTGGGGCTAGGCTTAGCAATTGTTAGACAAATTGTAGAGATGCACGGCGGCACGGTCAAAGCAGAGAGTTTAGGAGAAGATCAAGGTGCAACGTTTACAGTGCATCTGCCAGCTATGCGGCCAGCTATGCAGCAGCGCGTTCCAGCGCTCGCTAAACTCATCAAATCGAAAGTGAAACAGACTGACAATCTTTTGAATAATATAAATGTTTTGATTGTAGACGATGACGCTGATGCCCGTGAGCTGCAAGCCTTTTTGCTAGAGCAAAGTGGCGCACAGGTTTTGGCTGTGGCCTCTGGCTCAGCCGCCCTAAAGGCACTCGACTGGTCAATTCCTGATGTTCTAGTTAGCGATATTGGTATGGCTGAGATGGATGGCTATATGCTGATACAAGAGATTCGCTCTCGCCCGCCCGGACAGAGAGGAACTTTGCAGGCGATCGCACTGACTGCCTATGCTAGAGATTTCGACCGTCAAAAAGCGCTGAAAGCTGGATTCCAAGCCTATATTACAAAGCCCTTAGAGCCGAGGACACTGATTGAAGCAGTTTTAGATTTGGCAGGCAGTGATTAATTGTTGAAGACTCTATCGCGCAGCTTGTCTATGTCGCTACGCCCAAAATACCGGTTACTGTCAAAACCTTGAACAGAATGCTGTTGATGAGGGTGACACCTAAAGCGCCTAGCAAAGCGCTCATTACGCCCCAGCGTAGCCGAAACCCTTGAACAATTAGCGCAGCTAAACCAAACAAGATAGTGTTGCCAATTAGAAACACTAGCCCTAAAGAAAAGACGTTTAAAAGCGCACTGTTCAAGAACCATCCTGTTAAGCCATTCAACAAACCAAAGACCAGCGCGGCTAAGCTGGCCTTGCTAAAGTCATCGGATTCAATACCTGTCGGCAGCTTGGTTAGGATGATAAAGCTGATGGTTGTAACAATCCAAGTAATGATCAATCCAATCATGAGTAGGCCCCTCTCAAAAAGACACAATTTACCGGGAGTATACCAGATTAGGTCATTTTCACCGGGCTGTATCCGTCATCTATTTTTGGCAAACGCCATCACCTGCTGGCTATTTCCCAATTAAACGCTGCCGATAGTACTGCTTTAGCCGCACCTGAAAATTTCGCCAGTAGTGAAATAAATCGTCAGCATCTAGCGTAAATAGCTGCGCTGGGCGATCTTCTAGGGCGATCGCAATCATGCCCTTCTCAATCTTTATCCCTGTTTCTTGGTACACCCAATTCACCGCATAGCAATAGGCCGCCACCTGCATACAGTAGTCGCCTATCCACTCAATCTGCTTGGGCCGACGCGCCGTCTTCCAATCACACACGCACAGCTCGCCCTCATACACCATCACCGCGTCCGGGTAGCCTGCAAACTTCATTGGGTGCCATACTGCCCCCTCTACTAGCAGCACCTGATCAATCTCGGCTAGCACCGGCGCAATCGAATTCCAAAAACCGTCTAGGCCTGCGGGCAGCTCGTACGGCTCCTGCTTTAGGTGCGATTTAATCACTTTGTGAATGCGTGTTCCCGAGCGAGCAGACGTCGTCGTAATTTTTCTCGCTTCGTCTTTGCCAATGCGATCTTGCCAGTCCCAAAGCCGCTTTTTCTCTTCGTAGGGCTTCGTGGCTGAGAGAACGGAGGTAATTCCTGGATAACAGTGCCCTGCTACTTCGTAGTGACGTTTACGATTGACCGAAACCTGCTTAGCTTTGTAGTAAGGGAGCTCAAACATCTTACATTAAAGATTTCATTCTACTGATCTTTTGCACTCTTAGGTCAACGGTGATAGGGTTCGTTAGTAAACTTGTACCGATCCTGGTTTTTAGGCGATGCAGCTTCTTTTGGGCTTTTTGGGTGGCAGTGTATTTGGCGGCGGGGTCGTCGGGTTTTTGCTAGTAGCCAAAATGCAGGCCGTGCGGGAGAAGACTAAAAATGACCTGGTAGCCGAGCGGGCCAGCATGGTAGAACAGCTCAGTGGCAAAGATCAGCGGCTAGCAGAACTACGGCAGACGCTAGAAATACGCGATCGCACTCTCACCGATTATCAAACCCAAATGACCCAGGCTGCTGCTAACGCCGCTGCCCAGAGCGCTCGCTTAGAGGCTCAGCTCAGTGAAGTTAAGCAGCAGTCTGCTGAGAAGCTAGCGCTGGTGACAGCAGCTCAGCAACACGCTCAGCAACAGCTTAGCGATACTTTCAAAGCCCTCTCTTCAGAAGCCTTACAGGCCAACAATCAGTCTTTTCTGAAGCTGGCAGAAGAAAATCTTTCCCGCTTTCAAACCGCTGCCAGAGGAGACTTGTCGCTTAAGCAGCAGGCGATAGAAGACGTTGTAGAGCCGCTTAGGTCGTCTTTGACCAAAGTAGAGACCTATTTGCACAGCTTAGAAGGGCAGCGGGTTTCTGCCTATGCCCAGCTTACAGAGCAGATTGCTGCTCTCGCTAGCAGCCAGGGGCAGCTACAAAAAGAGACCGCAAATTTGGCTAAAGCGCTGCGATCGCCCACCGTCAGAGGTCGCTGGGGCGAAATTCAGCTCAAGCGCGTGATCGAGATCGCTGGCATGGCGGAACACTGTGACTTTACTCAGCAGGCAACCGCCAATCCGGTCAACCGAGCTGAAGGGCTGCGCCCTGACCTGCTGGTGCACCTGCCCGGTAGGCGACAAATTGTCGTCGATGCTAAGTCACCACTTTCTGCTTATCTGGCGTCCTTAGAAGCTGTAGACGAGCGCGATCGCATCCAAAAGCTGCGTGAACATGCTAAGCAAGTCCGCCGCCATCTCAGCCAGCTTAGTCAAAAAGCCTATTGGAACCAGTTCCAGCCTACGCCTGAGTTTGTTGTTCTCTTTCTCCCCGGCGAAATCTTCTTCAGCGCCGCGCTAGAGCAAGATCCTAGCCTCATCGAAGCTGGGATAGAGCAGCGCGTCATCCTTGCTACGCCCACTACGCTTATTGCCCTGCTCAAAGCCGTCTCGTATGGCTGGCAGCAAGAGAAAATTACTGAAAACGCTCTGGCCATTTCGCAGCTAGGCAAAGAGCTGCATGACCGAGTGCGGATCTTTGCTAGGCATATGCAAAAAATGAGAAAGGGGCTAGACACCACTGTAGACAGCTTTAATAAGGCTGTCGGATCGCTAGAAGGTAGGGTACTAGTCAGTGCTAGAAAGCTACAAACGCTAGGCGCAGGCAGCGGTGATGACATTGAACACATTCAAAGCATAGAGCGATCGCCTAAAGAAGTGCGGTCCTCTTTGGCTGAAGACTCGTCTCATTCATCCGATTGATGTGACGACTCAACTGAGCCAACTGCAATGGCCATAAGCAAAGAGGAGATTGCCGAAGAATGACTAAACCTGCTCCCACATCACCTTGAGGCCATCAGGTAAAAATTTGGCAATCTCTTTGACCCGCTCTGGCGGCAGCTCTTCTCTAACAGTCGAGAATACTGCAATCACTGCGGCTTCTGGTGTAACGTTTTTAGGCACGCCACCTTCCTGCTTGATCCGGCGTAAAAAAGTCTCTGTATCTACATTCAAAGGAGGCCTTAGCTTAGACAGTGCTGCCACAATAGGGTTATCGTCTTTCCAGAGCTTGGTGATTTGCTCGTCACTTAAATCGGCTTCGGTGCGCTCAGATGCTTCTGTGCTGATCAAATCACGTAGGGCACGAAATACAACAATTGTGATATCGCGCGCATCGTAAATATCTGGAATGCTAGAGCGCTGCATCACTTTTTCTAGAAAAGCCTGTTCAGCAGGACTGATACTTTTAGCTGGCATGGCAACTTCTCATCGTTTTATAGAACTGCCAGTATCATACTGCGATCTTGAGCTGCCATTGTTTAAGATGTTCGCAACAGTGAAAGGGCATTCTTCTTCTCACTGTTGTGAATACCTTAAGTCTTTTATCGTATGCTGGTCGGCAAGATAGTATTCGGAAGGTTAATGCTGCCTGTTTAGGATTTGCCTGTCGCATAGCGATAGCTATAGAGCCCAATACCAAAAAAACAAAGAGGAAGCCTTCTGAGCGTGATGACTTTACCGTTTGATGCGGCGGCAACGCAAAGCAGGGTCGATCAGTTCTGGCAGCTACCTGCCAGCTTTGGCACGGAGCGCAATGCCTATCACAACTATCTAAATGAGCTGGTGAGCGATCGCTACGTCCTAATTAAGGGATTGCAAATTTTGCGCGATGAGCTGCAGTTTGCGGCCCACAGCCCAACGGCAATGAAAGCCTGTGGGGCTGACCTTAGCTTGCCTAGCGTCGTCACTACGCTGGCCTATACCAACTGCGGCGATCGCATCCACCAAGGCGAAGCCACCAAGCGCTACCGAGATGTAGTGGCCTCTCGCTTTGCGACCCTTTCAGAAATTGGCGAGCTAAAGCTAGAAGCTTTTTTCCCTGCGGGCGGCGGCACGGATAATGGCGCAACCTTGGCCCATGTTACGGTTGCCCACGAGCTAGACGAACAGCTCAAACACCAGCTCTATGCGGGCAATCCGCAGTCGATTTCGCTGGTGGCGATTGATCTAAAGACGCACGTGGGCCGACTGCGTCAGAATGATCAGGCGGGCAATTCGTATATGGTATATGGTAAAACGCGTGAATCTCCTTGGCGTGAGCCCAGAGCAGCCTGCGGCGCTATTGTTGGTGCACTAGGCGACTATCACAACGAAAATCTTATTCATCGCCGCATCCGTGATGACTTAGGAGAAGAGAATTTTCATTACCTTTCAACGCAGCAGGTTCTGACTGATGAGGGGGTGGATATTACGATGGCAGTTGCCTCTGTCATTGTCGCTATTCGAGGTATTCGAAATACTGCGATCGCGCTCACCCAAGAGCTAGACGAGAGAGGCTTAGCCCACCTTACCGCCAGCACTACTGTCAATCGTCCCTCCCGAGACGATCTGGTGATTTACCTGGCACGGGCGACGGTCTTTAGTGGCAAAGTGCACATTCAAAGTATGGGCACTGAGGCTAAACGCTATGGTGGCAAGCTCGTTACCCATGCTGCCGAAAGACGCTTGCAAATTCGCTACGACGATTGGGATAACGAAAGGCTGCCGATTGAAGAGATCGAATACAAAGTTCGAGACTCGGGGCTGTAGTTTTTTTGCCGCTGGCTCATGCCTAAGACGTACGCCTCTAATACGTATATTCCTAAGACGATTGATGTTTGGCGAGAAAGCGATCCAACTGATTGGCAAAGTTTGCTTTGTCACGATTGTTTAAAGGTGGCGGTCCGCCGCCGACAGGTTCGGCCCCACCACGAAAAGACTCTAGTAAATTTCTGACTGATAGGCGATCGCCTATGTTTCGCTGCGTATATTCCTCGCCCCGCGGGTTAAATACATAGCCATCCTTGCTTAGCACCTTCGCCGCCAGTGGAATATCTGCCGTAATCACCAAATCGCCCGCGCTTAGCAGATCAATAATTTTGTTATCCGCCCCGTCAAAACCAGCGGGCACCACCAGCATCTCTACCGTAGCCGGCACCTGTACCGGCTGATTGGCTACTAGCGTTAGCGGACAGCCCGTCCGCTTAGCGGCTCGAAACAAAATCTCTTTAATCGCGTTGGGACAAGCATCCGCATCTACCCATATTTTCATCGCTTAGCCCTTTTCCCGTAAACCTGCGGACAGCTTAACCGCTAGCTGGTGTTCTAGCCGTGAGGATTCGTCGATTCTACCCATGTAGGCACCCAGTAGAATGGCTTACGCTGTTCGACGCACCATGTCTTTCAGCTCGCCACGTCTTTTGGCCACGTCTTTTGGCTGCGGCATTCATCTTCTCTACTAATTTTTATACAAAGCTATCATTATGCTGTCTCTTGCCTCTAAGACAATTAGATGCGCTTTCTATCAAACGATGCGCGTTGGTCTGCTGACAGGCCTATTAGCTGGATTTTCAGCCGCCTCACCAGCCTTGACGGCAAGCAGTGCCAGAGCGGCTAACCTCTTGCCAACAGCCGACTTCTCAAAATCATCACCGACGTTCGAGCAGCTAATGGCCGTTGGCTACGCTGCATCTCATCAAGGCGATTTCAACACAGCTTTGATTAACTTTCGACGGGCGCTCGTCTTGCGGCCCAACCATCCCTACGCCGCTGCTGCTGCCGATAATATGGACTATTACATACAGCATGCTCGCAACTCAGCGCGGCAGTGGGAAATCGATCAGCTAGAGTCTCGCTTGGCGACAGCAAGAGCCCAAAAAGACTGGGTCTGTGCGGCAACAACGTTAGATCAGCTCACGATGTATACAGAACCCGGTTCACTGAGCCGAGAACGGCTAGTGGGCTATCGTGGTGAAGTGAGTGGACTATTAGATGCGCGTACGGACTTTAACGCCTGGTCAACAGTGTGCACGGCTCAAAGACCTGTGTATTGATGACCTCCTTAGATCTGGTATTGCGATCTAGCATTGCGGCTTTCGTTACATTTTGTTACGTTGTAAACAGTTAACGTAACTTTACATTTCCTGTGCTCGCCGAAAAGTCTGTGGGCACGGGCTAGTAACAAGCGCAGGTCATGCAAGCCGACTACACTCTCTCTTCCCGATTTTTATCAGAATATGCAGCGGGTCATCGTAGCTTTGAGCGCACTGACTTGCGTGAGTGCAACTTGAGCGATCGCCAGCTTTCGCAGGCAAGACTCTGCTGGGCAGATTTAGCAGCCGCTAATCTCAATAGCGCGATTTTGAACAGCGCTAATTTGACCGGGGCTATGATGTGGCGTGCCAACTTAACCCAGGCGAATTTGATGTGGGCAAACTTGCATCAGGCTATTATGGTTCGCTGTGAGGCTATGCGTGCAAACTTTAGCGGCGCTTGTTTACACCGTAGCGATTTGAGGCTCGCTGACCTGCGTCTCGCCTGCTTTGCGGGTGCTGATTTACGCGGGGCAAAGCTTTGCTATAGCGACCTGCGCGGGGCTAACCTAACGGGTGCTGATTTAACCGGGGCAGATCTAACGGGCGCGCAGCTAATGGGCACCCACATACAGTCGGCTTGCTGGCGAGCTGCGCTCTTAGATGCCGACCAGCTAGACCAAACCCATCAGCTAGCAGCAGCTACTCCTAGCGATCGCAGCACTCAAGGCGCATATAATATGCCTAGATCGCTAAGCGCTGTCTAGGGTGGCCTATCCTAGAAACATGGAATTCTACTTCTGGAAAGACTATCGCTGTGCGTACGACTGCGTGCCCAGCGGCGCATCCCATTCAGATTCTGGCGACGCGCCTTCGCTGCTATTGATTCATCCTATCGGCGTCGGGCTTTCGCGTCAGTTTTGGCAGCCGTTTATTCAGCAGTGGACACAGACTAACGGTCCTGCGCGTGTTTACAACCTAGACCTACTGGGCTGTGGCGAGAGCGACATGCCACAGCGAGCCTACACCCCGCAAGATTGGGCAGAGCAGCTTGCTTTTTTTATTGAGCAGATAGCTAAGGGGCCGGTGGTGCTAGTGGTGCAAGGGGCACTGCTGCCGGTGGCGGTAAAGCTGCTGGCGCTGGCGGGCGATCGCACTGCGGGTCTGGTACTTTCGGGGCCACCTGCCTGGCCGCTGATGAGTACTCAGTCACCTCACTGGAAAACACAGCTAGCTTGGCGTTTGCTGTCATCGCCTCTGGGCAATGCCTTTTATCGCTACGCTCGTCGCAAAGCTTTTCTACAGTCTTTTTCGGAGCGACAGCTTTTTGAAAACCCGAAGGATGTAACAGACAATTGGCTAGCGATGCTGCATGCGGGCTCGCGAGATATGGACAGCCGTTATGCGGTGTTTTCGTTTTTAGCTGGGTTCTGGCGACAAGACTATAGCGATGCGATCGCCCGTATTCAACAGCCTGTTCTTGTCGTTATGGGCGAGGCTGCTTCTACGATTGATCGCAGCGTAGCTCAGCAGGTGGATGGCAGTTCCACCGCTAGCCGCGATCGCCTACAAGACTATTTAGATCGCTTTCCTCGCGCCAAGGGCATCTGCATTTCGGGCCGCAATGTACCACCTTACGAGTCAACCGCTGAGTTTGCTGAGGCGGTTGCATCTTTTGTAGCTGATTTGAGTAAATAGCTGACTAACAACAGACGAGGATGCTCCATGAAAGAGCATCCTCGTTTTCTCTAAATTGATTAGAGACGCTTAATCTCGAACTACCCAACCAAGTGAGCTTCTAAGAACCAAAGACGCTTATCGATAGTGCGAGAAATTTCCACATAGAGATCGTTGGTGTCTTGGTCGCCTAGCTCATCAGCTTTGTCGATATTTTCACGCAGGTGCTTGGCGTAGGCCGCATACCGATCGGCTAGGGCAGCGACGTGTTCCATTCCACCCACGGCCTCAAAGTCGTACTCGGGCAAAACTGATTCGCTCGCAGCGATGCGGACTGTGCCCATCGCGGTGCCTGCTAGCGCCGTGACGCGCTCGGCGATCATATCGCTGTATTCTTCTAGCTCACCGGCCATTTCATCAAACAGCAAGTGTAGCTGGTAAAAGTCTTTGCCCTTAACGTTCCAGTGAGCCTGCTTGGTCTGTGTGCGCAGGTCAGTTGTCGCCGCAAGTGACCTGTTTAGCATTTCTGCAATCGGCTTGCGAGTATCGAGCGGAAGGTCAATGCGAGTAGGGTAGAAAGCAGATTTAGATGTGGTTGCAACCATAGAGGCCTCCGAGGATAAGGAGCTATTGCTTATCAGGTTAGTCGTTTGAGGTAAGCCGTAAGACATACTTCGGCTTCATTCCCTAACTATATTCGAGTTAGTTGGATTCAAGCTTTGATTGACTACTTCAAACTTAACTTCTTAAGTATACTCATAACGACTTCACTTTAGCAAGTATTTCTGGCAAATATTCTGCTCAAAAATAGGTAGCTAACAGGCGCGAAAAGCAGTCTTTGGAAAAGTGCAGGCCCTGTCCAGCGCACTGGTAGAGCGCACCGGTAGAGCGCATTGGCAGCGGCGTAAGCTTGAGAAGCGATCGCGCCTAAAGTAGCGCCACCAAAACGGGCTAAAAACCGCTAAAGTCGTCGCTGACGTCCTTTGAGCAGGCTTTGGTGCCACGCAGGTCGTTCTATCTAGCCCTATGCTGTCGGTCAAAATATCCAGTGTCGGATTTTAGAGAGAGGCTGTGAGCCTGTCGTTGGGCAGCTCGACGAGCTGTGCGAGCTTCTGGCGTCAATTGATTAAGCATTTACTGTGCAAATACGCCACGTGTAAGTGATAGCGATACAATTGCCCGTATCTGTCGTTTGCTAAATCAACTGTTCGTGAACTTAAATATGTTTGCGAAACCAACTGTTTTACCCACCCACGCCGAAGCTTTTATGACTGCCGCAGCACCTGCAAAACCCTCTGTAGAAAGTAAGTACGAGGCCGTAATCGGTCTAGAGACCCACTGCCAGCTAAGCACAGAAACCAAAATTTTCTCCACTAGCTCTGCTGCCTTTGGCGCTGACCCCAACACCTATATCGACCCGGTGACTATGGGCCTGCCGGGTGTGCTGCCAGTGCTCAATGAAAAGGCGCTAGAGTACGCGGTTAAGGCGGGCTTGGCGTTGAACTGTCAAATCGCACCCTACAGCAAGTTTGATCGTAAGCAGTATTTTTACCCAGACCTGCCAAAGAACTATCAAATCTCGCAGTTTGACCTGCCGATTGCTGAGCACGGCTGGCTAGACATTGAGGTTGTCAAAGACGGTGAGCCGGTGCGTAAGCGCATTGGGGTGACGCGGCTGCACATGGAAGAAGATGCCGGCAAGCTGGTGCATGCGGGTAGCGACTTGGCCGGTGCGGCCTATTCGCTGGTGGACTATAACCGGGCAGGCGTGCCGCTAGTTGAGATTGTGTCAGAGCCGGATATTCGTTCGGCTGCGGAGGCAGCGGCCTACGCAGAGGAAATTCGCCGAATTATTCGCTATCTGGGGGTGGGTGATGGCAATATGCAAGAAGGATCGCTGCGCTGCGATGTGAATATTTCGGTGAGGCCGGTGGGCCAAGAGGCGTTTGGTACGAAGGTGGAGATTAAGAATATGAACAGCTTTAGCGCGATCGCTAAAGCCATAGACTACGAAATCGATCGCCAAATTGCTGCTATCGAAGCAGGCGAGCCAATCTACCAAGAAACGCGCCTCTGGGAAGAAGGGCCGCAGCGGACTAAGAGCATGCGAATGAAGGAAGGGTCTAGCGACTATCGCTATTTTCCAGAGCCTGACCTGCCGCCGATTGAGGTTTCTACTGAGCAGCTAAACGACTGGAAGGCACAGATGCCAGAACTGCCTGCCCAAAAGCGCCAGCGATACCAAGAAGCGTTTGGTCTGTCTGCTTACGATACTGGCGTCATGATTGACGATCGGGAGGTGGCTGAGTATTTTGAGCAGGCGATCGCTACCGGCGCTTCTAGTAAGCTGGTCGCTAACTGGATTATGAGCGACATTGCCGGATATCTCAATGCTGAAAAGCTGGCTATTGGTGAGATTCAGCTATCGCCTGAGAGCCTAGCCGAAATGGTCAAGCTGATTGAAGCGGGCACTATTAGCAACAAAATTGGTAAAGACATGTTGCCAAAGCTGCTTAAAGAGGGCGGATCTCCCAAAAAAATGGTGGAGAAGGAAGGGCTTAGCCAAATTTCCGATCCGGCTGAGATTGAAGCAATGATCGATGAGGTGATTGCGGCTCATCCTGATGAGCTAGCTAAATTTAAGGCGGGCAAGACTAAGCTAAAAGGCTTTTTTGTCGGTCAGGTAATGAAGCGCACAGGCGGTCGGGCCGATCCCAAGCTGACCAATCAGCTATTAGGCAAAAAGCTCAACAGCTAATACTGAGTGTTTCGATACGTAAGTGTTCCGATACTAAGTGTTCCGATCTCGAATACCTAGGGTAATATTTAGTGCTTTTCCAAGGGGTCTCGTTTTGTTGGTCTGTGAGTAAGGACAAAAATTCTAGAATGCGGACGCAAAATTCTATAATCAGGACAAGTAGGGGGTTACACCCCTCACCCTATATGCCATAATGTATGCATGTAGATGCACCCTGATGGTAGGGAGAGCCCAAAGCGGCTCTCCTTTTTTTTTGCCTTTCCACTGTATCTCGCAGTATCTATTCAGCGTCACAGGTCGGGCAGGCCGGTAACTCATGTTATGAAGCGTTATCAACGACGGCAACATAGAATCTGCTACAGTCCTCCGGGCTGTGCAGGTGCTTAGCAAAAATCATTTGGCGCGGTGCGTTTTCACCAGGCTCAGTGCAACCGCTTCTGCCACCTTGATACCGTCTACGGCTGCCGACAGAATTCCGCCAGCGTAGCCAGCGCCCTCTCCGGCAGGATACAGCCCTCGTGTATTGAGGCTTTGGAACTGCTCGTTTCGCTTGATGCGGATGGGCGAAGAGGTTCTAGTCTCGACGCCAGTGAGAACCGCGTCGCTCATTGCAAAGCCTTTGATCTTTTGATCAAAAGCGGGAATGGCTTCACGAATAGCGGCGATCGCATAGTCCGGCAGGCTCTCACTCAAATCGCCTAAATGCACACCCGGCCTGTACGTCGGCTTTACCTGGCCAAGTTCGGTGGAGGGCCGACCTGCCAAAAAATCGCCAACAAGCTGACCGGGTGCTTCGTAAGTGCTACCGCCTAGCTCAAATGCCTTAGATTCAAGGCGACGCTGAAGCTTGATGCCGCCTAACGGATCGTCTGGATAGTCTTGTTCTGGCGTAATACCAACGACAATACCGCTATTTGCATTTCTGCCGCTGCGCTCATACTGGCTCATACCGTTCGTCACCACCCTACCGGCTTCAGACGTAGCCGCCACTACTTGCCCACCCGGACACATGCAAAAGCTATAAACGCTGCGTCCATCTGCGATGCCCTGAGTACAGTGATGAACTAATTTGTAGTCTGCGGCCCCTAAGATCGGGTGTCCGGCCTTTTCTCCATAGCGGCGCTCGTCAATCAATGGCTGCGGATGTTCGATGCGAAAGCCAACAGAGAAGGGTTTGGGTTCAATGTAAATGCCCTGCTGATGCAGCATTTCAAAGGTATCGCGGGCGCTGTGACCCACTGCTAAGACAACGCGATCGCTAGCAATGAACTCACCGCTTTCTAAGGTAACCCCGCGAACCTGGCGATTCTCTCCTTCTGTTTCGATTTCAACCGTTTCGACTCTACTTTGAAAGCGCATCTCACCGCCGAGCGCAGCGATCTGGTTGCGGATATTTTCAACAATCTTCACTAGCCGGTAGGTGCCAATATGAGGTTTGCTAATGTACAAAATTTCTGGCACCGCGCCCGCACTCACTAGCTCGTGTAAGACTTTGCGTCCGTGATGATCGTTGTCTTTGATGCGGCTGTAGAGCTTGCCGTCAGAAAAAGTACCTGCACCGCCCTCGCCAAACTGCGCGTTAGATTCGGGTTGGAATTTGCGCTTGCTCCAAAAGCCGAAGGTATCTTGCGATCGCTCATGCACCGCCTTCCCGCGCTCTAGCACAATCGGCCTAAACCCCATCTGAGCCAGCAGCAGCGCTGCAAACATTCCACAGGGCCCTACGCCAATCACAATCGGCCTAGTGCTCAGGTCTGCGGGTGCTTTGGCTACATACTGATAGTCCATCTTGGGCGTCGGTGAAACCCGCCCGTTTTGCTTAAACTGCTTCAGCAGCTGCTTTTGCCGAGGCGTTTCGATATCGAGCGCATACACCAGTGAGATAGCGTTTTTTTTGCGGGCATCGTAGCTGCGTTTAAAGACTGAATAGTTCGTCAGCTCATGCTCAGCTATTTTAAGCTTTTGAAGAATGGCGGCCTTGAGGTCAGCTTCGGTGTGATCTAGCGGCAGCTTGACTTCTTTGAGACGTAGCATGGGCGAAGGCAGGATCTATTTTCTGTGGATAGGTATAGGCTAGACCATCTAGCACCCAACATTTTTAGAAAGTTGTAAGCAAATTGTAGGATGGCTTAATTCTCCAGTGCGTCTTTGAACCTGTTTGAAATCTGTTTTTTTGGCCTTACCGTCGAATTTCAAAAGTCTCAAACCCCTGATGAACCTGATCTTGAGTTTCTACAGCGGTGACTTTTGCCGCAGGCGGGCCGCCATAGCACCAATTCACCATGCCATCTACCTGCTCAAGCTCACCTTCTAGAAGTGCCTCTACCTGCCCGTTCGGCAGATTGCGAACCCAGCCGACAATTCCAAGTGCGATCGCTTTTTCTCTTGTACTGTAGCGATAGCCAACGCCCTGCACTTGCCCTGAAATCAGCACCCGCCGACAAACCATGCCCAAACTATCTTAAGAAAACACACAGGCTAGAATAGCAATAGCTGTGACCTCTTTCTATCTTGCGAACGACGCGGTCAGCGCCAGGCTTGCCTAATATCAGTAAAGCTTCATGTAGCGGCACTAATTCCTCTGGTCCACAACCTCATTTTTGGACAACAGCCTCGTAAGGAATACTTGAAGCAACTGGTTACGAACTTCTGTTTTTGATTTCGCTCTTCATTTTTTCAAGTAATAATATAAGACGGTACTTCCATGATCAATCGTGTGCTTGTTTCCATCCGCTCTATTGCAAAACATTTTGTTCTACTCTCTATCGCCACTGTACTGCTGCTAGGCCTCTTGCAGCCCACAGCTTACGCCGCGACTGCCGATGCAACGGTTGACTCTTCGATTCAGATGGAGTCTTCAGGAAGCCTAGAAGATATGAGGGCAAAGCGTCGTGCTGAACAAAGTCAGGCCTCTAAAGCCGCTAATACTGACGTCAAAGCAAACTCTCTTGGTGAAGCTCTGAACGAAAAGCTGAACCTTGAAGAAATTTCCGAAGAGAATGTTATTGTAGACGACGTCCGCGAAGCGATTAAAGGTGATAAGTAACCGCTAAGGTAAGTAGATTCAGTTTGATTGAGTGGTAAGACGGCTCAGCACTATCTCACCTGATCTGTCAGTCGAGATATGTCAGTCGAGCATATGGCGCAGCGAACCTATCGCTGCGCTACATATTAAAAGCCTGGTGTTTGACAGGGTATGCCTATACGACGCTATTGCCTATCTGCACTTTGCTATGAGGGAATTTGCTATGAGGGAATTTGCTATGAGGGAGGTTTTGCCAGGACAAGTGGAGCTACAGGCTTACTGAGACTTCCTCTCTAATAGGCTGTTTTTGCACGGCAGTCGGCGGGTGCAACAGGTCATAGCCCATTTGCTCAGAGATTTTGTCTTTGACCACTTCGCGATAGTCCCAGAAGTGCTCACCTGCCGCGCACAGTCCGATATAGACGTTGAACATCTTAGGATTTTTCCAAAGAATTTCTACGAGCTGTCGCCAGAATTGCAGCCGAATTCCCCGACGCTGAACACCCTGTAGCCGGATGACCTGAGCGATTAGGCTCAGCCCTTTGCCGAGCGGAAACCGCATGGTGCGTTTCTGTTGATGCACGCTGATATTGAGGCACTGGCGCAAGCAGCGATACAGGTACTGGCTAGGCTCATACATCTGCCAAAAACCAGACACATACTCTTCAGCAATTTCGTTAATAGGCCGCGTTGGGTCGAAGTTAGTCAGCGTGTTTTGATCGCCGACGGGCGTGCGCTCGTCTATATGCAGCCGATTCTCTTTTTTAAGCCGCTCCCACAGCGCTGTGCGAGGTAAGGCCTGGAGAATGCCTAGCATCGGCTGGGGAATGTTGGTTTGGCCGACGAAGGTTTGGATGCGATCGCCTGCCCCGGTGCGTTCACCATCAAAGCCCAAGATGAATCCAGCATAAATCAGCAAACCAGCATCATTGATTTTCTGACACGCCTCTACCAGCGGACTGCGCGTGTTTTGTAGCTTGCGCGTCACCTGCAAGCTGTCTTGATCAGGCGTTTCAATACCCAAAAATACCGCATAGAATCCAGCCGCGGCCATCAGCGATAGCATTTCGTCATCTTCAGCCAGGTTAACCGATGCTTCGGTCATAAAGGTGAAGGGATAGTCATGCGCTTCCATCCAGGGAATGAGCGATCGCAACAGTCGTTTAACATTACGCTGGTTGCCAATAAAGTTGTCATCGACCACGAAAACAGAGCCACGCCAGCCCAGATCGTACAGCGTTTGTAGCTCTGCCAAGGTTTGTTCAGGTGATTTGGTTCGCGGCTTGCGGCCATAGAGCGCAATAATATCGCAAAACTCACAGTTAAACGGGCACCCCCGAGAAAACTGAATGGCCATCATAAAGTAGCCTGTTTTTTTCAATAGGTCGAAGCGGGGGATGGGGCTGCTGGTCACATCGGGCTTTTCCAATGCTCTAAACGTACCGCTAGATGATTGTTCAGCTAGAGCCGCCAAGAACATAGGAACCGTAATTTCGCCTTCATCTAGAACCAGATAATCGGCACCATAGGCTTTAGCTTCTTCTGGTACAGAGGTTGGATAGGGACCACCCACGGCCACTTTCTTCCCTAACCGATTGGCCTTTTCAATCAGATACTTAAAATCGGGTCGCTGTACTAGCATAGCTGAGAGAATAACAATATCGCACCAGGTCCAGTCTGCCTCGGTTTCGGACTCTACATTGCGATCATAAAAACGGATTTCCCAGTTTGTTGGTAAGAGAGCAGCAACGGTTAAAATACCTAGCGGCGGAATCACCGTTTTGAAACCCGCTAACTCCATAAATCGATCATAAGACCAAAAAGATTGCGGAAATTCGGGCGAAAGGAGCAGCGCTTTCATTAAAACAGCCTCCAGATATTCAGTCAGAACAGAAAGCTGACGGATACAGCTTCGCTATCTAAATCCTAAAAACAAATTGTGAGGAACTCAAGGAGAAAGCTGTGACTCTACAAACAGTCAGAGATTTTACTCTTAGCGGAAAAAGTCGTTAGCTTCAAAGTACCTGCTTATCTCGAACCAATATGCTTGACAAACGTAACTACTCAGGCTTAATTCTTTCAGTTGATTGAGGAAGGCTAGACTCTTTACAAGCTATGGTTTTGAAGGTGTAGAGTAAATCAGTAGGCGACCAGAAATTGAGCGAGCGCGAGCCAAAACTGAATATCAGCGAAGCAGACATCCGCGCGGTATACCAGGAAGGTGAAGAAGCAGTGGTGGCACTCTTCAAGGTGCTAATAGCGCGAATAGATCGGACAGAAGCGCGGCTCGATACGCTAGAAAATCAGCAACACAAAGATAGTCGCAATAGCAGTAAGCCACCGTCAGGCGATGGGTTCAAAAAGCGCACCAAAAGCTTACGAAAAAAGAGTGAACGCCCCAGTGGTGGTCAAACAGGCCATCCAGGCAGCACCTTGGAATGGTGCGAGATTGTCGATGAGAGGGTGCAGCATTCGGTAGACGCCTGTGAGAGCTGCGGTGCATCCTTGTCAGCAGTTGCCGTCATAGACTACGAGCGTCGCCAAGTGCATGAGTTACCCCCTTTGCAACTACAGGTGATAGAACATCAGGCGGAAATTAAGCGCTGCGAGCAGTGCAAGTGGCATACGCGGGGAGCGTTTCCCGCCGAAGTGAATAGCCCGGTGCAGTATGGCAGCGGACTCAAAGGGTTGATGGTGTACTTGATGGATGCGCAACTGTTGCCGTCAGCACGAACCTGCGAGGTGCTCAGTGAAGTGCTAGGCTGCCAAATCTCAGAAGGAACGCTCTACACCGCACGGACGCAGTGCTTTGAGCGCTTAGCGCCAGTCGAAGCGCAGATTAAAAAGAGCATTATGACCTCAGCGGTGATGCACTGTGACGAGACTGGGCTACGGGTAAACAGCAAGCTGTGGTGGTTGCATGTTGCTAGCACAGCTTGCTTGACCTACTACTTTGTTCATCCTAAACGCGGCCAAAAGGCGATTGATGAGATGGCTATGCTGCCGACCTTCCAGGGCATTAGTGTCCACGATGGTTGGCAAAGCTACTTCCTGTATGACTGTCTGCA
Organism: uncultured cyanobacterium; assembly: GCA_963793445.1. Classification (GTDB taxonomy): domain Bacteria; phylum Cyanobacteriota; class Cyanobacteriia; order Phormidesmidales; family Phormidesmidaceae; genus Phormidesmis. Next base: position 1,948,230 of record CAWCAE010000001.1, read on the forward strand.
TAGCTTATGCAACGCGCATCATTTACGCGAACTACGCTTCATCAATGAACGCTACGAACAACCTTGGGCTGCTGAGATGACGACACTTTTAGTTGACATTAAAACGGCAGTGGATGACGCCAAAGACAACGCTGATACTGCGCTTTCGGGGCCGCAGCTAATCAAGTTTGAACGGCGTTATCGAACCTTATTAGCAGATGGCTTCAAAGCTAATCCGCCGCCGCCGGTTGATGAATCACTACCGAAAAAAAGGGGGCGGGTAAAACAGTCGCCGCCCAAAAACTTACTCGACCGGCTTCAAGCGCATCAATCGGCTGTCTTAGCTTTTATGCACAACTTTCAGGTGCCTTTTGATAACAATCAAGCCGAACGCGATGTGCGCATGATGAAGCTCAAACAGAAGATCTCTGGTTGCTTTCGCTCGCCAGCGGGCGCTCAACAGTTTTGCCGTACTCGGGGCTATATTTCTACGCTGAGAAAGCAGGGTCTCCCTGTACTTGATGCGCTTAGAAGTGTTTTCCTCGGCTCCCCAACAATTCCAACACTTCAACCTGAGTAGTTACTGACAAACTATATTTATTTCTATTTGTCTATCTCTATCCGTCGTAGATAGCCAAAACCTAAAGCAGATGGGCTATTAGTTGTTTGTCAAAGCTGAGTTTAGATCTGTTTTGTATATGTTCGAGATCTACTTCAAGCTCTATTTCCCAATACAGAATCGGCTGAAAATTTCATCTAGCATTGACTCTGTCATTTCCTCACCAGTGACTTCGCCCAGCGCACGAATAGCAGATCTCAAGTCAATGGTCCAAAAGTCGAGCGGTAGCTGATCAATAATGGTCGCTTCGACCTGGGTAAGGGCGGCTTGTGCCTGAACCAGCGCAGCAGCCTGACGCTGGTTGATAGCGATATCGGTATTGGCAGCCGTGAGGCTACCGGTGTTAGCAGCCGTGAGGATAGCAGCTTCAAGTTCAAGAATGCCAAGTTTTTTGGCGGCAGCAGTGTGGACTAGGGCGGCAGCTAAAGGGAAATCGGGCAAAGAGAAAGTAGACGGAGGAAAAGCAGGCAGATCCGAAAGATCTTTATTTTCTATGAGTTTGTTTTCTATGAGTTTGTCTTTTACGAGATCGACCTTGTTGATGACGATGATGTGCGGTTTGTGTTTGATTTGCTCATAAAGATGATCTTCGGCGGCGGTCCAGCCAGCGGTAGCATCCAGGGTGAGAAGAATCAAATCGGCGGCTTGGGCGGCAGCGAGTGAGCGTTCGATGCCGATTTTCTCGACGGTATCGATAGAGTCGCGAATGCCTGCGGTGTCGAGCACTTGAATAGGAATGCCGCCGACGATGAGCTGAGATTCGACCACGTCGCGGGTGGTGCCCGGTAGGCTGGTAACGATGGCGCGATCGCTCTGACTCCAGGCATTCAATAGGCTAGATTTACCCACGTTTGGCTGACCGATAATTGCGACTTTAAGCCCAGCGCGCAGCAGCTCACCTTGGCGAGCCGTCGCTAAAATTTGGGTCACCTGCTGGCGAATCGCCTGAAGCTCGCTTTGCACTTCGTCTTCATCAATCGGCGGTAGGTCATCGGCAAAATCTACTCGCGCTTCAATTTCGGCTAGCACGTCTAGGCACTGACTGCGCAGTTGACGAATGGCTCCTGCTAGCTTGCCGCGAATGCCCATCAAAGCGGTTTGGGCAGCCTGGGGCGATCGCGCTCCGACCAGATCGGCAATGCCCTCAGCCTGGGTTAAATCTAGCCTGCCATTGAGGAAGGCGCGTAGGGTAAATTCTCCGGGCTGGGCGAGGCGAGCCCCCTGCGCAATGCAGAGCTGAAGCACTTGTTGAACGGCCATAATGCCCCCATGACAGTGGAATTCGATCACGTCTTCGCGGGTATAAGAACGCGGCGATTTCATGATGAGCAAAAGAGCTTCGTCTACTACAGTCTGGCTGTCTAGCGGCTGCACGTAGCCGTAGAGAATGCGATGGCTTTCCCAGCGCTGACTGCCAGGTGCGTGAAAAAGCTGCTGGGCAATCGCGATCGCACTTTCACCTGAGAGCCGAACAATTCCAACACTACCTTGCTGTGGCACGATGGCAGTGGCGATCGCGGCGATAGTTTCTGCTTGATGAATCTGAGAAGCCAAAGGAGTATTGCGTGAGAGTTTAGCAAGTGAGAGTTCAACCGGCGAAAACTGGAATCAGGCGGAAACCGGGCCGATGAAAACTAAGCTGATGAAATCTGGGTAGGCCAAGGAAAGCTCAGCCAGTGAAAGCTCAGCCAATAAAGGCTCAGCCAATGAATATTCGTAGTCTATATTGCAGCATAGACCCTATAGAGAATAAGCGCTTCTACCGCTAAAGCTGCTGTTATAGAATGAATTAGGTAGACAGATATGCCTCTGGTCTCCTGCCAAACGTCTCAGCTAGATGTAACAATTGGCTAGATGGTAGAGATATCGTCGCTGCGCTTATATGACTTATCCTGTTGCAAACTCAGACGCTTTGATGAATGCGACTTCGATGAACGCGGTGAATTGTCAGACCCAGCAGCCTTTCACGGAGAGCGTTGAAATGTCAGTGCCAGAGTCAGCATCAGAGTCAGTGCCAGAGAAATCTCGCCCGGAGCCACCTAAAGCCGTCGGTCAGGGGCCTAGCACCTGCGCACTAATTGAAAGGCCGTTAGCGGCAACGCCAGGAACGCGGGAAAGCGCTATACGACAAGCCCTCTCCCAAAACTTTTTTCTAAAAAGATTAAACTACCTTTATTGGAAGCGGCAGTTTCGCTATCTATACGTTCGTTTCTTACGTATGCAAGGTAGCCCAGAGGCGATCGCCCGTGGGCTTGCAGCCGGTGCGTTTGCAGGCTCTTTTCCGCTCTTTGGTTTTCAAACCATTATCGGTATCGCCGTTGCTGCGCTTTTCCGAGGCAATAAGATGATGGCAGCCGTCGGCACCTGGATTAGCAATCCGCTGACCTATGTGCCAATAATTGCCCTCAACTTTCACGTGGGCCGCTGGCTGTTGCGGTTGCCCCCAAATATGGCGGTGCTGCCTTCGCCTGCCGATGGGATCGATAAATGGATGGACCTCGGCATGTCGGCGGTGTCGGCAATGATGGTCGGCTCTTTTTTAGTGGGCATAGGCGTCAGCATTTTGGCATACTATTTTGGTTTGATGGTGGCTTATCGGGTGCGCTCTGCTAAAAGTCGTCACCGCCCGTAGAGTACTGTTTATTGGATCTAGTTGAGCTGGGCGCTATTAAGAGGCTGAACGTATGAAATTTTGGCAAAACCCGCTAACACTACTGATGCTGGGCGGGGCATTTGTTGGCAGCAGCACCGCTTTTTCTGTTGTCTTTCCTAGAGCGGCACATGCTCAGATAGCCAGCGCTCAGATGCTTTCTCAAGCGGGGGCTCAGCCAGTGTTTCAGCAACCAGAACGGGTGCTCAGCGTCACGGGGCGTGGCACTCAAATGATTTCAACTGTGCTTAGCCAGGTGAATTTGGGTGTGGTGGTGCAGGCGAGTACGGCTGAAGCAGCGCAGCAGCAGGTGGCGCAGAGGCAAACAGCGGTGATTGAGTGGCTGCGATCGCAGTCTGTTGAAAATTTAGAGACAACTGGTATTTCTCTCAACCCTCGCTATGACTATTCAGATAATCAGCAGCGGCTCATTGGCTACGAAGCTACTAATACCATTAGCTTCAGAATTTCAACTGAGCAGGCGGGAACTGTAATTGATGGAGCCATCAGCGCTGGGGCTACCCGGATTAATGGCGTAAGCTTTATTGCTGAGCCCGCAACGCTAGATGCTGCCCGTCAGCAGGCGCTACAGGCTGCGATCGCAGATGCCGAGCAGCAGGCAGACACCGTCCTACAGGCCCTGGGGCTCAGTCGTCAAGAAGTTATTGGGATCGTGATTGGCTCGGTGAGTGCCCCGCCACCTGTACAGGCACAGGCACAGGCAAGACTCGCCGCCGATAGTGCAACGACGCCTGTTGTTGGCCAGTCACAAACCGTAGAGGCCCAGGTAACACTAGACATTCGTTATTAACACGCTTGCCAAAAGTTCGGTTAAGTATCTAAGCCTCAGCAATCAAGGCTAGGCAGCCCAGGCAATAAGTCAAGCCAAAGCCACGCCCTGGGTAAAATGTTACCAGGGTGCATCAGGTCAATATGCTAGGACAGACGCTCAACGGACGCTACAAGCTGACGCGCATTTTGGGGGCGGGCGGATTCGGTCAAACCTATCTGGCTATAAACCTGGCCGCAGAAGATCTGGTCGCCGATTCAGCTACGGGTCTGGCTACGGGTCTGGCTACAGAGCATCGGCCCAGCCGTCATCAGTCATGCGTGGTTAAGCATCTCAAACCGGCCAGTCAAGACCAGACGTTTTTGACAGTGGCTAGGCGACTGTTTGATACGGAGTCAAAAACGCTGAAGAAGCTGGGGTCTCATGCTCAAATTCCAACTTCGATTGACTTTTTTGAAGAAGATAGTGAGTTTTATCTGGTTCAAGAGTTTATTGACGGTCAGTCTTTAGAAGCCGAAATCAATCAGTGTGAAAAGTTTACAGAAGCCCAGGCGATCGCGTTACTAGAAGCCGTTCTGCCCGTTCTTGGCTTCATTCACAAAAACCACGTTGTTCACCGCGACCTCAAGCCCGATAATCTGATCCGCCGCCACAGCGGTGAGATTGTTCTGATTGACTTTGGCGCGGTAAAAGAGATCCGCACGAGTCTGATTACCGGTGAAAAAACCGGACTCACTATTGGCATTGGCACTCAAGGCTACACGCCTAGCGAGCAGCTATCTGGCAAACCGCGCTACAGCAGTGACATCTATGCGCTAGGAATGACTGTGATTCACGCGCTGACGGGGCAAACGCCTGCTGATTTACCCGAAACGCTCGGTAGCTTAGATCCGGTGTGGCAAGACGCTACAGACATCAGCTCTGGATTAGCTATTCTGCTGAGCAACATGACGCGGCACTACATTCACCAGCGCTATCAAAGTGTTGAAGCGGTGCAGCGCGACCTCCAAAGGCTAGATGAGCTGCCAGCCGAAGCTGCCAACGCCTCCACTTGCCTAGAAACCACTCTGCCGCTATCTGCGATTGAATCCGAAGCCAAAACAATTATTGTTCGATGGCGCATGAGCTACCGCGCCCAGCTACTGACAATAGCGATTTCTACACTAGTGACCAGTGCCTGCATTTTGGGGCTGCGACAGGCCGGTATATTTGTCCCGGCAGAGCTTGCTTTTTGGGACAGAATGGTCAACGCCAGGCAAGAGAAAGGGCCCGATCCGCGGCTGCTGATTGTGGAGATTACAGAAGCAGATCTAGCTTCTCCGAACAGCTTTGCTCCGACAGATGCAGCATTAGCAAAAGTGATTGGTAATTTGCAGGCGCATGCACCAGCACGAATTGCAATTGACTTACCGCGTGCTTCTTTAGCAGAGGGAGAACCAGCAGAGGAAGAAATAGCAGAGGGAGAACCAGCAAAAAGCCTCGAAAATCAAGAAACGCCGCGTTTGCAAGAGAGCCTGCAGGCTCCAAATGTGCTCGCTGTCACAAAGCTGAGCGATTCGGATTCAGCCCACATCGTCCGACCACCGTCAGGTATGAGGGTTGAACAGCTCAGCTTTAGTAATCTTGTGGTCGATCCTGATTTTCGGGTGAGGCGATCGCTCATGATGGATTTTTTAAACGATCCTCAGCGCATAGGGACCAGCAGCAAAAGCCTTGTAAGCGCTGTAAATCGGAATGTAGCGATCGCGCCTGTTGAAACGCCTATTTTCTCTTTAGGAACAGACGCTGCCATTCACTATCTACAGCAGTACGAGCAGATTGAACCGGCTGACGGCGAAATTTTGCAGTTTCGTAATGTTCGATTCAATCCTATATCGCCGTCCTTTGGCGGCTATCAAAACGTCACTGTGCGTGGCTATCAAATGTTTATGCGCTATCGCTCGCCAGACAACATTGCTACGCGGCTGGACTTTAGCGATGTAAACAACAATCGTTTCGATCCGGCCCTGGTAAAAGACAAGATTGTTTTTATCGGTGCGATGACTGACAGCAGCGACACTTTTTTGACACCGTACAACACGGGTGGCAATCAAAGACAGATGCACGATGTGGAGATTCACGCGCAGGTTACCAGCCAGATTTTGACAGCAGTAATAGAGGGTGAAACGCTGCCCTGGGCCTGGGATGATCGCTTAGAAGTCTTGTGGATAGTCGCCTTGACTGGCGTTGGCAGCACTTTAATGGTGCTCACTCAAAAGGGCCCCGTTTTAATCTGCTTTGGCGTCAGTGGGCTAGCGCTGGCATTAGGCATTAGTGTCGTTAGCTTTCATGCTGGCGGCTGGGTGCCCGTCGCTGCTCCTATGAGTGCTTTTTTCTGGTCAGCTGCTGGAACTCGCATCAGCAAAAGCTATCAGCGCCGACACTGGGAAGCTCGCCAATCTGAGGATTAGATCTAAAGCTGAGGTCTGAAGTCTAGGTCTGAAGACTCGGATTTTCAGCAATACGATTTAAAGGGCAAATGCGAGTATTGCCTAAACGGTGGGAGAAGCAGCGGCGCTTGCGGATGAAAGCCTGTATTGTCTCTAAACGTTACTGAGATAAAAGGTAGACACTGGCCGTCTGAGTTTCTATTACCAAGCTAGCAGGACGGCTGATCTCTGGGTTTTCTACCGTTTTTAAGATGGGCCACAGCCTGATAGGCCATAGCCTGGCAGTAGACGCTGTGTCGGCTTTAACAAGATACGTATCTCGATAATTTCCGGCGTTCAAAAAGTTGCCTGAGAGGTCTAGAGTTCGTTTTGGGTGAATGACATAGCTGCCTGCCCCACACTCGCTGACAGCCTCTATCTGCCTGTGTGTGAGGTAGGTATCAATGTAGTTATATTGATTGATAGTACTGCGTTTGCGGGCGATGCGTGGATCGCAAATGTTTGCACCTGTTGGGAGCTGCTCCATAATCTGAACGACTTCTTGAGTATTCATTACCCGAGTCGGACCGTACTTTGCAGCCATAAACTGGGCGTCGTAGTACAGGTTATTAAGACATGAGAGCGTTATGAAAGTTGTTATTAACAAAGTGTGTGCGATCGCTGCTTTGCCCGATAGCTTGACATAAGCTATCGCTACCACCGTTAGAACGATAGGAGCTGTTGTTAACAGAATTTTATAGTAAAAAACGGTCTTGCTAGGGTCGAGGCTAGCCGAAGCCAGCAGCAGCAAAGCCCAAGTGGTTAGCCAGATCAGCCAGATGGTTTGATTTCCCCTAAATCTGAGGAGCGCAGCCACAAAGATAAAGGCGATTGCCCCTATTGAAATAACAAGATAAAGAACCGACCCGTTCCAAAAATACACCTGCCGGACAAAATTGAGCGCATGCAAAGCCGTACTGCCGAGTCGTTCAACAATACTCAGCAAGAAAAAGGTCTGTTCATTGTTCTCTGAAGCTGATTTTGATACTGACAGTGCGGTGCGGAGAATTGCTTTGGTATTGCCAAAGTGATTTTTAAACTCACCGAGCCAGTAGGGTGTCAGCGCGATGATTGCACTTAGCCCGCCTAGACCAGGCAAAGCTAAACGTAGGCTGAGCCCTTGTTCTTTAAAGACTTTGAAGATAAAGCTGAGCGAGGCGATCGCATACACAATCGGCATAATGAACAGCGTAGAAGAGTGTAAGCTCACCAAAATTGAGAGAACTATACCGCTGCCAATCCAAGTCAATATTTGAATTCTCCAGGCGGTGATGTTCTTCATCTGTATGTCGTGCAGAAGGGTAAAGCTCATGAAAAAGAACGGAATTGAGCTAGGATTCCACTGAAAGTTGCTGAGAAAGATATTGCTAAAAAGAAGGCTGTACCAAAGCCCTGCCAACCCGCTCAGTAAAAGTCGTTTCGGTGCGTGAATGCCCTCTAGAAGTCGATAGACTAGAACAATAAAAAGGAGAATAGATAGAAAAGAGAAAAAAGCATTTGGGAAGGCTTGAGCTACAGGCGTTTTGCTAAAAATAGTAAACAGAAAGAAAAGATAATAGTACAGAGGCAGAATGTGAAAGCCACCTAAGCCCGCGCCATAGGCCAAAGGCCCTAACGTGGGAAAATCTCCTTGCCAAAAGCCCATAACCACGAAAGCATCTCTAATTTGATCAGGATCGGGGCCTATATCGAAGGTTACATACTGAAAAACAGCCAAAATTCTCGTAATAAATCCGAGTGCGATCGCCAACAGTATCAAAGCAGTGCCTAGCTGCCTTTCTACTTGCCTTGTGTCCCGTTGACGCTTAGTGACTTTTTTCTCTAATACTTTTGTTTTGAGCTGAATTGACATGCTTATCGACACTCCTCTCTACACTTCAATCTTTACAGCAGTGCAATTGCAAGAACTTCGCTTAAAAAAATGCGGTCAGCTAACAATCCACGATACTCGAGATACGAAAAAAGGTACGGATTGAATGCAATCCGTACCTTTTTCATGAAGTTTGAGGGCAGTTATATGTAGCTGCGATAAAGACGCAAGAAAAAAGCGAGCACACCGCCCGTTCAACTACCTTGACAGCGACGGCCAGTTGATGTTGGCCTCGGCAATAAAGCCTGGAATATCTTTTACCCAGTTGGACTGCACCTTTTGATTTGCATTCAAATACAGCTTGCCATCGACAACGCTCCAGGCGTTGGGATCGGTTGGGACTAGGGTATCTTTAGCGGCAACGGCCCAGGCACAAAAGCCGCCGTATTCAGGTGCATACTGCTCAGGATTAGCGGCGAACAGATCAAGGTTTTCTTGACTGGCAAATTGCCACGTGGTGCCTTGCCACTCGTGGGTATAGTCAGCGGTGCCGGGTACGTAGGCTTCGTCGGTAAAGTAGGCCACTGGGTCTGCGCCACTAATGGCTACACCGTCTTCTGCATATGTTTTGGAAGCGGCAGCGGTAGAAGCTGTGTCTGTACCAGACGCGGCGGTTGTTTCTGTCGTTGCTTCTGTGGATGCGGCAGGCTGCTCGGCGGTAGGGCCGGTGGCACAGGCGGTTAGTGCGATCGCAACTCCAAGTGCACCGACGATGAAAGCGCCGCGTCTGGAAAATCTTTTACCTTTGGAGAGGTTTTTAGTGGTGCGATCGCCTTGCTCCGATCGACTCAATCTATTCAAATTCTTCATGTCGCTTCTCAATCCTAAATAATGTTTCAGCAGGAATACCCACAAAGTAAAGCAGCCCTGCGCAGATAGGATGAGAGAACCCTGATAGTAGAATGTGAGGCCTATAGAGATATAGAAAATCGAAAATCTTGCCTCAGAGACCCAGTCTTGAAGACAAGGCCGTCCGAAACAAGATCTTGCGTAAGCTCTCAGCAAGACTTCAGCAGTACTAACTAGGCCCTAGCCCAATCATCCCTGCATAGACAGCTTGTTGACCCAGCTCATCCTCAATTCGCAATAGCTGATTGTATTTGGCCACGCGCTCACTGCGGCAGAGCGAACCCGTTTTAATTTGTCCTGCGCGAGTGGCTACTGCCAAATCCGCGATTGTTGTATCTTCAGTTTCTCCTGAACGGTGGCTAATGACGCAGCTAAACTGATTGCGCTTGGCCAAATCAATCGCTTCTAGCGTTTCGGTCAGCGTGCCAATCTGGTTGAGCTTCACCAGCAAAGAATTTGCACAGCTCTGCTCAATGCCCTTTTGCAAACGAGTCGGGTTGGTCACAAATAAATCATCACCAACCAGCTGCACTTTGCTGCCAATGCGCTCTGTTAGCTGCTTCCAGCTCTCCCAGTCGTCCTCGTGTAGGCCATCTTCAATCGAAACAATCGGATAGTTATTGGCAAGTTTTTCTAGATAGTCAATTGTTTCTGCCGGAGAATGGGCTGAACCATCAAAGACGTACTGACCTTCTTTGTAAAACTCGCTAGCTGCGACGTCTAGGGCTAGTGCTACCTGCTCGCCAGGTGTGTAGCCCGCTTCTGAAATCGCCGACATCAAAAAGTCTAACGCTTCTTGATTGGAGCCCAAGTTAGGTGCAAAGCCTCCCTCATCGCCAACACCCGTGAGTAAGCCCTTAGCATCGAGGACTTTGCTGAGCTGTGCAAAAATTTCCGCACCCCAGCGCAGGGCCTCGCGAAAGCTGCTAGCGCCCACGGGCATAATCATAAATTCTTGAATATCTACGTTATTGCTAGCGTGCTCGCCGCCGTTGATGACGTTCATCATTGGCACAGGAAGGACGTTGGCTAGTGGACCACCCAAATAGCGATAGAGCGGCATGGCCTGCGCAGCAGCGGCGGCGTGGGCTGTCGCCAAAGAGACCGCCAAGATTGCGTTTGCGCCCAGGTCTTTCTTGTTGGGCGTGCCGTCTAAAGCAATCATCATGCGATCGATTTCGATTTGCTTGAGAGCGTCTGCGCCCATCAGCTCACGCGCAATCACATCATTGACATTTGCCACGGCCTTAGAGACGCCTTTGCCCCCATAGCGGCTGCTGTCACCATCACGCAGCTCGTGCGCTTCAAAGCTGCCAGTTGATGCGCCACTGGGCACCTGAGCGATGCCATATGCACCGCCTGTAAGGTAAATTTCAGCCTCAATGGTGGGCCGTCCTCTAGAATCTAGGATCTCTCTTGCCTGAATCGCTTCGATGGCCGTATCTAGGGAATCTATCATGCTCTACGCCTTTGGTTGGATCGTTCTAGGGGTTTGCTTTCCGTCAAAATAGACAGTATTACAATAAGGCACAACGAGAGGATCCGTACAATGCGAATGCTACACACTATGCTCCGAGTGGGAAATTTGGAGCAGTCGGTCAATTTTTACTGTGATGTGCTGGGCATGCAGCTTTTGCGCAAGAAGGACTATCCCGGTGGCAAGTTTACTAACGCTTTTGTCGGCTATGGCGATGAGTCTGAGCACACTGTGCTAGAGCTGACGCATAACTGGGAAACGGAAAGCTACGATTTGGGAGAAGGTTATGGCCACGTTGCGTTAGGGGTTGATGACATTTACGCCACCTGTGAGGCAATCAGGTCGCAAGGCGGCAAGGTGACCCGCGAGCCAGGACCAATGAAGCACGGGACGACGGTGATTGCTTTTGTTACCGATCCCGATGGCTACAAGATTGAGCTGATTGAAGGGCGCGGGTGAGCGATCGCTCTCATCAGTGATGATGGCTTGTGCTTTCATTGTTGAGGCTGGACCTGCTAGCTGACAGGCTGGCAGGCATTCGTACGCTAGCTGACTATGTTGCGATGTCACGGAAAGGGCTTCACCGCCTGGCGCTAATTTATCTTAACCGTAGCAAAAGAAAAGTCCTTACAGTTTGCTCTCAAGATGAATTACAGTAACCTGTTCAATCCCTCCAAAATCCCATACCGTTGACATACCTGCGTCGATTCCCGTCGCTGTTGTTACGCTCGTAAAATAGTGCACAGACTAAGACCCAAGGCGACTGATGAAACCACTACTGGATATTATTGCGATTGTCGCGAAGGCAATGACACCTACGGTCGCTAGCTCAGCGCAACGTAATAAGTCTTTTATCAGGGTGCTTAAGCAGTGTGGTTTGGACTCAGAGCATCCTCCGGGTGAGTTTAGTGGAGTCTATGCCTATGCGCTCGCTGCTGGAGTTTTTTGTGGCGTACAAGATTGTTGCTTCGCTGGGTGCAATGGCGACAGATTTTACTGAGATAGCGCAACAGCAGTCGCATCTTGATGAAGCGCTGCCAAGTCAGGGCTATACGTGGGAGAGCTACTTTAAGCGAGTGTGTAGTGAGCAGGGTGAGCCGGAGGATATAGCTGGGCTCAGCCGGTTTGAGCAACTAGACATAGATGATTTGCTGCCATTGCTAGGCCGCAGCAAGCTAGCAATGGCGGTGTTGGATTTGGCGCATCCGATGCTGGAAGGAGAAACCATGCGAGAGCGACTGCTGCCACTGTTGCAGGCAACGGCGACCAGAACGCTCAAAGAGGTTGGCTACCTGGGCGGGAATGTGGCGCAAATGATGCTGGCGCAGACGCCCCATGCGCTGAGCGACGCTGACTTGAGCGGGGCCAAGCTACAGGGCGTTGACTTCACGAGGCAATACCTGCGTCGGGTCAATTTGCAGGGCGCTCAGCTAGCGGAAGTGCCCTTCTCTAAAGTATTGGACAGTGTTTATTCAATTGCCTACAGCCCAGATGGGACTCATCTAGCAGTCGGTGACGATAAAGGCGTTTTGCAAGTTTGGGACATTGCCACCGGACAAGTTGTTCTGTTTTGTTTGGGCCACTCAGCCGCTATTCAATCGGTGGTGTATCGCCCCGATGGCTAGCAGCTCGCCAGCGGCAGTGATGACAACACGGTGAAGCTGTGGAACCCCAGCACGGGGAAGTGCCTGCGCACCCTAGCAGGCCATGAAGACTGGGTTAGGTCGGTGGCGTATCGCCCCGATGGACAGCAGCTCGCCACCGCTAGTGATGACAACACGGTGAAGCTGTGGAACCCCAGCACGGGCGATTGCCTGCGCACCCTAGCAGGCCATGAAAACTGGGTTAATTCGGTGGTGTACAGCCCAGGTGGCCAGCAGCCCGCCAGCGCCAGTCGTGACAACACGGTGCGAGTGTGGGAAGTGGTAACGGGCAAGTGTATTCGCGTGATAGGCGATCGCGTCTGCGCAGGCTTAGACATCACCGGCACGATTGGGCTAAGCGCAGGACAGCGGACAGCACTGAAGCTAATGGGGGCTGTGGATCGTGGAGAGGAAGGATAGCGCCGCGATCAAAATCATAGGCAATACCATCATTCCAGTTACTAAGCTGACCCGTTGTTTGCTGATGCATCGATCAGTCAAAATGTCCTAGTTTTAGCGGCCAGAAAAGATAGCTATCAATACAAAGCTGCTGGTACAAAAGTCAGCACAAAAGTAGATAGTCCTTTGATCATCACACGGTAAGTAGGTCTCTTAGCGAGCTTAAAATGCCAGAACCCCCTCCATTGCTATACTAGAAAACTGCACCAACCTTGCGCCCATAGCCCCTTTTTTATGCAGCCAACCGATCCTGATAAGTTTACCGCCAAAGCCTGGGACGCCATTGTTGAGGCCCAAGATGTGGCCCGTCGCTTTCGCCAGCAGTATTTAGAGGTAGAGCATGTGACGCTGGCAATGCTAGAGCAGGCGGGTGAGGCAGATGTGATTTTGTCGAAGGCGGGGCTGTCGCCTGAGCAGATTTTGCAGGAGCTAGAGACGTTTGCAAAGCGGCAGTCGCGGGTGCGGGTGGCTGTAGATAGCAATCTGTATTTGGGCCAGAGTCTAGATCGGATGCTAGATGCGGCAGATGGGGCGCGGCTAAATTTGCAAGACGATTTGATTTCGGTCGATCACCTGCTGGTGGGCTTTGTAGAGGATGAGCGGATTGGGCGGCGGTTGCTGCGCGGCTTTGATGTGGATACGTCCCACATCATGAGCGCGATTAAGGTGCTGCGATCACCTGAAACAACTGAAAAGCCCGTTTCGCCTTCTACTGACGAGGAAGACTACCCGGCTTTGCATCAGTATGGCCGCGACCTGACTGCAGAAGCCAAAGCAGGCAAGCTAGACCCGGTGATTGGCCGTGATGAGGAAATCCGCCGGGTGATTCATGTGCTTTCGCGGCGTACGAAAAATAATCCGGTGCTGATTGGTGAGCCGGGGGTGGGCAAAACAGCGATCGCAGAAGCGCTGGCCCAGCGCATTATCAACGGTGACGTGCCTCAGTCTTTAAAGAACCGCCTGCTGATTTCTCTAGACGTGGGCAGCCTGATTGCTGGGGCCAAGTATCGCGGCGAGTTTGAAGAACGGCTGCGTTCTGTGCTGGCCGAGGTGATTGATTCTGGCGGTCAGGTTGTGCTGTTTATTGACGAGCTACATACCGTCGTGGGGGCTGGGGCCGGGGCCAACAATGTAGATGCTGGAAATATTTTGAAGCCGGTGCTGGCGCGAGGTGGGCTACGCTGTATTGGGGCTAGTACGCTAGACGAATACCGCAAGCATATTGAAAAAGACACGGCCCTAGAGCGTAGGTTTCAACAGGTGTATGTTGGTCAGCCCAGCGTAGAAGATGCGGTATCGATTTTGCGTGGGTTGAAAGAGCGCTATGAGGTGCACCACGGGGTAACTATTCTTGACTCGGCGCTAGTTGCGGCGGCGGCGCTATCCGATCGCTACGTCAGCGATCGGTTCTTGCCAGATAAAGCAATTGATCTGATCGACGAAGCCGCCGCTAAGCTAAAAATGGAGATTGACTCTAAGCCTGAAGAGCTAGAGACCATCGACCGGCGGCTGATGCAGCTAGAGATGGAAAAGCTCTCTTTAGAAAGCGAGAAAACGGCAGGCTCTAGCAACAAAACGTCTAAGCAGCGTTTAGCTGGAATTAAGCAAGAGATTGAAGAACTCTCGCAAGAGCAACAGGTGCTCGATCAGCAGTGGCACACTGAAAAAGAAACGCTAGACGCGATTACTGAGCTAAAAGAAGAAGAAGAGCGCACGCGGCTGCGCATGAATCAGGCAGAGCGCACTAATGATTTGGAGCGGGCTGCTCAGCTAAAGTACGGCAGGTTAGAAGAGATTCAGCAGGAGCTAGAAGCGTTAGAAGGTAGCCAGCGAGAACTACAGGCCGAAGGGCTGACTATGCTTCGAGAGCAGGTGAGTGAGGCAGATATTGCTGAAATTGTCGCGAGATGGACTGGCATTCCGGTCAATCGTCTGATGGAGTCTGAGCGGCAAAAGCTGCTACAGCTAGAGAGCCATTTGCATGAGCGCGTGATTGGCCAGTCGGAAGCAGTCACGGCGGTGTCAGCAGCAATTCGCCGGGCCCGTGCGGGGATGAAAGATCCGGGCCGACCGATTGGTTCGTTTATGTTTATGGGGCCTACTGGCGTGGGTAAAACTGAGCTAGCTAGGGCCCTGGCGTCGTTTTTATTCGATACTGAAGAGGCGCTGATTCGACTAGATATGTCGGAGTATATGGAGAAAAACTCGGTTTCTCGCTTGGTGGGGGCCCCGCCTGGCTACGTAGGCTACGAGGAAGGCGGTCAGCTCTCGGAAGCGGTTAGGCGCAGACCGTATTCTGTTGTGTTGCTAGATGAAGTCGAAAAAGCCCATGCCGATGTGTTCAACATTCTGTTGCAGGTGCTAGATGACGGTCGAATCACCGACTCGCAGGGGCGGACGGTTGATTTTCGCAATACGGTGATTGTGATGACCAGTAATATTGGCAGTGAGCATATTTTGGATGTGGCAGGCAATGATGAACAGTTTGAGGAGATGGAAACGAGAGTTTTGGGAGCGCTGCGATCGCACTTTCGCCCTGAATTTCTTAACCGTATTGACGACACCATTCTCTTCCACGCCCTCAGCAAGAAAGAGCTGCGCAGCATTGTCACCATTCAGCTCAAGCGCATCTTCCGCCTGCTAGCAGATCAAAAAATCAGCCTAGAAATGTCCGAAGCCGCCGTCGACTTTGTTGCTGACAAAGGCTATGACCCTGCCTACGGCGCTCGTCCGCTCAAGCGAGCTATCCAGCGCGAGCTAGAAAACCCTATTGCCACCCTTATCTTAGAAAATACCTTTACTGAAGGCAGTACGCTGAAAATTGGCATGAGCAAGGCACACGGCCTGACCTTTAAGGTAAAAGCACCAAAACCCGAACCCGTAGAGACTATTTCCGAAGAAGCGGCTGGGTCTGAAGAAGCGATTGAGCTAGATACTGCCGAGCCAGATACGACTGAGCCAGATACACCTGAGCCAGACACATCTGACGATCAGGCCGAGAAAGAAGCTGTGAGCACAGCCTCAGACGGATAGATTTGCCAGATGTCAAAAATAGCTAGGTCTACACAGCCTGATAGGTAAAGTTTAGGGTGACCCACTCAGACATGTCTAGTGTGTAGATGTCAGCATCGTCGTCTCTGCTGATATCAGATAGGATTGCTCTAATCACTTCGAGTGGTGTGGGCAAGGGGTCAATTCGCTGGCCGCCGTTGTTGATGTCTTTGAGCAACAGGTTAAAGGTTTTGTCGAGTGGATGTGTGGTGCAAACGACATAGGTCTCTATGGGTCCTGCAGGCAGCGTCACGGCCCAGTCTAAATCTACGGCAGGAACGGTTGCCGAACCACCAGACGGAATGCTGGCGGCTGAAATGGCCGAAATGCCGTTGCCGTTACTGTTGCCGTTAGGGTCTAATACCTGCGAGGTGGATGTATCGACGGTTGCGGGACAGAAGGCAGACAGACGCTCTCTAGGATCGACCGTGATTAGTGTGTAGTAGAGCGGCTTGGCACTGTTGTTAAACAGGCGATAGCGAACCCGGCTACCCACAGGCACTTCGGGGATAAAGCCTGTAATTTCTGTTTCGTCTGTTTGTTCTAGACTGAAGGTTTGCCGGCTAATGATCTGCTTGTTTTCTTTACTTCCGATCTGTTCTAACATGACGCGCACTGGCAGCTTGGAAGCGGCTCTGTTTTCGGTGAGGCGCAGCATTTTTAAAGCCATGAGCGATCGCAGTTTGTCGCTGAGCCTGTTAATCGCTGGCTTAATGGCCTCTCCTTGAAGAGAAAGGGTGCCAGAAATGAGCGATCGCGTTAGCGAAAATAAGCCGTAGCCGACGCTGCCTAAATTATTGTCTGGCAGATCCTGTTCAGGTGCAGACTCAGACTGAGCTATCTTTGACGGGTTAAGACTGGCGGTCAGCGTACCCGGCATTGAGTCTAACGGCTTGCCGAGTAAACAGTCAGCAGGGAGGCCCGTATCTGATGTGGAGGTGACAAAGGACAGGGACGAAAGCGCACTGGTCGCGTCTACGCGCTCAATTCGCTCTAAGCGGCTATCGAGTGCGACGACGAGCGTTGGATTTTTTGGCAGGGCGCGAATAGATTCAAAGACGGGCTCTCCGACTTGCAGGGGCGCTGCGCTACTTTTAGGCCCCTCTATCAGCCTGACTTTTCCAATCAGACCGGTGTGCGATCGCACGCTTAGACGTCTCTCCCCAACCGCCATCACCGTAGGCGGCTTTAAATACTCTAATACTCTAGGCGGCAATCCTCCTAGCCAAACCGTCGCCGATTTACCATCGCTGCTAACTTCTGTGATTACCCCTTCACCACGGGTGCTAGCTATTAAGGGCGTGTTGTACATTGGGGCTTCTTTGGGCTTGCCAGCGCTGACGACTGGCTGCTGACTGCTGCCGCCCCAGCGCAGAAGCGTTTCTTGCGCCCTGGCGAGCCCCCTTTTGGTGGTAACGGGTGCTGGCGCTGTCCATAGGTACTGTGTGAGCACATAGGTAAAGGCCCCAGCGTTGAAGTCATTCCACTGGCGTTCGAGGACGATGTCGTTTACGTCTGCGCCCCGTAGCAATATGCCTGGAAAAGAATCGTTGTCCTTAGCAGGACGTCTATTTACTAACAGCTCAAACGGTGCTGGCATCTGACCGGTGATTGTCTCTGAGCGAGTGCGCGATCGCAGTCCACCCAATAGCGGTAAGGCAATATCTGAAAAGCCTGCGTCTATAACTGTAGTTACTTTTTTCGTTTTGAGCTGTTTTAGCAGAGCCTTTAGCTCTATTTCCAATAAATCGTTTACGGTAGAGCGGGTTTCGGTTGGCATCCGACCATCAAAAGGCACTAGCGATCGCAGCATCGCCGAACCCATTAGATTTTCAGTCAAATTCCCGATCCAATCTTGGGACAAGTCCTTGACCTTGAGCCGCGATCCATAGCCGCTAAAATGAAAAACCACCACATCGTCCGCCGTGGCCTGGTTATATAGGTGACTGACAAAAGCATCATAAATGCCTTTTCGAGTCGCCTGCTGATTTGTCAGGCAAACAATATCGTCAGGCAAAAAGCCAAAGCGATGAATAAGTAGCGCTCTTTGCAGCGCTACATCTGTCACCGCGCCCACTAGCTGCTTGGGCTCTAGCTGATTTGCGGGCAGCGTGTCGTCACTATAGTTATCAATACCGATCAACAGCGCTAGCTTGCGTCCGTTAGTATCTGCGATCGCCTGCGAATAGTCTCTAGCTTGGTTAGAAATATCGAACTCAAAAGGCAGCTCAGCTAGGCCCAAAGCGCAGGCAACAGCGCTTGCCCGCTGGATAAATGCGCGTCGGTTCAAACCTTCTCGACCCCGGTTATCACCTGACTTAGAACCCATGAGAACACACCTCCTACTTCACTCTCCTATGTAGCTTAAACCCTCAAGCGCCCAAGTTTTGAATCCTTGAACACTTAATCCTTGAACACTTAAGGGTCAATGTTTGCCTAAGAAAGTAACAGACTCAATAGCGCCTGCTATGCTAGCCAACCTTGCTACATAAGGTGCTAAGAGCCTAAGCTTGCATCGCTTTGATCAGCTCAGCCGCTACTTCAGGCCGCGAAAACTCCGGGGGTGGCTGTTTGCCTTCGCGCAGCATCGCTCTGACCTTTGTTCCCGATAGGTGAATCCGCTCTTCGGGTGTAGCCGGGCTAGTTTTCGTTGTCGCCATTGTGCTAGTGCGAGTGCAGTAGAACGCGTGCTCGAACTTCATCGGCAAGATGCCTAGCTCGCCAGGCTCGAACTGATCGAAAATAGCCTGCGCGTCATAGGTGCCATAGTAGTCACCTACACCAGCATGATCGCGGCCTACGATAAAGTGAGTGCAGCCATAGTTCTTACGAATCAGCGCGTGGAAAATGGCCTCGCGAGGACCGGCATAGCGCATTGCCGAGGGATTAATCGCTAAAATGACGCGATCTTGAGGGAAATAGTTTTCCATCATGATTTCGTAACAGCGCATTCGCACATCCGCCGGAATATCGTCGCTCTTGGTTGCGCCGACTAGTGGGTGTAAAAACAGGCCGTCTACCGTCTCAAGCGCACATTTTTGGATGTATTCGTGGGCCCGGTGAATGGGGTTACGGGTTTGGAAGCCCACGACCGTTTTCCAACCGCGCTCGGCAAACTGCTTACGAGACTCAGCCGGGTCGATTTGGTAGTCTGGGAACAGCGGATGCGCATCCCGCTCTAGCAGCCACACGTCGCCAGCGAGGTTGATTGGGCCCTGGTCATAAACAACCTTGACACCGGGGTGTGCCTCTTCGTCGGTGCGATAGACGTTAGTCGCTTCTTTTTTCTTGTCGTAGGTATACTTTTCGCTAAGCTCTAGAACGCCGATAAAGCGACCGTTCTCGTCATCTAGGCGAACAAGCTGACCGATAGTTAGGGGCTCAGCTACCGCTTCGCTGACAGAAAGTGTTACCGGGACAGACCAGGGCACACCGCCAGCGAGGCGCATATCTGTGACCACAGTGTTGTAGTCTGCTTCTTTCATGAAGCCGGTCAGTGGGCTAAACCCGCCAATAGCAATCATTACTAAGTCAGACGCGGCGCGCTTGTCTAGGCTCACGCAGGGCAGGCTGTCTGCTTTGCTCTGAAATTCTTGCTTTTGCGCTTCGGTTGCTAGGCGATTGATCAGCGTCCCGCCATGGGGCGCAATGGTATCTTTTACGTCACTCAAGAGATCTCTCCTCGTGTTCTGCGTCTTGGTTTGTCTGATCGTTTTAAAGATCGTTTTAGAACGATTTGCTCTAAAGCAGATCGCTATCGATTGTAAGGGTGCCTCTTCGCAGCCTAATCATTGCAAAAATATCTTTATCTTTGCTTCGTAGCTGCAGGGGCTCGCTGGTCGGTTCTGCTTAACAGATGTCTGTATTAGCGATGTCTATTTGGCAGCAGTAGAACCTACGGGCTCAATGATACCGCCACCTAGTACCCGCCCACACCTTTCGTACCAGACAGCGGCTTGTCCGGGCGTTACGCCAAATTGCGGCTCATCAAAAATAACTTTGACGCGGTGATTGTCCTCTAGACTGCTCTCATCTAGACCCTTCTGTGCTATTGGAACAATCGTCGCGCCTACAGCCTGCGATCGGTAGCGAATTTGAACTTCTGCGGCAATGGGTCCACTGGGCGGGGCAATCGACACCCAGTTCACCCGGTGCACATTACACTCGCGAGAGGTGACGCTATCGCGCTCGCCTACTACCACCTGATTGCGCCCCACATCCAAACTAACCACATACAGCGGGTTGGGTGCAGCAATGCCCAGACCCTTACGCTGGCCAATGGTGTAGTTGTGAATGCCATCATGCTGACCGAGCACCTTGCCCTTCGTGTCGATGATATTTCCAGGCTTTGGGGCCAGATACTTCTCTAAAAAAGTCTTCATAGAGCCATGCTGCTCGACCAGGCACAGATCCTGGCTCTCTGGCTTGTTGGCTGTGTGCAGGCCTAGCGCTGTAGCAATCTTTCGCGTTTCTGGCTTGGTTTTTTCGCCGAGCGGAAACTGCGTCGCAGCTAGCTGCGCCTGACTCAAGTCGTATAGAAAATAAGACTGGTCTTTGTTGCGGTCTACGGCGCGGCGAAGCTCGTAGCGTTTGGTGTTGGCATTGTGCGTAATGCGCGCGTAGTGGCCCGTAGCGATATAGTCAGCCCCTAGCTCATTAATGGCGTAGCTAAGCATAGGACCAAACTTCACCGTGCTGTTGCACTGTGAGCAGGGTAGCGGCGTGACCCCTTGCGCATAGCCATCAATCACGTAGTTGATAATGTGTTTTTCAAAGACCTCGCGTGAGTCTACGACTTTGTAGTCAATGCCCATCTCTTCGCATAGCTGGGCTGCGTCGGTCATTCCTTCTGAGCAGCACTGTCCCTTACCCTTCATTAGCCAGAGCGTCAGACCGACGACCTCGTGGCCTGCGTTATGTAGAGTAGCTGCGGCGACGGAGCTGTCTACTCCGCCAGATAGACCAACGACAATTTTGCTCATGAGAGGAATGGAGAATGAATGCGATCGCACAAGACCGCCAGTTCAGCAGGCCAGTCCAGCAAACCAGTTCGGCAAAAAGCTCAACTTCTTTGCCGAACGAGTACAGCCTTCAGGCTAGCATTATTGAACGGTTTTGAGAGAAAGGGATTCGAGGCAAAAGTAGCTATTGCAAGTAGCTGAACCTATGCATAGCGGCAAGGACTGTCACGTGCTGAACTGGGTAGGCAGGATTCAGATGATATTGATCGAACTGGTGTCAATTAGCTCGCTCACAATAGAACTATCGAAAATAGCAGCCCCTTCTGACAAGGCAGCCGTTGCAGCCTCTATTACCTGTTCGCCTATTCCTTGGATGTCTATTCCTTGAAGGTCTATGTCTTGAAGGTCTATGTCTTGGAGGTCTATTCCATACGTAGAGATGTCCGATAGAGAAAGACGTTGCAAGCTACCCTCTACAGAGTCAAGTAGAGAATCAAAATCTGATAGATATGTGCGCACGTCTTCTACCGCTGTCAACGCGTTGACAGAGAACAAACTATCAGCTTCTATGCCGTTGATAGAGAGATTATCAGCAGAAAAACCGTCAGTAAAGAGGCTATCAGCAGAGAGCTGGGCTGTACCTACACCTAGCTGCGTGATGGCTTCAGGAAAGGTAACTAACAGATCGCCGCCGCCAGAGATAGGGGATAGGCCATCATCTACAGTTGCAAAGGGAACGTTCGTTATGGGGTTGATAGCAACATCCCTAAAGCTAGAGCCGAGTACTCCTATGCCTTGGGCAAATGTAGACGCGCTAATATCAGGTGGTACAACAATCAGTGCGCCTTCACCAGCGACACCCAGTACACCACTACCAACTGAATTGGTCGTGATGTAAAAGTTGCCGACGGCATCTGTTGTTAGGCCTTGGCTGTAGACATCTACTTGGTCGTTAACGGCTAAAAACTCGTTTTCACCAATACCGTCTGCAACTTCAACATCGGCGTTGAAAGCAACCATGAAGTCGAGGGGTTGCTGAGCGGTTGGCAGGGGAAGTGTCGTTAATACAGTGCCTTGTGGATTAATGGCGATGCCTCGGCCTAGTCTTGGACTTTGAGGCGCGATTGACTGGGCGTCAGCCGTAGACGAGAACAGCACTCTAGACTCTGCTAGCCCACCGTTTTCGAGCGTTACTCTCAACACGAATGGAAAACTTTGCGCCTGGCTTTGTCCTGAGATAAAAAACTGGATCTTGTTATCAGCAACTCGAACATCAAAGTCTCCGTAGGTAGATGTTCCACCCTGGATAAAACCACTCAGGTCTTGAAGGGTGTTTGTAGTGATATCTAGAACAGTAGAAGCGTCTACCGGCAATTCGTTTAGATTGATAGAGCCTGTGATGGAGAGCGTTGTCGGGTCGATGAGTAGGAGCTGGCCGTTTTCTTCAATAGAGACCAGTAGATTAAGTTCAGGAACAAACTCTAACTTGGGGTTGGCAAAGCTCGTGATTGGCAGCTCGCCGATCAGATTCCCAGACGGATCGAATTTGGAAATGGTTGCCTGTGTTGGGGGAATGCCTGGGACAATGCTGGCGACAGAGGTAAGGCTAGCCAGATAGAAGTTGCCGTTGCTATCGAAGGCAACGCCATTGGGCGCTGTCAATGAGTCAAATATTAAGTCGGCCATGGTAGATGCTATGTGTTGTTACTATGCGTTATTTCGTAGGGCTAGTTTGGGCTTTGCTAGTTCAGGGTAGCACTTGAGTAGCACTTGGGTAGCGCCTAAAAAGCATACTGAATCAGCGTGCCCAAACAAGTCTTTGAGCCGCAAATTGTAAGTGATCTAGCAACTGTAAGTAAGCCACAAATCGCAAGTCAAAAATGACACGAAAAAGCGTTCTAGTTTTCACGTAGACGCTGTTTCTATAGAACTTCTATAGAACAAAAGCATCGCGTCGATCTGCCATGTGCTGCTTTAGCTAACTTTTCTCTTGGTTGTAGCTAGAGATACTCTCGTATACGCGCTCAGGAAAGGTTAGATCTTGGTAGACATTTCCCGAATCGGGATCTTCAGAATCTAGAACAATTTGAAAATCTTGCGTGTCCTGCCACTCTAGTAAGCTATCTCGGCTCGGTGGACTGTATTGCTTGCTAGTTACTTGCTGATAAAGCGATCGCGCCTCTTCTTCACTAAAATCTTTGTCTTTTTGGAGGTGGCTGATAATCGCCTGCTCGTCAGCAAAATATTGGGCTACCATGGCGAACGTTAGTCGTCCATAGTGGCCAATATCTGTGCCCTCATCTAGAGCGTCTAGAATGTGAGCCATTGTGTTGTTTTTTCTCAGATCGTCGATAGGCATGATGAAGATAAAGTCGCAAGCACTGGGGTCGCGAGCGTAAAGTAAATATGTACTATCTCATTATCACGCTTAGCCACCGAGCTGAGAATCTGTCTTAAGGCTGGCATTGTGTCTTAAGGCTGGCATTGTATAGTCAGAATTCTTTGGGTATGCGCTTCATGACAGATCCTCTGACTGTGCCTTTTTAGTGCATTACCGGATCGCGCACATACTGCTTGCAGAAATGAACAAAACAGTTTTGCAGAGCGTCGAGTTTTCGGCTGAATATCTCTTCTGTACTCAGCGACGGGACCTGCTTGGAAATATTGACAAGGCGGTGAGCGATCGCATTTTCATCGGCTAGCAGCTCGTACTGATAGGTTGAAACAGGGCCTTCTAGGATAGTTTCTAACCAGTGCTGGGTAGACTGTAGGCTTTGATTGTAACGGCTGTAGCCTTTGAGCGCAGGGAGCCGGTAGGGATGGTAGAACATATTGAGTGAGGTGCACCAGTCTTGCCATTTGAAGCTGTAGATGCGCGGACTGCTGACAATAGGAATCCAGGGAATGCGCAGGGCGTCAGCGGCGATCGCACCATAGAGCGATTCGGTAAGAAGGCGATCGCTGCTGGCAATCAGCCGCAGGATCTTTTCGACTGGCCAGCGCGGATCGATGTAGCGTACGTCTGCCTGCTGACAAATGCGCTGCCAGCTATCGGCAGCAAGGCTGGCGTGGTCTACGTGAGGCATAAAGCTACAGCCTGACCGCGTAGAAGAGGCTTCAAAGACCTGGGCGATCAGCATACCGGCGTCGGTGATTGCTTTGCTAGGGCTTAGACCTAGTTGCTGGGCGGAGAGGGGGCCGCGCAGGCAGCGAATATCCCAGGAAATAGGAACTGCTTTTAACGGTGGTTTGTAGCCGACGCCCGTGCCAAACATCACCAGTTTGGCAGTAGGCGAAGTCTGCTCGATCATTTGATGATTGAGCAGCGTGCCTGCACCGACAAACACAGCCTGTGTGTCTGCTGGATTCTCGGACGCATCGCTTTGGGCCCCAAACAGGTTTTGATCTTCAAACAGGTTTTGACCCTCGAACATCTGCGGACTCAACTGTGGCCAGAGCCAGCGGTTGAGCGCAGTCCCAAAGTTACTCGGCAGGTTTGACGTTTGACCGTAAAAGCATTTCATAAGACTTCCTGTTTCAGAGGCTACGATGGGTGTTTTTATGGCATGAAAATGGGGCCAGATTCTGTGTGAAAATACATCACCTACTAGCTTACTGGCTAAACTTCTTAGACAAAAGAGACTTTTGATAACCCGCTCATAACCTTTTCTTTACCTAGGCGTCAGAGATTCTTGATAACGTGCCCTTGGTGAGTGATAAGGGCGCGAGAAAGCGGCCAAAGTCACTGGAATCAGGTCTATATTGCTGAGCTTACTTCTTATTTTTGCATCTAATATTTCTGCATCTAAAAATGTCGTTTTGTTTGCGCAGTCCCTCATCACATCACTTCTTATTACGTAGCGCTTTGTCTAGATAGAAAGAGAAAACACGAAGGCCTAGGTTCCTATGACGATATCTTTAGAAAGAGTTGGTAGTTTTACCAGCGAAGTTGGTGCTGAAATCGCCGCTTACGATGCGCAAAGAGCGCTGCTGTATGTTGTTTCTGGCGGTACGGTATTAGAAGTTTTAGACCTGAGCGATCCGACTGCGCCAGTTCAGGTTGCCGCGATTGACATCGCCGAGTTTGGCGTGCCTATTAGCGGCGCTAACAGCGTAGCGTTCAACAACGATTTGCTCGCGGTTGCCTTAGAGGCAGAAAATCAGACTGACGATGGCGTGGTTGCGGTGGTCGATATTGATCAGGCGATCGCAGCCGAAAGCACTGGTGAAAACGTTCTAGACGCGGTTCAGGTGTTTACCGTTGGCGCACTGCCCGACATGGTTACCTTTACTCCAGATGGCAAAAAAGTGCTGGTAGCCAACGAAGGCGAGCCTGATGCGGTTGAGAATGCAGACGGCACCGAGAGCGTGGTTGACCCTGACGGTTCGATCAGCATTATTGATGTCTCAGGCGAATTTGCTAGCCTTAGCCAGGCAGCGGTGTCAACGGCTGATTTTTCGCGTTTTAACGATCAAACGGCTGAGCTGCGCACAGACGGCGTGAGGATTTTCCCGGATGCTACTGCGGCGCAAGATTTTGAGCCTGAGTACATTGCGGTTTCGCCCGATGGCACCAAAGCCTTTGTCACGCTGCAAGAGAACAATGCGATCGCCATTGTCGATATCGAGACCGCAACGGTAGAAGACGTTCAGCCTCTGGGTCTAAAAGACTTTAGCCTGCCTGGCAACGGCTTGGATGCAAGCGATAGAGACGGTGCCATTGACATTGAAGGGGAGAAAGGCAGCCAGATCAGCATCGACAATGAGCTGGTGTTTGGCCTGTACATGCCCGATTCGATTGCGTCCTTTTCATCGGGTGGCGAAACGTTTTATGTGATTGCTAATGAAGGCGATGATAGGGGCGATGCGGACGATGATGAACGCGGCGATGCGATTCGAGTCAAGGATTTGGCTGATGTGACGTCTTTTGGCCGCAGCGGGCTCTCGCTTGATGAAGAATTTGATGCGGCAGTAGAGGCTGGTTTGCTGGACGATGAGGCACTGGGCCGACTGGTGATTTCTTCGTTAGATGGCGATACAGACGGCGATGGCGATCTTGATCAGATTGTTGCTTATGGCGGTCGCTCTTTCTCTGTATTGGATAGCGACGGCAATATTGTCTTTGACAGTGGTGATCAGATTGCTCGCATTACCGCTGAGCTATCGCCCGAGCTGTTCAATGCTAATGACGGTGACCCTGACGAGTTCGACGGTCGGTCTGATAATAAAGGTGCAGAGCCTGAGGCTATTACTACCGGCGTGATTGACGGCAAGCCCTATGCCTTTGTTGGTTTAGAGCGAGCAGGTGGCAGGGTGCTGGTTTATGAGCTGTCTAATCCGCGTCAGCCCACGTTTGTGCAGTACGTTCGCAGCGATGAAGATATCGCGCCAGAAGGCTTGGTCTTTATCTCAGCAGAAGACAGTCCTAACGATCAGCCGCTGCTGACGGTTGCAAACGAAGTTTCGAGTACGGTGGCGGTGTACGAGATTGATGTGGATGAGAATGATGGATCGGATACTGATAGCCCTGATCCGAATATACCGGATGACACAGACGATATGGGCAACTTTACTCTTCAACTGCTTCACCTCGCCGATCAGGAGGGCGGCATTCCGGCGATAGATGATGCGCCTCGCGCCTCTGCGGTGCTCAATGCACTGCGCGACGATTTTGAGAATACGCTGACGCTTTCTTCGGGCGATGCCTTTATTCCTGGTCTGTTTTTCTCCTCTAGTGAAGAGGCTTTTGGCGGCGCTGGCCGAGGCGATATCCTGATTCAAAACGAGCTAGGTATTCAAGCGATCGCCTTTGGCAATCACGAATTTGATGGCGGAACAGCTATTGTTCGTGACCTGATTGCTGGCGGCGAAGACGACCCTGAGACGCCTGACTTGGATGAGTCTTTTGACGGTACACTGTTTCCCTATCTCAGCAGCAACCTTGACTTTAGCACCGATGAAAACTTAGCCGATCTGGTGGTCGAAGACGATCAAGCGCCGCTACCTAACAGCATTGCGGCTACAACCGTTATTGATGTCAACGGCGAGCAAATCGGTGTTGTCGGTGCGACTACGCCAACCCTAGCGGCTATTTCTAACCCGGACGATGTTACCGTTCTGCCCGAAGAATTTGATGCCGTACCGACAGCCGCGCAGCTAGATGCGCTGGCTGCCGAAATTCAGCAAGACGTTGATGAAATGCTGGCGGCTAATCCGGGTCTGAACAAAGTTGTTGTTTTGTCTCATATGCAACAGATAGCCATTGAGCAGGATCTGGCTGCTCGCCTGACAAATGTAGACATTATTGTGGCAGGCGGTTCTAATACGCGTCTGCTGGATGAGACTGACCGACTGAGAGATGGTGACACTGCCCAGGGTCCGTATCCTATCTTTTTGACTGACGCGGATGGCGAACCGGTTGCTATTGTCAATACCGATGGTAACTACAAGTATGTCGGTCGCCTGGTTGTAGACTTTGACGAAAATGGCGAAATTATTCCTGAGAGCTATGACGCCGAGGTGAGCGGAGCCTATGCGACAGATGAGCAGGGTGTTGCTGATCTTGATGCGCAAGCCCTAGTAGACCCCGAAGTTCAGGCTATTACCGATCAGCTAGAAGAGATTATTGTTGCTAAGGAAAGCAATGTCTTTGGGACTAGCGATGTCTATTTGAATGGTCTGCGAGGCAGCGTACGGATTGAAGAGACTAGTTTAGGAAACCTAACTGCAGATGCGAACCTGGCCGCTGCTAAACAAGCCGATCCTTCGGTTGTTATTTCGATTAAAAACGGCGGTGGCATTCGAGATGACATTGGCAGAGTGATTGTACCGGCTGGGGGCACTGGTGAAGCTGAGCAGCTACCAAATGAGGGCATTCCGGGGGTGAAGCCTGAAGGTGGTATTTCTGAAACTGACATCACAAATGCACTGAGCTTTAACAACGGCCTGACGCTGCTAACGGTGACTGCTGCCGAGCTGTTGGAGATTCTTGAGTTTGGCGTTGCGGCTAGTTCGCCGGATGATGTCAACACGCAGGGCCGCTTTCCACAGGTTGCGGGTTTACAGTTTAGTTTTGATTTGAAGGCTGAACCTGGCGATCGCATTCAGTCTTTGGCTGTGCTAGACGAAGAGGGTAATGATGACGATGTGGTTGTTCAAGACGGCGAGCTGGTTGGCGATAGCGATCGCACCTTCCGCCTCGTTACGCTAGACTTTTTGGCGGGCGGTGGCGATGGCTATCCTTTCCCTGAACGTGACGTGGTCAGCATCACTGCCGACGAGAACGCACCAACCACAGGCGCGGCCACCTTTGCAGCCGATGGAAGTGAGCAAGATGCGCTGGCAGAATTCATTGCGGCCAACTTTGGAGCAGACACGCCCTTTGACACAGCCGACACTGCTCGCACCGAAGACACCCGCTTGCAGAACCTTGCTTTCCGTGAAGACACCGTCATTGACGATGTAATGAATGGCGGCGACGACGGCACAGCGCCAAACGAAATCTTTGGCAGCGATCGCAGCGATGTGATTGACGGCACAGCGGGCGACGATATTATCTCTGGTGGCCTGCTGCGCGATATCATCAACGGCAACGGCGGCAACGACCAGCTATTTGGTGAAGGGGGCAGCGACATTCTGCGCGGCGGTGATGGCGATGACCTGCTCAACGGCGGCGAGCTTGGCAATATTCTCTTTGGCGGTAGCGGTAGTGATACCTTTGTGATGGAGAATAACGGCGACTCTCGCATTATGGACTTTGGGGTGGGTGAAGATCTCATTGCGCTGACAGACGGTTTGACCTTTGGCCAGGTATCAATTGAAAAGCGTGGGCAAAATGCGCTGATTTTCAATGGAGACGACATCATTGGCCGGGTGGTGAACACTGATGTTGCAGCGCTGACAGAAGAGGTTTTCTTTCAGCTAGCATAGATAGAACAACAAGCAAGCGTAGCTTTTTTACGTTTTGGTTTGTGGGCCCTCATTTCTGTGGGAATGGGGGCTTTTGCCCAAACAGCAACAGCTCATAGACTTATCTTTGAGCCAGTAAACTCTCAAAACTCGCAGGCAATACCATCACTATCGCGATCGCGTCTGGATGTATACTCAGGGTCGCTAGGCGTAAAGTTACCATAGCCTAGCGCATTATATTCCTTGCAAGTGCTATCGGATATACCAGCTACCGCTACAGGCTGCACCTCAGAGTGTTCTTCAGGCGTAGAAACTGGCGCGGGTGTAGAAACTGGCGTAGGTGTAGAGGCCGGTGGTCGCTGAGGCGCTTCTACACTTTCGACCACCTGCGTGTCGGCTGTAGCACTAAAAAGTTTTATACCTGACGGACTGAACAACAGACTCACCAATACAACAGGGGGAAGCAGCATAAATCCAAAACCCAACCTTTTATTGCCAAGGTTCTTGGCCCAGTCGTAATAGGTTTCAATAATGGAAGCCGCTGCGTTGAGTACTGATGTAGCAAAATACTTAGACATGGAGGTAGAACCCGATGGTGATACCTCTAATGTTCCTATCAAATAAAATTGATGGCAGAAACTACCCACCTTCTTCAAACAAGATTCACTAGCGCTACATCCTTCTAATATGATTGCAGAGGCTCCCACAAACCCTATCCATTGCGTAAGTCGAACAAACTTATCTCTTTCATATTTTTGTTCAGGGAGGAAGACTGTGGCGCTTCTGATATCCCTGAACTTTTCTTATGCGTGCTGTTCTTGTGTGCAGCCGCTACGGTACTAACTGAATAAGACTAATTCTGAATAAGACTAATTGGCGTACAGCACAATCGGGTCATCTGGGTTAATCACCACGACGAAGGGCGCAGTTGTATTACCGACAACGACGCCTGCCGCCGCACCGCCAACTACTTCCCACAGGCCCGGATCGCCTAATACTTCACCTAATACATAGCCGCCTGTCGCCCCGATCGCCGCATCCGTTAAGATGGCTCCGGTTGAGGTCTGCCGAGGATCTTTCACATCGCGCAGCAGTTCTGAAGACGCATTCACTTGATAGATGCGGTCGGCTAGCTCTACAGAATTGGCTACGTAAACCAATCCGCCTTCGGCAGGCTGAAACTGGCCGCGAACGACTGTACCTACAGGTAGCCGTCTACCGTCTAGGCTAGACTCGCTGCGCAAAAGTAAATCGTAGTCGTAGGTGCTGCGCTTGTTTAGATACAGTGTTTCTGAAGTTTCTAAAGTGGTCTGTAAGGTAGACGAGCTAGTGTTTTGGTCTTGTGCGACCTGGCCTGAGCGCGGCTCGCTAGGCTGCTGCTGCGATCGCTGAGAAGAAAACACCTGCGCACCTACGCCTACGGTCAGCGGGCTAAACCCCAGCACAGTGCCTACAACGGCTAGCGCTGACAGGCCCCTCGCAGTTCTGTGCACACGCCTATGAATACCTAGTATTTTCATTGCAACTTTCCTTATACCGTCTCGACGCTGATATTTTCACACCTACTGCCTCAACGCTACCGTCTAAGGGCTGCCATCTCGTGCCTACTGTGCCAGTCGGCCAATCGCCTCACTGACCGTTAGCAGTAAATCTGGGTAGCTGCCAGCTATGACCCCGCCTGCGAAGCCGAATAAGTGCCCTTCCCAAGAAATTTTAGAGGCGTTGGAGCTGGGCAGCATAGCCCATAGCTGATTGCCGTACAGCAAAAAAACAATCGCGGCAAAGCCGACAGTTAAAAGGGTGGGGCCTTGGTAGCCACTAATAAGTAAAAAGCCTATGTAGCCAAAGATTAGGCCGCTGGCCCCCAGGTGAATCGCCTCGCGACCAAACAGCCAGGTGCCAATACCGCCAATGAGCAAAATGGTGACCGTAATTGTATAAAAATCGGCGGCGTTTGATAGCTCTCCTTGTACCAAAATCAGCCAGCCTAGTACCAAAAAAGGCAGCGTGTTCACTAGCAAATGACCAAAATCACGGTGGAATAGCGGTGAAAGGACAATCCCTGGTAATCCTTGTAGCTGGCGAGGACGAATGCCAAACAAACGGCCTAAGCCGCCGCCAAACAAGAAGATATTCATCAGGCTGGCGGCCCAGGTCAAAATAACGCTATCGCGCAAGACTTCTACCCGCGACTGCCATGAGGCATCGGTGGAGGCAAAGGCCATGACAATTGTCCCTAGCGCTATATAAAGCAGTAAGACCTGTGATTTTGAATTAAACACGCTCGAAGAACCTCGCCCACACAGCTTTTAGGGATTGTGAGACAATATAGAACGATATCTGTAGATATAAACAAAAAAGAATGGAATACGGCATGAAAGTTAAGCGTCTCGCCTCGCTATGGGTAGCAGTTTGCGTCGTGGCCTTTGGCTTATTTGGCTTTGCGACGCCTAGCTGGGCTTACATCGAAGAAGACGTCAACATGCTGCTTAGGGACAATGAGTGTCCTGTTTGCATTTTGAACGATGCGGACCTAAGCAATGCTCAGCTGCACCAGGCCAATCTTAAAATCGCTTCTTTGACGGGTGCCAATCTTTCTGGCGCGGATCTTAGCAATACTAACCTCATGCTCTCTGAGCTGGTGGGTGCCAATCTGACTGATGCGAATCTTTCTGGCGCAGAACTGAACGGCGCTAGGATGCAGGATGCAGTTTTGACGGGCGCTGACCTGAGCGGGGCGACTTTGACGCAGGCGAATTTGCTAGATGCTGATTTGCAAAACGCTAAGCTGATTAACACTGAGATGACGGCTGCCGTCATTGGCGTGGCGAACCTCAGCGGGGCTGATTTGACCGGTGCCAATTTGCGTGGGGTTAATCGTAGCCGGGCGATTTTGTGCCACACCATCATGCCAGATGGGGTTGAGGAAAATCGTGACTGTGATTAGATTTGGGCTCTAAACCTAGATCTAGAGACGAGTTTTGACGACTGAGCTTTTGAGCTTTAAGGAGAGATATGTCAGCAGCTTCGGCCTCTGTAGAGCCTGACAAGATTTTGACCGCGCAGCCTTCTGTGTTTGACCGTAGCCACTGGGGCCGGGTGCGACTGACGGGTGCTGATCGGGTCAGATTTTTGCACAATCAAACGACTAATAATATTGAGCGGCTCTCAGCGGGGGCTGGCTGCCGTACGGTGTTTGTTACCTCTACGGGGCGAACGATTGATCTGGCTTCGGTGTATGCAACGCCGGAGGCGCTTTTGCTGGTGGTCTCGCCTAATATGGCCCAGCCGCTTTATGAGTGGATGGATCGCTATATTTTCTTTTCAGACAAGGTGACGCTGCAAGACGAAACTGCTGAGACGTTTATGTTTACGGTGCTAGGAGAAGGGGCCGATGAGGTGGTGCGATCGCTCGGTGGCGATGCCCTCATCGGTCAGCCAGAATTTACGCATCAGAGCATTACGCTGCCTGAAGGTGAGCAACCGATTACGATCGCGGTTGGTAGCGATTTAGCGATCGCGGGCTACACCCTTTGGGGCACAGATTCTGCTGATGGGCAGGAAAAAGAGCAGGTGTGGCAGGCACTTTGCGCGGCAGGCGCAGCGCCTAGCACTTCAGATCAGTGGGAGCAGTTGCGCATTCAGCAGGGTCGTCCTATGCCTACCCATGAGCTAACCGACGATGACAATCCGCTAGAGTCTGGCCTGTGGGACAGCATCTCATTTGAGAAAGGCTGCTATATCGGTCAGGAAACTATTGCCCGGCTTAACACCTATCAGGGCGTCAAAAAGCGGCTGTGGGGCATCATTTTAGAGCGGCCCTTTGCTGTGGGTACACCGATCACCCTCGCGGGCAGTAAAGTTGGCAAGCTCACTAGCGTCACCCAGGTGAATACAGATAACAACGCTGACACCAAAATCTTTGGCCTGGCCTATATCCGTACAAAAGCAGGCGGCCCAACGCTTACCGTAGAAATTGACGACACCACCGCACAAGTTGTTTCCCTTCCTTTTGTTGCCCACGAATACTACACGCCAGAGAGCTAGACCCTGGAGAACTGAATAACAACGACGACTGCTTCTGCATCGGCCTGATAGAGCGCTATCAGTCCTGACATCTAGATTCTGAAGAAGAACTACGATGAGCCTATTGATAATCTCGGCATAGTGTTTGTGGTCGAAGACTCCTTCAGGCTGCTGGTTCAAGCGGTTGGATTCATTTTTACAGAGCCAAGGATCATTCTCCAGCTAGCCAGTAGAGCACCTCAGCTTTTAGCGCCTTGATATCTCGATAGAATTCTTGTTTTACAAACTGTCCAAAGGCGTCAATTGGACTAAAAGAACTGCTGGCGTTCCACTGAATATCTTGCGCAATTGGTGTTGTATGCGATCCTTTTAGGATTCTGACTGTTGTAGTTTTGGGGAAACGCTGTACTAGCACGTCGCTCAGCGGACGCGTTTGATCGATAGTGTCGTTGCGGAATTTGATTAAGAGATTATAGGGCGTGCTGTAGTGCGTGCCGATAGCCGCTAGGGTTTGCTCTGGGCTAGGAATAAATTCTAAACGGGTATCTAGTTGAAAATCGGGTGCAAGCTGAACTAGCTGCTCTAGTAGCGGAATAGACTTGCGGGCAGGAAAATTGTTGAAGGAGATAAATATATTGCCTGCTCGCTCTACGTTTGATGTGCTGCCGATTAGCAGATGCACCTTACAGCCCATGCTGTGTCCCAAGCCATAGATAGGAAGCGACTGGATATCAGGGCGCTGTTTGCGCAGGTAAATAAGACCCTGCTCGAAGGTGGTGAGGGTTTCGGCTGCGATCGCGCTGTGGTCAAACGTATTTACAAAAGGCGTTGAAACAACGGCATAGCCCTCTTGATACAGCGCTTCTAGTAACCAGCGATAGGTCAGATGTGGCGCAGCCGCCACGAAAGCACCCCCCAAAAAGTGAACCAGCGCCCGAGGGCGTGGCGGTACCAAAAACCAGTTGCCAGAAACTTCTTGCCAATACATAAACCCTAAAACGCCTTAGCCCGTGCAACAGCTCTATTTTAATAATTCGAAGCACCTACCCACCGATCGCTAATCAACGCTTGCCTGCATTAAGATCGCTATGGTATATTCAAGAGCCACTGCAAGAAGTGGATTATCTAGGACGTATAGCTCAGTTGGTTAGAGCGCATCGTTGACATCGATGAGGTCCGCCGTTCGAGTCGGCGTACGTCCATTTTACTCAGCCTCTGTAGCTGTTGAGTCTCTGAGTTCGGCCAAGCAATCGATTAAGCTGTTGTGCTGCAACAGTGGAGTTGCACGTATTAGCAAATTCTCTTTTCTCTAGAAGGCTCGCAGCATCGATAAGGTCTGTTGAAACATCGTCCAAAACGATCTCAGTCTCAACAGATCGTCTAATCGATCGCAGCATTTGTGCTCATGTCTAAAGCGGCTCAAACGGTGACGCCTTCTAGCTTGGCATCGGTGGCGTCGTAAAGCGATCGCAGTTGCTCTAGGGTCGAGTCATCGGTCTGCCACATTCCTCGCCCGTAGGCTTCGATCATTCGCCCGACGATGTTGCGAAAGGCTTCTGGGTTAGCTTGCTGTAGCTTAGTGGCCATCTCTGGGTCTAGCGCGTAGGTCTCGGCTGCCTGGTCATAGACCCAGTTGTCGTTAAATTGGGTTGTCCCGCCCCAGCCCAGCAGGGCAGTCATTCGCTGAGAAACTTCGTAGGCACCGCCGGAGCCTTGAGCAACCATGGCCTCGGCCCATTTGGGGTTGAGCAGCTTAGTGCGATACTCCAGGCGGAGCAGGTCTTCTAACCGGCGCGGGGTGGTGTCTTTTGAGAAGCTTTCGACAAAACTGGCGGTGACCTTTTGCCCCTGCTGCTGTTCGGCGGCTTGCTTTAGTGCCCCGGTGTTGGCGTAGTATTCTTGGATATCGGTCAGGCCGTATTCGACTGAATCGATTTGCTGTACGACGCGCCCGGTGCTTTTTAGCAGCGTTTGCAAGATTTCAGGGCGAGCTTGCCCCTTGTCGCCGCGTCCGTAGCTAAAGGCATTGCGATCGCACCAGGTTTGCCCCAGTTCTTCTCCTGTTTCCCAGTTAGAATCGGTCACCCGGTCGTTTACTAGCGAACCAAAGTCTCCTGCCGGATTGGAAAATAGCCGCGCCGATGGGTTCTCTACGCCTTGTGCTTGCAGCGTTTGGGCATGCTTGCGAATGAAGTTTTGTTCTATTGGCTCATCTGCCGCTGCCGCCCGTTGGAAGAGATCGTCAATTAGCTCAATGATATTGACAAAGCTATCTCGGAAGATGCCTGAGAGGTTGGCTAGCACGTCGATACGCGGATGGCCCAGTGTTTCTAGTGGCTTCAGCTCGTAGCGGACGATGCGGCCAGTGCCCTCTTTTACCGGCTCGGCTCCGACTAGCTCTAGCAAAATGCCGAGAGATTCTCCCTTGGTCTTGATGGCATCTAGCCCCCAGAGCATTACTGCTATGGTTTCGGGATAGGTTCGATGCTCGTCGAGGTGCTGTTGAATCAGCTTGTGGGCGATTTCTTTGCCTCGCTCAAACGCAGCGGGTGAGGGCATCCGATAGGGATCGAGTGCGTGAATGTTGCGTCCGGTTGGCAAAACGCCCGGTCCGTCTCGCAGCAAATCGCCGCCAGGGGCTGGCTGGATATATTCACCGTTGAGGCCGCGCAGCAGGTTCGTTAGCTCGTCGGGGGTTTGGTGGAGCAGGTCGCGGATGCGGATGGCTTCGTCACAGCGATCGGTCCACTCAGGTGGGAGCGGCTGGCGCAGGCTAGAAGGGCGGCGATGCTGCGCGGTTTCGAAGGCGGCTAGCGCGGTTTGTCGATTGCTGCCCTGGGCGATCGCGTCAATCATTTCGGAAGGAAGGGCGTTGCGATCACAAAAGTAGGCCCCCAGGTAGCTAGCTATTACCTCAGCGTCAGGCGCGTCGCCCAGCACGTGTAGCCCTGATGAAAACAGCCGATTTTCTAGCACCAGCAGATAGTCGTACAGCTTGGCCAGATAGCATCTCAGTGCGTCCTGGCTAAACAGCCGCGCATTCTCGGGCGTGAACTCAATGCCTAGCTCGCGGCCCGGTTGAAACGGGCAGTCCAATTCTAGACCCGCATCCGTAATCTTTTTACAGATGGCATCTCGCAGAATCTCGTTTTTAATCGGGTCTTCTCGATATTCTGTCATCAGCTCCTTCAGCGCAGCTAGTTCTTTATACAGATCGGCTCGGCCATAGGGTGGCACGTTATGAGAAATCAGCACGCCGTAGCCTCGCCGCTTGGCCAAGATCGACTCCGACGGGTTGTTGGCCGCGTACAGATAGAGGTTGGGCAAATTGCCTAGCAGCACGTCTGGCCAAGAATATTTGGTATTTCCTAGCGGAGAGCCTGGTAGCCATTCAACCGTGCCGTGCATGCCAAAATGAATCGCCGCGTCGGCCTGAAACTCTTTTTGTAGCCACTGATAAAACGCTACGTACTGCGGGTGAGGCGTCATATCGCGCTCAAACATCAGGCGCATTGGGTCGCCAGAGATGCCTAGAGGCGGCTGCACCCCAATCCACACGTTGCCAAGCTGCACTCCGCCCAGGTAAAACTCGTCGCCAAAGGTCTTGATGCCAGTATTGGTTAGGCTCTGCCACTGCTGCTCAATCCGCCGGGTTAGCCGATAGCCCAGCCACTGCCTCAGTTGAGGGGCTGAGACGGTGGTTGGCACAACAGCGCCGCTTGTATCAGCGGTCTGATCAGCGGTTGAGGAGCTGGGACCGGCTGCGTAGGCTTCATCGGCCTGATGCACCCGCTCGATTAGGGCCTCACCGTCTTCGGGCAGTTTGCCTACGTCGTAGCCCTGGGCTTGGAGCGATCGCAACAGATTCATCAGCGACTGGGGCACGTTGAGCAGTGCGGCTGTGCCCGTCGCTCCGTATCCAGGCGGAAAGCCATAGAGCAAAATCGCCAGCTTCCGCTCAGCCGGTGGCTTTTGCCGTAGCTCAATCCAGCGTTTGAGCCGCCCGGTTAGCCGCCGCACGCGCTCGGGAATGAGATAAATGTCGTTACCCACTAGCCCCCCAAGGGGAACAGTATCGATTGCGCCATCTAGCTCGGGCAGGGCGTATAGCACCACGCTCTGCAATCCGCCGATGCCCTGACGCGTCCAGGAGTGAATGTCTTGAATCAGCAGCGGCGCGGCGACCAGGTAGGGTACATTTTTAGCGGTCAAAATCTGCTGGGCCACGGCCACCTGCCGCCCCGCTGCCATCGATCCGGCGGGGCCTCCTACCAGCGGAAAGCCAATCGTTGAGACAATCGCGTCCACTGTCGCCGCTTCGGTAGAAAGGGATTTGATTGTGGTCTCTCCTTGCTGCCGCTGAGCCTGCTCGTGGTCGGTAGTCATTAGATCTCTGACCGCGACATGCCCCTCAACTCCATTGATAAAAACAGGCAGGGGAATCAGCTCAGCGGCTTCAAACCCATCAATCAGCTTGGGAACGTAGGGCTGATGGGTAATGACGTGCTTGCGATATAGCAGAATGCCAATGGTGGGCCACGTTTGCCGCTCGGGGTAGGTTTGGCGATACCAGTTGAGGTAGGCTTTGGGCGACTCGAAGTAGCCGCTGTAGCTGGGATGCAGCAGACCGATGTTGGGTGTTTCTAGCGGCGCGGGAATCTTGCCTATGGGCAGTCCCAGATACTTTTCTGCCAGGATCCAGAGCATGGCGGCTACGTTTTCAGGCCCGCCTGCGTTCCAGTAGCCGTAGATAATCAGCCAGTTACGCAGATCTTGCACCTTGCCAATGGGCAAATACTTCAGCAGCTTGGGCCCCACCTTCAAAAAGCTGATATAGCCCGCCAGCCGGTCTTCTTCGCGCCCACCGCCAAACTTATCGAGGATAAATCGGACTGGCTTCGGCATGCCTTTAGGGCGATCGCCGATGGCGAACTGGCCTAGCTGAGTCAGGCTCATTAGCTCTAGCGCGGACTCGAACACCAGGCGAATAGGAATCGCTTGGGCGCGTTCTCGCAGCCACGTTACCTGGTCATAGTCAAAGATCAGGCTGGCAAAAAACACGTCGGCCCCACTGAGCGCAGCCGCAACGGTATCGGGCTGGGTGGCTAGGTCGCGATCGCTAAATACGCTGATGTCTAAATTCGGAGAGCGTGACTGGGCAGTGGCGATCGCCTGATGATATAGATCAAGGTTAAACGACTCAAACCCAACAATCAGAACGATGCGAA
Source organism: uncultured cyanobacterium (assembly GCA_963793445.1). Lineage (GTDB taxonomy): Bacteria > Cyanobacteriota > Cyanobacteriia > Phormidesmidales > Phormidesmidaceae > Phormidesmis. The sequence goes on from CAWCAE010000001.1 coordinate 1,986,208, forward strand.
CCATAGCTGTGGACTCACCTGGGACAGCTTGATCTTAGCGCCTTTGCCAAACTGCCAACGCGGACTGCCAACGCGGACTGCCCGCAACGCAATCTTCAGACCAGGGTGGGCTGCTGGGCCAACAGGGTGCGTACCTGCTCGTCGGTAGTTTGGGTAAAGTTCTCGTACCAACCGCCAATGGCGTAGAACGGCTCGGGCGTGACCGAGCAGATCACCTGGTAGCCATCTGCAGTCAGTTTTTGACAGGTTGGGCGTGGGGCAACCGGAACGGCAACGACGATCTGTCTAGGCTGGTGCGATCGCAATACACCTAGTGCTGCCTTCATCGTTGCCCCGGTAGCTAGCCCATCATCGATCACAATGACGTTGCGTCCTCGAATTTGCGGACGGGGGCGACTGCCCCGATAGGCTCGCTCTCGCCGCTGAAGCTCACGCAGCTCGCGGGCGGCCACATGCTCTAGAGCGTGATCAGAAATTGCCCGAAAATCGATCACGCTGTGGTTGAGAACGCGCACTCCGTCGGAGGCGATGGCCCCCATCGCTAGCTCTTGATGACCCGGTACGCCAAGCTTGCGCACCAGGCAAATATCGAGCGGTAGATTAAGCGCCTTGGCGACCTCATAGGCGACGGGCACGCCGCCTCGGGGCAGGCCCAGAATGAGGGTATTGAGCTGGTTTGTGTAGGTTGTTAGCTGATCGGCCAGTACTTTCCCGGCGTGGGTGCGATCGCGAAATCGAGTTTTCATAGCGTTTACCTCCCTGCAATAAAATCGGCCCCCATGCGGCCCTCTTCAGCGACCCAAACCCCCTGCATTTTTTCGTTATTCTTCTCCGTCCTTTACAAAATAGGACTACCCAAGCTTAGAGCTGGTCTCAGATGCAAGACCACTAGCCTAGAGACTAACAGTCGTTCTTCTTGCTGTCTGCTTCACAACCTAATCTTCCTCACAGAAATCTCAAACTGTTTGTCTATCTTAGAAGTATGAAGTGAGGAGTTCAAGACCAGCTTTTTTAAGCAGTCTCTTTGGCTCATACGATACGCCGAAGAGATCGCTACGGTTCTCCAGCAATAGATTGGAAGAAGATCATTATGAAACTTGTTTATCGCGGTGTTCCCTACGAATACAATCCACCTCAAATTCCTGTCGTTGACAGCATAGAAGTGGGTACCTACAGAGGTGTTACCATCCACTTTCATAAGCTGTTGAAAGCATTGGTTCAACCCGCACGCGACCTTAAGTATCGCGGCGTTCCCTATCATGCTGGTGCGCCAACATAGCATCACCTTAATTAGAGAGTTTGACGAACTTGGAAGGGATTAGAAGAAAGTTGCAATACATGCTCACAATTTCTTCAAAGTTTGAGCCTACGATTGTTTGTAAATACTTGGAGCGGGTGAGCAGGATTTCCTACCTGTGATCGCGAGAAAATTCTCATGGAATTTCGACAAAACACACCTCGGAAAATTACAGTTCAACAGCTACTTCACGAATACAACCAGGGCGATCGTGACTTTTCTGAGACGGCCTTGCGCGGTATGTCTCTAATCGGGAGATATCTTGTAGGGATTGATCTTCACCGCTGCGATCTTAGCAGCACAGATCTTAGCCGTAGCGATTTTAGTCGCGCCAATATCTCAGAAGCAAATCTTACAGATGCTGAACTCGTTGATACTAATTTCAGTGGAGCGAACCTTCAGGGGGCCAATCTAATTGGCGCAAATCTTCAGACAGCAACGCTGATTGGCACGAACCTTGTAGGCGCTGATTTGCGCTCTGCTGACTTGACGGGTGCTAATTTGAGCGGTGCTAATCTCTGTGAGGCTAAGCTGAGCGGAGCCGTGCTGCAAAACGTTAACCTGATGGGGGCTCGCTTGAATGCTGCCGAGCTGGAGATGACAGAGTGCGCTGGTATCATCCTAGATGACACTGTTCTAGATGATTCGGATCTCGATAGCTCAGAGACCGGATTTATCCGTGAGGTAAAGACAGGCTCGTTTAAGTGGGTCTCTTGGGGTGCTCGTTCTTGGCATTGACACAACAGCCCGCTCAGTCAAAATAAACAGGGGAATCCTGCGGCTCTTGTTTCATTGGAAACTATTCTATCTGCTGTTGATGACTCTGGTATCAGCGAAAACGTATCTACAGATTTGACGAGCGCAGCGCTGAGGTCAAAGAGATTGTTCGCGTGGCGATCGCAGCGCTAGAACTTTTTTCCAGAGCGTCTGTTTATAGCCCTTTCGTAACCCTTCTATCATCCTTCTATCACAGAGAACAAAGCAATCATGTTTGACAAGATTCTAGTTGCAGTTGATCCAAGTGAGCCCAGTACAGCGTTAGTGGATAAGGCGATTTCTCTCGCCTCTGCTACGGGCGCTCAAATCAAACTCATCAGTTTGCTAACAACATACGGAGAAGATGTGCCGCCTATGATTGTGTCTCCCGGACTGGCAAGCTGTTCGTCTGGTATGGAGGACTCTCTTTGGCGAGACTATCAAAAGCACTATGAAGACTACAGAACTAGAATCTCAAACAATCTTCAGCGTCTAAAAGCCAAAGCCAAAGCAGCAGGCGTCAGTGCGGATACTGTACAGCTTTTGGACAGCCCAGGGCGAGCTATTTGTAACGAGGCCAAACAGTGGAAAGCCGATTTAGTAATGGTCGGCAGTCGAGGACGCAAAGGACTCAGGGAAATCTTGCTAGGGAGCGTTAGCAACTATGTTATGCATCATGCTGCCTGCTCGGTGATAGTTGTTCACGATCAAGCTTGCAAGCAGGAAGACACGCTAGCAGCCGCAGCTTCAGGGAAAGTAGCAGTCTAACTCGATTTAGGTTTAAAGATACGCGATCGCAGATCCTTGTAGCGGTGACTAAATTTCAAGCGGAACAAGCGCAGGCGGCAGTGAATTCTTAATTAAGCGGCTCGACAATGAGTGTGATATTGCGACGGGCCACAACCAGCACCCTATCTCCAGGCCGGAATGCAATATTTCTTTCACACTGGGCTAGCCACGATATTCCCTGGTATTTAACCCGGCCTTTGTACGAGGGCAGAATTTCCCTTTCAACCACTGCAATATTATCTGAATACTTAAGGCAAGATTTCGGCACGGCGGCTGCTCTACGGCGAGCGGTAGGACGGTTCGGTAGCGTATCGGAAGCGGGAAAAGAAAGAATGTTCATTATTTAGTAGCTCAATTTGTTCATCTACTAATAAGTGAATGAATTGTTTTTTTGTGACCAGTCCCAAGTAATGAACAATGCCTATGCACACCAAAGCAGCGATTGAGGCGTAGAGGCTTTGCTATTGCGTGAAGCCCACTGTTTGGTGGCTTAATCTGGGGCGATGAGGCGCTAGGTCTAGCTATTTTGAAACAGTTATCTCGGCGTATTCTTCTTCTATACGATGGTACAACCTACGCATCGTGGTCTTAGCGCGAGAAGCTCGCTTGCGCAGTGCTGATAGGCTAGGCACTTCGTCACTACCCTGCTGCATAAGGTATTCTCTAATACGCTGCCAGCTCCATTTATGAACGAGTTTTAGCTGTAGTAATAGAGCCAGATCGGGTTCTAACCTCGTGTATTCCTCAATTGCTCGTTTCAGACAGACTGCCCGCTTCTTTGCTTCTCTCACTCTCGCGGCTTCTTCGCCGCGATCGGGAATGTGACCCATTTGACTGAACTGCAAATTCACAATCGCAACCGATTGAGGATCTATCGAAGGGTGGCGTTTTCTATCTCGGCTGTACTCACGCACGATGTTAAAACAGGTCGCCTTTAGCCATGCCTGCCACTGCTCAATTTCCTTACCGGATTCGATCGCCGCGATCGCTCTTTTATAAGCCTCATTGATCACCTCATTAGCATCCAATTGGCTAGTCAGGTGATACTGCCTAATTCGATTTTTGATATACGCCCTAAACGAAAATGCTCGGCTATCTTGTGGATCTAAAATAGTGGCGATCGCATAATTCAATCGCTCTACAGGATCACTAGGTTGAGAAAGAGACATAAAAGGTAGAAGATTAAGTGTATGAAGTACGTATGAAGTAAGTGATTGGGTTTCGCCTTTGTGACTTTTGCTACTGCCATCAGCCGTATTCTCAAAGTATCTTCAACGCGTTTGGTCACAAATCCAGACGTTGAGCACTTAACTAGAGTAGGACGTAGAAATTTGGGCCCTTTAGCCCGAGTCGTATTTCCTATGCTGGTTACAGAGCTGCTAGAAGCGTTAGTCGTCTAGCCAGCACAGCGACCACGGTGGCGGCAAGCTGTCACCTAGAACACATCTAGACGAGCCAAATGGGAACGTAGACGCAGTTATGGAAGATACTCAATCACCTGCAATATTTCTAAGTACTTGTCAGGACTACCTTATAAATATTGTTAGTGAATACTTCACGTTATCAGTACTAGATAAGTTGACTGAGCAGCAGGCAGATCGAACGGTCGATATCCTGATGCAAGCGGAAGCAGACCCGCTGCTTAGCTTCTTACTTGACGAAGCGGATCACGCAATCGGTCATCTCTTAAACCTTGTCAATGTTGAAGAGACACGGGCAGAGCAAGACACACTGCGCCGTGTGATCGACCGAAACTGGATTACCTGGTCGATCGCAAAAGCGAGAGTGGAGGCTAAAGCGCACGGGAGCTCCTTGGTGCCGCAGTACACCTTAAGGCAGGCACAGGCGTCTCTAAAAAAGCAAGGACTCTACCAGGCAGAAATTGATGGGGTGTGTGGACAGAAAACGCGTCAGGCTTTTCAGCAGCTAGAGGCAAAGTTTCATCAGTACCTAAAGCGAAATGGGCTCTATCCCGAATCAGGCCAAGATGCTCAAACTATCGAAACCCAGGAAGCCATCAAACTCGTTAAGGAGAAAGGCATCCCCGGCGAGATTAACGAGGATGCCGATCTGCTGAGCTTCGGCAACGGACTATCTTTTTGCTAACACCGCTATAGACTCGGCCTTTTCACCAACCAGCTCACGCTCAACAAAGCTGTTACAAACGTGTTACAAACGAGCCCCCTTCGCCAGGAGATGCAAAGGAGCGAGAGCTGAAACATAGGTAGGTAGAGAAGTTCACAATATGACTAATTTTGTAAACCTGTTTGCAATATTTCGTTACATATGCTATGATAGGTACATACCGACAGACAAAAGCGTTTGTTTTGAACGCCTCGCCTGTCATATACCTATTCACTTTCACCCCCCGCAATCATTTAATGGTTTCTACAACTACTACACTACAAAGAAGCGAAAATGCTTCTCTGTGGGAGCAGTTCTGTCAGTGGGTCACGAGTACCGATAACCGCCTCTATGTAGGCTGGTTCGGCGTCTTGATGATCCCGACACTACTTGCTGCTACAGCATGTTTCATCATCGCATTCATCGCAGCACCCCCTGTGGATATCGACGGCATCCGTGAGCCTGTTGCAGGTTCATTGATGTACGGTAACAACATCATCTCTGGTGCGGTTGTTCCGTCTTCTAACGCGATTGGCCTTCACTTCTACCCCATCTGGGAAGCTGCCTCACTTGATGAGTGGCTTTACAACGGCGGTCCTTACCAGCTGGTAATCTTCCACTTCCTCATCGGCGTCTTCTGCTACATGGGTCGTGAGTGGGAGCTTTCTTACCGTCTCGGTATGCGCCCCTGGATCTGTGTTGCTTACTCTGCTCCCGTAGCAGCAGCAACTGCAGTCTTCCTTATCTACCCGTTGGGTCAGGGTTCGTTCTCTGACGGCATGCCTTTGGGTATCTCTGGTACGTTCAACTTCATGTTGGTTTTCCAGGCAGAGCACAACATCTTGATGCACCCCTTCCACATGTTGGGTGTAGCCGGTGTATTCGGTGGTTCACTCTTCTCAGCAATGCACGGTTCCTTGGTAACTTCTTCCTTGGTTCGTGAAACAACTGAGACTGAGTCACAGAACTACGGCTACAAGTTTGGTCAAGAAGAAGAGACCTACAACATCGTTGCAGCGCACGGCTACTTCGGTCGTCTCATCTTCCAATACGCATCGTTCAACAACAGCCGTAGCCTCCACTTCTTGTTGGGTGCATGGCCTGTAGTCGGCATCTGGTTTACCGCTTTGGGCATCAGCACGATGGCGTTCAACCTGAATGGCTTCAACTTCAACCAGTCCATCATCGACTCACAGGGTCGTGTGGTTGGTTCTTGGGCAGACGTATTGAACCGTGCCAACCTGGGTATGGAAGTAATGCACGAAAGAAATGCACACAACTTCCCGCTCGACCTGGCTGCTGGTGAGTCCGCTCCTGTAGCGCTAACTGCTCCTGCCATCAACGCGTAATCTGACGGCTATTGCTTGAGTCACAATTGAATAAAGTAGAGAGCCCTTCGTACGACGTACGGAGGGCTTTTTGCGGTTCTATGAGCGGATTTGGTTTTCTCATTCAATACAATTTTCACTCTGCCTAAATAAGGTGATTGTGGTCACGTGGCAATTTAGAATGAGGAGGTGTTCTAGCCGCTGCTGTCTCATTCTTTGTGGGGCTTCTACTTGCTAGGTCGTTCATCGGAGTTTGGTTTTCTTATGAAATCTAAGCAGCTTATTTTGTTGGGTCCGCCGGGTGCGGGGGTAGAGGCGCAGGCGATCGCACTAGCAGATCAGTGGCAGGTGCCCTGCGTGTCTATGCAGGGTCTGGTACGTCAGGCGGTTGTGAAAGGGTCTGCTGTGGGCGTGGAGATCCAGTCCTGCCGAGAGCAGTCAGCGTCTGTGCCTGATGATCTATTAGTAAAACTGCTGCGGCAGCGATTTGAGCAGCCGGATGTCATGCTAAACGGCTGGGTTTTGGATGGATTTCCAAAGACATTGGCACAGGCAAAAGCGTTAGATGAGCTGTTATTGTCGTTTGGGCTGCCCGAGGCGACGGTGGCCTATATCAAGGCGAGTACGGGCATTTTGATTAGCCGACTGACGGCGACGGACGGGGTGAGTGAAAGCGCTGGCGTTTTGCGCAGTCGGATTACGGACTATAAGGAACAGATTGTTCCTGTGATGGAGTACTACCAGCAGGCGGCGAAGGGGATGGCGGCACCCTCGCGGATGACGGTGATTAATGGTAGCCAGTCGGTCGCTGAGGTGACTAATGCGCTAGTGCGTTTGGAGCATGAGGAAACGGGGGCGGCTCGGTTTATTGATGAGGCTGAGCTAGATGCGCTCATGAAGCAGGAGTCGCTGCTGGTGGTGGACTGCGTGGCATCTTGGTGCGGGCCCTGTAAGCAGGTTTCACCGCTGATTGATCGGCTGGCAGAAACGTATGGCGATCACGCTAGTGTAGTGAAGCTCGATTTTGATAACAATCGGCAGGTGGCTAAACGGTTTGGGTTGAAGGGGATGCCGTCAGTGATGTTCTTTAAAGATGGCGAACTGCGCGAAACACTGACGGGGATGAAGCTGTATCAGCAGTATGACGATGCAATAGCAGGACTTTTATAAGGGGCGCGCTAGCCGACTTTTGCTGCTATCTATCGTTCGTTAAGAGCGGCAGGAGCTCTGCGGGTGGAGGTGATTTGTAGGCAGCTTACTTGTCGACGTGTTTCTAGGCTACGAAGCGCTGTGATGCTCATGCCAGTGTCTGGCAATATCTACGCGCCGACAAATCCAAACGTTTTTGTGATTTTGCACGTAGTCTAAAAATCTGGCGAGGGCGGCGGCTCTGCCGGGTCGGCCAGAGAGCCGACAGTGCAGCCCTACGCTCATCATTTTGGGCGCGTATTCGCCTTCGCTGTAGAGCAGGTCGAAGGCATCGCGCAGGTAGGTGAAAAACTGATCGCCTGAGTTGAAGCCCTGGGCGGTGGCGAAGCGCATGTCGTTGTTGTCGAGCGTGTAGGGAATGACCAGGTGGTGCCTGCCGTAGTCGTGGTTCCAATAGGGTAAATCGTCAGCGTAGCTATCGGCGTCGTAGAGAAAGCCGCCTGATTCTACGACTAGGCGACGGGTGTTGGGGCTGTTGCGGCCCTGGTAGAAGCCAAGCGGGCGGGTACCAGTTACTTGGGTATGAATATCGATGGCTGATTGAATGTGCGATCGCTCTGTTTCTTCTCCAACATACTGGTAGTCGATCCAGCGATAGCCATGGCTCGCTACTTCCCATCCTGCTTCTACCATTGCCTTTCCCGCTGCTGGATTTCGTGCTAGCGCCATCGCCACTGCGTAAACTGTCAGCGGCAAATTGCGCTCGGTAAACAGCCGATACAATCGCCAAAAGCCGGCTCGACTCCCATATTCATACATCGACTCCATATTCAGGTTTCGCACGCCCAGCAAAGGCTCAGCGCCGATGATTTCAGATAAAAAAGATTCTGAAGCCGGGTCTCCGTGCAGAATGCAGTTTTCTCCTCCTTCCTCGTAGTTAATAACAAACTGAAGTGCTAGCTGAGCCTGATTAGGCCACGCCGGATGCGGTGGCTGCTGCCCATAGCCAATTAAATCGCGGGGATAGTTTGAAGTCATAACTGACAGGTAGTGCGCATGTTATCTAATATGATTTTAGGCGTCTAGGGCTTGCTTTCAATGACTTCAGCTAAGGAAACAAAACCAGGCTACAAGATCAGACCTATGAGCCGCGACGAGCTAGCGCTCGTTGTAGAATGGGCCGCGGCTGAAGGGTGGAACCCCGGACTGTACGATGTTGAATGCTTTTATGCTGCGGATGAGCAAGGCTTTTTGATTGGGCTACTAGATAACGAGCCGATCGCCAGTATTTCGGTGGTGAAGTATGGCGAAACGTTTGGATTTCTTGGTTTCTACATTGTGCAGCCTGCGTTTAGGGGGCAAGGATACGGCCAGCAGATATGGCAAGCAGGGCTTGAGTATCTCAAGGGGCGTACTGTCGGACTAGACGGCGTTGTTGAACAACAGAAAAACTATCTCAAATCTGGGTTCGCACTAGCGCATCGAAACATTCGATATGAGGGAATGGCAACTGCTGAGGACCAACCGTCAGAGGCGATGGGCAGTGCGTATAAACTTGTTCCTTTATCTTCTGTTTCACCAAAAGCGGTAAGAGATTACGACAGAAATATTTTCTTGGGTGAGCGATCGGCTTTCTTGCGCTGTTGGATCGGTTCACCTCATCACCAAGTCATTGGGCTAACCTATCAGCAGCAGCTAGCAGGATATGGGGTGCTGCGACCCTGCCAGCAAGGCTACAAAATTGGCCCCCTGTTTGCCGATAGTCCTCAGTTTGCAGAAGCGCTTTTTCTAGCGCTCAAAGCCTATGTTGAGCCAGGTAGCCCTTTCTATTTGGATGTGCCAAGCGTGAACGTAGCTGCCGTTGCTATGGCTGAAAGGCACCAGATGACTAGCGTATTTGAAACAGCCAGGATGTATACGCAGCAGCCTCTTGAATTACCTTTGGACCGCATATTTGGGATTACCACTTTTGAGCTAGGCTAAGCGCTGTGTATGGCTTGCTCTGCGGCGTCTCGTATCGCTGCTCGTGCCACTAGCCATATTACTGGTAGTCACCCTAGCGATGTGGGGCGATGTGTTCACATGTGGAGATGCTAAACCTAGGTTCAATTGTCATGATGAAAGTGAGAGTGTAGTTGCTAGCAGTTAGCCCAGGCTCAATCTCCAGGCCCAATTACTTAAACGATCTATGAATCAAAATATTACAGAGAAAGGAAAAGAACTCATGAATCAAATTACTAATACAGTTGAAAATGCTGGTAAGGAGGTTGCTAGCCGGGTCTCTGACCTGACTGATGGCAAAGTCGCTGAGGTGAGTAAAGAAGCTACCGCAGAAGTCATTCAGTCGTCTGTAGACAAGGCATTGAATGTACTGCAAGTTGCTGGAGATCAGGTGAGAGAGAAAGGTGTCAATGCGGAGAGAGTCACGCTCAAAGCAGGGGTTGGTATTCCTAATGTGGCTCATCTAGAAATTAGCACCGATATACCTAGTCAAGCTGAGGAAGCTGATCAATCCGAAGAAAGTTCCGAAGAAAGTCGTGCTCAGGGATTCGGTGCCAAGCTAGACGACGCAATGTGATACAAAACGTGAGCCTGGTGCAAAATGTAGGTTGCACTCGCCAATCTAATTGGGTCGTTCAATCGTGCGGTCAAATCGCCTGCCATGAATCAAATCTCTTCAGCAACAACTATAATTTATAGGCTGTAGAGATAAACTGCTTCTAATGAACAACACCCCTCAAGCCGCGCCGGCACAATGCCCCTTTCGTGGAACTCGCGTCGGTGGCGCGATTGGCTCTAAGCCGCAAACTGATGACTGGTGGCCAAATCGCCTCCAGGTTGAACTGCTTCATCAAAATTCGCCGCTGGCCAACCCGCTACGAGACGTTGACAGCAAAGAGGCTTTTGAGAAGATTGATTTTCAGCAGTTAAAGAGCGATATTAAAGCGCTATTGACAGACTCAAAGGAATGGTGGCCAGCCGACTATGGCAACTATGGGCCTCAGATGGTGCGTATGGCATGGCACGCCGCAGGCACTTACCGAATCGCGGATGGTCGCGGTGGGGCTGCTCGGGGTATGCAACGCTTTGCACCCATCAACTCATGGTGGGACAACGGAAATACGGATAAATCTAGACGGTTGCTTTGGCCTATCAAGCAGAAGTACGGCGCGGCGCTGAGCTGGGCTGATTTGATGGTGCTCACTGGCAACTGCGCACTGGAGATTATGGGTCTTAAGACCTTTGGTTTTGGCGGCGGTCGTATTGACGCATGGGAACCAGACCGTGCAACCTACTGGGGCTCTGAGTTCTGGAACGGTAAACCGGTTGGCGAAGTGAAGGAACAGGAAAACCCTGGTCACCCTGACAAAATGGTCACTCGCGACATTCGTTGGGTGGGCAAGCCAGACGAAGAATATTACGACCTTGAAAACCCGCTCGCAGCTTCACACCAAGCGCTAATCTACGTCAACCCGGAAGGGCCAAACGGTGAAGGTGACCCGGCTGCTTCTGCTCGTGATATTCGTGAGACGTTTGCACGGATGGCGATGAACGATGAGGAAACGGTTGCGCTGATTGCCGGCGGTCACGCCTTTGGTAAAAGTCACGGCATGGTTGACCCGGATAAGATTGGTCCAGCGCCGGAAGGTGCGCCGATTCAGGCGATGGGCCTGGGCTGGCAGAACCCAGAGGGTACAGGCTTTGCCGAATATACGATGACGAATGGCATTGAGGGCTCATGGACGCCGAATCCGATTCAGTGGGACAACAGCTATCTAGAAAATCTGTTTAAGTACGAATGGGAGCAGACAAAGAGCCCGTCTGGTGCTGTTCAGTGGAAGCCGAAAGATTCTGATGCGCCGAAGACACCGGATGCCCATAAACAGGGTGTTGCGCACGCACTGATGATGATGACTTCGGATATTGCCTTGAAGATAGACCCGGCCTACAAAGAGATCTGCGATCGCTTTTTATCGGACTTTGACTATTTTGGTGATACGTTTTCGCGTGCCTGGTACAAGCTGGTCCACCGAGATATGGGTCCGAAGGTGCGCTATCTTGGCCCAGAAGTTCCTGCAGAAGAACTGATGTGGCAAGATCCGATTCCGGCGCTCGACCATGAGGTGGTGGACACTGCTGATGTTAGGGCTCTAAAGGACAAGATTTTGGCTAGTGGGCTCTCTGTTTCTGCGCTTGTGTCGGCTGCTTGGGCCTCGGCATCGAACTATCGCGATTCTGATAAGCGCGGTGGTGCAAATGGCGCACGGCTTCGCCTCGACCCTCAAAAGGACTGGGAGATGAATCGTCCGCAGGAGCTTAGCAGTGTTTTATCAACCCTGGAGCAAATTCAGGCGGACTTTAACAGTGCTCAGTCGAGTAAAAAGATCTCGATGGCGGACCTGATCGTTTTGGGTGGCTGTTCTGCGGTTGAAAAAGCTGCGCAGGATGCTGGCGTTGCGGTTGATGTGCCGTTCACTCCGGGTCGGATGGATACGACTCAGGAGCTAACGGATGTTGAAAGCTTTGAATGGCTAAAGCCTGTCTCGGATGGTTTCAAAAACTATCACAATGAGGCTGTTGGCTATAAGGTGAAGGCGGAGCGGATCTTTTTGGATAGAGCGCAGCTACTGACGCTGACCGCGCCTGAGTGGACGGTGCTGATCGGCGGACTTCGCGCCCTCGATCAAAACTGGGATTATTCTAAGCACGGTATCTTTACCGACCGGCCTGGTGTCTTGACCAATGACTTTTTCCGAGTGCTGACCAGCATGGACTATGAGTGGAAGCCAGTTGACAATCGTGAGATGATTTTTGACATTTGCGATCGCCAATCAGGTGAAAAGAAGTTCACAGCAACCCGCTGCGATCTGATCTTTGGTTCAAACTCGGAGCTGCGTCAGGTGGTTGAAGTTTATGGCGCTGATGATGGCCATGAGCGCATGGTTAAGGACTTTGTTGCTGCTTGGGACAAGGTGATGATGCTTGACCGCTTTGGGTAGTTGGGGTTTTGAATGGCTACAAAGCTGACTGGCGCTAGCTAGGGCCGTTGAGCCTTGAACGTTTTCAAGAGCATATAGATAGAACAAGAAAAGAATCCGGACTATTGCTAGCAGTAGTCCGGATTCTGCTGTACAAGCTGTGCAAGCTATTCTGAGAGTACGTTTTGCGTGAGCAAACTGGATTCCTTTGTTGTCTTATATTGAAAATTACTGTATTTTGATGAGACTTAGATTAAGGCAATTGAGTCTTATGGTGAGATTTAGGGCGAAGTGCGTAGGTGCTCTTTATGACGGCATGATCTGGGTGCCAACGGTGCTAACGTAGCCTATGCCAATGAGTCCAAATGCGATCGCTAGAATTTTGATAAAGCTAAGGCGTTTTTTTAGTCGGCCATAGCCCATGGAGGCTAGAGCGCTAAATAGAACAGAAAATGCGATCGCTAATCCTGTCTGCGTAGCAGTTGCCCCTGAAAGCTGCTGAAGATAGAAGGGAAGCTGCACTGGAATGAGATAAAAGGCAATCTGCTGAAGCCATACGGAAGCACATACCAAAGCTAGTAGCTTTATAGGTAGTCGTTCGGTAGAAGAGCTAGCGGCGGTAGGTTCTGCGATCACTTTTGCGGGAGAGGACGGTTCGTACAGCGTCAGGGCAATACCTAGCAGCAGAACCCATGAGGACAGATAGATCAAGAAAGGAAATCGCCAGCTAAGATCGGCGATAAACCTGCCTATTGATAAGAACAAAACGCCGCCAAAACCCATGAAGGCAGCTTGCAAACCCATAAAGTCTGCTCGCGTGTCACCTTGGTAGTAGTCTGCGATTAGTGTCGTAGCGCTAATCATCACGCCTGCGACGGCTATTCCTAATAGTGCTCGTCCAGCTAGAATGGCAAACAGCGAATTTAAAACAAAGCCAGAGCTGCCAGCAAAACCATACAGAATCGCCGAGCCTAACAACAGTGGCTTGCGGCCAACTTTATCAACTATCTGTCCGGCAATGGGCGAGCCAAGAACAATGAATAAGGCCGGTACGGTCAGGACCAAACGTACCCAAAACTCAGCATTTGGAACGTTTGCAAAATGAGCCTGCATGGCGGGTAAAGAAGGTGAGATAGTTGCGCCTGACATGACCATCAGCGTGCTGGCAAGTAAGAGAGTCGCCTTTGTCAAAGCAGAATTGGCGTTGTGAGTGCTCATGGTTTGATGGTGTAGGAACGACGTGTGCGGCTGAGAGAGCTTGTGGTACAAACAGCGAGTTCAGCATACATTTCTATACCTCAATATTTGTAGAAATGTATACTGTTTCTGCGCGATCGCCCATTGCCTCATCAAAACCTTTCAGCGCGATCTTAAACAGCTAATTGAAAAGAGGATATTTGAAAGTAGAGGCGTTGTGCCCAACTATGCACTTCTTGTTGCTCCCGGCACCAGTTAGCATAATCGCAAGCTTTGAAGTCAGGAAACGACTATGCCTACATACCTTCTCATCGGCGCAAGCAGAGGAATTGGCGGCTCAGCCGCTCAACATCTGGCGTCTGGCGGAGCCGAGATTCTGAGCGTCTCGCGATCGCTAGCACTGGCTGGTACCTGGCTTGAGGCAGATATCGGAACAGATCGGGGAATTGAGCGCGTTGTGGAGGCGGTAGGCGATCGCGCTTTAGACGGCCTGCTGTTTCTCGGTGGAACCTGGGAGAAAGGCGCGTTTACGGAAGCCTATGATTTTGTTTCTAGTCCTAAAGACGAGGTTCGAGATCTGATCTCGGTTAATCTGATTGCACCTATCCTGCTGGCACGGGCGCTTGCTTTAAATTTGGCGAAGGCACAGAACCCTAGAATTATTCTGAATGGTGCTCTCTCTGGACTTCCTCAGGCTGCGACGCCTGAAGTCGCTAATACAGCAGCTAAGTTTGGCATGCAGGGGGTAGCACAATCGCTGAACCTATCTTTACGTGCTTATGGCGTTGGGACGACTGTTGTTAATCCGGGCAATGTAGCAACCCCTGAAGTTATGGAAGATATTGCTGAAGGGCGCTTTGGGAACCAAGTACCTATTCCAATCGAAGATGTTTTGCGTACCTACGACTATGTTTTGAGTCTAAGCGCTAGCACTGTGCCTGTTGAAATTGATCTAACTCAGAAAAATCCTGGCTTATTGTAACTGCATAGAGTCGCAGTGGCGAGTTTTCTGTGTGTTACGTCAGGGCAAACGCATACTCAAGTAAGTAGTACTTGAATGAGAAAGGCGTTGTCCCAGCCAGCTTTTAGCCGCTTTGCCTGCTTCGAGCCTTTAGAAGCTTCTCTAGCAAGCAAGTTGAGGGCAATCTTTCTAATTACTGTCATATTTTCTGGGGCATGGCCTTTGCGAATACGCGAGTCATCTTCGCGAAAGACCACATCTAAACTCCAATGTAGCTTGTTCTCAATGCCCCAGTGAGCGCGACTAGCATAGGCAAAGCGCTCTACACCACCGTCTAAGCTCACTAGATAGTACCGTCGCTCTGTTGTGGTCGGTTGTCCATTGATGCGCCGCTCTGACTCAATCATGCCTACTCGTTTGAGCCCTACCCATCGTTGCGCATCTTCGAGATGTTCGACGTTGCCCAGTAGCCAGTAGCGTCTTGTTTCAAGACGTCCGTGCCCCTTATCAATTGTCTGATAGGCTTCGTGTTCGATGTCTTTGAAGCTAGTTTTGCGTGCCCAGTCGAACAACTGTTCGACGTCCTGGTGCAGGTTGCCCTGGTTCCCTTTTAGGCTTAGAACGTAATCAGCACCCTGCTCGATAATCTGTTTGGCAATCTCGGTTTGTGCGCCCATCGCGTCAATCGTGACGATGCATCCTGAGATATCCAGAATGTTAAGCAGCTTGGGAATTGCCGTAATTTCGTTGGACTTGCCATCGACTTTGACTTGTCCTAAGACAAGCTGATTGGCGCTAGCCCAGGCACTGACCATATGAATGGCCCCCTTACCTGTGCCTTTGTCGTATGAATGTCGCGCACTCTTGCCGTCTAACGAAACGACCTCACCGCCGCTCAGTTTGGCAATACTCTTCACCCAACTGACAAAGCATTCCTGGAGTTGAGTCGGCTCTAGCAGGGCGAACACTCTGGCAATCGTGTCGTGAGAAGGTATCCCGTTTGGCAAGCTCAGAAACGTTTTGAGCCACGCTGACTTGCTCTGTCCGTAGGCTTCTATCTCTTCCCACGTCTCGGCTCCGCAGATAACCGCGCATATCGTCAACGCTACGATATCTAGCAGCGGGTGCTCAACTAGATACAATGTTCGCGGGTCTTCAAGCGTTGCAAAGTGCGTTAAGAGCGAACCTGATGCATGGGTTTCCTGACTCATTAGCAAGACCGAATATAGCTCTACCTATCCAGTATCCTGCTTTCACGAGTATGCGTTTGCCCTGTGTGTTACGTGAATTAGCGCGATGGCGGAGTATGAGCGCAACTTAGTACGAGAACGTATAATGGCAGGACTGGTGGCGGCTCGTACGCGTGGCCGAATGAGTGGTCGTCCGAAGCTGTTGGATAAGAGACAGGTGAAAGTTGCGATCGCACTAGCTGAAGCAGGTGAGCCGACAATCAATCAAGTCTGCGATTGGGTGAGTTATAGCCGTTCTACTTACTATTGTCAAGTTCACCTCGGTTGAAGCAGCATCAGTTAGAGAATATAGATCTATAGTAAGGTTCGATCCTCTTGAATGAAGAGGTGTTAATCCGCACCAATATGTACTTTCGTATAATCTATGAGATACAGGTTAGAGCTGAACGCGGGATACAAGATAGGCATCTCATAGTTTCGCTGCCGTCGTTTCAAGTCAATGCTGAAGATGGAACCAGAGTAACGTTCAGGAAGCGTACGTTTGAGGAGGCAGCGAGTCACGTATACGAATACGAGGACATTGTACAAGCTTGTTTTGAGGAAGCTCTACCAGAAAAGTACGAAGAATTTTTTAGTTTTTTGCATGAGAGTGCTGTATATCCAGATCAGAATGAGTTGTCATTTCGATATCAAGATAGTAGCGGATGTATACAACCTTGGCCAAGAGTAAATAGTAATCTAGTTCCTAAAGGCTTGATGGACGAAGTTTACAGGATTAGAACTACTCATACGGCTAGAGCGTTAGACGTTATAAAGTTTGTTCGATGGAGACTGAATAGATCCTTTTCTGATAAATTCATTAGAAGCCGTGGGTCAGAGTTCTCTATGAACAGAGTGGATTGGTACCCGATGCCGTATGCCAACATAACTGCCATCCCATCTCCGATACAACCTATCAGCCACCATCTAGCTATCAATCACTCTCAAAGAGAGGACATTAAGCTGTCCTTGCTAGATAGCAGTGAGTACATGAGAGAACCTTTCTATCGATACCTTTTTCATGAGGCTTGGGAGCTGTATGATCACTCCCCATTGAGTGCTATCACTATGGCTATGGTAGTGGTTGAATCAGCGGTGAAGCAGTGTCTCATATACCATGACCATTCGCGTAGAGAATCTCTCGATGCAGATGAATCTCCTTCCCCATACGAATTAATTAAAGAAATATGCTCGTTGAGAAAGGAGAAAAACTTCATTCCCAAGAGGACAAGAACGGCTATTCATCAAGCTACGGAAATTCGGAACAAAATTGTTCATACAGGGAAGATTCCAGATATCAATATCCCACATTTTCAGCGATACAGAGAAGATCCATGTAGAAGTGCTTTTGAGCTTCTTATCCTCGTAAAAGAGCTAATGTGGTTGCTTGAATACGGCAGAGATCAGTCGTGGGCTGAAGACTATATAGACAAGCTATGAGCTGTATTGTGTTAGAAGGTTGTAAGAGATGCTCGGTAGTCCTTTTTTGTAAAGGATAGAGAATAATCGGCTGCTGTAGAGGTCTTTGCGGTGGCAGGTTGTACAGCCTTACTGTTTTTTCTCTGTCCTTTACGAAAATGCACCACCGCTAGCGAAAGGAATCTGAAAATAGTACCCAAAAACCTTTGAACACTTTTGGCGATGCGATGTAGATAAGTCGAGCGTGACAAGAGGAAAACAGTATCCCTTTCTTTTGAGACTATTAGTTGATAACTTCTGGCCAGTTCTCGTTTGCTCTAGCGATATTGCCAGAAATATCTCGCTGCCATCGCTTTTGAATGCGGGCGTTATAGTTGAGGTACAGTTTGCCATCTACGATTTCCCAAGCATCTGGGTCAACTGATGCGGTGTATCCCTCGGCTACAGCCCAAGCGCAGAAGCCACCATATTGAGGCGCATACTGTTCAGGATTTTCAACGAATGCATCTCGATTTTCGGCGCTGGCAAATTG
This sequence comes from uncultured cyanobacterium, assembly GCA_963793445.1. GTDB lineage: Bacteria > Cyanobacteriota > Cyanobacteriia > Phormidesmidales > Phormidesmidaceae > Phormidesmis. The sequence continues at coordinate 2,003,968 of CAWCAE010000001.1, forward strand.
CCAAGTAGCATCAGCCCACTCGTGAGTATAGTCAGCGCTGCCCGGAACGTAGCGATTTTCCGTGAAGTAAGCAACCGGATCAGCGCCTCGAATAGCAATGCTGTCTTCAGTAAAGATAGCGGGTGGGACCGCTTCAATAGATGAAGTTTTTGCTGCGTCCGTACTAGATAGAACCTGAGATGTGGCATTAACCTCTTCTACTGTTGCTGTCGGGTTCGCTGTTGTCGCTTCGGTAGAGTTTGAGACGGGTTGAGCGCAACCAAACATTAGACCTAATGGCACTAAAACAAAGACTGGCAGGGGCGAGGGTAAGCGCATAGTTTCTCTTGGCGGATTTAGCGATCGCATTCAGACATAAGTACAACTATCGTAATTATATCGAGGCTGCCGTTTCCAGCGCCTGCTGAAATCGTTATCCTTTCAGAAAAGTACTAACCAAAGAACATCAGTAACCATAGAGTTCAGTGAGGAAAACCTAGCAAAGCTGTCAATAGCTGTCAATCCGGTTGTGTTGACAATCTCCTTCTTAGTCATTCGTTTTTTTAGCACTCCCAGGGTGGAATCGGCTGAAACTGGTCAATTAGAAAATCAATCATCGCGCGAACTTTCGGTGCAATAATCCGACGACTTGGGTAGAGGAGCCAGATAGCGGCTTCTGTAATCAGCGGAAAGTCTGGTAGTACTTCAACGAGAAGACCAGACTTTAGGCTTTCGCTAGCATTCCAAACGGACTTCATACCAATGCCCATTCCATGCTCTATCATCTTTCGCATGGCCTCACCATCATTGACAGTAGACGAGTACGAAATGCTGATAATTTGCCGGTTCTCAAACTCCCAAATTGTTTCGCCAAGCGTGACACACTGGTGCGCTGTGAGATCGTCTGGCGTGATAGGAACACCATGCTGTTTTAAGTAAATAGGGGAAGCGACAAGAAGCCGCCGGTCAGGTGCTAGCTTGCGAACGATGAGGCTGCTATCTGCCAAGGGTGCGTTACGAATCACCAGATCATAAGCCCCTTCAACAACATCGAGAACTTCGTCAGATAATCGCAAGTCAAGGTTTACCAGTGGATAACGTGCCTGAAATTTGACTAGAAGTGGAATGATATACATCCGGCCAAAGGAACCGGGCATTGCCATTCGCAGTAAACCTTGAACCGATTCCTCTTGCCCTCTCACCGCATTTAATCCAGCCTCTAATAGACCCCTGGCCGAGATACGTGTAGTTCTCCCCACGTTGGCCCAGAAGTATTGATATGACAGGGTTTGAGATATGACAATCTGAGTAGTACAGCCCATTGAGTAGCTGAACCCACAGTTTATTGTTACAGAGAATGCCCAAGACTCTGTAGTACTCTCATCAGGGGCCGTTTTATCTTACATAAGCAACGTCTATAGAAGCGTATTAAGCGCCTGCTTAGCGACGGATTCTGCGCGTCTAGACGTTACCTTCTGATAGCGCAGTGTCGTCTGAATACTCTCGTGCCCCATCAAAGCTCTCAGCTCTTCAATGCCCATCAATCCAACGCGCTCAGTAGCAAAGGTATGCCGCAGATCGTGTAGCCTAGCGCCCTTGAGATCAGGGTAGGGCGCAATCAACGTCTCCCAACACTGATGAATGCGACGGTAGCTAATACGAGAGGTCTCTAAAGAGATCGGCTGCTGAGCAGTAAAGAGGGCAGCACTACGAGGATAGCGCCCATCACGAATGTATTCAGCAAGCGCAGTAGCAGTATCTTTTGAGAAAAAGCACCAGCGTTGTTTATTGCCCTTTCCCAACACCTGAAAACGCTGTTCTTCAAAGTTGATATCATCTAGGTCTAACTGCAACACTTCTGAGATACGAGCGCCGCTGCGGTGCAACAAACTAATGATTGCCTTCATCCGAGTATCTAATTCAACGGCTCGATACAGGCACTTGAGCTGAGCCTCGCTGAGATAACGAATCGTATCATCAGAAGTATGCTCATCCTTTTGTGGGTCAGGCTTTGGCTGCTTCAACCTAGCAATCGGATTTGCCTTTAGATGACCTTGTTCAACCGCAAAGTTAAACATCGATTGCAACGTAGCCTGCTGCTTTCTTTGAGTCGTATAGGCGAGATGAGTCAAGCCTTGTAAGTATTCGACGACATCATGACGTTCCAACAGATCCACAGGCCAGCTGCCGTATGCAGCGAGAAAGGGCATAAGGGTAGATTCATACGCCTTGAGTGTGCCTTTTGCGAGCCCTGGTCGTTGCAGAAATTGAGTGGCTACCGTTGCGAGAGTAGGCGATGTCATTAAGACAATCTGAAAGTGCTGAGTGTTAGTTCTACAGGCACTACGATAGCACTACTAGATATGTCTGAAGGTGAACTTTAGTGTCTACTACAAATGCTCGACAGCTGCCAAAAGCCCAGGAATCTCTGGCTGATTATGTGAACCGGCAGCGAGAAGCGCTCGGTTTAACCCGCATCGCCCTGGCTAGGCGAGCAGGCATCCATAAACAGAGCTTAGGTAAAATCGAGCGCGGTCAAACGCAAACGCTGAACCGTCGAACGCTCAGCAGCCTATCGCAAGCACTTGAAGTGCCGATTGATTATCTAGATGCGGTCGCCCGAGGTCAGGCTGGAGAGTTCGGCCCATCGCTGAAGTTTTGCCCGCAGTGCTGGCACGCAGGCACCGCACCAGATCCGATATGGACAGATGCGCGATCTCAATTTTGTTTCATGTGTGGCAGCGGCTTGCAAGACGCCTGTGGCGCTTGCGGTGAGCCTTTGCACTCATTGACCTTTCGGTTCTGCCCTCACTGTGGTCAGCCCTATAAGCAGGCGGACACAGCCGCTGATTCTTAGCCGCTCCCATGCCGTTCTCGAAGCGTTCCCCATCTTGCTATGACTGCCCTAAACCGAACGGCATATCCTTATTTCAAGCAGTCTCCTGACCCAGACGAACTGGCTGAACTATACACACCTACGGCTGCTGAGCTAGGGCTGGCTAAGAAACGAGTCAACTTGGTGCCGAATCGGCTAAGTTTTTTGGTATTGCTGAAGTCATTCCAACGCCTGGGTTACTTTCCACGTCCCGAAGTTATCCCTGAGGGGGTGATCACTCACATTCGCGAACAGCTTGGATTGGATGCAGCTATGACTGCTCTGGCCCCAGCAAGCTCTTGTTATCGCTACCACCAGGTCATTCGCAACTACCTTCAGGTCAAACCCTACAGCAGCGTTGCCAAGCAGGTAGCTACCCAAGCCATTGAAGCCGCTGTCGGCGTGATGGACCACCCCACTGACTTGATCAACGTGGCGGTTGAAACATTGGTGAAGGAAAGCTATGAGCTGCCTGCTTTTCATACATTAGAACGACTGGCTAAGCACCTGCGAGCAGTCAACCATAACGAACTATATGAGCAGGTTTCAGGTCAGCTAGATCAGGAAGAACAAGCTTATCTCGACGGGTTAATCACTCGGCCAGAATCGGACGTGAAAGCAATGCTCAATCGGCTTAAGGCTCCGCCGAAAAGTGAGAAATTAACTCACCTGGTTCAACTACAACAGACTTTCGACGAGCTGATGTCATTCGGCGATGCACAGCGATTGTTGGAGGGCGTCAACCTGGTCAAGCGGGGGCACCTAGCCGCCTATGCCAAAACTTTGGACATCACTGAATTTCGCGATATCAACCTGGCTAAACGGCGAACATTGCTGCTGTGCTTGCTTTATAGGGCGCAGGTGAAGATGCGAGACCATCTAGTCGAGATGCTGCTCAAGCGGATGAGGAAAATTGACAACAGTGCCCGCAAGCGGCTGGTCGAACTGCGAGAGAAACACTTGGCTCGTACAGAGCGATTGCTAGGCCTCTTCAGCCAAACGCTGAGTGTTGCCAAAACTGAGACTGAGCCGGTGTCCTACCAGCAATCGATGCAAACGTTACTGACCGCCGAGGGGGGAGCCGAGGCACTCTTTGTCGAATGCGAAGAGGTCAGAGCCTACAACTCGCAGAATCATCTGTCGCTGATGTGGCGGTTCTATTCACCGTTTCGGCGGCGGCTGTTTGACCTAGTGCGCCTACTCGATATTCGCTCAGCCAGTGAGGATACAACGCTGATGGAGGCGCTGGCGCTGGTTCTAGCCCATCAGCACAAGCGGCGTAAGCATCTACCTTCAGAGATTGACGTGAGTTTTATGAGTCGGGCGTGGCGTCAATTAATCATCGCTGACGTGGATGGTCAGCAGATGCTGGTGCGTCAACATCTAGAGGTGTGCGTCTTTGCAGCGTTAGCAGTGGCATTGAAGACAGGCGATGCCTACGTCACTGGCTCAGAAGAGTATGCCGATTTTAGAGCGCAGCTACTGCCGTGGGATGAGTGTGAGCCGATGGTGGCCGAGTACTGCGAGCAGCTAGGCATTCCATCAACCGATGAAGGACTTGTTGAACATCTCAAGACCATGCTGATAGAACGAGCTGCGGAGGTGGACAGAAAATTGCAAGATGATGATCAGCTCTCATTTGATGACGAAGGTGATCCGGTGCTCAAGAAGCTAACCGCTGCGCCGATTCCAAAGGATACGGACAACTTCGCTGCGGCCATAGGCGAACATATGCCTGAGCGCACAGTGCTCGATATTTTGTGTAACGTCGAACACTGGCTGAACTGGACAAGACACTTCGGCCCGCTCTCAGGCACTGAACCTAAAATTGCGAATGCCACTGAGCGCTATATCTTGACGACCTTTGCCTATGGCTGCAACTTAGGGCCAACCCAAACGGCTCGGCATGTTCGAGGGCACACCACTTATCGCCAACTCTCATACGCCAATCGGCGTCATGTCAGTGCTGACACCTTGCAACGAGCGATCTGCGATATTCTCAACGCCTATCACAAATTGGATTTGCCGAAGTGCTGGGGGACGGGTGAAAAGGCCGCTGCTGATGGCAGTAAGTTTGAGGTCTACGAGAACAACTTGCTCTCGGAATACCACATTCGCTATCAGGGCTATGGCGGCATTGCCTACACTCACGTCTCTGACCAGTACGTAGCGCTGTTCACGCACTTCATTAGTTGCGGAATGTGGGAGGCTGTCTATATTCTCGATGGCTTGATTAAAAATAAGTCTGATATTCAGCCTGGTATTATTCACGCCGACACGCAGGGTCAGTCATCGCCTGTCTTTGGCTTGTCCTATCTACTGGGCATTGATCTGAGACCGCGCATTCGCAATTGGGGCGATCTCAAACTGCTCAAGCCAACGGCAAACAGTAGCTATGAGTTCATTGAGCCGCTGTTCAAAGGGGTGGCGGACTGGGCATTGATTAAGACCCACTGGAAAGACTTGATGCGGGTGATGCTTTCTATCAAAGCAGGCAAGCTGATGCCCTCTACGCTGCTCAAGAAGCTCAATAGCTATGGTGGCAAGAACCGCTTATACAAAGCATTTCAAGCGCTCGGCAATGTCACTCGGACATTGTTCCTTTTACGCTATGTCTCTGATCCAGAGATGCGACAGGAGACGACGGCCTGCACCAACAAAGTTGAGCAGTATCATCAGTTCGTTGACTGGGTGTTCTTTGCTAAAGCGGGGGTGATCACCGACAACGATCCGCTTGAGCAGGAGAAGCGGCTGCACTATCTCGACCTGGTCGCTAATGCCATCATCTTGCAAAACACTATCGATCTCTCACAGGCAATTCAAGCTGTTCGCGATCAAGGTTTCCCGGTGACCACAGAGCTGCTCGCGGGCCTCAGTCCTTATCTCACTGGCAAAATCAAGCGCTATGGCGACTACATCCTCGATTTATTGACCAAACCCTTGCCATTAGAGGAGATTATGGCTTGGCCGATGCGCTTCTCTACGCTAGATACTGCTGAGTAGTACACCCTAAAACTACTGCCGTGCGGTTATCTCAGGCCGATGTGGGGAGAATTACACGTATCTCGGCCAAGGGTCTAATATCTCTAACGTCTGTTGAGCGAAGGGCAAAAACAGCTCTCCATCCGTCGTCAGTGAAACGGCTCTGGTTGTTCTGTTGAACAGGCGAAACCCAACGATCTCTTCGAGCTTAACTAAGCGAGCGCTTGCACTCGCAGGTGAAAGCGACAGGTCGTTGGCTGCTGCCGTGACGCCGCCAAGTTCTGCGATTCTGATGAACATGCGGAGCGATAGAATATCCATTTATCAAAAATATCCGAATTATCATTTCGCTTCAAGCCTATTTATCTTTTTAATCCGAACGATTATCATGCTGCTATCGCTTCCACAAACTGAAAGGAGACAGCAGCATGAAGGCAATCGGCTATCAGAACGCAGGGCCAATTTCGGCAGAAGATGCCCTGATCGAGTTCGAAACGGACGCACCGGAAGTTGGCCCAAACGATTTGCTAGTGGAAGTCCGTGGCGTTTCGGTTAATCCAGTCGATGTTAAGGTCCGCACGACTGCGCAGCCGGAAGGAAAGCCCCGTATTCTTGGCTTTGATGCATCAGGCGTTGTGAAAGAAATCGGTGCAAACGTTACTCGGTTCCGCCCTGGTGATGAGGTGTTTTATGCAGGTGATATCACTAGGCCCGGTACTGATGCTGCGCTGCACGCTGTGGATGAACGGCTCGTGGGTCGTAAGCCAACTTCTCTTGGTTTTACCGAAGCTGCAGGGATGCCATTGACTAGCATTACAGCATGGGAGATTTTGTTTGATAGCTTTGGCCTAAAAGAAGGCGAAGGTGCAGGCGAAGCGCTGCTGGTGATTGGTGGTGCGGGTGGTGTGGGGTCTATTTTGATTCAACTGGCGAAGAAACTGACAGCACTAACGGTGGTCGCAACGGCATCGCGTGACGATACACGCGCCTGGGTAGAAAAGATGGGCGCGGATCATGTTGTTAACCATCACAATCCTCTGAACGAAGAAATGAAGACGCTCGGTATCTCGCCGAAGTATGTTGCCGCGCTTACGCATACGGCTCAGCATTTTGCGTCTATCACTGAGCTAATCAAGCCGCGCGGCCATATTGCTTTGATTGACGATCCAGGGTCGCTGGATATTTCCTTGATTAAGCCGAAAGCACTCTCTTTTAGCTGGGAGTTTATGTTTGCCCGCTCGATGTTTCAGACAGACGATATGGACAAGCAGCATGAGCTGTTGAATAAAGTTTCGGGGCTGCTTGATAGTGGCGCACTACTCTGTACGGTCAACAAGCATGCTGGTGACTTGACAGTAGACAATCTACGCGCCGCACATGAATTTCAAGAGAGTGGAAGCGCAATTGGAAAGACTGTTTTGGATGGTCGTTTGGGAGGCTAGTTAATGAGTCCTACACAAAGCTGCGCAGGGACTTAATTTACTCAAATATCTCTTTAGAATGAAATAGCCCTGCAGGTCTCACGGAGTCTAAGGATATTCCAACATGTGTGATCTCACTTTCTAGAATTTCATAATCACTGCGAACCCATCTGCGGCTAGTCGGTTCGCCGCAGCCTGATCGATGCCGCCAGATGGCTTGGTCACAATAGAAACTTTCTTTGTTACGTTAGATTTTTGAGTCATATTACTTTCTCCCTTTAAACGAACCAACTGGCGTGAAGGCGACAGGCAATCGTAGCCACGCGACGACCGAGCATTTCGCCAGTTAGTTTGTCTTCTACAGAAGGTTTTTCTGATGGTGGCTCCATCAAAGCTTCTCCTGCTGCGCCAAAGAAAGTAGCGAGCCGGTTGTAGCTATTACCGGTAACTGGAGATTCTGCAACGCCGACCCAGACCATGCCATGCTGCATAGCAAAAGTTGCGCAAGTCATCAGCATATTCATTTTATCGCCGCTGGGCGAGCCAGACACAGTGAAGGCTGCCCCAATCTTATCAACCCATTTTCGTTCTAAATAGCGCGGGCTAGTTGCATCCATTAACGCTTTTAGCTGAGCCGAAACGCTTCCCATATAGGTAGGTGAGCCGAAGATAATCGCATCAGACGCATCAAGCTGCTCAAGTACTGCCTCATTCTGCCAGCGACCACCGTTGAAATCGGTATCCGTAATCTGATGCTCAATAACGGATACCCTATCGTCAGCAGAAACGCCTTTAGCTACAGCATGCGCCATCTCTGTTGTGTGACCGCTACCAGAGAAGAATACAATTGAAATGAGAAGCTTGTTCTTTTGTAGTGATGAATCAGTCAAACTATCAGCCATATAAATAACGTGTTCTTGGTTTGTTGAAATCTACTTTTACAAAGCAACTTTAGATTACCTGTAACACGAATAGTTATTAAGACAACATTCTGCGAAAGCTACAGCTCGAACGTCTTCTTGGTAAGCTCGAATACCCTATTAGAGTAGGCGAGCTATGGCTGTCGAGCTTCAACCAAAAGCTCACTGAGCGCTCGAAGCTTCTTTGGGCTCATGTGACCTAGCTGCTGTCGATGTAACGCATGGACTTCAGGGTCTAACGTTTCAACTTTTTGCAGTCCTTCCGCTGTAATTTTGACCCATACGACGCGGCGATCCTGTGTGCCGCGTTTTCGAGAGACTAGATTCAACCTAGTTAACTTATCTACTAATCGAGTGATATCCGGGTCTTGAGCAATCATGAACTGAGCGAGAGATTGACTTGGATAACCTTGCTCTGCATTGCGTGCTACTGCCTTTAGAACGTTGTAAAGAGGCTGCGATAGGCCGTGTTGCTTGAACAACTTTTCAAATTCACCGACTAAAACAGCATGCGATCTCACCAAGTTTAAATAGGCTTCCTGCTCTGCTGACTTGAATGAGCGTTGTAAGTTCAGTTCTGATTGAAGGTCAGTCTTTGGCTTGCTCATGAGGTAACCGTATAGTGAAACGATAGTTGTGTCAACGACTATTTTTTGAGGACTAGCGAAGGGATATGGTTTCGATTATATTTTTATGATGTATAAAAAGGGCTTGATATATCTCGAAAAGTCGCGAGTAGAAGAAAGTCTCTCTCAACTTAGCCTTACTAGCGGAATGACTCGCAGAGAGTTCTTGATCGCTCCGGTCATCACTGACTTGCCGCACTATACCGACGGCACTCTCAATGTGGCATATCTGGTTACTATCAGCAATCAGCTGAAGGGTTCTTTGGACTATCTGCTGCAAAGTGGTCAGACTTTTTTATTGATAGAAGCCGAGAATAAGACTCTAGGGCGGCAAGCGGACCCAGTCCACAGCATATATCTTGCTCCACTCTTTTGACTAGTTGCGTATACCGCAAACAACCAACGTCTTAGACGTACTGATCATAAAGGGTTTTAAGTATTTACTTTTTAGAGCGGACTAAAGTTGGACTAAATTTCACATGGTGGATCGTCACTCTATCTTATGGCTCAGCCTCTTCCCGCCACAGAAACTTCCCCATAGACATCATTATTGTCATCCTGCTGTCTGCCTGCATTAGAGGCCCTATTGTGGACAAACATAGGCAACCTGCCCAGTGACAATGCGCGAGGAAGCGTCAAGCTCGGCTCCACTATTGAATTCAATCCTATGTCAGAAAGCCCACTCGGCACGACAAAAATCGCGCCGCCTTTCCCCTGCGCGGTGGCCAACCCCCTCCCTACAGTCAAATCACCCTCAGGCAAAGGCGTTGCCGCCAGCGCTGCATTATCCTCAAACCGCACATCGCTTAAAACCAAGCTGCCCGAACGCACAAAAACGCCCCCACCAAAACCACCGCCCCCGCCACCATAGCCAAAGTCACCGTCCCCACCGCCAAAGCCACCGTCACCGGCTTTTCCCGCCTGACTCACTCCCCCATTTCCGCCAAAGCCACCCGCGCCGCCGCCGCCGCCAAAACCACCGTTTCCACCATTCCCGCCATTTCCACCGTTCGCAATCTCCTGGGTCGCGTTCCCGCCATTGCCCCCATTTCCCGCATTGCCATAGCCCCCAAAGCCGCCACCGCCACCAAAAGCGATCGCACCCACGCTCCCATCCTCATTCCATCGCCCAAAGCTCCCAAAAACACCCGTTCCCCCGTCACCCCCGTCACCCCCATTTCCACCGCTGCCCCCATTCAATCCCGCATTTCCGCCATTGCCCCCATTTCCACCATTCGCAAAGCCACCAAATCCGCCACCACCCCCAAAAACAATACTGCCAATTCCATTAACTCCAACCCCATTTACCCCAGCTACCGCCCCTCGGTTCACCTCTCCTTCTCCCTTTCTGGCCGTCAACTGCATCTCTGGTAGCTGCATCTCTGGCGGCCTCGCAAAACTCACCCCGTTAATTCCACTCACTGCCCCCCGATTGGCCTCAAACTCAGTTCGCTGATCAATTTGTTGACCAATCTGTTGATCCATTTTCTGACCTCGAACAACCACCCGCCCAAACCCGCGCTGACTGCCCTTACCCCCAATCGCTCGATTGTTCAAAAACTGAACGCGAATCAACCGCACAGTTCCGTCGTTGATCAACAAACCGCCACCCATCCCAGCACTGCCACCACCGCCATTAACTCCAGCAGCCCCCAGCGCCAGCCCGTTAGCAAGCGTCACATCTCGAATCGTGATGTCTCCTTTGTCAATTTGCAGCACGCGAAAGCGATTCTCACCGCTGATAGCAACATGAACAGTTTGACTGCCAGCCAAAGTCAGATTACTGCGCAAAGCAGGCAGCGGACTTCGTAACGCGATCGCTCCCTCAATTCCACTCAGCTCAATCAAATCATCATCCGGCAAAGCGTTCGCCCGATCAATCGCCCAGCGCAGCGAGCCAACCCCCGCATCCGCCGTCGTTATCACCCGAGTCGGCTTCAGCGCGACCGTCCCAAATGCCGTCCCAGGTGCCGCATCAGATACCTGCACCGAATGAGCACTAGCTTCTAATCTCAAGTCGAGCCTGGGCAACGGGTTCAGCCACCCCAGCCAAGCCCAACCCAAAAAAAGACCGATAATCACAGGCACAACAACATTCCACCGGCTGCGAAGATTGTTCATAGCGCCAAAGCGTTAAACAGCAGCACCATCAGCCCTAGCGCAGCTAACACTATACCCAGGCCCAAAATTTCTGTTTTCAAAGCAACAGATCGGGGCATAGGCTGTAGCCAAAACCCCAGCAGGCGCGTTACCAACGGCATTAGCACCCAGGTCAAAACAGAGGAAGTGATAATGTTGTTAACAATCATTGAACTGGGCAGCGGCCAAGCCTGCATCAGACCCAAAGCCGAAAACAGCGCTGACTGAATTATCACAGCCGGGTACAGCGCCAAAATAACCGCCGCATTTTGCTTCCAGGCAGGTGGACCAAATCCAATCTGCTCTGTGCCCGTTTTCCCCGAAAACCAGCCCTCAAGCCCCGTTGAAAAAGAAATAAACTGATAAGAGGCAAACGCCTTGCGCCCCGATTGAATTAAGGCCTCGCGATCGCGCGATCTGATCCACTTGTTCAACAGAGCTGGCGACTCAAAATGCACAATGGAATACCACTTTATCGGCTGGCTGGTCTGGCTGCCCTTTACCGGCGCACACAAATCCGTCCGAATATGGCCCTCAAATCGTTTAGCCCTTCGCGCTACCTTGGCATGCCACCAGCGAAAAGCAAGCCCCTCACCGCTAGGGACCGTATGCTCTATCACCAGGCTTGCCGCCGCTAGCGCAGTCGCATCAGGTTCAACCATGAGTTTCTGAGTCTTAGAATTTGTTCTTAATCGCGTCTCTAATCTTGATTTTGCTGCAAATAAACCTGTCGTGAATAAGCTTGAACCTTATTTTTCCATTCGAGCTGCGATCGCTCATTCTCACGAACTTCCTGGCTGTTTCCCAAATACCGCTCAGCCCCCGCTTTTCGGCCAGCCTGGTTCTGACCCCATTTTTGCCTCTGGTTTTGACCCCTATTCTGACCCCGACCCTGACCCTGATTTTGAGTCCGGTTTTGGCTCTGAACTTGCTGACTCTCCATTGCCCTGTCCAATTCCTCCTCCGGCTTCAAAAACGACGACTGCACCCAGCCCTCCGCTTGCTCCTCAGCAGAAGATGGTCCCTCAAACCGAATGTGATTCCACACCACACTTTGATTGCCACTTACCTGCTCCAAGACTGTGACGGCATCACCGTTGACACCGTATCCAACTTTCTTTTTGTTCGCTTCTGGCTGCAAATAGACCTCAATTTTGACCTCTGGATCTGGGGCCACCAAACTAGCCGACTGGCTCATTTCCTGATTGCTAGTCACATCATTCACCGGACTGCTCAAATCGTCAGAGGCCCAGCCAGCAGATGGAAACATAAAGCTCAAAGCAAGCGCGATCGCAAACATCGCCCCAACCCGCCTCAACCACCCAAATAGCTGCGGTATAGACAGGCAATTACGTAGTCGCCCTAGCAGTGTTCTATTCATAGCCTTACGAATTCCTGACATGTCATATTAAATAAGCAGCCCATCCGCGGGTAATTTAGGTCAAAAGTCATCTTGACGACAGCTTACCTACAAAGTATTCCTGTTGTATACGGTATGCACAGATAAAATAATAGTATCTCTCAGCCAGTTCAGCTGATCCTTCACCTCGCAAAATATTCCTACGCCTCCCTATGCCTGTGACTTCATCGCCCTTACCCTTGCGCTCCTCTCTGCGCCCTTCAGTCCAGCGCCGAAAGTCTCTCTACGAGCAGGTTTATAGCGCACTGCGTAGCGGAATTTTGACCGGAGAATTTGCACCAGGTAGCCGCCTAATTGAAACCCAGCTCACCGACTGGTTTAACGTCAGTCGCACCCCGCTGCGCGAAGCCCTGCGCCAGCTCCAAAAGGAAGGGCTTGTCACCGCCGATACTAGCGGTCTACAGGTCACTACCATTTCCGCCACCGAAGCCGTAGAGCTGTACGACTGTCGCCTAGTGCTTGAAGAGCTAGCAGTTGCCGGGGCCTGTCAGCAGGCCAGCTCGCAGCAGCTCAAAGCACTAGAAAGCTACGTCATCCAGGCGGAATCTAGAGACCCACAAGCCGCTGACGAGCAAACCTTGCTACAGCTACTAGATATCGACTATCAGTTTCATCACCTCATCGCCGAAAGCTCAGGCAATCGGCGGTTAGTTTCTCTACTCGACCAAATCTTCGACGCCATGGCTCTGCTGCGTATTCAAACGCTCAAGCAAAACCCATCCGTCCTCGAAATTCGCTTAGAGCATCGCCAGGTATATGAAGCGATCGCCCAAAAAGACTCGGCAACTGCGATCGCGGCTATCCAGCTCCATCTACTCGCCAGCAAAGCTAGAGTCGTCCAAGAGCTGCAAAGCTCACCCGCCTAACTTCAAGCACAGACTATCGCCAAACGTCCGACACAGAATTATATTTAACAGTTAAAATGGTATCTAAATATACAGTTTAGAGTCTATTCAAATCGTGAAAAGTCAACTACGGTCCGCAGGCGCAGCCATCGTCAACTTCATGGTGCACCGTCCCCAGGCATCTACCGACACACCCAAAATTAGCGCCAAAGATCGATACGGCGCAAAGTCGCCGCTTTACCCCTACCTACCTAGCTGTGAAGAACAGCGCGACTGGCTAGAGTATATTTATTCTGCCTAAGCGCCTCAAACGTCTAGCCATTCTCCTCAGTCCGCTCCTACTAACTCACAGCACTCAAACGTCCTCCAAGATCCGCGCATAGATCTTGGAGGACGTTTTTTTAAAGGCAAAGCAGGCGGAGGGGGGCAGCGGTGAAACGGTAGCTTTAGGCACAGTTGTACGTATTCAGATTGTATACAGTACACAAAAATAAGGCTGAGCGTTCGTTTGCATACGTTTGTACGTGCTAGCGCACCCAAAAGTCAACGGTTGCTTCGCCTTTGCCTTACCCGAATCAAAGGATCATTCTCCGGAGAATTTTTATGAGTCAAGCTGATGTAGAGATTCAAAAACAGCCATTAAGGCCCTCACCGCCACCCTACAGCGGATGGCAGGCGAAAGTCGCTAATTACTTTAACTTCGCGCACTATCGCACTGACTTCCGCACCGAAATTCTGGCCGGGTTAACGACCTTCATGACCATGGCCTATATTTTAGTCGTGCACCCGCTGATTATGTCAGACGCGGTGTTTTTAGCAGAGCCCGGCGACCTCTTCAGAGAGCTAGTTGTCGTCACTGGCATTACCGCCGCCATCGGTACGCTCATTATGGGGCTCTACGCCAAATACCCTTTTGTGCAGGCACCCGGCATGGGCACCAATGCCTTTTTTGCCTATTCCGTCGTATTGGGCTTAGGCATTGACTGGCGAGTCGCCCTCGCCGCGGTGCTGATCGAAGGCGTTATTTTTATTGCGCTAACGGTTACTGACGTCCGTCGCCACCTCATCGCGGCTGTCCCTTCCTGCATCAAAGCTTCTACCACCGTCGGTATTGGCATGTTTCTCGCCTACATCGGCCTTAGTGGAGATACCGCTGTAGGAGGCGCGGGTTTGATTGTGGCTAACGAAGTCACTAAAACAGCTTTTGGCAGCTTCAGAGAGCCCGCCACGCTCCTTGCTACTTTTGGGATCTTTCTCTCTTGCTTTTTCATCCTCAGACGCATCAAAGGCGCACTGCTGTGGGGTATTGGCGGCACCGCTATTTTAGGATGGGTATTTGGTGTTGCTCAGGCCCCCACTGGGTTTATGGCCATCCCTGCCTTTCCTTCTAATCTCTTTGGTCAGGCGTTTGTTGGGCTCAGCGGCATCAACGGCAGTAACATCATCGACTTTCTCGCAGTTCTGTTGGTTTTCTTGTTTGTCGATATGTTCGATACTATCGGCACGCTGATGGGCGTCGGCACGCAGGCAGGCTACATCGACGATGCAGGTGAGCTGCCTCGGGCAAATCAGGCTCTTTCTGCCGATGCGATCGCTACCACCACCGGTGCAATCATGGGCACCTCCACCGTCACCACCTTTGCCGAATCTGCCGCAGGCGTTTCCGAAGGCGGTCGCACCGGCCTTACCGCAGTCGTCGCCGGCGTTATGTTCGTCATTGCCCTGCTGTTTGTACCCATCTTCGAGGCTGTTCCCGCCTTTGCCACCGCGCCGGCCCTCGTAATTGTCGGCGTCTTGATGATGGGCAGCGTTAGCAGCATTCGCTGGGGCGATCTGACCGAAGCCATCCCCGCCTTCGTCACCATGTTCTTTATCCCCCTCGGCTTCTCCATCGCCGCCGGACTGTCTGCGGGCCTTATTCTCTATCCCTTCACCAAGCTTGTCTCTGGCCGCTCCCGCGAAATCCCCGTCATTACCTGGGCCCTCGCCGCCATCTTCATTTTCCGCTTCGCCTTCGAAGCGCTACGATTCGGTTAGTACCATCAAACAAATCACCCAGAAAATCCAGGCTGTCAACAACCAGAGTTGTCAACACCCTTTATCCCTGTGACTCCTAATAACGAACCGATGGCTGGCCGACACTAAAGAGCGGCCAGCCGTCGGCCTATGAACCCCATGCCGGAACTTCACCGGATGGCAACGCCTTCAGAGCTGCTGTTTGACTTAATAACGCCTCTTTTATTCGCGATTCAAGGGCTAGCCGTACTGATGGCAGCCTGCGTACTTGCCAGAAGCTATACAGCCAAACTTCATTCGAGCAATAGGCATGCCCATCAATAGTTTTGCTGATTTTGTCTTGGGCAGTTTAGCTGCCTTGTTTCCAGTCATCGACCCCATCGGCAGTGTGCCTATTTTTCTGGTGCTCACCGCTGGCGTATCGCAAAGCCTTCGGCGCAGATACGCCAGGCGCATCGCCCTAAACGTCATTTTATTGCTCATTGGTTTCCTCATCGTTGGCGGCAGCATCCTCCGATTTTTCGGCATTTCCCTAGAGGTCGTCCGGATTGCAGGCGGCATTGTGGTTTTTCACGCTGCCTGGGGTGCTATGAACGCAGACGCCAAAAAGCTAACCGATTTAGAAAACAAAGCGGCCACCAGTCGAGTCGATCAGCACGAAGACATTTCATTTATGCCAATGACCATTCCTCTGCTAGCAGGGCCAGGCTCGATCGCAGTAGCCTTAGGCCTAGCCGCAGAGGCCAACCGAGGCGCAACCTCAAGTGAAACCCTCTGGAATTTGGCTGCGATCGCCACCGCGATCGCCTGCATCGGCCTCGTCATCTACATCGCCCTACGCTCTTCTAGCGTACTGCTCAAATGGCTTGGCCCTAGTGGCATTCACGCCCTCAGCCGCATGCTTGGTTTATTCGTTATGGCCATTGGCGTACAGCTCATTCTCAACGGCATCGGCGACTGGATAGAATCACTTTCCCTTAGCTGATAGCCCATCAGTCGCAGCGCCTCGACACGGTATTCGTACAGTATTTATATGTATGCAACGCTACAAAAATATTTCTTATATATTGTATACAGTATACAACGTATTTCTATCTCAACTTTCTATGTTAGTCACCCAGCAGCCTGTATTCCGTCGATTTTGGTATCCGGTCATTTCCCGTCAGCAGCTAGTCAACGGACCGCAGGCGTTTGAACTGCTAGGCGAGCCCCTAGTTCTTTGGCTTGATGAACAAGGGCAGGCGGCAGCAGTGCGCGATCGCTGCTGTCACCGCACCGCCAAACTCTCCCTTGGTAAAGTTGACCAGGGTCGCATCTGCTGTCCCTATCACGGTTGGGAATTTGGTCCTGACGGCACTTGCCAGCGAGTTCCTCAGCTCAAGCCTGACTGTGCCATTCCGGCCAACTATCGCATTGATGCTTTTCACGTCGCAGAGCGCTACGGCTATATTTGGGTGTGTCTAGAAGATCCGCTCATCGATATTCCCAACATCGCAGAAGCAAGCGATTCTAACTACCGCCTGCTTCAAGAATTCTACGAGCCCTGGCAGTGCGCCGGACTGCGGGTAATGGAAAACGAGCTAGACCTGGCCCATCCCACCTTCGTACACACTACCACTTTTGGCAGTGAAGACCACCCCACGCCAGATGAGCTAGACATCACCGAAACCGACTGGGGCATCCACGTCTTCGGCAAGCTAGGCGTCGTCAACCCAGAGCTACAGCAAAAAAACCTTAAAATGGCCGAGGCTCAGACCTTTCGCACATTGACCATGGAATGGCTAATGCCCTTCACCATCAAGCTCAAAATCACTTATCCCAACGGCCTAGAGCATATTGTTGTCAACACTATGACGCCTGTGAGCGATCGCATCTCACAAATGGTCCAGTTCTGCGTCCGCAACGACACCGAAACCGACACCCTAGCCGCCGACGTCATCGCCTTCGACCGCGCCGTCACCCTCGAAGACAAACGCATCCTAGAATCCACCGACTGCGATGTGCCCCTCAGCCCCAGCCGCGAAGAGCATATGTTCACCGACCGCCCCGGCATTATGATTCGCAAAAAAATCGCCGCTCTACTCAAAGCGCACGGGGAAGTCGAACAAACCCACAGGCCAAAAAGCACACCAGCAGGCGTCGCTCGCTACTCATCAATCCCACAGTCTATGCCAGCTCCTAACGCCTCCGTATGACGGCTCGGTAAGCCGCGCTCCGGGTGTCACCAAGTCCTGACGTTTTGGCTCAGATTGTATACAGAATACAGCATACAATTCATAAGGAAATGACATCCCAATCTGGTAGCAAGCTTATCGGTCTCAGACGGTACTTTCTCATACCATTCGATGACGACAGGCACAACAGTAACGTGTCACCAAGCTATCTACACCTATCCCCGCAAGCCTATGCAGCTATCAAAGACTGACCTGGCAAAATCTCCCCTTTTTCTAATCGCGCCTTTCTTCTTTCTAGGAACAGCGATGGTTGTGATGAAGTACATTCTTCCTCATACCTCGCCGCTCTTTTTAGCTGCATTTAGGCTGCTGCCTGCCGGATTGCTAACGCTAATCGTCGCCGCTTTGCTAAAGCTACCTCAGCCTAAAACCTGGAAAGCCTGGCTGTGGATTGCACTCTTTGCTTTAGTAGACGGAGCCATGTTTCAAGGACTGCTAACCGCAGGACTGGTGAACACAGGCGCGGGCATTGGCGCGGTGCTGATCGACGCGCAGCCGCTGGTTGTGGCCCTACTCGCCCGCATTCTTTTTGGTAGCCTAATCGGCCTGTGGGGCTGGCTAGGCTTGGCAATTGGAATCGCTGGCATTAGCCTGTGCGGTCTGCCCGCAGACTGGATTTACGGGCTGTGGGAGAAAGGCCTTCCTCTAGAGAGCTGGCTGCAAACCCTGCAGGGCTACAGCGCTGAAGGCAGCAATTTAGACCTAGCCAACCTGCTGCAAAGCGGTGAATTTCTGATGCTGCTGGCGGCCTTATCGATGTCGGTTGGCACCATTCTGATGGGCTATGTAAAGCAGCATGCCGACCCGATTGTAGCCACTGGCTGGCACATGATTCTAGGCGGAATTCCATTAGCTGTAATGTCTGGCTTGTGGGAACCTTACCCAATTGACAACCTGCTGCTAGGTGACTGGGCAGGCTTGCTTTATGCCACCATATTCGGCACCGCGCTCACCTACGGCATGTTCTTTTACCTGGCGGCAACTGGCAATATGACCAGCGTCAGCGCACTGATCTTTTTGACACCAGTTTTCGCGCTGTTGTTTAGCGGCCTGTTCTTAGGTGAGTCGTTAACCGCCCTGCAGTGGGGTGGAGTGTTGCTAACGCTAATTAGTGTGTATTTGGTCAATCAGCGCGAGCAAATTGAAGCAGCAGTCGCAAACTTAGGCCAGAAGCTATCGCCCGATGCTGCTCCCGATTAAAGTGTCATTTCTACTTGTTTTGTCATGTTTTAGGAAATAACCCAAATGATTCGTCAGTTTCGCCAATTTTTAACGGCTGTGATCGTTGCTGCGCTTACCGTGAGCACTTTTCTCGGCTCACCATTTCCCACGCCGTTAACGCCACCCCTAAGTGCGATCGCCGCCGACTACAGCAGCGACTACAGCCAAAGCCAAAACCAACAAGAAAGCCAGACCTACAGCAAAGCGCAATCTGCTGACAGCTACGCCAGTGAGTACGCTAACGACGCCACCGACGACTACACCAGCAAACAAACAGACCAAACCAAATCCCAAGAAAAACAGTTAAGTCAAACAGATACCAACCAAAAACAGTACGCTCAGCAAGAACAAACTTACCCAACCAAGTAGGAGATTCGTTTAAATGGGTTTTCCACAAAATCAATCAGATCGGTCCCAGCTCAAGGCCATTCGCGGCCCGTTTCTAGATTTTGTGGACGACCCCTTTTATGTTTCTGAAGCCGAAAGCGTCCGCTATCTGCCCGACGGTCTCTTAGTTCTAGAAAACGGCAAAATCAAAGCCTTTGGCCCCTACCACGAGCTACAGGCCAAGTACGCAGAAACGCCAACCACCGTCTATACCGAGCGGCTAATCATGCCGGGCTTTATCGACACCCACATCCACTATCCTCAAACAGGAATGATCGCAGCCTACGGAGAACAGCTCCTAGAGTGGCTAGATGAATACGTCTTTCCCACCGAAGGCAAGTTCAAAGACAAAGACTACGCCAAAGCCGTCGCCGAAAACTTCTTAGATCAGCTTCTTAGCAACGGCACCACCACCGCCCTCGTCTTTGCCGCTGTCTTTCCCCAGTCTGTAGACGCCTTCTTTGAAGCCGCAGAGCGCCGCAACCTCTGCATGATTGCAGGCAAAGTAATGATGGATCGCAACGCGCCAGACTATGTGTGCGATACCGCCGAATCTGCCTACAAAGAGACCAAAGCCTTAATTCAAAAATGGCACAAAAAAGAGCGACTTCGCTACGCCGTCACCCCTAGATTTGCCATTACCTCAACCGACGAACAGCTCCAAAAAGCAGGAGAGCTGCTGAAAGAGTTTCCCGACGTGTACATGCACACGCATATCTCTGAAAACCTGAAAGAAATTGAGTGGGTGAAAGAACTTTTCCCCAATTGCAGCGGTTACTTAGACGCTTACGACCAGGCCGGACTCGTCAAGGAACGATCCGTCTTCGCCCATGGGGTGCATTTAACCGATAGTGAATTTCAAAGGCTGTCAGAGGCTAAGAGTGCGATCGCTTTTTGCCCTACTTCCAACCTCTTCCTAGGCAGCGGCCTATTTAAGATCGAACAGGCCAAGTCAACAGCTCACCCAGTCAAAGTAGGACTGGGCACAGACGTAGGCGCAGGCACTAGCTTCTCTTTATTACAAACTGCCAACGAAGCCTACAAAGTTGCCCAGCTCCGCCAGCAAAAGCTTTCTCCCTTCAAAGCCCTCTTTCTCGCCACCCTCGGCGGAGCCAAAGCCCTGTGTCTAGACGACACCCTCGGCAGCTTCGAAGTCGGCAAGGACGCCGACTTCATCGTTCTAAACCCCCAGGCTACTCCGCTCATGGCCTTGCGCAACAGCGCTGAGTTTCCTAGCACCTCAGAAGAACTCGCCGACCGCGCTTTCTCGTTGATCATGATGGGAGACGATCGCGCCATCGAGGCCACCTATATTCTAGGAGAACTCGCCTACAGCCAAGCCGAGACCAGCTAAATGACAGAAATAACCACCCTACATCTAATTAGCTAAGCAATCTTGCCTAAATCTCATTGCGAGACTTGTTGGGATTAGAATAAGTCTCAATATAAGACGTTATCTGTCTAAATGAGATTTTCAGGTAGCAGCGCTGGCAATACGTCATACTCAGCAATAAGAAGAAGATAGTTTGCCTACCCCTGCGCTGCTCATCACCACCGCCGTACTGCATCGAACCCAGCAAAACTGAGGAGTTATCAAAGAATCTTAGCAAGTCAGCACGGCAAGAAAACTAGCTACAGACTTCGTAGACGTTACCGTAGTCGCCTTCATACAGTCGGCAGTCAGGCGTCATCATGCCTTCGATCAAAGCAGAACCTAGCCCTAGCATAAACAGGTTAGCTGCCTCATCTTGACGAGCCTGAGCTTGGCGCTGTTCTTCCATGTAAGAGTGTCGCTGTTGCGGTGACATCCCTTCCCAAAGAGCCTGACGACGGGCAGCTTCTTGGCGAGTTGCTTCGGCAGCAGCAAATTGAGCCTGCTCATAAGCTCTTAGCCGACGCTCCTGCTCTTCCATCTGAGCTTCGTGAATTTCCTGCTCGCGGGTGTTTTCCTGATGTTCCTCATAGATATCTTGACTTTCTTGAATGACATCCAAAAAGTCACCAAAGCCAGCTATCTCAACTCTAGATTGAGCACGGTTTACAGTAGGTGTAATTGCAAGCGCTGGGCTCAGAGATGAAAGAGAAAGTAGAGCTACGCCAGTAAAGCTACCAGCAAGATAAAAAGTACGCTTAAAAAGAACTGAAACAGTCATCAACATAGCCTCCTAAAATTTGACACTGACTTTATCTCATAACAAGGAAAAGGACAGAAGACAGCTTATATACCAGTCCTTTAGGCGCTAAAGAATGCTTCCTTAGCAATTCGCAAAAAGGCTTAATACAATCCTTGTATTCGATGTTAAATCAGTCGTTTTTGACGTAACTCACTTTGTCACAAAAATCCCAAAACCATCCAAAAAACGCTGAAATTCATATGTTCTTGTTGTTGGTTTAATTAATCTATGAAACAACAGTCTCCTTTCTAGACATATAGCCAGGATAGAAGCAGCTCAGCCTCAAAAGCAATGTTTGATCCAGAAGACTAGGCGTTCTGCCAAAGCGTAAATGTTGAAACAGTGGCCTTGCACGGAGATATTTATTATCTAGCAAAGATCCTGCACTAGATGACCTCTGGATCGTTAAACCGACAGTTAGATTGGTTGACTGCTAGCTAAGCCGTTGTTCTTACACCGAGACTCATTAGTATTATATTAAGTCCATTGGTAATACTAATGAGTCTTTAATGATACTAGTAATTTATAGGACAAGAATCCAAGACGCATGTTAGATCTACTGTCATCCATAGCTGTAACGATGCCTTACTAGTCACAGCTAGCGAGCCCCCCTTCAAAAGTTGGCGATCGCTGCTGTCTTTGAAGTCGTTTCAGACAAAACTCTAACCACCAATAGAATCATTTTGAGACTCACTTGTATATGAAGGGGACTTAGAGTGATCTTAATAAGTCTCAACCTGATACACTACTAAGACTTTATCCAGACAAGAGAACTCAAAATTGGCTCAAAATCATTCAGACTCCACTATCAAAATTTCGTCAAATAGCATTGATATCACCGCCGAGCAGCTCATTCCCATCGAGTCCGTGCAGCAGCTTCTAAACCGCTCCCGCGCTTCCGTCTATCGCTATGCTAATACAGACCCTTACAATCTCAACCCACCCTTCGATCCCAAATGCCTCAATCCTGAGGTCCGCAATGACAAAGACGCCCCTCTAATGTTTCATCCCAACGAGGTTGCCCGCTTTGCCCAGGATGTTCTGGGGATCAAACAGGTTACTATTGAAGTGACGCCGCCCGCCGAAACCGAGACAAATAGACTGCTTAAAGCGATTTTGGAAGAGCTTCGGGCGGTGCGATCGCTCTTAGAGGTAGAGGAATAGCTCTGCATCAAATGCCCATATTGAGCTAGCTGTATTTGGCCATTTGCAATAGGGCTTGTATATCACTACTTGCAAAGAAGCTTATTACGCCTCCAGCCCATCCGTTCAAGGCGTAGCGTTTAATACTGTTTTTCCTTGCTGTACCAGGGGTAAATACTGACAAAAGTAACGAATATATGAATAAAGGTAAGATTGATTGTGCCGAAGATCGAACCCTTAGTTACTATTAAGAAATCATCGCTATGTAAAAAAAATGTAAAGTTGGAAAAAACTTTTTTTGGACCTTACATTTTTTCCATAGTCTGACAGCTCAAACCACCTATGTGTATAGCATCGCTCAGATGTTGATATTTTAGACCTGCGCTGTCAACTGGCAAACGATTGTCTTTTTTCAATTGTTTATGCTAGTCAACGTGTCCTCTACCCAAAAGCTAATCTTTTTTTCAGCATGGAATCTGCAAGTCCCGAGCGCCAGTCAGAACCCCCCCCTGGCCATGTCGCTAACTTTGTAGGCGTCTTCATCACAATTGTGACGCTCACCCTACCTTTGTATACCATTTCCACCTTCAACACCGCCGGTATCGCTGCCCCTCAGCAGCCATCGACGCTGTTTATGAGGGCACAGGAGTAGGATAGTCCAAGCAGAAAATCGGCAGGAAAATTAGCGGCACATTGAGACCAGCTCAGGATGCAGGCTTGCGATCGCAGCCCAATAATTTATACCGCCTGATATCCGTATTGCACAAAGATCGTCGCCAAGCGCCCTGTCAAAAGCGCTTTGAACAGCGGCGCATTTTTGTTGCAAATGATTTCTGACCTGTCGCCACACTCCCGTAAAATGCATGGGGGAGGATTATCTGCGTAAAAAAGCGCTGGCCTTCCTTGCAGTTAACAGGAAAATTTTATGGATCTAGCTCGCATTCCCGCCCAGCCCAAGCCGGGTATTGTCAACGTGCTGATCGAAATCCCCGCCGGCAGTAAGAACAAGTACGAATTCGACAAAGACCTCAATGCATTTGCCCTAGACCGCGTGCTGTACTCTTCTGTACAGTACCCCTACGACTATGGCTTTATTCCAAACACCCTCGCCGACGATGGCGACCCGCTCGATGGCATGGTGATAATGGATCAGCCCACTTTCCCAGGCTGTGTTATTCCCGCTCGGCCCGTTGGCATGATGGAGATGATTGATGGCGGCGATCGCGACGAAAAAATTCTGTGCGTCCCTGCTGACGATCCTCGCTACGCCAACGTCAAGACCCTAGACGACATTGACCAGCATCGCCTAGACGAAATCGCTGAGTTCTTCAAAACCTACAAAAACCTAGAAAAGAAAGAATGTGAAGTTCTGGGTTGGAAAAACCTCGATCAGGTGCAACCTTTGATCGACGAATGCGTCAAAGCTGTCAAATAGGTTCGCCTTAACCAAATCCGACAAGTCGAAATCGCCTCAGAAGAATCACTTCTTCCGAGGCTTTTTTTTGAGCACTAATATTCTGGCGAGCATTAGTGCCTGTCTAAAAGGCTCACCTTGCACCCCTTGCGCAGATATCCGCATTTCGCAGCCTGCACCCACCAGAAATCAATAAGATCACCGAGATGAGCGCTTTCCAGTGCTGGGTTCACTAAAACTATACAAAACATCTCTCGCCAGAGCACCACAGAACACCATGCCGTTAATCGGCCAGCCGATCTGAAGCCCTATCAGTATCCTTCTGCCCATCATGACTAAAACCGTCCAGTCGCCCGTTGCCCCACATCTTCCAAACGCTGTAACAACTTCGGTTCAAAACGCTGCGCACACGGCTGGCATTTCAGTGCGTTTTTGGGGTGTTCGTGGCAGCGTGCCTACCCCAGCAGCGGCCAACCAGCGCTACGGAGGCAATACCTTATGTATAGAGGTTTTAATGGGCGGCCAGCGGCTGATCCTTGATAGCGGCACCGGCATCGTCAAACTGGGTCAGCACTTGCAGGAGCACGCTCAAAAGCACAGCCAAGCCATCAACGCCCATATCTTATTTACGCATACCCAGTGGGATCGCATTCAGGGCTTTCCTTTCTTTCAGCCAGCTTTCAATCCCAGCAATCACTTCACTGTTTATGGCGGCACTGCTCCTAACGGCGCTTCGATCAAACACTGCCTAACTGACCAAATGCTACAGCCTCACTTTTCGATGCCGCTACAAAACATGCTGGCAGGACTGACCTTTCGCACCCTGGCAAACCGTGCCTGCTTTGATATTGGCGACATTACGGTAGAGACTCTCAAAATCAATCCAACAACCGAGGCATTAGGCTATCGGCTCTCTTGGCAAGGCTACACACTTGTCTACGCAACAGATACTCTACACGGGCCCGTTGGCAAAGACATGCTGTCCCTTGCTGACCAGGCAGATTTGTTAATCTACGATGGCACTTATTTAGATTTGAAGTATCTGTGCTCGCCTGCTGATGAGATTAGCGCCATTCAACCATGGAAAGTTGGCGTTGACATTGCGCAGCAGGCCAACGTCAAGCGGCTAGCGCTCGTGCACCATAGCCCAGTGCAAGATGATACGGCTCTAGACCAGTTGCAGCAAACAGTCCAAAAGCAGTTTCCCTCGGCGACCGTCGCCTGCGAAGGCCTAACCGTTTGATATTTTTTTAGAGAGTCTCGCAGCCTCTAACATTCTCTATTCTAATGTCTTCCTCTAATGTCTTCTGGAGTCTGACAGGTGCAAGTAGGTCAGCCTGTTTAATTAGATTGACCTACTTACCGAGCCAAGAGAACTGAGCCAAGAGAACTGAGCCAAGAGAACTGAGCCAAGAGAAAAATCTCTACAGTCGTTACAAAGTTGTTCTAGTTTTCAACAAAAGCCAGCGGGGGCTACGCCCAGGTTACAACGTAGCTGCCACCGGGCGATCGGTCACAGCAGGTAGCAGTTCGTGATTAAGCCTTGAGGTAAGGCGATCGCCCATGCAAATTCCTAGGCCCCGTGCTGTCTTCACCAGCGTGCCTTCTGGCTCCACTGCCCGATAGTCTTTAATTGCCTCCGCAATTGGCACGGACTTCACTGCCCGCTCTTGCCAGGTCACCATTCGGTCGTACTGTTCTGTTGCAATTAGCTCAACTGCTGCTACGCCAAAGGCTGACGCCAAAATCCGATCTAGCGGTGAAGACGTGCCGCCGCGCTGTGTATGGCCTAGCACCGTCACCCGAGTCTCTGCGCCGCTAACCTCGGTAATGCGCTCGGCCAGATACTGGCCCACACCGCCCAGGCGACAGTCGGCAAAGTGCCCTTGTTCTAACAGCGTCCCGGCTTCGGTACAGACCGCTTCCGACACCACTGCAATCGAATAATCGCAGCCGTCGGCCTGCCGCTGCTTAATGTGATGACTAATATTCTCTAAGCTGTAGGGCACCTCCGGAATCAAAATGATATTGGCACCGCCCGCAATTCCAGCGTTGAGCGCAATATGACCGGCATCTCGGCCCATCACCTCAACAATCATCACCCGGCTGTGACTCGCCGCAGTAAAGTGTAGGCGGTCAATCGCTTCGGTGGCAATATTGACCGCCGTGTCAAAGCCAATCGAGCGCTCAGTGAGACCGACATCATTGTCGATAGTCTTAGGAATGCCCACCAGATTGATACCACCTTGCTGCGCCAGCTTTCTCAAGATCGCTAGACTGCCATCACCGCCAATACCAATGAGCGCGTCTAGCCCTAGCTGATGATAGCCTGCGATAATTTCTGCGCTGCGATCGCGCAAAGACCCATCCGCCATCGGAAACGCAAACGGATCGCCTTTACTGGTCGTACCGAGGAAAGTTCCACCCATCGTCAAAAACGGATCGACCTGCTGGATACTTAGCCGCTGAGCTTCGGGTGGACGAGACATCAGCCCGTGAGTTGCCTTGCAAATGCCGTACACTTCCCAGCCGTAAATCTCGATCGCACAGCGAGTCACCGCCCGAATTACCGCATTTAGCCCCGCACAGTCGCCGCCGCTCGTCAGTATTCCAATCCGCTTGCCAGTAGCCATAGTAGGAGTATCCCCAACGTGATCCTCCTAATTCTTTTGTGCGTTGGATCACTTAATTCATTCCTTAAACAAGTCTCTAGAATTACCACACTCACCCGTAAAAGAGATCAAAAAGAGAAAAAGATCAAGTTAAGCTTCAAGAATTTCTTTGCGGTTTCTAATATCAAAATAAAGTGTTGTAACAACCGCTCGTAAGAAAGGCGCAGTGATGATGCCGCTAATAATGCTAGAGAGCAGCCCTGTCGCGTAGGAAACTGCGCTGCTGAGAAACAAAACCGCTGGTGAAGACGCCTCAGAAATAGTTACTCCAGCCAATCTGAAAACGATAGCTTGCCCAAGCTGGATAGCAACGCTGGTCACCACCAGAACTGGCAGGCAAATTAACCCCGCCAAAAGCATCACCCCGACTGCTCGCAGTGCGTGCTTTTTCATCAGCTTCCAAGATCTACCGATAGAGGCGATCGCACCCGAATTCTGTTCTATCGCCAGCGACTGCTCTGTCACCAGCAAACGTACCGCCACCCAAATCGAAAACCAGGTCAACAAAATAATCGAAATCAGCAGCAGCGCCCCCCCGCCCAAAAATAGCCCCGGCACAGGTTCACCCGAGAAAGCCCCAAAACCAAACACAATCATACCTAGCGCAGAGATATAGACAAAAAGAGAAACAGCACTAAGAACCGCAGATATTACCCACTGGATTGCTGCCGAACCGAGTAAGGGAAACTTACGAGAGCGGGTAAACCGCAAAGATTCAGCCAGTGTTTCCGATTCTGCGCCCATTGGCACACTCAAAGATTTGTGCACCCGTCGCGATATCGCCGAAAGCTCTCCTAAAGACTGAGCGCTACACCACAACCACAGCACAAGCCAAGCCGGAATCAGCAGCGCAAACAGACCAGATACATCTGCGATCGCTATGTCTTGACTCAGCATCCACAGCAGTCCTACCCACAGTAAAATCATTGGCAAAAATACCCAGCCGCTGCCCCTTAGCGACAGCGGCATATATTGAGATAGATTGGACTTATAGAGCCGCCATGCCGTACCAATAATCGCTCCGACCGTCATCGGGCTTTGCAAAGAACGAGCATCTGCGAAATCTTTCACGGTTATTCACCACTATATTGAACTAGACGAGACTTTGGTTGAGTCGCATTCTCATTCTAACGATCAGAATCTTTATGACTATCTATGACTTATGACTATCTATGACTATAGAGCCCTAATCTTTCAAACGAAGTATCTATTCCGATAGACGCTACCAGCTTCGAGAGCTGGCAACATGCAGGCATAAGACGGCAGCTTTTAAGCTGTTCGCATACGTTTACGAGAGAAATATTAGAATGAAGAGAGTAGCAACAGCATTACTAGGTGGCGTGTTAGCGATTGGCCTGGCCTCTTGCGACAATGCTAGAACCAGTGCCGATGCACCTTCGGATCTAACTGACAGCGTCGATGAGCCCGCCCAGGTGGAAGAAACGTTAGAAGACGCGGACAGTGAGGTCCGTCAGGAGCAGCTCGACTCAGATATCAGGGCACGCGAGGAGCGCAACGAGTTGATAGGAGATGAGACCGTTCGCAATGACTCTGATCTTGAAAGTGAGGTTCGTGCCAAGCTTGAAGCGAATATTCCTCGGGGCAAGCTGACTATTGGTGCTGAAGACGGTGCTGTAACTATTGTGGGCAGCGTTCCTAGCCAAAAGGAATATGAAACCATCGAACCGCTAGCAAAAGAGATCTTAGGCGTTGACTCTGTTGATGTCAATGTTGAAATTGCACCTGCTGCAGAGTAGCTCATCCGTTCTAGTTCAGTCGTCTTAACTCAGTAGCCAAACTAGACCCAAGAAAAACAAAAATAAGGAGAAATTAATGGTTGTTCAAAATACAGCAAATCAGTATCGACGCGCAGTAGGCGTGTTCAAAACCCGCGCTGAAGCAGAGCGTGTAGTTGATGAGCTAAATGCATCTGGAATTAATATGGAGCGGGTGTCGGTCGTCGCTAAAGACGCCAGTGAAGTTGCAGGCGTAGAGACTGGCTTAGACAGGACTGAGAAAGAAGGTAACCACGCCGAAGAAGGCGCAACCACAGGCGCTCTAACCGGCGGCGCTATTGGTGGTATTGGTGGACTGCTCGTAGGTTTGGGCGTGCTTGCTATTCCTGGCATTGGGCCAATTTTGTTGGCAGGTGCTGAAGCCACCGCCATTGCTACCACGCTCGCAGGTGGTGCCATCGGCGCTGCTGCTGGTGGTTTAGTTGGTGCACTCATCGGCCTAGGCATTCCTGAAGAGCGTGCTCAGGTATACAACGACAGGGTGACGGCTGGCGAATACCTAGTCATGGTGAACTCTGCGGAAGCCGATATTGCCTCTGCGGAAGCGATTATGAAGCGCCATCGTGTAGAAGAATTTGGAATCTACGGCTCTACGGGTTCTGCACTAGACAACCCAGACAACCTCAAGCTTTACGAAGAGCGTTTGAAAGTAGATAAAGACACCGTACGAACAGGCCAAGTTTCGGTTGGTAAGCGAGTAGAAACGGAAACTGCAACAGCCTCCGTTCCTGTACGAAAAGAGAAAGTTGTGATTGAACGTACACCTGGAACATCTGCTCCCGTAGCGCCTACTGCGGACGCCTTTAACGATGGCGCAGTCGCTAACGTAGAAGTCTACGAAGAAAAAGCAGATATCCGTAAAGAAGCGTTTGTGGCCGAGGAAGTTAACGTCAGGAAAGAGAGCGTTCAAGATACGGTCACCGTCAAAGAGGAGCTCCGGCGTGAAGAGCTCGATGTAGACACCGATGGTGAAACGGTTGTCCGTAACGTCTAGAGTTTGCTAGATGTAGCGCACCAGCGTACGTAATATAGATGCAAAGGCTTACCAGTAAGAGCAAATTGGTAAGCCTTTTTCCGTAGCTCAAAATTTTGATTAATAGCACGCTCTGCACCTTGTTCCCGCTGAGGAAAAGCCACTAAATGCTGACGAACTAGATCAGGATTCACCGTGTCCGCCGTCTTTTGCGATCGCATTACCAAACTCATCCGATCACAAAACCCAAACCCCAACAAATCCACCGCGTACACTGCCCGCCCTGTCTGCTGCGCTAGCAACGGCACTAGTCGCCGAAACTCAAGCAGCTATCAAAACCGTGCAGCAACAGCAGCGGCGCTTTACCTTCTCTATGAGTACCTTCTGCATAAGTGCCTTCTCTATGAGTAGCCACGTAACTTGTGCCCACTGTCCTACTCGGCAGCACCACATCTGCCCACCAAAAGTTCAATAAAGGCGGCTCACCCGTAACCACTAGCGAAACCTAGCTCAGGTAGCAAACTACGAGCTAAGGATAAGCTGGCATTATCGCCTTGTATTATTGATATCTAGTCTGCTTTCAGCAATCACCATTGCCCAACTAAGTATCATGCTCTTTGATGACCCTGAAAATGTTTTGCTTGGCAGTATCGCTGGGTTAGTTGTTCTGTTTGAGTTTGCCCATCTGGCAACAAACCGCAGTCATAGCCTCAGTCATTACTGCGGTTTGCCGCCCTCTGATGGCGAGGAAAATGGCTAGACGCCAGAGCCCGCAACCCCTTCCAAAGCGGTCCAATAGAGGCAGCTCTAGGCATCAAGCACTAAGAAGCCGCAAGCAAAGCTCGACGACAACACTCAACGACAACGCTCAAACTAGACCTGTTCAACAATCAAGCTAAACTAGACGACTCAACGACAGAGATGCTCTCAGGCTATAAATAGCCTGAGAGCACACTTTAGAACCGAGCCTACTCAATCTCGATAGACTGAGCCACCATTGCGTTGTCTTCAGACAAAGATAGTTGCCCTGAAATTGTCACCATCTGACCAGGAGATAACTGCCCAGCGTCAATTGCCCTACTCTCTTGAGTAATTGCAGTATTTGACTCCAAACTAACGTGATAAGACTCCGTTTGAGTTTTCACAGTTAGCTGAAGCGGCCAGCTTTCCATCAGCTCGGTGATTTCTCCCTCAATGCTCATAGAAAGCCCCTCGCTAGTGTCTGTAGAATCGATGGTACTGTTGCTAGGCTCCGAGCTGACGTCGGCGTCAGCAGCGCTGTCCTCCGATGAAATTCCCGTGCATCCTACCCCACTCAACGATAAGAAGAGAGAGCAGGTTAGCAAGGCAAAGGACCTTCTATACCCGTGAATGTGAAACATCGTTGAAAATGCTCCTTTAACGTGAGGTTATACAACAGCCATAAACGTCGTACCTGTAGCGTACCAGCCAGCTACCTATGACTGTCCTTCTGCCTTCCACTTTTTGATGTTGTCAAAGACGGGCTTAGTGATACGAGTAGCCGAATTACCCGAGCTAGAGCCATTAGTGTGAATACCCACTGCGTAACGCTTGCCATCTTTGATGCGCCAAACGGGCGAACCGCTCTGGCCCCCTGCCGTATCAATGTTGTAGACCAGCCTCCTTGAGGTAACCGTTTGGACACGACGGGCATGCCACCACTGCGTACCGCTTGGCTTATCGCCTGGGTAGCCAGAGAGATTTACCGTCAGATTCTTCAGCGTACCGCGGCTGTAGTTGCCATAGCCAAAGTACCCTAGCTGCTTACCATAGCTGCAGCTTTTCGGCAGAATGATAGCAGCATAGTCGTGACTACGCTTTCGACTCTTTGTCCATCCCTTGACGCTTTTAAGAGAAGTTGCAACACAAGAACCATAGGGCCGATCAGCCGCATTGCGTCCAGGAATCACTTCAACACTCTTGGCCCAGCCGCCGCGGCCATGAATATACACCACATGACCAGCCGTAATTATAGTGCGATTTCCCACCAGCCAGCCAGTACCAATCCAGCGGCTGTTATCTCTCGCGGTAATTAGCAAACTGCAAATGGAGCACCAAGGATAAGTTTTTGTGTTGTTAACACGTATACGATCATCCCTTCCAATCACAACCTCCGACACTGACTCTGACAAACTAGTTTGCTTTAGAAGCGCACCAATCGCAGGATCGCCAAGGTCGGCATACCAGGCATCCAGTAGTTTCTCTTCACCCATCTGCTTTGCCAAACTCTCACGAGAAGCATCCAGCATGAATTCATCAAAGCCAGGAACAACCTCAATGCCAGAAGAGCTATTGCCAAGAGAGGCTCCCTCGTCGCCAAAAGAAGCGTCGTCAAACTCGCCTTCTTCCAAAGAAGTGCTGCCCTCGCTAGAGACATCAGCATCATCTTCACTAGCTTCTACAAAGCTCTCAGCGCCATTTCCGTTCTCCTCCCCTTCAAAAGCATCTTCGTACTCAGCCTCGGCATCAAACTCAATGGCATCATGCAACATTTCCGTATTCATTACCTGTGTCTCCTTAAAAAGGTTTTATTTTTTGTCACCACAAACTGCTGACAAATGCTGACAGTTCGTGGCTAGTGTTTACTAGTCTTTAAGTAGTGAGAAAACATCTTGTTTTGCTAGATATACAGGCAAACAAGAACGAGAAAAAGGTCTAAATCCTTTACCTCACAAAAGACTTATCCTTGAACATACTTTTCTCTCTTACGAGCACTTAATCCCACCTGCGGAAATTATCCGAAGGCTTTTAATCGGGAAAATTGAGTGCGTCGAAAGAGCTTGTGTTAGGCATTTTCTAGTAGTTTCGAGATAGCTATTCGGCAAAACTATGCAGAAAAGCGAACAATATATGACGCAAGCAATCTAAGCGTACGCACCGAAAATCATATAAAATCTGCCAACAACAATTAGAAAATCAATAGACACTTCGTGTTAGTAGTCGAGCGAAGTAGCTAGACAATATTACTGGGCTTTTCAATTTCAGTAATATTGCGTATGTCAGTCAAAACTATCAAATTAATTTGGTAGTGTCTCGCGTATGTGATCTTTTGTAACTGCAATAAAAGATATTCTAGACATAAACCGACCTTACGAGAGCTGACCTTAATCCTTCTAAGTTCGCTGAAGTTCAGCAAAATAGAGGGCGACTTAATCGAAAAAGCAGACTGAGAGCTTTAGAAAGCGAGTATCTCTGCACAATTTAAAATTTTGTATATCGATGTCGTTATGCCAGTTGCTTTCATCGACAACTGTTTTTAATATACTTGTCAAGCATGTGCTTTCAAACGTGCAATTTCTGTGCACTTTGCGTCGTAGGGCAAGGGCCGTAGCCTTTTCTAACGTACCCAGCAAATTACATAGTCAGAAAATTACATAGTCAGAAAAGTGCAGAAAACTACATAAACCCGGTCGTTAGTTTGCAGATAAAGTCTCTAAAGTACTGAAGACTCTTTGAACGGCGTTCGGTCTGCATGAAAACGGTTGTGCATAACAGCCGTGCCAAAGACGCTAATTATGTGTTGAGGATCATTTGCAGAAAATAGCGAATGACAGTGAACAAAAATCCATTCACAAGCTCAAATCACTAAACAACAGAGGTTAACAAATGGCAAAGACAGATAAGGTTTGTTTTGATCGCGTACTGCCAAGTGAAGTCAACAGCCCGAAAGTTGGACGCCTGCTTTCTCTTGACGTTGGCAAAACTCGTGCCGCGTTTCAGATTGCAAAGCTATGGACTAATGGCTCTACACTCCGCATCGGTTTTATAGGTGGATCGGCAGACCAACATACGCTAGTCAAAAAATATGCCGTGCAGTGGACACAGCATGCCAACTTGAAGTTTGAGTTTGTAGACGCATCGAGTGCTCAAATCCGAATTGCGTTTAACGATGATGGGGCTTGGTCTTATATTGGAACAGATGCTTTAGGCATACCCGTTGATCAGCCAACCATGAACTTTGGTTGGCTAGATGAAGGCGTCATCCTCCACGAGTTTGGCCACATGCTTGGAATGATTCACGAGCACCAAAACCCTCGCGACAATCCTATTGAGTGGAACAAACCAGTGGTGAACGAGGCCCTCAGTGGCCCACCCAACTTTTGGGACCAGCGGACCATCGATCACAACATGTATGCCCAGTATGATCTTAGCCAGATCAATGGCAGCGTTCTAGACACTGAATCAGTTATGCTGTATAGCTTTCCAGCAAGCTGGACACTAAACGGATTTCAGACCGACCCAAACGAATCGCTTTCTACAGCAGATCGTCAGTTTGCTAGTCAGGTTTACCCACAGACTTCTACGTCAGTAGAGCTACCCGTCTTTGAAGGAACAAAAGCAGACATTGGCCAACCTGGCGAGGAAGATCTCTACCAGTTCAACGCTCAAACCGTGGGTCGCTACAGTGTTGAGACAGCAGGTTCAACAGACCTCATCATGAAGCTATTTGGTCCAGACGGTAATCTAATTACTCAAGATGATGATAGTGGAGCCGGAAGAAATCCACAAATTACGGCTGAATTGACGCCGGGACTGTACACCGTGCAGGTACGGCACTACAACACAGATGGCGGCACAGGTCAGTACACCATTAAAGTAGGTAAAGAGTGATTGAAATGTATCCTTACTCGCGTGCTGTAGCGATCAAAAAATAAGAGCGATCAACAAATAAGAGTGCGTTTTAGCGATAGAGAGCATAGTCTATAAACTCAGTGCACCGTCGTTTTGACGCTCTCCGGCTGCTAATCAAAAGTGCGCTCAGTCATTGAGTGCACTTTTGATAATGCCTTTGGCCCCTGATAGAGCAGAGTAAGGATGCGCGCTTACTCTGCGGGTAGAGTTACCCGTTGCTGCTTTGCAGAAGCTTCAGTCAAAGAGAACGCTTTAAACAACTCTACGAAACCTATACGGCCCGTTGCGTGAAAGACTCTGTTCTGTTCTGTCTGTGACCATACTTTAATCTCGTCTGGATTTAGCTTAACCGCTCAAAAGCAG
Organism: uncultured cyanobacterium; assembly: GCA_963793445.1. Taxonomy (GTDB): domain Bacteria; phylum Cyanobacteriota; class Cyanobacteriia; order Phormidesmidales; family Phormidesmidaceae; genus Phormidesmis. The sequence continues at coordinate 2,038,221 of CAWCAE010000001.1, forward strand.
GAAGCTGCCCTAAAAGTCGTTGGCTAAACACGTCCTAAACTCACTAAATAAGTAGATGGCTGCAGTTAGACTGACCTACTTATCGGCATCCTTCAAAAAGTAAACAATCTGCGCTGTCGTCTTTTTTGCCTGCTCCAAATGCGGCACGTGTCCACAGTCTTCAATCCACACTAGCTTTCCATCCGGCAACACCTGCTCAAACCGAGCGGCATCCTTCACCCCCAAAATCTTGTCCTGCTGTCCCCACAGCACCAGCGTCGGCACCGCCACCCGCGCAATCTTTTCGGCTAGCCCGCCATATCCGCGACTTTTTGTAAACGCAATCAGCGCTTCTGGCCAGTGCGGTACCCGCAAATGCAAGCTCGCACACAGCTCCGCATCCGGTGTCACAAAAGCCTTGTCATAGTAGGCCCTTTCACTAATCTTTCGCCGCACCCTCGGATTACGCAAAAAATTCGTCGCCCACCTATCCAAAGGCGAAAACATAAACCGACCAATTACCGGCGCGGGCGCAAACCCCACCGCGTCAATCAGCACCAGCTTTTGCACCAGTGTCGGGTGGCTCACCGCCAAATCAATCGCCGCCGCGCCCCCCATTGAGGCCCCTACCAGCACAACTGGCTTACCAATTACCTGCTCGCAAAAAGCCGCTAAATGCTGACGGATCAGATCAGGATTTACCGTATCTGCTGCCTCTTGCGATCGCATCACCAAACTCGTCCGATCGCAAAACCCAAACCCCAACAAATCCACCGCGTACACCGCCCGCCCTGTCTGCTGCGCCAGCAGCGGCACTAGCCGCCGAAACTCAAGCAATGAGCTATCGAAACCGTGCAGCAATAGCAGCGGCGCTTTGTCTTCCCTAGAGGTGCTTTCTTCATGAGTACCTTCTCCATGAGTAGCCACGTAGCTTGTGCCCACCGTCCCACCCGGCAGCACCACATCCGTCCGCCGAATGCGCTGCGCGATCGCTACCGAAGTCTCCTCCGTCAGCCCAGCCGCCCCATCAGGTAATCTCAATTTCTTTCCATCTCCACCACACCGTCCGCAGGCGGCAGCGCCCTCCGCCTTAGCCGCGTATCTTGCCTAAAACCAATTGCAAAACTCGCCACAATCGCCACTAGCATCCACCACAGCGTACTAATCTGAGGCCGATACCACACCGTATCAAACGTCCCCTGCATCAATAGACCGGCGATCGCACCGAGCGTCCCAATCAGCCAAAACCCATCCTCAGCCCGCGTCTGTCGCAGCCGAGCTAGCTGCGCCCAGCCCTGCTGAAAGCTAAGCCCCAGCATCCACAAAAGCGCCGCGAACGCTACTACGCCCCCCTCTACCAGCGTCTCAAAATAAATCGAATACGCACTGAGCGCCGTGTAGTTTGGCCGCTGATACCGCGGATAGATTTGGTTAAATGCCTCGTTGCCCGGCCCAATGCCCCGAATGGGCCTATCCTGAATCATTTCAAACACCGCCTCATACACATTCAGCCGAAAATTATTGCTGCTGTCGCCGCGCATGGCAAAAATGCTCATCACCCGCTCACGCACCGGCCCGATAAACAGCACCGCCGCCACCACCACCGCCGCCGACCCGCCCAGCAACAGCGGTAGCGCCAGCTTTTGCCATACCGGCGGCAGCTTAGGGCTCAGCCAAAACACCAGCAGCACCATCATCACAAAGCCCATCGCCAGCAGACCCAGCCAGCCGCCCCGACTCAGCGTTAGCACCAAGCAGGCAGCGCTCGCTATTGTCATCACCGCCGCCAGCAGCTTTGGCAGCCACCTTGGCCACACAAACATCGCCATCGCCCCAAAGCTCACAGCAGGCATCAAATAGCCTGCCAGCAAATTAGGATTCTTTAAATAGCTGTATACCCGCGTCGCACCCGCCATATTTGACTCTGGATCTACCCAGGTAGCCAGCGCCTCCGCGCCAAAAAAGTACTGCCGCATTCCGTACACCGACACCACTAGCGCCGTCAGCAAATACACCAAAATCAGACCAGAGCGCAGCTCTTTAATCCGCAAAATCCGCGCCATCAGCATAAACAGCAGCACATTCAGCGTCAGCTTAATCAACCCCGAAAGCGCCGCCATCTTTACCGGAGACAGCGCCGTTGCCAGCACCATTGCCCCCCAGTAGGCCACAACCGCAACATGCAAAGGCGTCAGCCAGCCCTCTGCGCGATCGCTCACCGTCAGCAAAACCCAAAAGCCCGCCGCCGCCACCAGCAGCCAGCCAATCATCGCTGTCGTTACATACGGTGCTAGCGCAATCGTCAGGGCCACCATCACCCAGGCAATACCATCACCCCAGGCCAGCAGCCAGCTTCCCTGCCGCCACGCCCGAAACGGTCCCATCAGCCGGTGCAAAAAGCTCACCTCTCGCCACTGACGAAAGTCAAAATTGCTCAGCGTTAGCCTAGAAGTAATCGGTTGAATGATTCCAAACATGAGGTTTCTTCTGGATTCGGGTGCGATCGCCCTGATAGAACTTGATAGAAAAAGTGATAGCCACCAAAAACAGCGTGCTGTTTAACACTTATCAACATCTATCGATACTTTCTAGAAAATAAAGGTATCTTAGGTGAGCCTGCACCCATGTCATCTGACCCTTATTGAGCGGTCTTTCAAAGTTGAATAAAGGGCTCGTGTATCGTACCAAAGTCCTGCCCTTCTGCCCCTTCCTTTTCTACGTCCACTTCTTCTCTTTTGCTCTTTCTCTTGCGTCATGGCTAACCTCTCACGCGCCGCAGACCCAGCCCAACAGGCCCAAAAAGGCATTCTCATCGTCAGCCTTGTGCTGCTAATGCTGCTGCTGTTTGGCTCTGGCCGCCAGCTTTTATCTCAACAGTTTCTCAGCACCCCAGCAGGCAGCTTTATCGAAACAGAGCCGATCAACATCACAGTTCAGCAAACCATTTCCGTAGAAGTTATCACCCAGCTTCAATACACCCAAGAAGCCCTCTTCAAAGCAGAAGTTTTAGACAGCGGCGATCAGGTTATCAGCGAAATCAGCCAGGATCTCAGCAGCCGTAACAGCGAAAGCACAAAGCAGCTTAAAATCGCCGACTGGCCCAACCCTGACGAGATCAAAGTCAAGCTAACCGTTGCCAGCCAGTCCATTTCTGCCAACCCGCCAGAGGGCATCACCGCTGCCGAAGTTCCGGTGATTTTTGAAGTCAACGTCTATCGCCAACGGTTGAATCTGGCCTTTCTGCGACCCGGCCTGTTTGCCTGCTTGGGCCTGCTTGCTATCGTGAGCATAGCTCGCAGAAAGGATAACGCTTGGACCTAGCGGCTAGATTTAGCCGTGGCCTAACGCCAGACATTACCAAACCAGACATCGCCAAACCAGGCATCGCCAAACCAGGCATCGCTAAAAATATCAATATTGAACATCAGCTAAGAAAACAACATGTTTTATAAAGTCTGCCTCGGGCTTGCCATCGGCATCTTAACCCTAAGCCTGATCGGCTCTTTAGCCAACGCCAGCTCGCTGACCATTCGTCAGCAAAACTACGTCGGCAGCACCGCCCAAAGCCGCATTCGCACGCCCTACATCGTGCCAGTCCCCTACGGCTACAGAACGGGCGGTGGCGGCGGCGGTGGGTCTTCCCGATCTAGCTATGATGGCTATCGGGGTGGTGGGCCTGGTACTGGGAAGTAGACAGGAAGGATGAGCAATCTAAGGATGAACGATGAAGTTAAAAAAGCAGCAGCGGCGTTTACTGTTGCTAACAGCTGCCGTTTCGTCGGGATGTGGCCTAGCCGCAGAGCTTTTGTTAGGAACGCTGACGAGCTACTTGGTCGGTGCGCAGGCATTGGCCTATGGGGTGGCAGTCGGCGGCTTTTTGGCAGCAATGGGGCTAGGGGCCTACCTCAGTGGGTTTGTCGCTAGAGTAGAAACAGGCCCATCCGCAGGCAAAAAATCAGATCAGCAAGCACAGCTAATCAACAGCTTTTTCGCAATCGAAATTGTCTTAGCCCCTTTAGTAGCTTTTGTACCCCTTTGCCTTTTTTTGCTATTTATACTGAACGGTCCAGTCTGGATTGGATTAGTTTTTAGTACGCTGCTGCTAGGCATTCTCTCCGGCATGGAAGTGCCGCTGCTAACTCGCCTAATTGAGCTAGATGCCCAAGATCTCAGTAGCTCTTTGGCAGGTGTGCTGGCCCTTGACTATGTAGGGGCGCTGGCGGGCTCGCTGCTGTTTCCGGCTGTCTTGCTCCCATGGGTAGGCCTTCTACCGTCTGCTTTTATCATTGGCTCTTTTCCCGCCTGGATGGTCTTCTTTTTGGCCCGCGCCTTCCCGCAGATGAAATCGTGGCGCTACGCGGGTCTAGGGATTGCGATCGCACTTTGTGTCATTACCCCCGCCGTCCTACCCTTCAGCGCCAACCTCGAAAACAAGCTCTACAAAGCCCCCGTTGTTTGGCGATCGCAATCTGCCTACCAGCGCATTATTCTCACCCGCTATGGCCAAGACGTCCGCCTTTTTCTCAACGGCGAGCTTCAGCTCTCTACCGTTGACGAATACCGCTACCACGAAGCCCTCGTTCACCCGGCCCTGGTCGCCGCTACCCAGTCTGACAGCGCACCCAAACAGGTTCTTTTACTCGGCGCAGGCGACGGCATGGCCCTGCGCGAAGTGCTCAAATGGCCCAGCGTCGAGCATGTCACCCTGATCGAACTCGACCCTGCCGTCATCGAACTCGCCCAAACCCAGGCCGCCCTCGTCAAGTTCAATCAAAACGCCCTCAGCGATCCTCGGGTCACCATTCAGTATGGCGACGCCTTTAAAGCCATTCCCCAGCTAGAAACGCTGTTCGACGTGATTATTGCTGATTTTCCTGACCCAGACGAAGTTGCGATCGCTAAGCTCTACTCCAAAGGGTTTTATCAGCAATTGCGCAGCCGCCTGGCCCCTCACGGCATTCTTGTCACCCAGGCATCTAGCCCCTTTTTTGCCCCCAAAGTCATCGCCTGCATCACTAAAACTATCAACGCTACCGGCCTCATTGCCGCCCCGTATAGCGTTAATATTCCTAGCTTTGGCCCCTGGGGCTTCGTCATCGCCGCCAGCACCGACCTCTCCTTCACCCAGGCCAAGCTGCCCATCGAAACCCAATTTCTCACCCCCGAATTACTGCCCACCCTATTCGTGCTCGCCAAAGACGTGACAGCTCACAATGTCAAAATCAATCAGCTATCAGACCCGGTGATTGTGCCCTATCAGTCAAATCCGCGCTGGTCTGTTTACTGATTTGGGCCCCTCAGGCCGTCGGACTCTTCAGAGCCGTGCGCAGAGTCACGCCAAGAACCACGCAGTTTGTTGTTTACTACAGAATCGTTTGCTATGGAAAACTTGTTTTGGCTGTTGATTATTGTCGTGTTAGCAGGCGTTGCCATTTGGTACTTTAAAGGCGGCAGCACCAACCGTCCGGCTGCGCCAGGTACCCGTCAGCCCACCGTTTTTACCCTTCAGCTTGGCGACGTTGTTCAATACGACAATATCGACTGGATTATCGAAGACAAACTCACCTATAACGACGACGGTTGGGAATGGGTTGAATATCTGTTGCAAGACGGCGATCGCCTTGGCTTTCTCTCCGTCGAAGACGACGACACCCTCGAAGTTACCTTCACCGAAAAAGTCACCGACTGCCCCATCAGCTCGCCACCACCTAGCCAGGTCACCTACCGCCAGCAAATCTTTAACCGCAGTGAAACCGGCACCGCCCAGCTCAAGCGCCAGCGCAAACCCGATCGCCCCGCCGAAACCTGCCAATATCACGACTACAGCGGCCCTAACAACACCGTCATGTCTGTTGAGGTTTGGGGCCGCGAAGTCGAAGTCAGCGTTGGCCAAACCGTCCGCCCCTACCAGCTCACATTTCTTCCTGGCGACGGCGAAAGCGTTTACAGAAACGACCTCTAAACAAGCGATAATTAGTCTATTGCAACAGACCAATGACCAACATCGAGCGGCTGTAGCCAGTTTAGAGACTATTTCCTCTGGCTACAGCCTTCTCTCATGGCTACAACCACGCTCTGCATGGCTTCTTCACCTCCAAGATGATCTACCTATCGGTTCTGGTCTTTTAGTCCACGGCAGCTCTAAACCGAATCAACCCATAAGAATTGCCTGGGATTCCTTCCCCAGTAGCATTAGGAATGTCGCTAAGATCAACAACAATTGCACCTGTGTTATTGATAGCATTGTCGCCACCGCAGTTGATATTAGGAAAGACACTGCTAGGCAAGACACCTGGCGCAAAGTAATAGCCGCCAACGCCATTATCGTTTCCAGCGCTATCTGTAATTTCGTCGCCATCGATAGAGTTAGTTAGGCTGACCTGCTGACTGTTAAATTCTAGATAGACGCCCCTGTTACCAGCGCCTGGAGAAGCAGGTGTAATGTTGTTGAAAGCGTTGTTGACGAAAGTCGTGTTTTCGGGGATGCGATCGCACACCAGCACGCTTTCAGCCGCAGTCCCACCAGAAGAGAGAAAGTAAATCGTATATTCCACATCCGTGGCGGGTTGAACAGCGCCGCCGTCAAGTGCACCGACCAAATAACTATCGGGCCAGGAAGAATGATCGTCTGATGAATTGGCAATACCGTCGTTGATGACATCATTGAGCACAGTGCCATCGTTTGGATTTTCTAGCGAGCTATTGCCGATGGCGGTAATGCGTTTTACCAGTAGTAAATTAGGCGAGCTGCTAGTAGCCGCTAGGGTTGCACCGATGAAGCTCATTCTCTCTGAGTAACCATCGTCGCCAGCGTCATCGTCGCCGACAATGACCACCATTTTTGAAACACGAGCAAGCGGATCGACAAAGCCAATCCAGCGGGTGGTGCTGTTGCCGCAGCCGGTAATATCGCTGCTGTTCAGTCCACCACAGTCGCTCTGAGTCGTAAAAAAGCTTGAATCGGGCTCGATAATTTGGTCCTCGCCAATTGGGTCACCCTCACTATCTAACAACCTGAGAATAGCGGGGACACCTCCGTCTGTACGGGTTTCTAAATCGGCAAACCAAGCGCCAAAGGCCCCCACCGGAGAGGAAAATTCAAACAAGACTGCATTTCGACTAGCGCCATCACCCCCTGTTTGGGTCCAAAAGCGAGGCTGATTCGCTAGATCATAGAGATCAGGGGTAGGATCAGCGCTGGTTGCATTTGGGCGGGGGGCGCGGTCTTGAAGGCTGTTACTGTCTGAGAGTTGAATCGCTGAGGAGGTGACTGTGCCCAAGCAGTCATTGATGTCGAGCATATCAAGTGAGGAAACCTGGACATCAACACTCGCACCAGTTGCTGTGCTCAAGAGCTGATAAGGACTGGTAATGGGAATATCTGGACCGGTTTCTATCCAGGGTTGAAAGCTATCAAAACCTGCTGTGCCAGCGGCAGCTCGCCAATCATCATCTAGGCTGATGGCCGCGTTACGGTTGGCTACGCCATCTGGGCCGACTTCTGCGCTGATGTAAGGAGAAAGTTCTGGGGCTTCGGTAAAGTCTCCGGTTGTGCTTTGGCAGCGCTGGGGTTCAGGGGCGATCGCAATTCGATAATCTTCTACCTCACCGTTATTCACTTCACCCGTGTTAGTGCTCACAGCTACCGTTATCGCCGATTCAACAACTTCTTGAATGCTCCCTAAGCGAAAACGAGCATAGGTATCTCCCGGCGTGACGCCCGCTGGAATGGTAAAGGTAACATCGAACGTTCTCGGCGCACCCGTGGTGTCTAAGGTAAGACTGTTGGAAGTAATCGTCAGCAGATCCGAAGGAACAGTGACCGTTGCAGATCTTTCGCCTGGATCGTCAAAGTCGCCATCGCGATTAAAGTCAATATAGCCAACTAAAAATGCATTTAGCAGCGGAATATTGTTCCTAACAGTAACAGGAACACTGTAGGATTGACCGGCTGTACCAGACAAAGGCGGAAAGCTACTAACGCCGTCTTCGTCATCGAGCCCTAAATCAACATCGTTAAGAACCGTGCTGAGCAAATCCACATCTCTAGTATCCACATCATCGGCATCCGCATTGCTATTTTGCAGGCTACCCTCGTCACCATCTACAGTGTTGCCCAGGCTCAAATGTAATAATCCCAGCGGATCTTTTATCACCACATGAGTTGGCCCGCCATCGCTCTCCGTCGTTTGATAGTTGCCTAGGCCAGTACCAGTGCCGGTATCAGGCGCATCCCCATAGTCATAAAGCGGTACAGCGACAGAAACGGGATAATCTTCGACTTCACCATCTGTAGCACTGCCTGTAGCTCGCTCGTCAATACCTAGACTAAGAACGTCGAGCAGACCTGTTTTATCAGTCAGGGTGTCGCTAGTCAGGCGAAAGCGGGCATGCGTATCGCCAATAAAAGTCGTTAGCGGAAAATTCAACAGGTCTAAAAAGCCTAAAATGCCATTCATATCCCAATCGAGGCTAGCAGTGGTTTGCCCAGGGCTAACGGTTGCCAGTTGATGTTCTTCTGCTTCAAATTTGCCGTTTTGATTGAAGTCAATCCAGGCGTGGAGCGTCGCACTGCTGCCAGTCGTATTCGTCACAGGCACAGTGAGAGAGTAGTTTCGGCCCACCGAAAGGCTAGTGACTGCCGGATCGACTAAAGGGATATTGGGTAAAACAAAGAACGCATCGTCGTCGTCGTTGCCGTCATCATCATCACCAGCAGCAGGGCCACTCGTAAGCTGAGTGCCGACTTCGCCATCAGGAGCGACATTTCCTAAATACAGATCAGGAGAGGTCGCTAGCTCGTGACTGGCATCGCCATAAGAATCTGGCGCATCGCCGTAGTCGAAGGGTTCATTGTTTCCACCATTGGTGCCTTCAGCAACGGTAATTTTATAATCCTCGACTTCTCCATTGTTCACTTCTCCATTGGCAGTACTCACAGAGGCCGTCGTTGCAGATTCAACTACGGCCTGAAGGCTGCCCAGTCGAAACCGAGCGTAGGTGTCACCTGGAACAATTTCGGCAGGTGTGGTAAACGTGACGTTGACTGTTCTTAGCTCGTCGTTAAAAAAGCCAGCGGCCAATCTAAGCGGCGGCACTGTTACGGTCGCCGAGCGCTCGCCCGCATCGTCAAAATCACCATCTTGATTGAAGTCAATATAGCCGACTAGAAAAGCGTTTAGTAGCGGAATATTGTTGCGAACAGTAACAGGAACAGTATAGGTTTGACCTGGCGTGGCAGTTAGCACGGGCAGGGTTGCCACGTCAACGCCGTCTTCATCGTCTAGGCCAGTATTACCGTTATTGAGCAGCACATTGAGCAAGTTAACACTGGCACCATCTATATCATCAGCGTCAGCGTTATCATTTTGCAAGCTGCCATCATCGCCGTCCACATTGTTTCCCAGGCTCAAATTTAGACCTAGTGTGTCTACAACAACGTGACTAGGGCCACCGTCTGTCTCAGTGGTTTGATAGTCTCCAGGTTCTGTGCCACTGCCTGCATCGGGCGCATCGCCATAGTCGTAAAGGGGAACAGCAACAGAAACCGGATAGTCTTCGACCTCGCCATTGGTGGCATCGCCATAGGCACGCTCATCAATACCGAGTAGGGCAATCGGATCGAGCAGTCCTGTTTTGTCGGTTAGGGTATCGCTAGTCAGGCGAAAGCGAGCGTGGGTATCGCCAATGAAGGTTGTAAGTGGCAAATTCAACAGATCTAAAAAGCCCAAAATTCCCTGCATGTCCCAATCTAGGTTTGCAGTGGTTTGCCCAGGGCTAACGGTTGCCAGTTGATGTTCTGCTGCTTCAAATTTGCCGTTTTGGTTAAAGTCAATCCAGGCGTGTAGCGTCGCACTGCTGCCGGTCGCATTGGTCACAGGCACAGTGAGGCGATAATTTCTGCCGACCGAAAGGCTTGTCACTGCCGGATCGACTAAAGGAATATTGGGCAGTACAACAAAGGCGTCTTCGTCGTCGTTGCCATCGTCGTCGTCACCTGCGGATGGAGAGCTGGTGAGCTGAGTGCTGGCTTCGCTATCTGGGGCAATATTTCCCAAATACAAATCTGATGAGGTCGATATCTCGTGACTGGCCTCCCGATAGGACGTTGGCGCATCGCCATAGTCGGCAGATGAGACGGTAGGTTGCGCGATCGCGCTGGAAGCCTCTAATGCAGAGACAGCTCCAACCAAAGCAAGCAAAGCAACTGTGCTAGTAATAATTTTTTGCTCATTGACAGCGTCCGACCGTATGAAGTTATCTAGATTTTGCCAACAGTTTGTATTGACCCACGCTAAGTTTTCCCAATGCATGGCTGCTAATTTTTTTGATGTATGCGTTTTCAATCTACATTGACTCTAAAACGGATAAAGCCATATGAGCTAATAGGCTCTCCTTCACCAGTAGCGTTAGGGACGTCGCCGAGGTCAATCACAACTGCGCCGTTGCTATTGCTGCCACCACAGTTGATATTAGGAAAAAGTGTGCTGGGCTCTGTGCCAGCAGCAAAATAGTAGCCACCAATGCCGTTGTTGCCACCTGTGTCGGCAATTTCATCACCGTCGTTGGCGTTGGTGAGGGCGACTTCGCTGTTATTAAAATTGAGCAGTAGGCCACGGACTCCAAAGCCGGGGCCAGCAGGGGGACTGCTGTTGAAGGCGTCGCTGATAAAAGTGGTGTTTTGAGGAATGCGATCGCAGATCAGCACATCATTAGCCGTCGCATTACCTGCCGATAAAAATGGAATCGTATACTCTATCTCATCGCGAGGATTTACTTGAACGCCATCTACAGCGGTAATATCGTCAATGCCTGTAATTCCGCTGATGTAGCTCTCTACTGTGCCGCCGTTAAGCGCTACAGCCGTTCCACCGGGCCAGTTAATATTGTTGTCGCTATCATCTGATGTACCAACATTAATATAGCTATTGTCAAACAGCTCTTCACTGGCTAGGCCACGGTTGATAGCCGTAATTCGCTTAACCAGCAACAGACTGGGATTATTAGCTACGGGAATCGCGTCAAATCCAAAATTAATAGGTGCAGCATCAGTATCAGCAACTGTAACAGAAACATCGTTAGGCGTTCCCAACAGCACCCCAGTGGGGATATCGGCATCGTCAGTGTCTACTTGCACTGAGTAATTGCCGTTTGTCACGCTAGTAAACGTGTATTGACCATCGCCATCGGTGATTGTTGTTTCAACCACGCCGTTCCCATCTAGCAAACTAACACTAATGCCCGCTGGCAAAGTCGATTCGCCAGCGTCAAAGCTGTCGCTGCCATCATCATCTCTATACAGAGTCCCACTAACGGCATAAGCAGTCGTTGCCGCATTCGTGTTGTCAAATTCGATACAGCCAAAGAAAAGTGAATTTAGTCTCTCTGTTGTGCTACTGCCCGAATCAATAGCACCAACGCGATAGCGAAACTGAGAAACGTTCTCAAAATCACTAACAGCAATCGCCTGCTTCACAGCAACGCTGATACCGGGTTGAAACTGCGTGGTCGTAGATTCGAAGCGACCAGTCGGTGTCGTATAAGATGCGGTCAGCGTAGTCGGTGTTTCTAGCCGATATGTCGAAAAGTTCGTGAGTTCGATGTACTCTCTTAGCGAACCCGCCGCGCCACCGCCAGCAGGATTGCCATCGCCATCAATATCTAGTCCGGCTGCTGAAAACTTGCTGATAGCCGTTTGAACATTCGTACCTGCAGCGACAAACGTTATCTCAAAATCGACACTGGAGTCTGCATTAGGTGCAGAATCTAAGGTCGGCTGAAGCGCCGATACTTCCCCGCCTGTACCATCTATACCAGTGAGTACAGCACCGTTATTGAAGCTTGTTATTTTAACGAGTGCATCTATGCCAGACGTAACTTCTGAAAACCGATAAACAGCATTAAGCGACAGGAGGTTTCCATCCACCAAGGTTGGATTGTCGAAGAACAGCGGCGTGTACGCCTCACCGTTACATATATCAGGCGGAGCACCGACATCATAAGGAAAATCAAGGTCAGTTGCGACAGAGACCCCGCTAACATCAGCGCTACGAGGGTTATTGATTGGGCCATTAGGACTGGCTATAGTTCCACCGTATGGGCGATTGCCCAAAGAGCTGTCGGCACTATCTACTAACACCAGGTAGTTGCCATCAGATACGTTAAATCCGTAGTTACCGTCGAAGTCAGTGGCGGTAATCGCAATGCTATCGCTGCTATCTAGGCTGCCATCGGCATTAGTATCGTCGCTGCTGTCTAGACTGCCATCGTTGTTGATATCTTGAAAGAGGCTAACAGTGACGCTTTGCAGCCCAAATTCTGAACCGTCTTGTATATTGCTACCGTTGAAGTCTTCAAAAACAGTACCGGCAATATTGACAATATCAAACGGGAAATCGACAGCAACCGATGTATCTAGAAAGGTAATCAAACTGTTGTTAGTACGGCCGAGCAAATAGCCTTCCGGAACAGTTTCAGTATCTGCCTGTACTATATAGTCGCCGCTGGCTACATTAAAGAAATTATACTGGCCACTAGCATTTACTGTCGCAGTTGCAATTTCAATATTCGGGTTGTTGCCATCAAGCAAACGAACTACAGCACCTGCTGGCAGACCGGGTTCACCATTAGTCAGTAAATCGTCTCTGTTGGCGTCTTCGAAGAGTGTGCCAGAGATATCAGGAGCAACACCTACTGCGGCGATCGCAACTGTCACACCATCACTCGCCTCCCGCTCACCATTTATCGGCGCACCGCTAGCAGCCTCGTCAGCATCTAAATTATCTTGCGTATAAACGTCATTCGTACCAGCTACATAGACTTCGTTCTGTCCGTTAGTTGCCGCTGTATCACCTAAAGTCACTGCAAGATCTATACCCGCAGCGCCCGCAGTAACAGGAACTTGTACCGTAACGGTAGCGCCCGCAGGGATAGAGCCGTTATTAGGAATGCTGGTTAGGTCGCCGGTTGCTGCGCCCCCAGAAGGCACCGTAATGTTGTTTCCACTTAAATCGATAGCTGAAGTCCCAGCTCCATCTGGATCGTATTCAATGACTTGAATGTCACCGTTGGCCGTTCCGCCGGAGATGGTTGCAGCACCAGGAAGAAAAAACTGCGTGGGGTCGTTACCAACATTGGCAATCGTAAAGTCAAAATAGACCGTATCTCCTTCGTTGACTGTGCCGTCAATCGGCTCGTTAAAGCCGCTGCTAGTGACGGTGATACCTGCGACCTCAGTAACGGTAACCTGCACCTCATTCGACTCAATCAGCTGAAGGCTGCTATTGCTTGAATCTACAAAGCTGCCAGTTGCCTGGTTTGTAATGACAGTGCCAGGGATAGGACTGTCGGCATTGGCCCAGGCGATCGCACTCGGCAGCCAAACGCTACCTGCCGTCAGCATGGCTAGCAACATCCGCCAACAGCTAGCCGAGGTCGCAGCCACTATCTCTCTGTTACCATCTATTGTTTGTGAAGTGGAGCGCGAATATCGAGATAGCATAGTGTGACGACAAAACAATATAGAAAGTTGTTGCAAGCTATGTATAACTAACGAGTCTGTTATTTCTTTATGATGCTCACGCTACGGTGCAATGCGCGTTTTGAATCGAAATAGACCATAAGCATCGTTAGGCGTACCAGGATCGGTAGATGCAGGTAGCGTTGTCAAAGCGGGATCTCCAGTACCACTACCACCGGTGATATCAACAACAAGCGTGCCATCGTCGTTTGCACCCTGAAGGTTGCAGTTGGCAGGCACCGAATCGGTAGCAGCAATAAACTCAGTGCGATCGCTCGCGTCACTAGCTGCTGTCAAACCCAACACCGCGCTATTACCAAGCTGCAACTCCACGTCAATGTCTGCGCCATACGCATCAGTAACTAACGACTGGTTGGGTGTTAGGCGATCACAAATTCTCACATCATCTGCGCTCAGCTCACCCGCATTTAGAAAATAAATGGTGTATTCAATATCGTCACCGGGCTTGATGGCACCAGCATTAATCTCACCGATTAAGTAGTCAATCGGCCAGTTACTCTCATCGTCAGATGAATCTGCCACGCCATCGTTCACCGTTGCGGTCAGGTCAGTGCCATCATTAGGATTTGTTGTTTGCCCGTTGATAGCGGTAATTCGCTTAACCAAACGCACATCAGGATTAGAAGCTGTAGGCGGCCCAGCGGTACAGCCAAAGTACAGCGAACTAAGTCTTTGAGTAGCAGAACCGGTTCCTGCGATCGCGCCAATGCGATAGCGTAGCTGCGACGCCGAAATATATTCTGCTACCACCACCGCGCTAGTGGCTGTCGCGCTCACCCCAGGCTGGAAATCCGTCGTATTAGATTCAAAACGGTTCCCCAAAGAAATCGCACTAGCCGTTAGTGTCGTGTCAGCCGATAGCTTAAAGTCGTTAAGATTAGTCAACTCAATAAATTCTCTGAGCGCACCGCCATCGCCATCTATATCTACGCCAGAAGCTCTGAACGTCAGGGCAATCGGAGTTGTTGTATTTTGCTCGACCATCGTGATGTTGAAGTCAACGCTAGAAGTGGCCCCGTCTACTGCTGATAGAGTAGGCTGGAAAGCCGCTGCCACGCCCGAAGTGTCATTATCAATAGCCGCCAAAGTAGCACCGTTATTAAAGGCGGCCACTTCTACTAACGCGTCAACTCCCGCAAACACATCAGAAAAGCGATACACAGCGCCTACCTGTAGATTACTCCCCGACTCCAGGGTAGCCCCACTTAAAAAGCTTAGGTTTCCCGACGGATCTCCTGGCTCGCAGAGAAAATTCAAATCTTGAACAAAGGGAAAATCTACATCTGCTATAGCGGTTCCTGAATAGGTAATTAGCCTCGGGTCATCAGTGTTTGTTGCAGCCGAACCGCCATAGCTGCGGCCTGCCAAATTACCATCAGTCTCGTCGATATCAATCCAATAGCTGCCGTTGCTAAAACCGCTAAACGTATACTGGCCCGCAGCGCCTGTTTCGCTAGTGCCTACTAACACGTCGCCAGCACCAGGCTCATAAATGCCATCGCCATCGTCTCGATACGCACTGACGCTAACACTGCTCAGCACGCTTTCACCATTATCTCTAACGGTATTTTCATTAACGTCATCGAAGGCAAATCCGCTAACGTTAGCAGGCGATATTGTTAATTGGCTACGATTAAACGTGCCGTCGTTATTAGTTCCTCCATCGCACAGAAAAAGAGTCCACGTCCCATTTGCTGTTTGGCCTGTAAATGCAGAGAACGAGGCATCAGGATTGACAGTGCGATCATAGAAAGGAGTCCCGGTGTTGTCGGGGTTCCCATCATTGAGGCCACTACCACCGTCTTGGAATAAGACATCGTAGTTAGCGTTAGTATCTGCTCCGTTAATATTGAGAAATTGGACAACAGTGCCGCTAGGCGACCGTAAGAGACCAGCGATCGCCCCCCGAAAACCGTACGTAATGTTCAGTCCTAAAGAAACAGTACCAACAGGTGCGCTTCCACTTACCGTAAACTGCCGAGTAAAGAACGCATTATTGGCACAGCGTCTCGCACTTCCGCTAAATGCGCCACTCGTATTATTATTTACCACGGCTTGTGCTGCTGCTGGCCTTGCTCTACCGATGACACCCAGCACTACTATAAAGGAAACCAAGAATAGCTCTGGTGGCAGCTTCATCAAGCTAGTAAAACGGCCTAGCCACATTTTTCTGTTGGCTGGGCTAAGTTGTTGAGTGGTATCTGCCATGTGAAAGGATAAGAAAGAAACGGCACGAAATTTATATCAATCTGTTGTTTTAAATACGGAAAGGGATATTTTGACGCTGAGAGAACCTATAGCTCAATCTGTAAATCGCCTTCTTGGTCGACAAAGGTAATATCAACTTCTCGCACATCACTAAACACAAACTCCACTCTGCGATTGCGCGCATAGTTCACCTGATCTGTTTCCTCTACGCGCAGCTGAGTTTCTCCCAAAGAGCGAATTGTCATCCGCTCCGGTGCTACACCTACCTGCATCAGATATCGCCGCGCATTTTCAGCTCGCCGCCGAGCCAAGTCCTGGTTGTAGGCTACACTTGCTCTCGAATCAGTGTGCCCATGCAAATCAACAATTATCGATGGATACTGCTTCATCACCGCAGCTATCTGATCTAGTATCGCCGCGCTATCAGCGTTGATAAAATCTTCATCGAGGCCGTAATGGATATTGCGAGGAACCTCGAGCCGAATTTCTTCGGGTATCGGCGCTTCGATAGGTGGAGATGGCGGAATTTCAACAGACGGAATTTCGACGGGCGGCGCTGGTGGCGTAGTGCATTGGGGCATTGCTACGGGGCCAGTCTCTGCTGAGGCAGCTATGGCAGTCAGCGATCGCACCACAGTATTCATGGCCGGTTCAGACGTGCCGTAGCGCGGATCGGTTGCGATCGCGCTAAATACCTCTCCCCCCACTAACCCTTCCAACACAAATTCAAACAATCCTTCTTCATCTGCCATTGCCACCTGCACAGGCTCTGAAAGCGGCCCATAGGTATCTTCACTACCCTTCTCACTACCAACAGAGCGATAAAGTTGAATCTCATTATTCGCATCAGCTTCGCCTCTAATCACTACCTTGCCATCAATTACAAAGAATTCAGCACTTATAAACTGTGGCGCATTCACCGCGCTGTTAGCCGTATCCTGACGACGATTGTGAGAGTTTCGCAGTGGGTTTGGCCCGTCGCCGCGCTGAAAATCTTGGGCAGCGTGATCGCGTCTCGCATTCAAATCAATGCTCAGCCCTTCGATATGGCTAAAGCGATTGCCCGTAATCACATTTCTCTGGCTCTGCGTGTTCGGCCCCTGCCCAAACGCAGTAACCACAACACCGCCCCCCTTTTGATCAGAAATCATATTGTCTACTACCTGATGGTCATCGCCCATCACATACACCGCCGCCCGCCTCAGCCGCTGCCCGTTGTAGCGAATGTCGTTGTCCGCAACCGTCACCGCCCCATCCGGCTTAAACAAAAACACACCGCTGCCGTCATTCCCGCAGATCAAATTACTCGAGATCAGCCCTGCTTTCACCTGCCCGTCTAGCCGAATCGCATCTGGCATCCCCGAAAGGCCATTGCCAACAATAATGTTCTCCAGCACTTGCAGATTATCCGCCTGCCGTCCGGTAATAACCGCGCTGCCATTGTGATACTCAATCCGGTTCCGGCGAATTGTCGTACCCACACTGTCAAACACAGACACCCCAAATCCAGAGGGCACATCCGGCAATGTTTCTTCTAAAGTCAAGCCGAGCCAGTTTTGTTCAATCACCACACCTTTGGGCGGTTGATCCTGCCTGTTCATACCGCTTTCAGGTAAAGGCGTTTCTCTATTCAGCGGTGCTGGCAAATGCGTGATGAAGATATCGGCTGGCGGCGTCGAGTTCGTGATCTGGCTAGGTGAATTAAACCCGTACAGATTCAGACCGCGTATCGTAACGTTGTCTGCTGAGACGGTTAACCCTCGAAAAACTTCTTGGCCGTCTGCTGGGCGAATGGTGACAACTGGCACGGGAATGGCAATCTCTGCGGTGGCAGATTGATCAGCGTCGTAGCCGAGTTGCGTGGTGCCATCTATAGTGAGGCCGCTTTGGGCGATCGCAGGCAATACCGAAACTAGCTCAATTGTTGTTTGTTCAGCAGGCAAGTCAAAGCGAATCGTTGAGTTTGCAAGCTGGCTGACGACTAAGCTTTGTTCTGCGCTGCTTAGTTCAGAAATGGGTAGCGTGCCGTTTGTGAGTGCGATCGCCTCTCGCAGCGTCAAGTCATCATCCGGCTGAACAGGACCGTCAACAGCGCTGTTGATCGTAATCTCGAAGAAAGCTGGCTGCGCAGCCTCCTGAGCATGGCTAATAGCAGGCTGCAAAACAGCGCTGAGCAAACCACATGTCGCTAACAGCTTTATGCAATGTCTTTTAGGAAGTGTATAGGCCATCTGTCGTGTAAATAAAAGAGAGAAATAGCAGCCTGTAAAACCGTTCAAAGTCAGAAATCGAATTCTCCCAAAAAGACATCCAGTAAGACATCCAGTAAGACATTCAGTGAGACATTCGGTGAGACATTTGATCAAAAAGACGTCAAATCGTCGGGAACCAGCCTAGGGGCCTCCTCTGTTGTCTCTTCTCCGGTCAGATCGTCTATCGTTATAGTTGGCATGTCAGCCGGTACTTCCGAAGCCGCTCCAATCCTAGACTCCTGTTGCTGAGCCGGATCGCTCGGCTGAGTGCCAAACCCATCAAGAAGGCCACCAAGCTTAGCCGTCGCCCCCAGATAAAATCCGCCCGCATTCCGGTTGTTGCCAAAGTCATAATCCGTCGCCCCACCGCTGTAGCCAGCCGATAGTCTCAAATCTGGCAGCGGATAGTAGCCTGCCTCTAACAAATAGCCCACTTCGTTGTAGCTACTGCCGCCTAGCCAGCGCAGCTCACCGACCGTATCCCAGCGATAGCCCAGCCGGTAGGTCGCTCTCGCCTGCGCTAGCTGCACCGTACTGCTATTTGAAAAGCTGCTGCCGTTGCCGCCGATTGCGGTGCGGCTGTTGCGTAAGGCGTATTTCCCATACAGCTCCCATCGCCAGTTAGGCGCGTAAATCGCCTCCGCCGAGAGCACATGTTCTTGAGTTTCTGTTGAAGCACCCAGCGTGGCATTACTCGGAATCGAGTTAGGATTCAGTCGATGCTCGTAACGTAGCAGGGCGTTAAAGCGATCGTTGTTTGGGTTGCGATAGGCCGCGCCCAGCTTCAGCACGCTAAACTTGCCTAGCCCTACAATCGCCTGGTTGGCCGTGCGAGACATTCGATAGTCTCCTAGCAAGGTTATCTCCGGCGTAATCCGGCCCAGCGCCGATAGGGTAAAGGCGCTGTTAGAGCTTCTAGAAGAAGAGCGATGCTCGAAGCGAGTGCTGGCTTGAAAGTCAGGATTGTCTGTATAAGAAAGGCCAACGCTGTAGTTCTCACCACCTGCTAGCCCCAGCGAAGAGGCGGTGTTGCCAGTGGCGTAAGGCTGGCGAAACTGAGTGCTCGCCGCCGTTTCATTGCCAAAGGTAGAAAAGACTTTTTCGTAACCCAAATCGAGATCCAAACCGGGCGCAAGGTTTATCCCCTGCTCAAGCCCAATTGCTCCACCGATCTGACGACCATCAACGGTAGAAAAGCGTCCATTAATGGTCGTATCAGAAGCCAAGGTATGCTCGCCCGAAACATCCACAATTGTCGCGCTGCTTCTGTTGTTACCACCACCACCATAAAAGAGCTGGTTCACACCAACATTCAGGCCCTCCATTACCTCCCAGTTCAGACCCACCAGGGTGCGACTAGGATAAATCGGATCGGTGTTTGAAGAGAGATTCAGCTCGTTTTGAGCGACTAGCGAAAGCTTGTCTGATAAGGGCGTGGTTAATCGGGTTCTGAGCTGATCAGAGCTGACGTTGGTGTCGTTGTTGAGGCGGTCGGTGCGATCGCGATGCAGCCAGTCTACCTCTGCCGTACTGAGCCCAATCCGCTGCGACACCCCCAGCGAATAGGTCGTCAGCGAATTGCTCAGCGCCCTGCCCGAGAGGCTATTTACCCCCGTCAGCAAATCTGTCAGATCAGTAATGACCTGAGGAGCCGTACCAAAATTATCTTCATGGTCAAACTGAGCGCGAACAGAGGTAGTACTACCCAATCGCCCTGTCATCTGAGCGCCGTAGCGGGTTTGCCCAGGCACAAAGCTCGTAGTCGCGCTGTTGGTAAAGCCTTCGTCGGTAGAGCGAAAGTAGGCCCGACCGTCGAGATCACGGCCCATATTACCGTCTATCTCTAGCCGGTAGGCATTGCCGCTGACGTCGCCGCTGCGATCAAAGCGACTGTCAGAGCGGGCCACTTCAGCCGTCACGGTGCCCTGTTCACCTAGTGCAATCTGCGCGTCCGCGCCAAAAAGGGTAAAATCACGCGATCCTTGGCTCTCATTTAGAATACTCGCACCAACCCAAGACGCCTGTCCCTGCTCTCGGTTGAAGTCGTACTGTAAGCGACCTGCCAGCAGATTGGTGCTGTCACCATCTTCGTACTGATAAGTAGTGACAATCCGACGCACTAATAGCTGACCAAACTGATCAACCTCTGTGCGCATTACCGGATCGTTAAACTGGATCGTGCCCCTGTCATAGTCGATTTGGTAATCGAGACTGCGAAAGAGCTGCCGTCGCTCTAGAACCGTTCCAGGACGCTCTAATTCTTCTAGCTCTAGGTAAACGTTCTCGCTGCCCGGAACCAGATCTCTTTGCGACGTAAAATAGATGCCGCTAGTGCCGTCCGGGGCGATGGTGTCTCGCTGAAAGCCTTCTACATTGTTGGCATATAAACCCGTTAGCGCAAAGTCTCCGAAGTTGTAGTGTGCTTTGAACCCGTGTAGCTGCCGGCTAGTCGCCGTAAAGCGCTGAGCCGCTGTGGTAAATTCTTCAGTGTTAAAGTCTCCCCACATGGCATAGTCGATGCCGTCGTTGTTAGAAGGAGAGTTTCTCTCAAAGCGAAGGTACAGACTGTCTAAAGACGGTGCGGTCACATCTGTATAAGAGTCGTCGCCGTAGGTCGGATATACGTTGGTGCAGCCGCTGTCTCTGGCTCTAAAGAGACCGGTCTCACCCTGACAGTTTTCGTTGAGATTGCGATCGCTATTGTAGGCCCCCGTATACAGCCACTCACCCAAATTACCCGTCGCAAAGACAGCCGCATCCACATCTAGCTCATAGCTGTTATCGCGATCAATCGGCAAAAATTCCCGGTAGCTGTCGTAAAAGTCGGTGCCGCCAGCGCCTAGCCGCACATCCACAACACCTGAAACTAAGCTAGGCCGCTGCGGCGTATCAAATTTGATCTGACCAAACGCATCAAAGCCATTGGCGCTAGCCTGCAACTGAACTAGGTGCGACTCCAGCGAGGACTGCAGCTCAGCAACAAATTCACCGTCTCGAATTTCGACCTGGAAACCGGGCTGATCCGGTCTGTAGTCCGCGCCTAAAAAGCGGCCATCACTGGCTTCTAGCGTAACCACAGAATTCCAGCGAGAAACGTTGCCAATACCGTCTATTAGCTGACCGCGAATATTCGCAGTAGAGCGCCCATCAGACGGAATCGAGCGACTAGAGAGTAAAACAATGTCTTCAGGTTGACCCCTGAGAGTCAGGGGCAGGCTTTGCAATACATCGCCCGTATCGGTAGAGATGACTTCTAGCAAGTTATCTCCAGCGGTGAGGGTAATCCCGTACCAGGTCTGGGTTCGCAGTTGGGTATCGGTGTTAGTTTCTGTTCTACCTACTAGGCTATTGTCAACAATGCGTCCGTTTACCAGCAAGGCGATATTGGCTCCGACCGGAAAGCGAAGCACAACTGAGGTCGCAGGAACATCTAAAAAGGCACCTGGCTCTGGACTTAGAAACTCAATCTGTGCGGCGTTTACCGACACAGCGATCTCATCAGAGGACGCCAGGGACTCGGGCGTGATCGCAACTCGCTGGATATCGCTAACGTCATATCGTTGCGTGCTGTCGCTAACCGCCGGGTTGCTAATAGCAACATTCGTACGATTTGGTGGGATGAGATCAGCAGGCGTTAGCGATATCCAGCTAGCGGGACGTTTAAGTTCTTGCTGATGCGGGTTAAGCGCCAGGCGATTAGGATCTGCTTGATTGGGCTCTCTGTTTGTTTCCACCGGCGAGCGAGCGAGCCAGGGTGCTTTCTCCTCTTCCTCTTCGTTCGCACTATCGAGCGTCAGCGCTAGCCAGTCTGAACTTTTCTCTGTTTCATTTTGCTCCGGCGCACGCAGCGCTAGCCAAGAAGAGGGCGGCTCTGCTCCAGAGGTTTCTACTGAACGCGCGATCCAAGGTACTTTCTTACGGGCTGACTGTTCTGGGTTGGCAGCGGCCAGCGCGATCAGGATGGCGGTAGAATCAAGTTGTTGATTCCCTTCAGTTAGAGTGGCATTTGGTGAGGCGATCGCAATCAATGGTGCGCTGTATAGAGCATTATTTTGCGACAGTGCCGGATCGATCTCTACCTCACGAGTTCTGACTTCAACGGTAGATTCTTTTTGTTCTTGCGTTTGTTCTACTTCGGCTTGTTCTACTTCGGCTTGTTCTACTTCGGCTTGTTCCGCGCCATCTTCGTCCTCCGGCGTATCGATGGACTCGACTATAGAAGTTGAATCCTGAGAATCAACCATCTGGGCTTGGGCCTCTGCATTTCCAGCTATGAGCGTTAAAAGCACCAAGAGGTTTGCTGAAAGCCAGGCAATAAAGACTGCAATCTTCGTTGTTTTATACATGTTTATGATTGCTCCTCCTGGAAGGTGGGCGTTACCCCAAAGTTCATCCGCACCAGTCCGCCAGGTGCGAGATTAACCAGCCGGGAGTAGCTATTACGCTCGTTGAAATATAGGTTTGGGGCAAGGGTATAGCCCGGTAGACTGCTTAAATCCAGCGTGCCCGTGCGCTGACCAGGCAGCATCTTCTGCACCGAAAAGAGACCATCAGCATCGGTGACTACCCGATTACCGTCGTCTAAGAAAATCACCGCATTTGGAATGCCCGCTTCGCCAGACTGCTGTTCACCATCAAAGTTTTTATCTTCAAACACGCGGCCAATCAGCGTGCCACAGTCAGAGAAAATGCCAGGATCTAGAACAATCCGATACGTACTTGGCCCGTCTTGGATTCTAAAGCCACTGTCGGTTCTTTGAGCAGTGACGATAACGCTATTGCGTCCTGTTCCTCTAATAGCATCTGGCGTGAGGCGAGCGGCATAGATAATGTCAAGCACTTGATCAGATGCGATCGCCTCATCCACGCCAAAACTGACGCTGCGACTGCTAGCAGAAAGCGCTGGTACAACAGCGATAGGATTACCGTCTAGCTGACCGGTTACCGACTCTAGAACAATCTCAAAGCCAATAGGAGGCGAATCAATAGCGACAACAGAATTGATTTCAGCTTTCGCTAGGTTTTTAATATTTAGCCGATAGACAACTGTATCGCCCGGTTGCGCCGCTGAGCGATCCGCCGATTTAGTGATGCTGATTTGTTCTGCTTCGCAGATAGCCGTATCTAGAGCAAAGGTGAAAAACGTGAGCGCCTGTGTCTCAGCGTCACGAACAGACACTGTTTCCGTTAGCGTTGCTGCGCCATCTACGGAAATCGGCTGACCGTCTAAAGAGGTTGCCTGATAGCTCAGGGTAGAGATGTTAGCCGTGTCATCGAAGACGTTATCAAGTATTTCAATCAAGACTCTGCGCTCATCAAAGTCAGAATCGTCTGGTGGGTTGATTACTAGAATGTAGCGAGCGCCCGCATCGGTTTGAACGAGTCCGGCATTAGCCGCGCTGTTTAAAGGAGTGCTGTCACCAAATAGAAAGTTATAGCTGCCGTCGTTAGCAGACAAAACAAACGGATTGACATTACTAGTATTCGGTTCGATACTATCTGTGCCGCTTGTTGGAGAAAGTGGTACAAGCTCGCCTAGATCTAGCCCGCTAGCGTCGGGTTCGTATAGTGCAACAGAAAATCCGGCATAGCTATCGAGCGGCAAACCGTTGCAGCCCAAGATATTGCCCAGCGGATCGATCAAGTTAGGATCAACACCTGTATCAATCCGGTTAGAGGTAATACCAACGCTGCCGCCTGGAATGTTGTAGGTAGCCGCTGCTTGGTTGATGATATCAGTAGTAGAAGACTCTTGCGCGTAGGCGTTTGTGGTGGGGTGCATAAGAATGCTGATCAGCACGCTTACCAGCAGTAGGGCAATCAAACGCATCCATCGACGCGGCAGTTGCGACCATTTACTCAGCGGATAGCTTGGCATTTTCTATGATTTTGGGGATTGTCGTTGCTCGTCATCTGATCTGGCTGGCTCACTGGCTCAACAGCCTTGATCGCAGACACCCACAGTGCGATTTTTATACGGGGCGATTTTTATACGGGTAGATGATTCAAAAAGATATTGTCGTAGCTTCGAGAAGCGTTGTTTGAGCGAGAGGCGATCGCCGCCTCTAACTTTCACCAGCTAGAAGATGCGATCGCCTAGTTCAACGCTTACTTAACCGTTACCTCGTGAGAAACGTAGACGGCTTCCTCAGCATTTAGAGACTCGTTGAATGTCCATTTCACATGGGTATACATCTCAGCCGGTGCAGGCTGCATCTCTACCGTGCCATCAGGCAGCGTGACTTCGACCATTGGCTCAGCAACAAACGTTTCACCACTATCAATACTGTAAGTAGTATCAGCGGCGGTGTTGCCCTTTACAGACCCAATAACAAAAGTCATTTCAGCCGGAATAGGCTGAGTAACCACCAAATCTTCTGCGGCCATTTCGCCTGCGTTAGAAGACTCCACCGCGTAGCGCAGCTTATCACCAGGTTGAACGGTAGCTTCCCCTTCTAGCGATTGCCACTCAAGCTTTTCCTTCCCTTCATCGTCAACAACAGTGACCTCCTTCTCAACGCCCATCAGCAGCATTACTTCTGGCTGAGTGAGCTGCTGGGCAATGGCTGTGCCCATTTCTTGCAGGCTGGCAAATACGGGCGTACTAACAGCAAAGGGAGCAGACGCAACCAGCGCAGCAACGCCCAAACCAAACATGAACTTGCGTTTCATAACTTATTAAACCTTTTGAATGATGACTGTGAGTTCGTGAACGTGCTGTTTATCAATCACTAACGATTAATCAACAGCAATTGGTTGAAATCAGTTAATTAACAACGCGGCGGAACTGGAACACGCCTGTTGCACCTGGAGCAACTGAGAGCACCAGATTCTCGTATTTTTCAATCGGTGTGCCAGCAGCCGGATCAGCCTCTGTTGGGCCACCGGGTGCACGAGATGCAGTGGCATTATCAGTGTAAAAATACAGACGGCTACCTGGAGCCGCAGTTGTATTCTGCTGGTGAGTCGTAGAATTAGCCCAGTTGTTACCGCCTGTGATATCGCCATTCTCAAGAATCAAGAAATCGCTGGCTGTGAGAGTGACGCTACCCGAACCTGTCGCAGCTTGAGAGATATTCTCGTAAGTGAGGCGATACTCAATGAACTGACCAGGAGCCGCATCTATCGCAGGCGTTTGAGTAAACGGTTCGAGTACTGCGCCACTAGCATCGAGAATTTGAGCTTCTTTCACTAGGCTCATGAAGCCGGTGTATAAACGGTCAATGGTAATGTTGTTTGTCGTTTCACCCGTATAGCCAGGAGATGCAGCAGGATCATCATCGGGGAAAACGATGATAGGAATCGAGTATTCGTCCAGCTGTACGGTGCCCTCTGGATCGGCAATGCCATCACTATTCACGTCGAGGCTAGGTGGGAGGTTGACCTCGACTGTATAGTCAACTTCAGTACCTGCGGTAACATCGCCGACGTTGATTGGCGTATCAGGAGTGGTAAACAAACCAGTGGCTGAGTCATAGGTATAGGTTGCAGTAGCCGGAGCACCATTGACGAGCGCACCAATCGTGACTGTAGTGAGATTAGGAATGTCAGCGTTTGTCCCATAAGCACCCGAAACGCCACCTGCAGCTTCGGCTTGACTAGGTGAAATCGGCTCGATAGTCGTTGAAGAAATGAAGCCTGCTTGGGCAGGATTACTCAGCGAGTTGTTGAATGTGACAGGATCGGGATCGAAGAGAGCTGTAGGATCGGTGCCAGCCGCAGGTGTGGGAGTAGATTTGTTCGTAAAGTCGTCGTTGTCGCTGGTGGGGCCAATCGCACCCGGTGTATCCTGCGTACCATTCAGGATGTCATCACCCGGTGTGAGCGTGACGACGTTAACTTCACCCTGTGGGCCTGTACCTGTGTTGTTGTTACCAGCGTCAATGCCGTCATTTCCTGAGTCAGCAATGCCGTCGTCTGTACCCGGTGTGTATTCACTACCCGTGCCATCACCGCCAGCACCCGCATCATCAGGCAGCGTTGGCCCCTCAAAGTTGTTAGGATCAGCGTCACCCGATTCGTCATAGATAACCTGAGGCGTTGGCGAAGGATCGCCCACCGTTTGACCAAATACCTGAGCGATGTTTTCAACGGTGTCACCAGTTGCTAGGCCATCATTGACAACAGTAAAGTTAAGCCCTGTGATGGTATTGCCCGTTGCACCGATTGTGCTATCAAAGATAAAACCAACGCGAGTGACAGTACTAAGATCTGTTGGTGGAACGGTCGTCCATGCCAGATTTAGCGGATCGCTGCCAGCACCTGTTGTATCTGTTGTATAAACAGCCGTCCAGCCTGCGGGCAAAGCTGTGCTAACAGAGGCCAGATCAGTACCCGCCGGAATGGCATCAGACACTAAGATGCGCTTAGCCGTTGCGCCGTTTATTGTGACAACGTCAGTACCTTCCAACGCAGCAGGTTGGAACAGAGGGCTAGGAGAGGTGCTTTCTACGCGCAGACCCAGGCTGTAGGTAATAAGATCATCAGCTGGGTTTGCAGGCGTACCAGCGGTTGAAAGGCTTGAAGTTTTAAGGACGGTGGCAAGTGCCAAGGGCCGCACAGAAGACGCAAACAACGCAGAAGCAGTCGCTTCTGATTCACGCTCACCGTTGGCTGGAGATCCGTCGCCAGGAAGATTGCCAGCGGCAGAATCTGGTGGATTTACTGTGCGTAGGTCGTTTGCAAAAGCATCAGTATCGCCGTTATCTGGCTGGTTCTGAGTGGGGTCTGGGCCTGAGTCAGGATTGTTGGTTGTATCACCTAGTCTGACGCTTACAGCGCTACCAGCCGTGGTACCAGTAGTAGGTCTACCTGTGACTTTGACCACAAAACCTGCATCAGGATCAATCGTAAAAGGCGTACCGTTAACGTCAGTGAGCGTCCCACCACCAGCTGGCACAATGCCCGTAGTACCGATAAGCGTAGTACCGTCAGCCTGATAGACTTTTACAGCATCAGCATCAGGGGTAAAGTTGGTTGTGAGGAGACCACTGATATCAGGAACAAAGACATCTGTAGGTGCATTACCCACGTTGGTAACATCGAAGATGTAGGTAAGGTCGTCACCCGATTCAATTGCGCCACCGTCTGCATCTAAGACTGGTCGAGCGACTACGGTCAAACCAGCGATTTCAGCAACTCGGATGCTAACGGTGTTAGAAGTTGCCTCAAAGCTGTCAGTACCGTCGCTATAGGTGGCTGTTGCGGTGTTGTTGATGTCAGTACCAGCCGCGGTGCCTTCAGCTAGAACAGCGCTCATCATGTTGAAGACGCCCGCACAGGCTAGCACAGTGGCAAGCAGCGGCTTTGATGCTAGCTGGCGGAGGGTTTTCTGTTTTTTAGTTTTTGCCATTATTGTGATAGCTAAATTTTCGAGCAGGATAGGGAAAACCGAACGAAAGGGTTCTAAACATCGCTGATGAGCACAAATTGATAGTGATTCAGATGTCGAAGATTCCTTTACTGGCATGTTGCAGTAAAAGAATATGGACGCCTTGAGAGCTAGAGCGCTCCTAGGTCTGGTTCATCAACAATTCAGGTCTCGTAAGCTTTGTTTGAGAAAGTAAGGTTTTTGAAAGGCTGTTCTAGAAATAGGTGTTTCGGCGTTGCTGAATAGCGGTATGGATCGGGAGTAAACCTGTAGAGCGCCCAGACTCTTTATCAATTTACTCATCCCCTAAATCAGCAACGCCGATGTTTTGACTCTAAAACATATCCAAGTTTATGCTGCCCTCATATAACGGTCGGAATCTAAGGCAATCTACTGAAGTATCAAATCTGTTTGCAGAGACAAACAGTAAGTAGGTTTGCTGAAATCTTTTAGCTCAATGCTGACAGCAGCTAGCGCAAATAGAAAAAGTAAAAAGCGTTTAAAGGCAAGCAGAGTTTTACGCTCAAAGCTTGAAACAAAATAGCGATCGCACAAAAATAGGTGAAAGGGTCTGGTAGTGTAATTAGCACCTGCCTCATCGAGAAAACTTTATCTAAGAAACTGCCTTAGTTTCGGAGTTCCCGTTATGCGCCGCCCCCGTTTTCGGTTTCGTATTCGCCGGATGTTTGCTTGGCTATGTATTAGCACGCTGCTGCTGACCCTGTTGCTAGGCAGCTTTTCTCATTCTCCTCAGTTCACTGCCAAAGCGCAGGATGCTCAGCAGCAAATACAGCTTCAGCAGCAGGTGCAGGCTGGCGTAGAAGCATACGAGGCAAATGACTTTTCGGCAGCGGTGGAGCTCTGGCTAGAAACGTATGAGCAGTACAAGGCGCTTCAGGCCACGTCAGAGCTGGCGATTGCGAGTGAAAACTTGGCCAGGACCTATCAGGTGCTAGGTCAAACGTCTGAGGAAATTGAGTATTGGGGCGAGGCGATCGCAGCCACACAGGCGTTAGAAGATAACGGACAGAAGCTAGGTCGGCTGCTGAGCGAGCAGGCTCAGGCCTATAGCCGACTGGGTCAGCATAGAAGAGCGATCGCGCTGCTGTGTGGAACGTCAGCAGATGTCAGCACCGCAACGGTCGGCGGCGTAGAAGTTAGCGTCGTCAGCGTTGAAGCTAGCCCTTTAGCAGAGGCGGCTGAAGCAGATGCGATCGCCACAAAAGCTGAGCGTTGCCAGATCGGTAGCGCTTTGCAGCTAGCAACTGCAACAGAAGACGCGGTCGGGCAAATTGCGGCGCTAGGCAGCCTGGGTGAAGCGTATCGGCTCAGTGGCGATGCCGAAACCGCTTCTGGCTTTATTGAGGCGGGGTTAGAGATTAGCCGCCAGGCCGGTGAAGCGAGGTTAGAAGGGGCCCTGCTCAACAGCTTGGGCAGTGTGTCAGTAAGCCTAGCGCAGGTAAACTACCGAAGGGCGATCGCAGCAGACACCAGGGCCGATCAGTCGGCAGCGGAGTTTAGAGCAGCCGCTGACAGCTACAACAATACGGCAATTGAGCAGTTTCAATCGGGCTATCAGCTCGCGCGAGAGCAAGCATCAGCAGACGCCCAGATGCGACTGTTGCTAAACCTGATTCCAGCCTACGAGCGAGCAGGCAATCAGGCCCAAGCCCAACAGCAGTGGCAGCTTGCATTTGCCACGCTCGACCGGCTACCCGACTCTCAGACCAAAGCATTTGCAGCAATCAAGCTAGCAGACTTTTTAGAGCCGATTGAAATCAGAGAGCTACAAACAGAGCTGAATGCAACAGCGCCCAGCCCGCAGACAGAAGCGCAAGCAACCGAACTGTTGAACCAAGCCCTAGAAATTGGAGAAAGGTTAGAGAACCCTCGAATTGTCTCTTTTGCGCTGGGCAAACTGGGCAATATAGACGAGCGAATGCAGCGATATCAGCAAGCGCTAAAGCACACACAAGATGCTCGCCTAGCCGCCGATCAGGGGCTAGCAGGCCAAGACAGCTTGTATTTACTAGACTGGCAGATGGGCCGAATTCTCAGGGCCCAAGAGAACTTAACAGATGCGGCGCAAGCCTATCAGCAGGCAGTTGACTTGCTAGGCCAAATTCGCAGCGATATTCTCAACGCCAACCGAGACCTACAGTTCGACTTTCGCGACACAGTTGAGCCAATTTATCGTCAGTACGCTCAGCTCAACTTAAAATCAGTACCCCCAGCGGTAACGCTGCGTCAGGGCGAGCAGGCTTTCGACGAGCTAGACAGCACGCTAGAAACGCTAGATTCGCTCAAAGTAGCCGAGCTGCAAAGCTACTTTGCCAATGACTGTGTAATTGCGCCAGTGGCCACCCGCGTAGATGCGGTTGGAGACAGCCTAGCAACAGCAGTCATTAGCACCGCGATTTTGGATGCAGACGGATCGGTGTTGGTTCAGCAGGGCCAGTCGCCAGCCAGTCAGTCGCCAGCCAGTCAACAGCTAGCCAGTCAACAGCTAGCAGTGATTGCCAGCCTGCCCGACAACGGCAAAAAAGTAGTACAAATTCCGGTTGATCCACAAGAAATAGAACAAACGCTAAAAGCGTTTAGAGATACCCTAGAACAAGGTGGCAGTCAATATATTACTGAATATGCGTACGCGCCTTCTACACAGCTCTACGACTGGCTAATTCGACCGTTTGAACAAGATTTAGTCGGGGTGGAAACCCTGGTCTTTGTAAACGACGGTTTGCTGCGTAGCGTGCCGATGGCAGCGCTGTATGACGGCGAACAGTATCTCATCGAAAAGTTTGCCGTAGCCACAACGCCCAGCCTAACGCTGACCGATCCACAAAAAGTCTCTCGCCCCACCACCCTAAGCGCACTGCTAGTTGGCGTGAGCGATCGCCCTCAGATAAAAGAAAGATCGTTCATCGGATTACCTGGCGTTGATGACGAGCTAATGAAAGTAGCAGATAAGCTCACAGATAATCGCATGCTGCTAAATGAAGACTTTTCAATCTCGGCCCTAAAGACCGCGCTAGCAGAAAAGGACTATCGAATTCTGCACATGGCAACACACGGAACCTTTGGCTTTAACCCAGCCGATAACTACCTGGTAGCGGGCGCGAAAGGAGAGACCGGCGAGTTTAACGAAACGCTGACGATTAGCGAGCTAGACGCCTTGATTCGTACAGTAAGCGATCCGACGCGTGCGCCGATTGAGCTGCTAACGCTGACCGCCTGTGAGACGGCAATTGGCGACAACCGATCGACGCTGGGCCTAGCCGGAGTAGCGATTAGAGCAGGAGTACGCAGTGCGATCGCCACCCTGTGGTCAGTCAGCGACAGCGCGTCGGCAGAGCTAATCGCAGAGTTTTACGAGAATCTGCAATCGCCTCAAATGACCAAGGCAGAAGCGCTCAGACAGGCGCAAATCGCAATGATTCGCTCTGATGACTTTGTAGCGCAGCACCCTTACCGATGGGCTCCGTTTATCTTGATTGGTAATTGGCTGTAGTAGCTGCTTTTTTAGGAGACTGTTTTTACTGTCTCCAGAGTAGGCGGCGGCTGACTCAAACTTTTAAGCTGTTCAAGCAGTCTAATCCTGTCTGTAGCAGCAACATGCAGCTCTACAGCAGGCTCACCTTGAATAGGATGCCGCCAGATCAAGACAGGAATACCCTTAAAGCTAGCGGGAACAGCTTGATTGTTAGGCAAGTTTTGCAGCCGGTGCGGGGCCCTCGTCGTCGCTGTTTTAGTAAGCGCCGAAAGCTGTTCAATCGGTAGTGAAAGCGTGCTTAGCCAGCCGTATTGCTTTATCCATACGCCGCGCTGATGCGTGGCCACCTGCTGATCTAACGCATCAGCGCAGCTAATGCGAAAATTGCAGTTGCACAGCCTGAGCACAGAACAAGCCTGCCCCTCTCGCACTGTCTCAACAGATTGAAACGGCGACAAGTATCCTACCTGATGGCCAAAAAGCTGCTGGGCCACCGCCAGCGCGTCCTTACCGGCCATATCCCAAATTTTAGGCATAGGTTGCGGCCTCAGCTCTTGCCCGACTCTTGGTAGGGTCGAAAGCGGCTAACGGCCCAACGGTTGCCACAACCCGCCGCTTAAAGCCATCTACTAGGCCCACCTCAACTTGAGAATCAGCCTGGGCAAACTCAGGCACAACCTGAGCCATAGCAATACTGCGCCTAAGAATAGGAGAAAAAGTAGCGCTCGTAATTTGACCAATACGCCAGCGTTCGCCTTTGGCATAGATATTTTGACCACAAGCAGCCACTTCATTTCCTTCTAAAACCAAGCCCACAGCAACTTTAGGCGGACGCCGGCGAATAGATTCTAAAGCTGCTTTGCCAATGAGATCCGACTTTTTCAGGGCAACTGTCCAACCGATGCCCGCCTGATAAGGAGAAATCAAATCATTAAACTCATAGTCTCTGGCCAGTAGACCGGCTTCAATCCGGGCTATATCCAAAGCGTGCATTCCTAGCGGTAGCAGGCCTCTAGGTTTACCCGCTTTCATCAAAATGTCCCATAGCTGTGAACCATAGCGAGGGTGAACAAACAGCTCGTAGCCCAGCTCACCCGTATAGCCAGTGCGAGAGAGTAAAACAGGAATGGTTTCTATCTCAACGGCCTTAAATCTAAAGTGGCCTAGGTCATCAAGCACGCTGGGCGAGGCGAGCAGCGGCTTTAGAATGCTGTATGAGGCTGGGCCCTGAAGCGCCAAATTATGAATGCGATCGCTCGTATTTTCGATAGTAACCGTCAAATTCTGCTGCTGAGCCAAGCGCCTTAGCCAAGCCCCATCGGTATCGCAGTTACCGACATAGCGATAGTGCGCGGGGCCAAAGCAAAAGACAATGCCATCATCAACAATACCACCATGAGGATTAAGCAAGCAGCCATAGGCAGAACGACCTGCGCTTACTTTTTCTAAATTGCGAGAAAAGGCATATTGCAACAGGGCAAAAGCATCTACGCCGGTAATCTCAAACTTGCGCAGCGCCGAGAGATCCATCAGCGCGGCTCGCTGTCTGAGCGCCCAGTATTCGGCCTGAGCACCCTGATACGCAAAGCTGTTGGGCACCCAAAAGCTGTTGTAATCAATCAGATCGTCTGTTAGCGATCGGATACTCGCGGTAAAAGCGCTCTCTTGAGTCAGGCAAATCGGTAGATCAGCGGCCACTCGTCTGCCGGTTGCTGGTTCAAACGACTCGTCGGCAGCGTATATTCGAATGTGAATAGGCGTGGGCTGCCAGTTGTTTGCCGGATCTATGTCGTCAGGGCAAGCCGAACTGGCACAGAGCAGATCTTGATGCGCCTTTAACAGAACATAGTCACCGGGGCGAGACCAAGATTCTGCGCTGGCAACCGTGCGATCGCAATTAATCTGAGTGTTGAAAAAGAAATTGATAGCTGGCCAGCCGGGTCTTGGTGGAATGTTGTAGTTTGCAAGAATACGATTGAAATTTTCACTACAGCTAGGATGGCCCGGATAGCCAGCGTCCTCGTAATAGCGAGAAGTGCAGGCCAGCAAAAAGCTGTCGTGGCGATCGCACGTATCTCGAATCACCTCTACCAGCGGCTGCATGGTTTGAGAAAAGTACTTTCCGTGTAGGCCCGCTCTAGGGTTAGCCGTTCCGTTCAACGTACGCGTAACGGTGCTCTCTAGCGTTTGGCCGTAGTCATTACCAAAATCGTCACCAGCAAAAGCAAGAAAGTCGGAGCACTGTGAGCCTTCTACGTCAATAATTTGAACGTACTGACCTTTTTTGACAGGATAGGCATGAGCATCACCGGGCGCAATGCGATACTCGCAGATTGGCTTACCCAGCGCTGGTGGCACGTCTGAGTAGGTCTGGTCTGAATCTGGACTGGATATACCCGGCCTAGAGACATCTGCATCAGCCAGATCGCCGTCAGCCAGGTCGCCGGTAGATTTATTGACAACAAGCATGTTTACTGCCGTGGTTTTTAGGTGAAGGCGGCACGTCGTTAGCAGGGTTTTCGTCGAAAAAGTTCAGCGGCTTTAGCTTGAAGCCAATGGTCGCCACCGGCATCACCGGCCAGTCTTCGGCGCGAGGAGAGTGGCTGTGCGCAAAGGTATACCAGACGACAATGTCGGTATCTTCTACAGAGCGATCGCGCTGGGTCCAAAACGGTAGCCCTGCCCCGCCAGGGTGCTGGTTTGGGTAGTCACCTGCTGGGTATCTTTCGTCTTCGCTATAGGGCGTCACCCACAGGTGCTCAGTCATGTAGGTAGCCCTGCGGGTAACGCTCGCATCAGAGCGGGCCATTGGCAGCGTATTATCTCCTGGCATTAGCTTGTACGCCGTAGGGTAGCCCATAGCATTGGTCTTAGCAGGGTTCACAATCTTCCAATAGCGCCCTTTCATCGGGTCAATCAGGCGCTGCGCCGCTAGCTCTGTTGGCAGCAAGGTAGATTTGGCATAGAAGGCGTTGCCATAAGGATTGCGATCGCCTTCTTCAGGCACAATATCGACCTCATAAACAGAGTTGTTCGCACCATCGACACACATATCCATACGCACGTTAAAAATGTGTTGGTGAATCGGCGCATTGAGCTGCGGGGCGACTAGCGTACCGTATTTAGAGACCTCTCCTGGCATCACAGCAGCAGTGCTCACAACGCCCGTTAGCTTTACCTCATATTGAATCGTGCCGTCTTGATAAAAGTACCAGTAAAAGCCGTACTCGTAGTTGCCCACGGTGGCAATAAAAGAAATCACTAAGCGGCGAGATCTTCTCACCTCCGTTTGCTCCGTGCGCCAGTCCATGTGCTTCCACAAAATGCCAAAGTCTTCTTCATGCAAGCAAATTGCATTTTCAATTTTGGCAACTTCTCCGCGAGAGCTGGTAATAAACCCATCAAAATAATGAATAACGCCCAAACAGTCGCAGCCTAGCGTCAAAGAGTTCGCCAGCGATCCTATGCCATATTCGCCCACGTCAAACGCATTCTTGCGATAGTGGTGCGGCAGCGGATCGCCATAGGGCACCGTCATCTCAGCTAGTGAAGCCCGGTAGAAAACAGGTCGTTCTTCTCCTTTATCTGTGTAGGTGACGTTGTATAGCACCAAACCTTCACGCGGTGTGAAGCCAACTCGGATATTCCATTTTTGCCAGCTAATTTCGTGGTCGTTCACCTCAAAGCTAGGGCCTTCGGGCTGTACAATTTCTAGCGGCTTAATATCTGTTCGATAGTTTTTCACATATTCAGGCGTGTAGTTGCCATCTTTTGGCGGCAGCGGCACGACACCATAGTCTTCTACCCGAATCACTTCCATTTTGTTGAGATCTACAACCGGAATCACGCCCTCAATCGGTCTGGCGTAGCCGTGATCGGTCGGGTTGGCCCTAACCCAACACAGCGCCCTCGAAAGGCGAACGCCCTCCTCTTCGGCAATGCCATAGTTGCCAGCAGACCAGGGATCAACCATCACCAGATCAGGATTGGTGATACCGCGCTTAGCGATCGCAGCTTGAAATTCTGGGCTAGCTTTCACCGCCGCCTCGCATTCTACAAACTCATCGAGCATAATCGGCGGCTGAACGTTAGGAATATAGTCCCAAGAGACGACTGTTTCTTGGCTAAGAGAAACCACAGCTTCGTAGGTTTTTGCCCTCGCATTATCCAGCAAAATAATAAAGGCTTCTCGGGCAATATAGTCTCCTTTACTAAAGCCTAGTACAGCCTCCTTTGCCGGCTCTCTAAGCGTCACCGTCACAAAGCGAACGTCAGAGCTTAGAGACTTTTGTTTGCGAACTATCTCAACAGCCGCCGTCATCTCTTCAGGCATTAGCGGCTCTAGCGGATGGCTCACTTTTGTGGCCGTCGCTGTTCTTTCGGTTGCAAGGGTCATGCTCTGTAGCCTCCGCTATAATCTTCTGCTATAGTTTTCCGCTTTGGTTTTCCGCCTTGGTCTTCCGCCGCGCATAGTCTTTTGCGCCTAAGCGCTAACGCCAGTCATCGCCGGCCTTTTGATCTGAGCGCCATCTGCGTCTTCTGCCGCTTCCACCTCTGCTAGCAACGCCTCAGCTAGCTTGCGCTTCTCTGTCACATCCATCTTTTTAAGCTCATTGTGTAGCGATCGCTCATTGACTGACTGATTCCAATAGTCAAGGCTCTCAAAGCCCAGCAGCGCCGACTTTCCAACAAACTGCCGCAAAATCTCATTCGTTGGCCCCATGACCCAGCCCGCTTTACCATCTCGCAAATAGCGCTCTAGCTCCATGTCTTTTTTAAAACCAGAGCCACCGCAGGCGTGAAGCATTTTGTCGCAAACGTGTGCCACATTTTTTGCCGCCGAAAACTTTATTTGCCAGTACCAGTGCAGATACGCAGAGCGAGGCAGCGCAGCAGCATCCGCATGAATTGACCAGTCGCAGTCATTCGTGAGCCGATCCATTAGCTGACCCATCGAAAAGGTATACATGCGGCAGGCGCTAGTGTCGATAATTGCCTCACCAAAATAGTCTTGAATGGTGGGATAGTCGGCAACTCTCATGCCTACATCCACATGCTTTTTCCGAGTCACATGATTTTTTGCAATGTCCATCGCGCCCATTGCAATACCATTCCAACAGGCCGAAGAGCACAGTAAAAAGAACGGATCGACAATTTCATCATTAGAGGCAACGCCGTCCCCCTCTAGGCCAACCATCCGCCGAGTAGGAATGACCACGCCATCAACGAGCAGAGTCCCTGACTGATTGCCGCGCAGTCCGAGCGCATCCCACTTGTGCGGCTCTGCTTGCACCTCGTCTCCGTAAATCAAAAAGCAAGAGAGATCGGAATAGTCGCCGCTGAAGTGAGGGCTAGTGGTTTGAACAATATACCAGTCGGCAAAGCCTGCCGAGGTGGTCCAAGAAGCGCGCTTAAAAACTTGCCACCCGGCGGCTGTCTTTTCGGCCCGTGAAGAAACCGGATACCAAAAGTGCGAACCAGTTTCAGGATCTGAGTAGGACAGTGTGCCAATAGCAACCTCTCTATCCAGGCGCTGGAGCAGCGTCTGTAGCTCTAAATTGTTGTGAGCGCGAAACAGAGCCGCAGCGACAGCCCCCAAGTGCATGGTGTAGCACATAGCCGTGCTAGGACAGCCGTAGCGAGCAATGGTTTCCACAACCATCGCAGCGCAGGTGTGGTTTTCGCCCAGTCCGCCCCACAGCTTAGGAACCAGCAGGCCCAGCAGGCCCATCGAGGCTAGGGCTTCAAAGTTTTTGCGAGGATAGATGAGATTGCGATCAGAGGCGATCGCATTGGGCCTGAGCACCTTTTCGCATAGGTCAATCAGCCTGGTTTGCAGCTCTTTTTGCTGAGGCGTTAGCACCCACTGCGGGTCAAAGTCAGCGCTAAGACCCTTTAAAGTAGATTGACTAGCACAAGTGGTAGTTGTCATTAGGTGAAAGAGAAAGAGGGGGCATTTTGAGATATTGAGCTAGCTAGCGGGTCAGCGCAGTAGTCCGCTAAATGAGGACTGCGGTAGCCGTCTTTTTGCCACAGCACTGGGAAAAAGCTCTCGTCCATTTCAACGCTGCCCAGTCGCTTGTATCGCCCGTAGATATAGCCAGCCGGGTTGGTCGGGTGAAACTGAGATCGCGCCGGAATAGTATGTAGCCCAATGCTGTGAAAAGTTCCTTCCGTGCGCGTTGTCTTGCACAGGCCGTGCCAGGTGCGCCCGTGATGAAAAGCGCAGCCACCGGCAGGCACTTCTACGACAACCAGCTCAGGCTGCTCTACGCCAGCGTTTTCTGCGGCCTGAAGCATAGCCCACTGATAGTCTTTTTTAGGCGCGTGAAACTCTCCTTCTACTGAAGAAAGCGGCCACTTATGCGAGCCTTTCACATACACTAGCGTGCCGTCTTCGGCAGCAGCATCGTCTAGTGCGACCCAGCAGGTCATCATCTGCGCCGGGTCCAAATAATCAATATAGGCACCGTCTTGGTGCATTGCGATCGCCTTTGCCCCAGGCGGCTTCATCCACAGGCTGTCTTGCCCAATTCTAGCCCCGTCCCAACCGGCCAGCGTCGCTGTCAGCCGACCAATTTCAGCCGAGAGCACCAGGCTAGCGATAGTGCGATCGCACTTCCAGGCATTACACATTTCTCGCGTTACGTCTGGCAAGCTCAGGCCCGGTCGCCAGTACCACTCGTCAGGATAAATGCCCGTTTCAAACGTACCGTGAAACAGGGGCTCCATACGGGCCGCCAGCTCTTGCGCAAAGTCTGGCGAGATAAAATTTTCAACAATTAAAAACCCGTCGTCCTGAAACTGTTTTAGTTGAGCCTCAGAGAGGCGGGTTGGCAAGTAGCTCATAGCAGGCTGAGTCCTGATGCAACAAAAGAGAATTGACAAATACCAGCGAACAGACTCTACTTAAATCGTACATCTCTACTTGTCATAATAAGTTTATCAGCAAGAGAAACAGTGCTCTTTGATACAACTCTTTTGATACAACTCTTGAATACGCCTAATTTGATACACCTAACAAGTAACAAGACAAAACTGTCAAATAACCTGACTGCCCAAACAACCTGACCGCCCAGACAACTTTATGGAGAAATCGGCATGAAATCTGAGGGAACGCTGACAAAGCAGTCCGGCTATCTCAATATTGTGGCAAGTGACTTTGACGCTAGGCCCATGAGCTACCTCAACCAAGCGGGAGAGCACACAGGGTACGAGCCCGAGCTAGCGCGCCTGGTATGCGATCGCCTCCATCTCACTCCAACCTGGCACAACTGCCCAATGGAAGACTTTTACACCAGCCTAGACCCAGCCAAAAACAGCACATATGACGCTATTTGGTTCAATCAGGCCATCACCCCCGCACGGCAAGAATTAGTCACCTTTACCCGGCCCTACGGCCTGTTTGACGAAGCCGTATTAGTAAAGCGCTCTAGCACTGTTTCATCACCCGACGAGCTAAAAAGTCAGCGCGTAGGCGGCCTAGCCGACAGCACTAACATTGCTTTAGTCAAATCATTTCCAGGTGCTAAAGCGGTGCCCTATCCAGGCAGTGACAAAGTGCTCCCAGAGATGCTAGCCGCCCTGCGAGCCGGAGAAATAGACGCACTCATTGACGATGAGCTTGTGCTGCTAGTCGCCGCTGAAGAAGACCCCGATCTGCGACTGGCCTTTAGCCTGCCAACCAAAGTCCCCTTTGCGATTGGCGTTTCAAAAACTCAGCCTACGCTGCTAGAAAAGCTCAACAGCGTACTGTCTGAACTCATGGCCGACGGCTCGCTCGCCGAGCTTTGGGCACAGTGGATTCCTCAAAAGCCATTTCCACTGTTGTGATGACCTGTAACGGCTTTTGCGCCAATCGCCGATGTGTAACCTCTGATACAAACCTGTTATAACAAGTTAGCTTTACTTATTCAAAAGCCCCTTTATTCACGAGCTTTATCGCGAGCTACCTATACAGCTCGCTTTTTCCCAGCGCCATCCAACGCTTGCTCAAGTCTGCTCACCCTACTGCGGAGATTCAGCTGTGACTGGAACACTCACTCAAAACCGCGCTGCAACAGATGCCTCAGCCAATAGCTCAGCGCATAGTTCTTCAGCTAGTGCTTCAACAGATATCGCCGCTTATGTTCGCGCCCCAGGCCGCGACGAGCTAGTCAAGCAGGTTCGAGCCAAAATTGATGAGCTAGGCGTTCAATACATTTATTACCAGTTCATTTCTATCACCGGCAAAATTACCGGCAAAGGCGTTCCTGCCGACCACTGGGAAACCACCGCTGAAAAGGGGATTCAGCTAGTGTATGGCGCAATGGTAGATCTTAGAATTGACCGACAGCAACAGTATTTGGGCTATGGCCCAGAATCAGCAGAGCTAGTCGCTATCCCAGATCCAGACACATTTTGCCAGCTACCCTGGGATAAGCGGGTTGCTAGAGTTTATTGCGTTTGTTTTCGCAATCGCGAAGAAGAAGAGAATCCGGGTGCCTTTCTCACCTCAGACTGCCGCGGCAATCTGATGCGGCTGCATGCGGCGTTTCAGGAAAAGCACGGGTTGCAGCTACGGCATGGCTGCGAGCCAGAGATGATGTGGTTGAAAAAAGGACCAGACGGCAAACCTGCGGGCGGTGTCACCAAGCCAAACTGCTACCATATTGACCAGTTTGAAGAGCTTCGTCCGGTGTTCTTAAAAGTGATTGAGTACTCTCGGGCAATGGGCCTAGATATGATCCAGGGCGATCACGAGGATGCACCAGGGCAGCTAGAGCTGAACTTTATGTACGATGATGCGCTCCGAACGTGCGATCGCCTCACGACCTACCGCCAAATCTGCGCGCAGGTTGCCCGAGAGTTCAATCTCATTGCCTGCTTCATGTCAAAGCCTTTCTTGGGTGTCTCGGCTTCAGGCTGCCACCACAATCTCTCTTTATGGCGTGGCGGAGAGACCACCGTAAAGACATTTGGCCTGGAGAGCTTACCAGGGCTAGACGGCAACTACACCTACCATCAGGGCGGCGAAAACACCTTCATGCCAGTGCCCGAAGAATCGCCTCGAATGCCAGGCCCCGTTGGGCTCAACTGCATTGGCGGCGTGATTGCTCACCTGGGCGCACTAACCGCCGTAGGCTGCTCTACCGTAAACTCTTATCGGCGGCTGTGGGATGCTGGCTTTTGGGCCCCAGTCTACTCTGACTGGGGCTACCAAAACCGGACCTGCGGCCTGCGCGTGTCTGCACCGGGACGATTTGAATATCGCGCAGTTGACTCAATGGTAAACCCGTATCTGATGGCAGGGGCAATGCTACAGGCTTTTGACGACGGGCTAAGCAACAACCTAGACCCAGGCGAGCCAGAGCAGCGCAATATCTATGAGGCAATGGAAGCCGGTAAACAGACCAAAAAGCTGCCCATGTCTCTTGGCGAAGCGCTAGATCGGCTAGCAGATGACGAAGTGATTAAATCGGCAATGCCAGGAGAGATGTACCGGCTATACGAAGAATACAAGCGAGATGAATGGATTCGATTTTTAGCCACCACTAGCAACTGGGATACCGAAAACTACATGAGCTGTTTGCCATAGCCCTGTTTACCATAGCCGCTGTGAAACGTTCTGGCGTTCAACTTTCTAGCGTCCAACGTTCTGGCGTCCAACATTCTGGTGTCAAAGTTTTGGCAGCAGCGTTGCTGACGACAGATCCCTGACGATTCTATAACGATATAGTTTCTTTACGAGACCGCTGTAACAGTCTATTCAACAACTAAACTAACAGAATCGTACGTTCGCAAGGCCTGAATTCACCGGGCTTGGGCTTACAGCTAAAACACCCACAAGAGAAGTGCACATCTATGAAAAACCTAGTAGGTTTTCTTTTTCTGTCCCTATGCGCAGTCATTAATTCGGTTGCGAGCGAGCCTGCTGTGCGCTCTATACTGCCCAGCGAAATAACCCAATGAAATAACCAGCGAAATGATCAATTCTTGAGAGAAATGATGTTTCTATCACAGTCTAAAGCACAGCGAATGCGCTAATTTGAGGATTCGTTGACAGCGAGGCTCTCCAATGACATCTGCGCACCAAAAGCCTTTACATAAGCCCTCTCACAAACCTTCTCGTAAGCCTTCTCATAAACATATCGTTCTAACATCTCATCCTGGAAACTTTGGAGAGCAGCCGTTAGAAATTCAGTGGGGACATCGTGATCCGATAGAGCGCGGGCCCATTATTGCCACGCTAGGAAACAGAACGCACCGCAATGCGATTGGCACCCATTCCGGTAGCTACGCGGTGTATCGGGCGCTGGCGGTGGCTAGCGGCAGCCTAGAGCGCGACCATCGGGCAGACCTAACCAATACTTCACCCACAGCGACCATTGGGCCGCATCCTAGCTGGGGCCAGACAGATAAAATTGTCTCTCTCGATCCGTTTGGCACCTTAGACAACAATCTCTTCGCCGAGCTGAGAGCCGACGGATACGACATTCGCCCCTCTATTGCCATCACCAAAGCCCATATCAACATTCCAGAACTGCAAGAAGCGGTTGAACAGGGCCGAATAAAAGTGGACGGCAAAATAATGAACCAGCGCGGAGAGCTGGTGGTGACCAAAGCCGCCGTCGAACCCGTTTGGTATCTGCCAGGGATTGCACAGCGATTTGGCGTACTAGAAAGCGACCTGCGGCGGACGTTGTTTGAACAAACAGGCGGTATGTTTCCAGAGCTGGTGACCAGGCCCGATCTTCAGGTGTTTTTACCACCGATTGGCGGCATGACCGTCTATATTCTAGGAGAGATTGAAGCGATCGCAGATCCTGAGCGCCCGCTCGCCGTCCGCATTCATGATGAGTGCAACGGCTCCGACGTATTTGGCTCAGACATTTGCACCTGTCGGCCTTATTTGGTACATGGCATCGAAGTCGCCGTCACCACTGCGCAGGCAGGCGGCGCAGGCGTCATTATCTACGCCCGCAAAGAAGGCAGAGCGTTGGGCGAAGTGACCAAATTTTTGGTGTACAACGCTCGCAAGCGTCAGAGCGGGGGCGATCGCGCCGACACCTACTTTGCACGCACTGAATGCGTCGCCGGCGTTCAAGACATGCGATTTCAAGAGCTGATGCCCGATGTCATGCACTGGCTAGGCATCACCCGTATCGATCAGTTTGTCTCTATGAGTAACCTCAAATATGACGCGGTCGTCCAGTCGGGTATTGAGATTGTTGAGCGCGTTTCCATTCCAGAAGATCTCATTCCAGCAGATGCCCAGGTTGAAATGAACGCAAAGATGGCAGCAGGCTATTTTACAGAGGGCGTAGTCCCTAACGAGGCCACACTAAGCCAGACCATCGGTCGGCAGTACGGAGAAAGTGGTGCAAAAGGTGGTACAGAGAGTGGCGCAGAAAGTGATGCAGAAGAATAAAACTGCGCTTGCAGAACAAGCGCAAACACAGCAGCAGAGCGCAGAGCAAGCGGCCATCGCTTACTTACAGACCCCTCAGGCCATCCGCGATCGCGCCTACTACCTATTCGAGCGGTGTCAGGCCAACCAGCTTGAGCATTTCTCCTGCGATCTTTCTCAGCTAGACACCGTTGCCGCCTATGTTGTCGGAACAACCCGGCAGTCTTACCCCAGCTTCGATGTACCCTTTCACAGCCGCTGGCGGCACTTCGACAGTGGCGGTGTTCCTCGCCTTGCGGCTTTCTATCAGGCTCTCGAAAAGAAGATAGAGAAAGAACAGCTAGAGACCAGACAGCATATAGCAGATGGTCGCAAATCAGCCAATGCTCTGTCCATCGCAAAATCTCAAATCGATCTCGTTATCATCAGCGTTTTACTAGATGCAGGAGCGGGCAGTCAATGGCGCTATCGAGATATTCAGGCCGGGGCTACAAGCGCTCAGCAGCAAACCTTGCAGCGCTCAGAAGGGCTAGCCGTTGCCAGCCTACGAGCCTTTGAGCAAGGGCTGTTTTCATCCCTGCCAAACTTTCCCTATCAGGTCGATGCGACAGCGCTTCAACAGCTCACGCTGGCCGAACTCGCTGCTGCCTTTCAAGTCACAGCAGAAAATCCACTCATCGGACTCTCTGGTCGATTGGCGCTTTTGCAGCAGCTAGGAAAAACCCTGGCGCTGCAAAGTAATCGCCCTGACACAACGACTAGCGCAACAACTTACACAACAACTGACGCAACGCTCGCTAGACCCAGCGATTTACTAGACGCTTTAACAGCCCCACCAAAAGCCGGACAGCCCACCAAACAGCCCATACAGCAAGAGAGCCTTTCAGTCAGCGCCGACAGCCTGCTAGGCGAAGTTCTCAGGCGCTTTGGCAGCATTTGGCCAGGTCGAGTGTCTATCGGTCAAACCAACCTCGGCGATGTGTGGCCTCATCCAGCCCTCGTCAACACATCGCCTGGTAACCATTTAGTGCCCTTCCACAAGCTCTCCCAGTGGCTCACCTATTCACTCGTCGAGCCCTTAGCGACAGCAGGTGTCCGCGTGACCAACCTAAACGCACTGACCGGACTCGCCGAGTATCGCAACGGAGGGCTCTGCGTGGATATGAAACTGTTGGTTCCCAAACATTTAGCAGCTACCAGTCAGCCACATCGTCCAGCCTCTCCTATCGTGGTAGAATGGCGAGCCTTAACGATTGTCATGCTAGATTTGATCGGCGATCGCGTTCGCCAGCTCGTCCACAAATCCCCAGAGGAACTGCCCCTAATCAAAGTTTTAGAAGGTGGCACCTGGGCAGCCGGACGCCGCATCGCTAAACGCCTACGACCTGCGGGCACCCCTCCTATTACAGTCGAGAGCGACGGTACGGTCTTTTAACGAAAGCAGGCGGTACGAATATAAGCAGTACGAATATAAGCAGTACGAATATAAGCAGTACGAATATAAGCAGTACGAATATAAGCAGTACGAATATAAGCAGTACGAATATAAGCAGTGCGAATACAAGACTTGTGGTAAACAAACCAACGAATGAACAACTCAACAACGCTCATTGAGCATCCGCTGATTCAGCACAAGCTGACCCTGATGCGGCAAAAGGACACCAGCACCGCCAAGTTTCGGCAGCTCTTA
Organism: uncultured cyanobacterium; assembly: GCA_963793445.1. Lineage (GTDB taxonomy): Bacteria > Cyanobacteriota > Cyanobacteriia > Phormidesmidales > Phormidesmidaceae > Phormidesmis. The sequence goes on from CAWCAE010000001.1 coordinate 2,082,142, forward strand.
GAAGAAATTAGTATGCTGCTGGCCTACGAAGTGACCCGAAAGTTACCCCTGGAAAATGTCTTAATTGAAACGCCGTTCTCCCCAATGCATGCCCCAACGCTGTCCGGGAAAAAGCTGGTTCTCATTTCAATTATGCGAGCCGGACAAGGTATTTTAGACGGCATGCTAAAGCTCATGCCCTCAGCTAGAGTCGGCCATATTGGTCTCTACCGCGACCCTAGAACGCTGGTTCCTATAGAGTACTATTTCAAAGTGCCAAACGACGTACACGAACGAGAAATGCTGATTGTTGATCCGATGATCGCAACCGGAAATTCTGCGATCGCTGCTGTTCATCGCCTAAAAGAGACCCAGCCGCAGTCCATCAAGTTTGTCTGTTTAATAGCTTCTCCACAAGGCATTGACAGCTTTCATCAAGAGCATCCCGACGTCCCTATATTTACAGCCGCCATTGACGATAAGCTCGATGAGCACGGCTATATTTTGCCAGGGTTAGGGGACGCCGGCGATCGCATGTTCGGCACCCGGTAAGGGCTAGAAAAACTTCAAATAGCGTTGAATTTCCCAGTCGGAGACGTGGCTGTGATACTCTTCCCACTCTTGAGTTTTAAAGTCAATATAGGTTTGGTACATTAGCGGTCCCATCACTTGCTTGCTCAGCGGGTCAGCAGCAAAAGCTGCGATCGCATCTCCCAAAGTCTTAGGCAGCGTCTCAATTCCCATCTCCTTCAGTTCGCTTAGCGAGTACTCATACATATTCTCCGTATGTGGCATCCCCGGATCAAGACCTTCTCGAATACCCTCTAAACCAGCCGCCAAAATCATCGCCGCCCCCAAGTACAAGTTGGTTGAAATATCAGCCGCTCGGCATTCTACGCGCCCCCCACCCAGCGGAATGCGCAGCATATTTGTCCGGTTGTTATTGCCATAGCACACATACACAGGAGCCCAGGTAAAACCAGACATACTGCCCTTTCGCACCAAACGCTTATAGCTATTGACCGTCGGACAGGTAACCGCAACAATCGCCTTTGCATGTTTCAGCACGCCTGCAATAAACTGATACCCCAGCTTAGAGAGTCCGCACGGATCGCCAGTATCTTCAAACAGATTTTCACCCGTTTCAGCATCGGCTAGCGACATGTTGTAGTGAGCGCCGCTGCCAGTTTGGTTTGCAAATGGCTTAGGCATAAAGCTGGCAAAATATCCCTCCTCGCGCGCCAGCTCTTTCACCATAAAGCGAAAGAACGTCAGCCGGTCAGCCATTTTCAGCGCATCGCAATAGGTAAAGTCTGTTTCAAACTGACCTTGAGCATCTTCATGGTCAAAAGAATAAACGTCCCAGCCTAGATCGTTCATGGCGCTGACAATCCGATCCAAAATCTTGTAGTTGTCGAGCAGCGTAGGCAAGGCATAAGCCGCTTTGGGCAGCGTATCGCGATCGCTCACCGGAGAAAACCCACCTGCTCCATCCTCCTTAAAAATAAAAAACTCAGTCTCAATGCCCAAGTTAAACTGATAGCCCATTTGCGCAGCCTGCTTCAGCGTGTTTTTTAAAATCGTTCGGCAGCAGGCCTCAAACGGTTCTCCTACCAGATGCAAATCACTTGCAAACCACGCCACTTCAGAATTCTAGGGCAGCACAGTTACCGTTTTAGGATCAGGCATCGTACCCACCTCGTCGTCATTAATCTGCTGCGGCACACCGTCTAAAGCCGCCCCTGTAAACAGCTCTGAGCCCTGCATCATGCGGTCAAAATGAGCCATCGGCACCACTTTTCCCTTAGCCATTCCGTGAATATCAACAAAGCTAGCCATCGCATACTTCACACCTTCAGACTGAAGCAATTCTTGCAGCGATCGCAGCTCTAAAGAGAGCGGTTGGATGTTGGGATAGGCCATATTAGGTTGCTCTGTTGATTTGCGCTATTGATTTATCGTTATATTGCGCCTATAGCCAAATTATCAGCGGTATCTAAAGACACAAGTAAGCATGCAAAGATCCGCACTTTAAAACCTTTGAGCCAATAACCAAACCGATAAAAGTATCTATCGATGAATGGCGCTGACTTAAGAGTGCAACATAGCCAAAAAAAACGACCGCATCATCGAATCGGCCTTGAAGGTCGCCAACGTGACTTATCGAAAGCGATTGTTTACGCCTATCGTGACGCTGTGGGCGTTTCTATATCAGGTACTAGATGCGGATAAAAGTCTGTCGAACGCCGTGAAGCAAATTCAGTGCTGACTGGCGGTTAAAGGCGCACCTTTGCCTTCACTGAACACAGGTGGCTATGCCAAAGCCCGTCAGCGCTTACCGGAAGCCGTTTTATCTCAGCTGTTTGAACATACTGGCAAAGCACTGTGCGCTGAAGCAGCAGATGCGTGGCTATGGCAGGGTCGAGTGGTCAAGATACTCGATGGCTCTAAGTCGTGATGGCCGACACGGTGGCCAATCAAGCGGCCTATCCACAGCACAAAAATCAGCAAGCAGGCTGCGGGTTCCCGATAGCCAAACTAGTGGTTGTCTTCTCGTTGGCGACAGCCGCCGCTATCGCCGTGCGAATAGCCGATTTTAAGGCCTCAGAAATTACCCTGGTGCGCCAGTAGTATCGAAGCTTATCGGTAGACGATATCGCCTTGGCTGACCGGGCCTATGGCAGCTATGTGGACTTGGCGCTGGTGGCAGCAAAAAAAGCAGATGGTGTCTTTCGTCAGCATCAGCGGCAAAACAGTGACTTTTGGCGAGGTAAACGGCTAGGCAAGAGAGACCATATTGTCACTTGGTCTAGGCCGGTATCCGCGCCTAATGCGATGACACCAAATGAGTTCACAGCGTTACCCGATACCCTAACCGCACGAGAGCTACACTTCTCTATTCGCGAGGCGGGCCAGCGCACCAAAAAGGTCACTGTCGTGACCACACTGAATAGCGAGCTTTTTCAAAGGCGTTAGTCCAGCCTCAGTTGACTTAGGAATACACTCATAGGAAATCTCAACAGCGCCCTCATTCTCAGAAACTTTGAGACAATCCAGCTAAAAAGAAGGATAGTAAGCTGCTTACGCATCGACCGAATCGCGATCGCTATGGTCTGCAGGCTTCCACCGTTTGTCCAGCTTCCCCGGCAATTAGCTGAGACTCAAACAACCAACAACCCGCCGAAATCTGGCTATATACAACAGCGCTGGTTTCACCAGGCGTCGTTAAAGAATCAAAAGCCATACGATACTCTCCATTCTCATCCACCTCAAAATTGGTGATTAGCGTAGAGACCGGCTCACCGTAGCTACCACCAAAAGGGCTAGGTGTGCGCTGCGCTAAATTATCAAAGGGACGAGGCTCAATTTGTAAGCTACTGTCAAAAGCGCCGTGGTGACAACCCACGACATAGGGCGGCGTTTTGGTTGTAAAATGCACATAGCTACCATCGGGTAATTGCTGCGCGTTGCAATCATCCAGCTCACTGTCAGGTAGGTAGCTAAGGTCGGTGTATCTACCTCGTCCATAATACTCATCGCCCCCTTCGCCGTAGTAAATGGGTGTGCCGTCCAGACCAAAGGCAATTGGCAGGTCAGGATTATGCTCATCTAGCAGGCAAACTGGCGCGTAATGATAGTGATAGTCTTCGCCCTGCCCGGAGTGACCGCCGCATTGGTCTAGCTCACCTTCCGTAACAGTGTCGTTACGCTGCTCATAGTTGTCTAAGGAGGTAGAGACATCGGGGCGTCTTTCGTAATGAAAAATAGGCACGCCGTCAACCGCAACTGCGATTGGTCCCTTAGCGCTTGCTTCAACAGGTTCACTCAACCACTCGGGTGTGAGGGGAATGCGCCATTGATAATCGTAGGGTACTGGAACTCTTTGTATCCAAGAGCGAATACCAACCATCGGTACATCTTCACTGCTGCCAGAGGTTAAATCAGGAAGACCGGTTGCGGCTACTTCAAGAAAATCCTCCATGCAGTTAACGGTCTCAGGATCAAGGTACAGCTCAAAAGCCGCTTCGTAGGGTGTGCAGCTCGTTACCGTTGGAAGATCTGGTTCCGAATCAGGTGAAGTTTGTCCAGAATCAGACAGATCTTGCTCCGAACCACCCACACAGCCAACGGTAAGAGTCATGATGGCCGCAAGCTGTGTGGTGCGCAAAATTCCGCGCATTGATACATACGGTAGTGGCATGGTAAGCCTCTTTTCTAGCTTGTTTTTTATTATACAAAGCCAATGCTGGCTTACGCATTAAGCAGGTTAGCAGAATTTGTCAGACCGAGGTAGCCAAATTGCGTCGAATCGTCATTAAGGCGATCGTCTCTCCCTTTTAGTCTACTCAAGCAGCCTGGAAATAAGTTTTTTTCGCGCTCCTTATTTTTTCTCGCACTATTGGGGTTGACCCAATGTATTTTGAAAAGCAGGGCGCTCTGAGAGCCTATCTAGATAGCTCTCAACTGCCGGGTAGTCGCTAAAGTCAAGAGACAACAAAGCCTTGGCATAGTACAAGTATGAACCGACTGCTACATCAGCGACACTCAGTTCTGATCCTAGGAGAAAGGACTGTTGCTCAAGAATATCGTTTAAGGGCGTCAGCAATCTAGGCATTTCACGTTCCCGCTGCTCTTCACGAAACAATCCAGGGCTTAAAGTTGCGTTAGCAAAAATGACCCACTGATTAATCACCGCACGCTCTTCAATAGAATCGGGGATTTCTCCATGTTTGTCAGCCAAATAAAGAAGAATCGCCCCGGACTCCCAAACTGCGAAGTCGCCATCCACAATAGCTGGCACTCTTCCCATTGGATTGATGGATAAAAAATCAGGCTGACGATTTTCTCCAGCTTGAATGTCTAAAGAAACATATTGATAAGGAATTTCTAGCTCTTCAAGATACCACTGGACTAATGGAGACCTCGTACGAGGGCCACCGTAGAGCAGCAGTTCAGGCTGTTCTGACTCCATTTTAGAGAGCTGTAGCACTTCAGGGACAATCTCTTGTGCGATCGCCTTACTGGAAAACTGACTTGTTGCTTGGCTCATACTCAAGAGAGTAAAAGCCAAGACAAATGTCTTTTGAACTGAAAAATATTGAGTCATCGTCTCGAAAAATATTAAAACAATCTTAATCTCATCAGGCAGTGAGATCAATGGCACTGATTTGGCCTAAGTCAAGCGGCAAGCCTCGCTTTGAGAACAGCACGACTTTTAAGTTTAGGCGTCAGCTGTCGAAAGTATACTCGTATACTGAACTCAAGGACGAAGCTTTCCGACTTTTTTCAAAATAGAGACTTCAAAAGGCTGAAGCGTCTCCGATAGCGTGATCTCTTTACCCGCCTCATAAATAGTCGAAAGTAGAACAGTCCAATTCTCTTTTTCGATAGGCACATCCAGCGTAAAGGGCTGTTCGTAAGAGAAGTTAATTACGATGAGTGCAGTCTCCTCTTCAGTTTCTCGGAGGTAGGCCATGTGCTCATGAGGATAGTAGATGAGCGATCGCCACTGCCCTTGTCTGAGCGCAACACTCTGCTTGCGCACCCGAATCAGCGCCCGATAAAAGTTCAAGATTGACTCAGAGTCTTTTAATTGCGAGGCTACATTGACTTCCGCATAGTTTTCGTGAACCGGGAGCCAGGGCTCTACAGACTTGCCAAAGCTAAACCCGGCATGGGCAGAACTATCCCACTGCATTGGCGTACGAGCCCCATCGCGGGGCGGTGGCGTTTCCCCCCCATCGCTTTGAGCAATAGCTTTGTCCTGGAGTTTATCCGGTGGGATATTGGCATTGTCTTCCATTCCCAGCTCCTGACCGTAGTACAGCATCGGCACACCGCGCAGGGTTAGGAGCAGCGTAGCGGCCGCTTTGGCGATCGCATCTGAATTCACACACAGGCTGCACTCCACCCATCGCGACATATGCCGAGGAATATCGTGATTGTCTAAAAAGTAGGTCGGGCTAGCACCTGCGGGCGTTATTTTCTCCTTATGCTCAATTTCTCTTTGCAAGTAGCCTGGATACCAGGGGCTAAAGGGAAACTCAAAGGAAATCGGGAGGTGTAGCTCATCATTATTGACACCATAGAATGAAACTGACTCGTGAAGGCGGCTATCAATAAAGGTTTCACCGATAATCACACGGTTGCCGTATTCATCGGCGATCGCTCGCATCCCTTTAATAATCTGATGGTTCTCTGGCAGATTTTTATCGTATAAATGATGATAGTTGTTGTAATCGTTTTTATCAGAAGCCCCATACTTTAATGGATTATCTCTAAAGTACGAATCTTTGCTATATACGCTAGAAGCATCTAAGCGAAAGCCGTCAACCCCCCGGTCAAACCAAAAGCGAAGGATATCATGAACGGCCGCGACCACCTCAGGGTTCTGCCAGTTCAAATCAGGTTGGTTTTCGTTAAAGGTGTGAAAGTAAAACTGCTCTCGCTCAGGTGAATATGTCCAGCCGGAGCCGCCAAAATAGGACTGCCAGTTGTTAGGGAGATCTCGCCCTTCCATCGCATCCTGCCACAAATACCAGTCAGCCTTAGGATTGTCTTTGCTCTGAGAAGATTCAACGAACCACGGATGCTGATTAGAAGAATGATTGACCACCAGATCCATAATGATTTTGATGCCTCTTCGGTGCGACTCGCTAACCAGCTCATCAAAGTCAGTAAGGCTACCAAACGTACTGCATACGTCCTTATAGTTCGCAATATCGTAGCCATTATCAATCATCGGAGAATTGTTAATGGGCGAGAGCCAAATCGCATCTATCCCCAATGATGTTTCACTGTGCGGGTTGCCGTCGTTCAGATAGTCTAACCGGTCGATAATGCCGCGCAGGTCTCCGGTTCCATCACCATTGCCATCGGCAAATGTCAGCGCATATATTTGATAGATGATGCTCTCTTCCCACCACGGGCCAGAAGCGAGCTGTGAGCTGTCTGTCATGGACTTGATTCCTATATCGGTTGCGGCTAGCAGCGAGCCCGATGGCTCATTGAGGTCTTAATCTTTATAACGATATCAGCCCAGAAACACTCGGAGATGAGAGATGTATTAGGAAAATTGTCGGCTTTGAGTAGCTAGCTTGCATTGATCGTTCCAAGTTTTCTGAATCAGTCTCTGTAATAGACAAAACGGAGTATAGTTTCCCGTTTAAACCTGACCTTTCTTATCTACAGAGTGGATCCACAGATGATCCACAGGTGATTTACCTGACCAATAATGCCGCCATATACGATATGTAGCACTAGCATTAGAACAATATACTTGCTCGCCAATCCAATATACAGAGGGGAATTTGGGGTAGTGCATGGTTGGAGCCGCCCACACCAAAGACACCCCAACCGATGATAGGGGAGAAAATGACCATTAAGATAAGCCAAAGAACTACCGCTAGACCTATTCCTTGAGAAACACCTGTACGACCGTCAAAAAGAAGAACCAGCAGGATGGAACCAGCAGCAGCGTAGCCAAAGTGAAATAGAAGTGCGAGGGGCTTAGAATCTAGACCCATGGCTGCTAAAAAAGCACCAGAGGGCGGTGTATTGAAAGGGGCTATGCCGGTATGAGTACCGACAGCTAATACAATAAACATCACCAATCCAGCAGCTAGGCCAGCCGCCGCTGCTTTCAACCATTTCATCATTAAAATCTCCTATTTTTCCTCTGATTTATTTGCATTGATGTCGAAATAAGGATTAAGTAACACTATAAATAGAAATAAAGTCATCAGTCGGTGGCTAGTCGCACCACAGCTCTGGGTAAGGCTCACAACATCGGGGTTATTGACACGCTCTTTTGATCTGACTTTAGATTAAGAGAGAAAATCGTTGGTGTCTCTGGTTTCTGGCTTAGCTTTTGAGCCTGTCGCTAGTGAGCGTTGTGACTAACCTAACGTCAGAGCAAGCACCCTATCAAAAGTTAAGGTGCTTGTGATCAGGCCACCTACCAAATCAGATGCTAGCAATGCCCCGATTGAGCGCTATAACGACTGCCTGTGTTCGATCATGAACCTGTAATTTACCAAAAATATTATTGACGTGATATTTGACGGTGCCTTCAGTAATCTGTAGTACGTCACCAATTTCACGATTACTTTTGCCCTCAGCCATGAGCTGGATGACCTCCGTTTCTCGTGCAGTTAAGGTCTCGCTCTGCATCCGTTCGGCCAGCTTCGACCCGACCGCTGCGGGAATGTGCGATCGCCCGCCGTAAACTTTTCGAATAGTGGCTAATAGCTCCTCGCAGGGCGCTTCTTTTAGCAGATAGGCCATGGCACCTGCCTGCAGGCCTCGATAAATATCTTCATCGCCGTCGTAGGTCGTAAGGATAGTACACGAATGGGAGGGTGAGATGTCTGTGATGTCATGCCTGTAATCACGGGTAATGGGTCTGCTGATGATGGGGCTACTGCTCAAAAGTGTTAACAATAATCTCGGTTCCCTGACCGGGCTGACTACTCACTTGAAACTGTCCCCCAGCTTCTTTACGCGCTGCTTCATTGCAATGAGCCCAAGTCCCTCGTGGCCTGTCCGCGTTTATGAATCAAACCCTTGTCCATCATCTCGCACCCGGAGCTAGAACTGAGTTTCAGTAAATATCAAATCAACCCAGATTGTTTTAGCCTGAGCATGCTCAAGGAGCAGCCTAGAAACCAAGCTGGAAGCTGTGGTCGTCCTCATTCTCGAATACGAATATTCATTCTGTCCCCCAGAAATGACTCTCTTCACCTTCAAATCAGTCTTCTCTTAATCCTCCCGATTGAGTAATAAAGTCATGTCATAGACCTAGCAAACAACTTTCTCCAGAGGATAAAATCATGCAGCTTACTTACCGTGGCACTCGTTACACCGTTGACAATCAGCCAGTCGAAATAGTCGAAACCCCACTAACCGGCAGATTCCTAGGCGCACGCTTTCAAATCAAAGCGGCAAAGTGCCACCCGCCCAAACGCCAAAGTCAACAGCTCAGCTATCGGCTGACCAGGTACAGCGCTTAAGCAAAAAAGAGCAATTCTGCACTCGCTAGCTCTCTTACTCAGCATAAGTCACTTTGTTAAAGAACGCTTTCATCATGATAAAAGTCTTGTTTAAGCATGGGCAAAGTGGCTCTCAACAGACGTAGCCTTTCAACAATCATCGTTTCAAAAATGCAATGAAGAAAATAGCACTTACATTTGATGATGGTCCCTACGGCAGTCATCAGGATGCAGGCGGCAACTACACCAATACCGCTTTGCAGGTGGTCCACAATTTCAACGCGCAGCTTAAGGCAGTAGGCGGCCCTCAAATTACAGTGACTTTTTTCATGCAGGCAGCCTACATTGCCAAAAATCCAGCAACTTTCAACAAAGTCATTGAAGAAGGACACGAAATTGCCAACCATGCTTGGATTCACCAGGGCTGGATTCCTAACAAGAAAGTCTTCATGGTGAGTGAAAACGAAGCCTTTGCAGAATTTCAAAAATCGCACGACGAATTTGCGAAGTACGGAGTTGAAACAACTCTGTTTAGGCCACCAGGCGGTCACATTACCCAGTCTCTGTGGACGCGGATCAAACGTCAGTATCCTCAATATCGATTAGCCGGGTGGGACTACCACCCTGAAAAACGCTGGGCAGTGGCTTTTGACAGCAAATTTGCCAGTAGAGGGCCAAGAAACGCAGCCGTCTACCTGCTGCACGAAAAAAAGGCCGGGACCATTCCAAAGATTAAAGCGTTTTTGGCAAAAGAAAAACGCCAGATTCAAAGTGGTAGCCTTCGGTTAGTAAATTCCTCAGAGATTATTGATACCGACTATCCCAGAGGGCTGACTATCTTAGAAAGCTGACTATCCAACAGTCTTAGCGATACACGGCTTGCCCGAAGCAAAAGACGCTTAGACCAGAAGAAGCGTAAGTAACTCAGGAAAGAGATCATATGAATAACGTAGATATTGTTCGACGGCTCTACACAGCTTTTGCAGCAGGCGACTTAGAGACAGTCAGCACGCTGTTGTCACCTTCTGTTGAGTGGATCGAGTCCGAAGGCATTCCCTACGGGGGCACTTTCGTCGGGTTCGATGCTATTGTAGACGGCGTTTTTACCAAAATCGGTGCTGAGTGGACTGATTTTTCAGCCCATGTCGATGAGTTTATTGACGCGGGTGATGTTGTTATTGCACTGGGCTGCGACAGCGGCACCTACACAGCTACAGGACGAAGTATGAGCGCACCCACTGCCTCTATATGGACGCTGAAAGACGGCCAAATCGTTAAGTTTAGGCAGTACATTGATACTTTAGCGGTCGTAAGGGCAACTGAAGAGAGCTAATTGCAGAGAGATAGCCGTTCAGCTTTGTGACCAGTGAGCTACGTTCTTAGAATCGAGGCCGTTCTCTTTGCGTTTTTCTCTTTGCGTTTTTCTCTTTGCGTTTTATTGATGCGATGCCCTATGCACACAGGCACAAGCCCTCTACCAGGTAAGGATCGACCGAATTTCATCAGCTAGGGTCAAAGGACGAAACGGCTTGGTAAATACGGTAACGATTTGGCTAGCGTCTATGCCCGTCTGAGCAATGGGCTGCACTTTTGCCGTCATCAAAATGACTGGCACAGACTGGGTCTGCGGATTTTCTTTTAGCCGCTTTAAAGTAGCCTTGCCGTCCATTTCTGACATCATCATGTCAAGTAAAACCAGATCGGGCGTTTGAGTCGCCGCTATTTCCAGAGCCTGCCGTCCAGAGTTTGCCTGCAGCAGCGTCCAATCCGTTTTCATCTGTAGCGCAAGGACGGCGATCGCCCGTGCGTCGTCTTCATCATCCACAATCAATACAGTTTTAGACATAGCTTTTAGAGATGGCGTTTAGATATAGCGTTCAGAGATAGCGTCTAGAGATAACATTTGAACCTAACAGCAACTAGCGCACAGGCAAGCGGATATGAAACGTGCTGCCTTGAGGCAAACTGCTATCGGCCCAAATCTGCCCCTTGTGCTGCTGAATAATTTTACGACAGATAGCAAGTCCTAGGCCGGTTCCGCCTTTCTTCCGAGAGTCGGAGGCATCCACCTGCTGAAATCGCTCAAAGATAGCTTCGAGCCGATCGGCTGGAATCCCTCGCCCCTGATCTTGGACGGTGATATGTAGCTGTGGAATCGTAGCAAGCGTTTGCTGGTTTTCTGCTTCTCTGCTTTCTGTTTCTTTACCTTCTATTCCTTTTCCTGCCAAAGAAGCTGCTATTAAAACTCTTCCCCCTGGGGAAGAGAACTTGATGGCGTTGCTGAGCAGGTTCGTGAGCGTTTGCAAAATGCGATCGCAATCAACATTCACAGGCACCGAATCTACTTTTACCTGTAGCGTCACCTGCGCCTTATCCGCCATCGCCTGCATAGCTGCAACGGCCTGATCAGACAGCGTTTCAATGTTACAGTTCGATCTTTTCAAACTGACTTCACCCAGCTTGAGCCGCTCCAAATCGAGAATATCGTTCACCAGGCGAATCAGGCGCTCAGCGTTACTTGTAGCCATCGATAAAATCTGCTGTCCCTGCGCGGTCAGTTCGCCGAGTTCGCCGGTACTCAACAAATCGAGCGCACCAACAAGAGAATGCATTGGCGTGCGCAGCTCGTGGCTAACAACAGAAATAAACTCGTTTTCCAGCCGCTTACGCTCAGTGATATCATTCATGGTCGTTAGCGCACAGGACTTGTTGTTGAGCGTAATTCTCTCCATAGAAATCAGCACGGTGCGCAGGTCACCCTGACGCGTTTTGCACTCTAGCTCCATACCGTTGCAGGGGCTGCCTTTAGAGACCTGTACGAGCGCTGCCTGATATCGCGCCGGTTCTTGCCAAAGATCGAGTTCGGCGGTGGTTTGTCCGAGCACAGCTTGCTGTGAATAGCCGCTCAGACGTAGAAAGCTAGGGTTCACAGCCACAAAGCTATCGCTATGCAGCGTGTTGATGGCAATAGGGCTAGGGCTCGCCAAAAAAGCCTTTTCAAACATCTCTTCAGCGCGGCGGCGACTGTCTATTTCCTGCTGTAAGCGTAGGGTATGGGCCTGCTGCTGCTGCTGTAGGCGATGCAAGCTCAGGTGCGTTCTAATACGAGCGAGGACTTCTTCTATTTGAAACGGTTTAGAAATAAAATCCACGCCGCCAGAGTTAAAGGCTTTTACTTTATCAAACACATCGCCCAGCGCACTGATAAAAATGATGGGAATATCTCGAGTAATCTCGTTGCTTTTTAGCTGCTGGCAAACCTCATAGCCGTTCATTTGAGGCATGTTGATATCAAGCAAAATCAGATCGGGTGGAGCTGCGATCGCACCCCTAATGCCAGTCAGGCCCTTAGTGACGCTGCGTACCTTATAGTTTCGCTCGGTGAGCAGCGTTGAGAGCAAATGTAGATTTTCAGGCGTATCGTCAATGACTAAAATATCGGCCTTTACTGAAGCATCAAGCATAGGTCTGAGTAAGCGCAACAAGTTCGTCAAAGCAAAAGTTTTGAATCATGTGGGTGAGCCCCTCCGCGAGGGGTCGGTGCTCGTCTGGAATTTGATCAATCAGACGGTGAAGGGCTTCGGCATCAACTGCGATCGCCCCTTCATGAAACGCGCTGAGCCAATCAGCCGACATCACCCGCATCCTATCAGGGTCTATCGGCGGCGCTGGGCTAGCTTTTGGCTGCCCTTCCAAAGCAGTAGCTGTCGAATCATCGATATACAGGTACCGTACGCCCAGGTGATCCGCCATCTTCTCAAAAATCACATGCGCCTGGAAAGGCTTACGCACAAAGTCATCGCAGCCGCTATTTATCACCGCTGCTCGCTCTCTTTCAAAGGCACTCGCAGTGATGCCAATGATCTTAACGGGCGAATGAGTCTCTGCTAAAGCTCTAATTTGGCGGGTCGCTTCATAGCCGTCCATGATAGGCATTCGCATATCCATCCAAATTAGGTGAGGCTGCCAGGTCTTGTAAAGTGCGATCGCCTCTTTCCCGTTTGTCACGGCCTGCACATCAAACCCAACCTGGCACAGCAGCGCCACCATAAGCTGACGCGCCGAAAAAACATCTTCTACTACCAAGATGCGATAGGCCGATTGACCTGGGGCGATAGCTGTGACTTCGCCCAGTGGCAGAATGGGCAGCTCTTCTGGATCAGCAGGCGCGGCCTGAATCCAAAAAGAGAACGTCGAACCTTCGTTTAACACGCTCTGAACGCGGATTTCCCCACCCATTATATTGACAAAACGCTGACTAATCGCCAGTCCTAAACCGGTACCCTGCTGTGTGGTTCTAGTTCTTGAGGCTTGAAAGAAGGGATTAAACAGATGTGGTAGCTCTTCTAGATCAATGCCAGGTCCCGTATCTTTCACTTCAAAAAAGATAGGCAGAGTATTGTTTGCTGCCATATTTTCTGTTGACTGATCTGTTGACTGATCTGTTGATCCATCTGCTGTGCGCTCTGTTGTATTCTTTCCAGCTAACTCGGCAGGTGCTTCGGCAGTTAACTGGGCGATTGACTCGGCTGACTTAGCGGCTGACTCAGCAGTTGACTCAGCAGTTGACTCAGCAGACCCATCCGCATTAGCAACCAATAAAATGACACGCCCCGTCTGCGTAAATTTGATCGCATTTCCAATCAAATTCACCAGCACCTGCCGAAGCTTCACTTCATCCGTTTTAATAAACTGCGGCACCGTCTCGTCTACTCGAACAAATAGCTGAATGGCCTTGGCTTCAGCTCGCATTCTCAGCATCTCTTCTAGCGTCAGCAGCATATAGCGCAGATCAAAACAAACCGGATCAAACGTTGTACGGCCCGCCTCAATTTTAGACATAGAGAGCACATCGTTAATTAAGTTCAACAGATGCTCACCGCTGCGGCTGATAATGCCAAGGTGCTGGTGTTGGGATGGATAGTAATAGTTGCCACCCCGCTGCATTAGCTGGGTAAAGCCCAAAATAGCGTTGAGCGGTGTGCGCAACTCATGGCTCATATTGGCTAAAAAGTCGCTCTTTGCCCGGTTCGCAGCGTTCGCGGCGGCGGCGGTTTCTTCTAGCTGATGGCTATAGCTTTCAATTTGCTTGCGAGAGTTGCTGAGCTGACGTGCCAGCTGCCATACGCCCAGCAGCAAAATGCCAGTTGCACTCAAACCCACCAGTACAATCGTAGTTGCCAAACTTCGCGCCGGACCAAAAGCTTCTGACTTTCCCATCTCAGCTAGCAGTGCTATATCTTGCCCAGCCAGCCAGCGATAGACACCGATAACCGGCTCGCCGTCATAGTTTTCATAAGTGCCCTGTCCGTTCTCTCCTCTAAAAGCAGCCGTAATTCCCTCACTCTGTGGTCCATCTAAGCGTGGCAATAGCGTGTTTCGCCGCGAAAGAAAGGCGCTCTCATTCGCCAGCGAACCGACTAAATAGGTTTCACCAGTTTCATCTAACCCTGTACGTTCAGAGATAATGTCATCAATCCGCTTCAGATTCAAATTAGCTAGAATCATTCCCTGCCGCTCATTAGAATCATCAAATACCTTGCTGGCATAGGTGATAGCAGGCTGGCCACTTCTGGGAGAAAGATAGAAGATAGGCGCAAACTGCTCACCAGAAACAACGCTTTCTAGCTCGGTTAAATTGGCTGATATCTCATATTTACCTTCTCTCTCTGGGTTGGTCGATAGAATAATCTGATTGGCTCGGTTTTGAATAGAGATTTCGGTGAACTTAGGCTTAGTTGACTGAATTTCGGCGAGATAGGTCGACAGCCTTTGGTAGGCCGCTTGATAGCCAGCAGAACCTTCAGGCTCAGACAGTAGGCTTTGAAGATCGCGCGTGACCGTAGGAAATTCAGCAATCAGCAAAAAGTCTTCTTCGCAAGATTCTAACCAGCGAACAATCTCCTTTTGCTTGAGGGTGGCTGTCATACTCAGCCGGTCGTAGGCAGCATCTTTTAGTGCAAGGCGACCGCAGATATATGAAACGGTGCCCACCAGAGACACCGTCAGCATTGCCAGCAGCAAAAAAGAGCGGGCAATGCGACTGGTAAAGCTAGGCGGCTGACGCGGAGATAAAACGCTCATGACTGCTCTTGAAAAATGGCTTTGATCTGAGCGATCGCACTTGTCGCCGCATCCGCTGCACTTAAATCATCCACCGCCATCTGGTAAATCACCTTTCCCCACACGTTTCTCTCCATCACCACCCCATAGGCCGGGTTAAACACATTAGCAAACGGTTGAGTTTGCCCATCGGTAACTGTCTTCACCACCGTTGAAACATGCGGATCGGCTGGATTTTGCCAAAAGTCATCCGCCTCAATTTGGCTGATAGCAGGCGGCATATACCGTCCGTAAGAAGCCTTTAAAAAGTCGCTGAGTACGGCGGGCTGGGTCAGATAGGCAAGAAAATCTTTAGCCGCCTGTAAGTGGGGGGCATCGTTAAAGATCACTGCTTGGCGAATGCTGACAAAGTGCGCCAAAGGCTCACCGCTGGGCTTGTTAGGAAACGAGACAGTGCCTAGCTTTTCTAGATAGATAGTATCGTCGTTTCTCACCGCGGCTGGAATAGAGAGCGTTGGGTTGGGCGTCATGACCACATTGCGGTCTAGAAAATTACGATTGTTTTCAGGATCTAGCCAATTCACCGCATCGCCAGGAACGTAACCGGTCCGGTAAAACTGCAGGTACCAGTCCAAAGCTTGCGCAATATCCGCTTCAACGCCAGGCCTATCCAACAACAGATTGCCGCGCTCATCTACTAGCGTAATATCGTACGCAGAAAGCACATGTTCAAAGATGTGGTAGGTATCAAAAGCATCAAAAGAATAGGGAAAGCCAATCGTGTTCAGACCTGGATGAGCTGGCCTGAGCTTATCTTGTAGCGTTGCCCAAAACGTCCAAAAGGCATCCCACTCTGTAGGAATATCGGCTGGGGTGTAGCCGGCTTCTGCAAGGAAATCTTTCCAGTAATAGATGTGCGTGGTGGACTGGTTGAGCGGAACGGCGTAGTAGCGATCTTTTGCTTTGTCTGGGCTGTAAACGTGGGCTGACTGTAGGGCCGTTTTGGTATAGCTATCGGCCAGCGGGCTCACCACGTCAGTCACATCGGCAAGCTTGCCCTCCCAGTCAGAAACCGGATAGACCGACTTAGCCGCAAACAAAATATCGGGTGACAGACCGGCCCTGCTAGATCTGAGCGTTTTAGGCGCGATTTCACCAGAATTATAGAAAGACAGCTCAATAGGTAGCTCGCTTTGAGCGTTCCATTCATCAACAGCAGCCTGAATAGCCTCGTCTTCTTCGGTCACATAGCCTTTGTCCCAAAGCATCACCACAGCGTCTGACGATACCTCTGATGCAGAGGAAAGCGCCGCTGTTGAGGGTTCTTCTGTTGATTGATCTGTTTTGTTAGAAGAGAGGGATACAGAGCTAGTAGAACAAGCAACAATAACCAGCATCACTAACAAAACTAGCAGGCCATAGCTACTTTTCTTCAATAGGCTTTGGCCCCAGTTTTGTTTTATCCAGCGTTTTTTAAAGCGTCTTTTCATGACGATCACATAGCGATCAAAGGAATTTAAGTAATACCAAAGTATACCTAATGGTTTTCTTTCTCAGCGGTTCTAAACATTTCGTCTATATTTCCACCCAGCACACAGACGTTTATCGCTTTCACAAATACTGACAAATAGCCATCTATCGTATTCATCTTGGCGATCGCCTTCATTCTCGCTATCAGCAGTTCGCCCTCAGTTTGGGCCCAAGCACATATCAGTTCATAGCGGCGTAAGCCTCTTGATATAGCGCTTTCAACGTCTTCTGGACTGAAAAGCTAGACAACCCAAATCTATACTGCGCCTGAAAGCGACTGATTGTCTCCTTGTCAGCGGGGCCTATATCTGAAGCGCCTACAGCCGAGGTAAAGATGCGCTGACGAAAGGTCTTTAGCAGCGGGGCGATCGCCTCTTTCGCTTCATCTTCCACCGTCCCGACTAGGCCCAATACAAACTCACCATTGCCCCAGTAGCTAGCGATCGCACCTGGTAGCCGCGAGCTAATTGCGTTGCCCCAAGCCTTCAGCACACGATGACCAGCGCTATGCCCATACGCTAAGTTGATCTGCGCCAAATTTTCTAAGCGAATCAGCACAAACGTATAGTCCTTTTCGCTGTCACTAAGCCGTTGAAAATCTTGCTGAAACTGCGCCTGATTTAACAAGCCAGTTTGGCTATCGCGGCTAGAGAGCGCTTTTAGTAAGCGGGCCCGCTCCAACCGATTGAAGATACGCGTAATTAGCTCTGGGCCCAGTACAGGCTTTACGACATAGTCGTCGGCCCCGGCAGCAAACACTTCACCTGCCGCATTTTGTCGGGCGGTCAAAAATAAAACGGGCAGACTCTGCCACCGGCCCTGATCGCGCGATTCGTTGCGCACCGCATGACATAGCTCTACGCCGCTCAGACGCGGCATTTCAATATCGAGGATGAGTAAATCTGGCGCGATCGCACTTAGCGTTTCCCAAAACTGTGTGGGGTCACTGAGCGTGGTCACGGCCATTCCCCAGGGCGCTAGCATCGGCGTCAGCGTGCTAAGGAAAACAGGATCGTCATCCACAGCAAGGATAGTCGCCTCAATTTTGTTGGATCTAGTTACATTCGGCGTAGCCACCTCTAGAGCGCTGGCAGCCGATCTGAGTGTAGCAGTCGCCTTAGGCACCTTCAGAGAAAGCATCTCTTTAGAAGAAGGCATTTCTTTAGAAGAGGGCGTCTCAGACAGATCTAACGCAGAGCGTGAGCCAAGTGAGCGTTCTGCCAGGTCTAGAATACGGGTCAGCTCCAAGAGCAATGGAGAAACTTTTGCAATCGCCACTGTCGCTTTATCCGCCGATAAAATAGTCTCTAGGGCCCTAGCGGTTTCGGTCCCTTCATCTTGCCCAAACATGCCCAGCACGCCCGCTAGCTTATGGGCTGCTTGAGCCGCCGCCTGGCACACGTCCTCTGTCAACTGGTTTTGCTTTAGCGCGCTTTCTGCTTTCTGTAAACAGATCAAGCGCTCAGTCATCGCGCCACGATGCTGCTGCCATAGGCTTGCCATCGCTTGCTGAAACTGCTGTTCTACAATCTCTTTCTCTGTAGCTTTTTCCTCTGTAGCTTTTTCCTCTGTAGGCTGTTGTTCTATCACCTGTTGTTCTATCGCCTGTTTTTCTATTGAATCTTGTTCCGTGGCCTCTTTTTTTATCGCCTCTTTTTCTATTGCCGCGTAGTCAATCTTCGGACTCAGCTTATAGCCTAGACCATACACATTCTCAATCCAGCCGTCCGCACCTGCTTTCTTCAGTCGTCGCCGCAGTCCTTTCACATGAGCCTTCACGCTATCTTCTAGCGGCGGGTCGTCAAACGTCCAAAGGTGCTCGATAATATGACCGCGACTAAATACGCGAGTAGGGTTGCGCAAAAACAGTTCTAGCAAGCTGTATTCTTTGGGCGTTAGCTTCAGTAGGCTATTGGCATAGGTTACTTCGCAGCTTACCGGATTTAACCGAAGCTGGCCTATTTCTAAAACAGTCGTCGGAGAGACATCACCCCGTCGCAGTAGCGCTCGCAGGCGAGCGTGCAGCTCACCAATGTCCAAAGGTTTGGTTAAGTAGTCATCAGCGCCAGCATCTAGACCACGAATTTTTTCATCAGGGGCATTTTTAGCCGTCATCAATAAAATAGGCGTGGTGTAGCCGCTATTGCGTAGCTGCTGACAAAGGCTAATGCCATCTAGTCGAGGCAGCCCCACGTCTATCAGCAGCAGATCGTACGTCCCACTTTCAGCATATTCCAAGCCAAAGCGGCCATCATCTACCGTATCGACAGCGTATCGCTGCTGTTGCAAAGTCTTCACTAGCAAGCTAGTGAGCACTTCGTCATCCTCAATCAAAAGAATTCGCACGGGAGGGCTCCTCTTGGGTTGTCTGCCTTTAGCACTGGCTGCTTTAGCACCGGCTACTCTAGCACTATCTTCTTTTAGCGCCGTCTTTTGGGTGTTTTTCCAACCAAAACAATTATCTACAGTATTTCAGCCTCTGATCGCAACCCTTCTACAAACTTTTTTCTTCTCCCGGTTTCTTCTCTATTGGTTCTTATATTCAAAGTATCGAAAGCGAGAGAGATTCAACGGCTCTCATCCATCGCTTTCTTAAAATCGTCAAAAATACAAAGAGGATAATTCCATGAAACGTTCCACTAAGAAGATTGCACTGTCTGCGCTATCTATTGTATTGGCTACTGCTGCGATCGCACCAGCTACCAAGGCGGCTGAAACCACTAGTGAAAAGTCTTTCAACGTTCACCAGCTCCGCGTCTTTGAGCTCGACGCTCGCAACAAGAACTTCGATCTAAAAGAGGGCTTCAGCGTTCAAAACCTGCGCCTATCTGAACTCGACGCTCGCAACAAAGTAGGGAACCGCCTATCAACGACGTCTCTTATATCGCAGCGTCAGCGAGTGCTAGATCGCACCGGCAGTAAGTAGACGGAGGTTTTTCATCACAACTGACTTTAACTTGACTTGGGGACCATGGGCTTAGCAAAACTTTGTTAGGCCCATCTTATCTCCAAACGACAGCTCTAGGACTCTAAGCTATATCATCAGCAAGTCTTTTCCCACAGCCCTTCGCACTACATGCAGCCTAATATAGTTTCTGCTGTGTTGATTAATCATTCTCATAACAAAACACATGATTTTCTACCTGCTGCTACTATCGCCTGTAATCGCTATAGTTCTAGCCTGGCGGACCTTCTTTAGACGCTGGCTACTCGGCCTATTTGTCTGGGCTTTCTACGGCGTAG
This sequence comes from uncultured cyanobacterium, assembly GCA_963793445.1. Taxonomy (GTDB): domain Bacteria; phylum Cyanobacteriota; class Cyanobacteriia; order Phormidesmidales; family Phormidesmidaceae; genus Phormidesmis. The sequence continues at coordinate 2,101,947 of CAWCAE010000001.1, forward strand.
CGCCGCTTTTGATCGCCTGGGCTGGGCTGGGCTTAGCTCCATATCTAGGCTGCATACCCTCCGGCGGCCTGGTCTTCGAGTGTCCTCGTGCTGCCTGGCAAGGAGAATTCATAACTACGATGGTGTTTTCTCACTGGCTAGCGATCGCTACTGTACCGGTTGCACTATTGGGCATTGCCAGCATTCTTTTCTCTCTATTAGCGAGGCGATGGCGCTGATAGGCCCTTAAAGCATTCATCTCTAAAACATCTACGCCAGGCCTACTAAACCCATGATTACACCTTCGACACCTTCTCAAAAACAGTCAGCCCAATTTCTCTCGCTGTGGGTTATGGCCACCTTCCTCGGCGGGTTTTTAATCAATTTCTTAGAGAACAATGGCCTACAGTTTGCAGCAACACTGCTGCTATCAGGCGCTATTATCGGATCGCTCCAGTGGATCGTCCTTAAGTATACAAGGGGCTTTATTAACATATGCTCAGACCGTCGTCTGCGGTATTGGCCTCTAGTCAGTGCCCTTGGTTGGATTACTGGCACAGTCTCTTATGCCCTGTTCATCGGTTTGTTCTATCCCTTCACAAATTTTCTTTTGGCCCAGCTAGGTCTGCAAGACGACATCTGGCTCATTGGCATAGCGCTCTCATTTTGGTCTCTGTGCATGGCGATCGCCCAGTCCTTTCTCTTTAACCATCGCATCCTTTCTTGGCCCCAGGCCAGAAGTCTTTGGCTAATAGCAAGCGTCGTAGGCGGTGGAAACCAAATCACCATCGCGGGCGTCGGCTGGATTATCTACGCGGTGGTCACCGGCCTTGCTGTACTAAAGCTCAATTCGAGATAAACGCCGGTCGATGTTCACTGGCTAATACTCACTGATCAATACTCGCTGGCTAATACTCACTGGTCAATATCTAGCACTAGTCAATATCTAATCGCGCCCGCAGCAAATCGCGCCTAGCCTCCCAAAAAAACCATCCTGCCTTTCACCGAATCTTCCCGACTTTTTCCCGATTAGCTGCTAGCGTCTGCTTTGAGCCATTTGCGGCTTGCCCTATTTCGTCTTCATTTAGTACATCAGCAGAATGTCAATCGTTCAGCGCCTGCTTGGCTCTCGCTCCCCAAAAGCAACTCCAAAGAAGCGGTCTTTGCGTACAGTACTTGTCGTTCCTTTTCTGCTACAAATTTTCGCGGTCGTTGGGCTAACAGGCTATTTCTCGCTGCGCAACGGGCAGCGCGCCGTCAACGATGTCGCCTCTCAGCTCAGGCGTGAAATATCACAGCGCATCCAAAGCGAGCTAGAAAACTATGCCGAGCGCCCCCATCTGCTCAATAAAATCAACGCTGATGCCGTCCGCAGCGGCGTACTAATCACCCAAAATCGCGACAGCGAACGCTACCTCTGGCGACAAATTCGGCTCTTGAATAATATTACCTGGCTGTACTTTGGCTCACAAAAAGACGGTGCTTTTATCGGCGTAACGCGCACGCCTTCAGGTGAGTTCAATGCTGTTGTCAACGAACCCGTTGATAGCTTTAAAGGCAGATTTTACAGTTTAGATAGCATGGGCGATCGCACCGAACTCATCAGCACTCGTACAGAAAACTACAACACCCGCACGCGCCCCTGGTACAAAGCAGCGATCGCCGCCAACCAAGCCATTTGGACAGATATCTACCCAGCAGTGGGCACCCAGCAGCTCATCCTTAGCGCTGCTTTACCTGTTTATAGCGACAGCAGCGACTTGCTCGGCGTTGTCGCCACCGACTTTTCTTTAGACGATGTCAGCCAGGTCTTAAAGAACATTGAAATAGGCAAAACTGGGCAGGCATTCATTATGGAAAGCTCTGGGCTGCTAGTAGCAACCTCTACTGACGAAGTGCCCTACACCACCAACGAGAACAACGAGCCCGAGCGCCTAGAAGCGATCGCCAGCGCCGACCCAATCACCCGTCAAACCGCACAGCAAATCATCCAAAAGCTACCGCTCGATAGCTTCACAGGTCACATCCAGCTATCTGTGGATATCGACAGAGAAAAACAGTTTGTTCAAATCTCTAGCTTTGCCGACCAGTACGGCATTGAATGGCTAGTGGCAGTGATTATTCCAGAAGCCGACTTCATGGCCGATATTCAAAGCAACACGCGCACGGCTATCTTACTCTGCTTAGCCTCACTAATCGCCGCTTCGATCAGTGGGTGGTTTATTGCTAGGCGAATTGCTCAGCCCGTCTTAGCGCTAAATCAAATGAGTCAGGCGATCGCTCAGGCTGCCACATTAAGAGAAAACCAGCGCGAAAGCCAAAGAGCCAGCCCTGAAACAGAAAGATCCGAGATGGGAAACGCCAAAACAGAAAACGTCAAAGCAGCGAATTTGGATATCGCCTCACCCAATCTAGCTGGTAATCTAACTGGCCATTTATCTAACGATCTATCTAACGATCTATCTGGCAATCTAGCCGGGCCGATTGTTCCTCAAGGCATTCGCGAAATTGACGAACTAGCCACAGCCTTTAGACAAATGGCCACGCAGCTACAAAATTCTCTAATGGCCTTAGAGGCCAACAACGAAGCGCTAGAAGACCGCATTCGGCAGCGTACTGAAGCGCTAGAAATAGCCAAAGAACAAGCTGAAGTATCGAACCAGGCAAAAAGTGAGTTTTTAGCCCATATGAGCAATGAGCTGCGTACACCGCTCAACGCTATTCTAGGATTTTCTCAGCTATTACTGGCCGCTGAAGAGCCGCACGTCCTTAGCAAAGAACAACAAAATCATTTGAGAACCATCCATCGCAGCGGAGAACAGCTACTCTCGATGATAAACGATCTGCTAGCGGTCTCTACGGCTGAGTCACTGCCAGTTTCAGGAGCCGTGGCCTATCCCCAAACAAAAACGCAGCTAGGGTCAGAAGATTTAACGCTGATGCCAGAAGAATGGGTACGGGACGTACATTTGGCAGCGCTGCGAGTAGACAGCGATCGCCTCGAACAGCTCGCCTCAGATATTCCACCCCAGCACACCCGCCTCAAACAGACCTTCAAAGAGCTAATAGATAGCTTCGACTACGATCAGATCCTTAGCTGGAGCGCGTAGATTTACATTACTAAAGGCAGAAAGGGAGCTCTATACGCGTTTTTCTCTATATGCGTCTTTAAAGAGCAAACATCTGCACCTCTATAGCCACCTATCGCGGCAATAAAGGCGTAACAACCCACCCTAAATTAGCGTCGTCATTAGCACAAGCAACCTTCGTTACAATTCGCCATAGTCGTGAAATCATACTTATTAAAAGTACAAATGAACATCACCCATAGCGCCTATCGTGTTTAGTATAATCAGTGGTATCTACCGCTAGCTAAGGATCTGGCTATAGAGGGTCAAGAAAGGATACAGGCTTAACTATTTATGCCTGTCTATCTATCTACAACAAAGACCAAACTATAAAGTCCTCAAGCTACAAATTTCTGCTCAACAATCATGGTGCTCCGATATTTTTATGTCTTAGCCTAACTGACTACAATATGAATCTTCAAGGCCTCACTTCTGAGTTTTCGCTACCCGAGCTATTTCAGTTTTTGCAAGAGAGTCAACAAACCGGTCGGCTCTCTCTGAGGCCTGTCAAAGGTTCGCACCTGGAAAACAAACCCCATTTTTTCTGGTTTGAGAAAGGAAACTTGCTAGCGGCCTCTGACCGACTAGACGGGCTAGGGCTATTGCATATAATGCAAACGCGATCGCTAATTACTAGCGCGGTGCAGCCTCGACTCTTGAGGCAATGCCCGCGTCAAGTCGCGCTAGGAAACTTTCTGAAAGATCGCGCTGTGCTCACAGGCAAACAGCTCAAATCGCTCTTTGCGTTCCAAATTCTCAAGCACATGTGCGCCCTCTTAAAAGCAACAGATATAAGATTTGCTTTTCGAGAGTCTTACCCGCTTTCCTATCTAGAAATGACCGGGGTTAAAACCAGGGCCACCGACGTCACGCTACCTAGCCTGCGCATCCTCAAAGACTGGGGAACGCTAGTAGACAAGCTACCTAGCCCAGAGTCTGGATTGAACCCAGTCGAAGGAAAACAGCTAAGCTATCGCCTTCAGACTCAAGAAAAAAACGTTCTCCGCCTAGCACAGACGGGTATGTCCCTAGCTAAAATTTCAAAAACCTTGAAACTGTCTACATTGGACGTACAAAAAACTGGCTTTCGTCTAATCTTTGTGGGCATTGCCAAAGAAGTTCCGATGATAGATATCGCTAACTCACATAGCCAGCCTAAAAGGCAGCTTGCCAGACTTAGCGAGAGTTTCTTGGGCAAATTATCAGGCTATCTTCAAAAAGGCCTGCAGCCAGCTCCGGCAACCGCCAGCGTCTCAGCCTCCGCGTACGCAGAGCCTTATAACAGTGCTGCTGTTAGCTATCAGTCAATAGCCAGCCCAGACAAAATGACCATCTCAGATAAAGCAATAGATCTATCCAACACGGCTCGAAACTCTGCAGTCCAACGAATCAGCAACATCGTTGGCATCGATCGAGTCGGGCAGCTAGCTGAAGTAGCGCCTGCTTGCTTATTAGTTCAATATCCTAGTTGTTTATTAGCAAGAGGTGTTGCTTAAACTCACCTATGCCTGATGGCGTGTCGTCGCGGCTATGCCACCAGTAAATCGTGAGCTGAAGCTAGAACCTTTCAGTCGTTACCTCAAAAGCTATCCCTGTTTATTCTCGATTGCGATCTAAGCTAGCGAAGTCGCTCACAAAAGGCTCTAAAGCTTATGTCTTCAATGCTTCCCGGTGCGCCCTGGCTGATTGCACACCGTTCCATGTTGGGTATCAACAGGCCCTACAAAGTTAGTCTCAATCACCAAGATTACGTGCTTTGGCAAAATGCAGCGGGTCAGATTTCTGCATTAGATAACGTCTGTCCTCACATGCAAGCGCCGCTCTCTAATGGATGGATTTGCAGCTCTAACAACACAATTACCTGTCCTTTCCACGCAAGAGCATTTGACCAAGAAGGTAGGCTGCTCGAAAATGGAAAGCCTAGCCATCAAACGCTTGTGCCACCTTTGAAGCTGCTCGTTCAAGGCGATCTGATTTGGACATATGGCAATAGCGAACCACAAATAGAGATTCCAACGCTGATTGAAGAAAGAACAAATCATCTAGATTTTCTAGGCGTTTCAGGCGAAGTGAGTATTAAAAGCGACCTGCTGAGCGCTATCAAAATAAACTACGACTATAACCACCAGAATGGTACGCACCGCGAGAGTTTTCAGATTCAGGACAATCCAGTGCATAGTTTTGAGACGGATGATTACTATGCAAAAGTCCAACAAACGTTCATTCGCGGAGAGAACTCCTTACGCGAAAAGGTAGAGAATCCTGCGCTGCTAGCCTTTCCAAAACAAATTGACAGCGAGCTAGAATATACCTTTCCATCAACCACGCTAGTCAAGACTGCTCATGCTGCCGGGGATATTGTACAGGTTTTCATTCTTTACCCTGAATTTGAGCACTCTACAAAAACGTTCGTTCTAACCTATGCCAGATGGAAAAACCCGCTATTCAAGCTGCCCGTCATTAGCAAAATGATAGGAAATACCTTCGTTAAACTGACCGATAAAATCGTTGAACAAGACTTATCAACGCTTGAAAGTCTCTATCCTAAAAAGCAGCCTAGAATTCGTCTTCAGAAGGAAGAAATTATGTTTTATGCAGAAAAACTGTATGAAGAATGGCCCCATCGCTTAACGAGTGAAGCGTCAAAACAGATAAGTCAAGACAACTAGCTAGGAAAGACAACAATATCACGTAGCAGCGTCGGCTAGAAAGAAGGCTTTCTCTATGCCAGAAAGGTACATCATGTGGCTATGAGTGAGACAGAACGCAGCCAGTTAAGAGCCATAATAACAAAACTATCAGGCAGGAAATACAGCCAACTTTTCTAGGCTACGTAGGCCGCAAAGGGGTATTCTACTCACAAAAAGGATTCTTATCTACCCTTCTATCAGTGAGAAGTTGCCGTGCCATTTCATTTACTCACTGCCGTTCTGCCACTAACTACGGCCTGCGCAACGGCTGTCCTTCTACTTCAGGCATGGCAGCATCGAGAGGTGAATGGGACTCGCGCTTTCGCCATGTTTTTAGGAGCTGTTTTAATTTGGTGCTTTTTCTCTGCACTAGAACAAATTTCTCCAAGCGCGCAGCTACAGATTATTTTTGGCAAAATTGCTTACTTTGGAATCGCACCCTTGCCCGTGCTTTGGCTGATATTTACGCTGAAATATACGCAGCGTGACGATTGGCTTCAATGGCCGATTGTGGGTGGGTTTAGCATTATTCCGTTACTAACTTTAATCTTTGCCTTAACTGACCGCTGGCACGGCCTGATGTGGAAAGCCGCAGAGTTTCAGCTCGAGCCTTTTCCAAAACTGATTATCACCCATGGATGGTGGTTTAACTGGGTGATGATTCCGTCTTTCTATATGATCTACATGTTGAGCTACTGTGTGCTGCTAGTGGCTTCTTTTTCAGCCCCCAAACTACACCGTAAGCAAACGCTGATGCTGGTATGCGCAGGGATGTGCCCGCTCATTTTCAACATGCTGTATGTCATTGCCAAAATTCAGCTGTACGGACTCGATGTAACCCCAATAGGGTTTGGCTTCTCAGGTGTTTTTATCTATTTCAATCTGTTCGGTGCCAAGTTTTTAGATATTGCCCCTATCTCGTACAAGACGGTTTTTCTCAACACAACAGATGCTGTCATTCTGCTAGATATACAGCGCCGAATTGTTGATTTAAACCCCGCAGCTCTACGCGAGACACCGCAGCGTACAGACATATCTACAGCGATTGGTCAACTTTTTGGCCGGGTATTTCCTGACTATCATCAGCTGATGGAACAGTTAGACAGCTCGCAAGCAGACGAACTGACAGAAACCATAGGTTTATCTCGGCTACCGGCTAATTCGCGCCGAGGGCAGGTGCAGGAGGATTTTAGCGAGGTTAAGGTGAGACTGCTCCGCAGTCCTGGCGGCAACAGCATCGGCTGGGTCATCATCGTGCGAGATGTCACCTTAGAAAAACAACAACAGGCTCAGCTAGAGAAATTTGCCTATGCTGATAGTCTCACAGGGCTGTTCAATCGTAGACAGCTAGAACTGAAGGCCAAAGAGGCATTTTCATTCCAGTCGAAGCCGGGAGACAACAGCCCTGATTCTATTGCACTGCTGTATGTGGATCTCAATCAGTTCAAGCCGATTAACGACAGCTATGGTCATGATGTAGGCGATGCGGTGCTGCGCTATTTTGCAAGGTGTTTGCAGCGTAGCGTGCGCGAAGGCGATATGGTAGTGCGCCTGGGGGGTGATGAGTTTGCGGCGTTGCTGTATGGCGCGGATGAGAAGATGACGTGGGAGGTGCGCGATCGCCTCTCGGCATTACTTGAGCAAGATACCGTCTTGATGGGTCACCAATTGGCCCTGAGCGCTAGTATCGGCGCAGCCTACTATCCGACCGATGGCACAACGCTGCCGATGCTGTTGCGACAGGCAGACAAGAATATGTATCAGGAAAAGCAACAGAAAAAGCAACAGCGGAAAGAATCAAAAAAAACTGCACTAGGCAACTGCCATGAATAGACGCATTTTCATTCTCACTGCCGGTTCTAGAGGCGATGTTCAACCCTACGTAGCGCTGGGCAAAGGTTTACAAAAAGCAGGTTTTGAGGTCACCATCGGCACCGACGCAGCCTTTTCTACATTGGTGACTGGCCACGGCATTAAGTTTGTGCCAGTGCGGACGCCGTTTGTCCAAATGGCACGTACTGATGCCGGAAAAGCTGCGATCGCAGGTAAAAAATCGTTTGACCTAAAGCAGATTAAGCCTATGCTGCGACAGATGATGGACGACGCCTGGGAGATTGCGCAGCAGGTGAAGCCTGATATGGTTATCTATCATCCCAAGCCGTTGGCAGGCTACCACATTGCCGATAAGCTAGGCGTGCCTGGAATTTTGGCGATCGCACTTCCCCTCTACTCGCCTACAGGCAATTTCTCCAACCCGGTGATAGGTGGCAGCGATTATGGTAGCCTGCTCAACCGGCTGAGCCATACGCTATTTCTCAAAGCCTCTCTACTGCCATATCGCGGCTTCATTAACCGCTGGCGAGCCGAACAGCTAGGCCTGCCCCCATTTAAAAGCGATCTAATTCTACGAGGGCAACCCATTCCCAAGCTGTACGCCTACAGCCCTACCGTTTTGCCCGCGCCCAGCGACTGGGACAGTACTTCACATGTGACCGGCTATTGGTTTTTAGAATCTGATAAAGCCTGGGAGCCGCCCCCAGATCTAACGGCGTTTTTAGCCGCAGGAGAAGCGCCAGTGTATGTTGGTTTTGGTAGCATGGCCGCTGAAAATTCTAGCCATACAACAGATCTCATCCTAGAGGCTATTCGCCCGTTAGGAACGCGAGCCATTCTCGCGACCGGATGGGGCGGACTGTCTGCTGTAGAGATTCCAGACAGTGTTCATATGCTAGAAAGTGCGCCCCACGATTGGCTATTTCCTCAATGCAGCGCCGTTGTCCATCACGGCGGTGCCGGAACCACGGGTGCCGGACTAAGGGCCGGTAAACCCACGGTAATCTGTCCGTTCTTTGGCGACCAGCCTTTTTGGGGCAGGCAAATTTACAGGCTAGGCGTAGGGCCGCAACCCATACCGCACAAACGCTTGAGTGCAGACGGCCTAAGGCAGGCAGTTCAAGAGGCGATCGCAGATGCCAAGATGCGTCAGCTTGCCGAGGCTTTAGGTCAAAAGATTAGAGCTGAAGCAGGTGTGACTCAAGCTGTTGAGCTGGTAAAACGCTATAGCAATAAACCAGTCTCTAACAAAGAGCCTGCTCATGACCAGTTGCCTACCAACACATACGCGCCCCACTGACTCGGATGTCGATAGTTAGGATTTCTTAGCAGAGCGAGCTGTGCCTGCTGCAGGGCCTCTGCCTTGGTTGTCTGAGGCTGAATCAACGCTTGATAGAACTGGTCAACAAAGGCCGCGCCCGCAGCGTCATCTAAATTCCAAAGAGATGCTAGCGTGCTGCGAGTCCCAGACTCTAGGGCAACGCCGGCTAGTCCTAAAGCCGCGCGGCTGTCACCATTTGCCGTCTCGCAGGCGCTCAAAATCAGCAAGTCAATTGGGTCTACTCTGTTGGTATCCCCGGCCTTCAGCAGGGCGCTCAGCTCATGAACAGGAATGGGTCGATCCCAGGCGAGGATAAACGTATCTTCGGCATTAGAGCTAAACTGCCCGTGAGTAGCCAGATGGATGATAGGCTGCTCAGCTCTAGTAACCTGCCGAGATAGATTTTGGGTGGTAAAAGCTTCGTTAAGCAACAGATCACTGTCGATCAAAGTTTGCACGGTCTGTAGTTCGTCTTCGACTTTGACAAGAGAGCCAAAGCCGTGTCTGGGCTGTGTTAACCCGGCTAGCAGAGCCGTCACATCCAAGCTGTTTGGCGATCGCGGTCCTAGCAGCTGTAGCCCAGGCGATAAAGCCACAGCATATTGTTCTACCAAGTAGCGATCGCCATCGTATAGCGCCGCCATTGGCACGTTGCGCAAGGCACCATCTAGAACAAAAGCCAGCGTTCGTATATCTGCGGCTGCCAGGGTAGGCTGCAAAGGCTCAATCAGCCAGCTATAAAGCTCTTGTCCGAGCGCTTTGCCCTCTGGGGCGGTAAACGGCTTTTCTATCACCTGCCGCCAATCTGTCAGGGTTTGTTCTAGTTTTGCCTGAGCAATTGAGGTCGTAAACTGCTGTAAAGGCTGGCCTGGTAGGCTAACAATCAGCTCTAAACGATCGGGCAAAATGATCGGATAGATCACGGCGGCAGTAGTTTGTTCAACAGCTTCTAAAGGAATTTGCCGGGCACTCAGGCAGGCAGTTCTAAAAAAGTTGTCTAGCTCTGCCACCTGAAGCGATTCGATCACCTCTCTCGCTTCTACAAGCCGAGACTGTTGTTCTGCTTGCTCCTTTACCTCACTAGAGGTTGCTTTGCTAGAGCCCTCTCTACTAGACCCCTCTCTACTAGACCCCTCTCTACTAGACACTGTTGACGTACTAGCCATCTCTGATGTCGGCTGCAGAAGGAGATCAACCGTCTCTCGATATAAAGGCTCTACGCTGTCTCGAAAAGAGAATTGCAAATCTTGGCTAGCGACCACAATATCTTGTCTCAAAGATTGCAGCGTAACTAAAGCAGCTCGATAGGCCTGCAGCGCCTGTTCTCTTTGGTTTTGCTGGTTCAGCACTCGGCCCATCTGCCACTGCCACTGGTAGGTAATATCGGCAGCGCTGATAGTTTGAGCCAGCGCTAGCGCCGATTCGGTCAGAGACTGAGCCTCAGACCACTGCTGTGAAATTTCATAGGCATGGCCCAAATGCCCCCTAGCATAAGATTCGGCGCGGCTATCTTGTAGCGTCACGCTCTGCTGCACGGCTGCGGCCAGCCAGCCAACAGCGATCTCAAGCTTACTGTCGGACTCACTGCCAAGCTCACTATCAAGCTTGCTACGGACTTCTAGCTGAAGCAGGCTTTGTGCAGCATGGATATAGGCATAAATCTGAGTACGCGCCCCGTTCATGCGGCGAATATCAGTTGACAAGGACACAGCTAGCGCCAAGGCTGAGGGGGGATCTGTTTTTGCGAATAAATTCAGCAAATTGAGCTGAGCTTTGACCTGTAGGTCAACATCAGCAGTGCGATCGCTAGTCGAGTCATTAGCCTGTCCAATAACCTGCTGGTAAAGTCTTTGAGCTTCTAACAAATCGCCATGAGCCTGGGCAACATTACCCAGCTCTAACAAAATGGGCATAGCGCTGGGCGTCTGGGCCGCCAGATCAAGGGCCTTGTGTAACTGATTTTGGGCAGCCGTCAGGTCGCCCATCAGCCGATAAGACTGCCCTAACCGCTGGTAGCCCTGGATTTGTAAGGGCAGTGCCTGCATCGGCAAGCGCTGCTCTAGGGTGTGGACAAGTTCTCGTACCCGGCTATAGTAGCCCAGGGTTTGCTGAGCTTGAATCTGGTTGAGAAGATTGTTGAAGTATCTTGCATCTTCCCCAGCTTTGTCGTACAGCTCAGCGGCAATTTGCCAGGCTTCGAGCGATCGCATCGTCTCGCCCAGGGCAAAATGCAGGCCCCCCAGCGTGTTGTAGACCTGAGCGCTGACCTGCTGAGCTTTCACCGAGTCAGGCGCTGCAGGCAACAGGCGTTGGCTTTGATCGAGCGCACTTCTAGCTGCCTCCCATTGACCAAGCTGCTGATGGGCAGCGCTCAAGTAGCTGAGCGCCAGGGCCTGATCTAAAGGGTCAGACAGTTCACTAAAAGAAGCCTCCACCGCCTGCGACCAAGCGCTAACCGCATCGGTAAAGCGCTGTTCAAGATAGGCCGCGCGTCCTTGCTCAACCAAGGTCATCGTTACCATTGACGACGGAGTCATTGCCAGGGTCATTGACGGCAACGCCACCGCGTCGCTCAGTAAAACTACCAGTGCAACACTTAGCATCCGAAAAAAAAAGCGTTTGACGTATCGAGACATGCGCTCTTTCTACATCCGATGTAATGTTTGTATTAGGAATTAATACCCTGGTTACCACTGTATATTTTTTAGTGAATTTGTGATATGCGATCGCGGACTGCTCTTTTGGATCTTTTTTCCACCTTCATCCGATTCACAGGCGATCGGTTTGATCGATGGATGAGCGATCCGCGATTAGTCAAAAGCCTACAGCAGCAGCACAGTCTGACCGACTCGCCTACAGACTCGCCTACAGCAGAAGGCACGTGGGTGCTGTACTGGTATCAGCAGTGGCAGCAGCAGCATCCTCAGGCCGCAGCGCATCTGTGTGCCTATTTACAAGAGCCTTGCTACTGGGCAGCAGAAAGGGTGCTGTCACGATTTGCGAGAGCGTACTGCGGCTTGCCCGATGGCTTTCAAATGGCCATCGGTCGGCTCAACCGCATTCTCAAATGCTATAGCCCCACTTACGGCAGCAGTCTTAGAACCTACGCTCGCCGCGCCTTTGGCAACTACATTCGCGATCGCCTGCGTCAGCAGCAAGCAGTCAACATCTGCAGCGATTGGGGCCTGCTGCGCAAGCTAAGTCGCACCCAGCTCAAAGAAGCCCTGCTGGCTGCTGGCCACTGCCAGATCCACTCGTTTGTCTTGAGCTGGAAATGCTTTCAGGCCGTCTACATACCCAACCCGGATAGCACCGCGCGATCGCTCCCTAGCCCTAGCCCTCAGCAGTTCGCTCAGATGGCCAAACGCTACAACCAGCTACGCACCCAGCTACGCCCGGTGCCCCCCTCAATTGACGCACAAACCCTAGTCACCAAGCTGCAGCAGTCAGCAGACGCCGTCCGTGCCTACTTGACCCCTACTATCACCTCGCTCACCCAAAAAGAAGAAGCCAGCGAACCGCTCAGCGCCGCTATCAGCGATACGCCAATGGATTTGCTCGTAGCAGCAGAAGCCTACGCCCAGCAGCAGCACCAACAGCAGCAGCTCGCCCAGGTATTAATAGCGGCGATCGCACGTCTAGATCCAGGCAGTCAGCAGCTACTGCAGCTTTACTATCAGCAGGCCCTTACCCAAAAAGATATTGCCGAAAAACTACAAATTCAGCAGTACCAGGTATCTCGCCAGCTAGCAAAGCTACGCAAAATACTTTTGCTCAGTGTCAGCAAATGGAGTCAAGAGACCTTGCATATTTCGCCAGACTCCACCGTATTAGCTAATGCCAGCGACGCTATTCACGAATGGCTAGAGCACCACTACCAGCCCCCAAAAGCATCCCACCGAAACCAATACCTGCAAATCAGCCGCTAGCCAATTACTAAAAGCCTCAGAGGTCTTACCATGAGCTTGCTGTTGAACAATCCTGTTCAGCCCGTCCTCGACATGCCGCCCGATTCAACTACCTGGCGGCGGTGTCAGTCCATCCTAGATCCGGCTGCCCGCTGGCGAGTTTATCTGCACCAGCTTGGGCTCTCAGCCATCTTGAAATGGTTCACAACAGAATTTGATACCTGTCCGCAGCCCTGGCCAGAAATAGCGCCCTTCGATATCTGGCACGTAGTCAATGGACTGGCCATTACCCTCAGACACAGACGCATTGTTGTCATTCTCAGCGAAGCTATTGACGCAGCCGAGCTAGAGGTGCCGCAGGAATGGGTAGATATTCCAGAATGGGCCGCTCACTACTACATTGCAGCACAGATCGATGTAGACGAGCAGCAGTTGGTACTGTGGGGCTACACAACCCACGCTCAGCTAAAAGCAAACGGCATATTTGACACAGACGAGCGGCTCTACTGCCTGAGCGACATCGATTTGGTTCAAGACTTCGCCGTTTTTCAGGCAGTGCAGACACTAGCGCAGGCCGGTGAGAAGGTTGACGAGCAAATTGACGAGCAGCTAGCATTTTCGCTGGCAGAGGCTCAAAACCAAGCCATCAGCGCAGCTAACAAAACTATCAACCAGAGCAGCGTCAAAGACACTCAGACCGATCAGCTCCTTCAGCGGCTAGCCCAGCAGCCCGATCCCCGGCTAGAAATTCCCTTCGATCAGTGGCAGGCACTGCTGAGCGATGTCAACTGGCGGCAGCAGCTATATCAGCAGCGTCAAGGGCGCTCACCCGTCAATCTGTGGCACTGGCTAGAACAGCGTTTTGACCAAAGCTGGAAAGCACTCGAAACGCTCCGCCCGCAAGACCCGGCCCTCAGGTTTCGCGCCGCCCCTCCGGTCACATTCCCAGCCACATCTTCAGCCGCGCCTTCGACTGCTAAACCGGTAGTCCGCAGCAAGCTAATTTGCCTCAGAACAGTATCAGCCTATAGTGACCTTGTCCTTGTCCTTAGCCTCAGCATAGAAGCAGACAGCCGCCGTAAGATCCGCGTTCAGCTATATCCTTTTGAGACAAAACTGCTGCCTGATAGCGTCAAGCTGATACTAGAGCGTCCTGAGACAGGAGCGCAGCTACAGGCCGTTCAGGCCAGCGCACAAGACAACTACATTCAGCTACCGATTTTTCGGTGTTCAGCCGAGCGATTGTTTCGAGTCCGCGTCCAGCTATCAGATCGAGATGTCTATGAGGATTTTATTAGCTAAGGGCGATGTCTGTAGAATCACTCCATAGAGAACCACACTTACAAGAACAAAAGGTCTTGCTCAATCTAGGGCAAGGTAATTGGCAGACGGGTTTTGTAAACATTACAGCGCAGCTTTGGCGGACCGAGCAGCAGCCGGTGCAGTTTGTGGGCAGCTTACCACCAGCGCCACAGCTAAAGCAGCACCATCAGCAGTGGCAGACGCTTTATCAGGCTCTCTACGGCAGCCCAAACCGGTGGCAGATCGACGACAAAACACCAGAAGCAGCTCAAGGAGCACTACAGAGCACGACGCAAAGAGCAGCAGACAAAGCAGCCCACAGTGACGATTTTGACTTTGAGAGTGATTCGCTCTCAAACGTATCACAGCAAACGTTTGAAGCGCTTTGTCAGACCCTAAAAACAGAGTTTAATAGCTGGCTAAACGCAGCTTCGTTTGCGCCTATCGAGCGTCGCATTCGCACCCACCTTAGCCTACAAGCTGCCGTTCGCATCATGCTAAGCGCGCATGCTCATTCGGTACTGCGCTTTCCCTGGCATCTGTGGCAGCTATTTGAAGACTATCCAAATGCTGAGCTTTCTTTAAGCTTGCCTAACTATAGCCGTTCGCTCAAGCAGCAAGCCACCAAGCCGCCAGGGAAGGTGAAAATTTTGGCCATTTTAGGCAGCGATAATGACATCGATATCGCAATCGATCGGCAGCTACTAGGAGATCTGCCGCTGGCTGATGTCAAGCTATTGAGCCAGCCCACCTTACAAGATTTGCAGCAGCAGCTTTGGGACACGCATTGGGACGTGTTGTTCTTTGCAGGTCACAGCAGTAGCCAGGCCCAAAACAAAGAACAAAGCCAAAATAAAAAACAAAGCCAGGGCTATTTGCAGGTAAATTCAACAGAATTTCTCACAATCGATCAGCTCAAGTATGCGCTGAGCCGGGCGATCGCAAATGGATTGCAGCTCGCTATTCTCAATTCTTGCGATGGGTTAGGGCTAGCCTGGTCGCTAGCCGATCTGCACCTGCCTCAGGCCATTGTGATGCGAGAGCCCGTGCCAGACAAGGTCGCCCATCAGTTTCTCAAACACTTTCTATCAGCGCTCTCCAGCGGGCAATCGCTTTACCAGTCTGTTCGCGAGGCCCGTGAAAAGCTATACGGCCTGACTGAGCTAGGCATCTGCGCCCCCTGGCTACCGGTCATTGTGCAAAACCCCGCCGAAATTCCCCCAACCTGGCACTCACTAGCTGGGCAAACGCCCGCAGTTGGGCAGTCACTGCATCCCCTGCCCAACAAACTGCTAGGACGACTGGCCACGCAGCTAACGCTAAGATCTCTTGCCATCACCGCAGTGATACTTGGCCTGCGCTGGCTAGGACTGCTGCAAGGCGTAGAGCTATGGGCCTACGATAGCCTAATGCAGCTACGGCCAACAGCATCACCCGACCCTCGCCTAGTGATGGTCACCGTTGATGAAGAAGATATTCAGGCGCAAACTTCTTTAGAACGGCGCGGTTCGCTGTCAGACGAAACGCTGCAAAAAGCACTGAGCTTACTCAGCAGCTACGAGCCTCAGGTGATTGCCCTAGATTTATACCGAGACTTTCCGTCCAGTCGTTCTGATTTGGCCAACATCCTAACTCAGCCAAATATTATAGGTACTTGTAAAAGTCTCGATCCGGTTGCCGATCCGGTAGGCATTGGTCCAGCGCCGGAGCTGTCATCTACTCAGGTGGGCTTTAGCGATTTTATTGAAGACAGCGACGGTACGCTGCGCCGACAGATTCTGACGCTGACACCCGATCCGGTATCTCCTTGCGATGCTGCCTACAGCTTTTCGGCGCTAGTCGCAATTCAATATCTTCAGGGCGAGGGCCTTCAGCCGACGTTCACAACCCAAGGAAATCTGCAGCTAGGTAACACCGTTTTTCCCCGTTTGCAGCGCCGAAGTGGAGGGTTGCAACGACTAGATAATCGAGGAAATCAAATCTTTTTAAACTACCGGGCTTTAGCATCGCCCGATCGGATTGCAACAAAAGTAGCACTGCGGCAGCTATTAAACGGGGAAGTTGACCCCCAAAGAATTCGCGATCGCATTGTTTTAATCGGCGTCACCTCAGCTAGTAGTGACTATTGGGCTACGCCGTATGGGGTTTATGGGCAAGAGAGAACGTCGGGAGTATTCTTGCAGGCGCAGATGGTAAGTCAGATAGTGAGCGCAGTATTGGACGGGCGATCGCTGATCTGGGTGTGGCCGCAGTGGGCAGAAGGCACAGTCGTTTTAGGAGGTGCGATCGCAGGGTGCTTACTGGGATGCAGGTGGAAGTCAACTCGGCTGATGCTGATATGTTTATTCACTGTCTTTGGACTAATTTTAGGGGCATGGGCGGTTTTGATAGTAGGCGGGTGGCTGCCAATAGTTCCAACAGCGCTGGCTTTGGGTGGGAGCGCACTTTCAAGCGCGTCTATCTTAGCGTCTACCCCAACAGCTAGCTCAGAGCTGTCGAGAAAAGAGGTGAGCAAAGGAAAGAAAAAAGGGGACGAGCAGAGATAAACAAAGAGGCAAATAAAAGAGAGCTTACCTTGTGAAACTTTAGGAGACCTGACAATGAAACGATTCGCCCATTTAGTTAATCGAAGATACGCTGGCTGTGCTGTTGGATTAGTCACCAGCGCTTGGTGTGCGATCGCCCTTCCTATTCAGGCTCAAGTCAGCTTTGTGCCCACCCCACCAGACCAGGGCGCACCCGATGGCCGACAGCGCGGCGGAGCCAACCGGGGCGACTGCCTCTCTTATCAAGGCCTAACTGCTTTGGTTCCCGAAGTAGACGGCAAGGTTTGGAGTCAAACAGTCAGCACAATGCCTCACTTTCTCTTTAAAATTCCAGCACCGCTAAATGAGTCTATCTCTCTCGAACTCGTGGTTCAAGACAGCAGCGACAACTATGTTTTTCGTAAGCAGTTTTCGATAGACGCCGCCGCTGGCACGCTATCTATCCCAACCAGCGGCCTAACAACTAACGCCAATTACAGTTGGACCTTCTCTATCTACTGCGATGCGGCTCGCCCATCCGAATCAGTTTCTGTTTCGGGCACAGTTCAGCGGGTAGCTGATCTACCAGAAATGACAACAGTGATCGCAGCCCTTTCACCTGAAGAAAAGATAAATCGGCTGCAGCAATATGCAGCCGAGGGCATCTGGCACGAAGCGATCAGTCTGGCACTTGGTTTGTACCAGGCAGAACAAAATAATGCAACATATACAGAAACATTGGAGAGCCTATTTGAGCAGGCCAAACTCGCTGACATTTCTCTACCTATTGTCGTCTACGACATACCGTGACGAAATATGAAAGAAAGCTTGTGATGAACAAAGTATCCAAATGCTTCTGCTATTATTCTTGTATAGGGTGTTGTCATTGTAAAATCCTTCTGTAAAGAGTGCACTTCCAAAAAAGGTTTCTAAAGAGGTTTCTAAAGAGGTTAAAGTTTCACTCGATAGCAGCATTAGATAAGCAGCGTTAGATATATTTCTTTGGTCGAATCTATCGTTACGATGCTGGGGCATCTTCAAAGAAGACCTTAGTAAAAAAAGTAGCTCTCAAGAGAAGTAAGCGTTAAGCAGTCCTCAAGAGAAAAAAACTTAAGAGAAAAATATGAGTAACGAACCGGCCAGCAGTCCAAACAACTGATAAAACCTTGAAATGTACAGATGAGACTACGAAGAAATCAGACGACTATAGCAACCTGTCAGCGTTGGGTTTAACACCTGAAAAGGCGCAGTAGTTTTGTAAAGAGATTGTTTCCAAACTGCAGGCAGCTTCGCTTCGTTTAAGCCAATCTGCTAAATCAAATAAAGTCGTCCCTCGTCTTCGGCTTCTTATCGATCCGGCTATAGAAACTTCTCAACAGTTACGCCCATGCTGCAGGTGTCCAGACGGCGGGTAGGCCTGTGGATATCCGGTTTGTCCTCCATGTAAGATTAGCAAAGTTAGATTAGCAAAGTTAGATTAGCAAAGTTAGATTAGCAAAGTTAGATTAGCAAAGTTAGATTAGTGAGTATTACTTATGCAATCCAAATCGCTGCTCCTCCGTTCGATTCTATTTTTTACAGTTGCAAGCACATTGGCCGTTTTTGAACAACCTACCACTGCCCAAGTAGTACCTGACAATAAGTTGTGTGCTAAGCGGTCGGTCGTAAAGCTTGTTGACTCAGCACGCCCATGCTGCTGGTGTCCAGACGGCGGGTGGGCCTGCGGGTATCCGGTCTGCCCCTCATGTTAGGTTAGCAAGGTTAGGTTAGTGAGTATTACTCATGCAATCCAAACCGCTGATCCGTTCGAGTCTATTTTGCATAGTTGCAAGTACGTTGGCCGTTTTTGAACAGCCGACCGCTGCTCAAGTAGCACCTGACGATACGTTGGGTGCTGAGCGGTCGGTCATAGACTTTGTTGACTCAGAAGATAGTTCTTCTAATAGTTTTTATAGCGGACAAATTGGGGGCGGAGCCATTCGCGGTGCCAATTTATTCCACAGCTTCCGCGACTTTAACGTTGCGGTAGGAGAGAGCCTCTACTTTCAAAACCCGCCTGGTGTTGAAAATATCATCAGCCGAGTAACCGGTACAGGCTCTTCTTATATTGAAGGCACGATAGGAGTATTAAACGGCACTGGTGATGTATTCTTACTCAATCCAAACGGGATTGTCTTTGGAGCGGATGCTCGTCTAGACGTCGGCGGCTCATTCATAGCAACAACAGCTACGGCTATCCAGTTTGAAAATCAGCTTAGTTTTAGTAGCGCTGTGCCTGATGTTTCACCTTTGCTGTCGGTCCGTCCGTCCGCTTTTTTGTTCGGTCAGACTTCACCAGGAGAAATCATTAATCGGTCAACGGTTCCACTGGCTCCAGATCCGTTGGCCCCAGATCGGTTAGCCTCAGATAGAAGAGGGCTTCAGGTTCCAGACGGCGAGAGTTTGTTTCTCTTAGGCGGAAACATATATCTGACAGAGGGGGGAATAAATACCTCTGGAGGACGAGTAGAGCTAGGCGCAGTAGCTGATTCTGGTACTGTCGAGCTGGGCATAGACAACAATAATTTTCGCTTAAGCTATCCAGATGCGCTTAACCGCGCAGATATTTCTTTGACTGACGGTGCTGCAGTCGTCACTAGCGGTGAAAGAGCAGGAGAGATTCAGATCTGGGGTAGAAACGTCTTCATCAATAGCGATGCTTATATTACGTCCACAACCGAGGGAACCAAACCTGGCGGTCAGTTGAGTATAAATGCATCCGAGCTGTTGGAGTTACGAGGACATGTTCCTGGTGGCAACATATCAACCATAAGTTTCGGCACAGGCAGAGCAGGTGACTTGGCTATCGAAGCTCAGAGGCTGCGGATGTTGGAAGGTGTCCAGGTTTTTTCTGTGACAGCGGGTAAAGGTGCCGCAGGTGAAATAAGCGTGAATGCAACTGATTCCATTGAGGTAGGAGAGCAAATCTTCACACCTAGCCCTAGACTTAGTGGTCTTGCTAGCTTTACAAGCGCTGCAGGGCTAGCCGGAAATTTAACTGTAAATGCCAGCAGGCTTATCGTGAGAGATGGTGGATTTCTGTCTACTGAAGCCGCCTCTGGCCCTGAAGACGATACAGTATCTGGGATGGGCGGCAATTTAACCATCAATGCGTCTGATTCTGTCACGTTGCGCAGACAGGGATTTATTTTTGCCAGCACTCAAGGTTCTGGAAATTCGGGCGAAATAACCATCAATACAGGTAGATTGTTCGTTGAAGATGAAAGCGCTATCAGTACGGCTAGCCTAAATTCGGGAAATGCAGGCAATATTACCGTCAATGCGCAGTCGGTCGTACTGTCAAATCAATCTCTTATTGAAGCGATGACGGAAGAAAGTCAAGGAGGAGACGTGACGCTACAGGTCTCAGATTTTCTGCTATTGCGACAGGATAGCGCGATCGCTACCACGGCAGGAACAGCCCAAGCAGGTGGCGACGGCGGTGATATTAGACTTGATCTTGCCAATGGTTTTGTCATTGCGGTTCCAGCAGAAAACAGTGATATTCGTGCCAACGCCTTTGAAGGAACTGGCGGCAACGTCAACATTGCGGCTCGCAGCGTGCTCGGGACGGCCTTTCGCCCCGATGTTCTCGATACGCCGCGTAGCGACATCACAGCCAGTTCACAGTTTGGCAGCAGCGGTACTGTCGTCATCAACGAGCTTAATCCTGAAACGCTACAGACAGAAATCAAGCTCCCTGCAGATACGGCTCCACCGCCGTTAGCACAGGGCTGCCGTACGGCCAGTTCGCCGACAGGTAGCTTCATTACCACTGGCCGAGGCGGACTGCCGACAAATCCAACCGATCCGCTCAGCGCCGACTCACTCTGGCAAGACATAGCCCCAATTGAATCTGATGCCAGTGAGTTAGCTAGCCGTGAGTTAGCTGGCAGCGAATCAGCTAGCCATGAACCAGCTAGCAGTAAATTAGCCTCATCTGCTTCTATTCAAGCTTCAGAAGCATCTTTGATAGAGGCTCAAGGATGGAGACGCGATCGCAACGGTGACGTAACTTTGATTGCCCAGTCTACAGCAGCGCCCGAGCGCTTTGCCGCGGCGCTTGGGTGCACCAACCGCGCCTCCATTACAGAAAATCACCAACAAAGCACTGCAAGCTAAAGCTTAATAGCTGCATATCTACAAAAACTCACCCGTATATTCCTTTAGGCGTCGTCTATTGCGATCGCGTCTCGCATGCTCGCTATTTCTTTTGAAATGGCTAAGCCAGCGAGATAGCGACTTCTCTGTCGAAACACACTCAAAGGAAGATACCCAATGCCCTCAAACAAAGTATCTAAACAAGGTTTGGCAAAAGTAAAACAAGCCATTGCCAGAAAAGGATGGAGGGTTTACGACGATAGAATTTTACGAGCGGCTAGTAGAATCTTAGAGCCCGAAGGCAATTGGCATCTAGAGGGTCCATATGCCTATGGTTGTAGCCTGCAGACCTGGGAGAGGTTTCTACGAAGAACAGCGATTCGTAACCACAGCTTTGCTGCATTCTGTCAGGCGCTCGGTCTTAATCCAGAAGAAATTTCCGAACTAGCCCGTCCCCTCCGACTAGATTGGGGAGCGGCCCCAGAAGCGCCTGTTTTGTACGGACGAGAACAAGAGATAGATACGCTAGCAGACTGGGTGCTTACAGACAGCTATCGTTTAATTAGCGTGACTGGAACTGCGGGAATTGGCAAAACTCGCTTCGTCAGAAGTGCTGTAGACACTATCATTTCACCAGTAGACAGACAGACTATAAAACAGTCAAAACGAGAAAACTTTGAGTGCCTAATCTGGCGGCAGCTAGATGAGATATCGCCAAGAGCGATGCTGACAGAGCTACTCGAACTAGTTTCAAACCGTCAGGAAAATTCGCCGCCGATAGCAGTGCCTGAGACAGTAGAAGGGTTAGTCGCTCAGCTAATGGGCTATTTAAGAGAACATCAGTGCTTGCTGATTCTAGATAACGTTGAATCGATTTTAGAAGGTGGCGACAAGGCAGGCTGCTATCGCCCTGGCTACGAAGGATATGAAAAACTTTTTCGGCAGATAGGCGAAACTTCTCATCAAAGCTGCGTGCTGATTATGAGCAGAGAGAAACCGAGAGATGTTGAAGAAATGGAAGGGCTTCTACCAGTGCGATCGCTCAGCCTTGATGGACTCAAGCCAGCCAGCGTGCAGAAAATATTTCAAGCCATCGGCAGTGCTTATGATCAAACCTTCAGCGCCTCCGCCCAAGATTTGCAGGCCATAGCAAAAGCCTACAGCGGCAATCCTCTCTTTCTAGAAATAGCGGCTAGGCACGTACTTAGGCGTTTCGACGGCAGCCTCTCGCTATTTTTAGAACAAGGATCGACCATATTCGGTAAAATTCGCGAGCTGCTAACTTGGCATTTCAGCCGCCTGTCTGACACGCAAAGAGAGATCCTATATCAGCTAATAGCACCGCAGCAGTCTGCTTTACTGGCCAGTCTAGAAAAAACGTTAGATTCGCGGCGGCATGGCCATTCGCACAGCCACTCACACAGAACGCCCCGTCAAAAACAGCTACCAGAAATTTTAGACAATCTAGAAAGGCAAATACCGATTGAAACAAAAGGGCATCGCTGCATTGTTCAACCTCTCTGGATAAAATATATAGAAGCAGAATACACAGAAGTAGAATGCGCAGATATCAGCCTGAGCCAAAGCGAAAAAGCAGGTAAAAAGCTGCCCGTCAGACGGCTGCTAAGCGCATAGTTTTGGGTACATAGTCGATAGAGAAGCCTTAACAAACAGCTCTCAGCAAACAACTAAACGCCGCCATCAATGCCTCAAGTCGATCTCTTGGGCGTTCTAGCATCAGCCGAATTAAACAGTTGTCGTCTTGACCACCATGCCCAGACGCCCCCCGTTGCAAACATCAGCACGCTGTATATTCCAGCCGGAATAGATATTGTTGGATTGTTTAGCAGCGTAGGGGCGCTAGCAACTGCGATCGCAAGCGTCCCATTCTGGATACCAACTTCACAAGTAACGGCAGTAGCGCTTCGAGGCGTTAGCTTGGCGAGCGTAGCTAGCAGATATCCTAACCCCATAGTGATTAGATTTAGTGAAAGAGTTACCCAGCCAACTTGAAAAATATAAGTAGCCAGGTTAGCCCGCTCTGCAATCAAGATGCCAAAGACAATCAAGGCAAGGAAGAACATAGATAGCCACTTCACCCACTTTTCAACTTTGGCTGAAAATACGGGCAGGTAACGGTGTAGCACCATGCCAAGGCTAATAGGAATAAGCGTAATCACAGCGATTTGAATCACCGTTTCGAGAAAAGGCAGTTGAAAAGAGACGCCCTCACCCACAAACTGTTGCATAGATAAGTTTACAACCAGCGGAATGGTGAACACCGTAATCAGGCTGCTGATGGCAGTCAGCGTGACAGAAAGCGCTACGTTGCCCTTAGCCAAATAGGTAAGCAGGTTTGAAGTAGGTCCGCCGGGGCAGGCGGCTAATACCATCACACCAACCGCTAGCTCGGGCGTTAGTGAAAACAAGCTAGCGAGAGCAAATCCAATCAGAGGAAGCAATAATAGCTGAGCAACCAGACCCACGATGACCGCTTTGGGTGCAATGAGAATGCGCTTAAAGTCGGCTGGCGTGAGGCCCAGGCCCATACCTAGCATGATGATAAAGAGCGCCAGAGGAAGAAAAATGGCGGTGAGAAAAGATGAGTCCATAAGAGAGTTATAAAGAAACTAGGAGAAAGAAAAAGATAGCTCTAGCTTACAGGAGACCGGTTTGCGAGGGCTAGCTCAAAGAGGAGCTCAGGAAGCCTTGTTGTTGGCAATTCGAGAGTACGCGGATCATGCTAGTGCAGCCAAGTATCGGGTAACAGTTTTGAACAGCTTAACTTTTCTCCACGTCTAGCTCAAATAACAAAGCAAACTTATGAGACAATTTAGTTTTATCGCTGAGCGAGATTGTCTTTCTAGCCTCAGTTTTTCTGACCTAAAACTGAAGGCAGACTGAGGATTACTAGGGAGATGACGTGAGAAGAGAAGCTAGACGAGAGATCCCAGATAAGAGACGCATCGCAAAGCAGAGGAGAAAGCATAGCGCGGGAAGGTATCAAATCGATATTCTTGAATCGGTGTATAGCGCTAAAAAAATACAAACGGTGCAGAGAACCAACTGTAGTGGTATAGCGTGCTACACCGCTACAGTTGGTTCTCTTACCCTTAACCACTTTTCATTTGCTTCTGTTTGGCTCTAGACAAGACTAGGCTTTATCTTTTCCAGCTTTTCTTTGAGCGCGATCGCTGCACTGTCGGTACACTCCTCAAGCTCTTTGATTGCTGCAATGACGTCCTTCTTTGCTTTCTTCAAATTTCCACCATTGTTTAAAGCATGCTTCGCGTTGGAAAATGCGATATTCGCTTTTAAAATCTCTTGAGACGCTTCTGTGTAACCATCCATAGCTATACCTGTGAATTGTTTTCTGTACTGTTTTTGCTCATTAAGTGAGTTGCTTTTGGCAAGTCACTTAGTGAATAAAAGCTAGTGTGAATAAAAGCTAGTGTCTGTTGTTTTTATACTGTTGAAGGCAGGGCGTGAGATCTTCCTTAGGATTAGCCTGGTGAAAGTCATGTAGCCACTGACAGCCAGATTTTGCCAGCGCTTCAACCGCCAGGCTACGAACCGTAACATCCAAATAGCTAGCCGAGGCCAACGTTTTCCCATCTGGGCTAATTACAAGGCTACTGACACTTTCGTGGCGGTACAAATCCATCAACAAGTCCCCATCTAAGGTCCACTGCTTAACAACACTGTCTGTTCCAGCCGAGACTAGACTGTTGTTATCAGGCATAAAGGCCACCGCGTTGACCCCTTCCCTATCAGCCCGAAAAGACTTGATCGGCAAAGCGCGCTCTGGGTTCCACAGATAAATGAACCCGTTTTCACTCGCTGAAGCAATCGTGCGACCATCAGCGCTAAAGCTTATATCCACAATAGCCGCTTCTACTGGATCCTTCGAGTGATACGACCAGTCATCTAAACGCAAAATTCTCAGCCTTCTATCTCGACTAGCTAAAGCAACAACTTTCCCATCAGGACTAAATTCTGCACTGGTAAAAGCGCTATCGATGACGATATCATCTTCCACCAATTCGCCCTTCAAATTCCATAGCTTTGCCGTTTTATCTCGGCTGGCAGAAAAAACTGTTTTACCGTCAGGGCTAAAGCGAAGACTCACGATTGATTCGGAGTGCCCTTGCCAGCTCGCTAAAGCAGTTCCTGCTAAATCTGATATTTTTATTGTTCCACCCGCATCAGCACTAGCAATCAGGTTGCCTTCTTGGCTAAAGCTAATTTCAGTCACATCTTCTTTGTGTGTCAATAGCTGGCGCTGCTCTGTTCCATCAGGCCGCTGTAAATAAATGGCATGCGCTTGTGCAGTTGCTATCATTTTACTATCTGCGCTAAAGCGAGGTTCTGTTCCCGCTATGCTACCAGCGCCACGCTCCATCTCCCATAGTCTAATACTGCTATCTGTACTGGTTGAAATAACGCTGCTATTTGTGTGGGCAAAGATAGCAGCAGTCATCTCCTCTCCATAGCCTTGAACAGTTTCTATTAGCTGCTTGCTTTCTATTTGCCAAACCTTCAGCTCACTATTCTCGCTTACCGAAACCAACCTCTGTGCATCAGCGCTAATCGCCAAGCTGTGAACATTTCCGCTGTGTCGGCCACCAAAGTCTTCTCCTGAGCCATTGCTAATGTTTAAAGTCTCTACAGTTCCCTCAGTAGTTCCGATGGCAACAGTATGCTCATCTATAAAAACAAGTGAAAGAATACGCTTATCAGCTTCGATGGTTTTCACCGGCTGACTGCCTTCCAGGTCCCATACTTTCACCGTGGCATCAGCGCTACCGGTTACCAGCATTCGCCCACTAGGGCTAAAGTCCAAACCATTAATGCGATCGCTATGTCTCGAATGCTTCAAATGCTTCACAAGGTTGCCCTCCAAATCCCAGAGCGTAATAATGTCGCTCTTCATACTGGTACTGGCAATTGTTTTGGCCTGCTCGCTTACAGCAACAGACATAATATTCTCCTCTGTTGTAATCTCTTGCTGAAGCGTAAATAAATTATTGGACTGCCGCTGCCAAATTTTAATACCCTGCGCTTTACTCGCAGACACCAGCGTTTTACCTGCATTCACAAACTTCACCGCAAACACCTCATCGGTTCCATGAGTTAGTGCCAGCGGTGGTTTTCCTTCCAAATCAGAAGTCCACAGCGCGACGGTGCCATTCTCTAGTCCAGTTGCAATCAGCCGGTTCTCAGCGCTAAAATCTACGCTGAGAGCCACCTGCTCACTATCAAACCGGTTACGCTCGCGGATGCCATAAAGCGTCATTTGCAGCGCGTGCGTTACTTGAGTTCTTGCTTGCTGGCTCACAAAAAACTTCGGCATTTCAGCCATCAGCAGGCCCGCTTCGACAGCTTGTTCCATAGCGTCAAGCTCATTCTCTAGATCAAACGTTGATTTTGCGGAAAGGCTAGTGGCCTCTAAAAATCTGTTTTGAGCAGCCACTGCATATATCGTCGCAAGACCCGCCACACCACTTAACAGCAGCACTGCTGTATTTACCAGGCTCCAACGAATTATGCTCTCACGGCGGCGATAGGTTAGGCTTTGCTGAACAAACTTCGTCTCTAGCTGGTTCAACCAGTTGTTATCAGCAGATTCAAGTACGGCTGTCTTCAACACGTCTAGATAAGGATTATTGGTCCATAAATATTTTTTGTGCTGCTGGCGATACCATTCATTTGCGGCAACGGTCAGCCGTCTTTGCAGCGCTAAATTTTTCTCTTGGCTTATCCAGCTCTGCAGCTTTTGCCAGCCGCGAACCAGCGCATCATGAGCCGGTTCTACATAGGCCTGCCCATTGGCATCTTGCCCCTCTACCAGCAAACGGGCCTGACTAAAATGAGCGATCGCCCGCTGGACTAGCACATTCTTTTCAGACAGATAGACCAGCTCTGCAAGCGGCACCCGCCTACGGGCTAGCTCACTACCGTTAATGGCCACCATTCGCAGCAGCAGATGGCGAACAACCAAACCATAGTCTGCATGTTTGCTGCTCAGCAGGTGGTACTCCTCATCGGCCCTTTGCGTCAGCGACTGAATCACGCCGCCGAGCAATTGATAGTCAGCCTGTGTGAGCGATCGCTCAACCGTTTCTCCCCTGTGGCACGCCTGTTGCTGTCGCTTCAGGTACTTAAGATAAAGTTCACTCAGTGCAAAAGAAAGCAGCGGTAAGGCACCTGGCATATCGGCCACTTCTTCTACTAGCTGCTCAACCAAACCAGGCGGATCAAAATACATCACTCGCGCTTCCGCAGGCTTTTCAATCGCTTCGCGCAGCTCAGATCGGGTCATCGCAGGCACGATAAATCGCCCTTCTTGCCAGCGACTCTTCATCGTCATTTGACCCTGCTGGCTAAAGATTTCTGGCGTGAGAGCAAGACCCGTATCTCTAATTTGGGGCTCAAAGTCAGAGCGCAGAGTAAGCACGACGCTTAGATGTTGGCGATGCAGCTTAACCGCAGACAAAATTTGATGAAAGAAGGCCTGTCGAACAGATTCGTCAGCGCAAAGGGTAACTAACTCTTCTGTTTGATCAATAAAAATTAGAAGATGCGCAGAGGAATATTTTTTCTGCCAAGCGGTAACGCTCTGGGCGAGGGTCTTCTGAGGATTCTGCGGGTCAGCAGACGCATCGGTCGGCAGACCAGCAAACGGATCAACAGCGGGTAGATGTGCCGCCATCAGTGCGCTATTGAGCGCCTCAAAAGGAGATTCTCCTGGTCGAATAGGAGAGAGAACATGCCACTGCGTTGCTGTCATCTGCTTTAGCTCGGGGATAAGACCAGCCCTTACCAGGCTAGATTTCCCTGAGCCAGAGGCACCCAGTACAACCGTAAGCGGCTGCGCTTGAACAAAGTTAAGCAGCTTTTTAAGCAGCTTTTCTCTGCCAAAGAACAGTTTGCGATGGTCTTCTTGAAACGCTTCCAACCCTCGGTAGGGATTTTTAGAGACGTCTAGCGGAGGAGCAGGCGGCAGGTTGAGCGGATGACCAGGCGTAAGAAAGATGTACTCGCCTTTGTCATGCTTTTTGAGCGGGTGAATACCAGGCGTTTGGCGAGTAGCGCGGGCCTCTGTGCTAATTTCGACGCGATCGCGCAAATAAAGATACAGTTCTGTCGCGGTAGTAACCCCGTCCCCCGCCAGCTTTCTAGGCTCAGCAGGCGGATAGAGATCTGCTTTCCCCTCTAGAGCTTCTATAAGCGCGGCGGCAAAAGGAGAATGCTGACCCGCTTCTTCTCTACGATGACCCTTTAGGTCAAAGGCATCAAAAGCCGTCTGATCGTAGGCCGCAGAAGTAATCATCTGCCAAGCAGGCGCTTGAACAAAGCGATCAAACCGCTCCTTGTGAAGAACACCAGGGCCTGCTGGAATCACCTTTCGGGTGCTAGACCAGCGAAAAGACCCGGCAAAGCAGCAGTCTAAAATGCCTATAAAATGCCGACAGGGAAGCTTGACAAGCGCGTCGTGTACCCGCGACATAGATAGATAGGTGCGTGTATCACCTAGCGTGGCATCTTGAGGAATTAAATAGCCTGCTGGGCCGTCTCCTGGGCCGTCTCCTGCGCCGTCTTCTGCATTAATGGCAATGCCGTGTCCTGCAAAGTAGAACAGAAGGCGATCGCCCGAGTGAACTTGCGCTGGCAGCGTTTTTTCTAGCAGTAGAATAAGATTCTCTCGGGTTGCAGCCTGATCAACTACTAAATAGGAAGTGTAGTCGTGTTGCTTTTGAAGAATCTGTGCAAGCGTTTTCGCATCATTGAGCGGTGTGCTAAGAGCTGGAATGCCACCTTGATAGCTATTGATGCCAATGATAACGGCGATGCTTCGCTGAAATTTTGAACTGTTCATTGTTCTTTCAAATGCACCGGTTAAACAAACTCTCTAATAGGTCCAAGTCACCAGGCGGTCAGTCGGGCGCAAATCTAGATGGACGAACCCTTTGCCAACGGCAAGTCCGCCTTTTCGGTGGTATTTTTTAAGCCGCTGAAAAGTCTCCTCTACGTCCATGCCTTCTACCCAAAAATCAACGGCATCGCCATACAAATGTCTGGAGTTAGAAGCCCCTTTTACAGCTTTATTTGACTTAGGATCCCGGTATCCTGAATTGATAGTGATCGGCTTATCACCTAAAAAGGAGCGAACGCCATCCATGTATTTACAGAGCTTGACAATACGCAGCGTAATTGTTGAATCAACTGGAATTCGCGTTCCTCCTTTTGTTAGCTCACGCCAAGTAAAGTGAGAGGCCTCTGGCTCATGATAAACAGGCTCGTTGATGCCAACTAAACGGCTGATGCCAGGTAGCTGAATCTTTTTGCCGTAGTTGGCACCTCTAGTAGAGGGCTCCGGCTCGTCTTTTAGTTCCGAGCTCTCGATCCTGACGCTAGCGCTTTCTACAAACCAGCGAAGGTTTGACTGGTCTGCAAACGGCTGCGCTAGCTCGATCAGAATATGATTGTCTGACTGGGTATTGCGATCGCCTTCGTAAAATAAGTTTTCTACAATTTTCAGCTCTGTCTCTTTATCGATAGAAACTAGCTGGTCGGGCAATCCTTGTGCCTCAATCTGCTTGATATCGGCAGGATGCGCCTTTAGAAAGGTATTAGCTGTTGCAATAAGTTTCATGATTTTCTGGGTGATTGTATTCGCTTGTATGGGCCAACTGCCTAGTGTGTAAAGGTAAAGAAACTCGGCTTGTAAAAAGCTCAACTCAAGCGCTTGTTCAGTACCACTTCTGTATAGGATCACAGCAAAAGAACTGATGCAGTATAGAAACTGAAAACCCCGCTCGTCTATTTCTAATACTTTCTCTTGGCCGCACTTGTAGAGCATGTCGATTTGAAGTGGCTTGAATCGCTAAAGCGTCTTTAATATAGAACAGGTAAACTGCCCATCAATGGCGTTTTGAAGGAAGTTCGCATATTTGTGATAATTGTCATGCGTATTTTGCTGCGCATCTATGACAACTGTCATGGGTCGAGCGCGGCACCCGTAGGATGTCTTTAGCAAGCGGTAGCCGAACGAGAAGAGTATCGGCCTGAAAGAGTATCTATCACCCTCGCTTTAGTATCTTTCCCCAAGCTTCTACAAGTCTTCGAAAGCCAAGACAGTAACCTTACTATCTGGGGTTGCTTCGTAGTCTTCAGCCGCCGCTTCAATTTTGCGTAGCTGACCAATCGCACGGCTACAGGGAAATCCAAACTTTGCCTGGACGCGATCGCTCGCAATCGTCAGCGCCTCGCGCGATCGCGCCAAAAAATCTGTCACTGTATAAGCCTCACCCGGCTCAAAATATTTCTTTACGATTAAAGAAGGCGAATAACAAACCTCTTTTTGACCATCTGGCCACTGAATCTTGAAATGAGTTTCAGGCATAGTCATTCTCGAAATTTAGTTCTGATTATAGCGGTGTGTGGATGCATATGGGCATACAAGCTTCCCTATTTATTCTCGATCGAGTCTTAGATTAAAACCTAGATTCTAATTCAGGTTTCAACCCAGGACTCAATCGTAATGAACTATCTAACTTTCCAGCTAGCTAGCCGCCTGCCAGCGCTCTTGCTACTGGTATGTGTTGCTAACCCTGCCGAGGCCGCCAGCACCTCTGATAGCACCTTCATCAGCACCTATGCTGGCACCTCCAGGCTATCTCATACCCACACATCCAACAATCCTTTAAAGATTCTAGAAAACGAAACTGTTCAGAGCCAGCACCCTTTTCAACAGCTTCTTTAGTTTCCAAGCGCTAGTTTCTGAGCGCCAGTTTCCGAGCACTAGTCTCCGAGCGCCAGTTTCCGAGCGCCAGTTTCCAATCGTCTTATTTAACTTCTCTTGTTCTTTACCGCCCAATAAAAGCCATGAAAGCCCAACATCCGCTCTCTCCAAATAGCAAAAAACGCTTCCTCACCGATGGTGGCCTAGAGACCGATCTTGTCTTCCATCAAGGCATGCATCTACCTGAATTTGCCTCGTTCGTTTTGCTTAACGATGCGATGGGCAAAGCCGCTCTGCGCCGCTACTTCGACAAATATATCGCGATCGCCCATCAATACAGCCTCGGGTTCGTGCTCGACACAGCAACCTGGCGAGCTAACAGCGACTGGGGCAAGCGGTTGGGCTACGACGCGGCTGCTCTAGCTGGCATCAACCGACAGGCAGTCGCCTTCTGCCAAACCATCCGCTCCGAAGCCGAAACCCCTGGTTCTCCTATCGTTATCAGCGGCTGCATCGGCCCGCGTGGTGACGGCTACGCTCCCGACAGCCACATGGACATCCCCACCGCCGAGCAATACCACACCGCCCAAATTCAAACCTTCCAATCCACCGGGGCCGACATGGTTAGCGCCCTCACCATGACCTACGCCGAAGAAGCCATTGGCATCGCCAAAGCCGCCAAAGCCATCGGTATTCCTGCCGTTATCTCCTTCACCGTAGAAACCGATGGCCGCTTGCCGTCTGGCCAAACCCTACAAGCCGCCATCGAGCAAGTAGACACCGCCACCAACAGTGCGCCTGCCTACTACATGATCAACTGCGCCCATCCCACCCACTTTCAGTCAGTCCTCAAAACCAACCAGCCCTGGACAGATCGAATTGGCGGCATTCGGGCCAATGCCTCCCGCCAAAGCCACGCCGAGCTAGACGAAGCCGAAACGCTAGACGATGGCAATCCGCAAGAGCTTGGCGCTGAATACGTTGCCATCAAAAAACACTTGCGAAATCTCACTGTCTTAGGGGGCTGCTGCGGCACCGACTACCGCCATATTGAGGCTATCTGTCAGGCTTACTTACCTGTCCATTAGCTCGGCCTGTCACAGGCTAGACAGCCAGCCCTCGGTTGTTGAATTCTTTTAAAGCTTTGTTCTTTATCTTATTAGGACATAGCTCTCATACAGTAATATTGCCTTAATAACAGGACTTCAGCATGAGAGAACTTATCTACTACGTTGCCTACAGCGTTGATGGCTTTATTGCTCATTCCGACGGATCGCACGACGGTTTTTCGCAAGAGAGTGAATATTTTACCGAAATATTTTCTGCCTTTCCAGAGACCGTTCCCTCACACCTGCGAGCGGCCATGGGCATCGAAGCTGACAACCAGTGGTTTGATACCGTTCTCATGGGTCGCAAGACCTACGAGATAGGGCTAAACGAAGGAATAACTAGCCCCTACTCACACCTGAGACAGTACCTCTTTTCCCAAAGCATGAAAAAGAGCCCTGATCAGAAAGTTGAGCTAGTCTCAGAGCATGCCGTTAAGCGGGTCACCGCGCTAAAGCGTGAAACCGGCAAGGCCATTTGGCTATGCGGTGGGGCAACATTAGCAGCAACCTTTTTTGCCAGTGCGCTCATTGATAAATTGATTCTCAAAGTCAATCCATTTTTGATGGGCACAGGTATTCCGCTTTTCTCTGGAGCAGTGCAACAAACCAGCTTAATACTTACGGATAAGAAAATTTATCGAAACGGCGTTGTGCTGCTGCATTACAGCGTCGCTCGCACGCCCTGATCTAGCTCCGATGCCGTCACCTTCACGTATTCTACATGCGAGCTTCACAAACTTTATGCAATCAAAATCGTTTTGTCTTGCATCTACAGAGATCTAGTTCTATAAATTAGAGGCTATCTAGCAACTTTGCTTGATAGTCTTATGTTTAAACACATATTCTGAGTATCAAAGCAAGCCTTTAAAATAGCTAGGAGATTTTAATTGATGAGACGCCCTTGTTTATCTGCTACTGCGAAATATACGATCAGCGCGATCGCGCTCATTGCCCTATCTCCACTACAGGCACTAGCAGCAGACTACGGTAAAGAGTATAATGCGCTCAATATTTTTGGTGATAGCCTAGTCGATGCGGGAAATATCTTCAATCTTACTGGCCTGCCACCCTCTCCACCGTACGATCAAAAACTCTCTAACGGCGTAGTTTGGATCGAGCCACTCGCTGACGAACTCGGACTAAAGCCCACTCTATCGACAGATGCTCTACCTGCGCTCTTCTCTGGTGACCTGCCCAAAGAAGGCGTTAACTTTGCCTTAGCCGGTAGCTTAAGCTCAGATGCCAACGTCGGCGGTTCTCTGCTACCTGGGTTACAACAACAGATTGAAACATTCGGGGCATTTTCTTCTATCTTCCCGCCAGATTCAAACGCACTGTTTGTCTTATTAGCAGGCGGCAACGACTATAATGAGGCCCTGCTAGCGCCCGACAGCCTCACCACTACTCTCGAAGATCTACCTAATCAGGTCACCGACAATCTCGCCGCCGCCACCGCTGCGCTCATCGGCCTAGGCGCTGAAAACCTGCTAGTTGCAGACTTACCCAATCTAGGCTTACAGCCCTTTGCCCAGCAGCTAAACCAGTTCGACCCGCGCAGCTCTGCGCTGCTCACAGCCCTCTCTGCCGAACACAATCTGCTGCTAGACCAAAAGCTTAGCGCTCTATCGGCAGCCTCACCCGCCAAAATCACTCAGCTCAGGCTCAGCGAGCTATTTGATGACATCGCTACTGACCCAGGCAGCTTTGGCTTTACCAACACAGCAGATTCGTGCCTTACCAGCTTTCAACCAGGCTTCGTCTTTGAAGGCATTTGCGATAATCCTGATGAATTTGTCTTTTGGGACAATGTTCACCCAACCGCAGCTGTTCACAATGAAATCGCTCAGTTTGCCCTCATGGCCCTCCATCCAGAACACAGCAGCGAAGTACCGCAATGGATACCTCAAAACGGAGCACCTCAAAACGGAGCATCTCAAAGCGTGCCTGAACCCACCAGTATTGTTGGACTGCTGTTGCTCGGCAGCGGCACTGCCTTAACCATCGGTAAACGATCAAAGCAGCGACAGACCTCATAAGCGCTGATCAGACCAGAAAGAACCTGCTTTGACAATAGAATCACCCTGCCGCCAGGGCCTGTTGCGCCAAGGCATTATGGCCACGTAAAGTAAAAAACTGTTCCTTTACCGACCTGAGAGGTAAAGCCTACAGCGCCCCCTCGGCGTTCTACAATTTTTTTGACAATTGAAAGGCCAATGCCACTGCTATCAGCGTTGTTTTTGGTAGCGGTTTGAAAAATTTTAAAGATGCGATCGCTATGCTCTGGCAAGATTCCTGGCCCGTCGTCAGCAACAGTAAACTTAGGAGCAATAGTCATCGTCTCGGTGGTCACAATCTCAGCGGCAATAGTTATGTTGCCATTAGCTCCGGTATGGTGCTTGTAAGCATTGGTGATTAGGTTGCTAAAAACCTGTTGCAACAGAACGCGTTCAGTCTCAATCGTCGGCAAATCAGGCGCAATAACTATCTCAAACTGAGGGGGGACATCTAGCGATCGCACCAGCTCACGCACTAATTCGCCAACGTTCACAGGTTCAGTCTTTGCAACCGTCAGATCAGCGGTCGGATCAGCCAGCCGATCGGCTTTAGAGTAAGCCAGCAGTCCATCGATGAGCGATTGCATTTTAACAACACGCTGCTGTAGCAGGTCGGCATATTTGCTTGTTTCACTCTCTGCGGGCAGGTCCAAATCTGCCACTAGCCAGCCAGCCAAATTGTGAATGGCCCTAAGCGGCGCTTTTAAATCGTGAGAGACCGTATGGGTAAAATCATCAAGATCTTGATTACGCCTAGCCAAAGCTACATTGAACTTGCTCAAAGACTCATTGGCAACCATCAACTGTTGATTGCGAACCATAATCTCTCGATCGGCCCGGCTATAGAGATAGAGGGCAAAAGCATAGCTAATCAAGCTAGCCAGTAAACTGGCAATCAAAATTTGATCGGCCAGCCGCTTGGTTTCACCTAGCGCTTGTCGCCGAATCATCAGCAGCGCCTGCTCTTCAGCTTTTACCAATTCAATGCTATCTCTTAGCTGATCCATCTCAGCTTTTCCCCGACCAAGCTGATCTTGCATCATAGGTGACTGCCAAAGCGGCATGTTGTCTGCCGTTTGATCTATCAGCTCTCGCGTTTCACGCAAAAAATCCAAATAATCTATCACTTCATTACGAACCATGCCCAGAAGGACTTGCTGACTAGAATTATCTGCGGTGAGCAAGGTCAATCTTTCTATGTGGTCTAAAACAGACATCTGCGCTTGGTCATACGACGCTAACAGCTCAACATTACGAGTCAGCCCGTAGCCTCGCAATCCTGTCTCTGCCTCAATAACCAGGGTCAATAGCTGATTACTCTCTTTCAAAATTTCTTCGGTATGAATGACCAGCGCTGCCGCTCGCTGCTCTTGCTGTCGCGACCAGTTCCAGGCTGCTGAGGATAACAGCGTCACAGCAGTGGGCACTATCAGCACCATGGTCCCTTGCTTTGTGACCGATAGATTTCGCCAGAATTGACGCATAGTCATCAAAATCTCAAATACCAGATCTCAAATCTCAAAATCTCAAATATCAATTATAGCTTTTTGCCTTTCGCTAACTACACTAGAGAAGGCCATGGCCCTCGCCTCGCAGCCTAAAGTGTATAGCTCAAAATACTACTCCGCGCATTGCTAAGCTAGCTCTCAAAGATATCTTGCTGTGCGATCGCGTTCAATTTCAGAGATAGCTGGCCTTCAAAAGCGCTATGCTGCCACAAAGTTTAGAGTCGTTTTGGAGTCGCATATGACCGCGATGGTTGCCTATGGCAGTTTGATCAATATAGAACAGCAGCGCCACCGGTCGCATCTGTTTACCGAAGCCTGCCCGGTACTCGTTCAAGGATACCGGCGTGTCTTTAGCCAAGAGCCCTCTTGGCGGCAAGGCGATCGCACCCATAGAGCCGTACTAAACGTCGTCAAATCTGACCAAGACTGGCTTAACGGCATACTGCTAGGCCTACACAGCAGCAGTTTTGATGAACTCGACCAGCGAGAAAAAGGGTACAACCGTGTTGCGATCGCGCCATCACAGCTCACCGCTTTCAAAAAGAGCCCTTGCGAGCAGGCTTCAAATAAGATTGCAGCTAATCCTGTATATCTTTATCTTGGCAAACCCGAAAATCAAAACGACAACATTCTGCCAAACAAAGACTATCTGAAGCTATGCCTACACGGCGCTCAGCGCTGGGGCACCGCGTTCTACGAGCAGTTTTTAAACACAACATACGTAGGTAAAGACACCTTGAAAGTCTTTCTTCAAGCATGAGGAAAAGCCGATGCTTTAAAGTCTGACTGGCTAGGCCGCATCTTGTTGCAAAGAAACCATATAATTCCCTTAACAACAAAGGCTGCGTAGGCCTTGACTCTCCCCTGGTTATTGCTACTAGCAGCGAACCAATCGCTGAGATCTACGAAGTAGGACAGACGAACAACAAGCCGTTTAGGAGAGTATTCAAAAGATTGTTCAGGCGATATTGTTCTAGAATTTCTTCAGAGGCATAGAAAACAGGAATAAAAATAGATTGTGACCTAGATCTAGATAAATCTCTTGGCACATATTTGAGAAATGTCTGGCTGTCAAAAGCGCATCATTTGTAAAAATGCTATTGTCTTTTTCCTTCAGACCTTCAGTAAAGGTTCTTCTAGTTGGGCATCGTTCTTCTAGTTGGGCATCAAAGAGAAGCGCTTTAAAAAGTGCTTTAAGTAATAGAGCCATGACGACTGCTTTTGGCAGAATGGCTCGATCAATTGGCTTCTGGTGTACAGTTTTAAGGTAATTCTAAAGACCGCTTTGGCAGTGGGCTATTATTGACGACCTATGAAGGTTAAACTACCGCTCATCAATCGTCTGACGTTCAAGTCCAAGCTGATTCTATTAACCCTTTTTGCCAGCGCTAGCTCTATTATTGCGATCACTAGTCTTAGCTCTGCGCTAAGTCGTTGGGGGCTCCGTCAAGCTGCCTTTAGCCAGTTGAGTGTTCTACGCTCAGAGAAGGCTCAGCGGGTTCAAAACTATTTCGAGCAGCTGCAAAGCCATGCGATTACCCTCTCAGCCGATCGAATGATTGTGAGAGCGATGGTAGAGTTTAACAAAGAGTTTCGCCAGCTTGATCGAAAGTTTATCCCGGCGGAATGGGATGAGCCGCTAAAGCGCTACTACGAGACTAGCTACTTTCCCAAGCTAGCAGCAATCACAGACGATGAGCCTCGCTTTGGCAGCTATAGGCCCTCTGGTCAGGCAGCTCGCTATCTGCAGCACTATTATCTATCGGAGAATAGCAATCCGGCTGAGGAAAAAAACTGGTTAATTGCAGCCGAAGATGACAGCGAATATAGTCGCTACCACAGCGAGTTTCACCCGCTGCTCAACGATATTGTTCAACAGTTTGGCTACGCGGATCTGTATTTGATCAATCAGAAAACAGGAGACATTGTCTATTCGGCCAACAAGCTGCCCGACTATGGTACGAACCTGGAAACGGACGCCTATCGGGAAAGCAGCCTCGCTGAGCTGATAGCGACCGTTCGTGAAAACTCAGATCGAGGTGAGACGGCGATCGCAGATTTCCAAACCTATAGACCGGCCAGCGGCGTGCCGTCTCTATTCATTGCTAGCCCCATCTACAACGGTCCTTACGTCGTCGGAATTCTAGCGATTCGCATAGAGACTGACAAGATCAATCGGCTGATGACACAGCCTCGCCCAGAAGAAGGCACAGAGGAAGTCACAGAGGAGGCCCCAGAAGAAGTCACAGAAGAAGGCCCAGCGACATCGCTCGACAGCTATCTAGTTGGGTCAGATGGAAACCTTCGCTCTGCGCCTCAATTTTTTGCAGCAGACCCGGAGCGCTACACTCGCCGTCTGCGCAGGCGGGGCATAGCCGACGATACGCTAGCAGCCATTACCCGCCTAGAGTCGCCTGTGCTGCTACAGCCAGTCACCACAAAAGCGGCTCAGTCTGCAATTGACGGTGCTAGTGATATAGACAGACAGCAAGACTATCGCGGGGTATCTGTATTTAGCGCCTATGCCCCTTTAGATATAGAAGGGCTGAACTGGGCGGTAGTTAGCCAGATTGACGTAGCTGAGGCATTTGCTGCGCTGACTCGGTTAGATCTGGCGATTCTAGTGGCTAGCATTCTGTTGATTACGGCGTTTACCTTTCTAGCTCTGGCGGCTGCAGCGCTGACAATTCGCCCTATTCAGCAGCTAAACGAGTGGGCAGATCGGGTCGTAGACGGTGACTTTGAGGCAGAAATCGATCTGGATTTGGAAGACGAGATCGGTCAGCTCACCGATACGCTCCAGATCATGGTGACGAGCCTTAGCCATCAGGTGGCAACGCTCGATCAAAAGATGGCACAAAATGAGGTGCTGCTAGCTAACTTGGTGCCTGCTGCGATCGCAAAGCGACTCAAAAGAGGTGAAACCGTCATCGCTGATCAGATCAAGCAGGTCACCGTGCTCTATGCCAATATTGTCGGCGTTTTTAGCCTGAGCCAAACGCTACCAGCCGAAGAGGTCACCGAGCTGCTGACCAAGCTAATGCAGGCATTTGACGATGCGGCTGAGCTGCACGGAATGGAGCGGCAAAACACGCCTAGCATCGACTATATGGCTATCTGCGGGCTGACCACCGCCCGGCTAGACCACACCAAGCGCACAGTTGATTTTGCGCTAGAGATGCTAAAGATTATCAATCTGCCCGAGTTTGGTAAGTCGTTTTCGCTAGGTCTGCGGCTAGCTATTCATACCGGACCGGTTACAGCAGGCGTGGTAGGAACCAAGCGGTTTGGCTATAGCGTGTGGGGAGAATCTATCTACGTGGTGACTCGGCTTTATGCTGGGGCGGCGCTCAACAGCGTTGTTTTGACTCAGCGTGCTTACGAGCAGATTGCAGAGACCTATACCTGCGCTCCGGCAGGAATCGCCACTGTCGAGAAGGTCGGCACTATCCAAACCTGGATGCTGGCTACTCGTGAGAAGATGGCCGTTCGTCAGGTAGATTTGGTACAGCGTTCGTTTGCCAAGGTCAAGGCGATTAGCAATCAGGCAGGCAGGCTGTTTTATGAGCGATTGTTTGATACGCGCCCTGACTTTAAGCCTTTATTTAGCTCGGCGGATATGGAGACTCAGCAACGCAAGCTAATGTCAACGCTAGCGGTTGCGGTAGACGGCTTACGACGTCCTGAGGAGATTATTCCTCAGGTGCAAGAGTTAGGGCGATCGCACCAGGGCTATGGGGTCAAACCAGAAGACTACGACGCCATCGGCGCAACGCTGCTATGGACGTTAGAGCAAGGGCTAGGCGATCGCTTTACCCCAGAGGTCAGACGGGCTTGGGAAGTGGCCTTTCAGTTCTTGAGCAACATCA
Source organism: uncultured cyanobacterium (assembly GCA_963793445.1). Classification (GTDB taxonomy): domain Bacteria; phylum Cyanobacteriota; class Cyanobacteriia; order Phormidesmidales; family Phormidesmidaceae; genus Phormidesmis. The sequence goes on from CAWCAE010000001.1 coordinate 2,141,058, forward strand.
TGATTAACGCCGCTGCTCAAGTGAAGCCAGAAGTTGAGCCAGAAGACCAGCCAGAAGTTGAGCCAGAAGTCGAGCCAGAAAACCAGCCAGAAGACCAGCCAGAAGACCAGCCAGAAGACCAGCCGGAGGGCCAGCTAGAAAGTCATGCACCGAGCCCTTTAGCAAGTGAGCCCGAAAAAGCGAGCCCGAAAAAGTGAGCCCAAAAGCGTAGGAGTGTAGAACAGTGGACCTATCGGTTAGCAGTCTATCAACCGGACCAATGGCCTGGGCCCTAGTCGTAAGCATACCGCTAGCGGCGATCGCCCTCAGCGAAACCATCGAACGACTAAAGCGACGCAAGATTCCCTTGGCAGAGGCGCTTAGGGGCTTTCGGAATGTGACGCTACCGCTGCTATCAGCCGTACTGATTTGGCAGCATGTCTTGCGGTTTGCAGCCGATAGCCAGCTACTGAAAGTCTTGCAAACCGCGCTGTGGATATCTTTTTTGGTGAACGGGCTGCTGCTGCTAAGTACGCTGTTTACGCCCAGCAGCCGACGCATCAAAGGCAAGATCCAGATTCCTAGCCTGTATCTGATGGCCGGACGCATTTTAGTCGTGGTTGCTTGCGCGGTCTATATTCTGGCCAATATCTGGCAGATTGATCTCGCTCAAATTACGTCCGCGCTCGGCGTGGGCTCTTTGGTCGTGGCGCTGGCCTTGCAGGATACTTTGAGCAATTTAGTTTCGGGATTTTTGCTGCTGCTAGACCGTCCGTTTAATGAGGGCGACTGGCTACAGCTAGGCGATATTGAAGCCGAGGTGCTAGAGGTGAACTGGCGATCGGTGCGGCTGCGTAACCGCAATCGCGATATCATCATCATCCCCAACGGAGAGCTGGGCAAAGCCACTATCTGCAACTACACCCTGCTCGATGTAGCGCACGCCGAGAAGATTATGGTTGGCTTTTCCTACGACGATCCGCCCAATGTGGTCAAGCCGATTCTGTTCAAAGCCGTCAAAGCGACTGCTGAAACAATCGACTCACCGCCACCCGTCATCAGAGTCAAGAACTACGGAGACTTTAGTATTGACTACGAAGTCAAGTTCTTTTTAACCAATTACAGAGCGAAAGATGACATTGCTAGCGAGCTGCGATCGCATATCTACTACATGGCCAAGCGTCAGGGGCTGACCATTCCCTACCCTATCTCTATGGAATATCAGATGGAAGGCTCAGCGCTACAGCCTAAGAGCACAGCCGAACCTATTTTGACCATCCTCCAGGGTCTGACCTATTTCTCTTCTATTACGCCAGAGCAGCGGGGCCAGCTTGCGCAAGCAGCCGAACTAGAAACCTACGGCCTAAGTGAACAAATCGTCGCAGCAGGCGAGCTGTCTCCTGGCTTTTTTATCATTCAGCAGGGCAGCGTACTGCTGAGTGCAGTCAACGAGAAAGGAGAAACTCAAGAAGTTGCCCTGCTGCGGATAGGAGATTGTTTTGGCGAGCGAGTTTTGCTGCGCACAGAGCCAAGCCTGGTAACGGCAAGCGTTGTTGAAGACCTGACCACCGTGCGGATTCCACCGCGAATGATGGCCACTCTCGCAGAAAAAAACGCCAGATTCGCCCGCGACCTCAATCAGCTCATCGAACAAAGGGTAAGAGAAGTCCGCATCGCGACTCAGAGCAATAAGGCCAAGACCAAAGGCTATTTGAACAAGCTATTGGCGAACTAGGGCCACCTGCTTTGAGCCGCGTGTAGCCGCTTGTACCTGAGGCATCAGATACGAGCACCACTCAGATACAAGCACCACTCAGCGCAATAGATTGTAAGTCGTAAGGGCCAATCGGGGTGCCCGCGTTAGCAAGCTGCGCACGAATACGGCCAGATAAAATAGCCGACTCATCTCCAAACGGCAAAGAAACAAAGCGGCTCAAAAAATTCTGCTGTCGTTCCAACGTACGAAGAGGATTATTACTACGCATCGCACCATAAAACAGCTCCGACTTCACAACTGAGCAAACCGCCATATTATTAGTAGAAGTTGCTAGTAGTCGGTCACGTACCGCAGGCGAACGACCATTCAGAAACCTAACGCAAACGTTAGTGTCTAGTAAATAGCGCATTTTTAATCAAAAGCCCCATCAAAATCGTCATCCAACGATTCTGAGATGCCATAATCATCAAGCACGATAGGATCATCTGCACAAACACCATATAGTTGCTCTAGCAAAGTTTGAGCAGCTAGTGTCTGAACCGGTTGAATCGGTTGATAAACGACCATAACCTCTAATTCTTGCTCAGTGAGACCCACTGGGACAGCAAGGTGAAGTATCCCATCCTTGCCAACGCGCTGGTGTACTTTAAAGCTATTCACCAAGTTTTCCCTCTTCTCTTATATATTGGAGCTTTCATTGAGTATAGGTCGATCGTGCTATTTGTTGCCTATGAGTATAATCGCGTTCTTCCCCCGATTAGTCGGTAGTAGATGAGAGTACCTGATGCATAGAGTTAAACAATATTTGATGATAGGACTAGGAATAGCGATCGCATCCGCAGTCACTAGCTGTCAGGCAACTGCGCCTAGCCACTCAGACGTCAAAGCAAGTGAGCAACGCCCGCCACTTCTAAGCGCCCAGGTTGACAGTCCAATTGCGATCAACACCGCTAGAGTACGAGAAGATGACATTCTCCCGCCTGTTTCTCCTTTGGACGTGCGAGGAGACTTGCTAGTCGCTGGCAGCAACTCAATGGCCCCGCTGGTAGAAGTAGTAGCAGAGCGCTTTATTGACGAGGGATTCTCAGGAGCGCTGACGATTGAGAGAATTGGGTCTAGGGAAGGGTTTGAGGTGTTTTGCAAAGAGGGTAAGGCAGATATTGCAATCGCCAGCAGAGCCATCACCGACAGCGAACGCCAAACCTGCGCCGCCATTGGCAGACAGCCTGTGGCCCTAGCGGTAGGAACAGATGCACTGGCAATTGTAGCGGGAAAAGGCAACGAGTTCTTGACTGAGGTGACGCAGGCAGAACTCACTCAAATATTCACCGCCGAATATTGGTCAGACGTGCGCCCTGAGTGGCCAGAAGAGCTGGTTCGTCGCACCGTTCCAGAACCGGGCTCTGGCGCACTACAGCTATTTGTAGACCAGATCTTTGACGGCAATCCCGAACCGATATTGCGATCGCCCAATAGTGACTTTTTTAGTGAAGATGAGGATTATCTAGTGCAGGCTTTGGCGATTGATCCGTATGCGATCGCCTTTTTCAGCTATACCTACTACGAAGCCAACCAAGACGAGCTAAAGCTAATCTCTATTGACCAAAGCAGTCCAATCAACCGCGATGAGTATCCCCTTATCCGTACTCTCTTTTTATACACAGATGCAAACACACTTCAAGAGAATCCTCAGATATCTGCCTTTCTCAACTTCTTCCTAACCCATGTCAACGAAGGCATGTCTCAGCTAGGCTATTTCCCCTTACCGCAAGAGCAGCTCAATAAAACCAAAACCACTCTACTTTCTCTATTGAACGACGGCATCAGCGAAGACGCATTAGAATAAGCCGCTCAGAATAGATGTCTCTAGGCACAGCCAGCCGCACTTAGCGATTTGTAGAACAAAGATTAGAGAATACTAAACTCTAGACGGCCATACTTCAGCAGCAGTCTCGATAGCGGGTGGTTGACCAGTTTGCTTTAGATAGCGGATAATTTCTTGGTAGATTTGGCTGCTGATGCGATCGCCTCTTTTTCCATTCTCCAGCTTGATATCATCCACAAAAAAGCTCAGCGTAAAGTTTAAATAGGCGACGCCTTCGCCGCTATGCTGTAGGCCGCTCATCGTCACCTTTGGCTCTTGCCACTTGCGGCGAGGCGTTTTGAAGCGGTCTTTTAGCCACTGCCGCAGCTCTAGCACATAGTCATCCAGCCGGGTTTCTTCACGCTCGGGCCGGTTGATGGTCTGATGCAGACGTTGGACTCGTCGCCGCAAGAGATTAATCCGTCGCTCCCAGTCTTCAGGAATTAAATTTTCGTCTTCATCTAGCAGATGCGGATCGCGAATAGTGACGCGATACCAGCTACGAATTAGCTCTAGCAGGCTATCGTCTGCCGATGTTTCGCTGTAGCGATAAGAGACTCGTTTACCCTCTGTCTCAGCGCTGACAGCAATACCAATAGACTCTAGAACGCTCTCATATTCCATCTGAACATTCTCAATCTCATCTGAAGTGAGTCCACCTTTCTCGGCAAACTGCAAGGTGACAACAATCGAGCTTAGCTCTAGATCAATCTCTTCTAGCTTGAAGTTAACTTCATTTTCGGCTAGCAGACGCTGCTGCCCGACTGTCTGCTGCTGTGCTAGTAAAGGCTCGGTCTCAGACGGCTGAAAGTGCTGATCAATTAGCGAGAGCTTGCTGTCTAGATCACCTAGCGTATCGGGGTGAGCTAGCATCACCTGACGCATAAGCTGCTTAAACGCGTCCAGATCGCGCTCCACCGGCACTTCAATAGTGGTGGAGTAGTGATAGTAAGCAGTAGGGCGACTCAGGTTTGTGATGTTTTGGCCTTGCAAGACGCTGTTGGGTATATACATGTCACAGTGATTGTCGAACATGTATAGCTGCGTGACGCGCACACCAATCCGCCGCAGCATACCGATAGAACCATCTTCCAGCTTTAGCACATCGCCAAACTGAAAGGGCGTATCGATCAGCAGCACCACGCCGCTAAAGAAGTTGGCCAAAATGTCTTTTACCGCGAAGCCGATGACGAAAGTTGCGCCGCCCAGGGTTACCCAGATGCCGGTGAGGTCTACGCCAAAGGAGCTGAGCACTAGCGCGCCGCCTAGCACAGTTGCAACTACAGGCACAACCGCTTCTAGCAAAGGCAGCAGCACATCATCCCACATTACTTCTGACTGCTGCGTGTACTCTTTGAGATAGTAAACAACAACCTGATTAAAGAGCTTGACTATCCAGTAGCTAGAAGAAACAATCAGCCCAGCGCTAAGCAATTGCTCAAAATCGTCTACGCCATCAATAGCTATTACCTTTGAGAAGGTGACTTTTAGGCTAATGAGTACGAAGCTGATCAGCGCCGGATAGGTGGAGACGTTAAGCGTGACTAGGGCCAGATCGCTATCAAAGCGGCGAAAGAGCGATCGCAGCCCGTTAAACAGCAAAAAGTAAAGCACCGCCGTACCCACTGCCGCAATCAGCAGTCCACTAATCACGAAAGCGCGAGTGCCGACGGTGAAGGGTAAAAAGTGCTCTAGCATAGGACTAATAAAATGCGAGTAGAACTACTCAATCTCTAACTTAAGGCTAGGCAAAAACTTTTGAAGGTTCTTTAGCGACTTTCCCTGCCAGGGCATATCGTCCGAGCCCAAAATTACGAGCTGAATGCTCTTTTGCTTGCGCAAGCCCAAGACAAACTTCGAGAGCATACTGATGCCCGAACTGTTCAAAAAAGCCAGCTCTCTAAGATCAACGGTGATCACATCGGGTTTTTGATCGACGGCTTGAGCAAACAGATCGTTGATAGGTGCGTATTCTTTGGGTCCACCCAGCGCTAGCTCTCCTCTAAACTTGACCGTTGTCGAGTCAGAATCATACTCAACGACATAGTCTTCACCTTTAACTTCTTGAACGGGCATCTTAGTCAACCTGGCTTGTGGACGTAATGGATACTGATTTATACGGTCTGTTTATACAGTTCTGATTCTAAACTTTAACGTCGCTCTAAACTTTAACCTGAGCCATCGTCGTCACCGAAAAGACATCAGGATCTGACGGCAGCGCTTCGAACTGCCAGCCTAGCTTGGCCTGATAGTCGTTCAGCATAGTCAAAAACCCCAGCCCAGACATCTCTGCGTTCTCGTCTTCGACGCTAGCTTCTACCTGCTGCAAGTACATCTCCTCTGGATCAGCGCTCAGCAGCTTCTCAATGAATATCTGAAACTTTTCAGCACCCGCTCGGTTGACCTGATTAGAGGCAAACATAACGGCTGCGATCTCATCGTCATCTATAAAGTGAATGCCAAATCTAACTTTGGAATTGGCCGCTTCTAAATTGAACTTCATCGCATTCTCTAGCAGCTCATTGGTCACATAGCTAACCGCGCCCTTAGTCTCTTTTATTCGCCTCTCTGCTTCAGGATCGCCTTCAGCTAGAGGCAAGAAGTTGACAAAATAGTCAGCAATAAAGTGAGAAGATAGCCGCTGCGATCGCCAGCGATGCTTGATGCGCTCGGAGGTGGGCGTAAAGCTCAGCTCTAGAGAATCGCGATCAGGCGGAAAGGCTTTGATAAAATCGCCAAACGTTTTGTACATAGTTTATTTACCCTCGACCCTCTAGGAAGCTCTGCTGTAGTCAAAATCACTTCTGCTTAATTACTTCTGCTTGATCACTAGCAGCGTAATGTCATCAAAGACTTTTTGTTTCCCAATAAAGTCTTTGACATCCTCAATAATGCCCTGTTTAATCGCCTCCGCTGCTTCTGACCAGTGCTGTAAAATCACATCGCAAAAGCGCTCCATGCCGTATTGTTTTTTCTGGATGCTGTAGGCTTCTGGAATGCCGTCTGTGTAAAGCACAATCCCATCGCCTGGACTAAGTTCTATAGCCGTAGAATCGATAAAATCTGAAATATCTTCATCTAAGCCAATCGGCAGGCCCAAGTCCATCATGTCAACGTGCTCAATCCTACCACTGGCACGCACAATTAAAGTTTCTTCGTGCTGACCGCTAATTCTCACTTTTTTATTCTCATAGTTCAGTATGGCCAAAGTCAAGTTCTTGTCAGTGTTCATCCGCTGAATATTGGCATAGATAGTGCGGTTGAGCGTGTCCAAAAACTTGACCGGATCCTCTTCTCGAATCTGTTGCAGTGTGCGCACAACTGTCTGCGTCATCAGCATCAGCATGCCGCTTTCTAGCCCGTGTCCGGTCACATCACCAATGCCAATGGTCACAACGCCGTCCGATTGAAGCACGTCGTAGTAGTCACCGCCAACTTCATCAGCCGGTTCCATATAGCCAGCAATGTCTAGACCGTCTACGTTAGCGAGTTCTTCGGTTCTAGGTAGAATCAACTGCTGGATTTGTCTAGCCGCGCTTAGCTCTGTGCTCATTCGCAAATTCTCTTGCTCTAGCTTGTGGTTAAGCGTGGTAATTTGCTCATTGGCGCTGGCCAGATCGGCTGTTCGCTCTTTGACTTTGTCTTCTAATGTCTCAAACGCACTTTTGAGCTGGCTAGTCATACGGTTAAAGGAATGGGCTAGCCCTCGCAGCTCATTGACACGAATAGACTCATCTACTTGCCGATCGAGCTTGCCGTCAGCGATTTCTCTAGAGGCTTCGGTGAGGCGGAAAACGGGCTGAGTCAGCCAGCGCGTAATCAGCACGCCAATGCCAATCGCAAGCCCTAAAGCAAGAATAGCTAGGGCAACAGTATTGCGAGTATTGCTGTAGATTTGGCCCATAAAGTCAGCTTCTGGAATGGTGACCACAATCAGCCAGTCTAGCCCCTTGTCATCGCTAAAAGGCAGCACTTGAACAAACTGACGCTGGCCGTTGAGCCTAAAAGTGGTCTGTTGCGATCGCCGAATCTCTCTAAATCCGCCAAACTGCTCAGCGATATACTCAGTCGTGCCACGTACTATCGCGTTGCTGCTCTCTGCCGCGCTCAAAAGCTCCGCATCTCCGGTGACTCTAGTCACGGTCGCCGATTCTTCTACCGAGCTAGAAACCAAACGCCCCTGCCGATCGACAACAAACGCCTGCCCTGACTTGCCAATCTCTAACTTCTGTAAAAAGCTACGAAACTCCTCGGGCAAGACCACATCGGTCGCACACACCCCAATCAGGGAGCGTCCCTGTCGGTTGTAGACAGGCGTACTGGCTGTGATATTGGGCAGACCAGTGGTAAAGGCTGGGTAGACATCGGTCCAGGTGGGTCGCTCTGCTCTGACCGCATCTTGATACCAGGGCCGCGATCTGGCGTTGAAGTAGGCGTCTATTTCGCGCAAGAAGCTAGTTCGGGTGCCGAGCACGTTTAGCCCGTAGTATTGGCGTCGCCGCAGCGTTTCCGCGTTGCTATAGGAGAGCTGCAAGGAGCCGTCGTCAGGCGATCGCAGCACGCCAAAAAAGTCACCCTGCCGGTTGCCACAGTAAACAAACGCAATATTCGGTGAAATCCGCATCTGCTGATACATCTGCGCCTCTCCAGTTGTCCCGTTGGCAACATCTAGCGTCCCCTCTAGCAAAGCAGCCGCGTTCAGCCGATTAATCTCATGCGGAATCTCAAAGTAGCCTTCTAGCTCACTTTGAATGCGAGCCGAAACCTCCGTACGGAGCTGAGCAGTGAGATTTTGCACCGCCTGCTGCCCAGTGCGAAAAGAGAGATAGCCCACCACGCCAACGGTAGCGCAAAGCTGCAAAACAAACGGCACAATCAGCACCTGGCGCAGCGGTACATGAAATTTTTTAGAACGCGAACTAAATAGCTGTTTCATGTAGAACGTCTCATCTCCCCCCCTCTGTACCCAAAGTTATCTCTGCTTAAAGACCAGTAGCGTAATATCGTCAAATACCTTTTGCTCTCCAATAAAGCTTCTCACATCGCCGATAATCGCCTGTCTAACATCGGCAGCAGAGCCTTGCCAGTTCTGAGTAATCACCTCACACAGACGCTCCATACCATACTGTTTTTTAGCCATGTTATAAGCTTCTGGAATGCCATCGGTGTATAGAATCACACCGTCGCCTGGCAATAGCTCTACCGTCGTATGGTCAATAAAATCAACAATGTCGTCATCGAGGCCAATTGGCAGACCCAAATCCATCGTATCGATCCGCTCTATGCTGCCATCAGTCCTGACGATCAGCGTTTCTTCGTGCTGGCCGCTGATGCTGATTTTCCCTTTCGCATAGTTAAGAATCGCCAGCGTTAAATTTCTATCAGAATTCATCCGCTGCACGTTGTGATAGAGCGTCCGATTAAGCGTATCTAAAAACTTAACCGGGTCTAATTCTCTCATCTCTTGTAGCGTTCGCACCGCCGTTTGAGTCATCAGCATCAGCAGTCCGCTTTCTAGCCCGTGGCCGGTCACATCGCCAATGCCAAAGGTCACTACACCGTCAGTTTGCAGCACGTCGTAATAGTCACCGCCAACTTCATCGGCTGGCTCCATAAAGCCAGCGATATCTAAGCCCTCGACCTGGTCTAGCTCCTCTGCTTTGGGCAAAATCATCTGTTGAATTTGTTTGGCAACATCTAGCTCAGCGCCCATGCGCAGGTTGTCCGCTTTGAGTCTGTCATTTAGCGCGGTGATTTGATCGTTAGCGCTGGCTAGCTCTGCGGTTCGTTCCGCCACTTTATCTTCTAACGTATCTAGAGAAGTTTTGAGCTGTTTGGCCATACTGTTGAATGAATAAGCCAGTTCTCCAACTTCGTCGGCAGAGGTCTCGGGCGCTTTTGCATTCAGGTCACCACCTTGAATCCGATTGGTTACTTCTGTGAGTCGCTTAATCGGGTCGGCAATTTGCTTTTGCAGCAGCCGCACCATAAAAATGCCTACGCCCAGAGCCAGCAGGCCGCCTAGAAACGTCTGCCACTGCACCAAACTAAGGCTGCGGCTACCCGCTTGCAGTTCACTGGCGAGCACGTTCTGCTGATCGGCAACAATGCTGCCAAGCTGTTCTAGCATTGCCTCTGCAATAGGCTCTGCCTCATTCTGGAATAGCTGAAAGTCCTGACGGTAGCTGTCGCTATCGACAATCTCGAACATGCGGGCGGGCAGTGCGAACAGAATCTCTCTTTGCTGAACAATCTCATTTAGACTCTCTAACTGAGCCGCGCTCAGAGTGCTCTGGTTAGCAGTGAGCTGCTGTAGGGCAAGCTGATTTTCTTTGGCAGCGGCGTTGTAGTCAAATCGAAAGGTGGGCGATCGCGTCACCAAATAGCTCTGCAAAGCCGACACCGACAGCGAAAACGTACTCTGAAAGTCGGCCATATCTCGCAGCAGCGCGGTATTAGTCTGAGAGGGCGATCGCTCCTCTTGCTCATCTAACATGCGAGTAATTTCGCGCTGAATGATGATAAAGCTTCTTTGCCCTTCGGTATCAAGTAGCTTTAGGGCGGGCTGGTTGTCCAACAGATTGTCTCTGAGCGCAATCAGCCGGTCGGGCAATTCTAGCCAGCGGCTATAGTTCTCTTCTAACGCCGTGAGCTGATCGAGTGAGTCCTTTGAAGAGGATCTCGCAGCGGTGCGATCGCCAAACAATCGATCGAGCTGAGCAATATCCGCCTCAAACTGATGCCGAGTCTCTTGATAGCGATAGCGGTATTTCGGCTCACCCGTAGCCAGATACGCCCGCATATTTGAGAGCATTTTCAGCAGATTCTCCTGCGCACTAGCCGAAGCCACCACTGTCGGCACCCGCAGCTGCTGAGTCCTTTGAATACTGGTAGACGCGACCTGACCCGCCAAAAAGCTAAGGATCACAACCAGCAGAGTGATTGCCACTAGCGGTCCAAACCCCAGCGTCAGCTTACGACGAATTCTCAGGTTTCGCAGAGAAGTCTCGAACCGAGAGAGTTGAAGATGTTTTTTGAGCGAGGAGGGGTTGGTATTCATAAAAGAGACGCTCACTGTGCGTCACTAAAGACTTGCGGATTGACTTTGGAGAGAAAACTGTTCAAAGCTCAGCTCATTCACCTGATTCCACTGAAAGATTTGACGGCGAAACTGTCGCCACTGGTCGTAGAGCGCCTTGAACTCAGCGTTCGTACGCGCCCTCTCTTCTAGCAGATCGAAGGTCGCTGTCTGAGCGGCCTCTAATATCTGCGAGCTGTAGGACTTTAAGATCACACCTTGATCAATCAGTCGCTGTAGCGCCTCGCCGCTGGCCGCGTCAAAGTCTGCTAGCGTGGTAAGATTAGCCGCCGCTGCCGCCGAACGCAAAATGCTCTGATACGCCTTGGGTAGCTGTGCCCACTGCGCCTGATTGATCACCAGCTTGTAGGTAGTACCCGGTTCCCACCAGCCTGGATAGTAGTAGTAGCGCGCGACTTCGTGTAGCTTTAGCTGCTCGTCAGCCTGCGGATTTTGCCACTCGGCGGCGTCTACCGTACCGTCTTCGAGCGCGGCATAGATCTGATCGCCCGCTAGCGTCACCGTCTCTACGCCTAGCTGCTGCATCACCTCTGCCCCAAAGCCAGTGATCCGCATCTTCAGGCCCGCCAGGTCAGCAACCGTTTCTACCGCCCTATTCATCCAGCCGCCCATCTGGATACCGGCGCTGCCTGCGGGAAAAACCAGCATGTCAAAGGGCTCATGCAGCTTGGCCATCGCTGCCTCACCGCCGCCGTAGTAAAACCAGGCGTACTGCTGATAGGGGGTCAGGCCAAAGGGGACGGTGGTGCCAAAAACTAGAGCCGGATTTTTGTCGATGTAGTACAGGCTGCTGGTGTGGCCACACTCCACTTCCCCAGAGCGCACTACGTCAAAGACTTCTAGGGCAGGGGCGATCGCACCAGAAGCATAAGGCTTAATGACGAACTGACCGTTGGTCATGGTGGCTACGCGATCGCAGAAGTCCACCACCGAACGAAAGGTGATGCTCTGATCTTCTGGCCAGCTCGTTGCCATTCGCCATGCGATCGCAGGCTGAGTCGCCGTTATTTTATCTGTTGAGTTAGGCGTATCTGTCTGGGATTGAACCACCGAACCGGCTGCCATCGAACCGGCGGCTACAGTACCCGCCGCTCCTAGCGCCGCTTGCCTGATTAGCTTTCTACGCTGCATGGCCTAAGCTTCCTCCTGTGTCGTCTGAAACGCGAACTGACCAAAGCTCAAGGAACTGACCCGGTTCCAGGCATACAGCCGATCTCTAAACGTCTGCCAGTCTGCGTAGACCTCGCTAAACTTCTGATCGTCTACGGCAATCTCTGCATAGATTTCAAAGGCGATCTGGCGACAGGTTTCTAAGATCTCTTGGTTGAACGGCAGCGTCTGCGTTCCGCCTAGTCGAAAGCGCTCTAGCGCTTCTCCATTCCTGGCATTGTAGAGCGCTAGCGTCGCCAAATTTGCCTCAGCCGCTGCCGTTTTAAAGATCGCTTGATAGGCTGGCGGCAGCGCGTCCCACTGACTTTTATTAACCAGGGTCGCCAAGCTAGTCCCTGGCTCCCACCAGCCTGGATAGTAGTAGTAGGGCGCTGCTTTTTGCAGTCCGAGCGTGCGATCGTCGCTAGGGCCAATCCACTCCACCGCGTCAATCGTGCCTTCTAGCAGAGCAGGCACAATATCTTGAGCAGACAAGCTTTGAATCTCTGCACCCAGTCGGCTTAGCACCCTCCCGCCCAGCCCCGGCACCCGCATCTTTAGCCCTTCAAACCCAGCAACAGATTCTATCTGCTGACGAAACCAGCCCCCCATCTGCCCGGTGGTATTGCCCGCCGGAAACCAGACCAGATCAAACGGCGTCAGAATCTTCTGAATCGCTTCTATACCGCCACCGCTATAAAGCCAAGCATTCTGCTGCTGAGCACTGAGGCCAAAAGGAACAGATGTACCCAAAGCTAGCGCCGGGCTTTTATCGAGGAAATAGTAGAGCGCCGTGTGGCAGCACTCCACTTGGTTATCCGACACCGCATCAAAGACTTCTAGCGGTGGTCCTAGCTCGCCGCCTTCATAAGGGGTAATAGTAAATCGACCAAAGGTCATATCGCTGACCTGCCGACACAGAATATCCACCCCCTCAAACATATTCAAAAATCTAGGCCAGCTTGTTGACATCCGCCAGTTGACCACCGGCTGATCGGCCATAGGGTCCATCGAATCGAGCGAGCTGGGCTGGCGCGAAACGCTACAGGCAGTGGCGGTACTCGCCAGGCTGGCAGCGGAGGTTCTTAGTAGCGATCGTCGTTTCATTCTTGCCTCAGGTGAGTAGCAGCCGTTCAACAAACTGGTTCCAGGTAAGCGGGCGATCGCCTACCGACTTTTGCAGATAGGTCTGTTCTTCTTTTGAAAACGGCCTCATGCCCACGCTCTGAACCGCCAGGTTCAGTTCGGCTGAGCTGATAGCGTCATCGCCATCGGCATCAAGGGGTAAAAAATAGGTCATAAATGCGTCATAGTTCGCCATTAGCCGCTGGTGACGTAGCATCAGCTCGCTAAACTCCTCAAAGTCGATTTTGCCATCTCCGTTCCTATCCATCCGGCTAAACAGATACGCTAATTCTTCGGCGACAGATGCGGCCTGCGCGTCTTCATCCAGACGGGTTCTTAGTTCTCGAACAGATAGCGTACCGCTTTGGTCGGTATCAATCCGATTGAACAGGTATTTCAAATCACCTTTAGTTTGACTAGATGCCTGCTCGGATAGATAGTGGTCGGCCTGGGGCGAAAGCGCTGCGGCGAGCTGCTGGCGAAAGTGAGTAATTACCGATTTCGCGGCCTGGTAGCGGCCATAGTGCTCTTCGGGGCTGGTAACTGCGTGGAGGGCAACGGGTACTAGAGAAGGGAGCGATCGCGCCAGCTGCACAAAGGCGAAAGTAGTCACAAAGCAGAACGGCAGCGTCAGCACTGGCAGACCCGCAGGCGCAAAGACCAGTCCTAGCAAACCGCCTGCCAGCGCAGAAAGGAACGCAGCCGCCAGCCCAACAAAAATGCTTCGCCCAGTCGGCGCATAGAACACACCGCCCACTGCCATCGCCGATAGAACGCCGTTGTATCCCCACAGTCCTAAGGAAAGCGGCCCCATCGGCACACCTAACAGCAGCCCGGTTAAAGTCCCTATTAGCCCACCGAACAAACCCACAGCAGCCCCTAGCGGCGTACAGATCGCCACCGCCAGCAAAACTAGCCCGCCCGCAATTAGCCGATCTGCTAAGAAGACCTGACCAAAGCTAACAGGCAGCGCCTCTATGAGTCCTAGCCAGCCAGAATTCGGCCAGCTAGAACTAGCGGTGACATCAGCCGCAGCCGCTAGAGGTAGCGGGGGCAGCAGGGGCAGCGCAGATGCAGAAAAGGCTTGGGACAGCGCTAAGCAGACTAGTGTGGCCACATTGAACGGTAGCGTCAGCGGCGGCGAGCGGAAGCATTTTGCCCACCAGACGCCAGCGGTGTTCATCAGAACGGTGGTCGAAGCAGCAAAGAAAATAGTTGCGATCGCCCATCCGCCCGCCCCTGCCTCCAAATCGCCAAACGTCGCTAGCGCCGCGCCTACCAGCAGTCCGTTATAGCCATAAATGCCGTTCCGAATAGCACCTCGATCTAGCCCTAATACCAGCGCTGCCACAGCAGAAGAGAGCACGCCCAACAAGCTCAGCCAGCCCACGCCAGCCGATTGAACAAACAGAGCCAATAGAATCAGCGCACCGCTCACCGGATTATTGACGAAAATGACCTGGCCAATGCCTCTCAGCGTATAGTTGACAAAGTCGGCGACAGGCTGATTTTCTAGCATCTGATTAAAAGCGCTCAGCGTCCCCGATCCTGGCCAAAAAACGGGGCGATCGGTGCCATCAATCAGACGTTGCTTACCTAGAATGCGAGAGATTAGCTCTTGCAGCGACGGATCTCTATTAACCGAAGCAGTAGTGAGCGGATTGGTAGATGATTGGTTTGTCATACTTTACGCTCCTGACGCCGCGTTAGTCTGGGCTAACAGGGTCACAATTCTTCCTTTAGCCGATTCGGTAAGCGTATCAATCACCGCCTCAAAAATCTCTAGCGAGTTTTCAGCCAGCGTATTCAGCGTGTCTAGCAGCGGATTAATCTCGCAGATCTCCCAGCAGCAAACCTTCGGATCGCCCACTAGCGCCGCGTTCAGCAGACGCGCTTCATCCGCCCACAGGCCGCCCGCTACCGGGGTGCCAGTACCCATGCAGATAGTCGAATCCATACTGTCCACATCAAAAGTGACGTAGATAATATCAACCTCTTTTAGGTAGTCTAGACAGCGCTTGGCAGTTGCTTCTGGGCCAATCTCCCTAACGGTCTGGGTCGTGAGATTTAGGATTTTGTGCTGTTCGATGATGTAGTCTTCGGCAGCTTCGGTGTCGCGCACTGAGACATAAACAATATCTTCAAAAGCCAGATTACTGTTGTTTTCAACGCCTAGCGCCTTGCATAGGTTCCATAGCTTAGCCGTTTCTGCATCTAGCTGATTGATCTGCTGAGGATGATTGTTGTGATTGGTTGCGATCGCCAGCGGCATCCCGTGCATATTGCCAGAAGGCGTTGTATAAGGAGAATGAATATCTGCATGAGCGTCAATCCACACCACCCCTAGTCGCTGGGTAGGAAACGCCTGCTTAATCCCAGCGATCGTGCCAGCGGCGGTAGAATGATCGCCGCCCAGCACGACTGGAAACAAACCTTCTTTCAAGGTGCTGCTGACAACGCTGCTGGTGCGATCTAGCACAGTGTATATGGCGCTGATGTACCTGGCATGAGGAGTGTGCTTCGACTGGCACTTCAACTGATCGAGAGCTCGATTCTCATTCTGGATTGCCCTGCTATCGAAGCTAACGATACCGTTCTCAGCCCTCATCCGAGCAGACTGCTTTTGAATGGCCGCTTCTTTCAAAAAATCAATCCCCTTAGAAGCGCCGCGCCTACCTGCACCTAGATCCGAATCGACTTCTACCAGTGCAATTGAGGGGATCTCAGCGACCCTAGAGTATTGCGTCAATATTTTCTTAAAGCTACGCAGCGCCGCAATCGTAATTTGTAGCTGTGATCCCTGGGCCTGTGTAGAGATAAATTCTTCAAAGCTAATCTGACCGTCGCCATCACTGTCTGCCTGCCTGACCAAAGCCATGATCTCAGCGTCACTAGCGGTTGCATTCAGGCAGCGAACAATAGGAACAAACTCTTCAAAAGAAAGATAGCCACTGCCATCCTGGTCAATCAAATGAAAGACCTCTCTTAGATCGGCGCTCACGTCTAGATCGGCACGCTGACTCATCCAGCCAATAAAGCGATCGCGGCTAACGGTGCCCGCTTCTGTGACCAGGTTCAGCAGTTTTGCCCGATCCTGGGCCGATACTTTTTGGCCAAGCACGCCCAAAGCATCAACAATCTCTTGACGAGTCAGATAGCCGCTGCCATCGGCATCGAACAAAGCATAGATCTGCTCAAATTCGCTTTGCTGCGGCGAAATAGTTGTTGTCATAAATCACTCACTCTTGCATACCGGCATACAGCAAACGAGCAAACAGCCTAGCCCCGTCATCCTGCTTTAGTTCAGCGTAGGAAGGCGGCTGTCGCTTGCCAATCGCTCGCAGGTCGCTCAGCAGCTCTGGATGAAACTGACAGGTAAACGACCGCCGCACCTTTTTAGTTTCAAAGTCTTTGTAGTTGATACAGGTAGCTGAGCATTCAGTGACAATCTCTTTGGTTCCATCGTCGGACTGTTCTGCGGTTGAGCATAGGATTTCGACCGCATCGGGCAGCCGAATCAGCCAGGAAAGCGGACTGTTCGCAACAATATGGCGACAGGGAATTAGCGCGTCGTGAATCAGCCGGTAGGCCCAGTTTGCAAATAGAATCGCTTCTTCATTCACCTCGTCTGAATGGAACATAGCAATATTTAGCTCGTGCTCATATTTAATCGAGGTGTCGATCACGCCTTCGTGCTCGTCGGCGGTGACTTCGTGAGCGGCAATCAATTCTTCAGGAATGCCTGATTCCCGGCTGGGCGACTCATAGCCCAGTAGCTGGCGATCGCCCACTTCCTTTGCTTCATTCTCAGCCACAGCAAACTCAGCATCTGTCCATCCGTTCGCCACAATATGACCATTGCGCTTACGGATCTGAAGCGACTGACCCACTGACTGAATCTGGCTAGCGACCCGTTGCAAGGTGTGCAGCGCCTGATTGTTCTTATCTTGCAAGAGCGCTTTTGTTTCTAGAATTTCTTTGACAGCGCGGCGAATTAGCCGAACGTGCGCCTGGGCAGCGAGCTGATGACCTAAGCAGATAAACAGAGCAGGCGCACTGCTGGGGCTTCTCGCCAGTAAAATCTCCTCAGTTAGCAGCAGCAGCTCGTGGTGTGAACAGTTAGCGCTATCGAAGCTAGGGGCATCGCGCACAGACGAATTGCCGCCTTCAACAATAATGGCAATACCTGAGCTAATCAGCGGCACGAGCTTTTGCAGCTTCGGTAATCCCGACGCCCAAAGGGGAAACAAAACAGAGTCGCAGTCGGCAATTTTTTGAGTGATATAGGCAGCGTTGAGCGAGGCACGAACGGGTTCACCCAGCGGATTGTGACCGACGTGCTCCCAGGGCTCAATGATAGCGATCGCATTGCGGAAAAGCTGCGGCTGCAGCAGCAGCGCGTCTAGCGCCTCAGCCGAGTCAATCACCTTTTCTAGCGGCTGCCCGCACCCCCATTCAAACGCCGAGTTTTGGTCGAGTACAGAACGCTCTGCTAGCGGGTTAGGAGAGTAGCGATCGCCTAGAAATCGACCCAGCAGAATATGAATCGACTCAAACTCTGAGCCACCAGCACTGAGGTAGCCAGATTGCGATCGCCACTGCCGCCCATCGGTCAACTGATCAGAAGAATCTTTCAATAGCATTGGGAGAGATTTCAGGAGTCGTCATTGCATAGTATTCGTAAATAACGCTAGAAAAAAGGGATAAAAGTGTTGGCCACACTAAAGAAGGTGTTAAAAGTGTTTTTGGGTACTTTTCCGTATCAAAGCGTAATAATGGCCGCTCGCAACCTACGATAAGCTTTGAGCATTCTTGAAGATCGAGTGAAATTAGAGAAGTTCTCTAATTTCTCGATTTTGGGCGGCATCTGAAAAGGACTCAGAAAGAACTCAAAACCAAAGTCACCCCCTTTGTTCGCGATGCAATTACCAGTTACCCGCAGACAGCTCGAAAGCACTTTATTCACAACGCTGCTCGCCAGCACAACAGCCTTGATTGGCATAGTCGTCAGCTCACCTAAGGCTAGCGCTGCTAGCTTTAGGCCAATCTCTCGGATCTACGCCTATGGCGACAGCTATTCTGACAACGGAGCCTCTTTTGATATCTCTACTCGCGCCGTAAATGCAGGCGTTCCAGGTTCATTCATCTTGCCAGCCGATCCGCCCAGCTCGCTCTACGATGCAACCGGGCGTTGGACCAATGGACCCACTGCCGTCGAAGTTCTCTCCAATCGACTAGGAGTAGGACTAACCGACTACGCCGTAGGGGGCGCAAAAAGCGGCAGCGGCAATTACTATAGCTGGCTAGACTCTTTTCAGGACACCGGCGTTTTTGGTCAGGTCGATCAGTTTGCGGCCTCACGGGGCGGACGCTCTGCCGATCCTAGTTCATTGCACTTCATCTTTGCTTCGGCAAACGACTTCTTTGAGTACAGCGATTTTGGATTGCCAGGCACCGTAGAAGACCTAGCCGCTCAGACGGTTAGCAATATTAGTCAGAGCGTCACCGACCTATCGGCACTGGGTGCAAAGCAGTTTTTAGTGGTTAATTCCTCTGATCTCGATATTCTTCCAGGCGTAATTGAGTTTGGGCAGGCAGAAGATGCGGCAGTCTATACCAACGTGGTGAATAACCTTTTAGAAGATGAGATAGCAGCGATCGCACAGCAGTCGGATGTTGAAATAGCGCTATACGACCATGTCGATATCAGTGATACAATTCGTGCCAATCCGCAAGAATATGGGCTAAGCAACGTTGTCGATCCTTGCCAGCCAGTCTTTCCGCCAGAGCCGCGCTGTGCTGCGCCTGATGAATACTACTTCTGGGATGAGTACCATCCAACTGAACAGGCTCATCGAATCATCGGTGAAGACATGGCTGAATTTATCGATAGCCAGATCGATAGCCAGATCGATAGCCAGATCGATAGTCAGGCCAATAGTCAGACAGTTCCCGAACCCCTGACGACGTTAGGTTCATTAGTCATAGGCGCTTTTCTGTGGGGAATGGCGAAATATCGCAATAAATCTTGCTGATTCATAGCATCCGCTACGGTCTGCTAATCGTACTTTCACTATCTGCTCACCCACCCAATCTCTGAGCATATTTCTTCGAACAGATCTGGCCCCCTTCTCCTACTCTGCGACCCCCTTCTCCTACTCTGCGAAAAGAGCAAAGCTCTATAGGAGAAGGGATAGGGATGAGGCTGGCAGAAGACAGCTTAAACAGATTGTTCAGCCCTCAATTCTTAGGTGATAAAAGTGCTCTGTTTTGAACGCAGCTCTGCACAGGCTGTAGTTCTTATTCTTTAGTCGCTATATGATTATTAATATCGGCATGCAGGCCCCAGCACTGGCCAAGAGAAAGGCACTTTGACCGATTTTCAGGTAGCCTTTTCGCGATTGACAGAGCTAAAGGTGTATGCGCAGAACCTGATGCAAAACAATGCGTGATCGCTCTTGGCAACAGCTCTCACACCCCCAGTGCCACGACTATGTCTGCGGCGATACCAAAATGGCCGACAGCGTATTTGAGATATTCATGCAAATCGTTAAGATAGAAGGTAGCCTAACTCACTTAAAAGCAGTTGATTTCTTCGATGCTATGAAGAAAGAAAAGCGCTTCTCAACCGATGTCTGGGGTGTCACCCTAAACTTTTCCCAGGCAATCAGACAAGTGAAAAAAGACAACTACGCTCCCGCTGAAAAGTGTTTAGCTAGACTGTAACCATCCCGTTTATCTTTGATCAATTGCGTGTCAGCGTAGCCCTTATGCATCTTCAACAGTTCTGGAAAAAGTATAGAGAATCACAACGCTGCTTTTCTCATAGTTGTCTGACCCATGCCGACTTTTACCAGGCAAATTTGAGCGGATTCGACTTTAGCTATAGCGATTTAGCCCACGCTGGCTTGATATGGACTGATATTAGCGGCGCGAATTTTGAAGGTGCAAATCTGCATCAGAGC
This sequence comes from uncultured cyanobacterium, assembly GCA_963793445.1. Lineage (GTDB taxonomy): Bacteria > Cyanobacteriota > Cyanobacteriia > Phormidesmidales > Phormidesmidaceae > Phormidesmis. The sequence continues at coordinate 2,160,956 of CAWCAE010000001.1, forward strand.
ATAGCCATTTGGATGCAGGGGCTGTGGGCCGATTTTAGCGGCGCTAATCTCAGCCGGGTTGATTTTAGCTGTGCCAACATACAGTCTGCCGACTTGAGCAGGGCAGACCTCACAGCGGCTAAACTCTCCGGGGCAGAGCTAGCTAGCGTTTGCGCGCGACAGGCTTGCTTTCGGTCGGCAAACCTTTGGGGCGTACGGGCATCGCAAGCAGATTTTAGCGGAGCCTGCCTGCGCGAATCGACGCTAGCCACCGCAAATCTAAAATCTGCCCAGTTTATCGCCACAGACCTAAGCGGCGCTGATCTAAGCGGCGCAAACTTAGAAAACGCCAACTTGCGAGATGCCAACCTGAAAGCAGCTAACCTTCAAGGCGTATGCTTGAGAAATGCCAACCTAATAGGAGCCAATCTAACCATGACCGATCTCACAAAAACGGACTTTACAGACGCTCACCTGACTCGTACAATCTTCTCAAATCAAGGACGTAAGCAAGCTTTAACGGTCTAAAACCCTCCCTGCCAGTATTTGATGTTTATAGCTGAGACTAAACACGCACCTAGAATCGCAGTATTCATTTAGCTATTGGGGTGCGAATCACAGAAGGAAGCGGAATGTATTGTTATGAATAGTTAATAACTTAGGCAGCTGTTGCCAACGCCGGTAAGACCACATCTAATCATTTCTCTTCCCATTCGTGACTCGCCAGCAGGGCTCTAATCTGCAAAACATTGTGTGCCTCCTTCCGAGTCCATTGCATTCTCTGTTTCCGTTTATGACGAGCATTGATCAGGGTATCGATGATGACAGACCAACAATTGCTCGCCCCATCCGCTAAGCCTGTCACGTCAGTCACATCGCCTGATCGGTAGAATATTCTTAATTTGTTGTGGACTACCTAATACTTTTCTCGAAGAGTCACAAACTCAAGACAAATCTAATGCTTCGACCTCTTTCATTAGCTCACCAACATAGCTATCTACATCAAATAACTCCATGTCGCCTAGTGCTCGACATTCCTCTGGTGTATACTTTTCATCGCTGCCGATGACTTCTTGTACCCAATAGGCAACTCGGCTGGGGTCGTTGAGAAACTCCTCTGCTTTATCGCTGACGTTACTATCTACTTTTGCGTATAGGCATAAGTTTAATAGCTTACCTAGCGGATGGTCCGGGGTAGTGGATAAAAGTACGGCGATCGCGTTGGCGACTGGTTGTCTATTCGATGATGGCTGACTCGATGACATAGAAACTCTTTTCAATGATGAAGACGATTCACAAGAGCAACCGCTAGGAAGCCTATGTGTAAGCAGTGTTCTGCATAACTTTCTGGAAAACCACTCTTGAGTTGTTCCTGTGGTTAATCTATACAACATATTCCTAGCTTACGGAAGTGTTTTAAGTGATAGAAGGGCCTCTAGAAAAGAGCCAGTAGGGGAGAAAAGTGTTTTAAGTGACAGGAACACTGTTGGCTGCTTTAACTGTTGGCTGCTTTAATTTGAATACCTGCATTTGCTACGCCTCACTGATCGTACTAAAGTTATTTGATTGCTTGAAGTATTCGCTAAAGCCGAAGAAACAAGGGCTAAAAGCAACATTAACTTTCTTCAGCTAAAGCTATCAACTAGTGCTAAAAGTGATTTAGTTAGATGTAGCTTTTATAGCAACTGCCTTTCTTCTTGCCTGTAAAGATCTTCAGAATCTGTCGCAACAGTGGCGATCGCCCTAAAGAAAATACTACAGTAGCTCTTACAGTCTGCACCTTTATCCTCTTTCGTTTCTATGCTTGCTAACGACTCCCGTCCTACCGTAGAAGCGCATGTACCTTCTGTTGTCCGTTTAGTAGAGCTCTCTGCGAACGGAATTCCCAACAACACCGAGTACAAATACAAAGCTAGCATTAGAGTCAGTCGCGATCGCATTGAACAGTCCAATACGCAGCTAATGACTCGCTTGCAGCCTAGCTGGCTGGTAGATATCGCTCATCTTGATAATTGTTTATTTACGATCACTTTGTTCTGTCGGCAAGGGGGACTAGGCCAGCCCTGGCACGAGGTGGGTAGAACTAAAGTGACAACAGCGGATCTGTTTGACGATGAGCAGCGCAGTATTGAGATTGAGCAGGCAGTTCTAACTTGGGCAGCAGCACCTGATTTGACAATTAAGGCAAGATTCACGCTGAGCGATCGCACTTCGCAGTCTGATCAGGCCGTTTCACTCAGCCTAGCCGCGACCCAGCCAAAGGCTAGCCGCAGACCCTCAGCACTAGAAACTGATGAGTCGGTAGAACTGCCAGAGGCCATCCCACTTACCTATCTAGAAGCCGTCATCGTCAAAGACGTATGGAACAAGCTTAGGGCTTGGAAAGAGTTACAGATGGAGACTTTCTTCAAGCGTTTGCTGCTAGAAATGCCTGCGCTGGACTATGTCTTTGGCGAAGCCTTTGAGAGCGTGCCAGACTACTTCTTTGAAATGTTCGACTGCTGCGTGCGCGAGCTGTGCCCCCACACCGAGAACGTAATTTGGGAGCCGATGATGGGGGTGCCTCCCGAGAAAGGAGATTCTTTCGATACGGTTGCAGAATACGGCGCACTGTTTGCTGATATTGGTATGCAGCCCCAGCACTGGATAAAGGCGCGGCAGGTATGGATGTGGATGCTGCCGCAGATTCCCTATCTAGAAGAGTACGACCGTGAAGATCTAGCTAAAGGCAGCGAGTCGGCGCTATGCAAGTTTTTTAATACGCATGTAATCGGCGGAATGGTAGCGGCACGCGATCGCTATGACTCGGCTCTACCCCCGACCTTGATCCAGAAGATGGCCGACTCCTGGCAGTACTTTGCGCCTCGCAAGAATGAGATGGGCATAGAGTTCTACCAGACCCTGTTTGAGAGATATCCACAGGTGCTGCCGATCTTCGGGCGGGCCGATATGGACTATCTTTCGACCCATCTATTCCAGTCGCTAGAGTTTATCTTCCTGTGCTTGGCAGAAGGTAGCACCGAGCGGCTGATGAGAGAGCTACGGCATCTAGGTCGGCTGCATGGGAACGCGGGCGTACCTTCTTTTGCCTATGGCGCAATTTCAGAAGTAATGATTCTAATGTTTGAGAAATACGTTCCCGGCTTTGATGATGAACTGCGGCAGGCATGGCAGGTGCTAATTGCACGGGTCAGCAACGTGATTAAGCTGCCCAAGCTGAATGAAGAGCGGCTGCTGAAAAAAGCGCGTGAGTATCTAGATGTGATCGCCAATGAGCAGGCATGGGACGAGGGAGATCGCGAGCGCCGCTGGCAGGAGATTAAGGCCGAAGTTCAGGCGACTGGCACCTACACCCATACTTACGAAGAGCTAGCCTATGGCGCACAGCTCGCCTGGCGCAATACCTCTAAGTGCATTGGCCGGATTCAGTGGAGAAATATGGTGGTGCGCGATCGCCGCCACGTCACTAACCCTGACGAGATGTTCAAAGAGTTAGAAGAACATCTGCGCCTGGGCACTAACGGCGGCAATATACAGATTGTTATGACCGTATTTCGGCCCAAGCTGCCGAAAGAGCGCTGGGGGCCACGCATCTGGAACCCGCAGCTCGTTCGCTATGCCGCCTACGAGATGCCAGACGGCAGGATTATGGGCGATGCCGCTAACCTGGAGCTGACCAACCAGATTGTTGAAAAAATGGGCTGGCAGCCGCCAGAGCCGCGTAGCCCCTATGACATCTTGCCTTTGGTGATTGAAGCGCCGCACTATGAGCCCAAACTCTATAACTTTGCGCGAGAAGAAATTCTCGAAGTTGAAATCGAGCATCCGACAATTCCCGAATTCAAAGCGCTAGGGCTGCGCTGGTATGCGGTGCCTGCAATTAGCAACTTTCGGATGGATATTGGCGGGGTGACCTATGCCTGTTTGCCTTTCAACGGCTGGTACATGGGAACAGAAATTGCTCGCGACTTTCTAGAAGAGGGGCGCTACGGCCAAATGGAGGCGATTGCCAATCTGCTGGGACTAAACACCAGCTCAGAGCAAACGCTTTGGCGCGATCGCGTTGCCCTAGAAATGAACGTCGCCGTCTTGCACTCCTTCCAGAAAGCAAAGGTGACGATGGTGGATCATCAGTCAGCCGCTCAGCAGTTCCTCGCCCACGATCTAAGAGAGAAAAGAGCAGGCCGCGAATGTCCCGCAGATTACGGTTGGGTAGTGCCACCTGCTGGCGGTAGCGCCTGCCCCGTATGGCACCACCAGATGCGAGATTTTTATTTAGAGCCTGCCTACCATCACGCCGCCGACCGCTGGGCCGTCGAAGCCGATATCGATCTAGGACAGTTCGTTCAAACCATCGACGAGAACGACCATCAACAAGATCGCATTCTCATTCTTTTTGGCTCTGAGACCGGAACCGCCGAAGGCTATGCCAGACGCGCCGCCCGCCAGCTAAACGCCTATCGTCCTAAGGTAATGGCGCTAGACGGCTACAACGTCAGCGCCTTGCCCGAAGAAAAACTGTTGTTAATTGTCACTTCCACATTCGGTAACGGTGAAGTTCCTGGAAACGCGCAACAGTTCACCAAATGGCTAAAGCAACAGCCCTCGGATGCCCTAGACGGCCTCAATTACTCCGTTCTAGGCATCGGCAGCACCGTCTACGAACACTTCTGCGCTGCTGGTACCACTCTAAATAAAGCACTAGCTAAAGCAGGCGCAAACTCAGTCGTCCCCCTACACAAAGGCGACGAGATCAAAGGTCAGGCCGACACCTTCAAACAGTGGCTCAGCCTAATTTCCCGTATTCTTGGAGCCGACAGCACTAGCGCCACCATCAGCACTAGCGCCACCATCAGCACTATCCCCAAGCTGCAGGTAACCTACCTCCCCAACTCTCCCTCCCACACTCTCCTCCACCCGGTGGCTGAGCGTAGCCGTAGAGCTTTGCTCTTCTCGAAGAGTAGCCAAGCCCCCCTACTCACCAACCAAGAACTCCTCAAAAAAGTCACTCCTGGTAGCCGTTCTACCCGCTACTTACTGTTCAACACCTCAGATACAGACATCACCTACGAAACAGGCGATCACGTCTCGGTCCATCCTCACAACCCAGAAGAACTGGTCTTGAGAGTGTGCGATCGCCTCAACCTTTCCCCAGATACGCCCTTCAATGCCAGATACGTTTTACCCGACGGCACCGAGCTAGAAGACGAGCCGCCAATTGCCGTACCGACAACCGTGCGACAGGCGCTGACTGAAGAACTAGATCTAGCACTCAAAGAACCGTTTGGTGAACTGTTGAGCGCTTTACACCAGGTGGCTGAAAATACAGAAGAGAAAGTTCGCTTGGAAACCTGGCTAGAGACTATAGCGTTGGAAGATGGGCGGGCAGAAAACGCAGCTCTACGCAAAACGCTAAGCGATAACTTTATGAGCGTGGCCGATCTCTTCGATGAATTTCCCTCTGCTCAGCTCACGCTAGAGATGCTGCTAGAGCTACTGCCCAAACAAAAGTCAAGGCTCTATTCGATCTCCTCTTGTCCGCAGCTACAGCCGGGTAAGCTGCAGATCACAGTCGGCGTGTTGCAGGTTCAAACCGATGCAGGCAAAACCCGTCAGGGACTGTGCTCTAACTATTTAGCTGGGTTGGATGAGGGTGATTTGGTCCGCATAGAAACCCATACCTCTGATTTTCGTCCGCCCGTTGACCCGAGTGCGCCGCTGCTGATGGTTGGTCCTGGCACTGGGATCTCGCCGCTGATTGCCTTCTTGCAGCACAGGGAATATCGACAAAATCAAGGCGTCTCGCTCGGTAGGGCGACGCTGTACACAGGCTGTCGTAGCCATAGCGATTTTCTGTATGAAGACCAGCTCAAGACCTGGCTAGAGCAAGGCGTTCTGACCGATTTACAGGTGGCCTTTTCACGCTTGACAGAGCAAAAGGTGTATGTGCAGAACCTGATGCAGAATAATGCGCGATCGCTCTGGCAACAGCTCTCACATCCTCAATGTCACTACTATGTCTGTGGCGATGCTCGGATGGCCGACAACGTATTCCAGATGTTCATGCAAATTGCTAAGATAGAAGGTGATCTGTCTCACTTAGAAGCCGTTGATTTCTTTGATTCCATGAAGAAAGAAAAGCGCTTTTCAACCGATGTTTGGGGCGTCACCCTAAACTTCAATCAGGCGATCAAGCAAGTGAAAAAAGACAACTACGCTCGCGCTGAAAAGTGGCTAGCTAGCCTGTAACTATCCCGTTTATCTTCAATTGCGTGTCAGCGTAGCCCTTATGCATCTTCAACAGTTCTGGGAAAAGTATAGAGAATCACAACGTCACTTGTCTTATATTTGTCTGCCTCATGCCGATTTTTATCAGGTAAACCTGAGTGGATTCAATTTTAGCTACTATAGCGATCTAGCCTTCGCCGACTTGATATGGACCGATATCAGCGGTGCTAGTTTTAAGGGCGCGACCCTGCGTCACGGCGTAGCCATCTGGATGCAGCGTCTGTGGACCGATCTTGTCGGTGCTAATCTGCGGGGCGCAAGCTTGAGAAATGCCAATCTGAGAGGCATAGATCTGACAAAGACTAAGCTTATAAATACTGACTTTACAGACACCCACCTGACTCGTACAATCTTTTCAGATCGAGGGTATGAAAATACTCTAATCGCTTCATGAAAAATTTTCTAGAGTTCGTCGCAGTTTTCGTCCCCACTGTCTTAGGGGTTTGTTTTGAATTATCTCCAAAGGCTATCGCTATGCCCTTAGTAGAGGCAGCGATCGCACCCGATCTCACACTCGGAGCAGAGCAGTCCAGGCTGACAGAGGCCCTTGATCGCATTCGAGTTGAAGGCGGAGCCGAAAGAGGCAGCACCCTGTTCCACAGCTTTTTAGACTTTAGCGTGGGTGAACAGCAGCAGGTCTACTTTGTTGGGGCTGACAGAATTGCGAACATCTTAACTAGAGTAACGGGCACTCAGGCATCTAGTATCTTAGGAACATTAGGCGTTGAGGGTTCAGCCAATCTGTTCTTAATGAATCCTAACGGTGTCTCGTTTGGAGAGAACGCGCAGCTCGATCTAACCGGGTCGTTTACCGCAACAACAGCCGATCGGCTATGGGTAGAAGGAACTGAATTTAGCGCGGTGCAGCCCGAAGCGCCACCGCTGCTGACCGTCAGTCTGACACCGGGCGTGCAGTACGGGGCGAGCCGCTCAGAAAGCGTGATTGAAAACCGGGCTAGCTTAAGCGTTAACGAACAACAAAGCCTCACTTTACAAGGGGGAACAGTACGGCAGCTAGGAGAGATATTTGCGCCAGCCGGACAGGTCGATCTCTCTGGAGACGTTGTTGAGCTAGTGGGATCGGTGGATACGCGATCGCCCACCGGTCAGACGGGTATCCTGCTAATCGATCCCAAGAACATCCTGATTCGAGACGGTGAACCACTCAGCGGCGATGCCATCAGCTTCTCACTACTCACCAACAATGTCGCCCTGCAAGCTGACAACGACATCACAATAGAAGCTGACATCGCCACTGCCACAGAAAATGATCTGACGCTATTGACAGGGCGATCGCTCATCATCGCTCCAAGCCAAAGCATCCTTTTGAACGGCGGCGATTTCACTGCGCAAATCAACGATCAGCCGCTCAACCCAGCCGATCGCGATCCAGGCACTGCTCAATTTTCTATGGGCCTGGGCGCTCAAATTCTCACAAACGGAGGAAGCGCCAGCATTACCTCAGGAACGTTCGGGGAAACCAGTCAGATAGACACGGCTAATGCTGCAATCATAACTGGAAGCCGAACTAACAGCGGGGATGATATTGTTCTATCGGCTTTAGATGACGTCTCGGTAGGGCTACTAGATAGCCGTAGTGAAGTCGGCGCTGCTGGAAGTATTACGCTCACAAGTGATACTGGAACAGTCGCGACTAACAACAATTTACTGGCAGATGGCGCACTGCAAGGGGGCAATATCGAGCTGGTGACAGAAGGTGCGATCGCCATCAACGGCAGACTCAGCACAGAGACATTTGGCCAGGCTGGAGATATCACCGTCAGCGCAGGCGGCGATCTCGATATTCGCTCTCCGGGTCCGGTGGCCGCTAGGCCAGTTGATATCAGCTCACAAGGAGCGCTGTCAGGGCAAATTGCTTTCACTAGCGGCGGCGCGCTCACCGCAGAAGATGTTCGCCTGACCAGTCGAATCGTTGGCGACGGCACGGGCGGTGACGTGATTTTCTCAGCAGATTCGATTGCGTTCAATCAGGCTTCTATTGCGCTCAGGACACGCGACGAGACCCAAGCCTTTCTCGGGTTCGAGCAAAATGCGATTACCGGCAACCTCACGCTAGAAGCTACGACAGATATCGTCATGCAAAATAGCAATGCTTTTGTTGCCTCTGACTACGGCTCTGCGGATGCAGGCAATGTAGAAGTCAGCGCCCAGCGCCTACAAATTCTCAGCAATTCTGATTTTGTTTTTCCATTTAGCAGTGCTTTTGGCATTTTCGCCTATGGAGATGATAGTAGTACAGGCGACGGCGGCAATGTCACTATCACCGCAACCGAGTCAGTCGATATTGTTGGAAAATCTCCAGGCGAATTCGTGAGAAGCAACAGCCCAGAGACCGCCGAAGCAATCTTTACAGAATTAGTCACAGAAGGAACTTCTATATTCACCACTGCCTTTGGCGGTGGAAAAGCCGGAGATATCAGCTTGGATACGGGGCGATTGGCCATTCGAGATGGGGCCGCGCTGCTGACTTCCGCAGTATTTGATGAAGGGGGCAACCTTTCAGTCACGGCTGACGAGATCGATTTGCAGGGGTTTGCTTTACTCTCAACCGGGACTGGCGCAGTCGGTGGAGACTCAGGCGATCTGACTGTAGAGGCCAACAGCGTTCGGCTAACCGATGGCGCAACCATCTCGACCGCTTCTTTTGGTCCGGCAGACTCTGGCGATCTTTCTATAGTGGCTCGTCAGCTCAGCGTTCAATCGGGCAGCTCTGTAGGCGCTAGCGCGTTTGCCTCTGGCGATGGCGGCAGCGTAAGCATTCAAGCCGACGAGCGAGTCGAAGTATCTGGCGCACTCACCGGCGGCAGCGTTTTTAGCGCTATCTCTTCTGATTCTTCTGGTGCAGGCGGTGCCGGACCGCTGAGCATTGAAACCAACAGGCTGATTGTGAGCGATCGCGCGGCCATTGTCACGGCGACAACCGGCAGCGGCGCGGGCGCAGATATTGATATAAACACTGGCACCCTACAGCTCAGCTCAGCTCAGATCAACGCCTCTACTACCACCGCAGAAGACGGGGGCAACATCCGCATTCAAGCCAGTGACTCAATAGCAGTCTCCGGCAGCGGCTTCGACAGCCTGAATCAAAACATCATCGAGCCCACCATCAGCGGCACCTTAAAAATAGAAGATTTTAACGAAGGCATTTTGACGGCCACCGCAGGCAATGGCAACGCTGGCTCTGTGCTAATCAAAACGCCCCAGTTTGCAGCCCGCGACGGGGCGCTGATCACAACCAGCACTTTAGGCGGCGGTAGCGGCGGCGACATTGATATCACCGCTACTGACGATTTGCAGCTAGAGCGTACGCTGCTATCGACAGCCACCTTCACTCAGGCAGCAGCAGGCGATATCCGATTAAACACTAGCAGGCTAAGGGCCAGTGGCGGAGCACAGGCAGTTACGACCACGTTCGGCCCTGGCGAAGCTGGAAATTTGACAGTGACCGCTTCAGAATCTGTTGATCTAATCGATCCGACAGAAACAGGGATTGCTAGCGGCTTATTGGCTTCCTCGTTTGAGACAGCAGCCGGAACAGGCGGCGATATTCTAGTGAACACAGGAGCGCTGCGCATTATTGACGGGGCCACGGTGTCCGTTAGCGGAGAAGGCGCGGGCGACGCGGGCAATATTGACGTTGGCGCTAGATTATTATTATTAGATCGAGGGTCAATTACGGCAACTAGTGCTTCTGGAGAAGGGGGCAGCATTCTGCTACGAATTGAGGACGCGGCAATATTGCGCAACGGCAGCACTATTTCTACAACTGCTGGACAAGCCGGCTCGACCGGGAACGGTGGCAATATCACCTTCAGTGAGGGCTTTATCCTGGCCGTTCCAGACGAGAACAGCGATATCTCGGCTAATGCCTTTGAAGGACGCGGCGGCAATATTGCAATTACTAGTCGCGGTTTGTTTGGAATTGACTTTCGCGATCGCCCCACCCCCAGCAGCGACATCACCGCTAGTTCCACAGCAGGTATAGATGGCGAAGTCGATATCGAGCTGACCATCCCGCTACTAGAGCCAACGCTGATAGAGCTGCCCGAACAGCCCGCACCGACTGACCAGGTGGCTGCTCGCTGCGCTGCGCCAGAAAATGAATTGAACACGCTCGTCGTAACCGGACGCGGCGGCCTGCCTACCGACCCCAGGCAGCTCATTCAAGGAGAAACTGTTCTAGAAGATCTGCGGTTCTCGAACGCGGCGGAATTAGATAGGACAACGGCTGATTCCGCCAGCCAGGCAGCACTAGTAGAAGCGCAAGATTGGAGCTTTGACGAGCTAGGACGCATACAGCTAACAGCAGCGCGATCGCCTGAGGCATCTCTTCGCACAGCAGCAGAGTGTTCTACCTACAGCAGGCAGGCAAGTTGATATGAAGCGAAAACTACGCTACGCAATTTTGCTGCTTTTCACCTGTTGCCTAGTCATCCTCACAGCAGTCTCAGCAGACAGAAGTTCAACAGCGTCAGCAGCAGACGTTCCCTCGGCGCAGTCGCTGATTCAAACAGGCGTTCAGCAGTTTCGCGATGGAGCAGTAGAAGCCGCGCTGTCTAGCTGGCAGACTGCGGAACAAAATTATCAGCAACAGGACGATATCGACGGCGTTCTGCTAAGTAAAGTTAATCAGATTCAGGCACTGCGATCGCTTGGCTACTACTCGCAAAGTCAGCAGATTGTTGCAGATATCCAGCAAACCCTCTCTGCTCTACCCAATTCTCTGCTCAAAGCTCAAAGCTTACAGACAGTAGGCATTTCTTTTAGAGCATTAAGAGAATTAGATGCGGCTGAGATCGCTTTTTCTGAGAGCTTGGCAGTTGCTCAGCAGCTCAACCATACCGACACCATTGCTAGCGCCTACTTCCAGCTTGGCAACACCGCTCAAGCAGCAGAGAATCTTGAAACAGGGCTTGAAACAGGGTCTGAAACAGGGCTTGCCCAGCGCTTCTACCAGCAAGCGCTAGCTACAGCAAATCCAGACTCGCGTATTTGGCTAGAGACTGCCCTAAACCAAAGTCGTCTTCTAGTCCAGCAGAAGAGAGAATCGGCACTGCCTTTGATTAGAGAAGTGCGATCGCGTTTATCAACCTTGCCGCCGAGCCGTTGGGCCGTCTACGCTCAGATCAACTTTGCCGAAACGCTTTTATCTTTGCCTGATAGTTCTCTTCTAGGTAGTGTGTCGGACAGTGAAGCTACTGGAATTGAAGTGCTGACAAACGCACTTTCGCAATCGCGATCGCTCGAAGATCTGCGAGCCGAGTCCTACACCTTAGGTCAGCTAGGCAAACTCTACGAACACGCTAGCCAGTGGTCAGAGGCCCTTTTACTAACAGAGCAGGCGCTGCAAAAAGCGCAGCAGCTTCAGGCCAATGAGATTGCCGCTAGCTGGCGGTGGCAGCAGGGCAGGATTTTGAAAGCACAGAGAGAAAAAGAGGATGCGATCGCCGCGTATAGCCAAGCCGTCGCCCTGCTTGAATCTCTAGACCAAGATTTAGTCGCCCTCAATTCAGAACCGCAGTTCTCTTTTCAGCAGCGCGTGGAGCCCGTCTACAGAGAGCTAGTCGCGTTGCTGCTCAACGGCGTGGATCAGCTACCAAAAGATAAACAACAGCAGCGGCTAGTCAAATCTAGAGACGTCATTGAATCACTTCAGCTCGCCGAACTCGAAAACTTTTTTCGCGAAGCCTGTCTCACCTACACGCCGCGCCCAATCGATGAGATCGACTCGCAGGCAGCCGTAATCTATCCGATTGTACTGGGCGATCGCCTAGAAGTCATTCTCACCCTGCCCGGTCAGCCCCTACAGCACTATGGCAATTTTCTCCCCAATCAGCTCACCACCTTCCAAGCATTGCGTCAGGCCCTCAATCCAGCTTTTCCCGTCGCCGAAATCCTACCCCCGGCCCAGCAGCTTTACGACTGGCTAGTTCGCCCAGCCGAAACGGTCCTCGCCGCGCAGGCAATCGAAAGGCTAATCTTTGTTCCAGACGGCTACCTGCGCAGCGTGCCGATGGCTGTTCTACACGACGGCAGTCAGTTCTTGATTGAAAAGTACGGCGTGGCCCTCACCCCCGGATTACAGCTATTTGAGCCCGACAAACTCAACAGCCAGCAGCTAAAAGTTTTTGCAGGCGGTATAACAGCCGCTCAGCAAGGCTTCGGTGCGCTGCCCGCAGTCGATATAGAAGTTGCTGAAATTCGCGCCCAGTTTCCATCAGAAATACTACTCAACGCGGACTTTAGCAACCCAAACATAGCCAAAGAGATAGAAGACTTTCCCTTTTCTGTCGTGCATCTAGCAACTCATGGGCAGTTCAGCTCAAACGCTGAAGACACCTTCATTCTCACCTGGAACAGTCGGCTTCAAATCAGAGAATTAGAGCGTTTGCTACAGCAGCGCGAACTACAAACGCCCGTTGAACTATTGGTCTTGAGCGCTTGCCAAACAGCAAAAGGAGACAGTCGCGCCGCGCTAGGCATGGCAGGCGTAGCCGTTCGCTCTGGGGCTAGAAGCACTATTGCCTCACTCTGGTCTGTTCAAGATCGCTCTACCGCTGAGCTGATGAGTCGGCTATATCAAGAACTTAATCAGCCTCAAATATCACGCATAGAAGCCCTCAGACAGGCTCAGCTATCGCTTTTAAACACTGCTGATTATGCCCATCCTTACTATTGGGCTCCGTTTGTACTAATCGGAAGCTGGCTGTAGATCAAAGTTTAGCAGCAGCATCAGTTGCGCCAAATCATTTTTATCACTTTTCAGTATCGAGGGTTATGCCAACCCATGAAAAGGTGCAAAAAGTGTTGTCTTTTATAGCTTTCGTATAGTTTTCCTTACAAGCTAACTGCCGAGCTGATATTTTGTGCCACGATTCTTAGACAGTGTTGTAAAGGTCTTTATAGTAAAGCGTACAAAGCTATAGAACAAATACCTTCAACAATTCAGTACCTGAATCAATTAGTAGATATAGGAGATAGCCAAATGCAAATCTCAAGCGATAGCTTATTTTATCTCAAGAATGCAAAGGGCCAATACGTAATCGCTGCTGATCAAGGCAGATACAATTGGCCGCAGCTAGGCAACAAAAACGACGCAGTCAAACTCAAGCTGATTCGTCAGTCGACTGATAACAATAGCTGGAATATCTTATCAACAGAATCTTCGTTAGGGAAGAAGAATGTACTAGGCGCATTCACCGACAGCCGCGACTGCTACTATTGGACAGACGGCTATGATAAAGAAAAACAGGGCTGGAAGCTATCAAAAACCGGTGACGGAGCTATTAGCTTTGGCGATCCAGTCTCAATTTTCAACATCTCGTATAAGCAGTATCTAGCTGAAGATTCTAAGCATCCAGGCTACATCACTACAGGCAAAACAAAGCAAGCGGTGTGGTCGCTAGAGCCAGTATCAGCGGTTCAGTCAGCACCTACTTCAATCAGTCAAAATAGCTCTAACGCCAACGCCGAGACCGAAAAAGTATTTCCCCTATCAGTGGCTTCAGGCGATCCGACGGCAAACAGCGTTATCTTGTGGACTTGCCTAAATGATAACAAAGGCGAGCTCACCTACGAGCTATCGAAAACGTCAGAATTTCAAATCCCGGTTAAAACCGGATCTGTTCCCGCTTCAGAGTTTGGCGCAGAGCGAGACCATACGGTAAATGTCGATGTCACCGGCATAGAAGCCAATTCGGTCTACTTCTATCGCTTTAATTACAACGGTGTTAGCAGCAAAGTCGGACGCTGCCGAACGCTGCCCTCGCCTGAGGCAGAGATTGCGGAAATTGCAGATGGAAAGGGACTACGTTTAGCAGTGATTACCTGCAATGACTACAGCACTGGCTATTTCAACGCTTTCTACAAGCTAGCGGATGCCGATGTGCATTTTGTTGTTCATTTAGGCGACTTTGCCTATGAGTACTCGCAGTATCCTGATGGCTATGGCAAGCGCCACCGAAAAGAGATTCCTTTTAGGAAGAACAGGTATACAAGGGAGAGAGATGAGGATTATGAAGGATGCGATCGCGCCTTTAGCCTAGAAGATTTCCGCGAAGTCTATCGTAAATATAGAGAAGACAAGGCGCTCCAGGCCGCAATGGAGCGGCACACCTGGATGATCACGCTAGACGATCATGAGATCGCTGACGATCTCTACTGGGACTATTGCCTAGACTGTCCTGGTGCAAACCCTAATCATCCTATTTACAAAGAACTAAAGTACAACCCCGAAGAGGATCAGATCACAAGCGAAGCGAGAGATAAGCTAACAGAAAAGGAAAAGAAGGCGCTAGAGAAGAAGGAAAACGACGTCAGAGAAGCCATGTCGGAGCTGTATCGGAACGGTAAGCAGGCTTGGCGTGAATATGTGCCCTATCGCCCAACAGTCTGGCTCAAAGAGCTGAACCTAAAGGAAGATCATCCGCATTACTATCAACTATACAGAGCGTTTAAGTTCGGTACTCTAGTTGACTTCTTTTTGACCGATAGCCGCACCTATCGAGACCGACCAGAACGAACAGTCAATGAAAAGATTCAAGATGTACTGCATAACGCCTTAGAAGACAATCCAAAAGCGGATTTCACAGGCATTCTGGCAAATGAGCGTAGGAAAAGAGGTCTCCATAAATGGCAGATGAGCATGCTGGGCCCTGCACAGAAAGAATGGCTGATTGATGGAATTAATAGCTCTGATTCAAAGTGGAAGGTCTGGGGTAATCAAACCCTGATGGCATCGGCTTGGCAGAACCTAGTGAAAGATATGTACGATGATTGGCTAGGATTTATTACTGAACGCTACGAAATTCTCCACGCTATCAAAAAGCATGAACAAGACAAAAATGATGAAGAGTCTAGCCGTTTTGTCGTCCTAACCGGAGACATGCACACCTCACTGATCGCCTATCTAAAAACTGACTTTGAAGGGACTAGCAATGCGTTCAACCAAGACTACAGTCGACTAGCCGGGGTAGAATTCATGACGCCTGCGGTGACCTCGCCAGGGCTGTCCGAAGGTGCTGCCGCCGAAATCGAAGGGAAAGTCGGCGGAGCCGCTTCATACGTGCCTGGACTGACCGCTGCTGCCTCTGGCGTATCTTCGATTGCCAAAGGAGCCGCCAGCTTGGTAACAGAGCTAGGCGGTGTTCAGATCGGCAATCCGCTCAAAGATATAGGTCTAACTGGAACGGCAATGAGAGCGGCAAACCCGCATATCAAGCATATTAATTCGGAGATTAATGGCTATGCGATCGCTACTTTCACAGAAGATGAAATGACCTGGGACGTATACAGCGTTGACAAAAGCGCCTATGAAGGGCCTGAAGGCAGCGAGGTCTCGACTAGAGGCGTAGAAGCGAAGAAAGTTGTGACCGCGGCCTATGATCCTAGCACGATCAACCTAACTATCGACGATTAGAATAACAGCGGCAACCGCTCATAAAAGTGAAATGCATCCGATGCATCAGCTTAAGAGTAGTAAAACAAAGACGTTTGGAATGCTGAAGTAAATTTATGACAAAGATTCTAAATTTACTATTGCCTTTTCTCTCGTTTAGGACACTCCTGAAAACTACTGAGCCCTTATGTATAAATAGGGTGAAAGGTGCTATTTCAATTCGTCTTTGTTTTTCTATTCTACCGAGCTATGCCCCAGCTACTTCCTCGGCGTCCGATGCCGCTAAAGATATTCTTATTTACGATCGCATTTCTCCTATCTAGTCAGCTACAAAGGCCCCAGGAAAGCGTTGCTCAAGCCGCTCGATTCCCAGATCAAATCGTCTTTTTAGAAGGGTTCGAGCCGCCCGGCGATGGTGCACCTAGAGATACTTCTGGCGCTGGCTCACGCGATGGCGCAGCTTGCAATACGAGCGAACCCGCTGTAAAAGCGCTGATGCCTGAAAGGAACTTTGGGCTCACGCTATCCGAACGCCCCACCATCTTTACTCGGTTAGGAAATACCTCCGCAGAGCAGGTCGCGCTAGTAGTCACTAACGAAGCTGGTGCCTACTACGAAAAAGCTTTTCTTTCTGTTCCCACAGATGACACTGCTGCCTTTACTTTTCCAAGTTCGTTTACATCGCTAGCGGTCGGCGAGAACTATCGGTGGAGCTTAGTGATTATCTGCGGAGAAACCGTTCAGCCTGACGATCCGGTCCTTAGCGGCTGGGTTCAGCGGGTTGATATAACGCCCGAATCACAGCAGGCAAGTCAGTCTCTGCCCATAGAACAAGCCCGCTGGTATGCCGAGAATGGCTACTGGTACGATTTTGTTGCGCTTGTCAGAAAAGAGATCCAAATTTCAGAAAATGAGAGAATATCACCATCGTCTGAAGCTGAACAGCTACAGGCTATCTGGCAATCTGTCATTGAAGCTAGCTTGTAACTATCTACTATCTTTCCGCCAAAAGAGTAGTGATTAGCGCCTGATTTTCTTCACTTTCAGACTGTCTTAGATACTCGATGGCAACCTGACCAACCGCAGGCTGATCCTGAGCGATCGCAGCTAGCTCTTGCACCGTCTGCCGCAGCTCTATTTGTCTAAGCTGACGAGCAGCGACCAGTGGAAAGGTTTTAGAGGCAATTGCCCAGCCCAGTATTCCTGGCAGCAGCGGCAGCCACCAGCCAGCCAAAAAAGCTAGGTAGCAAGTGCCAACGATAATCACAATGCCTAGAATGCCAGTGGCCACAATTCGCCCAAAGCCTTTGAGCCACCAGGCCATAACTGCTCCGGCGATCGCCCAGGCCCACGTCCACAGCCATTCTGTGCTCTCCGGCCAGGTTCGCAGCATCGGTCGTCCGTCCAGGCTGCTAGCCAGTAGCTGGCTGAGAATATTGGCATGAATCGTCACGCCTGACATCTGAGTAGAAGGCCCAAACCAACTGCTGCTATAGGGCGTTTGGAATAGGTCATTCACGCTTTCAGCTATCGAGCCAATTAAAATAACGCGATCGCGTACCGCCTCATCTGGCACCTCACCCGCCAGCACCTGACAAATAGAATACGTTTGAAATCGATCAATTGATCCGCGATAGTTCGACAGAATCTGATAGCCACCCGCATCAGCACGAACATAGCTGCCATCATACTGACGGAAAGGAAATATCCTAGCCTTACCCAAGCGCATAGCACTAGATTGCTCAAGCAGAGCTTCAGGAAAGATCTTCTCTTCTTCCTCCAGATAGGCCAGCGCTAGCCTGAGCGCTAGACTTTCGTGTAGGCCCGTTTCATTACGCACAGTCAATAGGGCTCGCCGAACCTTTCCATCATCGTCTAGTACCTGATCGGCAAAGCCGACTCGACCCTGCTGACTTAGCACCTCAGGCGGCGCAATCTGACTACCGACTGCTTTCTCAATTCCAATCAGGTTGGGTAGCGATTTTAGCAGCTCGGTTAGCTGCTGGGTTCCTGGCTCCACTGGCAGATCTCGGTAGAGATCTAGACCGATTAATTTAGGCTCTAGCGCCTCAATCTTCTGTAGCGTCTCGGCTAAGACCTGATCAGAAATCGGGAACCTTCTCATCTGTTGCAGATCAATCTCGTCTATAGTCACCATTGTGATTCGAGAGTCAAGCAGCGCTGGCTGACGAAACTGGAACAGCTGGTCATAAAGGGTTAGTTCAGCGCCCTGAAGCCACCCAGTCAGACGCAACAGCAACAGCAGAACGGCTACCCCAGTTCCCCACAGCGCCACCCATTTCACAGACGGTCGTCGCTTTTTTGCCCGCTGACGGCTCAGGCGCTGCACTTGGGCCAGTAAGTGGTTTGCCTGCTTCGCGGTTTCGAGCGCAAACTGAGCCTGCTCTCGGCGCTGCTGTTCTGTGTGTAGCTGGTGCTCAACCTGCTGGCGCTCGTGAGACTGGCTGGCTTTTAGAAAGCGATAGTCCAAATCGCTGAGCTGCTTTTGGTCCGCCCAGGCCAAGGCTTCTTTGAGCGCTAATCCCTGTAGCAGACAGGTCGAATCTGTCTGCTTTGAAACCATCCAGGCTTTGAACGACTCAGCATAGGGCCGTAGCTTCGTTAGCTGCTGAGCGACCCACAGCTCGCTAAAAACAGCTTGATAGATTGGGTTCTTGACCGCTAGCTGTCCCTGCTGCTGCGTGACTAATCCTGATAGCAGCAGCTCTGTTTGCTCTAAACTATTGTCGAAAAACACAGGATGCTCACCTAGAATTTGCTGATAGGTGCCTAAAATGCGATTGGTGACGGCAGGCTGATAGAGAATGCGATCGCGAATAGTCCGCAGATGCTCCGGTTCATCATTACTCTCCCAGTGGTGTATCACGTGTTCCCAGACTTCTCTATCGACCCACTCTGCTGGTAAACGATCCTCTTTGCCGCGCTCCAACAAAACCGACTGATTTTGAATTAGCAGCCGACACACCTTTTGAGTCAGCAGCGGCTGACCCTTCGTCCACTTTAGAACGTCTGCTAGTGCCCGCTGCGGCTGCGCGTTTGGCCAGTTGAACCCGGCGGCTAACGGCTGGGCTTCCGAGAGAGAAAAGCCATGTAGTGAGATGGCCTTACCAATATTAAAAGGCGTTCTTCGCTTGTCTCTAATTAAGTTAGAAGGCGCGGCCACGCCAAAGACAGCAAAGGTAATCCGCTGATAGCGTGGGTCAACCGCTCGGCGATTGTAGCAATAGCGGATCAGCGCAAAAAAGTCATCGACTGAAAAGGGCAGTCCTAGCACGCCGTCTACTTCGTCTAAAAAGATATAGAAAGTGTCTTCTAGGTGACGATCTAACAAAACGTCTGTAATGAATCGACTAAGCGTTTGGGGTAAAGAGATCTCACTTTGTTGTTTCCACCAGCTCTGAAAGTCGATTTCTTCAAACAGTCCAAAACCTGCCCACAGCTCAGCGGCAAAGCCTTTGTACCACTGAGTAGGCGTGACGGTCTCACTGCCAATATTAGTTAAATCGATAGTGGCAACGCGATCGCCTCGCTGCTGAAGCCGATGCTTTGTCCGTACCATCAAAGACGACTTACCCATCTGCCGAGAATTAAGCACATAGCAAAACTCTCCCGCTCGCAGCGCCTCGTACAGCTCGCTATCCGCCTGTCGCTCTACATAGGTCGGGTCATTGGCAATCAGCGTTCCTCCAACTTGATATCTCATTACCTATTCTCGACCTTTCTCTTCTCTCTTTTAGCGCCCCACATACCAACACTTAGCTACAAATCGAGCGTAGCTGCTCCCTAAAGTAGCGCCGGTAGAGATCGCAGCTAGGTTTAACCAAGGCATTCTCAAAGCGAATCAGTCCCAGGCTTTCCAGCTTATACGCAGAGATGGCGTCTAGCGAAATTTCCTCATCTGCGATCGCCACTTGGTAATACAGACAGGCCAGTCCCAGGTCACTTTGCAACGTTGCCAAGCACCGCTGTAGATGCTGACGATAGATGCTATCAGGCATAGCCGCTGTAGCCAAAATATCATTGAGCGTAGTTTGCTTTTGCCTGAGTGCATAGAAAGCCAGCCCGCTCAGATAGGGATGCCCTGCAACCAGATAGTGCAAAGACTTTAGCTGCCAAGCGCCCGCTCCATGAGTCAATGCCTCTAACCCATAGCGTTTCGCTAGCTCCTGCATTTGCCCTATCGTGAACGAGGGCAGATTCACCGCTAGCCCCACATTAAAAGGAGACTGATTAAGCTTTAGAGGCACATAGAAGTCAGTAGAGTGAACTAGAACCAGCCGCAGCTTTTGCCAGACAAGATCGTCCTTTGACTGTTCGTGCCAAACCCGCAGCATCGGCAAAAAGTCATGCGCGGTTGAAACATATTCAAAAACGCGATTGAGTTCATCAATGCCTAAAAGAATAGGCTCGCTCACTTTAGAAAAGATATACCGCTCTACGTAGAGCTTGCAGTTAACTTTGCTGCCCATGTCTTCATCCCACAGCGTATCCACCTGCGAAGACAGCCCTAGCTGTAGGCTCAAGTTGGCACAAAACCAGCGCAAGAACCGATCAAAGCTGCTAAACGTTGCAGTATCGACTTCATTTAGATTCAGCTTAATGGCGCGATAGCCTTTGGTTTGGCCATAGGCCAGCAAACGGTTCAGTAAAGAGCTTTTGCCCGTTCGCCGAGGCGCTTTGATTCGTAGCAGACAGCCAGGCTGAGCAATCTCACTAAAAGCGGTTTTTTCGAGTTGCGATCGCCGAATATAAAGCGGTGAGCCCAGAGGCACCGGGCCAGAGGGAACCGTAATCGTTTGGTTAGATTGCGACGACGTCGTCGCTGGCTCATCTTTTAGCGGTCCGTCTGGGTAAGTCGGTAGCGAATCAGCCGATAGCGAATCAGCCGATAGCGCGTCAGAAGGCAGCGAACCAGATATAGAACGCGACTGAGAAGCAAGCCCGAAACCAGATTGATCGCCAACAGAGTTCGTTTTCTCATTCGCCTGCTCTATCGACTGAAGGCGCTGCGCTGTAAAAATTAGATGCAAATTCTTCTTGCCAACTGGCTCACCTAGAGTAGCCGACAGCTCTGACCAAAGCTTAAAACCAACGTGCTTAATGTAGTCTGTTCCGTAGCTAGAGGCTTGCGCCATCTGAGTATAGGTTTGCTTGCGCCAAGACTGATGTAAAACAAACCGTTCTAGTGGTTCAAGCTGCCTTTGTAAAAGCTGCTCTGCAGTCGTTGTCAGGGTTTCCACGTCCATTAGGTTCTGCTCTATCAAGGCACCAACCATCTCGCTTGCCGTCATTACCTACCTTCAATCTGTCTTCATCATAGAGGTATCTATGGACATCAGTTTCCTTTTGTCCGGCTACTCCGGCATCCAAACCACTTTTCTAACTTTTAGCACCCAGTCTACGAGCACTCAGTCAAATCTAGCAGCCTAGCCCAGATTTAGGCGGCTGGTCACCACTATCGTCAGTCGGTATGGCTGCGTCGCTAATCTACAGATTTTGACACTTAACTGAGGTACAGCTTCCAGGCGGAAGGCACTGGACAACGAGCCAAGCGGCACGCCTATACCATAGGCTTTGCCTTTTCGAAGAGATGCATTCAGCACAGGCTGTAGGCCAATAGCCTAGACTTGGTTCAGTAAAAACATCAACAAAACAACTTTTCTCACTTGACCAACATAAACCACCATGACAACCTAAGTCGTAAGAAAGCGCACTACTACCGATGTCTTCTAGATAGGGCTAGTCATGACGACTCCATTAACGCCTGGAACAGTCTATATTCAAGATTACGATCAAAAACGCAGCAAGCTCTATACGCTCAACATCATCAATGGAACAACTCAGCTAATCGGAGAGATTGCAGCTGAGGTCTATGACTTAGTGATTGTTGACCAGCGACTCTATGGCCTAAAGAAGCGAAGTCGAAAGGGCTTTGGCTCTCGGCATACAATGAATCTAATTCGAATAGACCTATCGACAGGGCGTTCTACTGTAGTTGGTAATACAGGATTTCGGCTAGCTGGTCTAGCTTACAACCCGGTTGAGAAGAAGCTCTATGCGTCTGCCGCAGACAAGATTATCGCTGTCGATATCAAGACAGGTAAAGGAAAAGTAGCGGTGTCTTTAGATGATCGCGATCGCGTCTGCGGAGAAATCGCCTTCAGCAGCCAGGGCAAACCCTTCATCACCCTCACCGGCACAGACAAAAAGAAGTACCTCGCCACCTATAGTCCAGCCACTGGAAAAACCTCACTCATTGGCAATACTGACTTTCCAGGGCTCGCCAGCATGAAATTCATGGGCGATATTCTCTATGGCGCAGCAGGCAGCTACCCCGGCTTAGGCGGCACCGACGGCCAGATCGTTCGCATCAACACAGAAACAGGCAAAGCCGTCCTCTTCAACAACACCATTCCCCCAGCGCGGTGGGCCGGAATGGCCATCGTGCCAATTGCCGCTTCTGCTGTTTCCACTGCTGCTGTCTCCACTTCTCAGCCAGCAGACCCGCAGCAGACAGAACCAACACAAACAGAACCGACACAAACAGACGACACCCAGCTAGTCGAAGCTCTCAACTCCAGCTATTCATCTAGCGTTACCGAGTCAAACTCACCTGCTTCATCAGACTCCATTTCGTCAGGTTCTACCTCATCGAACTCTTCCGCCTCAGACAGCTCTTCTTCTGCTTCAAGAACTTCCACACCTACAGCAACCTCTACATCCTCAACCTCTACATCCTCAACCTCTACATCCTCAACAGAGACAGCCATGACCCTACTCACTATTGATACCAAAGAGAACTGCTACGTTATCGACTCAGAAGGAATGAAGTATCTTCAAGAATCAGTCGCTAGCGTCCAAACCCTGAGCAAAGGCAGCTATAGCATCCGGATCAAGAGCGGTCAATATCAACATTCCGAAAGCGAAAGTGACGCTGAGCCCATCGTGATACTTTGGCTATACGGCATCGACAACAGCAGCTTCATCAACCAAAGTACAGGCTACGAGGCAGGCACTACCTGGACAGCGCTCAGCGGCTACAAAGACACTTTCAAAATAGAAGCAAAAGAAACTGTCTGCCTACATGCGCTGTTTTTTGGCTTTGAAGGAACAGGCAATGCAGGAACTGTTGAACTTTCGGTCGAGAGCGAAACGACAGCGCCTCAAACCCTCACTGTCGATGCCAGTCAAAATACTTTTCGTCTCAATCCCGGCACGCTCTCCTCGCTGACTCAGTCAAAAGCAAATAGTCTAGAGCTAACGCCCGGTAACTATAAATTTCAGATTCGCGAATCAACTGCTAGCTATTGGACAGATGACCAGAAGTTCGAGCTAGAACCCTGGGCAATCTTGCTAATACGGGGCGGCAAGTTCATCAACAATCTCACCAACGCAGAAGTCAGTGAGTCTTGGTGCTCTCTCAACGGCCTGCAAGACGACTTCATTCTAGAAGTCAAAGAAACAACAACCGTATCTGGCTACTTCTTTGACACCTACAAAGAAGACAATACAGGTCAAATCACACTAACGGTTGACACTATCACCGAGGCTGAGGTCTCTACTAGCTACAGCACCCTCGATAGCAAAGAATCGACAGAGACTAGCTACTCTAGCTCCACTACTGATCAAACCACTACTGATCAAACCACTACTGATCAAACCGCTACTAATCAAGCCACTAACAGCCAAACTACTAGCTCCAGCAGCGAGAGTACTACCACGACTAGCAGCCAGCAGAGCACAGAACAAAGTACGGGCGGCTTTAATAAAGAGTTCGCCTTCAGCTTCCAGTTCGATTCAGCTCAAATGGAGGAAGTATGGCAGCAGGTTTCTTCTCAAGCTGAAGCTTCTTTGTCTACAGACACTACCCAAGAAGAGACATCTTATCAGTGGGAGCAAATTGAGAACCTGATCAGAAGAAGCTCTCAAACCCAGGTCAAAAATCTAACCTCCAAAGTGGCTCGCATGGAGTTCTTGATGAAGACACTCATGCAGCAGATTGAGCTGAGCTTTAATCAAACCTTTGAAGCCTGGTCTGGCTATTTTGACCAGCGCTTAATCGAACTGCTCGATACCAAAATTATCACCATCATTGAAGACAAAATTGATGCCAGACTCGCCGCGCAGCGTGCAGAAGAGCGAACAGAAATCACCAAAACGATTCAGAGCGAACTAGACAGACGTATTAGCTCCACTTTAGAGACCAGGGTAGTCAATCTTCGCAACGACGTCTCCGGGCTGGTAACCAAAGAGATGACTCAAAATATCTCCGATGCCGTCAAACGCCTCGAAGAGCAGCTATCGCTAAAGATCGCCGCACAGTCGAACGATATCAACGTCTCTGTCACCCAAATCTTTCAAAACGAGATGGATAAGCGTATTAATAACACGCTAGAAAACAAACTCACTGGCTTGCGCAGCGAAATTGTCGCTGCGGTCACCAAAGACATGACGACCAACTTCTCCGATACCGTGCAAAGGCTAGAAGAACAGCTAAATCTAAAGGTTGCCGACCAGTCTGAGGAGATCAAGACACTAGTTACTCAAGACTTCCAAGAAGAGCTAGACAAGCGCATCGATATCAACTTTGAAAACAAAGTCGTCAATCTCCGCAGCGATGTCTCCTCTATTGTTAATAGAGAGATGGCTAGCAGCATTTCCGCAGCCGTGAAGATGGACGTCTTAGCAGATATTAAAAAGCAGCAGCTAGCCTTTGATGTCAGCGCCTTTAGAGGCGAAATCGGCAAGTTTCACGCCCAGCTCGCACAGTTTGAAACCAAAATCAACTCGCGCATTGCCAAAGGCGACACCGATCTCTACAACTGGACACTAGAGCAGCTAGTCACCCTCCAAGGCTGTATCACAGACCGTCAAACCCTAACTGGCCTGCTAGACTCTTTTAGCGCAGAGCTAAAGAACAGACTAGATAGCACACCTTGCGTTCAGCCAACTCAATTCAACGCCTGGGTTAGGAAAGAGGACCCTCAGCTTCAGCCCCTTCAACCAAAACAGCTATCTGGAGAGTAACCATAATCATTTTTTCAACGTCCAACTTTGGTTTATTCCCAGCTTTTAATACTGCTAGCGAAATATTGCTTAACAGAATATTGGCTTAATAGAAAGAAAGACACATAGGACTGAACTTCTTGCATTTGTCCTATAGTAAGGGCTTCCACGTCCATTAGATTCTGCTCTATCAAGGCACCAACCGTCTCGCTTGCCGTCATCACCTACCTTCGGTCTGTCTTCATCATAGAGATATCTACAGATATCCGTTTCCTTTTGTCTGGCTACTTCAGCATCCAAACCACTTTTCTAATTTTTAGCACCCAGTCTACAAGCACCCAGTCTACGAGCACTCAATCTACGAGCACTCAATCTACGAGCAAAGATTCTGAAATTCGTTACTATTTTCACTCGCATAGTCACTTAGCAGCTCGCAGCCTTCATCCATCAGTGCCTCCAAAGAGGTCAGCTCTACAATATCCCACACCAGCACCTGCCCATCGTCAGCCGTAGACACCAGCTGTGAGCCATCTGTATTAAAGCCAACTTCACTGACTGACTGTGTATGACCCATAAGCGTTGTAATAGGCGTGCCGTCCAGTTCCCACAGTCTGATAGTACGATCTTCACCTGCCGAAGCTAGGGTCTGCCCATCTGGGCTAAAACGCACCGTATACACTTCTCCCTCATGACCATCAATTGTTCTAATTAGGCGTCCATCTGGGTGCCAAAGTCTGATTGATCCATCCTGGCTTGCCGTCGCGATTATTGTGCCATCTGGGTTAAAGACTACGCCGTAAATGGGTCCTTGGGGCCCCGATAGCGACGCCATTTTGTTACCCTCAAAATCCCAAACTTCAGCCGTGCCGCTATCTCCCGCAGTAATTAGTATCTCTTCAGTCGGGCTAAAATCAACATCATAAATAAGAGCATCACGGGCAGGCCACGCATGCGCAAGGGCTAGGTTGTTGCTCTGCAAATCCCACAGCCTAACTTTTCCATCATCTCCTACAGTAGCCAGCTGCTCTTCATCAGGTCCAAACTCTACATCATAGATATAGGTAACGATATCCTGATGCATCAAGGCAGGTATTGTTATTGTTTGCGTCTTATCCAAACGAGAAACAATCACGCTGCCGTCATAGCCACTAGAGGCTATCAGTTGGCCAGTAGGGCTAAAGTTGAGGCGACTAATATCATCGTTAGCATGCTCGTGCAGAAGCGTAGGTGGCTCCACTGTGATGCTGCCAAAGTCACCTGTTGGACTTTTGATATTGCTTACGTTCAGTTGATTTTGATCGTTCCAAGCAACCATAGAACCCTGCGGGCCAAAGCTAGCTGATATACCAGCAATCGTATTTTCTGTAATAACTGCTACCGATTTTCTGGGCGGTTCTAAGGCCGCTATACTGACACTGCCATTGTCATTAGCTGTGGCAATAATATTGCCTTCCGGGTTAAAACTAATACCACGAACCTGACTATTACTAGAAGATTCTAGGGTATTCAGCAACTGTTGGCTATCTCTATCCCACAGCTTAACTGTGCTATCTAAGCTACCAGTCGCGACCTGTTTTCCGTCAGGGCTAAATTGAACATCAACAATCGGACCGTCGTGCTGAATCTGTACTTCTTGACCTAGCTGGGCTACTTCTATATCTTCTGAGGTCCAGTTCCATAGAAGTGTTGTGTAATAGCTAGCTGCGGCAAGCGTTTCACCATCTGGACTGAAGTTAAGAGATAAGATATCGTTCAAGCCTGCTTCTTCCTGGGAAGCTACCTGCTGGTTAACCGTATTGCTGTATGTTTTCACTAGCGACATTTGCGCATTCCATAGCTGTATCTCGTTAGCGGCACCTATAGCAATTAGCTGATTATCCGGGCTAAATCGAACCGCTCTGATTTCTGGCGTTCCGTCGGGCTCAATAGATTGTTGTTTGTCCCAGTCACTACCTTTCTGCTGCCATAGCATCACCACTCCGTCTGAGCTGGCAACCGCGATTCTCTTCCCATCAGAACTCAAATCTATATCGCTTAGGCGTCCTGTATCCGCCCGAAGAATATGTTTAGAAGCCGGCTTGAAAAGAGATTGCGGCTGGCCATCAGAGCTTATCGCCTGAGTCGCATCACGCTGCCAGATTCGTATTTCACCGTCAATATCAGCAGTTACTAAAACGGTGCCATCTTCACTAAAGTCACTCGCTACAATCCTATCGCTATGCCCCTCTAGAGTTTGTAGCGCTTGCCCGTTAGGCAGCCAGAGTTTAATAGTCTTATCATCACCAGCTGTCGCTAGAAAACGGCCCGTGGGGTGAAAAAGGATGCTGCGAGTGACGTCGGTATGGGCGTTCCAGTCATATCCTAGTTTCTGCCAGTTGACGGCTCGCCCTGATACGCGGAGAACGGCAATTCGATCCTGTTGTTCAATAAATTTACCTACAAAGCGCTGTCTAAGGTACTGAGCCGCCTCTAAACTAGCTATCAAAGAGTCCAATGAAGCATTGTTTGAGAACGAGTTTGTTGCTAGTGAAATCAAAGACCTTTGCTTGAGTCGGGCGGCTTGTCGTCTAGAAACATACGCTAGGGAAGTTGTACCCACAACAACGGCTAGGCTCGCTAAAATCGAAATTTTGAAAATTCGCCATGCGGTTTGGCTTGCCTTTTGTAACAGCTTATTACGCTGCTGTTCTGCGGCTAACGCTCGGGCATTTTCGCGATTTTGCTGCTCGCGACTGGCCTGTAAGAACTGTTCGTCCTCTTCGCTCAGTCGCTTTCCTTTGGCCCAGACTTCGGCATTTTCTAGCGCATGGTCTCTGAGTAAAAAGGCAGAATCTTGGTCGCCAGAGGTATGCCATGCGCGCAGGGCTTCGGCGTAAAATGGCAGGCGCAGTTCACTCAAGTAGCGTGCCGTCCACTTAGCGTTGAATACCGCAGCATAGATGGGATTATACACCTGCAGTTTGCCGTCTCGCTTGACGACCAAACCAGTGAGCCGAAGCTGCATTTGCTCGTAGCTGTCGTCTGCCGCAATGCCATCTTCTAGCAGCACCCGCTGATATAGCCCTAGCAGGCGACCTCGGCCTCGTTCTTCTACTCGCAAAATTCGCTCTTGCAGGGTACCTAAGTGCTGGGGAACATCTTGAGCTTCCCAGTTTTCAATGACTTTTTTCCCGACGAGCGCGGCTAGCCATGGTTCTATCTCGCTTGGGCCTTCACCGACCTCTCTCTCGACGGGCCCTTTACCAGCCTCTATGCGATGAGTAACCAGTGCCAGCAGCTTTTGGGTAAGAAAGGGCTGCCCGCCAGTCCAGTACAGCACGGCTTTTAAGAGTCTTTCGGGGTCGGCAATTTTGTCAACAAAGCCAGCAGCAAGAGGTTGGGCTTCTTGTAGGGTGAAGCCGCCTATTTCGATGGCAGTACCAATGTTGAAAGTAGATCGATTGCGATCACGGATCAAATCCACCGGCATCGCCACGCCGACTAAGGCAAAAGACAGTCGGCGTAGCTCAGGGTTTTGCGTTCGATTTTCGTAAAATGAGCGGATGAGAATAAAAAAGTCGTCAGCTGAAAACTTTAGGCTCAGCAGGCTGTCAATTTCTTCAACAAATATCACAATAGGCTGTGATATCTGCACAAGTAGCACCTGTTCTACAAACATCCAAAACCGCTGCGCCGGTGGAATTGGCGGCTCGTCCAAAGAACGCCACCACTGCCGAAAGTCAAAGTCAGGGCTCAAATTAAACCCCTGTACCAAACTGTTGATCACCCCGGCATACCACTGATCTTGCCGAAGCTGGGTGCCAATAGTTTGCGGATCCACAACCGCGCAGGCCACGCCTACCGCCTGTAGCTGCTTCATCACCCGCACCCGCAGGCTAGACTTGCCCATCTGACGCGAGTTAAACACATAGCAGCATTCTCCCGCCTTTAGCTGCTGATATAGCTGAACATCGGCGTCACGGACAGCGTAGCTAGCAGCATCTGGCGGTAGGCTGCCCCCGATTTGATAGGTGTATGGCTGGGGCGTATGTGGCTGATTCATTCTGCTAAGCGCTCCCGAAAATACGTGCGATAAATATCACACAGCGGCGTCACCTCGTTATTTTGACGCTTGATTAGCCCAATACTGTCAAGCTTATACGCATCTTGCGATCGCAGCCGCACAGGCTCATTCGTATTCACCACTTCGCGCATAGCCGCCATCAGCTCTGGATTTCCCTCCAAATAGTTCAGCCTTTCCATCAGATGAGAGCGATAGATGCCAGCTTCTGTCGCACCGGTCTCTACAATGTCAGCTAGCGTCATCTCACCAAGCGCCAAAAGCGGCAGAGTCAGGCGAACCAAATGAGGATGACCACCCGTCAGCGCCATCAGGCAGCTCAAATCTGTTGCATTTAGCCTCAGACCGTACTGGCCAGCAAGCGCCTCAACTTCTGCCTCAGTCCAGGGCCCTAGCTCGATCGGCACGCCAACGTTAAAAGGAGACTGGTTAATATCTTTTGGCTCATAAGACTCTTGCGAATAAACGATTACTAGCCGCAGTTGATCCCAGCGAGTGTCTCGTTTGGCCTTTTCATGCCAGCCTCGCAGCAAACCACAAAAATCCACCTCAATCTCACGATAGTCAAACAGCCGATCAAAATTCTCTAGCGCTAGGGTCAACGGCTCGCCAGCGAGCAAATACTGTTCAAAGTAGTCTGTACAGTTGTCATTAGGGCCGAAAATATCGTCCCAATACTCATCTGTTTTGACGCGCACGCCAAGCGGCTTGCCCACAGAGGCGCAAAACCACTGGGAAAATTTATCAAGGTCTTGAAAGAAGCGAGCGTTAGTCTGTTTGAAGTCTAGGGTGACGGTGCGATAGCCCTGAGCTTTGGCATGTTCTAATAGGCGAATAGTTAGCGATGATTTGCCC
This sequence comes from uncultured cyanobacterium, assembly GCA_963793445.1. Lineage (GTDB taxonomy): Bacteria > Cyanobacteriota > Cyanobacteriia > Phormidesmidales > Phormidesmidaceae > Phormidesmis. The sequence continues at coordinate 2,190,583 of CAWCAE010000001.1, forward strand.
ATACCATAAGGAGACTTGATGCGTACGAGTGCGCCAGGCCGATGAACAGCTTCAAAGGTTCGTTCTTCTAGCGGCGAGCAAACGTAAAATCGTGAGCTGAGATCAACCGCGCCGTCCTGCGACTCTTGGCGAATCTCTTCGGGGCTAGCGGCAGATGTCGAAGACGGTTGGGAAGCGGACGAGCCTGTCGAAGAGGTCGTAGGAGAGGTCGTAGGAGAGGTCGTAGAGGCGGCAGCAGGAACCACCGATGCTTTGCGGCTAGAATCTGGAGCTAGATTAGATGCTGGAGCCAGATTAGAGTCTAGATCTAGGTTCACGCTACTCTGGCTACTGACTTTCCCCTGCCGCTGCGCCCCTGTTTTCTTCATTAGCACTGGCGTCAGCGCCTCTGGAATGCCCTCTGTGGTCAAGCTGGCACAGCCATAGTCAAAAGCAAACTCAACCTCACGCCCCTCGCCTAGCGCGTCATAAAATCCAACCGAAAATTCAGTCGCAGCGCGATCGCCAATTGCCTGATTCATCCCAATAGTATGCGGAATATGCTGGGCGATCGCCTGCGCCTGCGCCTGCGAATAGCAAGCATTGAGCACCACGCATTCCACACAGTCTGTAAACAGCTTAAACAGCTCAGAAAGCGCATGGGCCGAAACCCACTTAGCCTGACCCTGTTCATTTTCTAAGATCAGGCCTTCCTCACCGCTACCATGCCCCGAGAAATGAACAATCTGAGGCTGAAGCTTCAAAATTGCTCGTCGCATATCTTTGGGCGTCGTTGCCCAGACTTTCTCAAATTCAAAGCTATCACGGTAGGTAGATCTCAACAGCCCGTCTTCAATCTGTTTGACCTCTTGTTCTAACCGTAGCTGGTCCGTATCACGCGGATTGGCGGCTAAGAATAAAATCAGTCTCTTCTGTGGAGCTGCCATACACAAGTTTCTAAGTGAAAGACTTTGGAGTGAAAAAACGTTGGAGTGAAAAACGTTAGAAAGATTCAGCGCAGCAGCCAGAATTAACGACTAACCATCTGATACACCAATCTCAAAGTGAATATGATTGTCATGGCCCCGAGCGCGGACGCATAGCTGTTCTTTTTGTAGCTGAGGATCGTTAAAAAATATGCGTGTGACGAGCTTTTGGGCTTTGAGCGCTTTGAGCTGAGCCCTAGCTGCCGCCTGGTCGTACAGAGTTTTATCCTTCCAAGTAATACCGCCAAAGTCGCCGCCTTTTCTAGGCAAGTATACATCGCAGGCGTTGCCACACTCGTGCCCAGCGTGGTCCTCGGTAAAGCCACCTTCTGGCTTGCTGACGTCATTGATATACATCGGCGCGATCGCATTGTCACCGCGCCGATAGTTCGCCTCATAGTACCGACCAGCAGCAACAATCACATCCGATATCCAGCTCGTGCCATAGTCATGGTCATCTCTAGTATCACGCCGCTCGTGGTTGATAAAGCCCTCTCCCTGTATAGGCAGCTCAATCCAGCGGGGGGCATTAGCAGCCTCCAAAAAGCGGTGAGTCTTACCCCTGGCATCTATCCTGCCGTCGCCTCTTCGGCTAGTAGACCCGTAGATAATAGACTGAAAGAGTCTGATAGCATCAATGAGTCCGGCATCTTTTTTGTTATTGACCTTAAAAAATCCAAAGCCGAGCTGCTCTAGCCGTTCTTTTACAGCTAACACATCTTGCGGATTGTTCTTTCCACCCAGACCAACCGAACCGGTTAAAGCCAGTAAAACGCTTTCTCCATCACCGTCTATCTGTTTGCCTTCTATCTGTTTGACTTCCACCTGTTCTTTCAGCAGATCTTTCTCCGAGGTATCCTTATTCGGAACATCGGCTGGCAGATCTCGCTCCGAGATACTAATTTCTAAAATGCTGCCTTCGGGCGCTGCAAGCGGACCAAACTTACCCAGATAAAACTGCGATCGCGCAATCACATCGGCCCCATAGTCATTACCCGTGGTGCCTTTATTCAGCCCAGCTTCAGTTCGCACATTGCCAGCACCAGAGTTATAGGCAACAGCGGTACCTTCTAACACCAGCTCATCGCGCCAGGTAGGGTGCCGCCGCTGAATGGCTTTCCTATCTTGCGACAAAAGCTCTGCCGCCTGGTCAATATGCGCCTGACTAGCCACATCAGCCCCCGCGCCAGCAACCGTATGGTGCCGCCGATCGATTTGCATAATGCCAAACGCATTGCCATGGTCTCCCCAGCCTTTCACCAAAAGGGCCGGGTTGCCACAGCGCGACTCACGGCTAGCGATCGCAGCTAACAGCGCCGGCGGCACGTCAAATTTTGCGCCTGCCCGACAAAACCGTTCGATCAAAGGTCGGATTCTGGGCCAGTCATTTTTCGCCATTGCATGAGAGGCGCTAATGCCACTGTGCTCAAGCCGATCTTGTTTCGCCGTTGCATCAGAAGCGCCCTTTGTTTTAGCCTTCGCAAGCGCTTTTTGCCACCGAGCCATTGCAACAGAAATTTCAGCATCGCTCTTAGCACCCAGATCAGGCTGAGGTGGCTGCCAGTTATCTGCGGCCTGAGTTCTGCTTTGAGGCAGATGCTGAACAGGTTTAGGTGTCACCTTGCCCAAAACCTCTGATGAAGCCTCTGGCACAGTCTCTAGTACAGCCTCTGATGGAGCCTCTGATGGAGCCTTTGATAAAACCTCTGGCAAAGTCTCGCTCTCCACCCTAGCATCAAGCTTTGCCAGCAGCGTCTTGGCTTCAGGATGGACCGCCAGCATCGCCTGATTCTGTTCCATCCAGGCTATCACTGGAACAGGTAAAGTTTGATCATCAAAGGCCTTGAGAATAGTCTCTAAGTTATAGATCTTGGCAACAGCAAGCAGATCGGCAATAATGCGATCATGAATGAACGCGTCAAAATCATAGGTGCCACTTGCCTGCTGAGCTGCCTGAATACGAGCAATGGCGCGGCTTAGCTCATATCGCCAGGTTTCGGCGCGATGCTGATTTCCCCTTAGGTCAATCGCTTTGTCTAAACACTGAATGGCTCGCAGCAAGTCGGGCGAGCGAGCATCCTTGTAGGTAAAGGCCAGCTCAGCGTAGTAGGCATGCTGCTGCGGATCACTTTCAACCAGCGCCACGAAAATTGGAAGAGCCCGCTCAATTCGATCTGTTTCACCCGAGAGCTTAGCCGTCCGTCGAAACTCTTTAGCCAAATCAAAAATCTGCTTTCTAAGCGCAGCAGAGGCCTGCTTAATGTCCGCAATCAGCTGACTCAGCTCATCACCAGCCAACCCCGTACTGATCTGTTGGTTCACCTGATCGATCAGTGCTAGCGCATCCTTTTTGACTAGCTGCGCCGTTAGCCGCTGTTGCAAATTCGCCTGAAGATATCTCCGGCGGTCAGCTTCTAGCAGGTTCACATCTTTAATGACACGCCCAAGCGCAAACTGTAAAATAGCTCTGCCACCATAGCCGCCCACAATCCCGGCAGCAGCAACTTCAGTATTCAGCATAGGGGCCATCTCAAAAGAAGCCGCAATAAAATCTAGAACCACTGAGCCTGCGATTCCAAGCAAAATATCGCCAAACAAGCCTGCCTCAAATTTGTTACCGTGACTGGTCACAAAGCGCGGCATTTCCACATGCCCATCGACCAAAATAGTGTAGATGACACCGCCTAAAATTCCAGAAAATATCAGCACCAGCGTTCGGGTCGCAGGCTCGCTCCAACCGGGCCAAATTCCGCTAATCAGCAAAACATAAAGCAAACCGATGCCAAATCCGGTCAGGAAAGTGCTGTATACCCGCCAGCGCCGATAGGCAGCGCTTTGATACTGACGCCAACGGACAAGCTTTTTTTTGTTCTTCATTCATGGCGATTCTACAGGTGGTTCAACAGTTCTATAGCTAGCGTTTCTGCGCGGGGCCACCGGCATAGAAATAACGCCAAGCTGGTCAATATATCTACCCAGACGGCCATGAAACCCAACGACCTGATGGCCATCAGGAATATCGAGCGTGACTGGTTCATCATCAGGGGTGCCGACAGTCCACACCTTGCCCCGATGCGTATACAGCCTGAGCGAGCCCACATAGGGACCGCGTTCAACAATCAGCTTCTGAGGCGAAGCGCTCATCACCTCCACACCGGTGATGTAGTCACCCGGGTCTATGTGAAGAATTGCCAGCTCACCATCTTCACTGCCATGCGCTGACAGTAGTGCTGGCGGTGGCACTGTCTGCTCATCTAGCACAATCTGAACGCACTCTATCCAGTTCTTAATCCACACTTTGACGGCACTAACCTGTGCCTGCTGATAGCGGGCCTGGTTAACGGCTTGCAAACTAGAGGCCAAATCAATATCACTAAAGGGGCTGCCACCACTACCGCCCACCGCAACGCTAGACCAAGGCTCCCAGGCAGCGGGCTGAGAGTTGCGCTCTAGATAAGTCTCGGTCGCGGCAGCTAGAAGCGATCGCTTACGAGCAATCTGGCTATCTTGTGGAAAAAATGTTGTATTTAGCAGGTCGTAGAGCGGTAGCAAATCTACGTGAATGGGCGCAGGGTCAGCTTTAATAGTATTGAACCAGTCGTGGATATTTTCTTGGGCAATGCCGCCACAAAAATCAAGCGTTTCTGAACTCTCGGCAATCTCGTGATAGGTGCCGCCTTGTGAGTCGTTAGTGTACTTTGCCTGAAAGACTTTTTTCGCTTCGGTGGCCACATCAATACCTCGTCGAATAACAGATGAGTAGGTTGAGTGCAACAGCCGCAGTCGATGGTGTACCCGCCCGCCAAATTTGACCTGGGTAGAAAAGTGCGTGCCAAAGCTATCGATAAAGTCAAGATAGGCGTAGGTTGCAGCGTTTAGCGGCAGTCGAGCCACAGACTGGCGAAAGGCCAAATCTAAATGCAGCGTTTCTACAGGTCCTAGCAAGAGATCTAAAGCGTAGTGAACATATTCAGCCTTGGTAAAGGCATAGACGCTTTTTTGAGCTTTGCGCTCTTGCTTGAATTTGCCATAGCTCGCCGATAGGCTAAAGGGCAAAATTACGCCCGCTAGCTTCGCTACAGCGCTGCCTAGGGTGCCGCCAAGCGTAGTCGAAAAAAGCTTTTGAATGTCTGCTTCGGTGCGTAGAATGTCGGTTTGCGTGCTGGCACTAAGGCTACCTTTTGAACCAGGAAGATAGCGAGTGTTTTTCGGAATCCAGAAGGGGTTACCTTCGTCTAGGACGGGCTGCGCTTCACCTGGATAAAAGTGAAAGATCCGAGCCTTTTTGGCGCTGCCGATAAGATCAAAAGGATCGAGATGCAAGATGTCGTAGCACTGGCCAAGCGTACTGTAAATAAGCGGAAAGCGAATGCCCTGAGGATTGTCAGGAATAGAATCTTGCTGGCGAGCGGGCGGTGGTAAGTGTGGGGGAACTAGAATAGGATCTAAAGAAGCAATCAGCGATCGCGTTTCTACCTGTTGTTCTAGCAGCGTTCGATTTCGCCGTAGCCAGCCGATAACAAGAGTAGGAATTTTCTGGGTTTTAGCCGCCTTTAGAAAGGTTTCAAGGTTATAGATACGAGCGATCGCAAGTAAATCTGACAGAATGGCTGACTGCCCAACGCCTGCCAGGTCTGCTGAGTCTTCTAAAGCTGAAGAAGTAGCATCATCAGCACTACCCTGGGCACCGCTAATACCAGCTTGAATATTAACCAAAGCTCTAGCCAGCTCGTACTGCCAGGGTCCGCCAATAGCAAGCGGCCCTCGACGAGCGATCGCCCGACTAAAAGTGCCAATTGCCTTATCCTTCAGCAGCTTGTTATCGCCAGGGTCAAGGCCATCTTCTGCAATATCTTTATAGACTAGCCCTAGCTGATAATCAATCTCGTGATTGTCAGAATCAAGCTGACTGAGCGCTTCTAAAACAATTGCAGTGCGCCGTAGCTGGGCTTCTGTTAGCTCAATAGTGAGTTCTTCGGCTAGCTCGGTGGCAACTGACTTATCAGTACCTGACTTATCAGTAACCGGCTCTCTAGTAACTGGCTCACTAATGCTCGATCTACTGATACCCAGTTCACTTGTACCTGGCTGATTGCTCAGCCGATCACCTGGCTGGTCAAAAGCTGAGCCACCAGCCTGCCGCAGATCAACTATCGCTGCAAACACTTCTTGTCTTACCGACAAAGAGACCTTGCGCAACTGTTGGCTGAGCTTTTGACCGATAGCTTGCCAGTCACTCTCTGGAATATCTACTTGAATGTAGCGATCTACCGCTTCGATAAGAGCGATCACGTCAGCCGAAGCTGCTGTACCCGTAATCGTCCCGTTCTGCGCTGCGTCCTGCGTCAGATCCTGTATCAGAACTTCTGTTTGAACCTGGTCTAAACCACTGACAACGCTGCCATCTATCACCTCGCCTGTGGCCAGCTCAGCCTCTCTTGCTTCTATCGCTGCTCGCCGCCGAAGAATGCTGCTGGCTCTGACCTCATCTAGAGTGCCTGTGTACTTAAAAAAGCGCTCTAGCGAGAACTGAATAAGCGCTCGCCCGCCATAACCCCCAACAATGCCAGTAGCTGCGATCGCGCTACCGCCCAGCACCTGCGAACCAGCCGCCTCTAGATCAGCCGCCGTATCAGACATCACAGACCATTCAGCCGGTAGCAGTAGCTGCAAGATAAAAGCACCTGCTATCCCCAGCAAAATATCACCAAACAGACCCGCCTCAAACAAAGCGCCCTTGCCCTCTACATATCGAGGCATTTCGATATGCCCATCTACCATAATCGTATAGATGACGCCGCCAAGAATGCCTGAAAACGTCAGCACAAGCACGCGCCATTCAAACGATCCAAACAGGTAAGTCGGCTCATTCTCTGATGAGAGCGGCGTGCGAATCAACAATGCATAGGCTAGACCAATGCAAAGCCCCGTCAAAAATGTTGTGTAGACTCTCCATCGCTTATACATTGTTATACAGTTGTGGACTGCGCTTAGCGGTAAGCGTGCTTAAATATCTTTCTTTGATCCTACAGATACGATCCTATCTATAGGACATCGTATGATATCGACTGTGAGCACAAGCTACCCGCTAGTAGAATATTGATTTTTCTTCACAGCTAAAGACCGCTTATATGAGCTATAAGTCTGTAATCTTGAAGAAATCCAGCGATCGCTCATTCTGCACTTCCTCTAATGCTTCTACCGTAATGTATCAGCGATTCAAGCCAATATTCTGCAGCTACGTTTGTTTAATAGATACTTATTCCTATGGCACACTCAACTGAGCGCAACAAACCTGGGCAAGATAGCCTAAAGCAAGACAAGCCTAAGCAAAACAATATTTACGCGCTGCTAATCGGCATCGACCACTATCTTCCCAACAATCTTTATCTAGACCTACATGGCTGCGTTCGAGATATTGACCTAGTCAGTACCTACCTCCAAGAGTCACTATCCGTTCCAACCTCTAACATCTACAAGCTCGTAGCCCCCATCCCAAACGACAATAGCCTAGAAAATGTTCGCGCTGCGAAACCAATGCTCCATCAGCAGCTACCCACCTATCGCAACATTGTTGAATCTTTTCAATCACTGACCGAAAAAGCTGATGCTGGCGATCAGGTTTATATTCACTACTCTGGTCACGGTGGCCGAGCAACAACGGTCTATCCTGATGTTAAAGGGCAGGGGCAGTTAGATGAGTCGATAGTGCCAACAGACTTTTGTGCGCCACAGGGACGCTATCTGAGAGATGTAGAGCTAGCAATGCTGCTAAAGCAAATGACAGATAGAAAACTAATTGTCACAATTGTTTTAGATAGCTGTCATTCTGGCGGTGCAACCCGAGGCGACGACTGTGCCATTCGAGGCGGCGAGCGCATTGATCGACAGCAACAATCAGCCGATAGCCTGGTTGCCTCCAAAGCAGTCTTAGAGAGCAACTGGCAGGAATTGACACAGGGAAAGGCACCGGCTTCAGCATGGCTACCGCGATCGCGAGAGTATGTTTGTCTTGCGGCCTGTCGGCCTTCAGAGCTAGCCAACGAATATGCGGCCAACGGCAAAGATCGCAACGGCGCACTCACCTTTTGGATGATCGACACGCTAACCAACAACAGCGTGACCAACCTAGACTACCGTTCGCTGTACGAGCGAATTAGCACCAAAATTCAAAGCCGCTTTCCCCAACAGTTGCCCATGCTGATAGGCGAAGAAAATCGCATTGTGTTAGGCACTGACCTGGCCAATCGGCACTACACAGTGCTTGTACAAGCCGTCGATCTAGCTGCGCAGCAGGTGACACTAAAGGTGGGACTAGCACAGGGCATGAGTCGGGGCAGCCGCTTTGCAATTTATCCGCCAGGGACGGCTGATTTCTCACAAGACCAGCAAAGGCTGGCAATAGTAGAAGTCAGCAGGCTACAGCCGACAAGCTGTGTGGCAGCCATTGTGCCCCCAGCACAAGGTGGACTAGATATGCGATCGCAGCTTCAGCGAGCAGGCCTTAAGGAGACAGCGCTCGTTGGAGCACCTGCGGTGATGGAGTCAGCCCCGGTTGATTTAAAGCGGCGGGTACGGCTCGTTGATGACAAACCAGTGGGCAATAGCGACACTGAGCTACCGCCAGAGCTAGCGAGCCAGCAAAAGGCCGCTTTACAGCCGATACGTGCAGCCCTCGCCCACAGCGGCTGGGTCAGCGCAGTCGATGGCCAAAGCGATAGTACTGAAAAAGACAGTACCGAAAAAGACAACAGCCAAAAAGAAGCCCATTACCAAGTCGCCATTAACGCCAGCGGTGCGTATGAAATCTGCGTTGGCCTACCCATCGAAAATCTGCGCCCACACATAATGATAGGCGAGCCAGATGCAGGAGAAAAAGTGGCCAAGCGGCTGGTTCATTTAACCAAATACCAGTCAGTCCAAGAATTAGAAAATCGCGTCTCAAGACTAGCCACGTTTCTAGACGTATCGCTAATGCAACAGCCTAGCTGGCAGCCAGGAGACCCTTACAACCCTGTTCCATTTGACGATCCAAACGATATTGAGATTGCAGTAGGCAGCTACGCTTTTCTAAGAATTGCGAATCGTTCCCAAGCCCCCCTAAATATAGCCGTACTAGATTTAGAGCCAAACTGGGCAATTAGCAAAATCAATATTCTCGGTTTGCCAGGCCCTTTCTATGAAATGTCACCGGGTGAAGAACAGATTACACCCCTACAGTTTGCGCTGCCTAGTGGACCAGACGATCAGCCGCTATACCAGCGTGTCACAGAAACAATCAAAGTCTTTGCTGCTTTGGGCCCTGCTGATTTCTCTTCGCTAGAGCTGCCGCCACTCGACAATCCAATTACCGCTAAAAGAAGCGTTACTCGCAGCAGCGATAGCGGCGCACTCAACCGTTTAATATCAGCCATTAGCGCCGAGTCTCCTACCTTAACGCGAGCAGCTACCAGAGTTTCCGATCCCAATCAGGCCTGGACAACAAAGCAGATTCGCTTCACGCTCACACAGTAAACACAGTAAGTAGATAGCTGCAATTAAACCGAACATCCTGCGCTGGCCCCATCCCCAATTTCAGAGGAAATTGCCAGCCTAGAAAGGGGTCTGAGCATCTCGCCTCAGAGTCTTGAACTTGACGGCGGGTGCCTTCAGCCGTTGTTTCCTAATCTTCTAATCCAGCTTGGGCTGACCTACTCAACAACAGCTAAATCAACGAACAAGTCAACGGGTGCACCCGTTGACTTGCTATGGCGTCTCTACTTGCTATGGCGTCTCTAAAAGAGGCCTTCCTCAAAGACGTTGATTCGTATCCAAGATTCTACGTGGATTAAAACAAGTCATGAGAGGGCCAATCTTGGACACCATTAATGACTTCTGACATGGTTGCATCCAGTGAATCCTCGCCGTCGTAGCCATGTACCAGCAGCGTCCAGGTATAGCCACTGTTAGTGCGAACCATCGTAGAACGACTTTTTCCAAGCTTTCCACCGTGCCACCAGTTGTTGCTAGCACTCACGCTCCATCCCTTAGCATAGCCGCCATTAAGCGCAGAAGTAGTCATTGTTTTAATTGTCTCTGACTGCAAGATATCGGGCTTTGTGTCAAACCCATCCGCACTCACCAGCAGACGAACCCAGTCAACTGCTGAACCAATCCAGCCACCGTGAGAATCCATACGTGCAATCAGCGAAGCGGAAAAGTCGTTATGGGCTACTTCATTCCAGCGCCTTCTCCCAGCGATGTGCATGTCTCTTACCCCCGCCGGTCTCAAGACTGCTGTACGCACATAGCTTCTATACGAAAGACCTGTTACCTTTTCGATGATACGTCCGAGCACGCAGTAACCAAAGTTAGAGTAGTGATAAGCGCTGCCAGGTTCAATATCAACCTTGCGATTATCCAAGACCCAGCCAATCAGTTTTTCGTGACTATAAGACTGCTGGGCAAACATAGGATCGCTTACAGTATCGCTATCAGGGCTCAAGTTGTTGTCCCACTGATTCCCACCAGCGGTATGCTCTAGCAAGTGCTGTACTGTAATAGCCCGCTCTTGACGGCTATAGGCCAAAGATCCATAGGTCGTCCCGAGTAGGGCCCCTTCACCGAATACCTTGTCAGATAGTTTGAGCTTGCCCTGCTCAACCAGTTTCATAATGGCGATACTGGTGATAGGTTTAGCCATACTCGCACCTAAAAACAAAGTAGTCGCACAGGCGCGATCGCCCGCCGCTTTGTTGGCATAGCCATACCCTCTAGCAAATACCAAGCGCCCGTCCTTTGTAATTGCCAAAGCCGCCCCTGTGACTTTGTTGCTTCTCATGAACGTCTTGATTGTCTTGTTAATATGGCTAGTATCAGCACTATCCCAAGCACCCGTACTCTCCCAGATGGCGGCATACCTAGCAGATGAACCTTTTGCATATCCACTAATCAGCTTGAGGCGATAGCCTTGATAATAGTAGTTGTCAAACTGGCACTGATAGCCACGTGATGACATGTCATGCCGGGCTACCCAGGCATTACCCCCCGTCTTCTCCCAGATCGCGGCATAGTAGTCTTTGCCACCAACGTCATAGCCACTGATATGGGTGAGGCGATAGCCTGCCCTAGCCTGTTTATTGAACTCGCTTTGATAGGCCGCGCTAGATAAGCCGTGTCTAGCTACGTAGGCCGGGCCGCTGCGCTTCTCCCAAATTGCAGCATAATAGGCTTTGTTGCCAGCACCGTAGCCACTGACGTGGGTCAGACGATAGCCGGCCTTAGTATGCTTATTGAACTCACTTTGATAGGCCGCATTAGATAGGCCATGCCTAGCCACGTAGGCTGGGCCGCTACGCTTCTCCCAAATTGCAGCGTAGTAGGCTTTGTTGCTAACGCTGTAGGCACTGATATGCGTCAGACGGTAACCAGCCCCAGTATGTTTGTTGAACTCACTTTGATAGGCCGCGCTAGACAAACCGTGTCTAGCCACATAGGCTGGGCCGCTGCGCTTCTCCCAAATCGCAGCATAGTAGGCTCTATTACCAACGCCGTAGCCGCTGATATGGGTCAGACGATAGCCTGCTCCAGTATGTTTGTTGAACTCGCTTTGATAGGCCGTATTAGACAAGCCATGCCGGGTAATGTAGGCAGTGGAGACCGTGTTGGCCCTTACAAGATTCGCTGTCATTAGATTTTTCCTTTGATGTATATCGAACAAATTACGCTGTACCCACTCGTCATAAACACAACGAAAAACATAAGTGGGTCGTATCGCATGCCAGCTAGCCGCGATATAAAGTCATCAGTGATACAGAAATAAGTTACGCAAGATGTTGATTGCCGCGTCAGATGTTCTAGTTGTCGTGTCTGTAGTAGGTTGAGCGCGCAAATCTTCTTTGTCCGCTCAGGCGATATCACAAGCGATCGCTAGATTCTGAACCAAGGCATATAAGCTAAGACATATCGCCCAACCCTATGCAGAGTCTCTGTATAAGGTTTAAGCCTGTATTTATCAGGAAAAGACCCTATGTCTGCAGAACTGGGATTCACCGTTGACCTTATGCTAGTGCTAGGTGCCGCAGCCGTCGGTGGCTACACCGTCAATCGGCTGCGGCAGCCGGTACTGCTGGGCTATTTGGCTAGCGGGTTAGTCATTGGGCCCCTGGGCCTAAAGCTGATCAACGATACCGGCAATATCCAAGAGCTAGCAGAAATTGGCGTGGCTTTTTTGCTATTTGCCCTCGGCGTACAGTTTTCTTTAGAAGAGCTAAACCGGGTGCGTAATATCGCCTTTCAGGGCAGTCTGTTGCAAATTGGATTCACGGCTGGGCTAGTCGCGGCGATCGCACTCGCCTTTGGCTGGGTAGACGCCTTGCCCCAAGGACTCTTCTGGGGCGCGCTCCTCTCTCTTTCTTCGACCGCCGTTGTACTCAAAACCCTCACCGAACGCGGCGAAATCAACACCCGTCACGGCCAGATCATGCTAGCCATCCTGATCGCACAAGATCTGGCCCTTGGCCTGATGCTGGCCATCGTTCCGGCCATCACCCCTAGCGAGTCTCCTACCCGCCCTCTCTGGCAAATCCTTGCCCTCGTCTTGCTCAAAGTGCTGAGCTTTCTAGTCGCCGCCATCTGTGTCGGTCGATGGGTCATCCCGGTCATCATCCGCCAGGTCGCACTTACCGAAAGCAGCGAGCTTTTTTTACTTACACTCATTGCGCTGTGTCTGGGCGTTGCTATTATCACCGCTCGGCTGGGCCTTTCCATTGAAATTGGCGCATTTGTCGCCGGGCTGATGATTGCCGAAATTGACTACGCCGATCAGGCGCTAGCAAAAGTGCTGCCACTGCGCGATACGTTTGCCAGTCTGTTCTTTGTCTCAATTGGCATGCTGATCGACCCGCGCGTCCTCATTGATAACTTTGGCGGCATTTTAGGGCTAGTCACCCTGGTGATGATAGGCAAAGCCCTGATCATCATCCCCATTGTTCTAGGCTTTGGCTACTCTCTCAAAACGGCTGTTCTCAGTGGTTTTGGCATCAATCAAATTGGTGAATTCTCCTTTGTGCTGGCGGTCGTTGGCCTAGAGAGCAACCTGATTTCACAAGACGCCTACCTGCTGCTGCTCGGCACTACCGCCATCACGCTAGTGCTGACCCCTCTTCTTTTCAATCTTGCACCGTCCTTTTACAGTTGGCTCTATCAGCGCCCGCAGCTTCAGCCCCTGCTCGCTCGTCTAGAAGCCGAACAGCCTGGTATTGACCACGTAGGGCTAAGCGACCATGTCGTCGTCGCAGGCTATGGCCGAGTCGGGCGCGTCATTGTCAACTTATTGCGTCAAACCGGCTTTCCGGTGCTGGTACTAGAAAATAGCGAAGCCGCCGTTCAATCGCTGCGACATGAGCGCGTTCCCTACATTATGGGCGACGCCGACTCAGAGCTGATTCTAGCCAAAGCTGATCTAAAGGCAGCAAAAGCAATGGTGATTGCCCTGCCAGATCCAATGAGCACAAGGCTGCTGTTAAAACGGGCAAAAGCGATCGCCCCGCGCCTAGATATCATTGCCCGCGCCCACACCACTCAAGAACTCGACCAGCTCAGTCAGCTAGGCGCACAAGAAGTCGTCCAGCCCGAATTTGAAGCCGCCCTTGCCCTCAGCACACATCTGCTCGCCACCCTCGGTGCCATCGACGACAACCTAGATACCACCATGGCCAAAATTCGCGCCGACCACTACCGCAGCGTTCGGCGAAATGTTCTGTAAGCTAAGCGTAGGCCGCCTTTTCTAGCGACATATTATCTCCGCTTTTTTATGCACATCTTGATTACAGGTGCAGCCGGATTCCTCGGTCAGCGCCTCGCCCGCCATCTCCTTCAGAACCCGACTCTTCAGCAGCTAACCCTCACCGATATTATTCTGCCGCCTGTTCCTAACCAAGATCCTAGAGTCACTAGCAAACAGCTAGATCTTACCGACATCTCAGCAACGCGATCGCTCATCAGCGCAGATATCACCGCAATCTATCACCTAGCCGCCGTAGTAAGCTCTCAGGCCGAGGCTAACTTTGATCTTGGCATCGCCGTCAACTGCGACGGCACCCGCAACTTACTCGAAGCGGTTCGTCACCAGGCCCCCGGCGCACGCTTCATCTTCGCTAGCTCTCTAGCAGTCTTCGGCGGTCAGCTTCCCAACACCATTACCGACGACACCGCCGTCAGGCCCCAGTCTTCCTACGGCACCCAAAAGGCAATCTGCGAACTCTGGATCAATGACTACACGCGCAAAGGCTTCATCGACGGGCGAATCTTGCGACTGCCCACCGTTTGCGTACGTCCAGGCAAGCCCAACGCCGCCGCGTCCTCTTTTGCTAGCAGCATTATCCGCGAGCCCGTCAACGGCCAAAATGCTCTTTGCCCAGTCGATTTAGACCTAGCGCTATGGCTCTCTAGTCCAGATACGGTCACTGCCAACTTGGCCCACAGCCTCACCATTCCAGCCAGCAAGTTTACCACTACTCGCACGATCAACATTCCGGGCATTACGGTCACGGTTAAAGCCATGCTCGATGCGCTTGGCGAAGTTGTTGGAGCCGACGCCAGAGAGCGGGTTCAGCTTCAAGGCGACGCGGCGATTTCTCAGATCGTGGCAAGCTGGCCCAGTCGATTCGACGTGAGCCAAGCGGTTGAGCTAGGATTTGAGCGCGATCGCAGCTTTCAAGACATTGTCCGAGCCCATATCGCCGACCTATCACCAGCAAAAACCGATACATAATTTACGGCCACAGCACACTCACCACTCATCTGCTCAGCATCAGGCTGCATAGCATCAGCACGGTACTAGGCAAGCCTTCTTCATCAATCTTCTTTGAAGTATTAGGCAAAATTTCCCGATGACCGCTCTAAGCAGGCTTGTTTTCTCATTCAGTCGCTATTGTGGAGTATAGAAACTGTCAATCTCTCTACTCAATCTCTCTGCAAAAACGGTGTATCTGGAATCGCACGGACACAGTTTGATGCATACAGACAGGTCGCCGTTTGGCCAACGCCTATAACTTAGCCCTGCCAGCCTTGCCCAGGTGACGCTTGCAGCCACTAACCTATTTCCAGTTGAGGTTCACTATGTTTAAGCCCGTGCTCCAGGCTGTTCAAATGTTTCTCAAAGGTGCGACGGGCAAAGACCGTCAGGCCAAAGCACACCTCTCAGAACATTTGCTCACCCTCCAGGTTGCCTACGACCAGCTTCAGCAGCAGCACGACACCCTTCAACAGCAGCACGAAGGGCTCCAACAAAAACATACTCGCCTGCATCAAAAATACGAGCGCCTTCAGCACAGCCAGGCCGATCTTAAGCAGCGTCTACAGCGCCACAAGCTAGATCTCGATGAGTTTATTGACGTCGCTGATATGGACGCCAAAGATCTCTCGCTAGAAATAGAAGACTTGCAGCAGCGCCTTCGGCAAAGCGAGGACGAAAAAGGCGTGTTTCAAAGTAAGAACAGCCTGCTTATCGGCAAAGTCGCCGTGCTCGAAAACGACCTGAATCTACTCAGCTATCAGAGCAACCAACACAGCTCGGCTAACGCCAACAGCGACCTAACTCCCGCCGTAGACGACCAGTATCCCTCTCTCGAATCTTCTACAGGCACCGAAACCGCAGACGAGATAGATCTCTCTGACATTTCGCTGGCTCTAATCGGCGGTCATGAAACCACGTACCGAGAAGTTACCAAAGAACTCAAACAGTACGGCCTCAAGCGCTGCGTGCATGTTCCGCCACACAGCGTTGCTAGCAGCGATCGCAGCCAAATCAAAGACAAAATCAGCAACTGCGATCTGATCATCACCATTACCAGCTACGTTGATCACTCCGTTTCTAGATGCGTCAAAAGTCTACAGGACGCCCAGGTACTCGCAGGCGAGTGCATCCGGGTAAGCTGCCACGGCAAAAGCGGCCTAGTTAGAGAGGTCATCCAGTACTTCCAAAGACCTTTACACTCTTCGTGAAAACCCGCACAGATGGCGCATTCAGCGCTAAGCTGGTAGCGCTGAATTTTAGGGTGTACCAAAATGTACAGATTCCCGCCCAGTCATCCTTGGATTACATCTACGATGCCTGTCGCCGCCGTTTTGGTCTCCGTAAGTGTCGTTGGCTGTACCCAAGTCAGCACGGCTGAGCTAGCCGAATCAGCCACCACCAACTTTCAGGCCGCTGCCGCCACTACTTACACCTGGCAAGTCGAGTACATCCCTAGAAGCATCGGCCAAGACCGGCCCAACGACCGCCGCCTAGAGCAGTTCGAGGCCACCACTGTCACCAGCATCAACGGCATCCGCCCCGAGGCCGAAGGCTCTGGGCCCGACAGCAAAGGGCTGTGGTGGCCAGTTCTACCGCCCGAGCCTACCGTCGATGAGATTGAAGATCGTCGCCGCACCAGCGAAACCGCGCGTCCGCCCGAAGTCATCAAGTCTGTTAGCTACACCATCACCTTTGACAAAGCAGGTGAAGAGAAAACCTTACCAACTGACTACGATGTCTACCGGCAGGCCGTCAAAGCCTCTGAAAAAGACAGGCCGCTACAGCTAACGCTAGGACCGCAAGATGAATCTGTGATTCAAGCGCAAATGCAGTGACTTCAGCTAATAAAGTACAATCATTCCGACCTTTCTAAGCTCGCTTTCATGTCCAAGCCCCGCATTCTCTCAGGTATTCAAACCACGGGTAACCTTCACCTAGGAAACTACCTGGGGGCTATTCGCAACTGGGTGGGGCTACAGGCAGACTACAGCTGCTTTCTCTTCATGGCAGATCTGCACGCGGTGACCGTTCCTCACGACCCCAAAGCACTAGCCGAAAATACGCTAAAAGTTGCCGCTACCTACATTGCCTGTGGCATAGACCCCGACCAATCAACCATTTTCGTCCAGTCGCAGCTACCAGAGCACAGTGAGCTAGCTTGGCTATTTAACTGCATTACGCCACTGAACTGGTTAGAGCGGATGATTCAGTTCAAAGAAAAGGCCAAAAAGCAGGGCGAAAATGTCAGCATCGGCCTGATGGACTACCCCGTTTTGCAGGCAGCAGATATTTTGCTTTACGAGCCAGATCTGGTGCCCGTAGGAGAAGATCAAAAGCAGCACTTAGAGCTAACGCGTGATATCGCCGGACGGCTAAACTACCAGTTTGGCAGTGAAAAAGCGCCAGTATTGAAAGTGCCAGAGCCGCTGATTCGACCTGACGGCGCTCGCATCATGAGCCTGACAGACGGCTCCAAAAAAATGTCAAAGTCCGAGGCGTCTGGAGCAAGTCGGATTGACCTGACGGACTCGCCCCAAGCAATTACCAAAAAAATCAAGCGGGCCAAAACCGATCCAGCCAGAGGGCTTGCGTTCGACGATCCTGAACGGCCCGAATGCGACAATTTGCTCAGCATTTATCAGCTGCTGTCCAATCAAACCAAAGCAGCCGTAGCGGCTGAATGTAAAGAAATGGGCTGGGGACAGTTTAAGCCGCTGCTAGCCGAGACAACGGTAGAAGCGCTCAGGCCGATTCAGGCAAAATATACAGAGCTAATGAGCGATCGCACCTATCTAAACCAGGTCTTAGCAGACGGTAAAGAAAAAGCCCAGGCCGTCGCCACCCCTACACTGCAAAAAGTCAAAGCCGCTATGGGCTTTTTGTCATAATAGCCACCCTGGCCAATCAGTGGCGCTAGCACGAACAGGTTGGCCCCACTCAATCGATATAGCCAAATTGGTATGACTAACTTCAATGACTAGTCATGATCCCCTTTAATAGGGAAACTAGATAAGATAGCCCATAAGCATATCAGGGCTGATGGGGCCGCCATCCCTATACCCAAAACCCACATATCGCTGTACCAGCTCGCCGCAGGCATCTAATTTGAGTACTCAAATCTAATATGAACGTAGCATCCAACGGACAGGCCAAGCGACCCTCTTCTAATTCAAGAACTTCTAGCTTAGTGACTTCTAGCTTAGAGACTTCTGGCCTAGTGACTTCTGGCCTAGAGACTTCTCACAGTCGCCTACGCTCAGCTATTCGTGCCGGTGAGTTCATCGTCACCGCCGAGGTAATGCCCCCAAAAGGCGGCGATCCGAGCCACATGCTAGAAATGGCCGCTCATCTCAAAGATCGGGTCCACGCAGTCAACGTCACCGATGGCTCGCGCGCCGTTTTGCGGATGTCCTCACTTGCTTGCGCCGTCTTACTTAAACAGGCAGGAATTGAGCCCATTTGCCAAATGACCGGACGCGATCGCAACGCAATTGCCCTCCAGTCCGACCTGATGGGTGCCCACGCGCTGGGCGTTCGCAATGTTCTCACTTTAACTGGTGACCCGATTAAAGCAGGCGACTACCCCAAATCTAAACCTGTCCACGAGCTAGACTCCATTCGGCTGCTGCGTGTCATTCGTCAGCTCAACAGCGGCGTTGACTACAACGACAAGGACATGAGCGATGGCATACTCGATATTTTTCCAGGCGCTGCTGTCGATCCGCAGTCTACTAGCTGGTCCGGTATGCAAAGCCGGTTTAACAAAAAGCTAGAATCTGGCGCGCAGTTTTTTCAAAGCCAGCTCATTTCTGATTTTGACAAGTTTCAAAAATTTATGGACCAGGTCGCCTCTGGGTGCGATCGCCCTATTCTCGCTGGCATCTTTCTGCTAAAATCCGCCAAAAATGCCGCCTTTATCAACCGCTGCGTACCCGGCGTCAACATTCCCCAGCACATCATCGACCGTCTTGCCGCTGCCCCCGATCCGCTCAAAGAAGGCATGAAGATCGCCGCCGAACAGGTTCAAGCTGCCCAGCAGCTCTGCCAAGGCGTTCATATGATGGCCGTTCGCCGAGAAGACCTGATTCCTCAGATATTAGACATGGCTGGGCTAGCCCCTCAAACTCAATGCCAGTCACTCAGCCAGCCGTCGGGCCAGTCGTCGGGCCAGTCGTCGGGCCAGCCGTCGGGCCAGTCACTTGGCTTATTGAGCACAATTGTCCCCTGTCAGTAAAGCCATTTTTTTCAAGATATCCTTTTGACTTTCAACTTTTTGTTGTTAATTGTTGCAGTGTGTTCAATAGCTCTTGTTCGTTGTAAGGCTTAGAAAAATAAGCCGTTGCGCCCAGATTCATAGCGAGTTTTCGGTGTTTGTCTCCACTGCGGGAGGTCAGCATGACGATAGGAAGGGTGCTAAAGCTGGGCTGTTCTCTCAGTTCTTCTAGCAGGCCGTAGCCATCGAGACGAGGCATTTCGATGTCGCAGATAATGGCTTCAACGCTAAGGCCTCCGAGCAGTTTATCGACAGCTTCTCGACCGTCTTTGGCCTGTTCTACGAAGTAGCCCGATCTCTCTAAGCTAATGGCTAGGTATTGCCGCGCGTGAATAGAATCATCGACAACTAAAATCCGCGTCGTCTCAGGTTGTATGTGAGATACCGGCATACCTGCCTGTGAGCCTGCCTGTGAGGCGTCGGCATCTGACTCGGTACTTGCCTCTGACTGTTCTACAATCCATTCCCTCAAGCGGATGGGATCTATCAAGGGGACAACGCGACCGTCGCCCAGAATGGTTGTGCCACTGAACCCGGGGGGTAAGGGGATGGGACTAGCCACAGGACGGATAGCGACCTCTTGTTCTTGCCAAAACCGATCGATGTTGAGCCCATAAAGGCGATCGCCTTCACCGACCACGACCACCATCGGATGGTTTATGAGAGGAACTCCGCTCATAGTGATAGGCCTCGCGGCATATCTTACGCTCCAGTAGTCTTCTAGTCGAATGAGTGGAATAGAGGTGTTTTGCCAGGTCAGAGAAGATGCAATCGCGTCTAGGCTTGGATTGGTGATAATCTCTTGAACCGTATCGATGGGTAGGGCAAAGACGGCACCGTTGCGCTCCAACAGCATGACTCTCAAAATCGACAGTGAGAGGGGAATGGTAAGGATGAAGGTAGTGCCTTGTCCCGGTTCAGTATTGACCTGAATATTGCCTTGAAGCCGTTGCAGATTGGTGCGAACGACATCCATGCCAACGCCACGACCCGATAGTTCTGTGACTTTCCCGGTGGTACTAAACCCTGGTTCAAAAATGAAGGACAGGAGCTCTTGTCGATCCATGCTGTCGACCTGTTCATCAGGAAGATCGTATTGGCGGACGCGATCGCGTACTTTCTCAAGATCAATTCCCCCACCGTCATCGCTAAGGGTAACCACCACTCGGTTTCCTCGGTTCACCGCCCGCAGCGTAATAGTTCCAGTCTCAGATTTTTGCCGATCGCGGCGGCATTGAGAGCCTTCTATGCCATGATCAAAAGCGTTGCGCAGCAGGTGCATCAGCGGATCGCTGATTTGGTCTAGGGCAAACTGTTCTAATAGAGTAGTTTCACCCTCGATTTTTAGATTGACAGGTTTGCTATACTGCACCGACCAATCTCGAACGACCCGAGGGAACCGTCCAACAACCTCCTCAAACGACCGCATTTGGGTCTGCGTGATTCGGTTTTTGAGCGTCTGGCTCGTATAGCCTAACGCCCGAACTGACTGACTCATTTCATTGAGACCTAGCTCAATGTCTTGGCTGACCTCTTCAAGTTTGACAACGGTCTCCATGTTTTCTTGAGCCAGCAGGTGGAGCTTAGAGTAGCGATCTAGCTCGAGCTCATCGAGTTCGCGAGGAGCAGCCACTGCTATAGATTGGTTTGTTCTTTGCCCAATTGCCCCTTGAGTGCGGCCAACTGAACCCGTGAGTTCAGCTTGTGAGACGCCATTTCTGCTAGCGATGGTTTGCGCAGAGAGCAGTCCTTCTGAAGATGCCTGGTCATACCACTGTCGTAGCTCTGCGTTGAAGGAGGCCAGGACTGCCATTCGCTCCTGCATCAAGCTACTGAAATCCTGAAGCTGCCCTAACCGTAGATTGATGGCATTGCGGTTGAGAAGTAGCGACTCAAAGAGACGGTTGATTTGTCTGAGCTGGGCAACCGATACTCTAACTGTGGAAGTTTGTGCAGACGATTTTCCCTTTGATGAAGACTCTACTCTGTTTGCTGGCACATGCAACGAGACCCGAGAAACTGCCACCTCCAAGGCTTCTAATTCATTCTCGTCGATAGATATGTTCTCGTCTGGGCCTGAGATTACAGGCTCTGGCTCTGGCGCTACATCCAACTGGAGTTCGGAAAATTGCGCCTGCAACGCTTCGATGTCAGCGAGCTGAGGTTGTTCGGCCTCAGTCATCGCGGCATCTGCTAACTCAACATCGCCTAACTCAAAATCATCCGACTCGAAGTCAGTGGACCCAAAATCAGTGAGCCCGCTATCGAGTGCGGCAAGCTGCTCTTGTAGATGATTAATCTCATCTGGTCTGATGTCGAGCAAGTCACGAGACTCGGCTGTCTCGGCCAGCGCATCTAGAGTGACATCGCCTAGAGTGACATCACCTAGAATGTCACCTGCCGAATCACTTGCAAGGTCGGCGCTGAGGGGTTTGATGTGGGTGGGTAGCCGTTCTGTGCGACCTAGCAGTACGAGGGAATGGCTCCGCTGCCAGGCATTGAGGGCTTGGTCTGCGATCGCCCCAAGCGCTTCAGGCTTGGCAGCGATGCACTGCTGCTGCACATCTTCGCAGAGCGCCACAAACGGCTCTAGCTGGGCCATGAGGCCAAAGTCACAGAGCTGTTGGGCCATTGCTATGGCGGTTTGTCTGAGCTGCTCGCCGCTGTAGCTGTGTAAGTTTTGTGCAAACTCATCCAAGCAATCTCCGACACTGGTCGTAAAAATAATGACACCGAGATTCTCATCTGTCTCTTCGGATAGGAGCCGGGCTTCCTCTTCGGGGGTAAGGTCTCCTAGCCGTTCCTGCAGGTCTGTGAAAGCAGATGCAATCTGACTGGCGAGCCATTCGGATTCAATTGGTTGCCCATCAGCGTGGCGTTGGCGCACTGTTCGCAGACAGTCAACGCCACGTAGCAGCAAGGTTTCGAGGGTGTCGTCAACCCTTAGCTGGCGGGCCTGAAGAATTTTGAAGGCGTCTTCTAGCCGGTGGGCTACCTGAGAGAGGGGCCCAAAATCCATCATTCCAGCCGTCCCTTTAATAGAGTGGGCGGCCCGCATGGCGATATTAAGCTGGCTAGAGAGATCGTCGGTGGTCTTGAGAGCGAGTAAGACCGCTTCGATTTGTGCAAAATAGGTTTCGGCCTCCGCGAGGAAAGTTAGCCGGGCCTGTTGCTCTTTATCTAATGCCATCGTTTACTCTGGGAGAATCTTGAATTGTTCGACCGATGCTTGCAGAGACTGGGCCACTCTAGCAGTTTCTTTAATCGCCTGAGCCATCTGCGCAGATGTTTGAGACCGTTGCTGTGAGCTTTGGGTCGCTTTTTTGATCAGGTCGGTAACCGCCGTAGAAGACTGGGTTTGGCCAACGGTCGCCTCCGAAATGCGCTGCATGAGCTGGTTGATTCTCTCTGACTTAGAGAGAACCTCGTCTAGCTGTTGCTGAGTGATATTCACCAGATTGCTACTGTCGACGACCTGAGCGGTTCCCGTTTCGATGGCGGCGACCACCTCCTGGGTCTCCGTTTGAATTTCAGCGACGATTTGGGCGATGGTTTTGGTGGCACCAGCGGATTGCTCTGCTAAAGAGCCCACCTGCTCGGCAACGGCGCTAAAGCCCTGACCTAATTCTCCGGCCCTGGCGGCTTCAACGCTGGCGTTGACCGCAAGCAGGTTAGTTTTTAGGGCAATAGAATCAATCAAACTGACCGCTTGAGAAATTTTCTGTGCCGATTCACCCAGTCGTTTAATCTTTTTCGCAGTTTCGCCGACTGTTGAGCGCAGTTCAAGGATACTTTCTGCGGTTTGTTCCATAGACGCGGATCCGGCCTGCACCGTTGTGTAAGTGTCATTGGTGAGGGTAGAGGCCTGGTTAGCGCTATCGGCAACCGATTCGATGGACTGACCCATCGCTTCTACAGCGCTCATAGTGGAGCGCATCTCACGGGCTTCTTCGACCGCCTGATCGGCCTGGGTAAGAATCTGCTGTTCGTTGGTGCTCAACGACTGACTCACTTCCCCTGTAGATTGTTTTACGTTGATAGCAATGTCGCGGAGGTTTTCGATGATGGCGTTGAACAAGTCGGCGACGATACCGACGTCGCTCGTAGAGAGCTGGGCACGTACAGAGAGATCGCCATCAGCGGCGTCGCCGACATCTTCCATGAGCTGAGTGATGTCATTTTCTAGGATTTCACGTTGCGATCGCTGTTCTTCGGTTTGTGCTTTTTGCAAGCTGAGCAAGGATTGAAGCTGCTCTAGCAAATTGTTAAAGCCCTCGCCCAGGATTTGGGTTTCTCGGGTGCCCTGCAAGCTCGCACGGGTGCCTAAGTCTCCAGCGGTTGCCTGTTGAGCCGTTGCGGTGAGGCGCTGCAGCGGCTCAGAGAGCCGACCAGCTAGCTGTCGGAGCAGAATGGCAATAGCGACGCCTAACACCAGCGCCGTCAGAGCAAATACGATTAGCAAGCCGCGACCCGCTGAGTTAATTTCAGCGAGGTTCACTGATGAGATGGCTACCCAAGACGTATTGGGTACGGTAGTTAAGCTGTACTCTCTGCCTTCGTACTCTAGCAATACGGTTAGAAACGTTTCTCCTGGAAGCGTTTCTAGGCGTTCGAGGCCAACTAGTTTCCCCGCTCCCTGCTCTGCTAGTTCCTGTTGAAGCGTTTCAATACTCTCTTCGGACCGGGCTAGCTGAGCCGACAATGCTTTGGCCAGTGCGGTAACGCCTTCGCCGCCACTCACCGTAAAATCATCGGTGATGATCTGATCGGCAGTCAGGGTCGAAAAGGCAATATCATTGCGGGTATCAATCACCTGAATTTGCTGTCCACCACTAATCGCTGTAGCTACGTAGGTGGCAATCTGCTCATTTAGAACAGTGAGCGGAATGACAGCCTTCATCACCCCAAGAAACTCATCGGAACCAGGCGGGCTGACTGCCTCTGAAATCGAAATGCCCACTACTCCGGCTGATTCATCAAAGTCCACTGGTTCAATGTACTTTTCTGACTGCTGTGCCTGAGTCCACCAGTCTTCATCCCTTTGTACAAAATCAGACGTCGGCTGGCTGAAAGCCGCGTTGAGTCCGTGGCTTTCAGTAATGAATATTTCTTCCATGCCTGCGACTTCAACCACATCTGCTAAGTACTGATTGAGCGCGGTGTCGGCATTAATGAGCCTTGTCTGACTAAACTGTTGCTCTAACGATTCGACGGACTCTTCATCGAGGCCTTGGGCTATAACCGTGCTATCTGCTTCACGCAAAGCCTGAATAACGGTCGGATTAAGCAAGGTCCCCTCAATGGTTTTGAAGTTGTTTTCAACGAAGACACTGGCAGCCTTACTGGCCAAAAATGATTCTTCTTTGAGCAGGTTTAGGGCATCTTCCCGTTCTCCTTGGCGGGTGATCAAAATCCCTAATCCGCTGGCTACCATCAGTGGCAGCAGAGCAGCAGGCAATAGCGATCGCAGCAGCTGTTGACTGAGAGAACGTCCTTTATAAGGCGTGGTGCTAGGAGAAGCACTCTCTTTCTGTGGTGGCAGTTTGGGGTCTAAGACGGTGGTTAGATCGGGGGAGGAGTATTGCTGAACAGTCATGATGTTTTAACGAAGACTCTGTGATAGCCAAAGAACAGGATGGACAAAGAACAAACGGCAGATGCGTGCAGTAGAGATATGCGGCAAGTGGGCGAGACAGCTACCGCACTAAGTCGGTGACAGAATGGATGGGACCGTGCCAAGGGCCGCCGCGCTGAGAATAATGATGGTGTCGGTGTCAGAAACAACCTGGCCCCTTAAGTAGGGTGTCAAGCTAGTAGCGATCGCCGCACTCGGCGAGGTGATATCTTCTGGTGATAGCCGGATGGTTCCTTTTATTGTCGGCACCACTAACCCCAAAAACAGCTCATTCTCAGCATCAGGGGTGCTCCAGCCTTGCTCAATTGGCGGATGGCTAAGCGGCGGATGGCCAAGCGGCGGATGAGCGCCCGCTGGCAGTGCTCGAACCACCACCACCTCGTAGTACTGAGTTGAAGGTAGTGCCACTGGAAGTTCTAAGAGCTCGACCAGATTGACCGCCCAAAAAACCTGGCCTTTTGAACTCATGAGCCCTAACACTGAGGGCGGCATGTTGGGCATAGGGGTAACCAGCCGCGTATCAATTTGCAGGCTCTCTTCCACCCAATTTAGATCCAGGGCAACGGTCAGTTCGGCGGTTAACTGCAGTCTTAAAAACTGTTCTCCGGTAGGCGACACTGGGTCAAACAGATCGGGCAAAAGCTGCTGTAGACGATCTGCAGAGGTGAGTGATTGGGCGATTTGCATAGCGGGCTACTTTCTTGATAAATACAGCAGTAGGGGTGAATCAAGCGGTGTGAATCAAGCGGTGTGAATCAAGCGTGCAAATCACAAGATTTGATTTGCAGCACTTGGCCAAAAAGACCTACAGCGTGGCAAATCGAACGGCATCAGACAGTTGTTCTGCGGTGCAGGGTTTCACCAGGTAGCGGACCACGCCCTGTTTTTTGGCCCAGCTTTGATCCATTTTTCGATCTTTGGTCGTGCAGGCAATGATTGGAATATCAGCGGTCTCTGGATCTTTTTTGAGCTTGCGACAAAGCTCTAGTCCGGTGAGGTCTGGCATGACCAGATCGGTGACGATGGCATCTGGCCGATCGGCCTTAATTATTTTGAGTGCGTCTAACCCGTTGTCAGCGGTGGTAACTAAATAACCGGCTGTCTCAAGGTAGTGACTAATCAGCTGTAGCTCAGATTTGACATCATCGACGACTAATACTTTCTTGGCCATTGAACTCCATTATGTTTTGAGTGAAAATTTTCTGGCGACTTGGGCTATTTGATGGCGACCAAGTGGGTTTCCAAGACCTCCAGAAGCTGTGATTTAGAAAAGGGTTTTTCTAAATAGTCAGTGGCCCCTACCGACTGAGCTTTGGCTTTGTTAAGGGCACTGGTATTACTGCTGATCATGATGATGGGAATTTTTTTGAACATCAAACTGCGTTTCAGTATCCGGCAAAGGTTATGGCCATCAATTTTGGGCATAGAGATATCCAATAGAATTAAGTCGGGTTTCATGGCGCATATTTTGGCGATGGAACCCATGGGATCTAAGACAGACTTGAGCTTGAAGCGATTGGAATCCAAGTAACTGTTGACTTTATTGAGGACTAGCTGGTTATCGTCAATGCAAACAATTAAATAGTCGGAGTTGGGCGGGGGCGGATGGTCAGCTTTGGCCGAGGGATGAGCGTGCTTATGGTGGGTGGGTTTGTGCTCTGGTGGCGGGGTGGTACTTGTGGGCGGGGTGGTCGGAGTGGTACTTGTTGGCGGGGTGGCGATTGGTGAAGGTGTTGCCCAAGCGGAGGTCGGCTTAATTGAGTCGAGTGAAATAGGCGCGGCGGGTAGCCAGGGCAGCCGATCGAGAGGGGCTACCGGTGGCCACAGCTTAATTACGCGATGTTCAATGTAGGGATAGAGGAGCTGGGCGAAACGGATTTCATCTTGCTTGAGGACCTGGGCCAGCTGGCGGATGCTGGTGCCCTGAATCAGCCTGATTAGGGCCTCTAGGGTCTGGCTAGATAATTTTCCGTTTGGGATGTCTTTATAGATACTCCCAGGGTTTTCGCAGTAAGGGCGTTGGTAGGGAGAAATGATGCGATCGCCCACGCCCTGCCAGCCTTTGGCCCTCATAACCAGACGTTCCACCAAAGGGAATATGCCAGCGCCATGAGCTGTGAGATGCCAGGCTCCTGCGGGAAAAGGGTGCCAGGTGACGGTGGCTGCCTTTAGACCCAGCAGTGATGAGATCGCCTCTTCAGACAGCATGGCTAACGTTTTCTCAGCCTGCTGCCGGTTAAGCGCTTTGCACTGCATCAACGCCTCCACGACTTTACTCGTCCAACCAAGTGCCTCTAAGCCCGTTTCCTCAACTTTGTGTTTGTAGGGCCCCAGGGAGACTAGTCGCCAGTAGGTAGACAACGCCGCTTCATAGCCTAGCGCCGGTAGTACAAATTCAAAAGCCGTCAAATGTTGAAAAGAGTGAGCGGCAAACAGCAGCTCTCCCCCAACTATATCAATGCACCATTCAACGCCCTCGCCAACGATATGAACTCTACCGTCGTAGGGCGATTCAATAATTTCATTGAAAGAAAAGGTCTTCATCTAAAGCGGCAGGAAATTAAATTAAGTACGCATGGCGATGTTGTCGTTTAAGACGTTTGTTCTGACATGGGATGTCTTGGGAAAAGCTACTTTTGACAGAGCAGTCAATCACATTTTCGAAAGTAGCGAATGTCTTGCGCTTATCGATTGATTAGGGTGTCAATAAGTGTCAACAAAAGACCATACATTGGCTGACCTATATCCAATGGAAAACACATAAACAATCAGCAGGCTATGCTTACATACATTAGCTACCCCAATGATGTAATAAAGAGAACATATAAACAGCTATAAAGTTATGCTTACGCGCATTGTTTGCTGATTGTACGGATCTTTCTCCATACGCTTTATAGTTTACGCACCCCACCCGTATTGAATTACGACGCTTTGATATAGATATCTGGATGAAAACTGAAGTTTTCATTGTTTGTTCGTATCCAACTTGCTGTTTAGACCTTTAGCTAGGCCATTGCTAACCTTTATCATCGTGCTAGCTTTGACAGCCGCATGGTCATCGACGAGCCCTTCTAAAAGCTTTTCAGAGGTCAGAATCTACCGGTCAAATTTTTCAACAACCAGGCATCAAAAGCCTTAGCTTTATGCTGTTTTGCAAGTAACGTTATGCGTCCGCTAGGTTGTCTGATACCAGCTTCGACCGAGTTGATATTTGTTGCTTGTATAGGTCTAGTATGCTTTCTTCTAAGGTTGGGCGCTAAGGCTTTTTTAAAGAGCTAGGTCGTGATAGAAAGCATTGCCCTGTGCGTGTGCTAACGCCTAGTTTGATAACAACTTAGCAATATCAGTTTGCAGCTACTAAGTAGCTAGGCGAGATCAAATACAAAACGGACTAGCTGATATATGCCGCTATATGCCGTGATCGCTTCGGTCAATCATGCCATCGACAATGGCCTCGGCTAAATCATCTGCTAGAGAAGATTAAAGCTTGGTCGGGGCTCAAAACGCTTATCCGTACCCTGAGCGAGCGTCGTTTTAATGCCTAAAGGGCTTGAGCAGTATTCAAAAGAAGCGCGCTACCACATCACGTCTTTCGCCGAACCTGCTACTAGCGTTCGCGCAGCAAGAAACGTCACGCTGTCATGGTTTAGCGACTTCAGGACTGCTGAGAGCCGCACATAGCTAGCGTATTCAGACTCTGATAGCAGGGGCAAAGTGACTATTATTAAATCTTCACGCCTAGGCTGCGATCGCCCCCATGCCACCCGCTAACACATCCAAATAAAACCGCTCTAGCTGCCGCGTCGAGGCCTCCCAGCCCCAGCGCTCAGCCTCTATTCGCGCATTCTGCCGCAGCAGCTCTCGCTCTGCCTTCATCCCTAGTAGCTTTTGAGTCGCCAAGATTGCCCCCCGCTCATCCGCCGGGTCAAACATAAAGCCATTTACCCCGTTCGTCACAATGTCCGGGATGCCCCCCGCATTGGCCGCCACCACCGGACAGCCCGCCGCCATCGCCTCTAGCAAGACCAACCCCAGCGTCTCCGTTCGCGACGGAAACACAAACGCATCTGCCGACGCATACGCCGCGCCCAGCTCCTCACCGGCCAAATAGCCCACAAAGTGAGTCGGCGTTCCCTCAAAGTGTTTCTCTAGCTCCTCCCGATAGGGGCCATCTCCTACCAGCGCCAGCCGCGCCCCCGGCATCGATTCCAACACCGGCTTAATGCGATCGATCTCCTTCTCAGCCGAGAGCCGCCCAATGTAGATCAAAATCGGCGCGTCTGGATGACCTTGAGTAAGGTGCGATCGCATCTCATCACTTCGCAAATCGGGCCGAAACATCACCGTGTCTACCCCGCGCTGCCATACCTCCACTCGCGCAATCTCGTGCGCCGTCAGCTCCTGCTGCATAACCGTCGAAGTGCACAGATTAATCGCCGCATTGTTGTGCATCGCCTTCAGCAGCTCCCACAGCACCCCTTCTAGCAGCCCCAGATTGTAATGCTCTAAATACTTTGGCAGGTGCGTGTGGTAAGACGCCACCAGCGGAATATTCAACGCCTTACTGTAATAAATGCCGCCTAGGCCTAGCACCGCCGGATTTACCACGTGGATCAAATCCGGCCCAAATGCCTCAATCTCGTCACGCATTGAAGGTCGCGGCAGCGCCAGCTTTAGCTCCGGATACAGCGGCAAAGGAAAGCCAGAAATTCCCTTCACCTTTGCTCCCTTGTATTCTGTTAGGCCCCCTTCCGGGCAAAACACACAGACCTCATTACCAAAGCTCTGCAAATACTCAACCGTGTGCTTTAGCCGAGTGACAATACCGTCAACCTTCGGCAAAAAAGTCTCGGTAAAAATGGCAATACGCATAAGCAAGCAAAAAGAGAGAATCCTAAAACAACAAACCGAAAGCAGCCCGCAAGCATCCAGCTAATAGAAAGGTCAGCCTGCAATAAATACAAACCGACCTTTCCTATCAAAACCCACCCGTTAACCTCTATCGCCGCCAGCTAACCTTCGGCATAATCTGTTTCTTATTAACGCGATGCTTGTACTTAATCGCCGTATTTAAGACAGAATCCAGTAGAGAATCCGAAAGCAAGTGAGGCTCTAGACCTAGATCAATCAGCTTAGTATTCTTCGCATTGAAATAGTGCTCTTCTGCTTCCACACGCGGATTATCCACGTTCTGAATTTCAACATCCAAGCCCAGCGTATTACCCGCCTTTTTCACCGCCATGGCTAGCTCATTAATGCTAAACATCTCAGTGAACTGGTTGAATACCCTAAACTCACCGGCATCTGC
Organism: uncultured cyanobacterium; assembly: GCA_963793445.1. Taxonomy (GTDB): domain Bacteria; phylum Cyanobacteriota; class Cyanobacteriia; order Phormidesmidales; family Phormidesmidaceae; genus Phormidesmis. The sequence continues at coordinate 2,220,541 of CAWCAE010000001.1, forward strand.
TGGGTTCTCACAGGCAATTTCAATACAGCGCACCGTATCGCGAATATCCAACAGCGCCCGCGTCTGACTGCCTTTGCCATACACCGTCAGCGGATGATCCACCGCCGCCTGAATGCAGAACCGGTTCAGCGCCGTTCCAAACACACCGTCGTAGTCTAGGCGGTTAATCAACAGCTCGTCCATACCCGTTTCTTCAGTCAGCACACCGTAGACAATGCCCTGATTGAGATCGGTCGCACGCAGCCCCCAAATCTTGCAGGCAAAGTGAATATTGTGTGTATCGTGCACCTTACTCAGGTGATAGAAAGAGCCAGGGCTCTTGGGAAACGGCAGCGTGTCTTCACGACCGTTGTGCTGAATCGTGATATAGCCTTCTTCAATATCGATGTTCGGCGTACCGTACTCGCCCATTGTCCCTAGCTTAATCAGATGGCACTCAGGGAAATGATCGCGCAGCACGTACAGCAAATTTAGATTGCCCAGCACATTATTAGCCTGAGTCATCACCGCATGTTCACGATCAATCATCGAAAACGGTGCAGAGCGCTGTTCACCAAAGTGCACAACCGCATCTGGTTTAAACTGAAGCATCGACTGCTCTAGAAAAGGATAGTTATTGACATCGCCAATAAACAGCTCAATATCCTTACCAGTGAGATCCTTCCAGCGCTGAAGCCGATGCTGAATAGGGGCGATAGGGGTAAGGGTCTCCGACTGAAGCTCCATATCCCAGAGCCGCCGCACAAGGTTATCTAGAATCGCTACATCATGACCTTTGTTGGACAAATACAGCGCTGTTGCCCAGCCACAGTATCCATCGCCGCCGATTACTAAGACTCGCATGTTGCTTCTTTATGAAACCTTTAATAATGTTCTTTGCTGATGCCCAATTTATCAGGTTTGGGGATCCGCATGAGTAGTTTCTTAGGAAGGGAGTCGTTAGAAAAGAGGCTTACCCTGCGAAAAAACGCAGTGATTTAGCAGCGGGCAGCTAGGCAAAAGCCGTTCCCCAGTAGTACTTCAGATTTTTTGACCGGCATCTGGTGACAAAGGCAATTTATTTTCTGACCGAAATAAAAACGTCCGTGAAGTATAAGCTATTTTTAAGATGAGTTTAACGCTTTGGTCTGCCATCTTAATATCAGCCCCAAAAAACCTCTGTCTTACGATAGATTTGGGCGCGATCAAACGAGGGCTGGGCCAAAACCGCACCTATGGCGCGCCTGCCATCCTACTCAGCGACCCCTAACGCCAGCTCAGCTACCGCTCAGTCGAAAAATTAACAAGCTAGTTTCTTGATCATCCGAGAAATTATCATCGCTCATCAAGAATAAGCTGCGCTGACGACTGCTAAGCGCTGGGGCAAAGGTCGGGCCAAAAGTCATTGCCTCATAGTTCTGCAGTGGTATATCTAAACTGCCTAAATCCAGCAGCAGCTCCTTTTGAACCGGATTGATCCCACTTACGTCTCCTTGCATCGAGTCTATTGTGCTGATATCTGTCGCACCGCCCGATGCTAGCTGATACAGCTTGATCGAAAATCCTTGAAAGCCGTATGAGCGCTCTATCGACAAGAAGTGCCCCCCGCGATCTAGTACCGCAATCTCGGGTACACCATGCAGCACCGCGCCGGTTGGAGACAGATCCATTTCGTATAAATGCTCAGAGATAAGCGTGGTTTGATACGGATCGAGGGTGTAGTGCAGCACGCGGTTTTTGTAGGGAATATCCGGAGCAAAATCAAGATCTTGCAGCAATGGTCCCTCTGTCACTGTAAACAGGCGATAGGGCTCGTAGACACCGCCTGTACCCGAAGAGACGTTAACGGCGATCGCTTCAAACCCAAGATTCTCCTGCACGCCTAGCGTTTGAGCAATCTCTGTATTGGCTGTGCCATCCGGTAGCGCGTTATCAGGCAAATAGCGTGGCGGCACCACAATTGACTGCCGTAGCTGGCCCGTGGCAATGTCGTACTCACTGATAGCCGGTGGAATCTGCTTTTGCGGTGAGCCTTCGGACGAAATTAGCAGCGTGTTGCTAGGCGTAATTGCCATACCTTCAGGGTCCAACTGACCAGGGGCATAGGGGTTCCCATTAGCATCTTTGAGGTAGGTAACAGATTCAATACTTAAAGCAGGCAAATTTTGAGCGTCTTTGACTGGCTGACCGGCCAATGTACTAGCCAACGTGTCAGCCAGTGTAAAAGTATAAAAGCGAGGGCGATCGCGATTATCCGAGAGCCCATACAGCCGGTCTCGCGGCACGTCATACGCGATCGCCGAAATCCCCCCCATTGGCTCTCCCTCATAGCTTTGTTTTGGCAGCACATAGCTCCCAACAAGCTCCACCGATAGATCTAAAAACAGCCGATCTTCTGCGCTCACCTGTGGCAGAGCGCAGCTAGTCAAAAGTCCGCCCAGCAGTGCGATCGCCAGCACGCTACTCACTAACGCCTTTCCTAGCGATCGCACCCAATCCATCTGGCCGCTATTCTCCCGAATCCTAAAGAACGCTCGCAACATTATCATCAAACCCCAGCCATCAATTAGCCATCAACGATCAAAACACATGCACAAGATAGATGATTAAAGGCCCGCATGCCGTCAATAGATATGAATAAAGGCTGGATTTATTGCGATCGCATTCCCCCTACTGCTGCCGGACAAACCGCCCTTGCCTACTACACTCAGCGCTACCGTCACTCTAGCGCCACCGTCTGGCAGGCTCGCCTTCAGCAAGGCCAGATCCGTCTCAACGGTCAGCCCATACAGCCGCACACTGTTCTGCGCTCCCACTGGCAACTGGCCTATCACCGCCCTCCGTGGCAAGAGCCCGCCGCGCCGCTAGACTTCAAAGTCCTATACGAAGACGATCAGCTCTGGGTCATTGCCAAGCCTGCCGGGCTTCCTGTCCTCCCCGGCGGTGGCTTTTTAGAGCACACCCTACTGCATCAACTGCGATCGCACTACCCAGCCGAAACCCCCATTCCTATCCATCGTCTAGGCCGAGGCACCTCCGGTGCTATCCTCATCGCTAGAACCAAAGCCGCCCGTGTCCACCTCGCCCGGCAGTTTCGTACCCGCACCGCAGCCCAGGGCTCTGCTATCAAAACACCCGGCAATTCTCAAACGCTCGTCAAAATCTACCGTGCCCTCGTTGGCCCCAGTGCAGCCCATGAGCTGAGCGATCGCTTCACCTGCACCTATCCCATCGGCAAACTTCCTCACCATAAAATCGGTCACATCTATGGCCATCTACCAGCCGGTCTCGCATCTCGCAGCGACTGCACCATCGTCCAGCGCACCGCCACCCACACGCTAATTGACGTCTCCATTTCTACCGGCAGACCTCACCAAATTCGCATTCACCTTGCCGCCGCTGGCTACCCTCTCCTCGGCGACCCGCTCTATCCCATCGGTGGTGCCCCTGATCCCGACTGCTCTGCTCGCCCTGGCGACACCGGCTACCATCTCCACGCTCACAAACTCCGGTTCATCCATCCCCAAACCGAACACTCTATATCAATTACCGCCGAACCTCCCGAGATCTTAAAACCCGTGCCTTTGCAAGCGTCTCTGCAAAAGCCCGCAAAAGAATGAGCAAGAGAAACAGATGACAAATCGAAAACGGTCATCCACACCAGGCAAAAGCGCTTAAGTTAGCTTACAGTCATCAAAAGCAGTTGATGGGCTTTTCCCGAGCGTATTTTCCATGCCGGATCCTACTTACATTCTTTACGCTCAGCACGGCTGGGCCGACGTCAATTTGGGCATCGGAAAGCTCGCCAGTACAATCGCCTGCCCTCAGGCAAAGGTCATCGTGCCCAATCTAGGCTTCGTCAATACCTGGATTCGGATTGCACCGCTAGTGGACCGGGTCGAAGCAATTGCCCACCAAACCCAGACCCAGCATCCCCAAACCCCCATCCGCATTGTTGGCCACTCGATGGGCGGGCTCATCTGGCTAGAAGTCCTCGCTCGCCACCCAGAATGGTGGCCGCAAGTCGAATCTTTTGTTCTCGTTGCCTCCCCTGTTGGTGGCGCAGATCTAGGCCGCCTAGTCGATCCGTTTGAATGGGGCATCGGCATCGCCAAAGATTTGGGTACCAATCGCCGCGCCCTCGCCGAGCAAATCGCCGCCAAAATTCCAACGCTGATCATTGCTGGTGACTACGACGGCGGCAGCGATGGCGTCGTACCTGTTGAATGCACCAAGTTTCACCGGGCCAGCTATGTCAGCGTCAATAACATCAACCACGACCGGATGAAACATCACCCTGCCGTCGCCAGCATCATCCAACAGTTTTGGCAGAGCACCGATCACCTCTGCCTGCCACAGCCCATCGAGACCTATTGCGATCGCATCATCCGACAGCTCCAGGCGATTCCTGGCATCACCGATGCCCACTATCGTGGCTTTGTCGCCTCACAGCACTGGGCCCCCCTCGCAGAAGGTCTTAGCCTTCGCACCTGGCAAAACCGACTGGGCATTCACCACGTCTTCTTATCAAACCGAGCTAACGACTGCCTATTTGCTGGATTTGTCGGCTGGCCCCACACAGACACTCTTTACGAAACCCTAAGTTATCTCAAAACCAGCAGTGAAATCCTCAAAAGGAGCGATTAAAACAGCGCTGTTCATCCGTAGCGATCGCCCCTAACCGCAAACAGAAGCCAAACCCTACGCAACCTCCTCTTGTCGAGTTCTCTTCGTCGGCGACTTCGTCAGCCGTCTCATCTGCTGCTCGTACTGCGCAATCAAATCCGCCTTAGATAAATTACGCCGAGACCCAATCGGGCGAATTCGCACGCCACAAACTTTTGCAATGCTTGCCTTCCGCAGATCTGCCACCTTCCACCGTTTCCAGTTCACTGGCTCACACACAATAGAGGCGCTCGTCGCTGGCTCCCAGATGTTTTGTTCCTGGCCCTTTTGTTTCCGATGCGCAGGCTTTGACACCGCTTCAACAGCAGGCTTCGCTTTTCGAGATTTCGTCTCTTGGCTGGTCTTTCGATTGGTCTTACGTTGAGGGCTTTTCGCAGCTTTCTGCGCTGATTCTTCAACCAGCTCTTCCGTCAACTTTTCAACTGGGCCTTTAGCTGACCCTTCAACAGTCTCTTGTCTAGAAATATCTTGGACACGAATCTGTTCAGGCGCACTCGCACGGCTCAAGGCCTGCTTATGGCGCTGTTCAATAATAATTTCGATCTCACCTTGATCAACAGTCGGATGAACAGACTGCGGCAAAGCTCTCTCTACCTGTCTATCTCTCTCTATATCTGGCTCTCGCGTTGCCACAAAAAGCCCAAAAGCGCAGGCGATCCACATTTCTGATCCGTACACTAGACCTGTCATCACAACATTTAAAGCTTGATCAATTAGGCTAAAAGTCATAGGTATAGCTCCGAAATAGGTAATAGCAGGCACTTTTATCAGCAGTCAGTCAAAGCAATCTGCCCTCGGCGGGGCTCCTTACAAATCTGAATGACTGTCATTGTATCAGTACACAAGAACTATAGTTTATGTGTACTGATAAATATTGTAAAAGCGATCGCAGTAACTACTCAGGTTGAAGTGTTGGAATTGTTGGGGAGCCGAGGAAAACACTTCTAAGCGCATCAAGTACAGGGAGACCCTGCTTTCTCAGCGTAGAAATATAGCCCCGAGTACGGCAAAACTGTTGAGCGCCCGCTGGCGAGCGAAAGCAACCAGAGATCTTCTGTTTGAGCTTCATCATGCGCACATCGCGTTCGGCTTGATTGTTATCAAAAGGCACCTGAAAGTTGTGCATAAAAGCTAAGACAGCCGATTGATGCGCTTGAAGCCGGTCGAGTAAGTTTTTGGGCGGCGACTGTTTTACCCGCCCCCTTTTTTTCGGTAGTGATTCATCAACCGGCGGCGGCGGATTAGCTTTGAAGCCATCTGCTAATAAGGTTCGATAACGCCGTTCAAACTTGATTAGCTGCGGCCCCGAAAGCGCAGTATCAGCGTTGTCTTTGGCGTCATCCACTGCCGTTTTAATGTCAACTAAAAGTGTCGTCATCTCAGCAGCCCAAGGTTGTTCGTAGCGTTCATTGATGAAGCGTAGTTCGCGTAAATGATGCGCGTTGCATAAGCTATGCAGACAGTCATACAGGAAGTAGCTTTGCCAACCATCGTGGACACTAATGCCCTGGAAGGTCGGCAGCATAGCCATCTCATCAATCGCCTTTTGGCCGCGTTTAGGATGAACAAAGTAGTAGGTCAAGCAAGCTGTGCTAGCAACATGCAACCACCACAGCTTGCTGTTTACCCGTAGCCCAGTCTCGTCACAGTGCATCACCGCTGAGGTCATAATGCTCTTTTTAATCTGCGCTTCGACTGGCGCTAAGCGCTCAAAGCACTGCGTCCGTGCGGTGTAGAGCGTTCCTTCTGAGATTTGGCAGCCTAGCACTTCACTGAGCACCTCGCAGGTTCGTGCTGACGGCAACAGTTGCGCATCCATCAAGTACACCATCAACCCTTTGAGGATGGGTAGCAAGTTAGAACAAAAAGGGATTAGTCAAGAAGAGCCTGAAAGGGCAGAGATATAGGGGTTAAGGTTGATAATCCTAGGCGGTTTACGAATGGTTTTGACGACGCTCAGGTCACGATTTTCAGGGGCAGCTAAATAAGCGATGGGGTCAGAGGCAAGGCCGCGATTATAAGCATCATTAAAATGATAGAGACCGCGCCAAACCATTTCCTTAGAGATGCGTTCAAGCGGTAGTTGAACCGCCTGAGCAACGGCATCAGAGAGGTCGTTCAAGACGGCGTACATCAACCAAGTCGCCCAGATTTGGAGCTTGATGCCATTGAGCGAACCGGTCCAAAGATAGGCCAGTCCCAACAGCCGCTTCACCAGGTGAAAGGCATCTTCAATCCGCCACCTGCGAGCGTACAAATCGGCCACCACATAAGGTGGCAGGACTTTGGGGTTGAGTACAGAAGTGAGGTATCGATACCAGCCCTTGCCTTTGCGCACCTCGATCAACCGAAGCCGGACTAAGGGCTCGCCTGATTTGTCTTTGCCGACGACAATCAGGCGGTCTCGGAGGCCATGGGTGAGCGAGAACTCCTGGAGAACGGTGTAAGCCAGGTTCGACTTACCGGCACAAATGAACTGGGTGCCTTGAGCTACCAACCGAGCCCACCACTCAAAGTCGTAAAAGCCTCGGTCTAGAATCAGCAGGGTTTTGGCCGTCGCTAGGGCCAACAAATCATCTAGGAACTGACAGTCATGGGCTTTGGCATCCTCAGAGAACCAAATCTGTACCGGCAATTGAGAGCCAAGCTCAATCACCGTACAGATTTTGCCTGCCAGCTGTCCGGCTGGCATCGCTTCTAGGCTCTTGAGCTTGCGGAATAGCGCTTCTAGCACCGAACCGTCTGCCGCCCACACCTGCTCAAAGTGTTCTCTCGCATAGGCCACGCTCACGGGCAGCGGGCGAGTGCGCTCGGCCCAACGCGCTTTCAATGTCGGCAGCAGTGCCTGAAATACGCCCTCAAACAACTCATTCGGAAAACTCAGAAAGCGCGCACTTACCGCCTGACGGCTTACGCTCACTGCCTTTGCCCACAGCAAGTCTTTGCGGTTCAACTGACGGGTTAACTCATTAACCGAGGGCACCTGCTTCCACAACAGCGTCACTACCGCTGCCACCATCAATGGCAGTGTCAATATGCGTGAACGCATCCCTAGGGTTCGATAGTACGCGGCTTGGCTATAGACTACTGGACTCAGAAGCAATCTCAGATGTTCATCAATCGCCTCATTGTCCGGAGCGGGCACGTTGCGGCGGCGAATGTGATCTGGATTGCGGCTATAGCGATGACTCATCTGAGAAGCTTAGGGCTTTGAACGATATAACCCTTTCCTACACTCTTTTGGCACCCCTTGACTATTGTCGCGTAACCTTAACTTGGCACCCATCCCTTTGAGTCCGCTGCCATACTGCACCGGGCTATTCACTTCGGCGGGAAACGCTCCCCGCGTATGCCACTCGCACTGCTCGCAGCGCTTAATTTCCGCCTGATGTTCTATCACCTGTAGTTGCAAAGGGGGTAACTCATGCACTTGGCGACGCTCGTAGTCTATGACGGCAACTGCTGACAAGGATGCACCGCAGCTCTCACAGGCGTCTACCGAATGCTGCACCCTCTCATCGACAGTCTCGCACCATTCCAGGGTGCTGCCTGGATGGCCTGTTTGACCACCACTGGGGCGTTCACTCTTTTTTCGTAAGCTTTTGGTGCGCTTTTTGAACCCATCGCCTGACGGTGGCTTACTGCTATTGCGACTATCTTTGTGTTGCTGATTTTCTAGCGTATCGAGCCGCGCTTCTGTCCGATCTATTCGCGCTATTAGCACCTTGAAGAGTGCCACCACTGCTTCTTCACCTTCCTGGTATACCGCGCGGATGTCTGCTTCGCTGATATTCAGTTTTGGCTCGCGCTCGCTCAATTTCTGGTCGCCTACTGATTTACTCTACACCTTCAAAACCATAGCTTGTAAAGAGTCTAGCCTTCCTCAATCAACTGAAAGAATTAAGCCTGAGTAGTTACCGATCGCATTTATCTACATCTAGCTGCACCTGCTATGCCGTCATGCCCAGATCCGCCAATTCAAAAAAGATAGTCTGCTCGCTGGGTTCGTCGCCTTCCTAGGCAGCAATATATGGAGTTGCATACATATCATATCCACGAGGGTAGCCACCACCGTAGCTGCAGTTGCTCAGGTGTTAGCGGTAGCCCTAGACTTAGCGGCAGCCAAAAGAAAAAAGAAAGCGCGATCGCACCTAGCAACAACCCTCCTAGTAACCGAGTCCTTCTAGGCGCACTGCCTTCTAGCCAATGACTCAACAGCCAGGCCAACAGCGAAAACCCAAACGTCGCAGCAGGCATAAACAAATAAATATAGGTGCAGCGTCCTACCACCACCCAGGGTAACCAGTTCGCCAAATACCCAATTAGCAAATAAGTCGTAACCCCGTCACGCGCTAGCCGAGGCTGTCGGCCTCTTAAAATTTTATCCACGCCTACTAGTAAAACTGCCGCACCCGACAGCCACCACAGCACCGGATTTCCCAGATTGTTCACTGTGTATACGCTCTCACCAGCCGTCTCATACCAGTACGGAATGGGTTTTAGCAGCAGCGGCCAGGTGAACCAGCGAGAGCACGCTGCCTGTACCGTGTCTAGCTTCTGGTGAAACAGAAATAAGTTTTGGTGTAGCTCCCAAAAGCCAATTTCATTGAAGCTTAAATGCGGCCACCATACGAAGCAATAGGTCAGCAGCGGCAGCAGCCCTAAGTAAAACAAACGACCAAGAACAGATTTTACTAAAACGCTCGTGTCAACTGGCTTACGCACTGGCCTACGTATTGGCCTGCGCACTGGCTTGAGATTCTGTCTAACCACATCCCAATCAACAACTTGACAGCTTTCCCAAACGATCAGACTCAACGCATATCCCAGCCCATTCCACTTAACAGCCGCTGCCCCCCCTAACGCCACACCACTCAACAGTCGAAAGAAGAGTCTTCTTTTATTTCTAGCTACGCTCGCCCGCAGCCATAGCCAATGCCCCAGCAGTCCAAAAAAAACTACGTAGATATTCAGCAGCGCATAGCGAGACTCGGTGACAAACAATCCATCAATAGCAACAAACCCACCTGCCATCAGCGCAAAAAAAGGCTGCGTCAATGCCTGGCGTGTGGTTGAGCACTGGCGTACTAGTGTCTGGCCAATTCCCACAACTAGCAGCGGAATTAGCGAGCCGACAAATCCATTCATCCACCGATAGCTTACAGCCGCTAGACCTAGCTCAGACTCTGTTGTCCACGGGGCGTGAGAGCTAAGCCAGATGCCTAGCGCGATCGCATACTTTCCCAAAGGCGGATGCGCATCAAAAACCGTCTCGCCCGTTAGATAGGCCTGCGCAAACTGCACATAGTAAACCTCGTCGAACACCCGCTCATCAAACCGACCCAGGCCCCAAAATCGCAGCCCGAAGCTCAGCCCGACAACTACTGCTAAGCCCCAATACTGATACCAGTCATAACGATAGTGCGATCGCTTACAAATACCTTCAGCCAGCCCACGCAACAACCTTTCAATTCAAGCTAGTCTCAATCAGGTGTCTCGCTCGCTAGTGCAGCCTCGGTCTTTTGCGCATCCAGCTTCAGCATAATCACACTTAGCGGTGGCAGCGTCAGGTCCAAAGAATAAGAGCGACCGTGGAAAGCCCAGTCGTTAGACCATTTTCCACCCAAGTTGCCAATATTAGCACCACCAAACTCACGCGCATCGCTATTGAAAATCTCGCGATAGTAGCCCTTAGTTGGTACGCCTACCCGATAGTGACTATGTGGCTGTGGCGTAAAGTTACACACCGTCAAAATAAAGTCATCGCTGAACTTGTCATAGCGCACAAAAGACACCACGCTATGGCGATTGTCACTACAGTCAACCCACTCAAACCCCTCTTGCGAAAAGTCTTGCGTATGCAGCGCGGGCTCGCGGCGATAAAGCGTGTTCAGTCGCTCCAGACAGTGCTTCAGGCTCTTGTGCGCGTCAAACTGGAGCAAATGCCACTCCAAATCACCCCATACGTTCCACTCACTCCACTGACCAAACTCCATCCCCATGAACAGCGTCTTTTTACCAGGATGCGCATACATAAAGGTATACAGCGCTCGAATATTAGCCATTTTTTGCCAGTCATCGCCCGGCATCTTGCCAATAATATGAGCCTTGCCGTGCACCACCTCATCATGAGAAAGCGCCAGCATAAAGTTTTCACTAAAGGCATACCAGATGCTGAACGTTATGTTGTTCTGGTGAAACTGGCGGAACCACGGGTCCATCTCGAAGTAGTCGAGCATGTCATTCATCCAGCCCATGTTCCACTTGAGATTGAAGCCTAGGCCACCCACATAGGTTGGCCAAGACACCATCGGCCAGGAGGTTGACTCTTCTGCAATCGATAGTGCCCCCGGATAGTGGCTAAAGAGCACGTGGTTTACCTGCTTTAGACACTCAGCCGCCTCAATATTCTCACGGCCTCCGTACTCGTTCGCCACCCACTCACCGGGCTTGCGGTTGTAGTCCAAATACAGCATCGAAGCAACTGCATCGACTCGAATGCCGTCGATATGGTACTTGTCAAACCAAAAGAGAACGTTCGTAATCAAAAAATTGCGAACCTCGTTACGCCCATAGTTAAAGACAAGCGTGCCCCATTCCTTGTGCTCACCCTTACGCGGATCGGCATGCTCGTACAAATGCGTACCATCAAAAAACGCTAAGCCGTGCGCATCTTTTGGAAAGTGCCCCGGCACCCAGTCCACAATTACTCCAATGCCGTGATGATGGCACTGATCTACAAAGTACATAAAGTCTTCTGGGCTGCCGTAGCGAGACGTTGGCGAAAAGTACCCAGTTACCTGATAGCCCCAAGAGCCATCAAACGGGTGCTCAGCCACTGGCAAAACTTCAATATGGGTAAACCCCATTTCTTTGACATAAGGAATCAGCTTTTCAGCTAGCTCTCGGTAGGTCAAAAAGCGTGCGCCCGGCTTTAGATCAGCTACCGTCACCACAGGAGCATCACTGCCGTCAGCATTTTTAGCAGGGGTAGCAGAAGACTCATGCAGCCAAGAGCCCAAATGCACCTCATAGACAGCAACTGGCTGCGTCATCTGGTCGGTTTGGCGACGATGTTCCATCCAGTCGTCATCTTGCCACTGGTACTGGTCTAAGCTAGCTACGATCGACGCGGTATCAGGCCTAATTTCTCGGTAAAATCCGTAAGGGTCAGACTTCTCGTAAATGTGTCCATCGTAGTTTTTGACTTCGTACTTGTATGCCGTGCCCACCTCTAACTGAGGAATGAACAAGTCCCAAATGCCAGTACTGCCTTTTCGCATTTGATGCTGGCGACCATCCCAATTGTTAAAGTCACCCGTTACCGACACATTGCGAGCATTGGGTGCCCAAAGAGCAAAGTAAACGCCTGCAATACCGTCTTGCGTCATCGGGTGTGCACCCATCTTTTCGTAGATGCGGTGGTGATTGCCCTCAGCAAATAAATACTCGTCAAACTCAGTAATTACAGGAGATTTAAACGCGTATGGATCGTGAATAACGTGCTCGTTAGGACCTGATTTGTAGCGAATCTGATAGTTAGCTGGCTCTTCTTCTAGCACAGCTTCAAAGAACTCAGAATGCTGTTCGTTTTGCATTGGGTATTCTTTTCGAGCTGATGGCAGAATCACCCACGCCATATCAGCCGTGGGCAAGTATGAACGCACTACCCAAACCTGCTTGCCGTCTTGCTCAATTGCATGGGGGCCCAAAACCTCAAACGGATTGTGGTGTTGGTTTCGAACAATCCGTTCGATTTGTTCAAGCGCAATCGTTGACGACATATAAATGACCTGATCGTAAGTAAGTTTTGTGTGAGCATTAGAAGCGATCGCGCCAAGCCGTCTAGTAAGTCTTTGTCTAGACATTGCTAGGCCTGTACGTCGCTATCATATTTTTTTGATATAGCTTTAAGCTTAACAAAGCTTAGTAGATTTCCGCGACTTTTCGACAAAAGCAGACATCGAGAAGCAGCGAACTTGCCTAACCCACCTCCTAAGCCACCTCCTAAGCCACCTAAGTAATGACAAGGCATGCTCACAGAGCCTTAGTCATCTGCAAACAAGAGGTAGACAGGTAGCTCACAAGCGACTCCAGACGCAGCGTGAAGCCGTTATCACCAGTGGAAAAATCATATCAGTTTTGTTGTTAGTGGTTTGCCATCAGGATTGCTATTGGAGCTTTCAGAGAAAAGGAATGATCGGCCTAACTGCTCGCCTGACCTGCAAAAGAAAAATGAGATATCGAATATCTTCGCTGACTAGCGCGGTGCCTGCAGAATCCGCTAGCTCTGCCTGCAGCTCAGCGTACTCAGCCGCGGTTAGAACTTCTCCTGTCATGGGCGATCGCGCCCCCGTAATAATTTCCGTTCGCAAAATTTCTTCTGGCAGATCCACCGCCATGCGCTCGTTCGGAAGCTCAAGCATCTCATCAGATGCAGCTACCGGAGCCGCAGGTATCACTGCCAGCAGACAGCCGCTAGCAGCGGCCCCCAAAAACCAAAGCCCATATCGATCCATCGTTCCAAAAATCTCACTCCTCAAAACCCTATGCCAAGCATAGCTAGCGGTATCCTATTGAATAAGACCAAATTCAACCAAGACAACTAGGATAGTGTCCCACAGCAGCCAGTAGACATCCAGCATTAGTTTAGATTTGTACCTACGGGTATTCTGTAAGTCAAAACTAGCGCCAGGTTGACCACTAGCCAAACCACTAGCCAAACAGCACGCTAGCCAAATAAGCTTTCAAAGCGGCGATATCACCCTACTGACACTCTATTGACATCAGTCAAAACCGACATTAACCAATCAAGAGCGGAGCTATGAAATTAAACCCAGGGAAATGCCCTAACAAAGTCACTCAGGGGCTAGTAGCAGCCGCTGTTTTAACGAGCGTAGTGGGAGTTGCCCACCAGGCCGCACTAGCACAAGCCTTGCTACAGCAAGACGGCACCCTCGCCCCCATGGAAGACACCTATCCGTTTGAAGGTGATGCCGGTCAAACCATGACCATTGAGCTTGAGAGCGAAGACTTTGATACCATCTTGCTACTCAAAGGTCCAGACGGCGAAGTCATTACCTCCAACGATGATTACGGCGGTACGCTCAACTCCACCATCGTGTTCGAGCTTCCCGAAGCAGGCACCTACAGCGCCGTTGCCAGCTCCTTCTCTGGACAAGGTGGCAACTATCAAATCGAAGTACGTCCCGCCAGTGAATACGAAAAAGTCTTTAGCAGTGCCTACGATTTTTCTATCTCTGAAGACTACGTCGAGTCGATTGAAGCTTACACTGCCGCCATCGAAATTGATGATACCGATCCAGGTGCCTACCTCGGTCGCGCCGAAGCCCGTATCAATCAGGCCTATCTCACCGCCGATACTGACATCACCGGCCCTACTGATTTGCCTACAGAAACTATCGATGCTGTCGTCAGCGATTATCTGCAAGCCGCCGACCTGCTAGACCAGCAGGGCCAAACCGGCCCCGCCGCCTCCCTGCGAGAACAAGCGCAGTACTTCACCGGAGAGCTAGATTCTGGCATGCCCACAGATGGTTCCGAGTCTGAAGTAGTTCCAGCACCTGAAGGCCTTGAGCCTGAGGTAGAGTCTGTTGAACCCAATAGTGGGATGGACGATGGCGCTACGCCGCTAGAGGACACAGAATAGTCGCACAAAGAGGACAGTCGCACAAAGAGGCTCTAGCCGCCACTAAAAACTAAACTCAAAAAGAATTCCTCTCACTGCATTGATGCAGTGAGAGGAATTCTTTTTAGCTGTAGCTGATTACATTGCCAAGCTGTTTTTGCAACTGTGGTTAATACCGTACAGTCTAGTCTTATTGCATTAGAGAAAGGATAGAGTTAAGGGCTACGCTATCGAAACTTATTTACATGAAAGCAATGTCTGCCTTCAGATCCAAGCTATCAACATTCTTAAAAGCCGTACTGACTAAGCTTTTAGCTATTGATAAGACAGCCTCTTGAAGAATGGGCCGAGGTTGAAGAGGCTGCTACGTGAGTATCTAAAACAACGTTACCTTCGTCGTTGAGTGACCAGGATTGAGCTTCTACAATAGGCTCAGCAAGAGTTATTCGGCTAGCCTGTGATGTCTCTTCAGTGCCGACGAGTTCGTACTCGGCAATGCGTGTACGATTATTGTTGCTATTGGCAAAGCTGTCTGCACTTGCTATTTGGCGAAAATCATTCCAAGTAGATTGGTCAGCGATCAGCTGGCTAGGATTGACCGGCAGTCCGCCGCGCCCAGTAGCAACAAAGGCGTTGTTTTCTGCCTGTTCGCAAGCTGCAACAATTTGATCTGTTGAAGAAAAACCTGCTGGCAAGTAAAAGAGTCCTTCTATGGGGCTAGCGTCTGTGGTGTTGAGCTCTACGATACCTTCAAAGGCTGGCCTCAACACTGAGGAAGCCGTGATGTTACTTTCTGCTGTCAGTTGATCGCGGAAGGCAGTGCCAAGGATGGTTTGAGCATTGACAACAATACGACCTCCAGAGTTATTGACGGTGTTAGCAGCAATATCGCTATCTCCCAAGGCAATCAAAGCGGCTGTGTCGATATTGATGTTGCCACTAGTCGCTGTGCCAGTAGTGTTAGTCGTGATCTTGCTGCCACGCCGAAGAATAAGGTTATCGGATTGGAGCGTAATGTTAGCGCGATCGCCCGAAACCGTATTGGTTGTAATCAGGCTGCCGTCCTTTAAAGTAATAGCGTCGGCCGAGAGCACAATATCGCCAGCAGCCCCAGAACCAGGCAAAAAGTCAGACACTGTACTTGCGAAGTTGCTAGCATTAATAGTCGCCCCAGCTAATAGAGAGAGCTGCCCAGTCTCGACTTGAATACTGCCACCTGCTCCCGTACCGATATGGCTACTGGCAAAGAGTCCGCTGCGACCCTCTTCTGTTCTACCGCGTAGCTCAACAGACTCTGAGGCACTAATAGCCAGGCTACCCGCCGAATTGCTGCTGTTTGTAGACACCGAAATCTGACCGCCGTCGGCCACGGTCAAGCGGCCTGTACGAATATCGATATTGCCCCCGTTTCCACTGACTCGGGTTAGCAGAGGCGGCAGATTGGGGGGCCCAAGCACCGGCACCTTAGACGCTGATACAATCCTGCTTGGATTATCTAGACCGCTAGAGCTAGCAGGTCCAAAGCCCAATACTTCAACCTGATCGGCTTGAATAGTAAGATCGCCCGCATCACCAGGACCAAAGGTACTAGCAGCAATTTGCGCGCCGTTGCTCAAACGCAGTTGCCCAGTCGTAATATTGAGGCTGCCTCCCTGACCAACCGCGCCTAGAGGGCGACCAAAAGGCAATCCAAAGACGGGCCGAACAGTCGAAAAGATGCCGCTAAAAGTGGCCTCTGAACCGCCATCTGCCGTGATAGTTTGAGCGTCAATATCGACGCTGCCAGCAGTGCCACCGCCTGCTAAGCTCAAACCAATTTGGGCACCCGAGTTTAGGGCAATATTTGGGGCCTTCACAATCAGCTGGCTGCTACCGTCACCAATGGCCCCAGGGGCAATCTCGACATAGGCGCTGGTCGGCATAGGCTCTGTTGCAGAAAGCGCCACGCCAGTCATAGTGAGGCTTTGTTCAGCACGAATAAAAATTTGGCCGCCGCCACCGACCAAAGATTGAGCCAGAAGCGCTGAGCCCTCGCTGATGTTAATTTTTTGGCCCTGTAGTCGCAAAGAGCCGGCATCGGCTCCACTGACATCTATAGATGACTGCTGTGAAAGTTGAATGTCTTGAAAAACGTTTGACTGCGTATAGTCAAAGCTGCTGGCAAGGTTACTGTTAGAGCCGCTATTGAAAAGAGCCGGGCCAAATTGAACAAAAGCGTTACTGCCAAGGCTGGCAACTTCTATATGTCCGGCACTAGATGTCAAGTTTGCGCCCCGCATCACAATGTCACCACCTAAGAAGGCTAAGGTTCGACCGTTGGGAGCGCTCGGACGGTTTGGGGCACCGTTGGGAACGCCGTTTAGAACAGTGAGACCTGTCGTTGGCAGACTTCTGGCAACAGTATTATCAGAGAGGCTGTACGCCAATCTGTGGCCGTTTCCCCGAAGTGTAATCGGCCTGGGCGATGCGCCAAACTGTATGCCTGAAGGCACGTTGACGGTGAGCAGTGAGGGCAGTGAAAGATCCGTTGCACTGAACGCTGTGTTATCGGCAAAGGCAATGCGATCGCCTGTGCTTGCAAGAAAGGACCCTTGCAGATCTAACTGAGCATTTTTACCAAAAACGATGCCGTTAGGATTGAGTAAGAACAGGTTGGCAGGACCGTCAACGCGCAGCGTCCCTTCAATCGTAGAAAGCGTAGACCCAGTCACACGGCTGAAGATATTTTCAACGCCTGGATCTGTAAATGTGACGCTGGCAAACCTGTCAATATCAAACGAGCTAAAGCTGTGAAACAGACTAGGACCACTGCCGTTGCCATCTCTTAGGCCGCCGATAATAGTGCAATTGACTGCGCAGTTTGTGCCACTTAGCTGAGTTGTGGTTGAGCTATCAACGACGATAGCCTGTGCCAGGGCGGGCTTGGCCATTATCACCGTACCAAGAGCCAGCCATTTACTCGCGATCTGGCTGGCTTTACAAAGAATCTGAAATAGATACTTTTGGGTTCGAGGCGAGGAATCACGCATCAGTTCTAGCAGTAGATGATAGGGTTGTAGAAAAGTCCAGCGGACTTGTATGCAGCACTCTCAAAAGCTGCTAACGCTGGTTCTACTGTTCCCTTTCCTCAGTAGTTTTTCTGCAATTACCAATGCGAAACGAAAATACCAGTGCGCTCAAAACATCTGCCTTCGGTTAAAAGGCTAGTCAAAGACTAGCTAGGGCGATTGCTATGGTCCAACTAGCCTCTATAGCCAAAGCTATGACCAAAGCTGACTGACCGCTTCGACAATGGCCGGAACAGAGTCCGCTTTCTCAGCATCTGTCTTTAAAAATCCTAAGTTGGGCTGGGGCGCATTGCGATTGTTCACAATCAGCAGTACTAAGCTGGCAATATCCACGAGGCGGTCATTGTCTGATCCTAGTAATCCTCGCAAGTCGGGCAGTGCTGGGGCTGCCTGCCTGCCCAAATAAGTCAGTCCTAGCGCAGCTAGCTCACGCGTTTCTACACTGCCATCAGATAGCGCCGAAACTAGCGTTGGCAAAATTAAGCTGCTGTCTTCTGTCAATATCCAAAGGGCATCGGCGGCATATAGGCGTGTCAGCGTATCTTCGCTATTTAGTGCTGCTGTCAGTCCGGGCGTCGACTGCTGACCAATTTTAGCTAGGCTGCCCGCGATCGTTTGGTTCACGCCCGAGTCTGACCCTAGTAAGGCTCTAGAGAGCGCGGGAATAGCCGCATCTGCTAGCGGACCAAAGTCGCCGAGTGCGTTTGCCGCAGCGATACGCACTTCACTATCGCCATCACCGAGCGTTTCGGCTAAAATCGGCACAGCCGAGGCCAAAACCAGATCGTCAACCTGATCAATTTGACTGATATCGCCAATTAACGTTGCTGCCGTTTTTTTGACGAGGGTGCTCGTTGCTTCATTTGCTAGCAGGCTGCCCAGCGCCGGAACCGCGTCTGCACCCACACCAACTAGCGCATCGGCAGCAATATCTTGTGCCAGCCCAGATTCACTCTGAAGGGTAGCTATCAACAGGTTGACCAAAACAGGCTGATCTATTCCTACTCTAGACAGCGTGCTGATAGCCAGCGCTCGTACCAGCTCATTGTCGTCTTGCAGTACATCTAGCAAAGCTGGCGTTGCTGCCTCTGCTGCTGTGCCCATTTCGTTGAGCGCGTAGGCGGCGGCGGCTCGCACTGTTGCACTCTCAGACCGTAAAGCCTCTACTAGCTGAGGAACCGCTGCCGCGCCACCTTTTACCAAGGCATCGGCTGACGCCCTGCGTAGGTTAGGATCAGCGCTGCTTAAAGAAGCGACCAAATCTGAGAAATCGTCGGCAGGAACTTCAGCCGCTGGGGGCGCTGGCTGGGTAGCGATCGCAGGCACATACTCAGAATCAATCGGACTTGCATCGCCTCTATTGACCAAAGCCTGATAGGCGATCGCAGCAATCTCTGCTCTGGTCGCATTTCGCTGCGGGTTTAGCCGATCTACAGCAGGATAGTTCACCACCAGCTGGTTAGTCGTTGCTGCCGCGATCGCAGCTTCTGCCCAATCAGGAATCCCATCCCTATCTACAAACACCGCTAACGCTTCGCTATCTGCCCCAGACGTTTCAATGCCTAGGCCACTCGTCAAAGCTAGCAGCACCTCTAGGCGCGTAATCGGCTGATCTAAACCAAAAGTTCCGTCTGGATAGCCGCTCAAAAAGCCGCGGGCATAGGCCGTAGAAATAGCACCTGCCGCCCAGTGGTCCGCAGGGACATCGCTAAATGTGATGGGCTCACGCACCCTTGAGGTTGGAAAACCACCGCTTAAAATAGACGCAAACTGGGCTCGCGTCATCTGCTCGTCAGGTCGATACGTGCTATCTGGAAAGCCGCTAATAATGTTTGCTTCTGTCAGTGCCTGCACGTAAGGACTCGCCCAGTAAGTACTGTTAACGTCCATAAAGCGGCTCTGAGCAGCAGCAGGCAGTGTAATCGATACACCGAGCGCTAAAGTACTAGATAGAGCGATCGCACGATGGGCATAGCTGTAGTTAGCAAACATAGCGAAATCCAGATATTCATAAGGCAACTGTGTGTTAGCAGACTATCCCATCAACATCACTGACTGCGACAGACTAAGGACGGTTAGCAATTTGACCCGCTAGTCTATCTGCTGACACAAACCCTATGACATACAGACCCTATGGCATACAGACCCTATGACGATCTCGAAGAGTAGCGCCAAGCTACTCAGCCGCATTCGCCTGTAGCATCTCCAAACTCACATAGTTCAGCGCCGCCTTATGCGTTGCGGCCAGCACCACCGGCGGAGCCACACCATCATCTAGCGCCTCTTTCCACCTGGCCGCACACAAACACCACTGGTCACCTGGCTTCAGCCCTGGGAAATTGTATGAAGGCTGCGGCGTGCTTAAGTCGTTGCCCTGCGCCTTCGTGTAGCTCAAGAAAGCGGCAGTTAGTCGTGCACACACCACGTGTACACCTCGATCTTGCGGTCCCGTTCGACAGGCCCCATCTCGGTAAAACCCCGTCATCGGATCCACGCAGCAAGCTACTAACTGCGTTCCTAAAACATTCTCATCCATCTCTTTTAACTTCCCGTAAACCCTTAACTCTCGACGTCTGTAGACTGAGCCGAGTCAAAGCCCGCCTCTCTAACGGCTGCTGCATACTGAGCGGGCACCACGCCCAAAAACAAAACCCACCATGCCGAAATCACCAATCCTACCGGCAGCGTAATCCACAGTCGGTGTAGCAGCAGCCAAGAGAGCCCCACCGCTATCACACCTGTCAACACAATCGTCCAAGGCTGGCACCACCAAGGCTTGATTTGCCACATAGAGTCTGGCAAAGACTGAATATCTATCGGCTCACCTTTCTCAACCATTACATTGCCTCCTTAAAAAATCTCAACCGGTTCAACCTCATCTGCTAGCTCAAACCCAAATATCTGCGCGTAAAACGACAGCTCTGCATCTAAAGCTCGCTTAATATTCTCCGCCTTGCGGAACCCATGCTGCTCACCAGCAAATAGTAAATAAGCTACCGGAATACCCTTTGACTTCAGCGCCTTCACCATCTCTTCAGCCTGATTGGGCGGCACAATCTTGTCCTCATCCCCCTGCAAAAAAATAATTGGACAAGAGAGCTGATCTACCGCATTGATCGGCGATCGCGCTTCATACACCGCTTTCTTCGCTGGGTAAGGCCCCACTAGAGTGTCCAAATAGCGAGACTCAAACTTGTGCGTCTCGGCTGCCAAGCTCGACATGTCACTGACCCCGTAATAGCTCGCTCCCGCCTTGAATACATCACGAAACGTCAGCGCTGCCAGCGTTGTGTAGCCGCCTGCACTGCCACCGTCGATCGCTAGCCGTGCCGGGTCAGCCTTCGACTTTTCTACCAGATACAGCGCCCCGTTCGTCGCATCGTCCACATCGACTACACCCCACCGCCGCTTTAGCCGGTTGCGATAGGCACGGCCATAGCCCGTACTGCCGCCATAATTAACGTCTAGCACCGCAAAGCCTCGGCTTGTCCAATACTGAATTGATGGGTTTAGCGCACTAGAAGCCGCCGCTGTTGGCCCACCGTGCGTTTTCACCAATAAAGGAGGCCGTTCAGTTACCAGTGTCTCATAATCCTTATTTTGAGGCCGGTAGTAGATGCCATAGGCATTGAATCCACCCGTCGTTGGAAATGAAATCACTTCAGGTTCAGACAAGTAGCCCGGATCGATATGGAGCGTGCTGGACTTGCGCAGCACCGTCAGCGCCAGCGTATTCAGGTCTAGCCGAACCAGCTCACCTGGGCGATCGGTACTCGCGCCTAAGAAAACGGCAAATCCGTCTCCCACTTGCAGGCTGCCGATACCGCAGTAGGAAACATCTAGCACATCCATAGAGCGCGCCAGCGTATCTAGGCGGGCAAGCCGCCGAATGCCCTCCTCTAGATAGGTGCATAAAATCGTCGTATTATCTTCAAAACCATAGCTGCTCTGACCAAAGCGCCACTGCGGCCCTGAAAATTCTGCCTCCATCGGAAACAAGGGCTCGCCGCGCTCACCCTCCCATCGGTACAGATTCCACCATCCGGTAGCATCGCTAATAAAATGCAGCGTACCTCTTGGTGACCATTGAGGTTGACAAACCGACTCCTTTTCGTTGCCAACTAGCTTGTGCGGACGGCTCAAGCTGCCATCGTCATTCACCTGAGCCAGCCATAGCTCTGTGCCATCCCAAGGCATTTGTGGGTGATTCCAGGTAACCCAGGCTAGCTGCGTGCCGTCTGGGCTGAGCCTAGGAGAAGAATAAAAGTCATTACCGTTGACTAAGATGCGAGGAGGGCCCCCTTCTAAAGGAACAGTTGCGATCGCATTAATAGCCTCCCCTGACTGCCGATGATCTTCGAGCACACAAATCAGCCGCTGCCGTCGTTCATCCACCACCGTGTCAGCATATCGCAGCCCTGCCGCAGGCGTGACCTCAGGCGTTAGAGCGACCGGGTCTGCCCCTGACTTTTGAGCGCAAAGCCGCTGATCGGCAAAATTGGAAAAGTACAAAACCCCTTTGTGTACAACGTAGGCACCCCCACCGTACTCGTGTACTCGCGTACGCACGTTATATGGAGCAGGTGTCAGATCGCTCACCGTACCTAGCTCATCTTCTGGGCCATAGCGCACGACCAGCTGCCTGCCGCCTTCTGTTGGCCTTAGCTCGCTCCAGTAGACATCCATGCCGTCTAACCGCACCGCGCTCAGGCCAATTGAGCTAGAAACAATCAGATCAGAGGTAATTGGAGAACGCCAAGAGCCGTAGGGAGTCGTTGTAGACATAGTCAAAAAAGCGTCAGAACTTTGACAAGAGTAGTAAGTAGAACAGTCATGAGCTTAACGCCACTAGCGACCTTATTGCTCTACTCATTGCACATCCATTGCAAAATTTCTCTTCACCACTCCACTTTACCAATCACAAAAATTGGTGCGTACTGTCCACCCACGCGCAGCAAAAAATCAGCTCTGCGCTAGGCTAAAACAAACCCATTAGCATTCTTTAAGCTGGATCTTTGAGGACTCACCTTCCATGACTAAAACTGCACTGCTGCTAGGTAGCACGCTCTTTATCGGCCTCATGGCGGCAGTACCTGCCAGTCAGGCACAAACTAGTGAGCCACTGCCCGAGGTAGAGCCTACTGCCGAAGGCAGCTCAGTTCCAACCGACACCCGGTTCGAATGTCAAATTTCCAACAACGAATACACCGTTATGTATCTGCCTGAGGACCAGCCTGAAAATGCTTATCCTTGGGCCACTCCTGGTGCAATGGGGGGTGGCTGGACCGCCGAGAGACGCTGCTTTGCTATCAGCGAGCGGCTGGAGTCTTATCGACCTGAGGGCCTAGCAGAGCTGCAGGTTGGGACAGAAAACGGCTACAATACCGTCTGCGCTACCACCGAGCAATTTCCAGGTCTCTGTAAAATTGTTTTCACTGTCCCGCCCGGACAAAATCCTGTTGTTACCCGCGATCTTGTCTTTGAAAATCTAACGCTGGCCGACAGCGGCACCGACACTACCGTCGTCAATACCTTTACAGACGGCAACAGCAGCGGCTTGCTGGGCGAAATTGGCAGCGTCATCAACCGCTTCCCTTTACCTGGCGCAGCCTCATCAACCAGCGATGCCATCAATCTAAAGCCTTTCCTCGCCCCTGCAGACGGTGGCACAGGAGAAGCGCTCGGCAACACAGCTAGCCCTGGCCGCTCGCTCAATCCAGATAGATTCCGCTAAAGCGCACAACCTGACAGAAAAATCTAATAGAAGAGATAATTAAATAGGCTCCCTCAACTTGTCAGCTAAGGGAGCCTATTTTTTCTAAATGATTTTTCTAAATAAAAGCGAGGATTTTACAATTAGGCTAGCTCACTCACAGCGCCCAGGTCACGCTTTTGCTTGAGTTTCTTGCCAATAAAGCCAATCATCAGCAGGCCACCGATTGCAGAAGGCTCAGGAATTTCTTCAGGGACTGGCGCTTCTAGCGTATCCCACTCTAAACCAGCGATCGCGCCACTACCAGGATAGCTCACCCGAACATTAGTCAAAAAGGCGTCGCCGACATCAAACCGGAACATAGAGTTGTCACCCTGCTGAGTGCCAACCTGAGTCATCTTGACGCCATTACGAGAAACCGACTTATCTTTACCGTTCTTCGTCTTTGTTACGTTTTTACGCAGATGCTTTGCCATTAGCCGATCAACATTGATCTTGAGTAAGCTGCCGTCGGCGCGTGTCCCTTCTATGCGGATGTTACTACCATTGTCATCAATATCCAACAAAGTGATACTGCCAAAATTAACTACCTCGGCAAACTTAAAGTCAACAAATCCACCGCTCGTCTCGTCGTCAGCTTTGTATGTACCGTTAGAGCGAAGGCTATTGCCGTCTTCTTCTTGAATAATCAGCACGTTGCCTTGTCTAGACGTTCCCCAACTGTTACCAGTTCTTAAATCGTTATCTCGACCGTTTGCATTGGTATTGTACAAGTTCAGTTTCGCTGCACCGCCAGTTCGACTATTAACACCAGAAATGTCATTGAGTTTCCAATCAGCCCACTGTGTCGTATCGAGCAGTCCGTTAGAGGTGGTTGATACGCTGCCGCCATTCGCACCCTTGTTAAAACCGAGCTGATAGGTAGCAGCACTAGCGGTTGACGTCATCGCACCCATCGCGGCAACACTCAAGGCCGCTGTAAGGGTGAAACACTGAGCGGTTTTTGAAAGAAAAGTATTCATGAGATTTCAGAAGTGAAGTACTTGATGTGATATTTGATACTCGTATAGTTAAACAGTTTTCCTCAAGAATTTTAGGAAGATCACCGTGTGATCAACCAAAAACAAACAATAGAATCCTTTTGCTTAAAGCGGAGAAAAGCTTTTCCTTGTTAGGACTCAAACGCACAGGGAAAGCTTGATGGACCGAGAGCATATACGTAGACTTATAGGCTGTGACAGCTTGCAAAAATATTTTTTTAAGTGGTAACACGTAGTCAAAAAGCGCTCTATGGCTAGATATACCGAGAAAGTTTTTTCTCGAAGGGTAGATTCTGGTGAGATAGTGTGTTTCTACGCAAGCTACAATCGGGCTGACATGTGGCAAGTTGCTGGTTTACGGTTGATATGAAGACGGCTCAACTGATTGCGCGAGACTTATCTATTCAGATTCACCAAGTAGAGGCCGCTTTAGCGCTACTGGCACAGGGGGCGACGGTGCCTTTTATTGCCCGCTATCGGAAGGAAAAAACCCAAGAACTGAATGAGATCCAGCTACGGCAGATAGCTGAAAAGAATGATTATTTGAGCGAACTCACGGCGCGTAAGCGGACGGTTTTAGAAGAAATTGCTAAGCAAGATGCGCTAACGCCTGATTTATCAAGCAAAATTGAACGCTGCGAAAGTAAAACTGAGTTAGAAGACCTGTATTTACCCTACAAGCCCAAGCGTCGCACTCGCGCTACCCTCGCTAAAGAAAGAGGACTGAAGCCTTTGGCTGATGAGATTGCGCGCTTGAACCAGCAGCGGCAGACAGTAAATGATTTAGACACAATCGCACTGCCCTACATCAGCCAGCAAGTTGCAACAGCGAGCGATGCGCTTCAAGGCGCTGCCGATATACTCGCCGAAATAATGGCTGAACAGGCACCGCTTAGGGCCTATGTTCGTCAGTTCTTGGTAAACAAGGGTAGCTTTGCGTCCAAGGTTAAAGCAACTCATGCCGAAGGCACCACCAAATATGAGATGTATCGCAGCTATCAGAAGGCGGTAAGTGAAATAGCTTCCCACAATCTCTTGGCACTATTGCGCGGCGATAAAGAGGGTGTGCTTAGATTATCTTTGATCTTCGATGAAGCCAAAGTTCTAGACTATCTGTTGCAGAGCCAGCTAGCCACTACTGATTCGCAGCTAAAACGGTTCTACAGCAGCTGGGTCAAAGATGGATTTAACCGGCTGATGAAAGCCTCGTTGATTAACGAGGTTATCGCTGAGAAAAAAGCGTGGGCTGACGAAGTCTCTATTCAAACCTTTGCTGACAATTTGCGTAATCTTTTGCTAGCAGCCCCTGCCGGGATGAAACCAACGCTAGGCGTTGATCCAGGCTTTCGTACGGGCTGTAAAGTAGCTGCAGTTAGCGCGACCGGTCAGTTTTTGGAGTACGCGGCAATTTATCCACACACGGGGCAAAGCAGCAGGCTAGAAGCTGCAAAAACGCTCAGACGATTGATTGAAACTCATGACATCGGCCTAATTGCCATTGGCAACGGAACGGCTAGCCGTGAAACAGATGAGTTTGTTGTAGACGCGATCGCTCGGCTAGCGCAGCCACCTGTAAAGGTGATGGTAAATGAATCAGGCGCTTCTATTTACTCAGCAAGTGAAGTCGCGATCGCTGAATTTCCGCAGCTAGATATCACTGTAAGGGGCGCTATTAGCATTGCGCGTAGACTGCAAGACCCGCTAGCTGAGCTAGTAAAACTCGATCCAAAATCGATTGGGGTTGGTCAGTATCAACATGATGTTGATCAAAAGCGACTTAAACAAAAGCTAGACGAGACCGTAGAAAGCTGCGTGAACTATGTAGGCGTAGATTTGAACACGGCCTCGCGTGAGCTATTAGGGTATGTATCGGGAGTAAGTACAGCAGTTGCTAATAATATTGTTAGCTTTCGCGATGAGAGCGGTCAGTTTCGCGATCGCAAAACCCTGCTCAAAGTCAGCAAATTGGGCCCGAAAGCATACGAGCAGGCTGCCGGTTTTTTGCGCATACGAACAGGCAAAAACCCGTTAGACAATACCGCTGTTCACCCTGAGCGCTACCGCCTAGTCGAACGAATCTTCAAAGACTTAGACACGCCGTTGACCGAAATTCATCGTATCAGCAGGCAGATTAAGCAGCTAAACCTAGAGCAGTACGCTACCGCAGAAGTCGGTGAGCCCACCTTACGAGATATCTTAAGCGAGCTAGAAAAGCCAGGACGTGATCCTAGAGCAGAATTTACCTACGCCGTGTTTGCCGATGGTATTCACGATATCAAGGATCTAGAAAGCGGCATGGTTTTAGAGGGCATTGTCACTAACGTCGCTGACTTTGGCGCGTTTGTAGATATTGGGGTGCATCAAGACGGCCTGGTGCATGTTTCACAAATGGCCAATCGATTTGTCAGCAACCCAAAAGAAATTGTACAGGTAGGCCAGGTTGTCAAAGTAGAAGTGTTGGAAGTACAAAAGAAGCTTAAACGAATTAGCTTGAGTATGCGGCTAACAGAGCCGGGAAATCTGTTAGGTAACGGACGAGAAAGTGTTAAAACGCTGAGAAACCAGGCCAGTAAACACGAAAACGCTCATAACAATGCCCACAAAGACGCCAAAAAAAGCGTAGACAAACCTACCTTGCGGAAAAAAGCATCCGGAGCAAAGCCCGACGGCCAAAAGAAACAACCACGTCAGAAAACAAAGTCAGAGCCGACAAACTTCAGTTCAGCAGACTTAAAAAATCGCTTCAACCGTCGTCAGCCGTAGGGCTAAGAGTTTCAAGCGATCGCAAGTAAGCCTTTAGATATAGAAGATGCTAGGGAATGTGTTGAAAAAGAGGAAGATAATCAGCCCTACGATAATACCGATTGACAGCCATTACGGTAGTATTATTACCTAGTAAATCAAGACACACACTGCTTCTAGAATTCACCTATGACTCAAACCGTATTACCTCAACTGAAGGAAATCGCCTCAGAACTAGTCGACCAGGAGGCCTCTCTTGTTGCCCAACTAGAAGAGATAAGAGAAAAGCTAGCAGGCGTTCGCGCTGTTATGCCTCTATTTGGCGCAGATGCAACAGAGACAGAAGCAGCCACTGCGCCCACAGAGGTTGCTGAAGTAGCTGAAGAAGATTCTAGCGAAGAGACGCCTGCCGTTGAAGACCCGGCTGAAGAGGACTCTGAGGAGGCGGCTGAAGAGGAATCTGAAGCTGAGCCTGCCGCCAAAGCAGAAGAGATCACTGAGCCTGAAAGTAAGGTAGAGGAAAAAACGCCACGTAAGAAAGCAACAAAGACCAAGACTAGCAAGAAAAAAGACGGGCGAACTGCTAGCTGGCAGAAGTACACTCGCCCAGGTGTTAAGGAAAAAACAATTCCTGAAGCCGTCAGGCTTGTTTTAGAGACACAGACTGACAAGTCTTTCAAAATTGCGGAAGTGATGGATTCGCTGTTTAAAGACGGGATGCCGAAGCAGCAGTATCTCAAAGCGCGTAACCGAATTTCTAATATCCTCTCTGGAGGGGTACGAGACGGAGAGTGGTTTAAAGGAGATAGGGGAACATACAGCCTAACGGAGAAGTAATAGCCAGATCCATATCGCTAGGTCTGTAAGTTCGCATATATTCGACATTTACGCCATTTGCACCTACTTGTATCAAACGCCTTGCGAGAATTGATATCAAAGCAAATGTGAAAGTCAGTGCCGAATATATGCTGTATAAGTCCTTTCAAAGTCGAAATCTTAGAAAGTGAAGAAGATTCAGAGCAGTTTGTCGCTGTGACCACGTACAAGATAAGCAGATACGGGTAGCCTTAATCCCTAACACTCAATTTTTCATGTCTACTCCATTCAATCCTGACATCCACCTTAGCCGTGACGAATCGGAAGTTTCTCAGATTCAGACAATCATGCAGCGGCTTCAGCAGAAGATGCGGCATGACCACACGGTGCAGCAGACGACGGATGAACTAAGAGCCTTCCTTCAGGTTAACCGAGTGGTGCTTTACTACTTTTACCGCGAGTGGGAAGGGCGAGTAACGTTTGAATCGCTAAGCGACCAGAGATTCTCTATTTTGGGTTCAACTGGACCTGACCAGTGCTTTAACGAAGAGTATGCGGCGCTATATCTAGAGGGCCGGGTGCGAGCGATCGCAGATATTGAAACAGCAGAGATTGCCCCTTGTCACCGAGATTTCCTGCGCTACCTCAGCGTACAGGCCAATTTAGTTGTCCCAATTTTAATCGAAAAAGACCTGCCTAAGAAGGAGCTGTGGGGGCTGCTAGTGGCGCATCACTGCCAGGCTGCTAGAGCATGGTTACCCGCAGATATTGAAAAAATGAAAGCAGGTGCCCTAGAGCTGGCAACCGCCCCTTCTGTTGTAGGTCCTTAGAAACCTTACGAAAAGTCTCATAGACTGCTGACTATCGCTTTGTCCTGCGCTCTGTCCTGTAGTATTGGCCTGTAGTATTGGAAGACTTTATTTTCAATCACTATATTTTCAGTAGCTATAAGATTTGTCTCTAATATATAGGTGTCTCCTACCGTGACTAAAGCAAAGATTGCCAACACGTCAGATATCAACCTCGAAAAAGCCTTTAAAGCTAGCGCCAATGGCCAGTCAGTTTTGGTGGCCAAGGTGGGAGATGGCTACTGTGCGATCGCAAACAAATGTCCGCACTTGGGTCTACCGATGGCCAAGGGTAAGCTAGAAAATGGCGTTCTCACCTGCCCTTTTCACGGCTCCAAATTTGAAGTGTGCACGGGCAAAAATGTGGAATGGGTAGAGTCTTTTGTGGGTATTCCTTTACCATCTGTGGCTCAAAAAGTGATGGCGATGGGTAAAGCACCTACCGATGTAGCTAGCTTTACGGTCACACAGGAAGGTGACGATCTCTTTGTTGATGCTTGAGACAAGCCCCGAGACGCTGCCGTAGCCTTAGATAAAACTTAATGGCTACGGCAGGCTGGGGCGGTCGCTGCGGTCAAAGCAGTCAAAGCAGTCAAAGCGGTTGAAGCAAGAGCCAAAGGAAAAAAGAAAAGAAGCGAGCGCAAAAAGAGACATAGAGGAAAGCAGGTGTAGAGGAAACCGCCAGTTTCTGCCTTAGGCACATCCATTGTCACATTTGGTAAACTAAGAGCCAGAAGAATATCAAAAGGAATTGGTTCGGTATGACAGCCGCTACATTTGAACAGCCCCTACGCTTAGAGCAGATCCCGTCTCTCACTTACACCGCTACTACTGATAAGTTTGACGAAACCTGGCGATCGCCGCTGTCTACCTTACTGGGTCTAGGTCGGGCCGTTGGTGCTGACTTCGTTGAGTTTTTCCTAGAGCGAAAAAACTACATCAGCAGCCTTGCCGAAGATGACGCTATCACCAGCATTGCACCGAGCCTAGTTTCTGGGGCAGGCGTACGCGTGTTTAAAGGCAGCTCTGACTGCTATGTCAGCACAAATGACCTAACCTTTGATGGCCTCAAGGCCGCCTTAGAAAAGGGTTTGGCCATTATGGATTTGGCAATGCCAGCCGCTAGCGCTAGCGTGCCCGAGATTAACCTAGAGCCGCTGCGCGACTATGGCGTGACCCGTGGGAAAGACAACTGGCTAGCAAGCTGCCCTTCTATGCAAACGATGGGCGAGGTGCTGTTAGAAGCCAACGCCGCCCTCAGTCAAAAAGCTGAGCACATACAGGCTCGTCGCGCTGCCTATTTTCGTGACTGGCAAGAAGTTTTGGTGGCCTCTAGCGACGGCACCTTTGCCCGCGACGTTCGGCTAACCCAGTCTGTTGGCTTTAGCCTGCTATGCGCCGATGGCGAGCACCGCTCTTCTATTAGTGAGCGCTTGGGTAACACTGGCGACCCTAGCTTTCTTACCGCCTGGGACTACAGCGCGACGGCTGAAAAGGTAGCCGAAGCCGCTGGCAAAATGCTCTATGCGGACTATGTAGAATCGGGTAACTATCCAGTGATTATGGCTAATCACTTTGGCGGCGTGATTTTTCATGAGGCCTGTGGCCATCTGCTAGAAACCACCCAAATTGAGAAAGAGACAACGCCTTTCTTGCACAAAAAAGGCCAAAAAGTAGCGCACGAAAGCCTAACAGCCTGGGATGAAGGACTTTCTTCAGAAGCCTTTGGAACCATTGATATGGACGATGAGGGTATGCCTGTTCAGCGGACGCTGCTAATTGAAAACGGCATCTTGAAGAATTTCATTTCTGATCGGGCAGGAGAGATGCGCACGGGCCATCCGCGTACGGGTAGCGGTCGCCGTCAGGGCTATACCCACGCAGCGGCTTCTCGGATGCGCAACACCTACATCGCGCCAGGCAATCATACGGTAGAAGAGCTGTTTGCCTCGGTTGAGAAGGGCATTTACTGCAAGAAGATGGGGGGCGGTAGCGTCGGCCCAACGGGTCAGTTTAACTTTGCAGTTGACGAAGCCTATCTGATCGAGAATGGCAAAATTACTAAGCCCTTGAAGGGTGCGACCCTGATTGGTGAAGCGACTGGAATTATGAACAAGATTTCGATGTGTTCTAACGACATTAGCTTGGCCCCTGGTTTTTGTGGATCAGTCAGCGGCAGCGTATATGTAACGGTTGGTCAGCCTCATATCAAGGTGGATGACATTACTGTTGGTGGTCGCTAAGCAGCCAATGGCTTGCAAGACAACAGAAGCTAGGCAGGCAAGAGGCCTGTTCTAGCGATATTTTTAACACTCTTCATTTCTTATGACAAATATCCAAACGATCGCAAAACAGGCTGAGGCGATCGCACAAAAGCTCAGCATCGCTAAATACGACATCTACGGCTCATCTGTAGACGAAACCAGTGTCCAAGTAGATAAAGGCAAGCCCAAACAGGTCAAAGCCTCTAACCGATCTAGCGTGATCGTGCGCGTGTGGAACGACCAAAACCAAATTGGCGTTACCTCCACAACTGACACCAACGAAATCGGCCTTGAAATGGCGCTCAAAACCGCCTACGAAGCCAGTGCCTTTGGCGTTAAGGAAAATGCGCCGGACTTTAGCCCTCAAGCTGGCGCACCCGCCGCCGAAGTAGACTTTACCAAGGCAGAGCCTGCCCCTGTCCCAGAGCTTGTCGAGACTTTGGTAAACGCTGAAAAAGGCGTACTAGCAGCGCACGAGGCGATTGTCTCTGTGCCGTATAATGGCATTGCGCAGCGCGACATTGAACGCTTTTATCTCAACAGCGACGGTGCGCAGCGAAGCGAAGAGCGGACCTATGCCTCTGTTTATCTATACGGTAAGACTGCGCAAGAAGGCCGCAAGCCAAGAGCCGCAGGGGCCATGCGCTTCAAAACTGGAATTGACCAGCTAGACGTAGATAGCTGCGTCAAAGAAACCGCCGAGAAGACCATCAGCCATCTCGACTACGAAAAAATCACCTCGGGCAAGTATCCGGTCGTCTTTTCTGCCGAAGCTTTTCTCAGCCTGCTGAGCGCCTTTTCAAACATGTATAACGCTCAGAATATCTTAGACAATCGCTCTCTTTCGACGGCTGAGTCTATTGGCACAGATGTCGCAAGCCCACTGCTTTCGGTCTATGACGATGAGCTGCATTCTGAAAATGTCTCTTCTGAGACTTTTGACGGAGAAGGCACCCCCACCAGGCGGTTAGCGCTAATTGAAAAAGGGGTGCTGAAAAACTTTATCCACAGCGCAGGAACAGCCAAGCGCATGGATGCAGAGCCAACTGGCCACGCCAGTATTGGGGCAAAAGTCAGCGTTGGGCTGAACTACATAGAAGTCTTGCCTGGAGAGGCGGCTGACGATGCTTACGATCTAAACACGGCAGATGGGGTTGTTTTAATTGACGAACTGCAGGCACTTCATGCCGGGGTAAATTCGCTGCAAGGCTCTTTCTCTTTACCCTTTGATGGCTGGCTGCTCAAAGACGGCAAGCGGATTAGCGTAGAGTCGGCAACGGTTGCAGGAGACTTTCGTGAAGTGCTAAAGAGCATCTCGCATATTGAGCCTGAAGCTGAAGTGACGCCGGGCGGCATATGTCCTCGCGTGTGGGTTGAGGCACTGTCGGTTACCGGCGAGGCGTAAGTTCCAAGCGAAATAGTTCTACGCGCTGGCGGTGCGAGGTCTTTGTAGGTGTTGAGTCACTGCAAAGACCTTGCACCGCTAGCGTTTTTTTGGCGTTTGCATTGAACGGTTGCGTCTAGCTAGCGCTAACAGCGGGCTGATACTGTCGCCATAAATCAGAGTAAATAACGCGATCGCTCTCCCAAGGTTTGTGATGACCACCGCTCCAGTGAATAATACTCATCTGTTCTAATGGGCGACGCATCAGACCAGCAACTAAGTGGCCCTGCCCATAGCCGCAGGCGTTCCACTCGCCGTTTAGCTGAATGTAGGCATCTTTAAACATCAAATTAAAAACGGTCTCGTCGCCTAGATGAAACAAACGGTAGTTATTTTCTGCGTCCAGCGCTAGGTAATGCTTTAGCAAACTATACGTGGCTTCTGTCCAATAAGTGAGATCGGTCAGTAGAACACCGCTATTAAAGGTGCTTTCAAACTTTCGCAGGTCGCCTAGTAGCTTGAAAGGATTGCTGAAATAAAGCACCGCCGGGAAAAAGTGAGGAACCGCGCCCAAATAGCGCTGAGGGGTCAGCTTTTCACCTTGAGCATAGAGCGATCGCACATCCCCAATGACCAACGTATCGCAGTCTAAATAGATCACCCGGCGCACATCTGGGAAAATAGATGGCAAAAACAGCCGCCCATACTGCATATAGCGAGACAAGCGGCGCTGAGGATTACTCTCTTTAAATTTATTGTCTAGGTAGTTTTTGAGGTACTCTGGCGGCGCGTATTCTTGAATGCGAAAAATAGCATCGCCCGCTGCTATATCAGCGTCGAACGGAGGCAGCAGCGTATCTTCAAAGAAAGTGCGATCGCCCGTCGGCACCACCACATTAAACCGCAGCGGCTCACCACCATCTTGACGTGTCGTATTGCGCAAAATGGAGTTGATCACTACCGTCAAAGGCTTTACCAGCGACCGATTCAGCGAAAAAGAGACATCAATAGGCATAGGATTCCTCTGGCAAAGCAGCGGCTGTAAGTAACTGAATCAGATAGCTAAACCAGACCGTTCAAGTTTGGCCTTACTATTATAAAGCAGCCGATTGACCGCTTTTCCCTCGCTCTTGTGACAGCTATTTAACCCGCTTTCGACGCGACTACGCTTGCATATACCGGTCAGGGTAGTTGTACAATCTTTTTCTTAAGAACGTAATTGCCCAAAGAGTCAACCTTCGTTGCCATACGCATTAGACGTGTGGCCGTACTTTGAGATTTAATCAAAAAGCTGCTTTAGATAGGAGTAGCTATCCCATTGATCTCTATACAAGAAAACTTTTATGCAATACAAATTGGGTCTATGGGCCGCTGCGATCGCATTGAGCGGATTTTCACTGAACACAGCAGCCTTTCCTAAGACAGCTTTGGCCGAGCCAGCAGATAACTATGTAGGTGTAGGTGCTAGAGGCGGTTTTAACGACGATCTGACTGCAGTCGTAGGCGCAAAAATCAAAGTTGCCGACTTTGGCGAGATTAGTCTATCGGGTAGGCCAGCAATATTAATTGGCGATGAGACGGAGTATCGAATTGCTTTGACCGGAGAGGGTGAAGTGTCTCCAGACTTTTCGCTCTTTGCGGGCGGCGGACTAGCTATCAATACAGACGGTAGCGACAATATAAATCCGCTGGTGACCGCTGGTCTAGACTTTGAAGTAGCTGAACAGGTGGTCATACAAGTAGGCGGTAACTATATCTTTAAAGATGGGGACACCGATGCGGAGCTAATAGCGACTGTGAACTACGCGCTCTAAACTACGCGCTTTAACTGAGCTAGATTCCGATGGCATAGCCTGGAAGACACATAGCCTAGAAGACACATAGCCTGGAAGACACATAGCTAGAAGCAAGACAGCTAGCAAAAAGGCAAAAAGCCGTCTGACTCAGAGTAGTTCAGACGGCTTTTTCTGCGACTTTTTCTGTGTCTTTCGCCTATGTACGAACTACATCCTTTTCACCCACCGCTGTAAGCGCTCGGGCCACCGCGACGGACTATCATTTGACCGGACGCGGCGATCTACCATCGACTGTAATAGCGGTATGCCACCTGCTTTCCAAGAGATTGTCACATGAGCAGCGACCAGCACCACCATCCCAGCCCAGGCAAACACATGCAGGTTGTACCAAACATTATCCCACTCGCTGTTGATCAATGCCTTTGCACCACCAAACTGCCGCGCCGACACCATAGACAGCAGCAGCATTCCCAAAAGTCCTGTATTAATTAGGTGCAGCAGCGCATACTGCCCAGAAGGACGATTGAGATGGGGGAGCTGTTTAAGCGATCTAAGCTGAATGAGTCTTTTGCGACCGGCAAACAGACTATACAACAGAAAAACTGCAAAACAAACGGTGACAATTTCGCCAATCTGATGGTGAATACCTAACCAGCGGTTGCTTGCCTCCGGCAGCGGCAGTCTCCCAAATCGGTGGTCCCATGTGTTGTATAGCCAAAAGCCGGTTGCCATAGAAGCTAGCACCAACGTGCCGTTGGCCGCATGAACCAGTCGAAAAATTAAGGGCTGATAGAGACGTGATTTTGGCATAGCGTTTTCTCAATAGACTTTCTATTCTGTCTGTTATATAGAAGAAGCATTGCTACAGGCTCACAATAGCCCACAACGGCGCAAAAGTTTGAGCACTAGAGATGCGATCGCACGGTAGGTTGAATGACTCAACTGGATAAAAAACTCTCCTATACAAACCTCTCCTAACAGATATTTCAGAGAGCTAGCATTTCAGAAAGCTGGTCTTTTGTCAGGGTTTTTGCAAAATCACAGCAATTTGTAACTACTCAGGTTGAAGTGTTGGAATTGTTGGGGAGCCGAGGAAAACACTTCTAAGCGCATCAAGTACAGGGAGACCCTGCTTTCTCAGCGTAGAAATATAGCCCCGAGTACGGCAAAACTGTTGAGCGCCCGCTGGCGAGCGAAAGCAACCAGAGATCTTCTGTTTGAGCTTCATCATGCGCACATCGCGTTCGGCTTGATTGTTATCAAAAGGCACCTGAAAGTTGTGCATAAAAGCTAAGACAGCCGATTGATGCGCTTGAAGCCGGTCGAGTAAGTTTTTGGGCGGCGACTGTTTTACCCGCCCCCTTTTTTTCGGTAGTGATTCATCAACCGGCGGCGGCGGATTAGCTTTGAAGCCATCTGCTAATAAGGTTCGATAACGCCGTTCAAACTTGATTAGCTGCGGCCCCGAAAGCGCAGTATCAGCGTTGTCTTTGGCGTCATCCACTGCCGTTTTAATGTCAACTAAAAGTGTCGTCATCTCAGCAGCCCAAGGTTGTTCGTAGCGTTCATTGATGAAGCGTAGTTCGCGTAAATGATGCGCGTTGCATAAGCTATGCAGACAGTCATACAGGAAGTAGCTTTGCCAACCATCGTGGACACTAATGCCCTGGAAGGTCGGCAGCATAGCCATCTCATCAATCGCCTTTTGGCCGCGTTTAGGATGAACAAAGTAGTAGGTCAAGCAAGCTGTGCTAGCAACATGCAACCACCACAGCTTGCTGTTTACCCGTAGCCCAGTCTCGTCACAGTGCATCACCGCTGAGGTCATAATGCTCTTTTTAATCTGCGCTTCGACTGGCGCTAAGCGCTCAAAGCACTGCGTCCGTGCGGTGTAGAGCGTTCCTTCTGAGATTTGGCAGCCTAGCACTTCACTGAGCACCTCGCAGGTTCGTGCTGACGGCAACAGTTGCGCATCCATCAAGTACACCATCAACCCTTTGAGTCCGCTGCCATACTGCACCGGGCTATTCACTTCGGCGGGAAACGCTCCCCGCGTATGCCACTCGCACTGCTCGCAGCGCTTAATTTCCGCCTGATGTTCTATCACCTGTAGTTGCAAAGGGGGTAACTCATGCACTTGGCGACGCTCGTAGTCTATGACGGCAACTGCTGACAAGGATGCACCGCAGCTCTCACAGGCGTCTACCGAATGCTGCACCCTCTCATCGACAGTCTCGCACCATTCCAAGGTGCTGCCTGGATGGCCTGTTTGACCACCACTGGGGCGTTCACTCTTTTTTCGTAAGCTTTTGGTGCGCTTTTTGAACCCATCGCCTGACGGTGGCTTACTGCTATTGCGACTATCTTTGTGTTGCTGATTTTCTAGCGTATCGAGCCGCGCTTCTGTCCGATCTATTCGCGCTATTAGCACCTTGAAGAGTGCCACCACTGCTTCTTCACCTTCCTGGTATACCGCGCGGATGTCTGCTTCGCTGATATTCAGTTTTGGCTCGCGCTCGCTCAATTTCTGGTCGCCTACTGATTTACTCTACACCTTCAAAACCATAGCTTGTAAAGAGTCTAGCCTTCCTCAATCAACTGAAAGAATTAAGCCTGAGTAGTTACGATGGTTGCAATTAAACTGAACATCCTGCATTGCCCTTCAACCCCCGATTCCAGGGGAGATCGCCAGTCCAAAAAGTTTAAGACGCAAGTCCAAAGAGGGTTTAAGCATCTTACCTCAGAGCCCCGAACTCGGAGACGGGGGCCTTCAGCGGCTGTTTCCTATCTTCTAATTAATTAGACTGATCTACTTACTAGCGCTA
The DNA here is from genome assembly GCA_963793445.1 of uncultured cyanobacterium. GTDB lineage: Bacteria > Cyanobacteriota > Cyanobacteriia > Phormidesmidales > Phormidesmidaceae > Phormidesmis. The sequence goes on from CAWCAE010000001.1 coordinate 2,257,351, forward strand.
GCGCCCCAACTGCTTGTGATTTGTCATGTAAGATGTTGCGGATATCTGTTACACCAGTACCGAGAAAGCAAATGAGTGCTGTATAGAGTCGTACTAGTACTTGTCTTTCTGGCGTTGCATAATAGAGGTATGAATTGAGGTTTTCTGCTCTATGCAATGTCCGGCATGCCAGTCCACCCATATTCGTAAAAACGGGAAGAAAAAAGGTAAACAAAACCACATCTGTGTCGAGTGTGGTCGTCAGTTTATCGACCAATACGACGAAGTCGGCTACTCAAACAAGTTCAAACGAGAATGCTTGAAGATGTGCGTCAACGGCATGGGCTTTCGAGCTATCGAACGCGTCAAAGGGGTTCACCATACAACAGTCATCACCTGGGTTAAACAAGTCGGTGAACTGCTGCCTGATGCTTACGACCCTGAACACATTCCACAGGTAGGAGAACTTGATGAACTTCAGACGTTTGTAGGCTCAAAAAGCGGATGCGAACCCGCGTCGTCGCACGGCGCTAGGGAATGCGCACCAAGAAAGATAAGGTCTGGATATGGACAGCCGTAGACCACTTCAAACCAGGCATACTCGGCTGGGTAATTGGGGATAGAAGTGCAAAGACATTCGGGCCGCTGTGGTCGATAGTGAGCCTATGGCAGTGCTTCTTCTACGTCACAGACGGTTGGAAGGTCTACCCGATGTTTGTGCCTGACGGTGACCAGATTGTCAGTAAAACATATATAACCAGGGTGGAAGGAGAGAACACCAGGTTGAGGCACTACCTGGCTCGGCTGCATCGTAAGACGTTGTGTTATTCCAAGTCGTTAGAGATGTTGAAGCATTCGCTTCGACTGCTGATTCACTATCTCAAGTTTTGGGATGTTCCAGTGCCTTGGCGATCACCGAATTCATACCTAAATTCAGCAACGCCCAGATTCCATTTGGATTCCTCCTTATGTTTTAATCTTGCCAGCTGTCCCAGGCAGTTGCCTGTTTAAGTTGAACGAATCACCCACCCGCACTTGAACCAGGCCGATAAGGTAGCCACTATAGCTATCCTGTATGATCTATGGAGAGCTTGAGCTTAAGGGTTGGAGCAAGCGATCTTTCTAGAACATCTGAATTTCAGGACTCAGGGCAAATGGCGGTATATTAAGCCACCTCAGCGTGCGCCTTTACGCCTATGGCCGGATTTTGCGCGAGTCGGGGCTGTACCCCAAACAGGAATGCATCTAGCGATAAGCTTCGGCCTACGACTGTTCTTTATCTATTGCTACTGGTGTTAAACAGCTTACGGGAGTGCTGTCTATAGTCGTGGCCGTTGACGCGGCGAAAAACTCAACCTGTCCACTGCTGTTGAAGTTCCAGCCAGATGCTTCTACAATCTCTATATTTTCTGATGTTTCAGACTGTTCATTTTCTCCAGTCAGTGGAGTCCTAACTCGAACGTTGCTAACGGCTCGAGAATTTTGGGTTTGAGAGGTGTTCGGCAGGCGCATGTCAGTCCATAAACTGCTGCTGCCCAGTAGCTGGGTTGGGTTAGGCGGTAGCCCACCACGACCGGACGCAATGAACTGATTGCCACTAGATTCGGCGCAATCTTCGGAGATGCGATCGCTAGAATCTTCTAGTGAGGAGGGGAGCTGAACCAGGCCGGACTCTAGGCCAACGCCCAAGCTATTGATTTGCACGCTACCGTCCACGTTAGACCGCGAGCTAGCGGTAATGTCGTTAGAACCATCTAGCCTGGGCGTTAGCGTGTTGCGAAACGCCAATCCGACGATCCCCTGAGTGATGATGTCAATGTTGCCACCACGGCCTTGAAAAGCATTAGCTACGATGTCGCTATTTTCTAACCCTACAATAACAGGGGAGCTGAGCAAGATGTTTCCACCCTGCCCAGTTCCGTCCGCCTCAGCAGAAATGAGGCTTTGGTTTCTGAGAATGGTATAGTCAGCTAACCGTAGACTTAAGTTGCCACCATCTCCAGAAGCTGTTTGGGTGGTGACGCTAGCATTGTTTCTTAATTGCAAAGAACGCGCCCCGATATCAATACTCCCAGCATTACCCATGCCACCGCTGCGACTGGTGATTTCAGCGCCATTTTGCAATACGACTTCACCGGCGCGAACAACAATATCTCCACCCTGACCCTCTGAATCATTATCGACTAGCGTAGACAGCCGACTGATCGCTTCTCCATTGACACCATCGATATGAATGGATTGCGCGGTAACGTAGAGCTTACCCGCATTGCCAGTACTCCCGCTGAAAATACCTGCCCCTATCTCCGCACCGTCGGAGAGACTTAACGTTTGTGTGTCAATTCTCAGGTCTCCGGCATCACCGGTTGCACCATCATATGCACTGGTAAAAAGACCTGTGCTGTAATAACTGTTGTCGTCATAAACGCCAGAAGCTTCAATATTGGTTGCGTTGACGGTGACGTTACCTGCTTTACCTTCCGCATTGAATATCGTTGAGCTGACTTGCGCACCGTTAAACAAACTCAGATTTTGTGTATCGACCCGTAAGTTTCCCCCTGTTCCGCCCAACCGCTTCAATATCATTGGCTGAGATAGTGATGTCGCCCCCTACGCCGTTAGCTTCCCATATTTCACCACTAATTTGAGCACCCTCTCTCAACCGAATCTGGTTCGCTCGTATGTGCAACGTGCCACCTTGCCCGGTTGCGCCATCCCACAGCGGATTTAGAATGCCGCTGGGCGTCCAGGGTGGGAGCGTACCTGTTGCTTCAATTTTGTCTGCAACGATTGATATATTACCGCCTTGCCCGGATGCGCCGTTGAGTCCTCCTAAGATTTGTCCACCGCCTGTTAGGGATATACTGGGCGCGCTAATGAGAAGATCGCTACCGCGTCCTGTCGCCGCGAATCCTAGCTGGCTTCTAATTTGGCTGGCTTCTGAGCTGAGTGGGTCACCAGCGACGGTGAGTGACTCTGTAGCCGTAATTGAAAGCTCACTACCGACGCCATCGGTGTAAATATCACCATTAATTAACGAATCTTCTATTAGAGCAATGTTTCGGCCCTGAATCTGCGCACTGCCACCACCATCTCCGCTGACATCAATCAGTGCTGCTTGGCTCAAGGTGATATCTCGAAAGTTAGAGTGGTCTTGGTGTACGAGCCGGAGTGGCTGAAACCTAGTATCTAGTTCCACCTGCGCATTAGGTCCTAGACTAGCTAGCTCAATTCGGCCATCAAATGCCGTCAGCGTACTACCCTCAAGCTGTAAACCGTTGCCAATAAGAGCAAGCGTATTATCAGCATAGATTTCTAGCTGTGAGGAGGGCTGCTGCGAAATAGCTCCAGCATTTGTGCCCATCTGTAGGCCAATTGGCGCGTTCATCGTTAGCATAGGCGATCGCGTTGAATCTTCTGCGCTAAACGCTATGCCATCTGAAAATTGAACGCGTGATGCGGTGGTTCCTACAAACGATCCTCCAATTGACAGCGAAGCATCAGGACCAAAGAGAATACCGTTGGGATTGAGCAAAAAGAGGTTTGTATCACCCAGGGCTATTTCATTCTAGACAGATGGGGTACAGAGTCTCTAGAGTAAGGAGAGTCGTTGATTGAGTCTTCCCCAGCATGAGCACGTTAGCTATCGTCGAAGCCTTTCAAGAGTTACCCGATCTTCGGCGTGGAGCGGGTCGTCGCCATGACCAAGCCCTCTGCTTAGCGCTCTTTACCTTATCGGTGAGTGCAGGCTGTCGTGGGTTCCTCGCCATCAGTGACTGGCTCGATAGCTACCGAGCAGAGCTGTTGTCTTTGTTTAAGCCGGCCAAAGATCGGTTGCCCTCCTATAGTACGATTCGTCGAGTTTTGTTGAACTTAGACTACACCGCTTACAGTCTTTGTCTAGCCAAGTTCTTTGAAATTGAGCCCTTAGCCGGTGAAACCGTGACGCTAGATGGCAAAGTCTTAAGGGGGTCGTACTTGCTAGAGACCCCAGCGAGTACGACCGAATCTCACCGAGCCATTCAGCTCGTCACCGTTTATGTCGTAGAAAGGGGATTGATTCTGCCGATTCAACCCGTGGACAAAAAGAGTAACGAGATCACCGCCCTGCCACCTGTGCTCAAAGCCTTAGCTCAGCGGGGTGTGGTCTTTGCCTTTGATGCCCTCAACACCCAAAAAAACTTGTCAGCAGATTATTGACTCTGGCAATCACTATTTAGGTGCTCTCAAAGGGAATCATGGCAACTTCTTCAAAGCACTCAAGCAAAAATTTCAAGCAGAAGCCCACGTTCACTCAGTGGAAACCGGTCATGGTCGGGTAGAGCGACGCACGGTTGAACTATGCCGTGACATTGAATTATTACCCCATGCAGACCAGTGGGCTGGGCTGAAGACAATTATCCGGGTCACCAGTTATCGACATATTCTCAAAGGCCCGCACATTTTGATTAAGCCACCGGCTATTCGCTATTACATTAGTTCTTTAGATGAGCCCGTTGAGACGTTTGCTCAGCGCATTCGCGATTACTGGCAGGTTGAGAACAAAGTTCATTATGTGCGCGACGTGACCCAAGGGGAGGATGCCTCCAGGATTCGGGTGCAGCCATTACCCAACAACTTTGCCTTAGCTCGTAATTTAGCTCTCAATTCAATTTGTACCGGAACCACGGCTTTGACAATATGGCTCAAGCTCAACGCAAAGCTGGGAACGGCCTCGACTTGCTTAAATCTCTCTTTAGAATGAAATAGCCCTGGTATCACCAATCACTCCAAGCTCTCCGTCAATGATAGAGAGACTATCACCGATGACGCGACTAAAGATATTCTGAACGTCGATAGAGTTGTTGAAGAGTACCGATCCGCCTGTGGGTACTGAGAACCGATCGAAGCTATGGAACAGATTGCTGCCGATGCGATTACCATCATTGATCTCAAAGTCACTGTTTGTTTGAGTGAACGTTGTAGAGAGCGTATCATCAGGAACAACTTGGGCCATCGCGGTTTTTTGGTTTGCGAGGATGCTTAAGAATACACAAACAACTAAAGAAATCACTTTCATAAAAACACTTCACGGATGCTTCTAACCGTGAACGAAGAGTGCCCTTTACTTACAACCTCAGTAGCTCTGTAGATTGACGGATATCAGGCGAAAGTAAGAAAGGGAGCTCTAAGCCTTTGGTAATTGTAGGAAGGAATGTTCATAGGCTAGCCGTCATGCTGTCAGATGTCAATAGCGTAGAGCTCTTCGCAGCTTTTGATACTGCTAGCGAAATATTGCTCAATATGCCGCTGGCTGCATCAATTTGACAAACTGAGAAGTGCGAGTAACCGCTTGCAGAACGCCGCTAAGCCAGTTGTGAACACGCTTGCAGTTGATTGCAGTAGCCGTCATTAGATGCTGTAAGTGTGTCTTTGCTAAACCGCAGCGCGACACCACTCGACCGTTTGTCTTTTCCATGGCCTCTTCTCTTACAAACGTCGCAAACAAATCTGCACCTGCTGGAGAGATTTATTTACAACTTCGATTTGGACAAGACTTTGATTAAATCTCACCCCAACTATCAAAATCTTTGTAATTATAGGATTCTAGTCTCCTAATTCTGTCCGGAGCACTGTAAAATAGCACAAACAAAAAACAAACATAGGAAGCCTGATCTTTTAGTGGAGTTCACCTTCACCGGTAAACACCTAAGTGAATTAACAAGTAAAAAAGGTGGTGGAGAAGGTAAACACAGTACTAATGACAGTTTAGGCGGTAAACCTGAACAAAATACGGCCTTCGGATTGTCAGAAAACATTTTTAGTATGGATTTGAAAAATGCTTCAGGACTACTAAGTAAGAGTTTTGTAACAGCTAAGGTTTTAGCCAGTACTAATGGTTTACTCCCTGAACAAACGAAAAAAGGAAAGACTTGACCGCGTGCTTACTGCTCACGGTTCGCTGAAATAATCCGAGGAAAAGTAAATTGCGATAATAAGAGGGTAGCCCATACAAGATAAGGCATCCATGGCGCAGCTAATTGCAAACGAACGAGTCGATGATATCCCACTACTGCTCAATCAGATGGAGAAGCTTGAGCTGAGTAGCCTAGCTGATAAGCACTTTGAGCAGCATGGGAACTGGCAAGGGCTAAGTCTAAGTCAAGTTTTAGTGGGCTGGTTATCGTAAGTAGCTAGGAACAATTAAGTATAAAACGGTCTAGAGCGTAATCACCCTGCTGACTGCGATCAATCATGCCATCGACAATGGCTTCAGCCAACTCATCTTCGTACTCGAACATCCGACCAGCCAATTCATGTGTTTTAAGCTGATGCCATTGACCTTCAATCGGATTGAGTTCGGAGCAATAAGGGGGTAAGAATAAGACAAACAAACCTTGAGCCTGCCATTTCGGCCACTGCGCCTGCACCAACTTGCTTTTGTGAATCGTGCAGTTATCTTGAACGATAAAGGTCAGTCGTTTTGTCTCGGCGTAGGTCTTGGCAGCTTTCGAGGCGAGCCAGTCCATCACTTCCAAGTAGCGTTCGCCGTTGAAGCCACCGACACACAGCGCATAGTCAAAACTCTCGTCAGGATCCCAGATGCCGAGAATACTCACTCGTTGCCCTCGGCGTGCAGTTTGTTCAAACCGTTTCTGCTTACCAATTGGGCTGTAGCTGTAGCTTTCAGGCGTCCACTGACAACAACCGGTTTCATCGAGATATTTCAAGGCAATCTGGCCTGTAGCTGCAAGCGCTTCGAGTTGAATCAGGTGTGACTTAGCTAACTTCTTAGCGGCTAGGTCTTGACGGTTTCGATGGCTTTGGCGGGTGCGTTTCCAGCGATAGCCTTTTTTTTTAACAACTGTCGAATCCGGTCTGCGCTCAATTCTACCTGGCGCTCCTCCCATAGCTTGACAGCTAATTGATGGCTATTGTAAGTCCGTTCCTCTTCGTTTAGACACTCAATCAAATAGTCCAAGTCTGACGGTTGCCACTTGGCTTTGCTACCACGACCTTCCTTGTCCCAGAGACCATAGAGTCCTGACTCATTCCAGCGTTTGATTGTCGTCCGAACCGTATGCTCGTGGCAGCTAAACGCTTTGGCTAGTGCCGGTGCATTCCATCCGGCTGCGCTCATCAACATCATATGGGCTCGGTCACGCACGCGATATGGCACACTACCGGCTATCCGCAGGTCTGATAGCATCGCGAGGTCTGTCGAACTCAGGACAGCACGAAGAGGAGCAGGCATAACGTGACACGATAGCAACTTTTCTATCTTATAAATTATTTCACTGCTCTACTTACATACTCTCGCAAGGAGACCATCGCCTCAACCAGGTAGAAGAGTGGGCATCTGGCCTAAGTCACACATTAGGTCGCTGCCTATCGCCAACGGTGAGAAGCCTGGATTTTAGTGATGACCGTTTAGAGCGTGTACTAGACCGATTAGGGGAGGATGCACACTGGGACAGGTTTGAAGGTGCCCTAAACGGTCATACCGTGCGGGTGTATGACTTGCAAGTATCGTGTGTGCGTCTAGACACGACGACTAGCAGTGGATACAGAACGGTCGAAGGTGAAGACCTATTTCAATTTGGTCACAGCAAAGACTATCGCCCCGACCTGCCGCAAGTGAAGATATCGCAAGCGGCCTTAGATCCGCTAGGACTGCCCGTGAGCACCACCATCGTCAGTGGCAATCAGGCGGATGACCCGCTCTACGTTCCAGAGATAAAGAAAGTGCAACAGAGCCTGGCGGCGAGCGGGTTGACCTATGTGGGCGACAGTAAGATGGCGGCGCTAGAGACGCGGCGCTACATCGCTCAAAGTCAGAATTACTACCTGTGTCCGCTGCCTGAAAAGCAAGTCTCCAAAGCCGACTTAGCCGAACTACTCGCGCCTGTCTTTCGAGGCGAGGAGTCGCTTACCCCCGTCGCCACACCTGACCACAACCGTCGTGAGGCCTCGGCAACCGCCGATTCGCCTGCCGAGGCTGAGCTAATCGCTGAAGGGTTTAGCTTCACGATGCCGCAATTGGTCAGGCCAGAGACAGACGCGTTCACCTGGCGAGAACAGTGGTTTGTGGTGCATTCGTTTAAGTACGCCGGGCGACAACGAAAGGGGTTAGACAACCGCATCGAGAAGGCGACCGAGGCATTGCATGAACTGAACCTGACGGGCCGTGGGCATAAACGACGCACACCCGAGGAAACTAAAACGGCGGCCCACCGAATTCTTCAACGCTATCGCCTCAAAGACCTTGTGCAAGTCGTCTTTGAAACCGCCACCGAAACGACGCATAAACGCGCCTACCGCGATAAACCGGCTCGGACTATCACAAAAACAACCGTGACGGTGAAGCCAACGCTAGATGACGAAGCCTACCAGCAAGCAATACAGCTACTGGGTTGGCGAGTCTACGTCAGCAACGACCTTGACTTATCGCTCGCTGAAGCAGTCTACGGCTATCGCAATGAGTATCTCATTGAACAAGGCTTTGGCAGATACAAGGGTAAAGCACTTGGGTTGCGGCCTATCTATCTGGCCTCTGACGAGCGCGTCAAGGGGTTGATTCGGCTATTGAGTTTGGGCCTGCGTATCCTGTGCCTGCTCGAATTCTCGGTGCGCACTCAGTTGCAGGTAAAACAACAGACGCTACCGGGACTCTATGCGGGTAATCCCAAACGAGCGACCGCGCAGCCCACCGCTGAACTACTGCTCAAAGCCTTTCGCGGGATTACTCTCACCATTATGGACATTCACCAAGTTAGGCAGCACTTTCTCTCACCGCTCTCGGCGCTACAACAGCGCATACTACAGTTATTGGACACCAACGATGATGTCTATCTCTCGCTGACAGGCTAATTGTTGCGAACTCCCTTTTTTATCCGCGAACCTTGAGTTACTGGGAAAAAAGGCCAACTTACCTGTCTTCCGAATCGATTTATCCAAAGTTGTTTCAAAGTACATCGGGGAAACCGAAAAGAATCTGGCCAGACTCTTCGACCGGGCGCAGCTTCAAGATTGGATTCTGTTTTTTCGATGAGGCAGACTCACTGTTCGGCAAACGGGTTGAGTCCCAAAACTCCAACGATCGCGCTGCTAACAAAGAAATCTCATACCTGTTGCAGCGGATTGAAGACTATACGGGGCTAGTTATTCTGGCTACGAACTTGCGATCGCACCTAGACGAAGCCTTTGCCCGCCGCTTCCAGTCTATGATCCACTTCCCCCTCCCAAACGCCGAGCAGCGGCTACAGCTCTGGCAAGATACCTTCCTCAACAAACCCTTCGAGATTGCCGAAGCAATAGACTTTGAGAAGCTAGCCAATGACTACGAGCTAACCGGCGGCAACATCATTAACGTTCTACAATACGCCTGTCTCAAAGCAGTCACCCGCACGCACCAAAAAATCGAAAAGGACGATGTGCTTAAAGGCATCATCCGCGAGCTAAAGAAAGAAGGCAGGGTAGATAATAGGACTAGCGGCGGGTACTTGGGTAGCGCTCCTGCGATCACTGCAAAAAATACTAGCCACCGTTGAGAGCCTTCTTTTTATCTCTATAGGCCTCTCTATGAAAGGCAGTGCTCTTGATGATTTCTTTAGCCTACAATGAAGTATGGCTGCTCATGACTTACTTTGCAGGCGATCTCAATGGTAGGAAAACCGGTCATAGAGCCATTACCTTAGGTCTGCATCAAACGTCTCTGCGCACTGATTACTCGCCTATATTTTCATACGCTTGTATCTTTGTATACTCGCATTTCTATAAATAGTAGTCTCCAAGCCACGTTTCTGAACCTTGTTCTCGTGCCGCGTCTTCGTGCCGCATTTTCGTGCCGTAGCCCCTTGAATGCATCAAATCAGATTAATGTATCTAGAAACTACTGCACTCTTTGAACTTAACGTGGCAGTTGTAAAGCATTTGACCCAATCGTTGAATAAACGTTACTTAGAACGTCGAAAGCCTATGGCCTTACCGCTTATGCCATTGCAAAGCCCACAATTTTATCAAAAAGCAGGATTTGTCAGGGGCTAGATACGATACTATGTCTAAGATTTCATACGCGGTTTTGGTAGGAAGCGATTGATGATATCACCATCCAAGCGAGAAATAGCCGATCCCAACAAAGCTAGCGGAGCAGGTGAGCTGGCAATTCCGCCTTTAAACGTCATTTCGACCAAGGCTATTCAGCCCAAGATTCAGGCGCTCTGGAAAATCCTATCGGCCAAAGAAACCCTCAATGTGTTTGCTGATCTTGTTCGGCCTAGTTTGAATTCACAGGTATGGCCATATTCTAGCAATGTAGCAAAAAATACAGCTAAAGCATCTGAAGAAAGCTCTGTAGTAGAACAGAAAGAAACAACACCTGTGGCCAGTTAGTTTTAGCAGCTTGGCCTATACTGTGGCACTCAGACGTAGTAAGTGCTAAAGCAATCGGCTGAAACAGTCGGCAGTTGAGAGAAAAGTGAATACCGCTTTGCTGCAAGCTGTTTCCTTCACATTGGATAAGCAAAGCTCAGATTGAGCTAGTTGCAGAAAACCTAAAGCAGGGTGCCGCCACCGGCCAGCTCGATTGACACACAAAACCATTAGAAGAATATGTATGAGTAAGCTCGCTCGTAAAATTATTGGTCTTGTCTTACTTTTATCTGTTGTTGCGCTGCCTATTGTTTTCTTACATCGGTCGGGTATAGATGAAGAGAGCATTCGGATGCACGTAGAGCAGCTAGGGATTTGGGCCCCTCTAGGCCTATTTGCGCTGCGCTTTACTAGCGTAGTGTTTCCGATAGTGCCGTCAGAAGCTTATTCTATACTGGCTGGCGGGCTATTAGGGTTTGGCCGGGGGCTGGTAACTGTTTGCCTGTCGGATCTGATCGCTTGCACGCTTTGCTTTTGGGTCGCTTCAACGTATGGCCGAGGAATTGTGACGCGACTGGTTGGCGATCGCTTCATGTCTCGAGTCGATCGCTTTACCCAAAAGCGCCTAGAGCGTAATTTCTTTTTGATGACGGCGTTCTTAATGACGGGCTTATTTGATTTTGTGGCCTACGGCGTTGGGCTAGCCAGAGCGCCCTGGCGTAAATTTTTACCGGCGCTTGTGCTCAGTATTGCAATCTCCAATCCGCCTGTCGTAGCAATCGGAGCAGGCATCTTGTCGGGCAAAAGGCAAGTAGCAATAGTTGTATTTGCGGTAATAGGCGTCTTTAGCTTAGCCCTTTTGACTGCGTGGCTACAGCGACGTGCAGAAGCTTCTTAGAGCCAGTATCCTACCAGCAGAGCTCTAGAAGCTTTGCCAAGATTCCACAGCGTCTTTTGACTTAATACAGTCTTTTGACTTGTACAACAGTAGCTACAGCTTCAAGCGCTAGCGCCGTGTTTCCTTGTTCTTCACTAGCGCCGTGTTCTCTTGTTCTTCACTATTGCCGACTACTCTATGCTTACTGGAAAAAAGCTGGCTGAGAGGTTCAGCAAAAACAGGCTAACAGCATATGTCACAATCTTCTAGACCGCTAACCGATGCGCTCGGCAGGCTTTTTGAAGGCTACCGCCTAACTCTTCGTGCGCCTAGCCCATACGAACTAATATTGACCCAGCAGCTAAAGTCTTGGACGTATCTTTTCCTTGCTATTTGGTCAGCTTCGTTTGTTCTTATCCCCGCTACTTTGATTGGGCTATTTGTTCTAGAATGCCAGGAAATCAATAGCTGTCAGCCGACTCAATTTGCAGGATTGCTATTGGTTACGTTCCCTCTTATCCTAACCGGGCTGTTAGTAGCCTATAGCAAACTGCGCAAAAGAGTCTTTGTTCTAGATAAAGTTAGCGGCTCGTATACCCAAAAGGTCCATACTCTCTTAGGCATACGCACTAAAACCTACCCATTAAATGAGGTTGAGTTTGTCAATATCATAAAAATGCGTCGTCATCGTCAGCGACATACTTACTATGTTTATCAGCTAGTCATCTACCTGCGTAACCACAGAGCGCACAGATTCTCTAAAATGAGAACGCGTCAGGCTATCAGCGGTGCGCTTGTTCAGATGCGAGCGTTTCTAGAAAAAAGCTCGAACTGAGGCTGTGCTGATAAAGAAGCAAGCAAGTCCTTTATCGGCTACCAAACGTCTGAGTCCAGTACCATACGCCATTCTTTGCATAGCCAACGCCTAGCTCAGTATATCGGTCGTTTAGGATAGTCTGGCGATGGCCAGGGCTGCGCATCCACTGCCTCATAACAGCCCTCACCGAAGAATGGCCAGCACCCACATTTTCTGCCATCGCAGCGCGAGGATAGCCTTGCTCACGAATTCGCTTAGACGACGATGACCCGTCAAAGCCTACGTGCCGAAGCCTTCGATGACAAGCCATGCCGTATGAATGCTCTTGAGCTGCCGCAGGCAGGCGGGTGTCGAGTCGCAGTGGCGATTGGCCGTATCTTTTGCGAGCACTGTTCACCACGCTAAGCATCACTCTCGCTGTTTTAGAGGCACCTCTAGAAGCCACTTCACCCACTTCGTCGTCGAGTTCAAGATCTAGATCTTCTAGGCCTTCTATAAACGCTATCAGCTCAGCTTCAGGGATGGAATTCACTCTAGCATCCAACACTTCATTCTCTTCTTGAGCAGCTATAGCAGGTTCGCCAATTTCTGGCGCGATCGAAAGATCTTTCTCATCTAAGGCTGCTTCTGGTGCTGCTTCTGGTGCTGCTTCTGGAGCGGTGGAAGAGTCTGGTTTGGTATTTTGTGGAGTCGTGGGCGTAGAGTCCCTATCTTGAGCTGTATGTGCAAGCAAGTAATAGAACAGTCTGTAAGAGGCGTAGCTTTGTTTTGCACAGGCTAGAATTGGACATTACCTGCTCGACTGTTTTAGCAGAGAAGCTTTGTTTTACACCACCCTCAGTTTTGACGTTGGTAAATTGATAGATGACAGCGAGATCCAAAATCTCTAACAGATATTACTCTAACAGATATTAGAGGTGTCGCGATATGAGAAAAATAGTCTGGGCAACGAAAAGTGCATAAGCTCGATCTGCATATTTCTACTTACGAACAGAAAGTTGAGTAGAGAGCTGAGCAGAAGTTGAAAGCAAGAACCACGCCTGCTTTGTTCAAAGCTCTCTTCGTTCAAAGCTCTCTTCTCAATAGGTTCAAATCTACAAGCTCAATTCTACAAGCTCAATTCTACCATCAGGTGCTCAACATGCCTTTTCTTAGTACAGTGAGTCTCTCTCTTGCAGTTGCTGCTAATGTTATGGTTCCAGGCCACGCGAAATGCGTATCTTGCCAACAGTCAGCTGTATACATGCCCAGTTCACTGGCGGTTGCGATCGCCCCACTTGCCAATTCCAATACAGATCTCACTTTCACTCAAAAACATTCTGATATAAGGCAAGTGCCATCACTCAACACGCCGACGCCGCTGCTCAGATTTCCGGTCCTGGTAGACGTTCTCCCAAGCTCTAACAATACAAGCAAAGCAGTCTTTGTAGTCTGAATCGATTAGCCAACAGTTTCTACGTGCTTTACCATCTCTACGTGCTCTACACAAACAAGGAAGAAAACCATGCCTGCAAAACTAGTTGCCATTGGCGATAGCGTAACCGAAGGCTTCTTGAACGGTAGCATCTCTAAAACCCATCTCGCCTATCCGGCTTTCATTGCCAACTGTTTGGGGGACACTGACTTTAAGGTGCCTGACTTCTGCGGCGCGGGCGGGCTGCCGCTCAATCTAGAAGATCTCTTGCACCATCTAGACAGCAAAAATCAGCCCGATTCTGGCCATCAGGCGCAAATAGTTCAACAGTTTATGGATACTATTGAAGACTATTGGGAGCGCGGAGAAGGAACCCAGCCGGCTTCGACGGGTCCGCTGCATCGAAATCTGTCGGTTTGGGGCTTTCAAATTCCAGACTGTGACTGGCTCTCGGATGAGCTATGCCAGCAGTACATTGAACCGGCTGTCGATCATCCTATTCAGCAACAGCCAGAACATGCACTATACAGAACCGTTCGACGCACCTTAAACCCTAGTCAGTCATCTCAATATCAGTCGCTAACGCAGCTTGGCGTTGCCCAAGAAATTGCTAAGCGTGATGGTATCGACAACCTGATTTTTTGGCTGGGTAGCAATCACTGTTTGGATACGGTGGTTCAGCTAAAAGTAGAATGGTCAACAGACGATACGCTCAATCAGCCGCTGCACTTACGAACGGCAAATCTGTGGCGGCCAGAACATTTCAAGCAGGTACTGCATCGCGCCGCTGAAAAAGTCTCTGCAATAGGGGCCAAGAATGTCTTTGTGGGTAATGTGCCACATGTCACTGTGCCGCCTGTGAGCCGTGGCGTTTCGCCGGGTGCCGCACCTGGAAAAGAACAAGATGCGGACGGCTATTACGAGTATTACACTCATTTTTGGATTTGGGATAGTGAGTTTGACCCGGCCAAACATCCACATTTGACGCGATCGCAAGTCCGAGAAATCGATGCCACCGTCGATGAGTACAACCGAATTATTCAGAGCGAAGCGGCCCTACAAGGCTGGCACCTAGTAGATACGTCTGCCATGCTAGACAAGCTTGCAATCCGACGTCAGTGCGGTCAGAGCCAGTATTCCTTTCCACCCGAGCTAATCGCAGCCCTTCGCGCTAATCCACAGACACAGGGCCGAGTAATGGACGATGGCACTGTCTTGCTAGACACGCGCTACTACAGGCTCGACCCTTCGGCTGCCTCGCCCAGCGAAAGGGTTAAGGGCGGCCTGTTTAGTTTAGACGGAGCGCATCCTTCTACCGTTGGCCAGGGGCTAATAGCGTACGAGTTTCTTCAGGTGATGCAAACAGTCTGGCGTCAGCAGGGCGAGAGCGTTGCGCTCGAACCGCTTGACTGGTCAAAAATTGTGGCTAGCGACTCACTGCTCACCAACCCGCCCGCTAGCTTGGCTGAGCTAAAAACGCTGCTGTTAGCACTCTTTGGCAACACCGCTGCGCCCAATTCGGCAGAGGCTACTAGCAGACGCGAAATCAGCAGTCCAGGTATTGAGCTGCCGCATCCATTGCGATCGCCACAGCAGCAGGGAGTAACCACTAGCAGGCTGATCGCCAGTCAGGCGTTTACGGTCGCCGCTGCACCCTTAGCCTCCACGCGTGGGCCCCAAGGTCAAGAAGGTGGCAGTGGTGGTAGCAGTGACGACGACGGTAGCAGTAGCGACAATCCTAAAAATGAGAATTGAGCACATTTCTATCGCTGGTAATGTTTGTTGTTTACTGGCAGAGGCAGCGATGACTCGAATCGAATATAGCGTTGTGATGGACATAGTCTTGAACCCACTCACAGCCCAACGCCTTCATCTCGTCTAAGCTCAGCGCCGCACTCAGATTCCACAGCGTAACCGTTTTATCTACGCTAGCGACTGCCAACTGCTCTCCATCAGGGCTATAGGCAAGACCTAGCGTGTTTTCTTTGTAGCCACTAAGCGTCTCCAGCAGAGCGCCCTGTGGCGTCCATAGTCTAACGGTTTTATCTACGCTACTCGAAGCAATTTGCAATCCGTCTGGGCTAAAAGCAACATCCATAACAGCGCCGCTGTGCCCCTTAAACTCATCTAACGAATGGCCGTCTAGCTGCCAGGTTCTAATGGTGCCATCGCTGCTAGCAGAAGCAATTAGCTGGCCATCTGGGCTGAATACGACACTATTGACAATGGCGCTGTGCTCGCTCAAGGTAGCAACAGGCGTACCGTCTAGCTGCCAGGTTCTAATGGTGCCATCGTCACTAGCAGAAGCAATCAGCTGGCCGTTTGGGCTGAACGCAACCTGGTTAATGCCACCTTGGTGGCCTTCGAGGGTCGCTAGCAAAGTGCCAGTTGTCATATTCCAGAGCTTGACGGTACTATCATCGCTACCTGTCGCTAGCATCTGCCCGTTAGGGCTAAACGCGACGCTAGTAACCCAACTTTGATGCCCCTTTTCACCTGCGGCTAGTAGCTGCTGCTGATCACGTGTTGAGTGCCACAGTCGCGCGGTGCCGTCTCTGTTACCCGTCGCTAGCGTTTGACCATCCGGGCTAAAGGCAAGACTGTAGATAGTGTCAGGCTCCGCTTCTAACACTGGGCTCACAGCGCCATTTCTCTCCCAGCTCGCAGCGCCATTTCTCTCCCAAAACCTGACAGTTCTATCTTCACCAGCAGAGGCAATAATTTGACCATCTGGGCTGAAGGCAACATCCCATACGATTTTACTATGGCCTTCGAGCGTGGTCAGCAGTGGACTGTTGTTTTGCCAGAGCCTAACAGTGCGATCATAGCTAGCCGACGCAATGGTTTGACCGTCTGGACTGAAGGCAACGCCAATAACACCGTCGGTATGACCTCGAAAGGTAGCCTGCAAGGTACCATCGAGCTGCCACAGCTTAACGGTTTTATCATTGCTAGCCGAAGCGATGAGCTGCCCGTCGGGGCTGAAGGCAATGCCATAAACCGTGCTGGCGTGGCCTTCGAGCAGTCGAGGCTGCCTGTTCTTTGAGGCGTTCTCTAAAGTATTTTCCAAGGCGTTTTCTGAAGTGTTTTCTACACTCTCTTCTAAGTTCCACAGCCTAATCGATCTGTCTGCACTGGCCGAGGCCAAAGTCTGACCGTCTGGACTGAAGACAACATCTCGAACATCATCACGATGACCGGAGAGAACTTGATAGGGTTCGGGCTGAAGGCCATCTGGGGCAGTGCTTTCTAGGTTCCAAAGCTTTATGCTGTCGTCGCCGCTGGCGGTTGCTAGCTGCTGACTGTTGGGATGGAAAGCGATCGCATCAATCTTTTCCTGGTGCGCTAGAAAGGTTTTGATTAGGGTGCCATTCACCTGCCAAAGTTTGACAGTGCCATCTTGATCGGCTGAGGCTAGCCGCTGTCCGTCCGCAGTAAAAGCGATCGCATTAACCTCGGCCTCATGGCCAGTCAGCGTTTGCAACAGCGTTCCGTCTGGTTGCCATAGCCTCACTGTGCCATCATTACTTGCCGAGGCAATCACCTGAGCGTCAGGGCTGATGGCTAAACCCCAAATCTCTCCTTCATGTCCGCTCAGCGTTACAATCAAAGTGCCATTCGGATGCCAGAGTTTGACCGTCTGGTCTCGGCTAGCTGATGCAATTAGCTGACCATCCGAGCTGAACTCAACGGCAGTAGCACCACCATCATGCTCAGACAGACGATTGCGTTCGTCAACCCTTGATAGCGCCTGCCTCAGGGTACGCTTGACGTTTGGTAAAGACTGCTTACTACCCCATAGGAGCGAATCTAGCGTTTGCTCGGCCTGCAGCGATGCTATCAGCGCATCTAGCGTTTGGCTTGAGGTAAACAAGGCGTCTGAAGCGGTGGCGATCGCACTCACCTCATTTAATGTCGCGCTTCTTTGCGATCGCAGCACCATTCCACTCAAACCCAGCGCCGCCGCTAGGCCCACAGACAAACCAGCAATAATCGTACGCTGTCTGCGTCTCTCTCGCTTGGCCGTTCTCTTTTGTACTGATAAACTCTGTTGAATAAATTCTCTGTCTTCCACACTTAGCTGATCTAGCCGAGCATCGTACCAATCTATAGCATTCGACAGCTTTCTGCCTCGCAGCAGCGCCTCTTCTTCTCTCTCACTTTTCTCCCACTGCTGCTTCGCCTTGCGCAAATCTTCTTGCCACGCTCGAAACTCACCGTCTGTTTGCATCCAGTAGGCCAAACGCCCCCAGCTACGAATCAGCGCCTCATGAATAATCTCAACCGTTTCCTGCGCTGTTCTGGGATTGCGGCTAGTCATGACCAACCGCGCAGACGCCAGGCGAGCAACCAGATCCCAGTTGCTTTCACCAACCTCTGCTCGACTGGCTAGGCGGCGAGTAGCTGCGTTGTCTTTAGCAGGGGCTACAAGCTGCATAAAAACAGGCTGTATGCGCTGCCGGTCGCCAGGAGACAACTGGTTGTAAGTCGCTTCGGCATGATTAGCCAGCGCTGCTTCTACGCCGCCAATCGTGCGATAGGCAGCGTGAGTAAGATATCCATCTTGCCGCTGAGACCATAGCTCGCTAAGGGTGAAAGCGAGCAGCGGCAGGCGTCCAGCATGGTCAGCGGTCGCCTGGATAAGCGTCTGAGTCAGTCCGGGCTCTAGCTTGACTTGTTGTTTAGCGGCTGGCTGAGCGATCGCCCGTTCTAGTTCAGCAGCGTTCATCGGGCCTAGGTTGTAGCCGCCCGCCTGCAAGGCATCGCTAAAGCCGCGATCGCTCAGCGCCTGACCATAAAAGTCAGCCCTCAGCGTAATCAGCAGCGTAAAGGCAGGCGCAAAGTTAACGGCGTTTAGCAGCAGATCTAAAAACGGCTGACGGTCTTCTTCAGAGCAGAGCGTATAAAGTTCTTCAAACTGATCGATAATTAGCAGATGTCGCTGATGGCGACCGCCATCAGATGCCGCCTGTAAACGCGTTATCACGTCGCAGAGTGCCTGATCGTTCTGTTGAAATTGCACCGATAGCGATAGCACTCGCAAACGAAAGTCCGTATCGTCTTTTTCCTTTTCGCCGCTCTTATTTTCACTGCTCTTATTTTCACCGCTCTCCCTTTCGCCACCCTCCTCATTCTCCTCAGCCGCCGCCCAGTTCGTTACTAGCGCTTCAGCTAAAGTGTCAAACGGACGGCCCCCCGGACGACAGACGGCAATCTGCCACGCCAAAGATGACGACGGGCTCGAAGACTGCCTGAGCTGAGGCAGCAGGCCAGCAAATACAACAGAAGATTTGCCACTACCAGAAGGCCCCGTCACCGCGACAAAAGGCTGTTGTTTTACCGCTTTTGCCAGATCTGCCGCAACCTGCTCTCTGCCAAAGAACAAAGCAGCATCGCCCTCTTGAAACGCGGCTAGCCCTCTGTAGGGGCAGCGCGACGCCCCACCTAGCTGCGCCCAGCTCGAAGGATTAACAGCAGGATTTTGGCACAGCACAGGCAGCCAGGACGCACCTGGAAAATCATTTTCTAGGCCCTGTAGCCGCCCTCTAGCCTGCCGCATTGCAGAATATAAGGGCAGATGCTGCGTGGCAAACGCCTCTAAAAAGTAGTGTAAAAAGGTCTGCGCCACCTGATTAGCCACCGGCTCGCGCATGACGATGACCTGAGGAATCTGTAGCTGACCTAGCGCCTGAGCCAAACCCACGCCGTCACAAGAATTGAAGATGGCCAGGCGCAGACCGTTAGCGATCGCAACTTTCAGCGCCTCTTCTAGCTGCTCTATCGTCAGACTGTTGTGCGTGCTTTCTTCGTTGATATACAGACGACCTGTTCTAGACTCTGTCTGACTGTGCCCCGCAAAAAAGAGCAAATCCCAGCCCGCTGAATCCCAAAGGTGATGGTTGAACGCTTGCCTAGAAGGAGACACCAAAAATTGAACTTCAGCGTCCGGCAGCGCCTGCAGGGTCTCCTGCTCCGAGACGACGTCGATGCCTCTGCAATCACCTACAATCGCCAGGATTCTGACGTGCGATCGCTCTGGCGTTGGCTGCGTGTTCTGGCGCTTGTACTCCGGCTGGCTCAGCGCTATCTCTGCTTTGGGATAGTCTTTAAAGAAGTCCCAGCAGTGCCAGGGCAGGCGTAGCAGCAGGTTGTCGTCGGTTTCAAAAATGACTCGGATTTCGTCTGTAGGGTTTAGGTGCGATCGCAACTGCCGCTCAATTGTCAGCATCCCCGCCGAAGCGAGCCAGAGATTCATCGCCTGTCTTAGCTGCTGGCTGTAGTCTTCAAAACCCTGCTGCGAGATCTGAGTGATTCCACCAGACTCAATCTCTAATCCATCTTCTTCAATCGCACTATCAGAAACAGAAGAACGTAGCACCAGGCGATCGCACAGCGCTCTGTAAGTAGACTGCCAGACCCGATAGAGATTCATCAGTGCAGGCGCAGGCTCTAAGCTACCAACAAACTGCTCCGCCTGCGGATAGGTCGCCGTCCACAGACGAGCCGTGATAGAAGGAAAGCCCTTCGCCAACGTCCCTTTGCCCAGATTGATAACAACTGTTTTACTCACGCTGTTGTACTTGCACCCTTTTGCTTACACCCTTTCGCTTGCGTCTTTTCCCTTGCACTCTATGTCTGAACGTCACAGAGCTTAAACGTCACAGAGCTTAAACGTCACAGAGCTTAAACGTTACAGCGCCCAAACACTACAGCTCAAACACCTCACTCACCTTAACGTCATCTAGCGTCACCTCAATGCTAAATCGAGTACCTGCTCTACCTTTAAAAGATCTAAGCTGAATATAGTTATCTTGCTCTCTAGCAGCCACTTCCTGCAAAACTTTGCCACTAGTAGAAACAAGAGCAATCTTGAGTCCTGGCGGCAAAAATAAATCTTCCCCGGTCGGCAGCGCCTGAACGTTGATACTAACTTTCTCGTCTTGTGGAACGACAGTCATCATCAGCGCGATCGGATGACGGCCTATCTCCATGCCCAGGTTAATCAACTTGCCGCCTCTAGCCTCAGCAGACGAAGATGTCGTCGCCCGGCTGCTCCAGATAAGACTAGCTTCTGGGTTAATCAATCTATCAAGCGTTTGCCAGCCTTCTGTGAGCGTACCCTGTAGCCACTGGCTCAGACGAGTAGTCAGTTCAGCGCCACCCGAAAGAAATTCCGATGTGGGCGCGGGTGCTGCTGTAACTGTTGCTGACTGAGTAGCGATCGCAGGTAGCGGAATCAGGCTAGGATGCGAGTGCTGAACATAGCCAATCAGATGGCCGATCTCTTCGTCTAGAAAAGACAGCGGCAGTCGATACTCTGCTGATGGCGATTCGGCTAGCTGCTGGAGCTGTTCTATCAGCTTGTCATAGCGCACAAAGCCTCTAATCTCAGCCTGTTCCTGATCTTCTAGCACTTCTACAACAGCATAGCAGTGCGCCGCGGCGTTCGGCAGATCTACAGCACTTTTAGGCAGGGCAACCTCGTCACCTAAAACGTGTTCTGTTGCAATTAGACGCAGCTTAAATCCGTTTACAACAAGGCAGCCTGCGCTCGGGCCTGTGCTATCTGTCGTATTCTCTACCGTACTCTTTGCAGAATGAACCTCGCAGCTTGGCAGCTTTTCTTGCAGCCAGTCGGTAAAAGCAGCCTGGGCTAGCGCATTAAGATAGGCTTGCCACTGCTGGGGCTCGCCGCTGGACTGGCGGCTAATGGTCTTTGCCTGTTCAAAATGTTCAGGCTCTAACCACAGCAGTTCGGGTAGTAATAGTCGTAGGCTAGTTGCGCTCATGGATTGTTCAGCCAAAATATGGCTGTGGGTTAAGGGTTTACTGGCTGACGTTTTCTCTAGCTGACCTGTCTAGCTGACCTGTCTAAATGTTTGACGAGAGCCTGGGCGTATTCGCTGTCTAGTGAACGGTTCTTGCCTGCTTTGATTTCTGAAGCGGCTGCAGAAAACAGCTTGGCATCAACAAAGGCTTCAATCTGTTCCATCAGCGTTTTGAGATAGCTCGGTTCTGCAGGCGCAGCAGTAAGTCCTTTGGCCTGAGCTTTTTGCAAGATAGGCGCTAAAATCTGCTGCGCTGTTAACAGACGGACCTGGCTAAGCAGCTCTCCTGGATTGAGAATGCGCCGAGTCTGATCCCAGCTACTGGTGCCTATCTGCTCACCGATCTCTTTTAGCGAGATACCTTCTTTGTAGTAGCGTCGCAGACCCAGACAGTAGCTAGCTGAAAAGGGGGCATACTTCTTGCTTTTCTGTAGCTTTGCCAGTTTGGTTTGAATCGCTTGTTCGATAGCAGCGTCGAGCGTCACCGCTAGCTGCTGACTCAAAAAAGATAAAAAGTCTTGTTCTTCTATCTCCGATTCGTCGAAGGTATCTTCAGTAGGCATATCGACCCTTAGCCTATAGCCGCCGGTCTCCATGTCTTTGACTTCTAGCGGTTCTCTAGCTTGCCAAATGTCAAACTGACGTAGCTGCTGAGCGACTTGCCCCAGCGCTTTTAACAAGTCGCGATCGCTCTCAAAAGTGACGCCCCGCACCGTTAGCTGCCTGCTCATTTCCGCTAGCTGTTGAGCGTTAGGATCTTTGCAGCGACCGACCTGACTGTTTTGCCTGCGATCGCGTCGATACACCGCATGAAAAGCATCTACCAAACAGCGATCGCGCTCGGACAGTCGCTCTATCTGATTGACCTGAATACGATTAATTAGCGTCCAATCGCTGTAGGGCTTAAAGCCAAACTCAGCTAGAAAGTCTTTTAGCTCTGGGTGCTGTTTGGTGCGCAAAAACGCCCAGTTGTTCAGGCTCATTTTAGACCCTAGATTTGCCTTGTAGGTTTTGAGCACTTCCACAGCAAATATTTTGAAGGTTGATGGCTGCGGGCGATCGCGCTCATCTAAAACCCTCTGATTCTTATCGCTATCTATCACCACCAGCGACTTACCATCATCATTCAAAACAAAAGGCAGCAGATCTTGGTAGCTAAAGGCTTTATTTCCTGAAAAAAGGCGATCAATTTTTTGGCAAGCTTTAAAGATAGGTTCAGAAACATAGCAGCGCAGACAAAGGCCAGCCCCAGCGCTTTGACGCAACGCCTCTGGAGCATCGCTATGACGGCCCAAAAACTGCAACAGCAGGGCTTTTTGAATTGTTTGATGCTCAGATATACTCAAGGTGCCTGCCGCACTGCTGCCGATTGATAGCCTGTCTAAAAACTGGGCCTGCTGACAAAACATCTGAGCGGGCGATAGCTCGGTGCGCCGATAGCGCCATCTGCCACTACCCAAACCAATACACCACATTTGCCAATACCTAGACAACGCTTTCATACACATACACCCTGCATGCCCTTTAGCTAACAACTCCACTAATAATACAAACTTGAGGCTCATTATCGATTAGGCAATACAGTGTTCAACTTATGCAGTTTGTCAGACCAATATCATCAGATGACCGGCAGCCCACCAAATTAAGAGCGTCCTTCAACAGTTGTCAAAGGACGCGGTTGCAAACGCTTAATTACCATTGACCAAGCCTAATTTTCTTGAAACAGACCAAGCACATCAAGCAGTTCTTTACTGCTGTCTATCAAGCTTTTGCTGTTTTCTACTAAAGTTTTACTGCTGTCTACCAGGCCGTTAGACTTCTCTACAAGCTCAGAGAGATTTCCAACAAAATCGGTTTGTTCGCCAAGGCTAGGCAAAAAGTTTCTGATCGCTATCAACCGTTGAGAAACCAAACCGATATCGCCTAGCTGAATCGCCTCCGTGAGGCTATCTTTTTCTTTCTCTATAAAAGCTTTGCTAGAGCTTGAGAGTACTTCAGAATCTGTCTCTATCACTTGCTCGATGCTCTTCACAAAAGGCGAAACGAGCATATCTAACTTATGTTGATTAGGGCCAATAAGATAGCTTAATCGTTCTTTGCACTCTGCTTCAAAATCAGACTGAAGCACCGCGATTTCAGATTCTAGTCTGGTAGCAAGCTGTTCGTTTTCCGCGATGTCAGGCAGCGTCAATTTGTCCTTCAAAAGACCAAAAGCCTCTGATGTTACTGTAGAAACCTCGAAAATCGTTCTAGGCGGGTGCACCTCAACCGAAGCTTTTTCAACGGTTGCCTCTAATAGTAAGTCGCTATTGCTTGCTTCAGACCGGCTTCTAGACTTGGTTTTAGACTCAGCGCTTTGCGCAGGTTTACGCGCAAAAGTTTCGCAATACCAGCGACCCAGCAGCAGCTCTGTGGTAGTTGTGTCTTGCGTTGCTATAGCCGCAGACTTCAGAGCCCTGGTAGCGCCAGAGAGCCCTATCCCACCTAAAATCTTAATTCTTTTGAAGGGTGCAGCTTTCTTCGCCTTTCCTAAGTTTACCTTAGTAAAGGCTAAGCGCTCTTTCGCTGTCTCAATCTCTTTTATATAGTTTTGACTAAAGTGGATCTCTATGATCTCTGCTAAAAATACCTTAGATATTGTTGGATAATCTTGCCAACGCAAGCACTGACTAATGCATTCGTATACTTGAATAGCAGCCAAAGGCATATCACCAAGAAATGTGTAGCATAGAAAGTTTCCCCAATATCCAACTGCAGTCAGATACTGGCTAGAAGCTTCGCCAGAAGAATTGTCTATGGCATCGCTTGAACCAAGTTTGATCAGCTTTGTGAAATACTGCTGCGCTGAGCGAAAGTTGTCTCGACGAATATCTTCTACAGAAGAAAGGACGCCGTCTCTAACATGCTGAAAAGCGATGTGAGCATGGTTGTGCGTTTCCTCATCTATCTTTGAACTAATTTCGTTGATCTGGTCTAGAATGTCTGCTTGCTTTTCTGAAACCTGTTTAATCGTAGTCAGTTTCGATGAGATCTCAAGCAATTTAAGCGCAAAAGAGAGTTCCATAGTAGTAAAAGGAGTAGAGGTTTGGTTTGAGTCTTTCTCACAGCTATAAGTAGATAGTCGCGTTGATGACTTATGCACTGCTGCGCAGCAAAGGGTTCGCGCATCTCAGACAAATTCAATCAAACAGGTACTGTCCTAGCTTTGTTTTGATCTCAACTAATCGGTTCTCTTGCTCAATCGTCAGCGGACGGTCGAACGATTTAGCCGCCGTCGTTACCTCCCGATAGTAGTCGATATCTCTAATCTTATTAGCGCTTTCAATCAGCTCGGCTAAAAACTCAAAGTGAGCCGATCTCTGATCTTCACTCGCCCCTTCATCCTCCTGACTGAGCACTTTAGCAAGCGTCTGATTTTTCAAAATCTCTTCAGAATCTTTTCCCGAATCAACCAGGCCCGGAGCAATTTTAACAACTGCATAGTCATGCTGAATAGGCACGTTCTTATCTTTCACCGCAGCCCTCTTGAGCTTAAATCCAGACCCTAGCTGATACTGAACGCCCTGAGTCTCTTCATCAAAGAAAATATATGCGCCACAGCGTAAAGGTGCATCGCCGCCGCTGACGGCTTTCGCATATAAATCTATCTGACTAGAGAGCACTTTTTCATTTTGGCTCGCTGACTTTTTCAGCGCCTGCAACTTTGAGATACCGTCCATCGCGACCCCTGCGACCGTACCAAAGGGAATCAGCGCTGGAAAGATAGCACCGAACTTGCCGCGCAATTTCCCCAGTCCTGTACTGATACTGTCTGACTCTAATCCTTTATCCACTTCAAGAATCTCTAGCGATAGCCAAATGCGATCGCTCTTCGAAAAATCTCGTCTCGAAAAGATATGCTCGTACTCTAGATTGTCTTGAAAAGCACCAGCCTCAATACCCACCCCAAAAGAATTAATAGTTTCTATCTTTGGTTCGTCCCCGTAGCGTACAAAAGATCTCACTAGCAAATCATTTGTTCCACTGCTGTCGCGAGTCGCTTGTACACAGAATGATTCTAGTGAGATAGTGAATGAACTGCCTGGTTCAAGAAAAGCATCATCTTCGGAGAAGTCTGAGTCTACTTTTCTAAGCTTGCCATAGTCTAGATTGGCGCTATCATCCAAATTATTTAGCTCATTCCAAGGAACGAACCAGCAGTTTTTAGAATCTAGAAGGCCTCTTGCTTGAAACTGTTGCATTGTCTTGATGTCCCTTTTATTGATGGTGTGTAAGAATAAACTTTTTTAAGCGAGCCTGGGCCGTGCCACAGCGATAGACTTTAAAGTTGAATGATGATACAGCGTGATAGTTGAGTCTCTATTCAACCTATGCAGTTTTGCTAAAGCTGCGACCTGCTAGGCTGTGACCTGCTAGGCTGTGACCTGTCAGGAAGTGCGTAGATCATGCGTAGATAAAAAGTTGCGCAGGATAAAAGGTGTATAGACGCAGAAGTGCATAGGTAAAAGAGAGAATTTTCTACTTAACCGTAGATAGTAAAGAACACTTTACGCACCCCTTCTCTCCTTACAAACAATGAAGACTACACAAAGACTAATTTCCGCTTTTTGTGCTACAGCTTCTATCGTGACAATTGGCAGCGTAAATTCTCTCACTATGGCGGCGATCGCACCAGACTCAGGCGTTCGCCTATACACAGAAGCAAACTACTCAGGTACAGAGCTGGTATTCGCGCCTGGAGAGCCTTATAGCGTAGCGCTCGACACCGCCTACAAAGATCAAATTAGCTCTCTACGAATTCCAACTGGAACTAAGGTAATCCTTACAGACCAGGAAGGAAACTGCTCGTATTCGCGTTCATTTGGACCTGGAGACCATGCCAATGTGGGTGAGTCTATAGATAACAAAGCAGATATCGTGGTAGTAACCGTAGATTAGTGAAACGACTTTGATCGTCGATCTTGCCGACCCACTCGCTCACAGAGCTTACTCAAAGGGGTAGAAGAGTCCTTACAAACTCGGCAGACAGGCAGATTGCGTTTCTAGATTCTGTAGTTTTGGCCACAAAGGACATCAATCACCTCATCTATGGTGAAGTATCCCGCTCGGTATTAGCCTCAGGAATACTTGAAGGGACTCAACAGCGTGCTAGGACAGCAGAATTAATACATATGAGTAGAATTAAAGTCTTAACAGGATTAGCTGCGATCGCAGCTACAGCGAGTACAGTCCTCCCCGCCACTGCCGAAACCTTCCAGCTACAAGAAGCGACTATCGCCGACATTCAGATAGCGATGGATGCCGGTGCTTTGACTTCGGTAGAGCTAGTACAGCTATATCTCGATCGGATCGAAGCCTATGAGGAAGCGGGCCCTGCTATCAATGCGCTGATCGCGGTGAATGAAAATGCGCTAGCCGTTGCCGCTGAGATGGATGCTATGCGCGAAGCAGGCGAAACCACCGGACCCTTACACGGTATTCCCATCATCTTGAAAGATAACTACGACACAGCCGATATGCCAACTACGGCAGGGTCTGATGTGCTAGCAGGGGCCATTCCGCCAGACGATGCGTTTGTTGTACAACAGCTAAGAGATGCTGGTGCGATTGTTTTGGCCAAGGCCAATATGAGTGAGTTTGCAGCTTCTTATGGACGGTTGGGCTATAGCTCATTAGGCGGGCTCACGCTCAATCCCTACAATCTTGATCGGGATGCATCAGGCTCTAGTAGCGGAACAGGAGCAGCGATCGCAGCTGACTTCGCCGTTTTTGGTACGGGCAGCGACACGGCAGGCTCAGTCCGTGGGCCTGCAGCCGTAGCAGGATTAGTCGGAATAAAACCCACCATGGGTTTGCTAAGTCGGGACGGCATTGTGCCATTAACGCTGTCTTTTGATGTGCCAGGGCCGATGGCTCGCACTGTGACGGATGCGGCGATCGCACTTGGCGTTATGGCTGGGCCTGACCCAGCCGACCCCAGAACCCTAGAAAGCGCTGAGTTTGTTGAAGATAACTACACCCAGTTTTTGGATGCCGATTCTCTTGACGGGGCCCGCATCGGCCTGATTACCGACTTTATGGGCGGCAATCAGGAAGTAGATCTGCTCACAGAGGCCACGATCTTAGAGATGGAAGCGTTAGGGGCAACCGTCGTCAGAATTGACTTGCCAGCGTTCTTAGAATCGACCTGGAGCTATCTATCTCCTGCCTGGGAAAACGAATTTAAGCCGCAGATTGAAACCTACCTCAGCACCCTACCCGCAGAATATCCAAAGACGCTAGCAGAACTGATCGCAGCGAGCCTTGATCCGGCGATCGCGGAGTCCGAAACACCTGTTAACCCCTCTAGAGTTGACAGCTTCATTGAGATGGAGGAAGCATTAGGCCTAGCCGATACGGGGCTGTTGTATAGCCTGTCGAACCAGCTACCCATAGCGCGACAAACCCTTGTCAGCACGATGGCCGACGAAAACTTAGATGCCTTTATCTACCCCACCATGAGCTGTCCTGCCAGCCCTATCTATTTGATTGAATCCGATCCAACCTATGCGTGTGAAGCGGATGATCCCTACAGCGCAGGCTATTTGGCCAATGCATCAGGGCTACCTGACATCACACTGCCAATGGGGTACACAGCGGCTGGCTTGCCCATCGGCATTTCATTGATGGCAGAAGCCTACAGCGAACCAAAGCTGTTGGGATTAGCCTACGCCTTTGAGCAGGCAACTCAAATCAGGCAGTCGCCCACAACGGTTCCTGCGCTTCCTAGTGAGCAAATCGACTATTGATCCTCTAAAAGTAGTCGAGATTAAGGCTCTTTTAGCTAATCGCTAAGCACCCTTTGTTTTAGTTTCAATTGTGTAGAGAGAAGTACTGGTTGTGATAAAAAGGCGATTGTGCTTCTCTCCGCCAAAAGTAAGGTTCGTACAAACCTCTAGAACCACTATTTTTCCTAACTGTTCGCCTGCGGGCGAATGTATCTGAACGCTGTCTTCAGAACTGGTAAAAACGTTGCCCTGATAGTTTATACAAAAGCCATTCGCCCTTCTAAATCAAGCGCATTCCCATTTTGAAAACGAGCGGGCTTTCTGAGCACACTATCTCTGAGCACACTAGTAGTGCCTTCATGCCACCGGCAAACGCGATCGCCTTTCACATCACTCCATACAACTGCCATCCGTAGGAACATAAACAGGGCCCTCAGCATGAATAGAACTGCTGTCAAGCCGAATCAGGGCAGCCTCCGGGTCTACTAAATCACCCGCGCTTTCTACCATTATTTTGATTGGAGTATCCATAGCATTACCTCGTCAAAACAGGTTCTCTCTTTACATTACAATTTATGGTGACTGATGCTTGTGGCGAACGGTCTCAGTTCATGTACGGTAAGGGTCGAAGCAATGCCTGTGCAGACTGCACAGATGAAGGCTGAAAAGACTGTGCGCGATCGCACTTGAATTCTGTAAGTGCTCTCACTTAGCATTAAGTCTTACCGAAAGAGACCTGTTGGTGCACCGGTCTTTTTTGCCTTATGCAGGCATGCAAACACGGAAAGAATGCTCATGAAGAAACACTTCGACTATGTTGTTCTTGGCTGTGGTGGTATTGGTAGCGCGGCGCTCTATTGGCTGTCAAAGCGGGCGGGCGCATCTGTTTTAGGCATTGAGCAGTTTCCGCTGTTCCACGCTAACGGCGGTTCCCAAGACTATTCACGCATTATCCGCCTGGCCTATCATCAGGAAAAATACGCCAGGCTAACGCCCTACGCTTACGAAGCTTGGGACAGCATCGCAGTCGAGTCGGGCGTATCGCCAGTCACCAAAACTGGCGGCGTGCAGATTGCCTATAAAGACCGGCCTTATCGCCAGATTGTAGAAGACTACGCTACGGCAATGGACGCAGCAGGCATTGACTACGAACGATTGGATGCTGACGGACTACGCGATCGCTTTCCTCAGTTTCAGCCCGCAGACGAGGTTGTTGCACTTTACCAGTCTCAAACGGGCATCGTCGATCCTTCTCGGGGCAACGCTATTCACCTTTCTTTGGCCAGAAGCTATGGTGCCACCATTTTAGACGAGTGTCCGGTCATCAGCATTCAGCCCGATCAGCAAGGAGAAAGCGTGCTAATAAAGACCAACAAAGGCGCTTTCACCTGCGATCGCCTGGTTGTAGCCGCCGGTGCCTGGACGAGCACTCTGTTGGAATCAGTGGGTATGAGCATTCCAATCACAGTCACTCAAGAGCAGGTGACTTACTACTCTACGCCCAATATAAAAGAGTTCTCAATTGGAGAGTTTCCGGTTTTTCAATGGAAAGATGACTATAGCTACTACGGATTTCCGGTGTATGGCGAAGTCGCAACCAAAGCAGCAATTGACGCCTCTGGGCACACAGTCACTGCCAAAAATCGCACTTTTACCCCCAACCCAGATCGCGAGCAGCAGCTAGAAGACTTTTTGAAAGCTCAGATTCCTAACTTTGTAGGGCCAAAGCTATACAGTAAAACCTGTCTGTACGCGATGCCCCCCGATCGAGACTTTATTCTGTCCACTTTGCCAGATCATCCGCAAATCTGCGCGGCTGTTGGGGCGGGCCATGCCTACAAATTTGCTAGCCTGCTAGGCAAAATACTCAGCGAACTAGCGATGGATGGCAGCTCAAAGCACGATATTTCACCTTTCACGTTCGACCGTCCGGCGCTGATTGAACAAGATTTTGTTCCTTCACTCAGAGTGTGAAGTATGAATAGTTCAGCATATTCTTCAACAACGCTAGAGACTCAGCTAGCCTCTTTGCTCAAAAGCTACACGCCGGGGATGACGCTTCCTCAGCCTTTCTACACCAGTGAAAGCGTCTTTACCACCGATATTCAATCGATTTTCCGTACGCAGTGGCTGTTTGCCGGGCATAGCTGCGAAGTTGCCAAGCCGGGGCAATACTTTACGGTTGAAGTGGGCCATGAGCCTTTAATTGTGATCCGCGATCGACAGGGTACGCTGCGAGCCCACTTCAACGTGTGTCGCCACCGAGGCTCGAAGCTGGCCGTAGACGCAGGCGGCTGTGTGAAAGCGCTGGTTTGCCCTTACCACAGGTGGACTTACGAGCTAGAAGGAGACCTAAAGGCGGCTCGTTTTATGGGCGATCGCTTTGACAAGGCGGCTTACCCTTTGCTATCTGTACATGTTCGCGAGCTATCGGGGCTAGTGTTCATTTGCTTAGCAGACGATCCGCCAGATTTTGAGATGGCATCTGCGGCAATTGCCCCCCAGCTTTCTCCTCATGGCCTTGACCACGCTAAGGTTGCGGTGCGCGATCGCTACACCGTCAACGCCAACTGGAAGACAATTATTGAAAACAACAGAGAGTGCTATCACTGCCAGGTAGCGCACCCAGAATTTATGACGGCCAACTATGACGCCGGGTTGCCCGGTGACGACCGCAGCAGCAACCGCTGCTTTACGCAAACGCTTAGCGAAGCCTATCGCCGTTGGGAATCTCTGAGTCTGCATCCTAAAGATGTTAGTTTTCCCAACCGGTCGTGGTTTAGAGTCTCTCGCTTTCCCCTCAAAGCAGGATTTATGACAGAAAGCCTTGACGGTCGTCTGACAGCGCCTGTGATGGGCAGTTTGCCTGAGGCGGACGTGGGCAGTCTGCGAATCATCTCTTTGCCCAATTTTTGGGCCCACGCAAATGCAGACTACACCATGACCACTCGGCTTATTCCGCTCAGCGCCAGTCAGACTCAGATAGAAGTGACTTTTCTAGTTCACGAAAACGCTGTTGAAGGCAAGGATTACGCCGTTGATGATGTTGCCGCTATATGGCGAGCGACTAGCGAACAAGACTGGCAGCTTTGCGAAAACAACTATGCGGGTATCTGCTCATCGGCCTATCAGCCAGGTGTCCTCTCACCTTCAATGGAATCTTCAGTCGCTGCCTTTTTTGAGTGGTATCTAGCATTGATTGGCTCGGGGCCCAGGCCAGATCACCAAAGCTCCCTAGCCATGGAGCCGGTAGCACTTAATCGCCGCGTCAAAGTTAGCACAATGAACAGCGTCTCGTAGGCTAAACTCGCAGATAGATTCAAGACTTCTAATTCGATTGAGCAGGGTATTGCGATGAATAAAAAGGGCTTTTGCAGCATCGGCAACCGAACAGCCTTGCTGAAGATAGGTTTCTAGCGTTCTAAGCAGCTCTGTATTTTTCTTCTTATCGTGAGCAACTAAAGCGCGAACATAATGCAGATAAACATTGTTTTCTCTATGTTCGGGGGCAAGATGATATAGCCAGTGGAGTATGCCTAGTTCATCAAAGGCGATCGCATCCACCTCACCCAATAAAATGCCAATATGAGTTGCTTCTTGTGCCTGTTCATAGCTGTTGCGCAATCTTTCAGAAGCTGTTGCCGAAGTTGAATCAACCGTTCCAATTCCGATTACTAAAGGGTAGTCCGAATGATGGAAAGAAGCCAGTATTTTCTCAGCCAGCGTTTTCCCAGTCGCAGCATCTTCAGTTTCTAAAACGGCAATTAGATGATCTTCACGAGCGAACAGCAAATAAGACGAGCAGCTTTCATCTATCAGCGGTTGAATAGATTCTTTCAGCGCATATATAGGCATCGCTGAAGGCCTTACATACTTCAAAATCAAAACTTTATGAGCACTATCTTGACGATAGTTTAGCCTTTGGGACTGCTCTTTCAGTTGGCTAGAAATCTCATTGTTTTCTATTAGCAACTGGGCAAACAAATCACCCTGAAGCGCATCCTCTACATTCCGAACAGCCTGCTCTTTTACTAAGATTAATCCAGCAACCGTAACGCCATGGTCTAGCGTTAGCTTGTCTAGCGGCATCAGCGGCTGATGGCCTGCGCTTAGCCAGATGTATCCACAGCTCTGCTGATTAACCACAATCGGCGCAATCATTCGATCCATCGTCATGCCAAGCTCAGGCACAGATTCGATATATTGAGGCTTAGACGTTTGAACTAGCTGGCTGTAACGCTGCGTGCTGAGCAGATAGTTGCTAACCTCTGGGGTCGATTGGCCCATTGCCAGGCTTTCTTCCCAGGCGCGGTCTAGCTCGCCTATTCGAGCTGAGGCCAGTATTCGAAAAGTAGGTGATTCAATCGTTACCGAGCGGTGTAGCAATTCAGAAAGTTTGCTAGCCAAATCGCCTAAGGAAGCGCCACCTAGGACAAGAGCCGTTAGCTGTTGGTTGATTTGTGCAGACTGCTGAAGGAGTGCGTACTGCTGGTTGACCGTACGACTCAGCACAGCTTCGGCAATTTGAATAAACAGCAGATCGGGCGGCGCTTCAACGATAGGAAATCCCAAGCGATCGGCGTCTTTACGAATGACCTCCGGGATGCGATCAAAGTAGTGACCTGTGCTAAACACTAGCCCTGCAAACCTTAGCTGAACGAGCCTAGAAACAAGCGATAGTTGCGTACTGGGTTCTTCATGCCATCCAAGGCCGCTGGTCAATAGCAAAACGCCTTCACGCTGCCATTGGTAATGCGCGTTTGTAATATCAACAACATGCACCCAATGAATCGGATTCGATAGGCCTGATTTACCGGCTACTAGCTGGGTATCGGTGAATATTGGCAGTTCTAAAGCTTGACCAACTGTAAGTACATTCATTGCACATAGTTTTTGAGTAGATTGAGAAATAATTGCTGACTTATGTTGAGCACTGGTTTGACCACTTTTAAGCTGTTTTTGTAATGATTGAAACAAACTATGCTTTCGCCTTGAAATATTATTTTATACAAGGTTAATTAAAGATATGTGTGTATTTAGTTGGATTTATTCGACTAATCTGAAATTATAGTTATCTGGAGATATAGCCCGTATTACCTGAGGTCTAGAGACTGACTTAATCTAAGCACTGATTATCTAAAACGTCGGCGAGTTGAAACGTTGGCGGGTTGAAAGTTTGGCTCAGTAAAAATAACGCAATTCTTGCAGGTGAGAAGTTGATATGGTGCCAATGATTCAGTTCGATGATGTTGTAAAGCTTTATCCTGGCTCAGACATCCCTGCAGTAAAAAACCTAACGATTTCTATCCCTGAAGGAGAAACCTGCGCTATTATCGGCCCTTCAGGCTGTGGTAAAACAACCGCGATGAAGATGGTAAACCGTCTCATTGAGCCCACAAAAGGCGCAATCTTTGTGGGTGGAAAAAACATTCTAAAGCAAGACACCATTGAGCTGCGGCGTAATATTGGCTATGTTATCCAACAGATCGGGTTGTTTCCTCACTTCACCATCAAAGACAACGTCGCGCTCGTGCCGCAAATGCTCGGCTGGACAAAGGCTCGAACCTATCGCCGGGTAGATGAGCTGTTGGATATTGTAGGGCTCGACCCGGCGCAGTTTCGCGATCGCTATCCAAGGCAGCTCTCGGGTGGGCAAAGGCAGCGGGTAGGCGTGGCCAGAGCGCTAGCAGCCGATCCGCCTGTGATGCTGATGGACGAGCCGTTTGGCGCGATCGACCCAATTACGCGCGATCGCCTACAAAATGAGTTTTTGCGTCTGCAAAAGCAGCTCAGAAAAACCATCATGTTCGTGACTCACGATATCGACGAGGCGCTGAAGATGGGAACACTGATCTGCATTTTGCAAGTGGGCGGCGTTTTGCAACAGCTCGATACCCCCAAAAACATTCTCTCTAAGCCTGCTAACGGGTTTGTTGCAGACTTTGTAGGTTCTGATAGAGGGCTAAAGAAACTGACCCTGGTTACGGTAGGTGAAGTTATGCACGCCGCGCCGACGCTAGGGACTCACAGTGAAACTGGCGCTGAGCTGATGAACCGGATGCGACAGCACGAGATGGAGAGTTTGTTCATTGTCGATGATATGAAAAAGCTAGTCGGCTATGTCACCCTAGATGACGCTCAGAAGAATCTGGGCAAACCCGCTCATGCGATCGCCAGCAATATTATTGCAACCATCGAGGAAGAGGCGACTATGCGTGACGCTTTCTCAGAAATGCTGAGCTATGGTATTCGCTTTCTGCCTGTGCTTGACAGCCAAAATCATCTAGTTGGCATGGTGTCAGCAGATGACGCCCAAAACTTAATCAAGCAAAGGACACCTGTGGCTGCGATCGCGCTGTGATTGTTTTTTGGCAATCTACTTCTACGCCATCTGTTCCTAAGGCCTCCTACTTCTAAGGCCTCCTACTTCTAAGACCTCCTACTTCTAAGGCCTCATGTGGCAGCTCAACCACAGAACTCTCATCTCTACAGATCTCGTCTCTACAGCAAACCTGACCTCATGGAAAATCTGGCCTCATGGAAAATCTGATCGAGTTCTTTGTCAGTGTAAAAGACGGTTTGCTGTACTACGTTCCTGGCGTAGGGCGTCCTGATCGAGTGCTAGAGTTCTTGCTTGGGCACTTGCTCATTACCTTTGTCACCCTAATCTTCGCTGTTCTGATCAGCATTCCGCTAGGTATCTTAATTACCAGAGTCAGATCTCTCTATGACCCGGTTATTAAGCTAGCCGGTATGCTTTACACCGTGCCTAGTTTGGCGATGTTTGGCGTACTGGTTCCCTTCTTGGGCATTGGGTTCGCACCAGCTATTGTCGCGCTGACGCTCTATTCTCTTTTAGCTATCATCCGCAATACGGCAGTAGGCATCAACGGCGTCGATCAGTCTATTATTGAGGCGGCTCGGGGTATGGGAATGCGCGACAGCAGTATTCTGACAAAAGTAGAGCTGCCCCTGGCACTGCCTGTCATTTTCGCTGGCATCAGAATTGCAACTGTCTCTACCATTAGTTTGGCGACGCTAGCCTCTTTCTTTGGTGCCACCAGCCTAGGTAACCTGATCTTTGAAGGCATTTCTGCTGGCGGCACGCGCAACGATAAAGTTGTTGCCGGCGCTATCGGCGCTGCCCTGCTGGCGATTCTCTTCGATTGGGCTATTGGTCGAGTAGAGCGGGTCTTACCTGGCTCGGCTGCAAAATAAGGGACAATACCACTAGGAGACAACGCTATGTGGACAGAGATTTTTGATTACATTATTACTGAATCCCAGGTATTTACTAGGGCATTAGAACAGCATTTAGCAATCACCTTTATTGCGCTAGCGATCTCTATTGTGCTCGGGCTCCTGCTGGGCATTTTAGGCTCTCGTGTAGCCTGGCTCAAAGAGACACTGCTAACGGTCAGCAAAATTGGTCGAACAATTCCCAGTTTGGCAATTTTGGCACTGGCTTTGCCTTTGCTAGGCATCGGCAGGCCGCCCGTGCTGTTAGCGCTAGGGTTCATTGGCACCCTGCCTGTGCTCATCAACACGACTATTGGCATTGAGCAGGTTGATGCCGATACGAAAGAAGCAGCTAAGGGCATGGGCATGCGTGACTACGAGATTCTTTTGAGGTTAGAGCTACCAATTGCGGTTCCTATTATTATGGCGGGCATTCGGACGGCAGCGGTGGTGGTAGTCGCCAGTACAACGCTCGCTGCTTTTATTGGGGGTGGCGGACTAGGCGATCTTATTTTACGAGGCCATTCACTAGGCAAAGACAACGTCATGCTGGCAGGCGCATTGCCCGCGACGCTGCTAGCTTTTTATTTTGAAGAAGCGTTTGGGCGTTTAGAAGGATGGGCAACGCCAAAGGGACTCAGAGACGAGCCAGAAGTCTCTGTTGGCATGCTCTCAGTACTTTTAGCGGTGGCGGTGATGCCCCTAATATTTGGCGTGCTGCTGCCATGGGATATCTCGGTAGATAGCGCTGGGACACCCACTATATTGACAGGGCTGCACAGTGAGTACAGGATGATTGGGCTACCTGTTTTGCTGATGAGTTTGCTGGCGGCGCTGCTGCCTAGATTCTCTAAAGGAGCTGGGTTTGCGATGGCTGCGGTGAATGCGGGGCTAGGGATCGCGTCCTTACTGTGGCTGCTATTCGGCATCGCTACTGCCGTCGGTCAGCTCAGGGCCGGTCTGGGGCTGCTTCTGTTTGCCGTATTCGTCATTGCCCTGATTACTGGCTTCGAGTTTATTCTGGCCTATCGCGCCCGTCAGGCAAATCCCGCCCGCCTTCAAAAGGCAATTCCCTCGGTGTAGCTTATCTAGCGGTTTGCCAGAAGCGCGATCTGTTTTTTCACTTTAATCTGCTTTATTTGGAGAATGTTCATGCTCAAAAGACGTTTCTTTGTCGGTGTTGTACTCGGTGCATCGATGGCTGTACTAACAGCCTGCAGCGGCGGCTCTGACGGGCCAAAGATTCGAGTCGGCGCAAAAGACTTTACCGAGCAGTACATCTTAGGCAACCTCTACGAGATTTTGCTAGATGAGTCGGGCTTTGACGCGGACTATAGCTCTGTTGGTGGCTCATCAGAGAATCATCAGGCGGTAGTTAATGGCGATATCGACATTTATCCTGAATACACGGGGACTGCGCTGCTAACGCACCTGGGCGGAGAGTTCGACTCTAGTATGGATGCAGACACTGTCTATACAACCGTAAAAGATGCCTATGCCGAACAGTTTAATTTAGCTGTTTTAGATCCTACAGATTTCAACAACACGTATGTGCTGGTGATGACCCAGTCAAAATCTGACGAGCTAGGCATCAAAACAGCAAGCGATTTGTCCACCAAAGGGGGCGATCTGACATTTGGCACCACGCAAGAATTTACAGAACGCGACGATGGTTTGCCCGGACTAAAAGAGACCTACGGCGGCTTCAACTTCCAGGATGTGCTAGCGCTCGATCCGGGGCTGCTGTATGCCGGTATTGAAGAAGACGAAATCGATGTTACCACCGGCTTTGGAACAGATGGACAGATTGCGGCTTACGACCTAGTCGTGCTAGAAGATGACAAGAAGTTTTGGCCCCCTTATCCGGCTGCGCCAATTGTTAGACAAGAGCTTCTTGACGAGAATCCAGAGGTTGCCGATTTGCTCAATCAGCTTTCTGCCGTCATTGATGCAGAGACGATGCAAACGCTGAACTGGGAAGTGGCTGGCAATGGCCGCGAACCTGATGAGGTGGCCCGCGAGTTTCTAGAGAATGAAGGGCTGATCGGCGGGTAGGTCTATTTAGATCTCACTATTTAGGCCTAAATCGCTCGCCGCAGCCGCTGGGCTCTGACCGCACCTAGTCCAACAGCTTTCTTCGCGGGTATTGTTCCCAGGTTGCTAAACGGCTGTCTCAAATTCGAATACTTCTCCGAGTAGCGGCGGCGTGTTGCCTGGAGAACGCCTGATCTGAGTTGCCTGCTCGAAGGCATAAGCGAGTCCTAGTAGCGCTGGCTCGCTGTAGGCAGGTGCAAAGAAAGAAAGGCCGACGGGCAATCCCGATTGAGTGAATCCGGCAGGAACCGTGATATCTGGAAAACCGGTTAAGTTGGCCAAATAGCTCGCCCGGTAAGGGTTAACGTCAACCGTTGTCGAATCGCAAAAGAAAGTAGGATCTTCAACTTTCTTGCCTTCAGCATCTGTGATGAGCGTAGGCGGACAGGCAACTGTTGGATAAATCAGCGCATCGAGCCTATCCGCTGCAAACATATTTTCAATACGCTGCCTTAAGTTGGGTAGCTGGCTCAGCACCGCTA
Source organism: uncultured cyanobacterium (assembly GCA_963793445.1). Classification (GTDB taxonomy): domain Bacteria; phylum Cyanobacteriota; class Cyanobacteriia; order Phormidesmidales; family Phormidesmidaceae; genus Phormidesmis. The sequence goes on from CAWCAE010000001.1 coordinate 2,295,196, forward strand.
AATACTTCGGGTTAGACAGCCCACCCTGTTCTAAAGAATCTTTATAGACCTCGATACGGTTGGGGTTTACGGGCGTTTTAGAATTGACTAAGGCAGGCTCTAAACTAGCCGCTATCAGTGCTTGCAGCGTTTTAGGATAGCTCGGTGATAGCGTTTGCAGATAGGCTTCAATTTGAGGAAAGAATTCTGCTTGTACAATCAGATTGAGCAGCGGTCCGTAAGTTGCAGCAGCCAGAACGCTTATGGGCATCTTGGCGTCAATAACAGTTGCACCTGAATTGAACATCGTAGCCAAGGCCTGTCCAACAATTCGATCAACCTCTGGGTTGTCACCAACAAAGTCACGGGCGATCGCAATCTTTGCGCCTCGGAGCGCACCTACCTGCAAAAACTGTGTATAGTCGTCAAAAGATCTTCCCTTGCTCTTTAGCGTTACCGGGTCGCTAGGGTCAACCCCAGCCATTACGCCAAGACCAATAGCTGCATCGGTTACGGTTTTTGCGATTGGGCCACAGGCATCCGCTGTTAGGGCAAGCGGCGCAATACCGTCTCTGCTGATCAGACCCAAGGTTGGCTTGATGCCAACTAGTCCAGTAGAAGATGCCGGACCGCGAATAGAACCGGCAGTGTCAGTACCCGTTGCCAGCGTTGCAAAGCTAGCGGCGATCGCAGCCGCCGACCCGCTGCTAGAGCCCGACGCATCCCGGTTCAGCTTATAAGGATTCCGCGTTAGCCCCCCCAAAGAGCTGTAGCCCAGCCGCCCCGACGAGAGTGAAAACTCACTCATGTTAGCCTTGCCTAAAATAATCGCGCCCGCGTCCCTAAATCTTTTTACCGTAAACGCATCATCGGGTGGAAAAGAGCCCGCCAGCACATCAGATCCGCTTGTCGTGGGCAAATCTGCTGTGTCGAAATTGTCCTTCAAGATAATGGGAATGCCATATAGCGGGCTTGCCGGGTACTCTGGGCGATTGCGATCGCGCGATCTAGCTATCTTTAGAGCATCTGGATTTATTGTAATAAGAGCATTGATCGCGGGCCCTTGTTTGTCGTAGGCATTAATCCGATTCAGATAAAGTTGAACTAGCCGCTCAGAAGTGAGTGCTTTTGTTTGAAACGCTCTGTTGATATCTGTAATGGTGGCATCTTCAAGCTTGAATACGGCAGCAGACGTAGCGGTCGTTGATGCTGGCTGCACATCCGAGAGAGTCGAGGTCTGTCCAAAACGGTCGGTTCTCTTCATCTGGCTACAAGCGCTACCTTACAAGGCTATCGGAACCCTTTCAAGGCAGTCTGTAGTGGTAGCTACTGAGATGATTGAAACTTGACCTTAACGCAAAAACTATGCCAAGAAGCGATCGCTAGTGCAGTTCTCGCTGAAGAAGTCATCGCCGACTTAAAGCATTGAAATGTTGTAACTACTCAGGTTGAAGTGTTGGAATTGTTGGGGAGCCGAGGAAAACACTTCTAAGCGCATCAAGTACAGGGAGACCCTGCTTTCTCAGCGTAGAAATATAGCCCCGAGTACGGCAAAACTGTTGAGCGCCCGCTGGCGAGCGAAAGCAACCAGAGATCTTCTGTTTGAGCTTCATCATGCGCACATCGCGTTCGGCTTGATTGTTATCAAAAGGCACCTGAAAGTTGTGCATAAAAGCTAAGACAGCCGATTGATGCGCTTGAAGCCGGTCGAGTAAGTTTTTGGGCGGCGACTGTTTTACCCGCCCCCTTTTTTTCGGTAGTGATTCATCAACCGGCGGCGGCGGATTAGCTTTGAAGCCATCTGCTAATAAGGTTCGATAACGCCGTTCAAACTTGATTAGCTGCGGCCCCGAAAGCGCAGTATCAGCGTTGTCTTTGGCGTCATCCACTGCCGTTTTAATGTCAACTAAAAGTGTCGTCATCTCAGCAGCCCAAGGTTGTTCGTAGCGTTCATTGATGAAGCGTAGTTCGCGTAAATGATGCGCGTTGCATAAGCTATGCAGACAGTCATACAGGAAGTAGCTTTGCCAACCATCGTGGACACTAATGCCCTGGAAGGTCGGCAGCATAGCCATCTCATCAATCGCCTTTTGGCCGCGTTTAGGATGAACAAAGTAGTAGGTCAAGCAAGCTGTGCTAGCAACATGCAACCACCACAGCTTGCTGTTTACCCGTAGCCCAGTCTCGTCACAGTGCATCACCGCTGAGGTCATAATGCTCTTTTTAATCTGCGCTTCGACTGGCGCTAAGCGCTCAAAGCACTGCGTCCGTGCGGTGTAGAGCGTTCCTTCTGAGATTTGGCAGCCTAGCACTTCACTGAGCACCTCGCAGGTTCGTGCTGACGGCAACAGTTGCGCATCCATCAAGTACACCATCAACCCTTTGAGTCCGCTGCCATACTGCACCGGGCTATTCACTTCGGCGGGAAACGCTCCCCGCGTATGCCACTCGCACTGCTCGCAGCGCTTAATTTCCGCCTGATGTTCTATCACCTGTAGTTGCAAAGGGGGTAACTCATGCACTTGGCGACGCTCGTAGTCTATGACGGCAACTGCTGACAAGGATGCACCGCAGCTCTCACAGGCGTCTACCGAATGCTGCACCCTCTCATCGACAATCTCGCACCATTCCAAGGTGCTGCCTGGATGGCCTGTTTGACCACCACTGGGGCGTTCACTCTTTTTTCGTAAGCTTTTGGTGCGCTTTTTGAACCCATCGCCTGACGGTGGCTTACTGCTATTGCGACTATCTTTGTGTTGCTGATTTTCTAGCGTATCGAGCCGCGCTTCTGTCCGATCTATTCGCGCTATTAGCACCTTGAAGAGTGCCACCACTGCTTCTTCACCTTCCTGGTATACCGCGCGGATGTCTGCTTCGCTGATATTCAGTTTTGGCTCGCGCTCGCTCAATTTCTGGTCGCCTACTGATTTACTCTACACCTTCAAAACCATAGCTTGTAAAGAGTCTAGCCTTCCTCAATCAACTGAAAGAATTAAGCCTGAGTAGTTACGAAATGTTTTGTGAGACGGTGCGCTCAAAACAAAAGATTAGTGCAGCGTTCCACCCCACCTGCCAATAACTTTCGCCGCGTCTGGATGAGGGAAATGCTTCTCAAAAATACGGTAGTAGAACAGCTCCTCTTGAGTGCTAACAGGTAGACCCTGCGCCTTTGCTTCGGCTAGCGCCTGCGGTGAAATGGCAGCTGCAGCGTGGGTTTCTAAAACGCCCGAAGACGCACATCCCTGCGCAAATTCCATCTTGTCTCGCCAAACAATTTCCTGCGGCAACAAATCTTCAAATGCTTTGCGTAGCAGCCACTTCTCAGTTCCAGAAGTTGAGTAGAGCTTCAGGTGCGGATCGATGCGCATACAGCGTTCAATAAAATCAACGTCCAAGAAAGGCACTCGCCCTTCCAAGCTATGGGCCATTGTCATCCGGTCAACTCTTTGCAAGTTGAGATTATGCAAACCCTGTAAGATAGCAATCGTCTCTTGATGCAGCGCCATAGAATCGTCATAGTCAGCAAAGTAGCTGTAGCCTGCAAACAGCTCGTCTGCCCCTTCACCACTCAGCACAACTTTGACATGCTCGCTCGCCAGGCGCGACACGATATAGCAAGGAATAGCACTGCGAACGAGCGCCGGGTCGTAAGATTCAAGATAGTAAATGACATCAGACAAAACGGCCTGCATCTCTTCTTCAGAGTAAACATACTCGTGATGTACCGTGCCCAGGTGTTCTGCTACCAAACGCGCCGCCTTTAAATCAGGTGACTGTGGCAGTCCTACAGAAAAAGAATGTAGCTCCGAGACCTGTTGTTTCATCAAGGCCGCAATGATACTAGAATCGAGCCCGCCGCTCAAAAAGACACCTACCGGCACATCTGACATCAGCCTTTTTTGAACGCTTTTAGTCAGCGTTTGTCGAATATCAGCAACGATGGTTTCAACGTCTTTTTCAAAAGTCGGTGATTCGGGGAGCTGATAGTAAGGGACCAGGCCCGCCCCAGAGTGATAGTAATAACCGTTAGGAAATTCGTAGATACGCTCAGCGCAGTTGACTAACGCTTTTAGCTCCGAAGCAAAGAAGATATCGTCGGCTGTAGTTCCGTAGTATAGGGGTTTGATGCCAATGCGATCGCGACCTGCCATCCATTCGTCACCATCACTAATAACAAAGCTGTACATGCCCTCTAGATGCTGAACCAGGTCTTTGCCAAACTGCTGAAAAAGGGGTAGAAGAATTTCGCTATCTGCGGCTGACTGAAAAGGATAGTCTGAGAAATGTTGCAGTCGTAAGTCTCGAAAGTTATAAATCTCGCCATTGCAAACGCTATAGAGCTGTTTCGATGGGGCCTGCATAGGCTGATGCCCGCCAGCTACATCGACAATAGAAAGCCGCTGATGCCCCAAAGCCCAGTTGTCTGATTGAACGACACCAGTGTCATCAGGCCCGCGATGAACCAACCGCGACAAGATGGAGGGAAAGTCGTATTGCGCCGAGACATCAGAACCAAAAACACTGGCAATGCCACACATAATCAAACCTCGTATGCCTTTGGTTTCTGCGACGTTATCTTAACACGAGCATGTCACGCCCAATCTCTGCACAAACTAATCACTGTAGCGGTTTTGCACTGAGGCGATAGTGACAATAGTCTGAGCCGCTTCAAGCTGCTCTAACGTGACATTAGACAGACCAATATGCGTGATCTTGCCCTCCTGCTGAAGCGCAGCTAGCGTCTGAATCGATTCGGAAAAACAGAACGTTAGGATCGGGTCGGTGTAGCTGATAGAGATCAATTCTTTCTTGCTTCAGTCGTCGCAAGCTACCTTCTACGCCGCGTCGCAAATTCTCAGGGCTAGCATCTACACGAATGCCACCTTCCGTTACGATTACAATGCCTGCCGAGTAAGGATACAGTGCGTCAGCGATAATCTCTTCGCTGTCACCAGGACCATGAGCTTCAGCCGTGTCGCAGCTCTACCTGCTAGATGCGGTCATTCAGTTTCAGCAGCAGTACCCCGAGATTGCGCTTTCCTGGCAGTTGCAAGATGGCGATATTCACTTTGTTGAGGTTGGCTGCGACTGCTGGGTAAAAAACGGTCATGATTACGCCGCCTGCCAACATGACCACGAACAACATTTCTGCCGTGCGCAAGGCCGCCCTAGCTGGGCTAGGCTAGGCCGTTCTGCCTCGCTGGTTTGTCGAAGAAGACTTAAAAAAACAGCAGCTATTAGATTTGCTACCCTCATAGAGAGCGCCAAAACTTACCATCAGGGTAGCGACCTTACCCGGTCGGCATCGTCCTCACAGGCTGCAAAGCTTTCTAGATGTTTTGAAAACTACAGTGCCGACAATTCCAGGGATTGAACCGCCGTCTCGTAAAATTATCAAATAACGAAAGTAACCGTATCAACGGGCTTTGTTACTAGGCTTCGCGGCTCTCTTACCACAAGATCTATGGATAACCTACAGACAATTGTTTGCGATCGCAGAACCTACACCACCGAAGGCTGCACCCACGATCACGCCTATTCTCAGCTAATCTTGCCCCTCACAGGCACTCTCTCTATCCAAACACAAACCCATCAGTTTGAGCTAAACGACTCTTCTATTTTCTTCCTACCTGCTCGCTGTTCGCACTATTTCTACGCTCACAGCAACAATGAATTTTTGACGGTAGATATCCCACAGCGTTTGCTTGCGCCCCACGCGCTACCTAGCAAAACAGAAAAATACAACCAGACCAATAGTACTCGCCTAGCACTCGATGAACGCTGGGCAGCAATTCGTACGCTTCTACTAGCCGAAGTTGACGATAGTTCAAACATCAAGCAGTCGCAAACTAGCACCCTGCTGCCGCTTATCAACTACATCAGCAGCCTACTTGCTCAGCCTCATTTGCCCCGATCCATACAGCACATTCACGATCACTATCACCATCCGCTTACCGTCACTCAGCTCGCAAAAATTGAAGGCTACTGTCTCTCTTACTACAGCGCATGGTTCAAGGCAAAAACAGGTACAACACCTACAGCTTACATTCAAAACCTGCGAATTCAACAGGCCAAGAAGCTGCTACGCCATACCAGTTTGCCAATTCAGGCGATCGCCCATCAAGTAGGCTTCGAAAGAGCTTCTTCACTGACACGCCTTTTCCAACAGCGCGATCGCACAACCCCCCAGGCGTATCGAACAACAATCTAAAACCCAGCGAACTTATTGCTGAAATCTGGCGACGCTGACCGCAAACGGCGCTTATAAGCTGTTGATAGCAACTGAATTCAAGAGATAACTTTCACAATGCTATCGAATCAAAACCAGCAGTCAGCCACACTTATCGGCATCTCAGCAATATTGATGTGGGCGACGCTCGCGCTGCTGACTAAGCTCAGCGGCGTGGTCCCAGTCTTCCAGCTAACTGCGATGTCATTTACCGTTGCCTTCTTGATAGGTATCGTAGCTTTGGGGCGCTCAGGCGGCAAGGCTTTTCACTATCTCAAGCTACCTATAGCTGCTTGGGGGCTTGGTATTTCGGGCCTGTTTGGCTATCACTTTTTTTACTTCATAGCGCTCCGCAACGCGCCCACTGTAGAAGCTAGCCTGATCGCCTACCTGTGGCCGCTGCTAATTGTGTTTTTCTCAGCGCTGTTGCCCAACGAAAAGCTGAAATGGTTTCACTGTGTAGGTGCGATCGCTGCATTTATCGGCGTCGTTCTCCTAGTCACAAAAGGGCAAACCGTCACCTTCGAGGCTCGTTACACTACTGGCTATCTGGCCGCCTTTCTTTGCGCTCTCATCTGGTCAAGCTACTCGTTGCTCTCACGTCGATTTGGCTCAATTCCAACGAACGCGGTCGGTGGTTTTTGTGGGGCAACTGCTGTACTCGCTTGGCTCTGCCACTTCCTATTTGAATCCACCATAGTGCCATCGGGTTTCCAGTGGCTCGCCATTCTAGGCCTGGGCATCGGCCCAGTCGGACTAGCCTTCTTCACCTGGGACTATGGCGTTAAGCACGGCAATATCAAAGTTCTAGGCACGCTCTCCTACGCAACCCCGCTACTGTCTACGCTGCTGCTGGTAGCCTGCGGCCTAGCAGAACCCACTCACACCATTTGGCTAGCTTGCATACTAATCACAGGCGGCGCACTGATAGCTGCGATAGATTTTTTAAAGGGTTCTAAATGAAGTTTTAGGTCAGCAAAGCTATAGAATGACAGCCACCAAAGCAGCATCCAGTCGAAAGCTATTTAATTCTCGATCCTTATGCTAAAAGTAGTATCGTCAGCGGCCTAAATGGACAAGATGATTTATCCAAATAACTTACTCAAAAGGCATGGAAAGTTTCGCCTTGTAGTCTGAATCTTGTCTTTAGTAGACACGCCAAGCACATGTCAAAAGGAAACCTAACGATGACCACCAAAATACCGATGAAAGATGTGGTGATAATTCTGCCAGGGATTTTAGGCAGTGTTTTACAAAAAGACGGAAAAGATTTGTGGGCGGTCTCTGGGCGGTCTATTTGGAACTTGATCAGCAACTCAAAAGAGACGCTCAAATCTTTAGAGCTGGGCTTTGACGACCCAACGTTAGATGATTTGGGCGATGGCATCAGGGCAACCGCACTGATAGAAGATGTGTGCATCATGCCAGGCTTGATGAAAGTTGATGGCTACACCCGCACCACAGAAATGATCACCAACAATTTTCAGGTAACCCAGGGTGACATTTACCAAGACCCACCCGATAAAGCCGCCAATTTATATCACTTTCCTTACGACTGGCGACGCGACAATCGAGTTCATGCTCGCAAGCTAAAGTCGCTGATCGATCTGCGGCTGAAGTGCTGGCGAGAGCAAAGCGGCGCTGCCGATGCCAAGGTCATTTTACTCGCACACAGTATGGGCGGGCTAATTTCGCGCTATTACCTAGAGGTACTGGGCGGATGGTGCGATGCTAGGGCGCTGTTTACCTTTGGCACGCCCCATCGCGGTTCGATCAACGGGCTAAACTTTTTGGCCAATGACTATAAAAAGCTGTTCCTTGATTTGACAGCAGTGATGCGATCGCTCACTTCTGTCTATCAGCTATTACCCATCTATCCGGCCATCAAAATTGACGATACGTTTGTGCGCATTACCGAGACCGACAAAGTTCCGCACGTTATTCAATCACGAGCCGGAGAGGCGCGAGCTTTTCATGATGAGATTTACGACGCACAGCAAACGCACAAAGAAGATACAGCCTACCGCAACAACTTTACAACCGTGCCAGTCGTCGGCATCAAGCAGCCAACCCTTCAGTCTGCTGAGCTAGTAAACGGTCAGCTTGTAGCGGGCTACGCACTGCCTAAAGTTCTACAGGGGCGAGTTGATTTTGCTGATGGAGATGGCACGGTGCCCAAGATATCGGCTATTCCTAACGAGCTGTCGAGCAGTATCAACAATCGATTTATCGCCGAAGCGCACGGCGCGCTGCAAACACAAGAACAGATTCTGCAAAGCGTGAAAGAAGCGATCGCCACCACACAGTTTACCAACGCTGCTGATATCAAAGCAGTACAAAACACAATCGGCCTGGCAATAGACGATTTGTATTTGCCCGATGAGCCAATTGTATTAGAAGCAACGGTTGTTGCAGCACCTGCAATTACTCTTCTTAAAGCCACCATCACCCCGGTGGCTGCCGGTCAATTACCTGCTACTTTCAGCTTTCAACAAATCACAGAACAGCAGTGGACACTAAAAATTGAGACACTGCCTGCCGGACTCTACCGAGTGGCGGTCAGCGCAGAAGGCCCTCACCACCCAGCTTTGCCCACGCCGGTACACAATTTATTTGAGGTAATTGACGCAGTCGTCATTAAATAGCGTCAGTGCCAGTCGCAGATAGAAGATTTTCCTGTATCTTTCCCCTGCTATGCCGCACCTACTATGACACACACTGTATCTACAACAGATTGAGCGCGGCTACCCAACAGATGCTACGCACTTTATCAAGGTCTATCTTTATTAATCCACGCATTCGTATCCAAAGCTATGTATGTATTCAAGGCTATATACGTATCTAGGACCAGTTCGGATGCATTTCACAACTAGATTGTTTAATTTAGTAAATCAATAGCCTGGTGATGTATTGTGGTAGATAGCACCTTGCATTTTTTCCTCGTTTTTGTTGTAGATGGATTCTGTGCCCAACAATCGGCCTGAATACAATCCACAGATTGACATAGACCTTTGGCTGGCTTTGCAGCGGGGGCAGGCAGAAGCACTTGGAGAAATTTATGATCGACATGCAGGGCTAGTGTATGGGATCAGCTACAAAGTTTTGGGCAATACTCAAGAAGCAGAGGATTTGACCCAAGAGATTTTTATCAAGCTGGTAGAACGGGCAAAGTATGATCCCGACAGGGGTTCTTTGAGAACGTTTTTAATGATTTTGACGCGCAGTCGAGCAATTGATCGGGTGCGATCGCGTCAATCAACTCGACGCTCCACACAGGTTTGGCAGGCAGACTATGTCCCTGATAGCCCCTCTCTCTCTATCGATAATATGGTGCAAGCCGAAAGGTCTGAACAGGTGAAGCAAGCCCTCACCCACCTGTCATCAGAGCAGCAGCAAATTCTGCACATGAGCTATTACGAAGGGCTGAGTCAATCAGCGATCGCTAAAAAGCTGAGCACGCCACTCGGCACCGTCAAAAGCAGAGCTAGGCGCGGGCTGCTAACGCTCAGGAAAATATTACAAAGCAACCCGCAATAGCAGCCTCTAGAACGATCCTCGCAACGACCCTCAAAATGACCACCCCCTATGACTAGGCTGATGCCGTCCGAAACAGATCAAAACTTAATAGCCGGATATATTCTAGGCGACCTCAGCCCAGAGGAAAGTCGTACGCTCCAGCAGCGACTGTCCGTAGAGCCAGAGCTAAGCGATGAAATGGCATCGTTGCAAGCTGCATTAGAAGCAGCCTATGGCACAGAATCTACGCCGCCTGCGCACCTCAAAAATAACATTTTGGCAGCGGCAGCAAACCGGCCCGCGCCGCTTTGGGCAGTTCCACAGCCCCAGCTCGATCTGCCTCAGCCACCTCTCCCTCAGCAAGCACTCCAAGGCGCAGAGACCAGCACAGGGGCCGACGCCGTATCAGAAATCGGACCCGAGACCAGATCACAAAGGTCACAGCGAAGGTCACAGCGAAGATCGCAACAGGGACCACAGCAGGCCCGCACTCAGCAGGCCGCACCTGGATGGCTACCCTATGGTTTGGGCGCGGCAGCCGCAACACTGGCGATCGCACTCGGCATTCAGAACTACAGGCTGCATCAGTCCATACAGGCTTTGCGAGCTGAGCAAAACACAGCTGAGTTGATCACTAGGTCTGGGCCCGATGGAGCTAAATCAGAAGCTACGCTAGCTTTTGTGCTCGACGCCACCGAAAATGCACCTGCCGCTGAGGACCAAACAGGTGAGGTGACCATTGCCATCGACCCAGCACAGCTAGAAGCCACCCTAGAAGCGCAGGGCCTGCAGCCACTGTCAGCAGACCGGGTCTATGCGCTGTGGGTAGTCGTCAGAGAAGGCGCATTTGTAACCACCGACGCCAAAAGCGCAGTGCTGATGTCCACGTTCGACGTAGACGAAAATGGAGAGCAAACCCAAGCGATTGTGGTGCCCGGCGTGTTTCAAGATGTAGCCGACGTAGAGGCGATCGCAGTCACCGTAGAATCTGCGGCTGCGCCCCAGCAGCACCAGTCAAGTCCAATTTTCATCTACCAGCTCTAGACTGGCCTTTACGCCACTTGGTCTTTATATAGCGGACGCAATCGGCAAGGAAAAGCTAAAGGTACTGCCGACGGTTTGCTGGCTGCTAACGGTAATTTGTCCCCCCTGCAGCTCTACTAGACGGCGGCTGATAGCAAGACCCAAACCAGAGCCACCAGAGGCGCGACCGCGCGATCTGTCGGCACGCCAAAATCGCTCAAACACGTGCGGCACATCGTCTGGCGCGATGCCAACCCCTGTATCAGAAACCGCAATCCACAGCATCGGCTTCTCTGTCTTCATCTCCGCATACGCACAGATGTTAACTTCTCCGACGGCAGTATGGCGCAGGGCATTGCTCAGCAAATTTACGACAACCTGCTCGATGCGGATCGGGTCGCCCCAAACAGCAGGCAAGTTGTCAGGCAGCGTCATCGTCAGTCGCAAAGTGTCGGTACCAACTAGCTGATCTGCAAAGCGGTTCGTCACCTGAGTAATGATGGGTGCGATCGCCACCGAACGCGCCTCAATCGGCAAATAGCCCGCCTCCAGCTTCGACAGCTCTTGCAAATCATTCACCAGCCGCTGAAGCCGTTCGGTCTCACGAATCAACAGCTTATAAGTATCCGGCGTCGGCGCAACCTGACCATCAGCAAGCCCTTCCAGATAGCCCTTCACAATCGTTAGCGGCGTACGCAGCTCATGCGTCAAATCGCCCACTAGCTCTCGCCTGCGCTGCTCCACATCAGACAAACCATTCGCCATTCGATTAAAGCTATGACCTAGCCGATCAAACTCAGGGATATCAATCGGAGGCACGCGTGAAGAAAAATCACCCGCCGAGAACTGCCGCGTCACGGTTTCCATCCGCAACAAAGGCCGAACAATTCGCCGCGATAGCCAGTAGCTCATCGCCCCCGCAGTGCCGCCGCCCAGCACAATCGACCACAGCATGCCGCGAATCCAGGCATCCTCAAACCCCCTCAAGAGCTGTCCTTTCACCACCTGCTGAATGCGAACCCCCTGCTGCTCCATTCTTTCGAGCGTGACCACAAAATAACGAGGCGTATACAGTCGGCTCACCATCGCTAAAGCGCTCACCGTCACCGCCAGCACAATTAGCTGTGATGCCAGCAGCCGACTCCGCAGCGTTAGCCTAGACTTGCGCTTGGAGCCCTTTACCCTGGCAGGCTTCAAATTATCAGAATTCAAATTATTAGGCTTTAATTTATCAGCCTTCAAATTGCCAGAGTTTAAATCGCCAGAATTTAAATCGCTAGAATCCGAATCATCTAGCTTCGAGTTATCAGTCTTCAAATCGATAGCCCACACCGACGACAGTTTTGATAAAAGTAGGGGCCGAAGGGTCCGGCTCTATCTTCTTGCGCAGACGCGCGATGTGCGTGTCAACCACCCGCTCATCGCCAAAAAACTCATCCCCCCACAGCTTTTCAATCAGCTGGCTACGGTTCCACACGCGCCCCGGATAGCTCATAAATGTTGCGAGCAAATCAAACTCTAGCGGGGTTAACTCTAGTGTCGTTTGTGTCAATTTTTCAACCGCAGTGTCGAGATTCTCTGCATCTTGGGTACGCTCGGCCTCAGGTCGTGATTCCATTCCATCAATATTTTTTGAACCATCATCTGTAGCAGCCGTCACTTGGCTGGCATTGCGCTGGTCCAAATCTAAGTTGAAATGGGCAGTTTTATAGGTCGCCGAGGGCTGAGGGTTGTCTCTAAGGCTGCGCCTAAGCACCGCGCGAACCCTGGCGACTAGTTCTCTTGGGCTAAATGGTTTCACCATGTAGTCATCTGCGCCCGTCGAAAGCCCAATAATGCGGTCTATCTCCTCACCCTTAGCGGTAAGCATCATGATATAAGGGTCTTTCAGCTCTTTTTGCTGGCGAATTCTAGTACAGACTTCTAGCCCATCTAGGCCCGGAAGCATCAGGTCCAAAATGATGAGATCGGGCTGAATTGATTTGAATCTCGCCAGCGCAGTAGTTCCATCCCGGCAGATATGACAGTCAAATCCTTCCTTAGACAAGTAAAGCTGGATGAGTTCGGCAATATCGGCCTCGTCTTCCACAATCAAAATGTCCATGTAATCGATACCCTTGCTGTTAAGTGGCCGCTTAGCTATACTGCGCAGCTATCGCCCGTACGAATGCCCGTACAAAAATTTTATGAAATGAACATCCAATAAATCAATTTCTATCCTTGATTTCTATGCTGATTGAGTAAAGATAACGATATTGTTGGCCCGTGTGGCGCTTACAGACTTGTACAAACAAATCAGCATAGCCTACGCTCTTCAGTGATTTCACATTTCTTGGAAATATCCAGCGTTCTATGTGAATGCTCCTTCTATGTCCGCACTTACTTTTGAAACCCTATCAGCAGAGCTGACCCAGGCGCTAGCCCAGCAACAGGCAACGCCGCCCAAAACGGTAGCTCGCTGCACGCTTGGTCGCGATAAGGTCATGGTGCTAGTGGAGTACCCGCTAGATAGCACCACAGCAGAGTCCTTTGCGAAGCAAACGCTCGACTGGCTAGAACAGCATTTGCGAGCCCAGTTTGATACAACTGGCTTGCCAGACGAAGCCGCCGATCTCGCAGAAGAGTTAGAAGAAGTAGCCGTCCAGCTATATCTCAAGCATTTGAGCGAGGCAAAGCCTTTTACGATGCGCTCGTTTACCTGGAAGGTAGATGATGGGTTTGCTGATTTGTTTGGCGAACCGGCAGCGATCGCACCAAAGCCACAAGATTTTCAAGATCTACAAGAGCCAGAAAAGCCCGACAATGAAGGCATAGAAACCGAACACATAGATACCGGGCATGTAGGCACCGAAGGCATAGACACCGAACACCTAAATGTCGAAGATACCGAAAGCATAGGTACCGAAGATCTAGATACCGAAAGCATAGATACCGAAAACCTAGACACCGAGATCCTAGATACCGAAAGCTCTGATCATTCTGCTCAGATCGAGGCAGACGTACCAACATCTGAAATACTATCCCTACTCTCCGAAGACGACGAAGACGAGAGAGTGCTCTTAGCGCTTGACGAAGACCATCTACCGCTAGATCTAGAGCCCGACCCAGAAGGATTAGAAGCCGCATTAGACGATGACTTAGGATTCAACACAGAATTGGGGCCAGCGGTTGATCTAACTGCCGATCTAGAACTAGACGATGTATTTGACGCCATCGTCGCACAAAACGAAATTGAACAAAATGACGGTGAGCAAAATGACATGGAGCCCGATAAGTCTGACTTAGACTTTGGTCTAGACTTAGACACCAACGCCGAGTTTATACCAGGCTTATCTACAAACAGCGAAGCCGCTTTAGAGGCAGACTTATCGCTTGGCGTCCCTCACTCTGAGCAAACACCAAACGCGCCTAACGATTTTTCTCTACCTGGAGAAGCACCTAAGATAGAGTCTGCTGATCTTGATTTACCGACTGTACACTTACCCATTGCCACACCGTCAACCGACGGCACCGGCACCTCAGATTTCTTTGATCTAGAAGAGAGCCTATCGACAGAGACCAGCAAAGCTGAGGCTATCGAAACATCTGAGACTGAAATATCTGAGACTGAAACATCTGAACTCGAAACATCTGAGACTGAAACATCCGAGCTTGGAACATCTGAGACTGGAACATCCAAGACTGAAGCATCTGGATTTGAAACATTTGAACCTGAAACATCCGAACTTGAAATACCTGAGACGCTCATTCGGAAAAATGTTCAAGAACAGATAGAAGAAGACGAGCAACTAACTAATATCGCCGAACAAATAGTTAATGTCGAAGATAAACAGGGCACGGTTGAAAGCAGCGAGACGGCTAAATCAAAAATCGCTTTGCCAGTAGATCCAACGAACTTAGTGGTAAAAGATACGACAGAAGACATCATAGAGAGCACGCCCAGAGAAGATTCTTCTATTGATGAGCTTGATTTTCACGAGACCCATCAGACAAAATCCGACGGTATCGTCAGTGACGACTGGGTACCCGACGACTTAAGCGATCTAAGTTTAGACCCGGCAGAAACAGACCTATTAGAAGCAGATACTGCGAAAGTCGGCTCGGACAGTGCAGAAGAGGCAAACGACTTTTGGGCCGCCGAAACAGCACTACTTTCAAGCGAGGCTGGTTTAGAACACGCTGCTTTGCACACTGCCGACCTAGACGATACCGACCTAGACGATACCGACTCAAATAATGCTGTCTTGGACAACACAGGCTTGGACAACACAGGCTTGGACAACACAGGTTTAGAAAACATAGGCCTGGATGACACAGGCGTAGGCAACACAGGTTTAGAAAACACAGATACTCAACTAGAACTCGCTCAGCCAGCGACAGCTTTAGATGATGACCCCGTGCTTTACGGCGATGAAGCGTCTGAAGACGAAGACTTCGAAAACAGAGCGTATGAGAATGAAGACTTTGACGATGCGGACTCTGCTTACCACCCTAAGGACGAAAGTCATGCCTATTATCTGAAAGAAGAGGGCGTATTGCCTGAAGAAGATGAAAACATCGCGGCCATAGACGAAGCGGAAGTGCAGCAACAGCGCGAGCAGTGGCAGCAGCAGACCAAACGTAATCCCTGGGTAGCAGTAGGTGCGTTGGGCTTTCTGCTGTTAGGTGTGCTTGGATTTATTTTTACTCGGCCCTGTACCTTTGGAACCTGCGATCGCATCGAAACAGCACAGCAGCAGGGCAACGAAGCCCTCAGCGGGCTTGGGGCCGCCAGTACGCTAGCCGAGGTCACCGAGATCAAAGACCAGCTAGACGATTCGGTAAAAATGCTAGAGCCCATTCCAGCTTGGTCTAGCCACCACAACGATGCGCAGGCTGTTCTGCCAGGATTCAAGCAAGAGCTGACCGCTTTAGATCTAGTGACACAGGCACAGGGGCTAGCCTATAGCGCAGCGTTAAAGTCGCTCGAGCCGCCCCACCCCACCGCAACGTGGGAAACAGTTGCCAGTGAGTGGAGAGAGGCGATTGCGACCCTCTCTGAAGTACCAGCAGACAGCCCGGTACGAGGACTAGCCGATCGCAAGCTCACAGAATATCGAGCGAATCTATCAACTATCGTGCTGCGAATTGAAATCGAGTCAGCAGCAGAAACCAGCCTGCGCCAAGCTCAGTCAGCCGCAAGTCAGGCAACTCAGCAGGCAAAGCAGGCCAACTCACTACAGGCTTGGGAAACTGTACTGGCAGACTGGAATGAAGCTGTTGCCAGCCTAAACCAGGTGCCGCAAGGAACGCAGGCATACAGCGAAGCGCAGAAAATATTACCAGACTATGAAGAAGAAAGACTAGCGGCGCGTGATCGCGTTGAACAAGAACGCAGTGCCAGCCGCATTTTGTCGCGGGCCCAGCAGCTTGCAACTAGCGCTCAAAGGGCCGAAACCGAAGAGCGTTGGACAGCCGCCGTCGAAAACTGGACCCAAGCCGTCATTCAGATAGGAGACATTCCCTCAAGCTCTTTGACCTATACAGCCGCTCAAAACCAGCTAGAGACCTATACAGCCGCGTTAGAAACCGCCGAAACCAACGCAGCTGCATCGCTGCGATTTCAGCCTATCGAACCGAACTTTTATTTACTCTGCGGCACGAGCGACGCTCAAAAATGCACCTACGATATTCGAGCCGGCAAGATTCGTTTAGCGCTAGCAGAAGGCTACGACCGAGTCATTAATGAGTCAATTACTCCCCCCGACCAGCGCCGGGGCGTCGAGTCTAATGCGCAGCTCACGAGCCAAAGCAATCAGCTACTAGAGCAAATCGCACTCTTAAGTCGTCAAGCCCAAATTCCGGTAGAGCTATACGATTCCAAAGGAGGTTTTTTGGCGAGATATCAGCCAAGCTTGGCTGGGTTCGTCAGGCAGTAAGCAAGCCCCAAAAAGTAGGGTCAAGACGGGATGACAAGCTGCATTGCCGGGGTAAAAAACTGTCGAGCAATGCCGTAGGTGACCACCAGCGATGCAATCAGCGTAGCCAAAGCCAGCATAAACATAATCAAAATTTGATAGACCGCCGCCACCAGCGGTTCTGCGCCGCCCAATAGCTGGCCCGTAATCGTACCCGGCAGGGTGACTAGCCCAACAATCATCATGGCGTTAATAGTCGGAATCAGTCCGGCCTTGATTGCGGCCTGACGATAGGCTGCGATCGCCTGCGCTGGCGTTGCCCCCAAGCTCAGATGCGTTTCAATCTCGATGCGGTTGTTACGCAGAGCGCTCACTAGCCGCTCACCAGAAATAGAGGCAGCGGTCATCGAATTACCTAGCACAATACCAGTGAGCGGAATTAGCTGATAGGGCGAGTACCACGGCTCCATACGAATCACCAGCAGGCTGACATATGTCATTGTCACCACCGCACTCAGAACAATCGCCAGCCAAACCCACTGCAACAGTTGAGGTAAGTCTTTATCGATGCGGCCACGAGCAACCACAGCGGCAACAGTAGCCATGCCCAGCAGCAGCGCAACAATAGCGACAGGCTGATTGCTAGCAAAAACAACTGATAGAAAAAAGCCCACGCCAAAGAGCTGAACAATGGTTCTAAAGGTTGCGATCGCCAAAGTTTTTGCCAGTCCTAGTCGCTGCCAGCTAGCGAGGCCAATGGCGATTGCCATCATCCCAACCGACCAAATAATGCCAGTGAGATCTGGGGCAACTGCGTTAGGTTCAGCCATCTTGTACTACCTTAAGTTCAGCTATTAGTTTCAGCCACTAGGTTTGAGAATTAATTTGGCCACCGATTTGGTCACCGGGTCAGCCACCATTTCAGCCGCTAAGCTCAACCGCCGAATCTAGCAACAGGCACCGAGGATCTACCCGATGGGCTAAAGTTTTTTGTAGTTTTGTATACTAGAATATACATTAACGTCCAGGCTGGGCCTCATTACTGCGACTCGTATCTTCAACTATGACTGATTTTACCGTGCCAGGAAACGCCCCTGGAGCTGCATCCAACCGTTATGACTGGCGGGCGATCGCTCAATACTATCGATGGCATCCTTTCATCATCATCTGGCGATCGCTTACCGTTTCCTGGATGCTCGGCACCTTTGCACTTGGCCTACTGTTCGATTATCTCTTCAACCGAACCGTAGCCAACCAAATGCGTCGCGCAACCCGGCTGCGCCAAATTTTAACCCAGCTAGGGCCCACCTTTATTAAGGTCGGCCAGGCCCTTTCTACCCGCCCCGACCTGATCAAGCCTAGCTTCTTAGAAGAATTAATCAAGCTGCAAGACCAGCTACCGCCTTTCTCTAACGAAGTTGCCCGTCAGATTATCTATAACGACCTCAACCGCACACCCGAAGAAATCTATAGCTTTTTCTCGGCTGAACCGGTTGCTGCCGCTAGCCTAGGTCAGGTATACAAAGCCCGGCTATATAGCGGAGAAGAAGTCGCCGTCAAAGTACAGCGGCCCAACCTTATGCCGATTATCTGCCGCGATCTCTACATCATGCGGTGGGCTGCAGGCTGGATTGCCCCTTTGCTACCGCTAAATCTAGGTCACGATTTATCTTTGATTGTCGATGAGTTCGGCAGCAAGCTGTTTGAAGAAGTAGACTACATCAACGAAGGAAAAAACGCCGAACGGTTTGCCGACAACTTTAAAGACGAACCCCTAGTCAAAGTCCCCGTTATCTACTGGCGTCACTGCAGCGCTCACGTCCTCACCATGGAGTGGATCAACGGCTTTAAGCTCACTGATACCGACAGCGTCAAAGCAGCGGGCCTTGTCACCAACAATTTGGTCGGAATCGGCGTTTCCTCTGGCCTCAGACAGCTTTTAGAATTTGGGTTTTTCCACGCAGATCCTCATCCTGGCAACCTGTTTGCCACCCCAGACGGGCGGATGGCATACATCGACTTTGGCATGACCGACCAGCTTGATGTAGAGACCAAAGAAACGCTGGTTGACTCGGTTGTTCACTTGATCAACCGCGACTACGAAGACCTTGCTAGAGACTTCGTCAAGCTAGGATTTTTGACCCCGGATACAGACGTTCGCCCCATCGTTCCCGCATTGGAAACCGTCTTTCAAGACGCAATTGGATCCAGCGTTAGCAGCTTTAACTTCAAATCCATCACCGACAAATTTTCTGAGGTGATGTACGAATATCCCTTCCGCGTTCCGGCTAAGTTCGCCCTAATTATCCGCTCATTAGTCACTCAAGAAGGCCTAGCTCTCAGCCTAGATCCCACCTTCAAAATTGTAGAGATTGCCTACCCTTACGTCGCCCGGCGGCTACTGACCGCAGAAACCACCTCACTGCGACGACGCCTGATCGAAGTCTTGTTCAAAGACGGTCGCTTTCAGTGGCAGAGGCTAGAAAATCTGCTGCTAATTGCCCAGTCTGACCAAAGCTTTGACATCATTCCAACCGCAGGCTTAGGCATTCAGTTCTTGCTAACAGAAGAAGGTCAGTACCTGCGCAAGCAGATTTTGCTTGCCCTTACCGAAGACAACCGCCTGCATACCGAAGAAGTTCAGCGGCTGTGGGCTCTTGTCAAAGACGACTTGCAGCCTAACCGTTTGATAGGCGCAGCCTGGGATGCTCTGGCTGATTTCTCTAAAGAAAGAGCGGTCTCGCTCGTGCCTGAAGAGTTAGCAGGGGCTTTGCAGCTCACAAATAGCCGGTAGCGTTGGTCTAGTCGTGAATGCCGGTCATGAGTGCTGGTCGTAAGCAGTGTGCATAAGTGCTGTGCGTGAGTGCCAAACTGATAGAGCGCGGCCTCTGCTTGCTATACTTAAGTTAATAATTGTTCATGTTTTAAGAGCGATCGCCCCATGTACTACCTGCAAACACCGCCCTATTTCCTATTTGCGGCAGGTTTATTTATTGCCATCACCTCAGGCTCTGCCTTTTCTGCCGTCTTAAAAGAAGCCGTTGGCGACTGGTATAAAAAGCGCTCTACTCGCTCTATTTCAAAGCTTCAGGGACTAGACCTGCAGCTTCCTTTCTTTGGAATCTGCCTGGGTAGCTGTGTGTTCTTGGCCTCTGGCATGTGCATCTTTGGCTTTACACCACCGATTGCCTACCTGATGGCTGCGCCGCTAGTCTTACTAAGTGCTGGCTTGGTTTGGTCGCAGCTAAAGAACAATCTGGCACTGCTAGAAAGCGGCAATCCTCGGGCGTTCGAGCTAGATATTTAAAGGGGCCAATCTCTATCGGGTTTCTACGGGGCCGCCTTCAGGTTTTGAATCTGTGTGATATGAGACTGGGCATTACTCGCCCACTGCGAATTGCCCTGAGAGATATAGATATTTGCAGCCGCTTGCAGACTGGCCTCCGCTTCTTCGTAGCGCTGCAAATTGGCGAGGGCAAGGCCAATAGCATAGTGAGCGTGGCCAAACATGGGCTGTAGCTCGGTAGCGCGGGTAAAGGCAATGATGGCGGTCTCAGGGCTGCTTTGTCGGATGAAGCTGACGCCTAGGTTATAGTGCGCTTCTGGATAGTTGTAGTCAAGGTCAATGGCGGTTTGAAAGGCGGTCTGGGCCCGAGCGTATTGCTGTTGATCTTGGTAGAGTAGGCCGATTTGGTAGTGAGCTTCTGGCGCGGAAGGGCTGTAGGCGATCGCAGAACGAAGCGATTCAAGAGCAGCCGATAAATCACCCTGCCGTCTGCGTAGCAGCCCCATGTTGTAGTGAGCAATGCCCAGTTCAGGGTCTAGCTCAATCGCGCGGACCAGATAGGATTCGGCCTGGTCAATTCCATCTCCTTCAATCAGGGCCGCGCCCAAGTTGACGTAGGCCAAAACGAACTCTGGATCAGACTGAGTCGCTCGCCAGAAGGCACTAGCCGCTGCCTGGAGCTGATTGTTTTGCCGAAGCGCCAGCCCCAGGTTATATTGCGCGGCTGCCGAGTTAGGGTTAAGCGCAATTGCTCTTTCAAAAGATGCGATCGCCCCAACAACATTCCCCTGCTGAGCAAACTCAACCCCTTCAGCCACTGCGCTGTCAAACTCGGCACTGTCAAACTCGGCACTGTCAAACTCAGTACTATCAGACTCAGCAGCTCCTAACTCGGCTTGCTTTGTCTGTTCTAGTCGGCTTGGTTCTAGCTGGCTTGGTTCTAGCGGTAGCGACGCCGCTGCATCTGTACTAAACGCAGCAACACTAGTGGCTACCGACGCTCCCATAGAGGCAATCAAAGCTAAATAGGCACGATAGCGTTTATAGCGTTTCATAGAAACAAGGTTAGAGCTACGAAGGGAGCTAAGGCATCCATCAATAATATCTAAATTAATCAGGGCACTCGCCGAGACTGTGACAGTTGCCGTTGCCTGTAGCAAACTCCGTACGCTCTATCGTGCCGGAACGGCTGTTACGTTAGCCAAGTCAGCCGGGCTCATGTGGTGATCGAGAACTTCGCCATCGCGAAACCAAATCACCCGGTTGGTTAACCTGGCAACTTCTGGCTCGTGAGTAACCATCACAACGGTAATGCCGCTGCGATTAAGCTCGGAAAAAATGTTGATTACATCCTGGGTAGTCTGCGTATCAAGCGCGCCTGTCGGCTCGTCAGCCAGAATAAGTAGAGGCTTGTTAACAATAGCGCGAGCGATCGCAACCCTTTGCTGCTGCCCGCCCGATAGCTGGTTGGGTCTGTTGTTGATTCTGTTAGCTAGACCCACTTTTTCTAGGGCTTCTGCCGCACGGTACTTACGCTCAGCCGAACGAACGCTGGCATACATCATCGGCTGTTCTACATTCTCTAGTGCCGTCAGATGCGAGAGTAAGTGAAACTGTTGAAAAACAAAGCCAATTTTTCTGTTTCTGATGTGGGCGAGTTCGTCTTCTGGCAGATTAGCAACGTCTTGACCATCGAACAGATACTCCCCGCCTGTTGGCTGATCCAAACAGCCAATCATATTCATCGCAGTCGATTTACCAGAGCCAGAGGGCCCCATAATCGAACAATACTCGCCGCTGTTAATAGTCATATCGACGTTCCACAGGGCGCGAACTTCGGTGTTGCCCATGCCGTAGACTTTGGTGATTTGGTTGAACTGAATCAAAGGAGACATGTTTTTTACGCACTGCATCTTATGCACTACATTTTAGGCACCACGTTATCAGGCACCACGTTATCAGGCACCACGTTATCAAGCACTGCGTAACGCAATGATAGGGTCTAGCCTAGCGGCTTGGCGGGCCGGCACAACCCCAAAAAAGAGACCGATGCTGCCAGAAACGCCGACAGCAAGGACGACAGCGCTGACAGAAACGCCCGCTTCAAAAGGGCTAAAAGCAGCGATCAGGAAAATACCGCTAGCACCGACCGCGGTACCGACTAAGCCACCAATGGCAGAAAGAATAACCGCTTCAATCAAAAACTGGCTGAGAATGTCTTTTTGAGAAGCACCGATAGCTTTGCGCAGACCGATTTCCTGGGTGCGCTCACGCACAGAGACCAGCATAATATTCATAATGCCAATGCCGCCTACAAAAAGAGAGATAGAGGCGATCGCAGCCAGCATCAGCGTCAGCGCGCTCGTCACCGTATCGGCAATATCTAACAGCGTTTCCTGACTAGAAATGTAAAAGTCATCGCTATCGGTAATGTTATGCCGCAGGCGCAGCAAATTAGTCGCCTGAAACTCAGCCGTGGCCATCTCTTCCGCACTATTTGCCGAGATAGAAATAAAGCCTACATCAATGCCATAAGGAGAGGTGCGCCCCACAATGCGACTGGCCAACGTCGTAATCGGCACCATCACCGCATCGTCATAGTTCAGTCCTAGATTCGAACCCTTTTCTTCTAAAACACCGACGATTTCAAAGGTAATGCCCTGCACCCGAATCCGCTGACCCAGCGGGGCTTCTGCTTCAAATAGCTTTTCTGCTAGCGTATCGCCAATCACGGCCACCGCACTGTTAGAACGCTGATCTAGATCGGTTAAAAACCGACCCTGAGCGACTTCAAAGCTGCGTACGGTCAGAAAGCCTGCGGTTGTGCCCACAACGCTAGTATTGGCGTTGCGATTGCGGTAGCTGACCAGTCCTTGTGTGGTTTTTTCGGCAGCGACCGCCGCGACCGAAGGCACCTGCGTTTCTAACGCATCGGCATCGGCCAGCACCAGATTGCGCGGCACATCCAAATCGCCTAGCTGTCTGGCCTCGCGGTTACCCGGTACGATAAACAGCACGTTGGGCCCTAGGCTTTGAAGCTGGCCGTTGACGTATTTTTGAGCCCCTTCCCCAATGCCAATCATGGCGATCACAGAGGCATTCCCAATAATGATACCTAGCATTGTCAGGCTGCTGCGCAGCTTATTCGCGCTGAGCGTTTTAGTGGCCATTTTCAGGCTTTCAGCAAAATCCATAGTCGCCGTTTCAGCAATAGCCAAACCTAGTGTTTTATCAGCATAGCGATTCTGAAGTAGCCTGTGGGATTAGCCAGTGGGATTAGCCAGTGAGATTAGCCAGTGAGATCAGCCAACGGAATTGGCCAGCGTGATTGGTCGCGCCAACTGGCCACGCTCACTGACGACGGCTGCGGCCAAAGGTCAGATTTTCTAGACTTTGACCAGGGGGCAAATCGATGAAAACGCGATCGCCTGCCGCCAGGCCTTCTATGACCTGGATGCGATCGCCCACTGGCACCCCTGTTTCTACTGGCTCAAACTCTACCTGCCCGTTTTCACCAGGCACTAGCACCCCACGTTCATCCCCTTGCGTAATAATCGACACCGCTGGCACCACCAGAGCCCCCATAAGATCATCACCAATAAACGTGGCATCAACGCTCATATTCGAGCGCAGCCGATCTGCGCCTGTCAGCAGCTCAACGCGCACCTGAAAAACGGTCACGTTCTGCCGTTCAATCGCCTCTGGGGCAATCAGTTTCACCGCTCCTTCGAACGTCTCTTCTAAAAACGCATCGGCCTGAACTTCCACAGACTGACCGATTTTGATGCTGCTGATGTCCGCTTCGGGTACTTCGGCAATGACTTCTAGGCCGCTGGCGATCGCAACAATCGCCGTAGACGTTGCCGAGGTCACTTCAGAAGCCGTTGCCGTCGGTGTAACAAACGCCCCCTCTGAGGCAAACCGCTGCGTCACAATCCCATCAAAGGGAGCACGCACCAGCGTATCGTCAAGCTGCACCTGTACCGCTTGTAGCTGACCCTGGGTCCGGCTGACCCTAGCTTCTGCCTGGGCGATCGTTTCCGCATTGTCACCGTCCTGCTGATCGACTAAGCGCTGCTCGGCTTCACCGATTCTGGCAACAGACTGGTCTACGCTAGCCCTGGTACTACGGCGCTCGCTCACGGCCCGGTCTAAATCGCTACGAGAGATTGCACCTTGCTCAAACAGCCGCTGCGATCGCGCTAGCTCTTCTTCTGACAGGGTCAAACGGGCCTGCGCCTCTTGCAGCTGAGCGCGAGCAGCAGCGAGCGAGGCTTCAGCCTGACCGATATCTGTTCGCGAAGAGCCATTCAGCGTATCTTCTAGCTGTGCCTGCGCTTCAGCCACACTTGCCTGATTTTGAACAATTTGAGCATTGAGCTGGTCGCTGTCCATCCGCGCTATTAGCTGGCCCTTGGCCACCTGGTCGCCTTGCTCTACAAACAATTCTTGAACAGTGCCTGCAGACTTAGGGCTAAGGTTAACGGTACGAATCGGTTCTACAGTGCCGCTAGCAGTAATGCGAACGGTCAGCTCGGTTGCCGTCACCGGAACGGTGAGTTCGGCTAAATCGTAGTCAGGAGTACGACGTGCGACGGAAAAGGCGATCGCGCCTGCTGCCAGAATGGCAATAAAACCCAGCCCAGTAAGCCAGAGAAAAGGCCGTTTGACGCGGCGAAAGAGGGGCAGACGCATGGAAAAAGACGCCTGAAAAAGAACAGGCAAAAGAAGAACAGACATTTCTAATAGGATAGTGACTTTTAGTAGAGCCGTGCAGAGAGCAGCAGGAGAATTTGATAGGCTTTGGAGTGACTGAGCGGGAGATAAATCGGTGGCCGAAACAAATATAAGTCAGGTTTCAGATTGGTTTGAGCCGCTGTATGCGCAGGCCGCAGGGGATACCAGCCAGGTGCCTTGGGAACTACCAGGCGCGGTGCCTTATTTGACAGACTGGCTAGCACAAAATGCGATGGGTGATAGCTCGAAAGGTACCGGCCAAGAAGATGACAGCAGAAAATCAGCGGTGGTAGTGGGCTGTGGGCTAGGAGACGATGCCGAGGCACTGGCGCAGGCCGGATTTTTGGTGACGGCGTTTGACGTGTCGGAGAGTGCGATCGCCTGGGCAAAAAAACGCTTCCCCAGCTCGACCGTGAATTACATAGTGGCTGATTTGTTTCAGCTACCGGCCAACTGGCGCGGCGCTTTTGATCTGGTTTTTGACTTTCGGACCATTCAGGCGTTGCCGCTGAGCGTGCGAACTCAGGTGATTGAAAATATCGCAGCGCTAGCTGGTCCCAATGGCACTGTTTTGGTAATGACCTATCTGAGAGCATCAGATGCGCAGCTAGACGGCCCACCGTGGCCGCTTTCACTAAAAGAGCTGGCGCAGTTTGAAGCAGCAGGATTAGAAGTAGTAGAGTCTAAACGGTATCGAAATAAAGCAAGTCGGTTTAGCGATCGCATTCAAATGCAGTACCGAGCACCTCAGTCGCCAGCCGTCTAAGAATTTGGGAAGAATCTGACTAAGCGGTCTGCTTCTCTCGCTTTTTCTTATAGAACTGAGAAGCCGCTGTACCAAAGCTGTACAGCATCGCCGCATTGCTGCTAGCCCCTATCGCCGCGCCGACTAGTGGCAATAGCTCAACCGCGCTTAGCCCAGCCTTCATTGCCGCAGAGGTACCAACAGAAAGCGCAAAAATGGTCAGCCCTTCGCCTCTGCGCGCCGGGTCTGAAATATCAAAGTCGTAAGCGGCAGCGATACGGTACAGCATCTCAGACTGTAGAGCAGAAACAGCCGCCAGATCTACCGCAAACAGGCCCAGCGCAACCGGCGGAATAATATTAGCCGCTAGCCCAACGCTACCTGCTTTGATCGTGGCATCCACAATCAGGTGATGCGCCAGCTCTTCGGCTGAGTCGTTAGGATGCTTTTTCTTGAGCTTCAGCACATCTTCTAAGGCGCTAGCCTTATCCACTCGGCCTAGAGCGCTGGTTATCCAGCTCAGGCCTGGTACCTTAGCAACATAGTCAACAGCAGGATTTTCAGCAATGGGGTGGAGCGTTTCGCCAACGCTTTCTGTCGTTTTCTCCAAGGCTGCGTGGGCAGAGTCTGCGGCAACCTCGCCCACACGCGACGAGGTCTCTGCCGCCGAGTTAGAGACTTTTCTAAAGATTTGCGTGCCGACCGCTGAGACGAGTTCGCCTAGCTGCTCTGCGTTAGAAAATGTTTGCGCAAACTGTTCTTGCAGTCGGTTTTGCATCTGGGTCATTGCCTGTGAGATAGGAGAGTTGTGGAGATAGCAATTGGGCTGTCGTAATGTTAGCGCTAAAGATAGCGTTTAGATCGCTGTGTTGACTAGTGTCTATAGGCATAGAAGACAACAGATAGTTGATACAGATAGTGAAAAGCCTATTGAAAGACGGGCATACCACTAGGGGGACGTTGCGATCGCTGCGGCCTTAGCACAGCAAATAGTGGCAGCAGCAGGAGGTAAACCGCATAGGGAATAAAGCCTGGGCCAACGGTGAGTATGGTGGCCGGAATCAGACTAGCGATGTTCCAAGGAATCAGAGGGGCGATGACGACAGCGGTATCTTCGAGCGTCAGCGCTAGTAGCTGTTGGCTGTGACAGTCTGTCTGAATAGCAGGGGCTTGAGAGCCGTTGGCAGCAGCCATTAAGGAATAGTAGGGCTGCATGATTTGAGCGGTTAGCAAAATAGCGATGGTTTGACTACAGCCAAAGCAGCTAGTAAAAGTGCTGACGATTGCAGTAGCTTGCGATCGCTGCTGCGGGCTGCGAATGCGACACAGCCAAATATCGAGAAAGCTCAGCACCCGGCTGCCGGAAAAAATACCAGCAAAGGCAGTAGAAATCAAAACTACTAGGGTGGCTTTGGCCATAGGCAGCAAGCCGCCGCCTAAAAGAATAGTTTGCAATGGGGTTTCGTGATCTAGCTGGTAGCCAAACAAGGCAAAGCGCAGCAGGCTGAAGAAAGAGTCGCCTTGGAGAGCGTAAGCGATCGCACCGCCTAATCCAATGCTCACCAGCATCGCCAGCTTTACGTCAACCCGTAAGATGGCAAGCAGCACAACAGCAGCAGCGGGCAGAAGAACAGCCCAAGAGAGATTGAACTCATAAGGCAAATCAGCAGTGATAGACGCTTCGGTAAGCTGTGCAGGATGAAAGAGAGAAAGGCCTGTATAGAAAACAACAGAAATTACCAGCGGCCAGCGGCTGCTGTGAATCATATTGCGCAGGTTTGTATAGAGATCGGTACGAGTGATGCTAGCAACTAAATGGGCGCTAGAAGACATCGGCGAGCAGCGATCGCCCAAAAAGGCCCCCGCAATAATTGCCCCCGCCACGGGTTCAACCGCAACGCTGCTACCGCGAGCAATCACCATCAGCGCAATCCCAATCGTACCGACCGCACCAAAGGCAGTACCAGTCAAAACAGAAACCGCGCTCGTCAATAAAAAAGCCCACAGCAAAAAAAACTGTCCAGATATCAGGCCCGTACCGTAATACACCAGGGCAGGCACTGTCCCCGCTGCCATCCAAACAGCAGTCACAATACCAATCAGCAACAGCACCTGCACCACAGGCAAAGCCTGACGAGCACCTGCAAGCCCCATTTTCAAGAGCGCCTGGAAAGAGAAGCCTCGGTTGAGCAAAACCGCAACAAACAGCGCGAGCGCTGCAAGCAAAGGGTAGGCAATAAAGATTCCCTTGACGGCGCTGACGATCAGCAGCGCGAAAGAGATTGAGAAAACAACAGCTAGATCCATAGAACGGTCGATCTTGAGGAGGTGCCTACTGGAGTTGCGAATCAGAAGAATAGGAGAGCTATGAGTTTTAGGAGAGAGCGGCTGCGATCGCCAAGCGATCGAGCCGACAGAGGTGCACCTGCGTTTGCAGCCGACCGCCCATACGCTGATAAAACCGAATACCCGCAGCGTTATTAACATCAACAGTCCAGTCGATGCGCCCGCAGTCGTGGCGATGCGCGATTTGGCACAGCGATCGCATTAGCTGAGTACCCATTGCCTGATTGCGGTAGGCCTCTTTTATAAAAAGATCGTCTAGCCACAGGCTAGGTCGAGCGAGAAAGGTGGAATAGGTAAAGTGATAGCTGGCAAACCCGGCTGGCCCAGAAGGCTGCGAGGTCGCAAGCTGTAAGGAATCGTCTGCGGAAGGCTCTGCCAACAGAATATAGGCCATAGGTCGCTTGCCAAAGAGCGTAGCCTTCAGCCGCTCTGGAGTCGCTTTGAGGGCTTCGGGGCAGCCGTCAAATTCTGCTTTGAGCTGAAGCAAATCAAGCAGATCGGGCAAATCAGTGGCAGTAGCAGTACGAATGGGCATAAGAGAGCGTTTGCGCGGTGGCAATTTCAATTGCCTTCACCATAGATTTTTAGCTGCAGGGCTAGCAACGTACAGGGATGATGGGTCATATCGATAGCATCGATGGCAAAAATGCGCTGATTTCGAGTCTACTGATATTGACGAAAATGCTACTGGCAAAAACAGCGGCGGTAGAACAGCAGCGATAGAACAGCAGCGATAGAAAGGCAGCGATGGAAAAGGCAGCGGAACGACAGATCAAAATCTCGCAGATCGCCGCGCTGGTGGCCGTAGCCCAGCAGGGCAGCTTTAGCGCGGCGGCACTGCAGCTAGGGCTAGCACAATCTACGGTGAGTCATGCGATCGCAACCCTAGAAACCGATTTAGGCATTGTTTTACTCCTGCGGGGCCGCTCGGGCGCAGTCCTAACCCCTTTGGGCCTACAGATTTGTCAGCGGGCTAAAGGCATACTGGAACTACTAGCCGATATGAGACAAACTGCCCAGCAGGCCAAAGAACTACAGACCGGGCGGGTGCGGGTTGCCACCGTTCGAACGGTGGCAACGCATATTCTGCCCAGCGTAATCTCACGATTTCGTCACCTGCATCCGTCACTGACAGTCGATATTGCCGAGTACGATCTCTACGCAGAGGTCGAAGCGGCTTTGCAGGCTGGCCAGGCTGATGTCGGCATTACCTTATTGCCAACAACCTCCGAGTTTCAATCTTGGGAGCTGTTTCGCGATGATTTTGTGGCGCTGCTGCCACCCGCAAAAGCAGCAGGCCAAACGAATAGTCCAACAGATGGTCAAACGGATAGCAAAGACACAAGCTCAATCAGTTGGGAACAGCTCATCAGCTACCCGCGAATCGTCAATCAGCGCTCTACTCGCCACAACCGTTTAGTCGAAGCACATCTGGCTAAATTCGGTCACCATCTACAAATTGACTACGCCGTTAGAGAAGACTCTACCCTCATGGGCCTAGTAGCCAAAGGGCTCGGTGCGGCTGTCATCTCTCGGCTAGAAGCTGAGCCAATTCCGGCTGATGTCAGAGTAAAGGCTTTGCCAGCGCCGCTAGAGCGAGCAGTTGGCGTCGCTATTTTAGACAGCGCTGTTCTACCGAGGGCGGTGTTTGTTTTTTTGGACGTTCTACTAGCAGTGCCGTTAACGTCGCCTCAAAAGCTGTAGGTACTAGGAGGCGTAGTCATTAAGAGGCGTAGTCATTAAGAGGCATAAGGATTAGAGCGCGACATCTCGATAGTGCTCTACTGTGGGAAACGGGTCGTAATAGTGGTGCAAAAGTGATTTCCACTGCTGGTAGGCAGCAGACGTACGAAAGCCCTCGGTGTGGGCTTCTAGCGATCGCCAGTTGACCAAAAGAATATAGCGATTAGGCTGCTCTATGCAGCGCTTAAGCTGATGATCGAGGTATCCATCCATAGAAAGTATGATCTTAGCCGCTTTAGCAAAGTCTGTTTCAAATGCTGTAGTTTGCTGTGGCTTTACGTCGAGAATGGCAACTTCTAAAATCATGGGCCTGAGTTAGTTTTTAAAGGGTGATGTGATTGGTGGTACGTTGCTCAGTATGTATACCGCAGATGTCAGTGACATTTATCACGCGACACTATGTCGAGGCGATGTTTTAAAGTCTTTTTCGTGAAAAGCTGCGGCCTATCGCCGTAACCTTAGGGAAGAAAGCCGTTAGAATAAATCCGCACAGATCTTTTGCTTGAGGTTGCCTCGCTTATCTGGCGTTCTGCTTCTTTTAAGGTTTTTTCGACTCTTTTTTCACCCTCCGACTATGGATTTTGCTTCTGGTGACTATTACCGTCGGCTTCGTGTGAACCGTAGCGCCAGTCGTCAAGAAATTAAACAGGCTTTTCGTCGGTTAGCGCGTCAGTATCACCCAGATTTGCATCCTAACGAACCGGAGGCGATCGCAAAATTTCAGGCCCTGCACGAGGCGTATGAAGTACTCATTGATCGCGTGCAGCGTCAGCGCTACGACCAGCACACTGCGCCTTGGAATGTTGCCCCCGATTCAGACTCTCGCAGCGGCCAATCCGACCGGCCCTCTAAGCGGCCCTCTGATGATGTATCGTCAGCTCATCACCCGCCACAAACCCCTTCAGATTTTTATATTCGAGGCATTCGCCGGACCCTTGCTCATCGCTACTCTGCCGCACTCAAAGACTATACGCAGGCGATCGCACTCGATTCTCAGTTCGCCGAAGCCTATCTGCGACGGGCAGAAGTTCGCTATTTACTCGAAGACGATTCAGGCGTGCTAGACGACGTGCAGGCAGCGATCGCACTAAGCGCAACCGAAGCCAAAAACTACTTTTATCAGGGGCTTGCTCGCTATCGGCTTGGCTATGTGCAAAGTGCGATCGCTGCTTTTGACAACGCCGTTATCCATGATTCTGACGATGCTCGTTACTACCAATGGCGAGGTAACGCCCACCAAGATCTCAATGACATCGAAGACGCCGCAAAAGACTATCGTCGCGCCGCCCAGCGATACCGCGAACAAGGTGATATCGCTAAATACAAAGATCTGCAGAAAACCTTAAAGTCTCTCGGCACAGCAGGCCGCACCTGGCCGCTACGGCTAATTATGCGGCCATTTGACCGGGCTACGCACTTCTCGCGCCAGTCACCGGGTCAATCACCCGGTCAATCGCCCGGTCAATCGCCCGGTCAATCGCATAGTGGTCCCTTTAGCAAAGGCGATAGGCAGTCATTCAGCACGCCTCCTGGCCGATCTAGGCCCCCTGGCAATTCTTCTGGTAATCCCTCTGACAGAGCGTCAAAAAGACCGCCCTATAGACGCGCGAACCAAGAGCCGGTCCCTCCTTTCCCGGCAAGAACTCGTCCGTCTAATGCCGGTCCGCAGGCAAACGCCTGGGCCCGTGGCACTAGCTCTAGGCTCCCCGCCAAGAAATCTTGGCGACAGCGGCTAGGCAGCAGCAGCGTCGGCCTGCTAAAGCTAGTCAGCAACCCTGCAGGAGAAATTGTTTCTATCTATCGAAAGCTACCGATTAACACTCGCAGTGGAGTAGGCTATGCGATCGCAATTTTAGCGAATATCTGTTTCGTCACAGGCGCTTTGCAGTATTTTGAACAAACTAGCTGGCTGTTGGTTTCTTTTCTGTGGGCAATTGGCGCACTGACCTTTGTGGCAATGGTGCTGGTTTTATCTCTAGTAAGACTGCGGCTGCGCGTTCAGGGCCGATGGTCCGCCGATATTTTCATCTTAGGCACCACCTTATTACCCATCGGTTTGCTGGCCCTAGTCAGCGCCGCAATTCCTGTACTGACCTACTACATAGCCGAACCCTTTGGCTCCGCGCTGACCTTGATCGGGGTTGGGTTTTCGGCCCTATGGGCTTTTTCTCATGCCATGATTTCTCTTCACAGCGGCCTATCACGCATACACAAATTTTCAATGCAGCTATCGGCCTGGCTCACACCCGTCATTTTAAGTCTAGGGCTCAGCGCCGGAATTGTTACCTGGCTATTCCTTATCTCCTAGCACGCTACCTAATTTTGCAACGCACCGCCTACTTTTAAGAGAGTTCTCTTTATGACACAAACCTGGAGCGCCGAGACATATGAAAAGAACGCTCGCTACGTGTCTGATTTGGGGATGCCCATTGTTGAATGGCTAGATCCTAAAGCAGGAGAACACATCTTAGATTTAGGATGTGGCGACGGGGCCTTGACCGCAAAGCTACAGGCGCTTGGCTGTAAAGTAATCGGCGTTGATTCTAGCCCAGACTTTGTTCAGGCGGCACAATCGTTAGGATTAGATGCCCGTCTTCTCGACGGACATCAAATTGCGTTTACTCACGAGTTTGATGCGGTATTTAGCAATGCGGCTTTGCACTGGATGAAGCGGCCTGATCGAGTCATTGCAGGAGTATGGCAGTCGTTAAAGCCAGGTGGTAGGTTTGTTGGTGAGTTTGGGGGCAATGGCAACATTTCAACTATTCAAGCTGCCTTGCACAGCGCCTTTAGAGCACGAGACCTAGATCCTGACAAAATTAATCCCTGGTACTTTCCAACGATAGAAGACTATCGCGATCGCTTAGAAGCAAGAGGTTTTAGCGTCAATGAAATGGCTCTCATTTCTCGTCCCACGCCGCTTCCCACAGAAATTGGAGGCTGGCTGGCAACCTTTGCAAATCCCTATACAGAAAAGATTGCCCCAGCCGAGCGAGACGCTTTCTTAGCAGAAGTCATCTCACGTCTAGAGCCGACCCTGCGTCATAATTCGGGTCACTGGGTTGCCGATTATGTCAGATTGCGCTTTTCAGCAACCAAGCCACTCAGATCGCTCTAACATTAAGTTACACAGCACCATATAAAATAAAATCTCGACGCTCTAGAGTGTTCCAACTCGCGGATAACCCGAGTGGGTACTGACCTAGCCGAGTTAGCTTTCATACAGTAGTCCTATCAAGCCCATGACGCTCTTTAAAGGACAACTCTTATGGCTGCTTTCAACGCTTCTTCTCGTAAACAACAGGCGCTAGAACGCCGAATTGCCGCGGCAAAGCTGGCCTATGATCGGCCCTATGCTCAGCAGCAAGCCAACGGCGAAGAACTCAAATATCGCTTTGATGAACCTGACAGCGATCGCGGCGCTAAGCCTTCTCACTTAGCCAACTACACCAAGGGTCTTCCTCACCACGAAAAAGACGGTCTGGTCTGCGATCCGGCTGACTATCAAACGTTTGTTCGCGGCATTGACTCTGGCGATGTGCGAGACTTTCGCGATACGCCGCTAGGCCCAAAAGGAACAATCGCTGGCACGCCTGTAGAGTGGAAGTCTCAGTACACACAGCGATCGCGTGCTCAAGTTCGCGGTTGGGAAAGCGCAGGTGCAGGTCTCGCATTTGACCTAGAAGGCCCTGACGCTCAGTCTTTGGCCATGCCGCCTGCCCCGACGCTAGAGAGCGCAGAATTTGTCGCCGAAGTCGCTGAAGTATACGAAATGGCCCTGCTTCGTGACGTGCCGTTTACCGAGTTTGAGACCAGCACTGCCGTCTCCTCTGCGGTTGAACGGCTTAACCATCTAGACTGGTTTCAAACAACCACCCTGCCGCTCTCAGACGCTGCCGCCGCTAGGCGTCGCGGCCCCATAGAGCCCCAAACAGCCTTTCGCGGCACGGCCTTTGGCGATACAGCAGGCCCCTATATCTCTCAGTTCTTGCTGCGGGGTACGCCAGAGCTAGGCAGCCATCAAGACGGTGTCCTCGACGGACTAGTCGCCTACGGAGCAACAGTATTTGACAACAAAGTGCGCGTAGCCACACCCAACCGCGACTATATGACCACCTGGGAATGGTGGTTAGATGTGCAAAACGGCGCTGACCTACGCGGCAAAGAGACTTATCAGACAGGCGACGACAGCGGTAAGCACAAGTATCGCTTCATCACCACGCCCCGTGATTTGGCCACCTACGTTCACTACGATGCGCTCTATCAGGCCTATCTCAATGCCTGCCTATCCATGCTGGCAATCGGGGTGCCTTTTGATCCGGGTGTGCCCTTTCAAGCAGCCGATCGGCTCGACCATCAGCAGGGCTTTGCTCACTTTGGCGGCCCCCACATCTTGTCACTGGTTACTGAAGTCGCTACTCGGGCGCTAAAGGCCGTACGCTATCAAAAGTTCAATGTGCATCGCCGACTGCGGCCTGAAGCGATCGCCGGTCGTATCCATCAGTGGCGCAATACACAGATGCCCGCGCTGGCCCCAGTTGCCAACCTCAGTAACCAAATCAGCAGCACGCTGCACGAAGTTGCTTTGCACAACCGCATCCAAAACGAGCAGTATCGAGCCGAGCTGGGCCATAGCAGCTACGAGTTTGACCATGACGATGTGTATCTGCTGCCGATGGCATTTGCCGAAGGATCGCCCATGCACCCTTCGTATGGGGCAGGCCACGCTACGGTCGCAGGTGCCTGTGTCACCATTCTCAAGGCCTTCTTCGATCACGGCTATGTGCTACCCCAGCCCTATGTGGTTTCGCCCAACGGCTACGAATTGACCTCTGTGCAAAATGAGTCGTTGAACCTGACCGTTGAAGGTGAGCTAAACAAGCTCGCATCTAACATCTCAATTGGTCGCGACTGGGCAGGCGTTCACTACTTTACCGATTACTACGAGTCAGCCCGCTTGGGTGAGCAAATTGCGCTGGGTATTTTGGCCGAGCAAAAGCTAACCTATGGTGAGAACTTTAGTATGACCGTACCGCTGTTTGACGGGGGCTGCATGCGCATATAGAACGAACCCATGCACAGGCCTCTAAACAGGCATTTGTAAAGACAAGTTGCTAGGGTCGGCTGTTACCCTAGCAACTTTGCGTAAAATGTCATATACATAGGAATCGATTCTTTAATAAATCGGTCTATCGTTTAGGTACTTTGCCCCGTATCCAGCACAGAGATAGCTGTTAAAAATTTCTACTAGATGTCTCTATTGGGCAGGCTACTGGCCATGTACTCACTGTTATAAACATCCCTGTTGCGTTCTAATTAAGAGGAAAATACAATCGCTAAGAAACCACTGATCAATCAACAGATCCGAGCCGAGCAGGTTCTTCTGATTGACAATGAAGGTACTAATCGCGGCCTGACCGACACGTCCGAGGCACTGGCCTTAGCAAAAGCGGCCAAGCTGGACCTTGTGGTAGTCTCACCGGATCAAGACAATCCTGTTGCCAAAATCTTGGACTACGGCAAGCACCAATATCAAAGCCGTAAGCGCCAAAAGCAAAGCGCTCGTACGTCCGTTAAAGAAGTTAGGCTGCGTCCTAACGTAGGTGATTCTGACTACAGAGTACGAATTGATAAAGCGATCGCCTGGCTAGAGCGCGGCGATTCTGTAAAGTTTCAAGTTCGCCTCAGGGGCCGTGAGCACCAGCACCGCGACCGGGCGACAGATCTACTCAACCGGGTAGTAGAAGATTTGGCCAAAGTTAGCAAAGTACAGACCTTCGATCGGCGATCGCTGATGGTTCAAGTCGTCCCGAACTAGTACCGATACCCATACGCTGCTTGAGACGGCTGTCCAGACAGCCGCATAGCGTATTTGTGACCCGCTGCTATGCCCCCCTTCCATGACTTGCTCAATTCAATAAGGCCAAGGCGGTTTAAACATCGCCTTGGCCTTTTGTGTATCCACTTTTTCGTCCAGTTTTGTACGTTTTTATAGCTTTCTATTCGCATGCCTTCTTTTGTCCGTCAGGTTCAGCCGCCGCTGAAATTTATCCCCACTGCCTACAGCCCCTGGGTCATCAGGCTGGTGCACTGGTTACTGCCGGTGCTTCTAAAGTTTAGGGTTCGCCGCTGGCTACCGGCTGGCATTAGCCGTATCGAGGTGAAGAATGTAGAGCGACTCGTCAACCTCTACGAGCAGCTAGAAGCGGGCAAAGCCAGATTTTTGATGGCGGTGCGTCATGTTGAGGTAGACGACCCGCTCAGCGGTCTGTACCTGTGCTCGCGGGCAGTGGCCAAGGCGGCTAGAAAGCAGGGCGTGCGCCTGCAGCAGCCGATTCACACACACTTTTTGTACGAGCGGGGCATGACTATTTGGGCCGGCAGTCTCGTTGGCTGGCTGCTGTCGCGCATTGGCGGCGTTCCTATTCGACGAGGGCGAAGGCCAGACTGGGTAGGGCTAAAGGCAGCGCGGCAGCTCATGACCACAGGCAATCTGCCGATGGTGATCGCACCAGAAGGAGCCACTAATGGCCACAGTGAACAGCTAGGGCCGCTAGAGCCAGGCGTGGCGCAGCTAGGCTTTTGGTGCGCAGAAGATCTCGCTAAGCTGCAAAGATCAGAAGCGGTTTACATTGTGCCGATTGGCATTCAGTACCGCTACGAACAGGCCAACTGGAATCGACTATCAGCGCTGATTTCTCGGCTAGAAGCCGATAGCGGATTAGACGCGACCGCAGCGCCAGCACCCACACCAGACAAAGACTGCTATCTGCGTATTTTGCGGCTAGGTGAACATTTGATGACGGTCTTAGAAGCTTTCTACGATCGCTTTTATCCACTTTCAAACCAGGCCTCCGATGTGCCTTTGGCTGATGGCCAAACGCCAGCAAACGCAGCAACTTTAGACTGCTCGCAGCGTCTAGATCAGCTACTTGATCGGGCACTGAGTGTAAGTGAAAGCTTTTTTGAGCTATCTGGTAAGGGCACTTTAGTTGATCGGTGTCGCCGCGTAGAAGAAGCCAGTTGGCAGGTGATTTATCGGGAGGATTTGCCCGAGTTAGCCACCCTGTCACCGTTAGAAAAAGGGCTCGCTGACTGGGTAGCGCAGGAGGCCAGTCTTAGAGAACTGCATATGCGCCTAGTTGAAAGCTTTGTCGCAGTTGATGAGACGTATATAAAAGAAAAGCCGTCTTTTGAGCGCTGCGCAGAGATGACGCTGTTGATGTTCGATATGCTCGATCGCTTGGCGGGCAGTAAGCTGCCAGGACGGCCCCGGCTAGGCAAGCGTCAGGTGACGGTGACGGTGCAGCCGCCTATTGCTATCACGCCTAGACTAAGAGACTATCAGCAAAATCGCCGAGCGGGGCGAGCGGCAGTCATGGCAATCAGCGAAGAGATTCGGCTAGCGCTAGAAGATACCATCAAACACTAGAGCAATTGACGCGCTGTTGGTGCGCTAAGGCAATCGACGCATGATAGGCTCAAACGTGTGGTTGGCAAGCTTGATAAAAGCTGCTAACAAGGCGATAGAGTGAAGGATATGCGTTTATGTTTTTGCCGATAGGGCTGTTTTTACTATTTGTAGCGATCGCTATTTTCTGTGGCTATCTGCTGACTCAAAAAACGCTGGGACCGCAGGCCGCAAAGCGAAGCCTGGTCTATGCGATTCCCTGGATGCTGGCGGGCGCTTTGCTACCGCTCGTACTCTCTTCTGTGGGGCAGTATGCCTTGATTGTTTTATACGCGGTGTATGCGATCGCTGTTTTACTGTGGATAGCAAGCTGGCCCCTACGCAAAAAGCAGGCAGGCGCTTTGCTGCTGCGGGTAGGAACAACGCTGCAAAATCGCATCCTGTTTGGCTTTGGGCTCTTGCTGGTAGGGATAGCGATCGCCCTTACCCTCAGCGAGCTAGATCTGTTTACCGGCGCTCTAGTCACCACCGGCGGCGTTATCTCTGGCCTTGCCAAGCTCGCCTTCTGGTGGACACTAGCCATTTTATTTCTCTCTATCGGGCAGAGCAACCTAGAGCTACACGAACATGGGCTCACCCATCTCTTTGCCTGGCAGCCCTGGGAGCGCATCGTCGCCTTTGGTTGGGATGATGACAGCCCAACCACCCTAATCTTAAAAGCAAAGCCACGCACGTTTCTCTCTCGCAAATATTTAACTATGAGCATTCCAAGTGCTCAGGTAGCAGAAGTAGATCGGCTGTTAGAAGACTATCTATTAGAGACTGATTTAGCCACAGAAATGGACGCAGGTCTATCGTCCCAACCGTCGTCTCAACCGTAAGCTATTCGAGACTATAACGACTCAAGACAGTGACGCTGTTACTCAACTAACGCCATTGGCTTTACGGCCCTTACCGTATAATCTCTACATGTCGCTCACCTCAACGTAAGGACACTTTTAAACTATGGGACTTTTTGATCAGGTTATGAAAGCTGTGGCTGACCCTAGCCGTCAGGCCAACGCTAGTCAGCTGACTCAAATTTTAGGTTCAGCCAAGCAAGTTGCCAGAGACAACAACACCGACTCGGACACGATGCAAAAGGCCATGTCTGTCATTGGTGGATTTGTACGCAGCTCTTTAAAAGACAAGCGCCAAACAGAAGGGTCCAGCGCCGCCCAAGCGCTGCTCGAAGAAGGCGCGGCCAACGGCGCATCTGTGATTCCTAAGCTGTTTAGCAGCGGCCAGCTCACAGAAATGATTTCGGCAGTCACACAAAAGACCAGCCTCAACACCAATCAGGTTCAGGGTATCTTGCCGATGGTGCTGCCATTGGTAATGCGCTTTTTGAACACAGGAAATGCCAAAGGCGGCGTACCGGCTACAGACACCAATCCTATCCTCACCGCCTTTTTAGATGGCGATGGCGATGGCGACGTTGATATGGGTGACATGCTGGGCATGGCTGGCAGGTTTATGTAGAAGCAGCCAGGCTTGATCTACAGGTCTTGATCTACAAATCTCGATGAGTAAAGGCTTTTGCCTGCGGACCAGAATAAGTAGCCACAATGTGGCCCGCTCCAACTAGCTGATACTTGTAGGTCACCAGGCCTTCTAGCCCCACCGGTCCACGGGGGGGCATTTTTTGTGTGCTGATACCGACTTCTGCACCAAAGCCGTAGCGAAAGCCATCGGCAAAGCGGGTAGAGCAGTTGTGGTAAACGCCTGCGGCGTCAACTTGAGCCATGAAGCGCTTGGCGGTAGGTAGGTCGGCAGTAGCGATCGCCTCTGTATGCCGTGACCCGTAGGTATTGATATGGTCAATGGCAGCTTCGATAGACTCGACTATGCGAATAGCCAAAATCAGATCGCTGTACTCAGTAGACCAGTCTGCTTCAGTAGCAGGTTCTAGGCTAGGCAAAATCTGGCGGGCTGCGTCGTCGCCGCGCAGCTCTACGTTTTCGGCCTGTAAGGCTTGGGCAAGCGTAGGCAGAGCCTTGGCGGCAATATCTTGGTGGACCAGCAGCGTTTCAATTGCGTTGCAAGCAGAGGGGTAGCCGACTTTAGCATCAACGGTAATTGATGTGGCTTGCGCTATGTCGGCGGCGCTGTCTACGTACAGGTGGCAAATGCCGTCGGCATGTCCTAGTACGGGAATGCGGGTGTTGGCCTGGACGTATTGCACGAACTGGTTGGAGCCTCTAGGAATGATTAGATCGACGTATTTGTCGAGGGCAAGCAGGGCGTTGGTTTCTTCGCGGGTGGTAAGAAGCTGAACGGCACTCTGGAGGTCTTTTGCCTGAATGCTAGCGTTTGTTGTGACGGCGTTGGCGATGCCCTGACGAATGGCAGCAACCAGGGCAGTGCAGGAGTGGATGGCTTCGCGGCCCCCTTTCAGGATGACACCATTGCCGGATTTGAGAGCGAGGGTGGAGATTTGCATAACCGCGTCGGGGCGCGATTCGAAAATGATGCCAAGCACGCCGAGGGGGACGCCGATGCGTTTGAGGACGAGGCCCTGATCGAGTTCGCGGTGGAGGGTGATTTCGCCAGTGGGGTCGGTCAGGCTAGCGACGCTGCGGACGCCTTGGACAGCGCTTTTGAGTTTGACGCTGTCAAGCTTTAGGCGTCCGTAGAGGGGTTTGGCCAGGTTAGTGGCTAGGGCATTGTCGAGATCTTTTTGGTTGGCAGCAGCGATCGCGTCGGCGTTAGCCTCTAGGGCTTGAGCGACAGATTCAATAATTTTATTCTTGGCATCGCTAGGGAGTTGGGCAAGCTGGCGGGCAGCTTGCTGGGTTTGCTGGGCGAGTTCTTCTAAAGAAGGCTGCGTCAGTGCAGAAAGGGAAGGAGCTGTTTGAGTGACCATAGGTGATAGGTGGCGACCAAACGTCACGGGTGTACGCGCGAGATTTGTATATTGTACAGGGCCCACACAGGGCGTTTCTAATAGGTTCGCTCCTATGAGTTAAATTCAAGAATGGCTGAGTTAAATTCAAGAATGGCCTCAAGACAATAATCTCAAGATGGCTTCAAGATCGCTTCGAGTAGCTTAGCGGCAATTCTTTTACCTGCACCCGGAGCACCCATGCGCTGTTTACCGTTCTTATTAATCTGCGCCCGGCGCTCATAATCGCTCAGAATACTGGCGATCGCACTTCCCACATCCACCGCCTGCTCGACCATCTGCACAGACGGGCCTAGCATTTTGGCCTGCACGGTAGCAAAGGCTGGTGTGAACTGCGGACCCTTGCCAGGAAGGGTGATAACGGGTTTGCCAAGACCAACGAATTGCTCAGTGGCAGTGCCTGCGGTGGCGATCGCAATATTACTTTCTGCTAGGCAGTCGTTGTAGGCGTCGGTGGTAAGGATGAGCTGTGCGTTTTTGTACTGGTAGGTCGGGTAGCCAGTTGTTGCTGACAATTGCTGTTTTAGAGGGATTTCCCACATGTCGGACAGACTGCTTTCTAGCGTTTTCAAATCGAGCGTAGGTGCGATCGCGCCTAAAAACACAACGCGTTGATCAGGAAAAGTCTTAACCACGGCAAACGAGCCCGTCATTATCTGGGCCCAGTTTTCGTAAGCTTCGGGCGGGCGAGAGCCCGGAAGTAGCCCAACAACAAGATCTGCGTCAGCCACAATATCGGCTAGTTTCCCGGTGGGGTCTAGCCCATCCATCATCGGGTTGCCAGCATAGGTAGCACCCACCCCAAAAGTTTTCAGCCGCTGAGCGCTCAGTGCGTCACGCACAAAAACGCTGAGACAGCGAGGGCGGCTCATCAGCCAGCGTTCCCAAGGCAAATAAACCGAACCCGACCAGCCTTCTAGCCGTTCCCATAGCTTGCTGGGCGGCAGTTTTCCCTGCTCATCGCGCAGCCAGTATTCGGATTTGGCGGTGCCAACAAAGTGATAGGGCAGGCCGCTGCGATAGGCAAACAAAAGCGGGACAATATCGCCGACAGCAAGGATATGGTCGCCGGTTTGAGACCAGGCGTTAATGGCTGCAAGCTGCGATCGCGTCAGCCCCAGCAGTCCGCCGCCGACATCGCGAGCTAGCTGCTTAGGATCGCGGTTTAAAAAGCCACCAGAGGGCAGCGTTTGGACTGGGCCAATAAGAGGGATTTCGGCGCGAGTGTAGGTGCGGCCAGCGCCCGAAATCGGTAGAGCCGATAGCTGAATAGACGGATCAAGCTGCCGCAGCGCACTGAGAATGCGCAGGGCAATCACGTCTTCGCCGTGGCCGTTACTGATGCAAAGCAAGTTCATAAAGGCACGCACTAGGCGATAGTTGAGGCGATAGTCAAGGCGATAGTTGCTACCGTTAAATGAAGCTAGTCAAAAGGCTCGGCTCCAAATCCTATCAACAACGTTCACCGCATGACACCCGCCCCCGCCAAAAGCACTCTGCTAGCCGAGCAGTTAGAGGGTGCTCTAATCGCCCATCTGAACGCGGCAGTCAAGCCCAATGCCAATCACTTAGATAACAACTCACCAGCTTTATTCGATGCCTTTTACGCCTTGGGCGCGCGCGGCTGGCTGATCCCAAAAGCGCCTGAGCGCTGGCAGGGGCTGGGGCTAACCGGTCTGGGCTATCAGCAGTTTCAACAGACTGTAGCTCGGTACTCAGGAGCCCTTGCTTTTCTACAAACGCAGCATCAGAGCGCGGCTAGCCTGCTGCTCGCTAGTGATAACGTAGCCTTGCAGCGGCAGTACCTGCCAGAGATGGCCACCGGGGCGAAGCGTTTGGGCGTAGGATTTTCTCAGCTGCGTCGTCGGCTTAAGCCCTTGAGCGCTAAGGCAGTAGCCGGCGGCTATCGGCTCAGCGGTCAGGTGCCCTGGGTGACGGGGGCGGGTTTGTTTACTGATTTTGTTGGGGCGGCAGTGCTACCAGATGGGCAGGCGGTGTTTGGCGTTTTGCCGCTGGCAAGTCAGCTAGTGGCAGGCGGCAGCCTGCAAGTTGATGCGCCAATGGCCTTAGCGGGCCTGTCAGCGACCAATACGGTATCAGTAAGGCTAGAAAATTGGTTTTTGGCGGCCACAGCGGTAGTGGGCACTCGGCCTGCAGGTTGGATTGAGCAACGCGATCGCGCCAATCCGCTCAGTCCGCTGGGCCTAATTTTTGGCTGCACAGAAGCGGGAATGGATGTTCTTAAAACAGCGCTTGTAAAGCGGCAAATTGATCATGCGCTAGCTCAGCAGCTCTCACTAAAGCTAGCAAAATTACAAAGAGATTTACCGAGGATCTCGGCCCTGCCAAAAGACGCGTTTGTCGAAAAAATAGCCCTCAGAGGTCAGGCCATTACCCTGATGCAGACCAGCGCGATGGCAGCGACAGTGGCCACAAGCGGGGCGGCAAATGCGATCACACATCCGGCTCAGCGAGTCTACAAAGAATCGCTAGTGTTCAGCGTCAGTGGACAAACGTCCGCAGGGGCGATCGCCACTCTAGATAGCCTGCTGACATCTTTGTAAACTGCCAACAGACTGGTTTTCTAGCTGGCAATTCAACTGGCTTTGTATCTGAAGAATGAGCGCAAAATGAAGGGATGTAACGCTGTAAGTGCAGCTGTTAAGAAGAATGTTTTAAACGATTAGGAGCAGTCAACCCATCTCTTTATGCGCTAAACCTAAAAAGAACATAAAGGTTTTTTTGCATATGGATGTTCGTTTTCTTCGCCAGCTTTGGTCAATTGTAGAATCTACACCCAGCCAGAGAATTTCTACGCTGGACGATTCTGGTGTTCTTCGCTGGTTGACCGATCTGCTCAAAGCCGATCCAACTTTCGATGCTAGCTACTTACCAACAGCCAGTGACTACATTCAGTCTCGCATGCCGTTGATTCGCGATCTAGCTCAGCAGTCCTAGCTCAGTAGTTTCAATCCGACAGTTCCCACTCTGCAGTTTCAATCCAGCAGCTCTCACCCGGCAGTTCTCACTCAGCCTCTAGGTCAAGGGTCTAGCTTCATATTGGTAACGATGCATACTGATTCTCTCTAGACCTTTCTACAGCTTCCTCTTTTTTTCAAAATCTTTCCAAAATATAAAGGGCGGTAGCGGAAAGTACTGATTTTCTCTGTTAAAAAGATGATACTGTTAAGCGCAATTACCACTTGGTAGA
Organism: uncultured cyanobacterium; assembly: GCA_963793445.1. Taxonomy (GTDB): domain Bacteria; phylum Cyanobacteriota; class Cyanobacteriia; order Phormidesmidales; family Phormidesmidaceae; genus Phormidesmis. The sequence goes on from CAWCAE010000001.1 coordinate 2,338,263, forward strand.
TTTAGGTAGTTGTGCTGAAGGTCTTATATACAAAGGCTTCCTAGGCAAGACTATTGTCAGGATTTCTCATTGGGTTTTATCAAAATTCCCATAGAGAAAAGTCAGCTTCACCAACGCGTATCTATTAAGTAGGTTGTATTCCCTTTCTTCGAAAGTGCGTGAGGTTTGATATGAAAAAATGGGGTTTAACGCTCGCTGCGAGCATGAGTGTCGCCGTATTGGCTAGCTGTGGTTCGCCAGGCGCAGCGCCGGGTGATGGCGATGCTGAGGCCGATGCGGGTGCTGGCATTGGCGATTCTCGCCTACAGACCGTGCTCGAGCGTGGCGAGCTAATTTGCGGCGTAGACGGGGGTATTCCCGGCTTTAGCTTTGTTGAAGATGCAGCCTACTCTGGCTTAGATGTAGACGTATGCAAGGCTGTAGCAGCAGCACTGTTTGATGACCCTGAACAGGTGGTTTATCGCAACCTTGACTCTACCGAGCGCTTTGAAGCGTTAAAAGGCGGCGAGGTTGATATGCTTTCGCGAAATACGACTTGGACTATCAGTCGCGATTCGTCTGTAGGCATGGAGTTTGCGCCCACCACCTTTTACGATGGTCAGGGCATGATGGTTCGCGCCGATGCTGGCATCGCTGAGCTCGCCGACTTTGAAGGCCGCTCTGTATGTGTAGAAGCAGGTACCACCACAGAGCTAAACCTAGCCGACAAAATGCGTCAGCTCAACGTCACCTTTGAGCCACAGACCTTCCAAGATGCGGACGCAGCCTACGCGGCTTATGAAGCCGGTAGCTGTGAAGGCATGACCTCTGACAAGTCTCAGCTCATCGCTCGCCGCAGTACGCTAAGCAACCCAGATGAGCATGAGCTGCTAGAAATCACGATGTCCAAAGAGCCGCTAGGGCCGTTGACTATCAACAACGACTCCGCTTGGTTTGACACAGTTAAGTGGGTGACTTTTGCCCTCTTTGAAGCTGAAGAGCTAGGGCTAACATCTGACAATGTTGAGTCCACTGTAGAAGCAACTGACGATCCTAACATCAAGCGCTTTGCCGGGACAGAAGGTACGTTAGGTGAAGACATGGGCCTGCCGAATGACTTTGCACTGCGAGCGATCAAGCATGTCGGTAACTATGGCGAGATCTATGAGCGCAACCTCGGTGAGGGGTCGCAGTTTAACCTACCGCGCGGTCAAAACTCGCTGTGGTCTGATGGCGGTTTGCTCTACTCTCCTCCGTTCCGCTAAGCGACTGATGTAGCGCTATTTCAGCACTTTAAAAGGGCTTAGACAAAGGGGCATTAAAGTACACATTAAAGCGCAGGATGGCCGAGTCAGTTGGCTGTTCTGTGCTTTTTGTATATGCGCTCAAATAATACGTTTCTTATAGGCTTAAAGTTCTTGCTGTGGAAGGCCTATGATAGCCATACAAATTATCTCGAAGTTGTTCAAAGATGAAGCTTTAAATGAGAAAATTGAAATGAGAAAAGTGTTGGACTGTAAAAAATCAGACCGAATATTACACAGATTTAATGCATAGTGCTAGTGCGCAGCTTGATTAACAGAGTGATCTTAAGCTGTTCATTGGGCTATCTCTAGAGTCACGCTTTTCTCAAGCTACCCTTAAATTCTATACAAGCTGCTCTGCTACTTAATTGCAGCACACTGTTTATTTCAGCAGCGCACCAGCGCACCGCTGATTTCCTCAAGCTGATCTCTTCTAAACCTATGGCAAAACAACCCACTAGCCGAATTTCTGGCGTGCGATCGCTGCTACGAGATGAGCGGTTTTGGCAAATTGCCTTTCAGGTGATTGTAGCGGTCGCGGTGTTTGCCACCTTCTCTTACCTATTTGGCAACCTGACTACCAACTTAGCCCGGCGAGGCACAACATTTGGCTTCAGATTCTTGCAAAACCCAGCAGGCTTTGCCATCGGCGAAAACATGCTGGGCTACACCACGCAAGACTCTTACGCCAAGGTGATACAGGCCGGAATTGTTAACTCTTTGCGCCTGATTTTTGTCAGTGTCATCACCGCCACTATTGTCGGCATTGCTGCGGGCGTAGCCAGCTTTTCAGACAACTGGCTCGTGCACAAAATCAGCCGCGCCTATGTAGGCCTCGTGCGCAACGTGCCGCTGCTGCTTCAGCTAGTATTTTGGTATTCGGCAGTCTTCTTGGCCGCACCGACAGAGGCCAACAAAATTATTTTGCCAACCCGCGATCGCATCTGGCTAATTGCCAGCAACAAAAACCTCAACTTGCCAGGGCCAGGACTGCCCGGCGAAGTTTGGATTGGCTTAATGCTGCTAGGGCTAGCGCTGCTGCTGCTAGGTCTGCTAGTTAACTCAGTCAACAAGTTTCGTCAGGGGCGCTTTGCCGCCGGTATTGCTGGCTGGTTTGGGCGACTGATCGCGGCGCTAGTGATTGCAGCCGTCGCCATCGTTGACTACTTCCTACTCTTTAGCAACTCAGCAGACGACAGCTTATACTTCAAAGGCGCTGTGTTTGCTCTCTTTACAAACCCAGCCGGACTGTGGATCATAGCGCTAATGGTCTTAGCCGCAGTTGTTTTTGCGCTGTGGAAGATGCGCATCAAAGCAATGACCGAAAGAGGCGAAGACGGTAAGCGCCTGTCCTGGATCATGATAGCCATTGGCGTTGCCGCACTAGCTATCGTCCTCTTTGCTTTTAACTGGAATACACCCACTATCACCGAAGGCGGGCAAGCTACAGGCGGCTTAGAGATGTCGATGCGCTACGTCGCCTCAGTCACCGCGCTCACCTTTTATACGGGTGCGTTCATCGCCGAAATCGTCCGTGCGGGCATTCAGTCCGTCGCTCGCGGTCAGTGGGAAGCAGCTCGTTCAGTCGGCCTTAGTAATGGCAAGGCAATGCGCCTAGTGGTCTTTCCTCAGTCTTTGCGAGTGCTTATTCCCCCGCTCAACAGCGAATTTGCCAACCTCGCCAAAAACTCTAGTTTGGCCTTCGCCGTAGGCTACCCAGAGCTTTACAACCTCGCCAACACTACCTTCAACCAAACCGGCAAGCCCATCGAAGTTTTCCTGTTGATGATGGCTACCTATCTCACCTTAAACCTACTCATCTCTCTCAACATGAACCAGCTTAACCAGGCGGTTCAATTCAAAGAACGCTAAGCAAGATTTGCCTTACAAGAACCACTCAACAGGAACGCCAAACAGGATTGCTAACCCATGACTACAAGCTCTAGACCCATAGAACGCGGCGCACCCAGGGTCCAACAAACAGGCCCCATTGTCTGGAGTCAAAAGCATCTGTTTAACAGTGTGTTCAACAGCATTTTGACAGTTGTGCTAGTTGGAATCATTGGCTACGCCCAGGTCAGCATGCTGACCTGGGCTTTCACCCAAGCGCCCTGGGCCGTGGTCACCGAAAACTTCGCTCAGTTTATGGCCGGGCTGTATCCTTCAACATCTTACTGGCGACTCTGGGCTATTTTTGGCATCGTGCTCACGCTAGCAGGGCTCAGCTGGGGCATCTTGGCCCGCAATCAAAAACAGCTATTTACAAAGCCCGTTTTGATCGGCTTTGGCGTGGCGGCGCTGCTGCTGCTGCTGCTGCCGATGACGCGGCCCTACCTCCTCTATTCGCTAGGCGGTCTGGCGCTACTAGCAGCAGGCGCAGTGGGCGGCCAGCGGTTAGGACGTCAGGTTCCTGGTGTTGGCAAACTCATCTCTGGCGGCTGGTTCCTCTCTTACTTTGTCGTCTTGTATCTGCTAGGTGGCGACACGTTTACAGATAGTCTGCTGTATGGGGTGATCTTCCAAATTGGGCTTGGTTTGCTAGCCGGGTGGCAGCTCTCTTCTCGGCTCACAATGCCGGTCGTGACTCAGTGGCTAGGTCGGCTGGCGCTGCTAGCGATTGGCTTTGTTTTGGGCTACTACGTTTTGGGCAATATTCTCTACCCGGTTCTAACGGGTATTGGGCTCAGCTATCCGATCTTTCTCTGGCTGATGCGGCTGGTGGGTGTACTCCTTGGCGCAGCCCTCGTTTGGACCTTCCCGGGTCAACAAACGCTTGAAGGAATAGGCAAGGTGGCGCTGTTTTTCATAGGCTTTGCACTGGTCTACGCCCTGATGGGATGGCTGCCTGCACAGCTCGGGCTTGATTTTGGCCTGACAACCGTTCGTACCAACTCGTGGGGGGGCCTCATTCTTACGCTGTTTTTGGCCATTAGCGGTATTGCCCTTTGCTTTCCGGCAGGTGTACTGCTGGCCTTAGGGCGACGCAGCAAGCTGCCCCTCATTCGCGCCTTTTCAGTAACCTACATTGAGCTTGTTCGCGGCGTGCCTTTGATTGCCATTCTGTTTATGGGCCAGGTCTTAATTCCGCTATTTCTACCCGAAGGGATGAGACCCGACTCAGTAGTTCGTGCGATTATTGGCCTAACGATTTTTAGCGCCGCCTATTTAGCTGAAAACGTCAGGGCGGGTTTACAATCTGTCCCCCAAGGACAAACCGAAGCCGGACAGTCGCTGGGTCTAAATAAACCGCTGACAACCGTGCTGATTGTTCTGCCGCAGGCGCTTAAAACCGCTATTCCGGCTATTGTCGGTCAGTTCATTAGTCTTTTTCAAGACACAACGCTGCTGGGTATTGTGGGATTACTAGAACTGTTGGGCATGACCCGCAATTTGCTAGCGAGCCCCAAATACCTGGGTGACTATGCCCCTGCCTACGTCTTCATCGGTGCCATTTACTGGATATTCTGCTACGGCATGAGCTACGGCAGCCGCCGCGTCGAAGAAGCGCTCAACACAGACCTTCGCTAGTGCCTTTTCTGTTTTACCTGCCTGTTCTACCTGTCTGTTCTACCGTCTCTTTCCACCTAACCTAAGGAACCCTACCTATGACCCAATCTGACGTCGTTACTCCGATGGCCCCGCGCAACGATGTCGGCGCTGAGGCCGTTATTGTCGCCAAAGATGTGAATAAGTGGTACGACAATGGTTTTCATGTGCTCAAAGGCGTCAGCATGAACGTGTACAAAGGCGAAGTCGTCGTTGTGATGGGGCCGTCTGGCTCGGGTAAATCCACGTTTATTCGCACGTTTAATGCATTAGAGCCGTACCAAGAAGGCAGCATTGAAATTGATGGTGTGCTGATTGCAAATGACCTTAAAGACATTGAGGCTGTGCGGCGTGAAGTGGGTATGGTTTTTCAGCAGTTCAATTTGTTTCCGCATCTGACCGTGCTGCAAAACGTCACCTTAGCTCCAATTTGGGTGCGCCGCTGGCCCAAGGCCAAAGCTGAAGAGATTGCGATGAGACTGTTGGACCGAGTAGGGATTGCAGAGCAGGCATACAAATTTCCAGGACAGATGTCGGGAGGGCAGCAGCAGCGAGTTGCGATCGCCCGCTCTTTGGCCATGCAGCCAAAAGTCATGCTGTTTGACGAACCCACCTCCGCCCTTGACCCAGAAATGGTACGCGAAGTGCTCGACGTTATGCGCAACCTGGCTAAAGACGGCATGACCATGGTGTGTGTTACCCACGAAGTTGGCTTTGCTAGAGAAGTCGCTGACCGAGTCGTACTGATGGATGGGGGCGTGCTAGTAGAAGAAAATACGCCAGATAAATTCTTTAGCAATCCTAAAGAAGAAAGAAGCAAAGCCTTCTTATCGCAAATTTTGTAATGGACATCATTCATATTAATGACATCAAAGCCTTTGGCTATTTAGGCGTTCTTCCTGAAGAAAACACCCTAGGTCAGTGGTTTCACGTCGATCTGAAAATATTTATCGATCTTTCTGATGCCGGTAAAACAGATGCGCTAGAAGACACTCACAGCTACGTTGAGATTGTTCAAGTCACCAAAAAGCTAATTCAAACCCAAAAATACAAGCTCATCGAAAGCCTCGCCGATGCGGTAGCAACCCACGCCCTTAAGAGCGACAGCCGCATTCAAAAAATTAATGTCAAAGTCACTAAGCCCACCCCGCCGATTCCTAACTTTGGCGGCACTGTCGGAGTTGAGATTACCAGACCGTAGCCTCAGACCGTAGCCGCTACTAGCACCATTGCAACCGAGCGCGGCTAAATAGCCATATGAAAGGCTGCTTGTACTTTTTGCGTCTAACAACTTGAGCTTAATTCATACAGAATAGCTACCTTCAGAGATGTTTAGACAGCTTCGGCAGGCTTATGAAGCGCTACGCCAGCCATCACCAAAAGTATTCCAAAAATATCTCTGAGCGTAGGAATTTGACCCAGGACAATAGCGCCGACGAGAGTTGCCGTAGCCGGTAGTAACGCTAGCAAGAGCGCGTAGGTGTTACGAGATAGCTGCGACATCGCTAGCTGATCGCAAACATAGGGAACAACAGAAGAGCTGATGCCGACTCCAATGCCAGCCAGGATGAGTAGAGGACTAGCAAACGCAGCGATCGCATCTTGCGCACCTATCGGCATCACAAACACAAAAGCTGCCGTCATCGCCGCCCCTAACCGGCCTACGCCCTCACTCGCCCCTTTCTGCGAGATCCGGTGACCCAAGACAATGTAGGTCATGAATAGAAGCGCATTGACAACAGCAAGGCTCAGCCCTAACAAATCGCTTGACCAGCGCACATCTATCAAAGCGATCACGCCTGCTACGGCAAGTGCAAGCGCAACGTAGTTTCGCAGCGCCTTTAGTCCAAATAGGGCCACAGCGATAGTGCCGACGAATTCCATCGTGGCGACAAGGCTCAACGGCAGCCGGTCAATAGCGAGATAGAAGGCGCTGTTCATCAAGGCGAGACAGGCACCGAGCAGCAGCAACAGAGCTATCGTTGCTTTGCTAGCTGAGCGGAAGGTTTGCCAAGGTTTAGTCCAAAACGAAAAGATAATAGCGGCGCTTGCAATTCGAAACCAAGCCACACCTAGAACATCAATCTGTTCAAAAAGCAGTACTGCAAAGGAGGGGCCTAGATAGTGAAAAATAGCGCTTACAACAAACCAAAGATGAGGCGGCGCAGCAGAGATACGAGAGAAAAAGGCAGAGAATAATTTCATGTGCTAATGTTATCAACGCCTTTCTGGCTTTGATATAGCCTTTCAAAGGCAAACGCGTAGAGCTGCCTAAGAAATACAGGACTTCATGAAGAAATACCTTCAGTTACCCGAAATCTCATTAGACGACGTTGATATTCAGCTATTGCGCATTCTCTATAAGGATGCCAGGACTTCTGCTGCCGATCTAGCTAGAATGTTGAACATGTCAGCGCCGAGCGTTTCAGAACGGCTGCGACGACTACAAGAGTCAGGCATCATCCAAGGCTTTACCATTGCAGTAGATCCGACGCTGCTAGGCTACGAGCTAGCATTCTACATTCGCATAAGTCCGCTAACTGGACAGCTCTCTAAGGTCGTTTCAGTCGTCACCGAGATAGAAGAGATTGTTGAGTGCGATCGCATCACAGGTGATGACTGCTTCATTGCCAAAGCTTATGTACGCTCAGCCAAAGAGATAGAGAACGTCATCAACCGCCTGATTCCCTATGCAAAAACAAACACCTCTCTTGTACAGTCTTCTCCAATCAGTCGCCGACTGCCACCGCTAGGCGAAAAAATATAGGCGCGCTGGCCCGATCTATTTTCCCAATCTTGTCACAGAGCCAGAAACTCTCTATCAGGGTAGGATAGAGCTTATCTTCTGTTAATATTGGTGCCTTCAAAAAGCTGCCATCCTCAATCTATCAATGACTGTAGGCCACTCTAACTTTCTGCTGATATTTTTAGATGGGCTCGGTCTAGGGGAGGCTGGCGAAAACAACCCGCTATCAGTCGCCGAAGCGATGCCCCTTTTGTCTGCTTATCTCAATCAGCCCTTGATCAGCGGCGCTGCTGTCAATCGCTCTCACACGCTACTTAAGCCAATTGATGCAACCTTAGGCGTTGAAGGGTTGCCACAGAGTGCAACCGGGCAAACAACCATCTATACCGGACAAAACGCGCCCCAGTTTCTAGGTCGGCATCAGTCGGGTTTTGCCAATGGCTCTTTGCGATCGCTAATCGATCAATACGGATTATTCAAACGGGCGATCGCCCTTGGCAGAACCGCAACGCTAGCCAATGCCTATTCACCAGAATATTTCTATGCGATCGCCCGATGGGTAGCAAGTTAGAACAAAAAGGGATTAGTCAAGAAGAGCCTGAAAGGGCAGAGATATAGGGGTTAAGGTTGATAATCCTAGGCGGTTTACGAATGGTTTTGACGACGCTCAGGTCACGATTTTCAGGGGCAGCTAAATAAGCGATGGGGTCAGAGGCAAGGCCGCGATTATAAGCATCATTAAAATGATAGAGACCGCGCCAAACCATTTCCTTAGAGATGCGTTCAAGCGGTAGTTGAACCGCCTGAGCAACGGCATCAGAGAGGTCGTTCAAGACGGCGTACATCAACCAAGTCGCCCAGATTTGGAGCTTGATGCCATTGAGCGAACCGGTCCAAAGATAGGCCAGTCCCAACAGCCGCTTCACCAGGTGAAAGGCATCTTCAATCCGCCACCTGCGAGCGTACAAATCGGCCACCACATAAGGTGGCAGGACTTTGGGGTTGAGTACAGAAGTGAGGTATCGATACCAGCCCTTGCCTTTGCGCACCTCGATCAACCGAAGCCGGACTAAGGGCTCGCCTGATTTGTCTTTGCCGACGACAATCAGGCGGTCTCGGAGGCCATGGGTGAGCGAGAACTCCTGGAGAACGGTGTAAGCCAGGTTCGACTTACCGGCACAAATGAACTGGGTGCCTTGAGCTACCAACCGAGCCCACCACTCAAAGTCGTAAAAGCCTCGGTCTAGAATCAGCAGGGTTTTGGCCGTCGCTAGGGCCAACAAATCATCTAGGAACTGACAGTCATGGGCTTTGGCATCCTCAGAGAACCAAATCTGTACCGGCAATTGAGAGCCAAGCTCAATCACCGTACAGATTTTGCCTGCCAGCTGTCCGGCTGGCATCGCTTCTAGGCTCTTGAGCTTGCGGAATAGCGCTTCTAGCACCGAACCGTCTGCCGCCCACACCTGCTCAAAGTGTTCTCTCGCATAGGCCACGCTCACGGGCAGCGGGCGAGTGCGCTCGGCCCAACGCGCTTTCAATGTCGGCAGCAGTGCCTGAAATACGCCCTCAAACAACTCATTCGGAAAACTCAGAAAGCGCGCACTTACCGCCTGACGGCTTACGCTCACTGCCTTTGCCCACAGCAAGTCTTTGCGGTTCAACTGACGGGTTAACTCATTAACCGAGGGCACCTGCTTCCACAACAGCGTCACTACCGCTGCCACCATCAATGGCAGTGTCAATATGCGTGAACGCATCCCTAGGGTTCGATAGTACGCGGCTTGGCTATAGACTACTGGACTCAGAAGCAATCTCAGATGTTCATCAATCGCCTCATTGTCCGGAGCGGGCACGTTGCGGCGGCGAATGTGATCTGGATTGCGGCTATAGCGATGACTCATCTGAGAAGCTTAGGGCTTTGAACGATATAACCCTTTCCTACACTCTTTTGGCACCCCTTGACTATTGTCGCGTAACCTTAACTTGGCACCCATCGCGATCGCCCGTCGAAAACGTCGCTATTCAGTCTGTACGCTGCTAAACCTTGCGGCCCAACTGCCCTTTCGAATGCAGTCCGAATACGAAAAAGGAGAAGCCATTTTTTGGGACATCGTCGGCGCGGTGCCAACCGCTAGAAATGCGCGAACCCTAGCATCATCAGGAGCTAGAGCGCCCATCTCACCAACGGTCGCCGGAGAGCGTTTAGCAACCTTGAGCGGGCAATATGGCGTGAGCTTGTTTGAATGCTATCTCAGTGACTATGCAGGGCACGGGCAAAATTGGGCAACAGCGATCGCCTGTCTTCAGCGAATTGACGCTTTTTTGACCAGTGCGATCGCCCACCTCCCCGACCAGGTGACACTTATCGTAACCAGCGATCACGGCAATATAGAAGACCTTTCAACCAAGCGGCATACCCTCAACCCGGTGCCGCTGTTGGTGATTGGGCCCAATGCGATCACATTTTCGTCCATCAAAGACCTCACCGAAATTACGCCCAAAATCCTATCGCTGATGTAAGTCGATTGGTTAGAGGCAATTGGGCATAGAGGTTGGGCAAAGAGATCGGGCAAAGAGATCAGGCAAAGAGATCGGGCAAAGAGGTTGGGCAAATCGCTGTAGTCGCTAAATTCCGTGGCTTTTTCCAATCATCCAGCTACGGCGAAAGTATTTAGCCAAACTTGATTCTTTTAGCGTCAAGCAAATTGGCCGACCGTGCGGACAGGTCCGTGGTTTTTGAGTCTGCTGCCACTGACTGACCAGTGCCTGCATTTCTGTCAGGGTCAAGGTCGTGCCGTTGCGAATGGCGGCCCGACAGGCCGTTGCCACTAAAGCCGCTTCTAAGTTTGCACCCAAGCTGAGCTCTAGCAGGGCATTCTCACAGTCTGCTCTGCCACTGAGCGGTTCAGGAATGCTACGAATAGCCCAAAGCTGCTCGCCAAAGGGTGCGATCGCTACACCAATTTCTTGTAGCCTTTCAACCTGCTGCTGATTCAACAATTTCAAGATAATAGGAGAGTCTACAGCGACCATCTGCCATCGCTGCTGTAGCTGCTCAAACAAAACGCGCTCGTGGGCAATGTGCTGCTCTATCAGGCAAATGCCGCCCTCATGCTCGGCCAAAATATACATGTCGCTAACCTGAGCGATCGCCTTCAAGGCCCCTGGTATTACCCTCGGGAGAACAGTCCCCGATACGGTCTTTGGCAGGGCATCAGACAGCGACGGTACAGGCTCGCCTGGCCTGCCGTCTAAAACGTCCACCTGCCGGGAAACCGAATACTCGCCGTCTGCTTCTGCCGCTTTAATCAGCGCGGTTGCCCGATGGGTTTGAGCCGCTGCGCTCAAGTCATCTATTTGCAGCAGCCTACCAGCCGCCGCCGTAATTTGGTCGCACAGGGCCGCTAGCCCCTGCACATATATTTCTGATTTGGCCGGGTGGCGGTTCCAATCTAGCTGGGTGGGCGGCAAGCTCAGGTGCAAAAAGCAAACCGGATAGCGATCGCGCGGAATGGTTCGACGAAAGCTTGCCATCAAAGCCGCCGACAGCTCTTCTACCGCTACCGGGCGGCCATTGATAGCCACTCGCAGCCAGTCTGGCTTGCGTCTGTGGCAGCGGTCGGGTAGTCCAATCGCTAGATAAAGCCCATCTTCGCTCAGCTCTTCGATATCGGTATCATGCAGGCTTCGCAAAATCTGAGGCATTACCGTCTTAGCCGTAGGTCCTGGCCACAGTAAAAACCACGGCGCGTCGTTTTTTTCGACTTGCCAGGTGACGTGCGGATGACATAGGGCAAGCTGATGAATCAGTCTGGCAACCGCTTTAATTTGGACAGCTATAGCTGGCACCTGGCGTCTGGCCTGCCAGGCCCCAAACAGGTGGCGCACCGTCACCAACGTGCCAGGAGCCGTCGCAGTTTCTAAGACGCTCAGCGGCTCACCGCTGGTGCCATAGGTTACCCGATAGCCTGTGAGGCCAGTATCTTGGTTTAATTGACTGCAAATTTCTAGCTGAGCGAGCTGGGCAATGCTGTGAAGGGCCTCGCCGCGAAAGCCTAAAGAGCTGACGTTGAGTAAATCTGGGCAAGTCGAGATCTTGCTGGTGGCATGAGCGATCGCAGCCTGCTGCAAATCTGCCCGGCCCATGCCCATTCCGTTATCAGCAACCCGTATCTGCCAGCGCTCTGGCCACAGACTCACCGCAATCCGACTGGCACCGGCATCTAGCGCATTCTCTACCAGCTCACGCACTACCGCCGCCAAAGAATCGATCACCTCACCCGCTGCCATCAAAGACACCACGTCCTGAGCTAGTGGCTGAATAGGGGAAAGCTTAGAGTGCTCTGCGCTGCCGCTTGGCGCACCAGACACCGGATCGCCAGTCGCCTGAACCGCTGAGGTGTTGTTTGAAGAGCTATCTAGTGAGATGTTGGGTGAGATGTTGTCCATATCTCTGTTATCCATATCTCTTATAGTGTACGGCGGATGATTGATTGGTTTCGCGCGACCCAGCCTAGCCGCTGGTGCCGAGGTTTGATAGCAGGTTTGATAGTTGGTTTCTCGATAGTTGGGCTGTCGGGTTGCACTCAGTTTGAATCAGCAGCGATCGCAGCAACCGCAACGAACCCACCCCTCACACTACCTACGCTCGACCAGCGCATCGCTGCGCCCATTCGCAGAGGCGCTATCACCGTTATCGATCTTAGCGACTTCACCATCAACCTCAGAGGAAAAAACCCAACCGAGAATTCCAGCAACAGTCAGGCCAGCGCCTTCCCTGAGCAATTTTATACGCGCTTGCAGCAGGCGCTAAGCCTCAAGAACCGAAACGGTTCACAGCCCGTTGGCATAGATTTTAGCGGCGCACTCATTCAAGGCGACTTAGTTTTCTCGCGGTTAAGTCTGCGCGTTCCGGCCTATGGCGACGCGATGCTACCTGCGCTAGAAAGCTTTAAGCAAACGATTGATCCAGGTTTGACGCAGTCTGCTACAGCCACCCCCCCTCTGGCGTATCCGGCTTTTGCTTCTAGCCAAAGCAGCCTGCATGCTGGCGCTTATTCTTTTCCCTATTCAGCTAAACTATCGCGATTTCTGCTCACTTCACCTCAGCGACTTCAGCCAGACACGCTAGTTTTTCAGGGCCCGCTGCTGCTAAACCAAACCTGCTTTACCGGAACGGTAAGCGCTAACGATATTTACTTTCTAGGTCGGGTCGAGGCGACCGGCGCTATTTTTACGCAGGCCACTCAGTGGCAGGGGGCCAAATTTGCCCGTAGCGTTAATTTCAGCAGCGGGCAGTTTCAGCAAGAGAGCAGCTTTCGCTCGGCCCTGTTCGCGCAGAAAGCTCAGTTCAATCAGGCTCGCTTTAGCGGCTATAGCAACTGGCAGGGCGGTCTTTTTCGCGACAGCGCTAGCTTTGTCCAAGCCGATTTTCAGGCCGCTACCTTTGCTCGCGCTCACTGGCAGGCCAATGCTGACTTTGACCGCGCTCGGTTTCACGCCCTCACTAATTTTCAAAAAACTCATTTCGATCAGGCCCTGTTTCTAACCGATGCCTTATTAGAAGGCGCTATTGGTTTCCGTCAGGCCCAGTTTCAGCGGTCGATTAGCTTGCGCGGGGCACATGTGGTAGCACAGATAGATTTTGGCGATGCCCGCTTTGCTAGTACTCGCGCTGAGACTACTCGTCCTGAGATTGCTCGCTCTGGAAATGCTCGATCTGGAAATGCTCGATCTAGGGAGGACAATACCAATACCAAAATCCGCAGAACATCCTCAGCAAAGACTGTCAGTATCAACGTAGCCGATTTGGATTTTAGCGCTGGAGAGGCGCGAATTTTGGGCAGTCCTGGGAAAATCGGCAAAGTTCTATCAGTACCCACCCTAATGGGCAATGAAACGGTGCTGCGCAACCTGGTGAGAAACTTTCGGCTGCTAGAGCAAATTAGCGATGCCAATCAGTTGGAGTATTCGCTAGAGCGGCTGCGGCTCGCCCAGTTAAGGCAGCGGCTGCTCGGCACCAGCATAAATCGAGCTGGCCCACAGAAACTGACAAAGCTGGGATTTAGCGTCCGGCAGGCCGCCGCTATCGTCTCTAGAGCGAATGCTCAGCCTTTTGTGAGCCGCAGCGATTTGCTCAGCGTAGATGAGGTTGATTTGGCGACTTATTTGCAGATACGCGATCGCATCACAACTAGCTCTGGCACACTATTCAATCGCCTACAGTGTCTTTGTCAGTGGCTACTCCTCGCAGGCGTGCTACAGCTCACTCACTACGGCACCAACGTCAATCTTATTTTCAGCGTTGGCATTCTGTCCGTGACGCTATTTGGGCTCATGTTTTGGCTAATTGATCGCTTTCGGCGACTCAAGCCCACGCCAATTGTGCCCAGCAAGGCAGAAAGTATCGTGATGGCAATAGGCGGTGGTAGCCTGCTGATTTTAGGGCTGAGCCTGTTGTCCCAAAGCTGCGAACGGCCAATTTCTACCCTTGTGGCAATTGGCCTGCTGATATTGCCTGTTCCGGGCGCTCTGCTGGTCAAGCTCTATCAAGAGGGGCGCTATCACGATTTGATGGACGACAGCTACTTTGTCGAAAATGGAGCGCTGCGTGAGCTGCAAATTTTAATCACACGGCTGCCGACCCCACCTAAGTTTCCGTTTTACCGTGAGCGCTATACGCCACTGCTGTGCGATCGCCGCTGGAACTGGCTCAACTATTTCGATTTCAGCCTCAACAACTGGTTCAAATTTGGCTTCAACGATATTCGCCTGCGAGATAGCTGCGTACCCGGCGTGATTAGCATTTTAGTCTGGTATCAGTGGAGTCTAGGTCTGATCTACATCACACTGCTCCTCTGGACGCTTTCTAGAACAATTCCGGGGCTAAACCTGCTGCTGTACTTCTAGATAGCTGACAGCCAGCTACTCTACTAGGCAGCTACCAGATAGCGGTAAAAGCTACAGCCGCGCAAACTGCAATCGTTCAAAATTGGTACGCTCTCAATCTGGCCACTTTCAATCCAGTCACTTCCAATCTGGCCGCTTTCAGTAACCCAAAGGCTCACTGCGCGGCAGCGTAAATATACGGAATGTGTAACGCTCGCCAAAGTAGTTTAGCCTACATATTTGCGTGTTTCTTTTGAGGCAGGTTCCCCTGCCTCGAGCGAGAATATAACCACTTGAAGAGAGCGCATATAGAGCTACTTATCTATCCCAAGGGGCATTTTGGGTGCGATTTTAAAAAGGGGTTCTATAGACACTTTCACAGGTGAGCAGCCTGACCCTGGGGGCTTAAAGGGGTCAGGCCTTTTTCTTTTGGACTAACAGGAAAGGCAGGTGAAGCAAACAATCAAGCGGGCAACTGCGGGGCAGCGTATGGCTCGGCAGCAACGACAAACGCTACAAGATCTTGTCTAATCCATATACCAAAGACTTCAGCGGCAGCACGCGGCGAATGCAGAGCAGCACACCCGGCATATAGCAAACGCGATCGCTCGTATCGTGCCGCAGCGTATAGGACTGCCCTGCCGCGCCAAAGATCATCTCTTGGTGCGCAATCAGTCCTGGTAGCCGCACGCTGTGAATCCTTACGCCGTCTTCGGTCTGGCTACCTCTTGCACCAGCCATCTTCTCAGTTTCCTCAACTTCAGGCGAGTTGTAAGTCTTGTTTAGATCTGAGAGCATCTGCGCCGTCTTAACGGCTGTACCGCTAGGCGCATCTGCTTTTTGATTGTGGTGCAGCTCAATAATTTCAACATGATCGAAATACGCAGCGGCCTGTAGCGCCGCCTGCTGCAACAGCACCATCCCAATTGAAAAGTTGGGAATGAGCAAGCAGCCCGTACTGGCTTTATCGGCAAACTCAGCCAAGTCTTGAATTTGCTTGTTGGTCATACCAGTAGTGCCAACCACAGGCCGAACGCCATAGGCTAGCGCCGCCCTCACAGAACCATAGACGCTATCGGGATGAGTAACATCTACCATCACCGCGCTGCCACCACTTGGGGCTTCACTTTGTGCCATCACTAGCGTGGCTTCTAAATCATTAAGCACCGGAATTTCAAGCGGACCGACGCCAATGACCTCACCAATGTCTTGACCTATAAGCTGCGGATTACGGTCAATGGCACCAACTAGCGTCATATCATCCGCCGCTGCAACGGCTTTAACAATCGCTCGGCCCATTTTTCCGAGTGCGCCGTTGACAACAACCGGAATCTTTACAGTATTTTGGGCCGTACTTTGAGCTGTACTTTGAGCCGGATCGCCTTGGGGTAAATCACTCATAGATTTTGTCGCTTACGTTTTGTCACGAGATGTTTTTCTAGTTTGTATTCTCGCTGAAGATGTAGACACGCACAAAAAAAGACGCGATACCGCGCCCCTTTCGTTAAAATTCAATTTAGAATTCTTAGCGTAAGCCTAGCCCACTTCAACTTGACTGACATCTACCGCATCAGCCCCGTCAGTGGATTTGGCAACCTTTGTCATCTTGTCTAGGATAGCTTGTCTAGGAACCTTACCTTTAAGCACGACAGTAGCGCTCGTTTGAGCTACCCACAGGGTGTCAATATCGTCTAGCTGGCTATCTTCGTCGAAGGCAAGCGCAACACGCTTAGCAAGCCCGCTGTCGTCAAACTTGCCGTCAAGACCTACCTTGTAGTCGGGAACGTCTTTACCAGTATTGTCTTTAACTTTTGTCGCTTTGCTAACAGTAGTAGACGCGTTTGCAGGCTTGTCTTTACCAAAAATTCTTGAGAAAAATCCCATAATGTCAGTCCATCTTGTAATAACCTGGCGCAGGAGAGTCCCTGCTATCTATAAACATATCTGGATGGTTTGTTGAAAAGATATATCTTTAGAAACAAATATTTTTTATACATCTTTTATATATCGTGAGAAGTTGAGCTGTGGTGAAGCCCGATATCAGATTGCAAATAGATGAGTGGAGCCGTAAATACTTCGGGGGGCGACGAGTATCTCCGCAGGCGCATCAGCATATGCAAGATAGCCTGATGGATGAAGCTGAGCTGGACTACGACTATGTGGTGCTGACGCTAGGTGCCTGCCTGATTGCGACTTTGGGCCTACTCTCTAATAGCGCGGCGGTTATCATCGGGGCGATGCTAGTAGCACCGCTGATGTTACCAATTCGTTCGGTAGCGTTTGGTGTTTTAGAGGGCAATCTCGACCTGATTAAGACGGGGCTAAAGGCCTTGGGGACTGGGACAGCGATTTCAATTTTGCTGTCTGCTTTTATTGGCGCTAGCTCTGGCTTTTTAGAATACGGTAGTGAGGTGCTCGCTCGATCTTCACCAACACTGCTAGATTTGGGGATTGCCATTACAGCCGGGGGGCTCAGTGGCTATGCCAAGGTACAGCCCAAACTGTCGAGTGCACTGGCAGGAACTGCGATCGCGGTTGCCCTTATGCCGCCTTTATGCGTCGTGGGCTTAGGCATTGCCCATCTTGACGGGTCGCTAACGCGAGGAGCAGGGCTGCTGTATTTCACTAACTTACTGGGCATTACCCTGGCCTGTATGGTGGCCTTCTTTCTCGCTGGCTATTCTCCCTTTCGGCGAGCCCGCCGACCGCTGGGCATCGTTGTCTTAGTCACTAGCCTGCTGGTCATTCCCTTAGGCTTTAGCCTCATAGAGCTGGTGCGCCAAAACAGATTGGAAGCCAACGTCAAAAGGGCGCTTGTCGAAGACACACAGACCTTTCGCAACATGGAACTTGTCAGCAGCCGTACCAACTGGCAGTTGATGGTTCCTGAAGTAAGGATGGTCGTCAATGCCAACGAACCGATTACCCCTCGGCAAGTAGAGCTGCTAGAAAACTATATCGCCCGCCGGATGAGGCAGCGCTTTCGCTTTGTATTTCAGGTGAGCGAGGTAAAAGAGGTTACCCGAGAGACGACAGAACCCTCTGCAGAAGCAGAGATCCCGGCACGCTAAAGTAAGCTAAACGCAGCTTGGCGAGAGCTAAAAGCTCGGATAAGTCACAAGAAGCGGCTACATTGAGAAGGCTTCGGGCAATCTAAATCCGGAATTAATCCAATACTATGAGTAGGTAGAATGATAGGAATGCTTCTATTTGTTTCAGCTTGATTAAAGGAATTTCTGAAACAGCAGCTCATTTGAGCCTATCCTGCAGCTAGACTCAACTCTAAAACTAGATTTAACTAGACTCAACTATAGATGGGCTGATATGTTTCTTTGTGACCTGCTTCAACCGCTGTGACCTTTTGAACCGGTATCTTGATCTAGACTATTGAAAAACTTTCTGTCAAAAGTAAAAGCTCAATTTACCTGCTACGATTTGCCCGCTAATAAGTTCGTTTAGGCCGTCCATCCAACTGATGCGTAGCTTTTTATGAGTAGTTTTTATCAGTAGTTTGTAAATAGCTTTATAGATTGTGTTCATTGAAACCATTCATCAATAGATAACCCGTTCGCTTACAGTCAAGGCTCACGTTTGCAAAAACTCAGCTATAGATAGATGATAAACAGCCGTTCTAGCACGAGTTACACCACTTCTCACAAGCTGCATCCTTTAAGTTTGCTAGCACAGCTCATCAGCCGTCAGGTCAGCGGCTGTCTAAAGCTCACTGCGCAGGCGGCAGAATGGCGGCTTCTGCTCGATCAGGGGCAACTTAACTTTACAACTAGCTCTACTGAGGCATTTGACCGGCTCGCTCGGCACTTACAGATGTTCAACGAGAGCATTCCTGACGTCATCAGAAACGAAGCGCGGCGGCTGTTTGAAAAATCGGATGAAGTAGATCATGTCGTCAGTGGTGACTACCGAGCTATCTGCTGGCTAGTCGATCAAAACTATCTGACGCCGGAGCAGTGTGAGCAGCTAATCGGTGCGATCGCAATTGAGGTTATGGAGCCTTTTCTCAGCATTCGAGAAGGCAGCTATGAGCTAGTACCCCAAAATCAAACCGAAGGCATTCCAACCTTCTGCCAGTTAGATTTGCGTCCGATTGTAGAAGTGTGCCAGCGCAACAGCAAACAGCGGGCGGTTGGCCAGCCTGTGTCCAGTCACCTGCCAGCAGCAACAGCAGCTAGAAGCGCAAACACACAGATGAATGGGACAGCAGCGGCAGGCGCAAACGCTCTACACGCTCCCAGCCCAGGGACCGGCGGCGCTTACGCGGGCGGAAACAGGCGCAGCATGGCAGGAGCTGATAGCCTGAGGCGCACAACCTACACGGTCGCTTGTATTGACGATAGCCCGACCGTTCTCAATGCCATCCAAAAGTTTTTAGAAGATCAAAGCCTATCTGTAGTGGCTATCAACGATCCGGTAAAGGCGCTGATGCAAATCGTACGCAGCAAACCCGATTTAATTTTGCTCGATATTACGATGCCTAACCTAGATGGCTATGAGCTGTGCGCCCTGCTACGGCGTCACCCTCGCTACAAGCGCACTCCCATTGTCATGGTGACCGGAAACACAGGGTTAATCGATCGGGCACGCGCTAAGTTAGTTAGGGCTTCTGGCTATCTGACCAAGCCGTTTACGCAGTCTGATCTATTGAAAATAGTCTTCAAGCATCTACCGACTAAAAGTTAGTTTCGCCTTACGGGTTTCTTTGGATGAACACAGCAAAGATTGCTACTGTGCTGGTAGTTGAGGACGCACCTTCAGAAATGAAGCTGATGAGCCACTACCTGCAAGCAGAGGGCTTTAGCGTCATTAGTGCCATTACCGGGAAAGAGGGATTGGATAAAGCAATCGCCCAAAAGCCCGATGTAATCGTAACCGACGTCGTCATGCCCGGAATTAGCGGGTTCGAGCTATGCCGAAAGCTAAAGCACACGCCTGAGACCAAAGAAGTGCCCGTGGTAATTTGCTCTTCTAAAGGGCAGACCATTGATCGCATGTGGGGCATGAAGCAAGGCGCAAAGGCCTATCTTACAAAGCCATATACGCGCGACGAGCTGGTTGAAGCAGTTAGAACTGTTTTGAAGTAAACAGCTCCAAGATGAACGGCCTTAGCGTGCACTCTCTTATAAAGTGACTAAAATCGACTGTGGAAGACTTTAGTTTGAGCCAGCTAAACTTACAAAGGTTAAAAGGGGGCATCATTCCAAATCGCTGCGGCTGTAGCTGTTCGTTGTATCCAACAGCTTGTAACAATGCCGTTTTTGCTCTACATTGCCCACGTCTAGAGTTTATAAGCCTCTCTAGGCACGCTCAATCAACGTCACTTTGAGTTTCCTCAAGTGACCTTTACTGAACATCAACTTCACGTAGCTACAGGCAAAATCCTTTAATCTAATATCGCCCGTGAAAACCAAGCTCGCTATTCCAGATCGCCAGATGATTGGCGAGGCCTATCTTAAGTTTCAGTTAGCCCCTCGAGTGCCTGCAGTTTTTGCCGCAAAAGTCGTTGAAGAAGCCACCGTGCTATCTACGTCGCAGGTGACGGCTATTCCCAATATGCCGCCTTGCATGCTGGGGCTAGTAAACCGGCGAAACCGAGCGATTTGGATTGCTAACTTAGTTCAGCTACTAGGTATGCCTCTACCAGACAATCCTTGGCGACAGTACAACACCGTTATTGTCAAGTCAGGGTCATCTCTAGGACTAGTCGTTGATGCCATCGACGGTATTGTTCATCTTCTACCTGACGCTTTGCGGCCACCACCATCACAGGTAAATCCGATTTTAGTGCCTTATCTCAAGGGGTGTGCGGTGCGCGAAGAGCAAATTTTACTGGTGTTGGATGCAGAAGCCGTTCTACAGTCATCTGTCTTTCAAGTTTCATGAGCAGAGGCCTGAGCAAAAATGCCTAACCAAGAAACTTCAGTAAGGCATTGAACCCACTGCTCATCTGCTATGTCTGTTTTCCCGCTTTTTACGTTTGCTACATTTTTGAAGTGAGTCCGCTATGACAACTGACTTTCGCACACCTTATCCTGCTAATTCTGGCGACGATGCTCAGAATAAAGATGCGGATCAGCTAGAGCTAACTGCCTTTGAGCGCGATGATGAGCCTAAAGGATCTGTAGCGGGCATAGAGACAGATACCGATCGATTAACCTATCGAGGGTCTACCTATTCAGGGACGCATGAGCGCGAAGCCTCGGCAGCTATTACTCAGCAGCGCCTAGAGCAAGGAACTGAAGACCCAGAGGCTGCCGAATGGGTGTATAGAGGCGTGCGCTATGTCAAAGGGGAACGCTACGCACCTGACAAAATTAAGGTTACCAACGGTAGCAGCAATAGCCTCGTACAGTGGTTTTACGATCGCCGCGTGACCGACAAGCAGCTAACGGGTCTGCTCGCATCTAAAATGCTTTCGGTTCTAGGTATTATCGGCGTTAGCCTAAGCTTGCTGTCAGTCGCCGGACGCAGCCAGCTGCAAGATCAGGCAGCTTCTGAGCTATCGGCAACCGCTAAAGACCTCAACTCTCTCGCTGGCGCATCCACACCAAGCGATGACGTACTAGTAGAAGCCGCTGAAACGTACGTAGATCTCGATCAGATTAGCGATGAGCTACGTCAGGAAACTCAAGACACACTCCAGGCAAGGCAAGATCTAAACCAGCTCGACTATGTAGCGATAGTAAGCCTAGACTTTCAAGTAATTGCCAACAGTACTTCAGATCGCAGCGGCGATCTCTTTAACCCCAGTGATTTGGTTTCTAGTGCGTTGCGCGAAAGCACACCGCAGTCGACGCTCAGTCTGCAAACTACAGCAGAGCTTCAACGGTTAGGCATTTCAATCCCTAGCTACATAGGCGAAGCGGCGCTGGTGCAATATGCGGTAATACCTATTTTTGAGGATGGCAGCAGCCCTGCTGAACGCGTAGGGAATGCGGTCATTGGCGCGCTAGTCACTGGTGAAATTATAGACAGTGAGTCGCCAATCGTAGCGGACTCACTCACTAACTTTACCCAAGGCTACAGCGAGATCTATTTACAAGAGCCCAGCGGATCTTTTGACCTAGTGGCTTTGGCACGTTCGGGCAGTGTAGTCGCAAGACAAAATACCGAAGCTAGCTATGACTACAACTTTTTAGACAAAACCATCCAAGCGGCTAATGGGCAGCCTGATAGCATTGTTACCGAGCGCTTTAGACGGCCTGATGGCAATCGCTATACGGTCGCTGCCGCCGCCATATTAGATGGCAGTGGGAAACCAGTAGGTGTGATTCAGCGAGGGCTCCCTGAAAGTGATCTACAGCGCTTGCTAGGCCAGGCAACTTGGCTACTAATTGGCACAGCGCTGCTAGCCCTGCTAGCCGATGTCATCATCGCTAGAGTACTAGGCCGCTCAGTTGCTAAACCGTTACGAAATCTACAGGTCGCAACCGAAAGCTTTGCCTCAGGCAATCGGTCGGCTAGGGCCGATGTCTTTGCCAGAGACGAAGTGGGCCAGGTGGCTAGTGCTTTTAATGAGCTAGCGGCTACGGTGACCAGCACTGAATCGTTTCTGCGCTTTCAAAGTGAAACCGAGACGGAATCGGCCAGGCGAGCTCGTACCCTTACTTCGCTAACTAGCGATATTCGTAAGACGCTCGAAGAATCCGCTATTTTTGAAAGCAGCGTGGAGCGCACCCGAGAAGTTTTGGCGGTAGACCGGGTTTTGATCTATCGGTTTTCCCCAAGCTACACAGGCGGTGTAGCGGTGGCTGAATCAGTAGAGAAAGGGTGGAGCCGCGCTAAAGGACAGACGCTTGAAGATCCGATGCTGCCTAACTCGGTAGAGCGCTTTAAGACAGGTCGGGTTTCCTTTGTAGAAGACGTTGAGAAAGAAAATCTAACGGACTGTCACTGCCGTCTGCTACGAGAGCTAGAGGTGCAGGCCAATATGGTTGCGCCGATCGTGGTCGGTGGTGAGCTGGTAGCTTTGCTGTGTGCTCACGAGTGCAGTGGCCCTCGTCAGTGGCAGCCAGAAGAGATCAACATGATCGATCAAATTGCCACACAGATTGGATTCGCACTGTCGCAGGCAAGGCTATTAGCATCACAAAAGACAGCCATAAAGCGCGAGCAGCAGCTCTCTGAGCTAGTCGGCACCATCCGAGAGATGAGTGTTGATGACACCTCGCCCGCAGAGACGAGAGAGAAGATTTTCCGCTTGGTCACACGGAAAGTCAAGGTAGCGATTGAAAGCAGCCGCGTCTTGATTTATTTATTCGATGAGGACTGGCAGGGCACGATTGTGGCCGAGTCAGTTGACACGCAGTGGCCTGCCGCACTCGGTGCTGAGATAGCAGATCCCTGCTTTGCTGATAAATATGTCGATCAGTATCGTGACGGTCGTGTCAAAGCCACGTCAGACATCTCCCAAGCAGGCTTGACCGCTTGCCACCTCAAGCAGCTAGAGCCTTTTGAAGTAAAAGCGAGCTTGGTGGCACCTATTGTAGTAGAAGATAAGCTGCTAGGGCTGCTGGTTGCCCACGAATGCAGTGGCCCCCGTACGTGGTCTACTTCGACCATTAACTTCATTCAGCGGGCAGCAACCCAGCTAGGGTTTGCGTTAGAGCAGGCCGAAGCCAATACGCAGAAAGCCGCTGCGCTGCGTCAGGCAAACACGCTAGCCGACGAGTTAACTCAGCGGCAAGAAGCGCTACAGATGCAGCTAATAGAGCTGCTGAGCGATGTGGAAGCCGCAGCAGACGGGAACTTAACAGTTCGCGCTGACGTAACGGCAGGTGAAATTGGAACGGTAGCTGATTTCTTTAATGCCATTGTTGAGAACCTCAGCCAGGTGGTGACACAGGTAAAAACATCTGCAGCGCAGGTAGATCAGTCTTTGGGCCAAAACGAAGGCGCTATTCGCGTTTTGGCTGATGAAGCGCAGCAGCAGGCGCAGCAAACCACGCTGACGCTAGATTCGGTCGGCGCGATGACGACATCTATTCAGCAGGTGGCGCAGCAGGCTGAGGCGGCAGCAGCGGTTGCCAAATCGGCTGCCGAGACGGCTATGCTCGGCGGTGAGGCGATGGATCTAACCGTCAGCAATATTATGAGCCTGCGTCAAACAGTGGGCCAAACAGCCAAGAAGGTCAAGCGTCTAGGCGAGTCTTCTCAACAGATTACAAAAGCCGTTTCACTGATCAATCAAATTTCTCAGCAAACTAACATGCTGGCGATTAACGCTGGCATTGAGGCAGCCAAAGCTGGTGAAGGCGGGCAGGGCTTTGCTGCTGTCGCAGAAGAAGTCAGTGAGCTAGCAACCCGTTCAGCGACGGCAACTGAAGAAATTGAGCGAATTGTCGAGGCTATTCAGCGAGAGACTAGCGATGTAGTAGAAGCGATTGAAGAGAGTACGGTCCAGGTTGTAGAAGGGACGCACCGGGTAGAAGATGCCAAAGCAAGCCTGAACCAGATCTTGGATGGATCGCAGAAAATGGATGAGCTGGCGCGTCAGATTTCAAAGGCAACAGGTTCTCAGGCGATCACCTCTGCCACTGTCTCGACCCTAATGGAGGAAATTGCCCAGCTAGCGCAGCGAACGTCTGACTCATCGCGTCAGGTAGCAGCAGCGCTTGATAAAACCCTGCGCGTTTCTAACCATTTGCAATCTCAAGTGGCGACATTTGTAGTAGATGAGAGACGAGAGCTGCCACTAAAATCGCTGCCAGAATCATCCTCAGAATCACCCCCGGAATTACCGCCAAAGCCGCTACTAGAGCCACCTGAGGAGCTGAGTGAGGAAGGTGGCCATGGAAGATAAAGAACGTGAGATCCGCCTTCAGTTTCTCGATGAGGCTGGGGAGTATCTAGATACGCTAGAAGGGGCCGTTTTGGGCGTATCTCAACGAGGTGTAGACAATGCTGAGATGAATGTAGCACTAAGAGCAGCCCATTCGATTAAAGGGGGCGCGGCGCTGATGGGCTACAGCCTAACGAGCGATCTGGCCCATCGGCTAGAAGATGCGCTAAAGGTGGTGAAAATCGGTCGGGGCACAGGCGTCACTAGCGATGTGGAAGGTCAGCTGCTGAGTGCGATGGACGCGGTTCGTCAGGTCGTAGAGCGCGATCGCAACGGCGTTCCGCTTGATGAGCACTGGGTTTCTAGCTTCGTCACACCCATTTTTGAGAATCTGTACGATACGCTGGGCGAGCCTTCTGCAGAAGATGCGGCGTCTATGATGAATACCGACGAAGGGCAAGACGTTTTACCGCTAATTTTTCAAACTGAAGTAGAAGTTTCGCTAGAAAAATTAGAAGCGCTTTTAGAAGAAAGCGCTAGCACTCTACAGCCGGAAGTCGTGGTGATGGCTCAGGAGCTAAGCGCACTCGGCGAGATGCTAGATTTACCACCTTTTGTTCAACTGTGCCAGTCAGTCGAAGCTTTTGCAGCCAGTGCGGCTAGTGATGAGCAGATTCGAGAAGTGGGTCACAGGGCGCTTCACGACTGGCGGCGCGCTCAGGCGTTGGTGATTACAGGCAATGTTGCGTCTATGTCGAGCACTTTAACCGGCGTTAGCTTCGGCCTGGTCGAGGCTGATTTGAGCGATCGCACGCTAGGAGACGAAGATAACGCCCTAATCAGCGACGTATTTTCTGGGTTAGGAGATGAAGACGACGCCCTGATCAATGACGTATTTACTGACTTGCACGTAGCTAGCGAGCCAGACATTGGCCAGCTAGAGGTTGACCAGCTAGATATCGACCAGCCTGCTAGCGACCAGGCTGCCAGCGGTCAATCAGCGGACAGTGAGGCGGCTGACGCCTTTGCGGGCGTATTTGACGAAGCAGGCGAGCCGCCAGCTAGCAGCGAAGCCACAGGCGATCGGCGGCCTCGTCAGGCATCAGGAACTGAGTTTCGCTTTTCTGAAGCGCCAAAAGCGCAGGCTGAAGCAACAGAGGTTGGAGATAATACGGTGCGCGTTTCGGTGCGCAAGCTCAACGAGCTAAATGACTATTTTGGTGAGCTGACGATTGAACGAAATCGGCTAGAAGCTGAGGTTAGACGGACGCGACAGCTGGTGAAAACCTTGAGCCAAAAGCTGCGATCGCTTGACGAAATCAACGATGATTTCAAAGATCTTTACGAGCAGCCTGACGCCGCCCAGCTGATGCTAGCAGACCAGCTTAGCAACGCGCTCTTACCAGGTATCTCCTCGGCAAACAGCCAAAATCATCTGAGCGCCCAGCCGGTAGACATCATCGCTGCAGAAACTGTAGATGCAACCACTGCAACCCACCATTTAGATAGTGAGCCCAGGCGTAAAGAATCGGAGAGCAACGCTGAGGATAGTCCTGACGGTGAGCTTGAAGATGAATACGTCGAAGCTTTTCGCGATGATTTCGATAGCCTAGAGTTTGACCGCTATAACGACGCACATCTTCCATTTCGCGAAATCGTAGAGTCGGTGGTAAAGCTGCAAGAAGTTGCAGACGATATTGAGCTAAGCGTAGATAAAACCGAGCAGACTACCCGCGTCATTCATCGCACCGCGCGGCACCTGCAGCGAACGCTTAACTACCTGCGAATGCGGCCTCTTTCCGATATTACCAATCGTTTTCCACGGGCGTTGCGAGAGCTAGAGATAGAGCATGGCAAGTCGGTTGAGCTGCTGCTAGAAGGTGAAAATACGCTCATTGATCGCAACATTTTAGAGGCCCTTAGCGATCCGCTGATGCACATTGTGCGAAATGCTTTTGACCACGGCATCGAGGCCCCGCAAAAGCGCGAAAGCAAGGGGAAAGCAGGCCGTGGAACAATCGCTATTCGCGCCGCTAACCACAGCAGCCGTACGGTAATTACGGTCAGTGACGACGGCAGTGGAATTGCGCTAGATAAAATACGCGATCGCGCTCAGTCGATGGGCCTAGACGCTGACTTGCTCAGCGTCGCTAGCGACGCCGAGCTGCTCTCTTTGATCTTCGAGCCAGGATTTAGCACCTCTGAGGCGGTCACCGCCCTATCGGGCCGCGGCGTCGGGATGGACGTGGTGCGTAACAACCTCACCCAAATTCGTGGCGACATCAGCGTAGACACCAAAGCGGGCGAAGGTACTGTCTTTACCCTCTCAGTGCCCTACAGCCTTTCGGTTACCCGCGTCATGCTAGCAGAGGGCAATCGCATGATAGTAGCCATACCCACCGACATGATTGAAGCGGTCAGCCTGTTCGACCCAGCAGACGTATA
Organism: uncultured cyanobacterium; assembly: GCA_963793445.1. Lineage (GTDB taxonomy): Bacteria > Cyanobacteriota > Cyanobacteriia > Phormidesmidales > Phormidesmidaceae > Phormidesmis. The sequence continues at coordinate 2,364,970 of CAWCAE010000001.1, forward strand.
CGAAACTGCAGAAAAGCCGATGCTGCATTTCGGAAGCGATGCGGTGCGCCTGATTGAGCTTTCGAACTGGCTTGCTTTCAACTGCCCGAGACAAATCAGCACCTTAGAACAAGCACCTAGCTTAGATCAGCCCAGCGTCATGATTTTTCGTCTAGGCGATCAGCGGATGGGGCTAAAAGTCGATCGATCTTGGGGAGAGCAGGAAGTCGCCGTCCGCCGAGTGGAAGGACCAATTGCACTGCCTGCGGGATTTAGTAACTGTACTATCTTGGGTGATGGTCGCGTAGTGCCGCTAATGAGCCTGCCGGATTTGGTCCGGTGGGTGCTTAACTGTGAAGGCACAGGCATTAATTCGGCGGCGACGCTGTACTCAAATCCAGTAGCCAACGGGGCGATGGATCCGGTTAGCTTACAGATGTTTCCAGATGGTAGAGCAGCGCGGCAGCGGCCCCGGTTTTTGGTAGTGGATGATTCGGTAAACGTGCGGCGGCTACTAGCGCTAACGCTAGAGAAGGCGGGCTATGAGGTTGTGCAGGCTAGAGATGGGCAAGATGCGCTAGAAAAGCTAGAAACGGGGATGAAGATCGATAGCATTGTGTGCGACGTAGAGATGCCGAGAATGGACGGTTATAGCCTGCTGTCCAAGCTGCGAGCAACGCCCGAGTTTGTTGAAATTCCGGTGACAATGCTAACTTCGCGCAGCGGCGACAAGCATCGAAACCTGGCAATGAACCTGGGAGCCACGGCGTATTTCTCAAAGCCGTATCAGGAACAGTCACTTTTAAAAAGTCTGGCCGACAGCCTAGCAGAAGCGACCAGAGCAAGCTAGCCAAGCAGGAAACTAAAGAGAAGACAGAGCTGTGAACAATCGCATAGTAGACCACCCTATTAACATTACGCTGAAGCTGTTTGCGGTTTATCAAGAAACGCTAGGCGTACCCGAAAAAGAAATGCAGCTACCTGCCGGAACAACGGTTGGAGAGGTTCGCGATCGCCTCATTCAGACCTATCCGCAGCTTAGCAAGTGGAAGGACCTCACTCGCTTTGGCCTCAATCTAAAATTTGTAGAGACTGATACGCCCCTTTCTGACGGCGACGAACTCGTCCTGATTCCGCCCGTTAGCGGCGGCTAGATGCCATCGGCTGCACGCCACTCTCAGCAAGAGTTGTTTGTCAGCTCAATTTCAACTTGAAAATAGTAAGCTTCATAATCGACATCGACAAACCAGTCACCACTGTGGTTATCGAGCAGCCAGCCGTACAGCCCGCCTTCGGTGGGCTGTAGTTCAGACGGTTCGCTCGGGCTTTCACCCTTGGTCTCTACAAACCATCTGCCTAGCGCCTCATTCATCGAGGTATAGCCAGTACTCGTTATCACTCGACTTTCCTGCAAATCTCCGACTTTATCAATCAAAACGCCTACCGCGCCAGACAAAGCGGTTTCATCTTGATAGCAGCGATCGCCCGTGTACTCTAGCGCATAAATTTTTCCAACCAAAAACTTCGGTCCATCAGGCGCAAAGTCCACAATGGCTTCGGAAAATTCGCCCAGACTTGCTAGGTCTCTAGAACTTGTGCCCTCAGCGCTGTATTCCTCAGGAGACTGCTCTGAGGGTGGATTCTTCTCGGGGGGCGGATCTTTCTCGGGGGGCAGCTCACCTTCTGGCGGCAGGTCTTCTGGCGGTAGGTCTTCTGGCGGTAGGTCTTCTGGCGGTAGGTCTTCTGCCAGAGGCGGATTTTCTACTGGCGGCGGCGCTTCTACCGCAGGGGCTGGTTGTGGCGGCGGAGCCTCTGAAAATGGAACAGCCTCTGGAGTGGGTGCCAGAACAGGGGGCAGAGCAGGCGGTTTTGGTGACGCTGGTAATGGCGCTGGATCTGGTTCTAGCTGAGCCTTAGAAGGTAAGCTGCCAACCGGTAAAGTAGAGACTCGAATAGGTTCAAGCAGTTCTGATTCTGGCACTTCTGGTGGCTCAGGTTCAGAGGGAATTGGTAGCCACAGCGCCATAGCATGCAAACCAAGCGAGACTAGCAGCACCGGGCTTAGCCAACGCATTATTTGAGGCCAGTAGAATTTTGACCGATTGGGTTTTAAATCGCTCATAACCTTAGGCTGCCACAATCTGAAGCAAACCGTGTTTTCTACCTAGACGCTTGCACGACTGCTCTATAGCCACTGCTCTGTCATCACTTGCTCTATCGCTTGCTCTGTAACCCACTTGGCTTAGCCCCGTAGCGGTGGCGCTGCTAAAGGTAGCGAAGAAAGATAAACTCTCTCCACAGCAGATGAAAAGGTCTACTAACAGCCCAACAAAGTTTCTCAAGCCCGCTATCTTGCTTCTAGCTATAGTTTTAACGGCCCTCTGCACCATCGTTATGCAATCTGCAAATTTGCCCAATCGCACACCTGTCGAACCACCTGCTGACCAGCAGAGCGAAACGCTAGATATGCCAAAGCTTTTGAGCGATCCTTTTCTCCAACTGCCAACAGCCTCGACGGTTCAAGTGGTCTGGTTTACTGAGTTCAAAGGGATAGAGCACACCGTAGAGTACGGCGATGGAATGAGCGCGATCGCTACAACCACCCAGCTCAGTCGCACCCGTGAAGACAGCGATTCTAGCGTTCAGGGTCGCACTTACTCAGCGCTCACCGCTCGCCCCATATGGCGGCACGAGGCCAGCATCACCGGCCTGAAACCCAGCGAGCGAGCCGCCTACCGGGTACAGAGCAAAGACGCTGATGAGCGCCTAGTGACCAGCGATCGTTTCACGCTGAGCGCGGCCCCCCAAACCGGGCAGCCGCTGACTATTCTTCTTACATCGGATCATCAGCTTAAACCGCTCACTCCGATAAATCTTCAGAAAGTAGGTGAAATTGCTGATCGCGTTGACGCAGTCTTTTTTGCAGGCGACTTGGTTAACGTTCCCGATCGCGCCTCCGAATGGTTCGACGACGAGAGAGGACTGGCCTTCTTTCCAGGGTTACAGGGCCGCGCGGATTATGTACCCAAGAAAGATGCCCAAAAAGACACTGGATCAGATGAAGCCAGCAGCGCGCCAGCAGCCCGCTATACCGGCGCTCAGCTTATCCAAAACGCTCCGCTGTTTCCGATTATTGGCAACCACGAGGTGATGGGTCGCTATTCCGATAGCGCTTCCTTAGACGCACAGTTTAACGATCCAATTCCCCGTCAGCGCGTCGAGGCGCTTTACCCAATACCAAATGACGATACGCCAACCGCTAACTGGATCAAAGACCACTCATACAACACTCAAACCTATGAGGAAATCTTTTCTTTACCTACAGCCACGCTGGCCGATGGCAGTCAAACCAGTCAATACTATGCAACGACGTTTGGCGATGCCCGTTTGGTTTGTTTGTACGTCACTCAAGTTTGGCGATCGCCTGATCTTTCACCCAAAACCAGAGGCCGCTACCGCGAAAAAGCCAATGCCCTAGACACACCTAAAACCTGGGGCTATGGCCAGCATATCTTTGAAGACATTCGCCAAGGCAGCCCTCAATACCAGTGGCTACAGCAAGAGCTAGCCAGCGATGCGTTTAAAGATGCCAAATACAAAATTGTGATGTTGCACCATCCGCCGCACACGCTAGGTGGAAACATTGCACCACCGTTTACCGACCCCGTCCTGATAGAAAATCGCTCAGATGACGGGACACTGCAGTCTGTTCAGTATGAGTATCCGCCTGAAGACGACTACATCGTTCGCGATCTGATACCACTACTTGAAAGTGCCAGCATTCAGCTTGTGTTCTATGGTCACTCTCACCTGTGGAATCGCTTTGTGAGCCCGACTGGCATGCACTTCTTAGAAACCTCTAATGTGGGCAATACCTATGGCGCACATACCGCAGGCAACCCTCGGGCCGTGCCAACTGACGAAAAAGTCGCAGCCGCTGGCGATCTAACACCGTTTAGTAAAGCCTACAGCGCGATAGGCGACCCCAATGGCCTAGAGCCCGTCATGCCATCTATTGCGCCCTTAACGGATGAGCAGGGTAATTCGCTGCCTTATATCGCCAGTAACGACGTTACGAGCTTTACGCTATTCGATACGGGCTCAGGCACCCTGAGCAGCTATTACTTCGATACGCGCGAACCCGATTCGGCAGTAATAAAGTTTGACGAGTTTACGATCGGCCTGCAGAAGCCGGTGGGTGACGAGTAAGCCTATAGCTAGTTCATCAGATCACATCAGATCAACAGCGGCAACACTTAGCCATTAAGCAGCACAGACATTGAGGCTTCTGATCTGCGCCAAGGCGTATTGAAAGACCAGTTCTAATATCAAATCTAATATCAAACTTTCGTGCCTTCGCGCTTGTAGGCGTCTGAAACGGCTGTATCTGGAGCGCTTGCTGGAGTGCTTACTAAAGCAGGCTGCTCTTTGAGGAAAAGCTTGAAGTAGATAGCTTGTGAAAGCTCTTTGAGCGGGAAGAGGAGATAGGTCAGCGGATTGATAGTAACGATGATGTTGCGGATATCTCGTTTGGCTAAAAAGAGAATGGCCTGCGCGATCGCATCGGCCCCCATTACCCCCACCGGGTTCAAATTGCTCTTAAACGGCCCCAAAATCAGCTTACGAATCACGCAGGGCGCATCTGTACGACGCACATTCACCAAATCGCCCATCAGCCGCTTAGAAATTTCGTAAAGCGGACTAAAGGCCGGATTGACCTCAGCTTCGGACGTATTGACCCACACTTCTTTGGTCGCCCGGCCCGTGCGACTATCTACCGTCGTCAAAAAAGTCTCCATCAGCCGCCAAGCAGAGAGCGCATTGACTTCTAATGATTTCTCAATCGCGGCTGGAGACTGCTGGCTCATCACGTTAACGCCGTGGTTGATTAGCAAAATATCAACCTTCTGTAGGACCGCTTCTAGCTCAGCTTCTTTTCCCGCCTGCCAGCTTACGACCTTCACCGCACCGCGAATATCGTTATTTGCCGAAGTTGTCAGCGCAATCGGTTTTGCCCCCTGCGCGGCAAGCGCTTTAATCAGGGCACGGCCCAAGGTGCCAGAAGCGCCCGTGACTGCCACACATTTACCCTTTAGAGAGAGTGCTGTGCCCATGAGCTTGTCGCTAACGGGAAAAAAGCCCGCATAGTAAGCGTTGGTATCGTCAAAATGGTGCCGCCAGTGATAGGTGCGATTGACCAGCCAATAGCTGGGAATGGCCGCGAGCGGGCCGGGTTCGTGGGTGAGATCGGTGCGGGTCAGTAGACCGCGCGATCGCAACAGCGCCGATCCTAAAAAGCCCGCCGAATATAGCACCCCTAGCCACAGTCCAGGCGATTTGAAGGCGATCGCAGCTAGCCCCAAAACCACCATCATAAAGACAGCTTCAGGCGCATCGTTATAGAGCTGCGCCTGACGATACACCTCAGTGCTAATAGGCGAAAAGTCTTTTTTATAGGCCCGGTGGTGCCAGCTATGCAGCCGCTGCAAGGGGGCCCACTGGTGGCTCAGCACGTGATAAAAATCGCGCACCATTTCTACAAAAAAGATAGAAGCTACGGCCCAGACTAGCTGATCTGCATGTGCCACTAGCCAACTGATGAACCCTGACATCCCTAACATCCTAGAAAGCCAGCTCAAAAGGCTAGGCGCTTAACGTTACTTAAAGGTTTATGGTAAACCGCCTGTGCCAGGCATCACAACCTTAATATATAGCGATTAGAAATCCGGATACTCTAGCTATCGAGTAATATTCCAGCAGGATTGTCGTTCTTTAGGCATCTTTCTAAGCACCTTAACGAGGAGTGTAAACACCATGGTAGCGGCGCTGCACGAACAGGAAAAGATTAACCAGGCAAAGGCGATTGACTATAGCAACGTCTCTGCAATTCCCGAGGTGTGGCCGATTGTCGCTGCCAAGTATGGCAACCATACTGCCCTACACGACCCGCATACCAGCCCAGAGACCCGATACACCTACCGCGAACTGGCCAGCGCAATCAACCAGTTTGCAGCGGGGCTGCAGGCACTCGGCGTACAGCCCCAAGAAAAAATCGCTCTGTTTAGTGAAAATCGTCCGCGCTGGATGGTGGCCGACCAGGGAATTATGACCGCCGGGGCAGTTGACGCGGTGCGCGGAGCCAACGCTGATAAAGCCGAACTGCTATTTATTTTGAACAACAGCGACAGCATTGGCCTGGTTGTACAAGATATTAGCGTGTTGAGCAAGCTCGCAGATGAGCTGAGCGGGCAGAATCTGCGCTTCATTATTTTGCTAACAGACGAAGCCGCCGAAATAGACGCCGATCTAGGCGGTGCCAAGCTGCTCAACTTTTCTGAGCTGATGAGCCTAGGCGGTGAGCTAACGCCTGTGGTATTTGACCGCAGCTTTACAGCCACTTTGATGTACACCTCTGGCACCTCTGGTATGCCTAAGGGCGTCATGCTCAGCCAGAGCAATTTGTTTTCTCAAATTGCGGGCGCAAGCAGCGTCGTTAGCGTCGGCCCAGAGCAAAAAGTGCTGAGCATCTTACCAATTTGGCACTCCTACGAGCGTTCGTTTGAGTACTTTACGCTCTCTCAAGGCTGCCATCAAATCTATACCAATAGACGTGCGGTCAAAAGTGACTTTGCTACCCATAGCCCGCAATATATGGTGGCCGTCCCGCGCCTGTGGGAGTCAATTTATGAAGGGGTGCAAAAGAACTTTCGGGCGCAGCCTGAGAGTAAGCAAAAGCTAGTGCGGTTTTTCTTAGGCCAAAGCCTAGAATACGTTAAGGCGAGGCGCACTGCCGCTGGATTAAACCTAGATAGTATGGCCGCGTCGGCTGGGCAAAAGCTGATAGCGCGGCTGCGTCAGCTCTATTTATGGCCAGTTCACCAGCTAGGCGATCGCATTGTATATAGCAAAGTGCGCGACGCCATGGGCGGCCAAATTGACTACCTCGTCAGCGGCGGCGGCTCTATCGCCGACTATCTTGAAGACTTTTATGAAATTGTCGGGATTGAAATCCTGGGCGGCTATGGCCTCACTGAAACCTCGCCCATTACCCACGTGCGCCGCCCCTGGCACAACCTGCGGGGCGCAGATGGCCAAGCGGTTCCTGGGGTTGAAACCGCTATTGTTCATCCAGAAACCCGCGAGGCGCTGCCGGTAGACACCCCTGGCCTAGTGCTCATTCGGGGGCCTCAAGTAATGCAGGGCTACTACAAAAATCCAGAAGCGACCACCAAAGCCATCAGCCCAGACGGCTGGTTTGACACGGGTGATTTGGGCAAGCTGACGACCTGGGGCGATTTGATCATCACAGGCCGCGCAAAGGATACTATTGTGCTCACAAATGGCGAAAACATTGAGCCGACGCCCGTAGAGAACGCCTGCTTGCGCAGTGCCTATGTGGATCAAATTATGCTGGTCGGCCAAGACCAGAAAAGTATTGGCGCACTGATTGTGCCAAACAAAGAAGCGCTCGAACCCTGGGCTGCTAATAAAGGTGTAGATATAGACGATCTCAACAGTCCGCTGATTAAAGATTTGTTCAAAGCGGAACTCACGCGAGAAGTGTCTAATCGCCCTGGCTATCGATCTGATGAACGTATAGGACCATTTGTACTGCTAGAAGATCCCTTTACGGTAGAAAATGGACTGCTGACGCAGACGCTAAAGGTAAAAAGGCGTCAGGTGCGCGATCGCTATCAGGCTACTATTGACGCCCTATATTCATAGTAGTCTCAGTGCTTCTAGGCAGCCTTTCTAAAGAGAATTCTGCTGATCAGCTGCCTGAGTACGGTCAAACAGCGAGTACGAAAGCGTCCCAATTTTGGAACAGTTAGAAAGAGCAAAGGCATTCTCATTTCTGTTCAAACATCCGCTCTGCATCACAACCATAGATTACGATAACCAATGTTGATAGATGGGCACATTTGCTAAGCATGTCTCAATCATTCGGCGTTTATTTGCTCATTTACCGGCGTTAATCTGATTTAATCAACTTTGGTTGAATACTTTAGAGCGCATCCAACAAACTTTATTTACTTAGATCGTCATGGAAGTTTCCCCATCTCAGCTACTGCTCAAGCGCGTCGTTAATATCAAAGCAGTAGTCACACCTCTCTGGAAAGAAGAGGCTCAAAAGCAGCTACAAAACCAGCTCAACCAGATTGACGGTCGCTTGCAGCAGCTAGAAATGCAAAACCAGCGCATCATGACAGAGATGCAAAAACAAGGTAACAGTCCTGCGAACGCCATCGCTCAGCAGGCAAGCAGCGTACAGACCAAGCTAAACCAGGACAAGAGCCAGCTGCTTCAACAAAAAAATCAGCTACTTCAGCAGCTACAGCAGGTACAAACGCTAGAGCTAGATAAAGAAGTCAGCCAGGGCCAGATTGACAGCTTTTTTGAGGTAGCTGTCGGCGACCATATGATCAAGAAAATGCAGGTAGAGATTTTGCTGCGTGACGGGGTCGTTGAAGATATTCGCGGCGAGCTGTAAGAGTTTCCCACAACGAGATACAATTAAGCGCCGGAATTTCTAGAGGTGATTGCCGAAGGTAATTTCCAGAGCGCTGTTGTCGATTAGTAGTAACCCGTCTATGATTCGCGAAGTCTTTATGCCTGCTCTCAGCTCCACAATGACTGAGGGAAAAATAGTTTCTTGGGCCAAGTCTGCTGGCGACAAAGTAGAGAAAGGCGAAACCGTTGTCGTTGTTGAATCTGACAAGGCGGACATGGACGTGGAGTCCTTTTATGAGGGCTATTTGGCAATTATTATCACCGAAGCAGGTGAGATGGCACAGGTGAACGATGCGATCGCCCTGCTGGCCGAAACCAAAGATGAGATAGAAGCCGCCAAGCAAAAAGCCGCTGCTCTCACAAACGGTGGCGCTACTACTAATGGCTCTAGCAGTAGTGGCTCTAGCAGTAGTGGTTCTAGCGGCTCTACTAGCGCGCCCGTTGCGGCCCCAGCGCCTACCCCTGTCACTTCAGCGCCCGCTGCAACCACCGTTTCTCAGCCTGCACCCGCCGCGCAAAGTAGTGCTCCTGAGTCTGGCTCCGCCGGCTCCGGCTCCGGCTCCGGTAGAAGGGTCGTCTCGCCGCGTGCCCGCAAGCTCGCCAAGACCCTAAAAGTAGATCTAAGCACGGTCAGCGGCTCTGGCCCACATGGCCGCATTGTCGCCGAAGACATCGAACAGGCCGCAGGCCAGACCCCAGCTTCAGACCAGCAATCAACTCAAAAAAGCGCAGCAGCCCCAGCCGCCGCCGCAGTCCTTCCCGGTGCATCTAAAGCTTCCGCACCAGCGGTTTCAGCTCCAGCCGCCGCGCCGGGTGAGCTAGTGGCGTTCAACACGCTTCAGCAGGCCGTGGTTCGCAACATGGACGCTAGCCTCGCCGTGCCTGTCTTCCGCGTTGGCTACACAATTGCCACCAACGAGCTAGACAAGCTGTACAAGCAAATCAAACCCAAAGGGGTGACGATGACGGCGCTATTGGCTAAAGCCGTCGCTGTCACCTTGCAAAAGCACCCGGTCGTAAACGCAAGCTACGCACCCACTGGCATTCAATACAGCAGCAGCATTAACATCGCGGTGGCCGTCGCCATGCCAGACGGTGGACTCATTACGCCCGTGCTGCGCGGCGCAGACCAAATGGACATTTATTCACTCTCTCGCACTTGGAAGGACTTAGTCGCCCGGTCGCGCTCAAAGCAGCTTTCTCCAGAAGAGTACAACTCTGGCACCTTCACCCTTTCAAACTTAGGCATGTTTGGCGTAGATAGCTTTGACGCCATTTTGCCGCCCGGACAAGGCTCAATTTTGGCGATTGGCGGCTCACGGCCTCAGGTGGTAGCAACGCCCGATGGCATGATGGGCATTCGCAGCCAAATGCGGGTCAATATGACCAGCGATCATCGCATTATCTACGGCGCGGACGGAGCCGCTTTCTTGAAAGATCTGTGCGATTTGGTTGAAAACAATCCACAGTCTTTGACGCTGTAGTGTTGGCACCTCGCTCATAGAAAAAATGGAAAAAGCTGTCACTATCAGGAATTACCGCTGAAATCCTGATGTATAAGGTGAGACACTTTTCCTGAAAAGATATGACAAGACGTTTACTGACTGGATTTGTGACGGCTGCTGCGCTGAGCGCCGCTTTTTGGACACTGCCACAGCGAGCGCTAGCCCAGCCTGCTGAGGGTTGGGTTTCAACCACGCTAGCCGGTGGCTTTGCAAATTTGCGATCGCAGCCTAATGCCACCGCCGATATCCAGGCAACAGCTAGAAACGGCAGTCGCTTTAGCATTCTTGAGTCGACCACAGATGAAGCTGGCTACGTGTGGTATCAGATTCGCCCCAGTTCAGTGGCACCGACTGTGCCCGTGTGGGTGCGCTCAGATTTGGTTAGCTTTGTCGCACCGATTGCAGCCCAGCCGAGGAAAGGCTGTGATGTTGCGATCGCTCACGTAGAAGATCAAATTAGAAGCGTATCCAATGTGCAAATTACGGCGCGCAGTCAGGGTACGCATGGCTACCAGGTAAACGCGCCGTCAGGTCGGCCTGAACTAGCAGCCTTTCGCTTAGACGGCAGTGGAGCGGAAAATCTGATGGCCTCTACGGTGCTAATGAATGGCATGGCCGCGCAGGTAATAGAAAACTGTCCGACTACCGGAATTGTCAGCTTTTCTAGCCCTAACTCTGCCGATAGCTACATTCACTTTGGCTACATGCCTGAGAACACGGTTCGCCACTTTCAGTGCAGACGGGGCCCAGACAGCAGCGAAGGCGCGCCAAACTGGGGCGATCGCAACTGTAGATAGGTCCTCATGGGTGAGGTCAGACCGCAGCCGGCTGGTTTCAGAAAGCTACAGCTTCCAACACCTAGACTAGAGTAATAATGTCGCAAATAGTGCTTTCATTAACCGATCTCGGTGAGCCTGCATCTCTTCGTCGGCAGCGGGCTCACTGGCAGTAAGCGTAGAGCGCTGTGGTCTATGACTTTCGAGTACCCTGCGCGTGTTTATTAAAAAGTCTTCGAGGTGGCCATTGTAGCGCTTTTGTCTAAACAGAGGCGCTTTTAACAATGGATTGCTTTGCAGTCGGTATTCACCGTGAAGCATAGCAAAAATTTTATCGATATCCTTGACTACAGACGATCGCTCTTTAGTTGGTAAGATATGTAGCTGAAGAGTCATACAGGCTGCTGAAAATATCTTGCCGATATCGGCTAGCTCGTTCACTCGGCGTGGATAAAGATCTCGAACAGAATCGATTTCTCTAGAACTGTACTGGGTAGCCGTTGCGTTTTCTTTAAACGAGCGCGTTATTTTTTTGTTCTTGATTCCTTTCTCTCTGTTTCTTTCTATCTTGCAGCCGTCTTCTGCGATCGCCCAAGCCAGATTAAACAGTCGCTTTGCTAAAGCTAGCTTAGAGACCCAGTCGATAGGATCTTCTACTTCATCCTTTTCAAATTCTTCAGTCGTGTCGCTGCATAGAAGATAAAGTCCTCTCGCAAAGAAGAGGTGGCAGGTATTGGTTCCAAAAAGATAGATACTTTTGTCGGCTGTGTCGGCTGTCAGCTTAGGAATGTCTTCTTTACTAATAGCCAATAAAGAGATATCAAGCGTCAAAAACTCGTTGTCATCGCTGACTTCTCTATTTTTTTCTAGCCCTCTATCCTCAAAAATAGCCGGAAGCCTTTCTATGTCGTAACGCCCGTAGGGTTCAAATGTATCAGGGAGACCGCTCTTTTCTTTAATTGCGTTGTAGCATTGCCGACCGATTTTAGTATAGGTCAGCAACGCGTGATCTCTTAGCCGCTTTGCCCAAACCAGGCAGTGATCACGGCTGAGCGTACGAGTGGATCTAGTGTTGGGATCAGAAAGCTTTACGTTCTCAGAATCAGCATAGGCAGCTGTAAGATAGTAACAGCTCTGGAGCGCAGCATAATAGGTGTATGCCTCACTTTCACCATCCGCAGCTACGTACAGCCTAGCTTTTTCAAGCAAGTAAATCTTTCCCCAATGTACAGAGGCTTCTGTTCTTTGCTGTCCTGAAAAGTTTTCAGTGGGTAGCCACTCCTCAGATGTCGGAACTAGGCGAGGGAAGAAGGTCAACAGTCTAGCGCGTAGCAGATAAATTCGGCTCAGCAGCTTGTAGTGGGGAGTAAACGTGCCCTGGGAGACTTCGCCAATGACAATATACTTTTTTAGCCGTGCTTTCACATGCTCTTCGGCTAAATCGAGCGTTTCCCAAGCTTTTATAACCAACTGCTGACGGGTCAGATCAGATAAAAACTCACGGCTATATTTAGGATTGTTTTCTTGAAGATCGTAGAGGTAATAGTAAGTCGCTTTACAAATAAGATATCGAACAGTTAGGTGGCTAGAGAAAACTTCGCTACGGTCGCCATTGACATCAGCACTTCCTGTGAGTGCGAGACTATCACGGGCGTAGGTTTCTATAATCTCTATCTTTTTGAGATTACAATAGCCAGCTCTGTACGCACCTTCTTCCAATAGGGCTTCGGCAATTGACAAAAAAGCGTCGAAATAGATGTTTGCATCGTCTCTGTTTAGCGATCGCGCCTTAAAGGTAGTGCCTAAAATAGTATCGCGAATAGTCCCAACCATCGCCATTGAAGAAAAGGGATAATACTTTAGCTTTTGCCAGGCACGCTTTAGCATGAGCTGTCGCTCTACTTTTCCACAAAGCTGTTGAATATAAGCATCAGGATCAATGCCCGTATTACAAATAGCCTGTAAGCGAGCCTGCAAAGAAGACTGAGCCTGCGCAATTAGAAAATCGAAGCCACAAAAGTCACCACGTCCTGTCGGATCGCCAAAAGAGAAATCATCATAAGGTGAGTCGCTCTCTTCAAAAACTCGGAGTGCCTGCCCAACTGACCGATTATGGCACAGCTTGACTAGGCTATGCGCCCATATAGGCGAAGAAACATTTTCTTTGATAATAGTTTGGGTAGAAGTAACGTCGTGAGCAATAGGAAAGAATCTAGACAAACAGGGAATATCAGAAAGAAGAGTCTTGTTAATAACTTTGACAATATGAGAGAGCGTACCACCCACACCAGTGCTGCTGTAGGTAAAGTCCACACGATAGTAGGGGCGTTGGGCTTCTATGCAATCGCTTGAAATAGTCTTAAAGGTATCTGGTATAACGCTTTCGTAGCTATCTGGGACCTTAAGGTAAAAACCAAGCGTGAGCTTATTAACTTCTTGAGAAGCGAGTTCGTAATCGCTGGGGCTAGGAATCTCATCGTTTAGCAACACATGTTCCGTATTACCGTCGAGTTCTTGAAGGCTTACATTCAAAAGGCGAGGATAAGGGCTGCTGCGCTTATCCTCGCCCAAGCTGGTATCGAAAAAGGGTAACGGACCTCTCGCTTCTATCGTGACCTGCTTAAGATACACCGGTAGCTGAGCTGTTAAGCGCTGGTTGTTGACCACAGTTTGTGACAGCTTTCTGATAAAAGCAGGCTGCAGGTAACGACTAATAAAGGGATGATTGGCGGCGTTATCAACCAGAAGAAACTGAGTATTGCCGCTACGAACCAGTAGCCGTCGCACTTCGCGCTGGGCCTTGCGGCTCAGCTCGATAATTGTATCTTCATTACCAGGTTCCTTTAGCTGGTCTCGAAATCGAGTGGGACGCTTCGGTAAATAGCTAAGGGCGGCTCTCACCGAGCCTTCAATCAAGTCATTAACCTGATTGAGATTGCTCACTGGCGCGCCAGAGGGTGTAAACTCAAGCCCAACTGCCTCTTTGTAAGCTTTGAAGATAGCCTCGTAGTTTTCTGTGCCGTCTTTAGTTTGCAAAGAAAGCAATGTTTGTTGAAGCAGCGTTAGCTTATCACCAACCGGCAAGTCTAACCGCTGTCTTTCTTCAGGAGAAAGCTCGGTGAGCTGATAAAGCGCAATCAGCACATCTTCAGTCGTAAGAACACGGCTGTAGTGTTCATCATAAGCTTTATAGTCTTCGGCCAGCGTTTCTTTCAACGTGCCCAGCATCTCTACTAGACGGCCTGTTGTTACTTTAGCAGTATTACTATTTGCACTAACAGACTGATGCCAAGTATCTTCGTCTGCTAAAACAGCAGAAATAATCCTGCGTAAGGCATCATCACCCACACGCTGGGCAGTCTGTGAATTGTTAGGAGACCCGTCAGATCTACGACTAATCGCTAAGCGACCTAGTAAATAGCGATACAAACGATAGCTACGACCGCTGTCAGGCTGCCTTGAATAGACCATGACTTACGTGCGAGAAGTAACTTTTTTGACATTTTTTGGGATGAGCATCACCAATAAAAAGAAGCTGATGGGTGTAACGATTTCCACAAGTGTAGTCAAAAATGGACACTTATTCGCACTTATTTATACAAATAGGAGAGAAAACAAGATATTTGGTATCTATCGTTACCAAATATTTGGGAGAATCTGACCACTGAGCATACTACAAAGCAGTCTTGCAGAGACCAGTGGCTAAATGCTTCAGTATAAATAAGTGATTACAATAATGACAACTGAGAAAACCACCCGATCAAAGTGTAAATTTCCTCAGTTGCATGTTGTCACTAGAGGTAGCCCAAAAATGACTCACGAACAATATATCAGCAACGTGTGTCATTGCACGTAGTCAATTCTTGTTTGACTACGAAATCATCACTCCGCGAAGGCTTGCTTCTTTGAACAAGTCATGTGTTCTACTACTTTCTTGGAGGGTCATTGCATGTCCAGACGATTGCTTGAACCAGTCGACCAATTTCACGATACGCGCCATCTTGAATGCCCGAGGTGCCAGCGTCATAGCATCGTACCGACAGGAGAAGGCAAATTTGCCTGCTTGAGCTGCCATTGGCAGCGCGATGTAACAAACAACTGGGGGGACGGTCCCCCACCGTTTATTGTCATTATGGCTGTTGTCATCATTGTTGTCATCATGATGAGTGGTGGCTAGCTCCACTGCTGTTATGGCCGCTGCTACGACCCTGACTTTTGTTGAGAGAACTCGAGTGGCCTAGTCCCTAGTAGTCGCCTACGATTACTAGGGCTTTCTCTTGCCTCGGAGTGTATTTGCCTCGCAGTCAATAGATTGCAGTGCGATGTTTACGATTGCACTATTATGCATTGTGCTCTAGCAGCTGCCTTTGACAGCTCTCTCTGCTGGCTATTTCGTTACCGACATTTTCATTGCGGCAGCCCTCGTGCCAAGGGGCTGCTAAGGGGAGTTGCTAGGAAGTATTTTTTATCTATGGCTGCGTTTATCTATGAAAAGAGCGAGTTTTTACCCCGAGAGTTAATCACAAAACCTTATGGATGATTGAGAAATGTTTCTGATTCTGTAGCGTAAGTAAATATGCCTAATAATATTTGAATGCGAGCAACAAATACTGAGTATAAGCAACAAAGCGCTCAATCAAATAAATTCTAATTTTACTGAAAGTCTAGTTTCAAACATTTGTTTACAGAACAAAGGAAAGAGAATGTAGACAATAGCAACTCGAGGCAGCATTATCAGACCTGCCGTGGAAGCTTGCGATCAGCTTTTGCAAACTGCTACGCTTGAAGAGCGTCTACAAGCTGTTTATCGTCAGCTCTTTAAAGAAAATAGAAACCTCACTTTCTTCCACAATTCAGCAATTGACTCTGCCTATCTCAGTGGAAAACTCACAACTCGAGAACTCGTACACGAGCTGCTTCAGTCGGCGATGTATTGCAACTATATTTTGATGATCGACAGCAACTATCGATTTGTTGATCTGACCTTTGAGTGAGTGCTGGGCCGCAGCACTATCCCGGTAGATGTAATGATTTTGTGCAATATTGCAGCGATCGCATTTGGTAAAGCAACAATGAGGAGTCAAACAGTAGGCCCTGCCTTGCCGTCTGCTAAGTACTTTGGTGAAATGGGTCTACCTGCCGTGCTGGCAACCAATAGTCTGAGTCATATTCTAGGAATTGGGACAACTGTAGGTTTAGCAAACATCGGGCCGCTTTAGTGAGTGTTGTCTAAGGCCGCCTAAAATGATAGGGAAATTGATAAGCTAGGGCTGAAAACGTTTGAAACTAGCTGCTCTGTATGAGCGGTGTAGTTTGTTACAAGCTCTTGGCGTATCGCTGGCATGTCAAAAAAAGTTGCACTGTTGATTGGGGTAAGTGAATACGGTGAGGGACTAGACTCACTGCGCTGTCCAGGGAACGGGGTGGAAGCGATGCGAGCAATTTTAGAAGATACTGCCATTGGTGGATTTGAGGTAGAGACGCTACTGAATCCAGATGTAGGTGAAATGCGCGATCACATCTCCCGAACTTTTGCCGCCCTGAGCAAAGACGATCTGGCGCTGCTGTACTTTACAGGGCATGGTCTCAAGGACATCAGGGGCGACTTTTACCTCAGTACAGCCAAGACGCATTTGTTTGAGAATGGCTATCTTAATACCGGTACGGCGGTTGAGGCTGACTTTATCAAGCGCGAACTAAGGAGCTGCTGGGCAGAGCGCAAGGTAGTGGTCTTGGACTGCTGCTTTGGCGCGGCGTTTGCCGACGGCTTTTTGACGATGGATGACAGCAGTGTAGATGTGGAGGCGCAGCTAGGTGATAAGGGCTGGTGTGTGATGACAGCAGCGACCTCTCGGCGTTATGCGCTAGAGCAGCTAGGCGAAGATCTGTCTGTGTATACTCGCTACCTGGTAGAGGGGCTAAAGACCGGAGGCGCAGCGCTAGACGGGCGAGAGTTTGTGTCGGTGCAGCACTGGCATGACTATGTGAGAAAGCAGGTAAAGGCAGCGGCCCCGGCGATGGAGCCTGCTTTGTTCAATGGCATTGCAGGTGAGAATATTTGGATTGCCAAGGCGCAGGTTGACAACGAGCAGAGCTTTCGCAAGCAGATGCAGGGCAAAATTCGCAATGGAGAGATTAGCTTTGCCGCAAGGATGGAGTTAGTGGAATATTGGCAGCAGCAGTTAGGGATTACGACTGAGCAGGCAGAAGCGATTGAAGAGGAGCTGCTGAAACCATATCGGGAAAAGGCGAAGCACTTGGGCTTTTATGTAAATGCGTTGGAGGCACAGAAGGCGAAGTCATATCCGTTTGATGAAGGGATTGTACAAGATTTTAGGAGTTTACAGCGGACGTTTGGCTTAGACGATAGGTCGGTGCGCCGAGCAGAAAAGAGAGTATTAGGAGAGCAAATTTCAGATCAAATGGTATCGCAGAGTGAAGTACCTCAGAGTGAAGTACCTCAAGCCGTGATGCTAGAACCGGAAGCTGCAAAGGTATCTGCGCAATGTCTTACTTTTAGCTTTGATACGGTGCGAGTGAATGAGCAAGGAGAGATTGCCGAGCGGTTATCTGGAACAGCAGAATACTTCACTGAAGATTTGGGTGGAGGCATCGGGCTAGATATGGTGCGGATTTTGGGTGGCAAGTTTTTGATGGGGGCAGCAGAGAAAGAAGAAGGTGGAAAAGACTATGAATATCCACAGCATGAGGTAACGGTGCCCGATTTTTGGGTAGGCAAATTTGTGGTGACGCAGGCACAGTGGAAGGCGGTGGCCTCGCTAAGCAAAATAGAGAAAGACCTTGACCTAGCGCCTGCAAACTTCAAAGGTGAAAAGCTGCCGGTTGAACAAGTTTCTTGGAGCGACGCGATGGAGTTTTGCAAGCGGTTGTCTAGGCACTCAGATCGTGGCTATACGCTGCCGAGCGAGGCACAGTGGGAGTATGCCTGTAGGGCTGGCACAACCACCCCTTTTTGTTTTGGCACAACGATTACGTCGAATCTAGCAAATTTTGACGGGACTAAGCGGCTATACGGCGACGCCCCAAAAGGAGAGTATCGTCGAAAGACAACAGATGTCGGTAGCTTTCCTCCAAATGCTTTTGGTCTGTACGATACGCATGGGAACGTGTTGGAATGGTGCGCGGATAAGGTGCACTCTTCTTACCGGGGAGCACCTGTAGATGGTAGCGTATGGCCAGCCTCAGGGCCTATCAATAGGGTATACCGTGGCGGAGCCTGGGGCTTCTATTCGAGAAACTGTCGCTCCGCATATCGCGGCGACCTCGCGCCCAATGCTCGCAATAACTACTTCGGCTTTCGAGTAAGCTGTTCTGCCTCTAAAGTTTGACCTCGCTTTCTCTTTTGCTACTTCTCTCTTCTTATTTTTTCTAGAACAAAGCACTCTATCGAAACAAGTCCCTAAGCGCTTATTAAAATCTCCATTCGCAACGCCAGGAAAATCAATGATGAAAAGAGCTTTATCTGGACTTGCTTTGTTGTTCTGTCTGTTTCCAATAGCTGCCCGTGCCACTAGCGTTCAAAACCTTTCTTGTGAGGCTTCTATTTCAGCTGGCGACGCAACATTTACCTATCAAATACCTATCAAGTAGCGGGACAGATTGATATTGATAGTGCAGGCAACCGAACTAGCCCTGTTAGAGAAGACTCGAATTTAAGAATGACGGTTGAAAAGCGCGATCGCCTCCCGGAATGGTCTCTATGCTAGCCTACGATCCTTCCAGGGTGTCCCCTCTCAAGTTCAAATTGTTCATTATCTCGGTGCTGGCCGTTCCGTTCAGTCAGCGCCTGGCACCTGCCAAACCAGTGTCTAGTTTCAATTGCTTTACCTTTCACTAGCCTGCCTTCTGCACTGTCCGCCCAATTCCCGTCGTCCGGCTCAGCACCCGCGCCGTCGTACGTCGTGCGCCGCTGATGTAGGTAAAGAAAACCGGAACAACAATTAAGGTCAACAGCGTAGAGGTTGAAAAACCACCGATAACTGCGATCGCCATCGGACTTCTCGTCTCACCCCCTGCCCCTAGCTCCAGCGCAATCGGAACCATCCCTGCCATCGTTGAAATAGACGTCATCAAAATTGGGCGCAGGCGAGTAATCCCGGCCTCAATTACCGCCTGTCGCCGCGATTTTCCTTCCTTTAGCGCCAACAGCGCATAGTCCACCAGCAGAATCGAATTTTTTGTCACTAGGCCAATCAGCAACACCATACCGATCAGCGCAAACAGCCCCAGCGGCTTTTGGGCAATCAGCAGGCCCATCAGCGCCCCGCCAATACACAGTGGAATGGCTATCATCACCGAAAACGGATACAAAAAGTCGTTGTACAGCAGCACCAGCACCGCGTAAATCATCAAAATTGCCGTGCCCAGCGCTAGCCCAAACCGGCTGAAAATCTCTTGCTGAATTTCTGCATCGCCTGTGGGCTGCTCTCTGATACCATCTGGCAAATTAGTAAATCCAGGCAGCGCATCAACCAGTGCGATCGCCTCACCCAGCTCAATCCCTTGCAGGTTTGCCCCCACCGTCACCTGTCGCGAGCGGTCAAAGCGATCAATCTGCGCCGGACCGCTGCCAAACTCAATGTCAGCGACTGCAATTAGCGGCACCAGCTCACCATTTTGCCCCGGCACCTGCAGATTTTCTAGCGTGCTGATGTCTGTTGTTGTTGCCGGGTCTAGCTGCACCCGAATCGGAATTTGGCGATCGCCCGCATCAAAATCCGCCAGGTTCGACGCTGTATCGCCCAGCGTTGCCAAAGACGCCGTCCGCGCAATACTGTTGACCGAAACGCCCAAGTCAGCCGCTCGCAGCGGATCGGGCTGAATTAATATCTCTGGCTGCACCAGCGCCGCGGTCGAACTGACTTCTACTAGCCCCGGCACCTGCCGCATCTGCTGCGTCAGGTTTTGTGCCGCCTGCGTCAGCAGCGTGGGGTCTTCGCCTGTCAGTACAATCTGTAGGCTCTTGCTGCCACCAGCGCCTTGACTTTGAAAGTTAATTCTCGCACCCGGAATCTGTTGAAAAATCTCTCGCATCTGCGACTCAAATACATTGCGCTTCACCCGCTCGTCCTTGGGCTTTAGCTGCACATATGCTGTCGATTCACCGGGCGTTTGCACCCGAAACACACTCTCACTGGCCGAATTTTCCAGAATTTTTTCACTTACCCGGCGGCTGAGCTGTTCTGTTTTTTCTAGCGTGGAGCCAGGCGGCAGCTCTACAGCCACCGTCGCCAGGTTGGTGTTGCCCGAGTCAAACAGCGACGTTGGAATAAAGCGCACCAAAGCCAAGCTGCTAAAGAAAAACATCAGCGCTAATACCACCGTCACCAGCCGATGGCTCAGCGCCCCGCTCAGCAGCTTGTGATAGGGCACCAGCATTCGTGGCATCCTCAGTCCGTCCGCCGCTGTCACTGTCCGGCTGCTGTCTTCTACTTTTGGTTTTAGCAAGTACGCCGCCATCATTGGCGTTACCAAACGCGCCACCAGCGTAGAAAACATGGTTGCCACGGCCACCGTCACGCCGAATGGCTGAAAGAACTGCCCCGGCACGCCGCCCATAAAGGCCACAGGAATAAACACCGCTACCACCGTCGCGGTCGTGGTGATTACCGCCAAACCCACTTCAGCCGTAGAGTCTAGGCAGGCCTGTAGCGGCGGCTTGCCCATGCTAATATGCCGCTCGGCATTTTCAATTTCCACGATCGCATCGTCTACCAGGTTACCCACCGCTAGCGTCAGCGCCAGCAAAGACATGCTGTTGAGCGTGTAGCCCAGCGCCTGAATTACCAAAAATGTGGGGATAATTGAAAGCGGTAGCGCCGTAGCCGTAATCAGAGTCGTACGCCAGTCTCGTAAGAACACGCCAACTACTACCACCGCCAAAATGCAGCCTAGCACCAGCGCGTCTATCGACGCTTGATAAGAGTCTCTTATTTCGGTTGCGCGTGTAAAAATGAGCTGAAATTCGATGTCTTCAGGCAGGGTGGTCTCTAGCTCTGCGATCGCTTCTGTAATCCCTTCCTCTACGCTCACTACCACGCTGCCGTTGCTGCGAAAAGCCCGAAAGCCCACCACCGCCGAGTCGTTCACCGCATCATTTAAGTGCGCTGACTGCCGCACCTCAGCAAAGTCATCTTCTACCGTGCCCAGCGTATTTAGCGCCACCGTGCTGCCGCTAGGCAATACCACCTGAAATGTCTGCAGTGCCGCTACCGTATCCGCGCTTCCCAGCGTTCGAATGCCCTGTTCTAGGCCCGAAACATCGCTGCGGCCACCCGGCAAATTAATGTTGAACTGACGAATCTGATCATTTACCTGAGTCGCCGTAATTCCTAACGCATTGAGCTGCGCCGGGTCCAAATTCACTCGAATTTCTCGATCAACCCCGCCGACTCGGGTCACCTGCGAAACGCCGTTTACCGCCAGCAGCCGGCGGCTAATCGTCCGATCGACCAGGTCACTCAGCTCTTCTACCGAACGCTGCTCGGAGCCTACCGTATAAATGACCGTAGGCCCGCCAAAAAACTCTTGCTTGCGCACGATTGGATCTTGCGCATCCTGCGGCAGATCTTGACGAATGCGCGTGATCGCATCGCGCACCTCGTTTGTCACTTCTTCGGTATCTACGCCCAGGTCGAAAGCGATTACCGTTCGCGACGTGCCGTCTGACACCGTAGAAGTGAGCTCATCGATATTGCCAAGCCCGGCTACTGCATCTTCAACCTTCTTGGTCACCTGCGTTTCTAGCTCCTCGGGGCCAGCTCCAGTTTGGGTCACCTCCACCAGCACGGCAGGAATGTCGATATTAGGATTATCGTCAATACCCAGCCGCCCGAAGGCAATAAGGCCCGCAATCGTCAGCACCAAAAATAAAACAATCGTGGGCACCGGACGCTTAATCGACCAGGCAGAAATGTTGAACATGGCTTAAGCCTCCTCCCCTGCTACGACGTCTACCGCGTCCCCGTCTTGCAGGTAGCTTGCCCCTTCTACAACAACAGGCGTACCGGCTTCTAGGCCGCTGGTAATTTCGATTTGGGCAGATCCCTCTTCTGCTACCCCCTCTTCTGCTACCCCCTCTTCTGCTACCCCCTCTTCTGCGACCGACGAGCGATCGCCGACTTCCACGCGCTGCGCCTTCACCGTGCCTTCCGCCGTCAGCACATACACCACAAACGTCCCGTCAGACTGCGGCAAAACAGCCGCCGCCGGGACGACGACACCCTCACGCCGATCGGTCACAATCGCTGCCTGCAAAAACATCCCCGGACGAATCAAATCGCTCCCTGGCAGGCCGACCTTCACCGTCGCTTCCCGCGTCTGCGCATCCACCGTGGGGTCAATCGAGCGCACGCTGCCCTGCAACTGCAAATTTGGATTCGACGTCGAGCGAATCTGCACGGGCGTGTCTACATTTATCTGCGCTAGCTGCGACTGCGGCACCTTCACCGCTAGCTCTAGCCGATCGCCGTCGATAATTTGAAACAGCGGCGTCCCCGCTGAGGCCGTATCACCGACCGTGGCAGCTTTCTCGGCCACAATACCGCTGCTGGGCGCTAGCACCTGTGTTTGGCTTAGCTCGGTTGTCAGCCTAGCTACTTCGGCCTCACGGCTACGCACTGTCGCCACTGCGCTGTCTACCGCTGCGATCGCAGCCCCCACCGTCTGCTGCGCCGTAGCTAGCTGCGTTCGCCGACTGGTTAGCTCTTCACTGCTAATCGCTCCTTGAGCAAACAGCGAGTTATACCGATCAAAATTCTCCTGTGCTTCGATCACCTCTGCCTGTGTCTGCTGTGCCTGAGCGCGGGCCTGAGCAACCTGCGCTTGGGCTGCCACCACATTTGCTTCGGCTTGAGCAATTTCACTGCGCAGCACCGAATCGTCTAGCACCGCCATTACCTGACCGGCAGCAACGCGATCGCCCTCCCGCACCGCCACCGATAAAATCTGCAATCCACTCGCCCTAGGAGCTACAGACAGCAGATCAAAAGCCTCCACCGTACCGTTTGTTGTAATGGCCTGCTCGATAGGCGATCGCTCAGCCCGTGCCGTTGTCACCGTTGCACTTGCCACCTGCGGACTCTCAGCAGGCACAGCCGTCGGCGCAGCGGGCCTAGACCCTAGCCGCACGCCCACAAACGCCAAGCCAAGCCCCAGCACTAGCCCTAATAGCACCCCCCTTGGGCCGCTAATCAGGCCACCGATCGGGCTACCTTTCCCACGCTTCTGCGGCTTGCTTCGGTTCTGGCGTTCAGCCGCAATACCATTCGAGAGCGGCTGCGGCGACAAAGCACTTTTAGCCTCACCGTCAATACCTTGGCCTTCGAGATCTTGGCCTTCAATGTTTTGGTAAGTCACAGGGAAAATATTCGCAACGAGGAAGCGACTAAAAGGACGCAGATATGCAGATCGAAGGTGCCCGAAGACAGCTTTAACGGCTGCTTTATATTATTTCTATTGTTTACAAAAGTTTAACATTAACCATTATCACTTGCCTGATATCTAGCTGTGCAACACCTCACAGCCAGATCAAAAACAGCCACACTCACAACAGTTCTAGCTTCGGCGATGCTCAGCTAGTAGGCGATGGCTAAGCGTCGTCAAAGCCACATCACCAAAATGCTGCTACTCTATTGTCCAAACGATAGCTATGCTATATGGCCAGCTACGCAGCATAGCTAGCTACATATAGTGTCCAAGTTAGCGAACGTCGCAAAAGGCAAAGATGGAAACAAAATCCTGGTGGAAAAAGCTTAAAAACAATCCGCTAGCCCGCTTCGGCGCAGTGGTGCTGATCGTTTTCTACATAGCCGTCATTTTTGCCGACTTCGTCGCCCCCTACAATCCGCTAGCTCAGCAGCCCAGCGGCTCCTTAATGCCCCCCACGCAGGTATACTGGCGCAACCAAGAAACCGGAGAGTTTATCGGCCCCCACGTTTATCCCACTATCCAAGGCCCCATAGACGTCGATACCGGCTACCAGTCACTCGTCACAGACTTCAACCGGCCTGCCCCCTTACGTCTCTTTGTCAAAGGCGACGAGTACCGGCTGTTTGAATTTGTCTTGCCATACATCACCCAAATCTCACTCGAAGGCAATATCGAGTTCGAAGAGCTAGAGCTATTTTCAGGTATTCCAATGAGCCTGCACCTGTTTGCGCCGGTAGGCGGAGCCGTACCTGAGCCCATTGATGCTGACGCCAGCGAAGAGGAAATTGAGGACGCCTCTGCTACCGCCGCACCCGATTTGGCAGAACCAAATCCAGACAGCTTTACAGGCAGTCCCCCCGTAGCCGACGACCCAGATGAAAATCTAGAGGCCGTCGAGACAGTTCCCGCTTACTTCAATCTACTTGGCACAGATAACGCCGCACGCGATGTCTTTAGCCGTTTAGTCCACGGTGGCCGTATCAGCCTAAGCATTGGCCTAGTTGGCATCGCTATTTCTTTTCCTTTGGGGCTGCTAGTTGGCGGCATCTCCGGCTACTTCGGCGGTGCAGTCGATTCAATTTTGATGCGAATTGTCGAAGTCATCATGACCATTCCTTCAATTTATTTGCTGGTAGCGCTAGGTGTCATTTTGCCACCAGAGCTAGACAGCGCTCAGCGATTTTTACTGGTTGTGCTGATTATTTCTTTTATTGGCTGGGCAGGTTTGGCTCGCGTCATTCGAGGTGAAGTCCTCTCGCTAAAAGAGCGTACTTTTGTCCAGGCATCTCAATCTATGGGCGGTCGCAGCTTACACATCATCACCCGTCATATTCTGCCGCAGACAGCTACCTACGTCATCATCGCGGCTACCCTTTCTATTCCTGGCTACATCGTCGCAGAAGCGGTGCTCAGCCTGATTGGCCTAGGCATTCAAGAGCCCGATCCCTCTTGGGGCAACATGCTCTCAGCCGGCACAAACGCGTCTATTTTGATCCTCAATCCCTGGCTGGTATGGCCACCTGCCACGCTAATTGTGATCACGGTGCTGGCGTTTAACCTACTCGGCGATGGGCTGCGCGACGCGCTCGATCCGCGCAGTCTGCAGGAGCGCTAATAAATAGAAGCACTCACAAATCAGGAGCATCGATAAGGAGATTCTCGAAACATGGGCCGTCGCATCGTATCATCGCAGCTTCAGTCATCGCAGTTTCAGACCAGGGGCGGCAGCAGTCCATCTCCAGATGACTATGCCGACCGGATAATGAAATATATTCCTACCGAGGCAGTTGGCTTTTGGCTGGCGGTGAGCGGCATGATTCAAAGCGCGGGTGCAGACATTCCCAAGGCCGGATTACTTTGGCTGTTTTTTGTGATTGGGTTGGTGCTGACCTTCGGCTGGACACGGCGGCAAACAGCGGTAGCAGGTAAGCCCACCGCTTGGACCCAAATTGGGCTCTCTTGCGTGTCTTTTGTGGTTTGGGTACTGGCTGCAGGCGGACCGCTGGTATCGACTTGGGAAGGGTATCAGCCTCTGTATGGATCGCTGTTACTAATAACCTATACGGCTGCGGTGGGTTTTGTTATTCCGCCCGAAAAGTAGCCGAAGAAATAGTCCGAGAAGTGGCCCGAGGTCTGAGAAATTGACAGGACGAAAGCCGATGGCTGAGCGGTCTAGCTCTCTCTTTATTGCAACGCTAACTTGATTAACAAAAGGAAAGAGATTGTTTTATTTGCATAAAAATGTTGTTATTTTTGCATAAGAGCCCTCGATTTCCTTGGGAAAACAAGTGTCTTACGTTACACTTTAGTTATGAGTTTAACTATCCAAAAAACGTTTTCCGCAATTTTCTTAACGCTAATGAGTGTAGCGTTTGTTATTGCTGAATCACCTGAATCGCCAACAACTGGCTCGTTACGAAGCCTAAACCGTAGTGAAAACCGTAGTGAAAACCTGAGCGCAAGCACGGGTTCTATCGCCAAGGCACCGGCGGCTGAGACACAGACGGCTGCCCTTAACATATTTGAAGAGAGCCTCTTTAAAGAGAGCCTGTCTGAAGAGAGTATCGTCAGATTCTATAGCTGCATGCTGCCTACCGGCTGGGCGTCAGATTCTTTTTTGCCAGTTGATTTGCCAGTTGATAAGAGCGACTGCAATGAGTCAAACGCTTAGAGCAGGCTACCTCATGCAGTCAAATCTTGCGATTTAGCCGTAGCCGCCACCAAAAGTAGTAGCGTAAAAGTAGTAGCGTAGAAGAGTCTTTAATAGCCGCTCAGCTCCTTTTGGACACTGGTGCCTATCTGAATTGCCTCGTTTAGCAATCGGCTGTACTCATTCGCCTCATCTCCTACCTGTAGCTGTTGAAGCGTGGCCAAGTTTCTCTCTATGTTAGAAAACATTTCCTGCTGCCTAGCGATCAATTGCTGATGCTTACGCATGATGCTCTCTGTCATCAGCCCACAGATTAAGCTTTCGCGCGTTAGATGCAGCACTTCTATGACCTCTTCCCGGTTCTCCAAATTTGATGGGCTTAGGCTGGACCGGCCATTTTTTGCTGCGCTGTTTTTTGCGGCATTGAGCTCTTCTAGAATCTCTACCGCTGCTACCATTTCGTTAAAGTGGTCAATTTCATCGAGTAGATGACTTAACGTTATGAGTCGCTTGCCTTCGCGCCAGCGATAAAAGAACCAGGCGATCGCAATTCCTATGGCGCTAATCACCCCAAGCGGCAGCAGTCGCCACACTACCGCGACGTCATCACCGCTAGCTGCACGCGCTAGCAGCAGGGCTATCGGCAGGCAAAAAATCATCGCCACGCCCAGCGACAGCAGCAGCTCTCCTATAAAAGAGAGTCTGTGAGCGGCTGATAATGCCGTCTGCCGGTAGCCCCAGCCCATTGTCACATCGCTGATATCTAAACCCGTTAGCGTATCTAGCTCTCTATCTGTAATTCTTAGATTGTCAAGATTAGCCATCACCTAAAAACCAAACACAGAGCCGATAGTCTGAAAGACTTTTGAGTAAAAGTTGCCTTCAATCTCGGGCCGAAAGATTTGGAAAACGCGATCGCTTGACCCCACAAAAGGCCGCAGCGTCCAGCCTAGCTGGGATCCAACCAGGCCATACAGCACCACCCAGCCTTTCAGCAGCTTTAGCCGCAGCTTTTGCTCAAAGCCATCTGGCCCAGCCATATCTACCATGCCCTTATAAAACAAGCGCACGCCCACACAGCCCGTCAGCGCCATCACCACTACGTTTAGCAGTAGGAAAAAGTGATAGTCGCGCACCGAAATCAAAAAGAAAAGAACAACCGGGGCAAAGCTGAAGAGCAGAACGCTAATCACCGCCACTGAGGTGAGCGCCATTGTTACGTACTGCTTAAAGTTCAGCTTGGAGCCAAAAAGAATATCAAAGAAGTAAAGGGTTGGCACACAGATAGACAGCGTAATCAGATACAGAGCAGGCAGCTTAATCGCTGAGGATAAGATTTGCCAGCCACCGCCATAAGAACCCACAATGCCGCCATAGACAGCGAAAAAGCTGCTGCTGGCAACCAGCAGTGAAGAGATTTTACGGTTGAGTTTGACTTCACTGCGCACCTCATCTAGAAAGGTTCTGCGATCGCGCAGCAGTCGAATCAACACCGCAAAATGGTTAGCGCTACTTTTTCGCCTGAGTTCTAAAGAGTCTTGATTCATAATTTAAGTGACAATTTGTTGTAATGTTTGTCGGTAGTTTTGAGCGTGAACGGCTTGCTTGAGTCGTCATGCTCAGATGCACTTTGATTGATGAATCCCTGATGCCTACTGGGCTGCCTGTTTACTGGGCTGCCTGTTTACTGGGCTGCCTGTTTACTGGGCTACAGCACTCACGGGTCGTATTCCGCAAGCGCCCGTTGGATTTTGTGCTTTTGGTTCAGGCCTTTTTAGCTTTCCGCGCATTGCTGCTTAAAGAAAGAGCTTGAAGAGAAAAGCTCGAAGAAAGTAGCTTGAAGAAGAGCGATCGCGCTCGGAAAAGTCGGAGATTCCACAGCACGGTAAGCTAAAAGCTAAGGGAACCCGCTTATCTAATCGACTATGTCAACTACCAACGGCCCGCTCAAACTCAATACCAGCCTTGACTCTAATCAAGAGAGCTCCCCCCACGAGCGCGTTCTACCCATCGATCTTCCGTTCGATGATACCCAGCCTCCCTCACAGTCCCTGATCGACGCCTGCGTCCACTGTGGCTTTTGCCTGCCCACCTGCCCTAGCTACCGCGTACTTGGCAAAGAAAGCGACTCTCCCCGTGGCCGCATCTACCTGATGGACGCCATCAACAAAGGCGAAGCATCCCTTTCTCCCACCGCAGTCAAACACTTCGATAGCTGCCTGGGCTGCCTTGCCTGTACCACCGCCTGCCCCTCCGGCGTTCAATACGATCAGCTCATCGCCAGTGTTCGGCCCCAAATTCAACGTAACCACACCCGCCCCTGGCCCGAAAAGGCCATCCGCCAGCTAATCTTTGCCCTTTTTCCCTACCCTGACCGCATTCGCCTGCTGCTTACCCCGCTCGCGCTTTACCAAACCCTTGGTCTCTCAAAGCTGCTTCAGGCCAGCGGCCTGCTCAAACGCCTTTCACCCAACCTAGCCGCAATGGAAGGCCTCTTACCCACCGTCACGCCTAGCTGCTTTGCCGATAACCTGCCAGAGCTAATCTCAGCCCAAGGCGAAAAACGCTACCGAGTTGGCATGATTCTCGGCTGTGTTCAGCGGGTCTTCTTTTCAGATGTCAACGCCGCCACTGCCCGCGTTCTTAGCGCCAACGGCTGCGAAATTGTTGTTCCCAAATCTCAAGGCTGTTGTTCTGCCTTGCCCGCCCACCAAGGCGAAACGCAGCAGGCCCAGGCCCTCGCCCGCCAGATGATCGACAGCTTTGAAGAAACAGACGTAGACTACATCATCATCAACGCCGCAGGCTGCGGCCACACGCTCAAAGAATACGGCCATATTTTGGCCGACGACCCCGAGTACGCCCAGAAGGCCCAGACCTTTGCTAGCAAAGTTCGAGATGTTCAGGAATTTCTGGCTGACGTTGGGCTCAGTGCGCCGCTGCATCCCCTTCAAGCAGATCCGCTTGTCACCGTTTACCAAGACGCCTGTCACCTGCTCCACGGGCAGAAAATCAGCCGCCAGCCACGTCAGCTACTCGCGCAAATTCCAGGCGTAACGCTAAGAGAGCCTCTAGACGCAGCTCTGTGCTGTGGCAGCGCGGGGGTGTACAACATGCTCCAGCCAGAAATCGCCGCAGAGCTAGGGCAAATGAAATCCAATAGCTTGGTCAATACGGGGGCCACTCTGATAGCCTCTTCGAACCCAGGTTGTTCTTTACAAATCAAACAGGCGCTAGAAAAGCAAGGAAAGACCATTCGCTTGCAGCATCCCATACAGCTACTAGACAAATCTATTCGAAAAGAGAAGCTGTAAACCGCCTGGCTATTTGTTCAGCTCTGGCTACTTTTTAGCTAAGTAGAAACCGCATTCTTTTGGTAGAACCTGATACAGTGACAGCCAACGATATCATCGTTCAATAGAGTTGTTCAGTGAGGAGCTTTTTGTAATGTCCCCCCATCAGCCCATTCGATTTTCTCGGCGTCAGGTAGTGCGCGCTCTGCTAGCAGCGTCGGCTTTTGGAGCGGCGACTAAGCTGAGCGGCTGCTCGCCAAGCGGATCGTCTAGCGCAGACGGCAGCGCTGAGGGTGAGACAGGCGCTGAGGGTGAGGTCGTAGTGGGCTTTATCTACGTGGGGCCAAAAGATGACTTTGGCTATAACCAGGCGCACGCAGAAGGTGCGCAGGCGATGGCGGCAGTGCCAGGCATAAAGATTGTAGAAGAAGCGAGCGTGCCAGAGACTTCGGCGGTGCTAGAGACCATGCGCAGCATGATTGAGATTGACGGGGCGACAGTGCTGTTTCCCACCTCGTTTGGCTATTTTGATCCGTATATGTTGGAACTAGCAGAAGAGTTTCCAGAGGTGCAGTTTTTCCACGCGGGCGGACTGTACCAAGACGGGGTGCATCCAGAGAATGTGGGCAGCTATTTTGGCTATATTGACGAGGCTCAGTATGTGGCGGGAATTGTGGCCGCGCACACGTCAGAGACAGGCAATTTGGGGTTTGTGGCCGCCAAACCAATTCCGCAGGTGCTACGAAATATCAACAGCTTTACCCTAGGGGCTAAGACGGTGAACCCGGAGGCAACGACGCAGGTGATCTTTACCGGTGACTGGGCCCTGCCAGTGAAGGAGGCTGAGGCGACGAACAGTCTGGCAGACCAAGGCATTGACGTAGTGACCTGCCATGTAGATAGCCCCAAGGTGGTGATGGAAACGGCAGAAAAGCGGGGGATCTATTCATCTGGCTATCATGCGAATCAAGCACCGCTGGCACCGGAGGGCTATCTGACCGGGGCCGAGTGGGACTGGGTGAGCATTTATACATTTCTAGGCGAGCAGTTTGTAGCGGGCAATTCGCTGATGGCAGGGGATATTGACCATATTTTGCGAGGCGGCTTGGCCGATAATTTTTGCAAACTGTCACCCTATGGCCCGGCGGTAAGCGAGGCGGCGCAGGCAGATGCAGACGCGGCAAAAGAACAGTTTTTGGCAAAAGAGCTGGTGATTTATAACGGCGAGCTAAAAGACAATCAGGGCAACGAGGTGTTGGCGGCAGGCGATGAGTATGAGCAGCAGAATGTAGAGCTAGAGAAAATGGACTGGCTGGTTGAGGGTGTTAAAGGTAGCACTGGCGGCTGATGGCAGAGTCTGCTGCTAAGACAACTAGGCAATTGCAAGCGTCTCTTTGGCGCAGACCGCTAGAGGCTATCTTTTTGCCAGTGGCGGCACTGGTAGTGGCACTGATTTTGTTCGGTGGCTTTTGTGCGCTGGCGGGCGCAAATCCTTTTGCGGTGTACGGATCGATTTATCGGGCAGCGTTTGGAAGCTGGAGCGCGTGGCAAAATACGTTGATTCGCGCTGCGCCGCTGATGCTGACAGCGCTCTGTACGGCTTTACCGGCACGGTTAGGACTGGTGATTATTGGCAATGAGGGAGCCCTAGTGATGGGTGGGCTAGGGGCGATCGCAATTGGCCTTAGCCTGGGCAGCTCGCTGCCGCCGCTGGTGGCGCAGGTCTCGATGGCGATCGCAGGAATGCTGGCAGGGGGGCTGTGGATTATGATAGCGGGCGCTTTGCGCTACTACCGCGGGGTAAACGAGACGATTAGCAGCCTGCTGCTAAACTACATTGCGATCGCCTTTCTCAACCACCTGGTCGAGGGCCCTTTGCGCGACGCTAGCTTTGTCACTAAGCCTTCATCAGCGCAGCTCGATCCGACTATTTGGCTAGGCACGCTGCCGGGTACGCGCATCCACTTTGGCCTGATTTACGGCATTGTGATTTGCGTGCTGGCCTATGGACTCATTCAGCGCACGACCTTTGGCTTTGCAGCCCGAACCACAGGCGGCAACATCAGAGCAGCCAAAATTGCCGGACTGCCAGTTGGCAAGCTAACGCTGGCGGTTTGCTTTTTGGGCGGATCGGCAGCAGGGCTAGCTGGCATGGTAGAAGTAGCAGCAGTACAAAAGCGAATTAATGAATCGCTCGTGTCTAACTATGGCTATGCAGGGATTTTGGTAGCGTTTGTGGCCCGGCACAACCCGATGGCGACGGTGCTAGTGGCGGTGCTGCTAGGCGGAATTTTGGCGAGCGGCGGAATTTTGCAGCGATCGCATAGTCTACCCGATGCAACGGTGCTGGTATTCCAAGGCATTGTCTTTTTGTGCGTTTTGTTCAGCGACTCTCTGTACGGAAAGCTGCCCTGGTTTCAAGAGAAAGTTCTTTCAGATTAACCGACATGGCAACAGAATCTCTCGGACTTCTTGGCATTCCTCTCGGCATTTTGGCAGGCACCCTGCGCGGCAGTGCCCCTTTCTTGTTTGTCAGCCTAGGAGAGTGCATCACCGAAAAAAGTGGAAAGATTAACCTGGGCCTAGAAGGCACGCTGCTGATGGGGGCGATGTCGGCCTATGGCGTGTCGTATTTGGCAGCGCCGAGCGTAGGTAACTTTTGGGCACCGTGGCTAGGGGTGCTAGTAGCGGGCCTGACCGGGATGACGCTAGGGGCGATTCACGGCTGGCTCTCGCAGCAGCCGAGGGTAAATGACGTGGCCACAGGAATTGCCATGATCATTTTTGGCAGCGGGCTCGCGTTCTTTTTTGGCAAGCCCTTTATTCAGCCGCAGGCCCCGCAGCTACTGACATTTGAATGGGGAGCCTGGAGCAGCTCGCCGCAGATCCAGGCAGCGCTGAAGGTGAGCCCGCTGTTCTTGCTCGGAGTTGCGATCGCACCTTTTCTGCAATGGTTTTTTAGAGCGACACGTTGGGGCCTGTATGTGCGAGCAGTAGGCGACAGCCCCCAGGCCGCGATGGCGATGGGAATTTCACCCTTTAAAGTGCGAATGCTAAGCATTATGGCCGGTAGCTTTTTGGCCGGAATTGGCGGTGCCTGTTTGTCTCTGTACTATCCCGGCGTGTGGACCGAGCGAATTTCGAGCGGGCAGGGGTTGATGGCGGTAGCGCTGGTGATTTTTGCCCGATGGAATCCGGTTCAGTGTCTGTGGGCTTCGATGCTATTTGGCGGAGCACAGGCAATTGGTCCGGCCTTTCAGTCAGTAGGCATTGACGCTTATTACTATTTGTTCAACGCCGCGCCGTATATTCTGACGCTGCTGATTATGGTAGTGACCTGTTCACCGAAGCGATCGCTAGTGGGATCACCAGGGGCGCTGGGTAAAGAAGATTAGGCCGAAAGACCAAGTAAAGGAAGCGGATAGCTGTGGCAGAAACGTTGAAACTAGCGGTAAACGGCACCCTAATGCAGGGGCTGGCGCTGTGTCCAAATCTGTTGAATGTGGGCGCAACGTTTGACCGGGAGGCAAAGACGGAAATGGCCTATCGACTGTGGACGATAGAAGATAAGTATCCGGCGATGGTGAAAGTGCGCGAGGGCGGCGTGGCGGTGGCGGTTGAAGTGTGGGACGTGCCGTTGGCAGGTTTGGGAATTGTGCTGTCGCAAGAGCCGCCTGGCTTGGCAATTGGGAAGGTAAAGCTGGCGGATGGTGAGGAGGTGCTGGGGGTGATTGGTGAGCCCTTGACTGTGGAAGGGAAAAAGGAAATTAGCAAATTTGGTGGCTGGCGAGCCTATCAGCAGAGTTTGGCCAGTTAGGAAGCGATCAACCGGCCTGATATTAAGTGCGTTTCAAGTCACGATGTTAGAAAACAATACTGCAAACAATACTGCCATGAGTGACCATCGAGTTTTTGTAGCGATCGCAAGCCCAACAGTTCGCAGGCTAACGACTTTCTACAGCGATTTTCTCTCTGGCATCAACGACGAGAAAGCGACCATATCACCAACAGTCAGCGCTTCTAGCTACGCTGAGTTTCACCTGGCAGGGCTAAAGCTAGCCATCTTTGAACCTAGTCTCGATCACATGTCAGAATTTTCAGCCTCAGACGGTGCGGCCATGGGCGGTACAGCTATCAGCTTGTGCATAGAAGTGAGCGATTTGCAGCATGCGATCGCCCACCTTAAGAAAATAGGCTACCCGCCACCAGGCGAAATCATTCACGCCTCTCACGGGCAGGAAATCTACGCCTACGATCCTGACGGCAATCGGCTGATTTTGCATCAGGCGATCGCCGCTGGCAGTTGATGCTATGTCTATTCAGACACCGCCACCTTGTCATTTCTTAGCCTTTGCGTCGCCTGCCGAAATCCTAGCACCACCAAAATATTAGACAGCGTCAAGAACAGCTCGGCGCTGCCGTGTAGCCAGTCAACGTTGGCAAGTTCAGCTCCGTAGACCTGCTTAGCATAAATGCCTGCTGGAATTGTCACAGCTACAAACACCAGCAGCACATAAAAACCAATGAGAGCAAGGCGTGGCGTTTGCTTGCTTTTAGTCAAGAACCACAAAAAGCCCAAATAGGGAAACAGAGAAAGAGCAAACAGAGATTCTTTGGTCATTGACCGAGGCCCTCCTGACGAACAGCTTCGGGGCCTGCTTCAGAGCCTACTTCGGAACCTACTTTAGAGCCAGCGGACGACTGCTGCCAAATCCACCAGGCAGAGAGGCACACGGTGCAATTGCCAACAACGGTCATCGCCGCTTGCAGTGTCACTAGCCAGCTCAGAGCTGTTGTATTGTCGAAAAAGTGCCAGGTGCAGGCGCACATGGCGCTTACCAGCGCTGGCAGCATGGCAAAAGACATCGTATGCCAAGCATCGTAGCCGCTGGCCTCAGCATATTGCCAAATGAACCAGATAGCGGCAATCCATTCAATCACGCTTGAAACGTGAACTATCCAGGTGGGAATTGACAGTGCATGCATAGGCGACCCTATTTATAGTGCTTGTGATCTTCTATATTCTAGAGACCTATTAACCAAGCGCCGAAAACAAAACGACCAAACTATTAGCAAAACAAACGGCCTAACGAACAGCCAAAACACTATGAAAGCAGTTTTATGTGGCTACTACGGCATGGGTAACGGCGGCGATGAGGCGCTGTTGGCGGCGCTGCTGCAAATGCTGCCAGCCCACGTAACGCCGATTGTGCTGTCGGGCAATCCGACGGAAACGCGCGATCGCCATCAGATTGCACAGGCTGTTCCCCGCAAGTCTTTTAGCGCTGTGTTCCGGGCATTTCGTCAGGCCGATGCCTTTATCTGGGGCGGCGGTAGCCTCATGCAAGATGCTAGCAGCGGGCTAAATCCAGTGTACTACGGCGGCCTGATGCTGCTAGCCCAGCGCATGGGGTTAAAAACAGTTGCCTGGAGCCAGGGAATTGGCCCCCTAAACAGGCAGTTTAGCCAGTGGCTAACGCGCACAGCGCTGGCAAAGTGTGATGCGATCAGCGTGCGCGATCGCACCTCCGCCAGCTTGCTAGCCCAGTGGAATCGCCCCTGCCTGCTCGCCCCCGACCCGGTGTGGGCCCTCGACTCACAGCCTGTCAAAGGGCTATGGGATTTGCCCGCGCCTCGAGTAGCCGTAGCCCTGCGCCCGCACCGGCACCTCAGCGAGAGCAGACTAAAAATGATTGCGATCGCCCTTGACCGATTCCAACAGGCTACGGGGGTCTGCCTGCTGCTTGTTCCTTTTCAGCCGGTAAAAGACTTAGCGATCGCTGAATTCATCCAGGGCCATCTCAGCGGCCCCCACCATATCTATCAGCTCAGTCAGCCTCAGACTCTCAAAGGTCTTTTTCGAGGCGTTGAAATGACCATTGGCATGCGCTTTCACGCCCTGGTCATGTCCGCCGCTGAGGGCTGCAAGTGCTTTGCAATTAGCTACGACCCCAAAGTAGATGCGATCGCTCAGCGCTTAGACCTCCCCGGCTGGGACCTTTCTCCAACGCCATCCGTCTTGCCTACCCTGCCCGACGACCCCGCTATTCTCTGCAAAACTTGGCTCTCATACTATGCCAATGGCGAAGGCTTTACCCCCGATCAAACACAAGCACGGATAGACCAGGCGCTCATGCACAAAGATCTCTTAGACGAAACGCTGATATAGTTCCCGATATAGCGCCATCGTCATTTGACAATAATTTTTCTTATTTTCGCAGTTTCAAAAACGCCTTTATGTGCTACTACATTAAGGAACTCATCGCACCCGATAGTTTATATCCGTCCTTAGCCCACAGCACGCCTGCACACCCTATGACTCCTGAGCCTACTCAGACTGAACTCACCCTTCCTGAATCGACGCCTGAGCCGTCGCCTGAGCCCACGCCTGAGCCGACCGGTGTTGCAGTGCCAACCGACCCAACCGGTGGCCCGACTAGCAGCAACCCATCGACAGAGGATTGGGAAGCGGTTGATTTACCAGGAACTGTGTTGCCCGCTCAGTCACGTAGCCAGTTAGAAGACCCGTCAAAAAGCGATACCGCTATCTCCACCAGCCGTGAAGGCGATCTGCTGAAGCTCATTCACGATCTCAACAAGTGTAATGACGCCCTGCTAGCTAGAGTCTCTCAGCTAGAAGCTGCCCTGAACGATTCTCACCAGGTGCTACACAATGAGACAGAAAAAGCGAAAGCTGCTCAGAGCAAGATGGTAGAGCAGGTGTCGATGCAGCAGGCATCAACGCAGCAGCTTTCTCAGACCGCGCAGCAGCAAATCGCTAAACTTGTGGACCAGCTAGAAGCCGCAGAGCAGTCCTTTAAGCGTCAGCAGTTGATTAATGAAACGCTGCTATCAGAACTGGGTAACGCTCAAGAGCGGGTGGCGCAGCTAGAGCACGAATCTGCCCTGAGCGCCCAGCAGCATGCTGAAGAAGTGCAGGCCAGCGTCAAAGCGGAAACCACCATAAAAGATTTGCGATCGCGTCTTCAAAGGCAGCAGCGCTACACACTACAGTTTAAGACAGCGCTAGAAAAATCGCTCTCTGTCACCACCCGCTCTACAGCAGGTCACAGGCCGCAGCCCATCTCGCAGTCAATAAGCCAGCCGCTCAGCCAGTCAGTCCACCAGCCGCTTTGGGAACAACATAATAATGCTGACGCTAACAACAGCATCAGTATGCCAAAAGCTCAGCGCATTATGCCGTGGGCAGGCGCTACTACCGCCCCCTTTGCAGGCATCGATCCTCATTTAGAAAATTTGATTCGCAGAGCTAACCAGTCAGAGCTAAACGCAGAAGCCTCCTTTGAATCAAGCCAAGTGAAAGCCTCTGGCGTTCGAGCTTCTGGTGTTCGAGCTGCTGGCGCTCAAGCTCCTGGCACTCAGGCTCCTGACATCGAAGTCCCTGGCGTCGAAGTCCCTGACATCAAAGCACTTAATCTTAAAACATCTGATAGCAGCACCTCTAGCACTGACACCGAGGCTGAATCTCAGCTCTGGCAAGACCTAGAGCGCGTTATTGATGAGCGTGTTACAGAGGAGCCTGTTATAGACTCAGCCGCAACAGATGCCACCGTAAAAGCTCAGCCCAATCCTACAGAAGCACCCAAATTCAACTGGCAGCAGTTTAATCTCAAACAGTCTGCTAGTGCTTCATCACCTGCACCAACAGTCGCTAGCTCAGACAAGACCCCAGCAGCCCCAGACACCTCCCCCAAAACCGCCCCAGAGAATTCCACCGAGAAGGCCGAAAAGAAAGTTTCTGACCTACCGTCTATCGTCATCGACCCTTACACAGTACCCACCAGTCAAACGCCCACCGCTGCTGTCGAATTCACAGAACCCTCCCCTTGGGTAACCGCTGATGAAAGCACCCCTAAGCAAGCCGCTGTTCAAGCCCCTGACACAGCAAATCAGCAGCCTCAGCAACAAAGCTTGAGCGGTCAGGATACTAGCCCAGACCCCAGTGTTGCACCCGTTGTAGATGCATCGAGGCAGCAAAAGAGAATTAACTCTCTTTCCGCTGTTCAGCTACCTACCTTCGAGAAGGCAAAAGCTGGCAGCTTCAGACGATAGGCAGAAGGACCGCGCTCGGCGGCATCTGAATAAAGCCTCTTCTAGTTAGCGTCTTTTCTGTTAGTCTCCATAACCACAAAGTACGCCTAGCATTAATACCAGGCGTACTTTGTGTGTAGAGGATTTCACTCGTCGTGTAAAATCCTTGACCAATATGGGGTTTGATCAACTAGGAGAATCGCTATCTCCCATTGCCATTTGAATCACTGTAGGATAGCCACCATCCATGTGATATTTATTAGCCCACTTGCTGATTAGCTGGTCTAGCTCATCAAAGGCGGCTTCTCGGCGGTTTAGCGGAATGTTTAATTCTTCTAAAATACGACGAGCCCCCGGCTTAGTATCTGCCCACTCCCGCATCAGCCGAAAGTAACGGGCCGTATCTTCCATCATAGTGAAAGTTCTTTCTTCTTCACCCATCGGCGAGTAAGACGCACGGGTCAGGGCGTAAAACGGCATTCCACCCATTGGCGAATCAATTCGCGCAACCGTTCCTGCGTAGATCAGCCGTCTGCGAATGTGCTCAGACAGCGCGTCACTTAACGCCATCTGTCGGTCTTCTGGCAGGTTTTCTTGAGAGCGAGCGTGCAAAAACTCAATCAGCTCCATAAACTGAAGCCCGTTGAGTACCTGCGCATCCGGCAAAGATTCGGGTAAATCGGCAGCCTTGAGCTTTTCTTCTACCTGTCGTTTTTCAGCAGAGCTTAGACTGTTGCTATGTACCCGGTAGCTACCCTTTTTCCAGGGATAGCGCTGCGACCAAACGTAGGGAAGCTGAATTAAATACCCCGGTTCTTGCGAACCGAGCATTTTTAGAATCCGACCTTCAGTCAGTGCCGCCTGCATCTCTTCAACAATGACCTTCACACGCTTAGGTTCAATGTGGTGCAGATGACCTGTCATGCGCAGGTTTTTGCCTTGCTCTACATAAGTTGTGTAGATAGCGCATTTAGCGGCAGTCGCAGCGGCATCTAAAAATGCGCCGTGGCGGTGACCACCTGTGCACATAGCGCTAAAGGCTAGGTACATCATGATTTCGTCGATTGCGCTGGGTTCTAGCTTTTTTACTAAATCGGTGTTGCTGGTCATCAAAAACTCAATCAAGCGAGAATGCTCAATATATAGATATAGAATGCACTGAAAGCAAACGGAAGCAATAGCCCTCTGTTTGAAAACTCATTAAAAGCTCTACTTTTTAGGTATAAAACCATACATGAATAAGCTTTTGACTTTGAAGCAGCCCTGTTTAGCTAACATTTTACACCTCAAGGTAGAGGTTAGCAGAATAAGAGCGTTCCACATCTTCAACAGGTCTATTGAACTAGTAGAAGGTGAAAAATGGCACGGAGAAAATATACTGAGTGCCGCTTAAAAGCGCTACAGAGAAAGGCACTATAGCACCCGTGCGCTACAGACCCGTGCGCTACAGACCCGTGCGCTACAGAGAAGACGGTCGAATTCGACCGCTACCTCGGTGAGAGATGATATCTTCATCTTCAGCGGTACTCTCGTACAGTTGGTTTTGCGGATGAGCGTGGTTTACCGCCCCGCGCTCTGGCGTGACGGCTGAATAGCCCTTAGTTCTATCAGACGCGGGGTCTCCATCGACTCGACCGCTGCCCCGGTAAGAAACATCAACAGTTTCATCAACAGAGGTATCAAAAAGCGTATCGGATAGGCTTGAACCAGGCGGGTTGGGTGGGTGCAATAGCGCTCCAATAGCGCAAGAACCGGCTAAGAGGCCGCCGAGCAAGTAGTGAGAAGTTGTCAGCATGATTGCTAAGTGATTTCCAAGTCGTTACTCAGTGTTACGCTATTCGCTAGTGAGGTCAGGAAGATATATGTGAAGAGTTGACTTAACTATAGAGTCGATAAATGGCAGCACAGTAGCCATCTACCAGCAGCGTTCCACCTACCAATAGCTCGAACTGGCTGCTCGCTTTGGAGAGTGCAAAAAGACCGCTCAATATCTGGTTCGATCGTCACTAAACTGATATGACGAGGTAGGTTTTTGACGGTGTTTTGATG
Source organism: uncultured cyanobacterium (assembly GCA_963793445.1). Lineage (GTDB taxonomy): Bacteria > Cyanobacteriota > Cyanobacteriia > Phormidesmidales > Phormidesmidaceae > Phormidesmis. Next base: position 2,404,235 of record CAWCAE010000001.1, read on the forward strand.
AAGCTTGTAGTGAGCATCTTTACTTTTCACAAACTTACCGACTATAGAAATTAACGAATGAGGCGACTCTAATGGAGATGGAACTACTGACTTTTTGCTATCAGCTTCAGTAGACTTTTTAGACTGTTCTGGGCTGAGCTGTTCTGGGCTGAGCTGTTCTGAGCTAGCCAATTCTTGATTAACCGATTTTTTGTTATCTAGCTTTTGATTGACCGGCTTTCGATTGATAGAGAAAGGGCGATCGCAACCGGTTGAATAGTGTTCTAAATATTGGTCTAAGTGACGGCAGTAATACTGCTGAAGGATTGTCCAGTCAGGGTGCTGAGGCGACAGGTCAAACATTGGGATAATAGCAGCCGGAGCGGTGGGTTCGGTGATAAGCGCTAGCTGAAGCGATCGCACATCTAGCGCTCTTGGTTCACATCCTTTTTCCACACACAGCGCCGCCGCCATACCTGCTGCCTGCCCAATGCCAAGAACCACCGGCTGCAAGCGCGTCGCGCCATTAGCGATGTGCGAAACCGAAATGTTTTTTTCGCAGACGAGCAGGCCGTCTGTGCTGGCAGGCACCAGAGCGCGGTAGGGGATGGTAAAGGGGGTACCTGTCCATCTGCCGCCCCAGCGCATGGACTTGGAGGCCAGGGGCATTTCAAACCCAGGATAGTGATGATCGTTGGGATAATTGCCAAGGGCGATCGCATCGGTTTCACCGGTCTCGGTCAAAGGCAGCGCTGCGACCGAAGCTGGCTTTGCAGGCAGGATGTCTCGCTCACTGATAGTTGTCAGCCCAACGAGCCGCCGACTCTCTCGGTAGTAGGGCATTAGTGCGAAGCCACCGCCGGGAGAGCGATCTGTCTTTGGAAAGATATTGGTGGCTAAACCATAACGACGACCTAGCTGCTGCTGAATAAAGCAGGCAAATGACTGCGAATGCCGCTGCGCTTCCTGTTCGTACTGAGCCGCCGCCGCATCAGATTCAATTAGCCGATTGAGCCCTACCCCATAGTCATTGCCGCTGTGGGGCCAGTTGATCATAAACTGGTGCTTAGGCAAACGACCGTAGTTCAAGAACGCTTGAGATGCAGGCGTTTCGGCGTCGCCATAGTTCTCCCAAGCCCCGGCAAACAGCCGGCGCAGCTCATCATCAGACGACACAGAAGCTGAACGCTCGATCTTGGGTGCCTGATCGGGTGCGGATGTGATCGCTTCGTAGTCTTGCATTACTACCACCCAGGTCGGTGACTGCACGGGGTAGCGCTGAGTAATGGCATATAGCGCATCGGCTGAATCGCTGAGCGAAACGGGCGCACTGGGCTCTTGCCAAATGTCTTGGGTTTCCCAACCCCAGCGGTGGGGAACTTCACCAAGCGCGAGCACATCGCCAAGCTCACTGCCGTCTAGAATGATTTTTGCCTGAACGGTGAGGCTTTCAAAGCGAACGCCAGTAATGCGATCGCCCGTCCGTAAAACTTCCTTTGGCCGCTGCCCAGAAATCCACTGCAAATTGGGCAGCGCCGCTATCCAGTCAGCGAAAATTTGAGCCCCAACTGCCGGGTTGTAAGTAAAAAAGCTCACCCAGCCGTTGTCAAGTCCGCCAGGGTGCCGCTGCCGTAGCGCCCGTACAAACGCACCCCAAATGCCCGTTTGAAACGCGGCCAGCTCATTACCATCGGGCGCTGAAACCCCAGCAGAAGTCAACATTCCGCCCAGCCAGGGTAGCTTTGAAACTAGCGTGACGCTGAGGCCGCTGCGCAGACCTCGCCTTGCCGCCTGAATAGCTGCTGCCGTGCCACCCGTGCCGCCACCGACAACTAATACGTCTGTAACCAGGCTATCTGGGGTGATACTTTCTGTAGTAATACTCTCTACCGCTTCCATCTAAATAGGCGATCCTGAACAGGCGATCGCTATATCGCCATATCGCTATACCGCTACATATAGGCTGTGACATCTTCACCAACATCGTCTGCTAGGTAGGAAAGGGCTCGAAACCGCAGACCCACAAGCTGCTCGTACAGCGGGTTAATTTTGCACATAGGCGGAATGTGAACAACTTTCTGGCCAAACAGTTTGACATCGCGCTCAAAAGGACAGTCAGAAGGCACTAGCCTGCACACAAACCGCGCCAGGCGAGGGTCTTCAACGCTGAGCTGATCGAGCCATTTGCGGGCTGGCTTGAGCGGGTCGAGTTTGGTTTTGGGGCGCTGGTCGGGCGGTGTGAGCGGGCTAGCGCCACTAGAGGCTGAAGGGTCAATCTGGCCAGAGGTCAGCTTTTCAAGGGTTGAGCGTAGCGTTGTGACCGACTCGGGTGCGACCTCCGCAGCAAACGCCATAATCTGATCGTTTTCTACATCCGAATAGGTGCCATCTGAAAGTGCTACCATCACCGCCATGCGCAGAAAATTCTGAGCTGCCGCGTCACTCAGCTCAAGCGCAGCTAAATCAGCAGGCTCAATCGGCTGAAGCATTTCAAAACCCATATCCGGGGCAAACTCAGAGTCCACCATCGAATAGATCATTTCTTTTTCATCTTCGTCAAAGTGACCATCGGCCCAAGCCACTGTCAGCAGCCCGCGCAGCCAGATTTGAATTTGATCAGAAGTGTAGGGCATCTCTTGGGTTACAGGCGTCATAGTTAATAGTATCCAATGGTTCAGTGTGTAGAAAGCACTTTGCTGCAATGAACCTTTCGTAATAGATCTGTCAAAGTAAAACTGTGAGCAATCAGACAGATTGGTTTTCTATGGCTTTCTCTAGTTTTCTATTAAAGGGAAAAGTTTGGAGGAAAAGCTTAGGGGTTCTGCAGCGAATCTTTCCAGTTAGATCCGGTTTTACCTGTTGCTACCCACAGCAGCGATCGCGCACCGTCTCTGACGTCTCTGACAATTGTCTCAGGGGTTTCGGGTGGCTGCTGAGTTGGGATGGCAATCGGTTTGAAATTAATGCCTCGGCTGCCCAGCACAATTTGAGCCACCACACTGGCCCGGCGCATGTGATAGTCAGAGGTCAATAAGTACACTTCGTCAACATTTTTGGCGTTTAGCTCGTCAACTAGGGTGGTGAAGTTAGTGACGGTATCAACCGCTTTATAGTCCAAATGCCACTGGTTAGCAGGGACGAGTGCCTCCTCAAAGACCCACTTGGCATACTCAGGATTGCTGCCCGAAGAGACCCAAATTTCTACGCCAGGATGAGTTTTGGCAAACTGAGCCGCGTAGCGTTCACGCTCGGGCGACCCGCCGAGCACAAGGGCAACAGAAGGCGCTAAAGACTGCTGCTGGGCCCGCAGATAGGTCAGGCCCGCAAAGAGCGCAAGGAAAGAAAGGCCGGTTGTCCATAAAAGAAGATAGAGAAGCGATCGCATGCGGCCTGACTTCACCTTTCCTAGCCGTATCGTGCCTGAGCGATCGCGCCGAGGAAAATTGCGCAGCTTACTTTGGGATATTAGCGTAGGAATCTGTGCTCGTTTAAGTTGCACTCTTTTTGGGGGCATAGGTTGAGTATATAAACGATGAGTGCGGCAGCGAATGTCCTAACTAGCTCGACAGAGGCAATTGTGCTTTCCCTAGCAAAAATCATAAAGCAGCGGGCAGCAACTAGGCTACCCGCTGCCATTTAGGATTCATCAAGTTTTCTAGATTTCAACCATCTGCGGTTCTGGCTGACCGTTTTCGGACTGCTTGCTCTCGGGCTGCTCGCTCTCAGGCTGGTCGGCTTCGCCCAAATTGACCTCAGCTAGCATGTCTCGCAAGACCTCGCCTTCAATCACCTCTTCTAGTAGCAGCAGCTGAGAGATTTTCTCTAGCAGCTCGCGGTTGCCGCGCAAGATTGTTAGTGCTCTCTGGTGCGCAGACTCAACGATGCTTTTAACTTCTTCGTCAATTGCTTTGGCCGTTTCGTCACTGACCAGGCGACGAGCATTGGGCGTACCGCCACTGTCCAAAAAGTTGTTTTGCTTGCTGCGATCATAGGCCAAGGGCCCCAATACTTCGCTCATGCCGTAGCTCGTGACCATTTGTTCAGCAACATCGGTCGCCCGCTGCAGGTCATTCGCCGCGCCGGTTGTGATAGAGCCAAAAACAACCTCTTCCGCCGAGCGCCCGCCCAGCATAGTCGCGATCTGGCCTTTCAGCTCGGCCTCATCGCGCAAAAAGCGATCTTCTGTGGGGAGCTGGAGCGTATAGCCCAAAGCCGCCATTCCACGCGGCACAATCGAGATTTTCTCAACCTGATCAGAGCCTGGCATAGCCGAGCCGACGAGGGCATGACCAACCTCGTGATAAGCCACAATCTCTTTTTCTTTATCGTTTAGAACGCGGCTGCGCTTTTCTAGGCCAGCAACAACCCGCTCAATCGCTTCGGCAAAGTCGGCTTGAACAACGGCCTCGCGGTGGTTGCGAGCAGCGAGCAAAGCTGATTCGTTAACAAGGTTGGCTAGATCCGCACCCGCAAATCCAGGCGTCCGAGTAGCGATCGCATGCAAATCAACCTCATCTGAGAGCTTCACCTCCGTCGCGTGAATCCGCAAAATTGCCTCTCGGCCCTTCAAGTCTGGCCGATCGACCAGCACCTGTCGGTCAAATCGTCCCGGACGTAGCAGCGCTGGGTCTAAAGTCTCTGGGCGGTTTGTCGCTGCCAGCACAATAATCGTGTCATCGCCTGCGCCAAAACCGTCCATTTCAGCCAGCAGCTGGTTAAGCGTTTGCTCACGCTCGTCGTTGCCGCCGTAAAATCCACCCGATGCCCTGGACTTACCAATGGCATCCAGCTCGTCAATAAAGATAATGCAAGGGGCCTGTTTCTTAGCCTGCTCAAACAGGTCGCGCACCCGAGAAGAGCCCACGCCGACAAACATTTCAATAAACTCGGAACCAGAGATGCTAAAGAAAGGCACGCCAGCTTCGCCCGCCACCGCTTTAGCCAGCAGAGTTTTGCCAGTTCCTGGGGGGCCCACTAGCAGCACTCCTTTTGGGATGCGCGCCCCTAAGTCAGTAAAGCGCTGAGAATTTTTGAGAAAATCAACAATTTCAACCAGCTCTGTTTTAGCCTCGTCGACACCCGCAACGTCCTTAAACGTCGTCTTCGTATCTTCGTCTTCGACATAGACTTTGGCCTTGCTTTTACCAATCGAGAACATGCCGCCTTGGCCACCCTGGCCACGCTTCAGAAAAATGCTCCAGATTCCAATAAAAATCAGCGGCGGAATCACCCAGCTCAGCAGGCTGACAAACCACTGATTGCCAGCAGGCGGTGTTGCTGAAAACTCTACGCCGTTCTCTTGCAGCACTGTCGGCAAATTCAGATCAAAAACCGGGTTAGTCGTATAGACTGCGCCCCCCTCTTCTAGCTGATAGCTGATGTTTTTTTCACCAACAGAAGCACTGGTCACCTGGTGGTCTGTCACCTGAGTGATAAAGGTGCTGTAGGGCACTTTCTCTTTGGCTTGGCCCAGTGACTGTGGCAGGAACGTGCTGATCAGCAGCACCGCACTGAGAATCAAAAACACCCAGTTGCTCGCTTTCTTCTGAGGCGGCTTTTTATCCTTGATTGGCATATCTTGGCTCGCTTATTCTGATTTGAGAGACGTTTTCGTTAATATACACATCGTAACAAGCTGGGCCGATAGGTGCGCGCGCTCAATGGGTTGATAGCCGTAACGCGATCCCAGCGCGGCTGTGAACAAAAGTTCTATCTTTGGAGGCATTACGCTCCGTCGCTTTGGGCGGATGATTGAGCAATTAACTTTCGACTCCACACCTTTGAGGAAGTAAAGCCCATGTCTGCACCTAACGGCGTAATGATGCAGTACTTTCACTGGTACAACCAACCAGATGGAAGCTTATGGAAAGAAGTCACTCAAAAAGCTGAGGACCTGGCCGCAGCAGGCATTACAGCTTTATGGCTGCCGCCAGCTTACAAAGGTGCAGCCGGTGGCTACGATACTGGCTACGGCGTCTACGACATATACGACCTAGGTGAATTTGACCAAAAAGACTCGGTGCGCACCAAATATGGGACAAAAGACGAGTACATCGATGCGATTAAAGCGGCTCAAAGCGCTGGAGTAGAGATATACGCCGATGTCGTTTTAAACCACAAGATGGGTGGTGATGCTGAAGAAGAATTTAAAGCGACTCCCTACGCTCCAAACAATCGCAGCCAGCCGATTGGAGACGAAGCTCTCATCAAATCTTGGACTCATTTTTCCTTTCCTGGTCGCCAGGGAAAATATTCTACGCTCGAATGGCACTGGTGGCACTTCAACGCGGTTGACTACAACAGCTATGAAGAAGGTGAGTTCAAAGCTGTTTTTCTGTTTGAAGGTAAGTCATTTGACGATCAGGTCGATCTTGAAAAGGGCGGCTTTGACTATCTGATGGGCTGTGATCTTGATATGGGGCATCCAGAGGTCAAAGAAGATCTGTTGAAATGGGGTGAATGGTATGTTGATACAACCAACATAGATGGATTTCGATTCGACGCGGTCAAGCACGTTCAGGCTGGTTTTTTTCCAGGCTGGCTAGCTCATGTGCGTAAGTACAGCAGCAAGCGACTATTTGCCGTCGGTGAGTACTGGTCTTACGAAATTGAGGCGCTGCATCACTTTATTGAGGTTACGGGCGGCGACGTCGCCTTATTCGATGCACCCTTGCACTACAACTTCACCAATGCGAGCAACGCGGGCGATAGTTACGACATGCGTACCATCTTTGACAATTCGCTTGTCAAAGAACAGCCTGCCCTAGCCGTCACCCTCGTTGACAATCACGATTCGCAGCCCCTACAGTCTTTAGAATCTGTTGTAGAGCCCTGGTTTAAGCCATTGGCCTATGCTCTAATTTTGCTCCGCCGGGATGGCTACCCCTGCGTCTTTTACGCCGACTATTACGGCGCACACTACAAAGATCATGGTGATGACGGCAGTGAGTACGAGATTTGGCTAGACAGTCATCAGTGGCTGATAGACAAGTTTTTAGAGGCTAGACGCAACAATGCCTACGGCGAGCAGTATGACTATTTCGACCATGCCAATACGGTGGGCTGGACACGTATGGGCACAGAGGAATTTCCTGGCGGCATGGCGGTGGTGATGAGCAATAGCGAAGCAGGTGAAAAGTGGATGGAAGTCAAGCAGGCTAATCGCACCTATGTTGATTTGACGGAGCATATTAGTGAGCCAGTGACGACTAACGAAGAGGGGTGGGCTCACTTTCGCTGCGAGGCTGGATCGGTATCGGTATGGGTACCGCAGGACTGAGCTATTGGCACGCAATAGCGATAGTGAGAGTAGACAACGGTTCGAACTGTCTCATGCCGCCTGTATCACGTCGTCTATATCAGGCAAGAGATGATGATTTCATGACAATTGGCTCACCCGTGTCATGATGAAATCTCGCGCTCATGATGAAATCTCGAATTTGAAGGTAGATTGCCAATGCCGGTAGGCAGCCCCCAAGAACAGCCTGGTTTTGAACCTCAGCCACCCAAAAAGAAATCGCCGAAGAAGCCACTGACGCCCAAGAAAACGCTAAATGAGGGCCGAGAAGATCAGGCTGTTCATCGACGGCCTTTCTTAGCGCTAGTGCGTCACTATCTGCCGCAAAACGTCCACCGGGTTATTATTCGCTGGGCGCGGTCGTTTGATCGGGTGTGGTCTATCAACAGCGGTGAATGGCACTGGCTCGATCAAAAACCGCTGCCGCTGAAGCTGCTGAATCGCAGCCTGTGGAAGGGCGCAGATCCGTCGCTAAGCTACTACATCATGCTGTTTCTCTCGGGCGTGATTGCAGCACTTGGACTGCTAGCCGGTAGCACCGCTGCGATTATTGGTGCCATGATTGTTGCACCGCTGATGGGCCCGATTGTGGCGATGGCCTTTGCCATTACGATGAGTAACCGGCGGCTGCTAAAGCAGTCTGGGCTGTCTGTGCTGACCGGCTCATTGATGACCATCTTCACAGCCTATGTGATTTGTGAGGTGCTGGGCATTACTACGATGAACCCGGAGATTTTGCAGCGCACCCAGCCAACGCTAATCGATTTGGCGATTGGGCTAGCAGCAGGGGCAGCAGGGTCGTTTGCGAAGACGCGCCGAGAGATTGCGGACGCACTGCCGGGGGTAGCGATCGCAGTTGCCCTTGTCCCTCCGCTCAGCGTAATTGGCATTGGATTGGCTCTAGGTTCCCAGTCCGTCACCGTTGGCTCTACTTTACTCTTTCTCACCAACCTAGGCGGTATTATCCTTAGCAGCGGCCTTGTTTTTATCTGGCAAGACTATGGCTCTGTTCGCAGGGCAAAAAGAGGACTAGCCGCCTCAACCATCGTGGTCATTTTGCTAGGGATTCCGCTAGGTTTCTCTCTGCGCGATTTGGTCATTGAAGAAAGGACACGGGGGCTAGTTGGTAAGCTTGTAAGAACAGAGTCCACCTTTGAAGATGCTGATATTCGCCGACTTGTAGTTGACTCTGATGGTGAGCAGCTTTTGGTTAATCTAGAAGTCGCCATGCCAGAAGACTCTGTTACGGCGGCTCAGATAGATTTTTTCCATGCCTTTTTAGAACGCGAGCTAGAGCGGCCCATATCATTAGATGTGAGCGTGTTTCCTGTTGTTGAATACTCAATTGAACAACGCAGCGACTCTCGAAGTGCTAGATAACATAAAGTTGAAATTCCAACAGAAGTAAGCCTCTAGGAGACAAGGCCAGCAGAATGCTGGCTGCTTGGAACAGTTAATTGAGCGCATGTCTCTATCTAATAGTCTCTATCTAATACTTAATGCGATCGCGATTAGTCCCACCAGCATTATTCTCCAAAAACTCAATCATCTTCCCCGCAATATCTAGCTCCGTTGCTTTCTCAATGCCTTCAATACCTGGTGAAGAATTCACCTCCATCACCACTGGTCCGTGATTAGAGCGCAGTAGATCTACCCCCGCAATTCTCAGGCCCATCGCCTTGGCCGCTCTGACCGCTGTGCTGCGCTCTTCTGGTGAAAGCTTAATCTGCATCGCATTGCCGCCTCGGTGCAGGTTAGAGCGAAACTCACCGGGTGCGCCCTGCCGTTTCATCGAAGCAACAACCTTACCGCCAATCACAAAGCAGCGTAAATCAGCCCCCTTAGCCTCAGCGATAAACTCTTGTACTAAGATATTGGCTTCTAAGCCTCTAAAGGCTTCAATAACTGAGGTTGCCGCCTGGTCGGTTTCAGTGAGCACCACCCCAATCCCCTGGGTGCCTTCCAACAGCTTGATCACCAGCGGCGCACCGCCAACAATGCCAATCAGGCCTTCAATATCTTTAGTTGAATGGGCAAAGCCGGTGACTGGCAGACCAATTCCTTTTTTAGAAAGCAGCTGCAGGCAGCGCAGCTTGTCGCGCGATCGCGATATTGCCTGAGACTCATTTGCCGCAAACACATCCATCATCTCAAACTGTCGCACCACCGCCGTGCCGTAAAAGGTATTAGACGCACCGATACGAGGAATCACCGCATCGACCCCTTCTAAAGGCTTGCCCTGATATAGAATCTGCGGACTGTGCGACGTGATATTCATATAGCAGCGCAAGTAGTCAATGATCTGCACCGTATGACCACGCTGTTCTCCAGCTTCTTTAAGCCGATGGGTTGAGTAGAGCGCGGAGTTTCTTGATAAGATTGCTATTTTCATGTTTTAACTTTTGACTACTCTTGATTTTCTTTTGCTTACGGTCTTTAGAACTGCTCTTTTTCAGCTTGTGCTTAGGTGAAGGACTCTGTAAATAAGACTGGCCAGGATCTACCAAAAATCGTCGGCGCACTGCCTCACGGCCCAACAGCATCCGAAAGCCCATCATGTCGCGGTTTGTCAGGGTCAAATCAATCGGCCACTGCTGATCGTCAGTTGAAACGAGAGTTCGGATCACTGGGCGAGTTTCCGCCTGTCCGCCTGAGTTTTTTATCGCTCGCATTTCTAGCAGCTTGGCCTCGGCGGTAATCACCTTTTTCTTGTTGCGCTGAGAAGGATGAACCTTAAAGCGAACAAAGTCCACGTCGTCTTGCTTGAATAGCTCGATATCAAAGGCGTGAAGCGCCGACGAGCGAGCGCCCGTATCGATTTTGGCTTTGACACTGATGACGGCCAGATCCGGCAAGGCAAGTCTCTCCCTCCAGCCAATGGTGGGTAGGTTGGTACGGGTTTTAGCCGTCATAGTAGGTTACGCGGTAGTTTTTTCGGTAGGTTTTTAGGCGGTAGGTTTTTAGGCAGTAGGTTTTTAGGCAGTAGGTTTTCAAAAGCGGCAGGTTCCAAGGTGGCAGTTCAAGGTGGCAGTTCAAGCGGTACCCAGACGTAGGCAAAGTATCATAGCACCTTTAATTAACTCACCTTATGCTGCTGTCGTCTAATCCGCTGCCTGATAAACAGCTTTTCGGCCTCTAGCCAGACAAACAACAACAGACTAAAGCCGACGCAAATTAACAGCTCTCTAACTGACAGGTAGTGCGTACCAAAGAAATTACGCAGGGCGGGCACGTAAATGAGCAACAGTTGCAAAATCGAGGTAACAACAACAGCCAGTAAAACAAATGGGTTGCCAAGGAGCGACATTTCTATAGCGAGGCGATGGCTAGAGCGCACAGCGATCGCATGTCCCATCTGCGATAGACACAGCATCGTGAACACCATTGTCTTCCACCGCTCAGGATTGCCTAGCCCAGCCATTTCACTAGCGCTATGCGTGTATTGATAAGACCACAGCATCAGCGCAATCGCCAAAATCGCAAACACAATCCCCACCCGAATCATATACAAACCCAGCCCCCGTGCAAAAATGCTCTCCTCCGGATCGTGCGGCGGGCGGTTCATCATGCCAGGTTCAGCCGGTTCCATAGCCAGCGCTAGCGCCGGAAAGCCATCTGTGACCAAATTCATCCACAAAATCTGTAAAGGCGTCAGCGGCACCGCCACAATCGGCAGCAGCAGCGGCGACAGCGCAATTGTAATCACCTCACCAATATTCGAGCCCAAAATATACTTCACAAACTTGCGAATGTTGCCATACACCACCCGGCCTTCTTCCGCCGCCGACACAATCGACGCAAAGTTGTCGTCTAGCAGCACCATATCACTGGCTTCTTTGCTGACATCTGTGCCGGTGATTCCCATCGCAATGCCAATATCGGCCTGCTTTAGCGCCGGGGCATCGTTTACCCCGTCGCCCGTCATCGCTACCACCTGCCGCTGCGCCTGCAGCGCCTGCACAATTCTTAGCTTGTGCTCTGGTGACACTCTGGCATACACACTAGTCGCGCCGACGACTGACTCTAGCGCCGCTTGGTCCATCGCTTCGATTTGCCGCCCGGTAAAGACAATCTCGGCCTCTAGCTGTCTTTCTTCTTCCTCTACCATCCCCAGACTCAGCGCTAGCGCCCTTGCCGTCAGCGGATGATCGCCGGTAATCATCACCGGGCGAATGCCCGCCTGCTGGCAGCGCTTCACCGCCTCTCGCACCTCGGGTCGCGGCGCGTCAATCATGCCGACTAGCCCTAGCCAGATCAAATTTTGCTCGGCTGCATCCTCACTCAGCCTTTGAATATCTGCTGTCGCTATCGGCCTGTAGGCAAAGCCCAGCACTCGCTTGCCCTCACCAGCTAGCTGATCGACCTTGGCCAAAATTTCCTCACGGGCGGCTGGGTCCAAACGCTGCGCGCCTTTACCAACGCGATCGCAGCAATCCAACATCAGTTCTGCCGACCCTTTAGCCAGCACCATCGCATCCGCCGCAATCTCTAACCGGTTAGACTTGGGCACACTCACCACCACGCTCATCCGCTTCCGCTCAGAAGAAAACGGAAACTCTCTTTGCCGTGGAAACTCATGCTCTAACGAAGACTTCTCCAGCCCCGCTTTCGCCGCCAGCGTCAGCAGCGCACCTTCGGTCGGATCGCCCACAATTGCCCACTGTCGGTCGCCATTGCTAGCCCCGTTGTCGGCATTCTCCGTTTGCAGCGCCGCATCATTACACAGCGCACAGTTCAACAGCAGCAGCGCCAGCGTTGGCTGCTTCAGCGGCTCTGTTGCTTTCTCTTTTAGCCAAAACTCACCATCTGGCGCATAGCCTTCACCGCTCACTCGAAAATCACGCTCAAACGGCAGTCCAGCCGCATACACCGACTGCACCACCATCTTGTTTTGAGTCAGCGTCCCGGTCTTATCAGAGCAAATAGTCGTCACCGACCCTAGCGTTTCTACTGCCGGTAGCCGCCGCACCAGCGCGTGCCGCTTCACCATTCGCTGCGTCCCTAGCGCCAGCGTCACCGTAATCACCGCCGGTAGCCCTTCGGGCACCACTGCCACTGCCATACTCAAAGAAACCGTCAGCAGCTCTTCAAAAGCAGGCCAGCCCAGCGCAACTGTCCCACCAATGACCACCAGCGCCACCAGCGTCAGCGAGCCAAACACCAGCACATTGCCGAGCTGCTTTAGCCGCTGCTGCAGAGGCGTGGCCAGCACCGACACCGACTGAATCATCGTGGCAATTTTGCCCAGCTCAGTCTCCATGCCTGTGTGGGTCACCAGCAGCTTGCCGCGCCCGTGCACAATCTCTGTGCCCTGAAAGGCCAGGTTCTTGCGCTCAGCTAGCGCAATATCTTCATCTAGTGTTGTCTCTGCGTGCTTTTCAACGGCAACGGCCTCTCCAGTCAGCGCCGACTCTCTAGCCTGCAGTGTCGCCGCCTCTAGCAGGCGTCCGTCCGCCGCTACCTGATCGCCTGCTTCTAGCAGTAAAATATCGCCCGGAACCAGCGCCTTGGCCGAAATCTGCTTTTTTTGGCGATCGCGCACCACCCGCACATCCGGCGCAGACAAATTCTTCAGCGCTGCTAGCGCCGCTTCTGCTCGGCTCTCTTGCAGGTATCCCAGCACCGCATTGAGCAGCACAATCGCCATAATCGCGATCGCATCTTTAGGAAACGTGCCGGCTCGCACGTCTAGCACTGCCGCCACAATCGCCACGGCAATCAGCATCAGTAGCATCACATCTGCAAACTGATCGATCAAAATCCGCCAGCGGCTGCGCCCCCCGGTCTCTTTTAGCTCATTCGTACCGTAGGTTTCTAGTCGCTTTTGCGCATTCTCGTCTGATAGGCCCCGGTCTGCATCGGTCTCTAGCTCGCAGATTGCCTGCTCAATATCAAGCGTGTGCCACTGCTGCGTAGGTCGATCAGCCACCGGCGGCGTTGCCAAAGGTTGAACACTAGACATAGAGAATGCCTGCTACTAATTTCTTAGCCCATTAGTCTATAGCAGCAGTGGATAGGCCAACATCTCTAATTGTGAATAGGCCAGTTCTGGGGCGGCCAGTTCTAGGACAGCTAGTTCTGAACGTAAATATGAATGTAGCCATAGGCATTGCGCTCTATGGCACCCGTAAAGCCGCGAGACTCAAAACCAAAGCGATCGCGCTCCCCTGTTCTCACCGCCTCTAGGCCCTGTTCAATCTCTCGCGTCGAGCGCCCATCTAGCATCCCTAGCAGCGCCGTTCGCATCACCAGCCGATCTACCGCCGCCGCAAACGTCGCCTCTGACTGCACCACCCGCTCAGAGCCGGGTTCATATGCGTAGGCTAGCCTCACCCGATTCGGCACCACGCTGTAAACATCCGTAGCATAGCCATCCACATTCGCCGTTTGCGTCGGTGACCCCAACCGACCGCGCACCTGATTGAGCGAATCACCCGGCGCAAAGCCAGGCACCGCGACCATCTCACCCGTCCCCCCCGGCTGCGCGTTAGCCGGGTTGCCACTGCCACCTAGCAGCAGCGGCGGCTGGTCAGCCACTGATGGCGCGGGCTCAGTACTCTCCTCTTGCTTATCCTTTTTCGGCTTTTTCGGATTCTTAGGCTCATCGTCATCCTCGTCCGCATCGTCAATATCCTCGTCCGCATCGTCCGTGTCGTCCGCATCAGCAGCCGGATCAATTGTCTCTGTCTCTGGCGTGTCCGCAGTCTCCACCTCATCAAAAACACCTGGCTCTATCTCTGACGTAGATGGCCTAGAAAAGACATTAGAAAACTGCCGGACCAGCCCATAGCCGCCTGCTGCCGCCACACCTGCTACCAGCAGCACCAAAATCACCAGTGAGGAAAGGCAGCCATTGCCCTTTTTTTGAGTCCGCGGCGGCTTAGCATTTGCCACAGCCTCTGTTTGGTAGGCCGTCGGCAGCGGCACCGCCTTTGTTCTGCCGTTGCCTGCAGGAGAAGCCCGATAGCCGGTCTGATTTTCGGTAAGATTTTTAGGAGACTGGGGCGCAACGACCTTGGTAGGCATCTCAGAAGGCGTTGGGCCTGGGTTATAGCCGGGTGACTGACGGTTTTCGGTTTGGCGGGCGGTTCTCTGGGCGGTCCTTTGGGCGGTCCTTTGGGCGGTTCGCGACTGAGACCGATTACTAGACCGTGCACTAGAAAGAGAAGTCAGCCAGCGACCTACCGACTGAGGCCGATCTTTTAGCTCAATTTGCATTCCTTGCGCGATCGCATCTGCAACTCCAGCACTTACATCGGGCCGTAGCTGCTGCAGCGGGGTTAAAGGATTGCGATCGCGCAGCACCGCCGCCACCGGAATCTCTCCCGTTAGCAAGGTATACAGTGTCGCCGCCAGTCCATAGATATCGGTCGCCGCCGAGCGCTGCGCCTTGGGCAAATACTGTTCTATCGGCGCATAGCCTTCAGACACGATGCTGGTATGCGTCTGCGTCGGGTTTCGTGTCAGCTCGCGGGCAATGCCAAAGTCAATCAGCACCGCCTCCCCTGTGAGCTGATGGATCATAATATTTTGCGGCTTTACATCCCGATGTAAAAGCCCCTTGGCATGAACCGCCTGTAGCGCCTTGCCGATTTGCTGCGTGTAGGCGATCGCATCGGTCTCGCTCAGCGGCTGCGGAGGTGAATTTTCGGGCAGCACCATATCGTAGAGCGATCGCCCTGGAATATAGTCCATCACCATATATGGCAGCTGATCTTCTACAAAAAAATCGCTGACGCGCACCACATTAGGATGGCTACACATCGCTAGCCGCCTAGCTTCGTCTTGAAACTGACGCTGCAGCTCACTCAGATTCGGTGCCCGCCAAAGCGACTCATTCAGCGTCTTGATGACCACCACCTGATCTAAAAACGTCTGATGCGCTCGAAACGTCAGGCCAAAGCCACCGCGACCCAAAACCGCCTCTAGCTTGTACTTTTCGCCTTGTAAGTGCTTTCCAATTAAGCTGCTCATATGAGGGTTCGTTTTTAGGGGCTCGTTGAAGATAACTGCTTGAGAACTGGTTTTTACAGCTTTTATTGTGTCTGTTTATGGCTATAGGAACAGACGGAGCTGTTACGGTTTTTAGGCCGTTTTGAGATGAAACGTTCTGAGATGGAAATTGAGATATTGGCTATTCTTGATACAAGCATACTCAACCTCGCCAGCCAAACGCCCTTATGCAAACGACGACACGGCCAGTCACCCCTTCAGAAGCCTACCCGCAGCCTGCCTATCCACAAACGTGGAACAATACTCAGTTTTTTAGCGGCACTGACGATCTGCAGATCGCGGTAGAAGTAGAAGAGATTAAAAGCGCGATCGCAGCGCTTAACCAAAGCTGCCAGCCCTTCGAAATCCTAGCTGAAGTCGCCGATACCGTCAGCCCTGACGACTATACAGACCTCACTGGCAAAATTCGCGCCATCCACCAGCAGCGCACCGCCCTCAGCCAGAAAATGGGCAACCTTGGCACCTACATTTACACCGCCCTCAGCACCGACACCCAAGACGCCAGTGCCAACAACTGGATGCCTATTCTCCAGCAGCTCAGCGCCGACCTTTCCCAGGCCCTCACACCGCTGAACGTTTTTCTCACCCGCGCTAGCGAAGCCTTCATCACCCCCTTGCTTGCCGATTCTGTTCTCAGCGAAACTGCGTTTCTAATTCACCACCAGCGCCAGCTCAAAGATCAGCTACTCAGCGTGAGTGAAGAACAGCTCATTACCGCCCTGGCTACCAACGGACTGCACACCTGGGGCAACCTCTACAGCGAGCTGGCCGGAACGCTAAAATGTACGATTCAAGGTCAGGAAATGGGGCTAGCTAAGGCGGCAAACCTGCTGAGCCATCCGCAATCTGCCACTCGCGAAGCCGCCTGGAACGGGATTAGATCTGCTTGGGAAACTCAGCAGAGTGCTGTCGCCGCCGGGTTAAATGCAATCAACGGCTGGCGATTAGAAGAAACCCAAAAGCGATCGCACCACCGCACGCTCCACTACCTAGACAAAAGCTGTCACCAAAGCCGCATTTCACGCGACACCCTCGACGCTCTCATCGACACCACCTACCAGCAGCGAGCCATCGGTCAGCGGGCCCTCACCGCCATGGCCAAAGCTATCGGCCAGTCGCAGGCCCATCCTTGGGATTTAATGGCCCCGGCCCCCGCAGCCAAATCTAAAACAGAGGCGGTAGAAGAAATCTCTTTTGAAGCTGCGATCGCTCTCATCAGCAACGCCTTCAGCCAGCTCACTCCCGAAATGGGAGACTTTGCCGTCATGATGGCCCAAAACGGCTGGATTGATGGTGCCCCCACCCCTAACCGGGCCACCGGCGCGTACTGCACCAAATTCGCCAACCCGCGCGAGCCCCGCATTTTCATGACCTACGAAGGCACCATGAACAATGTGCTCATCCTCGCCCACGAGCTTGGCCACGCCTGGCACAACTGGGTGATGCGTGACCTGGCTCCCACCCAGTGCCGCTA
This sequence comes from uncultured cyanobacterium, assembly GCA_963793445.1. Lineage (GTDB taxonomy): Bacteria > Cyanobacteriota > Cyanobacteriia > Phormidesmidales > Phormidesmidaceae > Phormidesmis. Next base: position 2,420,998 of record CAWCAE010000001.1, read on the forward strand.
CCCCATGACCCTGGCCGAAACCGCCAGCATCTTTGCCGAAACCCTCGTGCGCGAAGCCCTAATGGCAAAGGCTAAAACGCCTGCGCAGCAGCTAGAAATTGCGTGGCAAGATGCGCAGAGTGCCGCTGTCTTTTTGCTCAACATTCCTGCTCGCTTTGAGTTTGAAAAGCGCCTGGTCGAACAGCGAAAAATCGGAGCCGTCCGCCCTGCGCAGCTCTGCGAGATGATGAGCGCCAGTTGGGAAATGTGGTACGAAAACAGCCTCAGCCAATACAACAATCTCTTTTGGGCCAGCAAGCTCCACTTTTCTATCTCCAGCCTTGGTTTTTACAACTATCCCTACCTCTTTGGCTACCTCTTTAGCCTGGGCATTTACGCCCAGCAGCCCGCCTATGGCGATCAGTTCAACCAGCGCTACACAGACCTACTGCGCGATACTGGCACAATGAGCGCCGAAGATCTAGTCGCGCACCATTTGCAAAAAGATCTAAGCCAGCCTCAGTTTTGGCAAGACAGTCTGAGCATTGTTGAAAAGTCTGTTGCGCAGTTTGAACAGCTTGTTGATGCTGTAACAGAAAATAGCTGAGGAGTTGAAGCAACAGGTATTGGCGATCGCACTTAATCATAGTCATGAGGTCATAGTCATGAGGTCATAGTCATGAGCTGCGCGTGCGATCGCCAATCTTTAGCCAATTCTCCTTGTGTTTATTAGATTCTGTTATTAAATCCTAATTCGCTTAGTCAATATCGACATCACCTCATTCGGCCTGCCGGTAGAAATTGGCTGGCTCCAGTCGTTGGGTTCGGCGTAGTTGAGCCGGTGCAGCAGGCGAATGGTAGCGCGAACGACGGGCAGCGGGCCAAACAGCATATGGCGTAGTTGTCGTATTCGCTGGGCTCAGGGCTGCTGGGGCCATCGGACGGGGGCGCACAAGAATGTGTAACAGAATCTGTGGACGCTGGTGCGCCCTGAATGCAGGAAGTAAACATGAGATCTGGTCTCCAAATGGGGTTTTGCGAGGAAACCAGAACCCAATGCCGCCTAGCCACCCCGAGAAGATGTGGTGCAAGTCGGGGTGGCTAGGGTACAGTTATCCCTAGCGTCCGGGATTGCCTCGTAATCCTGGGGGTTAGCAGCTCAGTGGGTGTGTCTGCACCTGCTGGCTGCGCTAAGTAGTATTGAGTTCTGAGAAAGCGACTGCGATAGGCATCACAGCCATAGTTATTGAAGATAGGCTGGTTTTTGGCTGGTGTCAAGCTGGAGATTGGGGCGATCGTGCACTTAGAGTTGGAGCAGCGGCCTAGGTCGAGTTTTGAAGCGATGCAAACATCAATGAGGAACTAGAGAAACTAAAGAACTAGAGAAACTGATATAAAACCAACAAAATTAGGCGGTTTAGAACTAGTTTCACAAGCTGCCGATTCTCGTGCGTTGTAGGGCATATGTTCTACTTTAGCTCTCAAAATTATGATACAAACATATTGGGCTGCCATTTTCAAAAAGGTTGGTTCAGTCGCCCTCTAATTTTATGAGTAGTTCCGCTTATGCTTGCTTCCACAGCAAGATCGACAGTTTTATCGCTCAATACGCTTGAGAAAATGCCTAGCGATAGAACCTGCGCCGAGTACTTCGCAGGAATTGGCCTGGTACGATTGGGCCTCGAACGAGCGGGCTGGGACATTGTTTTCGCTAACGATTGGGCACGTGAAAAGTTCGATATGTATACGGCCTACTTCCAAGAAGCTGACGATCACTACGCCCTCGAAAATATCTTTAACCTCCGTCAGACAAATATTCCGCCCTCTCTACTAGCAACGGCTTCTTTCCCCTGTATCGATCTTTCCTTAGCAGGCAATCTAGACGGCATTAGTGGTCATCACTCCGGCGCTTTTTGGGGATTTATTGAAGTTCTCACAAACCAACAGTGCAGACCACCTCTAGTGATGCTTGAGAACGTAGGCGGCTGGTTGACGTCAAATCAAGGGAAAGACTTTCGCCTCACCATTAAGGCGCTCAATCAACTGGGCTATGCCTGCGATGTCTTTGCCGTTGACGCGGCTCATTTCGTACCACAGAGCAGACTCAGAGTATTTGTCGTAGGCGTACAAACAGCTGAACCTAATGATGACGCGCTGACGTTAGCGCGAAGGCCAATAGCTTTAACAACAAAAGCATTAAATCGAGCAATCGCATCCAACCGTGACCTGTCGTGGAATTTCTTGAACATTCCTCCACTACCGGAAGGAACAGTGCGATCGCTAGACAGCCTTGTAGAAGACCTACCAGCAGCCGATAAGCGATGGTGGACAGCCTCAGAAGTCGACCGTCATCTACAGATGATGAGCACTATCAACATCGCTCACATTAATGAACTGCAACGACGCCCCGGCGAGTCCTATCGCACAATGTACCGCCGTGTACGCAATGGCCAGCAGCGAGCGGAACTTCGCAAGGACAATATTGCAGGATGTCTGCGGACAGCGCGAGGCGGCAGCAGCCGCCAAATGTTGGTCAGAGTTGGTGGGACTGATGGGATTAGAATGCGGCTGATGACGCCACGCGAATATGCACGGCTACAAGGCGTTCCAGACGACTATCCTTTACCCAAGAGAGTTAACCAAGCGCTGACAGGCTTTGGTGATGCTGTATGCGTTCCCGTGATTACCTGGATAGGCAAGAACATATTGAACCCTTTGGCAGCTACACTTCTGTCGGCTCAATCAAAGCACCATTCTTAATCTCCATCAGCTTAGTGCCTTGTAAGGTAACGAATCTGTAGGTTACAGAACGTCGAAATCGCTGGCGAGACACAGTACGATAGTTTTCCTGAAGCTCAGGCAGCCACCTATCAAAAGTCGTCAGCAGCTCAGCACGGTCTATGAGCCAAACCTCGACTTCTCGATAGGTGCTGCTTCTAGCAACAAATAGATGATCGACCGCGCGTTCATCTTGCAGCTTTTCTAGCCCTCGATTTCGGTGATATTGGTACTCAAAGCTATTGCCGATAAGAGCTGACTTGACTTCGTAGTTTTCTAAGTCAGCACCATCGCCGGGGCTAGCGCGATCACCCATCAGAATAGCGGCAAAGACCTCCCAATCCTTCGAGCCGACGCTTCCTTGCAATGTAAAGCCATATTGCTCATAAATGGCTGATTTATCCTGGCTGTAGTCAAGAATAAACTGCTTATAAAACAAATAGGCTGCTGGAACATTGATAGGAGACACAGCGTTCTGAGAAGGACTAAGCGCTAGTATAAGCAATGTCTGTTCCCTACGCACAGCTCCTGCTCTTAAGCCTTTTTGATGAGCAACCACAGTTTCTAGTCAGAGATTTGGCATAGCCTAAACAAGCGCGATCGCACTTCGTAGCCACCTTCTCAAATTTCCAAACAAGATGCAAAAGGAAAAGCTTTCTAGCGGCTAAGAGCAACCAATTGTGTGCAAAGCAAATCCAAAAGACAAACATTTTCGGCAAAAGCAAATTGAGACACGGTGAGGCGGCTAGATCCTGTGTACTGTGAAGATCTTTGGATTAATGAAACTTTTGAAAGAAGTTCGTGTGACCTTCCCTGAATACAAAGGTTAGTAGCGCTTAAAGTTGTTGAGATGTTATGTATTGCCAATAGGAATACAAGTAGAAAAAGAGCACTATGGGGAAGTTATTCAATCGTACAAGCCGTAACAGAGCAGCTCATCTGAGTACGGGTGCGGCCTCGGTTGCTGCAGGAGCAGCCACAGGTGCCTCTATTGGAAAAGTTGGGATACTGGCAGGTGGGGCGGGCTACAGCGTAGGTGCTGTGCCACTCGCTGCGGTTGGTGCACTAACGGGCGCGGCTCTTTATGAGGTGGTGCGATCGCTGGTTGAAGGTGATGCTTCCTCTGCAAGTGCTGCAGCGATTGGCGCAGCGGCGGGCGCAGCAACCTCAGCACATATTGGAGGAATAGGCGTGGCTGCTGGTGGCAGTGCAATTGGAGTTGGAATGGCTTCAATGGCAGCAGGCGGAATCGTTATTGGATTGGGTATAGCTGGCCTAAATCATCTGCTGCGGCAAGGCGTCGATCCGGAGGAGCTGTTAGATCGTGCAATCCAACAGATGGAAGCAGACTTACAGAACACACAAAAAGCAAGCCTCAAGCTGCTCACTAGCCAAAAGCAACTTCAACGGTGTTACGACCAGACACAGGCAGAGGTAAAGCAATGGGAGCAGCGGGCGCGGCTAGCCCTGCAAAAAGGCAATGAGTACCTGGCACGAGAAGCGCTAGTCCGTAAAAAGACACAAGCTGATATTCTCCATAGCCTCGAAGTGCACTTTAATCAAGAAACAGCATCAGCTGAAGACCTCAGACACAATTCAGCTTTTCTAGAAGCAAAAATTGCCGAGGCTAAAACTGTAAGGACTAGTTTTAGAGTGTGGATTCAGACCGCTGAGCTGAATGGACAGCTACCCAGCAAAACAGCTCAGGTGGATACAAATGCGACAATGACAGCATTTGACCGTGTAGAAGAGAAAATACTACAGATGGAAGCACGTTCACAGGTAGCAACAGAACTAAAGGAGTCTGATCTACAAAGCCAGTTTTCTGCGCTAGCGTCAGCTAGCGACGTTGATGAAGAACTCGAGGAGCTGAAAAGAATGCTTGCTCAGCCTTAGATCTCAAAAAGATCTCATTTCTTGAAATAGCAGTATGTTGGTTACTGCAGCCTATGGCAACAAGTTTTAGCAGCCTTTTAGTTTGTCTTAAATTCTACGGGCTGTTCTGTTTGGGCTTAACGCTAATAGACTTAGTGACAGTTGACAGAGTATGAAGCGAGTTGACCATCTCTAACGCTGATCTGAAATTGAGCAGAGAGTCAACTTTCATAAAGGGGAAATGCTATGAGCAACTATCCAAGAACATTCTCACATTTCGGAATTTCTGTGCCTAATGTAGAAAAATCTGTTGAGTTTTGCAGTCAGGTAATGGGTTGGTATTTGGTTATGAAACCAACCGTCATTACCGAGGAGTCAGAAACACCGATTGGTCAGATGTGCGCTCATATGTGCGCTCATATGTCTACAGGCGACAAGATTAGAGTAGAAATGTTTGAGTTTACAAACCAACGAGAAACCAGGAGAGTTTGAATACCGGAAAACAAGCACCTTTTATTTTTGTATTCAGGGCCCTGACATTGAAGGAATGGTGAAAAAGATCGTAGATCATGGCGGCAAGCAGCGTACGCCTATCCGAGAATATTACTCTGGAGAAAAGCCATACAAAATGTGCTACGTCGAAGATCCATTTGGTTTACTATTTGAATAGTATGATTGTTGCCAAACCATCCCATAGCCCGAATCTTTTTCCAGATCAATTAACATCGGCTACAAATTCTACATCTTCATACAGAGCAGCGATCGCAACTCCGACATTCAAACTCGCCAGCTCTACCTCATCCCCTTCCTCAAACGGATGCAGCACCCACAGCCCCGTCTCATTTTTTCGAAATACCTCCACCTGCTGCCGCTCCTGGCTCACCAAAACATACTCTTGCAACGTCTCTAGGTGACGATAATGCTCAAACTTCTGCCCCCGATCCTTCGCTTCTGTTCCCTCTGACAGCACCTCCATGATCAATACCGGATACTTCTTGAAATAGCGAAACGCCTGATCTTGTTGGTCACAGCTCACCATCACATCAGGATAATAGTAGCGATTGACCGTATCGATCTGCACTTTCATATCAGAGCCATATAGCCGACAACCACTCCCTCGCAAATGCCCTCGCAGTAGAGATGTGATATTGATGCCAATGGTGACATGTACATCGCTCGCACCCGCCATCGCATAGACTTCACCATCATGGTATTCGTGCTTAATCGGGCTCGACTTTTCCGCTTCGAGATAGTCTTCCGGCGACAGATAATGGGACTGCTGAATGGCTATCATGGCATTTTTATAGCAGCAAAAACGTTCATACTTCCCCAGGATACACCGACCCTCAAGAGGCTGCTCATGATTCACATGTTCTCACGAACTATCTCGACTCAATAGTTAGAAGCCGGTTACTGGGTTCAGCGCTTCGACGAGTGTGCGATCGCCACATCTGCACCTCTACCAAAACAAGCATAAGATGCAGAGGTACGAGCCTTTAGCCATTGGGAGCAGCCAATTTTGTACGGAGCCAATCCAAAAGACAAGCATCCAATGAAGGGATTTCCGCAGATCTGCTTCATTCAAAACACGGTGTCAAACCCAAATATCATCATCGGCGACTATACCTACTACGACGATCCAGAAGATTCAGAAAACTTCGAGCGCAATGTCTTGTATCACTTTCCCTTTATTGGCGATCGCCTCGTCATCGGAAAGTTTTGCGCCTTAGCACGAGGTATCAAATTCATCATGAACGGGTCCAATCATAAGATGGATGGATTCTCGACTTATCCCTTTCAGATTTTTGGCAATGGTTGGGAAAAAGTAGCCCCTAAGCCCGAAGCGCTACCCTACAAAGGCGATACGATCATTGGAAATGATGTGTGGATTGGCTATGAAGCGGTAATTATGCCAGGTGTTCAGGTAGGCGATGGCGCTATTATTGCGGCAAAATCAGTGGTGGTTAGCGATGTCTTGCCCTACACCATCGTGGGCGGTAATCCAGCCAAGTGTATCCGGCAACGCTTCGAGCATAGTGTGACTCAAGCGCTGCTCGAAATTGCCTGGTGGAATTGGAATATTGAGAAGATTACACGCAATTTAGAGAAAATCGTAGCCGTAGATATTGAAGCGCTGAGAGATTGTGATTAGAGAGACTGTCGCTCAGCGAGAGCCGTCTGTATGTGCGATCACCACATCTGTGCCGCCTCCAGACCCAGCACCACCCGCTTGTAATACCCGTCTGATATATCTAGACACAAGATGAGCGTTCCACAGACGCTCCATCGGCTCTAGCAAAATCTCAATCGTATCGTTCGTGAGGCTAATATTCACAGGTAGTCACTTGCTGCTAATGAACAATATCTCTATCCTACTGATCAAAGTAATAATCAGCTCAGAGCAATAATCAGCAATAGAGTCCAGCCACTTACTCCTAAAGAAGTCTTGAGGTCAGTCGCCTTCTCCTTCTCCTTCTGAATCTACGCTGCCATCTTCTCCAACATCGCCTGTAGGCTCTGGCGTTGCACCAATGCTCACTGACTCGTGAGAGCGCTCTCCAGCTCTATCTCCGTCTCCTTTTCCGTTGCTATGAAACCCATCTAGACGAAGCTGCATGTCAGAGGCCGTCTGAACCCAAAGTTCTTTCTGGCTAGCCGGAATAGCGATGTCAGCATCGTCAAAAGCCAGCTTGAGGCGACGACGGAATTCTCTTGAAACATCCCACTGTTTAATGGGCTTAGTCTTTATCCAAACACGCACCACCGGACCGCGCTCACCAAAATCATCAATGCCTAGCACCTCAACCGGCTCTAATATCAGCGATTGCCATTCGCCATCACCGCGCATCTCTTCGGCAGTTTTATGAATCAGGCCCAGCGCCTGGTCAACATTGGCATGGTAAGGAATCGGAATCTTAAGATCGGCCCTGGCCCACTCATGAGAAAAGTTAGCAACCGCCGACACCTGACTCATCGGGACCGTGATCAGTCGTCCACCGGCATCTCGAAGCTGAGTAATACGAAGATTGAGATTTTCGACCAGGCCGCTGAGACCACCAGCCACATCTTCTAAAACAATCACATCACCAATTGCATACTGATCTTCTAGGATAATGAAAAAGCTGTTGACCGCGCCGGTGACTAGGTTGCGAAAGATTAGCGATAGGGCTAAACCGACCACGCTAAAGCTAGCAATAAGCAGTCCCAAGTTTATGCCTGCGGCTGCTAGTGCCACCAATAGCCCAATGAGAATCCAAGCAAAGGTGGCAACGTTTTTCAGCACGCTAGTAATTGTTGAAACTCGTAGCTCTGTTCGCCGAGAATTTTTCACCGCCAATAGACTTTCGTCCACCAGTCCTGATGAGATTTTTTCAATCAGCGCATAGCTGAGGCGAGTGCCTACATAGGCAATAATCAGCAGTATGATCAAGACGAAAGGAATTTTTAGCCAGTACACAGCTCTTAGGCAAAGGGGCCGAGTCATGGGGAACAGCCACAGAATCAACAGACTCATACCAGCAATTATCAGTAGCTGAACAAGCTGTAGGGTGCGGCGCTGCGCCTCTTGTAAGTGCTCTTGCTGCTTTGGCTCTAGCTCGGTAGGTGCGACTCTTAGTATCCAGCCCATAGCGTTATGGCGGCCTCCCGATCGCCTTCGGGCGTACTCAATTGCAGCAAGAACAACAAACACAACCAGCGCGATCGCACCTGCTGTTATTCTCTGCTGCCGTAGGGCTGCTGGCTGCCGTTGCTCTTTAGCTCGCTTCAGCGCCACCGGAATCGACTGTTGCAATTCTTCAACCAGCGACGAAGGCAGCGTGCCCTGCATAGTGGCATCTGTTTGAGTCACCGTTAGCAGATATTCGTTATTGATATAAACGGCGGGCAGATTGTCCTTCCCCTTGGGCTGGGTCGTAAACAAAAGGGCGTCACTTTCTGCTTGCAAATAGTCATCACGAATCTGGTTCAGATTGTCTTCTATCCGGTTGACGCGGCTGCCGATGGCAGATTGAGGGGCCGCAAGCTGAAACACCGGATGCCCGTCTAAGTGCACCCAATCGACGACCGCCTGAGTGTTGCCGCCACCGCCCCCTATTGAAATTTGGGCGGCTGCAGGACGGTGAATAAGCAGTGGGCTAAGAGTAAGTAGAAGAGAAATAGAGAACAGTAAGATGCTTTTAAGCTGCTTTTTGATGAATTGCCTTTTGATTTGTTGAGATCGCCTCATCCATTTCCTTGTTACCTGCACGCTTACCGGTCGTTCCATTGGCTCAGCTCAAATATCTTTCAAAGGGTAGGAATGCGTTTCCTAGCAGTCATCCTACTATAGTCATATCTTTGAACCTGTCAGTGATCTTCTATCAGTCTTCTCGTCATCTGCTTTAAGGCTTTCAATCTCTTCAGCGCTCCAGCGGTTCTAGCAAAATCTCGATCGTGTCATTTGTAAGGTTGATATCTATACTGACAGTCAATCCACAATATCAGTCCATAATGTGCTGATTTAGCAGGAATACGAGAGAGCCAAGCCAGCCGCCGACGGCAACGGCCACCCACAGACCCGCCAGGCCAAATATCCTGAGTGCCAAACCAAATATCCTGAGCGCCGCGCCCAAAAAATCTCGGCGAACGGTTTGCCCTGCTGCGCGGATACGCAAAGACTGCACCACAGCCAAGGCCACTACGTTAGTCGCCAGGGTAACCGTCCATACGTATATTAGCCCTAGCCAATATCGTTCAGGGGCTAGCCAGCTAACGGTCGCACTGGCGTTCGCTGCTTCACGCACAAAGCTAGGATCTCGCAGGGGAGAGACCTGATACGCAATGACGGCTACGCAGGCCGCTAGCATCAGCAAGGCCGACAGGCTGGTAATCAAAGTACGTTCTAGAGTGTGTTCTGCCGTCTGCTGGGTCATCGAAAGAGCCTCCGATTCAGCTCGATATTGTACCTATATAGTTCGCTGTCAATTCCTGACTTCAGTATAGTTAAAGCGCCTTGCTCAACGTTCGTGAGCTTTTGTTTTGTGGGCTAGCGTGTACGCGGTAGATTCTGCGGGTGGAGCCAAGGCGTTCTTCGGAAGATGCGGATGCCTGGTTGCGACAGCTAGCTGTGGTGCTGCTATGTGGACGGAGATTGTTGCAATGTGGTTGGCAGGGGCTGCGCACTGGTCGCAGATGATCATGTAATGGTCGGTGTTGAGCGCAGTGTGGCTATAGGTGACTGCTTGGCAGTGGGTAGCGATTGCAGCGCGGCCTTAGCCAAACCATTTCTTCTTTATGCGTCCAAGAATTGCGCCTAAGAATACTGTCCAGTTAAGTTGATGACTCGATTGACTGCTGAATAGCTTCTAAGTTGCCCCGCACGGTGAGGGTGTTGGGATGGGTGGAGCCAAGGCATTCTTCTAAGATGCTGAGAGCGGCGGACATTGCTGCGGCAGCTTCTGGCAAGCGGTTTGTATTATAGTACAGCGTCGCCAAGTTGTTCAGACTGAGGGCGGTGGAGGGATGGCGATCGCCCAGCTCTGTTTTCCTAATTTCCAACGCTTCAATATACAACGGTTCCGCTTCAACATAGCGGCCCTGAGAATCGTACAGTCCCGCCAAGTTATTCAGACTGAGGGCGGTGTCGGGATGGCGAGGCCCTAACTGGGTTTGGCTTACGGTTAGCGATCGCTGACAGCATCGCTCTGCATCCTGCCACTGGCTCAAACTTTTATAAAATCGCGCTAGTCCCTCACAGCACCAAGTCTTGTCATCGGCGCTCAAAACTTCCGTCCACTGCGCTGCCACTTCCTCCATATGCGGCACTGCTTCTGTCACCTGCGCCCGCACCGCCAACGTCACCGCCTGCGGTATCGTCTTAGCCACTGCCGTCATCGCCTGCGCAAAGCCCCGCTGCAAGCTTTCCGCCTCAGCCAGCTCTCCCAGCTTCACCGCCAAAAACGCTCGCACCAGCGGATGCACCTGATAGCGCAGCGTCGTCTGTGCTCTCGTCGTCTGCAACAAATTCACCCGCAGCAGCTCTGCCTGCGCTTCTTCTAAATCTTCTTCATCCAGCGTCGCACCGCCCGCTGACCGCTCTGCTTGCAAATCCGTCTGCTCACTGGTCTGTTCGCTGACCTGTTCATTGGTCTGTTCATTGGCCTGCCGCACCCACACCCAATCTATCGGCGCAGCAGCAAACAGCCCCAACAGCCCTGCCGCTGTCTTCGCCTCCACACTCAACGGCTCCCAGCTCACCTCAAACGCCGCCGCTACCCCCAGCGTCGCCGTCATCTCCGGGTGCGTCTCCACCAGCGCCTTCGCCGCCAGCCGCTTCTCTTCTAACCGCTGTAACAACGTTGCCACCGTCAGCCCAGGCCGCTGCGCCAAGTGCCAGCCCACCAGCTCAATCCCTAGCGGCAACCGCCCCACCCGCTCACACAGCCGCTGCGCCTCCGCCAGCTCCGCCTTAATCCGCTCCACACCCACCAAACTCATTAGCAATTCCAGCGCCGCCTCCGGCACCAGCACTTTCAGCGCCAACCGCTGACCCACCGGCAATATCGCCTGCCGCGTCGTCAGCAGCACCCGAAAGCGCCCGTCGCCCGTCCCGCCACTCGGCAGCAGCGACTTCAGCAGGCCATAATCCTGCACATCGTCCACCACCATCAGCACCGCGCCTTCTCTGTCTCCCTCATTCGGCCACCGCTGACAGCACCAGGCCACCGGCTGCTCCGTCTCCTCCGGCACCTCTAAACCCAAATAATCCCGCGCAAAGCTAACCATCTGCGGCGCAATCGGCTCCGTTCCCCGCAGCCAACACACCCCACCCGGAAACGCATCGCCATACCGCCGCGCATACTGCCACGCCAGCTCTGTTTTGCCCACGCCGCCCATTCCCACCGCCGCCGCAATATTCACCCGGCTGTTTTGCCTCAGCAGCGCATCCACCGCCGCCAGATCATCAGCGCGACCGACAAAGACGCTGGCATTACTCACCGGCGAATTGTTAGGGGTACTCAACTTTGGCGGTGCCTCTCCCGCCGTCTGTAGTCAACGGATGTTTTGGGTTCCAACGTTGTATTGAGTTTCAATATTGTTTTGAGTTTCAATATTGTTTTGAGTTTCAATATTGTTCTGAGTTCCGATGTTGTTCTGAGTCATGATTGTGCCAAAGTTAACGCTGCTAATTTTCTCAGCCAGCTTTGTCAAATTTGGAAACGAGCCGCTATCTGTCGCCGCTGCTGCCGCAACCGTCTCTTCCATCGCTACCTTCACGTCCGGTTGCGCTGTCGCCTGTTTAACTTCCTCGAGAATCTCAACGTCAATCACATTCGGATCGCTCACGCCTTCCAAGCGCTTCGCCGTATCGGGCGCGTGCTGCCTTAGTCTTGCGAGCCATCGCTTAGCAGCAGCGATCACCCCATCGCTCAATTTTTCACCGGCTGCTTCGCCAACTTTTTCGGTCGCCTTGGTCGCCACTACAGTAAGCGCCACCATTGCCAAAGTTATCGGGTCCATAGCCTCATACCTGTGAAGGGGTCAAAATTATTGCCTTTATACTACATCCCTTTTATTCGACCCCATTCCGGGCAGGCCACCACTTTTAATCGTCTACCAGCCTTCTCGCAATCTGCTTCAAAGCCCTCAACCCCTTCAGTGACCCCCTCACCAGTCGCTGCGCGGCAACAGGCTGCATGGCAAAACGCCGCATCAGCGCCATTGAGTTGAGCGACCCGTCAGGGTTAATCGCATTAGAAATATCAGGTAGGTCATAGCCGCACCCATCGCTCACCACCCGCAGCATCGCCACCTTTCGTTCAGGCAGCGATCGCAACAACGCAAAACCTTCCATATCAACAACCTGAGCGCCGTAGCGATCGCCTAATATCTGCTTTTCAGCAGCATTCGTAATCACGCGATCGCACGTCACCCCAGTCCCCTTCACCAATCCCAACCTCTTCGCAACCAGGTCAGTCAGCGCCCTATCACAGGTCAGCATTTCTGAATCTTGCCCTTCACCCCCCCGCCAAATCTGTTCAATCAACAGCCCCTCCCCCACCGCATAGCGATCAGAAAGACTGCCGCCCAGGCCCATCAACAACAATCCCCCTTCAAGCTGTTGCAGCTTTTCTGTATCTGCCAAAAAAGCAGTAACCGCCTGTGGCCCCGCCGGAATCGCTATGAGCTGGAGGCTATTTTCTTGTGAGTTCTTTTTTCGTGAGTTCAACGCATCTTTTAAAGCACCCTTCACAGCCCGATACTCAGCCCCAGCCGGCACACAAATGGCCCGAATCTCATGGCCCAACAGCGAGCTATTTCGATAGCTATTTCGATAGCTATTTGGAAGCATGACTCGATTGCCGTCGCCCTCCGCGCCATAGCCGGCTCACCTGCTGCCAGCCATCTTCTAACAGCGCGTACAGCACCGGCACCACAATCAGGCTCAGCAGCGTAGAAGTCAGCAGCCCGCCAATAATCGCCACCGCCATCGGCTGTCGCAGCTCTGCGCCTGTACCCAGCTTCAGCGCCAGCGGTAGCATTCCTAACACCGTCGAAGCCGTTGTCATCAAAATCGGTCGCAGCCGCACCAGCCCGGTTTGTAAAATCGCGTCCGTTCGCTGCATGCCCTTTCGCCGTAGCTGATTAGCATAGTCCAGCAGCAGCAGCGCATTTTTATCTAACAGCCCTAGCAAAAACAGCAGGCCCAACAGCGAAATCACACCAAAATCACTGCGAGTGACCAGCAGTGCCAGCATCGCCCCCACCACCGACAGCGGCAAAGACAGTCCCACTACCAGCGGCTCCAACAGTCGGCCAAAAGGCAGAAAAATCACCACTAACATGCAGATCACCGCCAGCGTCAGCGTTCTACCAAAGCTGCCTAGCACTTCTCCTGCGCGGGCAGAGTCACTGCCCAAATCTGTGCGAACGCCGGGCGGCATCACTGACTGGGCAATTGTTGTCACATCGTTAGTGGCTTCGCCTAGCGCCTTCCCTGGCAGCAGGTTGGCACTAATATAAACCGCTCGCTCTCCGCGACGATGGTTAATTTCAACAATCTCAGTGGCTGTGTTTTCATCACCAGAGATACGGATATCAACAAAACCTGGGCGCTTTTCGACCGCTTGCTTCACCGCGATCGCAGCTTGATTCAACACCTCCAAATCATCTCCTAGCAGCGCTACTTGCAGCGGCTTTTCGCCTCCCGTATCCACAAATGGAACGTCTTCCACACTAGTCGTAACGCCAGTCAGATTACCAGTCAGATCACCAGTCAGATCGCCTTCTATAGACTCTTCTGAAGCGTCTTTTATCTGAGTCAAACTTTGTCGTAACTGGGCCTGTGCGGCGGCGGTCGTCTGCTCGCGGTTTTCGCTCAGCGTAATGTGCAGCCGTCCTTGGTTAGGTCGCCCCTGGTCGCCAACGGTTGTAAACACCGATTTAACAGCCGGAAGCCGATAAACGGCGGCTTCTAAAGCATTCGACCTGTCTAATGTCTCTTGCAAAATGAAACGTCTAAGATCGCGGCTAGCATCTAGCGGTGGAGCCGTCTGCCCATCAGCGGCAGATAGCGCCTCTTCTGAAGGGAGCTGAGCTGAGCCTAAAGATGGGGGCGGCGCGGAGACGTCAGGCAGGGCCACCGTGTAGTTGAGATAAAACTCGCCGCGATCTAGCTGAGGAATAAAGCCCTGAGGAATAAGAGGAATAATGGCAATTCCGGCAATCAAACTTGCGATCGCAATTCCGACCACGGCCCATCGATGGCGCAATGCCCAAGACAGCAGTTGGCGATAGGCTCTCTCCAATCTTGAGTCAGGTTCTGCTTTCTGAGTGGCCGCCTCTTGAGTAGTGGAGGCTTGAGCAATGGAGGCTTGAGTGGCATCTGCTGGAGAAACGCCTTCTGAGATGACACCTTCTGAGATGACACCTTCTGAGATGACACCTTCTATGGCACCCGAATCATCCGCTTTGTGAGTCACCTTCAGCCATCGAACCGCCAGCACTGGCGTCAGCGTCCGAGCCACCAGCAGCGAAACCAGCACGGCTGCCGATACCGTCAGTCCAAAGGGCTTGAAAAACTGCCCCACCGTGCCGCCCATAAAGGCCACTGGCAAAAACACCGCAGCAATCGTTAGCGTAGACACCGACACCGACAGCTCAATTTCTTGCGTCGCAATCAGCGCGGCCTCACGCGGGCTCGCCCCTAGCTCCATATGACGAATAATATTTTCGATTTCAACAATGGCATCGTCTACCGTAATGCCAATGACCAGCGCTAGGCCCAGAAGCGTAATCGTCTCTAGATTAAAGCCATAGATCGCCATGACAATGCAGGTGCCCAGCAGCGACAGCGGAATGGCCAGAGCGGCAATTAGGGTTGCCTGCCAGCTACGCAAAAAGGCAAAAATCACCAGCACCGCAATCACCACAGCGGCCATCAGCGCGTCAATGGTGGCCTGAGTCGCCGCTCGAATATAGTCTGCCTGGGTGGTGGCGATCGCAATATCTACCTGTGGCAAACCAGCCTCAAGTTGCTGCATCTTGGCCTTGACCTGATCGACCACCTCTAGCGTATTGGCCGTTGGGCGTTTGACTATTTGAAGTGCGATCGCCGGCTGTCGGTCAAAGCGGGTCAGCGTGGGTGGAGCTTGTAGAGCACGCTCTGGTGAGGCGCTATCTGGCAGGTCGCTATCTGGCAAATCATCTAAACCAGCCCCCAACAAATCTACCCTCAGCACAGAAGAAATCTCTTGCAGCGGGGGCAACAGTTCAGCCTCCGCCAGGTCTGCTAGCGCTGCTAGCGTCAGCGTCTCACTCGAAAGGGCATAGCTAATTGCTGTCGCTTCATTCAAATTCAGCGGAATGACGTCATAGTCAGCGTCTGCGGGCAGCTCGGCGGCGGCTATTGTCTCTTCAATTGTCTGTTCAACGGCAGTCGTTGAGGCGGCTAGCGAGGTGCCTGGCTGAAAGCGCAGAGTGGTCACGCTGCGACCCGCCGAAATAGACGATTCGAACAGCATCAGCCCTTCTAGCGATTGGAGCTTTTCTTCTAGCGGAATCGTCAGCACCGTTTCGCTCTCTAGAGCCGTTTGCGCCGGGGCCGTTTGTACAGGGGCTGTTTGTGCAGGGGCCGTTTGCACTAGGGCCGTTTGTACAGGGGCCGTAGCATTAACAATAACAACTGGAAACGTAATATCTGGCAGCAGCGCATACTTTAGCGAGCTAAAGGCAAACGCTCCGGCTACTGCGATCGCTATCCAGCAGCAGATGGTCAGCCCAGAATGAGTGATGGCAAACCTAGAAAGGTTGAGCTTTGAACGAATAGCGGAAGGAACAGGCTGAGCCATCTAGAGACGCCAGAAAATTAGCTAGAAAATTGACCGCAAAGGTTTCATTATTTCAGTGCTTGCTATTTTAATCTAGAGCGCCATCGCTATAGTGAGTGAGGCATTAAACTTTGATGCGCCTCGCTTTTCTACCTTAGCCTTGCTTTTTCTGCCTTATTAAGAGTAAAGGTAACTACTCAGGCTTAATTCTTTCAGTTGATTGAGGAAGGCTAGACTCTTTACAAGCTATGGTTTTGAAGGTGTAGAGTAAATCAGTAGGCGACCAGAAATTGAGCGAGCGCGAGCCAAAACTGAATATCAGCGAAGCAGACATCCGCGCGGTATACCAGGAAGGTGAAGAAGCAGTGGTGGCACTCTTCAAGGTGCTAATAGCGCGAATAGATCGGACAGAAGCGCGGCTCGATACGCTAGAAAATCAGCAACACAAAGATAGTCGCAATAGCAGTAAGCCACCGTCAGGCGATGGGTTCAAAAAGCGCACCAAAAGCTTACGAAAAAAGAGTGAACGCCCCAGTGGTGGTCAAACAGGCCATCCAGGCAGCACCTTGGAATGGTGCGAGATTGTCGATGAGAGGGTGCAGCATTCGGTAGACGCCTGTGAGAGCTGCGGTGCATCCTTGTCAGCAGTTGCCGTCATAGACTACGAGCGTCGCCAAGTGCATGAGTTACCCCCTTTGCAACTACAGGTGATAGAACATCAGGCGGAAATTAAGCGCTGCGAGCAGTGCGAGTGGCATACGCGGGGAGCGTTTCCCGCCGAAGTGAATAGCCCGGTGCAGTATGGCAGCGGACTCAAAGGGTTGATGGTGTACTTGATGGATGCGCAACTGTTGCCGTCAGCACGAACCTGCGAGGTGCTCAGTGAAGTGCTAGGCTGCCAAATCTCAGAAGGAACGCTCTACACCGCACGGACGCAGTGCTTTGAGCGCTTAGCGCCAGTCGAAGCGCAGATTAAAAAGAGCATTATGACCTCAGCGGTGATGCACTGTGACGAGACTGGGCTACGGGTAAACAGCAAGCTGTGGTGGTTGCATGTTGCTAGCACAGCTTGCTTGACCTACTACTTTGTTCATCCTAAACGCGGCCAAAAGGCGATTGATGAGATGGCTATGCTGCCGACCTTCCAGGGCATTAGTGTCCACGATGGTTGGCAAAGCTACTTCCTGTATGACTGTCTGCATAGCTTATGCAACGCGCATCATTTACGCGAACTACGCTTCATCAATGAACGCTACGAACAACCTTGGGCTGCTGAGATGACGACACTTTTAGTTGACATTAAAACGGCAGTGGATGACGCCAAAGACAACGCTGATACTGCGCTTTCGGGGCCGCAGCTAATCAAGTTTGAACGGCGTTATCGAACCTTATTAGCAGATGGCTTCAAAGCTAATCCGCCGCCGCCGGTTGATGAATCACTACCGAAAAAAAGGGGGCGGGTAAAACAGTCGCCGCCCAAAAACTTACTCGACCGGCTTCAAGCGCATCAATCGGCTGTCTTAGCTTTTATGCACAACTTTCAGGTGCCTTTTGATAACAATCAAGCCGAACGCGATGTGCGCATGATGAAGCTCAAACAGAAGATCTCTGGTTGCTTTCGCTCGCCAGCGGGCGCTCAACAGTTTTGCCGTACTCGGGGCTATATTTCTACGCTGAGAAAGCAGGGTCTCCCTGTACTTGATGCGCTTAGAAGTGTTTTCCTCGGCTCCCCAACAATTCCAACACTTCAACCTGAGTAGTTACGAGTAAAGCTATCTAATTAAGAGCAAAGCTATGCTAAAGCTCGACTAGCCTCTCTGGCCGTAGCCCTTAACCATAGCCCCTACCCAAATCTTCTTGTGAATCTGATTTTCTTGCTGTTGAAGACTGCCTGGCGGGCGGTTGCGATCGCCCTACTCACCGGCTTCATCAGCGGCGGCTGTAGTGCGGGTCTCATTGCACTCATCAGCCACACCATGACTCGCTCAGCGCCACCGACTAGGCCCATCATCCTGGCCTTTGTCGGCTTAGGCGGCGTAGCGCTCACCCTGTCCATGGTTTCTCGTATCCTTCTTGTCCGCTTTTCCCAAGCTACCGTCTTCAAACTACAGCTCCATCTCAGCCGCCAAATCTTAGCCACCGAGCTAAAGCCCCTAGAAACCCTAGGACTACCCAGGCTATTGGCAATATTGACAGAAGACATTCAGGCGATCGCGACTGCTGTCGCTACTCTGCCCGTCCTCATTATCAACATCGCAGGTGCCGCCGGATGCATGATCTACATCGCCTGGCTATCTTGGCGAGTCTTGGTCTTAGTTCTGCTAATTACGATAGTCGCCTCTGTTAGCTGTCGCTGGTTTTTAGTCGAAGGAAGGCGCTGGCTAGCAGCAGCAAGAGAACAACAAGATCTTCTCTTTCAGCACTTTCGCAGCCTGATAGCAGGCATCAAAGAACTCAAGCTCCATACATCAGCTCAACAAGACTTTTTCCAGCTCGATCTGACCCGCACAGCCCTTCAGGTAAAGCAGCTCAATCAGCGAGGCTTCAGCCTGTTTGCCATTCTCGATAGCTGGGGCAAGTTTATCTATTTTTTCGCCGTAGGCTTAGTGCTATTTGCCTTACCCCGCTGGATTGGCATCAGCCCAGAAACTCGCTTCGGCTACGTGTTGACCTTTACCTACTTGCTAGGGCCCATGGAAACACTAGTCAACAAGCTGCCGCTACTAGGTCAAGCCAGCGTTGCATTAGAGAAACTGCGATCGCTAAATCTCGAACCGGCTGCCAGCCTCACAGCCAATCCCACAGCCAGCGCCACAGCAGCCAGCGCCACACCTGCCATTTCACCCACAGGTAGAAAGCTCGCTGATAGCTGGCAGCAGCTATCTTTTAAAGCACTCACCCACACCTATCGTACAGATCAAGGTGAGGATGAGTTTACGCTAGGGCCAATCGATCTGAGCGTGCATCCAGGCGAGCTGCTCTTTGTTGTTGGCGGCAATGGCAGCGGCAAATCGACACTAGCAAAGCTTATTACCGGCCTTTACGCACCACAATCTGGCAGCATCTTACTGAACAATGAGCAAATAAATCACAAAAATCGAGAATGGTATCGCCAGCATTTTGCCGCCGTATTTGCAGACTTCTATCTCTTTGACCGGCTGCTAGGGACAAACAACAGTGTTGACGATAGCAAAGCCCAAGAATACCTTCAAAAGCTTCAGCTCAGCCATAAAGTGAGCGTCAAAAACGGTAAATTTTCCACGCTCGATCTCTCACAAGGACAGCAAAAGCGCATAGCCCTGCTAAGAGCTTATCTAGAAAATCGTCCAATCTACCTATTCGACGAATGGGCCGCCGATCAAGATCCAACCTTCAAACAGATCTTCTACACCCAGTTTTTGCCAGAACTAAGAGCGCAAGGAAAAACAATCTTTGTCATCAGCCATGACGATCGCTATTTTCATTTGGGCGATCGTCTCATCAAACTCAACTACGGCCAAATTGAGAGTTAAAAAGCAGAGCTACAGTTGTGTTCTAATAAAATAAGCGGCTCAATCATCATCAATAAACTACGACAAGTAGGCATCGGCTAACCGAATTAATCAGGCTAAATGCATACCAAATGTTAGGGTGGATACAGAATGTATTTTGAAGCGCCTGTAGTCTTAAGCTCAGGTATTTTTTACAACTGTTTGTTCATTCGGGAATGGCAGAATGTTGTTAGCTTCTCTACATTTATCAGCATTAGGATTTGGCCGTATCCCTGTCCGCGTCGGGATTAAAGAAGGACGCTTGCAAAAGCATTTACAAAAGTGGAATGGCGTTGGTTCTCCCTATTTTACAGCCGGCTAGATTGGCACGGTTTGTAGAGTACGGAGACTGTTTTTATGTATCTGCCATTTGTGAAAGCAAAAGGGCAGCCGACACTAGGTCTTCAGCCGCTGGCGCTAGCGGACTGGATTGAAATCGATCAGGACTTTGAGACGCAGCTAGCTTATAAGAGCAAGCTGTTGAGCGCTCAGTATGAAAGCGTTTTCTCGGCACTGCCTGGCAGTCTGGCTGCTCAAAAAGAGACTTTGGATTTGCTGATAGCTCATTTGCTGCGCTATTTTCCAGCGACGTATCGGTTGCTAGAAAAAGGTGAAAGATCGGGAAAAGAAAAAGGCGTTTACAGCAGCAGGCTACAGCAGGCTTGGCGTTTCTCTGACTTCGCCGCTGCGCCTTTAGAGCTAGCGGCGAGGCTGGTGCAAGAAGATTTTTGTATCATGCTGCCAGGAGAGAAGACAAGAGAGAAGACAGGAGAGGAGGGCTATTGGCTGGCAGCGGCTGCGGTCTGTTTTCCGCTGCGCTGGTGCTTGGGGCAAAAGCTGGGGCAGCCGCTAGGACTCATTCACGGGAAGGTGCCTGGGTACAAAGGGCGGCTACATCGTCCGGTAAACAGTGTGTTCGAGCGGTTGAGAGTAGATTTTCCGGGCGTGCGGTTTAACTGGAGCGTGGTGGATTCGGCAGAGCTGCACCTGGTTGAATCTAAACACACCGACTCTAAACACACCGAGTCTATGCATGCTGCCGAGCTTGATGCGACGATTACAGCAGAAAATGCGGGAGAGAAGCTGTGGCTGCGAGTAGAGCGACAAACGCTACGGCGCTTGCCACTAAGTGGGGCAGTGTTGTTTACGATTCGTAGCTATGTGTATCCGCTAGCGGCGGTGGTGGAAAGAGAAGCGATCGCACAGCAGCTAAGCGAAGCGATTCAAGCCTTAGCGCCCGATATGCAGAAATACAAAAATCTGTTGCCCTTTCATCAGGCGCTGCTGGCATATCTAAGCAGGCGAATACAGGCCAACTGTCTGTTGATGTAGGTCTTCTGGTGATATAGATCTTCTAGATACAGATTTTTTTGACGCGGATTTTATAGGTATAGACTTCTTAGAGGATTTGAGCTGATGGGACTTGATTTAACTGGAAAGGTAGCGCTTATTACAGGCGCAAGCAGTGGCATTGGGGCGGCCTGCGCGCGGCTATTTGCAGCGGCAGGGGCACGGTTAATTTTATCAGCGCGGCGTCAGGAAAAGCTAGCACTGTTGGCCGATGAACTAGCGGCAAATCATGGCACGAAAGCATGGTCGCTACCGCTAGATGTGCAGCAGTCAGAGGCAGTGACAACAGCAATAGAACAGCTACCTGAAGACTGGCAGCAGATCGATATATTAGTAAACAATGCGGGATTAAGCCGGGGGCTAGACAAGCAGCAGGAGGCCCCGCTGCAAGATTGGGAGGAGATGATTGATACAAACGTAAAGGGTCTGTTGTATATGACGCGAGCTGTAGTGCCGGGAATGGTAGCTAGGGCTAGCGGACACGTGGTGAATATTGGCTCGATTGCGGCTCGCTATACGTACCCAGGAGGAAGCGTGTACTGTGCAACGAAGGCGGCGGTCAAGGTGCTATCAGAAGGGCTGAAGATAGATTTGTTGGGAACGCCTATTCGGGTGACCAATATTGAACCAGGGCTGGTAGAAACAGAATTTAGTGAGGTGCGCTTTCGCGGCGATGTAGACAGGGCGAAAGGTGTATATGCCAAGATGACGGCGCTGACACCAGAGGATATTGCAGATTCTATCTTGTTTGCAGTGACACGTCCGGCCCACGTGAACATCAGTGAGCTGTATATTATTCCGACAGATCAGTCTTCAGGAACGCTGATTCATCGGGAATAGGGCATAGAAAGCCTTGAAAATTGCGCATTTTTGTGAGATTGGGTTGAATTCTCGTAGTGCTATATACATAAAAAATTAAAGATTGTTGTTATCGTTCGAGCCTCGGCTTTGTTCAGCCCTCTAGTTTAATTCCAAATGGATTAGGTGGCAGTTTGTTTTTACATGGTTCTCACGGTTCGCTGAAATAATCCGAGGAAAAGTAAATTGCGATAATAAGAGGGTAGCCCATACAAGATAAGGCATCCATGGCGCAGCTAATTGCAAACGAACGAGTCGATGATATCCCACTACTGCTCAATCAGATGGAGAAGCTTGAGCTGAGTAGCCTAGCTGATAAGCACTTTGAGCAGCATGGGAACTGGCAAGGGCTAAGTCTAGGTCAAGTTTTAGTGGGCTGGTTATCGTACATACTCTCGCAAGGAGACCATCGCCTCAACCAGGTAGAAGAGTGGGCATCTGGCCTAAGTCACACATTAGGTCGCTGCCTATCGCCAACGGTGAGAAGCCTGGATTTTAGTGATGACCGTTTAGAGCGTGTACTAGACCGATTAGGGGAGGATGCACACTGAGACAGGTTTGAAGGTGCCCTAAACGGTCATACCGTGCGGGTGTATGACTTGCAAGTATCGTGTGTGCGTCTAGACACGACGACTAGCAGTGGATACAGAACGGTCGAAGGTGAAGACCTATTTCAATTTGGTCACAGCAAAGACTATCGCCCCGACCTGCCGCAAGTGAAGATATCGCAAGCGGCCTTAGATCCGCTAGGACTGCCCGTGAGCACCACCATCGTCAGTGGCAATCAGGCGGATGACCCGCTCTACGTTCCAGAGATAAAGAAAGTGCAACAGAGCCTGGCGGCGAGCGGGTTGACCTATGTGGGCGACAGTAAGATGGCGGCGCTAGAGACGCGGCGCTACATCGCTCAAAGTCAGAATTACTACCTGTGTCCGCTGTCTGAAAAGCAAGTCTCCAAAGCCGACTTAGCCGAACTACTCGCGCCTGTCTTTCGAGGCGAGGAGTCGCTTACCCCCGTCGCCACACCTGACCACAACCGTCGTGAGGCCTCGGCAACCGCCGATTCGCCTGCCGAGGCTGAGCTAATCGCTGAAGGGTTTAGCTTCACGATGCCGCAATTGGTCAGGCCAGAGACAGACGCGTTCACCTGGCGAGAACAGTGGTTTGTGGTGCATTCGTTTAAGTACGCCGGGCGACAACGAAAGGGGTTAGACAACCGCATCGAGAAGGCGACCGAGGCATTGCATGAACTGAACCTGACGGGCCGTGGGCATAAACGACGCACACCCGAGGAAACTAAAACGGCGGCCCACCGAATTCTTCAACGCTATCGCCTCAAAGACCTTGTGCAAGTCGTCTTTGAAACCGCCACCGAAACGACGCATAAACGCGCCTACCGCGATAAACCGGCTCGGACTATCACAAAAACAACCGTGACGGTGAAGCCAACGCTAGATGACGAAGCCTACCAGCAAGCAATACAGCTACTGGGTTGGCGAGTCTACGTCAGCAACGACCTTGACTTATCGCTCGCTGAAGCAGTCTACGGCTATCGCAATGAGTATCTCATTGAACAAGGCTTTGGCAGATACAAGGGTAAAGCACTTGGGTTGCGGCCTATCTATCTGGCCTCTGACGAGCGCGTCAAGGGGTTGATTCGGCTATTGAGTTTGGGCCTGCGTATCCTGTGCCTGCTCGAATTCTCGGTGCGCACTCAGTTGCAGGTAAAACAACAGACGCTACCGGGACTCTATGCGGGTAATCCCAAACGAGCGACCGCGCAGCCCACCGCTGAACTACTGCTCAAAGCCTTTCGCGGGATTACTCTCACCATTATGGACATTGACCAAGTTAGGCAGCACTTTCTCTCACCGCTCTCGGCGCTACAACAGCGCATACTACAGTTATTGGACACCAACGATGATGTCTATCTCTCGCTGACAGGCTAATTGTTGCGAACTCCCTTTTTTATCCGCGAACCTTGAGATGGTTTGTTCCTACGTAAGTTTTTGAGCGAGTCCATAAGCTATTGATTTTTTGTCTTTATTATTGCTCTTTTGTTGAGAGAGGTTCTTGTCATGGTTGTTAGTTTTGATGCCAAGCAGATCGGGGTTGAAGAAGATCTAGACGCAAAAAAAGCACAGGATCTAGTTGAGACGGTGCCCAAAGAAAGCAAGCTGGAAGAAAGCAAGCGAGAAGAAAAAAGCAAGCTAGAAGAAAGCAAGCTCAAAGAGATGGATGCGGGGTCGCTGTGGCATGCGATGGCGCAGCACAAGCCATTTGCACAGCACCCGCCGAAGTGTTTATCGACGGGTGTAGGGTGCTATGTAACCGATAGTCAGGGTACACAGTATTTTGATGGGGTGTCCGGGCTGTGGTGTGTGAATGTAGGCTACGGTCGCCAAGAGCTAGCAGAAGTGGCCTATGAGCAGGTGATGAATCTCTCTTATTCGCCGATGACGATGAGCCATGAGCCGGGAATTCGGCTGGCGCACAAGCTGACGGAGCTGTTGGGCTATGAGGGCAAAGTGTTCTTTTCGACCAGCGGCTCGGAGGCGAATGAAACCGCGTTTAAGCTGGCCAGGCAGTATCATGCGCAGAGCGCTCCGGCAGGGGCCGGACCTCGCTACAAGTTTATCTCTCGCTATCGGGGCTATCATGGCCATTCGATGGGGGCGCTAAGCGCAACAGCGCAGGCAGAGCGTAAGCTGAAGTACGAGCCGCTGGTGCCTGGGTTTATGCATGTGAATCCACCTTACTATTACCGTTCTGGCACTGGCCCTGCTGAAGATCAGCAAAGTGAAAGTGCCTACACAGCTGGTCTTTTAAAAGAGCTGGAGATGACGGTGTGCTACGAAGGAGCTGAGTCGATTGCAGCCATTATTGTAGAGCCGATTATTTCGGGGGGCGGGGTGATTGTGCCGCCAGATGGTTACCTGCAAGGGGTCAGAGATATTTGCGATCGCACCGGTATTCTCTTGATCTATGACGAAGTGGTCAACGGCTTTGGCCGCACGGGCAAAATGTTTGGCCATCAGCACTGGGGTGTCGAGCCAGATATTATCTCTTTTGCCAAGGGCCTAACGAGTGGCTACATGCCGCTGTCGGCAACGGTGGCAAAGCAACACATTTTTGAGGCATTCTTAGACGATCCGGGCAGCGATCGCCACTTTCGTCATATCAGCACCTACGGCGGCACGCCGGTCTGTACGGCGGTGGGCCTGCGCAATATTGAGATTATTGAAAGAGAAGGACTAGTTGAGCGCGCAGCCGAAATGGGTGACTATTTAATGTCTCAGCTACAAACACTTTTGGCGCATCCTAATGTAGGTGATGTGCGAGGCAAGGGGCTGCTGACCGGAATAGAGCTAGTTGTAGATAAAGAGAGCAAAACGCCGCTAGAAGATGCGGCTGTAGCAGGCGTGGTAAAGCGCTGCCTAGAGCAGCGGGTGATGATTGGCCGCAATACCAATACGATTCCTGGCTTTACCAATGTTCTCATTGTTTGTCCGCCGCTAGTTGTCACGCGCCCAGAAATTGACAGCTTAGTGGCGGCAATTTCTGTCAGTATTGAGGCGCTGCCCTGATGCCCTGCCTTGAGGCGCTGCCCTGATGCGCTGCCCTGATGCGCTGTCTTGATGCACCGACCTAAGAACGAATAATCCTGTACTATGAATCCACTCATCAAGCCTGTGCTGATATGACCGCCAAAACCGATCCGATGCACGCCGATCGAATTTCTGTTCAAAGAGCTAGAAAAGGGGCCGCCCGTCCCAAAAAGTCGCTGGGCGTCTCGCCGCTATCGCTATCGCTAATATCCATTTTGGCAGTAATTGCACTCTGGTTTTTGGTAACAAGTTTGGGCTGGGTAAACCCGCAGTTTTTTCCATCGCCACAGGCGGTAGGCGGCGCGTTCATCAATATTTTGCAGAATGGTTACAAGGGGCAGTCGCTGCTGGCACACATTGGCGCGAGTATGCGACGGCTGCTGATTGCCTTTGTAATGGCCTTTGGCTTAGCTGTGCCCATGGGCCTCGCGAGTGGCTACTTTAAGCTGGTTCAGGCCGTGCTCGATCCGTTTATTGAGTTTTATAGGCCGCTGCCACCGCTGGCCTACTACACGCTGATTGTCATCTGGCTGGGCATCGACGATAGCTCTAAAGTAGCCCTGTTGTTCTTGGCCGGATTTGCACCGCTGTATATTGCCATGGTGGCAGGGGTCAAGCGAGTACCGCGCGATCGCATCAACGCAGCGCTTTCTCTAGGCTCTTCTCAGTGGCAGGTGTTTACCCAAGTTGTTTTTCCCTCTTGTTTACCCGAGCTGTTTACCGGACTGCGAACGGCTTTGGGCTTTATGTACACCACGCTAGTGGCCGCTGAAATGGTGGCTGCCCGCTCAGGCATTGGCTGGATGGTGCTCGATGCAAGCAAGTTCTTGCGCAGCGATATTATCTTTGTTGGCATTTTGGTCATGGGCGTAATTGCGATCGCCATAGACCTTGGCCTGCGGCGACTGCAAACCTACTACTTACCCTGGGTAGGCAGAGAGTAAGAGTAAGAGTAAAGAAACAAAGAGAGCGTAAGGCAATTCAACAGAAAAGATAGTAAGGAAGAAAACAGAAAAGAACAAACAGGCGTAAGCTGTTACCAGCAAACAATAAGCTACAAAACTCAATTAAGGCAACCGATAGAAAATGTACATGCTCAGAAAAAAGTTTAGAAGGCAGTTCAACCTGGTGTTAGGCCTGCTTAGCCTGGTTTTGGTTGTTGCGATCGCAGCCTGTGGCAGCCCAGATGCGACCAGTACTGGCTGCGTCAGTACTGACGCGGCAGGCGGCGCAATGCCTACCGAGTTTCGCATTGGCTATCAGCTCATTCCCAACGCGGAAGTTCTACTCAAGGTTCGCGGATAAAAAAGGGAGTTCGCAACAATTAGCCTGTCAGCGAGAGATAGACATCATCGTTGGTGTCCAATAACTGTAGTATGCGCTGTTGTAGCGCCGAGAGCGGTGAGAGAAAGTGCTGCCTAACTTGGTCAATGTCCATAATGGTGAGAGTAATCCCGCGAAAGGCTTTGAGCAGTAGTTCAGCGGTGGGCTGCGCGGTCGCTCGTTTGGGATTACCCGCATAGAGTCCCGGTAGCGTCTGTTGTTTTACCTGCAACTGAGTGCGCACCGAGAATTCGAGCAGGCACAGGATACGCAGGCCCAAACTCAATAGCCGAATCAACCCCTTGACGCGCTCGTCAGAGGCCAGATAGATAGGCCGCAACCCAAGTGCTTTACCCTTGTATCTGCCAAAGCCTTGTTCAATGAGATACTCATTGCGATAGCCGTAGACTGCTTCAGCGAGCGATAAGTCAAGGTCGTTGCTGACGTAGACTCGCCAACCCAGTAGCTGTATTGCTTGCTGGTAGGCTTCGTCATCTAGCGTTGGCTTCACCGTCACGGTTGTTTTTGTGATAGTCCGAGCCGGTTTATCGCGGTAGGCGCGTTTATGCGTCGTTTCGGTGGCGGTTTCAAAGACGACTTGCACAAGGTCTTTGAGGCGATAGCGTTGAAGAATTCGGTGGGCCGCCGTTTTAGTTTCCTCGGGTGTGCGTCGTTTATGCCCACGGCCCGTCAGGTTCAGTTCATGCAATGCCTCGGTCGCCTTCTCGATGCGGTTGTCTAACCCCTTTCGTTGTCGCCCGGCGTACTTAAACGAATGCACCACAAACCACTGTTCTCGCCAGGTGAACGCGTCTGTCTCTGGCCTGACCAATTGCGGCATCGTGAAGCTAAACCCTTCAGCGATTAGCTCAGCCTCGGCAGGCGAATCGGCGGTTGCCGAGGCCTCACGACGGTTGTGGTCAGGTGTGGCGACGGGGGTAAGCGACTCCTCGCCTCGAAAGACAGGCGCGAGTAGTTCGGCTAAGTCGGCTTTGGAGACTTGCTTTTCAGACAGCGGACACAGGTAGTAATTCTGACTTTGAGCGATGTAGCGCCGCGTCTCTAGCGCCGCCATCTTACTGTCGCCCACATAGGTCAACCCGCTCGCCGCCAGGCTCTGTTGCACTTTCTTTATCTCTGGAACGTAGAGCGGGTCATCCGCCTGATTGCCACTGACGATGGTGGTGCTCACGGGCAGTCCTAGCGGATCTAAGGCCGCTTGCGATATCTTCACTTGCGGCAGGTCGGGGCGATAGTCTTTGCTGTGACCAAATTGAAATAGGTCTTCACCTTCGACCGTTCTGTATCCACTGCTAGTCGTCGTGTCTAGACGCACACACGATACTTGCAAGTCATACACCCGCACGGTATGACCGTTTAGGGCACCTTCAAACCTGTCCCAGTGTGCATCCTCCCCTAATCGGTCTAGTACACGCTCTAAACGGTCATCACTAAAATCCAGGCTTCTCACCGTTGGCGATAGGCAGCGACCTAATGTGTGACTTAGGCCAGATGCCCACTCTTCTACCTGGTTGAGGCGATGGTCTCCTTGCGAGAGTATGTACGATAACCAGCCCACTAAAACTTGACCTAGACTTAGCCCTTGCCAGTTCCCATGCTGCTCAAAGTGCTTATCAGCTAGGCTACTCAGCTCAAGCTTCTCCATCTGATTGAGCAGTAGTGGGATATCATCGACTCGTTCGTTTGCAATTAGCTGCGCCATGGATGCCTTATCTTGTATGGGCTACCCTCTTATTATCGCAATTTACTTTTCCTCGGATTATTTCAGCGAACCGTGAGTTCTAGCCAAAAACCAAGGCTTTGCCGAAGCCAAGTTTCCCGATGTAGACATTCAGTGGCTGCCCTTCGACTCGGGCCGCGATGTGAATACGGCCATGGCCTCCGGGGGTATTGATGTGGGCTTGGCCGGCTCTGTTCCGGTCTCTACTGGGATTGCGCAAGACCTTCCTTACCAAGTTTATTTTATTCATGACATCATTGGCGACAACGAAGCCTTGGCTGTCACCGGCGCTTCTGGCATTACCAGCATGGCCGATCTAACAGACAAAAAAATTGGCGTTCCCTTTGGTTCAACCACTCACTTTAGCCTGCTCTCTGCTCTAGAGAACGAAGGCATCGATTCGACCACAGTGCAAATTCTAGACCTTCAGCCTCAAGACATGCTAGCAGCTTGGCAACGCGGCGATATTGACGGGGGCTTTGTCTGGCAGCCAACACTTTCTAGAATGTTAGAAGAAGATGGCACGGTGCTAATTACAGCTAAGCAGCTGGCTGAAGAAGGCATTATCACTGCGGATCTAGGCGTCGTCAGCACAGAGTTTGGAGAACAGTATCCCGACTTTTTGAAAGGCTATGTAGAAGCCATTGACGAAGCTGTTCAGCTATACCGAGATGACCCAGAGGCGGCGTCTGTAGCCATGGCAGAAGAGATTGGACTAACGCCCGAAGAGAGTCTATCTGTGATGGACGAGCTGGTTTGGCTCAGCGCTGAAGAACAGTCTGGTGAAGCGTATTTGGGTACACCCGAAGCGCCAGGCGCGATGGCCCAGGTATTGAAAGACTCTGCGGAGTTTATGGTCAAGCAAGAGGCGATTACGTCTGCGCCAGATCTTGATACCTACAGCAAAGCGCTGTTTAGTGAGGCAGTAACTCAGTAAAAGATCTGCAAGCTCATAAGTGACCCGTGCGGCGCTGAAGCTAGGGCTTCCTAGAGCTTCGACGCCGCTCAGCCCTCGGGCTCAGACTATTCAGAGCTAGGACTGTATTGTTTCAATTCGGCCAGTGTTCTTGGCCAGTGTTCTTAGGCCAGTGTTCTTGGCCAGTGTTCTTAGGCCAGTGTCCTCAAGCTGGTAACGCCTCATAGCTGGTAGGGCCTTATTAGCTTGCATATCGTTAAGATCGCTGCTCAACTTCTGTTTTCGCTTGTCCTGCTACTCGCCAAACCATGACAGTTCATTCTTCGGCCCGTAACGATATTGCCATTCCCTATGACGATGCCCAAGGCGATACGCTGATTGCCCTTAACGACATTGATTTGGTGTACGACCTAGACGGCCCCCGCCCTTTCCCGGCTCTAGAGGCAATTGATCTCAACCTCAATCGGGGAGATTTTGTTTGCGCGATTGGGCCTTCTGGCTGCGGCAAGACCTCTTTATTGCGCGTGCTGGCAGGCTACGAAATTCCGACGCACGGGGTGGTGAGCGTAGACGGTCGCCCGCACACCCAGCCGGATGCAGAGGTGGGGGTTGTGTTTCAGCAGCCAAATTTGTTTCCCTGGCTGACGATTGAGAAGAATGTAGATTTTGGGCCGCGGATGAAGGGCATTGATGCCAAAGAGCGGCGGCAGCGGGTGAGCTATTTTCTGAGCATGGTGTCGCTATTAGAGGCGGCGAAAAAGCTGCCGCATCAGCTATCGGGCGGCATGAAGCAAAGGGCAGCGATCGCCCGTGCCCTCGCTGCTGACCCCAAAGTTATTTTGATGGACGAGCCTTTTGGCGCACTCGACGCCTTTACTAGAGAGTCTATGCAGATGAGCCTGCACGACATTTGGCAGCAGACCAACAAAACTATTTTCTTTATTACACACGATGTAGAAGAAGCGCTGCTGCTCTCTACGCGGATCATTTTAATGTATCCAAACCCAGGGCGGATTGTAGAAGATATTGCCAATCCTTTTTCCGCCAGGCTAGCCGAAACCGCACCTTCAGACTTGCGGGTTTCACGAGAGTTTATTGAAATGCGAGAGTATTTAGTGCGGCGAATCAAAGAGTCAGGAGAGTACTAGAAGCGGCGATAGCAATAGCGCAGACCTCTTGTTAGCGCCACCGGAATCACTGAAGTGTGGGTTTCACCCGCCAAGATATCTGACGCAACGGCTAGCCGATCGCTTTGTCTCAGCCGCTCGGCCATTTTCTCCACATTCGTAATCGTCTTGAACGACGCCAGCATAGGGATTTCTGGCGCTTCTTCTAGTCCACCAGCGGCTAGGAAAACGCTAGGCTCTAAAGCACAGTCAGCAGCATGGACCGCCTGCTCTGGCGGAGTCTCTGGCGGGATCTCTGATGAGCTCTCTAGCGGAAGCTCAAACATCATCTCGCGGTCCCACCACAGAGAGGGGCTAACTGCAATAAAGTGACCAAAAGCTGTCGGCGCTTTGTGCAGTGCATACAGAGAGAACAAACCGCCTAAAGAAGAGCCAAAGAGCGTAGTATCTGTTGTTGAAAATTCAAAGCGCTCTGATAAGTAAGGCTTGACTTCATCTTGCAAGAAGCGCAGAAAATCAGACGCACCGCCCATAGTCGGGCTCACCTGAGCAGACGCGTTGGTCTGCGGCAGCGTGGCGACCATCTCTGCCAAACTATTGTCGTGTGAAGGGGTAAAGTCTCGGTTGCGTAGCTTTCCCTGCTGCAAGATGTCTGCTGTGGGATAGGCAATACCAACGACTAAAATAGGCGGCAGCTCACCATAGAGCTGGTGCATCAGCCTAGTCATTTCAACCGCCGTACCAAAGCAGAGGTTGGCATCTAGCACGACCAGAAGTTTTGGCGGCGTGTCTGGAGACGGGATAAAACCGGCCTGAGGCTGAGCAATCCACAGCTCAAAGTCACTTTTAACGTGCTCAGAGTAGATAGGATGGATTTCTGTTTTTGGAATAGATACTTGGCTTGCTGCTGGCAAAGATGCGTGAGTGAGAGCCATTGTGTTTTGTCTTCTAAGAAGGGTGATGAGTTGTTATTTTGAAGCGATCGCATAGGCTCCGGCGCACAAGACATACCGCGCAAAACCTGTCGCACGAGACCTGCTACTCAGGGCCTATTGCTCAAAAATAAGCACCTATCGAGAAGAAATCGGGAGCAGGCCAAAAGATGAATAAGAATTGTGGTGGAAGTTGTGAGGAAGTTGTGAGGCAAGTCAACATATAAGAAATAAAAGCAGTCACATCTCAATATATTTTCATCAAAATTCATCAGGCATAAAAGTTAACTAGAGAAAACTCATCAAAGAAAACTTACAAAAGACAGGAGGAGCGCCCTCACAGCCTCCTAGACGCTTTCTTCTTCGGGCTCCGCTATGAAAATTTTAGTTGTGGCTAGCGATCGCACGATCGCTCAGTCCCTTCGAAACTCACCATTTGGCTACAGTCACAACGTAGAGACCGTGACAGCCCAAGCGGTAGCCACTCACCTAAAATCTAGCCCAGCAGCTCACTCATCACCCGTCCTAGCACCCAACTCTATAGTCGTCATAGACGACACCGCTCCTCAGCTAGACGGCCTTGGCCTGTGCCGACAGCTCAGAGCGACAGGGGTGCGATCGCCCATCTTATTACTCAGCCATCCCGACAGCTATCAAGGGATCTCTGCGGTTGAGGCAGGCGCAGACGACTACGTCACCTTGCCCTGTCAGGATGAAGAGCTTAACTCGCGAGTGGCGCTGCTATCACATCGACTATCTGAGCGATCGCCACGCCAGACTAATGGCCAGGCCGCCAGCACTCAGGCAGACCCGCTCAGCGATCATCGCCAGCAAACAGAAACCCGCCTAAGCCAACAGCTAGACAGAGAAAGATCGCTAGCAGAAATCACTGATGCCATTCGTAAAACGCTTGATCTGAGCCAGATTTTGCACGTCGCGGTGGATCGAGTCCGGCATCTGTTAGAGACTGACCGCGTTATTGTCTTCCGCTTCAAACCCGACTTGCAAGGCGTTGTCGAAGCAGAATCAGTCGGTGATGGCTGGATGAAAACGCTCGGCATGGACATTCACGACTCTTGCTTTGACGACCAGTACGTCGCAACCTATCGCCAGGGTCGCGTCCGCTCTATCTCCAATCTCTACAGCGGCAATATTCACCCTTGCTATGTGGACATGCTGGCAGACGTTCAGGTGCTCGCCAATCTGGTAGTGCCGATTGTTCAAGACGACCACCTCTGGGGGCTACTAATTGCCCATCACTGCCGCGACCAGCGCGACTGGAAACCCGAAAGCACTCAGCTACTCAAGCAAGTAGCCACCCAGCTAGGCATTGCAATTCAACAGGCAGAGCTATACCAAACCACTCGCCGCGAGCTAATCGAGCGCCGCCAAATTCAAAACGCCTTGAAAGCAAGCGAAGAGCGGTTTCGCTATTTGAGCGCCTTTGCGCCGGTTGGGATTTATCAGGCCAACACCGCAGGCGACTATACCTACACCAACGCTAAATGGCAAGAGATGGCCGGGTTAACCCTTGAAGAAAGCCTAGACAGCGGGTGGGAACAAGCAGTTCATCCTGATGACAAAGCCAGAGTATTAGACGCCTGGCGTCAATTTATCCTCGGAAAAAGCGACTTTTTATTAGAGTTTCGCTTTTTGCGCCAGGACACTGCTGCCAAAGCACCCCACTCAGAATGCTGGGTTTTAGGCCGGGCAATTGCAATGCGATCGCCCAGCAAGACTCAGCCTGTTAAAACCCAGCCCACCAAAACCCAGCCCACTAAAACTCAGCCGATTACAACCCAGTCCGTCTCCACCACCGGAAAAATCGTCGGCTATGTCGGCGTCAACGAAGACATTACCGAGCGCAAACAGGCCGAACAAAAAATCAAAGAACAGGCTGCCCTCATCGACATTGCCACCGACGCAATTTTTGTGCGCGACCTAGCAGGCAAAATAGTGTTTTGGAGCCAAGGAGCCACCCGTTTGTACGGCTGGAGTGAGTCAGAAGCAATGGGCCAAATTGCCCACAAGCTGCTCAAAAAGAAAGACGCGGCCACGCTAGAGCTAGCTCTCAAAACCACAATAGAGCGGGGCTTTTGGCAAGGTGAGCTGGTGCAATCTACCCGAACCGGTCAAGACATTTTAGTCGCCAGCCGCTGGACGCTGGTTCGCAATGCGGCCCATGAACCACAGTCTCTTTTAGAAGTGAATACCGATATTACAGATAAAAAAAGACTAGAAGCACAGTTTTACCAGGCCCAGCGGCTAGAAAGCCTAGGTCAGCTAGCCAGCGGCATTGCCCATGATTTGGGCAACATCCTAACCCCCATATTAGGCATCGCCCAGCTATTGCGCATCACCTTAAAAGACATCGACAGCAGCACCCACGAACAGCTCGATATCTTAGAAAAAAGCGCTAGACGCGGCGCTAATATGGTCAAACAAATTCTGACCTTTGCCAAAGGTAGCCCGGACAACGAAGCGCTTGTCGATATCGCCGCCCTTCTACAAGAAGTCATCGCTGTTGTCAGGCAGGGTCTACCTAGCATCATTGACATTCACCAGCAAATTTTTGACGACGACAAGGCAGACAGGCGACCCAAGAAAGTTTCTGTCAGCTCAACCCACCTGCATCAGGTGTTTATGAATTTGTGCGTCAATGCCCGCGATGCCATGCCAAAGGGCGGCACGTTGACCGTCTGTGCCAGCAGCGTAATCATTGACGCCGCTGCCGCCAGCAAAAATCTCAACCGCTCTGCTGGCCGCTATGTCGTCGTCAGCGTTGCCGACACCGGCACTGGCATTGCACCAGAAATGCGCGATCGCATTTTCGACCCCTTCTTTACCACCAAAACCCCTGATAAAGGAACGGGTCTAGGATTGGCAACTGTCATCGGCATCGTTCAAAATGCAGGGGGCTTTTTAGACGTTTCGAGCGAAGTGGGTCAGGGCACAGAGATAAAGGTGTACTTTCCTGTCATAGATGATCGACCTGTCGATTGATTAATAGATTGATTGGTAGATTGATTGGTAGATTGATTAATAGATTGATTGGCCGGTAGAGGCTGCTGTTTATCGGTTTCAGATTGCGCAGTGAGCTGAATGCAGGGAATTACATCTGATAAGATAGCGCTCATCATTTCACTAGTGTGAATCTCTAAACGGGCATCTCTAAACGTTTCAAAGAGAATAGACCCGTTAGGCATCACTGACCGCTCAAACGTATAGTTTGGAATATTAGAAATCCTGACGATTTGGATTCTAGCGGTTGGATTGGTATACCCACACAGAATTTTTTGAGCAGCTTCTAGCAAATGCATAAGGCCTGTTCAACTCTTAATCCACAGCATGATCTAGTATGGGGATCGCTTATGAGGAATGTATGAAGATAGGGTGGCAGCCTGTGGTAGCCTCTTGACAGACTTGAAGAGAGCGCAGGGTTAGCGGTTGCGATCAAAGAACTAGCGATCGCCTGGAATTTGCTTAGTTTTTATGAGAAGTAGGGCCAGAAAACTGGGCTTAACGCAAACAATATGTCGAACAAGGGCTAGTGAAAACGTTCTAATACACACTGAAAGCGTCGGTTAACACTGTAATCTTGTACAGGATCGCTGACTTGGCCTCAGCATTTCCCAAAATCGTATTTGGGATGCTTTTTGCGGGGCTTGGCGGCGAATTTTTTTGGCCTTATTTTTGGGCTTTGCTTTTTGGTTCGAGGATAGGCATGTATGCGTTCGTTCGTTTCTTCTTTTGGGGCTAGCTTTTTGCTAGCAGTCGGCTTAGCAGGCCAATGTTTGATATGGGTACCTGCGGCCAACGCTCAAGGTAATCGCAGCCGCGATCGCACTGATCAAACCGATATGCGAGCAGATACTCGGACCGTTGCTCAAGCCGATACGCAGACCGCTGAAAGCTGCCCAGCCACCGAGAACGCGCAGCAGTACGACGTCATCGTCTTTGGCGATGAAGTGCCTGGGGTAATGACAGCGTTAAAGGTACAGCAAGCGCTAGCCGCGCGCGGGGAAAGTGCCAAGGTCGCGATTATCACCGAAGGCAATACGGCCAGCGGCATTGGCGGGCACCTGGTGCGCGGCGGCCTAGCATATTTAGACCGCAATCAGGTGCCGCAGAACCTGCGATCGCAATACGGTACGTTTGGCACCCCTAGCCCGCTCTATCAAGACTTTTTGCGCCTTGGCCAGGTCAGCACCATCGCACTCGATCGCAACGTCGCCTCGCGCAACTTCAAAACCGCACTAGATCGCGCCGATATCGACACTATCGGCAGCGTCAATCTAGATAGCGTGCAGACAGCAGGCACACTGGTATGCAGCTTTACAGCCAGTGGCAAAACCTACAGCGCCCAGCAGTTTATCGACGCCAGCCAAAGCGGTGAGCTAGCGGCAGCCAGCGGGGTCGGCATGATGCAGGGCCTAGAAGCACTGGGTTTTCCAGACAGCGCCCTGAGCATGGGTCTAATGGTTGATCTGTACGATGTCAGCGTTGAGCAGTTTAAAGGCATGGAAGCCGAGCTGATTCGGCGGTATTTTGATCCGATGGATGCATCGGCGCAGCGCTGGCTAACGGTGGCCAGCGGTGGCAATGCTCAAAAGCGGCGAGACTTGCTGCTGAGCCTGCTGGACTATCACCGCCAGCCGAAGCTGCTGTACCAGGGCACCTCAGACTCAGCAGATGTTCGCTCTTTGGCCTTCAGCATTTTGGTACACGGCTACATCGGTCAAGAGTACGATCTTAAGTCTTCTGGCTTTTTGTTTGACCGGGCCAATATTGCGGTGCTAGACGATCGGCTAAGCTTTAACGCGCTGCTGTTCTACGCTGATTCGAGCACGGCGCAGCAGCTAAGCCGATCGGGGTCTACGCCAACGGCGCAGATGAATGCGATCGCCCAGGAAGTAAAAACGCTAATGGAAAAAATCGGCGTCCCTAGGGTAGAAATTATGCCCGAGCTGTACATTCGCAATGCAGGGCAAATTGCTAACCCAGTGGACGAGCTGTCGGCCACGTTGATGGCAGCGGGCGGCATTCCAGCCAGCGAGGCGCTAGGCACCTTTGGCTATCATCTAGACGATCGCGGTGGCATCGAAGGGCTAGACGAACAGGTAGAAGATTCGGTACTACGGCTGTTTGATTTTGAGAACATGCCGGTGTTTAACTACGGCTTTCGCCATACGCTGCCGCAGGAAAAAGAGAATTTGGCAGTGCTAGGGCCGGCTTCTGGTTTTGGCGGGCTCGGGACGACAGCCGGGCGAATTGTAGAGCTAAATGTGAGCGTGGGTGAGGGATTGGCAATTGCGATCGCCGAGGCAATAGATGAGGGCCGCTCGCTGCAAACTGTCACCAACAACGAGGTGCAGCGGGCACTAGGCTATCGACCTGCTATATACGGCTATCGGACTGACAGCTATCGGGCGATCGCCACCCTAGAGCGTCGGTTTCGCGGCATTGACTACGAGCGCAACTACTTAGAGAGTGCGCAGGCCTTTATCGATGCCAACAACTATACCGAAGCCGACCGCGCCCTTTCTAGAGCACTGACGCTAAACCCGCGCAACGCCGATGCCTATTATCTACGCGGCGTAACGCGAGCAGAAGAGGGCAATTTGGCACTGGCCCAGGCTGATTTGGAAAAGTCGATTGAAATTTATCAGTCTGAAGGGAATTCGTCCTACGCGTTAAACGTACAGGGGACATTAGAAGCGTTGCTGAATTAACAGAACATCAGTTCGAGTTGAGATGATTGCGCTATAGCAAAGCGGGGTCGTTGGGTGGTCCTACAGCTCGCGCGGCGGTGATTTCTTGAACAAACCCACCTCTAAATCTGCGGCAAAGCGTCCGCTGTAGAGGTGGGTTTGTTTTGTAGAAGATGTAGATGTAAATGAGGTGCGATCGCCCCGATGGTCTATCGGCCTAGACCTAGTAAGGCATTAAGATGCCTCTTAGCTCGCCGCCTCGGTTCTTAGTGGTATGAATATCAACATAGAGCCGACCGTCTGAAAGGGCCTGTAGCTGTTCGCTAGTGAGCATGTATTCTCCCATTGCGTTTCCACCGCGACCGGTGTCGTCTAGCATCACGTCTAAGGCGTATTGAAAAGGGCCATTCTCCATCGGAGTTCCTTGATGAATGTGGAAGGCCGACGTGATATTAGTGTTCGGAGGGCTAACCGGATCGCTTGCATAGTCGCGAGGGGCGCTAGTCAAGGTTTTGAAACTGCCGCGTACAATCATCCGATTGCCAGAAACAACAGCGCCGACGGTACCGCGCGCAAAGGTTTTAGGATCGGCAGGGACAACGTTGTCTTCGCTCATCAGCGCAACATAAGACATTCCGGGCTCCATCCCTTGGGCTAGTAGCCTAGTGTTTGCAGACTGGACGTTGGCCTGAACAGATTTTATAAGAGAGAATTCTGGGCTAAGAGCTGAGCTGGCCGCTGAATTGGCCGCTGTGCTGAAAGACGCCTGAGGCTGGCTTGCCTGTAGCGGTTGTGCATCCAAAAAGCCGCTGTACAGTCCGACAAGGGCTAGGCAGGTCGCTAAACCTAGAATGAAGTGCCGGAATCGTTTGAAATAAGAGCGCATAGTTCCTAAGTAATTTGGTAGTGCTGGTTTGAATAACGCAGCTAACCGCGCTGTAGGCGGTCTTAACTCTTACTACGCAGCGATCGCATGGTTGGATGCACATCGCCTTCCTATTCAATCCCAGCTCCTATTCAATCCCGGCTCTTAGCCACTTATCAATCACAAGCGAGCCATCTCTCTTTTCTGCTGTGCTACTTCTACGGTCTCTGGCATATAGGTCATATTCGAGATCACCACAAATACAACAAACCCAATAATTGGACTAATCAGAGTCGGAAACCCGTCAAACGTTTCTGCAAACAGACCGTTAGGAATATACAACAGCGTGTTTTCAGAGCCGAACATAACCGGCATCAGTACAAAAAATAGAAGCCGCGTCAGCGAGCCAATAACAATGCACGCTAGGGCCCCTTGCCAAGTAGCCTTTGCCCAAAACAACCCGCCGGTGAGCGGCACGACCAAACCCGCAAAGCCTAAGTCAAAGGCCAACAGCAGCAGCACTCCCGTCTGAGGAACTCGCAGCGCAAAGAAAACGCCAATAACAGTAATCACAACGGCCATCAGTCGAGTGATTTTTAAGAGCTGGTCGCCGTTTGCGCTGTGGCCATTGTGATCGCCATCATGACCTTGGCGAATGCCCATTACGTTGTGCGCAATCACAGAAGAAGTGCCCAAAATTGCGCCATCGGCAGTAGAAAGAGAAGCTGACATAATAGCCATAATCACCAGTAGACTAATGAAGGCAGGAACAACATTGCCCAACAGAGCAAAGAGAACCGGACCGTCGGGCACAACGCCTGCGGCTTCTAAAATTCGACCAGAAGAGAGCGCAATTAGAGAGAACGGAATACCAATGATTAAAGTGCCCGCGCAGCCAATAAAACAGGCTCGCTGAGCGGTCTCGGGGCTCTCCGCCGCGAAGATTCTAGCCATGAAGTCAATGGCAACAATGTCTCCTAGTCCTAGCGCTAAAATAGTCGCCCAGTTAACCACCGCGCCCGACGCAGGCACAGTGAGCTGCTCTAGATCAAACGGGCCCATACCTGCTGGCATATCTAGCCCAAAGGTAAAAGCAATGAATCCTAGTAAGATCAAAGAGCCCAGGAATGCGATCGCCACTTGAATCGCGTCGGTGTAAGCCACTGCAAACAGCCCGCCCGATACGGTGTAAACCAGCACCAACGCCGCAATCAGCGTTACTCCGCCAAAATAGCTCAGCCCCAAAAAGGTTTGAAACAGATAGCCGCCTGCCACCAGATTTCCCGCTAGCAAAAACGAAAAGCTAATCACCATAATCACAGCCGCCACAACTTCTGTGGTATGGCCATACTTGACCCGGTAAAAGTCGGGCAGGGTGATTAGACCCATACGGTTGAGCGGTTTGGCATAAAAAAGCCCGGTCAAAAACAAACAGAGCGCTAGCCCCACCGGCAGCGACGCCCCCGCCCAAAAGCCAAACTCTGCAGATAAATCGGTGTTGCCAAGGGTCGCGTTAGAGTCAACTGATTGCGCCATTAGGGTGGCGGCAGCTAGCGGCAGCACTAGCCCTCTGCCTGCCACCAAAAAATTCACGCTATCTCCTTTAATCTGTTGAGACGCCCAGACACCAATGCTCAGTGTGCCTAAAAGAAAAACAATGATGCCCCAGAATAAAACTGGATTTTCCATTTGCGTAAGTCTCCTTCATTACTTGATATCTTTCGACACAGCTCTATCAGCTGGTCCTATCTAACCGGGCCTGTCAAACAAAACCATGTAACTGGGTGTTCTATTAGTCAGGGCTGCCAAACAAACGAAAGAACAATAGAAAATAAAAAAAGCCCAGGAGAGAACTACCACACAGTCATAAGGTGGTATAGTTACTCCCGGGCTTTTTTCCCGCCGTGGACCTGACAGATACAAGCAGTGACCATACACCGGTCGCCGCAGGCATCTATAGGCTGCTTCTCTTGGACCAGACGTCTCACTAAGCAATCACTAAGTAAAAGGTTAGAGAGATCGGAACCCTAGAAGCTAATTATTAATTGTTGAATCGTGACTAAAATTTAGCAACAGTTTCTATACATAAAGGTATTGTTTGATACTAAGCAATAAATTTTTTCTAGTTTGTCAAGATAACGTCATATTAGACGTCAGCTTAAGAGATCGTCTTAGCTAAATATCTTGGTGGTTTTATCTTGGTGGCTCTATCTTGGTGTCTCGGTGTTAGAAGGATCTGTTTTTAGAAGAGATGTTTGGGAGGAGACGTATTGAGCAGATCGCTTGACCAATCAAAAAGCCTTGCTCTATATTAAGTAGGCCCATTAAAACATCAAAACAATATCAGATCTCTAGGGTTCCGACTAGGCTTTTAGGCCCTCTGCTAAAAGCTTAGCGACTGGTCCGAGAGAGATCGAGCTAGCGTTTATAGCCAGCTTACACGGCGGGATAAAAGCCCGGGAGAAAGCATTAGGAGTGGTCTTCACTGCTAATTTCTCTCGGGCTTTTATCATACGATTATTGGCCAGATCAAAAACTCCAGATCAAAGACTAAAGATTCACCATACAGACGTAATAGAGGCCCGGACTTCAATAGGGAACCGTTTAATCTTTCAATTTAATTTTTGCATTTTTTTGCTGAGCAACACTTGAGGTTTTTCTATGACCACTGACTCTTCTAACAATCCTACAGGCCAAAATCTAGACCAGAGCCTAGACCAAAGTTCAGATGGGCTCTCGGAAGCGCAGCAGGCATTGGAGCTAGAGAGCCGTTTACCTCTCACTGGCTGGCAGCAGGAGGTAGACCAGGGCCTGACCTATGGATTAGAGGCGGCAGAAAGTATTCGCGATCGCACCATCTCCACTTTCTCGAGAGGAGAACTGCCTCACTACGCGGGTATCAACACCTTTCTAAAGGCTCCTTATGTCGAAGATGTGAGGCTAGTCGGCAATTACGAC
This sequence comes from uncultured cyanobacterium, assembly GCA_963793445.1. Lineage (GTDB taxonomy): Bacteria > Cyanobacteriota > Cyanobacteriia > Phormidesmidales > Phormidesmidaceae > Phormidesmis. Next base: position 2,461,858 of record CAWCAE010000001.1, read on the forward strand.
GTGGCCATTGTGGGTGTGCCTCACGATTCTGGCACCACCTACCGCCCAGGAACGCGCTTTGGACCGCAGGGCATTCGCAAAATATCGGCACTCTATACACCCTACAACTTTGAGCTAGGCGTCGATCTTAGAGAACAGATCAAGCTCTGCGATATTGGCGATATTTTTACGATTCCAGCCAACAACGAAAAGTCATTCGATCAAATTTCTAAGGGGATTGCCCACGTCTTTAGCTCGGGCGCACTTCCGATTGTCTTGGGCGGTGACCACTCTATTGGGTTTCCTACCGTTCGCGGCATTTGCCGTCACCTGGGCGATAAAAAAGTGGGCATTATTCACTTTGATCGACATGTTGATACGCAAGAAACAGATTTAGACGAGCGGATGCACACCTGCCCGTGGTTTCATGCGACAAATATGGCAAATGCACCGGCTAAAAACCTGGTGCAGCTTGGCATTGGCGGCTGGCAGGTGCCCCGACCCGGCGTCAAGGTGTGTCGAGAGCGGGCAACTAATATCTTGACGGTGACAGACATTGTAGATATGGGCCTAGACGCCGCTGTAGACTTTGCCCTAGAGCGAGCCTTAGACGGCACTGATTGCGTCTGGATCAGCTTTGATATTGACTGTATTGATGCGGGATTTGTGCCGGGGACGGGCTGGCCAGAGCCAGGGGGATTGCTGCCAAGAGAAGCTCTTTACCTGCTGGGCAAGATTGTTGCAAAAGCGCCCGTTTGTGGAATCGAAGTGGTCGAAGTTTCACCGCCATACGATGTTAGCGATATGACCGCGCTGCTGGCGACAAGGGTAATTTGCGACGCGATGGCACATCTGGTGCTTTCGGGACAGCTACCGCGCGAAAAGCCTGACTACATTACCGAAACAGCCGACATGAGCCTGGGCAGCGACTGGGAGTAAATAGCTAATGGCTAAATAGCTAATGGCTAAATAGCTAATGGCTAAATAGCTAATGGCATAAACAGCAATATCGCCTCCTAAGTTAGTCCTAGAAGGCGATATTGCTATCGAGCGAATCTATCAGTAAATACTACTTATTGCAGCACTGGCGCTGGCGCTGGCACTGGAGCAGGTGTCTCTACAGCGCGAAGCTTAGCCGCTTCGAGGGCAGCTAGTTCACGGTTGAGCCCCTGGTAAAGGCTGTAGCACATCACCAGTAAGACAATAGCAAAGGGTAGGCCAACAGCGATCGCAGCTGACTGAATTGCCGCCAAACCACCTGAAAGCATAAGCACCGCAGCAACAACGCCTTCCATCACTGCCCAGAAAACTCGCTGTGGCACAGGCGAATCGAGCTTGCCGCCAGAGGTAAGATTGTCTACCACCAGTGACCCAGAGTCAGAAGACGTGACGAAAAAGACAACAACGAGAATAATCCCAATAAACGACGTAATACCCGTTAACGGGAAGTTTTGCAGCATGACGAACAGAGCGGTCGCTACGTTGTCATTTACTGCGTCAGTGAGGGTACCAATGTCGTTAAGCTCTAGGTACATAGCCGAGCCGCCGAACACCGACATCCAAAGACATGACACCACAGAGGGCAACAGCAACACGCCTAGCACAAACTCTCTGATTGTACGGCCTTTAGAAATACGCGCGATGAACGTACCGACAAAAGGTGACCAGGAAATCCACCAGGCCCAGTAAAAGACCGTCCAGCTATTTTGCCAGTTGGTGTTCTCAAAGGTTTCTGTCCAAAAGCTGAGCCTTGGTAGGCTAGAAACGTAGTAGCCCAGGCTCTGAAGAAAGCTGCCCAAAATAAACAGGGTCGGCCCGACGGCTAGCACGAACAGCATGAGCGCGGTGGCTAAATAAATGTTGAGTTCGCTCAGTCGCCGGACGCCAGCGCCGAGTCCAGAAACCACTGACGCGGTCGCAAACCCAGTGATGATAAAGATCAAGCCAACCTGCATTCCAGTCGTATCGGGTGTGCCAAAAAGAAAATTAAGACCGGCTGAAATTTGCCCGACGCCAAACCCTAACGAAGCGGCCAGACCAAACAGCGTGGCCCACACAGCCAGAATATCAATGGCGTTACCGGCCCAGCCATAGATGCGATCGCCCAGGATAGGATAAAACACCGAGCGCATAGTCAGCGGCAGGCCCCAGTTAAAGGCAAAAAACGCCAGCGACAGTCCGACTGCGGCGTAAATACCCCAGGCATGAAGGCCCCAGTGAAAAAAGGTCAGACCCATTGCCTGCTGCGCCGCTTCCGCGCTTTCGGCAGCGACCCCGTCAAGCGGCGGGGCTAAAAAGTGAAAGACCGGCTCGCCGACGCTCCAAAACATTAGACCAATGCCCATGCCAGCGCTAAACAGCATGGCTAACCAGGCAAACAAAGGGAATTCTGGGCGGGCATCTTGTCCGCCTAGACGAATACGGCCAAACTGGCTGACGGCTAAAAACAACATTACCCTAAGTAAATGTTGACCGCCAAAATTAAGAACCACCCCATCGAATCAGAGATGAGCGTTTGTAAGCTGGCTAAGGCTGTGGACGTTTGCTCTTGAAAAAGCAGGGTGATCGCAATAAATAAGAGAATGAGCGCGCCCGAGGTAAAGAACACCTCAGGGTGAATATCAAAGCCCATTTTGACTAAGTTGCGATCGCCCGGCTTTCGGCTCAGCGTCGGTGCCCCGACAGAATGTTTTCCGTTAGATTCCATATTAGGTAGTGAGGGTAGACGGTTAGGACAGGTTCAGTTTCTACAAGATTTGGCGACTAAAGTTCGACGGCTAAAGATCTAGAAATTAAAGATCTAGAAACTAAAGACTTGACGACCAAAACAGATTCAATAGCTAAAGACGCGTCAATATATCTGTTTTTGAGACGGCTCATGCATAAATTAGTGAAATTAGTAGGGTTGCTTTTGAGGCTATTTTTTGCTCACTAACTTTCACCTATTGTTTTTGCCGATTTCTTCAGTCTTTACTCAGACCTTGATTCAAACAACAGTTAAAACAGGGTTTCCCAAGGCTGCTGTTATGCTTGTAACACAGGGCGCTGAATCGGGCAGGTACTGAACTGTACGTTAAGTTATGAATTCGTCACATTTGTTGACTTAACATTTTGTTGATACATATTTGTTGCTGTTGATGAACAAAGCAATACGTAGGGGTTTCTGCTCCTAGTTGATTGGACTTTCATTATGCGTTCATTGTGCATTCTGCACAATGAACAATCACAAAGCATTAGGCAGCTTGCCCTACTGTTAGTTAAGTGTTAGTTAAGCGCTAGTTGAGTGCTTGGCTAGTTGAGTTTTCTAGAATTGACTCATACGCCAAGTCACCCACTAGGCACCTGAAAGCATTCCATCCATCAGCAAACATCTGCTCGCAAGCATCTATCAGTAACAGTCGCTAAAAGATTAGTTAAAGCTCCCTCTTGCTGACTGTTCCCAGTCGGCTAGCTTGGATAGCACAATATCATCAACAACAGAACAGCAAGCTGAGTGGCGACAATATCTCGCCTCGCTCATCTAGCCGTATCCGAAAGCCTACGCTCAAAAGCACTAGAACAGCTTAATTTTTACAACAGCGCTACAACAGCACCAAAGCGCAATCGACTGTAGCCCAGAGAGCCTCAGAGCCGCGCTTTCGTAGCAATCATCACAAAAAAGTTAAGGGTGGGCTGTTTTACTAAATAGGGAAGGAAAAAACCATCACAACCGCAGATTTACGACCGCAGATTTACCTCGGAGATCCACAATGGTTGGAACGCCCCTGCAGCCTAATCAACAAACTCAAAGTTCAGCCGCTCAGACTTCAAGCACCCAGACTTCAAACGCCCAGACTTCAAACGCCCAGACTTCAAACGCCCAGAGCTTAGTCGAGCAGGCCAAGACGCTAGGGATCAAATTCTTTTTAGTTTCCTACACAGACTTGCTTGGTGGCACCAGGGCCAAGCTAGTGCCCGCGGCAAAAATTGCGTCAGTCGAGAAAGACGGTGCTTTTTTCTCTTCCTTTGCGTCTAACTTGGGCCTGGGGCCAGATGCGGCAGAAATTGCGGCCATTCCAGACGTGAGTTCTTTGATTCAGCTCCCTTGGGAACCGACGGTGGGCTGGGTAGCTAGTGAGGTTTATTTTGAAGGCAAGCCTTTTCCCGCTGCGCCTCGGATGATTTTGAGCCGAGTGATTGATGAGTGCGAGCAGATGGGCTACACCTACAAAGCTGGGGTTGAAGCCGAATTCTTCTTACTGCAAAAGACGCCGAGCGGATATGCGATCGCCGATGAAAGAGACACTGCCGAGCGCCCCTGCTACGACCAAATCAACCTGATGCGCCAGTTCGATTTGATCTCAACAGTGGTCGGCTATATGGAAGATTTGGGCTGGGAGCCCTACCAGTGCGACCACGAAGATGCCAACGGCCAGTTTGAGCTGAACTGGGGCTATAGCGATGCCAAAACAACGTGCGATCGCCACATTTTTTTCAAATACATGGTGAAAACACTTGCCGAAAAGCAGGGCATGACCGCCACCTTTATGCCCAAGCCCTTTGCCCACATCACCGGCAGCGGCGGACACGTGCACAGCAGCCTGTGGCAAGGCGAGACTAACAGCTTCGAACAGGGCGCAGACGCAGGTGGACTTTCGCCTGTGGGCTATCACTTTCTCGGTGGCGTGCTCAAACATGCCAAAGGGCTAACGGCGCTATTTGCCCCCACCGTTAACTCTTACCGGCGACTGGGGGCCAGTGGTACAACCTCTGGCAGCACCTGGACCCCGCGCTACATCTCCTACGGCGGCAACAATCGCTCACACATGCTGCGCATTCCCGAATCGGGCCGGTTTGAGTGTCGGTTAATCGACGGCGCGGCGAATATGTATTTGGCGCTAGCAGGGCTGCTAGCAGCGGGGATAGACGGGCTAAAGAACGAGATTTCTCCGGGCGATCGCATTGACGAAAATCTGTTTGCTAGAGGAGCAGAATTCCCAAACTTAGAGACGCTGCCTACTAACTTGTTTGAGGCGCTCACTGCGCTAGAGCAAAACCCACTGTTGATGGAGACGCTAGGGGAACTTGGCGCTAAAACCTTTTTTGAGTTTAAGCAGAAAGAATGGGGCGAATTCTGCTCGCAGGTGACAGACTGGGAAGTAGATCAGTATATCAATATATAGAACAGAATTAGAGAAAGAACAGAACTAAAGTGAATGACCTGTCTGTTCCCTCTACCTTTCTCCCACTCTTTCTACTGTCGTAGCGCCACCACTTCAATCTCAACTAGCCAGCCAGGATTCACCAGCCCAGCCACCTGCATGGCTGAGCGCGAAGGTAGGTTGGGCTGTTCCTCTGTGCCAAAAAACTGCGTATAGCCCGCCATAAACCCAGCAAAATCCATTTTTCCTGCCCTTTCCGAGTCGCCAACTAAAAACACTTGCATCTTGACCACATCGCCCATCGTTAGATCTAAGCTGGTCAAAATATCCTGGATTTTTCCTAAGACGCTGAGCGTTTGCATTTCGGTGTTGCCAAAAGCGGCCATGGTAGCCGCATCAGCAGACTCGTCAGTGACGGACGGAACCTGACCGCTGAGATAAACCAGAGTGGCGTCAGCGGGAATTTCTACGGCCTGTGAAATCGGAAAGTCTGAGCCTGGAATTGGGTGTCGGATGACGCTAGATGCTGTTTCTGATTGAGCTGTTTCTGGTTGAGCTGTTTCTGATTGAGCGGTGACAGAAGTTACTAGCCCCAAACTCAGACTCAGGCATAGCGCGATCGCCAACAGTCTACCTAGCGCCAGTTTTTTCCACGACATAGATTCAATCCCTAATAACTATAAAAAACAGTAAAAACCAAAACTCACTTCAAACTGGCTCAAGCGGCCTGCGCTACTCGACCAGCAATGCCTTCAACCGCTAGCAGCGCTGAGCGTACAGAACCTTCCTGCCAGCCGGTTAAATAGCTCAAATGCTCCCCTGCCAAAAATATCGGACCGTCAGGCTGCAACAGCAGCCGATAGCACTCTCTCGCTGCTCCTCTTCCCACTCCGCCCAGCCACCTTGACTATAAGGCACATTCTCCCAGGCGATGGTCATTCCGGCTGCCGCTGACACTTCATCTGCATAGCCAGGATGAAGGGCGCTGCCCGATTCTATCGCCTGGGCCATTCGTTCTTCCGGCGAAAGCAAGCCCCAGGCATTGCCAATCTCGTTGTCCCAGATATAAGCACCTACCACAATTCCTTTATCGCTCTGAAATCCAGTAGACGGATACCAAATTTGCGTAATGTCTTTTTCTGTCCAGGAAATGCCGCCATAGATGTTGTAGTCTTCTTCCCAGAATCGCCGCTGCGCCTGAAAAGCCACTTTAACAGCGTTGACATACTGACTGCCGCCCAGGGCGATCGCAGCCTGCACCGCGGGTGAAAAGTCCGTTTCCATCCCAGCTAGCACCGGCAGCGGCAGGGTGCAAATTGCATAGTCAGCCTCTAGGCTTTTCTCTGTTACCGTACCTGTATCCTCAGCCGCGCTATATACAATGTTTACCCCTGTGGGCGTCTTTCTAATCTGATTGACCTGAGCGCCATATTCAATCAAATCACCGACCTGCTGTTCAAACGCCTGGGCGATTTTGTCCATGCCGCCAACCGGCTGTAGCATCGTCGCTGCTTGGGTATAGCCCTCGCCAAAGTGCAGCTTGTAGCGCCAAAAGTCAGCGTCAAGCAAGGCTGATAGGCCCAGTGGTTCAAAAGGCTCTCCGGCGCGATCGCCCGCTGCCGGTCCGTTCGTATAGCCTGCTCGCGAGCTGCCGGTATAGCGATAGTCATCACCCAGGCTGCCAAAACTTTTAACCAGATCCATCAGCCGCACTTGGTCTAACTCAGAGACTTCTTGATCAAGAGACTTTTGACTAATGGCCTTGGCCAAAAGCTCAGAGATATAGCCTCGAGTGTCATTAACCACACGGCGGTTGAGAACGGGCTGGCCCTCAAAAGCGTCATCGTCTTGAAAATAAGCGGCCCGATTTTCGTTGACTATCACCTCTAGCGGCACACCAAATTCTTTGCAGTAGCCCAGCAGCGCAGTGTGATGATAGGGAATACGCGCAGGCCCTGGGTTGAAATAGAGTCCCTCATCAAAAGAACAGGTTTGAGAGCTGTTGCTTTCTATCAAGGCATCCCCACCTCGTAGCGTTTGGCAGCGGCCACCCGCGCGATCGCGTGCCTCCAAAATTTGGCAGTCATAGCCCGCCTTGCCCAGCTCGTAGGCCGCCGTCATCCCTGCGATGCCCGCTCCCAAAATCACCACGCGAGTACCTGCCCCCTGCTGTGAGTGTAGCGATGGCTTCTTTTCTGCCTTTGCCGACGAAATCAACCCCATCTCTTTCATAGTCGTCAGCACCGCCGCTGTGCCCCCTGCTCTACCCACCAGCTTCAAAAATCGGCGTCTTGACGCCGAACTGACCGGGCGAAAGGGCGGATAGGGCATAGCAAGATTTCCAACAGAATCTATTGTTCTCAAATCCTATAAGATCTAAAGAATAAAAACTGTCTATTAGGCAACGGAAATTCTGGTTTTCTGTTCTGGCTTCTCTGCTGATGCTATGAATATGACAAAAGTCATGGGTGAAGTCGTGACTTTTTGCGCTACTGAAAGGCAAAGTACTTATCTACGATGGAAGTGTCAACAAAAGCAGAGCTAATGCGTGAGTTTTAAGATTGTCTTACGGCTTTGCAACACGCTCTAAAACACATCACACAAGATCGTACAGTTTATGAACTTTAACTTCAAAACCCTCTCTTTAGGCAGTCTGGCAGCGATCGTCCTAATCGCTGCGCCCTTCACCTGGGCTCGCGTGGCCGATGCCCAAGCCGACGACCAAGACAGCGGCAGACGAGGGGGACATCGCCTCGAACAGCTAAACCTAAGTGAGGCGCAATCGAGCCAAATCGAAGCGATTCGCACAGAAACTCGCAGCCAAACGGAAGCGTTGCTGACGCCCGAACAGCGTGAGACCCTAGCGGCCAGCGACTCTCCTAAAGGAGCCTTTAGAGCCCTCGACTTGAGCGACGAGCAGCGCAGTCAAATTCGCAGCTTGCATGAAGGCTCTCACGATCAAATCAATGCCATTCTTACCGAGGAGCAGCGCCAGCAGCTAGCGGAAATGCACGATGGCGGGGGGCGGGGGCATGGTCGTGGCCCAGGTTTAGAAGATCTCAATCTCACCGAGGCTCAGTCTACTCAAATTGAAGCTATCCGCAGCGATGAGCGCAGCCAAATGGCAGCAGTGCTGACCGCCGAGCAGCAAGCAGAACTAGGAGAAAGTGAGCTAGGTCGCAGGGCCTGGCGATCTCTGGATTTAAGTGACGAGCAGCGCGAACAGCTGCGGACTATTCATGAGGCGACTCATGAGCAAATTAGTGCTGTGCTTACAGAAGAACAGCGCCAGCAGCTACCCGAACGGGGTGAAGGTCGACGCGGCGATCGCTCCGAGAGCCCACAAACCGACTCATAGTTCTCTAAAGAGTCCGAACAAGTCTCCTTATTCAGACCAATAAAGAGTAAGCGACATATCGTGATGTAGTTTGCTTTACTCACGAAGTCATGACCTAGCTGGCATTGCTGGCCCAGACTACTGTGCTTGGTGACAACGCGACGTGGGTTTTGCTAAGTTGCTAGGTCGCGCTTACGTTCGTGCGATCACCCTCAGTCCTAACCTGGCCGTTCCATATTAGACGCGAATGAGCGTAACAAAGGTACGCGTTCCCAGAAATCTTGAAGGCGTTGTGCATGATGTGAGGGAAGCAAATTAGAAACTTGCGATTTATTCCAAGTCTCTATCAACTGAGACAATGTTTCTTGAACTGTCTCAGCAGTCTTATTTGGATCTGCGCCAGCTCTCTTAGCTAGTTCCTCGAATCGCTGTATATCCAGTGCAAAGAAGTTTTTCGTGCCTGCAAGCTTAAGAGCTAACGTAGAATCTAGTTCTGGCCACGCAATTGTACAGACCTGATCATACATTGGCGCAAGGCTTGGATATCGGCTATCCAAATACAAGCATGACCAGTTTTTCAAGTGGGCATCTCCATTCCCAGAGGCGATCATAAACGTAAGCCGACGGATAAATTCGTAGTATGTGTCATCACCACTAAGTTGCTTGACTAATCCTGCGCACTGCTCATACTTGAGATGATCGTATTTGAGTGACGGTTTTTTACTAGTAATTTGAGCGAAGTCTTCTTGGTGAATGCGCTTACCTAGCTTTCTATCATACCGACGAATCACAAAAACACTATCTCCAAAATCAGCTTGCTTTTTTAAAGCAAAATCCACTGTTTTAGCATCTTGGATATAGCATTCGGGCACGTCGAATTCAGCGGCCTTTGCCCACTGCATAATTGCGTACTCGTTTTGCACTACGAGTGGAAAGCGTGCTGAGCCTAGCTTGACAATCCAATCGCCATCTTGGTTATGCGCAGGAAGCGCTATTTTTTCTGGATCGCGCAGCACAGAAAACTTCATTTGCACGCCCGCTAACGAAAACCGTAGACCTGTCGTTTTAGCTTCTAGGCTGTCCTCAGATTTTTCTGTCATGTAAGCAGACATTTTCTGATCATCCTGACTAGGAAAAATCTCTTCGTCTACACGAATGACTTCAACCGCTCCTGGTAAATCGCGGCCAACAGTTTCTAGCAAAGCTAGATCATCGCCTGGCTCCACACCTAGGTTCTTTTCAATCAGCTCTCGTAACGTACCAGGTTCAGGAATTAAATTAGCAAAAAACGGAGGAAGCGAATGCTTCTGTCCGGAATAAGTTCGAGAAAGATTGTCTTCAAAAGATTGGCTAAGCACGGGCCGATTGGGGCCGGACAAATAGGCCGCTGTGAAGCGAAATGTGATCTGACCTTTTGTCGTTTGCGTCAGGTAGCCAACTATCTTTCCGTAAAGACCTACGCTTAGTACCTCTGTCACGAATTATCTCCTGTTTGTCGCAAAATATAGCTGATGCTGGGTCGATCATTCATATCCCAAGCAGCTAGGCGTGAACCAAATGAATTCACTGTCCCTTCAAGGAACCTACTGCGGCGTGATAAAAAATCATCTAATTCTTTATTGAGAATATGTTCTGCGGCTTCGTCGTCGATGCCATGTGATCTGAGTGTTTGTGAATCTACTCCTTCATCTTCGATAAGCACAACAAGCTCTTTCAGAACACTTTGAGAGGTCGATGGTAGCAGAATGCGATTCGACGATCCGTGAGTAGCTTTAGTGCCAACAGAAATAATTTTTCGAAAAGCGTTAAGGCTATGCGATTCGATCAAGTTTGCAACGTCAATGAGCTTTCCACTTTTGAGATCGCGCGGATGAAGTGCACTTAGTGCTACAAGCGCAATTCGACTATCAGCAGCGCGAGCATCGAATCTTTGCGGCAACGCGAAGCTTTTTCCTCTAGTGCGAGGAATTACATTTAACAGTTTTTGCATAGTTTGTTCTTGATCGCTACTTTCTATGGCATTCAAACTATGACGAAGCAATGTTCTCTCATCAACTGACTTTATACCTAATAAAGTTCGCCATGTCCATCGGATGAGAAGATCTGTAGTTCTTTCATTAGGCTGTGGATAGAAGCCAAAAAACTTCGTCAGAACGATGAACGGAAGTGAACGCGGCAGCAGCCTAAGATGAGGAATTTCGGCGTGCGTTTTGAGAAAAGCTAGGACGCCTCTGAGGGCAGGTAAAGCATTATGAACAGCATCACGAAGCACGTCAGGATCTCGACGATAATGCTCTGAAATACTTCGAGTGGCATCTAGACCTTTAAAGGCAATAATGGCGGAGAGAAGCTGATCTTCTTGAGGTCGTCCAATTCCAAGAGATTGTAATGCATCTGCCAAACCGCTAAGAGTAGAGGGCTCATCCGACTTTTGCCCGAAAAGTGCATCGTGGATATCTTTCCACTTCATCTTTTTCCCAGAGTCATTAATTCTATAAAAAATATCTCGAAGTAGTTCCTCTTCGTCTGTTTCAACGATATAAACGGGAATTTCGTACTGACGAATTCTTTTACCAGCCTCAAAAACGGAATTTCGTAGGGATACGTCTTTACCATGTTTCCAATTGAATACCCATTCAATCAATACTGATGCATCCAATAACTGGGCTACTGGCACCCAAGTTGAGGGTAAGTCTCCACTCTTGGAAGGAGCAGAAAATGCTTTCTTTTGAGTGTCAAAGTAAACAACCCAAGCATCGTCAGGCGTTGTAGGTATTTCTCCATCTCGTGCTAAGCCAGCAGTAAAGGCAGTCAGTCGCTGCTGTCCATCGACTACCCATAACGCTGAATTTGACTCTGGCGCACTCACTTTAACAGGACCGTACTCTATGGCGGAGGCCGGAGCGTAGGCTTGTCTCATTAAGAAAGAGCCAATGGGGTATCCCTGATAAATACTGTCAAAAAGTAGTATTACATCCTCTGCCTCCCATTGAAGTGGACGCTGGAAAGCTGGAACCCTTATTAATCCACGCTTAACCCGATCTACTAATTCCTCTACTGTAAGTGTATCTGCCTGAAGCCGAAGCCGATCTTTTGTTACTAGGGTCATGTTTTTCGAGAGAGGGCATCAGTAAAGCGACTGCTGAGCTTTTTAGAGTCGTTAGCATTCTATCTAAAAAACATTTTACAAGGTTCAGCATCTGCTGCGCTGAACCTTAAGTATCGAGTGCTCATAAGTACCAGATTTGCCGTTCCGCTATTAGAGAAATGTGTATTTGAGTTTTATCCTCTAACGGCTTCTGACTTAGGGCTGACTAATCGGTATCTTGGCTCATTTAGATGGCAGCTTCCTTGATGACATCCACTGCACAACCTAAAGTCAAACATCTTCAACTCTTGAGGCCAACTCTCCGGCAAGTTACTGCACTTACAAAAAAACACTAATCCTTCAAGTGTTTGGTAATAGCCTGTTGAATAAAGACCTCGTCCTCGGTATTTTGATAGGGATTGCCTGCACGGTGCCCCCAAATCGAATGAATCGGGCAGTACTCACTGTTAGTAATTTGTCGGGCTTCGGCCTCGCAGTCTTCTGGGGTAAAGTACAAGTCTGTGGTTGCTGGCATAACCAAAGTTTTGGCTGAAATAGAGGCAAGCGCCCGCTGATAATCGCCGCCGTAAATCAAGTTGTCGCTAATGTCGCAGCGTAGCCAGGTTTCAATCATCGCCAGCAGATTGTGCGGATCGCGCTGGCGGTAGCTGGCCTCCCAGCTTCGTAGTAAATAATCTTCTAAAGACGTGTAGCCCCAAGCCAGATAAGGCTTTGCCCGGTAGTAGGCCTGTGAGGCAGCCCAGCTCGCGTAGATTTGGGTAAAGGTGTGAAAGCCGCGATCGGGCACTGCCTCGAATCGTTCACCATTCCAAGCCGGATCGCTCTGAAGCGCGGCGCGGAGGCTGTAGAGAAAAATGCGATTGTGGTCGGTGGTTTTGGCGGTACCGCAAATGGCCGCAATTCGCTGTACCTGGCTGGGATATAGCGCCCCCCAGTGGTAGCCCTGCTGCGCCCCCATTGACCAGCCATACACCAGCGCAAGCTGTTCAATGCCGAGGCTGTTTAACAGCTCATGCTGGGCGCGAACGTTGTCGTAGTGAGTGAAATAGACGCCTGTTTTTTTGGCAAGCTCGCAGTTGCTAGGTGAGGTAGAAAGGCCGTTGCCAAACATGTTTGGCATGATAATGAACCAGTCTGTTGGATCTAGAACACCACCAGGACGAATCAGCCAGTCTACATCACTGTGCTGCGCACCGTAGGAAGTGGGATAAAGAATAACATTGTTGTACTCAGCGTTGAGATGGCCATAGGTTTCGTACACCAGAGTCGCGCTCGGCAGCGTCACTCCACACTGTAAGCAAAAGTTTTGAAGACTAAAACTGCTGGCCATTCTCTCAACCTATGTTTAGATGGTGTTGGTCTTGCACTTGCCTTTAAAGGTATTTTCTTGGAAGGTATTTTCTTGGAAGGTGTTCTCTTTAAAGCTGCTCACAAGGCGGCGATTGACCCAGCAGTAACCTGTCTCGACATGGGTGAATTTGTCTTTGAGCTGCTGGTGAGCGGCGGGCAGCGCGTGAAAGGGAATAGACGGGTAAAGATGATGCTCTGCGTGGTAGGGCATGTTCCACATGAGCAGGCGTAGAGGCCAGGAGGTAAGGGTAGTGCGGGTGTTGGCTAGGGCATTGTCGCCGTAGGCGCAACCGGTATGCTCGGCCAAGAGCACAAAGCGAAGGAAGGGCTGGCCAACAACGAGGGGCAGCAGCCAGTAAGTGATCAGCCATAGAGGATGGCCGAGGCTAGTAGAGAGAAGGGCGATCGCACCATACGCCGCAAGCTGTAAGCGAGTTGAGCGAATCACGCTTGCATGTGCGCTTTCGGGTAGGTAAAAGCAGCCGTCAAGCTGCCCTAAGGCAACCTTTACATGCCCGACAATCTTGTCTTTCCACCAGGGCAGCCCGCTTAGCACCCAAAGGTACTGACCCATATTTTCGGGGGTCAGATCGCCAAGCTCAGGGTCTTTGCCTGCGACGCGCGTATAGCGATGATGCCACTTGTGATAGCGCCGGTAAAAAGTGCTGTTGTAAAAAGAGAGCAGGCCAGCAAACCAGGCGATCGCATCGTTAAGCTGAGCGCTGGCAAAAGCACTTCTGTGCACACACTCATGCACAGCGCAAAACAAAAAGGCCAAACTCATCCCGTAGACGGGTAGTGCTAGCCACGACAGCCAGCTAGCCGCAAGGCTCCAGACATAGCCGCTAACACATAGAACTAATAAGTGACAGACGAGCCTGAGCGATCCGGCTAGATTAGAGCGCCGGTTTAGCTGAGCTAGCTGCGCTGCACTCAAAACTTGACGGGGGTTGAAGGCAGGCGGAGCGGGCTTTGTGAGGGTATGGATAGCCATAGTTATATGAGCTTGCTAACAAACGGTAAGATGCACAGACAGAAAATAAATACACAGGGGCGTGTACGTAAAGCGCATAGTAAAAAGCGCATAGTAAAAAGCGCACGGTGAAATTATACCCCGCAGAAGGTACTTGTTATAACAAGTAAAATAACAGGCTCAAGCTGGTATAACAAGGTCTGAGCTCCAAACACCGCTTTCAGCTCAGCATTCGTCCTGTTTCGCCGCTTTTCTATCTCAGCCTATGTCTGTTCCTCTACATGTCAGTATTTCCGAAAAGCTTCGCCAGCAGATAGAAATCGGCCAGTATTCGCCTGGGGAAAAGCTGCCTAGCGAGCATCAGCTCATGCAAACTTTTGAGGTCAGCCGAATTACGGTGAGACGGGCGGTGACGAATTTGGTCCATCAGGGGTTAGTGCGATCGCAGCAGGGAAAAGGGGTCTTTGTCACCCAGCAGACCAAGATGACCTACTCGCTATCGAGTCCGCTGGTGTTTTTAGAGCAAGACATTGCTAGTAAAGGCAGCAGGCTCTCTATGGACAATCTGCTGTTTCGCAAAGTCCGTCCGCCAGAAGCGGTACAGGCGGCTTTACAGCTAGCCAAGGAGGCTAAGTCAGCTAATGGCACAAAGCCCACTGCCTACCTGCAAAAAAAGCTGCTGCGGATGGATGGCGCGGTTGGAGCCGTTGACGTGACCTATGCTTTGACAGACATCGGTCAAACGCTGGGCGCACAGCTAAAGTGCCGGATGACCTTTCCCGTCCTAGAAGAAAATGGCATTGCCATTGAGCACATAGACGCTGTGATTGAATGTACTCATGCCGATTATGAAATGAGTGACTATTTAGAGGTGCCGCTTGGCCATCCGCTCATTGTTTATCGCTACACCGCCTATACCCATCACCAAAAACCTGTTTTACACGGCGAAACTATCTCCCGCGCCGACCGCTTTTGCTATTCTTTGACCATCACCAAAACGCGTGAGGATCGCTCTGCTGGCGGTTCGCCGTTATCATAACCATAGAGATGCATAACGCACTATGGAAGAGAAATCTTTGTCTGATTCAGCCGCTCAAGACCTAGATTCATCAAGAATCTTGCTCGACCTTAAGCTCTGTGCGGAAGTAATCAATACCTTTAGCGGCTGCCTCGATTCGGCAGAAATTTCTACGCGCGTAACCAGCGGCCTAGTTGAAACATTGGGGTGTGCATTTGCTAGAATTTGGCTAGTTGCGCCCGACCGTCAAACGCTAGAGCTAGTAGCCTCTGCGGGCCTGTACACTCGTCTAGACGGCTCTTTTGCACGGGTGCCAATGGGTCATTTCAAGATTGGGAAGATCGCCCAAAACTGCATTCCCTTTTTGAGTAACTGCCTGCCAGAAGAGGCATGGGTGAAAGATCGCGAATGGGCGATCACAAACAATATTCAAGGCTTTGCCGGTCTGCCGCTGATACAGGCAGACCAGACTATTGGCGTGCTAGCCATATTTAGCACAGCGCCGATGAATCCGGGGCTGTTAGAAGTGTTGCAAATATTGAGCTTTTCAATCGCCGGGGCGCTAGCGAGTGCGTTAGAGCATCAGGCACTGATGCAAGAGGTAGCTAAAAGCGTAACCCACGGAAGATCGTTAAATCCGTCTACGACCAGCGGCATACCGGACGATCCAAACGTTTCTCTTTCAGATCGGCTATCGGCAATGCTGAACCGCCAAAAGCTCAGCATGTTAGGGACCGAGCAAAAGTTAACGCCGCCCGCTCGTCAGCTATTGCTACAGCTAGCCGAGCACCTAGCAGGTATTTCCTCTCGCTACTGCCGTTTGATCTATGGCAATGAGTCTGTTGCTTTTGAGACCATGCTAGCCAAAAAGACGCTGACCAAAAAGGCACTGATAGATCCAGCGGATGCAAATAAGCTGTCTTTGGAGCAAATCCTCAAACAGAGGTTAAAACAAAGCTTTGAACAGAACTTCGAGCAAAATCTTGAGCAAAACTTTGAGCAAAACTTTGAACAGACGCTCAAACAAAGTCTTGAAGAAATAGCAGCAGCAGCACAGGCTTTGGGCGGTGAGCTGAGCGTAAGGGCAGATGATCCCAAAACAGTGATTTCTGTGCGTTTGCAGCTACCTTACCAGCAGGCAACAGACAGACATTTAGACGTGCGATCGCCGCTATCGGCCAGAGAGCATGAGGTCATGCGGCTAATGGCCGAGGGACTGCGCGATCGCGACATTGCCGACCAGCTTTATATCAGCGTGCGCACCGTGAAATTTCACGCCAAGAACATACTGACCAAACTAAACGTCAGAACCCGCATACAAGCCGTTTTTGAAGCGACTAAAAAAGGATGGCTAGATTAAAGCCTATGGCTTCAGCACCCAGGTATCCTTAGCCCCGCCCCCCTGCGACGAATTCACCACCAGCTGCCCCTTTTCTAAAGCCACTCGCGTCAGGCCGCCCGGATGCACATAAATCTCATCTCCTTTGCACAGCACATAGGGTCGCAGATCCGTGTGTCGTCCCTCAATGCCGCCTTCCACCACCGTTGGAATTTGCGATAAATACACCGTCGGCTGCGCCATGTATCCTCTTGGCTTTTCACGAATCTTTTGAGCAAACGCCTGCCGCTCTTCGGCAGTAGAGTTCACACCTACTAGCATGTCATCACCGCCCTCAGCGCTCGCGGCCTTTACCACTAGCTCTTCTAAATGGTCTAGCACATACTCACGGTCATGGTCGCGCCAGCACAGATAAGTCGGCACGTTAGGCAATAGCGGCTCTTCATCTAGGTAAAACTGAATCATATCTGGCACGTAGGCATAAATCACCTTGTCATCGCCCACACCCGCGCCGATAGCATTGGCTAAAACCAGCTTTCCTTGCTGACACAGCTCAATCAAAGTAGCGCCGCTGTCGGGGTAATTTTCTCCTAAATCCAGATCGGCAAACAGATCTTCAGCGCCGCGCCGATACACCACGTCTAAACGCTGAGGACCCTTCTCGCTGCGATAGCAAAGATACCCATCCGACATCATCACGTCTTGCGGACTCACTAGCGCAATGCCCATTTGCTCAGCCAAAAGCTGATGCTCAAAGTAAGCAGAATCATCAGCACCTGGCGTCAGCAGGGCCATTGTACTATCAGAGCTAGGCGCGATCGCATCCATCACAGACTTAAGCTGCTGAGCATAGTCACTCACAGGCTCAGGCGAAAACTTTGCCATCAAATCTGGCAGCACCTGCTCCATCGCCAGACGATTTTTCAGCACATAGGCAATGCCAGACGGAACGCGCAGATTATCTTCTAAAACGCACCAGTTTCCGTCGCCATCTCTCACCAAATCAATGCCGCCGATATGACACCAAATGCCTTTAGGCGGCTTCATGCCCATGCACTGAGGCCGAAATCGCAGCGCCGACTCAATCACGTCGCGCGGAATCACGCCCTCGGCGATAATGCGCTGGTCGCTATACACATCCGCACAAAACATATTGAGCGCTTTGACCCGCTGTTTTAGCCCAGCCGTCAGCGTTTGCCACTCCTCAGCAGTAATGACCCGAGGAACTGGGTCAAAGGGCAGCACTCGCTCTTCACCCTCAAAGCTGAAAGTAGCCCCCAGCGATTCTAAAACAGCTTCTAGCTCGGCTTTAACCTCAGATATAGTCTGAGACGGCTGCGCTTGAAACCACTGTAGGATGGGCGCTAGCGCTGGGCGCAGCTCTCCTGCTGCGGCAAAATACTCATCGTAAAAGCTTTGGGGGTCGTAGGCGTCAAAGTTCATAATAGAGAAAATGTTGAAAGTGTAACAACAGACATGACGAGAGAGGGAGAACAACTGTTTGCAAAATAGCTGCTTTACCAGGCCGCTTTCTGCCAAGCTGACTACTATAGTTTTGGATATAGTTTTGGAGATGATGTCGTACATCTCCAGCCGACAGTATTCGAGCAACCAGCAAACTCAGATCTAAGCAAGAGAATTTTAACTATCTCGAACGCTTTTGCTCAAACCGGCTGCAGACGACCTGAGTAGGTAACCAGGGTGAAAACCAGTAGTGTTCTTGTTTAACGTCTAGATCTTGTGGAAAAGACGCATCCTTCTGAAAAGAAACCAGGGCAATATTATTGACCCCCACCACTTCTTTCCCTTCTTGAAACCAGCGGGCTTTCCAAAACTTCAGCCATTGCAACCAAGGCTTTCTAGCGATCGCAGGAGGCGGAATGAGTTCGGCTAAGTCAGAGACGACCTTAACAGACTGCGCGGGCGATCGCATCAGCCAGTCCATCCGACAAGACCAGTCAGCAGAATCTTGCTGAAGAGCCGATTGCCGCTTAGAACGGCGAAGCTCTTGCATATCCGGCGGTGAAAACCAGCCCACCCACTGACGCGGCCTTTCAGGCAGCAGCCATTCTTTCAGTCGAGTATGCAGCACTTGAGTCAGCATCTCTTCATTCTTCATCGCACTAGAAGTAAACTGAACAAGGCTAGCGCGATCGCCTGACCGATTGTTCTTATAGTCCACATGAATGACAGAGCTGTAGTGAATATCACCAGAGAGCACAACAACGTCTTGACGATACTTAAACAGCGTTAATAACAAAGTTGCCAGTGCCCGATCGTTAAAGTTCCAAGAGTCGCCCACATCCGCAGAAAAGACCTTGCGCCGCTCCAAATGCCACTCTTGAACCCAGTCCAAAGCCCGCATGCCAAAAACGTTTGTCGGCGCAACTACAAATGTTTTATAGGCGCTACGGTCGGCAGCATCTGTTTCTAAATCGGCAGAGCGCTCAGCAGAGGAATTGGCAAGCGGTTCGGCAAGCTGAGCTTGAAAAGCGCAGGGGCTCAGCAGCATGGGTGGCGCAATGGGCTTCTTTTCTATGGGGTAGCCTCGCCACATGCGCGTATCTAACACAATCACTTCATGACAGGCGCTGCGGATAGTGTAGTGCCAGCGCAGGGACTTCGGATCGCGCTGAAATATCCAGACGCCTTTGTCTTCAATGAATTCGGGCAGCCCGGTGTGTGGATTTGTTGGTGGCAGGCCCAGGTAAGTTGCGATCGCCTCCATCGCCGATCCGTCTTCGCCCCCAGAGCGCGACCACTGCTCAGTCGCCAGCAGCAACGCCTCACCAGTAGTCTGGACACCAGAGGCCTTAGCACCAGTAGTTTTGATATCAGTAGTCTTGACGCCAATAGCCTTGGCACCAGTAGTCTTAGCACCCGTAGTCTTAGCGCCCGTAGTCTTGACACCAGTAGTCTCGACACCAGTAGTCTTAGCACCCGTAATCTCAGCACCAGCAGCATTTACCTCAAACTGCTCGGGCGTATTGCCCCACCCCTGAAAAATAGCATAAGCCAGCATCGCATTTTGCACCGTACGATGCCCCAGCGGCTTGCCCAGCGTCCGCAAACACCAGTTCTGATTCAGGTTCCAGTCATCACTAACATCGTGATCGTCGAAAATTGTATAGGTTGAAATATTCGCCAACAGTCGTCGAACCTTCCACAGCGCATGCAAAAACTGCTCCAGACAGCGCTTATCTTCATCCCAGGCGCGAATCCTTTTGCGACCCGTCGTCACCTGTGCACCCATCGGCAAATGCGCAGGCCAGCAGGCCGGAGAATGCGATAGTAAATAGGCCCCACAGTATTCGCCAAAGCCCAGCAGATGGCTGGTCGTTCTTTCTGCTTTGTCTGTTAGCCCAGCGGTAAAGCCTGCCTGCTGAGTCGTAAACTGGGCTCGCTTGCCTGCGGGTAGCTGTTTCGAGTACACCCAGCTCCTATTCCAGCCTTGATGCGGACCCTGATTTTGACCTCGATCGTCTGGAAACAGCTCGCTGGCCTCGCGATTCAAAGGCAGCTTTTCCTCCCAGCCCAGCAGCGTATCGCCCAGCGGCGTGGCCAACCACAGCAGCGGATCGGCCACGTCGTCTCCATAGACCTGATCGCCCGTCATAAAAAGCTGGTGAGGTCGAGTTCTAGCGTCGCTTGCATCCGCTTCAATCAAGCAGTCTAAAATAGACAGAGCATCAAATCCTCTACCGTGTGGCTTGCGGCAAGAGCCATGAATCAGCTTCAAATCGCGCAGTTCGGAGGGGGGCAAGGTGAAAGTTGGCTTTTGGTGGGCAAAATAACTGATAGATTCAGCACCGTATTTATCAATGCTGAGCGCCTCTGATAAACTACAAGACTTTTCATGAGGGTTCTTAGCCGTGAGCTGTAGGTCGTAGGCATAAATGCGATCGCTCATCAGCCGTTCAGCCGTCACCGCACGTGCCGTCACCGCCACAACGTGCAAATACGCTCCCACAGCAACGGTCTCTCGCTGCCCTTCAAACACGCACCGGCCTATCTGCTGTCCTGCCTGCTCAGTCTCAAAAACCCGCAGCTCAACCCGACAGGCGTGCTTAAGTGCAATCCAAACCGTTACGTCAGTCGCCTGCGTCCGTCGCAAAACCGGCCCCATCAAGATCAGGGGCAGTTCTGCTATCAGTTCATTTCCGCTGAGATACTTCATAGAGACATAGATAGAGACACAGAGGCTAGGCTAGAGCCATAAAAAAATGGAGATACAAAAACTAGCAACATCAAGACTGCCATAGATAGATTAGCGCAAACAGCTGGAGTGACCCTCAGACCTAGGATAGTAGCTAGAGAGAGCAATCTAGAGCCCGTAGGGGGAAGACATCATGGCAGACAAGCAAAGAAACTACAGCAGCGGATTTAAAGCCAAAGTCGTAATAAGTGATTGGAACACTACTTGACCTTAGCCCATAGAGAACCTTCAGCCCTGTGGACTGATAGCTAAAAGCGATGCGACACAAATCCAGATTATCTAACGGAATTCTCAGAAGCACTGTACCCAGCACATCCAGGCCACAGTGGAAAAATTCATCTATAGCCTTCTGTGATGGATTAATTAAGAACGATATTTATTTCAATAGGTTTTCCTACCTCGCTCATAACAAATAGCTGGAATTGAAGAAGTTGTTCTTTGTCCTTTAACCGCTTTCTTTTATATGTTTTCTGTAGCTTCAACTTTAGTACTCCATCAATATCCTCTTCTAGCTCTTATCTCTTCTAGCTCTTAGTGGTGCAGATAGTGGTGCAGAAAACTCATAAGAAAAGTAAGCGCTGCTGCATCACGTAGATGAGAACGTAGGATGTCGAAGGTTTCGGTAACGTTCGGTGACAGGCTGCGCAGCGATATCGCTGACTACCCTTACTGGTTTTACCTTGCCTGTGAAATTTAGAGCGATCGCACAAGGGACAATCCATCACTCATGGTCTAATTCGACATCATTCATGACACATCCCACACTTCTTTAGTTCACGACCCCTTAGAGCTAACCCTCGTTGTTCATCTCGTTGTTCATTAGATGGCGAACTACAAGTTACCGTTTCTAAAGCCTAGCCTCAGCCGTGCCCTGTAAATAGGTAGCCGTACGTAAACGCTGCTATCAGTCGTCGAAACCTTATGTTAGGCATTGCTCTATAACCCCGTTTAATTTAGGCTACCTACTTATACACAGACAGATAACAACAAAGCTGCATAAGACCCATTTAAGATCTCTAAGAATTAGCTGCAGGCATCTTGAGAATTAGCCCTGTACAGGAACAACACAGGAACAACAGTGGTATCCCTCCTAGGCAGTTGCTCAGAGCGCTGCCACAGATTGCTATACGTGACTAAAGAGTGGTCTGGTATCGTGCGATGATCGCTACCGCCGAAAAGGGCCTACCCAGATGCTAGCACCTGTCATGAGAGGAATTAAGGCAAAGATACCGCCGAATATGAGCGAATGATTTCTGACAAAGGGAACAGACACCAATGTCCCAATGACCAGAGCGCAATAGAGCAGCGCCGCAAAAGGAACTATACAGATCAGCAAGATCATCAGCCGCTCATTAGATTCGATAGGTGACATTGTAGATAGTAAAAGGGGATGACTCTTTGGAATTAGACCGGGCGAGTATGTAGTTACTTGGTGATGCAAAGGCGTGTTTTACAGTCTTAAGCTTAGCAGCGATTACTTTTGGCTACCTACTTATAGCTAGTCTAAAGTCGGCGAGCAGAAAAGACAGAAGCAAACGCACTGTCGTCGTCGCTGTCGTCGTCGCTGTCGTCGTCGCTGTCGTCGTCGCATTGCTCTACTAGGACCGTGGAAACCTGCGGTTTCGCGATCAGGCTAAGGGTGGAGCAAAGGACAGCCGCCCTGAATGGGGTAACGGTCTCGACCATCTGCAGACAAAAGACACGCTGGTCATCTGGAAACTAGATCGCGCCAGAAGATTATTGTTGGCCGTTGCAGTGGCTTCTGCCACGAACTCCATGGGGTTTTCTATTGGCTTTTAGCTCATCTAGGATTCAACGTGTTCATGCTGTCTGCCTCTTGATGCAAAGTACAAAAAGTTCCTACGCCAGCACAATATGACTAAAGCTGCCTGAGCTAGAGATCGTGCCTTTAGGTCTGCTAGCTATTACTTTCTTCTGGGAGGGGAGATTTTTGAGTACTGTAATTCAGTTATACCGACCGCTATAGCCTTATTGCACAGTGTCTAGAAAGTCTGTGTAATGAGGCCAACGCAAGGTGTCAATAGGCACTGAGACAATTAGATCGTGCTAAAGTGTCACCTAAGTTTGAACTAAGTCAGAAGACTCATCGGAATGAATAATGAGTAATTGCTCTCATCATTGTGAAGTATTAAAACCACGAAGAAAAAGACTAAGCTCAAAAGGATGTGATACTTGTACAGGACTAACGAACAGCCTCACTTGAATTGCCACACTACGCGCCGCCTTATATTTCTTAGTATATGACCTTACCTGCTCCCCCCCTCGACGTACTAAATCTTCTGATGCTAGAAGACAATGCTGTTGACGCTGAGTTAATCTCAGAAACGCTAACGAGGGCTGGGCTGAGCTTTAACTTTATGCGGGTTGAAACAGAAGCGGCGTTTCGCTCAATACTAGAAGAGCAGCCCATCGATATCATTCTAGCTGACTACTTTTTGCCTACATTTGATGGTGTGAGTGCCATTCAAATGGCTAGAGACGTTTGTCCTGACATTCCCTGTATCGATGGGTGCCAAGTTAAGGTTACGCGACAATAGTCAAGGGGTGCCAAAAGAGTGTAGGAAAGGGTTATATCGTTCAAAGCCCTAAGCTTCTCAGATGAGTCATCGCTATAGCCGCAATCCAGATCACATTCGCCGCCGCAACGTGCCCGCTCCGGACAATGAGGCGATTGATGAACATCTGAGATTGCTTCTGAGTCCAGTAGTCTATAGCCAAGCCGCGTACTATCGAACCCTAGGGATGCGTTCACGCATATTGACACTGCCATTGATGGTGGCAGCGGTAGTGACGCTGTTGTGGAAGCAGGTGCCCTCGGTTAATGAGTTAACCCGTCAGTTGAACCGCAAAGACTTGCTGTGGGCAAAGGCAGTGAGCGTAAGCCGTCAGGCGGTAAGTGCGCGCTTTCTGAGTTTTCCGAATGAGTTGTTTGAGGGCGTATTTCAGGCACTGCTGCCGACATTGAAAGCGCGTTGGGCCGAGCGCACTCGCCCGCTGCCCGTGAGCGTGGCCTATGCGAGAGAACACTTTGAGCAGGTGTGGGCGGCAGACGGTTCGGTGCTAGAAGCGCTATTCCGCAAGCTCAAGAGCCTAGAAGCGATGCCAGCCGGACAGCTGGCAGGCAAAATCTGTACGGTGATTGAGCTTGGCTCTCAATTGCCGGTACAGATTTGGTTCTCTGAGGATGCCAAAGCCCATGACTGTCAGTTCCTAGATGATTTGTTGGCCCTAGCGACGGCCAAAACCCTGCTGATTCTAGACCGAGGCTTTTACGACTTTGAGTGGTGGGCTCGGTTGGTAGCTCAAGGCACCCAGTTCATTTGTGCCGGTAAGTCGAACCTGGCTTACACCGTTCTCCAGGAGTTCTCGCTCACCCATGGCCTCCGAGACCGCCTGATTGTCGTCGGCAAAGACAAATCAGGCGAGCCCTTAGTCCGGCTTCGGTTGATCGAGGTGCGCAAAGGCAAGGGCTGGTATCGATACCTCACTTCTGTACTCAACCCCAAAGTCCTGCCACCTTATGTGGTGGCCGATTTGTACGCTCGCAGGTGGCGGATTGAAGATGCCTTTCACCTGGTGAAGCGGCTGTTGGGACTGGCCTATCTTTGGACCGGTTCGCTCAATGGCATCAAGCTCCAAATCTGGGCGACTTGGTTGATGTACGCCGTCTTGAACGACCTCTCTGATGCCGTTGCTCAGGCGGTTCAACTACCGCTTGAACGCATCTCTAAGGAAATGGTTTGGCGCGGTCTCTATCATTTTAATGATGCTTATAATCGCGGCCTTGCCTCTGACCCCATCGCTTATTTAGCTGCCCCTGAAAATCGTGACCTGAGCGTCGTCAAAACCATTCGTAAACCGCCTAGGATTATCAACCTTAACCCCTATATCTCTGCCCTTTCAGGCTCTTCTTGACTAATCCCTTTTTGTTCTAACTTGCTACCCATCCCCTGTATCTTAGTCTCTGGGTTTTTATGCGAAGAGCGAGTAATAGAGGCTTTGAAGAGCGCAACCGACTACGTTTCAAAACAGCGCCTAGAGCGGCTGGTTCCGGCTGTAGAAAGAGCCTTGAAAGAGAGAAAAGAAAAGCAGGATCTTCAAAAAGCAGAGCGCGAGCGGGAAGAGAGCGAGCAGCGTTTCCAGGCTCTGATGGAAACCATTGTAGATCCGCTGCTGGTAATAGTCGCAAAGCGAGAGCAGGGCATCGTTCAAGACTTCATCGTTCTTCACTTGAATAATCCTGCCTGTGGTTATCTCTCTATTTCTATGGAAGAGGCCGATAGACAATCTATCTATACGGTCGTTCCTGCTTTTAGAGAAGCCGAAGTAGAAGGTAGTGATCTTCGGCTTCTCGACCATCTTATAGAGGTTGTCGAAACAGGAATTTCTTTCTCAAAAGAAATTGTTTTGAAAGGGTACGACTATACAGGCCAGCAGGTTGTAATCGAGGCGAGAGCTGCTAGGTTTAACGACAGTGTTGTCTTTAGCTGGCGTGATGTTACCGAACGATATCAAGTTGCCGAACAGCTTCAAAAGCTTTTAGCCGAAGCAGAGGATGCACTTAATCAGGTAGAGCAGGCTAATCGCTTTAAAGATGAGTTTTTAGCGACAGTTTCTCACGAGCTAAAATCGCCGCTTTCAGCCATCAAAGGCTGGGCAAAGATTTTAGAACGCCAGCCAGAAGCGACCGAGCTAGTTTCGGAAGCGTTTAAGGTGATTGATAGAAATACCGTACTATTAGAAAACCTGATTGCAGATCTTTTAGATGTCTCGCAGATTGTGGAGGGCAGGCTATCCTTCTCGCCAGAGCTGCTTTCTTTCGAACAGATACAGAGAACTGTGGTTGACACAATAGATACGATAGCTCCAGTCGCCAGCCAAAAAGGTATTCACGTTCGCTTTCGTTCTGAGCTAGCTGATGCGCAGATACGAAGTGCTGATGTAAGTGAGCCCGTACCTAATGAAGGCAGTAGCTTGGGCAACGAGCAGGCAGAAAAACGCATCTCTACTCAAGACAGAAATACGTTATCGAGCTATATCATGGGCGATGAGGTTAGATTACAGCAGGTGATTCGTAATTTACTCTCTAATGCGATTAAGTTTACGCCCAAAGCAGGCCAGATAGAGATTACATTAGGTAGCGAAGAAGAGGCAATCACCCTGGCCGTAGAAGATACTGGAAAAGGCATCGAAGCCGCAGACCTTCCAAATTTGTTTGAACGCTTTTGGCAAGCGAGGGCCACCTCCACAGAAAGCGAACAACAAAGAGCAAGCGGGTTAGGTCTTGGGCTTTCTATCTCTCACTACATTGTAGATCTGCACCACGGCAGTATTCAGGCCGCTAGCGAGGGTGTAAACAAGGGCAGTACGTTTACGATTAAGCTACCAACGCTATCTCACGAGCCCGTGTCAATCTCATCTGAGAGCGCAAAAGAGAACGGTACAGAACTCAATTTTGATAGTTTTCTCGGCCTAAGCCCTGTTCAAAAAATGAACAATCGTCTGCTTCAGGGTATCAAAGCCCTAACGGTAGGGGATCATCTAGACGCGCTAGAGATGTACAAGATGATATTAGAAATCTACGGCGCGGAGGTTGTAGGCGCTGCTTCAGTAGAGACTGCAATGGTTGCTTTTACTAGCTTCAGGCCAGACATTATTATTAGCGATATTGGAGTGTCAGATGTAGACGGTTATACGCTCGTTCGACGCATTCGCTCTTTGGAAATGGATAAATGCGGCGACACACCAGCGATCGCACTAACTGCTTTTTCCGAACCTCAGTACAGAACCCAAGCACTGTTAGCTGGCTTTCAAATGCATATTACCAAACCGATTGGATTGTACGAACTTGTAGAAGTGGTTGCTAAACTCACTCACCGCTATTCAGAGTGAGTACTCATCAAGATGAACGTCATCGCTGCTTTCAATGACTGTTCAAAACTTAAGTATTCCTTGCTGTTCTTTTGCTCTATCGGCGATAGATTAGGTGAAAGTAATGTGATTTACGGACCATTGTGATCACTTCAGGGACAAAGTTTTCGACACGATTAAGAAATCTCTGCTTTGAAGGCGATAGAGGCAATCCAAATTTAGGGGTTCACTTCAAACACTAGCCACATCACCTCTATAAAATACTGCTGGAAAGTGCATACGTTCTCTCTGAAAGCTTTCTCCCATAGCCTTCTACCTCAAGCCTATACTGTGGTCAAGTTAGCAGCAAAATACCTGCAACTAAAGGGCTCTGTATTAAGGCTTCGGCAGATAAGAATGTGCGGGCCCTCTACGAAAGCTACAGCCTCCCAAAAACAGCATATTGGAACTATTAGAACCACTATTATGTTCAAGTCTCTCCCGCTTCGGTTTCGTAACGCGGCCCTTACCCTGCTCGGCTTGGGGCTAGGCTATTTGACCCTGTGCCTTAGCACCAAAGCGCTCTACGTTGCTTATCTCAGTAGCGATGGCCATAGCATTACCGCTCAGTTCCTAGCCTTCTCAGCAATCTGTGGCATTGTCTTTGCAGCCTTCAGTGGCTACATAGCAGCCTTTTTTGCTAGACGCGCACCCGTCTTACACGCGGCGCTCTTTTGCCTGATGGTCTCGTTGCTATACATCACGCCAATTCTGTTGTTTGGCACTCTTCAGCCGCTGTTTTTTGTGGTGCTAAACGTGGCGGTTGTTGTCAGCGGCAGCATGATTGGCGGCTGGCTGCGCTACTGGCAGATTCACAGTCGCGGTCATGAGCTATCTTTGGCCGAACATTAAGCTAGACTGCGCTCCATCATCTTTAACGCGATGCACAAATTTGCCTGCGTCCACAGCAGGGGTGTAGAAACATTCGGCGCGTACCTATCATGCTGAATGTAGTACAGCTCAGGGCAGCGATCGGCAGGAATTTCAACCGGCTCATTGCTGCCTTGACCCGCTGATACAACATTACCCTCTCCAGTAATCTGGCCAAGAGCCCGGTTCAAATGCAGCGTTTGCAGCGCTAGATAGTCTGAATTGCCGCTCGATTGAAACCACTCTCCGTAAATTGCCGAAATAATCGGATCAAAGATACACCACTGCGCTTCTTCACCACGCTGCACCGCCCGGTTGTGCGCTGCTAGCCAACGCTCACGTTGGGTATATTTCGCCGTTTGAATCGATTTGTCTAAATCTTGAAAGTCTTGACACCAAAAGGTGTCGTAAGGGTAGCGCTGAATGCCGTACTCACCAGTTAGCGCCGTTTTTATATCGGATAAAATCGCTTCAGCTTGCGGCTGATCAACAACTTTTAGTGGATAGATCAGGTATAGCAAAGCTGCGTCATAACGGCGCTCGTTTTTCGGCGTGCGGCATTCCCAAGGCAAAATCTTGCTGAGCGTCGTTTCACCTTTTTCAATGAGTTGAAAGATCAGATCTGTTGAAGACTCGAAGGCCGCGCGAAAGTCAGGATTCACGGTGGTAGAAGCGAGCAGCGATCGCAATGCCTTTAGCCCAGCCACCACCACGCCAATGCTAGAAGCTGACACCTTACGCCCTTCCTCCCAGTGCCCACTATCCGCATCTTCCCAATAGCGAACGGCCTCGAAATAAGCCACAAAGCGCCGCAGTATCTCACCCTCTTCTAGCGATCGCGGCATCTCAGATGCCGTCTCATCCTGCGCCGCTAGCTGACAGTACAGCCACACAAAATAGCCCAGCGCATCGTTTTGCGCATGCTCCCAGTCTTCTTCAACCTCACTGAGGCACTCACCGTCAAACCGAATATGGGGCCGCTGCATTACCCGTTCTTTAAGCTCAGGCTGCTGAATAATGGTGTCAAAGCGAAACTGAAACTTTTTAAAATAGGCCATCAGCCCCGCCAGCGTTTTCACAGCGACGGCAGGCTGGCCCATCACCACATGGGCATAGGCGACATGCACGTTGTCTCTGACCCACACGTATTATAGCCCGTGCTGTCCGAATCTGCGGTAGCCGCAGCCGGAAAAAGATGGTGCTCTGTTGTGGCAAATGCCAGCGTCTTTTTCTCGTAGAGCACTTGCCAAATTGCGGTCAGATCGGCCTGCGTGTACTCGGCTTTTAGCAGCGAAGCGATCGCAGATGAATTGAGAGAACCCGTCATAATTTACCCGACTCAAACTCGAAGGCCGTCCGCAAAAGTATAGCGTCTCAAACTAGCCGCAAAAAGCATAAGATAAGGTGGACAGCGGGATCAGCCAATGCAAATGAATCTTCGACAGCAGCTACTAAAAGTTGCGATCGCACTCACACTCACCTTCGCACTCGTCTCTCTCTTCACCTTTCCAACAGCTAGCTGGGCCACCCTTCAAAGCAGCCAGCACATCGAAAAGCCCGCCATCCTCATCGGCCCTAAAGCCGATTTGCCCATTCCCCTCTACCTTCGCCCCGCCGCTAATCAGCCTAGCGTCGGCTATGGCACCAACGGCCGCGCTGTCACCGTCCTAGAACAAATCGCCAGCTTCCTTCCCGAGGCCGATCAGGCTACAGCCTGGAACCATATTCGTCTAGATACGCCACCTTACACAGAGGGCTGGATTCAGGGTAGGTTTCTCTCTTTTTCAGCGGCTGCACCAGCGCCAGCGCAGGCAGACCAGCATAGGCAGACCAGCATAGGCAGAATAAATGATAGGCATTACGCTAGTAGGCTCTACCATGGGCTATCGGTAGTGAGAAATGGGTGATCATAGAATATATAAGGTAATACCAATATAATTTCTAGAATCATAAACGAACTTTTATATGGAAATTTCAACGCTGACCGCCTTCATCACGCCTTTTCTTCCCTTTCTGCTCAAGCTAGGAAAAACCGCGACAGAGACCGCCACCGAAAGCGCTGCTAGCAAATTTGGAGAAGCCGCCTGGCAAAAGGCACAGACCGTTTGGACAGCGCTGAGTCCGCAAGTGCATGCTAAGGAAACGGTAAAAGAGGCCATCACCGACGCCGCCAACAACCCCGAAGACGAAGACTATCAGGCCGCGCTCCGCGTTCAGTTAAAAAAGCTCTTGGCCAGCGACGCGGCCCTAGCAAATCAGCTCACCCAAATCCTCCAGTCAGACACTTCGCAAAGCATACCCACCACCCAAATCACTCAAAATGTAAAAGGCAATCAAAACCAAACCATTGGTCAGGTCTCGGGTGGTCAAGTCTTCGGCAATGTCACTGGCTCAGTTATCACCAGTGGTTCGGGCAACTCGGTGACCTTTACACCGACACGCTCATCCTCACAAAAGCCCCCTTCACCCGTTAAGACGATCCTAGTGTTGGCCGCAAATCCTACCGGAACCAGTCGGCTGCGGCTAGGAGAAGAAGTGCGAGAAATTCAAGCAGGCTTAGATCGCTCACAGCATCGCGATCGCTTCCGCATAGAACAGCGCTGGGCCGTTAGACCTAGAGACATACAGCGAGCCCTGCTCGACTGTCGCCCTCATATTGTTCATTTTTCTGGGCACGGCGTTGGAGTCGCTTCATCTAGCAGTGAGCCTGACAATACTCGCAAGGCAACTGTTGTTTCACTAGGAGAGAATGCTCAAACAACAGACGCCCAAACAGCAAAAGTCCCAACAACGGGCGAGCCAGAAGGATTACTATTTGAAGATGTTAGCGGTCAATCCAAGCTAGTATCCACCGATGCGATCGCACGTCTATTCTCTCTCTTTTCTGACGAAATTGAATGCGTTGTGCTAAACGCCTGCTATTCAGCGGTTCAGGCGGATGCGATCGCCCAGCATATTCCCTACGTAATTGGCATGAAAAAAGCCATCGGCGATCGCGCGGCCATTCAGTTCTCTATCGGCTTTTATGATGCGCTGCTAGCCGGTCGCACGGTGGAATTTGCCTATCAGCTAGGTCGCAATGGCATTGAGCTAGAAAACATTCCTGAGCATCTGACACCCATCATGAAAAAGCACCGGTCATGAAAAAGCAATAATGCCATCCCAAAATGCCATCCCACAATGCCATCTCACAATGCCATCGGTGACGCTACCCGGCCACGTCTACCCGTTCCTGCATCAACAGCCGCCGCAAAAAGAACAGAATTACCCCCGGCACCCCTGTGCTAATCATCAGCACCAGCCACAAATTCGCCCCCCACTGCGCCGGATGGTCCAGTGCCCAGCCGCCTAGCGCTGGACCAATCAAAAAGCCAATCGCCCAGCACTCCGACTCTAGCGAAAAGTAAATGCCACGCTGTGCTGGCGGCGCGAGTTCACCGACCAGGGAGCTGGCTGCAGGACCATAGAGAATTTCGGCAATCGCCACCAAAAAGAAGCCGCCGAGCACCACTATCAGCGCGTAGCTCGACACCGCACCCGTCAGCCAAAACAGCGCCGCGCTTCCGGCCCAGGCCAGCAGCGTCACCAGCAAAATCACCACATAGTCAATCTGCTTTGTCCAGCGCACGACCGGTAGCTGGCCCACAATTTTTACCAGCGCATGCCAAAAGAACAAATAGCTAATCACCTGTTCTGAAAAGCCAACTGCGCCATTGCCGTTAGAAGCCATGCCGCTAGGGATAAAATTTGCCAGATACAGCGGTAGCGTACTGCTAAGCTGCGCCCCGTAAATGGCAAAAAAGGTATTAGCCACTAAAAAGACGGTAAGACGGCGATCGCGCAGCGCTTCTCCCCAGTTCACCGCCACCTGTCGCAGCGTTGTTTCCTTTTGGCGCGTTTCTGCGATCGCCCACCAAATCACGCCGCCAAATAGCAAATACACTGCCCCCTTCGCCAAAAATAGCGCCTGATAGCTACCATTAATCGCAATGTATTGCCCCGCCAGCAGCGCCCCTATGCCCAGGCCCAAATTGTTCGATAGCTGCGAGAGCGCATACGCCTCCGAGCGATTCTGGTCTGTACTCAAATCAGCCGTCACCGCCAGCGTAGCAGGCCAGTAAAGGCTTATTCCCGTCCCTAGCAGCACATTTCCAGCCACCAGCAGCACAAAGGTATTAGCAAAAGCCAAGCACAAACAGGCCAGCGCACAGACCACCGACGCCAGCAGCAGCGTCCCCTTGCGCCCTAGCCACTTAGAATCAATCGCGCAGCCCGCAAAAAACCGCGCAAAAATGCCCGCCAGCCCAGAGCTACTGAGCGCAAGCCCTACCTGCGTGGGTGAAAAGCCTAGCTGGTTGACAAAGAAAATAGAGGCATAGACAAGCGTGAAACCCTGGCCAATGAAGAGAAAGAGCTGACCGCAAACAAGAATCCATATTTCGCGAGGCAGATCTGGAAAAAAGTGAGTGAAAAAGTGAAGAAGAGTTTTAGGCGATCGCCCCATGAGATCAGGTTAGGTATAGCAGCCTGTTTAGCATAGCTTGTTGCCGATTTCCACCTAGCCGATTTCCACCTAGCCGATTTCCACCTTTCTAGAGACGGGCAGATGAGGAATCGCCCAGATTTCTTGCGTATTGATGCGCGTAAAGTCTAGATCTCGCTCAAAGCGCACCGGCACGGCTAGTCAAATGTCAGCGGCAGGCATAGAGCCAATTTTCTACTGGCCAATTTTCTACTACATGTTACTGACTAGTTTCCTACGGCAAAAAGTCTTCAGTAAGCCGATCAACAACAGCCTTGTGGCCACCTGTCGATTCATCTGCCGACGCATAGGCTTGTCGCTGCCGCTGAGCGCCGTTGCCGTGCGTCAAAATGTTGTTGATTTTCTCGCTCACTAGGTCCCAATCACCAAAGTGTTGAAGCGCTGGTTTTACAGACTCTAGCAAAGACGCCACCAGTGACTTGCCCGACATCGACTCCATCGTTCTAAAATCAATTAGGTTGCCATCTAGCCCATAGCGAGCAGCTTGCCACATCGCCGCCTTGAGCATTTCACCTCTGACTTTAGGAAAGGGCTGCTCGCTGAGCGCGTCTTGATAGCAGGTATAGGCGATCGCACGCAGCAGTCCTGCTAGCATCACCGCGTCGTCTATCCGACTGCACACATCAGACATCCGAAACTCCACCGTCGGGAAGCGCTCAGACAGCCGAATATCCCAGTACACCTTTGTTGGATCGTTGGTGATTTCTGTATCAATTAGCTGTTGAATAAACTGCTGATAATCAGCGTAGTCATCAAACAAAGGCGGTGGCCCAGCAGTGGGCAGGCCACACCAAAGGGCCATTCGGTAGCTGTCATAACCAGTGTCTCTGCCTTCTAAAAAAGGAGAATTTGCTGTTAGCGCCAACAGCGTAGGTAGCCATATCCGAGAACGGTTGACCACCTGTACGGCTATTTCTCTATCTTCAATGCCAATATGAACATGACAGCCCAAAATGATCAGCTCACTAATCACCTGCTGTAGGTTGTCTTGCAAAGAGTAATATCGTTCTTTTGGCGTCAGCTTTTGATCTTTCCAAGTAGAGAAAGGATGGGTTCCAGAAGCCGCGATCGCAACGTCATTCGCCTTGGCTGCTGTCGATACCGCTTCTCTAGCCGTCACTAGCGCCTCACGAACCTCCGCTAGATTTTCGCAAACGTCTGTCGCAATCTCGACCTCACAGCGAAACAGCTCATGCACAATTTCCTGCGAAGCGTCTGAGTCCTGATTGGTTTCGATCAGTGCCTTTGAAAGGCCAGTGAGCGATCGCGTCTGCGGATCAATAATCTGATATTCTTCTTCAACACCAATCGTAAAAGCAGGAGACATAAATAATCGCTATCCAAGGCACGTTAGCAAAGCTATCCTTAAGCCTATAACTTTTGCCAGATGGCAGCACCCTCCTTAGATATAGATTCTGACGCGCTGAGCCCGGTTTTCTCTAAAATTAGAAGAATAAGGAGGATTAGGAGACCAAAAAGAGTATCTAGAATTTCCATAAATTAGCTGCAACCGCCCAATTTGAAGGCTACACACAAAGCTGACCCAAGAAAAAGCGAAGCTGCTGCTGCGTTTGCCAAATATAGTCTGTTGGATTCCACAGGGTCTGAAGGCCAAAGTCAATAAGCTGAGCCGGCACTAGGCGATCGCGTCTTTCGGCCAGCATCATCCGCTCTAAAATCCACGGATCGCGAGAGTATTCTGGATGGCCAGAAAATACGAGAACATGCCCCGCCAGCATCCAACCCAGATGTTCGGTAACGCCACTAGTCCCCAGCGAAACCGCGTCCGGTGGCAGCGCCGTGATGCCGTCATTATGGTGAACCTGAATGCGATAAGTAGTGCGATCGCACCCAAAATATTGCTGAGCAGCATCGGTCAAACGAATGGTCACCACAGACAGTTCACTGCCCGGTGGATTGGGTTCCACCAGGCCGCCTAGCGCCTGCGCCACAATCTGAGGCGCAAAAGAATAGCCGGACAGTCGGACCTTTTGCTGATGATAATCTCGAATGACTTCGCGCAAACGCACCACCCACTCGTCGGCATCATAAGCGCCGCTAGCTGTACCCGAAATCACAATACCGTCTAGCGTCTGTAGCGCCTCAGGGGTCGGATAGTGAAACTTGCGCGGTTCGTACTTAATCAGCTCAACGCTATCAAGCGACACGCCGCCCAAATCTGCCGAACTGCTTTTCTCGCAGGTTTCGGCAAATAGCTGCTGGTGCATCTCATAAAAGCCCTCCGGGTAGCGATCCAACAGTTCAGGGGCCCACCAGCGCAAATCATCAGTTCCCACATCAAAGCTCGCCAGCCGCAGCGTCCGGCTGTTAGAGGGCGTATCTTCAGAGATTTCCAGTTCCGATATTTTATCCACCAATTTTATTCACCATAGGGTCTTTTTTAAACCGCTTTCTTTTTAAGCCGCTTTCTCTCTTAAACCGCTAGCGCATCCTGACAATATTCTTTCAAAAAGGGCGTTCTATAGCCATCGGCCCGACGCCACAAAACAGGATAAAAGCTTTCGTGCAGCTCTAAACTGTTGATCATGCGGTAGCGATCAAAAATATAGCCATTACCGCTACCCGGCGGCTGGTATTGAGCCTCACCATGCAAGGTTGTAATCGAGAGGCTCCGCCGAGTTTGGCGATCGCTATGATTGGGGCCAGAGCCGTGCCAAAGGTCGCCATGAAAGACAATAGCGCTGCCAGCCGAAAGTTCGACAGGCAAGGCCAGCGGTTTATCTGGAGAGCAATCTAAACCCGCTTCAGCGGCAGCCTGCCAAAGCGGAATGCGATAGTCTTCTGCCGGGGCGTGCAAAAAGCGAATTTTGTCGGCAGTGAAGGCAGGCCAGCAGTGAGATTTTGGCACAATTTCTAGGGTGCCACTGTCGGCAGCAGTAGGGCTAAGGGCAATCCAGCAGGTAGGGGCAGCAGGCGGGGCGATCGCGCTAACGTAGGTGCTGTTGCGATGAAAGTAGAGCGAAGGGGCCTTGGGCGGCTTGGCCCAAAAGGTGTCCAGACCATAGCGAGCGCTGTTCCAGCCCATGAGCATAGCGTTAAGACGAGCGATCCCACTTGAAAGCGTAAAGCCAGCTAAGGTGCGATCGCAGCGCCACAGACCGGTCATCTGCCGCGTGGCATTTGGCTGATTGAGCCCTGGGCGACCGTACCATTCATCCGGATAAATCCCCGTCTCAAACTGGGTTTGAAACAGGCGATCGCACCTGTCTACAATCTGCGCCACCTGCTCAGCACTCAGCAGATTTTCTACAACCAAGTAGCCCTGCTGATGAAACAGCGCCTTTTGTTCTGCTGTCGGCATTATATCAGCGGCCAGATTGGTAGACAGATCGGCGGGCAAAGGCGATTTGTCTAATCCTTGTTGTTTGTTCACATTCTCTGACTCAAAGTCTCTCAAATTCAGTATTCAATCAGTATTCAGTCAGTATTCAGTCAGTATTCAAGAAGGGCGTGCGATAGCCATCCTCTCGCCACACAATTGGAAAAAAACTCTCGTCCATCGTGTCATCACCATGCCGACGGTATTTCGCCGCAATGTAGCCGCCTGGAATAAAAGCCCCTGCCGACTGAAAAGTAGACTCAGCAGGCACATGAATAATCACCAAGCTACGGCGAATCACATCCATTATATTTTTGCCCGAGCCGTGCCAGATATTACCATGGTGAAACACACAGCTACCCGGAGCCAGTTTCATCTGCACAACTTCTGGTTTTTCAGCGCCCGCTCGCTCAGCCGCCGCTTCCATCTGCGACAGATAGCTTTTGTCTTTGTTATGAAACTCTGCAACCGCGTCTGATCTTGGCCAGGTATGAGATCCTGGCACATACTCTATCGTGCTAGCCCCAGGAAAGGCGTTGCTCAGCGCCACCCAGCAGGTGGTGGTTTCACCCACCGGCTGATGCGCCTTGATATACATTGAGTCTTGATGCAGCGTTGTTTCTTTGGCGCTCGGTGGCTTTTGCCAAAGGCCGTCAGTCAGCAGCCGCGTGCCAGACCAGCCCTCTAGCACAGCGGCAATTTGACCTGCTTTTTCAGACATCACCATCGCGGCCAAGGTGCGATCGCAGCGCCACACACCCGTCATCTGCCCCGCCACTGCTGGCAGCCCCAAATGAGGATTCCAGTGCCATTCATCTGGGTAAATGCCCGTTTCAAACTCTCCTGCATAAAGCGCATCGAACCGCTGTAGCAGCTTCTCAACCTGATCAGGCGAAAACAGATTTTCGATTACCAAAAAGCCGTCGCGCCGAAACTGTTGAACCTGCTCAGCCGTAACCGGAGCAGTTTGCTTAGACTGTGATATTTCTGAAGACAACATACTTTGAAAGACTTTGAAAACATTGGGCTTACTAAAACAAATTGCTTTTCCAAAACAAATTGCCTTGCTAAAACAAACTGCTTTGCTAAAACAAAAAATGCGCTTCTAAAAAATTAAAGAAGCGCAAATCATATATAGGAACTTTTGGCGCTTATTAGCGTAGATGACGACCGCCAGCGGGGCGAACTATCCGCTTTCTACGCTTTTCTTGCCGACTTTTTGCCCTAGCCTTGGCGCGTCGCGCACTGTCATTACTAGGCCAGCCTATCCCCACCATGCCTAGCAAGCCCATACCCAGCGGAGCTAGGCTTCTAGGCGCTTGGCGATTAGGCTCTACAGAAGAGAACTCAGCGGTTCGAGCCGTAGGACGAGGGCGAGCAGACTGCCTGTAATCAGCGGCCACCAAAGACAGCAGGCCAATCACAATAAAAGAGCTTAGGCGGTCAATCGATTTGTTGATCTCGTTATTAATCGCAGGTGGCTGAGCATGGGTCGTGTAAGTGGCAATGATAAACCAAATAAACACGACTGCCGCAACTACCAGCGCTATTCCATTGATGATAGGTGAGTTAGCAAACGTATAGATAGCCCCCTCAGTGGGTCCATCAATTGCACTGTTAAACTCTTCTATCGTTGTAAACGGGCTAGACATCAGCTATTTCTCCTTAAGCCTAATCAAACTAAGCCTTATTCAACTAGGTCTTGCTAAACCTGTGTCACACCAAGCGACGAAGCAGGTACTGCCGGTGCGATCGCATGGCCGTTCTGCTCAGACAAAATAGGATACTCTGGATAGCCGGCCAGTCCATATTCCGACAGGTCCAATCCGCCAATCTCTTCTTCCGGCGAGACCCGCAGCATGCCCAGCTTTTTGAGCACAAAACTCACGCCGTAGCCCGGAATCAATCCCAAGATAATCGTGCAGACAAACGTACCTACTAGCTGACCCACAAATCCTGTCAGCGGGATTCCATCGCCCTGCGGATAGCCCGAAGCCATCACCCCAACCGTCATCGCGCCCAGCAGGCCGCAATAGCCATGCACCGAGAACGCGCCAACCGCGTCATCAATCCCAGCTTTTTCGACGGCTCTGCCCACAAAGGGCATGGTGTACGCCCCAATAAAGGCAATCAGGATCACCATAGCCGGACTGTACAAATCCAGACCAGCACCAACCGAAATAATGCCAGCTAGCCCCCCAGAAATGGTGTAGAACGGGTCGCCCTTAGCCGCAATGTATGCCCCTACAATGCCCGAGCACAGGGCCAGCGTCGTATTGACACCAATAGAAGCCAAGGTCATCGGCGAACCGTAGATCGTGATCTCTGACGTCTGACCAGGGACGAAGATAACGCAGGCTGCCAAAAAGGCATAGAAGCCAACGAAAATTAGCATCAGGCCCACCATTGTCAGCGGCAGATTATGAGGCAAAATAGCCCTTGGCTTGCCCTGCGCATCAAACTTACCAATGCGGGGCCCCAAGTTAATCAACACGCCCAGCGCGAAGAATCCAGCAACACCGTGCAGGACCGCCGAACAGCCAAAATCGTGATAGCCAAACTCAGTCAAGAACCAGCCATAAGGGTTCCAACCCCAGGCAGCGGCAACTACCCAGGTAAAGGAACCCAAGACGACTGCCAAAATTGCATAGGCACCGACCTTAATTCGCTCAATCACCGCGCCTGAAAGAATAGAGGCCGTGGTCATAGCAAAAAGAGCAAACGCAAACCAGAAGACACCTGTGAGGTTATCGGCTAAGTTGGGCCCCAAAGCCGGAGACCAGGGATAGGAAGCTTGAACCAGGCCAAGCACGTCGCCAACCACCCCTTCAGCGGCTGAGTCTGTCCAGGGGCCAACCACCCCGCCTGTCAGTGGGAACAAGGGGAAAGCGTTGTAAACCCACCAGCCAAAAAAGAAGAAAGTTAGGCCAACAATAGAGAGCGTTAATAGGTTCTTGACCATGGTGGCCAAG
Organism: uncultured cyanobacterium; assembly: GCA_963793445.1. Lineage (GTDB taxonomy): Bacteria > Cyanobacteriota > Cyanobacteriia > Phormidesmidales > Phormidesmidaceae > Phormidesmis. The sequence goes on from CAWCAE010000001.1 coordinate 2,499,976, forward strand.
ACATTCTTAGCGCGAGAAGCCCCTCCCTCGTAGGCTAAAAAGCCAACGTGAATGAGGAGCATGAAGACGGAAGCCCAATAGTAGTAGGATTCTGAAACGAAAGTTGCTAGAAACTCTTGCGATTCAGGAGTCATAGTCGGCTCCAAACATACGATTTATATGGACAAATACGGATTGTGTGAACAAACAACACCAAGGGCTGCCAAAGCCTAAAGATACAAACTTCAAAGACCCAAAAATGATTTCTGCTAAAACAGCCCTAGAAATTGTTTCACCCAGTCCTTTACAAGCACTCTCACTTTGCAGGCACTCCAACAGAGCACAACAACCAGAGCACAACAACAGAATTTAGAGCGCAACAATACGGTGCCCATGCCGCGCTCTAAGTGCGCAGAAGGCTCGCAATCTGCTCAGTTGTTAGACCTCGATTAGCCGTTTGAATTAGCCCTTATCGAGGTCAACTTGTTATATCAAGAGTATGCAATACGTACGAGGTGCAAGCTGTATTAATCAATACTGAATCAATAAACATTCCTAGGTGCGCTCTGTAAGGTATGCAAAAGAGGCGTGCAGAAAAGGTATGCCTCTAGGCAAGTGGCTACATCTAGGCAAGTGGCTATTGTATGAGAGGCTGAGGTGCGAGAGGCTGAGGTGCGATCGCTTTTTTGTTACGAGATGTTTCACTGCCCGCAGTACCTCAAAACTACCCAGCTAGCGTCCCATCGAGGCCGTCTTTTTTTCGATCGCCAGCGGCTCGTCCACCTGTTCATCCGCTAACACCGGATATACCACCAGCACAGAACAAGGCGCGTGGTGCGTGATGTAGTTGCTTGTACTCCCTACTAGCAGTTCAGAAAGCCCACGGCGACGGTGACTGCCTACTACCAGCAAATCAACCGCCTGCCGACGAGCTAGCTGACACAGCGCCGTACCTGGTGCACCATTAGCCTGAATAGCCTCAGCCTTTACGCCCGAGCTTTTAGCCATCTCTACCTTTTGGGCCAGCATTCTCTCATAGCGCCGCCGATAGTCTGTCCACGCCTGTGCATACTGGTCGCGTAGCACTGCGCTAGCTGTAAGCGTATCCAACGCTGCATAGCCGTAGGCAAGCTGCGGGTTATCCACATCTGTAGAACTCAACACATGCACCACTATTAGCTGAGCTTGCGCCGCCTTAGCCAGCATCAGCGCCTTATCAAAAGCAGGCCGACTCACCACATCATCGTCAACGCCCACCATAATCGTCTCAAACAAACCTGCAAACATTGGTTTCCCCCCTTACAGTTATTGCTTTTCCAAGACGGGCTCTCTTGCTTTAAGACCAGCCAAAGATCTCAGTTCTGTTCTGGGTCTCTCTTTTCGCTGCTCTCTGCTCTCATTATTGGCCTCACTCTGACTAGAGCGCAGCTCTCCTAGCACCTCTAGCGCTACTTCACGCTCCTCTTGTAGCTGGCACTCATCCCCCCAACACAGCCGCTTATGCCGCAGCGCCGTTTCCACGCTCTCCGCCCAATCATCTGGCAAATTCAGCGCCGTCACGTCAGTTTCAGCGATGATATCTGAAATAGAAACAACCCCCACTAGCTCTCCTGCATCAACCACCGGGGCCCGCTGTATACCCGCCGTCCGAAAGCGCCTAGCGATCTCTAGCAAGCTCAGCGACGTGTCCACAACCACACACGGATTATTCATAATCTCGCAGACCATCGTGTGCAGCGGATCTGCCGCGCTAGCCACCACCTTATAGACAACATCGCGCTCTGTAACAATGCCATAGGTGCCGCCCTGCACAGCCCTTTCAACGACTAGCGATCGCACATTATTTTTCTGCATCAGCGCGATCGCCTGCGTCACCTTCGCAGAGCTGCGCACTGTAAACACCTCAGTGGACATAATATCGGCAGCAGTCAGCATGGTAGGTCTCCCTCTCTATCAGTTCCTTACCTCTCTTATCGCTTAGAAACCTGAGGAAGCTATGAAGAAAAAAGTCATGGAGACATTTAGGCGTTTAATTTAGGCGTTTAATTCAGGCATTTAGCTTATACAAGAGAGCCTATTAAAACACTCAATAGCTCTGCGATGTTTTTGACGCGCTGGCAACAGTTCAATTCAAACGAATTTTGTATGATAGGGTGACTTTTGCTTTCTGGGATACCCCTATGCTTTCACAACTCGTTCGGCCTATGGTGCGCACGCAAATCCAGCTCCTGGCAAATAGCAACGCGACGCGCTCTACGCTGGTAACCACTATTGCCCACTGGTTGGGATTTCTCGGCGTACAGGCAAAAGTCCAGCAGGTTGATGCCGTCTCCAATCAGATTCAGGTTTCGCTCACAGTCGGCAAACCAGACGCCTGTAACGATCGTGACTGGGAAAAAATTCTAGAAAGTCTTACCCTAACAGGCGTAGATGATCACTCGCTTCCCCTCAGCCCCGATCAGATGTCTGCCCAGCAAAAAAGCAAGTTTTATCGGCTGCTCGCCTACGTCATTCAGGTGGGATATCCTAACCAGCAGGTACCCGACTGGGAGATGCTAAAGCCTCAGATTCAGGCCTTAGGATTTCAAGAAGACGATTTAGCTAGCATTCGCGCTGCTCTTAAGGTGCCTCAAGATATTGACGCTTTGGTAAAAGACCTTGACCTTGATGTCGCTGCGATCGCCCTATCAAAAGCCGTCAACCTCGCGCTGCTCGATCGCCAAGTAAACCCAACCGAAGACGAGGCCCTTACCTCCCTACTCAACGTAATGAGGCAGACTACGCCGATCTCATAGCCGATCTAATCTCATAAGAGACTAGTTGAGAAGACTCTAGCTGAGAAGACTCGACAGCAGGAACGAGCAAATCCGCCGCGCTCTGAGCATAAGTAGCCGCGCTCTGTGCATAAGTAACAGATTGAAAAGTAACCAGGCTAGCGGTGATAGAGGTAGCAGAAATAAATCGTTTCATTGTTAGGTTTCCTTTAATTTGAATAGATAATGTTCAATAGAAAGAAGACGTTTAGAAAGCAAAAATAGGCACTAGAAAAAGGAAGGGCTGCCAGCTAGCGGGCACCCGCTGTCAGGCCCAAATTGACAGCCGTCGTAAAGACTGAAACCTCGCTAGCTGAAATCGCAATGCCCATGCCAACGCTGCCAACAGAGCGTCCCAAATAAGAGCCCCTATCAGAAAAAACGGCGGCTGTACGATTTCTGGTATTGATGCCAATGACCTGCCCATCCTGATTGAGCAAAGGGCCACCCGAATTGCCGCTGTTGATCGCCGCATTGTGCAAAATTTCGCTGCCGCCAGTCATCACGTTGCTGACAATGCCAGAGGTCATAGTGTTAGCAATACCAGTTGGCGTGCCAATGGCATAGACCGTATCGCCAACTGTAGAATCAGCATGCGTGGCCAAAAGCAGGTGCGGCAAAGCATAGTCTTCTTTCAGCTTCAGCGCGGCCAGGTCTCGCCCCTGTCGATCCAAACCAACAATCTCAGCTTCTAGCGCAGTGCCATCAGCCAAAACAACAAACACGGCTGAATGCTCAGCACTCACCACATGCGCATTGGTCAAGATCAAGCCATCGCTATCGATAGCAAATCCGCTGCCAAAGCCCATTTCTTCATTGTTTTCATCCACCAATACAACCGTTACCACAGCGTCTATTGCCTGCTGATAGATTTCGCGGGGCGTTAGGTCCAGCTCTTCTCTAATCTCTTCTACAGTCTCCTCGGCGGCCAGCACCTGTCCACCAAAAGAAAGCTCTGACGAAAGATCTAAAAAGAGACTCGAAGAGGAAAAACTTTCTTCTCTAATAGGGCTGCTCAGAATGGGTTCAGTGAGGCTCAGTGCGCCAGTAGAGGCGATCGCAAGTAGTCCGGCCCCTGCTACTTTAAAAAACGTTTTTTGCATGTCAGCATACCTTGGTGTGAGAAACACAAGGCCCGGAAGGTCAGTCATCCGAACCGATTGATCACACAATAGGTCTGTTTATTTGCGCGACCATCGGCTAAAGCTGTCATAAAACAGGTCCAAAGCTGAAGGGATAGGTTGCACAAACCAGCTAGCCAAGCTATCCACGTCAAAAAAGCCGCGCCCAAAGTCCTACGCGCTAAACGCATAGCCTACATGCAGGTTGCAAAAATGCCGAAATGGTTTGTAGCCAAAGGCACGAAAGGCCTTTCGCTATCTTGATACCTTTGGTGCTTATACCGCCTATCGACAGAATATTTATAACCTCATAATTTACAGCTCTATAAACAGAGTATTGACTGCGCAAAATTATTGATCGCGCGAAACGTTTGGATTGAAACTTCACTATTCCCCCCAAAATCAATCTCAAAAGGAATCATTCTAGATGGTGACTCAAACAGACTTGGCCACAGCAAAAACCCAGACAGAAACCCAAACAGAAACCCAGACATCACCGGCTAAAGTTCTCATTACAAAGAACATACTCACCTATCCACAGCTTGTGCTCTGCGCGGCGGCAATTGGCATCGTCGGTGGGGCAGTCGCCACTGTGTATTACTTTATTTTAGAAGCGATGATGCATGGGGTTTGGCACACCCTGCCAGACTGGGTGAATCCCTACTTTCCCAGCTGGCTCGCGACCAACAACTATGTCTGGATTGCCACAACCATCGGCGGCCTGTGCGTAGGTATTATTCTCTATCTCATGGGCCTACCAGGAGAAATGGCAACCGTTGTTGATAATATCCACCAGTCGGGGCGCATTGACATTCGCAAAACGCCCGCGATGGTAATTGCCTCGTTAGTTGCCATTACCGCCGGGGGTAGCGCTGGCCCCGAAGCACCACTGGTACAGGTCAACGGCAGCTTTGGCAGTTGGCTCGGCGACAGGCTCCAGCTCAAGCAGAGCAATGTACGCGTGCTGACATTTTGCGGCATGAGTGCGGCACTTGGCGCGTTTTTCGGTGCACCTATTGGCGCGGCGCTGTTTGCGCTCGAAATTCCTCACAGGCGCGGGCTCGAATACTACGAAGCGGTTGCACCTGCGGTGATTTCGGCCATGCTCTCTTTTGCAGTGTTTAGAATCAGTACTGGCATCACGATTGGTGGTTTTTATCATTTTGAATCTATCCCAACCCTGACGCCAATGAATTTGTTTGAAGGGCTGCTGCTAGGCGTTGTGGGTGCGGGCGTGGCGGTAATGTTTATCTATGTTTTTCGTCTGATTGGCTATTTGCTAGCGCCGCTAGAGCATCGGCTCGTTGCATTAGCGACACTGGGCGGACTTTGTATTGGTCTAATTGCCTTTTTCTTTCCGCAGACGCTGTTTTTTAGTGAAGAACAAATTCACACGGTGATTGAAACCGGCTCGACGCTAGGGGTCACTATGCTAATACTCATTGCGATCGCTAAAATGTTTGCTATTAGTTTCACCCTGCACTCGGGTTTCTTGGGCGGCTTTATCTTTCCGCTGTTCTTTATTGGTGCCAACGTTGGCCTCGCGATCGCAATCGCCGTTCCCCAAATTCATCCTACGGTCGGCATGGTCTGCCTTATGGCCGCAGTCAACGTCGCGGTCACCAAAACACCTGTCAGCACCAGCATTATTCTCAGCGTCTTGTCAGGCACAGCCATGCTGCCAGTGATTGTTATTTCTAGCTTTACCAGCTTTATTCTAACCGGCCAAATCGCTATGATTGGCACCCAGCGATCGCGCAGCTTAGAAGAAGAACGCACCCAGCCCTGGGCACAAAAAGGCTTGCTAGCAGGCTTACAGCAGGCTACCTCCTAAAAGGGCCCAAGAGAGCCGCCGACAAGCATACCGATAGGCCTAGATTATTCCACCATGCAAGGCGACAGCTCAGATACCGTATGGGACGTGGCTACTTGGCCGCTTCCCATACGGCTCTAAATTTGGCAGCCGTTTCTTCTGGTTTACCCGCAGAGGGAAATAGCAATACGCTTTTCACCTTTGGATCAGCCGCTAAGCGCTCTAGCCGATTGAACTGATTGTCAGAAATTGCAATTCCAGAGTTCTGTTGTACATAGTCCATTTCTACGTCAAAGTTGTCGTCGTTGTATACCTGAATAAAGGCTCTGTCTACTTGCCAGTTGGCCCAGTCAGCATCAAAGTATCGCTTGCCCCAATACGGGTTGTGATGACACACATCAAAGCTCACGCCAGGGTTTTCTTGCTTTACCGCCTGACGGATATTCAGCATAAAATCTGTGAGCTGCGCTGTACGGTCTGTATTACCTGGCAGCTCTTCGTGATAGCCCACATAGTCATCCCACTGCACCGCATCAATAGTTGGATACTTGCGCACAAACTCAGCCGCAATCTCGGTAAAGTATTTGGCAACCTCCGGGTTCTCAACGTTCAAAAGATAGTGATCTACGCTGGGATAGGTTTTGTCTATACCCGGCACAAACCATCCTTTTGTTGTGGCTAAGTCAAAAATTGGGCTGTTCTCGTCGAGCTTAATGCCTTTTTCAAAATAGGCATGTACCTGCATTCCTTGCTGATGCGCTTCGTCTAGCAGCCAGTCTAGCCACTGGTCTTCAAATAGGTTGGGGCAGCTATTGTAGCCTAGGGTTGTTTGCATTACTTCGCTAGGGTACATGGTGCAGCCGTTGCCCCACACGCCGTGAATGATGGTGTTGATGCCTTGCGCTTTGTAATAGCGAACGCGATCGCGAATTGTTTGCTCGCTAGCCCGATTTGTAACCTGATAGCGGCTAAGATAAATGCCCCGGAGGTCCTTGGCTTCCCAGGCTGCGGGTAGTGAGGGGTCTGCCGCAATAGGCTCTAGAGCTGGTGGCGGCGGTGGCGGCGGTGTAGCGGTGGTGGCAACCACATCGCCATCTGGCAAATTCGTAGAAGCTGTCTTTGTTTCGCTATTAGGAATACCCGCTGGTAGTTCTATCGGGACCAAATCGGGTTCTGCTGCAGTCTCTTTTGGTGACTTTTCCGCCAGCAGGCTTTTGGCAACAGCGACAAGGTCGCCATCCCTAGCCGTTTCAATATCAATTCTGTGCAGCCGGGGCACTAACCACCAGCCGCCCCCTCCTAGCGCTAACACTATTAGCCATAGGCTCAAAAAGCAGCCACTGCCAGATTTTTTTCCAGTCCGGTTGGAGGTCGAAGCAGAACGCATAGCCGCCATCAATAAATATCGTGCGATGGGAGGCTTCACGGGTCTGCCTGTCTATTCCGCACAGTATTAAATTACCCACTTGAGGCGGATAGAATTATGACAAAGGTTTTTACCGAAAAGGTTTTTTATGGCGAGCTAAGGACAGCCACTTTTTCCAAAGCATTTTCACTAGCGGCTCTTTGCACTAAAGAAAAGTTATTTTCTGTTGCCCAGGTTTGAAGATCGGCGAAAGCGCGATCGCGATACTGTCCATACCGCTCTCTTTTATTCCTCACCCGCTGCGGCAGCGCTGGAATAATGCCCATATTCGGCGGCATCGGCTGAAAGTGTTTCGGTTCAGCCGAGCTAATAAAGTCAATCATCGCGCCGAGCATGGTTGTCACTGGTAGCGTCAGTGGCGATTTGCCTAGCGCAATTCGAGCCGCGTTTGTACCAGCTAGCCATCCACCTGCGATCGCAGCCGTATACCCTTCTGTCCCGACCAACTGCCCCGCCGCCAACAAAGTTGGACGCGACTTAAACTGCAAAGAATTATTCAACAGCTCCGGCGAATTAATAAACGTATTGCGATGCATCACCCCCATCCGCACAAACTCCGCATTCTCCAATCCCGGAATCATCCGAAACACCCGCTTCTGCTCACCCCAGCGCAAATTGGTCTGAAAGCCCACCATATTCCATAGCTGACCCGCCTTGTCCTCCTGCCGTAGCTGCACCACCCCATACGGCTTATGCACCTTATTCTCCGGCGCATCAAACGCCCCATACTTTTCCGTGTCAAACAGTCCCACCGGCTTCAAAGGCCCATAGCGCATCGTCTCCACGCCCCGCCGCGCCATCTCCTCAATCGGCAAACACGCCTCAAAAAACTTAGCAGTATCGCGCTCAAAGTCTTTCAGCTCCGCCTGCTGAGCCGCACACAGCTCATCATAAAAAGCCAGATACTGTTCCTTATCCATCGGACAGTTCAAATACGCCGCCTCACCCCGGTCATACCGAGACGCCATAAAAGCAATGTCTTGATTAATCGACTCACCCACCACAATCGGGCTCGCCGCATCAAAAAAGCTCATATAGGCCTGCCCCGCAAATCGCTCCAAATCCTCACTCAGCGCTTCACTCGTCAGCGGCCCCGTCGTCAGCACCGTCACCCCCTCATCTGGAATCCGCAGCATCTCATCTCGCCGCAGCTCCACCAGCGGATGACTCTCCAACGCCGCCGTCAAATCCTGCCCAAACACACCGCGATCCACCGCCAGAGCCCCACCTGCAGGCACCGCATGCTGATCCGCCTTACCAATCACCACCGACCCCAGCCGCCGCAGCTCCTCATGCAGCATCCCCGAAGCCCGGTCAGTCCCCATCGCCCCAAACGAATTGCTACACACCAGTTCCGCCAAATGCTCCGAATGATGCGCGGGGCTCTTCTTCACCGGACGCATCTCGTGCAGCACCACAGGCACCCCCGCCCGCGCGATCTGCCAAGCCGCCTCCGTCCCCGCTAGGCCACCCCCAATCACATGAATCGGCTGCTGGTCACTCATAAAATTGCTCAATTCTGTATTACATTAGTCTTCGCCTTATTCTATAAGGTCTAGACCCTCCTCATAGACATCTTCTTGGTGGAATAACACGCATAGCAGAATTGGCTTATCATTATTAGCGGCTGTTCTGGTGCTTGTAGATGGTTCGGACTGAAAACGTAAAGCGGCTTGGTGACTTCATTTGGGGGGTTGCTGATCTTTTGCGAGGTGACTATAAGCAGGCAGACTATGGCAAGGTAATCCTTCCCTTTACAGTATTACGGCGGCTGGACTGTGTATTAGAACCGACTAAGGAAACGGTTATCGGATTCTACGAAAGTAAAGTAAAGCCGATGATGGAAGTAAAAGATCTAAAAAAGAGATTAAAGAACCCAGATCCGCTACTCAATCAGAAGGCGGGAGTGCCGTTTCATAATATTAGTCAGTTTACGTTTCAAACGCTGAAGGGCGATCCGGATAATGTTGCGGCTAATTTAAAGAACTATATCAACGGCTTCTCGGCAGCAGGACGAGAGATTATTGAGTACTTTAATTTTAACGATCACATTGATCGTTTGGATGACGCGAATTTGTTGTTCCTAATCGTCAAAGAATTTGCTGGCTTCGACCTCAGTCCGGAGAGAGTTTCTCCTATGAATATGGGCTATGTGTTTGAAGAGTTGATTCGCAAGTTCTCGGAATTATCAAATGAAACAGCGGGCGAGCATTTTACGCCGCGAGAAGTAATTCGGCTGATGGTGAATTTACTGTTTCAAAACGATCGAGATATCTTGACGCAGAAAGGAATTGTCAAAACGATTTACGATCCTGCCTGTGGGACGGGTGGGATGCTTTCGGTGGCGGAGGAATATATTAAGGAGCTGAATGAATATGCGAAGCCTGTGGTTTTTGGACAGGAGCTGAATCCTGAGTCTTATGCCATTTGCAAGTCGGACATGCTGATTAAGGGGCAGACGGTTAGCAATATTAAATTTGGCAATTCGTTTACGACGGATGGGTTAGCGGGTGAGACGTTTGACTATATGCTTTCTAATCCACCGTTTGGGGTGGCGTGGAAAAAGGTAGAGACCCATGTGAAGGCGGAGAAGGAAAAGAAAGGCTTCGACGGGCGTTTTGGGGCGGGGTTGCCGCGTATTTCGGATGGGTCGTTTTTGTTTTTGCAGCATATGATTGCCAAGATGAAGCCCGCTCGGACAGATGAAGATGGAGGCTCGCGGATTGCGATTGTGTTTAATGGGTCGCCGCTGTTTTCGGGAAGCGCCGGAGGTGGGGAAAGTGAGATTCGCAAATGGATTATTGAGAATGACATGTTGGAGGCGATTGTGGCGTTGCCTGACCAGTTGTTTTATAACACGGGGATTTATACCTATATCTGGATTGTGACGAATGCGAAGGCTCCGGAGCGCAAGGGAAAAGTTCAGCTAGTTAATGGCATCCATTACTACAAGAAGATGGGGCGTAGCTTGGGCAATAAGCGTAATGTGATTGGCGATGGGATAGAGGTGATGCCCGATCAGATCGCTGAGATTACGCAGGTTTATGGTGAGTTTGAGCAGGATGGCACCCGTCGGTTGGAGATAGAGGGTGCTGAGAAAGATGTGGTAGTTAGCAAGATTTTTGACAATGAGGATTTTGGCTATTGGCGAGTTACGGTGGAGCGTCCGTTGCGGCTGAATTTTCAGGTAAGTGAGGATCGGCTGGCACGATTACAAACGGAGTCGGCGTTTGTGAAGTTGGCAGAGTCGAAGAAGCGTGGCGGCGCGGCGCTGACGGAGATTGCAGAAGGGGAGGCGTTGCAAGAAGAGATTCAAACAGCTTTGCAAGAGTTGGGAGATAAGCTCTACAAAGATCGAAAAGCGTTTAAGAAGGCTTTGAGTAAGGCTTTGCAGGGAATAAAGGTGGCTGCGCCTCTTAAAAAGGCAATTTTGAATGCGCTGTCAGAGCGGGATGAGTCAGCGGAGATTTGTGCAGACAGGGATGGCAACCCAGAGGCGGATTCGGATTTGCGGGACTATGAGAATGTGCCGCTGAAGGAAGATATTGATGAGTACATGCGGCGGGAGGTGTTGCCTCATGTGCCGGATGCTTGGGTGGATGAGAGTAAGACGAAGGTTGGGTATGAGATTCCGTTTACTCGGCATTTTTATGAGTATGTACCGCCGCGACCTTTAGAGGAGATTGAGCAGGACATTAAAAGTTTAGAGAATGAAATCAGAGGAATGCTGGAGGAAGTCTTGTAATGCATTCAACTAAGACCACTCACACCTTACACCATAAGAAAGGTTGGCAGAATTGGAAACTGTCTCATGCGTTCAATTTAATAGGTTCTGGTACTACACCGCCAACTGGATCATCTGAGTATTTTCAAGGAAATATACCATGGGTAAATACGGGAGATCTCAATGATGGGGACGTCTACAGCGTCAATAAATTTGTTTCTGAAAAAGCCGTTAGCAGCTTCTCTGCGTTAAAGATATTTCCAAAAGATAGTCTCGTAATTGCTTTATACGGAGCAACAATTGGAAAGCTAGGAATTTTACGATTGGACGCCTGCACCAATCAAGCCTGTTGCGTCTTAGCCGAGCCAATTCACCTTGACACTAAGTTTTCTTTTTATTGGTTAATGTCACAAAGGAATAATATTATTGAGCTGGCCCAGGGCGGCGGGCAACCGAATATTAGTCAGGAAGTAGTTAAGAATTTGCGCGTTCTTGCTCCCAGTATCAAACGCCAAAGACTAATTGCCCACTTCCTTGATCGCAAAACCGCAGCGATCGCAACCCTAATCGCCAAAAAACAACGCCTCATCCAACTCCTCGAAGAAAAACGCACCGCCCTAATCAACCAAGCCGTCACCAAAGGGCTGAACTCTGATGCTCCGATGAAAGACTCTCAAGTTCCTTGGCTCGGCAATATTCCAAGACATTGGAATATCGTTAGAATAAAGCACCTTTTAAGCGAAATTATCGATGCAGAACACAAAACTCCCACCTTTTATCCGGATGGTGAATTTCTAGTAGCTAGAACTTCAAATGTCCGTCAAGGACAGCTAGTTGAAAATGATGCAAAGTACACAAATTCGGATGAATTTATTGAATGGACAAGACGTGGCAAACCTAAACCCGGAGATGTTTTATTTACTCGTGAAGCGCCGCCAGGGGAAGCTTGTATAGTTCCAGAACAACCATTGTTATGTCTAGGACAAAGAATGGTTTTATTTCGCGTTAAACAAAAAGTTCTAGATGAAGAATTTGTGGTGAACTCTTTATACGCCGGTCTTGCGAACGAGTTCATCGAGTCATTGTCTCAAGGCTCCACAGTGGCTCATCTCAACATGTCAGATATTGTGAATATTCCTATCCTGACCCCGCCTATTAAAGAACAGAAACTGATCGCCATTCATCTCAGAAAAGAAATTTCAAGAATAAACTTTCTGATGAAAAAGACGGTCAGCTCGATTACAAAGCTTGAAGAATATCGTCAATCGCTCATCACCGCAGCCGTTACCGGCAAACTAACTATTGAGAAGGAGCACACCGCATGACCCTCTGTGCTGCCTGGATACGACAAATCAATAGCGTTGAAGAGCTTGTTTTCGCCACTGATAGCTCTCTAACAGGAGGCGAAAAGTGGAACCAAGGTGTCAAACTATTTGAATTGCCTAGACCTGACTGCTTAATTTGCTTTGCAGGCGAAACAGGCCGCGCCTATCCACTCATTCTAAATCTGATCTCCTCGATAAAGCTCGACCGACGTCTACAAAGTCCCCGGACAGACATTGAAGAAGTTTTAAGCTACCTTGCCACCTTATTTACTTCCTTAGTTGGCACCATCGTCAACGAAATTCCAGGTCAAGATATTCACGAATTAAGAGCTGGAGCCAAATTCTTATTCGGCGGATGGAGTTGGCTACAAGGTCGCTTTCGCGTGTGGCAGCTCTACTACTCCAAAGACGCTGAAGCATTCGTTTATCAAGAAGGAACCGACGAGCCAAACAAAAATAGAATATACACATTCCTAGGCGATCCTGAAGATGTGGTAGACAACGCCACCCAAGCCTACAAACAATTAATCTTTGATAACGACATACAAGACGACAAAATGGATATGGAACCCTTGCAGATCTTGATAGAGATGTCTAGAGATCGGTCCATTAGAACGGTCGACGGCGCTATCCAAATTGCCAAAGTTTATAAGTCTGGAGCTTCCGAATTCTTTGGCATTAACTGGCCTTCTAGCGGTGGCAAGCCGCACTTTCAAGGTCGAAGCTTCATTTCACACAGCAAACCAGATGTTCGCTACTTCGATCCAGACACCCAAACGCTAATCGAAGATAAGCTCCCCAACATCATTGAAGACCTAACACAGTTTAGGCACCTAGAAGACTTTGACTTTATCCAGACTTGCTACGCTGAAAACGGTAGCTTAAACGCACTGCTATCCGAACTTGAGCGAGAGCGCCTGATTTATATCTTTCGAGAAGCTGCCTATCAGCACTTTATAGACAACATGCAAGACGAAACTAACTCAACCACTGTAGAACCCTAAGATTAGGAGACCTGTGATGACCATTAAAGACCTCCTCATTCAAGAACTAGACAACGTACCCGATCCGTTAATGGTTGAGGTGCTTGACTTTCTCCGCTTCCTAAAAACCAAACAAACCAAAGACAGCCCAGTCTTCGTGGCAGCTCGCGCCAGCCTTACCCAACCCTCTGGTCAACCCTCTAGCCAAGACTCATCCTCATCACAGAGCTATCCCCTACAAAGCAAAGAACCCTATCATTACAACGATCCCTTCGCGCCAGCCATCCCCTTAGAAGACTGGGAAGTTCTACAGTGATTTTGCTAGATACCCACATTTGGGTTTGGTGGGTGCAAGGCGATAAACGCCTGAGTCAGCGGCACCAAGACCTACTGCAAACACATCAATCTGATGGCTTAGGAATTAGCCTTTACTCATGCTGGGAAGTCGCCAAACTGGTTGAATATGGTCGGCTAGCCCTCCCCCGCTCGTTAGAGGCGTGGTTCACAGCCGCCCTGGCTTATCCCGGTATTCAATGTCTTGAGCTGACACTTCCTATTATTATGGAATCTACAAGACTACCTGGATTCCACAAAGACCCAGCCGATCAGCTCATCGTAGCTACCGCCAGAGTTTTAGACCTGTCGCTGCTTACCGCCGACCAAAAAATCCTCAGCTATAGCGGTGTCACAACCTTGCAGTAGCTGCCTCGAGGAACGCCATGCCTAGCCAAACCACAGAAAAAGCCTTTGAAGACGCCATTGTGAGCCACTTGAGCAATGGTGCTGGATATCAGGTGGGCAATTCGGCTACCTTCAGCCAAGAGCTAGCCCTCGATAAAACAGTCTTATATCAATTCATTCAAGCCTCTCAGCCCAAAGCATGGAAAAAGCTCAGTGAAATTCATGGGCTCACCGTAGAATCCAAATTCATTCAGCGCCTCTACCAGGAACTAGAATTTAGAGGAATGCTCGATGTACTGCGTCGGGGCATCACCGACTATGGCGTACGCTTCAAACTCGCCTACTTCAAACCCGCCAGCGGCCTCAACCCAGAAACCCTTGCCCTTTACGAGCAAAATATCCTCACCGTCACCCGCCAAGTTCGCTACAGCACCCGCAATCAAAACTCCATTGATCTACTGCTTAGTCTCAACGGCCTACCGACTGCCACCGTTGAGCTGAAAAATCAGTTTACTGGACAAGACGTAGAGAACGCTAAAGACCAGTATGAGCGCGATCGCGATAACCACGAACTCCTTTTCCAGTTCAAGCGCCGTGCCTTTGTTCACTTTGCCGTAGACCCCGACGAAGCCTGGATGACCACCCGACTCGACGGCAGCAGCACCCGCTTCCTTCCCTTCAATCAGGGCTACCGTAAGGGCGCAGGCAACGAACCCAATCCCAACGGCTACAGAACAAACTACCTTTGGGAAAACATTTGGACAAAAGATAGCTGGCTCGACATCATAGGCCGCTACTTACATGTAGAGCAAGACACCATCAAGCTCAACGGCAAATCGGCCAAAAAAGAGAGCCTTATTTTTCCACGCTTTCATCAGTTAGATGTCGTTCGTAAATTAACTGCCGAAGCTAAAGCCAACGGTGCAGGCCACAACTACCTAATTCAGCATTCCGCTGGCAGCGGCAAAAGCAACTCAATCGCCTGGTTAACCTACCAGCTCGCCAACCTATACAACGATCGAGACGCACGAGTGTTCGACTCTGTTATCGTCATCACCGATCGCCGAATTCTTGATAGACAACTGCAAGACACCATTTACCAGTTCGATCATGTTGCTGGCGTCGTGCAAAAAATCAACCGCAATGCCGCACAGTTAGCCGAAGCGCTAACATCTGGCGTCAATATCATCATCACAACCCTCCAAAAGTTTCCCTTCGTTTTGGATAAGATTGGCAAACTGCCAAAGCGTAACTACGCTCTCATCGTGGATGAAGCCCACAGCTCCCAAGGAGGCGAAACCTCCAAAAGAGTGAAAGAAGTCCTGTCAATAAACGACCTAAGTCTATCTACAACAGACGAAGAAGGACGCTACGGTAACTTCGAGGAAGAGAGCGAAGATAGAATACGTGCATCTATGCTGGCCCGTGGCAGACAACCTAACCTGAGCTTCTTCGCCTTTACTGCTACGCCTAAGCCTAAAACTCTAGAAGTGTTCGGCAAAATAGACGCAGAAGGAAAACCCGCACCTCATCATCTCTATTCCATGCGGCAAGCCATCGAAGAAGGCTTTATTTTGGATGTGTTGAAAAACTACACAACCTATAAAACCTACTTCAAGCTTACCAAAGCTATTGAAGACGACCCCCAGATTTATAAAAAGAAGGCAAGTAGGGCGATCGCTCGATTCTTATCGTTGCATCCTCACAACCTAGCCCAAAAAACCGAAATCATCGTTGAACACTTCCGCCAATGTGTCATGCATAAGATTGGTGGTAAAGCCAAAGCGATGCTAGTCACAGCCTCACGCCCTCATGTAATTCGCTATAAAGACGAATTTGATCGATATCTAAAGGAGCAAGGATATGACGATATCAAAGCGCTGGTTGCTTTTACTGCCTTTACCGATAGAGAAACAGGCATCTCTTACACAGAGCCTGACATTAATGGCTTCGGAGAGCGAGAACTGCCCGAAAAATTCGAGACAGATGAATACCAACTGTTAATTGTTGCTGATAAATATCAAACCGGATTCGATCAGCCCTTACTACACACGATGTATGTAGATAAAAAGTTATCTGGTGTCAAAGCTGTACAGACCCTTTCTCGGCTCAATCGTACTTGCCCTGGCAAAGAAGAAACCTTTGTTCTAGACTTTGCCAACGAAGAACAAGAAATCATTGATGCGTTTCAGCCTTACTACGAGCAAACGACACTAGCTACAATAACTAATCCAAATCGCCTCTATGACTTAAAAAGCCAAATCGACGGCTCTCAAATCATCTGGGCGAATGAAGTTGATAGCTTTGCAAGAGTATTTTTCAAGCCAACTGAGAGAACCAGTAGAAAAGACCATGCCAAGTTAAATGCATTAGTTGATCCAGCTTGCGACCGATTTGGTGAAATTAGCGAAGAGCATCAAGACGAATTTAAAAACACACTGAGCGCATTCATCCGACTCTATGCATTCCTAGCTCAAATCATGCCGTTTACAGATGCAGAACTAGAAAAGTTCTATGCCTTTGCCCGATTACTCCAAACTAAACTACCTAAGCGATTGCAGAGCGAGGTTTTCAAATTAACGGATGAAGTCGGCTTAGAATACTACCGACTGCAAAAAGTTCGGGAAGGTCAAATTGTTCTAGAAAGGGATTCCGCATCGGCGCTCTCACCCAGCACTGAATCTGGAATACCCAGAGAGAAAGAAACTCAAGCAAAGCTTTCTGAAATTATTCAGATTCTAAACAAGCGGTTTAATACTGATTTTACTGACGCGGACAAGTACTTTTTTAGTCAGATCGAAGAAGAACTTATTCAGAATGAGTCGTTGTCTCAACAAGCTAAAAGTAATTCTATCCAAAATTTCAAATACGGCTTTGATGACATATTTCTCAATATCTTGATTGAGCGCATGGAAGATAATCAGGATATTTTTACAAAGATCATTAATAATCCAGAATTTGGTGATGCCGTCAAAGATTGGATGCTCAACAAAGTTTATGACCGACTCACAGAAGAAGCACAGGTTTCATAATTTTGTTGCTGATATGGAATTGTTCATCGTTCTGGACGGCCGAGGTCTTTGTTGATGGAGAGCATATGTCTCAAAGAAACTAGCAAAAGACAAACAAATGTAGTTGACTGTCAGACTGCTAATCTACATGCAGTCTATCGTTTAAAATAGCCATGGACCAACTCAAGAATATTTAACGGATTGAGCACTCCCGCCGCCATAGGTCTGCAAACTACTGGATTGACGCTGTCCGCCTGCTGTTTGACACAAACTGACATCAAGTAGGGTCTACTTCTTCGAGTTTAACAACAAAGGCATTGATGTCTTGTTCTATGAGTTGATACAGTTTTTGTGCAGCGGTAATGTTCACCTGTAGTTGGGTCAGCTCGATATCTCTTCCGTAAGCATGTCTTACCAGATGGCGAAAGCCTCTAAGCTGATCCATTGCATCCCAGGTAGCTTCGGAAAGTAAAGCTGGGCGAATTCCTTCGATTGGCTGACTGAGCCGGAGTAGTAGCACTTTGTGCCAATCTTCACCTGTACCAACGTTATTCTCAAAAGCCTTTGCGACTAGCTTTAACAGATCTTCTATGGAGCAGTAGAGATTGTGAATCTGGTAGGCAACGCTGTCTAGCTGACCAGGTGTATCCAAACCATCGTCGAGCCTAGAGCGTAAACGCGTATTCACTTTCTCGATCAGCCATAGCTGACCTTTTAGCTCTGCCGCCAGACTGACTAATCTTTCGCTGTCCATATCAATCCAACGCTTCTAATTTTGGCGGCAAAATGGCACCGATCTAAAGGGACACAATCTACATCCCGACAAAGATGCGCTGATAAAGCTCCTATTAGTCCACAGACATCTCCAGCCTTATGGGTTTCGACAGCTAGATCAACGTCCGAGCGCTGAGTGAATTGACTTGGCACAGTCACCGAGCCGAATATGTAGCCTTCTTCAACGCCATAGCGTTGAGCATTAACGGCCAGCCAATCCAATGTTTGCTGCAAAAGCTGCTGACGAGTTTGCTCGTTTTGCTTTCTTTCTCTAGCGAGTCTTGCATCAAGCAGGTGAGTAGAGAACGCCATACGAAAACGCTATATGGAAAATACAGTGGTGTAATTCCATTCTAGAAGACTCGCAAAGTTTTATTGAAATTGAGTCTGAATCTTTTCAGCATCTAGTTCATGGCCGATTACGATCAGTTTGGTTTGACGAGTTTCATCAGCCCGCCAAGGGCGATCGTAGAAGTAGTCGAATCGACTGCCAACGCCGTTTAGAACCAGTCGCATCGATTTTCCAGGCACAGCAACAAAGCCTTTAATCCGATAGATCTCCTGCTCGCTGACTAGCTGCGTGAGCTGGCGAACCAGTGCCTTGGGCTCAAACTCTTGGCTTAGCGTTAAAGGAATCGAGGTGATGTCTTCGTCGTGCTCGTGTTCTGCTTCGTGGTCGTGGTGGCTGTGGCGACTGTCAAGGTTGTCTTCTACAGCAGCGTTAAAGCCAAGTAGGACGTCGGGGCTGATTTGACCGCTTTTGCAGGGCACCACTTTGACGCCATCGTGCAGTTCACCGGCCAACCACGTCTTAACCTTGTCGAGTTCAGCCGGTTTTACACGATCAACTTTAGTGAGCAGAACCATGTCTGCGCAGCCAAGCTGATCTTCAAACAGTTCTTCAATAGGCGTTTCATGATCTAGCTCTTCATCTGCCTGCCGCTGCGCTTCTAGCGCGTCTAAGTCACCGACGAGTTCGCCTTTGGCCAGGGCTTCGCAATCGACAACGGTGACAACGCCATCGACGGTGGCGCTGGTGCGAATTTCTGGCCAGCGAAAAGCTTGCACTAAGGGCTTTGGCAGGGCTAGTCCTGAGGTTTCGATGACGACGCAATCCAATTCGTCGCGGCGTTCAATCAGGGTCTGCATAGTCGGCAAGAATTCTTCTTGAACGGTGCAGCACAGACAGCCGTTAGCCAGCTCTAGAATGTTGTTTTCCAGGTTGTTGTTTCTCAGAGTCTTTTCTTCATTGTTCTTCTCTTTCCCGGACTCTCCTTCAGGCTCTTCTACGTCACATACCTGACAGTCGCGCAGCAGTTCACCGTCAATGCCAACTTCACCAAATTCGTTGACGATAACGGCGATGCGTCTGCCCTGGTTGTTTTGTAAAAGATGGCGGACGAGGGTGGTTTTGCCAGCACCCAAGAAGCCAGTCACAACTGTAACGGGTAGCTTGCTCATGCCAGCAATCCTCCGACAAAGGCCGCGCCTACACCTAGCACCATAAAGCCGGCGTGACGAACGGAGACCAGGCCAAGGCTTTGATTTTGATCGATGGTCCGTTTAGAGAGCAGATAGCTGGTATAGGCGATCGCAAGCTCCACCCCCGCAAACCCAATCAAATATGCGGCTAAGGGTGTCGGCTCTGCGCCTACCACCGCCTCGCCGTAGGCATAGCCATGAAAAACACCCGCGATCGCAGCGAGCGGCATAACTACTAAAGGGTTAAGGCGATCGCGCATCACCGCCAGCGCCCCAAACAGCAACACCGAAACAGCAATCACCAGCTCTATCATCGGCAGATCAAACTCAGCCAAATGTAGCGCCGTACCAGCAAGCGTAGCCACCACAAAAGCAGCCGGAATCCGCCAGCCTTTATTCACGACAGCAGCCAAAAGACCTACTGCAATTACAAACGCTAAATGGTCAAAACCAATAACAGGGTGGCTAACGCCTGAGAGCAGCCCTTCAAAAATGTTTTTGGGCGCAGTGCCACCAAAAGGGTGATGGGCTAGCGCCGGTTTTGCTAGCAGCCAGCCGGACAAACTGACAAAAAGAGCGCCAGATAGCCGCCGACGGTGCGATAGAAAATAATTCATGGGTGACCTTCTGTGTCTGTACCTCGCAGACAGCGGTTAAGTGCAGTGGAAAACGCACGGGCATTCTGGCTCAGATAAAGGAGAGAGATTTCTAAGAAATCAAGACTAAAGTGTCAAACCGTCCTTACCATCACAGCTGCGGGACAGCGCCGGTTTTTCACCGAACTTTCCCCGTACAGGCTAACTAGACTAGCACGACGCATAGAGACACAATAATGAAGGTCTGTTGCTGCCGTCGCTTACAAATTCGATTAGAGTTGTCCTTTCGTAAAGTCTTATGCTCAAAGCCGTTATTTTCGATCTCGATGGCACCTTAACTGATAGCGACAAAGTTCATTTTCAGGTTTTTCAAGCGCTTTTTGCCCAGCGGGGTAAGGAAATAAACAAAGCATTCTACAAAGAGAAAATCAGCGGACGACAGAATGAGGCAATCGTGGCAGAATTTTTCTCTGAGCTATCAGCGGCAGAAGGCGAGGCGTTCAGCGCTAACAAAGAAGCGCTGTTTAGAACTCAAGCAAAAGGGTTGCTAGAGCCCATGCCGGGGCTAACTGAGTTTTTATCAAATATTCAGGCGAATGGACTGGCCGCTGCTGTTGTCACCAACGCTCCGCCCAAAAACGCTAAGTTCATGCTAGAGACGCTGGGTCTCAGTGAGCGATTCGATCCGGTCGTCATTGCCGATCGGCTACCTCGGGGCAAACCTGACCCGCTGCCTTATCAAACGGCGTTAGATTTACTAGCCATACAGGCCGAAGAGGCCGTTGTGTTTGAAGATTCGACAGCGGGTATCCGTTCAGCAGTCGGTGCGAAGATTGCCACGATTGGCCTGATGACGACACACACAGAGGCCGACTTGGTGGGCGTAGGGGCGCAGCGAGCGATCGCAGACTTCACCGATCCCTACATCAAAACCCTGCTTCAGTCTGCTTGATGTGACTCGGCCTGGTGACGCCTGCGCCGACAGCGATCAGAACAATACTTCACCTCGTCCCAGCATTTCGCCCACTTTTTACGCCAGGTGAAAGGGCGACCGCAAACCTGACAGGTTTTAGAGGGGAGGTCGGATTTTTTGCGTTGGCGAGACATGAAAGGCAGTGGTGGCAATAGCTGAGTGGCGTCGTGAAGATTTGTCCTTCTCGTAGATGAGTTCGGAGTAGGAAAGATCGAATCAGGGAAGATCGAACCGAGAGGCAACTAATATATGGTATCGAAAGTGAGGAGAGGATGCTTCAGGTGGCTCTAGCGCAAGTGAGGATTGTTTTGGTAGCGCCAGCGGGCCCTTTAAATGTAGGGTCGGTGGCGCGAGTGATGAAAAATTTTGGGCTGTCGCAGCTCATTTTAGTCGATCCGCAGTGCGACTGGTTGGGGGCTGAGGCGCTGCAAATGGCGGTGCACGCTGATGACTTGCTGCAAGCAGCGCAAACGGTGCAGACGATTCCAGAGGCGCTAGTGAGCTGTGAATATGCGATCGCCACCACCGCCCGCGCCCGAGGCTTCGATGCCCCGCTACAGCGCCCCGAAGTGGCCCTACCGACACTCATAACACCGACAGAAGCGCCCACCGCCCTCATCTTTGGACCCGAAGATCGCGGCCTTAGTAACGAAGAGCTAGTCTACGCCCAGGCCTTCACTAAAATCCCTACAACGGATATCTATAGCGCCCTCAACCTAGCTCAAGCCGTGGCCGTTTGCTGCTACGAACTCTATCGTTCTACCCAGCCAGCTTACCTGCCGCCATCAGCATCCCCAGGCGCAGCCCCCTCTTTACAAAACTCCCCTCTATCTGATAAACAGACGGAATCAAAGTCTATTAATATAGCCACACTAGATGAGCTAGAAGGCTACTACCAGCATCTAGAAACGGTTCTTCTCAAGGTGGAATATCTCTACCCGCATACTGCTGCTAGCCGAATGCGTAAGCTGCGGCAGTTGCTAAACCGCGCTGTACCTGCCGCTAACGAAGTAGCTCTGCTAAGAGGAATGCTTCGACAGGTAGAGTGGGCGCTGTCTGATGACTCAGGTCGAGGCCCAAATAAAGGCTCAAGTCAAGGCTCAAATAAAGGCTCAAATAAAGGTTAGTTCTGCTATGACAGAGGCCAACGGTACACCCAATAATCGAAGTGCCCATCAAAACGGCAATCGAAATGGCAGCGGCAGCACGAACGGCCCCAACCACTCTTCGGGCAGCTTGCCCGGTCAGTTCAGGCCCAGCACCCATCAGTTTAGGCCCAAAGCCGCGCCGCGCCGGAGTGCCGGAGAAACGTCAAAAATTCGCTCTCGTACAGCCGAAGAGAAAGCGTCTAATCAGCCTGCACGGCGATCGCGGCGATCGCGCCATGCAGCCAACGTGACCGAGCGGCGGCGACTGTTTGGCACCGTTCCAGACCGAATAAAAAGCAAGTCATCAAGGCGAACACGAGCACTCAAAGCCAGATCTAAGTTCAGGGCCGGATTGCCAGCCGATTCAAAGTCAGCAGGAGCGACTTCCAAAGATTTACCTCCTAATCGTTCAGTGCTCAAAGAGTCCGCCGCTAGAGGGGTGATGCCCAAAAGACCCTCGGCAAAAGCGCCGCTAAGCAGTCGCAGTCGGTCGGCTATGTTGAAGCCACCGTCTACCGGTCGCGTTCCGCCGCTGCGCAGCCCATCGCGCAAACGCCGCCGCTCTAACAAATATGCTCCGGTTTTACGATATGGCGTTCAGCTATTAATTGTTGGGCTTGGCATTGCAGCTATTGGTGGCACCTTGTTAAAAATGTGGCCTAGCGCTGAGCCTGCTGAAACCACCGAAATTATCAGCCCCGATCCCAAGCCCTCGGCCAAGACGTTTCCGCTGACGCTCACCCAAGAGATTCCGACGCTAAAAGCGGCCATGCAGGATCTGCCCAACCTTTACCCCGGACTAACCCCCAAGATTTTCTACGCCGACGTGGATACTGGCGAATACATCAGCCTAGAAGCCTCTGAAACTGTAGCTGCGGCTAGCACTATCAAGCTGCCAATTCTACTGGCGTTTTTTGAGGCAGTAGATGCGGGTCGAATTGATCCCAACAGGCAAGTTTCCATGCAGTCTAATCAAGTGGCACAGGGCTCGGGTGATATGCAGCTATCGGCACCTGGCACCCAGTTCACGGCGCTAGAAGTAGCTAGCCAAATGATCATCAACAGTGACAACACAGCCACCAATATGATGATTGACCTGCTGGGCGGACAGGACGTGCTCAATCGCTGGTTTTTAGCGCAAGGGTTAGAAAAAACTCAGCTAACAACGCCGCTGCCCGATTTGGCTGGGACTAATACCACCAGCGCTCGCGATTTGGCGCACACGATGCTGCTAATTAGCCAGGGCGAAGAGCTACAGATGCGATCGCGCGATCGCATCTTTAACATTCTCAACCGCACCTACAACAAGAACCTGCTAGCCAGCGGCCCGATGGACCAAGGCGCACTCACCTACAACAAAACAGGCGATATTGAATCGGCGCTAGGTGACGTGGCGCTAATAGACTTACCCAACGGGAAACGCTACGTCATTGCTGTTATCGTAGAGCGCCCTAGCAATGACGGTAGAGCCCAAGAGCTAATCCGCCGAATTTCTGGCCAAACCTACGAAGCAGCAGCCAAAGCTATACAGCCCTCGGTTAGGCCGCCAGCAGACACAGCAGACACAGCAGACACAGCAGACACGACCACCCCAGAAGGCTCATCCTCTGGTGAAGCACCTTCTACTGACGCATCTACAGGCGAACCGAATCCTGATGACACCTATACAGAAGACGCTTACACAGAGCAAACCTATATAGAAGAACCGTATCCCAGCGCTAATCCTCAAGATGCCCTGTAGAATTTTGTGTAGTCGTAACGGATGTTCGATGTCGCGAGCGCATAGGTTGTGGAAGTACATCAAGTAAATTGGGTAAGCTGCTGGCGTAGACAGGTGCAGACAGATGGTCCTATTGGGTTGATACGTTGTTGGTTGAATCATTAAATACAGTCACTGCAGACACAGTAACCTCAGAAGCAGCTACATCAGAAGCAGTCACTTCAGACGTCAGCTCTCCGCAGGTCAATAGTGTCAATGGTTCGAGTGCTGGGCTAGCGGGTTTAGACGTCCGGCACTTAGCGGCTGAAGGCTATTTTCAGGCGATCGCCTACTGGTTAAACGAGCGGCTAATTCCCCAAAATGTCTATGCTCAGGTGCTTGCTGACCAGTCACCGGGCTGCATTAAGGTGTTAGTTGAGTTCGAGCGTCCGCCTGAACCTAAAAGACTGCTGAAGTTTGTATGCGATCGCATCTACAAACTAAACTCCAATGTCATCGAAGGCATTCACCTTATTGTCCGTGCGGTCGGATCTCGAAAAACAGACTGGGAGCAGCGAATCCGTATCCCCACAGGTAGCGCTCGTCAGGCCAAAGCAGCCATATCGCCTGCCCGCTCGCAGGCACCTGTCCGTACAGAATTAGACACCTCAACGCCATTAGACTCCCCAGCGCTACAGGTCCCAACGCCACAGCTTGCGCACGAATCCTCCCGCAGCAAAGTCGCAAGAGAGATTGTACGCAGCCAGTTCAAATTTTTCCGAGCGGCTTTGATTTCAGGTACTGCTTCCGCAGCGTTCTTGTTTGGGGGGCTCACTGAGCTAGTCTTATCCGATCGTCTCTCCGCGCCGACAGTGGCTAAGACAGTCCCGGTCATGGCACCTTGGTACGAGGGCGGTTCAATAGAGAATGGGTCACAGGCAGCCACAGCAGTAGCCTTTACAGCGGCTGATCAAAGCGGCGATCCTATAGAGGCTCCTAGCCAGCGCTTTAATAGCCGAACGGTAGAGGCGGCGCTCGAAACCGTTGCGGTTAGCCCACACGATGCGGTGGCTTACCCTAACGATCCAACTGTGACACTACTGTTTGGCGGTGAGCTAGAGCTTGATGATTTTATTTTTGAAGATACCGAAAGCCTAGATCACCTGTTCTCAGACCTGAGCATCTATCAGCAGTCCGATGTTGCTATGGTCGGTTTGTCAGAACCGCTAGCAACAGCCAGCACCTCTTTGCAAGAAAGCTTTTACAATCGCACTAGACCCCAAGCTGTACAGGCACTACAAAAAGGGGGCATTGATATTGTTAGCTTAGCCAGTGCCGGCAGCTTAACCTACGGCGCAAGGGGATTAGATGAAACCCTTCGCACGCTAGACCGGCAGGGCCTGTATCGAGTTGGCGCAGGCCGCAATCAGCTTGAGGCGCACCGGCCCGAAATTTTGGATGTTAAGGGCCAGCGGATTGCCTACTTAGGCTATAACTCTGAAGCGCTAAAGGCGGCCAAGGCCGACCAGGCAGGCATAGCGCTGACCAGTAGCGAAGAGCGATCGCACATCTTAGAAGACATTCGCGCCATTCGCCCGCAGGTAGATTGGATTGTGGTGAACTATCGCTGGGGCGATACGCTCAACGATGCTGAAGATGTCGCTGGCCAAAACGAAGCCAATTCGGCTGAGACCAGTTCAGCCGAAAGCGCTGCGCTAGCCAGTGGGGCCAACCCACTGACAGTTCCCCAAGACTGGCAAAGATCGCTTGCTCATGAGGCAGTAGATGCTGGCGCGGACCTCGTAGTGGGCTATCACCCTGACCAAATTCAAGGCGCAGAAATATACCGCGATCGAGCGATCGCCTATTCTCTGGGTGACTTTGTTTTTGGCGAAGCCCCGTTCGAAGACCACGATACCGCCGCCCTCAGAGTCTCCTTACGCAACCACCAGATGAAGATAGAGTTTCTACCCATCAGCATTCGCAACTCTCAGCTTCAAATGGCCACTGGAGAGCACGGCACCCAAATTCTCCAGGGAATCCGCAACGCCTCCAGCGCCTTCGAGCAACCCCTACATTTTCCCACCGTTCTCCAAGCCTCACCACCCGCTTCATCCATGCCCTCACCCGTCACAGAACCAGACCTTCCGCAAGGTTATACAGAACCAGACTCTGCGAAACCAGACCTTCTGCAAGATTTTACAGAACCAGACTCTACAGAATCAGACTTTACAGAACCAGGCTTTACAGAGTCAGACTTCATAGACACCACCCCTACCGCCGTGCCCGTCGCTCCCGAATCCGAAACTATCGAATACGAAGACCCTGCCCCTCATCCCATCCTGAGAGAATCTGAAGCGCTCTTTCCAGCTGAAACTGAAGATAATTCATCTGGTACGTCTGACGATTCATTTATAGAGCTTGTGCCACCAGAAGATGAAGCGGAGACGCAAAGCGTTCTGCCTAGTCATATTGAGCCAGATAATACCGACTCGGGCGATATGAATCTAGATGATATGAGTCTAGACGGTGATAATAGTGAACCAGACAGTATAGAGGCTTACGAAGAACCGCTTACCGGTCCACTCTCCGCGCTATAGCTGCTGAGAAGCTGCTCTCATCCTGAGATCTTTGACCTAATTTAGGTATATTTACGGATTTCTCTCAAGACTTAAATCACCTACTAGCGAATGTGTG
Organism: uncultured cyanobacterium; assembly: GCA_963793445.1. Classification (GTDB taxonomy): domain Bacteria; phylum Cyanobacteriota; class Cyanobacteriia; order Phormidesmidales; family Phormidesmidaceae; genus Phormidesmis. The sequence continues at coordinate 2,526,221 of CAWCAE010000001.1, forward strand.
CCAAGACCACCCTTCCCAACTGACACAGTGTATGCGTGCTAAGATAGCACCTACGTCGCGACCCGCTGACTCAGCAACAGCCCACCCATATACGCAACTGCCAGTTGGCTGTTTCTTGCTCAGTGATGGTATAAAAGCCGCACCATATCGCCACATCAGCTAATTATCTGCGTCTACTCAATGTTTGCTCAAAAGCGCAGTTGGCTATCGGTACCGCTATTAGCCATATAGGAAATCAAAATGCAGTATGAAGGTGGCAGTCACATTAGTGGCAGCTACTTTTTTCCCTGGTCAGTACTATCTCTGAATATGAAATTACAACTTTAGTATAAATTCTTCAGGATTCCATATGCTGAAGTCAGTAAGTATGAACAGTAGGGTCAGAGCTGGGCTACGGCTGGCTCATCCTGCTATCGTCATTTATTCGAGATTATGAAAAAAATGGGTAGGGCAGGAAAAGCTTTAAAGAGCGTTCTTCAACAGTATGGCATCAGCCAAAATCGGCTTGCCGTTACGATGGGTGTCGCACGATCCACCGTCAATCAATGGGTAAATGAAGTGAGCGATCCGCTAGCAGATTCTATTCCAGATATCATTACCGCCTTAGATACACTTGAGCCCACTGCTGCGCAGATTTTCTTGCAGCGCTACATCGATCGCACTCCTAGCCGCAGCAGCCTCCACTAAATCAAGGCAGCCAGGTAGGATGACGACCCGCAATATCGAGTTCTGTCGGGAGCAGTGGAGTAGGCTCTCGCAGCACTCGATCTTCTAATGTCGCAAATAGCGGCAGCAGCCACAGACGAGAGGTTGGGCCTTCGTAGTCTTCTGGCAAAGCGGAGGTCTGCGCCTCTACTAAAGTTTCGTCAAACAAAATAGCCAAGCCATCAGGCGCTAGACTCACCGTCAATTCTGGCTGAGGTGGCATTTCTAACAGCTTTTGTTCTTGGCCAGTGTTAATGTTGATGGCTGTCAGGTAAGGACTAAAAGAAAAGTCTTCTTCTAGCAGCGAGAGGGCATTTTCTGGGTTGGGTTCATCGAGCCCTGGAGCTTCTACTTCGGCGTCTTCTGAGCGGTTATTTCTAAGTAGGCGATTGACTACGCAGTACAAAATCTCGTTGTTTTCGTTAAATTCGGCGCTTAAGATAGCACCGTCTGTTTGCAGCAGCAGCTTTTCTTCACCGCGATTAGACACCCAAAACAACGACTGGGTAAACCGTTCTTCTGGATCGTCCTGGTTAAAGTTCACTAGTGCGGCAGCACTCCCGTCATCAGCGATATCAAGCGTTAGGCCATATTCAGGCAAAAAGTCCAACAGCAGCGCATCTGATTCGGTCGCATTCAAGTCTGGCTCTAGGTCTATCACCGCAGTGCCTTGTCCCTGTTGCAGCAGTAGAGAAACGCTGTCAGGTGCAATTTTAAAGTCTCCACCCGGCTCTGTATTAAGTTTGCGGGCCTCAGCACCTGGCTTGACCACCCAAGGGCCAAAGTCCGAAGGATCTGACTGACTGACTCGCTGTACGACAATGGTCTCGCCGTTAGCTGCTAAATCAAACTTCAGATTTTGAAAGCTCTCGTTGTCTAAGACCCGTTTGACATCACCCGCCTCTACGGCTGTCTCTTTTTGCCAAAACTGCCAGGCAGGTGACGTCTTGGCCCTGCCAAAGCCGGTAGTAACGCTATATAGCTGAGCGCTGGCGATTCGGTCGGTCTCGATGTCGGTATCAACCGCAGAAAATAAGATGCGATCGCGCTCTGGATAAGGCTGAAAGTCTAAAACGGTTTGGTCTACCGACGTGAGCACCGTTTTTTTCTTTTCGGTCAGGTTAAATAGCACAAGTCGATCGGTTTCTTCGCCCTCAGCGCCGATATAGACAAAGGCGCGATCGCGTGTCTTAAACTCACTCTCAAAGGGCTCAAATCCTATTTGCTTGCTTAGCGCCTGTGCCTTCGGCAAAGAAAGCTTAAAGCTCTCACCATAGGGCGCGGGCGCATCTAGGGTATAGGCCATACGCCTGCCAGCCCAGCTCACCTTGCCAGACAGGACCGGTTCAATCGCCAGATTTTCTTCAACGCTCTCTGGGACAACGGGCTGACTAAAAGTCAGCATAAAAGCAATGTCATTTGCTTTGACCTGACGGTCTTGCCAGGAAAAGGTTCTGACACCTGGCAAAGCCTGCGAACCAAGTAACAGCATTGCGACAATCACCAAACTCAAAAGAACAATCACGGTCGAGGCCGCGCGATCTAAAGGTTGGTACTTGTGTTTTGAAGTCATGGCCTCAGTAGTTGGGTAAGTATCGCTATCCGCTTAAGTGACCAGCCCCAAGCGACTATAGGTGAGCGGTCGGATACGAGCAGGGCTAGGCTGTTAGACATTTAATACTGATAAGGATTTCTAGGCTCTTCAATGGTGCGGATTTCAGAGGGTATGATCGCCACCTGACGCCGTCCGTCTAGCGTATCCGTCACAATCTTGCCGCTGACCGCCAGCCAGCTATCTACTGGATAAGGCCGATCGTCTGTAAGCGGGCTATCTGGCAGCTTTACCGGTAGCCCCACTGGATAAGCATCCGCCGCGCAGCAGGTCAGCACAAACCGCGACACCATCAAATAGCCCGCTGGCCAGGTCTCTGGATAGACAACAAACCCTTCTAGCTCAACTGGCTCATCAGTATACTCATCTGGCTCTGGATATACGCTCACCAAACGAATCCAGTCAATGACAGAACGCTCTGCCGGAGCAGCCACCCGTGCAAACCGCTGCGGCTGCGCTCGCGTCAGCGTCAGCGTATCGGTAATTCCGCGCTGGGTTGCCGTTTGGCTTGCAAAGGCCGCAGGGGTATAGATCAAGCCAAATACCGCTACCCCGAGCAAAATAGAACTGCTTAGATTTCTAGGCAACAGCGTCACATGACCGTCGTCATTTGCTTTTTTGGCGGCTGTTTTGTTAGCTGTGCTCTTGGCCTGTCGCGCCGTCCGCCGTTTTGAACCAGACGATTTAAGCGAGCCGCCGCGTGGACCTCTCAGCGCGCCTTTTAGCAGGTTAAGTAGCTTGTAAAGGGCTGTTATAGCTAATACCACTGCCGCCGTATTAGATAGCCAAGCATAGTCTGGATGCAGCAGCAGCAGCAGCTTACCGCTAAACCAATAGCGAAAGAGCATTGCGCTCCACGTGCCTAGTGCCAGCACATCTAGTAGCTCTCGCCATGGCAGATAAAAATTGCCTCGGCTAGGCCGGGAAGATTTAGCTGACTTTGGACGAGGCGATCGCACCATACAACTCCTTAGAAAAACGCTCTAAAAACCCTTGATGTAACTCGGCGGAATTACTCCGTATGCGGCTATTCCATCTGCCGCTATCCTACGTACAAATTAATGGCTAGTGCTAACGCAAAACTCATCAGCGATGCTAACGCAAACAGATAGAAAACAGCTCGGCCCTTAAACACCGTCAGCAGCAAACCGATGTTTTTCAGATCAATCATGGGTCCGAAGATCAAAAAAGCCAAGAGCGAGCCGGTTGTAAAGGTAGACGCAAACGACAGCGCAAAAAAAGAATCTACCGTAGAGCAAATAGAGACCACCGTCGCCAGTATCATCATGGCCAAGATGGAAGACACCATGCCTTGCCCTAGCCCCAATATTAGCTCTCTAGGAGCAGCCACCTGCACAGTTGCTGCCACCGCGCTGCCCAATACCAGCACAGCGCCTAGCTCGCGCAGCTCACGCACAATATTATCTATCACCAAATCCAGCTTGCTCATCGCTGACTGATCTTGCAGCGGATTGGCCACTAGTCGCTGAGCAGCAGGCGTATCGAGCTGTAGCATTTGCCCCGCAGGACCAACACCTTGTAAAAAAGTCCCACCTTGTAGCAGCGTTGACTGAGTCTGTAGGTTAGAGCTGCCGTCGTCCTGAGACCTTTCGCGAAACCGGCTGCGGGCCACCGTTTCCTGTAAGAAAGGGCTAATATCTGCCTGACGGCTAAACACCCAACCCACCGTCGTAGCAATCAGTAAGGTACAGGCAATGCGCAAGAAAACCACTTCTGGCTGATCGCGAAACGCTACCCAGGTTGCCCAAAAGACCACTGGATTGATGGTGGGAGCGGCCAGCAAAAAGCCAATCGAAACCGCAGTCGGTGCCCCTTGCACCAGCAGTCTTCGAGCAACGGGCACATTGCCACACTCACAGACAGGAAAAAGGATACCAATAAGGCTACCTGCTAGCGCGCCTAAGAGTGCATTTTTGGGCAGCACGCTGACTAACTGATTCTCATTGACAAAAAAGAGGAGCAGACTAGAAAACGTCACGCCCACTAATAAAAAAGGAATCGCTTCTACCAGCAAGCTGAGAAATAGCGTAAACCCGGTATTAAGCTGGACCATTGTAGAGACTAATTGCTAGAGCAAACCCCATAAGTAGGAGATCGTAGCGGAAGCCATTTATATTATCTCTTAGATGTCAAATTGAATAGCCTGAATCTCACAGTTGTGTTGTATGAATTTATACGTACTGGCCGCATTCTAATTTTTCATCCCTGACGGTCTACCACAGTTTGATTTTGACTACGCTGATACGTCCGCCGAGGCAGACATCCACATCCGCGCTAGCATCGCGCAGCCGGTTTTCATAGGTGCCAGTGTAGCGAAACCCGGCGGCATCAACCACAAATTCAGTAGGTAGCGGCTGTGTGCAGCGATCGCAAAACACGATCTCAGGATTGTCTTGCTCACCGCCGACTCCGCCATTTGATCCACCCACTATAGGTGCAGCGGGCAAATTTACATTCCAAAATTCACCCGCTGCTAGATCCTGACTCAATAGTTTTTGCAATACCTTTTTGGCTAGGCGTGTTGCTCGTGGCCAGTCATAGGGCGCACCGCGATACCGATACTGTGAAATCGCGATCGCCCGCTTTCGCAGCAAAGTCGCTTCTCGCACTGCGGCTACCGTGCCTGATACATAAGTATCCGAACCCAAATTACCGCCAGCATTGATTCCAGAGAGCACCCAGTCTACAGACGGGTACAGATGGCTAATCGCCACGCGGCTACAGTCCGCTGGCATGCCGCCAATGGCATAGTCTGTTTCATTGCGTCGGTCCAGCGTAATCACGCCGCCTCGATTCAGCTGATGGCTACAGCCGGACAGATGTGCCTTAGGTGCGACGATAGCAGCTTCACCTAGCGCTGTGACGGCTGCTCGCAGAGCCTGAATTCCCGGCGCGTCAATACCGTCATCATTGGTCAAAACAAATAAGCTCATCGACCCGCCGCGTCTACAAAGACCTCTCCAGCAAACACCAGCGTCGCTGGTCCGCTCATGTACACGCGGTTATTTTGCGCCCACTCAATCTTTAAATTGCCGCCCGGTAGCTCTACTGTTGTCTGGCGATCGCATTTGCCATTTAGCACTGCTGCTACTACCAAAGCGCAGGCCCCTGTCCCGCAGGCTAATGTCGGCCCAGCACCTCGCTCCCACACTTTCATTTTGAGATAGTCAGAGCGCACCACCTCAACAAACTCAGTATTAATTCGAGCCGGAAACGCCTCGTGAGTTTCAAACAAAGGGCCAATCTCTGCCAAAGGCACCGCTTCGACATCGTCTACAAACGTAATGCAGTGCGGGTTGCCCATACTGACGCAGGTTATCTGCCAGTCTTGACCATCTACGCTGAGCGTTTCGTCAACGACCTTGCTCTCAGGTGAAACTAGCGTTGTAGGGATATCTTTGGCTGTCAGAATCGGTTCGCCCATGTCTACTGTGACCTGGCCATCTAGCGGTAGCTCGGGGCGAATAGTGCCTGCTAGCGTATGAATTCGGTACGTATGGGGCAGCTCGGGCGACTTTCCATCTGCGGCTTCTAGCCCCGCAATAAATTTAGCCAAACAGCGAATACCGTTACCACACATCTCAGGTTCAGACCCATCAGAGTTGTAGATACGCATGGTGTAGTCAGTCTCACCTATTGCGGGCAACACAAAGATCACCCCGTCGCCGCCAATCCCAAAGTTGCGATCGCACACAGCTACTGCCTGCTCCGGCGTCATCATCGGCGTCGAACTCGCCCGGTTGTCAATCAGAACAAAGTCGTTACCCAGGCCGTGATACTTACTAAAAGGAAGGGTTGTCATGTGTAAACCAAAACGCGAAAGAAGGGTCTCTAGAAAGGGCTTTAGAAATGACTCTCTTCAAGAACCCTCCGTATTCTATACCGGCGGCTTCACTGCACCTGTCGAGCGTATCGGTGTGCATCGCTAATCGCATCGATTTCTAAGCCTCTTTATCACAGCTTCTACATAGCAGAGCGCAGACTGAGCGCAGATTATTGCCTGTGGGCGGTCTACGGGCAATCTAGAAATGACCTCTATATCTATGTAAATAAAACTTCAATGGCTGACAATCAATTTGATATCGGGCTCCCCAGCATTCGCCAAGTACAAACCCTCATCCGCGACCAAGCACAGATCGAAGTTAAGTTGACGACAGGCGATACCCTCACTGGATCAGTGAGCTGGCAAGATATTAACGCTATCTGTGTGAAAGGCACCGCTGGCGACAATACGATTTTGATGCGCGGGGCGATCGCCTATCTCAAAAGCTCGTCTTAGATGGATACATTGGATACCGTTTCTGTTCGTTAGGTACATTCTATTGGTGTAGCTCATCGCTAAGATGATACCGGCTATATATAAGGAACTATGTATCTAATTGTGGTGGGTGCCAGCGCAGAGGGACAGCGACTTATTGAAATAGCACTTAAGCAAAATCATGAAGTTGCGCTGATTGAAAAAGACGAAGCACGTGCCCGAGAGGTTTTAAAAGAGCATGATGTGCGCGCTTTTGCTAGCAGCGTTGGTGACGACGGTGTTTTGGATGAAGCCGAAGTCAATCGTGCCAATGTGGTCATCGCTGCTACCCATGACGATGCCCAAAATCTGATGGCAATGGTGTTAGCCAAAGAACACGGCGTAGAGACTTGTATTAGCCTCATCAATCAACAGGCTCACACCAATATGTTCAAGAAGCTAGGCGTACAGGTCATTAGCGATCCGGCTGGTATCGTCGCCCGTCAGCTTTATCGGTGCATTGATGCAGAGAACGCCGACTCGATGAACACTGGCTCAAACAGCACCGGCTCAAACAGCACCGAGTCAGAGAAAGCATGAAAATCAAACTAGCAGCGATTAGTTGCGATGTTAGTAGATTTTTGCTGATTCCAATTGGAATGCTTTTACTATCTTTGCCTGTCTGTTTGATCGCAAGAGAGTGGTTCGCGGTTCTACCTTTTCTCGCTAGCTTAGCGATCGCCTCACTTTTAGCGCTGCTGCTCTATTGGTTCGGGGATCAGGTCGAAGACGTTTCGATCAAGCAGACCCTGATTAGTGTGGGGCTAAGCTGGGGACTAATTGCGGCGATCGGTGGCCTGCCTCTGTGGTTTACTGCGATGGCAATGGGAGAAGCTGCGCCGCCAACGGTTGACTACTTCAAAGACCTACTGAATGCGCTGTTTGAAGGATTTTCTGGCTTCACTAGCACAGGGTTGACAATGGTGCTTAGAGAAAGCGAGCTACCTGCTTGCTTGCAGTGGTGGCGATCGCTGATGGAATGGATAGGGGGGCTTGGTCTAATTGTGTTTGCAATAGCGCTGCTAGAACCCCTTCAAGATCAGTATGCGCTGTACCAAGCAGAGGCACGGCAAACCCGAATGAGGCTGACAGCAACACGCACCGTTCGCCGGATTTGCACAATTTATGGCCTTTACACAGTCGCCAGCGTAGTACTGTTTCGCATCGTGGGAATGCCCTGGTGGGCAGCACTAAATCATGCCATGACGGCAATCTCAACTGGCGGCTTTAGCATAACCGACAACAGCATGGCGGCCTATGGGTCACCTATCAAGCTAGCGATAATGGTTGTGATGGTGATAGGTGCGATCGCATTTGACAGACACGATCAGTTTCTAGCTGGCAAACTGTCTGCACTTTGGCAAGACCGCCAGCATCGGCTGCTATTAGGGTTGCTGGTTCTTGGCGGCGTGGTAGTTGCCTTTGAGCAATATGCCTTTTCAGCCCAGTTTGCCTGGTTAGATGGCTTATTTCAGTGGACCTCTGCGCTGACAACCTGTGGCTTTAGCACCCTCAGCATTCAGTTCATGAGTAGCACCAACAAACTTTTGCTCAGCTTGGCTATGGTTCTTGGTGGCGCGGCAGGTTCAACTGCTGGTGGGCTCAAGCTCTCACGAATACTTGCGCTCAACGAGGGTGTACTTTGGCACTTTCGTAAGCCAGGACTCTCGCCCCATCAGATCTGTATGCGGCGAATCAACGACAAAGTGGTCAACCCTGAGCAGGCCAGCCGTCAGGTAGAAGAAGCCGCTGTACTTTTGGTGCTGTGGCTATCGTGTCTAACTGCAGGCGTGCTGGTCCTGCTGCGGTTAATACCCAACGAATATACGCTCAGCGATGCTATTTTCGAGAGCGCTTCGGCTTTGGGTGCAGCCGGTCTATCTAGCGGTATCACCGGTCCTTCTTTGCACTGGTTAGGCAAGTGTGCGCTGATGATGATGATGTGGATGGGGCGGCTAGAGATCATCCCTGTGGCAATGCTATTGACAGTCCCTTTTAGTTATGTTTTACGCGTCTTTAGTGGCCGTCACTCTTAAGCTTCGTCAGCTTGATGCTCAGGCCGTAGTTTGATGTTGATGCTACCGTTAGGCTCTAGAGTTGCTGTCTCTATTTGCGCTTCAACCTGTTGCCAAGCATCATCTGCATGCTGTTGGTTTAGATCAGAGCTTACACTTGGGAAATTACCTTGCGATCGCATCACCACACTTAGATCTTGAGAAGTCAGATGCGTCTCTCTCAACACCTGCTTGTTCATCTGGCCATTTTCAATTAGCACCCGAGGTCCGCCCTTAATCCATCGCTCTAGCCAGGCAAACTGAAATGAAGCTGCCGATAGCAGCCGGTGCATCACCACTAGCGCAAAAGCAGATGCCAGGGTTGAGAAGAAGGGAGAAGAGCCGCTGATTGCTCTACTCAGAGTTGCGCCTAGCATAATGCCTATAATGACGTCAAAAGTGGCATACTGACCGGCAAACCGGCGATTGCCCATCAACCGCACCATCAGCAGTGCGCTCACATAGACAAACGCAGCCCGCATACACATCTGCCACACAGAGATATCAGAGGCATCTAGTCCTAAGAGACGATTGAAAAACTGACCAACATGGTCCATTAGTTCCACTTTATTTATCCTCGCCGATACACCTGCGAATTGCCCATGACTTCTTTCATCAATTACTTATACAACGGCTACCGAGCGCTGGCCAAGACTTTTTATAGGCTAACGGTTCAAAGGCGGTGGCTACTGCCCGCTTTTGTCGGAACAGTGATTTTGTGGAATATAATCGCTCATCCAGCCCAAGCGTACCAAGTTCAAGTCTCCCCAACGAGCCCGGTTCAAGGAGACACGCTATCGGTTGTCGTGCAGGCCAATAATAGTAGTGCACAAATGCCAACCGTTACTGTAGATGGCACTACCTATACTGCTTTTTCCCTTTCCGATAGCCGCTACCGCGCCCTCATTCCTACTAGCCCAAACACCCCGCCGGGACGGATGACGCTCGAAGTGAGTGGACCAGAAGGGACAAATAATATTGCCGTCAATATTGGCGATCGCAGCTTCAACACCCAATACATCACCCTTTCTGCTAGTCGCGCTGGCCTAGAAGGCACCGATCGCGAGTTCGACCAGCTAGATGCACTCAGAGCCCTGCGGACTCCCGAACGCTATTGGAATGGCCCTATGGCCAAACCCAGCACTGGCTACGTCAGCTCCGCCTACGGCAATCAGCGCTACTACAACGGTGTCTTTGCAGAAGGCTACTACCATCGAGGCGTAGACTACGCAGCGGGCAATGGCTCACCCATTTACGCACCGGCTGCTGGCCGCATTGCCCTAGTAGGCCGTGAGTCAGAAGGGTTTGTGCTCAATGGCAATACGCTAGGCATCGATCATGGCCAAGGGGTCACCAGCGTCATGATTCATCTGTCTGGATTTGATGTGAATGAAGGCGATTTTGTCGAACAGGGACAGCTCGTGGGCTATATGGGTGCTACTGGCTTTGCAACCGGGCCAAACCTACACTGGGGCCTGTTTGTAAACGGGGTCTCTGTCGATCCGGTTCCCTGGCGCTACGATGGCGTCGAATAGTGGCGAAATTGTAGTGGCAAAATTGACATAGGTAGCGGCGCGAAATAGCCAAAGCGCGGACTTTCTAGCAAATCTGCAGCACCGCCTGTTGTACCCACCAAAACGCCGGGAACACTTGAAGCTATAAAGATTTACCCAAAATTTATCCCGTATCAAATCGGTTTCAATATTGAGTCGCCCTCTCTAAGCGGCCCTTGTCTTTCTAGCGGAATCACTAAACGGAGTTTTTTGCCAGCATGAGTAGCATCGAAAAAATTGTTGATCAGGCCTTGCAGGATGGCTACCTGACGCCTGCAATGGAAGCCGAGGTTGGGCGGATTTGTGATACCGCCTCCGAACTGTCGATTGAAGAGTATATGGCTCTAGATCGCTTGATGGGATCTTTGCTCACAGGTGAGGTGGTAGCAGTACCACGTAAGCAGTTCATTAACGTGATGGAGGAGCTGGTGCTGACCGAGGCGATTTCTCAGGTCGCGCAAGCAGAAGCCCAAAGCGAAAAAACGCTAGATTTAGGTGACGTTGCGGCTTACGCGCTTAACCGTTTGCCGCCTCTGTACGCCACTACCGAAGAAGGTGCGAGCTATCAGCGTGACAAAGTGCACTCGGGACTAGCAGAGCTGATAGCTCAGCAGGTTTCTGAATCAGTTGGGCGCAACCTCAACCAGCCAGAGTTCTTCCCAGGGCGTAAAGAAATTCAGCGTGCCGAAGAAGGTGGTTTGCTCGGCCAGGTCAACAAGCTGCTCAAGGACTACGCCCACGACTTCGAGCAGCAGCCCAACGCGGCATAATTTGCTAGCTGCATTAGAGACGATCGTACAAATACCTGGTTTACTTCATCTAAAACGCCTATCGGACATTAGCCGACAGGCGTTTTTGCTTAAGGAATAATCTCTACTGACGTACCTATTTCAACTAGGTCATACAGCGCTTTGACATCTTCGTTGCGCATACGCACACAGCCATGCGAAACCGCTTCACCAATGAGATCTTCTTGGTTGGTACCATGAAAGCCAATTTGCGCTTCACCGTCTGTCCAAAATCCAATCCAGCGATCGCCCAAGGGATTATCCAGCCCCGGTGGAATTTCTTCTTTGGTAATGGGATGCTGCCAAGCCGGATTTTCGAGCTTGCTCATGACTGTAAAGCTGCCTGTAGGAGTTTGCCAAGCGTCTTGGCCAACAGCCACATCGTAGCGGACAGTTGCTTCGGGGGTGCTGACTGCTAAAGAGCGCTCTTCGAGCGAAAGCACCAGCCGAACCAAAGACGGTGTGCTCGGCTCAGCGCCAGCCTCGATAGCTCCTGAAGCAGCCTGAGACTCAACATTTATGCCTGCCGCCTGAGCCGAAGCTCGCCTGAGACCGCTGACACCGGCTAGACTATTAGGTGTGATCACAGGCGGAGGAAAAGGATTTCGCCATTCTAGCGCAATCAGCGATACGGCCACGCCAAAGCATAGCGCCCCAAAACAGCGAACAATAGGGGGTTGTCTACGAATGGGTTAGGCCTCTTTTCCAATCGTGACGCCACCAGTCGTGATTCCACCAATCGTAGTCCCAACAGTGACAGGTGTTTGTCATCCCGTTCCTTTGTCTGTTCTCTTGATATCTATTCCCTTGATAGAATTATTGTTGCACTTAATTGTTAAACTGACGATTTGCAAAGAGGCAAGGATCGCGTGGTAGTAAAGCCAGACTGGTTACGGGTAAAAGCGCCTCAATGGGAGCGCGTTGGCAACGTCAAGGGCATTTTGCAGGACCTGGGCCTAAATACCGTTTGCGAAGAAGCCTCTTGCCCCAACATCGGCGAGTGCTTTAGCGTTGGCACTGCCACCTTTTTGATTATGGGACCAGCCTGTACCAGGGCCTGTCCCTACTGCGATATTGACTTTGACAGAGCACCCCGCCCATTAGACCCACTAGAGCCAGTGCACTTAGCAGAGGCAGTACGCCGTATGCGGCTAAAGCATGTGGTCATCACGTCTGTCAATCGCGACGACCTGCCAGATGGCGGCATCAGCCAGTTTATTCGCTGCATTCAGGAAACGCGTAAGGTTTCACCCAATACGACAATCGAAGTGCTCATACCCGATCTGTGTGGCAATTGGGACGCATTAGAAACGCTGTTGTTAGAAGGTCAGCCGGAAGTGCTCAATCACAATACAGAGACGGTGCCTCGGCTGTACAAGCGCACACGGCCTCAAGGAGACTATCAGCGCAGTTTAGATCTACTGCGACAGGCACGGGCGATCGCACCTTGGACATACACCAAATCTGGCATTATGGCTGGCCTGGGCGAGACCGACACCGAAGTTCGACAGGTGCTCGGCAACCTGCGAGCTATAGACTGCGACATTGTCACCATTGGTCAATACTTACAGCCTAGCCAAAAGCATTTGGGCGTGGATACCTTTGTCACCCCCGAGCAGTTTGAAGCCTGGCGCATCGCTGGTGAAGAAATGGGCTTTTTGCAAGTTGTTTCTTCACCGCTGACCCGCAGTTCGTACCACGCTGAACAAGTTAAGCAGCTAATGAAAATCTATCCTCGCTCTAGATAACAAACAGGGGTAATAAAGAGGGGCGATAGAGAGAAAGGAAATAGAAATGAAAACGGCTACTCAATCTGATTTGCTACCACTGTTTCAAGCCTTTTCTGATAGCTATCGCGTTCAGGTCATAGAGCTTTTGCGCGATCAGGAACTCTGTGCCTGCGACATTGCCAAGCGTCTTGGCATCACCCAGTCCAAACTGTCTTTTCATCTAAAGACACTAAAGGAAGCAGGCTTGATCGAAGGGCGACAAGAAGGTCGATGGATTTACTATCGACTGAATTTGCAGCAGTTCATCGTTCTAGAGCAGTACCTCGCAGAATTTCGCCGCTTTAGTCCAATCATGCCTGCTCGAATCTGCCCTGACTGAGGCAATCAATTCAATTCAGATTGAATTAAGATAGCTAAGTATGTGCTCTTGCAGCTTGACATTTCAAGTTAACTTGAAATGTCAAGCTGTAGTTTTATGTGAGCAGCGTGGTGCGAGTAGCAATTAACGGATTTGGCCGAATTGGCAGGCTGGTTTTAAGAGCAGCTTGGTCTCAATCAGCATCTCAGGCAAGATCAGGATCAGGGCTAGAATTCGTTCATATCAATGAGGTAAAAGGGGGAACAGCCGCCGCCGCTCACCTGTTGAAGTTTGATTCGGTACATGGCCGATGGCAGCCAGAAGTAGAGGCCGCTGGCAATGCCCAGATTTTGATTGATGGCTCGCCGCTGGGCTTTAGCGGATACGTCACGCCGCAGGAGGTGCCTTGGGAAGATATGGGCATTGATATGGTGCTGGAGTGCTCTGGTAAATTTCGCACGCCCAAACTGCTCGATCCCTACTTCAAACGAGGTGTGAAAAAGGTGATCGTAGCCGCCCCTGTCAAACAAGAGGCGCTCAATATTGTGATGGGCATCAACGATGATTTGTATAGCCCAAGCGAGCATCATTTGCTAACAGCGGCGTCTTGTACAACCAATTGCCTAGCGCCTGTCGTCAAGGTTATCAATGAAGGCCTAGGGATTCAGCACGGCGTGATTACCACGATTCATGACATCACCAATACGCAGACAATCGTTGATGCGCCGCACACAGATCTGCGCAGAGCACGGGCAAATAGTCTTTCTTTAGTGCCAACGACAACCGGCTCAGCAACGGCCATCGGCACGATCTTTCCTGAGCTAGATGGAAAGCTGAACGGATTGGCAGTTAGGGTGCCGTTGCTAAACGCGTCTTTGACTGACTGTGTGTTTGAAGTGGCTAGGCCGACAACGGTTGACGAAGTGAACGGCCTCTTTAAGCAGGCAGTATCAGGGCCGCTAGGCCATATTTTGGGATACGAAGAGCGGCCCTTGGTGTCGATTGACTATAAAGACGATCCGCACTCGGCTACGGTCGATGCGCTTTCGACGATGGTAGTAGACGGCACGCAGGTAAAGGTATTGGCCTGGTATGACAATGAGTGGGGCTACGCCAGTCGGATGGCTGAGCTAGCCCAGAAAGTGGCGAAATCTTTAGCAAAATCTTTGGTATAGGAGGTTGTTTTGAAAGAGTCTGCTTCGGCACCAAACGCAGTTAGCGTCCGCAGCTACGCACTAGTAACAGCCGCCTATTGGGGCTTCACGGTCACTGACGGGGCACTGCGGATGCTGGTGCTGCTGTACTTTCACACGCTGGGCTATGCGCCGCTAGAAGTAGCGATGCTGTTTTTGTTCTATGAGTTTTTTGGCATTGTTACCAATTTGTTTGGCGGGTGGATAGCGTCGCAATCGGGGGTGAAGCTGACGCTGTACGGCGGAATTACGATGCAGATTGTGGCCTTGCTGCTGCTGGTACCGGTCAATGAGAACTGGGCGATCGCACTAGCTGTGCCCTACGTCATGTGCGCTCAGGCAGTCTCGGGCATCGCCAAAGATCTAACGAAAATGAGCTCAAAAAGTGCGATTCGACTGGTCATTCCCAAAGACGCGCAGTCATCGCTTTTCAAGTGGGTAGCGATCTTGACGGGCTCTAAGAACGCACTCAAAGGGGTGGGCTTTTTCTTAGGAGGTCTGCTGCTGGCGGCGTTTGGCTATGCGAGTGCACTGCTGACTATGGCGGCGGGTTTACTGGTTGTGCTGCTATCGAGTCAATGGCTGCCTACAAACATGGGCAAGGTGAAAACGAAAGTGAAGTTGCGCCAGCTATTTTCTAAAAGCCCAGAAATCAACGTGCTTTCGGCGGCTAGATTCTTTTTGTTTGGAGCACGTGACGTTTGGTTTGTTGTGGGCCTGCCCGTGTTTCTTTACAGCACGCTGGGCTGGTCTTTTGAGCAGGTAGGTGGTTTCTTGGCGCTGTGGGTGATCGGCTATGGGCTAGTACAGTCGCTAGCACCAATGTTGCTGCGCCGATTTGGCGCAGGCGGCCCCCCACAGGCAAGTACGATTCGGTTTTGGACCGGAATTTTGATTCTAGTGCCAGCTGCGATCGCCCTCACTCTCCAGCTTGGCTATGCCCCCGCCCCTACCATCATCATTGGCCTGTTCATCTTCGGCATTGTCTTCGCCTTCAACTCCGCCGTCCACTCCTACCTGGTTCTTGCCTACACCGAAGATGACAAAGTTGCGCTCAACGTTGGCTTCTACTACATGGCCAACTCAGGCGGCAGGCTCGCAGGCACCGTCCTTTCAGGATTGGTCTTTCAACTGTATGGGCTGATAGGCTGCCTATGGGTATCAGCAGCCTGTGTTTTACTCGCAGAGCTAGCAACTTTGCGCCTACCAGCAGGCGCTAAAAGCCGTTCTACACAAGCATGAAGCTATATGAGTTTCGCTAAGTTCTCTACAAAAGGCGGATATACAATGCCTTTCTCTGTAATTAGCGCGGTGACGTATTGAGCTGGCGTAATGTCGAAGGCAGGATTAAAGACAGGGGTGTCGTCAGGGGTGATTTGCTGACCTTTGAGGTGGGTTAGCTCTGTAGCGTCGCGCTCCTCGATATTGATTTCGGTGCCGCTAGCTAGGGTCATATCGAGGGTGCTGGTAGGGCAGGCAACGTAGAACGGGACGCTATGAGCGTGGGCAACCAGTGCGAGGTTGTAGGTGCCAATTTTGTTGGCAACGTCTCCGTTGGCAGCAACGCGATCGCACCCCACAATACAGGCATCAATTTGCCTTGTACGCATTACATAGCCCGAAGCCCCATCCACAATCACTGTGTGTGGAATGTCAAAGGCTTTCATCTCATAGGCTGATAGGCTCGCACCTTGAAGCCGAGGCCGCGTTTCATCTAAAAATACATGAATTTTCTTGCCCTGCTCGTGGGCAATGCGAATGACACCAATAGCGGTGCCGTAGTCTACTGCCGCTAAAGCGCCAGTGTTGCAGTGATGAATAACGTTAGCTGTGTCAGGAATGAGCGCCTGGGCATGGGTACCAAGCTGCTGACAAACTTCAACGTCGGCTCGGCAAAGGCCTTGGGCTTCTGTCAGGAGCGTTTTTTGCAGCGCCGCGATCGCCACCACATCTGGTAAAACTGCGACCTCGGCGGTTTCTTTTGCAAGCGTCAGCAAATGCTGTATCGCCCAGGCCAAATTAACCGCGGTAGGCCGAGCGGCCATCAGATGCGCACCAGCCTGATGCAGATCAGCAAGGAAATCGGCCATCGTAGTAGCAGTGGACTGCCGAGCTGCGATCGCCAGCCCAAACGCCGCCGTCACGCCAATTGCCGGGGCCCCTCGCACCACCATCTTGGTAATAGCACTCGCGACTGCTTTGTAATCACTGTAGTCGTTGTAGGTGGTGGTCGCTGGTAGCTGCCGCTGGTCGAGCAGTCGCAGCTGGTCATTCTTCCACTCGATACTGCGAAAGGCGCTCATTGCTATTGACCATAAAGGAAATCATCATCATTTTAGGCGGCAAAATTGCATAATCTGTCTAAAGAAGTGGCCTCGTGTACAAAAAAAGGGAGCTGAGGTGAGATAAGTAGAAATAGCCTTTTCTCGTGCAGTGCCGCTATGTCAGCCGACAGATACACCTCTCGTCAGCGAACGAGCCCAGTCACCTTAATTCCCTCAATGACGACGCGCTCTGCCCCAATAGAGCAAGATCGTTTTATTGTCTGTGGGCTAGGCAGCTTGGGGCAGCAGAGCGTAATCAATCTCAAGAAATTTGATCACGATCCGTTTGAGGTGAATATTACAGCCATCGATCAGGCGCAGATTCAAACCTGGGAAATCGAAGATTTACCCAAGCAGCTAGCCGTGCCGCCCATCCTGGGTGACTGCCGCCGAGAGGAAGTGCTCAAAGCCGCTGGCATTGATCAGAGTCGGGCCATTTTGATTGTGACAAGTGATGAAAGCACAAACGTCGAATGTGCGATCACAGCTCGTCGGCTTAACCCTCATATTCAAATTATTTTACGGTCTTCTCGCCACAGTCTTAATGCCCTGCTAGAGCGTCAGCTAGGAAGATTTGTTGCCCTAGACGCGACCGAGCTGCCAGCGATGACCTTTGCCTTGGCTGGACTCGGTGACAATACCGTAAGCGTCTTTACAATCGGCGAGCATCGATTTCGCGTGGTCGATCGCTTCGTTCAAGCAGGAGAGTCTGATTTTGATGAGCAGCCAATGCAGCAGCTTCACCGTTCTCGCTCTCGCCTACTAGATTTCAATCCAGTTAGGCCGCCTCAGCAGCCGCTGGGCTGGGCAACAACAGCCTCTTCTATTTTTCATCGCTGGCAGCCGCACGTGCGAATATCGGCGGGCGATCGCATCACCTACATAGAAGCCGTTGATGAGTCCAATCCACCAAAAGCGAGTAAAAATCCGTTAATAGCAATTGGCCAATGGTTAGAAGACTGGCACAGCGGCGATTGGCGCAGGCGGTTAAAGAACTGGCGACAGCCCTCTGAGCAATCACTAGAGCGAGTAGTTGCGATCGCGCTGCTGACTGCACTCGTACTGTGGATGACTGGCAGCATCCTACTCAAATTCACGGTTCCTGGCGTTACTTGGGTCAGGGCCATTGTCTTAGGCGCTGTTTTGCTCCTAGGTGGCTTTGGCGATGTCTTTGGCGGCTTTGCGCCCTCAGGAACGCCTGGCTGGGTACAGCTTATCTGCCTGGTTATCACGCTCGCCAGTATCGTCGTCGTGCTGGGCGTTTCTGGCCTGGTTGCCGACCAGCTACTCAGCTCTAGATTTGCCTTCTTGCAAAAACGGCCCCGTCTGCCTCGCAGCAACCACGTCATTGTGATTGGCCTAGGGCGAATTGGCCGCAAAGTCACCAGCCTGCTGCTAGATTTCAACCAGCCGCTAATTGCGATCGATACGCAGCTCAACCATCCAGAGCTGTTTACGCAGGTACCCGTCTTGGTTGGCAACGTGCTAGAAGAGCTTTCTGCCGCCAACTTAGCAACAGCCAAAAGCCTGATCGCTGTAACCAGCGACCAAATGCTCAATCTAGAGATAGCGCTGCTAGCAACTGAAAAAAACATAGGCGCACAGCATCTGTTTTCTCCAGTGGTGCGCACACGCAGTCAACATTTCAGCAAAAACTTAGCAGCCCTGATGCCGCAGGCAAGAGCCTTTTGCCCCTACGCTCTCTCTGCCGAAGCCTTTGCAGGTGCGGCCTTTGGCGAAAGCATTTTAGGACTCTTTCGGCTCGGCAGCCAGACTATTTTGATTACTGAGTATGTCATCGAAGCGGGCGACACACTCGTTGGCAAACAAATTTCCCAAATTAGCTACGGCTATGGGGTTGTTCCTATCTTGAGAGAAACCCGTGGCCCAGCAGGTGATCTACGCGCTATTTTGATGCCAACAGACGAGCAGCGACTTGCACCGAGAGACAAACTGTTTGTGCTCTCTTCTATCAACGGGCTGCGCCGCATAGAGCGAGAGGAAATGACGTCTCCCCGACGCTGGAACCTCGCCGCTGAAGCTTTACCAGAGACCACCAACGCTGCCGACGCGGTTCAAATTTTGGCCAAGCTAACGGGCTGCAGCCCCCGCCGAGCTCAGAGCTTTGTCAACCAGCTACCGGCCACTATAAGTCTTGATCTGTATGATTATCAGGCGGCTAGACTCGTCCAGCTAATGAAAGAACGTTTGCCTATCAGGCTCTCACTTCTCTAATATCAGTTCTAGTGATAAAACCCTAGTAACAAAACCTTAGTAACAAACCAGAACTGGGCAATTACCGGGTTTGGGTCACCTCAGGCGTTTAGGCCTTTAGTGGATTAGCCGCTGCTATCTCCTTGCCGTTTACCTTTCTTTCGGTCGCAGTAACGCTTTACAATCAAGTCTCAGCGAATATGCGTATGCTGCCTTTCTATGTTGTGCTGTGGCAGAGCCTAAAGAAAGCACCTCTAAAAGAGCAAATAGAAGAAGCCTCTGAATTAAAGAGTTGCGATCGCTGCCACCTCACCTTCTAAGGTTTCTAACTCGCAGCGCAAGGCTCAGCCTAAAGTCCAGCTCAGAATTTGGTAGAAAATCAGAATTTGGTAGAAAAACAGTCAAATGCGCTCGCTTAATCAGTCGTTAAATCAATTGAGTGACCGGTTGTATGGTCAGTGCCGTAGAGTCGGTGCAGGCATTGTCCGTCATCCTGTGCTCATTCAAATTGCGCTCTTATTAATACTGGCAGGCGGCGCTAGCTGCTTTTTGCTTTATTCTCTGTTCAAAGGAGCCTGGTCTCCAGAGAAAGATAATCTGAGCATTCTCAAAACCATTTTCAAGATGGAAGTGAGCAGAAAGAGCACGCTAGCGATAGAACAAGACCCGCAGCAAGTGGTTACCCGGTCTTACCAAAGCCTAGAGCCCTATGTCGCTACTGAAGACTGGATTTGGATTAATCGCTTTGGGAGCACAAGCACCTACGGCAAGCAAGATGGCAACCGAGACCAGCGCCTGATTGCCTCTTGTAGTGCCTACTCACCACTGTATTTAGTCTGTAGTCTCAGTGAAATTCCTTGATCTACTCAACCCCTTGAGCCCTATCGTTTCTCAACCTGTACACCCAATTTGAGTTCCTTGGGTATGGGTTTCTTTTATATGAGTGCCGAGCAGCTTAACCCTCAGCTCCATGCGGCTTTTGCAGGTGGCAAAGCAGGCGTAGTGACGACTGGCTCTGATAAAAACTCTCGGATGATGCGAGCGATCGCTCTTTGCATCACGCCTCCGACCACCCTTCGCCCAAGTCCTTGAGCCTCTGGCTGCGTCACCAAACGAGGAATAATACCCATCACCGTAGCCGGATTAAATCCGGGTGTATCTCGCAAAATCCGCAAAATCCGCACTGCCTGCGACCAGTTCGATTCAACCGGTCGAGCTTCGACTGTAGGGCTAGTGCCAACAGGTACTGGCTGATTCATTGGCGTCCGTAGCGAGCGAATAATCTGCTGAAGCAGGCTATAGCCCATCTTATCGATTTCTTTGGCTAGCTCGTCAGCGATCCTCACGCGTAGATACTCACCCCGCTCTGAAAACAGGAAGTCCAGCGTCTGGTCGAGCACTTGATCAAGGTCGTAGTCGTTGCTATTACCGGCATTTCTCAGCAGGTTTTCCAGTCGGTTCCAGCGAAAGCTGCCGTCTCGGAACAGCAGCTCTTGTAGTGAAGTTCTAAGCTGAGGCGCAGGGTCTGTGAGCAAACGACGAGCCACATAGGGATAGGCCTTGCTTAATACCTTGAAGTCTGGATCGACGGTAATGGCAATGCCGTCTAGCGTAACTAGCGAGCGAATAATCAGCGCATAGTAGGCCGGGACGCGAAAAGGATACTCGTACATCAGCGCCGAGAACTCGTCGGTGATGCTTTTTAAATTTAGCTCTGCCACGCTGGCACCCAGCGCGTTATTGAACACGCCTGCTAGCGCCGGAATGATTGGGCTAAGATCGGTCTCCGGCGTCAAAAATTCCAAGTTTACGTAGTCTTGCGCTAATCCATCAAAGTCGCGGTTCACCATGTGTACGATTGCCTCGATCAGGCCGTAGCGCTGATAGGCTTCTACCTCGCACATCATGCCAAAGTCCAAATAGGCCAGCTTGCCTTCAGCGGTGACCAGCAGGTTGCCGGGATGCGGGTCCGCGTGAAAAAACCCGTGCTCAAGCAGCTGCCGCAAGGAGCACTGCACGCCCACTTCAATCACGTGAGTTGGATCAATATTGCGACGCGCCAGCTCATCTAGCTCGGTGAGTTTAACGCCTTCTATCCACTCCATCGTCAGCACCCGCCTGCCTGTGTACTGAGCATAAATGCTAGGCACTAAAATCTCGGGAAGATAGCCATAGAGCTGTTCAAACCTTTCAGCATTAGCCCCTTCGTGGTTGTAGTCCATTTCCTCGAAAATCCGCAGGCCAAACTCATCCACAATACTGACTAGATCGCTGCGGATTTGCTTGACGTTGTTAGTTGCCCAAGTAGCCAATATGCGAATGACGTAGATGTCTTTGGTGATCTGTTCAGCGAGGCCAGGCCGCTGCACCTTGACAGCAACGTCTTCGCCCGTCTTTAGCCGACCTCTGTAAACTTGACCAAGCGAGGCCGCGGCAATCGGCGACTCGGATAGATAAGCATAAATATTCTCTGGCGGCTGACCTAGCTCTTCTTCAATGAAGCGCATGGCGATTTCATTTGGGAAAGGCGGTAGCTGATCTTGCAGCTTTACCATCTCGGCCATAGCAGCGGGCGTGATCAGATCAGGCCGGGTAGAGAGGGCCTGACCAACCTTGATGTAAGCAGGGCCAAGCCTTGTCAGCATCACCCGTAACCCCTCTGCTCGCTTTTGCTCGTTGGCTTTTTGGCGACCTGTTAGCTTGTCCCATAGCAAACCAATGACATAGCCCGAGGCGGTCCAAAATATTTTGATGATGCGAAACAGAATCTGAAGAGGGCGCTTTCGGTAAAAGGCGGCGATCGCATCGGGGTCATACACCAAAATGTCATCGAGGGTCTTAATTTCAACTGATTTGGCAACTGGTTTAGTAGCTGGTTGAACAGGAGGGGTAGCGGCAACCGCATTGACGCTGTTAGATGAATAGGGTCTAGGATTAAGCACTTCACGCGCGGCTGAACTCATAAGAAGTCTTTGAGAAAATAGTGTTGAAGGAGACTAGCCTAAGCGGCGGCGATAGAATGGTCACAAATTAACTATGCTCATTCTACCAACGGGCAATATGTAAACTATTGTATCAAAATGTTGAGAAACGGCTTCTACCTCTAGCGATAGCTTTATGCGTTCTTGCTCGCAAGTCTTGCAGCTATGACCCGTTAACTTGGCCCATAGCTTTAGAAAAGCAGCCCCAGAAGCGTCTAGCCTGATAACAGAGGTTTCTGGCTTTGATAAGTTGATAGCTTGGGAATACAAAGCCCAAATCGCTAGGTCCGAATCACTAGGTCCGAATCACTGGGCTCGGATCAACAGGCTCAAAATTCGTAAGCCCAAGATCAAACTCGAGTATCGACAAACTCAAAATAAGCTCAAAATTAATAGACAAGCTATAAAATAGTACATTTTATAGTACGAGAGTCTACGCTTTACCCGCTACGCCTCCCATCAAGACTGCTCCATGCTGGTTTTTTTATGCTGGTTTCTTTGAAGATTGAGAATTTTGCCCTGATTGACCAGCTCGACTTAAAGTTACAGCCAGGTCTCAATGTCCTCACGGGTGAAACCGGAGCGGGAAAATCGATCATATTAGATGCAATTGACGCGGTACTTGGGGGTAAAGCTACCGGTCGATGGGTCAGAACAGGCACAGAAAAAGCTCTGGTGGAAGCGGCGTTCAAATCGGATGAAAGAATTACCGCTTGGCTAGGTGAGCAGGCAATTCCAGAGCTGGGCGAGCTAGTCATCTGCCGCCGCGATCTGACTGCCGGAAAGACGTCTGTGCGCAGCAAGTCTAGGCTGAACGGCGTGCTGGTCAAAAAGCCACAGATGGAGTCGCTGCGGCGGCTGCTGATTGAAATTACGGCGCAGGGGCAAACGCTACAGCTAGGCGATCCAGATTTGCAAAGAGACTGGCTAGATGGTTTTGGCGATGGAAAGTTGCTGAAGCTGCGATCGCAAGTCGCTACCGATTACGCCACTGCTAGCGCAGCCAAAAAGAAATTGGACGCTCGTCGCCGCGCCGACCAGCAGCGGGCTGAGCAAATAGACATGTTTGAGTTTCAAAACAAAGAGTTTGGCGACGCTGAGCTGAACGATCCTGATGAGCTAGAAAACTTGCAGATAGAACATCAGCGCCTTAGCCACAGCGTAGAGCTACAGCAGCAGAGCTACCAAATTTATCAGCTGCTGTATGAAAACGACGATGGTCTGGCCTGCGCCGATTTGCTGGGCGATGCCGAAGGCACACTGACCGACATGCTGCGCTTTGACCCAGAAGTTGACCCCATCTTGGAAATGGTGGCCGATGCCCTCGCTCAGGTGCAAGAAGCGGGCCGTCAAATGAACGCGTATGGCGAAAACGTCGAAACCGATCCAGAACGATTGGACGAAATTGATGCCCGTATCTCCCAGCTCAAACAGCTTTGCCGTAAGTACAGCCGCGAATTACCCGACTTGATTGAGTACTACCAGAGCATTCAAGCGGCGCTCACCGCCCTTGGAGGCGACGGGCAGTCTATTGAGGCGCTAGAAGCCACCTACGCGCAAACGCAAAAGCTGCTCCTAAATAGCTGCGACAAGCTCACCAAACTGCGGCAAAGCGCTGCTAAAAGCCTGGAGTCTGATCTGATTGCCCAGCTCAAACCGTTAGCGATGGAGCGCGTCAAATTCAAGGTAGATATTCAGTCCCAAGCACCAACAGAACACGGTGCGGACGCTGTTTCTTTTGTCTTTAGCCCTAACCCAGGCGAACCGCTTCAACCTTTAGCTGAAATTGCGTCAGGGGGCGAAATGAGTCGGTTCTTACTGGCGCTTAAAGCTTGTTTTTCTAAGGTCGATCCGATCAGTACGATGGTGTTTGATGAAATTGATGTTGGGGTGTCGGGGCGGGTGGCCCAGGCGATCGCCAAAAAGCTCTATCAGCTAGGTCGCCAGCATCAGGTGCTATGCGTTACCCACCAGCCGCTGGTCGCAGCAATGGCCGATGCCCACTATCACGTCGATAAACAGGTCGTAATGCTGCCTTTAGCTACTGGCTTGGGTTCTGCCGAGGAAGAAAAGGCCAGGGTCAAGATTGCGGCTCAAACTGCGATCGCCGAGAAAGGCACTAGTCCAAAGACATCTCTTAAAACGTCCGTCAAAACAACTTCAAAGGCCAAAGGCTCATCCAAGGCGGCCAGCTCTAAAGCCGCTAGCTCCAAAGCCACCGAGGACGGGACAGTAGAAGAGCGCACAATCGTCAAAGTCACGTCCCTTGCCACCTTAGAAGAACGGCGCAATGAGCTAGCGCAGCTAGCTGGGGGCAAGTCAGATAGTGAAGCGATCGCCTTTGCCGATTCCCTACTAGCTCAGGCCAAGACAATTCGAAAGGCAGGGTAATTCTGAGTCCATCAGGGCCTATAGTAAACCTGACTCTTGTCTCAATTTCAAAACTATCTTCCCAACATAGTCCAACAGAAACATAGTCCAACAGACTATTTCCCAACATATTAAGAGCCGCAAACAGCGCAGAACCTATGCATTGGTTAGCAGCAGCAGTAGAGCCCGCCCTAGAAAATCCAGCCATCGAAGAAAACCTACGCCAGTTTCTGCTGGTACTTTCTGTTTCGCTCGGCGTCGCCACGCTGTCGCGGGTGTTTAGCGTTCTTCGAAATATTCCTTATACCCTGCTGCTATTGCTTGTCGGCCTCGGCTTAGCAGTTGTAGATGTCCGCTTAGTCAATCTCTCTCCCGAGCTGATTCTATTTATATTCCTGCCGCCGCTTCTGTTCGAGGCCGCCTGGAATATTCAATGGAGCCGTCTCAAAAGCGACCTTCTACCCATTTTGCTTTACGCCATATTGGGTGTTGTCATCTGCATTGTCGGTCTAGTCTTTGGCCTGCAGCAAATTGCCGGTGCGTCACTGGCCACGTCCTTATTGGTGGGTGCTAGCCTCTCTGCCACCGACCCGGTTTCAGTCACTGCCCTTTTCCGCGAACTCGGTGTAGATAAAAGGCTGACGACATTAATGGAAGGTGAGAGCCTCTTTAATGATGGGGTCGCTGTTGTTGCCTTCAATCTACTGCTTGGGATTGCCCTAGGCCTTGAGCAGTTTAACTTCTCTGTTACCCTCGCTCGCTTTGCCTTGTTCGTTGGCTTGGGCATCAGTTTAGGTGGCCTGATAGGCTTTGGCATTTCCTTTCTCACCCAGCGGTTCGATATTCCGCTCGTAGAGCAGTCTCTTACGCTCGTTTCTGCCTACGGCACCTATATCATCGCCGAAGAGCTAGGGGGCTCTGGTGTAATTGCTGTTGTTACCACTGGCCTAATCCTTGGCAACTTTGGCTCACGCATCGGGATGAACCCGCGTACACGTCTCGTCGTCTCCGAATTTTGGGAATTTCTCGCCTTTTTCGTCAACTCTATTGTCTTCTTGCTTATTGGCGATCAGGTTCGATTCCAATACTTAATCGACTACGCCGATACTATCGTCATTGCCATTATTATTATGATTGCGGCGCGTGCGCTCAGCGTTTATGGTCTGGGCCTAGTTAGTAACTTCATCACCAAAGGCGAGAATATTTCGCTCTCTGGCCAAACCGTTTTGTGGTGGGGAGGCTTGCGCGGTTCAGTATCGGTTGCGCTAGCGCTTAGCGTTCCAGAATCATTGGCTCAACGAGAAGAAATTATCGCGGTTGTTTTTGGCGTCATGCTCTTTACGCTATTGGTGCAGGGCCTCACCACCCAACCGTTGCTCTCCTGGCTGAACCTGCTAGGCGATCAGCCTACGCGGCAAAAGCACACGCAGCTAGTTGCACACAGGGTGGCGCTCAACCGGGTTCTAGACCGGCTAAAAGAGCTAATTGACCGCCAAGAGGTAGACGAAGAGTTTGCCCGCTACCAGATTGCCCTGGTCGAAGGCCAGCTTGAAGAGATTCAAGAAAATCTGACTAAACTTCAGCGCTCTAACCCAGAAATTTTGACCTACGCCGCGCAGCAAGTTCGCGATGAACTATTAGCAATAGAATCAGATACCTACGCCGAATTTATCAGAGCAGGTCAGCTCAAAGACGAGCTAGCGCCGCTGCTACAAGACGTGCTGCCGCAAGAAAAGCTAGCATAGTGATCGCGCTGCCATTCTCTTGGCTACCTAGCTAGCACCGCTGCCTAATCCTTATGCTCTGCCGCCTCGCGATCTAGCTTTAGGCGCTTTTCCAAATTTTGAATCTCATCACGGCGCGCCGCCGTTTCCAAAGCTCTGCGCCGCACTTCTTGACTTTGCAGCGTCAGCGACTGTCGCCATTGCTCAGCCCTTTCTAGCTCGGCTTCTAAACCACGAGGCGTAAGCCCTAGCGTTAGGTATTCAGCGACAAAGTCAGTAACCCACTCAGTCGCATCCTTCAAACTAACCACGTGCTCATCATCTTCTAGCTCCACTAAAACTAGAACCTGCTCGTTAAACGGCACCTCTTGAAAAACCGTCACAAGTTTGCTCGGCGTGATCAGCTCCCACACGTGCTCAGACGGATTGAGGGCTAAAAGCTGAAGCTCGGTAGAACCTGATGAGTATTTTGCATGGACCTTTGCTAGATATTGCATAGGCACGAAGCGTAAGCGCGTAAACTACTAAGTGGGTGGCACGACAGCTCTGACAATATAATCCTAAGGGCATACCGTTCAAAAAGGTAAGCGATTATCACGACACTTTTCGGATTTAGTAAAGTTATAAGAACAAAAGAGTCTCCTTTCTTTGACGTTCTTAGTTCTATCAGCCTGGCGGGTTTGATTAACCCAAAACAGCAATGGGCTACCAAAGCGCTCTAGTGATAGAAGCGGATCTTCTAAGTTCTTCTCTTCTTCAAAGCTTCTTTCTTCTCCGGGTTCTTTTCACGCTATGTGCCTTTGAAAAGTAGGCAGTATTGTGATTTGCTGAGAATTAACTCAGTAAATCTGACTGAAATAGTAAGCTTGGCAGAAATAAGACTGATTCGGAAAGCTTTTTGCAGACGGTGAGCAAGATGCTAAGTAATACAGTGCCTAGATTGAAAACGTTTAGGCTTTCTTCAGCTTTTGTTCCGCAGTTCCTGTAGATTACAAGCGCCTTGTTCATCTTCGACCAGTTACTTTCTTTGCTAACTGTTTGCGGTCAGGATTTGGCCTAGTCGCATTCCATTGCTCTTACCCTTATCTTCATTCTGCCTTTCAAACTAGCCTTTTGAACTGGCTCTTTGAACTGGCTTTAGAGAGAATACAACAAGCAGCCATCTGCTAGATGTAGCAGCTAGATTCTGCTACATCTGACAAATAATCCGTTAGTCAATAGGAACAATAGAGATAACAAAAACGATAGAAATAATAGAGATTGCAAATGGGAAAAGCGAGGCAGTTACCTTTTAATTTAGAGTACTTACTAGATGCAGAGCTAGAGCACGAAATGACGATTCAAAATAGTCAAACACCCTCCCAGCAGCATGTCGAACAATCAAATACCAATATAGAATCTGCTAGCCAGGAAGAATTTTCCAGCCAAGAAAAATTTGAGCTGCTCAGCGCCTATTTAGACGATGAAGTTACCAGCAATGAACGCCGTTTGGTAGATTTCTGGCTAGCGTCAGATGCAGATTTTCAATCTCAATATCGCAAGCAGCTCAAGCTGCGAGAAGCGCTCAAAAAATGGCTATAGCAATTAGCTAGCGGCCAACAGCAGCGCTATCCTTCTACTTTCTCAATCTGATGTCGGATTTTATTTAGATCGATGTAGCGGTCGGTTACGTTGCGTAGCTCACGAGCAATCATCCCCTCTGTAGAAACGACTGTAATATGCGTGCTTTTAGATCTCAATAGCTCGATTGCTCGTTCAAAGTCACCATCTCCGCTGAGCAGTACAACTCGATCGTACTGCTCAACTGTATTGAACATGTCTACAACAATCTCAATATCTAAATTTGCCTTTTGAGAATATCGCCCTGAAGAATCATCGTAATATTCTTTGAGAACTTTAGTACGTACGGTGTAGCCTAAGCTGATAAGGGCATCTCGAAAAGCTCGCTGATCTTGAGGATCTTTAAGCCCTGTGTACCAGAAGGCATTTACCAAAGAGATTCCATCCATTTCGGTTATAAAGTGCTCCAGCACCCGCTTTGGATCAAAAAACCATCCGTTTTTCTGCTGTGCATAAAACATATTGTTACCATCTACAAAAATAGACAGTCGATTGAGCATCGGTGAAACCATAGGATGTTTATAGATAAAAATAAAATTATTTGGCTAGAATCAAAAAAACGCCTGCACTTGCTCAAGTGAATTTTTTAAGTAAGTTGCGATCGCGCTAATCTAGTGATCCCGTTTTTACCGTCTATGTGGCCAAACACGCAGTCAATATAGGTATAAGTTGAGTCAATAGAGGCAAGTCATATAGAAGGTGCCCGATTGTGCCAGCACAGTGTTGAACTCAAAAATAACGCCGATGCAGCTGCCGGACACTATGCATACGCGGCTGAAGGTGAACGTCAAGGAAGATAAACATCCTTCAAAGGCTGATTCTGACAATGCCTACGTCGAGCAGTAAAAACTAAGCAGAGAACTGAACGGGAAGGGAATCAGGGCTGTATAGATTTAGAATATAGAAAAATAGGCGCAAACTGTTTTATGTATGTACAGCTATTATAGTCTTTTCCTATAAAGTAAAGTGCGTTTTGATACCAGCTTTCATCTGCGCACGGTTGTTTTCACGCGATCGCAGATAATACGTCATCAAAAAGCTATGCGCGAACCAGCGAGCAATCACTTGCCTGCGAAAAACAAATTGGTGAAACCAGAATGGCGAAACAAGAAACACCAAAAGACGCGACGGAAACGCTGACACCAAGAGATCGGCTGACCACTTGGCAGCAGCGCCTAGTTGAAAAGCACTGGCGGTTCGCAGTTTCTGCAGTTTGCACCACGATTGCAGCAGGCGCGGTGGGGCTTAACCTAGGCATCACAAACCTGTGGGAGCGACAAATTCAGAGCCTATTTTTTGAGCTGAGAGGGCCTGTTACAGCGCCTGAAGATATCGTTATTTTGACGATTGACGAAGAGTCATTCGCCCAGGGACAGTACTATACAGAAGATCCCGAACGCTACAGGGACTTAGAGCCGATCGAGTCTTGGCCCTGGCAACGTAGAGCCTATGCTCAAATTATTGAGCGCTTGATGCAAGCAGATGCGAAAGCGGTAGCCCTTGACGTGCTCTTCACAGCGCCCAGTGCCTACGGGGAAGAAGACGATCGCGAATTTGCTGAAGTGCTAGATCGCTACCGCGATAATGTTGTTCTAGCTGCTGACTATAGCAGCGTTATTTCTAGACTAGGGGTACTTTACGAGCCAGACTTACCTGTCGAACAGCTAAGAGATACAGGAGTAAAACTTGGCTCTATCAATTTTCTCAAAGAACCAAATGGACAAATTCATCGACTAGGACAAGAATTTATAGACGATTTGGCCCAAGATCAGGCCAGCTTTTTGGGCGCTTCGGCAGTTACGCTAGATCAAGACCTAGAGAGTTCACCGGTTAGTTTTGCTCAGGCGACGCTCGAAGCCGCCGGAAAACCCTACAGCCAGGAGTCTCAAGAGAATATATTTTTCTATGGTCCTGACAATACATTCGAGCAGATTCCCTTTTGGTACGTGCTGGATGATGATCCCTGGCACAACAAGCTTAGCTCTGGGCGCTTCTTTAAAGACAAAGTAGTTATTGTTGGAACGACTGCAAAAAACAAGCAGGATTTTCACGAGGCACCTTTTTCTCAAAGCTTACTCTATCCTCAGTCGATGGCCGGCGTTGAGATTTTGGCAAATACGATTGCTACCCTAGAGCACGGGCTTTCTCCTCGTCAGCTCATCAATCGACCTGCACTCAATGCACTCATAGTGCTTGCATTAGGGTTTTCTATTGCCCTTCTGATGAACCAAACGCAGAGGCACTCTAGGCGGGCACTAATTGCTACCGGCGGGTTTACGCTGTGGCTACTGATTAGCTATGCGGCTTTTGTGGCGGGCAATTTAATTCTGATAACAGGGACGCCTGTATTTGCGATCGCTACTATCGGCCTTCTAGACTTTGGCATTAGTTTTGCCGGTCATACATTCAGACGCAAACGCTTTAGAACCACGCTGGCTCGCTACGCTACTTCTCCTATTGTTCAAGAAATCATCAGTCAGCAAGACGACTTTCAAGAATTGCTCGACGTGAACCGAGCCGACATCATTGGCAAGCTATTGCAAAATCGCTATCGGATTTTAGAAGTCATTGGTGCAGGTGGCTTTGGCGAAACGTACTTAGCTCGAGATACCCTTCGTCCTGGCAACCCAGTATGCGTAGTCAAACAGCTCAAAATTATCAGCGATAATCCCCAATCACATCACTTAGCCAGAAGATTTTTTGAATCCGAAGCGGTTGTGCTAGGTCAGCTTGGCGAGCATAGCCAGATCCCTAGGCTGCTCGCCTACTTCGAGAGTCAAGAAACCTTCTATCTAGTCCAAGAAATGATAGTTGGCAAACTGTTACGAAACATGCTCTCGCGCAATCGCCCGCTCTCTCAAAGAGCTGTTGTCACAATGCTGCGCGACCTACTGCCAGTGATTAGTTTTGTGCATTCTAAAGGAGTAATTCACCGCGATATCAAACCATCTAACATTATTCGTCGTAGCAGTGACAATCGCTACGTTCTCATTGATTTTGGTGCAGTCAAAACAATCTCTGAGAAGCTTCCAGGCTCAGAAACCAAAGTTTCTGCAACGGTCGGCATTGGCACCCAAGGCTATATGCCCAGCGAGCAGTCCGCAGGTATGCCAGTTATGCAAAGCGATATATACGCGCTCGGAATTACAGCGATTGAAGCGCTGACCGGGAGACCGCCTCATGCCTTCAAGCGTAGTGATAATGGAGAGATTATCTGGTCTCATACCATCGAAGATATCTCCTTAGACCTGTCTCGAGTTATTAACAAGATGGTCCGATACGACTTCAACAATCGCTATGCCTCCATCGAAGAAGTCCTAAGCGAGCTTGATAAAATAGACAACAAACTGCTGACCGACGACCCGGTGATTGCCGACGAGGCGTTTCAGATGATAGACGGGACCACCCTCAACCAGGGCACTCGTCCAGGAGTGATTGACACTAATACAGAGCTCAACAGCACCCAGATTTTGTCAGAAGACTGGGTGAATAGATTGGATACGCAAGCTGAAGAGACGGACTTAAACGAAAAGGCAGACGAAGACAACGTATCTGAAGATACTTGATCTTCGCCTGCGCAGTAAAACGCTTTGCCAACAGTCGTCGCCTACGGCACAACAGTTGTTTCAGGTGAAGAAGCGTCGCTATCGCTCGGAACACGCAATGCAGCACCTTCTTGCGTGTTATCTGACATATCATCTATGCCCGTAGCAGGCGTCACGCTATCTTGCCCAGCCGCAGGATCAACTGCAGCATCGGCTGGCGGTGGCGCATCGTTCATCAGATTCATCGGATCTGAATCGTTTGTAACCTGTAGCTCATTTAGCTGCTCAACCTCTTCTGGTGCAGCCTGAAAAGACGGCACGTCATCTGTCGGCATTACTGGGACAGTGGTTGTCGGAATAGTAGTTGTAGCAGCAGGAACAAGATCGCTCTCCACCATGCCCGAGCTTGGGCTCTCAATGTTGTCAATATTTTCAGTAGGAGATTCTGGCGCTGTAGAGGCCGGGGAAGCTGGCGCTGTAGAGGCCGGGGAAGCTGGGGAAGCGGGTGCTGGAGAAGCTGGGGAAGCGGGCGCTGGAGAAGCCGGGGCTGAGTTAGAGCCAGTTCCCCCATTGTTGTTTTCATTGGGTATCGAGTCACTAGGCGAGGAAGGCGCTGCACTGCTTCTAGAGGTGTCGCCAGCACCGCTGTTTTCTGAAGCACCACTGTTTTCTGAAGCGCCACTATTTTCTGGGACACTGCTATCTTCTGAGACACCGCTACTGCTGCCAGCCGCGCTGTCTGTATCTGGCTCGGATGTCGGGTTGGTTTCTGTTGTAGAAGGAGTATCCGTCTCGGTTGATGTGTCAGTGTCTGAGGACTCTGTATCTAAGGGTTCAGTAGCCGAAGGGGTTGTATCTAAGGGTTGAGTAGCTGAAGGCTGATCGTTTTCTTCGCCTGCTACGACACTATCTTGATCATCGGTCTGGGATGGCTCGTCAGTCTGGGATGGCTCGTCAGTCTGAGCTGGCTCATCAGTCTGAGCTGATTCATCAGTCTGGACCGATTCGTCAGTTTGGGCTTCTGTAGTCGGTTCTTGATCAGTGCCTTCATTTTCTGGCTGAGGAGCTAGATTGTTATTTACACCAATATCTAGCTCTCGTTCATCAACGGCTTCGGCAGAGCTGTCTAGATATCCTTGTGCTGGAGAATCTTCAAATTCCAAGATAGGAACGTCTCTCTCTTCTAACTCTATGTCTTCATCGACATCTGTAGAGGGCCCAACGAACGTTTCCGGGTTGGTGATCACATTATCACCACTAATTCGACCCTGACTATTGATGGCCTCTCTAATTTCTCGGCGAACCCCGTTTAGCGGATCTGCGTCTCCGCCAGATGGCGAGTCAGACAGGTAGTTGAATCCGTCTGCTAGTCCGCTGCTTTGCCAAAACAGAGTGCCGTCAAATTCGTATAGCTCGGTAATCTGATTGCCCTGAATAACACCAAGTTCGTTGGCTCGAAGGGCTTGCTGCTCAGTGCCGTCTCGGTTGAAGAGCACCATTGGCCCATCAGGATTGTTGGTGAGCGCGCCCACAATGGTGGTATCTGTTTCGGGAATATAGCGAACAAATAGGGCTGAACCTTGGATACCAGTGACCGCATTGGGCGTCTGGATGGTACTACGACCGCGACCCGGCGGGATGAGTAATAAGATAGTGCCGTTACTAAGCTGAAAGTTTCGCGTATTTGGGGTGAAGCGAAAGGTCGCTCGTTCGCCAATGCGTGCTAGCGATCCGTCGTTAAAGCGCAGTTCGGCCCTAGATGCTCTAGCTGTTCTAAGCGCATCTCCTACGCTCAGAACATCAGAAATACTAGCCCCTCGGCTTTGCTGATTTTGAGGAACAAGCTGTACACGGTTACGCAAAAAGTCTATACGAGCCCAGGTCAGCGGCTCGTTCGATTGTGCGATCGCTGCACCTGGAAGAAGTAATAGTGCGCCAGATAAGCTAACTGTCAAAGATAGCGCCCACGAAAGCCTGTTCAAGGGACGCTTCGACTTTAAATAATACCCATTCATAAGTTTTTGTACGTAAGAGGAGCTGGCCAGCGGGGTCCACTTGTCAGTAGGATGACTATATAAAGTAAAGTTTGTGTAAAATAGGGCTTGTGTAAGAACTAACCCAATTTACTTTCAATTTACTTTGACAATATCCCCATGGTTTTTTAGTGAGCTTTCAGGAAGTCCATTACTTGTTTTGGCCTACTAAGCAGTCCGTTTTTGCCAGCAGGCTCAGTTTTGTTGGCAGTGTATAGCCGTGACGAACAGGCTACACACGCTATTTGAATACAATCTGCCTGCACCTTTGCTCAGCTTTCACACATGCCTTTCACACATGCCTTTGTGCCTACGCTTTTTCACATACCTTCTGTACGCATAGGAAGATAGCAGTGATGCACCAGCTACGCATTTAGCCATTGTTCGCTTCACATTCTATCGCCTTAAGCGGCAATTAGAGTTTTACCTACGTTTTTACCTCGTGAGAATACTTTAGTAGTACCTCACAGATGTAACAGCACATAGATGCATTTTTAGCCAGATTCTGTTTTGGCCCAGTACTGTGAAGCTTGGATTCGTCGCAGGGTTAAGGTAGGGTGATTTTACGTATTTCTACCCTGATGAGTGTTTACGTTGCTTGCATATAGATATTACAAATCTGACTGAATCTTTAAAGACTTTGATTTCGTCAATTTTGCTCTAACTGATGTTGCATTAAGCAAAGTACTTATAACCGAAGCACTCAAAAAAAGAAACGCGCTCTACCTCCTTTTTGCCTGCCGAGGCTTTTTTTATGCAAAAACAGGACTTCCCCCCTTACTATCAAGTGCTAATAAAGTTGGGGCTCTGTGTTGGTGGGTTCGTTCATCTTTTTTGTGCTCCGGCGCTGGCAATCTCTGGTTCTACAAATTCTTCTGTGAGTTCTACAGAAGTGAGCAGTTTGACTGCGACTAGTGTGGGCGATCGCTCAGTGAATGGTTTAAAGCTATCTACAGATAGCTTCTCCGAGAGCGACGAGCCTGAGCATGATGCAGTTGAGTCTCGGCTGTTACTTGCAGGTGCGATCGCAGATCAAGAGCCGACGGTCACACATACAGCGCCTTGGCAGTTCGAGCAAATAGGTTTGCTTAGGCAGAAACTAGAGCAAGCGTCCGAACAAAAGCTCAATAATACAGTAGTAGCAGATCTAGTCATCACAGAAGACGTAGACACTGAGCCAATTAACTCAACGGCAGCGTCTGTTCTAATTCACGATACGTCAGAAGTAACAACGGTTATTGAACAAGATTTAGAGACTGAAGCGGCAGCACTGGAAAAAACCGACGAAGCAACACTCCCTGGCGTTATCAATGCGCAAAATGCCGGGATAGCGATCGCAGCTCCGACCGATGCAGTCGTAGCAGATCTGTCTGCGCAGCCGACTACAGCAACCGCCGCCGACCTACAGGTTCAGTCAGAACAAGCTCAGATAGGACAGATTCCATCAGAACAAATCCGATTAGAAAATACGCCAGCCGTGGCATCAAACGAGCCAGATCTGCTCTCAGAAATCTTGGTACAAGCAGACACTGAGACTGAAACGGTTCCAGTGCTAGACGCAGAGCTAGGAACGCTGCGGCTTGTTCAACTGCGATCGCGTGAGAATGAAGATTTAGGCATTTTGCGTATTTTGCAAACCGCCACTGCCGTACCACCTCCCCCCCCTGCCCCGATTGCATTTCTAACGGGCCGGTTAGGGTTTGTCGATGTTGACAACGTTTTTCGCTCAGAGATTGGAATAGGTGAGCAGGTTTATCAGGCGGGTCTCGGCCTCTATCTAGCGCCTCGAGTATCCGATAGTACTAGCCTCTATGGAATTATAGAAACCAACATCGCTCGGTATAACGAGTTTTCTGTCATCAACTATAACGAGGTGCAGTTGCAAGTTGGCCTCAGACAGAGGCTCTCGCCGCGCACTTATGCTCAAATTGGCTGGCGCAATCAGCGGCTTTATTCACCTGGCTACCGAGAAAAGCTCTTCGGCGCTCAGTATATCGATACTTTGATCAGCCACCGTAGCATCTTTACGCCCAAAACTTGGCTAGATAGTTTCTATCAAATTCGACTGGGCTTTGCCGACCCGGAGGCGGCTAGTCGCTTTCGGCAGACATTTACGCTGTCGCTAAACTACGGTGTTAGCAGAGACTGGCG
The DNA here is from genome assembly GCA_963793445.1 of uncultured cyanobacterium. GTDB lineage: Bacteria > Cyanobacteriota > Cyanobacteriia > Phormidesmidales > Phormidesmidaceae > Phormidesmis. The sequence continues at coordinate 2,561,494 of CAWCAE010000001.1, forward strand.
TACAAGCTTACTCTATCAGCTAGATTTTGACGACTATACTCAAATCGCTCGCTACGATACCTATCAGCAGGTACTAGGCGTTGTTAGCTACAACCTCACCCCCGAAAGCCGCATTAGCGTCTTTGGGGGAACTCGGTTTGGTCGTTCGTCTAGTCCTAATATCAGCCTAGACGATACTTTTTATGGCGCAGGTCTTAACGTCAACGTTTCACTGTTTTGAGCGCTTGTTATTTTAGGGACTCGCTATTTTAGGCGCTCTCGTGCTGCTTACACAGGCTTGGCTATGACGCCTGACCAACGCTAGCCTTTTGACTCGCCTGAGTCACCGCGGTCGCTAGCTGTTCTAGCATGAGCGCTGTAGTGCCAATGTCTACGCACGCATCGGTGATACTTTGCCCATAAGTCAATGCATCTAAGCCCTTAGCAATCGGCTGGTTTCCAGCAACAAGATGGCTCTCGATCATGACCCCGATGAGGTGCTGTGAGCCCTGGCGAACCTGCTCGGCTATATTGTCTAAAACAATAGTCTGACGGTTATGGTCTTTATCGGCATTGGCATGGCTGCAGTCAACCATAATACGCGGATTGAGATTTTGCTCGGCAAGCGCTTTGGCCGCACTTTCGACGTGCGATCGCGCATAGTTAGGCCCTTGCTTACCACCTCGCAGCACCAGATGGCCGTCTGCGTTGCCCGTCGTCGAAACAATGCTGGCATGGCCATCGCCATTGATTCCCAAGAAATGGTGAGGCTGGCTAGCCGCTAACATGGCATTAGAAGCCGCCTGTAAGCTACCGTTTGTATTGTTTTTGAACCCAATCGGCATTGACAAGCCAGAGGCCATTTCTCTATGCGTTTGGCTCTCAGTCGTACGCGCACCAATCGCGGTCCAAGCAATCACATCGGCAATATACTGAGGCGTAATCGGATCGAGCAGTTCAGTCGCTGCCGGTAGACCTAGCTCTGCCAAGTCCAACAGCAGTTTTCGTGCTAGCCGCAGCCCTTCATTGATGTCATAGCTGCCATCTAAATGAGGATCATTAATCAATCCCTTCCAGCCAATGCTTGTCCGCGGCTTTTCAAAATAGACGCGCATAACAATTTCTAGCTGCTCAGAATAGCGATCTCTCAGCTTGACTAGCTGCTGCGCATAGTCGTACGCAGCCTCTACATCATGAACCGAGCAAGGACCCACAATCACCAATAGGCGGCGGTCCTCGTTGTGCATAATGTTGCGGATATGATCGCGCGTCTGAGCGATCAGGGCAGCAGCAGTTTCTGTTAGAGGTAGCTGTGTGAGTAGCTGATTAGGTGCAAGCAAAGGACGGTTTTCGACCACGTGAAGGTCTTGAGTTTGGTACATAGGTTAGATGTCTACCAATGAATACGAAAGCTTTGGAGATAACAAGGTATAAAAGACACCTTCATTGTGACAGGTCACTGAAAAAATGTGGAATGATGCTCCTTTCTGTGTTTTACTTTGACTGAGCTGCTCTGACTAGCTGCTTTGACCGAGCTGCTTCTATTCAGCCGTAGGCGTCTCTAAATACAATCTCGAAGTCTTGAAATGAACTCGACAATAGGAATATTGCGCTCTAAGTACTGAGGATGCTGCGGCTGGTAGGGACTCTGCAGTCGATCAATCTGTGAAATGACAGCTGATGCTGGCAACACAGGCACTTCTGGATCGAAAGCAGTGGGTCGCATTAGCGAGCTAGAAAATCCACGAAAAATCATAATCTGGTCGGGCTCCTCTTCAATATGAGCGTGCACCAGCAAGACCTCTTGAGGATGCCGTAACGTATAGTTCTCTAGCCTAGTTGCAATCGTGGTATCACACATGAAGCTAACGGAGATCTGATTGATTGAGGCCTATCAACTGCTACAGATTGATTAGCTTACTGATTGAGGTCTACTGATTGGCTTACTGATTGGGGCTTATTGATTGATAGCTGAGCGGCCTTGGCGACCTAAACGAACAACTAAAAAATAGCCTAGATAAAGTGCATAGACAGCTAGGCCACACGCACCAACAAACCCTAAAAAGCCGCCCGGCGAGTCGCTGTGGATAAAGGATTTCAAAACCAAAGAAGGCTCTGACCATGTCTGGCAGACTTCGCTTCTAAGTAAGTCAGCAGAAAATCCACAGCGGATGAATAAAAGCTGTACGACACCACTTACCAAACAGTATGCTGTCATCGCCCAACGCCATGCGTTGAACCCAAGGTTTAGCGATCTTTTCGGCTGCTCGCGAATTTCTTCGTTGAGATCGGCCCAAAACCATAGGCTTAGCGGAATGATTAGCTTTGCTAGCACTGCAGTTACAAACCCAATCGACCAGTTGGCCATCATGAGATAAACCGTAATCAATAGCAAACTGGCAACTCGCCAATAAATAATTAGCAGAGCACTAATAGCCTCAGATTTCTTTACCCAGGACCAAATCAGCAGCGTCAATGGAATGAAAACAGCGACTAGCAGCGCTACTCGATAGTCTGTCCAGACCAAAGGCCGTACTGAGGCGGGATTTGTTAGCACGTAGCAAAGCGGGGTAAATGAGCACTAATCAATGTAACACCTGCTGTGTAGCAAGCAACTGATCTTAACTAATTTGTCAAGTGATTCAAACTGAAAGGGGAAGAAGTCTCCCAGTAGTAGGTAACTTTCTTCCCCTCTTGAGGGCCTTTGTAGGCACCTTTAGGATCGCTATGCATGAGTCCTTGGCGTGATTTTGAGCTGCTATGTATTAGCGATACTGTACTAGCAATACCATTCAATCGACCGACAGAGTCGCCGTCACCAATTGACATTGTCACAGCCGCGATAGCTAATCTATCCGGTAGGATCTCAAACCAACCTTGTATCAAGCCGACAGATACGTCAGTCTAGTTGTCGTAAACGCGGCACTCATCTGCCTCAGGATTATCGTCACAGTACTTGTCGAAAGGAGATTTTTCGGACTCTTTCTGGCGCTGATCAGAAGCTTCTGCTTGAAGCTCTTCTACCGCATCCCAAGCAGCGGCACAGCCTTCAGTATCGTCTGTAGAGCACGCTTCGCGAGCCGCTTCGATTTCAGTCTTAATTTTTTCTTGAATATCGCTCATGGCAAACCGTATTTATTAGTAGAGTTCTAACGACGTATGATTCCAGCCCTATTCTAGCCTCCGATGAAGGTAAACTACCGTATTGTGTGTAGCAGTTTTGAGAGTGAATCAATTCACCCACTAGTATATAGAGACGGGCCACAGTCAAACGCGGCGTTGGCAAACAGGCTTGAGACGCCCACAGATGCTCACAAATGTCAGCCAAATGTCAGCGCTCAAGCTCGCCCAACTAGTATGTAGCAGACTTTGATTAAAATGCTCTACCCGTAGAATTATCTTAAGGAATCTCCAAATATGAAGTGGGCCAGCGCTATTTCGACAAGTCCTTCGCTAGAAACTGCAGTGAAGGAAGTTGCGCAGCAGGTTAAGGAACAGCTAGAAATACAGCCTGATGTGGCATTTGTCTTTGTATCGGTTGCGTTCGCTAGTGAATATGCGAGGCTGATGCCATTGATTCAGTCGTTTTTGCCGACTGCTCACGTTGTGGGCTGTAGCGGCAGCGGGGTGATTGGGATGGACGATGAGTTTCCGGCAGAAGTTGAGGTCGGTCCGGCACTGAGCATTACAGTCGCTCATTTACCAAATGTCAGTATCAAGAGCTTTCACCTGACAGGAGAGGATCTGCCTGACTTGGACAGTCCACCTGAGGCTTGGAGTGATTTGATTGGTGTTCGAGCAGAGGCACAGCCGAGTTTTGTGCTGCTAGCCGATCCGTTTTCTACGGGAACCAGTGAGCTGCTGCAGGGCATGGACTATGCCTATCCGGAGGCAACAAAGGTGGGCGGGCTAGCAGGCATTGAAAGCTTTAGCCGCAATAGTGGGCTGTTTTGCCAGGGAGAGCTGCATCGGGAGGGAATTGTTGGGGTAGCGCTGTCGGGTGAGATTGTGATGGAGACGATTGTTGCCCAAGGCTGTCGGCCTATTGGAGAGCTGTACCGAGTCAGTGAGGGCGATCGCAATATTATGCTGAAGCTAGAGCCCGATAGCACAGAAGATGTTGGCTTAGGAAAGTCGCCGTTGGAGATTTTGCAAAATATTTTTCAGGGGATGGACGAAGAGGAGCGCGAGCTAGCTCAGAATGCTCTGTTTTTGGGGGTGGCTCAAAGCGGGTTTAAACCGAGCCTAAGCCGCCGAGACTTTTTGATTCGAAATTTGGTAGGGGTGGACCCCAAAAGCGGTGCGATCGCAGTTGCCGACAAAATTCGCTCAGGCATGCGAGTACAGTTTCACATTCGCGACGCCCAGACCTCTGAAGAAGATTTGGAGCAGCTGCTACAGCGCTACCGGGTTGAGAGTTTGGAAAACCAGCTAGAGAAGACTAAGCCCATCGCCTCTCCAGTGGGGGCTTTGCTGTTTGCCTGCACGGGCCGGGGTGAGGGGCTATACGATCAGCCCAACTTTGATTCAGATTTATTTGAGAAGTATTTAGGGCCGCTGCCAATTGGCGGGTTCTTTTGCAATGGCGAGATCGGGCCAGTGGGGGCGACCACGTTTTTGCATGGATTTACGTCTGTATTTGGCATTTGCTGCCAGCCAGGGCAGCAGTGAAAGAGGCTTCCAGCTTCAATCAGCCACCAGTTCGCCCGGTTGGCCACATCTACTTTAGTTCCCGATTTGCTTAGTTCAGGTAGCTAGAACCGGTCGCGACCGTGTGGTTTTGTAAGGCTGTCCCAGCCGGGGCCAATAGGCACGATGCCACCTGGGTTAAGCGGGAACAGATTGCCGAAATAATCGCGTTTGACGGCATCAATATCGCAGGTATCGGCAATGCCAGGTAGCTGATAGATATCGGCTAGATAGCCGCTGAGGTTTGGATAGTCGGCAATACGGCGGCGGTTGCATTTAAAGATGCCGTGATAGGCAACATCGAAGCGAATCAGCGTGGTGAATAGGCGAACATCTGCCAGCGTCAGCGCCTCGCCGCAAAGATAGCGCTGTGTTGCAAGGGACTTATCTAGCTCGTCTAGGGTTGAAAATAGCTCGTCGACGGCTTGGTCATAGGCTGTCTGCGTTTGGGCAAAGCCACAGCGATAGACGCCGTTGTTGACGGTGGCGTAGATTTGCTGGTTGAGGGCATCGATGCGATCGCGCAAATGCTCAGGATATAAATCTGGCCCGCTCGCCAGCGTTCCAAACTCGCTATTGAGCAGCTCAATAATTTCAGCACTTTCATTATTCACAATCGTATTCGTCTGGCTATCCCACAGCACAGGTACTGTAGAGCGGCCCGCGTAATCAGACTGGCAGTGACGATAAAAGTCGGGCAGCGTGCGGCAATCAGAGAAAGAGGAATCCGCTGGCTGTGGGTCAAATAGCCACATGCCCTCGTCAGTTGAGGGATATACGGTCGTGAGCGCGATCGCATCTTGCAACCCCTTTAGCACTCGTGTCACTAGCGTCCGATGGGCCCACGGGCAGCTCATACCTACTATTAGCTGATATCTTTGGGCCTCTGGCGTCATGTCTCTGCTTCGAAACGCACTCTCAGGCCGAGTGTATTCACCCGAACGGCTGCGCGGTGCCATCTGCGACATCATGGTGTGCCACATCGTATTCCACACAAACTTGCCCGCGCGAACAATTAGCCCCGGCGGCAAAGCAGCCCGTTTTGCAGGCATCGCTAGACCCTCTTCAATTTATTTTTGCAGTTAACTTCTAGCATAGGCTTTCTGTGCGTAGCCTATGAGTTTAACCTGCAAGGCTTCCGGCCAATAGCTGCCTGACCGTTTCTACAAGCTCGCCCGGTTTAAACGGCTTGATAACATAGGCATCCGCGCCCTGCTTAATTCCCCAGTAGCGGTCAAATTCTTCGCCCTTAGAAGAACACAAAACAACCAGAACCTGCTTAGTCGCCTCGTTGCTTTTGACCCACCGACACAGCTCATAGCCGTTCATATTGGGCATCACCACATCTAGCACGACCAAATCTGGCGGATCGCTCACAATTTTTTCTTTTGCTTCAGAGCCATCTTTGGCAACAGCAATACTCAATCCTGACTTATGCAGCAGGCCAGAGATCATCTCTCTGAGCATGGGGCTGTCATCTACAACCAGTATTTTGCGCATAGCTTTAGTAGACTCAACAGCCGCGTTCTTCATCGTCATTACTCTGGATTACTCGCAAACGTCAGAAGGCTTTGCGATCTTTCTGTAATGCCACACGTCCGCCTCAAGAATCTAGATTCGGAAGATAATGGACATTTTCAGTGTGCCCGACTAGGTAGACTCAAGCGCTTCGAGAACCGCCTTGGGCAGCAATTTGTCTTTGAACCAAACAATCTTTGTTGGCGTGGTGTTGACATCGACACCCGCTTTTTCGAGGTTGAGTCGCTGCGACACAGCCAAAATTAAGTTTTGACACTCAGCCTGTCTAACCTGATAAAACTTTTTGCGCAAATACTCTGGCCGCCAGTAGCCAACGATTTCTAGCAAAAACACTCGCCCATCAGGATGCACCAAGCGAAAGTCTGGAATCATGACGCTGCCTGGAATGGGAATGAGCTCTACTTCGCGCTCTAGCTGCCATTCGGTTTTTGCCTTTGCCCATTTGTCGGCAAAAGCCTGCTCTAGCATGCTGTCGTACGGCTTACCGGGTGGATAGTGGCTAACCAGCCCGCAGCTAGCGTCTAAGCAAAAGCTTTTGTCTTGGGCCAGTTTGGTGTATGGATTTTTCCACTGTAAGGTGGCGGTAAGCTGCCAGCGGGTGACGTGTAAAATTGCAGGAATAAGTTTGGCAATATCGACGCCGTAGCGGGTACTGGGTTTGAAAAGGCTCGCCGGGCCGTCAATGGTGATAGTAAACCCTTGGTCGGCTTCGCCTTCAACATAGGTCATCAGCCGAAACAGCTTGAGGTACTTGAACATCAGCTTGTACTCACCAGGGTCGTTCCGGTGCAGGTTGATGGTCATGTGGCTAGCTTTGTAAAAAATGCCCTGAACCTGAGACAGATTGTAGCGATGGATCAGCGCCTCGGCTGCGGGCGCATCAAAGCTGATGAAGATCCGGTTTTCTTTGAGGTCGGCGTAGAGCCCTTGGCGAATATGGACAGACTCAACCGGTTCGTCTTTTTCTTGAGTGAGCTGAGCGGCCAGGGTAGCAAGATGCTGCTGGGCAGCGGCTGGGGTAGGGGCAGCGGTAGCTGAAAGGGTAAAGATGCGATCGCGCAAATCAACAGGCTCTAGTGGGCTCACCACCTCGAAAGTGCTAAAGCTATTGCGCAAAATGTGCGCTAGCCCTCGCTTGATTCGGTAGTCCGTAGCTTCACCTTCTTCGATATGGAGCTGCTGGTCTAGATCGCCCTGCGTTTTGCCCACTGCGCTTTGGAATAGGTCAATTAGCCTTTGCGCTGTAGATAGATTCGCTGGCTTGATCGCAAGGCGCTTGGGAATTAAAGTGTCGCCGCTGTATCTTTGGATGAGTAAAGGTGACGGTAGCGTAGTGAAATCCTCCTAATGTGCATGCATTTACTGAGGTGTCTTACTTATAATAGAGTTTTCGCGTTCTTTGCCCTCATCTTTGCCTTCTCACTACCCCTTGATTCAATCTGAAACGCTTAACCTGCTGGAATGGCCGAGGCTGTGCCGTCATCTTGCGACCTTTACCGCAACAAACATCGGTAACGTCGCCGCGCAGCGATTGCCCATTCCAACAAGTCAGGCAGAAAGCGAAGCCCTGCTGGCCCAGACTGTAGAAGCTACGCAGCTAGAGTCGACCGTGGGCGGGCTCCAGTTTGGGGGCATTCGAGACATTGGTGTGGCGCTAGAGCGAGCGCAGCTACAGGGCATTTTGTCTGGAGATGAGCTGCTAGATATTGCCACGACGCTGGCTGGAGCAAGACGGCTGCGGCGGCAGATTGACTCGCAAGAAGAACTGCCGGTGTTGCAGGCGCTAGTAGAAGATTTGCGCACGTTTCCTGAGGTAGAGCAAGAGATTCACCGCTGTATAGACGATCGAGGCAATGTTGCCGATCGAGCCAGCGACAAGCTAGGCAACATTCGACAGAATTTAAAGGTGATACGCGATCGCATCTATGCCAAGCTTCAGCGCATTATTCAGCGACAGGGTCAGGCGCTACAAGAAACCCTGATTACGCAAAGAAACGACCGCTTCGTTTTACCCGTAAAGGCCCCTCAAAAAGACGCGGTTCCTGGCATCGTCCACGACGTATCAACCAGCGGCGCAACCCTATACACCGAGCCTCACAGCATCGTTGAAAACGGCAACAAACGCCGGACCCTACGCAAAGAAGAAGAAGTTGAATCAGAAGCTATTCGACAGAAGCTGACCATACAGGTAGCAGAAGTAGTGCCTGAGCTAGAGCACTTAATTTTGACAATGGTGCGGCTAGATTTGGCGACGGCACGCGCTCGATATGGGCTATGGATGGATGGCAATGCGCCTCGCTTTGTTGAAAACGAACAGATTACCTTACGTCAGCTAAAGCATCCGTTGCTGCTGTGGCAACAGAAAAAAGAACAGAAAGGCAGCGTTGTTCCGACTGACTTAGTAATGCGCTCAGACCTTAGAGTCGTAGCGATTACTGGACCGAATACGGGCGGTAAAACAGTCACGCTCAAAACACTAGGGTTGACAGCAGTCATGGCAAAAGTTGGTATGTTTATCTCGGCGAAAGAGCCGGTAGAACTGCCTTGGTTTGACTCAGTGCTAGCTGATATTGGTGATGAGCAGTCTATTGAACAGAGTCTTTCGACCTTTTCAGGCCATGTGAAACGGATTGGCAGAATTTTAGATGAGGTAGATAGTCTGAAGGCAGATAGTCCGATTGAGGGTGCAGACCGTACTAACTTCAAAGACTATGCCAACGCCTTGGTTTTATTAGATGAAGTGGGGGCGGGGACCGATCCATCAGAGGGTAGTGCGTTAGCGATCGCGCTGCTAAAACACCTTGCTGACCACGCCCGGCTTACCGTAGCTACGACCCACTATGGCGAGCTCAAATCGCTTAAGTACGAAGACGACCGCTTTGAAAATGCTTCTGTAGAATTCGACGATATCAGACTAGCGCCAACCTATCGCCTGCTGTGGGGAATTCCAGGCCGGTCTAACGCGCTTTCTATTGCAGAACGCCTGGGTATGAAGGCTAGCGTGCTGGCACAGGCAAAAGTGCGAATGGGCGGAGCAAATGAAGATGTCAATCAGGTAATTGAAGGCTTAGAGGCACAGCGGCAGCGGCAGGAGAGACGGGCTGAAGAAGCTGAAAAGCTAGTAGTGAAGGCAGAGAAGTTTTACAAGGAGGTAGAGGCGAGGGCTCAGAGCTTGCGCGATCGCGAACAAAAAATCAAGCGCCAGCAGGAAAAGGATGTTGAGACCATGCTTCTGCACGCGCGAGCTGAAGTAGCGAAGGTGATTCGAGAGCTGCAGCAAAAGGGGCAAAAAGGCGAGCTGACTGGCCAAGATGCGCAAAAAGCAACAGAAGAACTTAGTCGCATCGAAGGTAAGAGACTGCCGACTGGCAAGCATCCGGCAAAAGTAATCTCAACAGGTGGTGGCTATCGGCCCAAAGCGGCTGAACGGGTACGGCTAGCAAGCTTGGGCAGCCAGGTTGCAGAAGTGATTGAAGAAGCGGATGAAGATGGCAAAGTGACAGTACGATTCGGCATCATGAAGATGACGGTTGATCTATCAGATATTGAATCGTTAAAAGGAGAGAAGGCGGAGCCAATTGAGAAAAAGCCATCTAAGTCTCAGGCCAGATCTCAAGCTAGCTCTCAAGATAAATTTCAGGGGGCTCAGCCAGTAGCAAAGACGATGCCTGAAGCACCCATGGTGAAGACAGAAAGTAATACGGTGGACCTAAGAGGAATGCGAGTAAGTGAGGCCGAGGTTGTGGTTGAAGCCGCGATCGCTCAGGCAAAAGGCCCGCTCTGGATTATTCACGGACACGGAACTGGCAAGCTGCGGCGCGGCGTACAGGAATATTTGAAGCTACATCCCCAGGTAAAAAGCTTTGAAGCGGCAGAGCAGATAGATGGTGGTAAAGGCGTCACAGTAGCAAAGATATAAAGCTATCTACCATACCTTCAGCTTTCTCGGGCTCAGCGGCGTAGCCCGGCTTGGCTTTATTAAATGCGATCTCGCAGAGAGCGGCTAGTTCTATCCGTAACAGCTCTACGAAAGCAGCAATTCCGAATTCAAAAGCGTGACGGACGATACAGACAAAGGTCTAAGTTGTGAGTGGAGTTAAAGGTATCCACCGCCCATAAAAGCACCCTATGGATTCAACCGTACTGGGCTTTGAGAGCCTGTTAGGCTGCTTACAAGCTGAGATTGACAACATAGCAGACCCGCGCAAACCGAGTAATGCCACTCGTTATAGTCTGCGAGATGCAGTCCTAGGAGGCTTTTCAGCATTCTTTATGCAAAGTGAATCTTTCCTAGAGTATCAAGACCAACTCGATAGTGAGCAAGGGAAGAACAACGCTCAAAGCATGTTCGGTCTCAAGCAGATACCGAGCATTGACCAAATCCGTAACCTGCTTGACCCGATAGCAGCAGGGTCGTTATCCGGTGTCTTTGAGCAGGTCTATCGCAGGCTGCATCAGCAAGGGATGCTCAAGCGATTCGAGCGATTAAACGATAACTTGTTGGTAGCGTTGGACGGCACACAGTATCACAGTTCGGAAAACATTCACTGTCCGTGCTGCTCAAAGAAGACATCGCGCAACGGCAAAGTAACCTACTCTCATCAAGCCCTACTGCCGGTGATTGTCGCACCGGGAGAAGCCTCTGTGATTTCTCTACCGCCTGCTTTCATCACCCCACAGGATGGCCATGACAAGCAGGATTGTGAGCAAACAGCAGCCAAGCGTTGGCTGAGAGCACATGTGCGCTTATTCGAGGGTCAGGCAATGACGCTGTTAGGAGATGACCTCTACAGCCGCCAGCCGATGTGCACGGATTGCATGGCCCAAGGGTTTAACTTTATCTTCGTGTGTCTGCCGGATTCGCATAAAGCGCTTTACGACTGGGTCCAGTTCAACCACAGTCATGGCAACCTCAACCACACTCAACAACGACGATGGACAGGCAAAACGCATCACATTTGGCATTACCGCTACCTGAACGATGTTCCCTTACGCGAAGCCGACCCGATATCGGTCAACTGGTGTGAGGTGACGGTTACCCGTGAGGTTGATGGCCAACAGCTCTATCGAAACAGTTGGGTGACCAAGCATCGGCTAGATGACCAGCGAGTGGTTGAAGTGGCTGATGCGGGACGCTGTCGTTGGAAGACAGAGAATGAAAATCACAACGTCCTTAAGACAAAGGGGTATCACCTCACCCACAACTTCGGTCATGGCAAAGCACACCTAGCCTCGGTGCTACTGACGCTGAATCTACTTGCCTTTCTGTTTCATACTGTCTTGGGGCTCGTGGACGGCAATTATCAACGGATACGAGCACAAAGACGAACCCGGAAAGGCTTCTTTCAAGATGTCTCGGCGCTTACCAAGTACTTATGGTTTGACAGTTGGCAAGCGCTCTTAGCATTCATGTTGAAGGGCGCTAACCAGAAGCATAACAAGCACAACACTTCCTAGATCTGAACTCGCTCAGTCATTGAACCTTATCGCAGACTTGTCCTTAAGTTGGAATTCGTAATTGCTGCTACGAAAGTATAGGAGGCTTTTTGGCAGTGCCTGACAGAGAGTCTTCAGGAAGCGGAATAAACGCTGTCTCACCAGGAACAGATGCGAATCGCTGCGATCGCCAGTCATCTTTGGCCTGTTCAATCCGCTGCGGGCAGCTAGAGACAAAGTTCCAGTACTTGTATCGATCGCTGAGCGGTTCGCCGCCCACAACCACGCACAGCGCATCTGTCTCGGCGCTAATTTCTACGACGTCACCCACGGCTAACACTGCAAGACGCCGCTGTTCTAAAGGTTTCCCATTGAGTAAGAGCCCCGGCGTGACGCTGTAAATGGCTCGCTCTTCTAGAGCAGTTACCGGCGGCAGCTGAAATTGGCTACCTGCAGTAAAAGCGAGAGATAGATAGAAAGTAGGAGAAAAGGTCTTGACCGGAGAACTTTTAGTTTCGCTATCTGAGCTGCCATCCAAGCCGCTATCTGAATCGAGACCTGGCTGGCTAGCTATCTGAAAAGTACCTGCAATCAACGTGGCCGTAGTGCCAGTTTGCGTCCAAGTAGGCAGTTCTTCAGCCGCATGGTGCGAAAAGCTTGGCTCTACTTCCTCTGCACTCTCAGGTAGCGCTACCCAAGTTTGAATGGCATGAAGGGTTGCTTCGCGCACTCTAAAGCTATCGGGCGATCGCTCTGAATGAACAATGCCTTTGCCTGCAGTCATCCAGTTAACTGCACCAGGAACAATCTCTTGCACCACGCCCAGGCTATCGCGATGCATCAGGCTACCCTCAAACAGATACGTCACTGTCGCTAGGTTAATGTGAGGGTGTGGTCGCACATCAATCCCCTCACCCGCAGGGAAAACAGCAGGCCCGAGGTGATCGAAAAAGATAAACGGCCCGACCATTTGTCTGTCCGAGTTAGGCAGGCTTCGGTGTACGCTAAACCCGCCTAGATCGTGCTTTTCAGGAACGATCAGCCGTTGAATACTCATTTGCTTTCTGCTCTGGCGACTGTTTGCATTAGTCGAGGTGGATCGTTAGATAAAGATGGTTAGGCAAAACAGATCAATTAAGGGTTGATTGACCAACCGCTATGGCTGAAGTCCTGAGTCTTTTAATGACGCCTAGCCCTAGGCGAGCATTATAACCAATCCCACAATATTGCGTGTAGTTTGCTAGCGTGTTGATTCGTTTTATCGTTAGTGAATCCTCACTGTCGATACAAAAGCTGATGTGACCTATACAACCCGTAATGCTTTTGTATGAGCTAGATTGGATATCGTGAATTGGAACGGTTTGAATATCAAAGCTGTTGGGAATAATGCTGCTGAGTAAGCTAGGTGCAAAAGCAAGAGTGCTATAGTGATTCCAGCATTTTCTAAGTGGCTGAAAGACCGCTTCGATCGTAGGCAGTGGCGTGATGTCGTTGCCGTGATCAAAGACAACAGGAGTGATTATCTGTAGACGAACATCGCGCTCGTAGCTAGAAGCATTTTCATAGATATCTTGATAGCTACAGCTATCAGCCCAGTCTCCTACCGTCGCGTCTACTGTCGCCTGAGTAATACGAACGTTAGCTGGCCCTAGCTGAAAAGTCTCGTGACCTATCTGATTCCATAAAGTAACAAGATGATCGAGCAGCGCATCGTCTAAGAAGGCAACTCTCCACCAGGATTCTGTTTGAGGATTCAGTGGAGTATTGCAGGCATACCTTAGCGTAGATTTTTGAGGGCTAGGCTCACTGTGAATAGCTCCTGTGCTGGACTTAGGCAGAGAGTTCTGCGTCAGCTTAGCCTTAGAAAGTTTGGAAGCCGAGAGAACTTGAAACGATCTTGTTTGAGGTGCACCAATCAGAGCTGTATTAATTTGAGGTGCGTTAACTTGCAGTGCGCTCAAACGATACGCACAGTTGCGTTTGTCGCGTCGCAAAACGCGTCCCAGATCAAGATCAACAGCTTCTACCAGATCAAAAAATAGCTGCTGGAGAGCATAGCCCTGAAGATGCTGCGGGGCGATCGCATCTTGGGAGATTAGATTGAGAATTAGGCTTTGAGGCATGTGTTAGGTACTAGATAAAGGCAGCCTGTCGTTACGATAGAAAACGTCGTGACGCTACGCTCTGTACAGATCGCGCTATGGCAGGCTTAGTTGTGTAGATCTAGTACAAGTGGCTTTGACACAGAAAGACTCAAAAGTAGTAGAAAGGCGTAAGACAGTCGTAGTATTTTTCAGGATCCTAGATGCAGTCGGCACTGACTTTATATCTGTTTTTAGCTGCTTTATCTTCTTACTCTGGGTTCTTCATTCTTACTTCTGGGTTCTTCATTCTTATTTCGGTTGTCAACAAGAGTTTCGAGGACTTCTCAGGATCTTATAGGATATAGAGACAAACCGTAACGTTAAAAAGTTCCTTCATAACAGATAAGCATTCATAGATCGAACAGATAAGCATTCATAGATTAACCACTATTTGCAAGGGAAACAGCCACTGATGCGCCAATATTTAGAGTGGCCTTTAGCACTCATTTTGTGCTTTTTAAGCCTTTGGATTGTGCTACCTGCCCCCAACCTTTTCTGGCTACCGCTAGCAGTAGGCGCACCAGAAGTGAGCCCTCTATTGGCTAGTCTGAGCGCGATCGCTCTTTTCATCGTTTACTGTCGTCGTCAATCGCCGCCTAGACTTTTAGTCTTAACGCTGGTCTTGTCGCTAGTTCTTAGCAGCCTGCCCTGGCTTCAGCAGCCCCTTGCAATCGCCAAAGCTGAAAATTCTATGGCCGCAGCCTTCATCAGGCCGCAACCATCAGACCCTGTTTCGACGTTTAGCTGGCTCAGCTTTTTCCGGGGGTTTCCCTCTACGCTTTCCACCAGCGTGCGTCATCAGAGCAAAATTCCATTCGCGACGCCCAAAACAGATCCACAGCTAGAGAGCCCGCTATATCTAGATCTGTATCAGCCGCCAGAAACAGGTCGGTATCCGGCGATTGTGATGATCTATGGCGGTGGGTGGAGCGCGGGCAACTCATCTCAGAATGCTGATTTTGGAGATTTTTTTGCAGCCAGAGGCTACGTAGTGGTAGCGATTGAGTATCGGCTAACGCCCAAGTATCGGTTTCCCGCTCAGGTAGAAGATGTCAGTCGGGCCCTAGCGTTTGTGCGCGAGCAGGCTGAGGCGTATGAAATTGATCGCGATCGCATTTCACTACTGGGCTGGTCAGCCGGGGCTCACTTAGCCATGCTAGAAGGCTTTCGATCAGCACCTTCAAGATCAGGAGGTTTAGAGGCATCAGGTATTCGCAGCATTGTAGACTACTACGGCCCGGTAGACCTAGCAGCAGGCTACGCAGACCCACCCGTACCCGACCCGCTAGACGTGCAGCAGGTGCTAGAAACCTTCATCGGCGGATCTCCTAGCGAGTTTCCAGAAGCCTACGCCGAAGCATCACCTATTACCTACGTCAAAGCGGCCACACCTAACTCATTGCCGCCCATACTGCTGATTTATGGCGGCCGCGACCATATCGTAGAAGCCAAGTACGGCAGACGCCTATATGAACAGCTACAGGCTTCAAACAACACGGCAGTTTGGGTACCGATTCCGCTAGCAGAGCACGCTTTTGACGAAATATTTAACGGGGTGAGCAATCAGCTAGCGCTACATTTTATCGAGCGCTTTTTAGCCCAAACGCTGTAGACGGGTTGGCTTTTATAGACTGCGTGTCTGTACCCTTTAGTCCCGAATGTTCCGGTGGTAATCTAAACCCATCTATTGCATAGCCCTGCCCTTATGCAGGGCCAATTAGGGAGTGCATCATGCCTTTAAACCATCAAGAAGATCGAGAAAACCGTAATATCACTATTTATGGTGCTCTAAGGTGGAATATCTCAGGGTGGAATGTCTTAAAGTGGGGCGTTGTGGGTTCTTTGCTCAGCGGCATTGTACCCGGCAACATGAGATTGATAGAAAGTAATGCTCAAAGGGCGATCGCAGCCCCTTTACCACTGGCGAGCGTTTTGGCAAACGTTTTATCGTCCCCAGATCAGCTCAAAACGGCTGAGGAAATTGGCCCGCCCCCACCAAATGATCCGCTATTAGACAATCCTGCTAACGCCACACCCACAGGTAGTCAAATAGCGAACAACCAAATCACAGAGATTACTGAACCAGACGGTACCACTATCATTTTGCCGCCCGGTTACGATGCCAGCCGTCAGTATCCAGCGCTAGTGCTGATGCCCTACACCGACCGCAGTGCCTTGCACATGTTCAACTGGGGCATCTACCACACCTATCGCCTGCGCCACGAGAATGGATTTGTTGTGATTATGCCGCCGGGGCAGGGAAGCTCTGCTAACTGGTCGGGCCCTGGTTGGCAGGCGCTAGTTGACGAATATGAAGCCTATATTCAATGGGATTTAGCTGCGATCGCAGTCAAGTACAAAGTTGATTCTACCCAAATGGTCATCGGCGGATTTTCACTCGGTGGAGATTTGAGTTGGACGCTCAGCCTGCGCAATCCTGGCATTTTTAGCGGAGCCATTGTGATGAGCAGCATGTCTAACTATCGCGACGCTCAGCATGCACAACAGCTAGCCGCTAAAGACTTTCGCTACTTCATGGTGATGGGCAATTACGACGGCAATCGAGGCTCAATGCACGACGCGCTAGACTCTCTCGATCGGCATAGTATTGACTACCACTATGAAGAAGTGACCAACGCAGGCCACGGCGACTTGCCAGAACGAATGCAGAGCGACTTATTTTTAGCCGCGATGGATTACGTACTATCAGAGCGTTTTCAGGCGATTTAACGATAGTACTTTTGTAAACTAGCTTTCGCGCCTAATTTCCGCCCGTTATGAGGTCTGTTACTAGATCTTGACTGATTTTGTGGCTAGTTTTGCTGCTATCTTCTGATTGAAAGTGACACTTGTATAAAAAAGCGAGCGATTGCGTCGTTACCACAGCTTTACATTAATTTAAACACTGGTAGAATGATTTTCAGCATCTAGGGACGTACACAAGGACGTTCTTTTTACATACCTGTCCTCTTTATATTTTTTGTTCTAAGGCTACATATCTCATTTCGCTAGATTCCGATTGCTCCGCCACCAAAACGCTTTTCTCTAACACCTCCTACGCAAGCACTTTTTATACAAAGTGTTCTCTTATACGGAGCTTCAAAGAGAGAGAATCGTTGCAAGGCGACAGGCATAAGGATTAGCGACATATCACTGTGCCAAAAAATACCATCAGAATATGCCTTCCTCTCTACAGAGCCTAATACGCAAAAGTTTTATTGTATCTAGCCTAATAGCCACTGTAGGCGTCAGCGAGAACCGCGCTGCCTGGGGTGCGATCGCTTCGCCGGTCGCTTCACCAGCTTCCTCACCAGCAGCCGTCATCGATGCAGAGATTGATATCTTCCAATCGCTATCAAATTCCCCTCAACAGCTTGCCCAGGCCACTTCACTCTGGGAGAGCAAAGAGATTCGCGGCATCTACATGAGCCGCTATCAGGTGACAGGCGATACCAAAGAAGAGACCATTCGCAGCCGGGTGCGCTACTACAAACAACAGGGTATCAATACCATCATCCACGGCGTGTGGGGCAACGGCTGTCCTATGTACAACAGCGAAGTGATGAATCAAAAGTTTGGAGCACCTAGCTGTCCCAATGCTTTTCAACCTGAATGGTTAGACTGGCTAATTGACGAAGCCCACGCCCAAGACATGCAGGTTCATGCCTATTTTGAAAAAGGGATCAAGCTTGATGCCGAAAGCCCAATTTTTGAAATCGCTAAAGAAAATGGCTGGTTTATTCCAGGCGTCGATAGGACCTATGAACCGGTGGAACAGTATGTGCTAGACGTTGAAAACCCTCAAGTCAGTGAGTTTTTTGAACAGATTCTCGCTGAGTTTGTCACTCGCTACCCAACAGTTGATGCCGTACAGTGGGATGATTATCTAGGCTACTATAGCGGTGTGTCGAGCGGCGTAGATAGGACCGCTCAGCTCACAGAGTTTGTGCAAAAAATGCGCAGCGGCATGAAGCAGTCTAATGCAGATGTGAGTTTTGATATTTGCCACCACAATCCTTACTGGGGAGCGCGCTATTTTGCGGCAGACTGGGAGCGCTGGGATGCCGACCGAGTCTTTATTCAAGCTTATAACGACGCCAACTTTAGCGATGAGCTTGGCTACATAGAGCAAAATGAAGGCGTTGCCATTTCAGACAATCAGCTACACCGGCTTGGTGAGATTATCAACAATCCCAACATCAAGAGCGTCTTGATCTTTCCCACATCAGGAGATCCTGTTGCAGCAGCTCGGCGAGTGAATGAAGCGATAGGAGGACAATAAGCAAGCCGATTGCTGTTTCTAGCGAGGCTCTTTACTTTCTGTTAGCTATGGCTGCGGTATCCGTTTGCCTGCTACGTTTTTCTTTGATGTTAAACAAACTTTCCTTGAGTCAGATCAGTTTTGCTTCACGGCACCTGACGGCTCAAGGAATAGTCGTTTTTGGGTCTTTGTATGTGTGGCTTAGATTGTTTTGCTCATAACATCACGCTTTTGCCGTGCAAACCCAACCCTCTTATATAAGGCGCTAGCTTTAGGATTGTTCTGTTTGACCTCCAGCTGTAGAGTATTTACCCCAAGCTGCTGACAGGCACGCTCTAAAAACTGTATTGCTTTGCTTCCAATTCCCCCACCTCGCCTATCTGCTCTGACATAAAGCTCGTCTAAAAAAGCATAGAAGCCTCTGTACTCTAACCGATAGCTTAGAGTGACAACCATATATCCCACAACATCTTCAGATTGCTGAATAAGCCAAACTTTTCCGATGTGCTTATTGGCAACAATTTTCTTCATAGCATTGTGAGCAGGTCTTCGATCAAACGGTTCTGCGTGGTCAAAATCGTGAAATTCTTCCATTTTCCAAAGACCCAATCTCAACACATTCTCAGAGCGGCTCGTACTAGTCAAGTAAACGAAAAATAGTCAGTGTCTCCCTTCTGCTCTGCCTCTCGTGGCGGCTGCCGTGCCCCTTCAGGTACTTTAGCGCGGCAGGAAATCTCGATCAGCCACAGAAGTTTTGAGTTACCAGAAGACTGTACGTCCCGTTTTCTTCTCGATTGCTGTTTAAAGTGCGGTTGAAGTGGCAAAAGCCCTTATTCTTCAACACAAGCAGGAGACAAATGAAGCTACCTGAGAGTTCTTTTTCCAATCAAGTTACAGCTATTCCAGATTCATTTATTCAGATCGCCACACCATTCGATAAAGCTCCGGCTGTTGATGTGATCGTACGAGCGTTCAGATCGGATCCAGTCATTCGCTGGATATGGCCTGACTTGCCGTCTTATAGTGCCTATTTTCCTGGCTTCGTTCAGGTATTTGGAGGTAAAGCGTTTGTGCAGGGCAGAGCCTGCTGCGTTGATGGCTATGCTGGTGTGGCACTATGGCTCCCTCCAAATACTTATCCTGACGAAGAGTCGCTGAGCAACTTTCTACAGCGCACCGTGTCCGAGCAAAGACAGGAAGAACTGTTTACGATGCTTGAAGAGATGGATCGCTATCATCCGAGTGAACCGCACTGGTATCTATCGCTCATCGGCGTCGATCCATCTCAACAGAGCAAGGGCTATGGTTCAGCGCTGATGCAGCACACTCTTATCCAGTGCGATCGCAACCAGATACCTGCCTATCTTGAGTCCACCAGCCTGAAAAGCATCCCCTTTTACGAGCGACACGGGTTTGAATTGCTAGGCACCATCCAGGTAGGAACATCACCACCTCTCTTTCCTATGCTCCGTCAACCACAGTAATGTAAGGCAATGCAGAAGAAAGGCCTTTCTTCGCGCACTGTATCCCGCCCAATATCTAAATCAAGTCTTAAATCAAGTCTTAAACCAGGTTTTGAACATAGACCTTAGGGTGTTGTTGTCAGTGGGGTAGTCAGTGGAATAGACGATGAGGTATTCAACGGAGTCAGCAGCATGACTTTTGAGCCTAGCTCGTAGTCAAAACTTTTTTCGATAGTGTAGTTGCTAGCGATCGCATCTTCTAGGCCATCAATTCTAGACCAGACATGGTCTAGGACCAGCCACAAGCGGTCATACCCTGTAGGGAAATAACTCAGCCACTGTTGAATATCTTCAGGCGTTTTTACATCACGGAGGGGAGCCCAAGACAGCTCTAACTCGCCGTCATAGTAATGGTTAAATCCTTTTTGATAGTGATAAGACCACACCAAACCGTCCCCCGGCTGGTCGTATTGCTCAAGCGTTTCCACATTAAACTTATAGTCTGGTCTATCTTGTACCGTATACAGCCGGACTAACCCACCGCCGACAGCAATCAAATATATGATGGCCATCGCGATCGCAATCGGCTTCCAGTGCTGCCAAAGACGCGTCAGACCCGCAGCTAACAGAAGTAGTAAATAGGGGGTGATAAAGAGAAGATAGCGCTCTACCCAGATAGGAATCGATAGGTAAGAGAATGCGGCAATGGGTACCAGTGGGAGAATCCACCAGGCACCCACCCACCAAAGCGAGGGGGAAGTAGATAGAGCGGAAGAACTCAGCCGGGATGATTTGTTCTTGAGCAACAAAGCAGCGCTGATCAGGCCACACAGTGACAGCGTGAACAATTTGTAGAATTTCGATGCGATCGCATTGTCTTGAACAGCAAAAGGCCACACCGTTAAAAACTTAAGCGGGCGAAACAGCTCAGCCATACCAGGTGGGCTCGCATTCGGATGGTGGCTCGCGTAGGTAGAATCGGGCGCAGCCTCTTGAATCACTGACAGCAATGCTGGAATCCATAGCACAACCAGCAACAGCAGCCACTTGGCAAAGCTCATCAGCACAGCCCGATCCCGATGGAATCGCCAGAGGATCAGCAGAACATCTGCAAACAACAAAGTGATATTGAGCGGCACGGTATAGATAGCCAACAGCCTGAACAATGACCATCCAGCTAGAATCTTTTGGCTAGGATGATGAGATTGCTCGTTTCTGGCTCCACGCTGCAGTTCACGTGGCGAATCAGGCAGCAGCGCCTCTACCAAGCACAGCGTACCTGCTAGGCCCAGACACAAACTCAAGATATACATTCGGATTTCTTGAGCATGATTCACAAAAATTGGTGAACATGTCAGCATCAACGCCGCAATCAGGCCTGTTGGCCTATCAACAAGACGGCGACCCAAGCGATAGATCAAAAAGACACTGATCAAGGCAAAAAACACTGATGGAACCCGCAATCCAACATCGCTGCTAGTTCCCACCAACTTCATCCATACCATCAGCACAAGATAGTAAAGCGGCCTAAGCTGATTTTGGGTAAAGACCTCAACGGGGGTCTGATCAGCATCTTGTATGCTGGTAAGTTCATCCAACCAAAGCCCTTCTGCACCTAGCCGGTAAGAAAAAACAGCTGCGGCCAACAGCAAAACAAGTGTAATAGGCAACCAGCTAGAAAGAGCGTGGCGAAGAGGCCAAGATTTATTCTGAGAAGCTGTTGGGGGCGTTTGGTCTTGCAGTGTTTTAAGAACCATAAATGTTATCAACCGCTCAAGATCATTGCTGTCGATGCACGGATGTTGGCGTTGCTAAGGAAGGGCTATAGAACGATGGATTAGCTATCTGCCTTTAAAGACAGTATCTAAAACAGTATCTAAGCGTTTACAGCTTTGTACCTAACTACCTATGGACTTTACTTAATCTTCAACGCACTCTCTATCTTCGCTTTAAGTGTCCAATTAACGTACGATTACCTGGTTAAAGAAATCACTTCCCCAACTCAGCTTCAAACCCAGGCGTGAGGCTTTTAATCTCATTCCCAAATTCTCTCTAATCAGGCTTGATGACGTCAGCACCAATAGATGCAGGCCGGAAGTATTGAACGGCAGTTTAAGCTTTACTCTCTGAGGAAACAGGCTTTGGTGCGACCACAAGAGGCCCAGAGGCAGCCGTATGGCCTAGCAGTGTGAGCGATCGCACCAAAGCCTCATAGCAGGTCGGCATAAAGTGACTGCTAGGCAGTGTTGCCTGCACCTGAAATCGCCGTAATCTCTCTTTTACCTGCCCTTCAGCCCCCACGATAAAGATTTCACGCTGCCGCCCTCGCAACGCTTTAATCTCAGACTCAATTGTCAAAGAAGCCGTCACCCCGACCAGCGGCACCTCGCTAAAGTCTAGAATCAAAGCATCATAGCTGCGGCTCATATGGTGGCCAATTGTTCGCGCTGCGCCAAAGCTCATCGGGCCACTCATCTGAATCAACAGAATACGCCCGTTGCTTGCGGCCAGCATTTGGCGCTCTTCAATCGTCAAAACAATCTTCGGATCTTCATCTGGATGCGTGACTGCTCGCACCTGTTCAGACTGAATGCTGCTCAAGCGATGAATTGTCAGCATATTCGCCACGAAGGCACCCGCCACAACCGCCGTAATCAAATCGACAAACACCGTCAGCACCAGCACGCCATAGGTCACCAGCGTTGCCCGCATCGATACCTGACACACCCGCCATAAAAATCCCCAGTCAATAATCTTGATTCCCACTTTGATCAAAATTCCAGCCAGCACAGCATTGGGAATTTGGGCCGTCACATCTCCGGCCCACAGCACAATAGAAAGCAAAATTAACGCGTGAAACATACCCGACAGCGGCGATCGCCCTCCGGCCTGCACATTGATCACCGTGCGCATCGTGGCCCCTGCTCCCGGCAGGCCGCCAAACAGTCCAGAGAGCAAATTGCCAATGCCCTGACCAATCAGCTCCTGTTCAGAATCATGTCGGGTGCGCGTGATGTTATCAGCCACTAAAGATGTCAGCAAAGAGTCAATTGCGCCCAAGATCGCCAGCATCAAACCGTAGCCCACAATATCGCCTAGCTGAGCCAGGTTAAGCTGAGGCCACTGCCATTTAGGAAAGCCCTGCGGAATCTCACCAATACGAGAGATATCACTATCGGGAAACACTAAGGCAGCGAGTCCCGTACAGACAACCAGCGCTACTAGGGGCGATGGTACTATCCGCGCCAGCTTGCCCGACCAGCCGAACACAATCGCTAGGGTCAACAGTCCTAGCCCCGTTGCCACTATATTAGGGTTTGCCAAAGCCTCAGGCAGCTGCTGCAACGCAGCCACTACACCGCTCTGGGCCGGATACCCGATCAAAGGCGCAACCTGCAACGTTACAATAATTACCCCAATTCCAGACATAAAGCCCGAGATCACGGTATAAGGCATCAGAGTGATGAACTGCCCCAGCCGCAGCACCCCAAACAAAACTTGAAATAGCCCGCTGAGCATCACCGCCGTAAAAGCCATCACCAAACCATTTTGCGGGTCTGCCGCGACTAGCTTGGTAAACACTGTCGCCATTACCACCGTCATCGGCCCCGTCGGCCCAGACACCTGAGACGGCGTCCCGCCAAGCAATGCCGCAAAAAATCCTGTAAATACAGCGCCATAGAGACCAGCGGTCGCCCCGGCCCCCGAAGCGACGCCAAACGCCAGCGCCAAAGGCAGCGCCACAATCGCAGCGGTCAATCCGCCAAACAAGTCTCCGCGTAGATTATTAAATCGTAAGCGACGAGCCAGATGCATAGGGATTTCTCGGTAGTTTAAGAGGGAGATTTCATCAGCCAAACTTGGTTTGTCAAGTTCAATTGGCCAAAGAGTAACAGATCGCACTCTATTGAATCACGCTATATACAAAGTGACTTTAATAGAGCGCAATTCAATCAAAAGTGATCTGGTCAGTGAAACTCGAAATCACATAGAAGCTGGCTAATGGGGGCTTACTGGTAAAGGTCCTACTGATAAAGGCTTACTGATGGATCTTGCAGGTCAGCTCTCCTCCAAACCGTCCGCTTGCCTGAGGATAGCGGTCTAGATCGACTGGCGATGGCGAAACTTTCCAAATCTTCTCACAGTACGCCTGAATAGAACGATCTGAAGAAAAGCGACCCATCCGAGCACTGTTGAGAATAGACATTTCTAGCCAGCGGCTTCGGTCTTGATACGCCTCGCCCACCGTCGCCTGAGTATCAATATAAGACTGATAGTCTGCTAGCAGCATGAAGGGATCGTCAGACAGCAGCTTGTCTAGCAGGGGCTGAAATAGATCCGTATCTCCCTGTGAAAAATGACCAGAAGCAATCAGATCAATCGCGTCTTTGAGGTGAAGATTGTCCTGATAATATCTATAGGCGCTGTAGCCCTCAGCCTTCGTCTTGGCCACTTCATCTGCCTTCAGGCCAAACAAAAAGAAGTTCTCGGCCCCCACCGCCTCACGAATTTCTACATTCGCACCGTCTAGCGTGCCAATAGTCAACGCGCCGTTCATCGCAAATTTCATATTGCCTGTGCCCGACGCCTCCATCCCAGCCGTTGAGATTTGCTCAGAAAGATCGGATGCTGGATAAATTCGCTGGCTGTTCGTGACGTTGTAGTTCGGCAGAAAAATCACCCGCATCTGGTTGCGTAAATCTGGGTCTTTATTGATCATCTCGCCTACCGAGGTGATCAGCTTAATCATCAGCTTGGCCATGTGATAGCCCGGCGCGGCCTTGCCAGCAAAGATAAACGTTCGGGGCGTAATCTCTAAGTTGGGATTTTGCTTGAGCTGACTGTAGAGCGTAACAATATGCAGCACGTTCAGATGCTGCCGCTTGTATTCATGAATGCGCTTTACCTGCACATCAAACAGCGACTTCGGGTTAACTAAAATGCCAAACTGCTTGTGAATCTGGGTTGCCAAATCTCGCTTTACTGAACGCTTCATTTCGTGCCATTCAGTTTGAAACCCTGAGTCCGTAGCCAAGGGCTCTAGCTCGTGCAGTTCTTCTAAATGCTTGAGCCAGGCATCGCCAATTCTTGCTGTGACTATCTTAGTCAGCCTGGGGTTACTCAGCGCAATCCAGCGCCGGGGTGTAACCCCGTTGGTCATGTTGCAGAACTTGTCTGGAAACAGCTCATAAAAGTCTTTGAGTACGGTCTGCTTTAGTAGCTCACTGTGCAGCTCTGCTACGCCGTTGATGGTGTGGCTGCTAACACAGGCTAGGTTTGCCATGCGGACGTAGCGATCGCCCCCCTCATCAATCAAAGACAGCCGCGCTAGCCGCGCCGCATCTTTTGGAAAGCGCATTCGTACCAGCTCTAAAAACCGCGCGTTAATCTCATAGATAAGCTCCAGATGACGCGGCAGCAAGCGACCAAACAAGCTTATAGACCATTTTTCTAGCGCTTCAGGCAGCAGCGTATGATTGGTATAGGCCATCGCCTGCTGAGTAATTTCCCAGGCCAGCGTCCAGTCTAAGTCGTGCTCATCTACCAGTATTCGCATCAGTTCCACAGAGGCGATCGCCGGATGCGTATCGTTTAGCTGAATCGCAAACTTCTCATGAAACTTTTCAATCGGAATATTTTGACCCTGCAAAATTCGGAACATATCTTGCAGTGAGCAAGACACAAAGAAAAACTGTTGTTCTAGCCGCAGTCGCTTACCCGCTAGCGTCTCATCATTCGGATACAGCACCTTCGTCAAATTCTCAGAAGACACTTTTTCTTCTACCGCGCCGTAGTAGTCGCCTTGGTTAAACACCGTAAAATCAAATGATTCAATCGCCTCTGCCTTCCACAGTCGCAGCGTATTCGCCGTATTCACCTGATAGCCCAAGATCGGCGTGTCATAAGGAATTCCTAACACCTGCTTTCCTGGAATCCAGCGCACGCGGTACTTGCCCGCGTCATCTGTATATGACTCAGTATGGCCACCAAACTTCACCGCCATCGACCACTCAGGCCTAGCCAGCTCCCAAGGATTGGCGTAGCGCAGCCATTTATCTGTGCGCTCTACCTGCCAGCCCTGCTGAATCCCCTGATCAAAAATGCCAAACTCGTAGCGAATGCCATAGCCTAGCGAGGCTACCTCCAGCGACGCCAGCGAGTCAAGATAGCAAGCCGCCAGTCGCCCTAGTCCACCATTACCCAGTCCTGGCTCCACCTCCTGAGCCAGCAAGTCTTCAAAATCTAGGCCCAGCGACGCCATCGCTGCCTTCACCTGATCGTAAATGCCCATATTGATCAGGTTGTTGCCCAAATGCGGCCCCATCAAAAACTCAGCCGATAGATAGCACACCGTCCGGCAGCGGTCTTGGGTATAGGTCTCAGCCGTCCCATTCCAGCGATACAGCATCCGGTCTCGTACCAGGTAGGCCAGCGCCATATAGTAGTCGTGTTTGCTGGCCAAGGCAACCGGCTTACCCTGCACAAAAAATAGGTTCTCTAAAAATGCCTGCTTCAGGGACTCAACGCTCATACCGGTGCGGTGGTCGGCACGGTGATCAGACTTTTCCGATGCAGAAGTCTCGGGCGCAGAAGCCTTGGAATCAACCGCATCGACTGTTGTCGTCTCTAACGAAGTATCCATAGAGGCACCTGCTTATCTTTAGATTGTGGGATGTTCCTCTTCTATCAGACAAGATAAGCCCGGATGCTTTTGTGCTGCTAACTACGGTTTCATTGGATTTAATACTCGTTTAACGTTGCGCAAACCTAGTAATAGCCTGCTAGCAGGCATTATCTGGCAAGCGTTATTGGCGGGCGTTATTTCATACCGCGTCAGTTTCTAGCCATTAGCTTCAGCTCAGCCAGAGTGCATCTAGTGAATAAGCCCCCGGCCCGAACACAATAATCAGCGTCAGCATTAGTGAAAACAGCAGCGCCTTTTCCATACTGGGCGGCTCGCCTTTATCTCCGTTTGGCCCCTCATAATACTCTCCTAACTCATAGGGATCAGGTGCCACAATCGGGTCGCCTTTCACTAGCTCCAGCACTAGCGCATACAGCATCGAAACCAAAATAGAAGCGCTTGAAAGTGGCGTCAGCACGCCTAAAATTAGGCCCACGCCGCCCAATAACATAAAGCCCGCCGACAAAAAGCAGAGGGGTAGTGGTGCTCCCAAAGCTTTTGACCAAATCTCCAGATTCTTTAGCTTTGGCAGTCCGTGCAAAATAAACAAAAAACCAACCATTGCTCGAAACACCAACAGCATGTATCCCTGCGGACCTTCAACAAAACCAGGATATAGCCCTGATAGTAGCCCTGACAATAGGGTGTTTATCGATTCCAACCACTTTCTCCTTTCACTAATATCAACAGCAACATTAACTCTGTACCAGTAGCATATTATGACCATCCGGCCCGCGCCACAGCACTGCCCGACTAAACGGCATCACGTCAGGCAGATCAATCACCTTTGGTGACACAAACTGCACAGTTCCCTTTTGAGCAGCTTCTTCTAACGCTTCTACCGCCGCATCAATATCATCTACTACCAGCTCAAAGTGCATATGCACTAAGTCGTTTGTCTGCTGTTCAATCGGAAAAGGTCGGCTTCCGGGCGGCGTTAGATAGTCTAAAAATTCCATTCCTATTCGTCCGGTTGCAGGCGTCAAAGACGTCACAATTACCTTGGCACTAAACAGGTTGTCCATTGTCTCTTGCTTGATACCGATATTGGTAAAGCTACCCTGATGCGTCAGACCCAGCACATCTCGATACAGCTCTAAGCTCGCTTCCGTTCTAGCGATCGCGATCGCTGAATGATCCATTCCTAAAAATAGCGTATCCTTTGCCTGCCAGTAATCAGAGCCCAATCCTGGTGGAAACTGCAACAGCTCTAGCGGATGCCCATCAGCATCTCTAAACTTAAACGCTTTAATATCGTTTGGCAGCGTTTGCGGCTCAGGGGAAATAGGGGTAAAAGAGAATTTTTGGAGCTGCGCGTAAGCCTTGTCCATATCGCTAACAATAATGGCAAAGTGCTGAAACCACAGATCGTTGCTTTTGCTCTCAGCCGGGACTGGCTTACCCGTACCGCTCAAAAACTGCATCAGGCGGATTGTCTCCTGACCTAGCTGCAAAGACACAATCCGCACCTGCGCATTGGGAATGCCATACAAATAGCTCGCCTCATCGCCGCTAAGCACCGTATCAGAAACCACGGTGTAGTCGAAAGCACCTGTAAAAAAGTCGCTCGATTGGCTAGCATCAGAGACCGTTAAGCCAATCGACTGCACAGCCTGAACCGTTACGCTAGAGGGAGACGCCATAGTCAGCAGTTCCTTATATCTCGTTTTTGCCCTCAGTATTTTGACACATTAACGCCGAACGCATGAATAACCAAAGGCACAGTGAGAATCCCAGAGCAGGTCCTAAAAGAGGTTGCTCTTTCTATCGGCAGTCCTTCTACCGACAGATCGTGGGAAAAGTGTTGTTTAGAAGGTTAGCTGTGGGCGCGATCGCTCTCATCATCCCTACCCTTATCCTCCTTAGCCAACCCCGCTGGCTTTTTCACTTCGCTACTCACCTCATGCCAGGGGCCCTCTACGCCATTGAGCTTCCCGACTCCCACAAAATAATCGCCCTCACCATTGACGACGGCCCTAGCACAGCCACCGCCAACATCCTCGCCATACTAGAAAAACATAACGTCAAAGCCACCTTCTTCAACATCAGCACTCACCTGCCCGGTCACGAAGCCATCGTTCAGCAAGCCGTCAGCTCTGGCCACGAACTCGGCAACCACCTCACCACCGACTTCCCTAGCATTCGCCTCAGCCCAGCCGCTTTCGAAGCTAGCCTTCTCAGCGCCGACCAGGCCCTATCCCCCTTTCTACAAGCAGCCCGTCAAACAACAAATCTTCAGTGGCTACGTCCAGGAATGGGATTCTACAACCAAACCATGGTCAGAATCGCCCAGCGTCATGGCTACCGGCTCGTCCTCGGGTCGGTGTTTCCTTACGATACGCATCTACCATTTTCTCGCTTCGCCAGCACCTTTATCTTGAATACCGTGCAGCCAGGAGACATCATCGTGCTGCACGACGGCCTAGATAGAGGAAAACGCACCGCTCGAACCCTAACCAAAATTTTGCCAGTTCTACAGGCAAGAGGCTATACCATCACTACCGTCACCGAGCTAACGGCTTCTAAATAAAATTCTACTATAGGCAATAGGTTTCGCAGGCCACTATAGACAGACGCTAGACAGACGCTGAATAAATTCTTCTTGCACTCCTAACACGACACATCACCAGCTCGGTATTCGACGTCTATGCGCCGACAACGGCTCGACCGTAATTCCAAATCACTAGAACAATTGATCTATTTTCTACAAACCATCTAAGCTAGCAGCAAGCTAAACTAAAAGCGATAGTCGCTTGATTGATAGTCGCTTGATTAATAGTCGCTCAATTGATGCGCCGCGGTTTCATCTTGGCTAAACTCTCATGGTTCAGCAGCTTTCCGCCTCTGAAAAAGTCATCTACCCTGACAGCGACGGCCAGCCCGTGTCGGACAACACCGAGCAGTTTGAGTGGGCAGTTGAACATTCGATTTGAGCTGACCGCTGAAACGCTTGTCATCTATCGGCCCGATGGATCACGCTTCTTGACTTTTGTAGAACTCGGCCAGCAGCTAGACGAAGCCCAGGCAGACAATGCATGGCTGATAGCAAAGCTTAAGGCCCTAGGCATCGATCCATCCGCTTGAGTTTGCGTCTTATGTCACAGGTTTCGCTAGATCAAATGAGTCAGTCGCTACAGACGACATCAGTGTTAGTCAGTTTCCCCACAGATACGGTGCCAGCGCTGGCCGCTCGACCCGAAGACGCCCAGCTAATTTATGTAGCCAAACAACGTCCGCCAGAAAAGCCACTAATTTTGATGGGCGCTAGCTTTCGCGATCTGAGTCCTTATATTCAAGGAGACACAGTCGAGATGGATGAATGGCAAAAGGTATGCGATCGCTACTGGCCCGGTCAGCTCACCCTCGTCTTACCGGCTAGCGACCTTACGCCTCCAAATCTAAATCCGCTTCACAGTGGCAGCATCGGCATCCGCGTACCCAACCATCCAGGTGCCCTACAATTGCTGAGTAAAACCGGCCCTCTTGCCACCACCAGCGCCAACCTGTCTGGTCAGCCGCCGCTCACCACCGCCACCGACATCACCCGCATTTTTCCAGCAGCCCTCATCCTGACTACCAGTCTGTACACTCACGCTAGCGGCCAGCCTTCTACTGTTGCTAAGTGGATAGGTACCAAACAGGCAGGTGCTAGATGGCAAATCTTGCGCCAAGGCAACATTCACTTGTAAAACTAACATTTGCAAAACTAATCCATGGCAGGCGAGGTTTCGAGCTAACGTGGGGCCATAAACCTTATGAAACTTGCTCCGTTTGGCCCATGACTCTTGAAACTTTAGACAGTTCTGCCGCCAACTCAGCTTCACTTCAGCTTGCCTATCAGAGGCTGCTAGCACTAGAACGCTTCAAGAGCGGCTTTTTGGCCCGCACCTCTCACGAGCTACGATCACCTGTTAACACCATCGTTAGCCTGCATCAGCTCATTCTAGAGGGGCTGTCTGAAAATCCCGAAGAAGAAAGAGAATTCATCGAACAGTCTAAAGACGCCGCGCTTAAAATGCTGGCTTTGTTTGATCGAATCACGGCGGTCTCCAAACTAGACGTTGGCAGAGAACCTGCCAAACTTGCACCTGTCGATCTCAGCCTGCTACTGCCAGAAGTAGAAATGCTCACGAGACTACAGGCGGCTAATCAAAACATCCGCTACAGCGTAGAATCACCCGACGAAGAACTTGAAATCTACACCGACTCTACTTGGCTCAAAAACCTTCTCGTGAGCCTCGTTCAAGACGCCATTCCAGAGACCAAATTTTTGAGTCTGAGCATTTCTCAAACTGAACAGTCTATTACGATTATAATTAACAGCGATCGCGATGCTCAAACACTACAAGCTGACCTAGATGCGATCGCCCATACCGAAAATCTATCTCATACAGCCACCGCGCCAGATACCGACAACGCCGGCCACCGTGCCACCGATAGTATCAAGCTAACCACTGGCCTTGTTCTCGCAACAGCTCAAATTGCTCTGCCGCTAATCAACGGAGAATTTTCGATTGTTAGCCAAAATCCCGCTGAAGACGGCAGTCAGCCCGGTAGCCAGCTACGCTGTCTCTTTACCCGGTAATCTTTATTGCCCAGCCATCCTCTTTTACCCAGTAATCTTCCGCTAGTAATCTTCCGACTGTCATCGCAATGCCCCCCCAAAATTCCACACCGAATTCTGACTTAGACGCATCGCTCAGCGCCCTCTTACCCACAGAAGATAATCACTTCAAAGCCTACCGAGCTCCCTGGATTGGACTAACAACGCTGTTTGTTGGTCTGTTAAATCTTCTCTGGGCCATCTGGATAATCCTCACAGCAGGAAAATTCAACTCCGCCATCATCACTGGCGTTGCCATCACCACAGCAGGCTACCTCTATCTCACCCGTCCGTACTTCGTCCTCGCCCCTAACCGACTAACTGTCTACAACCTCATCGGCTCAGTCGTCAAACGCTATCCATTCACCAGATACAACAATCTCCACACAGACGATCAGCGCCTGTACATAGAAGACATCCACAGCCACACAACCAGGCCTACAGCCAAGAAACAGCCGGTAAAAATCAGCAAGTGGCTGACCAAATCTACTGACTGGAACCAGCTAAAAGACATTATCACTGTCGCCATTAGTGTCCCCTAAGAGCTTTCTCAAAGTTCTACAGAACATCACCACACGTTCTACCAAGCCACCCTTACATCAGAGGATAACGCCAGCCAAAGGTTAATACTTTTCTAATCCCGACCAAATTAGTCGGGTATATTTGTCTGCTCAGATCCCCCGTGCTACTATCAGTGAAATTCGCAGCAGAGATAGGTGGATGCAGCCTGTTTCGCTTTTCTACCGCCTTCAGGCAAACCACTCAACCAACCTATTCACAAGAGATCTCATTACATGACACAAGCTATCGAAAGACTTCGCACCTCGCAGCAGACGTTTACAGCGCTTAAGTGCAAAGAGTGCGGCGAAGAATACGGACTCGGTGCTAAACACGTTTGTGAAGATGTCTGCTTTGGTCCGCTAGAAGTGGCCTACGACTACGAAGCCATCAAAAATCAAGTTTCTAGAGAAATTATTGAAGCCGGTCCGCATTCCATCTGGCGATACAAGGCGTTCTTACCGGTTGAAACCGATACGCCTATTGATGTTGGCACGGGTCTCACGCCGCTAGTAAAAGCAACTCGACTGGCCCGTCAGCTCGGCATCAAAGAGCTTTATATCAAAAACGATGCGGTTAATATGCCGACTCTCAGCTTCAAAGATCGGGTAGTTTCTGTTGCGCTCACTCGTGCCAAAGAGCTGGGCTTTAGTACCGTCTCTTGTGCTAGTACTGGCAACCTAGCTAACTCTACAGCTGCGATCGCGGCCCATGCCGGCCTAGAATGCTGCGTCTTCATCCCCGCCGACCTCGAATCCGGCAAAATCCTCGGCACCTTGATCTACGACCCCACCCTAATGGCTGTTAAAGGCAACTACGATCAGGTCAACCGCCTGTGCTCCGAAGTTGCCAACACCCACGGCTGGGGCTTTGTCAACATCAACCTGCGTCCCTACTACTCCGAAGGCTCCAAAACCCTCGGCTTTGAAGTTGCCGAGCAGCTTGGCTGGAAGCTGCCCGACCACATCGTTGCCCCCCTCGCCTCTGGCTCCCTCTTCACCAAAATCTACAAAGGCTTCAACGAATTTGTTAAAACTGGCCTAGTCGAAGCCAAGGACGTTCGCTTTAGCGGCGCTCAAGCAGAAGGCTGCTCACCCATTTCCCAGGCCTACAAAGAGGGCCGTGACTTCATTACCCCTGTCAAGCCCAACACTATCGCCAAGTCCATTGCCATTGGCAACCCTGCAGACGGCATGTATGCCCTCGAAGTAGCCCGCAAAACTAACGGCAACATTGAAGATGTTACCGACGCAGAGATCATTGACGGCATTAAGCTACTAGCCGAAACCGAGGGTATCTTCACCGAAACTGCAGGCGGCACCACTATAGCCGTCCTCAAAAAGCTAGTCGAAGCCGGTAAGATCAATCCCGACGAGAAGACAGTCGTCTTTATCACTGGCAACGGCCTCAAAACTACCGAAGCTGTGCAGGGTTACATCGGCGAGCCGCTAACCATTGAGCCTAAGCTAGACAGCTTCGAGCGGGCCTGGGAGCGAGCCAATACGCTTAACCGATTAGAGTGGCAGCAGACCCAGGTATAGGTCAGTAACCCTAAACTAGGCAGATCTCAGCTAGATAGCCGAAAGCGACTCTCTTCCACCTAAGCGGAAAAGTCCCAATATTGTTCCATGTGTTGATTACATCTTTTAGAAAACATGTCCGTAAAAGTCTTAATCCCAACGCCCCTACAAAAGTTCACTAACGATGAAGCCGCCGTTGAATGCGATGGCAGCAACATTACCGAGCTGATGGACACACTAGAAGCCAAGTTTCCTGGTATCAAAAAGCGCCTGTGCGACGACAACGGTGAGCTTCGCCGCTTTGTTAACTTCTACGTCAACAGCGAAGACATTCGATTTTTAGACAACAAAGACACCACGCTCAGCGACGGTGACGAGGTTAGCATTGTACCTGCAGTAGCGGGTGGCTAAAGGTCAGTCACCGCTGGGTTTGCTAAGTAGGCTTGCTAAGTAGGTATAGAAATGAGTGAGGCGACAAGACAAAAATGTCTTGTCGCCTCTTTCGTTTGCCGCCTCTCAACAGCTCGGCATGCTCGTCGTTAGAGTATTCCTCCCAGCTATAGCAGGAAACCGCTTCAAGCTGAGAACATACATAACCAACGCATTCGTTGATTTGCTATTCGAGTTAGCTATTGTTACCAGGGGCTTCTAGCGGCAACGACTGTTCTCACTGACTCGACGGAAGCAATATTGTGCGAAGCACCTCAAAAAAAGAGAGGCTTAGATAAAAGGTCTAGAAAGAGAGCTGAAGACCACCAGCAATTTCAGTGCCGCTGTCGTCATCGAACACATTTTCTATACGCACGTAGGCACCGGGGCCTTTGGCCTTGCCAGTTCCTACCCGCTGCAACATCCGCTCGCCTTGCTCGTTTAGCACAAACTGATTTACCCTGACTTGTTCTGTGTTGCCACTGTCGTCGGTGAGGGTTTCTAGCATGTAGTCACCATTGGCGTCGACCATTGGCTCGGTTTGATACACCGGTACCACGTTACCCGCCTCATCATACTGATAGGCATCGCGCCTAACTTCGCCAAAAGGATGGAAAACCACCTCAGCTCGAACACCCGACTGCGATCCGTTTGTGCTCTCACCAAATACCGTATCTCGGTAGAATAGCTCAGCACGCACTGTGTTCGCCGCCACCGTCCAAGGCGTATTACCAAAGTTATAAACAGCGCCTAGCCCTAGTTCGCCTCGCACAGCCGAAAAATTAGGATAGCTATCTTTATCCGTGGTCACAGCTTCGTCAGTAGATATCGCCTGTTCCCCATCAGGCCCTATAGCATCGCTGTCTAAAACGTCACCATCGACCACTGAGCTAACAAGCACTCTTGCCCCCGTTTCAATCATAGTCGCGATATCTGGCGGGTTGTTACCAAGATCAACCGTCACAGGTGCCACATCGCCGGGAAGAAAGTTGGGATCGGTCAGCTCACCAGCCTCATTGATGATGAAGGTAGCGATTCCTGTCGTTTGAGTGACGGTGCCACTTCGTGTTGTAATCGTATCGACCTGAGTACGCGGTGTAGAAAAGGTATTAACCGTTCGCCCTCGGACCAAAGCGTCAGCGGCCCTAGCCGTTGTGGCTTGGCTGTTGAATACCGTATCTTCCTGATTACCAAAGCCGCCTGTGAGCTGTCCACCCAGGTAAAAGCCGCCCGACCGAGTGGTCCGCATGTAGCCCGATTGCCCCAGGTCAAGTAGCTGAGACAAGCGGAAAAAGTCGTTGCCTACGCGCGCATCTGCTTCATCGGCAATAGTTACATCTACCGTAGGGACACGGGGGCCACCGACTACTTCTGCATAGTCTCCTCGAATACCGTTGAACCCGCTGGTTTGGGCATTCGCCTCTGGTAGGGTATCTTCTACGGCATAGATCTCAGACGTCTCTTGGCTAAAGTTCTGTGGCTGTCGGTCAGCCGAAATAATGGTAAAGCCACCATTCGCAATCACCAGACCACTTGTTCCTTCGGTCACCGCGTAGGTTTGGCCAAGCTGCAGATCTTGCCTTGTCTGCTGGGGCACAAGAGCATAAATCACTCGGCTAGCTTCACCAGCGGCCAGAGAAAGAGACTCTTGGGAGTAGCCCGCCTTGGTCCACTGTGGCACAAAGCTGAACGTGCCATCAGGGCTTTCGATTAGCAAACCACCCACATTGTCCGTATAGGCAGAATCACCACGTCCAACCTGCTGCGGATCGGGCGGGGCAATTTCAACAGCCTGATCCGCGGGCAAACTAAAGACACCGTTAACAGAGGAAATTGCGTCCCCTGGCTCGGTGCCAATGGGGGTCGAAGGCACATAGCCTACCCACCGCCGGTTGTTGAACAGGCCCGAAGGCTCTAGCAGCCTAGGATTTTCTTCTTCACCGTCTTCGTTCAGTCTAACAATCTCTTGACCAAAAACATCTCTGGCGGGGCGATGGGTACGGGTCAAGAACTGA
The DNA here is from genome assembly GCA_963793445.1 of uncultured cyanobacterium. GTDB lineage: Bacteria > Cyanobacteriota > Cyanobacteriia > Phormidesmidales > Phormidesmidaceae > Phormidesmis. The sequence continues at coordinate 2,596,815 of CAWCAE010000001.1, forward strand.
GTAAAGCCAACGGTAGCAGTCACTCCAGCCTCATTGTCATCTACTGTTGGATCAAACCTTACGTTACCCGTTAGCAGGGTGGGTGGCACACTGGGATTGCCTATTAGAGGGCGGAGCTGACCAGTGACACCTAGACCGTCACTACCGAGACGCACTTCACTGGCCCCAGAATAGCGATTGTACACGAGCTGTTCGTCGTCTTCTGTACGAACACCTATGGCATGGCCTAGCCGGTTTGAGGTCGTCTCCTCTGGTAGCTCTACCTGACCGCGAATTCGGCCAACTTCAACCTCTTGGACATCGGTCTCAATCTCGTCGGCCTCAATATCGGGGGCGACAATTTCTTGGTCTATAAGCGGCGCGAGCGGCGTGCGAACAGTCTGTGTGGATACAACAACCCCCCCTTGTTCAAAAACAGCAACGCCCTGACCCTCACCTGTCGGAGCCTCCACATACTCACCATCATCGAAATCTAGGTCGCCGCCATCGAGAGAATCTTCTACAATAAATTCACCTACGCTGCCGTTAGATCTAAAGTCTTGTGTGAAGTAGATCCCAGAATCTCGAGGCGCTGCGCCATCACTATTGATGTGCAGCACACGAATCTCAACAGTGTCACCCTCACCATAGGTTGCGCTCTCTGAAACAGCCTCTGGCAGCGCTTGACCTTGTGGGCCAATGGTCACACCGCCGCCTCGAACAAATACAGGTTCCTGTTCTATCCTTTGTCCATCCGCTCTTATAATGGTTACTTGAACGCCTTCGGCAAAACGGTGATTCCCAACGCTACGGGCCAGGTTGAAGGTTGTGGTCAGCTGTACCGTTTCTTCCTGAAGGACATATCGCTCATTCTCCGGTAAACCCGCTTTGATAGTATCTTCAAAAGATTGTCGAATGAAAGGAAGATCAGGACTGATCAGAATGGTATTGGGTGCTCGTAGACTTCTATCTTCTTCAATCTCAATGGAAACTCTGTTTGTAGTCTGAGCGGGAAGCTCTCTAGGCAGTGGGATCCTAGATCCGTTCTGCAAGGGGCCCGTTCTAATATCGCGGGCGTTGTTGTCAACGACGACAGACCCATCTGGATTGCGAAACGGAACGTTGGGCGTGGTGGTTTGGGCGATCGCTTTTGGAGCTAGCCAGCCAATGCTGCCAATAGATAACAACAGGAGTATAAGCTGAGAAGACCGCCGCAGGGGCATAGCAGCAAGCCAACCAATAACTTTGGGATGGACTTTAGAGCAGTCTTTGGGGCAGACAGTTTGTAATACGGAAGAAGAGGGCATAGAAAGAGGGGGCATGGAAAGGGGGGGCATGGAAAATCTACAAAATGAGAATATGATATCAGTGCAACGTAGCGAAATATCTAAGACGTTGTCTACTTGTTTGTGTCTGAGTTCGTCCAGATCAGTGAGCTCTCACCGACCATTTTCATAGAAACTTAGCAGCTAGTTGGAAATAGATTTACGACTTGTCTCCGACTAACCAACGCTTTAAAAGGCCATACCTCCTTCTAGTCTTCTAAACTACTGACAATAGTCCGGATGAAAGAAAGAGAGATTTAGTCCCAGAAGCTATTCAGGCCATAGGGTGTTCTGCAACCACCAAAAACTCTAATAAATAACTATGTAAGTTATTATACTAGGGTCTGCTACGCGAGACTATAGTCCGTCTGCTAAACACCGGAAAACCGTTTCTAAGTTGCACCATCTGTCTGTTCTACGGCTGCCTGCAAACGTTGTGAGCTTATATTTTACATCTGTACAGGTTGCAGCATACATAAGACCACATTGCATTAATGCTGCGTCATGTTGAGAGATTTATTAACAATTTATTCGATTCTTTATGTAGGAAACGGACATCTTCAACTTTACAAGGTTCGCGTTGCAAAACTTATCGCATTTCTCCACCGCTTTTCTTATATCAGGAAAATATATCAAGAAAACACAGACAAATAGCTTTACCGGCTATCATCGCTATGAGCAACATGTAACGAGAGCTAAACAGTACAAAATCGGATAGATGCGCTTATCCAATTGCTGTGATAGCACCTTAGCGATAGCAATTTGAACTATTCGGCATTTGTTAACAGCAGAAGAATCTCGAACTCTGTTCTAGTTGCTTGTTTCAGACTGAATAAGCTTATATTCAATTATCTAGTGCCTGATGCAGACTCTGATGAAATATGCTCAGAAGCGTGAGCAGAGCGCAGATGGCGAATCTCTGCGCAGGTAGTCTAGCTCAATTTCTTTTTACAGCGACAGAGTTTCGAGCGGCTCAGGTAGGGCCATTTCGTACGCCGACAACAGCTTACTTTGGTCTCTAACATAGTCTTCTATCCAAGCGATGCCAACGAGAGAGCAAATTAACGAAGCCCCGTTCTGTGACAACCACAATAGGCGAATCTGGATGTTGTATAGAGTGATTAATTGAGTTGCGAGTAGTGCAACTGGCAAGCACCGTAAAGCTATAGGGGGTAAGGGACTCACTAATAGATGAACCTCCGGTGACAGCAGATAGTGAGTACTCGGTTTAGAATGCTGTGACAGAAGGACAGGTAAAGGAGCAGGCAAATGCCTGGACTGACATACAATAAAGATTCAACGAAGCGTCGTGGAATCATTGTGCAGAAGGTCGCCATTGGCTCTGTGCAGAAGGTGAGATTTTTGAGAATGCTGTAGATATGCCAAGCACCAATTTACGTATTGTTTCTTTGATTCCTAGCGCCACCGAAATTGTTACAGAGCTGGGCTATGGCAACTACCTGGTAGGGCGATCGCACGAGTGCGACTTCCCAGCGTTTGTCCAGAGTTTGCCTGTCTGCACTGCGCCCAAATTTGACCCCGTCGGCACCAGCCGTCAAGTTCACGAACGCGTTAGCGAGCTGCTACTTTCGGCGCTTAGCGTTTACAAAGTCGATACAGATTTGCTCACCCAGCTTCAGCCCACTCACATCATCACTCAGGCCCAGTGCGAAGTCTGCGCAGTCAGCCTCAGCGATGTAGAGCAGGCTGTCACAGCGCTGACGCTCAACCCACAAACATCTATTCCACAAACGCCTATCAAAGTCATCTCTTTGCAGCCACAGCGACTCGCTGACTTGTGGACGGATATGGTGCGAGTTGCAACTATGTTAAACCCCAAGCAGTCAGACCTTGAGCAGGCAAGTGTCACAGCCACCATCAGTTCACTGAGGTCTCGTCTGCCCTCACAGGTGGCTTCAGACGAGATTCGGCCTTCGCACGTGCTTTCATCCGGAACGCCAAAGCAAGTGATAGCTCACAGTGCCCAGCCGCTGGCCAAACGGTCATATTCTAAAGCCACTCGCCCTAAAGTGGTCTGTATAGAATGGACTGACCCACTTATGGCTGCTGGCAACTGGGTGCCCGAACTCGTCGAACTAGCAGGCGGCATAGATGTTTGTGGCAAAGCAGGCGAGCACTCTGATTGGATGAAATGGGAGACACTAAAAGCCACTGACCCTGATATCATCATCGTCATGCCTTGCGGCTATGATATGGCCCAAACTCAGCAGGCTACGGTAGAGATGGCAAAGTATCCCGACTGGTCTAACCTCAAAGCGGTTAAAAACAACCAGGTTTATCTCACAGATGGCAATCGATACTTCAACCGCCCTGGACCTAGGCTAGTCGAGTCTTACGAAATTTTAGCCGAAATTATTCAACAGAAGGTAGTGGATGAACAGAGACAGCCGCGAGGATGGGAGAAGTTCTAGATTCTTTTGCTCTGTGTCGTTTACGCCAAGCCGTTTACTCTAGCCCATTTACTTTGAGCTGCCTACGCAGCAGATTGCAACAGCGCCAACACTATTTGCTCATGCCCTTTCAGCCAGCGCTGATAGTCGTTTGGATGTGCCTGTTGCTTGGCTTCAGCTAGCTGAGCTAGCAGGTCGCCTGCCAAATAGTTTTCAGGCACGCTTGGATGAACATAGTACTTGCGGCAGGTCGCCGGACGATTGCCTAGCTGAGCGGCTGCCGCCTTAATCGCCGCTACAACATTGCTTTTGGCTTCCGTCTCCTGAGACCAATCTCCCAATTCTTGCAGCGTATAGGTGGCAACCGTTGTCCCGGCCCAGGTGCGAAAGTCTTTGGCCGTAAAGTTTTTTCCAGTTACCTGCTTCAAATAGTCGTTTACGTCGCCTGAGTCTACGGTTTGTCTTTGCCCGGTTTCATCGTAATACTGAAATAGCTCATAGCCAGGAATGTCGCGGCACTGGCGAACAACCTTGGCCAGCTTGGAATTTTCTAACGTAATGCTGTGCTCAATGCCGCTCTTACCAACAAAGTGAAAGTTGACGGCCTGTTGGTCAACATCGACATGGCGATCGCGCATTGTTGTCAGCCCATAAGACTGATTCTTTTGTGCATACTCGGCGTTGCCAACCCGGATCAAGGTCTGGTCGAGCAGCTGCACTACCGCAGCAACGACCTTTCTACGCGATAGCTGCGATACTTGAAGATCGGCAGCGCTTTGCGATCGCACCGCCGCCAAGCTCTCTCCAAACGGCACCATTTGATCAAACTTTTGCAAATTGCGAAACTTTTGCCAGTCAGGATGATAGCGGTACTGCTTTCGCCCCTTTGCATCTCGTCCTGTCGCCTGCAGATGACCATCTGAATCGAGAGAGATCCACACCGACTCCCAGCTAGGGGGAATTGCCAAATCGTCTATACGCTGTCGCCGTTTAGCATCCAGCGAGCCAGCAGCCGGTGAAGAAGAGATTCGATCGCCGTTTGGCAACAGATACGAAAAGCCCTTTCCCCACCGCTGACGACTAATTCCCGGCATTTCGTCATGAACATAGTGAAGACCAGCGGCGACCGCTGCTTTTTCAGCATCCATCTTCACAGTCACAGTCCTCCTGTTCCTCTCGCCATGCCTTCTCGCGCACCCTTTCCCAATAATGAGGACTTTATGCTTAAGTCCTCATACTCAGGGGTTTAGCTAGAGAGCTGGCCGCCCGTTACATCAATCAGAGCGCCCGTGATAAAGCTGCTATCTTCAGCTGCTAAAAAGACATAGGCAGGAGCAAGTTCTTCTGGCTGAGCCGCGCGCTCCATCGCGTTAGCACTGTCGAATTCACTTACCTGGTCTTTCGTCATGGTCGCCGGAATGTTAGGCGTCCAGACTGGCCCAGGAATGACCGCATTCACCCGGATCTTTTTCTCAGCTAGGCTCTGTGCTAGCGATTTGGTAAACGTATGCACCGCGCCTTTACTAGAGGCATAGTCCACCAAAAACCCCTTACCGATTTTACCAACAATCGAGCCAGTGTTAATAATTACATCCCCTTCTTCTAGATGAGGAAAGGCCGCTTTGAACATGTGAAAGTAGCCAAAGATATTCGTTTCAAACGTTTCGTGAAACTGCTTAATTGTTAAATCTTCCAGGTTTTTTCTTACCATTTGGAACGCAGCGTTGTTCACCAAGATGTTGAGCTTTCCAAACTTTTTCACGGTCTCTTCAACCGCCGACTCACACGCTTCAGGCTCGCGTACGTCCATCTTAATCGGCAAGCATTCCACGCCGTAGTCTTTCCCATATTCCTCTACTAGCGACTTTGTCTTCTGCGCATCTTCATCAACCGAGTTGTACAAAATAGCGCTGCTAGCCCCTTCCATGGCATATGCCATCGCCACCGCTCGGCCAATTCCCGAATCTCCACCGGTAATAATGGCGACTTTTCCTTCCAGCTTTCCAGCCGCTTTATAGTTAGAAAGATCGCTATCAGGTGCGATCGCCATGTCCGACTGACTCGCCGGGTAGTCTAACTGTTGCGCGGGCATTTCGTCTGGTGTAGGGCGTCGTTCTTGTGCTTGGGCCATGATGGTCTTGCAGGGTAGTACTAAAATAAAGGAACAGTGCCCGGCTAACTAAGTCAGCCGGGAAAAGGAGTGTCATCTCCAGTTTATATAGAGCTAGTTTTGGTAGAGCTACTTCGGATAAATTGGGATGAGCTCTAAAACAGCGACTCTATCGAGCTTCGGTGCCTTGGTTAGGGCTACCTGCGACAGAACCGTCATTGCCAGGGGCCTCAGGCTCCGCACCGTCACGAGTCTCTGTTTTAGAGCCTTGACCGGTTGTACGGGTTTTTCCTTCAAGCGGCGTCTGTTTACCTTCGGTATCCATGTCTTTGTCTTTTTTGTCAGTAGTCATAGGAAAATCTCCTAAATGTTGCTTGTGCAGTTAACTAGCGTAGTCAATAAACAAAGCACGCGCCTCGCACTAGCTTGCTAAGCTAGCGTCAAACACTCAGGCATTAAACCTGACAGATTGCGCACTTGCCTCTCCAACACGCTCACTTCTTAGAATAGTTTTCCTAATCAGTTTAAGAGTCTGCCAAGAGAGTAGATTTGCCGCAAGCTGAGCCACTACAAAAGACAGAGATCGCAACTTCTGTAGATAGAAAAACGAACAAATCGTCAGAAAGATAGGGATGTCCTATCGAACTAAATATAGGTTCTTGGGTGTAATCGCCGTCGCCAGGACTGAAGTGCTGGATAGATTAATTCACACCCACCATAGCTAAAGACTCAATCAAGATCTGATAGCCTTGGCGAACAACTTCTAACCGAGTTTTGGGCGCTTCTATCTTTGAGCCTAACGAGGTAGGCAACCGCGGTTAATTGGAGCCGTCAAATCCCAAGTCCGAACAGTGCCGTCATAACCGCCGCTTACCAGCGTACTGTTATTAACAAAAGCAACCGAATAGACAAATCCAGCGTGTCCGGTTAGCGTACATAGGTTCTTCCTATCTGCCCAAGCCCAGGTCTTGATTGATTCGTCATAGCTGCTGCTGGCTAGCAGCCTGCTATCTGGACTAAAGGCAACCCCCGAAACGGCTAAGTCGTGACCGACCAAAACCTGTCGCAAATCGCCAGACGTCAAGTCCCAGATCCGAACCTTCTGGTCATAGCTGCCGCTAGCAACGTAGCGCCCATCGTGGCTAACCGCTAGGCTGGTAATTTGGTCTGCGCTGTCGTCTAACGTACGTACGATTCGTTTGCGCTCTACATCCCAAACGTGAATCAGACCGTCCTGATTGCCACTAACTAAAATAGCGTTGTTAGTGGGGTGAAAAGCGATCGCGTTTACTCTAGCCCCCCGGCCCGCTAGCGTCCATAGAGACCTCAGGCCACCTGCATCTGCAATCGACCACACCTGTAGCGCCCCCAAATCCGTACTCGCTACAACGGTCTGGTTGGCTTCATCTACCGCTAAACTCGCCACACGACCCGCATTCGTCTCTGCCGTGGCCTCTACCGTCCCCTCGGCAACCGACCAAAGAGTAATGTCACCAGCGCCGCTACCTGTCACTAAATGCTGACCATCAGAGGTAAAATTCAAGGCTTCTATCCGGTCATTATGTGACAGCGACCGCGCTTCTTGGCGGCGGCTGTCCCAAAGCCGAGCGGTACTATCATAGCTACCACTGGCAACGAAAAGCCTATCGTTTTCGGTATTGGTAATGGCGCTGACGCTCTGTACGGTTGCGCTGTGGGTGCCAACTATTTCAAAGGGTAGTGTAGCGATCGGAACACGGTTGGGAAGCACGTCTAAAACTAGCATAGGGCCGCTGCCTAGCCGATCTGCTAGCAGCAGAAAGATACTGCCAAGGCTAGCGATGACGCCTGCTGCGATTAGGACAGCCCATAGCGAAAATAGATTGCGATTGTTCTGATGCATGGGCGTGAAAAAACAAAGGGAGAGCAACCTTCGCCTTTTAATGTACACCGCGCTTCAGTATATTCTCTGAATCATGCTAAAGGTTCACAGGGTAGCTTCATGCGGTAGTGGCCAAAATCTGTCCTGAATTTATGAAGTAAAGCTAGAACAGCGTGATAATTTAACGAAGTGAGACACAGAGCGCGTTTGCAGAAGCACGCACGTACAAAAACACCTGAGTACAAGACAAAAACACTTGAGTACAAGACTAAGAGGCATCCGATGGGATTTGTAGCCGATCCAGCGATTAAAACCAAGATTGCACGCATGAAGGAACGTGTGCATTGGCAGCATCCAACCATTAAGCAGCTGGGTATTGATCAAACTCAATTGGCCTTCGCCGATCAAACAGTCGCCGACGAGGCCGCTAACGGAGGCGAAAACGCACTGACTGACTTCTCTTTTTTGGTAATTGGTGATAGTGGAACTAGTCGTCACATCACAGATCCACCACAAAGGCGCATTACTCAGCTGCTGCTAAAACATTCTCCTGAATGTGACTTCATTATTCATACGGGAGATGTGGTGTATTTGGTCGGCTCTAGTGAGCAATATCCCGACAATTTTATTAAGCCTTATCGTGAGTTTTTGGTAGGTGGCGAGACGCCGAAGAAGATTAAGTTCGATCAGATGACATTCAAGATTCCGTTTTTGCCAGTGCTAGGCAATCATGACTATTACGATTTGCCACTCTTCGCGGGACTTTTAAGCAAGGCGCTCTCACCACTCAGACAGCTGCTACGCCGTCGAATTAATCTAGATGTGGGCTGGCACGGTTCTCATCAAGGGGAAGCTTTTGCCAAGGCTTTTTTGGACTATACGCAAACACTAAGTCCACGTCAGCTAACAGCACATCTAGACGAGAGGTACACCGCTAGCGTAGAGGGCCCTAACGCTGAGGGTGCTAGTAGCGATCAGCAGCAACGCTGCTTGCGCTACGTTCCGGGCGAGTTTACCAAAGTGCCCAATCGCTACTATACATTTCGGCGTCAGGGGGTAGACTTTTTTGCGCTGGATAGCAATACCTTTAATTCACCACAGCCGCTGCCAACAGATGAGGCCGGACAGGCGATGCGAGTGCGCCTAGAAATTGAGCGCGATCGCCTCGAAGAAAAAATGCGATCGCTCGCTACCGAAACCCTCACGCTCTCTACAGACGTTCCGGCAGAGGCGTCGCGCGCCAACAGCCTTTACGGCAAAATGGAGCAGGTAGAAGAACAGCTACAAGACATTGACAAACAGCTCAATATTTCAGTCGAAGACGCCACTGTCGATACCGAACAGTTAACTTGGCTGCGCGATCGCCTGATTGCTTCCTGGAAAGATCCGGCTGCCAAAGGCCGCGTTCTTTTCTTTCATCACCCGCCCTACGTCAGCGAAGACACCAAGTGGGACCAGGGACAAACTCTAGCTGTCCGGGCTCGTCTAAGAGAAGTTCTCGATCAGGTGCAAAGAGAGGCCGGCAACTACTCAAGGCCCCTGGTAGATCTGGTGCTTTGCGGTCACGCTCACTGCTTTGAATTTCTCAGAACCCTGGAAACCGGACACGGCGATCGCATCATTCCGTGGGTTGTCTGTGGTGGCAGCGGCTTTAGCCTGCGCCGACAGAGGTCCGAAGGCCCTGTCTTGGAAGAATACAACCAGCCCGTTGCCCAGTCGCACCTATTTATTGGTCGCGATGGTCATGGCAGTCGCAAAAGCCGCCCCTACTCTGCCCTACGCGTAGACGTTAGCTACGCAGGTAACTCAGAAGTGCCTCAATTTACCCTGCGCCCACTGATTGCCGAAAAATATCAGGGCAAGTGGCAAAACCACGAGCTAGAATCCATTGTTCTAGACAGGACCCCAACACTACAGGACTAAAGCTACAGGACTAAAGCTACAAGTGGGCCCTTCAACACGGGCCCCTTTAGGCCTCTAAAGTAAGCACTCTAACCAATTCATAGAACTCGTCTAGAACAACACTGCCGACTAAGGGCTAACGCCTCGCAAAAAACGGTTTTGATGATTCTGCTGTCACCCAAAATCATCTATCTACTCCATCTATATACTCATAGATCAAGCGTTCAGCTTATCCATCTCCCATGTAGTGTAGGTGCCAATCGGGCTCCACAAAAAGTAAGGAATAAGCAAAACAGCCGCCCAGCCAGAAACTTGCAACACGCCTAGCACCAGCAGCAGGCAGATCACAAATCCGGCTCCGCCTACAAAGCTCGCAGCCTTCAGGCTATGCGACCAAAACAAAACTGGCGTAAATGCTACTGTTATCAGCTCCAACAAAATGTAGGCCGCCATCCAAGCCCAAGAGCCAGTGCGCTCCCACACAATGTAGGCAGACCAGCCGCCACACACAAACACCACTGTCCAAATGACCGGAATCAGCTTTTCAAAGGTCAGCCACCGCGGACGCTCTAGTCGCCTAAACCATTTCACGTCTTTAGGTCGAATCAGATTCGAGAGCAGGGCGATCGCCAACGTGACGCCACCCACTACCATCCAAGATTTCAGCATAGGCTACCGATTTCAAAGTCCCTTAGAAACTGCTGACTACAACGGGTCTGTCGCTATTAGTCTATCTTCGAGCGCCTGTTTGAAGCGCCTGTTGAGCCGGTCAAAGCCAAACTCAACTGGCCTATCAACTGGCCTATCAACCGGTCCAAGGCGTGCGGAACGAGGGATATAGCGTTAATCCACCATCGACAAATAGGGTCTGCCCAGTGATGTAAGCAGCATCATCAGAAGCTAAGAAGGCTGCTACCGCTGCCATCTCTTCAGAAGTGCCCGACCGGCCCATCGGAATATGACTTTCAATCTCTGCTTTTCTCTCTGGGTCGTCTTTCCAGGGATTAATCGGTGTCAGCGTCGCCCCCGGCGCAAAAGAGTTAATCCGAATGTTATCGCGAGCGTACTCCAAAGCTAGCGTGCGTGTCATGCCTCGCATCCCAGATTTGCTCATGGTGTAGCCCACATACTGAGGCCGAGGAATCAACTCATGCACGCTAGAGTCATTGACAATCACGCCGCCGCCCACTTCCAAAAAGTGTGCGATCGCCTTGCGTGCACACAAAAACGCGCCCCGCATATTGATATCAATCATCTTGTCGAATTTATCCAGCGGAATCTCGTGAGACGCCCCTTGAATCTGCATTCCAGCATTGTTGACCAAAATATCTAGGCCACCAAAAGCACTCATTACCTGCTCGAACATTGCAGCTACGTTGTCTTCTTTAGAAACGTCAGCCTGCACCGTCATATCTTTTAGGCTGCCTGCTTCAATCCCTGCCGCTGAGCTTGCAGCTCGCATCTGGTCTATCGTAACGGCAGCTTCTTCTTCGCCTTTATAATAGTTCACCGCTACATTCGCCCCTTCCTTAGCAAAGCGAATAGCGATCGATTGACCAATGCCACTACTCGCACCGGTCACCAGCACATTCTTACCTTTCAAGCCCCGCATATGTCGTCCTTAAACTAAAGCGGCAATAGCAGTATATAGCCAACCGTATCTATCGCCTTCCCCTTACCTACCCAAAAGCTTTCAAAACGTTTCAAAAACATTCGGTTTCATCACAAAGAAAGAGACGCTCTATCTCTCTTTGTAGAGGCCCGAAATCTGAAAAAAACTTAAATTGTAAAGGAATACAACAACGTTTTTTATGGAAGATACTGATTCAAAGGTAAAACAGGCCGCTGTAGACAATAAAAGTGCCTACGCTGGCAATGTTTCTGCCGAGATGAACGAGGAAGTTGGCATTGACCAGCTAGGTGAAAACGCTGGGCTAGATATTCAGCCCGAGACGCCGCTCGCTACCAAAGAAAGCTTAGAAGCACGAGACAAAAATCGAGCTGAGTTGATACCCAACGCAGATGATTTTTCACCTGAGGTATAGCCTCAGCGGTTATCTCGGCGCTGCGAGCCCTGTTAGTGATAACGCTAAAGCGGCTGCAAAAAAGCCGCTTAGATTTATGCCGTTTGTCACAGCAGTCGTCTCGCACTGTTTATTCACTGTTTATTTAATAGAGGTTCTAAATTATGACCAACGGCGCAACTGACAAAGCTGTTGAAGCAACTGAAAACGCTGCTGAAACGGTCCTTGATAGTGCTAGGTCAGCCGAGCAAAAGACGCTCGACGCTGTAGATGACGCCCAAGACGCTATTGGCGAAGTCACACCCGTACCGACAGAATTTAAGTCGGTCACGCCACCTGCCGACATTAAAAAGCGGCTCGATTGGGGTGAACCAGCATTGACGATCGTAGATGTGCGTGACCGAGAGGCTTTCAACCAAGAGCGCATTATGGGCGCTATTGCGATGTCTATGGACAATCTAGCCGATGAAGCCAAATCATCTCTTGAGCTAGACCGCGATATTTATGTTTATGGCGACGGCGACACCGCAACTTCTTCTGCAGCCATGAAGATGCACGACGCAGGCTTTACCAAGGTGAGTGCTATCAAGGGCGGCCTGCCTGCCTGGAAGGCAATCGGCGGTGCAGTCGAAGGGCGAGGTCAGGGTCCTAGCCTATACGAAAGAGACGATCTCAGCGTTCGTGACCAAACGGCTACGCCCTAGTGACGTTCCCTTAGTAGTTTTGCCCACACCGTGGGTCAACGCCCTAAGCCCGAATAAAACAAATAGAATAAAGCAAATAGACAGTAAGGCTCTTAACATTAATTTGTCAGGAGCCTTGCGTTTGGTCATATCTAGCCAGACACGTTATGGTCGCCTCTAAGTTCGATTTGTATTTGATATTGTGCGCTTTAAAGACTTAATTACACTGAAAGGATCGGTTATTGCGACTTTTACCAACCCTTCGTAAGCGGTACATTTCTAATTGAATTAGCACTCTAGAGCTTAGAGTGCTAGAAGTTTGAAGTACAGTAGACACAGCAATCAGAAACTCGTAACAACCGGCATATGGCGAAATTAGTATTATTCGATGAGAAGTCGCGCCAAGCACTTGAGCGCGGCGTTAATTCATTGGCAGACGCAGTCAAAATCACCATGGGCCCCAAGGGTCGCAACGTGGTGTTAGAGAAAAAATTTGGCGCACCCCAAATTGTCAACGACGGCATTACCATCGCCAAGGAAATTGATCTAGAAGACCCTTACGAAAATACAGGCGCTCGTCTGATTCAAGAGGTGGCCTCAAAGACCAAAGACCTCGCAGGCGACGGTACCACTACTGCCACCGTTTTAGCTCAGGCGCTCATTCGTGAAGGCTTGAAGAACGTTGCGGCTGGTGCCAACCCTGTTAGCCTGCGACGGGGCATCGAAAAAGCGGTCGCACATCTTGTCTCCGAAATTGCGAGCGTGGCAAAGCCAATTACTGGAAACGATATTGCTCAGGTTGCAGCGGTGTCTTCGGGTAACGACGAGATGGTCGGCGACATGGTTGCCCAGGCTATGGACAAGGTCACCAAGGATGGCGTTATTACGGTCGAAGAGTCCAAATCTCTAGAAACCGAACTCGATGTTGTCGAAGGGATGCAGATCGACCGCGGCTACATGTCGCCTTATTTTGTCACTGACCAAGAGCGGATGATCGTTGAGCTAGAAAACGCTCGCATCCTGATTGTGGACAAAAAAGTCAGTGCCATTCAAGACCTTGTGCCTATCCTAGAGCAAGTTACCCGCTCTGGTCAGCCTTTGCTGGTGATTGCTGAAGATGTTGAAGGTGAGGCCCTCGCAACTTTGGTTGTCAACAAGGCGCGCGGTGTGTTGAATGTAGCCTCTATTAAGTCTCCTGGCTTTGGCGAGCGGCGCAAAGCGCTTTTAGCTGACATTGCTGTACTCACAGGGGGCCAAGTCATTTCTGAAGAAGTTGGCCTTAGCCTAGAGAGTGCAACCCTAGAGATGCTGGGTAGCGCGGCAAAAGTCACTATTACAAAAGACAACACAACTATTGTTTCTGAAAACGGGAACAAGGCCGACATCGATAAGCGTGTCGGGCAGATTCGTAAAGAATTAGAAGCCACTGATTCTGACTACGACAAAGAAAAGCTCTCTGAGCGACTTGCCAAGCTAGCTGGCGGCGTTGCAGTCATCAAAGTAGGCGCAGCCACTGAAACTGAGCTAAAAGATCGTAAGCTTCGCATTGAAGATGCGCTTAGTGCCACTAAAGCCGCTGTAGAAGAAGGTATTGTTCCTGGTGGCGGCGCGACCCTGTTGCACTTAGCACAAAAGCTTGGAGATCTCAAAGATTCCGTAAGCGCTGAGGAGAGGACGGGTGTTGAGATTGTGATCAGAGCCCTAGAGGCTCCCCTCCGTCAGATTGCTGACAACGCAGGGGTAGAGGGCTCTGTTGTAGTCGAAAAAGTGAAGGAGATGGACTTTAACTTTGGCTACAACGCGCTAACTGGCGAGTACGAAGATCTGTTGAGCACAGGCATTGTGGACCCTGCTAAGGTAGTTCGCTCAGCTTTGCAAGATGCAGCCTCAGTAGCTGGCATGGTGCTTACGACTGAAGTGCTTGTGGTTGAAAAACCTGAACCCGAAGCACCGATGCCTGGTGGCGACATGGGTGGCATGGGCGGCATGGGTGGCATGGGCGGCATGGGCGGCATGGGCGGCATGGGCATGATGTAGTCCTCCGCTGCAGCGTGTCTTGCCCTCGGGCTGCGCTTGTTAGCTAATCTCTACTTTCGTAGAGTAAAAATGCGTCACTCTGCTGTAGCAGAATAAGACAAGGGCATAAAGAAAGGCGTGGTTTAAACAAACCACGCCTTTTCGTTTTAGTAAGTCATTTGCCTGACCATCTGTTTAGCTAGGCGCTATCTAGTTAAGGACTGTTCACTTAAGCGATCTAGTCAAACGCAGTTGGCCCAGCGCAGTTCTAATGTACTATAAGGTAAATTTGGAGAGGAGTATCACTAGTGGTGCTGTTGCTTGCACTGGTAATAGGAAAAATCCTCTGGAAAGAATAGCGTAGGCAGAACCTGTAGGAAGACCCCAAAAAAACTATGACGAAGGCTATAGTTACTCAGCTTTCTATAAACGAGCTAACCGGACGCATCCTAGACATGGCACAGACCGGTGTTTACCGTGAGTCACTGTTTGAGGCACTTCAGCCAGTTGCAACCAAAAAACAGGTAAAAGCCGCGATCGCACTAGCCAAACAGTTTGGGCTCCAAACTGACCCAGCCCTGCGGGATACTGAGCTAGGCACCTACTACCAGGCCGATAGCCGAAAAGTCACCACCTTTCAAGCTACTATTCAAAATTCAATTACGCTCTCAGCGGGCGATGACATGGCCCAAAAAGTGCTGCTCGCAGCTCGCACTGTCCGACTGATGCTCGTCGTTTCTGGAGGAGGTGCGATCACTCTATTACTCGTTGGTAGCAGCTACCTACTCACAGGCAAACCCGAAGCTGCTGCCCTCTGGTGGACTAGCGCCCTTTGTGTAGGCGGCATTTGGCTCTGGCAAAAGAGCGTTGCCAAGCCGCTTTTAGGCTGACTTAATACCCCAAAACTCTACCCAAATAATGGCCTGATACTTGCCAGACTCTTCTTTCTCGGCCAGCCGCCCAGCGACCTTATCTACCTTAAAGGGCGTATCACCACTACAGCAGTCTTCCAAAATAATAGTGGTGACTGAAAACAAATACTGCCCGTACGGAATAACATCGCCAGGTCTTGGCAGCGCTGACGATCGCAAATACCAGTTCAGCTGACCCGTAGGCGCATGAGGAGACTTATCAGGATTATTACCTGGAAAATAGAGTACTTTACAAAGGTTAGGGAACCGTTTTTCTAGGGCAGTAGTTCGAGTGGTGTTTTTCATACTTCAATTGTGCTACGTACGGCCTCTTTACGTAAATATCCGCAAGCAAGCTACATAGAAGCCACAAAATCTTGTCGAATGGCTTCATACGGCTATAAAAAATGCACATCTGATCTATTTATGACGCATCGTATAAAGACGCACCGAAGAAAGCTGTCAACATGTTCCTACTAAACAACATGTTCTTATCCATAGAGGGCGTCAATCCAGTTAATCCGCTTGCTGACTCAGCGCTTCGCAACAATCTAGTTACCTCAGCCGCCATTCTCATTGTGATTACCGGGATGCGAGTCGGGGCAACGCGGCTAGTAGACCAGCAGATTAGCGATCTACGGCATCGATACCTGTGGCGCAAGTGGATTGGCTATGTTTGCTCTGGCCTCTACGGGCTGACGCTGTTTGTGCTGTGGCTGCCCAATATGGAAGGGCTCTCCACTTTTTTGGGCTTGTTTGCTGCGGGCGTAGCTGTGGTTCTGCGCGATCCGCTGGTGAATTTGGTGGCCTGGCTCTTTGTACTGTGGCGGCAGCCATTCAAACTCGGCGATCGCATCCAGATCGGTGAAAATGCAGGCGATGTGATTGACATTGCTATCTTTAAATTCACCTTGATGGAGATTGGCAATTGGGTAGAGACAGACCAAAGCACCGGGCGCATTATTCACATCCCCACTGGTCATGTTTTTCAAGAAGCGATCGCTAACTACTCTCAGGGCTTCAAGTATATCTGGCATGAAATCCCCGTACTTATCACCTTCGAGAGCGACTGGGAAGAAGCCAAAAAAATCTTGTTTACCCAGGTCAATAATCACGCCGAACACCTTAGTGGGTCTGCCGAAGAACACCTGCGCAAGGCCGGACAGCGCTACATGATTTCTTACTCTAAGCTCACGCCAACCGTCTACACCACCGTCAGAGACAGTGGCATTTTGCTCACCATGCGCTACCTTTGCGATCCACGAAAGCGACGTGGATCGGAGCAGGTGCTGTGGGAAGGCGTGCTTCGAGAATTTGCCAAAAACGATGGCATTTCCTTGGCCTATCCCACTCATCGCTTTTACACAACTGCAGTTGATATAGCCTCACCACTTCTGCCCAAGCACAGCCCTAGCATGACTGACGGCGCTAGCAACCATACTGCCGACAGCGAGCAGGTTTAGTCTTAGCGAGCCTATTTCAAGCGATCCACCCGGAAGGCTAGTTCCAAAGGTCAGCAATTGCCAGCAATCGCCAGCAATTGCCACCTCAAAGGGGCAGAGGCATCCAGTTGATGAGATGATGAAGTAATGTGCAAAAAGCCTCTCACTGCACCAAGACACTCGAACGTTCGCAGGCCCAAACCAATCCATGATCATACCGAAGCGGCTGAGCAGATATTTCTTAGGAGTGGCGATCGCCTCTCTTCTCAGCACCGCTTGCTCTAGCGGACTGCGCGACTACACTCAGGTTGAACTAAAAGTTGATATGCCTACCACGCAGGCAGAAGAAGGCACCGAAGCAATCACAGCCGACACGCTCGCAGAAGTTCAGACCGTGATCGAAGCGCGTTTGGTTCAGCTTAGCTTTGGCACCGCAGAAGTCAAAGCCCAAGCCCCCGATCAGCTAATCATCAGGCTGCCGCAAGAGGTCAACCTACAGTCGGTTATCGCTCGTCTTGTCAAGCCTGGCCAGCTCACCCTACGCAGCCAAAAGCCTGATACTACGTCTGATCTAGCAACCTATATTGAAACGCTTCAAAGGCTGCTAATTGAACAAGACACTCGCCTGCAAACTGACCAGCAGGCCGAGGCCACAGCGCTGCAGCCCCAGATCGGCGAAGCCAGAGCAGCGATTCTAAACCTGTTTGAACCTAGCGAGCTAACCAGCGATCGCATCACCGATGCTCAGGCCATTGAGGTCAGTGGCTTCAACACCTGGGAAGTCAAAATCTGGCTAGACGCCGAGGGCACCGGACAATTTGCCGAACAAACTAAAGCCCTAGCAGGCACCGGACGCGCTCTTGGTATCTTTCTTGATGACGTTTTACTCAGCACACCATCTGTCGATATTACCTATGCTGCTACTGGTATCACCGGCGGAGAAGCCTCAATTTCAGGAAACTTTACCGCCGAAGCCGCCGAAGATCTAGAGTTTCAGCTAAAGAGCGGCGCTTTACCTGCGAAAGTTGAAGTCGTGAATATCACATCATCTGAGCCGTCAGATGATGAATCAGATTCATCGTCTGACGAACCGGAAGCTAGCCCATTAGATGGCGAGTCGGAAGCTGAAGAACCAGAAGCTACTGAAGAATAAACCGGTTGAAAAGAAGACCTGTCGAAAAGAAGACCTAAGTCAAAATCTCAGCACTCACCTAAGTCGAAATCGTGGACACAGAGCCTCCATCCACACGCCAGTTAGAACCCACCACATAGCTTGTATGTGTAGAGCAGAGGAAGGCAATCACCGCAGCGACTTCTTCTACCTGACCTCGCCTGCCAACTTCAATGCCAGGGCGATTTTCGGCTAAAAAGCTGGCGACGGCTTCATCTATCGTCACGTCTCGTTCTTTGGCACGCGATCGCATCATGGCGTCGGTCATTGCCGTCTGCACAAACGCAGGCGAGACCATGTTGGTCAGCACCCCATCTTGAGCATACGCCTTAGATAGGTTTTTAGTGAGGTTTAGCGTACCGGCCTTGCAAGCACAGTAAGGCATATCTTCAATATAGGGCTGCACCGCATCTTCAGAGCCCAGCAGCACCACTCGGCCCCAACCGGCCTGACGCATCGCTGGAATAAACGCCCGACAGATGCGCACCGTCCCCATCAAATTCACATTGATTGTGTGCATCCAGCCTTCATCGTCAATATCTTCTAAAAAATCTCCCACCGCACCTGTAATACCTGCTGCATGCACTACAATCTCAGCCGGGCCAAAGTGCTCGGTAATTTTGTCTCTAGCGGCTTCGACTTGCGCCAAGCTAGTAATATCAGCCTTTGCTGGAAACGGATCGCCAAACGCTTTAAGATCGTCAATCTCATCAAAGGAACGATTGAGAATCGCCACCTTAGCCCCTTCTTTCAGCAAAATCTCCGCCGTTGCCTTACCAATACCCGAGTCGCCACCAGTTACGACTGCAACTTTGCCCTTTATCCCTAAATCCATAAAAACTGCTTCCTCAAGCTTTGAGAATATGCGTGCGCCTTTAATGTAAAGCCCGAAGAGAACGGTGTGCTTATGAATGAAACAAAAGCTTAAACAAAAAAGACAACTTGCCTAATTGCACACGCCCGCGTACAACTTTCGTCAAAACCTATGCCAAAGTGGAAACTGTCAACAGAATTTACGTTCAATGCCGCTCACTTTATTCGTGACTACGACGGCCCTTGCGGGCGAATGCACGGTCACACCTACAGAGTAAAGGTCGAAGCCAGCGCCCATCAGCTACGGGCCAGCGAATATTGCCCACATCCGGTTATGGTGGCAGACTATAGAACCCTTAAATGGGCTAAGCAAGATGTTTTGGAAGGGGGCCTCGATCACTGTGTGCTCAATGAGGTCATGCCCGATCACTATGAGACAACCGCCGAGATGATTGCCCAATATATTTATGAGAAGACAGCCGAGCGCCTGCCCGACAGCGTTCATCTCAAAATTGCTGTCTCAGAATCTCCTAATTCTTGGGCCGAATACGAAGCTGATGACTAGCCACAGACAACCATCAATGACATATACACAGCCTGTCGCAACACCACCGACTACACCGCCAACTGCGCCGCCGACCCTGCTACCCGTCGTCGAAATCTTTCACTCTGTTCAAGGTGAAGGGGTTTGGAGTGGTACCAGCGCCTTTTTTATTCGACTCGCGGGCTGTGATGTGGGCTGTAGCTGGTGCGAT
This sequence comes from uncultured cyanobacterium, assembly GCA_963793445.1. Classification (GTDB taxonomy): domain Bacteria; phylum Cyanobacteriota; class Cyanobacteriia; order Phormidesmidales; family Phormidesmidaceae; genus Phormidesmis. The sequence continues at coordinate 2,616,218 of CAWCAE010000001.1, forward strand.
ACCAAGCAGTCTTGGCCAATGAGCGCCCATCCACGGCGGTCTGTTATTGATTTAGTCACTGCCGCTGCCGCTGCTAACCCTTTTATGGTTGTCATTACCGGTGGCGAGCCACTGATGCACAGCTTAGATAAGCTCACAGCCGCCCTGCACCAGGCTGGTTTAAGGGTTCACTTAGAGACTTCTGGCGCTCATTCACTCAGCGGCCAGTTCGACTGGATTACGCTATCGCCCAAGACTTTTAAGCCGCCGGTTGATGATATCTACGCACAGACCGATGAGCTAAAAGTAGTTGTTAGCGATCGCACCGACTTAGACTGGGCAGAAACTCAGGCACAAAGAGTGCCTGCTAAAACCATTAAACTATTGCAGCCACAGTGGACTAGCCCTAACGCACAGCAGCTTGTTATCGACTATGTGCGCGCTCATCCCCGCTGGCGAGTGGGTCTGCAAACACACAAATATTTGGGAGTACGGTAACTAATATGACCAGTGGCACAGCACCTAAAAATCAGACAGAAAGATCGCAAACCAGTCGGGCAGGCGCTAAGGCCGAAAACCAAAGTCAAAACAAAGCTATTGTCTTGCTCTCAGGCGGGCTAGATTCTGCGACCTGTGCAGCGCAGGCCATAGCAGATGGCTACAGCGTCACAGCGCTCTCTATTGACTACGGTCAGCGGCACGACCGGGAGCTGCTAGCAGCTCAGACCGTAGCTCAAGCTTTAGGCATCATTGATCATCGCACCATCTCTGTAAACTTGGCTCAGTGGGGCGGCTCATCGCTCACCGATAGCCGCATGGAAATACCCACAGACGGCGCGGATCTAGGTAGATCGGTGATTCCATCTACCTATGTGCCTGGGCGCAACACTGTTTTTATTGCGATCGCACTCTCCCTCGCCGAAGCCCAAAACGCCACCGCTATCTATCTTGGCATCAACGCTGTTGATTATTCTGGCTACCCTGACTGCCGCCCTGAGTATCTCAGCGCCTTTGCACACCTAGCCACGCTCTCTTCCAAAGCCGGACTGCAAGGCAACGCGCCCGAACTAGTTGCGCCTCTCGTACTCGACGCCAAAGCCGATATTGTCCGCAGAGCGCTCCGGCTAGGCGTACCGATAGAAAAAACGTGGTCTTGCTATAACGGCCAAGACATTCCTTGCGGCGGCTGCGATTCTTGCCGTATCCGCGACGCCGCTCTTATCGAAGCAGGTAGAGCAGATCTCGCCTCAGCAGTAGCACAATCTAAAACCGCAGTCTGAAGCCTCTTATCCAAATCCTTTATCTGAACCCGTTTATAGATAAAGCGATAAATGCAGGCGGGACACGAAGCCGATGGCCGGATTCGAACCGGCGACCTAATCATTACGAATGATTTGCTCTACCCCTGAGCCACATCGGCAAACATAACTAGCTATGAATTATAGCAGCCAATCTAAACAATCATCACCTGGCAATAGATCTGCTGCACCGACAACCATACGCTCAGCTAGCGGACCTAAGCTGTCACAATAAGGTAACGACGCAAGCATCAACCTAAACGTTGAAGATGATCATGGCAAAAGGAAAAGCGGCCAAAGAAAAAACGGCAAAGAAAAAGACCGCTCAAACGCAATCGAAAAAAAGTTCAAAGCAGAACACGCCAAAACGAAAACCACCAGAAGGTATGAGTCAAGAGCGGTTTGACCGGCTCGTAGCAGAAGCAAATGCTCCCTACAAAGGGTTTAGAAAGTTTATCTATGCGTCTATTGGGGCCTCTGGCGCAATCGGTGGATTTGTCTTTTTTACCAAGATTTTAGCGGGTCGAGAGATTGCGACCGCTTTGCCCAACTTTGCCTTTCAAATTGGCATCGTTGCCCTTATGGTCTTTTTATTCCGCTGGGAAGATCGCAATAAAGAAGAGAGCTAATCAAGAAAAGAGCTAATATCAGTGACTGATTCGTCCCTTACCCTTTCGGCTACTAGTCGTCCAGTTGTTTTAGTCCACGGTATCTGGAATACGGCGCAGATATTCATACCGCTCAAAACCTATCTGGAGAAAAACACAGAGAAAGCTACGGAGAGAGCCACAGAAAAGGGCATGGAAAAGACCGATGCAATAACCGCAGAGAAGGCCCCAGAGAAGGCCCCAGAGAAGGCCCCAGAGAAGGCCCCAGAGAAGGCCCCAGAGAAGACCCCGGAGAAGATCCCAGAGAAAACCGAGGAGATAATCGAAGCCGCTGTCGAAAAAATGACCGGACGCTCTGTCTATACCTTTAGCATGACACCCAACAACGGAGATGCACCCATAGAAGCGCTAGCCCAGCAGGTTGCTCAGTTTGTAGACACCTCGCTAGGTCCGCACCGATCGTTTGACTTGGTTGGCTTTAGTATGGGGGGCTTGGTCAGTCGCTATTACCTACAACGGCTAGGCGGCCTAAACCGGGTAAAAACTTTTGTCGCGGTTTCTGTACCTCACTATGGAACCGCTTTGGCGTTTGGAAGCGATCGCACAGGCGTGCGCCAGATGCGCCCTTTTAGCCCTTTTCTCTCAGCGCTCAACCAAGACATGCACCGGCTAAACACTATCCAGGTCTGGTCTTTTTGGACCATCTTCGATCTGTTAATCTTGCCTCCTTGGAGTTCCAGGCTAAACATTGGCACCACCCGGCGGTTAAATATTTCTAGTCATAACCGCATGATTCGAGACTCACAGGGGCTAGCTGCGATCGCCTTTGCCCTTAGCGATCGCCCACCCGAGAATACTGCGTCTCGCCAAACACCGCACTCGGATAAACGTAATACTTAAACTCCAAAAAATTACGAAACGGATCTTCTAGAAAAAAAGTCCGGTGCTCTATTCTCTCTCCTTTAAACCGATGCTTTGGCTGCTGATAAAAAGTCAACTCTTTTTCCTCGGCCCTAGCTAGCAAAGCTTTCCACTCAGATTCCGTCGAAAACGTCAGCCCAAAGTGAGAAGGATAGATACTCGCTTGGGGCGCTGCTGGCGTCTTCATTACATGAGCGACAATTTGATGTCCGCCCAGGTTCAAAATCAAAGAGTTTTTACCCTCACGGCCAGGCTCACAGCCTAGCCCTTCCACATAAAATTGCTTGGCATCAGCAATATTTTCAATTGGAAATGACAGATGGAAAATCGTACTCATAAATCCACTAAAGAACACATCTGTAGACACATTGATTCAAGCATAAAACTAAAGAATAAGACTTTCGCGGTTTATTGCAATCTGCCAAACACAGCTTGCCAATCGCAGCCTGCCAATCGCAACTTGTCAGACACGATCTGCCTGTCACGATTCACCTCTCACCATTTACTTTGTAGTGCGTGCTACAGCCAACAGTCCTGATAAACAGGTACATGTAAAATGTGCTAAAGCTCGTTCAAAATCCATACTCTAGAAACAGTCTAGAAACGCTTTATGTCTATTTACGTTGGAAACCTGTCGTTCGATGCGACTCAAGACGATATTAACCAGGTGTTTGCAGAGTACGGTACCGTTAAATCCGTCAAAGTTCCCACCGATCGAGAAACTGGGCGAGTCAGAGGCTTTGCTTTTGTAGAAATGTCTGCTGATACAGAGGAAGAAGCGGCGATCGGTGCGCTCGATGGCGCTGAATGGATGGGGCGAACGCTGAAGGTAAACAAAGCTAGACCTCGTACCTAAAGCCTACAGACAGCACACAATAGATCCACAGATAGCCGAGAGGTCTACAGGCAGCCAACAGGCCTACAGAAGCAGGAGCCGCCTATTACCTCTAACAAGCGGCATTCTAACGTCTTTTGGGAAGGTTAAACACACGCCTTCGTTTCTGGGTGCTTATGGTTACCCTTACCGCCCCTTGAGACTTACCCAAAAGCAGCGCGATCAGCTTAATCGCCCCCGGCCTGTGCTATTTACGCTAATCGCTAGCGTTTTCTGTCTGCCTTGGGTAGTGCTATTTGCAGCCAACAGCCACCTTCGCTACCAGCAGCGGCAGGTAGACACTCAGGCAAAGCATTTCTTTGATCAGATCCCGCAGCATGGTAATAACGCTTCGGCTCAAAAGTTTGACCGCCTTGGCGCTCAGCTAGGCTTTGTTCCAAACGCACGTTACAGCACGCCTGTTGTAATAGACAGTCTGGCTGCTGCTAATTTCCAAGCTATCGATCCCCATCTCAACCAGTTCTTACAGGCCCAGACCAACAAGATTGCTGGCCCGTTAGATCCACTACCGCTCATTTTGCAGCGCTACCTTCAGCAGCAACAAATCCCTTTAATCACACTTCAACAGCACCTGCTCAGCAGTCCTGGTCCCCAGTGGGAAGTCAATATTGAGCAGCTTGTAGACGTCAATGCGCCCTCGCCTGGGTTCTTTAACGTTCACAATCTGCAAAAGCTACTGCTGCTCCTGGTACTAGAGGCTCATCAGCATCGTCAGCCTGACGAAATGCTAGCAGCCCTAGAGGCTTCCTGGCGGCTAAATCGTGCGATCGCCCAGCGCTCAGACCTCTCTTCTCAAATCTCACTCTCTATCATCTCCGCTCAGCAGGCCAGCATTCTACGTCACCTGCCTAATATTCCAACCCACTGGCACTCTCGCTTGTTAGCACAGTCCCAGCAGCAGCCCGTTATGAAGGGACTTAGGTTCGAAGCTTGGCTACGCTATCAAACATCACGAGCCGCTTGGCTACCGGGCATCACATCTGCTAATAACGCCACAGCCGCCGAAAAACTACGCGCCGCCCTAGCCAACAGGTTCTCGATTCAAGCCTATTTCAAACTCGTATCCGTAGACAATACTCAAACCGTTCACCGAGCCCTAGATCAGCTCTTGGCACTAAATGTCTGTACAACGTCGCAAGTATCAGCAGAAAAAGTCATCGCTAATACACACACAGCAGCCTGGAACAAGGCAATACCACTGTCACCTACTGTAGTCGCCAGACGGTGGCAATCGACCGGCAATCGAGCGCTGGCCTTAGAGCTATCTGAATACACGCTAGCGATCAAACATTCATACCAAGCTACTAATACTTTGCCGGCTGCGCTCCTCACTAAACCCTCCCTTACCTGCCCAGGCAAATATTGGCGCTATCGTAAAGCCAACAACGGTACGATTACGCTCTCATTAGATGCAGAGCTGCTCTCACCTACAGCCATCCCGCTCAGCTACCAGCTTCAGCTATAGTCTTTTCTATAATCTCCGAATCTTTACAGGCACCAGCCTACAGCACCAGGTCTATAGTGCTCATCGCTACAACGCTCGTCACTCTACTTAGATACACCTTCACTGACAAGAAAACTGAGCAACACCAAGCCAGCAAGAAGTCCTCCCACATATACCTGCAAGAGGACTTGTAACCAGAAGCTCTTTACAGAGAAGTTTTTAAAAGACTTCTCGTAAAGACCTTTCGCAGATACTTCTCCTCGCAGATACTTCCCATAGAGAAAAGCTATTGCGCCTCAAAGCACTGCTTAAGGGAGCTAGCTCGCCTTGATTGCTTTTTCAGACATGCTGTAAGTACCGCCTCGACCGCGATACCAAACGCCATCGCGCGCACCTGCTGACAGGATATTAGAAATGCGATTACGTGCCTTCAAAAAGTGGGTTTTGGGCATGTCTTCTTTAAAGACCACATTCATAACGTCGGCAATTTTAAATATGTTTGTTGGCTGCGCCTGCAAGACACCAACAATAACATCAGGCAGAGGAGCTTTGCGGTAGCTCTCTTGCACATAGCGCTGCCAGTTAGCCGTTCTACCGCTGCGCTTTGCAGGTGCCGACTTATTTTCCTTAGCAGTGGATGTAGTCGCTTTAGCTTTGGCAGGACGCCCACGAGTCGCCTTTGCCTTGGTTGCCTTTGCCGTCGCTTTAGGAGCGGTTTCAGTCTTTGTCGCCGCCTTTGCTGTCTTTCGTTTGGTCGTCGTTTTCGTTGCCTTAGCGGGTGTCTCAGCAGCCGTCTGAGACTTTGTTTCTGAGGTGTCAGCTGGGCCTGGCACGCTGGCAACAGCGGTAAAATCCATGCCTTCAGGCGTCACACCTGACTCAAACATAGCAATAACAGTTTGAATACCTTTGCGCTTCTCTTGCAGCTCGTTAAGCTGTGCTGCCAGCGTATTTGCCTGTTCAGACAGTTCAGAGTCAACAGCTATAAGCTGCGGTAAAACAGATGTGGACATATGGAGCATTCTCCTTTTTAGGTAGTAGTAGGTTTTAGGGTAGGTAGTTGAGCAAAAAACGCCGAGAGCGAGCCAGTCACATCGCTCTGCCAAACCAAGGGTACGGAGAACCTTAGCCAGGCTGAAAGTAGTATGACTAAGACCAGATAGCGTAAGCGTATAAGCTAGATAGCGTGAAAGATATCGCTTTTATTCGCTCTATAGAATCTAAACGACTGTCTCCAAAGTCTTTACTCGGTCTTTACTCGTCAGAGATCCCTAGAGAGTCAACCTTAGTTGGGTGAACCGTTGGGTGAACCTTATTCAGTGAAGCTTATTCAGCCAACCTTAAACGGTCAACTTCAGACCAAAAGCAGCTCTTGAGCCAAAGCGTCTGTATAAAACAAGGAAAACCGTAAAAAAGGAAACCGCTATCTAAAGCACTTATCACAAAATATCTCTCATGAGAATAACACTATTTAAACACTTTCTTCTTTTTGGTCAAGGCTTTTCTACTTTTTTCTCAAAGAATGGCGGAAACTATCGCCAAACCGTCCTCAAATATTTCCCTCTAGCGCTGAGAATGGCATCTGCTCATCCTTCATCTGCTTACATTTGGGACAACATACTTAAGCAGCAAAAAAATAATTATCAGCAGCAGCAGTCCGCCCGCAAGCCACACGCGAATACTGCTGATAAACCACAGCCCCAAAAGCGCTATTCCTACCGCATTTGCAGCTAAGATAGGCCATCGCTCAGAGACGCCAAGCTCACTCGCCGCAGGCATCTCCTGCGGACATAGTTGAATACCCGCTAGCAGGTTAAACCAAAGCTGACTAAAGATAACTATCAGCCCGCCCCATTGAAGAGAAAGCAGCGCACTGTAAAAACCCAACAATTCTAGAACAATTGTACCAACAACAACGATATAAAATCTTCTTAAGTGGTCGCCTAAGTAAGAGTCTTCTTGCTGCGCTTTGACCTTTGAAATATTTTCGAGATCGACCCAGGCCATTCGCGCGAGTTCTGGGCAGAACAACGCTAGAGCCGCTGCCAGCAGGCGCTCTGATAGAGGCTGAAGCTGAAACAGATGAATGAGTAACCCAGCTCCAGCCGGAAAAAATAACAGCGGAACGAGTAGCCGAATATTACGCATAGTATCTTCTGCAGGCGTTCCTTTTATACGCATAGTTCCTTTTTGATTGGACCCAACTTGTCACTTGCCAAAGCTATGTTCATAAACTTGCCAAAGCTATAGTAGTCTGTGCTCGCGCCTTTCGAACTCAACCTAAATTAGATGATCTCTCCCCGTCGCTATATTCTCACGCTCTCTTGCCCTGATCGAGTCGGTGTCGTTGCCGCTGTCAGCTCATTCATCGCAGCCAACAAGGGTTGGATTAATGAGGCACATCACCACTCTGAGCCTTCTGAGCAGCGATTCTTCATGCGCCAAGAGATCTTGGCTGACTCTCTTCCTTTTTCCTTAGACACTTTCTGCGATCGCTTTACGCCCATAGCTAAGCAGTTTGAGATGAGCTGGACTATTCGAGATTCTGCTCAAAAAAAGCGTGTCGTCCTTTTAGTTTCTAAAGGGGGGCACTGCCTTTACGATTTACTCTCTCGCTGGCGTAGTCAGGAGCTGGCAATTGATATCGCTTGTGTTATCTCTAACCACGATGTGTTTAGGGGCCTTGTAGAATGGCACGGCATTTCTTATCACCACATTCCTGTCACCGCAGAGAATAAGCAGGCAGCAGCAGAACAGATGATGGCGCAGTTTGAAGAGAGTAAAGGAAATGTGATGGTACTGGCGCGGTATATGCAAATCTTGCCAGCGGAGATGTGCGATCGCTATGCCGGAAAAATCATCAACATCCATCATTCCTTTCTACCGTCTTTTATTGGGGCAAAGCCCTACCATCAGGCTTACGCTCGCGGGGTTAAGCTGATTGGCGCAACCTGCCACTACGTTACCGAAGACCTAGACTGCGGCCCTATCATAGACCAAGACGTGCTGAGAGTAGATCACTCCGACTCTCCTGGTGATCTTGTGCGCTACGGCAAAGATATCGAAAAGACCGTCTTAGCCCGCGGGCTCCGCTATCACATAGAAGATCGAGTGATGTTGCACAATCATAAAACTATTGTGTTCCGCTGAACGCCAACGCATTCTACACCGGCTTTACCAAAGACTGTGGGCTTAGAAGCAAGCTATAAAAATAACAAACGCCCGTAGGCACTCACTAGTTCGTTACAAGATTCTTCGGCTTTATAGCAACGGCGACAAGAAGCGCTACACTCACTTTGTTGGGAGGCTCTTTACTTCAGGAAACTCTCACATTTCTCAAGCAAAGAAATCTATAAAGTTCGTGAGGACTTCTTAACATGACCGATCCTGTCCTTTCTCAACTAGTGTCTGTTGAGTCTGATTTAGTCGAGCAGATCAAACAGGTAGAAGCGCGGCTTACAGAGCTGAAAACTAAACGTCAGGGCTTGCACACCGTTATTAGTCTGTTCGGAGACGACGGTAGTCAACAAGTCGATCTCGAATCTTCCCAGGCCGCTCAAGAGGCAACCCAGAAGATAGCTCAAACAGAGACTACCAAACAGGCGACAGCTCAGACCGCTATCGAAAAAAGCACTAAAGCAACAAAAAGCAGATCTTCTACGGCCAGATCTGCAAGTAAAACATCTGCCAAGGCGTCAGATACAACCTCTGTTGCGACCAAGACAAAAGCCAAAGCCAAAACAAAGGCGAACGCCAAGACAAAAGCAGGTCGAAAGAAGAAAGATGGTAGAGCAGCCACCTGGCAAAAGTACGTGAACGCTGAGTACCGGGATCTGGCACTGCCTGAATCTGTCAGCAGTGTCTTGAGATCGACCCCTTCAGAAGTATTTACAATCGCAGAAGTCATGTCTGCCCTGTTCAAAGAAGACATGCCCCGCACTGCCTATCTCAAAGCTCGCAATCGCATCTCTAATATTTTGTCAGCAGGCGCACGCGATGGGACTTGGTACAAAGGGCGTAATGGTCGATACTCTCAGTCTGAAAAGGTCACTAAAATAAAGTAGGAAAACTAAAGTAGGGAATGCAGCACACTCGCTTAGCAGCGTGCTCGATCAGAGAGAATAGCGACGGGAAAAGCAAGTAGGAAAAGCCAGGGAAAGGCGTCGATCCAATCTATCCAATATCCGTCTAAATTGAAACAACGAACAGACAACCCGCTGCTTTCCCACCATGCTAACGTCTAACCTATTACCTTCTAATCCACTGCTTTCTAATCCACTGTTTATTGCGATCGCTCTCAATACCCTCTTAATTGGGGTTGCCCTCGCGCTACCTAAAAAACTGCTCACCCCAGCCGGATACGGCAACGCCTGGATACTAGGCGTCACCGTCTGGCTGGCCTTTGGCTGGCACGGCTATGCCACCATCCTGTTTTATTTTTTCGTCGGCTCTGCTGTCACCAAAGTCGGTATGGATCAAAAAGAAGCCTACGGCATTGCCGAGGCTAGAGGCGGCGTACGCGGCCCCGGTAACGTGTGGGGATCGGCGCTTATAGGTGCGCTTTGCAGCTTGGGTATTCTGGGCTTGCAGGCTGTCTCGCCCACAAGTCTCACGCAGTGGCAGCCGCTACTCGCGTTGGGATTTGCCGCCTCGCTCAGTACTAAGCTATCGGATACGACTGCCACCGAAATTGGCAAAGCCTATGGTCAGCGGACATTTTTGATTACTACCCTGCAGCCAGTGCCGCGCGGGACAGAAGGCGCAGTTAGCTTGGAGGGCACACTTGCGGGTATCGTTGGTTCACTTGCGATCGCATCTATCGCCTGGCTCTGCGGACTGATCTCAGCTATTAGCATCGGCATCTGCGCGTTTGCCGCATTCTGCGCAACAACAATAGAGAGCCTAATCGGTGCAACCATTGAGGAAAAATTCGACTGGCTAACCCATGATTTAGTTAACATTACTAACACAGCTATTGGTGCAGCTATAGCCATAACGCTCGGGTGGCTGCTCACGTAGCCGAAGCGCCTCATAGCGATAAGAATCAGCGTCTACTTATAAACATATATTTCAAAAAAAATTTACCTTTAGGGAGAAAGGCTGCGTAACCGTTATGAAAGCGTATAAAATGATGTGGTGCTCCCGGAATATAGTGGACGTTTATAAGGCCATCTAAATAATTCTTGACTTAACGTCATTTGTTTCACGTTTCGAGAACGCACCCATAAAAAGCTATTTAAACAAGCCCCGTCCTACTATGACAATGGTTATGACAACGGTTACCGATGAGCATTTTAACCAAGAAGTTTTGTCGTCCTCCACACCAGTAGTTGTTCACTTTCAAGCCCCCTGGTGCGGCATCTGCCGACTGATTACACCTGTTCTCAATGCCTTTCAAACTGACTGGCCGGGGCTTATCCGCGTCATTGAGGTCAATGCGGACGAAAACCTAAAGCTGGCTAACCTGTACAAGCTTAAAACCTTACCGACCCTCCTTTATATAGAACAAGGGCAGGTGTTGGAGCGCATAGAAGGTTTTCGCAGTCGTGAATTGCTTCGCACCCGGCTAAACGAAATTGCCTATCGCTATCGTCTAGGTAGCACCTTCTCCCAATCGGCCTAAGGCCCTCAAAACCCAGTTTTGAAAGCCCAGTTTCGAAAGCCCAGTTTCGAAAGACACTTTTGAAAGCCCAGACTCTATATCAGTGCAGGTAACCCTGCAATAAAAAATCATCACCGACAGCTGTCAAAACGGTTTGATCCAATCGTTTGGCAGCTGTCATTTTTTCTAGACCCAGATCGCCAATTGGCGAAGGTGCTAGCCGGCCACCAATAATTTTGGGCGCAATAAAGGCCCAGACTTTTTGCACAGCGTTCGCGGCGATCGCCTCAGCCGCCAGCGTCCCACCACATTCCCATAGCACACTTACACAGCCTCGCTGATACAGCGTTTTCATTACGAAGGTAGGCGTAAGCACATCGGTAGAAACGATCTCTACACCCTGCTGACTCAGCGCCTTGGCTACAGCTCTATCTGCATTGGTTTGTGTCAATACCAGCGTTGGTGCGATCGCAACATTCCACAGATTACGTACCACCGGCAGATCTAAATGTCGGCTCATCACCACCCGCAGCGGATTTTGCGAGCCTTCACCGTGACTAGTCAAATTAGGATCGTCTTGACGGACGGTGTTGCCGCCTACAATCACAGCATCGCACTGGCTACGGAGCTGATGCACCCGTCGCCGTGATTCTGGGCCGCTCACCCAGGCACTATGGCCGGTAGTCGTAGCAATTTTGCCATCTAGCGTCATGGCATATTTCAGAATGCCAAACGGCTGACGATGCCTTACCCGATAGCTAAACGCTTCGTTTAACTGCTGGCAGCGTGCCTCTTCGACCCCAACACTCACCTCAATTCCCGCCGAGCGCAGCCGCCGGATACCTCCGCTCGCCTGAGCATTCGGATCGCGCATCCCAATCACCACTCGCCGAATATCTGCTGCCACAATCGCCTCGCTACAGGGTGGTGTTCGGCCCGTATGGTTACAGGGCTCTAAGTTCACGTACAGCGTCGCACCTTTCGCCAAATCACCTGCTGCGCGCAGCGCAAAGATTTCTGCATGAGGTTCGCCTGCTTTGGGGTGAAAGCCTTCTCCGACCACTGCGTCGTCGCGTACAATCACAGAGCCCACTAGTGGATTGGGCGCAGTATGGCCCGCCGCTTTGGCCGCTAGCTCGCAGCAGCGCCGCATCCAACTAGCGTCGGTCGTGTCGTCAGCAGAGCTGGTGCCAGTGGAGCTTGTATCAGCAGAGAGAGGGATGGTCTGATCAGTCATAAATCTGAGAGCATGGGCAGGAAGTGTTTACAGGCTAATGCAGCTTGACGCCTTATGCGTAAAAGAGTCGATATTCTCTGGCTAATATCCTGGCTCAGATTTCAGCCAAGACTTCAGCCGAGATTTCAGCCAAGACGCTGGTTAAGACGCTGGGGGTCAAAGCGCTGGGGATTAAGACGCTGGGAATTAAAACGCTGGGCCATACTCTTAGCCACGGCGATCGCACTTTCCGCATCGCCTACCCAAACCCCAGCACAGCCAAGCACCCAAAGCCCAGCGCCAGTGCCTAGCCCATCCTCAGCAGAGTCTCGCTCTGCTACCAACCGCCTGCTGCCGGTCTGGCCACTCACCAGCCCAGCGACTGGCCCAGCCGACGCCGAAGGATACAGCTTTGCCCCCATCTACCTAGACGGCAAAACGGTATTTTATCTCAGCGCACTGTCATTAGAGGGCACGGCTGATGGACAGCAGCCTGCTGAAGCCAGGGCCGAAGAAATTCAGCAGCGACTCAACCAAGCTGCCCGCCAGCAGCTTGAACAGAACCAAATTATCAGTGTGCAAACCGATCAGCCCAGTCAGCTACCTGTCATTTTTGTAGATGATTCACCGCTTCTAACAGTCACCAGCCTAGACGCGGCAAATAGCGGCTACGCGGACCCCAGTTCGTATGCAATCACACTTCAAGAAAACATTGACACCGCCCTAGATCGCTATCGCCTAGAGCGTCAGCCAACTTTCCTTAAGCAGCAAGCCCGTATCGCGATCACAATCGTCAGCATCGCGATTGGGCTGTTCTTTTTCAGCAAGCGAATAGAGCGCTTTCTAAAGCGCAGACAAATCAGACTCACCAATACCAATACGCAGCTAGGTCAGGCCACTGGCACCATCCGCCCACCCATGCGAACTTTTTCAGTAGTCGAAACCGTCGACTCTGTTTTTGAATTGCTCAAAGCCCGCCTAGACAACCGCCAAAAGCGCAAGATTAACGAACTCGAGCTTGGCGTTCTGCATCTCTTTCAGCTAGGTCTTGGCATCGGTAGTCTGCTGTGGATACTGTCTCTGTTTCCTTACAGCCGGTGGATAACAACCCTGCTGGGCTACTGGGTCGAAATTCCCGCCAAAATCCTGCTGATTGCAGGCTCAGGCTACATAGTGCTTAGGCTAGCCAGCCTAGTTGCCGATAAGGCCTTCTTAGCGCTACAGGAGGGGGCGCACTGGGCACCCGAAGCCTCTGAAAGACTAAGCCTGCGGCTTTTAACGTTTTCTCAGGTGACTAAGGGCATCTCTGGCGCAGTCATCTTTGGCATTGTCGTGCTGGCAATGCTTTCTACCGCAGGGATAGAAGTGGGCCCGCTGTTAACCGGTGCGGGTATCATCGGCATCGGCGTTTCGCTAGCAGCGCAGAGCCTGATCAAAGACATCATCAATGGCTTTTTGATTTTGTTAGAAGATCAGTTTGGCGTGGGCGATGTCATTGCCATCGGCGATATCGCTGGCAGCGTTGAAGCGCTCAACTTACGCATCACTCAGCTACGCAACACAGAAGGGCGACTGATTACCATTCCTAACAGTCAAATTGGCATTGTTCAAAATCTGTCTAAAGACTGGTCGCAGGTCGATTTGTTTATTAGCGTAGAGCCTAGTAGCGATTTAAACCAGGCCCTGACTGTTCTCAAAAGCACCGCTACTGACATGGCAGAAGACAGCGAATGGCAGCAGCTGATTCTAGAGCCCCCTGATCTACTCGGCGTCGAGTCTATTGACTCTACCGGCATTACCCTACGGCTGCTGCTCAAAACTCAGCCGCTAAAACAGTGGCCTGTCGCTTGTGAACTTAGAGCCCGCATCAAACACGCCTTTGACAAAGCGGGCATTGGCATTGGCATCCCTCAAGAAAAGCTTGCCATCCGCTGGGAAGGTTCAACTCGAGACTCAATCGTGCAGGCGCTAGGTGAACAGCTAGGCGAACAGTCGAGCGAACGACTGGGCAAGCCAAACAACTAAGCCCAGCGGTTAAGGCTTGAAGGCCCAGCGGTCAAGGATTGAAGGCCCAGCGGTTAAGGCTTGATGCCATCTTCAGGAAATACCCATTTCGGTCCTTCACTAGTACGCTCTTGCTGCTTGCGCCGCACTGCTTCAGCGGCCATTTCTAGCATGGTGTCTAAAGAGGTCTCTTCAATAAATTGAGAGGTTTTCTCTTGGTCTTGTTTGTGCGGGCACTGGTCACCTAAAACACAGCCGTCCTTGCAGGCCTCAGCACAGTTAATGTCTACCGTATTGATCTCAGCCATAGAATTTCTGGAAACAAAAGTAAGTGATTTCGGCTTCAATTTTAAAGGATATCGCTGCAAAGAAGATTGCACTAGAGAAGGTTACCGCGGGTAAAAGCCTGGGCGATCGCCCCTATACACTGATCGAGATGATCTCGCGTATGGGTCGCCATTACGCTCATGCGCAGGCGACTAATCGGCACTGTGGGCGGGCGAACAGCCGAAACAAACACGCCTTGCTGTTTGAGCTGCCCGCTCAGCCGCAAAACAGTCGCCGCATCTTTAACTTGCAGGCAGACAATAGCTGAATCGGTTGGCAGCCGTTTAGGACCGTTAGCACTAGGCTGGGTCTGCTGTAGCAGTAGCGAGTCTATGCCTGCCGCTAGATAGCGAGCGTTCTGACGCAGCCGCACGAGTCTATCCGGTGAGTGCTGAAGCAGCGCGATCGCACCCATTGCCACCGCCGTATCCGCTGGCGAGAGCCCAGTTGTATAAATCCAGCTTGGGGCCCGGTTGCGCAAAAAATCAATCAGCTCAGCGCTACCAGCAACGTAGCCCCCTAGACTTGCAAACGCCTTGCTCAGCGTCCCCATTTGCACCATCGGCCTGTGGCTGCAGTCAAAATGCTCAGCACAGCCCGCCCCCGTAGCCCCCAGCACACCCGCACTGTGCGCCTCATCAATCATCACCATCGCATCGAAGTCGTCCGCCAAATCTAAAATGTCCGGCAGCGGGCACACATCGCCATCCATTCCAAACACCCCGTCCGTCACTATCAAACAGCGTCGATAGTCAGCTCTGTGCACCGCTAGCTGATCTTTTAGGCTGGCCAGGTCGCAGTGCCGGTATGCCATCACCGTTGCCCCGCTCAACCGGGCTCCATTTTTGAGACTGGCATGATTGTATTCATCGCTCAAAATCAGATCGCGCGAGTGGGTCAGCGCGGCAATTGTGCCAATGTTTGCCAAGTAGCCGCTGCTGAACACCACCGCATCTTCAGTGCTTTTTAGCTGGGCGATCGCCACTTCTAACTGACGGTGAATAGCTCTGTGCCCGCTTAGCAGCCGAGAGCCTGTAGCGCCCGTACCGTAGGCTTTTGTAGCTGCGATCGCTTGCTCAATTAGACGCTCATCACCGGCTAGGCCCAAATAGTCATTGCTAGCTAGATTCACCATGGCATGGCCGTCCATCTGCACCACGGGTCCCGCTAAACCCTCAATCACCTGCACGCGGCGATACCAGTTGGCCTGATGCAGCGTGCCCAAAGACTTTGATATCCAGGTGTAAGCAGCAGACATAATCGCAAACACTGACAAACGGCCAGCCAAAGAAAGAGCCAGTGCCAGTCTACCGCCTAGTTAGGTACAGCAATTAGGCGGTAGCGGCACCGACTCAGTTCTATTCTGAGGTTCGCTTCTGTCTAGACTTGCTGGCGACTTCTAGGCTCGCTGAGCGCGGCGGCGTAGCAGCAGGCCACCCATAGCCAGCAGTCCCAGCACAATTCCTGGCTCTGGCACAGCCGTCGGATCGTCAGCTAGCTCTACTCTAAAGCGAGCCACGTTGTAGCCCGCCGTAGTGAAGTCCGCATTGGCAAAATCAGGACTGCTGAGGATATTTCCGCCCGGCGTAAAACCCGGTGCCAAAGTAACGCCACCGCCTTCGACCACGCCCGTATCCGGCGCAGCCTGACCAAAGAAAGCCGTATTCTCAGGCAGCTCATCATTCACCTCAGTGCCGCCATCGAGCACTTCCGCACCCGACACCACAAAGTCTGCGCCCACAAAGTTACCCAAATCATCAAAAATCTGATGCGCTAGAGGATTGCCATTCGCAATAAAAAAGTCATTGCTAGGAATCACCATACTGGCATAGCTGAAATATTGACTGCTAGGTAAAGCTCCATCCAGATCGACCGTGAAACTTGCTGACTCACCTGGGTCAATCGGCCCTGGCGTCAGGGCTGTTCCCAAAATCGCCCCTTGTACTTCCCCTCCACTAGCCGCAGCAAACTCAGCGTTGAGCGGATCGATAGTGCCATCTTCTACTAAGCGCTCTAGTCCTGGGGTGATTGGCTCGTTGCGATCATAAAGATCAAAGCTGCCGTCGTGAAAGCCGAACCAGGCAGGGGTTAGAAAGGTGCCGTTTTCAGGCGCTAGATTGTCAACAGTGATTTTGATGCTAGCAGCGTTAGCAGTAGCTGTTAAGGCTAGCGTAGAAGCAAGCATAGACGTGGTGGCGATCGCACCTATAGTCAGGCTTTGGCGTATTGGCATTACACAGTTCTCCATGAGTTTCTCTATTGGGTCAGTCTTAAGCTTGGTCGCAAGTGAATCTCAACGCCGTGCACAGCGCCGAACACTCAAAACCTCAATGCATCGCACCCCTCAGGGCTTTACTATGTAGAGAGAATGCCTAATAGAGCCTGAGAGCAAACTGAAAAACCGCTGAGCCCAATCGTGAAGTGTTGATAAAGCTACGGTACTATTGACAAACAGCACGGCAGTTGTTTGCAGGACGCCAGTAAGTACTAGAGCCCATAGGTTTTGGAACCCTAGAAAAACTGTGTCTCAGACCGTGTCTCAAAATAAGTATCTTAGAAAGCTAAAGAGATTTTAAGACACGATAGATAGACCTCATATAATTCTGCTTTGGCAATCGCATAGTGTTGGACCTGCCAACCTTCTGCTGTTTCAGGCATAATTTTGTAGTAAGTAGCTAGGAACAATTAAGTATAAAACGGTCTAGAGCGTAATCACCCTGCTGACTGCGATCAATCATGCCATCGACAATGGCTTCAGCCAACTCATCTTCGTACTCGAACATCCGACCAGCCAATTCATGTGTTTTAAGCTGATGCCATTGACCTTCAATCGGATTGAGTTCGGAGCAATAAGGGGGTAAGAATAAGACAAACAAACCTTGAGCCTGCCATTTCGGCCACTGCGCCTGCACCAACTTGCTTTTGTGAATCGTGCAGTTATCTTGAACGATAAAGGTCAGTCGTTTTGTCTCGGCGTAGGTCTTGGCAGCTTTCGAGGCGAGCCAGTCCATCACTTCCAAGTAGCGTTCGCCGTTGAAGCCACCGACACACAGCGCATAGTCAAAACTCTCGTCAGGATCCCAGATGCCGAGAATACTCACTCGTTGCCCTCGGCGTGCAGTTTGTTCAAACCGTTTCTGCTTACCAATTGGGCTGTAGCTGTAGCTTTCAGGCGTCCACTGACAACAACCGGTTTCATCGAGATATTTCAAGGCAATCTGGCCTGTAGCTGCAAGCGCTTCGAGTTGAATCAGGTGTGACTTAGCTAACTTCTTAGCGGCTAGGTCTTGACGGTTTCGATGGCTTTGGCGGGTGCGTTTCCAGCGATAGCCTTTTTTTTTAACAACTGTCGAATCCGGTCTGCGCTCAATTCTACCTGGCGCTCCTCCCATAGCTTGACAGCTAATTGATGGCTATTGTAAGTCCGTTCCTCTTCGTTTAGACACTCAATCAAATAGTCCAAGTCTGACGGTTGCCACTTGGCTTTGCTACCACGGCCTTCCTTGTCCCAGAGACCATAGAGTCCTGACTCATTCCAGCGTTTGATTGTCGTCCGAACCGTATGCTCGTGGCAGCTAAACGCTTTGGCTAGTGCCGGTGCATTCCATCCGGCTGCGCTCATCAACATCATATGGGCTCGGTCACGCACGCGATATGGCACACTACCGGCTATCCGCAGGTCTGATAGCATCGCGAGGTCTGTCGAACTCAGGACAGCACGAAGAGGAGCAGGCATAACGTGACACGATAGCAACTTTTCTATCTTATAAATTATTTCACTGCTCTACTTATTTCGTTTTTCTTAGCCTCACTGACTTGGACTATCGAGTAGTCAGATCTAGAAGCTGCATCTTTGATGCTACCTCCTAACGTATACGCCACCCCGTCGCAAATCAAGTACCTATCGTGCAAATGCTCAACCATTTTTCTCTCATAGTTAGGGTATTGAATAGAGAACATAGCTTCTACAGATTCATACTCAGCAAGTCTTGTTGCTTTTAGTTTGTTAGGATCTGCAATAATTTTGATTGCAGAATTGATTGGTAAGTCAGACAGATCTCAAGGTTCGCGGATAAAAAAGGGAGTTCGCAACAATTAGCCTGTCAGCGAGAGATAGACATCATCGTTGGTGTCCAATAACTGTAGTATGCGCTGTTGTAGCGCCGAGAGCGGTGAGAGAAAGTGCTGCCTAACTTGGTCAATGTCCATAATGGTGAGAGTAATCCCGCGAAAGGCTTTGAGCAGTAGTTCAGCGGTGGGCTGCGCGGTCGCTCGTTTGGGATTACCCGCATAGAGTCCCGGTAGCGTCTGTTGTTTTACCTGCAACTGAGTGCGCACCGAGAATTCGAGCAGGCACAGGATACGCAGGCCCAAACTCAATAGCCGAATCAACCCCTTGACGCGCTCGTCAGAGGCCAGATAGATAGGCCGCAACCCAAGTGCTTTACCCTTGTATCTGCCAAAGCCTTGTTCAATGAGATACTCATTGCGATAGCCGTAGACTGCTTCAGCGAGCGATAAGTCAAGGTCGTTGCTGACGTAGACTCGCCAACCCAGTAGCTGTATTGCTTGCTGGTAGGCTTCGTCATCTAGCGTTGGCTTCACCGTCACGGTTGTTTTTGTGATAGTCCGAGCCGGTTTATCGCGGTAGGCGCGTTTATGCGTCGTTTCGGTGGCGGTTTCAAAGACGACTTGCACAAGGTCTTTGAGGCGATAGCGTTGAAGAATTCGGTGGGCCGCCGTTTTAGTTTCCTCGGGTGTGCGTCGTTTATGCCCACGGCCCGTCAGGTTCAGTTCATGCAATGCCTCGGTCGCCTTCTCGATGCGGTTGTCTAACCCCTTTCGTTGTCGCCCGGCGTACTTAAACGAATGCACCACAAACCACTGTTCTCGCCAGGTGAACGCGTCTGTCTCTGGCCTGACCAATTGCGGCATCGTGAAGCTAAACCCTTCAGCGATTAGCTCAGCCTCGGCAGGCGAATCGGCGGTTGCCGAGGCCTCACGACGGTTGTGGTCAGGTGTGGCGACGGGGGTAAGCGACTCCTCGCCTCGAAAGACAGGCGCGAGTAGTTCGGCTAAGTCGGCTTTGGAGACTTGCTTTTCAGGCAGCGGACACAGGTAGTAATTCTGACTTTGAGCGATGTAGCGCCGCGTCTCTAGCGCCGCCATCTTACTGTCGCCCACATAGGTCAACCCGCTCGCCGCCAGGCTCTGTTGCACTTTCTTTATCTCTGGAACGTAGAGCGGGTCATCCGCCTGATTGCCACTGACGATGGTGGTGCTCACGGGCAGTCCTAGCGGATCTAAGGCCGCTTGCGATATCTTCACTTGCGGCAGGTCGGGGCGATAGTCTTTGCTGTGACCAAATTGAAATAGGTCTTCACCTTCGACCGTTCTGTATCCACTGCTAGTCGTCGTGTCTAGACGCACACACGATACTTGCAAGTCATACACCCGCACGGTATGACCGTTTAGGGCACCTTCAAACCTGTCCCAGTGTGCATCCTCCCCTAATCGGTCTAGTACACGCTCTAAACGGTCATCACTAAAATCCAGGCTTCTCACCGTTGGCGATAGGCAGCGACCTAATGTGTGACTTAGGCCAGATGCCCACTCTTCTACCTGGTTGAGGCGATGGTCTCCTTGCGAGAGTATGTACGATAACCAGCCCACTAAAACTTGACCTAGACTTAGCCCTTGCCAGTTCCCATGCTGCTCAAAGTGCTTATCAGCTAGGCTACTCAGCTCAAGCTTCTCCATCTGATTGAGCAGTAGTGGGATATCATCGACTCGTTCGTTTGCAATTAGCTGCGCCATGGATGCCTTATCTTGTATGGGCTACCCTCTTATTATCGCAATTTACTTTTCCTCGGATTATTTCAGCAGGGCAAACGCATACTCGTGAAAGCAGGATATTGGATAGGTAGAGCTATATTCGGTCTTGCTAATGAGTCAGGAAACCCATGCATCAGGTTCGCTCTTAACGCACTTTGCAACGCTTGAAGACCCGCGAACATTGTATCTAGTTGAGCACCCGCTGCTAGATATCGTAGCGTTGACGATATGCGCGGTTATCTGCGGAGCCGAGACGTGGGAAGAGATAGAAGCCTACGGACAGAGCAAGTCAGCGTGGCTCAAAACGTTTCTGAGCTTGCCAAACGGGATACCTTCTCACGACACGATTGCCAGAGTGTTCGCCCTGCTAGAGCCGACTCAACTCCAGGAATGCTTTGTCAGTTGGGTGAAGAGTATTGCCAAACTGAGCGGCGGTGAGGTCGTTTCGTTAGACGGCAAGAGTGCGCGACATTCATACGACAAAGGCACAGGTAAGGGGGCCATTCATATGGTCAGTGCCTGGGCTAGCGCCAATCAGCTTGTCTTAGGACAAGTCAAAGTCGATGGCAAGTCCAACGAAATTACGGCAATTCCCAAGCTGCTTAACATTCTGGATATCTCAGGATGCATCGTCACGATTGACGCGATGGGCGCACAAACCGAGATTGCCAAACAGATTATCGAGCAGGGTGCTGATTACGTTCTAAGCCTAAAAGGGAACCAGGGCAACCTGCACCAGGACGTCGAACAGTTGTTCGACTGGGCACGCAAAACTAGCTTCAAAGACATCGAACACGAAGCCTATCAGACAATTGATAAGGGGCACGGACGTCTTGAAACAAGACGCTACTGGCTACTGGGCAACGTCGAACATCTCGAAGATGCGCAACGATGGGTAGGGCTCAAACGAGTAGGCATGATTGAGTCAGAGCGGCGCATCAATGGACAACCGACCACAACAGAGCGACGGTACTATCTAGTGAGCTTAGACGGTGGTGTAGAGCGCTTTGCCTATGCTAGTCGCGCTCACTGGGGCATTGAGAACAAGCTACATTGGAGTTTAGATGTGGTCTTTCGCGAAGATGACTCGCGTATTCGCAAAGGCCATGCCCCAGAAAATATGACAGTAATTAGAAAGATTGCCCTCAACTTGCTTGCTAGAGAAGCTTCTAAAGGCTCGAAGCAGGCAAAGCGGCTAAAAGCTGGCTGGGACAACGCCTTTCTCATTCAAGTACTACTTACTTGAGTATGCGTTTGCCCTGATTATTTCAGCGAACCGTGAGACAGATATCTCAAGAAAATGGTTTTATCAATGTATGGGTCAATGACCATGACCATACGCTGAGAACTCTTCATCAGTGAGTTAATGAAGCAAAAGGCAGAAAATGGAGTCTCTACCTTAATATTTACATCGACATTAGGTGGCAGTAATTGTGCTATTGCAATCATTGCTTCACTAAGGAATGGTCAAACAACTAATGTCGGATTCTTAGGAATGGCCCGATAGTTCCATTGAGGGAGCACCTCATCGTAGACAATTTCTAAGTCCCGCTTGATCTGTTCAGTGGCTTCTCGGCCAGCCAGATATTTCTGGTGAATCACGTTGACGGAGGTTTTTAATCCCTTAGAGGTGGTTGCTTTCTGCATTAAGGCAACGACAGTATCGAGGCTATTGAATAACCTGCCCTGACAGGCGCGTCCCACATGAGGGAAAAACCGTCGCTCAATGGGATTGTACTTGGAACAATAGCTGGGGTAGTGAGCGATGCGAATTTCAATGCCGATGCGATTGACTAATTGTTGCAAATCGTACTTGAAAATGTACTTGCGGGCTGAATTGCTGCCGCCGCCATCACACAGAATAAGAATAGAACGAGCGGTAGAATAACGGAGCTGGCCAATATGCAGCCAAAACCAGGCCAAGCTATCACAAGCGAATTGGGTGGTGTCCCGAGAGAGCCCCAAGTTGAGATGGCCACAATTGTGCAATGGGTCATAAATACCGTGGGGAATGACGACGCCTGTGGCCAGGGATGGGAAATCATGGTCAAATGCCTGAAATGGTCGTGTGCAGCGCACTCGGCCCTGACGATAAAGCTGTCCTAAGAACTCTCGGGCCTTGCTATCGACTGAGAAGTAGGGATTGCCTGCCGCTCGGTATTGCTCAACTAGCTCAGCAATCCGCTCGAACTGTTGGTTGCGATGGTCACTGTGCCCGCAACTGAGCACTTTCTGAATCTTCCGTAATCGCAGCTTTTTCTGGGTCATCCACCGACGAATGGTTTCGCTGCTGACAGGGCTCCCTAATTGATTGAGCTGCTCAGAGAGATGATGGGGCGATAGGTCAGTGAAGACGACGGTCCCATCGTCTGGGTCACCGGCTCTACGATGCTCTAGCAATTGGTTCAGATTCGTTTCAATCGTGCTCGCTTCAACGATCTTTTTTTCGACCACCGCCGACTTTTCGCACGCGACCAGCTGCCGGGTCATGAGGCAACTGCGGCAATTCCTGCTTACCTCGCTCTATCGTGCGGCGAGAGCAGCCAAGCACCGCTGCGAGGTATTCCATCGAACCATGGCCTAACTGCTGGGCTTGCAAGGCCGCAAACCGTCGTCGGTCTTTTTCTGAGAGCGTGACATAGAAATTGCGCAGATTCTCTTCTAAGGCTGGCGCTAACTGGTTGCGAAATTCAAATCCCATCACTCAAAATTGGCACACGCTTCTACTTCATATTAAGCGCTATGAGCGGTTTTTGGAATCTGACAATTATTGATAGCTCGTTACTAAGCTCATTTGTTTTCTCCTGATACTGCTTCTTAAATTTTTCTCTCTCAATTCTTTTACTCGGCATGGTTTGATTCGCCAGTAATGTAGCTATTGAGTTAGCTACTGGACCAATCGCCCTGTAATACGCTGGGTAATGATGACTGCTCAAAAAACTATGAATCGGTGGAGAGTTAGTCATAAATTCACCGACTGTAGGCTGAAGCCTTTTTATCTTCTCGTTTAACGAGGCTTCATCACCTTCGTCTAAGACTTCAATCAAAGTATTTAGCTGACTAAGGAAAGCCCCAAGCTTTGAAACAGTTTCTCTTTGGCCCTTTTGAAATTCCGAGATGTGATCAAAACTCATGCTCTTCTCTATTCCTGATGACTCAAATAAAAGGTCAGACAGCGAGTTGCTGAATAAATATAGCGAATTGCGGGCCAGAAGCTCTGAGCAGTACCTTTTATCTGTCTTATAGCTGACTCACAAACGGTCGTTTATGAGTCACTTTGTAGAATCCAAGACAGTCAACGAGTTTATTGCGGTTGAGCTGTCTTATAACTTGTTTTATTTTCTATGTGTCATTATTTAGACTGGTTGAACGGGTTTTGACACGAAAATATGAAGGTTGGCTACGCACGGGTCTCTACTTTTGAGCAAGACTTGGATTTGCAGATGGATGCGCTGGAGAAAGAGGGGTGCGATCGCATCTTCTGCGACCAGGGCGAGAGCGGCGCAGAAGACAGTCGTCCGGAATGGAATAACTGTCTCGACCACCTGCGCAAAGGAGACACGCTTGTTATCTGGAAGCTGGATCGCGCCAGTCGCTCAACCAAGCATTTGATAGAGCTGGCAGAGGACTTGAAGCAACGAGGCGTTAAGCTAAAGAGCTTGAAAGAGCAAATCAACACCGCCTCTGCGATGGGTAAGTTCTTCTTTCGGATGACAGCCTCGATTGCAGAGCTGGAGCGCGATATCATCCGCGAGCGCACCCTAGCGGGACTAGCCGCAGCAAGAGCTAGAGGCTACAAAGGTGGCAGGAAGAAAAGCATCAGCGAAGGGCAGATGCTAGAAGCAAAGCGCCTTGCCGATGAGGGTAAGCTGAGCATCAGCGACATCTGTAAGCCAGTTGGCATCAGCCGCGCCAGCTACTATCGTTCCGTCGCTCCGAAGACAGCCTCGTGAGCGCCTACTGAAAAGTAAACCGTTCCGTTGGGTAGAACTCTACAATGAAAAGTAGCTATGAGCGGGCAATTCGATGCAAATTACCCTGAACCTGCCAGACAGTTTGAATCAGACCGAGAACTTTAGCCAAAGCGACTGGCTGAGGGAAATCGCCTTTGCCCTGTTTCAGCAAGAGCGAGTGTCACTGAGCCGTGCTAGCAAGATTGCCGGAATCGAACTGATGGACTTTCAGAAGCTACTGGCAGAGCGCGGTATCTGTGTTCACTACGACGTGGAAGACTTTGATCAGGATGTTCAGCGCCTGCGTGACCGGGGCTGGCTGTGATCATCGTCAGCGATACTTCCGCTCTTTCCAATTTGGCTGTGGTAGAGCATCTCTGGCTGCTAGAAGCTATCTACCAAACCGTCATTATCCCTGACGTGGTTGCCAGCGAACTGGCGGCAGCCAGTAACCCAGCTATTCCAGCTATCCTCAAACTGGATTGGGTTCAAACAAGACCGCTTTCTCAATCCCAACTGGCTAGTCAACTGCAACAAGACCGTGGGCTTGATGCTGGAGAAGCAAGTGCGATCGCGCTGGCGCTTGAGCTGCAAGCTGACGACCTACTCATTGATGAAAGACTAGGACGACAAGAAGCGGCTAGGCTAGGGCTATCAATCATCGGCATCCTGGGTGTGCTACTCATCGCTAAGCAAAGAAGCCTAATCCTCAAAGTTCGACCTGTTATGGACGCCTTGAGTGATCAAGCTGGCTTTCGTATCAGTCCTCAGCTCTATCAGCGTGTCTTAACGCTTGCCAAAGAACTCTCGTAGATTATCTCTCAGAACCTCTATAAGCTTTTGAGAACGCTATTTTGAGACACGGAAAGAGACACGGTTTTCTTATGGCTCAAAAGGTCTAGATTTTGATCCTTGGTGGCAGCGCCGCGCTATAGAAGTCTTAAAGGGCGGAAGGTCTGGTGATCTAGCAGGGAGATTGGAAGACTCTTTGTTCCAATCTCCGCTCATCTCTGAAAAGATAGCGAGCACCTAGAGCGATTGCTAACATCCATCAATAGCTGAGAGCGATCTGAATGTACCTATCCTGATAAATGCCTTTGGTGAGTAGCGCCTCCAAGTTCAATCAGCAGCACCGTGAACCAGCGGCAGCATCACCCGGCTGAGCGTCCGACCATCTTCCATGCGGCTGAGCGTAAACTCTCCGCCTAGCAGCTGCATCAAAGACTGGCAGACCCACAGATAGCTGTTAGCTGGCTGATGCAAAGTCGAAGGCGATAGCAGATCTAAGGGTCGCCCTTTTCTGAGCTCTTTGAGTACCTGCGGTGAAACGTTGCCCTCATCAGTAATCGAAATTTCTAGCCACTGACTGTCAATCAAACGACACCAAATATCAATGCGATCGCCCACCGGAGAGCGATCGCAGGCCGTTGTCAACAGCTCGCAGAGCACAAATTTAATCTTGACAACATCGCCAGAAATTGTCAGATTGCTCTCGCAGTGAACCTTTAGCCAAAGCTGCTTTTCTTGAATCAAAGGATTCGCCCGCGCACTTACCCGCTTGATTAGGCTAACTAACGGCGCTTTTTTGTGTTCAAGCGCGATCGCCCAGCGCTCTCGATGGCTCACCTGCTCTAGCCGCTTGAGCACTTCATCTAGCTGCATCATCAGCATCTGATGGCGCGGCTGGGGCGCTTCAGTTCGCGAGTTTAGCTGCTGTAAGCAAGCGTTGAGGCTGCGGCTAAGATCTTCGATCTGATGCTGCTTATACCAATTCAACTGGGTTAGCTGCTGCTGCTGTGTCAGCATTTTCTTAGTCAGCTTTAAATGACGCCGACACCACGCTAGCTGGTTGACTACAATCGTCAGCAGCGTTGTTTGCTCATCTGACCACTGCCGGCCCGCACTGTCCGCCATCACCACAATCGCATTGGGCTCGTGCTCTGGGGCCGTTCTTAGCGCCATTGCCAGCACCTGAGAACCCGCAGGGCCCTCGATCCAACACGGCGAATCTGCTGGTAAGTCTTCTAGCTTTACAATCAACAGCCCTTCTGTTGCGATCGCCCAGTTGATCAGCGCATCCACTTCTATCGAGATAGGAGACTGAGCATCTAGCTGAAACCGATTGCTTTGAGTCGTGACGCTGCTAATTTCAGCCACATCAGCGCCATTCTCCCAGGTGACTAGCCCAACCAAAGGGACATGCATTAGCTGAGCAATGTGACGAGTAGCCGACTGATCGAGCGCTTTGATCTTGGAAAGTCGCTGTAGGCTGCGCATTCCCCACTGAACCGTCTCATGTAGCTGGGCCTGCTGGTCATTCTGGCGCTGTAGCCACCACTGGTGCAAGATTAGCCCAATTTGGTTGCTGATCATCTGCACCAGCTCGCGATCGGCCTGACTCCAGCGCCGCTCACTTTTGTCGAGCACAACAACAATGCCCTCAGGCGCATGGCCCGATGACGTATTGCTCGCCAGCAAAGACTTAGCACCTAGCGCCTGTAGCTGCGATCGCCAAGCTGCAAACTTCAAATCATGCGTCAGGCTTTCCATGCTGACAGGTGAATGCGCCTGCCGCAGCATTTGCTCATCCACACTATCCAGCGGTGGCCAGTGCTCAATTTTGCTGATGCCAGCCCCCTGGCTAGATCTCTTGCCAGCCCCCTGGCTGCCGGAGTAGCACAAGTCAAAGCCACCGCGCTCGGCATTTGCACGCAGTACCAGCAGCTGGTCAGTGCCCATCCGAACGGCTAGCTGATCGACACAAACGCCCAGCACATGCAGCCAGTCGCGATCGCCATGAATGCTGCGCGTCACCCCTGCACTCAGCAAATGATCCGAGCGCATCTGACTAAGCGCCGTATCCAGTTCAGCCGTTGGCATCACCAGTCCCATCAGCTGAGCCACCCCCCGCATGTACCCTTTTTCCACCTCACTCCAAATTCGAGGGCTATTTCCTTCTGCTGTCACAAAGCCCTGAAGCTCACGCTGATAAATAATCGGGGCAACCATTAAAGACTGAGCCTTTAGATGCAGCATCAGCCGATTGACCACGCTTGCCTTTAGCGATCCTTCCAGCTCGCCAATAGCAAGCATTTCACCATTGCAAAGCGCCTGATATAAGCTCTGCACGTCAGTCACTGGCAGCTTGGCTTCCGGCTTGCCAGCCTGCTTGCCCACCCGACACCAAAACTGGCGGGTCCGTGGCTCTATCCAATAAACGCTGGCAGGCGCACCGACAAACGTTTGCGTTTCATCTGCGATCGCCTGCAGCCGACTCTCTAGCCCTGGCAAGTCGCCTAGATCGTTCAACAGAGCTAGCAGCGGTCTTGCCGGTCGTTTTGTCTGCTGCCTTTGCTCTTCTAAAGCCTGCTGATGAATCGCTTCTGCCAGCGCATTCTTAATCGCTAGCAGCGTAGAGTTCTCCAAAATGCCGGGCTCTGTTCCCCAGCGCTGAGAGCCCAAAACCATTAGCCCAAAGCAAATGTTTCGCCGCTGAATCGGCAGCATCACCGTACCCTGCAAGTCAAAGCTCTTCGCAATTTGCGCCCATCCGCCCGCCCTTGATTCTTCGCGCATATCTGCTACTACCTTCGGCTGCATCTGGACAATCACCTGCTCTAAAAAGTCACCCGGATGCAAGGCCAATGACGTATGAGAAAAGCGACGAGGCCCACTAGTCAACGTGCCGCGAGTATTAAGCCGATGGGCAAAGCGATCGTAGAGACCTACCCAGAGCAAAGCAAAGCCAAACTCAGCGCGAACCGCCTCTAGCGCGATCTGAATCGACTGGTCTAAAGTATCCGCTTCCCAAATAGCAGGCAGCACCTGACTGAGATCTTGCTTCGCTATATCGTTGGTAGAGCGCCGATCGCTAGGCTGGCTGCGCTGAGGAGGATATGGTTGAACATGGCGAGCAGCGGGCTTAGGCATAGTTCACAAACCCGTATAAACACAGGTTAAGTACGCAATATTGTCAGAGTCTTTATACCGGTATGATTCCCTTCACATTTGATTGACCCAACGAATTGTCTGTTAGGTAGGACAGAAACCAGCCCAAACGCTGGAACAAAGACAGCAACAAAAATCGGAACAAAAGCCAGCGCTGAAGCTGTTCATAGGTGAGGCTGGCTTGATAAGCTACGAATATTATCGGCATCTCTTTCGGGCATCCCTCTTGCAGCAGCTTTATCAATCTGGCTTACGTCCGCTATTGTTCCAAGGCTTCAAAGCCGACCCAGAAACAGTTCATCGAAAAACGATCAGCTTACTCGCCTGGTTAGCCACAGAACCGACGCGCGGGGCGCTGTTTCACCAGCCGACTCGGCTCGCTGTTCAAGCAGCGCTTACCAACACCTTGACCAGACGCGATCGCCCCGCCCACTCGCTGCGACAGTCGCTTTGGGGCCTCTCTTTTAACAACCCCCTAGGGCTAGCCGCCGGATTCGACAAAGATGGTGCAGCCGCTCGGGCCTGGCCGCTGCTGGGCTTTGGCTTTGCCGAACTTGGCACGGTGACCTACCACGCCCAGCCCGGTAATCCACAGCCTAGGCTGTTTCGCCTGCCTGCCGACAGGGCCGCGCTTAACCGCATGGGCTTTAACAATGCTGGGGCGGCAGCGCTCTGCGACCGGCTATATCAGCATTGGCCAGATAGCAACTACCCCATGCCCATCGGCATCAATCTCGGCAAGTCGAAAATTACCCCGCTCGAAGAGGCGGCTGCAGACTATCGCCAAAGCTTTGAGCTATTAAAGGCGCAGGGCAGCTATTTTGTGGTGAACGTGTCTTCGCCCAATACGCCAGGGCTGCGATCGCTCCAAGCCAAAGAACAGCTTTCCCCCATCCTCGAAGCCCTACAAACCGCCAACACCAACAACAAGCCGCTCCTCGTCAAAATCTCCCCCGATTTAGCCACCGAAGATATCTGCGAAATTGTCACGCTTGCCCAAGAATACGAGCTAGCCGGCATCATCGCCACCAACACCACCGTCAGCCGAGCAGATCTCACCACTCAAACCATCGACGCGACGGGAAAGACAGTCAAAGACGAAGCAGGTGGCATCAGCGGCGCACCTGTCAGTCAGCGTTCAACAGAAGTCATTCGTCTGATCTATCAACAAACCAACGGCACGCTGCCAATAATTGGCGTTGGCGGCATTTTTAGTGCAGATGACGCCTGGGCAAAAATCACCGCAGGCGCTTCACTCCTTCAAACCTACACAGGCTGGATATATGAAGGCCCTACGATGGTTAAGACCCTATTGGATGGATTGGCCAGTCAGCTAAAAGCCCATGGTTTACCCAATATCTCATCAGCGATAGGACTAGACCATCGTCAGAATTGAGCTTCATTGTGTCTGCCTACTGTCTATCAGCTTAGCCATATCGATTCAGCCTTTCACTTCGGCCTTCCGCTTCAGCCTTTCACATAGGTATCTAGCCATCGCACCATCTCCCATAGCACATGGCCAACCGCTTCGCGCGAGCGATAGCCGTGTGATTCGCAAGGCAAGCTAACGTAGCGAACGGTACCGCCTAAGCCTCTCATTGCTTCGTAAAGGCGCTCGGTTTGTATAGGAAAGGTTCCGGCGTTGTTATCGGCTTCGCCATGGATGAGCAGGAGCGGATGGTTAATGTTGTGAGCGACGACGAAGGGAGACATTTTGAGATAAGTGTCGCTCGCGTCCCAAAAGTTGCGCTGTTCTCCTTGAAAGCCAAAGGGGGTCAGCGTGCGATTGTACGCGCCGCTGCGGGCAATACCTGCGCAGAAAAGATTGGTATGGGCCAGCAGGTTGGCAGCGGTGAATGCACCGTAAGAATGTCCGCCAATCGCAATGCGATTTTGAGCGGGAGACGCGCCGCTAGGCATTTCACTAAGCCTCTCCCTTTCACTAAGCCTCTCATTATACCTAGCGCTAATACCGCGATTAACTAAATAATCAACAGCGGCCTGGGCGCTGTCAACGAGTTGTTCTATGTAGGTGTCGTTCGGTTCAACGTTTTCTTCTCCAATAATTGGCATACTGGGCCCGGCAAGCAGCGCATAGCCCTGAGTAAGCAAAAACGTTACCGAGGCGCGGCTAGGCCGACTAAACACATATTCTGATTGAGTGACTTGACCAGCAGTTTCTCTACTTTTATGTTCTTCTGGATAGACCCAAAGCAATGTGGGCAGGGGGCCATCTCTCTCGGCGTCATAATTTGGCGGTAGGTAAAGAGTGCCAGAAAGCGCTAGGCCGTCGCGACGCTTGTAGCACACGATCGATTTGTTAATGGTTTGGTACCACGGCAGCGGATCTTGAAAGTCGCTAAGGGGAGTAGGTTCGAGCTGATTTTGGCCGTGTAGCCAGTAGTTGCCAGGCGATCGCTGCGTTTGTCGTCGAACAATAAACTGGCTGGCTTCCGCATCCAACACTTTGGTGACTCGTGAAAAGCACTCTACGGGTGACTGCCATAGCCTTTGTTTTTCTCGGGTGGCTAAGTTCAATCTATCGAGAAAAGGATAGATGCCTTCGGGCGTAGCGCCTCTGCCGTTAAGATAGATGTCGCCTTGCGCAGAGACTAGCAGCGTTTGCCAACGGTAGGGCCCTGGTGCCATTACGGGCTCGCCGGGGTGGCTATAAGCATCTTGAAAGTTGCGTGAGTCTATTAGCTGAGGCGAGCGTGTTGGATTGTCAGGGGCTAGTTTCCAAGTGTTGACCTGGCGAGTGTTGTACATTGCCTCATAGGCGATCGCAACTTGATCATTTCCCCAAACCACACCCCTAAAGCGCATTCGAGACTGCCACAAACGCCGGGGTACTTCTGAAAAAGGAGCACTCAGCGTATAAACCGCGTCTCTGTATTCTCGCTCTAATCTGGCATCGCCATCGTCCAAAGCCTCTACCCAGTAGATCGTGGCTGGTTTATCCGCCCGCCAGTCGCTTGATCGAATGCCCGCTCTAACCGAGTCAAAGTCAATAGGAATCTCTTCTGCCAAAGGCAAATTGCAAACGGTATGAGCTGACTGGCCCCAGGTCTTTTCACCAAGTGAAAGAATTTCTGTGCGGCGAGAAAATCGACCGATCGGTACCTGATAAGAAAAAGGGCGCTGGACGACTGTTACTTTTAGCCACTGACCGTCTGGAGAAGGCGATAGATTTCTAAACAGAGCCAAGTCTGCTAGCGGTGTCTGTTTGCCGGTAAAGTCAATGTGAACCAGCTTAGAGCTGAGATAGTACTCTAAGAGATTCTCATCGTGAGCGGTCTCTAAAAGATTGGTGTAGGTACGCGCAGGCGCAATACGGCCTAGATTCTCTTCAACAATCGGCCCTTTGGGCAGCACCGGTTTACTTGGCGGCGGGCCGTCGGGGGCGCGAACTTTACAAACAAAGCTGTTATCCGGTAGCCAGCGAACTGGGTTTCCTAAGACCGCGCTAAGAATTGGCCCCGTCAACGCCCGAGCTTCCGCTTTTACCAGATCTAAAACCCATAGGCTAAGTCCGCTACTATCACCGTCCTGCTGAGAATCTTCAGGCTGAGAATCTTCGGTCAGTGGCTTTGCAGACGTATGGGTAAAAGAGAGATACTGACCGCAATAAGACCACTGCAAGTTGCGGATACGCGCCTCAGCGGGCAGGGCGATCGCACGTCCTGTTTTCTCTTCACGCCGACGAACGCTCAAGCTGCGATAGTGAACCGCCCTTGCCGGCTCCCAAGTTTCAGGGTTAATCAGCAGGCCCGCGATCGCGACCTTAGGCCGAGCCAGCGCTTCAATCGTTGGCAGCCCCGCTCTACCTAGCTCAACGATCCAGTCGGCATTGTGAGAGAACGCCACCGCTGGCAGCTTCGGCGCATCGAGCATATCAGCAATCGGCTCTGGTGGCGCTTGCCAATTCGTCATCCCATCGTCAGTCGTCTCATCATCAAGCGTCCTACCGTCAAGCGTTTCATCATCAAGCATCGACAAACTCATCCATTGATGGGCAGGTACAAACAAGATTGCGATCGCCAAATGCCTGATCGATTCGATTAACGCTGGGCCAAAACTTGCGATCGCGGCTCCAGTCTGTTGGAAACACACCCACCGACCGCGTATAGGCCCGGTCCCAGTCATCCACCAGATCAGCCGTGGTATGCGGCGCATGGCACAAAGGGCTATCAGTAGCGGCGATCGTACCCGACTCAATCTGTTTTATTTCATCGCGAATCGCAATCATCGCCTCACAAAAGCGCTCCACCTCTCGCAAAGACTCACTCTCGGTGGGCTCTACCATAATGGTGCCAGCCACAGGCCAAGACATGGTTGGCGGATGAAACCCGTAATCAATCAGGCGCTTGGCAATATCATCAACACTCACCTGCGCACTCTTCTTAAACCCACGCAAATCCACAATGCACTCGTGCGCCACTAGGCCGCCGCTGCCCTTGTACAAAATGTCGTAGTGCCCTTCTAGCCGCTTCGCAATATAGTTGGCACTCAAAATCGCCAGCTCACTCGCTCGCTTTAATCCCTTAGCGCCCATCATCTGAATATACATCCAAGAGATCGGCAAAATGCTGGCACTTCCCCACGGCGCAGCCGAAACCGCGCCAATGGCTTTCTCCTTTTGACCCATTTCTACCAAACTGTGACCTGGCAAAAAAGGCACCAAATGCGCCGCTACGCCAATGGGGCCAACCCCCGGACCGCCGCCGCCATGTGGAATACAAAACGTCTTGTGCAAGTTCAAATGGCAAACATCCGCGCCAATATCGCCAGGGCTGCATAGCCCCACCTGCGCGTTCATATTAGCCCCGTCCATATACACCTGAGCGCCACAGCGATGCACAATCTCACACACCGCTTTGATGCTCTCTTCAAACACACCGTGCGTAGAGGGGTACGTCACCATCAGCGCCGAGAGATTGTCCTTGTATTTCTGAGCCTTTAGCGTCAAATCATCGACATCAATATTGCCATCGTCATCGCAACTAACCGCAACAACCTTCATCCCAGCCATCACCGCGCTCGCCGGGTTAGTGCCATGCGCCGACTGAGGAATCAAACAGATGTTGCGATGGGCCTGATCGCGGCTGGCATGGTATTGGCGGATTACCAACAGACCGGTGTATTCGCCCTGTGAACCCGCGTTAGGCTGCAAGGAGATACCGGCAAAGCCTGTAATATTGGCCAGCTGGTCTTCTAGCTGGGTAAACAGCATCTGATAGCCCTTGGTTTGCGAGAGGGGCGCAAATGGGTGAATCTGACCGAACTCTGGCCAGGTAATCGGAATCATCTCAGCCGTTGCATTGAGCTTCATTGTGCAAGATCCCAGTGGAATCATGGCATCTGCTAAAGAAAGATCTTTTTTCTGAAGGCTGTAGAGATAGCGCAACAGCTCTGTTTCGCTGTGGTACTGATTAAAAACAGGGTGAGTAAGATAGTCTGACGTGCGATTAAGCGCATCAGGTAAGGGCTGCGGCTGAAGCGATCGCAGTATTGCACTCTCGGTTAGCCCCTTCTCACTCGGCGAGCCTTGCTCTAGCTGGCTCTGATTTCTAGCAAAGATAGTCAGCAGTTCAGCAACCTGTTCTACTCCGGTTGTTTCATCAAGCGAAATGCCTAGACGCACAGCAGAATCGCAGCGCAGGTTGATTTGCTGTTCAGCCGCCAGCGCCATAATGTCGGCAGTGCGATCGCCTGTTTCCACGGTCAACGTATCAAACACAGGTTCACTGCCCAAGGTATAGCCCAGCTTTTTCAAGCCGCCCGCTAGCGCACTTGTAAGCTGTTGAATTCGCGTGGCGATCGCCTTGAGGCCAGCCGGTCCGTGATAGACCGCATAGCTGCTAGCAATAATCGCCAGCAAAACCTGAGCCGTACAGATATTGCTGGTCGCCGCATCGCGACGGATATGCTGCTCGCGGGTTTGCAAAGCTAGCCGCAGGGCCGGGGCCCCCTTGCTATCTCTAGAAAGGCCCACCAAACGACCGGGCAGCTTGCGAGCATAGCTTTGCTTCGTTGCAAAATAAGCCGCATGCGGCCCGCCATAGCCCAGCGGCACACCAAATCTTTGCGTATTGCCCACCGCGATATCTGCGCCAAACTCCCCTGGCGCTTTTAGCAGTGTCAGGCTCAGTAAATCGGCTGCAACTGCAACAATTATCCCTGCCACATGGGCCCTTTCAACAAAATCGGCGTAGTCATAAATCGCGCCATCTGTTGCTGGATATTGCAGCAAAGCTCCAAAGAAAGGCGCTTCGGCTTCAAAATCTATATGGCGGTGATCGCCAACAACAATCTCGATTCCTAGCGGCTGCGATCGCGTCTTAATTACCTCAATTGTCTGCGGGTGGCAGGCCGCAGACACCCAGTAGCGCTTCGCCTGCTTCGCAGCTTTGTCTTTGCACAGGCCCAGGCTCATGCTCATGGCTTCGGCGGCGGCGGTGCCTTCATCTAGCAAAGAGGCATTGGCAATCTCTAAACCGGTTAGGTCGGTCACCATCGTCTGATAGTTCAGCAGTGCCTCTAAACGACCTTGAGAGATTTCCGGCTGGTAGGGGGTGTATTGGGTGTACCAGCCCGGATTTTCTAAAATATTTCGCTGAATCACAGCCGGCGTAATGCAGCGGTAGTAGCCCAGCCCGATATAGCTGCGGTAGACCTGATTTTGATGGGCGATCACGGCAATTTTCTCTAGCGCCGCCGTTTCACTTAGCGCCGACGCCACCGCTAACGGCTCACTGAGCCGGATGCCTGCTGGGACCGCCGCCGAAATCAATCCCTCTAGCGTCTCAAAGCCTAACACCGCTAGCATCTGAGCTATGTTCTCATCGCTCAGTCCTAGGTGACGCGCAGCAAAGCGATCGACCGCTAGCTCACTTACCCAGTCAGAGCACTCCTGACTCGCAGCGGTAGCAGAAGAATCAGCCTTTGAAGCAATAACCTCAGCAGCAGACGTCGTTGACTCGTATGACATAAGAAGTGCGATCGCTGTCGGTGTACAAAGCGCTAGTTTCACCTCTTCACTCGACGGCTCTATCAACAGGTCGAGCTAAACAGGTCAAGCTAAAGGGTCAATCCACGCTAGCTACAATATTAAGATAAGTTGCAGCTATCAGCCCATCTATCGCTTGCACGGTGCTTTATCAGAATTATTCAAGCATCGACACCACTTTGCCAACGTCTACTCGCCTTCAACCTGTTGCTGATAGTCCGCCGCCGACATCGCCTGCTCTAAACCAGACAGATCAGTTGCCTTTATCTTCAGTAGCCAGCCACTGCCATAGGCATTATCCGCAATCCCTTCAGGCGTTTCTACTAGCGCCTCATTAATCTCTATCACCTCACCGGAAACCGGCGCTTTCAAATCTTCTACTGCCTTCACCGACTCAATCGTGCCAAAGTTCTCACCCTGCGTTACCGAGTCACCCACCTCCGGCAGCTCTAGAAACACCACATCACCCATCTGGTCTACTGCAAACGACGTAATACCTACCGTCACCGTCTCGCTATCTGCTTCAACCCGAGCGTACTCATGGCTGTCTAGATACTTCAGGTCGTCAGGATATTCAAAGGCCATGATTTTTTCTGGGGTGTTTTTTGGAGATGGTTTCCGGGTCGTTTTGTGAAACGTTTTCTGGGTCGTGTTGAGACGTCACATTCCAGTTTTTATAGTAAAGCTACTTGGCCAGTTTTACTTAGCTGCCCTTTTTAGTTACCAGATAGCTTCATTGGGT
Organism: uncultured cyanobacterium; assembly: GCA_963793445.1. Lineage (GTDB taxonomy): Bacteria > Cyanobacteriota > Cyanobacteriia > Phormidesmidales > Phormidesmidaceae > Phormidesmis. Next base: position 2,651,999 of record CAWCAE010000001.1, read on the forward strand.
TGCTTCACTAGGTTGCTTCACCAGGTCGCTTCACCAGGTCTCCTCACTGGGTTGCCTCACCGGGCCGCTTTATAAAAAGGGCGCTTCACTACCGTCGCCAAAAACGCCTTGTTACGAATGGCCACCTCCACGCGCTGACCCACTTTTGACAGCTCTGCCGGTACGTAGCCTAGTGCCACTGGGTAGCCCAGCGTCGGTGAAAAGGTACCGCTAGTCACAACGCCCACCGCCTCTTCTCCTTTCAAAATGGGATAGTCGTGTCGCGCAATATTTCGCCCTTCTAGCGTCAATCCCACCAAACGACGAGTCGGCCCTGCTGCTTTCTGCGCTTCTAACACCGCTCGCCCCACAAAATCTTCAGCCTTGTTTAAATGCACTAGCCAGCTCAAACCTGCTTCTATCGGGCTGATGTCTTCTGTAATATCTTGGCCATACAGCGCCATCGACGCTTCCAACCTCAGCGTGTCTCTAGCACCTAGCCCACAAGGCATCACGCCCAATTCCGTCAGTCGCTGCCACACTGCCTCAGCCGCAGCGGCTGCCACCATCACCTCAAAGCCATCTTCACCCGTGTATCCGGTTCGCGCCAAAAACGCCGTGTGACCCAAAACCTGTCCCGTGCGGTGCCCATAGCGAGAGATAGCCTGAAGATCTTCTGTTGGGCATAGCTGTTGCAGTGTGCTGGTTGCAGTTGGGCCCTGCACAGCAATTAGAGCCTGCTCGCGAGAGAGATCTTGAAACTGTACTGAATCGCTCAGATGCGACTGAATCCAGGCCTTATCTTTCTTAGTGGTGCCTGCATTCACAATCAGCGTAATGGTTTCAGCCCCTGCCGAGCGACCCTGGTGGTAAACAATCAAATCGTCAATAATGCCGCCCTGTTCATTTAGCAGCACCGTATACTGCGCTTTTCCAGCTACCAGCCGAGACAGATCCGAAGGCACTAGCCGCTGCAGCTGAGCGATCGCATCGGGTCCAGTCAGCACAAACTTACCCATATGAGAGATATCAAACGCCCCGGCAGATTTTCGTACGGCCTGATGCTCTTGCCGAATGCCGCTAAACTGAACGGGCATCTCCCAGCCAGAAAAAGGCGTCATCCGGGCGTTCTGCTGAAGGCAGAGATCGTACAGAGGCGTGCGGAGCAAATTCGTCATAGCAGGCTTGGCGCGGGTACGCTAAAAGAGACTAGCAAGATCTTACTAGGTGCTTGCATGCCGCAAACACCTCCCGGATACACCAGGAGACAGCACGAATCATGGTGACTAGCGAAGAACCTCTATTTAGAAGCAGCGCAGCGGGCCGCTGGCTAGACACCTTTCAAAGGCTGACAGGCTCTAGGCCGCACAAACCAAGCTTTGTGATACTTGAGATGGGTCAAAGCGGCTGTGTAAACCTAACCAAATGGTTCAAAGCGCGCCGTGCGATTACGTTCCAAGAAAACATCTTGAGTCAGAAAGTACAGTTTCCTCGGCTTAGCGTCTATCAGCACATTCGTCGAAGCAAGAGCGAGGTTTATGGCTTTAGCCTCACGGTAGAACAATTACGAGAGATTCAAGGGCTGGCCGATCCCAATCAATTTTTACAAGATTTGCGCCGAGGGGGGTGCCGAGTGGTTTACCTTCGCCGAAGAAACGTTTTGAGACAGGCGATCGCAATCCTCAGAGCCTACAGCGTTTGCGATCAGGGCAAAGAAAAAAATCACCCCCATCAATCACCGAATAAGCCACCGAACAAATCACCGAACAAAATAATAATAGATATCGACGAGCTCTTCGCCTGCCTCCAGTATTTAGACCATCAGCGCGTAGAGGCTAGCGCTATCTTGCACGATATCCCCTATCTAGATTTGGTCTACGAAGACGACCTGATAGACCCAAACGTCTATGCCCGAACCGCCCTAAAGCTATCGACATTCTTAGCCATTCCAGAAATTATCCCGATCGGCAGCACCATCAAGCTTGTTCATCGTCAGCTAGCTGATATTATCAACAACTACACTGAAGTCTGTGAGGCCATCGAAAACTCTGACTATGCCTATCTACTCACAGATAGCCAAGATTTAATGACGTTATAGAATGCGGCTATGGGCTGCTCAGTTCGTTGAGGTCACACTAGTGCACGTTTTATTTGTAGAAGATGAGCCGAAGATCGCCAGCTTCGTACAGGTGGGATTAAAAGAGCAGGGGTTTGTCGTAGACTACTGTGATCATGGCGATATTGCCTATGACAAGGCACTAGGAAACGACTACGACGTGATTTTGCTCGACATTATGATGCCAGGGAAAGACGGGCTCTTTATCCTTAAGCATTTGCGGCTGACTGGTCGCAATACGCCGGTAATTTTACTAACAGCCCGCAACGAGCTAGACGATCGCCTGCAAGGGCTCAACTTAGGGGCCGATGACTATATTGCCAAGCCCTTTTTTGTTGAAGAGCTAGTCGCTAGAATTAATGCGGTAGCTAGACGCAGCGGCAGCGAGCGCCAAAATCAGCTCACCGTTGGCCCGTTTCGACTAGATCGGCTGACGCGAACGGTGACCTGCGAGAGCGAAGCAGATTCGCATTTAGTCGAGCTGACAACTAGAGAGTTTAATTTGCTGGAGTATCTGATGCGATCGCCCGGTCGCGTTTTTACCCGTACCCAAATACTAGAGCACGTTTGGGGCTACGACTTTAACCCCAGCACCAACGTAGTTGATGTCTGCATCCAGCGGCTGCGAAAGAAAATAGACATCAGAGCCGAAACGCGCTGGATTGAAAGCGTCCGCGGCGTGGGCTATCGGTTCCGTCAGGCAGAGTAAGCCTAAAAAATTCTGAGGAACTCTGATGAAGCTGGCATCGTTTCGCTTACGGATCGCACTGCTATCGGTCGCACTAGCAGGGGGCGCGCTCGTAGGCTTTGGCCTGGTCGCTTGGCGACTGATCTATGTCGCTAAGGTTAACAGCCTAGACACCAGGCTCAATAGTCAGCTGCAAAGAATGGTATCTATACGGTCGCCCGAGCAGTGGGAGACCTTTACCAGTGAACTGCCTCGCGATCTAGAAATTCAAGTAGGGGCACCTGTCACCCTGCTTTCGCGCGATGGCGAAGGTCGTACTGTTCATTACTCTGTAGACGGGGCGCAGCTTGGAATCGTCACGCTTAATATCGGAGAGCTGCTCAAAACAAAGGCTAAAGAACTCACCGAAAAAGCCAACAAAGCTGCATTAGAAAATATAGACAATACAGTTGCTAGCAGCACTAAACGAGAAGTATTTACCCCGAATACAGCGGCAGGCAACTGGCGCGTCGGTGTGATTCACACAGAGTCTGGCCAAAGTGCGATCGCCATTAGCCTCCAGACTATCGATCAGGACATGGCGGTCATTCGCAATATCTTTTTAGTCGCGATTCCTAGCACGCTGCTGATGATTGCCGCCGGGGCCTGGGTGCTCTCTGGCAGCGCCCTCAAGCCCGTTCGCAAGCTAACTAGCGTCATCAAGCAGGTTACGGCCACTGGGCTAGACCAGCAGGTCCCCGTTGGCAGTACCGACGTAGAATTTGTAGAGCTGATTGAAGTTTTCAATGAAATGCTCACTCGCCTAGAGCGCAGCTTTAAGCAGTCTTCTCGCTTTAGCGGCGACGCGGCCCACGAGCTAAAAACACCGCTGGCCATCTTGCGTGGTGAGCTAGAGCGCGTGATGCAAAAGGCCGAACCAGGCTCGGCGCTACAGCAAAGCTTGAGCTATCTGCTAGACGAAGTCTCTCGGCTTAGCACCATTGTGCGCAAGCTGCTGCTGCTGTCTTTGGCAGACGCAGGGCAAATGAGCCTACGGCAAGACCGGGTGGATATTGGCACAATTTTAGAGATCCTAGTAGAAGATATTGAGCTGCTTGCGCCCACGCTCCCCGTCACCATCAAGCTAGAAAAAGACTTAAAGGTAAAAGGCGATCACGATCTGCTCACACAGGTACTGCAAAACCTCATCGACAACGCAATCAAATACAACTTGCCTCCTGGCACCGAGCGCCAATGGCTATCTATCGCAGGCAGCAGACAAGTAGACACAGTCAACATCACCGTGGCCAATGCGTCTAAAGCCATTCCAGAAGAAGAGCGCGATCGCGTCTTCGACAGATTCTACCGAGGCGATCTCTCACGCAACCGCAAACGAGAAGGATTTGGCCTAGGGCTGAGTCTTTCTAGAGAAATTGCCCGCGCACACAGAGGCGACCTACGCTTGAGCAAAACGCAGGGCGAACAAACCGCTTTCACCCTCACGCTGCCTGCAAAATAGCCCGCAAGTATAGATAGAATTATCTACAAAATGATAGCCAAATATCGACCGAGGGCTGGTCTAATACTCGCGAGAATCCATCACCAGTCGGCGGGCGCTTTCAGCCGCAGCCTCGCGAGACGGATGGACCTCACCATCGTCTAATACCGTAAAATCGGGCGTAAAGACCCAGCAGCGATAGCCATGTTCACCTAGGCCAATCGCAACACGGCCAATCGCAATCACCCAGTCGGGCTGCGTCAAGACATCGACAAGTTCACAGTTTTGCATAGTGAGGAAGAAAAGAGCCGCAAAGAAGATATAAATGAGGACTGAGACTAATATGTTGTAGAGATGTCAATTTAGTGCGTGTGTACTAAAATTAGTATAGCGAATTTTATCTAAGAACTTCATCGAAATACCTCCGGGAATACCTATGGCTGCTAACGCCTCTTCTGAAAAGCAAAAAGCTCTTGACTCAGTGCTCACCCAGATTGAGCGCAACTTTGGGAAAGGGTCGATCATGCGGTTAGGTGAAGCCAATCGCATGCAAGTGGAAACCATTCCAACCGGAGCCCTAACGCTAGATATGGCACTCGGCGGCGGACTGCCCAAGGGCCGTGTGATTGAAATTTACGGCCCAGAAAGCTCTGGCAAAACGACGCTGGCTTTACATGCGATCGCAGAAATTCAGCGTCAGGGTGGCGTCGCTGCCTTTATCGATGCGGAGCACGCCCTCGACCCCTACTACGCGGCTAATCTGGGCGTCGATATCGAAAACCTGCTGATCTCTCAGCCAGATACTGGCGAAATGGGCCTAGAAGTTTGCGATCAGCTTGTGCGATCTTCTGCCGTAGACCTGATCGTCATCGACTCCGTTGCGGCCCTTACTCCCCGCGCCGAAATCGAAGGCGAAATGGGCGACTCTCACATGGGTCTCCAGGCCAGACTGATGAGCCAAGCCCTGCGAAAAATTACCGGTAATATCGGCAAATCGCAGTGCACTGTCATCTTCCTCAACCAGCTTCGCCTCAAAATTGGCGTCACCTACGGTAACCCCGAAACCACCACTGGTGGTAACGCCCTCAAATTCTATGCTTCTGTCCGCTTAGATATTCGCCGCATTCAAACCCTGAAAAAAGGCAATGACCAGTTCGGCATTCGAGTTAAGGTCAAAGTTGCCAAAAACAAAGTCGCGCCGCCTTTTCGCATCGCTGAGTTCGACATTATCTTTGGCGAGGGCATTTCTATTTTGGGCTGTCTGCTCGACATTGCCGAAGAGCACGATATTGTGGTGCGCAAAGGGGCCTGGTACAGCTACGAGGGCAGCAACGTAGCCCAAGGTCGTGATAACACCATTATTCGGATGAAAGAAGATCCTGAGTTTGCGGCCAAGGTCAAAGCGCAGGTGATGGCAAAAATTAAGCCCGAGGCGATACCACTAGAGCCAGAGACAGAAAGCACCTTTACCGAGCCGGTTGAAGTGGATGTAGAAGTCAAAGAAGCTGCCGCAGAAGTCGTTGCAGAAGCAGAGTCGAAAACGGCTAAGACAAAAAGTCGCAGCCGCTCGAAAAAATAAGCGATCGCGCTAAACAGCGGCTGAGTCACACAAGACCTATCGACAGACTTATCAGAAAAATAGAAACCGCCGCAGTGAATAATCACTGCGGCGGTTTTTCCATGTCAATCTCAAGGTATGGCAAAGTAAAAATGCATCCTTACTCTGCGGATAGAGTTACCCGTTACTTTTCCAAAGGCTTCAGCCAATGAAAATGTACTGAGCAACTCTACAAAAGCTATAGCTCTTTAGAGCTAATGAAACTAGACGGCTGCGGGCATCGTTAGGAAAAGTTCGTCAGAAATCTTTAGCTAGCCAAATCAGCAAACGCTAGGCGAATTTGCTCAAGCCGACGACGATTTACGCCCAAATCTGACTCACCCATCCGCGCAGCGGCTCGCATCTGAATGACTTTCTCATTCTGGGGAAAGTAAAACTCAGTATCATCAACAAAGCCCATCAGGCGGCTCTCTGATTTCGCAAGAATATAGTCGTCGCTTTGACTGACAATTTCAGTTCGAGGAACGACGCCCAAAATAGCAATCAAATTGGCGCGGGCAGTAGCGCGATCGCCTACATAAGCAATCGGTGCGATCGCATGTTCCTCATCCGCACCCTGACTCACGACGCAGTTTGGTGAGGCCGGACAGCTCGCCAAATGCCCATCGTTCACCCCAATATCATTAGGCTGCTCACCCGTAAAAGCGCCCCTTAGACCAGGTAATACAGCCAGATTGCTAGTCATGCCGCTATCTAGAGAGCTGACCGCACCAGTCGGCAGCAAAACATCCGCCAGAGACGGCAACGGGCTACCCAACGCAAATAACACCGTCAAAGCAATCGTCAACATACCAGACAAAACAGATTTCAAGATAATCAGTACTCCTTCGTGTAAAACTTTTCGTGTAAAACTTATTGAAATTAGACTTGACGCCAGCCCTAAAAATATAAACCCTATATAGACTGCCACATCAGCTCTGCCAGTGGGCTGAAAACGTCGATGCTTGACTTCTCACGCCCGACATTTCCCCGGATGGATTTTTTAGATCTATCCAACTCTCTCGATACCCTTGCCAAGTTTGCCAATCAGCTACAGACAGCGATCGCGGTGGCTTTTGCCCATCCTCTTATTGCAGTAGCGGCCCTGCTGCTGAGCATTGGTCTGCTACAGCTTGCTGCCGACTTTATGAAACGCCTGCTCAAGGCCATCATCACCGCTATTCTGACACTGCCGTTTACCTTGAGTCAGTGGCTTTGGAAAAGGGTCACCACCTCACCCGAATCCAAGCAGACTCAGATCAATCAGCTCATAACTCGGCTAGAAACGCTGCGTCATGAGCAAGATCAGGTCTTGGCAGCACTCAAAACACTGTTGGCCTCCGAAGACAGCGAAAGCGGTATCGTGGCTAAGCTTTCAACGGCTTTGACACCGGCCCCAGCAGCAGATCGCATAGCGGCAGAGCGCCCAGCAGACTATCCAGCAGCAAGCCACGAGGCTACCAGCAAAACTAGAACCAGTGAGATTGCCGGTGAAACAAGCTCTAGCTTGTAGGAACAGGCTAGAAAAACAGCCTAATAAGATCGGCTTAAAGTCAGCTCACGTCTGATAAATACATTGATAGCTCCAGTGAAATCAACTGGATGTATTTGGCTCTGCTTTATAGATCCAGCTCTATCGCTTCTCCGACGGTAGGCTGAATCACCTTTGCTTGAAATCCTCGCGCTGAGAGGTGCGATCGCATTTCCACCGCGCCCCCTTTCGTCGTCAGCGTAGGCGCAATCAGACCCTCGTATGTCACACTTCCAGCGGCTGCAGTAGGCAGCATTACGCGAGGATTCAACAGCTCAGCAATCTGAGGCGCAGCAACAGACCCACGAATAACAGGTGCAATTCCCATCAATTTTTGATCAGCCATTGGCGTAATCGCCACTTCTACAGCACCCACATCTTTGAGATGCTTACTATCTAAATAGCCGTGCGGTTCATAGTACAGCCGCACGCCTGCCGATAAAAAGTTAAGCACGTAGGCATTTTCATTTTTAGCCGGGCCCACTGGCGCACCGACAAATGCCTCAATCGCCAAGCGCTCGTCTATCTTTAGCTGCTCACCATGATTAATCGTCATGACAGACTTATATCCCAGCGATTCGGCCACCTTAGCACCATCTACAGAAGCCACCACCGGAATCGAGCGATCCATCGCGCTGAGCGTCTCTGGGTGCGCGTGGTCGGCTAGCCCCTGAGAGAGCAAAATTAAATCAATATTGTCTGGAATAGCGATAGGCGTAGGCCGAACGCCGCGGACGAACCAAGGTAGATTACCAAATACTAAGTCGCCTACAAGCCAAGGATCAACCAGCACCCGGATATCGGCTGTTTCAATCAGCCAGGAATTTGCATCGAACCAAGTAACCCTCATGAACCCTCGCTGGCTCTCGTTTTGAGGCCAGTTTTTGATTTTGATAATGTTTGATTTCGCCTTTCTTAGCTGTGCTAAAAGAGGCAGGTAATATCTACTGTGCCGAACTTCAAGCGATCGCAACAACTCTCCATCGACAGGTTATCGCCATTCTTTAGAACGCCAGGTTCCGAACACTTGCATCAAAACGTCAGCATAGCAACGTCACTGTCGAGACCGCTTAGCACATTCCTTTAGCCTGTTTATTCCCGCAGCCGCGCTGCCGTAAATCTACTGATAGCGCAGGCTTTTTAGCTCTTTCTTCAGGCTTTCAAACGGCGCGAAAGCAGTCATCACAAGCAACATAATAAGCTTAAGTTTTTCTTATGCCTAATGTACAACTCGTACAGTAATTCGTAAGTATTCAGTGGCCAGGGCCGTGATCCCCGTATAATCTCGTAACTGTGAAGAAGAGAAAAGTTGACCGGATTTTCATAAAACGCTGCGTAAGCAGGCGTTCTCAATCATCTATGCGACAGCAGTCACACACCAGCTACACCGCAGCGCGCAGCAGACGCATTGCCAAAAGAACCGTTAGTCATGCAGCCGGAATCACCATCACTCCACTTCGCGGCTTTTTTCTAACCCTACTGTTCTTAGGTGTACCCACTGTATCGCTGGGTGCTATGTGCCTAGCACTCATTCAAAACAATCTTCGCCTGAGTGAACAAAATACCGAGCTACAGGTAATCGCCTCAGAAGTAAAAGCAGAAGTAGACTCTCTAGACGCAGAAATTGAGACACTCCGCGAACGAGCGGGCGTTCCTAGAGAAGAGTCGCAAGCCTCAAGCTCACCGTCCGTCTCCACAGGGGATCGCCAAACTTCTCGTCAAAATCGCGAATCTGCTAGCACTAGCGATAATGGCTTTAGAGAAGCAGACGTACTGACTAACGCTTTTCCGCCTAGAGGGGGCCTAGCCAACATAGTTGACCCGGTCAGCTTACTCAAAGACGTGCAGACACAAGTCCCTAAGCTCAACCGAACGCTAGACACCAGTATCAAGCCAGCACTAGAAGAAACCCTCGCGGCAGAAGCCGCCTATCCTGATGGTCAGCCTATTGTGGGCCCAGTCGAAATTTCTTCAGAGTTTGGCATTCGCAGAAATCCCTTTGGCGGCGGTGGCTACGAAACGCATGAAGGCATAGATTTTGTGAGCGAATATGGCGATATTATTGCCGCTACTGGCGATGGTGTCGTTACCCTCGCTGGGCCCAACGGCGGCTATGGCAATACGGTTACTATCAAACACAGCGGTAGCTACAAAACGCTCTACGCTCATATGTCGAAGGTCATTGTCGAGGTAGGCGATACCGTTGAACGCGGCCAGATTATCGGACACGTAGGCAGCACCGGGCGCTCTTCTGGCCCTCATCTGCACTACAGCCTCTACAAAGACGGAACGGCCATCAACCCTAGAACTCTGCTAAAACTGTCTTCAGAATAGGTCAGTTGACAAAGCTTGCTTAATTCGGGTGAGGTTCGCTTATGCGGTAGGATCGATAAGGTTCTTTTTAAGCGCGACTAAGCGAATATATAGCAGCACCTCATGGGCAACACTTTCGGGCACCTTTTTCGAATCACTACATTTGGAGAATCTCACGGCGGCGGTGTTGGCGTGACGATTGATGGCTGTCCGCCCCTGTTAGAAATTTCAGCAGAAGAAATTCAGGTAGACCTGGACCGTCGCCGTCCGGGCCAAAGCCGCATTACCACATCTCGCAAAGAAACAGACACCTGCGAGATCATTTCAGGTGTGTTTGAAGGCAAAACGCTGGGCACGCCTATCTCTATTTTGGTGCGCAATAAAGACGCCCGCTCGCAAGACTACGACGAGATGGCGAAAAAATACCGACCTTCTCACGCTGATGCCACCTATGACGCCAAGTATGGAATTCGCAACTGGCAAGGCGGCGGACGTTCATCTGCTAGAGAAACTGTTGGGCGAGTGGCCGCAGGTGCGATCGCCAAAAAAATTCTGAAGCAAGTCGCAGGCGTTGAAATCATTGGCTACGTCAAGCGCATTCAAGATATTGAAGCCCCACTAGACCCTAGCACCGTTACCCTAGAGGCCGTCGAAAGCAACATCGTCCGCTGTCCTAATCAGGACGTGGCCCAGCAGATGATTGAGCGTATCGACGAAGTGCGCAAAGACGGTGACTCGATTGGCGGCGTGGTTGAATGCGTCGCCAGAAACGTACCCAAAGGTCTAGGCGCACCCGTATTTGATAAGCTCAGCGCCGATCTGGCCAAAGGCGCAATGTCACTGCCCGCCACCAAAGGCTTTGAAATGGGATCTGGCTTTGCAGGCACCTACCTCACCGGCAGCCAGCACAACGATGAAATGTATCAGGGTGAGGACGGCACCTTTCGCACCCGCACCAATCGCTCTGGGGGTACCCAAGGCGGCATCTCTAATGGTGAAAACATCATCATTCGCGTTGCTTTTAAGCCAACCGCCACCATCCGCAAGACCCAAAAAACAGTCGATAATACTGGCCAAGAAACCACCCTAGCGGGCAAAGGTCGCCACGATCCCTGTGTCTTGCCTCGGGCAGTGCCAATGGTAGAAGCCATGACCGCCCTGGTACTGTGCGACCACCTGCTGCGCCAGCAGGCCCAGTGCGGCACGCTAAAAGCCCAGTGCGGCACGCTAAAAACTGATCCCTTACAGGCAATCGGTTGATGGACCAAAACTTAACTGGAGAGCCTATGACAGCACGTATTCCCTGGAAATCTGGCAGCCTTTGGGAAAGGCTCAAGGCGCAGAGTGCGCATGGACTAGAAACCGGCTATCTCCGGCCGATTAAAACGACCGTCGAGCGAATAGAAACGGGCGATATCAGCTTTTTAGTGTATGTATTGGCGAACATTTTACGAAAAGAAGAAGCCAAAGCACAGCAGGGTAAAACAGCCTCTGAAAATCCATTCTTACCCTACGAACAAGATCTCTATGTCACAGATATTTCAGAGACGCATTTATGTTTGCTCAATAAGTTCAACGTAGTTGATCATCATTTTTTGATCGTTACTCGTGAGTTTGAGCATCAAGACAACTGGCTGACGATGGCTGATTTTGATGCGCTACGAAAGTGTCTGAGTGAGGTGGACGGACTTGGCTATTACAACGGGGGCACAGCGGCAGGGGCTAGCCAGCCACACAAGCATTTGCAGGTGATCCCTCGCTCAGACGAGCTAGCTGAGCTACCGGTCGAAATTGCGATGACTAAAGCAAAGGTGTCTGGGGGCAATCGATGGTCACCTTTGCTGCCTTTTAAGCATGCGATCGCCAAATTCCCGCCACAAAAGCAAGGCTTTTCTGGTGAAGTTCTCACCAAGCTATACATGAGCCGCTACCTGATGTTGCTAAACGCTGTCGGTATCGACACCACCGACATGAGCAGCACACAAACAGCACCTTACAATCTGCTGTGCACCCGGCAGTGGATGATGCTCATTCCTCGCAGCCAGGAGAAGTATGCAGATATTTCAGTCAACTCTTTGGGCTTTGCAGGCTCACTGCTGGTAAAAGATGAGGAAGAGCTTACTAAGCTGCAAGAGATTGGCCCACTAACCCTGCTTGAACAGGTGGGATATGCTCAGCCAGACGAATAAAATCTCTTGTAAGACAACACCGGCAAAAACATAGAAAAAGGAGCATACAGATAGTCGTATGCTCCTTTTTCTATGGGTTCTTTCGTCTAGCTGCCTCAACTCAATACGATGCGCGAGGCAAAGAGATAGAGGTAGCGCAGAAAGTAAATGTAGTGCAGAAAGTAAATGTAGCGCGAATGATAGTAGGGAGATTGAGCGTAGTGCGGGCGGATGTAGTGCAGATGATGGTAGGGAGAGGTAAAAGCGCTAGCAAAAGGCTGCTAGGGAAAAGCTATGAGAGCGCAGCAGCGTCTATGCCACATTCGTCGACAAGGTAGCACATCGCCTTGAAGCGTAGCATAATTAGCTGATCGTACAGCGGGTTTAGCTTGCACATAGGTGGGATGTGAGCAACGGTGCGCTTAAAGACCTTGACATCGCGCTCGAAAGGACAGTCAGCAGGAATGATAGCCACAATGCGATGCGCCGTTTTTTCGTTTTCGACGGGAATGCCTTCAATTAGATTGCGTAAAGGCTTAAGGATATCTAGCTTGCTTTTACTGTTCAGTGAAGAATTAACCATGACAAAAAGAGTGTTTTTCGGGAATCCAGTAGTGTCGGTATATAGAAGGATTGGTGCTGGCACTCAACAAGGTGCCCAAGGTGTTTAATAAGGTATCAGCACGGTTGGAACAACCGACAGGCTGTGCATAACAGGCTATGTCGAGGAGATGTGCCGAAAAGCTGTGCCGAAGAGACGAGCCAAAGAGCTATGCCAAAGAGATGTGTCAGAGAGACTATATAAGACAGACGGTGAAAAGTACCTATTCGAGCCGTCTAAACAATGTCTGTACTGACGTTAGCTATAGGGCCTCTTGTTTACGTATCAGGGGTGTCACACCTTTGTGAGTGTCACACCTTATATAAAATGTCAGAAATAAGTTTTAGGTGTTGGTTTAGTCTATAGATTTGGTCCAGGTGTTAGGTCTACGAATGAGACCTGTAAAACGGATGCATCCTGTTCGTATGACCATCCTAGTCACTTAAAAAGTGATTGCAGGTTCACAAAGAACATTTTAGAGACAAATCATGCAAAGTTTACATGGGTTTTATGCAAAGTATTTTTCGCGACAGTTTTTACCATTACAAACCCACGTAGTATCTGTTTCTATAGAACGCTGATAAGCTCAATTTCTGTAAGAACGGCCCCTTCAGGCGATCGCCTGAAGGGGCCGTATAGAAGGGTCTGTGAAGAAAGCAAAAAGAGAATATGAGAAATTGACCGGAAGCTTATGAGAGAGCCTTACAAAAAGAAAAACAGAACGTAGGTATAAAGACTTATTTTCTGTTCTTCTATCGAAACTGGCTATCTCGTCTGGCTATCTCATAGTGACAAATTCTTCAGCAGAGCTAGGGTGAATGCCAACCGTTGCATCGAAGTCGGCTTTGGTAGCACCCATCTTAAGCGCGATCGCGACTCCTTGAATAATCTCTGCTGCTGCGTCTCCCACCATATGCGCACCTAGCACTTTATCGTTAGACTTGTGCACAATCAGCTTCATCAGCGTCTTCTCATCCTTGTTTGGCAAGGTGTAGTACATCGAACGAAAGCGCGAGCGGTAAACATGAATATCGTCCTCGCCGTACTTTTCAATCGCAGCTTCTTCAGTCATTCCTACCGTTGCGGCTTCTGGCGTAGTGAAAATAGCAGAAGGTACGTTTTCGTAGCTCGTCCGGCGAGATTGGCCGCCATAGAGAGTGTCGGCCAGGGCACGGCCTTCGTCAATGGCAACGGGCGTTAGGTTGATGCGATCAGTACAGTCACCAATTGCATAGATGCTGGGCTCTGCGGTTTGGCTGTATTCATCGGTAGCGATCGCACCTCGATGCGTTTCTACTTTAGTATTCTCCAAACCCAGATTCTTCAGTTTAGGCCGTCGCCCCGTCGCTGCTAAGCCAACGGCATCTGCCACAATTATTTGATCTTCGCCATCGTTGATAGTGACCTTCACGCCCTCGCTTGTCTTTGCGATCCCAACAATCTCAGCGTTGTTAATAATCCGAACGCCCTGCTTTTGCATCGCCTCATGCAGCTCATTGCGAAGATCGCCATCAAACCCATTCAAAATCTGCTCTTTGCGAATGACCTGGGTCACCTTCGTGCCCAGTCCATTCATAATGCAAGCAAACTCACAGCCGATGTAGCCACCGCCCAAAATCACCATCCGCTTCGGCTGTGTCTTCAGTTCAAACATGCCGTCTGACGTAATTGCATGTTCAATTCCTGGAATATCTGGCTTTACCGGTTTGCCCCCAACTGCAATCAAAATCCGCTCAGCCGTTACCTTCTCATCACCCACCTCTACCGTATGAGCGTCTAGCAGCCGAGCATGATGGCGAAATACCTTCACCTGGGCAGTGTCAACCATTCGCTGATAAATGGCATTGAGACGCGTCACCTCATTGTTGACCGCCGTAATCATCTCCTTCCAATCAAACAAACCCGGCTCAACGTGCCAGCCATAGCCTTTCGATTCTTCAGCGTATTTAGGAAAATGCGAAGCATACACCATGAGCTTTTTAGGAACACAGCCCCGGTTTACACAGGTGCCTCCCAGTCGATCGTTCTCCGCAACAGCCACTCTAGCCCCATGAGAAGCCGCACGGCGAGACGAGGCAATACCGCCAGAACCACCGCCAATAACAAAAAGGTCAAAATCGTAAGCCATGAGAGAATCGCTCCTAAGAGAGAAAAGATCGTAGTCGTTTTGTAGTTGTTATATATATGGCTTCGATGCTAGCTGAATCGAAGCAAGCCAATTAAAGATAGATATATAGATCCTAAGCGAACTCACAAAATCGTGCCTTGACTGAGAGGATGTGTTTGCAAGCGATACTTTGGCTAGCCAATATTTGCGATCGCTGAGCGGAGTTGAGGTCCAACCAAATCTCGGTCTCCGCTCAGCCATCAAAAAGCCGCCTAATTCTAGGTCAGAGGGTCGGGGAAACGGGGCTAATTGCTTAGACTACTTCTTGAAATAGGTTTCCAAATCGTCTGAGCCACCTACCAGCACGCCGTCAATGAAGACTTGAGGTGTAGTACCTGCACCTGAAACCGCATAGAGCGACTTAGTAGTAACGCCACCGCCTAGCTCGACTTGCTCATAGCTGATGCCATTTGCATCAAGCAAGTCTCTAGCCTTGGCACAGAAAGGACAGCCCGGCTTGCTAATCATGAACGCACGGCGTGGTGTGCCTGCTTTGTCATTGATGTAGTTCAGCATAGTCCCAGCGTCAGAGACCTCAAACGGGTCACCAGGAACTTCAGGCTCAATGAACATCTTTTCAACCACGCCGTCTTTGACCAGCATGGAATAGCGCCAAGAGCGCTTACCAAAGCCCAAATCTTCTTTTCCTACCAGCATCCCCATGCCATCGGTAAATTCACCGTTGCCATCGGGAATAACGCGAACATTATCAGCCTCTTGATTTTCAGACCAAGCATTCATCACAAAGGTGTCGTTGACAGACATACAGATAATGTCATCTACACCGTTTTGCTTGAAGAGACCGGCGTACTCGTTATAACCAGGCAGGTGTGTAGACGAGCAGGTGGGCGTAAAGGCACCTGGCAAGGAAAAGACAACGACTGTCTTACCGCTAAACAGTTCGTCAGTAGAGACATCAACCCACTCATCGTTTTGACGGGTGCGGAATGTAACGTTAGGAACCTTTTGACCTTCGCGGTTTTCTAATGCCATGAACTATGAATCTCCTTGAGTTAAACTCTTTGCTGAAGTAGATGCAATTTTGTTTTGCAATCTACTGTTCATTTTTGCTTACAAGCTAAATCATACTCGTAATGAGTTCGCTTTAGCAAGCGTGTGTAGAAACAGGCAGCCGAATCTATGTCTAAAGGCATAGATATTAGGCCTTTCGCTAGTTGAAATAACTCTGTTTTCATCGCCAGCGCTGCTTATCGCTCTTCTATGACTTTCGCTGAAGGATAACTACATCGACCATTTTACGTACTCTCATAGTGGTTCTACTGAAGAGGCTGTGGACAGAAACTTGGCGTTTCAGATTTCCTCTATCTAGAGTCATTGAAGAGCGATAAAGTGTCACCTTTGCTTGAACACCCCTAGAGAGCCGCTGCTGTATGATCATCTTTGGTTTTGGTAGCGGCGTTCTTATGACGTCAAGATGCCAAGACTCAATTTTTGGCTTCTTAAGTAAAACCCTTGAACATTCTCAATTTCAACGTTCGCGCGCTAAGCTGGCGCTCTTTTAAACGCGAGTGGCTGGTCAATCCCAAAGCTGACATTTTATCGGGTGCTGTTGTTGGGCTAGCTCTGATTCCAGAAGCGATCGCCTTCTCAATTATTGCGGGCGTCGATCCCAAAGTTGGCCTCTATGCCTCCTTTATTATCGCTGTGATTACCGCTTTTCTAGGTGGCAGACCTGGCTCTATCTCAGCAGCCACCGGCGCAATGGCTTTGCTGATGATCGATCTAGTCAAAGACCATGGACTGCAGTACCTGCTCGCAGCGACCTTTTTGACTGGCGTTATTCAGGTTATCTTCGGTCTGCTCAAACTGGGCCGACAGATGAAGTTTGTGCCCCGCGCGGTCATGATCGGCTACATCAATGCCTTAGCCGTTCTGATCTTTCTGGCGCAGCTGCCGCAACTCACAAACGTTCCCTACATGGTGTATGTAATCACCGCGCTATCGCTTGGAATTATATACATTTTGCCGCGCTTTACTAAGGCGGTTCCGTCACCTTTGGTTGCCCTAGCGGTCATGACCATCGCCGCTATCACCTTGGGTCTAGATGTGCCTACCGTCGGCGACATGGGCGAACTTCCCACTGCGCCCCCCGTTTTTGCCCTGCCGCAGGTGCCGTTTACGCTTGAGACGCTGCAAATTATCTTTCCTTATTCCATCACGCTAGCGATTGTCGGGTTACTGGCCTCTTTTCTCACGGCGTCCTTAGTCGATGACTTGACCGATACACCCAGCGACAAAACCAGAGAGGCCAAAGGTCAGGGGATTGCGAACATTGTGACCTCCTTTTTTGGTGGTATGGCTGGATGCGGCATGATCGGTCAGTCGGTGATTAACGTGCAGTCTGGTGGTCGAGGTCGGCTCTCTACCTTAGCGGCTGGCATCTTTCTGCTGGCGTCTATTTTGTTTTTGCAAGACTGGGTGAGTCAGATGCCAATGGCGGTTCTAGTCGCGGTCATGATCATGGTTTCTATTGGTACCTTTCGCTGGTCGTCTTTTACCAATATGCGGCGCGTTCCTCGCAGTGAAGTGAGCGTGATGCTGACAACGATGTTTGTAATCATCTTCACTCGTAACTTCGCGCTAGGCGTTGGCATTGGCATTGTGATGAGTACGGTGTTCTTCTCTCGCAAAGTGGCTAAGCTGGTCTTTGTCGATAAGGTGCTAGTTGAGGACGGAGCCCGTCGCATTTACAAAATATCGGGCCAAATCTTCTTTGTCTCACGTGATGAATTTGCCACCTCTTTTGACTTTGCCGATCCGGTAGAGTACGTAACCATCGACCTGACTGATGCGCATCTATGGGATCAAGGTGCTGTAGAAGTGCTCGATAGAACCGTACAAAAGTTTCGTCGTCAAGGGGTTGAAGTCGATGTCGTTGGGCTCAACCAGGCCAGCAGCACCTTGCTCAATCGTCTGGCTACAGCGGAGGAATTAGTGGCTGATGCCTAGCCGTTGCTACGCGGCTGTAGACGTTAAAGCAATAGACATCAAGGCTGTAGACATTGATAGATATTAAAAGAGAAGATAAATACGCACCATGAAAAACGCCATAAAAACAATCCTGCTGTGCTCTGACGGGTCTGCCTTTTCAGAAGGGATCTATCGATACGGTGCCTGGTTTGCCCGTCAGTTTCAGTCCAGTGCCAAGGTGCTATTTGTCACAGATATTCGCCAAAAAGCGGTTTCTACTGGCAACCTTAGCGGCAGTCTTGGCTTGGGTGCGTCAGAACAGCTTATGAATGAACTTGTCAATTTGGAGCACGAAAAGGCCAAGCTTAGTAAGAAGCGGGCGCGACTAATCTTGCAAAACGCCGGTCAGATCTTAAAAGAAGAAGGCATTAATGATGTCGAGCTGCTGAACCCAACCGGTTTCTTAGTAGACTGCTTTCGCGACTTTGAAGCTGACGCTGATATGGTGGTGCTAGGAAAGCGGGGTGAGGCCGCAGAGTTTGCATCTGATCACTTAGGTGCCAACATTGAGCGCATTGTCCGCAGCAGCCGCAAGCCTTGCTTGGTGACGCCTCAAACCTTTGTCCCGGTCAAAAGGATTTTGCTCGCTTACGATGGCAGCCCGACCGCAAAACGAATCGTCAACTTCCTAACAGGCAATGCGGAAGGATTTAAAGATAGTGATCTCCATGTGATAACGGTGGCCAAATCAGCGTCAGACGAGGGACCCTCACAAATGCTAGCCGAAGTGCAGGAAAAATTACAGCAGACTGGATTTGCGGCGACGACGAGTTTGGCCAGTGGCGAACCTGAGAGGGCGATCGCGCAATACATAGAGCAGCATCAGATCAATTTGCTACTAATGGGTGCCTACGGACACAGTCGTATTCGCCGTCTGATCATTGGCAGCACCACCATTCAGCTGCTGAGGAGTAGCCCAATTGCGGTGCTTCTATTTCGTTAGTCCTACGAAAAGTGAAAACGAGTTGATGAAAACAGCACAAGTAGCGCTCTTCAGTAACTTTCGCTGAAGAGCGTTAGAAAGCTAGTTAGGTTAGTACTTAGCATAAGACGACGTCTAGAAACATCAGCAGTTACAAGGCTCACCATCGCCTCGAACGTGCCGACTTGGCCAGTAAAGAGCGATCGCAATACAGATAACCAAATCTCAGCAAACACCTAAGAATCTGTCCCTGCTGGTCTTTAACTTCACTGTCTTTTCAGACCTATGCGGAAACGGATTGTGCGCTAGGCATAGACACAGCCACAATTCCTAGCTCGGCGGTAAAAAGCCATCAGACCACAGCCCTTTGCCCTCTAGCCACTCGCGGTTGAATATCTTGGACTGATAGCGGGCACCACCATCGCACAAAATCGTCACAATCGTATGTCCGGGGCCCATCTCTTTAGCCAGGGCCACTGCCGCGCCCACATTAATCCCAACAGAGCCGCCCATAAACAGCCCCTCCTGGTAAAGCAGCTGATAAATCACCCGCAGCGCCTCGTGATCATCAATTTGAATCGCATCGTCGATGGGAACGCCTTCCATATTTCCGGTAATCCGGCTGTTGCCAATGCCTTCAGTCACAGAGTTACCTTCCGGCTTGATCTCACCCGTCTTGACATAGCTATATAGACCGCTGCCCATCGGATCGGCAACCACACAGCGAGCGTCAGGGTTTTTCTCTTTTAAGAACATCGCCACCCCAGCATAGGTGCCGCCCGTGCCTGTCGCCGCCGTCCAGCCGTCGATTTTGCCGCCGGTTTGCGCCCACATTTCGGGCCCGGTGGTTGCGTAGTGAGCCTGACGGTTTGCCAAGTTCTCAAACTGGTTGGCCCAAATGGCATTGTCTAGCTCTTTGGCTAGGCGACCGGAGGCTTTGACGTAGTTATTGTCATCTTTATAGGGCACAGCGGGCACCGTGCGCACGTCCGCGCCTAGCGTCCTTAACAGGCCAATTTTTTCTTGCGACTGCGTTTCTGGAATGATGATGACGCACTTATAGCCCTTGGCGTTGCAAATATGCGTGAGGCCAATGCCCGTGTTCCCGGCTGTACCCTCAACCACCGTGCCACCTGGCTTCAGCTTGCCTTCCTTTTCGGCCTGCTCAATGATGAATAGCGCCGCCCGATCTTTGACCGATCCACCGGGATTGAGAAATTCTGCTTTACCTAAAATTTCGCAACCCGTTTCTTCGCTAAAGCTGTGTAGCCGAATTAGGGGAGTATTGCCTACGGTGCCTACAAATCCCGATTTAATGTCCATTGCTCTGTAACTTTTGCTCTGTGACTTTGCCATTCAACCCCTTCATCGTAATGGGGAACGGTTAAGCAAGGCATAGATCAAGTAGATAAAAGTTGTAGGTTATGAAGCTAGCACCCGATCACGCTGACGAATCGGGCTCTTGATGCCCCAGTAGCGGGCGGCGGCTTCGGCAGTTAAGGTCAGCAGTCGCTCATCACTGGCAGGAAGCGTGATAGCTGGCGCTGTGGGTGACTCGCCAAGCGTTTTGAGGATTTCGGTAGCGATTGCTCTAGCCAGAGGCGGCGGCACCGAGTTACCTATCTGCCGGGCTCCGTGCCATTTGGTGGCGTGCAGGCGAAACCAGTCTGGAAAGCCGTGCAGTCGGGCCATTTCACGCACAGTAATGCAGCGGGCGTAGCGATAGTGAATGGGACGGGGGCTGGTAAAGGAGCCCCTAGCCGAGTCGGTACCGGCGCGGAGCGTGTTGCAGATGCCGTCGGGCGGCAGGCGGAAAAAGTGAGAAACCGGTTCGCGTTTGCCGGGGGGGGTGTTGGCGAAGCGATCGCGCGATCGCACAGAATGATTAGTGCGAATGCTGTTGGTGAGCAGGTGCGGATTCCACTGTCGCCAATAGCCATAGTGCCAGCCTCGATCTAAGACACAGCGCAGCGAGGCCGCATAGTTGCTTTTGGGCGGTGCTAGCTGGATAGGTACTTCACCTACCTGAGTTAATGGGCCAAACATTTCGGCATCGGGTAAATCTTCTAGCGCGTCGGCGCAGGTTAGCTGCACCGTTTGTTTGGGAGGGTAGACAGAAAGGGGGCAATCATCGCGGGCTCCGATTAGGAACAGCCTTTCGCGATTTTGCGGGACGCCGTAGTCACGCGCATTAAGAACTTGCCAGGGGGCAACGAGCCGGTAGCCAATAGCAGCGATCGCAGCGACCACTTCTGTCAAAACAGCGCGATTACGAGCTAGGGTGAGTCCTTTTACATTCTCGAAAACAAAATAGCGCGGCTGAAGGGCGGCCACGAGTCGAATGAAGTCTTTGACCAGGCAGTTGCGCGGATCGCTAAGTGCGCGCTTGCCCATGATAGAAAAACCCTGGCAGGGTGCGCCGCCAATGACCACAGCGATTGGCTGCTGCGCAGTTAAGTTTGCAATAGATCGAATCTCTTGACCGGTAATCGCGGTCACCGAGCGAGGAATAACCGTGCACTGAGGAAAGTTAAACTGATGGACTGCCGCGTGGACCGGATCGATTTCGACGGCGACGGGCACGTCAAAACCCGCTTGCTCGAAGCCAAGGCTGAGCCCGCCCGCCCCTGCAAAGAGGTCGATGGCGATGGGTCTGTTGTTTGTTGCAGTTGCCATGCGACATACTTTACTGCATTACTTGAAAAAAAGCGATCGCATGGCGACATCAGCCTTCTAAAAAGCCTTTCACGCCTTCTACTACAACTTTTGCAACCGGGTGCTGAATGGCCTGCTCTAGAGCTTCATCCCCAGCAGACTTCAGCGCTTTAAGAGTGCGCTGTTTTAGGGTTGGGTTTTGCTTGATTTCGGCAAGGGCGGCTTGCTCGATTTTAGATTGGCCTTTGGCGCTGTTAGGGTTGTATTCTTCGGAAAGTTCGTCAAGCAGGGCTTTAATGTCGCGGGCGGCCTGAGCAAGATCGGGGTTGTTGTTGATTTGGGTTTGGATTTTGTCGCGCATGACTTTATCGCCTGCGATGTTGTCACCTTGGCCAAATTGGTTAATGGTTGTGGCCATTGGAATTATCTCCTGTGTTTGTTCTAGTCGTGACTTTAGCCCAATGACGGTCAGGCCGACGATGGCAGATTGGGTTTCGCTGTAGCGAAGGACCAAACCTTCACCGATGTCGATACCGAGGGCCGGTTGCGGGTCGCCAACAGACATATACAGAACATCAGCCTCTTGGTCGTAGTCCCATTGCATTTGAAGATTGGGGTTTAGAAGTTGGGTCGTGTCCATAGCGTATTTCTGCGAGTAGAGGGGCGACGGGCAAAGTAGGCGGTGATGACGAATCCATCAATGGGGGAGGTTTCTCGATAGGCGACGATGAGAAACTTGTTTGTAGTTACCGGCGTTTTGTCGTAGCAGCGTAAGGCTAAGATTTCATCAGAGTCGCCTGCTTGAATCTTATCGGGTTTGCTCAAGGTTTGAAGCACTTTGTGGTTTTGGTCCAACATCTCGGGATGGCTGCGGGTGATGTGCTGCCATCGTTCGGGAGTGAGGCGAATAGGGACACCGTTATGAGATTGCGCAGTTTGCATCGTCTGCTGATAGTTTTGAGAAAGAGAGAATTTGGGCTTATTTAGCTAGGACTTGTGTATTCTTATTTTTTGTTGATTTGGGTGTCGATGCTATCGCCTTCAGTTTTGTTGCCAGCGAAGTTGTCGCCGTCTGCATATTGATTGACTACGTTGTGGATGACTCGGTTGTCATTGTAGGTGTCGGCAGCGGTAATTTTATCGCGGACTGACTGGTCGGTAATATCGCTGATAAGTCGGCGAACGTCTACTTGCTCAATGCTGGCACGGCATTCGATGGTGTAACGGCGTTTGGCAATGTATTTTTGCAGCAAATCGTAGGCATAGAATTCCGACTCATTAGGGTTGCTATGGCATTCGGTGCAGTTGCAGGGGATGAGTTCTTTGTATTGCAATCGTTCGTAGGACTGGTGAATTTTCCAGAGCTCGTGGCGGATGATTTCGAGCAGGGGTTTTCTGTTGCTGCCGCTGATGCGAACAAAGATTTCTTTTTTAGGGTAGTTTTCGATCACTTCAGCTCTGGCCCAATTATCAGCAAGAATGACACCGTTTTTCCAGACGTAGTCTTGATTTTCAATCCGTGAGTTGGTTTCGACGATGAAGCGGGTGAGAATGCCTTTGGGCATGAAGTCGTAGGTGTAGCGGAGGATGAGGTTGTCGGTAGCGTCCCAGTCGTATTGCGGTTTGCTGATAGGGAGGAGCTGGGGGGCGATGTAGTTGCCCGGTTGATTCGGAATTTCGTAGGCGAGTTTGAAGCGCATCATTAGCTGGAGGAGTTCGTCGCGCAGGTCTGAGTATTGGCTGTCGGACCAGATTTTGGCGGTGTCGGCTTCGGTGAAGCGGCTTTTGTTGTTGCGGACGGTGTCGCTGTCGGCAACTTTGTAGACGGCGGTGGTGGCCCATTCGGGCTTGAGAATGACGGTGCGTTTGAGCAGTTTGTCGTCTTGGAAGTGGAGGCAGACACCGAGGTCGTGGAGATAGCTGCTGAGGAACAGCATTTGTTCTTTTTCTGTGAAGCCGTTTTGGCGGCAGAGGTCGCAGTATTGATCGACGGTGATAGTGTTGCAGTTTTGGACGTAGTTTTCTAAGGCGGCGCGGACGCGGACCCAAATTTTGGGCAAAGGCTGGCCAACGTGGGGAAGCTGAGTGATGTGGTAGCGGGTGGCGTCTTTGATTTTGTCTAGGCCGCGATTGTCTTTCAGGTTTGTTGAAAAGCTGTCTTTGAGATTGTTGAATTGGCTTTTGAAGAGTCCTCGTCGATTTCGCACTGGCGGTCTTGCTTTTCGTTTTTGATGATGAGGACGGGGCTGCTGTCGCTGAGGAGTTCGACGATTTTGAGCCAGTAGTAGAAGTCAGTGTTTTCTTGGCGGGTGTCGGCGACGAGGAGATAGAGGGAGCGTTTGGTGAGAAAGAACTGATGGGTGGCGTGGTAGATTTCTTGGCCGCCGAAGTCCCAGATGTTGACGCGGAAGGTGTTGCCGTCAGCAAGGGGAAAGTCCCAGCGGATAACGTCGATGCCTTCGGTGGATTGTTCGTCTTCGGTGAGTTCGTAGGTTTCGCTGTCGATCTTTTTGGCGAGTGAAGTTTTGCCCGCGCCGCCTTCACCAATCAATATGAGTTTGGCTTCGTAAAGCGGAGCGGAGCCTGATTCTGTCTGGAGCGAAAAGTAAAAACCTATTGATTTTGCTGCAGGGCTAGGGTCTTCCCAAAGCTCTTTTGCTCCCAAAACTTCAGGCGGAATAGGTAGTGGATTGCCACGCAGGTCAAGTGTCTCTAATTTTTCAAGGACTTTGGCCCACTTCGGCAAGCTGCTCAACTGGTTGGAACTTAGGTAGAGCGACCGCAAGCTTTGTAGCTGCCCGACGCTTTCTGGCAAACTGCTCAGCTGGTTAGAACGCAGGTAGAGCGTTTGCAAGCTTTGTAGCTGCCCGACGCTTTCTGGCAAACTGCTCAGCTGGTTAGAACGCAGGTCGAGCGTTTGCAAGCTTTGTAGCTGCCCGACGCTTTCTGGCAAACTGCTCAGCTGGTTATCACTCAGGTCGAGCGTTTGCAAGCTTTGTAGCTGCCCGACGCTTTCTGGCAAACTGCTCAGCTGGTTAGAACTCAGGTCGAGCGTTCGCAAGCTTTGTAGCTGCCCGACGCTTTCTGGCAAACTGCTCAGCTGGTTAGAACTCAGGTCGAGCGTTTGCAAGCTTTGTAGCTGCCCGACGCTTTCTGGCAAACTGCTCAGCTGGTTAGAACTCAGATCGAGCGTTTGCAAGCTTTGTAGCTGCCCGACAATTTCTGGCAAACTGCTCAGCTGGTTATAACTCAGGGAGAGCCCCTGCAAGCTTTGTAGCTGCCCGACGCTTTCTGGCAAACTGCTCAGCTGGTTAGAACTCAGGGAGAGCCTTTGCAAGCTTTGTAGCTGCCCGACGCTTTCTGGCAAACTGCTCAGCTGGTTATAACTCAGGGAGAGCGATCGCAACTTCCTCAAATCACCAACAACTTCCGGCAATTCTACAAACTGGTTGTAGCCAAAAAAGAGCGATCGCAACTCCGTCAACTGCCCAATCTCATCCGGCAAAGTCGTTAGTTTGTTGCCACGCGATCCGCGCTTTTTATCCCACAGACCCAAAACCAAGGTCTTCAACTTCGTCAGCTTGCCAATCTCCGGCGGCAGCTCATCAATCTCCATCCCCGCCAAATCCAGCGTAGGCCGTCCATCCGCCGCCGCTTCGTCAATCAGCTTTAGCAATTCGTCCTTAGTCACCGCTTTTTGCCCTTATTGCTGCGGTTAGCATAGCGCAGGGCCTAAGCTGATAGAAGCGTGCTCATCGAAATGACAGCGGTATGGAAACTATGACGACTATTCAGGTACGAATTCCAGACTATTTTTATATGCAGGTGATGAGATCGCCACAAAAGAAGATATCTCCGTCGATATGATCATGTTAATGGCTCTCTCTAGCCACATTGCCGCTCTGCTACCTCAGTCTTGACTGTACGCCGCAGAGCGGCAGGGAATTAGACCCAGAGAGATTAAATTGCCTCGGGCCGACAGTGACCCTCGCCCACATGTCCTAGGCTCTCATAAATATATGTCAGCTGATTTTTCTCGATTTTTGTTAGCTGGTTTTCAAGAACGTCAGGCGTAATCATTACGCTGCCATCTTGAGCCAGTGCAGCAAACGGATCAAACCCCAATGCCCCTCGGTTAAGAACGTCATCTGCAGGCACATCGATATCACCAAACATGTGATCGAAATGAAAGGTTGCTTCTACCTCTGTTACTTCGTCTGCTCTTACCAAGCCTTTTTGCTCATCGCCCATAAAGTCACCGCAGACAAATTTCAGTGAAGGATTCATCGCGATCTCAAAGGGAAGCGTCTCGCCGTCGCGAGTAGCTGTACCTATTAGAACCAGTGAAGGGGTATCTGTGGAAGTGAGATCCCAGGAGAGGGCATTGTAGCGCCCAGCCGAAGTTTCAACCTGCTCTACCAAAATTGGCTCGGCTGTATCATCTCCTTCTGCCATATCTACGCGAGCTGAATCCACCAGTTTGATGTCTGCCTGACTAGATATTTCTGCATCCGTATCAGGGTCAAAGGGAGGATCAGCTTGATAGGCAGTGGCGTCTTTGATCTCGGCATAAACATGGTCAAAGGTAATATCCCAACCATCCTTACTGGTAAATCCCTGTCGAACAAAGTCTTCTCCATTAGCGCGCAGTTCTAAGGTGCCAACGCCGTTGTTGGTTGTTCCACTACAGGCACTGCCAAGAAGAAGAACCATTAGCCCAATTCCCCATCTGTTTATCTTTCTCATAGTTTCCACCTTACAATTATGTTTCTCTACTAAGATTCTGTCACTTCTGCACCACAGATCCAATCGCAATTAAATGTCCGTCATGTGCTGAAACACTTTTCGAATAGATTTAACAGATGTCCTATCGAGCACTTGTCGTTTCTTTAACTTACTGCTAAATCCCTCAACAGAACCATTGAGGCACAGGCAATAGGCTGATGCCAGTGATCTCGTATAAACGTAACCCGATTGTTAGATTAACCTGAGTTCTGAATAAAGAATAGCTTGAATTAGCCCTAGCTAAAGATCGAAGCGTAAGTACGAGCACGCACTGTGAGGTTGTAATAAAAGTATTGAACAGAGCCAAAACATACTTAAGCTGACTACTTAAGCTGACACAGTCTGTTCGCATTTGAATCCAAACGACATCCACCTACGTACTTACTCGCAGGGCGTTCATCTACACTCATAATCGCTTAAGTAACAATTGTAATTATCTGATGAAGCGTCAGGGCTATCACTTGGTTGGTACCCTTTACACCCATACACTCCAGAGTAGAGAAAGATGTGCGTCATCCGGACAAACATCTTTTATTGCTTAGATCTTCTAGAACCGCTCAACCCAAATCCCTACTCTGCTAAATGTCTAGTTCCTCTGTTCGTCGTGGGTTTATCTTCAGTAGACCTGTTCATGTTGCACTTGCCATACTGACGTGCTGTTTGTGCCTTTTTGCTTCTACATTTGGGCCGCCTACACTAAGACAAAGTGCGATCGCCCATGGGCTAGACCAAAGCTATCTCTTCTTACAAATTGGCGAGTCTTCTGTCTCTGCTCGAATAGAGCTGCCCCTCCAAGACCTCAACGAAGTGCTAGAACTTGGCCTTGATCCTGAGAAGAAAATTAGCCCAGAACAGATAGCGCCCCACTTAGAAGACATCAAAGCATTCGTCGCCGAACACACAAACATTGACTGCGCCCCGCAGGTTTGCCAGCTAGCCTTTACCGAAGAAGGGTATTTCAACACCTACCAGTCTCAGTTTCTATTACTCAACTACGACCTAGAAGGGCTAGAAAGCGTTCCAGATAGCCTAAGCGTCACTCACGACGCGATGCTAACAGAGAAACCTCAAAATACTAATCTGTTAATCATAGAAGAGAATTGGAAAACAGGTACATTTGGAAATGAGGCCGACGTGCTGCTGGTGTTTAATTTACCAGGGCAAGAGAAATCGGTAGATCTGACCTCTGGCAGCTTGCTCCAAGGCTTTTGGGGTGTGGTTAAGCTAGGGATAGAGCACATTATCGAGGGGATCGATCACGTTCTGCTTTTGATTGCGCTGCTGCTGCCCTCAGTACTGCGGCGCAAAGATGGCTATCACTGGCAGCCCGTCGATAAGTTTTCAACCTCCTTTATCTACATTTTAAAAATAGCGACAGTCTTTACTATTGCCCACAGCATCACGCTGTGTTTAGCAACGCTAAATCTAGTACAGGTACCTTCGCGATTGGTAGAGTCGGTGATTGCCGCTTCAATTGGCCTTGCAGCAGTAGAGATTTTCTATCCTATTTTCAAAGGACGCGCCTGGCTGATTGTCTTCTTGTTTGGTTTGTTTCACGGCTTTGGCTTGGCCGATGTCCTTAGCGAGCTAGGCGTAACCAGTCAGCATACCGCACTCTCTCTATTTGGCTTCAACCTGGGCATAGAGCTAGGTCAGGTTGCCATTATCGCTGTCATCTTTCCCGTTTTGTATCTGCTGCGCGCTCAGTGGTTCTATTCACCTTTGGTGCTAAAGACCGGAGGCCTATTGCTGGGGGCGATGAGCCTGTACTGGTTTATTGAGCGGGCATTTAATGTGAACATTCAGTTTCTACCGATGTTGCAAGGGGTGCTGTAGCTAAAAGGCAAGGCCAGAGGATAAGCAGATAAACAAGTCGATAAAACAATAGGGGGATGAGTAAATAAAATAGTGGACTTCTCTTTGTCACCAGAACAGCTTTCTTTTAAAGAGCGCGTTGTTGCATTTGCTCAAAATGAGCTTTGCGATACCGACATGATCGAGCGTGACTATCAGGGCAAGTTCTCTCGTGAAAACTGGCAAAAGTGCGCTGACTTTGGTCTCCAGGGGCTGTGCATGCCAGAAGCGTACAGCGGGTCGGCGGCGCAGGATTTGGTGACGACGGTGCTGGCGCTAGAAGCGGTGGGCTATGGCTGCGCGGACGGCGGGCTAACGCTGGCGCTTAGCACCCAGATCTGGACGGTGCAGATGCTGATTTTACTGTTTGGCTCTGAGTCGCAAAAGCAGCGTTATTTGCCGCCTATGTGCACAGGCCAGTGGATTGGGGTGCATGCGCTAAGTGAACCAGAAGCCGGATCGGATGTGTATAGCCTAGTGACGCAGGCGACGCCCTGTGAAGGGGGCTATGTGCTCAACGGGCGCAAGAAGTTTGTGACGGCTGCACCCATTTGCGATGTCGCGCTGGTGTTTGCCACCACCGATCCGAGCCTGGGCAAGTGGGGCTTAGAGGTGTTTTTGGTAGAACGGACGATGGCGGGCTTTAGCACAGACCCTAGTCAGGACAAAATGGGACTGCGCACGGTGCCCTTTGGCGAGGTGGTGCTAAAAGACTGCTTTGTGCCAGAAGAAAATCGGCTAGGCCCTGCTGGGGGCGGCTTTACCATTTCTCATAGTTCGCTGGAGTATGACCGCTGTTTTACTTTGGCAAGTCAGCTAGGGGCAATGGAGCGGCAGCTAGCGCAGACGATTGACTACGCAAAGGCGCGATCGCAGTCTGGTCAGCCAATTGGTCAGTTTCAGTCGGTGTCTAACCGGGTGGCTGATATGAAGCTGCGGTTAGAGCTAGCACGGCTGCTGCTGTATAAGGTGGCTTGGCTAAAAGACCAGGGGCAGTCTGCCATGTTAGAAGCTTCGATGCTGAAGCTGCATTTGAGCGAGGCGTTTGTGGCCTCTAGCTTGGATGCGGTGCGGGTGCATGGGGGCAACGGCTACCTGAGCGAGTACGGCATTGAGCGAGATTTGCGCGATGCGGTCGGCGGCGTGATTTATGCCGGAACTTCAGATATTCAGCGCAACATTATTGCGCGTACGTTGGGGCTATAGAGGCCTTATAGAAGGTGGCGGTAAAAAGGTGGCGGTGAAAAGGTGGCGGTAGAGAAAATATGACTTATCTTCTTTCTCAAATATTAGATAGCGCGGCAGACCGGGCGGCAGAGCACGAGGCGTTTCGCTGCAATGGCGAGGGTTTGACCTATGGTGAGCTGCTGAAAAAGGCGAACGGGCTAGCGCACTGGCTAGTAGCACACGGCGTCAGAAGGGGCGATCGCGTTGGCATTTATCTCAGCAAAAGCCTAGAGAGTGCGATCGCTATCTACGGCATTTGGAAAGCAGGCGCGGCCTACGTCCCGCTAGATCCTAGCGCTCCGCTCTCTCAGCTCACCTATACGCTCAATCACTGCGGCGTTCAGCACCTAATCACCCATCGGTCCAAACGCAGACTGCTGCCACAAATTTTAGCCGCCTCGCCCCAAATTAGATGGGTCGTAGGTCTGCCCCAATACTGGCCAGATAGCCTGCCAGATAGCTTAGAAATAGAGCCTACGCTCACCTGCTGTGACTGGGCCGATTTGCCCACTAGCAGCACAGCCCCAACGCTAAAAGTTCTCTCACAAGATTTGGCCTACATCCTCTATACCTCGGGCTCTACTGGCAAGCCCAAGGGGATTATGCACACGCACTACAGTGGCCTTAGCTACGCGCAGCTTGTAGCCGAAACCTACGGGCTCACGGCAGGCGATCGCATCGGCAATCACTCTCCTCTTCACTTCGACATCTCTACCCTCGGATTTTTCGCAGGGCCTCTAGTCGGTGCCACCACCGTCATCTTGCCAGAAGCCTACACCAAACTCCCCGCCAGCCTTTCCCAACTGATGGCAGACGAGGCGTTAAGCATCTGGTACTCCGTTCCCTTTGCCCTCACACAGCTACTGCTACGCGGCCTCCTTGCCGAGCGAAATCTTAAAACCCTACGCTGGGTGCTGTTTGCAGGCGAGCCCTTTCCGGCCAAATACCTGTATGCCCTAATGGCCCACCTACCCCAGGCTCGCTTTAGCAACATTTACGGCCCCGCAGAAGTCAATCAGTGTACGTACTACCACATTCCGCGATTGACGGAAGGAGAACCCGTGCCTGAAAACCTTTCACCTATCGGACAAGTTTGGGGCAATTCAGAAGGACTGATTGTAGATGAGCTGGACCAGCCAGTTGCCACAGGCGAAGTTGGTGAGCTGCTGATACGCACCGCTACGATGATGAGCGGCTATTGGCAGCGCCCCGAGCTAAACGCCAAAGCCTTTTTCCATACTTCAATTGCCAACCAGCCAGCGGTGTTCTACCGCACCGGTGATTTGGTCCAAGAAATAGACGGGCAGTATCAGTTTCTAGGGCGCAAAGACAGACAGATTAAAACGCGCGGATATCGAGTAGAGCTAGACGGGGTAGAAGCCGCCCTGGTCGCGCACCCGGCAGTTGAAGAAGCCGCCACCTACGCGATGCCCTACGAAGGAGGGAGCTGCCAGATTGGGGCATCGGTCATTCTCACACCGGGAGCCGCTCTAGAAGAAACAGATATTCGGTGCTATGCCAGCGATCGCCTGCCAGCCTACGCAGTGCCGCAAAAGATATCGATTGTCTCCACGTTTCCGCGCACCGGTACTGGCAAAATAGACCGCCGGGCCCTACAGTCAGCCACCGCCAAACGACAGCTAGAAACACTTGTAGAAAGCAGCTAACCAATGCAAACACTAGATCCAACCGCTAACCCAACAGACACCAGCCCAACCGCCGCCGCCAAAATGGATGCTCAAGAAATCCTCAAAGCCTACATTAGCGACACCCTTCTAAATGGCCGAATGCAGGTTGAAGCCGATGACGACTTGCTAGGCGAAGAGATTATCGACTCTATGGGGATTATGCGGCTGATTGGCTTCATCGAAGAGACTTTTGATATGGATGTAGCCCAGGCAGACATCACTATCTTTAACTTTCGAACCATCAAAGCCATAGATGCCTACCTAGCCAACAGAAGCCTCTAACAGCCTGTAATTCTTTATGACTTTTGCTACCACGCTCTCACCTAGTTCCGCTGCGGCGAATCAACCCCAGCGCTTTCCTTTAACAACCCCGCAGCGGCTGCTGTGGCTAGGGCAAAAGCTTGCCCCAGACTCGCCGCTGTACAATATGGCGTTCTTATTTACGCTAGCAGGAGAGATCGACGAGGCGGCGTTTCAGGTGGCCTTTCAAAACTTGGTGCAAAGCTGTGATGCGCTGCGCCTGGTGATTGAAGAGATTGACGGAGTGCCTTATCAGCGGGCTGTTTCCCCTCTAAACAGCCTAGAATATGGGCGTTTAGGCAGCGCTGTTACTGTTCTAGACTTTAGCGATCGCCTTGACCCCTACGCCGCCGCTCGCGCCTGGGCCAGCGCTCAGGCCCAGGTTCGTTTTTCTCTTTGTGAGCGGCTATTTGACACAGCGCTGCTCCGGCTAGGGCCAAATGCCTATGTCTGGTATATCAACCAGCACCATCTGATTACAGATATCGAAGCGCTCAGACTCATCTTTGAGCGAATGGGCGATTTTTACCAGCAGGCGGTCAATCAGGCAAAAACCAATCAAGTAGAAGCAGCAGAGATCTCGCCAGATAGATTAGCCGCTGAGCCTAGTTTTCCAGCCTATCTCGATCTAGATGAAGTGCCAGCAGTCTCTGCGCGGGCAGCTAAGTACTGGCAGCAGCAAATAGATCAGGTGCAACAGCCAGTAGCGCTGTATCAAAAAATGGCGGAGCCGGTCTCTCCTCGTACGCGCCGGGTCTCTTGTGAGCTAGGCGCAGAACGAACGGCGGCGCTAAAAGAGTTGGCTATGACCTCCGAAGCGGCAGGGCTAACGCCGAGAATTTCACTGTTCAATGTGGTGGCAGGGTTGCTGCTGGTCTATTTGCACCGGGTAAGC
Organism: uncultured cyanobacterium; assembly: GCA_963793445.1. Classification (GTDB taxonomy): domain Bacteria; phylum Cyanobacteriota; class Cyanobacteriia; order Phormidesmidales; family Phormidesmidaceae; genus Phormidesmis. The sequence goes on from CAWCAE010000001.1 coordinate 2,683,953, forward strand.
GGGCAGGCAGAAGTTGCGATCGCCACCCCGGCCCATGGACGCTTGACGCCTAAAGCCAAAGAGACGGCTGGTCTGTTTGTTGAGCTATTTCCGCTGCTGGCGCAGGTCGATGCGAACGAGACCTTTGCATCTTTGCTACGGCAGGTGAACGAATCGGCGGGTAAGCTGTTGCGCTATGCGCAGCCAGGAGCAGGTGAGCTAGCCACAAGTCGCGATGTGAATGTGGTCCTAAACTTTATTCACTCTCAGTTTTCTGACTTCGCTGGATACGGTGTTCACTCTGAGTGGATTCATGCGGACGCAGGCGATCCGCGCCATCACCTGCGATTGCAGGTGCACGATTTGGATCGAAAAGGCAGCTTACAGCTACACTTTGATTTCAATGAAGATCTGTTTGAGAGAGATCTGCAAGATCGTGCGCCCAGTCATTTTTTGGCCCTGGTAGATGCGGTGCTGGCCGATAAAGAACAGGCCGTTGCCAAGGTAGATGTGCTGGGCAAAGCAGAGCGATCGCAGCTCTTGTCGCTCGGCAGCAGCCGACCGCTTCTAGCTAACCAAACGACCGCCGAACAGGCCAAGACTGAACGGGCCAAGACTGGACAGGCCAAAACTGAACAGGCCAAAACTGAACAGGCCGAAACTGAACAGACCGTAATTGAACGATTTGAAGCGCAGGTACAAAAGACGCCAGGTGCGATCGCTGTCGTCTGCGAATCTTACCCGCTCACCTACCAGCAGCTCAACGCCAAAGCCAACCAGCTTGCCCACTATCTTCAGCATCAGGGCGTTACAGCAGAATCTGCTGTCGGCATCTGCCTACACCGATCAACAGATATGCTAGTCGCCGTCCTCAGTGTTCTCAAAGCAGGCGGGGCCTACGTACCAATCGAACCTAGTCATCCAGTCGAGCGCATTTCCTATCTGTTGCAAGATACGCAGGTAAAGTGGGTTCTAACGCACTCAGATTTGAGCGATCGGCTAGCTGGCCAAGCGACCCTTTTGCCGCTAGATACCTTAGACGCGCAGGTCTTAAGCTCACAATCCGAGCACAACTTAAAGAGCTGCACTGCGCCTGACCAGCTCGCCTATTTACTCTACACCTCAGGTTCTACAGGTCAGCCCAAAGGCGTAGCCGTTGAGCACAGAGGGCTAATGAACTATGTGCAGTGGGCCATCGGCAAATACGTGCGAGGCCGGGTGCTGTCGTTTCCGCTATTCTCACCCCTGGCTTTTGACCTCACGGTTACCTCCATTTTTGTGCCCCTGCTGTCGGGCGGAAAAGTTGTTGTTTATCCGGCTGGAGACGAGCCGATTGATCTCTCCCTACAGCGAATTTTTCAAGAGAACGTTGTCGATGTGATCAAGCTGACGCCGTCTCATCTAGCGCTGGTGCAGGGGATGACAGTTGGCTCACGGGTAAAGACGCTGATTTTAGGAGGAGAAGATTTTAAGTCGGCATTGGCAGCAGCAATCGCCGCTAGCAGCGAGTCTACCCACGCTCATCCGCTGGAAATATACAACGAATATGGCCCCACCGAAGCCACCGTGGGCTGCATGATTCATCGGTACGATCCGGCTGATGAGGCACCATCGGTACCCATTGGTAAACCCGCAGCTAGCGCAGAGATTTATCTGCTAGACGAACAGATGCACTTGGCACCGCAAGGGGGCGTGGGTGAAATTTTTATGGGTGGGCCAGGGCTAGCTAGAGGCTATTTCAACCGGGACGAGCTAACGGCGCAGCGCTTTGTTCACTGGCAGGGACGACGGCTTTATAAGACAGGGGACCTGGGTCGCTGGCGGGCGGACGGGGCGCTGATTTATCTGGGGCGCGGCGATCGCCAGGTGAAGATTCGCGGCCACCGGGTAGAGCTTGGTGAGATTGAAGCTGCGATCGCTGCCCATCCAGCCATCAGCGTCAGCGCGGTCACCGTCGTACAGCCGGCAGTCCAAAAGCCGCCTGTTTCACTGAGCTACTGTACGCGCTGTGGGCTGGCCTCGAACTACCCGGGTGTCAGCTTTGACGAGGCGGGCGTCTGTGACGTGTGCCGAACATACGAGACCTATCGGCACCGGACAGAAGCATATTTTCGATCAATGGCAGAATTGCGATCGCGTCTAGAAGCCGCTCGCAGCAAAAACAACAGCACTCAAAACAATAGCCTAAAGCAGCCCGAGTACGACTGCATGATGCTGCTCAGCGGCGGCAAAGACAGCACCTATGCCCTGGCCCAGCTCGTTCATATGGGCTTCAAAGTCTTTGCTTTTACGCTAGACAATGGCTACATCTCTGAAGGGGCCAAAGAAAACATTCGCCGCGTCGTTGGGGCCCTAGAGGTAGAGCATATCTTTGCCACCACGTCCGCCATGAACGAGATTTTTGTCGATAGCCTAGAGCGGCACTGCAATGTCTGCAATGGCTGCTTCAAAACTATCTATACCCTCAGCATGCAGATGGCCTACGACATGGGCATTCCAGCTATTGTTACCGGCCTTTCGCGCGGCCAGTTTTTTGAAACGCGCCTAAGCGAAGAATGGTTTACCGAGCTGTTTGGCCAGCCGGAGTTTAACCCCGATACGATTGACGAAACGGTATTAGAAGCCAGGAAGGTATACCACCGCAGCAATGACGCCGTATCACAGCTAATGGACGTGGCGGTGTTTCAATCAGACGATATTTTCAACAAGGTTGAGATTGTTGATTTCTATCGCTATTGCGACGTAGAGCTAGCGGAGATGATGGCGTTTCTGCGCGATCGCCTTCCCTGGATTCGTCCTGCTGATACCGGTCGCTCTACCAACTGCCTAATCAACAATGCGGGCATCTATGTCCACACCCAGCAGCGCGGCTATCACAACTACGCGCTGCCCTATAGTTGGGACGTGCGCATGGGCCACAAGACTGTAGGCGAGTGCATTGATGAACTCAACGATGAGATTGACGTTGGCGAAGTCAAACAGATTTTGAAAGAGATTGGCTATGACGCCCAGCGCAGTACCGAAGCGCAGCTAGCGGCCTATTACTGCGTGAAAAACGAGCCTGCAAAGAACGAGACTGTAAAGAGTGAGCTTTCCACAGCAGAGCTTAGAACTTTTCTGGCCCAGCAGTTGCCTAGCACCTTAGTACCAACTTACTTTGTGCCCCTAGACGCCATGCCGCTGACGGCCAATGGCAAGGTCGATTTTGCCGCGCTGCCAGATGCCCAGACCAGTCGCCCAGAGCTAACCGCTGCTTTTGTAGCCCCGCAGACAGATCTTGAAAAGACCTTAGCAAAGCTGTGGCAGCAGGTGCTGAAAATTGATCGCCTTGGCATTCACGACAATTTCTTCGATCTTGGGGGCGATTCGATTATGGCAATCCAGATAGCGGCAAGGCTATCTGAAGCCGGATTTGTGCTGTCACCAAACCAGATTTTTCAATGTCCGACGCTCGCGGAGCTAGCAAGTGTGGCAATGCCAGAAGGCAGCGTCGAAGCAGAAGACTTGACGGGTGAGGTGCCGCTGACGCCCATTCAGCAAGCCTTTTTTGAGCTAGATTCGCCTGAGCCAGAGCAGTTTACACAAACGGTGCTGCTAGACATCAGCGAACCGCTAGAGATAGAGACTTTGCAGCAGGCGGCAGAAGCTCTGGTTAGCCATCACGACAGCCTGCGCCTGTGCTATACGCAACATGAGGGGGCTTGGTCGCAGCGCTATCAAGAGACCCGCTCCCAAGAAGATACAGACACCCATCAAACAGCTACTACACAAAACAGTGCTCACCAAGTTTCTCTGGCTGATTTGTCCAATGAGCCGATGCAACAGCAGGCGCTTCAGGCTGAAATTGCTCGCCTGCAAACGCAGCTCCATTTGGCGACTGGCGATCTGCTGCGAGCAGTGCTGTTCGAGCTAGATGATCGACAGCAGTTAGCGATCGTAATTCATCATTTAGCTGTGGACGCGGTGTCTTGGCTAACGCTGCTGAAAGATCTAGAGACGATCTATCGGCAGGTGAGTGCGGGTGAAGAGGTGATATTACCGCTGAAGACGAGTTCGTTTAAGGCCTGGGCGCAGGGATTGACGCAGGTTGAGCTAGGGGCGGATGAGGTGACGTATTGGGAGAGTTTGCCTACGCTCAGGCAAGGGGCGAAGAGCAACGATGCTGAACGCCAGGAAATGTCGCTTTTGCAGGCTGAGCGCAGCCGTAAGCACCTCGCCTTCTCGCAGAGCAGCCTAGCTGGAAAGCTAACTCGAAAGCTAAGCCCAGAATCCACTCAGCAATTTCTCCAAAGTTCACATCGCGATCGCCCTCAAGAGAAACTTTTAGCGGCGATCGCGGTAGCCATTGCGACTAAAACCGAACAGTCTAGTCTTTTAATTGATTTAGAAGGTCATGGGCGAGAGGAGGTGCTAGTACCTGGCATTCGGCTAATTCGCACTGTCGGCTGGTTTACCTCGCTGTTTCCGGTAGTGCTTCCGGTGGCCAGCGAGATTGGGGATACCTTTGCCCAAATAAAGCAAACGATGCGGGCGGTGCCCCAAAGCGGTATTGGCTATGGCATTTTGCGCTGTTTTGGCAGTCAGAAAACCAAAGAGACGCTAGCCGCTCAGCCGCAGTCTGAGGTGCTGTTTAACTATCTCGGCAAGCTAGAGCAGCTGCTACCGGCTCAGTCTATGTTCGCGCTGGCCAAGCCTTTGAGCGTATCGCGCAGTGAGCAGCAGCCGCGGCATCCCTTAGACATCAGCGCCTTTGTTACCCATGGGCAGCAGCTTCAAATAGACATTGACTATACCGGGATGGACCCGCAGGCAGTAGCGGCGATCGCAGATGGCATCGTAGACCAGCTAACGCAGCTCATTGCTGGAGCATCTTCTACGGCTGCCACCGTAGAAGACTTTCCCCTCGCCCAGCTCGACAGCCAAAAGCTCGATCAGCTCTCCGCCTTGCTCGGCCAGTTCGACGACCAGTCAGATAGCGAGCCAGATAGCGAGCCAGATAACGAGGAGGAAGCCTGATGAAAAACGTCGCCGATATCTATCCGTTGTCGCCCGTGCAGCTTGGCATACTGTTTCATACGCTGGCGGAAACTGAAAGCGCAGATGTCAAAAGCACAGATGTCAACAGCACAGATACCAAAAGCGCAGATGCCAAAAGCGCGGCTGGCACCTACATCAATCAGTACGCCTGTAAGCTTGTGGGCCAGCTAGATATAGCAAACTTTCAACAGGCCTGGCAGCTTACCATCGCCCAGCATCCGGTACTGCGGACGGCTTTTTTGTGGGAAGGGCTCGACCAGCCTCTGCAAGTTGTTAGGCAAACGGTAAAACTACCCTGGCAGCTACTGGACTGGCAAGCCTTTGACGCTGAAGCGCAGGCACAAAAGCTAAAAGACTTTTTGAGCAGCGATCGCACTCGAGGCTTCAATCTGGCCAAGGCACCCATTCTTCGACTCGTACTCATTCAGCTAAACCCAGCGCAGTTTCAACTGGTATGGAGCTTTCATCATTTACTGTTCGACGGCTGGTCTTTGCCACTGATTTGGCAGGATGTGCTGGCCTGCTACCGGTCTTTATGCGCCGAAAAGACGCCCCTGTTTGCAGAGCGACGGCCTTACCGAGACTTTATTGCCTGGCAGCAGAACAAGACAGATACCGCAGCAGAAAGCTTTTGGCGATCGCAGCTAGCCGGACTTAGCGAACCCACACCGCTACCCGCCGCCACCACCGTTAGCAGCGAGGCGACTAACGCTCCACGCACCTATCGGCAGCGCTCTAAGCAAATAGACAGCCATAGCACCGCTGGGATCAAACAGTTTGCCAGAGCACAGCGGCTCACGCTCAGCACCGTTATCCAAAGTGCCTGGGCCTTGCTGCTCAGTCACTACAGCGGCGCGCAACAAGTCACCTATGGCTCAGTTGTCTCTGGCAGACCGGCTGAGCTGAGCGGCGTCGAAAAAATGGTGGGCATGTTCATCAGCACGCTACCTGTATGCGTTTCGATCTCTGACGAACAGTCTTTAATTCAGTGGCTGCAGGCGTGTCAGCAGCAGTTTCTGACCCTGCGCCAGCACGACACCACGCCCCTAACCGACATCAAGCGGTGGAGCGAGCTGCCGGTTGAAAGCCCGCTGTTTGAAAGCATTGTTGTCTTCGAAAACTACCCAGAAGCGCAAGCCCCCGACCTGACGCTGAGCGTAGAAGATCCGCGCTATCTAGAACAGAGCAACTATCCACTGGCTTTGCTGGTCGTTCCCGGCCAGCCCTCAAATCCATCTATCGAGCTGATTTGCATCTACGACTCAGCTCGATTTGAGATAGGTGCTATCGACCGACTGTTGACACATATAGAACTGTTGTTAAAAGCGTTTGTCGAGCAGCCGGAGCAAACGCTGGCAGAGCTGCCCCGACTGACGCCCGACGAACGGCAGCAAATAGTAAATAGCCAGCCGGCTGACTACCCAAAAGGGTGGGCAAATCATCAGTCAATTCATCAGCTAATTGAAACGCAGGCGCTAAAAACGCCCTACGCAGAAGCGGTCGTCTTTAAATCAGCGTCGCTTTCTTATGTAGAGCTAAATCGGCGAGCAGATAAATTAGCTAATGAGCTGCGATCGCTTGGCATCGCCGCTGGCAGCCGAGTTTGCATTTGCCTCAACCGCTCGCCCGCAGTCATCGTCAGCATTCTAGCGGTGCTCAAAGCAGGCGCAACCTACGTGCCCCTTGACCCAGACTATCCAACCGCGCGGCTAGCCTACTGCCTAGAAGACATCAATCCTCAAATGATCTGCACAGAAAGATCAACAGAGCAATCAATTCAACTGCCCAACGGCTCCATTCCTCGACTGTATTTAGACGAATTCTCTTTCTTAGAAGAAGGCGCGAACAGCTTAGCGAACAGCTCTGATCTCGGTGAAGTTGAGAGCGAAGTTGAGAGTGAAGTCGAGGGCAAAATCGAGAGTGAAGTTGAAAGCAAAGTCGAGAGCAAGAGCAAGGGCGCGGCCAAACCAGACGATTTGGCTTACATCATCTACACCTCAGGCTCTACCGGCAAGCCCAAAGGCGTGATGGTCAGTCACCAAAACCTGATGCATTCTACAGCCGCACGCGCAGTCTTTTACCCTGACGCTGTCGGGCGGTTTCTGCTGCTCTCTTCTGTTGCCTTCGACAGCTCGATAGCTGGAATATTTTGGACACTTTGCCAAGGCGGCACGCTGGTTATGGCACCGCAGCGCATAGAGCAAGATTTGCAGCGGCTAGCAAGCTTGATTGAAAGCGATCGCATCACCCATACGCTTTGCGTCCCAACCCTCTACAGCCTGCTAATCGCCGAAGCCAGTCCGCAGTCACTATCCACACTAAAGACCGTCATTGTCGCAGGCGAAGCGTGCACTCGGACACTGGTGCGATCGCACTATGCCAAACTCCCACAAACTCACCTATACAACGAATACGGCCCCACCGAAGCCACCGTCTGGTGCACCGGCTACCGCATTCCACCAGCGCTACCGCCCGGTCCTGTTGCCATTGGCCGCGCGATCGCCAACACCCATATCTGGCTGCTCGATCCGCATCAGCGTCCCGTTCCTACAGGCGCAATTGGCGAAATCTACGTCGGTGGCGATGGTATTACCCAGGGTTATCTCAACCAGCCAGAGAAAACCGACGACGCCTTCTTATCGCTTCCTAGCGGTGAGAAGAGAGATTTTTTGGTTCGTGAGAGACCTCGACGCTTTTACAAAACAGGCGATCTGGGTCGCTACCGTGCTGATGGCACGCTGGAATGGCTGGGCCGCTCAGACCGGCAGGTCAAAATTCGAGGGCATCGCATTGAGCTAGGAGAGATCGAAGAGGCGCTGCGATCGCATTTATTAGTCCAAGAAGCCGTTGTTACTCAGGCGGCTATCATTCAAGCCACAGCCGCTAATGGCAAGATAGATGATAGCAGGACAGAGAACAGTAACAGAGAAGATAACAGCATAGAGACACTGGTCAAAGCGCTGTCGGCCCTGCCAAAAGCAGATGCGATCGCTCTGTTGTCAGCAGTCGAATCAGCGGTCGAATCAAGCGTTGAGTCGGCGGTCGAATCTGCGGCCAAGGAGATATGAAGATGGCAAATATCATTTGTGTCACAGGCGGACTGACAGGCCTTTTCAACGCCAGCTTGGCACTGATAGAACAGCTTACTGAAGCGGGACACAGGGTTGTTTATGCCAGTCCTGCGCAAAATTTTAAGCAGCCGCTAGCAGCGCAGGGAATTCCTTTTGTGCAGTTGGATGAGTGGGTAATTCAGTCAGGCGACCCGCCGATGAGTCGGTGGCAAAAATGGCAAAAGCTGCGATCGCGTCAGGACAAAGCCGTCACAGCTTTGGGCACAAATCGATTTGTAGATACCCTCTTGGCCCTATCGCCTGACTTAGTCTTAATCGACATCGAAATGCATCCACATATTATGGCGGCAGTCAACGCTGACTTGCCAGTGGCTTTACTTTGTCCATTTCTCTCCATTTGGAAGCGCCCCGGCCTGCCGCCCATCAGCAGTCAAATTGTGCCCAACGAAGGCTGGCGCGGCAAACAGATCGGTATAGAACTGAGCTGGCTGCGCTATGGCTTGCGCCAGTGGGGCTCATTTCAGCGAGAGCGCTGGCGACGCATGGGGCTAGATCGAACCTCTGTTTTGCAGCGGTATGCCAAAACACTGGGCTATCGGTGCCAAGAGAACTTTGGCTTTAATCAGTGGCTAGTGCCCTATCCACACGGCCCCCTACCCATTTTGTGTCTGAACGCACAAGAGCTAGACTTTCCGCATCAGCCCCCCGCACTGATGCACTATGCAGGACCGATGATAGCCCAGCAGCGGCTAAAATCTAGCGTCTCATCTAAAACACAAAACGCGCTAGACAAACTATTTCAACAACATCAGACAAATGGAAGATCTTTGATCTACTGCGGCTGTAGTAGCTTTAAGGCAGGCAGAAAACAGTTTCTACAACAAATAATCGCCGCAGTCACCAACAGTCCTGACTGGGATTTGGTCGTGGGCCTGGGTGGCCGCTTAGCACCAGAACAGCTAGGGCCTTTGCCTGACAACGTTCACGCCTTTGGCTGGACGCCGCAGCTACAAGTGCTAGCACAGGCAGACTGCGCCATTATCAACAGCGGACCACACAGCATTGCAGAATGCATTCATTTTGGGGTACCGATGCTGGTGTATTCGCTCGCACACGCCTGCCAAAACGGCAACGCGGCGCGGGTAAAACATCACAGACTGGGGATTGTTGGCGATCTGCAAACCGATCAGGCAGCCGACATCCGCCGCCATATTCAGGCGCTGTTAGGTCAGCCTAGCTATCGTCAGCAGGTGAATGATATGCGCGATCGCTGTCGGCACTATACCGAGCAAAAGGTAGCCACACAAATAGTTGAGGCCTTAATAAGCAACAGAATAGCCTCAGACAATGCAACAGATAAAGTGATAGCAGCTAAGACAACAGACAACGAGCATCTCCAACCCTCAAATCAGCCCCGACCATCCGCTCAGCCCCGGCCATCCGCTCAGCTTCGACCGCAGCAGGCAAACAGCAAACTATGACCCTCACTCAAGATCGACCCGTCACCCTTTACGACCGAGTAGCCGCCCTTTCTCCCAAGCAGAAAGCGGAACTGTCACAGCGCCTGACTCAGCAGTCTCAAACAGCACCGCCTCCAGTAATCTCATCTCAAGCAGCCTCTCAAGCCCCGCAGCCCCAGTCTGCTCAGGCTCAGCGGCTAGTCGCCTATGTGGTTCCTCGCGATCCGCGCATAGCCCTCAATCCGGCTGAGCTACGAACCACACTACAGGCAAAACTGCCGCAGTACATGGTGCCTGCTGAAATTGTTATCCTTCTAGAGCTACCGCGCAGCGCCAATGGCAAAATCGACGCTCGTGCACTGTCTCAGCTACGAGTGACACAGTTCGATCGCAGCGCTGCCAACAGTCAAACGTTTGACGATCATGGCGCAAAGTCACTGCAGACCTCTGATCTGCCGCAGACACCCGCAGAAAAGACTTTAATCAAAATCTGGAAGGCGGCTTTAGGGCTCAAGCAGGTAGGCGTTCACGACAACTTTTTCGAGCTGGGCGGCGACTCCATTTTGAGTATTCAAATTGTGTCGCGTGCCAGAGAAGCTGGGCTCAAACTAGCGCCCAATCAGCTATTTGACCATCCAACTGTAGCCGCGCTAGCAGCAGCGGTAAAGGTTGCACCGGCAACAGTCGCCACTCAGAGCGCAGTCACCGGCCCGGTGCCGCTCACACCGATTCAACAGTGGTTTTTTGAGCAGCAGCTGCCAGCTCCACAGCACTGGCATCAGGCTATGCTGTTTGAACTGCCAGAAAGCGTAAATAAAGAACAAATCGAGCGGGCGATCGCAGCTCTTTGGCAGCACCACGACGCCCTTAGAATACGCTTTACGCCACCTTCTCATTTACCTGCCGATCTCAAAAAATCTGCTGAAAGGCACTCCCACTGGCTAGCCTTCAACGCCGATATAGGAAACGCGCCTAAGCCGATATATATCGATCTTTGCGATCTCAATTTGTCACAGCAGCAGCAGGCAGTCGCCAAATACAGCAGCGAGCTTCACGCGCAAACAGACTTAGTCACTGGCCCGCTTTTTCAAACGGCTTGCTTTCAAAGAGAGAATGGCGATCGCAACTGGCTACTCATCAGCCTGCATCACCTCGTCGTAGATATTGTTTCGTGGCAAATTTTACAAGATGACTGGGCTAAACTGTTAGCGCTTGGCGGCAGCGATAATCAGCCGTCTGCGCAGCTTCCTCGAAAGACAACCGCCTTCAAACACTGGGCCGAGTTGCTTACGGCTGAGGCCAATAACAGGATTTCGGAACTACCGTTTTGGCTAGCTCAGCTAAAGTCACCTGCGGCTGCACTACCTCAAGATGTATCTAGCAGCGCTTTGTCTAAAGCCCCTTCTACAGTCTGCGCTACAGCTCCTTTTGCATCATCTTCTCCACTCTCTTTGACAGAAAACACCGCGCACACGGTGACCGTCTCGTTATCAGCAGCAGACACTCAAGCGCTACTTCAGACAGTTCCAGCCGTCTACAGCACACAAATCAACGATGCGCTGCTGACCGCGCTTGGCCAAACCCTGCTGGCCTGGCATCGCCAAGAAACCGCGACCACTACCAGCGCCGCAGCGCTAAGCACCATCAAAATAGAGCTAGAAGGCCATGGCCGCGAGCAGATTGTGCCTGACGTCGATCTATCTCGTACGGTCGGCTGGTTTACAAGCACCTATCCTGTCAGCTTGCAGATATCCGATGACGCTGATTTAGGAGAGCTGATCCAATCGGTTAAAAAGCAGCTCCGCCGGGTACCAAACCGTGGCATTGGCTATGGCCTACTGCGCTATTTGGCAGATGAAGAGATTCGCGCCCAGCTAAAGACCTTTGCACCTGCCGAAGTGCTGTTCAACTATCTCGGTCAGCGGCAAATGCAGCCGTCTGAGCAAGCAGTAGAGATACAGCCAGACAAACAGCCAGACAACGTACGATCGCTGCTCAACATCGACCCAGGCACCCTCAGAGATCCAAAAAATCCTCGCAGCCACCCGTTAGAAATCAACGCCCAGATAGCCGACGGCCAGCTCACGCTGAGCTGGACCTACGACACCCAGCGCTATCAGCTCGGCACCATTTCCACTGTTGCTCGCAGCTATCTCGACAAGCTAAAGTCTCTTATTGCCCACTGCGTCGCTCAGCACGCCTCGGCCAAGCGTGGCGGCTATACTCCCCGCGATTTTCCAGATCTCGATTTCAACCAAACCCAGCTCAACCGCTTCATTGAGCACCTGCCTGACCGAACCCAAAACAATATTGAAGCTATCTATTCACTCGCGCCGCTCCAAACCGCCTTCTTGTGGAACAGTTTGCAAACCTCCGCGCAGGCTGGCCTGCTGCATATGCGCGGCACCCTGCGCGGCCAGCTTGATCTAGACCGGCTGCAACAAGCCTGGCAGCACATCGCCAGCCGTCACCCGGCGCTGCGCACCTCCGTTCACTGGAAAGCAACACAAAATCCCTTGCAAGTTGTCAGCAAGCAGATAGCCACACCCTGGCAACAGTTAGATTGGCGAGAGCAAGACTCGAATGTAAGGCCTCACAGGCTAGCAGAGCGGCTGGCCGAATTTCTAGAGCGCGATCGCACCGTCAGCTTCGACCTGATGCAGGCTCCCCTCAATCGCCTTACACTCATCCGCACAGGCGATCGCACTCACGAACTCATCTGGACCTGCCACCATCTCATGCTCGACGGCTGGTCTGGCACTCTTGTTATCGATCAGCTTCTAACTCAGTACGACACCCTTACCCAGTCAGGTCCCCAGGCTGCGGCTCAAGTCGAGGTTCAGAACCAGAACAAAACCCAAAGCACCGCTACCTACCAAACCTATATCCGCTGGCGCAATCAGCAAGATACTGCTGCTGCCGACAGCTTTTGGAAAACTTACCTAAAAGGCTTTACCACGCCCACCTCACATCACCTTCTATCCTCAACGCTGAGCGCTCAATCTTCAGCGCTCAACGCGGCTTCGGCTCAAATCGACCGCCCGCTTTCTACCTTCCTTCGCACCCATCGGCTCACCTTCAACACCCTCATTCAGGCGACTTGGGCCCTGCTGCTCCACTGCCGCAGCGGCCAGCTCGACACCCTCTTTGGCACGACCGTATCAGGCCGTCAGGCTGACCTGCCCGGCGTCGAATCCATCGTTGGTATGCTGATCAACGTTCTGCCTGTGCGCGTCAAGATCACACCTAAAGTCACCGTGCTTAGCTGGCTGCAAGCCCTACAAAGCCAGCAGGCCGCCGCGAGCCGCTATGCCTACGCCGCGCCTAGCCAAATTCAAGCCCAGAGCGAGTGCCCTACGCAGCTTTTTGATAGCCTGCTCGTTATCGAAAACTATCCAACCCAGCAAAACAAAGAGCGCAGCCTACAAGTCGAAAATCTCAGATCTGGCGTTGTCAGCACCTACGGGCTCACGCTAATTGTCAAACCCGGCGATCGGCTAACACTATGCGCCGAGTCTGGAAATATAGAGCGCGATCGCCTGCAGGCCCTGCTCACCGATTTCGAATCGCTACTCAATAAAATTGTTAGCAGCCCCGCCCAGCCGCTCCAACAGATCTTGCCACCTGCCCAGGAAATGTCAGATCTACGAGCGACCCAATCACAGCAGCCTCAGCCCTTATCTGCAAGCCCCGTCACCGTTGACACGCCGCCCGCACAGCTAGCTCGCAACCTGCTAGAACTCGAACTGATCAAAATCTGGAAATCTGTTCTAGGCGTCCCTTCCCTCACACCCGAAGACAGCTTTTTCGACCTAGGTGGCAGCTCACTGCTAGCCATACAGCTCTTTGACCAAATGCAGCGGCAGCTAAACTGCACCCTACCTCTTTCCACGCTTTTTCAGGCCCCAACCGTTCGCCAGTTTGCCGCCGCCCTCACCCAAGATCAGCCCATCGCCAACTGGTCTAGCCTCGTTCCTATTCAGTCCGCTGGCACCCAGATACCCCTATTCTTCCACGGCGGCTCTGCCGACGCCCTCACCTGGGCCAGATTCGCCAGCCTCCTCGGTAACGATCGGCCCTTTTACGCGCTTCAGCGGCCAGACCTAGACGGCGGTGAAATTCTTCACGACACTATCGAATCTCTGGCCGCTGCCTGCATCCAAGAAATCAAAATGGTCCAGCCCCAGGGCCCCTACGTCATTGGCGGTCACTGCTTTGGTGGCGCAGTCGCCTTTGAAATTGCCCGTCAGCTAGAAGCCTCAGGAGAGGCGATCGCCTCCCTCCTCGAAATCGACGCCTATTGCCCTAACGCCTTCAGGCACAACGCCTTTAGCCATCTTCAAGAAAGCCTTCAGCTCACGCTCTTCAACCTCCGCAAAGCCTACTACTACCACGGCGGCAAAAACCTCGCTCAGCTTCTCCCTCAAGTTCAACAAAAAGTCCAACAGAAGCTCCAAAGTCGCTTCTCTGCTCACCCCAATCACAGCTCGCCTGCCTCTTCTCGCACTTCGCTTTCGCCTGGTGCTGCACCCACCGCCCCTACGACAACAGCACCCAGCCAGCCCTCTTATCAAGACCGCTACGCCCGCGCTCATCAGGCCAGCGAAGCCGCCAGTCAACGCTATCAGCCCACCGCTCACTCGCGTCCCTACACCGGCCCCATTCAGATCTTTCGCGCTCAAACCCAGATTCTAGACTGGCGCTACGGCAAAGCCATGGGCTGGCAAAAAGTCGCCACCCAAAACCAAATCACCCTCACCTTCATCCCCGGCCTCTTTGGCAACCTATTCAACCACAAAGCAGGCCCCTTCCTCGCCCAGCAGGTCAAAGCCCACCTCAGCCAGCTTCCTGACCAAAAGCTCACTCCAAATCCCTAAATCCCCTTCTCGCTTCCTCAGCCCTCTTCTTTCATTCTTCTTCGACATGTCTCCCCCCACCAAAATTCTCCAAATCGTCCCACGCCTTCCCCCGGACAACGATGGCGTTGGTGACTACGCCAGACAGCTCGCTCAGCAGCTCTCTAGCAGCCACCATATTGAAACGAACTTTCTCTCTTTTCGCCCTAACCCTAAAACGCCTAGCAAGGTTGACGGCTTCACTACCCACGGGCTGTTCAGCCATACCAAAGCCAGTTTCCTCTCACTTTTACCCAAAGACATTAACGGCATTCTGCTCCACTACAGCAACTATCCCTACCTGCAAAGCCATTTCAAAGCACCCTTCTGGTTTCCCAGCGCCCTCAAAGCAGCCCAAACAGCTCTAGATATACCTATAGTTGTCCTGTTTCACGAGCTGCCTACGCTCAAGTGGAAAGATATGAGAATCCTCAATCCTGTTCAAGCTTCAGTCTCTAAGCAGCTTTCTCAGCTTGCGGATGCTGTTGTTACCGACACTCAAAACTTTAAACGTCAGCTACAAAAGTGGACTAAAAGTGCGATCGCCTGCATTCCAGACTTCTCTACCATAGGAGAACCTCTTCCCAGTCAAATTCAGCCGCTAGAGAAGCGCCAGCCCAGGCTAGTTATTTTCGGCGGCTCCGATCGGGTACGGGCCTACCAGAACTTAGATCGCCTGCTGAAAACCTGTCAGGCTCTAGGCATTCAGGAGATCTGTGATATTGGTGCCAAGCAAAACATCGCGCTCAGTCGCTTTGGCAAGATCACCTTCACCGAGTCAGGATTTCAACCAGCAGCAAAGGTCCAAGAGATTCTGTTGGATTCGCAAGCTGGCTTTTTAGACTACACTAGGTTTCCGGGTGATCTAGGTAAGTCTTCTGTATTCGCAGCTTTTTGTGCGCACGGCGTCATGCCGATTTGTACAGCGCATAATCCCTCAGAAGCCGATGGAATTTTTGCCAATCAGCAATACGCGATCGCCGGAGAGCATTTATCAAACTGGCCACCGCAAAAACGTCAAAGCATCGCCGCTCAGGCTAGAGCATGGTACGCGCAGCATAGCTTGGAGACCAATGCCAAGCTGTTTGCTAGCTACTTTTCCTAACTTTTTTTAGCAATCAAACCATTCAAAATCTAAAGACTAAACTTTTCCAAAAACTAGCTTTCCCAAAAACTAGCCAAAAACTAGAACAACTCACCTTTCAACTCGCCTCCTAGAAGCACACAATGGTCTCTGTTATTCCGCTTTCTCAACCCTCTATCACAGCGCTAGAAGTCGCCTGCATCACGGATGCTGCTGAGTCTGGCTGGGTTTCTTCTAGGGGGAAGTACATCGATCGCTTTGAAGAGAGCTTTGCGGCTTACTGCAACGTTCGCTACGCGCTAACCACCTCTAGCGGGACAACGGCGCTACATCTAGCCCTCGCCAGCTACAACATCACATCGGGGGATGAAGTCATCGTGCCCGATGTCACCTTTGTTGCAACTGCCAATGCGGTCTCTTATACGGGGGCGCAACCCGTTTTCGTTGATATTGACCCAGTGACGCTGTGTATTGATGTTGAACAGGTAAAGCAAGCAATTACCTCGAAAACCAAGGCTATTGTGGCGGTTCATTTATACGGGCATCCGGCAAATGTTCCAGCGCTTAAGGCGATCGCACAGCCACACGGCATTGTTGTTATTGAAGACGCCGCAGAAGCCCACGGCGCTAGCATTGACGGACACAAGAGCGGATCGCTCGGCGACTGCGCCGTTTTCAGCTTTTATGGCAATAAGATTGTCACCTGTGGAGAAGGCGGCATGCTTACTACCAACGACAGTGCCCTATATGAACGAGCCCTACATCTGCGCAATCAGGCAATGAGCCCCACCCAGCGCTACTGGCATACAGAAGTTGGCTTTAACTATCGCATGACCAACCTACAGGCAGCGCTAGGATTTGCCCAAATGAAGCGGATTGATGCCTTTGTGCAGAAGAAAAAAGAAATCTTTGACTGGTATCGCCTGTATCTGACGCCGCACCCAAGAATGCAGCTCAATCGAACCGCGCACTGGGCTGATAGCGTATTTTGGCAAGTCTGCTTAGAAGTAGAGGGCTGGACCTTTGCCGATCGCGATCGGTTTATGCAATTGCTCTTAGCACGAGGCATCGAAAGCAGACCTTACTTTTATCCAATTTCTGAGATGCCTATGTACAAAGAAAATGCGCGACATCCAACACCAGTAGCCCACCGGGTCTCTCAGCAGGGGCTCAACCTACCTTCTTATTTTGATATGTGTAAGCAAGACGTAAAGTAT
This sequence comes from uncultured cyanobacterium, assembly GCA_963793445.1. Classification (GTDB taxonomy): domain Bacteria; phylum Cyanobacteriota; class Cyanobacteriia; order Phormidesmidales; family Phormidesmidaceae; genus Phormidesmis. Next base: position 2,700,696 of record CAWCAE010000001.1, read on the forward strand.
ATCTGCGCAGAAATTAGCCATTTTGTGAACTTGGCCGCCCCTGCGAGCGTAGCCACTGAGTAATGCTATTTTGAAAAGCACAAGCAACCGCCGCATAGCAGTCAGCCGGTTGCTATGTACTTTGCTTTCAAAGCGCACTGCTTAATCTATATTAAGGCTGCGGCCTTTGGCTGTGACGTGGGTAAAGTGCAATACGGATAGCTGTAAATTTTACTCACGGGCGCTAGCATGGCCACTTCTTCTAACAATTCTCAGGCCAACAGCTTTCAGGCCAACAGCTTTCCAAATGGCCACCAGAAAATTTTGCAGATAGTGCCCCGTATAGTCCCCGATATGGATGGGGTTGGCGACTACACAATAAAGCTCGCCCAGCAGCTCAGAGCCAATCACCAGATTGACTCCGCTTTTTTAGTCGTTCGACCTAGCGACAAAACGCAGCCTGTCTGGGATGGATTCGATATCCATAGCCTGCATACCCATAGCGTTGAGGCATTTCTAAATGCAGTGCCTTCAGACGTTTCTGCTGTCGTCTTGCAGTACAGCAACTATCCGTATTTGCAAGGTAAGCTAGATGCCCCTATGTGGCTAGGCGCAGGCATGAAGGCGCTGCAAGAAAAAGGCATTCTTACCGTTGTTATGTTTCACGAGCTGCCAACCGTAAAATATGGCGCTATTCGCTTTGCCAACCCAATCCAGAGCAGACTCTCTTGCGATTTGGCCCAAAATACGGACATCGTAATTACCAACAACGAAGAATTTCACGCCGCATTATCCCGCTGGACACCCAAACCAGTCAGGCTTATCCGCAACTTTGCTACCATCACAGAACCAGACACCGTGCTGCCCTTAGACAAGCGCGATCGCGCCATCATCGTCTTTGGCAGCACCGATCGTCGCCGCGTCTACCAAAATAATCTGCCCAAGCTCAAAGACATCTGCGAACAGCTAAATATCCATACGCTATATGACGTTGGCCGCTTGCTAGACTGGCCAACCAAAGCCCTAGGCCCAAATGTTCAAGTCGAAAAAACAGATATACTGTCAGACGAAGACGTCAGCGCCCTGATGTCGCGCTGCATGGCTGGCATTTTTGACTATCACCGCTTTCCGCGTAACTTGGGCAAGTCGTCGGTGTATGCCGCCTACTGTTCGCACGGGTTGGTTCCCATTTGTAACGGGCGGTCTTTACAGCCGCAAGATGGCATTATCGCCAATCAACAATACGTCGATACGTTGACGCTGCACGCCCGCTCCCAGCAGTCTTCTCAGCAGTCAGATCAAAAGCTCAACGACGACTGGCTACAGACCATTGCCAGCAATGCTCACGCACTCTATCTGACGCGATCGCTCGACCGCTGCGCCGAAAAATACGCCGACCTGGTTCGCCCAGCATTTGCGTCTCCTTCCACTCAAAACGCCTTGGCGTAGCTAGGCCACCTCACCCATTCTCACCTCGTATGCATCCTACGGCTCAGCGCTTCCAGCAGTCCTCCAGGCATTCTCCTAAGCAGCCCCCACATCAGTATCCCAAGCTGTTTGTTGTTGGCTGCCCTCGTTCTGGCACTTCCTGGGTCACCAAGCTCATTGCCAGTCATCCTCACATCACCGCCGTCCCCATCGAGACGCACGCCTACCCGCTCATTTACGAGCCTTTCATCCGGCTACCAAACCAAACCCGCTCACAGCGCCTGCATTCCTGGAAAGGCACGCTGCGCCGCTACGGCCCTCTACCGCTATTCTTTGGATTCAAATCGTCCGATATATGGCGCGGAATTCTGCGAAACTACCAAATTCTCAACAAAGAAAATAGCCACGGCCTTAGGCTCCTTGCAAGCTACGCTACCTTTAAAAGCTTGATTCAAACCCAGCACGGCCAATCGGACACGGGCCCAGAAATAGAGAGAGAAACAGAGACAAAGACAGATCTAGAGAAAGCAGAACAGGTCATTGAAGACCTCTTCGATTTGTTTTTTCAGCAAAACGGCAGCGTAGGCCACACCTTTTTAGAGAAAACGCCGATGCACCTTCGCTATGTAGATCGCATTTTGCAGCGGTTTCCCAAGGCAAGGGTGATAGAAGTCATTCGCGATGGTCGAGATGTCTGTGCCTCTTATCAAGCGCTAGCGCAGCAATATGCCTGGGCAAATATAGGCATACCGGCTGCTATGCGGCAGTGGAAAAGCTGCATTGAGCAGGGCGATCGCTGGCGATCGCACACAGAGCTTTCCGATAGAATTCACACCGTTCGCTACGAAGCACTCAAAACAGCGCCCACAGGCCAGCTTCAACAGATCTTCGACTTTGCCAATCTCCACTTCACCTGTGAGCAGGTCAATGAAATCGTGCAGATGGCCGACATTCGCAATGTTGCGGCCAAAGGGGAAGGGCAGTATGTGCGCAAAGGCATTGTTGGAGACTGGCAAAATCGACTATCGGCTAAAGAGATAGAGAGCTGCGAGGCGATCGCTGGCCCACAGCTAGCGCGGCTAGGGTACTTGTAAGGCGATCGCTATTCCGCCAGCGCTATCTCTACTAGATCTATTCCACTAGGACTGTTTCACTGGCACTGTTCTACTGGCACTGTTCTACTGGCACTGTTCTACTGGCACTGTTCTACTGGCACTGTTCTACTGGCACTGTTCTACTGGCACTATCCCACTGGCGGAAAGCGCTTATGCAAATCATCTCCGGCAATAATCGTAGTCTCAAACGTGTACTGCGGATTGAGCCGGTAGCGCTGGTCTTTTTTCAGCATCGCCATAAACTCTCTATGCCCTTTTCGAGTACGCCCCACCAAGCAGCCAGCACTTGCCGTCATGATATTGTTTCTAGGAAAGTCATAGCCCCAGTGCTGATTAATCGCAAAGTTGTTGTTGGTATCAATGCGATCGTTCGTGCGCAATGAGTCTTTATTGAGATCGCGGTGAACGCTAATGGTGCCCACCTGCCTTAGTGCCTCATGCGGGTCAGCTTTGCCGTGAATGCCCACCCGCCAGGCTTTATACTGGCCAAACTTAATTCGTGCCGCCCCGTTCTTGCGAGCATACCTGCTAATAGGACGATAGGTGTAGCGAGAGCCGGGTTCCGTCGTTGCTTCCCAGTTACCAACAATCGTCGGCTGACCGTCTTTAAACACAATCAACAGCCGTCGGTCGTTAAACTGATTTGCCCTATCAGCATTAGGCTTACCGTCTGCGTTAGATCCTTCTAAGTAGACAATATTGTACTCATTCGGATAGGTAGCAATCTTATACTGCTTGGCCTGCATATATCGAATAATGCGACTAGCTAAATCATTGCCTAGCTTCGGTGCGACTTCTGGCAAATCCGCACGCTGGGTATTCAACAGTTTTTTCGCGCTCTGCTGCCCCAGAAACCCCAGCTCTTCTTCTAGCCCTACCGCTTTTTGAAAGCTTTGAAACGCACTTGCCGAGATCGGACCAAACAGACCGTCTGCAGTAGAAGCAAGAAAGCCCAGCTCGATCAGCCGTTCTTGAATTTGAATAGTGAGAACTTTGTTGTGACCAATCGCTTCTAGGCCCAAATTGAGATCATAGGTTAAAAAGTCCTGTAGCTTTAGATTCAGCTTTTGATAAAACTGATGCGCAGGTGAGCCATCGGCTCTTAGCAGTGCGCAGTGGCCTTCAAAAATGTGCCAGGTGTTGCGATTAACCCCATCCGAGCCCGAAAAAGAAAGCTGCTCACCCTGTGGCGTAGTTCCCAGCGCTATTCGAAAGAAGAGATTGTCAACTTCGTGAAAGTTGGTCACCGGGTATTCGGCACCGGCTTTTACAGGGTATTTTTGCGTCTCATCGACAGCGGAAGGCGGCTGCGCTTCAGGGGTCAAAAAAGTATCTTGAACAACTTTGAGCTTAAACTGGTCAACCATAAGTCTATCCGGCAGGTTTATAAAAGTAGTGGAAAAAGTCGATGGCAGAGAAAATTGAGAGAAACGTAGAAGTCAAGAAGCGTGAAAGCCGAGAAACGTGAAAACAAGTGAACTCTTATACTCTTAAAAAATCTCAGCTACAGTAAGTTCTCGGCTGTAGCAGGAAGTCTTCTGCAAGTTAGAGAGAACTAAATTGTCAAAATAGTCGTCGTAGCAATAGTAGTCACAGCCAGCGAGATACTAGAACTAGCTGGTCCTAAGGCCAACGCGATAGCGACATCGCGAGCGATACGGGCAGTGATAGATGCGCCGGTTGGGTCAACGCTTGACGCGGCAATAATCCACCTGTCTTACCGGTCGAGAATAGCTGATAAGATAAAAAATAAACGAAAATTCATCAGCATACGATTCATCAGCATACATAGCCAGTACGCTAGGAGCCCTTTTTAGTTCTGTGAAACTCGCCGCCATCGATATCGGAACAAACTCGATCCATATGATCGTTGTTAACGTGGTGACCAGTCACCATTTTGAAGTGATTGACCGCGTTAAGGAGATGGTGAAGCTCGGGGTTGGCGTATTTGCTACCAATCGGCTGAGCGATCGCGCCTACGCAACCGGACTAGATACTATCGAGCGCTACGTTCAGCTAGCCGATCAGCTCGGGGTCGATGACATCATCACCGCCGCGACCAGCGCCACGCGCGAAGCTCAAAACGGGGAAGCGTTCTTGAAAGAGGTGTACCGGCGCACCCAGATTAGGCCCAATATCATCTCTGGCAAGGAGGAGGCGCGGCTGATTTTTTTGGCGGTGAGGAATGCGATCGCCCTGCAAAAAGGAGAAAAGGCCCTGGTGCTCGACATTGGCGGCGGCAGTACAGAAGCCGTGGTCGGCAGCCGAGAAGACGTTTTGTTTGGTACGAGTCTTCAGCTAGGCGTATTGCGACTGTTGGATATGTTTGCCGGTCAACAAGCCGATCAGGCATCTAGCCAGGGCCCAGTCGGCGCAGAAGCTAGAAGCGTACTAGAGTCTCATATTCACTTTCTGGCAAAAGATGCGATCGCCCAGGCCAAACAAATCGGATTTGACCGAGTCATTGGCACCTCAGGTACGATTCGGACCCTAGGAGAAGCCGCCTACATCGCAGCTCACGATACGTCCCTACAGTCTGTCAACGCTGAGGCTGTTCAGCTAGAAGAACTATCTTCCTTAGTCAGCCAGCTAGTACAGCTCAAGCCCAGTAAAAGAGAGAAGATAGACGGCATTAGCAGCAAGCGAGTAGATGCAATTCACCTCGGTGGCATTTTGCTCATCAAGCTGCTGCAAATGGCCAAGGTCAAAGAACTCACGCTCTGCGATGCCTCCCTGCGCGAAGGTCTGATATTAGACTACCTAGCGCGCAATGCTCAGAGTATTTCTCAAAGCATTTCCCAGAGCGTCACAGACTCTCCAGCACAAATTGGACTACGTCACCGCAAAGCCGCTCAGCTCGCCTATAAATACGGTGCAGACTGGGAGAGCAATCAGCATATTGCGCACTTGGCCCAACAGCTATTTGAACAAACCCAGTCGGTTCATCAGCTAGGAACCCTCGAAAAAGACGTTTTAGAGTTCGCAGCGCTGCTGCACAACATTGGCCAGTACCTGTCGCTAAAGGCGTATCACAAAAGCTCTCGATATATTCTCAAACGGGCAGACCCGCGCGGCTTTACGGATGAAGAGATGCTGTTGATTGGCCATGTGGTTCGCTACCATCGCAAGGCACACCCCAAGACCAAACACAAACAGTTTAAGCGTCTATCCGAACAGCAAAAACAAACCGTGTGGCTCCTTTCAGGCATGCTCAGAATTGCCGTAGGTCTAGATAGAACAAAAGACCAGTCTGTCCAAACGCTCTCTTGTCAGCTTTCAGAAGAAAAGTTAGAAATCACCCTCAAGGGCAGAGGGGATTTAGACATTGGCCTGTGGGCAGCTCAGTGCGATCGCCAAGTTTTAGAAAAAGCCCTTTCTAAAACCATCTGCATCTCTGCCAGCGCCTGAGCCCGTTGTTCCAACACGGAACACGCAAAGTGGGACACACAAAGTGGAACACAAAACCTTGTCAAAGGCCAGTACTTATGATTGCGTATAGAGGTGCTGACGGAGATATTCACAGAAGCGCTAAACGTAACGTCAGCAGGCATAACAGGCTTCGATAAGTTCTGCTGCCATTAATCACCAGCCTCGCTACAGTAGTAGCGAATGATGTTGTAAATATCTCTGCATCTTCATTTTTTTCTGCAAACTGTTCTTCTGCAAACTCTCAGCGTCAACATGCAAGCAAATGCCCCCATCACTAAAAGCCTGGTTCTGGTGGGTGGCGGTCATAGCCACGCAATCGTCTTACGCAAAATGGGCATGCAGCCTTGGCCAGCAAACGTCAAAATAACCCTCATTACCAACCTGTCTGACACCCCTTACTCAGGGATGCTGCCTTGCCACATCTCCGGGCTGTACGATTTCGACACCGCGCATATCGACCTGCGGCCCCTCACTCGCTTTGCCAACTGCCAGCTGGTTATGGACCAGATGGTCGGTCTCGATCCGACTGGGCAAAAGGTTATCTGCCGCGATCATCCTCCCATTGCCTACGACACCCTTTCAATTGACATTGGCAGCACGCCTACCAAGTCGCAGGTACCCGGCACTGCTAGCTACGCGATTCCGGCCAAGCCCGTAACGGGCCTGCTACAAGCTTGGCGAACTTATCTAGAAACCCTCGAAAAAAGCCTTATAGAAAATCCACACACACCCGCTACTATCAGCATTGTTGGCGGCGGTGTAGGGGGTGTAGAGATGGCCTTTGCTATGCAGGTGCGGCTTTGGGAGCTGGTCGGTCGCTATAGCACCACTCCCAAACAGCAGGTGAACGTGCATTTGTTTCATCGCAGGGCGCATTTAGCCACTGGCCGAAACGTGCCTACGCAGCGGCTGATCGAGCGCATGTGCAAAGCGCGCAATATCCATGTCCACACCTCACAAACGGTCAACCGGGTCACAGGCAATTCGGTTCGTACGCACTCAGGCCAAAAAGTATTGTGCGATCGCACGTTTTGGGTGACCAACGCCACGGCTCCCCGCTGGCTCACAAACAGCAGTCTCTCACTGACTGCCGATAGCTTCATCGCTGTCAAAGACACCCTACAAACCCTTAGCCATCCCAACATTTTTGCTGCAGGTGATGTCGCCAGCATGGTCAACTACACCCGGCCCAAAGCAGGCGTCTTTGCCGTGCGCCAGGGCCCACCCCTCTACGAAAATCTCAAACGCTACGTTCTAGATCAGCCGCTCAAGGCTTTTCACCCTCAAACCCGCTACCTCAATATTATCGATACGGGGCTAGGCAGTGCGATCGCCTCATGGGGACCCTTCGCCATTCATGCCAAATGGTGTCGCTGGTGGAAAGATCGCATCGACCGCAAGTTCATGCGGCTGTTCTCCGATTTTCCGCCGATGGCTTCGACTACGCTCAGCCACCGTTCCGAGCAAGAGAGCCAAGGGAGATTTGCTTCGGCATTCTCAGCCCTCAACGCAGCGCGCGCGGCAGTTAGTGATTCTGCTGTGCCGATGCACTGTGCTGGGTGCGGTTCTAAGGTTGGCAGCAAAGTTCTCACTCGTGCCCTCGCTCGCGTCCGCGCAGATGCCCCTAGCCATGCTGACTGGCCCCACCGCAGCAATATCTATACCGATCTAAGCACGCCTGATGACGCGGCAATTATTCAAATTCCTAGCGGAAAGCTAACCGTGCATACTGTCGATCACTTCAGCGCACTGATCAAAGACCCGTTCGTCTTTGGGCAAATCTGTGTGAATCACTGTCTTAGCGATTTGTTTGCGATGGGTGCAACAGCGCACAACGTACTGGCAATCGCCGCGATTCCCTACGGCAGCAACAAAGCCCAAGAAGAAACGCTATACCAGCTATTGTCAGGTGCTACCCTGGCGCTGTCCGACTCTAAAACGTTTCTTGTCGGTGGGCATACCACCGAAGCTTCAGAGCTATCACTCGGCTTTGCGTGTAACGGCTGGATCGATCCTGAGCAGGTATGGCGTAAGGGAAACCTGCTGCCAGGGCAGGCGCTAATTTTAACCAAGCCGCTCGGCACCGGTAGTTTGTTTGCTGCCGATCAGCAGCGACAGGCCAAAGGCCGCTGGATAGAAGCCGCCGTGACCAGCATGCTGCGCTCTAATCAGCAAGCAGCAGAATGCTTTAAACGCTATGGGGCGACCGCCTGCACGGATGTCACAGGGTTTGGGCTAGCTGGTCACCTGCTAGAGATGATTGAGGCTTCTCAGGTAGATGTCGCCCTAGATCTCAGCGTATTGCCTCATCTTCCCGGTGCTTTTGAAACCCTGGCGCAAAAGCAATTTAGCTCTTTACACCAGCGTAATCTGCAAAACAGCATCACCGCTATTCAGATGAGACGAGGCCTGACGCATTCGCCAAATTTTCAGATTTTGTTTGATCCACAAACCTCTGGTGGCCTGTTAGCCAGCCTGCCTGCTAGCGAAGTCGAAGACTGCCTAGACGATCTCCATCAGATGGGCTATACCCATAGCTGCTGTATCGGCACCGTTACCGGTTCGACCCAGCAGGCCGACAGCCCCCTCAAACCCATTACAATTAGTGCGTACTAGCAAGAAGAAACCGTCTGTGGCCCCTGTTTCCCCTCCCGTTTCCACCAAGGTTTGTGCCGTCACCATCGATCAGTTTCTAGCAGCAGATAGCTCTGTTTCTAGCTCCTCTAGCTTCGGCGCTGGGTCTATTTCTGAGCCTATTTCTGGACCTATTCTAGATGCACGCAGCCCTGGAGAATTCGCTCAAGGCCATATACCAGGAGCCCTGAGCTTGCCGCTGTTCGACGATGAAGAACGCGCCCAGGTAGGCACTTGCTATCAGCAAAAAAGCCGTGAGCAGGCGGTAGAGCTAAGCTTTGATCTGGTGGGGCCCAAGCTAGGTGAACTCATTCGACAGGCTAAGGCGATCGCGCCAAATCGCACGGTGCGCCTTCACTGCTGGCGGGGCGGTATGCGCAGCGGTTCTCTGGCCTGGGCCCTCGACCTGGCAGGGTTTCAGGTAACGACGCTTCAGGGTGGATACAAAGCCTATCGTCAGTGGGTACGCCGGACGCTGAGTTTGCCTAAAAAGATTATTTTGCTAGGCGGCATGACCGGCACCGCAAAAACAGACATTTTGCACGCGCTAGCAGATCAAGGCGAGCAGATCCTCGATTTGGAAGGCTATGCCAATCACCGTGGCAGTAGCTACGGGGCCCTTTGCCTGCCGCCTCAGCCCAGCACCGAGCAGTTTGAAAATCTTTTGGCCAGTCAGTGGCATCACCTCGAAGCGCAGCGGCCTGTTTGGATAGAAGCAGAAAGTCGGCGAGTCGGTGCCTGCCGGGTGCCTGCTGAGCTATTCGATCAGATGGAAGCGGCATTTGCTATTGAAATTACGCGGCCCGTTGCAGAAAGGGTGGCGCTGCTAGTGAATATCTATGGTCAAGCCAAACCCGATGGTTTGGTCGCGGCAACAGAGCGAATTCGTAAGCGGCTAGGCGGCGATCGCACACAGAAAGCGGTGGCTGCTATCCAATCTGGCGATCTAGCAACCGCTGTTGCCATCACCCTCGACTATTATGATCGCACCTATCGCTATGGCCTAGAACAGCGCCCACGAATCGTCCCCGAAATTGACGTCGCTGGCTGTTCTCCTGCCGCCGCTGCCCAACGTCTGTGTCAACAAGTCAAAATTTCTGAACTTTCTGACTCAAATGTTCCGGTTTTATAAAAAAATGGTTAAGTCTTCATCTACAACTCAAGATATCTCTCATAAGATTTAGATAGCTTCAGCCCTTATCCAAGCAAAATCCAAACAAACTATTGGCTTAGCATCAGCTGCTTAGCAACTGACTAGCGACATCTATCAAAATTGCAGTTCTTAGCCCGTTCAGGTTTTTGGGAAAGAACCGTAAATAGATTGAAGTATCTTTTACAGTGCTGTTCGGCGAAAGCTTCTACTTTTAGGAGACGACAATCCATTGAAAAGCTAATTGGCTTTACTGATAGTAGTTTGGTCTGATTCGTCTTGTTTAGCTTTTTTATTTAGCCTGCTTCGTTCAACGTCAGGCTCTATCCCTAAAGGTTGGGCACTTTTATCCATGTGTCTACATTCTTTAAAACATTAGTTCACCAAATGGCTATCGCATATTGCACCATTTCTATCATTACGCTTTCAATCGTCCTTAATGCTCTGTTTAGAGACCGCGATGCAGACAAGAGACACCCATCTACGTGGATGTTTGTTGGCATAACGGTGCTGATTTGGCCGATTACGCTACCTTTTATCATCGGCAGTAAGCTGCGAGCGTATAAAAAATCGCGATCGCGTGATCACCAGTCACACTCTCAGCAGGTAGAAATATCTAGCAGTGGCACTAGCGTAGCTGCGATCTCTGAACTCAACCATCATTAGTCTGCTAAATGAGCCCGACAGATAAATTCATTAGATCAGGGTCCGACAAATCACCTGTTACACTAGCCGCTAGTCATATAACCCTGCGCCTCTTCTAGGTGCTTGATGAGCGTGCTTTTAGGCAGAGGTCCCTCCAAATGATCCCAGGGCAAAACCCAATCGGTCGGCCATACCTCATGCACGTAAAACGCCAGAGGTGGCAGCGTACCCTTCAGCGCTTTGAACGCGCGGCGATAGCTGCCTAACGTGTCGCCATAGCCGCGCGTCAGCTCTAACAAATCGGCCAGGCGGCGATCGCCTCTAGATATCAGCGCTTGAATCACCGACCAGCTATAGCTTTCTGGTCGAAAATCGATGCCGCAAGGCCGCAGCTGCTTTTGCAAAAACTTAAGGCGCTTCTGCGCCTGTGGGTTGACTCCGTACCACTGAAACGGCGTATGCCCTTTCGGCACAAACGTGCTACATCCTAGCGTTAGCCGCAGCCCAGGCACCGACTTCTTTAGGCCAATCATTAGCTTCGCCGTCTCAGCCAAGTCGTCCTGGGTTTCCCCCGGAACGCCAGCCATGCCATACAGCTTCAGCGACTTTAGACCGCCTGATTTGGCCTGCTGAGCAGCCGTCGCAATTTCATCCGTATCCAGCTTTTTATTGACGATGTCGCGCACCCGCTGCGAGCCACTTTCAATAGCAATCGTAATCGACTTGGCATCGTGCTTTACCAGCGTTTTAGCCAGCTTTTCGTCAACCGTATTGGTTCGTACAGACGACATACTCACCCGCACATCGTCATACTCTGGGCGATTGATGTAGTCGAGCAGATCCTCAAATTCTGGATGCTGGGTAATCGATGCGCCCAGCAGACCCAGCCGCCGAGTTACAGATAGCCCCTGCTCAATCGCAGGAATTAAGGAGGCTTCGATGCTAGCCGCACGAAACGGCAGTGTTAGATAGCTAGCCAGACAAAACCGACACATTTCTGGGCAGCTACGCACCACCTCCACCATGAAAATGTTTTCCCAGGCAGCTTTTTCAGTCACTACCGTCGAAGCCGACAGTCTGTTACCGCGATAGGTTTGCTTCTTTACTGTCGGTGGCACATCAGCCGCTTTTGGCAAAATAGAAGCAATCGGACCATCGGGGGCAACATAGCTCACTTCATACAGCGAAGGAATATAGACACCTGGGACTTGAGCCAGGGCTTTTAGCTGCTGCGCGCGATCACGCGATCGCACCTCTCGGTAGGCATCTAAAAAATTGTGCAGCAGCGTCTCGCCATCACCTAGCAAAATGACATCAAAAAAGGCTGAAAAAGGCTCTGGGTTCGCTGTCAGCACTGGCCCACCCCCAAACACAAGCGGATGCTCATCGGTCCGGTCAACAGCTCGCAGCGGCAGACCCTGATCTGCCAACAGGTTCAAAACATTGACGTAGTCTAGCTCCCAAGAAAGCGAGAATCCCATCAGCTCGGCTTGCGAGGGTAAAGACTCTTGGCTATTGGTAAACAGCCGCCGCACATCAATATCTGCACGCTGCGACAGCAAAGCCCATACGATCTGGTAGCCAAGGCTGGTAATACCTACACTATATTCATTAGGAAACGCAAAAATAACAGGTATTGCGTCTTTAGCTGGCGTGGCAGCAGTGAATAGTCGTTTCTCGTCCGAGAAGAAGTTAGGCACAAAAATTAAAGAGTTCAGCGTTGATAGAGCAAGCGTTCCAATATTATGTGGGCACGCGTTCAGCGTTAGAGAATCTGGCTTTTCGGAAAAACGAATTATAACGAAAAAAGAGGGAAGGACGCATAGGCCCTCTCCCTCTTTGCTGTCTTTGAGCTTGCTGTCTTCGAGCTTGCCGTCTTTGAGCTTAATGCTTTTTCGACGCTAGCAGTCAAACAGGCGTTTAGCCTTTCCACTTGCTCGCAATCAGTTCAGCCAAATCAACCACACGCTGAGAATAACCCCACTCGTTGTCGTACCAAGCAATAACTTTCACCATATCGCCATCCATCACCAGCGATAGCTGAGAGTCGATGGTAGCCGATACGTTAGTCTTGCGGAAGTCAACCGAAACTAAAGGCTCATCGGTATAGCCCAAGATGCCCTTCATATGGGTGTTAGCAGCATTCTTAAGAACTTCGTTCAGCTCTTCGGTAATGGTTTTCTTACTAACTTGCGCAACCAAATCAACAATAGAAACGTTAGGCGTCGGCACACGCAAAGCAATACCGTTGAGCTTGCCAGCCATTTCAGGAATAACAAGAGCAACCGCTTTGGCAGCACCCGTAGTTGTAGGCACAATGTTTACCGCGGCAGCTCTAGCCCGGCGCAGGTCGCGGTGGCTCGCGTCTAGAATCCGCTGGTCACCTGTGTAGCTGTGGGTTGTGGTCATCGTGCCTTTGACGATACCAAACGTATCGTTAATCACCTTGACAACCGGTGCTAGGCAGTTAGTAGTACAGCTAGCGTTGCTAACTACGTTTTGCTTATCGTGATCATAATCTTCGTGGTTGACACCCATGACGTAGGTGCCAACATGACCGCCCTTACCTGGTGCGGTAATCAATACCTTTTTGGCACCCGCTTCAATGTGGCGAGATGCGCCTTCTTCGCTGTTGAAAACACCGGTAGATTCAACGACTAAATCAATGCCCCAGTCTTTCCAAGGCAGGTTACTAGGATTGCGATCCGAGTAGCATTTGATAACGTTGCCGTTAACAGTCATGGTGTTGGCATCGTAAGAGATGTCCGCATCCAAGGTTCCAAGCAAAGAATCATACTTCAGCAAGTGAGTGTTAATTCTCGGATCGGAAGTGTTGTTGACAGCAACTAGCTCAAGACCGCTATTTTCACGTGTCAGCAAACACCGCAAAAAGTTACGGCCAATTCGCCCAAAACCATTAATCGCTACTCTAACCACTGCGCGCTAACCTCGTGTCTCTAAGGAAATAAAGAAATAATGTAGTCAAGCTAAGACTTGATAAGCAATATAATCATATCGCATCGTCGTCCCCCCAAATTCACAGAGAATTCTGTTTTTATACCTAGCTATTATTTTCTCGGGATCAAATTTTCTGATTTGCTATTCTTGCGTCTTCGCAGCTAGAGATTGCCCAGCCGATTGATTGAAGGCCGTGGTAAAAACAAAGCGTTAAGTCTACAAACACCTCCGTAATCAGCCTCGCATTCGAGAGTAGGGCAGGATTGGAGATTCCTGCTATGATACGCCTTGATTATATTGATATGCCACGGTTTGTGAGGAAGTAAAACATGCTGAACTCAGTAGATTTCAGCGGTAGACCATTCCACTTTATTGGGATTGGTGGAATTGGAATGTCGGCGCTCGCCCACGTACTCGCCAGTCGGGGCCTGCCGGTTTCGGGATCTGATTTGCGGTTGAATGCGATTACTGAGCGGCTAGAGACAAAAGGAGCGCATATTTTCAATCAGCAGCAGGCTGGAAATTTGGCGTTTTTTGCTCAGCACAATAGTTCTACAGCCCAGCTTCCGGGGGCGCAGCTTCCTCAAATAGTATGTTCAACGGCGATCGGTAAAGACAACGCTGAGTACAAAGCGGCGATCGCACTAGGCTGCCCAATTTTTCATCGTTCTGATATTTTGGCAGCGCTGATGAACGAAAAGCGAGGCATTGCAGTAGCAGGCACTCACGGTAAAACTACCACCAGCAGCATCACAGGCTATCTGCTGCTGAAGTGTGGCGTAGATCCTACGATTATCATTGGCGGTGAGGTCCGCGCCTGGTCGGGCAATGCCTACGTGGGTCACAGCGACTATGTTGTAGCCGAAGCCGATGAGTCAGACGGATCGCTAGTCAAGCTCTCTTCTTATATTGGCGTGATTACTAATATTGAATTAGATCATCCTGATCACTACAGCAGTCTCGATCAGGTGGTCAAAATTTTCGACCGGTTTGTAGAAAACTGTGGGCTGGTCATTGGCTCTGCTGACTGTCCAACGGTGCGCCAGCTTCTTTTCGAAGGGTCGCATCAACACACAAATCCAGCCATCTCTTACAGCGTGCAGTCAGCTAACGCAGACTACGTCGCCACCAATATTAGCGAGCGGGCAGCCGGAACCAGCGCCGACATCGTAGAACGCGGACAGACCCTCGGTAGGCTAACCGTTCCCCTGCTCGGTCTGCACAACTTAAGCAACGCGCTAGCGGCGATCGCGGTTGCTCGCTATCTCAGCGTTAGCTTCGAGCAAATCGCCACACACTTGCCTAACTTTCAGGGCGCGCGTCGCCGGTTCGAGCACCGCGGCTTCTACAAAGAGATTCTCTTTATTGACGACTATGCCCATCATCCTAGCGAAGTCAAAGCCACCCTAGCTGCTGCCCAAGTGCAGCGCAGCGAATCGCTGCCTTCTGGCCAAGCACGCCGGGTGATTGCTGTTTTTCAGCCTCATAGATACAGCCGAGCGGCCACGCTGTTAGATGAATTTGCCACCGCTTTTACCGATGCCGATCGCGTTTTAGTCACCGATATCTACAGTGCGGGTGAAACCAACGCGGCCAACATTAGCGGCGAACAGGTGATGCGGGCGATCGCACAGCATCAGCCAAATACCGAATATTGCCCAACCATGGCCGCTGTGGTCGAAACCCTTCAAACTAGCCTGAGCCCTGGCGATATCGTCATATTTCTCACTGCTGGCAATCTCAATCAGATCATTCCTGAGGTGATGACGGCGTATCAAGGTGTGACGCAGCCAGAAGCAGCCTTAACTTAAGCAAACCCAGTTTAGAAATGGCTAAGACAGAAACAGCTAGGACAGAAGCAGGCACTGCAGGCGCTGCGATCGCCCATCCGAGCGATCACCCTGAGACAATTGAACTCAGCGATGGCTTCAAAATCATTGCCCAAGCCCCCTTAGCCAAACTCACTACATTCAGGCTTGGCGGACAGGCGCAGTGGCTAGCACTGCCCAAAACGCCTCAGCAGCTAAAAGCCGCGCTGACGTGGGGAAAAGAAAATAGCCTCAGCGTCACGATGTTAGGTGCAGGCTCTAATCTGCTCATTAGTGATTTAGGACTGCCGGGACTCATTATCTGTACTCGCGCCCTACGTCATAGCAAATTTGACTCCGTAACAGGGCGTGTCATTGCCGCCGCCGGAGAGCCCTGGTCATCTTTGGCCTGGAAAGCGGCCCGCCACGGTCTTGTAGGGTTTGAATGGACAATCGGCATTCCCGGCACGGTCGGGGGCGCAGTCGTTATGAATGCTGGCGCTCATGGTGGAGAGACGGCAGATCTTTTGGTAGAAACCGAAGTTATCAGCACTGACGGTCAGCTCAGTACTCTAAAGCCAGCAGATTTGGGCTACCGCTATCGCAGCTCTAATTTGCAAGTCTCCAACCTGCAGAACTCTGACCTGCAGAACTCTGACCTGCAGAACTCTAGCCCGCAGAACTTTAACTCGCAGGTCTCTAACGTACAGAACTCTGACCTACAAAATCCTGGCTCATGGCAAAACAACAGGTCGCAGCCGCCGCATCAGCGCCCGCATCAGCGCATTGTCGCCAACGCCACCTTTCAGCTTAGCCCCGGCCACGACCCAGCAGCCATCAAAGCCGCCACTGCCGCAGATCTCCAACAGCGCCGCACAACCCAGCCCTATCATCTCCCAAACTGCGGCAGCGTTTTCCGCAATCCGTCTGGGCATAGCGCTGGCCAGCTTATCCAAGCCGCCGGACTTAAGGGCTATCAGATTGGCAACGCCCAAATTTCCACCCGCCACGCCAATTTCATCGTCAACCTAGGCGGAGCCAAGGCCAGTGAGGTGCTTACGCTTATTCGTCATGCTCAAACCGTCGTTTATGAGCGCAGCGACGTGCAGCTAGAAACAGAAGTAAAGCTAATGGGCGAGTTCTAAGAAAGCTGTAATGCTATAGTTTGACAGTTAATTTACTAGTTTAGAGCCATAACATCATGACAAAAGGCCAAGGATTTGGGTTCGGTCTCGGCAAAATGAAAGAGCTAACCGAAGCGTTCAAGAAAGCTCAGCAGGTTCAAGAAGGGGCAAAGCGTCTGCAAGAAGAGCTAGAGCAAATGGAGATTGAAGGTCAAGCTGGCGGCGGCATGGTGACAGTCACCATGAGCGGCAACCAAGAGCCTCGTGGCGTTGTGATTTCTGAAGAAGCACTAGGAGAAGGTGCGGAAATGCTCTCTGACTTGGTCAAAGCCGCTATGCTCGATGCCTACAACAAATCTACGGCTACCATGCGTGAGCAAATGGAAGAACTCACGGGCGGGCTCAACCTACCGGGCCTATAAACCTATGTCCAACCGTCTTGCTCCTGTCCGCCTTCTTTTTGTTTGCCTTGGCAACATCTGCCGGTCGCCTTCGGCGGAAAATATCATGAATCACTTAATCGAACAGCAGCAGCTCAGCCACGCCGTTAGCTGTGATTCGGCAGGGACCGCTAGCTACCATATTGGCAGTGAGCCCGATCGGCGAATGAACATAGCCGCGCAAAAAAAAGGACTAACGCTAGTAGGCAGTGCCAGGCAGTTTACTACAGCTGACTTTGAGCAGTTCGATTTAATTTTGGCGATGGATCGCAGCAACTATCGCGATATTTTGAGTCTAGACGTGGGCGATCGCTATGCTGACAAAGTAAAGCTGATGTGCGAGTTTTGCCAAGAACACCCAGATGAAGAAGTTCCTGATCCTTACTATGGTGGTGAGGCAGGATTTGACTATGTGATTGGTTTGTTGACAGACGCCTGCACCCATCTGCTAGCCGAAATTAAAACCAGTAGCGACATAAGCACGCTTGAACCAGACCATCGATAGCTTAAGCAGCCTTTCTAGTTCTTCATAAAGTCACGTCAGCTAATACAAGTCAGCTCGTATCAGCCAATACAGGCCAGGAGCATCTCTTTTAGATCGGATGAAAGGTCATACGCAGCCCCAGCGTAAGTGACAAAAAATACCGTCAGCTCTTTTGCACTCATACTTTCTCCCGTAGAAAAATCATCGTTAATGTGTCAGTATTTCAGGTGACACGCTGTATACAACTAGCTAGCAACAAAGACAGCGCGCCAGCAACAAGCTTGGTGCAGTTTGTGGGTAGAAACTTTTCGGTGAGTCGGTTGAAAACAGCCATCTAGCTTTGAAGCTGTAGATTTCCTAGGGCGGAATGTTGGCAGACTCTTCTCAGATATCTTTTTCTAATGTCGATCAACCCTGTCGTGTTCTGGTAGCTGACGACACACCGATCAACCTGTTCATCCTATCGACACTGCTGACAAAAGCCGGCTATGAGGTTATTAAAGCAGAAGGAGGTGCGCAGGCAGTTGAGCGTGCGCAGGCCTATCAGCCAGCGGTCATACTGCTCGATATCATTATGCCCGATATTAATGGCTACGAAGTTTGTAGCCAGCTATGCTCAGAGCCTACTACGGCTGATATTCCAATCATTTTTCTCAGCTCGTTAAATACACCTCTCGATAAGGTACAGGCGTTTAGAAGAGGGGCCGCTGACTATGTCACAAAGCCCTTTCAACCAGACGAGGTGCTAGCGCGTGTGCACCGTCAAGCTGAGCTGCATCAGGCAAAAGCCCAGGAGCAGCGTCTACGTGCGGCGCTAGAAGAGCGGGTGAGAGAGAGAACCAAACTGCTGGCACTTGCTCACGATCAGCTATTAGAGGTCGCGCTAACCGACCGTCTCACTCGTCTGCCTAATCGTCCTGCCTTCGTCAAGACACTAAACAAGGTAATGACCCAGGCAAGGCTCAGCGAAGATCCTCTGTTTGCCGTTTTGTTTTTAGATTGCGATCGCTTCAAGCGCGTCAACGATTCACTAGGTCACTACGTTGGCGATCAGCTATTGAAAGGTGTGGCTCGCCGCTTGAGTAGGCTCTCACTAAAGGATGCCACGATCAATACGATCTCTCGGTTCGGCGGCGACGAATTTGCACTGCTGCTCACAGAAGTCGCCGACCAGGCAGCCGTAGCAACTGCAGCTGAAAAGATAGTAGCATTACTCTCCAGGCCTTTTTGGCTCGCGGGTCAAGATATCGTCATTCAGGCCAGTATTGGCATTGTGTGGGGTGAGCCAGCCTACACTGTGGCAGAAAACTTACTGCGCGACGCAGATGTTGCAATGTATCAGGCAAAAGCCAGCGCCCACTGCCAGTATCGCTGGTTTGAGTCAGATATGCACCACCGAGCAGTGCGGCTGCTTCAGCTAGAAACAGACATGCGCTTGGCTTTAGATCGTCAGGAGTTTGAGCTGCACTATCAGCCCATTGTGGATTTGACGCGGATGAAAGTAGCGGGCTTTGAAGCGTTGGTTCGCTGGCAGCATCCGACAAAAGGATTAATTTTACCTGGTGAATTTATTCGATTTGCAGAAGAAATCGGGCTTATCGTCGAGCTGGGCAATCAGGTATTTCGGATGGCCTGTAATCACCTGGCCACCTGGGAAAAAGCTGGCGTTGTTGATGCCCAGATGAGCGTCAGTATTAATATTGCACCAGAGCAGCTTTTACAGCCCGATATTTTGATACAGATAGAAAGCGCTATTAAAGAGACCGGGGTATCACCTCATCGCATTCGGCTTGAGCTGACAGAAGGGTCTGTGATTAGCGATCGCGCAACGGTCAACGAAGTGCTAAGAGCTTTCAAACGCAAGCATATACAAATTAGTATCGACGACTTTGGGACCGGGTATTCAGCGCTTAACTATCTGCATACGCTGCCTGTAGACTGTCTCAAAATCGATCGCTCCTTTGTGCAGTCAATCACCCACGAAGCGAGAAGCCTAGGGATTGTGCCTTTGATTGTCAGTATGGCTAAGACAATGAATATGGAAGTTACTGCCGAGGGTATCGAAAATATTACTCAGCTAAGGCAGCTACAAAAGCTAGGCTGTCAGTTTGGTCAGGGGTTTCTTTTTCAAAAGGC
Organism: uncultured cyanobacterium; assembly: GCA_963793445.1. Classification (GTDB taxonomy): domain Bacteria; phylum Cyanobacteriota; class Cyanobacteriia; order Phormidesmidales; family Phormidesmidaceae; genus Phormidesmis. Next base: position 2,720,026 of record CAWCAE010000001.1, read on the forward strand.
AATGACGGCAGAGCAGGCGATCGCGCTGCTAACTCGACCGGTAACCGACTGGAACAATTTAGCCAGTGCCTAAACCTATTTCTATAAACCAGAACAGAAAGACGAACCAAAACAGTAATACCAACAGCTAAGGCTTAAACAAAAAGTCGTAGCCCTGGTAGCCATTAGCGCCATAGTTCAAAACAACCCAGGCTGACGGATCGAACGCTAGCGGGTAGGCTTCACGCGAGGTAAACAGCGGCACGGCTTTGGGCTCACCTTCATCAACAGATGGGGGGCCAGCGGTTGTTACTGGCAGTGTGCAATAGGGCTCTGACACGGCCTGAAGAACGACCTCTCTGCTAGATCCAACTGGCAGCTCTAGCAGATTTGATAGCTGGCCTCGCGAAATCTCGGCCCCTGATTTGATCACTTGCTCGCAGCTAGTCTCTACGATGGCCTGTGATGACACCTGTGTTGGCAGCGCAGTCGCCATTGCTAGCAGCGCCATTGCCCCGCCTGCCCACAGCGCTTTGCGTCGGTGTGATGAAGGCGAGCCTATTGGGCGATTGGGGTGACTTCTTGCCCGCTGACTTTTTGCCCGTTGATGAGGGGTCCGTTGATGAGGAGAATGTGACATGAGCTGTCTCCAGAGCGATCGCAAACATTACAGTACAATTGAACTATAACCGATGCAGGCGCTGTCAAAACTTTCTAAAGTAGAGATAAGTCCATTTTCCTGCCATGAACCGCACCGTTGTTTGGTATCGCCGCGATTTACGCATCTACGACCACGAGCCGCTGTATCGCGCGGCGCGGCGCGGCGCGGTTATTCCAGTTTTTGTTTTTGATCGTTCTTTGCTGCTGCACCCTGAAACAGGTTCAGGGCGAGTTCGTTTTATGCTGAGTTGCCTAGCCGCTTTGCAGCAGGACATAGCGTCGCGGGGCGGTCGGCTGATTTTGAGATCGGGCGATCCGGTTGAAGTGCTGCCGCAGCTAGTCAAGGACACTAACGCCGACGGCATTTATAGCTATGTTGATTTTGAGCGAATATATGGACGGGTGCGCGATGCGCGGTTAAATCAGGCACTGCATCAAGAAGAGCTAAAAATCAGGTGGTTCGAGCCAGCAGGAACCACACCAGAGCTGATGGGCTATCCGCAGTATCGGCAGCTATGGTATCGGCAGATGCGATCGCCCCAAATCCCTGCGCCCCAAACCATAGACGTTCCTGCCGACATTCCTTCCGACGAGCTGCCAACCCCAGCGCAGCTATCGCACACCGTTAGCGCCCTACGTATTCCACCCGGCGGCACTGCCGAGGCGCGTAAGCTGCTCCGCTTATTTTTTGACCAGGGCAAAGCAGAGCGTTACTACTGGCAGCTCTCTTATCCGGGTGCTAATGCCACTAGCGGGCTAAGTCCCTATATCAAATACGGAGCAATTTCAATTCGCGAGTGCGCACGGACGGTTTGGCAAAGGCAGGGCGACTCGCAGTGGACCACAGACAAACGAGTTCAGCGCAGTGCCCACCAGCTCATTTCTCGGCTGCGATGGGGCAGTGGCTTTACACAGCGCTTTCGCTATTTGCCTCAGCTAGAAGTGCGATCGCTCTATACTCCCTTTGAAACCGGCCCTGCCGAGGCGCACTTCAATACGCCTGCGCTCGAAAACGGCGGCTGGGACTACAACGCAGACCACTACGAAGCCTGGAAAGTAGGCCAAACCGGCTTTCCCATCGTCGATGCCGCCGCCCGCTGCTTGCAACAAACCGGCGGCTGGCTAGCGCTCAACTTTCGCGTCCGGGCCATCTATGCTAGCTTTCTGTGCAACCTCATCGGTATGGACTGGCGTTACGGGGCACTTCACTTCATGCGTCACCTGATTGACGGCGACTGCCCAATTGACCACTATCAGTGGGCCCAGCAGGCAGGCGTTACCCACTGTCTCAACAAGGCCTGGACTCGCATTTACAACCCCCAGCAAGAAGCCATTGATCGCTGCGATCCGGAGGGTGAATTTGTCCATCGCTGGGTACCCGAGCTGCGCCATCTTGGTGCCGAGCAGCTAGGCCTACCGCCCACTGTCAAAGGCTATCCAGCTCCTATTTTAAACTACGAACAAGCCCGCACCCGCCGCGCTCAGCGCATTGACGAGCTGCGCCACGACATCATTCACGCCCCTAATCTCGACCCCTTACTCACCCGACTGCCCAAAAATGTTACCCCCTTCGGCGCAGATCTCTTTCCCAGCGATGTCCGCTGGGCCCAAGGTCCTATCGAATCACTGTTTCCGGTCGCTTTAGATTTAGACAGACTGGAGCCATCGCATTTCAAACTGCTGCGCACTTGGCTAATAACCAGCGGTGGGTGGCGCTCAAACCAAAAGCGTCAGCAGGCTTCGCGCAAAAAGCAGCAAAAGCGCAAAGTGGAAAATGACAATGGTCAGCTCAGCCTGCTGGGATAGTTTTGCTGGTAGATTGGTGGCTGTAGACAGGACACAAAAGACACGGCTCAAACGCCCTCTGGTCTATCCTCTACAAGCACTGAGTCTATCCAGACGCCGCGAGTATCGTAATGGCGGATAAATCGCGATCGCACACCTTCCACACTTAGCCAGCCGACCTCTATCCGAAACGCGCTTTCTTTCTTAATCTCTTGTGGCAGCAGCACGTAGGCCCCTTTCGGCAATAGCATGAGCTGATAGCTCAAAAAATCTTCTGATTCTGTCTTTTGTGCAGCCTCAAATAAGATCAAATGATCAGAAGTAACCGTATTTTGCCTGTCGCCTTCTACACAAAGTATTAGAGGATAGTGCGTTTGATATTCACGCGTTCGAGGGCTGTGCGTCTGAGGACCATTCGTTTGTGGGTCGTTATCAAACTGTTCTTTGCAAACAAGCTTTAGGTCTTCGCTAAGCTGCCACCGGCTGATGCCCGCTGTTACTGTCTCTCCGGTCGCACCAACCATACCTGCAGTGCCAGACCATTCACCGAGTAGCTGCTCTGCTTTGAGCTCACTTTCTGCAAACTGAGTACCTTCCGACTGGGTCTCGCAAATCAGCGTGACGTATTTAGGCACGCTAGTGTAGCGACTGGTGCCTTCGTACATAATCACGTAGCGTACGCGCCGGTCGCCTACTTTAAGTGAAATTTCTGCGCCAAACTGCCCAAATGAAGACCACTGCGGCGATCCTTGTGAAAAGGAGCCATTCTCAAAGAAATAGACCGCAGGTGCTGGCCCTGGGGCGGTAAACTTGAGCTGATTGACTTTCTTTGCCTCATCAGATGGAAATCGCTCTAGTGTCAGTTCCATCGTTTGGTCGGGCTCGGTTTCTGCTAGCGTCAGAACGCTGGGGGTGTCTTCTACTAGCTCGCCCGCTGGCGAAAACTGCGTAAATGAACCGTGCCAAGTGCCAATGTTCTGCCGCAGGCACTCCCATTGAGATGGGTATTGAGAGGGTTGCTGTAAAGGCAGACGTTGTGAACTCTCTTGTGGCCTGCTTTGTGAGCTGTCTTTTGAGGTCATGATGCTGCACCTGAAATGGGAGTTGCCACATCTTCTGTCACAACTAGCGGCGATCGCACTGACAGATAAAATACAACGCCCAGCAGTGGCACCAGTGCCGCCAGCCAAAACAAGCTGGCGCTGTTCATTTGGCGCTTGGCCATATCGCTCTTCACTAGCGGCCCTACCACCGCGCACAGCACACAAAAATCCAAACTCATCACATGGATGAACCGGCTGGTTTGCCACTGCTGAGCAAAATCTCCCCAGTCGCCGCTTGTGATGCCATAAGTCAGCAAAACGAGGGCAGCTAGTGCGATCGCTCTTCCGGTCCAAGGCGAATCCACCAGATTTAACAGCTTTGTTTCTTCACCTTCAAAGGTTTGAGTAGGGTTTCGCAAGGCTAGATACGGCAGCAGCGCGAAGGCACCCACACCAAAGCTCAATGAGACAAAAGGCCAAGCCGGTAGCTTTTGCGCGTCTCCATTTCCGGCCCCGTCTATCAGCGCTAGGCAGGCATAAATCATCGGCCAAACACCCATCAAGTTAAATAGCGCCACCACCGCTGGGTTAATACCATTCCACTGGCCTGTCGATAGCTGAATGATGAGATCTGTTGTATCTGGCTGAGAAGGCGGCGCTAGTGTAAAGGCATAGAGGCTAAATCCTAGCCACAGCAGCATAAAACCAATTTTTCTAACTATCAAAAATCACTCCTGAGGTACAAATTTGCCGAAATATAGCTTAATATTTACCGCCGTTTCTTAAGTTTTGCACGGCTATGTAAACAAGCCGAATTATACGAACATAGTCTATGAACTACAGATTATCTTAACTATTAGGCGTGGTCATTTTGTCGCGTTCTATGTGTAACCCTCTTTCAGTACATAGCTTATGGAATCGCAAGAAGTCTTACGACTGTACGAAGAAGGATATCGAGATTTTTCTGGGCTTTCTCTATCTGGCGCTGATTTCAGCGCTCGTATTTTAGTAGATGTCAACTTTTCCAACGCCGATCTGACCGGAGCAAGCTTTGAGCGTACGTTTTTGACCAAGGCCAATTTCAGCGGAGCAACTCTCAACCGGGCCAATTTTCAGTTTGCCAAGCTCAGCAAAGCTTGCTTTGAGTCAGCGACACTGACCAAAGCCATTTTGAAAGGAGCGTTTGCGGTCAGTGCTCGCTTTGGCCAAGCTGGACTGAGCGGTGCCAATATGGCCCATAGCAACCTGCGAGCCGCCTGCTTAAAAATGGCCAATTGCCGTAGCGCTAATTTGATTGGCGCAAACATGCGTGGTGCCAACTTGAGTGGTGGAAATTTTGCCTGGGCGAATATGAGCGGGGTACGGCTGGTTGGCGCTGCGATCGCCGATATCAATTTGACAGATACCCGCCTAGACCATGCTCTTCTCAATGGCCTCGACTTTAGTGGGATGTCTCTTAGCGGCATAAATTTTCAGGCCGCACGGCTAAAAGGGGCTAACTTCCAATCAGCCGATCTAACCGCAGCTAACCTGCAGGCGGCCAGCCTCCAAAATAGCGACTTTAAGTGGGCCAAGCTAGCAGGTGCAAACCTTGCCTACGCCTATCTCTACAAGGCCCAGTTTTCTCAAGCCGATCTGCGCCGGGTTGATCCTACCCACGTCAATTGGAAAGATGCAGACCTTACCAACGCCTACCAAAAAGAGCTAGGCATCTCTCATATTGATAAAGCTGCTCAAAAGGCAATTCAGTACCAGCAAAACCAATATCAAAACTTTGAGGCCGTTAGAGTTTCATCATCGTATTTGTAGCGCGTGCTGTAATCGGTGACGCCATACAGATTAAAAGAAATCGTGGGCTCATCGCCCATCGGTGCGACTTGGTGAACTGCGTTAGCGGTAAAGCCAATAACGTCGCCAGGATAGAGAATCTGCTCACCAGTGGCTATTAGCTTTTCGGTATTACCCTCAGCCTGCTGCCAAAGCATATTTTTTTCTTGGCCGCCCACCATCGCCACAATGCCCCAGGTGGCATGGTTATGAATTTTGGATTTTGTTCCCGGTGCCCAGGCCACCATTTGCACTGTGATTGGATACTCGTGCTCACGGTAGAGAAAGTTCACCGACCAGCCCGTCTTTTTGCTCGGCGGCTTGTACTCTAGCTGTAGCCAGTAAGAGCTGATCAGCAGCTTGCGCACCAGCGGAATTAAGGCTTGTACCCGCTTGGCATCGTCTGGTTCATCAGCCAAAACATCTTCCATTTCAGTGAGGAAGCGATACATCCGATAGGTGCGTTCGGGCGGTTCGGCTTCGGCTGTGCCAAAGGCCGTGCAGGTACCGTCATCAGTGACTAGCCAGTTTTGCATAGTGATCTTTTAGAGATGTTCTTGTCAGGCTTTAGCTACCTTATTTTACAGCGTTCGTTTGAGGAGCCAGATATAGGTTTTGACTTTGTCTGCTCTCTTACATATGCTAGGTCCGGTTTTATCTCATAGCACTGAGCAATCTTTTGGAGCACCCGCTAGGACTATTATGCCGATTATGCTGAAACGATTATGCAGCAGCCTATCCGTTCTACTCATTGGTCTAGCGACGGGCTGTCAGAGTACGGCTGTTAGTCAGGCTCCGGCGACAGCAGAACCGCCTAGCCAAGCTGAGTGCGAGGCGCAAGCAGGGTTTGCGCTGATTGAGGCAGGGGAATTTATTCGCGGGAGCGATCGCACCGAACGCGACTACGCTTATCAGATTTCTGCCGAAGGGGCGGCTGAGTCTGAAGCTGAGGTCGCCAATATCGAAGCAAACTATCGCAACTCTGGCTGGTTTGACCGTGAGCCAGAACGGCAGCAAGTAGATTTGCCCGCTTTTTGCCTCAGCCAAAACCTAGTTACCAACGCTGACTATCAGGCCTTTATCAGCGCAACCGGACATGCCTCACCTGGCATCACAGCCGCAGACTATCAGGCCCAGGGCTTTCTAGTTCACGACTATAGCCTAGTAGAGCCCTATCTTTGGCAGGCGGATCAGTATCCGGCAGAGCAAGGGCAGCACCCGGTAGTGCTGGTTTCGTATGAGGACGCGCTGGCCTATACTGATTGGCGATCGCAACAAGATGGCCTCACCTATCGCCTGCCCACAACGGCTGAATGGGAAAAGGCTGCTAGAGGTACAGACGCTCGCTATTTTCCCTGGGGAAACGAATGGCGTGATAACGGCACCAACTGGGCAAAAAACGGACCGTATGGGACAAGTGCGATCGCCACCTTTTCTGATAGCCGCAGCGCCTATGGCATCGAAGATATGGCAGGGAACGTCTTTGAATACACCAGCACGCTGGTCGAAAAACCTAACGGCAAGCAGGAGGTGCTGCTAAAAGGGTGTGGCTGGGATGACTATCCTGGCTTTTGCCGCGCGGCCTACGAGCACGATCGCCCAGTTGACTCCAAACATATCTTGTTCGGCTTTCGGTTAGTTGTAGAACCGTGACTTAGACTGGAGCTTTAGACTAGAACTAGCCTGACTAAAACCGGTTGCTCTTAATATCTATTTGTGGCCGTGCTATGGATATCTCTATTCCTACTGAAATGAGCGCTGAAGCAAATACTGAAATGAGTGAACTACAGCGCCTAGTTGAGATCATCGCTCAGCTACGCAACCCTGAAGGTGGCTGTCCGTGGGACTTGGCCCAAACGCCTGATTCACTAAGGCCCTACGTCATCGAAGAAGCCTATGAGGTCGTCGATGCGATTACCGTAGGAGAAGTTGAAGATATTAAGGACGAGCTAGGCGATTTGCTGCTGCAAATTGTTCTTCAAGCTCAGATATTTAAAGAACAAGGAGAGTTTGATCTAGGTGATATTGCTCGCGGGGTTAGCGAGAAAATGATTCGTCGCCATCCGCATGTATTTGCCGATGTTAGTGCAGATACCCCAGCAGCGGTAAACGCTAACTGGGAAAAAATTAAGGCGGCTGAAAAGGCAGACACTGAAGATCCTAACAAGCTATCTCCTAAACTGGCTCGCTATGCAAGATCGATGCCGCCTTTGGTTGGAGCGATGAAAATTTCGACGAAGGCGGCTAAGGCTGGCTTTGAATGGGAGAATTTGGCGGATGTGTGGAAAAAGGTCGAGGAGGAAATAGCTGAGCTGAAAGCGGCGATCGCACATGAATCTAAAGAGAATCAGGCGGGCGAGCTAGGCGATGTCTTTTTCTCCTTAATTCAAATTGCGCGCTGGCAGTCAATAGATCCAAGCGCGGCGCTAAAGGGCACTAATCACCGCTTTGTTGAGCGCTTTGAGCAGGTAGAATCTCAGGCAAGCAAAGCGCTCAGCGAGCATAGCCTAGAGGAATTAGAAGCTTTTTGGCAAAAAGCAAAGCAGCAGATTGCCAAATCGCAGATTCAGCCGTAGGGCGTCGTTAACTGACTCTGTTTCTGCACTGAATCCTTGCGCCAAGCTGCTGCACCAAGATACTGCGCTGAATCCCTATGCTGAGTCACCTGATGGCAAAAAGCTGTCTAAGAAACCGCATTAAATGCGCCTTCTGCCAAATTAGGGCTGACTTCTAGTCGGATTGCGATCGCTGTAATATTGTCATGCCCATTGACCTCATTGCTGAGCTGCACTAAGTCATCCACCCCAATGGCTAGCGCCTGCGTGCCCAGCAGCAATGGATCAATATGGCTATCCAAATAGTCTTCTACAACATCATTGTCACTGAGCCCATCGGAACACAGCAATAGTAGCGTGTCTTCCGAAAAGTTGAGATAGCTAACATCTGGCTCTAGCTCGTCTTTGTCTCTAGGTCCTAGCGCCTGAGTAAGCTGATAGGCATCCGGTCTGGCATAGGCTTCTCCAGGCGCAATTCCTCGCTGAATTTCTCTTTGCCCCACCTCGTGGTCGATGGTCACCTGACGCAGGCCCAGCCGACGACTGTGCTGATACAGCCGGCTGTCTCCGACGTGCGCCACTACCGCCGACGTGCCCTGTAGTAACACCACCACAAGTGTCGTTCCCATCCGCTCGTGTCCGGCCCGCTGCTCTTGCTCGTTTAACTCGTAAATAGCCTGATTGGCCAGCCTAACCGCTTCGATTATTGTCGCTTCATCTGGCAGCGCTCTAGGCGATTCTTCTGAAACGTCTTCTTCTAAGACATCCGAAGATAAGACGTCCGAAGACAGCCGCAGCGGCCAGTGCGTTTCAAAATACTGTTTCAGCGTCTTAGCCGCCAGCGTGCTGGCCACCTCACCCCCGTCATGTCCGCCCATTCCATCGCATAAAACGTATAGACCGCACGCCGTCGTTGCTTGACCCTCATTATCAGAATAGATTTGAGACGCTCTATTAATTAAAAAGCAGTCTTCGTTGTGGTCTCGCTGCTGCCCTACATGCGTTTGCCCAGCATCGCTTATGGCAACAAGCTTCATCGGCAGCACTACTGTAGATTCATCCTCTTCTGATAAGCCATCAAGCGCGTCCGCATCCAGAGGATCTTGCAGTATGGTTACCGGAGATAAGTCATCTGGCATGTTGTCCGAGTCAGTTGCAGCAGCGGAGGAGGTGTGTGGTGGCATAGTTGTCGGTACGGGAATAGGAGAATCGGGCAGAGGAGAGTCAGGCAGAGGGGCCGGTGAAGAAACCAATGGAGCAGTAGAGGCGGTAGCAGGTGTCATAGGAACAGCCGAAAACGGCGTGATGGCCGCAGGCGTAGAGAGTAGTGCTTTGCCGATATCCGCTAGCTCTTCGCTGAGCTGCTGAAGAGTTTGGGCCGAAGAAACTGCTAGGATGAGCTGTCTGTTTTGGCGTAGCGTCGCAATGGTTCCACGGTGGGGCTGCGCTAGCAACGACTTCAAGAAAACTTTCAGCTCTAATAGCTGAGGAACCGAACTATCAGCATGGCTAAAAGGGTCGGCAATAGGCACAATAAATTTTTGAACGCGTAGAGACTGATCGCTATCAATGCCTAGGTTGTCGGCGAGTAAAAGGCTAGAGCGCCACTGCGGCACTGGAGCCAAAGCCGCCCATAGTTCTGTGAGTCGGTACATCCAATAAACATGCTGCAGCGGATCGACAGCCGTAGAAAATGCCTTGATGACAGAAGAAAGCGCTGGCCGCTCAGAAACGATTAGCAAATCGGTGTCGCCTTGCTGCCAGGCGTCGTGCAGGGGCGGGGCGGCGTCGCCTAGCAGCAGATACGGATAGGCTGCTTTTGGCAAGCCGTGAATCGCTTCTAGATCCTTTAGCGCTGGATCACTAACCTGGGCTAGCTGCTGCTGCAAAGCCGAGCGCACGTCTGGCGTAGTGTCATTGATATACGCGCAGCCCTCGCTTAGAACTGTCAGCACTTGATATCGGCCTGTGGTAGCTACTGTGGCTGTATCTGCCGGCTCCAGGGGCTCAGTAACCGTAGCAGAAAGCGGCTGTGAGGCATCTAAATAAGTAGCTGGAGTAAGCTTCGCACCGTGAGGAGGAATCAGTCTCACCTGCAGAGCAAGCTTGGAGACAGCCTCAGCGGCCTGCACCGGCAAAGGCTCACCGCAGCGCTGGCAAAACTTATGATCGGCAGGATTGACGAACTGACAGTTGGCACAGGTGAGCATATCGAGTTTAAGTGACTTGTTTTGTCGGGCGAGGTGGATTTTTGCGGCGAATTTTTGCGGTGAATTCTTATGAGTATTGAGGCTAGTTAGCTAAAGCAAGTAGACAGTTCGAGCTAAGTAGATAGTTTGAGACTAGCGATAACGGTTGTCATTATTAGCTCTTAAGGATGGATTATGCCTGATAATGGGCGTTAAGTCTTGGGAGCGATCGCACCTCGTCTTTGGTCAAATCACGCCATTGCCCTGGTAAAAGCCCGGACAAGCTCAGCGCTTTTGTCATCTTTGCCGCTGTTTGAGCACCGTTCCGTTTAGCACTATTCCGTTTGGCACTGGGTGTGCGGCTATTGGTCGGTAGCAAAATAGCGCTGCGAACCAAGCGCAGCGTAGGAAACCCAACCGCCGCCGTCATGCGCCGCACCTGCCGATTTTTACCCTCGCTTAAAATCAGCTCTAGCCAAGTAGTTGGCACCTGCTTACGATAGCGAATAGGGGGATTTCTAGGAGGTAACTCTGGCGGCGCGATCGCCTGTGCCTGCGTCGGACGCGTCCGATAGCCGCGAATGGTCACCCCGCTTCTAAGCCGAGCCAGCGATTCTTCCAGTGGCGGTGCGATCACCCCCACCTCAACCTGCACCCAATACCGCCGAGCGTGACCAAACTTAGGATGACTGAGCCGATGCTGCATCGGCCCGTCATCGGTTAGCAACAGCAGCCCCTCACTATCGCGATCTAGCCGGCCCACCGCGTATACCCTAGGTACATCGACAAAATCTTTGAGCGTTTTTCGCCCCTCACTATCTGTGAACTGGCTCAGCACGTCGTAGGGCTTATAAAACAAAAGGTAGCGATAGGTCACGTAAGCAATCTTATTAATTCTTGAACTCTATTGATAAATAGTCCTAAAACAGAAGTCAATCGATATCCTATATAGAATCATTTAGCTTTACTTAGCCTAGGGACATGAAAAACGCCAAAAAATATCAGATGAAATGCACGCTCACCTTTGGTGATATCTATAGTCAAATCATCGTCTGGCTGATTGTCTTGTTCGTTAGCCTGGCAACCGCACTAGGTCTAATGGGAGCTAGTCGCCCGGTCTACGCGCTAGCAACCGTAGGTCTAATTTTGGTGCTGTCCCTACCCTTTTTACTCTTTGCCTTTGTGACCACCCTGCTCAACCACATTGAATTCAACGCTGTAGACACGCTGGCAGAAGCTGCTAGTGACGTGCCAGTTACAGGCGGTCAGATGTCTCAGCAGAGCGCCTAAAGATTCGCTGCGGGCTTCTTATTCATCATCAACCGCAGCCTCCTCTGGCGTTTCTATAGCTTCATCTATAGCTTCCGGTGACACCGCTTCGGCTTCGGCTGGGGCGGTGCTTTGGTTAATAAGCTGACGCACACCGTCTTTATACTGCGTTGGGGCTAGCGCTAGCGCCTCGTCAAACAGCGGCGCAGCGACAGCATCGTTGCCCTGCTCTTTCAACACTAGGGCTTTGGCCAGCGTCGGTCGAAAATCTGGCTGGGTAGGCGAAGCGGCTTGCGCCTCGGCAATAGTTTCGTCGTAGATTTTCAGCGCCTCGTCATAGTTTTGCGATGCGGCATAAGCTTGACCCAGTAAAAGCTTGACAGAGAGCTTGTCCACGCTGCCAGGGTTCAGCTCATTGCTTTGATCTGCGGTTGCTAGCGTATCGCGCAGCAAGCCAACGGCTGCCTCCGTGCGCCCTTGAGCAACCAATAGCTGCGCTAGCCCCTCTAAAGCTTGAACGCTGCCAGGATTTTGCGTCAGCACCTGCCGGTAGATCTGAGCAGCCCCCTCCAAATCTTGTAGCTGCTGCTTGGTCTGTGCTAGCACAATAGAATATTCAGGCACCGTAGGGTTGAGCTCGGCTAGTCGCTCTAGAGGTTCAACGGTGCCTTCCAAATCGCCCAGAGCCGCCTTGGCCTCAATCAGACCTCGCAGCGCCGTTTGGTTGTTGGGCTCACGGCCTAACACGGCAGTATAGCCATTAATTTCTCCCTGTAGCCGGGTCGTTTCGTCTGCGCCTGGTGCGGTGGCCGCGGCCGTACTTGAGCCTCGCTCGGCCTGGTTGCTACTGATGACGCCTAGCACCGAAACTGCCACAAATGCGGCCACCGCGACAATCAGCACACCCCTTACTAGCCAGCTGTCTTTCTTAAAGGCCATTGCGATCTCTCCTATTAGTCGTCAAGGTTTGTTTATTAATTTGTATTTATTGATCTGCGGTTGATTCTGTGGTTGATAAATCTGCTGCTGTCACTGTGCCATATCTCGCTTTGCCGTATCAAAATAACTTGCTCATATTACCCCTACTTTTCCAAAATCAACCTCTGCTAAGGTGTCGAAAGGCGGTACTAGCAACCTAATTAATTAAGACAAGCGCATTAAAACAGTACGGATTTACGCCTGCTGAGCTGAACTACTAGTCAAGCGATTTGACAGCTTAGAGAGCCAACATCAAGGTTCTGATATCTCTAGGGAAAATGTTTGAGCAGCGCTTAAAACAGCTTTGCGCATCATTTTTAAAGTGAGAGGTGTTTCTTAGAGTGACAAGAACCGTGAATTCTTAGCTATCAGAACTAGCTGTCTACGCTAGCCTGTAAAGATAGTTCAAATCGAGTCCAGTTCCAGTTGTAGCGAGGTTCATTTGTCTTGATCTACACAATTTCGAAAAGAAAACGTAGCAAGACATCCAAAATCGACTTTTATACGGATGTTAACCTAGGGTATTAGCAAGTGCTGCTGGGCTGCAAAGCTGTTGTTTCGCACTCTTGTAACCCAGCAGCTTTGTTGCAAGCTACATCAAAGGAATGCTTGTCCTTTTCCCATCAGAGTCGCAGGTACAGTTTCAGGAGTTTGAGGATTGATGAGTTCTGCCGCTAGCCGCCCCCCCAATACCGCCAGCCTATCCAATAGTCTTTCTAATGGCCTATCAGCGGGCCACTTAGGAACGCAGAAACCTTTAGCCGAGGTTACTGCTACAAACTCAAGTGTCGCCCAGCACCCTACTGAAATGACTGATTCTAGTACCGACAGGACATCTGAAGCAACCTCAAAAGCCAACGCCGCGAAATCTGGACCGCCATCTGGTCTACGCCAGCCAAGCAAGCGGTCTTTACTAAAACCACCCGCTAGGCCAAAGGCACCTGTAGCCCCACCGCCTGCTGCCGCTGCGCCGGTAGAAGAGCCACCGGAAGAACCGGCTGCGCCTCAGCGTCCTGGACCGATTTCGCTGCCTAGCGAACCGATGCAGTACAGAGCAATTGGGGTGATCAAGGGTAAGTACATTGCCTCTGAGGAGCAGTTTAACCGGGGAGATATTGCCGCAGAAGACGGCACCTTAATCGATGCGGTGCTTTTAGGCCGAGTGACGAGCCTAATTAAAAAGCACATAGATTTAGAGACAGACCATCTTTGGGTAGTTTATCCACGCACGCTGTACAAAGATGTAGACGAAGAGGGTGAATCAGAAGAAAAGGTACCAGCGCTGCACGTGCAGATTGTGGGCGTGTGGGAGCCAGAAACGCTGAATGCGGATGCGATCGCCAGCGAAGACGATGAGAATCGACCACTCTCGAGCGTAGAGGTTGCCGACCAGTGCGATCAGTTTTCGGTCAGAGGGGAAATCGCTAAGTATTCTGAGGAAGATAGCGAAATTTTGGTCAATATTGTTCAAAAGAGCAAGTCTGAGACGGTTAAGCCCAAGCGCCCTTTCAAGCTGCTAATCAAAGGTAAGCTGACAGGCCGATCGACGGGCTATTTTTGGGATTTGACGGTAGAGCGGCAAGCGGGCGAGCTGGCTTTAAAGGCAGGAAAGTCGATTGCGGTGGTGCCGCCAAAGAAGAAGCCTAAAGGCAAAAAAGGAGGGGTTCGTCGTCGGCCACCAACCAACGCTAAGCCCAAGGGCAGCGCACCAACAGCACCCAAACCCAAGCCCAAGCCTAAAGAAAAAGAGGCTGGTAGTAGCGATGTTGTGACAGAGCCGACAGCGATAACAACAACGACAGTAGAAACCAGCACAGAGGCCTAGCGAGTCCTATTCCTAGCTAGTGACCTGCTATCTGCAACGAGCGCGACCTACAGCGGCGGCCTACAACCGCCGCTAAAACTACGTCATATCGATCTGTGGGCCCCAAGTATCTTGGGGCATAAAGCGAGTATCGGTCGGTAGGGTGGCGACAGCAGCGGTCAGCTCAAATTCGCCAGATTCGATGCGCTGCTTCAAGTCTAGTGCCACCTGCCCAGATAGATAGAGGCTAGCGAGAGGCGCGGTTCTAACTGACTTGCCATCTAGTGTAATACGTCCGGATTTGAGCTGGGCGTAGCTGACCAAGCCAAAGGTAGGCCGCACGCGCCGAGGAATGGAAAAATCTACGACTGGGGCAACTAGATCTTCGTCTTTGATGGCGCAGCGGGCTAGGATGTCTTCATTAAGAATTGGAATGGGAACACCAACGCCGAGCATCATCGAAGGGCCGTAGCCTTTGAAGTAGCAGCCGCGCACCCAGTGGGCGTCCATACGTTTGGCATCGCCAATGAGAGAGACGGTGGCAGCCGGGCCAACGGGGGTGCGGTTAGAGAGTCGCCGCTGTAAGGGAAAGTGCTGGGTGCCCTCCCAGGCAATATAGCCTTCGCCGCCGCCTAGTAAGATGCGGGTGCCAATGCCAACCGTTTGCAAATCTGGGTCGTTTAAAAGCGGCGAGAGCGCACCGGTGTTGGCATAGACGGCGTTACCGAGGCGCGGCTGGAGCGGTCCGAGGTAGGTAAAGAGGGGGCGATCGCCGCCGTTGACGGCCACAATAAAGTTTTGGTAGAGGTTACGCGGGTTAAACAGATAAAACTGGTTGATGCGATCGCGCGTAATTGTCGTATCTAAGCTCATCCGAGGATAGCAGTCGGTCGCTTGCCCAATCGCCGTCAGGTTCACGGGCCTATCGGCAATCAAATCGGCAATCACATGGCCACCGCCGCGCTCTTCGGTATCGCTATCGCGGCTTACCTCTCTGACACTTTCTCTTCGAGGCGACACCATTTGCCCCGCGCCAATGTACAAGTCCACTGCCCCAAAGCCGGAATAGGCCAGGACGCCGTCTAAATAGCACTCCGTAATTTTAATTGGCGGGTCAGTATGACCAATATTCAACATGGCCCCCGAACCTTCCATAGGCTCAAATGCGCCTGTTGTCACGACATCAACGACTTTGGCCGCTTGCGCGACGCCCGTGTCTGCAATCCGGGTTTTGGCTTCTGTGATTGTCCAAGCCGTTGCTTTACCCTGGCGAATTTTGTCGTTGATCTCGGCAACTGTGCGCATGAGGTAGGCTTTAGGGCGGTAGGCTTTAGATCGGCAGGCTTCGGATCAGCGGCAAGGCTACTGGCGGCTTTTGAAAAATAGCACCGTGCCAACAGCTAGGCTAGGTAGGGTAACCAGTGCGATCGCCAGATAGTTAAGCGATCGCCCCTGCAAGTCTTGAGCCCATCCCTGCCCTGCCAAACTAGGACCAGCAACCTTAATCAATACGCTTAGTCCTGCCGAGAGTGCCAAAACTTTCAGCAAAAAGCCAGCCATCTCCTTCACACCGTTTGTATCGCTCATATTGCTCTATTCACTAGGCCAAGGCAATGGTCATCGCACACCATTCGTCTTGATGGGCCGTATCGATAACCTGCCAGCCGTGAGCAACCAGATGCTCTTCAACCCAGGGCGCTTTACTAATCAAAATACCGCTCAAAATGGCCCAGGTCTTGGGTCCTGCCAGCTCGCTCAGCCGAGGAATAATTAAGCCCACAATAATCTCCGACAGAATATTGCACACAATGCCATCTACTGGCAGCGCCTGACTGGCACTAGCCATATCAATAATTTCAGGCAAGCTGCCGAGCTGGACCTGTAGCGGCTGCCCAGTAATTCCATTCAGCTCAGCGTTGGCCACTGTCGCACTAATCGCCAGCGGATCGACATCAGCGGCAAATACCTGCTTGGCCCCATACAGCAGCGCGACGATGGCCAAAATACCTGATCCGCAGCCAATATCGGCCAAAGTCTTACTGGTCAAAGACTGTTTTTCTAAAGCTTTTAGGCAAAGTTGAGTCGTGGCATGCGCCCCGGTGCCAAAGGCACTGCCCGGATCTAGCGTCAAGATAGTGCGATTTGTTGTCGGCGGATCCATCCAGGCTGGGTTAATGATGAGGCGATCGCCAACCCGCTCAGCCTTCCAATGAGTCTTCCAGCTTTTGGCCCAGTCTTCCTCTGCAATCAGCCGCCAGCTAACGTCTACAGAAGGCAGCGCCGTCAGTGCCCCGGCCTGGTTCGCCGCGCTGGTTAGCAGCACATCAGCCTGATTGGCCGCGCTGTTCAACAACCTAAAGCGCAGCCCTTCAAAATCCTTTACCTGGTACTGAATTGCCGGGAAATAGGCCGTCACAATTCGGCTATCACCTCGAGTCTGACTGGCTGTACCCTTGCTGCCTAAATCCTCAAATGCCCAATAAACGCTATCTTCTAGTGCCAGCGGGCATGCCACCGTCACTTCCCACCACTGAACTGATAGCTGAGTAGGCGATTGATCGTTAGCTTTAGGACTAGAGGCTCCGCTCATAAACACCGCTAATTTTCGCGTTTCGCAACTTGTCTTCGCAACTTGTCGTTACAGCGCCACTGTGTACGCATCGCGAATGCCTGGCTCTTTCTTAATTTCATCCAAGATGCCCGCAGGCAGCGGATCGTCAATACTGAGCACCATTACAGCATCACCTCTAACAATTTTGCGGCCCACCTGCATGCTGGCAATATTGACGTTAAAGCTGCCAAGCAGGGAGCCAATTTTGCCGATGATACCGGGCATATCACGGTGCAGCGTGAACAGCATGTACTTAGTCGGCGGCACGTTGATAGGGAAACCGTCTGTGTCGATGATGCGCACTTCACTGCCACCTAGCAAAACGCCAGTCACCGAGTGCTGGCCCAGCGAGCCTTTGGCCGATAGATACAAAGAGCCCGTATAGTCTTCGACTGTGGTATCGCGCGTTTCCACCACGCGAATTCCTCGCTCTTTGGCTTCAATCGATGCGTTGACGTAGTTCACCCGCTCTTGCAAAGCATTAGACAACAGGCCCTTGAGCGCGGCAACTACAATCGGCTTGGTATCATTTTGAGCTAGCTCACCTTGCAGCCGAATATTAAGCTCTTCGATGCGGCCACCGGCTAGCTGCCCAACGAAGTTGCCTAGCGTCTCAGCTAGCTGTAAGTAGGGCCGCAGCTTTTCAAGCACGTCGGGCCGCAAGCCAGGAATATTCACTGCCGAGCGAGCTGGGAGTTCGAGCAAAACGTCTCGGATTTGCTCAGCGACATCAACGGCGACGTTAACTTGGGCCTCAGCGGTAGATGCACCGAGGTGTGGCGTCAGCACTAGCGGCTTTCCAACCGATCTAAGCGGTGAGTCGCCTAGCGGCTCTTGACTATAAACGTCTAGCGCCGCACCAGCAATCACGCCGTCGGTAAGCGCCTTGGCGAGGGCTTCTTCGTCAATAATGCCACCACGAGCACAGTTGACGATGCGAGCGCTAGGCTTCATTTTCGCCAGCGATTCAGCGTTGATTAGGTTGGCGGTTTCGGGCGTTTTAGGAATGTGGAGCGTGATGTAGTCTGACTCAGTGAGTAAAAAGTCCATTTCGACCAGGCGACAGCCTAGCTCTTCAGCGCGATCGCTCGAAATAAACGGATCAAACGCCAGCAGGTTCATGCCCATTGCCCGCGCGACCGTCGCCACGTGAGAACCAATTTTTCCTAGGCCAACAACGCCCAGCGTCTTTTTATAAACTTCTACACCGGTAAACGCCTTGCGGTCCCAGCCGCCTGTCTTCATCGACTCATTGGCCGCCGGAATATAGCGAGACATTGAGAGCATCATTGCTAGAGCATGCTCGGCGGCGGCAATAGTATTACCTTCTGGCGAGTTGACCACAACAATGCCACGACGCGTTGCCGCAGGAACATCAACATTGTCAACGCCAACGCCAGCACGGCCAATTATTTTAAGCTTCTTGCCAGCTTCAATCACGGCCTGAGTGACTTTAGTGCCCGAGCGAATCATGAGAGCGTCATATTCAGGAATGATGGCAATCAGGTCTTCTAGAGGCAGTTTTGTTTTAACATCGACGCTGGCGACTTGAGAGAGAATATCCAAACCAGCTTGGTCGATAGGATCTGAGACGAGTACCTTAGGCATAGAGCGGCTAGAAGAGTTCGGGTCGTAGGGTGAGTCTTTGAAGCTTTAGATGTAAGTGGGAAGTTGGGTTAAATTTTTAATCAGTCTTTAAACGCGGTGCCTTCACACAGAGGGATATATTACTGCACTGCGGGTGCGGTATGGGCACGGTGCCTGCAAGGTTGTGATTCTCCTTAATTATTTGAGCTTGGTCGAGCTAGCGTAGGCTCACGGTCTCTAGCGCGTTGAACACATCTGTGATAACTACGTTAGACATTAAAAAACCTTCGGGATCGCTCAGTCGGAGCCGACTGCTTGAGGTCAGTTTGATGGCTTGATTAGAAATAGAAACCGAATCAGAAACGGGATCTGCCGATTCAACCACAACCCAGCCAGTGTGAACATGAGGGGCGATCGCGCGTGCTATCTGCGCTAATCCTGGCTCACCGTAGAGCTGATAAACGCTATCTAGCAAAATTCCTGGCTTTAGCCGCAGTCCCATCATCACGGTTTCTAAAACTTGCTCGCTTGGGGGCAAAACGGGCGCGTCACTACTCCCGCCTTGAGCCACTAGCTGATCTACCCATTGGCGATAGCTTGACTGCGTGCGGGGGCGGTCAATCCGCTGAGGCCCAGTCGCCTGCGGCAGATAGCTAGTAGCCCCCATCCCAAAGCCATAGTTGGGCTCACAGCGCCAGTAAGTGATATTGTGCTGGGCCTCGTAGCCCGGTTTGGCGTAGTTGCAGATCTCGTAGTGGCCATAGCCACAGGCCACAAGGGTGTCTCTTGCGATTTTGTACATTGCAGCCGTAGCTTCGTCACTCGGTAGAGGCGCTTGGCCTGGGGTAAAGTAGCGAGCAAACGCGGTTTGGGGTTCGACTATAAGATCGTAAACGGAAAGGTGAGTCGGATTGAGTGCGATCGCCGCTTGCAGCGATTCGTGCCAATGCGCCATCGTTTGGTGGGGTAGCCCTGACATTAAGTCCAGGCTAATATTGGCAAAACCTGCTGAGCGTAGGACATCTACCGCCTGAAAAATATCCGAACGGCGGTGAAAGCGGCCCGCCGCCGCCAGCAGCTCATCTTGAAAAGCCTGTACGCCTAGGCTGACTCGGTTCACCCCAACAGCGCGATACCCACTAGCATGAGAGAGATCAAACGTAGCTGGGTCCATCTCCATTGAGATTTCAGCTTGAGGTGACAGGCCAAAGCGCTGACGAATTACCGAAAGAATGCGTTCGAGCTGATCGGCGCAGAGCAGTGAAGGAGTGCCCCCACCAAAGAAGACAGTTGCTAATGGTTCAGGTAAAAGCTGAGCCTGGGTAGATTTAGCCGGTGTGCTGGCTAGGGATGTGCTGGCTAAAGGCGTATTCTGAACTTCGGTAATGAGGGTGTCTACGTAGCGAGAGATAGTGGGTGACGTGTCACCTCGTTTGCGATCGCCCACCACCGAAATAGCAAAGTCACAATAGAAGCAACGCCTACGACAAAACGGGATGTGGACGTAGGCGGCTCTAGGCACCATAGCGTTAGGGAATAGGACAGTAAGCAACGGTACCTTTAATGACAGCAGGCAAGATTACGAAAAAAAGATAACCGCGATGAAGCGCTAATTGAGCCCCTATAATAGCCGTAATCTTAACTACATCAGTGCTTTTGCGCGTGTTGTGAAGCTCTAGGCTCGAACCAACAGCAAAGAGCGCCTCACCGCCTGACACTTTCATCCATAGCTTATGCTCGACGCACTCATTGTATTTTCATTTGTTCTCACTGGAGCGGCCATCGGCTTTTTCAGCATTGACTTTTTGCCTGCGTCCGCGCTCATCCAAGTCACTAACATCGAAGGGTTAGAGTCTGTCACGGCTGGGTTCGGCGCGCTGCTCGGCGTCGCCGTTGGGCTCGTCGTTCAAACCAGGTACCGCAGCGTAGAGCGCACCATTAAGGACATGGCACCCGACCGCCTACTCGCCCGCGCTGTCGGCTTAGTCATCGGTCTGTTGATCGCCAACCTCATGCTAGCGCCGCTCTTTTTGCTACCCATTCCCGAAAAATTTGGCTTTATTAAACCCGTCACAGCCGTCATGGGTAGCCTTCTCTTCGCGGTATCTGGCATGAGTCTAGCGGAGTCTAACGGTAGAGCGCTGCTACGGCTGATCAACCCCAACAGCTACGAAACGATGTTGATCAACGAAGGTACGATCAAACCATCCAAAGCCAAAGTGCTTGATACTAGCTGCATCATTGACGGTCGTATCGAAGATTTGCTTAAAACCGGCTTTATTGAAGGGCAGCTACTCGTTCCGCAGTTTGTTTTACAAGAGCTACAGCGAGTCGCCGACTCCTCTAGCGATCAAAAGCGAGCTAGAGGCAGACGCGGCCTAGACATTATCAACCGCATTCGCAAAACCTATCCAGAGCGCGTCGTCATCGACCCTGCCGACTACGACGACATCAACCTCGTTGATGCCAAGCTTGTAAAGCTAGCCCAAGAAATGAGAGCCGATCTGCTCACAACTGACTACAACCTCAATAAAGTTGCTAGCGTCCAGCAGGTCAGCGTTCTCAACATTAACGATTTGGCCAAGTCACTGCGCCCAACCTATTTACCCGGCGACGACATTGAAATCCGTGTCCTCAAAGAAGGCAAAGAGCCTTCGCAAGGTGTGGGCTACCTCAACGATGGCACGATGGTTGTTATTGAAGAAGGCAACGAGTTTATCGGCGATAATTTAGTTGTAGTGGTCACTGGCGCACTGCAAACTTCTGCAGGTCGCATGATCTTTGCTAGGCCCGATCGCTCGGCAATGGCCTCTTCGTAAGCCCAAACGCTGCTATTGCCGCTTGTGCTGCCATTGAGTCAGATCCATATTCCCACCGCAAATCAACACGCCTACTTTCTCTTTCGGCGCTGGAACATAGCGCTTTGAAATCAACGCTGCAATTGGCACCGCGCCCGCCGGCTCGGCTATCACACGCAGCTCATCCCACAGCAGTTTCTGGGCCTGCACAATCGAGGCTTCGTCTACCAGCACGGTATGGGTTAGGTATTGCTGCGCGATCGCAAACATCATCTCACCGACCTCTCTGGCCCCTAGCGCATCTGCGGCAATGCCGCCCACTTCTACCATCGTCCGCCTACCGGCTGCTAGCGAATCGTGCAGCGTCGGTGCCTTCTCAGGCTCTACGCTCACCACCTGGCAGCGCCCTTGATACCAGGCCGCAATTCCACCAATCAGGCCACCGCCGCCTACCGACACCAGCACCGTGTCTAGCTCAGGTAGCTGCCGCTCAAACTCTAGGCCAACCGTTCCTTGCCCTGCAATTACCTCCCACTGGTCGAAAGCATGAACCACTAGGGCTCCTGTTTCCTGGGCTCTGGTATCGCTTTTCGCCAGCGATTCAAAATAGTCACAGCCATCCACTACAACCTTGGCACCATAGCCCCTGATTCGCTCTACCTTTGCCGCAGAAGAGAGGGTGGGCACAAAAATTTCAGCCGTGTGGTTGAGCTGCCGCGCCGCGTAGGCAACCGCCGCCCCATGGTTTCCACCTGACGCCGCAATCACCCCGGCAGGCGGAACTGTGCCGCACAGGATTCTGTTGAAGGCACCTCGCGACTTAAAAGAACCAGCATGCTGCATTAGCTCTAGCTTTAGAGTGAGCTGACCATTTATGTCCAAAGCGCCCTCAGAAAGCGTAATCGTCGGGGTCTTGCGAATGTGACTAGAAATTCGAGCAGACGCTTGTGCAATTAGCGGTTTAAAGTCTTTGGGTGTCATAGTTGGTAGTCAACTTGTTCAATATAAAAAGACCTCCGGTCGATGAAACCGGAGGTCTACCAGTACGAGTCAGTACTGAATACTAACT
Source organism: uncultured cyanobacterium (assembly GCA_963793445.1). GTDB lineage: Bacteria > Cyanobacteriota > Cyanobacteriia > Phormidesmidales > Phormidesmidaceae > Phormidesmis. The sequence goes on from CAWCAE010000001.1 coordinate 2,742,180, forward strand.
AGAAAGTCAAATCAAAAAAACAGGGCTACTATCTGTTGTCTTTCATCATTGTCAACGTCTTAGCATATTCTTGCAGCTCAACTTCAACCGGCTTAATGTTCCAGATCTGATCGCAGTATTCTTGAATAGACCGATCAGAAGAGAATTTACCCATCCGAGCCGCATTCAAGATAGACATGCGAACCCAGTTATCCTGGTCTTTGTAAGCCGCGCTGACTTCTTTTTGGCAGTCAACATAAGCCTGATAGTCGGCTAGCACCATAAACCGGTCCTGGTTTAGCAGGTTGTCGATCAGCGGCTTAAACATTTTGGTATCGCCGCTAGAGAAGACACCAGAGCCAATTAGATCGATCACGGCCTTCAGCTCTTCATTTTCCTCGTAGTACTTGCGAGGGTTGTAGCCACTAGCTTTCAATTCGAAAACTTCGTGCGCTTTTAGGCCAAAGAGGAAGAAGTTGTCGTCGCCGACTTCTTCTCGAATTTCCACGTTCGCACCGTCTAAGGTGCCGATGGTGAGCGCTCCATTCATGGCAAACTTCATGTTGCCGGTACCCGAAGCCTCGAATCCAGCGGTCGAAATCTGCTCGGAGAGATCGGAAGCTGGGTAGATGGGCTGAGCGTTGGTGACGTTGTAGTTCGGGTAGAACACAACTTTGAGCTGATCGCGTACGTCGGGGTCGCGGTTGACCACACGGCCAACCGAGGTGATCAGCTTGATGATCAGCTTGGCCATAAAGTAGCCGGGCGCAGCTTTACCAGCAAAGATAAAGGTGCGCGGGGTAATGCTCATCTCGGGGTTAGCTTTGAGCTGATTGTACAAAGAGATGATGTGCAGGGCGTTCATCTGCTGGCGCTTGTATTCGTGGATGCGCTTGATTTGAACGTCGAACATAGACGTAGGGCTAACTTTTACCCCAGTTGCCCGCTCGATTCGAGCAGCGAGGATCTCTTTGTTAGCCTGCTTGATCTGTCGCCACTCAGTGCGAAAACCAGGATCGTCAACAAAAGCTTCTAGCTTTTTGAGCTGATAGAGATCGGTAGGCCACTCGTCGCCGATACGCTGGTTGATCAAACGGGTGAGTTTGGGGTTGCTGAGCACCATCCAGCGGCGAGGTGTCACGCCATTGGTCTCATTGATAAACTTTTCGGGGAAGAGCTGATAGAAGTCGTTGAGGACAGTTTGCTTGAGTAGTTCGGTGTGCAGAGCGGCCACGCCGTTGATGGCGTGGCTACCGACGCAGGCAAGGTTAGCCATGCGAACATAGCGGCCACCGCTTTCGTCAATCAAAGACATCCGCTCTAGGCGCTCGTTGTCTTGGCCGAACTTGAGACGAACGTCATCTAGGAAGTGACGGTTGATCTCGAAAATGATTTCTAGGTGGCGCGGCAGCAGGTCGCCAAATAGACCAATGGGCCAGCGCTCTAGGGCTTCTGGAAGAAGAGTATGGTTGGTGTAGGCCAAAGAAGCCTGCGTGATCTCCCAGGCTTTGCTCCACTCAATTTGATGAACGTCTACGAGCAGGCGCATTAGTTCTGCAACCGCGATCGCAGGGTGCGTATCGTTAAGCTGAAGGGTGTACTTCTCTGGGAATTTCTCGACAGGGATACCGTCGCGCTGCATGATGCGAATCATGTCTTGCAGTGAGCAAGAGACGAAGAAATACTGCTGCTCTAGGCGAAGCTGCTTGCCCTCTAGGTGCTCGTCATTGGGATAAAGAACTTTAGAGATGTTCTCTGACACTACTTTAGAGTTAACCGCGCCAGAGTAGTCACCGTGGTTAAACGCTTCAAAGTCAAAGGCATCAGGTGATTCAGCTTTCCACAGGCGAAGCGTAGTGGCCGTGTTGACTTTGTAGCCCAAGATAGGCGTGTCGTAGGGAACGCCTTTTACCAGGCGATCGCACACCCATTCGACTCGATAGTTGCCCTGCACGTCGGTATAGGCTTTCGTATGACCACCAAGCTTGACCTCAGTTGACCATTCAGGCCGAGCGATCTCCCAAGGATTACCATTCGCTAGCCACTTATCGGTTTCTTCTACCTGCCAACCATCTTGAAGTGCCTGCTTGAAAATGCCAAACTCATAGCGGATACCGTAGCCCAGCGAAGGAATTTCGAGCGACGCTAAAGAGTCCAAATAGCAAGCAGCTAGACGGCCTAGGCCACCGTTACCCAGTCCTGGTTCTTGCTCTTGCGCCATAATTTCGGGCAGACTCAGTCCCAAATCGGCCATAGCCGCATCAACCGTGTCATACAGGCCCAAATTAATCAGGTTATTGCCCAAATAAGGCCCCATCAAAAACTCGGCAGACAGATACACCGCCGTGCGTGACTTTTGCTCGCGGTAGGTGCTAGCGGTGCTAAGCCAGTGATGCAAAAGGCGATCGCGCACCGTATAGGCCAGCGCCATGTAATAGTCTTGCAACGAAGAAATCTCGGGAGATTTCCCCTGAACGTAGAATAAATTATCTAAAAAAGCCCGCTTGAGCGTTTCCGGGGTCAGCCCCGTCCGATCGTCTTCTACACGAACAGCAGGGTGTACAGGTGGGGTATTGATCTCTTTAGATTGCATAAGTTACTTGTTGATAAATAAGGACTATTTGAGACAGGGTGAAAGCGCAGCTAGGCAGCAAAATATAGGTTCGGCCTAGCGACAGTCAATCGGCAGTCAGTTGTTAGTCAATCGGTAGTCAGCAACATGAAATCAATAGCAGGCCACAGAACGACTCAAACAACTTTAACTTCATATCAATTTTTCTATTCATATAAGCGTAAAGCCTGCGCCCTTTTTTAATAGCCAAGCTATATAAAGTCATAAGATGCGGCAGAAAATGGTTAAAACAGATACATTTATCTGCGTGTTTTCAGTCGCTGTAGCGTGATTTTTTAGCCGTATACGTAGAAAGCAATAGATCAAAATAGCTGACTTGTCAGCGCTATGTAACGCTGACAAGTCAGCTATAAAACCCCTTGTCCCAAGTCTACTTTTGTGAGGCTGATTGCTCGGCGGTAGCCTTGACTAAAAAGCTGAGCGCTGGCAGTTTGTGTTCAGCTTTTTGTGTTCAGCAGCTTATATCCGACATTTTGGGTTCGGCAGCTTACTGTTCGGCAGTTTATAGCGCTAGACCTTCTTTAGCCAGCTAAACATTGCCCGCAGATCTTTACCAACCGCTTCGATTGGATGCTCAGCCTCAATTCGACGAGTCGCATTGAAGCCCGCATTACCTGACTGCGCCTCTAGCACAAACTCGCGTGCAAACTGGCCAGTCTGAATCTCTTTAAGAATCTGCTTCATCGCCACTTTGGTATCAGCCGTAATCACACGTGGGCCACGGGTATAGTCGCCATACTCAGCCGTGTTTGAAATGCTGTCGCGCATCTTTGCCAAGCCGCCTTCTACCACCAAGTCGACAATTAACTTCACCTCGTGTAAACACTCAAAGTAAGCTAGCTCAGGCTGATAGCCCGCTTCGATCAGGGTTTCAAAGCCTGCCTTAATCAGCTCGCTAAGGCCACCACACAGCACTGCCTGTTCGCCAAAGAGATCGGTTTCGGTCTCTTCGCGGAACGTAGTTTCTAAAACACCAGCGCGAGTACCGCCGATGCCCTTTGCATAGGCCATGGCCAGATCGCGAGCCTGACCAGAGGCGTCTTGATACACCGCAAATAGCGCCGGGACGCCTTGGCCCTGCTCGTAGGTACGACGCACTAAATGGCCAGGGCCCTTAGGCGCAGCCATGACTACATCTACGTTTTCTGGCGGCACAATTTGAGCAAAATTGATGTTAAAGCCATGGGCAAACGCTAGAACATTACCGTCTTCTAGTCCTGGCTCGATGCTTTCTTTATAAACGCTGCGCTGGATTTCGTCTGGCAGCAAAACCATGATGAAGTCAGCGACTTTAGCAGCGTCAGCCACCGATTTGACAGCCAGCCCTTCGCCTTCGGCTTTCGCCTTCGAGCGACTGCCTTCGTAGAGACCAACAACTACGTTCACACCGCTGTCTTTTAGGTTTAACGCGTGAGCATGACCTTGCGAGCCGTAGCCGATAATAGCGACCGTCTTGCCGTTGAGCAAATCTAGGTTGGCATCGCTGTCGTAGTACATTTTGGCCATGGGAAACAAATCTCCTTAACTGCAGGGTCTTCAGTTTTTTCTACCTGAAGAGGGATGAATGAGGGTCAGCTTTTGATCTTATCAAACAGGGGGATTGCAGGGTAGGGCGGTAGTAGGGCTTTAATCCCTTTGCTTTGATGCTTCGTTTCGCTTCGTTTTGAAGGAAAAAACGCGTAGGAGATTCAGATACACGCTGGATGCAACGCTATTCGAACATTGACGTGGGAAATGGTTCTGTATCCTGTCTCAGCAGCTGGCGCTAGGAAAGGTCACTGGCAAAGAAAAGTCACTCACTAAGCGATCGCATCACAGCTTAGGCGTGTGCTTATGCCATTCAGTCGCCTGCTCGTAAGCATGGCCAACCTCAAAGAGCAGGTCCTCTCGCAGAACGTTGCTTATGAGCTGCAGGCCAATCGGCATTCCGTTCGTATCAAAGCCGCAAGGAACACTCATACCCGGCAAGCCTGCCATGTTGACCGGAATGGTCATCAAATCGAGCAGGTACATGCTGAGCGGATCGTCATTCTCTCCAGCCTTAAATGCGGTTGAGGGGGCCGTTGGGCTAACTAACACATCTACATCTTCAAAAGCTTTTTCAAAGTCTTGCTTGATCAGGGTTCTCACTTTTTGCGCCTTTAAATAAAAGGCGTCGTAATAGCCAGCCGAAAGCGCGTAGGTGCCAATCATGATTCGCCGCTTGACTTCGTCGCCAAACCCTTCAGAGCGGGTTTTGTTGTACATAGAAAGCAGATTAGATTCTTCAGCTCGTAAGCCGTAGCGTACGCCGTCGTAGCGAGCTAGGTTAGCTGACGCTTCGCAGGGGGCAATGACATAGTAGGCCGAAACACCGTAGTTAAATCTGGGGCAAGAAATAGTTTTAACCTGCGCGCCCAGCGCTTTTAGCTGTTCAATGGCAACATTGACCGCCGCGCCCACGGCTGGATCTAAGCCCTCACCAAAGGTTTCTTTAATAATGCCAACGGTTCGACCTTTAAGATCGCTCTTTAGAGACCGGGTGTAGTCTGGAATTTTGACCTTTAGGCTAGTGGCATCTTTAGGATCGTGACCAGCGATCGCACCTAACAAAATCGCCGTATCTTCCACCGAGCGCCCAAACGGACCAATCTGATCGAGCGAAGAGGCAAACGCCACCAGACCAAACCGAGACACCAGGCCGTAAGTGGGCTTCATGCCGACGATGCCGCAAAAAGACGCGGGCTGGCGGATTGAACCACCTGTGTCTGAGCCAAGTGCGATCGCTGCTTGCTGACCCGCAACCGCTGCCGCCGACCCGCCCGAAGAGCCGCCCGGTACTCGGGTCACATCCCAAGGATTAGCGGTCGTCTTAAAGGCAGAGTTTTCGGTAGAGCCACCCATCGCAAACTCATCTAAGTTGGTTTTACCCACAAAAACCGCACCAGCAGTGTCTAGCTTCTGCGTAACCGTCGATTCGTAAGGGGGAATAAAATTCTCTAGCATCCGAGAACTGCACGTTGTGCGAATGCCTTTAGTGCACAAGTTGTCTTTGAGCGCAATCGGAATCCCGGCTAGCAGGCCAATATCTTCGCCTGCCGCAATCTTGGCATCTACGGCCTCGGCCTGCGCTAGGGCCTTTTCTGCTGTCAGCGAAACAAAGCTATTGAGCTGAGGTTCTACCGCCTGAGCCTGATCGAGCTGCGCCTGTGCAATTTCGACGGCACTGCGTTCTTTGCTCATGAGCTGTTTGTGCAACTCGCGGATAGCTGACATAGGGGTTCCTCGTTGGAAAAGCACTTCAACTTAGCTAGGGTATCGCGAAACGCACAGAGCTCATATTGCTAGAGCTCATATTGCATCTAGGTGTTGTATCTAGGTATTGCATCTAGAACATCTGCGGTACGCTCGGGCAAGATCCTAAAATCAACAAAAGTTCATGGAAATCTTAAGCGAACACCATCGCCCAGTAGCGGCTGCTCAAGATACTGTAGTCATATCTATTGTCAAGATACTGTAGTCGTAGTCGCCTGTTCACCTCGTTCAAAGTTTATGCCATGTCTGGCTCTTGGTATTCTATTGCGATCGCCGCAAGCACTGGCTTACTGTTTAGCCTTGCCAATGGGGCCAGTGGGCTATTCCAAACCCCATCGCAAGTGCAAACCCTACAGACACTCTTGCTATCTGTGCCAGCCACACAGAGCATTGCGCTGCCTCGTTGGGCCTCTGCTCGCTCAGCATCTAGCAACCTAGCACCCACTAACGAGACATCTACCAGCCGGACGTCTACTAGCCCAGAAGAAGCTAGCCCAGAAGAAGCTAGCCCAAAAGAAGCCGCGCGCAGCTATCAACGAGCCATGGAGCTTGCCAACCAGGGCGTCGCTGCCTATCAGTCAGCTCAAGATGCACTAGCGTCCGATCTCGATCTTAGCCTTGCTTTTACTCGGCGCGAGCGCTTTCTCTGGCGAACTGCCTTAGCAAAGTTAGAGAGCATCCCGGCTGATGCCGATAGCTACGAAGAGGCCCAGCTCAAGATCAGTCAGTACCAAGGCTTGTTAGCCACCACCGATCGCAAGCTACAGGCTTGGGACAATGACTTTTTAGAATCGGTTATTCGCAGCGCTGGTGTCCCGCCCGATTGGGTTCACCTAACGGTGTGCCAAATTGGCGAGCAATCAGCAGAATCTTTAGATGGTCGTTTCAATCCTGCCAGCTGTCGGCATCATCAAGGTAATCAGCCGCTAGCTAGCCCTGCTAGTTTGATCAAGCTGCCGCTGGCGATCGCACTCCTAGACAAGACCACCCGCGAGCGTATTCCACTCAGCCAAAGCATTTACGTCGAGCCCCAGAACTTCACCGAAAATTCCGACAGCTCCACTATCACCATCGAGCAAGAATACACATTGGCTCAGATCATGACCGACATGATCAACACAAGCAATAACATCGCCACCAATCAGCTCATTGACTATGTCGGTCGCGAAAGCATCGCCAAAACGCTCGCCGATCGGGGCTACAAAAACACCCTGGTCGATCACAAATTGGCGGGCGAGCGGATTTTGCCACCAAACCCCGGCACCCGCAGCAACCAGACCACCAGCGACGACATGACCGCCATGATAGCCGCCATCTACAGCCTAGAAAATCCAGGAGACAAAGCTATCCTCACCGCTCTCTTGACCCAGCAAGATCGAGAAATTGGCCACCAAGCCCTCGCAGACATGGGTCCTGCCGTTCAGTGGCTAGGTGAAAAAACCGGCCAGAACAGCCGCGTAGTGGGTGCTAGCCTCGCTATGAAAGTTGGCCCAGAACGCTACGCGCTGACCGTTGCTATTGACAACAGCGGCAACATAGAAGGACTGCGAAATATTATTAGCGGCGTCGCCAGCTACTTACTAGAAGAAGGAGCCTTGATCAGCGCTCAGCAAAGCGATCCCCAATAGCGATTAATTTGTGAGCAGAAGGTATTCTAGCCAACCAAAAACCGGGATTTAAACCAACAGGAACGCAGATCTATCCTGATTGCCCCTTGCCAACTGGCAGATAGCCACTCACACTTAAATGTGAAATGAGGTTGGCATTTTTCTGGGAGCCAGGATTGACGTTGTGAAAAGAGTTCTTTCAATAATTTTGGGAGGCGGCGCTGGTACCCGTCTCTATCCACTGACTAAAGTTCGCGCAAAGCCTGCGGTTTCTCTCGCAGGCATGTACCGACTCATCGATATTCCAGTCAGTAATTGTCTAAATTCTGACATCTTAAAGATATATGTGCTCACGCAGTTCAACTCAGCCTCGTTGAACCGGCACATCTCAAAAGCCTACAACTTTTCTACTTTTAGCGATGGCTTTGTAGAAGTTTTGGCAGCGCAGCAAACGCCCGACAGCCCTAGCTGGTTTGAGGGCACAGCTGATGCGGTACGCAAATACATGTGGCTGTTTGAAGACATTGACGATATAGATGAATTTATCATCCTCTCAGGAGATCATCTCTATCGCATGGACTACAGCGACTATGTTCGCAAGCACCGTGAGAGCGGCGCAGACATTACCCTTTCTGTTGTGCCTATTGGCTACAAAACAGCCTCTAGCTTCGGCCTGATGAAAGTGGATGAAAACAACCGCATCGTAGAGTTTTCAGAGAAGCCGACAGGCGATGCGCTAGAAGCGATGAAGGTCGATACGACAAACATGGGTCTATCGTCCGAAGAAGCTGCTGAAAAGCCTTTTATCGCTTCGATGGGAATTTACGTCTTCAAAAAGCAGGTGCTCATGGACCTGCTAAAAGACAACCCCGAGCAGACAGACTTTGGCAAAGAGATTATCCCTGGATCTGCCGCAGACTACAACGTTCAAGCCTATTTATTTAACGGCTATTGGGAAGACATTGGTACTATTGAGGCGTTCTACAATGCTAATTTGGCACTGACCGATCAGCCTAATCCAGCTTTCAGCTTTTACAGTGAGGACGCACCGATCTATACGCGATCGCGCTACCTCCCCCCCAGTAAAATTCAAGACTGCCACGTCACCGAATCCATCATCAGCGAAGGCTGCATTCTCAAAAAGTGCCGCATTCACAAATCTGTGATTGGCCTGCGCCAGCGAATTCACGCCAACTGTGAGATTGACAGCTCGCTGCTCATCGGCTCTGACTATTACGAAAAGATGGACGAAAACGGCGAGTTTCCCGTCTCCGCAGATAATCCTAGTGATATTCCTATCGGCATTGGTGAGGGCTCTGTGATTCGCGGCGCGATTATCGACAAAAATGCCCGCATTGGCCGCAATGTGAAAATCATCAATAAAGACAGCGTAGATGAAGTCGAACGCGAGGCAGAAGGCTATTACATTCGCAGCGGTATCGTCGTCATTCTCAAAAACGCAGTTATCCCTGACGGCACTGTTATCTAAACGCTTATCTAAACGCTTATCTAGACGCTGTCGTTCTAGAGCCTAGGCAAAGCAAACTAGCAAACAGAAAACTATAAAATGACTCAAATAGGTTTGCTTGCTGCGTATAGCAAGCAAACCTATTTTTCTTAAAAGAGCACTTCATCGCCTTTACAAGTTACCCAAAACGGTCTTGCCCAGTCAGTTACCAGGCATTATCTATGCCTAGCCGCATCGAACTTTGTGCATCTTCACCAGACGTGAGGTTGCAGAGTCTGGTATATTCTCAGGCAATAGCCGTCTGCAAAATTACACGAATGAAGCCGGTCAGCCCAGACTCCGACAACGACGACCTACAGCCATCGGACAGGCCAAAATCGGACAGCCAAGAATCGGCTGAGCAGTCCATCGGCTTTGGCCAGACAGGCTTTGGCCAAACGGCCTCTGCAGATACAGGAAAATCCATAGACTCGCTCACGCCCCTCGCGGCCCTACAACGTCAGTACGCGGAAGAGCTAACGCAAGAAGTCGAGCAGCTAGAAGCAGAAAAAACACGGCTACAAGCAGAAATTTCAGCGCTAAAGCACGACTACACGTTGATGCAAACCAGAATTAGCTCGTTGCAGCAGAGCGCTGGTCTTGTCGATGAGTCTCGGCAGATAGCCGGCTCATTGGCTAAGCCCAATGACGCTAATGACGCTGTTGCTTTCACAGAGAGGTTGCCCACTGGCGAGAGCGGCCCCAGACTACCTGGCGAACCGGACATGCCGCCTGCGGCAGTGGCCGAAAGATTTACGGCCCAAAAAATCCGTCGAGTAGAGTTACCAACACCCGCAACCTCAGAACAAAAACGCCAGGTTGATGTGCAGCGGCAGCAAGACGTAATCGCTACGCTAAAATCACGGACGCGGCGAGGGCTCGCGCTGAGTGCGATCGCCACTCTCATTACTGCCTGGCACTATGGTCTAGTAGGTACCTTGATTCAAGGGGGAAGCTGGTTAGGTATTAGCGTCGGCCAGCTTGGATTTGGGTTTGTGCCCGCCGTTGCCCTGCTCTGGCTCAGAATGCTGGTGATGGTTCCCACCTTGGTATTGCTAGCTCCTCAACTACACCGAGCTACCTGGGAAGATTTACAAACCTGGTTTTATACAGACGAGCAGCGATTTCTTCCATTGATTGGTAGCGGCGTTGCCCTGTTCTTCTCTCAGGTTTTGCTCTATCAGTGTATTGGCCGGACCGGATATGTTGTTGCCACCGCCTTGTTTTTCCTCTATCCGCTCAGCACTGTTCTGCTTAGCCTTGGGCTTCGCCAAGAGCAATCTTTAACGCCTTTTGGTCTGCTGGCAGCCGTGGCGATCGCAATGGGCGGGTTCTTAGTCGCCCAGCCCGCTGTTAGCGCCGCCTCTTTGTCAGGCGTTTGGCTAGGTCTAATAGCGAGCCTAGCTTTAAGTCTCTATATTGTGCTGACCAATCTCAGCTATCAGCAGCAGTGCCATCCTATTCCTACCGCTGTGGTCCAGTTTTCTACCGTCGCTGCCCTCAGCAGCTTGGTGCTATTGGTCAAGCCCCTACAGCTCGTCAGCATTAGCTGGCTTAGCTTTTGTCTGTGGGGTCTACTAGTGGGCGTCCTTATGCTAGTGACCTATCTTTTTCTCTACAGCAGCCTGCGCCTAATCGGCATCAAAACCGCCCTAGTAGCAGCCACTACACCAGTGGTTTCTCTGCTGCTAAGCTCGGGCTTCATACCCAGTACAACCCTCGAAATTATTCAGTGGACTGGCATTTTGCTGGTTTCTATTGGCAGTATCGCGCTCGGTAAGGAAAAGCTAAGCAACGAAAAAACAGCCTAAGCCTAACCGAACTAAAAATAGGAACGGAGAGAGAGGGATTCGAACCCTCGAACAAGTTGCCCCGTTACAGCATTTCCAGTGCTGCGCCTTCAACCACTCGGCCATCTCTCCCTATATTGCTGTGAAATAGCGCCTAAGCGAGCGTATTACAGCTTCGCTATCGTAGCAGAAAGTGGGCCCTGTGATCGCTCTTTATTATCGTAGGCGCTTTCGCTGACGCGACAGTGAGATCTCATATCCTTAGCCCGACAAGATTCAACATCCATGCGAACATGAAGAAGGCAGTCCTCTTTGCACTGAATCTCTCTTCTGACTTTTCTCATGGCTGAAACCATAGCTGAAACCCATCGCGTTCGCATCCATCATCGACAAAAAGGGATTACTTACACCGTGCAGGTACCCAGCGATCGCTACATTTTACAAACCGCTGAAAATCAGGCCGCTGATCTTCCCTACGCCTGTCGCAACGGAGCCTGTACCGCCTGCGCTGTGCGCGTGATTTCTGGAGAACTTTACCAGCCAGAAGCCATGGGCCTCTCGCCTGATCTGCGCGAGCAGGGCTACGCCTTACTCTGCGTTAGCTACCCCCGCAGCGATTTAGAAGTTGAGACCCAAGACGAAGACGAAGTATACGAGCTTCAATTTGGCCGCTACTTTGGCAAGGGCAAAGTCCGTACGGGCGTTTTAATTGATGACGACTAGCCTGTTAGTCCAAGCGTCATTTTTTTGCGCTAACGTCCTCTCCTAAGCAACTATGACCCATTCTTCAGACGATCTTCAACGATTTCTTGATGTTGCCACCGAAGCCGCCTCAGCCGGTGGCGCAGTGCTGCAACACTACTGGGGCAATCTAAACAACATTCAGCAGAAGGGACGCCCTGGCGATCTGGTCACAGAGGCAGACAAAGCCGCCGAGAAAGAAGTGCTCTCTGTGCTCAAACTGCACTTTCCTGATCACGCCATCCTGGCAGAAGAATCTGGTAGTATCGCCAGCACCTCGACCCACAAAGGCAGTAACAGCGAAGAAACTAGCAAACTGCTCTGGGCTGTAGACCCGCTGGACGGCACTACCAACTACGCTCATCAGTATCCGCTCTGTGGCTGTTCTGTGGGTCTATTGATTGAGGGCAAGCCCGCTGTTGGGGCCATCTTCGATCCGGTTCATGGGGCTTTGTTTAGAGCCGCTAAGGGGCTAGGTGCTACCTGCAACCGTCAGCCCATCAGCGTCTCGGATACAGAGAGCTTGGCAGATAGCCTCTTAGTGACCGGGTTTGCGTACGATCGCCGCGAAACCGTCGACAATAACTACGCAGAGTTTTGCCATTTGACGCATCTAACTCGGGGCGTTCGTCGAGGCGGATCGGCCTCAATTGATCTAGCATTTGTAGCTTGTGGACGCCTAGATGGCTACTGGGAAAGAGGGCTCTCGCCTTGGGATGTCGCTGCGGGCGTCATTTTGGTAGAAGAAGCAGGCGGGCAGGTCAGCGCATACGACCAAGGTTTGTTTGACATTGAGACGGGTCGAATTTTGGCAACCAATAGCAAGATTCACCGCGAGCTGAGCGCGACACTAACAAAAATTGAGCCATTCCAGCAGTTTGCACCCCCGCTGAGTCCGTGAAAGCTCACGAGAGACTCAGCTTGAGCCAACGCTAAGCAACGTTTGTATTAAACGATGCCTAAAGCGAACTTCAGGTGTGAGCGTAGACTTGGGCTTTTGTTCGGTAAGAGCAAAACCAGTGCCAGGTCATAAAGTAACCTTGATGTAAGCTATAGACAGCTTTTGCCCCCAATTTTTTCTGCTACTAAGCTGAGACGATCAATGCATGGCTCACTTTCGGTATGGTGCTGCAGCGGCGACTGCCTGCGGCCTTGGTCTAGGTCTGCTGGCTGGGCTCAACTGGCTACCCGCCAATAAGCTAACAGACAGACTTATCCCGACAAATTCTCAATCTAATGCCTCAGTAGGAACCGAGCTGGTCGCGTCGGCAACAGCGAACACTACCCAGCACGACCTAGATAGCTATAGAAAGGCTGTTGAACTAGCCAGTCAGGCTAGTACGGTCGCTGAGTCTCTCTCAGAAACCGTTGATAGTGTTGAGCGATCGCGCATCATCCAGGCGCAAAGGAACTCATTGAAAGCCGCGCTAGATCAGCTTGCCAATATTCCGAGCGAATCAATGCTGTTTGAGCGGGCAACTGCCAAACGCAATATTTATCAGCAGCAGCTAGCCGCCGCTGTTCGCCAAACCACCGATCTCAAACAAACATTTATCGCCGATATTGTTCAAGATATCGGCATAGATCCTGGCCAGGTGCACATTACGCTGTGTCAGCTAGAGCCCTCACTACCGGTGACACCCGATCAGTTTCCTAACGAAAAACAGTGCCGAGACCATCAGGGCGACGTCAAACTAGCAAGCGCGGCTAGCCTGATCAAAGTGCCGATTGCGATCGCTCTAGTTGAATCAGCCAACGCCAATAACACTCCGCTTAGTACCGAAATAGTTGTCGATCCAAATAACTATACCGAAAATGCCTTCGGCTCTATTATCTTCGTTAACCAAGCGTATTCGCTACGAGCGATCATGTCGCAAATGATTAAAAGAAGCGACAATATCGGCACCAATCAACTAATTGACTATTTAGGCTACGACGCCATCCAGCAGCTACTAGATAGCTCAGGCTATACGCAAACCTCGGTGGGTCACAAGCTAGTCGGCAGTGAAGCCGTCCCCGCGAATTTTGGCAGTGGCAGCAACCAAATCACCACCCACGAACTCACGACCATGATGGCCGGAATCTATAGGACTCTAGAGAATAGAAGTATTCGCTTCGCCCTCGCCGGTCAAAAAGATCGAGAGATTGGCCACCAAGCCCTACAGGATATTTCGCAAGATGTTCAGTGGGTTGGCGAAAAGACTGGTCAAAATAATCTGGTGATTGGCACCACACTGGCGCTAGATGTCGGCGAAGCCAGATACGTTCTAAGCGTGGCCCTCGACAATAGCGGTGACGTTGCTATGCTGCGCAACATCATCCGTCGCACGGCCCTTCATTCATGGCGGAACGGCTCGCTAATCTAAACGCTCATATCTTGATAGTCGCTTCACACAAGTACCGTAAAACAACGGGTTGCTGTGAAGTTTGCATCAAATCACACCAAAATGTCTAGGGGCCAACACTGCGGAATCTACTTAGATGCCATTGTTGGAGATGTCACGGTTGTCTTGCCGTGTTGTCTTGTCGTGTTGCCTTGTCGTGTTGCCTTGTCGTGTTGCCTTGCTGCGGTGCATTTTGCTGTTTGCTCTATCGACTTATGTTCTTAAACTCTTTGAATTACTTTCGGGCGATCGCAATTCTCATTATTGTTGCCGGACACGCCTTTTTTCCCGTAGACGTCAGCTTCAATACCTTGCCAGAGCGTACCCTTGCCAATCTCATCGGCGGCGGCACCGTTCTTTTTGTTTTTATCTCCGGCTTTTTGTTCCACCACATCTTCTACAAAAGGTATCAGTTTAAAAAGTTTATGCTTGGCAAACTCAAAAAGGTTTTGCTGCCCTACACCCTTTTGTCCATTGTCCCTATCGTTCAAAAGGTGATGGAAAAAGATGCCTACTATAGCTTCTACGACCCGGTGGGCACAGGCTTTATCAACCTCTACGTGCTTCCGGCTATAAAGTACTACGTCACGGGTCGCTTTCTCACGGCCTATTGGTACATTCCATTCGTAATGCTGATTTTTTTGATGTCGCCGCTCCATATGGGCTTTATCAACCTCAAAATCAAGCAGCAGCTATGGATTGCCTTCCTGCTAATCGTCGTTTCTCTTTTTCTGCACCGCCCAGTTAACGACATGCTGATTTTGCAGTCGGTCGTCTACTTTACGCCGGTCTATCTGATCGGCATCTTATGCTCAGAAAGGCGAGAATTCATCTACGCAAAGCTGAAAAATAAAGAGGTTTATTTACTCGCGATCGCCATCGGGCTAGCGGCGCTGCAGGCGGCCTTTGGCAGAGTAGGCAGCTACCAAAAGGCTCCGTTTCTCTATTTGGGCATAGACATTTTGCTTTTTCAAAAGCTGGCCCTATGCCTATTCTTTATGGTGTGGCTGCATCGGTTCGAGGCATTCACCTTCAAACCGCTCAACGTCATTGCCTCTACCAGCTTCGCGATATACTTCACCCACGTTTTGATCTTGCCACACATGGCCAAAATACAGAATCTGCCTAACCTAGGGACTAGCTCACCCTGGCTGATTTATCCTTTTGTCACCGTTGGTACGATTTTGTGTGCGCTAGGCTTTGCGGTTACCGTGAAAAAGCTTTTACCTAATCACAGCCGCTACCTTATTGGATACTAAATTATTTCCTTTCAACCCTGCCCTAACGATATCTACGACAAGATCGTTGGCCAGTTGGTAGCAGCTGCCATAGAAGAGCTTGGATTAAAAGAACTTGGGCTAGAAGTGAGCAGTTTAGAATCAAGCATTTGCGATCGCTAAGACCTAAATCAGAGAATTGGAAGCGCCTTTTGCCTATGTCATCAGGGCAGTTACGGGCACTCTGAATCCAATACACTCAGGTTTTGGATTAGCTATGACAATAACCGCAGGTCTCTTTCAGCTCAATATGATTGACCACCATGCAGTGCTAGGGTTTCCATTAACCGCAAATCCTAAACAGGTTCGCAAGCGCTATCTCAAAGTCGCGCGCAAGCTTCATCCAGATAGCCTGCGCGAGGCTTCAGATCAGCAGCGCCAGCTAGCAAGTGAGCTGCTCTCCAAAAAGGTCAACCCCGCCTACGAAGCGCTCAGCCAGGATAAACTCATCAAAGAGCATAGCGTTCTAATCAAACTCAAGCAAAAGCAGCTCAGCGCAAATCCGTCATTAGTTACGATCAAGAGTGAGGCAGCAAAAGCGCTGCTAAACGCCAAAGATATCGACACCGCCTACAACACCGCCCTAGAGAAAAAGATCGCCTCCCAGTTTGACGACCTAGCCTGCGTGGCCGCCACCATTGGTGAAATTAGTGAGCTCAACGCGGCCTATCTCATCTGTAAGCAGCCAGTAGATAGAAATGCAGCCAGCAGCGGCTCAGCAGCTACGGGCGCTATGGGCTCTGTAGGCGCTGCCTCAAGTAGCGCCACCACAGCTTCGCTACAGCAACCGAGCCCCAAGCAGTCCCATCAAGACGCCATCATTAAAAGCTATCTAAAGCGAGCTCAAGAATTTGAAGCCCAGCGGGACTACTCTCGCGGTATTTTAGAACTGCGAGAAGCAATCGCCTCTCATCCCAAACATGCCCGGTGCCACGCCTACTTGTCCAGCTTGTATCTCAAGTCCGGGCAGGTAACGCTAGCTAAAATCCATGCCAAACAGGCGCTAGCCTTTGATCTAGACAATCAAACTGCCAAAACTGTCCTTTCTAAGCTAGAGAGCGCAGCGACAAAAGCAGCTAGCAAGTCAAACGCCAACAGCGTTAAAGCAGCCAAGAACGCAAAGGGAAAGTCAAAAGGCAGTCAGCAGGGAAGAAGTAGCGGTCTTTTGAGCGGATTATTTGGTGGAAAGAAAAGGTAGATGTCAAAAGAAAACGCAGGAAACACATTCCACCCCCCTACAGGTGGCCGAGACTTACTCCCTTTGGATGTCGTTCAAAAGCGTTGGATTGAAGACCGCCTAGAAGAAGTCTTTCATCGGTGGGGCTATCACCGCATTATTACCCCTACTGTCGAAACCATGGACACGCTAATGGCAGGCGGTGCGATTGAACGCGTTGAGGTCATTGAGTTACAAATTGGGCAGGTGGGTGAGCAGCGGCTAGGTCTGCGGCCCGAGCTGACCGCTTCTATCGCCAGAGCGGCCGTTACTCGGCTAGCGTCTGTTACCTATCCGCAGAGGCTGTATTACAACGCCAATGTCTTTCGGCGCTCAGCCAAAGGCTCTCAAGGGGGCCAGCAGGAATATCACCAGGCTGGAATTGAGCTGCTCGGCTCTAGCGGACTGATGGCCGATGCCGAAACCCTGTTGCTGATGGCAGACTGCCTCGGTGCTGTGAGCCTATCAGATGCCGAAATCGTTTTGGGGGAGGCAGCGCTAACGTATTCTCTCTTGTCACCTTTCCCAGCAGATATCCGCGAGACAGTGCGGCGCAACATCGCCGATCTCAATCGGGTCGGGTTAGAAACACTGCCCTTATCCAAAGACTTGCAGGCATTGGCCCTTCGCCTGATGGATCTAAGGGGTGAACCAGCGGCTGTTTTAGCCCAGCTAGCAGCTGAGTTTGACCTAGACAAGCAACAGCAGGCGCTAGTGGACCGGCTAAAGGCATTGATATCACTGTTGAATGCCAGGAGAGAGCCTGAGCGAGAAAACAGCGTCAAGCTGCCGCCTATGACGCTAGATCTCAGCTTGATTCGACCGTTCGACTACTACACTGGCATCGTTTTTGAAATAGTGAGCCGCCAGCAACGTCAGCTATTAGGTCAGGGCGGTCGCTATGACGATCTGCTAGCGGTATATGACACCGCTAGCGACTCAGCCGAGAAAGGCTTTCCTGGCATCGGCTTTGTGCTCAACATCGATCAGCTACAGCAGGAACTGGTCTGGGGTGCTCGGCTGCCAACGCAAACACCGCCGAGCGACTGGCTGATTGTGCCAAAAGGGACAGCAGCAGCAGCAGCAGCGCTAGACTATGCGCAGAAGGCAAGGCAGTCTGCCAATATTGTGCGCGTAGAGCTGTGCTTGGAGTTTGATCAGTCGCCGGATGTAGTAAGAGTGATCGCACGTAAGCGCAATATTAACCGAATTGCCTGGATTTGCGATCAGGGCTTGCCTGACATCGAGATTGTTAACTAAGCTGAGGTATATAGCTTTAGTCTCGTAAGCTTTAATCCTATTCAAGAGAGAAAACCTGTGTCCCACACTATTGTGACCGACGTCTGTGAGGGCGTTGCTGACTGTGTCGATGCCTGTCCGGTTGCCTGCATTGACGAAGGCCCTGGCAAAAACAAAAAGGGCACCAACTGGTACTGGATCGACTTTGACACCTGCATTGACTGCGGTATCTGCTTGCAGGTCTGCCCAGTTGAAGGCGCAATTTTGCCCGAAGAAAAGCCAGCGCTTCAGCAGACCCCGTAAAGCTCACAAGGTGGCATCCGCTTACACAGTGACGTCTTTACCGGCCTCGTACGCCTTATAGGATAGCGTTTAACAAAAAATATTTAATAAAAAACGCCGTCAGCTAAAAGCCAACGGCGTATTTTTTTCGGCTATCTAAATCCTAGCGAAGCCCGGATATAGCAGAAGTGCTAAACCCAAGTAGCTGTGGCTGCGCTCAGCTACTTATTCGGCTGAGGCGTCATCCGCAAGTAAGGCTTCACTTCGGTGACACCTTTAGGAAACTGCTTTTTCGCATCTTCTGTCGAAATAGAAGGCACAACCACACAGTCGCCGCCATCTTGCCAGTTACCTGGCGTTGCAACCTTGTGGTAATCAGTTAGCTGTAAAGAGTCAATCACGCGCAAAATCTCATCGAAGTTGCGGCCCGTGCTAGCAGGATAGGTAATCGTCAAACGAACCTTTTTGTTTGGATCGATTACAAATACTGAGCGAACGGTCAGCGTATTTCCCGTGCTGGACTCAGGATGCAGCATGCCGTATAGCGTTGCAACCTTCTTATCATCGTCTGCCAAAATAGGGTAGCTAACCGTTGTGCTTTGGGTCTCATCAATGTCCTTGATCCAGCCCTGATGAGACTCAACGCCATCTACGCTGAGCGCGATCGTCTTGACGTTGCGCTTTTGAAATTCTGATTGCAAAGAGCCAACTAAGCCTAGCTCGGTGGTGCAAACAGGCGTGTAGTCAGCCGGGTGAGAGAACAGCACAACCCAGCTATCGCCTGCCCAGTCGTGAAAATTAATGTCGCCCATTGAAGACTTCTGGGTAAAGTCTGGCGCAATGTCGCCTAGTTGAAGTGCCATATTTCTAGTTACCTGTGACGCCTACTGTGAGGTAGGCGGTGTGTTCGTCAGTTGTAAATTTTGCCACAATCCCCGGTTTCCCGAGCGGAATTTAGATGATTTTTAATATTTTTTGCAGGGGCAGGCATAGCGCTATGATTTTACTGACATCTTCTGGTTTGATGTCTTCTTAGCGTTATTCATCCACACAGACCTTATGGCAGATACTCCCAGCAAAGTTCTACTCGTTGATGATGAACCTGGCCTACGTGAATCGGTACAGGCCTATTTAGAAGACAGCAACTTTCAAGTACGCGTGGCAGGTAATGCGAAAGAAGGCTGGGATCTATTGCAGCAGGAAACACCCAGCGTATTGATTTCAGACATTATGATGCCGCAGGTAGATGGCTATCAGTTTTTGAAGCAGGTGCGCGAGGATGCGCGTTTTCAAGCGCTGCCAGTGGTGTTTTTAACCGCTAGGGGCATGACCAGCGATCGCATTCAAGGCTACAACGCGGGCGCTGACGCCTACCTTTCTAAACCGTTTGATCCTGAAGAACTAGTCGCGATTGTCACTAGCCTAATTGAGCGTCGCGCCGCCCAAACGCCTGAAAGCTCTGGCACGCCTGATATCGCCACAATGGCCCGTCAAATCGAAGAAATCCGAGCGCTCCTCACTCAGCGCGGCAGCCTGATCAAGCAAAACAACAGCGGCATCAAAATCGACTTTACGCCCCGAGAGCAAGACGTGCTAGATCTGGTTGCAGAAGGGCTGATGAACAAAGAAATCGCTAGTCGCCTGGGGACTACGGTGCGTAACGTTGAAAAATACGTCAGTCGACTGTTTGGAAAAACAGGCACGAATAGCCGCACCGAGCTAGTGCGCTATGCGCTAGAAAATGGTTTAGTGACAACTTAGGGCAGCCTAGCTAGGCTGTGGAAACAAGTCCAGCGGAAAAGGACCATAGGTGCCATTGACATCGTCTAGCCCTAGTTCAGAGGTGTGATAGGTAACCAGTACGCCGCGAGAATCGCCGATGTAGCCGTCTGCATACCAGGCGTTTTTTAGCGTATTAAATTTGAGAAAAACAGCGCCTTCTCTAGGCGGAATATCGACTTGGATTGGCTGAGCGATCGCGGCAATATAGCCTTTGAGGGCGGCTTCTGCCTCGGCTAGCGTGTTCGCACAAATACCTAATGTTTGATATTCGCTTTGCTCGTTTAGCCACAGAAGCTGCGATCGCACCGTTTTCCTTTGCTCATCAGAAAGCGCTGCCGGTTGGTGCACCTGGCTAATCTCAATCAGGTGCTTGCGAATGGCTTTTAATTGAGTCGCTAGTTCAATCGGAGAAGGTTCGGCAGACATAGAGCAAGTAAGCCATAAAGAACAAGGTCAGTCACCTCTAGCTTACGGCGTTTCGAGCGGTGCTTTGTAGCTCATTTCGGGCTCACTGAAACCAGACGTTTGCCCTGAGTTTTCAGCATTTTTTATGACATACAGCCTTCGCGTAGCTGATATGCCCACCACAGAAAGGCCCCGAGAGCGACTGCTAGCGCACGGTGCCAAACGACTTTCTGCGGCAGAACTGATTGCGATTTTGCTAGGGACCGGTCAAGGCTCTGGCAAGCTGTCGGCGGTCGGCCTCGGGCATTTCTTGTTGCAGCAGCTAGGAGTAGAGCAGCCCGAGGGCAACGGACTGCCCGTACTCAGAACGATTACGGCGGAAGAGCTGATGCAGACGCAAGGCATAGGCCCTGCCAAAGCAGCCACGATTTTGGCCGCGATAGAGCTAGGTAAACGAGTACTGCAAAGTCAGCCACCAGCGATGACAGTAGTCGATGACCCGTCGATTGCAGCCGCGGCGCTAGGCCACGAGCTGATGTGGCAGGCCCAAGAGCGCTTTGCCGTACTGCTCTTAGACGTCAAGCATCGCATCATTGGCAGCAAAGTTATTAGCATTGGTACGGCGACCGAAACGCTTGCCCACCCTAGAGAAATTTTTCGCGAAGTGATCAAACGGGGTGCAACTCGGGTCATCGTGGCTCACAACCATCCTTCTGGCAGCCTAGCGCCGAGCCCCGAAGACATCGCACTGACTCGGCAACTGCTCAAAGGCGCTCGTTTTCTAGGCATTCCGCTGCTCGATCATTTAATTCTGGGCAACGGTGATTTCTCTAGCATTCGTCAGGCGACGGATCTGTGGAACGAGTCGATAGATTAGGTTGGACAGGCAATTCACAAGCAACCGATCGGCGCTGCAAAAGCCATCGCCAAGAGTGCGTTGGTACTATGGCCAACACGGGTTATGGTAACCATCAGGGACATCTGCATCTGAAAGAATTATCTCATTCACAAACACTAGATTGTATGCAACCTAGTTTTAGGATGTCTAGGAATCCTGCCGATTATCAATATCAGGTGGGCGGCAGCTTACCACCCAACGCCCAGAGCTATGTCCAGCGTCAGGCAGATAATGTCTTATACGAGGCGCTACAGCAAGGAGATTTTTGCTACATTTTGACATCGCGTCAGATGGGCAAGTCAAGTTTACGCGTACGCACGATGCAGCGTTTGCAAGGCGATGGGGTACGCTGCGGCGTGCTCGATATGACGATGATTGGCACGCGGCAAATGACGTCGGCTCAGTGGTATGCCAGCATTGTCAGAAGACTCATTCGCGTGTTCGATTTGCCAACTGACTTTCGGCAGTGGTGGGGCGATCGCGCAAATTTATCTCCCGTCCAGTGCCTAAGCGAATTCTTAGAAGATGAGCTTTTAAGAGTAGTGCTAGGGCCTATTGTTCTTTTTATTGACGAAATCGACGCTACCTTACAGCTAGATTTTTCAGCAGATGACTTTTTTGCCCTGATCCGAGCGTTTTACAACAGTCGCAGCGAAAGTCGAGACTGTGAGCGACTCAGCTTTGTGCTGATTGGGGTGGCCATTCCTAGCGATCTGATTACCAATCCTCGGGTTACGCCTTTTAACGTAGGTAAACCCGTCGTGCTAGAAGGCTTTAGCTGGCACGAGGCCAGACCACTCTTGCCAGGTCTAGAAGACGTCGTGCTAGAGCCTGTCACCGTGCTAAAAAATGTTTTAGCTTGGAGTGGCGGTCAGCCTTTTTTGACCCAAAAAATTTGTCAGCTCGTCAGGGAAAAGGCTCATTGCCTAGCAACAGTGGACAGATCGGCCAGCGGTATCGACGTTGCTAGCCTAGTAAAAACGAACATTATCGATAACTGGGAAGTTCAGGATCTACCTGAGCACCTCAAAACGGTTCGCAGCGGCCTATTGCACAACTCGCTAGTGACGGGACGCGTGCTAGGGCTGTATCAGCGCCTACTAGAAGGCGAGACTATCGCCACTGACGATAGTCTTGCTCAAGTCACGCTGCGGCTATCTGGCCTTGTCATTGATGATCGAGGCGCGTTGAAAATTGCTAATCCAATCTATCGAGCGGTTTTTGACCACGATTGGGTATCTCGGCAGCTCAGTGAACTGCGTCCCTACGACAGAACGATTAATGCCTGGTCGGCTTCTCACTTCCAAGACAAAGCCTATTTACTAAAGGGGCTAGCGCTGCAAAATGCGCTGACCTGGTCAGCTGCTAAGCACCTAAGCGACTTAGACTATCGGTACTTATCAGCAAGTCAGGAGGCTGAGAAACAAGCGGTAGAAAGCGACTTGGCTCACGAAATGAAAGAGCGAGAGCAGGCAGAGTTTGCGCTCAAGGTCGCAACCGATGCCACCAGATTATTGGCCTCAATTCGTCAGCAGGCGCGATTGCAAGCTATTAGCCTGCGAAATATGGGGAGATGGCTTGCTGGTATTATGATCGGGGTCACTGGCATAGTCGAATTCGCCTGCTTGAGCGGCGGGTTGCAGAGCTTTGAGTGGAGCCTACTCGATCAGTTTTTTTGCTGGCGACCACCCACGGACATGGACAATCGAGTAGTCATCATCACGATTGATGAGCCCGACATTCAGGCTGTAGGTCAGTTCCCAGTCCCTGATTCGATCTTTGCTGAGGCTATCAGCAACATCGCTCAGCATCAACCTCGACTGATCGGATTAGATATTTACAGAGATTTTGCAGTAGAACCAGGGCACGACGAGCTAGTAGCGCTTTTTCAAAGCCAGTCAAACCTAATTGGGATCGAAAAAGCGGTGAGCCCATCCATTCCGCCCCCCGTGGCTTTGGCTGAAGCCGACCGAGTGGGATTTGCCGATCAGATCTTTGATAGCGATGGTACCGTTCGGCGGGCCCTACTGTCTATAGAAGACGACGAGGGCAATTTCAGGCCCAGCTTTTCCCTAAAGCTAGCCCTGCTTTATTTGGAAGAAGAGGGTGTTGTGCCTCAAAGTGCACCTCAATCCGTGCCACGAAGTTCTAGAACATTCAAGCTTGGCAAGCAAGTCATGACGCCGTTTCGAGCCTATGACGGCGGCTATGTCAGAGCAGATGGCGGCGGCTATCAAATTCTATTGAACTACACAGGCACTGAATCGCATTTTTCGACCTTTTCGCTAACTCAACTACTCGAAGATCAGGTGCCCGCAGCGGCACTGCGCGATCGCATTGTGCTCATTGGCTCTACCGCCTCTACCCTCAACGATGTGCTGATTACGCCTTATACCTATCGCAACAGCGACTACATGTCAGGCGTTACTGTTCATGCCAACATGATCAGCTCGCTGCTCGACGCCGCCCTAGAGGGCCGTCCTTTCCTCCGGGTTTGGCCAAAAGCTGCTGGGCTGAGTTGGATTTTTCTGTGGGCAGCCGCAGGCGCACTGATTGCGGGTAGATGGCGACGCAGCCCTCAGCTAGCCGTAGGCGCAGTGAGCCTCACTATAGTAGGGTTAGTCGGCAGTTCCTACGGCCTATTTTTGATAGGTTGGTGGGTGCCTGTTGTCCCTGCAGGAATCGGCACTGCGTTAGCAGCTGTGATGGTGCCAGTAGCTACCTCGCGGCAGCTAGAACGGGTGATTTTAGAAAAAACAACCGCTGAGCTTGCTAGGCAAACGCAGGCAAACCCAGCCGTCGGAAAAATTGCGATCGCCTACCTCAAGCAATCTGAAAGCAAGCAAAACCAGGTTTGGATCGATATCACCCTGCAAAAAGTAGAACAAACGCTAAATCAGCCGAACCCGACTCTTGCTAGTCCAGGCTAAGCATCGTCACCACTTCTTACGATCGCGGCCTGTTATCGTCACGCTGATACTCATCTATCTCATCGCCGCCACTACCCGAGCCGTCAAATCGTACCAATAGCCATTTTCACTCAGCCACTGAGCCTGCTCTTGAAGTGAACCTTCGCTCAACACCTGCTCAATCGCAGGTGTGCTGTCTATGCGACGGACCCAGCCAGCAATAGTCGGATCGTTCAAAGTAAAATAGTCACCACAAATAAAGCTCAAAGACCATTGATAGGTTTGATTGGTCGTCAGCGGCCCAGCCTCCGCTGGTAAGCTAAATTCGCTAAAGCCGTCTATTTCGGGCACCGGCAGAAACGCCTGCCGATAGTCTAGGCCATCCTCACTGCGCATAATGAGCAAGGCCTGCCGCGCGGTAGTACCAGAAACGTCAACAAAGATTTCAGGCTGCTCTGCCAGGCTCCAACCATACTTACCCGCTGGTAAAAGAGACTGCATAGCAGGCTCATTCGCGCTGCACCGCAAGATACCGTCTCTAGAACTTCCATTGCCTGTGCTCTCTGGCTGACCAGTACTAGGCGGGCGAAACCAGTCTAACCACTGGCCAAGCTGTGTAGAACTCAACACCGCTTGATCCAAGGAAGAGTGATTCGACGGGCTCATCGAAACTTGCTCAAGGACTACCGATGACTCCGTCGCAGCCGTCTCAGGTGTTGGTGGATCAGGCAGAGCTTGAGACTGCAAGGGTAGTAGCAGCATTTCTCCGACAGTCAACAAGCTTATCCATAAAAAGCTTCTCCACGGAAATCTTTCTAGAGCGTCTCGATTGAAAATCCATCGTGTCATATTCATTCTTTAAAGCCCAACGCCAAGACTTGAATTCAAAATTGTTCTAAATACAGATTGTTTTGAGTAAAAGTGTTCTAAACACAGAGCGTTCTACATAACGGACGAAGAAGAGAACGGATAGAATCATGTAGGAATGATAACAACTTCTACTGGTTGCAACACACTACGTGACTTCATGCAAGACTTCCTATAAAGGTGTGAAGTTACCGTAAGAAGCTGTCGCGAGAGGAACTCTCGTGAGCGGAATTATCGCAATAGGTACTGTCATAGAACGAATGAAAGTAGCAATTATCACCGTTACTGCCAGTTGCCAACCAGCACAAACGGAGCCCAGTAATAAGGATGACTAAAGTCAGAGCTGTGTAACAGCGATAGTTGGGCCTGACGCAGTGCCTCTGCTCTACCCATGTGGCCCATATGGAATTGATCCCTCTGGGGTCGATCTGTTTGAGAGTGATCCGTATGGGACTGATCCGTATGGGACTGATCCGTATGGGACTGATCAATCTGTGCTTGAGCTGTATAGGTCTGAGTCGCACCCTGGGTCAACAGCGTGTAAAATCGACTCATCAGTTCTGCCGTAGACTCATCAGCTACCGACCACAAGGTCGCCAAAGTACTTCTTGCACCTGCTCTTACCGCAATACCCGCCATTCCTAAGGCCGCTCGTTCGTCACCGCTAGCCGTTTGGCAGGCACTTAAAACCAGTAGCTCAATAGCTTTGTGATGGTTACCCTGTTGCCGCAATAGGTTATCGAGTTCACTGACATTAATCCGATCGTCCCAGGCGAGTAAAAAAGTATCTTGCGCAGAAGAACTAAACTGACCGTGAGTAGCTAGATGAACAACAGTTGCTCTAGTGGTTTCAATCGTTTCGAAGAAGTTGCTTCTGGTAAAATCCTGGTTCAACAAACTGTGGCCTTTGGCCAGTTCGCTGATGCTATCTAGCTCTCGTTCTACAGCAGGAATAGCTGAGAACCCGCCTCGTGCTTCGCTTAAGCCCATGCTCAAAACATTTAACGACTCTGGCTGCAGAGGCTCTGAAGAAAGTAGCTGCATCCCTGGGGTAGTTGCAATCCGGTACTTTTCTACTAGGTACTGACTACCATCGTACAAAGCCGCCATCGGCAGACCGCGTAAGGCAACATCTGGTACGAATACTAAAGTTTCAACAGCCTGCTGCTCAAAGGCGGGCTCGCAAGGGCGGATGAGTTCATCGTAAAGTCTTTGAGCAGGTGGGTAGCTTTCGGTAACCTCATAAATTGGATTTAGGCTCAAATAGAAATCTCTAAACAGCTCGGCTTGCTCGCGCTCAGAAATCTCGATGCTGTGATGCTGCAAGGGCGAAGCGGGCAAAGAAACAATCACTTCGAGACGATCGCTTAGCAAGATAGGATAGATAACTGCCGCATAGGGATCGATCGTCTCAATAGGTCGCACTGCGTAGGTCAAGCAAGCTTCTCTGAAGTAGTTTTGCAGTTCGGCTAGCTGCAGCAGCTCTATCACCTGCTGCGATTGCTCTAGTCGCTGTTGCCGATCGGCCAAATCGCGCGCATCAACATCTTTCAACAGCAGATCAACTAGCTGACGATAAACCGGTTCTACCTGTTCGCGAAAAGAAAATTGAACCTCTGAGCTCATCGCCACCAAATCTTGCTGGATAGATTCCAATCCAGCAACTGCGCTGGTGTAGGCAATCACAGCTCGATCTAGATCCTGTGCTGGGTTGTCGGCTTGGCTGAGGAGACGTCCTTTCTGCCACTGCCATGTAACCGCGATATCAACCGACTTAACCTGGTTGGCCAAATCCAGCGCCTGCTGAGTCACCTGCAAAGCGTCGGTCCACTGGCCAACCTGCTCATAGACTTTGCCTAAGGCACCCAAAGCATAGGACTCGGCTCGCTGGTCGGATAGGCTTTGGGCCTTTTGAATGGCATCGGCCAACAGCGTAGCAGCGCTAGCCAAATCAGGATTTGAAGGGCTAGTTTGAACTGCGAATTCGCTTGCGATCGCAGCTAAATTGACCTGAGCATATACCCCCCAGCGACTTGCAGGTAGCGCCTCTAGCTGCGTCTGAAGCGTAGAGCGCAAAGTGAGCCAGTTATCCGGATAGTTGATATCTTCTGCTTGATGATTTTTTGTTTTCTCTTGCCATCCGCTCAGCCACAGCAGCGTCGCTTCAATCTGGGTTTCAACGCGATCGCTTTGGTTGCCTACCTGCTGCGCTAAGACGAGTGAGCGCTCAATATCGCCAGAAGCGGCCAGCGTTTTGGCTAAGCTCAGCCGCAAAATCGCTACGGCCTCAGTATCTGGCAAAACGTCTGGCGGCAAAGCCTCAGCCATCGCCAGCGCTTTAGCTAGCGTCCGCTCAGAACGGTCAAGATTACCAACCGCACGCAGCGTAATCCCTAGGCTTTGTAGGGCCTGAGCCTTTAGCAAACTGTCTGGTTCAGTAGAAAGATCTTGCGTCAATATCTCTAGCGCCTGCCTAGCCTGACGGTAGTGGCCTAGCACGCGCAGAGCGTGAATCTGATTGAGCTGGTTGCGCACTAACGCAAAGGTGTCTGCCTGAGCGCGGTAGAGTGCTTCAGCCTGTCGCCAAAGGGCCAAAGCAGTTTCGGCTTGCCCCGTCTCCAAGCGCAGATTGCCTTCGGTGTTGAGCACTTGAGCATAAACAAAAGGTTCGCTATCCTTGCTGATGTAGGCTTTAGCTTGCTCTATTGACGCGATCGCTTCTGGCCATTGCCCCAGCGCCTGCTGGCCAATAGATAAGTAATGGTAGGTAATTGCCATCCGCCGACGAGTTGCAACACTCTCTGTTCCCTCAGCAGGGGCCTGATTGGCAGCCCGTTGCCAGAGCTCGATAGCCAGCGAAAACTGCCCTGCGTCGTAATGTTGTTTACCCTGACTAAGCAGCGTTGTTTCAGAAACAACGGTGGACGCAGCCAATGCATCTACCGAATCAATTCTCTGATTTGCACCTGCTGAATGGACGTTGACTAAACTAGCTAGCTGAGCATTGCTCGGTACAGCTAGCCAGCTAGCACTCAGTACCACAACTAGGCAGCAAGTAATTCCTGACAGACAAACCCAACGCCAGCGTAGACCCAACAATTTCACTTTTCCTTACTCAGCATCTTCGCTCTCGGTATCTTTGCTCTTGTGTTCTTAGTAGTCCTAAGCTAAGTCAGTCCCAAGTTAAGTCAGTCCCAAGTTAAGTCAGTCCCAAGTTAAGTCGGCCTATGTCATGGTGCCGAAGTCAACTCTCAGCCTAGAGATTAGAGCTAGCTCTGCTTGAGTCAAGCTCTAAGTAAGTATACATAGACAGTTAGTATGCACAGACGTGACATACCGAGAAAACATAAGACATAGACTTTCAACCATAGTCCTTTAAGTAGGATCAAGGTCGCTATAAAATTGCGTAGTGATATGATGGCGGTCGAAATGCCGTTCAAAATGCCGTTGAGGTTCTCATCTTTCCAGCATCCTATCCGCTCTAGTAGGCCAGATGTCTCTATCAAAACAGCCAAATGCCATTCCTAATAGCGCGGTAGAGCTTGTCCAAGAGTTGCTGCAACCTCAGGGGTTGTCAAACATCCAAAAAACTATCTTAGACATGTGCTGGGAAGGGGCAACTTATCAGGCCGTTGCTGACAGAACTGGCTATGACGATAGCTATGTTCGAGCAGTGGGCGCTCAGCTATGGCAGAGCTTGGCAGAAGTACTGGGGCAAAAAGTCACCAAAAATACTTTTAAGGTGATTTTAAAACAGCGCCTGCTGACTGAAGATGATCTTGCAGCCTCGGCAGAAAGGCCATCTGAAGCGGCACCAACGTTGCTTAGAGGGCCAGTCCCACTTCGATCTCCTTTCTATATAGAGAGACTACCGATTGAGCAGTACTGCTACAGCAGTATTGCCCAGCCTGGCGCTTTGATTCGAATTAAGGGCCCACAGCAAATCGGCAAAACGTCTCTGATGTCTAGAATTGTTGATTCTGGAAGACAACGACAGTACGCTACGGTCACCCTAAATTTAGAGCTAGCCAACACCGACATTTTATCTGACGTGGATCGATTCTTTCGCTGGTTTTGCGTCATGGTGAGCAAGGCGCTCTACTTACCAGCTCGGCTAGACGACTATTGGGAAGACCTGTGTGGCAGCAGCTATAACTGTACAGAGTATTTTGAAGGCTATTTGCTATTAGCCCTAGAAGAACCCATCGTCTTGGCTTTGGATAATGCAGATATCATCTTTCACTATCCGGCGATTGCTGCTGATTTTTTTGGGATGCTACGAGCCTGGTACGAAAGTGCAAGATACGGCGATGCAGACAGCGCTACGTGGCAAAGGCTGCGGCTAATCGCGGTTTATTCGACCGATGTTTATATTCCGCTGCCGGTCCATCAGTCTCCATTTAACGTGGGTATGTTTGTTGAGCTGCCAGGGTTTACGCCCGAGCAGGTGGTGACTTTAGTCGAGTGCTATCACCTCCTAGACTGGACACCTCTAGATGTTGAGGCCTTGATGAGGCTGGTAGGAGGTCATCCATATTTACTACAAATCACGCTCTATCATGCCAAGCAGTCATCGCTGAGCTTTGCAGATATTGAGAGAGATGCGATCGCACCTAACAGCATCTACATCTCTCACCTACAGCAACAGTTTTGGGCCGTACAGCCGCACGAGAGTCTTATGTTAGGGCTTCAGAAAATTATATCTACAGCAGAATCTCAAACAATCGATCCGGTTGCCTTGTTGAAACTAGAAGGGTTAGGACTTGTCAAGCGAGAGCAGGGCAGTACCGTACTAGCATCCGAACTCTATCGTCGCTACTTTAAGAACCTTTTTAGGCAGCCATCTTAGCAACAGTTAGGCTACCCATTCAGCCTACCGACTAAGGCTTACTTCATATGCTTACTCCAAAGCGTCAGCCCCTGAATCGACCGACTAGCAGGCGCTGGGCCCAGCAGAGAAATAAAGTAGCCCAAAACTACTGATATCGGTGCAACAATCGCAGATCGCCAAATACCAGGAAAGGTAAACCAGCCCACGTTAGTCCCTACCGTCAGCAAAATGATGGTAGCAACGGTGCCATAGAAAGCACCGTTGGCATTGATGCGCATAAACAGCACGCCCATCAAAAACAACCCTAGCAGCGGTGCCACAAACATAGTTGTAAACTCAATCAAAAATTGCAGCAGATCCACTTCTGTTGTAGCCACGTAGAAAGCAGCCGCAATTCCCAAAATGCCCCAGACCACAATCAGGCCCTGCGCTACTCGCAACGAGCGGGACTCACTTAGCGGCGCGGTAGAATATCGATTGTAAAAGTCAACCGTCATGCAGGTAGCCAAAGCATGCAGCGCCGAGTCAATGGAAGACATTGCCGCCGCAAAGATAGCAGCAACCAATAGGCCCGAAGCCCCAGCGGGCACATCGTTCACAATAAAGTGAGACAAAATCGCATCGCCTGCAATATCTGCGGGCAACCCCGGATTGATGCTGTAGAAGCTAAACAGCAGCGCACCTAAAATCAGCGTTGCCGCCACGCCAACTAAGCCCGAAAACCAGCCTAAAAAGATAGCCTTACGACCATCGGCTTCACTCGCACAAGACACATAGCGCTGCACCGACTGCTGATTGGTGCCAGCTACAGCAAAGGCCAAGATGCCATAGGCAAACACCGCAGTTGGCAAAGAATAGATCGAAGCAGGATCCCATTTGGTGTTGACCACCGTGAACTTGCCAGCGTCTGCGGCAGTCGTCCACAGCTCACCGAGACCACCGGGCACACCCGCCGCCGCCGCCCAGAGCCCAGCGGCTAGCCCTACAAAAATCATGACAAACTGAAGCACGTCCGTCCACACCACAGCCGCAATACCCCCAGCGACGGTATAGACAATAGAAACAGCGCCAACCAGAAAAATCGCAATCGGTAGCGGCAGACCCGCAACGGTTGAAACCGCTAGCGAGGCAGCGTAGAGTAAGCCGCCTAGTCGGGCAATCACAAATAGCAAAAAGCAAAGCGAGCCAAGCGACCTGGTCTTAGCATCGAACCGTTGCTCTAAATACTCGTAGGCCGTCGTCAGATTCAACCCTACAAAAAAAGGTAAAAACACCGCTATCACTAGCCCAAACCCCAACAGATCGCCAATCTGAGTCTGCAAATAGAGCAATCCGTTACTGTAGCCCTGCCCTGGCCCTCCTAGCAACGAAGCCGCCGAGAACGAAGTCGCAATCAGCGATAGACCAATTGCCCACCACGGCAGCTGCCGCGACCCTCTAAAGTATTCGTCGGTTGTATTTTGTCTGCGGCTAGCCACCACACCAATGGCAATCAGCACGACGCCATACGCGGCAACAATTGCCCAATCAATGGCACTCATAAGATGTCTGTCCTCACCGGTTCCTATTGACGCTGCCGACATCATGCCACAGCACGCGAAAGTAACCGAAAGCCGCAGCAAGCAGAACCCATCAGATCAATTGCTATAGAATTAGCGGGTTTCTTACCAATTGCCATTTCTTCAAAGCTGAATGACCCCAGAACTGACTATTGTTTTCACAATTTTAATCGCCTCGTTTGTTCGAGGGGCATCTGGCTTTGGCGCAGCGTTAATTGCCATGCCTATTATCTCTGGCCTTACTAGCGTGGCCGAAGCAGCGCCGCTGGTGGCCCTGATTGGGCTCACGAATGATACGCTGCTGTGTCTTTACTACCGACGCTCTTTTAACTGGGCTGTTGTGGCCCAGCTGTTAGCAGGTTCAGTATTGGGTATTCCTGTGGGTTTTTTGCTGCTGAGAATAGCACCGGCCAATGTCATGCTCTCAGCGCTGGGGTTGGCGATCGCAGCCTACTCTCTATACGCGCTGCTATCGCCAGCAATGCCCGTTTTGCGATCGCAGCAGTGGCTGTATGGCACTGGGTTTGTCTCTGGACTGCTCAACGGCAGCTATAACATACCAGGTCCGCCAGTAATTTTGTACGGCAACAGCCAAAAATGGAGCCAGGAAACCTTCAAAAGCAATCTCAGCAGCTTTTTCTGGTGCAACGCTGTGCTGGTAGTGATAGGCCACAGCTTGCAGCACAGAATTTCTGCGCTCACCCTACATCACTATGCGATTGCCCTTCCCAGCCTACTTGTGGGCACCAGCACTGGCATCGCCCTCTCTGGTCATTTCAATCCCAAAATCTTTCAAAAAATTGTCCTTGCTATTCTGCTGATTCTTGGCATTCAGCTCTTCAGACTGGGCTTGCGCTCGTAGCTTTTATGAAAAGCGAATCATCTTCTTAAAGAACTCAACCTTGCTGGCATAAGGGGGATAGCGCCAGTCAAGGTCTAGCCAAAAGGGCTTCTTTAGGACGCTCTTTTGATGAGAAAAGGTGTCGAAGCTAGTTTTGCCGTGATAGGCACCCATGCCGCTGCTGCCAACGCCACCAAAGGGCATACCCCAAATGGCCAAATGCAGCACCACATCGTTCACACAGACGCCACCAGACGAGGTAGCAGCAAGCACCTGATCTTGCACAGCTTTATCTTGGGTGAAAAGGTAGAGGGCTAAGGGCTTTGGTCTGCTGTTGATGCGAGCGATCGCATCTTCAATCCGCTCATAGCTCAAGACAGGCAAAACGGGTCCAAAAATCTCTTCCGCCATAATTGGCGCATCCCAGCTCACGTTCTCTAGCACTGTAGGGGCAATAAAGCGCGTCTCTCTATCTCGCTCGCCGCCAATGAGAACGTCTTCTCCGGCTAGCAAACCAACAACCCGATCAAACTGGCGATCGCTCACCAGCCGAGACAAATCAGGACTTTGCGCCGGATTGTCACCATAGGTTTCTTGAATGACCTGCTTTAGCGCGTCAACAAACGCCGGTTTAATCTCTTCTTTCACCAGCAGATAGTCCGGCGCAACGCAGGTTTGCCCCGCATTGAGAAACTTTCCCCATACGATCCGCCTTGCCGCCACATCCAGCTTAATGTCCGAATCCACAATGCAGGGGCTTTTACCCCCTAGCTCTAGCGTCACCGGCGTCAGATTTTTAGCAGCAGCCTCCATCACAATCTGGCCAATACGAGTACCACCCGTGAAAAAGATATGGTCAAATTTTTCAGCCAGCAGGGCCTGGGCAACCTCAACACCGCCTTCTTCTACCGCAACATAGTCGGGTGAGAAGGTAGCTTTTATTAACTCGGCCACGACTTTTGAGGTCGCCGGGGCAATTTCTGACGGCTTGATAATGGCACAGTTTCCGGCTGCGATCGCCCCCATCAAAGGTGAAATCACTAGCTGAAACGGATAGTTCCACGGCCCGATAATTAGCACATTACCCAGTGGCTCTGGCTGAACCCACGCCGAACCAGGCATTTGAGCTAGAGGCAAACCCACCTTCTGCGGCTTCATCCAGCCCTTCAAATGCTTAATCGTATAGCTCAGCTCTGCTAGCACCCCGATCTCAAAATAGCCCTCAAACTCAGGCCGACCTAAATCAGCTTTCGCCGCCTGAACAATGGCCTCCTGCCGCTCTAAAATAGCCGCTTTTAACTGCTCTAGCTGATTTAGCCGATAGTCATAAGATTTGGTTGTGCCTGTAGCAAAAAAAGCTCGCTGGGCCTGAAGCGTATCAGCCACTGAAGCGGGGCGAGGCGGGGTAGAAAGCGCTGTCATAAGAGAAAAAGTAAGGGGCTTCTCCTAGTATTTTAGCGAATCCTGATTTGAGCGAAGCGCAAAATTGCCACAAACACCAACCGCAAGCATCAATGGCCAGTCAGCACGAATCTGCCCTTTGAATCTATCTCCTAATACGTAGAAGAGTTGGCTATTCCCAAGCGCTATGTCCACTAGAGGCTTTATGATCGAGGCGTTACAACCAAAGAACTACTACCTAGGAATCTTTTAATGGCTGCTAATCAACCGCTCACCGGAATTGCCTTGATTGACTGTGCAAAGGCAAATGCTGCACAGGGCCTTGCTGTCGCCACAAATCTCTGTGGGTACGGTGATGACGTTAGCAGCTTTCAGCAGGCTCTATCTCAAGCCGGCGAAGACATGGGCGTCACATTAGATGAGCTAAAAGACCTCATTACCGATCAGTCCGTAGCCAAGCTCGGCGGTGGTACAGAAGTTTCGCCCGATTCGTTATCAGATCTGTAATTAGCAGTCATCAAGCATTGGCATCAAGCGTTGGCATCAAGCATCGGCATCAATCACCCATACCTGGGATAAAGCTGCTGCTGATGCGCTTGATTACCCGATTGGCTATATCCGCATAGCTAATTTCGCCTGCCAAAATTTGTCCTAGCCGCTTGGTTGCCGTCGGTCGCTTGATGCCGACTCGGTAGCCAATCTTTGGCACTCTAAAATAGACCTTGGCAATCCGTTGGGCCCACTGCATATCAGCGCCCCAGTTGTCATGAATAGTTTGCGTATAGCCTGCTACAGCTGCCTCAGCGCTGGCCATATCGCCTGTCTCTTCGCTGCTCAGCGCCCGGTCAATCGCCTTTGCTGCTTCCATACCGCTATACATCGCCGGGCGAATGCCTTCTGCCGTCAGTGGATCAACAATTGCTGCCGCCTCACCTACCAAAAGTGCCCGATCGCGGTGCAGCAAGCGATTGCCGTCCCACAGCTTCAGCGGATGCAGATGTAAAGTTCCCTGCGCTGCGCTCACGCCAAAAGCAGGCGCATAGCTCTGCAAAAGCTTTTCCGGTGCTTTCACCGACTTACCAATAAAGCTACTCACCCCAAAAGAGTAGCCTTGCTGCTTAGGAAAACTCCAAAGACAGCCATTCTTCACCAGGCCAAATTCAAAGTTAAAAGCTCCCGCTTTGACTGGCGCAGCGGTTTGGACTTCTAACGTTCCGGCCTCGCGAACCTGGTGCGGCTCAAACCCTAGCCAGTTAGCCATTGGCCCCTTAGCTCCATCTGCCCCAATCACGTACCGACCATCTAGCTGACGGCCATCGGCCACTCTCACCTGCCAATGGTCATCTTGAAACACAATGCCAGTCACAGCCGTCTCAGCTTGCAACTGCGCCCCTACCGCCTGCGCCTGCACCACCAAAAACTGATCGAAAACCTCTCGGCGTACGCTCCAGATCGGCTCAGTTTCTAACTCTCCATCGACCGCATCTTCCAGTTTCCAGGTGTAGCGCACCCGACTGATTTTGCTATCAATCGCAGGTGAAAAGTCAAAATCAAACCAGTTTGCAATACTAGGAGAAACTGCTCCAGTACAGGCTTTGTAGCGAGGAAGGGCTGCTTTTTCTAGTAAAAGAACAGAACGGCCAGCTTTTGCCAGATGGTAAGCGGCAGCGCTGCCACCAGGCCCTGCGCCTACGATGATGCAGTCGTACATATAGTTTTGGCTATGCAGTTTTGGCTATGCAGTTTTGGCTATACGGTTTTAGCTCTTTTTAGGCCTACACCGTCTGAATTGCTTGTTCTTTATCGGCTAGCGCCGCATCGATCTGATCGGTGTACTTATCAGTGAGCTTTTGTACTTCGTCTTGCATATCGCGAGACTCGTCTTCAGAAATATCGCCCTCTTTTTCCTGCGCCTTGGCCAAGTCAATCCCATCACGACGCACATTGCGTACAGAGACTCGGCCTTCTTCTGCATACTTGCCTGCCATCTTGGCAAATTCCTGCCGACGCTCAGTTGTCAGCGGTGGGATATTTAACCGAATGAGGCTGCCGTCAGTATTAGGAACTAAGCCCACATCAGACATAGAAATAGCCTTTGAGATCGCCTGCACAGAGCTCGGATCAAATGCCTGAATCATTAGGGTGCTGGCATCGGGTGTGGTGATGTTGGCCAGAGACTTTAAGCTAGTGGGACTGCCGTAGTAATCCACCATGATTCTGTCTAGTAGCGAGGCGCTAGCACGGCCTGTGCGAATGGTATTAAAGGCGCGTTTGGTCGATTCGACAGCCTTTTGCATGGCCGATTCGACTTCACTAAGATCAGCTAACTTCACAGGACTCTCCCACAATTGTTCCAATAGGTTCACCCATCATGGCGCGGTTGATGTTGCCCCCTACTGAGAGATTAAACACCATGATTGGAATGTTGTTATCTTTGCACAGCGCAATGGCTGTACTATCCATTACCTTAAGATCTTTTGCCAAAACGTGGCTATAGGTCAGTGACTTGTAGCGTTTGGCGTCTGGATTGGTGGCAGGGTCGCTGTCGTATACACCGTCTACTTTTGTAGCCTTAAACAGCACTTCAGCGCTGATTTCAGCGGCCCGCAGAGCGGCGGTGGTGTCGGTGGTAAAGAAAGGGTTGCCTGAGCCACCACCAAAGATAACGACTCGTTTTTTTTCTAGGTGACGGATGGCGCGGCGGCGGATATAGGGTTCGGCCAGCTCTTGCATAGAAATCGCGGTTTGGACGCGCGTGGGAACGTTGAGACGCTCTAGCGCGTCCTGCAAGGTCATAGCATTCATGATGGTAGCAATCATGCCGATGTAGTCGGCAGTCGCCCGGTCCATTCCTGCCGAAGCGCCTTTGACGCCTCTAAAAATATTGCCACCGCCAACGACAATGGCAAGCTGAATGCCTTGTTCGACAACGGTGGAAATTTCTTGGGCGATCGCATCTACCACCGCTGGGTCAATGCCATAGGCCATAGAGCCCATAAGGGCTTCACCGCTTAGCTTTAAAAGTACTCGCTGATAGGGTTTACCCATGCGTGCTCTATAGTAATGTGAGTCATTAATTTCTACATCAAGATAGCAGCGAAAGCGTTTGGGCGATACCCTACGCTGGGTACGAATATTATTTCTTGATATGCCGCCTGTGCCCTCTCTATTTTTTCAGTCTGCGCTTGTAATCGTCTGGCTCTCTGTGGTCGGGGGCGCATCAGAGACAGCTCGCCGGTTTGGATACGGGCCAGAAATCACCCGAAAAATTGTTCATATTGGGGCAGGGCAGGTCATCTTGATTGCCTGGTGGCTAGCGGTACCTGCCTGGATAGGCATCGCAGCGTCAGCTGTGTTTAGCGGTGTAGCGCTGCTGTCTTATCGGCTACCGCTGCTGCCAGGAATTAACGGCGTAGGGCGGCAAAGCTGGGGAACTTTTTTCTACGCGGTAAGTATTGGCCTATTGATCGGCTGCTTTTGGCCACTGCATCTGCCGCAGTACGCGGTTATCGGCATTTTGACCATGACCTGGGGAGATGGGCTAGCTGCCCTCATTGGCCAGCGATGGGGTCAGCACCCCTATCAGGTATGGGGAGAGAAAAAGAGTTGGGAAGGTAGCCTGACGATGCTATTAGTGAGCTACTGCGTTTGCGCAGCCGTATTGCTAACCACGCAAGGGCCGATCGCGGCTACCTGGCTAGTCGCTGCGGTGGTGAGTGCGATCGCCACAGCGCTAGAGTCCGTGTCTAAGTACGGCATTGATAATTTGAGCGTGCCTTTGGGGACCGCAGCCGCTTGCTTTTTGCTAAATCAGTCTCTTTAGGGCGCAATCGTTCTAATCACCACAAAGACGGATTTCTAAATGGATTTCTAAATGGATTTCTGAACGGATTTCTAAAGGGCTACATCGCCCGTCTCACCGGTGCGAATACGAACCGCTTCCTCAACTGACGAGACAAAAATCTTACCGTCGCCAATGGTACCGGTGGCCGCTGCCGTGGCGATAGTTTCAAGAATCACATCAAGCCGTGCATCGGAAACAACCAGCACAAGCCGCTTCTTACTCAAAAACTCTACCGTGTAAGAAATCCCTCGATAGGTGCTAGTTTGTCCTTTCTGACGGCCAAAACCACGCACATCTTCTAAGGTCATCCCAGTAGCGCCAATTTCTATCAGGGCGTTTTTTACATCCTGTAGTTTTTCAGGGCGGACAATAGCTTCGACTCTTTTCATTCCGACGATCCTAAAAATTCCTTTTTTTGCCTGTCAACACGATTCCCGTCACGTCAGATACGTTTAGGCTTCTATCTAAACTAGCGCTCTAAGCAAATGGTTTAAATAAAAAATCTAAACGAGCGGGCATCAGCAGTTACACAGAACAGATGTAATTGTTACAGCTTGACTGTATCTAAAACAACCGTTGACAGACTGACAGGCAAAAGTTTTGGTTAGGCGGCGAGCCTACGCCGATCTACCTAGAAAATTAGACATGTCTAGATCTAAACTGCGCTCCAATCCTTTGGCAGTGGCGATTGAGCTGCCGTAGCAGCGATCGCGCGTTGGTAATATCACCCTCGTGGGCAGTCTGCTCTAGCTGAAGGGCTACAGTGGCCAGCGCAATCGCACCCACGTTGGCACTCGCCCCCCGCAGAGAGTGAGCAGCTTCTTCAACCGCTTGAAGGCTTTTAGAAGCGATCGCGCGCTCTAGCTTCTGTAGGCTGTCCTGCGCATCTTGCAAAAAAATATTAAGTAGTTCAGCTTCAAATTCGCTATCTTCACCAGCTAGCTGACTGAGCTGCTGCCAATCAAAATCACAAAGTGAAGAAGAATACAGCGAAGAAGAATGCATTGCCACAGGTTAGAAACCCCTCAATATGAAAATTAAACTATGAAATCAACGACGCTACTTAGTACGTACGTCTACAGCCACAGTAGCCGGAACCTAAAGCACTAGGGCAAGGGCACTTGAGATTCATAGCATCTTCACGAATGGTTAAGTACTGCGTAGCTTTTTGACTTAGCGCTAGACTTTTTGCGATTGTATACAATTAGGCTGCCGTTCAGCACATCAAGGTTCCACCGAAGCATCGTTCGCTCGATTACGCTGTAGCTTTCACTTAGCTAGCTAGCTGGACGGCAGCTACGCGACTAGCTGAGCGGCTGGTCATCGTTCAGACCCCAGGCAAAAATTGTCAGCAGCAGCGTCCACAGCATCCAATGAGGCCAGTGAATCCATCCCCACAGCGCACCGGGGAAGATATCCATCGCGGTAGAGAGCAGCCAAGCAACACAGATGGTAAGCAAAAGGACAATGAGATTCATAACAACACCAAGTAGCTGATCAGGCAGCTGGCTAAGCGGCTGCTAGTAATTAGCAGTAACCAATAACTAGTGTG
Organism: uncultured cyanobacterium; assembly: GCA_963793445.1. Lineage (GTDB taxonomy): Bacteria > Cyanobacteriota > Cyanobacteriia > Phormidesmidales > Phormidesmidaceae > Phormidesmis. The sequence goes on from CAWCAE010000001.1 coordinate 2,781,017, forward strand.
TTCTTGTGTAAATTGTTCTGTCAATTAACTCAATATTTTATAGCGGTGACTAAAAATAACTATTGAAAGCAGTATTGACACTCTTTATGCGAGCGGTCAATACAGTTGCTATCGATAGCAAGCACTATCAATCAAGGCTTTAACCTTCAATTTATCAGGCTTCTTTTACTAATGCCGCGTTACAAACAGAAAACAATTTCTAGAGAAGAAGAAACACAAGAGCGCATCCTCAAAGCGGCGCAAAAGTTGTTTGCAAGACGTGGCTATGGTGGAACAACAACACGCGATTTGGCCCAGGCTGCGGGTGTGGCCGAAGGAACACTGTTTCGTCATTTTGAAAACAAGAAGGCCATTTTGATAGAGGTCGCAACCCGCGGCTGGACAGAAATACTAACAGACCTGCTGACTGAACTCAGTGAGATGGGAAGCTATAAGGCCGTAGCACAGGTGATGCGCAAGCGTATGCTGAGCTTGAATGCTAATACCGATATGCTGCGCGTGTGCTTTATGGAAGCACAGTTTCATCCAGAGCTGCGCGATCGCATCCAAGCAGACGTTATTGATAAAATGACCGACGTTGCCGAAGCCTTCTTTCAAACCGCTATGGACCGAGGCATCTATCGCCAGATGAACCCCAAAGTGGTTGCTCGCATATTTCTTGGCATGTTCACCGTTTCGGGCTTTAGTCAAACCACGATGTCCGACACTGGCAGCTCTCCTGACGACATGAAAGCAATGGCCGAAACCCTTGCTGATATCTTTCTAAACGGTGTTCTTAGCGAATCTGAACACACCTAGGGCCTCGCCAAAAACATGCTTAACTACGACGCATCATTGCCGCCGTCTAGAGCACTGTGCAAACCGCCACGTAAATTGTACAGATGTCGATACAATAAGGCTTTGTGCACAAAACACATGCACAGCCGTTATCATGCACAGCCGATATATAGTGCGCTCTTGTACATGATGCGCTCTTGCGGCAGATGCCCCAGTGCAATAAGTGCACAATTCCCCTAACGTTATTTTGAGCAATGGCTTCAAATCAGTCCGCTAACGCTTCCCATTCCAACGACAGCAGCGATTCTGGCCTAGCAGCCATCCGTGCTGCCCGCCTGCAAAAGGTAGAGGACTTAAAACAAACAGGGCAAAACCCCTACGCCTACCAATGGAAGCTCACGCACTCACTTGCTGACTTGCAAGCAAAGTTTACCGATTTAGCCGCAGGCGAAGAAGCAGATTTCAAAGTGTCAATCGCAGGTCGCATTATGGCGCGGCGGGTATTTGGCAAGCTGGCCTTTTTCACCGTGCAAGATGAAACCAGCACCATTCAGCTTTATTTAGAAAAAAAGACCATCCAGGCAGAAATGGGAGAGGTCGATGAGCTGGCTTTTAATCACCTAAAACAGCTAACAGATGTCGGCGATATTATTGGGGCAAAAGGGACCATCAAGCGCACCGACAAAGGTGAGCTGTCGGTCAAAGTAGCGCAGTATGCCATGCTTACCAAGTCACTTTTACCTTTGCCCGACAAGTTTCACGGCCTGACCGATGTAGCCAAGCGCTACCGTCAGCGCTATATCGATCTTATTGTCAATCTAGAAGTGCGCGATACCTTCCGCAAACGCGCTCAAATCACGGCGGCGATTCGTCGCTACTTGGACAATCTGGGCTACATCGAAGTCGAAACGCCAGTGTTGCAGTCAGAGCCAGGTGGCGCAGAGGCCAGGCCGTTTGTCACCTATCACAACACAATGGATATGGAGCTGTATCTGCGGATTGCCACAGAACTGCACCTAAAGCGTATGGTTGTTGGTGGCTTTGAAAAGGTGTTTGAGCTAGGGCGTGTGTTCCGCAACGAGGGCATTTCTACTCGGCACAATCCAGAATTTACGACCATTGAGATGTATCAGGCCTACGGTGACTATCAAGACATGATGGCGCTCACCGAAGAGATGATTGAACAGATCGCTGAAGACGTAACGGGCAGCGCTAGCGTGACCTACCAAGGTGAAGAGATTAGCTTTAAAAAGCCCTGGAAACGGCTAACAATGCACGAGGCAGTTCAAGAAAAAACAGGAATTGACTTTACCACTTTTAATAGTTTAGCGACCGACGGTTCTGCGGCTGATAGTTCTGCGGCTGATAGTCTAGCCGCCGCAAAGCAGGCAGCAAAAGCAGCGGGCATTGTTGATATTGATGACTGTGAGAGTGTAGGTCATGTGTTGAATGAAGCCTTTGAACAGAAGGTGGAAGAGACGCTTATGCAGCCGACCTTTGTAACCGACTACCCGATAGAGATTTCGCCGCTCTCTAAGCCACATCGAAGTAAGCCGGGGCTCGTAGAACGCTTCGAGCTATTTATTGTAGGCCGAGAGACGGCCAATGCTTTCTCTGAGCTAACCGACCCCATCGATCAAAGAGAACGGCTAGAGGTGCAGGCCGCCAAAAAAGCAGCAGGTGATTTGGAGGCAGCGAGCCTAGATGAGGATTTTATTACAGCGCTAGAATACGGCATGCCACCCACTGTAGGAATGGGAATTGGCATTGATCGCTTGGTTATGGTGCTAACAGACTCGCCAAGTATTCGCGATGTGATTGCTTTCCCGCTGCTAAAAGCAGAGGCAAAAGGCGACCCAGGCTAATGGGGCCCGCTGGTCGTGTTTATAGATACCGCGCTGCTGGCACTGTGGAAACTAGAGGCGCTGTGGAAACTAGAGGCACCGTGGAAACTAGAGACACTGTGGAAATAGGGACACTGTGGAAATTAGGAGCACGGTGGAATTTGAATGACAAATTCAGTGCCTTGGTTAGCTTGCGAGGTACAGTCAAGCTTGCCTCTATGGTGCTAAGTAACGATTTGATAGCTGATAGACATTCCTAGTCCAGTCCCTTTACCAGCGGGTTTAGTCGTGAAAAAGGGATCGAAGATGCGATCGCGAATTTCTTCTAGAATGCCAGGTCCGTTATCAGCGATCGCAACCTCAATCCACTGATAAAAATTCCAGATCAATCTCTTCAACTTCTGTCTCAATCTCCTTCATTCGAATGAGGGTAGCTGCTGCGGTATAGCTCGACTAACCTAAGTAAGTCTCGGACATAGGTTTCAGTATGGGTAAGATTGCCATGGATAAAGCTCACAGGGTTGTTGATCTCGTGTGCAACCCCAGCGACCGGCTGGCCTAGACTAGACAGCTTTTCCTGCTGAACCAACTGCACCTGCGTTTGTTGAATCTGGGTGATAGCACTTTCTAGTTCTATCGATAGCACTTCGGCTCTCTGCCGAGCGCTGTTGATAGCCGCGATTTGGGGGAAAACGGTCCAGCAGGCGATCGCAACCCCCACAAAAGACATCACCAGCACCAAAATCGCCAAAAAATCGACAGCCGGAGCAGTCTCAGCACGAGCGATGATTCGGCTAGTGTGCCAGCTAATAGCCGTTACGCCGCTAATAGAACCCACTAGCAAGGCAACTTGCACCGCAGGCCCCATGCAGCACAATAAAAACACTCAGCCACCCTACACTAGTCAACCATCACAATTTGGTTCAAATCGCCCCAGGCCAGGCCACCCAAACTCAGCAGCAGCGTCAACCCCAGTCCCGGCGCAAAAACCCCTTGATCAGACACCTGGGCAAATAGCGATGGAATCTGTTGGTCTTTAGCAAGCTGATAAAGTCTTGACAGGGGCTGCTATTAGCCAATTTAGATCCCAACTAAAGATGACGGATCGGGAAGCATAAGAGGGGTGTAATCCCACCTGTTCTTGAAAGTTACTCATCATGACTCAGTCGCAGACGAGTAGTGTGTTTTTGTCACTATCCCACCATAATCGAGGCCGTTTAGCCAAGCGCGTTGAAGATCTCTCCATCCCAGATTTTATTGACTTTCTAGAGCGAACAACTCGCGACTTTAAGCAGTTTCTTAGGGTAATTGATCTCATCAACAATCAGTCGCTTGAGCCAATGCTAGACGAGCTGCTAGAGACCTTCACGCTTAAAATCGGCCAAATTTTGCAAGCAGAGCGCACAACAATTTTTGTGGTGGATGAAGATCGCCATGAGCTATATTCAAAAGTTGCGCAGGGCAACGGATCTGACAGCTTGGAAATTCGACTACCCATTGGTCAGGGGATCGCTGGGTACGTCGCGAAAACAGGCGAGGGAGTGAATATTCCAGATGCCTATGCCGACGAGCGATTTAGCAACACAACAGATAAACAAACGGGCTATCGAACGCGCAATATCTTGTGTATGCCGGTAGTCAGTAGCGATCGCAAAGTCGTCGCCGTCGCGCAGCTGCTGAATAAAATCGGAACAGATCCCTTTTCAGCAGAAGACGAGGCCCGCTTTGCTCGCTTTGCCCCGTCCATTGGCATTTTGCTAGAAACCTGCCAGTCTTTTTATTTGGCTGCTCGCAACCAAAAGGGCGTTGCCGCTTTGCTCAAGGCAATTTCGTCTATGGAGCAAAGTCTAAATTTGGCTGTGACCTTACAATCGGTGATGTCCGCCGCGCGTCAGCTTATGCAGGCAGATCGAAGCACACTGTGGCTGCTGAATGAAGACCTCACCGAGCTGTGGTCACAGGTCAAAAGCGCCGATGGTCATACGCTCATTGACTTACGGTTGCCTGCAGATAAAGGAATTGTCGGCTTTGTAGCGGCCTCGGCGCAGACGCTCAACATTCTAGACGCCTACCGAGATAGCCGCTTCGATCCCTCGTCTGATCGCAAAACAGGCTACCGGACGCGCAACATTTTGTGTATGCCCGTGTTTAACTCTAGCGGCAAGCTAATGGGCGTCAGTCAGCTTATCAACAAAGCACAAGGACAGTTCACAGCGCTAGACGAATCGTTTATGAAAGCATTCAATACGCAGGCAGGAATTGCACTGGAGAATGCTCAGCTATTTCAACAGATTTCTCAGGAGAAGCAGTACCAAAAAGATATGCTAGAGAGTCTGTCGGATGCGGTGATTTCGACAGATATGTCAGGGAGAATTGTAACTATCAATGAGTCGGCGCTGAAGCTACTAGGCTGTCCGGTAGGGGAGGTAGACCGACCGGTAAAAGAAGGTGCAGATGAGGCTAGTGAGCAGCGGGTGAATCCAGCGATCGCCACTCGGTGGCAGCAAGCACTCATTGGCCGCTACCTGTGGGATGTAGTCGCCCTAGAACGACTGCAGCAGCGAGTAGAAGATAGTCTGAAAAGCGGCGCACGGCACTATGTGCCTGAGCAAGGGCTAATGGTGGCAGTGGCAATGGGCAGCATCAGCGCAGCGCAGTCAGAAAACTGTGTACTAGTCGTGCCAGATGTTGAAGGATATCGGCTATGGGGATCAGAGGCATGTGCTTTTAAGCCAGACCAAGTGGCGGAATGGAACCGCAGCATCAACTTGACGGTGAGTCCACTGAGCGATCCGCAAGGTGGGGTGCGAGGCGGGCTTGTGGTGCTCGAAGATATCAGCCAGGAAAAGCGAGTAAAGACGACACTGTACCGCTACATGACCCCGAGTGTAGCCGACCGGGTGATGGCCTTAGGCGAAGATGTGCTGATGGTCGGCGAGCGCAAAGATGTGACGGTGCTGTTTTCAGATATTCGCGGCTATACGACGCTGACCGAGACGCTAGAAGCGGCGCAGGTGGTCTCAATGCTAAACGAATACTTCGAAACGATGGTGGAATCGGTGTTTCACTGCGAAGGCACGCTCGATAAGTTCATCGGCGATGCGCTGATGGCTGTGTTTGGTGCACCTTTGCCGCTAGAGAATCACGCTTGGTCAGCGGTGCGCTCAGCGCTCGATATGCGACGGCGGCTAGTCATTTTTAATAAAGAGCGGGTGCGCCAGGACCAGCCGGAGCTGAGGATTGGGATTGGCCTAAGCTCGGGCGAGGTGGTCTCTGGCAATATCGGCTCTCAGCGCAAAATGGAATATACCGTCATTGGCGATGGAGTCAACCTCAGCTCACGGCTAGAGAGCATTACCAAGCAGTATGGCTGTGACATTGTGCTAAGTGAACATACCTATGAGCTTTGCCGGGACAAAATTTGGGTACGAGAGCTGGACTTGATTCGGGTAAAAGGCAAGCTGGAGCCGGTAAAAATTTATGAGCTGATTGGCGATCGCACTCAGCCACTTGATATCAAAACCAAGACCTTTCTCGATCTCTACACCAAAGGTCGAGAAGCCTATAAGTCAATGTCGTTTGATCTGGCCATTTCCTTCTTTCGGCTAGCCCAGACGCTGCGCCCAAGTGATAAAGCAATTGAGCTGCACCTATCGCGATCACAAACCTATCTGCGCCAGCCCCCGGCCAAAGACTGGGGCGGCGTGCATGTGATGAGCCTGAAGTAATAAGCCTGAAGTAATAAGCCTGAAGTAATAAGCCTAGCTTCAGGCTTTTTCTGCAAGTGATGTTACAGACCTGGGGTGTCAAAGAGATTTACCGCGATAATAAGCAGGTCATTTCCCTAAATTTTTCTCTAAACTTCGACCCATATGACTGACGCCCAGCCCCAAAATCAACCTGGCAATCAGCCTGAAAATCAGCCACTATCTCGCGAAAAGCTGTACGAAGGCAAAGCCAAGATTATCTATGCAACCGATGATCTAGAGGTTTTAATCACCTACTTCAAAGACGACGCGACCGCTTTCAACGCCCAGAAGAAAGGGCAGATTGCGAACAAAGGCGTTATTAACTGCAAGGTGACCACCTACCTATACGGTTTGCTAGAAAAACAGGGCGTCGATACCCACTTGATCGAAACCGTGAGCGATCGCGAGATGCGCGTCAAACGCGTCGATATCATTCCTCTAGAAGTCGTCGTACGCAATATTGCTGCGGGCAGCCTCTGCAAGCAAACCGGCATTCCGCTAGGAACCACGCTAGAACCACCGCTCATCGAGTTTTATTACAAAAACGACCAGTTAGGTGATCCGCTACTCACACGCGATCGCATCGCCGCCATGCAGCTCACTACCGCCGATCAGCTCGATCGGCTCACCGCAAAAGCCCAAATCGTCAATCAGGTTCTCAGCCAATTTTTTGTTAGCTGCAATATTACCCTCGTAGACTTCAAGCTAGAGTTCGGCTTAAATGCTAGCGGCAGCCTACTCCTCGCCGACGAGATCAGTCCAGACACCTGCCGTCTGTGGGATATGACAGAAATCGATGAGCAAAAACGGATCATGGACAAAGACAGATTTCGCCAAGACCTAGGAGAGGTTGCCGCCGGCTATCAGAGCGTCCTAACAAGAATCGTTTCACAGATTTAGTCAATAAACGAGCTAGATTCTCTAGTGTCTTCCAATCCAACGTTTTTGCAACCGCATATGACGGCAATCACTGAGCAATAGCAAACCGCCTGCTACCGTGCAGCCTGCCCATCTGGCACAGCCATCGCTAGGTTCGCGCTATAGAGTGCGGTAGTATTTTCTGAGCCTGATTTAATGTCTGACTAATATTTTCAGGCGATTACGCGCTTGTGCTTTGCGTTTCAAGCGTGGGTGTGAGGAATGAACGTTTATAAGGATTCACTGGTTATGCGTGTTTCACCTGCTCTTTTAGCCTGCTTCAGTTTAGTGGCCGTTTCCAGCTTGCCGAGCCAAGCTGCTGACACTGCTGAGCCGGTTGATAGTGCATTAACACTCGAAGCACCCGCCGAGAGTAGCTCGACTTTTTCTCAGCTATTAGAAGGCGTTGTCAATAAAGAAGCCTCTCCGCTAGTGGCGCAAGGGACCATAGCACAAGTACCAGCCGATACGGATATAGATATTGATCCTATCCTCGTCGAACCCGAAAGCGGTATTGAGACTGAACCCGAAAGCGCTGCGCCAGATATTCTGCCAGATCCAGCAGCCCCTCAAAATGACAATCCCAGCATTCGCATTCCTATAGAGGATGGGAATATTCAGCTAGACGAAGCCGAAATAGAACCCGCCCCTTCTATAGACCCGCCTTCAGAAACGGATGAGGCCGTTCCCGCAGCGCCTAATCAGGCAGCGCCCAACCCATCAAGTGAGCCTGCTGTACCAGAGGCCGTGCCGGGAACTGTACCCGAGATCGCACCAGATGGAGAAGACGCCGAAGCGGCCGAAGAAACTCGCGTACTGGTCTCAGAGGTAGACGTTACTTCCTCAAACGAAGCTCGCCCGCTAACCCCCGAACTGATCGACGCAGTGTATGGCGCTGTGCAAACAGTCCCTGGCAGAACCACCACCAGAACGCAGCTAGAAGCAGACGTCAACAGCGTATTTAGCACTGGCTTCTTTTCCAACGTCAGCGCCAGCCCAGAAGACACGCCGCTTGGTGTAAAAGTAACCTTTTTAGTAGAGCCCAATCCGGTACTTACTCGCGTAGAGGTGCGCAATACTCAAGTTTTACCACCTGAGGTAATAGACGAGATTTTTGCACCTCAGTATGGCGAAGTCATCAATTTACGAGATTTTCAAAACAGTATCTTAGATCTCAACGACTGGTATCAAGAGAATGGCTATGTACTAGCTCAAGTAGACACCGCACCCCAAAACTCACTAGAAGACGGCGTTGTCACACTAGTGGCCGCTGAAGGTGAGATTGAATCGATTGAAGTGCGTTTTATTGATGAAGATGGTCAGGCAGTCGATGAAGACGGCGAGCCAATCGGCGGGAAAACGCGTGATTTTATCGTGACACGCGAGTTTGAAACTGAACCTGGAGATATCTTTCAAGAGAGCCAAGTTCAAGAAGACATTGGGCGGGCCTTTGGACTGGGTATTTTTGAAGACATTCGCCTATCGCTTGACCCAGGAGATGAAGATCCACGCAAAGTGAAGATGACCGTCAACATAGCAGAGCGCGAAACCGGCTCTATTGGCGCTTCGCTAGGCTTTAACCTACGCGGTGATTTATTTGGGCAGCTCAGCTACAACGAAGAAAACTTTGGCGGCAACAACCAAAAGCTGAGAACAGAAGGTCGCGTCACGACCCGCGGCGACTTCCTCTTTGACGTTAGCTTCACCGATCCTTGGATTGCGGGCGATCCTTATCGCACCTCTTACACCGCTAGCCTATTTAACCGCCGGGCAACTTCGCTAATATTTGACAATGGCGAGACAGAAGTTGACTTGCCCAATGGCGATACGCCTAGACTGAATCGATTAGGAACAGGACTTAGCTTTAGTCGGCCTCTAGACGACGGGCTTTCGCTCTCGCTAGGAGCCCAGTATGAACGAGTGGCGCTGCTAGATGCAGACGGCTCGGTTACCCCTAGAGATGAGCTAGGCAACTTACTGACCGCTAGCGACAACGGTAAAGATGATTTGTTTACGGTTCAGTTTGGTGCTGTATTAGATAGACGGAACAATCCGGCTCAGCCAACCAGCGGTAACTTGATTCGACTAGGAACCGAGCAGTCTGTACCAATAGGCAGTGGTTCTGTTTTCTATAACAAAATCAGCGGCAGCTACAGTCAGTATGTTCCAGTAAACTTCTTGGGCGCAGATGACGGCCGTGAAACTATCGCGCTTAATTTGCAAGGTGGCACCGCCCTTGGTGACATTCCACCTTACGAAGCGTTTCCGCTAGGTGGCGGTAACTCTGTCAGGGGCTATGAGGAAGGCGCTGTAGGTTCAGGCCGGTCGTTCTTGCTAGGAACGGTAGAATATCGCTTTCCGCTATTCAGTCAGTTCTTGAACGGGGCGCTGTTTGCAGACTATGGTACGGATCTAGGCTCAGGCAGCTCTGTACCAGGTGACCCAGCAGGGGTACGCGACAAGCCTGGAGACGGATTTGGCTACGGCGCGGGGGTACGGGTGCAAACACCGCTAGGCGCACTGCGACTAGACTACGGCCTAAGCGATGCGGGCAGCCGTTTCCACTTTGGCTTTGGAGAGCGATTCTAATGCAGTCGTCAGCAGCAGATATCTTGGCAAGTCAGGCGGCGGATCGGGCGGCAAATCAGGCGGCAAATCAGGCGGCAGATCAGGCAACAGATCACGCAGCAGATCCAAGGGTCCACGCAAGAGATTTTCCTAATAGTCGTCAGCAGCGGACGCTGGCTGATGCCGTCAGTGCGGCGGGGGTGGGGCTTCATTTGGGTCAGCCAACCACAGTGCGCTTGCTGCCTGCTCCGCCTGATTCGGGTCGCTATTTTGTGCGGAGCGATCGCTCAAATCCTCAACCTATCCCGGCGGTGGTAAACACCGTTGTGCAAACTCAGCTCTCGACTGAGCTAGGCATAGACCAGCAGCAGAGCGTACGCACAGTAGAGCACTTGCTAGCAGCGCTAGTTACGCTGGCAGTCGATAACGTCCGCATTGAAATAGACGGCCCAGAGCTACCGCTGCTAGACGGTTCGGCTAAGGAATGGATGGCTGTAATTACCTCAGTCGGTGTGCGCTCTCAAGCGGCCCTAGTGTGCGATCGCCCAGCGCTCACTCAGCCGATAACTGTGCACAGCGGTGACGCCTGGGTGGCGGCCTTTCCCAGCCCGGCGCTGCGCTTTAGCTACGGTATAGACTTCGAGCTAGCGGCAATTGGCAATCAGTGGCATAGCTGGTCACCGACGGCAGATCATCGATTTGCCACAGATTTTGCTACAGATATCGCACCGGCAAGAACCTTCGGCCTAGCACATCAGATTGACTATCTGCGCAGTCAGGGATTGATCAAAGGCGGTAGCCTAGAAAACGCCCTAGTCTGTGGTAAAGACGGCTGGCTAAATCCACCGCTGCGGTTTGAAAACGAACCTGCCCGTCATAAAATGCTTGATTTGATCGGTGATTTGAGTCTGCTGGGTCGTTTGCCGCAGGCACACTATGCCGCATACAAAGCCAGTCACACGTTGCACGTGGCGCTCGCTAAGAAAATAGAAGAATGCTGTCCGGCCACAGATGGTTCGTCATAGCGCCAGACACCGTCTAATGGCAAAATCGTGAGGGGCTTAACCAAGCTTCACTCTTTTTTTAGCTTTCTTTCTACGATTTGACGTCTTATGCCAACTAGTGCTCCCACTCCAACTGAAGCCAACACCACTGTGTCTACAGCTTCGACTACACCAGATCAGTCTGGTACCAAGGGTGCTGACCAGACCGCTGACCAGACCGCTGACCAAGCGCCTATCAAGACAACCTACACCCTAGAAGAAGTCCAACAGATCTTACCGCACCGCTATCCGTTCGCCTTGGTAGATCGAATCGTTGACTATGTTCCTGGCGAGAAAGCAGTAGGAATAAAAAATGTCACGTTCAATGAGCCTCATTTTCAGGGGCACTTTCCAGGGCGTCCAATGATGCCAGGCGTGTTAATCGTAGAGGCAATGGCCCAAGTTGGGGGCATTGTTCTCAGCCAAGTTCCAGGAGTTGACGGGCGTCTATGTGTATTTGCAGGTATTGATAAAGTGAAGTTTCGGCGGCCAGTGGTTCCTGGTGACCAGTTAATTATTACAACTGAGCTGTTAACCATCAAGCGGCTGCGCTTTGGCAAGATGAAGGCTCGCGCGGAGGTCGATGGACAGTTAGCTTGTGAAGGTCAGCTGATGTTCTCGGTCGTTGACTAACGTAGGTTGGCTGACCAATGGTTAGCTAGTAGAGTGGTTAGCGAGTAGAGAGGGAATGGCGCTACTATGCGCCCGCTGACTGGTTCGCTTGTGCGGTTTGTTTTTCCAAGGTAGCTGGTAATTATGCACTTTACTCGTTTGGTGGCTTTGCTGGAGGCATGGCTTTGATGACTACTCTTATTCATCCGACTGCGGTTATCCATGCTGGGGCTCAGATTCACGCGAGCGCCACTGTGGGCCCCTATGCCGTTATCGGAGAAAAAGTCACCATCGGTGCAGAGACGACCATCGGTGCCCATGCGGTAATTGAGGGCAATACGCGCATTGGCGATCGCAATCGAATTTTTCCACATGCCGCGATCGGCCTAGAGCCGCAAGATCTTAAATACGATGGCTCTATGAGCCGAGTTGAAATCGGCAACGACAATGCCATTCGCGAGTGTGTGACCATTAACCGCCCGACTCGGCTAGGTGAAATCACTCGGCTAGGCAGCCACAATTTGCTGATGGCTTATGCCCACGTGGCTCATAACTGTGAGCTAGGCGATCGCGTTATTATCGCTAACTCAGTGGCGCTCGCAGGCCATGTCAAAGTAGAATCTCACGCTCGAATCAGCGGCTTGGTAGGCGTGCATCAGTTTGTTCACGTTGGTCGCTACGCGATGGTCGGGGGCATGAGCCGAATCGAGCGTGATGTTCCGCCCTACACCCTAGTCGAAGGCAATCCCTCAAGAGTGCGCGGGCTCAATCAGGTTCTGCTGAGCCGTTCGGGCATTGCCAAAGAGGCAGAAGGCCGCGTATATCAGGGGCTAAAAGAAGCCTTCCGAATTTTGTATCGCTCGGGGCTAACGTTGGAAGAGGCGATTGGGAAATCGGCAGCGATCGCAGATAACGAGCACGTGCAGCATCTAGTTGATTTTTTACAGGCGTCGATTGGCGAAAAGGGCCGAAGGGGACCAGTGCCAGGAAAGAAGCGATAGCTTTGGGCACGCTCAGCTACCGATAGTTAGAGGGCAGTTAGAAGACAGTTAGAAGTTAGGAAACTCAAACGCCAACGGTCGCAAGCAGCGGGTTACGAGACTGAGCAATGGGCGTTAAAATTGAACGCTAAAAATCGAGAATTAATCTTTGAAGGTTGATCGTAGTGGGTGATGAAAAGCCAGTGAATATTTTTATTCACACGGGAGAGGTATCGGGTGATTTACAAGGCGGAGCACTGGTAAAAGCGCTTAGCAGGCAGGCACAAAGGCGCGGAATTGATCTGACGATTACAGCAGTCGGCGGTCAGCAGATGGCCGATGCAGGCGCTGAAGTGATTGTGAACACGGTACGGCTGAGCGCCATCGGCCTGCTAGAGGCGCTGCCCTACTACATCAAGGGGCGCAAGCTGCAGCAGCAGGTCAACCAGTACTTGCTCGATCATCCGCCAGATCTGATGGTACTGATAGACTATATGGGCCCCAACGTTCCGGTAGGAAAGTTTGTGCGTAAGGAACTGCCCAAAACACCGATTGTCTACTACATTGCCCCACAGCAGTGGGTGTTTTCCACCCAGCAAGATACCCAAAATATCTTAGCGGTGACAGACAAGCTGCTGGCTATTTTTCCAGAGGAAGCAACGTATTATCAGCAGGCTGGGGCGAATGTGTGCTGGGTAGGACATCCGCTAGTAGATATGCTGGCCGAACCGCTATCAAAAGAAACGGCCCGCTCAGAGCTAAAGATTGCCCCAGCGGCACAGGTGGTAACGCTGCTGCCAGCCTCACGCAAGCAAGAGCTGCAGTACATTGTGCCTGTGATGTTTGAGGCCGCAGCTTATATTCAAGCGCAGCAGCCCAAGGTAAGGTTTTTAATTCCGGTGTCGCTGCCGGATTTTCGTGAGGAAATTAAGCTAGCAGCAGATACTTACGATCTCAATGCCAGACTAGTAGATAAGGAGGACGGACAGCGGGCGATCGCAGCGGCAGACGTTGTCATCAATAAGTCAGGCACCGCCAATCTAGAAGTGGCACTGCTCAACGTCCCTCAGGTCGTCATGTACAGGCTCAGTCACACCACAGCGTTTATTGCTAAATACATCGTGCGCTTTACCGGCAAGTATGTTTCGCCAGTTAATCTGATGGAAAATCAGCCGATTGTCCCAGAGCTTTTGCAGTGGGCAGCAACGCCACAGGCCGTAAGCGAGGCAGCGCTAAGCTTACTAACCGATCAGGATAAGCGCCAGGAGATGATGGCAGGCTACGCGAAAATGAAGCTAGCGATGGGAGAAGTAGGCGTGTGCGATCGCGCCGCCAACGAAATTTTAGACATGCTGCCCTAGCAGTTTGCCAGATATACAGCCGATATCCATACCAACACAATAAAAATTGGACCAAACTTGATGGGCTCTCACCCTATATGCTCTACACTAGTGCAGAAAATAACGAAGCTGGCAAGGCATGATCGGCCTAGCTAAGGTGAGAGGAAACGAGCGTGGAATTTTCAGAACTATTTAGACAGGGTGGCATTGCCATGTGGCCCCTGCTCTTCTTGTCAATTTTGGCATTGGGCACCATCATGGAGCGCATTTGGTTTTGGTCCAAAATTTTGACGCGCGAGCGCGAAGTGTCAGGACGCGTGCTCGAATCGGCCCGGCGAGAGTGGAGCGCAGCAGCGCAGCTAGCCCAGCGAGCCAATAAGCTGCCTATGGGTCGATTTTTTCTATCAGCGCTAAAGCTAAAAGACCCCGAACCAGAGGTGTTTCGCCTTGCGCTTGAAACATCAGCGAGTGAAGAGTTAGCAACCATGCGCCGAGGCGAAAAAGTCCTTGAAGCAGTGATTGCACTTTCGCCACTGCTAGGTCTGTTGGGCACAGTCGTTGGTCTGATAAATTCACTAGGGTCAATTGATCTTAACGCGTTGGGCGTAGGGGACGCGACAGCAGGCACAGCGCTTGGCATCGGGGAAGCCCTCATCAGCACCGCGGCTGGTCTAGTCATTGCGATTGTTAGCTTAGCCTTTTATCGGCTATTTCAAGGATTTGTCTTTGGTCAGGCCAAGGTCTTTCAGCTATCAGGCAATGAGCTAGAGCTACTGTACCGGCAGGCTTGGGCCTACACCGATGGCAAGCCCAGCGCCCTTAGTGACAATCTGGTAAACTCGCCGCCTTCTCCCACAGTCGATTTACCCGAGTCACCAAAATCAAATCCAAAAACGCCGCCAGCTACTTTTTGAGTGACATTTCTTGACTGACACTTCTTGAGTGACATTTCTTGGCTGCTATTTCTTGATTGACATTTCTTGATCGACATTTCTCGACTAGCATCTCCCGACTGCCGAATTTTGACCGCTATATTTTGACTGCCACTTTTGATTCATTTGAGTCGATAGCCTTATGAAAGTAGACATGAACAACCCTCAATCAGATGTGCAGATTGAAATTCTGCCTATGATTGATGTGATTTTTTGCATTTTGACTTTTTTCATATTGGCAGCAGTAGGACTCACTCGGCAGCAGGTCATTGACCTAACGCTACCCTCGGTAGATAACAGCGTACCGGTCTCGGGCGACAGCCGCGATCGCCTATACGTTAGTGTTGATAGCGTCGGTCAGGTCTATATAGACGCCAACGCTGTGCCCTTAAGTCTGCTGCAAGACGTGCTAGTGCAGCATCAGCAGATTGCGCCCAACGGCACCATCGTGCTATACGCAGCAACCGATGCCCGCTACGAAGACGTGATCCAAGTGCTGGACTTGCTGAGATCCGTCGGGGGCGATCGCGTGGCTTTGGCCACTCTGCCCAGAGGCGCATCGCTCGATCCTACCCAGGGAAGCACCCCCAATGTCGGCCAGCCGGGCCAGCCCCTTCCAGGCACACCTGGCGGACTAGAAGCGCCCAATGGTGGGAGCGGCTTGCCACCCGACACCCAGATCACACCTCTGCCGTCTGACACTCAGCTCTCACCTGGAAGCACAATTCTTCCCCCAGTTTCGCCGGGCACCTCTGGTGCGCCAGTCGCACCGCCACCGTCGGGTGAAGCGACAGAGCCATAAGATTGGTTTTAGTAGGCTTCTGGCTCTAGGCAATGATTGACACCGTCAGGCGCTGTATCCAAGTTGAGAGCATCCAAGTTAAGATAGCTGGGTTCAAATCAAGGGCCCTGGCCACCGTTTTTTGCAATGAAGCATACGCTTTCTGTTCTGGTTCAAGATGAATCAGGCGTTCTGACCCGGATTGCCGGTCTGTTTGCCCGCCGTGGGTTTAATATCGAGAGCCTAGCCGTCGGGCCTGCCGAAGAAGCTGGCATCTCTCGGATCACGATGGTAGTGCCAGGAGACGATCAGGTAATCGAGCAGTTGGCCAAGCAGCTATACAAGCTAGTCAACGTGCTAACGGTAAAAGACATCACTGAAACGCCGAGCGTCGAGCGTGAACTAATGCTGATGAAAATAACGGCTGATGGCAGCAATCGGGCTGAAATTGTCGGGCTCGCTCAGCTATTTCGAGCCCGCGTAGTGGATGTGTCCAAAGCGGCCTTGACATTAGAAGTCGTAGGCGATCCAGGCAAGCTGGTAGCCATCGAGCAAATGATGAAGCCATTCGGTATCCAAGAGATTGCTAGAACTGGCAAAATTGCCCTCACGCGAGAATCCGGTGTGAACACAGAGTATTTGAAGTCGCTGGAAAGCAAAATCTAAGCGAACCAAATCTAGATGAACTAGAGCTAGATCCAAAGGTGCTAGGAAGCGTAAAGCTTGTCTGGCGACTAGGCAGCCTTAGACTTCATATCGCTTTGCGGCGCGGCCTCTGTCTCTTGATGCACAGAAACAGATGACTGAACGCTAGTCGGCTGAACACTGGTCGGCTGAGCGTTGCTTGTAGCAGGCCCAATAGGTTCTTGGTTTTTGAGTTCCCATACTTTGAGCAAAATCAGATATTCGTAAAAGGCTTGTAGGGTGCACCAGGTAAACCCTGGGCGGCCATCTAGACAGCCACCCAAGAAAAAATACATGTAGATAAACCGTACCAGCGGACGACCGGGAATGCGTAAGGAGAAATCTTTGAGCGCATGGCGACGTTCGACTTCTGAGCGGCCACCAAAGAGGGCTCTCCAATCGATAGTGCCATCAGAGAGCTGCTTGATCGTCTCTTTGGCCTCGTCGGTAGAGTAGCGGTTGTGCTTCTCTATCCAGCGGCTAAAGCCTTTACCACAGGTGTAGTGCGGATAAGTTTCCTTCAAAAAGCCAGGCGAGCCCTGTAAGACTTCACGCTCGGTGTGGCCGTAGTCATCGAACCAGACAAAGGTTTTGTTGAGCAGCCTAAGCTGGTAGCGAGGGTACTGAGTGCTGTGCTTGATCCACCGGTTCATAAACATCACCCGCTCGGCGACGTAATAGCCGACGTGCTGGTCTGAGGCGATCGCAGCGTTGCATTCGGCAAATAGAGCTGGGGTCATGCGCTCATCGGCCTCTAGGATATATGACCAGTGATGCTTGGTCTGGATATTTCGTAGCATCCAGGTGCGCTGTTTGCCGTGGCTTTCAAAGGCATGCTGAATCGTGCGTACGTTAGGATAGCACTGGGCAATTTCTAATGTGCGATCGCTGCTATAAGAATCGACCACAATAATATCGTCACACATGGCCGCCGACTCAATGCAAGCAGCGATATCTAACGCTTCGTTATAAGTCAAGATGAATATTGAAAACATTGGAGACCATAGTATTCCAGGCGTTTGCGATCGTTTCCCAAAGTTTTCCCACAGCTGGCTTTGGTTCGATACGCCTGTTATTATCGGCCTTTAAGCAGATAAGTTGACAAGGTCTATAGTCACTTTCAACAAACTTTCAATCAACTTCTTGCAGCTTGCCGAGCTTAGCTTCACGGTCCATAGGCCAGAGTGCCTGGTCCATTCTGCGCCCGGTCAGTGCCCAGTCAGTGCCCAGTCAGTTTGCATACTGCCCTATATGGTCGCCTGCAGGATTGAAGCTCGCAGGTTCAAAATCAGGGCAGTCAATCGCATCTTCTGAAAATGCAATACAAGGCTGAGCAGAACACTTTAATAGATGACTACCCGTAGCATAGTCACAATCAGCGCAGGGAATGCGATGTAGCTGCTTGATATTAGCGACGCCTTGGCGAATGCTTTGAAAAAAGTTCCACACCGTTAGGGCAATAGTCGTCCACAAAAAAAGACAGCACACTACCGGTAAGGCTGGACGAATCCAGACAATCAGCCTAGCTAGCACAACAAAACTCAGTCGCAGTATTTCATTTATCAAGAGGCTACTTCCTTTGGACCAAAAATCTCTTGCCTGCCGATTGCCTAACAGAACCCCACGCCAAACAGGTGCCATGCGAAATTCTGTTAGGTAATCCGAAAAGCATGTCTCAGATTTTAGAATCCTTAGTAGATCGTGTCGCTATAAAGTTACGAAATTTATAACAACCATAGATTTTTCCTTTGCTTTGGCGCTTTTAGCTTTGCGACACCTTCTTGGTACACCTGCCTTTGATACACCTGCCTTGATATACCTGCTCGCTACTAAGCCTCTTTTTCAGCCGCCTCTCCTGCGGCGTCTCTAAGCTTTTCTGCCATATCTGCATGCATTAGCGCAATATTAGGGTCTCGCTGAATGGCTTGAAAATATTTTTCACCGAGCGGGGTGAGCGAATCTTTGTTGGGTTTGAGCATCAGCCGCGCTTTCTCAAGCAGAATTGCTGCGCTTTCCGGCTCTATTTTCTCTTTTTTACGCAGATCAAGTAGTTCGTCCACTTGAACAATGAACTGCGAGATAGGTCTTAGCCAGCTAAAGGCTTCGTCTTCGGTTACGAGGCGAAAAAATTCGCCGCTGTTGGCAATAGGGCCGTGGGTTTGTTCGTAAACAACGCGCTCGGAGAAGAGAAGCGCTTTGTGCAGTTTGAGCAGATCGGGGCGAATTTGCTGGAGGCGAGTGATCGCAGCATCGTTTTCGGGAGTAGCACTCATGGCGAAAAAGGCGAACAATTTGATTAGAGTAGCATTTTGACTTCGGCAGCGCTCAGCTATAGCGGCTAGTTTGATTTGGGGATCGTCTCAGGAGTAAGGTCAAGGAGTGCGTGTTGTCGGCCAATGCGCGCTATCGGCCAAATAGGTGTGGGAGTCTATCTATAGTGAAGATTACAGAGCAGGAATGCGAAGCGGGCGGACTGCGATGGTTTTATCGAGAGGCGCTGCCAGCTAAAGGACTTAGCCAAAAAGCGCTTGATCAAAAGGGGCCAGTAGTGCTGCTACACGGGCTCGTATCGCAGAGCTATAGCTGGCGCGGCGTAATGGTCTCACTGGCAGAAGCAGGATTTCGGGCGATCGCACCCGATTGGATTGGTCACGGCTATTCTTCCAAGCCCGATAAGCGCGAGTTTTCTTACACCAGCGAGGCTTTTCTAGGTGCTCTAGATAGCTGGCTAAACACTTTAGAGATTGAGCGGTTTTCTCTCGTAGTGCAAGGATTTTTAGGCTCAGTAGGGTTACTATATGCCATGCGACATCCTGAAAAAATTGAGCGGCTGATCATTTTGAACACGCCGCTAACGGCTGAGGCAAAGGTGCCGTTTAAGATTGCTCAGCTAGGCTGGCCCCTGCTAGGTGAGGTGATTACGCAAGACCCGATTTTGGTTGATAGAACGTTAGAAGGCGGCGGCCCTTACGAAGTCAGCGATAAGGATCTAGAGGTGTATCGTCGGCCCTTTTTGAAAAGCTCAGATGCCGGACGGGCGCTACTAGCTACAGTCAAACAGTTAAAACTCAGCCAGACGATGGCCGATATTGACGCCGGGTTTTCGCCCTGGTCGGTGCCGACGCTGGTGATTTGGGGAACAGCAGATAAGTGGCTACCGGTAGAGCTAGCAGAAGCTTTCATCCAAAAGCTAAACGATGCAAGAATAGTCAAGCTAGAAGAAACTGGGCACTATGCTCAAGAAGACTGGGCAGAAAAAGTGAGCGACGCCCTAGTGCCTTTTCTACGCCGTAGAAATTCGTGATATTAGAAGGCTCGTAAAGCTTGACTGCCTGCTCAACCACACACTGGGGCAGCAAATTCACGCGGCAAATTGCCAGAAGTGTTGAATCATTTGAAAGTTTTGAAAGTATACATACGCGTCTTAAATGTTGCGCATATATACTTAAAACGCTGGTGCTAGGGCATATGCATTCAAGTTTGTGCTTTCTTGCTTTAGAATTTGTCCGTAAGACTTAACCTTCAAGCTCTCCTAATCTTTTCATGAGTATCAGACTTTCAAGTCAGTTGCAGCGTCTATGGTTTCAATCAGCGGATACTTTGTCATATCCCTTGCACGATGTTTGGCGGCGTGGCCAACAGGTAATAGCACTCAAGGGCGCTGCTAATTCGATAGTCAATCAAAAAGAGATTCGCGTGGTGGGTATGCGCCGCACAGGCAATCACGCGATCATTAGCTGGATAGAGCACCAGCTATTGGGAAAGTACTGGCACCTAAACAACATAGAGCGAGGCAGAAACCCTTATAGACGCAAGGCCGACAAGCTGAAGCGCTATCACCCTGAGTATGCCAAGATGTCGCAAGTCTATCGCCGACAGGGAAATGGAGAGTTTGTTCATCGCGACTGTTTGCTCTACAGCTACGAAGACTGGAGCCTAGCCCAGATTGCTAGAGGCCGAGTCGAGCGCAATCGAGCGCTGTATCTGGGCAAGTCTGCACAGTGTCTTGATGTACTGATTCTGCGCGACCCGTTTAATTTGTTTGCCAGTCGCCTAAAACAGGGCTTTGTGCCGACAAAAGACCAGCGTCTCTCGATGGTAGAGATGTGGTTGGAATATGCCAAAGAATTTGTGGGAGAAAGCCACTATCTTCAACGAAATTTGGTCTGCATTAATTACAACCAATGGTTCCAGAGCCAAGACTATCGACGCAAGCTCGCCAGTCAGATAGGGGTGCCTTTTTCTGATGCAGGGTTAACAACAGTCTCTGATATTGGCGGCGGCAGCTCTTTTGACGGCACGAATCTAGACGGCAAAGCCAGGTCTATGGATGTCACTAACCGCTGGCGGCGGTATGCCAAAACGCCCGCCTTTCAGGCACTATTTGAATCTGAATCTGTTTGGCGGTATTCTCAACAAATTTTTAGAGATTTACCAGGCACCCACGAGCTAGATCCCTACGTATCGATGCCGCAATCAAGCCAATGCCGCGATCAGGCCAGTGCCACGATCAAGCCAGTGCCGTGCGTAGTCGAACAAGATCGAGCTTAGAGAGTCAGTTTTGAAGGGATGATAAACGTCCCTTTTAAAGCGACCCGCTAGAAATCGACTAACTAAAAGTCAACGCCGCGCTTAAGTTCTACGCCCCGCTCCGCATAATGCTTATGGCAAAAGACTTCTGAGTGAGTGCTAGCAAGCTGAAAGTAAGCAGGCTGAGTTTTGCAGCGTCCGGTGATGATCACTTCGGTGCCTTTGGGTTTGCGCAGTAGGGTTTGAATGATGGGCTCTTCGGGTAGCAGCTCTAAATCTACGGTGGGATTGAGTTCGTCAAGGATGACAGTTTTGTAGAGGCCAGAGGCGATCGCGGTGCTTGCTAGCTCCCAGCCCCGCTCAGCTTCTATGTAGTCAATCGGCTGCTGCTGACCACGCCATACTATGGCATCGCGACCGCAGCGCTGATGGTCCACTAGATGAGGGTAGCTTTTACGCAAGGCTGCGATCGCCGCGTCTTCGGTGTAGCCAGTGCCCCCTTTTAGCCACTGAATTACCATCACCCGGTGTGACTGATCTTGGCTGATCCCTCGGCCAATCGCCTGTAGGCCTTTGCCTAGCGCGCTAGTTGATTTGCCTTTGCCATCACCGGTATAGATTTCAATACCTTCAATGCCAATATCTGCCGCCGCCTGATGAACCTGCGGCTTCATTTCCGAGTGCAAATCGGCAACTTCAACCAGCTGTGACGGTGCGCCTCGCCCAGTGGCAATGATTTCTAGATGGTCGGGCTTGTGTTTAATTGATCGAACCACCTCTTCAATCGGCAGCAGGTCTAAATCCAGCACAGGATTGATTTCATCTAGGACAACAACTGAATAGAGCCCGGAGGCGATCGCACCTTTAGCCACATCCCATCCCCGCTGCGCCTCTTGGCGGTCAAACTTAGTAATCTCCTGCGGACCAAAAAATGCTGCCCTGCCTGTTCGCACCTGGTCAATTAGGTGCGGAAAGCCTCTCTGTAGCGCTTCAATCGCCGCATCCTCATCATAGGTACGTCCTGGCCCCTTCAAAAATCGCAGCAGCAGCACCCGGCTATCCACAAACTGATGAATACCTAAGCCAATAGAGCGCAAGACCACACCTAGCGCCACCTGAGACTTGCCTTTGCCTTCGCCGTCATAGACGTGGATTTGGCCAGTGAGGCGTTCGGTATTGGTTTGAGCGGTGCGGATGCCGATAGCTCTAGACATGGATTAAGGACAAAGGGGAGAGTTTTTTGATCTTAACGGGTTTGCGGATGGAACCGGCAGATAAAGCGCGAGCAGGTAAGGCCATAAATGAGATGGATTTTCGATGGACTGGACTATCACAAATGGCCTTCAGGCGATACCCTAATGCCATATGCATGAATGCCTGAATAAATAACAATTTTAAGGATGGGAGCTAGGCGCTGTTTATGGAGTACGGGTCGATATTGCCACTGCGGATGGTTACATTTCAGATTTTGTTTCTGCTAGTGGCGGTCGCACTCGAAGCCGGTATTTTGCGACAGCGGCTGCGACTAGGGTTTCAAACCAGCGTGCAGTATGCCCTGGTCACAAACTTAGCCGCCATCGTATGCGGCTGGCTGGCCTTTTTAATATTAGAGCCGCTTATGCCCCTAGAAATCGAAGCTCAAATTATCAACTATGTACTGTTCAATCAGCTGCTGCTAAATGGCTGGACGACTGAAATTGGCGCAATTTTGTTTGGCATTGGCCTCATTGCCTTTTTTGGCACATTCTTTATTAAGGCCAAAGGCATAGAGTTTTTCTTACGCTCAGACGACGCCTGGGGGCCGCTCACAAAAAAGGGCCCACGGCTACCGCGAGATGAGCGCTACGCCAGAGCACGGGGTACAGGCCTAGAAGTAGGCCAGTCCAATGCCCGCTTTATCGATACGATGATTCAAGCCAATGCTGCCAGCTTTAGCGCTATATTGCTGCTGATATTACTACGCGCCTTTGTAAAGGGTCAGGGAGGATAGTGCAAGATATTTTTCAAGATCTCAATAAGCAAGCACGGCTACTGCTGGTGCCAAAAGCCTATTTTTCTTGGCAAACACTGCTGCTATTGAGCTTATTTTCTCTATTTGTAGCAGCGGCGCTTGAGTCTATCGCAGGCGACGAATTCATCGGCATCAAAGTTCTCACCACACTGAGCTGGATATTTTTCATCTCGGCAGTTTGGTGGTCACTGAGCGAAGTCAAGAGTCTCAATATCTATGGTTTTCGTATTGACCCTTGGATTACAGGCTTTGTGCTATGTCTGTTTCTATTTCATCCATGGCGCGATGATCTGCGTTTGCGGTGGGCAATCACGAGCTGGCCGTTAGTTTCGACTGGCGTAATGGCACTACCTCACTTTGTCAACTGGGAGCTTAAAACTAGCTTGCCTAATGACAAAGTCAGGAAAACGCTAATTACAACCTTGCTCGTCAATCTGCTGCTAAGCAGTTGGATCGCTTTTCACTTTCGCATTCAAGACTGGCTGCGCGACTATCCTAGCCTCGCGGTTCGAGGCTTTGGCGACAGTGAATTTGTGCATGACTTTACCGCAGATAGGCAGCCATCATCTCAGGGCGTCGCACTGCTAGAAGCCATGACCAGCGAGATTTCGCAAGCCCTAACCGACCAGCCTTGGTATCAGACAGAGCGCTGGCTGTATACTCGGCAAACGCAGTTAGAAGCCATTTTTCAAAGCGCGTTGCAGACCTTAGACTCACCCAATGAAAGCGTGTTTTGGCGATTGGATGTAGCTGAGCCAAGGCGCTTTGGAGAAGGCTATGGGCTAGATTTAAGAGCAAACTGGGTAGGGCCTGCTAGCCGCGAAGGCATGTTTTACTTAGAAAAGAGCTGCAAAATCTTACCAGTCGAAAAGCCCAGACCAATAGCCCCACAAACGGGCAGTGCCCAAACAGAAGACACCCAAACAGATGCACCCCGACCGGTTGCTAAGCTAACGTCGGTTGACTGTGGTGAAGATCCGCCAACTGAGCAGCTTATCGGGCCTGATAGGGCAGTTATTGCTCCTATCTAAAAAAGGATCGAAGGTTCGACCATGCTCCCTTTTGCAGTCTAGTTAGCTTTGACTAATGCCTATGGCAACGCTTTGCAAGTAACTACGCTCAGCCATCGAAAGTTTTGCGTACCGGGCACCTAAGCTCCTGTGTACATCTTTCCAGTGTTATTGCGGTTTTCTCTGAGCTGACATTTCGGTACTTTTCAGAAGCATTACCTGCATCAGCATTTATTGATTCAATGGCTTCGGCAATGACACTTTCTTCTTCGCTCGCCTCATCCTGGGGCAGAATTTGGACAGTCGCTCGCAACGTATTCTTAGAAGTCATACGCGATCGCATTCTCTACGCTGTGGGTGTTTTTGGCATCATTATGGTGATGGCCATTACCCTGCTACCAGAAGTTGCCGCGGGCACCGAAGACAAGCTAATTGTAGACACCAGCCTAGCGGCAATCAACGTTCTCTCTCTGTTTGTGGTCGTCTTTGTCGGCGCTGGGCTTATCAACCAAGAAATAGAGAAGAAAACCGTCCTCGTTCTTATTGCCAAGCCAGTTAGCCGCGCCGAATTTATTCTAGGAAAGCACCTGGGTCTCTCTCTAGTCATGCTCACCTTGATCGGGGTGCTGACAGCTCTGATGCTGGGCATGTTGTCTTTCAGCGAGATTCCCTATCAGCTAGATCTGATGTTGCTAGCGACGCTGTTTATGTTTTTAGAAATGGTGCTATTAACTGCCGCCGCAATGATGTTTGGGGTGATTACCAGCACCGTACTAGCAACGCTGATGACGCTGGCCGTTTTTGCAGTCGGACACGAGACTCGTAACATTTTAGCGCTTGATAAGATTGCCGAAAGCGAAAACTTCAGCCGCATAGCTGAGGGTTTGTTTTTAGTCTTGCCAGACTTAGAGCGTTTGAACCTAAAAAACGAAATTGCTAATGGCTTTGTGGCCCCTCCTAGCGGCGGTGGACCGCTAGAGAATGCAGCTTACGGTCTGATTTACACAGCGTTGCTACTGACGGTGACGGTCGCTGTTTTTGAACGTCGCCAGTTTTGATGCGCTAGTTTTGATGCGCCAGTTTCAATCTGTCCGTTTCGGTCCAGTTAGGCTTGGCCAATTTGCCTCCAGTTTGCCTAAAGCTAGTTTGTATCCCTAAGACTCACGCAGAAGCGCTAGAGTTAGAGCCTAGGTTTATAGCATTTTTCCATTTTCTACCCATGTCTGACAAACTGGCCCAGCTTCAAGCTATTTTTCGTGATATGGATCGGGCGCTGATTGCCTATTCGGGCGGCATCGACAGCACGCTAGTGGCGAAGGTCGCTTTTGATGTGCTGGGCAGCCAGGCGCTAGCCGTTACGGCTAATTCGCCCTCGCTCATGCCAGAAGATTTTGAAGATGCCAAGACACAGGCAGCACAAATGGGCATTCACCACCAGGTGGTTGAAACCCATGAGATGGAGAATGAGCAATATACATCTAACCCAGTAAACCGCTGCTACTTTTGTAAGAGCGAGCTGCACGACACGCTGCGACCGCTGGCGAACGAGCTAGGCTATGCGTATGTAGTCGATGGACTCAACGCAGATGATCTACAAGACTATCGCCCCGGCATTGCAGCAGCCAAAGAAAGAGGCGTGCGATCGCCCTTAGCAGAAGTGAACATTACCAAGCTAGAAGTGCGCGAAATTTCCAAGCAGCTTGGGCTCCCCTGGTGGGACAAGCCCTCCCAACCCTGCCTGAGCTCACGCTTTCCCTATGGCGAGCTGATTACAACAGAAAAACTCCACCGGGTCGGACGCGCTGAGCGCTACCTACGAGATTTGGGCTATCGCAATCTGCGCGTGCGCTCGGATGGTGAAACCGCTCGCATTGAGCTGATGCCAGCGGAAATAGCCCAGTTTGTTGCCAAGACTGATTTACCAACTTTAGTTAGCGCCTTTCAAAAGTTTGGGTTTACCTACGTCACGCTAGATCTAGAAGGCTATAAGAGCGGAAAGCTCAATCGCGTCTTAAGTGAAACTAGCGTCTAGCCAGCAAGCAGTGCTTGCTGGCTAGACTACAGCTCACCTAAGTATTTCGTGCAGACCTGACGAAAGTCATCACCACGTACTTCAAAGTTGGCGTACTGATCAAAGCTGGCGCAGGCAGGAGAGAGAAGAACAGTTTTGATCGCTTGGTTCCGACAGATCTCCGTGCCTCTGGCAACGGCGCGGTCTATGGTTTGAACAATCTCGTAGCTGTCGTAGCCAGATGCTTTTAGCCTGAGCGCAAACAGTTCAGCCGCATCACCGATTAATAAAACAACAGCTGCTCGCCGTTTAATTTGGGCAATCCAGGCGGTATCGTTGCCGTCTTTTGGCGCGCCGCCTGCAATCAAGATAGCTGGGTCTGCGACTGAGCGCAGACCCACTTCAGCCGCGTCATAGTTAGTGGCTTTGCTATCGTTAATAAAATCTACGCCACGCCAGGTGCAGATGTGCTCTAGCCGATGAGAGACGCCAGGAAAGCTGGCAACACCTTGGGCGATCGCCTCTCTATCAATGCCTGCCAATCGCGCCGCCGCAACGGCCATTAATAGGTTTTGCTGATTGTGCTCACCCACCATCCGCAGCGCTTTAGTCTCTACAACCTGCTCACCTTTATGCACGACCCAGCCACCGTCGACGTAGGTATCTGGTGTGATCGGATGCAGGGCGGCTTTGCCATTGAGGCTGGTCCAATGGTGACGCGGTGAGCGATGCTCGTGCGATTGGCTGCGCAGCGTTGGGTCATCGCCATTGATGATGACAGATTGTGATCTGGCGAGTAGGGACGCCTTGATGCGGTAGTAGTTTTCGACGGTTTTGTGGCGGCTAAGATGATCTGGGGTAAAGGTAGTCCACAGGCCAATGGTCGGCGCGAGCGAGGCGGCAGCTTCGATTTGATAGCTGCTGAGTTCGGCAATCACCCAGTCGGGGGCATCGGTGAGGGCCAGTTCGCAGGCGGCATAGCCGATGTTGCCACAGGCAGGGGCGTTGAGTCCGGCGGCTTTGAAGATGGCGGCAACCAGGGCAGTGGTGGTGGTTTTACCATTGGTACCCGTGATGCCTAGCCAAGGGAGAGCTTTGAGCGATCGCCAGGCGAGTTCCATTTCGCCAATCGTCTCAATGCCTAGTTCGCGAGCAGTGATCAGTGCAGGCGCATCCCAAGGGACACCAGGGCTAACTACAAGCAGATCTAGGCCTTCGCCTCTGGCAATTTGAGCATCGAAGGCGTGGTTGAGCTTGACGGTAATGCCTTCAGCTTTGAGCCGCTGAGCATCGGACTGATGGCGCTGGGCGACGCCGCGATCGCTCAAAGTAACCTGCCAGCCCTGGCGAGAAAGGACGCGGGCAGCAGCAATACCAGAACGGCCAAGGCCTATGACATGGGCTATTTTCATGAGAATATCGTCAAGCTCAGAATCTTAAGCCGCGATTGTATCAGCTTTTCACAATCTCGCCGAAGTCTGCTAAAACGCGAGCGTGATTTCTGAGTAAACCTAACAGGTTCAGACGATTTTTACGAACGGCTGGATCTTCGGCCATAACCATGACGCTGTTTTCGCCATCAAAGAAGTTGGCAACAGTAGGTGCAGCCTGCTCTAGGCCCACAATGAGCTTGCTGTAGTCGCGTTCGGCCTGGGCGGCTTGGGTTTG
Organism: uncultured cyanobacterium; assembly: GCA_963793445.1. Lineage (GTDB taxonomy): Bacteria > Cyanobacteriota > Cyanobacteriia > Phormidesmidales > Phormidesmidaceae > Phormidesmis. The sequence continues at coordinate 2,808,475 of CAWCAE010000001.1, forward strand.
GGGCAATAGCGTTTGCAGGCTATCGTAAAAAGCTTGCTCTGTCGGCTGCTCGAACAGGGCTGGCTCAACTTGTCCAGACGGATCGAGCACGTCAGTAGCCAGATCGCCCTGGGCAGCTAGCTTGGCCGCGCGGTTGACGGTTTCGTAGATAGCAGCAAGACGACCATCGTTGCGAATAGCCTGAAGGAAAGTGGCGCGATCGCGCACGTCTAGCAAATCATTCAGCGCCCGCGACTGATAGTCTACATCTTGACCAAAAAGGGCGTTGACCAGGTCGTAGTCAATGCCTTGTCCATCTTGCAACAGGGTCCGAATTCGCTGATCGAAAAACGAAGCGAGCTGACCTTTCAGCTCATCGGCATTGACCTCATCTCGAGTAGCGGCAAAATCTGTAACAACCTGAGCAAGAACAGCTTGCAGCTTTAGCGGCAGGCAGGCCTCCCACACCACATTGACAATAGCGTTGGCCGCGCGGCGCAAGGCAAATGGATCGCTAGAGCCTTTGGGCAACTTACCAATGCTAAAAATACTCACCAGGGTATCGAGCCGGTCGGCAATGCCTACCACTTGACCGGTGATCGTCTGCGGCAGCGCGTCGCCTGCCCCTTTCGGTAGATAGTGTTCGTAAATCGCGTCGGCAACCGCCTGGGGTTCACCGCTATTTTCGGCGTATTTCTGACCGATATAGCCTTGCAGCTCAGGAAATTCGCCCACCATCTGCGTGACTAAGTCAGCCTTGCAAAGCTTGGCCCCGCGGATAGACTGTTGTTTTGCTTGGGCCCCAAGGCCAAGATGCTCGCTAAGAAAAGCGGTAATCTGCTCAATGCGACTGACTTTTTGGCGCACAGAGCCCAGCGAAGCTTCAAACGTAACGCTTTCGAGTCGGGGCAAGTAGTCAGCTAGAGGCTGCTTTTGATCAGCGTCAAAGAAAAATTTGCCATCAGCAAGGCGAGCCCTGATCACGCGCTCGTTGCCCTGAGTAATCAGCTCAGACTTGGCCGGGTCGCCGTTGGAAACGGTGATAAAGTAGGGCAGCAAATCGTCTGGAGTGGGCCCAGAGCATACCGGAAAGTAGCGCTGATGGCTTTCCATTTCGGTGATAGTGACTGCTGAGGGCAGCGCTAGAAAACTGTCGTCAAACTGGCCAATCAGCGTCGTGGGCCACTCTACAAGATCAACAACTTCAGCCAGCAAATCTTCGTTGACGATGGCTTGGCCACTGACAGTGTCAGCAACAGTTGCCACCTGACTAAGAATGGTAGCTTTGCGCTGGGCCGGATCAACGCTGACATAGCCTTTTTCTAGGCTATCGACGTAGCTATCGGCAGCAGCGAGGGTAATCGGTTCGGGATGAAGGACACGGTGACCAAAGGTTGTGCGATCGCTCTCGCATACCTCAGAGCCATTTTCTAGCGTCACTGGCAATAGCTGGTCGTCTAACAGCGTTACCAGCCAGCGAATGGGCCGAGGGAAGCGCAAATCTCCATCGCCCCATCGCATAAAGCGATCGCCATCTAGTCCTAAGATCCACTTAGGCACCTGTTCGCGCAAGAGCTCAGCCGTTGTGCGGCCTGGAATCTTTTGCTGCACAAAGATAAACGCCCCTTTTTGGGTCTCACGAACTTCTAGGTCTTCGACACTAACGCCTTTGGAGGCCGCAAAACCTGTGGCCGCTTTGGTCGGCTGACCGTTCTTGAACGCAGCCTTTGCAGGCGGGCCTTTTGCCTCTTCTTCGCGATCAGGCTGCTGCTGAGGAAGCCCTTTGATCAGCAGCGCTAGGCGGCGCGGAGTTCCGTAAAACTCGATGCTGTCACTGGCTAGATACTGTTCTGCTAGCTCAGCGGGGATTTTGGTCTTCCATTGAGCTAGGGCCGCGCTGACAAAGCTTGCGGGCAGTTCTTCGGTGCCGACTTCTAATAGAAAAGTTGCCATGACGTTGCAGACAGTTGGGAAAGCGCCTTTATTATTGCAGAAGGCAGCGAAGTTATGGCTATCGACTGCGTTTGACTACCATTCGAGCGCTGGTTGCTGACTTGTTCAACGCCGTTTGGCCGCTCGCTGTCACCGCAAAGGGTCGTTAATCGCTACACTGACCAATGAGAATCATGTCTAGCTACCGATCAGCGCCTATGTCTGTTTATGTCGTTCTTTTTAATGTGCGTACCGAAAACGAGGGAATTCACTCTCTAGAAATGGAAGGGCGGCAGCTGGTATTGATGTTCGAAGTAGAAGACGATGCGACCCGCTTCGCTGTCATGTTAGAAGCACAAGATTTTCCGCCGGCCTCGGTCGAAGCGTTTGAGCCAGAAGAGATTGAAGAGTTTTGTGAGAGTGCGGGCTATGAAGCGGTGCTAGTCGAAGATGGCACACTGCTGATGCCGCCAGAAAAGGTCGTTGAGGAAACTACTTGGAATGCAGACGCGGACCCAGATGAAATCGCAAGTGCCCAGTCTCGTGCCAAATTAGAAGAAACTGCCCGAGGCAGCGTGCAGGATGCCTCATCAGATGAGATGGATCGGATTCGTGCTCAGTTGGAGAAACTGCTATGACCGATAGGCAAAATGATGGGCAAGGCCGAGGCCATCTGCTAACCGAACAAAACAATCCTGATAGCCAAAATCTAGATGAGCTGTCTACCTTAGAAATGGTGGACGTTTTCAACCGAGAAGATCAAAAAACGGTAGATGCGATCGCCCATGCTAGAACCCACTTAGCCCAAGCAATTAACCTAGCTGCCGCCTCGCTAAGAGAAGGTGGCAGACTGTTCTATGTTGGGGCAGGCACCAGCGGCAGACTCGGCGTGCTGGACGCGGCAGAGTGCCCACCAACCTTTTGCACCCCGCCAGAGCTGGTACAGGGAATCATTGCTGGCGGCGCAGCGGCACTGCTGCGTAGCTCTGAGGCATTAGAAGATGAGGACGCCTCGGGGGCCGAAGCCATCATTGATCACCGGGTAACACGGCGCGATGTCGTAGTAGGAATTACAGCAGGTGGAACAACGCCTTACGTGCACGGGGCACTCCAGGCGGCGCGTCAGTGCGGCGCTAGCACCATTTTTATGGCCTGTGTACCTGCCGAGCAGGTGCCGGTGGATGCCGATGTAGATATTCGCCTGATAGTGGGGCCAGAGGTATTGGCAGGCTCAACGCGGCTGAAGGCCGGCACGGTGACAAAGCTGGCACTAAACATTCTTTCGACCGGGGTGATGGTAAAGCTAGGGAAGGTGTATGGCAATCGGATGGTGGATGTGGCGGTCACTAATCGCAAATTGCGCGATCGCGCGATCCGCATCCTGTGCGATCTCACCGATCTGTCACGAGAGCCCGCAGGTGAACTGTTAGACAAAAGCGGGCTGCAGGTAAAAGTCGCTTTGGTGATGCAGCTATTGGAAATGGAAAGAGCGCAGGCAGAAACAGTACTCGCTGAAGCTGAGGGGAATTTGAGAGTCGCGCTAGAAGAAAAGGGGAAAGAAGAGTAAGTGCGCTAGACGCTGTTCTGCTTCTTGATCAGGACAGTGGCTGTTGTTTGTTCGACGCGTTATGCAAAGACAAAATCACTTTGTGTCACGCTGGTCGTGCTCTGTACCACCGCAATCAAATCGCTATTAAAATACACACCCATATCTAGCATGGCGACATCGCCCAGTAGCTCGCTAGCTTCTAGCCTATAGCCACTGTTCTCTTGCCCTACTCCTAGCTGGAGCTTGTCAATCCCGGCCTCCCAATCTTCGATAATGGCATAGCCACTACCTTGATAAAACGCTCCCGAGCTGTTGCCCAGCACGAAGCGATCTTGACCCCAGCCGCCAAAAAGCTGATCGCGATCGCTTGTCACCAAATCATCTGTTCCTTGCAGCAGGTCATTGCCACCACCGCCATACAGTACGTCGTCCTTTGCCTGCCCATACAGTGCGTCGTTACCGCCACCACCCCATAGGCTGTCTTGGCCATCACCGCCGTACAGTATGTCTTTGCCGTCTAGCTCAGACTCAGCTTCGCCACCATCATCGCCAATCAGCAGATCGTTAGCACTGCCACCCCAAATCTGATCGCTGCCAACGCCGCCCCATATGTTGTTTTGCAGCTCGCGCCCGTACACAATGTCATCACCGCCCTGCGCCGCAATTTCTTCAGTCTTTTCGCCCGCAAAAATCGTATCGTTACTTTGCGAGCCAAAGACACTCTCTATCAGGGTGCCAAAACTCAGCCGCGTACCCAGGCTGCTAGTCTTTTGTACGGGTATCTCTCCCTCTACTCTGTTATCCTTCGGCGTGTAGCTAAAGCCGTTGTAGGCTTCACTCGTCGTAAAGATACCGTCAGCGCGCGCATCCAAGATATAGCCTGCCGCGCTCGGAGCCAGAGCCGAAAAATTCAGCCGGTCAAACCCACCACTGTCAGCTAGCGTCAGCTTACTTGCGGCTGCCGCATCGCCCCAGCTGCGTGTCCCATCCGTAAAGCTATAGACAGAACTAAACTGATAGGTTGTTTCTCCCTGATTTATTTTCCTAGCACCATACAGCGCCTGCAAAGCGTCAATATCGTAGGGCATCGGCGTAATCGCGCCTTGCCCCGAAAAATTGTAAGACATGACGCTGTTGGTCGTGTTGTCTGCCTCATAGTCCAAGAAAGGTCCACTGCCAGAGTCAGCCGCGCTGTAGTTACCCGGATGCTTTAGGCCCAGTGTGTGCAAAATCTCGTGCAGCAGGCTCATAAATCCGTGACTGCCAAAACCGCTCTGAAAACCGTTGGTATCAATATTGTTGTCGTAAGTACGGCTGAGGTACACGTCGTGTGCCAGCTCGTAGGCATAGTAGTCATAGGCTTCAGAGTCGTGTAGCTGAATGTTGATATCCGCTTCACCGCTGACTTCAACAAATTTGACTTCGATAAACGGCTCAATCAGGGTTTTGAAGATGTTGCGAGCGTTTTGAGCGATCGCATCGCTGACCTGCTTTTCACCCTCTACAAACCCAAAGGTAATCGTGCCGTTCGATGCCTTCAGTGATTTAGCAGAAATCAGGGCCCTAGACTTATCAGAAGCAAAAACAAATTCTTCAGAAGGCTTCACTTCAGAAGGTCCTGCTGTAGAAGAATCGGTTGAGACGACTAAGACTTCAGCCTGCTCGGCAGCGTGGTCGTCATCATGGTGATGGTCATCATGGTGGTGATGGTGATGATCGTGGTGATGATGATCGTCAGGATGGTCGTCAGCGGCGTTGGCAATAGACATAGAGACAGTTTCAACAGATTAGTAACAACAGGTTAGCAATCGGCCAGTGTCTGTTTTGAGGTCGGCTTTGAGGTTAGAGAAATTCGGTCAAAACAGCGTAACCTGATGTATTTCACTGTAGGCGATTACACAGTCCACTTGATGTTACTGATTGCCCGACTTAATGAAGTTATGGTGAATATTAGATAAAGAACAGCTACTTAGTAGGAGAAACAATCCGAGCAGTCGCCAGACTCGTAAAGACATTAATCTCTATAGCCGTTAGAACAGACATAAAAGTCGTTAGAACAGACATAAGAGTCGTTAGAACAGACATAAATCGGAACCAGCTTTGGCTAAAAGCACCGCCATTCATCACTCACGCAGCGAAAGACTCATAAGCTCGTGCAGGGCCCAGAGAAAAAATGGCTGATAGGACTAAGAAGATGATATCTATCGCTCTTCTGCCTCAATTTGCCGCACTGCTGTCATTGCTGAATAGCTAACACCAGCTGTACCTTCCCCCGGATGCGTGCTGTCTCCGACTAGCCACAGATTCTTAATTGGCGATCGCGTAGCAAACCCGAACGGTCCAAAGGTAGGCACCCTTTGACCAATACCGCCCACAATTCCTTGCGATCGCGCCGTAAAGGTTTCAAAGCTGCGCGGCGTTGCGGCCTCCACATGCACCAGATGCTCAAGGCGCAAGTCGAAATAGTCTTTTAGCCTGGCGATCGCCCCTCGCGTATACCTCTCTTTCATTGCTCTATATTCGTCCTCATCACAGTCATACCAGGGCTGTACGTCTGTAAAAGAAGACGCGATAATGGTGGCTTTTCCTGCCGGGGCTCGGCCATCGCCTTCCCTACTCACAGAAACAAAAAGAGAATTATTCTCTGCGATTGGCCCTGCATAGTCGTATAGAAACTGCAGATGGGGCGGACAGTTTTCGGGCACCGCTGACTGTTCTACTCCCAGATAAATCACAAATGCACCAGACGAAGGCTCCAGATTTTTCACTCTCTTTTCATAGCCCTTCATTCTGCTATCTTTCATGCCATTACTATTCACCAAACCAACAAAATTCTGCACCGTCACATTAGCAACAACCTGATCGGCAGACTCCAACCAAGACTCTCCTTTCTGATTGGTAACTTTCACCTGAGCCCGCTTGCCTGAAGCCATATCTATAGCCTCTACGGTATGGCGCATATGCAGCTCACCGCCGTCACGTTCAAGCGATTCGACTAAGCGATCGCTTAACACCTGCATACTCCCCTTCAGATGGAACAATCCCTGCGGTGACTGCGATACACCCAGCGCAGTTGCCGCATACAGTGTTGCTGTTTTATCTGCCGTTGTCTGCGAATACAGCTTTAGCTGCATGTCTAAAAACGTCCACAGCCGCCGGTTTTTAGACAGCTCATAGCCCCGTAAAATATCGCCAACCGTCGAAAAAGCGTAGGGCACCGTCAGCAAAGTATCTAGGCGCAAAGCCGTCGCTAGCTGCCAAACGTCCCAAGCGCTACGCGGTGGCAGCACCGGATCTCGCTGCTGAAATCGCCAGCTAAAATCAAACAGCGCCTTCATAAAATTCCAAAAAGGTGCACTTCCTGGAAACTGTCTTTCTCTTTCAGCTTGCCACCGCTGCGGGTCGCGCCAGACGCTAATCGGCGTTTGCTCTCCTGGCAAAAACACTGCGCAGGCCGGATCGCATTCACTCGCCTCTGGCAAATCAATTTCTAACGCTTTGAATATCTCAGAGTGAATGCCCCCTGGTTCTAAACCCGCCACCTGGGTCGCCCCCACATCAAACGTAAATCCACGACGCTTGAAGGTAGACGCGCACCCGCCTGGCACAATTGCTTGGTCAAACACCTTCACCGCATAGCCTCGGTGGGCCAGCAGCGCCGCTGCCGTCAGTCCGCCAATGCCTGCACCTACCACCACCACCTTTTTCGCTGCCCTGCTACCTGCCATTCACCTTTACATTTCTTAAAGTCTTTTCTTAGTTTAGCGCTCTGTCTCATTCGCCATCAAGCTTATTCGCCGTCAAAGCTATCTCTTCTGTCACCGAAATCTCTCCCGTTCGGTACACAGATCTCGATCTTCTCGCTTCGTAAGCTACGGGTGTAGAAATTTATGTAAAAGTAATGACAGATCCAAATAACGTTCCTCAGGAAGCTCAGCAGCTAAAAGAAGATCTCAGCAGTCCTGACGAAGAAACCAGTCAAGCAGCGAAGGCAGACGTCGCTAGCACAGACTTCGATAAAGAGTACGAAATTGCGCAGAAAAATGAGACCGGTTCGGGCACTCAATCTAGCGATTCAAATCCGGTTAATCGTAAAGGTGCTAATACAGGAGAGAAAGCGGCAAGTAAAGGTACGGTCGATAATATTGATAGTCCTGGTGACAGCGATCCGGACGATTATATGAATATGGCAAAAGACATTGGTAAAAATGCCGATGCAGGTGAATAGCTCACCGTTCTTATCGTTTTCATGCAGCGGTTTTCATGCGATTGCTTTTACGTATTACAGCTTGAGCATTAAAGCGTGTGCTCTTTAAAAGACGCCTAGAAATACACTCAGAAAAGCATCTAGAAAACATCAAAAACGCCAGTCAGAACTTAAATTCTGACTGGCGTTTTTTCATGACGGCTCAGCGCTTACTGATCGCTTTGAGACAAGTTAAAGATGAACGGCACACCCCCGCTCTCACCGCTCGTCACCAAAACCCGAGGCATCTGCGCGCCCCCTTCCTTCCAGGCTTCGATCGCTTCTTTTTGCAGAACTAAGGTACCGCCCTGCGCTTTAAGGGTTTCAGCAATCAGCCTTTGGGCCTCAGCCCGGCCCTTGGCCCGGTTAATCTCAGCCTGTGCTTCTTGCTCCGCTTCTTGGGCTACATACACAGCCCGCTGCGCTCGCTGCTCCGCAATCTGTTTTTCTTCTACCGCCCGAGAAAATTCTGGCGAAAAGGTCAGATCAATCACGCTGGTATCAAGGACATCGATTCCATACTTCTCCAATCGCTTGGCCAAGGCGTTATCAAAATCTTCTTTTAACAGCACGCGTTGAGTAATGGCCTGCTCAACCGTACGCCGCGCAGCCGCTACCTTGAATGACTCTTGAGTCTGCGGCGCAATAATTTTGCTCACAATGTTTGAAAGTGAACCCTGCTCACGGCGAATATCTACAACCTTCGTCGGCTGCAAGCGGAAGTTAATCGCAAATCTCGCCTTTAGATCTTGCAGGTCTTTCGTCGAACTTTCTGCGGGAACTTCAAATTTTTGTACGGTGATGTCATATATATCGACATAGGACACAAACGGTGGCTTGATATGGATACCCTCTAGCAAGACGCCATCCTGCGCTTTACCCAGTACGCTGAGTACGCCTGCTTGCCCCGGATTGATAATCACGAAGCTGCTAGCCAGTATGAGCGCGACTACAGTTGCGATCGCAGCAATAAATACCGGCTGACTATTTCCCTTATTCACGGTCAACTCAAAAACTCCTCTTATATATAGATGAATTCATCGGCTAGATAAATTCATCGGCAAATCTCGACTCAGCAGGGCTCGCTCACAAATCCTAATCCACTGGCAATCCCAGCAATTCTCCTGATCCGGCTACCACGCAACCTATGTCATAAGCAGCAATGCCTTCCTGGTAAAAGAATTCGCACGTAGCCTCTGACACCTCGGGCGGCACAAGCACCACAAAGCCAACTCCCATGTTAAAGGTATTAAACATATCTAGCAGGCTGACGTTTCCAGATTGACGCAGCCAGTCAAACACAGGCGGCACCGGCCAGCTATCGGCATCCACCTGAGCCGAGAACCTTGCTCCCAAACATCGTGGCAAGTTTTCTGGCAGTCCGCCGCCCGTAATGTGTGCCATACCGTGAATGTTCAGATCGGCCTTTAGCGCCGCTAGAACTGGCTTTACATAGAGCTGAGTCGGCGTCAGCAACACCTCTCCTAAAGACTGACCACCTAAACTATCTGGCTTTTCAGCCCAGTCATAGCCTACTGGCCGCCCCGCCTCACGCGCGTCTCTTTGGCCTTCCGCCACAATTTTGCGCACCAGGCTAAAGCCGTTGCTGTGCACACCGCTGCTAGCCAATCCGATTATGCGATCGCCCGCCTGCACTCGCGAGCCGTCCAGCATTCGATCTTTTTCCACAATGCCCACACAAAACCCCGCCAGGTCATACTCACCCGGCCCATAAAATCCAGGCATTTCAGCCGTTTCCCCACCCAACAGCGAGCAGCCAGACGTTTGGCAGCCACTCGCCACCCCAGCAACAACCTGGGCCAGCTGCATCGGGGCTAGCTTCCCTGTTGCCAAATAATCCAAAAAGAACAGCGGCTCTGCACCGATCGTCAGCACGTCATTCACACACATCGCCACCAGATCGATTCCCACCGTATCGTGGCGATCGAGTGCCTGGGCCAGCTTCAGCTTCGTGCCCACACCATCTGTACCCGACACCAGTACCGGCTTTTGATAGCCACTTGGCAGCTCAAAGCAGCCCCCAAATCCACCCAAAGCACCTAGCACTTCAGGTCGTCGGGTGCCTTCCACCATGCCTTTAATCTTGTCAACAAACGCCCGACCTGCCTCTATATCTACACCCGCCTGCCGATAGTCCATGACTTACCTTCCTTCTCCAAAAGCTATACCTAGCGCTCACAGGCTATATTCACACGTTGCGCATCCCAGTCGCGCATCTATCGAGTCGCGCAAGAAAGCCAGCTTGCAAAAAAGGCATAGAGCGATGGGTGCCAAGTTAAGGTTACGCGACAATAGTCAAGGGGTGCCAAAAGAGTGTAGGAAAGGGTTATATCGTTCAAAGCCCTAAGCTTCTCAGATGAGTCATCGCTATAGCCGCAATCCAGATCACATTCGCCGCCGCAACGTGCCCGCTCCGGACAATGAGGCGATTGATGAACATCTGAGATTGCTTCTGAGTCCAGTAGTCTATAGCCAAGCCGCGTACTATCGAACCCTAGGGATGCGTTCACGCATATTGACACTGCCATTGATGGTGGCAGCGGTAGTGACGCTGTTGTGGAAGCAGGTGCCCTCGGTTAATGAGTTAACCCGTCAGTTGAACCGCAAAGACTTGCTGTGGGCAAAGGCAGTGAGCGTAAGCCGTCAGGCGGTAAGTGCGCGCTTTCTGAGTTTTCCGAATGAGTTGTTTGAGGGCGTATTTCAGGCACTGCTGCCGACATTGAAAGCGCGTTGGGCCGAGCGCACTCGCCCGCTGCCCGTGAGCGTGGCCTATGCGAGAGAACACTTTGAGCAGGTGTGGGCGGCAGACGGTTCGGTGCTAGAAGCGCTATTCCGCAAGCTCAAGAGCCTAGAAGCGATGCCAGCCGGACAGCTGGCAGGCAAAATCTGTACGGTGATTGAGCTTGGCTCTCAATTGCCGGTACAGATTTGGTTCTCTGAGGATGCCAAAGCCCATGACTGTCAGTTCCTAGATGATTTGTTGGCCCTAGCGACGGCCAAAACCCTGCTGATTCTAGACCGAGGCTTTTACGACTTTGAGTGGTGGGCTCGGTTGGTAGCTCAAGGCACCCAGTTCATTTGTGCCGGTAAGTCGAACCTGGCTTACACCGTTCTCCAGGAGTTCTCGCTCACCCATGGCCTCCGAGACCGCCTGATTGTCGTCGGCAAAGACAAATCAGGCGAGCCCTTAGTCCGGCTTCGGTTGATCGAGGTGCGCAAAGGCAAGGGCTGGTATCGATACCTCACTTCTGTACTCAACCCCAAAGTCCTGCCACCTTATGTGGTGGCCGATTTGTACGCTCGCAGGTGGCGGATTGAAGATGCCTTTCACCTGGTGAAGCGGCTGTTGGGACTGGCCTATCTTTGGACCGGTTCGCTCAATGGCATCAAGCTCCAAATCTGGGCGACTTGGTTGATGTACGCCGTCTTGAACGACCTCTCTGATGCCGTTGCTCAGGCGGTTCAACTACCGCTTGAACGCATCTCTAAGGAAATGGTTTGGCGCGGTCTCTATCATTTTAATGATGCTTATAATCGCGGCCTTGCCTCTGACCCCATCGCTTATTTAGCTGCCCCTGAAAATCGTGACCTGAGCGTCGTCAAAACCATTCGTAAACCGCCTAGGATTATCAACCTTAACCCCTATATCTCTGCCCTTTCAGGCTCTTCTTGACTAATCCCTTTTTGTTCTAACTTGCTACCCATCGGCATAGAGCCACAAAAAAGGCACGGGGAGAGCGATCTCTATAGAACCAGAATCGATTCCTCTTGAAGACATTTCCGCATCTATTTCTCGAGACGGATATTGCCCTTTTTATGCAACTAAATGCATAGTCTATAAAAGACTATTCCTGTAGACGCATCAAAAACAAGCATTCATTAATCAGTAATCTAGATAACAAAGCAGATCAGTGATAAGTATGATCGAAGATCAATTAAGGCAGAGAAAAGGGGAGAAACCTTTACATTTCGTTATTTCAGGTTTCTTATGAAGAACATATAAATATTTCTTTTTACGTGACCCGAGAAAATACTCGGATTTTGACGGAGATCTGTTCGTGTAGATTATCGAGTGTTCATCTAAATTCGAGTTTGAGGTCAAGCGCTTCTAATCAAACAGCAGTTCAAGCCCAAATGACCGGCTGTAAAAAGCTGAGGTCAAGACTGTTGCAATGTAGCCGATTATGTCTTTGCTTTCTAAAGGTTCAATTCAAAAACAGTTCACGCATGGGTTGATAGCAGCCGTTCTGCTCACCGGTGCAAGTGCAACCCTAGCCAGTGCACAGACCACACATCAATCATCAGAAACTCAAAATGTTGAATCGCTAGAAGCTAACATCGCTTCTAAACTAGGTTTGTCGGATGCGATCGCATCTGATTCTTCGGCATCTGTCCCTGTAGCATCTAGCCTTCTAGCATCTAGCTACCAGGAAGAGATCCTTTCTCCCACCGAGCTAGCACCTGAGATTGATGGTGACGTCAGCGTCTACCCTCATGCTATTGATGGCAGACAGGCCGCCACGCTCTACGTAAAAGATATTCCAGTGCTCACCTTTATTGGCACCGAAGTTGACAGCTTGTCCAACCGTAGTGAGACAGTTTCTTTAGCGTCTAGCAGCAGCGAAGCGTCTTTGCGCTCTGGCAGTACCGAAGCCGGAAACATTCTAGACGGCGCTCAAGAAAGCGATCCTGTTTTGCGGGCCACTGACTTGGGTTCACAGCTTAGCCAAGCAGAGGTTGATGCCGAAGCGCTATCTGTTCGCTGGAATGAGGAAACCGACGAGTATATCGTCACGCTCGACGACGAAGATTTGCTCGCACTTGATAACCGTACTATTTTGGCCGATACGACCGAAGATCCAGAAGAGGATGCGCTACAGGTTACAAACCGCTTGCGCAGGCTGATAGGTGATGCTGAGCCTGTTGCCGAAGTCGAAGGTCTACCAGAACCAGAACCTGTCGTTGTTGCCGCTGCGCCTACACCTGCAATCACGTATACCAATGTCGGTAGCGCATCTTGGTATGGCCCAGGGTTTAATGGCAGACGCACAGCTAGCGGTGAAGTGTTTAACCAGAACGACGTTACAGCAGCACATCGCACCTTGCCTTTTGGAACACGAGTACTGGTCACAAATCTAAATACAGGGCAGCAGGTAACCGTGCGCATCAACGACCGAGGGCCTTATGCTGGACATAGAATCATCGATCTATCAGCAGGCGCGGCAGCTCAAATTGGTCTTACCAGTGCAGGAGTCGGCACAGTTCAGCTAGACGTACTGGCTTACTAGACAAACGGGTCTGCGAAAGGTTCTGCCTGTTATGAGATTGTCCCGTTATGAGATTGTCAAGGTGCAATTTCTAAAGGTAGTCTTTACTAACAAATAGATTGCTTTAGGGGGTCTTTCTAGCTAAAGAAAGACCTCTTTTCTGTGGGTGGCTGATTTACTTGCCGTTATATACGCTTTTAAGGACATCGCACTGGGGGGTAACACCCCTCATTTCTTTCTCGCCAGATGGACTTTTGCCGTGCAACTGTTTAATACCATCGCTCAGCTACGTCAGTATTTAGACTTACGCAATCGCTTGGCCAGCGACATCGACCCTAGCATTGGCCTAGTGCCAACGATGGGGGCACTGCACGCAGGGCACTTAAGCCTGATCGAGCGATCGCGCCAAAAAGACGTCATCGTCATCGTCAGCATCTTTGTAAACCCTCTCCAGTTCGGACCCGGCGAAGACCTAGATCGCTACCCTAGACCGGCCGAAGCTGACCGGACACTCTGTGAAAGTCAAGGCGTCGATGTCATATTTATGCCATCTCCCCAAGAACTCTATGGCACCGCACAGCCCAATTTGTCAGCTGTCACCCAGGTCATTCCGCCTCAGGCGCTGATCAGCACTCTCTGCGGTCACACTAGGCCAACCCATTTTCAGGGCGTTGCGACCGTAGTCACAAAGCTCATCAACATCGTCAGGCCCACTCGCGCCTACTTCGGCCAAAAGGACGCGCAGCAAGCAGCCATTCTCAAACGCCTCCAGCAAGACCTCAACTTGCCTGTAGACATCGTCATCTGCCCGATTGTGCGCGAGACAGACGGTCTTGCTCTTAGCTCTCGTAATCGCTATCTCGTAGGCACAGAGCGTCAGCAGGCCCAGATGCTCTACCGTAGTCTCAAAGCGGCCAAAGCCGCCTTCACTCAGGGAGAAAGGCAAGCCTCGACGCTTTTAGCCGCAGCGCGAGCTGTCTTAGATGGGCAGCCAGGTATCGAGCTCGACTACCTCGCCTTAGTTCACCCTGATACACTAAAGCCTTTGCACACAATCGATAGCGTAGGCATGATGGCGATCGCAGCATACATAGGTTCAAACCCAGACCCAACCTCATCAAATAGCGGCAGCACCACAGACACGCGCACCCGGCTCTTAGACAATGTCATTCTGACCGACCGCGATCCAATCATTGCCATTGACGGCCCTGCTGGTGCAGGCAAATCTACCGTCGCCCGGCAGCTTGCCCATCAGCTAGGGCTGCTTTATCTAGACACAGGCGCAATGTACCGCGCCCTTACCTGGTATGTCCTTCAGCGAGATGCTGACCCAGCAGACGCTGTCGCCGTCGCAAAGCTGTTGCCCCGCTGTCAAATTCAGCTAGTCGCCGATATTCAAAACGACAAACCGCAGCCGCCGCAAGTCACAGTCAACGGCGAAGACATCACGCAGGCCATTCGGACGGCCCCTGTGACCAGGCAGGTATCCACTATCGCTGCGCAGTCGGCAGTGCGAGCCAAGCTGGTTGAACAGCAGCAGCAATATGGGCTCGAAGGCGGTGTAGTTGCTGACGGACGAGATATTGGCACTCACGTCTTTCCAAATGCCGAACTCAAGATCTTTCTCACGGCTTCTGTGCAAGAAAGGGCCCGGCGTCGCTATCGAGAACTAGAAGCGAATCAGGTAGCCACAGACGCTCCACTGCCTAGCCTAGAAGAATTGACACAGTCTATCGCCGAACGCGATCATAAGGACTCTACTCGCGCGGTTGCGCCACTCAAAAAAGCAGACGATGCCATTGAAGTGGTGACTGACAATCTGAGCGCAGCCCAGGTGATTGAAAACATAGCTGCGCTTTACCGCCAGATATCCGCTAACCAAGCGTCTGCTAGTCAAACATCCGTCAACCAAGCCACCACTCACTAACTCACCGCCCGTAACCGCCAGCAGCTAGCCCATCTCTAATGGACAAGAAATCTCAGCGCCGAGCCTTGCTAAAAGCTCGACAGTCAATGCCTGAGCGTATTCGACGAGAAAAATCTGTCAGCATCTGTCAGCATCTTCAGAACTGGCCGGTCTTGCAGCACTCTCGGCTAACGCTGGCTTACTGTAGCTTCAACGCAGAGCCGGATCTCAGCGCGCTGCTGGTCCAAGGACAAAGCTGGGGCCTGCCCCGGTGCGAAGGCAAAACCCTGGTCTGGCATCGTTGGTTCTCTAGCAGCCCATGGACCTTGCATCCTGGTACCTACGGCATAATAGAGCCTGACCCTAGCTCTCCCCTGGTCGATCCCGAGCAGGTCGATCTGGTTTTGGTGCCTTGTGTTGCTTGTGATATCAATGGCTATCGACTGGGCTACGGCGGTGGCTTTTACGACCGCATGCTCAGCGATCGCACTTGGCAAAACAAAACCACCCTCGGCATCGTTTTTGAATATGCCAGGCTGCCACAGGTACCTCGCGACGACTGGGACGTACCGCTAGACGGAATTTGTACCGAAAGTGGACTGTTTTTAAAGCGATAAAGGATGAAATGAGGCTCAAGTCTTTATAGCGTTTCTCGGGTGCATTCAAGAAACGCTCATCACTTGGGCTGCTGCCATTGATCACTTAGGCTGACGCCATCAAACGGTTTTAGTCGATGTACTCGTACTTCAGCCACGTGACAAACGCTACAGCTCATCGCTCCCAAAGCCGAATACCACCGAGCAGACCTAGCAGGTTAGAAACGACAATGACGTTTTCAGGCAGCTCGACGTCTATTTGCTTGACTTCGCCGCCACCGATGTAGAGACGGTCGTAATTAAAGACCCGCGATAGCTGAGCGATCGCTTTGAGCAAACGGCGGTTCCATACCTCTGGGCCAATTTTCTTAAGTGCCGCTCGGCCTAGCTGTTCTTCATAGGTCTCACGCTTGCGAAAGCGATGATGGCCTAGCTCTAAATTGGGCACGAGGTGTCCTTCGGTAAACAGCGCTCCGCCGCAGCCTGTGCCAAGCGTCATCACCAGCTCTACACCTTCACCCGAAATCGCGCCTAGTCCCTGCAAGTCAGCATCGTTGGCGACTCGCACGGGTTTACCAGTCATCTGCGAAAGCTCATTCGCCAGGTCATATTTCACCCAGTCCGGATGGAGATTAACTGCCGTATACACCACACCTTTACGTACTACGCCCGGAAATCCGACCGAAACACGATCAAACTCACTGCGCTGACCAGCCAGCTTTTTTAGCACCGTCATCACGGCTTCGGGCGTAGCGGGTTTGGGGGTTTTGATGCGATCGCGCTCCCCCACAGGCTGCCCTACCTCATCTAGTAGCATCGTCTTCACGCCGCTACCACCAATATCAACTGCCAACGTCTTCATTGCAATTCCTGAACATCTGCGCCACAAAGTACGCAACTAGATACGGGTCTATATTAGGTACAGGTTTAGCAAGTCCGCATCTAGCACATACCTCATACCGACCCAACTCTACCCGCTAGCGGTCTACCCGTCACTCATTCTGCGATCGCAAACCACCAAATCGATAAACCTCTTCAAATACCTTTACCCAACCTGCCGCCACAGAGCTCAAAATCGCCTCCCCTTTTTCGGCGGTTGCCACTGTCGCATCCCCTACTACCCCACTTTGACTCAAATCCTTCATCGTCCAAGCCACCGGCAGCCGCCCTTCTAAACTCAGCAGGCTGCCAGGCTCAAACGCCGCCGGCAGCTCACGTACCGCCTGACTCATATCCACCTGATCGGCTAGCAGCGCCAGCATCACGCTCGTTTCTACGTCTCCAGCGTGAATTCCCTGCTCATACTCTGCTTCTCCCACAATCTCTGCCACCCGATGCGGTCCACCCCATACAGAGTGAGGAAACACCATCAAATCTGTATACTGTTCGCGCACGTCACGCGCCACAATCTCCAACACCTGTGGCTGACCGCCATGAGCGTTGAGCAGTATCAGCTTACGAAAACCGGCTACATACAAGCTTTTCGCTAGCTCCATCAAAACCGCCCGCAGCGTCGAGGCAGATAGCGTAATCGTCCCTGGAAATCCTATATGCTCATTTGACTTGCCATAGCAAAGCGTTGGCAGTGCGTAGGCGGCAATCGCTGGGTTTAGCTGGGCCAGCGCCCGACCCGTCACCGCAGTTGCAATCATCGAATCCACGGCCAAAGGCAAATGCGGACCATGCTGCTCGATTGCACCGATAGGCTGAATCACTAATGCACTGGCTTTGTTAGGTAATGTCTCTATCTGCTGCCAGCTCAAATAAGGAAAAAAGCGATCCGGCGGAATATAGCTATGCATAGCGTTAACTTTTAGTATCTTTCTTTACACCTTACTCTCCATGAAAGTACGGTAGAGCAGCTGTTTGGCTGGCTTTTAGCACAGTGTCATGACGCTAGGCATCTATTAGTATGGGGTTATATAGGGGAATATTACTGCCCCTGCGACGCCCCTTGCGACTCGTAGTCCATCGCTAGCCCTTTGCTTCAATCACCCTTTCTAGCCGTTTTGGCTTTTTTGTTTGACCTTAAATAGGCTTCAACGCCAGGTTTAGGTCAAATAGGCTATGAGCTTTTCACCTGTGGTGAATTCTAAGGGGTAAATTTTGAGCACATTTGCGGCTGTTTGTGTATGCTTGACTGGCTTACTACCTTGGCTATCGATAATTTTCATCCTATATATTTCCACTTATTTCTTTAATCCTCGCTGCTGCTTTCTTAAATGAAAAACACTGCCTGCGTTCTAGGTCTGCTAGAAAAATGCTCATTAGGCGCTGTGGCCCTGCTTTTACCGGCAGTGGTTACCGGATTGGTCCCTGCTGCCACCCAGCCGGTATCTGCCTCAGGCTTTCAAGATAGTCCCAAAATGGTTCTTGACGAGGCTTGGCAACTGGTCTATCAAGAATATGTAGATTCGAGCTTTAACCGAGTTGACTGGCTGGGCGTTCGCCAAACGCTACTCAGCGGTGAATACACCTCCAGAGATGCCGCCTACAGTGAACTTCGCCGGGTTCTTCGTCGTTTAGAAGATCCCTATACTCGCTTTCTAAATCCTGCTCAATACGCTGCGCTAACCGAGCAAACCGCCGGAGAAGTCACAGGCGTCGGCATTCGACTGCAGACAGCCGATAATGGCCTGATCGTTAGCAGCATTTTGAGTCAGTCGCCCGCCCAAAGAGCAGGGGTCGAACCTGGAGATCAAATCTTGATTATTGACGGGCGCTCCAGCCGCAATCTGAGCGTAGAAAATGCTTCTCAGCTTATTCGAGGAGAAAGCGGTAGTCAGCTATCTTTAACGCTACGGCGAGTAGACGGCAGTGAGGAGACGCTGGTTC
This sequence comes from uncultured cyanobacterium, assembly GCA_963793445.1. Lineage (GTDB taxonomy): Bacteria > Cyanobacteriota > Cyanobacteriia > Phormidesmidales > Phormidesmidaceae > Phormidesmis. Next base: position 2,826,806 of record CAWCAE010000001.1, read on the forward strand.
TAACCCGTGAAGTGGTTTCGGTTCCTACGGTTAGTTTCGAGCTTCAGCTAGAAAACGGTGTGGCAGTGGGCTACATTCGCCTAGATGAGTTTAGCGCTCACGCTGCTGAGCAGATGCGCACCGCAATCGACAGCCTAACAGCAGAAGGTGCAGAAGCCTTTGTACTCGATTTGCGCGGAAATCCGGGCGGGCTCTTGCAGGCCAGCATTGATATCAGCCGTATGTGGCTACCTAGGGGCAGCATTGTGCGCACGGTTGATCGTGACGGCCACAGTGATGAAATTAGCGCCAATCGAACAGCGGTGACTGACTTGCCCCTAGCGGTGTTGGTGAACGGGCAATCGGCCAGCTCTAGCGAGATTGTGACGGGTGCACTAGGCGACAACGATCGAGCTGTTGTGGTTGGCAATCCAACCTTTGGCAAGGCCCTTGTTCAAAGCTTGCATGGGCTATCTGATGGCTCTGGCATAGCGGTGACGGTGGCCCACTATTACACGCCGGATGGCACTGACATCAGCACTCGTGGCATTACGCCAGATGTCAACGTTGCTCTCACCATGCAGCAGCAAAGAGACTTGGAGACCAATCCGGCGCTTAGAGGGACTAGCGCCGATCCTCAATTTATTCAGGCAGTTGCAGCCATCGAGCCTGCTGTGGTTGCCCTCCGTCAGGACACAGAGCCTGTCATTATCTCCCCAGCGACCCCGCCTCAGCCCCCCAGTCAGCTCGGTCGAATAGAGCCGTGATTGAACCTGTGATTGAATAGAGCTGGCTCGGTGGTAAGGCCGCTTAGTAGTAGAGCCCTTTAAGTTCTATTGTTGAGCGAACACGTAAATGCGCTGAGTTTCTAGCTGCTGGCAAATGTCGCTGGGCATCATTCTCTGGCCCTTGTTAGCATCGGTCGGCCAGGGAAAGAATTCTCGGTCCAGGCGAATCTGTAGCTGGGTGAAAGGGTCGCTACCATTCGAGACCAAAAACTCTAGTTTCTCGATGTCCTGCCAGCCAAATAATTCGTCTAAAAGAGAGGCGATCGCACTTACATAGGGATGTTCACAGTCTTTGTACCAGTTTTCTTCAGCCAGTTCTGGCTGATCTAGGCCTAGGTGCACAATCAGCGGCATTTGACCGAACACGGCTACCGCGACAGAGCGCGCCTCTTCTTGTAGCAGCAAACCGTGCTTTTGCCCCAAACTACGTAGCTTTTCTAGCCGCTCATAGCGAGCTGTGGCCGGTTCAGCCGTCGCTTCAACCGCAGCGAGAACTTCGTCTTGCATGGGCGCTCCGCTACCACGCCACTGCACAGCCACCGTTACCAGATAGGTCTGAAGCAAAAAGTGACCTAGCTTTTTAGCCTTAGTAGCCAGATAGTTAGCGTTGTAGGTCGTTGCCTCAATCAGCAATGGCAATCTATCTACCATCTCTAACCCGTAGCCCTTCAGCCCAGCTATCTTACGGGGATTATTCGTAATTAGCCTAAACTGGCCAACACCCAAATCCATCAAAATCTGAGCACCCATACCATAGTTGCGCTGGTCAACCGGCAGGCCCAATCTTTCATTAGCCTCTACCGTATCCAATCCCATATCTTGCAAAGAATAGGCTTTAAGCTTGTTGACAAGGCCAATCCCCCGGCCTTCTTGACGGAGATAAACCACGACGCCTTTGCCTGCGCTTTCGATCATTTTCAATGTGGCCTGCAGTTGCATCCGGCAGTCACAGCGCAGCGATCCCAACGCATCACCCGTTAGGCACTCAGAGTGCATTCGCACCATAATCGGTTCATCTTTAAAGGTAGTCGGATCGCCTTTGACCAGGGCAATATGCTCAGAGCCATCGAGCTGATTGCGATAGGCATAGACTTGAAAGTCGCCGAACTTTGAAGGCAGTGCTGCTACTGCCTCGCGCTTTACAAAGCGCTCATGCCGCAACCGATAGCTAATCAAATCGGCAATGCTGATCAGCCTCATTTTGTGCTGCTTGGCATAGCCCACTAGGTCAGGCAGACGGGCCATAGAACCATCTGCATTAGAAATTTCACAGATCACGCCCGCCGGATAAAGGCCCGCCAGTCTAGCCAGATCTACCCCAGCTTCTGTATGGCCGGCACGCCTAAGCACACCGCCTTCTCTAGCCCTGAGTGGAAAAATGTGGCCAGGGCGACGCAGATCTTTTGGATTAGCTTTTGGATTGATTGCCACTTGAATTGTCTTGGCCCTATCTTCAGCCGAAATTCCGGTAGTTACACCTAGCGCTACGGTGGCATCGATGCTGACGGTGAACGCCGTTTGCTCGTTTTCATCTTCAAACGGGCTGTTGGTAACCATTAGGGGTAGATCTAACTGATCGAGGCGAGCGCCTGTCATTGCTAGACAGATCAAACCTCTGGCTTCTACGGCCATAAAGTTAATCAAATCGGGCGTTGCAAACTGAGCCGCGCAAATCACGTCACCCTCATTTTCACGATTTTCGTCATCTACAACGACAATCGCCCGACCTGCGGCGAGATCAGCAAGTGCATCTTCTATCGAATCAAAATCAAAAGCCTGATTTGAGGCAGCATCAACCACGGGCGTTCCTTACACAACTGAGAAATGGGTTACCTCTCGATTGTATCGCCAGCCGGAATATTACTGTCCGCCGCCGGGCTCAAGGGCAGGCTCTTCCATGGACTGATTGAGAGGCTCGTTAGAGGGCTCAGTAGCGGCCTCTACAGCAGGTTCGACAGTAGGCTCAGTCCAGACAACGGGCTTTTGGTTGGGATAGCCCATGCCGCTTTGCTCTTGCATGATCCGCCCTGCCTGGGTAGGGTCAAAGTTACGGCTGAACTGCGATCGCAGTTCAGCATTCTTTTTCTCAGCGCTCGTCACAGACTCTTGTAGCGTACTCAGGCGCTGCTGCTGACCCTGATAGTAGGGCACTAGCTTAGCAATCGTGGTCGCAGCAACGGTCGCCAGCAGTAAGTTGACCGTGAGCTTTACAGAAGACTCAAAAGCGATCGCCCGGCGCACGCCCACATGAAGCTGCCGCTTGGGCGAGTAGGCAGCTTGAGCAGAAATAGACTGGACCTTCTGAAGAGAGTCACTCTGGGGAGAAAGTTGAGGAGAAGGCGCAGCAGACGTAGCTAGAGACCGAGCAGCATTCATAAAACGAAAGTCACCAAAATAGCGAGCTGATTGTAATAGACGCCGAGGCGAAACGCGTCCGAGGAAACACGGCTCCTCTGATACTTGCATACATTATGAGTGCATTTCTGTATCTTGCAAGCACTTTCAGCAACCCTTTATCATCAGCCGCTTAAAGGTCATGACCAAAAGCTGTTCTGTCCGACGACGATCATAATTTTCCCAAGATATATTGCCGCAAGACGCCGCCAATCACGAGAAAACCTCCAAGGCAACGAACTCTGACGGTTCTAAGCACATGGAGGTTTTGAGAATGGACGTGTCAAAAAAATCTAGACAGCGAGTACTGACTTATTTTCAGGCGCTTGCTTATTTTAGACTTATTACTTATAGAGTTCAGTGGCTAAACGAAGTGCCAAAAACCCAGGAATGAGTGCAAGGCCCAGCGCAACGAAAACTTGAGAATCAGATAAAGCCATAGCAATTACTATCCTTAAACTAAAACAGGGTAATACCCCTAAATTCTTTCGCAAGTTGGTTACAATGTCGCCGAATTGATTGCGAATAGTTACCAACTGTTACACATAGGTTGTAATAAATCTTGTTGCCATAACCTTAATTAGAAGTGAGCGCTTTTACCTGGCTAGCTATCCAGCTAAGGATCGAAGACTTAATCATAATTCCTTTTACAGCCCCGGTTGGTTTTGGCTAGCGCCTACGGCGACGCTTTGTAAATAGCTACGCTCAGCCTTGGAAACACCAAGCACAGAGCCCTAGCCAAGCACCGAACCTTTGAGCCTAGTCGTAGGTATAGCCTTCTCGCAGAGTAAGATACCCAGTTGAAGTGGTCGAGTTATCTTAAGCCTCAGCGCCTAATTTTAAGTCTGGTTAAGTCTGTTTAGCCAAGTCACTGAACTTAGCCGGAAGGTAATTGTAATTAATCGGGTAACTGTAATAAATCATTTCTTAATAAACATTCTCCAACATAAAACCGACTTCATAAAACCAAAAATGAAGAGCAGTCTCTTTTCCCAATCAAACTCAACCAACTACGATTCGCCTGTGAGTGCTGAACTATCTCCTGACTTTGAGCCGTCTGATCCTAATAAATCTGGTCGTAGTAACGTTGATCTCAATAGACTCGACAACGGCAAACTCAACAATGGCTCAGAGCGGCTGTCGTCAGTGAGTCGTCCAGGGCTAGACCGCAGGCTTATTCGCCTTCAAAGAGACGTCTTCAAAATGGGAGCGCTCGTCGAAAACTCCTGCCTGCTCGCACGCGAGGCCCTGTGCGATCGCGACCTAGACGCTGCCAGAAGAATCCCCATTCAAGACAAGCAAATTGATGCACTCTATCGCCAGATAGAAGTTGACTGCACCGTTCTTCTTAGCCTCGAAGCGCCTGTCACTCAAGACTTAAGGCTAGTGAGTGCTTTCATGCAAATGGTCAGAGACCTAGAGCGAATTGGCGACTATACCAAAAGCATTGGCAACTCAGCAATCAAGCTATTTCCCTATCCTGTTCATGACTGTATGAGCGAGATTGAAACCATGCTAGACCGCTGCCGTTCGATGCTAGCACTCTGCCTCAGATGCCTGTCTGAACTTGATTCTGAAGCGGGCGTTGAGCTGAAGATCAAAGACGATATCGTAGATGATGATTACGATAGAATCTATCAGCAGCTAATTGCAGCTCAGCCAGTCAATGGTTCTATCGAGCCAATTATCTTGATGGTGCTAGTCATTAGAGCGCTAGAGCGAATTGCAGATCACGCCACGAATGTTGGCAAACGAGTCACTTACGTCGTGACAGGTGAGCGAGCATAGGGGGTTAGCGAATAGAAGCATCACTCAAATACAGCGCTATCACTCTATATTTAAGTGATGCGATTAGGTATCAGGTAGTGCGATTAGATAAATACTGCTGACAACGCCTTCTGACGTCCTTAGTCGCACTGTTGAATCAATTGCACTGTTGAATCAATTGCACTGTTGAATCAATTGCACTATCGAATTAATTGCACTATCGAATTAATTGCACTATCGAATTAATCGCGCCGTTTAATTTCGCTATCAGATCAATTTCATTCACTGTTAAATCAATTTCGCTATCAAATCAATTTCACTGCTAAATCAGCCGAACTATCGAAATTAGTCGCATCATCAAACAAAAATTTGACAGCCATCTACTTCTTACGGAAACATAAGAGGTCTGTAAGAGTGGCCTGCATTCTCTTTGGAACCCTACAGATTCAACTCAAGGATTCGTCGCTACATGGAATTTTCGATCGCGTCACTTCTCGCTAATGTATCCAACGATAAGTTAGTGACGGTTAAAACATTAGAAAAAAAGCTGAACTGTTCAGGTGACCAGGCAATCCAAGACTTACAGATTGCGCTAGACGCGCTAGAGCGCACTAGCGTTCTAGAAAAGTCTCGCGGCAAATATCGTCGCCTAGAAGATGAAGATGTGATCGAAGGCAAGCTGAGATGCTCTAGCAAAGGCTTCTGCTTTGCTATTCAAGACGAAGAAGGTGCTGATGATATCTATGTACGAGAGTCTCAGCTCAACAGTGCTTGGAATGGCGATCGCGTTCTTGTTCAGGTCACCAAAGATGGCAGCCGTCGGCGCAGTCCAGAAGGCGAGGTTAAGCTGATTTTAGAAAGAGCCAACGCCTCTGTACTAGCCAAAGTCAAGATAGAAGCACCTGAGGAAGCAGACAAACCACAGCAGTTTAAGGCAATTCCACTAGACGATCGCCTGCTATTTGAGCTGGACATCACAGAAAGCGAAGAAGATTTATCTGACTCAAACGATCACCTCATTCACGTAGAAATTACGCGCTATCCGATTGCACAGTATCCACCTCAGGGTACAGTTGCGCGGGTGCTGGGTAGCGACGCTGAAGACGCCGCTGACATCGACATCGTGTACTGCAAACACGACTTACCACGCATTTTTTCTGAAGAAGTCTTTATCGCAGCCCGTGGCTTACCCAACCGGGTTCGCAAAGCGGACATGAAGGGGCGCGTAGATTTAAGGGATCACACCGTTCTCACCATTGATAGCCCCAACTCAAAAGTTATTGACGATGGGCTTAGCTTAGAGATTACAGATGATGGCTATCGTCGGCTAGGCGTCCATATCTCTGATGTCGCCCATTATGTGCAGCCCAACGATGTGATTGATCGCGAAGCGCGGCGGCGCGGCACGGCGGTTTATCTAGGAGATGAAATTGTGCCGATGCTGCCGCCCCCTATTCCCAATGCACTATGTTCTTTGGTTCCAGAGAAAGACCGCCTCAGCATTTCGCTGCTGATTACGCTAGATGACGACGGTCAAGTCATAGAATACGAGGTCCAGCCCAGTATTATCCAAGTTGACCACCAGCTAAGCTACGAGCAAACTCAAGCAATTTTGGTGCGAGAAGACGACGAGGAGCTGACACAGCTTGGCTTTGATCCAGACGACTTGGAAGAATTTGAGCCTGTCATGGACCTGATTGATAGTCTGTTTCAGCTAGCACAAGAGGTTAAACAAAAGCGGCATGAGCGGGGCTCGTTCGAGCTAAATCTGCCGGACCATGTTTTCCCCCCTGAGGCTGAGGAGCTAACAGAATATCTCTCACCCAAGTTTCAATACGACGATGAGGGCTCACTGGGCGCAATGGTAGAGTCGTCTCTGCTGCCAGCGCGGATTATTGTGACAGAATCTATGCTGCTAGCCAATCATCTGATTGCAAAACACATTCAAGCACTTGGGCTGCCAGGGCTATACCGCATCCACCGGACACCTGATTTGGCAGATGCACAAGAGCTGATTAAGCTTGCCAACAACATGGAGCTTTCGCTGCAGCTAGAAAACGAGGAAGAAATTCATGCTGCTGACTATCGCAACTTTACCGAGCAGTTTGCGCAGTCAAAATCAGAGAAGGTATTGACGTATCTACTGCTAGCAACGTTAAAGCCTGCACTATATAGCGCTCAAGCAGGCGCTCATTTTGGCCTCGCGATAGAAGATGCTTACACGCATTTTACGTCGCCCGGACGTCGCTATGCAGATTTGCTGGTGCATCGGCTGCTCCACGCGGTCTTTGATCACGGACGCGATCGCCGCTCTACTCGCTCCAAAGATCGCGTCAACCTGCGTCACAGCTCATGCCACGGCAGTATCAACTGGAGCGTACTTCCGCCTGCTGTTCAGCAGGACATAGAAGAGCAGCTCTCACGTGCACCAATTAAACTCACTGAGCGCGAGCGAATTGCTCAAGATGCCGAATCTGACTTAGAAGGGCTTAAGAAAGCCGCTTTTATGCAGTCCCACACCGGCGAAGTCTTTCAAGGGCTAATTACAGGTGTTCAGTCTTATGGCTTTTTTGTAGAGCTAGAAGAGCTGTTGGTTGAAGGGCTGGTGCACGTTAGCTCGCTTAAAGACGACTGGTACGAATACCGCTCTCGCCAGCAGAAACTGGTCGGGCGCAAAAACCGTCAGCAGTATCGACTGGGTGACCCCGTAGAAGTTCAGGTCAAGAGCGTTGACTATTATCGTCAACAAATTGACCTAGTTGCAGTTGGAGGCGGTAGCGAAGCCTCGGAAGATGATGAGGCTGACGACGCTGACATTGAAGAAGAATAAACAGACTACACCGCCATCCGTTTCTTCTGAGCCTTTAATTCTTGGTGTCAGTGGCGCTTCTGGCATGATTTATGCCGTGCGTGCCCTCCGGCATTTGCTGGCCGCTGGCTACAGCGTTGAACTAGTTGCCTCCCGCGCTTCTCAGCAGGTTTGGCAACAAGAGCATGGGACACCGATGCCATCCAATCTCGACCAGCAGCAAATGTGGTGGAGAGAGCAGGCAAATGCGCCCACCTCTGGGCATTTGCGCTGTCATGCCGCCGGTAATGTTGGGGCGGGTATTGCCAGCGGCTCTTACAAGACACAAGGCATGGTTGTCATGCCTTGCAGTATGAGTACAGTTGGAAAAATGGCAGCCGGGCTTAGCTCGGACCTATTAGAGCGAGCGGCTGATGTCCAGATCAAAGAGGGGCGATCGCTGGTCATCGTCCCACGAGAAACGCCGCTCAGCCTAATTCACCTGCGTAACCTGACCACGCTGGCTGAAGCTGGCGTACGCATCGTACCCGCTATACCCGGCTGGTATCACCGCCCGCAGACCATTGACGACCTAGTTGATTTCGTGATCGCAAGAGCGCTGGATCAGCTTGCGATAGACTGTGTACCATTACGCCGATGGAAAGACGGAGGTTCTTAGCCATGCCCCGACTAATTATCCTGCTATTGACTATCGCTTCACTGACTATATTGACGCTGCAAAATTTATCCTCAGAAAATGAGGTGCCGCTTGTCCTATTCGGTCAAGTGGTTTCTGAAAATATCCTGCTAGGCTGGCTGCTGCTCGGCACGGTAGGTATTGGTGCTTTATTAACGCTTGTCTTGTATGGGCTAATTGGGCTGCGACGCCCTCCCGAAAGCAAATATAAGCCGATGGGCCGCAGAGTGCCCTATCCAGATGGACCGGACAGCAGCACTTCCCCCACATCTAGCCCTAACAATGACGTCGGCACGCCAGCTGCCCCTATCGGTTATGCGGCTAAAGACTACGGCAGCTCGTCTGCCTTTGTGAGCGAGCCTGGTTCCTCGCCCGCCAGTTCGCCTTCCTCTAGCCCATCTCCTGACAGTAAGCCCTTCATTTCACCCCCTCAAGATACATCGCCATCTACCTCATCGTCGCCCGCCCAGTCTATGTTTCAGTCCAAGACCTATCCTTCAACTTACGCCTCACCAGATAGTTCTGCGGATTCTCAGCCGCGCTCTAAACCGCGCTCTGGGCCTAGATCTTTCATGCAGCAGCCAATTGGCGGTCTCAAGTCGGCGCTCGGCATTAAGTCGGGCTCAGGGCTAGGTAAAAAAAAAGATCGTAGACCTGCTGACGAATCGCCCAGCCCAAACATTGGTGAAGGTTGGGGCGAACTGCGCACCACAGAACAACGAAACCAATGGGAAGTAGGAGAGAGCGACCCTTCTAACCTTGAAGCAGGTGCTAGAAGTTTATTTGAGTTTGGACGCAGCGTAGGGACAAATGCAGGCCGTATAGCAGACGATATTGCCAGCGGCTGGAACAACCAAAGCGATTCGCCTAGTCCTCCAGACTACGACCCTAATCGCGACATAGACGATTATGCCGAAGCCGACTACGACAGCCTAGATCGAGGCTGGGAAAACTTTGACGACTATAGCGATTCTCCTCCTGACACAAACGCCCAAAAGCGAACCTATGGAGACAGCCTATATGGTGCAGATGCCGAACAATTCGATAGTCAAGCAGCTTATCGGGACAGCGCCTATCGGGACGACGCCTATCCAGAAAATACCTATCCAGAAGATACCTATCGAGAGGAAGTAGATTCAGACGATGTTTATGAGGCCGATTATCGCGTGATTGAGCCGCCCTCCAAGCCTCTGCCCTCAAGACCCTTGCCATCAGATCCTTCGGATAATAGAGGCGATGAGGATAACCGCTATACGCGGTAACCTAGGTCGAGGTTCTGTTGCAATATCCGCAACCGCTGTAGCGAACAGACCGTCCATCGCTATTCTGGTATGTGTAAAAATGTGTAGATGCCAACGTCCAACTCTACAATGGCCACGCCAGCCGACCAACCCATCTCTCAGCGCTACACTGCTGGCACCTGTACTCTTAATGTAGAGTGGCAGCCTTCACCGCTGTCGCAATGGTCTGATCGCCCTATTGCCAGTCGGCTATCTTTCGAGCTGCGGCTGCAGACGGAGGCAGACTCAGGCATAGATAAAGCGGAAGATACACCACGGGGACAGGTGCTTGCGCAGGGCGATCGCGATCAGCTACAGGCAATTACACAGTACATTCAAAATCAAGTCCGTAGCACATTGGCGTTAACTCAGATCAGTAGTGCCAGCCCGAAAAACAGGCACCAAAGCCTACAGCTATCAGACCCGCTGAGCTATCTACAGCTCTGCGACATCAACACCGTGCTTAGTCAGTTTGAGCAGACAGCCAGCATACTGCCACCTGGGCTAAGTGACACCCCTGAAGTACCGCCTATCTCGCCTAGCAAAGTTATTTTCCTAGAGGCTACTAGGCGCACCCGTCCGCCTCAGCAAAGAAACAGCCGTAATCCGAAGATATGGGCTAGCTCGGCTGCCGCTGCTGTGTTTGCGGTAGGGCTGACCACAACCCTGTGGTCACGAGATCTGGCTTTGAAGCCAGTAAATACAGCGACTGATAGTACAGAACCTACTGCCCCAGCAGAAGTCTTAGAAGAAGCTCGACCCAGCGACGAGAATGAAGCTAGCAGCAACCCTAGCGTTACCGGCGATCGCGAAGAAAGTCAGAACCTATCGCAGTCGGCCACCGAACCTGCACCTACCGAGACTCGTCGCCCGCCAAATCGACCAGCCGCTGAGGAACCTGCAGATACCTCGACAACAGATACCTCGACAGAAGATCTTGCCGGGCGATCGCCCGCCGCCGTACCCGAAACAGACCGGCCAGATATTAGCCAACCAGCCGGTTCTGCAGCCTCTTCTTCAACAGCCTCTTCTTCTGCAACCCCTCCTTCAACAGCAGCGCGGCAGTCAGAAGCGCTCATCCCAGAACTGTCCGAACCGGCAGCGACATCTGCGATTCCAGAATCGAACCCAATCGTTTCACCAGAAGCTCAAAGGGTCGTTGGTCAGGTACAGCGCTACCTCCAGCAGCAGTGGCAAAGTAGCGGCGGGGGTCCACTGGCTAGTCCGCTGACGTATAGACTTCAGCTATCCGATGTAGGTGATGTCGTTAGCTTCACAGCACTCGACGAAACGTCTGTAGCTTATCGCGATCGTCTCCTACCTCTAGAGAGCTCACCGACCTTCGCCACTGCCCCATCAGCAGAAAATCCGCAGGCCTTAGCATCAGAGCTAGACCTACGGATTATTGTTAATCGAAATGGAGTAGTTGAGGTGTCGCCTTTCTAGCGAGCACACCTAACAGTAAGCAGGCTCAAAACATAAGTAGGCGCTAAAGAGCAGGCGCTAAAGAGCACATCTAACCAGACGACTTACGATTAGCCGCCTTCTTTCGCCTCTTCTGCACCGCAGTCAATGACTTTTCAACCGGAAAGCCAACCACCGGAATGACCTGGTACTGGCGATCGCGCTCTAGCTGTCGCAGCTCCGTGTAGTCCACTCGGTGAATACAATCAACTGGACAAGTATCAATCGCCTCTTGGACCAGCGCTTCTGAGTCACCCGATTGGCAAATTACTCGGGCTCTCCCGTATTCAGGCTCTATATAAAAAGTATTGCGAGCCACGTGAGCACAGTGCGTACAGCCAATACAGCGAAGTTCGTCAACGTAAACACCATTTTGCCGAAAGGTGCCGCCTAGCTCAGGCTCTAGGCCAGTACGCAACTGAGCTGAACGTAGTTGTCCCCCCAGTTCCGGCTCCAAACCTGAACGATCAGGCGCTTTGCTCTCAGCCATTATTGTTGTGTCCCAACGTTAATATCTCGAAACAGTAATGCAATTAGCCAAAGCAGACATCGTCAGCTAGAGACTAAGCAACCCAGCGCTGAAGCACCAAACGAATAGAACCGTCTTTGCTATCTACTTGTTCAGCCACCTGAAACCCTTGGCTCGCAGACTCATTGAGTACCGTATGGTAAGCGTAACGCTGAGTCACCTGATTGATAAAGCCTTCTACAGACAAAGGCTGCTGCCAGTATTGCAAGTCAGCTACTAGCTCATAGTCGCCCGTTTGCTCATTTCGCTTAAAACCAACGTCATAGCCGTTATCTTGCTCAATAACGACTTCAGCAGTTTGCGTATCGCCTCGATAGCCCCGTACAGCTCTAGGGCCAGACTGCCAGCTAACGCCTGCATCGCTTAGCGCTAGCTGCAAAGAAGAGAGGTTACGAAGCTTGGTTTTTATTTGGCTAAAGTGAGACATTTTTAGAGTCCGGCTAAATGAGTAGGAGAGAATCAGTCATAACAAAACGGCAAAAAGCCTATCGCATGCCAACTACCAGCGGCTTTCGCAAACCCGTGTTGGCAGAGAAGTCTGGTTAGCAGTCTCTACCAGGACTGGCTGAGCATAGTACTCAGAAGACTTCTGGTGAGCTACGACTTCGCCCAGCTGAGCTTCAATTGCGGCAGTGACTTCCGCGCAGGACGCACCTACCACTCCCGTGACCATTTCTTTCACGCGGCCATCAGGATAAATTACGAACTCAAGTGTTTCCATAAATCAAGAGATCTCTTTATAAGGAGATGGGTTACTCAGGCTTAAACGACGTCACATTTTCACTAATCGTAGTAAACATCACTAAAATTAACTAGGGATATCACCTTAAAACTTAACAGTTTTTAGCATTTAGTGAGAGCGACGCACTCTATTACTATAAGCCTCTGTTAACCTTTGTGAACCCTTCTATCGAGATAGTGGCCCTTTCGCCTCTCGCCAAGATTCTATACTGAAGCGATATTCAAGCTGCTTGAGGCCGTCTCTATGTCATCCCCTTTTTTTGAGTTTGAGCAAGATTTTGTCGGCTCACTACGCTGCATTCCGATGGTGGTTCGCCACCACCTCGATACCTGTGGGGTCAAGCTCAAGCTAGAGCACTGGAATCACTTTTCTCAGTCGCAAAAACAGGCCCTCGTAGAATGGCCTTGTGATACGCACTCGGCAGCGCAGACATACGCAGAGCGATTGCAGCAAATGATTATTAAGCAAACTGGCACACCGGCCAAAACCTTAGAGGTGCCATCAGTAGCCGACTGGCAAAAGGCAGACACAATTCCTGATGCAGTTGCGCATAAATTTGCGCAGCAGCAAGTTCCGCTCACCGTGCCCCAGTGGACAGCGCTAAGCGAATTGGCACGCTTTGCTTTGATCAAGCTAAGCCGACCTAGTCACGAAAATCAAAACTTTATACCTGCCGTCAAAGAACTTGGCCTACTCACCGAAGCTACTTAGCAGAATATTCAGATGAACATCTGAATTTAGTCGTCCTCGAGTCCCCAGCCAAATGCTCAGCTAGATGCCCAGTCAGATGCCCAGTCAGATGCCTAGCTAAATATTCGGCTAAATATTCGGCTAAATATTCGGCTGACTTCCTCGGTATACTGCTGTAGACTACGGCTTTAGCGCTAGAGCTCACTTTTCCTAGTACTGATGAACGGATCTCGCCCCAAACCGCCTGCTCGGCCCAATTCATCTCACTCCAATTCGTCTCCATCTCATCCGTCCCAGCCCACATCACCCCAAAAAAGAAAACAACGTCGCAGCCAGCCAGCGGCTCCCTTTGTACCCATTGTTTTACTTTTTGTTGTCTACAGCTTAATTGGGCTTCTAGTCACGCTGCCAACCCCTCCCTACTGGGTGTGGATTGTAGTAATCGTGGCTATTCCGCTTTTGGTACTAGGCCTCAATCGACCGGTAATCCCTCAGAAAAAGTCAGATCGAGGCGGACTGATGGCCTACTTGGGGGGAGCGTTGCTAGCGATCGCACTGGCCGTTTCAGCCAACTACATTAATAGTGAAAATAGCTTCGAAGATGTCCGTTTTTTTGCCGCGCTGATCGGACTCGCCGCGCTAACGCTCCTAGCAGTTTTTCTGACGGTTGCAGCAGCGATCGCTTCTGCTGCAGCGGGCGCACGGTTTCTTGTCACACTGCCTTACTCGCGTAGCATGATCTCAGTGATCATGATCAGCCTTCTAGGATTGGCTGCCGGTAGCATAGGCGGATTACTATTTGCAACGCTAGGCGAAGCTGTGGCGTAGCTGAATTGAGTATTGTTGTTTGGGGTCAGTATCACTAAACTCATGTACGCCATTGATTTTGGAACTAGTAATACAGTTGTTACCTATTGGAATGCAACAACTCAGACAGCAGAACCGCTGTCATTACCAGGGTTGTCCGCTCAGCAAAAAGGAAATCCACCGCTGATTCCGAGCCTGCTGTATGTTGAGAAAATGGCCGCGGCGGCTGAGAAAATGCAGGCGATCGCAGGTCAGACAGTTCGCGATCGCGGATTAGACATTACCAGCAATCCAAGATTCTTTCGCAACTTCAAACGCGGTATCGGCACCCGCATACAAGGGTTTATTCCAGAGCTAGATGGGCACGTGCCCTCTTTTGAAGCGATTGGCAGCTGCTTTTTACATCAGATTATTAGACAGATAAAGGCCAAAGATCCAGGCTTCGATTCGTTAGTGCTAACTGTACCTGTCGATAGTTTTGAAACCTACAGGCTCTGGCTAGAAACAGTTTGTCAGTCACTTGCTATCGAGCAGATCAGACTGCTCGACGAGCCTACCGCTGCTGCCTTGGGCTACCAGCTCAGCCCCGATCAGCGTACTCTCCTCGTAATTGACTTTGGCGGCGGTACGCTGGACTTTTCACTGGTGCAGCCTGCTGTTGCTGAGCAAAAGCCGTCTGGATTTTTACTAAAGTGGGGAAAGAAAGCAGCGGCCAAGGCAGCCCCTAATAGGCATCCTAAATCAGTTAGAGTTTTGGCTAAAGAGGGTGAAAATTTGGGCGGCGCAGATATCGACAGATGGATTGTTGAGTATTTTGCTAAGACGCAGTCGCTACCAATCACCGCGGTTACGTTACGGCTAGCCGAAAAGCTCAAAATCGCCTTGTCCAGCACCGAGCAAGCAGCAGAGGCCTATTTTGACGAAGAAACCTTAGACAGCTACGAGCTGGCGCTTAGCCGCGATCGCTTTGAAAAAATCCTAGCCGAGCAGGGCTTTTTCGACCGCTTAGACTACCGGCTCGATCAGGTATTTCAACAGGCACAGCGGCAGGACATCACCTCAGAAGACATCGATGCGGTGCTGCTAGTTGGGGGCAGCGCCCAAATTCCAGCCGTACAAAGCTGGACAAAGCGCCACTTTGACGATAGCAAGGTTCGCGGCGATCGCCCTTTTGAAGCGGTCGCCGAGGGGGCGCTGCGCCTAGCTAGTACCACTGTGCAAGATTTTCTCTACCACAGCTACGGTATCCGCTATTGGGACCGGCGCAACAACGCCCATAGCTGGCATCCCATTATCCAGCGCGGACAGCCCTATCCAACATCAGCGCCTGTAGAGTTCTTTTTGGGGGCTTCTAGCGAAAATCAGCCCAGTATTGAGCTGATTTTAGGCGAGCTAGGAGAGGTAAGCCCAACCCAGACAGAAGTGTACTTTGAAGGCGATCAGCTAGTAACACGCCAAGCTAGCAGCGATCGCAACACGCCGCCGGCTGTCCCTTTAAACGATCAGGAGGGGGCACGAACGGTTGCCAAGCTTTCACCCCTAGGATTTCCAGGCAGCGATCGCATCCGAATTTTGTTTAGCGTCGATGCTGATAGATTTTTGCGAATGACCGTAGAAGATATCCTAACGACAGAAACACTCTTGCAAGATCAAGCAGTCGTACAGCTCAGCTAATTATTCGCCCCGCGATTCAAACACGCTCTCGTCTATCGATTCTTCTTCAACAGGCGCATCTAATCCGTTTAAAACTTCATTCGCTCGCTCTGCATTCGCTTCTAGCTTCATCACAATGAAAGCCTGAGTGGCAACTAGTACCACAATGAACAAAATGCCAGAAAGAGCAAAGCTCAATCGCTGTGATGGAATACTTTGGCCCAGTGCGTAGAGCGCGATCGCAAATACGGCTGATACAAACAGTTTAGAAACCAGCAGCATCGAAAACGCCGACCAGCATAGCGCCACCAAAATGGCCGTAAAGTAAAAAGCCAACAGCAGTGAGTGAAAGCGCTTGGCATAGAGTGCCTTAGCGGCATTTCTAGAGCGCGCAAAAGGCAAGACCGCCGGGTTGCTTATTGAGCTCAGCATATCGGTAAACAGACACATTACAGCTGGCAGCGCACATGCGAAAAAGATCAGCCACTGTGGGGGCTTTAGCAACCCAACTCTGTCAATACCGCTTACGTCTATGGCACTTACTGCATTGCTGAACAGCAGACCTGCCAACAGAGAGACACCAATTAAACAAACGTCCACCAGCAACGATTGAACAATTACCACCCGAGGCTCTATTTGCCTATCAGCCGGCGGCTGAAAAGGCTCTAACGGCCCCACCGCTATGTCTACCGTATGGGGAAAATCATTGTATCTCATGCTTAAGGCACCTAAAATTTACAGGCAGAATAGATAAACAACACAAACATGGTTTTTGCGTCGGTCTTTACCGTCAAAGACACACCTCAGCCACGCGTTTAACATTCCCAAGGTTGCTTGAAATGTCAATAATTCTTGATGACAGAAAACAGATTGGTCATACTGATAGCTTACGCACGCTTGTTTACTCAACTGGCTCAGATCTACTAGCTCAACTCAACCGGCTTAACTCAACCGGCTCAACTCAACTAGTCTTGATTCAACTGACTTATTCATAAATAGCAGTCATTGATACATCTATCAGGATGTATGTATGCGGTTCACACAGATTACACACCACCTTAGTAAAACCCTGTTGTAATTTGTCTTTCATTTGCATTTTTGGCATCATAAGCAACCGCCGTGTGCGCAATAATACGGCTGCCTAAGATCAGTCTTCTGAGAACCAGCCTTTTAAGAACAGCCTTTATAAGAACAGCCTTTATAAGAACAGCCTTTTGAGATCAGCGCTCAAAACCAACTCAACACCTATTAGACTTAAAGCCTATCTAGCCAGCTAGACTAGCCAGTCATACCAGCTGTGACCCAACCTTTTACTTGGAGATCTTTAACCTCGTGAGTCTAGATGCCACCCCTGCCGCCGATCTTCCGAACACGCGCCACAACGCGACAGATCCCAAAAAGTCTGAAGATATTGAAGAAAAGACTCATTTGGCAAAAGATCGCTCAGCCAAAGACCTTTCAACAGAAATCGAACCCATAGAAGTTCAGGCGCAGTCATGGACAGTTGAAGACAGCGAAGAACTGTATCGGATTGAGGGATGGGGCGAGCCGTATTTTTCAATTAATGCAGCAGGCA
This sequence comes from uncultured cyanobacterium, assembly GCA_963793445.1. GTDB lineage: Bacteria > Cyanobacteriota > Cyanobacteriia > Phormidesmidales > Phormidesmidaceae > Phormidesmis. Next base: position 2,843,960 of record CAWCAE010000001.1, read on the forward strand.
ACATTACGGTGTCTCCGCAGGGCGATCGCGGCGGCTCTTTAGATTTAAGAAAGCTTGTCGAAGGGCTAAAGCTAAGAAACTTTCAGCTACCGCTACTCATTCGCTTTTCGGAGATTTTGGAAGATCGGCTAGAGCGCATCAACGCTTGTTTTGCCAAAGCGATCGCCCGCTACAGCTACGAAGGTATTTACCAAGGCGTGTTTCCGATCAAATGCAATCAGCAGCGTCACATCGTAGAAGATCTGGTGCGCTTTGGAAAGGCTTATCAGTTTGGACTAGAGGCAGGCACGAAACCAGAGCTGATGATTGCACTCGCTAGCTTAGACACGCTAGGTGCACTCATTATCTGTAACGGCTACAAGGACGAGTCTTATATCGAGACGGCGATACTGGGCCAGCGGTTAGGACAAAAGCCGATTATCGTGCTAGAGCAGATAGAAGAAGTAGATGTTGCGATCGCCACTGCAAAACGCCTCGGTATTCAGCCTCATCTGGGTGTTAGAGCCAAGCTTGCGGCGAAAGGTTCGGGGCGCTGGGGCATCAGCGCCGGGGACAGGGCAAAATTTGGCCTGACTATTCCAGAAATTATTACCGTCGTCGAAAAGCTGAAGGCCGCCGACATGCTAGAGAGTTTGCAGCTACTTCACTTCCACATCGGCTCTCAGGTCAGTGCCATCAGCGTGATAAAAGAAGCCATGCGTGAAGCCTGTCAAATTTATGTAGAGCTGGTGGGTCTAGGTGCACCAATGGGCTATCTCGATGTAGGCGGCGGTCTTGGAGTGGACTACGACGGCTCTAAGAACAGCAGTCAGGGGTCGAAAAACTACAGCATTCAGAACTACGCTAATGATGTGGTGGCTTTGGCAAAAGATGCCTGCGTAGCAAGAGACGTTCCGATGCCTACGCTAGTTAGTGAAAGCGGACGGGCGATCGCATCTCACCAATCGGTGCTCGTTTTCGATGTGTTAGGTACCAGCGAGGCCACATCCGAAAAGCCCGAACCCTATCAAGACGGCGAACACTATCTCATTCGAGAGCTTTGGGAGATATACAGATTTATAGACGAAGAGAATTACCAAGAATCATTCAACGATGCAGTTCAGTTCAAAAAGGAGGCCGCTAGTCTATTTAACCTAAATCATCTGCGCCTTGCCGAACGCGCCCGCGTCGAACGCCTCTACTGGGGCTGTTGTAAAAAGGTGGCTTCACTACTCCAACAACAAGACTATGTTCCCGAAGATCTAGAGCATTTAGAAAAGAGCATGGCCTCTATCTACTACCTGAATCTCTCTCTTTTCAAGGCCGCCTTAGATAGCTGGGCAATCGATCAGCTCTTTCCGATTATGCCTATTCACCGGCTAGGCGAAAGGCCAACGCAGCGAGCTACCCTAGCCGATCTTACTTGCGACAGCGACGGCAAAATTGACCGCTTTATCAGCCAAAAAGGAACTAAAGAGATTTTAGAGCTACATCCCCTAGTCAAAGGCGAATCCTACTATCTTGGCATGTTCTTAGTAGGCGCTTATCAAGAAACGCTCGGCAACTTACACAACCTGTTCGGCAACATTAACACTATCCATATTCACCTCGCCTCCAAAGCCAAAACGCAACAAGGTTATACCGTAGAACACGTCGTTCGCGGCAACACCACCGATGAAGTTCTACAACAAGTTCAGTACAATCCTAAAGACATGACCGAACAGATTCGTCGCCGATCAGAGCAGGCCCTCCACGAGGGCAAGATCACCATCGAAGAAGCCCGCAAGCTAATGGACAACTACAAAGCAGGTATGGATCGCTATACCTATCTAACCGAGTCGTAAAACCTAAGTCAGTGGCTGTGGTGTAGCGGCTGGGTCAATCGGCAAAAGCGCCACACAAAAATCACCCCCGCCACTGCCACGCCTGTGTACTGCCCAATCCAAAGCCCAACCACACCCAGGTTAGCGACAAAGCACAAGACATAGCCGCTGGTTAGTCCAATGCCCCAAAAGGCGATCGCGCTTAGCAGCATCGGGACTTTGGTGTCTTGTAGCCCGTACAGCGCACTCATAGTTACCCGCTGTACACCATCAACGATCTGAGCAATCACAGAAATCAACATTAGGTTCATCGCTAGGGTAACAACGGCTGCATTAGCAGGATCTTGTGAGTCAATAAAAAGACCAATCGCCACAGGACGTAAAAGGTAGAGCGCGATCGCACTGCAAAACAAAAAACAAACCGTCGCAGCAATCGCCACAAACCCAGCCCGCTGCATCCCACTGTAATCGCCTTTCCCAAACCACAGCCCCACCCGCGCCGTCACCGCCTGAGACATCCCTAGCGGCACCATAAAAATCAACGCCATCACCTGAAACGCAATCTGATGCGCGGCCAGCACTTCAGTGCCCAAACTCCCCGCCCCATAAGAGACCGCCATAAACAGGCCCAGCTCTAGCGTATAGGTCACCGCAATGGGCAATCCTACCCGCGCTAGCTGCAACAATATATCGGCCTTAGGGTGTTTCCACCCGTACCAAAAGGGATACTGACTCAGAACCGGATGTCGCAAAATGTAAGCAATAAATAGCCCAAACATCAACCAAAAGCTAAGGGCACTGCCAATCCCCAGGCCAACTAGCTCCAAACGAGGAAAGCCAAATTTACCAAATCCTAAAACATAGTTGCAAGCGACATTAAGCCCCGTTCCGATGACAACAATCACCGTTACAACATTGGCCAAAGAAAACGCTGAGACATAGCCTCGCAGCATCGCAAACCCCAAAGCCGGAAGCACACCCGCTGACACCGCACTAAAATACTGTTGAGCTAGTGCCGTCACTTCTAGAGGCTGTTGTAATAGCGTTAAAATCGGCGTCATTTTCCAAAGCAACAGCGTAAAAGGAACGCCAATGAGCAGCGTCAGCCACAGCCCCTGTCTAGCTAATCCGACGATACGAGACTTTTCTTTGGCCCCATAGGCTTCCGCAGTCAGCACCCCTACCGAAATCACAAAGCCCGTCACCACGGTTAACGACATCTGAAACGTTGCAGCGGCCAGTCCACCTGCCGCTAAGCTTTCAGTACTCAGACGACCCATCATAATCGTGTCTACAAAGCTCACCGCAAACTGAGCAAGCTGAGCCGCGGCGAGTGGCACTGCCAGCTTCAAAAAGGCTTTTCCTTCTAGCACCACACCAGACTTCATGCGACTGAACCACTGCGGCGCGGATCGCCTGCACCACTTAGCTCACCTGCGATAGAACTGACCGCATGGACACCTCCAAAAAACATGTTTGACTGCTGCCACACAACGACTTGATCTGTACCCAATGATTCGACGTCTAGGGCTTCTTCAGCAGGTGCCGTCGCTAGTTTGGGCTCACCCAATCTGGGCTGACTTAATTCAGGCTTGCCTAATCCAAGCTCACCTAACCCAGGTTCTAGATGAAAAACGCCGTTCTCCCAGTGAATTCTAGAAGCATTGACTGCTTCGCTTAGCGGCATATCAAAATCTAAAATATTCGAGATCACCTGCAAAATCGCGGTCCGAATTCGATTTGAGCCGCCCGATCCTAGCACCAACTCTGGCCTGCCTGCTCTGAGGATCATAGTCGGTGCCATCATCGAACTCATGCGCTGATTAACCGGCCACTGGTTGAATCCGTTTGGATTCAAATCCTCTTCGCCTAGCATGTTGTTCATCATGATTTGGGTACCCGGCACTACGTAAGAAGAACCTTCTCCATTTGAGCTAGTGACGCTAGCAGCATTGCCTGCGGCGTCTATGACGCTAATGTGAGTCGTACTTCCCCACCGGTTTGGGCGCTGGTTGAACAGTGCTTCGAGGGGCTGCGCATACTTTTCGACCAGGTCGGGAGCGACAAACTTCTGGGCAATATCAGCAGAAAGTAAGGCGTGGTCTAGGTGCGATCGCCGCGCTACATTTGTCCATCGCATCACTTGAGAAAGCAGCGTCAGATGCGCTTCAGAGCCAAATTCTAGTTCTTTTAGATCAAAGCGATCCAATAGCTCTAGGCCAAAGGCAATCAATGCGCCGCCCGCACTCGGCGGTGGATTTGTTAGTAGCTGCACGCCCCGATAGTTAACCGATAGAGGCGATCGCTCAATCACCTGATAATCTCGAAAATCTGCCAGCGTCAAATAGCCACCACCCGCTTGACAGTCACGCACAATCTGCTGAGCAATGTCGCCTTCATAAAAAAACCGCCGCGCCCCTTCATCGCCCAGACTTGCTAAATACTCCAGCGTATCGGCAAACTGGCAAAGCTGTAGCCTATCGCCTGCCTGTAGCCGCCTTCCTAAGGGTGCAAACATCTGGCGCGACGCGGCTGTTGCCATCAAAATAGAATCGAGCAGCTCGTAGCAATAGCCCTGAAACTTGCTGATAGCTAGCCCTTCACGAGCACAAACGATCGCAGGTTCAACCACCGCCTTTAAAGGCAAACGGCCTAGCTTTTTGTGCACATGCAGCGCCCCCGCCAGCACCCCAGGCACTGCCATCGAAGCTTTACCGATGTGAAACGTCTGCACCGTATCGCCAAAATTCGCCTCGATAGGATAAAAATCAAGCTGAGAGTAGGCTGTTTGGCTGCCCGGTGTCTGCGTGAAAAAGTCAAACAGCGTATTCTTACCGTTTGCCGTCTGAGCCAGCAAAAATCCACCACCGCCTAGAGAGGTCAATGTGGGCTCGGCCACGCAGGCCGTCAGCAACGCGGCGATCGCACCGTCAAAAGCATTCCCCCCAGCCTGCAATATTGCCTGACCTGCCTTGGCCGTTTGGGCATGGCCTGCCGCCACGACGCCCGCTGTAGCGCTATCTACCATAAAAATATCTGAACTAATAGAACTTATGTATTACTTTTGCAGTTAGAATCACACTTTTCAAAAGGCAATCCATTAGAGTAAAAGATAAGGAAATAGAGGACGCTTCCCTGCAATGGCTATTATCGCTCTCAAGGCTTGGTATCTCAGCGACTATGAACCGATTCGCGATCTTGAGAAGCGATCGCACGACCTGCGCCTTGCCAAAAATAGTCTGCTGAAATCCGCGCTACGGGCCGACTTTCTAGAAGATATTGAAGATGTCAAGCAGGCAGACTGGTTTCAGCGCTACCTCGAAGGCGACACGGTTGAGTTTTATATAGAAGGGAGTGGGGTATATGCGATCGCCAATATTGATCTCATCAGTCACGAAATTTACTTTGCCAAACAAGACTCCCTCTCTAACCTCGATCCGACTATTTTCCTTAGCTACCAAACCGAGTACAGCGAATCTAGCGATCTGCTGCGCGACGCCTTAGACACTTTCATCAACAAATTTAATAATAAGTCCCGCCTACCGCTTTCTCTCGTCGAATCACATCGGCTCAGTCAGGGCGCGGTCAAAATCAACAGTAGCTTGATGCGACAGATCAGGCGATCGCTTATCTTTATCGCCGACGGCACGCCCATCTATAGCGTTGATGGCACCCCGCCTCAGCTAGTACCTAGCCCCAAAGTCTGCGTCGAAATGGGCTATGCCCTACAAAGCAAACGCCCCGAGCAAATCATCCTTGCTCAAATGGAACGCTCAGACATGCCCGGTCAGTTTCCTTTTGATACGCCCACTCGCAACCGACTGAGCTTTGAAAAAAAGTCTGAGCTAACCAAAGTACTACCGCAGCTATTACAAGAGCGCTTGCAGCGGTTTAGCCTGTAGGTCGCAAACTGTGAGCTGTAGCCGATTCCTCACAGACCAATTTTTATCAAAATGTGAGTTTTAGTATCTATCAACCCATACTAATCTCGGCCTTTTGCAATCCGATTGAAACTATGCCGAGAACGCCCAACGAATACGTAGTTCACATGACTTTCGATGGTGGTCATACCGAGCAAGTTCGTTTCACCACAATCCAAGACTTCCAGAAGTGGTACAGCGCCGAACTCATGCCCAAGTCTACTGCCGAAGAATTTATCAACGTTCCTATCCCCAAGATCAATCCTGGTGAATATATGGTCATTCGCCCCTCTCGCGTTGCCGCTATTCGCGTAGAGCCCATTTTTAGCTCCAGTGTAGAAAGATATTAGCCAGCGCATCTTCCGTCCGTCAGACACGGTTCGTCAAGCGCTATTTGTCAGCTAAAGCCACCTATCAGCCACAGCCACTTATCAGATCAATTCAGACAAAATGTAAAGCCCTAAGCATCAGCCCTGAGCACACAGTTGATGCTTGGGGCTTTGTGTTGGTAAGTCCGTCAGGCTCATCAATCGCTACGTAACCGGATAAAATCTCTAGGGTAAGTTTTGGATAACTACCTTGCGAGCTTCTTTAAAGGTTTTACGTCAGGCATTTGTACTAGCGATCGCAATTATCGGCATCAATTTGCTAAGTACTAGCACACTCGGTCCTAGCAAATTCAGCCGCAATCAACCTAGCTATGCTGACGAAGCGTCAGATGAAATGGCTGACGAAATAGCTGGCGAAGCATTGGAAGAAACCTTGATTCCGCTGACTCAGCTAGGCTGTGTAGAAAGCAGACAAGCCGCCGAGCTAGTCAAAGCAGACTCTCGCCTGTTTGACACAGCGCTAACCACTGGCGATCGCCAAGCACTTATCACAGCAATTGACTACAGCCTTGACTATCTTTCTACCCCAGGCTCAGTCAGTAACTACAGCAGCTACGCGGTAGAAGGCATCACCCATAGCCGCGTGCGTGCTAGTCTGCTTAGATTTCGGACGCTGGTTTTGCAGAGCGAGTCGTCTAAGGCGCTTGCTCAAGCCATCGCCGCAGAGTTTGACTTTTATCAAGCTGTAGGGCAAGACGGCGCTGGCACGGTCGCCTTTACCGGCTACTTTGAGCCCACATATCGAGCTAGCCTCACGCCGAGTGCCGACTATCGCTACCCTATCTACCAGAGTCCACCTGACTTAGCGCAGTGGGCAGAGCCTCATCCCACACGCGCTGAGCTAGAGGGCACTGACGGGCTGCAGGCTAGCCAAGGCCCCTTGCAAGGATTGGAGCTGGCTTGGCTACCGACCCGGCTAGAGGCATTTTTAATTCAAGTACAGGGCTCAGCTCGGCTAGAGCTAGCGGAAGGCAGCACCCTTTCTGTCGGTTATGACGGACGGACAAACTATCCTTACGTTAGTATGGGCCGCGCCCTAATCGATGATGGCATCATTCCTGAAGATGAGCTAACACTACCCGTCCTGATTGAGTACTTTGAGCAAAATCCGGAAGCGCTCGATCGCTACTTACCGCGCAATAATCGCTTTGTATTCTTTCGAGAGACCGATGGTGCGCCCGCCACTGGCAGCCTTGGATATCCGGTTACCGCAGGACGCTCGATTGCCACTGACAAATCTTTGATGCCGCCTGGTGCGATCGCGCTTATCAATCTACCGCTGCCTCAACGCAATGCAGGCAATGAGCTAGAAGCCGTTCAAACTAGCCGGCTTGTTCTAGACCAGGACACAGGAGGAGCTATTCAAGGCGCAGGCCGAGTTGATCTATTTGTCGGAACTGGCATAGAAGCAGGCGAAGTAGCAGGGCGTATTAACAACACTGGCACACTGCACTATCTGCTGCTCAAACCATAAGGTGTGGTAATTACTGATAGATAAAGGATGCCGCGGCACTACACCGGCATCTTTACCGAGAGACTAGCCAGGGTACTGGCACAATAAACACAGAACTTGTTACGGCTTTACATTATGCTCATGTAATATTCACATTGATTCAGAGTGCGAGGCTCCGTCCCTACCCTTTAGTCTGTTCTTGAGGAAAATATAGCCGTGCCCCAGCCTTGTAGAAAGCCCCTAGCTACTAACCCATTCGAGTCGTATCGAGACCCCGTTACTGGCCAATGGAAAGTTCGATATCCGATGGCTAACTTGCCCGCGACAGCGCAGTCTTTGACTCAGTCTGTTGAAGAAAATCCGAAGCGGACAGCCAAGCAGCGACAGTGGAGAGCGCCGCAGAGTACTCGCGTCGCCTAGCCAATGAACTTAGCTATTTGATAGCAGTAGCCAGACACCAGAGAGTGCGATGACAACGCCGCCAACCGCTCGCCAGCTGAGGCGCTCTCCCAGCAGCGCCGCCATCGGCAAAACAAATAGTGGGCTAGTCGCCAGCAGCGCCTGCGCAATTCCAGTAGCTGTGTACTTGAGCGCAATCTGCTGAAGCCAAATACCAAGATACGTGGCGAAAAAAGAGGTTAGTGCGATCGCGCCTAGCAGTCGAGGCATCATTATTATCTCTAGTGCCTTGCGCCATCCGCCGATCAAATACTCAGATCTCGCTAGCCCCAGCACCACCATAAAAACCAGACCCGCCAGCAGTCGAATCAGACTGCTCCACAGCGGCGAAACCACTGTATCGGCCAAAGCAGCCCTAGACAGTACAGCCCCCGCCGCCTGACAAAAAGTAGCTAGCAGCGCAACCCTAAGCCCTGCACCAGTAGGCTGAAGCACTGTGCCAGGCGTTCGCTCACTAATTACCCAGGCGACGCCCAACAGCGTCACCATAATACCGATTACAGCGCCCAAAGAAAGCTGCTCGAAGAGAAATAGCCAGGCTAGCAGAGCGGCTATTGGCGGGGCCAAAGTTTCTAACAGTAAGGCTCGGCGAGCCCCCAGCGTATTAATTGCAGAAAAATAGGCCGTATCACCTAGCCCGATACCGAGAGCACCGCTTAAGAGTAAAAAGATGACAGATGCTTTTGGTAAGGAAGGTAGCATCGCTAAGTTAGGGCTTATTTGCGCCTGAACTACCAGCGTTATCATCATCATGGCGATCGCACACACCCCTTTCACCATATTTAGCAGCAGTGGCGATAGCTGCCGCCCCAACTTACCAAACATCAGCGTCGCCGCTGCCCACAAAAAAGCGGCTAGCAGCGCCGCTCCTTCACCCACCAACGAACCGCTCACCATCGACATATCGGCCATCTGCATCCATCCTGTCTACATCCATCCTGTCTGCATACAACCCGACAGATCTCTCAAGCCTCTAGAATAAGGCTCTAGAGAGACCTCATACGCTTGAATCAACGCTATTGGATGAATACCTTCGCCGCGACCCAGCCACCGCTCGATCCTAGTACTGCTGCTAGCCGCACTGCATCTAGCAGCGCCGAACAAAGGCGGCTAGATCAGCTGCGATCGCTCAGATCAAAGCTACCGCTTGCACATCTACACTCGCCACTACAGATTGGCACGCTCACTATTAATAGCCGGGTGCTGCAATCACCGCTGTCAGGCGTTACCGACAAAGTCTTTCGCCGACTCGTACGCCGCCACGCGCCCCAGTCGATGATGTACACCGAAATGGTCAGCGCCGCTGAACTGCACCATCTTCGTCAGCTACCTCAGCTGATGGACATTGATCCTAACGAGCGCCCTATCAGCATTCAGCTTTTTGATCGGCGTCCTGATTTTTTGGCAGAAGCCGCCCTGAAAGCAGTCGGGCAAGGGGCAGATACTATTGATATCAACATGGGCTGCCCTGTTAACAAGATCACCAAGAACGGGGGCGGCTCTTCTCTTTTGCGCGATCCCGACACGGCTATACAAATTGTGAAAGCCGTCTGCGCCGCAGTCGACGTACCCGTCACTGTCAAAACTCGAATTGGCTGGTGCGACCAAGAGATCAACGCTGTAGATTTTGCCCGAAAGATAGAAGCAGCAGGCGCACAGATGCTGACACTTCATGGCCGAACCCGCGCTCAAGGGTATACCGGCACAGCCCGGTGGGAATGGATTGCTAAGGTGAAAACAGCGCTAAGCATTCCAGTGATTGCCAATGGAGACATTTTTTCCGTAGAGTCAGCGCTGCGCTGCCTAGCCGAGACCCAAGCTGATGGCATCATGTGTTCACGAGGGACGCTGGGCTATCCTTACTTGGTCGGAGAAATCGATCACTTCTTAAAAACAGGCAGCCTTACCCCTGTACCGACTGCGATTGACCGGCTGCTCTGCGCCCGTGAGCATTTGATTATGCTATGGGAATACAAGGGTTTGCGCGGTATTCGTCAGGCACGGAAGCACATGGTCTGGTATGCCAAGGATTTTGAGGATGCAGCAACGTTGCGCGATCGCCTCTCTCGCATAGAATCTGTCGAAGCGGGCTGCGCACTACTCGATGAAGCCATCCAAAATTTACAGATCAGCGCTGTAAACTTATAAAGGGACGGTTTTACACTAAGGTTGTCCGTCCCGCAAGCGTGCTATAACCAATAACTAAGTAATAATCTTCATCCGCTAGACCTATGACCTCCTACACCAGCTATAGTTCGCCCAGAGCAGATATTGGTGAGCTGCGCCGCTTGAGGAGCCTACTGCCTCCCGAACTGCAAAGCTGGGTTACAGTAGAGCCTGCAACCGACGTTGCCCCACCGCTAATCACCTGTGAAGAGCTAGGCCGCGACCAGGTTGAAGTTCAGATCGATCTGGCCAAGTGGGAACAGCTAGCCATTGACCAGCGCAATCTGCTCTTTTGGCATGAAGTAGCACGGGTACAAAGCGACACTATTCCGCGTGACGGCTGGGAAATGGCCGCTTTGGCTATCGGTCTAGGGGGCGCGGTCGGCGAGCTATGGGTACAAGACGGCCTGTTACTCTTACTAGCGCTAGGCCTTTGTGGGGTTTCTGGTTGGCGGCTATACAAACGAAATAACGGTCAAAAAACGCTGCAAGAGGCGATCAGCGCCGACGAAAAAGCGATCTCTATTGCCACTCGATTTGGCTACACGCTGCCAAATGCATACAAGAGCCTAGGCAGCGCCTTGAAAACACTGATTGAGCAAACACCCAAGAAAAAGCAGCGCGATCGCTACATTCGCCGACTAGAAGCGCTTAAGAAAAGTGCCAACCGCGCCAAGCAACAGGTAGCAGGGAGCGATCGCGCCCCGCGCCCCTCGTACTAAACGACCCTAAATCAGCATAAGTCGAATCATCGGCCCCGAAATAAAAGAAATCCTCTGTATTTGTAAATACAGAGGATTTTCTATATGTGATTGCTGTTAGCAGTCGCCACCTAAGACTGAACACAAAAATAGCTGAAGCAGGTAGAAACCAGGTTTCGGAATGTCTGAACCTAATATGGCAGTTGCTATACCAATAAAGGCTTCTAGCGGTAGCGAATATCCTCATCAGCTCGACAGAAGCAATAGCAACTATATGTGATGCCATAGCTTTTATAGTCATTTTATCGGGCCGCTAAAGCTGCACTGATCGCTGCTACCAAGGTTTGGGTATCATCTGCCGGTTCAACCCACCTATAAGGCACCTCTATCGCTTCTAAAGCAGCCTGTTGACGCACGCTTACGGCCTCCTCATCTAGAGCGGCCCCAACGACAATCAGCGGCACCCCTTGTCGCTCTCGATAAGCTGCCACTTTGGCTACCGCCAGCTCAAAAGGTCCAGGCGCAAACTGAGGGTTGAGCCGTCGGTCATATTCAAACTTACTCAGCATGATCTGAAAAGAGACTATCTTTCCGGCATCAAAAGCAGCCGCGTCCGGCACAGACTTTGCTCGAAAGGTGGGCACTAGTTCTACAAACGGGACAACGACATCTAGCCATACGCCCGCCTCCGTATCAAAACCGTATATGTATCCCGGACTGTCCCAGCCTGCGCTGTTGCGCAAAATAAACTTGTAGCGCTGCCCATCGCCCTTTACCCTTAGCCGTAACCCCGTCCATCCAGAAAAATCAAAAGCGGGCTCAAAGTTTTGAGTTCTTACCGAAGAAAACCCGCCTGAATTTTCTGTCGATACGCTACCAGTGAACAAAGCGTATTGGGTAGGCTCACTGATCGGATCCAACGAGGACAGATTTGAAGACATCTGTTTTTTGAGAAAAAACGTACTTTGACTAACGCCGCCCATCACAACATCGTCTAGCGCGTCCCAGGCTGCTAGGTCAGCATCTGTTTGAGTAAAGTCAAAGACCTGCTGAACGACAACTTCCGAATTTTTGCTCAGGCACTTTACCAAATCAGTCCATACACTAGAGGAATCGGAGGTTACCCAGAAAACAACGGTATCTGCACCCATTACAACTTCGCAAAGCTGATCTTGAATAACATCTTTGGTCGCGGCATCAGTGCGTGTCACTAGCAGATCTTTATCAGTAACCAGATCACAAAACAATAGCTCACGCTTGGGTGACAACGTTGCTTGACGCAGCGCCTCAGACAATGCCGATGGCATCTTTCCTATCACCACAGCTCTATTCTTCATAGCGTCTAAATTTCTACCTGGAAATGCCGTGCGCTGCCCCATCCATTCCTGTATCCAGCGAAAGCTTCCAAAAAATGGAACTTCGCCAAAAGCATTTAACGTTGTAACAAATTTTACAAGATCCCACTGAGCCTTCTGCGTTTTCGACATCTTTTCACATACACCCATAACTTTGTAGTCAAGCTCAATTGTATTCGCTGTCTTTCAGAAATAAACAACACGTATATTTTCTAACTGTCATTAGGAATCAGGAAATACGAAGCTGAATCAAGACTCATCATATAAGTGCAAAGTCACGATGAAGTTGAAGATAAATCAGGTCAGTAAAGCAGCTATAGCCTAACAATACGAATGGTTTCTCGATTTGAAAGACTCTCTCTAATTAATATTAATTGAGAGAATGAACATCGAGAGCCCGCTGTACTCGAAAACATTTTATAGATGAACTTTCAGCAAACTTTACGCAATTTTTGGGAATTACTTAAAGATTGGCTGAAGTCCAAACAATATTCGATGATCGCCCTGGAGTCAGACAGATAATGTTGATATAACAGGCACATCTAGCTGCACATCTAGCTTGGTACATCCCCACTCGCTGCCAGTATTATTACGCACTTCGAGTCTTACAAGCCCAAGTTCTGTCATTCAGCGTCTCTTAGCAAGCGCTCAGCCCATCAACCGCTTGCTAAAAGCAAAGTCCAGTCTTTAGAGCTAAATAATATGCGTGTTCTTCTCTATTCTTATAATTACTCTCCTGAGCCTATCGGCATTGCCCCTCTTATGACAGAGCTTGCGGAAGGCTTGGTCAAACGCGGGCATCAGGTGAGAGTTATCACGGCCATGCCCAACTATCCAGAAAGAGAAATCTACGCTGAATACAAAGGGCAGTTGTATAAGAGCGAATTTCGCAATGGCGTCCAAATAGACCGATGCTTTGTAGCAACTCGTCGCAACCCAGGTTTGATTGGAAGGGTACTACTTGACGGTAGCTTCGCTCTCCTCAGCTTCTTCAAAGCTATTAGCGGCTGGCGTCCCGATGTTATCTTATCAACTAGCCCGTCGCTCCCTGCTTGCGTTCCCGTTGCAGCAACCCGGCTGTTCTACCGGTGTCCTACCGTTTTAAGTCTGCAAGATATTCTGCCAGAAGCAGCGGTGCAGACCGGCTTGATTAGCAACAAGATAGCCATCAAGGTCTTTGAGCATCTAGAGAAATTTGCCTACGCTAGCGCCACTAAAATTAGCGTTATTACCCCTTCATTTACCAAGAACCTAGTAGACAAAGGGGTCGCAGAAAGGAAAATGAAATGTATTTCCAACTGGGTTGACGTCGACTTTGTGCGGCCACTGCCTAAGCAAGATAACGCCTTTCGCCGCGCGCACAATCTAAAAGACAAGTTTGTCGTCCTTTATGCCGGTAATATCGCTCGCACCCAGGGCGTACGAACTATTCTGCACAGTGCTGCTCAGCTACAAGACAACCGAGATATTCAGTTTGTTATTGTTGGCGAGAAAAGTCAGCTTTCAGAACTAGACAGGTTACGTGTTCAGCTAGACGTACACAACGTGACTTTACTGCCGTTTGTATCTAGAGAAGAACTACCTGAAATGCTAGCGGCGGCAGATGTCTCGCTGATTATGCAGAAGCGTAACGTAGTTGGGTTCAACATGCCTTCTAAGACTCAAGTTATTATGGCGAGCGGTCGCCCTGTCATCGCGTCGGTACCGGTTAACGGTGCCGCTGCTGAGGCTGTCCGCGACAGCAAAAGCGGGCTTGTGGTCCCACCAGAGAGTCCAACTGACTTAAGTGATGCAATCTTAGCGCTGTATAGTAACCCCGAACAGACTGAAACGTATGGCAGAAGGGGAAGACAGTACGCAATCGATAACTATTCGTTTGCACAGGCCCTCAGTGCCTACGAGACGCTATTAAAGAGCAGCCTTATGCCAGAGAAGAGTCCGAAAGGAGTCTTTACTGGTAATAGAGCGCTGTTGCGATAGGTTGATACTAGTAGTTTTATTAAAGCAAAGAGAGTAGTAAAGCAAAGAAAGCCATAGCAAGGCTAAGAGAAAGACCAGAAACAGAGAAAGAACAGATCGGCTAATTTCTCTTCACTACTCTGTTTTTATTTTCTCCGCTACTCTGCTATTAATATCTCTGTTGTGGGCTCAGCGTTAAGCTGCTCGAGCAAACTACCCAAACGTTCTTGAGACTGGCCATAAGTTGCCCAATCTCCGCTTTGTAGGGCTGTTTGACCTTGCTCGTAGGCTTCAATAGCCGACTGAACCAAGTTTTGGGTGTTGTTTGTAGTGAGAGCAGTAGAAACAGGCGCAGCTGATTGGACTGTGCCAAAGATAGCTTCTAGGGCTTCGGCTAGCGTATTGCGCATAACGATGGTGTCTTTAAAAGCTACGATGACACGCTTCAGCTCGGGCAGAGCGCCCTTATCTGCCTGCAAATATACGGGCTCGAAATAGAGAAGGGACTGATCGACCGGAATGACTAGTAGATTGCCGCGAATGACGCTAGAACCTTGCTGATTCCAAAGCGTGAGCTGTCCAGAGATTTCTGGATTTTGGTCGATACGCGCCTCTATCTGCTGTGGGCCGTAAACCAATACCTGCTTGGGAAACTGGTAAAGGACAAGCTGACCATACTGAGCGCCATCGCAGCGGGCAGCCATCCAGGCGACCATGTTGTCTTTACGAGCAGGGGTGAAAGGAAGGATTTGCAAAAACTCTTCACCATCTGCGTCGGGTAGCCGCATGATGACGTAATAGGGCTGCATCTGCTCAGATGTATCGTTTTCGCCGGTTTGCTGGGGTAGCTGCCACAGGTCTTCTTGATTGTAGAAGACTTCAATATCGTCCATATGGTAGGCCCGATACATCTGAGACTGGACTTGAAACAGGTTGAGCGGGTAGCGAAAGTGGTCCTGTAGCTGCTCTGAGGCAGCGTCTAAGGGTGTAAACAGTTCGGGAAATATCTTTTGATAAGTGGTGAGGACCGGATCGCTCTCGTCTATTACGTATACATTGAGGGTGCCATCATAGGCATCGATTACGATTTTGGCGGCATCGCGAATGTAGTTGGTACCAGACTCAGCCATTCGGGTGAGCTGCGGCTGGCTAGCTAGCAGGGCATCGACATTTCGCGAGAGGGCTAATGGCTCTGAGTAGGGATAGCGATCACTAACG
This sequence comes from uncultured cyanobacterium, assembly GCA_963793445.1. Lineage (GTDB taxonomy): Bacteria > Cyanobacteriota > Cyanobacteriia > Phormidesmidales > Phormidesmidaceae > Phormidesmis. The sequence continues at coordinate 2,859,382 of CAWCAE010000001.1, forward strand.
GTATAGCCGTCTAATATCCATTTGAAGCGTCCGTCAACTAGCGCTAAATAAGGATCGCTATCAAGATGAAGAAAAGGCACAACCTGTCTTGCCCTTTGCAAAATGTTGCGATGATAGTGAACTTTAGCCGCAGGCATGAAGTAGTTGGAGGTTAGCGGCTTGAGCGAGCCAAATTCGAAAGCATAGATAGAGCGCCGCAGTAAAGAGCCAATAGCAACGCCGCCAGTGCCATCATAAAGGTTGGTGGCATTGTCGCTGCCAGAGGGGTAGTCGAACTCAGATGTGCTGGTGCCAGTGTAGATGTAGTGGTTGGTTTCTTCGCCGTAGTAGATTCTAGGCTGGTCAATGGCAATATCGACTGAGGCCTCAGGCGGGATGTTTTTGATAAAGAAGTCGGGTAGACCTTCGACGGTAACTCGATTGACGGGACTAGCGGCTACACCATAGCCGTGAGTGTACTTAAGGCGCTGATTTACCCAGTTTCTAGCTTTGCCATCGACGGCGTCGTAGTCTAGTTCACGGGCAGCGAGCATCACCTGACGGTAGTCGCCTTCTAGGGTGTAGCGATCGATATCAACATCGTGAAAGCGGTAATAAGAGCGCAGGCTTTGCAGCTCTTGGTAGGTGCTTAGTAACGTTTGGTAGTCCCACAGGCGAATATTGTCGAGGGTGGCGGCGTTCTGCTCTAGGGCAGCAGTGTTAAGGCTGTCTTGAACGATGAATTCTTGCTGCTGAACGTCTGTGAGGCCGTACGCCTGACGGGTGAAGGTCAAGTTGTTTTCGATATAAGGCGCTTCTTTGTCGAGTTCGTTAGGCTCAACGATAAAGGTTTGCTGGAGCCAGGGATAAGCGCCTCCAATCACGAGAAGAATAACGCAGTAGAGGCCAAGGCTGGTCAACGGTAATGAGAAGCCTTGTTGCCAAAGGGAAACTATAAACAAAATGGCAACGACCAGCGTGACGATAGCCATCAGGCTATAGGCGGCGAGTCTGGCATTAACATCTGTATAGCCTGCGCCAAATACCGCACCATTTGCGGAGTAAAGCAGATCGTAGCGAGCGAGCCAGTAACCTAGAGCTAGGAAGAGGGCGATCGCACTTAGCAGCACGCAAAGATGCGTCTTAACTGTACCTGTGAGAAAGTACTTCCAGCCTCGCTCTAATCGAATTTCTCCTCGGGCTGCATAGATGACCAGTACTAGCATCAGTGCCCAAATCAGCAGCTCTACGCCCTGTTGCTGTATGCCCTGATAAAGCGGCAGCCGAAAGACATAAAAACCAACATCTCGTTGATAGATCGGATCGGCAATATCAAAGGCGGTTGGGTTAAAAAACTTGAGCAGGATTTCCCAGGTGGTGGCCGCTCGCTGCGCTGCGCCAACTGATAAAAGCACAATGAGCGCAAGCCCCCCGTAGATTGTCAGATTAGGAATAACAGGTGCCCAAGCGCTGTTTTTGGGACTGTAGAAGGGGCGATCGCGCGTCAGCAAAAGCGCTATCCAATAGTTGCCCCAAAGCACCGCAGCGTAAAGGAGAAATGCTAGGACCGCACAGAATATGCTCCAACCCAAACGCAGCTTGAAAAGACTAGCAAATCCAATAGCTTCAAACCACCAGTACTCTGTCAACCAGTGAACTAGCGTGCTGGTGCAGGCAATAAACAGCAGGCCCAAGCCGATAAGCCACCATAGCCACTGGCGTGGCAACCCTACAGGAATAGTCACAGTAGAACGGTCGGGCTTAGATGAAGTCACGAATAGTTAGCCTTCTTTCTCTTGAGGTTCTGCGCGGATCACCTTCCACTGCGGATGAGAAGGCCCTTGAGCGTATATTTTTTCTAAGCTGCTTAGCAGCCGGGCCTGCTCGCCCTGTGAAATCCCCCACAAAATCTGACGACTTTCACTAAATAGCAGTGCCAGTGTCAACCCGCAGCATAGCCCTAAACCCATCGCTGCAGGTCGATGATAAATCACGATAAAACGCACCGCCGTCCAGGTAAAGTACTGCCGCAGCACCTGAATTTCTGCGCGTATCCACCACAGGCTAAAGAGTCCAACGGTCAGCCACAGAGCCAAGCATACCCACCACCAAGTCCGCATCATGGCCTGGCGTAGCGCTTCTATCTCATAAGCTTGTGTGGCTGTAACTTGCTCTCTTGTCAATAGACGCAGCCTTGTTTGGTGTCCTTTGCTTCAGTTATCTTCTATTTTAATTTTATAGCAGAGTAAGGATGCATTCTTCCTCTGCGGATAGAGCCACTCGCTGTGCTGTAGAGGCTTCAGCCAATAAGAATGTCATAGGCAACTCTACAAAAGCTATATATCTCAAACTTTACGTCTTGGGCTTTGCTCTTTCGCTGCCTTGTTCTCTATTTACTTTCTATCTTGCTCTCTGTACGGATTGCTCTCTGTAGGGCTTGCTCTCTACACGCCTCTGCTCTCTATCTAAAACGCATCTAAAACGCACTTACGACAAAGGTACATTTATACTAAAACGCACTTGGCACAGAATCGATTGGGCCTTGATCGTCACGAATTAGCTCATCATCTCCAGAGTCATCATCACCAAAGTCTTCGCCCTCAGCGCGAGCACGCCACCAGGCGAGCAGCGTACTGGCAATAAAGATGCTAGAGTAAGCGCCTGCCAAGAAGCCGGTAATCAGCGCTAGCGCGAAGTACTTTAGCGTACCGCCGCCAAAAATGACGATGCTCAACAGCGTCAATACAGTCGTCAGCGTCGTATTGATTGACCGGCCCAGCGTATCGTTGACTGCCTCATCAACAATCGCATTGATAGAACGGTTCGGCGTACGCTGAAGCGTTTCGCGAATGCGGTCATAAATAACGACCGTGTCGTTAACAGAGAAACCCACAATAGTCAGCAGCGCTACGATAAAAAGGCTATCAGCTTCGTAGCCCGTGACTAAGCTCAAAATCGAGAATATCCCCAGCGTTACTAATAAATCGTGCAAGAGCGCCACAATTGCCAAAACGGCGTAGTCAAATTTAAAGCGCAGACTTAGATAGGCAGCGATGAGCGCAAACGCCACTAGTAAGGACATCAGACCAGAGGCTAAAAGCTGCTTGCCCAGAACGGGGCCAACCGTGTCATTTTTCGTCGCGTCAGGATCAATCGTCCCAATCGTTTCACCTAGAGCAGACTGCAACGCGTCGCGCTGATCGACATCTAAGTTACGGGTTCGCACGACTACTGTTTGCTTGTCTTCACCTAGCAACTGAATGCTGCTGCCTGTTAAATCCTGCTCATTGAGAACCTGTCGAACCTCAGAGATATCAATTGGCTCAGTGCAGCTAGCCGTGTCGCTACAGTCGCGAGCAAGCTGCAAACGGGTACCGCCCACAAAATCAAGACTAGGCTTGAGCGGAGCGCCATACTGCTGCCACGAAAGCGCCATTGAGGCGATCCCAACTAGAATAATGATTCCAGAAATGCACCACCAGAGGGTTCTTTGCTTGATAACGTTAATTTTCATAATTACTGAGCACTCGAAGGGGTTTTCCCTCTAGCCGGCAATGGCTCGACACCAGGGCAAAAAAGGTTAGGCTTGCGAAACTGAGGAAAGCCAATTGCAAAAAACAGCAGCGTTCGGCTACAGCTAACGGCGGTAAACATACTGACAGTGACGCCAATAGCCAGCGTCAGCGCAAAGCCACGTACTAAGCCTGTCCCGAGGAAAAACAGTGCCCCACAGGCAATCAGCGTGGTGACGTTACTGTCTAAAATGCTAGAAAAGGCTCGGTAAAATCCAGACTCTACAGAGCGATAGAGTGTTTTGCCTGCACGCAGCTCTTCACGAGTTCGCTCGAAAATAAGCACGTTGGCATCAACGGCCATACCGATACTCAAAATGAAGCCAGCAATACCAGGCAGCGTCAGCGTCACGCCTAGCAGGTTATAAGCAGCCCAGGTCAAGATGGCATATACGATCAGAGCAATATCTGCGAGGACACCCGGCAGACGGTAGTAAACAGCCATAAAGACCAAGACCAAGGCTAAGCCAAATAGCGCGGCGTATAGGCTGCGCTCTACGCTGTCACGACCTAGCGTGGCACCTACAGTTCGATTTTCTACAATTTCTACGGGCAAGGGCAGCGAGCCGCCGCGTAGCTGAATTTCCAGGTCGCGAGCAGCTTCAGCATCAAACTGACCTGAAATAGTGGCCTGTCCGCCTTCGATTCCATTTTCTGCATACTCTACCGACACGCCAGGCGCGCTGATGAGCTGATTGTCTAAGAAAATGCCGATGCCGCGTCCAGTACCGGCGATATCGCGGGTAAGATCGGCAAATAGCCTAGCGCCTTCTGCGTCAAAGATAATGCTGACCTGCCATGCACCAGGCGGCGCATTGGGAAGGGGCCCTGCGATCGCATCTCTTAGCTTATCGCCGGTCAAGCCCGTCTCGGCAAACAGATTCAGAATATCTTCTTGGGTTGCTTCAATAGTCGCTTGGTTAGCTGCGATCGCCGCTTCATCTCCACTTTCAACTAGCACAGCCTGCTCAAGCTGCTGCCGCTGCGCCACCGAGCGCAGTGCCTGAAATTCGCCCTCAGTATTCGGCTTTTGGCTACGGAACTCTAGCTGGGCCGTGCCCCCTAGCACCCGCTCAGCTTTTTCTGGGTCGCTCACACCCGGCAGTTGAATCGAAAGCTGATCTTGGCCTACGCTTTGCACAACAGCTTCCGAGACCCCAAGTCCATTCACCCGGTTTTCGATCACCCGCTGAACTGCCGCTAGCTCTCGCTCGCCTATATTAGCGATCTCTTCGGTCGGATTGACCTGCATCGTCAGCTGCGTGCCACCTCGCAAGTCCAATCCAAGCTGGGTTGGGATTTGCACAATAAGCACGATTGCAGCGATCACTAGCCCTAGCAGCGAAGCGAGTATTAGGCGTTGCTTACCCATAGAATCCATCAATAATTTTTATTCCACCTGCCCAGCGTCAGACCCAGAGCCAGAGATCTAGGGCCAGAGATTTAAGGCCAGAGATCCAGTACCAGATAAGTATCCTAATACCAAATTGCCTCAACCGTAATGATCGAGGCAACTTGGTTGAGAAATGTGATAGCTAATATCTAATTTATAGCTGACCTTGCATAATCTTCTCGACAGCCTCTTCAATCTGAGCGGGCTGCACAATCGTCAAATCTTCCAAACCCTTGTTATAGGGCGTTGGAATATCTTGAGAAGACAAACGAATCACAGGGCCATCCAACTCATCAAAAAACCGGTCATTAATAGAGGCAATGATCTCCGCACCAATACCCCCGGTTCGCATACATTCTTCAACAATCACTACACGGTGAGTCTTACGAATTGACGCTCCGATAGTGTCATAGTCAATCGGCTTAAGTGAAATCAAATCAATAACTTCTGGATCGTAGCCTTTTTGCGCTAGAGACTCTACAGCCTTCATAGCGTGGTAGCGCATCCGCGAGTAGGTCAAAATCGTTACGTCTTTGCCAGCACGGACTGTCTCAGCTTTGTCGAGCGGAAGCACGTACTCGTCGTCCGGCAAGTCTTCTTTATTGAAATACAGCAGCACATGTTCGAAAAACAGAACTGGGTTGTCGTCACGAATGGCCGCTTTGAGCAGCCCTTTAGCATTACGCGGTGTGGAGCAGGCCACAATTTTCAAACCGGGTACCGCCTGAAAATAAGCTTCTAGTCGCTGGGAGTGTTCAGCGCCTAGCTGAGAGCCCACACCACCGGGACCACGAATAACAACCGGAATTTTGAAGTTGCCGCCAGAGGTGTAGCGCAGCATACCAGCATTGTTAGAGATTTGGTTGAAGGCTAGCAGCAAGAAACCCATGTTCATGCCTTCAATAATGGGGCGTAGGCCAGTCATTGCCGCGCCAATGCCCATACCGGTAAAGCTGTTTTCAGCGATGGGGGTATCGAGTACGCGTAGCTCGCCGTACTTGTCGTGAAGGTCTTTGGTGACTTTGTAAGATCCACCATATTGACCGACGTCTTCGCCCATCACCATGACGGTTTGGTCGCGAGACATTTCTTCGTCGATGGCCTCACGGAGCGCGTCGAATAAAAAGGTTTCTGCCATGTTGGAATGTAATAAATGGGTAGAAAGAATAGTTCAAGAAAAGTATCTAGCGAGAAGAGCTAGGGTGGCAAAAGGCTGCCTAAGCGTTAGTCTTCAGCGAAAATATACTTGTAGAGATCGGCAGGATTGGGCTCAGGGCTTTCTTCGGCAAAGACTAAGGCATCTTCAACGATCCCTGTAATCTTGTCGCGAATGGCTTTGAGTTCATTTTCGCTGGCAAGATCGTGCTCTAGCAGGTAGGCACTGAAGCGTTTGATAGGATCGCGATCGCGCCAAAACTTCTTCTCAGCAGGATCTCTTAGCTCATCAGGGTCGGCTACCGAATGCCCGCGATAGCGATAGGTCAAGCACTCTAATAGAGTGGGGCCTTCCCCGGCTCTAGCCCTTTCTACTGCGGTCTTAGTTGCCGCGCGCACAGCTAGCACATCCATACCATCGACTTCATAGCCCGGCATACCAAATACGCTGGCTTTTTTGTAGATTTCAGTTTGCGAAGCAGCCCGCTCATGGGCCATACCAATTGCCCACATATTGTTTTCTACAACAAAAATGATTGGCAGCTTCCACAGCGCTGCCATGTTTAGGCATTCAAAAAACTGGCCGTTATTCGTCGTTCCATCGCCAAAAAACGCCGCAGTTACCTGGTCCGCATCGCTATTACCCATCGCCTCACGCCGATAGCGAGTCTGAAAAGCCGCGCCTAAAGCAACTGGAATACCCTCACCAATGAAGGCAAAACCACCGAGTACATTATGCTCTTTGGAAAACATATGCATAGAGCCGCCTCGACCCTTGCTGCAACCAGTTTCTTTACCAAACAGCTCGGCCATCACGGCATTAGCTGAAACCCCAGCGCTCAAAGAATGAACGTGATCGCGATAGGTACTGCACACGTAGTCATCTGAGCGCATCGCCTTGATCACACCCGAAGCAACGGCTTCTTGGCCGTTATAGAGATGGACAAAGCCTTTGACCTTACCTCGCTGATAAAGCTCGGCGCATTTATCCTCAAAGTAGCGCCCTAAGATCATATCTTCGTAGATGGTCAGCCCCTCGTCTTTGGTGACTTGAGAAGAGGATGATTGAAATGTGGGCAGTGGTCTTTCCTGAACCATAGGTTATGTCCGTGTTCTTAGCAGCAGTGGGTCTGTAGGCCTAAACCTCTCCTAAGTCTTTTCTACACCTCTTCCAAGGCTAATCTGCAAGTAATGCGTAGCAAAAGCGATCAATATCTTTCTCTTAATCTTTTCTTAGGCAATTCGCGTTTTATCATAGCCTGCTTCACCTCGAAATATTGAATTAATCTCCAAAATGGCTGGGCCTCAAGCTTGAAATACGCTAGGTTTGATCACGATTTACCGTGCCTATTACATGAGTACATTTGCTACGCAGCAGAGCTGAGACCAAACCAGGATTTTGCCTTTGTTGAGATTTCTTTCAAGAACAGTGGTAAGGTATGCCTCAAAATCGCACCCATAACGGGTGCTAAGACCAGCAGATACCAAAGTTCAGGTATCAGAAACCAGATGTCAAAGCAAAGCGCGGAAAATACAATCTGCGATCATAATTAAGTATTAGAAGTGATCAGGCACAAACAGGTACGCATCAAAGCAGATATGGTGCAGAAGCTAGCGGTTGGCGACAAGCACAGCACGTAGCCTCTGTTATGTTGGTTCGATATTGGTTAAAGACAAGAAGTATTGATTTAATGGCTGGGGACACAAAGAGTGCGAATTCCGCTGGACTACTATCGAATTTTAGGCTTGCCAATTCAGGCGACGGCTGAACAGCTGCAACAGTCGCATCGTGATCGCACTCTGCAAGTTCCCAGACGTGAGTATTCAGAGCTGGCCATTGAGTCACGTCGTCAGCTCATAGATCGTGCCTATGAGGTTTTGGGCAATAGCGCCAGCCGAGCCGAGTATGACCAGGCGTTTTTGAGCAAAACTAAGGGCATATCCAAAGGCAGGCTAGGAAAAGAAACGGAGAGCTTCGACGACCTAGATGCTAATGTTCCGACCATAGAAATTGAGCAACCCCTTCTAGTCGGAGCGCTGCTGATCTTACTAGAGCTAGGAGAATACGAACTGGTACTCCGATTAGGTCGTCCTTACATCAAGCGCGATTCTAGTACGATAGAGGGCCAAGAAATTAAAGCGCAGCCGATGCTGCCTGACATCATTCTAAGCTTGGCTGTTGCCTGCTTAGAGCTTGGTCGAGAAGAGTGGCAGCAAAATCACTACGAACATGCGGCTGAGTCATTAGAGACGGGCCGAGAGCTGCTGTTGAAAGAAGAGCTGCTGCCGGTTCTACGCGCCGAGATTCAAGCGGATCTGTATAAGCTAAGGCCCTATCGCTGCCTCGACTTGATTTCTAGACCCATAGAGCAAAAACGCTCTCGGCAGGAAGGTATCAGCCTGCTGCGCAGTATGCTTCAAGACAGAGGCGGCATCGACGGGGCTGACGACGATCTGTCTGGCCTAGACGTGGACGACTTTTTACGATTTGTACAGCAGCTGAGAGGATACCTAACTGCCGCTGAACAGCAGGAAATTTTCGAGGCCGAGGCTCAAAGGCCCTCGGCAGTAGGCACATATTTAGCCGTATATGCACTGCTAGCGCGCGGTTTTGCACAGCACCAGCCAGCCTTAATTCGGCGTGCCAAGCAAATGCTTCTACGACTGAGTGGTCGTCAGGATGTCCATTTAGAGCAGGCTGTTTGTGCAGTGCTGCTGGGCCAGACGGAAGAAGCGAGTCGGGCGCTAGAGCTATCTCAAGAATTTGAACCACTTGCCTTTATTCGAGAGCATTCTCAAGGATCTCCAGATCTATTGCCTGGTCTTTGTTTATACGCTGAAAACTGGCTTCAGCAAGAAGTCTTTCCATTCTTTAAAGACTTAGACCAGGCGCAAGCAACGCTCAAAGACTATTTTGCGGATAGTACTGTACAGACTTACCTAGAAAATCTGCCTCTCGAAAATACCCAAAGAAACGCCCAAAGAAACGTCCAAGGAGACTTTGAAGGAAATGCCCGAGGCAATCTTGCAGAAACCTGGAGCGCTCAGGCCGCAGCGAGGGCAATAGAAACCTCTGGTAGTAGTGAAAGCAGCGCGGTAGCGATCGGAGCGGGTACGACTTCTCAATTTGAGCCGTCTACGTTTGGAGAGCCTGCTGGCTTTGTTCCACCTGAATTGGGCACCCGAACGAGCGGTGTCGAGTCTGTAGGTGCTGCCAGCTCAGCGGGACTAGCTGGGTTTGCTGGCAGCGCTAGCATCGTTGACAAAATATCGAAGATGTCTCCAACTGGACAGTTAGGGGCAAGAGAGGAGGCCACCCACCTAGGCAGCTCTAATGAAAATAGTGCACCTCAAGGGGGACTAGCCGCACTAAGAGCGAGGCGAAACCGACGCAGCACCGGTTCGCCCAAGTGGGATCGTCTGGCACTTGTGATTTTGGCAGGGCTACTCTGTCTAGGCGTGGGGCTATTTTTAGCGAGCAAGATCTTAAGTGCTATTACGGGCAATAATGCGACAACGGTAACGCCAGCCATAGAGGGCGAGCCACTAGATATTACAGTCAATGAGCCGGCTATTGAGACAGATACACCAGAGTCAGCGACACCAGCACCAGACGACGCTGAGGGAATCGGTGAGGCCACAATTCTGTCTTGGTTGGAGACGAAGCGCGCAGCATATGGGCAAGAATACGATGACAGCGAGCTGACCACTGTGTTGACAGGTAGAGCGTTGACGGGCGCAGAAAGCAATGTAAGTGCGCTAGAGGCAGACGGGTCGTATGTGGACTATACACATGGCACGATCAGCATCCTATCGGTGGAGCCAGATAGCGCGGAAGGTACGGACAGCTTAAGTGTTGAAGCGGAGGTTACAGAGTCAGCAGAGGTGTATGACACCTCGGGTAGTCGAGATTCTGTCTCCTCTTACGGGGATGAAGTCGTTGGGGCAACTTATAAACTGGTCCGAGAGAGCGATCGCTGGTTGATTGAAGAGATTATTCCTAAATAAGCCGTCTTTCTAAGCCATTTCTTAGATCAGGTTCTCAGATTAAGGACACGCCTAGGTCAGCTCCAAGGTAAAGCTTTAGATAAAGTTCTCAGCAAAGTTGATTGCAAAGGATTGATTCTAAGTAGTTGTACTGAGATAATGCTAGGTGTGGTGGTGCTGGTGGGTACATCGCTGACTGCGTCTAGCGATCGCACCTAGCCGGCCTATGCCAGGCTAGGTTAGCTGTGTGTTTGCGATCGCGCCTTTTTACTCATGTATTGGCCACGTATTAGTCATGTAGTAGTTATGTAATTGTGAGTGAGGAAAGCGTAGCCAGCTCTATCAGGCTGTAATGTATCAGGGTTGTTATATTTAAAAAGATGACCTTTTCAGATTTAACCTTCATACGCTTGGACTCAAGCAGGCTCAAATCAATGTAGATCGTTATGTCGTAGTCAGACTTCGGGAAACTTCTACTTAAACGTACTGATATTCAACGTTTGATGTTGACTCTATTAGGTATTTCAGAAGGTATTAGAAACTATCGAGTATTAGAAACCGTCGGATCTAAAATATCAAAACGGCAACATCAGAAATAGCGGTTTTCTTGATATCGCTGAAATTGTCTATGCAGCTACTGGTATCGGAACGACTCTGCTTTACCAGAAATGCCTTAATCATTTGTAACTATATTTTGACGAGATCTTTGAGTGGATAACCGCCAGCGCATGCAAGCACAGAGCCCTCCTGATACCCAGCCAGCCAGCCCTAAGCTAGTCGATCAGCTTAGCAATCCTGAGGGGCTTCCTATTGAGTGCTCTCGTAGAGCCAAAACCCAAATTGACTTACTCCTGCTAGCTATTGAGGCATTAGATCTCGGTGGTTCAGAGGCAATGCTAGCCTCGGCAAAAGAGCTGGGATTGTCAGAGGTGATTCGAGGTCGGGTTCATCTTTGGCTGCTGCGCAGCAGTAATCCTCTACGGCGCTTCAGCCAGCGGCAGCCCATGTCTTTAGAAGAAGGCAAGGGACTGGTGCTGATCACTTGCTTTTTGGCGCGTCGCCTGACGGTCTTGATTCGTCAGCTACTGCTGGGCTATCAGCAGCTCAGCGATCAAAACCTATCGTTTGATCATCATTTTCGGCTGTCGGACTATTTAGCAAGATTTCGCTCACACTTTCGGGCTCGCATGAACGCAAAGCGCTCAAGTGTGATTGCCTACAGCACAGACGAGAAGCTGAACGAACTCGCTATTGAGCTACTGACAAAGCTATTGTTTTGCGCAGGGACGGAAGGCGCAGAGCGGCTCTGGATTAGCCTTTTTGATGGAGAAGTGTCATGACAATTCGGCGTCAGTATCAGCTGCCTAATTGCAGCTTAATTTTGGATGGATTGAGTATTGATCCGTCGCCAGGTAGCGAAGACGTGATGTCACTGCTAGTCAATGCAGAATGTCGAATTAGCGGTTTGGAGCGATCGCTTAACGGCGGATACAACTTTTTTGCGGCGCTAGTGCGAGCGGTCAGTCAGTACGGGCAAGAGGTGCTCAGCGGCTTTGCGCATCCGCAGGTAGCAGAAGGCGAGCCTCTTTTGGTTCATATCAACCCAGGCGATGGCCCTTATCACCACCTAGTGGTTCAGCCAGAAATTGCCGATTTGGGCGATTTGGGTGATGGTCGGGCGATAGATATCAAGCTCTCAGCAGTGCAGCTATTTGATTTGACTGAAGCGGTCGATCAGTTTTTTGACGACACTCAAACGCTACCGGAGCTAAGTCCTGCTTTAGCACCTTTAGCGCGTCGATTTGTGCGCAGCGAAGAGCCACTGAGCGATCGCGCTATTCCTGCTGTCTTGGGTATTGGTGGACTGGTCGCGGCAACGATGGCAATTGGGCTGTTGCCTATACCTGAGCTCAGAGATCCTGCAACTAGCGACACCAGCGAAGCCGCCGAAGTTGCGATCGCAGATACTGTCAGCGGTGATGCGCCGCCTACTGGCGAAGCAGAAGAGCCCACGTCTGACCAGATTGCCACATCACCTGAAGCTGAGATCGGTGAAACTGAGTCCCTCACTGAACCGGAGTTAGAGACGGCAGAAGAGCCGAAGGAGGTAGACCCAGCTACTGAGCCAGCTACTGAGCCAGCTACTGAGATAGGTGAAGCCGTAGATACTGAAGATACTGAGGTTGCAGATACCGAGATTGCGGAAAGTGCAGCGGGCGCAGCCAACTTAGATACAGAGCCGTCAAACGCGCTAGACGAGATAGAAAGCGTTCAGCGGCTCAATAGCGAGCTGAAGCAGACTTTGGTGGACAATCGTGAGCAGCCTCGGTTGGGGAGGGCGGTGAGCTACCGGGTCAGAGTCAGTGAGGATGGTACTGTCGTTGGCTATGACCCAGTAGATAGTGACGCGATCGCAGCAATTGACGAGACCCCGTTACCCCAAATAGTCGGGACGGCCACAGAACAGGCCCCAGCGCTCGATTACCGAGTCGTCTTTACCGAGCGTGGCGCGATTGAAGTCAGTCCTTGGCGGGGATGGCGTTACTACGAATAGTTAGTAAAACTGAACTACAATTAATCCTTGGTTCATCAGTCTAGTAGCTGTCATACTGGCTGGAGCAATTAAAGGGAGGCTGGTTTGTGAACAATGAACCGGATTCGAACGGAGCCAACGCCGAGCGCAACGAGCCATCGTTATCTGCACCGTCGTCTACAGATATCAGATCGCGATCGCTTCATCCTCGACCGAGTCTGAGTCGAGGGTTTGATAGCTACGTGCAGCCGCAGGGAAACAGGTACGGAGTTTCTGATACTGCTTATCACAAAGCTCCGCCAGAGGCAGCCGCCCCAGAAATTGCCACTGATCGTGCAGATCATCAGCCTCAGCTAGACATCCAGCAAAAGCAGCGCAGATTTGCGTGGCGATGGCCTTGGCAGGCAAGACAAAAGCAGCCAGCCTCCAGGCAAGCACAGTCAACGCCAAGAGAGCCCTTAACGCCTTTTACTAGAGAGGCTGTGACTGATAGGCAAAGTCACCCCAACGCCAGCTCAAGCACAGATTTCACAGCAAGCGACGCTCAGTGGCCACATCGCGAGGCCACCGGTACGCAGCAGACAGACGCGGTACCATTACCCTATGCACCGCTTCTTGAGCCGCTACCACCAACACCACTGCCGCCGACACCACTACCTCGTACGCCGCGATTTTGGCAGCGACAGCCCTATGTTGCGATCGCCTATCTCCTCACCTGCAGCGGTGCGCTGACCCTAGCCTGGCTCTTCGGCATTCTGCTAGCGCAGATCTTCTCTGGCAATATTAGCGCGCCCCCCTTGCAAGAGCGCCTGTTGCGAAAAACGAGCCGACTGAGCAACCGCCTGTGGCACTTTCCTGAGCTATGGCACACACCCACTGCCCAGAGCCGAATTGAGGCAATTCCCTTACCTGAAACGGGGCCTGTACTAGAGCCGTTAGTCCTACCACCTTTAGAAAAGCAGCCCCTTGTTGACGAACTTAACTCGATAGAAACTGAGCTGCTAACGCTAGATCGACGATTGCAAACCCTAGAAAAGAGGCTAGGCAAGCCGCCCTACCAAGGTACCGGTATCAGTGCACGCATCGATGCGCTGCGAGCGGCGGTTGATCCGCCACCGCTTCAGCTAGACGCAGTGCCTAGCTACCAACCGGTCGCAACAACGCCAGACGATCATCTACTAGAGGTCGCTCAGCTTAAAATCACGCTTCCTAGCGACGCTTTATTTTCTCCAGGGCAAAGCGATTTAAAGGCAGACAGCTTGCTTAGTCAGGTACTAGATCAGCTAGTAAACTACCCAGATGCAACAATCTCTATTCGTAGCTACAGCGACGATCAGGTAGATACGAGCGCTAGCCGAGATTACACCCTTATCCAGGCAAATACTCTAGCCACTTATCTACGCAAATCGCTGCCTGACAAGCATCGCTGGGTCACTGTAGGCATGGGTCAGACGCAACCAGTCATAGACAATGTCGATCCGGTAGCTAGGCAGAAAAACCGCCGCATTGAAATTTTAGTAGACACTCGCTAAAGAAAACTATCGGTAAACCGTTGCTAAAGAAAAACAGAAAATAGAACAGAAATATGAGAATCGTCTTCTTTGGTACGCCTCAGTTCGCCGTGCCCAGCCTAAAGCGTTTGTTCGCTCAGTCAGACTTTGAAGTATTGGCAGTGGTCACCCAGCCAGATAAGCGCCGAGGCCGAGGCGGCAAAGTGACTCCGTCTGCAGTCAAAGCGGTGGCACTAGAGCAGAATTGCCCAGTCTGGCAGCCTGCACGGATTAAGAAGAGTCCTGAAACGCTTGCTGAGCTAGATGCCCTCCAAGCAGATGCCTTCGTGGTAATCGCCTACGGTCAGATTCTGTCTTCGGAAATTTTAGCCATACCCCGTCTAGGCTGTGTCAACGCCCACGGGTCTATTTTGCCAAAATACCGGGGGGCTGCTCCCATTCAGTGGTGTATACACGATGGCGCGACCACTACAGGGGTGACCACTATGCTGATGGATGTAGGAATGGACACAGGCCCAATGCTGTTAAAAGAGACTATTCCTATTGGCTTGACCGATAATGCCTGGAACATTGCTGAAAAGCTATCGCTATTAAGCGCCGACCTGATAGCAAGCACCCTACAGAAATTGCAGCAGCAGTTGATTCGCCCGGTAGAGCAAAATAACGAGCAGGCAACCTATGCGCCGCTGATTCAAAAAGAAGACTATAGGCTCAATTGGCATCAAAACGCTCAGACTATTCATGACCAAGTTCGAGGCTTGTACCCCAACTGCACTACTCAGTTTAGAAGTAGCGATCTGAAGGTGATTGAAACAGTTCCGCTAGGAGCCCAGTACTGGGCGCACTTGCCGACGACGCAAGCTGCGATTGAACAAATCTATACAGCAGCTAAAACCACCCATGCCGCCGCGCCGGGAACCATTGTTAGCGTTCTTAAAAACCACGGCCCTGTCATTCAAACGGGTGAAGGCCATCTGCTGCTGCGCGAAGCTAAGCCTGCGGGGAAAAAAGCGCTTTCGGGCTGGGACTTTGCAAACGGCAGTCGGCTAGAACTTGGGGAGCTATTAGGCTTCGAAAGCGAGATCGCAAGTGGGCAAGCTAGTACGTAATATCTGGTCAGCTTAACGCTATCTAGGGCTATGCCCCCTTATGAGTTTACGTTTCTGACGATTAGGTAGCTAACAGAAAGAGCAAAGATAGCAACGGAGAGGCCAATCAAGCTGATACCTGTAACTTCTTTGAGATCTAAAATAATGATTTTGCGGGCCACTGCGGTGAGCGAGGTGACAATCACTAGCTCTACTTGCACAACATGCTTTTTTAGATAGGCAGTGATATTTTCCATAATCTCTAGCGCAATTAGAACGCTTAGAAACAGACCAAAAATATCGAGTAGGGTTGAGCCAAGGAAGTCGCTAGCATCGCCATTGAGTAGCTTTCTAGTCAGTACAACGCCAAGGTCAAAAATGACAACAATGATTACCAGGACCATTGCGATCGCCAGCAACTTAGAGACCCATCCCTCAAATCGCTCTATATTTCGCAAAAAGCCTTCGTCGCTCAGGTGATTGCGAACAAATCTATTTAGCCGTCTATTCAAACCTGTTATTTAACTCTCTACCCAACCCTATTAGCGTCTGCCTTTAACGCTCGCACGTTCAATCATACAGGGCCGTTTGAGGTAAACAATAAGCTCAGTTACGCAGCGACCCAGCAGGAACCGGTTGATTTACTACTTTTTGGGGTGGTTGAACCATCGCCAGTATCTGCTGAGCCGTCGTAGGCTGGGCGGTTTCGGTAGGTTTTGCGATAGGAACTAGCTGTACGGCACAGGCTTTGAGTTCAGGCTGTAAAGAAATAGGACAGACCTCCGGATGGGTAAGCGCGTTTACTTCAGCGTTGTCGGCCCACAGAAAGCCCCAGTGCATAGGCATAAATACGGTGCCTCGGCCTATATTTTGAGTGACGAGTATGGGCAAACGGGCAAAGCCTCGGCGCGATCGCACCTCCACCCAGTCTCCAGACTGTAGCTGCTGCTGCTGCGCATCCCGCGGATTCATCTCCAGCATTGGGTAAGGATACTTCTCCACAATTTTTTCAATTCGCCCTGTCCGCGTCTGCGTGTGCCAATGTCCTAGCAGCCTGCCGGTAGTCATTACCATCGGAAATCGCTCATCCGGTGGCTCAGCGAGGCCCTTCAGATGAAACGCCGCAAACTTAGCGCGCCCATTTGCCGTCGGGAACTGATAGTCGGTATACAGACGCTTATCAAACTTATCAGCAGCAGTCTCATCGGTTTCGCAAACGGGCGCAGGCCATTGAATCGGTCCTGCTTGGTCTAGACGCTTATGGCTTAGCCCGCTCATATCGCACAGTCGGCCCGAGGTCAGATCCACAAACTCATCGTACACAGCCGCCGCATCATCAAAGTCAAACTGCGACTCAAACCCCAGTCGTCGGCCTACTTCGGCAAAGATTTCCCAATCTGGCATTGCCTTGCCAACCGGATCGCGAAAAGCAGGGCAATAGGTAACCACACGTTCTGAATTGGTCATCGTGCCAGACGCTTCGCCCCACTGAGCTGCAGGTAGCACGACATGCGCATACGCTGCTGTCTCAGTAGGATAATAGGCATCCTGGCAAATTGTGAAAGGCGACTTTAGCAGCGCAGCCTGCGTTCGCTTGATATCTGGCATACTCACTGCCGGATTAGTTGCGGCAACCCACATTACCCCAACCATGTCTTGCTCTAAAGCGAGCATCATATCCCAAGCAGCAAGTCCCGGCTGCGGCGAAATGCTGCCAGCAGGCAGCCGCCAAACCTTCTCTACTACCCGCCTATGATCGGGGTTAGTGACCAATCGATAGCCTGGTAAAAGATGCGCTAGCCCACCCGCCTCGCGTCCACCCATCGCATTGGGCTGCCCTGTCAGCGAAAACGGCCCAGCCCCCGGACGACCTAGCTGACCTGTCATTAGGTGCAGGTTGATGATAGTACGTACCTTCGCAGTGCCTTCACTCGACTGGTTTATGCCCATCGACCACATTGAGAGCACATTTTTCGAGGCCCCCCACAGCTTAGCGGCCTGCTCTACCTCTGCAACCGAGATGCCGCAAACCTGCGCCACTCGCTCCGGTGGATAGTGATCTACAATCTGCGCGTACTCGGTGAAGCCATCTGTGCAGTAGTCAATAAAAAGCGGGTCGTGTTTGCCCTGGCGGATTAGCAGGTAAGCAATACCATTGAGCAGCGCAATATCAGTACCAGGCTTAATTGCTAAGTGCAAATCGGCTGCCTTTGCGGTGTCTGTCCGGCGCGGGTCGACCACAATCAGCTTGGCATTTCGGCTTTTTTTCAGATGCTTTTTTAGCCGGTTAAAAACAATAGGGTGGCATTCTGCAGTGTTTGTCCCGATCAGAAAGGCACAGTCAGTTATTTCTAAGTCGTCGTAGCAGCAAGGAGGGCCATCAGAGCCAAAGCTTTGGATATAACCCGCAACGGCTGAAGACATACATAAGCGGGAGTTAGCATCGAAGTTGTTGGTGCCAATGCAGCCTTTAATTAGCTTTTGCGCAACGTAGTAGTCCTCAGACTGAAACTGCCCAGAGCCATACATGCAGATGGCATCAGGCCCACGCTGAACGATCGTTTCCTGAATTTCTGAGGTAATGCGCTCAAAAGCCTGCTCCCAGCTAACGGGTTGCAACGGCTGATCTAGCGTCTCACGCATCATGGGCACCTTTAGCCGATCTTTGTTGAGAGATTCGCCAACAGATGCCCCTTTAATACAAACTTGCCCTTTACTAGAAGGATGGGCTTTATTTCCGACTGCCTGCCAGATGGGGCGTCCTTGGCTGTCGCGGGTGACTTTTCGGCCTTTACGAGCCGGAGGGAAAACCTCTAGGCCGCAGCCAACACCGCAGTAGGGGCAGAGTGTCTTATTCGAGAGTGCGTCAGTTGAGAGCGCCATCTTCACCTCTTTTGGGGCTGTAATATTGCATTAAGCCGTTTGCATTAAGCCGTTTGCTGTAAATCAAAAATATAAAATTAAAACCGATAGAGGAGGTCTGATGACGCCCCCTATCGGTTTGATAAGCACTAGCTTTGAATCAAGCAGTCTTGAATCAAACAGTCTTGAATTAACAGCCCCAAATCGAACAGATTAAAGTGCTGTAGGTCAAGGTGCTCGCTGCTAGCTCATCATGGACTGGTTTGCAGGCGCAGGCACAACAATTTCTTCGCCTTCGTGGGCATCTGCAAAAGAGTTTTTAGGCTCATCTAGGAAGAATGCACAAAGGAAGGCAACCACAAGGCCCGCTACCCCTAAGACTTGGAAGAAGGCCGAGTTAGCAGCAGCTGTACCCGCTGCAACTGTAGCTGGGTCAATACCATCACCAGCAGGGACAAGTGCCTCCTTTAGTAGTAGAAGAATAGTCAGGTAGGCAACCGCCCCGACGTTGCCATAGGCACCAACGTTACCGGCAACTTGGCCAGTAATACGAGGCTTCACCAGCGGAACCAAGGCAAACGTTGCGCCCTCTGCTGCCTGTACAAAGAAGGAGCAGGTCATCACGAGCAGAACCGCTAGCGTTAGCGGCCAGGTGCCGCCCACCATGCTAAACAGCAGGTAGCCGATACCCATACCGGCTAGCAAAACGGTCATGGTCCACTTGCGGCTACCGACTGAGTCAGAAATGATACCGCCACCGGGACGAGAAACCAAGTTCATAAACGCGTAGCTAGCTGCGATGATACCGGCGGTTGCTTTGTCTAAACCAAAGGTACCTTCAAAAAAGGCGGGCAGGATGGATACGACAGCTAGCTCTGAGCCAAAGTTAACGATGTAGGTCAGCTCTAGCAGCGCAACTTGCTTAAACCGATAGCGATCTTCAGCCGGATAGCGCTTTTGGCCAGCGAGTAGCTCTTTGTTCACTGCCCAGCAGTTGTAGGCCTGGAAAGCGTAGAGGCCGAGTAAGGCCAGCCAGACAACGTACATGACCGGAATAGAGATGAAGTTGACCTTGGTCAAGCGCCAAGCTAGCACCATCAAAATAGCAGTCAAAGGAATGTTCATGATCATCAAGAACCAGAAGTCGCGCACGGTGGTAACTTCCATGCCACGAGCACTCTTGGGCCGACGATAGACTTTGCCGGGGGGCGTATCGGTAACGTTGAAGTAGTAAAAGACGCCATAGAGCGCAGCAACAATACCAGAACCCGCGATCGCAGCTCTCCAGTTCAACACTTCGCTACTAAACTGCATGCCTAGCACTACAAAAGGCTGCGGCTCACCAAAGTTAAACGACCCTGGCAAAAAGCTAAGCGCCATCGCAAATAGCACCATAGTAAAGGCAGAAAACGCAGAGCCAAAGTTGCCCCAGCCGCCATAGATGCCTTCAGCCGTACCCACTTCTTTGGGTGGGAACCACTCGGCTGTCATCCGAATACCGATTACAAAACCGGCACCGACAATACCCATTAGCAGACGACCGATCACAAGCTGGTTAAAGCTAGTTGCAGTTGCAAAAATCAAGCAGGGAATTGCCGCATAAATTAACAGACAAGAGTAGGTAACGCGAGGACCATAGCGGTCTAACAACATACCAATGATGATGCGAGCAGGAACTGTTAAGGCAACGTTACAGAGGCCAATTGTGCCTGCTTGCGCTGGGGTTAAGCCAAACTCTTGAACAATTGTTGTCGCAAAAGGAGGAAAGTTAAACCAAACGACAAACGATAAGAAAAATGCAAACCAGGTCAGATGTAATATCCTATATCTGCCCTGAGTTGCTTTTGAAAACAACTCTCCGATCATCTTGCGTTATGCTCCTATATATGAAGATGTTTTGTTACTGGGAAAATGAGTAGCAAAACAGAATGAACCAAAGCCTGTGGGTTGCCGCCCGTAGGCTTCTTTTTTGGTGGCCCGACCGCTGAAAATTAGCGCTCTAACATCAGTAGTCAGGCCAGGAAGCGCTCAGCGCTTCTGCTTAAGAGACCTCTCAAGCAGGGGCTTTCGCCGTTGCGCCAAACTTTTCTTTGAGCAGATCGGCAACGACCTCCTCCAAATCTTCGCAGGGGACTGCTTTCATTACACGCTCGCCAAGCTGCGCGTGCTTGCCAACCTTACCCCCCATGTAGATATCTACTGCCTCTACAGACTTACCGTCCTTGCGGGCTTTGGTGCCCAAGAAACCAATATCAGCAACTTGAGGCTGTCCACAAGAGTTAGGACAGCCCGTCCAGTGCATACGTACCGGCTGATCGACCGTGAGCAGCGAATCCAACTTTTGGCCGAGGGCATCGGCTCGCTGCTTGGTTTCGATCAGGGCAAAATTGCAGAACCGTGAGCCGGTGCAAGAGACCACTGCTCTAGAAAGTGGCATCGGCTCAATCGAGAACTTCTGCACAAGATCTTCTTGCAGAAAGACCGACAGGCGAGAATCCGGCACGTTAGGAACAATGACGTTTTGCTCTACGGTCAGACGAATTTCGCCGTTGCCATACACTTCCGCTAGCCGCGCTATTTCAAACATGTCGTTAGCAAAGATATGCCCAACCGGTACATGCAGGCCGATGTAGTTGAGTCCTGGCTGCTTTTGCGCGTGGACGCCAACGTGATCGCTTTTGCCTTCATCGGTGATGGCGTCTTCGGGCGCAGCAGGCAGCAGTTTTTGGCCCATCTGCGCTTCTACCGCAGCACGGAACTTATCTAAGCCCATCGATTCGATCAGCCACATCAGTCGAGTTTCTTGACGATTTCCCCGAGAACCTTTATCGCGAAACACGCTTAAGATAGCGCGGCAGATTTCAACGACCGTATCGTCAGCGGGTACCCAGGCATCTAGCGGAATTGCCGCGGCACAACGCTTGGCAGAGAAAAAGCCACCGACAATCACGTTAAAGCCAAGCTCGCTGCTTTCGGTACCGTCTTTGAAGGCGGGGATAAAGGCGATGTCGTTGATTTCGGAGTGAATCGAATCTTCTCGGCTACCTTCGATTGCGATATTGAACTTACGTGGCAAGTTGGTGAAGTCGTAATTACCGTCGCCGTTGTTGGTGATCATGTCTTGGACCTTGACCACTAGCCCTTGCGTATCGATCAGCTCACTCGCCGAGATACCGGCCACTGGCGAGCCTGTGATATTTCTGACGTTGTCCATACCAGACTGTATGGAGGTAATGCCTGACTGCTCAAAACGGCTAAAAATGTCGGGAATATCCTCTAGGCGGACACCGCGCAGCTGAAGATTTTGGCGAGTCGTTATATCAGCGCAGCCGTCGTCACCATAGCGCTGAACAATTTCTGCTAAGACGCGCATTTTGTGACTAGAGAGAACACCGTGGGGCATTCTCAGACGCAGCATGAACTTGCCGGGCGTGACTGGCCGATGAAAAATACCAAGCCATTTTAGCCTACCGGTCAAATCGTCTTTATCGAGTGCTTCCCAGCCTATTTCAGCAAACTTTTCTAATTCGTCTTTGACAGCTAAACCATCTTTTTGCGCCTTGTACTTCTCAAACTTATTTTTTCTTTCTTCCTTCTTTACAACACTTGGTGATGTAACCATGCTTCACCCAAAATATTACTGATAGTTATTCTGCTGCAAAAAGCGAGCGTAGCGCTTCATTGATCACGCTATTTTCGTCTGTTTGTGCACGTTTTACCGATAACTCTTTCTCACATGCTTGCAGGAAGCTGCACGGCAGATTTGTACATAAACATTACGCTCCAAACAGACGTATTTAACGATGATTGTCCCTATTCGGTACTACGCCAATGTAATTGATGGGCTAAAAGAAAAGTGGTAGACGACTTTGACTAACACATTATTAATGATGCACTTGGCAATAAGATCGTCTACCCACCACGCTTATAAGGAACCGTTTTAGGGTTTGTCTAACTCTCTGTTGAGTTGAAACCAAGATATGGAAATATCACCGCCTGTTTTGTATCTACAAATACCGTTTGTTAGAATACCTCGCAATCAGCGCATAGTTGCAATGCGAAAAGCAAATACTGCTGAATCTATCGATTCTTAAGGAGCGCAGCAACTTGCTATTTTGGTTGGAGGGGCAGGCTTGCAATGTTTTTTGAATGCCAGCATATGGTTGAGTACCAGAAAAGTTCGTTTGTTTAGACTGGCTGTTTGCGTATATACTTACATGCTTTTGTATGCATAGATATCAAGGCAGATGTTGTTAGGGCAGATGCTGGAACAGGTTCGAGATGATAAGAATTATTTTTCTCTAGGTAACAGCTTCTAGGCAATATATCTAAATAGTAAAAACAGAGATAGTAAAAACAGAGAGCTGTATAACAAAAGACAAAAAGAAAAGCCTCAGACCAAAAGCTTTAGACCAAGACGACTTAAACAGAAAGCCTTAGAGAGGAAAAACATGAGTGCTGGTGCCACAGATGAAAGTTGTGCAGATGGCTATGCAGAAGAAGGTTTGGAAGAACAGGTCGAAGCCGCGATCGCACAGCTAGCTGCAGGAGACTTTCACAGCCGTTGGCACCAGAGCAAACTGCTGTCTCAACAATTTTCTGATTGGGACGATCGCGCTATTCCCCTTCTCATCCAACATCTCCAAGCACAGCGAGATCCTGATACTCAGTGGTTTTTGGTCCGTATTCTGAGCCAGTTTCAGCATCCAGAAGTGGTTCCAGCGTTAGCTCACCTATTAGTGACAACCAATAGCGAGAGCCTGCAGGCAGAAGTATGCAAGGCGCTTACGGCCTCTGGGGCAGATGCGATCGACACCTTGAGTCATCTTCTGGCACAGCCTACTGCCGAGCTCGAGCCTGCTTTTACAGCGCAGCGCCTGTTAGCCGCCCGCACGCTAGCCCACATCCGGCGTACAGAGACGATTGCGCCGCTGATGAGCGTCGCCCAAGATCCCAGCCCTCAGCTCAGAGAGATTGCAATTGAAGCCCTGGGCAGCTTTCACAACCCTAGAATTACACCACTACTGCTAGCGGCCCTAGATGATATTCCGTCCATTTGTGTCGAAGCGATTCGCACCTTGGGTCGCCGCCGCGATTTGCTATCTACCGTTGATTTGGTGACGCCGTTAGCCCAGTGCCTGTGCTCAGAAGATCAGCTAATTGGTTGCGAGAGTGCTGCTGCCCTAGGCAGACTCGGCAGCGAAGCCGCTACTACCACACTCGGCGAGCATTTGACAAAGGCGATCGCTACACCAGTCAAGCTAGCGATCGCACAGGCGCTGGGCTGGCTAAACGCCACAACTGCCGTTACCTATCTCGCCGAGGCGTTTGACTACGAAGCACCTGTGATCATGCCAGCGGTTAAGCAGGCGATCGCCAAAGCCCTCGGTCAAACTCGCGAGCCATCGCTGAAAAGCCTCGCTGCGGGTCCTTTGGTCGCATGGCTACAGGCTAACCAACCCTGGGCGCGGCAGCCATCAGCATCGGATCTAGAACCAGATTCAAGACCAGATTCAGAAAAGTTTTTACTGATGCAGACCGTGCTCTCAGCGCTTGCTAGGCTTGACGCGGTTGACGCGCTCGACAGCCTAGTCTGGGTGCTAAGCCATCCTGATTTACGGCTCAGAATTCACGCACTCAACGCCCTCAAACAGATTGACCCAAGATCTGCGCAGAACGAGATTCAGGCTTATCTACGTCGTGATACTCTCTCACCTACCGCCAAACAAAATGTCGTAGAAGCGCTCAGCACCTGGTAAGAAATTACGCTCATGTCGCTCGAATAACCGCTCTAATTTATTTTGTTGCGCTGGTTTATCCGAATCGAGGTTAGCCTGAAGTGAATCATATCTACATAGTAGATATAGAAATTACCTCACGAACCGGCATGACCTCACCTTCAGGTACCCTTCAAGACGACATGTCAGCAGGCGATATGTCAGCGACCAGCCCGTCTTATCAACAGGCCAATCAGGCTAATCAGCAGACCACCGACAGCACCCTCAAAGCATGGAAAGCGTTTGCCACTAAGCGCACTGAGGTCGTCACTGCCCTAAACCAAATGAGCAGCCTGCTTAGTGCAGCAGAGGTTGCTGGTACAGAAGAATCAGGTCAGCTCAGCCTGTCAGGTTCTATTCGTGAGATCCAGCAAGCTGCCGATAGCCTCAGCCAGGGCACGTACCACCTAGTGGTGATGGGCGATATGAAACGGGGCAAAAGTACGCTGCTCAATGCGCTGATCGGTGAGAATCTGCTGCCAAGTGATGTTAGTCCCTGTACTGCGCTGCTGACTACGCTGCGCTACGGACCTGAAAAGCGGATCGTTTTACACTTTAAAGAGGGCGATCGCACCCCTGAGACCATCAGCCTAGAAACTTTCAAAGCCGAATACACCATCGACCCCACCGAATCAAAGCGATTAGAGTCCAAAGGCGAGGAAGCCTTTCCCCACATCAGCCGCGTCGTCGTTGAATATCCGCTGCCGCTCCTTCAGCAGGGCATAGAGCTAATAGACACCCCAGGGCTCAACGACACCGAAGCGCGCAACGACCAGGTCTTGAGCTACCTAAGCGATGCTCAAGCGGTTCTATTCGTGTTCGATGCCACGCAGCCTCTTACCCTCGACGAACAGCGCTACCTCGACAACTATCTCAAAGACTCTGGCCTCGCCTTGTTTTTCATCATCAACGGCTGGGATCGCATTCAAGCAGGACTGGTTGATCCAGAAGACAGTGAAGCGATCGCACAGGCAGAACACAAAGTGCGAGAGATTTTTCACCACAACTTGCAGCCCTACGCCGAGCCAAAGCGCGATCTGCGACTATACGAGCTGGCCGCACTGCCAGCACTGCGCCAACGGCTAAAAGGTCAGTCATTAGCAGGCTCAGGGCTGGCCGATTTGCTTAGCGGGCTAGATCACTTCCTGGCACATGAGCGCGGCCCTGCAGAGCTAAACAGGGCGCTAAGCGTAGCCAACCGGGCCTATCGCAGCGTGAGCACATCAGTAGCAAGACGCCTACCGCTGCTAGACGAAACGCTAGAAACCATTCAGAGCCGAGTAGCTGCGGTAGAAGGTGACTTTACTAAACTAGAAGAAATTCGCGATCGCTACCGCAAAGTCATCCAGACCAGCCGCGATATCAACGCCAAAACGGTCAGCGGCTCTTTTCGTCAATACATCCTGGCGCTAGAAAGTACCTTTGAAAGTGACTTTTCCGAATCACAGCCAAACCTAGAGTTCCTTGACTTTTTAGAAACCAACAAACGTCAAGAATTCTACTCAGCGTTCAAGCGCGCCTTTGAGCGCTACATCAACGACCGCCTCGCCGCCTGGGAATTTACCGCCAAGCAAACTATTGGCACCGCCTTCGACGAGCTAAACGCCAACGCCGTTCAGTATCAGGTGGAATACGCAGAAGTCGTTGAAGTTATTCACGAAAAGCTGATGGGTCGCCGTTTTTACGCAGTTGGGCACGACTTTGATCAAAAGAAAACCAAAATCTGGGCAGACAGTGTCAAAGACATTTTTGAAGAGATGCCTGGCAATCTTAATAGCGCCGTTAGTCCGTTTAATGGCTTCTGGCAGTCTGTTATGCAGTCGGCTCTAGCCTATATCTGTATTGTGGTAGGGCTACAGCTCATTGGACTCATCTTTAGCAGCTTATTTCTCAACGTCATCGGGGTCATTTTGGCGGCGGGTGGTATCTTCGCCGCCCAGGCCGAATTTGTTCGGCAAGAGTTTCTAAAAGCCACTAAGAAAGAATTTGTCAAACAGCTACCCCGCATTGCTGAAGAGCAAACACCCAACATTAGCAAAGCAGTCAAAGAGTGCTTTAATGCGTATGAAGAACGAGCAATTGATCGCATTAGCGGTGATATCAGCGCGCGTAAAGGCGAACTGGCCAACCTAGTTGAGCAAAAGCAACAGCACCAGATCGACCGAGAACAAGAGATTGAAAGACTGCAGCAGCTAGAGAAGCAGGTCCAAGAAAACGTCTCAGCTATCGAATCGATGATGCGGACCACAGCATAACAAAACTCCCCGGCGTTGCTGACCAACAAGCACTACGGACGAATAAATTCTCCAGGCGATCGGAAATTCTCTACCGGTTCGTCGCGGAGCGCCTGCCGCATATAGTTTCGCCACACTGGCGCGGCGTAGCCACCACCGGTCGCGCCTCTACCAAGAGGTCGGTTGTCATCATTACCCACCCACACCGCTGTTGCTAGCTGAGGAACATAGCCAACAAACCATACATCGCGCTGAGAGTCTGTCGTTCCAGTTTTACCAGCGGCAGGCCGACCAATTTGGGCAGAGGTCGCCGTACCTTGAGAGATAACGCCCTGTAGAACGTCGGTGAGGGCCGCGCTTGCCCAAGGGTCCAGCACTAGCTGAGGTTTGGGCGTGTTGTCTAGGATGGTATTTCCTTTACTGTCGGTCACCTGCATAATCAGCGTCGGGTCCGAATGCCAGCCGTAGTTAGCAAAGGTGGCATACGCGCCAGCTAGCTCCAGCGGCGTCAGGTCGACCGCGCCTAGCGGCAGCGAGACCACTGGGTCCATTGGGCTCTCGATACCCAGCGTCCGAGCGATTTCGACTACTCGGTTGATACCAACAGACTGACCGAGCTTGACGGCAGGCACGTTGCGAGAGGTTTCTAGCGCTTTGCGTAGCGTGATACTGCCCATGAAAGAACCATCGTAGTTTCTGGGCTTGTAGTAGTTGTAGCCGTCTGGATAGGTAACCGCAGCATCGTTAATGACACTGTTGGGTGTGAACTTACCTGAGGCAAACGCGGCGTAGTAAACAAAAGGCTTGAAGGCCGAACCAGGCTGTCTTCTAGACTGCACAGCCCGGTTGAACTGACTAGATTCGTGATCAACACCGCCAACGAGCGCTTTGACAAAGTGCGTTCGTGGATCGATGGCAACGAGCGCAATTTGATCGGCATAAGCGCCGCCGCCGAAATATCGGTAATAGCTATCAGCAACGACATCTTCGGCCAGCTGCTGCATGTTCAAATCAATGGTGGTTTGAATTCGCATTCCGCCCTTGGCCATCGCTTCTGCGCCAAACTGCTCGGTCAGCTCTTGCATCACAGCTTCAGTGACGTAGGGCGCTTGGCTAGTTCGAAAGGAAGTGATTTCGCCCAGCTTTAGCGACTGCGCCTTGGCTTCTTCAACCTCTTGAGCTGTAATCCAACCTAGCTGCTTCATCCGAAAGAGCACTAGCCCCTGTCTTTCTTTGGCCAGTTCGTAGTCGAGAAAAGGGCTAAAGCTTTCTGGGGCCTGAATGAGACCTGCCATCATGGCAGATTCGCCCAGGGTTAGATCTTTGGCAGATTTGTTGAAGTAGCTTTGGGCGGCTGTCTCTACGCCATAGGTGTTGTGCCCCCAGTAAACCTGATTGAGGTACAGCTCAAAAATTTCGTTTTTCTCGAAAATTTGCTCGATGCGCAGCGCCAGTACGACTTCGACCAGCTTACGGCTGATCGTTCGCTCAGGCGAAAGAAAAAGGTTTTTGACTAGCTGCATGGTGACCGTAGAGCCCCCTTGCACGGTTTGCCCTGCCTGAAAGTTGGCAAGGAAGGCACGGCCAATACCCGCTGGATTGATGCCCTGGTGTGAGTAGTAGTAGCTGTCTTCAATGGCCAGTACGGCCCGCTTAAGACTAGGTGAAATCTTGTCGAGACCGACAACTTCACGGTTGGCTTCGTCATGAACGTTATCGAGCAGCGTGCCCTTAATGTCGTAGACGTAGCTGGTCTCTGACGGAATATAGTTGCGCAGTACCCGAACATCCGGCAGGTTGCGAAAACTAATAGCCAAACCTACTAAGCCCCCTGCCACAATAGAGCTGCCCAGCATCGTAACGCTCAGCAAAGTGGCTGCGCCTATTTGACCCACATCTTGGATATATCGAAGCACTTGAGGCGATCGCACCACAGTAGGTGGTCTACGGGAGTGCGATCGCGCTTTGCGGATACTGTTAGAAGACACAGGCAGACGATATTTCCTAATCTAGGGTGGTTGTGCTAGGTAGTGATGAGGCTAAGCAGCAATGAGGCTGAGTAATGGTGATGCTAGCTACTGGTGTACCAGCTACTGGTAAATTTGGCTACCGGTAAATTTTAGTTACTGGTAAATATAGAGGATAGAGACGATCTCTGACGAATGTTTAGCCCTTTTTTGGGGCTGAGGTCAATTATTTTTTGAAGTTTGTCTCATAAAGCTACACTCTACTTAGTCTTTTTGTGTTGGCGCTATTGCCCACTTCATTTCTCATGACTGCCTCTGCGCATCCTTCAGACACGCCAATCGCATCATCTATTTCGGCAGAGTTTGCCGAGATCTATAGAGGTGTGAGCGAAGTTTTCCCATCTCAGCCTAAATCAACCGATGTTGATGAAAATCTTTTAGCGCGGCTCAAGCAGTGCGATCGCCCGCTCAGAGTAAAGCTAGGTATCGACCCAACGGGTAGCGAAATTCACCTGGGCCACAGCACCCTCGTACGCAAACTGAGAAGCTTTCAAGATGCCGGACATATAGCGGTCCTGCTCATTGGTGATTTTACAGCCCGCATTGGCGATCCGACCGACCGGGCCGAAGTTCGCAAGCAGCTAACTGAAGCTGAAGTCAAAGCCAACGCGCAGACCTATATCGATCAAGTTCGGCCCATTCTGGACTTTGATACCCCCGGCAGATTAGAGATTCGCTACAACTCCGAATGGCTCAGCAGCATAGACCTGGGCAAAATGCTAGAGCTGCTGAGCACGATGACCCTGGGCCAAATGCTGGCAAAAGAAGGCTTTGCCAAGCGCTACGAGAGCGGCACGCCAGTCTATTTACACGAGTTTCTATACCCGCTGTTGCAAGGCTACGACTCAGTGGCCCTCGAATCGGATATAGAGCTAGGCGGCAGCGACCAAAAGTTTAACGTTGCAGTAGGCCGAGACCTGCAGCGTCACTTTGGTCAGCAGCCTCAATTTGGCATGATGCTGCCACTGCTATTAGGGACAGATGGCCATCAAAAGATGTCCAAGTCTTTGGGCAACTACGTCGGCCTGCAAGAAGATCCGCTGTCAATGTATTCCAAGCTAGAAAAAGTACCTGACGCGGTCATTGGCGAATATTTTACGTATCTGACTAGCTTGCCGCTAGAGACCCTGCCAGACAGCCCGCGCGAACAGCAAAAGCTGCTGGCCAAAACCATCACCGCGCAGTTTCACAGCGAAGCCGCCGCGCAAAGGGCACAGCAGGACGCCCTCACTTTAATTGCCGGAGAGACACAAGCAGCGGAGGCAGTCGCTGAGTTTTCGATGGCTGAGGTAGGCTTTCCGGCCAAGCTGTTTTATCTGCTAGGGACAACGCCGCTGTGCGCTAGCAGCAGTGAGGCTAGGCGGCACATCAAAGGCGGCGCGGTCAGGCTAGATGGTGAGAAAATGATAGATCCAAACCTGACGTTTGAAGAACCTGATGAGCTAGTAGATAAGGTATTGCAGGTGGGTAAAAAGAAGTTTGTGAGGTTAGTCGCGTGATGCCGTCAGATGTAACGCCACTGGAGATAACACCCTCACAGACGGCACCGGCCAAGATGACGCCGCTACAGCGGATTATCGTACCGCTAGACGTGCCGGCAGAGACAGCAGCGATCGCACTCATAGACGCGCTGCCTCAGGTCACCTTTTGGAAAGTGGGTCTAGAGCTGTTTGTCAGCAGCGGTCCAAATATTCTCACCGAGCTAAATGCCCGTGGCAAACGTATTTTTTTGGACCTAAAATTTCATGATATTCCCAATACCATGGCAGGCGCTTGTCGGGCTGCGGGCGGCTACGGTGTGGACCTAATCACCGTTCATGCGGCAGCAGGCAGTGCCGCACTAGCAGCCGCTCAAACTGCAGCAACAGAAGGGGCCCAGGCCGCTGGCTGTAGAATCCCTAGAGTGATCGGCGTGACGCTGCTAACTAGCATCGGAGCTGAAGCCCTATCAGCAGAGCTAGAAGTCTTGATGCCAGTGGTGGACTACGCGCAGCACATGGCCGTGCTAGCAAAAGACAGCGGCCTGCGTGGCGCGGTGTGTTCGCCACAGGAGGCGACGCTGCTAAAAGCGGCCTGCGGTGATGACTTTTGGCTGGTGTGTCCGGGCGTGAGGCCCGTGTGGACCCAAAAAGGTGACCAGCAAAGAGCGATGACACCGGCTGAGGCAATCAAAGCGGGCGCAGATTACTTAGTGATTGGTAGACCAATTACTCAAGCGGCAGAGCCAAGCAGTGCGATCGCCCGCATCTGTGCGGAAATCGCTGAGGAAATCACCGCATGAGCCAGCAGGCGGTGCTGATCGTGATTTTAGCTAGCGCCACACTGCTTTCGGCGTCGCCTATCGCAGCAGCGACGCCAAAAGCAGTCGAGTCAGTAGAGGCCAGTGAGATAGAAGCGCTAGAAATGGAAGCTTTTGAGGCAGATGACGCTGAGACAGAGACCCAGCCAAGACCCTTAGCACCCCTACGGCCTCGAACTGTCTGTCCGGCAGACATCGGCGTCCTAACTGAGATGCTGCTGCGTGATATTCCTAGCTATACCAACCGAGTTCTGCAAAGAACAGTGGCCGTTTTACCCTGGACAGAGGCTGATGAAATGCGCCTAGAAGCAGGCACGTTTGTTCGTCAGCCCTATCGACCTTCTTCTGTTCTGATAGCTGGTCAGGCTAACCTGACACCGTTAGATCTAAACAACTATACTTACACGACTTCTCCTGATGCAGGCGGGCCGCTGTCGCAGGTGTTTTTCACAACGCTTTCTCGCCAGTATTCTGGGTTGCAAACCAACGAAGTGCAAGAATATCACTGGCTATTTCTAGCTCAGACAATAGACGGCTGGCGACTCGCCTTTATGTTTTCAGCAATAGACAGTCCAACAGCGACGCCTTCTTCCCTACCGCTCAGCCCCCTACCCCCTAGAGAGAGCAGTCGCAGCAGCGTTGGGCAGGCCGTACAAATTTGGCTAAAAGACTGCCGGGCAGGCGCAGTTGAACAACTGGCAGACCCACAGGCTGCTCCAGATTAACGTGGCAGCTATACTGTCATCAACGAACGCTTGTCTGTTCTTTTGGTGAACAACGCCATGGTTACCTTTGTCAACTATTACCAAAGTGAAGCGGCTGCCATTCGGGGAGGAAGTGTCTATACCGCGATGCTAATGGATAGTTTGCAATCGCACAATGTCAAAATATTCGACGTCCCTTGGAAAGACACAAAGATAATTCCATCCCAAATCAGTAGATATTTTACCTTTCCCTACCGGCGTTTAGCCGCGTTTAGTCAAAGAGAACTCATACACTTGCCTAGCCCCTTCAATCCGGGTGCACTCGTATTTAACAATCCAATTCTTACCACTTTTCACGATCAGGTTAACTACGAGTTTTATCGAACTAAGACCAAAGGTCAAAGGCTACTAACCTACCTAGAAGATCTGACCGCAGCGAGAACAGACTATGTGATTACGCCTAGCCAGTTTACCGCCGAACGAACGCTGGCTCGCTTTCCGAAGTTCAAAGGCAAGCTTGAAGTGGTTTATCCAGGTATAGACAGCATCTTTTTTGAGCAGCGATCGCAGCTAGAGCGAGAACAGCTTTTAAGCAAGCTCTCACTTCAACCGACAGATCGCATCCTGCTTTATGTCGGTGCCACTACCTCTCACAAAAACCACAACAGAGTTATCGAAACCTATGCGAAGCTGCGTCAAAAGTATCCTGATCTAAAGCTAATCATGATTGGCAAAATTCGCACGCGACGTGAGTTTCCCGCGCTCCTTCGCCTGCTTTCAGAAAAGAATATATCGATCGACATCGACGTCATCATCCCACAACAAAGCCTATCAAAAACAGAGCTGTCGGCCCTATATCAGAGCGCAGCCGTTTTTCTGTTTCCCTCCTTTTACGAAGGCTGGGGAATTGTTGTTGGTGAAGCCTTTGCCTCCGGTACGCCTACTGTTATCTCTAACATTCCTGTCTTTAAAGAATGTTTTGCAGGCGGTGCTTTGATGGTAGATCCTAACAGTGTAGAAGAGATATCTGAAGGGGTAGATGCCATGATGAGCACGCCAGCTATGCGTGCGCGATACATTGAAAAAGGCTACGAACTAATCAAACATCGAACCTGGAAAAACACTGCTGATGAGACCGTCAGGGTTTATCAGCAGTTTTCCTAAGCAATGACTGAGCCTCAAAGATAGAACTTAAGACGTAGCGCCAAAAAAACGAACAATAACCAGATCGTCACCAGGACGCTGCTGCCGAAGAATGAGAGCTTTACGGCTTGGCTCCTTTTATCTCATCTAACTTAGCCCGTACAGCCTGAATATCTTGCCACATTAGCCACTTGGGCTTACCAGGGTCTCGTGATGGGTTTCGGAGCAGATAAGCTGGGTGCAAAATCGGCATACACAGACGATCTTCCCAATCAATCCAGGTACCTCGAATTTTGGTAATACCGCGCTTTTCGCTGGGGATAATGCCTTTCACAGCGGTCGCCCCTGTGAGCAAAATAATTTTAGGGTCAACCAGCCGAATTTGCTCCATGATGTAGGGCCGGCAGGCGTTGATTTCAGCTACTGTCGGGTTGCGATTTCCCGGCGGACGACACTTTACGATATTGCAGATATAAACGTCTTTTTCGGTATCTAACCGAACGGAACTCAGTATTTTTTCTAATAGCTGCCCTGAACGACCGACAAAAGGCAGACCCTGCTCATCCTCTTGCTGACCAGGACCTTCACCAATCACCATGATGGGAGCAGTGTGACTGCCCCGACTGACCACAACGTTTGTGCGGGTTTCGGCTAGCTCACAGCGCTGACAGCTTTTGCAGTGCGCCGCCAGCGGCTCTAACGACTCGTAGGTGCCTGTGGGAATAGGCACTTTGGCGCTAGTGGGGATTTTGGCCGGGTCAAAGTCTGCGGGCGGTGGGCTAGCATCTATACCGCTGGCGCTAAAAAGGTCAATCTGGTCTGGCATGGGAGAGGGAGCAAAGGGCGTAAGGGGGCACTGCCTTTTAGTTTAAAGGGAAACGTCAACCGGCGGATCGCTCGGTAGTAAGAAGAGGCAGTAAGCGCCGGCAGCAGAAATTGAGCGAAAGCAAATGGCCTGCGCGAGTGAGCGCAAGTAGGCTACGAAGCCATGAGGCGCTGGTAGTGGGTCGTCAGCCGCTGGGCGATCGCATCCCAGCTATAGTTTTCTTTAGCGCACTGCTGGGCATTTTCGCCTCGATGATTGCGCTCTTGTGCGTCTGCCAAGGCTGCTTTTAGCGCTGCAGTTAAAGGCTCAACTTCTGTCGGCACCACCCAGCCGCTCCTGCTATCTTCAATCACCGGCCAAATATGTACTTGGTCTGAAATTACCACCGGAATCTTGGCCGCCATCGCCTCCGCCACCGCAATACCAAAATTTTCGTAATAAGACGGCAGTACAAACACATCTGCCGCGCTAAGGATTTGCGCTTTCAGCTCACCCGAGACAAAGCCACTCAGCGTCGCCCAGCTTGCCCAGCTCGAAGATTGAATCTGCTGCCTGATGTTACTTTCGTAGTCTCTATCTTGAGGGTTTGCACCGCACAAAAAGAAGTGAAAAGGACAATTGTTGTTGTATAGCGCTGATAGAGCAGGCAGCAGCAGATCAAATCCTTTTTTAGGATCGATGCGAGACATAAACAACACTATCGGGCGATTATCAGGAATATTGAACTGTTCTTTTAGTGCTAGCTGAGAAGCTGCGCGATCTGGCAGATCCGGCAGCGCTACACCTAGTGGAACGACTATCTCTGGCGTGCTTACGCCAAAGCGTTCCGAGACTTTTGATTCTAGCTCACTGGTAAAGTGAATAGCGGCTGCGCCTGCTAGGTTTGGCTTTTCTAAAAAAGCAGCGTAGAGCTTTTTCATTTGCGCTTTCTTTTTCAAATCAGCAGGGTCTAGTGTCCCTAGCGGACGCATGATGTAGGGCAGTTTTTTCTGGCGGCAGACGGTGGCGGCGGTCGTACTCACTGGAGAAAACAGCGCGTGAATGTGAGCAATGTCGTAATGATGGGCGTTGCGCCACAGCCAGTTCAATAAATCTGTTGAAAACTTATATCGGCGAAAAGGAGAGCAGCGAAAGTAAATGACCTCGTAACCGTCAGTTGCGACAGGCACACCAAGTGGAACATCTAACGGCGCTTCGTCTACATCACCATTAGAATCGGTCGTGATCACGGTGACTTTTTCGATAGTGCGATCGCTCTGCTGTGCCAGTGCGGCTGAAAGTCCGCGAATCATTTGGCTAGGCCCACCGTACACTAAAGAAATAGACGGCACTATCTGCAATATTTTTAATGGTTTGGGCTGCATAGGGGCTAGGTGTTAGCGCGTGAAGGACAAACTACTAGAGTTGAGAACGAAAGTACCAACGAATTGAATACAAACCTAATACGAACAAGTCAAGATATAAACAGGCTTCAAATCAATATGACTTTAAATCAATATGGCCCTAAATTAATCCGATGCCAAATCGAGACATCTAATCAACATAATGTTGAATTGAGATAGCTCATTAGTATGATGCTCACTAATAGATGACGCTTACCGATAGCACTCAGCGATTGCTAGCCGTGAGTTTGCCCGTTTGTAAGTCGATGATAATTCGCTGGCTACCTGCACCCACCGAAGCCACTGTTTGATCAGCGCCCAGTCGAGGCGCGTCTGCAACCCACCAGCCACTTGCCGCTTGCCGGGTCAAGTCTGCGGCAGAAATGCCAAGCGTGTTTCGAATATCCTCAAAGCTATAGTGAGCGATCGCCTCACCGGTAGCACTCAGCAGCATGAGCGCATAAGGACTGGCAACGTTGATATACTCATCGACCAAGAGAACGCTGCCTTTGGTGCTGATGAGCGCGAAGCGAGGCCCGTAATGCTGGGGCAGCGGCTTTTGCCACTGCAAGATGCTGTCTTTGTAGAGATGTGCGATCGCTACAGACGTTTTCCACCGATTTGCCGTCGCAATCACTAGCTGATATTCACCGGCTGTAATCACCTGACGCAGAGGTGGATGGGTAATACTATCAGCAGCTAGCAGCTCTGCGAGTTCCATTTGAGGCATTTCTCTAAGCTCTGGCTTTTCTCTAAGATCTACTATTGGCAGCGACAAAGATCGCCAGGCAAAGACACTGCTCACCATCGCTACCGAACAAATGATCACAACTAAATACTTAATCATGAGAAAAAAGAAACCCGGCGACAACAGACGTTATAGCTCTCTTGACAACAGTTCTAAAGGTAAGCCTACAGCTACACTCGCGCATCGTTTCTAGGCTTACCTGCTAGGCACTCTATATCCATCATGCACCCTACTTCAAACATGTCTATGAATTCGCCCCGACGCGCTTCTGACGCTTCAAAGCTAGCGCAGAAGAGAGCCCAATCAATCCAAGAGCAGTCCAAGTAGAAGGTTCAGGAACAGACCCAACCGTATCAGGCTCAATCGCTAGCTGAGATTGAAGTCTCACCAGCGAAAAGTGAGATAGATCAGCCGCAACTTCCTCTATACTGCTCGCGCCGCCGCCGTAACCCAAGAATCCACTGTTGGCAATCTCTGCTATCTGGGCCGAATTTAGATGGCTAATACCAGCACCTAGCGGATAGATATCATCTAGACTACTCGGCGCGTTGCGGCTGTTGCCATCAGTCATGAGGTTTTCAGCACCGCCTGCACCTAGTCCATGGTGCGTCAGGCCCAAATTGTGGCCAATTTCGTGGGCTAGCGTATCAATTCGGCCCCTGCCGCCATTAAAGTCGACGGTGGCTTCACTTATGGCCACACCGTTGCCATCAACCCAAGCTGAACCAAACTGGGTAGTCCCAGGTCCAGAAAGAATAGATTCGACAAACCAAACATTAATTGGCCCGCTAGTTCGCGTTGAGTCGGGATGACGGCCATAGTCAGCCGGATCGCCTTTTCTAGAAATCTCGTAAAACTCGTCGAGATCTGGATTATCACCTAGAGTTAAGAACCGAGAGTTGTTGAGCTGAGTCGTCGGCAAGAAATTCACTCTAAGCTTAGCTTGTTGTAAAATTCTGGCTGTAATATCAGCAAACAAATTCATTCGAGCACAGTCTTGCCCAAAATCGTTACAGACTTGAATAGGCTGTATGTATAAATCTTCATTAACCTCATCAAAAACAATTGATTGAACAGAAGGTGGAACACCATCAGAACAACTGCTGAGCACAACGGCACAGCCCGCTGCTACCAATGAATGCAGCAGCTTGCGATACAGATACATAGGGTTAAGTCACAAAACTAACAGCTAAATCTCGGACAGAGTGCTCAGAAAATCTTGGCAGGGGTAGATTTCTGTGGAAGCAGATGGCTGTTCATCTTTACGGCTGTTTGGAGCGCTTTACAACTCACAAGGATTTATGGAGCATTCTTGATAAGATTTTGCCCAAGACTTTCGCACTGTTATACAAAATCAACAGTTTTCTAGAGAGACTACCTAGAAGCTTGTTAGAACAGATTGCGCCTATCGCCTTTCACACAAGCGATTGCGAGCTATTACGCTAATGGCGATACAAAGCGTACGCAACTATTTACGTAGTATGTAGAAATGCGCATAACAACTGATTTTTGCTTATGTTGATCGATATACAACAACATATGTTGTTGTATATACAAAAAAAATGCACGCCTCAAGGCACCCTAAAAAGAGTGTTCTGAGGCGTGCATTTTATTGCAGCGCGCTAAAAAGAAGTATTCAAAAACACGTATCCTGAGAGCACACGTCCTAAGAGCGTACGTCCTAAAGGAGCGCGTTCTAAAAGATAGCGCCTAAAACAGCGTTTTATAAAAGCTAAGCAAGCGAGTAGCCAGAGCTTTGTTGGTATATTCAGCTTTTGCCCGCTGATAGCCTTTTTCAGCGAGCTGACGCTGCTGCTCGGGCTGATTGATCAGTAAGGTAATTTTCTCAGCGAGCGCTGCTACATCGCCTTCTGGAAAAACTAGCCCGTCATCTTTGATTACGTGGGGGATCTCACCAGAGTCAGAGCCTATAACCGGCACTTGACAGGCCATTGCTTCAATGATGACATGGCCAAACTGTTCTTTCCAACCCGCAGCGCTCAGAGTCTTGAACTGATAGGTGGTTTCGGAAGGCAAAATCAGCGTATCCATAAGATTGATATAGCGAGGCACGTCGGCGTGGGGAACGCTTTCAATCCAAATGATGCGATCGGCAATGCCTAGCTCAGTTGCAAGCTGCTGTAGAGTTTCTTTGAGATCGCCGCGACCAAGGAGCAGTAGCTTCCAAGGACGTGATAAGTTTTGAGAGCTGATTTTGCCTAACGCTTTAAACAGGGTCAGTAGTCCTTTTTCGGGCACAAAGCGACCGACAAAACCCACTACGAATTCTGCTGGCTCAATGTGGTGCTGCGCGGCGAGTTCTGGCTGCGCGGCAGGTCGGAAAAGACTTTCGTCTACGCCAAGCTGAGGCATAACGCAGGCTGGTCCGTCATAGCCGTGGTCTTTCAAGATATCCGCACCGTCTTGGTTGCCGACAACTAGGCCATCGGTGTGGCGAAGATTGTAGTCTTCTAGCAAAGAGAGGGGGAATTTGACCTCGTAGGGAAGATTCCACCAGGTGAAAAAGACGTTTTTGGCTCTCAGGTTCAGCAGTCGGTTGAGCGTGATCAACTCGGCATAGCCCAAAGATTTTGACCCTTGCTCTACTTGAATAATGTCAGGGTCAAACTGCCGCAAAAGGGAAATTATTTCAGTGCCAAAGCTGAGCAGGCCCTGATTGTTTTCGCTAAAGTTAGCAACAGGAACTACTCGAAATCGGCCTTCATTGCGAGGTTGAGGTTCTATTGTTTTGCTTTGAACGCCGCCAGGGGTCCAACGTTTGGGCACGACGACGGTGACGTTTACGTCCGGATCAATTTGAGTGAGCGATCGCAGCTTTTCACAGTTGAGATCAACAATATAAGTATGGCTAGCAACAAGAATATTCATAAGGCTTACATCGACACCGGCTCACTGTACAGCCGCCCATCCCGGTTTCCTGGCTTAATCAACGTCCAGCAGGCTTGCAAAAAGCCCAGCAGATAAAAGCCAAATCGGCTGATGATCTTAACCGGACCACCCCCTTTGTTACAGGGGGGATTGCCTAATACGTGGCAGTCAAACAGGTTGCTTGAGAGCCGTAGCAGTTGACTAGGCGTCAGGTTCTTCAGCGCCATCAAAAAATGGTTGTGATAAAAAGTGGTCTGATACTTTAGCGACCGGGTACTAATGTCGTGGCAGCCGCCGGTCTCTTCACCCAAATGCACCAGATGGGCGTCGGGCTCGTACCAAATGATTAGCCCGGTTCGACGCACCCGCAGGCAAAAGTCCGACTCTTCTCTCACGGCACTGCCTTGAAAGCGCTCGTCAAACCGCAGCCCGTGCTGCTCAAAAATCTCGCGCCGAAAAGACATGTTGCAGCCGCGAGCGGTTAGCACACGCTGAGGCTTAGTGGTATGCACCAAATCAATGTGGTACCAGGCAATGCCAGGGTCCATCGCTTCTGGTGGCAGCGTTTCGATCAGCGGCTTGGTAGATTCAGATAGCTTCATTCGATCAAACACCCGACCTGCGATCGCTCCCACTTCGGGCCGGTTTTCAAAGCCCTTCGCATGAGCCGCTAGGCAGCCCTCCGGCAGCTCTACGTCATCGTCTAGAAAGAGAAAAATGTCACCGTGCGATCGCTCAATCGCATAGTTACGCGCAGCAGGCAAGCTAGCCCACGCCACCGTATGCAGCTGAATCTTGCCCGCCTCAACCATTTGTGTCAAAAATGCCTGCGTCGCGGTCTCATGCACCTTTGTCTGATCGACCACAATCAGCTCAAACGCCGGATAGGTCTGGGCCAGGACACTTTTAATTGTCTCGCACAAAATAGACTCTCGCCCATACGTCGGAATCACAACCGAAATTAACGGCATAGCAGCAGACACCTTCTCATCTATAGCATCTGTATCTTTAGCAGCAGTGCTTGTCCCGTTAGTGCTTGTCACTTCAATATTTGTCACTTCAATATCTGTCACTTCAATATTATTCAAACGTCGGTACCTCCCTAGACTTACGGCGGCGGCCTGCCTTCTTGTTGCCCACTGGCTGATCAGGCTGCGCCAAAGCGGCTAGCCTAGCCGCCTCCTGGCGTTCTAACTCAGGGATTTTCAGCGCGATGCCCGCGGCCAGCCAATAGTAAACACCCACCGGATCCACATCAAGTGGATAGTAGTACGGGCAATAGCTGATAAAGAGCACAAACACCCACATCGAAGCCGCATAGCTGCGCAGGTTCTTATCTTTGGTCTTACGGTACGCCCGAAACGTCGCCATCGTCAGCGCTGTATAGACTGCCAGCGCCGCTAGCAGCCCAATCGGCCCAATCTCATAAATCAGCTTTGGATGATACGTCTCAATCAGCGACGTCTTGCCAAACGTGCGGGCCGAGTTCGTCGCCCGGCCCACACCGTGGCCAAAAATACCCTCCTGCTTTTCCCACACCTGGCCAAACTGATCAGCGATAAAAGCCTGCGGTGGCGAAGCCGCCCAGCGAGACTGCAAGCTCTCTATACTTCCTGTAATAACCGCCGGGTTCGTAGTAACCAAATAAGTCAAAATCAGCCCCAGCATCACCCCAATTGGCAAAAACCGCTTGAGGTTAGTTACCTGTCCGGTCATCACCGTTAGTAAGACCACCGCGGCAGGCACTAGCACCAGCGCAATTCGCTGCCCTGAGAGTACTGCCATAATCATTACGGCCACCAGAGCCGCTAACCCCATCGCGCGCCAAAACGGTGACTCATCGCTAAAGGTCGTACCAAAGCTAAAAAACGCTGCTGAAATCAAGAACCAGCCCCACTGCCAGGGTGCAACAAACGTTCCAGGCAGGCGGATTTGCCCAACCGAAGGCGAATACAGCAAGGAGCCGCCCACAAAGCAGCGAGCATCTAGCGAAGCGCGAAACATCTCCTCTCCATAGCCAACCGTACCTGGACAAATCCCTGTCCTTAGCATGCCGTACTGCACAAACGCCAGCGAACACGCTACCAAAACCAGAACGGTTTGCAGCCGCAGCAACCCTACCAAGTCTTCCTTAGTACGGAGAAGATAATAAGTGCAGGCTACCAGGGGTACATAGCCAAACAGCAGCTTGGCTCCCCAAAGTGCCATCACAATAGGCCAGCGGCCATCTGTCTGTGTAACTTGGTCGGGCACATTAGTCAGCAGTGTTGTCACAATCACCACAATGAGCAAACACACCAGCGGTGGCCTAATTGCCTTTGGCAAAATAATCGACAGCCTATTTTTTCGGCAAAATCGATATACCCCGAGCAGCGCCGGGATATAAAAAATATCTTTGGCAATCTGCAAAATAGGACTGCCGCCCACAGAATAGGTTACGGTTCCGGCAAAAGGAATGTAGATAATGAAGGCGTACAGCGCCAATCGCTGATATTTGAACGACATCGCTAGGCACATCACAGCGCCACCTGCCGCTATACCCAGCTTGGGCTCAACTAGAAGTGAAATGAGCAGCCCGAGTATAAAGCAGCCCGCCGTAACAACCGAAACAAACACAATAATTTCTTTGCGTTTTTCAGTGGCCTCTCGCTGCAAAACCAATATCTCTCGGGGCGAGAGTGGCTTGGCGACCACGTTACTTTCGCTGGCAACAGCTTTGCCTTTCTTTCCTTTTCTTTTTTTGCCTTTGCCTTTTAGCGATGGGTCAGCTTCAGCACCCTGCGCAGTTTTTTTGGCAGACCGTTTGGTTGAGCGTTTCCCTGAAGAGCGTGAAACCATAGCAAAAAAAGAAAAAGGAGCCGAGCAAAAAGAAACCAGAAACGTAAGTCAATTCAGAATAAAAGGATTGGCTTTCAAATCAAATTTACCCATATCATGCGGGTAGATATGCGCACCTGTGTCGTACCAACAACCAGTCTGCACTAAATCTTCTTCAATTTTGAAGTCAGGTTTTCAGGACCTTTATAGAGTGACGTTTAACGACCGAGACGATTGGGTATGCCATCACAGCCACCTGGAATAGTGCCCCGAGTCTTGCTCCCACCCCAGGCGCAGCAGTAGCATCGCTGCACTTCAGAGAGTCGTTGAGCATTCGTCAGGTCCATGCCCTCGACCACAGCGCCCGTAAACTCACCAGTTACATAGCTAGGGGCATCTTTGCGGGTGCGCGGCGTAGCGGTTTCTAGATCACCGTAAAACAGCCGCACGCCCATAATATCGGTATTGGTGAAGTTAGCATCACAGAGAATCGCACGCGCGAAGTTTGTGCGAACTAGATCGCAGTCGGCGAGGTTAGCACGAATTAAGTTGGCGTCGCTCAGATCTAGCCAGCGCAGGTCAGTGCCCGTTAAGCTTGCGGCTGCTAGCATGACCCCCAAATCGATTACGCGGGTGCCGCTAGGCCGATCTTCCGCATAGCCACCAAATCCATCTAGAATCGGTCTGCCCAAACGCTGGTCGCGAGCCAGCGGAGTCAATAGCTTAGAACGGGAAAGAAACCGTAGGACTTTGGCCTTGCCGTCTGCATCTACGCTGCTCAAAATAGCGGCGGTACGAGCTTCTGCAATCACTCGCTCTTGAGGCCAGTCTTCGAGCAAGCCTTCGTCGTCTAGCACCAGTTCGGAGATGCCTTGAAAGTAGGAATCGATGGTTTGCTGCTGCGTAATCAGGTTTTGCTGGACAGTCAGATCGCGCGAGATAATGTATTGTCGCCAGGCTACGTAGACGGCCAGAACCGCGATAAAAATTTGGCCAATTGCACCGAGAAAATCTCCTAGAGCGCTGATGATATCCCAGCGTAGACCGCTGCCCCAGCGGGCGACTGGGCGAGCAATGCCGCTAGTGGCAATCAGACCAACAATGCCAAAGAGTAAGCCGGGGACGGCAATAAACAGGGCCTTTTGCTGCTGACTAAGGTCGCTAAGTGCTTCTTGGAGGGTGGGAGCAAGCAGCCGCAGTGAGACGATGAAGGCGACTAGAGAACCTGCCAACGTTAGCCAAAAGCTAGACAGGGTAAAGCCAACCACAACCACAATAACGCCGGCGATCGCAACTACGCTCACTGGCGCTTGAGCTACTTTAATCGGATTAATCGCAGGCTGCCTTTGATAGCGCTCTGGGCTACCGCTTGCCGCCTTACTTTCCTCATGCTTTTTTACCATAGACGAGCTGCCAGACAGGCCGCCATTCAACTGAGCGCGACTGAGCGGGTAGGTTTCGATGTCGGCGTTATCGGCCTGTAGGTCAGGATCTGGATTGTAGTCGGCAGTAAAGGTACGGTTGTAGCGGCTGGCGGCTGTTTGGGAGCTAGCCGCTACGTCTAGGCTGGCAACGTTATCGCTTGCAGGCAGAGGGCTAGTAGAGCTAGTAGAGCTAGCGGTTGAAGTCTCTATGCTTAGGGGCTTTGCAGTCGAGGGCGTAGCAGTTGAGGGGCCTGGGGTTGAAGTCTCACTACTGCTGCTTGAAGTCTGAGCGCTAGATCCGTTTGAAGACTCGGCGGTGATCGGAGGAGACCGGTTGATTTGAGAGCGCCTGGGTTGGGGTACCCACCTCGGCAAATCACTGCTGGGTAGCTCGCTCTCAAAATCATTTTTGACGTTGCTGCTGTCGATACTGCCGCTCTCGATATTGCTGCTTTTAGCATCGCCATTTTCAGAAGGTGGAGGATTAGCCATAGGTGCATGCATTGCTTAGCAGACAGTGTACCTGAAAGCTTCTGGGTACCTCCACCATCCTCCAGTAAAATAAAGGTTGATACCTATGGCCTTGTTGGCTTTATATCTACTGGCTTTTTTATCTACTGGCCTCTTTCTCTGACGCTTTTTATGATCATAGTCTTACTTCTGCTGGCGGCGATCGCAATTTTGGCTTGGGGCTATTCCAAGGCAAAACCACTTGGCAGGCTAGGCTTGCTTGCTTGGTTTCAAACCGTTGTGCTGATGGGACCTTGGCTGCTGTTTTTTAGCTTAACGGCGATTGGCGTTAGGCTAAACCTGGCCGGTATTCTGCTGCTAATTGTCACCTCGACGGGCATCTATATCTATCTAGGCAGGTTGCTCAGAGCAGAAGGGCAAGCAGTCGCCAGGACTTCTGAGCAGACGTCTTATAGCGGCGCTAGTGAGACGGCAGCAGACAAGCGCGTAGAGCCTATAGGTGAATCAGAAAGTGTAAGTGAATCAGAAACGGCTACCGATAAGACGGCTAGCGGCACAGCCAGCGAAACAACCACCGAAACCGTCACCAAAACCGTCACGGAAGCGACCGCAGAAGCCGAGCAAAACCTGCCCCCTATTCCAGCCGAAGACCTCGCGGTGATTGAAGGCATATTTGGCATCGATACCTTCTTTAGAACTAAAACGGTGCCTTATCAAGAGGGTGCCATCTTTAAGGGCAATCTACGCGGCCAGCCAGCCAAGACCGCACAGATCCTCAGCGAGAAACTGCATGCAAAGCTGGGCGATCGCTACCGCTCATTTTTGCTGTCAGACCCAGAAGACAAACCCGTCGTGGTGGTTTTGCCTCGGTCTAATGGACCCATACCCACCTCTACAGCGCAGAAAGTGCTGGCTGTGGCATTAGCGATCGCAGCGGTGGCAACCTGTTTTGAAACCGCCGCTATTCTTCAAAGCTTCGACGTTTTTCAATCGCCCGAACGCTGGCGCGAAGTTTTGCCTATTGGGATTGGAATTCTCTGCGTTCTAGGCATTCACGAGCTAGGCCACATCGCACTTGCCCGCCAGCATCAGGTCAAACTCAGCCCACCTTTTCTTCTGCCCGCCTGGCAGCTAGGGGCCTTCGGCGCAATCACCCGCTTCGAATCTATCTTAAAAAACCGCAGCGTTCTATTCGATGTGGCGTTTGCCGGACCCGCAGCAGGAGGGTTGCTCTCTTTCATCTTTTTAATGGCAGGGTTCTATCTTT
The DNA here is from genome assembly GCA_963793445.1 of uncultured cyanobacterium. Lineage (GTDB taxonomy): Bacteria > Cyanobacteriota > Cyanobacteriia > Phormidesmidales > Phormidesmidaceae > Phormidesmis. The sequence continues at coordinate 2,903,470 of CAWCAE010000001.1, forward strand.
CCCATCCCGGTAGCCTCTTTCAGCTCCCGGCAGGCTTCTTTCAAGGATCTATTCTGGTTGGCACGCTAGCTCGTGCCATTCTCGGCGAAGCTCTTAAAGGCGACCTGGTAGACGTTCATCCGCTGCTGATCGTTGGCTGGATTGGGCTGATCATCACCGCTATTAATATCATGCCGGCCGGACAGCTAGACGGAGGCCGTGTCGTTCAGGCGATCTATGGCCGTAAAACCCTGATCAAATCTACCGCCGTTACCCTAGTTCTGCTTGCGATCGTCGGCCTTTTTAATCCGCTAGCGCTCTACTGGGCCGTCCTCATTGTCTTCTTGCAGCGCCAGCCCGAGCGTCCCTGCACCGACGATCTAAGCGAACCTGATGACACCCGCGCGATTCTGGCGCTGCTGGCCCTGTTTCTGATGCTGCTAATTCTGCTGCCGCTGTCGCCTAGTTTGGCAGGGCGGCTGGGAATAGGATGAAATTCACTCTCTATCTAGCCAATCTATCTGTCCAAAGGTAAGTAGAAATTCATATCTGATAGAAGTTGGAAGGCAAATTAATCAGACGCTAATATAACCATGGCCGATTCGTTGTTTTATGCGTGAGAGCTTGACGCAAAAAGCAAGCATCAACTCTCCGCCAAACAAGCAACTAAAGAACTAAAAAACTGCTGTTATCAGGGAAACTGCATAGTGTTAAAGGCGATCGCCCGTGACTTCCAAATTATTTTTGAGCGCGACCCCGCAGCTCGAAACTGGCTGGAGGTAGCTTTTCTCTACCCCGGATTTCAGGCCCTAGTGCTGCATCGAGTGGCCCATTGGCTTTGGATCATCGGTCTTCCCTTCGTGCCCCGACTAATTTCTCATCTGGGTAGAGCGCTCACAGGCGTCGAGATTCATCCGGGTGCCACGATTGGCTCTGGCGTATTCATTGACCACGGGATGGGGGTTGTGATTGGCGAAACGGCAATTGTCGGTGATTTGTCTTTGATTTATCAGGGTGTGACTTTGGGCGGCACGGGTAAGGAATCGGGTAAACGCCATCCAACGCTGGGCGACGGTGTGATCGTTGGCGCTGGGGCAAAGGTACTAGGCAATATTCAAATTGGTAACAATGTTCGGATTGGCGCGGGTTCTGTCGTGCTAAGAGAGGTGCCTTCTGACTGCACGGTGGTGGGCATACCCGGCAGAATTGTCTACCGTTCAGGCGAGCGGGTTGACCCCTTAGATCACGCTCGGCTGCCAGATTCGGAGGCAATGGCCATTCGCGCGCTGGTAGATCGCATTGAGGCGTTGGAGGATGAGCTGTCGAAGCTGCGCGAAAATCAGCGGCCCGCACATGGACTAGCGGAAAAAGTCTCTAGTTTGGAAAAGCTGGTGGCAGTAGGGGTAGGAGCTCAGGAAAGGGAGCAATCACCAGAGCACAGCGATAGTGCCCAGTGTTGCGACATCAACGACCGGGCGCTGCAAGAGTTTTTGGGCGGCTCAGGCATTTGACACCCGTTTCAGTCTGTCTCAGAGCAGCTTGGGGAATTGGCTTTGAAGATTAGCTTTGAGAATTGGTTTTAAGGATAAAAGCTAGGGATTAACGCTGTGGCTTAGCCATTTTTCTTCTTGCCGCTGGTAGATTTCACGGTCTTGCGGCTCGCCACGCAGAGAAAGGTAATCGACGCTGTATGGGTCTAAAAGCATTAGACAAAAAGTAGATAGTGGCGTTTGCTCATCGGGTGCGGGGGGTTCAACTTCTGAAGTGTCTATACGAATAGCCTTTGGCTGCGGCCAAGCAAACTGGAGCCGAGCGCTATCAGAAATGCGCTGCCATAGCTGCTGGCGAGCTTGGCTAAAAGCCAAGTTAGTACTCTTGTCCGTCACGACCGATAGCTGGCCGCTGATGCGAAACTGTTCGCGGGTTTTAGTAAAGTACCAGCAGGCCTCGGCATTGGGGTTTTGCTGAAGCTGGCTAATTTTTTCGCTGCGGCGATCGCTAATGAACATGAGCTGATTGCTGCCTTCTAAAAAGCCGCGAAAGACAACGGTGCGGTTGGCTGGAGTATTGTCTGAACGAACGGTAGCGAGCTGGAGAAATTTGCGAAAGGGGACGGCCCGGTTACGATGTAGGGCACGCGCAAGCTGCGATCGCCAAGGAGCCAGCTCGGTCTTTGAGGCTGATGGCGACTCTTCAGAGCAAGATAGATTAGCAGACATGAGATAGCGATGTATCCGGGTAGTTTGATATAAGAGGAAAGGCTAACATGTAACCCCTCTGTTGAGAGACCTCTGGAAAATCACGGTGCGTATGAGTATTTGGACGGTTTTTTCTTTGGTAGTGGGTTTAGCGCTGTTGGTGGGTGGCGCAGAGTTTTTGATTAAAGGTGCATCTAAACTAGCAGCAACGCTAGGGATATCACCGCTGATAATTGGGCTGACGGTGGTTGCTTTTGGCACAAGTGCACCTGAGCTTGCAGTGAGCCTCAACGCCAGCTTGCAGGGTCAAGCCGATATTGCGCTAGGAAATGTGGTCGGCAGCAACATTTGTAATGTTTTACTGGTTCTAGGTGTTTCGTCTGTCATTTCACCACTGATCGTAGCAGAGCAGCTAGTTCGGCTAGACGTACCGATTATGATTGGCGTGTCAGGGCTGCTGCTGCTGTTTGGTACAGATGGCCAGCTCAGCCGATCAGACGGCGTGATTTTATTTTTGGGTGGCCTTATCTATACGACATTCTTACTAGCACAAAGCCGTAAAGGAAAGGACAAAGGCGTGCTAGATGAGTACGTCGACCTGGAGGAACAGCCTACCTCTATGAAGGAAACCGGGCTGAACTTTCTGATGTTTGCAGGCGGCGCGCTCACGCTAGTAGCAGGCTCACAAATGCTGGTCACCAGCGCCACAACCATCGCTAGGGCGTTTGCAGTCGATGAACTCATTATCGGGCTGACGGTAATTGCCCTGGGTACGTCGCTCCCGGAGCTGGCAACCTCGGTAATGGCCAGCGTTCGAGGCGAGCGCGATATCGCGGTTGGCAATGTCATCGGCAGCAATATTTTCAATATTTTGGTGGTCTTAGGACTCACTAGCGCGGCGTCCACCAATGGCATCGCCATTTTGCCCTCAGCTAGGGCGTTCGATATGCCAGTCATGCTGGCGGTGGCCATTATGTGCTTTCCTATCTTTTTTACCGACAACGAAGTTTCTCGAGGAGAAGGCATGCTGTTGCTGTCTTACTACCTGCTCTATATTGGCTATCTGGTACTCAATGCAACGGCTTATTCGCCCTGGACCGGATTACTCGGTATGGTGGTCGTACCGCTGACTGTTTTGATGCTGGTGCGCCTGAGCTGGAAGACTTGGCGGACGGTGCGAAATAAAAGATCGGTGGAGGATTAAGATTCTGCTGAGAGAAGTCTCTTATCGAGCGTCTGTTGCTATGGCCGATCATGCTATGAGCGATCGCAGCGCCGGATTCAGGCTATGTGCTAGCTGTAACGGGTCTACGCCCAGCACGCTGCGCTGCGCGCAAGCATAGATTGCCGCCTGAGAATGCCACCAAACCGCACCCGTCACAGCAGATATAAAGTCGCCATCTGGTAGCGCCCTCGCTCTCGCTGCCAGCAGGCCGCCCATCAGACCAGTGAGCACATCGCCACTACCGCCTCTAGCTAGAGCCGAAGTGCTTTCGGGGTTAAACCACAGATTATCACCTGAAGCGATCGCGCTCCTGGGCCCTTTTAGCAGCACAATGGCACCGCTTTCCTGGGCTGCTCGCACCGCTATCTCACCAGGCAGCGCCTGATCGTCCAGTTTGTTGTAGATCTCACCAAACAGACGCTTGAACTCACCAATATGGGGAGTTAGAACCGTTGTTTTTTGTCTTGATAGCAGCGTTTGAACAACGTTCTTTTTTGCTAGCAGGTTGAGACCGTCCGCATCTAACAACAGAGGGCAGCTCGCGTTGAGTACAGCCGTGAGCAAGTCTGGTGCTGTCGGCGTCAGGCCAGGGCCAAAGGCGATCGCGTCGTATTTGCCAAGATCTAGGGTATCTGGTAGTGCTGCGATCGCCCCTATGGCTGTCTCTTTGCAGCCAATCAGCAGAGCCCCCGGTAGCTGCGGCAACAGCGCTAAACGAATAGAATCGGGCACTGCTAAGGTCAACATGCCTACACCGCTCGCGATCGCCCCGAGCCCAGCGAGCAAAGCTGCCCCCGCATACTGACAAGAGCCCGCAATCAGCAGCAAATGCCCTGCCGTATACTTGTACATCGTCGCAGGCCGCTCAGGCAGCAGGCTCGGTATCATCTGCGATCGCACCAGCCGCCGAGCCATAGGCAACTGACTGGCCACCTGTTCAATCGCCGTCAGTGGAATATCAAACCCAACTAGGTCGCACTCACCTAAATACTTCAGCGCAGCCTCCTGCATAAATGCCCGCTTCCACAGCCCTAAGCAGGCCGTACGCGTCGCCTCAATCGCTGTTCCCATCACCTGCCCCGTATCGGTATGAATACCAGACGGCAAATCGATACTGTAAACTGGCACGCTGTGCCCGTTAACTTGTGCTATAACAGCCGCCACATCTCCAGTAATCGGTCGGCCTAGTCCGAAGCCAAACAGGCCGTCAATCACCGCATCGTATTCGGCCAGCGGCGGCAGAGACGACAGCAGACGAATCCCCAGACTTTTTGCATAGCCTGCGTGCTGATTGGTTAACGGCTTACCCTCAGCGAGCGGCTGGCAGACCGCTACATCAAAACCCAGATGGTGCAGCTCACGGGCCATTACCAGCGCATCTGCTCCGTTGTGACCCGGCCCAGCCAGTACGCAAATCCTGCCGTACCTGCTACCATCACCTGCGCAAAGATGGCGAGTAAACCATTCCACCAGCCGCCCAGCAACTTTCTCCATCAGCGCAGCAACCGGCATTCCCGCATCGAACATCCGGCCTTCTATCTGCTGCATTTGCTCAGCAGTTACTAGGTAAGACTCTACTGCCTGCTGAGTCATAGCTTTTTTCGTCATAATATTTCGGCGACCTGGTATTTCACAACCTGTGTTTCGCGTTCTGGTGTTTCGCGACCTGAAAGTAAAACTAAAATTGAATCTGACTGATGTGAATAACCCCTAAAACGCCACAGGCATCGGTGCTGTACCAATCGTCCATATAGTGTCCGTAGATATTGATATAAGCTCTAGTATCAATAGAGCAAAGAATGTAGCCGTTAGGCGTTTCTCGCACGTTCGAAGACGGATCGTAGACCAGGGCAGTTTGGACGGCATCAGGATTGTTGATACCAGGATCACTCACGTCAGGATCATCAGTAGTCACCAGAACAGATACAGCGGTTGGGGCCGCAGAGATTGGCGTCGTAGAGATTGGCGTTGAGGACAAAAACGGCGGGTCACTATTTATCGCCGTCACGCTCACAGATTCACTTAAATAGCTACAGACAATTCTGACCATATCGCGCGTGGCCTGAGACTGAGGATAGTGAACGACGCCATCATCCAACGTCGTCCAGGTACCTACGTCAGCACAGTGCGCTTTACTGGCGATCAGCTCATCGTCTAGCAAATAGTTAAAGTTGGCGTCGCGGTTGCCTGCATTAGAAATAGAGTCAAGATCTACTATCAACTGTTGGCCGCCGGCTGCTTGTCCTGCGTAGTAGTAGCTGGTTTGCGCGATCGCTACTGACCCAAGCCCAAGCGCTAACGTGCTGAGCGCCAACGTACCGCAAATAATTTTCATCGACAGAGCACTCTACAGAAATAGCTTATTTTAAAAGAATAAGCGGGATCTGAGGCTGAAAATTTGCTGGAAATGCTATAGGATTTTTTATAAAAGAAGCGCAGTGCTAGTCAAAAAATCTAGCGCTGCGCTCGAGTACAGTATGACCCAAAAGGTATGTTCTTGAAAGCTACCGAAAACGCTTGTTGATGCGGTTACCGCCAGTCGAAGCGATCGCTTCGACTAGGTCGATAAAAATTGAGTCGCTCAACCCCTGCATACTGGCCTTCACTTGCACCTGCTGGGAAAGCGCTGAGCTGATAGATATACAGCCCATCTCTAGGATTTCTGGCTCTGAGCGCCACCGTTATCTGCCGGCCTGGTTCTACAGGCGGATCAAAAACAACCGTCACTTTCCTTTGATCTAGATCGTTTTCTACTGCGCTTACAGGTAGCCGCTCGCCGCTATCGGTTTCAAACGCATAGCTGTCATCGCTTCGATAGCGCGGGTAGCCAACGCCTTCAATTTGATCAAATACCAGTTTCTCCAACGGCTCTACTGCCTCCGCTGGAAAGTCGAACGTGAATAGATATTCTGAGCGGCGCAGCTCCCGGTTGTTGGGAACACGAACGCGGGTGGCGCGCAGCGGGCGACGAAAGCTAATGGCCGGGTTGGTCGCCGGGGTGAGCGCAGGGGCCTCTTGAGCTTGGATAGGGAGATAGGTAAAGAGAAGAGAAGATGCGATCGCTGTCGTCACCGCCCCAGTCAAACAAAATAAATAAGCCATAGCCCAACGAATCTTTCAAAGATAGATCTTACATCGTTGGCACGAAACTAGACTTCACAAGACCAGACTTCACAAAATCGGATGCGTTCAAGAAACGCTAGTCCCTGACTTGGCGCTATTAGGCGGCTGAGACAGCGGAAGAAAGCGTTATGTTCTTGGCTCTTTTCCAAACCCATTTCTAGTTCTTCCGAATATCTTGATAGGGACGGTTTGTTGTTTGTTCTATCTCTTTTGAGATTTGAAAAGTTGGGGTCTCTTTCATAGAGTCGTAGGCGGCATAGCCTAGTGGCAACATGGTGAAAACGCCTAGAGCGACGCTGCTAGCAACGCAGAGGCCCTTTACGGCTTTGGAAGCTCTGAGCGCTTCTACATATTTGCCTTTTTTGTAGGCTTGCTTTACCTGGGCTGCTTGTACTAAAGCAGGAATAGCAAAGGGAGGAAACAGAAATATAGTCGAGAATGCGACCTGCCAGTTGCTAGGTGGACAGGGCTGTCCTTTGTACAAATCATAGGTTTGATCCCAGTCGGGGCGGTTGACTTGACCAGCGCGGCCAATCAGCCGAAAGCGATGTATTTCAGCGAGGTGTAGGGGAACTAGATGCTCGCGAATGAGGTCGGGCAGGGTGTAGTAGCTGATGCCTGTGCCGACTTCACGGTGAATGTGGATATCGAGCTGGTGGCTGCTGTGCTGGACGCTGACGCTTAGCCCGCTTGCAGCGAGGGGAGCAGCTAATAGTTGGGTGAGTTGGGTATCGTAGGCGTCTCGGCGCGCCGCTTCTAGCTTTTGTTTGGCAGATTCTAAGGTGAAGTCGTTGCAGATGGCGTATTCCCAGTCAGAGATCGCGCCCAAAACATCTCCGAGCTGATGTCGCAAATTGCCTCGCTGTAGGTAGGCGCTGGCAAAAGTTAGATCGGTGGAGATCGCCAGGTCTAGATCTGCGAGGGCCTGGGCGTGTTCGCCTCGAGCAAGCAATATGAGCGCTCGCTGTAGGTAGGGCTGTGGATATTTGGGGTGCTGATTGATCGCAGCTGACCAGTCTAAAAGTGCGCCCGAACCGTCGCCGCCTCGCTGACGCAGCAGCCCTCGCTGGTAGTAGGCTTTGGCCACAGCAAGATTGGCTGAGGGTTCGGCGCTAGCGTCTGCCTGGATAACGGATTCAAAATCAGCGATCGCTCCTTCAAAATCATTCACGTTTATCCGGTTGATTCCTCTGCGTACTGACGCCTCGAGGACGTTGGCGTAGCCGCTCGTGATTGCCTGAGTGAGCGCATCAACTGCCTGCTGGTAAGACTGTTGCTGCTCGTAGGTGAGGGCGCGACGATACGCTAGCTTTGCCACCTGCTGTTGATATGTAGTTTTTAAAGGTAGTTGCATGCAGAGATCCTGGATATCTTAAAAATTAGTATTAGGGGTTAGCCTTTAGGGCTTAGGTCAAGTTGTATGGCCTACAACGACTTTTAAATCTGTGCTTGGGCCTGTTTTTAGATCGTAATAGAGCAATATAGGCTGTGGCTTCGGTCTTAGCGCCGATTCCGTGGTAGCAAACCAAACAGGCTTGATTGCGCACTTCTACTAAGATAAGGGGCTTGTCCCCTGTTCTACATACCCCTTTTGGGTGCTTTGATCAGGAGCAAAGTTAGGAGAGAAGAACGAAGCGTTATGCTGGTCTTAGTTATTTTTAGGCGGCGGTCGCAGTGGTTCCGATTGTAGAGGTCAAGCAGTTGACCAAGCGCTTTGGCGATACGGCAGTATTAAGAGGCATTAACCTTTCGGTAGAAAAAGGTACTGTGCTGGGCGTACTGGGCCCTAACGGAGCGGGGAAGACAACTGTAATCAACTGCCTGACTACGCTTTTGAGGCCAGATGGTGGAACGGCGACTATTGCTGGATACGATGTGGTGCGTCAGCCGGAGGCGGTGCGATCGCTTATTGGCCTGACGGGGCAGTTTGCGGCTGTTGATGAAGTTTTGACGGCTCGCGAAAACCTGGTTCTGTTTGGTCGTTTGCTACGGCTTTCTGGCAAGGCTGCTAAACGAAGAACTGATGAGCTGTTGACTCAGTTTGATCTGGTGGAAGCTGCTAACCGTCCGGTGAAAACTTTTTCGGGTGGAATGCGCCGCCGACTGGATTTGGCTGCAAGTATCGTGGTTTCGCCGCTGGTACTGTTTTTGGATGAACCGACTACTGGGTTAGATCCGCGCAGTCGGCAGCAGCTGTGGGCGGTGGTTAAGGAGCTGAAGGCTCAGGGTATTACTATCATTTTGACTACGCAGTATTTGGAAGAGGCTGATGCGCTGGCCGATCAGATTGTGGTGATCGACCAGGGGCAGGTGATTGCGGAGGGTACGGTTGATGAGCTTAAAGATAAGGTCGGTGGTAAGTTTTGTGAGCTGCGTCTGGCGAATTTGGAAGATTTTGACAGGGTGAAGGTGTTGCTGGCTGATGTTGGTGATGTGATTACGGGGGAGATGGGGCGGGCGGGTCCGATTGCGATCGCGGCTCCAGATGGGGTTAATACGCTTACGGATGTTGTTGTTCGGCTGGAGTCGGCGGGGGTTCCGTTGGCGGATATCTCTTTGCGGCGTCCTAGTTTGGATGATGTGTTTTTCTCTTTGACGGGTCATTTGACGGGTCACACTGTTAAGGGGTAGGGGAGTTGCTGATGGGTGATGTACCAATTCTGTGGGGCTAAAGAATGAAGAATCAGAAGGTGAGGAATCAGAAGGCGAAGAGTGAAGAGGCAAGGCGACAAGATTAGGGGATTTCCTCCCCTAGACCCCTCCTCTGCTGGGATGCTTTATGTGCTGCTTGGGGGCCGAGCCTCCCCCAAACCCCCCGAAAGGACTTTTGGCGGTGTTTTGGAAAGATCGTTCTAGTCGTTTTAGTTGGTTTGGTGGAGGTTGTTTTGGTCGGGAAGTTTTGGGTTTTCTATTTTGAGGGTTATGGGGTCTAATTTTGAGGTTGCTGCGATCGCTCGGCAGATGATTGGGCGGCGGCAGGAGACTGGCTGGCGCAGGGCGTTGGAGGATAGTGTGCTGATTACTGGACGCAATCTGATTCGGCTCAGGCGTAATCCTATTGTGATTGTGGCGATTGTTATTTTTCCGATTGTTTTTCTTGCGGGCTTTTGGCTCGTTGGGCAAAAGCTGATGGCTAGTCAGGGTATTGATTACATTCAGTACCTGGTGCCAATTATTAATTTGCAGGCGCTGTTCTTTTCGGGTCTGGGCTCTGCTTTGATGTTCGCTAAAGATATTGAGTCTGGCATGATGAATCGCTGTCGGGTTATGCCCATTTCGCGTGTGGCGACGATTGCGGGCTTGGTGATGGCTTATATGGTTCGGGCTTTGCTGGCGACGTTCGTTCTGCTGCTGGTGGCCTTTGCTGTCTTTGGCTTTCGCTTTCAAGGGGGTCTGCTGGCGGGGCTGGGCTATTTGGTTCTTGTTGTTGTTTTTACGGCGGCTTGCATTACGGGCTACAGCATTTTGGCGATTAAGCTCAGGCGGCCTGATTTGGTTAACTCGGTCGCCATTGTTCCCTATATTCCGCTGCTGCTGCTGAGCAATGGCTTTAGCCCAACGACAAATTTTCCTACTTGGCTACAGCCGATTGTTCGCTATCAGCCTGTGAGTGTGACTTGCGATGCGCTGCGATCGCTTGTCGCCGCAGCGCCCGACAGTCTGCCGCTCTTTTGCTATAGCCTAGTTTGGCTAGTAGGGCTGTGGATTTTGCTGGGCGTCTGGGCCGTGAGCGCATACAAGCGGCTCGTGTGATGCCTAAGAATATATTGCCTCAGAACATCTCGCTTGAAGATCTCTCGCCTGAAGATCTCTCAATCTATCCGTCTAAAAACGATTCGCTACAGGCTGGTGCTATGCTCTCCTCAGAAATTGCCGCAATGGTCGCCGTTCGCCAGGAGGGGGGATTTGGCCGTACGCTGCGCGATATTGTTGTTGTCGCTTGGCGAAATCTGCTGATTGATTTTCGCAATCCGGCCTCGCTGGTTGTTGCTACTTTATTTGCAATCTCTTTACTGTTTGTCTTTACCGCTAGCTTTGCTAGAGTGGTCAATCCAGAGGGCGACTTTGGCAGCTATGCCCAGTTTCTGCTGCCCTTTACGACTGTTCAGGGCCTATTGTTTAACACTGTTGATATTGGCGGCTTTTTCTACGACGATTTAGAAAACGGGATGGATGTTCGCCTGCGAGCGATGCCTATTGCTAGGCTTGCGGCGATTGGTGGCAGGCTGCTAGCTGCGGGTGTTCGGCTCTTGATTCAGGTGTCGGCTATTGCGATCGCAGGCTATCTAATTGGCTTTCGCTTTCAGGGCAATCTGTGGGAAACGCTCGGATTTTTTCTGCTGCCGGTTATTTTTACGCTGTCTGTTGCACTCGTTGGCTTCTATGTCGCTGTCGGTGCTAAATCGGCTGAAACTGTCTCCGCCGTGCTCAATCCTTGGATATTGCCGTTCACCTTTTTAAGCGCGGGCTATGTCCCGGTCGAAGGGTTTCCCGACTGGGCGCAGCCATTTGTCACGTACAATCCAATTTCTATTCTAGCTGAGGCTATGCGAGCAATGGCCAATGGCGAACCAGCTTGGGGAAATGTGGCCGTTATTTTGCTGTGGAGCGCTGCGCTGTGCGCACTGTTTGGGACGCTGACAGTGCGGGCCTATCAGCGAAAGACTGTGTGAGCGAAAGACTGTGTGAGCTAGGGGGCGTAATTTGACCCAAGCTTTTCAACCGCGCTGCGCAAAAACTGTTTGACAAACTCATCGCGTCGATTGAGCTGATACTGCTGTGCGACCACCGCCTGAATACCGCCATCGCCCCAGTCTTGGTTGGACTGGAAATAGGTGATAAAGCTTTTTCCGGCAATCCGGGTGAGGTAGGCAGCGCTTGCCCCTTGCACTAGCTTGCTGGCCACTGCCGTTGCGATGTTTACTTGCAGTCCGACTGCCAGCATTTTCATCGCACCTTTAGCGATACTGAGTCCCGCCATTGTCTTGGCTAGCGACACTGCTAGCGCCTTGGCCTCTTCAATGCTGACGTCTACGCCGTACACGCGCCCTAGCTCAATGACCATCTGCGCGTTGACAGCAGCGGCGGCCAGCATATCGACGACGGGCAGCGGGGTAGCTGCCAAAACGCCTGCGCCTACCCACTGATAGCGATCTACAATGGCCTCAGCCTGCTGCTGCCGCTGGGCGGTTAACAGCGATCGCGCTTCTTCACTCAGCTTTTGAGATTGCAAAAGCACGTTCTCCATTCTTAGCTCGGTGCTTTCTTGGTCTAAAATAGTGAGAATTCGCTTGGTCAGATTTGCAATCTCTGGCTCTGGCTGAACCTGCGTGCCGTCTGGTAGCTGAGCTGATGAGGGCAGGGCAGACACAGCTAGAATGTCTTCGGGCTGAAGAAGGGTCCGCGTTCTCTCTTTTAGCCGCGCCAAAATCTGTTCTTTTTCATGGGGCAAGTAGCGATCGCACTTATTAAATACCAGCAGCGATCGCTTTCCCATTGCCATCAGCGTCGCCAATGGCTCATACTCTGCCCGGTGCAGGTCGTTGTCGATGACAAACAGCAACAGATCGGCTCTAGTCGCCAAGGCTTTTGCAGCTTGCGATCGCGCCTCGCCCAAAGTCCCAGACTCTAGTAAGCCAGGGGTATCGGTTATTAGCAGTTCCAAGCTGCGGCTTTGATCGGCTCCCACGACTACCCGATACGTCTGCTCAGTACCGGTTGTCCCAATCGTCGCCGAGACCTCTCCCGCCATCTCTCCTATCAAGGCGTTGACCAGCGCTGTCTTACCAGTCGATCCCAGCCCAAATACCACCATCTGAAAGGTCTCTTGCGCTAGGCGCTGCGTCAGCCGGTCTGATTGCGCTGCTAGCGCCTGCCGAGCAATCTCATCTTCTATTTGCGCTACCTGTTGCTGCGCTGCCTGCAAGCTTACAGCCGCGATCTCATTCGGCGCAGTTGGCAAAGTAATCATACGCTTGCGCTTGGGCCGTAGGAATAGCCAGCCGTAGCGGAGCAAAACAGCAGAGGCCCCTAGCAAGGCCAGTAAAACTAGGCCCAAAACTAGCTGGGCAAGGAGGGGAGAGATGAGCGCGATCGCGCTATATAGCTGGGTTAGCGAACCGACTGTGGCTAGCAGCAATATCAGACTAAGCAAGATGGCGATCGCAGCGATGAGAACGTAAGGCCGACGCATAGGCGAAACGAGCAAGGTTATTTATGCCTTCACCCTAGATCATTGCTGCTCCGGTAGAGAGTTCTGATGGGCAGGTTTGATAGGCAGTGCTAGCGAACGGCCTTGACACAAATATGTTTGCTATTGAATGAAAAGCGCTTACACTTTTCGTGCAGCTCTCAATAAATACAGTAATTTACGAGTGCAGCAACTTACAATCAGCGACACTGCAATAGGCAACACCGTGAGCAACGACACCGTGAGCAACGACACCGTGACGAACAGCAAGGCAATAAACGCTAAGTCCAAGCCAGACTGGGCAGGTGATGACTTACTCTCTCGCTTTGTAAATTTGCTCATTCAAACCAAGCCAATTTACGGCGTCATGAAGCATCAGGCTCGCAAAGTGCTGATTAAAACTGCCGAAAAGAATGGGATTCCGTGGCGAAAAAATTATGAAGTCCTTGCTGCTTCTGGTGTAGAAGAAACGCTTACGGACGTTGCTAATCCCAATATTGTTTACCCAGACTACTATCAGGTGCCTTTTCACGCCTACGAGCAGGGCAACCTTTGCTGGCCTGCGGCCTTTGAGGCAGAGTCAGCCACCTACGCAATGCCGCTACGAGTATGGCCCGATGAAGACCTTACCTGGCAGGCTGCCCAAGATCGGCTGCGCGGTAGCTTTCACGAAGTGCTAGCCCAGCACGGTCCCGCCTCGGTCAAAGACATTCTCGACATCGGCTGCTCTGTCGGCATTTCTACTCGCACGCTGCACACTTATTATCAACAGCGGCAGGCGCATCCTGTTCGGACGGTTGGGCTCGATCTTTCGCCACACATGCTGGCGATCGCAAAGGCACACGACGAAAACGGCAGCGTTTCTCAATGGATTCACACCAAAGCCGAAGACACAGGCCTAACCGGCACTTCCTTTGATTTGGTGACGCTACAGTTTGTCATTCACGAGCTGCCTCGCCAAATCACTCGATCCATTTTCAAAGAAGCCTACCGACTCCTCAGAGCAGGCGGCGCTCTGGCTATTGTAGATAACGACCCTCAGTCACCTGTCATTCAAAAGCTGCCGGCTGTACTCTTTACCCTGATGAAAAGCACCGAGCCCTGGAGCGATGACTACTACACCTTTGATGTAGAAGCAGCTCTAAAAGAGAGCGGCTTTGAGCAAATTGTTACTGTAGCTAGCGATCCGCGCCATCGGACTTTAATCGCTCGCAAACGTTGATCGCTCGTAAGCAGGTCACAAACATCGAGAGATTTAGAGATCAACACCGTAGTCTTTGTTCTTCAACGCTGTAACTTCTCACCCTGCAACTTTTTGCACGGCCACTTCTTACACTGTAACTTTTTACAAAGGGCAAAAGCATCTCCATCAGTTCTCCATTTTTCTTTTTTATCTTGACGACATCAATCGGGATAGGTTGATTGATCGTTTAGAGACCCCAGCAATAGAGGGGAAAATGAGATGATACAAACCGGCTTTGGTAGAACCAGCGCCTTGGAGAAATTTGAACAACCGTTCGATTCAACCCAGGCGGTAAATCTCGAAAGTCCTTTAACAAACACTGATAAAAAAACCGACAACACTAAAGCGCTCTGGCCATCTTTCGGACTCCCCGACTGGCCACTATCCCCTTGGGAGCGCTTCTGCCGATGGGTGACTAGCACTAACAATCGAATCTATATAGGTTGGTTTGGGGTGCTGGCCATACCGACTTTGGCAACAGCGGCCATTGTGTTTGTGCTGGCTATCATCGCCGCGCCCGCGGTTGATATGGATGGAACCGGACAGATGATTTCTGGTTCTTTGCTAGATGGCAACAATCTGATCACCGCTGCAGTTGTTCCAACTTCGGCAGCAATTGGCCTCCATTTTTACCCCGTTTGGGAAGCGGCTTCTTTAGATGAGTGGCTAATCAACGGTGGGCCCTATCAGCTAATTGTGCTGCATTTTATTATCGGCATTATCAGCTATCAAGACAGGGAGTGGGAGTTGAGCTATCGCCTCAGGATGCGTCCTTGGATTTCACTGGCTTTTACCGCACCTGTCGCCGCGTCTGTTTCGGTGCTGCTGGTTTACCCGGTTGGGCAGGGTGGGTTTGCTTCGGGAATGCCGCTTGGTATTTCGGGCACGTTCACTTTTATGATGCAGTTTCAGGCCGATCATAATATTTTGGCTAGTCCGCTGCATCAGATGGGTGTGATCGGCGTTTTGGGTGGTGCACTTCTGTGCGCAGTTCATGGATCTTTGGTCACTTCGACTGTATTTCGCCCCGCGGCGACTAAGTCAGTGACTAAGCCACTGCTGAGGACTGATAAAACAGCTGATAAAACAAAGGTCAGAAAAACTAAAACCTACAGCTTTGAACACGCCCAAACCTATCAACAGCTGCTGTTTTGGAAGGGCGTAAGATTTAATAGCTCGCGCGCTGTTCATTTTTGCTTGGCGGCTTTGCCGGTTGCGGGCATTTGGTCAGCGGCTATTGGTGTAGATTTGGCTGCGTTTGACTTTGACAGGTTTTCTTTTAATTCACCTGCGCAGGTCTCGATCAAAAAAACTGTTGTACCTACCTGGTCGGATGTTGTTGTTCAAGCAAACCTCGGCATTCATATGGCCGGAGAGAAAACACGACCTAGTTTTTCTACAGTTACCGATCGAGCTGACAGGTTAGATCTTGGCGTTGAATAAGCCCACCAAGGTCTAACTTCACAAGATATAGCCCTATCAAAATCTAGCAAGGTAAGGATGCCTTCGTACTTTGCCTTCGTACTTTGCCTTGGTGCTTGTTCTCTAACGCCTGCTAAGCGAGCTGCCTGCCTTTCTATAACGGGTTTGGCTGACAAAAATGTCCTAAGCCACTTAACCGAAAAGATAGCTGAGCCCTCAAGTTTGTTTATTTCGAAAAAGGAGAGTTCTCATGACCGCCAGTCCTCCAACTAAGGAGAATCCGGCTAGCATCGCGACCGAGAAAAGTCCAATACCCACATCTTTTGAGAAGTGGGCAAAGCCCGGACATTTTGATCGCACGCTGGCGAGGGGTCCTAAAACCACTACTTGGATTTGGAATCTGCATGCCGATGCGCATGATTTTGACTCGCATACAAGTGATTTACAAGATATTTCTCGGAAGATATTTTCTGCCCATTTTGGCCATTTAGCCGTTGTGTTTGTTTGGCTGAGCGGTATGTACTTTCATGGTGCTCGCTTCTCCAACTTTTCGTCTTGGATGGCCGATCCTACCCACATCAAGCCAAGTGCTCAGGTGGTGTGGCCGCTGGTCGGGCAGGATATTCTCAATGGCGATATGGGTGGCGGCTTTAGAGGGATTCAAATTACCTCGGGCCTCTTTCAAATGTGGCGCGGCGAAGGCTTTACGAATGAGTTTCAGCTTTACTGCACGGCGATTGGCGCGCTGGTGATGGCGGCGCTGATGATTTTTGCAGGCTGGTTTCACTATCATGTGCGATCGCCCAAGCTGGAATGGTTTCAAAACGTGCAGTCAATGCTCAACCACCACTTAGCCGGGCTGCTCGGCTTAGGTAGCTTGGGCTGGGCCGGACATTTAATTCACGTTGCGCTGCCAACCAACAAACTGTTAGATGCTGGCGTAGCGGTTAAAGACATTCCCCTACCTCATGAATTTATTCTCAATCCTGCGTTCATGAGCGAGCTATATCCTAGCTTTGAACAAGGCATTAGACCGTTCTTTACGCTCAACTGGGCAGCCTATAGCGATTTTCTCACCTTCAATGGCGGGCTAAATCCAGTGACTGGCGGTCTGTGGATGACTGATATTGCACACCATCATGTAGCGATCGCAGTCCTCTTCATCTTTGCGGGCCACATGTACCGCACTAACTGGGGCATCGGTCACAGCATCAAAACCATGTTAGAAGATGCTAGGCATCCTAAGATGCTGCCTTTCTTGAGCTTTATCGGCCCGGTCGGTCATAAGGGGCTCTTTGAAGTACTCACCACCTCCTGGCACGCACAGCTCTCTATCAACCTAGCAATGCTGGGCTCATTGAGCATTATTGTTGCCCAGCACATGTATTCGATGCCGCCCTATCCGTATTTGGCAACAGACTATGGCACGGTGACTTCGCTGTTTACTCACCATATGTGGATTGGCGGGTTTCTAATTGTTGGCGCAGCGGCCCACGCTGGCATCTTTATGGTGCGCGACTATGTGCCTTCAGAGAATGTCAACAACGTATTAGACAGAGCGCTGCGTCATCGCGATGTGATTATTTCTCACCTCGTTTGGGTCTGTCAGTTTCTTGGCTTTCACAGCTTTGCTATCTACTGTCACAACGATACGATGCGAGCATTTGGACGCCCCCAAGATATGTTTTCGGACACGGGTATTCAACTGCAGCCGATCTTTGCTCAGTGGATTCAGCATATTCAAACTATGGCAGTGGGTAGCACGCAGGCTGCAGAGCCTTTAGGCAATGCCCTCGGTGGCATCCAAAACATTGCCCTATCGGGTTTGGGCACCACTGCCCCAGGTGTGGCTAGTCCGGTTAGCTATGCCTTCGGTGGTGGCGTTGTAGCCGTGGGTGGAAAAGTAGCCATGATGCCGATTACGCTGGGTACTGCAGATTTTCTTGTTCATCATATTCACGCTTTTACGATTCACGTAACGGTGCTGGTGCTCCTAAAAGGCGTCTTGTTTGCTCGCAATTCTAGGCTAGTTCCAGATAAGGCCGAGCTAGGCTTTCGTTTTCCTTGTGATGGGCCCGGTCGAGGCGGAACCTGTCAGGTTTCTGCGTGGGACCATGTCTTTCTAGGATTGTTCTGGATGTACAACTCGATTGCAATTGTAATTTTTCACTTCTTTTGGAAAATGCAGTCGGATGTTTGGGGCTTAGTAGATGCTGATGGCACTATCTCGCATATAACGGGGGGCAACTTTGCTCAATCGTCTATTACCATCAACGGCTGGCTGCGAGACTTTTTGTGGGCACAGGCCACTCAGGTAATTAGCTCGTACGGGTCGGCGCTGTCTGCCTACGGTCTGATGTTTCTCGCAGGGCACTTTGTCTTTGCCTTTAGCCTGATGTTCTTGTTTAGCGGACGTGGCTATTGGCAAGAGCTAATTGAGTCAATTGTATGGGCTCATAACAAGCTGAGAATTACCCCTGCGATTCAGCCTCGGGCGCTGAGCATTACCCAGGGCCGAGCGGTTGGAGCCGCTCACTATCTGCTTGGCAGTATTGTCACAACCTGGGCCTTCTTCTTAGCGAGAATGGCAGCGCTTGGATAGCTGAGGACTTAAAAGCTGGCTATTTCAAAGCCACGTAACAACAAACATCATTCATGAAAAACCTATTACCTCTTTGGAACCATGGCGACAAAATTTCCAAAATTTAGTCAGGAGCTGCAGCAAGATCCGACCACCCGGCGGATCTTCTACTCTCTCGCCACGGCTCATGACTTTGAAAGCCACGATGGCATAACTGAGGAGAGTCTTTATCAAAAGATTTTTGCCTCCCATTTTGGCCATATTGCCATTATCTTTCTGTGGACTTCTGGCATTCTTTTTCATGTGGCTTGGCAGGGAAACTTCGAGACTTGGATTAAAGACCCGCTGGGTACGACACCGATTGCTCATGCAATTTGGGACCCGCAGTTTGGCCCGGCGGCGATGGACGCCTTTACGCCAGCCGGATCGGGCAACCCGGTCAATTTCTGTTATTCGGGTGTGTATCACTGGTGGTACACCATTGGGATGCGCACAAACGGCGACCTGTTTACGGGCGCTATGTTCTTGCTGCTGCTGGCGGCAGTGATGTTGATTGCGGGCTGGCTGCATTTACAGCCACGCTTTCGGCCTAGTCTGGCCTGGTTCAAAAACGCCGAGTCGCGTTTAAATCATCATTTAGCGGGTCTATTTGGCGTGAGTTCGCTGGCCTGGGCCGGACATTTGATCCATGTTGCCATTCCCGAATCTCGCGGACAGCATGTGGGCTGGGATAATTTTCTCTCTGTGCCACCTCACCCAGCAGGGCTAAAGCCTTTCTTTACTGGAAACTGGGGGGCCTATGCGGTTGACCCGGACACCGCAGAGCATATGTTCAACACCTCTCAGGGGGCGGGAACGGCGATCTTGACCTTTTTGGGTGGGTTCCATCCGCAAACCGAGTCACTGTGGCTGACGGATATGGCGCATCACCATTTGGCGATCGCAGTCCTCTTTATCGTTGCGGGCCATATGTATCGTACTAACTTTGGCATTGGTCACAATATCAAAGAGATGACCGAAGCGCTAGCAGGCCCTGGCTGGGATGGCTTTTTTATGGCTCCGAACACCGGACGGGGGCATAAGGGCATCTACGACACCTATAACAACTCCTTACACTTTCAGCTAGGCTGGCACCTGGCCTGTTTGGGCGTCATTACCTCGCTAGTCGCACAGCATATGTATGCCATGCCGCCCTATGCCTTCATAGCGCGTGACTATACAACCACCTCTGCGCTTTATACGCATCACCAGTACATTGCTGGCTTCCTGATGCTAGGCGCTTTCGCCCATGGCGCAATCTTCCTAGTGCGAGACTACGACCCTATTGCTAACGAAAACAATGTGCTCGCCAGAGTGCTTGAGCACAAAGAAGCGATTATCTCTCATCTGAGCTGGGTTTCTTTGTTCTTAGGTTTTCATACGCTAGCGCTGTATGTACACAACGACTGCGAGGTTGCCTTTGGTAGCCCAGACAAGCAGATTTTAGTAGAGCCGGTTTTTGCCCAGTGGATTCAGTCTGTGCATGGCAAGGCGCTCTACGGTATTAGCTCGCTGCTCTCTAACCCAGACAGCATTGCTAGCACAGCCTGGCCAAACCATGCCAATGTCTGGCTGCCCAACTGGCTAGAGGCAATTAACAGTGGGACAAACTCTCTGTTTTTAGCGATTGGGCCTGGAGATTTTCTAGTACATCATGCGATCGCACTCGGTCTTCATGTCACCACGCTCATCTTAGTCAAGGGCGCACTCGATGCCCGCGGCTCGAAGCTCATGCCTGATAAAAAAGACTTTGGCTACGCCTTCCCCTGCGACGGCCCCGGTCGAGGCGGCACCTGTGACATCTCTGCTTGGGACTCTGTCTATCTAGCCACCTTCTGGATGCTCAATACCCTGGGCTGGGTGACCTTTTACTGGCACTGGAAGCATCTGGCCATCTGGAGCGGGAACGTGGCTCAGTTTAACGAAGGCTCGACCTATCTAATGGGCTGGTTTAGAGACTATCTTTGGCTGAACTCTGCTCAGCTAATCAACGGATACAATCCCTATGGCACAAACAATCTGGCGATCTGGGCCTGGATCTTTCTCTTTGGTCATCTGGTCTGGGCAATTAGCTTTATGTTCCTCATCACCTGGCGGGGCTACTGGCAAGAGCTAATCGAGACCCTGATGTGGGCACATGAGAATACGCCGCTCTCTTTTGGCTATCCCAAAGACAAGCCGGTGGCGCTCTCTATTGTGCAGGCGCGGCTGGTTGGACTAGTTCACTTTACGGTTGGCTATATTGCTACCTACGGCGCATTCCTAATTGCGTCTACTAGCAGCAGGTTCCCGTGAGCGATCTAAAAGCTCAGACTTAAAAAGATTTGCTGGGGCGATCGCATCATCTATCTTTGCCTCGCCCCTAGCACCCACTCTGTGGACTCTCCTCGTCCCAGATAGGTTCTGACTGCTAGACCGGTCGGAACTTTCTTCTTTCCCTCTATTTCGCATACCGTTTCGCACGAGCCGCCTCTCGTAATTCGTTTCTTCCCTTTAGCGAGATCATACCTATGCCAGCCAGAGACGCATACATCAGCAACGACCCCATCCAGCCCTACCAAAACAACCCTCAACTGGGCAACTTAGCTACGCCAATCAACAGCTCTAGCCTAGCCAAAGCCTTTATCAACAATCTACCTGCCTATCGATCTGGTCTCACGCCTTTTCTAAGAGGATTAGAAATCGGCATGGCCCACGGCTACTTTTTGGTAGGCCCAGAAGTTGTCTTTGGACCCCTCAGAGAAAGCAGCCACGGCGCTTATTTGGGCGGCCTGATCACGGCTATCTACATTTCTGTACTAGCTTGCCTAGGAATCTCTATTTTTGCGCTGGCCACTTTTCAAGGAGATCCGACCGGCACCTATAATTCTCGGTCTAAAGATCGACTGCGCCCACTGCGCAAAAAAGAAGATTGGTATCAGCTCAGTGGCGGTATTCTATTAGGCGCAATGGGCGGAGCCCTCTTTGCCTATGCGCTATTAGAAAATTTTGATGTTCTCGACGCTATTCTCAGAGGCGCTATCAACGTGGGCTAAGCGCTACTTTTGGGGGTAGCTTGTCTAGCTATCCCTCGCTGATAAAAGGCCATTTTTTATCTTTAGGAGACTTCTTTATGACAGACGTAACTCAGCTCGGTGGCACCTACGCCGCCTCCTGGCTCCCTTGGATTTTAATTCCACTTATCTGCTTTATTCTTCCCTTTCCCGTTTTTGCAGTTTTATTTCTTTGGATTGAACGGGAGGGCGGAGAAAAAGGTGCAATCGGTCAAGACTATATGGGTCAAGATAGCACCTCTTGAGAATAGATTCGCTTAGCAAATAGGCAAAATATCTGGAAACCAGACTAGAAAATACTTGAGCAGCCATCATTCAAGAGAACCCTACTATGCGTAAAATTCTTTCACTTGCGCTGATCACGCTGTTTGGCATCAGCGTCATTTTCACTAGCGCTACGCCTGCCCTATCAGAGCCGTACTCAGACACGCACCTTGTCCCCTGTGCATCCTCAGCCGCATTCAACGAACGGATGAAAAGTGCCCCAGACAACTATTACTTTGATACGCCCTATCAGTCCTATGCGGCTAACTTGCTTTGTGGCGCTGAGGGGCTACCTCACCTACAGCTACGATTTGACCGGGCCCTAGATGTCATCATTCCCTTTGGAATTTTCTTCTATGTCGCTGGTTTTATCGGCTGGTCAGGCCGAGCCTATCTTATAGAGAGCAATCGCAGCGCTAAACCAGAAGAAACAGAAATCTTCATTGATGTTGCGCTCGCGATAAAGTCCTTTATGCAAGGACTGCTATGGCCGCTGTTGTCGCTCAAAGAGCTAACTACTAAAGAACTAACCGCACCCATGTCTGAAATAACCGTATCCCCTCGATAAAATCACAGTTTGGAGAACTTAGATGAAACACTTTGCAAAATATCTAACGAGTGCGCCCATTATGGCAACCGCAGTTTTGGTCTCTCTGTCTGTTGTCATGATTGAGTTAAATCATATTTTCCCAGGCTTGCAGTATGGCACTTACTTTCACAGCGTTCCTTAACCAGCAGTTTGTAACGCCTCCTCGCAAGTCTCTCTGGCGAATTCTACTGGCGAATTCTACTGGCAAATTTTATCAATGATTTTTACTGAGAAGTAGGCAACATCAGTAAAGGACAAAACAGTCGTGCATAGATGTCAAGAGAGCTATCTATGTACGGCTTTCCTGCGTCAAAAACACCGATGCTAGAGAGAACTTGAAGGCATTTGTCTTTTCAACTTTATATATACTTCGATGAGAGTTTAATATGCATTGCTAAAATTATTTCAACGATATAAAAACTTTTCTCGCAACCTTCTCTCTTTCATGTCTTTATTCCTTGCGTAACATGCGCTCAAGCGACGCATAAAGACAATACTAAAGTCCCTTTAATAAGCAGGCTGAATAATGAGGATTCTACTCGTTGAGGATGATGAATCAGTCGCTAAGATCCTTCAAAAAGTATTGACTGACGAGCACTACATCATTGATGTTGCTGGTGACGGGCGCATGGGCTGGCAGCTAGTGCACTTATCTCATTATGATCTCATCATCCTAGATGTTTTGTTGCCAGAATTGGATGGCATAGACGGCATAGAATTTTGTCGGCAGCTACGCGCTAAAAACTACAGCATGCCCGTGCTTTTTGTTACTGCACTCGACGCTAGCAGTCAAAAAATCGCGGCGCTGAACGCCGGAGCCGACGACTACATTACCAAACCATTTAACCTAGAAGAGCTGCTAGCTCGGGTGCGAGCGCTACTAAGACGGACGACAGCGGCTGTCGTATTGACACTGGAATGGGCAGGCTTGCGGCTAGAGGTCAATAGTAGAGAGCTGACGTATAAAGGTCGCAAACTTTCACTCACACCCAAAGAGCACGCTATTTTAGAGCTGTTCTTGAGAAATTCAGGACAGGCGTTTAGCCGCCAGGCGATTATAGATAGCTTATGGAGCTATACGGATGCGCCCGGAGAAGAGACGGTCACTTCTCATATGAAGGGGCTCCGACGAAAGCTGAAAAATGCGGGTGCGCCTGACGATTTTATTGAAACAGTTTACGGTGTAGGCTATCGCCTGAAGCCGGTAGAGACTGAAGAGTCTCCTGCTATCGATGTACGAGGAGCTGATCCGAGTGTCGTAGAGTCTCACCGTCAGCACACGCAGACCGCGCTAGCAACGCTGTGGAAATCGGTAAAGTGCCAGCAGACTGCCCGGCTGTTAATACTACAGCAGGCGTTTGAACAGCTGCAAAGAGACAACCTTTCAGCCAAGATGAGAGCGTCTGCCTACCGTAGCTCGCATAGCTTGGCGGGGGTACTCGGTGTTTTTGGACAGGCAACCGGGTCGGAGCTGGCCAAACAAATTCAGCTACTACTGCAGGGTGAAGCGCCTATCGTAGCGGACGACCAGCTCCGTTTGGGCGCGCTGATTGGGGCATTAAAAGCAGAGATAGACGAGGCCACCACGCAATCTCAAGAAGAGGCAGCAGAAACGCCAAGAATGCCCTTATTGGTCTTGGCAGATCCACAGTTAGAGATTACATCGGCACTAGTTAGTACGCTGTGGACAGAAGGATTCACGGTAAAAATCTTGCACCCTATAGACGCTCTATCAACAATGCTGTCTGCCTGTGAGTGCTATAACGAAAAAGCTGTTACGACCGTCGAAAAGAGTCAAACGCAGCAGACAAGGACTGTACCGGATGTGGTCTTGGTAAGATTCTCTTTTGCTGATTTAGAAGATGATCGGCAAAGAGAGTTGAGGCAGCAGCAGTTAGATACATTGGCCGCGCTGGTTCACAAAACACCGTCTTTAATGCTGTTGATATGTAGTGCCGATGGGTCGCTGTCAAGCCGGGTGAGAGCGGCGCAGCTAGGTGACTATCCTTTCTTTTGTAGGCCGAATGCTGCTAGCGTTGCCAAAACAATAGAGCTGTTGCGATCGCACCCCTCATCCTCTCCCCGTAAAATCCTAGCGGTTGACGACGATCCTCAGCTCTTGCAGGCGCTCAAAACTCGCCTGGCGCAGGAAGACTACCAAATCGTTACCTTAGACACACCGCTAGACTTTTGGGAAACCCTGCAAGAAGAAAACCCAGACCTGCTGTTACTAGATATCTCTATGCCGCAGTTCAGCGGGATCGAACTGTGTCAAACGGTTCGTCAGGCCCCTGCCTGGCGTCATCTGCCGATTGTACTTTTCACCGCTCACGCGGATCCATGCCTACAGCGGGCTGCATTAAAAGCAGGGGCCAACAACCTGATAGAAAAGTCTCTGCCAGACGCGCAGATTTTGGCTCATCTCAACCGTCAGCTCAAGCGATCGCATCTTCAGCAAGCGGTCGCCGCCGCGAACAGCTCATCTCTGCCCTCGCCATGACACAGCGATTTCCCACGTCTGTCAAAAACTTAGAAGATCTGTTGCACCGAATGACCAATCGGATTCGACAGTCGCTGGAGCTACCCGAAATTTTGGACGCGACCGTTGACGAGATGCGTGGATTCCTCAAAACCGATCGGGTCAAAATCTATCGGTTTCACCCAGATGGCAGTGGCGAAGTCGTCGCCGAAGCTATCTATCAGCAGCGTCTGCCCTCGCTGCTTGGACAGCACTTTCCCGCAGAAGATATTCCTGAGCAGGCCCGCGAGCTATTTCTAAAGGTGAGGCAGCGTAGCATTGTTAACGTCTCTACCCAAGAAATTGGCATCAGTCCCTTGCTCAGTGATGACGTTAAGGCAGCGCTGTTCAAAGATAATCAGGTGGCTATCTCTTTTCGCAGCGTCGATCCTTGCCACGTTGAGTATCTAACGGCTATGGGCGTGCAGGCTTCGCTGGTCGTCCCCATTCTCTACCGGCATCGACTGTGGGGGCTGTTGGTTGCTCATCATAGCGTCCCTAAACGGTTTGGCAACAGAGAGCTAGAAATTGTGCAGCTAATTGCCGATCAGGTTACGGTAGCTATCTCTCATGCTAATTTACTGCAGCTAACCCGCTTGCAGGGACAGCACGAATCTATCATCAATCAAACAGTCTCCTATCTGCACTCCACTGTTGAAGACCCGCTACAGCGAGCGCTGCAACACATGGTAAATTCGCTACAGTGCACGGGTGGACGGCTATATATTGAATCTGAAAATAGAGTAGTATTGGTGGGCAGCCAGCCGGCTCTGCTTCAGACGGACCCGTCAGAGACAGACCCGTCAGAGACAGACCAGCAGCAGGTAAATAGCCAGCAAACAGACTGCCCGCTATTCAAACCTGAAGAGTTAGAGCGCTCAAGCAAATGGCGAAATTGGCTACAGAACGATGCCGTAAATCAGATGGTTGCAAACCTATGGGTAATTCCTGACACAAACGCCGCACAAATGCCTGGTGAGATCGTCGATGCGTTTGCTCACGCTAATATTCGCAGCGTGCTGATAGCAAAACTCGTCCATCAGAATCAGTTTTTGGGCTATCTCGGTTTGTTTCGTCAGCCTATCGATATTGAAACCGTGTGGGCCGGACGGCTAGATGATTCTGATCCTAGAGCGCAGCGTCCGCGCCAGTCATTTGAAGCATGGCAAGAAGTCAAAAAAGATCAGGCCCACATTTGGGAGCCAAGAGAATTTGGGCTGATGCAAGATTTAGCCGATAGATTTGCGTCTGTTATTTACCAGATGCAGCTTTATCAAAAAATTCAGACGCTCAACGCTGATTTGGAGCGAAAAGTCTCGCAGCGAACGGCTGAGCTAAGAGAAACCAACAGACATTTAAAGCAAGAAATTGTTGAACGAGGGCGCACTCTCGAAGATCTTCAGGAGGCTAGAGATTCTTTAAAGCGATTGAGTCATCAAAATGAGCTAATTCTGGCGGCGGCAGGAGAAGGCATCTACGGCATCGATCCCAAAGGCAAAATTGTATTCTCAAACCCAGCATCCGCCAAAATACTCGGATACCCCAACACCGCCCTAGTTGACCGGTTCATGCACGATCTGCTGAAGCCCACAGGCCCTGAGGGCGATCGCGATCGCTGGCAGCAGAGCCCTATTTTCAATACGCTAAAGCACGGCCACACCCACCATGTTACCGGCGACTTGTTTGAAAGGCAGGGCGGTTCTAGGTTTCCAGTAGAGTACGTCAGCACCTCAATTCAAGAAAATGGAAAAATTATCGGCGCTGTCGTCATTTTTCAAGACATTACCGAAAGACAGGCAATAGACTTAATGAAAGACGAGTTTATTGCCATTGTCAGTCATGAACTTAGAACGCCGCTGACCTCTATTCGAGCGGCTCTCGGCCTCCTGGCTCAAAATAAGATCAAAATTCCAGTGGCCAAGCAGCAGCGCATGATCGAGATTGCCTCTTCAAATACCAATCGGCTGGTCCGGCTAGTCAGTGACATTCTTGATGTTGAGCGCATCAAACTCGGCAAAATTGTGCTTAACAAACAAACCTGCGATCTGTCTGTCATCCTTGCTCAAGCAGCAGACGAAATGCGCGCCATGGCAGAAAATCGAAACATTCAGCTATTGGTCTTTCCGCTCTCCATTTGGCTATACGTAGATCAAGATAAAATTATTCAGACAATCGCTAACTTGCTGAGCAACGCCATCAAGTTTTCACCCACAGGCTCAACCGTAGAAGTATCAGCACAGCGTATTCGGCCAAATGATCCTTCTTGTATGAACAAATCCTTTGGTACCAAGGGAAAATTAGCCCTAAAAGCAGGACTAGAAAACAATAAATCTCTGTTACTTGTACGGGTTAAAGACTCAGGGAAAGGTATTCCTGAAGATAAACTAGAGACTATTTTTGACCAGTTTGAGCAGCTCAACACCTCAGATCAAGAGCATCAGGGTGGAACCGGATTAGGGCTGGCTATTTGTCGAAGCATCGTCCAACAGCATCAAGGCAGAATCTGGGCTGAGAGCAAGTTGAACAGCGGCAGCACTTTCTTTTTTACGCTACCAATAGAAGGCGATCTATCTTCACAAGAAACGTAGAAGTTAAGGCTAGGATTGGAGAAAGCGCATGAGAACAACCGCTATGGCGACCAAACGCATTTTGATCGTGGACGATGATGCTGATATCAGAGAAGCAACTCAGCTTTGTCTAGAAATTACAGGTCAGTGGGAAGTACTGATGGCAGGAAATGGAATAGAGGGACTGGCGATCGCACAGTTTGAAAAACCCGACGCTGTTTTGCTAGATATGAGGCTGCCTGGCATGGACGGCATAACAATATTACGAAAACTCAGAGAGAATGCAGAAACCAAAGAAATCCCGATTATCATTCTGACTGCCAAGGCGCAGTCTAACGAGAGAAAAGTCTTCGATCAGCTCAAAGTCGCTGCTGTTATCACCAAGCCCTACGACCCCCTAACTATCTCGGACCAGATCGCATCAGCGCTTGGTCCCTCACGTTCTATCTAGAAGATATGTAGATAATTCTCTGATTCTATACAAAAAAGCTGTGACCCTATTAAACCAAGGTCACAGCTTTTTGTGTTCAAGCTATTAGGTTCAAGCTATTAGATAGCCGCAAGATAGCCGTTAGGTTGCGATAATACCGCCGATAACTGCCGCACCGGCTGACACCGCCGCCGTCAAGAATAGCCACCAAGACGCTGCCTCTGCCGCTGCCTTTGTGTCTTCCATCTGCTTTTGCGTCTGCGCTTTGACCGCGCTCAAACGGCTTTCTACCTGACGCTCTAGATTCTCTGCTTTCTTCAGAACGTTGTTCTTCGCAGCTTCTATCTGGTCAATGACCCGATAAGCATCTCGCTCCGAAATGCTGTCATGAGAAGTCGCAATGGCAACTAGCGTATCGCGATCAAACTGACCTAGACGAAGGCGCATAGCATCAAAGCCTGCTTGAGGATCGTCTAGCATCGTGTTGACATCACGCTTGATGCCGTAGTAGTCCAGCTCCGGGCGCTCTAGTGACTGCAGATAGTCACGGATGCTGGCAAAGATCCGGTCTAGCGCTGATTCTACGCTGTGCTGAATGCTGCGAAGCTGACCTACAACCTGATTACGCACGTCGGCCACACGGCCTACTATCGCCTGGGCTTCTTCTTCGGTCATATCGTCTCTTTGGGCCAGCAGCGCAACGATGGTAGAGTCGTCCATCTGAGCAATGCGATCGCTCAATTTGCTCGCCCCTAGCTTTGGATCGTTTAGCAGCAGCTTTAAATCACGCTTGAGACCGTCAGGGTCTAGCGACTGCTTGTCGGTATTGCGCAAATAGTTCTCTAGCGCGGACTGGAAAGACGCTGTTTGTACAGTAGCTTTGTCGCGCGTACGTCTGACCAGTCGTCGTGGCGCTTTCACCACCTGCTCGATCCCGGTAATCAGACTGTCAATCGTCTTACTGATCTCGCTTTCGTCTAAGTCGTCTCTTTGCGCAAGCAGCTGCACCAGCGTATCGCGATCCATTTTCGAGAGTCGAAAGCGAATGGCCTGCGCCCCGGCTCTAGGGCTATCGACCAGCTTTTGCAAGTCGCGCTGAATGCCCTCGGGGCTTAGCTCTGGCTTGCCAGTACTCCGCAGATAGTCAGCGATCGCATCTGTTGCCTGACTATACTTTTCTTGCGCCTGATAGCTCATTTTCTGCGGCGCATGTACAGTCGAAGCCCAGGTGTCTTCCACAGAACCCATCACCTGATCTATATCCTGCTCGGAAAACTCTTGGCGCTGAGACAGTAAGCTAGCTAGCGTGTCGCGATCAAAACTAGCTAGCCGTCCCCTAAGCTGGCGCATGCCCTGATCAGGCTCATCTAAAAGAGCTTTCACATCGCGCTTAATGCCTTCAGGACTCAGCTCGGCCTTGCCCGTATTGCGCAAATAGTTTTCTAGAGACTGCTGCTGCTGCTGCAGGCGCACCTTAGCCGCCTGGTTCAGGCTATCAGCGTCTGCTAGAGTCCGCTTTAGTAGCTGCTCATAGCGCTCAGCAGTTTCATGGGCAGCGACATCGTCTCGTGTCAGTAAAAACTGTCGGAAATAGTCGGCGCTGAAGGTCGCTAGGCGATCGCGCACAACCGGTGCTTCTAGAGGTGCACCTTCAACGATGGCGCTAAAGGCCCGCTCACCCATCTCTGAGGACAGTTCACTCGCAGGAGAGTACTTAAAGAAGCTCTCTACTTGGGCCTGTATGCGTTTTTCAGCGCTGACTGCTTCAGCTTGGGTAACGTCCTTTAAGACCGCTTGGCGAATGATTTCCAAACGGCTGCTGATATCTTTAACTTCGCTTTGAGTCAACAGCCCGCGCGACGTCAAAACGCCTGTAAATAGCTTGCGACCAAAGCCAGAAAGCTGCTCACGTAGCTGAGTCTCATCGGCTTCATTGTCGTAGAGCACATTGCGGAAAGTCTCGTCTAGCTGCGCAGACTTTAGCTCGCTGACATAGGCGTGACGTAGGTAGTCTTCGACATCGGCTTTGACAATGTTGTCGTCACTAGGCGCAGCGCTTTTGAGCGTCTTCTCAAAATCTGAAGGATCGCTGCTGCTTCCAGCAATCTCGCCTTGAGCCGACTTGATCTGCCCGATAATAGACTTTGCATCCAAATCAGAAAGATCTACTTTACCCATGATCATGCTGATCATGGTGTTTAGACTCTGAGCAACCACCTGCTGAACAGGTCCGGGGCCGCTGCCGCTACCTTGATCATTGTCTTGCTGACCACCCTGTGGCGAACCATCCTGTGAGCGCTGCTGACGCAGCTCATAAACTAGCTTGTTTAGCTGACTGCTAATGCCTTCAGATGCTAGCTGCCCGCCAGTTGCCGAGGCTACAAAGGTCATTAGCTCTGCTAGGTTTTGGCTGCTGCCAGTGTTCTTTTCCCACACGCGGTACAGTCGCTCGGCCAGTCGTTTGTTCTCTTCGCGAGAGAGGTCGGTGCGATCGCCCAGCAGCTCTTCAAACGTAGCCTTGTCAATTTGAGGGAGCGCATCTCGGTCGGTCTTCGTTAGATCAGACTTGCGAATTAGTCGCTCAAACTCTTTCTCAACCGACGTCACGTCAACTTCGGGTGAACGCAAACTAGCAATGTACGACTGTAGGTTGTCTTGAATGCCATCAACATCTACGCCCGCCGTAAACTCTCGGCGCAAGGCCGCTGCTGCCGCTTCTGCCGTCTGCACAACCTGATCGCTTGCGCCTTTTGCACCCAGCGCCGCCGTAGCGGTGCCCATAATGGTCTGAAAGCCACTCGTAGCCGACTTTACAACAGAGCCAATCAAAGAGCCCACTGTCGTTGAGCTAAACCAAACTAGCAGCGTGAAGTAGGTCGCCCAAATCACCAGGCCTGTGATGCCGCCTAGCCACGGATCGTCATACAGGCTGAGCCTGACTGCGAGTGAGCAGGCGCAAAACAAAGCAAGCGCAACCGCTATTAGCGTACAGATGCCAAACAAAAAGCCAATTTTTTTGACGCCTGAGCCGCTGCTATCAGAATCTGAGCTGCTGCTACTGCTACTAGAGTTGCTAGAGTGTGCGATATATGAAACGCCAGTTGCCACCGCTAGGTTCGTCAGCAATAGCTGAAAGCCAAACGCCAAAATCACACCAGATATTAGCGATACGAAAAACTGCGGGCCCGAGAAGAGCGCTTCTGGGTCTATCTCATCACCAACCTGAGCCAGCCAAGGATGCGATGCCTGTAGCGCAGCACCCTGCATTGAATAACTGCTCACGGCCTGCAACAGACCTTCATAACGTTCCATATTCGCAACTCTTATCTTAGTTCAAGAATAAAATCTATCCCCTTATTAACGCGCGTCTTCCAAGCAATATTCCTCCCCCCTCGGAAAGAGTCCTAAAGAAAAGCGAACACTCAAAACTCACTCTAGATTCACTTCGCTCTCGCCGACTTCTCTTTCTTTTGATAGAAGGAGTACTCAACAACGTTTTGAACAACGTCTCAGCTAGTACCTCAGTCCGGCGGCCAAATCTCGCGGCCAAATCTCGCGGCTAAATCTTGCGGCTAGATCTCTAGGTCATCTCGCTGTGCCCGATACTCAGAGCGCGTCTGTGGCATCGTCTCGTCTGTCGTTTTGCCCTTCTCAAAATCTGTTGCATCTGCCGCAAACCTAGCATGCTTGTCTGGACGAATGTTAGAGCCAAAACGGTTCGCATACACCTGCGTAAACTCCGCCCCAAATAGCAAAATCTGCGCCGAGTAGTAAATCCACAGTAGCAAGACCACAAACGAACCGGCTGCACCATAGGCAGAGGCCACGCTGCTATTGCCCAAATATAGACCAATTAGCCCCTTGCCCAGGGTAAAAAGCAGGGCTGTAATCGCAGCGCCAACGCGAACGTCTCCCCAGCTAATATCAGCGTCAGGAAGAATTTTATAAATCAAGCCAAACAGCAGCGTGACAATACCAAAAGAGACGACAGTGTTCAAGATTTGCCAGCCAAAAGACCAGCCCAGCAGCGTATCGCCAAATAGATTGCTAACGGCGGCTAGTCCGGCGCTCACAACCAGCGAGACCAGCAGTAAAAAGCCAATAACCAACAGCATGCCGAAAGATAATAGGCGATCGCGCACCAGCTTCCACAAGCCTGCGTCTTTTCTAGGCACCACATTCCAAACCGTATTCAGCGCGTCTTGTAGCTGAACAAACAGACCCGACGCACCCAGCACCAGCAGGCCCAGGCTAATCAGCGTAGCCCACAGCCCATCACCGCTCTGACTTTTACTTGTAAGCATCTCTTCGACTAGCTGAGCGCCACTTTCGCCTAGCAGTCCTTGCAGCTGTTCAACAATACGAGCTTGTACCGTGCTTTGCTCAAACAAAAAGCTAGCGATCGCAATTACAATAACCAGCACAGGCGCTAAAGAGAATGTCGTGTAGTAGGCCAGTGCAGCTGCTAACCGCGACACCTTATCTCGCTGCCACTCTGCTACTGTCTGCTTTAGTACTGAGAAAAAAAGAGAAAAAGACATAGCTATAGCGGCTTAAAGAATAATGTATATAGTTTCAGTTATGTGCAAAACCCTGACGCCTCCAAAGCTTTCCAATTTTGAGGAGGCTAGGCCCAGAGCCCCAAAACTGAAAATCTAAGGGTGAGTGCAAAAGGTCTGCCTTCAACTCGATTGAAATGATCCGCTTACAACAATATCTTTACGGCGATATTTAGAGAGATGCTTTCAAGAGAGGAACTAAGTAGCACTAGCTCATTAGCGCTGTGCGAAGGCTGCTGTGCGAAGGCTTGAGCAAAAGGCAAAAGATAGAAGGAAGAGCAAACGGAAGCAAACCTATAGAAAAAGCAATCCTATAGAAAAAGCAATCCGACCGGATTGCTTATAAAGCTGTATTAGAAACGTGAACTTAGTGAAGCTAGCTAATCAAGCCGGAGCGCAGCGCTCTGACTGCGGCTTGTGTGCGATCGCTCGCACCCAGCTTATTCAAAATATTACGTACATGGGTCTTAACCGTACCGACCGTTACAAACAACTGCTCCGCAATCTGCGCATTACTACAGCCCGAGACAATACAGGCCAAAATCTCTAGCTCTCGCTCTGTCAGCGGATACGCCTCAATGATCTGCTCATATTCTGGATCAACAGCCCTGATTTCTACCGTCTTTGCATTAAACGACTCACCCACAGCCACCGTTGGCTTTACCTGACTGAGCACTAGGCTAGCGATAGAAGGATCAATCCAGGAGTTGCCTGCTTGCGTCTCTTCAATTGCTGTAATTAGGTCTGTTGTTTCAATTTCTTTTGTGCAGTAAGAGTCTGCGCCCGCTGCAAAAGCCGCCAGTACTGCTTTCTCGCTGTCATGCATCGTCAGCATCAAAATGCGCGTCTCACTCTGAGGATTCTCTTGCTTGAAGCGCTGAATCAGTTCAATCCCGTCAATATCAGGCAAACCCACATCAACAATCGCAACATCAGGCGTCATCTCTTTTAACAACTTGAGACCTTTCTCGCCATTGTCAGCTTCACCTAAAAACCGCAGCCCTGCCTGTCTAAAAGCAGCCCTCAAACCCATTCTAGTTAGGTCGTGGTCTTCCACTAATGCAACGGTAATTTCTTCGTCCATCTGAAATGCCTTTGTCGTCGATAAAAATAAGGTATCTGTACTATGTAATATATCTGTATGGGCAGTATCTGCCAGTTGGATGACTCTAACCGAATCAGTATCATCCCAAAGGCAGAGAACAGCCCTCGTGCATATAGAGGGATATGAGTTCTTTTTCAATGGTAGATTCGACGGCTAGCTTTGAAGACAATCCGCTATCAATGCCGTCAGAGACAATGCCATCACCTTACCCAGCGCTGCCTTTTTTTGAGTTAGCCGCTGATATTATGTGCATTCTTGATGCGCATGGCCGCTGTTGCCAAATAAACCCGGCGTTTACCCAAAAATTAGGGTACGTCCACGCCGATATGTTTGGCCAGCCGCTAGCTGCGATCGCCCACAAAGAAGACCAGGCGCACCACCTAGCCGCCATTTCAACCCTCTGCGCAGCTACGCCGCCAGCAGCCGCCCCCTCTAACAGCACCAACAGATTTACCTACCGCTATCAGCATCGCTCCGGCGGCTATCGATGGCTAGCCTGGAGCATTTCAGCAGCAGCCGAGCGCTTATACTGTGTGGCTCGCGATATCACAGACCAGATGGCCGATAGCAGCCGACAAAAAGCAGACACTGAAGCTAGATATTCAGCCCTACAGCGCTCAGAGCTACAAAACCGCAGTGAGATCAAGAAGGCTAGAGCTGAAGCCAGAATGTACGCAGACGCTGTTCACAACATGCAGGTTGGGCTCTATATATGGCAGCTAGACACACCCAAGTCAGAAGCATCAGCATCAGAAACAGCTACCGCCGAGCCTACCCTAAAGCTAATCGGTGCTAATCCAGCCGCTGAAGAATCGACTGGCGTGGACACCTCAGAATTTATCGGCAGAACTATCTATGACATCTTTCCGGCCCTAAAAGACACTGACATTCCAGCTATCTATATAGATGTCGTCAAAAGCGGCGTCAAACGCAACCTAGGCGAGATTTCTTACGGCGATAAGCGAGTCAGGCCCGGTATATTTGAAGTCAAAGCCTTTCCACTTAGCAACCAGTGCGTAGGCATCGCCTTTGAAAATATTACTAGGCGCAAGCAGAATGAAAACGCGCATAGAGAAAACGAAGAGCAGCTCCGCGTTATCTTTGAGCAGGCCAGTGTTGGCATGGCCAGAATTAGCCTAGAAGGCCAGTTGATACAGGTAAATCGGCAGCTTTGTGAGATGTTAGGCTACAGCCGATCTGAGCTGATTGGAAGGCACTTTTCAGCAGTGGCCAACTCTGATGATATGGAGATAGGTAACCTAGCCTGTCGGCGGCTAATCAGCAAAAGCGCAGATACATCCGCAGATACCAGCTCACCAGACGCTTTGCAAGAAACCTTTGAAAAGCGCTACATCACCAGCGAAGGAAATGCCCTTTGGGCCAGTGTCACCCTCTCAGCGGTACGCAACTTTACCAATCAGCCCCAGTACTTTATTGCCACTATTCAAGACCTCACTGCTCAAAAGCAAATCACTCAAACGCTTCAAAGCCAAAAAGATGATTTGGTTACGGTCAATATGATGCTCACCGAAACCATGTCTCGCCTAGAGGAACGTAATCGAGAGCTAGATCAGTTTGCCTATGTTACCTCGCACGACCTCAAAGCACCCCTGCGGGCGATCGCTAATTTAGCCACTTGGATTGAAGAAGATCTCGAAGGAGACCTACCCGAAGAAAACAAAGCCCAGTTCGAGCTGCTTAAAAGTCGAGTCAAGCGTATGGAGGGCTTGATCAACGGCCTGCTAGAATATTCGCGCGTTGATCGCACTCACCAGAGCCACGAGCGCGTAGACGTTGCCCACTTAATCAACGAAATTGTCGATTCGATTTCTCCGCCAGCAGATTTCAAAGTAGAGATAGCCCCAGATTTACCTGTCCTAGAAGCTAAAAAATTTCCGCTGATGCAGGTTTTCTCTAACCTGACTACAAATGCTATTAAGCACCACGATCGAACCAATGGCACCATACGCATATCAGCGCGTCCAGTAGAGAACTTTTACGAATTCACAGTCGCCGATGATGGCCCCGGCATTGAGCTTGCCTATCACGACAAAATTTTTGTTATCTTTCAGACGCTGCAATCAAGAGAC
This sequence comes from uncultured cyanobacterium, assembly GCA_963793445.1. Taxonomy (GTDB): domain Bacteria; phylum Cyanobacteriota; class Cyanobacteriia; order Phormidesmidales; family Phormidesmidaceae; genus Phormidesmis. Next base: position 2,938,645 of record CAWCAE010000001.1, read on the forward strand.
GACTTTGAAAGCACGGGCATCGGCCTATCACTTGTCAAAAAAATCGTGAGTTCTGAAGGGGGCACTATTTCGTTAGACTCAGCGCTAGGAGAGGGGGCAACTTTCCGGTTTACTTGGCCCAAGGCACCTCATCAGGGAATTCACTTTACCTAAGTAGCTGCGTATCTGTTTCATCTTTTGCACAACAAATCATTCAAAGAGGCATTACAGATATGGTCGACAAAGAGAAGTCAATAGTTGCTGTTACCAACATTCTTTTGGTTGAAGATGACACGGTGGACATTATGAATGTTCAGCGCTCTTTTAAGAAGGCCAACATCACCAATCCGCTTTATATTGCCCAGAATGGAATAGACGCGCTGGCCATATTGCGAAACGAAGCCAGTGTCAAAATACCTGCGAGCAGACGCTTAATCTTGCTGGATCTCAACATGCCAAAAATGGGAGGACTTGATTTCTTAAAAGAGCTAAGAGCTGATGACAAACTAAGGTCAACCCCGGTAATTGTGCTGACCACATCCGACCAAGAGCGCGATCGCATTGAAGCCTACAATCTCAACGTCGCAGGGTATATTCTCAAACCCGTAACATTCACCAACTTTGCCGAAGTCATGGCTACCCTCAATCGCTATTGGACGCTGTGCGAAATGCCATAGCGCGAAATGCCATAGCGCAAAATACCAATAGCATCAATAAAATTTTCTATACTTTAGACCCTAAGACAACCAGCGAATCTATTACTATCGATACTGCTCGCCTGCTAGCATTCGGACATAATTAAGGATGTGAATATTTGTCAAGTACACTCCCGACTTAGGACCACAACCTGGGGTTACTGGCTGACTCATGCTATGTGCTCTTAATGAAAATGCATACTGTCTTACAAGACCCTTTAGAAATACTAATCATCGATGATGACGAAGTTGATCGGATGGCGCTCAAGCGAGCCTTAAAGGGCACAGACTTTATGGTCTCCATTTCAGAAGCGAGTGACGCTGAAGATGCACTTCAAAACCTTCAGGAAACCGAATTTAGCTGCATTTTTTTAGACTACAATTTGCCGGGTAAAAGTGGCCTGGACCTAGCTAAGCAAATTCGTCAGCAGGGAATCAGGGTGCCGCTGATTGTACTGACTGGGCAGGGCAATGAACAGACGGCTGTAGAGCTAATGAAGGCAGGCGCTTCTGACTATTTACCTAAAAGTAAACTCTCCTCAGAAGCGATCACTCGTTTGATGCGCAGCTCTATTCAGCTTTACAAAGCTGAAAGCATTGTTGAAAGAGCCAATCAAAGCCTGAGAGAAAACAACCGCCTATTAGAACAACAAAACAGAGAGCTGGCCAAACAGCGCCGCTATATCTATCAGCAAAATCTTCAGCTGCAAGAAGTCTCACGGCTCAAGTCAGAATTTTTAGCCACAATGTCTCACGAGCTAAGAACGCCTCTTAACGCCATTATCGGGTTCTCGCAAATTCTATTGAGCAAGGCGAAAGGCCCCCTTAGCGACAATCAAGACGACATGCTCGCGCGCGTTTTAGCCAACGGCAGAAATTTGCTAGAGCTGATCAACGACATCTTGGCTTTTTCTAAGATTGAAGCAGGTCGATTAGCCCTAGATCCTGCCAAATTTGACATTGCTAAGCTCGTCAGAACAACAGTCGCAGAGCTTCAGTCGCTTGCGGCGCAAAAGTCGCTGAAGATAAGAGCCGAGATCGATCTAGAGGATCCTATTGTTATCAATGATGCCGTTCGCCTACGGCAGATTTTGGTGAATCTGCTCTCGAACGCTATCAAATTTACCGACATGGGCAGCGTTCAGATAACGCTGAAAACAGCACACACGCAAGGGAATGAGCCCGAAAAGATTTTGATAACGGTAGCTGATACCGGCTGTGGTATCAGCGAAGGTGACAAGATCTACATTTTTGACCCGTTTCATCAGGCCGACCAAAAAGTCACGCGCAAACATGCAGGTACCGGATTGGGCTTGGCCATTACACACTCGCTTGTGGAGATGATGAATGGCAATATCTGGGTTGATAGTCAGGTAGACAGGGGCTCAACTTTTAGCGTAGAGCTACCTCGCGAGGTAACAGAAGAAGAAGCTATCTCGCTTGAGGAACTAGTGTATTTAAGTGCTCAGCTAGAGCCTACGGAGACAATGTCTGTAGAAACAGGTGCGAACGAGTCAGCAGCAATCAACGTCAGCAAGCTAGAGGTCAAAAGCAGTCGCCATAGCTTTCCATGATTAGAGACCATGAGTAGAGAAGATCAGTGAAAGAACAAGCGTAGGCCAAACAATAGGCGCTATTGTTTGGCCACGTAAAAATAGGCTCTCAAAAATACTCCCTTGGTTAGAACGAACGATACATGGCGAAATGATACGCTTTGGATTGAACTCTATTTAAGCAGGGCTTTGCTTTAGTAGGTTAATTCTGCTGTTTTTCTAGGCTCATTTGTTTTAGATGTGGCAGCTGACAAAGCGTAGATCGCACTTTGTCAGCTCTAGCTCAGCCAGTTTCAGCTCAGCTAGCCTAAACTATTTCAACCCTTTTTTCTAATCTCTATAAATCAGCGCAGTTCAGTGCAGTTAATGCCAGTGCAGCTTAATACCGTGACTATATTAGCCGTTGACGATATCCCTGATAATTTGTTTATCATAGATTCCATTTTAGGAGACATTGATAGCTATGACATCGAGTGCGTCAACGATGGTCCTAGTGCACTAGATTATATTGTCGCCAATCCCCCCGATCTTGTCTTACTAGACATCATGATGCCAGGAATGGATGGGTACGAAGTTACCCGCCGTATCCGCGCCAACAAGAGCTTACCCTACATCCCAATTTTATTAGTCACCGCGCACGATCAGTCTAGCCTCAGCGAAGGACTGGACTCGGGCGCAGACGATTTTATTCGTAAGCCGTTCGATATCGATGAGCTAATGGCTAGGGTGCGATCGCTCATCCGACTAAAGAAAAGCCTAGACGAACAGACCGCCATGCTACGCCAGCGAGATGACTTCGTAGCGCGTCTTACCCACGATTTACGCACACCGCTTGTCGCGGCTAACCGGATGCTAAGCCTGTCGCTAGAAGGCGTTTTTGGCGAGCCCCCTGATGAGATGGGCGAGGCCATTGGCAGCATTATCGCTAACAATGAAAATCTGTTAAAAATGACCAACACCCTGCTTCAGGTATACCGGCATGAAGCAGGTCAGAAAAAGCTAGTACCCACACCGATATCGCTTTACAAGTTATCTCAAGAGATTGTTCAAGAGCTAAAACCGTTGGCTGATGAGAAGGGACTCGCGCTTGGTATGACCGCTGATGTTGACAAATCTTCAGCAGGTACTGAGTCATACAAAGTAAAAGGAGATGCTATAGAGCTAAGAAGGCTGCTGACGAATCTGTTGGGTAACGCTATCAAGTTTACAGATGCAGGCAGTATAAAGGTCAAGGTCTCCATCAAGTCGGCTAAGAACATACCTAAGATCGACCCTGCAAAATCAGATTCCATCCCAGAATTTGTCAACGTAGCCATTGCAGACACCGGACCGGGCATTGCGCCTGAAGAGCAAGAAGGCATATTTGAGTGGTTTGTTCAAGGCGATCACATGAGGGCAGGCAGCGGGCTTGGCCTACATCTGTCCAAGCGCATTGCCGAGCTTCATAAGGGTACACTCAGCCTAGAATCTGAAGTCGGCAAAGGCAGCACCTTTACGCTCTCTCTGCCTAAGATCTCTGCCTAAAATCTCTGCACCTAAAATCTCTGCACCTAAAACCTCTGCCTAGGTTAGAGCGTGCCCAAATAATTGACGCCCACCTGGGCGCTAGACGACTGGGCTCTAGGCACATAGACCAAGCGACACAAGTAATAAGCTTCATCTATGCCCCACGGATAAACACACGTATCCTTTTGATAGAGGTATTCTTGGGCTGTAAGACTTAGCATGATAGATGTTAAGTTAAATCATTGGAGAATACCTATCATGGGACTCGACGATAGAGCAAAAGCTGCTGCTAAAGACGTTGAAGGTAAAGCGCAAGAAGCTGCAGGTAAAGCAACAGACAACACTGAAGCGCAAGCCAAAGGTAAAGCGAAGCAGGCACAAGCAGACGCAACCAACGCAAAAGAAGATGCAAAGGACAAAGTAAAAGACGTAATCGACTAGCCTTTCAGCGTGACCTTATCACGCGACTTTGACTAAGGTGACGGCAAGAGGTGATAGTACACTTTTGCTGTTACTCTTCTTGATACTCAATACAAATCCCTAGATCACATGCGTCTAGGGATTTTTTATGTGGAGTTTTTCCACTCAAAGTTTTACAGATAGTCCTCTCCCTCAAGACAGTTGAATTATCGAATCTCTTGCTTTTGACAGATGTGCAGTTATATCAAAGAGGTGTAATCTCTTGTAGATAATTAGACCTTAAAATACTTTTTCAGGAGAACTGTTTACAAATGGAAAAATCAAATAGCATCGACAAAGACAATTTTGATAGGGGAATCGTTCCGGCTGAAACAGCTGCTAGAAAAGAACGCGAAGGCGAGGACTACAAAGAATCAGCAGAGAAAGAAGAAGGCTCTATTGATACGACCGCTGGCGCGACTGTCAGCAATGAAGGACTAGCCAACAATTATGCTATTGAGCCTGAAATGTACATCGAAGAGCCTGGAGATCTTAAAGAGGACCAGTAAACAGAGAGCGTGAGCGAAAAGCAGCACAGGCAAAGCAAACTTCTATTTATTGTTTGCCGTTTGTTCTGTCTTCGATAGCTTTTGCCGCTCATTGAATATCTCATTTCGCTCTAAAAAAGCTGGCTATGTTTTGTTGCATAGCCAGCTTTTATTTTGGAAACTATTTGCTTTAAAAACTAATATTTCAAAGACTATTGCTTCAGAAGCTATGAAAAGAACCGTAGAAGGCGATTACATAAAAGCGATCGCCCGCTCTGCAATTTTTGAAAAGCACCTGCTAGATAGTTTTCTCAAACATTACTTTTCAACTTTGGGAACGACATCAGGACGCTCTTTATCTTCCCATCCAGTTGGCCGCTTGGAGTTGTACCAGGCAATAGAACCAATCGTAACAGCCGCGATGAAGCCAACAACGGCTACAGCCGTTAGAGAAGATGCGTAGGGTGCAGACTCAACAGCAGCTTCCGCTTGTAATAAAACGCTCATTTAGAACACCTATAGTGAAGGTAAACAGATAAGGTAAACTTCTTAGCCAATATTACAATAAAGGGAGACGCCGAGGCATCTCCCTTCATATTGACAGTCCTATAGGCTCTACACAGCGGTAGGTGTCTTTAGATCGCTTTCACGATGTCCGCTAGGTGAAAGGCTCTGACCCTCTAAGAAAGACCTCAGCATCCACGCCATTTCTTCGTGCTGCTCCATCAGGCCGGTCAAGAAGTCGGCAGTTCCCTCATCGTGGTACTGCTCACCACACTGCTCGACGTGGTCGCGCAGGCTTCTAATAATCTGCTCGTGATCGCTCACCAAGCGGCTGACCATTTCGTCGGCGCTAGGCAAATCGCCTGGGTGCTCCTTGATTGAAGCATTCTCCAAAAAGCCACTCGCCGTACCCACTGGGTAACCACCGAGCATTCTAACTCGCTCTGCGATCGCATCAATATTCAGAGAAATCGCGTTGTAGTGCTCTTCCCACAGGGTATGCAGCGTTCTAAACTGAGGGCCTACCACATCCCAGTGGTATTTCTTCGTTTTGATAATTAGCAAATAAGAATCAGCCAAGTCCCGATTTAGCAAGGTGGTCACACCTTGTCTTTGCTCTTGGCTTAAGCCAATGTTCACAGTCTGCATGTGTTTACTTATTCTCCGAATTGTTCTTTTCCTATTAAAACGCAAACAAGCAGGCCAATCGTCTGTCAAAAGAGACGACCTCTTATGCCAAAGAAATATCTTTAGGTAGATTCATCGGTTTTAAGCGATCGCATACACCTTATCGGGCAGCGGCTCGTAGCCAGCATCATTCACCACCGTTCGAGCATTAGCCATGTAGAGCTCTAGAAAGCCGCTCAGCGCCAGGGTGCTATCAATTGATTTTGTTGGCATTTGCGTAAACAAGCGGCGATCGATCTAGAGGAACGTGTCTGAAGAGAGTGTCTAAAGAAAGCGTCTAAAGAGAATATCTAACCTACCTACTGCCAAAAACCTTCGCCTTCGTAGGTCACTCCTGGAATAAACCAAGATTCTGGGCTCACGTAGCGAAATTCAGTGTCAATATCGTCTAATGCCGCTCGCGCCGCTGCCGACAGCTCGTACTGCGTGGCGGCAAGGTTCTCCTGAATTCGCCCTGCGTTTGTCGATTTAGGAATCACTACCGTCTTTCGATCCAGCGCCCAGGCGATCAGTAACTGCGCGGCGCTAACACCCTCAGCTTCAGCCATGGTCTTCACCGTTTCATTTTCTAGTAGCGGTGGCTCATCTTTTGCCTTCATGCTCTCAGGGCGATCGCCCGAACCCAGCGGCGAATACGCCGTCACCTGAATCCCTTTGTCTTGGCAATAGGCCAGCAGCTCAGGTTGAGGATTGTAAGGATGCAGCTCTACCTGATTTATTGCAGGTACAACGCCGGTTTCAGCCATCAGCTTCTCTAGCTTAGAGATGCTAAAATTAGAAACCCCTACGCTTCGCGCTAGCCCCTTTGCCTTTAGCGCCACCATCGCCTCAAAAGTCGCTGACAAGGGGCACTCATCAAGCGGAATAAAGTCTTCGCGGTTAGACCCAAACGTTCCTGACTTTACCGCCACTGGCCAGTGCATTAGGTAAAGATCAACATAGTCCAAACCCAGCGCGCTCAAAGTCTCCTTACAGCCCGTTTCGACCGCTGCTGGCGTGTGGAAGCTGTTCCACAGCTTTGAGGTCACAAACAAATCTTCTCTAGCGATCGCACCGGCTGAAATCGACTCACCGATCCCTCTACCAACCTCATTTTCATTGGAATAGATCCAGGCCGCATCAATATGCGTGTAGCCTATTTTCAGCGCTGCTTTGACAGCCTCGTACACAGCATCTTTCGGCGACTTCCAGGTACCTAAACCAAATACTGGGATCGTGTTGCCATCATTCAGTGTCAAAGTTTTCATCGATGTTCCTTTGTGTAGCTGCTACTGCGTCCTTGTAGCTACGTTCACTCTTACAATACCGCTTTGAATCAGAAAGCGTTGCGTTAGAAAGCGTTGCGTTAGAAAGCAGTGCGTTAGAAAGCAGTACGTCAGAAATGGTGAGCCAGAAACGGTAAGCCAAAGATATCAGTGGGCTCGATTTAGGCTAACGTTTGTTGACTCAGCGTTTCCCGCTCGCTGGTATGCTGATTTTGGACGGTGCGATTTGGAGCGTTCTATTCACTTAGAGGCAGTGCCCATAACGCCTTAGCCAATCTTAAGCTGTAGGGCTATCCTAATGTTGTTCTTTCTGATAGAGCCAGTAGGGGAAACGCTGCGATCGCCCATTGCAACGTTTGTACTGCTGCTAGCGATCGCGCTGGTGATTCCACCTATTTTCGAGCGATTCCAATTGCCGGGGCTAGTCGGTCTGCTAGCAGCCGGGATTGTATTTGGCGGCAGCGGACTAGGCTGGCTCAATCCGGCCTCAGAGACGATGAAGCTGCTTTCTGAAATTGGCAAAATCTATCTGATGTTTGCCGCTGGGCTAGAGATTGATCTGGCGCTGTTTCAAAAGACACGCAATCGCTCGCTGACGTTCGGCTTGCTGACGTTTGCCATTCCGTTTTTGGGTGGCGTGCTATTGGGATTAGGGTTCGACTTCGGCTGGTTAGCAGCGGTGCTCATCGGATCGCTACTGGCTTCGCATACGCTGCTGGCCTATCCAATTGTGCAGCGGCTAGGCATTGTAGGCGATGAAGCAGTAACGGTAACAGTCGGGGCAACGATCTTTACAGACACGACAGCTTTGGTGGTGCTGGCAATCTGCTTGGGCATCAGCAGAGGAGATTTTACAGCGGCTAAGCTGCTGCTGCTGCTAGGCTCGCTAGGGCTGTATGCAGTTGCAGTCTTGCTAGGGTTAAAGCAGCTAGCGGGTGCGTTCTTTCGCACAACCGGAAAAGACGAGGGCAACCAGTTTTTGTTTGTAATGCTGTCCGTTTTTCTAGCGGCAATAGGCGCGCAGATGATTGGCGTAGAGGGCATTATCGGAGCCTTTTTAGCGGGCTTGGCAATTAACAGCGTTATTGGTGACGGCCCGGTTAAGGAAAAGACAGAGTTCTTAGGCAGCGTTCTGTTTATTCCCATGTTTTTTATCAATATGGGACTGCTACTAGACCTGGATGCGCTCAAAAGTTTGCTTCAGTTTGTTCAGCTGCCTGTGCTGATCGTAGCCGCGCTGTTGCTCTCTAAGCTGCTGGCCGCGCTAGGGACAAAGCAACTATTTGGCTATAGCTGGCCGCAAACCTGGACAATGTGGTCGCTGTCAATTCCACAGGTGGCAGCGACTTTAGCCGCAGCGCTAGTCGGCTATCAGGCAGATATTATCAACGCGCAGGTATTCAATAGTGTAATTTTGCTAATGCTGGTAACGGCTATCGTCGGCCCGCTGGTGACGGCTAGATCGGCGCGGCTCGTTGCTCTAGCTGATGCGACAGAGAATGTTGCACCGCTAAGCTGGCTGCCAGTTCCTGGCGAAATAGTAGAAGATGGCATTCACGAAAGGCAAACAGGAAGGCAGGCCGGAGGGCAAGCAAGAGGGCAAGCAAGAGAGCGAGAAAGAGGACAAGCAAGAGAGCGAGCAGGAGGACAAGCGAGAGAGCAGGCAGATGCTAGAAAATTGGTCGAAAGATCGCAAAAGCGCTCGTCTGCCTACACGGTTGTGGTACCGGTTTACAACCCTAGTACAGAAATGCGGCTGCTAGAGCTAGCGGCGATGATTGCAGAGTATGAGCAGGGTCATGTGGTCGCGCTAGCCGTAGCGATCGCACCCCAGCAGATGGATTCACCCCAAATGTTTCGGGCAATTGCCCACAGCCATCGGCGCTTAGATGCGGCCAAAGCCATCCACGACAAGCTGGCGGTGCCGCTAGAGACCGTTTTACGAATTGAGTATGGTGTGCCGCAGGCTATCTGCCACGTCAGCCGAGAAAAAAGCGCTAACTTGATCGTGCTAGGCATGGGGAGTAGGTCTAAAGCCAAAGCGGCTCAGGTGAAATCGTCTCGGCTAAACTCACCACTGCTAAACTCACCGCTGTTCAACTTCTCGCTCAACCGCATTCACGATGCGGTGCTATGGTCAGCCCACTGCCCGGTAGTGGTGGCTCGCCTGCTCACATCACCGACTCATCTCAAGCGCGTTCTATTACCTATAGAGACGCCTTCTCCGCTGACCGGGCGGGTGCTAAGACTCGCTCAGGTGCTAGCAGCAGTCAATCAAGGGCAGGTGACGCTACTGCATGTGTGTAGCCCTTTTGTGACGCAGAGCTATCGAGAGGCCCTGCGATCGCAGCTAGAAGCCCTAGTCGATCAGCTACCGCCTGCTAACTGTCAGATTGAAGTGGTACTAATAGTTCGAGAAAACTGGATTGCTGGAATTGTTCAGTTTGCCCAAGACTATGACTTGGTGGTGTTGCGATCGCAGCGTCGCCGCTCCAATAGCGGTCTGAGTTTGGCTACCACCACCCAACCGCTATTAGAACGGCTCAGCGGCTCAGTCATTTTAGTTGGTGAGCCATATCCTCTGAGCTAGTGCAGCCTTCTGGCGATCGCGTCAGTCAAGCTACCGTATTCTGCGAGCTAATAAGAGAGAAAGTGTTAATTCTCCTTAACACTCGGAAACATGCCCAGAATACGTGATTTCTTTTGCCGTTTTTATCACTTTATATAAAGCTATCTTTATTCAACAATTAGCCACTAACCAATTTACGTGAAGTATTGGCTATCGATCTACCGGCCTGTTTTTATTCAGTATCTAATTGATAAGTGCTTGGGATAGGTGCATTTACGTGCATTTAGATCAATGCTTTTATCGTTCTGATAAGTGCCTATTGCAGCAATTCCTGCTGCGGCTAAAGCATTTCACATTTCTGTTCTAGATACTGTCTAGATACTGTCCTAATACCTTCAAGAATAGTAAAGTAGGAGCCCGGAAGATGCCGTATCTCGCTATGCCACATTTTTCTGTGTCACGTTTTTTAAAGCGCAAGAGCTTTTTGTCAAAGCTGCTGCTAGGTGGTTTTGTTTTCAGTTCTACCAGCCTTTTTACCTCTGGTGCGGCGATCGCCGATCGCTATACAGATCAAGTCAATGCACAGCTTGTGTTTGCTGCGGCTGGCGCTGGTTACAGCGGCAACGACATGACCCACGATCCGTTCATTGGGAGCCTTGGCCGAGGCGGTAACGGCAACATCACACTACACTTAAATCAAGGCGTTACCTACTCACTCGTTGGCGTCTGTGATGAAGACTGTAGCGATTTAGATATTGTTCTTTATGACGACAATGGCAACATCGTAGCCTCTGACCTACAGCCAGACGATCTTCCAATGGTGACTGTGACACCTCGTTGGAATGCGCAGTTCACGATGAATGTGCGAATGGTTTCGTGCTCGGTCGCACCCTGCCGGTTTGGGCTCGGTGCTTTTGGCAAATAAGTAGAAGCTCACCGCAATCTATATTTTACGATTTGTTAGGTTTTGTCGGGTGCTTTATAGCTAAAATGAGAGCCGTTTGTTAACAACGTTTTGACTCGTGTTTTGGTAAAAATCTTCAAGCGTTTGCGCTATCAGCCTGCAAGTTTTAGTCAAAAAGCTTGCAGGCTGATGCTATGGGTTCTGCTCTTCCTGTGTTTGTCAGGCATCTTTATCCCTTCTCACCACAGCTTCGCGCGTTCTGACTCCACCCTCTATGCGGTAGCAGAAGAGCCCTCAGCGGCAGAGCCTTCTTCGCCAGCAGAGCCCGTAGCGGTAGCAGCAAGAGCCAACGTAGTGGTTGATGGCAGGTCAATTTTCCCGCTAAGACCAGTGAGCTCTTTTTCGGCCCAGCAGCGGGTATCGCAGGCCAATCAACAGCTAGCAATACTAGCCAGTGCCAACACCGACGTAGACGTAGCAGTCGTTGAGCAAAACGATCAGCTTACAATCGTGGCAAATGGTCGGTATCTGCTGACTGTTACAGATTCGGATACCATACCGGATAAAACCACTTCAGAGCAGGCGGAAGAATGGGCAGATCTGCTGGGAGTGGCGCTTGACAAAGCAAGGCGCGATCGCGAGCCCGCCCAAATCCGATCCGCAACCATCCGGGCCAGCGTAGCCTTGCTTATAGCAACGCTGCTGCACTGGGGACTAGGTTACTTTTGGCGCAAGCGGCCTAAGCAAACCCTCAGACAAACCGTGACCGGCATTCCTCAAACCGGAATGCCCAGAGCACAAGACTTTCAGTTTCTAGTAAGCCTAAAACTAACGTTGATACGGCTAGTGCTCTGGACGGGCACAGCCTGGTATGTCTCGTCTCTGTTTCCCCTGCTCAGGCAGCGGCGCTATGACTTGCTCAACCGATCTGCTGGAAGTATCCGTGCACCCCTACTAAGCTTGGGCGGAGAGTCTTACACACTAGCAGATTTACTTATTTTGCTAGGGCTGCTCTGGGGGCTATTTACCTTAATACAGCTCTCATCACAGCTACTGCAAAATCAGATTCTACGGCGTACGCAGCTAGAGCGCGGGTCAAAAGAGATTATCACTCAGACCTATCGCTATGGCTCTTTTGTACTTGGCACCCTCATTCTATTGCAGGCGTGGGGTATTGACTTGCGTTCGGTGGCACTGTTAGGAAGCGCACTAGGTATTGGTATTGGTCTGGGTCTGCAAGAGATTGCCAGAAACTTTGGCAGTGGTTTGGTGCTGTTGTTTGAGCGCTCTATTCAGGTAGGTGATTTTATTGAACTAGAATCTCATATGGGCATAGTCGAAAGAATCGGCGTACGAAGTATGACGCTGCGCAATCTAGACAATATTTCTGTGCTGGTGCCCAACTCTCTTTTAATCGAGTCTCAGGTCATGAACTGGAATCATGATCACCCGGTTTCTCGGCTGCACTTGGCCGTGGCTGTCGCCTATGGCAGCGATACCCAGCAGGTTAAACAGGTGCTGATGCAGGCAGCCGCTGAGCACGAGCAGGTGCTGCCAAAGCCCGCACCTGATGTGTATCTAAAAAACTACGGAGACAATTCGATCGATTTTGATCTGATGATATGGATTCGTCGGCCCGAATTGCAGCTAAGAATTTGCAGCGATCTCTACTTCAAAATTGAAGAGATGTTCGATCACCACGACATCACGATTCCCTATCCGCAGCGTGACTTACACTTACGCAGCGGCACGCTCCCACTAACGTTTCCACCTGAAATTACTGAAGCTCTACTGAAAACGCTGGAGCGAAAGGACGTCGCACCCAACAATAATGCACTCAACAATAGTGCACCCAACAATAATAAAGGCAGCACCCCTTAAACACTATTGCTTCTATTGAGTTGGCTAAGACATCCGTTGACTGCTCATTTGGCAACCTGCACAGATATCAACACAGATATCAATTTTGCGGAAAACATGACAAAGCTGAAGTAGCTGTAGTCGTCGAACTATTCTCTTATAGATTGCATACGACCCATAGCCGCATACGACCTACCAACTGTGGGGCCTATAACTCCAGGGCCTATAACTTTAGGGGGAAGTAAGCACCGAAAGACAAAGGTAAGGTATGGTTTTCACCGGGTTGTCTTGGGTTTTCTACACTCTACAGCCTGCGCGTATTCCACCATACTGTAATTGTAAAGCAAGCAAAGAGACTACAAACTATGAACAAATTGATTCGCTACGGACTTGGTGTTGCACTTCCTCCACTTGGGGTGTTTCTAACCTACGGTATTAGTCCTGCCTTTTTCATTAACCTGCCTTTAACGATTTTAGGATGGTTGCCAGGTAGTATTCACGCGGTATGGGCGATCTCTAAGCATTACGAGATTCAGAACGGTGAAACGCTAGCTTAGTAAGCGCTGCTTGTGGCTAATGTCTAGACGACAAAATTTAGACCACAGGCAGAGCATTTCAAACAACAATCATTCAAAAAAGGACATAAACTATGCTTAGTTTCTTGATTACAACGCTGGTGACTGCGCTCAGCCTGCTAGTCGTTGATATCGCTGTTCCGGGCGTTGGCATTGCTACATTCCCAGCAGCACTGGCCGCAGCCGTTTCACTCGGTTTGGTCAACGGCTCTATTAAGCCCGTTTTGAAGGTACTGTCTTTACCCGTTACCTTTCTAACGCTGGGCGGCTTCTCTCTAGTGCTAAACGGCTTTTGTTTCTGGCTCGCGTCCCTCGTCGTACCTGGGTTCACGGTTAGTGGCATAATTGGCTTTATCGTTGGGCCAATTATTCTCTCTGTTGTTACCACTTTCTTGTCGGGCTACTTTACCAACAACGGCATCGATGAAAAGCTTGCAGGTGTTGGCCAAAAGCTTAACCTAAGTCAGGCTGAAGGTGAGAAAGTTGACCAGAAAAAGTTAGAATCGACTGAAGTCTCTTAGTCTATGGCGCTGTTAGCAGCGCAAGCTAAAGACACAAACTAAACTATCAAGATCTCCGGTACTTCTTTAGTGTTGGAGATTTTTGCTGTGAATCGATAATTTAAAGTTTTGCGTGTGTTGAGCACCGTGTTCAATTGCTCTAAGAAGCGTACTTTTGGAAGAGTGTTTTAGGAAGGGTGTTCTAGAAAAATAGAATCCAAGGCGTGAGCGTAGTTATAGAGCTTTGCATTGGCCTTAGAATGCTAGATTTTCTAAGAAGTCAAACATCATAAGATGCTGAACAAAGACAAAATTCTCGATTTTAGATAATTCTTCCAGATGCGGAGCGACTTATGTATTGACCCATTCCAGCGCTTCCTGACCAGGTCTCACCGTCCACTATCAAGTGACCTCTTAAGAAAACTTTCTCTACTTTTCCTTGAATCTGACGTCCCTCAAAAAGAGAGTAATCAACTTTAGAGTGGTGTGTGCTAGCGCTGAGCGTATGCTGCTTTTTAGGATCAAACAAGACAATATCGCCATCGCTGCCAATGGCGATGGTGCCTTTTTGCGGAAAGAGGCCAAACATTTTAGCGGGGGCAGTGGCGGTGAGCTGCACGAAGCGATTGAGATTTATTTTCCCGGCACGAACACCGCCGTCATACAGCAGCTCTAGGCGTAGCTCTACGCCGGGTGCGCCGTTAGGTATTCTGTTGAAGTTGTCTTCACCAAATCGCTTGGACTTTAGCAGCCCCATCGGGTTTTCGTTGAAGCAAAAAGGACAGTGATCGGTAGATACGATCTGCAAATCGTCAAATTGGAGGCCACGCCACAGCTCATGCTGACATTTGTGGTCGCGCAGGGGCGGGGTCATGACATATTTGGCGCTTTCGAAGCCGGGGCGGTCATATTCGCTGTGATCGAGAAAGAGGTAGTGCGGGCAGGTTTCGGCAAAGGCATGAATGCCGCGATCGCGCGCTTCTACTACCGCATCTAGGGCTTCTTTGGCAGACAGATGCACGATATAAACGGGAACTTCTGCTAGCTCGGCAATCCGAATGGCGCGGTGGGTGGCTTCGCCTTCCATTAGCCGGGGTCGAGTGAGCTGATGAAATTTGGGAGACGTATTGCCTGCATCTAGCGCTTCTTCGATTAGGGCCTGAATGACAATGCCGTTCTCGGCATGCAGGTTGACCATGCCGCCGTGATCGCCAACTTTACGCATGATTTTGTAGATGGCCGCATCGTCTACCATCATGACGCCAGGATAGGCCATGTAGAGCTTGAAGCTAGACACGCCTTCGTGATTGACCAGATCGGGGAGTTCGGTGATCGCATCTGCGTTGGCGTCAGTCAAAATCACATGAAAGCCATAGTCTACGCTGCACTGCGGCTCAGCAGCCGCGCGGCGACGATCAAGTGCTAGCTTTGGGCTTTCGCCTTTGAACTGCTGGGCAAAATCAATCAGGGTAGTCGTACCGCCAAAGGCGGCTGATTTTGTACCGCTCTCAAAGCTGTCGCAGGTGTAGACGTCGTTGCCCATCGGCGTTTCCATATGAACATGGACGTCTATGCCACCAGGCAAAACCAGCAGGCCAGTGGCATCGTGAATTTCGGCGTCTTCGACTGTTAGGCTGCGAGCGATCGCTTCGATTTTGCCGTTTTCAATCAAGACATCGGCAGCGTAGTCGTCTACAGCGGTAACGATACGACCGTTTTTGATCAGTACCTTGTTCATGCGCTGGCCCTTGGGTTGGCATCTGGGTTGGCGTCTGGGCTAGTGTTTGAGCTGACTTCAGAGGACGTTTGAGCTTTATAAGCAGCCCAGCCACCCATATCTGAAATATCAGGGTAGCCATTCTCTTCGATCAGCTTTTTTGGATAAAGCATTGCGATCGCTCGCCCGCCGTCTGCTAGTTCTACTTCTTCTGGATACATATCAGGCGGCTCGGTCGAGACCAGATATTCGTATTGCTCAGGCGTCAGCTCGTAGATTTCACCCGGTATAGCAATACCGCCCGCTTCGGCAACATAAATGCCAGGGTGCCAGCCGTCTTTAACCGCGTGCAGACGATACAGAGGAGCCGTTTTGGCTGCACCTAGAAAAGTAGCAGACTGTAGATTTTTATGATCGGGCTGACCGCACAGAGCAGAGCCGCAAATAAAAACGTGTTTTAAGTTGCTGTTGGGGCTGATGGTCATAAGAAATTTCTGAACGTCTTGTTTTTTTGGAAAGCCTAGAGATACGTTTTATTTGGATACATTTTATACAGTCCCATGCAGGGTTATTTGTATACAGTATACAAACAGACAAAGTGCCCATTAGACTGATACTTTTCATACAACTTCTCAGGCCGCTTCGTAAAGTCTAATCAAGACTTTTTATAAGCTAGTTGTTGTAGATTAACCGAACGTATCCCCCAAAGCGGTCTTTATAAAAGACTGTTAATGCGAAAGACTGCTTTTTCTCTAGTCAGGGTTTTATGTGCAGATGCCTAACTGACTGCCCAACTAAATGGCCAGCTAAATGGCCGCCCAGCCGGCTGCTCGACTTAATGTCGAGCTTCTCTTTCTATCTACAGGCTTCTCTATCATGACGACTACGCCACCGTCCATAGCGCACCTTGAAACCCATCCTAAAGAAGCACCCGTCAAGACTCAGGCTACACAAACCAAGGCCGCACCCACAGGTGAGGCAGCGGGCGTTTCTCTTCGCTCCGTAACCAAAAAATACGGCGATTTTACAGCAATTGAGAACATCACACTCGATATCCCAGCCGGAGCCTATTGCTGTTTGCTAGGGCCAAGTGGCTGCGGTAAAACAACCGCGCTGCGGATGATTGCGGGGCATGAGGAAGTCACTTCAGGCGATGTTTATATTGGCGATCGCACCGTCACGCAGCTCTCGCCATCCAAAAGAAACACCGCCATGATGTTTCAAAACTATGCGCTGTTTCCACACAAAACCATCTGGCAAAACGTGGAATTTGGGCTAAAGATGAAAGGCATTGACAAAGCCGAGCGGCGGCAGCGCGTAGACGAAATCTTAGAGCTAGTCGGCCTTAGCCACACGGCCCGGCGCAAGCCCTCTCAGCTCAGCGGCGGACAGCAGCAGCGAATTGCCCTAGCTAGAGCCCTGGTTAACCGCCCACAGGTACTAATGCTAGACGAACCGCTCAGTGCGCTAGACGAAAACCTTAGAGTTAAAATGCGCGGCGAGCTGAGAAAAATTCAGCAGCAGTTTGGCCTGACCTTCATTCAGGTCACCCACCATGTAGAAGAAGCCTTCTCGCTTTCAGACCAAATCGTAGTCATGGATCACGGCCATATCGAACAGGTCGCCAGTCCAACTGAGCTATTTACCGCGCCCGCCTCTCAGTTTGTGGCTAAGTTTATCGGCGACAACAACATTTTTGCTGGCAAGGTAATCAACGCGGTCCCCGATGAAGGCGGCAAAGACCTCATTGAGCTAGACGTCGCCGGAATAGGCTCGCTCTTTTCTAAAGGCGTATCGACACCGCTAGGATCGGACGCGGCCTGTTCTGTCAGACCCGATTTGATTAGCCTTACGCCTGCTTCTGAAGGGCGCAGCGTGGCGGCGACAGGTGAGATGCCTCCGGCACCCGCCGTGACCAACCGAGTAACTGCTCGGATCACTGACGTAGAGCTAACCGGCTATGTAACGCGCATTGCGCTGATGTTAGAAGCTACCGGAGCGCACCTGCTGTACAAGGCCAGAACCACTGACTGGGCAGTTGCTGGGCTCCAAGAAGGTCAGCTAGTCACGGTTAGCTGGTCAGCCTCAGACTGTGTGTTTCTCCCCTATTGAAGCAGCGAGCTTGAGCTGTTTTACTGAGATTGTTCTGCTGAGATTGTTTTGTTGAATTAGTACAAGAAGGTTCCCAAGAAAATGCCTAAATTTAATCGTCGTCGCCTACTGCAAACTGGACTAGCTACTGGCGCAGCGCTAGCGACAGCCCGCTGTGGTACACCCAACAATCCGGCGACTGGCCCACAGGTGAATACCAACAGCATCAAAGATGTCACGCTGCGATTTATCGGTACTGGCGTGGCACAAATTAATGACATTCGTGATAAAGCGCAAGAAGACTTAGGGTTCAATATTGAGCTAAAAGCCCTAAGCACCGAAGAAAACAACCAGATTGCCATTACCCAGCCCGATCAGTACGACATGTTCGACGGTGAGTACTTCAGCTTGCCCCTAGTATTCCCCTCGGGTAACCTACAGCCAATTGACGTCACCCGGATCAAGAATTTTGACAAGATTGCGCCGTTTTTTACAACCGGCGAATTCAACGGCATGCCGATCGAAACAGCCCAAGGGACAGCGCCAATCAAGGTGATGTATGTAGAGGGTCAAGAGTCCCCTGAGTTCTCGGCCACCCCGACTGACTGGGCCACGCTGATTCCGTTCCAATACAACGCAGATACTTTGGGCTACCGGCCCGATTTAATTGATCGAGAAATTACCTCTTGGGCCGATCTGTTCGATCCCGCATTCAAGGGTAAAACGTCGATTCTCGATATTCCCTCTATCGGCATTATGGACGCGGCCTTAGTCGTAGAGGCAGCCGGGCTGATGAGCTTTGGTGACAAAGGCAACATGACCAAAGCAGAAATCGATCAGATTACCGACATTTTGATTGAACAGAAAAGAAACGGCCAGTTTCGCGCTTTTTGGAAGACCTTTGACGAATCAGTCAACCTGATGTCTTCGGGCGAGGTGGTCTTGCAGTCGATGTGGTCTCCGGCAGTCACCGCGGTGAAATCGCAAGGGATCGAGTGTGTGTATGCCCCTCTAAAAGAAGGCTACCGGGCCTGGGGGGGCGGCGTTGGCTTTTCTAAAAATATGGAAGGTGCTAAGTTAGACGCGGCTTATGCCTATATGGACTGGCTACTAGATGGCTGGGTTGGGGCGTTCCTGGGCAGACAGGGGTATTACAGCGCGGTGCCAGAGACAGCCAAGACGTTTATGTCGCAAGAGGAGTGGGATTTTTGGTACGAGGGTAAGCCTGCGGCAGTTGATATGGTCGATCCATTTGGCACGACGCTAGAGAAAGCAGGTGCGGTGCGCGATGGCGGTTCGTTTGAAGAGCGGATGGGCAACGTAGTGGTTTGGAATTCGACGATGGATGAACAGGTCTACCTGGTGCAGAAGTGGAATGAGTTTATTGCTGCCTAGGTCGGCAATAACAGGTTGGTAAGAACAGATTTGCGAGGATAGGTTGGCGATCGCACTCACCAGCCTGAGACACCAGCTCTGAGGCATTAGCCCTGAAACATCAGCATGGAAAAAACGAATGTATAAGTCTTGGAAGACTTTTCAACCCTACCTTCTGGCAACGCCACAGACGCTGATCTTCCTGATGTTTCTGGTGTTTCCTATTGTCATGATTTTCATTGTGAGCTTTTGGCAGTTTAATGGCTATGCCATGACCCCTGCTTTTTCCTTTGAAAACTATGTCAATGTGTTTACCTCGCAGGTTTCTCTATCTACCTACCTCAACACGTTTAAATACGTTGTTTTAGTCTGGGGAACCTGCCTTGCGATCGCATTTCCCGTTTCCTACTTTCTCTCTTTTTGCGTCGAAAAAGAAAGCCTGCGGGTTCTTTTGTTCTTGCTGTGCACCATCCCTTTTTGGACCTCAAACATCATCCGCATGATTTCTTGGATTCCGCTGCTGGGCCGAGAAGGGCTGATCAATCAGCTACTGCTAAACCTAAATCTGGTGCAGCAGCCAGTGGAATGGTTCTTGTATTCAGACTTTGCCATCGTGCTGGGCATGGTGCATCTGTACAACTTCTTTATGATTGCGCCGATTTTCAACAGCATGATGCGAATTGACCGCACGTTAATTACAGCGGCTCGCGATATGGGGGCTTCTGGGTTTGATGTGCTCAAAGAGATTATTTTGCCACTGACGGCCCCAGGTATTGCCATCGGCTCTATTTTTGTAGTGACGCTGGTGATGGGTGAGTATGTCACGGTGCGGCTGATGGGCGGCGGGCAGTCGGCATCGATTGGCAAGCTAATTAGCACTCAAATTGGCAGCTTGCAGTATCCTCTAGCGGCGGCAAATGCGGTGATTTTGCTGCTGATTACGCTGGTGCTGGTGACAGGTATTTTGCGGGTTGTCGATATTCGTAAGGAGCTGTGAGCTCAATGGCAAGACAGAAGGCAGACAGGCTATGAAAAAACGTTCACTTTCTGACTATCTATTAGCCGCGTTCTTTGTCCTCTTTGTGCTGTTCTTGTACGGGCCAATGCTAGCGATTTTTACGCTTTCGCTGCAAGGGCCAGACGGCGCGCTGACGTTTCCGGTACGAAGCTTTGGCTTTTACTGGCTAGGTCAGGTATTTCAAGAGCAGCGCGTGGGCAGCTTTGTCGATTCGTTCCAGCGATCGTTTGGACTAGGGCTGCTGGTGGTGGCAATCGCAATCATTGTCAGCGTCATGGGCAGCATGGCGTTTCGCGCCCGGTTCAGGGGCTCGCTTGCGCTGTTCTACCTCACAATCTCTAGCCTGGTGGTGCCTGGCGTTTTGATCTCTTTGGGCATTGGAATTGTCTTTCAGGTGCTGGGCATTTCGACCAACTGGTTTACCTCAGGGCTTGGGGCTCACCTAACTTGGACGGTGCCTTTTGCCTTTTTGATTATGCTAGGCGTCTTTAATCGATTCAACCCTTTTTATGAAGAGGCCGCCAGAGATTTGGGGGCGGGCGATGTGAGAACGTTTCAAGAGGTGGTTTTACCGCTCATTCTCCCCAGCTTAGTTGGGATTGGGCTGCTGAGCTTTACGCTCTCATACGATGAGTTTATTCGCACGTCTTTGGTTTCAGGGCAGTACAATACGCTGCCGCTAGAGATTTTTGGCATGACGACGAACGTGACCTCCCCGGCGCTTTATGCACTAGGGACACTAACGACCTTGTTTTCGGTCACGATGATTTTAATTGGCTTTATGGCGTTCAGGTCTTTCTCAAATGAACGGAAGTGAGGACAAAAGAACAGGACTATGAGAGTGAATAGCCTATTTTCTCCAACAGCGGTCCAGCCATCTGGTTGCAGGTTGCGATATCAGTTTCAGATAGATCCGTTTTCCAAGCGCCAATCATACCTTTTCGCACATGATTGCCCTCGCCCTTATTTTTAATCTTACTGATATCAAAGGCGTCGGCAATGCTGTTGATTTCAGCCTCGGTGATTCGCTGTTCGAGAAAATCGAACATTATTCTTAGCTGAGCTGCGGTGTTTTGTTTGAGATCTTCGTAGTGGATTTTGAGAATGCGATCGCTAATACTCGGATCGTTTCTAAACTTTTCGCCTAGCTCAATTCCCTTTTTCCACTGATCAACCAGGTTGGGGGTTGGCTTTCTCGCCCATTTCTGCTGCGCCGCTCTCGCCTGCCAAGAGGCACAAACGCCCCTGACATCTCTTACCACTTCAATCGCTTTGGCCTCTAAGAATGTGTTCAAAATGACGTCCACATACTTGATGTGCATCGGCGTTTTTTCTAGCAGGGTCTTGGTGCGATCGCCACCACGCTGATGAAAAGCAGTGTCTAAAATAGACTCAATTAGCACGCTAGTTTTATCAAAGCCGTCGCCGTCAACCTTGTTGGCAGCGTGAAACAGCTCTAAAAAATCTTCGTAGTCTATGCACATATGAGGCCCGGAGTTGTTGCCGCTCCAGCGATAAAAACGGTATATCCGAGGCAGCGCTGCCCACATATTCTGACTGTTAAACCCAGTGATAATCGGAGCGACACCATAGTGTTTGTAAATCCAAGCCTTGCGGGAAAGCCGCTTGCGCCAATTCATTTGCTCTAAATAGGTCAGCGGATCGTAAAAGAGCTTGTATAGATGAGTTTCTCCTATTAGCTTGATAATGTTGGGGTGTTGGCCCAGCATATTAGCCGCCCAGCTAGTTCCCGAGCGCGGACAGCCAACAACAAATGCTTTCTTGTAGGGTAGCGTTTGACTCATGATCTATATAAATGGATATATCGGTAGAATACGTAGCGTTTAAATAGTTAGGATTATCTAGGTTGAAATATCTAGCTGAGAATATCTAGACTCAAAGATCTAACCTAGAAGCTCCGTATATGCACTGACACACCTTTAACGATATATATTACGGTCTGAAGGTAAAAAAGTGACTGCGGTTAGGCAAAGTAGATGGCGAGAATCCCAACGCTAAAGTTTGATAGAGGCACACTGGTGCTGCATCCGCCACCGCGAGGAAAGGCGTGGATTGACTTTGCGGTATGGGATGACCGGATTGAGCGCTTTCGAGTGCCCGCAGATAAGTATCGGCTGCTAGTAACAGCGCTCAAAGCAGACGGGGTTAGCTTTGAAGACGAAGTGCAGGCGTTTGAGCCGCTAGACCTGCAGGATAATTTGACCCTGACACCCTATGCCCATCAGCAAGAGGCGCTCGATGCCTGGAAGCAGGGCGAGCGGCGAGGGGTGGTGGTACTGCCAACAGCAGCGGGCAAAACCTACCTGGCTCAGATGGTGATGGCCGCAACGCCCAGACGGACACTGATTACTGTGCCAACGCTGGATTTGATGCATCAGTGGTACGCAGATCTAGAGGCGGCGTTTCCAGGGGTAGCGGTCGGGCTGCTAGGGGGCGGGTCGCGCGATCGCACCCCTATTCTGGTCGCCACTTACGACAGCGCCTCTATCTATGCCGAAGATCTTGGCAGCCAGTACGCCTTGCTAATCTGTGACGAATGCCACCACCTGCCCAGCGATTTTCACCGCAGCATCGCCGAATATTCGATTTCGCCCTACCGGCTAGGACTTACGGCCACGCCAGAGCGAACCGACGGCAAGCACGAGGATTTGGACAAGCTGCTAGGCCCGGTAGTCTATCGGCGAACAGCAGCAGAGCTGTCAGGAACAGCGCTAGCCCCGTATCAGGTAGTACAGCTAAAGGTAAAGCTAAACGAGGAAGAGCGCGATCGCTATAGCGAACTCCAAACGCAGCGAAACGCCTTTTTACAAGCCGCCAACATCTGGCTAAGCAGCCCGCAAGGCTGGCAGCGATTTGTGCAGGCCAGCGCCCAATCTGCCGCAGGCCGACGGGCCATGCTAGCCCACCGCGAAGCCAAAAATATCGCCCTTGGCACCGCTGGCAAGCTCACGCTGCTCGAAAAGCTGCTGAGCAAACACTATCCCGAGCGCACTATTATCTTCACTAATGACAACGCCACCGTTTACAAAATCTCTCAAGACTTTCTGATTCCAGCTATTACCCATCAAACCCCGGTCAAAGAGCGACACAGCATTCTGCAAAAGTTTCGAGGTGGCGACTACAGCGTCATCGTAGTCTCTCACGTCCTCAACGAGGGCGTAGATGTCCCCGACGCGCGCGTTGCCATTTTACTGTCGGGCACAGGCTCAACTCGTGAGTACATTCAGCGCTTGGGCCGAGTATTGCGCAAAGGTAGCGACGGCAAAGTAGCACTGCTATACGAAGTGATCGCTGAGCAAACCAGCGAAGAAGGCGTGTCTCGGCGCAGGCACCAAACGCCAAGCAGCCAGCCGTCAGCGACGCCCGCTATAGGCAACCGTCAGCTATCTTTAGTACCTGACTGGGAAGATAGAGAGCAAGACAAGCCGCGACCTGTAAACACTCCGCATAAGAAAAAGGAACCTAGAAAAGAGAAGCCTAGAAAAGAGGAGCCCAAAAAGCAGCCCAGAAAAGAGCCCAGAAAAGAAAAATACAACCAAGAGAAACCCGCCAAAGAGACATTACCTTTAGCAGCAGAAGACTCTCCTAACTGGCCTGATGAGACGCCTTAGAGAAAGGCACCTAAGGAAAAAGCACCTACCTCTGTTATTTCCACTCGTAGGCCTTGTTCATACCATCGGTGGCGCGATAAAAAGCGTCGATTTGCTCGGGTGAGAGAATACGCTTCCACTGCTGAGTGAACTTGATCCCAAAATCTTCTATTGTCTTTTGTTCGGTTTCTCTTTCGGCGGTGGCCACAGCCGACACCTGCCGTACAGCCGAGCTGCCTTTATATTTTTGTACAGAGGCGCGGGTACGGTCGTTGCCAGAAATGACGTGATTCTTGTGATTGCGATAGTCCAGCATATTGCGCTGAAATGGAATACCAATCCAATCGCACAGAGACTGCAAAGTCTCTTCTGGCTGGGTCGCAAACGCTTCGTAGCGTAGTCTCTTTTGATTGTGTGGATAGCGGTCAGAGAACTGATCGGCAAAGCTCTCGAAGAAACGGTACTCGTTTTTGATTCTCGCCTGCCACATCTGGCCAAACGTCTGGCCAAACTGCTCAGCGCTCAGCCCGTGATATTCCTTTCGCCGAGAATAAGAGGCCATCACAGCTCGCCCATCTCGAATCAAATGTAGCAAATAAGGCTCTATCAAATCCGACTGAAACTCTCTAGCTGCCAGCTTTTTTTCTAACCAATAGACAGTTTTAGTTGAGTCAACAATCACCGTCTGGTCAACCTTAGAGCCAATGAGCGTATATGGATTAAAGACCTGGTCGGTTTTCAGCAGGCCCCGGACGGCCTTTTCTACCTTCAGTGGAACATTCTTGTGCAGCCGCTGTTCGGCCAGTCCGCCGGACAGTAGCTGATAGTCCGCGTCTGAAAAGCGATGATCCCAAAAGTCACACTCGCCTTGGCAAACAGAGCAAACGGGCTTGCCTCGGCGATAAAAATCGGGTAGATTGCTCAGCTCGCCAACGGCCAAGCAGTCAGGATGACCACCCAAAACCATCGTCAGCAGGGTAGATCCGCAGTGAGCGGTACCCATGATGAAAAGGACTTTTTGTTTCATTTTCAATTCATCAGTGATGATGTGGTAAATGCTAGCCATGATTGTATCTTCGTGCTAGCCATCGCTGATCATTGAAATATGAAGACTCGAACAATTAATGCTGATATATCCGGTGCTCAGATCCTGTTCTCAAGTCAGTGCTCAGATCAGTGCTCAAAAACGTTGCTATATTGCCTTAGATCTAAGGCGACAAAAGTAGGCAAGCAGATAAAGCACTGCTCTGTTAGTGCCCAGCGTTCTTCTCGCTTTAGCATTTCGGTTAGCCTGTCGCGCAGCGAATGCAAGTAGCGAACGTCGTTTGCCGCATAGCTGAGCTGTTCGTCACTCAACGCGTTGACATTGCCCCAGTCAGAGCTTTGCTGAGACTTATCAAGCTCGATGCCTGCTAGCTCTTCTACCAAAGCTTTGAGCCCATGCCTAGGACTGTAGGTGCGGGCGAGCTTACTGGCAATTTTGGTGCAAAACACGGGGGCGGTGATGATAGCGAGGTGATGCTGTAGCGTCGCTAGATCAAAGCGGGCAAAATGAAAGATTTTGGTGATGTTTTGCGCTTCTAGTAGCTGCTTGAGATGGGGGGCAGCGGTTTGGCCGCGGGCGACGCGAATAGCGCAGACATAGCCGTCAGGGTCGCTAAGCTGAATCAGGCACAGGCGATCGCGTAGCGGATTTAACCCCATGGTTTCAGTATCAACAGCGATCGCATCTGCCTCCATATATCGTTCCAATAGCTGCGGCGATAAGTCGCGATCGCAAACCTCAAAATTCTCCACCAAACTCCCTCACAATTAAAATGAACCGCCAAAGACATATAGACTGCCAAAGACATACAGACCGCTAAAGGCAACGAATGCCTCAACTAACTCAACAGAAGCAATAGATAAAAGCAAATCACACACGAAGCATCGTCAGGGCACAGCAACGGCTATACCCTGGCCGGGAACTAGCGGAAAAGCCCTGGTAAGAAAGCTCGCTTGCAAAAACCTGTCTAGTCCTCAAACTTCAGCGCTTTTGCCACCGTCTGCACATCTTTATCGCCCCGCCCAGAACAGTTGATCACAACCTTTTCATTCGTCAGCGTGGGGCACAGCGTTTCCAAATATGCAAACGCATGCGCCGTCTCTAACGCTGGAATGATCCCCTCTAGCCGCGA
Source organism: uncultured cyanobacterium (assembly GCA_963793445.1). GTDB lineage: Bacteria > Cyanobacteriota > Cyanobacteriia > Phormidesmidales > Phormidesmidaceae > Phormidesmis. The sequence goes on from CAWCAE010000001.1 coordinate 2,964,177, forward strand.
CACGAGTTGAAAAGCTTCAAGCGCCTCAGCATCCGTCACGCTATAATATTCTGCTCGCCCCAGGTCTTTAAAGTAGCTGTGCTCTGGCCCCACCCCCGGATAGTCTAGCCCGGCGCTAATCGAGTGCGCCTCAGTTACCTGACCCTCCTGGTCTTGCAGCAAATAGCTCATCGCACCGTGCAAAACGCCTGGTCTACCCTTCGTCAGCGTCGCCGCATGTTTGCTCGTATCAGCGCCTTCACCCGCCGCCTCAATTCCAATCATCCGAATCGCTTTGTCCTGCACAAATTCGTGAAATAGCCCCATCGCATTCGAGCCACCGCCCACACAGGCCAGCAGCACATCTGGCACGCCGCCCCACTTCTCCATCGCCTGCGATCGCGTCTCTTGGCCAATCACCCCGTGAAAGTCTCTTACCATCATCGGGTAGGGGTGCGGCCCTGCTACCGAGCCCAAAATGTAGTGCGTCGTTTCTACATTCGTCACCCAGTCGCGAATCGCCTCCGAAGTCGCGTCCTTCAGCGTCCCAGAACCAGCGCTCACCGGGCTGACCGTAGCGCCCATCAGCCGCATCCGAAAGACATTCAGCGCCTGTCGCTGCATGTCTTCAACGCCCATGTAAATTACACAGTCCAAGCCAAAGCGGGCGCAAACAGTCGCCGTCGCCACACCGTGCTGACCCGCCCCCGTTTCAGCGATGATTCTCTGTTTCTTCATCCGCTTTGCTAGCAATACCTGACCTAGCGCGTTGTTGATCTTATGCGCGCCCGTATGGTTTAAATCTTCGCGCTTCAGATAGATCTGAGGACCGCTGCCGTCTGGCCTGGCGTAGTACTCACTCAAGCGCTCAGCAAAGTACAGCGGGTTAGCACGACCCACATAGTCTTTTAGCAGCCCGTTTAACTCTGCTTTGAAGCCCGCCTCATCACGGTATTGGTAATACGCTTCTTCTAGCTCTTTTAGCGCAGGCATCAGCGTTTCGGGCACATACTTGCCACCAAACTGACCAAATCGGCCAAAGGAATCTGGGCGAGCAGTCAGCGAGAGCGCATTGTCTTCAACATCAGCAGCGGTGGAATTAATGGGTTTAGAGAGGGGCGTAGTCGTCACAGCACTTGACCTAGATAAAGTGAACAGCAGCAGTAGCTTTTAGCCTAGCCAAATTTTAGAAGTCCCCCATTATATATATAGAATCGCTATAGGTACAGTCCGGGAGATAGGCTGCAAGGTAAACGAGCTTGGTCTTCTCACTAAAATTGCACATCTCTATCTACCTGATCTATCTGCCTGAATAGTTATGCGGCTAGGTTCTCAGTGAGACTCAACTGAAGGGTTACCTATCGATGTTCAATGTTAAGATCAGATGAAGTTCTTAGTGAAGCGGCGCTCTTACTGGCTTCTGTATAGGATCTAGCATTAAGTCAAGCTTCAACATCTTCCAAGTAACAGAACATAGTACCGTTATGGACTCAGATAATCTTTTCTGGCTAAGAGCTATTGCGATTTTTGCAATTATTCTAGGAGCCTTAGGTACATCGTTCACCGAACTGCACTATGTCGAAGTCTTATTCCGGCTACTATTAATTTCTGCTGGGCTACTTAGCTTTTTCAAAGAAAGAGTCGGCATCATCTTATTAGCCGTCGCCCTAGCTATATCTATCCCTGATGTAGAGATAGGATCTCTTTACTGGACCCCAGTCAGATTGATTCGCTTTCCTATAGGAGGCTTCATATCGAATTCTTCAGGAAGCTATCGCTTTGGAATTGATGTTGTTTCAGTTTTGTTATTCTTTCTTTTAATACAATCTTTCAATGCTCGTAAAGACAAGGGTAATTAGATCTTTAGGTGCGTTTGGGTGGAATGAGTGAACTTGCAAGATTAATACAGAGATGGGTGCGATCGCTGCATAGCAAAACGATCCTAATGTGCACTAGCCGCCGAGAGGTTATCGGATGAAGTTACAGATTGTCAGCTCAGAGCCTTGTTCAAAATGGCTTGAGCTGAGATCTTTGTTCTACTCCATAAAAATCTGCTAGAGCGCTGCCTAGCCACTCAACTGGCATCTCGCTAGAATTACTGAAGAGGTTAACCACTCTGTAGTTAAGCCGAATGGCTAGCGCTTCCGGGGTCCACTTTGTAGGTATCCAAACGGGTAGAGAGTTTATCTCTCTAGAGAGCCTCTGGTTCGTAACCGCTTCTAATATCCAACTGTTACCATTGACCCCGTCACGGTTCAGATACTGATGAAAGTAGGCGATACTATTAGACGGAATCGAGACTTCGTAGAATCGCCATGGCGTCTTGTATGTAAGTAAAATCTCTTCGTTCGTTGCTCGAAGTTCAGTGGCGGTTAGCGCACTGTCCGGGCCATACCAGCAAATTACGCCAAGGAGAGGAAAGGTAAAGGCGAATGTCAGTACATGAAGCGGATTACCCGTCGAATAGCTAAGCGTATAAACAAGCTGCCTAAGGTCTAAGGTCAGCAACGCCTTTATCGCAAAGAGAAAGATAGCACAATGAGCAAGAAAAAGAGCTATAAACGGAGACAGCATCAGCAGAAAGGCTACTCTTTGCCAGAGCGGATGAACATATTGAACAATCAGCTCTGGCTCGATTGAACGTATCTTGAACGCTTTAGAAGCGTAATAAGAAGTCAGCATGACAATCCTGATATGGTCAGTAGTGTTTGTTAGTAGCTATTTTTGGGCCATAAACGCTGCTCTAGCACTTTCTACGGCTATTATATCGCTCTAAGTCTCTGCACCATAGCGAACTGGCAGGTAGCGAACTGGCAGGTAGCGAACTAACGGGTTAGGCAGCAGTAGCCATGGGCGAAGGCTACTTTCATCGCCGAAAATTATCGCTGACAAAGTTATTGCCAAGTAGAAATAGACAGCCAAAGAAAATGTGAATAGTTTTTACGGTTGGCAGTTAGGCTTTGTAATATTTGCTTAGTGTAGAGTTGCTTTTCGTCAGTAGACCTAATTTTTACCCCACTAACTCTCACCCCACTAACTCTCACCCCATAACTCTCACCCCACTAACTCTCACCCCACTAACCCTATGGCACAACTACTCGCGGGAGACATTGGCGGGACTAAGACAGTCTTGCGTTTAGCTGAAGTAGACGATGAGACTATGCAAACGTCTAACAGCCATGAGCTAAAGATAGAAACGCTTTATGAGCACCGCTATCCAAGTCAGGACTATCCTGAATTTGTGCCGATGGTGAAGGCGTTTTTAACAGCAGCGGCGGTGGCAGTGCCTTTGGTAAAACCTGATTCGGCCTGCTTTGCGATCGCAGGCCCGATCGTAGACAACACCTGCCAGCTCACCAATCTTTCCTGGTTTTTGCGCAGCGAATTTCTCAGCGGCACGCTGGGGATCAAGAACGTACAGCTCATCAACGATTTTGAGGCTGTTGGCTACGGCGTACTGGGCCTTCAGTCAGAAGATGTTTATGAGCTACAAGCAGGCGAGCCGCTAGAGACCTCGCCAAAGGCGGTTTTAGGGGCAGGCACTGGCTTGGGTCAGGGCTTTTTGCTGCCCTGCAATGGGGAATATATGGTGTTTCCATCAGAAGGAGGGCATGTCGATTTTGCGCCGCAGTCAGAGCTAGAGTTTCAGTTGCGAAAGTATCTGCTAGAAAAGCACAGCATTGCGCGGGTATCTGAAGAGCGGGTGGTCTCGGGCATGGGAATTATTTCTATTTATCAGTTTTTGCGCGATCGCCAATATGCCAGTGAATCGAACGAGATTGGTCAGGCGATGGATACCTGGGAACGTCAGGCAGGTCAGCGCAATAATTTGACCGACCCGGCTTCTATTATCTCAAAAGCAGCCACCGACAAAACAGATCTGCTCGCACAAAAAACGATGGAAATTTTTATTCGAGCCTACGGTTCAGAAGCAGGCAACATTTCGCTGAAGTTTTTGCCAAGGGGCGGGCTGTATATTGCGGGCGGCGTGACGGCAAAAAATCTGCCGTTGATGAAAGGCGGAGAATTTATGTATGCTTTTGGCAATAAAGGCCGAGTCAGCCACTTGCTCGATAAGGTTCCGGTGCGAGTAGTGATCAATCAGTCGGTGGGGCTGATTGGGGCCGCGCTTAAAGCGGCGCGAAACTATAAGGAACACATTTGGGAGAGCGGTACCGAGTTTTCGTAAGTTAGCTATTTTCGCAAGTTAGCTATTTTCGCAAGTTAGCTATTTTCGCAAGTTAGCTATTTTCTTGAGGTCAACGGCTTTCACTGGCTTTCAACAGCTTCACAAGCTATCAGCAAACGCCTCTCACTAGACAACTTTTATCAGACACCTTTATTAGGCGATCTCTATCGGTATTCATGGCAGGACATAGTAAATGGGCGAACATCAAGCGCCAAAAGGCAAGGGTCGATGCGGTTAGGGGCAAGGCGTTCGCCAAGTTTTCACGAGAAATTATCGTGGCCGCGAGGCAGGGCGGCGGCGATCCTGACGGTAATTTTCAGCTCCGTACAGCAATCGATAAGGCCAAGACAGCAGGCTTTCCTAACGACAACATTGACCGGGCGATCGCAAAAGGCTGCGGCAACTTAGCAGGCGAGGGCGACTTTGAAGCTATTCGCTACGAAGGCTATGGTCCTGGCGGCGTAGCCGTTTTGATAGAAGCACTGACCGATAACCGCAACCGAGCAGCAGCAGATTTGCGCACGGCCTTCGGCAAAAACGGCGGCAACTTAGGCGAAACCGGCTGCGTCGGCTGGATGTTTGCGCACAAAGGCGTGGTGACGCTAGCCGGTGATATTGAGGAAGACGCGCTGCTAGAAGACGCGCTAGAAGCAGGCGCACAGACCTACGAACTGTTTGACGAAATCGACGAAGGACTCCCCGGCGCTGAGGTCGTTTGTGACGTGTCGGACCTAGAGTCTGTCAGCGCGGCGCTAAAAGGCCGGGGCTATACGGTACAAGAGGTAGATCTGCGATGGTTTCCAGACAATACGGTGCAAGTAGAAGATGCCGACGTGGCCAGTTCTTTGCTCAAGATGGTGGATGCACTAGAAGACTCTGACGACGTGCAGTCGGTGACGGCTAACTTTGAGCTTTCAGAAGCAGTGATCGCAGAAGTGATGAGCTAAGAGTTGATAGATCTCGTTTAGCGCGTAAGAATGTAAAGGATTGTTGATTTGCTTCAGCTAAACCTTTTCAAGCAGGTAGCCGCCTTTTCTATGCTCGCAGACCGGCCTTCTCGCCACGCCTCGATCTCCTCCAATTCTCCTGATATTTCATCACAACCGTACTCATACGATGTGGTCATCGTCGGTGGCGGCATTGTTGGTCTTACCCTCGCCTGCGGCCTAAGAAAGACCCATCTGCGCATAGCGGTGATTGAATCCCAGACCGCGCAACAGGCGGCGAACAGAGCTAGAGCCTATGCCTTTTCGCCAGTCTCTGCCAAAATTTTAGATGGACTGGGCCTGTGGGATGAGGTGGGGCCACAGCTTACGCCGTTTAAACGAGTAAAGCTGTCAGATGCGGACTATGGCAGGGCGCTGACGTTTCGGCCCGAAGATGGCCGCAGTGATGAGGCTGTTTACTATTCAGCCGAGCACACGGTGTTGATGCAGGCGCTGCAAAAGGCCGTATATTCTGCAAAAACAATTGACTATTGGTGCGAGAGCCAAGTAGTAGCAGAAGTGCCAGAGAGCAGGTATCCTCAGGCGCTGACGGTTGAACATCAGGGTGATCGCATCCCATTTCAAACCCAGCTCATCGTCGGCGCAGACGGCGCTAAATCTGGCGTGCGCAGCCGGGCCCGCATCCAAACCTTCGGCTGGAAGTACTGGCAGTCTTGCATTACCGCCGTTCTAGAGCCAGAAAAAGCCCACGCCAACACCGCCTACGAACGGTTTTGGCCCAGCGGCCCGTTCGCCATTTTGCCCCTGCCCCACAACCGCTGCCAGATCGTTTGGACCGCGCCTCACCAAGAGGCTAAAGACATGCTGGCGCTGCCCAAAGACCAGTTTCTACGCGAGCTATCGACCCGCTATGGCAGTCAGATGGGAGCGCTCAAGCTCGTCAACGAGCCGATGATGTTTCCTGTGCAGCTGATGCAAAGCAAACGCTATGTACGGCCCGGTATCGCCCTAGTAGGTGATGCGGCCCACTGCTGTCATCCTGTCGGCGGGCAAGGGCTCAACATGGGTATCCGAGATGCGATCGCCCTAGCTGAGGTCTTACAACAGGCCCAGGCCAGCGGCGAACCCCTTGGCAGCCTTACCGTTCTCAAACGCTACGAACGCTGGCGCAGAACCGAAAACTGGTTCACCCTCAGCCTGACAGACTTTCTCAACCGCGCTTTCTCCAACCGCTTCTGGCCTTTAGTCATCGCTCGCCGCGCCGGCATCTGGGTAATCAGCAGCATCAAACCGCTACGCCGACTAATTTTGCAGCTAATGACCGGCTTTTTTGGCAAGCTGCCAGCAAGTGCAGGAGGCCAGCAAGTGCAAGAGACCCGTCAGGAAAGCCAGTCAGGAAGGCCAGTCAGAAAGGCCAGTCAGAAAGGCCAGCAATGAATGGTGAACGATGAGCACTGCAAAATAAGATAAAGTCAGTAACTGCTTCATCATTTCTTATGTGCCTATAAACGATATGCCTACAATGCTGGCGCTGACCGCTCACGATAGTCAAAAAGACGAGCTGGTTGACTTTGTGCGCGAGTATGCGGAACTGCTGAGCCGCTATCAGATTGTGGCCACGCAGACGACGGCAGAGCGATTGCAGAAAGGCAGCGACCTAGCGATTCAGTCGCTTTTGCCAGGGGCAATGGGCGGCGACGTGCAGATTGCAGCGCGGGTCGCTGAAGGTGAAGTTGGAGCGGTGATTTGCCTCGCAGATTCGCTAAGTGCGAACAATCAACACGCGGACATAGGCACGCTGATCCGCATCTGTCAGCGACATAATGTGCCGCTAGCAACAAACTTAGCAACAGCGCGGGCGGTGATCCTTTCACTGGCCAAAAGCCAAATTGCCCATCTAATCTTTAATCCGGTGTCTGGGCAGGGCGATCCGAATCAAGACCTGAAGCTGATTCGCAAGATACTAGAGCCGCAGATTCAGGTGAATGTGGTTTTGACGAATGAAAAAAGGTCGGCAGGGGAGCAGGCACAAGCGGCGATCGAAGCAGGCGCGGATCTAGTCATTGCCTCTGGTGGCGACGGCACCGTCTCCGCCGTGGCCGAAGCCGTGATGCAAACAGAAACGCCGCTGGGCGTGATTCCTCGAGGGACAGCAAACGCATTTTCGGTGGCGCTGGGCATTCCTACTAATCTGCGAGCAGCCTGCGAAACAATTTTGGCAGGCACCACGCGCCAGGTCGATGTGGCCACCTGTAACCACCTGCCGATGATATTGCTGGGTGGCATTGGCTTTGAAGCAGAAACAGTAGAGCGCGCCAATCGGGAAATGAAAAACCGTTTCGGGGTGCTGGCCTATCTAGTAGCAGGCATGCAACAGCTCGCCGACCAGGCGTCTTTTTCGGCAGAGCTAGAGATCAAAGGCGAGGTTAGTCAGTTTGACTGCGTGGCAATTACGGTCGCCAACGCTGCGCCTCCAACGTCTGTCTTGGCGCAGGGGTTTGGCGAGGTAGTCAATGACGATGGGCTGCTGGACGTGACAATTGGCCTCACGCCAGCGGAGGCACAAGGAATTGGGGCTAGGCTACAGGGGGTTGGCACGATTGCGGACTTATTTACCGCTGCGATCGCCAAGCGTCCGACCCAAAACGAAAGCATTCTCAGCCTGCGGGTGCCAGCGGTCAAAGTCGTAACAACGCCGCCGCAAAAGGTTGTAGTAGATGGCGAACTAATTGGCACAACCCCAGTAGAGTTCAAGTGCATTCATCATGGGCTGACGATATTAGCGCCCTTTTCTGAGTAGCCCGTTGGTTGAATGGCCTTCTTAGCATCAGCTAGATGCAGAGCACACTTTGTTGATGCTAGCTTGACAAGCCCGTTAAAGAGAGTAGTAGCATTGTTGAAGGTGACTCTGTCGCTAAAGGCCGTTCGAGTCGAAACATCGTCGTTTCTGATAGGGGTGCAAAGGTTGCTTGTCGCCACGCAGCCGGGAGCTTAGGTATCAAAACAACATAGGTTAAGGGCATATGGAAAAAGAAGAGAAACAAAAGAGTTCTATCCGACAGCGCGCAGATGCAATCAAAGAATATAGGTGTAAAAATTTAATTGCCGTAATTGAAGATCCACGCGATATCAAGAACATTGGCACCATCATCAGGAATGTAAATGCCTTGGGCGTAGAAAAGGCTTATATCGTCGACCCAAGGAAAGCTTTACCAGACGATTGGCAAGAAATGCGAGAGAAGAAATCGCTTTCGAAAACCTCTGTGTCTGCAATCAAATGGAGCTTTGTTAGAAGATTTGATACGACTGAAGCGTGTATTGAGCACCTAAAACAAAATCGCTTTACATCTATAGTCACTTCTCCACATCGGAAGGGAAGAAAAAACGTCGTTCTAGACGAGGCTGACTACACCCTTTACACCAAGTTGGCTGTATGGTTTGGGAACGAAGCTAGGGGTGTAAGCGACCTAGCTGTAGAGCACAGCGATATGTGCGTGAGCATTCCAATGTTCGGTATGATCGAGAGCCTTAATCTGGGTACCACATCAGGAATAGTTTTGTACGAAGTTACGAAGCAGCGCCGTGAGTATCAGCGTAAATATAGGTGGAGAAATAATCGAGGATTAAGAACTGACACCTAAGACCGGCTCTGCTGCACAAATTCTACGAAGGTCGCGAGTGAGACACCTAGTTTTATTACTGAGCTTCAGGCTATCTATTAGCTCACTGACGATCGTTTGCTAATGGGTTGCGGCTGCGATAGTTAGAAGTGAGTTCAGCCTGGAGGCTATGCAAACGTTACTAGTTGTAGTTTCTAGATATGTAGTTTCTAGATATGTAGTATGCCTATGCTGCATAAATGCTCGCTTTCCGTATCCGTTGTCACATTAATTGCTTTGCGACTTCCTGTAGCTTAAAAGCCAGATCAGTGGTTATTTATCCTTTTTCCACCTATGGATGTTCAGCTCCTCGAAAAGTCTTTTCAGCAAGTGTCGCCACGAGCAGTTGAATTTTCGGCCAGCTTTTACCAAAATCTTTTTCGCCACAACCCTGCATTAAAGCCTTTATTTGCCCAGACCAGTCAGCAAGCTCAAGAGAAGAAGCTGATCTTTTCGCTAGCGGCCATTATCGAGAATTTGCGCAATCCCAACGTTTTGCAGCCTGCGCTCAAAAGCTTGGGGGCAAGACACTTTCAGGTTGGCACGCTAAAGGCACACTATCCGATGGTAGGCGCGGCCCTACTAGAGACGTTTGCAGACTACCTACAGGCAGATTGGACGCCTGAGCTAAAGGCTGTTTGGTCACAGGCATATGAGGTGATTGCGGTGACCATGCTAGAAGGCGCTAAAGATCCACAGGCTCATCTAGAACCCGAGCTGACTTTTTATGACTGGATAGATTTGTATGGAGAGGAAAGCCCACAGGTAAGAGATGCGATCGCAACGCTCACAGACTTTCACTATGGCCACTCCAATGATTCTTCTGCGGCTTCGGTGTAGCTAGCCTCTGTGTAGCTAGCCTCTGTATAGCTAGCCTTTTTGTGGTCTGTGTAGCTGGCCTTTTTGTGGTCTGTGTAGTCAGCGCTAGTGTCAGCAAAAGAGCCGATAAACCGCCAAAGCTCATACAAAAAGCCGATCAGCATAAGGTGCCGATCGGCTTTTTGTAGTTTTTTTTGGTTTGTTCGTGGATGCGATCGCTATTCAATTACGAATAACTACGCTCCAGAATCTGCCATCTCAAGCTTGATACGCCAAAGCTGACGCTTCAAAACTGCCTACTAAGGCGTGATACTTTCGAGGGCTTCTTCGATGTTGCTTTCAACAGACTCAGCCCTGGCACTGCTGGGGCTAATCATATTTTCTTTATCAGCCGCACCCTGCACTTCGTTGAGGCCCTTCTCAGCATTTTTCGACACGTTGCGCATACTGCTCATATCGTTTTTGCCGTTCTTAGTGATGGCGTCCTCAGACATTTCTTGCACACCATTTAGCTGCTCAAGACCCTTTTCAGGCTGAGAGGAGCTGTTACCAAACGCAAATGCAGGAGCTGCGTTGACAAACAGCACAAAAGCGCAAGTCGCGGCGATCGCAAAAGGGCGTAATCGTACCAACAAGGCAGACAATTTGTTAAAGAACTGTTTCATGGAAGTTTTCTCCTAAGGAAAATCAATAAACGCGTGCACTTTAGAATCTCAGAAACCTGCTAGTTCTAGCTAGCTCTGGTCAGAACCCAGTTTAGGCTCTAGCTTTGGTCCTAGTTAAAGAAGTCCTTGACGGCATCTACAATGCTTTCAGCAGAGTCTTCAACATCATCACCAGCATCAGACGCCTTGGCTTTCAATTGACCAACATCGCGCTTGGCCTTGCCTTTCGCCTGGTCGGTTGCGCCTTCTAGCCGGTCGGCTGCACTTCCTAGCTGACTATCTAAAGAGTCGTCTAGCTCGCCTTTGACCTGCCCAATACCGCGTTTAGCTTTTCCAACAGAACTATCAACAGCACCTTCTATCGCGTCGCTAGTACCGGCTCCAACCGATCTGTCTAGCTCCTTAGCCGCACGATCAAGTACGACCTCGCCCGCTTCACTAGAGCCAACTCCGACAGAGTCTGCCGTGGCGTTAGGCACCAAAGCCCCGCCCCAGACTGCAACTGTCACCAGCAGCACACAAGCACACCGAAAGATCAATGACCTTAGCTGCGCTGCATACCGACGCCCATAGTTTCCGTTAGATATAGCCATAGCGCTTTTCCTTCTAAACTCTCAAGTTCTGTATCTAAAATTACACCTTTAATAAAAGCTTGAGAGTACGCTCTAGCAAATCCATCCTGTGATAGATTCGAGCGTATCTTTAGAGAGAGGAACAGCAGCGCCTACTGGCTATTTTTTGACTATTTTTTCCAGATAGCCCTTTAAAACTCTTCCAAGATACAGGCACTTTCTCTATCTTCCTGCGCACTCTTGATATCACAGTGGCTGTCATAATGTGACCTACGTACAGAGCTAACCAGTACAGAGCCAACCATCAGAGCCAACATTGATTCTGTCTATGCTGCGCCTGATCTATTATCTGGGTTCAGTTAGGCTTCAACTTATTTGACGTAACCTTATTAGACAAGAGCAGACAAGCTTAAGTAAGCCTTTAGAGCAGGGTACAAATGACTGAAAAACTGACAGATAGTGGGCAGCTTAGCAATACATCTCAGAGCAATACATCTCAGAGCGATACATCTCAGAGCAATACACATCAAACCGCTGTTAAAGGCGAAGACAGTAGCAAGCAAACCGTGGGCCAAATGGAAAGAGCCATCTCTCAAAAGATGCAGGCACTGTACAAGCGTCACCTCGGTCATCAGCCCAACAAGGTGACCTGTCAGCTCTTTGATTCTAAGATGGCTATTATTTTAGAAGGATCTATTACCCAGCCAGAGCAGCTTTTGTTAGAAGAAGGCAAAACTGACCTTGCCGAAAAAGTGCGTGAAGACCTTAGTCAGGCGATTGAGCCTCAGATCAGAGGACTCATTGAAGAAGTTTTGGATGTACAAGTTTTAGACTTGTTGAGTGACGCTACCGTCGACACTGCTCGCACCGGGATCATTGCAGTTCTTTCTGGCACACCCTCTGTACGTAATCCTGAAGCGATTCCCAAGGTTAAAAAGTAGGTTCGCGAGAAGATGAGGTCGCGAAAATATAATTATGTGAAGCGGCTTCATCTACCTCGAAAGGTAGGGTAAAGGATATCTATTTTCCATCTAGCGGATGAGCAGAGAGCACAGTTTACTCTCCTAATATTAAGATTGAGATTGAGACAGATTCGGGTTATAGCAGCTCATCAACTGTTTAATACAAGCTTTTTGGAGATTTTTATGGCGATAGAGTTAAAAGAAGACATTGCTTATATTCTGTTGAAGAAAATAAGTGATCGCGCAAGTGCTGAGCAGGCGCTTAGTCTAAGTGCAACAGATTTTGTGGGTCGTAATACTGATAAATCTGAGATACTGGCTCATCTCGACTACCTCAACCAAAAGGGCTACATCAACGCTGACTTTGAGGGAGATGCCTACGCAAATAGCGGACCAAACCCCTTGCCAGACGCAGTTGAGCTACAGGCTGTAGAGCTTACGCCTAGCGGCCAAGAACTGTTTCAGAAAATGAGCGAAAACCCGCCCAAAGAGCTTCAGACTGGGCCAAGCGTTGAGATTGCCACCAAGGACATGGACTTTTTGAAGAAAGTCATGCTAAAGGGCAATATTCCTAGTATTTATGATGCTCGCGACCTGACAGAAGTTGTCTTTCGCACGATGCGCGATTTGATGACAACAAAAGCGGCTGACGATGTAGCCACCGAACTGCATACAGAAGCGAGTAGCACTGAAAAAAAAGCAGCGCAAGAGGAAGTTGCCTACTTGTGGCAAGACTCGAACCCCTTGGTTCGCCTGCTAAGCAAAATCCGGCCTGCACTAAAGTTTGACGATGACACCTTCTTCTTTCGCATTGAAAAAGAGGGCGGCTTACCCAAAACGACAGGTCCTCAGACAGTCGTAAAGGCCGTTTTTGGCGCGACTAAAGACGAGCTTTCAACCGAGAAGATAGCCGAGATCGCAGAGTTTATGCCTGGTAAGGTACGCCAGCTCTGGGAAGAAGCATAGCTGAAGAAGAAGCATAGCTGAAGAAGAAGCATAGCCGAAAGAGCATAGCTAAAAAGGCTGTTCGAAGAAACATAATCACTACGAAAACAGAGGATAACATGACAACAGATAACACTGATCCAAGAGAGCCTAATGAGGCTGGTACAGAAAATATCAATCCAGGTGACAAAGAAGCGCCACCGGGAGCGTCGGTTGAGGAAAAGAGCAGCAAGACAGCCGTCGCCTACGAAGACGCTTTGGGCAACCCGATAGAAGTGCCGACCTACTTTGAAGTAGAAGGCGAATCGGGCGAGAAAGAGGCGCTACACCACGTTAAGGACGCAGAAGAGATTTCAGATGTGATTCGCCAAGCTCGCGTGGACGAAGAGGGCGAGCGGACCTGGCGCTAGCGCTAGGTCACCTACGGGAATAGCCATCTGAAAAGGTAGGAAGTCGCTGGTGTTTTATGTGCCAGCGACTTCTTGATGTATGCCACTTGCTTTATCATTCAGCTATTTAGATTTGACAGACGTATTTACCAGAATATTTACCGGAATATTTGCCAGTTAGTCGGATGCTGCTATCGTTACGAATGCGGCTATTGTCATAGCGCTACTGTAGTTTAAATATATCTGTAGAGCCTTACTAGAAACTTATGAATTCTCTATTAGAACAAGTTAGAGAGAAGCTAATTGACTTCACAACTAGCGGTATCATTGCGTTGCCGGCTATATTGCTGGCAATTATCATACTGGTTTTGACCCGGTCAGCTGCACGGCTTGTCCGTAGAGGCGTCGAGAAAGTAGGCGAACGAGCGTTCAAGAGCCTTTCGCTGCGATCGCTTGTAACGCAGTCTGCCTATGCATTGACCTGGGTAGCAGGTATTTTACTAGCCTGTATCATTGCTTTTCCAGATGTAGGGGTCAGTGAGCTAGTTGGATTGTTAGGGCTAGGTTCTGTTGCCATTGGTTTTGCTTTCCAAGATATTTTCAAAAACTTCTTGGCGGGTGTTTTATTGCTTTTACAAGAGCCCTTTTCGCTAGGCGATCAGATTATTGTAGACGGCTATGAAGGAACAGTAGCCAACATTGCACTACGCTCAACTCAGATTCGCACTTACCAGGGTGAGATGGTGGTGATGCCAAATTCTATTGTTTATACTAGCCCTGTTCAGGTGATGACGGGTCGGCCTCGGCGACGAACAGATTTAGCAATTGGGGTAGATTACAATACACCGTTGCCAATGGCAATTAGCAAGCTACATGAGGCAACTGTAGGGGTAGAAGAGGTTGAGCAATCGCCCGCTGTGGAAGTAGACGTAGTGAGCTTTGGTGATAGCTCGATTGATTTGGTAGTGCGCTACTGGACCCAATCAGAACAAAAGAGCGTTCGGCGAATCAAAACGCAGGTAATGGTGGCGCTAAAGCAGGCTTGCGATCAGGCGGACATCAGTATTCCCTATCCTATCCGAACGGTTTACCACTTCGATCAAGAGAAATACAGCGACCATATGGCACTCGATTCTGCTAATAACTAGCTTATGCTATTAGCCAAACTAGTGACTAAGTCTGTTGATGACAAAAGGCAATTAGCGTCACCCTTTCTCTCTAGTTTCTTTCTTTAGGATTTGTCAGCATCTTGTTTAAGCACATTTATCTCATCTTTAATCCAGCATCGGGGCAGGGCGATCCAGAAACGGAGCTAGCCGTCATCCGCGAAGAGATTGAGGCGAACACGCGGCTGAGCGTTTTGATGACAGAGCCAGACGAGCCAGAAATTGAGCTAGCAGAAGAAGCGATCGCACAGGGTGCTGACTGTATTATTGCCTCTGGCGGCGATGGTACGGTTTCGGCAGTTGCCGGAGCGCTAATTGATACAGAGGTGAGCTTGGGCATTGTGCCACGAGGAACAGCAAATGCGATCGCTGCAGCTTTTGGCATTGACACCGACATCCGCAGCGCCTGCCATACGGTGCTCAATGGCATTCCACGCAAGATTGACGTGGCTAGCTGCAACGGCCAGCCCCTGATTTTGCTAGCAGGCGTGGGGCTAGAGGCTGACGTAGTTTCCGAGGCCAACCGACAGCTCAAAAACAAAATTGGCAGCGCTGCTTACATTCTCTCGGCCTTTCATCAGGTCAGAGAGCTTGACCCTTTTCAAGTTGAGCTAGAAACGCCAGATAAGATTATTACCGTCGAGGCTTCTGGTGTTACGGTAGCCAACGTTGCGCCAGCGACTTCGGTGCTGGCACAGGGCCCTTCGGATGTGCTGCCCTATGACGGTTTGCTAGATGTGACAATTTTTGCCCCCGAGGGCACGGGGGGCGCGATCGCAGCCTCTTACAGTCTTTTTCAGTCTGCGCTCAACAAGCGATCGACCAAGCGATCGGACGTGGGTTATTTTCGCTGTACCGCAGTAAAAATCAAAGCCGATCCGCCGCAAAAGGTTGTTGTCGATGGCGACATCTTGGGAGAGACCCCGGTTGATATTCGCTGCTTAGAAAAAAGCGTAACGCTAATGACGCCCGAGAACGGTAACTTTGACCCGTTAGAGAAGCTAGACGGCTTGCCTGGGCTGGAAATTCGCTACAAGGAAAATAATTGACAGACGTCTGGCGAGTACCTGATAAACGCTTGACAGATGCCTGGTGAACGCCTGACGAATGCCCAATGAACGCTCTATGTACCTGGATCTATATATTTGATAGAAAAGAGCGCTTTTTTGCTTTGCTTATAGCTTTATTTATGGTCCTATTCGATATGCGACTGACCTAGAAAGGGCTGGGACACGGTCTGATCTAGCGCGGTTGGTAGGTTCATTGAATCTGAGACGATGCCGTGGCTGATGCCTGCGACCAAGCCGAAGAAAACGGGTAAGACGAGAGGGATGAGCTTGTCCATAAGGGTCCAGAAAAGAATCAAGAAAACGTGTTACGTCTACAGGATTCCCATTTTGGCAGTTGCGTTCCGGATGCCGCTATGGATCAGAATATAGCTACACAAGATTTTCATATTCAGCTTTAAGGACGCTGCGCTTTGAGAACACTGCTGGCGTATTGGGTCTGTCCGCTTTGATGAAACGGCCCTGCCCTCTACATAGCGTTGCGTAGAATAGGGCTGCATAGAATAGGGCTGCGTAGAATAGGGCTGCATAGAACCCCTAAGTATTGTTATCAAATCTGAGCCTACCGCACCATCGGCGTCATCTGGCACACTACCTGAGCGACAGAGCGTGCTTTACATCCCTTTCGCTCAGGTAATTTCGCGGCCAGTGCAAGGAAGTGGCTCACACACAATCGCAGCAGTTGGCACACCTCGCATAATCAAACTATCAGCTTCAAATAAGAAGTTGTCTGTCTTCTTCCTTCATTTCAAGGTATTCCTTGAGGAGTCTTATTCCATGAAAATTAAAGTTGCTAGTTTGGTTGCTCTTTCCGTTTTGGCTGTCGGTGCTTTCGGTTCTTCTGCTCATGCTAACCCTATCGGCGATCGCGCTACTGTTGGGCCCTCTATCCTCTCTCAGCAGCGCGACGCACAGCCCACGCAAGCGCGTAGCTTCACTCGCGTACAGGGTGACAACTATATTGGTGCTGCGGCGAGTGAAGAAGGCGCGGTTGTTAACGGTAAGTACGCGCTATCGAACCGCTTCTCTGTACGTCCTGGCGTGATTACTGAATTGAACAACGATGGTGGCGACCGCCGCGTCACGGTTCTCGCACCGGTTACTTATGACTTCAACGGCTTTGGTGGCTTGAAGCCTTTCGTTGGCGCTGGTGCTGGTGTCAGCACTGACGGCGAAACAGAGATTCAGGCTGTTGCTACTGCGGGCGCGGACTATCAGCTAGGCAATCGCTATGCTATCAACGGCTCGGTCAACTACATGCCGCTAGATGATCAGCGGGTTGATTTTGTAGCGGGTGTTGGCTACCGCTTCTAAGGCATTAGCCGAACGGCTTCACTCGTTACAAAAAGGGCTTTCTGGCAACTGCCGGGAAGCCCTTTTTGTTGTCTAGATGAAGGTATGCCAACAGTGTCCCTTTGCTTTTGACACCCTGTTATTTTCGACGCTAGGTGACGCCTGTATCGTAGGCAGGCTCACGTACGTAATGTGACGCGCTGCTTCCGCTTAGCCTGTGGCTGACTGATAAAGCGATTACGCTATGCTAACCGTAGCAATAACGGCGAATCAAGACAGAAACTAAAGCCTGTCTTTACGGAAGGGAGCCGCACTTAATGCCTGAAATCAGTCGATTCTTTGGCATCGTAATTACGATGTACTACAACGATCATTCACCACCGCACTTCCATGTTCGCTACAACGATCAAAAAGCTCTGATTGCGATTGAGAATTTCGCCGTTTTAGAAGGTAAGCTCAAATCTCGCGCATTAGGACTGGTTGCTGAATGGGCGGCTTTGCATCAAGCAGAATTAATGCACAATTGGGGGCTTGCCCGCCAACAGGCAGCGTTAGAAAAAGTTCAGCCATTGGAATAGCCATGCTCAAAGACATTACCGCTGTGAAGCCGCTTGACGATTTTTGTTTGCACATTGTGTTTGAAGATGACACAGAAGGCACTGTAGATATCAAAGAGATCGTAGAATTCACGGGCATCTTTTCACTCCTTAGTGACCTCGACTATTTCTCTAGGGTCAGCGTCAATCCCGAACTGGGTACTATCTGCTGGCCAAACGACGCAGACCTTGATCCAGATGTGCTGTATGCCATGGTTACCAACAGCTCGATTCCGACCTACGCTGACAAGATGACAGTGGATACTGATAGCTAGGAAATCACCAGACCCAGAACTATGACCCCAGATGAGCGGAAAGCCAAGTTGATTGCGCTGATTGACCAAGCGGCAGCGGAAGGATGGACGACGCTGGATTTGACGGGATATGGGCTGAGTGAGCTGCCGCCGGAGATTGGGAAGCTGACGAATTTGCGATCGCTCGACCTCGACAGCACTCAGCCAAAGGAGCTGCCCGAGTATATCGGACAGCTCGCGAACTTATGATCGCGCCTACCGCTCACGCCAACTCTAAAGCTGCTTTCTCAGCAGGCTCATCGCCTCTCCCTGCGCGGGCGTAATCACCAGCGCCTCTTCAATCGTTAGCACTCGGCTCCACAGAATGGTTTCGGTGTAGTGCAGTGTGTGCAACAGATGAATGGTTTGGCGGATGGCGTCGGGTCTGCCCAGCAGAATATGGCGGACGGATTCGCCGGGGGCGTTGCCAAAAGGTGTTCCGGGCGGCGTTAGATAGGGCAGCGGTGAAGCTTGAGAGCTGGGCTGTAGGGCTGATGGCAAAGCAGTCGATTGCAGGTCGCCGGAAGGGCGATCGGCGAGGAAAGTTATGGGTTTCACGGGTTTTCTCCGAATACAGTAGCACCGCTCAAGATGAGCAGTAGGGAAAAAAGCCCCGCGAAAAATCGAAGCCACCCCAACTTGCTAAAAGGCAGCACAAAAGTCGGGGTGGCTGTGGCATGATGATGCACAACCTCCACAACTGTTTACGGCAGTTTGGGGGCTAGCTGGCGGTGGCTGGTTGCAACAGTCATCGTCAGCGGCTTAAATTTTTCGGGGCGGTGGGCTGCTAGCTACACTGCGCCTATTCGGCGGGATGCCAATTCAGCAAAAGTAGCTAAAGCCGTAAAACCTAGCCTATCGCCCTGGTTTTAGCCTGTCAATTATTTGACAGAGAATCCTTACAATCTACGCAACCTCCGTTCGAGATGTTCCGGTTAAAGACTTCTTCTAGGACGTCTTGTTGCTCTTTAGGTGACTCATCCACTTTTTTGTGCCAAAGACACCTAGCAGCAATCCTTTCACGGTCAGGTCCACATCTAGCGCTTCCCAGTGCAGTCCATCGCCCGATGGCGTAACCTCTACGGCTGCGATGAGTTCGTTAGGTGCATTTGATAGGCCCTGTGCAATAGCGGATGGAAAGCTGTAAACAGCACCATTTTTTAGATTGACGATGACTTGGCCTGTCTGAGTGTTGTAGTTTGCCGAAAGCGCCCTGGGGTCGGTGGCGTCGGCTATCATTGCAGCTTTTCTAGCAGCTGCGATTTGAGAGTCTAGCTGGCTGCTTGCGTTAGTTTTGACCATGATACTCCTCCCATTTCTGATTCAAATACCCTTGATTTTCTGCTGCTATTTTCAGTGCTTTCTTTAGTTCCTTATTGCTCATTTCGTAGACTTCTCGTACGCTAGGCGGCTCATACTTGTTACCAATTTTGATGATGGCCTGACCCTCTGCTTTAAAGACATGCACATGTGCAGGGGTGTGGTCGTCTAGGTACAGACGGAAAGCGAAGCCGTCTTCTTTTAGAATAGTTGGCATATTATGCTCGAATCTGTAACTACTCAGGCTTAATTCTTTCAGTTGATTGAGGAAGGCTAGACTCTTTACAAGCTATGGTTTTGAAGGTGTAGAGTAAATCAGTAGGCGACCAGAAATTGAGCGAGCGCGAGCCAAAACTGAATATCAGCGAAGCAGACATCCGCGCGGTATACCAGGAAGGTGAAGAAGCAGTGGTGGCACTCTTCAAGGTGCTAATAGCGCGAATAGATCGGACAGAAGCGCGGCTCGATACGCTAGAAAATCAGCAACACAAAGATAGTCGCAATAGCAGTAAGCCACCGTCAGGCGATGGGTTCAAAAAGCGCACCAAAAGCTTACGAAAAAAGAGTGAACGCCCCAGTGGTGGTCAAACAGGCCATCCAGGCAGCACCTTGGAATGGTGCGAGATTGTCGATGAGAGGGTGCAGCATTCGGTAGACGCCTGTGAGAGCTGCGGTGCATCCTTGTCAGCAGTTGCCGTCATAGACTACGAGCGTCGCCAAGTGCATGAGTTACCCCCTTTGCAACTACAGGTGATAGAACATCAGGCGGAAATTAAGCGCTGCGAGCAGTGCGAGTGGCATACGCGGGGAGCGTTTCCCGCCGAAGTGAATAGCCCGGTGCAGTATGGCAGCGGACTCAAAGGGTTGATGGTGTACTTGATGGATGCGCAACTGTTGCCGTCAGCACGAACCTGCGAGGTGCTCAGTGAAGTGCTAGGCTGCCAAATCTCAGAAGGAACGCTCTACACCGCACGGACGCAGTGCTTTGAGCGCTTAGCGCCAGTCGAAGCGCAGATTAAAAAGAGCATTATGACCTCAGCGGTGATGCACTGTGACGAGACTGGGCTACGGGTAAACAGCAAGCTGTGGTGGTTGCATGTTGCTAGCACAGCTTGCTTGACCTACTACTTTGTTCATCCTAAACGCGGCCAAAAGGCGATTGATGAGATGGCTATGCTGCCGACCTTCCAGGGCATTAGTGTCCACGATGGTTGGCAAAGCTACTTCCTGTATGACTGTCTGCATAGCTTATGCAACGCGCATCATTTACGCGAACTACGCTTCATCAATGAACGCTACGAACAACCTTGGGCTGCTGAGATGACGACACTTTTAGTTGACATTAAAACGGCAGTGGATGACGCCAAAGACAACGCTGATACTGCGCTTTCGGGGCCGCAGCTAATCAAGTTTGAACGGCGTTATCGAACCTTATTAGCAGATGGCTTCAAAGCTAATCCGCCGCCGCCGGTTGATGAATCACTACCGAAAAAAAGGGGGCGGGTAAAACAGTCGCCGCCCAAAAACTTACTCGACCGGCTTCAAGCGCATCAATCGGCTGTCTTAGCTTTTATGCACAACTTTCAGGTGCCTTTTGATAACAATCAAGCCGAACGCGATGTGCGCATGATGAAGCTCAAACAGAAGATCTCTGGTTGCTTTCGCTCGCCAGCGGGCGCTCAACAGTTTTGCCGTACTCGGGGCTATATTTCTACGCTGAGAAAGCAGGGTCTCCCTGTACTTGATGCGCTTAGAAGTGTTTTCCTCGGCTCCCCAACAATTCCAACACTTCAACCTGAGTAGTTACTCGAATCTTTATTTAGCTTATCACTGTCGGCTGAGGCAGTTACGCTATGCTAACCGCAGCAATGACGGTGGCGAAAACGGTGACTCAAGACGAATTGCTGCAGCTGATTGACAAAGCGGCGGCGGAAAAATGGACGACGCTGGATTTGGCGGGTAAGGGGTTGAATGAGCTGCCGCCGGAGATTGGGAAACTGACGAATTTGAATACGTTGGTACTGGGTCGGTGGGATAAGACGAAAGGAGAGTATGGCGAATCTCTCGATAATAATTTGAAGACGCTACCGGATGAGATTGGAGAGCTGACTGAGCTGCGATCGCTTCTTCTTTACGACAACCAATTCGCTGAGCTGCCAGAAGTTATTGGGAAATTGAGTGAGCTGCGATCGCTCAATCTCAGGAACAATCAGCTAAAAGAGCTGCCAGAGTTTATAGGTCAGCTGACGAACTTGCGATCGCTCGACCTCCGCAGCAATCAGCTAACAGAGCTACCCGATTTTCTGGGACGGCTAACGAACTTGCGATCGCTCGACCTTAGAAACAATCGGCTAAAAGAGTTGCCCGAGTTTCTAGGACAGCTGACGAACTTACGGTCACTCGCCCTCAGCGGCTATCAGAGGAAGGAGCTACCCAAGTTCATTGGACAGCTAACTAACTTGCGATCACTTGTCCTCTGGAACACTCGGCTTGAGGAGCTACCCGAGTTCATTGGACAGCTAACTAACTTGCAATTGCTCTTCCTTTGGAATACACGGCTTGAGGAGCTACCCGAGTTCATTGGACAGCTAACTAACTTGCGATCACTTGTCCTCTGGAATATTCAGCTAACAGAGCTACCCGAGTTTCTAGGACAGCTGACAAACTTACGTTCCCTCGACCTCATCGGCCATCAGCTGAAAGAGCTGCCCGAGTTTATTGGACATCTGACGAACTTACGCTCGCTTAGCCTTCACGGCAACCAGATAACAGAGCTACCCAAGTTTCCAGGACAGCTCACTAGCTTACAAACACTTCACCTCTCGAACGTTCAACTAACAGAGCTACCCGAGTTCATTGAACAGCTGACGAACTTGCGATCACTCGACCTCAGCAACAACCAGCTAAAAGAACTGCCCGAGTTTCTAGGACTGCTGACGAACTTGCGATCACTCAACCTTGGCAGCAACCAGCTAAAAGAGCTGCCCAAGTTTCTAGGACATCTGACGAACTTGCGATCACTCGACCTCAGCAACAACCAGCTGAAAGGGCTGCCCGAGTTTCTAGGACTGCTGACGAACTTACGTACGCTCAACCTCAGCAGCAACCAGCCGAAAGGGCTGCCCGAGTTTCTAGGACATCTGGCGAACTTGCGTACGCTCGACCTCAGTAACAACCAGCTGAAAGGGCTGCCCGAGTTTCTAAGACATCTGACGAACTTACGTACGCTCAACCTCAGCAGCAACCAGCCGAAAGGGCTGCCCGAGTTTCTAGGACATCTGGCGAACTTGCGTACGCTCGACCTCAGTAACAACCAGCTGAAAGGGCTGCCCGAGTTTCTAGGACATCTGACGAACTTACGTACGCTCAACCTCAGCAGCAACCAGCTGAAAGGGCTGCCCGAGTTTCTAGGACATCTGACGAACTTGCGTACGCTCGACCTCAGCAGCAATCAGCTGAAAGGGCTGCCCGAGTTTCTAGGACATCTGACGAACTTGCGTACGCTCAACCTCAGCAGCAATCAGCTAAAAGAGCTACCTGAGTTTCTAGGGCATCTGACGAACTTGCGTACGCTCAACCTCAATAGCAATCAGCTAAGAGAGCTGCCCGAAGTCGTTAGTCGCTTGCCAAACTTAACCACGCTAAATCTATGGGACAACAAAATATCCCTCTTGCCAAAATGGATCCGTGAACTAACAACAATTGAAAGGCTAGATCTACGCGCCAACCGATTGTCCGTTCCTCCAGAAATTCTGGGCAGTAAAAATCAATACGGAAATCCAGTTCCTGCCGCAGAAGTCATCGACTACTATTTCCAAGAGAAATCAGACACCCCTCTCTACGAAGCCAAACTCCTCATCGTTGGCGAAGGTGGTGCAGGCAAAACTACCCTTGCCAAAAAACTACAAGACCCTGACTACAAGCTAAAAGAAGACGAAAAATCTACCGAAGGCATCGAAGTCCTCCCCTACAATTTTAACCACCCCGACGGACCTCCCTGCAAAGTCAACATCTGGGACTTCGGCGGACAAGAAATCTACCACGCCACTCACCAGTTCTTCCTCACAGAACGCGCCATCTACGCCCTCGTCACCGACTCTCGCCAGGGCAACACCGACTTCTACTTCTGGCTAAACGTCATTCAGCTCCACGGCGCAGACAGCCCCGTCATCCTGATCAAAAACGAAAAGCAAGGCCGCCCCTGCTCCGTCCCAGACCTTCAGCTACGCGGCCAGTTCGCCAATCTAAAAGAGAGCATAGAAACCGATCTCTCAGAAAACCGCAACCTAGAGACGATAAAAAACACCGTCGAACAATACATCAGCAACCTCTCTCATGTCGGCGATCCGCTCCCCAAAACCTGGGCAAATGTCCGTAGTGTCTTAGAAAACCAAGCCCTCGGTAGCGACAACTATATAGATATCCGCGAGTACCGACAAATCTGCGAAGCCCAAGGCATCACCAAACGCATCGAACAAGAACGCCTCAGTCGCTTTCTCCACAACCTCGGCGTCTTCCTTCACTTCCAAGCTATTCCCCAGCTATCCAAAACCATCTTCCTCACCCCCGCCTGGAGCACCGACGCCGTCTACAAAGTCCTAGAAGCCCAAAAAGTCCGCAAAGACTGCGGTCGCTTCAGCAATGAAGACCTCGATCAAATCTGGAAAGACAACGAGTACAAAGACGTTCGAGGTGAACTTCTCGCCCTAATGCAACAGTTCGAAGTCTGCTACGAAATCACCGGACGCAACAACCACTACATCGCCCCTCATCTACTAGAAGCCAACCTACCAGCAGAACTCAACTACAAAGAAACCTGGGACAGCCAAGACAACCTGGTCGTCACCTACCACTATCCCTTCAAACCCAAAAACATCTTTCCTCGCTTCATCGTCTCTCTCCATCGCTACATCGAAAAACAACGACTCGTGTGGAAGCACGGTGTCGTCCTTATCATCGGCAACGCCCGCGCCGAAATCATCGAAGACGCCCGCTACGACGCTGCCAACATCCATATCCGCATCTGCGGCACCGACAAAAAGCGCCTCCTCTCCATCATCGGCCACGAACTAGAACGCATCCACACCTCATTCGAGAAGCTAAAATACGAAACCCTCATTCCCTGCAACTGCGCCGAATGCAAAAGCGACGAAACGCCGTATCAATTCGCCTACAAAGTCCTGCAAAAGTCTCTTGCAAAACATAACCTCGAAGTTCAATGTCAAAAAAGTTTTGACATGGTCAACGTCCGCCGCCTCATAGACGATGTCATCGAACCACAAACCTACTTAGACAAAACCTACGCTGACCTAGACCCAGACCCATCTATCGCCAGATCCCAATCAATCAGAAGCGCCAACCCGAAAACCTCCGATCAATCTCCCTTCAGCAACAAATTAGACATCACCGTAAACTTTCCAGAGCAAAGATACGAAGAATCCTCCAACATCAACATTGGCGGCAACGTCACCGACTCAAACGTTATTAAAGGCGACAAAAACACAGTCGATACATCTTCCAAAGACACACATAAATACGGCGACACTTACAACCAAAGCGGCCCAGGCGACAACATCGGCGGTGACAAAGTCCTCAACGACAAAATCAACACCCAAATCAACAACACCGATCTGGCCACCGCCGCCCGCGACATCAAAGCCCTCTTCGCCGAGCTAGACCAAAGCTACGACAAAACCACTCCCTTTGGCCAAATGCAGATTGCCACCAAAACCATCGAAGCCATCGAAAGCAAACCCACCGTCAAAAAGCGCCTGCTAAACGCCGTCAAAGAAGGCGGCACCACCGCCCTCGAAGAAATGGTCGAGCACCCAGCCATCAAACCCGTCGTCGCCGCCATCAAAGGCTACATAGACACGTAAGCCTACAACCGGAACTTTTGAGCATCTAGACGCTTCTTAAGAATTAGCCAACTGTCCACACGGAGCTAAGCGGACTACTATGCGTCTTGCCTACATCACAGGAGAATACCCAAGAGCAACAGATACTTTTGTGCAGCGCGATATCTCTGAACTTCGCCATCACGGCGCAGAAGTTTTCACCTTCTCTGTGCGCAAAACGGGCGACGAGCACATGGTCGGAAAAGAGCAAATCTCGGCGCGAGCAAGTACCTTTTATATCTTGGCCAACGCCAATCCGCTCGCTTTAGCGATCGCACACACACAGCTTTTCTTCAAATCCCCAAGCCGATATCTCCGCACGCTCAAACTCGCCTGGAACATCCGCGAAAAGGGCATTCGCGGCACCCTTTATCAGCTCTTTTACTTTGCCGAAGGCGGCATTCTCGCCCGGCAGGTGCTCAAGCAAGACATTGAGCATCTCCACAATCACTTTGCCTACGCTAGCTGCAACGTCACCATGCTAGCCGCAGAACTGTGCGATCGCAGCTTTAGCTTTTCTGTTCAAGGGCCCACCGTATTTTTTGATGTCACCCGCTGGCGGCTCGACGAAAAAATCAAGCGAGCAGCCTTTGTTCGCTGCATCAGCAACTTCTGCCGCAGCCAGTGCATGATCTTCGCCCCCCCCGAAAAGTGGAACCGCCTGCACCTGATTCACTGTGGAGTCAGGCCCGAACTGTGCGAAGTTGCCTCTCATACGCAGCCAGGGTACCGCTTGCTTTACGTCGGTCGCCTAGCAGCCGTCAAAGGACTGCCCGTTCTCTTTGAAAGCCTCGTCAAAATCAAACAGACCAATCCAGACGTTGTGCTTACCGTTGTAGGTGACGGGGGTGAGCGCCAGGAAATAGAAAAGTCAGCGGCTCAGATGGGCATTGCTGACAATGTTGACTTTGTAGGCTACAAGTCTCAAGCAGAAGTGCGCCAGTACATGCAGCAGTCCGACATCTTTGTCCTACCTAGCTTTGCCGAAGGGCTACCCATCGTGCTGATGGAAGCATTAGCAGCAGGGCTACCGGTCGTTTCCACCCAAATTGCGGGCAATAGCGATCTGGTTGAAAACGGCATCAATGGCTATTTGGTGCCACCTGGAGACAGCGTTTTGATGGCCGACTATATCAAGTCTCTACTAGACGATGTTGAGCTGCGATCGCGCCTTGGGGCTGCGGGCCGTCAAAAAATTGAAGCAGACTTTGATATCCAAAAAGAGGTGCTACGTCTCTATCAGGTGATTGATTCAGCGTTAAAAGGCGAGGTTGAGGCCATCCGTCCAGCACTGCCTGCTGATAGCTCGTCGGCTGCTAGCTCGTCATCTGCTCAGCCAAAAAGTTCGTCATTGCCTGCCACCCTCTCTGCGCCGCTCTCTCCACAAAAAACATCCCGCTCTCTTTCGACTGCGCCTGCGGATTCGTAAAAGCGTGGCCCGTCTGTCCATACATATGAATCTGCCAGTCTGCCCCGCACCGGGTTAGCTCATTCATTGGCTAGGGCCACCATCACCGCTGGTCGCGGCCCCGGCTGCACGTCGTCCCAGCTCACACTGCCTTCAAAACGGCCTATTTCGCTTTCATACACTAGCGGTTCAGTCACTATCAAAACCCGATCCTCAAACAACTCAAATAAATTAGAGAGAATGTTACATAAAACTGAAAGTAGGAAACTTTCAGCCCTAAGACACTGTCCAAGTTATTACAACGCATATCTTCCCAATAGATATCTTTCTTGTAAGACTCGGTGAATGACTATGGTTTCAAACTACAAGGATGTAGAGTCCAAGGTAATAGGTTCCGAGGCGATAGGTTCCAAGGCGGCAGGTTCCAAGGCGACAGATTCCAAGGCGGCAGGCTCCAAGCTTACAGAGCAGACGGCGCTGATAGATTGGCAGCCAGAAGACTATGCCGGGTTTGGGCGATCGCAGCAGTTACTGCCCCACGCCTACCACACCCTGCCACTGAGCCAAAAAGACTATCTCATAGATCTCTTAGATAGCTATCCGCGCAAGTGGCTTCAGGTCTTTACGATGGGGACCGACCCGTGCTTGCGGCAAGAGTGGCAAAGTGTAGACGTTCCACCCCACGCCACTGGCAAAGACATTTGGCAAGCCGTAGAGCGCGGTCGGTTTTGGCTAAATCTTATTTTCATCACCGAAGTCAGCCCAGACTATGCTGACATGGTCACCGGCATGTACGAGCACCTCAGCGAACACTGCGCTCACCTAGCCGGACCACGGGCCGATTTCAGCACGCTGCTCATCTCTTCGCCGGGCAGCCAGCTTTACTACCACCTAGACGCAGCGCCCAACATGCTGTGGAATCTGCGCGGCACAGAGCGCTTTTGGCTATATCCAGACATGGACTTGCGCTTTACCCCTCAAGACTTTTTAGAAGATATTTACGCCAACGAAATTGAAGAAGAAATGCCGTACGATCCGGCTTTCGATCAGGCGGCAACCTGCTATACCTTGCAGCCCGGTCAGGTCGCTTCTTGGCCGCACAACGCACCGCACAGAGTAGAGTACATCGACTTTAGCGTTTCGCTAGCGACCAGTTACTACACCCCTCGACTAGAGCAGCGACGACGGGTGCAGCTCGCGAACCGCTACATTTTGCGCAATCTGGGTGTTAAAAACCGGTCAATGAAAGAGGCCGGACTCGGGGCCTGGGCAAAGCGGTCTATCTACAGAGCGGTCAATAAAATTCGCCCCTTTGAAAAAGCCAGCGATCGCCTAGAAAGCTACGTCACTAACTTACAGCTAGATGCTGATGCTCCCAATGGCATGCGACAGCTCGCCGAGAAGATTCCGGCTTCTTTTTCGAGTGCAGATTGATTGCGCTTAGCTGCAGGCTCTGCTTCAACCTTTGCTTCAGAATCTTTTTCCTATAGGTTTCCTAATTTCGTCATGGTCGTAAATCTCAACGGCAGCCATCGAGCAGCACGGGCTCAGGCACCGCAGTCCCAAGCGCCACAGCCTACCCATCAAGGCATTCACCAGCTATTTGAAGCTCAAGCAGAGAAAACGCCTAGCGCGATCGCCCTTCAGTCACATACCCAAACCCTCAGCTACGATCAGCTCAATCGCAAAGCCAATCAGCTTGCCCACTATCTGATTGGGCTAGGCGTCGTACCCGATAACCTCATACCGCTCAGCACGCCGCGATCGCTCGAAATGGTCGTCGGTATCCTCGGCATCCTCAAAGCAGGTGCGGCCTACGTCCCTATCGATCCGGCCTATCCAGCCGCGCGGCGAGCCTACTTGCTAAAAGATGCCTTGCAGGACAGCCCAGCGCCGCTGCTGCTGACTCACTCATCCCTAGCCGCCGAGCTAACCGCAGCGCCCACGCCTGATCAGGTTGGCCCCACCTGCCTGCTACTCGACACCGACTGGCCAGCCATTGCCGAATACCCGCAGCACAATCCCAATACGCCTATCACAGCTAGCAATCTGGCCTATGTAATCTATACCTCTGGCTCTACAGGCAATCCTAAAGGGGTGATGGTGCAGCATCAGGGGGTGATTAACCATGCGCAGGCCATGGCCGCAGCCTTCGAGATCGCTCCAGCCGATCGCATGCTGCAATTTTCTAGCATGAGCTTTGACATCATTATTGAAGAGCTATACCCAACGCTAATTACCGGCGCGGCGCTGGTACTGCGTCCCGAAGAAATTTCGGCCTCTCTCAGCGCCTTTCTGGCGTTTACGACAGCCGAAAAAATCACTATTCTCGACTTACCTACTGCCTTTTGGCACGAGCTGGTCAATGGTTTGACCCGGTTAGCTAGCCAGCCGAATGACGCTCAGCGCAACTGCCTTTCAGCCACCATTCGACTGGTCATTGTCGGCGGAGAAAAAGCGTCGCTCGCAGCTTATCGGCAGTGGGTTGAGTTAGTCGGTGAGTATCCGCGCTGGCTCAATACCTACGGACCCACCGAGGCCACCGTCACCACCACGCTCTACGATCCAATCGCTGAAGGCTTTGATGCCACCAAAGAGCTACCCATCGGGCGGGCGATCGCGAACACCCAAACCCACGTGCTCAACGAAGCCTTGAAACCGGCTGCCCCTGGCGAGACCGGAGAGCTGTACATCGGCGGTGCGGGCTTGGCACGAGGCTATCTCAACCTGCCAGACAAAACAGCCGCAGCCTTTATCCCCAGTCCATTTAGCCCACCGTATGGTCCACAGCAGCGACTGTACAAAACCGGCGATCGCGTTCGCGAGCTGCCAGACGGCAGTCTAGAATTTGTCGGACGCGTAGACTTTCAGGTAAAAATTCGCGGCTTTCGCATCGAGCTAGGCGAAATTGAAAGCTGCCTAGAAAAACATCCGCAGGTGTGCCAGCAAATCGTTATCGCCCGTGAGGATATCCCTGGCCAAAAGCGGTTAATTGCTTATGTCGTCATGGCAAAAGGTCACGAGCTAGACATCCATGACTTGCAGACACACCTGCGTCAATCGCTGCCTAGCCATATGGTGCCATCGGTCTTTGTGGCCTTGGGCGCGCTGCCAATGACTCCCAACGGCAAGGTCGATAGAAAAGCCTTGCCCATACCGATCAATCAGCCCAGAGCAGAAATTGCTGCGCCGCGATCGCCATTAGAGAGCGAGCTAGTCAAGATTTGGGAAAGCGTACTAGGCGTTCGGCCAGTCGGCATTACCGATAATTTCTTTGAGCTGGGAGGACATTCTTTGCTCGCGATGCGTCTGTTTAGCAGCATCGAAGCTACCTTTGCACGCAGCTTACCCGTTACCACCCTTTTTTCTAAGCCGACCATTCAGCAGCTTGCGCCCGTGCTCGCCGCCGCCCTCTCATCCGGGCAGCAGCAGCCCAGTCAGCTCGCGGCAGTCGATTCGATTGTGCCACTCAGTGCTAGCAGTAGCGATCGCAATAGCAATAGTGCCCCTCTGTTTTTAGTTCACGATGCCGATGGTACTACCAGCTCTTACATCCATTTGGCAGCTCAACTACCAGGCGATCGCGCCGTTTATGGCATTGAACCACTCAGCGGGCCCGAGGTGCCCATGGCACACAGCCGCATCCCTGAGATGGCCGCTTACTACATTCAGCAGATGCGTCAGATTCAACCCCATGGCCCCTACCTGCTAGGCGGGCTCTGTGCAGGCGGCGTCATTGCCTTTGAAATGGCCCTACAGCTAGAGTCGCTTGGTGAAACGGTTGACCTCACCGTTCTGCTAGAGGCCCCCGACGTCGCGGCCACCGAGCGCAACAGCCTAGCCGAGCGCCGCCTGCAAAGCCTGCGAAATACCCTACCTACTAACAAAGTAGAACGAATCAAGCACCTCATCAAAAAGGCAACCAACGTCATCCGCTACGAAGCCCACAATCGCTTCAGTCAGGCGACCACCACCGTCAAACTCAAAGCTTTTCGCTACTGGCAAGACCGACAGGCCCAGGGCTGGACGCTGCCAGAATCCTTACAGGGCTTAGAGGCCAGGTCACTCTATCTGTTTGCAGAAAAAAGCTACGGGCCCAGCGCCCGACTTCACAGCAAGGTGGTCTTAATCAAAGCGGCTGGCCCAGGGCAAGACTCAGCCGATCGGCCTTATCACGAAGCATACGAGGACGAACTCTTTGGCTGGCGCGATCGCACCCACCAGCCGATAGACGCTCATCAGGTTCCCGGTGGCCACTACACCATGCTCAGCAAAAAGAATGTCTCGGCAGTGCTTGAAGCGATCGCACCGCTAATGCCCTCAAGCTGAGCAGAGGTGATCACAAAGCGCCGCCGTAGGCGTTAGCCAACACCAATTGGTTCGCAAAAGCGGATCCTATTGGATCATCAGGTTCCTAGCTAGTTTGTTGGATTTGTTTGCACACTCAGCACCTGCGGCGGCGTAGAGTCAGCCGGATACAGCAAATCTACAGAAACTGTCCTTGTGCTCTGCGGTGCAAGCGTCACCTCTGCAAGTGGAGTGCCCGACTGTCCTCGCTTCATCACCAGATGAATATTACGAGTTTGGGGCAGACCTCGATCATCTTGAAAGCGCACTTGTACCGGTCCACGAAAGAACGTTTGCGTAGCAGGCGGATCGAGAAAACGCAGACCTCCCTGGCTAAGCTCCTCTTCTTTTAGGGGCGTTTGCAGCGAAACCGCGACCGTCTGAGCGCTATCAGTAGGGTTGTATAGCGGCAGCGTAAGGCTATAGCGTACGCCATAGTTGCCGTGGCTCTGGTAGGCCGTGTCCGGATAGCGCACTAGCATTTCAGCGCTTTGGTTTTGGCCGCTGCCCATCGTGCCGCCATATAGCAAGCTAATGCCATAAGAGAGCGACATGCCGGGGTCAGGGATGGTGAGCCGAGTGGTGGCTAGATTGGAGTCTGGATCGCTGAGGTCTGGATCGCTGAGGTCTGGATCGCTGAGGTCTGGATCGCTGAATTCTGGGTCGCTGAGTATAGCTTGCCACTGAGAACCTGACGAAACGCCGGCGACGCGTCCGTAAATGAGCTGTGCATCAGGTGCTAGCGGCAGCGGCGCAGGGGTGCGATCGCGCGGCCCAGAAAGCCCGCCCGTTTCTAGCAGCGCCTGCCAGTCTGCCAAGCTGGGGGGCACTTCTTCGCGTGCCTCACTGGCCGTCTCATTGGCTGTCTCACTGGCTGTCTCACTGGTCGTCTCACCGACCGTCTCACCGACCGTCTCACTGAGCCCAACCGGCTGAGCCAGGCTCGCCACATACACCGGCCCACTGCTTTCCAAGTGAGCCAGCGTGGAGCGCCCATTGATTGGCGGCACTAGCTCACGAATAGGAATCGGCTGATTGAGCAGCATCGCCGACTCTCCGGGCTCAATAGTCATCTCTGCCGGAAAAATGTCCTGCCGCCGGCCCTGCAAAATGTCTCCCATCGCCCGGCTTCCCGGTCCGGCATAGACCGGACGAAGCGGGCTAAACGGCACAAAATCTGGCAGCGGTACAAATGGCGCGTCGGGCTGGCTTAGATAGCTCGCTCCGTCTAGCACTCGCACCGTCACCGCTACCTCCCCAGGATTATGAATCAAGACGCCCAAATACATACTGTCAAGCATTTGGGGCATTTCTTCGCTATAGTCCAGCGCTTTATAAACATGGTGGGCAAATACATCAAAGCGACCCTCAAACGCAAAGTTGAGGTGGGCCTCTGGGTTAGCCATCCCATCGGGTGGGAAGGTTGAGAGTAAAATACCTGGCGTTTCAATCAGCTCTGGGCTGTTGCTATTGAAAACCGGAACGTCATCTAGCGAGCCCGGCAGTGGCCTGACAGTCTGTGGCACCACACGTTCTTCAGGGGTGGCGGGCTCGGCAGGTGCCTGAGCAAAGACAGGTGCCGCTAAAGGAGACAGCAACAGAGAAGATAGAAGAGGTGTCAGCCAGACAAACATAAAAAGACTAAAGAAACAACAGCGCTAAGCTCTTATCTCATTGACAGGCGTTCGTTGGCAAGCGCTTACTAGCAAGCATCAGTCAGCTTAAGCTGAATCTGGTGGGCCTGAGTATAGGCCAAAAACGTCTTGAAGTCTTGGCTCAGGTGAGTTAAAAAATTGGATATTGTTTGGGGTCTGACGTCGCCGCGAAAGAGACCGGACAAAACGAACAGATGAGGCGTCTGTGCTGAGTCACTAGCTAGCTGTGCAGAAGTCGCTTGAATACTGACGTGAAGTAAGGGCAGACGTAGATTAAGCGCTTCTGCGTGATATAAAAGCGTTGACAAATCAGAGCGGACTGAGTCCACGTGAATGTTCATGTGAGCGACCAGCGCTGGTTTACCACCCTGGGTAATTTTCGTAAATAAACAGGCCAAGTCAGTTGATTGAGGGCTTATCTGCTGACTAATGTTTGGGTTTGAAGACTGCATTTTTGAGAGGCTGCCGATTTGAAGACTGCCGATTTGAAGACTGCTCATCTTTTGTTTGCATAAGGAGATAGGCTTGGCTATCCGTCTTGCTGCTTCTAAACAACGCTGCGGCTACAGTCCTTTGCAGCTACAGTTTCCCGCAGCTAAAACTTCCTGTGATTACAGTTTTGTACTTACAGTCCTGTACTTACAATTTCTGCGCTAACAGCTTGCATTTGCACTAACCTAAGCGCTTGGAGCACTTGCGGCTCGCTACTGTGCGCTTACCGACGTATCAATTTTACTTTATACATTCACGTCTACCTACGTGTATACTTCTGGCAAAAACTTCATGCTATTTAGGCATTTATCCGGACAAATGCTGCACTGTCTTTGTAATTATTGATACAAAGACAGTAACAAAGCAAGTCAGAAAAAGCGCCTCTAGCGATAGGCATTGCGGTAGTAGCTGCTTTTCCAAAAGAAATCAATCCGAAGATTGTGCTTGATTGACGCTTTGCTTTAGAATTCACTCTATCTCTTTAGTTTGGTCAGTCTTTGCCTGCGGCTGACTTATGATCAGCGAATGAAAGTTCTTCACGGCACCTGGATTCCAGATGCACACGCAAATTTTGTGCAGACCGGAGCCTTTTACCTGTGGGTAGAGACCGCTGAGGAATCAACAGAAGTCCCAGTCAGCCAGAAAACCAGCACGCTAGCATCAGACAAAAAGACCTCTCGCTCAAAAGGCCCTAAAACAAGCCCTGAAGAAAGACTTGAAGAAAACCTCAAAGGGAGCTGTGAAGCGCCTCACTATTTGGCCAAAGCAGACCTAGCGGCATTTTTGACAGAAGAGTTAGGGATTTTGGGAACTAGCTCTCAAAGAGATGCCAGAGGTAGTACCAAAAGTAATATCAGTGCGGACATCAGCGTTAGATTTTTTGAGCTGCCGACGGCTCAGCAGCAGCCGCTGCCATCGCTAGAGCTAGCACGCTATTTAGAAACAGATTTGCCAGAAGCGTTTGAATGGCGCAGGTGGCCGATAGACTGCTATCGCATCCATCAAACTCACCCTCAGACAAAGGCTAATGGCGCTGGAGCAGGGGTCAGCGCATTTGTTGCGCAGCTAAAAGAGCTTCATTTTATCGCGCAATACCAGCTAGCCGATGTGCAGCTAGGCGCGGATCTGTTGTTTTGGCATCACTATGTGCAGGCGTTTAAGCAAGTGATCTTAAAAGACCAGTACATCCCGTCTTTGCGCTATCGAAAAGTCAAAAAGACCTTTGAAACGTATCCACACTGGGAAATTATTAGTGAGGCCTATGAAGATCTCATTGGGCGCTACACAGCGTATATGCCCTTGGTATGTACAGCCGGGTTTGCACAGCAGGCAGGTGCAGCGGCGTTAGCGAAGGCACAAACTTCTAAAAAGGCACCAAACGAGGCTTGCTTTCACGAAAAAGAAAGCCTTTTACGACACTGTTCAGAATTTTTGTTGCACGATGTCGTGACGAGAACGCCGCTGCCGCAGTCTTTTTACAAACAGATCGAAGGGTCTTTGCTCTATAGCTGCTTGAAATCGACCCACTGGACTACTAGCACAGAGCTGTCTTTGTATAAACAGTGGCGACCTTGGCGCGATCGCATTGCCCGCACGCAAAGTGCTGTTCCCTTTTATCTCTGCTTTCAGCTGCACTCTCCGGCCGACCCGGACAAAAGCTGGGAAATCATTTTCAAAGTTGCGCCCAAGCAGCATCCGTCTTTACGTATCAGCCTAGCCGACTACTGGCAGCTCAAACCGCATCAGCAGATGGCACTGAGGCTACAGCTAGGAGAAAGCTTTGAACAAGATCTGCTGCTAGCGCTTGGTGACGCGGCCCGGATCTATCCGCCGCTGTGGGCAGGGCTAGAGACAGACGAACCGGCCAGCATCTTTTTGGACGTGGACGCGGCGTTTGACTTTTTGAATGAGGCCGCTTGGATCTTAGAAGATTCGGGCTGCAAGGTGATTGTGCCAGGCTGGTGGACGCCGCAGGGTCGGCGCAGAGCAAAGCTAAAGCTAAAGGCGAGCAGCCGATCGGGCGATCGCGAAGATATATCTGACCCGTCTGAAGGCAAGCAGGCCAAAAGCTATTTTTCGTTTGAGACGCTGGTGGACTACCAGTATGAGCTATCGATTGGCGGCGAGCCTGTTAGCGAAACAGAATGGCAGCAGCTCGTAGAGTCACAGACACCGCTGGTGCAGTTTCGCGGCCAGTGGATGGAGCTAGACCAGGCAAAAATGCAAGAGATGATGGACTTCTGGCGGCAGCATCGTCAGGACAACCCAGAAGTCAGCCTGTTGGACTTTATGCAGATGACCGCGCAGCAGGGCGACGATATAGAGGTGGACTTTAGCCGCGACCATACCCTGCTGACCATGATGGACAAGCTAAAAGATACCAGCGCCCTAATACCAGTGCAAGACCCTGAAAAGTTTGAGGGACAGCTAAGAGACTATCAAAAGCGCGGGGTTTCTTGGCTGAGCTATCTGGAGAGCTTGGGCCTAAATGGCTGCTTGGCTGATGATATGGGCCTAGGTAAAACGGTGCAGGTCATTGCCAGACTGCTGCAAGAAGAAGAATTGCAAGAAGAACGACAAGAAAAATTGCAAGAAGAAGGGGTAACGGCCAAAGCCAAGAGAAACGCAAAAGCGCTGCCGCCGACGCTGCTGGTGGCACCCACTTCAGTAGTGGGCAACTGGCACCGAGAGCTGCAAAAGTTTGCGCCGCATCTAAAGGCAACGGTGCACCACGGCAGCGATCGCACCAAAGACAAAAAAGCCTTCAAAGCCGTATGCAAACGCAACAACTTGCTGATTACCTCTTTTTCTCTTGCTCGGCGCGACGCAGAGCTAATTGATAGCGTCACCTGGCACCGCATTGTCTTAGACGAAGCGCAGAATATCAAAAATCCTAAAGCAGCCCAGACCAAGGCCATCTTGAAGCTATCGGCGCGGCATCGGCTGGCGCTAACTGGCACGCCGATTGAAAACCGGCTGCTGGATTTGTGGTCTATTTTCAACTTTCTTAACCCTGGCTACCTGGGCAAAGAGTCTCAGTTTCGCAAAAACTTTGAGCTGCCGATTCAGCGCAACAATGACCGTCAGCAGTCTGTTGTGCTCAAAAAGCTAGTAGAGCCGTTTATTTTACGCCGGGTAAAAACAGACGAGTCGATTATTAAAGATCTACCGAGCAAGGTAGAACAAAAGCTGTACTGCAACCTCACCAAAGAACAGGCGTCTTTATACGAGGCAACGGTACGCGATGTAGAAAAACAGCTTGCCTCAGCAGAAGGCATTCAGCGTAAGGGATTAATTCTGGCGACGCTGATGAAGCTAAAGCAAATCTGCAATCACCCGGCTCAGTTTTTACAAGATGGCAGCGACTTCACAACCGGGCGATCGCACAAGCTTAGCCGTCTTAGCGATATGGTTTCAGAGGCCATTGCCGACGGCGATAGCCTGCTGGTGTTCACCCAGTTTAAAGAAATTGGCGACTCACTCGAAAAGTATTTGCACCAAAACTTTCACTACAACACCTATTATCTGCATGGCGGCACCTCTCGCAAAAAGCGCGACCAAATGATGGCCGAGTTTCAAGCCCCCGATACCGGCCCGTCGGTTTTCATCCTTTCGCTCAAAGCAGGCGGCGTAGGCATTACGCTCACTAAGGCCAACCACGTTTTTCACTTTGACCGCTGGTGGAACCCGGCAGTAGAAGATCAGGCCACCGACCGAGCCTTTCGCATTGGGCAGAAAAAAAACGTCTTTGTTCACAAATTCGTTTCCATTGGTACGCTAGAAGAGCGCATCGATCAGATGATTGAGGATAAAAAGAAGCTAGCGGGCGCAATTGTTGGTGCAGACGAATCCTGGCTAACCGAGCTAGACAACGATGCATTCAAGCAACTGATCGCCCTAAACAAATCAGCCATCATGGATTAACGATGTCTAACTTTACGCGGACCTGGTGGGGCGATACTTTTCTCGCTACTATCGAACAATTTACCGACAAAGGTCGCCTCAGCCGAGGGCGCAGCTATGCCAATGGCCGCAAAGTCAAATCGTTTGAAGTTGAAGGCGATCGCGTCATTGCTCACATCAAAGGCTCTGTAAATCCCTACTATGGTGTCTACACCGAACCGCTTTACACAACTATCCTAGAGTTTGAGCCCATCAGCAAAGCAAAATGGGCCGCCGTCATCGCTCTAATGGCCTCAAAAGTCAGCATTCTTTCCAAGCTGCTGGTGGGCGAAATTCCAGACAATATCGAAGAGAGCTTTGAGATACTAGGCCTACGACTACTACCTGAAAAGGGCGACTTTACCGGTAGCTGCACCTGCCCGGACTGGAGCAATCCTTGCAAACATATAGCGGGCGTTTACTACCTGCTGGCCGCTGAAATCGATCGCGATCCGCTCAAGCTATTTGAGCTGCGCGGCCTCGCGCAAGCAGACTTACTCGCAGGACTATCCAACACGCCGCTAGGCATTGCTTTTTCTAAAGAGCTAACCGCAGAAGCCGCGCCGCCTGAGCCCGTAGAAAGCTTACACACGCGGCCAGAGACAATAGCACTAGCACAGCCTGTTTCTCTCCATGACTTTTGGCAGGGCGAAAAGCGCCTACCTAGCACTATAGAAACACCGCAGCCCACTAACGTACCGGCTATTTTGATCAAAAAACAGGGCGACTATCCGCCTTTTTGGCAGCGGAACAACTCTTTTATTGAAGTGATGGAAGATTTTTACACCCGCGTACGCACCAAAAACGGCAGTGTTTTGGACTGAGCACAGCATTAGGAATCGCAAATGGATAAACCACAGCCAATAGAGAACAAACGGCAAACGAGTGCACAGAAAATTCAGCAGCTCGATCCAGAAAAAGATGCGATCGCCATCTGTCATCTACTCGCTGGCTACGAATTTCCCTGGGACATTACCCGCGCCCTTGAAATCGCCTTACTGCGAACCTTTTGCGTTCCTGCCATCTCGCGGCTACTCGACAAAACCGGCGAATTTTACCGCCATACGCAAAAGCGCTACGACGACACTGCCATCACCGTCTCAGAACTGTTGAAATGGGGCTATCACCATCCTCGCGGCCAGGCATTTTTGCAGCGAATGAATGCTATTCACCAGCGCTATGCAATTGATAACGCAGACTATCTCTACGTGCTCTCTACTTTCATCTACGAACCGGTGCGCTGGATAGAAAGTTTTGGCTGGCGTCAGCTAAGCGACCTCGAAAAGCAGGCAATGTATTACTTTTGGCGAGACGTAGGAACTCGCATGATGATTGTAGACATCCCGCCTACTTACGAGGCATTTGAAGCTTACAACCAAGCTTATGAGCAAACCCACTTTGTTTATCAGGCCGCGAACCAGCGGGTGGCCGATGCAACTAAGGCAATGCTGGTAGGGTGGTTTCCACAGGGAATGCGATCGCTCGCAAACTCAGCCGTTCCTGCCCTGCTCGATCCGGCCCTACTCAAAGCCGTTGGCTGGCAGCCAGCGCCCACAAGCCTCACCAGCCTTCTCAAAAAATGTCTGCACCTGCGTAGCCGTCTGCTGCGCCAGCTTCCCCCCCGCACGCTGCCCGACTTTTTTGTCGATCAGGCCATCCGCAGCTATCCGCAAGGGTACAGCGTCAAAGATATAGGCCCTGATTCCTTGTTAGACTCACTCAATTAAAGCTAAAGCCTGCTCACAGCAAAAAAAAGGTCTAGCAAAGCATTTTGCTAGACCTAAATGAAGGAGTCTATGAAAGAGGGTCTAAAAAAGGAGCCTGTAGAAACAGCTAGAGCGGCTAGTTTGCCATTATTTATAGCCCCGGCGATCTAACACCTGCTGACGCTGTTCCATCAAAGACGTTGTCGAAAGGCTATCGCCTGCCTTGTTGCGTCTATCTCTCTGGGCAATTCGCAGTGCCTGCATATCAAAATCTTCACTCACCTCAAAGCTTTTATCGAAGTTCTTATTACGACCGTCAAATTCAGCAACGCGAACTTGGTGAACGCTAAAAGAGGCTCCTATCTTAGCTTCGGCAGCCTGGGCTGCAGGTGAAACCGCAAGCGTAGCCAGTGCAACAGAAAAACCGGAAAGAACAAACTTGTGAATAAAATGCTTCATGGAAATTACCTGGGTTGTTGAATGAGTGTCGCGAGGTGTCTTTCGCTTTCTTGATATTGAATATAGAAACCAAAAGAGAAGAAATCGGGAAGTGAGATTTTTTTTTGAGATTGGCTTTCAAAGGCTCTCCAGAAAGGACTTCCTAGAGACTTCATATGAGAACACTTCTCTAATTGTTCTCGTTTAGTTCTTATCTTTGGCTCCTGTATTTAGTAAGACTGCTTACCAGCAGCCAAGGAGATTTCTAATGAAGACAAAAGGTAAGCTAGTAGCGCTGTTTGTAATCGGGTTAATTACGGCGATCGCACTCTACAGTAGCCACCTCTACTTACGCACGCCTGCCGTACCAAAATCGCAAATGAGTGCGCCTTTAATCGAACATTTAGGCGACTACAACCATCCCATTACAACCAGCAGCCCACTGGCCCAGCGCTACTTCGATCAGGGGCTGGTGTTGGCCTACGGCTTCAACCATGCTGAAGCCGTACGGTCCTTTCAAGCGGCGATCGCAGCCGATCCCGACTGCGCAATGTGCCATTGGGGGCTAGCCTACGCCTTAGGGCCCAACATCAACGCGGCAATGGAATCAAACAATGCATCTACAGCCTACGAAGCCATTCAGCAGGCCAGGGTGCTTAGCCACCGCACCCACCACTATGGCAGCTCTCAATCAGAGCAAGCTTACATCGCAGCAATGGCCAAACGCTATAGCCCTCAGCCAGTATCCGATCGAACGCAGCTAGATCAAGACTTTGCCAAGGCAGCCGGCACCGTTGCCAAAGCCTACCCCAACGATCTCGAGGCTCAAGCAATCTATGCCGAAGCGCTAATGGACACGATGCCCTGGGACTATTGGCAAGCCAATGGCGAACCTCGACCAGAAACAACCGAAGTCCTCAATACGTTGGAAGCGGTTTTAGCAAAAAATCCCGATCATCCCTGGGCGCTACATCTCTATATTCATGCCGTTGAAAAACAGCATCCTGAACTTGGGACTGCCGCGGCAGATCGACTGGGCGATCTGGTACCCGCAGCCGGTCATCTCGTGCATATGCCCAGCCACATCTATATCCGAACAGGGCGCTATCACGATGCGATCGCAGCTAACCAAAAAGCGGTCCTGGCCGATCTCGACTATGTGACCCAGTGCCACGCGCAAGGGCTCTATCAGGTGGCATACATGCCACACAACCATCACTTTCTATGGTTTGCAGCGCTAATGGGTGGCGAAAAACAGGTGGCCCTCGATGCTGCCTACAAGACGGCAAATGTCGATACCACAATGCTAAAAGAGCCTGGTATGGGAGCGCTACAGCATTATTTGGTAACGCCACTGTACACGCAGGTAAAGTTTGAGCAGTGGTCAGAAATTCTAGCAGCGCCAGCACCTGATTCAGACTTTGCCTACGCCAAAGGGGTTTGGCTCTACGCTCAAGGGATGGCCTATGCCCATACCGACCAAATAGAGAAAGCCCAGCAATCGCTTGCTGATTTGAAAGCGATCACAGCAACCGCTGCCATCCAAGACATCACCATCTGGGATATCAACCGCGCGGTTGATGTATTAGACATCGCAGCAGCAGTACTTGAGGGCGAAACGCTAGCCGTAGCAGGCGATTATGAGCAGGCGATTGCCTATCTTTCACGGGCGATCGCGCTCGAAGACGCCCTGCAATACGACGAACCCGCTACCTGGTCTTCCCCTGTCCGGCAGTCGCTTGGGAAAGTGCTACTGCAAGCCAACCGCCCGGTAGAAGCAGAGAAAGTCTACCGAGAAGATCTCGCGATTTATCCAGACAACGGCTGGTCACTCAAAGGACTAGCTGACAGCCTCAGTGCTCAGGGGAAAACAGCCGAAGCCAAGTCTGTTCAGCATCGCTTTGCGGCTGCTTGGCAACAGGCAGACTTCAAACTTAGCTAAAAGATGCGAGAAGCTTTGCAGCGCTAGGCTGAGCACCTGTGAAGCACTCGCACTCTAGCTAAAGAGTAACAGCTAGAAAGCGGCTTAATTCAGATGGCTTAGGCGCAGAATTGGCCACTTGTTCTATTGCTGGTTTAGCCTATTGCCGGTTTATCCTATTGCCGGTTTATCCCATACTTTTAAGTGTCAAAATCGCTAGCAGCGTGTCGTTCAGGAAGC
This sequence comes from uncultured cyanobacterium, assembly GCA_963793445.1. GTDB lineage: Bacteria > Cyanobacteriota > Cyanobacteriia > Phormidesmidales > Phormidesmidaceae > Phormidesmis. Next base: position 3,005,084 of record CAWCAE010000001.1, read on the forward strand.
TGTTCTTCATCTGGCCCCCAGGTGCGGTTCACCCGCCGTCCGCGCTGCACTGCTGGCCTAGCGTCTATCTCTTCTGCCCACCGGATGACATGGGTATAAGACTGGGCATCCACGAACTCAGCAGCGTCATAGAGACGGTTCAAAACTAGCCCGCCATACCAGGGCCAAATCGCAATATCGGCAATCGTATAGGCATCGCCAGCAATGTACGGCTTGTCGGCTAGCTGTCTGTTGAGCACATCAAGCTGACGCTTAGTCTCCATCGTGAAGCGATCGATGCAGTACTCAATTTTGATGGGGGCATAGTTGTAAAAGTGCCCGAAGCCACCACCTAAATAAGGAGCTGAACCCATCTGCCAAAAGAGCCAGGATAAACACTCTGTGCGCTGGGCCAGCTCGGTAGGAAGCAGTGCGTCAAACTTCTCGGCCAAGTAGAGCAAGATAGAGCCAGACTCAAACACACGAGTTGGCGGAGTCGTAGTGCGATCGCACAGCGCCGGAATCTTAGAGTTAGGATTCACCGACACAAAGCCACTGCCAAACTGATCGCCCTCATTAATTTTGATTGGATAAGCGTCGTACTCGGCTCCGGCAATGCCGAGCGCTAGCAGTTCCTCTAGCATTATCGTTACCTTCTGACCATTTGGGGTCGCAAGCGAATAGAGCTGAAGTGGATGCTGTCCGACCGGAAGTTCTTTGTCGTGAGTGGGGCCAGCGATAGGGCGATTAGTGCTAGACCAAGTGCCACCGCTCTCGGTATCCCATTGCCAGACTTTAGGCGGTGTATAAGAAGCTGATGATGTTTCCATAAGTTAGAGCTGGTGTAAGGAGCTGACGATGGCTAGCGTAGCTTAAGACGCTCATTCTCACGACGCTCATCCTATAGAAAGCGCGCGCGCCTTTTCGCCAAAAAGCTAAAGAATAATTGGCCATGCTAGCGTTAGTAGCATGACAAGATTGCTCAGCCAAAAACAGAACACTAGCCACAATACGCCATTCAACAGGCCATTCAACAGTGTGCGCCTTGGTCGCTGCTTTCGATTCGAGCGGATCAGTCGTAGCCCTTGCCAAAGCTGCCAAACGCGAAATGCAGTATAGAGCGTGCCATAGCACAACGAAGCTGATTGACGTTCTCCAAGTCATCGACTGCTGGCTAAAACGGTTGGGTGCTCGCATAGTTGTAGGTAAGCAAGAATGAAGTAACCCTTAGGATTCTAATAGGGATTGAACAACTTAAGAGACTTCTTGTAAGACCTACAATGTGCTTTTGATCGCCTCTTTTGATCGTCTCTATAGTTTCTCTCTATAATTCTCGTAGCTGTTTGGTAGCTGTTTGTCATAGGCACAGCCAGTATCAACCCATTCGGGCGTAATTGTCGGTAGCGCTGCCAACAAGCTACATATCACAGATCTACGTATCACAGATCTGCAGCCGAGCAGACTTTTGGTCGCTGACATAGCTGGCACAAGCCTGCATCTGCTGATTGCCCAAGCTACACGCTGGCTATGCATCTGAGGCAAATAGTCTAGCGGGGTAATCTATACACGCATCAAGGCTAACTCATCATAAGGACAGATATTTCTTTAGCTATCAGAAAATATTTAGTCGATTTGAGGAAAGTCGCGGTATCCTTGTCATTATTGTTTACGCAGTCTACCTTTTTTTGGTGTCCATTTGTCTGTAATTCTTTTCTCTGATTCAGACAAAACAACAGCGTGTATCCTTTCAGAACTTGTTCTTTTATGAGTATTCAACAGCTTCCTGGAACTGCCAACAACTTAGGCGCAACTTGGGATGGACAAGGAACAAACTTCGCACTTTTCTCAGAAAACGCCACGAGCGTAGAGCTTTGCCTGTTTGACGAAGATGACGTCGAAACGCGCTATCCGCTCACAGGCGTATATAACTTCGTTTGGCATGCCTACCTTAAAGGCGTCGAACCCGGCCAGCGCTATGGCTTTCGCGTTCATGGACCGTTTGATCCCCAGCACGGCCATCGGTTTAACCCAAACAAGCTGCTGATTGATCCCTATGCGCTGGCGATCGCAGGTGACGTGAGCGCGGGTCAGGCCATTTTTGGCTATACCTGGTTCTCAGAAGAGGAAGATCTTGGCTGCAACATCGAAGATAGCGCCGCAGTAGTACCCAAGTGTATCGTCGTCGATTCTACCTTCGACTGGCAGGGCGACACCTCCCCCAATACGCCTTGGAGTCAGACTATCATCTATGAGATGCACGTCAAAGGGTTTACCCAGCAGCATCCAAAGGTACCCGAGCGGTTGAGAGGCACCTATGAAGGACTCGCCCACCCGGCAGCAATTAAGCATTTAAAGTCGTTGGGGATCACAGCGGTAGAGCTGATGCCAGTTCATCACTTTCATGCTAAGCCTAGCTATCTGGTCAGCAAGGGGCTCACTAACTACTGGGGCTACGACTCGCTAAACTACTTTGCGCCCTATTCTGGCTACAGCGCGGCGGGTGAACTAGGCGAGCAGCTAAATGAATTTAAGACGATGGTGCGATCGCTCCACACCGCCGGAATCGAAGTCATTCTAGACGTGGTGTACAACCACACCGGCGAAGGCAACCATATGGGCCCCACCCTCAGCTTTCGTGGCATCGATAACAAAGCCTACTACCGGCTAGTCGAAGACAACGAGCGCTACTACATGGACTATACCGGCTGCGGCAACTCCTTACGGATGAGCCACCCGCAGGTATTAAAGCTGATCATGGACAGCCTGCGCTACTGGGTGCAAGAAATGCACGTAGACGGCTTTCGCTTTGATCTGGCATCGGCTTTGGCCAGAGAGCTGTTCGAAGTTGGCACGCTGGCCACCTTTTTTGACATCATCCATCAAGATCCCGTTATTTCAAAGGTTAAGCTGATTGCCGAGCCCTGGGACGTCGGGACAGGCGGCTATCAGGTCGGTAAGTTCCCGCTGCTGTGGTCTGAGTGGAATGGCAAATATCGCGACACCGTGCGCGACTTTTGGCGTGGTGAAGACAGCGCGCTCGGCGAGTTTGCCGCGCGGCTCACCGGCAGCTCTGATCTTTACGAAAACACGGGCCGCAGACCTCATGCCAGCATCAACTTCATCACCGCCCACGACGGTTTTACGATGCGCGACCTGGTCAGCTACAACGACAAGCACAACGATGCCAATGGTGAAGACAACCGCGATGGCGAAAGCCATAACCGCGCCTGGAACTGTGGCGCAGAAGGCGACACCGATGACCCTGAGATCCTTGAGCTGCGGCTGCAGCAGCAGCGAAACTTTTTGGCAACGCTGATGCTCTCTCAAGGGGTGCCGATGCTGCTCTCTGGCGATGAAATGGGGCGATCGCAGCAGGGCAACAACAACACCTACTGCCACGACGACAAGCTCTCCTGGCTAAACTGGGACTTCGATCCCCAGCAAAGAGACCTGCTGCGCTACACCCAAAAGCTAGTCAAGCTAGTCAAAGATCACCCGGTTTTCCGTCGCCGCGACTGGTTTCACGGACGGGAAATCCACGGCTCTGGCATCAGAGACATCGGCTGGTTCAACGTTGACGGCATCTTGATGCAAGACGAGTGGACCGCAGGCTATGTTAAAACTCTAACCGTACTCTTGAACGGAGAGGAAATCGCCACGCTCGACAAGCAGGGCGAGCAGGTACTAGACAGCAGCTTTCTACTCATGTTCAACGCTCACTACGAAATGCTAGAGTTTGCCCTGCCCGAGCGCTTTCGCGATAGCGAGAATACCGACTGGTCAGAACGCAGGTGGCGATTGCTCATCGACACAAAGGAAGGCTTTGTAAAACGGCAAAAAAATTACAAGAAGAAAGACAAAATCGCGGTCGCAGCGCGTAGCCTAATCGTTCTAGAAAGCCCTCTATAAAAGCCCTCCTCGCACATTCGCTCAGGTAGCACGTCCTACGCAACTGTCAGTTTTTTAACTATAGTGAGGTCAATAAAAATATTAGCGAAAGCAGATGAGTCGCTGATGGCAAGGCACTATGAGTGGGTACATGGTAAAGAATCAACTGCAAAGAACTCGTCTGTGGCGGCTACTGGTCATGGGCCTCGCGATGTTTGGCTTAGTCGTGTTGACCCCTAGCTGTAGCCGCTTAGATGGTCTGCGGCTAGAAAACTTTAGAGTTGAGAGTGCGGACGTACCTACCTTGGTTAGCCCGGTGGTGGGCGAACCCAAAACGTTCAACTATCTACTTTCTCAAGAAAGCTCTAGCAGTGACGTGCTGGGCTTTTTGTATCAGGGCCTCATCAAAATTGATCAGACAACCAGCGAAATTGGCCCGGCGCTTGCTGAATCTTGGGAAATTTCCGCAGATGGTCAGACAATTGTCTTCTTACTCAAAGAAAATCTCAAATGGTCTGATGGCGAACCGCTGACGGTAGATGACGTCGTTTTTACTTACAACGATCTCATTCTCAACGAAGAAATTACCACCGATACGCGCGACATTCTGCGAATTGGCGCGGAGGGCAAGCTGCCTACCGTACGTAAGCTAGACGAGCGCCGCGTCGAGTTTCAAATTCCTGAGCCGTTTGCGCCTTTCTTGCGCGTAACGGGCGTGGCCATCATGCCAAAGCATATTTTAGAAACGACCGTAACAACCAAAGACGCCGACGGTCGGCCGCTCTTTATGTCTACTTGGGGCACCAACACCAACCCCGCCACAATCGTTGGCAATGGCCCCTATACGATTCAGGCGTTTGTGCCCGGCGAGCGAATCATCTTTCAGCGCAACCCGTACTACTGGGAAAAAGGGCCCAATGGCGAGCCGCGTCCCTACGTTGAGAAAATGATTTGGCCAGTAGTCAGCTCACAAGATGCCCAGTTTGTCCGCTTTCGCTCGGGCGATGCCGACCTCATGTCTGTGACGCCTGATAATTTTTCGCTGATGAAGCAAGACGAGGCGCAGGGCAACTATACGGTCTATAACGGTGGCCCGACAACGACTCGGCTTTTTGTCACCTTCAACCTTAACAAGGGCTCAAAAAACGGCCAGCCCGTCGTCGATCCGGTAAAGTCCAACTGGTTCAATACCAAAGAATTTCGGCAGGCAGTTGCCTACGCGATTGATCGCGATACGATGCTCAACAATATTTTTAAGGGGCTAGGCGAGATGCAAAACTCTCAAATTGCACTTCAGAGCCCCTACTTTGCCGAGACGGGTCTGCCTGTATACGACTATGACATCGAGACAGCTAAAACGCTCCTTAACTCGGCTGGATTTAGCTACCAGGGCGATCGCCTTGTCGACGCAGACGGTAATTTAGTTCGCTTTACGCTACAAACCAACGTAGGCAATGATATTAGAGAATCAGCCGGGGCTCAGATCAAGCAAAATTTAGCGCTAATCGGCATTACGGTCGACTTTCAGCCGATAGACTTCAACAAATTGGTCACCAATCTTAGTGACACGTTGGAGTGGGAGGCCATTGTGCTGGGCTTTGGCGCGGGCGTTGAGCCCAATAGCAGCGCGAATCTGTGGCTAACTAGTGGCGGTTTGCATTTTTTTAACCAGCAGGCCCAAGGCGAGATAGCGTTAACAGGCCGAGAGGTCTATCCCTGGGAGCAGCAGATTAGCGATTTGTACATCAGGGCAGCCCAAGAGCTAGACGAAGAAAAGCGCAAGGCGCTGTACTTTGAGACGCAAAAGCTAGTACAGGAAAACCTGCCGTTTATTCACTTGGTCGGTCAGTATTCTATGAGCGCGGTGCGTAACAAAGTAGAGAATATTGAATACACGGCGCTAGGTGGCACGCTGTGGAATATCAGTGAGCTGAAAATAACGGAGAACTAAAATGGGGGTTAAAGGAGAATATGGGGATAAAAGTCCCTCTTGTCAAGCTTACGAAACGTTAAGGCCCCTTCCTTAAAGTTTGCTGTGCTTCGGGGCTACAGAGGGGATCTATCCGGCATAATCAAAAAGTTAAATCACTTTGATAAATTAAGCTTAACTAAAGTCAAGTCTGACGATCTAACGAAAACCACGCTTACCGGCGCGTATGGATTCTATTGAGCAAGCCTACAGAGTTTTAGAGCTAGAACCAGGAACGGAGACTTCGATGCGAGAAGTGAACCAGGCCTATAAGGATCTAGTGTTCATTTGGCACCCCGATCGGATTCCAAGCGATCGCGCCAGGCTATGCGAAAAAGCGGAAGCCAAGCTCAAGGTGCTAAATGAAGCCAGGGCTTTTCTGCGATCGCAGGCCAAGAACGGCAGGCTGCCCGCCGTTGCCGATAGCCAGTCCAATAGCTATAGCAAAAGTCGGCAGTCCACCTACAGTCGCAGCGCTGCTAGTCAGGCCCGCTCATACAGCTCATATCGTCCTGGCGATGACTCTACCTACCGCCCACGCGGCACAACAGCCGCTCGCACCTCTACGCAGACCGCAGCAAATCAAACTAACGGCAACGGCAACAGTCGCGCCGACGGCTACCGTCCACCTTACGAAGCCTATCGCCGCGCCGCGGCGGCCAGCAGCGGTCAATACGGTGCAACCTATCGGGCGCGCTATCCTAGCAGTACGTGGCCGCGCACTGCTGGAGCAGACAACGAAACATCAAACGGCGATCGCACCAGCAGCAGCTCTGCCAGAGAAGATGCAGCTAGAGAGAAAGTAGCCAAAGAGCAAGCAGCCGAGAAAAAAGCAGCCAGAGAAAAAGCTGTTGCCGAAAGAAAAGCCAGCGATAGGGCGGCTAGAGAAAAAGCGATCGCTGAAAGAAAGGCTAGAGAAAAGGCGGCTAGAGAAAAGGTAATCGCTGAAAGAAAAGCTAGAGAAGCAGCAGCTAGAGAAAAAGCTATTAGAGAAAAAGCCGCTAAAGAAAAAGCCGCCAAAGATAAAACGGCCTCTTCACCAGCAGCCTCACAGCACGACAACTTGCCCGCTCGCGCCAAACGCGATCCTGATCTTAGTGGCGTCAACATGAGCGGCGCAAATCTCAAAGAAAAAGATTTCTCAGGTCGCAACCTCAGCGGCGCGGATCTTAGCGGCGCAGACCTCAGCGACACCTTCATGCACAAAGTCAACCTAAACCGCGCCAACCTACGAAAAGCCCGCCTATTTCGCGCCAACCTACTCCAAGCCGATCTCAGCCACGCGGATCTCAGCGGCGCAGATCTGATCGGCGCGGATCTTAGCGGCGCAGACCTGAGTGGCGCAGACCTGAGTGGCGCAAAAGTCGGCTATGGCAATAAGATTATGGTAAAGCTACTAGGCGCACGCCTAACGGGCACCATCATGCCCAACGGTCGCATCCACGAGTAATTTTATCTATATAGTGTCTCTTCTCACGCCTGTCACAGATTGGTTCGCCAAACAAGGCTGGCAGCCAATCGCCTTTCAAACACAAACTTGGCAAGCATACCAATCTGGTAAAAGCGGTATCATTCAAGTCCCAACTGGCTCAGGCAAAACCTACGGGGCCGTCATGGGCCCGATGGCCCAAATGCTAGCGGCGGCTAACGAGCATTCCCTCAGCGGCCTACAGTTGCTGTACATTACGCCGCTAAGAGCCCTTTCTAGAGACATTGAAGCCTCTATTCGCCGCCCGATAGAAGAGATGGAATGGCCCATTACTGTAGAGTCACGCACGGGTGATACGAAGTCTTCGACCAAGAGTCGGCAGATTAAAAAAATGCCGAACATTCTAATTACAACACCTGAGTCCTTAGCGGTGCTGCTGTCGTACAAAAATGCGGCAAAACGCTTTGGCAATCTGCGCTGCGTGATTTTAGACGAATGGCATGAACTCATGTCTTCTAAGCGAGGAACACAGGCAGAGCTGTGTTTATCTTATTTGCGATCGCTAAACCCAACGCTGCAAACGTGGGCAATTTCAGCCACGCTCGGCAACCTGCAAGAAGCCGCCAACGCCGCCACCGGGCTAGGCAACAGCCCAGTTGTTGTGCAGTCAAAGATCAAAAGAGAGACCGTTATTACCAGCATACTGCCCGAGTCGGTAGATAGCTTTCCCTGGGCTGGCCACCTGGGCTTACGGATGTTTGAAGAGCTCGTAGCCGCGCTGGATATTGAGCGCTCTACTTTGATATTTACAAATACGCGATCGCAAGCCGAAAGATGGTTTCAGGCACTGAACTTCTCTTTGCCCAAAGATAAACACAAAATAGCGCTGCATCACGGCTCTATTGACTTTGGTGAACGACTAGCCATCGAAGCAGGGCTCAAAACCGGCGCAATCAAGTGGGTCGTCTGCACGTCTTCATTAGATCTTGGCGTAGACTTTCAGCCGGTAGAGCGCATCGTTCAAATCGGCAGCGCTAAAAACCTCGCTCGGCTGCTGCAAAGGGCCGGTCGCTCAGCTCATCTGCCCGGCGGCACCTCCGAAGTCTTCTTTCTACCAACCAACGCTCTAGAGCTGTTGGAAATTTCCGCATTTCGCCGTGGGCTCGCGGCAGGGCAAATAGAATCTCGCCATCCACTCGACAAACCCTATGACGTACTGCTCCAGCATTTGGTCACTCTAGCCTGCGGAGACGGATTTTCGCCAAAAGAGACTTTAGCCGCCGTGCAAAAAACCGTTTCCTATCACACACTAACTGCAAAAGAGTTTGACTGGATGGTGGACTTTTTGGAAAACGGCGGCAAATGCCTGAAGGCATATCCCCGCTATCAGAAGATAGTCGCCGAATCTGGAGTGTATAAAGTAACAGATGCCCGCATCTCTCGGATGCACAAAATGAGCATCGGCACGATTACCAGCAATCAGCAAATAAGAATTGCCTACGCAAAGGGAAAGCATATCGGTACGGTAGAAGAGAATTTTGTCTCTAGATTAAACAAAGGCGACGTGTTCTACTTTGCCGGACGTCAGCTAGAGTTCTTTCAAATGAAAGACATGACGCTGTATGTAAAAAATGCAAAGAAAAAGTCTAGCGTGGTGCCTGTGTGGAGCGGCGGATATTTAGCAATTTCAGACTGCCTAAGCCAATATATTCGAGCAGAAATCACGCAGGTAAAAGAAGGCAACGTAAGTGAGGAAGTCACCTACATTATGCCAATTCTAGCAACGCAAGATAGAATTTCTCATTTGCCTGGTGCCGATCAGTTTCTGATTGAGTGCTGCCGCACAAGAGAGGGGCAGCATCTATATGTGTATCCCTTCGAGGGGAGAAACGTGCATGAGGGGCTAGGCTTTCTGTGGGCCTATCGCTTTTCGCAAATGGAAAAAGCAACCTTTACAGTTTCGGTAAATGACTACGGCTTCGAAATTTTAGCCCCCAAAGATTATCCCTTTCAGACGCTGTTTAATAGAGCGTTTTTCTCTACCCAGGACCTATACGAGCAGATCAAGGCCAGCCTTAATATTTCTGAGCTAACGCAGCGGAAGTTTCGAGGCATTTCGCAGGTTGCAGGGCTGGTGTTTAAAGGATATCCAGGCTCTAAAAAAACGGCGAATCAGGTGCAGATTAGTTCATCGCTAATCTATGAGGTGTTTAGCAAATATGAGCCAGAGAACTTGCTGTTAAAGCAGGCAGAGCGCGAGGTCATCGAGGGGCAGATGGAAGCCCCCAGATTAACAGCAGCCTTAAAGCGATTGCAAACACTAGAGCTGGTGTGGATGACGGTAAAGCGGCCCTCACCTCTAGGGTTTCCGCTGTTAGTAGAGCGGCTGAGTTCGCGGCTGACTAATGAGAGTTTACGCGATCGCATCGAACGCCTCAAACAGCAGTGGGACAAATAGCGTAAGAGTGTCAGTCGCTACGATTGCTGACGACTATAGTATTCGCCTATAGTATTTGCATAGTGCAGAGTCCAAAACGCGTCAAAACAGATGATTTCCAGGGTCTATATAGCAGAGAAGGGATACATTCTTGCTCTGCGGATAGAGTTGCCCGTTGCTCTGGCTCTGTAGAGGCTTCAACCGATGAAAATGTCCTAATCAACTCTACAAAAACTATAGTGGCCACTGCAAATTCGTCCTCAACTCACTCTTCGCTCACACCTCGATCCGGATAGAAACAACAAAGGGTAATATCTGCACGATTTATCACGACTCATAGGGCTAAAACCTGAGCGTAGAACACAGTCTAGTTCTGTCTTTTGCGTCTTTGAACGTACAGCTTTTATCAGCATGCCTCCTATCTGGGTGAGACATCTAGAATTGAAGCGGCAAAAAACTACTGAAGGCGAAAAAAGCATTACCATTCACCTTGTGCTCACATAGGCTACTGACAAATAAAAGGCGGAATTTATTTCAGCAGCAAGGAGCTGAAACCAATCTAACAAAGGGTTATGAGCGCTTTACCTGCTAAAACCAACAGCCAGGCTCAGTGAACACAGCTAGCCCATGGCCAGATAGAACAAACTGAATTGTTGTTAATTGGGCTTGCATTTCCAGGTGTTTATACTCACAGAAAAAACGCGTAACCGAATAGCATAAGTTGGTCTTGAGGCCGACATGTGCTCAAAACTACGGATGGCTAGGCACCCAAAGTAAGAATTAGCAGCCACAGCTCACAGAAAATACCAATGCTTACACAAACTCAACGGACTGCCTGCTGAACTGTTTTTGCGTAACAACAACAGGATTTCGACTTTTATCAAATCTCTCATAAAGATCATCGTCCTCTCCTTGGCTCTGTAGGTAGGCCGCAGCTAACCTAATGGAGTTAGTCACCTGAGGGCGCTTTTGAAAACAGCACAGGCATAACAACATCTAGAGAGATAGCTCTCTAATCTTGTAGCTCTCTGGCCTTACGTATTTTCGGTTTTACTTATTCGTTTAGTTCTTTTTACTCTTGAGGTTTTTTAAGGTCATGAACAAACTAACATCTTTACTTGGCGTCGCAGTTCTCTCTACTGGCTTTGCTGCACTCTTAGCTAATCCGGCGCTTGCGGGCATCACTTTCACTCTAGAGCGTGCAGGCGCTCAAAGAACAACGTTAACCGGAGATATTTTCACTGAAACCTTCGAAGAAATGTCTAAAGGCACTAGCCGAAACGTTTCTTTTGCTAATAGCTTAGGTACTATGAGCATCGCCAAAATTGAAGGTGCTAACAAATATGGCGGTGCAGACGGCATTGGTAACTATTTGCGAGGCGGCTCTTCTATTACCCTCAACGAAGCTCAAGCTTATATGGGGTTCTGGTGGTCTGCAGGCGATGGCACCAATAGCATTGAGCTATTTGACGAGGCCGATGAATCGCTTGGATTCTATTCTACTTCTCTCGTATCTGACTTTATTGACGGACTTTCTCAAGAAGAAAGAGCGGCCTACAGCGGTAATCCCAATAAGAACTTCCTCAACCAAAACTCGCGCGAATACTATAGCTATCTCAACTTTTTTGGAACGAACGGTAGTCAAATTAAACGCGTAGAGCTTAAAGGTAAAAACTTTGAGTCTGATAACTTCTCTTTCTCTAAGACAGCTAGGAGCACTACGGGCGATATCCTCAGTGGTGAAGCTACCGAAGTACCAGAACCGACAGCTATCTTTGGCCTGCTAGCAACGGCTGTAATGGGAATGGTTTCTGTACGTCGTCGCCAGCCCATCACTGAGATTGTTAACTAAGAGACTTTGCTTTGGTGGCAGGTAATTTAGTCCCCACACAAGGGTGTAGTCAATTTAGCTAATCAGAAGTACAGTCCTCTTTTAGTCAGCAGCCTCAGCGAGGTTGCTGGCTTTTTTGATTGTTTTTTTTGAATAGTTGAATCCAATAGGTCAGCAGCAAGAGCGCTATATAAGCAGTGACAGAAGCTACAGCGACAAAAGTCGCGGTGGCAGAAGCTTGTGAAAGAGCAGATAACAAAACACGCGCAGGTAAACAAGTACAGGCGGTTTGATGTAGCTTTGAAAGAACCGCGCTAATCTGTACCTATCATTTAGCGTTATTTACGAGGAAGGTTTGCTGCTATGGTTGCAACATCTACAGAATCTAAGACAAATCGGTCTGTTGCCGATTGGCTAGGTGACGAGGCAGATAATCTGCTGAGCTACCAGGCAAAAGTTGACAAAAGCCAGCTGCATTTACCAGGGCCCGACTGGGTCAATCGGATTTTTGCGCAGAGCGATCGCAGCCCTCAAGTTTTGCGCAGTCTGCAACAGCTTTACAGCAGCGGACGCCTTGCCAACACCGGCTATCTCTCCATCTTGCCCGTAGACCAGGGCATAGAGCACTCTGCTGCCGCTTCTTTTGCGCCAAATCCCATCTATTTCGATCCAGAGAACATTATCAACCTAGCCATTTCAGGTGGCTGCAACGCGGTTGCCACCACACTTGGCGTTTTGGGCATGATGTCTCGCAAGTACGCGCACAGAATTCCTTTTATTCTCAAACTCAACCACAACGAACTGCTCAGCTACCCTAAGGAATATGACGAAACGCTGTACGCCTCGGTTGAACAGGCGTGGAATCTAGGCGCTGTAGCCGTTGGGGCAACAATTTACTTTGGATCAACAGAATCGACCCGTCAAATTAAAGAAATCAGTCAGGCATTTGCCCGTGCCCACGAGCTAGGCATGGCCACTATCTTGTGGTGCTATTTGCGCAACGATGTCTTCAAACAAGACAAGGACTATCATCTGGCCGCAGATCTCACAGGTCAGGCAAATCACATCGGTGTTACCATCGAAGCCGACATCATCAAGCAAAAGCTACCCGAAACCAACGGTGGTTACAAAGCAGTCTCCGAGGCCATCGGAAAATCATACGGCAGAACAGACGAAAAGGTCTATTCCGAGCTATCGAGCGATCATCCCATTGATCTGACGCGCTATCAGGTGCTGAACTGCTATGCGGGCCGAGCAGGGCTCATCAACTCTGGGGGTTCATCTGGTGATAATGACTTTGTGCAGGCGATTCGTACCGCTGTGATCAACAAAAGAGCGGGCGGCTGCGGACTGATTTCAGGGCGCAAAACGTTTCAAAAAGACTTTAAAGAAGGCGTCAAACTCTTTCATCTCATTCAAGACGTCTATTTGTCAGACGAGGTTACCATCGCTTAAGCACTGTCGAAGGCATTCTGCCGGTTCACTTATCGGCAGCGGCCTGCTCTGTAGCGCTTCTTAATGCCTGTGTGTCTACGTCTGCCTGGTCAAACTTGGCGTATATCAAGAACGTTCACACTCAGCCACTAAACGATCTAGCGCGGTTTGCATTTCATTTTTCACTCGCCAAAAGCAACTATCCACATAGCTGCTATCTTTTAGGGCCTTTGCGCCCGTGCGCTCGAACCGGATGGGCGCACATATGCGGGTGTGAATTTTTAGCGGCAGGGGAATGTGGGGCAGCGGACCAAAGGCTAGCCCCCACGGCAGGCCAAGATAAATTGGGAAGGTTTCTGGGTCGATGCCAAGGAACCAAGGCATCCCTAATTGGTGCAGAGCCTGCATTTGAGGGTAGATATCAGCAAGTACCGCGAATGTGGCATGTGCTCCGTATGAGATCATTGGGACAATGGGAACACCTTTTTTGAGGGCGAGTTTGACAAAGCCCTGACGGTTGTGAAAGTAAATGCGATCGCGCTGAGAATAAGGCCGAAAGACATCTTGAACCCCACCTGGAAAAACGGCGATATTGGCCTGCTGACTGAGCGCTGCGATCGCCATCTTCGGATGCGCCCGGACCGCACCCATCTGCGTCGCCACCCGAGCAAGCGCTGGAAACACCTGCCACACCTTAGGGCTCATCAGCCCATACAGAGGCGTCTTAGTACCAAAATAGCGGCAGTAGTCATAAAGCATCATATGCATATCTGGTGCAGGCAACCCTCCGTTGTGAGACCCTACAAACATCACTGTTTCATCAGTGGGCACCTGTGCCCAGCCGTCTGTGCTCACCCGGTAGTAGTTGTCGTAGAACCATCCCATTAGCGGCATCATTTTCGTCAGTACGGCGGGGTCGCGATCTGCCAGCGACCAGCCGTCTAAACGCGCTGCCAAGTGCTTCGGACCACCTGGCACATTCTTAGACAAAAACGGGCTATGAACCTGTTTGGTAATGACATCACTCGCCAACTGGAGCGCCCGCAAAAGTGAGGGAAAATCGAGTAGCGAGGGCGAGAACGGAGGAATATGCATATCAATATGTGGCTTGAATGTATCTTACCTGAGCCTGGTCACGCCTTTAGTCGTCACTCATCTATCGCCCACAGCCTCCAGTCATCGCTCAGATATTACATAGCCATTATCTAGTTGGCGTTCGGCACCCACACCCAGTCTGACCATCACAAAACTAGATCAGGCTTCAGGTTTACATGGGACTGCCGAGGTGAAAGCGATCGCAATCTTAGCTCAAGAGCATTTACATCTGATTAGCAGCAACCCTTCAATCAAAGCTTCAAGAGCAAATCTAAGTCCAGATCTAAGCCCAGATCCAGGTTCAATTCGAGACTTCCATAAGGTGTCTATGGCGCATATCCCAACTTACTTTTGCACTAAGGGTTGTTCTATGTTCACCCTGATGCAATCGAGGTTATAAACAAGGCAATCCAAGCTTCTCTTGGATTCGCTACTGGGAAAACAACAGCGATTTGCAAGCAGGTCTCTTTTTGTTGCTGGGCAATAGCAATACTCAAGCTGCACTTAGCAAGCCCAGTGAGATCAAACAGCAGTATCGAGAAATGCTGTTAGCCGATCAGGTGGACATTCAAGCCTATATGAAGCTGGTAGAGCTGACGCTGATTTCTGTGATGACGGTGACACCAAAACACGAAGAGTCAGGGCACAAAGAGATAGATCGTAAAGAGATAGAGCGTGAAGAGAGCAAGCGCAAAGAGATAGAGCACAGGTCATAGACTGTTTACTCAAAAGATAGGTCTAGGAAAAAAGATAAGCCTAGGAAAAAAGATAAGCCTAGGAAAAAAGACAAGCCTAGGAAAAAGGAGATATGAAATTTCGTATAGAGATAGCTAGATATGCTGAAGCGGTACAAAGGTCGGCGTAGTGGGAGCTGCTAGGCTAAAAAAAGGCAAAGGATGAGACGAGAATATTTATTATTGTTCGCCCTTTCTACGGTTGGATTCACGTGGTTTTCAGCCGTAGAGCAAGCTGCACTGGCAAACTTGTTCCTACCACACTCTTTTCCGCACAGCCTAATACAGAATGAACTGCAGCAGCACGAAGCAAGCACGGGCCAGATAGCCCCCAATCAGACACTCACAGACCAGTGGCTCGCGGACCAAACGTTTACAGATGGCATAGATCGAGCAAATGCGCTGGGCCAGCAGGCAATAGAGCTATATCAGCAGGGCAGGTATGTGGAAGCGGTGCCGCTAGTGATGGAAGTGATCGCGCTCGAAGAAAGTGTTTTAGGCCCCAACCACCCAGAAGTGGCTAACAGCCTCAACAACCTAGCACTGCTCTATCACGCGCAAGGTCAATATGATGCGGCGCTACCCATCACGCAAAGAGCCCTCGCTATTCGAGAGAGCACGCTGGGCGAGCAGCATCCTGATACAGCGTTTGCGATAGATAGCTTGGCGAGCGTCTATAGAGAGCAGGGCAACTATGCTACCGCGCTACAGCTATATGTGCGATCGCTCACCATTTATGAAAGCCTACTCGATGAAGATAATCTCGGCCTGGCGTCTAGCCTCAACAATCTAGCTGGTATTTACAAGCTCCAAGGCGACTACGGTGCGGCACTACCGCTATACGAGCGCACACTCGCCATCTATGAAACGAAGCTCGGCCCCGACCATCTCAAAGTCGCGGTTAGTCTCAACAACCTAGCCGATCTTTACCGGGCACTAGGAGACTGCACCACTGCCCTACCGCTATACGAACGCGCCCTAGTCATCCGAGAATCTCAGCTAAGGCCCAATCACCCCGACATCGCGACCACACTCAATAATCTCGCGGCGCTTTACCAAGCCCAGCGCGACTACGGCGCGGCTGAACCGCTATACAAAAGAGCGTTGGCAATCCAAGCAACCGCGCTAGGTGAGAGCCATCCTCGTGTTGCCAATAGCCTGAACAACCTAGCAGAACTCTATCGGCTTCAGGGCAAATATGCCGCCGCCCTGCCGCTGTATGAAAGAGCGCTGACAATTGGAGAAGCCGTCTTAGGCGAAAATCACCCTGATGTTGCGACTACGCTCAACAACTTAGCCGAGCTGCACAGGGCCCGAGACAATGACACGCTTGCCCGTTCTCTACACGAAAGAGCACTGGCTATTCGAACCGCAGCGCTCGGTAGCAATCATCCGGCAGTAGCCTTTAGCCTTAGCAACCTCGCCGGGCTGTATCACGAGCAGGGAGACGATGAAACGGCGATTGAGCTGTATGAACAGGCACTGGGCATAGTGCAATCGGCATGGGGCGCGGCGCACCCAGACACGGTAACCATCAAGGAAAATCTAGCAGGCGTACGAGAGATGATGGGCATACAGGAGTTGGGAGAATAGAGAAGCAGCGCAAAAAGATAATGGACAAAAAGGGATAAGAATCTGTAGCGAAAGGATCTAAACGGCTGTGAAGATATCTGAGGAACTTGACTTATTCGTCAATTTTTGGCCGACGAAACTTCAAAATCGATCTACGGTATTGTATTAACCCTTTCTTTACCCCTCCGACGCAGGCATTGGCCCTGCGCTGTTTCCCCATGAAGCTCGCCTCCCGAATTGATAGAGTTACGCCTTCCATGACGCTAGTCATCTCCGCTAAGGCAAAAGCTATGCAAAGAGAGGGGCTAGATGTCTGTAGCTTTAGTGCAGGCGAGCCAGATTTTGATACGCCAAAGCATATTTGTGAGGCGGCAAAGACGGCAATTGACCAAGGCAAAACGCGCTACGGTCCGGCGGCAGGAGAACCCGCGCTCAGAGAAGCGATCGCACAAAAGCTGCAAGCCGACAACCAGCTTAACTACGCAGCGAGCAACGTCATGGTAACCAACGGGGGCAAGCACTCGCTGTATAACCTCATGACGGTAACAATTGAGCCAGGTGATGAGGTGATCATTCCGGCCCCTTACTGGGTGAGCTATCCAGAAATGGTGAAGCTAGCTGGGGGGACGCCGGTCGTTGTTGAAACAACGGCTGAAGCTAACTACAAAATTACCGCGCAGCAGCTACGCGCAGCGATTACGCCCAAAACCCGACTGTTTGTGCTTAATTCACCCTCGAACCCAACTGGAATGGTGTACACCCGCGCAGAACTTGAGGCGCTAGCAGCAGTGGTTGTAGAAACAGACATTTGGGTAGTGTCGGACGAGATCTATGAAAAAATTCTCTACGAGGGCGCTGAGCATGTCAGTATCGGTAGCTTGAATCCAAAGATATTTGAGCGCTCAATCGTGAGCAACGGATTTGCCAAGGCCTATGCAATGACGGGCTGGCGGCTGGGCTACTTAGCTGCGCCAGAACCCATCATCAGGGCAGTCAATATGCTGCAAAGTCACAGTACGTCTAATGTCTGTACGTTTGCTCAGTATGGTGCGATCGCAGCGCTCACTGGCCCTACAGACGATTTAGACATTATGCGCCGCGCTTTTAGCGAAAGGCGTCGCGCTATTATGAACATCATCGACAGTATCCCAGCGCTCAGCTACGTAGAGCCCCAAGGCGCTTTCTATCTGATGGTAGACATTAGTAAAGCAAAGCTAGATTCAGTAACCTTTTGCCAAAAGCTGCTGGATGAAAAGCACGTTGCCACCATTCCGGGCGCAGCCTTTAACGCCGAAGGCACGATACGGATTTCCTATGCAACCAACCTAGATACCATCGAGAGAGGCATGGAGCGATTGAAAGGATTTGTCGACGCTCACCTTTAATCGTTTGACTGCAATCACTTAGCTGCAATTACTTATACCAAATCCGAGTTTGAAAATCCCGACTCAACAAGACAGCCTGTAGAAGGGCTGGCATTGCTACGCTCTTCGGCAATTCAGGAATAAGCAACTAAGATTTGGTATTACTCATACATCCGCTGGCCAATCGGCTAAATCGCGTCCATCTCAGCGGAGGAACTAGGTAAGGAACCCATTGAAGAAGTAGAAGGCTGAGCACTGGCAATAGGCTTGTTGTCTTGCCGGTTGATGGCGGCTAGGGCTTGGCGAAGAGCGACTGTTCTATCAATCAAAAAGCGCTCGGCTGGAATAATATTGAGTAGACCCAAGCGGGTTAAACGCTTGTAGGTTTGTCCTTTGGCACCCACGATATAGACAGCGCGATCGCCCTCTACGGCCTCTTGAATCGCGTTTTCTAATGCCAGAGAGGTTGTTACGCCCAAATGTGGCACTTCGCTAATATCTAAAATAAATGCCTTAGAGCCCTGTACCGCCTCGCGCTGTCGGCCAATCGCCTTGGCCACCCCAAAGATCATCGGTCCACTCAGGCGAAAGAGCAAGATCTGACCATTGCCCTGCTCTAACAGTTCTTTTTCTTCGGCGCTTAGCGCAATTGTGTCATCGTCGTCAGTAATCGCCGTAACGCCTTTTTCTGAGCGCAGATCGCTCAGCTTTTCGATGGTCAACATATTGGCAACGAATACGCCAACACCTACGGCAACCACCAGATCGACAAACACCGTTAGCAAAATCACCCCGTACATAATCGCCGCTGACTTGTGCGAAATGTAGTGAGCTCGCTTCAAAAAGCCCCAGTCAATAATGTCGATGCCGACTTTGATAATGATGCCCGAGAGGACCGCCATCGGAATGGGCGAGGTCAGACCACTTGCACCTAGCACGACCACTAGCAAAATGACTGCCCGCGACAGTCCCGACAGCGCCGTTTGGCCACCAGCTTTGATATTGACTACCGTACCCATAGTCGCACCCGCACCCGGCAGCCCGCCGCATAGCCCCGACACAATGTTGCCAATGCCCTGCCCAACCAGCTCTTTGTTCGAGTCATGTTCTGTGCGCGTGAGGCTATCGGCCACCACCGAAGTCAACAGGGCATCAATACAGCCCAGCATCCCCAGTACCCCAGCGTCAATAAACATATAGCGTAGCTGCGCCCCGCTAAACGTTGGAACTGTAATTGTTGGTAGCGCTAGCGGAATTTCACCAATGCGCCGAATGTCTTCTACACCCGCAAACAATGTCAGTGAGAGCACCGTGCCAACAATCATCGCGACTAGCTGGGGCGGTGCGAATTTTCTAAGCTTTTTAGGAAAGAACAGAATAATCAGCAGCGTAATTAGCGCTAGAGCCGTTTCCACAGGCTGAATATTACTGATGAGTGCGGGCAGCGCTTGCAGCGTACCGATGACACCACCGCCAGGGCTCTCTTGGCCTAGCATGGGGCCTAGCTGCAAAATAATTAGAATCAGGCCGATACCAGACATAAAGCCTGACACGACGTTGTAGGGCATCAAGGTGACGTACTTACCCAGCTTTAGCGCGCCCAAAATAATTTGAAAGATACCCGCCATAATCACGACGGTAAAGGCCATCGCTAGGCCAACTTCGCGATCGCCCGCCGCCGCAATCATGGTCGTAATCACGCCCGTAATTACCACCGTCATCGGTCCGGTAGGCTCAGAAATGAGCGAGGGTGTACCGCCAAACAGCGCGGCAAAAAAGCCCACCAAGATTGCGCCGTATAGCCCGGCGACCGGCCCCGCGCCCGAGGCTACCCCAAACGCCAAGGCCATCGGCAGGGCGATCACCGCTGCCGTTAGCCCCCCAAATAGATCGCCGCGAACATTTCCAAAGTGAATATGATTAGTAATTTTTAAAGCTCGGGACATGGGTAGGGAGCTCTCCGACAAGATAACTGTATATTTAGTTTCTCATCTTATTTACACTAACGTTACATATTCAGTGGAAACCATAATGGACGCGGACTGGTTCAATAGACCTGCAGCAAGGGTCGCGGTTGATTTGCTGGGCTGCACGCTGGTCAGAAAAATTGGGAACGACATAGCGCGCGGGCAGATTGTAGAAACCGAAGCCTACGAAGCGGGCGATCCGGCGATGGCGGCCTATCAGCGTAAAACTGAGCGCAATCAGGTGGTCTTTGGGCCTGCTGGAATTGCCTATGTGTATCGAATTTATCGACAGTACCACTGCTTCAACATTGTGTGCGATCGCGCCGACTTTGCCAGCACCATCCTCATCCGCGCTGTTCATCTCGACGCCGTTCCCAACTGGTATTCACCCACTAGCGCCGCAGCCAAAAAAGAAAAGCTAGAAAAAGTCGCTGCCGGACCTGGCAAACTCTGCCGCGCCCTTCAAATAGACACCTCACTTCGTGGCCTGCCTATTCATCCTGACTCGGGGTTGTGGGTAGTGCCTCGCCCGACCGCAGCGCCACCAGAGATTACACAGACTACTCGCATCGGTCTGTCAAAAGGCGTTGATATCCCCTGGCGATGGTACGTTAGCAGCTCACCAGCGGTCTCTCGCCGGTAAAAACAGCCAGCGCCGCGTGAAGTGCAGCCCTAAAGAGCAGGCCCTACCACATGTCGTCTTCATCAATGTCCTCATAGCTTTTGAGTGCGTCTATCCAATCTGGCATCTCCGCTTTAATAGTTTGCTTTAGATCATCAAGCGCAGCTCGATCAATCTCACCTTGCGCCTGCATAAAGGTGTAAAACTTCTTTAGGCTAGTGGCATTTGCCTTGATGCTCGCGGCGCTCGACCACGTCGCCTTGCGAATAAACCAATCCCCCAAAAACAGGCCAATTTCATCTGCGCCATCTCTCGCTTCAACAGCCTCTTCAGAAAGCAAATACTCATTCACATAAAAATCGACGTTAGAAATATGATTGTCGATTGTTTTAGCCGATAGTTTAGAGGCTTTTAGCCAAGCAGAAAACCGCTTTAAGAGAGCCTTGTTATCCTTTTTTATTTGCTGGCACGCCTGCTCGTACTGCTTGTAATCGTCCATTTCTTTGACCTTGTTTCCTAACTTAGATCATAAAAGATTGGAGCTTGTTACAGATACTAGCTAGGCGACCGGCCTGCTTAGAAAGCGCGGTTTTCTGGCCGATTTTTTGGCAGCGGCTCGCTCTAGTTCAGCCTCATCTCTCAGCCTGCGGCGCTGCTGAATCTGCGCCATAAAGAACTCTTCGAGAGTAGGTTGAGCAATTTCTAGCTTGGCGATATGAGCATTCATCAATCGGGCGCTGGCCATAAATTCAAACGGACTTTCGTAGAGGGTGCCATGCCAGTAACCATGGGCAAAAGTAATCTCGCGTAGCCACTCATCCA
The DNA here is from genome assembly GCA_963793445.1 of uncultured cyanobacterium. Taxonomy (GTDB): domain Bacteria; phylum Cyanobacteriota; class Cyanobacteriia; order Phormidesmidales; family Phormidesmidaceae; genus Phormidesmis. The sequence goes on from CAWCAE010000001.1 coordinate 3,026,227, forward strand.
AAATGTCTAGACTGCCGCCCTTGCCTTTCACTCTGTAGTAGTTAGGATTGCCCAAAAGCTGTTTGATTTCGCCCATGCAAACGATTTCGCCCTGATCGAGAATGGCGATTCGATCGCAAATCATCTCCACATCCGACAGCACATGACTGTTGAAAAACAGCGTCTTTCCCTGCGCCTTTAAAGACAAAATAATCTCCCTCACCTGATAGCGCCCGGTAGGGTCTAAGCCAGACATCGGCTCATCTAAAAACACAATGTCAGGATCGTTCATCAGCGCCTGGGCCATTCCCACCCGCTGCAGCATTCCTTTCGAGTAGCGGCGCATTTGCTTTTTCTTGGCCGAACGTAAATCTAGCTGCACCAGCTCTAACAGGTGCGTAATCCGTCGTCTTCGCGCTTTGCCTTTGATGCCAAACAAACCTGCCGTATAGCTCAAGAACTCCCAGCCCGTGAGGTAGTCATAGAAGTAAGGATTTTCTGGCAGGTAACCGATGTTGGCTTTGGTCTCGCTGTGGCCCGCGGGCTGGCCCATCAAGGTTGCGCTGCCTGCTGTAGGCCAAACGATACCAAGCAGCAGCTTTAACAAAGTGGTTTTGCCTGCACCGTTAGGCCCTAGCAGGCCAAAGGTTTCACCTCTGTAGATTTCTAGAGAGCACTGCTTTAGCGAAGGCGGAGCCGCTTTTAACCAAAATCCGCTGCGGTAGACCTTGCGCAGGTCATGCGTTTCGATAATGACCGGCTGATGTACAAGTGCTGAGGCGGAAGATGCAGAGCTGCTGGGACTAGAAACCGGATTCATATTAGATTTCTCTGTATTAGGTCTCTACTAAAATCTCTCTAGGCAAACACAACTAAAGAGTGACCTCTAGTAAACTAAAGGCAGTAGGTTAATGCTGAGGGCAAAAGATGGATCGCTCGAAAATTGTTGCTATTAGCACCGGAGTGCTGTCTGTTTTGCTGGCGATCGCCTACCTTTTACTCGTTCAGGTGCTTGATTTTCGCGGAGAAATGCTGCCTGCACCAGTGAGTTTTCTAGGAAGCCTTGTGTAGCAAATAAGACGTGTAGTAAATTAAGGCCCGTAACCAAACTACCCGTAGTCGCGCTGCTCACAGTTACGCTGCCCGCAGCCAAACGACCCACAGCCAGACTAGTCGAGCGAAAACCACCCGGATAGATCGCGTCCGATCAGCTCTTGTAGCTGCCGCACGTCCTCTCGATAATAGCCTTCTAGTAGCTGACGATCTTCGTCGGAGAGCGGTAGGGCATCCTTACCCTCAGAGTTGGCAGCAATCAGTCGCGATCGCAGCTGCTGTCTTCTCTCTTCTGGCATCACCTTTCTTAGGATAGATCCGGCTAGCGATCGCGCCGGATTTTTTGTCTGTAAAAGCTGATTAATCGACTGGTTTTTAGGCACCTGCGCCGTCTGCTGCTTGCGCCCTGTGTCCACCTCAAAATTAGGATCAACCCCAACAAACTCATACACCTGTCGCATCAGAGCCGCTGAGTCTTGACGCAGCTCATCGTACAAAAAAACCTTGATCTGCTCAGGCCCGAAGGTATCTAAAAAGTGTTTCATCCCCTCGTAGTAGCGGCCCTTTAGCAGCGTATAGGAAGAGTCTGCGCTGGTCCTCACCTGCTCGCCTAGCGGCTTGCGGTTGCCCACCACCTGTCGTACGTGCATCAAATAATCCGAATAGGCTCGCTCTACCGGATTACGCAAAACGGCAATGAGCTTGGCATCAGGAACAAGGGTTTGGATGCCAGGAACCGCCTGCTGGTGACTAAATAAGTAGTTAGGTGAAGCTTCCCCAATCGCAACTTCATCTGTCACCCCAGCAAACAGGGCCTCATAGTCCTCAACTGTCACAATCTTTTGACGTCCGCCTCGCGTTAGCTGCGACTCATCGCCCGCCTGCCCAGCTTGCAGCGCAGCATCCAAATCACGGCAAAAGAAGTCTGTTTCTTTGCGCGGGCTCACATACACCTGCGGATGCTGCTTTAAGTATTCATAAATAGAAGTCGTTCCTGCTTTTTGGACACCGAAGATCAAAAAATTGGGAAGAACCATAGCAGCATCAAAAACAAACCTTTCAGGTTGTCAGTATATAGCCCACCGTCATCGATGGCCGATTCCGGCAATTTTTTTAGTGCTTATTCAGCCGAATCGCCTAATGCGTTCTCTACCTCTTTGACCACCGCGTAGCCTGGATCATCTTCGTCGGCATCGTCAAACAAACCCAGCAGATAACCTAAGATTGCACCAAAGACAAAGCCACCTGCATGGGCCCAGTAAGCTACGCCACCGCCCATGCCCACATCTGCCGGTGCACCCAGGCTAGCAAAGCCGTAAAATGCCTGCTCTACAAACCAGAAGCCTAAGAACAGCAGAGCTGGAACGCGCACAGAGGTAAAAAAGATGGGAATAAAGGTCAACACCCGAACATTTGGAAACCGGAAAATGTACGCACCCATTACACCTGCGATCGCGCCACTTGCCCCCAGAGAAGGCACTGTCGAAGCCGGAGCCACATACCACTGACACAAAGACGCCAGCACACCACACACCAGATAAAACAAGAAAAACTTCAAATGCCCTAGCTGGTCTTCAACATTGTTGCCAAAAATCCATAGGTAAAGCATATTGCCACCCATATGCAAAAAGCCTGCATGCAAAAACTCAGCGCTTAGCAGCGTTCCCCACTCAGAAACGTGCGGAGCCGCTAGCCCCGTGCTAAAGCTCATACTCAAATCCTTTGGCACCACCGCAAAGGTATTAAACAAAGCCTCTAAGTTGGGTCCACTCAGCGTTGCCTCGTACAAAAACACCAGCACATTTAGCCCAATGAAGGCATACGTCACATAGGGCGTAATCTTAATTGGGTTTTCATCGCGAATAGGAACCACAGCAACGCTCTCTCCAAGTCAATACTGCCATTAATGTACTAGAGCACCACCAGCCAAAAGGTCTCTCTCTAGAGAGGGAATACTTAATCCTCACGACTCGATTCCACCGATGGCCGAGCAGGCCGTTGACAGCGTCTCTGCACAGCAAATAGCCAAACCCACTGACAAGGGTAAAATACCTCCTATCCCATTCGCGCCCTTCCCCACTCTCAACCCATGGCAAAACGCAAACGCTCCAACGACGGCCATTCATCTAATAAAGCCACTGATAGAGTGGTCTATTCCGAATTCGGCACTGCCGACGCCACTGCTAGGCCCGTCCCCAATCTTTCCCCCAGCCAGCAAGACCTGCGTGTACAGGTCTCCCGCAAGGGTCGCAAGGGCAAAACCGTCACCGTCATCAGCGGATTTACGCACGATCCAAAGACACTTGCAGCACTGGCCAAAAGCCTCAAAGCGAGCTGTGGTTCCGGTGGTACGGTAGCAAGCAACACCATAGAAATCCAGGGTGAGCATGCTCCAAAGCTTGTCACCCTACTCACAGGCAAAGGCTACAAAGCCAAAATTAGTGGAGGTTAAACCTAACTCATGGCGCACAGGCGGCAACGGCTCAGCATCGCATTTCTCATCGGCATCTTTTGCTCAGTGTTCCTCAGCGCTGTCGGCCCTTTCGGGCTTGGCCCAGCAAAAGCTATTTCGCCTGGTTTTGACAGCCATCCTGTAGAGCCCTGTGCGCAGGCCCTCGTGCAGCAAGGCGTTTTCAGCGCGCAGACAATCAATCGTCGATACCCTAACGAGTCTTTAACTCAGGCGGAATTTGCGACAGCCGTGCTAAAGGCTTTTCCAGGTGCTTTTGCCGCCAACAACGAATATCTAGGACTCACATTTGATCAGGCTAGCTCCGAAACCGAAGCCTTACTCATGGCGGCGCTGGGCGAAGATGCCTATCTACAGCGCTACGTGGGTCGCGCCGAGGCGCTGGCGATTCTGGTCTCGGGGTCTGCAACACCTTACCAAGCCGATGCTAGGCGCAGCCTGACGTTTGCGTTTAGAGACTCGCTACTAATTCCTGCTAGCGCCAGAGAAGGGGTTGCTGCCGCACTAGCGGCTGGCTACATTGTGGATGCCGAAGGGGCAGCTGCAAATGGGCGGCACCAGCTTCGTCCACGCAGAAGTACGACACTTGCTGATAGCGCGGCCTTTATCTGTCGGGCCAGCCTTGATGCTGATATCGTGGCAACCATTCCCGAAACGCAGGTGGTTGCTTTTGCTCCCCTTTCTACCATTACTGCCCCTACAACTGAGCTACGCGGCGTGTGGCTAACCAACATCGACAGTGATGTTCTTTTCTCACGTTCTAGTCTAGAAAAGGCGCTCGATCAGCTCTCGGCGCTCAATTTCAATACGGTATATCCCACAGTTTGGAACTGGGGCTACACTTTGTTTCCTAGCCAAGTGGCGCAGCAGGTAACTGGGTACAAACAGGGGCTCTATCCTGACTTGGCTGAAACCGGTCGCCAAGAGCAGCTAGAAGCGGCACAGGGCGATCGCGACATGCTCTTAGAAACCATCGAGCTAGCCCACAGCCGCAACCTAAAAGTAATTCCCTGGTTTGAGTTTGGCTTTATGGCCCCGGCTGACTCTGCGTTAGCCGCCCGCCACCCCGACTGGCTAACCCAAAAAGTAGACGGCACCTTGACCACCGCTGAAGGCTCTCACGATCGGGTCTGGCTCAATCCTCTTCACCCCGAAGTGCAGTCCTTTATTTTAGAGCTAGTCGCAGAAATATCGAGAAACTATGACATTGACGGTTTTCAAGTAGACGACCATATGGGCCTACCGGTTGCCTATGGTTACGATCCTTATACGGTGGCGCTATATCAGCAGGAGCATGAAGGGCAGCTTCCGCCCATAGATGAAAAGGACGCCGAATGGACCCGCTGGCGAGCCGATAAGATCACTGACTTTATGGGTGAGGTTTTCACCACGCTCAAGGCCAATCGCTCTCAGGCTATTATGTCTGTATCGCCTAACCCGCATGTGTTTGCTTATGAGTTCTATCTGCAAGATTGGGATACTTGGTTGAAGAAAGGCTATGTCGAGGAGCTAATTATTCAGCTATATCGCACTGATTTGGGTCGCTTTGTGTGGGAAATGAGCCAGGAAGCTACGACGTTTGCCCGCACTCGAATTCCGACTAGTATTGGTGTGCTGAGCGGACTGCGCGGACGCTCGGTGCCTATGTCGCAAATTGCCGAGCAGGTAGAAGCAGTACGCGATCGCAACTTCTCTGGCGTCAGCTTTTTCTTCTACGAAACCCTTTGGAACCTCAGTACAGAAGGCACCCAAGCCGAACGCCAAGCCGCCTTACGAGAGATCTTTCCAAATCAGGCTAGCTATCCTAGAAGTCGGCAATAGGAAGTTGGCCCCGAGCAATCGGCAGCGAAATCAGCACTTGTACAAGCACCTACAATCTGAACCTATTAACAAAAATTTTCTCTCTCCTTAATGGAAAAAACCGACAGCTTTGTTTAAAGTCTTATAGCTGCATGTCATTGAGCTTGACTTTATATCAATGATTTTTGACACGATGATACTGGCTTGAAAATTTTTGCCTCAAAATTTTTAAGCCAAGACGCTGATACTAAAGATCTCTAAAGAGACAGCTCAGCGGTATAGCGATTACGAGAAGATAACCCCAAGGAAAGTTTATGGCACAGAGTTTTGGTGTGATTGGCCTCGCGGTCATGGGTGAAAACATTGCGCTTAACGTGGAGCGAAACGGCTTTCCGATTGCGGTATATAACCGCTCTCGGCAGAAGACTGACGCTTTCATGAAAAACCGCGCAGGGGGTAAAAACGTCGTTGCAACCTATTCGTTAGAAGAGTTCGTGGAAGCGCTAGAGCGGCCTCGGCGCATCTTGGTCATGGTAAAAGCAGGCAAGCCAGTGGACATGGTAATCGAGAGCCTAAAGCCACTGCTTGATCCCGACGACATGATTATCGATGGCGGTAACTCGCTCTATGACGACACCGAAAGACGGGTAAAAGATCTAGAATCAGCGGGCTTTAACTTCATTGGGATGGGCGTTAGCGGCGGCGAAGAAGGCGCGCTCAACGGCCCTAGCCTAATGCCCGGTGGCAGTAAGGCGGCTTATGATTCTATTGAACCTATCGTCACCAAAATTGCAGCTCAAGTAGACGATGGTCCTTGCGTTACTTACATTGGGCAAGGCGGCTCTGGTCACTTTGTCAAAATGGTGCACAACGGCATTGAGTATGGCGACATGCAGCTAATTGCCGAAGCCTATGACCTGCTGAAGAACACGCTCGGCTGCAGCCAAGAAGAACTGCACGAAATTTTTGCTGAGTGGAATAAAACCGAAGAGCTAGATTCATTTTTAATCGAAATTACCGCTGATATTTTCACCAAGACTGATGAGGAAACAGGCAAGCCTCTCGTTGAGCTGATTATGGATAAGGCGGGGCAAAAAGGCACAGGCCGATGGACGGTAATGAGCGCGCTAGAAATTGGAGTTAGCATTCCAACTATCACAGCGGCGGTCAATGCCCGCATTATGTCAGCTATCAAAGAAGAGCGTTTGATTGCCGAGGACCAGTTGACCGGTCCTTCAGCTAGCTTCGATGGTGACAAAAAAGAGTTCATCGGCAAAATTCGCGATGCGCTTTACTGCTCTAAAATTTGTTCTTATGCGCAGGGTATGGACTTGCTTAGCAAGGCATCTGTACTGAACGGATATGACCTAGATCTCGGTGAGACGGCTCGCATTTGGAAAGGCGGCTGCATCATCCGCGCAGCTTTCCTTAATAAGATCAAAGCCGCCTACGACCAGGATAGTAAGCTCGCCAACCTACTGCTAGCGCCTGAATTCAAGCAGACGATCTTAGACCGGCAAAGCGCATGGCGCGAAGTCATTGCGATGGCTGCTAAAATCGGCATTCCTGTGCCTGCGTTTAGCGCTTCGTTAGACTACTTCGACAGCTACCGCCGGGCTCGCCTGCCTCAAAACCTAACGCAGGCACAGCGTGACTACTTTGGTGCCCACACCTATGAGCGGACTGACAAAGATGGCTTCTTCCATACTGAGTGGGCTGAGTAAGTAGCGGGTTGAGTAATTCCGTACTGAGCGAGCCGAGTAAGTAGTAGGCTCGGCATAAGTTGCCTTGATGCGCAACTTATGAAGCTGCCAGCGACTTTGTTAGGCTAGCTAGCCAAACTAAAAAGCACTCCACATAAGCGGAGTGCTTTTTGATTGCAGTGATTCAGTTTTTTGGTTCAAGTTTTCACTATTCTGATTCAACTGCTGTTAGCGAACCGCTTTGTGCTGGCGCGATCGCATCTCCGCCTAAATCCACCAAGCTCAAATAAACGCCGCCTACTAGCAAACAGCTACAGCTAAACAAAAACCAGGGCCACCGCACTCTCTTAGGAATTGGCACAGGCTCAGAGAGCAAGTATTTTTCCATCGCGCAAGACTTTCCCAGAAGACAGTATAAAAAGCACCTTACAGGATTAACATACCCAGACATACACGCGCTTTTTATACAAACTGAATACACACTGGGGTCTAACCGATGCTCACGGTCCACTCATAGATCGTTTGTCTACTAGATTATCCGTCTATCAGACAGTTTACCTACAACCAAAGAATCTTCTGCTAGCGGGCGATCGTCTACTATTTCGCCTCTAGTCGCTGAAGTGAGATACGAGCGGCTTCTGATACTTGGGAATGCGAGTCTTTGGCTAGGTAACGTAGGGCAGAAAGGCTTTTGGGAGTGGGCAAATTTCCTAGAGCCTCTGCTAGCCGCTGGCGCACGAGCCAGTCTTCTGCTTGGGCAAAGTTCAAGATATGATCAACCGCTTCGATGTCTCGAATTTCGCCAAGGGCTGCGATCGCTGCTTGCTGAATCACCACCTCTGGGCTATTGAGGGCTGCAATCAGCACGTCGTGCGCCCGTGGGTCTTTGAGATTGCCCAAAGAGACCGCCGCACTAAAGCGCACAAGCCAGTCAACATCTTCGTAAAACGCCTTGACTAGAGGATCAAACGCACGCGGATCTTCAAGATAGCCCAGCGCACCCGCAGCATCTGCCCTGATGCCATAATCAGGATCGCTTTCCATAATATTGACAAGCAGGCCATAGCACTCTGCCATCGGCTTTAGCCCCAGCGCAAAGATTGCCATTGAGCGAACCTGCTCGTTTTCGTCGTTCAAGACCTTTTTGATCAGCGGCACAGCCTGCTGGGCAGGAACATTCCGCAGAGATGCCAAGGCCAGCTTTCGGGCAACCAGGTCACCTGTCTCAAGCTGCTCACGAAGCTGGTTTAGGTCAGGCTGCGCCGTAGAGATCGTCATAGGTATAAAAAGAGGAGCCAACCCTACTATTGTAGGCTTGCTCTATTTATTAAGCCTCTAACCCTGTGCGGAGTTATTAGGCAGGCGTGCAGCGGCTCTAGCGACAGAGCATCTCAATAGTAGATTTATCGATACAGTACGCGAGTACGAAAGCCTCTCGCGATCGCCGCATTGACTTTAGCTTCTGCCGGAAAGCGCGTATCAAAATTGCCAATATTAATAAATTCGCCTCGGCGATCGCGATCCACATAGGCGTCAGCAAAAAACTCACGGACGCTGCTGAGCTCAGCGCTAGAGGCAATCACCGCCGCTACGTAGCGATACCGATCAGACACAGCGCTGCTTGAGACTGAAAGGTTCATACTGCTGAGGGTTTCTCTATCTGCAATCCCTGTAACTGGCAGCCCTTGCACTCTCTGATAGGCACGCACAGCCTGCTGCGTTTCGAGGCCATAGATACCGTCAATAAAAACGGAAAAGCCAAAATCAGCGAGCCTTTGCTGCAAAGCGACAACGTCCGTACCCGTATTGCCTGCGACCAAAGCACCCGATCTAACAACAGGCGAACCGCTAGAAGGAGGCAGCGGAATCGGATCGGGTGCGGGCGTGGGCAAAAAATCAAACTCCATATCGGCAAGCGTTTCCTGATCGGCAATACCCGTTGCTGGCAGGTCGCGAATCCGCTGATAGGTGGCTACCGAGTCAGCAGTATCTTGGCCATAAATGCCGTCGATCATGAACGGATAAAGGCCGTTTCTGCTGAGATAGCGCTGCAAAGCACGAACATCTGCGCCCGCATCGCCAGGGCGCAGGCTAGTTGCTGTTAGTGCAACAGCAACCAGTTGAGGTGAGAGCGCGGCCTGCTGCACCCTAAGCCCATGAACCCTAAGTCCACGAGTAGAGCCTAGATTGACAGCACTGTCACCGGCAACACTGTTACTAGCAGCAGCAGGCAGTTGGGAGAGTGTCATTAAAACAACACCCAAACTCAGGCTGCGAATGGCGAACGGCTTCATAGTGACCTCAAGGCTCCACATTAGATTGAATTGATATCAGGTTTCATTAGCACCTCTTACCCATCTATACAGTAAAAAATGATGTTCTGTAAGGATCACCTTCTGCGCTGGCTATGGGCCTGTGGCTAGTTGTCTGCGGGTAAAAACGTAGAAACCGCTTACCTTCAGTATTGATATAGGCGCTATCCTATGGATTCTAGGTGTTTCGATTGCTCATTAGCGATAGAGATTATAGATGGTAAAACGCACAAGGTCTGCATAAAAGCCGGGTGCATTTTGCCACCAAAGCCACATATACCCGATAACTTTTTGCCTCTGTTTTAGGAGAGACCATGTTTCGGCCTCAGCTTCGTCGCGCGTCAAAAAAATTTTTTGTCGGAAATAATGCCTACCCAGAAATTGAACGGATTGGCGATCCGCACTCTTATTGGGGCGACGCTTATCACCTGCTGTTGACCATGCCCTGGCCGACGTTTATTAGCCTAACAAGCCTACTGTACTTACTGATAAACGGGCTGTTTGCGGTGGCTTATAGCTGGAGCGAGGGCGTCGCAACCGTAGACGAAACCGGCCCGTTGAATCTGCTAGAGCTATTTTTTTTTAGCGTGCAGACGATGGCCTCTATTGGCTATGGCGCAATGTATCCGACTAATTTGTACGCACATTGGCTTGTGGTAATCGAGTCTTTGGTGGGGTTGTTCTTCATTGCGATGACGACGGGCTTGGTGTATGCCCGATTTTCTTTGCCGACTGCGCGTATTTTGTTTAGCAATGTGGCAGTGGTCTCCCCCTTTAACGGCGTGCCAACGCTGATGTTTCGCACAGCAAACAAGCGTAAAAACTATATTTTAGAAGCGCAGCTTTGGGTAACACTGGTGCGCGATGAGTACAGCAGTGAGGGCGATTTTATGCGGCGCTTTCACGATATTACGCTGGTGCGATCGCACACCCCTGTCTTCAGCCTGTCGTGGACGGCCATGCACCAAATTTTGCCGGGGGGCTTGCTCGATGGCGATACGGTAGAGACGCTTAAGCGCGATCGCGCAGAAATTATCGTTACCCTCACCGGCCTAGATGAAACCCTCGCCCAAACCATCCACGCTCGCCACACATTCACCGCCGAAGCCATTCATTGGAACCATCGCTTCGCCGATATTCTGCTCACCAGTAGCCACGGCAGACGCGTCATTGACTTCAATCGATTTCACGTCATCAACCCCATCAGCAGACCTCGGCAGCTTCCCAGCAACTATAAAATCACTGCAGGCATACGTAACAATAGCGCTCTTCTAGACGGCGATCTTAATTAGGCAGCTCGCTATGAAATCTCACTTAAGCGCTCTAGCTAGGAAATAGAAGACCGACAAGAGTAAGAGCCCTTAGAGCGTCAGAATTGAATATTGATCTCAAGAAGCTGGCGCTCAACTGATGCTTGGGTAACGCCTAGGGGAATTGATCCCCCCATTCGGTAAAATACAAGAAATTGCAGAAGGTGGCAGCAGAGCAATGGTCAAGATTTTAACCATTACGGGCAACGGTAGACAGCGCAACGGTAGACAGCGCAACGGTAGACAGCGCAACGGCGCACAGCACGCTCAGCAGCTCTCGAGGCAGATCTTGGGGCAGTGGCTCAAGCGAGCCATCCGCTCAATCTTTGTGGGCCTGCTCTTGGCTTTGCTAGCCTTTGGCCCTGTACTAGCCCATAGCCAATCTGCTTTAGCTACCAATTTTGATCGCAAAAACCTTCGTCAGCAAGACTTCTCTGGCCAAGATCTGACCGATAACGACTACACCAGAGCTGACCTCACCGAGGCAAACCTTAGTCACGCTAACTTAGAACTGGTGCGCCTTTTCACCACTCGGCTGACTCGCGCTAATTTAGAAGGCGCAAACCTCAAGGGCGCAACTTTGGATGGGGCGAGCCTAACAGGCGCTAATCTCAAAGACGCTAATTTAGAAGGTGCTTACGCCATTAATATCGAGTTTGAAGGTGCCAACATCGAAGGCGCAGACTTTACCGATGTCTTGCTAGATCCAAAAGACAATAACAGGCTTTGCGAAATTGCCAGTGGCACCAACAGCATAACCGGTCGAAAAACTCGCGAGACGCTGTACTGCCCATAGACTCAATTCGAGGCCTATTCGCGCTCTACCACTCGCACTCTATCTAAGAGCTGCGAACCAAGAGTCGCGGACTAAGGATCGCAAATTAAGAGCTCGACCGTTTCAACCCTAGATTTCAAGACAAATAGCCATGCTCAGCTAAAAAAGACATTGACAGATCTGCGTCGTCGCAACCTGCTGCTGTGTGCGAATCCGCTTCAGGTCCTACCCGCAGAAACTTTTCAACATATTTGCCCAGCACATCCCCTTCTAAATTCACCCGATCACCCGGCTGCAAATGTTCCAAGTTAGTCTCTGCGTAGGTCACAGGAATCACCGCTGTAGAGAACCAGTCGCCTACTACGCTGCATTCGGCCACCGTCAGGCTAATGCCATTAACTGCAATGCTGCCCTTGTTCACAATGTAGCGGGCTACCTGTGGGCTAATGTCTCGAAAGCTGATTTCCCAGGCGTTGGCTGTTCGCTCAGCACTATCCAAGCGGCCCATCCCGTCCACGTGGCCAGTCACAAAATGGCCTCCAATCTTGCTACCAACTCGCAGAGAGGGCTCCAAGTTGACTAGGCCGTTCTCGCTGACTTCACCCAGGGTTGATTTAGAGAGCGTTTCTGGCGAAGCCGTCGCGATAAACCCCTGGCTCAATATTCTTTCTACCGTTAGGCACACGCCGTCAACCGCAATGCTGTCACCTAGAGCGATCCCTTCTAGGATCGGATCTTGAGGTGTTTGACAGGTGACTTTTAGCTGATAGGGATTGAGGTGCTGAAGCTGACCCACGCTTTGAACTAAGCCGGTAAACACGTTTGATTAAGACCATCTTGCCAGTTACCGCTCAACTTTAGCGTAATTGTGTCTTTGCTCACGGTGGCTACTATAGCCTTACCTATACGATAGTTTGGATAAAGTTTTTTTATCTTTCGCTGAGTTCGCACAAAAATCGCTTTAGCCTAGAGTAGAAATCGCTATTGTGAGGGCTGTTTTCCTAGAGGCTCCTGTTCAGCGATGGCAAAAATCTATATAAAGTCTTCCTTTTAATCAGTGAACGTTTACCTAGCGAACCGAAGGAACTAACAGATGATTGAGATGCAGGTCGCGGGAATTGCCATAGACGGAGGCACTCGAAATCCAGTCATTTTGCTGAGAGACAGCTCGCAGCGACGGCAGCTACCTATCTTTATATCTCCAGAGCAGTCGCGAACTATCAGAGCGGTTTTAGAGGGGGAAAGAACAACTCGCCCAATGACACACGATCTGATTGTCAGCATGATGGCGGCTTGGGAGATGTCTTTGGAGCGGGTGGTGATTCATGCGCTAAGAGACAGTACGTTCTACGCGGTGATGACGGTAGGCAAAGGCAAGAATAAAAAGGAGATAGATGCCCGTCCAAGCGATGCTATTTCGGTTGCTTTGAGAGTCAATGCGCCAATTTGGGTGATGGAGGAGGTTATCCTAGATGCGGCAATGCCAGTAGACATAGACGCTGACGTGGCGGAAAAAGAAGCCTTTCACGCCTTTTTATCAAGTATTAGCCCCGCCGACTTTGCTGGGCGGGACCGTTCTATTTAGAGATCTATGCGCGATCGCCGATTTGGTAAAACCGAGCGGCAGCTATCGGTCTTTTCTTTAGGCACGATGCGGTTTGACTCAGCAGCAACTGCCCATTCGGTGATTTCAGCGGCGGTTGCTCAGGGCATCAATCACATAGAAACCGCGCCTGCCTACGGACAAAGCGAGACATATATTGGGCAGGCGATCGCATCTTTGTTGACAGAGGGGCTAGTCCAGCGCGAACAGCTCACGCTGACCAGCAAGCTGACACCTAATGTAGCCCGCCAAAAGATAGAGGAGACCGTAGAGCGATCGCTGCTGCGCTTAGGCGTTGATTATCTCGACTGTCTAGCCATTCATGGCATCAACACGCCCGCTCACCTAGCTACAGTCAAAGCTGAAATGCTAGCGACCCTAGTCAAGCTGCAAGCACAAGGGCTGATTCGCCATATCGGCTTTTCTACCCACGCCCCGCTAGCGGTGATTGAATCAGCGATCGGCACCAGCGCTTTTAGCTTTGTCAATCTCCACTACAACTTCTTTTTTCAGCGCAACGCACCCGCTATCGCCAAAGCCTATCGGCAGGACATGGGCGTTTTTATCATCTCGCCTGCTGACAAGGCCGGAATGCTCTATACCCCACCAGCGAAACTCACAGCGCTATGTCATCCCTATGATCCGCTTCTGCTGAACTATCGCTGGCTGCTGAGTGACCCTCGCATTACCACCCTTAGCATCGGCCCAGCCTCAGTCGATGAGCTCTACTGGCCGCTTCAAGTAGCCGATAGCGTAGGAATGTTAGACGCTACTGAAGCACAGGCGATCGCTACTTTAGAGCAAGCGCAGGCAGATGCGTTGGGGCGCGATCGCTGCCATCAGTGCCACCAGTGCCTGCCCTGCCCCGAGGCCATCAACATTCCTGAAGTTCTGCGGCTGCGCAACTTGGCCGTCGCTTACGATATGGAAGCCTTTGGCCAGTACCGCTACGGTATGTTCGAGAATGCCGGCCACTGGTTTCCGGGCCAACGCGGCAACCGGTGTACAGACTGCGGTGACTGCCTGCCTAGATGCCCCGAACAGCTTAAAGTTCCAGACCTGCTTAGAGACACCCACCTACGCCTACGCGGAAAGCAACGTCGCCGACTGTGGAGCGAATAGGCAGGATTCAATAGAATGAATGTTCTTTTCGCCTAGAGAGCATCTAGCTAAAGAAGTCGTTACCGAGTAACCAGGTGTTGCTACGGCTGCACAAGCAGCAAAAAAGGGCTAATTCTGGCTCAAGCTATAGATTTTCTTCGCTTTATAGAGACTTACTTGAGAGCCTTATCGGTACGATTAAGAGAAGTGAAAACGTACGCTTTGAATTGACAGCTTTAAAGGACGCCTAGAAGGACGCCAAAAAGAGACGCACGAACAAATCTATAAAAGCAGTAGGCAGCGAACAAATCGCACAGTAAAAATCTTATCTACAAGAAACCTTTCTTAACAAATTGGTCTTCCAACGAAGCAACGAAGCAACACTACTAGAACTACTAGAACAAGGACTCACCGAACCGCATGACTTCTATTCAACAACAGCACTCAGCAGACAGCACCACCGTTCCTAATAGCGATCGCGTCGCTGTCTTGCTGATGGGCTATGGCGAAGTCGAAAGCTACGAAGACTTCGCCAACTACAACGAGCAAGCGCTCAATCTTTTGACCGCTAAGTTTGCCCCTGTGCCCACTTGGGTATATCCGCCGCTGGCCAAACTGCTCGCAATATTTGACCTGCACGAGTGGAGCCATCAGCACGGCCAGTTTATCTCACCGCACAATGCCATCTTTGAACAGCAGCGCGCTGGGATTGAGGGCTGTTTGCAGCAGCGCTGGGGCGATCAGGTCAAGGTATTCAAAGCTTTTAACTTCTGTGCCCCTCATCTACCTGAGCAGGTGCTAGCCCAGGTCAAAGCAGAAGGCTTTACTAAGCTGTTGATCTATCCTTTGCTGGTGGTAGATTCTATCTTTACTAGCGGCATTGCTGTAGAGCAGGTAAATGAAGCACTTACCAATCTAGCGGGTGCAGGTGAGCACTGGTTAAAAGGAACTCGCTATATTCCTTCTTTTTATAATCGCGATCGCTATATTACGCTGCTAGCCAATCTAGTAGAAGAAAAGATCAAAAAAGATCTAGCCGTTGCGCACCTGCCGTCGCAAACCGGCATCATTTTGCTCAACCACGGCTGTCCTCACAAAGCAAAAGGCTTTACCTCTGGCATTGACGAAAGCCAAAAGCTATACGAAGCGGTGCGAGAAAAGCTGATTTACAAGTATCCGCTCATCTCTATTGGCTGGATGAACCACGATACGCCCCTAATTGACTGGACACAGCCCAACATGGAACAGGCCGGTCAAAACATTATTGACCTAGGTGCCACCGCGCTGGTAATGATGCCCATCGGCTTCGCTACTGAAAACCACGAAACACTGCTAGACGTAGACCACATCATTCATCGTTTGCGCCGTAAGAACCCTCAGGTGACTTACGTGCAGATGGACTGTGTCAACGATCATCCTGAATTCATGCAGATGTCGGCTGACTGGGCTGATACGCATATTCAAGCACTGTTAGAAGCTGAGCCGCTGACGGTCAATACTGAGTTACGCCAGGCAATTGCTGCTCACAGTCATGACCACAACCATAGTCACAGCCATGCTCACCACGGGCACGCTCACCAAGAGCACAGCCACAACAACCATGGCCATAGCAGCGATCACTCTGGTAATGGACACAGCCACGACAGCAACAATCACCACGACCACAGTCATGATGCTAACGAGCATCATCCAGAAGTTACACCTGCTGGTGCCGCCGAGCAGCACGCTCATCATCACTAGATTGCACTAGCAGTACGAGACAACTGGTAGCAGGAAGTCTCACTACTGTATGAATGGCAAAAACCTATTCGACCCTGTACGGCTCAGCAATGCGTGACCATACAGGGTCGTTTTTTTGAGTAAATTTTCTCTTGAATAAATTCTCTTGGCTAAATAAGAAAATATCAAAAACAGTTGCGAAATCAATTTTCCCTGGTTATGATTGCTGAACTGGTCACCTCAAACGAAATGACTCTAACGGCGTTAGAGATTACCCATGATTAAGCAGAAACCCTCTCTCACCATTCGCGGCTAGCCCTACATTAGCGAGCCCCTGTACAAAAGGGTACAGCAGTATCGAGACTGCAATGCTCACAGCACAAAGAAATCATCTTTTCTAGAAAATATTTAGGAGGGCCTACCATGTTTTTGATTTATTCTCTTAGTCACTATCGGTCTTACTGCCACACCTTGACCTTGCATTAGGCTTCTACAGCTAGGCTAAGCAAAAGCCAGACCGAACAAAAACAAAGACAGAAGCATAGATATAGAGAAATGCGCCCGAGACTTCCTTGGGGGCAACTAAAACACATGCGTATCCTGATAGTCTTCAGGATAGAAAATGCTGCTGTAGCCTACTTATTCCGGTCTGTCGGCTCAGGTTTGCTAGATTGTTTTATTGGCTCATGATGTCTTAGATCCTCATGATGTCTTAGATCATAGTGTCATGTTGCCGTGCTCCTAGTATCGCGCTGATCGCTAAGATCGGCGGCAGCTAAGCTCGCCAAATTTTCTCTCTCGGTACTTTCTCTTTGATCAAAACAACAGCATTCACAGCGTTGACTCACGCTGACAGACTCTGTCGCTTTCAAATACCTATTGCTTTCAAACAACAGTCTACCAACCATACAGATTTATATCTGTCGAACCATGCAAAAGTTTTTTATGATTCTGGGCTACTACCAGAACTACTGGCGGGTGGCACTCTTTAGTGCTGCAATGATGAGTCTCTTTGAAGTGATCGATCTTTTTGTCCCCTGTCGGGTAGAGAGGACTCCTCCAATACTTAGGTCTGCTTTGTGTTCCCTGTTGCTCTCCCCTTTCGGTTGGAGAGTGTCACATCATTCGACCTTATATCGTTGAGAGCCTCCCCCCCACAGAAGCCTGCCTGCGGTTTTCCCGCACAAGCCTCTTCATACGGTCTTTCCTCAGTTTGGATAGAGCGACACCAGCCGTCTGGGACGCGGTAGGGGATACTTTTCTCGATAACGAAGAAACGTTGCCCAGGTGAAGCTACGCCGTTGACTACGTCGGTTTAACCATTTAAACAGGAGAGCATGAGCCTTCTGTTCAAAGGTGGATAAGGCTCGGCTATTGTCGGTCACCCCAAAGTAATTGAAGTGACCACGTAGCTTTTGCCCCACCAACTTCCATAGCAAGGGTAGCCGGTACCTACTACGATTCTGACGGAGCCAATCATTCAGCTCTACCAGAGCACGACTAAACCGTTTCTTTGAGGTCTTGCGTTTCAAGCGAACGTAACCCTTACGACTGTGCCCCCAGTAATGGGTCAACCCTAGAAAATCAAAGGTTGGTGGCCGCTGCCCGGTCTCGAAACAGGACCGGGCATAGCGCTTTCCACAAGCTAGTAGACGGGTTTTACGTTCGTTGAGACGTAAGCCATATTTCTCCAGCCGTCGCGGTAGCACCCGCATGAAGCGGTGGGCATCGTCTTCTCTCTCAAACAACAGAATGGCATCATCAGCGTATCGGACGATGGCGCAGTAGCCTCGGCAGTGATTACTCACCACTTCGGTAAACCATTTGTCCAACACGTAGTCTAGGAAGATGTTGGCAATCACAGGCGATGATATCGAGCCTTGAGGGCTCCCCAGTTCGGCGTACAGCACCCCGCCCGGTGTCTGAATGCCTGCTTTGAGCATCCGGGATATGAGACGTAGAAATCTCTCATTCTTAATGCGCAAGTCCAAGACGTTCAAAATCTCCTGGTGGGGCATCGTATTAAAGAACTGGGCCAGGTCAATATCCGCTATCCAGTTCACCGGTTTCGTCATTACCTCTGTATTTAGCTGCCTGAGCGCATCATGACAGCTCCGCTTTGGGCGGAATCCATATGAGGTGTCGATAAACACGGGTTCGTAGATTGCTTCTAGTATCCGGCGAGTCATCTCCTGGACGATTTTGTCTTCTATGCAGCTAATCCCTAACGGGCGTGTACCGCCATCTGCTTTCGGTATCTCTACCTGTCGCACTGGCTGAGGCCGGTACGACATCTGGTGCAGTTTTTGATGAAGCGCCTGGAGGTTGGCCTCTAGGTGCTCCTCGTAGTCTGCTTTCGTGACTCTATCCACACCGATAGCTTTGCTGCCATCGAGTGACTTAAAGCAGGCCCGCAGGCTATCCACACCGAAGTGGTGCATCAGCGCCGTAAACGGCTCCTCTGCATGACTGCTGGCCCGATTGGATATCCGCTCAACTCCCGTGGTCGCCGTGGTTCCACCGCTGGGTATGGACGGCGTTTCCGTCGAGCGGGCGACTGTATGTGCTCCCCTTCGCTCCATAGGCATTACCCTACTTCTCCACTACTATGAGAACATCCGACTTCCCATGAATCGTTGGGCTTCCTTCCGGTTTGCCGGTTGTGCCGCCCTACCCCCCAATTGAGAGGAATTCATGGGATCTCCCGAGTTCCCGACTTTGCTTTGGTGACGTGCCACGGTCTCAGACCCCGGTGGACCCTACAGAGCCTTGGTCTTTGGCTCCTGCGGTGTTGCCTTCCGTGTTGCATACCACGTCGGCATCCACATGACGACCATTTCGGGGCTCTATCCCTTCACGCTGACGCATTGCAGCCCATCACTTCCCTGTGTACGCTTCGCTATCATCGTTACCGATGACAACGCAACACTCAGTACCTGGTGCCTGACCATGGCTTCCAGGGCTAGGACTTTCACCTAGCTAACAAAGCCGAGCTTTGCTCGGCGCACATGCTACGGGTCAAATTTTAAACATCATTTCACAACAGAAACTAGACGTCCCCTTGCAGCAAATCATTGGTCAAATCGCGAATTTACTTAATCGCACAGCCACCTCTCAGTTTTCTCTGTGGGTACTTGTGGCACTCATCGGCATCATTTCCGTAGGCCGCGCACCTGTTCAGCCGTGGCCTGGCGGCTGGTTTAGCTGGGATACCGCTTTTCGGGCTCGCCGAGACCACGCAGAGAATGCCCTCAAGAAAATCCTCACGCTGCCGCTAGAGTTCTACGACGAAAACAATCCGGGTCGTATCGCTGCTAGGGTAGCTAAAGGACTCTCTAACTATACTTGGACCTTTCCATTCATCATTGAACAGCTTATTCCTAAAATAGTTAGAGTCTTTGGCATTTTTGTTGTCATTGGCTTGATCGACTGGCGGATTGCCGTGATTGTTTTAGGCTCGGTGTCGGCTATCTTGCTCAACAGCCTTTGGGGGCTAAAAGATCTGGCTATCAAAGAAGAGTGTTTAGAAAACTACATTGAAAACACCGATAGTCGCAACTCTGAAATTATCACCAATATCAAAACGGTAAAAGCGTTTGGCAACGAACTTGCCGAACTAAATCGCCAAACCACCCGCCTAGATCGAGAGTTCAAAGTTCTTGACTACCGTATTCATCGGGGATATACCTGGTTGAGTACCTATCAGCGAACTTTTGTGCAGAGCTGTACGTTCGTTGTGCTGGTTTGTACCCTGTGGCTCGCTGTTAATAGCGCAATTTCTATCGGGCACTTCATCACGATCTTGACGGTTGCCAGCATGGCCTATGCCGAGGTTGACCCTATCTGCGAGCTAGCAGAAATGTTTGCACGCAGATTTGCGCCGATGGCTCGGTTTAGAGAGTTTACGGCACTGCCACCCGGACGCGATGCTGGCGCACTCTTGCCTGACGGTCCTATCTATCAGTTCACGGGCAAGGTTCACTTTCATCAGCTTACCTTTGGCTACAGCGCCGAAAAACCTGTACTCAACAATATTGAGTTACTAATTGAGCCCTGCCAAACAGTGGCTCTTGTAGGCCGTTCTGGCTCCGGTAAATCTACATTGGTAAAGCTATTGTTTCGCTATTTTGAACCCAATAGCGGCAGTCTGTTGATTGACGGGAGAGACATTCGACAGCTAGACGTGACGGCCTACCGTAAGCGGTTGGCGATTGTGCATCAGGAAGTAGATATCTTTAATGGGACGCTAATGGAGAACCTGCTCTATGGCAATCCAAACGCTAGCTTTGAAGAAATCGTAACAGCCTGCAAAATCGCCCAGGCTCATAAGTTTATTCAACAGCTACCTAAGGGGTACTTCACAACTGTGGGTGAACGCGGGGTACGGCTATCGGGCGGACAGCGGCAGCGAGTGGGCATTGCTAGGGCGCTGATTGTGAACCCAGATGTGCTGGTATTTGATGAGGCCACCTCCAGCCTAGACTATGAGTCTGAACGGGCTATTCAAATGGCAATGCGATCGCTCTTCGGCACCCGCACCCTAATCATCATTGCCCACCGGCTCAGCACCGTTCGCGACGCCGACAAAATTGTTGTACTCGATCAGGGCAGCATCAGCCAGGTCGGCAACCATGAACAGCTTATAGAACAAGGAGGACTATATCAAAGACTGCATGCACTGCAATCTAGCGGTGAGCGAATCAAGTGACTCTTTCGTGTTTCGAATTAACCGGCTCATAACCTCGCCTTGCTTTGAAGGTAACAATGAGCTGCTTGTTCGGAATTGGCAGTAGCGGGCTCCACAGCACGTTTTCTACAGCGCGTTTTCTACATAGCGCAGCATATGCAACAGATATTCGCTATTCTCTGATCTCAAGCACCCTTCTACTCGAACGCGCTACTCGAACGCGTTCTGCTTGGCAATCAGAGCCAGGTGTTTTGCGGTCGATCTATCTGGTGCGTATAGGCCGTTTTCCCACTCGCTCACGGTCTGCCGACGCACGCCTAGCTCCTCTGAAAATTTCGCCTGTGTCAGGCCCATATGTTTGCGCAGCGCCTTTATAGCCACCTGGTTCCACACAATATTGCCATTGTCACGATCGATGACATACTCCGCTTGAAACGGGGCGAACACAACCACCGCCTGGTCGAAATCGACTTGTTCAACATGGTAGCCTGCCTGCACCCAGGCTCCTGATTGCAAGGCACCAGCAGTATCTCGATTGCTCCACCACGCCTTTTGACGCGCAGAGACCGGCAAGGGCTGCTGTAAAATGCGCTCTATCTCGCTAAAGGTCAATCGAATCTCAGCCGCCGCGTCTCCGGCTGCTTTTGATTTCCCGCTGTGCTGCAAGTACTCAAATAGCGGATAGTATTTGCTGCCAAGTTTCATTGCCTACCCTTAGCTTTGGCTCAAAGAAGTTGCGCTCAGCACTTATCAATTTGTCTTGGTAAGTACGAGAACAAGTTAACGGGTCGAGCCGAGCCAGTCAAGTCGACCAGTCAAGTTGGCCAGTCAAGTTGGCCAGTCAAGTGAACCAGGCAGTTGGCCAGTCAAGTTGGTTAGGCAGGCTAGCCGACGACTTTGAACAAGATTAAAGATTACGACTTTATCAGGGTAGCTTTGATCTGCGTCTTAGCTGTTTCTAGCGCCTCAGGCAGCTTCGAGGCATCGCGTCCGCCAGCCTGAGCAAAGTTTGGCCGACCGCCGCCGCCACCACCACAGAGTTTGGCGATCGCACCAATAAACTTACCGGCCTGCAAGCCTTTATCTATTGCAGGCTGACTAAAAGCCGCTACCAGGCTCACTTTGCCTTCTGACGGCACAGAGCCGAGTACGACCGCACCATCACCTAGCTTTTGCAGCAGTCGCTCAGCCGCTGTCTTCAGGGCTTCTGGCTCTACTGCCTCTAAGTTGGCTACAATTACGGGCGTTCCACCAATGGTTTCAGCCTGCGCTAGCAGCCGATCAGATTTAGATAGCGCTAGCTCTGACTTGAGCGATGAAAGCTCTTTTTGGGTAGTTTTTAGCTCATTTTGAAGGCTAGTAACGCGATCGCTAATTTCCGCTGGTTTAGTCTTAAATCGGGCGCTGAGGTCTCGCACAATGCGATCGCGCACCTCTAAATAATCTAGAACTGCCGGTCCCGCGACTGCTTCGATTCGCCGGATGCCTGCCGCTACGCCCGTCTCCGAAATAATCTTAAACACGCCAATCTCAGCCGTATTCGCCACGTGCGTGCCGCCGCACAGCTCCATCGAAATACCCGAATAGTCAATTACCCGCACATCATCGCCATACTTTTCTCCAAACATCGCGACCGCGCCTTTGGCCTTCGCTTCGGCAATGGGCATCGTTTGCACATCCGCCGGGTGGGCTTCGGCAACCCAGGTGTTTACTTGCTTTTCTACCTGCTGAAGCTGATCGGGGGTGAGCGCTTCGGGGGCATGGAAGTCAAAGCGTAGCCGGTCAAAGTCAACCAGCGAGCCCGCCTGTGAAATTGAGTCGTCCACAATGGACTTTAGCGCGGCCTGCAATAGATGCGTAGCGGTGTGGTTCGCCTGGGCTCGGCGGCGACAGGCTCGATCAATTTTGGCACTGACAAGATCTGCATGCTTCAGCGTGCCGCGCTCTACCTTGCCAAAATGCACAAAGAAGTCGCCTTCTTTTTGCACATCTTCAACGCGAATAACTAAATCATCACCGGTAAGGTAGCCGCGATCGCCAATCTGTCCGCCCGACTCCGCATAGAAGGGCGTTTGGTCTAGCACAACCTGCACTTCAGCGCCCGTTTCCGCTGTTTCTACCGATGCTCCATCGATCAAAATCGCCGCTACACGGCTCTGCGCATCGCTATGTGTATAGCCCACAAACTCAGTAGAATCAATCTTCTCAGCCAGCGTATCCAAGCTGCCCTGAACGGTCAGATCAATGGTTTCATGCGCATCTTTAGATCGCTCTCGCTGCACCGCCATCGCCCGCTCAAAGCCATCAACATCTACATCTACACTACTCTCTTCGGCAATCTCTTGCGTTAGCTCTAGCGGAAAGCCGTAGGTATCGTACAGCTTGAACGCATCTTCGCCAGAAACTTGCTTGGGCTGACTAGCCAAGATATCGGCCAGCATCTTCTCACCGCGATCTAGCGTCTTTAAAAACTGGCTCTCTTCGCGCGCCAGTTCGTTTTTGATAGCGGTTTCACGCGATCGCACCGATGGGTAGGCCGCCTCAGACAGCGCGATTGATGACTCAGCAACTTCCACCGTAAACGGCCTATCGATCCCCAGCAGTCGACCATGACGCACTACTCGCCGAATCAACCGGCGCAGCACATAGCCGCGCCCTGTATTTTCTGCCGAAATTCTGTCTGCCACCATATGCATCACCGAGCGCACGTGGTCGCCAATCACCTTTAGGGACACCTTTTGAGCATCCGTCGCCCGGAAATAGTCCACCCCAGCAATCGCAGCTGCCGATTGAATGATCGGAAAAATCAAATCAGTCTCGTAGTTATTCGGCTTGCCCTGCAAGATTTGGGCCATTCGCTCTAACCCTAAGCCTGTATCTATATTCTGGGCCTGTAAAGGGGTCAAATTGCCCTCCACGTCACGGTTGTACTGCATGAATACCAGGTTGTAGTACTCAATAAAGCGGCTGTCGTCTTCAAGATCGATATGCTCGTCGCCTTGCTCCGGGTGAAAGTCGTAATACAGCTCAGAGCAAGGGCCGCACGGTCCTGTCGGCCCAGACTTCCAAAAGTTATCGGCTTCGCCCATGCGAATGATGCGGTGCTCCGGGATGCCAATGTGATCGCGCCAGATGGCAAAGGCCTCGTCATCTTCTTTAAACACGCTCGGCACAATTCGATCGGCGGGTAGCTTGAACACCTCGGTAGATAGCTCCCAGGCCCAGGCGATCGCTTCTTTTTTGAAATAGTCACCAAAGCTAAAATTGCCCAACATCTCAAAAAACGTATGGTGCCGCGCTGTGCGCCCTACATTTTCGATATCATTCGTACGAATACACTTTTGCGAAGTCGTCGCCCGCGCAAACTCAGCCGTTCGCTGGCCCAAAAAGATTGGCTTGAACGGCAGCATCCCCGCAATAGTCAGCAGTACGGTTGGATCTTCTGGTACTAGCGACGCACTCGGCAAAATCTGATGCGATCGCGCCGCGTAAAAATCTAGAAACCGTTGACGAATCTCAGCCCCGCTCAGGCTCTGAAGCGACTGAGGCGAGTGATTTTTCGAGGAATGGGATAAAGGGTTGGATGCAGACATAAAGCGAACGCTGAGAGCAGGGCGACAGGTTTTCCAGGTTTGAAGGCAGATTTAATCAATGGTGCCATATTTTATGGGTTTCGCCCTCAATGATTTAAAGAGACAGACACTGAAAAGACGGACAGTTTTACGATGTCCTTTCACAAAATCGAGAGAAAGCCTTATAACTGAGGTCGCCCATCAAAGCTGCACAGGAACGCCTAGGTCAAAGCGCTCATTCATTGGAAATATAGATATATGGATTAACCACACAGTCGGTGTCGTGCGCTCAGCTACGCGATGTCGATAGGCAGGCTAATTATCAATATCAAAAGACCAGCGCTCTATAGCGGTCACGAACTACCAGTTTTCAAACCTAACCTTTACCCTCAATAACTCTATCTCGACAGGCAGTCATTTCAATGGGTAGTACCTTCCAATATTTCCATTTATGCATAAGATCAATGCACGGAAGCCGGACGGTTTTGGCAAAAGTATCCAAGACAAAGACTAGCTAGGATAAAGACAAGGCAGAATAGGTAAAGGAAAGATAGTCGGAAGTAAGATGGCTCAATAACAAAATATGCAAAAAATCAATAGTATGCATCAATAGATGGCTGATGATCATTTGCCGAGCTTCTCCGAAGGCAGTTAGTAGTGAAAACTGTCAAACAGCGAAACCAAAACTGAAAACGGACGATAAAGAATTACCAGACAATAGATTCGGTTAGCTCACGCTACTAGCCGGTTGATTTGTGCCTTTCAAGTTTGAGTTATATGAACAGCGTATTGCTGATAGGAACTAGCCAGTTTATATCTAACTTACGATCCCAAGTGAGAGGGTTAGACGCATTAATTATCACCACTGCGTTATCTGCATCAGAAGCCACACCGCTAATTGATACCCATCCCCCAGATGTCATTCTTGTTCAGGCTTCAGCACTCATAGAACAGTCGGTGACCAAAACGTTCGGGCAAGACAAAATTGCCTACACCCTTGTTATAGAGTTTGTTAGACCAAGCGTCAGCAGCTACTACGAGCTTACAGCGCTTCAGCTAGAGAATACATCTCTAGCCCTAGAGTCAGGTGCAGATGCGCACCTTTGGCTCCTTGCAGATTACAGCGCAGATTACGGTTTTGCTAGAGCAGAGCAGACAGCACAAGATCCAATAGCACAAAATCTAACGGTACAAAATCCAACGGCACAAGATCCAACAGCCTTGCAAAGTACAACAGTCTCACAGTCCGCTAGCCATGACCCGATCGAAAGTCAGCTAGACGATCTGCCTGTAACCCCTTCCCGATTTCACCCAGATCAGTGCCGCTTGATACAGGCGCATCTACAAGTGAGTCTTAATAGAGCGCAGCGCTACCGTAACCTTTCGCGTATCAACGACTGGCTCTCTGCTGTGGCCATGGTTGATGCACTCACTCAAATTAGGAACCGCAGGGCCTTTAATTTAGAGCTACCCAGTCAAATCGAAATGGCACGGATAAAGCAAACACCACTCTCTTTGATGATGCTAGATATTGACTATTTCAAGCGGATAAACGATCGCTTCGGCCATTTAGTCGGCGACAAAATTCTTAAACAGTTGGCCGAACGATTAGTAGCCAACATGCGGTTTTACGATACGCCGTTTCGTTTTGGGGGGGAAGAGTTTATTGTGACGCTCAGCAATACAGGCGCGATTGAAGGCACAATCATTGCTAACCGCTTACGAGAAACTATCGCGAGTGAGCCTTTTCAGCTCGCCTATCCGATAGACGGACTAACGGCCTTGTTTATTACCGTTAGCATTGGCATGGCAGAACTCACGGTTGACGACGACACGCAAGGTATCAGCTTGATTGATAGGGCCGATAAAAATCTGCTGCAGGCAAAAGCATCTGGTCGTAATCAAGTCGTTACCACAGCAGGCTAATAGGCAAATTAATAAGCAAATCGCCTATCAACTTGCCTTCTAGATCGTCCCTACTAATCTTTTACCGTTGTTGGGCTTTCTATGGCTACCCGATGCTGTTCAATTTGAGCTTGACACTTCTCTACAGAAGCTCGCTCTGCCATCGCTGAGACTAAGGCTTTATAGGCAGACTCTTGAGTTCTTAGTAAGGTCTGTGCCTGTAATAGGGCCCAGCGTAGCTGCACCTCGGCTGTACTGTCTGGGCGCTTCATCTTTTTCCATAGCTGCCGTAGCTGTTGCTGATCGTCCTGCCCGCCCTGGGCGGTTCCGTAGGTTTCAGTCTCGGCAGCAATCCCAGCCATGCCAATGATGTAGTAGCGATTGAGCTGCTGTGAGGAGATCGCATTGCTCTCTAGGTCAGTTTCTATTGTGATGTCTATCGCGGTGTCTATCGCAGCTGTATCTAAAATAACACCGCCTAATCCCGGCAGGCCCACCTTGATTGCTTCCCAAGCGCTAAGGGTATAGCTATGAGCGGGTATGTCTAATAGGTGAGCGACGAGAAAATGGCCTGCCTCGTGGTGGAGAACGCGTTGCCGATAGTCAGAGGATTGGCTAGAGACTAGATCAATTAGCAAGTTTCCGCCTTTACCCTTGGCAGCAAAGCGGTCGAGGGCAAAAACGCCTGCTAGGCCGGTAAGGGCGATCGCAACCGCGCTAGGAGAGATGTTTAATAAGGGGCCAACTAGGCTTAATAGCGTGAAGGCAAAGACAGAGACAGCCAGAAGATTGAGCGTCGTAGGGTTCATGCCTATTTGTAGAAGAGTTCCAAACTTTCTTGATTGCCGACGTAGCGCCAGTGCCAAGGCTCGTAGCTTAGCTTGGCCGCATTGTCTTTAGGAAATGACATCTCAAAGTTAAAGAACGCAGCGTTGGCTTCTAACCATGCAAAAGCAGCCGTGGTTTCAAAGCTTTCTTCTAGAAAAGTATCCGGCTTGCTTTCGTCAATAAAATCAACTGCGTAGCCCGTATGGTGCTCACTGTAGCCAGGTGGTGCACTCACTTCTGCGCGTGTCTGGGCGCTTTCGCCGCGTTCGGCCTTTAAATCAAAATACAGATAGTCTTGATCTGCTAAGGTTCTAAAGCCGGAAATAATGCCGAGCTTTACGCCGTCAGCTTTGGCCGCTGCAAGCATCTCTGCGATCGCAGCTTGAGCATCGGGCCGCAGTTGAATACTGCTATTTGAATTCAACGCTACTAGCGAGTCAGTATTAGCGACTTCGTACCGGCGATGGTTCAACAGCTCGTCCGTATCTTCTGTGCCAATCGCCACCGGGTTGTCGCTCACAGCATTTACCGCTTCGGTATTAGCTTCGGCGCTAGTTTCGGTATTGGTTTCGGCGCTGATTTCGGCGCTGGCTTCTACACTGTCATCAGTACTTGCGATCGCCGCGTTCTGGGTTGCATCTTTACTTGTGCGATCGCTAGAGAGAAAGTCAAAATCGGCCTGGGCAATTGCCGACCCCACACCTAAGAGCCGTCCCCGCTGCCAGTAGGCTGCGCCACCTATGCTAGCCATCAACAACAAAATGAAAATTACCCACCGCAAACCATACCCTTCAGCGGCGGGCATTAGATCCATATTTTCTATCTCCGCCAGCGAAACCTCGGTCGATTCACGGCGAGCAGGCGGAATATCTTGAGACGGCGGAATGCTCACAGGCACAATAAATAGGCTTTATCTATAGGCTTTCTCAACGGGCTTTAGTGTATAGCACTTTTGGCTAAAGCGATAACAAAATATGCTGACTGGTCTTTTTGACGCCAGCGCCGGGTCTTGGCCCTCTGCACGCACCAGTATCAATCCGCCAAATCATCCCAGCTCATGTCTTCATAGTTCTCAAACGGCTGATGAATCCAGGGATTGTCTTTTAGGTAGTGCACTGCATAGTCAGGCGCGATGCACGAGCAGGCCTTATGCCATAAAACCGCCGTACGAATCTCATCAATGTAAAAGCCGTACCGATGCTTTAGCCAAGAAATGCTGCGCTCTAGGCTCTGCCCCGAATCGACCAAGTCATCCACTAGCAAAATCCGCGAGCCCAGATTTGCTGTGGTCATGCTCAGGTCTTTAGAAAACGTGATAGAGCCCCGAGTCCGGTTGCCCTCACCACCATAAGAGGCGGTCGAAAGAATCGCCAGCGGCTGATCGGAAATTCGGCAAAGAATATCGCCAATACGCAGCCCACCTTTTGCCAGACACACAATTTGATTAAACCGCCAGTCAGAGCGGTGTACCATCAAAGCCAACTGCTCGATAGTTCGATGATAGTCTGACCAGGATACGTAAAGATCTGCCATTGCGAGGTGATTGCGGGGTTCAGTAGAGTTCCTATCCGTGGAAGTCCCTAGTTAGGACTCAGGAAGATCGAGACCAGAGGATAGGGACTGGGAAGGTTACTTAATATTTATCTATTTATACAGGGTTTCTTCATGGCTAACATAGAACCTCAGCCGCATGCCAACGTAAACTACCCGTCACCCAAGCTGTCGCTGCCGGTGAAGTTGGCCTATGGCGCGGGTGATTTTGGCGCGGGGCTCACGTCTCAGTTTCTTGCTTTCTTTCTGCTGATTTTTCTCACCGATGCTGTGGGGATGCGGCCTGCGGTGGCCGGTTCTGTGCTGGCGGTCGGTAAAATCTGGGACGCGGTGAACGATCCGCTAGTCGGCATGCTGAGTGATCGCACCCGCAGCCGCTGGGGTCGGCGCTACCCTTGGATATTTCTTACCGCCATTCCATTTGGCCTCTCTTATTGCTTTATTTGGATTGTGCCTAGCTTTAGCCAAGAGTGGATGGCCTTTTGGTACTACGTGGCCGTTACCTCTCTTTTCCAGATATTTTTTACCACCACTAACTTGCCCTACAGCACCCTCACCGCTGAAATGACGCAAGACTATGACGAGCGCACCTCACTCACTTCTTTTCGCCTCGCCTTTTCTATTGTGGGTGGTCTCTCTATCCTGGTTGCCGCAGGCCTGCTGCCAGTCATTGCTGCTAACTACCCCAACCTCAGCTTTTTACAGACAGAGACACAGCGCTACACCGCGCTTGGTATTTTTGGCGGCATCGTTTCTATTCTCACGATCTACTGGTGCATTTTTGGCACCTACGGCTACATGGAAAAAAACGCTAGAGCTGCGGGCAAGTTTCTAGGCGATCGCACCCATGAAACCGAAGAATCTTTTTCGAGCCAGCTCAAAATCGTTGCTAGCAACAAACCTTTTCTTTATGTCGTTGGCATTTATCTTTTTTCCTGGCTAGCGCTGCAAATTACCGCAGCGGTGATTCCCTACTATGGCAAGTATGTCATGAGTGTAGATGGCAGCCTGCTGGCGTTGATTGTGCAGGGCATCGCTGTAATTATGATGTTTGTTTGCGCGGCGCTTAGTAAAAGAATCGGCAAGCGTAATCTCTATTTTCTAGGCTCAGGGATTTGGATTTTGGTCCAGGTCGGATTGTTTTTTTTGCAGCCAGGGCAGAATGGTGTGCTGTTTGGGCTTTGTGCGATCGCAGGTTTTGGCGTCGCCACGGCCTATGTAGTGCCCTGGTCTATTCTTCCAGACGTCATTGAGCTAGACGAGCTAAACACAGGCCGCCGCCATGAAGGAACCTTCTATGCCTTCATGACGCTTTTGCAAAAGATTGGCTTGGCACTCGGCATTTATCTAGTCGGCCTAGCGCTAGAAGCTGCCCAGTTTGACCCAGCGCTAGAGGTACAGCTCGCCCCTGCTGTTCAGGCTATCCGCTTCTTCGCAGGTCCTGTGCCGCTAGTTCTCTTGATCTGTGGTGCTATTCTTATGTACTTGTATCCGATCACCAAAGAAGTCCACACAGAAATCATGCTGAAGCTAGCCGAGCGGCGACGAACGGAGAAATTAGAAGAGACTATTTAGAAGCACGGTCCCATCGCATCACCTTGGTTCACATCGCTTCGGTTCGCATCGCTTCGGTTCGCATCACCTTGATTCACATCATTTTTTACAGTACTTTTCCACAGTACTTGAGGTGTGCTGACGGCGGGCTTGTAGTCAACGGGCTTCTAAATAGCCTAGAAGTAGATGGCTAGAAACTATTCTTTCCCAAGCGGATTTCTTCAGGCGAGTCTCTTCAGGCAGGATACACAATCGACTCGCCATACAAAGGCATGCCTAAAGTCTGCGGTGTCACGACTAGCTGGCGACGGTGAACGCTCAGCCAGCCCTCGTCTTTAAAGTCGCGCAGCAGCCGAGTAACCGTCACCCGAGTAGTACCAATAATCGTCGCTAGCTGATGGTGCGTCAGGCGGATATTGATCCGTACACCGTTTGGACCGACCTGCCCAAAATCTTGCGCGAGCTGCATAATCAGGCTGCGCAGTCGGTCGGCCACCAGCCGCTTACCCGAAAATGCCAGCCATGCTTCTGACTGCTGCAAGCGGCGCACCATCTGCGGAAGCAAAGCTGCCGACAGCGCTGGCGAAGCTTCGATTTCTGCTAGCGACAGCGGCAACAAACCCGTATCGTTCAACGCGGTTGCCCAGTAGGGATGCAAACTTGTCAGCGGCGCACCAAAGGCCATAGAAGGTCCGCACAGACCCACAATCGTTTCATTACCGTCGGAGTGAATGGTATGCAGTTGAACGATGCCACGGCAAATAATGTATAGCTGCTGAGATTGCAGCGGAATGGTAAGTCCAGCGGCATATGTAATGAGCGATCGCTCCTTATATAGCTGCTCTAAGTGATTCAAAAATGGGTTAGCGGGCGCGTGCGTTGGCGTGGAAGTTGTCAATGACAAAACAAATTAACCCCAAAGTAGGTAGTAGCTTCTAATTACTTTTAGAAGCATCATCAACCATTGGGATTAACCCCACAGAAAGAAGAGGTTAAGAAAGTGAAAATAAAAATTGCCCGTAGAATCAGGCGATAGCAGCAGAGCTTAACCTTTTGTTAACCCAAAGTTAACTTGCGGGCGTAAGCGATCGCACATCCGTTACCTGACCGGTCACCGCTGCCGACACTACCATCGCCGGACTCATCAGCAGCGTTCGCCCCGAAGACGAGCCCTGTCGCCCCTTAAAGTTGCGATTAGAAGAAGACGCGCTGATTTGCGCACCTTCTAGCTTATCTGGGTTCATCGCCAGACACATGGAGCAGCCTGGCTCTCGCCACTCAAATCCTGCCGCCTCAAAGATTCGGTCAAGCCCCTCCGCTTCTGCCTGCTGCTTTACCCGCTCAGAGCCCGGCACGACAAAAGCCTTCACCCCAGCCGCTACATGGCGGCCCTGAGCAATACGAGCCGCTTCTTGCAAATCACTCAGGCGACCGTTGGTACAGCTACCAATAAAGCAAACGTCAATCTTAGTTCCCGCCAGTGGCTTCCCTGGCAAAAGCTGCATGTAGCGATACGCCTCTTCAGCAATTGGACGCTCATCTTCTGGCATTGTATCGGGCGTCGGAATCGACTCGTCTACGCCAATGCCTTGACCTGGGGTGATGCCCCAAGTAACGGTAGGCGCAATCGTCGCCGCGTCAAATACCACCACATCGTCATACGTCGCGGTTGCATCGCTACGCAGACTCTCCCACCAGGCCAAGGCCTCATCCCACTGCGCAGCCTTGGGTGCAAAATCACGACCTTTTATATAGTCATAAGTCGTTTGGTCAGGGTTGACATACCCACAGCGGGCACCACCTTCAATCGACATATTGCACAGCGTCATTCGCCCTTCCATCGACAGGCTTTCAATGGCGCTACCGGCAAACTCATAGGCAAAGCCAACGCCGCCTTTAACACCTAGCTTACGGATCACATGCAAAATAATATCTTTTGCATACACGCCGTCGGGCAGCTCGCCGTTAACTTCAATGCGGCGCACTTTTAGCTTGGCAAGCGCCAAAGTTTGGGAGGCAAGCACATCACGCACTTGACTGGTTCCAATGCCAAAAGCGATCGCACCAAACGCCCCGTGCGTCGAAGTATGGCTATCACCACAGGCAATCGTCATTCCTGGCTGCGTCAAGCCTTGCTCTGGGGCAATCACATGCACAATTCCCTGATCGCCAGACCCCACGTCAAAAAACCGAATGCCATGCGCCTTTGTATTGGCCTCTAGCGCGCTCATCATCTTCTCGGCCATCGGATCGGCAAAGGGCCGCGACTGGTCTTCGGTCGGCACAATATGATCTACCGTCGCTACCGTGCGCTCAGGATACATCACCTTCAGGCCCCGCTCATCGAGCATGGAAAACGCCTGCGGGCTAGTCACCTCGTGGATTAGGTGCAGGCCAATAAATAGCTGAGTTTGACCAGAAGGCAACGTGCCAACGGTATGCGCGTCCCAAACTTTATCGAAGAGTGTGCCTTTGCTCATAGCTAAATACGTACCCGCTCTATATAGGTACTGACGAGGACTTAATAAAATAGATTAGCGACCTGCAAACAGGTCAGTTATTTATAGTAGCCCATAGCGCTTTCTGCCCAGAGCCAACTTAATACAGCTATGCGTCAATTACAGCGTAGGCTCGTACCGGAAACGTACCGAACCGTTTTACCTTTACCGGCACCGCGTTAAATTTAAAGCCATCATCGGGCAAATCTTGTAGCTGACACATGTGCTCAACGATAGGGATATCAGCGCCCAATAAGATAGTGTGCGCAGGGCGATCGCCTGTCGTTGTCCCGTCCATGTTGTAAGAGTCAATCCCCACCAGCGCCGCACCAGATTGCCGCAAAAGCTCAGCCGCAGCAGCGGTGATATGTGGATGATCTTCAAAATACTGATCTTTACGCCAGTGCTGGTCCCAGCCGGTGTGAATAAGTACCGCTTTACCCGCCACGCTCAAGTTTTCAAACGTTTCTGGCCCAATACTTTTTTCACCGGGCTCAGCTCTAAACACAACGCCCTCTAAATCAGCTAGCGATGCCAGCGGCAGCTCTGAGAGATCCTTACCATCCGCATAGCGATGAAACGGAGAATCAATATAGGTTCCTGTGTTTGCTACCATTTCAATCTTGCCAATATGAAAGGTCGTACCCTCCGCGTAATAAGCCTTTGAGGCTTCGCGCGTTAAAAAGTCGCAAATCAACGGCGCAGGTAGGCCTTTATAGGTAACCATGCCCGACTCTACGGTATGGCTCAGATCGATTAGTTTTTTCATACGTCTACATCTGTAAGTAAATCTGTAAGTAATGAACTACCCGCTTTTCTCAGCTACCTTGCTCAACTGCCGTTAGAATTGTCAGGCTACTGAGCTTTCTAATGTATGTCTTTGATGTCGTATCGCGCACCGTGGCCGCTAAACAACGGTCTGATGATGACGCTCTATGCTGGGCTACTAGCCAGTAAAAGCTGGGAGAAGACGTTAGAAGAGCCAGAGCCAACCTTTCAGGAGAAAGTCTTTACAGGGGCAAATGGGGTACCGCTTTTTGGGCTCGTAGCGATTCCAGCTAATCCGGTCGGGACGATTATTGGCACCTATGGTATCACTGGTGATTTGGACGATCAGTGGTTTTTGCGTATTATGGCCCGCAAGGCGTTTGCCAGAGGCTACGCTGTTGTTATTTTCGACTGGCGAGCGCATGGGCGCAGTGCCAAGCTATCACCAACGCTGACCTCTGATGGCCTGTATGAGGGGGAAGATTTTGTGAGAATTGCGGCGTCGGTAAAAGCAATGGGCGCGCCGACGCCTATCTGGTTTACTGCATTTTCTCTCGGCGGACTCTTGGCCCTGTGGGGCGTCAAGGCAGCTCAAGACTTGCCGAAATGGGGCGCAGATCTCGACCTGTCTATTGACGATATTGGTGGGTGTATGGTAATTTGTCCGGCGCTAGAATCGCTGCGATCGCTCAAATATCTCGAAAACGCCCCCCTAGGCAAATACCTTGAAAAAGCCATCACCCGCAAGCTCAAACAGCTCCTGGGCCAGCTTCAGCAATACCATCCCGACGCCTTCAATCCTATCGCCGCTGAGCGCGTCAGCAGCATCTGGACCTTTGATCAAGAAATGGTTATTCCTCGCCTCGGCTTCGACAGCGTAGAAGATTACTACAAAGCGACCAGCGGCCTTTATATTCTGCCTGAGCTGCAAAAGCCGACCTGGATCCTCTATGCCGTAGACGATCCGCTCTTTGACCCAACTCTAGTTGACGATATCGAAACCATCTGTGCAGAAAACCCGTCGATCAAGCTGATAATGACTCAGGCAGGCGGCCACGTTGGCTACGTCAGTAGCCGCAAGTGCCAACAGCAGCACAACGATCCTGATCGATGGTGGGCCTGGAACCGGGCACTTGACTGGTGCAGTGGGCTTTAAGACAAGAATGCACTAGGATTGGTCTATTCTGAGCGTGAAGCCTCGTAGATACTAGACAAGTCTCTTCATTCAAGTCTTAGAGTCGCTGAAGAAATCATGTCTCGCGATTTAGCTTCACTCACTCACAAAACGCATCTATAGCTAAAGAGATCAAGGCAAGTTCACCAATCAACAGGGTTCCGTAGGCCGTCAATCAGAATTACGCATCTTAGCGAAACCTTTTTTGAACAGAGGTTTCGCCATGCTTGGAATAGTCGCTACAGCACTGTAACGGCTATGCATCGGCGGTGAAACTACCCGCTCACAACTACGGCCTATCAAAAAATATTACGAACCTATCAGTTCTCAAAAACTGATGCCAAAACAGTCAATCCATGACAGCTCCTCTATCGGCCCAAGAAACACTTCGTCTCGCCAAGCTTCAAGATTACGGCATCTTAGATACGCTCCCTGAGGCGCTTTATGACGACATCACTGCACTAGCCGCTCATATTTGTCAGACGCCTACTGCTCTAGTTAGTCTCGTAGATAGCGAGCGGCAGTGGTTCAAGTCCAAAGTTGGGGTAGATGCCGATCTAAACGAAACGCCACGCTCAATGGCCTTCTGTACATACACCATTCAAAGTACAGAGGTGATGATTGTTGAAGACGCACTCTTACACCCTCAGTTCTGCTTCAATCCACTCGTCACTGGCTCTCCTTTCATCCGCTTTTATGCAGGTGCACCCCTTATTACCGCCGACGGCTACGCTTTGGGTTCGCTTTGCGTTTTAGACTATCGACCCCATCAGCTTGACCCCTCACAGGTTCAGGCACTCAAGGTTCTTAGCCATCAGGTCATTGCTCAAATAGAGCTGAGCTACCAGCGTCATCAGCTCCATCTTTCTAATCAGCATTTAGAAGCGCGAATAAAAGAGCGTACAGCCGGTCTTACCACAGCTTTGCATCGTTTGCTACGGGCACAAACTAACCTGGTCAATCGAGAAGCACGCTCACGTCACAACGCCCTACACGATCTTTTGACGCAGCTACCCAATCGCAGCTATTTCATGCAGAGATTAGCCCAGGCAATTCAGCTCAATCACCGTCAGCCTAGTCACCATTACGCCGTTTTGTTCATTGACCTTGACAACTTCAAATCCATCAATGACACACTAGGCCATGAAGTCGGCGATCAGCTCCTTATTTACGTAGCTAATCAAATCAAAACGCTATTGAGAAAAAGTGATTTAGTAGCGCGTATGGGCGGTGATGAGTTTGCGGTTTTGCTGGATAATTTACCCAATGAGGAGATGGCGATCACAGCTGTTAAGCGGTTGCACCGGCAGCTAAAAACCCCAGTTATGATAAACCAGCAGCAAATTGCCGTTGGCGCGAGTATTGGCGTTACGTTTGGCAGCCATGGCTATCGCCAGCCTGAAGCAGCGCTCAAAGATGCTGATACTGCCATGTACAAAGCCAAACAGCAGACCAAGCAGCGGGTTCAACGGCAGCTACAAATGCAGCTACAAATGCATTCTCATCCCGCGCCGATTCTGATCCAGAACGAGCTAGCCGCAGATACTCAGCAGTTTGCCATCTTCGATACTCAGATGCAAAACCATGCTAAGGCTCAGCTCACATTAGAAGAAGATTTGCGGCGGGCCTTGCTTCAAAATCAGTTTCGCTTTCACTATCAGCCCATTTTCGATCTGCCCAGCCAGCAGCTTTGTGGGTTTGAAATGCTACTGCGCTGGCAGCATCCCGTTCGAGGCTGTATTACCGCTCAAGATTTTATCGCATCGGCTGAAGAGATCGGCATCATGCAAAAGCTATGTGCACACAGTATCGAAAACGCCTGCCGTCACTTAGCAAAGTGGCGATCGCACCCTGCCTGGGCTAACATCAGCCTGCACCTCAACCTATCGCTCTCGCAAATTCGCCATCCAGCACTTATGGCTCAGTGGCAGGCTGCACTCAAAAAATATGAGCTACCCGCCGCGGCTTTGCAATTAGAACTGGCCGAGCGAACCCTGCTCAGCAGCGACCCATCGGTGACCACTGCGCTTAAACAGCTAAAATCTATTGGCTTTCAGCTCTGCGTAGACGACTTTGGCCGAGGCCATTCTTCTCTTAGCCGACTCCACCAGCTCACGGTCAATGCCCTCAAAGTTGATCGCACCTTCGTACAAACGCTCAGCCATTCACCAGAGCTCAACGCCCAAGGCCTCAGCATCGCCAAAACAATCGTTGACTTCGGTCGTAGCGCTAATATCACCGTCATTGCCGAAGGGGTCGAGACCGCACAACAAATGGCGGCACTGCTATCATTTGGCTGTCATCAGGCACAGGGGTTTTGGCTAGCTGAGGCACTGCCACCCGAGAAAATAGATTCGCTAGCGACCAACGGCCAGTTCTAAGGCGGCCAGTTCTAAGGCGGCCAGTTGCTAAGGCGGCTAGTTGCTAAGGCGGCCAGTTGCTAAGGCGGCTAGTTGCTGAGGCGTTTCTGAAGCTGGTGACTACCGGTACGGCCTCTCTAAAACGGCTTATCTAAAACGGCCTCTCTACAGCAGCGGCTCTAAACAAAATCATAAGTGCGATCGCTAATAGCGTTGGCGTCAGCCAGTCTCCCCAGCGAACATACGGCGTCTGGCTCTGGCGAAGATATATCTGTGAGTTATGAACGATTTGCTCATCTGGTGTTGATAGCCAGCGCGATCGCCCTTGCGGGTCAACTACCCCCGAAATGCCTGTATTCGTCACCCGCACCGCCCACCGATCTGTCTCAACTGCCCGCATCACGTCCTGCGCATGGTGCTGCATCATTTGCCTAGGCGGATAGGGGTCGTTGTTAGAAGCTGTGAAAATCGCCTGGCCACCTCGTGCCACCTGCGCTCGAAACAGCCCTGCAAACGCAGACTCATAGCAAATACCCACCGCCACTGGCCCAAACGGCGTCTCCAACTGCTGATCGAACCGCCCCGGTGCCAGGCTAGTCCACGGCAACAATGGCCCCATCACCGCTCGCAGCAGCGGCTCGAACGGCAAATACTCGCCCAGCGGCACCAGCTTTACCTTGTCATAGCGACCTATCACCTCTGCGCTGGGCGCGAGCATCAGCAAACTCTGTGTAGACTTACCCTGGTTGCGCCCTTCATTCTGCCGGGCAAACGTCCCTAGCAGTAGCGGCACTTTGTTTCTGACCACCGCTCGCATCAGCAAATCGCGGTCTTGCATAAACGTATTCCATGTCTGCGCGATCGCCCCTTCTGGCGTAATCACCAAGTCAGCCCCGGCTGCCACCAGCGTCTCATACCCCTCTAAATACGCCTGCCGAGATGCCTGCACGCCCATCGGCGACAGCTTTTCACTGGTTGGAATATTTCCCTGTACTAGGCCCACCGTCAGCGCCTGTCTCGGTTCATCTGCCAAAGACCGAGCGTAAAACGCCAAACCCACCAGATGGAAACACAGAAAAAGCGCTAAACCTAGCCCCAGCAGCTGCCGTGACGCCTCTTTGCGTTCTCGCCCGCTGGCTCGAAGCCTCAACCATTCTGCTAGCAGACCATTCACCGCGACAATGCCCGCAGTTATCGTCAGCGGGCCTGCTAGCTGCCCTAGCTGCAATCCCAGCAAGTTATATGGACTCTGCGTGTAGCTCAAAGACGTCCAGTACAGCGGGCCCCGGCTCCATATCCACTCCATAGTGCACCACAGCGCTGTTCCGACCAGCACCTGCTGCCAGCCTGAAACCATTCGCCAGCGGCAGACCTGGTGCAGAAGTGCTATCCAAATTATGCCAATAGCCGCGCCCCAAATCGTGATAAAGACCCAGGCAAATAGAGTAATAGGCACACCGGCTAGCAGCGGCAGCCCCATAGAGAGCAAAGGCTTTAGCCACCATACAATCCAAGAAAGCGCCGTCCCGTGGTAGGCCGCGCCCCAAAGGGCCGCGCCGACCAGTGCAGAGCGAAGCGGCAAATGCGGTTGCAAAACTATTTGCCACAGGGGAATCAGCGCAAACCAGGCTAATGGCCAAGCATTGACTGGCGCAACGCCCATTAAGAACCCACCTAATATCAAAAAACCTGCCTGCTTTAAGGGCACTCCCAGCAAACTTTTTTTTCTACTTTTGGCAGGTGGAACTGGGTGGGATAATCGCGTAGAGGGCTCAATTGAGGGCTGAGGAACTGACTTGGAACCAAAGGACATGGTTGATTAATGGCATCTTTCCTCAAAATCATAAGCCTTCTGAAGCAGAGTTCTAGTTAGCTTGGTATAATCCTCTCTTCATACTTCAAACCAAATTTTCTAAAAAGTAGGCAGAGAAATAACGATGTCAGATTGGCAAGCGATCGCAGGCAGTGTTACAGCCCCCAAAGGATTTAGAGCGGCTGGTACCACCGCTGGGCTCAAACCTTCCGGCGCGCCAGATTTGGCACTGATTGTCTCTGATAGCGAAGCGACCGCAGCAGGTGTCTTTACCACAAGCCAAGTGCGTGCCGCTTGTATCGACTACTGTCAAGACTTGTTAGATAACAACACCTCTGTGCGCGCCATTCTCTGCAACGCGGGACAAGCCAATGCCTGTACCGGAGAGCAAGGCATGCAAGATGCGCTGGCGAGTGCTCAGGCCCTCGCTAGTACGCTCAATCTGCCAGCTCATGGCATCCTATTGGCCTCTACCGGTGTCATTGGTCAGCGCCTCAAAATAGATATCCTCAAAGCTGGCATTCCGGCACTAGTAGACGCGCTCTCTCCCGAAGGCGGAGACAAGGCGGCGCGGGCTATTGTCACCACCGATCTCATTACCAAATCAATTGCCCTAGAAACTCAAATAGGCGATCGCCCGGTTCGCATCGGTGGCATCGCTAAAGGCTCTGGCATGATTCACCCCAACATGGCCACCATGCTGGCGTTTGTTACCTGCGACGCTGCGGTTTCATCACAGCTATGGCAAGAGATGGTCCGCCGCGCTGCTGCCAAAAGCTTCAATCAAATCACTGTAGATGGTGACACCAGCACCAACGATTGCCTTATTGCCCTGGCCAATGGTGAATCGCGTACGCCGGCTATTACTAGCGCCGGCCCCGAGGCCGATAAGCTCGAAGCTATGCTCACAGAGGTATGCGTTCACCTTGCCAAATCGATTGCCAGAGATGGCGAAGGCGCAACTTGCCTGGTCGAAGTAGCTGTCACGGGTGCCATGAGCGATCGCGCTGCCAACCAGATTGCTCGCACGGTCGCCGGGTCATCCTTAGTCAAATCAGCTATTTTTGGACGTGACCCCAACTGGGGGCGCATCGCTGGAGCCGCTGGTAGAGCCGGTACGCCCTTCGATCAAAACGATCTGAGCATCACCCTTGGCGACTTTACGCTTATGCAAGCAGGCGCGCCCCAGTCCTTTGACCGCGCCGCAGCTAGTGCATATCTTAAGCAACAAGCAGAGCGCAGCAGCCTCGCCATGTCCAAGATTTTGCTCAGTGACACTCAGCCATGTGATTCCGCATCCGCGGCTAACAGCCTAGATCCGCTCAGCCGCCAAGAAATTGAAGTAGAGGCGTTAGCCCACCCTGTCGCGGTTAGCATTAACGTTGGTGACGGCCCTGGAAAGGGAAATGCCTGGGGCTGCGATCTTAGCTACGATTATGTGAAAATCAACGCCGAATACACCACGTAAGACCACCTAATACCTGATATACCTGATTAAAGTTTTCGTCCGACCGAGAAATTTAGATAATTCTCGTACTTCGGCGAACTTTTTCACTAGAGCGACGTCTGTTATCTTGTGCATCTAGTAAATTTATGCAATCAGGCTATCAGACGTCAGCCCATCCGCTTCAATCGTCTGAACTTTAGCTTCTGGATTTTAGCTTCTGGATTTTAGATTAAGCTTCTCAGTCTATCTCTTTAGAGCCTCGAGTTTTCGGTATAAAAAAGAGTCTGCGCATAAAGAAGAGTCCGTAAATTCTCGCAGATTCTCTCATAGTTTGTTACAGGTAATGCTAGCTTGGGCTAAGCAAACACGTTTGAGTACATTCTATAAAAGCCTCTAAAAGTAGAAGTCTCTAAAAGCGAAAGTCTCTAAAACGCAATCACAAAAGCAAAGAAACGTCGTTTTTTCCAGCCTTCACATCCCCTCCCAAAAGGGATACCACCCGTACCTAGCAGCCCGTCTCAGAGAGTCAAGTAGTTCTATGCGCAAAGTCACTGCATCCGCCGTCATTCTCACTGCCATCACTGGCTGTAGTCAAAGTAAGGCACCCAGTGCTCAATGGAGATTTGAGGCCCCTACCGAAACAGCTACAGCTTTCAGTCAATCTGATGTGTTTGCTAGTGGGGGCGCTGCTGACTCTTCTTTAGACGCGCAGCAGTTCTCGCTTGGTACTTCTAGAAGCAGAATGGGCCCTGCTTTCGAGCAACCTGGCAGCACAGATTCCCTACCCACCACAAACCCAGGATCGCTCAGCACTGAGGCAACAGCAGCTAGTACGGTCGATGAGGTACAAGCACTCTTAGCTAGCCAATCTCGCACAGATCCTATTGGCCCAGTTCGCGCACATCTCAACGCTTCTAGAAACGCTGGGACTAGCAGCTTCATGGGCGATCGCGTGCCCTACAGTTCACGGGTCTATCTGCCATCAGCGCCTATCTACGCACCAACAGCTACGTTCGCGGAAGAACCCGTACCCATCGCCTTTAGCGAAGACACCGCTCAGGCGATCGCTAACTTCAACCAGCAAGATAGCAGCCTACCTCGATCACAGGTACTATCAACGGCGACAGCTCAGGCTCCAGCGCAGTTACCAGCCCAACCAACAGTTCAGCCAGTAGCTTCTCTACAGACAGCAGCTAATGCTAACTTTACATCGGTTATACCTAGCAACGCCACAGTAGCTAGCTCATCTTTTGAAGAGGGCCTTCCTGTACTACCAGCAGCTCAACCCCAAGCAGAGCTAGCAGAGCGTGAGTCAGCGGCTGTCACACAGCTAGTAGAGAATCGCACGTCTCCTAGAGAAAACGAGGGTGTACCTATCGGAACTAGTATCCTGCGTAACATACAAGTTCATGCTGCGCTCAATTCACCCTCTGAAATTTCTACTACCGCCGTTGCTTCTACCGTTGTTGCTAGAGAGCTAGCTACACAGAACCTGGCTTCAGAGAACCTAGCGACACAGAATCTAGCTTCAGAAAGCCTAGCTTCAGACAATCTAGCCATAGAAAACCTAGCCACAGAAAGCCTAAGCGCAGGAAGCCTAAACGCAGAGAGCGGGGAAAGCCCAGAAGCCGTAGATGCATTAGACTTCGCAACTTCATACGCTAGCCTTGCAGCGGGAAGCAGTATCGAACAGGCATCTGGACGTCTCACACTAGCTCAGCTCGTTCAGACAATACCCCAACGAAAAGAACGATTTGAAGAAGAATCTCTTATTGCCAGTTTTCAAACAGCCCGAGAAAACCTGCGGCAAGTCTCTACAGCCCATAGCAGCCCATTTCTAGCAGACGTATCAGACTCGGTGCCCTCTGAGCTAGAGGCTTCTGAACTAGAGACATTAAGACAAACACTAAGACCCGAAGCAAATCGACCGCGCAGAGAAATCGACTCACCACTATTAGAAGGACTCGAAGCTTCTGACGACGGGTCGGGTGCGCTACAAACGCTCTACATGCCGATACCTGCCTCACTCCTACCGGAAGTATCAGCAATGCTAATTCGCACTGCTATTGACACACTCAGCAGCAACGTTGATTCAGCTATCTTGCTTAACGATCTAAAGGCAGGTACTGTCACTACCCTCATAGATTCTCTCATCCCTGTGGGATACGGATCCGAAAGTCCTGCATCCCAAATTCCTGCCGTCCCAGCAGTGACTCCAGATATCACCTCGAATCTCATCCCAGCGCGTCCTAACCCTGATGAGGCAGCTCAGCTTATTAGCTTCGAAATAGATAGACCCAGAGCCCATAGTACTCAAGTCAAGTCTTCTAAAGCAAAGCACTCAGGGAATCTTAGGCCGGCGCAAAATAGCGTTTTCCCAATATCAGCACAGGTGAATTGAGACTGACCAAACTGATTGCATATGGGCATTTCTTGAAACAAAGCTATAG
The DNA here is from genome assembly GCA_963793445.1 of uncultured cyanobacterium. GTDB lineage: Bacteria > Cyanobacteriota > Cyanobacteriia > Phormidesmidales > Phormidesmidaceae > Phormidesmis. Next base: position 3,068,659 of record CAWCAE010000001.1, read on the forward strand.
GCAGAGCGCTCTATGTCAGCAAACTAGGCAATAATATTAGGCGGCAAGCAGAATGAAGCTGACAGTGCTGACAGTTTTGAAATACTGCCCTAAATATCTGCCATACATATCTATAGAGCTGGTCACTATGTTCGATCCCTCCGCTAAGCCTGCACTCCTTGTTCTAGAAGATGGCACTCTCTATAGAGGATGGTCATTTGGAGCCCCAGGAACCACGATGGGAGAGGTTGTTTTCAACACAGGCATGACAGGGTATCAGGAGGTGCTTACCGATCCCAGCTACTGTGGCCAAATGATTACCTTTACCTACCCAGAGCTAGGTAACACAGGCGTTAACGCTGAAGACGAAGAATCTAATCGCCCCCACGTTAGGGGAGCCATTGCCAAAAATGTATGCGATCGCCCTAGTAACTGGCGCTCCACGCAGTCTCTTGGAGACTATCTCAAAAAGCACAACATTCCGGGCATTTGCGGCATTGACACCCGTGCGCTCACCCGCAAGCTCCGCAACGTTGGGGCTATGAATGGCATTATTTCTAGCGACGTTCTCGATCCTGACGAACTGTTGAGTCAGCTACAAGCGCTGCCTTCTATGGAAGGGCTCAACCTAGTCAAAGAAGTCACCACCAATGAAATTTATGAGTGGGAAACGAGCACAGAAGAAGCCTGGGCCTTTAGTGCACTGCCTATATCCGATCCTAATCGAGCGGCCTCGGGCCCCGGCACAACTGCCGAAGACAAAGCTCAAGAGCCCACCCTCACAGTCGTTGCCATTGACTTCGGCGTCAAACGCAACATCCTTAAAAGGTTGGCCAGCTACGGCTGCAAAGTTATTGTCGTACCAGCCAGCACCGATGCAGAAACCATTCTCAGCTATAGCCCTGATGGGATCTTTTTCTCTAATGGTCCTGGTGACCCAGCCGCCGTCACAGGCGCGCCTCAGGTCGCTGAGACCTTAATGAATAGCAAAATTCCTACCTTTGGCATCTGTATGGGACATCAAATTTTGGGCCTATCGCTAGGTGCAGATACCTTCAAACTCAAATTTGGTCATCGCGGACTCAACCAGCCCTGCGGCCTCGACAAACAGGTCGAAATCACCAGTCAAAATCACGGCTTTGCGCTTAGCGCCGACTCTATTGACAACGAGCAGGTCGAAGTCACTCACCTCAATCTTAACGACCAAACTGTTGCTGGGATTCGTCACAAGCAACTGCCGGTCTTTTCTGTGCAATATCATCCTGAGGCTAGCCCTGGGCCCCACGATGCTGACTATCTATTTGCGAACTTCGTTCAAGACATGCGCACGCAAAAACGACAGAAATAGATATCTCAATGGATATCTGAGTAGAGCAGCATGATATCTATAGCAGAGGGCAACAGCTGAGGTCAGTGTAGAGAAAAGGAAGCAAAATTATCTTGCGGTCTCTATTATCTTGCCCTATACTTAATCGTCATGTCGTCGTTCGATGCTAGGCATACCAGGAGGATCCTATCGCTGAGTCGCTTACCCTAACCGTTAGTCTAAGAGGCACCCGCGAAGTTAGGGGGAAATGTCAGATATTTCGCCTCACCGGGCTTCTCGATGCTTTTTCAGAACCCACTTTTCTGAAGGTTCTTACTAGGTATATTGAGGACGGCCCAACCCATATCATTTTAGATTTATCCACTATTGATTTTGTTGACAGCTCTGGTCTAGGGGCGCTCGTTCGATTGGTCAAAAAAGCCAAAAGTGAGAGCGGCAGCATTCAAGTTGTCAGCAACCCTCGGGTTACACAGACCGTTAAATTAGTTCGGCTAGAGCAGTTCCTATCTTTGCAGCCAAGCGTAGATGCCGCGCTTGAAAACCTCAAGAAGTAGTCAGAAGTTAAGCCGTTTTGTTTGTGGCTGCGTACTGAGCCTTTTTCATCGTTGTCAGACAATTCTCCCGATCGCCTTTCGCCTACAGCGACTTCAGGTACGACAGATCAGCTCGTAGCAATTGGCGACGAGAGCCCGATGCTTGAGCCGTCGAGGCTAAGCTTGCTGTCAGTCACAATGACGGCCAAGCAGGCAGGAGAGTTAGCGCCTATTGCTCTGGCCTATGTTGGAGACGCCGTTTTTGAGCTGTACGTGCGATCGCAGCTTCTAAACCCACCCAAACGTATCCGCGACTACCATCAGCAGGTTGTCAGCAAAGTTAAAGCCGAACAGCAGTCACACTACGTAGATATTCTCAAAGATCACCTGACTGATGTCGAAAAAGATGTCCTTAGGCGAGGTCGTAATGCTACCACCGGACGTCACCGCAGAGCCAGAGGAGCAGACTATCAAAAAGCAACAGGGTTAGAGGCACTCATCGGTTTTCTATACCTCAGTGATACCCCTCGGCTTTTAACCTTGCTCAGTCAGCTAAATATTTGCGATGCTTAGACAGCTGCGTTAATTGCAGCGAGGGCAGCCGATACTTAGCCTACACTTATGATGTGGCAACGATTTAGGAACTATTAGAGGAATCTACGCGTGAGTGGCCCAGAAAATGCATCAAACCCATCAGAACGCTCGTTTGAACCACCTCGCAAGAAGAAGTCCGGGCCCAAAACGACGCTCTGGGGAAAAAGCTCTACCGATTCTAGAAAATCTCACGCCAAAAAGTCCCACTCTCGTCGCCCTAGTTCCGGTCGCCCCGAAGCAAGTTCAGACAGAAAGTCAGGGCATCATTCTGTAGGCAAAGCGTCTGGCGGTGCTGCCAAGCCCAAGCTACGAGCAGGCAAGCACACTGGGCCCAAGCGTTCTAAGGGAGATAGCTTCAGGCAAAACGGGTCTGGCAAACGCATCAGCACACAAACGGACGAAAGCCACGGCAAGAGGGAGCGGACTTACAAAAAAGACCGCTCCAGCAGTCGCTACGAGACGACAGATGACGCCGTCAAGCCTGACTTGATATACGGACGGCACCCCGTAGAAGCGGCAATCGAAGCAAAGCGATCGCTCAATCGCATCTGGGTCACCGCCAGACTTCACTACGACTCACAGTTTAGGCCGTTGATTGCCGAAGCCAAGGCCAATGGGACCGTTATCGATGAAGTGGAAAACCTTCGACTCAACCAAATGACACAGGGTGCCAACCATCAGGGGATCGTCGCCCAGGTCGCCGCTCACGAATACGTAGAGCTAGAAGATCTAGTAGCGCAGGCCAAAGCAACCGCTCGCCGTCCTGTAATTATTGCCGCAGATAGTATTACCGATCCCCACAATCTAGGCGCAATTATTCGTTCGGCAGAAGCAATCGGGGCACAAGGCATCATCATTCCTCAGCGGCGGGCCGTTGGCGTCACCTCTACGGTTGCCAAAGTAGCTGCAGGGGCTTTAGAGTCTCTACCTATAGCTAGAGTTGTCAATCTTAGTCGCTCGTTAGAATACCTCAAGACTCAAGGCTTTTGGGTATATGGACTAGCAGTTGAGGCCTCGCAGCCTGTTCATAAAACAGATTTTTCAGAACCAGTCGTGCTAGTCGTCGGCGCAGAGGGCAGCGGGTTAAGCTTGTCTGTACAAACACTCTGCGACGTCTTAATTTCCATTGAGCTTCCAGGCAAAACGCCTAGTTTGAATGCTTCTGTTGCCACAGGTATGGCCCTATATGAAATTTACAGGCAGACCTGGGTAAATAAGCTGCCTGCTCTGACGCTTCCAGTTCCCGAAAGTTCGTCGAGCACAGAAGGTTCAAAAGTAGAAGGTTCAGAGGCAGAAGGCTAAGACTCAGAACGCCCCAAATTTAGAAAGCTTAAGCCTAAATCCAGATTTAGATTTGAGCAAGCTGACGGCGGCTTAGCCTAATAGGGGGCGAAGTTACAGAAACCGGAGTTGAATTAGAGCTGCGGCATTAGTGTAAAAGCTTATACCGATAAAAATTGTTCAAGCCCTTAACGTTTTATCGTTTGGCCTACAAATTCAATTTTTCAATCACAGTCGTCGCCAGACTTGCTTAGTCTCTTCGCAGAGAAAAGATGTTCTAATAGCTACACAAGCACACCTGTGTACGCTCACGACCAATGAGCTGTTCTGCAGCTAAGGTATAAAAGACAAAGATTTACAGCATATGTAGGTCGTTTATAGGTCATTTACTTCTGTTCGTAGAAAAATTAAATATAATTCTGTAAAATGAGCATAGCAAGAGCATTCTGAAAACTTACGATGGCAGGCATAGGTCTTGTTTTTGTAGAAAGCTCGACGGTCTAGCATTTTTTAAACATGGTTCTTTTTTGACAACGCTTTGTAGGTGCAAATCGCATTAGATCTTAGCTAAAATCTCAAATCAAAAATTGTCTGTATTTATTGTCCATACTTTGAAGCTGTTCGCTAATAACACCGTAATGAAAAACTTTTTTAGTGGTCTGTTCAATTTCTTTTCTAATCCGTGGTGGGTCAAGATCACCACAGCGGAGCCTAACTGCGTCTATTACTTCGGCCCCTTTAACAACGAGACAGACGCAATGCAGGCTGAACCCGGCTATGTGGAAGACCTTCAAGGAGAAGGCGCACTACAAATTCAAACCAGCCTTCAAAACATTGCAGAACCTAGAGAACTCACTATCGAACTTGATAGAGCGCTACAGCCAGCAGCTATGGCAACTGCTGGATAAGGCTCAGCAAGCTGTCTACATAAGATATTTGCACTGTACGCAAATATCTTGTTTTTGCACGGGGTTCGTTTTCTCAGCCATCTAAGCATCGTATCTGAGCATGTGTTCTTCAATCTGGGTAAAGTCAGGCTGCCAACGATATTGCTTTAGACTTAGCTTTCTTTTCTCGAATACGATACCTTCAGACTCTAATAAAAGCTGTTGTAGATCGTCATTACCATCACGCAGCGACGATCTCGACACCTCTCCCTTGGCATTGATCACTCGATGCCAAGGGATATCAGTGTCTGTAGCCACTATGCGAAAAAGGGCGTAGCCAACAACCCTAGGCTTACCTATCAGCCCTGCTAGATCTGCAATTTGGCCATAGGTCGCCACTTTCCCATAGGGGATCAGTCTAACAACGTCGTAGATTTTGGGATAGCAAGACATTAGAGAAAGTTTGAGAGGGAAAAAGCAGCAAGCGAGGAAGAAGGTGTAATAGGAAGATTACGCTGACGAGACTAAGTAGTACCAGCACCTGTAATGCTAAAGCAGCGAGGACAATCAAGAATAACAAGCGATCGCGCCTCAACCTCAACTGCTTGATCCCGCTGGTATATCTTGCCACCTTCAACAAAACCAGTGGGCTGATAGGTATCTAATATTACCTGCCATTCTTGATTCTCAATCGACTCGGGAATGGTAAATGATAGCGGCTCAGGCGAAGGATTAAAGAGCAACAAAAAACTATCATCCAAGATTCGCTGTCCTTTGATGTCTAGGTTGGGAATCTCTGCACCGTTTAAGAAAATGCTAATGGCCTCAATCGAGTTATCATGCCATTCAGAATCGTTAATATGACTGCCATCGGCATGAAACCAGCCAATATCAACGACGCCAGAGCCATGAATTTCACGGCCAAAAAACCATTGATGACGACTAAAGATAGGATGAGCCTGACGAAAAGCAATTAGCTTGCGCGTAAACTCTAGCAGCGCGGCTTCATCGGATTGCAAGCGCCAGTTAAACCAAGAAAGCTCATTATCCTGACAGTAGGTATTGTTGTTGCCCTGAGTGCCGCGGGCCATCTCATCGCCACCAAGCATCATCGGTACGCCCTGAGACAGCATTAGCGTCGTTAGGTAGTTCCGGCGCTGCCGCGATCGCAGCGCCAAAATTTCAGGGCTATCGGTCTTGCCTTCCGCGCCACAGTTCCAAGAGCGGTTATGGCTTTCTCCATCACGGTTGTCTTCCCCATTTGCCTCGTTGTGCTTTTCGTTATAGCTAACCAGATCGCTGAGGGTAAAACCGTCGTGCGCGGTGATGAAGTTAATGCTCGCATGAGGCAGTCGGCCGTCATCCTGGTAAAGGTCTGAGCTGCCGGTAAAGCGAAGGGCAAAATCACCGAGAATATAGCGCTCCCCGCGCCAAAAGTCGCGGACAGTGTCTCTATATTTGCCATTCCATTCAGACCACAGCAGTGGAAAATTGCCCACCTGATAGCCCCCTTCACCAAGATCCCACGGTTCTGCGATGAGTTTCGTTGTTGAAAGAATAGGATCTTGGTGAATGATATCGAAGAAAGAAGATAGTCGATCGACTTCATACAGCTCGCGAGCAAGCGCTGAAGCCAGATCAAATCGAAAGCCGTCTACGTGCATCTCTTGCACCCAATAGCGCAAGCTATCCATAATTAGCTTTAGCACCTGCGGATGACGCACGTTGAGTGAGTTACCACAGCCGGTAAAGTCCATATAGTAGCGAGGCGACGTCTCAACTAGCCGATAGTAAGCAGCGTTATCTAGCCCTCGCAGCGTCAGCGTCGGCCCCAGGTGGCTGCCCTCGCCTGTGTGGTTATACACCACGTCCAAGATGACTTCAATGCCTGCTTGATGCAGCGCTTTTACCATTTCCTTAAATTCTTTTACCTGCTGCCCTTCTACCGAGCTGTAGTCGGACTGGGGCGCAAAGTAGGCTAAAGAATCGTAGCCCCAGTAGTTGTGCAGGTCAGTGGCAACTAAGTGTTCTGGATATTTGTTGTAATGATGGACAGGCAACAGCTCAACAGCAGTGAGTCCTAGGCTTTTGAGATGAGCGATCGCTTCAGGATGAGCCATACCCGCGTAGGTGCCTCTTAGCTCGGCTGGAATCTTATGATTCTGCTGAGTAAAGCCGCGAACGTGGACTTCGTAGATGATGGTCTGATCCCAAGGAATATCTAAGCGATGATCGCCTTGCCAATCGAAGTGAGATTCTGTCACAACCGCTTTGGGCATAGCATCAGCGCTATCAACAGGTAAGAATTCTAGGTCGCGATCGCCATTTTCTAGATCATCAATCGGGAAGCTAAACAGCTCTGGGCCAAAATCAACATTGCCAGTGAGCGCTTTCGCGTAAGGATCGATCAGCAGCTTGTTAACATCGAAGCGGTGACCCTGCTCAGGTTCGTATGGACCCTCTACTCTAAACCCATAGCGCTGGCCTGGATTCACTCCTGGCAAAAAGCCATGCCATACGTAATTGGTCACCTTCGGCAAAGGCACCTGTGTCTCTTTGCCCACCTCGTCAAACAGACACAAGATAACGCCTGTCGCATTTTCAGAAAACAGTGCAAAATTTGTGCCATCGCCTTCCCACGATGCCCCTAGCGGATGAGAGCGACCCGGCCAAATTTCCATTGCTGTAGATGTCATGCGTCCCAATCTAAAATTAAAAGTTCAAGTAAGAACACTACTGGCTTAGCCACCAATAGACTCTTTTGCAACCGTACCAAAGATTGGTAGGCCGTTGACATGAGACCGATTGCTGTCACAGCAGCCCGGCGCTCCTTCAGCAGATGGCATTCACTATAGTTACTAATGAGATGATTAACATCACAGATTATTGCCACGACCATCACACTAGTCACTTTTTACACTCAGTATCTTAAGTACAGGTGTCAATCCGGTCTATGCAATGTGTAAGTCAAATCGCCCTGCTTTAAAGCCAAATCCCTTTGTATCTCTTAGAGATCCAGAAACTGGGAAATGGCGAGTAATTTTCAATTTTTCTCACGAAAAAGCTCTACTAAAGACGTCAGATCTAAGCGTCTTGGAAAATCATCAGCGCTCCTTTCAGCATCTAGTGTCACAATAGGCAAAACCCATTGCCGCTAAGAATTAGTCGCTATTCGCCAGGTAGCTATGCACCAGTTGTACCCCCCAATTGATCCCTATCTTCAAAGCACGCTAGTCGTTTCACCCATTCATACGCTGTATTACGAAGAAGCGGGCAACCCAGACGGGAAGCCCGTTGTTTTTTTGCACGGTGGGCCAGGTGGCGGCATCGTGCCAATGTATCGGCAGTTTTTCGATCCGGCGCGATGGCGGATCATTTTGTTCGATCAGCGTGGATGTGGCCAAAGTACGCCCCACGCCGAGCTAACAGACAACACAACTTGGGACTTGGTAGCAGATATCGAAAAGCTGCGATCGCACCTCGGCATAGCCCACTGGACCGTTTTTGGCGGCAGCTGGGGCAGTACATTGGCACTGGCCTATGCCCAAGCGTATCCGGCCCAGTGTGATGGCATGATTCTACGAGGCATTTTCATGCTGCGGTCAAAAGAGATTGAGTGGTTCTATCAGTCCGGGGCTAGCTACATTTTTCCAGATGCCTGGGAGGGCTATTTGGCACCTATTCCACCCGCAGAGCATCACGAGCTAGTAGCAGCCTATTACCGCCGATTGACCAGCACCGACGCCTCTATCCGACAGGCAGCGGCTAAAGCTTGGTCTGTTTGGGAGGCTAGCACCAGTAAGCTAGTTCCCGATGCTGACTTGATGGAACGATTTGGGGAGGGCAGTTTTGCTGACGCATTCGCGCGGATTGAGTGCCACTACTTTATCAACGGGGGCTTTTTTCACACGCCCGATCAGCTTCTAGAAAACGTTGATGCTATTCGCCACATTCCAGCAGTGATTGTGCAAGGTCGCTACGATGTAGTTTGCCCCATGATCTCAGCATGGGAGCTTCATCGGGCGTGGCCTGAAGCCAATTTTGATGTTATCGCTGACGCTGGACACTCTGCAACAGAACCAGGAATTACCAGCGCTTTGATAGCAGCAACCGACCAGTTTGCATCTCGATAGCCTAGTAGCCAAGTATTACGAGCGCTGCCAAAATCGCTTTTTGTTTTCCTGAGGCACAGGTAACCCAATTGAGGTGTGAAATGCTTGCTGAACCTTACGGGTTAGTCGCTTAGACACCTGGCGAACGATTTGATTCAGTAGCTGATCGCCAGAAGCTTTCACCAAGTTGTCGGGCAACACCTGCACAAATCTTGGCACTTCCACCCAGGTAGACAGCTTTAGCTCCCACTCTACCTGAGTCAGCTTGTCTATATTGATAGCTTTAGGAGGTAAATCAGCTTTGGGTAGATCAGTCGCGGCCATTTCACATAGCGTCATCGAGGCTCGAAAGTCTACGTCGTAGCCAGCTGGCTCGTAGCCAGGAACGGGGATCGTTTCTATTCGATAAATGCCCTCTTCTTGAGGCAGCAGGTGCAGGCCAATTTTAGGCTCGACCTCGTGATTCAAGCTTTTGAATTTGCCAACGGTCAAACCGTAGCCATTTTCGCCGATGGGCTCTACGGCCATCGGCTTAGCACATTGATGAAACCAGTCTTGGTGAGCATCTAGATACCGGGCCACGCTGGCCGCATCTGCATACATCTCCATATGGCCTATGTAGTTGCCTTGGAAGTGCAATGTTTCTCTTGAAGAAAAAGTTACGTTTCTTTGTGAAGTTTTTTGACCTTCAATTAGACTAGCACCCGTCTTAAGAAATTGGGAGCCTAGCTGTGAAGATGTGGCATCGGATGGAATTTGCATCGTATAAATAGCCAAGAAACATCAGTCAGCGTTGGTATGTCGGTACCAAGTGGAATCGACGAGGTACAAAATATTACGTTCATCAACAGTAGCTACTGGTAATCGTTGAGAGCCTTCGTTGATTTACGGATTAATATGCCAGCTATTGCGTCTTTAGGTGGTGACCATCGCTACGCTTGGACGTTTATACTTGCGGCTGAAAGCATAAATGCAGCAAGAAGTTTTTGCATTAGTTTTTTGCATTGATTTGCATTGGGAAAGTCTTGAGGGCACAAGTTATGAAAGCACTAGTAGCCGGTGCCACCGGTCAGACAGGTCAGCGAATTGTAGAGCAGTTGCTAGCTAAGGGTATTGAGGTCAAAGCGCTAGTTCGCGACAGAGAGAAGGCGCTCGCACAGCTACCCACAGGCATCGAAATTGCGGTTGGCGATGTGCTTGAACCAAGCAGCTTAGCAGCAGCTTTTGCTGATTGCCAGGTCTTGCTCAGTGCCACAGGCGCAGTGCCCAGTCTAGATATTACCGGACCGTATAAGGTCGATTACGAGGGTAATAAAAACCTCGTAGACGCAGCAAAACTTGCACAGATTGATCAGTTTGTCATGGTGTCTTCTCTGTGCGTTTCCAAGCTTCTACATCCACTCAACCTGTTTTGGGGCATTTTGTATTGGAAGCAGCAGGCTGAAGACTATCTTAAGCGCAGCGGTGTGCCCTACACTATCGTTCGTCCCGGAGGCCTCAAGGAAGAGGACAACGATCAGGCGATTGTCATGTCTAGTGCCGATACGCTATTTGAGGGCAGCATCCCTCGACAGAAGGTGGCGCAAGTCTGTGTAGATGCGATCACAGAGCCCACCGCCAAAAATAAAGTCGTCGAAATTATTACTAGCGAAACAGCAGTTTCGCAGCCAATGGAAACGCTTTTTGCCAGTGTTTAACCAGTCAAACGCTTGGGTTGATGCAGCGTGATCAATGCGGCATGGCTGGCTTGGTCTAAACGGTTAGAAGAACCAACCGTAGCTGTGTAGACCCTTGCCCAAAAGATTGACGCCCAAATAGCAGATCCAGACGACAACAAATCCTGACGCAGCGAGGATAGCCGGTCGGCGTCCTTGCCAGCCTTTTGTGATGCGAGCATGCAGGTAAGCGGCAAATACCAGCCAGGTGATCAGCGCCCATGTTTCTTTGGGATCCCAGCTCCAGTAAGAGCCCCAGGCTTCATTCGCCCAGACCGCGCCCGCAATAATGCCAATAGTCAGTAGCGGAAAACCTAACCCGATAATGCGGTAGCTAATGTTGTCGAGAGTATCTGCTAGCGTTAGTCGCTGCAAAGAGAGCGGTGGCTCAGCAACAGCAGTCACTGAGACAGAAGGTGGTGGTGATTCCAAAACGGCTGTTCCACCACCTCTATTAACGCTCTGGACAGAGGTGCTCGCAATAGAGACACTTACACCAGATAGAGAAGATTCGGCTGGAACAACTTCACTGAGTGCGGCGCTCCCAGCTCGCTTGAGCGTATATTTGCGGTCTCTAAATCCACCTGTACCAACAGAGCTACCTTTTAGCTCAACAGCTTGGCCGCGCGTAACGATCAAAAAGGCGATCGCAATCAAAGCACCAACCATCAGCGCCGAGTAGCTAATTAGCATCACGCTGACGTGCATCATCAGCCAGTTCGACTTTAAAGCGGGAACCAGTGGCTCAGAGACCTGCATGCTGTCTGGTAAAGTCAACGCGGCGAAAGCGGCGATCGCCATCGCTACTGGCGCGGTCACTGCGCCCACCCAGCGACTACCGCTCATGCGCTCAGCCACAAAGTGCATGGTGGTCATGCCCCAGGCGATGAAAAACAAAGACTCGTAAAGGTTACTCAAAGGGAAGTATCCCCCTTCTATCCACCGGGCGCTTAGTAGCGCGGCCATGCAAAGATTAGCCGCGGCCATGCAGACACCGCCAACAAGCGGCATGACTTTATCGTCTGAAAAAGATAGCGCACTCCAGTAGGCCAGCATGGCGACGAACAACACGGCAAAGGCGGCATTATCTAGCCAGCCTTCTAAGCCTACGAGCGTCAAGCTGATATTCTGTACAGCCAACAGAGCGGCCAACGGAGAGGTTAGAAACATGGAATCGCTAAGTAGTTAGATGTCTACTGATTAGAAAAGCCTGATTAAAGAAGCCTGATTAGAAAAGCCCATTAATAGAGCCTAGAACAACTCTAGAATGACTTGAGGACTGAGCAAAATGACCGGTAGTCTTGTCAAACGCGCTTTCAAGGCTTTGCTTTACTATTCTACCGATAGGAGATGCCTAATGCGGTGAAAGTTGCTGTAGTGAAATCTACTGTGATGAAATGGGCTGTAGCGAAGCTAGCTGTGATGAAGTTAGCCTTGCCTGCAAAGCAAAGCTGAATATTAAATTCCTGCGGATTTCGCCGTGAGAAACGCACAGCGTTAGATACATTGACGAAGAGGCAGGCCGCTCACCGTTGCACATGTGACGGTGAGCAGTGCCAAAGTTGAGTAAAAATCCATCTATATAAATGCAGTGAGAGAATAGTCATATGGACGCGGCAGCACTCTGGAAACGATACCAAGACTGGCTTTACTACCACGAGGGGCTGGGGATATATGTAGATATTAGCCGAATGCGCTTTGATGATGCCTTCGTGGCGCAGCTCGCGCCTCGGTTCGAAAAGGCATTCAAAGCGGTTGATGAGTTAGAAGCCGGCGCGATCGCTAATCCAGACGAAAACCGAATGGTGGGTCACTATTGGCTACGTGACGCCGACCTTGCCCCTTCCGAAGCCCTAAAAAAAGACATTGTTGAAACGCTCAGCGCGGTAAAAACCTTTGCCAGAGACGTCCGTAGCAGCACCACCACACCGCCCACAGCAGTGCAATTTACCGATGTTTTATCTATTGGCATTGGCGGATCGGCCTTAGGCCCCCAGTTTGTTTCTAAGGCATTGGCACCCACCCAGCCAGATATTGACATTCACTTTATTGACAATACCGATCCTATCGGCATCGATCAAACGTTTGCGGAAATCGGCGATCGCCTCCAAAGCACCCTCGTCATCGTCATTTCAAAATCGGGCGGCACCCCAGAAACCCGCAACGGTATGGTCGAAGCAAAAGCCGCCTACGAGCGCGCTGGACTTGATTTTCCTAAATACGCTGTTGCTGTCACCGGAGAAGACAGCAAGCTCGACAGAATCGCTAAGTCAGAAGGCTGGCTGGCCAGCTTTCCTATGCACGACTGGGTTGGCGGACGCACCTCTGAGCTATCGGCAGTAGGGCTGTTGCCTGCGGCCCTACAGGGAATTGACATCCAAAGCATGTTAGACGGTGCCAAAGAAATGGACATCGCCACTCGCGTTCACGATCTAAAGCAAAATCCAGCAGCGCTATTGGCTTTGGCTTGGTATTTTTCTGGCGACGGTAAAGGCGAAAAAGACATGGTGGTCTTGCCTTACAAAGACAGCCTGCTGCTGTTTAGCCGCTACTTACAGCAGCTTGTGATGGAGTCACTGGGTAAGGAAAAAGATTTAGATGGCAACACGGTTTATCAGGGCATTGCGGTATACGGCAACAAGGGCTCGACAGATCAGCACGCTTACGTACAGCAGCTTAGAGAAGGCGTTCCTAACTTCTTTGTCACGCTAATCGAAGTGCTAAAAGACCGGGAAGGCCCTTCGGTAGATGTAGAGCCAGGGGTGACCGCCGGAGACTATCTATCTGGGCTTTTGCAGGGGACTCGCCAAGCGCTCTACGACAACCAGCGAGACTCTATCACTATTACAGTGCCAGCGGTCTCACCTCGCTCGGTGGGGGCGCTGATTGCTCTATACGAGCGGACGGTGAGCATCTATGCCTATCTGGTCAACATCAATGCTTATCATCAGCCGGGGGTAGAAGCAGGGAAAGAGGCAGCAGCTGATGTGTTAGAGATTCAAAATCAGGTGAAAGCAGTCCTTTCAAAAGCAAATGAGCCACTTTCGCTAGCGCAGATTGCTGACAAGATGGATGCCGTTGACAAGATTGAAAATATCTATAAGATTGTGCGGCATTTGAATGCAAACAATCGCGGCGTAAAGGTTGAAGGAGATCTTCACCAGCCTGATGGCTTGATGGTGTCTGCACAGTAATATCTGCACAGTAAACAGACTATCGGTTGGGATAGGCCTATCGAGAATGGTCTACCGAGAATAGGCTTACTGAGATAAACTCACCGACGATAGGTCCGCTAGACTAGTCAGCCGAGGACTATATGAAATGAGGTGTTTCTTTTGAAGCGCCTCATTTTCGTTTAATTAGCCTTGTGACCAAGACCTATTTCGAGCGATGGCCCATAAAATAAAGGGTGGAGATTTGAAGCGATTGCACAGGCAGTCGGCTCGCATAGGCTAACTGAACAGAAGAGATTGAATTTACTCAAGGCTGACAAAGATTCTCATGGCGTTTTCTTCGATTACTCGGGCGATCGCCCGCTCTGGGCTCGGACAGGAACTCATTACCAAGCTAGAAAAGCAGGCGCTACAGCTAAACGGCGCGCCTAGGCTGCCCAAAGGTTTAGTTGTCTCGGCTTTAGCACAAGCCCAGCAGCGCCCGCTACTAATCGTCGCTGCCACCTTAGAAGAAGCCGGTCGATGGGCCGCGCAGCTAGAAGCTATGGGCTGGGGCACCGTCGCCTTTTACCCCACCTCAGAGTCCTCGCCGTACGACATCTTCGATCCAGAATCAGAGCTGGTTTGGGGTCAGCTACAGGTGCTTTCTGATCTGGTCAACGGTAGGGCGCAAACCGACAGCCTACCGCCTGGCTCAAAACACCTAGGCGCAATGGCAATTGTCGCGACAGAAAGAGCTTTGCAGCCACACCTGCCACCGTTGGAAACCTTTCGGCCCTATTGCCTAGAGATCACTTTGGGAATGGAGCTAAACCTCAAAGAGCTGAGTCTAAGTCTGGCAAAACTGGGCTACGAGAAAACATCGACCGTTGAAATGGAGGGACAGTGGAGCCAGCGAGGCGACATTGTAGACGTGTTTCCGGTGGCCGCAGAGCTGCCAGTGCGTCTAGAGCTGTTTGGTGATGAGCTAGAGCGGCTGCGTGAGTTTGATCCGGCTAATCAGCGATCGCTCGACAAAATCAACACGCTGCTGCTAACGACAACCGACTACGGCCCCATCATTTCAGAGTCGCTAGAAGCAAAAGGATACTTAGAGGACCTGCTCTCTGACGAAGCCCAAGAAACCTTTGCGCAAACGCGCAAAATAGAAGGCGTTCGTCGCTTTATGGGGCTCGCCTTCGACCAGCCAGCTTCCCTCTTAGACTATTTGCCAGAAAATATACTGATTGCGCTAGACGAGCCTGATCAGTGCCGCGCCCATGCAGAGCGCTGGCTAGAAAATGTGGAAGAGCGTTGGGAAGAGACGCAGAGTGCCTTCAAGAGCGACGACAAAATTCAGCTACCAGCGGCAGGACTGCCAAAGCTGCATCGGCCTTTTGCACAAGCAATTGAAGAAGTTGACTTATTTCAACGTATAGATCTTTCAGAAATTGCCGAAGAAGGCGTTGGGCTGAATCTAGCAAGTCGTCCGGTGCCAGTACTGCCGCATCAGTTTGGAAAGCTAGCGGAAGTTTTGCAGGCAGAGCGCGATCGCAAGTTCTCTCCCTGGCTTGTTTCCGCTCAGCCCTCCCGCTCAGTCGCTTTGCTGCAAGAGCACGACTGCCCTGCTCAGTTCATTCCCAACCCTAAAGACTATCCCGCCATTGATAAGCTTCAAAATCAGCGCATTCCAGTCGCTGTCAAATACTCAGGATTGGCCGAACTAGAAGGCTTCATTCTGCCAACTTTTCGAATCGTGCTGGTCACCGACCGCGAGTTCTTCGGTCAGCATACGCTCGCCACCCCTAGCTATGTTCGCAAGCGCCGCCGCGCCGCCTCCAAGCAGGTTGATCCCAACAAGCTGCGACCCAAAGACTATGTTGTCCATCGCAATCACGGCATCGGCCAGTTTCTCCGGCTCGATAGCCTGACGGTTGACCGCGAAACCCGCGAGTATCTAGTCATTCAATATGCTGACGGTCTGCTGCGGGTGGCCGTAGACCAAATGGGCGCGCTCTCACGCTACCGCACCTCAGTAGAGCAGCAGCCTCAGCTGAATAAAATGACCGGCAAAACGTGGGAAAAGACCAAGGGAAAGGCCCGCAAAGCCATCAAGAAAGTGGCGGTCGACTTGCTCAAGCTGTATGCCAGGCGATCGCAAATGCAAGGCTTTACCTATCCGACAGACATGCCCTGGCAGCAAGAGCTAGAAGATTCGTTTCCCTATGCGCCCACGCCCGATCAGCTCAAGGCAACTCAAGATGTCAAACGCGATATGGAAAGCGATCGCCCGATGGATCGTCTCGTTTGCGGCGATGTCGGCTTTGGCAAAACAGAAGTCGCCCTGCGCGCCATCTTCAAAGCGATCACCGCAGGCAAGCAGGTCGCTTTGCTGGCACCCACCACCATTCTCACCCAGCAGCACTACCACACCCTAAAAGAGCG
Source organism: uncultured cyanobacterium (assembly GCA_963793445.1). Taxonomy (GTDB): domain Bacteria; phylum Cyanobacteriota; class Cyanobacteriia; order Phormidesmidales; family Phormidesmidaceae; genus Phormidesmis. Next base: position 3,084,684 of record CAWCAE010000001.1, read on the forward strand.
CTTTGCGCCCTATCCCATCCAGATCGGACTGCTCAACCGCTTTCGCACCGCCAACGAGCGCAAAGCTATTTTGCAAAGACTGGTCACCGGGGAACTAGATGTCGTCGTTGGCACCCATCAGCTGTTAAGTAAGACCGTTAAATTTAAAGATTTGGGCCTACTAGTGGTAGATGAAGAGCAGCGCTTTGGCGTCAACCAAAAAGAGAAAATCAAAGCCATGAAAGCAGAAGTAGACGTACTGACACTAAGTGCCACCCCTATTCCACGCACGCTGTACATGGCCCTCTCTGGCGTTCGAGAAATGAGTCTAATCACCACACCACCGCCCTCTCGCCGCCCGATTAAGACCCATCTATCCCCGTACGAGCCCGAGAAAATTCGCGCTGCCATTCGCCAAGAGCTAGACCGAGGCGGACAGATTTTCTATGTCGTCCCGCGAGTAGAAGGCATAGAGGAGGTCGCTGGCAAAATTCGTGAAGCCGTCCCTGGCATTCGTATCGGCATCGCTCACGGCCAGATGCCCGAAGGCGAGCTAGAAGCCACCATGCTCACCTTTAACAATGGCGACGCCGATCTTATGGTGTGCACCACCATCATTGAATCAGGGCTCGATATTCCTAGAGTCAATACCATCATCATTGAAGACTCACACAAGTTTGGGCTCTCCCAGCTTTACCAGCTAAGGGGCCGGGTCGGACGCTCGGGCGTACAGGCCCACGCTTGGCTGCTGTTTCCAAAGCAAAACAAGCTGTCTGACAAAGCGCGTAAGCGGCTGCGAGCGATTCAAGAATTTACGCAGCTCGGGTCGGGCTATCAGCTCGCCATGCGTGACATGGAGATTCGCGGCATCGGCAATCTGCTAGGAGCGCAGCAGTCTGGTCAGATGGAAGTTATCGGTTTCGATCTGTACATGGATATGTTAGAAGAATCGATTGCCGAAATTCGCGGCCAGGAGATTCCGCAGGTAGATGAAACCCAGGTGGACCTGAAGGTAACAGCCTTTATTCCGGCTGACTACATCCCCGATCTCGATCAAAAGATGAGCACGTACCGCTCGCTAGTGTCTTCGGAAAATAAGCGTGAGCTGATGGAAGTGATCACCGACTTAAACGATCGCTACGGGACGCTTCCTGCTTCTATTAATCAGCTAGTGAAGGTCTTAGAGCTGAAGCAAATTGCTAAACCGCTGGGCTTCTCTCGCATTAAGCCTGAAGGCAAGCAAAATATTTTGCTAGAGACACCAATGGAGAAACCCGCGTGGAATTTACTGGCTGAGAAAGTACCGAGTCATTTGCGATCGCGCTTTGTATACGCACCTGGCAAAGTCACCGTCAGAGGGCTCGGGGTACTCAAACCCGATAAGCAGGTCGAAAACCTAATCGAGTGGCTAGGCTATATGCAAAGTGCGCTCAAAGAGCCTGCGCTAGCGAGCAGTGCTTCCTAAAATGACTCTTTCTGAAATGTCTCTTCCTGGAAGGGCTCTTTCTGAAACGCTCTACTTCGAAACGCTCTACTTCGAAACGCTCTGCCTCAAGATCCCTTCCTAAAATTCGTCGTTATTTCCGTACGCCATGGGCGCTTCGCTATCTCGCTTAGAGCCAAGCAAGTCTAGCTGATTTACCCGAATGACCGGGCTAGTACGAGTTGCACCCGTCGCTCTATCTTGCCAGCTATCGAGCTTTAATGATCCAGTTACCCCAATCAAGCTACCCTTTCGCACGTAGTTGGCGGCAATCTCTGCCGTCTTTCCCCAAATCTCTAGGTTGAACCAGTCGGGCTGATCGCTGTTTCTTGTTCGCCGGTTCACCGCTAAGCCACACTTAGCAAGCACGTTGCCAGATTCAAAATAACGAATCTCTGGGTCACGGCCTACCCGGCCCACCAAAGTCACAATATTCACACTCATTGTTTTATTCTCAGCCTCTAAAAAGCGTCACAGAGATAGGATGAGCATCCCTCTACTCTGTACAATCTTCTTCTGTACAGTTAGTGAGTGCAGTACGCATATTCTAATACAATAGCCAACTCGATCAGTGACCAAATTCAGTGACCAAATCAACAGCTCGAAGATAAACACTCAAAATATTCTCTTCTCTTTGTTGGCCGCCCAACGCCGCCTGAGCCCCTTGCATCGACTAGACGACTTGATATGAAACGTAATAGAATCCATTCGACTCGTCAGAAATACTAGTACTAACCGCTATTTACGGATCTTTAGCTTGTGGCTTTATTCAATCGCTTATCTCTCTCCCGCGACATGGGGATTGACCTCGGAACGGCAAATACCTTGGTTTACGTGTCGGGCAGAGGCGTAGTTTTGCAAGAACCTTCAGTCGTAGCTATTGATGAAACAGATGGTAAGCCACTAGCGGTAGGTGAAGAAGCCAAGCAAATGCTAGGCCGTACGCCGGGGAACATCCGAGCTATTCGCCCCTTACGAGATGGCGTAATCGCTGACTTTGATATTGCAGAAGTCATGCTGAAGCACTTTATCCGGCGAGTCCATGAGAACAAAGCACTCGTCTCACCGCGTGTCGTAATCGGCATCCCGAGCGGTGTGACTGGAGTAGAGCGCCGCGCGGTGATGGATGCGGCCCTACAGGCAGGTGCGCGTATGGTGTACCTGATTGATGAGCCAGTCGCTGCGGCCATTGGCGCGGGGCTTCCTGTCGATGAGCCGACGGGCAACATGATTGTTGATATTGGCGGTGGCACGACTGAAGTAGCGGTATTGAGCCTTCAGGGTACGGTTCGTAGCGAATCGGTGCGCGTCGCGGGCGACGAGCTAACAGACGCAATCAAGCAGTATATGAAAAAGGTCAATAACCTAGATATCGGTGAGCGAACCGCCGAAGAGATCAAGGTCAAGATTGGCTCTGCGTATCCAAGTACTGAAGATGATGAAGCCGCGCTTGAGGTGCGTGGGGTTCACATGCTCTCAGGGCTGCCTAGAACGGTTACTGTAAAGAGCCCAGAAATCAGAGAGAGTATGGCAGAACCGCTCTCAGTGGTGGTCGAGGCGGTGAAGCGAACTTTAGAAGACACGCCCCCCGAGCTGGCCGCAGATATTATTGATCGCGGTATTATGCTCGCAGGTGGTGGCGCGCTGCTAAAGGGACTAGATACGTTGATTTCACATGAGACTGGCATTGTGGTTCATGTGGCAGCAGATCCGCTTAGCTGCGTGGTTTTGGGTACCGGCAGAGTGCTAGAAAACTTTAACCAGATGGAGCGGGTATTTAGTGCGCGATCGCGAGATCTGTAGCGCTGCTTATTGTCTATGGCGCTAATTCTGTGCTTCGGTAGTTTATTACAGTGGCTGAGATGTTTGCCTTGAGACGATGGTGGGCCAAAAATGCGCTCAAAGCGGGACTGATCTTTCTAGCACTTGGGACAGCGCTAGGTGTCCATCAGACCAACGGCGCTTTCATCAGTGAGGCTTTTCAATTTTTGGCGCACCCTTTTCGAGGGAGTGCCGCACCCGAGAATATCGAAAACTCATATATTTTAGATCTGCAGCAGCGAGTAGTTGAACTCGAAAATCAAAACCAAAAGCTGCGCGAGCTGATTGACTACGGTGAAAGCAGTGAGCTAGACGTTACAACACCAGCCGCAGTAATTGGTCGCAGCCCAGATAACTGGTGGCAGCAGCTAACGTTGAACAAAGGCACGAGTGCCAATGTTAAAGAAGGTGATTTTGTAACGGGCCCTGGTGGCTTGGTAGGTCGCGTTACAGCGGTGACTACGCGTACTTCGCGGGTGCTGCTTTTGAGCGATCCGAGCAGCCAAATTGGGGCCAAAATTAGCCGTAGTCGCTCTACTGGATACATTCGAGGTGGGGCGGGTAGTCAGGCAACCATGCAGTTTTTCGAAAAGATTCCAGATGCTAAACCAGGCGATGTGGTGGTGACCTCTTCGTTTAGTCGACTCTTTCCTCAGGGTGTGCCGATTGGCCGCATCGCGTCTATAGACGTTGAGTCCGGTCCTGCTCCAGTAGCGACTATTCAGCTATCTGTACCTGTTAGCAATCTAGAGTGGGTAGATATCCATCCGTACACACCTAAGCTGGATGTGGACGCTGCGCCCGCTAAGATTGTCACAGATGACAATCTATAGACATCTTTTTTTTAGCTCTTTTGCTATGGCCTCCTATCGATCTCGGCGCTCAGCTACCAATAGACAGGTTTGGAATTGGGTGGTGACGATCGGTTCAGTGTTCTTTTGCCTACTTATTTTGCCGGTTCGGCTGCCGGGAATGGACATTGTGGGCGTTGGTCCCAACTGGCTATTGATTTGGGTAGTAACCTGGAGCGTTAATCGGATGCCCTGGGAAGGTGCGATCGCCGGTATCGTACTCGGTCTTTTGCAAGACGGACTATCAGCGCCTTTTCCTAGCCATACGGTAGGGCTAGCTGTCGCTGGAATTTTGACCGCTAGGCTACATCAGCGTCGTTTTTTACAAGAAGATTTGATTTCTGTTGCCCTGGTTGTTTTTGGCCTAGCGGTAATTACAGAAACGGCGATGGCGCTGCAGCTAACGGCTCAGTACCTGTCGTCAGAAGAACCGCTTTATCCGAGCCTGTCTGTCATTTGGCAATACCAGCAGCGGGTGGCACTTAGCTCAGCTATTTTGACAAGTCTATGGGCACCTGCACTGTATTACCCGCTCAAGAAGTGGTGGGACAGATACCGACTCAGCGATTAGCAGATGGTGAGTAAACAGCTACAGCGAACAGCAGTAGGTAAAAAGCAGTGGCTGAAGAAAAGCGGTAGCTGTAGATAAAGAATAGAGTTTGGCCTATGCGGCTTGGAGGCGGGAGGCGGCAACAACGGCCCGAGCAGCCATCAGAAGCTCACTGTGGATTTCAGTAGGTTCAAGCGATCGCAAATAGTCGGCGCTGCGGATGCCACAAGAGAGCGCCGCAGACGGTAAACCCATTGCTTTTGCCGCCATCACGTCGGCTTCTGTGTCACCAATCATCCAGCTACCCCCTGTGCTGTAGCCCTTAGCATCTTGCTGCGCTATGGCTGTTGCTAGCAGCTCGCACTTATGATCTACCCGGTTTTCGTGCGCGGCATTTGCCGTCGAAGCCCCATAGACATCGTCTATCAAATGAGCAAGTGACTGCTCGTGCAGAAAATCATTCACCTGACGAGAATGACGCAGCGTCACCAGCACTAGACGCACACGAGACTGCTTCAAATAGAGCAGCGCGTCTTTAGCCAAAGGCTGTATTCGATCCCAGCGAAGCAGGCTGGCATGATTGACGAGGCGCTCTACCTGCTGCATATATTGCTCAAACCATTCAGCCGGAACGCCAGAGCGGAGCGCAATTTCGCTGTCTGCGACTCGACGCTGCTTTTGCTGCCAAAACTGCGACTTGGAGAGCGGTGCGATCGCAAGATGGACGTTGCTTTCTCTCTGAGCAAGAGCCTCGATCGCCAACAGTCCCTGCCGGTACGTTCGATAGTAGCGCTCAGAAACATCAACAATTGGACCATCGAAGTCACAAAAGACAACCTGTGACCCCAAATCTACAGGCAGAGAAGACGGAACGGCTTTAACCAATAAGTTGCGCCCTGGCATGTTAAAAGCAGGCTCTCTTTTTACGTTTGCTTAATATTTTTTCACTTTAGCAGCGACGCTCATCAATAGACAGTATGGTGTTCCACTAATTCGAATTAATTAGTCAATACTCGAACGATTGGTGAGGCTATGCTAGCTATGCACATGGGCATTTAGGACTTCATCCTCTCTCTAACCACAGCGTCACCGGGCCGTCATTTTCGATAGACACTTGCATCATCGCCCCAAACTTTCCGGTCTGTACCTTGAGGCCACTTTGCCGCAGTAATTCAACAAACCTATCGTACAGTTGTTCTGCTTGCTCAGGAGGTGCTGCTTGGGTGAACGAAGGTCGTCTTCCCTTAGCGCTATCGCCATACAGCGTAAATTGACTAACAGCAAGCAGCGCCCCGCCAATTTCGGTCACAGAGCGATCAAATCTTCCCTCTTCATCTTGAGGAAAAAGTCTCAGATTTAAACATTTCTTGGCCATCCAGACCAGTTCAGCTTCCGTATCGTTAGGCGCGAGCCCTACTAGCAGCGCTAGGCCACGACCAATAGAGCCGACAACTTCCCCTTCAACCGTCACTTGAGACGAGCTCACGCGTTGAATCAGCACTCTCATAAATCAGTACGCTTATACACAGTCATATGCGTAGTCGTGTCGGCGAAAGCAGAGATCTATTTACCGAAGCCTCTGCCTCGATCCGCGCTTTCTACGCAGAAGCACTGTTCGATCTGAGCCCTGAGGCCATCTTCGTCCAAGTTTTGGCCGATCAGCACTAGCTGATTTTTTTTCGGACGACCTGCCCACTCTTCGTCTTCCAAAGAAAATCGCTTGCCACTGAGATGAAATATATGCCGCTTTGGACTTTCATCAAACCACAGGATACCCTTTGCCCTAAATACGGCAGCCGGTAGCTGGTTGTCTAGAAAGTGCTGAAACTTACGGATAGCCAGCGGCTGATCGCGATCAAACGAAACTGATGTGAAGCCGTCAATGCCTAAGTGATCGTGGGCGCTATGATCGTGGTCGTGCTCGCAGTGGCCGTGGTCATGGTCGCAGTTGGTGTGATCATCATGGCTATCGTGAGCCGCATGGTCGTGTTCGGAATGATCGTGTTCGGAATGGTCGTGTTCGGAATGGTCGTGTGCAGCATGGCTGTGCTCGGAATGGTCGTGCTCGGAATGGTCGTGCTCAGACTCGTCGTGGCTAGCATGACCATGGCTATGCGCTGCGTCTGTTTTATCAGCGGGTTTTTGATTAAAGTACTTATCTGATTCAAACAGGCCCACACTCAAAATCAAAGGCAAGGGAACTGCTGAATGATCGGTGCGCAAAATGCGTGCATCTGCTTTGATGTCGCGCAGCTTGACTTCTAGCAGGTCAGCGTCGGCATCGTCTACCAAATCCATTTTGTTGAGCAAAATGATGTCGCCATAGGCAATCTGGTTATAGGCAGCTTGAGAGTTAAACAGATCCAGGCTGTAGTTCTCGGCATCTACAACTGTCACAATCGAATCCAGCCGAGTCAGATCGCGTAGCTCGGTGCCTAAAAACGTGAGTGCTACCGGGAGGGGGTCGGCTAGCCCGGTGGTCTCTACTACTAAATAGTCAATTTTGTCTGAGCGCTCTAAAACCTTATAAACCGCCTCTAGCAGATCATTATTGATAGTGCAGCAGATGCAGCCGTTGCTTAGCTCCACCATATTGTCATCGCTAGTCTTAATTAGCAGATCGTTATCGATCCCAACTTCACCAAACTCGTTGACTAGAACCGCTGTTTTCAACCCTTCCTGGTTGGTCAATATATGGTTGAGCAGGGTCGTTTTGCCGCTGCCCAAAAAGCCAGTGATAATAGTGACCGGTAGGCCATGTTTGGAAGTGTCCATGGGCTGAGTTGGGACAAGCGTCGTAGCAGTCATATTTATCTGTTGGCTATTTGGCTCAAGGGTTACTCGCTCAATTATCTCGCATCTATTCAAAGTTGCGGAACTCTATTCGCTTCAAATAAGTTTACTTCAATTGCCGGAATAGGCGGCAATAGTCGCCGCCTGTGGAGATTTCCATCTAATATGAAGTTTGCCTTTCGTCAGCTTTTTCTCTATTTGTTAGCCCCTATTTATCAATCTTTATGAGCGTAGTCATTTACAACACGCTTTCCCGCCAAAAGGAAGCCTTTAAACCTCTCACCGATACTCAGGTGAAGATGTACTGCTGTGGTGTAACGGTCTATGACTATTGCCATTTGGGCCACGCTCGGTCCTATATCGTTTGGGATACTATCCGCCGGTATCTGGCGTGGCGGGGCTATAGCGTGCGCTATGTCCAAAATTTTACGGATATTGACGACAAAATTCTCAACCGGGCTCGCCAAGAAAACGCTTCGATGGAAACGGTAGCTAAAACCTATACCACCGCCTACTTTGAGGATATGGAACGGCTGAATATTTTAGAAGCCGATGAGTATACCTACGCCACGCATACAATCGATGGGATCAAGCGGCTTATTCATGAGCTAGAGCAAAAAGGATACGCCTATCCGGTTGAAGGCGACGTGTATTATTCGGTGCGTAAGTTTGACGGCTATGGGAAGCTTTCTGGCCGCAAGCTAGACGATATGGAAGCGGGGCGCAGTGGCCGCGTAGATAAAGGTGAAAAATCAATTAAGCAAGATCCGTTTGATTTTGCGCTGTGGAAATCGGCTAAGCCAGATGAGCCTGCCTGGGAGTCACCTTGGGGAGCAGGGAGACCAGGCTGGCATATAGAGTGCTCTGCAATGGTGCGCGATCGCCTTGGAGACACCATCGATATCCATGTCGGCGGCGCGGACCTTCAGTTTCCTCACCACGAGAATGAAATCGCTCAGTCGGAGGCCGCAACGGGTCAGCCACTTGCCACCTACTGGATGCACAACGGCATGGTGAATGTAGACGGCACCAAGATGTCGAAATCGCTAGGCAACTTTACGACCATTCGCAATCTGCTGGATGCGCCCGAAGGCCCAAGCCCAATGGCCGTTCGTATGTTTGTCATGCAATCTCAGTACCGGATGCCGCTGGATTTTACAGAAGCGGCGATTGTCGCGGCCAAGAACGGCTGGGAAACGATGAATGAGGGATTGAGCTTTGGCACTCAGCGAGGCGAGAAGCTGGGCTGGACAGGTCAAAATGTTGAGCTAGAGGGCTCGGCTGTCGAGCAGTTTCGAGCTTCTATGGATGATGACTTTAATACATCAGGAGCGATCGCAGTTCTCTTTGGCCTAGCCAAAGAACTCCAGCGTCAAAGCAACTTAATGATTCACGAAGGCAAACCAGACGCCGATCCTGTCAAGCTACAGCAGCAGTGGAAAACACTTGTAGAACTTGCTGGCGTTCTAGGACTCGAAGCGCAAGTGATTGAGCCAACCACAGCAGATAATAGCTTAAGTGATGAAGCCATAGAAACGTTGATTGCTCAACGAACGGCAGCAAAGCAAAAGAAGGACTACGCCGAAAGCGATCGCATTCGTGACGAGTTAAGCCAGCAAGGAATCACCCTAATCGACAAGCCAGGTGGTGTCACAGTTTGGTACCGATAGCTTGCAGCCGCTAGCTTTCAAACATTCATTTTTACTGGCAACCCAACAGTTCTATGCTTGAGTTCATCAATCTGCCAAACGGCCACCTGCCGCCAGTCGCGCCTTACTCTCACGCCGTGCGGGCAGGAGACTTTTTATTTGTGACAGGTCAGCTCGCAGAAGACCCTGACACAGGCGAAGTCATTAAAGACTCGATTGCGGCGCAAACCGAAAGGGTGATGGATAACCTGCAGTTAGTGCTCTCTCATGCGGGCACCAGCTTTGAGAAAGTCGTTATGTCGCGAATTTTTGTCACCGATTTTCGCTATTACGAAGCTGTCAACCAGATTTACGCTAGCCGATTCACGGCTGGGCGCTACCCTGGCCGAACGACAGTTGGCATAACTGCGCTAGCTGGCTACGGAGACGTTGAGATCGATCTCATTGTTTACTGCGGCGAGTAAGGCACTCTTCAGTCAAAAGCTTAGGTTTTCAAAGGCTTAGATCTTCTAGGTCCTCTAAATCCTCTAGGTCTTCGACAGCCGACAAATCTAAACACAGCTCCTGAAACGCTTGATTTCGTGTCTTCCGAGAGGTGCGCCGATACTTTTTAGCCGCCAGCCGCGGCTCATGCAACACCTTGCCATCTTCTACCATCTTCACTTTCTCAGTCGCTTCTACGTCCGGCTGATGCTGTAAGTGCTGCTGTTGCTTCGTTACTTCTGCAAGCAGTGCGACGTAATGCTCGTAACGTTCCCAATCACCTCTCACGGCGCATCCTGGCTCGTTGAGATGCAGGCAGTTGCTAAACTGACAGCTCGAATCGATTTGCCGCCGATTGATTTCAGGAAAATAGTTGCCTAAGCTTTCTGGCCTGGTGACAATATCAGGCTGATTAAATCCTGGCGTGTCTGCCAAAAACCCGCCCGTCGGCAGCTCAAACAGCTCCACATGACGCGTTGTGTGACGGCCCCGGCCTAGCTTTCCAGAGACTGCACTAACCCTCAAGTCCTGTTTGGGAATCAAGCGATTGGTTAAGCTAGACTTACCGACGCCCGATGGGCCAGCGACTACGGTAATTTTGCCCTGTAAGACATTGAGCAAATTGGCGGGTAGCGTTTCATCATCACGAATGCTGGTCATCACTACCCGATAGCCCCAGCCAGCCAGCCGCTGCTGCCACTGATGGGCGATCGCATCTGTTACCAAATCACACTTGTTTAAACATAGGATAATCGCCAGCCCGGTTAGCTCTGCTTTTACCAGAAACCGGCTAAGCTGATGCGAGTCTAGGTTGGGTTCAGCCAAGGCAAAGACCAAAAGAAGCTGATCGACGTTGGCCACCGGAGGGCGGTCCAAGAACTTTTCGCGCGGGTGGACATTGGCGATCGCACCCCGCAAACCCTGCCAGTCAGGCTCTTCTACGGTGACGCGATCGCCCACCATAATCTGCTGACCTAGCTTTTTGAGCAGTCCTCGGCGAATGCACAGCAAAACCAGATTTTTGTCTAGATTGTCAGCATCTAACTGCACTGAATAATAGTTGGCCTGAATCGCAATGACCGTACCGACGTGCGGTCCGGATAGCCGAGCGAGCGAAGGGGAAGCAGACACCGCCGGGCTCATAAACCTGCTGAGGCTTCAGCCGACGCGCGTACCCGCAAAGCAAAATACGAAGCGCAATCGTCAATCGCCTCAATCGCATAGCCATCCATCTTCAAGCTATCTGGCACCTGCTCAATCGGCTCGCCAGGGTCTAGCCAAACCTCTAGCAAAGCCCCCGGCAACATTTTCTCTAGCTTCAGCTTCGTGCGCACAAAATTTAGCGGGCAGGACGTTCCCCGTAAATCTAACTGCTCATCAGCCATTAAACAGGCCTCCCAAAAAGCCTTCTTTCTTGCCCTTACCCACTACGTCTCCGCGAATCTCTGCTAGCTTCATCAGCATCTCTTTTTCGTCCGATTTCAGCCGAGTAGGAATATCCACCTTCACCGTAATCAAATGCTTGCCTCGGCTGACCGGATTGCCCAGCCTGGGCACGCCGCGTCCCTCCAAAGACAGCACCGTATTCGGCTGGGTTCCGGCTGGCACCTGCATTGTCACCTGGCCATCGACCGTTTCAATCTCTAGCTCACAGCCCAAAATTGCCTGTAAATAGCTCACCTTCAAGTCAGAGCGAATATCAATACCTTCGCGTCTAAACTGGGTGTCTTCACTAACAACTAAATAAACATACAGATCGCCCGCAGGGCCGTTGCGCTTGCCCGCGTCTCCTTCCCCAGAGACCCGCAGCCGAGTACCGTTCTCAACCCCGGCAGGCACCGTAATTTTCAGCTTCTTGTTGGTTTGCTTCTGGCCGCTGCCACCGCAAGTCTCACAGCGGTCTTCAACCACCTCTCCGCTGCCGTTACAGGTTGGGCAAGTCGATACCTGATTGAAAATGCCGAAGGGCGTGCGCGTTGCCCGCCTGACTTGGCCAGCCCCATTACAAGTAGAACAAGTCCGGGGCCTAGTGCCCGGTTTTGCGCCAGAGCCAGTACAGGTTGTGCAGGTTTCTAGGTGGCTAATTCTAATTTCTTTTTCGCCGCCAAACACCGCTTCTTTGAAGTCAAGCTTGAGATTCAGCCGCAGGTCATCGCCCCGCATTGGCCCCCGGCGACGCTGTCCTTGCGCGCCAGGCTGCCCCGAAAATCCATTGAAGAAGCTCTCAAAAATATCGGCAAAGCCACCCATATCTTGAAAGTCTTGAAATCCGCTGCCACCAGCGGCTGCCGCGCCGCCAACACCCGCTTCACCGAAGCGATCGTATCGGGCTCGAACCTCTGGCTCAGATAGAACTTCGTAGGCTCTGCTGACTTCTTTAAAGGTCTCTTCAGCACCAGCGTCTTTATTAACGTCAGGGTGATATTTACGCGCTAGTTTGCGATAGGCGCGCTTGATCTCATCTTGCTCGGCATTGCGCGAAACACCCAGGGTTTCGTAGTAATCACGGGCCATAAAACGTCAGTCACCAAAGAGAACTAGCAGTTATAAATCAACACACATTGACCTATTGTATAGCAAACCTTCTGATGCATCGGGCAGCTTTACAGCAAACTATTCAATCGCTTCGTAATCGGCTGCCATCGTACTGTCAATATCAAATTCTTCTTCGAAGGCCACAGCGTTAGACTCGGCTGGCATAGAAGCTACTGACACAGGTACCGGGCTAGGCTCTGGTGTCGGCGTAGCCGCAGAGACAGCAGTAGCGGCCTCGGTGCTATGGATGTCAGCGGTGGCAGCAGCAGTCACATCGCTGGCGCTCTGGGCGGCTGGCTCAGATGAATCTGGCACGTCAGCGTCTAGCGCACTATCAACAGACATGCTAGCCCCTGGCATTTCGCTGTTGAGACTGCGGCCCATGCTGTCATCACTAGCGACCTGACGGTATATCCCCGCACCGATATTAAAGATAGTTTGCTGCAGGGCATCTAGCTTTTGCTTTAGCTCAGCTGGCTGAGCATTTTTGTTGGCAACAGCAGCGCTAAGGGCAGCGGCCTCTGCTTCGGCCTGGGCTCTTAGCGCCTCGGAGATAGCGCTGCCGCTGTCTCTCAGGGTCGTTTCGTAGCTATAGAACAGGGCATCTGCTTTGTTTTGCAGCTCTGCAACCCGCTTGCGCTGTTCATCTTCGCCAGCATAGATCTCGGCTTCTTCTTTCATCCGGGCAATTTCTGCGGCATCTAGTCCACCTCGATTGGTGATTTTGATGCTCTGCTCACGGTTGGTGCCCCTGTCTTTGGCAGAGACCTGTAAAATGCCGTCAGCGTCAATTTCAAAAGACACTTCAATCTGCGGAACGCCTCTGGGCGCAGGTGGAATACCAGTGAGCTCGAACCGGCCTAGGCTTTTATTATCGCGAGCCATAGCTCGCTCACCTTGCAGGGCATGAACTTCTACAGAGATCTGACCGTCGGTCGCGGTTGAAAAGGTCTGAGCCTTGCTAGTGGGGATGGTAGTGTTGCGCTCAATAATTTTAGTGAAAACGTCGCCTAGGGTTTCGATGCCTAAAGAGAGGGGAGTGACATCTAGCAGCAGCAGATCTTTGACCTCGCCACCTAAGACACCGGCTTGAATAGAAGCGCCTAGGGCTACGGCTTCGTCCGGGTTCACGGAGCGATCGGGCGCTTGCCCTCCAAAAAACTCAGTAATGGCAGCTTGTACCGCCGGAATCCTGGTCGATCCGCCTACAAGCAAAATGCGATTGATCTCTTCGACAGCCAGCTCAGAATCTTTTAGGGCCTGCTTAACGGGCTCTAGCGTGTTTTGAATTAATTCAGCGGCAAGTTCTTCAAATTGCGATCGCGACAGCGCCATTTCCAAATGTTTAGGTCCGGTCTCATCAGCCGCGATAAAGGGTAAGTTAATAGACGTTTTCGCCATCGCTGACAGCTCAACTTTTGCTTTTTCAGCCGCTTCACGAATGCGCTGTAGGGCCATACGATCTTGGGTAAGATCCATGTTCTCCTGCTGCTGGAAAGCCTCTAGCATCCAGGTGACTATACAGTTGTCAAAATCATCGCCACCCAGATGGTTATTACCCGATGTGGCTTTAACTTCAAAGACACCGTCGCCTAGCTGCAAGATAGAAACATCGAACGTACCCCCGCCCAGGTCAAAGACTAAAACGATTTGGTCTTGGTCTTGCTTGTCAAGACCGTAAGAGAGCGCGGCGGCGGTGGGCTCGTTGATAATACGAAGGACCTCTAGACCTGCGATCGCGCCTGCATCTTTAGTCGCCTGCCGTTGCGCGTCAGTAAAGTACGCTGGAACCGTGATCACAGCTTGCGAGACGGCTTCGCCCAAATAAGCCTCAGCATCGCTCTTTAACTTGTGTAGCGTCATCGCTGACACTTCTTGAGGCGTAAAGCTTTTGGAGCGAATTAAGACGTCTACCGTATTGTCTTTGCCCGGCGTGCATTTATAAGGAACGCGCGATCGCTCAGCTTCAGTATCGTCCCAACGCCGACCAATAAAGCGCTTGATGCTGTGCACCGTATTGGCCGCGTTCGTTACAGCCTGCCGCTTAGCTAGCTGACCAACTAAGCGCTCACCCCCCTTAGCAAAGCCCACAATGCTAGGAGTCGTGCGACCACCCTCCGTATTGGGGATTACCACCGGTTTGCCGCCTTCAAGCACGGCCACACAGCTATTTGTCGTACCCAAATCGATTCCGATAACTTTTCCCATAATCCGCTCAGACAGCTTCGTGAAGGTTCTATAGGTCTTTTCGTGGGTCTTACAGAGCGAACCCACCAACCTTCACAACCGGATAAATGCGAAATCGGTATTTTTCCTCAGGTTACGAGGCGCTGGATTCGGCAGCCGGATCAGGTGGCGTAGCCACCTTTACCATCGCATGACGTAAGACACGCTCCCCTAGAACATACCCACGGACGAACTCCTCGATAACAGTTCCTTCTGGGTACTGATCCGTAGGCTCACGCATAACCGCCTCATGCAAGTTCGGGTCAAACTCTTGGCCCTCCGCTCGCATAGGAGAAACGCCCAGCTTTTTGAGCGCTTCAATCAGCTGCTTATAAACCCCTTGATAGCTCTTGTGAATTGCCATCTCACCCTCATTCTGGGGCTTGATCTGATCGCGCGCGCGCTGAAAATTATCCACGACCGCTAGCAGTGAGGTAATCGTATTGCACTTCACTTGAACTTCTAAATCTTGGCGCTGCTTTTCCGTACGCTTACGGAAATTATCAAAGTCAGCCGTCAGGCGAGTAAACTGCCCGGTGCGCTCATCTAGCTGCGCTTGCAGCGTCTCTACCTGCTGCTGCAAGACCGCGCGAGCGCCCGATTCAGCCGCAAAAGCATCTTCAGCCGAGACATCCTCATCAGCGGCTGTAGGCGAACTATCGCCGCTATCATTGCCAAACGCTTTCTCAAAATCAATATCGGCTGAGGCATCTTCAGCACGAAGCTCCTCAATATTATCAGCGCTACCTTCTACACCCTGCTGATTACCAACCTGCTGATTGTCATTAGTGTCTGCGTCTGCCATGTAAACTCTTTCCTTCTCAGTTGCTCAAGCGCCGCTAAACAAAAGCCGCTAAACAAAAATATTACCTGAGCCTTATTTACCCTGTCCATATTAGAAGGTGTAGGCAGCTCTTGGGGAACGGTTTTCCGTATCGGATTATCTACACCTTTCAGCACCACTATTTAGAATCGCTGCTGAAAAGTGATTTCTAAAAAATCAAAAGGTGTCAACACACTTTCTTTAAATTTAAGTACTAGCACAGATACAGGTCTGAATGTTGATTTGAGCTTCATGGGCACACTGATAGAGGATTTTTTCACAGCGGCCATGGCAAACTCTTCATCTACACGTAAGGCGCTCGTTCTGCAAAAGAGCTTTTCGCCTTTTAGCAGCAAGCTCATCCAAGCAGGCTTTGTAGACGGTGCTCAAATGCAGCAGGCGCTGGTAGAAAGTCGTCAGTCAGGTCGTGCGCTTACAGAGGTTCTAGAATCGATTGCTGGCACGCAGCTATCCCCAGAGCTACTGCGTCAGTACAAAAAACAGCAGCTATTTGAACTCAAAATTCTCTATGGGGTTGAATCGCTTGATCCTGAAGTTGAAGAGATATCAGACAGCCAAGTCACTCAGCTAATCAACAGCCTAGTCCCCATTGATATCTGTCGTCGCCACCAGCTAGTCCCGCTCTCGATAGGCGGTGGAGAAAAGCAGCAATCTGTGCTGATCGCAATGGTCGATCCTGAGAACCTAGAAGCTCAAGATGACCTTAGCCGGGTGCTAAGACCCAAAGGGATTGCCCTGCGTCGGATAGTCATTACCCTCGAAGACTATCAGCGACTGATCGGGAGATTTCTAGATGAGCAGGTTGCTAGAGAAAAAAGTGAGAAAGCAGACGCCGCTGCTGGCAAGAAAAAAAAGAAACCTATCAAGCCAGTTGAAGTTAGCACAAACCTAGAAGATCTCGATCTCGGTGAGGATGGTGGGCTAGAAGACGTTGTTGAAAACGATACTGATTTAGGCGAAGCGCTGCAGGACGCGGGCGCTGCGCCTGTCATTGCGCTGGTCAACAAAATTTTGGTGAAAGCGCTGCAAGATGAAGTCTCTGATATTCACGTAGAGCCCCAAGAAGAGTATCTGCGCATTCGCTTTCGTAAGGACGGCGTTTTAAAGCAGGCTTTTCCACACCTGCCTAAAAAGATCATTCCAGCGGTCACAGCCCGCTTCAAAATTATTTCTGAGTTAGATATTGCCGAACGACGGATGCCTCAAGACGGTAGAATTCGCCGAGTTTTTCAAGATAGAAAGGTAGATTTTAGGGTCAGCACGCTGCCCAGTCGCTATGGGGAGAAGGTCGTTCTGCGAATTCTCGATAACTCTTCAACCCAGCTAGGCTTGGGCGCACTAATTACAGACGACGAGACCCTGGCCATTGTCCAAGACATGGCTTCTAAGCCCTTCGGACTGATTTTGGTCACGGGGCCTACCGGATCTGGTAAAACCACGACACTTTATTCGGTGCTTTCTGAGCGTAATGACCCCGGAGTCAATATCAGTACCGCAGAAGATCCAATCGAATATGCTCTCCCTGGAATCACACAGGTGCAGGTAATCCGCGAAAAGGGCATGAACTTTGCAGCTATCCTTCGCTCGTTTTTGCGGCAAGATCCAGATGTCATTCTGGTGGGTGAAACGCGCGACCCAGAAACGGCCAAAACGGCTATTGAAGCAGCCTTAACGGGTCACTTGGTATTGACCACGCTGCATACTAATGATGCAGCAGGCGCGGTTTCACGACTAGGTGAAATGGGGGTTGAGCCTTTTCAGGTATCTAGCTCATTAATCGGCGTACTGGCGCAAAGACTGGTACGTCGGGTCTGTGGGGAGTGCCGCGTTGCCTATCAGCCAACGGTGGAAGAGCTGGCTAGGTTTGGCATAGCAGCGTCTAAAGATGTGGAAATGACTTTGTACAAGGCTAATAAAGTGCCTTCTGAAGAAGTTAGCGACCTGAAAGAAGCTGGTCAGCTTTGCGGCAAATGCGGCGGTGGTGGCTATAAAGGCCGAGTGGGCGTGTATGAGGTAATGCGGGTAACCGAGCGGGTTCAGCAGATGATTTCGGACGGTGCGCCCACCGAGCAGATTAAAGAGGCCGCAGTTGAAGATGGGATGCACACGCTGCTGTCCTACAGCTTGAACTTGGTCAAAGAGGGGCATACCACCTTAGAAGAAGTTGAGCGAGTGACATTTACAGACACCGGGCTAGAGGCTGAACTCAAGGCTAAGCGCAAGAGCGTATTGACCTGTAGCCTCTGTAGCGCCGCGCTGCATCACGAGTGGCTCGACTGTCCGTACTGTCTCACCCCTCGTTATAAGGATTAGATCTTCAAGGATTAGCTCTTCAGATAATCACCCCCGACACCTCACCTGAGAATCCACACTCCAGTATTAAAGTCCACACCCCAGAATCAACTAGAGGAAAATTTCATGGAACTGATGATTGAAGACCTGATGGAAGAAGTCATTGAGCGCGGTGGCTCTGACTTGCACCTATCTACAGGGCTGCCGCCCTACATCCGCATCAGCGGTCACTTGACGGCAACTGACCATCCACCAATGACAGCAGACCAGTGCCAGCGCCTAATTTTTAGCATGCTGAATAACTCACAGCGCAAGATTTTAGAGCAGACTTGGGAACTAGACTGCTCTTATGGTGTGCGGGGGCTCGCTCGCTTCCGAGTGAACGTATACAAAGATAGAGGTACCTACGCAGCCTGCCTGAGAGCACTCAGTTCCAAAATTCCTAGCTTGGAAGTGCTAGGCCTACCGCCTATTGTTACTGAGCTTTCAGAAAAGCCCAGAGGACTCGTGTTAGTCACAGGGCCAACCGGATCGGGTAAGACGACGACACTCGCATCCATGATCAACAACATCAACGTGACTAGAGCAGAGCACATCTTAACGGTAGAAGACCCCATTGAATTTGTGTACGAGCCGGTTCAGAGCCTAATCCACCAGCGTCAGGTAGGAGAGGACACAAAGAGCTTTTCTAACGCCCTAAAAGGTGCGCTACGAGAAGATCCAGATGTCATTCTAGTGGGTGAAATGCGCGATCTAGAAACGATTTCACTGGCGATTTCCGCAGCAGAAACTGGCCACTTAGTATTTGGCACCTTGCACACTAGCTCAGCTGCGCAGACCGTAGATCGAATTGTAGATGTGTTTCCTCCCGCACAGCACCAGCAAATTAGGGTGCAGCTCTCCAACTCGCTAGTAGCAGTACTCAGTCAGTGCTTGGTGAGTAAGGCAAACCCCAAACCAGGAGAGTTTGGCAGAGTGATGGCGCAAGAAATCATGGTGGTAACGCCCGGTATTTCGAACATGATTCGAGAGGGTAAGACGGCTCAAATTTACGGTGCCATCCAAACCGGTGGCAGATTAGCAATGCAGACGCTGGAAATGGCACTCGCTGAGCTTTACAAAAACAAGGTGATTAGCTTTGAGTCGGCAATGGCTAAGACATCGCGTCCAGAAGAAATGCAGAGACTGATTGGGAATCCGCCGGGCGCTGCGAAAGTCCCGGCAAAGGCGGGTCGCCGCTAGGGATTGAGGCCTCACATCGATCTGACATCTAACTGACTGTTCGATCAAGCCTTTACTAGTCAAGATCCAAATCTTTCAAATCATTCACGCTAGAGATTATTCTCATGCCGACTTATGTAGCTACGGGCCGGGATACGGCAGGGAAAGCAGCTCGCCGAAAAGTGGAGGCCAACTCTCCGGCAGAAGCGCGTTCTATGATCAAAAATCAGGGAATGCATATTCAAGATCTCAAAGAGCAAAGGGGCATCAGCTTTAGCTTTGCTGACTTTCAGACGTCAATGACGAAGGTGACGGTCAAAGATAAAGCGGTCTTTTCTCGACAGTTTGCAGCGCTGGTTTCTTCGGGCGTGGCGCTAGTACGGGGCATTGGCATTTTGTCGGATCAGTGCCCTAACGCCAAGCTAAAGGTAGCACTAACGCAAATTAATTCAGATGTGCAGCAGGGCACTAGCCTGTCGGAGTCGATGCGCAAGCACCCAGACAGCTTTGATAATTTGTATGTGAGTATGGTGCAGGCCGGAGAGGTTGGCGGTGTGCTAGATGAGGTGCTAAATCGCCTGGCCAAGCTGCTAGAAGATTTGAACCGGTTGCAGAACCAGATTAAGTCGGCGATGGCGTACCCGGTGACGGTGGGCTTTTTGGCGGTGACTATTTTTGTGGGACTGACGGTATTTTTGCTGCCAATTTTTGCGGATATCTTTACGGACTTAGGCGCAGAGCTGCCGCTGTTTACCAAGATTTTGATGGCGATCAGTAAGATGCTGCGGACTTGGTATCTGGTGATGGGCTTAATTGGCATGATTGTGGCGCTGGTGTTTGCCTATAAGCAGTATTACAAGACACCGGTGGGCCGGGTGACGATGGATGGCTTTTTCTTGAAGATGCCGCTATTTGGAGATTTGTCTCAGAAGTCGGCGACGGCCAGGTTTTGCCGGACGTTTGGATCTTTGTCGCGCTCGGGGGTACCGATATTGACAGCGCTAGAAATTGTGCGCGACACATCGGGAAATCAGGTGATTGCGAATGCGATCAACGCGGCGCAGGTAGAGATTCAAAGTGGTGGCATGATCAGTCTGGCGCTAGAGGAACACGGGGTGTTTCCAGTAATGGCGATTCAGATGATTGCCATTGGAGAGGAAACAGGCGAGCTAGACCAGATGCTGATGAAGGTGGCTGACTTTTACGAAGATGAGGTGGAGCAGGCGGTAAAGGCACTAACGAGCATTATGGAGCCAATCATGATTGTGGTGCTGGGGGGCATGGTGGGCTCAATTTTAGTAGCGATGTATTTGCCGATGTTTAAGGTGATGGACCACCTAGGTTAAGAAGGATGGTTGAGAAGGATCGAGAATTGAACAACTCGACGACCGCTTTAATCCATCGCCTTGGCTCTGCAAAAAGAGCAAAAGCAGATCTTGTTTGATCTTCGAGCCTAGGCAAGAACTTCTTTGAGCTTGTGCTGATTCCAAAGGTCTTGGTAGAGTCCCGGCTGCGTGACCAGTATATCGTGGGTGCCAGCCTGGGTGATTCGGCCCTTATCCATAACGAGAATGCGATCGCACGAAGCTGCCGCAGACATTTGATGAGAAACAAAAATGACGGTTTTCTTTTGAGTTTCACCAGAGAGATTTGCCAAAATCTGAGTAGCGGTTTGATTATCAACACTAGAGAGTGCGTCATCTAGCACCAAAATAGGCGCATCAACGAGCAGTGCGCGAGCAAGGGCTGAACGCTGGCGCTGGCCGCCAGAGAGCGTAATCCCTCTTTCGCCAACGAGGGTTGTGTACTGCTGGGGAAAGTTGAGAATTTCACCGTGGAGCTGAGCTTCTTTGGCCGCGTGCTGCACAGCGAGCCCTTCGACGACCGGGTCACCGTAGCGGATGTTGTTTTGGATGGTGGTGCTAAAGAGAAAGCTATCTTGAGGGACGAATGCGATCGCCTGTCGCAAGTCCTGAAGCGCCACCTCGATCACGTCGTGACCATCTAGAAAAAGCTGCTGCTGGTCAATCTCAATTAGGCGAGGCAGGGCCATTGCCAAGGTGGATTTACCAGAACCAATCGGGCCGACAATGGCAACGGTTTGCCCTGGCTCAATCGAAAAGCTGACGCGATCTAGGGCGGGAGCGTGACTGCCGGGGTAGGTAAACGTAAGATTTTGGGCCCGCAGATGGCCGACCGGATGGGGCAGCGCGATCGCTTGAGAATCGTCTCGAATTTTAGGCTGAGCTGTGAAAATAGCCTCGATTCGATCTAGGCTGACCTCGCCGCGCTGATAGGCCGTAATGGTAAAGCCAAGTAGCGCGGTGGGAAAAACCAGCTGCTGAATGTACAGAACAATAGCAACAAAATCGCCCGGTGAAAGCTGCCCAGCAATAATGGCCTGAGACCCAATGCCCAGGGCAATCACAAGGCTTAGACTCGCAAAGCCACCCAGCAGTGGAAACAGCGTATTGCGAGTTTTAGCCAGTGCCAGGTTAGCCGTTAGCAGGCCCTCATTGCGCTGAGCAAAGGCACGGCGCTCATTCTCTTCTTGAGCGTAGATTTTAACTAGCGAAATACCGCCCATGTCTTCTTGAATCAGATCGCTAAGACCGGAAATTTCTTCTTGCACGTCTAGCTGCTGTCTGCGCAAACGGCTGCCAAAAATAGCCACCACACCAAACATCAGCGGATAGACCGCCAAAGAAAAAAGCGCCACGCTCGCGTTCAGGCCCACCATGGTCGGCACAATCATGACATAGGCAAACAGAGTGTTGGCCATACTCAGCACCGCAAAGCCCAGCAAACGACGGATATTATCAACGTCGCTTGTGGCTCTATTGATCAGATCGCCAATGGTATTGCGCCCAAAGTAAGCAGGCTCTAGCGTTAGCAAATGCTGAAAAATTCGCTGCTTTAGGTCAAACTCTACCTGACGGCCAGCGCCAAATAGACAGATGCGCGACGTCATGCGGATTACCCACATAATGCTGGCCAGGATCAAAACCCCAATCACGTATATCAGCAGCCGATTAAACGTAAAGCTAACCGATAGCTCATCGACGATATAGCCGATAATCAGCGGAATGGTCACACCGAGTGCGTTCACCACCAGCAGTGAGACAAGCCCCAGTGAAACCTGCTTCCAGTGAGGCCTTAAGTAAGCAACCAGTCGATTAAATTTTGATTGGGCCATGAACAAAGAAAGAGAAAGGCAAATGCAAAAAAAGCACGCCGCGTCAACGGGCTGACGCAGTACCCGCAAAGCGACCCTCATTAATGTTACACAGGTTACTAATTTTTTGAGGGCGCTAATTTCAAGCAGACTGGACGTTCAGTGACAGATTGTATGCATAGACCGCCTGCACAGGCCACCTGTCTAGATCGCGTCCTTAAATCTCAATACTAGAATTCCAGCCGAAGTTGAAGTTGGGTAGCCAGCCTCGAAGAAAATAGTACAAAGACGTGAGCAGCTCGTTCCAATAGCGCGTCGTAATTTGCAAGGCGTCTACGCTAGGCAGCAAATCGGGGAGTCGTCTAAGCAAGCTGCCATCTAAACTAAAGCGCGCTGTGTAAAAGTCTGTAGGCTTAGCGATCACCTGCAAATTCATTCGCTCGAAAGACAGTGCTGCGCGTGACATAACGATAGCCGGAGCGACGAGCACAACCCGCTGATCGTCCCTGGTGCTTCCGGGCTCTCTACGCTCACTGCCGTCTGCAATAATTTCTTGGCTGACTAAAAGCTCCTCGACATCTCTACCCGTTTCACGAATATCAAAGGCGGTGTCTTCGACCCGGATATCGCCAGCGCTGACGCCGCTATTCGATAAGATGCTGCGAATGAGTCTATTTTGCGCCGTTTCAGGCTCTCCTTCCGCTGCATCCCTTCCGGCAGTGACAATGACATAGGGCCTAGCGCCATTGTCTCTGGCCTGCTGATAGAGATTAGCCGCGTAGATAAGCCGAGGTGCCAGTGAAGTATTAATAGAAACGTCGCTAGGATTTTCTGTATTAGAAACAGTTAGGGCTTTGTCAATATCTTGGCTGTCGCCAAAAACTACAATAGCAGCAGCATCCCCAAGATTGCCTTGAAGTGGGATGTCTTCGACGCGGCAAACTTCCCCGCAAACTTCTGCGCGGCTCTCGTAGGCTCTTCTCACAGACTGTTCGGCATCGCTAACTAACCACTGTGCAAAGAGCGGAACGCTAAAAAAGACGAGGATACCAAGCGCGATCGCAGCAGGCTGTCCTCTTACCTTGCCAATGCCGTCACTCAAAGCGGCACCGAGAAAAACGATAGCCGCCCCTAGAGGCGTCAGCGGAAAAGACAAGATCCGCCAGATAACCTGAATCGTGCCGTCGTCTGGGGCGGTAAAAGAAGCCACCAACAGCAACACTAAAATAACGCCACCTAGCCAGGTGAGATATTTTTGGGCAATAACCTTCGTCAGAATATACCAAATCAGGAGCCCCGCTGAGGCCCAGAGCAGTATACGGGTGAGCAATACCAGCATTTCCGTTTCTCTGTATGTAGTCTTCTTTGTCTGATCACCGGGGCCTTCACCGCGTGCATGCGATGGCGACCGGACCTATTTAACCACTTTTGTTGAAGAGTTAAGCACATTCAGGCTATTTCAGCCACAAAATAGCCTGAAGTCTAACTAAAAACTTCAGGCTATTGCTTGTACTTGTTAATTTGGATGGGTTTTAGGGGCGACGATCGCACTCACCTACAAACCTGAATTCGGTTTTCAACACCAGCTCAGCACTAAATTAGTTTGAGATTAGGATATTCCGCAATCAGCTCGTCAGCAGTGAGCGTTTCACCAGAAACCTGAGGCGTCCACAGCACTTCTAGCGCCATTAGCTTTTCACTAGAGATTGCACCTATCTGGTTGATGGCACGGCGAACGTCTTCTGGAGATGACGCATTGGCAGGCAAACCCAGCTTGCCCTGAGCCGCTATCAAGACCGTAGCTACAATATATTCGCCAGGAGCTTCGAGCAGATCGGCAGTGGCCAAATCACCACTGCTACCCAGCGCAGATTTTGCTTTTGCCTGAGAAAGCTGTGAGTTGACGTTTGAGAGCGTTTCGCCCGTGAACTTGCTGCGCTCAGAAAGCGTTAGCTGATTAAACGCTTGCTCAGCAGCCAGCAGCCGAGTTTGATCGGATTCCACATCCGCGTAGGCCCAGTATTCTGGATGGCGCAGTAGAGATAGCGTTGTCTCCTGCAAAACCTTAGACAAACCAGCTGATGTACCTGTGTTGGCGGTTGCCGCCAGCGTATTGAGATCGGCCTGTAGCTCGCGTGCTTGGGCTAAGAGCCCGATTTGCAAACGCGCAACGGAGACAACTGGATTGCTGCTGGTCGTCTCTAGACCATCGTTGCCCACACCGGCCTCGCGGAAGCTACGGATGAGGAAATTGGCGATCGCGATCGCAATAAAGATGCCAAACAGTCCGCCAGCGCCACCACCAAAGCCGAAAAACGGCAGGATAAATGGAAAGCCAAAGCC
Source organism: uncultured cyanobacterium (assembly GCA_963793445.1). Taxonomy (GTDB): domain Bacteria; phylum Cyanobacteriota; class Cyanobacteriia; order Phormidesmidales; family Phormidesmidaceae; genus Phormidesmis. The sequence goes on from CAWCAE010000001.1 coordinate 3,108,929, forward strand.
GCCACCGGGATAATAACCACCACCGTAGCCACCACCATAGCCAGAAGGCCCACGCGCCCGGCTAGGCGAAGGCATTGAGCGGCTAGGTGCCCGGAAGCTGCCGCCGCCTATTCTGCCACCACCACGAGCGGCCATCGCACCGTCGGCCTGTGAAAATATTAGAAGCGCAGCTAGCGCGAATACAAAACAGGATTTAAGCACTGTTTTGAGCTTTTGCTTGAGCTTTGGTTGAAAGGATGCGCCCAAACGCAGCGGGGTCTGAGCTTTTTGTTTAGCGATCATGGGCCTTTTTTACAGCTTGTTTATTTACAGTCATTTTAACGCGCTTTGAAAGCTGAGGGTTAACGATCAGACCCTATCAGCAGGAAGGGATCCCCGTACCAAAGCGCTATATTCAAGTGTCTGCATCAGGCCATTACTGTCTCTTAACCGCCGCTAACACTCTTAACCACCGCCAACAATAGTGACAATCTCTAAGCGGTCATCTGAGCGTAAGGTGGTCGAAGCCCATAGCGATCGCACTAAGATTTCGCCGTTGTACTCAACAGCAATTAGCTGAGGGTTGAGACCTACCTGCACCAGAAACTCAGTCAAAGAGGTTCCTGCCGGGCAAGTCTTAGATTCGCCGTTTACTTGAAGCGCGATCGCGTTTGCAGAGCTATCCATAGAAGAAAGTCAAATTCAAAATTCATTACGAGAATAAAACGACTATACAAAGGGATGAGCCAGAGAAGATTACACCAACTGCCCGGTTTGCTCGACCAGCGAGCGAGCGATCGCACTAGGGTCTTCAGCGGCCATCAGCGCCCTGACAACCGCCACGCGCGTTGCCCCAGCCGCTAGCGTAGGCGCTAGGTTCTCAGCATTGAGGCCCCCAATTGTGAACCAAGGCATCGTGGCATGCTCCGCAGCGTAGCGAACATAGTCATTGCCTGATGCGGCCTTTCCTGGCTTGGTCGGCGTCGCATGAACCGGACCCACACCAATATAGTCAGCTTCTTCATCTAGCGCCCGCTTCAGCTCTTGAGGACTGGTCGTTGAGCGGCCTACTAGCTTCTCTGGGCCCAAAATTTTTCGAGCCTCGGGCATCGGTAAATCGTGCTGGCCCAGATGAACGCCATCTGCGTCTACCGCCGCCGCAATATCGACCCGGTCATTCACAATAAACAGCGCTCCGTAGCGCTGGCAGAGTGCTTTCATCTGCTGCGCGATCTGCAGCCGAGTTTCATCGTCGGCGGTTTTCTCACGGTACTGAACAATAGCAATTCCCCCTTCTAACGCCAATTCAACTACGCGCAAAAGATCGGGTACTGGCGAAGTCACTAAGTAAGTACGAGCCTGCCGCAGCTTTTGATACCTTTGATCGAAAGTTGTCGTGCTATTCGTTACAGCAGCATCCGTCACAGAAGGATCAAAGACGGACGAACGCACTTGAGAGGAGCTGCTACGGGCTAGCAAAGGGGGCATCAGCTGACTGTCGAGCGTATAGAGCTGGTAGCGCATTTGCTTGCACGCAGCCGCCATATCTTGGCTGTGTAGCTTGCCATATTCTTCTAAAACGCGCAGGGCTTCTTGAGTGCGGACCAAATTTACCTGTAAAACATTGGCTAAGTTAGCCCGCTGAGTCTCTTTTGGATGGGTGATGGATGTACCCAAATCGCCAGGGGTATCTCTGGCCGCCCGAATCTGGGGCGTGTGCCACTGGCCAATAGACTGTCGCCAGTCTTTGATTTGAGCTGTTTTGGCCTGGTCGTTCAAGCCAAAACGACACCACTCTTCAACAATCCGTAGGCCCTCCCTAGCCCGGTCGAGATTGACATCTAGAATGCGAAACAGAGCTTCGGTATCTGAAAGCGCAGCGGCGGTATCGTCGAAAGAATCTAGTGGAGAAGGCGTGGAGGTTTTCACGGTGAGTAGGGAAGACTTTGTATAAGAAAAGTTTGATGAGTTGAAAGAACGTTCACTTGAGCTTTGAACAGTTGAGCTTTGAACAGTTGAGCTGTGGGCAGAATCAGGGGCATCGCGTGAAGACATACACAGGCTACAAAAAGAGATGAGGAGAAACTGTCACTATCCTATCGGTCTTCTTCGAACGATGGTCTTGAACGATATTTTTGAACTGGTGATTCAGAGAGCATCGTCGAAGCCACGCAAGACCAGCAGGTTAGCAAAAGAGATTTTTGGGTAATAGCGCACATTAATAAGCAGGGTCTAGCTGTATTCTCTAGAGAGTGTCTGTACTTTAGGCCACACAATTGTGCAGTGCTTTTAGAGACGGCCTATAGGCCAAGAAGCGCTTGCTTTGGCAGATGATAGCAGCGGCGGCAGGCTTGACAAAAACCAGCTTAAACCGCATATTTCAAGGGCATACGTAGAACATTTTTTATTGATGTACTCCGTAAAAACCGGTCCCTAGGAACTCATCCCATCAGTCGATACTTTTACAGTTCATTTTTCCAAAATCTATACGCGATCGCGCGGTGCATGAGGTATATATGGCAAACAAACTGTTGTTGGGCAGACACTTTCTTTTGGCGTCCTATCTGGCCCTAGCAGCCGTCACTAGCGCCTTACTCATGGGATCAGTGGCTAAGCCCGTTGCCGCTCAAACAGCGCGACCCGCCGCCAGATCTGTTGCCAATCGACCGGCGCTACCCGCCGCTAGCTATCAGACGCTGCACGTAGACGCAGCACGCGGCAGCGATCGCGATAGCGGGATTGAAGCTCAGCCGTTGCAAACAATAACGCGAGCATTAGAAATAGCTTCGCCCAACACGGTAATTGTGCTAGCACCAGGGCGCTACACGCAGAGCAGCGGTGAAGTCTTTCCGCTACAGATGGAATCGGGAATCACCATTCAAGGCCAGCCAGGATCTAGTGGACGATCGGCAATTATTGAGGGAGGCGGTGACTTTAACAGTCCGGCGCGATCACAGCAAAACGCAACAATCATCGCTGCCGATCGAGCAGGAATCGCCCAGGTTGCCATCTCTAATCCTGATGGTTATGGCATCTGGGTAGAATCTACCAGTCCGACCATTTTAGAAACGGCCTTGATTGGCAGTCGTCAGACTGGCATCTATGTAGCGAGCGGATCACCTCGCGTGCAGGGCAGCTACTTTTCAGGTAATCAAGTTGCTGGACTGATTGTATTTGGCGTCTCTAATGCCAACATTCAACAAAACACCTTTGATAACACGGGTGACGCGATTCGAGTGCTAGACGGTGCCACCCCAGAGATTGTAGGCAACCGCATCACCAACAACGAAGCTGGGGTCGTTCTGATTGGCAACGCTCAGCCCGTAATTCGAGACAACCAAATCGCCGGCAATCGTCAGAACGAGGTGCTAGAGGTTGCTACTCAGCTTCGGAACGTTAGCCCTCTGGAGAGCCTAACTGAGACGATCGCAATCCGCAAAGGACCCGATGAACTATCGTCAGGTGGAATTCAACCAATTGTCGCTGAGCCAATTGTCGCTGAGCCAGTTGTCGCCGAGCTAATTGTCGCCGAGCCAATTGTCGCTGAGCCCGCTGATATTGAACCGATAGCCGCTGAACCAGTAGCCATTGAATCGATAGCCACTGAACCGGTAGCCACTGAACCAGTAGCCATTGAATCGATAGCCGCTGAACCGATAGCCACTGAACCGATAGCCACTGGACCGGTAGCAGCTGTGCCAGTCCCTGTTCGCTCTGCACTCGTTCGACCAGTGCCAGTACGACCAGCACCCGTGCAGCCTATAGAAGAAGCCGTCGTAGATAGCGAAGCTGTAGACATTGCAGTGATTCCTTCAGAAGAGCTTCCGGCAGGTGCGCCCGGTTCTGCCCTACAAGCGCTACAGTCAGGACTGGCCCTCGGACCTAGAGCGGTCACTGGCGGCAACACAGACTCGCCGGGTTCTCTCCTTCGCAATCGGCGATCGCGCCCAGCAGAAAGCGAGAACAACAATTCAATCGAGCGCCCTGAACCAGCAACGCAGCCAGCTCCTACAGTTAATAACAACCGGTTAGCAGTCCCCAACAGTTCTATCCCAATCGGTAGCGGCGCTTCTAGCACAGTTTTTTCACCACCCGGCGGCGGAACCGGGGCATCCCCAGCACTCTCATCTCGCGCTCAGGAACTAGGGCTTTACTACCGAGTGTTTGTAGAAACAGACAGTCCGTTTGAAGAAGATGACGTTCGAGGCGTTGTTCCTGATGCTTTTAGAACCCGCTTCGAAGGCCGCGCGGTGATGCAAGTAGGCGCGTTTCCAACAGAAGAAGAGGCGGAAGAGCGTAGAAGTCTACTCGCAGACAGAAACTTTGAGGTACGAGTGGAATATATTCGCTGAAGCATATCTATCAACAGAATAGATAAGGCAGTTTCGACCAATAAATATACCAGCACTAGATACGCACTAGATACCTAGAATCCTAAACGATTAGGCGATCGCGCCATACCCAAAGATGTATCATAAACTCACTTTTGCAATGAAAGAAGTGCGAGCAGTCAGTCGTAGAGTACTGCGAGCAACTGGGCATTCCGGCGACGGCTGATGGATTTACCCAGCACCTACAAACAATGCTGATAGAGCGTTCTGCTAAGGTGGATAGCAAATTGCAAAGTGATGACCAGCTATCTTCTAGCAAAGTAGGCGATCCCGTTCTCAAGTAGGTGCCCGCAGCAGGGTCCGAAAACGCCCGATTTAGGGTAATACTTACAGCACAAAACAGACCGTCACATAAACGGACTTACTCACTGATTGTGTCAGTTCCACGCCCTTTAGAATCGCTTTAAGCCCAGCAGCTCTAGCTAATGTGGATGAGCCTCTCTAGTCAGCAGTGCTTCTGGCTTTTGCCGACTCGTTTTGGTTTCAGCAAGCGTAATGAAGCACTGTAAGACTCGCTATTAGAAGTAAGACCAATTATTGGCTCATAGCACTCTCCAATTGCAGCTTTTAAGTTGGCGTTTAAGATGTTCTATGGTGTCATGACAACTTTAATGCAGTTGTCCTGCTTCTTTTGAAATATTTCGTAGCCCATCGGGGCTTCGTCCAATGTCAACCGATGAGTGATGATAGCGGCTGGGTCAATTTCTCCTTTTTCAATTTTCTCCAACAGAGATGGCATGTACTTTTGCATGTGGGTTTGGCCCATTTTCCAAGTTAGCCCTTTGTTCATCGCGGGCCCCATCGGAAACATATTTAAGTAACCGGTATACACCCCAGGTACAGAGAGATTACCGCCTTTGCGGCAGCACTTCACCATCTGCTGAAGCACATAAGGGTGCTGCAGTTGTTTATCGAGTTTTGCAGCATCTTTGACTGTATCTATTATCTCTGCCATGGTGCCGCTGCCGTGAGCTTCCATGCCAACAGCGTCAATGCAGCGATCGGGCCCCATACCCTGAGTCATTTCCATCAGTTTGCTATAAACTTCGTCAGCATCAAAGCTATCGATGGTTTCTACGTTGGCGTAGCTTTCCGCTAGGCGTAGCCGCTCGGGTACGTGGTCAATCGCAATTACGCGGCCAGCACCTAGCATCCAGGCACTTTTCATCGCAAACAGACCAACCGGCCCACAGCCCCAAATAGCAACTGTGTCGCCCTCTTCTATCTCGGCATTGTCTGCTGCCATGTATCCGGTGGGGAAAATGTCAGAAAGAAAGAGAACTTTCTCGTCAGGGAGATCGCCTTGAACCTTCAACGGACCTACATTGGCATAAGGGACGCGCACGTACTCAGCCTGTCCGCCAGAAAATCCACCCGTAATGTGTCCGTAGCCAAAAATGCCAGCGGCGGCATGACCCATTTGCTTCTGGGCCAAGTCTTCATTGGGGTTGCTAATATCGCACAGCGAATATAAATCTCGCTCGCAAAAGAAGCAGTGCCCACAAGAGATGGTAAAGGGGATAACAACGCGATCGCCTTTCTGCAAATTGGTGATAGAAGCCCCCGTCTCCACCACTTCGCCCATAAACTCATGACCCAAAATATCGCCTTCCTGCATCGTGGCCACCTTGCCACCATACAAATGCAGGTCCGAGCCACAAATGGCAGTTGCCGTCACCCGGATGATCGCATCTGTAGGATTCTCAATAGTCGGATCAGGCACATTGTCTACCCTTACATCTTCTTTTCCGTGCCAGCGTAATGCCTTCATAGCCAGTTGTCCTTATTGAGTATTGACGCTCTCCCCCTAACCCTACGGGTATAAGCGGAGATTCTTGTTTCACAGACTCTGGACTAGACAGCAGCCGTTCGCAATGCGTCGCCGCAGGCGTTAGCCGTTGCCCCCGTCAGATCGTCTCTACAAGCATTTTCATAAACCGTGCGCCCCACGGCTGTCTTGGTGGACATTCCCTAGCGCCGCAAGGCGACGCGGGCTTCCACCGCTCTATTCTTAATCACAATGGCGCTAGCAATATCACGAGACATGGAACACCCACACTCGCAATTGTGCCAGCGTTCACCCAATGATTTCTTGGCGATTCGTCCGCAGTCTGGGCATTCCTGGCTAGTGCCAGCAGCCGGTTCATACATCAACCCGACGCCACGCTTAAAGCAAACCCACGGCAATATTCCATTCAGGAACTGCCCGTGGCCTGCATCCAGCATGTGCTTACCCAAGAACCCACGACTCAAGCCGACTAGGTTAAGCTTTTCGACTGCTACCACATCAGCGCCGTCACAAAGTTTGTGCGCCGCTTTGTATTGAAAGTCCTTGCGAGTGTTGGCAATGCGCTCATGTAATCTGGATATCTTCTTCTGTTGCTTCTTCCAGTTAGCAGAGCCTAGCTGCTTTCCTTTAAGTCTGCGCTGTAGCAATCTCAGCTTACGTTGCATATCTACAAAGAATTTAGGCCGTTCTAACTGAAACCCCTCAGAAGTTGAGAAGAAGTACTCTAGCCCTACGTCAGCACCCACAAAGTGACCGACTAGCGGCACCTCTGGAACTGATACATCAGCCTGGAACGTCAGCATCAGGTAAAAGCCTGACGCTCGCTTCACGACCCTGGCTTGCTTCACGTCAAAGCTTTCTGGGTACGGGCGTGACTGTCGAATCTTCACCGCGCCGAGGCTAGGCAGCTTGACGACTCCTTCAGCCAACGGACTCTTGCCTAGCTGCGGAAACACAAACGAGCGCATTCGGTTAGGCCGCTTGAACCGTGGGAAGCCACAGCCTTTCTTCTTCATGTCAGCGTGTGCCCGGTCTAGCGTCTTCAGCGTTTGCTGAAGCACCTGAGCATTAACTGACTTTAGCCAGTCGCTAGATTTCTTAGCCTGCGTTAGCGCTTTTGCCTGATGAAAGTAATTAGGGTATGGCGCATCCGCCGTCATGATGTACTCGCTACGAATTGAGCAGGCGTTAATGGGGCACTTGCGAGAAGCACTCCAGTCTTTCCGCTCACGCAAAGCGTAATTCCAGACTGAGCGACACACGTCCAAGATGTGTTGCATCTCTTCGGATTGTTGCTTAGTCGGCTTTAGCTTAAATTCGTACGTCACGGTTATCATGGCATTATTCTAACTTAGTCGTCAGCAGATGTCACAGCAATTAAGCAGGCTACGTCACTGTTCATACAGTCTTCAATTTCATTTAGTCCTCTGCACTAAATACAGACGAAAATGCATCACCGGGGCAATGCTCAACCGACTAAATGAGATTTTTGCTTCTACGATGGAGAAGTGGGAAGGTGAGCTAATTGAATTTAACGGTGAAGCTGACCATGTTCACTTGCTGATATCAGTCAATCCAAAAACGCAACCGTCTAAGCTGGTGAACAATCTGAAAACTGTTTCTAGCCGGTTGTTGAGAAAAGATTTTGGCAAACATCTGGCAGAAATCTACCGAGGACAGCCTGTATTCTGGAGCCGGTCATATTGCATTCTGTCTTGTGGCGGTGCGCCAATCTCTGTTCTTAAGCAGTACATCCAGCAACAAGCAGAGATCGATTAGACTGTTCGCTGATGCTCACCCGGCTTACACCACCCCCTAAGCTGCGCTATAGGCGGAGTACTAGCTCGGCTTCCGATAGGAAGTGGGGGTTAAGTAGTGATACCAATATGTACACAGTAAGTAGAGCAGTGAAATAATTTATAAGATAGAAAAGTTGCTATCGTGTCACGTTATGCCTGCTCCTCTTCGTGCTGTCCTGAGTTCGACAGACCTCGCGATGCTATCAGACCTGCGGATAGCCGGTAGTGTGCCATATCGCGTGCGTGACCGAGCCCATATGATGTTGATGAGCGCAGCCGGATGGAATGCACCGGCACTAGCCAAAGCGTTTAGCTGCCACGAGCATACGGTTCGGACGACAATCAAACGCTGGAATGAGTCAGGACTCTATGGTCTCTGGGACAAGGAAGGTCGTGGTAGCAAAGCCAAGTGGCAACCGTCAGACTTGGACTATTTGATTGAGTGTCTAAACGAAGAGGAACGGACTTACAATAGCCATCAATTAGCTGTCAAGCTATGGGAGGAGCGCCAGGTAGAATTGAGCGCAGACCGGATTCGACAGTTGTTAAAAAAAAAGGCTATCGCTGGAAACGCACCCGCCAAAGCCATCGAAACCGTCAAGACCTAGCCGCTAAGAAGTTAGCTAAGTCACACCTGATTCAACTCGAAGCGCTTGCAGCTACAGGCCAGATTGCCTTGAAATATCTCGATGAAACCGGTTGTTGTCAGTGGACGCCTGAAAGCTACAGCTACAGCCCAATTGGTAAGCAGAAACGGTTTGAACAAACTGCACGCCGAGGGCAACGAGTGAGTATTCTCGGCATCTGGGATCCTGACGAGAGTTTTGACTATGCGCTGTGTGTCGGTGGCTTCAACGGCGAACGCTACTTGGAAGTGATGGACTGGCTCGCCTCGAAAGCTGCCAAGACCTACGCCGAGACAAAACGACTGACCTTTATCGTTCAAGATAACTGCACGATTCACAAAAGCAAGTTGGTGCAGGCGCAGTGGCCGAAATGGCAGGCTCAAGGTTTGTTTGTCTTATTCTTACCCCCTTATTGCTCCGAACTCAATCCGATTGAAGGTCAATGGCATCAGCTTAAAACACATGAATTGGCTGGTCGGATGTTCGAGTACGAAGATGAGTTGGCTGAAGCCATTGTCGATGGCATGATTGATCGCAGTCAGCAGGGTGATTACGCTCTAGACCGTTTTATACTTAATTGTTCCTAGCTACTTATTTTTATCGCGACCCAGTCCTTTTTCTCTCTTCCGTAGGCTAGACAATAATCTCTACATATAGCAACAGACGCCTACCTTCGTCCACCAACGACCGCGCGACTGCTTTAAGGTAGGTTCCGGCAACATTCATACCAGACATAGTTGACGAAGCTTGATTTATCGGAATTTATCTAATACTGGTATATCTATTGGTCGAAACTACCTAACAGTTCACATCCAGCGCCCATCCAAAAAGATAGTTTAAAAAATCATACCGAGGTCGAATGATTTGACCTTGGCAGTGAGCAGCACTTGCTTACTGTTAACCTGTGTTTTGTTAGCTATTAACTGATCTGACGGCCTATCTTCTGTTGCTGAATTTGGCGAACTCACTAGTAAGACATTGTGAGCATCAATAGTAGCGATCGCACAAGCTTGTGGCATATCTGTCATCACGCTCGTTACACCAGCCGACCTATCCAACATCAGCATATTGTCAGTCAGGCTTTGACCAGTCAGACCGTAACCAGTAGAGTCACGACTACAACTCACCGCATATCCCCACGGCAGCGCGCTCACACGCGTAGGCGCAGGCTCGCAAACACGCTCAGAAACACTTTCTGATCCGTTCTGCAAACGAATTTGTCTGACCTGCAGCGGTTTTAGTGTGATTAAAACAACAGTTTCGCCAGAGACACTGCCCTCTGATGTGCTTAAGCCTGTACTCAAGCCTGAGCACAGACCAATAAGCTGGTAAGGGATAGCAGTGGTTAACACTTGAGTCAGCCGAATATTAAGAGAGAATTCTCCGACAAACTGCCCTCGGCGAGTAAAGCACTCTAGATAGGTTCTATGTTTAGCCGTACTCACTCGTAACAAGTAGCGAGAATCTAAAGCAATGAGCTGCAAGACATTGGCACAAACGGCTGTTAGTAAAGGTCCAGACAAAGAGAGCGATCGCCGCCAGCGATGCCCTGACCGACGAGAAAAACGACCCAGCATTCCTTGAACCTGCCGGTATTCAGCGTAGGTCTCTTGGTGCAGCGGCTTCTTTTTAGGGAAAGCCGCAAACCACTGACCATCAGAAGCAACGGCAATCCAACAGGGATGGCGAAACTGAGCGATAGAGAGTAGCTCTCGCTTTGGCGTTAGCAGGTGAAGCGATCGCGCGGTGATGATGCAACAGCCTTGAGGGGTACTGATCAGCGATTCGATAGGCGCGGCGATGCCATCAGATGAAACTGGCTGGGCGACTTGTGATAGTGCCGTGGTTGAGACATAGACAGATGAAGGGAACGTGGTTGCAGCAGCGCTTTTGATAGAGGGCTGGACGGAAGGCTTAATATCGGATAGCGACTGAAGCGCTTTGAGCATATCACCAGCGGTTACAAACCTTTGCTGAGGCTGCTTGTGAAGGGCGGTGAGCAGCAGGGTTTGCAGCGCAGTCGGCAGCGTGGAGGGAACATAAACAGTCTGATTTTGGTGGGCCTGTTTGAGCGCATTAGGATGATCTGAAAAGGGGCGATCGCCTATTAGCAGCTCGTAGAGCATCACCCCAACCGAGTAAAGGTCTGAGGCGGTAGAGGCATACCCCTCAAATCGCTCGGGCGCAGCGTAGGTCGGTGAGCCGATTTCACGACGCGACTGCTTAGAATGATTGATCAGGTGAGCGCTGCCAAAGTCACCAATTTTGGGAATAAGCGCGCCCTCAGCAGAATAAGCGAGAAATATATTTTCTGGCTTGAGGTCGTCGTGGACAATGCCTTGCTGATGAAGGTAGCAAAGCCCTGCAAGAATGCCACCGATCAGCGATTGGGTTTCGCGCAGACAGAGCGAGGGGGCAGAGTCGTATGCGCTGGTAAGGTGCGATCGCAGTGTGCCGCCTTCACAGTAATCTAACACTAGCTGATAGCCGCTATTAGCCATAGCATCAGCCGCTGTAGCATCAGCCGCTGTAGCATCAGCCGCTGTAGCATCAGCCGCTGTAGCATCAGCCGGCATAACTACATGGCAGTTCACCACGTTGAGATGCTTTAGCCCAGGTAGCAAAAAAGGCGCTTGAGAGGGAGTTTCTCTGACATGGCGCGTTTGCTTAATCGCCACCAAGCGTCCCGTTCGCCGATGAACGGCGCAGTATACCTGGGCAAACTGACCCTGACCCACCAACGCTAACAGGCGATAGTTGTAGAGATGTGCGGGCAAACGCACGGCTAGTAAAGCGGTACCGCAGAGTCAATTCGGCGGCTATAGGCATCAATGCCACCCGCTAGATTTTTCACATTAGTAAACCCTTGAGAGATCAGCCACTGGCACATCTGAGCGGAGCGCATACCCAGATGACACATGACAACTGTTTCGGCTTCGTGGTCAAACTGGGTGTGAATATTGCCCGACCAGACCGGAAACTGACTAAGGGGCAGGTTTACAAAGTTGGGCACGCTGGCAACTTCTAGCTCGTGTGGTTCGCGCACATCAATGAGCTGAATCGCATCTGGGTCGGTAGCCAGCCGCTGGGCCAGGGTTTCTACATCTGTTTCGGGTAAGACGGAAAAAGCATCTGTCATAGATAAGTAGGCGTTTTAGAGCGTTTTTATGGGCCAATTATGACACCTAGACGCTCTTACAAAACAAAGACACTTCCGCAAAACCAATTAGCCGCAAAGCCAATTAGCCACGAAACCGGTCAGCCGCAAAACCAATTAGCCGCAAAGCCAATTAGCCGCGAAACCGGTCAGCCACAAAACCAATTAGCCACAAAACCAATTAGTCCAAGTCAACACCTAGCTCGTGTGCGACAAAGGCCCACTTATCGGTTGCCTCTTCAATTTGCTTGGTGGTCGGCTTGCCTGCTCCATGGCCTGCTTTGGTTTCAATCCGAATGAGTACAGGATTTTCGCCAGTGTGGGCAGCTTGTAGGGCAGCGGCAAATTTGAAGCTGTGGGCAGGCACAACGCGATCGTCATGGTCAGCGGTGGTGATCATTGTGGACGGATAAGCTGTGCCGGATTCGAGATTGTGCAAAGGAGAATAGGCATAAAGGGCTTTAAATTCGGCTTCGTTTTGAGGAGAGCCGTAGTCGGACTCCCAGGCCCAGCCGATGGTGAACTGGTTGAAGCGCAGCATGTCTAGAACGCCAACAGCGGGCAAGGCTGCGCCGAACAGATCAGGGCGCTGGGTAATGCAGGCACCCACTAACAGACCGCCGTTGCTACCGCCTGCGATCGACAGCTTCTTCGCCTTTGTATAGTTCTGTTCTATCAGCCATTCACCAGCACTAATAAAGTCATCAAAAACAGTTTGCTTAGCGGTTTTTATTCCCTGCTGGTGCCACGCTTCGCCATACTCACCGCCGCCGCGCAAATTGGCCACTGCATACACACCGCCTAGCTCTAGCCACACCAGATTGCTTACTGAGAAAGCAGGCGAGAGCGAAATATTGAACCCGCCATAGCCATAGAGCAAAACTGGATTCTCGCCATTGAGCGTCAGCCCTTTTTTAGCGGTGATAAACATCGGAATTTTAGTGCCATCTTTGCTGGGGTAAAAGACTTGCCGGGTTTCGTAAGCGTCTGGGTCAAAAGGAATAGTAGGTTCGCGAAAGAGAGTGCTTTTACCAGTAGCAAAGTCATAGTGATAGATGCGGCTAGGCACGGTGTAGCTAGTAAAGCTGTAGAACGTTTCAGTATCATCACGTTTTCCATTAAAGCCACCCGCAGAACCAATACCAGGAAGTTCTATCTCTTTTACAGGCGTGCCTGACAGATCAAATATCTTAATTTGGGTATAGGCATCTTTGAGATAGTCTGCAACAAACTGATGATTGAGCACGCCTACAGATTCTAAAGTCTCTTCAGCTTCAGGAATCAGGGTCTGCCAGTTGCTTTTATCGGTGCCTTTATTAGGGCTAGCAATATCAATCGCAATTACCCGGCCCTTGGGCGCGTCTAAATCCGTTTGAAACCAAAAGAGAGTGCCTTCATTATCAATCAAACTATACTGAGCTTCAAATTCTGAAATAAGCTCGATTACCGCTGCATCGTCAGCCTGGTTGCTAGACTGGTTGCTGGACTGCAAGTCTTTATAAAACAACAGATTTTTGGGCTCAGTGCCGCGCCACACAGAAATCACCAAATAGCGACCATCTTCGGTGACGCCTCCCGAAAATCCCCACTCTTTTTGATCGGGGCGTTCGTAGATTAGCGTGTCTTCTGACTGCGGCGTGCCCAGGCGATGATAGTAGAGCTTTTGGTAATAGTTAACATCTTCTAGCTTGCTTTCTTCGTTAGGCTCGTCGTAGCGGCTGTAGAAAAAGCCCTGGTTGTCATGGGTCCAAGAAGCGCCAGAGAACTTTACCCACTTGATTACATCTTCGGTGTCTTCGCCCGTTTCGATATTGCGAACGTGCCACTCAACCCAGTCTGACCCGGCGGTAGAAAGGCCATAGGCAATATATTGAGCGTTTTCACTAATAGCAGTGCCGAAAAGCGCGACCGTACCGTCTTCTGACAGAGTGTTTGGATCGAGCAGAACGGTAGGCTCGGCGTCGAGCGTGGGCAGCGTATAAAGAACAGATTGGTTTTGCAGGCCGTTGTTCTTGTAGTAAAAGTAGCGATTGGCTTTTTTGAAAGGCGTGCCGTAGCGCTCGTAGTTCCAAAGCTCGGTGAGACGAGCATTGAGCCGATCGCGACCGGGAAGGGCATCAAGATAGCTAAAAGTGACTTCGTTTTGCTCGGTAACCCAGTGGGCCGTTTCTGAGCTATTGGGGTCTTCGAGCCAGCGATAGGGGTCAGCAACGGTGACGCCGTGATAGGTATCGGCAGTGTCGGTGGTACGGGTTATGGGGTAAGGAAGCATGTGAAGGATGAATGAGGGAATTTAGGGACGTTGGCTGCAAGGATTGTTTGCTGCGAAAGAAATAGTCTTTACTGCGAGTAAGTAGCTAGGAACAATTAAGTATAAAACGGTTTAGAGCGTAATCACCCTGCTGACTGCGATCAATCATGCCATCGACAATGGCTTCAGCCAACTCATCTTCGTACTCGAACATCCGACCAGCCAATTCATGTGTTTTAAGCTGATGCCATTGACCTTCAATCGGATTGAGTTCGGAGCAATAAGGGGGTAAGAATAAGACAAACAAACCTTGAGCCTGCCATTTCGGCCACTGCGCCTGCACCAACTTGCTTTTGTGAATCGTGCAGTTATCTTGAACGATAAAGGTCAGTCGTTTTGTCTCGGCGTAGGTCTTGGCAGCTTTCGAGGCGAGCCAGTCCATCACTTCCAAGTAGCGTTCGCCGTTGAAGCCACCGACACACAGCGCATAGTCAAAACTCTCGTCAGGATCCCAGATGCCGAGAATACTCACTCGTTGCCCTCGGCGTGCAGTTTGTTCAAACCGTTTCTGCTTACCAATTGGGCTGTAGCTGTAGCTTTCAGGCGTCCACTGACAACAACCGGTTTCATCGAGATATTTCAAGGCAATCTGGCCTGTAGCTGCAAGCGCTTCGAGTTGAATCAGGTGTGACTTAGCTAACTTCTTAGCGGCTAGGTCTTGACGGTTTCGATGGCTTTGGCGGGTGCGTTTCCAGCGATAGCCTTTTTTTTAACAACTGTCGAATCCGGTCTGCGCTCAATTCTACCTGGCGCTCCTCCCATAGCTTGACAGCTAATTGATGGCTATTGTAAGTCCGTTCCTCTTCGTTTAGACACTCAATCAAATAGTCCAAGTCTGACGGTTGCCACTTGGCTTTGCTACCACGACCTTCCTTGTCCCAGAGACCATAGAGTCCTGACTTATTCCAGCGTTTGATTGTCGTCCGAACCGTATGCTCGTGGCAGCTAAACGCTTTGGCTAGTGCCGGTGCATTCCATCCGGCTGCGCTCATCAACATCATATGGGCTCGGTCACGCACGCGATATGGCACGCTACCGGCTATCCGCAGGTCTGATAGCATCGCGAGGTCTGTCGAACTCAGGACAGCACGAAGAGGAGCAGGCATAACGTGACACGATAGCAACTTTTCTATCTTACAAATTATTTCACTGCTCTACTTATTCTAGATAGGCTCTTGCGCTTTTAGACTCATCATTCATCTTTTCTAACTTCATTCTTCTTTTCCCTTAGGATAGTTGACGGTTTCTAAGATCAGCTCGGCTGTTTTATCAGCAGCACCGGCTGGGCCGCGTAAATCGCGCAGAGTTTGGCTCAAGCTGGTTAGCTTTTCGGGATGGGCGAGATAGTCTAGGGCGAGATCGGCGGCTTCGGTGGGGGTGATGTGCCCAAAGAGCTCGGGCACAACTTCGCGGTCGGCCCAGATGTTTGGCCAGGCAAAGCATTTACCAGATTTTTGTAGCGTTTTAATAATCAGCGGGTTGATGAACTGGCGGGCGATCGCACCAATTCCTGGTATACGAGACACTAGCCCTGGCCAGCCATCTGCAAGCTGAAGCGCACCGAGCCTTTGGGTAGGCAGCAAGACGATCATGGGAACAGCGAGTGCCCCAAGCTGGGCGGTATTGGCACCAACGGTGGTGATGCAAAGCTGACATTGAGAGAAAAGATCAAGGGCTGGGAAGCGCTGCCAAAGGTAAATTTTGGGACCGTTTTCAATTTGCCAGTAGGGCAGGCCAGGAGATAGGTCGGCCTTCTGGTCAGAAGGCTGATGGA
>CAWCAE010000002.1:0-19971 GCA_963793445.1 uncultured cyanobacterium
GCCTGAAAGGGCAGAGATATAGGGGTTAAGGTTGATAATCCTAGGCGGTTTACGAATGGTTTTGACGACGCTCAGGTCACGATTTTCAGGGGCAGCTAAATAAGCGATGGGGTCAGAGGCAAGGCCGCGATTATAAGCATCATTAAAATGATAGAGACCGCGCCAAACCATTTCCTTAGAGATGCGTTCAAGCGGTAGTTGAACCGCCTGAGCAACGGCATCAGAGAGGTCGTTCAAGACGGCGTACATCAACCAAGTCGCCCAGATTTGGAGCTTGATGCCATTGAGCGAACCGGTCCAAAGATAGGCCAGTCCCAACAGCCGCTTCACCAGGTGAAAGGCATCTTCAATCCGCCACCTGCGAGCGTACAAATCGGCCACCACATAAGGTGGCAGGACTTTGGGGTTGAGTACAGAAGTGAGGTATCGATACCAGCCCTTGCCTTTGCGCACCTCGATCAACCGAAGCCGGACTAGGGCTCGCCTGATTTGTCTTTGCCGACGACAATCAGGCGGTCTCGGAGGCCATGGGTGAGCGAGAACTCCTGGAGAACGGTGTAAGCCAGGTTCGACTTACCGGCACAAATGAACTGGGTGCCTTCAGCTACCCAACCGAGCCCACCACTCAAAGTCGTAAAAGCCTCGGTCTAGAATCAGCAGGGTTTTGGCTGTCGCTAGGGCCAACAAATCATCTAGGAACTGACAGTCATGGGCTTTGGCATCCTCAGAGAACCAAATCTGTACCGGCAATTGAGAGCCAAGCTCAATCACCGTACAGATTTTGCCTGCCAGCTGTCCGGCTGGCATCGCTCTCAGGCTCTTGAGCTTGCGGAATAGCGCTTCTAGCACCGAACCGTCTGCCGCCCACACCTGCTCAAAGTGTTCTCTCGCATAGGCGACACGCTGACGGGCAGCGGGCGAGTGCGCTCGGCCCAACGCGCTTTCAATGTCGGCAGCAGTGCCTGAAATACGCCCTCAAACAACTCATTCGGAAAACTCAGAAAGCGCGCACTTACCGCCTGACGGGCTACGTCACCGCCTTTGCCCACAGCAAGTCTTTGCGGTTCAACTGACGGGTTAACTCATTAACCGAGGGCACCTGCTTCCACAACAGCGTCACTACCGCTGCCACCATCAATGGCAGTGTCAATATGCGTGAACGCATCCCTAGGGTTCGATAGTACGCGGCTTGGCTATAGACTACTGGACTCAGAAGCAATCTCAGATGTTCATCAATCGCCTCATTGTCCGGAGCGGGCACGTTGCGGCGGCGAATGTGATTGGGATTGCGGCTATAGCGATGACTCATCTGAGAAGCTTAGGGCTTTGAACGATATAACCCTTTCCTACACTCTTTTGGCACCCCTTGACTATTGTCGCGTAACCTTAACTTGGCACCCATCGGTTTTGTTCTACTGTTTTAAGAAGAGAGCACTAATACTGGACCGGCTCTGTAGAGGGCTAGCGCAAGAAAATGACGGATCGATTAATCCTAACGGCTTTGGATGGGGCTTTGCTCAGTTCTGCTGAGGTTGGAACTGCTGATGGGGCTTCGACTGAGGTGACGAGCGATGAGTATGTGCAACTGCGGCCTGCGATCGCACAGCTGCAGAGCTTGGGCATACCGGTGATTGTATTTACGAATCGCAATCGTACCGAATTTGAACCTATCCGTCAGCAGTTAGGACTAGTCGCTCCTTTTATCACCGAAAGCGGTAGCGCTATTTTTACACCTGCTGACCATAATCCTTTTACGCCTAGCCTCGGTGAAAGGGAAGATGACTATTTTGTGTTGGCGCTGGGCTGCCCCTATGTGCAGGCGCGAGCCGGTTTGCGGGTGCTTGCCAACGTTGTTGCGCATCCACTGAAGGGGTTTGGTGACTTTACAGTGCCACAGCTGCAGCGGTTAGCAGGGCTTTCTGAATCTGCCGCTCACCAGGCAAAAGCACGTGAATTTAGCGAGCCATTTATGACGCCAAAGGGTGCAGATCCTGCTGTTTTGCAGCAGGCGGCTAAAGAGATGGGTTTTGGAATGATTGTGCGATCGCCGGAAGAGAACCGCTTTTCTGAGCTGTTAGGAACGGATGTGAGTCTAGCGCGCGCGGTGCAGGCAGTGATAGCCGCTTATCAACGTCAGATGCCGTCGGGGCAGTCGCTCGAGGTGATTTCTATTAGCAGTTGTTCAGCCAATTTTGAATTGCTAGCTGAGATCAAGGACAGCCTGGATGTTGCCAATTGGCAAGAGATATCAATTGTGGATTCTACGCCAGAAGGCTGGTTAAATGCGATCGCGCCTTGCCTCGCTAGCTGAGTCTACCTTTTCTTGTAAGCTCCAATCTTGTTTATATCTCTTTTGCTCTGGGCTCTTTCAAGCTGTTCTCTAGAGTCTATGCCCCTGCATCCGCACCTGACAAAGCAGTAGCCAATTATGGTAGATTTGACTATAATCTAGATCCAAGAAATGGTAAATAACAATAATTAAGAGAGGATAATTCGTGTTTGCTACTGCCAGCGTCTCGCCTGTTCGAACGGCGTTGCCGAAGGATCTTTTCGGTGCGATTGAGCAGCTAAAAAAAGACCTGAATGCGGTTGTTTTGGCTCACTACTACCAGGAGCCTGACATTCAAGATATTGCTGACTATATTGGAGATTCTCTGGGTCTCTCGCAGCAAGCTGCTAGTACGCAAGCGGATGTGATTGTGTTTGCCGGGGTTCATTTTATGGCGGAAACCGCCAAAATTCTAAACCCCAATAAGCTGGTACTCCTGCCCGACTTAGAGGCCGGGTGCTCCTTGGCTGATAGCTGTCTACCAGCCGATTTTGCAGCCTTTAAGGCGAAACACCCTGACCACGTAGTCATTTCCTACATCAACTGCACCGCTGAAATCAAAGCAATGAGCGATATCATTTGCACCAGCTCTAACGCGGTCAATTTGGTGAACCAACTGCCTGCGGCGCAAAAGATTATTTTTGCGCCGGATCGAAATCTGGGGCGCTACGTGATGGAAAAAACGGGTCGCGATATGTTGCTGTGGCAAGGCAGCTGCATTGTGCACGAAACCTTTTCAGAAAAGAAGCTGCTGACGCTGAAGATGGCGTATCCGGCTGCTGAAATTATTGCCCACCCTGAGTGTGAGCAAACGGTTTTGCGGCACGCCAGCTTTATTGGCTCGACTACAGCGCTGCTGAACCACGTGCGCACGGGCGATTATGACCAGTTTATTGTTGCCACTGAGTCCGGCATTATCCATCAGATGGAGAAACAGGTGCCTAAAAAGCACTTTATTCCTGCGCCACCTGAGGCGAACTGTGCCTGTAATGAGTGCCCTTACATGCGCCTAAATACGCTGGAGAAGCTGTATTTAGCGATGCGGGATAAAGCGCCCGAAATTACTATTGCGAAAGCTATTCAAGCAGATGCGCTAGCGCCAATTCAGCGGATGCTCTCAATGAGCACTGCTAGCTAGACGAAACACTGCTATATAACGCCAGGATCGAGTCAAGCGTCCCTTTAGGCTTGCCACGAGCGTAAGTTGCTTATCCCAAGCTTAGGTTGGCTAGCTTAGTGGTGCTAGCTAAATGAGGCGCTGCTAATTCGACAGATAGTCACGTAGCTGATAGGCCAGCATATCAACAATATTGTCTCCCCCTTTGCCTTGGGATGCGGTGGCTTCTTGTTCAGCCCGCTTGACAACATCGGCAGGCAGCTCAAGATAGCCGATCAGCTGTTGATAGGCAGTTTGCTCTGCTGAGTTGATCGGCGCTTCTTCGGGGGTGCGGGTACTTGCTTGAATCACTTCATATGAAAGGCGCACGGCCAGCTCTTTTTCGGCTGGGTTGGTGATTTTTCGAGCGGCTTCCTCGAGGGGAATGTCTTGTATGAAGTATTCTTTGAGCTGGTTTTGTAGATAGGTTTGCTGAGCAGGCTCTGTGGCGAATAGCTGACTAAAGCGGGCCAGCATGACTTCGACTTCTTTTTGTTCTAGGGTGTCGTCAGCCCAGGCCATAGACAGCACGACGCGAAGCAGGTTCATCTGGCGAGGCGAAATAGGAGGCGGCTGGATGTTCATAGGATAGAGTCTCACCTAGGGACGGTGCTAAACCCTTAGCTGAAGTCAGCTAGAGTTTTCAGTTAGCACACAGATTTCCTCTTACTGTATGAAGATAGATGATAAATAACAAAACTACCCTACAAAATTTAAAGATGTCAGCTAACAATTTCGTTCAAGCTTCAGCCTGTGCTGATTTTGATTTGCGGGCGGATTTGTGGTTGCTTTTAGCCAGCAGCTTTTAGCTAATATCTTTCAGCCAGTACCTTTCAGCCAAGATGTGAAAGGTGCCTAAGACTTTTGAGATCGAGCAGGCGAATGACATTTTTGGGCGGATCGATGTTCAGCCAGTCGAGCTCGGTGAGCCTGTTTAGGATTTTGGAGACTTCGGCTAGTTTGATATCTGCGATCGCCGCCAAATCTGCCGCTGGAATATTAAATATCTCAGCGGTGTTTCCCTGTTTTTCTCCATAGGCATCGGCCAAATTGACCAAAGTGTAGACCAGCTTGATTCCTGCCGCTTTGTTGCGCAGTTGGAATCGCTTTTGGGTTTGCTTTAGCCGCTCGACCATGCTTTGCAAAAGGCGATGGTGTAGCTGGGGATCGTTGAATAGACTTTGGATAAAAAGCTGAGCTGGAATGCTAAGTAGCTCTACCTTGGAGAGTGCCGCGACATCCGTAGAACGCGGCGACTCGTTGAGCACGGCCATTTCGCCAAAGTATTCACCCTTACCTAAAATTACCAGCGTGACATAGTCATCGCCTGCTTGAACGCGAACCTTAGCCCAGCCTGAGATAATCAAATAGACCGCATTGCCCCAAGAGTCCTCCATCAGAACGGTACGACCGGCAGGACACTCGTTAAAAGTTGTGCTTTCGTACAGCGTTTGAAGTGTTTCTGGGCTGGCGTCTTTGAAGAGTGGAAACAGCTCACTAAATTCTTTCGGTTTTAGAGAGTGTGTCAAGGCAGGCGATGACATAGCGCTTGAAGTAATGGGCACTTGCAGTGATAGTACTGGACGTGGAAGCTTAGGCGTGAACCTCAAGAGGTAGCGAATGCGTAGCGTAAAAAGCTCTATTGCCCATTAGATTACCCATCTGGCTTGGACAAGTTGGTTTAGGGTTTTGGCCTACTTTGGGCGGCACCTGCGGCGGCAATAGACACGAGTAAGCAGGCAGTGAGCGATCGCGCCGATAAAGTCTCGCCTAAGATAAGCAAGCCTGCAAGCACACCAACCATTGGCTCAAGACTGAGCATGACGCCGAACACTTTAATCGGGAGCGATCGCAACGCGATGATTTCACAGGCATAGGGAACCGCCGTCGATAGCAGGGCCACCCCTAGCCCGATTAGCAGCACCCTCAAATTTAGTAGCGCACTGCCCGCCGTAGCGATGCCAACGGGTAGTAAGAAGGCTGTGCCAACTGCCAGACCCCAGCTAAGACCCTCTACCCCCGGTAGTGCAGGGCCCAGCTTGGCTGCGAGGATGATATACAGTGCCCAGAAAAATCCTGCTAGGAGCGCCAGCAGCATGCCCTGTGAATCTAGCGTTGAGCCACTTAGTGGTGTCAGCAGCAAAATGCCGATAGCCGCCAGCGCAGCCCAAAAGCCATCCATCCAGCGTTGAGATTTGAGCACAGCTAGGCCCAGCGGGCCAGTAAACTCTAGCGAGATCGCGACGCCTAGTGGAATGCGGTCAATTGCCGCATAGAAGGCACAGTTCATACAGGCCATGACAATGCCATAGGCCACGATCAGCTTGAGGTGTGCTCTAACATTTGAGTTGAACTGGGGTCGCCAGATGGCGAAAAGAACGGCTGCTGAGAAGCTAACCCGTAGCGCGACGACACCCCACGGCCCCACGTCAACAAATAGAGATTTGGCTAGCGCCGAGCCAAACTGAACAGACAGAATGGCAATCAGCAAAAATCCGATGGGAGAAGGCTGCTTGCTTAATGAATTCATAGACTTGACGGTCTGAAGGAAGTACACAAAGCAATGCTTGAGAGCAGCCTAAAATAGATGCCCAAGACAGATGCTTAAGACGGGTTTTGATCAGAGACAGGTGAGGATAGCTCTAGCTCGATAGAAGGCTCAGGCAAAGCAGAACGATCCCCGTACGGCTTTTCTGGCGGTCTTTCTGGCGACGGCTTTTCTGATGACGGCGTCCGCCGAAACCTTCGAGGCGCGAGCTGCCAGTGATTGAGAACATCTTTAATCAGCAACTCTTGAATCCAGATTTTGGCAACAACGGTTAGTGGAAGCGCTAGCAGTAGCCCTGAAAACTTGAAAATTTGAGCAAAGAAAATTTGGGCAATGAGCGTAAAGGCTGGTAGCAATGAGACTTGATGGGCCATGACGGTTGGTGTAACCGCATAGGATTCTATCTGTTGAAGAATAATATAGAGAACAATCACTGCCACTGCCTTCCATGGGTCGTCTGAAAGGATAGCGACAACGACAGGAAAGACCATGCTGAGGGCCGGGCCAATATTTGGAATAAAGTTGAGGATGCCTGCGAGTAGGGCATGTGCGAAAGCAAAATCAATGCCCAATAGCAGCAGCCCAATGAAGCTAAAGCCAAAGATGAAAATAGAGCTAATGATTATACCCCCTAGCCAGTTGCCTAGTGCAACTTCGCACTGCCCAAAGATTTCTCGGGCCCTAGCTCGATAAAAAGAGGGAAATAGCAGCAGAATGCTGTTGAGATAGGCGCTGGGGTTGGTCAAGATCATGATGGCGAGTACTGCTACAAACAGCGTATGAATCAAGATCTGAACAGAAGAGTTAACAAAAATTTGAACGGAGGTGTTGAAGAAGGTAAAGAAGTTGCGGAAAACCTCAATAATGGCCGAGTCGGGCGCGGTCAGCCAGTCTAAAAATTCGTCAATTTCGGGCAGGCGAATACGATCTGGGAGATTTTCTTGTAGTGTCACTAGCAAGCTAGGAAGCCTTGCTGAAAAGCTGACCAGCAAATCTAGTAGCTTAGTGAACTGCTCTATAAAAGGTGGAATGATGACCAGGATAAAGAGGGTCGTCACAACTGTGAACAGCAGAATCGAGATGGGGATAGCGAAACGACGCTGAACATTGAGTGCCTGAATTCTTTTGGTCACGCTATTGAGCGCAAGCGCTATAACGACTGCGGCAAAAATCAATAGCAGAATTGACTTTATCTGCCAAAGGATAAAGCCTGCGGCTATGAGACATAGCAGGCTGATCCAGTCACCTAGCTTCATAACTCACCTAGTTTATGGCTTGTAGTTTCCGCGCGAGAATTTGGCTTATTGTATCCGAGCGGATTGGATCTAGGCGGAGTCGCATGTTGTTTATAGCGTTGTCGTTTATGACGTTGGCCACTTTGCTTCGCGTGAGCGCCTAGAACAAGCGTCCGCAACTGGAGAAGCGACAACGATAAGCTCTGTGAAGTGCTAGCTTGAGAGCATCTGAGCGTTTTAAGTAATCTACAGTTTCTCTTGTATGTATGGCTTCTCTTGCTGACCCGAATTGTGGTGACCCGAATCGTGATCCAAATCTTCGCGATCCGGCTGAAAATCGATTGGGAAACTGGCAGGTAAACCCGGTTCCTCATCTGCCTGATGGCTGGGTCAACACGGTGGCGGAGACAACGGGGCTTTCCTGGCCGACTAGAGGGGCTCAACTGCTGTGGATGAGAGGTATTCGGTCGGCGGCGGCGCTGCGCGGGTTTTGGCGGGCAACGGCGTACTGCCCAGCGAGTCCGTTTGAGTTTGGTGCGGAGATGCAGCAGGCAGTAGATCGGCTAGTGATGGCACGCGATCGCAATGAAAAAGTTGCCATTTGGGGTGACTTTGACGCCGATGGCATTACCGCTACAGCAGTGCTTTGGGACGGCCTTAGACAGTTTTTTGCTGGTGAGAGTCAGCTAACTTATTTTATTCCTAATCGGTTAAAGGAGTCTCACGGGCTCTCTATGATAGGGATCGACCAGCTTTCAGCCCAGGGTGTGCAGCTTATTGTTACCTGTGACACCGGCAGCACCAACCCAAACGAAGTGGCGCACGCGCAGTCCTTGGGTATAGATGTGATTGTGACGGACCACCACACACTGCCCCAGACTAGACCTGCGGTCGTAGCGATTGTGAACCCAAGGGTTTTACCGGCTGACCATGCGATGGCGTCGCTTTCTGGGGTGGCTGTGGCGTACAAGCTAGTAGAAGCGCTCTATGAAAAGCTACCAGCGGTGCCGATACGTCCGCTATACGAGCTGGTTGATTTGGTTGCGATTGGTCTGATTGCAGATTTGGTCGAGCTAACGGGTGACTGTCGCTATCTGGCGCAGATTGGCATTGAGCAGCTGCAAGCGCAGCTAACAACTACGCCACCTGTGCGTCCTGGCGTGGCACAGCTGCTGAAGCTATGTCGGCGCGCAGGCGATCGCCCCACGGATATTTCATTCGGCATTGGACCTCGAATTAACGCTGTCAGTCGTATCTACGGCGACGCTAGCTTTTGTGTAGAACTACTGACTAGCAAAGATCCTGAGCGTTGCCAAGCGTTAGCAGGCAAAGCAGAGCTAGCCAATGCTAGACGCAAGGCACTGCAAAATGACGTCTTTCAGCAGGTGAGCGAACAGCTAGCGCACCGAGATCTGTCAACGACTGGTGTGATTGTGCTTTGCGATTCGCAGTGGCCTGTGGGAGTGCTGGGCTTAGTCGCTGGGCAAGTGGCCCAGCAGTATGGCAGGCCGACGATTTTGCTCACTCAGGATGCGCCAGCGGTGGGCACGAGCGCAGATGTTAGCAGGGAGCCTCTAGCAAGGGGATCAGCGCGTTCTGTCAATCAAGTTGATCTCTATGACCTGGTGCATTCGCAGGCACATTTGCTGACGGGATTTGGCGGACATCCATTCGCGGCAGGCCTGAGCTTGCCGGTGGAAAATTTACCCCCTGTTTCGAGCGGCAATCAATCAGCAGTACCGCCAGAAAGTGGGGCCGCAAATGAGTGCCCCCACAATCAAAGTTGACCTGACGGTAACGGTGGCTGAGCTGGGGAAAGCACTGTTTCAAGAGCTGAAGCTGCTGGAGCCTTGTGGAATGGGAAACCCTGTACCTAAGCTGCTGATTAAAAACTGCTGGTTTGAAAACGTGTGGCATCAAAAGCTAAAAGACCGTCTGGGCTCTAAGGTGGGCTACATAAAGGCGACTTTCCAGCTTTGTGATGAAAGCGGCGATCGACTTGCCAAGTGTCCAGGGCTGTGGTGGGGACACTATAAAGATGATTTGCCGCCCGGTCGGTGGGATGTGGTGGCTGAGCTAGATTTCAACAGTCATCCAAAAGCCCGCCGATATGAAGTACGACTGATCGACATTCGTCCAGCAGCCACGCAGTCTGACACAGCTCAGCTGGTAACCGATGATCACTGGCTGCTGGACCGACGGTATGCGGCGGGTGCATCCTCCGTAGAGCCAGCTACTGAACTGTTGCTTAAACCAGAACCGCCGCTTGAACCAAGCGGGGCTACGACCGATTTGGTGGTAGATGACTGCCCCAGACACTGGAAAGCGCTGCGGCTGTGGCAGCACCAGTCTTACCAAACGCAGCAGCCAGTAGCGCTGGCCTATCCGTCTCCGGATGTAGCCGATCCGGTTGATGTGTGGACGCGGCTGCTGGGTCTAGCAAAGTATTTAGCTCGGACGCAGCAGGCGGTGAGTCGTGAGCGGCTAGCCCAGAAGCTAGAAGTGGGCGATCGCACCTTAGAGATAGGGCTTAGCGCCTTATCTAAAGCTGGATTTACCATAGACATTTCGGCGATAGATCTTCGCCTTCATTTTGATCCTGGTACCGGTTCCGGCTTCGACCGTGCTTTGAGCCACTTTCTAGCGGCTGTCCAGGAAGAGTCCTTCCGCCGAAAATACTTCTACCAGGTTCCTGTCTCTACGCTGCAATCCGTCGTTTCGACAGCGGCTGACTTGGACTGATGAGGCTACACCCTGGCCACGCATTAACGGCATGCTGGAATTCTTACAGTGATCTAGCTCAATCCTAAAAAAGCCGATATGTGCCTTATGTAAATTTAATTGTATGAACCCGTTGACACTTTTAAATCCCAAACGGTATTATTAGATACAGAAACAAACAACGTTCATCTTTTTCTCAGTCAACCGCATTGATGTTTCTAATCGACATTTTGATTCACTGCCTTTGACTCACGAAAGACGGAAGTAAGGGCCTTTTTTAGCCCTGAAGGAACGCGCCTCTTTACCATTTCAATCCCTTTGGAGGCGATTACCATGCAACTTTCATACCGTGGCGTTAAGTACAACAGCACCGATTGCACCGTTCAGGTTACACAAACTCAAGAAATTGGCCACTATCGCGGCGCGACATATTTTGTCCGCCGGGCGGTGGGTGTGCCCGCGCGGCATCCTGAAGACGTGCTGAAGTACCGTGGTGCGATTGTTCGCTAGCATTTTGTGCATGCATGCACATATCTACTGCGATCGCAGCTACCTAAGTTGAATCTAGAGTGAAATCTAGAAAAGGCGTTATCTGAAAAGATTGACGCCTTTTTTGCTGCTGTATCATAGCCTTTGTACAATCACAGACATGCCATCAAGAGCATGCCATTACAGGTATGCCATTACAGATGTGCCATCACCAATGGGAGCGATGCTTATGCTGTCAAGTTTCATCGCAGGTTTGATGGTTGGACTGATGGTGCTGATGTTTGATCGGCAGCGCTATGATACGAAGCTGAAGCGGCTGCTAGGGCGACTAGAAAACCGCGAGGTTGTGCCGAAAATAGGCTACGATGCGCAGCTAGCTAGCGCGATTAGTGAGCAGCAGGCGCAGATAGAGGCACTCAATGAGCAAATAAAAAACTTGCGCCATCTGCTGCAGAACGCACCTGTAGGCTATCTACAAGTAGACGAAGAGAGCCG
Organism: uncultured cyanobacterium; assembly: GCA_963793445.1. Lineage (GTDB taxonomy): Bacteria > Cyanobacteriota > Cyanobacteriia > Phormidesmidales > Phormidesmidaceae > Phormidesmis. The sequence continues at coordinate 10,974 of CAWCAE010000002.1, forward strand.
GCTATTGTGGTGCAATCAACGCGCTCAAGAATTTTTGGATATTGACCAAGGCGACTCTTCTCAGCCCCGCTTACTGCTGGCAACAGTACGCTCTTACGAGCTAGATCAGCTAATAGAGCGCACTCGCCAGGCGCAAACTGTCTGCGAAGCTCGCTGGACGTTTAACGCGATCTCAACCGATCCGGTTAACTATTTGGAGCGTCCGGCCTATCCCTTTCAAGGCTATGGCTTTCCGCTAACGGCAGGGCAAGTGGGCGTATTTTTAGAAAATAAGCAGGAGGCAGTGACGCTGGCTCAGCAGCGCGATCGCTGGATTTCGGACGTAGCCCACGAGCTAAAAACACCGCTGACCTCTATCCGCCTAGTCGCAGAAACCTTGCAAGCTAGGGTTTCGCCTAATTTGCTGACCTGGGTAGAGCGCTTGCTAAAAGAAGTGATTCGGTTGAGCTTGCTGATTGACGATGTGCTGAAGATGAGTAGCCTAGAGCAACGTCAAAACCAGCTACAAGATGAGGCTGATACTGACTTTGTCTCGCTGATTCAGGCTGCCTGGCAAGGTGTTGAGCCGCTAGCCAAGCTGAAGCAACTAACGTTGAACTACCAGGGTCCCGAGCACCTGATCGCGACCGTAAACACCAGCCTTATGCACGCGCTAGTCTTCAATCTGCTGAGCAATGCGGTGAAATACAGTCCTCCATCTGCGGCGATTCGAGTCCATTTGAGTTTGACTCAATTTGATCGAATAGATAATCGCACAGGCATAGACAATCAAATAGATATCGATCAGATAGACAGGGCTACTCACCTTTTATTAGAAGTAATCGATGCTGGTGAAGGCCTGCATGACAAAGATCTCCCCCATATATTCGATCGCTTTTACCGTGCAGATCCTGCGCGTAGCCGCCACGAACGTTTCGATAGCGCTGGCTATACGGTTGATACGGCTGAGCTTTCTAGCCGGGGTACAGGGTTAGGGCTAGCGATTGTGCGACAGATAGTCGAGGTGCATCAAGGCCGCGTAGAGGCCAAGAACCATCCTGAGTATGGGGGGGCTTGGCTGCGGGTATGGCTTCCTTTTAAACATCTGGCTGCTAAACAAATGTAGTTTTTTATAGAACGCCCTCAACGCATTTGCTCTCAAAGTACGGTGTTCTTAAAGCAACTATGAAGTCTTGCCTATTCCGTAGGATTACCCCCTTGTATGGACAGTAAGATTGCTGCTTGAATAACAGAAGACTTTACACAAACCTATGGATCATTTGAGTCTTTTTACAGTCCAGTCTTTTCAGGGCTTAGTTTCACGGCTCAGGTTTTTTACGGGCTACTTGTTTTGACGCTCATCTGGTTTGGTGCCGTTGATTTGGCATCTGACCTACGAATATATCCGTACGGTGTATATACTTAACTAAAGCTGTTCGTACTTATGACCAAAAGGCTGCAAAAGCTGTTAGCACAGAGAGGTATTGCCTCTCGCCGCCAATCTGAAAAGCTGATTTTAGGTGGTAGGGTAACAGTGAATGGCAAAGTTGCTGAGATTGGTCAGCAGGCAGATACAAGCCTCGATTGTATCTGTGTCGATGGAGTAGAAATAGGCGAGCCCCCTGGCTGCGTTTATGTTTTGCTTCATAAGCCTAAGGGTGTGGTTTCTACTTGCTTAGATCCACAGGGTAGGCGAACGGTGCTAGACCTGTTAGAGGATTCTTTGCAACAGGGGACTGGCATTCACCCGGTAGGTCGTTTAGATGCCGACTCAACGGGAGCTTTGCTGCTGACTAACGATGGTGATTTGACCTATCAATTGACGCATCCTAACCATGCTATGCCTAAGGTATATCAGGTTCGTGTTCGAGGCGTTCCCTCTAAGGCCGTAATTGAGCGGTGGTGTGAGGGCGTGGCTTTGGACGGTCGTCAGACGCTACCGGCTGAGGTTCGGCTGGTAAAGGTGCTGCCAAACAGCCGGGCACTTTTGAGCGTAACGCTCACAGAAGGTCGCAATCGTCAAATTCGTCGTGTGGCCGAAGCTTTGGGTCATCCTGTGATTGCCCTTCACAGAACAAAAATTGGCTCACTGTCTTTAGGAAGCTTGCCACGAGGTCACTATCGCTTAGTGAATGCTGGGGAGCTAGCCAAACTCACCTTCAAGCTCGCGTAGCAGTTTCTATTGCACTAGCTTTGTGGCTCTATGCTGTGTGCTGTACGTATGGGTTGCGATTTTTGTATCATCTTTTAGTTAAGTCGAGTTAGATAAGTTGCGCTAGATTTTGCCCTGAAACCATAAGAAGACCCGAAAACATTATTAAATCGTTGCCTAATCTAAGCCTTAACATGAAGCAGAAAGCTCGTACTAAAGAACCGACAGCAGAGCAGTTGCAGCAAGAGCAGCTGAGTTCTATTGGCAGCTCGCTGAAGCAGGCACGTTTGCAGCGAGGGCTTACCCTAGAGGCGATCGAGAAGCTAACGTTGATTCGCCAGATGCTGCTTTCTGCGCTGGAAGAAGGTCATATTTCGGAGCTGCCTGAGCCTATTTATATTCGGGCGCTGTTGCGACGCTATGGCAATGCAATGGGGTTAGATGGCGAGGCGATCGCAAGCCAGTTTTTCACGCGTCCGGTGATTAATCCGCCGCGTTCATCTTGGAAAGATTCTCCGGCGGCTCAGCTACGGCCGTTGCATTTGTACGGTGCTTATATGCTACTGATTATGGGGGCGGTAAGTGCGCTTTCTGGGCTGCTGCAGCGAACTGCACCTGATATGACGGCGCAGCCAATTTTAGACCCGGCGGCAATTGAGCAACTAATGCCCAGCTCGGACCCGGTGGCAGAAGCTCCGGCAGAGGTCCCAGACTGAATCGCTTAAGGCACAGGCTAAGCCAATTGAGGTGGATTTAGTGCTGACGGGTCAGTCTTGGGTGCGGGTAATTACCGACGGGAAGATGGCATTTGAGGCGATTTTGGAGCAGGGTGAGACTCGGTCTTGGGTGGCGGATCAGTCGATGACGATTCGCGTTGGGAATGCAGGCGGGGTGATGTACTCGTTTAACCAGTCGGAGGCGCAGCCGATGGGGGAGCTAGGAATGCCTGAGGAGCGTACGTTTGCGACCGAATGTCAGTATGACTCCTGGCCAGTAGCGGTGGCGAGACGCTTATATTTTACGTTGTATTTTTCCTGTTTATTCTTCGGAGACTCTGAGAGAAGCGCTGGACCCTATGTTAACCCAGCTGTTGATCCAGCGTTTATTTTTGTGAGGTAGCGGGCGCTGCGGTAGGATGACGGTAGCGGTGGTGCCTTTTTGGGGTGCGCTGGTGAGAGTGAGCTGGCCGTGGTGATTGTCGGTGATGATTTTGGCGATCGCAAGTCCGAGCCCTGAGCCTCCGGCGCTGCGGCTGCGAGCGGCGTCGACCCGATAGAAGCGGTCGAAGACGTGAGTGAGCGCCTGGGTGGGGATGCCGATGCCGGTGTCGGTGACGGCGATGCTGTTGCTGTGGGCGGTGGTGTTGAGGCTGACGGTGATGCTGCCGCTGGGGGTGTATTGAATGGCGTTGGCAACTAGGTTAGTGAATAGGCGGGTGAGCTGATCGGGATCGCCTTTGAGTAAATAGGTGGGCGAATTGGCGAGTTGATTTTCGTGGTAGGAGAAGGTGAGATGCTTTTTTTGTGCGATCGCCTGCTGTTCTTCAAAGACATTTTTAAGCAGCGTTGAGAGAGCTGATCTCTTCTTTGCTATGGGGATCAGACCGCTCTCTTGACGGGCCAAGAACAACAGATCGTCAACCAGTCTGCCAAGCCTGCGGGTAAGGCGTTCTATCACTTCTAGCTGGCTGCGCTGAAACTGTTCATCTGGGTCGGCGAGGGCGACTTGAACGTTGGTTTGAATGACGGCGATGGGGTTACGCAGCTCGTGGGAGGCGTCGGCGGTGAACTGTTTTAGCTGCTGGTAAGAGTCGCGGACAGGGGCGATGGCAAGACCAGAGAGAAACCAGCCAATGCCTGCAACGGTGGCGATCATTACGGTGATGCCGAGAGCCAAGATCGACGATTAGCTGACGGCTGGGTTTAGAGACTTCGAACCAGGGATGGCTGACGCGTAGATAGCCGAGGAGTTGAGACGCCTGATCGTGATGCGCTGGGTAATTTGCCGCAGGGCGAGGCTGTCGGGGGGGATGATGGTTTCGCCGTGGGGGTTGACGTGAAGCGGGATTCTAGGAGATTTGGAGAAGGTGCTCCACTGTAAGTTGCCTTCGGGGCCAAACCATTCGAGATCGATGCGGTCGTCTTCGCTGGCTTCTCCGCTGTGGCGAAAGCTGGCTTCGATGTTGACGCTTGGGATGCTTTCAGTCTGGCCGCTTTCAGGTTGGCTGTCTTCGATGATGAGGGAGCGTTCGACGATTTCGATGACGTGGTTGAGGGTGTCGTCAACGCGCTCGACAAGGGTGGTGCGAACGTAGGTGTAGACGCCGGTGGCGAAGACAAGAAGGAGGACGGCGGTGACGGTGGTGTACCAGAGGGCGAGGCGGCGACGGGTGGTTTGAAACATCGATTATTCGTATGCATCCTTTCTGTGGCCTGCTTTTACGACTCTGACAAGGAGTTTTGTATCTTCAACCGCGTAAATAACGCGATAGTTTCCCGAACGAATACGATATTCGTTCTTTCGGCCTTTAAGCTTTTTGCAGCCTTGACGGTCGGGGGTCTTGCTCTAGGGTAGTGATACGGGCAAGTAAAGACTCCTGAACGGTTATCGGCAGCTTGCTGATTTGCCGTCTTGCCAGAGGCTCGATAAAAACTTGGTAGGTCATTCTATGCCTAGCTCAAGTTTAAGGTCGGCTAGTGAAATAGCTTCTCCAGGTTCTTGGCGGGCAACGTCGGCGTCAAAGACATCTATTTCGTCTTCTATTGCTTCGATAGCGGGTTCGAGGTCTACCTGATGTTTGAACTGTAGGTATTGTAGGAAGTGGTATAGCTCGTCTATAGCGTGGCGAGAGAGGGATGGAAGTTCTAAAGTGACGGGATCGATTCTGGGTTTTTCTTTAGTTTTAGTTTCTGGTGATACAGTCATGGCTTCTCCAGATGATCTTGATATGTCTCTATTTTAGCGATGTGCGGTTGATATCTTTGCTAGTAGATACGTATGTGCTGCAAGAAGGCTGTATGGCTAAGGTTGAAGTTTGTTGGTGAGCGGTGGTGATTCACAGCAAGTTTTGGCGATAAGTGGCATATTTTCGGGGTAGGTATATCTTGCAAGTTTGAAATATGTTTGATCCTGGGACGTTGGCTGGGCTGGGTGCTGCGAAGGTGCTGATTGAGACGGTGCTGGTGCCGCTGACGAAGGATTTTGCAAAGGACTTTTATAAGGATTTTTTGAAAAATAGTGCTTCTAAGGCGCTGTATGAGCAGATGCCGGAGTTGTTTAGGAAGGCGATTTTGCATTCTCAGAAGGACTTTTTGGTACTTTTTCAGGAGGAGCTGGAGTATCACGGCTGGCCGAAGCAGATAGCTACTAGGCACGAGCTGGCTGAGCCGCTGAAGGCTTTTCTGGGAGATGCGAAGGTGGCTGCTTTTTTGGGTGAGGCGTTTGATTTTGAGGTGAAGCGGCTGGATGGAGATTTTTTGCGGGAGAAGTGGGTGGCGCTGGGTGATGCTGCTTTGCCAAAAGAGTTTGACTGGGAGCAGCTGACTAAGAACTATTTGCGCAAGGTGAAGGGGCTGATTCGTGAGGATGAGGCGCTTTCTAAGCAGCTTGAGCTGAATTATCAGGAGCGGATAAAGGCGAATACTGATGAGCTAGTGGGGGTGGGCGTTGATTTTGACTTGGCTGAGTATCAGGAGTCGCTGAAGGAGCGGTTTGGCAGCTTGAGTTTGGACTCGTTGGATACGACGGGGGCGGCTTATGACAATTTGCGGCTGTGGAAGATTTTTGTGGCGCAGGATGTGCGGGAGTGTGCGGAGTTTGCGCCGCAGATGTATGAGCTGCCGAAGGAGCGGCTGTTGGAATTGCAGGCGGCGGGTGAGATTGATCCGCTGCTGTCGCTGGATGCGTTGGAGCAGCAGCGGCGGAGCTATGCGGAGAAGCCGATTGAGTCGGTGCGGGGTGTGGTGGGATTGGCGGGGGCTGATTCGGTTTTGCGGTCTGTGATTTTGGGCGATCCGGGGTCGGGAAAGTCTACGCTGCTGAGGGCTTTGGCGTTGAGCTGGGCGGATAAGCCGCTGGCGGCGCTAAAGGGTGAGCCGATTCCGCTTTTGATTGAGCTGCGGCTGTATGCGCAGGATAAGGAGAAGAGAATTTGTAATGATTTTTTGGAGTATTTGCACAAGGGGAATACGGCTTGCCGACTGAATCAGCTTGAGCTGGATGCGCTGCTGAAGAGTGGTAAGGCAATGGCGCTGTTTGATGGGGTGGATGAGGTGTTTGATCCGAAGCTGCGGGAGGCGGTGGTGACGGATATTCATCGGTTTAGCAATCAGCTATAGGGCGGTGCAGATGGTGGTGACTTCTCGATGGTTAGGTTATAAGGCGGAGGCTTTGCGGAAGGCGGAGATTTGCGCACTATATGTTGCAGGATTTGAATGATGAACAGATTGAGGATTTTTTGGAGCGGTGGCATGGGCTGACGTTTACGAAGGGGCAGCAGGCGGAACGGGAGAGAAAGCAGGGGCGGTTGCAGAAGGCGATCGCGGAGTCTAAGGCGATTCGGGAGCTGGCGGGGAATCCGCTGTTGTTGACGATGATGGCGATTTTGAATCGGAATCAGGAGCTGCCGAGGGATCGGGCGCGGCTGTATGAGGAGGCTTCTAAGGTGTTGCTGTATCAGTGGGATGTGGAGGGGAAGCTTTATGAGCAGGCGGATTTGAAGCACTGGCAGATTGATGTGCGCGATAAGCAGGCGATGCTGCGGAAGGTGGCGCATCATATGCAGGCGAATGAGAGATGGGCTTTCGGGGAATGTGATTAGTCGAGATGATTTAGAAGAGATCTTGACGGAGTATTTGAAGAAGCGGGATGTGGATAGGGCGCGTCCGGTGGCTAGGGTAATGATTGAACAGTTGAGGGAGCGCAATTTTATTTTGTGTTATCTCGGAGCTGATAATTATGCGTTTGTTCATCGCACGTTTTTGGAGTATTTTTGCGCAAGTGAGTTTGTTCATCAGTTTGAGAAGAAGCAAAATATTAGCTTTTCTGTCTTGAAAGACTTGTATGGAGAACGCTTTCAAGATGAAGATTGGAGGGAGGTACTACGCTTGATTTCAGGAATGATAGATCCCTGTTTCACTGAAAAAATTATAAAGCATCTATTAGACCAGTCCGTTGATTCAACAAAACACGTAAGTATGGACGAAGACGAAGGACTCACTTATTTGGAGAGAGAAGGATTATCAAATGTACTGTTAGCAGCAGAGTGTCTTTATGAAGTAAGCGATTCTTCAAATATATTAGAAACTTCTGAGCATTTGTTAGGTAGATTAAAACAAGAGTTGCTACAGAACAGCCTAAACGCAGATCGTCTTGATCGTGCTGCTGCGCAAGAATTGACAGATACTATTGCTGTAGTTTGGAGAGAACACCCAAGTACACTATCCTTTTTGAAAGACAATTTATCCTACAGTGCTGATTCTAATCTTCTTGTGCCGTCTTTGTATTCAATAGTCAATTGCTGGTCAGATGAGCCAGAAACGTTTGATTGGCTTGTAGAAATTACTCAAGGGAAAGGAGAGCCTGAGGTTTACTATGCGGCAATGAACGCACTTGCTTATGGATGGATGGATAAAGCAGAAAGCTTAAGCCTACTGAAACAAGCAGTTGAAAAAAATGATCTGCTTATAGGAGGAACTGCTATTGATGCTATCGTCGATAATGGAAAAGGTAGCATCAGCATCTTAAACTGGTTGAAGGGTATTGCAGAAAGTGAGAGATCTCGAGTAAATCAGAAAGCTACTGACGCTATAGCAAAAACTTGGAAAACACACCCAGAAATCTTGTCCTGGTTGAAAGAACTCGCCGAAAAGGACACTTTTTTCGAGTGGTTGAATGATACTGAATTAGGAGTCAAAGCTGATTGGTCGGAGGAGTCATCAGCAATTTACTGGACATGCGAATCCATAAAATATCATGCTCTCTTGAATGTGAAATGTAAGGCTATCGAAGTTCTTTCAAGATACTGGTGTAGTCAAGACGTTTTTGATGTCCTAATAAAAGTCGCAGAGCAAAAACATTACGATTCCATCCGAACGAACGCTACTACGAAAAGAGCTAGAAATTCATTAGATAGTAGTTCTAGTCCATCTTGGCGTAATTTCACTTTCCAAGACCCTTTCAAAAAAGAGTATGACTATCACGATAACCCCTGTCAGATTGCTCTCCAAGTCCTTGTTCAACAATATCCTAATCATCCGGAAACTATAGACCTCCTCCTCGATAGATCGAAAAACGATACTAGCGAAGAACTCCGCACCTGGGCAATAGAACAGCTTAACTATTTAGAACCAACACCCAATTAATCGTTTCTGACTTTGCCTCAAATGTGTTTATCTCAGAAACTTATACCCATCACGGATAAATTTTAAATAGCACGGTATTAGAGCTGCTTTGTGCTGCAATAAGCACGTTACTACTTAGGAGCCTGACTGCCGCATTCAACGCTTTAGCAGCATGGACTACCGCAAAATTCACATCGTTGGAAAGCGAGTTCCCTTCTTTTAGCTATATCTCTAGATGCCTTCACGCAACAGCAGCTTCTACATAGGCGGACGTACTTGATGGCTTGGGCACGGGTTCGCCATCGAGCTGTAGACCTTCTATGTGGAATGCGATCGCTTCTTCCATATTTTTAGCCGTTTCATCCTCAGTGGTTCCTGTTGTGACACAACCGGGTAAATCGGGAGAATATGCTGAAAATCCGGTCTGAGTTTTCTCGATAACAACTAGGTACTTCATGGTTTTAAGCCTGCTTGGTTACTTTTCACGCGCTCTAGATTGCCGTCAGTACATAAGATACTAGTGAGC
>CAWCAE010000003.1:0-459395 GCA_963793445.1 uncultured cyanobacterium
TACGCCCAATAATTCCGGATAACGCTTGCATCCTCCGTCTTACCGCGGCTGCTGGCACGGAGTTAGCCGATGCTGATTCCTCAGGTACCGTCAGTACTTCTTCCCTGAGAAAAGAGGTTTACAACCCACAGGCCTTCCTCCCTCACGCGGCGTTGCTCCGTCAGGCTTGCGCCCATTGCGGAAAATTCCCCACTGCTGCCTCCCGTAGGAGTCTGGGCCGTGTCTCAGTCCCAGTGTGGCTGATCGTCCTCTCAGACCAGCTACTGATCGTCGCCTTGGTATGCTCTTACCACACCAACTAGCTAATCAGACGCGAGTTCATCTAAAGGCTATAAATATTTCACCTCTCGGCACATCCGGTTTTAGCAGCAGTTTCCCACTGTTGTCCCGGTCCTTTAGGCAGATCCTCACGCGTTACTCACCCGTCCGCCACTAACACCCGAAAGTGTTCGTTCGACTTGCATGTGTTAAGCACGCCGCCAGCGTTCATCCTGAGCCAGGATCAAACTCTCCATTTTAATTAAACAGATTTAAGCCAACATCTCTCAATGTTAACCCTGCTTGTCTCTTTACTCAGCCTTTTCTGGCTATCCTATTGCTTACCTCAGATAACTATGTTATCCTCAATAGCAATTTCAATTCATTAACGAGGGTCTCGTTAATTCTCTTCAAATTATTCAACTTTCTAGGTGCTACTCCTCGCTGCGGTCGCTCCCCGTTTCCAGGTCCCTCCCTTCAGCGCTTAATCACTATAACGACACTTGGCGATTAGTGTCAACAAATTTCTTGGATGAATTTTTCGTGTAGAAGACAAAAAGGCTGTATTGCTTGCTGTGGGTGGGTTGTCCAGACCTGGTCTTTCTGATCTGACCTTTTGTTTTCTAGATTTTCTTCCAAAAAATCTCAAGCCGCAGAGACTTTTTCCAAGGGTGGCGTTTTGATCACACAAATCCTCTCAGTACAATGTGCGAACAAAGCAGCTAGTGCGATGACGGCGGCTGCGAGTAGCACAGTTTATTTGCTGAAGTAATGCCCCAAGCCGTGCAGCTTTAAATTGAGCTCGCTATAGATTTTCGGACTTCTTTTTGTCGGCGCAATAGCAGAGACTGTATATGTTATTGCAAGTGTTACTTAAGGACGCGCGGTGAACTTTCAGTCTGTCATTGCTACGTTAAATCGGTTTTGGGCCAATCAAGGGTGTGTCGTTATGCAACCCTACGACACAGAAAAAGGGGCAGGGACAAAAAGCCCTCATACTTTCTTGAGAGCGATCGGACCTGAGCCCTGGGCTGTTGCCTATACAGAACCTTGCAGGCGACCTGCTGACGGTCGATACGGAGAAAATCCAAACCGGTTTCAGCATTATTTCCAGTACCAAGTGTTAATTAAGCCTTCACCTGACAATATTCAGGACTTGTATTTAGAATCGCTGCGGGCATTGGGAATTATGCCGGAGGACCACGATGTGCGATTTGTAGAGGATAACTGGGAGGATGCCGCTGTCGGCGCTTGGGGGGTTGGTTGGGAAGTTTGGCTAGATGGCATGGAGGTAACTCAGTTCACTTATTTTCAGCAGTGCGGGGGGCTAGACTGTCGGCCCGTATCGATTGAGATTACTTACGGACTAGAGCGGCTGACGATGTACTTACAAAAAGTGGATGCGATGGCCAAAATCCAGTGGAATGATCAGCTCACCTATGGTGATATCTACATGCAGGCTGAGATTGAAAATTCTACTTACAACTTTGAGGCTTCTAGTTCTGAGCTATTGTTTAAGCTTTTTGAGCTATATCAGCAGGAGGCAGAGCAACTGGTGGCGAGAGAGCTAGTGCTACCCAGCTATGACTATGTACTGAAGTGCTCTCATGCTTTTAATTTGCTCGATGCGCGAGGAGTTATTTCAGTGACGGAAAGAACGCGCTACATTCGTCAGGTGCGCGGGCTGGCACGAAAGGTTGCTCAGCTTTATTTGGAGCAGCGTGAGAAGTTGGGTTTTCCGCTTTTGGAGCAGACAGCAGGAACGACCTCAGCGTCAGAGCCGTTACAAACGTAGAGTTGAGATGGACTAAGACATGGTGAGCATCTAAAAAACTTAGACATTTCGAATGCTTTGTTCAATTTTTTTGAGGTATACGAGAGCGTGGGCGAAGGTTTGAAAGGATATTTGGAGCCGATTGCCGGTTGGTTGGCACAGTTTGATTTGCCCGAGCCAATTGTGCACTGGGGACATCCAGTGATGATGGCGATTGTGGTGTTTGTGATGGGTAGCTTTGCCGGCTATGCGGGTTGGCAGGGGCGGCTTACTACCGATAGTGGAGTTGCGGTAGAGCAAAAGCAGCAGCATGCGAAGATTGCGCCTCTAATGTATTTGTTTATTGTGATGGGTGCGAGTGGCGGCATTTTGTCGTTGGTGATGCAGGGTGAGCCCATTTTGGAAAGTCCGCATTTTTGGACGGGCATGGGGGCGATCGCACTTCTCACCACTAATGCCATTATCGCAGCTACAAAATTTGGGAACGGGAGTAACAGGCTTCGAACGGCACATGCTTATGTTGGGAGTGCTGCGCTGGCAATATTGGTAATCCACACAGCTTTTGGAATGCGGCTTGGGCTCTCTTTTTAGTCTCGAACTGAAAGCAGCATTTCGATGCGAAAAGCTTTGGCAGTTGAACGCCGAGGCTTTTTTTATTGATGCAGCATTAAGTGAGATGGGCAGATACGCTTCAATAAGTAAATAGCGGACGGGAAGGTAGCAAAATTTGTTGGGTGGGTTCTCTAGAGGGCGTAATTGTTAGGTTTTGACAAATGACGGCCTGGGGAAAGTGGGTGATAGGTGGAGCTTACCTGATTGGACTCTTAGCTACGGGCATTACGGAAGCACAAGTACTAGGGGGCATATCACTTGTAGGTATTGTGCTTCTAATTTTAGGTGGGGTCAACGGCTTATTCGTACCTCGGCATTGGAGGCTGGGCCCGACAAGACGACAGTGGTGGATAGCTGGATTGGTCGGTTTGCTAGGAGCGAGCTACTGCGTGGCTATGTCGCCTCGACCAGCGCCGGATGACATCAGTCAGTTCGAATCTCACAGAGAATTGCAAGTGATAGGAACGGTTGTGCAAATGCCACAGACCAGCCGGAATCAGAAGGGCTGGTTCTTTCTACAGGCGCAGTCGGTTAGAGATACAGAAAGCAACAATACTTTTGAAGCACCGAAAACGGTGAGTGGCAAGCTCTATGTCACGGCAGCGTTGGCACCTAGTAAACGCCTTTATCCAGGAGAGCTAGTAGCGCTAAGCGGCAGAGTTAACAGCGCTCAAGCATCGGACGATGAGGAAAGATCTGGTTTTGGAGAGTATCTATCACAGCAGGGGTGTTTTGCCAAGTTTAGAACGCGCTGGATAGAGTTTTTGCCTGACCAAACGCCGCCACGCTGGGCATTATGGAAGCTAAGAGAGCGAATTGCTTTGTCGCAAGATCGGTGGCTAGGAACCCCAGCGGGGACTTTACTCAGTGCCATGACGCTGGGGCGCAAAGCAGTAGATTTGCCCTACGAAGTGAAGGATAGTTTTATTGCAGCTGGCTTGGCGCATACACTAGCGGCTTCTGGATTTCATGTGACGCTGATGCTGGCTTTGGTATTGAGGCTAGTACAAACTCAGCAGCCGAAGACGCAGGCGATCGCAGGTGGAATCGCACTGGTTGGATATGTGGGACTAACTGGATTGCAGCCAAGCGTGGTTCGAGCTTCCTTAATGGGGGCTGGCTCGCTATTGGGATTAGCAACCGCTAGAAAGGTAAAGCCTTTGGGCGGACTAGCTGCTGCTGCTTTGCTAATTTTGCTGTGGAATCCGCAATGGATCTGGGATGCGGGCTTTCAGCTAAGCGTTGTTGCCACGCTAGGACTAATTTTGACAGTGCCTAGAGTAATGCGACGGCTAGACCGGTTGCCAGTAACCGTAGCGACTTTGCTGGCGGTTCCCTTTGCGGCCTGTTTATGGACTATTCCGCTACAGTTACTGTATTTTCAGAAGCTGACGGTGTACAGCGTTTTGCTAAATGCGATCGCAACGCCTTTAATAGTGGCAATTAGCATGGGTGGGTTCATTAGTGCGATCGCAGCTATTGTTTGGCCAGTGGTGGGAAGTGCAATCGCCGCAAACTTGTACTACCCAATTCACCTATTGATTTGGCTAGTCGACCAGTTTAACCTTTTCCCTGGCAGCACGATCACGGTTGAAGGAATTACAGGATGGCACGTGGCATTAAGCTACAGCGGGTATATAGCCATTTGCATTTGGCTATGGCACAAGGATAAAAACAGCACTAGCTATGACGAGTCGTCTTTTTTGCTGTAATGAGCGCTAATAATTGAAGCCAGATTTTATAGGAAATCGGTGTAAGATGTAGAACCATCTTGGAGAGGTGGCAGAGTGGTTGAATGCGGCAGTCTCGAAAACTGTTTTAGGGTCAAACCTAACGGGGGTTCGAATCCCCCCCTCTCCGTTGATTTTGGTATAAGTCTGAAAAGGGAGTCAAAGGCTAAGGTAGCCAAAACTGCGGCAAGAACTGCTGCCCGATGGCTCGAAGCGTTTTATTCACAGTACGCGCCGCCTGAATATGTGGCTCATCTGGAATAATAGGTATCACATCTGCCACATAGCCTACGCCTAACTGCTCAATCACATGATTTGCAGCTTCTAGCCCAGTTACATAGGCTTTTTCTTGAGACCACGAGCCATGACGAGTCACAATCCAGTCGCCGCTCATGAAAACATTGCTAAAGCTAGTGGTAGCAGGTAATAGATAGCGATAGCTGCCGGGTGCAAAATGGCTAACACCTTGGCGAATACGAACAACAGCATGGTCTGTGATTTTAGCCTCGCCAAATGCCGCAATGCAGCCTGCTAGATCTTTTTGAATGAGCGGAAGAACTTGCTTATCCGAAAGGTTTAGCAGCTGATTGGCATGGTAATAGTCAACTTCGACAACAGTACCCGGTTCGTCTTTATACTCATCGTGCAGCGTGTTGAGATCAAAGAAAGTCCAGCCAGTGGTTTGATGAAAGCCAAAGCAGGCGTTCGACGGCAGCGGAATGTCAATTTTTCGGTCAAACCAGAGACGGGCAGCAAGAACATCTATGCCGCCAAGGTTGGAGAGGTTTCGGAACTCTGGGCGATCGCACAGCGCCTCACTTTGCGCCACAATCTTTTGCATGCCCGTCATGCCCACCGAGAAAATCACCGCGTCCGCTTCAAACACCTCATCGTCACAGATAACCGCGTTAACGGTATTGTCGCCCCCCAGCTTAATATCGCTCACTCGATGATTAGCCAAAATTCGACCGCCTGCTTTTTCGATTTGTTGAACCCAAGGGCGAAAAATCATTTCACCGACAGTACCGCGACACCAGCGAACATCAAAATCGGGCTGGTGCGCCAAGATGAAATAGTAGAGCATGCCTAGAGCTGCAGCGGCTGAGCACTGCTCGCCGGGTGCAAACAAACCCACTAGCAGCATCGGTTCGAAGGATTCCTTGTAAAGTCTTTCGGATACGCCATATTGCTTAAACAGCTCACGAGCGGTCATGTTGTCGTACCGTTTCCAGGCTTCATCAGAATTGTCAAAATCTATAAGCGAATACAGCAGCGGCAGGGCAGACAGGCGATCTACTAGAGGTAGCCGTTTGAACTGCGTGTAGACAAAAGTGCCCAGCGGTGTGGGCAGGTAAGGCTGCTGCTGGAAGAGGGGCGATTCAACTTCTAAACCAGCCGGAGAGTATTGCGATGAGCGCGTGTAGGGAGTGAAGGGCTGAATGCCTAGCTCATCGGTTAAAGAAAATATGTTGCGGTAGGGATACCAAAACCCGTGAATGCCCGCCTCTACAGAGCGGCCTTTGGCCGTCTGCCAACCGGCCACTAGCCCCCCTGGCTGGGCCCCCGCTTCGAGTAGCGTGACAGCATAGCCCTGCTTGGATAGATGGTAGGCAGCACCGAGTCCGGCCCACCCGGCACCGACAACAACGACTTTCTTTTGAGTAGCAAGGTTAGACATTAGATTAATAGAAAATAGGAAAAAAGGGCTTGGCAGTAAAAAAGCCACGGAAGTTTCCGTGGCTCTCCAGATTGTTAATTTGCGCTGTTAGTAGGCGTCATTGATATGCAGATGACGGACTAGCTAACACCAATAAGAGCAGGCTCTTTTGCAGGCAAAGCCGTGATTTCACCTTCTTTGTCTACATCGAAGACAACCGTATCACCGTCTTTGAGCGTGCCAGATAGAATGGCTTCGGCCAGACGGTCTTCGACTAAGCGCGCGATCGCCCGACGCATGGGTCTTGCGCCGTAGCGCTGATCGTAGCCTTCTTCGACTAAGCGCTCTTTGAAAGCGTCTGTCATGGTGAAAGACAAATTGCGATCACCTAAACGCTGGCCAACTTGCTTCAGCAAGATATCGGCTATCTCCTTCACTTCGTCCTTCGTGAGCTGGCGGAATACGATAATTTCATCGATCCGGTTGATCATCTCAGGCCGGAAGAACTGCTTCATTTCTTCGTTCACAAGGTTGCGGATGTTGTTGTAACGGCTAGTTATGCTGTCTTCTTCAGCAAGCTCGAAACCAAGACCACCACCACCTTTTTCAATGACTTTAGAACCGATGTTACTAGTCATAATAATCAGCGTGTTCTTAAAGCTGACTTCACGCCCTTTAGAGTCAGATAAACGGCCATCATCCAATACCTGCAAAAGGATATTAAATACATCTGGGTGAGCTTTTTCAATCTCATCCATCAGAATAACGCTGTAAGGCTTACGACGGACGGCCTCTGTGAGCTGGCCACCTTCGTCATAGCCAACAAAGCCTGGGGGAGAACCAATCAGCTTTGAAACAGTATGAGACTCCATAAATTCAGACATATCGAGACGAATCATGGATTCTTCTGAGCCGAAGACTGACTGAGCAAGTGCCTTAGCCAGCTCGGTTTTACCCACACCCGTAGGGCCAGAAAAGACCAGGCTAGCAATGGGCCGATCAAGTCCGCGCAGGCCCACACGGGCTCGGCGGATTGCTCTAGAAACGGCTTCAACCGCCTCATTTTGTCCCACGACCCGCTCATGCAGTGTCTCTTCCAAATGCATCATCATCACCGACTCAGTTTCGGTAATGGCATTGACCGGAACACCCGTCCAAGAAGAGACAATATCAGCAATGTCTTCGTCGCTAACCTGAGGAATGCTGGTGATAGACACGTCCCCTTCTAGGGTGTCTTGAATCTTCTGCATCAAAGATGATTCTGACTTGCGCAGCGTAGCGGCCTGGTCAAAGTCTTGGTGCTGTACGGCTTCTATGATGTCTTTTTGCACCTGACGAAGCTCACGACGAAGCTCGCTAGCAGGAATAGTTCTAGAGTAACGCAAGCGAACTCTAGAGCCTGCCTCATCGATTAGATCAATTGCTTTGTCAGGTAGGTGGCGATCCGTAATGTAGCGATCGCTCAAGTTGGCTGCCGCTTCTACTGCTTCATCAGTAATATTCAAACGGTGGAACTGTTCATAGCGACTGCGCAGACCGTATAGGATTTCGACCGTGTCTTCGACTGAGGGCGGTGCAATCGTAACCGGCTGAAAGCGACGCTCTAGCGCGGCGTCTTTTTCAATATACTTACGGTACTCGTCTAGCGTCGTTGCACCAATGCATTGCATTTCGCCTCTAGCTAGAGCGGGCTTAAGCAAGTTAGCCGCATCCATACCGCCTTCTAATGACCCTGCGCCAACCAGCGTATGAATCTCATCAATCACGAGAATAACGTCTTGAGACTTACGCACCTCATCAATGACCTGCGTGATGCGCTCTTCAAAGTCACCTCTAAAGCGGGTGCCAGAAACCAGCAGTCCCATATCTAAACTGATGACTCGGCGGTCAATCAGCGCTTCTGGCACGTCTTGGTTAACAATGCGCTGGGCTAGCCCTTCTGCGATCGCAGTTTTACCCACGCCCGGCTCACCTACCAAGACCGGATTATTCTTGGTGCGGCGACCCAACACCTGAACCACACGCTCAATTTCTGTATGACGACCAATGACAGGATCCAACTTGCCTTCAGCAGCTACGGCAGTCAAATCGGTACCGTACTCAGTTAAAACGCTGCCTTCAGACTTACGCTCGGACTTGGAGTTTCCGCCTGAGCGACCCGAAGCTACTGGCGTACTTTCACCAATGACACGTACAAGCTGAACTCTGATCTTTTCAGGATCTACGCCGAGATTAGCGATTACTCGGTAGGCAACACTCTCGGAGTTTTGAGTCAGGCTAAGCAGGAGATGCTCAGGCTCTATATATGGGTGATCAAGCTTACGAGCTTCTTGAAAAGCTTGCTCGAATACCTGCTTGACTTTGGGTGTAAACGGAATCTCAACTGGGCCGTTACCCGAACCCCGACCAATGATGGATTCCACTTCGGTGCGGGCGTTGGTGAGGTTGATACCAAACTCATCTAATACTTTGGCCGCAATACTAGTGTTTTCTTTGATAATGCCTAGCAGCAATTGCTCACTACCGACAAAATTATGACCCAGGCGACGGGCCTCTTCTTGCGCCTGCATGATGACCGCGATCGCTGTGTTTGTGAAATGCTCAAACATATTTTGAGAGACCTCTAGCCCAGGATTAATGGCTTAACGTACTGCTTTGATAACTGCGCTCGACGTTGACTCGCAGAAGACTTTCTTAAACAACTTTCTAAGACTGCTTGAAAAGCAACTGGCATGAAGACAACTAAAGCGAAAACAATTGCATAAAGCAGACGGAACCTGTTGTTCGCTCTGGCTTTAAGTTAAGTTATCTATCTACTTATGCCAATATACTTGTATTCCAGTTCATCTGGCACTAGAGAGAGCCGTACTCTATGGCGTGTTTCCCGTAACACCTATATCGGAGAGCGTTTTAACCAGCGTCGACTAGTTACAATGAGCGCAGCTTTCATTTTAATCTAAGTCTACAAAACTTAACTGTTTTTAGCACCCGCCAAATTAAAATTCTCTGGGTATCAGAATAGTTATCGATCGATAGGTAGGTAGAGATTTCGCTGCAGGCTACCTCAGTTGGCTTCCAAAAATAAAGTGCCCAAGACACGGTTGCCTAAAAACTCGCTGAAGCTCTCAAGAAGCTCTCAGTATGTTTAACACAAAGCTTTAAAGGTACAGCAGAGAGCCGCCGCCATTGGCGTTGACTCGGCCTCTTTCGCGCCACCTAAGCCAGTCCTTATAGAGCAAAGTCTGCTTCACACACAGCTAATATGTCTAGATCTTGATCGCTTAGACCTTCAAGCTGATAGAAGCCTTCTAACGTGTAGGCAGTTGCGGCACTTCCTGCGACTAGGTCCTGATTAACTTCGAGTGCGACCTCATATGGATAAACAGTCTGCTCGTAGCTATTGACAATATTGACTGCCAAGCGGTCAGGAAGTACTTTGCCTTCAAAGCAGTCAAAAGAAGAATTAGGTTGGTAGAAAGCACCCACAGTCTGATTGTCTTTGACGGAGATAACCGCGTAAGTAAATCCTATTTCATTTGGGCTGGCGCTTTGACCAAACAAATAGTCGCCGTCTGCAAGTATAGAACGCGTATCGCGAGAAGATGCGGCAGTTTCATTGATCTGGGCTGAGCTAATGCCAGGAAACACTAACCCAATCGCAGCCAATACTAAAAGAGACTTTTGAATCGAACTGGCTCTAGTAGAAATGCTCTTAAGAAGGGTCATGGGTAGTGCTCCTGATAGATTTATTAAAAAGTCGCGATTTTGCGATTGAGCTTTTGCAATTACAAGGAGTAGCAGCGAAGCAGGCTTGGTTTAGCGGTAAATAGCTCGGAAAAAGCTGTGGTGACGTCTCTCGTAGATCAGGTCCACCTCTTTAAAGCTGACAGAATAGGCAGCTATTTATGAGTTTTAGATGTATTTCTATACACAAAATAAACAAATCTTATGCTAAGAACTTAACTATTTTTCGTCTTGCAGCACATCTGCTGCAAGGAAGATCGGTGCGAGTCGTAGGGGATAAGCATGGTGGGAAAACATGGGACGAATTGGAAAACGCTTCAGTACCAGCTTGAGCAAATG
The DNA here is from genome assembly GCA_963793445.1 of uncultured cyanobacterium. Lineage (GTDB taxonomy): Bacteria > Cyanobacteriota > Cyanobacteriia > Phormidesmidales > Phormidesmidaceae > Phormidesmis. Next base: position 10,115 of record CAWCAE010000003.1, read on the forward strand.
GAAGGATGCGGTTATGGAAAATACAAGCAAATCAAAGGCGATTACGAATTTTCTGGGTTTACACTGAGCGTGGACTATGTCCAAGCAGATCCTTTTGCCGCGCCTAGTCGCATTCGGCTGCGCTTGACTCAGGCTTTAGCGAGGTTTCCATCTAGGTGGATAGCTCATTATGTTGGTCAGTGTGCTTTGTCGGATTACGTCACTAGGCAGGTGGCCCAAGTGGCCCAGACACTAGAGAGAAAAAGAGGGTCTGGGAAAAGTGGAAAAATCGAGATCGCGCTCCCTAGTCAAGCCATACTCAGCCGATCGGCTGTTTGGATAAACGAACAAGAAATTGAAGTGAGGCTGACAGTTGGGCTACCGGCCTTTGGCAGACGAATCGCAGGAAGAGCAGCGGCAGATCTTCTCTGTGAAGACATCCCGAAAATAGTAGAGGGTGCTTTGAAATATGAGGCACTAGATAAAGCGGCCATAGAACGTCAGGTATATGCACTCGAAGATGCTGAGGCACTCCGGCAACAGCTAGCAGGTCGGGGGCTGGTGGCTTTTGTGGCAGCAGGGGCCTGTTTGCCAAGACGCAGCGGCATAGATGAGCGCCCACTGCTAGACGGCGTAGATCGATTTGTGCCGCCTGATACAGACACTATTGAACTAGAGACGCCCCATAGCGGACGGGTGCGCGGGCTAGGCATTCGCGCTGGGGTGACGTTGATTGTAGGAGGTGGCTACCACGGAAAGTCAACGCTGCTGAAGGCGTTGGAGCAGGGAATTTATAGCCACGTGCCCGGAGATGGACGAGAGAAGGTAGTGGCCCATGCCCAAACGGTGAAGCTGAGGGCTGAAGATGGTCGAAGCGTAGTCAATGTCGATATTTCGCCGCTGATTGATCGGCTGCCGCGAGGTCGGCAGTCACAGCGGTTTTCGACGGAGAACGCAAGCGGTAGCACATCGCAGGCGGCTGGGCTAGTAGAGGCGGTAGAAGCGGGAGCAAAGGTACTGCTGATAGATGAGGACACAGCAGCAACGAATTTTATGATTCGCGATCGCAATATGCAGGCCCTGATTGCTAAAGACAAGGAGCCTATCACGCCGTTTATCGACAAAGTACGTCAGCTATACGAAGACTATGGCGTTTCAACTATTTTGGTGATGGGTGGCAGCGGCGATTACTTTGCGGTAGCTGATATGGTAATTGCGATGGAAGATTATCAGCCGCGTATCGTTACGAAGCAGGCTAAGGCGATCGCTTTGGCAGATTCGGGCCGTCGCCAAAGGGAGGGCGGCGATCGCTTTGGCGCTATCAGCACGCGAGCTGTCTTACCGGGGAGCTTGCCAACAGCGCTCAAAGATCGGCCCTTAAAGATAAAGGCGCGGCGAGAGAGCCTAATGCTAGAACGTGAAACGATTGACCTAAGAGCGATTGAGCAAATTGTAGAGGCGCATCAGGTGCAGGCGATTGCCCAGGCAATGGTCTACGCAGAGCGCTATTACTTTGATAAGGAGCGATCGCTTAGCGAAGTATTAGATCGCGTTATGGAAGATATCGAACGTGGTGGTTTGGATGTGCTGGCAGAGGTAGATCCGTCAGCGGGTCATCAGCTATCAGGAAACTGGGCAGCTTTCAGACGATTTGAGCTAGCAGCAGCAATTAACCGACTAAGAACGGTGAAAATGCAGCCTTGTTCTAACGTCTGAAAGCTGCTGCTATCTGGGGAATTTTAGTTTTTTGTGCTGTGAGAGGTTAAGAACTTCTTAAAGCGGACCATGTTTATAGATCGAATCGATATGGTATATGCAAGATACCTCCTAACTGCGTCTTTAGCCTTGCTATGCTGCCTTATTTGGTCAGCACAGTAAGGCTTTTTTTTGCGTTTTTCAGTACTTGGTCTTAACGCTCAGTCTCTATTTGGTTTCTAGACACTCACATAGCAGAGTAAGGGTGCACTCTTACTTCTGCAATAGCTGTATAGATGCATACACCTAGATGCATACACCTATGTACAAAGCCCAACTATCTGTTGGTAGCGCTCTATTGAAAGGCTTTAAGTCACAAGATCTCAAGTGGATTTTAATCTTGACGGTGGCGGCGATCGCCCTATGGACAATCAAGTTAGGAAACGTACCGCTGAGGGATTGGGACGAGGGCTACTACGCGGTCGTGGCCCGAGAGCTAGTTGACAATCATCAGTGGATTTATCCGACTCGATTTGGAGCGCCCTACTTTCCTAAACCGCCTTTTGGCTATTGGTTAGGGTCTTTGGGATATCTTGCGTTTCAACAGGTTAATGAGTTTACAACCCGGCTACCGATGGCACTGACGACAGCAGCGGGTGTGCCGCTTCTCTATACATTGGTCAGATTGCTATCGCCATATCGTCGAGAGGCTGTTTTAACAGCAGGGGTGTATATGACGCTGTTGCCAGTCGTTCGCCAAGGGCGACTACATATGTTTGATGGGTTTATTAACACGCTGCTCATTTTGCTGTTAATTTGCTTGATGAGATCGGCTAAGTCTCGCCCTTGGGCATTTGGCATGGGAATTTGCTTAGCGGCGATCGCACTGACGAAAGGCATTTTAGCGATCGCACTCGGCGGTATCGCTGCCGTATTTGCCCTGCTAGATCGCCGCTGGGCACTTTTTCAAAATCCCTACACCTGGCTGGGGCTTACGGTAGGATTGAGCCTAACCGTCGGCTGGAATGTCGCTCAATATCAACTTTATGGCGACGTTTTTGTGCAAGAGCATTTGGGTTTTCACAACTTAGCGCGAATTTCTAGCACGTTGGAAAATCACGATGGGCCGCCGTGGTATTACTTGCTAGAGATTTTGAAGTATTGCTTTCCCTGGGTATTGTTTTGGCCAGGAGGACTTTGGCTGGCGTGGCGATCGCGTCAAAGTACAAGAGGGCGGCTTGTGCTGACTGGAACGGTGCTTTTTTTAGGGATGGCGTCGGCGATGGGCACAAAACTGCCCTGGTACATCATGCCAATTTACCCGTTTATAGCGCTAGCTGTTGGCTGGCAGCTCGCTCGCCCAGTGCAGCCATATGCTTACTCACTGCGGTGGGTCTTTGGCATCTCATCAGCGGTGGGAATAGGCGGAATTATTTACTTTGCGATCGCCGATCCGCAAATTCCCCTCCTTTTGCTAGGAGCGTGTCTAACAATCACGTTGATACAGGTATCACGTCAGCTAAGTCAAAAAAATTCCAATTTCGTTAGCACGCTGCTCATTGGCCTCTATAGCTGCCTAATGTTGCTAATGATCTCTCGTTCTTGGATATGGGAGCTGAACGAAGCCTTTCCGGTAGTGAACGTCGGACAAATGGTAGCAGCACATGTACCGTCAGGAGAAACAGTCTATTCCTCTTTTGAGTATGGTCGTCCCAGCTTGGAGTTTTATGCAGAGCATCCAGTTGGAGTCGCTGAAAATGAAGCTCTACAGCAGCTACGCCAAAGTGGACACTATTTACTGCTAGAACCGGATGCTTTAGCAGCTTTACAAGTTTCACCAACCGCAGTCATTGAGACAGTGGATGGGTTTAGCTTGATCGAACCGCCGTAGCGGCTACGACAACAGAGCGAAGCTGCCAAAGAAGAAAAAAGGAAGAAAAAACTGCCGAAGAAAGAGCCTCAGCCTGATAAAACAGACCGAGGCTCTCTAGGAGAATAGGGGAGGCAATCGCCTCTCAATATCAGTAGTAGGTGCTCGTAAGCTTAATCAGAACTAACAAGCTCTAAACAATTACGACCATCGTCAGCAGCATGGCACTCTTCCCGAAGAATCTGAGCAGCCAAAACGGGTGGCAGCTGATCTTTGAGTTCTATGGCCTTGGCGAACCACTCTAAACTCTCAACATCTTTATCTTGGCGAACGAATAGCTGAGCTTTGAGATAATACAGCTCTGGATTATCAGCAGCGGCGGCTAGCGCCCTATCAACGGCGGTTTGCGCGTCGTCGTACTGGCCCAAATCTCGGTAGCCAATAGCCACGCCGCGCTGGGTGAGATAGTCGGGATTGCCGTACTGGGTCATCCGAGAAATAGCTTCATCTGGGTTGGAAAATGGCAGGTTAACAGCCAGCATCAAATCCATATAGCCTTTGAGCAAGTTTAGCTCGGCATCTTCGGGCGCAATTTCTTCAGCCGTGTCTAGCTCAGAAAATACCTGCTCTAGCATTCCTAGAGCAGTCGGCGTGGCTTTTGCAACGCCTTCTGTTTTTAGTAAATGAGCCCCTTCTAGAAAAATGCCAACGGCTGTATAAAGATGACCTCGCAGTTCATCAGTTTCTTTCAGCGCTTCAGCCGTTTGCTTAGTCAACTCTGCCCGTTTTAGCACTTCATCTAGTCCAGACTCCCCTTCTAGGTAGGCCATAGCAGCTAGCATTGCATGTACGAGGGGTTCATCCGCTTCAGCCGTCTCGGCTTCTTCTAAAATTTCACCAGCCTGCTCGTAGTTACCCGATTTAAAGATAGCTTCAAAAGCCTGCTCGGTTAGGTCACCGATTTCGTGAGAGCTACTATCCCTGAAAGGATCGGCTGCAGAGGCAGGCAATGCAACAGTGGCGCTTAGACCCAATGCTAGTAAACCGCTTCCTATCCGGGTCGAGAGTGAGCGAATATTGGAGAGCGAAAATTTAGAAAATCGAGAAGAAACAGGAATCAAGGCTATAGAGGATTGTTGAAAGGCCATCGCATTTAGTGCTAAACGGTATGTAATTTGAAAACTTGGAGGGCTATACGCTGATAATGAAAGCGGCACCCGTCAGCGGCTAGCGATACCCTCTCTAGGCAGAGTATAGCCAGATGATTTTGAGATTCTCTATAGGCTGTGGAGATCTCGTAGGTGTCATAAGATAGCGACACGTTAAGTTACCGACGAATCAAGCAGGGCCTGCTGGCAGGAAGTACAAAATTATTCAGTGCCTGTAGATACTATTCCGCATTTTTCCCTTCACATCTTCTTCTTTATACATATTTTGAGCATTATTCTGGCAGGCGATCGCAGCGGTACTGGCAAAACGACATTGACCTTAGCCCTGCTAGCAGCACTCAAAGAGCGGGGCGATCGCACTCAATCGTTCAAAGTAGGTCCAGACTACATCGACCCCATGTTTCATACGGCTATTACCGGCAGGCCTAGCTACAACCTAGATCCAGTGCTGACGAGTGAAGCGTATGTACAGCAAAGCTTTGACATACATCGATCGGGTGCCGATCAAGCAGTGGTAGAGGGGGTAATGGGCCTGTTTGATGGCGCGACAGGTACAAATGACACCGCTAGTACAGCGCATATTGCGAGACTGCTAGGCTTGCCAGTCGTACTAGCCGTGGACTGTGGGCGCATGGCTAGATCGCTAGCGGCTTTGGTACAAGGATATAGACACTTTGATCGGCGGGTGAGCGTAGCAGGTGTCGTTTTGAACCGGGTGGGGAGCGATCGCCATCTTCAGCTATTGAGCGAAGCGCTAGCGGCAGTTGATATGCCGATTTTAGGCGTTTTTCGACGCGAGAAAGATATCCAGTTACCCAGCCGTCACCTTGGGCTGGTGCCGACTGGAGAAGTGGATGGATTTAAGCAAATTGCAGCACGACTCGCTGAAATTGGAGAGCGATGTTTTGACTGGGAACAGTTGCAGCCGCTGTTGAACGTGAAAACGGAGCGTACAGTATCGGCACACGCCTCGCACGCACATACTTCCATAGCTGACTCAGCGGTAGTTAAACCCCAAAAAGTGAGAATGGCGATCGCCTATGACGCCGCTTTTAACTTCTACTATCCTGACAACTTTGAAGCCTTAGAAAGTCAAGGCGCAGACCTCATCTTCTGGAGCCCGCTAGCTGGCAAGCCGCCGCCAAAGGCAGATGGCCTGTACTTCGGTGGCGGCTTTCCTGAGGTCTTTGCCGAGCGCCTTTCTCAAAACAAAACGGTCAAAGTAGCCATCCGGCAAGCTATTGCCCAGGGGACACCCACCTACGCCGAATGCGGCGGGCTCATGTATCTTTCTCAAACGCTGATAGATCTTCAAGGCAAAGCTTGGCCGATGGTCAACGTAATTCCCCAAACGGTGGAGATGGGCCCAAAGCTGTCGTTAGGATACCGACAGGCAACTGCTTTGATAGCGGGCCCTCTACTGAGCAAAGAACAAACCGTTACCGGCCATGAATTTCATAAGTCCAGCGTTGTAGAACCTATCACACAGCCGGTTTATAAAAGCCAGCGATATTGGGGCGAGACGGGCGAAATCCAGCAAGAGGGCTACCACCAGCCAAATCTCCATGCCTCTTACATTCACTTGCATTGGGGACACCGCCCAGACATAGCGCAGCGGTTTGTGCAGCAGTGCAACGCCTTCCGCACAAACCGCTATGAATCTTAGGCTATTGAACCTTAAGCTCTTGAACCTTAAGCCCTTGAACCTCAGACTATTGGGCTTCGACACGTAATCTAAATCGACCGAACCCTGACGAATCTAACGCATTGGCATAGATGTAGTAGCGGCCAGTAGAAGGAAGGGTGATCGACAGTCCGGCATTAAGTGAATTTCTCGACACGTCGTCGTTATATTCAACCACCTCACCATCAGGTCCTACGAGCATCAAGAAAGGATCAAACTCCTGACTATCTAAAGCAATGGTGACTCGCTGTCCAGCGCGCCCTTCAAACGGAAACTCTTCGTAGCGACTACCATCACTTTCAAAAACACGTGAATTCGAGTTCAGCGTTCCTTCAGTCTGAATCGGCAGACTATAAACGCCCCCCTGCTGGCCGGTGACAGGTAGCGCCGCCGTTGGCCCAGAACCCTCGGCCACTCGCAGCGCATAGTCGCCTGTTTCCCTAGAGCCATAGGAGTTGGCAAGTATGGTATAGGTGCCATTTTCTGGCAGCGTAAAGACCAAACGAGCGTTGCGATCGCCACCGCTGTCATCGTCTTGGGCCAAATCACGCCCCTGCGGCGAAAGTAAAATCAGATAGGAATCAACATTGGCGCTGTTCATTTCTATCGATATGCGCTGGCCGCCGCGCCCTTCAAAAGAATAGGCGTTGTAATAGCTTTCATCGGCAGGTAAAACCTCACTTCCGCTCGTGAGCTGCCCTCTAACCAGCGAGCCGTTTAGCGTGATCTGCTGAGCTGGCCGCCGCAAAAATGGGGACTGCTGAGCAGATAGGGTCGCAGAGCCGTTGCGAATGGCCACCAGGAAGTCATTGACCTCGCCCACTGTAATCGCAAAGCCAATGCCGATGTTGCCACCCGCACCAGACACACCAGGAGCTGAACGCTGTGGGGTAAAAATGGCCGTATTGATGCCAATTAGCTCGCCACGACTATTCAATAGCGGGCCACCAGAGTTGCCTGGATTAATCGCCGCGTCCGTTTGAATCAAACCATTGGCGGTGTCAATACGACTGACAATACCGGTAGTAAAGGTGCCTTCAAACCGTCCAAAGGGATTACCAATGGCAAAGGCTCGCTGCCCAACTTGAACAGATTCTGTCGCAATCTCGACGGTCGGCAGGTTGTTCGATTGAACCCTCACAGCCGCCAAATCAGCCCCATCCGCGCCGTAGCCGACAACACGCCCTTCAAACTCACGGCGGTCGGGCAAAATTATGCGCACCGTCTCTGAGCCATCAACAACGTGAGCATTGGTCACTACTAAACCGTCAGCATCTATGATGACGCCGCTACCGCTGCCCGTCTCGGTGACGATAGTAACAACCGCAGGGCTCGCGGCTTGATAGACCTGAACATTAATATCTTCTTCGGACTGGGCGATTCTTTGCGCAATTTCCTGAGAAAAGGGCCTTGCGATCGCACTCTGATTCTGACCAAACGTCTGTAGGCTCAACAGCGCTACAGGGCTTATGGCATTTAACAGCGTCAGGCTCAATCCACCGACAAGCGCAAATCCGGTTGTCAGGCGAGAGAACGGAGCGTTAGTTTTCATAGGGAGCAATGGGGCATATAAGTAAACAATAAAAAGCTGCACGTACTAGGCTTCTCCCCGCTACAGGCAGCGGATTCCGGACGCGGAAGAAAGTTTGCAGCCATCACACCCTAACCAATTTTTTTGACGACATCTGCCAAAGCCAATTTTGGCTCAGCATATTCGTACGTAAAGCCCGCCGCCTGCGTTCGTTCAGGCAATACTTTCTGTCCTTTTAACACAACTACCGCACCGTCGCCTAGCAAAGCTTCAATGGCAAAATCAGGTACTGGCAGCCAAGAGGGCCGATCCATTACTTCACCAAGAGCTTGTGCCAGGTCTTTCATCCGTACCGGCTCTGGCGCGGTGCCGTTGTACACCCCTTGCATAGACGGATCGAGCACGGCTTTGATCAATAGACTTACCAGATCGTCGATGTGAATCCAGGAAAACCACTGACGACCGCTGCCGATGGGGCCACCGGCATATAGCTTAAAGGGAGTGATCATTTTAGCGATCGCACCCCCATCTCCCAGCACAATTCCCGTACGGATAATTGCCACCCGCACACCTGCCTTCTTCGCCCTCCTTGCCGCCGCCTCCCATGCCTGACAGACCTTAGAAAGAAAATCACTTTCAGCCGGTTCACTCGTCTCAAAAAATTCAGCCGTCTCGCTCGTACCGTAGTAGCCAACTGCTGAGCCACTCACCAGTACAGACGGCTTCGGCTCAGCCTTTTGAATAGCCTCCACCAGCTTCTGCGTCCCCACCTGACGACTGTCAATAATCCGCCTTTTCCGTTCCGCCGACCACCGCTCCGAAATGGGCTCCCCCGCCAGATTGATCACGCCGTCACAGCCAGAAATTTCCGCCTGCCAATCACCTGATTCCGTTGGCTGGTACGCTACGTACTCCAAAACCTTAAACTTAGGGGCCGCAAACACTTTTCGAGCCTTCTCTACCTTGCGCGTCAGCACTTTGACATCATGGCCCTCATCAACTAGACGTCCGACCAAGCGAGACCCGACAAATCCTGTTGCACCCGTGACGGCAATTTTCATATTTGGGCTATATTCCTGTTTTATCAACTGCCTTTAATAGTAACGAGCTGGGGAGCTTGAGGGTACAGAACATAAGATAGAGCTGACAGCTCAAACGAGAAGCAGCGAGTTAAGTGTCAAGGCTAGCGGCTAGCGCGATCGCCTGAGGGAAAATTCGGTGCTCTTGCACCTGAATGCGTGCCTGCAAAGTCTCAGCAGTGTCGTCTGGCAATACAGGAACCGCTGCCTGCATGATAATAGGACCACTATCGACCACCAGCTCAACGATATGAACGCTACAGCCCGTAATTTTCACCCCAGCGTTCAGTGCTTGCTCTACCGAGCGAATGCCGGGAAAATTGGGTAGTAGGCTGGGGTGAATGTTGAGAATGCGATTAGGAAAAGCAGACAGCAAACGCTGAGTGACCTTTCGCATCCAGCCTGCCATGATCACCCAGTTGACCTGATAGACCTTAAGCTGAGCAGCGATCGCATCGTCGAGCGCTTCTCGGCTATCAAACTGGCGGTGATCGAGCAGTTTTGCTGGAATGCCCAGACGACGGGCGCGTTCAGCGACCTTGGCCTGAGGATTGTTATAGATAACAACGGCAATACGAGCATTCAGATTGCCCTGATCGATGGCTTCGGCGATCGCTTCAAAATTACTGCCGCTGCCCGACGCCATCACCCCTAACGTCAGCGGTGTCTGTGCTAACGCTGACTGTGTTAACAATAAATGCTCACCCGCAGCTAGGTCAGGTGATACCAGAGCAGTTGTTAGCGAAGGTTGCTGTAGAGGAATCGAAGCGGTCATATGTTCTATATATCTAAGTTGTATCGATTGGGCACGGGCGGATCTGTGAATGTACGGGCTTTCTCTTATTTTGATAACGCCATTCGTAAACAGTTGTGTACGAACGCCAAAAATTAGCTTGAAAACGATCGAATGCACCGCCGATATATCAAGGATGACTTATATTTCTATGAGCTAAAAGGGCACCTTAATATATCCCTGACATCAGTTGAACTACGTAATGAGCTTATCAAGTAGTCGTCTACCTGAATCTACCGAAAAATCCGACTTACTCACGGCACTAACCCAGGTTCAACAAGAAAACGCTGGACTCTTGCAAGCTTTGAGTCATAGCAAAGCCGAACTCAAGACCGCATTAGAGCTAGAAGAAACACTCAAGCGCATTACCGACCGCGTGCGCGATAGCCTAGACCAAGCACAAATTTTGCAAGCTTCTGTCGATGAGCTGGTCGCTGCGCTCAGCGCCAAAGAGGCCAACACCGCGCTCTACGATTTAGAGCAGGGCACCTCTACGGTGTATTACGAATGTGCGCCGGGGTCAAACACGATGCGGGGCCGGGTGTCTCAGATGGAAGCCTATTCCGAGGTGTATCACCAGCTGCTGGCAGGGCAGTATCTTCAATTTTGCTCAATTTCGCCCAACCCTCAGCGGGGCCGCGTGTCTATGTTTGCCGCACCCATTTTGGACGATCGCGATGTGCTCGGCGATCTGTGGCTGATCAACGATGCCGACAGCTATTTGAGTGAATGGGATATTAGATTAGTGCAGCAGGTGACAAACCAACTAGCGATCGCGATTCGCCAGGCACGTCTCTACCAAGAATCACAAACCCAAGTCCGCGAGCTAGAGCACGTCAACACGCTCAAAGATGACTTTTTAAGTACGGTTTCGCATGAGCTGCGCACGCCTGTCACTAGTATGCGAGTAGCGCTACAGCTGCTGGGCGTTACCCTTGCTCAGGACTACGGCCTAGAGGACGAGGAGCTAAAAAAACCACAAACTGAGCAGTGCCGACTCGCCCGCTACTACAGCATATTAAAAGAAGAATGCGAGCGCGAAATTAGCCTAATCAACGATCTACTAGACTTGCAGCGTCTAGATGTCGGGAACCACCCCATGATGATTCAGCCCATCGATTTACCAAACTGGCTGCCGAGTCTAGTCAACGGCTTCAAACCTAGAGCCAATAGCCGCGAGCAGCAGATGACGCTCGATATTCCGAATGATTTGCCTGAATTTCTCTCTGATCTCGCGAGCATTGACCGGATTCTAGCCGAGCTAATTAACAATGCCTGCAAGTATACGCCTCCCGGCCACGACATCCGCATATCTGTAGCGGGTGGAGCCAGTAGCATCAAGCTCTGCGTGGTGAATACGGGCGTCGAAATTAGTGAAAAAGAACAACAGCGTATTTTTGATAAATTTTACCGAGTGCCCAGCGCCGATCCTTGGAAGCAAGGTGGAACTGGGCTTGGGCTGGCCTTAGCGCAAAAGCTAGTCGCACATTTAGAAGGAGAGATTTTGGTGGATAGCCAGGCGGATCAGGTGGCCTTTACCGTTGAGCTACCGCTGGTACACTCAGCCGCTCAATAGCTCCACTCGCGAGAGACTAGTTCGGATCGGGGAACTCTAGGTAGTTCGAGACTCTCTACATTGGGACTAGTCACTTCAGGGCCAGCCGCTTCGGAGTTTGCCTCTGGTGACTCCGCAGATAGAGAGAAAGGGAAGCTGGCGCTATCTTCACTTTCCGAGACGCTGCCCGTATAAGATTGCACCTCACCATGGGTCAAGATATCGAGCGTAAACTCAACGGGCCCTGATTGGGAACAGCCTGTAAAGTACGCCACTCTAGCGGTATAGTCGCCGGTCATCCCGCCGCCATCTGGCCAAAATATGTTCTCAACTGGGGCTGCCATTTTCTCTGTGCAGCTAGCGTTCGCATCAATATCGAGCTTTCCCGCCGAGGCGACCTGCGGGTTAAAGAACGAAACTTCGTCACCATCAGGATCTACAACGTATAGATCCAAGTCGGCATCTGTATCCCACCGGAGAGTTACTTGAACATCGCCCGTCTGTAGAGTAACTTCTTGATCTCTAGCTTGAGCCGGATTAAAACCGCCACAGAGTGCGCTCAAATCATACTGCTGGCCTTCTTCACTCTGTAGATAACAGCCTAGATTGGCGTTGTTAACCTGGGCGATCGCCTCGCCCGCTGACATCGCAAATGGCATCGCAAATGGCATCGCAAATGGCATCGCAGCAGCACTACCAAGCCCGCTACCTAAAAGCGTCCTTGAGAGACGCCCTATACGTCCTAATACTCTTCGCGTCAGAAATCGTGCAAAAAACCGTCTAGCCACTGCTTGATCACACATAGCCTGCGATATAGATGAACAACTAAATGGATTCAATAAACCGGGCCAAGAAAGCCAGGGCAACAAAACTGGGCAATATCAGCTACCTTACTGTTCAATATTCCCGTTGTGCATTAATCAGCTTCTAGCGAAACACACGGGAGAATTAGCCCTTTGGCCTTATGCTGTTTCTGAAATGTTCGGGATATAGAGCCTGATTTCGCTATACTTTTTCAAACAAACGTGCTAATTAGAGAACACACTCCAATTGAGTCCCCGCTATGTTTTCGTCGATCCTAGCTGTCTTAACTTTTCTAATATTTGGCTATACTGCTGGCTCAGTAAAAATTGTCAAAGAGGGTAATGCCGCATTGGTAGAACGGCTAGGTCGGTTTAAAAGAACGCTGCGCCCAGGATTAAACATGATTGTGCCACTGCTAGATTCAGTGGTGCTGCAAGACTCTATGCGCGAGCAAACGCTTGATATTGAACCACAAAGAGCAATTACCCGTGACAATGTAAACCTGGAAGTCGATGCGATTATCTACTGGCGTATTTACGATTTAGAAAAGACATACTACGCCATCGAAGACGTTGAGTTTGCGATGCAGGAGCTAGTGATTACCACCCTGCGTTCTGAGGTAGGTAAGATGGACTTTCAAAGTCTGTTTTCGTCTCGCGATGACATTAACCGTTCTTTGCTAGATGTCCTTGACGAGGCTACTGCGCCTTGGGGGCTAAAGGTAAATCGAGTCGAAATTCAGAAGCTAGATCCGCCGCAAGATGTATTGGATGCGATGCAGAAAGAACGAGCGGCAACCTACGAAAAGAACGCCAAAATTTCTGAAGCGCAGGCGGACGTGGAGTCGATGCGAATTTTGTCTGAAGCGTTAGCGGCAACGGGCAATGGGAAGGAGGTTTTGCACTATCTATTAGCACGACACTACGTAAGCGCGAACCAGAAGATTGGTGAGAGCGATAATTCTAAAGTGCTGTTTATGGATCCAAAGGCATTAACCGAGGGCTTAGTCGATCTGATGAACGATGGGGATCCTTCCAGAATAGATAAAATAGACAGAGTAGATTAGGTTGGACGGTTTATCTATGACGATGGCAACTACAGCAACAGCCACTCCTAACGCGTCTTCAACTACTACGGTACCGTTACTAGGGCGTTCGGTAGAATCATTGACCAACTGGGTCGTTCAGCAGGGCCAGCCTGCCTATAGGGGCAAGCAGCTGCACCAGTGGATTTATCAAAAGGGCATTCGCTCGCTAGATGAGGTAACTGTTTTTTCAAAGCAGTGGCGAGCTGAGGTAAAAGATACGCCGATTGGGCGATCGCACATTCATCACCGCTCCGAGTCGCCCGACGGCACCATCAAGTACTTGCTGCGCCTCAAAGACGGCCTAATTATAGAAGCGGTTGGCATTCCTTCTGACAAACGCCTAACAGTGTGCGTATCTTCGCAAATTGGCTGTCCGATGGCCTGCGATTTCTGTGCGACCGGTAAAGGGGGATTCACCCGCAATCTAGAAACCTATGAGATTGTCGATCAGGTGCTGACGGTGCAAGAAGACTTTCAGCGGCGGGTGAGTAATATTGTCTTTATGGGTATGGGCGAGCCGCTGTTGAATACTGATAGCGTTGTGGCGGCGGTGCGATCGCTCAACCAAGACGTCGGCATTGGCCAGCGCATGATCACCGTTTCTACCGTCGGCATTCCTGGTTATATTCGCCGTCTTGCCGAAGAGCAACTGCAAATCACCCTAGCTGTTAGCCTTCATGCTAGCAATCAGGCCCTGCGCAGACAGCTCATTCCCAGCGCCGAAAAATATCCCATAGCCGTCTTACTAGACGAATGCCGCGACTATGTGAATATAACCAGCCGCCGCGTGACCTTTGAATATGTGCTGCTTGCCGATGTAAACGACAGGCCAGAACACGCAGCGGAGCTAGCTAATGAGCTACGCGGCTTTCAAACCCACGTCAATCTAATTCCTTACAACCCCATCAGCGAAGTCGACTATCAACGCCCTAGCCGTCAAAGAATAGAAGACTTTACCCAACGGCTAAAAGACAAGAGCATTGCTGTTAGCGTGCGATACTCTCGGGGCCTAGAAAAAGACGCTGCCTGTGGTCAATTGAGGGCGTCCAAGGCAGCAGAATCAATTCAGCCTAAACCAGTCACTTAGCAGCCGCAAGCTAATAGGCGATGCTGCTTCCTGTTTAATAGGTTTTGCTTGATAGATTTTGCTTGATGGCTGCTGTTTGCTCACTTCTGTGTCAGCCAAAAGAAATCAGCAAAGTCGGGGTCGACTACCTGTTCGGAGGGCATCAAGCGAACGCTGGCCTGTGTTATGTCAGGAATCCGGCGCTCTACGCGGTTAGGAATGCCGTAGTCATAAGCGATATGACCTTCACCAACTAATACAATCACCTGTCGCTCAGGCTCAGTTTCAAGCTGTGTCACGATGCTTTGCGCCATTGTCTCGTCCCATAGCACTTGAGCAGCAAAAAAGTTCTCGAATGCTGAGCTATGTCCTGAGCCGCCATGTGCACTAAACACTGCCGCGATAGAGTCTCGATAAGCTGTATCAGTTGTATCGACTTCATCAATTGGCGGAATGTAAGTGAGTGCATCACCCGATAGGCTAGCGAGTCCGTCTCGGGCAACCTGTCGGGTAACTTCTGCTGGTGTATTCAGGGCAATCAGAGGAATCTGATTTTCTTTGGCGTAGCGAATGATGGGGGCGTAAAGCGCCCAGTCGTAGCCCCAGCGCGTTTCATACTCGCTTTGTTCGATCAAGTCTGTTTCCGTAATCTCACCAGAGAGATAGCTGTCTAGCGCTTCTTGAAAGGGTCGCTGAAACATTTCCAAGCCAATAGCAATATCGCCCTGTGCCGCGAGGGCTTCAATAATTTCTAGCTGGGCGAGGTGATCGCCTAGGTCAGTGTGGGTTTCGCCAAGATAAATAACTTGAGAGGATGCGATCGCCGCTAGCGTATCTGCGTTGTTCTCGTCTGCATTATCAACCGCAGACGACTGAGCGATGCTAAGCGATGATGATTCTGCTGCCGATGTGGCGGTAGGCGCTGTGTTAGAGCGAGCAGTTGCTAAGCCGCTATAGCTGCAGCTAGCAACAGGTAGCGTTATCAAGGCCAAACTCAAAACACTGATCCAATAGCCAGCAAGTCGCTGATAAGAGGGCACTATATGACTTTCCTATTTATGTAGCTTTCCTGCTTAGTATGACTTTCCTATTATGAATTTTCTACTGTGTGACTTCACTCACTACGCAGTTGTCTTGGATGCGCGACTGTCTGATCAGGCAACTTCATTTAAACATCTTTTGCACTAGCTTTTTGTTAGCACTATTAGTGCTTTTATTGCTTTTTTCACCTGATGCTTTTTCCCACTTAGCATCTGCTAGCTAGCGAAAGTTTTGGCCTTCTGGTTGGCCACCTTTTTCTGCCCATGATTAGAAATAGCTGATCGGTATCGACGAACCCTAGCTGGCGGATAGGCGACTGCTTCTTTCTTCGACGGCATAACCGAGAGCTCGCTCGACGACGGCTTAGGAACCGAATAAAGGATCTTTAGTTCGCTATCAATCGGAACATCTCTGCGACCATTCATCAGATTAGCCATGATAGTCTCGCAGACGTGCTTGTGAGAAACGGTAGCTAAGAGGCCAAAGTCGCTGTAAATGCCCCACTTGTTGGAGGATATTTGCCGAGAAAAGAATGTCATTGTTTGTAGAGGGTACAGATGAATTACGTAAGAGCAAACGGTAGGCGCAAATATGCCAACGAATAGACATATAGTATCTTAATATTAAAAAATGTTTAATTTTATATTTATTCTTGACCAAATAAACGATTCCGTAGGCCTCATGCATGTGCCTTTTTGAGCTGCTCATACTGACGAAAAAGAAATAAAGTTTCCAAGCTTTAAAATCAGCAGAAGGAACATCTCTCGTTTTTTCTAATTCTTCTATACAAACAACCCAACAGCTCTAAACGTGATAACCGCTATTCAGTCTGATACCGCGCCAGCACAGGCAGTCGCGCTACATGCCTTGAATACCTTGCCAACCCATAGCTTCAAATCGCGAGCCTTGAGACGGCTGCACATGATGTCTTATCTCTCTGGCGTATCGTCTCTGTATGCACGATGGAAAGAGCGCTCGGCGAAGGGATCAGTGGCTAGCATTTTGATGTACCACAGCATACCGAGCCCTTGCGAGATAGATTGGATAGATCCGCGTAACTGCTTATCAACAGAGCAGTTTGAGGTGCAGATGAGATTTTTGGCGACGCATCGCAACGTAGTCAGTATCAAGGAACTTGTTCAGCAGCTAGAAGCGGGTAAGCCAATTCAACGAGAGACCGTTGCGATTACGTTTGACGATGGCTATCTAAACAATTTGCGAGTCGCTGCGCCAATTTTGGCCAAGTATGATTTGCCCGCAACCATCTATTTGGCAACCGCCTATATCAATACGGGCGAGAATCAGTGGATTGACCAGCTGTACACAGCTTTTAGAACCCGATCAAGACATAGCCTGACTGTGATTGGCAGTCGCTGGAATTTAGCCAGCTCGACTCAGACGGCTCTTGGAACTGCTGAGAAAGCCTATGGCACGATCACTCGTTACCTAATAGAATGCGCGCCCGAAGAGCGTCATCAAGTTCTCCAAACCATCGATAAGCAGCTCGCGCCGACTGGATCTCCCCCCCGTCTGACCATGAACTGGGATGAGGTTCGTGAGCTACAGCAAAACTATCCTCAAATTACGCTAGGCGTGCACACCGCAAATCATTTGGACTTACGGACTCATAGCGATCGCACCAGCGAAGAAATACAGCTCTCAATCGCCCACTTTCTAGCCCAGACGGGTAGCCAGCCGCAGCATTTTGCCTTCCCCTACAATCGATATAACTCGGAAGCCCGCAGTCAGGTTGCCAAACATCTTCGCTCGGCGGTGGCCGTTGCCGATGATCCGGTCGTCCGATCAGAGACCTCACAGTACGCCCTGCCTCGGCTAGAAGCACCGCAATCACTAACCTTACTGAAGTCTTGGACCAATGGCGGATTTCCAGACATCACGCAGCGGCTGTTTGGCCGGGCGTGGACACAGCCGTTTTAGCGGTTAATGCACATTTGGAGCTTCAATAATTAGACTAGTAAGGCTCGCTTGAATCAGGGCCTGTGCTAAATCAATAGCCTGTTCTCCTTTTTCCGGCAGCATCCTGTCGAGCAGTAGCATCAAGAGACCGTGAACAAGAGACCATTCTCTCAGTGCTAGAAACTTAGGATCGCCAGCTTTCATCAGTCCAGCAGCTTGCCTAGCAGCAATAATATCAACCAAAATTTGAAAGGTGTTTTTAGAGGCTCGGCAGAGCTTACTATCGGGCGGCTCGTTAGCCGGAAAGCTGCCAAACATCACGCGAAAGTAAGCAAGACGATCGAGGGTGTAGCGAACGCAGCAATCTGCCGGTTATGGTCTCACGGCAGCCACTATACATGTTCCGATCTCCGAAAAGACGCGCAGCGCGGCTAAAAGAATGGCTTAGAGTAGATTGACGTCCTTACTTTTGCTTTCACGATGCGAGATTTTCAGCTGCCTGGTCGCTCTCCTGCCTATGCTCAAAAGGGAATGGCGGCAACGTCTCATTCACTGGCAACGCTGACGGCTGTAGATGTGCTGCGAGCAGGCGGCAACGCAGTAGATGCGGCGATTGCTGCCTCAGCCGTTTTATGCGTCGTAGAGCCACAAGCAACTGGCATTGGCGGTGATTGTTTTGCACTCTATGCGCCAGCAGGTAGCGGCAAAGCGATTGCCCTTAATGGGTCTGGCAAATCGCCAGCAAAAGCTGAGCTGAGCTGGTTTACCGATCAGGGGATGAAGCAGATCTCATTGCAAAGCCCTCACTCGGTAACCGTACCTGGGGCAGTTGATGCCTGGTGCCAGCTTCACGCAGACTATGGAAAACAGGACTTCGCTAAGCTGCTAGCGCCTGCGATTCGCTTAGCCACAGAAGGCTACACGGTTCATCCGCGCGTGGCGTACGACTGGGCGCAGCTCGCGAAAAAGCTCAGGCTGACAGAAAATGCAGCTCGGATGCTACTAGTCGATGGGGTAGCTCCAAAGGCGGGGGATCGCCATCGTCAGCCAGAGCTCGGTCAAACGTTAGCTGCGATCGCGCAATCTGGTAGAGAGGCTTTTTATACAGGACCCGTTGCTGAAGATATTGTCAGCTATCTCCAATCTCTAGGCGGATTGCATACGCTAGAAGACTTTGCGGCCTCTCAAGCCGAGTACGTCATCCCAATTTCTACGCAGTATCGCGGTTATGACGTGATAGAGTGCCCGCCAAATGGTCAGGGTCTGACGGCCCTGATTATGCTGAATATTCTATCGGGCTTTTCGCTCACAGACTATGCACCGATGAGCACTCAGCGACTACATTTAGAGTGTGAAGCGGCGAGGCTAGCATATGGGGTGCGTGATCGCTACATTGCCGATCTAGACCAGACCAACATTCCACTCGACTTTCTCCTTTCTGAAGACTATGCAGCTCAGCTAAGAACCAAAATCAGTCTAAAGAGCACAATGCCACCGCTCGCAGATTCAGACTTTCCAGCCCACCCCGACACCGTTTATCTGTGCGTCGTCGACGAAGCGGGGAATGCGGTGAGCTTTATCAATTCGGTGTTTCACGGGTTCGGTAGCGGGTTGGTTAGTCCAAAAACCGGCGTCGTGTTGCAAAACCGAGGCGCAGGTTTTGTGCTAACAGAAGGGCATCGAAATGCGATCGCACCTCGTAAACGGCCCCTACACACCATCATTCCTGGAATGCTGATGAAATCAGGCCGAGCGGTCATGCCCTTCGGCGTCATGGGCGGTCAATATCAGCCGACTGGCCACGCTCACTTTCTAACCAATCTGCTGGACTACCGTATGGATGTTCAAGCAGCGCTAGATTTTCCTAGAGTCTTTCATGACGGCAAAACCTGTAGTGTCGAGCGCAGCGTTCCGCAACGAGTGCAAGACCAGTTAGCCGCGATCGGCCATCAAGTTGCGCCAGCAGTACTGCCGCACGGCGGCGGTCAGGCCATCTGGATTGACAAAGACCATCGTTTGGTCGGGGGCTCTGATCCGCGCAAAGATGGCAGCGCCTTGGGATATGAGTAGAGATTGAGTACTACAGATCCAGCACATCTATCCCTTGCTGACCATAATGGATACGCAGCTTAATGCCCAGCGTAATTTGTTTCATTACCCAATACAGCAGGGTCAAAATAACGAAGGTAACCAATACCACCGCCGCCGGACGCTTGGTTGTTAGGGTATTTAGCGTCAGCGTTACAATGCTGGTCGGATCTGTCGCTAAATCCCAGCTATTAACACGGGTAAACCGCCCTAGATAGATGCCGACAGCGCTGAGCGCATGGATAAAAAGCTCGGTAGGCAAAATAAACCGACTGTCGCCGTTTTTCTTGATGTAATAGTCCAAATTGAGAATTGAAAGAACATAAGCCTCAAATCCGACAATCATCGCCAGCGCATGCAGCGGCACAAACACCAGCGCAATTACCCACACCCGGCTACCCCATCGCCCTGCCCCACGAATGATGTGAATAATATCTGTCAGCACGTAAGGTGCATTCGGCAAAAACGCAATAAAGCATACTAGCCCTAGCCACCACAGTATCGTTCGCGCACTTTTCTTACGTCTAAACAAGAAGATGCTCATCGCTACCGAACTCAGGCCTAGCACAACCCACCACAAAACCTTTAGCTTCGCTGTCTGCTCGCCCGCTGCCAGCGCGTTCATTAACTGCATCTGCGCCCTCACAATACGGGGCAGTCTAGGCTGTATGCCCACAATGCCCACAATACTAATCAGCAGTAGTGCTCCCCCTATTTTGGGCTTAGAGAGCACTTTGCGGCGAAAAAGTAGATAGCTTAAAAATAAAGGCACGAACGCCAAGAACAAGTTCCACAGAATCCAGCCGCTGTAAACGTTGCCAAAAGCAGTAGAGATATCTGCAAATAGGGATTTCAAATACATACCGTCATTGATATAGACGTCGGATACCGTCAAAGATCGCAATACTGTAGCGCACTTAGCCTAACCCAAGGACCTACAGATGTAAGCTGAGAAGCATACGCTGTATTTCTAGCGCCCACGTTCCCAGCTTTGATACACTCGCTTTGAGTACTTTTTCATTCGGCACCTTTTCCTTAGTGCATTCTCCTACCGAGGATTGATGCTTTCATCACGACAAAAAGATAGTATTCCTCAGGCTCAAGCCACACAGCTACTTTCACCGCTAATCTCTTCATCTGCGACTTGAACCTTAATACATGCCTTTATTCTTGTATTCAATATGACTAGCCGCCAAAGCAAGCCCGAGAGTAGACAGCTAGAGCGCCAGCGGCTAGAGCATCAACAGCCAAAACATCAGCCGCCAAAACATCAGCCGCCAAAACATCAGCCGCCAAAACATCAGCCGCCAAAACATCAGCCGTTAGAGCGTCAGCCAGCAGACGGCAACCCACTACAGCCGTCGCTCCTTAGCCCACTAGCTGTTCGGCAGCCCGGCGGTCAGCTCACAAAAATCAGACAGCCGCTGTTATCGAAGCCGCTGCTACATATTTTGAATCACGATGAGCAGCCTGGTGATATGGTGATTCGTCCAAAACAGACCGCTCTTAGAGGACAAACGGATGTCTACATTGCCAGAGCAGAAATTGAGCTAAGAAATGCCATGCAGTCTCTGGCTCTGATGACCCAATCAGAAATCAACTCTATCTCGACGCTGACAGCGCTTTCCCTGCCCAAAGCTGTCGCCCCCATGTTTTGGACCATCAACGCGCTTCTTCAAGAAAAGTTCCCAAAGCCAAACGATCCCTACCGCATCCACCACCGCAACCACGATTCTCGCTTGCTTTTCCAGCAGCTAGCCCGGCTCAATCTCAAACCTTGGTCACAGCGCACTGTAGACTATTTGCGCCCCAATGCGCTGCCGCACAACATCATGTTTCCGACTGGTCATCCTATTGTCGGGCGGACTTACCGCAGACATCCATTCAAGTCTCGGTCCAATCACTACTACCCGGTCACAGACTACTTCTCTATTCTTTTCAGAGAGCGCGAGCAGGCACTGTTAGCCCTACTAGGAGAGCTTGGGGCAACCAAAATCGCAATGGCACCCATTCCGGCCACCTCGACGTTAGACTGCCAGGAGAATCTAGCAGCTCAGCTCCACCACAAGATCTTCAAATATCCCAAGCGAATCAACAGGCTGCCTGAGTCTATAGATCTTAGAAAGCATCCTTGGCTAGCAGGAGAGCCCTCTTGGCAGTCCATTGTCCGCGAGAGGCTAAGTCGCGGTGTGCTCTCAGCCCAGTTTGAATTCGATTGTGACGTGATAGGAATGCTCAAAGCTCAAGTCACAATGATTGCTCAGCTCATCCCTGGACTCGATTCTATGGCCTTGCCTGAGGATTATGACAGCATTCTTACTACTCAAATCCTTCACACTCGGCGAGTCCAGGTGGAGTTTAGCGAGGTGTAGCTACCGCTTCAACGGCATCCTTTATCCCACGCTGCTAGCAGCTAAGTCCTTCTGTGCACTTGCTTCGGTATTAGCCTCTACACTATCAGCCTCAGACGGTGGTACAACCTGCCAAAACTTAGGTAGATAAGCCTGCCAGTCTGCCAGGATACGCTTCGCTTTCTCGCTATCTGTGCGATCCGCATGCGCTTCAATCAAAGACTTTAACTGCTGCTCGCCTGCGGGTGTGAGCACTTTTTGCACTTGCACAATCTCGGGGTTCACGCGGGTTTGAAAGTCACCTAGTTCATCTAGGAAGTAGCCGAGGCCACCGGTCATGCCTGCGCCGACGTTGCGACCAACGCTACCGAGGACAACCACAACGCCACCGGTCATGTATTCACAGCAGTGGTCACCTGTCCCTTCTAAAACCGCAATCCCCTTGGAGTTACGGACAGCGAAACGCTCACCCGCAATGCCGTTGACATAAAGGGTGCCGCCGCTTGCGCCGTAGATGCAGGTATTGCCAACTATGACGTTATCTTCAGCTTTGTAGGTGGCCTTCTCAAAGGGTTTGATGATGATCTCGCCACCGTTCATGCCTTTGCCAACGTAGTCGTTGGCTTCGCCTATAAGGGTCATTTTCATACCGTTTAGGTTAAATGCACCAAAGCTTTGGCCGACGCTGCCGCTAAAGTTAAGGTTAAGCTCGCCAGTGAATCCGGTGTTGCCATATTGTTTGGCGATCGCACCTGAAACCCTCGCCCCTACTGTCCGGTCTGTATTGATCACATCCCAAGATTTGGTCACGCTACCCTGATCGGCAATAGCCGCCGCCACCTCAGCATCTGCCAAAATTTCATCGTCTAGCACAGGGCCGTTGCTGTGAATATCACCATGATCTAGCCAAGCGCGATCGCTCTTCACGTCTGGCAGCTTTACCAGTGTTGATAGATCTAGTGACTTTGTCTTCGCCAGCGACACATCCTGGCGGGCTACAAGCAAATCAGCTCGACCGATTAGCTCGTTTAATGACTTGTAGCCCAGCTTGGCCAGCAGCGATCGCACCTCTTGAGCAATAAAGTAAAAGAAATTCACTACCTTACCCGGCGTCCCCGAAAATCGCTTTCGCAGCACCTCCTGCTGCGTCGCTACGCCCACCGGACACTGGTTGGTGTGGCACACACGGGCCATAATGCAGCCCTCGGCAATCATGGCAATCGAGCCAAAGCCGTACTCTTCTGCGCCCATCAACGCACCCATAATCACGTCCCATCCCGTCTTCAGGCCGCCGTCTACTCGCAATAAAACTCGATCGCGTAGCTGATTTTCCATCAAAGCGCGATGTACTTCAGTTAAGCCCAGCTCCCAAGGCAAGCCCGCGTGCTTGATTGAGCTAAGCGGTGACGCGCCAGTGCCACCATCGTGACCCGAAATTTGAATGACATCGGCATTGGCTTTAGCCACACCCGCCGCAATAGTGCCAATCCCAACCTCAGCCACTAGCTTTACAGAGACGCCCGCCTTGGGGTTGATTTGGTGCAAATCAAAAATGAGCTGAGATAGATCCTCAATAGAGTAAATATCGTGGTGGGGCGGTGGGGAAATGAGGGTCACACCCGGTTTTGACTTACGCAGAGAGGCAATGTATTCACTTACCTTCTTGCCCGGTAGCTGTCCGCCTTCACCAGGCTTTGCGCCTTGCGCCATCTTAATTTCGATCTGCTTAGCGCTCATCAAATACTCAGGCGTCACCCCAAAGCGACCCGAAGCGACCTGCTTGATAGCAGAAGAGGCCGTATCCCCATTCTCCAAACCCTTTAAGTGAGGTAAGGTCGCCGAGAGCCCTTCGCTATCTACATCGCTTAGCACCTTAAATCGGACGGCGTCCTCACCGCCTTCACCCGAGTTCGACTTACCGTTGATTCGGTTCATCGCAATGCCCAGTGTCTCGTGAGCTTCTCTAGAGAGTGAGCCCAGTGACATACCGCCTGTGCAGAAGCGCTGCATGATTGACTCTACCGGCTCTACCGCTGACAGCTCAATTGAGGTGCGATCGCTCTTAAAGTCCAACAGATCGCGCAAAGCCGAAACGGGTCGTCCCTTTAGCTGCTCACGATAGATTTCATAATGGTCATACTGCTTCGTTTCTACTGCCTTGTGCAGCAGCTTTGTCATCGCTGGGTTGTTCATGTGATACTCACCCGATGGCCGCGACTGCACAAAGCCCATGTTCTCTAGCCGCTTTTTCGCTAGCTCTGGAAACGCCTTCTCATGAAATGCGATAGTCTCTTGGCCCAGCTCTTCAATGCTAAGACCGCCCAAACGAGAGACGCTGCCTTTAAACGAAAGCGCTTTCAAGTCTTGGCCAATACCGACAGCTTCAAAAATCTGAGCCCCTCGATAGCTGCTTAGCAAGGAGATTCCCATCTTCGAAAGAATTTTCAGCAGACCGTTATCCACTGCCTTTCGGTAGTTGGCCTGAGCACCATTTAGCGTTGAAACCGGCAGCTTGCCGCTCTCCATCTGCTTCTGCGTTTTCTTGTCAGCCCACCAGTGACGAATGCCCTCTAGCGTTAGATAGGGGCAAATTGCCGTCGCGCCGTAGCCCAGCAGGCAGGCAAAGTGGTGCGTGCTCCAGCACTGCGCCGTATCAACAATCAAAGACGTCTGCATCCGCAGCCCCACGCTAATGAGGTGGTGATGCACCGCGCCAACAGCAACCAGCGGGGGAATGTAAGTTTGGCTTTCTGAAAGGGTGGTGATGTTTCCTGAGGCGTCAATGCGATCGCTCAAAATCAAGATCTGCTGACCTGTCCTCACCGCCTCAGCCGCAGTCTGGCACAGCGCTCTTATAGCCGCTTCCATACCGCTCGCCGCTCCATGAGAAGCAATCGAAAACAGCGTAGAAATCTCACTCGTTGGAAAATCCGACGCTCTGATCAGCTCCATCTCCGTATCGTTAATCATCGGAGACTCTAGCTTTAGTAGCCGCGCCTGCTCTGGATGCTCTTCAAGCAAATTGCCCTGCGCTCCTAACTGCGTAGAAAGAGACATCACTAACCGCTCTCTTAACGGATCAATCGGTGGATTGGTCACCTGCGCAAACCGCTGCTTGAAATAGTTGTACAGCAAATGAGGCTTTTCAGAGAGCACCGCTAGCGGCGTGTCATTCCCCATGCAAAACGTCGGCTCTTTGGCCTGCGCAGCCATATCTTGAATGATCATGTCCATATCTTCAGCACTCAGGCCAAAAGCCGTCTGCTGCGTCAACAGTGCCTGCTTATCTAGCCAGGTATCCTCGCCAAACAGCTGTGGCGCAATCTCCTGCCTGCGCTCTGCTAACCATCGGCCATAAGGCTGCGCCTGGGCAATCCGCTGCTTAATATCCCAGTTTTTAAGAATCTCATGGCCTTCTTCAAAGTCTACCGCCAGCATCTGACCCGGACCCAGACGGCCCTTTTCAACAATCTCTTCTACCGGAACGTTCACCACACCCGCTTCGGAGGAAACAATCACATAGCCACTTTTCGTAATCACATAGCGCGCAGGCCGCAGGCCGTTTCTATCTAGCGTTGCCCCAACCTGTTTACCATCACAGAACACCACAAGCGCCGGACCATCCCAAGGCTCTTGAATGCTGCTGTAGTACTCGTAATAGTCGACAATCTCTGGGTACTCCGCCAGCTCTGGCTGATTGTGGTACGCCTCAGGCACCATCATCATCAGCGCCTGCGCTGGCGACCTGCCTGTACGGACTAGCAGCTCCATCGTGTTATCCAAATTGGCCGAGTCGCTATTTTCCACATTCACTACTGGCTTGAGCAAATCTAAGTCATCACCCCAGCTAGGATGAGACAAGTTGGCCTGCCGTGCGGTCATCCAGTTAATATTGCCAACTAGCGTGTTGATTTCACCATTGTGGCCTAGCAGTCTCATCGGGTGTGCTAAGGGCCACTTTGGCAAAGTATTGGTACTAAAGCGTCGGTGGTAAATTGCGAAGGCGCTTTCATAGTCGGGGCTTTGAAGGTCTTGATAAAATTGACCTAGCACTTCAGAGCGCACCATGCCCTTGTATACGATGGTGCGGCCAGAGAAAGAGCATACGTAGGCGTCGTTTAGCGCTTCTGCATCAGCCGACTCAGCAGCCGGATCGCTCGCAAGCTGGCTAATAGCTTTCTCAAAGCGGCGACGGACCAAAAAGAGCGATCGCTCCAGCGCATCGCCTTCTAGCGTGTCAGAAGTCACAATCGCCTGTGCAATCTTCGGCTGAAACTCTCTTGCCAGTAGTCCTAGTGTCTCTGGTACTACTGGCACTTCTCGCCAACCGACAAAAGTCAAACCTGTTGCGCGAACGGCTTCCTCGAACTGAGCCTGCGCCGTTTTTTCAGCTATCTCTATCTGCGGTAAAAACACCATGGCCACGCCCGTGCGAGTGGATGGCAGCTCCCTTATTCCAACTTCGTTGGCCCATCCCTGCAAAAGCCCCCACGGAATTGCTGTCATGATTCCAGCACCATCACCTGAATCTCTATCTGCACAGCAGCCCCCCCGATGCTCCATACAGGTGAGCGCTGTTAGTGTGTCTATTACCAGCTGATGACTAGCTCGCCCTTGCCTATCCGCGATAAATCCGACGCCGCAGGCATCTCGCTCCTCTACGAGCCAGCTAGGCCCCAAAGGTTCCAGTACGTCTGTTTGAAAGCTGGTTGGCTGGGTCGTTGAATAGAGATTCACGCGCGTGTCTACCTGAAGTATGTCTTGAGAAAATTATATAGAAATATTAAGGAAGCGTGAAGTTCGCAAGAAACTTTTTAAGAGAAAAAGCATTTGCCATCAAGTGTTCGGGCTCGCGTCCATATGTTCTATATCAATCGGTCTAAAATGGTTCATGAGCCTACGGAGGTTGCCGTTGGGCCTTAGAAAGTTTTGCAGCGCACCGAACACTGGCTTTTACAGATGGAGTATGCGATCACTCTTTAGACAACACTTCCTTGACAATACGATTACTGTCTGGCCCTAGCATCTACGTTTCATATTGTCTCGCCTATAGTGACTTCATCTCACTTAATTTTTTGTATTTAGCAAAAGAAACAGCAGTAGGGAAATCTTAGAGAAGGTCTTAGTAACTTTCTGAGAAGATTTATCAGCGTCAATAGGCGTTTTAGGCAACGCTAAAGAGCTGAAGCACCACTACACGATGCGGATTGAGCACAGCTAAACGCTGTGCTCGCATTCAGCTATTGCCTAGGTTAGTGTGCCGTCGCTTTCATTCCAGCCACTCTCATTCAACGGAATTAATGAAGTTCTTGTTTCGCCGTCAGCAGATTTCATCTCGGTTGGGCAGCCCCTTACCAGAGCGACCACAGTCTAACTGCCGTCGTAGAGTCTCCACCAAAAAGCTAGCTTCGTTTGGCCTAATGACGGCATTGGGCTGGGCGACACTGAGTTCTCTAGGAAAATCACCAGTCTCTACACGTCCAGGGCTTGTAGCTTCTTCTCCCAATGGATCTGCTTCATTAGTTGCTGCTACTGCTGAGCAAAGGGTCGGATCACAAAAAGCAGCCAACGAGATTGCCTTCAGTCTGCCACCGCTTCTTTCTTCGTTGCGATCTGTTGCTCAGCCTAAGGATACCGCTCTCATCTCGGGCACTCAAATTAGCCTCAACGGTCAAACATTTCCAGGTCTTTGGCAGAAAAAAGACGGCCAGGTTGGCATCTCTATGGACAGCATGTCTAAGCTGCTAGGCATCGAATTGCTTAGCACCACAGCGCCTGCTCAACAGCCTGTTCGCTGGTTTTCATCAAATCAAGCTGGTGTAACTACTTTGCCGGCTTGGTGGGATGCAACCAATCGTTACGTTGATATTGCAGATCTAGCGGCGGCGGCTGGATGGACAGGTCAGCCCAGTGGCAACACACTGCAGCTAACAATACCGACTAGTCAGACGACGGCCATTCGTCAAGGCAGGCAAATTTGGGGCGATCGCATTGTTGTGGATCTTACCGGCCCTGCTACTTGGCAGCTAGAAGCTGCCAACGAATATACCGTTACCATTGCCGCCGCCATATCGCCTGAAATGGTTCGTGAGTTTCGCGCGGTTTCAGGCACATTCATTACTCAGCTTCACGCTGCACCTCTAGCTGGGCAAACCGTTATTAAAATTAAGACAAAAGACGGCGCGATACCTAAAATTTGGACTGCGGGCAGTCCCTCCCGCCTAGTCATTGATGTGCGCCGCGATGCGATGGTAGAGCGCGATATCGCTTGGGCTCCAAATCTGCGCTGGCGACAGCAATACATCACCGTTGGGCAGCATCGCTTTCCGGTCTACATGTTTATTGCCCAGCCCAACCCATCAACGCTAGCACTTCGGCCTATTCAGGCCAATCCTAATACCGCTATTGGAATTGAGCCTATTGTGACTCAAGCTCAGCGTCAGCAGGTAACAGGAGCTGTTAACGCAGGCTTCTTCAATCGCAATAATCAGCTGCCACTAGGTGCTGTTCGCACTGCTGGTCAGTGGGTCTCCGGCCCGATTTTAGGGCGCGGTGCCATGGCTTGGAATGACCGAGGCGATCTGGTAATGGATCGCTTCTCGCTAGACGAATCTGTCACGCTTGGGGCAGGCCAGTCCTTTCCTCTCTTAGCTGTTAATAGCGGCTACGTCCAAGCGGGCATCGCTCGTTATACCGATGGTTGGGGCGATCGCTACACCCCTATTGTCGATAACGAAATCGTGGTAACCGTCCGCGACAATCAGGTCGCTGATCGGCAAACGATGGGGAAAGCAGGTACCGGCAGCGTGTCTATTCCCGCAGATGGCGAGGGCTATTTATTAACCCTTAGAAGCAATCAATCGGCAGGAAACAGCTTTTCACCCGGAACGCCTGTGCTGCTCACCAGCCAGTCTCAGCCCCCTATCTTCGAGCAATACCCCAACGTGATAGGCGGTGGGCCTTTACTGATTCGCGATCGCAACATCGTCCTCAATCCTCAGCTAGAAGGTTTTAGCACAAACTTTATCGAAGGTGCTGCCCCGCGCACCGCTGTCGGCAAAACCTCAGACGGAACCTGGATCATTGCCACCATGCATGATCGCGTAGGCGGCAGAGGCCCCACCCTGCAAGAAACCGCTCAAATTATGCAGCAGCTAGGTGCAATCGATGCCTTGAACTTAGATGGGGGCAGCTCTTCTAGTCTCTATCTAGGGGGTGCACTGCTTAACCGACAGCCCCGTACTGCTGCCAGGGTCAATAATGGAATTGGTCTGTTCGTTCTAGGTGACTAAAGACCTCTGGGCATACTTGAACTCGAAGTCAACGCCGACAATAACGACCTTTCTTCAGATTCAATTAATACGCATGAAGAATTGATAGGGAATTTCACCTCATAATCGTTGTTATCTACAGAGCTTAGAAAGGCTTTGTTAACATCTACGGGAGTCGAGAACGCACCAGCAGTTTTGATTACTCACTAATGTGATTTCCTACTGGCTAGTCACGCCGAACTCGTCAGCAAGCTGACAGTTACCCAGATTGGTTTTCGTGCGTTAGCTCCCAAATTCAAATTTCCACTATTCACTCGGTACTACTCGCTTAGCTTAGTGCCACTTAAACATTACTGTTATGAAAGAGGAGACCATCGACATGGTTCAAGCTCAAGAACGCTCTACCACAGATTTACCCGCTGATATGCCTAACTTTGAAGGGGTCGCGGCAACTGAACTTCGGCCCTGGGGTTCATTCACCGTCCTTGAAGTAGGCTCTTGCTACAAAATCAAGCGCATCGAAGTCAAGCCAGGCCACCGCCTCAGCTTGCAAATGCACCACCACCGTAGTGAGCACTGGATTGTTGTTTCTGGCACTGCCAAAGTTACCTGTGGCGACGAAGAAACGATGCTCTGTAGCAATCAGTCCACTTACGTACCCGCCTGCACTTCTCATCGCCTAGAAAATTCGGGTGTCATCCCACTCGTTCTGATCGAAGTTCAAAACGGCCAATACTTAGGCGAGGACGATATCACCCGTTACCAAGATGACTATGCTCGTCATAGCGCTTAGTTAAGCAGCCTACTCAAGGCCGCATCGTAAAATCGCAGTGCTATTGTTCAGCGTCATTACTAAAGAAAAACGAGAGCGTCTACAAGGCACTCTCGTTTTTCTTTGGCAGAGTAGGCTATCGCCACTTGGCAGTACTTTAGGACCGAGAGTAGCTGTTGATATGGGAGAAGCTAGCTGTAGTAAACTTGTGACCTACAGCTAGCCAGCTTTTTCCTGTCATGATTCAGCTCACCGATGCAGCACAGCAAGAAATCGATCGTCTTCGACGGCGGCAAAACCAGCCTGATGCAGTGTGTCGGCTATCTTTGCAGCCTAGCAGCTGTGCTCAGTGGGCCTACACACTCAGCTTGGAAGCCGCCGCTACTCAGCAAGATGACGTCTATAAGTTTGACGGATTGCAGCTCGTGATTAGGCGTGATGATAACACTGCTTCCCCAGAGAACATTGCTAGCTACCTCAAAGACCTAAAAATAGATTTTGCCGAAGATCTAACTGGCGGAGCCTTCCGATTTAATAACCCGCTGGCTACCGAAAGCTGCCGCTGTGGGTACGCCTTCACCATTTAATTGCTTTCGACAGTCATCGCGGTAATTGTCAACTATTTGACAAGATAAAAATATCCGCGATACTATCGGATCTCATGACAACTTTTTTTGCGGAGTTACATCCCCCCGCCTTATGCCTACGATTCAACAGCTCATTCGCACTGAGCGTTCTAAAGCTACAAAGAAGACCAAATCACCTGCTCTGAAAAGCTGCCCTCAGCGTCGAGGCGTCTGCACTCGTGTGTATACAACAACGCCCAAAAAGCCCAACTCAGCACTGAGAAAGGTTGCTAGGGTCCGCCTAACCTCTGGGTTTGAGGTCACAGCCTATATTCCTGGCATTGGCCACAACTTACAAGAGCACTCCGTTGTAATGATTCGCGGCGGTCGGGTCAAAGACCTACCTGGCGTGCGTTACCATATCATCCGTGGAACTTTAGATACGGCTGGGGTCAAAGATCGTCGCCAGAGCCGTTCTAAATATGGGGCAAAAAAGCCTAAGGGATAGAGCTTCAAGGGATGTGTCCTTGAGAAATCGGCTTCTAGCCAAATAGAAAGAGCTTAAAAGAGCACTGGTCATAGGTAAAGATCGTCTTAAAGTTATTTTCCTGAGACTATGCCAGCTAGGCTTTCATAGCATCACCGTCAGAAGACCTTCACTTTTTGGTGCGGTCCTCTTAAGATTCAGAGTCAAAAGGGTAATGCTGAGACCCGTTTGTACTACTGCTCACTAGGTTCGTTGCGTTCTGCACCAAGGGTAAAGCTTCGTCTTTAGTATACAAGCGCTTGATGGCTACCTTCTAACGCCTTCTACGTAGCGCTCAGTTATTACTTCTCACCCTATTTTTCCATTACTTTTACGGTTAAAACCCCATGTCTCGTCGTTCAGCAGCACAAAAGCGTACCGTTCCACCAGACTCTGTTTACAACAGTCGTTTGGTTAGCATGATGTCTCGTCGGATTATGCTCAGCGGTAAAAAGTCCGTGGCCAATAAAATTCTCTATGGTGCATTTACAATCATTGAAGAGCGTACTGGCAACGATCCTCTAGAAACCTTCGAACAAGCGGTTCGCAATACAACCCCGCTAGTAGAAGTAAAGGCTCGTCGAGTTGGGGGAGCAACTTACCAAGTACCGATGGAAGTTCGTTCAGAAAGAGGAACTGCGCTTTCTCTACGCTGGCTAACCCAGTTTTCTAGATCTCGCGGTGGCCGTACTATGGCAATGAAGCTGGCCAACGAGCTAATTGACGCTGCTAACGAAACTGGCGGTGCCGTTCGTAAGCGCGAGGAAACCCATCGTATGGCGGAAGCTAACAAAGCCTTCGCCCACTATCGTTATTAGGTCTGTTGCTAAAGCGAGCTACTGAGCTCATTTTTCACCGTGTATGTTGAGCTGTGTACTATTGGTCGAGCATGCAGCAACAGAAATCAAATTGCTGAGTCAAAGTGCTCAGTAATTTTTATAATATTTGTTTGTTGCGGCCGACGTTGTTCGCTGCTATCTGCCAAGGAGGTTTAGTGTGGCCCGCACTACTCAAATAGAAGACGTTAGAAATATTGGAATTGCCGCTCATATTGACGCTGGCAAAACAACAACGACAGAGCGGATTCTGTTCTATTCGGGCGTTGTCCACAAAATTGGGGAAGTCCACGATGGCAACGCAGTTACTGACTGGATGGAGCAAGAGAAGGAGCGGGGAATTACGATTACCGCTGCGGCCATTTCTACCACTTGGCGAGACCATCAGATCAATATCATTGATACGCCTGGTCACGTAGATTTTACGATCGAGGTAGAGCGCTCTATGCGCGTTCTTGATGGTGTAGTGGCTGTCTTTTGCTCGGTAGGCGGCGTTCAGCCTCAGTCTGAAACAGTCTGGCGGCAGGCCGACAGATATAAGGTGCCGCGAATTGCCTTTGTTAACAAGATGGATCGTACGGGGGCCAACTTTTTTAGGGTCTACGAACAGGTAAAGGAGCGACTGCGCGCTAAGGCCGTTCCCCTACAAATTCCGATCGGCGCAGAAGATAAGTTTGAAGGCGTAGTTGATTTAGTAGAGATGAAAGCTCATCTCTACACCAACGACTTAGGCACAGACATTCAAGTAGCTGATATCCCTGAGGATATGTTGGCAACGGCCAAGGAGTATCGGACTATCTTGATAGAAACGATTGCCGAATTGGATGACGATTTAATGGAACGTTATCTAGAAGGAGAAGAAATTAGCTCAGCAGAGCTAATGGCGGGTATCCGCAAGGGCACTATCTTAGACAATCTTGTACCTATGTTATGTGGCTCTGCCTTCAAAAACAAAGGTGTGCAGCTCTTACTAGATGCAGTTGTCGATTACTTGCCGTCGCCGCCTGAAGTTCCAGCAATCGAAGGCATTTTGCCGAATGGTGAGACGGGCGTTCGGCCTGCTAGCGACGATACGCCAGCAGCAGCACTAGCTTTCAAAATCATGGCTGACCCCTATGGCCGATTGACCTTTATTCGCGTGTACTCTGGCGTACTTAAGAAAGGGAGTTACGTTTACAACGCCACCAAAGATAAAAAAGAACGCATCTCTAGGCTGATTATTCTCAAAGCTGATGAGCGAATCGAAGTTGACGAAATGCGGGCGGGCGACCTCGGGGCAGCTTTAGGACTCAAAGATACCTTTACTGGTGATACGATTTGCGATCCCAATGCCCCCATCGTGTTGGAGTCTCTCTTTATTCCTGAACCAGTGATTTCTGTAGCAGTCGAGCCTAGGACTAAGCAAGACATGGAGAAGCTATCAAAGGCACTTCAGTCGCTCTCTGAAGAAGACCCTACTTTCAAAGTCAGCATCAATCCTGAAACAAATCAGACGGTAATTGCTGGAATGGGTGAGCTTCATCTAGATATTCTTGTCAACCGCATGTTGCGAGAATTCAGAGTAGAGGCGAACATTGGTGCACCGCAGGTAGCCTATCGGGAAACAATCCTAAAGCCTGCGAAAGCGGATTCAAAGTTTGTGCGTCAAAGCGGTGGCAAAGGCCAGTATGGTCACGTTGTCATCAAGCTAGAACCGGCTGAGCAGGGGTCTGGGTTTGAGTTTGTTAGTAAGATTGTGGGCGGGACAATTCCTCGAGAATTTATCGCGCCAGCTGAGCAAGGGATGAAAGAAGCTTGCGAATCTGGTATTCTAGCCGGATATCCATTAATTGATGTGAAGGTCACGTTGATGGATGGTTCTTATCACGATGTTGACTCCTCAGAGATGGCATTCAAAATTGCTGGCTCTATGGCGGTCAAGGATGCTGTGATGAAAGCGTCTCCGGTTCTTTTGGAACCCATGATGAAGGTCGAAGTGGAAGCTCCAGAAGACTTCCTCGGAGACGTGATGGGAGATCTTAACTCTCGTCGCGGTCAGATTGAGGGAATGGGATCTGAAGATGGCATTACCAAAGTAACTTCTCGGGTCCCCTTAGCCGAGATGTTTGGGTATGCCACAGACATCCGCTCAAAAACTCAGGGAAGGGGCTCCTTCTCTATGGAGTTCAGCCAGTACGAGGAAGTTCCGCGTAATGTGGCTGAGGCGATTATCGCCAGAAATAAAGGGAACGCATAGTTAGTTTTAGGAACACAAAGAGAAATTCATGGCACGCGCAAAATTTGAAAGAAGCAAACCTCACGTCAACATCGGTACTATTGGCCACGTTGACCATGGTAAAACAACGCTGACTGCGGCTATCACTATGACATTGGCTGCTGCTGGCGGTGCAAAAGCTCAAAAGTACGATGAAATTGATGCTGCGCCTGAAGAAAAAGCGCGGGGTATCACCATCAACACCGCTCACGTTGAGTACGAGACTGAAAATCGTCACTATGCTCACGTTGACTGTCCCGGCCACGCTGACTATGTCAAAAACATGATCACAGGTGCGGCGCAAATGGACGGCGCAATTTTGGTGGTCTCTGCAGCGGATGGCCCTATGCCCCAGACCCGTGAGCACATTTTGCTGGCCGGTCAAGTAGGCGTCCCTAATATCGTTGTGTTCTTGAACAAAGAAGATCAGGTGGATGACGAAGAGCTGCTTGAGCTAGTTGAGCTAGAAGTGCGCGAGCTACTTAGCTCTTACGACTTCCCTGGTGATGATATTCCGATTGCGACGGGTTCTGCGCTCAAAGCAGTTGAAAAGTTAGTCGCCGAGCCAGCTACGGCTCGTGGTGACGATGAGTGGGTAGACAAGATTCACAATCTGATGGATGAGGTTGATTCCTACATTCCTACGCCCGAGCGTGAAGTTGATAAGCCTTTCCTCATGGCAGTCGAGGACGTTTTCTCAATTACAGGTCGTGGCACGGTAGCAACGGGTCGCATTGAGCGTGGCGTGGTTAAAGTAGGTGAGACAGTTCAGCTAGTAGGCATCAGAGATACCCGCGATACCACCGTTACAGGTGTTGAGATGTTCCAGAAGACGTTGGATTCTGGTATGGCCGGAGACAATGTTGGTGTGCTGCTTCGTGGTGTCCAAAAGGAAGACATTGAGCGCGGCATGGTACTTGCTAAGCCAGGTTCTATCACACCTCACACTGAGTTTGAGTCAGAAGTGTATGTGCTTAACAAAGAAGAAGGTGGCCGTCATACGCCTTTCTTCCCTGGCTACAAGCCTCAGTTCTACGTACGTACAACTGACGTAACGGGTTCTATTGAGAGCTTTACCGCTGATGATGGGAGCGCTGCTGAAATGGTTATGCCTGGCGATCGCATCAAAATGAACGTAAAGCTAATTAATCCAATTGCGATCGAGCAAGGAATGCGCTTTGCAATTCGTGAAGGTGGCCGCACAGTTGGTGCAGGCGTTGTTTCTAAAATTACTAAGTAAGTAAAATTACCAAGTAAGCAACCGATGACAAGATAAGATGCAGGGGCACTGCAATCGCTATGCCCCTGTGGTATTGAACCTAGAAAACTAAACATTGGCGCGCTATAGGCGCTTCTATTCTCGATGGCTACAACTATTCAACAACAGAAGATTCGCATTCGCCTCAAGGCTTTTGATCGCCGCTTGCTTGATACCTCTTGCGAAAAAATCGTCG
The DNA here is from genome assembly GCA_963793445.1 of uncultured cyanobacterium. Taxonomy (GTDB): domain Bacteria; phylum Cyanobacteriota; class Cyanobacteriia; order Phormidesmidales; family Phormidesmidaceae; genus Phormidesmis. Next base: position 45,503 of record CAWCAE010000003.1, read on the forward strand.
AGACTGCCAACCGTACTAATGCAACGGCTGTCGGTCCTATCCCTTTGCCAACCAAGCGGAAAATCTATTGCGTTTTGCGATCGCCCCACGTTGACAAAGATTCTCGCGAGCACTTTGAGACTCGTACTCACCGACGCATCATTGATATTTATCAGCCCTCTTCTAAAACAATCGACGCACTCATGAAGCTTGATTTGCCTGCTGGTGTCGATATCGAAGTCAAGCTGTAGCGCTCGGCTAGTTACCACTAACCATTAAGACCAGTAAAAAAGACGGTTTGAATAGCTTACTCGCACGGTAGGCAAGGGGGTAAGTGCCTGCGTTAAACTAACGGTAGCGATGTGACACTGCTTAGATAGTGAAGATATCGTTTAGCCTTACCTTGAACACAATGAACCCCTCTCCCCAAGTCGCCGTTCGAGAATTGCCTCTCTTTCCTCTTCCTGAGCTGGTTTTATTTCCAGGTCGGCGACTACCGCTACATATTTTTGAGTTTCGCTACCGTATTCTGATGAATACGATCTTGCAAGGCGATCGCCGATTTGGAATGCTCATGGTTGACCCGACTACGGGTGAAGTAGCTAAAGTTGGCTGCTGCGCTGAAGTGATTCATTATCAGCGCATGCCTGACGATCGGATGAAAATTATGACCTTGGGTCAGCAGCGGTTTAGGGTGCTCGATTACGTGCGTGAAACGCCATATCTAGTCGGTTTAGTAGAATGGATCGAAGACGAACCGGTAGAAGAAGATTTAGTACCATTGGCGGGCGAAGTAGATGAGCTACTCAGAGACGTAATTAGACTATCGGCCAAGCTGACAAGTCAAGACATCAAGTTTCCCAATGATGTTCCCGATTTGCCTCTGGAGCTTTCTTACTGGGTAGCTAGCACACTGCACGGTGTTGCTTTAGAGCAGCAGTCGTTGCTAGAGATGCAAAATACAATGAGTCGTTTAGGGCGTGAAGCCGAGATTTTGACATCAACTCGTAACAACTTGGCGGCGCGCACAGCGTTGAAAGACGTTTTGGAATAGCGTTGCTTACAGTTGCTTACAAAATGTGCTGAATATCGCTCAGATTGTAACTTCCTAAATATTTGAGCGTAGCGGTATGCATTTTGAGAACTTCTAGAGCCGTCTGCATAGTTGGCCCACTAGCATTGGCTTCAACATCGACAAAAAAGACGTACTCACCTAATAGCCGTTTAGTTGGGCGCGATTCGATTCGACTCATATTGATGTTGAGTGCAGAAAGAAGCTGCAATGGTTTTAACAGAGCTCCCGGCTCGTTAGTGGGCAAGCTAAATGCGAGCGAAGTGTAGTCGCCTTGTATGGCAACCTGCTTGCTAAGAACCCAAAAGCGAGTGGAGTTATCAGTAAAGTCATTGATAGGGTGGGCCATAATGGGTAAATCATAGGTTTGGGCACCCCACTTTGAGGCGATCGCCCCTGCCCCAGGATTTTCTTTCAGCTTTGGTAAGGATTCTGTAGTAGAGCTAATCGAAATCAATTGCGCGTCAGCTAAGTTTTTCGCTAACCAGTTGCGGCACTGACTCAATGCCTGCGGATGGGAATAGACGGCCTCGATATTCGTCAGTCGCTCAGCACTAGAAATCAGGGCGTGCTGGATTGGCAGCGTAAAAGCCTGCTGAATCTGCAGTGTTTCTAGCTCCCAAAGCGTATCTAAGGTAATCATAACGCCACCGCCAATAGAGTTTTCTACCGGCACTACGCAGAAATCTACCTCCCCTAATTCAGTGGCTTTGATCGCTTGAGCAATTGTAGGGTAGGCTACCAGCCGAGTGGACGCATCGTGATGGCTTTGTGCGTAGGTAGTAGCAACGAAGTCTGAAAAGGTGCCTTTCGGTCCAAGATATGCAATTGAAACCGTCATGAGGTGGAGTCTCGTCAAGGCTGTAGAGTGTTAGGGTTAGCTTATACTATTTTCTTTCATTTCACGTTTAGCTATGGTCCGCTTTAGCGCTTCTCAGGCCGTTACTATTTCGGTACCGACGCAGCCATTGTCTGTTGAAGACTATCTAAACGAGCCAGAGCGCTTAGTCTATGCCTTGATTGACCCTCAGCAGGTAGAAAAGATAAGTCCTAATCTATTTAGAGTAAAAGTGCGTGCGATCAAGTTTTTGGGACTGTCAATTCAGCCAGTCTGTGATATTGAAGTTTGGCTAGATGCTGACACGGTGAGACTACGCTCCACCAAATGTCAGCTGGCAGGCCGTGAAAGTTTCAATCAAAAGTTTTCTGTAAACATGCAAGGATACTTAGTCAGTCAGCAAACGGCTCAAGGAAAGAGACTACGTGGACAGGCTAACCTGCTTGTAAATGTTGATTTACCACAGGCGATGAGTTTTACACCGAAGCCTCTGCTAGAGAGAACAGGCAGCGGTCTAATCAATGGTATTCTCGTGACTCTAAAACAAAGACTCATGCGACAGCTGATCGCTGACTACTGCAACTGGGCTTCTTCGTCACCCCCGGTGTCTACTCTTTCTTAGCTTTTTGCCGCTGTAACCTTTCTACTAACCAAGTGCTTCGATCCAGTCGAGCAGGTGTTGACTGGATCGAAGCACTTAGTTCTATAGGAATTTAGGCAAAATTTGGCAGCTTTTGAAGGACTGTCGATGCTGACGGCATATGCCCTGGCGAGCGATTCCCTGACGATGTTTTTCACTGCCATATCCCTTATTGGAAGCAAGATCGTAGCCTGGGTAACGTTTATCTAGACGAATAATAAGCTCATCGCGCCATACTTTCGCGACAATGCTAGCTGCTGCGATCGCCAGCACTTTCTGGTCACCCTTGACCACCGTTTCCTGAGCCATTGGCAACTTGGGAATCAACTGGTTGCCATCTACTAAGCATTTCTGTGGCACTATCGGCAGATGGGCGATCGCTCGGCGCATCGCTAAAAGCGAAGCTTGCAAAATATTGATGCGCTCAATTTCGTAAACGGAGGCCAGTCCAACGCCACAATATGCCATCTGTCGAGCTTCAACTGCCAAAGCCTGTCGCTTACGTGCACTAAGCTTCTTGCTATCATTGACCCCGATAGCTGCTAGCGCTGCAGCCGACTCCATCGGCACAACCACCGCTGCCGCCACAACAGGGCCAAACAGTGCGCCTCTGCCGACCTCGTCGACACCAGCGATAATAAGCTGTCCATTGACAACCATCAAATAAGCTTAGATAACACCAAATCATTGCGCATGAACAGGCCATCAAGCTCACTTACCTGATGCCTACTTAACTAATCAGCTAGCCGAGGAGCGCCGTCGTCGTCGCCGGACAACTTTTTTGGTCTTTTCCTCTGCTTCGGCTTCACTGCCGCCGTCTTCTACGACAGACAAGTCTTGCGCTGTCGAGTCACTATCAGATAATTTGGTCAGCGGCGCATCGGATGAAGAGATCGCATCGTCTGCTTTATCTACAGCGCTTTTATCTGCAGTCTTGTCTACAGAAGACTTTGATCGCCTCTTTCGGCGGATAGGTGCAGGTTTACCGGTTGGCTGCCCCTCTGTATCCTCTACTGGGTTGTCTGGCTCTTGCGCTGTATCAGCTTCTGTCGCTAGCGGTGATACTGGTGACGCTTCGTCATCTGCCTCATCATCTTCGAGATGGGTCGGGGTTTTGATAATTCGCTTATTCGTCCTAGCGCTCTGAGCTTCTGCCTCAGCATTTTCCAAAAAAGCTTTAGCTTCTCCTGGCAAGACAACTGAGATTACCGAATTTTGAGGATTTTCAACGGTTTGCTTGCTAAAAGCTAATGGAGAGATTCCCATGGTGGCATAGACACGCTGCGCTTCTATAGGCATCTCAACGGCAATGATTTCTGGGGGGTCTTCTGACTTACGGCGATTATTGCGGACACGTTTTCCTTTTCCAGAAGTGTCAGCATTAGCAGCCTTAGGCTCTGCTTGATTATCTCTTTCTAAACGTTCTTTCTCAATTCTTTCATCGACACGGCTATTGCTTCGCCGCCGTTTGCGGTCGTCACCGTTGCGCTCCGACGATCGATCAGCAGTGACGGGCGAAGAGGATGAGCTTGAGGGACCGGAGGTCGTTGGACTAGCGCTGTCTGCTGTGCGACGACGACGGCGGCGACTGCTCCGTCCGTTTTTGTCTTGATAGCTAGGGTGATTAAGCAGATCAAGCTCTTTATCCGAAGCCTGAGGCGATTGACCTAGTCCAGATTTGTCCTCTCGAGGAGCGCGTGCAGAGGGCCTGCTAGAGTAGCTCTGGGCCAGTGAGCTATAGCCAGACGGACGGATGGAGACCGCACCTACCGAGCTAGCTTCTTCAGGATCTTCACCCGGCAAATGTGCCAAGTGGCCCAGTCCACCACAAGTTGGGCAGGTTTTTCCAAACAGTTCATAAATATTTTGGCCTTGCCGCTTACGAGTCAGCTCTACAAGTCCTAATTCAGATAGCTGTGAAATCTGCGGTCTAGACTTATCGGCTCGAATGGACTTACCAAATTGCTCTAAGACCTGCATTTGGTCGCGCCTAGACTCCATATCAATAAAGTCAACTACGATTACGCCCGCAATGTTTCGAAGTCTGAGCTGTCTCGCAATCTCAGTAGCAGCTTCGCAGTTAGTCCACAAAACAGTTTCTCTAGCCGTGGCCGAACGGGTAAAGGAGCCAGAGTTAACGTCAATCACTGTGAGTGCTTCTGTCGGCTCAATGATGATATAGCCACCCGAAGGTAAATCTACCCTGGGCTTGAGCGCTTCGCGAATAGCAGCGTTTACTCGAAAGTACTCAAGAATATGAGCTGGCTCTTTGTGACTGTCGATAAGAATATTAGATGGGATCCGACCGTCGCTCCAGTTGGTCAGATGTTTTTTAGTTCTCGCTAGGCCGCTCTCAGTGTCGGTGACAATGCGATTGACGTCATCGTTGTACACGTCACGCAACACTTTTTGAATAAAGTCATCATCGCGATTGAGCAAAGAAGGCGGCCGGGTGCCCATGGCTTCTTGCTGAATGGCATCCCAACGCCGTTGCAGAGACTCTAGGTCTTCAATAATGGCATCTTCAGAAACGCCTTCTGCTTCGGTTCTAATGAGCAGCCCCGTACCCGCAGGCTTTACTAAAATACCTAGCGCTCTGAGCCGATTACGTTCAGTTTCGTTACGAATACGGCGAGAGAGATTGACGCCCCTACCGTAAGGCATAAGGACAAGATAGCGACCCGGCAAGGTAACTTTCCCGGTTAGCCGAGGGCCCTTGTTACCCGTCGGCTCTTTCATGATCTGAACAAGCACCTTTTGTTGAGGCGCTAACAGTTCAGTAATAGAGCTGGCCATACGTTTGAGCTTGAGCGGGCCGAGGTCAGAAACGTGCATAAAGCCGTTCTTATCGCTGTCGCCGATATTGACAAAGCAAGCATCAATACCAGGGAGAATATTCTCGACGGTGCCGAGATAGATATCTCCGACTTGATGACTACCTGTAGCAACGATGATCTCTTGTATCTGATCTTCTGAAAAAACAGCAGCAATGCGATGCTGTTCTGCAATGACAATTTGCTTGGACATTCAATATTTCCTCTGAAACCTGTCAGGGCGTGCCTTGATTCTGAAGGCTTAACAGCTAACAGGTCCACGAGATGTAAAGACCGGGGTGTTGGAGTTTTTGAAAAGGTGAATCGGTTAGGAGGCCGCGCTCACTCTCAAAAAGGCTAAGATTGAAAGGCTATAGGCTTGAAAGCTGTGTACTACTTGAAAGCTGTGTACTACTTGAAAGCTGTGTGAAAAATATAGCTCTGTAGAAGCTATATATCTGAAACCGTCTGCTGAACATACAAGGCGTGAGAGACAGCTTCTAAAGCCCTAGCTAAATAAGGACACACTTCCTCACAAGCCTGCTCATATAAAAAACTATGTCTCTACTGAGCCGCAAGTGGGCTTTAGGGCTGAGTCGTCGAGGTTCAACTGAAACGAGTAGCCGGATAAGCACCCACCTCTGATGAAACAGTTAATAAAGAGTTCTCAATCAAGTAGCTTCTGTTGGAAGACTATTGCACGAATCTCTTACGTGGAAGCACTGCTTTAAAACTGCAAGAGTGTGAGAGTACTCTCTTGTCTTTTCCTAGTGTCAGGATGAGCAACTCCTTGGATGGGCAAGGAAAAACAATTCTGAAACGCTAAAGAAAAGGCAGTATTACTGGCAGCACGGTCCGACAGTTAATACATAACCGTAAGGATTAACCTGCCTAATTTCATCTCTGCTTGTGGCTGTATTATAGCGCCAGTGATGCTTTTATGCGCAAAGGCTATACAAAAAATTAATGTGGCTTGATTTGATAGCGGATGTAGGCTGTGTTTCTGACGCGATCGCCGAGCACCGAAACCGATAAAAAGTCCCGGCTATTGTGAGATTTCACCGTATAGCCGAGACTTATAAAACTAGGCTGATGGGCTAGCTAGCGCTTAATTTTGTAAGCGCTGATCTTTTGATCTTTCTATTTAAGAGGCAGAGGCCGTAGATAGAGAACGACGACGCCTTCCAGATAGGTTCGGTTTAGGCGTATCCGTTTGCGTGGGCGCAGTGTCGTTTTGACTAGGCTTACTAGAAGCATCGACATGCTGTAGCATCAACACTGTAACGGGATACTGCTTAGGCAGCTCACGACGGACGAAGCGACGAGCATCTTCTTCAAGACGCGATCGCAATCCATCCCAGTTGACGTCAGGGTGATCGCCTTGCGAGCTATCAATTACTTCTTTCCATCTAGTGAGTAGAGATTTCTTTACCGTGGGCACGACGCCACTTTCCCAATCAGCCTGACTTTTAGCCGAAACCACCCCTCGCAGGTTAATAGTCGGATTGCTTAGCAGCTTACCTTGACCATCCACGGTTGCAGAGATTGTGATGATGCCATCTTCAGCTAGCTGCTGACGTTCCTTGAGCACGGTGCGTTCAACAATGCCCGTCCGTGACGCGTCTACCAAAGAAATACCAGAAGTCACCTTGCCATCTATCTTCATGCTATCTGGCGTAATTTTTATCACATCGCCATTGTTTACAATCGCAACATTCCCTTTCTCAACACCAGAGTCGACTGCCATCTCTGCATGCTTGACCAGCATTCTATGCTCACCATGAACAGGAATAAAAAACTTGGGGCGAGTTAGCGCCAGCATTAGCTTGTGATCTTCTTGATAGCCATGCCCAGAAACATGCAGACCTTTAGCTTTACCATAAATCACACGAGCACCTTGCTGCATGAGCCGATCGATGGTGTTCACTACGGCAATAGTATTACCAGGAATAGGATTCGACGAAAAGATTACCGTATCGCCCTCTTCAATCCGAATTTGACGATGTGACTTGTTCGAGATACGCGTTAGCGCTGCCATTGGCTCACCCTGAGAGCCCGTGGTCAAAATCATCGCCTGGTTATCTGGGCACTGCTTTAGCTGATTAACCGGCTTGAAAAGACTATCCGGACATTTTATATAGCCCAAATTGCGAGCGTGAGAAATCACGTTCAGCATAGAGCGGCCCACAATAAAAACGGAGCGATTGTGCTTTTGTGCCAGCTCTAACAACATACTCACACGGTGCACAGAAGAGGCAAAAGTCGTCACGAATAAACGTCCTTTTGCGTTGTTGAACTCTCTATCTAAGTTGGGGAAAACGGCGCGCTCTGAAGGAGTATTGCCAGGAATTTCCGCGTTGGTGGAGTCGCTGATTAGACAAAGTACGCCTTCTTCGCCATATTCTGAAATTTTTTGAAAATCGAAGAACTCCCCGTCTACCGGAGTATGGTCTACCTTAAAGTCGCCGCTGTGAATGATAGTTCCCACAGGCGTTTTAATCGCCATAGTGAAGCTGTCAGCCATAGAATGCGTGTTACGAATATATTGCGCACTAAAGTGCTTGCCAAACTTGACCGTATCGCGAGGGCCAACTGTATGCAGCTCGGTGCGGTTTAAAACGCCAGCTTCTTCGAGCTTGCCCTGCAAAAGCGCCATGGCCAGTCTTGGACCGTGAATTACAGGAATGTTGAATTGTTTGAGATGAAAGGCAATACCACCGATATGGTCCTCGTGACCATGTGTCACAATCATGCCTTTAATTTTGTGCTGGTTTTCCTTGAGATAGGTAATGTCTGGCAGCACAATGTTGACGCCGTGCATTCCTTCTGTCGGGAAGGAAAGGCCAGCGTCTAGCAGGACAATTTCGTCACCGTATTCAAAAACGCAGGTGTTTTTGCCAATTTCATGCAGCCCGCCCAGAGGGATAATTTTGAGGCTGTTGTTGTCTTGCTTCTTGCTACTGATCTTTCTACTCATGTAGTTTCCTGTATGAACGGTAAATTGAATATTTGAAAGGTAAACGTGCGATTACTAGATGCTGTTAGTGAGGGGTTAGCGCCTGTAAGCGGCTTCGGAAGGAAGAAAAGTTGGGAGGGCATGCTCTATGCCAATTGCTACTAAACCAGTTGATTAACTTGCTGCTCAGTATGCTGTAATTCCTTGTACTGGCGCTTTGTACCGATTTCTTTGTACTAGTTCTCTCCACAGCTTGGTTCTCTCCATCGGAAGCTTCATAGCGTCTACGATTAGTCCTTTGAAGAGGATAATCGTATGTCAGTTGCACTGCTAGCAGGCAAATAGTGATGAACTGACGAAGTTAAAGCAGTCAACGATGGGTTAATCGACGAAGGAGTTGTACCAGTGAAAAGAGGTGCTTCAATCAGTTTAGTTTGCTGTTTTTCCTGGCTATATGGACTTTGAGAAATGGATTTTGAGGAGCGCACGCTTTATGCGATCGGTAACTATAACCTTTACTGCCCTTTAGTACCAGCTTTCACCGTCAATGGTTTAGCACGGGCGCGTTGAACTTAAACGAGAGCTTAATCTTGCATGACGAGATGACTATTGGTCATCGTCATTTGAAAGTTTTGGTTTTGGTTCTTGATCTTTTGGTTCTTAGTCTCTTGGTTCCTAATCTCTTGGTTCTTGGCCTTTTTGCTGTCGATTACTTTGGTTCTTTTTTGTTGGCTTCTTTTTTCCAACTGGCTAACGGCTACTTGCGCTTCAACAGCCCCATCCTGTTTATTCAAATCCATTTTCTAACAGACCCAACTGTGACAGTGTAGCCTTCATCTGAGCATGCAGCTCGGGTGAACCATCACAAAGGGGTAGACGGCATCTGCCGATATCCCAACCCTGACATGCTAGCGCGACTTTCAGAGGAACTGGGCTAGTTACTGCAAAGAGCGCTTTGAACAGTGGAAACAGCTCAAGATGGATGTTCGCCGCCTCTACGACTTTACCTAGTTCAAATAGACGGACCATCTTCTGAAGGCGATCGCCTACTAGATGACTCGCTACACTCACAACGCCTACCGCCCCAACAGAAAGCATAGGTAGAGTGAGTGAATCGTCTCCAGAATATATATCAAAGTCTTCAGGGCAGAGGCGGCTGATCTGGCTAACCTGATCAAGGTTCCCGCTTGCTTCCTTTATAGCAACTATGTTTGGTATATCTGCTAGCTCAACTGCTGTTTCAGGCAGCAAATTGCAGCTTGTGCGTCCAGGCACATTGTAAAGCATGATGGGCAAGTCGGGGACTGCTTTGGCAATCGCCTTAAAGTGACCGTACAGTCCTGCCTGAGGCGGCTTGTTGTAGTAAGGCACTACCTGCAAGGAGCCATCCAAGCCTAGCTTGTAGGCTTTCTGAGTTGCCGCGATCGCTTCTTCGGTGCTGTTAGACCCGGTTCCGGCTAAAACCTTTGCCCGCCCGCTCACTGCCTGCTGCACAGCTTTAAAGAGCGCATATTCTTCCTCCCAAGTCAGCGAAGGTGATTCGCCGGTTGTCCCGCAGACCACTAGTGTGTCAGTACCATGTTCTACCAAGTGGCTCGCCAGCTTCTCTGCTACCGCATAGTTAACCTCTCCGCTGGCATGAAAGGGCGTTGCCATCGCTGTAAGCACTCGGCCAAACCGGGGCGTTTCTTGATGGCTTGTCGAGCTGCCAGTCATACTTGTTTCCATTTTTGTGAGCGTCTAGTTAAAGCTTCGAATGCAGGCTGCGATCGCAAACATTAGACTCGTCGCAAACGTTAAACCGTTGCGGGTGATTTTAGCCAGCGTTTGGCTACAACTAACTCAGCAATTTGGACAGCATTGAGCGCCGCTCCTTTGCGAATTTGATCGCCACTTAGCCACAGCTCTATACCCGATGGGTTAGAAATATCTTGGCGGATTCGTCCGACTAAAACATCGTCTTTACCGCTAGCGTCTATCGGCATCGGGAAATAGTTCGCCTGCCAATCTTCTACTAGCTCAATACCTGCGGCTGATTGAACAGCGGCCCTCGCTTGATCAAGATCAAAAGGCTGCTCAAATTCAAGATTAATCGCCTCAGAGTGTGCCCGCAATACGGGTACCCGTATACAGGTCGCCGAGACTCTCAGTCCTGGTTCGTCAAAGATTTTGCGAGTTTCATTGACCATCTTCATCTCTTCCTCACAATAGCCTTGCGCATTGAGCGGCGTATTGTGAGGGAACAAATTGAAAGCCAGTGGGTAGGGAAAGCTCTCAGTTGGTGGCGGCTCTCCCGCCAAAATTGCCTTGGTTTGTTGCTTGACCTCTTCCATCGCCCGTGCGCCTGCACCGCTAGCGGACTGATAGGTCGATACAACCACTCGCTGAATCGGCTGAATCTGATGCAATGGCCAAATCGCAACGCTCATCAAAATCGTTGTGCAATTAGGATTAGCAATAATTCCTCGGTGAGATTCAGCAGCCTTGGGGTTAACTTCTGGCACAACTAGCGGTACCGTCTCATCCATTCTAAAGGCGCTGGAGTTGTCAATCATCAGCGCCCCTGACTTGACAATATCTTCGGCCCACTGCTTAGAAATAGAGCCCCCTGCAGAAGCTAAAACAATATCTATGCCTTGAAACGCGGACGAGCTTACCGCTTCGACTGTCAGATTTTCTCCACCAAAATCAATCTGCGTGCCAGCGGAGCGAGAGGAGGCTAACAGCGTAAGAGATTTCAACGGAAAATTTCGCTCAGACAATAGCTGAATGAGTTCGGTGCCGACTGCGCCGGTAGCTCCTAGAATTGCAACACTGTAAGAATCAGACAAGTAAATATCCTCCTGGCGAAATTTTAAAACCGCTTAATAACGTAGAGATTTGTGTTGAAGATATAGTCGATTTTGAATAAGTTCTCAGCCTGGACAAACAGGTTCTCAGTCTAAACAAACAGGTTCTTAGCCTAAGCAATAGTTAAACGGCTGACTACAGCCATATAGACAAGGAAAGATATTCAGAAATAATTCCTCGTACCTTGAAAGCAGTCCAGACATGCCCATCGCTACAGTCATTTCATTAATCACAGACGCGCAGCTTAGCTCAATGTCAATGATATATCGTCATACACCTGTTTTATTCACAATCAATAAAACAGGTGTATGATTACTAACTGCGATAGCTAAGCTCCAGCTATTGGCTTGCCAATTGGTCTGCTGTGGCAAATGCCCATGCCTTTCCCATGCTGTAGCTGTAATAAGATAGTAGGCGTAAGCAACTTCTTCAGCTTGCACCAATCGCAATATTTCTCCTCTAAAGTAAAGTTTTTAAATGAAAGTCACCCAGGAAAATTTGCCCGATAGCCAGGTCGGACTAGAAATAGAAGTTCCCGCTGACCTATCCAAGCAGGGCTATGAGAAAGTTCTGCGGGACTACATGAAATCAGCGAATATTCCTGGGTTTCGCAAAGGAAAGGTGCCGCGTCAAATTTTAATTCAGCGGATCGGAAGCCTACAGCTAAAAGCCGCTGCGCTTGAAGATATGCTGCAGACAGTCATCGAAAAGGCAATTAAGCAAGAAAGTGTTGATGCTCTTGGCAATTATCAACTGACTTCTGACTTTGAGCAATTGCTGAGTGCCTACACACCAGGCGAACCCTTTACGATTTCAGCGTCAGTGGATGTACCGCCACGAATTACACTAACTCAGTACAAAGATTTATCGATCAAAGCTGAAGAAATCAAGCCTGACGAAAAGCGGGTAGACGAGACATTAAAAAGCTATCGCGAGAATCAATCAACGCTAGTGCCCATAGAAGATAGAGCCGCCCAGGAAGGTGACGTAGCAGTCGTTGATTTTGTGGGTAAGTCTGAAAATGCTGACGGTGAGCTAGAGGAATTTGAGGGTGGCAGCGCCGAAGACTTTCAGGTTGAGATCAAAGAGGGCCGTTTTATCCCCGGCTTTGTAGAAGGCATCATCGGGATGAGCTTAGAAGACGTTAAAGACGTTGAGGTGACCTTTCCCGAAGACTATCCTCAAGCCGAGCTAGCGGGCAAGCCAGCTGTGTTTGCAATTACGCTCAAAGAACTTAAGGAGAAAGAGCTGCCTGACTTGGATGACGACTTTGCAGAAGAAGTCAGCGAGTTTGAGACGCTCTTAGAGCTTCGCAAGTCTTTAGAAGAGCGCTACCAGGAAGAGGCAAACAGTGCAACTCAAGGCAACATTGAGCAGGCCCTACTTGACGAGCTAGTACAGCACATTGAAGCTGAAATTCCTAAGACGCTAGTTATGCGGGAGGTTGATTTTATTGTCACCCAAACTGCCATGCAGCTCAGTCGCCAGGGCTTGGATCTAAACAAGTTTTTGACGAAAGACTTAGTTGATAATATGCGTGAGAATGCTCGCCCTGAGGCTGTTGAGCGTCTGCGGCGAACGCTGGCACTTGGTGAAATTGCTAAACAAGAATCCATTGAAGTGACTGAGGAAGAAGTGAGCATGCGGGCTGAGGAGATGATGGCCGAAGTAGAAGATCCCAGTCAGGTTGATCCTGAGCGCCTAAATCAGGTCGTCAATGAGGACTTGCTGAAAGAAAAGATCCTGGCGTGGCTGAAAGAAAACTCCACAGTAGAGCTAGTACCTGAAGGCTCCTTGGCACCGGAAGAGCCAGACGTACCAGAGGACACTGAAGCACTAGCGGGCTCAGAGCCGTCAGCAGAATTGGCAGCTTCTGCCGATGCTGACGCAGAACTTGATGAAGAGACTGAAGCTGAGGCCGTAGAAGTCGAGGTCGTGAAAGACTGATCAATAAAGGAAAAATGTCGAATCAGTAATGACTTCGCTACAGTGTTAGCGCGTCTTAATTTCACTTCGGGATAAGATGCGGTACATTAAGCACGTATATAGGCAGTCGCTTCATTTTTATGGACATATCGAACCACCAGCACTTGCACTCGAGCAATCAATCAGGCGCTCAAGACTTCTATTGGGGTACGCCTATGCACAAGCGCCAAAATGCACAGTTAGTGCCAACATTAGAGCCGAAAAATATAGGGACACAAACACTGATTAGCGCTCCAAGTTTTCAGCCGAACGGGATGCTGCCTATGGTGGTTGAGCAGTCCGGACGAGGTGAGCGGGCTTTCGATATTTACTCTAGGCTGCTGCGTGAGCGCATCGTTTTTTTGGGTACGCCCGTAATGGACGATGTAGCTGATTCGATTGTGGCGCAGCTTCTGTTTTTGGATGCGGAAGATCCGGAGAAAGATGTGCAGCTATATATCAATTCTCCAGGCGGCTCGGTTACGGCTGGCATGGCTATTTACGATACTATGCAGCAGATTCGGCCCGATATCGTTACTATCTGTTTTGGCTTAGCTGCTAGCATGGGAGCGTTTTTGCTCTCGGGCGGTACGAAAGGCAAACGAATGTCGTTGCCTAGCTCTAGGATCATGATTCATCAGCCTTCAGGTGGTGCTCAGGGGCAGTCCGCTGACATTGAAATTCAGGCAAAAGAAATTTTGTATCTAAAGAAGCGGCTAAACGAAATGCTAGCCGATCATACAGGGCAAGATATTGAGCGGATTGAAGCTGATACTGAGCGAGACTTTTTTATGTCTGCTGAAGAGGCGAAGGACTATGGCTTGATCGATCAGGTGGTAACTCGACAAATGCTTTCTGATACTAAGCTGACTGCGGTAGGTTAACGGTTATGTCAAAGTACGACTCCCATCTAAAGTGCTCGTTTTGCGGCAAGTCGCAAGAGCAAGTGCGAAAGCTGATTGCGGGGCCTGGGGTCTACGTTTGTGATGAATGTGTAGATCTGTGCAACGAAATTTTAGACGAAGAGCTGTTTGACTCTGGTTCGTCTGTAGCTACGCCTGCACCCCGTCGTGAGCAAGCGCCTGATCGTCGTCGCAAATCGCCTTCGCCGATTTCCTTAAATCAGATTCCGAAGCCAAGAGAGATCAAGTCCTATCTAGATGAGCATGTTGTTGGTCAAGACGAGGCCAAGAAGGTTTTGTCTGTAGCGGTTTATAACCACTACAAGCGACTGAGTTTTGTGTCATCTGAAGGCGGGGAAGAGGAGGAAGATATTGAACTGCAAAAGTCTAATATTTTGCTAATTGGTCCGACCGGTTGCGGTAAGACACTGCTGGCTCAGACGCTGGCGGAAATCTTAGAAGTGCCTTTTGCAGTAGCTGACGCAACGACACTGACAGAAGCAGGCTATGTCGGTGAAGATGTTGAAAATATTCTGCTACGGCTGCTTCAGGTTGCTGATTTGGATGTAGATGAGGCTCAGCGCGGCATTATCTACATCGATGAAATTGATAAGATTGCCCGCAAGAGTGAGAATCCTTCGATTACGCGTGATGTTTCAGGCGAGGGGGTTCAACAGGCCTTGCTGAAGATGCTTGAAGGGACGATTGCTAATGTGCCGCCGCAGGGGGGGCGAAAGCATCCCTACCAAGACTGTATTCAAATTGATACGCGCAACATCTTGTTTGTATGTGGGGGAGCGTTTGTTGGCCTCGACAAGATTGTGGAACAGCGTATCGGCAAGAAGTCGATGGGGTTTGTTCAACCAGGGAAAGACATTAGTAGCGACGAGAAATCTGCTCTGACGCTGAAGGATTTGGAGCCGGATGACATTGTAAAGTTTGGGATGATTCCTGAGTTTATTGGCCGCATCCCGGCAATTTCAATTGTGGAACCTTTAGATGAGAAGACACTGGTGTCGATTCTAACGGAGCCAAAGAATGCTTTAGTGAAGCAGTTTAAAAAGCTGATGCGGATGGATAATGTGACGCTGGAGTTTGAGGCGGATGCGATCCGGGCGATCGCAAAAGAAGCCTTCAATCGCAAAACCGGTGCGCGGGCGCTGCGCAGCATTATTGAAGAGATCATGCTGGACGTGATGTATGAGCTGCCTTCGCGAGACGATGTCAAAACCTGTGTCATTACTCGCAAGATGGTAGAAAATCGTTCTACAGCCGACTTGCTAGTACATCCATCATCGCTGCCCAAGCCAGAATCTGCGTAGGACAGATCTGTGTAAGATAGATAGGGCCCCACAGGGCCCAGCGTTGATATGTATTGAATTAACAGGTAAACAGCAAAGATGCCCTACGCTAGCGTCAATGGCGTTGATCATTACTACGAGTGGATTTCGACGCAAGACCATCCTGGCAACTACGAGAAGCCAGTGATGGTCTTTTTACACGGCTGGGCAGGCTCTGCTCGCTATTGGCGATCGACGGCAGAAGCAATCAAGCCTACGTACGACTGCTTGCTTTATGACCAAAGGGGATTTGGGCGATCGCAAGCTCCTACTCTCGAACAATTCGCCGCCGACCCAGCGCTCAACGCGCTAGAAAGCTTCGCTGAAGATCTTAACGTCCTACTAGACCATCTGAGCCTAACGCAACCTGTCTACATGAACGCTCATTCTATGGGTGGCTCTATCGGCCTATATTTTCTCGATCGCTATCCAGAGCGCGTCAAGAAAGCAATCTTGACCTGTAACGGCAGCTTTCCTTATCAGAAGTGGGCATTTGAAGCCTTCTATCTATTCGGCGGCTATGTCGTCGCCTTCCGCCCAAAATGGCTAGGGAAAATCCCCTTCGCCTCTCAGATGTTCATGCAGCGTTTTTTAAAGGGCTCCATTCCATTAGCAGAAAAGAAAGCCTTTCTAAATGATTTCATCATGGCTGACAGCACAACCTCAGTAGGCACGCTCAAGGCTGCTGTCAGTAAGCACGCGACAGAATCAATGCCTGCTGCCTTTGCATCGCTGAAGGTACCTACGCTGATGGTCTCAGGAGAGTATGACAAGATTACGCCTGCAAAACTAGGGAGAGAAGCCGCCAACATGAGCGACAATATCGAATATGTGATGATGCCGAACACAGCGCACTTCCCCATGATGGAAGATGCAGAAAGTTATCTAGAAATTACTAACTCGTTTCTAGTAGATGCCGAAGCACCTATTGTCGCGTAGCTTGCCAAGCTAGCTTCAAAGAGGCCCGACCTGTAAAAGGCCTAATCTGTAGGAGGTCTGACCTGTAAGAGGCCTAATCTATAGACGATCTAGCCTACTTGTTAGATTTCTACGTACGTTGTGTGGCCTCTTGCTGTTGATACCACCGCGACACCGCATACGATATCAACTTTATCGTCAATAAAAAAAGACCTAGCCTGGTTTGATAGGCCTAGGGCTTTTTGTGTGCTTTCTTTCAACGCTAAACAAAACTTCAATCCAAGCCAAGTTCCCTTTTGAGTAACTCGATTGACTTCTCGCCAATATAGTTGCCGCAGCGGATAATTTCCGGGGGGCGAATGATGTCGTTGCGGGCGGTGAGCAGAGCTTCTTTGATAATGGGATAGCTGGCGTTATCAGACAAGATAGTCTGCGAGCTGCGAACCACAGCGGATAGCTTTTGGGCGTCCTCTGCCTGTGCGGTCATGACAAGAATATCATCGCCACGCAGACTATAAGAGAGAACTTCGGCGATGCGAATAATGCCAGTGCTAAGGCTGACGATGCCAAGACAGGTGTCTTTTGGCAGCTCTTTGATGAGTTTGCGTTCCTCAACGTAGTCGTTGATGTCGATAGGGATTACGCGAACAGATTTAGGCGCTGCGATCGCTTCTGCTTCGCTAATAAAGTAGCGGCTGGTCACCACTGTACCCGAACGAGTCTGGGCCAGCACATGGTCCAGCTCTTCTAGCGGCACTAGCTGCACCGGAATCTTAAGCGCCTGCTCTAGCTCGCGCACCATCAGCTCACCAGCCCCGTCCTCTTTTTTGATGGTGACAAGGACTCTGGCACTACAGCGCAGCCGCCAGTCAACCTCGGCCATAAACAGCTCTCGCGCCTGGTGCAAAGAGCAGCCTTGGCGTAACAGCTCGTCTAAGCTGTTCTCTACTAGCTCTTGAGCTTTGGGAAACTTGTCTAAAAGCGGCGAGCCAGGTTTGACAATTTCTGTCGTGCCCTCAGCGCGCACATAGATGCCTGAACCAGGCATAGCTTCTACCACACCAGCATCTTCTAACTGGCGATAGACCTTGCTAATGGTGTTGCGATGCAGGCCGGTTTGCATGGCTAGCTGCCGCGTACTTGGCAGGCGATAGCTAGGCGGATACTGACGCGATGCGATCGCAAACCAAATCTGGTCATACAGTTGCGTTGACGCTGGTATTTCGCTATCGGTTTGAATATGAAACTGAACCACTTGCAGTGCGCCCCCCCAGGTGGCAAAGATTTTGTTGCTACCTAGAGATTAGTCGGGAATCTACCCTTCGTGCTGGACGATTTTGCCTTTTTCGAGGTTTACTCAATAATTCTTGATGTTTTACAGAGGTTCCATTGAGAAGTCTACAACGCACTAGGCCCTGCTGTCTCATCCATACTTGTTGTTAAATCAAAACCGATATCGGTGAAAACCTTCGATAACCCGATATATTTGAAAAACTATTAACTATTTCGACCAAGGAGATTTCTCCGTTGTTTTCAGCCGAAGATTTCGCAAAAGCTCTAGAGCAGCAAGATTACGAGTTTTCACGCGGCAGCGTGGTTACAGGCAAGGTGGAAACCCACGAAAGCGACGGAGCCTATGTTGATATCGGCGGTAAGTCGGCAGCTTTTTTGCCACTAAAAGAAGCCTCTATTGAACCCGAATTTGTGCTCTCAGAGGCGCTACCTATTGGTACTGAGCGCAAGTTTCTAATTGTGCGCGATCAAGATGCCAACGGTCAGATGGTTGTTTCCATTCGGGCGATGGAAATTAAGGAGCTGTGGGAGCGACTGAGAGAGCGTCAGGAAAATGGCGACGTGCTAGAGGTGACCATATCAGGTAGCAACCGGGGCGGGGTGACAGCTGACATCAGCGGCCTGCGGGCGTTTATTCCACGCTCTCATTTAGCCAAGCGTGTGGAAGATCTCGATGAGCTGATGGGCGAGACAATCAGCGTGGCCTTTTTGGAAGTAGACGAAGAGAACAATAAGCTGCTGCTATCTGAGCGGGTCGCAGCTAGAGCAACGGCGATGAGCAGTTTGACAAAAGGTGAGCTAATTGAGGGGACAATTGCTTCTTTAAAGCCTTTCGGCGCGTTTGTTGATTTTGGCGGCGCTTCAGGGCTACTGCACATTAAGCAGATTAGTAAGAGCTATGTGTCTGCGCTAGGAGACGTGTTTAGAGTGGGCGATCCAATCAAGGCAGTTGTCTTAAATATTGACGATCAAAGAGGGCGGATTGCGCTGTCTACTCAGGTGTTAGAAAAGTATCCAGGTGAGATTCTTAAAGAGATGCCGACGATGATGGCAGAGGCCGAAGAGCGAGCTAAGAACGTTGCTAAGACGCTGGCTGAAGGCGACAATTAGATTTGCCCACCCCGTCCTATGGGCATCTCTCACCACTCGACCACGCGTAGGGCAAGCTCTGACTATGCTCAAAGGCTTGCTAGCTCGCGTAGGGCAAGCTAACTAGGTTCAGGGTGAGCAAGAGAGGATTTGCTTTAGGTTGGGAAAATAGATTGGCTGTGAGTAACGATGGGAAGTGTTTGGGAGCTAGATTTTTATTCCAGGCCGGTTTTGGACAAGCGGAATAAAAAGCTGTGGGAGATTTTGATTTGTGAGGGACTGCAATCGGTAGCAGATAAACCAGAAACGCTGTTTCGCTATAGCAAATACGTCTCAAACAGCGATGTGAATTCGGAAACGCTGCAAGCGGCGATTGAAGAGGCGATCGCTCTGGCCGCTGAGCAATCCAACGCATCTCCTACTAAGGTGCGCTACTTCCGCTATCAGATGCAGAACATGATCAAGCGGGCCTGCGAAAATGCAGGTTTGCTACCCTATCCAAGTCGTCGGACCCTGGCGCTTCAGCAGTGGTTAGAAAAGCGTAGGGAAGACGTGTATCCTAACGAACCGGGCTATCAGGCGTCAGCAACAGCATCTGTCGCCCAGCCGTTAGAAGTGGTCAGCCCCTTGCCGGACGCGCTAGTTGGCCAAAAGTGGGCGCTCGTAACCCTACCTGCCGAAGCGTTCGACGAAATGAATGAATGGGATGTTGGCTTTGGCGAATCGTTTCCGCTTGCCCCGGCAGGAGTTGCACCAGATACCCCTATTCCTGGGTTTATTGTTTACTCTAGTCGGGCCAATGCGCTGGCAGCTTGGATGTCTGGGTTAGAAATAGCCTGTGTGCGAGCGGCCAAAGAGCAGGCGAGTAACTACGTTGCGCCAACCGATGGCGATACGGCGCGGTTGCTGATGGATACGGGAACGACTGATACCTGGCTGATGGCCGATTTGACAACGTCAGCCACTCAGGCTGAAGCGCAGCGATTCGAGGTGGCAAAAAAGGCGGCTAACAACGTGCATTTTCTGGCAGTGCAATCTGATCCTGATTCGGATTCTTTTGCAGGATTTTGGCTGATGCAATCGCGGGAGTTTGGCTAGATGGTCCGAATGGATAGCGAGGGTCGGATCAGGACGGTTTTGATGTATGGGCTTTTGAGTGCGATCGCTCTCGCGATGCTCCTTCCCCTTCTCTGGCTAGTCAGCACATCTTTCAAGGGGCCTACCGAAAACCTCTTCCAATTTCCGCCTCAGTTCCTCCCTCGCTCTCCTACCGTCGACAACTTCATCAAGGTGTGGCAGTCCAACCCCTTTGGTCGCTACTTTTTCAATAGCACCCTGATTGCCGTTGTCACCGTTGTCCTCAACCTACTGCTGTGCTCTTTAGCCGCCTACCCGCTGGCACGGCTGAACTTCAAAGGCCGAGAAGTTTTATTTTCCCTAGTTGTCTCCACAATTTTGATTCCCTTCCAAATTGTGATGATTCCGCTTTACATATTGACGGTACAGCTAGGGCTGACCAACAGCTATATAGGCGTAATCTTCCCTTCTGTTGCCTCCGCCTTTGGTATCTTCCTGATGCGTCAGGCATTCCAAAGCGTGCCCAAGGAGTTAGAAGAGGCGGCCCGCATTGATGGCTGCACAGAGCTAGGGATCTGGTGGCACATCATGATTCCATCTGTGCGTCCGGCACTGGTAACGCTAGCAATTTTTGTGTTTATCGGCTCATGGAGTGATTTTCTCTGGCCGCTGTTGATTTTGGATCGACCAGAATATTACACCTTGCCGCTTGGCGTTGCTCGGTTAGCCGGTAGCTTTTCACTAGACTGGCGGCTAATTGCAGCTGGGTCAGTCATCTCAGTTTTGCCGATTGTTTTATTTTTTGTCGCGGCGCAGCGATACATCGTGCCTTCGGAAACGGGTAGTGGTGTGAAGGGTTAAACGACTGTAATTAGTCATTGCAAAATATACCGTTATTAGAGAGCACGAAAAAGCTGCGATCGCAAAACTACTTAGGTAGTATCCACAGCAATTTAAGCAAGACAATTCCAATATTTTTTGATATGAAATGCCGGAAAACGCAATGTGTAAACGCCTTCTTAAATATGCATAAATAAAATTTAGAAAGGTTGTCTATTTAGATAGCTATGCATAAGTAGATAGCTGATAGTTGGCTTCGATATTGTTCATAACTTACGCTTCGAAAACAAGACTAACTGACAGTCATGTTATTTTAGCGCCCTTTACCTATAGGTTTTTACGCAGGTTCTGTTTTGCTCTGAGTGAAAATAATCTGGGGAGGTAGTCCTTTCAACGGAGTAAACTATTAAGGTAATTTGCTATATTTAGTCCGCTTATAAAATTGTTAACTTTCTAATGATTAATCTGACGATTTAATCCATTTCTACTTATTTTCGCTAGGCTTTTTTCGAATTTTCTCCCGGAGCGATACATCGCCTAAAAGAAAGTAGAAGTGTGAGTCATTAGAGTCTAGAAAATGTTTACAATGTCGAACTACAAGTTTCGCTCCAACGGTCTTGAGTCACTCGTTAGAACTGCTATTACGAATGGCGAATTGGCACCTGGCGTTGAGGCGCAAATTCACTGCTATCGCAACGGCAAGCTCTCTGCTGAAGAACAACGTCTACTCGCTATTTTGGACGATGCAATCTCCGATGGCTGCGTCGTCCCAATCCAAATTTCAGCCGTTGTCCGCTCCACTCGCCAGGAAGCCTACAGAATGGGGTGACCGCGCGCACCGATCTCTGCGCCGCTTGTAGTGCGCCAGTCGCAAGCGAGCTTCTTCTGCCGAACAACCAGCTTCTTCATGAAGAGAGCCTCCTTATTGAAAGAGCCTCCCTGTTGAAAGGGCAAGTCAGCCTTTTAACAGGTGTTTAGGCTCTCAAACAGCGGTTATATAAGATAAAGAGCAAGCATCTCGCCATCAGATAGTGTGCTTGTTTTTTTATTTTTAGCCTTTTTAGGATTTTTCCCTAGGCTTACTTCTCACGCAATTTCAGCCAATATGCCGTTGACCAACCCTCTCGAACTTTCTCGCTGGATGCTATTTTCTATGGGCATCCACATTCAGCTGCATCAGGCCGAATATTTGCCGCGATCGCCTTTTTTGATGATTGCCAATCACCGTAGCTTTTTAGATGCGCCGCTGCTGATCGCCGCTGCGGCTCAGCCTGTTCACTTTGCTTGCCATCACTACATGTCGCAAGTGCCTGTGATGAGAGAGTTTGTCTCAGCGCTGGGCTGCTTTCCGCTAGACGGCCCTAAAGCGCGCGGGCGGACGTTCTTTCGACAGGCAACTAATTTCTTGCAATCGCAAGAATCCATCGGCGTCTTTCCAGAAGGCACGCACCCTATGGTTGAACTAACCGCGCCGGATCAGGTCAGCAGCTTTCACCGTGGCTTTGCTCATCTGGCCTTGCGATCGCCCGTAGAAGATCTCAAAATCGTACCGACCGCAATTGTGGCGCTTGAAGAGCAGCAGCAAAACACCATTCCTTTTCGGGTGCTAGGCTGGTTCGATCCAAGCGAGCCCTTATTTCAGCAAAAGGGCCGTCATCCGGCAGTGATTTATCGCAAAGTTGCCGTCATTATGGGTAAGCCGATTACCATTGGCGATTTGTACCGGCAAAAATATCATGGAAAGCAAGGTAGCAAAACCGCTAATCAACTCACTGAAACCTGCCATAGTGCGGTTCAAACGCTCTTAAAAACAGGCTGCTATTAAGCTGCTACTAAGCTGCTGTTGATAGGCAAAATACGAATCAAGTGCCTTCAACCAAGGACTTTCAGTTGAAAAGTGACGCTAAAGAACATGAGCTTAGTCGCCCCCGTCAAATTTTTGCGCCCGCTGCCGATTGATTTTGGGGAAACCAGGCCTAGCAACTCCGAACGCAGCAAACCGCTGTTTGTGTTTTTGCCTGGCATGGATGGCAGTGGCCGGCTGTATAGAACCCAAAGCGAGCGACTAGCTCCCTGGTTCGATATTCGCTGCGTGGCGCTCAATCCGCATAATCAGAGTGATTGGCGATCGCTTGCCTACCAAGTTTCACGATTAATCTCGCAGGAACTCAGTCTAGATTCGTCACAGCGCAAGCGATCAGTCTATCTATGCGGTGAGTCTTTTGGCGGCTGCCTGGCAATGCAAGTGCTCACTCTCTCGCCGCATTTATTCGACCGGGTGGTTATAGTCAATCCGGCTTCTTCTTTTCGCAAGCTGCCCTGGATGCAGCTAGGACCTCTTATTACCCAAAGGATGCCGAGTATGGCCTATCGCTACGGCTCACAGGGTATGCTGCCTTTTTTGATAGAGCCGAGCCGTGTGGCTAGCCGTGATCGAGTGGCCCTCGCCAGCGCGATGGAATCTGTACCCGTCAAAACCGCTGCGTGGCGGATGTCTCTGCTCAGCCAATTTGAAGTAGAGCGGCTGCCGCTAGAGCGAATGACTCACCCAGTTTTGCTCATTGCGGGCGGACACGATCGGCTGCTGCCCTCCAAGCGAGAAGTCAAAAGCCTACGGGCTCGATTTCCCGATGCCCGGCTATTTCTTCTACCTCGCAGCGGTCACGCCTGCCTGCTTGAAGCCGAAACCGACCTGCTAGAAATTTTAAAGCGGCACCAGTTTTTACCAGCTTAGGTTTTGCTAAGTCAGTTTTTGCGAGCCCCAAGTTCTGCCAGCCCTAAGTTCTGCCAGCCCTAGTTTTTCCTAAGTTCAGCTTGACTTACCACATTCAAGACAGGCTCACTACAAAGCAGAGAAAACAACATTCCTCTATTATTTAAAGCAATACCCTTGGAAAGCAACCACCCTCATCCCCCTCAAGTCGATGTCAAGATCTTTTAGCTGGGTCCGTCAGCTCGTTTGTTTCACAGCAATCGCCCTATTTACACTTCAGCTCATCAGTGCGCCCGCTCTGGCCACGAGCCTGTACAGTATGCCGCAAACGCTCAAAAGCGATACGTGGGTACTTGATGAGGCCAGCCAGGTATCGCGCCTTAATGAAGGCAAAATCAGCAAATCCTTGAGCGAACTGGCACAAGCTACAGGCAATGAAGTTCGCTTTGTCACCATTCACCGACTAGACTACGGCGAAACGGCTCAGTCCTTTGCCGAGCATCTGATGGAGCTGTGGTTTCCTACCCCTGAGGCACAAGGCAATCAAACGGTTGTTGTGCTAGACGACGTCACTAACGACATCGGCATCAGCGTAGGTGAAGGGGCCTCACAGCAGCTTAGCGAGGACATTGCTACAAGTGTAGTCAGTGAAACTATGAAGACACCCTTGCTACAGGGAAACCAGTACAACCAGTCATTTTTGAACGCAACTGACCGGCTAGTTGCGGTGCTATCTGGAGAACCTGACCCAGGTCCACCTGCTGCTTATGATGACACTGTAGATACAGAAAGAACCTTTGCTACTGCCGACGAAACCGAGGCAACTAGAGGATCTTCTACCATTGTCGTCGTTGTGCTGCTGATTGCCGCGACCGTTATTCCTATGGCGACTTACTACTGGTATATGTCGGTTGGTGGCTAAGCCTATGGATTGGATCAACCGACTACCGCGCTGGATGATATGGGGAATAGCCCTGCCGCTACTGGTGCTTAATGGCTGGGTAGCTCTGATAATTTTTGATTTTTTCAGAGCACAGTTCACTATTTTTTTAGTAGCTACGCTGCTATCTTTCATTCTCAACTACCCCGTACAGTTTCTCTCTCGGTTCCGGTTACCTCGGGTGGTTGCCATCATCCTAGTACTACTCAGTACGTTTTCCATTTTGGGCGTTTTGGGCGTCATTTTGGTGCCGCCGCTCGTCGCACAGGTCAATGATCTCTCAGGTCGCCTGCCTTCTTGGATTGATTCTGGTTCATCTCAGTTTACCGCGTTTCAGAACTGGGCCATCAGCCTCGATCTGCCAATTGATCTGTCTAGTCTGGCTGTTCAGCTTCAGTCCAAAATCACAACCCAGCTGCAAAGCATCAGTGCTAGCGTGCTGTCGCTGCTGCCAGATGCCATTGGCAGTATCGTCGATTTGGGCTTGACAATCGTGCTGACGTTCTATTTGCTGCTGCACGGAGATCGCCTCTGGGACGGCATTTTTCTATGGCTGCCCGAGAGTTGGGGACAAAATGCAAGGCCGCTGATCAAGCAAAACTTCCAAAACTATTTTCTAGGTCAAATCACGGTGGCTCTACTGATGGGGACCGCCATGACCATTGCTTTTGTGGTAATTCGAGTGCCCTTCGGCCTGCTGTTCGGCATCGCGGTGGGGGTGATGGCTATTTTTCCGTTTGGGCCCGCTTTGAGTATCACTATTATCAGCTTCCTGACAGCGCTGAAAAGCATTTGGCTAGGCGTTCGCGTAGTGACCGTAGCAGCCATTATCGACCAGGTGGTAGAAAACGCGATCGCCCCGCAGCTTATTGGCGGGTTCGTGGGTCTAAACCCAGTGTGGATTTTAGTCTCGCTGCTACTGGGCACCAAAATAGCTGGATTTTTAGGTCTAATTGTTGCGGTGCCTGTCGCTAGCTCAATTAAAAGCATTTTTGGTGATCGCAAAAGGCCGCCCTCAGCGCCCTCAGCGCAGGCCATTTCAGGCTCTGCTGAGAATGCCAATCCTGGCAGCTCGACGCTAGCTACAGCTCAGTCATAGAAAGCGGTCATGGAGCGCCCCTTTAGACAACAAGCGCTAGAGAAACAAAAACCTCAGGAAATTAGAAAGGCTCTTATAGACGCTCAGCTACCTGCTTCAGCCGCTGCAACTGCGCTTCCATATCTTGTTTAGTCCAGCTCGCGGCAAATTGCCGAAAGCCAAAGCTCACTAGCGGATTGGGAATCGTGAATTCGAAGCGGTTTAACAGCGTGGTCCCTAGCGAACTGTCAGATGGATCGAGATCGCCTTCTGGCTGGCATTCCCAGCGATCGCGCCCCTGGAAAAACCCATCGAAGCCCCATACCACCAGTCCGGGCGATCGCGCTGTAACCACTGCTCGCAAAGCCGGACGCAGCGATGTCGGCAACACTGGCACCTGCAGACGAAAATCAAACTCGCTGCCTACGCTGGTGCGCCAGTCACCCACCGGCTTGCATACCAGCGCCGGGTTGAGCCACTGGTGCATCAGGTGCTGCTCAGTAAAGCAGCGCTCTACCGTCGTCGCATTAGCACAAATAAAAACAGACTGCTGGTAAACAAGTGGTTCGTTCTTCATCATTTATCACTCATCTTTTTATTCGCCGCCTGCTCAAAGTCAGCGGTCGCGCTCAGCGTTGCTGGCACGTCGAAAAATGCCTGCGCGATCGCCTCAGAAAAAGTAAACGTATCTACCCCTTGTGCAGCAAGCATTGGAATATCTTCAATATTACGAATGCTCGCTGTCAATATCCGAGTCTGTGAGCGTACCCCGTTTAATATCTGCTGCATCTTGGCAATTTCTGAGCGGCCATCACGTCCGGCATCGTTGATTCGCCCTAAATACGGAGCCACGTAGCTAGCACCGAGGGCCGCCGCCATTAAGACCTGATGCACCGCGTAAACAGCCGTTAGCGTCACCGGAATGCGATCTCGCACCAGCACCTTAGCCGCCATCATGCCTTCCTTAGTTGCAGGCAGCTTCACCAAAACCCGTCTGTCTATTCGGCTCAAGTCCTTACCCACCTCAACAAGCGCCGCCGTCGTGCGGCCCCAAGCCTGCAGATGAACCTCTTCAACGCCTAAGTCAAATGCCTTTCTTGCCAGCGTTCTAAGCACCTCAGGATCGCAGGCTACGCCCGCTTTTTCTAGCAGTGTCGGATTGCAGGTCACCCCGTAAAATAGACCCGTCGGTAGCCAGGTTTCCCAAGCTGAAACCACCGCCGTATCTAGGTACAAATGTAAATGGGGAGAATGGGGTTTTATCACTGACTTTCGCCTCCAATCACAACGTTTTTTATCCGCAAGCTGGGCCCACCACAGCCAACGGCCAAGCCACTCTGGCCGCCCTTGCCACAGCCGCCTGACTCATCCCAATAAAAATCGTCGCCGATCGCCTCGATATTGGCTAGCGTGCTAAATACATTGCCCGAGAGCGTAACGTCTTGCACGGGCTCAGCCACTTGGCCATTCCGAATCATCCAGGCCTCACCTGCTGTGAAGGTAAATAGCTCGCCGTTGGTTTCACCGCCGATCCAGTTGCGGGCGTACAGTCCTTCGTCAATTCCAGAGAACAAATCGGCCACTGGCGTATCGCCGCGCTCAATCCAGGTGTTGGTCATTCTAACCAACGGAGAATGGTGATAGTTCAAACAGCGAGCATTACCAGTTGGCACTTCATCCAGGCCGCCCGCAGTTTCACGTGAGTGCAGGCGTCCGGTCAAAACGCCGTCTGTAATCAGCTGCGTCGTTGTCGCCGGGGTGCCCTCATCGTCATACAGGTAGCTGCCCCGATGGCCTACGGGAGCGGCCCCATCGAAAATTTGCAGATTCTTGGGCCCAAAGGCTCGCCCTAAGCTCATCGTCTCTAGCAGATCTGGATTTTCATAGATCATATCGGCTTCGGACAGATGGCCAAAAGCTTCATGTACAAACAAACCGCTGAGAATGGGGTCAATCACAACGGTATAGGTGCCGCCTTTGGCGGGCGGTAAATCTAGGGCAGTAATGGCGCGATCGCCCGCTGCTTTCACCTTGGCTTCTAGACCCAATACATCTTCATAAGCCCGCCGAGACCCTACCGTTTCTCGTCCGGTTTGCACCGTATCGCCCTGCCGGGCGGTTGCCGAAAAGCGCATTTCCATATCCATCCACCCCTGCTCAATCAGCGTGCCTTCGGAAGTGGCCAGCAAAATTTGCTGATAGCTATCGCCATAGCGAACAGCGGTAGAAGCGATCACACTACCGGCACTGCGCAAAACATCAATGTAGTGGTGACACAGCGCTTTTTTGTCAGATAGCGGAATCGTTCGCGGATCGGTGCCTGTTAGAGGCAGAGTGCAGGTCGCTTGGACAATATCAATCGGGGCAAGCTGCGTAATATCTTCGCCAATCAGTTTGGCAGTCGCGATCGCATCTTCTACCCGCTGCGGCAAATCTTTTAGCCGGTTAAAGCTAGCAAACCCCCAGCCGCCGCGATGACAAACCCGCACCTGTCCGCCAATTGATAGGCCTTCGCTCAGCGCTTCTGGCACGTCGCCTAGTAAGCGAATCTGACATCCTTGCGATCGCTCTAGCCGAATCGCCATATAGTCCACCCGATGCCGATGGCGCGCAATCAAATCACTGACTAGATTTTTATAGTCATCCATGCCAGACTTCACTCCCAACTTTTACTCGCTTTCATCTACTGTAAATTCCTGTCCAGCTCCCACCACCCGATTCCCACCAATAGATCAACGGCAGATCGACAATCAATAGATCGACAGAAGCTTCCTAGCAAATTTCCACTAAGCTCCTGCTAGAGGACTACCCTTAGCATAAGAGTTTCTACCGGTAGAAAGCGACTACTCGTATTAACATGGGATTTGTAGTGCCTAATGCTTCGAGCAACGCTTTAGCGTACAGCAGCGCTTAACCTGAGCGCTCAACCTGTAGTCTGACCACAGCCTGGATACAATTCTGGCGAACTATTTGACAGGTAAACACTTTGACAGGTAAACACTATGACTGGTGAACTTGGTTACGCCCTGCCGCCTGCCATCCGCCGCATCGCTACCAACTTCAAGCGAGTCGGCTGGGTTAGCCTTTGGGTGCAGGTCGTGGTCGGCGTGATTGCTAGCATCTTATTTGTCTTCAATGCGTTAGAGCCCAATACTGGGGTTTCGAGCGCCTCCGCCGATCTATTTACCACGGTGGGTATTCTCACTATCTTTGTCAGTGCCTTCTGGGGCTTTCGTTACGTACGACTTGGTCGCAAGCTAGGCACTAGCAACCCAGACCTACGACCAAAGCCAAAAGATGCAATCAGAGCCATTCGCATCGGTATCATGATCAGCCTGATCGGTATGCTAATCACTATTTTTGGGGCAGAGGTTGTCGTTGCCGATCTGTGGACCCGTTCGCTGCGACAGGTTGCGACCTTTGGCGCGATCACCCAAGACTCATCAGCCTTTATCAACGCTGCAGATATTGCGGTCGTATTTTCGGTTGTCAACGCTATCTTTGCTCACTATATTGGCCTGTCTGCCTCAATATGGCTGGAGTACGTTACTAACCGACAGTAAGTCAATCACTAGACAACTATCGCCAGCAGGCCAGGTAGCTCTCAAAATCTCGACCCTGGCTGCTGCAAGAAGACAAGTTCTTCTGGTGTACTTTGGCGACCTAAAATTTCGTTGCGATGAGGAAATCGGCCAAAGCGCTCAATCACCGCCCGATGGCGAACTGCGTAGTCCAATCCACCTTTAAGCCCTTCATCTAACTCAGGAAATTCTTGATTGAGCTGCTGCATCAAAGCCACACATCGGTTTTGGTGCTCCATTTTTTCGCTGTGCTCAAAGGGGATATACACAAAAAAGCGCTGCGCCGGAATTAACATCTGATCTGCACCAGAGTCTACCAATTGTTCAGCTACTGACAGCGCTTGCGCGTCTGTCGCAAAACTGCGGGGCTCGCCGCGGTACAGGTTACGGGGGAACTGATCGAGTAGCAGCAGCAGCGCTAGCGCATCGGTCGGCGACGCCGTCCAACCGTCATACTCACCGCCAGCAGCTTTTTGCACGTCAGCCAAAAACTGCTGGCGGATTTTGGCATCAAAGTCAGGATCTTTAACGAACCAAAACTTGCGGTAGCTACCATAAGTGGCCTTTGAGGGTAGGCCAAACCAAAAGTTGAGAATAGCTGTGGCAGGAGAAAGTGATGGCATGGTCATTCTGAGGTAGCAATTTTGGGATGAGCACAGGCGCGATTAACTGTTTTTTTGCCATAATCTAGCGAAAGTTGCGAAAGCTATAGTCGCTACTTTTGCAAATCTTTTGCAAATATAGGGCAGTGTGGGAGCATTGCTTGCTGTGTTCGTTTCGAGCCGTTGATATGTCTATTCTTTCTATCTTGCTGGCGGTTGCAATTGTCTTAGCGGTTGTTAGCTGGCTAACCGGCTACCGGCTACCGATTTATCGACAGATAAAAAGGGGTGAACATACTAGCATTCAGCGCGATCGCGGCGTTGCCCGCAGCACCCGCGCTCAGCTTTTGAGGCTCGTCGGTGGCAATGCGGCAGTTGCCCAGCGATTAGTATCGGATGTACGCGATCGCAACCCTGACCGTACCGAACAATGGTGCTGGGAAAAAGCTATCTACGACATCGAGCGCGATCGCCGTGCTTAAAGCCTTTGTCCAAGCTAGAACTTTACTCAAAGCCCCAAGCTAGAAGACTCGTTCTAGAAAATTTCGCTGGTGACGGCAAGCCGTTCACAAATACATCATTTATTCTTGATGGAGTCTATTCGGATGTTCTTGAAAGAGCACTGTAAGGTTGATCACGATGAGAATGAGTAAAAGCGCTACCGACGCTGGTCAATACTAGCTAGCCGCAATTGATGGAGACAAACTAGGTGACTCCATAGACTGAGACGGAAGATATGGACAGAAAACGTAGACGGAAGACACGGACAGAAAACGCAGATAGACTTAGGCACGATCACTATCAAGTGTTTCTGATTTGGTCTTATCTCATGGGCATTCTGTATCCAGCCATATAGCACTAGCCCAAAAAATAGAAAAAGCAGCTCGTTTGTCCTATTTTTACTGGATCCTTGTCCTTCGAATAGGTTCAACTATTTTCTATAATTTTTTCGCATCACTACTTTTATTGATTAGAGGATTTCAAGCACAATGACGCAACCGAAACGAGCACTCATTACAGGCATCACCGGACAAGATGGCTCTTACCTAGCAGAGCTGCTGCTAGACAAAGGCTACGAAGTCCACGGGATCATTCGTCGGACCTCTACATTCAACACCGATCGAATCGACCATATCTACGTCGATCCGCACAAAGAAGGTGCTAGGCTCTTTTTACACTATGGGGATCTGAACGACGGAACGATGCTGCGTCGCATTATAGAAGAAGTAAAACCCCAAGAGCTCTATAACCTAGGAGCTCAGTCTCACGTTCGCGTCAGCTTTGATTCACCAGAATATACTGTCGATACGGTCGCAATGGGCGCACTTCGCCTGCTCGAAGCTATTCGTGACTATCAGCAGCGCACAGGGGAGGAGGTGCGTTTCTATCAGGCCGGTTCATCTGAGATGTTTGGCAAGGTGCAGCACGTTCCTCAGTCTGAAGAAACACCTTTTTATCCTCGCAGTCCTTACTCTTGCGCCAAGGTCTACGCTCACTGGCAAACCATCAACTACCGTGAGTCTTACGACATGTTTGCCACTAACGGCATCCTGTTCAATCACGAATCACCCCGTCGCGGTGAAACCTTTGTTACTAGGAAAATTACCAGGGCGATCGCTCGCATCGTCGCTAATAAACAAGACAAACTTTATATGGGTAACCTAGACGCGCAGCGTGACTGGGGCTATGCCAAAGATTATGTCAAAGCGATGTGGCTAATGCTTCAACAAGATAAGCCCGATGACTTTGTAATTGCGACCGGAGAGACCCACTCTATCCACGAATTCTTAGATATCGCCTTCGGATACGTCAATCTCGACTGGAACAAGTACGTTGCCTTTGATGAGCGCTATCTCAGACCCGCAGAAGTTGATTTGCTCATCGGTGACCCAACAAAAGCAAAAAAAACGCTGGGTTGGGAGCCTGAGCTAGACTTTCCAGGTCTAGTCAAACTCATGGTAGATGCTGATTTAGAGGCGCTTGGACTAAAGCCAGTAAACGAACGCAACGGTAAGGGCCCAGACATTGCCACCGTGCGACGTCAATCAGCAGGCTCCCTTTCCTAATGCCTCATCTGCGCCTTTTTTCCTCGGCGTAGAGAAGCTGCTTTTGAGGGCCGCTCAGTCGGCCCTTGTGTTCTAGGCTGTTCGCGGATGTCTAGTTGAAGAATTTGATCGTATTAGGGGTGTGATCTCAGCACGTATTAGCACGACAAGTATTACAGGAGACACGAGCAGTTATGGAACTGGCAAATAAGAAAATATTGGTCACAGGAGGCGCTGGCTTCTTAGGCAAGCAGGTGATCGCGCAGCTGACGCAGGCAGGAGCCCAGGCTGAAAATATTCTGGTAACGCGATCGCACGACTACGACCTTACCCAGCTAGAAGCCTGCCAGCGAGCTGTCAAAGGGCAAGACATTATTATTCACTTGGCCGCTCATGTCGGCGGCATTGGGCTCAACCGGGAAAAGCCTGCCGAGCTGTTCTACGACAACCTGATGATGGGCACGCAGCTCATCCACTCAGCCTACGAAGCAGGTGTAGATAAGTTTGTGTGCGTCGGCACCATTTGTGCCTATCCCAAATTCACACCTGTTCCCTTCAAGGAAGACGACTTGTGGATTGGCTATCCCGAAGAGACCAATGCCCCTTATGGCATTGCCAAGAAAGCGCTGCTAGTGCAGCTACAGGCCTACCGTCAGCAGTACGGGTTCGATGGCATTTATCTCCTCCCAGTTAACCTCTACGGCCCTGAAGATAACTTCAATCCACGAAGCTCTCACGTGATTCCGGCGCTCATTCACAAAGTGCATGAAGCTCAAATGCGCGGAGACAAAGCCTTACCCGTATGGGGTGACGGTAGCCCTACCCGCGAGTTTCTATACTCTACCGATGCCGCGAGGGGAATCGTCATGGCAGCCCAAAACTATTCCGATCCAGCGCCGGTCAATTTGGGCACCAATGCTGAGATTTCGATTCGCGATCTAGCCGAGCTAGTTTGCGATGTAATGGGCTTTGAAGGCAAGCTGGTGTGGCAGACAGACAAGCCCAACGGTCAGCCCAGGCGCTGTCTAGATACCGAAAGAGCTAAACAAGCCTTTGGGTTTGAGGCGGAAACAGACTTCCGAGCAGGTCTAAAAAATACGGTTGAGTGGTATCGGCAAAATGCCGTATTGCAGCCTGCCTAGCAGCTATAGCATCAGTAACGCTGGTCGGTTTGACACTGATAGATTGTCAGACCGACCTAAGAAATCAATTTGGATGGGTTAAAGAATTTAGCTCAAAACTTCTATAATTAGGGCGCAGTAGTCGCAAATAGGCACTTAGCAAACTATGGCAGAAGAAGAAAAGACATCCGAACAGACATCCGAAAAGGCCGCAGAGAAATCCGAGCAGGCATCCGAAAAGACCGCAGAGAAATCGGAAAGTAAAAAATCTGAGAAAAAAGCGCCAGCCGCTAAAACTGCTGAGAAAAAACCGGCTGCCAAGAAAAAAGAGAAGCCGCCCAAGCTAGAAGATAAGCCTTTTAATGAGTTTATTGAGCAGCACTATTTACCTCGTCTAAAAGAGGCGATGGTGGACGCGGGTGTTGATGATTTGAGCCTGGCGTTTGCCAAGCGCAAGCTAGAGGTGATGGGTCAAAGCGGTAGCGACGACTATTGGCAGGTACAGGGCCAGTGGGAAGAAGCCAGCGAGGGCAAGCATCAGTTCAATATTGCCTTTATCGATGAGGATATTTCAGGCCAGAAGGTGTTCACGCTAAGTACGAACGATGCGCTGCCTAGTACCATTGAGCAGTTTATGGGCGATGAGCGCCGCATTACGCTAGATCTGATGGTGCTGTATACGCTGCAGCGCTTGAACGGACAAAAGTGGCTGACGCGCAACTAACTCTGGGCACAGGTGCTAGTGCAAGAAGTGGCGTACGCCTGTAAAGGCCATAATAATACCCAGCTCATCCGCGGCTTTTATCGAGTCATCGTCACGGATACTGCCGCCTGGCTGCACGATGGCTTTGATGCCAGCAGCAGCGGCTGTGCGTACAGAATCATCGAAGGGAAAGAAGCCGTCACTGGCAAGAACGGCACCTTGAGTGCGATCGCCTGCCTGCGCTAGCGCAATTTTGACCGCGCCCACTCGGTTCATTTGGCCTGCACCAACGCCCAGGGTAGTGTTGTCTTTGGCAATCAAAATGGCGTTTGACTTTACGTGCTTGACAACACGCCATGAGAACAGCAGCTCGGCTAATTCAGTTTCGCTTGGTTTTTTTTGCGTGGGAATGGTCCACTTAGCGCTGTCTTCGTGTAGGTCGTCGGCAGATTGCACCAAAAATCCACCGGCGATCGCCTTAATAACCTGCGAAGGCTTTTGAGATGGGCCTGAGTCTAGGTCAGACGTTGCCAAATCCGGCAATATCAATATCCGCAAATTTTTCTTTTTACTCAAGATAGCCTTTGCCGCCTCGCTACAGCCAGGGGCCACTACGCATTCTAAAAACGTGCCTGTTAGGGCAGTGGCAGTGGCTTCGTCAATCGGTTGATTGAGCGCCACGATGCCGCCAAAAGCTGAAACATTATCAGCATCAAAAGCCCGCTGATACGCGGTGGCCAGCGTATCGCTAATCGAGACGCCGCACGGGTTGGTGTGCTTTAGCACGGCTGCGGCTGGCTGTTCATAACTGGGAAACTCAGCAATAATTCGCCGAGCGGCTTCGAGATCTACTAGGTTGTTATAGCTTAGGGCCTTGCCCTGTAGCTGTTCGGCAGCGGCCCAGCCAGTCGCTACATCCCCCCCTCCGGTTTGATACCAGCCAGCGGGCTGATGCGGATTTTCGCCGTAGCGTAGGGTTTGATGTAGCGAGCCGCTCGTAGCGTAGTTAGCAAACAGCCCAGACTCGTCGGTCGCTTGAGTCTGGGTGAGATACTGTGCGATCGCACAGTCGTAATTAGCCGTATGCCAAAAAGCCTGCTGAGAGCAAGCGGCTCTAAACGACAGAGGCGGCTCACCCTGATTGGCCTTTGCCACCACCAAATAATCGTCGTACTGATTGGGATTACACAGCACGGTCAGATACTGATAATTCTTGGCAGCGGCTCGAATCATAGTGGGACCGCCAATGTCGATTTTCTCAATAGCTTCAGCCAAACTCACACCAGGCTGGGCCACGGTCTGCTCGAACGGATACAGATTAACAACAACTAGATCGAACGGGCGAATATCATTCTCGGTGAGGTCTTTTTCGTCGTCAGCCTGATCGGGCCGTGCCAAAATGCCGCCGTGTACCCTCGGATGCAGTGTCTTGACCCGACCACCCAGAATTTCAGGAGAGCCAGTATAGTCAGACACTTTAGTAACAGGAATGCCTGCCTCGCTGATCGCTTTGGCGGTGCCGCCGCTGCTGACAATTTCAAAATCTAGATCTCGGTGAAGCGATCGCGCTAGCTCAACCAGGCCAGTTTTATCTGAAACACTCAACAGGGCGAGACGGGTCATGAGAGAAGGCAGTTATTTGGACAGTACTTAAGGGTACAGGAGAGTGGAGAAACGGGAAAAGGGGAACGAGCGTTGCAGGTACTAGGGAAGCGCGTAATATAGGGCTGTTGTTTGGCTGTTTTGTTTTAGCTGTTTTCTTTATATATAGGCGAGCGTTGACTATGGTTGCAGATAGTACGGGTTCAGATAGCACGGGTTCAGATAGTACAGTTGCAGATAGTACGCTAAATGCGATCGCACTTAAGTCAGAGGGTGCAGATCAAAAGCTGCTGGTGCTCTTGCACGGCTGGGGAGCGAACGCACGTGACGTAGCTGGGATTATTCAAGCGATTAGTATGATGAGCTCGCCGATTCGGGCGATGCTGCCAGAAGCTCCTTTCGAGCATCCGACGGTGCCGGGTGGACGCGCTTGGTATAGCTTCCCAGCCAACTATGACTTTGTGCGATCGCACGACTTCAACGCCCAGGCCGACCTGCAAGAGAGCCGCCGAAGGCTCACCGCTTGGATGGCCTCGCTGCCCCAGCAAACCGGCATTCCGCTCGAAAAAACCATCATGGGCGGCTTTTCACAAGGCGGCGCAATGACTTTGGATGTGGGGCCCAAACTGCCGCTAGCTGCCATGATGATTCTTAGCAGCTATAGCCATTCCTCAATCGAGCCTTGTATTACCTCACGCCCTGTCTTGCTACTACACGGCAGACAGGATCCAGTCGTGCCAATTGCAAAAGCGCTAGAGACCAAAGCTCAGCTAGAGCAGCAAGGACTCAGCGTAACTTACGAAGAATTTGATATGGGTCACGAAGTCTGTTTAGAAGCCCTGCAAACAGCTAGTGACTTCTGTGCAAAGCAAACTGTATGATTGCCTATAATTTGTTGAGTTTTTGTTTGATGACTTAACATTTAACCATCAAAAAGGCAGCACTTGTTGTTACGACCTCTACACTAAAGTCAGCCCTAAAAAAACTAGTTAGCCCCAAGAAAACTAGTTAGCTCCAGAAAAACTAGTCAGCCCCAAATTGTCACGACAGCCAGGGAATGAGCCATGACGACATCAGCCGAACATCGCGCCGAAAAGACCACTAGCCCAGAACCTCAGTCCGACACATCTAAAGCCAGCCGCATCTCCACCCAAGAGATTGCTGCAATGACACCTGAAGATGTGGCCGAACTCGCTCAGCGATTAGAACAGGATGAATACAGCACTCCCTTCGAAGGCTTAAAAGACTGGCATCGACTGCGTGCTGTTGCCTTTCAGCGTTCAGAACTTGTAGAACCCTACATGCATCTGCTCGATTTAGAAGCCTTTGACGAATCGTAAGTGTCTTTTTTGATTTGATGAAGGTTCTCATCGGGATAACCGGCGGTATCGCAGCTTATAAAATATGTGAAGTCACCTCTACCCTGGCTAAAGCTGGGGTAGAGGTTCGCGTACTGATGACCCAGCACGCTCAAAGCTTTGTCTCGGCGCTGACGTTTGCAGCCCTTTCTAGGCACTCGGTATACACCGATGTTGACTTTTGGTCGGCGCAGCACCCTCGACCCCTTCATATAGCACTCGGCGAGTGGGCCGACGTGTTTTTGATTGCGCCGCTTAGCGCTAATACCCTGGGAAAACTGGCACATGGCATTGCCGACAATCTGCTAACTAACACGGTACTTGCCTCTACCTGCCCTGTGCTGCTAGCACCTGCCATGAATACAGATATGTGGCAGCAGGAAATGGTACAGCGTAATTGGCAGCAGTTGCAGATAGACAGTGCAAACGCCTCTCAATTTCACGCCTCTCGATTTCACTCAATAAGGCCAGGCGCTGGGCGATTGGCATGCGATCGCATTGGTACTGGGCGCATGGCCGAACCGACTGAAATAGTCACCTATCTCTACTCGCTGCTACATACCAAAGGCCAGCGCGATCTGCACGGCAAGCATCTGCTCATCAGCACCGGCAGCACCCAAGAATTTATCGATTCAGTCAGGTTTATCGGCAATCCAGCCACTGGACGAATGGGCATTGCCCTAGCTCAAGCTGCGGTTCATCGTGGCGCTACCGTCACCCTGGTTCACGGCCCCCTAACAGCAGCCTTATCAGCGACTATCCCTACAGACGTAGCGCGTATCGCCATTACCACTGCTGCCGATATGGAGCGCGCAATGCTCACTCATCTCAACGCCGCTAGCTGGGTCATTATGGCCGCTGCTGTTGCTGACGTTCGCCCCAGTCAAACTGCCTCGACCAAGCTTCCCAAAAAAGAACTGCCCGATGCACTCCCGCTCTCCGCTGTACCTGATATCGTGGCTCAGCTAGCGGCCCAAAAATCACAAAAACAGCTTGTTATCGGCTTCGCGGCTCAAGCCGGAGACATCATCACCCCCGCGCTCGAAAAGCTCAAGCGTAAGCAGCTTGACGCCATTGTGGCCAATCCTATCGACAAACCCAACAGCGGCTTTGGCAGCCTCAACAATGAAGCCGTTATCTTGCTCGCTAATTCGTCCGCTAGCGCTCGGCAGGCTTACCCTCAGTCCGTAAACATACCCAGCAGCAGCAAGCTCCAGATAGCTCATCAGCTTTACAACTGCCTGCTCAAAAATTATCGTCAGTAGGGCATTGCCCGTACATTTCACCATAGGTTCAAGGCAGAGTTCAATCAGCAAATTAGCAAAACCTACGGATTGGCCGCGATCAATCATCAGGATTGATTGTTCTTTAATTTTGCTAACTTCATACGCCCCGGAAAAATCAGAAGTTTCCAAAAAGTACTCGTCGGGATCTACCGAGAACAAATTGAGTCTTCATATGATGGCTTCAAGCTCGCAGCATACGTTAGAGCTTTGCGAATCAGTCGTATGAACTTTCAAGGTCCAGTCTCATGGTCACCCTCCCATTAGAGAGTAATCAATCCGTCTGCTCGGTCACTACAGAAGAAGCTGCCAAAAGCAGTCAACTTGACCGGGTTGCACTTACTGCCAGAGCATTAAACTGGGGCGTACCTCCGCTAGCCGCTACTAGCTTTGCTAAGCGTATTATCGATATCGTAGGTGCCTTCGTTGGATTGGGCGTTGTTTCACTGGTATTTTTGCCAATTGCGATCGCTATCAAAAAAGACGGAGGTCCGATCTTTTTTGCCCAAACTCGCTACGGCTATCGAGGTCGTACTTTCCGCATTTGGAAATTCCGCTCTATGGTAATGAATGCGGAAGCCCTCAAGCACACCGTAAAAAATGAGGCGTCAGGTCTCATCTTCAAAAATGGAGATGATCCTCGCATCACTCCTATTGGAAAGTTTTTGCGACGCACCAGCTTAGATGAGCTACCGCAGTTTTGGAACGTACTGAGAGGCGACATGAGCCTAGTAGGGACTCGTCCGCCAGTGCTAAACGAAGTAGATAAATATGAGCTCCATCACTGGAGACGACTGGCCGTCAAACCTGGAATGACTGGCAAATGGCAGACCAGTGGCCGCTCTAGCATCAAAAGCTTTGAGCAAGTCGTTGAGATGGACCTAGAGTATCAGACACAGTGGTCTATCTGGACTGATATCACTATCATCTTAAAAACGATTGGGGTTGTCTTTGGCAGCAAAGACGCCTGCTAGACAGCAAAACC
Organism: uncultured cyanobacterium; assembly: GCA_963793445.1. Classification (GTDB taxonomy): domain Bacteria; phylum Cyanobacteriota; class Cyanobacteriia; order Phormidesmidales; family Phormidesmidaceae; genus Phormidesmis. Next base: position 84,086 of record CAWCAE010000003.1, read on the forward strand.
CAACGTGGAAATCAACGTTAAAAGCCAATAAACCCATGAAAGAGGCCAGCTCGTAGCCTAACGTTACGAGCTGGCCTTTTTTTACATTCACACGCTGCAACCCACAAGCGTTATTCAGCCGGAGCAGCCGCAGGTGCAGATTGAGACTGAATCGCATTAATTGTCTCAGAATCAGGCAGTAGGCGAATCTGATTGAGAGACTCATCTTCGCTAGTTTCCATCTCAATTAGCATTGCTTCTAAAGGCAGTACGCCAACACTGATGGCCGCACGGGCTTCAGGGTCACGCTCACCTAGTTCTGATAGCAACGCTTCTAGATCGGCCCTAGAGAAGAACATAGGAAATATCATTTCCCCATCATTTTGCTGAACGGGCGCTAGCGAGCCATCTTCAAATCGAGCAAAGAACAAAGGCACACCGCCTTGATAGCCAGTCCCTAGAGCTGCCGCTTCGGTCGCCTCGTCCTGCTCTGGTACATAAACAATCGGAAGATCTTCAGACTGAGTTTCTTGATAGAGTTTCTCTAAACTCGTAATTCCAACTCGAGCATCAGGTGCAAACTCTGGATTGGCCTGGTTGGTTCGGCTCAGAAAAGTCTCGGCGTCTTGCTCTGACATAAACACATACAGGCTAGGGCTCTCTGGCACGCCTTCTAGCTGATCTTCTTGGGCACTAGAAATGAGAATCAGGCCATTCTCGTTACCCAAGACAAACACAGGAACACTGGAGAGCTTTTCAGCGACTTGTGCCTGGGTAAGGGCCCAAGCAGCACCTGGAGCCATTAGAGTTGCCCCAAGCAGACTTGTGCCAATAGCGCTCAACGCCAAGGTGCGGCGAATAAAAGACTTCATAGATTCTCCGATGATAGGCAGTAGATTTCGTAAGGTTACTACAGCCAACATCTAATAGCTGTAGCAGACAATTCTATACATCATGGGTGAGCGACTTCTGATGACTCACACCACGGTGGACGATTAATAAATTGACCAGCCTAAGCAAAGTACTAAGCAGCCGTAATCGGGATGACAGGATTCGAACCTGCGACATCCTGCTCCCAAAGCAGGCGCGCTACCAAGCTGCGCTACATCCCGGCCCCCATAGTAACATGGGTTGCTAAGCTTTTTAATTTCTACGCCTTCTAGAAGCTAGCCAGCAAATAGCCAATCGAGGTGCTGGGCTAGCAATACCTCACGGTTTCCTATCAAATCCTACTTAATCAATAGCTTTCCAAGCGGCACTGTTAATAAGATAGTACGCATACAATTAAAGATAGTACACGCACACAAAATGGGACTTACCCAATCAGCTAACCATCCTATTGCGTCGCTACCCGGATTGAGTTCCTCTCAAGTAGAGCAGCTCAACGCCTGCGGCATTTTCACAACATTTGATTTACTCCGTCAGAGCGGCAGTTCGAGTCAGCGTCAGCAGCTTTCTCGGCAGCTCAATACCAATATTAAATACATCAACAAGTGGACTGCTTTGGCGAACCTAGCAAGAATTCCTGGCGTAGGAGCCCAGCACTGCGGACTGCTATTACATGCTGGCGTCAGTACGCCTCAGCAGCTAGCAGGCATGACGGTGCAAAGGCTGCATCCCTTATTGCGGCGGCTGCAAGTGCAGCTAATTCGACGGGCAGATTTGGCACCTGATACTGCGCAGATAGCCGCTTGGATTCAGCAGGCAAGGACTATTAGATAGCGGTTAGAAGCATCATAGTTACTGACAAAGCAGCACATTACCTGGATAGAGCTCACGTCACCTAGAAAGCACATTCTCTAATCTGGATACCAAAACATGCCTTTGATCCCTTCTGGGTCGGGCATGAAGCCTAGTTGCTTGTAAAAATTCACCACATCCGGGTCGGCAAACAGTGTCACGTTGCTAATGTCCTCGCTACGCAGCTTTTTAATTAGCTGGTTCATGAGCGCTCGCCCAAGTCCTTTACCCTGAGAGTCTGGATGCACGACTACGTCCCAAATCGTAGCGTTAAAGGCGTGATCAGATGTGGCACGCGAAAAGCCAATTAGCCGCCTGCGGCTGCCTCTTTGTTCCCACATTGTGATGACGAGAAAGCTGTTTTGAATGGCTTTTCGCACTTTACGAATGGGTCTGCGCGACCAGCCGACCGCGTCGCAGAGCTCTTCTAATTCGTAGAGGTCAATAGTGCGATCGGTGCTGAAGAAAATACGAGTGTCATCAGAGCCTTTGGCTTCTGCAATGTATCCGCCAGGTTTGGTTTGCTGAGAAGCTGAAGCAACATCAGAGGTAGTGAACAAGCTTTTCCAAAAACCCATGCAGGCAAAGAGAGTTAGTAACTTTGATCTTGTGTCAAATTGACAGTATTAGCAGTATATCGCTTGGTAGCTCATTTACAGCGTTGGTCATGAGCGCACGTGACAGTAGCCAGTAGGCGAGTTTTGCTTCGTATCAAATTATCCTTATTGACCCTAGTACATCTTAAGTAATCCGGGCAAACTATAGCATCTGCCGCTACTGCTTTGGCCCGATTCGAGCGCTACGAGCGTTTATCGATCACAAAGCATAGTGGCTCGCAAAATGCACGCTGTGTTTTGCATTTTGCCGGATGACAACTCTTAGCTTTTTAGGCAGCGTCGGTCCTCTATGGCAATTGGTTTAGAACCTTCAACAGTGGAATTGCTCAAGCGATTCAATCGAGCTTTTCCACAGTTTTATGAACAGTTTGTCGGTAGCGATATTCAGCTGCAGAATCTGCGCTTAGCCTATCAGCTTTTTAGAACTGAGAAGGCGGTAATTGAGATGTATGCAGAGGGCGATCGCACAACCTTGCAATTTGCCTACCGCAATCAGTCATTTCTACTGAGCGATATCTTTGGCGTTTTGGCTGCCTACGGCCTGACCATTCACAGCCTTAGCCTGTACGGTCAAATCTATCCACCGATGCTGGTATTTGCCAAGCTAATCGTGTCTAGAGGCGGAAAAGAACTCATGCCCAAGACGGCTGAAAATGTTCAAAGAGCCGTCCGCGAAGCGCTAGCTGGTCGCTTTGAAGTAGAGGAGATGCTGAATGTAGAGTTCAACCTAGACGAAGGACTTGCTCAGGTTGAAACCGAGTTTTATGTGGACCCGGTGTTTCATCTACCGGCGCTGCTTATCGAAGCGGATAACCAGCCCGGTCTGTTTTACAGGGTAATGTACACCATTTGGCAAGAGGATTTGCTGGTAGTCAATGCCAATTTGTTGGTATGGCGGGGCCGAACCCGGTTAATCTTATATTTGCTGGGGCCTAATGAAGGGCTGATTCCAGAGTATCTGGGCCAAAAAATCGCGGCTGGCGTGCGGCAGCGACTGCTAGGAAATTAGAAAACGTACCAGAAAGCTCGCAGCTAGAAAGTGCATAGCTGGGAAGCGCATAGCTAGGAAGTACACAGCTAGAAAGTGCGTAGCAGAACGGTTAGCGCTAGCATAATGAGTATGCTGAAAGTGAATATTGCGGGTGTGCCTCACGCCTACGAAATAACGGAGCGCCGCACAGGCAACGAGGCTAACAACACAACAGCGCCTCAGACGCTGGTATTCGTTCATGGATGGATGCTAAGCCAGGCGTATTGGCGACCGCTAGTTGATCTGCTATCGAGCCACTATCGTTGCTTGACCTATGATTTGCGAGGCTTTGGCGAATCGATAGGATCTAGTCCTATGAGTCAGCTAGAGAGGGAGATTACGCTTCCAGGCGGGCGGACACTGCCTGCCGATGAATCAAAAAAAGAGCCAGTATCAGCAGACAGTATCTCGGCAGAGAGCCTATCGGCAAACAGCACGGCAGCACAGACTGATCGCGCGGCTAAAACGTCTAAGACTCAGACATCTAAAGCCTATACGGCATCGGCATACAGCCTGGCGGCTTATGCCGAGGACCTACGAGCACTTTTAGATAAGCTGGGTATCGAACAGGCCTGGCTGCTAGGTCATTCTTTGGGCGGCAGTATTGCACTGTGGGCAGCTTATTTGCTGTCAGACAGAATTAAGGGCGTTGTCTGTATCAATGCGGGCGGGGGCATTTATATTCCCAAAGAGTTTGATAAATTCCGGTCGGCAGGTCAGCAGATGGTGAAGTATCGCCCTGCTTGGCTGCAGCAGTTGCCGCTACTGCCTAACGTTTTTGCGCGGCTGATGGTGCGTCAGCCGCTAGCCCTTCACTGGGGCGCGCAGAGAGTTCAAGATTTTGTTCGCGCCGAGCATCAGGCAGCTGTTGGGGCTCTGTTAGAAACCACTAGCGCTGATGAGGTGCATCTGCTGCCTCAGGTGGTCAGCCAAATTACCCAGCCTGCTCACTTTATCACCGCAGCCGAAGACACCGTGATGCTGCCGCAATATGTGCACCACTTGGCTAGCTTTCATCCTCACTTTAGTGAAACGCAATCTTTGTCTGAAATTGCTGAGTGCGGTCATATGGCAATGGTTGAACAGCCGCAGGCGGTTGCTGATGTGATTCGTGCTGTTGTGCCGGATAGATAGCAAAATAGTTATGAACTTCTGATATTCAAGATCTAGCTGACTACGGCCAAATGGTTCTAAGGGTGATCTACACAGTGGCTACGGAATAGAGTTCTGAGACGGCGGTGATAGGCAGCTTTGACTGAACGCCAAGAGTCAGGGGCGATCGCATTCCTCGCGCAAAGTTTTCTGCGGCTGCGCAGGCAATCATCGCCGCGTTGTCTGTGCAGTAGGCCATGGGTGGAAATATCACCTCAAAGCCGTTTTCTGCCGCTGCAAGCTGCAAGCGCGATCGCAGCTCGCTATTGGCGGCGACCCCACCGCCGACGACAACCGTCTTTAACCCATAGTCTTGGGTGCAGGCGATGACGCGCTTTACGAGCGATCGCACCACCGTAAACTGAAAGCTTGCCGCCACATCGGCAGTGGGAATCGCTTCACCTGACTCAGCCGCCTCAGCTTTTAGCCTATCGGTTAGCCTCAGCACTGCCGTCTTCAATCCGCTAAAGCTAGCATCGTACCGATGATATCCGCCTCCTGGCAGCGAGATTCGTCCTTCTGGCAGCGCAAACGCCTTGGCATTGCCTGTCTTGGCCAACCGATCGATCACAGGCCCCCCCGGATAGCCTAGACCCAACAGACGAGCCACCTTATCGAACGCCTCGCCAGCGGCATCGTCTCGCGTTTTACCCAAAACCGCGTAGTCGCCGACCCCTTGCACCTGTATAAAGCTGGTGTGACCGCCCGACACCAGCAGGCACAAGAAGGGAGGCTGCAACTGCGGATCGCTCAAATAAGACGCGTAGATATGTCCTTCTAAATGATGGATGCCCAAAAACGGCTTGTTGTGTACCATCGCTAGCGTTTTAGCAGCAGTGACGCCCACCATCAGTGCACCGATAAGGCCGGGTGCACAGGTGGCTGCGATCGCATCAATGGCCGCCCAGCCTAGCGCCGCTTCGGTCATCGCCTGGGTAATCGCCACGCCAACCGCGCCCACGTGCTCACGTGAGGCTACCTCTGGCACAACACCGCCGTAGCGCCGATGAATTTCAATTTGGGAGGCGACAACGCTGCTGAGAACTGTGCGCGATCGCACAATCGCCACCGCCGTCTCGTCGCAGCTCGTTTCGATCGCGAGCACAGTAGGCCCGTCGGGGGGGACAGCAGCCGGATGAAAAGTCGCTAAATGAGAAGAAGTCGCCCTAAGAACACTATCCATAAGCGGTATATAACAGAATGTATTGATAATTGTATCGGGATGTAAAGCCTGACAGCGCTTTCTTTACGGAGCTCTCGATCGAGGAGTATGATTGCCTACAAGCTGGGCTGGGCCTATGGATTACCCCTGAGAATATTCTTTTTCAAGAGATTTTTTACAGGGACTTTTCTAAAGTCTATATGGGTTAGTCCAACGCTTAACTAGTAACGAGAGAGGAAACCTATATGCGACGGTTGTTTGCTCTGGCTTTAGTTCTCTGTCTTTCCTTTGGGTTTGCCTCTCCGGCAGCCGCAGGAATTGCAGGTGACGACGTAGCAGGCTTGACGCCTTGCAACGAGTCAGCCGCTTTTCAAAAGCGTGCTGAGGCCGCGACTACTGAATCTGCAAAAGATCGATTTGAGTTCTATGCTAACACCAGCCTTCTGTGTGGTCCTGAAGGGCTTCCCCACCTTGTAGTGGATGGCGATTTGGCTCATGCGGGCGAATTTTTGATTCCAAGCGCACTGTTCTTACTGATTGCCGGTTGGATTGGCTGGGCTGGGCGCTCCTATGTCATTGCAGTTCGCAGCGAAAAATCTCCTGAAGAGAAAGAGATTGTTATTGATGTACCGCTAGCGATTAAGTGCTCTTTGGGTGCAGCGACTTGGCCTTTGCAGGCGCTGAAGGAAATGACTTCGGGCGAGATGTTTGCGAAGAAAGAAGAGATCACGGTCTCTCCTCGATAAAAATCTAGGGTAATACCTAGAAAAGCAACAAACATTGCACCTGAGCGAGAATCTCGTTTAGGTGCGCCTAGTGGTTCGAGTCTATTTGTCACCTTTGACTGATGATTTGGGCCCGGTCAACCTTTTATGATTAGAACTCCAAGGAGGAGTATCCATGAGCAGTAATCTATTAAAATATCTTTCGACCGCTCCGGTCATTGCCACCGTATGGATGATAATTACGGCTGGAATTTTGATCGAGTTCAATCGGTTCTTTCCTGACTTGCTATTGCATCCATAGCCAAAGGCTCGGACGCAGCCTTAAACCAAGGTTTGGACTATATGCAGTTTTGTTGAGTAAGTTTGGAGAACTTTGAATTAGCTATGCCAGCATCATCAAATTTTATTAAGCCCTACGCGGGCGACCCTCAGATTGGTAACTTGGAAACCCCTTTGAACTCCTCTGGGTTATCTCAGGCCTTTTTGAGTAATCTACCGGCCTACCGGAAAGGGCTTTCTGCACAACGTCGTGGATTGGAAGTCGGGATGGCTCATGGCTATCTACTGTATGGGCCGTTTGCACTACTCGGTCCGCTTAGAGATACCGATGTACCTGCGGTTGCCGGTTTAATTGGCGCAGTGGGCCTTGTCTTGATTTTGACTGTCTGCCTCTCTCTATACAGCGGCGCTAACGTTAGCTCTGCAGTTTCTCGGAATACACTGCCATACACTCCTCCTGAGGCGCTAAGCAGCGACGAAGGCTGGAGCGAGTTTGCGGGCAGTTTCTTGATCGGCGGCATTGGTGGCGCAGTCTTTGCGTTTTTCCTATCTGCTAACTTGCCGCTGCTAACATCGTTGGTAGCAGGTGCTCAGTAAGCTTGGGCGGTCAGCTTTGAGAGGGCAGCCTTAAGACGACAGCTTCGAGATATAAGCTTAGCGCCACAGGATTGCTCCATAGCACTAAGCCTAATATCTCACGCTAAGTAATTGAATAGTAGGAACTCTCTTCGATCGGCTGATCGAAGAGAGTTTTTATTTGCAAACTGATTTTCCATACGGTAGCCTGTGCTCCCTTGTGGGCTTTTGCGATCGGCTTAAAATAAAAACTATCGCAGCGATGCCTTGGGGTATCGGTGGTGGTTATTCATATACGGGTTTGGCTTGTGAATATTGGTGTGCCCAAAGAGATTAAGGATCAAGAGTTTCGGGTGGGGCTAAGCCCAGCGAGTGTAAAAGAGCTGTGCGATCGCCAGCACACTGTTGTGATAGAAACGCAGGCAGGAGCGGGGTCAGGCTTTAGCGATGATGACTACTTGCAGGCGGGCGCAAAAATTGCAACAGACGCTGCGTCAGCTTGGCAGCAAGAAATGGTGGTAAAAGTAAAAGAACCGCTAACGGCAGAGTATGGCTATTTACGACCTGGGCTGTTGCTGTTTACCTATCTACATTTAGCGGCAGGGCGATCGCTAGCAGAAAAGCTAGTAGCGAGCGGGACGAGTGCGATCGCTTATGAAAGCGTTGAGAAAGACGGAACGCTGCCGCTGCTAATGCCGATGAGTGTCATTGCTGGGCGGCTCTCTGTGCAGTTTGGCGCGCGCTTTTTGGAAAAGCAGCAGGGTGGGCGCGGCGTGCTGCTAGGCGGAATGCCAGGAGTAGCAGCCGGAAAAGTAGCCGTTATTGGTGGGGGCGTTGTTGGTACAGAAGCAGCCAAGATGGCCGTAGGACTAGGGGCGCAAGTCACCATCATTGATATCAGCGTAGAGCGGCTGACCTATTTGGAAACGCTGTTTGGCTCACGGGTGAGCTTGCTGTACAGCAATACGCCGAATATTGCCGCGACCGTAACGGATGCAGACTTAGTGATTGGCTCAGTGCTAGTGCCCAACCGGAAAGCACCCACTTTGGTGACAAAGGAGATGGTGGCAGAGATGCGCGATGGTTCGGTAATTGTCGATGTAGCGGTTGATCAGGGGGGCTGTATTGAAACGCTAAAGGTGACTTCGCACAGTGAACCTGTTTATACAGACTTGGGGGTAGTTCACTACGGCGTGCCCAATATGCCAGGGGCAGTACCCTGGAGTGCAACGCAGGCATTAAACAACAGCACACTGCCCTATGTATTACAGCTAGCAGCGCACGGAATGAGTGCTCTAAAGCAGGATAGTGCGGTTGGAAAAGGGCTAGCGATCGCATTAAACACGCACGATCATCAGCTTGTACATCCGGCTATTCAAAAAGCTTTCCCCGACCTGTAGTCAACTCTTTTAATTGGTTGACTTCTGTTGTCTCACAATATGTTGTCTCACGATGCGTTGCTCACGATGTGTTGTCTTGTTGTGTTGCCTCACGTATAGGTGGCTGTCTCACTATATTGTTTCATGTATAGGTTGTTTCACGTGTAGGTTGTTTCACATAAAGTAAACGCCCTATCGTCGCTGAAACAGCCCAAGACCTAGCACATAAGCGTAGCCAATAAAAAACATTAGCAAAAAAGGTAGGGACAAATAGTGCGTATGCACCACAGCAAACACAATAGTCACGGCCAAATATCCTAGCATCAACAGCTCTAGACAAAGAACGCCCGTCTTTGCGCCGCGATATCGCTTAGCCGTCCAAGACTCTGAAGCCATGACCACGCCGTGCTTTGGGGTCCGTACAAAATCTGTTCCAGTTCGCAGCAAGCCGTCGCATACGGCCAGCGACTGGTTAAGACTGAGCCCAATACCCACACTAAGCAAAAAGAAAATATGGTAGCTAAACTGCCAGGGCGAGAGGGAAATCTGTTGTTCTCGCTGGGATACCCAGTAAAAACCAAACAGGTTTAGCGTGGTAACAACAAATATCGGCAGATAGATCAGCAGCCCGTACTGCCACTGATGCTGTGAAACGTATATTTGATAGGGCAAAGACAGTAACAACAGCATAATCAACAACAGATAGTTAAAGTTGTTGGTGAGATGTAAAAAGGCTTCGAGCTTTACGTGTAGGGGAAGCTGGGCCTGGCAGACAGTTCCTAATAGCTTTTTAGCGACCTGGCTAGCGCCTTTTGCCCAACGAAACTGCTGAGACTTAAAAGAGTTCATCTCCATTGGCAGTTCGGCTGGGACTACAACATGCGGTAAATATACGCATTTCCATCCTCGCAGCTGTACGCGATAAGAGAGATCTAAATCTTCGGTGACGGTAGTGTGCTGCCAGCCACCAGCATCAGCGATCGCACTCACGCGCCAAATGCCAGCCGTCCCGTTAAAGTTAAAAAAACAACCGGCCCGGTTACGCGCTGTCTGCTCAATGACAAAATGACCGTCTAGCATCAGCGCCTGAATTTCTGTCAGCAGAGAGTACTGCCGGTTGAGATGGGCCCATCGGCCCTGCACCATTCCCACTGCTGGATCGATGAAGTAATCGACCATTTGCAGCAGCGTGTTGGGCCGAGGCACAAAGTCCGCATCAAAAATCATGATTAGCTCGCCAGTGGCCTGCTGTAGTCCATAAGACAAGGCCCCGGCCTTAAAGCCTTTGCGATGCGATCGCTGAATGTAGTGAATATTGAAGCCCTGCTGCTGTAGGGCCGCGACCTTTTGCTGGCAAAGCTGCTGCGTTTCATCAGTAGAATCGTCTAATACCTGAATTTCTAACTTGTTGGATGGGTATTGGAGATTAGCGATCGCATTGAGCAGCCGCTCAGCCACATACAGCTCGTTAAAAATCGGCAGCTGCACCGTCACCAAAGGCAGTGCTTGCCGAGCAAAGGCAGGAAGTACCTGGGTACTAGTCGCACTGTATTTGTAAAACCGCCAGATCATCAGCACCTTGTGAAATCCATACAGCGAGATAACTGACAAGATACCGAGATAAACTACTGGCGTTATTTCTAGCAGCCACTCTATAGAAAAAACATTCATAGTCAGAAATTCGTGGTTAGATTTTTTGCATGCTTCACTTTCTTCCAAACCAACAAATCTTCTGGCCGATCAACATCGCTGAGAATCTCAAGCTCAGCGATTGAAAGCCCTAGCCGCCTAGCTTTCGTACAGGTTTGTTGAAAGACCAAGGGTGTTCCCCAATCAATATCATCAAAGATTGCAGCATGTTGACGGCGCAGCCCAATGAGGTAGTAGCCACCGTCTTGAGCTGGACCTAGTACAAGATCTTGCGATCGCAGCTGTTGAAATGCCTGCTCAATATGCCGCAAATTCACATCAGGACAGTCAGCCCCAATTGCAACAACTCGCTCATATCCTGACTCAAAACCTTGATGAAATGCCACCTGAAGCCGTCGACCTAACTCGCCACTCGCCTGCGCTTTGTAGAAAAATTGCTCGCCCAGCCAGCTTCGAATTCTATCTATGCTGCTGCCAGTAAAACAAATTTGTAGCTGCCAGTTTGGACTCAGAATCTGTGATAACAAGTGCTCGGCCATCTGCCGCTGAAGTCTGGCAGCGCCTTGAGCTCCTAGCGCCGGGATCAGCCTAGTTTTAGTACAGCCAGGAATCGGATAGCGCAAAAATAGAATTAGGAGAGAAGAAGAAGACAATTTCTAGCACGGGGAGCGTAAGCGCAGCGCCTAAGGCACAGTGCTCAAAACATCGAAAGCGCGGTACATGCAACTGATAGTTTGAAGGCTATGCGCTCAGAGACTATACGCTTAAGGGCTATGCACTTAGAGACTGTGCGCTTAGAGATATTGCTATGACTGTCGGTTTAGAGCCCAGTCGTAATCTGAATAGCGGAGACTGTAGTCGCCTGCCTTTAGATAGTCACGATCTGCCTCATCTACATAGCTGCTAATGAAGTTGAGCACGGCCCGCTCGTCATCAGATCCTGTAAAGCCTTCATCTGTCGCAAAATCAGCCGCCCAGTCTTCTTTAAACCAGTCGAAGATAGAAGAAATCTTTACCTCGCCCTTCTCTCGATCAATTTCTAACACTTCAGAACGGCTGAGAAAGATACGGACCTGATCGTCTAGCTGAGCATCTAGAGCGTTGCCGGTAAAGGGCTCTTGACGTAGGTAGGGGCAGCTAATCGCCGCACAAACCAAAGCAGCATGAATACGCGGCTCGGTAAAATCAGCGCGCAAGATGTCATGCTCAATATTGTTGAGCGTTTGCTTCCCCTGCAGCAGGCCGTGTTGCTTGAAGCGCCACACGCCTGGAATATCTTTGATGCTCGCTTTAATTGGTGATTCGTCAATGATGGCTTTGAGCGTCAGCGAGTTGTAAGCATTGATCAAAAAGGCAATCTGCTCGGCTTCACTCCAACTATCAAAGCTCGCTTGACTAACGAGTTGAATAGACGCATTAAAAGCATCTAATTGCTGACGATTGGCCTGCAGAGCCTCGTAGTCCACTAGTCCCTGGTCATCGACGTAGGTATTCAACACGCTTGCTAATGCGGCCATATTAACCTCATCCGCGACAACTATGGCCTCTGACTGAGCTACCGCTGTAGGGCTTCCGCCTGCCGTATCTGTGATCGCTTGCGACGATGCAGCAGAGCAGCCGCCTAAAGTAACGATGAACGGAGCTAGTGCCAACAACAAATATTTCTTCTTCATAGGGAGGAGACACTCGTTATGAACGAGTTGTAGTTGTGTTGCGTCCAGCTTATGGTTCGGTAGCGCTAGCAATCTGAAATATTGCTGAGAAGGCGATAAGTTCTCGCCTTGATGATACAGGTCATATCCATTTGATGCGGTCAAAGTGCCATCAGTCAGATTGCTGGGCACTTCGAGCAGACGCCGCTAGTCCGAAGACAAACGGTCCCCACAGCAGCCAGCGCTGTAGACCACTTAGCGCCCAACTCTCAGATCCGCTGGCAGGTCCGACAGCTAGACTATGCGGTAGCGCGAAATAAATTAAAGCTGAGAGGCTCACCAGCCGACTTCCCCAGTTGCGGCTAGCAACTGCAAACGGTGTCAGCCAGGTGAAATACCAGGCGTGGATAACAGGTGAGAGCAGCATCAGCGAGATCAAATAGCGCTCGGCAAACTGGGTAAGCGTTACAGATTGCCGAAAGTTCCATAGCACAACCGCACCTAGCGGTAGTGCATAGATCCAGTTAGTCTGAATAGAGGCAGGCCAAACGCTAGCGACAAACTGAGGAATCAGAGCAGCGCTACGACCGTAAAGAACAAAGGGCGAAGACAGCGGAATCACCGGGCAGCTTAGTTCTTGGGGAAAGCCCTGACAGAAAGGAAGCGTAGCGAGACCTATCGGGAGCGCGCTGAGCAACAGAAAAATAGCTATCCAACGCCAGCGCTTTCGCTGATGAGCATTCCATCGCTGGTGCCACCGATTGCTTCTCTGGTTGCCATGTTGATAGAAAAGCCGCCAAGCCAGAAAACCCACGATTGGCAAAGACATCCACTTTACGCCAATACTGATTCCTAGCGCTAAAGCAACAGGTGCGGGTGTCATAGGTGCGGGTATTACAGGCGCTGGTGTCGCGGATACTGGTGTCAGAACAAAGCGCTCCCACCACAGCCAAGCGATCACCAGCGGCAGCAAAAACCAGCTGTCGTAATGACCACCGCCCGCAAAGCTGTATATCACCAGCGGATTCCAGGCATACAGCAAGGTAGCCCGATATCCGAAGCGAGCACTGAGCAGCCCGCAAATGCCTAAATCAGCCAGCATAAAGGCCGATTTGAACAGTAGAACAGCAGGGCTTATAGCCGCGAGCAAACGAAAGCCGAGCTGGGTAATAGGTGGATAGATGGCGGCCAGGTCAGGATGGTTGATCTGCGGCCACCAGTCAAAGCGAAAGGACGCTAATACGTCGGCGCTCGGTGCTAGCACATAGGGGTTGAAGCCTAGATTTTGCAGGTGCCCTTCCCATAGGTAGCGCCAGATGTCGTCGCCAGGATACATAGCTAGCAGAACGAGGCGAGGGGCGATCGCGATTCCCCAAAACCATCCAGCGCCTACTGTTTGCAGGGCCCAGCTACCCACAAAGCCTAAGCTCATTAGTCCCATTCCCCGCCAAAAAAGCGGAACCGCATTGGGCTGATTCAAGAAGTCGCCATGCGGGGCGGCAAAACAGCTACCAAGCATAATCAGCAGCGCGATCGCCCACAGCAACCCTCGCTGCACGTTGGGTCTACCAACCACCGTAGTCTTTATCTTTTGCCAGTACAGCTTCGCCAGCGTCCACAAAATTATCTGCCCTGCTTTCAGGCTGCCGCGCAGCGTGCCCGCAATTTTAGAGCGGCCTCCCTGGCGGGGCAGATAGTTTACCGGTCGTTCGCAAATGCGCAAGTCCTGTTCGGCGGCTTTGGCCTGCATCTCTACCGTCCAGCCAAACCCCCTATCGGCCATCGCTAACTGAGTGAGCGCACGCTGGCGAATCAGACGCAGAGGGCCAAGATCTTCGTAGGCATGACCCCAGCCTAGACGAATAAGCCGAGTGGCTAGCCAGTTACCAAAATTTTGGACGGGGGTGAGGTGCGATCGCCCTGTCGCCGTACCCCGACGATTTCCTAAAATAAAGTCAAACTCAGCTCGCAGCGCCAGCAAGTCCAAGAGCTGTGAGAGATCGTCACTGCCGTCGCCATCGCAAAACAAAATCCACTCAGCCTGCAGCGCCTGCTCACTTTGCAAACCTCGCCAACAGGCCTGGCCATAGCCTTGCTTTGGTTCTAAGAGGACCACTGCGCCTAACTGAGTAGCGATCGCCGAGGTTTGATCCGAGCTGCCATTGTCTACAACACAAATATTGAGCAGCCCCTGCTGCTGTAGCTGCCGTAGCACACCAGCAATAGTAGATGCTTCGTTCAATACCGGAATGATGACAAAAACATTTTTCAAATAGAGCTGACCTTTGCGTATGATTCTTGCATATTAGGCTCTGCGTATTAGCCTTTGCGTATTAGCTTTACGTATTATCCCTGCGTGCTAATGGTCAGCACCTGAGGCGGCGTGGCATCTGGTGGATACAGAAACTGCACAGTCACGTTGCGCTGTTCTCTAGGTGCTAAAGTCACTGTGACTAGCGGCTGTCCTTGCTGACCGCTGTTTTGTACGATATAGGTATAAGCCGCACGCGATCTGCCACTGTCTTCCTCGTACAAAAACAGTACCGTTCCTCGAAAAAATACCCGCTCTGCAGGCGAGTCATAAAACTGAAGCGCGTCGCTGATGCTGTCGTTTTGAATCGGCGTTTGCACTGCGAGCGAAACCGTTTTGGGGCTATCGGTATCGTTGTACAGCGGCAGCGCCAGATTATACTCAACCCCATAGTTACCATTAGCACGGTGGGCCGTATCGCCATAGCGGGCTAGCAGCGGTGCGCTCTGCACTTGCCCAGTGCCCAATGTATTACCCTCTAGCGTGCTAAGTCCGTAAGAAAGATGACCGTCGGGTTCGGGGATAGCTAGTTGAGAACTGCCGCGATCGGTCAAAGTTGCCCGCCACTGAGAGCCCTCAGCAACACCCGCTACCCGGCCATAGCGAAAGGGGTTTTCTCGGCTACCGGGGCGGCTAGGTGACTGATCGCGAGGGGTGGCTAGTTGGCCTCGAAAGAGCACCTGTTTCCACTCTTCTAGCGTGGGCACCCGTTCGTTACCGTCGCGCTGCGGCGCGTGCATAGCTAGGCTAGCGAGATAAACCGGGCCGTTGCTGCGGACCCTAAGCAGAGTAGAGCGACCGTTGAGCCGGGGGCCTTCGCCCGAGCTAGCGGTAATAGGCGGCGGGGTGATAGGACTGCCAGGCGGTAAGCTGCCGTCGGTAGCAACATCAAGGCGACGCAGAGGAATCGGCGCGTTGAGCACCAAGCGACTCTCTTTTGGGGGAATGGTGATCTGGGCAGGAAAGGAAGACTGGCGACGACCGCGCAAAACGTCGCTGGTTACACGGCTGCCGGGACCAGAAAAGTTGTTGCTATAGAGGTTAGAAGATCCTGAGGCAATTTCATTCCACGGAGATTCTTGACTGATGTGAGATGCGCCATCGCGAATGGTGAGGGTAACGGCGCGATCACCCGGATTATGTACCAAGATCGATTCGTATACGGTGCGTGTATCCCGGTCGTCCTGCCCTTTGGCGACGTGGTGAGAAAAAATATCGAAGCGCCCGTCGAACGTGTAGTTGAGGTGGGCTCGAGGATCGCTTTTGCCACGGCTAGGAAACGTCGAGAGTAAAATCCCATCGCCGCTAATGAGTTCGGGGCTGTTGCTATTGAAGACCGGAACGCTGTCCAATCCGCCGGGTAATGATCGCACCTCTTGAGGAATGGTGATGATGTCAGACTGGCTAGCAAACTGGGCAATAAGCTGGGTGGTAAGCGGCGGTGCATCTTCTGCTGGTGTGATCGCTGGTGCTGGTAAAACTGGGCTAGTTAGCACGTTGACTAGCGAAAACAAAGAGAAAATAGGAAGCATTGTAAGTCAAAAGCCTGAAAAGGGACGATCGTTTTAATCTACGTACAGATAGATGCAAAGTGGTATCAAAATGAACGGGTACGAACATATCACCACAAGCGGAAGCACCGCAACTGAGAAGATGACAGTTCATGAGATACTCACTTCAAATAAAATTCGATGCGTTCTTCTAGCTGGCTGGCTGGCAGGTTTTGACTCCAATATTCAACCAGCGCATGACCAAAAGCCCAGGCCCTACGATCGGCGCGGTGGAGACTGTCTGTCTTTAGTAAAGCTGGCCAAATCGTGAGCAGATCAAATGTTGTTTTACCTAACGACGTTTTGCCAGCAGATCCAGCGCCTAGCAGTGAAAAAAGCTCATAGGCCATCTGCAGCTTGCCTAGCACAATCGGCACTTCTTCGACCGGAATTTGCTCAATGAGCAGCGCCCCCAGGGCAGGATTGCCCGTTGTCAGGGTAGAAATAAACTGTAGCACCGGGCTTTTGAGCAGCTTGGTCAGCCCTTCTGTGGTGGTCATTTGGAAGGTATAGCTGTCGATGATTTTGGCTGCAGCCGCAACGCGCGCGTCTTGGCTGCGTAAAAAGCGGGCGAGGCGAAGCTGCTTTGCAGGCGCGATCGCACTCACCAGAGCTGCCGATAGCGCCTCGTTTCCCCAGGCAGCTCTACCCTCATGCTGAGCAACCAGCGGCAGCACCTGCTGACAAAACGCCGACAGCGCGTCTGCCCGGTAGGCGGTTGCCTCGCGAATAGAGGTTTCCTTGGGCCAGCCGCCGGTTTGCCAGTTGTAGGGGGGGCTCCACTCTCGGGCGGGGCGGAGCTGATCGACTTTGGTAACCGCTGCGATCACAGGCAAATCTGGGACTTCAGCGCTTACTGCCTGCAAAAAATCCGCATCGACCTGCAAAGCCGGGTCTAGCGCTGGCGTCACCAGCAGCAGCACATCTGCCTCGCTGGCATAGTCAAGTACCTGCTCACGAAAGTCTTCGCGGCGAGCCTGTTCATAGCCAGGGGTATCCCACAAAATAAGCGACTCAGCCGACCGCTCGTTGCGCCAGCGATAGCTTTGGATTTTATCCGTGCTGGGCAGCACATCCACAGCCGCCTGCTCTGATTGAAATAGCGTGTTGATGACACTGCTTTTGCCTGCACCCGTGCGGCCTACTAGCAAAATATTGACTGGTTTTTGACGAACGCCCTCAGTGGGTTCAGCCCGCTCTAAAATTTCTCGTAGGGTTTCTGTTTTAGTGGTGGGTAAGGCCGACGCAACGCTAGGCGCATCGAGCACAGCCGCAGCCGCTTCACTATCAGCGCTGTGGCCAGAATTGTAGTCGGGGTTATAGTCAGGGTTGTAGAGTGCCACAGCCTGCTTAGCGAGATTTCGCAGGGTAGTTTCGCGCAGAGCGTTGCTGAGGTTCAGCACAATCTGCTGATTGGCCTGACTCATATTTCTAGCACTGACCTGACGGGCGATCGCCGCTGCTGGGTTCAGAGCCCACTGCGCCCAGTTAAACGCCTTGATCAGCTTTTTTGCCGAAGGCTCTAGCTTTTGGTAAAGCTCTACGCCTTCTACCATCTGACCGACCGATAGCTGGTTAAGCACGGGCGAAAGCCGCTGCATCATCCGGTCGGTATCATCCACCGTGCCACGAATCAGACCATACGCCTCGGGCACATAGATATTGAGCAGCGGTCGCTTGACTTCTGGGTGGTAGGTGTGGGCGATCGCATTGACCAAAGACAGACAGTGCTGCCAAAACAACGACCAGTCATCCCACATAGGCGGGTCGTCTTGAGCGGCCTGTATCACCTGGTTTAGCGCGGCTTCTGCTTTATCTGCATTCGCCTGACTAACACTTGTGCCTGCTTTAGAAATAACGCGATCGGCTGCCTGTGAAGCCTCAGCCACCTGCGCTTCTAGCTCGGCGTTGACCTCCGAGACAATCGCCTCGGCTTGAGCAATCGCCGGGCGCGTCCACCGGACCAGCAGCCACCGCCAGCCCAGCAGCATAAAAATAAACACTGCCCAAATCCAGTTCAGCCCCCAGGCTCGAATCTGCTGACCAGCCGCAACTATCAGGAACAGCCCAATCACCGCAATCGGCGCAACTAGCACAGCCACCTGCCACGGCTTTAATCGCATGATCATCAGGCGAGCGCTCCTTTATATCACGAAGTTTTGCACCTACAAAAGCTTGTAGATAGCATCTAGTCTAATACGCCCCTTCACTCTCGGAAGCAGTCTGATCGGAGAGCGATCGCAGTAAATCAGTAGAGCTAGATGAATTGGGCACTAACGGATCTGAATTGGGCAGACGCTGAAGCGTGTAGATAAAAACAATAAAACCAACCAAAAAAGCAGCCCGCAGCCAAAGGTATGCACTGCCGCGACTAGGAGAAGGACGAGAGGAAGAGCGAGAAGAATGGAAAAACACAGGGTGGTTTGAAGATAGGGTCAGACACATGACACACCTCTTTGCACTATCTCACTGAACCATCTTACTGGGCTGTCTCACTGAGCCGTCTCGGCGCATATTCTGGTGAAGAATTTTGGTAAAGAGCTGCGGGTAGGACATTACGCTTGCACTTTTACAAAGTATCAAAAAAAACAATTGCTAAGCAAATCATCTACATCTATATTCATGGACGGCATTCATGGGCGACTCTATTAGCTTCACTTCACTTGGCTGGCTTTTTCTGCTTTATCTTTAATTTCCTTATCTTGGAATAAGTCTCTAAAATAAGTATCCCAGTTTCAATTGAGTAGGTCATTCACACAGCATGTTGCAGGCAAAATCAGGCGATACCGTCAAAGTTCATTACACGGGGACACTCAACAACGGCCAGGTGTTCGATTCTTCCAAGGAGCGCGAGCCGCTAAAGTTTACGCTCGGAAGCGGGATGGTTATTCCAGGGTTTGACGCGGCAGTGACCGGGTTAACGGCAGGCGAATCCGTAACCACTACAATTCCAGTAGATGAGGCGTACGGTGCCTATAATCCGCAGATGGTAGCGGATATTGAAAAGAAAAATATTCCGGCAGACTTTGAGCTTGCGGTGGGACAGCGGCTACAGATGCAGGCACCCGGTGGCGAGGCTATGGCAGTGACAATTACTGATGTGAAGGGCGAGACCGTGACGCTAGATGGCAATCATCCTCTGGCCGGACAAGACCTTACCTTTGAGCTAGAGCTGGTTGAAATTGTTGACGCCTGAGGTGGTTTATTCTGTTTTAAGTCCATGACGAACAAAATGGATTTTCGAGCTGTTTTTTCTGGCTATTTTATCTGTTTGGGAAAAACCCAAACACAAGCCGAGAAGTAAACGATCTAAAAACAGACCACCAAAAACAAACCACCAAAAACAAACTACCAGAAGGAGTTATGGCTACTTATTTAGTGACAGGCGCAAACAGAGGAATTGGCTACGAGTATTGCAAGCAACTGCACGATAGAGGCGATGAGGTAATTGCACTCTGCCGCCAGCGTTCTGATGGGCTAGATGCACTAGGTATTCGCGTAGAAACAGGCATTGATATTTCGGATGATGATGCGATCGCAGCGCTAACCCAATCTCTTAAAAATCAGCCAATTGATGTGTTAATCAACAATGCGGGCATCTATCGTCAGTCGAATTTGCAAGATTTAAACGTGGCGGGGATCAAAGAGCAGTTTGAGATAAATGCGATCGCGCCATTAAAGCTCACCCAGGCTTTGCTGCCCAATCTCAAAGCTGCCAAAGCCAATCCGGCCAAAGTTACCATCATGACTAGCCGCATGGGCTCAATTGCCGACAACACCTCCGGCGGCACCTACGGCTATCGCATGTCAAAAGTTGCCGTTTCAATGGCTGGAAAATCTCTCTCGCAGGATTTAGAACCCGCAGGCATCGCCGTTGCCATTCTACATCCAGGTCTTGTCAGCACCGGCATGACCAACTTCAACAGCAACGGCATTTCTCCCAAAGAATCGGTCCAAGGGCTTCTCAAAGTAATTGATGCCCTTAGCTTGGACAACACAGGCACCTTTTGGCACTCTAACGGTGAAGAGCTGCCCTGGTAAGCTAGGCTACCGTCGTGCCCACGCAGCTTTATTTAGCCTAATTTTGACCCAGCTTTTCTAGTCCAATTCTTCTAGCCCAACTTACATTGGGCTTTGCCGCCTAGCTCAATCCAGCCGTGAATCAGCCCAGAAGTTGATTGGTCTGCGCCGCACAGCCCAGCGCTGTCTATCACAATTACACCGCCATCGCCGTTGACTTTGTCCACCAGGTATTTAATGCCTGCCGTGGCGGCGTCCTGCGCGTCTAGGCCCTTAAAGAGCACAAAATCAGACACCGTTTTACAAAACACCGTGCGCAAAAACTGCTCTCCATATCCTGTTGCCGAAACCGCGCAGGTGTCGTTATCAGCAAACACGCCTGCACCCACCACCGGCGTATCACCTATCCGGCCCCAACGCTTATTCACTAGACCCCCGGTCGAAGTCGCGGCGGCCAGGTTACCCTGAGCATCTCGGCAGGCGGCTCCTACGGTTCCTAGCTTTTGCGCAGCTTTTTTTCTATCTCTTTCCGCAGCAGTCCCTGCCTTTTCATGGTCTAGCATCATTCGACCTGCCGCTTTGGCTTCTTTTAGCTGCTCGATTCTGTGCGGCACAATGAAATACTCATCTGGGCACATCTCAGCTTGAGAGAACTTAGCAAATGCTGAGGCACCCTCGGCTGCCAGCATGACGTGGTCGCCCTGTTCTAGCACCTGGCGCGCCAGCGAAATCGGGTTTTTCACGTTCTTTATGCAGGTCACCGCGCCCGCTTTAATGCCGATACCGCTCATAATTGCCGCATCCATTTCAACCTGGCCGTTTTCGTTTAAAACAGAGCCTCTACCCGCGTTGTACAGCGGATTGTTTTCTAACAGATTTACGCAGTATTCAACTACGTCTAGCGCACTTTCTCCTTTTTCTAGGCGATCGCGCCCCGCCGCTAATATTTCTAAAATACTTTCTCGAAAGTCAGCTTCACTGGCTTCGTATTTCAAATCTTCTAGGGCACCAGCCCCCCCGTGAATAATTAAGGAATAAGGTTGGGTCATAATAGTCGCTATAGCGTTTGGCTTATGCCTGTGGAATGAGTTCTTCTAAAATGGTAAAGCGCACGTGGTTAACGGCCAAATCGCCTAGCGAGAAATCTTCTGGCTTACTCTCAGCTTTGATCTTTTCGAAGGAAATGCCTTTGCCAATTTCGGTGTGATACCAAGAAAGGCCCATAAAAAATCGGGTGGGATAGGGCCCTTTGTCGATTACGTCGTCTACGTTTGACTCCATTGGCAGCCAGCCAGTACCAGGTACATAAAACTCTAACCACACATGATTAAAATCTGGCTCTAG
The DNA here is from genome assembly GCA_963793445.1 of uncultured cyanobacterium. Taxonomy (GTDB): domain Bacteria; phylum Cyanobacteriota; class Cyanobacteriia; order Phormidesmidales; family Phormidesmidaceae; genus Phormidesmis. The sequence continues at coordinate 105,252 of CAWCAE010000003.1, forward strand.
CGGCAGGTTTTTCTGTTCTGGTGTGGCGGGGCACTTGTAGCGGCCAATGGTTCGGCAGGCAATGCCGTTAAGGCGGGCGAGGGCCAGCAAAACGCCAACATACTCACCACAAGATCCCACACCCCGCGCGAGGGCCACATCTGGCGTATCAATCTTGGGCTGAATGCCATACGATAGCTGATCGTAGACATAGTTGCGGATTTTCAGCATCTTTCGTAAAACGTTAGTCTCACTGCCTGCTGCTTCCCTGGCGGCCTCTTGAATAGTGCTCGAATCCATCGCTAGCTCATCGTCATCAATTAGATATTTTGATTGGAACTCGCCTGTTAGCGCGGGCGCATTTTCTACGTCGGCAGGCGTCATGAAGTATTTGAGGCTGTACATTTCGACCGTTGCCTTCCAGCCAATTAGTCCAGCTTGGTGAGGCTGGATATCATCAAGGTTGAAAACGGCAACTCGCTGGCCGTCTTGGACTTCTTCGGTAAAGGGATGACCAATGTAGTCTACTTTGCGGACCCTTTGGCGGAGCGTGTCTGAGGGCAGCGCAATCCGCCATTCTACTTTGTCGAGTAAGACCGGCTCTAAGGGCAGTAGCTCTTCTGCGTAGGAAATTTCGACAAGATAGCCATTGGAGAGCGTATAGGGCTGACCTTCTGGCTGGTGAAAGTAGAGGGGATGGATAAAGGTGCGATCGCGAAACGTTAGCTGATAAGGCGAATCAGCATTAGGATCATCGCGGATATAAGCTTCTTCATGGGCGTAGGAAATATAGCAAAGACGCTCTGGGCTGCTATTGCCTGTAGCAGCAGCGTCTGTTTCAAAGAAGGTGATTCCTGTCGGAGAAGCAAACGGGGTGAGCATACTCCGCTGAACGGCACCGGTTTCTAAATCGAGCTGGTAGACGGTTTGTTCATCGCGATCGCACACCCATAGCCCATCCGCACAGACCGTTACGTTCTCACATCCTATTCCTGGCTGGCGAATTTTACCGAGCGAGTCGCCACTTTCTCTGCCAAATATATGAATATACCCTGACTTTTGACAAGACACATAGACCTTATCTTCCCAAACAGCCACGCCGTTCGCGTCGTAAGGTAGCCGAACAAACACCTCAGGCATCAGCGTCTCAATATCACAGCGATATACCATCTGGTCGCGGACAAACCACAGCGTTTCTTGCCAGATATCTAGACCTGAACTCCCAACCCAATCTTCTACTGTATATGGGTTAAGAATCGTCGTTCGATCGGTGAGCGGGCACACCTCGACCAAATAACCTCGAACCGTATCTACCGCCAATAGCTGCTGCTGATTAGCAGCTAGCCCAGAAAGCATGTAAACGCCAACAGGCCGAATAGTCGCATGCGGTTGAGAAATCCCAGATGACACCTGCTCAGAAGTAACCATATACGAAGTTAGAGATCGAAGTGAGTAGTTAAGAGATACAACCAGCGTACAAGGCATTTACCCAGATACATCACTCCAGCGTCAACAACCTATCGTTGATGACCTAGTCTTTCAAACCGGCTTGTCTTCACAATTGATTTATAATCGGTTAGATTCTAGCCTCAGAAAATGTCCTAGCACATACAACCCATGAAAATAGTTTATGACTCAGACAAGGACATCTTACAGATTTCTTTTAGGCAGTGTGTTGTCGAAGAAACAACTCAGATTACGCCAGGGTTAGTTCTAGATTATGACGAAGATGGGAAAGTCATTGGACTAGAACTGAAAAATGCGTCCAAAAAGGTAGATAACCCATACCAAATGCTCTATCTAATTGACAAAGCGAACGACGATAAGCCACTCGCTAAAAGCAAGGAATGAAGGCTGATTGAATTAACCTCGTAGTAAACGCTAAAAGTTGAGCTGTTCAGCTAGCCGTCTAGGCTAGATTAATCTCTATACATGCAATAAATTCTGTTGCTATTGCGTTGTTGTCACAGCCTGAAGATCTGCACTTTAAGGTCTGTGCCCCAAAAGCAAAATAGGAAGAGCAAAATAGGAAGAGTAGAATGAGCAGCAGAACTAAGAGCAGAAATTACAGTACAGGCCAAAAAGTAAGCGGTCTAATGGGACAATGAGCTTTCCCTTAAACCGCTACTTCGATCGTTATCGTATCTATCTCAAGTGACTGTTGCAGAGCTACGCCAGTGAAGCCTGCACCTCTACGTTTCTTTCAGCTAGTCGTTTAGCCAGGACTCTGGTCCGAGCAAGTCGCTGACCGAGTCTCTTAGCAAATACTCGTTGAGCATCAAAAGACGCTCGATCTCTTGCCAGTCACGGTCATTAAAACATCGAGAAAGACTGTAGAGCCGTGCCTTCTTGTCAATAACGCCCTTTGCAACTAGGGGCTGAACCTCTTCTATGACCATCTGGATGGAGTATCGCTGACGTGTTTGAAGCATGGTAAATGTCCTCAAGACATGAATGGGCGTTGATAAGCTAAGCGTACTTCAGAAATGTGGCGAAAGAACTGTCTCGAAAGAAACGTCTCGCATCTCTCTAAAGATAACGCTTCAGAAATAACAGTGTATTAGTGAATATGAAATGGCAAACTGTAGAAGTTGTCACAGTGTGAAATCCGCTTAATCGCTTATTTAGAAAGGATCAATCAGACAAAATCAATCAATCGATCAAGACTATCGAAACAGAAATCGGCTAGGTTAATATTCCCTTAAGACCTTGTTCAACGCTCGCTCAAAAGAAGAGAAACCGGCGATCGCTACACTTGCAGAGTGATTGCTTCTGTTGGGAAAAACATCAGTCAAACAAGACGTATTGTCAAAAGAGATATAAGTTTCGACAATGCAGGTTCGAGCAATCTCCAAACCTAAACAAAACTATGTCAAATCGTTTGTGACACCTTTGCTTGAGCGTTAAAACAAAGGAAACACCCTTTTTGTTAAAGCCAAATGTGCCAAAACCATATTTGTTAAAACCAAATGAGCTAAAAATGAGCTAAGTCCAACGTGACAATTAGCATATTGGAATCTGAAGTTTTTTAGCTGAAATGCGCTAAGTAAACTTTCATTTTTTTTTAGCGATAACGGTATTGTACAGCACAGTTCTGACCATCAACTGCCATATTGTCAACATTTCCTGACAGCTCAGAGGTCAGGTGCTCAGTAGCAATTCTTTTTTGAGCAGCCTCTGTATGGAGTTGATACGTAGGTTGATATATGGAGCCACAAAAATAGGCCACATACTCTCTTGTTTGCTGTTACCGACGGCAGTTATTGCAGCCGTTTGGTCTGCCTTGTACTCGACTGCTTAGCTGAAATAACAAGAACCACAAAGCTGACGGCACACAGGCTCTAAAAAATAGATGAGTATTCAGTTGGATTTATCTGTAGTCTGGAGGTTTGGCCAAAACAATCACTAATGTTGCGGCTCAATTTTACTTGAGCCGCACAGCGAGTGCATTACAAAAAGAGGAAGATTTAGATGACTGCTACTGCCAATATTTTGATGTGTCCGCCTCACCACTATGACGTCGATTATGTCATTAACCCCTGGATGGAAGGGAACATCCATCGATCGTCGCGCGATTTGGCTGAAGAACAGTGGAGCAACCTCCACAAAATTCTAAAAGACTACGCGGTTGTAGAACTGGTCACACCAGAAAAGGGCTGGCCTGATATGGTGTTTACCGCTAATGCCGGCCTGGTGCTGGGCGATCAGGTGGTACTGAGCCGCTTTTTTCACCCAGAGCGTCAGGGTGAAGAGCCTTATTTTCAAAAATGGTTTGAGGCGAACGGCTACACAGTTCATACGCTGCCTGAGAGCTTGCCGTTTGAGGGGGCAGGCGATGCTTTGTTTGATCGCGCTGGCGGCTGGCTGTGGGCGGGCTATGGTTTTCGTTCAGAGCTGGATTCTCACCCTTACTTAGCAGAATGGCTAGGGATTGAAGTGGTTTCGCTGCGCTTGGTAGACAGCCGGTTTTATCATCTAGATACCTGCTTTTGCCCTTTGACCGATGGCTATTTGCTCTACTATCCAGGTGCGTTTGACGATTATTCTAATCGCCTGATTGAAATGCGCGTGCCGGCTGATAAGCGGATTGCGATTGATGAGGTTGATGCGGTTGTGTTTGCCTGCAACGCGGTGAATGTGGGTCAAACGGTGGTAATGAATCAGGTGAGCGATCGCCTCAAGCAAAGGCTGGCCGAGTGCAAATTTGAGGTGGTAGAAACGTCGCTAAGTGAGTTTTTAAAAGCAGGTGGCGCAGCCAAGTGCCTAACGCTCAAGATGACTGAGCCAAGAGCCACTAGTCCTCAGACTTCAACCATTCAAAGCCGCGTGATTCACTTAGAAGGTCACCTGCTAGATTCGGGCCTAGTAAACCAGGCGCTAGATACGATTGTCAGCGGCGGTGGCAGCTTTCAGGTGCTGAAGTTTGAGCTAGGCAAGCAGCGTAACGACAAGTCGATTGCCGATGTGAAGGTAACTGCGCCCGACGATACGGTGATGGACGACATCATGGGTCAGCTAGTTGACCTGGGGGCAGTGAGTATCCCACGTGAGTCAACCGCCGCGATGTTAGAACCCGTTATCCAAGATGGGGTTGCGCCAGATGACTTTTATGTAACCACTATTTACCCGACAGAGGTCTTGATAGGCGACCACTGGTTCCGGGTGCAGGGGCAGCGAATGGATGGCGCGATCGCAGTCACGAAAACTGAAGGTAAAGTGACCGCTCGCTGCAAGCTGTTAAGAGACTTAACGGTTGGCGAAGAAGTGGTGGTAGGCGCTCAAGGGCTGCACACCATTCGTCAGGCTAGCTCGCTAAAGAAAAAGAGCAGCGATGAGTTTAGCTTTATGGGTGCGGGGGTTTCGAGCGAGCGCCGAGTAGAGCTAGTAGTCGAACAGATTGCTTGGGATTTGCGACAGATTCGCGATCGCGGTGGCAAGGTCGTCGTCACCGCCGGGCCGGTGGTCATTCATACAGGCGGCAGCGAGCACCTGAGAAAGCTAATCAAAGGCGGCTATGTCCATGCGCTGCTTGGGGGAAATGCGATCGCGGTTCACGACATTGAACAGTCGATGATGGGCACCTCTTTAGGCATGGACATGAAGCGAGGCATTTCGGTACACGGCGGTCACCGTCACCATCTCAAAGCAATTAACACCGTGCGGCGTCACGGCAGCATTGCCAAGACCGTAGAAAGCGGTGAGCTAACTAGCGGCGTAATGTACGAATGCGTGAAAAACAATGTGCCCTTCTCGCTAGCAGGATCTATCCGCGACGATGGCCCCCTGCCCGACACCGAGATGGATCTGCTAGCGGCCCAAACCGACTATGCCAGACTGATTGAGGGCGCTGATATGATTTTAATGCTATCGACCATGCTGCACTCGATTGGGGTGGGGAATATGACGCCAGCAGGCGTGAAGATGGTGTGCGTAGACATCAACCCGGCAGTAGTCACCAAGCTAAGCGATCGCGGCTCTGTCGAATCAACGGGCGTGGTCACTGACGTAGGTTTATTCCTCAGCCTGCTGGTACAGCAGCTAGCTAAGCTGACCGGTCAGTACGTTCAGGTGGAATCTATCAAATAGAGTCACGCGCAGATAGAGTCACACAATAGATTCCACCACGCACGAATCAAATGGTGGCGCGATCGCCGCCGTCTAGATGAACTGAGGATCTTCTGATGATCTACCGCTACCTCGCTGAGGAGCTAGCAGTCATCCAGATTGGCGGCGTGCGTCACAATCTGATCGATTAGGCTACGAACATCGCGTCCCCTGGCATTTGTATCATTCACCAGAATGCTAAGCGCTAGCGGGGGATGGTTGGCCGGATTGAGATAGCCGCTGAGTGTATAGGTGCCGCTGAGCGTACCCGTTTTACCCTGAAAACGGCCTTCGGCAACAGTGCCGCGCATCCGATTGCGCAAAGTACCGCTGCGTCCGGCTACGGCTAAAGAATTGCGGTAGATGCTGGCGTTGCTGGTTTTGGCCATCGCCTGCAGCGTATCTACAAAGGCTTCGGGCGTAGCTTGGTTTTGGCGAGAGAGACCCGAGCCATCCACAATATCTACGCTGGCAGGCGCGATACCAAGGTCTGTAAGAATGCGATCAACCGCAGCCGCACCGGTTTCGTAGGCATTTGCGGTAGCAGGATCTGCGCTGCGGCCCAAAGTTTTAAGTATAGACTCGGCGTAGATGTTGACGCTGTAGAGATTGGTCGGGTCAATAAAGGCCCGTAAAGGTGGCGACTGAACGGCGGCAAGCTCGACTAGACCGCTAGGGGGGTGAGCAGTGGTAGCTTGTGCCCTAGCGCTGCCCAATCCATAGGCGCTAAGACTCTGCTGGAACTGTTCGGCAAAGTAGCTGCCCGGATCGAGCAGGGCGATGGAGGTGTTTTCAGAGGCGGACCCAGCAATTAGCTGCCCCCGGACGTTCATCACTTTTTGGCCGGGTTGTTGACCCGCGTCAATGAATTCGCTGCCACTGCCAACCGTGCGAGAGTTGTTTTCTATCTGCCAGCCACGAGCGAATTCAGGGCGATCCCAAACGATGCTCAGCGGCTGTCCTACGCTGCTAGGGATAGCGGTAAAGCTCAGCTCGTTTCGGTTAAGAATCAAACTGTTGGCAGCTGCGCCGTAGCCCGCACGGTAGTCTTCCGCATCCCAGTAGGGGCTAGCCACAGGGCCTGCAAAGTAGTTATCGACAGCGCTCAGGCTATTGACGCGGCGAACGCCCTGCTGCTTTAGCTGACCAGAGAGCAGATTGAGCTGATAGCTAGTGAAGGTAGGATCGCCGCGACCAACTACATAAAGGTCTTGGGTGGCGCTGCTGGGCTGGCCGTAAACAGAGGTGCGAATGCTGAAGTCCGGGCCAAGCGCCTGAAGAGCCGCGGCGGTAGTGAGCAGCTTGACATTAGAAGCTGGCACAAACTTCTCTTGGGCGCGGCGGCTGTAGAGAGTGCGGGTATCAGCGTTGGCGTCTTCAATGAGGATACCAACGTTGGCACCGTCAAGCGTGTAGCCATTAGCGATCGCATCAATTCTACCCGGCAGCTCGGCTCGGCAAATGCCCGCTAGGGCCGCGTCAGCTTGAGCCAATACGGCCAGACCCCCGATTAATGCAAGCGACGCCTTCTGGCACCAGGCGCACTTCTGTGAAGGCATCTGTGAAGGCATTAGACGAAGTAAAGGCACTAAACGAGGCGAGATCTTCATAGCTCATATGACAGAAAAAACGGTGAAATAGATGTGCAAATAGAGGGTATTTACAATCTATCTACGCCACCTTATAACCAGAGTTTAATCAGGACAAATTGCACAACTGACTCCGCTTAAGAAGGTTAAAGAGCGCTCTGAAGCGCAAACTAGTCCGGTTTTAACCGCTCTTCTTTGACCAAAGCTGGCACTGGCACAGCTACTTGAAAACAAAAAAACGCTGAAAGGAAGCAGAGAAATACCCCAGAAATAGAGAAACCCTTATCGAAAGACCTGCGTTCTGATGACTTCAAAGTCACCCACAGCTCGGCCATAGCTAGCGACATTACCGGGCCTGCTAGAGAGCTGACGCACCAGGCCACTCGATAAGTCAACCGCTTCAAACCAATCAGCGGTAGCCCTACGATTCTGACAGCGAACAACAGCCTCATGATTAGAGAGAAAGCCCACGTAGCTTTGAAAGCCAAGATTGCCACACATATTGTGGGTTCGTACGGTTTCGTCGTTTTCTGCATCCACAAAAGTAACGTAGCGGCCCGGATTGTCACGGGTATAGGCGATTTGCATCTCGAGCGCCAAAAACTGGCTGTTAGCAGAAAACGCCTGTGGCTGATACAGCACGTAGCCTTCTTCGTAAGGCGCATCAACCAGCCGATGGGTTTCAGACTCTATTTCAATTACTAGCTGGCGGGCAACGGTGTGACGAAAATCTGAGTAACAGGTTCGATTCGTATCTGTCTGCCTAAGCGAGCTGTCGGGATCGACGATTTTGCGCAGCAGCCCTTCTGCATGGACATGAATACGGCCATCCGGCGAGATCAACTGGTGCGATCGGTAGGTGACTTCCGTAGCTCGATTACAGTATCTGCCAAGAGCGCTGAGCATCGTCTGCGGCGGCATCACCTGAGCAGAAGCAGGTAGTGATAGTCCAAGCGTTAGGGCGTAGAGGCTAGTTGAAAAGCCCTTTAAAACTTGTTTGAGTTGCATAGCTGAAAGCGTTTCAGGGTAGGTTCACTGGGTTTGGGGTTTAGGTTCTGTATCTTGCCCCAACATAGCCTCGCAGGCTGGCTTCAAGCTGATAAAAGCCTACAAAAATCTTGATTTGTATCCTATGCCTGTTTGCGACCTGTCACCTTCGTTGATAATACTCAAGGTTGAAAGCAAGTAGCAGGCGGTAGCTATGGACGTGAAAGCAGCAGTCGCATTTGAAGCAAACCAGCCTCTGAGCATAGAGACGGTGCAGTTAGAAGGGCCGAAAGCCGGTGAGGTACTTGTCGAGATTAAGGCGACGGGCGTTTGTCATACGGATGCCTACACGCTCTCGGGGAAAGATTCTGAAGGGCTGTTTCCATCTATTTTGGGCCATGAGGGAGCGGGCATCGTTAGAGAGGTGGGCGCTGGGGTAAAAAGCCTGAAGCCTGGAGACCATGTGATTCCGCTGTATACGGCTGAGTGCCGAGAATGCGCTTACTGTCTCAGTCAAAAGACAAACCTCTGCCAGGCCGTGCGCGCAACACAGGGCAAGGGCCTGATGCCGGATGGCACTAGCCGATTTTCTTTCAAAGGTGAGCCGATATACCACTATATGGGCACCTCAACGTTTGCCAACTACACCGTACTGCCTGAGATTGCGCTGGCCAAAATTCGCTCAGATGCGCCGTTTGATAAGGCTTGCTATATCGGCTGCGGGGTGACAACAGGCGTGGGTGCGGTGCTGTTTACCGCCCAAGTAGAAGCAGGGGCCAACGTGGTGGTCTTTGGCCTGGGAGGCATTGGCCTGAACGTGATTCAGGGAGCGAAGATGGTGGGTGCCAACAAGATTATTGGGGTCGATTTAAATCCGGAGAAACAGGCGATCGCAGCCCAATTCGGCATGACTCAATTCGTCAATCCTAGAGAAATTGAAGGCGATCTGGTCAGCCACCTAGTAGAGCTGACAGACGGCGGCGCGGACTATTCGTTTGAGTGCATCGGCAATGTTAACGTGATGCGCCAAGCGCTGGAGTGCTGCCACAAAGGCTGGGGCGTATGCACCATTATTGGCGTTGCCGAAGCGGGCGCAGAAATCAGCACTCGGCCCTTTCAGCTTGTGACCGGGCGAGTCTGGAAAGGCAGCGCCTTTGGCGGCGCTAGAGGCCGCACCGATGTGCCCAAAATTGTGGACTGGTATATGGATGGCAAAATCAATATCGACGATTTGATCACGCACACGATGCCGCTAGAAAAAATCAACGATGCATTCGACCTGATGCATCGTGGCGAGTCGATTCGCAGTGTTGTTTTATATGACTAAGATTTAAAGGCCATGCCCCTAACAGAAAAATCGCGCACCCAAAGCTTTGGTGGCACCACTCGGTTTTACACGCACCCTTCTGAAGCCTGCGCCTGCGACATGAATGTTGCCGTGTATGTGCCCCCCCAAGCAGAAGCGGGTCCGGTGCCCGTCTTGTACTACCTTTCGGGCCTGACCTGCACCGAAAAAAACTTTATTGAAAAAGCCAATGCTCAGCGCTATGCCGCTGAACATGGCCTGATGCTAGTTGCACCCGATACGAGCCCGCGCGGCGTGAATGTTGCTGGTGAAGATGAGAGCTGGGACTTTGGCTCGGGAGCAGGCTTTTATGTAAATGCGATCGCCGATCCTTGGGCTCGGCACTATCGTATGTACGACTATGTAACCGTCGAGCTGCCGGGTCTAATTCAGCAAACGTTTGCGGTAAAAGGCGATCGCGCAGGCATCACCGGTCACTCAATGGGAGGGCACGGCGCACTGATCTGCGGCCTCAAAGATCCAGACAGATACGCCTCTATCTCCGCCTTTGCCCCCATTGCCGCCCCGTCTCAATGCCCGTGGGGCCAAAAAGCCTTTGCTGGGTACCTAGGTGCAGATAAAGCCCAGTGGGCCACTTACGACGCAACCGAACTAATCAAAACGGGGCATAAATCAGCCGAAGCTATCTTGATTGATCAGGGAGCAGCCGATCAGTTTTTAACAGATGGCCAGCTTCTCCCCGAAGTCTTCGAAGCGGCCTGCTTGCAAAACAATCAGCCGCTGACACTAAGAAAGCAAGCTGGGTATGACCACAGCTATTACTTTATTGCGACGTTCATAGAAGATCATATTCGCCACCATGCGGCAGTACTCTGCTAGACAATAGGGTTTAAAGGCAGAGCTAAAAATTAGAGCCAAAAACAGAGTCAATTATGAGACCAGCAACAGAAGAAGAACTATGAGCATAACGAGCAACAAAGACTATCTCCATCCCCAGTACAAGAAAGATCGAGACACGCTTAATTCGATTATGGCTGGTCCGGCTGACAGTTTGAATCTAGCGGAGCTAGCGCGACTGAGGATTCGCTACGACGGCTTTCAAGGGGCCCGCGATATTCAACAAGATCTCGACAAAATGCTAATCAAGCTAGGACTAAGCGAGGCAGAGCTTTTTGAAAAAACCAGAGAAATTCATCGTACAGAGACCGTTTTTACACCCACCTGGATGAAAAAAGGAGAAGATTGGAGCTAGCAAAAAGGGCCTCTGTAGCCTGTAGCTATGAAAGGCGCTTACGTAGCTTTGCTGTCGCCAAAAGCTGCGCCTTCCTACTCATCGCCAAATAGATTGTTGCGATCGCGGTTGAGCGCGGTTGAGCGCGGTTGAGCCCAGAAAGTTTTCACTTTTATAGCTTTGACGCTATTTTTACCATCGTAGTTAATAGATGGAAACTCTGTTGCTTTTGCCATCTAATTTGTTGCTTTTGCTGTCTAGATAAAAGATTGCGTATTCGTTTACATTGCTCTTGCATCCTATCAGCCAGCACCGATACTCTAAATCGATGTCCAACAATAGTTGAATCACTTCAAGACTGGCGTTGTATCAAAACTGGCTGTTACCTCCCCCTGACTTATCTGCAACGTGATAGGGTAGCAAGACCCGAGCACATTTACGCATCATCCTCGCTCAGTTTTCACTGTTCTTTACTAGACCAGGCATTTCTTATGAAAGCTTTACTGATCTATCCGCTATTTCCCAAGAGCTTTTGGTCTTTTGACAAAGCGATTGAGCTAGCAGGGCGTAAAGCCATCTTGCCGCCTTTAGGACTGGTGACCGTAGCAGGCATTTTGCCTCAGTCATGGGACCTGCGCCTGGTAGATCGCAACGTCGAGTCTCTGAGCGAAGCAGACTGGAACTGGGCAGAGCTAGTGATTTTTTCTGGCATGATTGTGCAAAAGCCTGACATGCTAGCGCAGATTAAAGAAGCTAAGAGGCGCGGGAAGTCGGTGGCAGTCGGGGGCCCCTATGCAACCGCTCTGCCTCATGAAGTGATAGAGGCGGGCGCAGATTTTCGCGTGCTTGACGAAGGCGAAATTACGCTACCCATGCTGGTAGAAGCAATTGAAAAGGGCGAAACCGAAGGCACGTTTCGGGCGCTAGAGCGACCCGATGTCAGCGCTAGCCCAGTGCCACGGTTTGATTTACTCAAGCTAGACGCCTATTCAGAGATGGCGGTTCAGTTTTCGCGCGGCTGTCCATTTCAGTGCGAGTTTTGCGACATTATTGTGCTGTATGGCCGCAAGCCCAGAACCAAGTCACCAGAGCAGCTATTGGCTGAATTGCAGTGCCTGTACGATTTGGGCTGGCGGCGCAGCATTTTTATGGTCGATGACAATTTCATTGGCAACAAGCGCAACGTCAAGCTGATGCTCAAAGCGCTGGTGCCCTGGATGAAAGAAAAGGGCTATCCCTTTACCTTTTCAACAGAAGCCTCGGTGGATTTGGCGCAAGATCAAGAGCTGATGGATTTGATGACAGAATGTAATTTTGGCGCAGTCTTTTTGGGTGTAGAAACGCCGGATGAGGCGAGCCTAGCCCTGACACAAAAGTTTCAGAACAATCGCGATCCGCTCAGTGAATCTATTCACAAGATTGCCAGCAGCGGTATTCGGGTGATGGCGGGCTTTATCATCGGCTTTGATGGCGAAAAGAAAGGGGCGGGCGATCGCATTGTTCAGTTCGTCGAAAAATGCTCGGTGCCGACGGCCCTCTTTAGTATGCTTCAGGCCCTCCCCGACACAGCGCTATGGATTCGCCTAGAAAAAGAAGGTCGCCTGTTGGCGGGCAAAGAAACAGCGAATATTCACCAAACCACCCTGATGAACTTTGTGCCCACGCGCCCTGTAGAAGACGTGGCTCAAGAATATGTCAACGCCTTTTGGAACCTCTACGACCCTCAAAAGTACTTAGACCGCTGCTATCGCCACTACCGCATTCTAGGCGAAGCCGCCTGCCACAATGAAAACAAGCGCCCGCCTAAGCCCAAATCTGCCAAAGAGCCCTTCAACTGGCACCTACTCAAAGCGCTCGCTATCGTCTGCTGGAAGCAGGGCATCGAGCGCAAAACGCGATCTACCTTCTGGATTTATCTGTGGAAAATGTTCAGGCATAACCGCGGTGGCGTTGCCAGCTATCTTACCGTCTGCGCCCAAATTGAGCACTTCCTAGAGTATCGCCAAATCGTCAAAGACCAGATCGAAGCTCAAATTGCTGAGGTGATTGCGACTAGAGAGACAAGTCCGGTGCCAGCTGCGGTTGCGGCTTCTTAGAGAGAGCTGTTTTTCTTCAAACGCTCTCTTCAGGATCTTTCTTCAGGATTTTTAATTTAGCGCCCGTCTTCAGGCCCTAGTAGCCGATCGTACTCATTTTTAGCCACCCTAAAGCATTCACAGGCTGCACTGTCTAGCAGGGTTCTATCAAGTATTTGAATGTTGCCATGCCGGTACTTAATAGAGCCCTGCTTCTGTAGCTTTTGAGCAGCCTCCGTCACACCTGCTCGCCGCACTCCGAGCATTTCGGCCACAAACTTGTGCGTCAGCGGAATCTGGTTTGTATTAAGCCCATCTTCAGCTTCTAACAGCCAGCGAGCAAGGCGCTGATCTAACGAGTGCAGGCGATTGCAGGCTGTGGTCTGAGAGATTTGGGCAATGAACACCTGGTTGTAGCTTAAGATGACCTTTCTCAGCTCTGAGTATCCTTGAAAAAGCTTGTAGGCAATACCAGCCTCTAGCTGAATAGCATCACCCGCGACCTGCACGACGTATTCTGTCTGAGTTGTTGCCTGCAAATCGATAAAAGCATTAATGCCCAGCACACCTCGGTTGCCAATCAGGCCAGTTTCAGCCGTCCTGCCATCGCGCATTGTAATCGTGATAGAGAGCAGGCAGCTCAGCGGAAAATAGACAGCGTTAATTATCTCTTTTGGTCTGTGTAAAACAGCCCCTTGTTTTAGCGAAGTGCGCTTCCAATGGGATAACAGAATCTGATTGAGTTCAGGAGAAAGCGAATCGAGAAGCTGGTTTTTCAAGAGGTTCGTCGTCGTATAAAAAATCTTGTTGTTTGCGAAAGAGAGCGATAAGAGCCCTTTCTATTCTGTCTTATGCTGTTGTGCTAGCCGACACTTTTTGGCCAAGACTCTTTCGCCTCATAGGGTCTTACTCTTTTGGCAGTTGAAAACAAAACTGATACAAGAATAGAGAGCCCCCTTCCAGAAGAACAGTACAGGAATAATTTCTGGGCGGCTATTTTTTAGCTGTACTCTTATGCACTAATTTGTCATCTCATTCATTACTATTCGTTGACCTTATCTCCCGTAAATAGCTGAACTTAATAGGAATAAAAGCTATTTGAATCCACTGCTTCTGGCTCTAGCTTTTTCAGGAGAGTAACTGTCAAGAAGGGTTGCCTCCTTCGCTGTCTTGAAAGCTAGCTCCAAATAGATATTTTAAACAAATAAGGCGATGAAGTCGGTACGAAATCGTACCATAATCGAGGAAACCTGAGGTTGGATGAATAAATGAAATGCTTTACGAGTCGCTGTATACCTATTACTGATAAGTACGTAGCAAGCTTTTAGACAGTCAACAATTCGCGCTTTTACGTTAGGTTACTGCAACTACTGTATGGGTGCTCCATAAGAGAGTAATCTTCAAGATAGAATCTTCAAAGATCATATTCACTCAATATTAATACCACATTACCAATGCCATATTACCAGTGGCGTGAGTATCAACTGCTGTCGCTTAATACTATTAGTTATATCGGTACTGTCAAGTCTCGATGTTGTATTGCGACATCGAGACATTGACTTTAAATCTTGCTATAAAAGCTCAGCAGAATAAGCCCGTATTAAATTAGGGAATAAGACAAAGCTCGATACTAATTTAGACATTCACTTACGCATATGAATACGAAGAGGTTGGAGAATCCATCTAGAAATAGTACGCTCATATTTCAGCCATCGAAGATAATGAGGACGAGACCTAGTTTGTTCATTTGTTTGAAAGAGTTGGGGTACAGCGTAGCCGTTGCTCACAATGGAAAAAGTGGTTTGGCAGTGGTAGAAACGCCGCGTCCAGATATTGTCTTGAGCGATATTAGGCTACAGAGCGAATTAGGTGGATATGCGATCGCAAGCGCTATCAATTCTGACGAAACGCTACGGTTGATCTGTCTGATTGCAGTGAGCAGATACGTCAGTAAGACAAAGCACAACCCGTTAATCGCAACGCCAATCGCAGCGCGAGAGAAACGCTAAAAAAGAGACGCTAGTGCCAAAGAAGCCTCTATCTGTGAAGCCCCTATCTGTGAAGCCCCTATCTGTGAAGCCCCTATTCTTGTAGGCAACTCACCAAGGCTTCAACCTCACTCGCGGCAGTAGGTAAATCACGACTAAGCACTTCATTACCGGTAGCGGTAATCAAAATATCGTCTTCAATCCGGATACCTCTGACGTCGTTGAACTCGGCGAGTCGTTCCCAGTTCACCATATGAGCATAGCGATCGCGATTTTTGGAATCGTTCAAAATCGCAGGCACCTGATAAAAGCCAGGTTCTATGGTGACGGCCATACCCGCAGCTAGCGGACGATTGAGTCGAAGAAACGCTAGGCCAAAGCGATCGCTGCGCGTCCGCCCGTCCGCATAGCCCGACAGATCACCCAGGTCTTCCATATCATGCACGTCTAGCCCCATCAGGTGGCCCACGCCGTGAGGAAAGAACAAAGCGTGCGCATCTTCAGCAACCAAATCTTCTGGGCGACCCTTTAAAATGCCAAGCTCTACTAGGCCAGTAGCAATAGTTTGGCAGGCGCTCAGGTGAATAGACTGATACTCTACACCTGCTTTTGCGTTTTCTATACAGACATCATGCGCTGTTAGCACAACGTCGTATAAAGCTCGCTGAGTAGCAGAAAATTTGCCGCTGACTGGCCAGGTGCGGGTGATATCAGAGGCCCAGCCGTCAGCCGTTTCTGCGCCGACGTCTGCCAGCAGCAGGTCGCGAGGCCCTAGCGGGTTGTGATAGTGGTGATTGTGCAGGACTTCTCCGGCGATGGTGACAATGCTGTTGTAGGCGCAGCTCATATTGTGACCAGTAATGACAGCTTCCATGGCTGCTCGGATATGAGCTTCGGTGGTGATGGCTAAATCGCTGCTGATGCGGGTGGCCGCCATGCCTGCTTTGTGGGCGCAAATAGAGACGGCAGTGGCGCTGCGAATCGCTGCGATCGCACCCTCGTCTTGAATCATTCTAAGCTGCACAATCGCCTTTTCTAAATCCTGGTTTCCCATAGGATGCTGACGCCGAAGAACAATTCCCTTAGCGAACAGGGTTTTCTCCATCGCGCGAACGGCTTCGTCCTGGTTGCCAAGGGTAGCGATTCCTTGGGCAAACTTGGCCAAATCGGCGAGTGGTCGCACCTCATCTGCCCCAATGTGCTGCGCGATCTGGTCGCGGCTAGGGGTAGGGCCATGCCACAGAGCATCTTCGGCGCTGCTGTTGTCAAGAAACAGGGTCAAGTGACCACCATCTAGGCGGATAGCGGCGTTTTCGAGTGGGATGCCGGCAAAGTAAAGAAAATGGCTGCTGGCTCTGAAGGGATAGGTATTGGCCGCAAAATTGCGTGATTTTGAGACGCCAGACCACAGCAGAACTGGAAAATTAACCAGCCGGGCGAGGTTGACGCGGCGCGATCGCAAAACCTTTGAGAGCACGGGTTCTTGCCGGCTGCCATCGCCGTTAGTCGATCCATCAGTCAATCTACCAGCCGCTCTGTTTGAGCGCCGCTGGGCGTGAGTATTTTGAGCTTGATTCTGAGCTTGATGAGGCGCAGTTTGCATAGTAAGGGGCCTTACTCAATTTCTATGAGTCATCTTGGCTTGTGATAGCTTTTGGATGATTTCTATTTTCTTTAGCTATGTTTTCTGCGACCGAAGCCGAACAGTTAATTTTGGCGCTAGCTGAGCCGATTGCGGAGGCAGAAACAGTAGATCTCACGACTGATGGCTGTCTTAATCGAATTTTAGCGGCTCCAGTCATTAGTGCGCGAGATTTTCCCCACTGGGATAATTCGGCGATGGACGGCTACGCGATCAGGGCGAGCGACGTGCAGCAGGTGCCAACAACGCTGACGGTCGTTGAAGAAATCCCGGCAGGCAAATCTCCTGAGAAAACGGTAGCTGCGGGGCAGGCCGCACGGATTTTGACCGGCGCGATGCTGCCACCTGGGGCTGATACGGTGGTGATGCAAGAAGAAACTAAGCGTGACGGCGATCGCGTCACCATTTTAAAGGTGCCTTCGCCTCAGGCTTTTGTTCGCCATCGCGGCAGCTTCTATCAGGCCGGAAGTGAGCTGTTAGAAGCTGGGCGAGCGATCGCACCTGCCGAAATCGCTTTGCTTGCAGCGGCCCAGCAAACCCAGATCAGCGTTTACCGACGACCGCGAATAGCTATTCTTTCTACGGGTAATGAGCTAATCAGGCCAGATCAGCCGCTGCAAGCAGGGCAAATTGTCGATTCTAATCAGTATGCGCTGACGGCCCTAGTAGCCCAAACTGGCGCTGTGCCAGTGCCGCTAGGCATCGTGCAAGATCAGCAGACAGCGGTCGAGCAGGCAATTGCAACGGCCCTCACCCAGGCAGATATGGTGCTCTCTACTGGCGGGGTTTCGGTGGGCGACTACGACTATATAGACGATGTGCTCGCGGCACTTGGCGCAACTTTGCACATTCGATCAGTGGCCGTCAAGCCAGGGAAGCCGCTCACCGTCGCTACGTTTGATCAGGCGGCTACGCAGCTGTACTTTGGCCTACCGGGCAACCCGGCTTCGGCAATGGTTGGCTTTTGGCGGTTTGTGGCCCCGGCAATCGCTAAGCTTTCGGGCCGGCTAGGGCCGTGGTCACCCACATTTGTCTGGGCGACCGCTGCTAGTGACCTGCGCGCGGGCGGGGGCCGAGAAACTTATCTGTGGGGGCAGCTAATCGCCGCAGATGTCGGCTACACCTTTGGGCGAGCGGCGGGCAGCCACAGCTCTGGCAATTTAGTCAATTTGGCCAACACCAGCGGACTGGGTGTCGTGCCCCAAGGCGAGACGCTAATTAAGGCAGGGCAAGCCGTTCGCGTTCTGAAAGTCTCTTAAATATGTCAGGGCAAACAAATAGTCTATGTAAGGCGGATATTAGATAGAAGATAGATAGCCTATTCCAGGCTTATCTGTGTGATCGCTATGGCCGTAACTTGCCGTCGCAAGTTTATTCTGCATGATTTGCGCGTAAGGCATTTCACTAAGCTCGGTAAATCAGAGCGCAGCCAACGTCGCAGCAAGCCTTGTTTCTAGTACACCTAAGAAGTCAGAAGTCAGCCGACCATCTCACCCACAGCTAGCTCGAGCAAGAGCTAGACTCGATTTAGTCAGTGCTGGAACAATGCGATCGCACGCCAGCTTAGCACCAAACAAATTTCTCGCGACTGGCCCTACCTGCAACGCTGCCCAAGGCCCCATCAAAAACAATTCGCAGCCGGGCCAGCGCAAGTGCTGATCCAATACAGGCAACCCGTGAACAATATCAGGAGCGTATTGCGCTATAACTTCCTGCAAAAGTGGATGCTCTGCAATATCTTGTGCGGTGCCCGTCGCTAGCCAAATACGGTCAATAGAGTGATGAGCGAAACAATCGTGAACAGTCCGGTTGTCGCACTGTATCTGCCATCGCTTCTCTTGCCACACCGCATGAGTCACTTGACACCGCTCATACAAAAAGACGCGGCCTTCTCTAGAAAACTTTCGCAGTCGGGTCAGCGTTTCAGGCGTAAAAGACCCGCCATCTCGCGCCTGCTGAATCATTTGCCAGCGTTTTTCCCAGTCAGTTTCTGCATCAAACCCCTTTAGGTACTTGGGTCCAAGCCAGCCAGGGGCCGCATCAAAAATCTTTTCTTGAAACGCTCGTCGACCCATCAGCAGCACCCGTGCACCCCGATCGAGTGCGCCCATCGCCAAGTGAGCACTAGTCAGACCGCCGCCTACAATCAACACTATTTCACCCACCAGCGAGGGCAACAACGGCAGAGATATTGCCTGCGCATGGCAAAGCCGCTCTGGCGGATAGTTGCCCGCTCGCTTTGCCCATCTGGGTACTTTTGCCTTAGCTGCGCCAGTAGCGATCACGACTCTGCGGGCGCTCACCGTTTGCCCATCCGCCAAAGTCAGCCGAAACCCTGGGCGCTGAGGTAATAAGCCTACCACTTTTGCTTTAGTCACCTGATTCCGCAGATGCCAGCGGTCAATGACGGTTTCACAAAAGTCTCGAAATAGCTTGGTTCCAGGCCGACTGTATGGGTCATACAGCTCTTCTGCTCGCCCGCTAGCAAAGGTGCGCAGGCTGTGAGGATTGCAGTCGGGATGATGTACAGCTGGCGATCGCAGATGGCGAATTTCTTGGGCGGCAAACTGCCTGTGCCACTGAGTCAGCCAAGTGCCACTAGGGTCAAAAACCTGAAACCCAGGTGAGAAACCAGCACTCAAACGCTCTCTCATTCGCTTTTGCTTTTGCAGAAGGTGGGTGATCAGCGTCAGTGCCTGTGGCCCCGCGCCAATGACGGCAATATCGGTTTGGAACTGGGTCATAGCGTCTAAATAAAAAGGGAGGTCGCTATCCTACAATATTTTGAGAATGATTATCATTTTTATAAATTAGTGATAAGCTATTGGCGTCCATTTACAGCAGATCGTGATCGCATTCATGTCTTGCGATAGAGATTGCTTAGTCAAAGATTTGTCCTATGCCAACCACGTCAGTCTCTTCCCCAGACCAATCTGTTGCCACAACTGCTTTGGCGGCTGATGCGACTCCGATTGATTCTGATTCTGCTAATTCTTCAGATTCTGTTAGCCTGACGCATCGCCCGCGCCGACTACGGCGAACTGCAGGATTGCGCCGAATGGTGCGAGAAACCGTACTTACCCCTGCTGATTTGATCTATCCCCTATTCGTGATGGAAGGCGAGGGGCAAAAAGAAGCCATTCCATCTATGCCTGATTGCTTTCGCTACTCTTTAGACTTGTTGCTAGAAGAGGCGAAAGTTGTCAGAGATTTAGGCATCGGGGCGATCGCACTCTTTCCTCTAATTCCTGACGCTCAAAAAGATAATGCAGGCACTGAAAGCTACAGCCTAGAGGGTCTGATTCCTAGAGCAGTGCGCGAACTAAAGCAGGCGGTGCCCGAACTGCTCTTGATTACCGATGTAGCTCTTGACCCCTACAGTAGCGAGGGCCACGACGGCATTGTAGAAGATGGCCGGATTTTAAACGACGAGACGGTTGCAGTTTTAGTTAAACAAGCTTTGGCACAGGCTGAAGCAGGGGCCGACTTTGTAGCCCCCTCAGACATGATGGATGGCCGAATCGGCGAAATTCGCAGAGCACTCGATGCCGCAGGATGGATTAATGTAGGCATTCTTGCCTACTCAGCTAAGTACGCGTCGGCTTACTATGGCCCCTTTCGAGATGCGCTCGAGTCTGCGCCCAAATTCGGTGACAAAAAGACGTATCAAATGGATACGGCTAATGCAAGAGAAGCTATCAAAGAGATTGAACTAGATATTGCAGAAGGAGCAGACATCATCATGGTGAAGCCTGCCCTGGCGTATTTAGACATTATTTGTCGCATCAAGCAGCACACCCATGTGCCGGTGGCAGCTTACAACGTCAGCGGCGAATACGCCATGATCAAAGCCGCTGCTCAGCAGGGCTGGATCGACGAGAACGCCGTGATGCTAGAGACCCTAACCAGCATCAAACGAGCCGGAGCGGATATAATTTTGACCTATTTTGCCAAGGATGCCGCGCTGTTGCTGAGCG
Organism: uncultured cyanobacterium; assembly: GCA_963793445.1. Taxonomy (GTDB): domain Bacteria; phylum Cyanobacteriota; class Cyanobacteriia; order Phormidesmidales; family Phormidesmidaceae; genus Phormidesmis. The sequence goes on from CAWCAE010000003.1 coordinate 125,630, forward strand.
CAAATAAAGGATCGGGTCAGCCTAAATGAACATTACCTTAGTTGCCGGTCCACCTGGGAGTGGTAAAACAACCTGGATTACCCGGCTTCTCGCGGCCTCTGAGCAACCGCTATTTTACTGCTGTCCGGCAGCGGGAACAGAAGCGGTAGATCGACTGCGCGTGGGCTATCGATTCCCGGCAGTATCAGTGATAGATGATACTGAAGCGGCCTCTATCCTCATGAATCTACCTGACCACGCGCAGGTTTATGTAGAACTAGGGTTTCATCTTGACTTAGCCACACTGCCCTTCAACGCATTACCCTGCCGTAAAGTGGCGATTGTTCCGCCTGAGCTAGCGCAATTAACACAGCAGTCAGAATGGCACGATTGGGCTGATGAATTAGTCTCAGGCAACAAAATTCAGATTTCCAATCTGGAGCGTCTTCCCAAGATTTGGCGCACGCCGCTCACAGGACAAGTGTTTGACCCGCCAAGTTTGGATGCGCTATTAACTGAGATAACAGGCGGCGCTTACGGTCAGGTGATTCGCTTGAAAGGGATTTTCGAAATGCCAGACGGGCAGGCCTTTTATATCGATTTTGTTCAAGGACTACCTGGGATTGAATACGCCGAACTGAAGCTGCCGCGATCGCTTAAAGGAAGACCCAAGCGTCTGAGTGGTCTAGAAGTAGTTGGATATGACTTGCAACAGAAAACAATGGCCGAAACGCTGCGGGTGTCCTGGCTGTCAGACGAGCTGTTGTCTCAGTATCAGCGGCAGTATCGGCAACATAACAAAACAACTGACACAGGCAGCACATCAACCAATAACGAAAAGGAGAGTGTGGTATGAAACTTGCAGTTATTTCTTGTATTCACGGCAATATTGAAGCGCTAGATGCGGTCCTTGCTGACATCGACACGCAAAAAGTAGAAGAGATTTACTGCCTGGGTGATTTGGTGGGCTATGGCCCTCATCCTAACGAAGTTGTGGAGAGGATTCGCTCACTCGAAGTTCCCTCCTGCCAAGGCTGCTGGGATGAAGATATTGTAGATGGACTGAACGCCTGTGAGTGCAGCTATCCCTCGCAGCTAGCCGAACATCGGGGACGACTTGCCCATGAATGGACAGATAGAGAAATTCATCTTGAGGTACGTGGTTATTTGGCAACGCTGCCTATCACACTGAAGAGAGACAATCTCTGTTTTGTGCATGGTAGCCCTAACAGTCAGCATGAGTACTTACTCCCAAGTATGGACGGCTTTGCCGCGTTAGAAAGAGTGTTATCTGCCGACGCAGATGTGTTGTTTTGCGGCCATACCCACGTGCCTTATGAAAGAACGCTCGAAAATGCGTCGCTGTCGGTAAAAGTAGGCGCGGCGGAGAGCGATGAGACCTCGCGGCAGTTTCAGGTGCCGCTGAAGCGGATTATCAACGCCGGGTCCGTCGGTGAACCTCGACATGGGAGACCCAATGCCACTTACGTCATCTACAACACCGACACAGCCAAAGTCACCCTCAGAGAAGTTGCCTACAGCTATGAGAAAACCTGTCAAGCCATTATTGATAAAGGACTGCCGCCCATCTTCGCTTGGCGGCTCTCACAGGGGATGGAGTTTGCCGAACGCGCGGACGATCCAAGCCATGTGTGTGAGCGTTAGCGGTTAGGAGATAGTATCGCATGCGGTGGGCAATTTTGAGCGGAATTGAGGGTAATCTGACGGCCTACGAAGCGGTGTTGGAAGACCTGCGGCAGCTGCGGCAGTCAGTGAGCGAGCTTTATGTTTTAGGCGATGCGATTGGCCTGCAGGGCGACAATTCGCAAAACAGCAATGAGGCGGTGCTTCAGCGGCTGCGACATCCGGGTGTGGGGGAACTAAAACCCCAGGTGTGTGTGGGCTGGTGGGAAGAGCAGTGCTTTAGTTTGCACGGGCTGAGTGGTGTGTCTGATGCACCGGAGCTGATGGCAGCGGTCGGTGGCGATGGAGTCAAGGCGCTGTGGAAGTCTATATCACGCAAGTCGGTGCAGTGGTTGCGATCGCAGCACTTTGGCTTCTACGAACTAGACTGTTTGCTCATTCACGGCAGTATGGCTGGCTATGCCGATGAGCTAACACCTGAGACGCCTGCTATTGAACTGTGCGATCGCCTGATTCGCGCCGATGCCAACCATCTATTTTGTGGACGCTCAGGCCGCACCTTTGAGTGTTGGGTCACCCCCACCCAACTGCATTCTACAGTGACCACCCTAGATGGCCCCCAGCCCATTCAAGACCAAAGCAAAACGCCCCGGCGTATTGTGGGCGTCGGCTCAGTCGGGCGCATCTCAGGGCAGGCCACCTATACGTTGTACAGCCCAGGCAGCGACCAGCTCTCGTTTAGAACTGTGAACTACAGGCAGGCAAAAAGGGGGAAAGCAAAAGGGTTTGGGTCTCATTAGGCTTCTCAGGGTCTCTACGAAGCCGCGTCAGAAGATGGAGACCCTATAATCGGGGCCTTCTCGCGACACGAGCCAATGCCGTGGTCACTGTGGCACTGGTAGTCACTGTGGCACTGGTAGTCACTGTGGCATTGGTAGTCACTGTGGCACTGAGAAAAAGCTGCGCTGAAGCTTAGGTGTCATTTTTTACGAAGACGACTCACGCATTCGAACCGAGCATGCGCCAGAGAATATGACGGTGATGAGAAAAATCGCTCTCAACCTGCTAGCCAGAGAGTCTTCCGAAGGCTCGAAAAAGAATAAACGGCTCAGGGCTAGCTGGGATAACGACTTTCTCGTCCAAGTTTTACTCGCTTGAGTATGCGTTTGCCCTACTTAATATGCCGTCACCTGACGACTAATTCCACAACAATTGTTACAATCAAATAATGTTATTCTCGTTTGTCGTTAGGGCATCGTGAGGTAATTCTTTGGCAGGGTCTTCTCAACTGGTCTCTTCAACTGTGCGATCGCTAGGATAACTATGACCTCGAAATATGACGATTACGACGCTCACCGAGAGCGTTCAGCACGTCCATCGGCGTCTCCTCGCGATTCGAGTTCAGCTGATCCTCACCGACCCGTCCCACCACCACCGCCACCACGATCCCCCACCCGGCCAACGCCCGCGCCAACTGTTCGTCAGTCACCAGCACCGACCGCTCGTCAGCCTCAGTTCTCCACAGACCAAAAGAGTTCACCTCACGCTCAGACACCTCACAAGCAAACGCCAGCCAGCCCACTACAGGCCCAGACGCTTTCCACCCAGGCCCAGACCGCCCAGGCACCGCCTGACCAAACGCCACCGGACCAAACGCCACCGGACCAAACACTACCTGACCAGACGCCGCCTGCTCAGCCAGCGTCTTCATTTAGTATGAAGTGGCTTAGGAGCTGGCCTGTTCTCGTTTTGATTATCTTCGGCATTTTAGGGACAACTGGGGCGATCGCCGTAGTCAGCCTGTTTCGCATTCCTAGCTCGCCCAACTGTCGGGCTATTTTTTGGCCCACTGCCTCTGCGTCTCTGCGCTTGCAGTGTGCAGAGACATACGCGATGCAGGGCGACGTGGAAAGCCTGCTTAATGCGATCGCCTTAGTTGATCGCCTCCCAGAAGATCATCCTTTGCGCAATGACATCAATGCCCGAATAGAAGACTGGGCCACCTTAGTACTAGATCTAGCAGAGCGATCTTTTGAAGAAGGCGATATAGAAAAAGCGATCGAAAGCGCCCGCAAAATTCCAGCAAAAACGGCGGCAGCGGCAGTCGTAGAAGAGCGAGTTGCCCGCTGGCAGTCCATTTGGCAAGAGGGAGAAGACAAGTTCAACACCGCAATCGAAAAAATAAAAGAGAAAGACTTTCAAGCAGCTTTTACACTTTCGGTGGCTTTGCTAGATGTCAATAATAAATATTGGTCAGGCGAAAAATACAACGAGCTAACCCAAAAAATTAGCCTGGCGCGAGAAGACAGTCGGCAGCTATCAGAAGCGCTGGGCTTTGCAAAAGAAGGTACCCTCAAAGGCTACAAAGAAGCGCTCAAGCGGCTAAAGGAAATTTCAGAAGAAAGTGTCTTTTATGCGGAGGCGCAGGGCAAACGCCAAGATATTGCCAAAGAAATGCTAGAGGTTGGCGAAGGACTGCTAGACAACCAGCAGCTATCGGCGGCGCAAGCAATGCTTGGGGCGATTCCGCGCGATGTAGATTTAGATGAAGAGATAGCTGACTTTCAAATATTTGTTGCGGCCTATCAGCAAGCGTGGACAGGCAATGTCAGTGGCTTAGAAGGCGCGATTAACCGGCTCAAAGCCGTTGGAAAGGATCGGCCTAGCTATGACAAAGCTCAGCAGCTCATTGGTCGGTGGGAAGGTGAAATTAAAGATGTTGCTTTGCTTAATCAGGCAAAAGAAAGAGCCAATCGAGGCAGCACGGCCGATCTGAGCGCGGCAATTGAAATAGCCGATCGCATTTCGCGCGATTCTGCTCAGTGGGACAGTGCCTCAGCCGAAATTGGTGACTGGCGCACCCAGGTTGAAACGGTACAAGATCGGCCCATCCTAGACCGGGCCGATCGGCTGGCCGCTGCTGGCAGTGCTGATGGACTTAGAGCTGCTATTCAAGAGGCCCGCAAAATTTCTTCTGGGCGAACGCTGGCAGGTGAAGCCAACCGGCGAGTCGAAAACTGGACCGCGCGCATTCAGCGAATTGAGGATGAACCCATTCTCAACCAGGCTCGGCAGACGGCTAACAGAGGCGACAGAGCAGGTGCGATCGCCTTGGCCTCTCGAATTGGAGAAGGCCGAGCGCTGTACGAGTCTGCGCAAGAAGAGATTGGTCGCTGGCAAGCCGAAGAAGCCGGGCGGCAGCGGCTAAGTGAAGCCACCAACGTAGCCGCTAGAGGTGATGCCGACGCTTTGGCCGATGCGATTGATTTGGCGCTGAGGGTGCCTGAAAACAGTGAAAGCCGCGCTGGTGCTAATACTCAAATCAACCGCTGGAGCTGGGAACTGCTCAGGCAAGCTGAATCTGTCTCACTTAGCAACTTGAACACAGCTATCGAACTAGCCAATCGCATTCCTTCTAGAGCAGAAGCCTACGATGCGGCCCAAATCAGGCTGCGCGACTGGCAAGCCGCCCAGCAGCGATCAGACGATACCCGAAGAGAGGCCACAGAAGAAACCGAACGGCGCAGAACCTCAGGCCCCGCGCCGCGTGAAGTAGACGCTAATGGTTTACCTACTAACCTAGAGCTAGTAGCACCTGGTGAATAGCAGCACAAACGCTTTTGTTTGGCCTCGTATTCACCTCAAGTTCTACTACTGGACTTGCCTGAACTTAATCTACCAAGTCAGAAGCTGCGTCACTCGCTTTGCGCTTTAGGTCGTCAACTGCTTCTCTAGCGGACTCCAGCGGATCTGCAGACTGTCTTGTTACCCGCTTGGCATTATCAGAAAGTGCCTTCGCTTTGTCTTTGTTAGCATCGAACCGAGGATCTACGGCATCAAAGTTGTTCATGCCACCCTTTTCTGACTGAATCTGGTCGTAGCGTTCAGTAGTCTGCACACTGCCAATCTCATTTTCTTCATAGGGAACCGCGTTTGCTGGCATGCTCACGCTCCAAAGCATGATGGTGAGGAGACCTGCACTCAATAAACGTCGGCCAACTTGTCTAGGACGATCCGCTGATTCAAGCATCTGCTGACAGCGTCTAATGGTCCTGCTCAAAAAGTTTTTCATAAGAAAAATCCTCTCTACTCTATAAATTGGTCTTTTCATGAACAACTATAGAGAGCTTTCGTCCTATCAACTCTCTTTCAAAAGGTGTTGTCGTCCTGCTTTACTAGCAATCTTTAGAGTGATTCCTTTGGCTTTAAGTCATAGTGTCTCTAAGTCATAGTGTCTCTAAGTCGTGCTGTCTCTGAGCCATTATTGCGCTTTCTTTAAACCCTCGTACGTCTCTCAAGGCCGACGCTGTGGTGACATCTACTTGCTTGACAACGCTGAAGCTACCGTCAGTCTCTAAAACTACTGCACCTATCTCCTCGACGCTGCTATGCCCACTTGCACGAATCGCAGCCAAAATCTCCCCCTTGGCAACGCGTTCGCTTTTGAGCGCATCTTCTAGCAGCTTGCCTTGAAAGGTGAGCAGTTTCGGCTCTGCCTTGAGCAACTTCTGAATTACCGGAGTGCGTACCGAAAGCCAAGTTAGTAGAAACTGATAGAGCACTAGCAACCCAAACCCTACCATTGCTTGTAGGAAAGGGGTGGATTTGTTTAACACAGCACTAGCAAGGACCGAACCTAATGCAATAGTCACGACAAAGTCGAAAGCGTTCCATTTAGAAAGGGTGCGCTTGCCCGAAATGCGAAGCCACACAATCAGCCCAAAGTAAGAGAGAGAACCGACAATGAGCGTATGGAGCAGATTGCTCCAGCCACCGAGCAAATCTTGGGTGAGCGAGTAGTCCATAGGTATGATGAGCGGCGGCGTAGGTACTGAGCACGAGACTATAGGCTCTCATATTTTGTGTAATATCTACAGAAATAGAGATACGGAACAGAAACCTATCGCTATGTGTTCTGACGCTATGTGTTCTAAGGGCGATCTTTACAAAAAAGAGGCAAATCTTATCTTACTAGTCTCCATTAGAGGAAGGGACATGAAAAAAGTCATTATGACCGTAGGGCTGCCAGCTTCGGGCAAATCTACCTGGGCTAAGGCGCTAATTACCAAAGAGGCGGGCCGCTGGGTGCGGGTAAACAAAGACCTGCTGCGGGAAATGTGTCACAGCTCGCTGCATTCTAAGGCAAATGAGAAGTTTATTGTGCGGCTGCGTAATCTGATCATTTTAGAAGCGATCGCAGGTGACAAACATGTAATTGTCGATGATACCAATTTGCATCCTAAGCACATTCGCACGGTAACAGAGCTGGTAAAAGGGCAGGCTGAAGTGGAAGTGAACAACAGCTTTTTGCAGGTACCGGTAAAAGAGTGCATCCGCCGCGATCTGACCCGACAGCACTCTGTAGGCAAAGATGTGATTATGCAGATGTACCGGCAGTTTCTTCAGCCAAAAGCAGCGCCACCTGTATATGATCTGGCCCTAGAAGATGTGATTGTGGTGGATATGGATGGGACGCTGGCACTAATAGGCGATCGCAGCCCCTACAACGCCAGTAAGTGCGACCAAGATCCACCCAATATGCCTGTGCTACAGACTGTTTTGAAGTGGCAAGAAACCCACAAAGTAATTGTTGTATCTGGCCGAACGGACGACGCTAAGGAAAAGACAGAAGGCTGGCTGAAAAAATACGGCGTAAGCTACAGCGCTCTGCACATGAGAGTTACAGGCGACATGCGCAAAGACACTGTCGTCAAAGCAGAAATATACCAGGCGCATTTAGCTGGAAAATACAATGTCATTGCCATCTTTGATGACCGTAACAGCGTGGTAGAAATGTGGCGATCGCTAGGCCTGAGCGTCTTTCAGGTGGCAGAAGGAGACTTTTAGCGGTTTGAGTCGTCATCTTTTGCAGTCTTGTCTTTTGCGGTCTTGTCTTTTGCGGTCATTAGCTGAACAAGACCGTCAACCATGCGATCGCGCTCTAAAGGCAAAATCTCGCTGCCGTGCAAAATCTTTTGAATAATCAAATAGTGCACAATCGAACCTACAAATACTCGCGCAGCCACCGTCGGATCGCTTATCGCTAGCTGCCGCTGCTGAGTAAAATAAGCAGTAAACTTTTCAATAATTGGCTTTTCAATTTCGTGTACAAACCGCTGCGCCAGCTCAGGAAATCGCTCAGACTCACCAATAATCAAACGCATCAATCTCACAAGAGCTTCATCCTGAGGAAAATCGTCAATCACAAACGTAGCAATTTGCTTCAGTACCTGCTGGGGCGGTATCTGCTGCTTAGCAGACTGAGCAAGGAGTTGGGGCAGTCTCTTTTGATTGCGTTCGGTTAGCTGCTGCACCAAAGCAAAAAACAACCCCTCCTTATCCTGAAAATATTTATAAAGTGTCGGCTTAGAAACGCCTGCCGCCTTAGCAATTCTGTCCATGCTGGCTGCTGCATACCCATGCGCGGCAAACACTTCTAAAGCGCCCATCAAAATAGTGGCCGCTTTTTCTGGATTATTCTTACTAAATGACGCTTCAGAGTTTTTCTTGGGGCTAGGTTGCGCTGAACGGCTCACGCAGAGGGCTCCGTATAGATCGTATTTGAGATTGGTATCAAACCTTCATGGCCTCTGTTTTCTTATGTTGTTAGCGACGAAATATCTAGGCCCTCTGAAATATCTAGGCCCTCTACAGTCGTAAAAAAGCTAAGAAGCTGACGCTTAATCTCCTCTACGCCGTCGGTGACATTCGATTCAATATTCAAAGGTAAGACCGGGTCGTGTAGCGACAGGCGTAGCAGAAACCAGCCATCTGTTTTGGGACCGGTGCAGGCTACGCGAAGGCCTTCATAATTGTTGGGAACCACCTGCCAGCCGTCTTGAGCCTCAACATAGTCGCGTAGCTGCTCAATAGCTGAATTTCCGTAGGGTTTAAAGTCTTCTTTTAATATTTTTAGCCGGTACTCTTTGCTCTCTTTTGGTTCTTTAAGATCGGCGATGAGGTCTGTAATAACTTTGCCAGACTGACGCGCGATCGCAAGCTCTACTAGCAGCTTACTCACCAAATAAGCGCCATCATCCAGAAAATAATTCTCCTTCATTGCCCCGTGCCCAGAGGTCTCAATAGCTAGCCAGGATTCCTGATCTGCCTCGTTCAGGCGCACCGCTTCATTAATCACATTCTTGTAGCCACGCTTAAACCGATGGTGCACGCCCCCTAGGCCGGTAATAAACTCAGCTAGGCCATCAGATGTAATTGAATCTGTCACAATCGTAGAGCCCGGATGCTCTCGCAAGACAACCGCCGAAATCAACGCAATCAGCCGATTTCGGTTTAGCTCTTCGCCACTAGGATCAACCGCCGCCGATCTGTCTACGTCGGTATCAAAAATAATGCCAAAGTCAGCGCTGTTATCCAGCACGGCCTGGCGAATTGCCGCCATCGCTGCTTCATTCTCAGGATTAGGAATGTGGTTAGGAAAGTTGCCATCTGGATCTAAAAACTGACTGCCGCTGATATCTGCGCCCAAAGGCACCAGCACCTTATCCGCATAAAATCCACCGGCCCCGTTACCAGCATCTACCACAATGCGAAGACCCTTTAGCGGCTGCTCATAGTTCTGTGGATGATTGACCGACTGGCGAATCTGTTGGACTAGCCCTTTTGAATAAACGCTGATAAAGTCTCTTGACTCAATCTCTCCTTTTGTAGCCGCTGTCAAAAAGTTGTTCTTTTCAGCTAGCTGTAAAATCTCGGTAATATCTGGCTTATTGAGCCCGCCCTGACGGGTAAAAAACTTCAGGCCGTTGCGGTTGAAAGGAAGGTGGCTAGCAGTCAGCATAATGGCCCCGTCGCAGTCGTAGTCAGGGGTGAGCGTGCTCATGAACATAGCTGGAGTAGAGGCGATCGCAAAATCATAAACCGCCGACCCTATCGACATCATGCCTTCTGCTAGCGCGCGCATCAGCGTCGGGCCAGATAGCCGACTATCACGACCAACCGACACCACCAAATCAGCCGCTGGCTTGTTCACTTTTTTGGCCAGCCAAGTCACAAACGCCTGACCTAGCGTATAGGCCACCTCGGGCGTTAGGTTAACCGTCTCACCCGCAACGCCCTCGAGCGCCACCCCTCGAATATCCGAACCGTTTTGCAGCCGCTGCCAAGCCTGTGCTGATTGCGTGGTCGCCATACTGTCTTCCCTTTTATATGAGATTAGCTAGATGCAATCAGCCAAATTGCTGAGCCTGTACTTTCGATTCATTGAAAGGCGCACCCCTCAACCCGATCTTTTGTATCCTTCAAAGCTCTATATAGCTTTCGTAGAGTAAGAATGCATACCTTAACTCTGCTATAGCATTAAAGCCGATGTCGCTAGAGAGTTCAAGATGGGCGATTGCGCTTGTGAAGACGCAGTAGCAAGTAGACAGAGTAATCGGCGGTGTAAGCTATTGATTATTCTCAGGTGACGTTTTTAAGTAGTGACTGTAAGTAATGACTGTAAGTAATGACCGTAAGTAATGACTGTGGAGATCGCTCGTGTCAAATTCGATGACAACTATTTCTAGTAAGCTGGCACTTTTTCCATTTGACTTGCTGCCAGTGCAGGGCATTTTGAGCCTCGCCAGCTATCGCAGCATTTTGAGCCTGGGCAGTGTAGGCAGCTTTTTGAGCATTGGTAGTGCGGGCAGCATCCTTAGCATTTGCAGCGCCGGCAGCATCTTAAGCGTTGGCAGTGCAGGCAGCATTTTGAGCTTTATGAGCGCGGGCAGCGTGCTGTCGGCGCTTAGCATTGGCAGTCGGCTAAGCTTTATGCAGCGCGAAAGTTCGTGATTAGGCAGCTTTAGGCAAATTGGCTAGGCAGGAATTTGAACCTGCTGGGCTGCGATCGCATCTTTTGCATTACCAAATCGGCGATCGCGCCCTTGAAACATCCTTAGCGCCTGGTGAAACGCCGCCCGGTCAAAGTCTGGCCAAAGCGCATCGGTAAAGTACATCTCGGTATAGGCTAGCTGCCACAGTAAAAAATTGCTTAGCCGCTGCTCACCGCTAGTGCGAATCAGCAAATCTGGGTCGCAGCCTGCCGTGTACAAATGCGCACTAATCAGCTCTTCACTCACATCGCCTGCCGCTAGCTCGCCTTGTTCTACTTTTGCAGCTACCTGCTGACAGGCCCATACAATCTCGCTACGGCTGCCATAATTGATCGCCACGTTAAAATCAATCGCGGTGTTTTGCGCCGTCTGTTGCATCGCGCTTTCTATCTCTCTTTGCAAAGAAGGTGACAGCTCATCAAGATCGCCTAAAAAGCGAATCCGCACGCCTTCTCTGTGCATTTCCTTCAGCTCTTTGCGCAGCAGTTTTTCAAACATCATCATCAAAAAATCCACTTCAGCAGTCGGCCTGCGCCAGTTTTCAGTCGAAAAAGCATAGGCCGTCAGCGCCCCCACCCCCCAGTCTTTGCAGCAGCGCAGCAGATCTTTAAGCGTCTTTGCACCCTGCCGGTGGCCAGCAATTCGCGGCAGTCCCCGTTGATTGGCCCAGCGACCGTTGCCATCCATGATGACCGCGACATGCTTGGGCATAGCTTGAGGGTTGAGATCGTCTGGCAGGATGGCGTAGTTGTTCATGGCGAGTAGTGAGAAAGGACTAGATAGGCAAAAGGACTAGGCAAGGAAAAGGGAAAACGCAAAGTAGGAAAAGTCGGAAGGGGTCAAAAAGTAATAAGGAAGGGCCTGGCGTGTCATCTGTATTCTCCACACCTTTAGATAAAGGCTAGACAAAGAATTCCCGCTGGTCTGTAGGATAGCGTCGGTGATTTTACCGTAAAAAACAAAGGAAGTTGATTGTGCACCAGGGGAAGGTCTGCGGGCGTTTGCTCTTACAGCGTAGTCATAGCGTGGTCACAGCGTAGGAGCTGAGCTGTCGTCTGTCAGTCGGAAAAAGTCTGTAAAAGTCTGAGAAAGCGCCGCTCGCTGGTTCGAAACTTGTACTAAGTAGCTGGTAGTCTACTTTCCAAGCAAAGCTTTTACTAGGCCAGACTCGTATCGGGTAAAACAGAGAACATGAGGGTAGAAATCGCCGTCGAATATGCTGACCAGCTGCTACACGAGCGCACTGGCAGGCACTTAAGCGATTTGCAAAGCTATATTATTCAGCAGAGCTGGCAAGGCAAAACCTACGGGCAGGTAGCAACGCTAGCAGGCTACAGCGAAGGCCATGTTAAAGACGTTGCAGCTCAGCTATGGAAGCTGCTCTCTGAAGCGCTGGGCGAGCGAATTACCAAAGGAAACTTGCGATCGCGTCTCAAAAACCGGCTCAAACGCACTCTCAAAAGCGCCCCTGGCTCTGCCACCGTCATCGCTAGCCTCCGCAGCGTCCAGGCCCAAATCGACAAGCGAGACACCTTCGGCTCGATACCGGTTTTCCCAGCACACACAGCTCCACTCACACCCCTCTCCACCGCCTTCCTCGGTCGCCAAACCGCCCTCCAAACCCTTCAAACCCTTGCTCAGACTCATCGCATCATCGTCATTCAAGGCGAAGGCGGCGTTGGTAAAACCACACTGGCTCAGCAGTACTGCCAGCGATTTGACCAGACGCTAGAGCTGCTGATGGCCAAAGAGGCCGAAAACATTACGCCAGTAGAAAGCGTGGTGGAAGAGTGGCTGCGGCAGCATTTTAACGAGGAGCCAGGGCGAGAGTTTAGCGTGACTCTAAGCCGACTAAAGCGCCATCTGCAAAGCCGTCTACAAGCCGGAAAGGTGGGCATTTTGATCGATAATTTGGAGCCCGCACTAGATGGGAATGGTCAATTTATAGCGGGATGCCGTCACTATGTAGAGCTGCTGCGCGTACTCGCCACGGCGCAGGCAACGGTGCTGATTACCAGCCGCGATCGCCTTTGCGAACCCGGCATAAAAGTTCACCACTACCGCCTACCAGGACTAACGCTAGAAGCCTGGCAGCAGTTCTTTGTAGCGCATAGCAGCGTCAAAGGTGACCACGCGACAGACATTTTGACCCATATGCACCGGGCCTATGGCGGCAATGCCAAAGCAATGGAGATTTTGTGCGCGGCGGCGCTCGAAGATTTTGCCGGAGACTTGAGCGCCTTCTGGCATGAAAACAGCGTCAATTTGCTGGGGGCGGCGGACTTGCGCAACCTGGTAGGCAGCCAGGTAAATCGACTGCGGCAGCTAGACACCAACGCCTATAAGGTGTTTTGTCGGCTTGGCTGCTATCGCTATCAAGACCACGCGCAGCTAAAGGCAGATGCGATCGCCGCGCTAATGTGGGGCGTTGCGCCAGCGGCCCAAAGGCAAATCATTCACTCACTGCGCGATCGCTCGCTGCTAGAGTGCGAAAAAGGACGCTACTGGCTGCATCCGGTCAGCCGGGCTGAGGCGATTGAACGGCTAAGAACCAGCGCCGACTGGCAGCAAGCAAACCAGGCAGCAGCCGACTATTGGAACGCGCAGCCGCGCAGCATGGTTACGGTCAACGACGCCCTACAAGCCCTAGAAGCCTACTATCACTTTATCGCCATCAAAGACTACGACGCCGCAGCGGCAGTTTTACTCAAAAGTCGTCACAACCAGTGGCGACAGTTTTTGCCCCTGGCCAGCAGCCTGTACCGGATAGGTTTGCTACAACCAGCCATTAACGCTATTACCCAAGTATTGCCGCACGTGCAGGCTGGCCGCAGTGAGCTAAACAACATTTTAGGCGATGCCTATTGGATTACGGGTGACGTTCGCGGTGCGATCGCCTGTCAGCAGCAAACCCTACTAGACACCGAAGAAACCAAAGAGCAACAGAACTCTCTGAACAATTTTCCGAAGAACTTTCCAACAGTGCAACAATCTTCAGCAGCCCGTAACTACTACTATCTAAGAATGTTGACCGTAGACGCGCATCTGAGCATTGGCCTCTATCACATCGATTTGTGGGAGCTGCCTCAGGCGGCTGAGCGCTTCGAGCAAGTGATTGCCCTAGCAGAAGGAAGCGCTCACCAGGCTTGGGCAACTAAGGCCACCGTAGGGCTAGCTTTGGTACAAGCCTATCTGGGCCAAACGAGATCGGCTAAAGCGCTAGCCAATCGCGTCGCCGCTCAGTTCACGGCTGTTTCGGACGATGAGTATGGCCGGTATGCCTATTTCTTGCAGCTGCTAGGGCAGTCGTTTGGGGCATTAAGAGAAAGGGAAACGGCGCTGGTGATGTATGAGCGGGCGATCGCATCAGCAGAGGCGGGTCACTATATTCAGGTAAAGGCTAAAGCGCTGACCGGACTGGCGATATTACAGCGGCAACGAGGAGATTGGGAAGGTGCAATGTCGCTACACACGCAGGCTATTGACCTGTGCGAAGCCATCGGCGCGACCTGCGATTTGGCAGAGGCGTACTTTCAAATGGGCCGTAGCGCCGAGACGCAGATGGGAATGCGGGCAGATTGTTTTGGAGAGGCGATCGCGCTTTTCACCAAAATTCAGGCACCCCAACAGATAAAACGGGTCCAGGCAGCCCAGCACTAAGCTGAAGAATTTCCGCCAATTTCCACGCTCAAACTTAGAACGAGTTCTCAATGTGCTCTGGCAGCTCATCCGTTTAGTTGGTTAGATATCTAAAGCACAGTCCTTACACCTTCAAAGGCCTATGCGTCAGGGAAAAAGATCAAACCTTGTTATCACTATTGGCTGAAAGCTAGAACTGGCCGAAATGATACTGTATTGGAAATCATTTGCGCTCCGCATGTTCATGGTAAACCGCTTTCGATCAGCGGTTTTACAGTAAGCAGCACTGCGGTGGGGTCATGGTTATTCTTTGATTATCTTTGCTGGGACAAAAGGGTATGCGCTGGAAAACGGGCCGTCGTAGTCAAAATGTGCAAGATCGGCGTGGCAGGCGTGGTGGCGGTGGCAGTCCACTAGTCGTGGGTGGCGGTGGCATTGGCATGTTAGTTGTCGCCGTCGTTATTACGTTGCTCGGCGGCGATCCCACCATTTTGCTAGACGCTGCCGCGCCACCAGCTAGTCAGGCCCCTTCTGGCGGTCCCTACCAGGCCAGCTCCCCCGAAGAAGATCAGCTAGCTGAATTCATCTCTGTTGTTCTTGCCGATACCGAAGACACCTGGAGCAGCATCTTTCCTCAAGAATTTGGCGGCAGCTATCGCGAACCGCAGCTTGTGCTTTTTAGCGGCGTTGTCCGATCGGCCTGCGGCACCGCCCAGGCGGCTGTCGGCCCCTTTTACTGCCCTGCCGACCAGCAGGTCTACATCGATCTTGACTTCTACCGCAGCCTTAGAGATCGGCTAGGTGCACCCGGCGACTTTGCTCAAGCCTATGTAGTTGCCCACGAGGTTGGCCATCATATACAAAATCTTATCGGCGTTTCCGAACAGGTTCGCGCTGCCCAACGCCGCGTGAGCGAGACTCAGGCCAACCAGCTCTCCGTTGCCCAAGAGCTACAGGCCGACTGCTTTGCTGGCGTGTGGGCCAACAGCGCAAATCAGCGCAACCTACTAGAAGCTGGCGACGTAGAAGAAGCCCTCAACGCCGCCAGCCAAATCGGCGACGATGCTCTCCAACGCAATCAGCGCGGCTACGTTAACCCAGACTCTTTTACCCACGGCACCTCTGCGCAGCGGATGGAATGGTTTCGCCGGGGTTTGCAATCAGGCGACGTTGATCAGTGCGATACTTTCAGCTAAAGATCGAATATTTGGTTGGTAATTGCACTTAAAAGCTGAATAGAAAAAGCTGAATGCGGAATACTGAATGAACGCGCTGGATTAGCCTCGTTCCCAAACTCATCAACTAGTGCCCGCCTACCAGCTCTGCGGCATTCTCTTTGTCGTGAATAGCCAGCTTATCTATTAGCGTTGCGCTAGCTTCATTCATCCCCACTAGCTCAACGTCAGAGCCGTGCGCCCTAAATTTGAGCACAACTTTGTCGATGGCAATTACTGCAGACTGGTCCCAAAGGTGAGAATGGGTGAGATCGATGACGACACGCTCAATTTTTTCATGAACGTTGAAGGCTTCGCGAAAGTTGTTGGCAGAAACGAAGAACAGCTGGCCAAATATGTAGTAAGTGCGGGTAGAGCCGTCTGCGCTGAGCTCGCTCTGTACCTGGATGAGCTTACCAATTTTGCGTGAGAAGGCGATCGCACTCAAAGCAATTCCCACCATCACCCCCAAAGCCAAGTTGTGCGTAATCACCGTCGTCACCACCGTAGCCAGCATCACAAAGGTTTCACTCTTTGGCATTTGGCGCAGGTTCGTTAGCGATGCCCAGTTAAATGTACTAATCGAGACCATAAACATCACAGCAACTAGCGCCGCCATCGGAATTTGGCCGACCCAGGCGCGCAGCACCAAAATAAAGAACAGCAAGAAAATGCCTGCACTCAGCGTAGAGAGCCGCTGACGCCCGCCCGATTTTATGTTGATAATCGACTGGCCAATCATGGCGCAGCCCGCCATCCCGCCAAACATACCGGTAATCAGGTTGGCCATGCCTTGGCCTCGCGCTTCCTGGTTCTTATCGCTGTTAGTATCGGTCATATCATCTAGCACCGACGCAGTTAAAAATGACTCTAACAAGCCCACCGCCGACAGCGTCAGCGCCACTGGCAAAATAATTTCGATAGTCGCCAGATTCAGCGGCAGATCCGGCAGGCGAAAGACTGGCAGGGTGCTAGGCAAATCGCCCATATCACTCACGGTGGGCAGTCGCATGCCGGCAGAAACCGAAACCGCCGTGAGTACCACGATCGCAACCAAAGGAGAAGGGATATCTTTGACAATAGGAATGCGCCCGGTCAACCTCGGCAGCAGGTAGATGATGGCCAAACCGGCTGCCACCATCACATACATCAGCACGTTGTTGGGGCCCAAAAACTGGGCTTCACTCGCAATTGTGAACTGCTCTAGCTGAGCGTTAAAAATCAGAATGGCCAGGGCGTTGACAAACCCTACAAGCACGGCGCGGGGCACGTATTTCATAATTCGGCCAATCCGCAAAGAGCCCCAAATGACTTGCAGCAAACCGGTCAGCAGCGTAGCCGCTAGCAGATACTCTAGGCCATAGTTTTTGACTAGATCGACTACCAGCAGTGCCATCGCGCCTGTCGCGGCAGACACCATCGCCGGACGACCGCCCAAGAAGGCAATAGTCACCGCCATAGTAAAGGAGGCATAGAGACCAACCTTTGGATCGACGCCCGCAATGATAGAAAAAGCGATCGCTTCAGGAATCAGCGCCAGCGCCACCACCACGCCAGCCAGCAGATCTGCTGGCACATTTGAAAACCACTCGGAGGGCTTGGCCTTCGAGGCTCGATTGGTACTGATATAAGTCACGTTTACCTAAAGTAGAAGTGCTGTGATCCAGAAAGCCGCAGCCTGGTTGAATTTGCCAGCCTTTACGGGCCAATCTCCATAGTATTTAGAAGTGTAAGTATAGGCAAACGAGCCATCTATAGCGAGCGCAGCGAGCTAGCAGTCTTTGCTAGTGATCCCTGGCTGATCGATCTTTAACTGATGACTTATGTCTGCGGCGCTGGCTCTTGCAAGGTCAGCGCAAATCCCGCAATCGCCACTGTCAGCACTCCGGCCACCCAAAACGGTACCGAATACCCATAGGCCGTCACCAGCAAACCCGACACCGCTGGACCAATGGCATTAGAAATACTCAGATAAGATGCGTTGAGGCCCAAAATCTCACCCTGCTCTGCTTGATCGCTACGGGTCGATAAAATCGAATCGATTAAGGGCATGGGGAAAGCATTGACCAGGCCAAAACCACCCAACAGCACCGAGAAAGCAACAATGTTGGGCAAAGCAGGCATGAGTAAAAACAAGACGCCGCGGGCAACTAGCGCCCCCACGAGCACGTTCACGAGGCTAAAGCGCTGGCGCAAGGGCTCTAGAAAAAATACTTGAGAGACAAAGGCCAGCAGGCCAAAGGCGACAAATGCGATCGCCAAGTTTTTGGTATCTTGACCCAGCACGTTGAGAAAAAAGGGCTGGAACGCGAAGGTAAAAATCGTAAAGGTGAAGCCATTGAGAAAGGTCATCAGCAAGATGCGGCCTACAACCGGGCGTCTGAGCGCGGTGAACAAACTGAAAAAATCAATCTTGCGCGGGCTCTTTTTTTGGCTAGAAGGCTTTTTAGCAAGAGAATCGTTAGCTATGAAATGTTCAGCAGCAGTGCGTTCAGCAGCAGTGCGCTCAGCAGCAGACGACTCATCTGAGCGCTGCGTTTCAGTCAGGAAAAAGAAGCACATAGCAGCGGCGATAAATGCGATCGCCGCCGATACTAGAAAGCTCATACCCAATGACGACACTCCCCAGCCGCCTATTTGCAGTGGCGGCATTAGCTGTGCCACATAGCTCAGCGGCGGACCCGCCACAAAGCCCAGCCGAAACAGACCGCTATAAATTCCGAATGCCTGCGTTCGCTGCTCAGGCGAGGTAATATCGCTAACCACTGCCTGCGCAATAGAGTTATTGCCGCCCGTAACACCATCAAAGATGCGAGCAGCGAATAGTAACCAGGCAAACCCTGCGATCGCCGCTATCAAATTAGCCACCACCGTCCCTAGCAGGCTAATCACCAGCAGAGGCCGCCGCCCCCACCGGTCAGAAAGCTGACCTAGCAGCGGCGTTCCAAAAAACTGTGAAAGCGAATAAGCCGTTGTCAGCAGGCTGGCTTCAAAATCGCTCAGCCCGAACTGCATAGCATACGGGTAGAGCGTCGGAATAATAATCGTAAAGCTAACAGAATTTATAAACGCAATCGAAGCCACAATCCAAAACTGGAAAGGCAGACGCGGCTTCGCGCCCTCAGACGGGGAAGACATAAAGTAGATAAAAATAGTATGGGCGGTGAGGGACTCGAACCCGCGACATCCTCGGTGTAAACGAGGCGCTCTACCAACTGAGCTAACCGCCCGGAACCGTGCATAGGAAATGCGATTAAACGCCTCGCCTCTGCGCCCGGATTAAGATAATAGCAGAAGAAGCGGCCTACTTACAGCACATTTTCTAAAGAAACATCGACAGCGAGCAATTCATTTGTATTAGTGTATAGAATATTGCCGCGCTATCTCTTGATCCCCTTATGCCTTCAGGCCGCGTTCACGACCAGATTACCTATTGGTGTCTGCCCTTCATAGCAGGACTGACCGCTCTGTTTACTCGCAGCCCGGTGCTCACCGCGATTGTTAGCCTGTCGTTTTTAGTAGGCGGGCTGATGCTAGGCCCAGATCTTGACATTCATTCGGTGCAGTACACGCGCTGGGGTCCACTAAGATGGATTTGGCTGCCATATCAAATCGCAATCAAGCATCGCTCTAAGCTCTCTCACGGCCCCATCATTGGCACAGCCCTTAGAGTTGTTTATCTTTCTGTTTGGCTCGCGCTCTTTACTTTAGTTGGTATTGAACTACTCAATTTTCTATGGGACGCACAGCTCTCGTGGGATCTACTAAGGCATCCTTTTCGCACGCTGTTGAAAAGATATGCGATGCAATGGGTAGCTGTGCTAATTGGCCTAGAGCTAGGCTCTATCAGCCATTCCATCAGCGATACAGTAGGCAGCTATCGGGTACGCAGAAAGCGTCGTCGGAAAAAGTTCGATAGAAAAAGCATAAGCAAAAAACGCAGAGACTAAAAGATCGCCAATTGTTTAGTCAATTTGGATTAAGAAGGAAAGTCGTGAGATGCTCTAAACGTTTAGAGCATGCCCATTCAACTTTAGTTTAAGGACAAATGTACCTGTCCGTAAAAATGACAGAATAGTAATAAATCCTATAGTCCTTATCTACCAGACTCTCAGTGTTTCCTCACCCTTTTGGCTAGTTGACAGTCCACAATTGTAACAACTAAGTTAAGCACTTAAGGAACACATCCTGTTACCACTGCGTTTATGCGGCGGTAATTCGCTCTAATTTATTCTTTTCTTTAAGGAGTACAAGATGAAAGTTAAGTATATGGCTGCGCTTGCTGCTGCATCTGTTTTTGGTATGACGACACTCGCTAGCTGTGGCGGCAGCGAGCCTGCCCCTGACGCGGACATGGAGGCTACAGAAGAAGTCGATCCTGCGGCTGAGCCTTGCGCGGCTGAGCCTTGCGCGGCTGAGCCTTGTGCAGCTGAGCCTTGTGCAGCTGAATAGGTTAACTGCACAGGCTGTGACCCACAGCTTTAGCTCAGATTATTTGTAATTGCCTTGCTTGCGATGGGCTAGTGAAATTGCTAGCAAGCAAAAGCTCACCAACACAACAGAACTAACTTAGAACAGACTGGCAAACTTGTATTCAGCAGGTCGTCAGTCTGTTCGAGTTAGTCTTATTGAGCTATAGCATTAGCGA
The DNA here is from genome assembly GCA_963793445.1 of uncultured cyanobacterium. GTDB lineage: Bacteria > Cyanobacteriota > Cyanobacteriia > Phormidesmidales > Phormidesmidaceae > Phormidesmis. Next base: position 145,588 of record CAWCAE010000003.1, read on the forward strand.
CAAGAAATAGCGCTACAGGAAAACTCGGACTTGCCGAGTTTTTTTTTGGATAGTTTTAATAGATAGTTTTGTTGTTTATTTTTTTTTGCTTCTGTTCTTTAGGGCTAGTCTTCAGGAGTTCTAAAGCGTTCGCGGTTTTTAGTTAGTTTAGCTGCCAGATTTTAGCTGCCAGATTTCAACAAGGAGATACTGGGTTACGAGATACTGGCTAAAAGATATTGGGGACAAAACATGATGAACATTGCATTTATTGGGCTAGGGACCATGGGCGCACCGATGGTGCTCAATCTGTTGAAAGCGGGTTACGCCGTCACGGTATACAACCGCACCAAAGGAAAGACGCAAACAGCGATCGCAGCGGGCGCGTCTGAGGCCGTCTCTCCGAAGGCCGCAGCGGTCAGCGCCGATATTATCATCACCTGTGTCAGCGACAGCCCGGACGTAGAAGCAGTGGTGCTAGGCCCAGACGGCGTTATTGAGGGCGCGCGTCCCGGTAGCCTGCTAGTCGATATGTCTACGATTAGCCCAAGTGTGACTCGAAGTATTGCTCAAAAGCTGACCGAAAAAGACATTGAAATGATCGATGCGCCTGTATCAGGCGGGTCAGAAGGGGCCGAGAAAGGGACGCTGTCGATTATGGTGGGTGGCGAGGCCGCGGCAGTAGAAAAAGCGAGGCCGATTCTCGAGGCGATGGGCACGACGATTACACATGTAGGCCCCATTGGCGCAGGGCAAACCACCAAAGCGATTAATCAAATTATCGTCGCCGGCACTTACTGGTCGGTTGCAGAAGGTATGGCCCTGGGCCTAAAAGCGGGTTTGGATATGGAGAAAGTGGTGCAGGCAGTGGGTAGCGGCGCAGCCGGGTCTTGGGGGCTGACAAATCGCTCAGGAAATATGATTGAAAACGACTATCCGCTGGGGTTTCGAGTGCGGCTGCATCAAAAGGATTTGGCGATCGCACTGGCTACAGCTCGCGAGCTAAACCTGCCGCTGCCAATGGCTGCGTACGTAGAGCAAATCGAAAATGGCCTGATCGCACAAGGGCACGGCGACGAAGATATTTCAGCGATCGCCCGAACCGTCAGAGCAATGGGCGCGATTGAGTAGCTATATTCGGTGGCTTCGGCTACCGCGTCGCCTTTTGCCCCACCGTCGTAATGTACAAAACCGCCTCTTCTGCTGGAATGCTCAACAGATCGTTTACCTGATCGTCAAAAAATCCGGCGATTCCACTCACCCCAAGCTGTCGCCGGGTTGCAGCCAAATTCAGCCGCTGACCCAGGTGCCCAGCATCCATATGCAGATACCGATAGGCCCGGTCACCATACTTGGCAACGGCTGTCGCCAAATTGGCCGTATGGAAAATCACAGCGCCCGCATCGCGACCCAAATTTTGACCCAGGCACAAAAAGTGCAGGTCTTTGTGAAACTGATTGAACCGAATTTGGCGCAGCTCTTCGGCCTTCGGCGCGTAGTAATAGCAGCCGGATTCTAGGCCATCAACATTAGAGATGGCAACAAACGTTTCAATCAGACCAAGATCAAAGTAGTCGGGCTGCTGATCGAAAGACTGTAGGCGGTAGTGGGCCGGGTGGTAGGTGAAGTCGAGCAGGGCGAACAAATCGGCTGAGTGCAGGGGGGCGCGGCTATAGCGGCGAGTAGAGCGGCGGGTGAGAAGCGTGTCTTCTAAATTTGCGAGGTGATCGCCCCACGCAATGGGCTGCGTTTTGGTCGAGACGGTAATGCCAAATGGAAAGTTGTACTTGTCGCCAGCAGGGCTGTTCGGGGGGCGCGGATCGTTTGGTGGTGGCTCAGCGGTATCTTCGTCGGTATCTGGCGAGTTAATAGGAATTGGAAAGACACTGCCGTTTGCAGATTCGCCAGGCGATCGCTTAGAGAGATCCGCAGGCGACCCAGCAGGCCAAATTAGAGTGCTGCTGTCCTTTTGATGCCACTGACCAAAGTCTGACTCAGCCGGAATGAGCGTGTTCTGGTGCAGATAGTCCAGCAGCTTGCCGTCTGGGGTCGCCACAATGTCGGTATGAATCGGGCTCGGCAGGGCGCTGCGAGCAGGTGAAAGATTTTGATCGACTTGGAAAAGGTCGGCTAGGGCCAAAAGCGCGATCGCACTCTCTTCTTTGGTATCTAGATACAGCATCTGGTTTATTTGCGCGTCGGCAAAGCCGCCAATCAGATGAGGCCGGTAGTCGCACAATGTCCCAGCGACCTCCAAATTACCCAGCAGATGCCCCGCATCTAGGCACACTCGCCGATAGGCCCGATCTTGATAGCGCCAGGCCGACCGCTGGAACACACTGGTTACGACCAGCGCTAGCTGGGTGGTTTCTAGCGATGGATGCCAAAAGCAGCCCGCCTGCAAAGCCTGCCAAGGATGATCGTCCCAAAATCGCAGCAGCGAGTGCGATCGCACCTGGTAGTTGTACAGCCCCGCTGGCAGCAAAGTCGTACCGCGAGAAACCAAATAAATCTCGGCTGGATACAGCCCCCCAGCCGAGGGCGCAGAGCGCAGATAAACGGGCTCGCCTGAACCGGTCGTCACCCTGGCTGTGAGCCCATAGCTATCAATCAGCAGCCGAGAAATTCGCTGCCACCAGCGCCAGGTCACATCCGCACTTGCCGGAGCCTTTTCCAAATAAGGCTTTAAATCGATGCTGTGACCTAGCTTGTAATCTTTGTAAGGCCGTGGCTGAAGAGACCAGTCGAGTCCACCGTTTGGACCTTGGCGCTTTGCTGCTAAGGTCTGAGGGTCGTACTTCGTTCGCTGGTGGTAGTGCTGGGCGATTGAAACGTCTGTCATAGGCCGCTGCCATAGACCCCTAAGTTAAGACGAGCTTGTCTATATATTCTTGTCTATATATTAACGGGCTATAGTACCGAGACACAGACCAACTATCTGCTAACCTGACGATTCAGGTAGAATGCAATATAAAACTGACCAGCGTCAGCCACGGTAAGGGGTCACCCATGCAGGGGAATCAAAAAAATCGGCATTCAAGCGCAAGCCGGATAATCTCTAGCGGCAGTCTGCTCGGGATCTCGCTGGTCATGTCAATGATGATCATCGCGCCCAGCAAAGCTCAAGACCAGGGCCAGGCTCAAGAAGAAACCGTTGAACAGGCTCAAAGCCCTCCACCTGATCCCGCCGAGCTGCCTGCCATTCCAACGGATGTAGCACCCGTTGTGCCCGCACCATCAGGTACTGATCCTAGCGCTAATAATACCGCCATCATCGCTTCTCAGGCACAGGCAGAAGACAGACTGACAAACCTGATCTCCCTCATGCTGGGCCTGTTGGTTTTGATTTTGGCCGCTGGCGTCATCCTGCTGTGGTTTTTGCGGCGCTCTGTTGTCAGCGAAGTTGCGACCATTGTGCGTACCCAGCTCAATGAAATGACTGAGCTAGAAAACAAGGTATACAACGCGACGCGCAGTCTGAACCGCGTGCTGTCCGAAGCCGACGATCTTTCTGGCAAGCTGCAGGGCCGTTCTAGCAACTTTCAGCGAGAGGTCGCGGCACAGCGCGAGGTGCTGTACAACCTAGTTGAGGAGCTAGGCGAACTGAAAGCGCAGACAGCCCGCAACTGGGAGCGCGAGCTCGAAGAGATTAACACTAAGCTAGCGGCCACAGCGACAGATTTTGATCAGGTGGCGGTGCAGCTACGCGATCAGGCCAAGCAGCGCCTGGACGGCCTGCAAACCGAAGCCGAAGTCGAGGGTCAAAGAATACTTCAGCGCTTTACCACGTCCGAAGCCGAATTCTCGCGTCATGTTGGCGTAATTAAAGAAGAAACCCAGCGGCGCAAAACGGCCTTCTTTGACGAAATTGAGCGTAAAGAATCGGTGCTCTCTGACCAGATGGGCAGCTTGCAGGCGGAAACGGTGGCGCAGAAAGACCGGGTTTTGGGTGCGATCGCCCAGCAAAGTCAAGAATTTGGCCCCCGCCTACTCGAAGCTGAAGATGCGGCTAGAGCCAAAATCGAAGCGCAAAGGGACAGCGCTGTTGAACGGCTGCAAGACTCTGAAGCTGACGTAGCCAAAGGCCTAGCCGAGATTCAAGCCAGCGCCCTAGGCCACCGAGACCTAGCCCTACAAAATATTGAACGCGCCACTAGCGACCTGCAGCAGCAGTTCAACAGCATTCGCAATGAGGTAGAAGCCCGCAAAGCAGACATGATGCAGAGCCTGCGCCAGTCTGCCGATGGCTTCTTGACGCAGTTTGCAACGCTCAAGGCCGACGTAGAAGGTCGCAAGGGCACGCTACTGGGCGAAATGGATCGGGTGGCGGGCGACTTTAAGACGCAGATTGCCGATGTGCAAACCGGCATTGGCGAAGAGCGCAGCCATACGATTATGCAATTGCAGGCCACCGCTGAGGGGTTTCGATCTCAAATTGCGAATATGGGTAACGATGTCAGCACGCGCAAAACAGAGCTGTATACCGAGCTAAGTGAAAGCGCTCGCGAGTTTGCAGAGCAGCTAAACGCGATGGGATCAGAGCTAGGAGAACGGCAAGGTGAAACGTTGGGACAGGTGCGATCGCTGCAAGACGAGTTCACCCGTGAGGTAGAAGCCTTGCAATCTAGCATTGGCGGCGAGCGCGAGCAGTTGTTAAAGTCGCTGGGCGAAGTAGAAAACAGCTTTAGTAACGAGCTGGTAGAAGTGCGTAATACAGTATTTGGCCGCCGAGACATTATTATCAGCAAGCTCAACAACTTTGACTCGCGCCTGGGCGAGCAGATTGGAGAGTTGGCTCAGGCGGCGAGCGAACGGCAGCAGGCAGCGCAAGGGCGGCTAGGCCAGATAGAAGAGAAATTTGGCCAGGCGCTAGCAGCTATGCAGGCCCAGATGGACAACAAGCAAGAACAGGCACTCGCCGAGCTAACGCAAACCAAAACAGAGATAGAGACCAAGCTAGCGGCATTAAAAACAGAAGCTGAAGGCGAGAAACAACAGGTTATGCAAGAGTTGGGCCGGGTGACGCCTGACTATGTTGCCGATACCTTTGTAAGCACTGCCCAAACGCAGCTAGCCGCGCTCTCTGAACAAATGCAGCGTCTAAAAGACAATCGCCCAGAGCTGTTTTTGACTGCTGATGAGTTCATTAAAGCAGGCAACCAGCAGCTAGAGAATAAGCAGTATGAGGCGGCGCTCTCAGCCTACGACCGAGCCCTAGAGGTACAGCCCTCTAACGCCGAGCTGTGGTTTAATCGGGCGCGGGTGCTGATTGCACTAGAGCAAAAAGAAGAGGCGATCGCAGCGCTGAAAAAAGTCACGCAGCTAGATCCGAGTAACACTGACGCTTGGTATCAGTCTGGGCTGCTGCTAAGAGAGCTGCGACAGTATCAGGATGCACTCGGTGCCTTTGAGACGGTGATTGAAGCCGAGCCAACCGATGCCAAAGCTTGGCTCAACCGGGGGCTGGTACTCAGTCGATTGCGACAGCGCGAAGAGGCGATCGCAGCTTTTGACCGCGCCCTTGACATCAACCCCAAATACCACGAAGCCTGGGTCAATCGCGGCGTGGCCTTCGGTATTTTGCAGGCCCACGACCAGGCGTTTGAATCGTTTGATCAAGCTGTGTCTTTGCAGACCAATGACGCCGTTGCCTGGCTCAACCGGGGCCTAGCGCTCACTGAGCTAGAGCGCTACGAAGAGGCAGTAGACTCATTTGAAAAGGCAACCCGGTTTAAGCCAAAGCTGGCCAAAGCCTGGGACAATCGCGGCTATGTGCTGATGCGATTGGGACGCGATCGCGATGCCCTCAAGAGCTTTGATAAAGCGATCGCCGTTAACCCCAACTACGCCAAAGCCTACTACAACCGCGCCCTGTGCTACGCCCTTCAGCGCGACAACGATCTGGCCCTAGAAAATCTTCAGCAGGCCGTCCGCCTAGAGCCCAGCTACAAGCAAGAAGCTCTCGCCGATGAAATCTTTGAAGAGATCTGGAGCGACGACTGGTTCAAAGAGTTAGTAGGTCAGTAGTCAAGGCAGCCTCTCTACCGCAAGGGCCTCTACCGCAAGGGCCTCTACCGCAGCTGATAATTCCCCATTGAAAATCAGGTTATGGAGCGACTAAACACAGAGAAATCTATGAGAGAAAGGATGCTCGCAGGTGAGCCGCCCTATATAGCGACTGATCCTGAGCTGACTGAAATGCACCTTCGTGCGCAACGAATCTTACACACTTTCAATCTCTCTCTTCCTGATGCTACTGAAGAACGACAGTCTCTTATTCAAAAGCTTTGGGGGACGCTTGGAGCAAATTCTGAAATCAAGCCGCCGTTTCGATGCGACTATGGGTCACATATCTTCTCAGGTGAGCGCCTATTCATCAACTATGACTGCGTTATTCTCGATTGTAACGTTGTCCGGTTTGGCGATCGCGTGTTGCTTGGCCCCAAAGTACAGATCTACACCGCGACCCATTCGCTTGATCCGATTGAGCGCAAAGATGGGTGGGAGTTTGCCCTGCCTGTCGAGATAGGCAGCGACGTTTGGATTGGTGGAGGTGCCATTGTCTGTCCTGGTATCACCATTGGAGATGGTTCTACAATTGGGGCCAGCAGTGTTGTAACACGGGATGTACCACCAAAGGTATTTGCGGCCGGAAATCCATGTCGAGTTATTCGAGGTCTAGATAGTTCTCGTCAATATTGGCATCAGCCTTAGCCAACTACCGAAGACGGTAGCTGTGCGATCGCCCACGCTGCCCGCGCTCTCACAGCCATTGTGTCATCATCAGCGGCGATCGCCTGCAAGCAATTAACAATCGGTTCTAACAAGTTCTTCTGCAAATCTCTATAGCCCTCTTTATAGCCCTGTGCGATCGCTGCTGTGGCAACCCCCTGTAATCCGACCATCGCCGCATAGCGAACAACCCATTCAGGATCTGCTGTGGCCACACCCAGAAGGGTATCTCTCACCCGCGTTTGCCCCTCTAGCCTTTCTGCTTTTTCTAGCTTCTCCCACTGAATGGTGCCCAGTCCGCGTGCGGCGGCTCGTCGGACGCTGAGCGAAAAATCTTCAGCTGCTGTTGCTAAAATTAAATCGAGCCCACGTGGATCACCAATGCCTGCGAGTACCCGCAGCGCCCAGGCCCGTGCGCCATAGTTATAGCCATCTATCTGACTGAGCACAGCGGAAGCTGCTGGTGTACCAATTTGAATCAGGCCATCGACTGCAGCGACTGCCGCACCCGGATTGTTATAGCCCAGCACGCGAATGAGCATGTCAATGGCCCCTTCGCTTTTTAGCTCAGCGAGTGCTTCTACCGAATCTAGCATTGCCTGTGCGGAGTCTGCAGATTCAACAGCCTGAAGCCTAGATTGAAGGAGAGAATCAGAATCGAGCATAACCAAAGAAGAAGCTAAAAAGAGACAGCTAGAGAGAGATAGGCAGAAAGAATATAAACAGAAAGAAGACAATTAAAAGAAAGATAAACAGAAGAGCTGCAGCCAAAGAGTCACAGCAGTGAGTCCATCAGCGACATGACCTTACAAGCTGGGTCAGACAGAAGAGATGTCGATTGCTGTAGCTGCTTTTCAAGTAAGCCCTTTAGGGATATCAGCTTGATACTGTTTTCGGCGAGGGTATCGGCGATGGCCGCTGCTGCTGGTAGATACCCGACTTCGCCTAGGTCTAGAAGCGCCGAGCGCCGAAGCTGTAAATCGTCACAGCCGAGCGTGTCTACAAGCACTTGCGCATATTGACCTTTACCTGTGAGCTGATACAGGGCCCGCGCTGCACCGTTTTTCACCTGAGGCACCTCATGCTGCAAAAAGGGCTCAATAATCGCTACTAGACTATTGGTTCCTGAGGCGGTTCCCAAGGTTCCTAGCGCTTCTAAGATGGCATTGTAGGGCTGTACCAAATGAGGCTTACCAGGCACCGGAATCGCGGCCTTTACACCACCGTCTAGCAAGGCCACCAGCGACCCTACGGACACCTCTGCCTGCAAAGCTTCTAAAGACTGCGCTGCCGCTTCGCGTACGTAGTAGTCACTGCTGCTAAGGCAGTCGATCAGCGCGGGCACGACTTGGGCATCACCCACTTTTCCGAGCGCGCGGGCGGCGTTGCGCCTGAGTGGGAATCCACCATCTGTATCGCGATCGCTCTCATCAGTCAGCGCATTTAACAGCGCCGCAATCGCTTCGGGCTGTTGCACCTGAAATCGGCCAAGCCACCAGGCGGCGTAGTAGCGATCGCCTGTGTCTTCTGTTTGCCTTAGATTTGCGATCGCCTGAGGCACCGTGAGCTGAAGCGGCGCATCTTCGGCTTTGAGCTGAAAATTGTCACTCATAAGATTAAATCTATCTACCAACAGCAAACCCAGAGAAACAAACAATCACTAGAGCTTTCCAGTAATCGCATATCTCTCTGGGTAAAAAATTGAGGTCTAACCGCCTGATACCAAAATCAGAGGCTAGGGGGTCAATTTAGCTGAGGACGTTAATAGCGTAGTTGATGTAGGTATTTGCTTCAGTACCAGCATCACCACTCAAACCGTGGTTAGCCTTGATATGCTTCAGAGCTTCGACATACCAGCTAGGAGATAGGTCAAACGTCTTGTTGATTTCAGCAAGACCGGAAACCAAGTAGTCATCCATGGGGCCAGTACCACCAACGATGAGGCAGTAGGTGATCATCCGCAGGTAGTAGCCGATGTCACGAACGCACTTGTCCTTACCACGCTGATCGGCAGCGTACTGAGGACCCTGCATTTGAGTCGTGTAAGGAAACTTGCTGTAAACAGCGTTAGCTGCGCCAGAGGCTAGGCTGTCTGCTTTTGAAGTCAAAGCGCGAGCAGCTTCTAGGCTTGCTTTAGCTTGAGTGAAACGACCAAATGCAACCTGCATCTCAGTCGAGCTTAGAAACCGGCCTTGTGAGTCAGCAGCAGATACTGCTTCGGTCAAAGGAGTTTTCATCTTTTAAGATCTCCCAATTAAGGATGTCAACAATTTTTACACTTGAGTGGTCTAGTGATGAGCACATCAACGATGAGCACATCAGGTTTGACTTAAGCAACAGCAGAAGCTGCACGGTCAAAGTAACCACTGATTTCAGAAATGAGACTGCTGCAGTCGCCATTCGTTACATTGCTGTTATCGCTAACAATCGCGATCGCAGCTGCTTTCATTTTCTCTACGCCAGCAGCCACAGAAGCACCGGGTGTTCCTAGCGCAACATAGGTCTCGCGTAGGCCGTTGAGGCAACGATCGTCTAGAACGCTAGCATCGCCAGAGAAGGCAGCGTAGGTAACATAGCGCAAGATGATTTCCATATCGCGGAGGCAAGCAGCCATCCGACGAGACGTGTAAGCATTACCACCGGGCTGGATGAGCTGGGGCTGGTCAGCAAACAGTGAACGAGCTGCGTTGGCAACAATGGCAGAAGCATTGCTAGTGATGCCGTTAACAGCGTCCATTCTCTTGTTGCCATCAGCAACCATAGCGTCTAGTGCATCTAGCTGAGATGTTGCGAGGTATTCACCACGAGCATCAGCTTGGGAAACAACTTTAGCGAACGCATCAAACATAGATCCAAATTCTCCTAATATTTGACTGTGGGAACAAGGGTTCCGCACGACGACCCTCAGAATCGAACATTCTGATCGAACATTCTTAAATTGGGCCTTATTAAACAGTCCCTAACGGGGGACTACCTTACTTATGAGGGGGCTGTAGGCTAGAAAACTCTAAATTCAAAGAGCCCTAGACTTAAACCCTCTACACCTCGGTAGGTCCGCTCGGGTTGAGCCAATTGCCTCAAACTATTGCGCCAGGTAGGGCGAACTGCCCAGCTTGGCTATAGCTGTTTTTAGCAATCTATTGCTCTGTATGTTTAAAGAGTAAAACGGATATGACGACAATCTAAGAAAGTTCAAGAAAGTTCACAAAGGTCTTACCCAACCAAAAGCTAGATACACCAACCGTTTCCGTCGCTTGCGCAGGCAGCTCTTGGCAGCAAAATTTGCCCCAAGCAGATTGAATAAACCTTTCTCTTTACAAAAAAACGACCGTAGAATGGCTAGATAGAAATTGTGTTTCTAGCTCGTTCTTGAGACCTGACTTTGAGGCTTGGGTTGCTGCCACTTGACTGTTTGTCCAATGGTTATCGCTTGGATTTTGAGCGCTTAACTTTAGGCAGCAGCTTAGACGGCTATGCGAGGATCTTTCTCCAAGTCGAACAAGAAGCCATGAATATACGCTTCTGTCCATTCTGGGCCGTAAAACCGGGTGAGCATTCCTCTTGCAGGGTCTTTTTCGGCCCGGTAGCGAGCATAGTTGAGCTGAGCCTGCTTAATCGCTTCTAGACGCGCCGGGTCGGTGACTGGCTCCGCCGCCTTGACAAACTCAATATACGCCTTGAGATAAGCTTCAAAGGCTGAAAAAACATGGGTTTCTACATCTGCGGTTTCGGCTGGGCGAGTCCATAGGAAAGCGGGCGAGAAAAATGCCTGCGCCTCGGCTGGGAAATCGCCGCCCCAGGGCAAGTGCTGCTGGTAGCCTTGAAACATTTCCATAATAGGCTGACTGTACTTGGCCTGATAGGCCTCGTCTTGAAACAGCGGCTGCATATCAATTGCAATCAGGTGTCCGCCAGGCAGCGTCACCAAATCCGCGCCAAAGAAAGGGAGGTCGTAGGTAAGCTCTGGGAAAATGACAAAGTTGAGGACCTGAAGAGCTGCGCCACCTTGAACGTGTGCGGCGCGAATTTGCCGGAGCTTGGGCGCGCGGACACCATAGCTGGTGGTAGTGACGGTAGCTTCGCGCTTGCCTTTACCAGTAACTGCGCTTTTGGACTCAAAGCCTGTAGGAATGGGGTAGTCACTCAGATCTAAATGCTCAGAGAGCAGCGCTTGAGCTCTTGCCAAGAACGGCTCGTAGATGGTTTTTGTTTGGACGGGCTCTTTTTGAATGGATTCGGTACTGGTCATAAGGCTGGCTTTTTTTGGCTGATGCGCTCTTTGTTAACAGGCTCTTTGCTGACAGGCTACTTGCTGACAGGCTACTTGCTGACAGGCAGGCTACTTGCTAGCGCTGACGGCCAAAGGCACTGCATCTTCAAACAAAAAGCCGTATAGGAAGCGCTCGGACCACTCATGGCCAAAGTAGCTGCCGAATAGGCCCGACGCAGGATCGCGCTCCGCGCTGTACTGGTCATAGTCACGCTGGGCTTTGGCAATACGAGCCATGGCGGCAGGGTCAGTATTAGGAGTCGCGTCAGCAAGCATTTCCCAGTAGAGCTGGAGGTAGTCTTTGAAGGCGGCAAGAACGCGAGTTTTGACCGTATCGGGGTCGGTTTTGGCAAAGAGCAAATACTTCGAGAAATACTGGTTGGCATCATAGAACTTCATCTCTAAGTTCTGTGCCAGGTCGGGGTACTTATCGTGCAGGGCTTGTAGCGGGGCGATGTACTTTTGCTGATAGGCCACGTCTTGAAACAGCGGCTGAAAGTCCATCACAATTAGGTTCTTGACTGCTCCAAAGGAGAGAAAATCGATGCCTAGCAGCGGCAGATCGTATTGATGACCAGGATAGATGACGCTGTTGAAAATTTGAGCACTCTGTCCGGCATCAATGTAGGTGTAGCGGGCTTTGCGCAGCTCAGGGCACTGATAGCACCAGCTTTGGATAGAGGCTGGGTTGCGCCCTCGCTCGCTAATGTTGCACTCTAGGCCTTCTGGAATAGAGCGCTTGGTGAGATCGAACCTTTGAGACAGCGAGTTCTCTAGATGCTCTAGGAAAGGGCGATACATTATCCAGCCATGAATGATTAAGGACGTTGCGTCTTTTCACAATACGAGATGGGTGCGGGCGATCGCATAATTATGAAAGACAAATACACATTCCGTAATAACAGAGGAAAGCTGGCCTCATTTTGTTCTGACGCGCTCTAAACGGTGTGCTTTGCAGCCATCGCAGCGACGTCTTCTGGCGTAACGAATCGTTTCTCTGAGCAATAGGTCATGAGGTTAACGCCGTTCATCATTTGAGCAGTGCTGACGCGCACGCGAAAGTCGTCAGTAAGAAACCAGCAGCGTTCTTGGCCCTGATTGGTTTCGTAGTCAGTATCGATAGTCAGCACGCCGTCTTGGCCAAACCAGTAGCGACTCACAACGGGCATAACCTCTACATAGCCGCGATCGCGCACCAGCTTTCCAGACTGCCCGCTCTCATCGTCTGGCACATCTACTAGCACCGCCGCCGAGGATTTAGGCGCACTGTCCGACAGATTTGCCTGCCAGGCAAACGACGCGCCACCGGCTGCCAAGCTTGGGTCAATCTGTTGAGATTTGCAAATATCAATCACGCGCTGATCGTTCGCACTGACGAGCCCTACGATCAAATTCGACTCGCCTGACTCATCTGCTACCACATCAAAATGGTGCACCGTACGCTGGGTAAACCAAACGCCTTCGCTCTTTTGAAAGAAGGCCGTCATGGACATAGGAGGATTCAGAAGCATCTATAAAAGCGGTGTTATGGAGTTAAGTGTTGGCAAAGTTGGCAAAGACGAAAGATGAAGATTGGCGACTAAGCAGTTGTGTTCGGCTAGGCAATGCTGTGATTCTATTACTTAGAGAGTAGTTTTTATCTTATATATGATGACGCGTTCCAACCCAGTAGACGCCGCCAGTATTGGCCCTAGGGCCCAACTCGCCCAGGCGGATCTTTCTAATCAAGACCTGTCAGGCAAAGACTTTTATAAGGCAGACTTGGCAGGGGCTACCCTCAGCGGGGCCAGTTTGGTAAATACTGGGCTAATTGGTGCAAACCTTTCAGTGGCTAATTTATCAGGCGCTGATCTTAAGAACGCGGACCTAAGGGGCGTCAGCTTGAAAGGGGCTAACTTAACAGGCGCAGATTTAACCGGCGCATCCCTTTTCCGCAGCGACCTACAGGGTGCCATCCTAACCGATGCAACGCTGGAGAACGCGCAGCTCAAGCTTGCCCTTTACGACAGCCAAACCCAGTGGCCAGAGGGCTTTCGATACAAAAGCTGTGGCGCGGTAGGACCAGGGGCCGCGCTCAACGGTGCATATTTGAACACAGCCAACTTAAAGGACGCAGATTTGACCGGGGCAATGCTGCTAGGGGCCTATCTCAGCGGCGCGAACTTGGCCGGGGCCAATCTGAGTGGGGCCGGACTAGCGGGCGCGAACTTGCAGAAGGCTTTTTTGACCGGGGCAAATTTGCAGGGGGCCAGCCTGGCTGGGGCAGAGCTGCAGCACTGCGACCTGCGGGCGACTAACCTCACCAATGTGGATATGGCCGGGGTGGGCAGCATTTTGGGGGCAGACTTCAGCGGCGCGGTGGGTCTAGATCAAGCCGGACGCTCTAAATTGTTGAGCCACGCAGCGAGTGAGCTAAACGAATGGAATGCCTTTACCCGCAAGACGACGTTGCAGAGTCTAGAATGCGTTTCTCTAGATACTGACCAATCATAATTTCCTCGCCTGCACGCGAAATAAGAGTTTGGCGAGTGCGATAGTTATCGCCAATTAGCTTAATCTCTTCTTCAAAGGCAGACCCGCCGTATTCTGTGTGCAGGGTCATGGTCTGGGCGTCTTTGAATTTGTAGCGAGCAGTGACAGGCTTAGGGGTGGCAAAGCCGCGATCGCGGTACATGATATCGGCGCGAATACCAAAGACCGTGGAGCCGACAGATGGCTTGCGGCTAGGGCTAAGGTAGGTGCTCTCCCAGGTGACCTTAGCGCCAAACACCATCGGCACGTCCAGCTCGTGTCTTTTGCCCAAAGCCAGCAGCGCTTCGTGATCTGCTGTCAGGTACTGAACGCTCAGGTCGCTGACGACTTCTTGGGTTTCGTCGTTAGCTAGGGTGTAATAGCGGCGGCGAGATTGCCAGCTACCGGTTGAGCGCTGAAAGAATGCGATCGCCAATGTTTCTAGCGCCGAGTGATCTAGCGCGGATGTCTCTAGCGCGGACGCTTCTATCACTGAGCGCGAAGCTTCAGTCGGACCTGACGGGGGCTGAAGGGATTGGGGCGAGATGATCATGCGCAGTCATTCCTCAAATTCAGACTATAGGCTTGACTGAATAATCAAGCTGTCTCTACAAATGTAAACGAATAGTAATATTTATTTACATTTGTAGCATAGTCTATTTGCCCTCAGTATTGATGGCTGACAAGATCGATGACTGACAAGATGTCTTTGTCTGAAACCTACGCTATCTAGTCGGGTTGATTGAAGTGATTTTACGCCGGGTTTATTACGCCAGGTTTATTCTGAGGGCAAAAGATTTTCTAGCGTGGCGGCAACAACCTTGTGATGACTGTCTTGGCGTAGCTGAAGCAGCGCGTTTTGAGCAGGCTCGGCGTCGAATAGCTTGAGGGCATAGGCCAGATACATGCGCGATCGCCAGCTATCAGCCGTCATCATAGGCAGTAGCGCACTGAGTGCAGCCTCTGACTGTGGCGTATCAGCCAGCATACCCAATGTCGAAATACCTGCTTGCACGATGGTCTCGTCTGTATCTTGCAGCGCGAGCACAGCAATTTCTAACAAGTGCTGTGAGCACTCCATCTCAGGCATAATTGCTAAAATGCTGCGACGAACCAGCCAGTTGTGATTGTTATGAAATAGCTGCACTAGCGTCTCGACTGCCTTATTGCCATACAGACCTAGCGAGTTGGCAATCTCGGCTTGCACATTGTGATCGCTTTCTGCCGGCAGCATGGTTAGCAACGCAGCGTACGCCTCATCGTTGCGCTTACGCCCTAGCCCCATCGCCACAAAAGATCGAACTAAAAAAGCCTTATCCTGCCGCTGCTCTATCAGCAGCGGCACCGCTTGCTGAGCATCGTAGTCTTTGAGCGCTACTAGCCCTCGCAGCCGCATCTGTGGATCTTCATTCGAGAGCAGCGCTTTAATATCAGGAATATCCATAGAGAGACGTGGAGGCGCAAAGAGGCCGGTAAAATGTGATCATACTATTGCTTTATAGAGGTATTTACGATGGGAGAGACAACCCCTAGCCGAACACCCGCGATTGAAACCAACTCGGCTGACAGTAATCATGCTACGCCTTCTGCCGAAGAAGTTGCAGGTGTTGTTGCTGAATTGGAACAATATCGCGAACGTTTGGTAGAAGATTTTACGGCGACGGCTAAAAAGGCAAAACTGCCCAAATCTATGGCCATGTCTCAGCTCAAAAACCATCCTGAGATTCTTAAAATTGACGCGGCCCTAGCTAGAATACGCGGTGAACAGACCGCCGAGAGGGCGGCTACCCCAGCAGATTAATCCAACAGAAATAAAATATCTTTTCAACTGCATACACCACTAAGGCGCACTCTCTAAAAGAGTGCCAAGACTTAATTCGAAACGAGTGCCAAGACTCAAGGAGTGCCAAATCGTATGGCCGCACCTATATCCCCTAAAGCATCCTCCGAAACCCAGGCAGACATTGACCGACTGATTGACTATGTCAATGAGCAAATAGAACTTTTGTCGTTCGATACGCTCGATTCCGCCTTGCTAAAAAGGATGGTACAGGGCCTAGCCGATCCGAGACAGACAGCTAGGATTGAGCTTATTGAGGCCTTAGGCCAAATCGGGGAGCCCGCAACGCCTTTTTTGTTAGAAGGATTAGCCAGTCACTCTGATCAGCTCGTACGTAAGGCCTGCTGCCATGCGCTGGCTAATAGCGACGAGGAAGCCTCAGTCGACGGCCTGGTAAGGGCACTACTAAACGATGCAGATATCGGTGTCAAGAGTGCTGCAGCCGGAGCTTTGGCAAAGGTGGGTGCACCTGCTTTTGAGGCGGTTCGGACGGTGCTGGCCTCTGAAACGGCGAGCGAAAGCTGCAAGGGGCACGCAGCCTGGGCGATGGCGTCTATGAGCGATGAAATTGGCGAGCAGCTATATCAACTGATGGCGGATCCATCGGCTGCGGTCAGGACGGCTGCGGTCGGTGCGATCGCCCAGCTTGCCCAAACCCAGCTTGCCCAAACCCAGCTTGCCCAGACACCCGCCGAGCTGTCGGCCCCTTTTAGCCTCATTTCCAACCCCGCACCCAAAGCGCTATCTACAGCAGCCAAAGCCACACTTTCGCAGCTCATCCTAGCACTAGAAGATCGCGACTCAGACGTTCGGATCGAGGCTGCAGCGCATCTGGCGCGCCTCAACTATCAGGCAGCCTATCAGCCGCTGTTGGTCTGTCTACAAGATTCTGATTGGGAAGTGCGAAAAGCAGCCGTGCTGGCATTAGGCAAGCTAGGAAACAAAAGCGCAATAGACGCAATTATGGCGCTAAACGAAGACCCTGAGCCTGCTGTTCGCAGCATGGCTAAGCTTATCGTTCGGCAGCTCGGCTCACCTGAGCGCTAAGACTCAAGTCTGACTTTCCTAATCTCCACTGGCTAGTTTGTTCAGGTTAAGACTTCAGACGCGTGAAAGTTAAGAGAGGGGGCAAAAGCAAATTAAACTGGTAAATGCCAATTTTTTATCGCATCGGATTTAATCAGCCGAGCACTATTTCAGTCAAACGCTATTATTTTAGGTACACGCCAAAGAACTATGAACGGACTCAGCGATCGGGCCAAACAGCTTATTCCCAAAGCACGCATTGTCAGCTTTGAAACCTGGAATGATGTTTCTCCTGAGATTGTTGCTTGCTTTCAGGCCGCCGATAATGACAGGTATTACCTCACAGATGCCGATTTAGACCTTATCAGGGCGGCAAATCTGCCAGAAGATCCGGCTATATCTGCAATTGGGCTATCGGCTGATGAGGTTGCCCGGACGCTACGCAACCAGGCTCCTGAGATTGTCGATGAGGCTAGAGCAGTTGTGCTAGCAACGTTTCCTCATATTTTAGAACCGGGCGGAGGGCTTTATCCACCTGTGCGAGCAGAAGCCTGCTGGCGAGATTTTTGGCAGTTTTTGCGCTGCATTACCTATGGCATTGCAGGCGGACACCACCACTACACCAGCACGGCTGGGCTAGAAGCGATGGAGCAGCTTTACGATGAAGTTCAGGTGCCTTTGCCAGCGATGGTTGCTGGCCTGATTGGCGTAAAAAGAGCCAGCCTCAAGCGGTTTCCGATAGAGAGCTATCCGGCGCTTTCTCCCTATTTCGATCACCTAATTGCAAGGCTTTCCACATTCATCAAACCAGAGAAGGAAGCCGCACCAGCGGCGGCTATGCAAACGTAAGGAATAAGCACAAAGAGAGCCTGAGACAGAAAAGGCTGGGATGAAAGCTGTGGACATCAGTACAAAAGAAGCCTTGATTAGAGCCTGCATTAAAGGCGATCGCCCGACAGTGGCCAACCTCCTAGCGACAGGCATTAGTCCTGATACCCGTTGGAAAAGTAGCACTGGTCTGATGTGGGCTGCGATGGAAAACCACACAGACATCGTCGATTTGCTGCTAGCGAGCCGAGCAGATACCGATCTGCGCAACGAGGCTGGCTATAGCGCTCTAATGTACGCTGCCGAGTCCGATCGGCGGGCGATGGTCATCAAGCTGCTAGACCATCACGCTGATATCTCTGGTCGCAATGCCTATGGGGAGACGGTGCTGATGATGATGGCACGTCATGGGCAAACCGATGTGGTCGAGCGACTAGTCGCACTCGGGGCTGATGTCCACAAGACTAATAAAATTAGCGATACGGCGCTGTATCTAGCGGTCGATAACGGTCATGCCTATACTGCCGCGAGCCTGCTCAAAGCGGGAAGCGACGTTAATACAGCCAATATCGGAGGCTGGACGCCGCTGATGATGGCCTGTGCAAGAGGCGATCTAGATACCATTAGCCTGCTGCTAGAAAACGGCGCAGCGGTGACACCGGTCAACCGGTGGGGTAAAACAGCCCTTGCCGAAGCTAGAGCATCTTTTCGCGCAGAAAGTGCGATCGCTCTCCTCACACAGGCGGGCGCTACAGAATAGCTGCCGTCAGCCTTGCGATCAGTTCTGTTGATTAATCGAAGGCCGCTAACGCTAGATATCTAGCTACGTCTTTACAACCGCGAGCTCGTTAGGTTGCAATCCTAAGTAGCTACGATCTAGGCAGTCAAACCTACACACACAAAATGTGCCGACAGAACTTCAAAAAGGAGCCAAGAGACGCCAAACAAGTCGATTGTAACGATAAGTAACAATTTCAAGGCACGTTTCTATCCCTTTGTTAACTAAAAACAAGCTCTCTATTAGCTCAAAAAAATTACGTACAGTCCTCTGGAATAAAGAGTTTTGCGTCCTCAAGTAAAATCTGTTTTCGCTCAAACATGTTCACAAAACTTGACAAAGTTAGACCCCTTTTACAGACAAAATGAGAACACGCAGTCAACCGTTATAAGGAGATAGCATCCATGGCTTTCGGACCAGCATCGCGATTGGGCGTCAGTCTTTTTGAAGAAACGCCGCCTGTAGAGTGGGTCCCCGGACTCTCCTCAGACGAGCTTGAAACGATTATTAACGCCGTCTATCGGCAGGTGTTGGGCAACGCCTATGTGATGGAAAGTGAGCGCCTATCGGTCGCTGAATCACAGTTCAAGCGTGGTGAGTACAGCGTACGAGAATTTGTTCGTGCCGTCGCCAAGTCCGATCTCTACCGCACGCGCTTCTTCGAAGGCTGCCCTCGCTATCGCTACACAGAACTCAACTTCCGTCATCTGCTAGGTCGCGCACCTAACAGCTATGACGAAATGAAGTTCCACAGCAACATTTTAGATGCAGAAGACTTTGAGACCGATATTGATTCTTATCTAGACAGCGATGAGTACCAGAATACTTTTGGTCAAAACTTTGTGCCCTACATCAGAGGCTATAAAACAGAAGCTTCTGAGAGCATGGTCGAGTTTACTCACCTGTTTGAGCTGGTACGTGGCGCATCTAGCAGCTCTCTTAAGGGCAGCATATCTGGCAAAGAGCCTCGCTTGAATAAGCTGATAATCAATGCGATTCCAACTGCTGTGAAAGCACCTTCGGGTGGTTCTGATGGCTGGGCCTTTAGCGAGCCACCAACCTCTGCGCCAGTTCGAGTGGGCAGCGGCATTGGCGATCGCGGCAAGGTTTACCGCATCGAAGTGACGGCTATTCGCGCTAATACTGTGCGCAAGGCGTCCTCTCGGTTCCGCCGAGCCAACCAGGTTTACTTGGTGCCTTACGAGAAGCTCTCGCAAGAGTATCAGCGCATTCACAAGTCTGGCGGAACTATCGCTAGCATCACTGAAGTCAACTAAATGATCCACAGAGGCGGGCGGCTTGAGAGGAGATGATAAATCTTCTTGGGTCGCTCGCCTTTATGCGATCGCATCTCTTTGCTCTAGCTGTTGTTGAAATTTTGTCCGTTTAAAAAAATTAGGAGAACCCTATGGCAGACGCCTACACTTACGAGCTGTGGCCGACTAGCTCCCCAGAAGATATTCAAACAATCATTCGCGCTGTGTACAAGCAGGTGCTTGGCAACCCTCACGTCATGGACAGCGAGCGTTTAGTGACTGCCGAGTCTCAGCTATCTGATGGTTCCATGTCTGTCCGTGAGTTTGTTCGCGCGGTTGCAAAGTCAGACTTTTACAAGTCGCGTTACTTTGAAGCATGCGGCCCCTATCGCTCTACCGAGCTAAACTTTCAGCACATTTTAGGCCGTGCGCCCGCTTCTCAAGCCGAAGCCTCTGAGCATATTCGCCGCGCTGCCGAAGCAGGCTACGACGCTGATATTGACTCTTATATTGATAGCGAAGAGTATCAACAGGCATTTGGCGAGAACGTTGTTCCTTTCAGCCGTGAAAAGAGTGAGCCCGGTCGCAAGCAAGTGGTTTACAACCGCAACTTCGCAGTAAACCGCGGCCCTGCGCAGGTTAGCAGCGCCGTTAAAGAGTCTCAGCTAGTATACGCAGTTGCTACTAACAGTGCTAACAAAATCACAGACGCCAAGCCAACAGCCGGCTCTGTTACAGAGAAGCGCTTTAAGATTAAGACAACCGCGGCTAAGTTTGACAGCCCTCGTCGTGTCAGCTTTAGTGAGTACATTGTGCCTGCAACTAGGATGACACCGCAGATTCAGCGGATTCAACGCAGCGGTGCCAAGATTGTTAGCATTACTGAAATTAAGTAGATGCGGCTGAGCAACGATTAGCTGCTTAGTTTCTAATTAGTTGCTTATTTTCTAAGATGATGAGCGAGCTAGAGAGCCTAACTTTACAGGTTTTCTAGCTCGTTTGTTCTTTTGTCAGCTACGTGCTCGCTACAGCGATAAACTCAGGCGATAGAGCACTCAAGGGACAACACATTAAGTTATTTATATTAGTTAAACGCTTTCTCATATTTGGTTTCGCAATCCGGTTATCTAGGTATATAGACCTGGGTATTTATGACTAATTTATAACTAGTTTTGCTTTTGAGAAGATTAGTCGTAACTATCTAAGGCCCGATTGATCGAGGTTCAAATTATTTTGGGCCAACATGCTTGGGGCCAACTATTTTGAGGTCTAAGTCTTGGCCATCACGACCAGTCATTTCAAGTTGTTTTTTAACTTGTTTATCTGAAATTGCTGCATGTCTGACCTGTGTGTCCAAGTTCTGTTTGTTTAACATAGTGGAATAACCTTTATGTCAATTTGGGTAGTTAGTCCTGAACCTATCGAGCTGCGTCCAAACGCCTCCGAAGAGGATTTGCAGCTTGTGATTAGCGCTGTATACAAGCACGTTCTAGGCAATCATCATGTGATGGAAAGCCAGCGACCTACTAGCGCTGAGTCTCTTTTGCGCAACGGTGATATCAGCGTGCGTGGGTTTGTTCGCGCGGTGGCTAAGTCCGATCTTTACCGCAGCCTATTTTTTGAATCTTCTTCGGCTTACAGCTTCATTGAAAACAACTTTCAAAATCTGTTGGGTCGCGCACCTGAAGATCAAAGCGAGGTTGCGGCCCATACTGCGATTTGCTTAGAGCGCGGCTATGACGGCGAAGTTGATTCTTATATCGACAGCGACGAGTACTGGAGAAGCTTTGGCGAAAATACCGCGCCTTACATGCGCGGTCAGCAGACCGAATCAGGGCTAAAGAACGTTAGCTTTAACCGAACGTTGGTGATTGCGGGTGGTAATGCCTCGAACAACCCTGGAAAAAAAGCTTTACTCACTAGCGATATCGCAGGTAATCGGGGCACTAAGGTGCGATCGCCCAAAGGCAGTGTTTCTTCAACAGCAGGAACCACTAGTCGCTTCCGTATTTCTGTTTCGGGTGCGAATACGGGTGGTAGCCGTACGCCTCGCAGCAATGCTACTTACGAAGTTGGCTATCAGCAACTCCAAAACAAGATTCGGACGATTCAAAAGTTCGGGGGCAAGATTGTCAGCATCGAATCTATTTAAGATCAATAGTAAGGAGATTTGGAGCGATGGCAGGTATGAACACGCTCGGCAGCGCCGGGATTAGTGACTATCAAACCCGTACGGTTACCATTGAGGTAGCCGGGGTGCGTCAGCAATCTGTGCTGAAAACAAGCAGCTATACGGTTCGTGTACCCTATAGCCAAATGTCACAGGCTATGCAAACTATCAACCGTCAAGGCGGTAAGGTGGCCTCTATTCAGCTAATGGGCAACCCACCCGTTCTCGCTGACGAGGCGAGCGATGAAGACGCCGATGCTGAGGCATTAGCAGCCGAGTAGCCCTTTAAAACGCTAGTTTGGGTTAGGTACCGGCTATCACATTGGCAGGTGCGTCAGCCTTGTAATATTTGTTGATAGGGTCAAAGCTCAAGTTTTAATCGCTTGATTCTTGACCCTATTCTCTCTGACTTGATGTCTTTGACTTGATGTCTTTGACTTGATGTCTTTGACTTGATGCCTCTAGCTTATTTTTGGACCTACTTTAGTTTTGTCCACTAATTTGGTCCCTTTTTTCCTAGTCAGTAGTAGCGGCTATCCAAACAAACTTTAAAGACAAACCTATGGGCATAGATATTGATACTTTTGTGGCTCGCTCTTTAGGCAAATGGCGATCGCAGCGGAGTGCTCATCATTTGGCCTTTGCCCACTTTGAAGAAATTCGCTCAGTGATTGAAATTGAGAGCCTAGACAAGCGCGACCCCGCCGTCCTAGCGCTTTGCGAGAGCCAAGGCATTGATGCGGCCACCATTGCGACCCCCTTTAAGATGAGCTGGGAAGGTGAGACCGACTGGGACGAAGACGACGTACTTAAAGGGCAAACAATTTTAGTGCCTGTTCCCAGTTTAGAAGTTGCCAACAGCGGTAAGCTCTTGCGAGATCAGGGCTACGCCGAAACCATTCCTGCAGCAGGCGACTACACCCTGATGCCTGACGGTACGTTTATGCTAACCACAGGCTATGACCGCGCTGCCGCCGAAGAAAAAATTTGGTTTGCTAGCGATAACCTCCGCTTTCGCGTTTCGCTAATCAAAACCAGCGATGGTAAAGGCGTAACCACCGCCTCGCTATCTTCAGAGGTGCGCATCTTGCCCAAAATGGCGTAAGCGTTCTCTGACTTTCGGCTTTTTTTTATGAGCGCGGTGGTTGCGATCGCAATCTTTGTTTCTACAATTTGTTCATCATCACCTTTCCGCTCAGGTCTTTTTGATCCAACCCTTTTTATTCGACGCTCTTAAGCCAAACCCTGCTTTACACTTTCCAACTGACTTGTTGCCATGACCGCGCCCACAACTGCCGTTTCCCCCGCTCAACAAGATTTGATTACGCTAGCCACCTGGATGGCTGGAGACTTTAGCAATTTTCAGCAGGCTAACGCTTCACTCAAAGACTTCGCCCACATCCGCATCTTTTTTCGGCCCCTTCCTTACACCTTTTTTCAGCCGCTTGGCTATCCAGGCGGCATCGGCTTCTACTCCGAGCAGGTCTACGACTACGACCTGTGGAGTCCATACCGTCAGGGGCTGCATCGCGTCGTGGCCGAAGCTGACCACATCTATATCGAAAACTACGGATTTAAAGACGGCGTGCCGTATGCAGGCTCTGGTCACAACCAGGAGGTGCTACAAACAATTTCGGCAGCATGCGCGATTCGGCGAACTGGGTGCTCAATGGTCTTTCGCAAAGCAGGCGACAAGTTTATTGGCGGCGTTGAACCTGGAAACAACTGCCGCATTCCACGCAAAGGTAAGCTAACCTACCTGGTCAGTCAGGTCGAGGTGACTCAAAACACCTGGGTGAGCCTCGATCAGGGGATGGATCTAGAAACCCACGAACACGTTTGGGGCTCTACTGAAGGAGCCTTAAAATTTGAAAAGAGAGAGAGCTTCGCCCACGAGTTACCCCTAGACAAACTATAAAATGCTGCCCCCCCCTGCCAAAAAGAAGATGCAGGCTTGGATTCGCAGCCGCCACCTGATTTGTTCAGGCAATTTCTTTGTGTTTGAAACTGTCGAATATTCAACGGTTGATAAGTTTGAAGCCTGCGTAGAGGCGCTAGGTGGCACGCTGATTTCGGTCGAGCCACTCAAAAAAATTTGGATCGGCAAACATCGCCGGGTGGTGCTCTACCACGCCAAAGCGAGCCTGCATACTCCCCATCACGCGCTAAATCAATATTGGATAAAATACGGCAGCTTTCGTACCCGCTTCGATGAGAGAGACTAGAGCGCTTTACAATTCCTAAAATTTGGTGGGGATCAATCTTCCTAAGATATAAAAGGCGCTTCAAATCGAGCGCACGGCACTGTCTTGTGTACTGTCTTGTGTCTCAACGCCACTTAGCAAATACTTTTAGAGAGACTTTTTTGCGATGGTCAGCACCTTTATCAATCCTGTTGTTAATCCCGACCAGCCCTTAGGCCTGAGCGCCTTTACCGAAACCGCGCCAATTCGTCACTGGCCGGCGCAGTCTGTAGATGAGGCCGAAGGCATCATCAGCGCCATTTACAAGCAGATTTTGAGCAATGCCTATGTGATGGAAAGTGAGCGTCAGCAGGTGTGCGAATCGCAATTCAAGCGAGGAGAGATCAGCGTGATTGAATTTATCCGGCAAGTGGCTAAGTCGGATTTGTATCGCACTCGTTTTTTTGAGAATGGCTCTCGCAACCGATTTATTGAACTAAATTTCAAGCATTTTTTAGGTCGCGCGCCCGAAAACCTAGCGGAAATTGCCACCCACAGCGCCATCTTAGATAGCGAAGGCTATGAGGCGGAGATTGATTCCTATCTTGACAGCGATGAGTATAGGCAGGCGTTTGGGGAGGAAGTGGTGCCCTACTACCGGGGCTATAAAACAGAAGGCAGTACACCTGCAGGCTTTACCCATATGCTATCGCTGCTGCGCGGAGCCTCTAGTAGCGATAAACAGATTGCACGCAACAACCCGGCTCGCTTAACCGAAACCCTCTTTGCTAATAGAGCCAGCACGATTTCGCCTCCTTCGGGTGCAACCAATCGTCAAGGGGGTGGCAAAAACATAGATGTAGATGAATTCCTCAGATCTGTACTGAGTCAGTCTGCGGCAAAGGCAGCAAGTCCTAGTGCTCTGCCCGTATCCGAGACTAAATCAGGCGGCTCGC
This sequence comes from uncultured cyanobacterium, assembly GCA_963793445.1. Classification (GTDB taxonomy): domain Bacteria; phylum Cyanobacteriota; class Cyanobacteriia; order Phormidesmidales; family Phormidesmidaceae; genus Phormidesmis. Next base: position 170,117 of record CAWCAE010000003.1, read on the forward strand.
AGTCAGCCCACTCAAATTTGACTGGCAAAGAGAGATCACAAGCGGACCAAATTGAGCAGCTAACTAAGCAGTTGAATGAGCTGCGATCGCTCTCCAATATGGGATCAGCCATTCTTCGTAAGGGGCAGAGGCCCGCAAACGCTACAGCAGAAGCGGCGTTTGGTAGCGGCGCAGCCTTTACGGGCTCGCAAACCCAGTCAAATGCTCAGAAAATTGAACAGCTTCAGGGCGAGCTGATGGCCGCGCGATCGCTAAGTGCGATCGCCGAAGCCAAACTCAACAAGTGGCGCGCTCGTTCTTACTAACGCGTCAAAGATCTTCTACATCCGAAAAGATCTTCTACATCCCAAACGCTCCATACACCGCAACACCCATGACCCACTCAACCGACGTGACCACCCTCACCCAATGGATGGCCGCTGACTTTAGCAACCAGGAGCAGGCCATCGAGAATCCCCCCTTCTTTGCACATATTCGGGTGTGTATGCGGCCACTCCCGGCTGGGTTCCAGTCCGGCATTAGCCTCTATCTAGAGCAGGCTTATCACTTTCAAGTCGATAAGCCCTACCGGGTGCGAGTGCTGCATTTTATTCAAAGAGAAAACAACATCCTGCTAGAGAACTATCGCGTTAAAGCCGAAGAAACGTTTTACGGCGCGGCTCGCGATTTGAGCAAACTTGCCATGCTCAGCGCTGATGATCTAGAGCCAATGGACGGCTGCGACATCATCGTTCAGTGGGAGAACAATAGCTTTGTCGGCCAGGTAGAACCCGGTAAAAGATGCGCCGTGGTTCGTAACGGAGCCACCACTTACTTAGATAATAAATTTATCGTTACAGAAAGTCATATGACCAGCTATGACCGAGGCCGCGATCCGCAAACCGACGAACTGGTGTGGGGGTCGGTCGCCGGGCCGTTTGAGTTCGATAAAAGAGAGCGGTTTGCCAACGAAATTCAGACGTCCTAGCCTATTTCGAGACACTTGGCCAAAAAGAAACACTCGTTCGTTTAGGTTTACGCACCGTTACAAATACCTGCTGTATCAGGCAAATAAAGGAAGAATCTGCTTAACAAAACGGTACTAAGTAAACATTAGTGGCTGAATGTAAATAAAGCATCCAGCAGATCGAATCAGACCGAAGCCGGATGCTTATACTGAACTGTCTGCTTAAACATCCTCAGAAAAATAATTCTAGGTTTTAGCAAGCATCAGCCCGCACACTAGCCAACATGCGGTTTTAGCAAACTATCTAGGAGAGCATATTTATGGCGCTAGAGCCCTGCACCACAAGTCCCACCCCAACCGTTCCCGCAAAAGCCGTTACCGCCGATTTGCCTGTATTAAAAGAGCGCGGTCAGAGAGAAGTTTTTTGTGGTCTTACTGGGATTGTCTGGCTGCACCGTAAAATGCAGGATGCGTTCTTTTTAGTCGTGGGTTCTCGCACCTGTGCTCATTTAGTTCAGTCTGCTGCTGGCGTAATGATTTTTGCCGAGCCACGATTTGGCACGGCCATTTTGGGCGAGCGCGATCTCGCAGGGTTGGCCGACGCCAATGACGAGCTAGAGCGCGTGGTTGCAGAGCTGCTGATGCGCCGCCCAGACATCAGTACTTTGTTTTTGGTCGGCTCTTGCCCGTCCGAAGTTATTAAGCTGGACTTAGCCAAAGCGGCTGAAAAGTTAAACCACCGCTACTTTCCCAATGTCAGAGTGCTCAACTACTCGGGTAGCGGCATTGAGACGACCTTTACACAGGGCGAAGATACCTGTCTGGCCTCCATGGTGCCAGTAATGCCCGCCAAAGAAACCGAAGCCCCTGCTTTGCTAGTTGTGGGCAGCTTGGCAGATGTAGTTGAAGACCAGTTCAAGCGGCTGTTCGACGCGCTGGGCATTGGGCCCGTTGAGTTCTTTCCACCCCGGCGAGCCTCAGCACTGCCCAGCGTAGGTAAAGGCACCAAAATGCTGGTCGCCCAGCCGTTTCTCAGCGATACTGTTCGACTTTTAATCAGCCGAGGCGCAGAGCTGCTGCCCACTGTTTATCCATTTGGCATTGAGGGTACAACTGCCTGGCTGCGGACAGCCGCTGAGGCTTGGGATGTTGATGAGGCCAGCTTTGAAGCCGCGATCGCACCTGCCGTCCGCAGAGCCAATATGGGCCTAGAGCGCTACCGCCAGCTGCTCAGCGGTCGCAAAGCCTTTTTGTTTCCCGACTCTCAGCTAGAGATTCCCCTCGCCCGCTTCCTCTCTAGAGAATGCGGCATGGACCTGATTGAAGTGGGCACCCCCTACATCGACCGGATGCTGATGGACGCCGAGATTGCACTTTTACCCGCAGGCACTGCCCTCTCTGAAGGGCAAGACGTTGAAAAGCAGCTAGACCGCTGTCGCGAAGCCCGCCCTGACATTACCGTCTGCGGCCTGGGTCTGGCCAATCCCTTAGAGGCAGAAGGCCTATCGACAAAATGGTCAATTGAACTCGTCTTTTCACCCCTACACGGCTACGACCAAGCAGCCGATCTAGCCGAACTGTTTGTCCGCTCTAGTGAGCGGCGGCGACGGCTGGCAGTTTAGCTGGGCCACTTGTGCTGCGCCTTCTTGCAGCACCTACAACTGCGCTCAGTCCTCGCTCCTTCTCGCTTCGCGACTCACTGCTCGACCCTCGATCGCCTTCGCTAGCTCAGCAGCATTCATTTCCCCCGCTGGCTGAGCGTAGTCGAAGCCACCGCCCAGCCAACTCTATTTCCTCACCTTATTTCTTCTTAATCTTTTCCCGCTTATGGAACTCACCCTCTGGACTTACGAAGGCCCCCCGCACGTGGGCACTATGCGCATTGCCACCGCGATGGAAGGCGTTCACTATGTCCTCCATGCGCCCCAAGGAGATACTTACGCCGACCTGCTGTTCACGATGATCGAGCGGCGCGACCATCGCCCCCCGGTTAGCTACACCACCTTTCAAGCGAGAGACTTGGGTGGTGATACGGCTGAAATGGTCAAAACGTCTGTGCGTGAGGCATACGAGCGCTTTAAGCCTCAGGTCATGCTGGTGGGCGAAAGCTGTACGGCAGAGCTGATTCAAGATCAGCCGGGGTCTTTGGCCAAAAGCATGGGACTGCCGGTGCCAGTTGTTAGTTTAGAGCTGCCCGCCTACTCAAAGAAAGAGAACTGGGGCGCGAGTGAGACGCTTTATCATTTGGTGCGATCGCTCCTCTTGTCCAAAGTATTGCCGCCGGGTGCTACGCGCCCCGACCGCGACCCGGCGATTCGCCCCAAAGCCAACATCATTGGCCCAACAGCGCTCGGATTCCGCTGCCGTGACGATATTCAAGAAGTCATCAAGCTGCTCGCTGAAATCGGCGTAGACGTGAATGTGATTGCCCCAATGGGAGCCGAGCCTAACGATCTTATGCGCATTCCTGACGCAGACTTCAACATCTGTCTGTATCCAGAAATTGCCCTCACCACCTGCAAGTGGCTAGAGCGCAGCTTCAAGCAGCCGACAGTAAAGACCGTGCCCATCGGCGTCGGCGCAACCCGAGACTTCTTATCAGAAATTGGTGAAGTCGCAGGCATTGACGTCAGCCGCGCCCTACAGCGCTCAAAAACCGATACGCTTGGCAACTGGAGTGCCTCACGGCTTTCTTCTGCCGCCGCGCCGGGTGCTTCTCGCCTGCCCTGGTATTCGCGCTCGGTAGACTCAACCTATCTCACAGGCAAACGCGTCTTTATTTTTGGCGATGCGACTCATGCGATCGCCGCAGCTAGAATTGCTACGGAAGAACTGGGCTTCACCTTAGTTGGCATCGGTACCTACAGCCGTGAATTTGCTCGCCAGGTGCGCGAAGTCGCCAAGCAGCACGACCTAGAAGCCGTCATCAGCGACGACTACTTAGCCGTCGAAACCGCCGTCGCTGAAGCTGCCCCTGAGCTAGTGCTAGGTACCCAAATGGAGCGCCACATTGCTAAGCGCCTCGGCATTCCCTGCGCTGTTATCTCTACGCCTATCCACGTTCAAGACGTGCCCGCTCGCTACTCACCTCAAATGGGCTGGGAAGGTGCTAACGTCATCTTTGACGACTGGGTTCACCCGCTGATGATGGGCTTAGAAGAGCACCTGATTGGCATGTTCCGCGAAGACTTTGAGTTTGCCGAAGGCCACATGAGCCATCTGCACACCGCGCCCCACGCGACAGACACGGAAACGGTCAACGCCGAGCCCGTTGCCGTCGGTGTGGCACAGGCGGCAAAGCCAGTCGCCACAGGGCCCGAAGCCAGCGCTCTGCAGGCTGAGGCCAGCGCGAGAGCCAGCGCGGGAACTAGCGCAGAGGCCAGTGCAGAGACGGGTGCATGGAGTGCAGATGGACTGGCCGAGCTAAAGAAAATTCCCTTCTTTGTCCGCGGCAAGGTAAAGCGAAATACCGAGAAATTTGCCAGCGATCGCGGCATTTCATCGATCACTGTCGATACGCTTTATGAAGCAAAAGCCGCCATTGGGAAATAGTGCGCAACAGTGCGCAACATACTGCCAATAACAGTCAAACTTAGTCCACAATTTTTAGAGAGAAACAGGAGAATTTATTTTGGTAGTTTCAAACGTTCGTCCCCCGCAGGTCAAAAAAGGCGAAGATGGCGAAGGTAGCGTCCAGGTCCATATGGATGACTCAATGAAAATTGAGACTGGCGCACTTGTGATTGCTGTATACGGCAAAGGCGGCATCGGCAAGTCCACCACTTCATCTAACTTGTCAGCGGCCTTCTCTCACCTCGGCAAGCGCGTTTTGCAAATTGGCTGCGATCCCAAGCATGACAGCACTTTCACGCTGACCAAAAGAATGGTCCCAACCGTCATCGATATTCTTGAAACGGTTGACTTTCACTCCGAAGAATTGCAGACCGAAGACTTCATGTTTGAAGGCTATAACGGCGTTCAGTGTATTGAATCGGGTGGCCCACCGGCAGGCACCGGCTGCGGCGGCTATGTCACTGGCCAAACCGTAAAGCTGTTGAAAGAGCACCACCTGCTAGAAGATACCGACGTGGTGATCTTTGACGTGTTGGGTGATGTCGTCTGTGGTGGCTTTGCGGCTCCTCTCCAGCATGCTCACTACTGCCTAGTTGTCACTGCTAACGACTTCGACTCCATCTTTGCAATGAACCGCATCGTTGCAGCCATTCGCTCTAAGGCCAAAAACTACAAAGTTCGACTAGGCGGCATCATTGCCAACCGCAGCGAAGGCACCGACCAAATCGATAAGTATAATGAGCGCGTCGGGCTCAAAACGCTAGCTCACTTCAAGACAGTAGATGCCATTCGCCGCAGTCGACTCAAGAAGTGCACCGTCTTTGAAATGGACGATCCCGATCCTGAAATTCAGGTTGTGCGTGATGAGTACCTGAAGCTAGCAAAGGGCATGATTGAAGATGCAAAACCTTTAGAGGTAGAGCCGCTCAAGGATCGTGATATTTTTGACCTGCTTGGCTTCGAGTAGCGCTTTGAGTCACTTTTTCTAGAAAGCACAAAAAGTGAAGAGAGGAGTCTGTAGGCGAAGCTTGCAGACTCCTTTTTACAAGGACATACGATAATATGCTTGCCAGTACTGCTGCAATGTCAAAGCGACGCAATATAGAGATGCGTGTTTGGATCTCCTTTGTAGCAATCGTCAACCAGCGCAAACCGATGACGCGATAGCAAGGCAATTGAGGCCGCGTTTTGAGGATATACGGTCGCTCGAAGCTCTTCTAGCCCTAGATCTTCTCTCGACCAGCGAACCAGTCCAGCTAGCAGTTCATTTCCTAATCCCAACCGCCAGTAGGGGCTATCTAATCCATAGACAACTTCTTCGAGCCCGTTATCGTCAGCAGGCCTTCCAATACCAGCCCAGCCAATTAAGGCTTTCTTCTCTTTCTCAACCACTGCTCCAGTTCCGTAGCCAAACTGCGTGACATTGCTTCTCGACTTGTCTATCCATTCCTGGGTTTTCTCTCGGGTAAGCGGTTGCCCATCTCCGACATAGCGATTAACAGCTACATCAGCCGAGATTCTAGCGAGTTCATCCAAGTCGCCTTGTTCGAAGCGGCGAAACAACATTCGGTCTGTTTCAAAAAAAATCATGATAAAGCTCGAGCTAGCCAAATATTGATGAACGAGGTGACCACTTTGGGTCGTCTATGATCGCGCTCTCCTAGAGAGGGTGCATGAACTTTCAATGGCACTATCGTATTCATCAACCGAGAGTATCTAGGGAAACTGACAAGCAAAATCAATTTTCTAGAGTTCTCTAGCTCTCGGCTGTCCCTGATAGGTCGACAGATCGCTCTGTACTTTAGGCCAAAATTTTCGAGACAACTAAAAATCACCAACAAAGACAGCCAGACAAGGAATAGGCTCCCCAGTGTAGAAGCTATCTATCTGGCAACTCGTTACGAAGCCATCTATCGCTCCTGCAAGTTCGACCCCACAAGTTCAACTCCACAAGTTCGACCCCACAAGCTCGACCTCACAAGTTCAACCCCCAAGTCGTCCGTGGACAACTTGGGGGTTGGAGTTCTTAATTTGCTTTTCAAGTGCGCAGATAGATTGCTATTGCCCACTTAGGAGTGCTACCACCCAAAAGACGAATACTGTGAGCCGGTTTCAAACGCGGCCCTAGCCGCAGCCTCATCTTTATCCTGTGCCGGCACGGTCTCTACTCGCGACTCCGCACAAAAAGACGCCGTACTGAGACCACCAAAACGCTTCACTACGCTTGTGCGTATCCGCAAATCGGGACCAGGAAACCAAAACCGCTCAATCGAGCTCATGGTTTCGTACTCAGTCGTTAGCACCAAACCATCTTCACTATCCATTTCAAAGCGGCCAATCACTGGCACAATTTCCGCATAGCCCCGCTCTCTAAGCAAATTGCCCGTCTGCGGGTTATCCGCATCTGGCACCAGCGCAAATACCGTAGAGCCCTTGTGGTTCTCGTCCTCTTTATCCCAGGCCATTTCACCGTTCCACTCTACATAAGCGCCCCCAACCGCTGCGTCGGGGTCCACATCGTGAAGCTTACAGATCTCGACCACCTTTTCGTTATCAGCAGGCAAGGCCTCAACTGTGATGTTAGAGCCGCCCAGCTCGGCTCGCCGAAAAGGCAGGTGATGCGTCGTTCGTTGGGATTGCCACTGCCCAGCACTCTGCTGGAAAAACTCCATTACGTTCATTATTTGTCAATAATTATTTCTCTCAATACTATACCGCGCCAGAACTAGGCAGGTTTAGCGCAACATCACCCTTTAGCTAGAGGCGATCGCGTTGCCCAAACCTGCCTTGTGAACGAGTTCATCGCCGCTGTGAAATCGTTAACGTTTACTTACAGATCTGAGGGTACGGAGCTAAAGGTGCGTTCGAGGACAGGTGCGTTTGAAGACGAGGTGTTGCTAGCCGATAGGTGGGCAGACTCTTGATTTATAGCTTGAAAATCAGGCGATTAAATCGTCGCCCTCTATATTATTCGGGCTGATCTAGACATTATTTAAGCTGATCTAGAAGCTCATTATAGGCGGAGAGAACTCGTCCAAATCGTTAAGGAATGAACTTAAGTAACAGTTGCTACCGAATCTATTTACAATTTGACGATAGTGTGCGTTACAGTTAGAATCCGATTAATCAACTTTGGTTAGCGTCTGCTAGCCAAGCGATTAAGGGGTCAACAAGCCCACTGCCCCGGTGACTCAAATCACCGTGACTTCTAACTATCAGGGCCTATTTAGGTTCTGTGGATTTAGGTTTAACCGCCTATTCAAGATCTAGCTAACTACCCAGATCTATCTAAACCTTTTGAGGAAAAAGACCACTATGAGTACATTAGGCAAGGACAATGCGCCCGGCAGTCTCAGTATGGAGCAGCAGTTCAAATTGAAAATTGTTCAAGATCAGGTGAAAGGCCTGAGCTTGGAGCAAGCCCAAGAGTATGTTGTTGAGGTTATGCGACAGATGATGGTAAAAGACAACCTCGTAAAGCATTTGCTAAAGAATGCTTGATAGAGATGCCTATTGCCGCTTCATCTCTGTTTTTAACCGTTATAAAAGCAGGGCTGTCAGCGAGGCACCAACGGTCTTTACAGCTATCATTCTTGTAATCATTTCGAGATGATTACACTTTTAGATAGCGAACCAGCAGCAAAAAATCAAACAGGTGCTCTATATATAGATAAAGCACACAGATAAAGCCGGATTAATCGCCCTGATTAGTTCGGCTTTATTGATGCGTTTACCCGTTTTTGCCCTGACCAAAAGCGCTGTGCGGGTAACTAATGATGCGAAATGCTAAGAAACGATACGAGCTTTTGATACATTTGCTTTTTTTATGATAGGCCACGTTCCCCTTCGTACATAGGTTTTGGGTCTAGCCTGCGCGCAAATGTAACGGATTATTGCTTTGTTTTTAATAAAGCGGACTCAATGGCCGTTCATCTTTTAAAGTTGTGTCACTGGTTACAAAACAACCAGTTGCTGTATTAAGAAGAAGGAGAGCTTGATGCTTGACGCTTTCTCTAGAGCCGTTGTCACGGCCGACACTAAGACTGCTACTATCGGCGGCAGCGAACTAGACACTCTAAAGAGCTTTGTTTCCGAAGGAAATAAGCGTTTGGACTCTGTAAACGCAATTGCTTCCAACGCTAGCTGCATCGTTTCTGACGCTGTATCTGGCATGATTTGTGAGAACACTGGCTTGATCCAAGCTGGCGGTAACTGCTACCCCACTCGTCGCATGGCTGCTTGCCTTCGTGACGGTGAAATCGTTCTTCGCTACGTTACTTACGCTTTGCTTGCAGGCGATGCTTCCGTTCTTGACGATCGCTGCCTCAACGGTTTGAAAGAGACTTACGCTGCTTTGGGCGTTCCTACAGGTTCCGCTGCTCGCGCGGTCAACATCATGAAGGCTTCTAGCATTGCTCACCTCAAGGGTACTAACAGCCCTGAAGCAGGCGGCACTCGTTATAACAAGAACGACGCTCCTGAAGGTGACTGCTCTGCGCTAGCTTCAGAAGCTGCTGGTTACTTTGATCGCGTTGTTTCTGCTCTTTCCTAACACTGTTTCCTAACTGTGTTTTTGAACTTTTTCCAAGTTCACTAGGCTAAGGCGTAGACCAACATCGACTTTATTAGTTCGACCGATCAAACATCAATTGGAGAAATTAAATCATGAAATCTGTTGTAACCTCTGCTATCGCTTCGGCTGATGCTGCTGGCCGTTTCCCTGGCTCTGCTGATTTGCAGGCTGTTCAAGGTGGCTTGCAGCGTGCGGCTGCTCGTCTAGAAGCTGCTGAGAAGCTAAACTCTGGTATCGATCAAGTTGCTCAAGAAGCTTACGATGCTGCTTTCAAGAAGTACCCCTACCTCACCAACGAAGGTGAAGCAGGCGGCAACCAAGGCAAGAAAGACAAGTGCCTTCGTGACATCAAGCACTACCTACGTCTGATCAACTACTGCTTGGTAGTTGGCGGCACTGGTCCTTTGGACGAGTGGGGCATTGCAGGTGCACGTGAAGTGTATCGTTCTTTGAACCTGCCTACAGCGCCTTACGTAACTGCTATGCAGTTCACTCGCGATCGCGCTTGTGCACCTCGTGACATGTCTCCTCAGGCACTCACTGAGTTCCGTGCTCTGCTCGACTATGTCATCAACTCCCTTTCTTAATTGATTGGGCTTAGGTCAGCAAGCTGGCCTGGGTGTTGAAAAATGAGGACTTCTGGCCAATCCCTTAGTAGTAAGGTTTTCCAGAGGTCCTTTTTTCTGTCAAATTGACTAAACGTTTCCTTTTAAGCCAATGGTTGCCGATTCCGTTTTTAACCAGCTCAAGCATCCTAATCCACAGATGCGCGAGCGAGCCATGACTGAAATTGTGAATAATCAGGATGAAAATACGATCTCGACGCTGATGGCAGCGCTAGGCGAAGAGGATGTAGTGTACCGCCGAGCCTGTGTTAAGACGCTAGGTGCGGTTGGGATGGACTCGGTGCCTGCGGTCGTTGACCAGATGCTAAATGCCGAAGATGATACGGTGCGGGCAAGCTGTACGAAGGCAATGGCGCAAATTGCGGTATATCACCCGGACGAGCCATTCCCGACAGAAGGTTTAGAAGGCTTGAAACAGGCAATGGCAGATCCTTATCCGGTGGTGCAAATCGCGGCGGTGATGTCGCTAGGCGAAATTGGTGTGCCTGCGGTAGAAACGCTATTAGAGACGCTAAGGACAACAGATAATGTTGCGATCGCCCTCACTATTACCAACACCCTTGGCTCAATCGGCGATCCGCGTGCTTTAGACGTACTGCGCGATCTAATTCAAGATGAGTCGGTCGATAGCTACATTCGCGAAACCGCCGAAAGCGCTCTGCCTCGGCTAGAAAATATAATCAATCTGCGTGCAGCTAAAGGCAGCAGTAGAAACAGCGCTGTTTGAGCTAAAAGCGCCAGTCGCCAGTCGCGACCACTAGTCCCGGCCACCAGTGCCAAGCCGCTAATTCTAAGCCGCTAATTCCAATCGTCTTCTTCCGCTTCCTGCTTTTTCCTTAGCTGAGAAATAGCCAGCTTGAGCACGGGTTGAATAGCCGCGTCGGTTTCATTGCTGAGGGCGTTTTGCAATGGCGCGATCGCACCCAAATCACCAATTTTCATCATCGCCATCGCCGCTGTCTTGCGCACATCGCCATGTTTATCTACCAGCACCGTCGTTAGGTGCGGCACAACGTCCGGGTTGCTGAGCTTGCCTAAAGCAGCAGCGGCCTCAGAGCGCACCATTGAAGCGCGATCGCTCAGCCCGCTAATAATCAGCCCTAGTGCCTGCTGGTCCTCATTCTCTTGCACCAGCGTTGTCAGCGCACCGATAACCGCGCTGCGCACCTCTTTCTTTTTGGAATCAATCGATTGATACAGGTGCTCTGCGCCTGCCGTTCCAATAAAAGAGAGCCCCCAAGTCGCTAAGCCTTTAGAGCTGTCAGGATACTCCGGCGAGCCGATAATTTCTAGCAGCACCGGGGCCGCTGCTTCTCCCATCACAGCCAGCGCTCCCACCGAAGACGCCCGCACGACCGTATCCTCATCATGCAGCAGCGAGTGCACCAGGGTTGGAATGGTCGCCGAATCGGCAATTAGCGTCATTGTTTTGGCGCAGGCCCGGCGGACCACCGGGTTTTCGTGGTTACTCAGCCCCTCTATCAGTGCTGGGGTAGCTGGTTTGCCAACCTTGCCCAGTATTTCTGCAAAAGCTAGTCGCTTCATGCCCCTCGTATCGTTAAAGCCTTCTACTAGCTGAGCAATCAGCGCCTGATCGGTAGCGTCAAATGTGCCAGCGGCTTGCTGCTGCTGAACATCTAGAATCAGCGCGTCAGCTTCTGGTTGAGAAAGAAGAATAGGCTTACGAGGGCTAGTCATAGTATGTTTCTAAAATCGGGGAATTCGCTGGGAACAGGTGGTTTCTGCCTGGCAGCGAGGTAGGTGCGCTATGCGTTTAAATTCTCTCAGATTGTGGAAGGCAACCGGTAATTTTTGATTTTCGTCCCACTCTAGTGCGATCCTAGTAGAGGTAAACAGTTTTTCCCAAGCCGCTTGCGACTAGCGCTTCAGAAATCAAGATGGATAATCGATTTTCTAGTCTGTTCAATCTTACTGAAGCGCAGGCTATAAAGATTTTAGATGGCCCGGCAGATGATTCGGATGAGGCTTCTAGCCGCTACATTGCAGCCTCACACTTGGTCAATTTTAATAGCGAGGCAGCGATCGCATCTCTCATCAAAGCCGCTAGTAACACTAATGACGACCTAGACAACCGAATTGTTCGCCGCAAGGCCGTTGAAAGCCTGGGCCGCCTGAAGGTAAAAGCCGCTCTGCCAGTGATTCAAAGCTGCCTAGATGATGAAGATAGCTATTTGGTGGAAAATGCGGCCTGGGCCATTGGCGAGATTGGCACTACCGACACCGCCACGCTAGAAAAGCTAGCCGGGCAGTTAAGCCGACCTGACCAAAGCTATCGCACCATTATTCACGCGCTGGCAGGCTTGAAATATACCCCAGCGACCGGGCAAATTGAAAAATTTATCAGCAGTCAAAGCGCTCCGATTGCCAGCGCTGCTCTCTCGGCGATATATCAGCTCACTGGCAATGCGCAAACTCTGCCAAAAGTACTGGGCTTTTTGCAGAATACAAACGTCAACGCCCGCCGAGGCAGCATTCAAGATTTGATTGATGCCGACTACTTTCAGGCGATTCCAAACATTGCACAGTGTCCGGTGTCTATGGTCTTTCGACTGCGGGGTATTCGGCTGCTGGCCGAGCAGGCGATCGCCGCCCAAAAGCTCAAATTCTCACAGATACAGCGTGTCCTAGAAAAGGTCATTCGCGACTATCCAGGGGATGTGGCCCTCGTGCACCGCTACGAGCAGATTCCCGATGTGGACGGACTAGTGCAAGAGCTGTACGGCACCGACTTTGGCCGCTGCTACTTGGGCAGCCTAACGCTAATAGAACACTACGCCGAGGCGGCTCCTGCGGCTCTACTACAAAGCTACAAAGCAGACGGCTACAACGACTATGGCGCTCACTATCACATCATGCGGCTGTTCGGCTGGCTCCAGATCGGCGAAGCCTATGACTTGCTAGTAGAAGCGCTGCACAACAAAGCGCCGCAGTTTCAAAAGTCACGAGTAGCCGCTGCGATCGCCCTTGGTGAGCTAGGCCAGGTCTCAGCAATTGATGAGTTGAAAACTGCGATCGCAGTCCCCATTTGGGATTTGCAGTACGCAGCCATCATGGCGCTAGAAAAGCTGGGTGGAATCGTAGCGAAATCAGAGATAGAGTCTACCGATTGGCTAGTTCAAGAAAAGCTGAGTTCTCTGTAACGTCATTCTGCAGCCATTTCTTCTGTAGTCATTTCTTGGCAGTCATTTCTTCTGTGATTCATAGATAAAAAGCAAGCTTCAACGTCCGTGCCTATGGTTTTTCATCAGTCCAGCACAAATCCAAGCCCGATACGCCGCTTCTTGTGCAATAATTGAAAACTGCATTGACACAAATTTTAGGATCATGGCAAAAGGCGTCCGTCTCGTAATTACACTCGAATGCACCGAGTGTCGCACCAACCCCGACAAGCGCTCCAACGGGGTGTCTCGCTACACTACTCAAAAGAACCGTCGCAACTCGACCGGTCGCCTAGAGCTGAAAAAGTTTTGCACACACTGCAACAAGCACACGGTTCATAAAGAGATCAAGTAGAGACCTCAAGCTACCTCAAGCTGCTATCTCAAGCCGCTGTATGGCACTCAGCTAGAGCACTCAAGTAAACCTTGAAAATAAGTAAATAAAAGAGACCCAAAGATTATGGCTTACTTCCGTCGTCGAGTTTCTCCGATTAAGCCGGGAGAAAAAATCGACTATAAAGATGTGGATTTGCTCCGCAAGTTCGTCACTGAGCGGGGCAAAATTTTGCCTCGTCGTATCACTGGCCTGACTTCCAAGCAGCAGCGCGATTTGACCAAAGCAATTAAGCGTGCGCGTGTCGTTGCTTTGCTGCCATACGTTAACGAAGACGGCTAAGGAAGCTCAAAGCTTCGTGAGTATGCTCTCTTGAATTCGTAGAATGCATACTTCTTAGAATTTGTGTAGCTCAAAACAAATAAATATCAAGCTATCCGCGATAGACATAAAGACAGTTTCTTTTGTCTGGTACTTTGACAAGTAGCGCAGGTAGCTTTTTTATTGTCAGTGTGTCTGTAGGTCACACTGACAATTGCTCATAGGTTGAGATAGGGATCGGTGGAAAAAGGAACGCTCGTAGAATTTAAGCTAAAAGGTACGCCTCATTTAGCGGTAGCCGATCGGCCTGAGGGTAAGAAAAACTGGGTTTTGATTGACCAGAGCGGTCAGTCACATACAATCCATCCGCGTCAGGTGATTTATGAAGTGAACCAGGCGACTTATGAACCCACAGAGATCGCCGCGTTTGTACAAGAAGCTGAAGGCTATATCGATCCTGATAACTTGGAAGTTGCCTGGGAGCTGCTGACTGAGTTAGAAGAGTCGGCCACGCCTGAATCGCTCGCAGAGCTGCTGTTTTCTGACCAAAGTCCGCCCCTGTGCTACGCGGCTCACTGTCTGCTGAGTGCCGACAAGCTTTTCTTTAAGCAAAAGGGCGATTATTATGAACCGCGCCCAGCAGCCCAGGTTGAAGAGCTTCAGCATAAAATTGCACGCGAGGCAGCCAAGACAGAAGAAACAGAAGGGTTCTTTTCACGAGCGAGAGCTGTGCTGTCAGGGGAAACAGCGGTGTGGGAAAAAAGCGATCGCCCCCGTCTAGAGATTGTAGAGCGCTACGCCCTGCTTGGGGATGAATCTAGCCAAAAAGCCGCTGCCCAAGACATTCTCAGCGCCTTGGAGCAAGATAAGTCGCCTGAAGCCGCGTTCGATTTTCTTGTCGCCCTCAGCATTTGGGAACGGCACGAAAATCTAGCTCTGCGCCGCCGCCAAATACCCACCCAGTTCCCCGAAGAGCTAACTGCTCAGATCGAGAGAATCGAGAGCGATCCGCCCGCAGACGCAGTGCCTGATCGCCTAGATTTGACACATCTAAAGCTGTACACCATCGACGCTGAAAGCACGCGCGAAATTGATGACGGCCTGAGCTGCGAGACGCTAGCCGATGGTCGCCGTAAGCTGTGGATTCATATTGCCGATCCGACTCGCTGGCTGTCGCCGGGCGATGTGCTCGATAGCGAAGCGCGTCGCCGCTGCACGACGGTTTATTTGCCAACGGGTGTGATTCCGATGTTTCCGTTCGAGCTAGCCGCAGGACCGATGAGTTTGGTGCAAGGGCAGGTTTGCCATGCGCTGAGCTTTGGTGTAGTGCTCGCCGACGATGGCAGCGTGGCAGAGTACAGCATTCATCCAAGCCGGGTGAAGCCGACGTATCGACTGACGTACGAAGATGCGAACGAAATGATTGAGCTAGGGGTGACAGCTGAAGGGGAAATGCTGGCGATCGCAGATCTGGCCAAGGTCCGTCGCACTTGGCGCAAATCCCAAGGGGCCATTGACATTCAACTGCCCGAATCCTCTATCAAGGTTGATCGAGAGCAAGATACTATCACCATCGACATGCTGACCTCTTCCGTCTCGCGTGAAATGGTCGCCGAAATGATGATTCTTACCGGTGAAGTCGCTGCCCGCTATGGCGAAGAAAACGAACTGTCTTTACCCTTCCGCGGCCAGCCGCAGCCAGAGCTACCCCCCGAAGAAGACCTGATGCAGCTAGAGGCCGGATGGGTTCGCGATTCGGCGATTCGCGCCTGTATGACCCGTAGTGAAATGGGCATTAACCCGGCTCGCCACGCTACCCTCGGCCTGGATCGCTACTGCCAAGTCACCTCCCCTATTCGCCGCTACACAGACCTAATAGGCCATTTTCAGATCAAAGCGCATCTGCGCGGTGAGGCACTGCCCTTCACCCTCACTGAGATGCCCGAGATTATTGCCAGTGTCGCCAACGCTGCCTACGAGGCGATGATGGTAGAAAGGCAGACAAAAAAATACTGGGCAATTGAATACCTGAGGCGACAAGACGAGGCTAACCCTGGCCAGCCTTGGGAGGTAGTCATGGTGCGCTGGCTAAGAGAGTACGAAAGACTAGGGCTGATTATCTTTGAAGATTTGGGCTTAGAGTTTGTGATGCGATTTGACCGGGCTGTCGAAATTGGCGAGCGGCTCACAATCTGTCTTAGCTACGCCGAGCCAAGACAAGAAATGGTGCGATTTAAAGAAGTGATCATTGCGACCGAGCAAGAAGACGTAGAGTCTGAAGGCTTTCAGGCCGAAGAGAGCGGGGTCGAAGCAGAGCTGGTTGAGACAGGCGAAGAGAGCATGAGCATGACCGAAGATGCTCTAGCTGAGACAGACGAAGAAGAGTGAACGCGCCAGTAAAAGCAACCTATTCTAAGGCCTTGGCTGAGGCTAATCTTTTTCTTAAGTCGCGTCCATAGAGAGCGCGTAGGCTAAGCCCGCCTGCTGGGCCTGCGTCAGCTTAGTGAATCCAAAGCTAGCGAGGGCGGCAGGGGCGATGCTGCTATCGGTGGCAACAACCATTACGCCATCGCTGGTTTGTAGCTGACCGGTGCCTTTGTTTATGCGCACAGTGTAGAGTGCGGCTTTGTCTGATTCGACGATGTAGCCAGTGTCAGTTGCATTGAGCTGGTACACCGTAGAGCCATTGCTACGGCTGAGCGTGGCATCGCCGTTTGAGTCTTGAGCAAATGAGAAGAGCGTTTTTGTGCGCTTGGGCCCTTCTACCAAAATGCCACCCTCTTCTGTGCGAACAATGTAGCCGGTGACCGCGTTGCTGGCGTTAGTAAGCCGTAGCGTGCCGTCGCTTTCTAGAATCAGGTTAGCGATTACTTTTCCAGTGCCATCGAGCAGCTTGCCGCCGGTAGATTTGAATAGGAGAGAAAATTCGGGCGTGCCGTCGGTGTGGCGAAAAACAACTTTTTGGCTTCGGGTGCCTGCTGGGTTTTCCGCTTTGCTGGTCTGGGTGGGGGGTGCTTGAGTGGGGGTCGCTTGAGTGGAGGGCGCGGCGTTGGGCGTCATGCTGCCAGTTTCAGACAGGGAGCGATCGCTAGAGTGCGGCTGACAGCTCGCCAACAGCGGCATGACCACAATTACCCCAAGCAAAAAACGCCTGATTAGGTCAGACTGGATCAATTTAGATAGTGCATTGTTAGATAGTGCATTGGCTTTAGCCACAGTTTTCTCCCTGGTCTCGCTACAAAATTCCGTAGCAAATCTTGTGGGAGACTACTAATAGATATCTTGATCCTAGCCCATGCCATCTGCAAACGACCAGTCGGATCGCTTGTCTTCGTCTACAGACATTACTAAAGGCTTTATCCATAAAACACCTGCGGAGGCAGTCGATCAGCTCGTTTACAAATCTGTTGCTATTGGCTCAAAAACATTCAAGATTGCCTATCCTGGCAATGCGGATCAGCTACTCGATCATCCGAGTACCCACGAGGCCTTTCAAGCTGATGAGTACATGCCGTATTGGGCAGAGCTATGGCCCTCGTCTCAGATGCTAGGCGAAGTACTAATGCAGCAAGACTGGCCGGCAAATCACCGGGCGCTAGAAGTGGGCTGTGGTGTTGGGTTGGCGGGCACGGTGGCGCTTTCTTTGGGAATGCAGGTAATCTTTAGCGACTACGATGCGACAGCGGTGGCGTTTGCCGCTCGCAATGCGATCGCCAACGGATTCGACAATTTTGAAACGCAGCCGCTCGACTGGCGCGTGCCGCCAAGCTGGCAGGTTCCGCTAATTTTGGCGGCTGACGTGATTTACGAAGAGCGCAATATTACTCCGCTGATCGCCTTTATCAAAGCAGTGTTGGCTCCTGGCGGGCTGTGTTTGCTCAGCGATCCGGATCGGTCTACGCGCGGTGGGTTTCGCCACGCGCTGAAGCAGGCGCAGTTAAAATTTACCCGCCAAGCCATGAGTGCCCCCGGCCCTGAGGGTAGAGTCGTTAGGGGCAGCGTTTACCGAATTTACGTCTAGCTGGTATGCAGCCTAGTTCTTTTGGTGCCACGCCTTTGCCTGCTGACGAATTTCTTCAAGCTCTTCTTCAGACATTCTGTCTAAATTTTTCAAGATAAAGTTCATCCGACCTTGAGCACTCAGCTTCTCTCTATGACGGTCTAAAAAGTCCCAGTAGAAGAAGTTAAACGGGCAGGCATTTTCGCCGGTGCGTGCTTTTCTATCGTACGTGCAGCCCTTGCAATAGTCGCTCATTTTGTTGACGTAGTTAGCGCTAGAAGCATAGGGTTTGGTGGCTAGCGTGCCGCCATCTGCGAACAGGCCCATGCCGATGACGTTGGTTTGCATTACCCAGTCATAAGCGTCAATGAAAGCAGCGTGGAACCAGTCTTCTACTGCCTGTGGGGAAAGCCCTGAAATGAGAGAGAAGTTTGACAAGATCATGAGGCGCTGGATGTGATGGGCGTAGCCAGTGCGCCAGACGGTATCGATGGTTTGATGCAGGCAGTTGAGCTGGGTGTCGCCCGTCCAGAAGAAATCGGGGAGCGGGTGGTTGTGCTCGAAATAGTTGCGCGATGGGTAGTTGTCGTCTACGTGGTTGTAGATACCGCGCATATATTCACGCCAGCCCAGGATTTGGCGAATGAAGCCTTCGACGCTGTTGAGCGGCAGCGTTGGATCGGCCTGGTAGGCAGCGGCGATCGCATCAATCACTTCCATCGGCTGCAACAGCCCAGTATTGAGATAGGGCGATAGGAGGGCGTGCCACATCGTATCTTGCCCGGTGACCATTGCGTCTTGGTAGGGGCCAAAGTCGGTGAGGCGATCGCACACAAAGCTATCGAGGACGGTCAGTGCCTGCTCTCTGGTCACCGCCCAGCCAAAGCCATCAGACGTACCAAACGTAGGATAGTCAGCCGCTTCAACTGTCTTGATCACGTCCTGAGTAATCTCATCTGGCTCAAACCGCAGCGGAGTCGGCGGCGAAATCTTACCTTTCGCTGGCTGGCGATTTTCCTTATCAAAGTTCCACCGCTCACCAACGGGCTTTTTTCCCTTCATCAAAATCTCGAACCGCTTTCGCCCTTCTCGATAAAACGATTCTAAAAGGAGGCTTTTGCGAGGGTTTGCCCAGTCTTCAAATTCTGACGTAGACCATAAGAAATGGTTGTTAGGCGTTTGAACCTGCCGGCAGGCCAAATCTAGCCCAGCCAGCAAAGCTGCAAAAGGCCGGTCGGCTGGCTCCATCACCCGCAGCTCATCAATGTTGTTTTGATCGATCCACTGGGTCAGCGGTGCTTCAAACGAGTCTGCCGTTTTATAGGTCACATCCCAACCTTCAGCACGAAGCGCGTGGGCAAAATGGCGCATCGCCGACCAAACAAGAATCAGCTTTTGGCGATGATAGCGGCGTTCTTTTACATGCGCTAACGACTCAATCAAAATGACCGGCGTGCTGGCCTTGTCTGCTTCACGGCTCTCTAGCGCCGACTGCCCTTGCCATAGCTGATCGCCCAACACCCAAATGCCAACCTTCATTCTATTCTGGGAGAAAATGTCAGCTATAGTTTATCGCTGAGCGCCAATAAATGCAGAGAGTGCCACACTTACTGGCGCAGATTGGCGCAGAAGCTTTGTCACTACTTTGTTACTTCTCTAGTTGGTTTCGCCTGCTGATTTCCCCACTGGGCCAGGTGGTGAGATATCCAGCGGATTTCTTCACAGCTACCAACAATACGAATGCGCGTACGGCGATGGGCAAAATTGTGAAAGCTAAAGCTGAGCTGGGCCATTAAAGGATTGTAACCAGGCATTAGCGCCAGCGTTGAGGATGCTTCGACACTTTCGATAGAGAGATTAGAGCAGTGAAGCGTACTCTCTTTGGGTGCGTGGCTAATTTTGCCATTTCTGTACCTGATAGCGGGCGTCGAGGTTGTCAGGCTGAGGAAGGTACGCCCGCTCGATCCGGGCGTTAGCCGGATGATGGCAGTGTGATGAGAATTGCGAGGGGCCGCTAGCGGACGAAATAATAGGGGCAGCAGCGCGGCAACCGCTATACCCCACAAAACAGAGCCCGTCAGCACAACCGTTCCGCCAACAAAAATAACGGTAGATAAAATCACAGATAGCCAATGCTCTAGGCTTTGGGTTGGTGTCGTGGCTGCTGTGTCAAAGACTAGACCTTCTTTGATACGGGCTGCGGGTAGCTGAATTTCGAATTTTTGCTGCGCAGGCCGCACTTTAAAAGCCGAGTAGGTAAAAGTGGTAACAGAGCATCGCGGCGGGGCAGGCGCGATCGCCTCACGCGTCTTAATCTTACTCGTCTCAACGTACGGCTTCACTAAAACAAGCCCTTCGCCTAAAAGCGTTTTGACCTCAAAAGAATCTAAATAAGGTACGTTGGCGGGCAGCTCGCGTGTTGTTAGCGCATCTTGCTGAAATATTCTTTGCTCTTTTTCTTCTTCTAACAGGTTGGGAGAAAATAGAACAAGCTTTAGAACAACTTTTGCCTGCGAGTTGATATCAGTTGCTAGCAGAGTGCGCTTACCGATAGCCTGATCGATGACTTTATCAACTCGATATCGCGGATGCCTGCATTGAGTTTGCGGGTGAGTTTGTGAGTGAGTGCAAGCTGAGCTAGCAGCAAAGCCCAGCGATCGCGTTTGTTTTGCAGCCTGCCGAACAGCGGGCTCGATGATCTGATCGACCATCTGAGCGGTTCTATTTTGATGCTTCATAAAATAAGGTTGATTTCTAGCTGTAACCGCTTTGCCTAGACCACACAGAAGTGCTAAAACTTTTGTTGAGCCCAAAAGCGTTGAGCCCAAAAGCGTTGAGCCCAAAAGCGTTGAACCCAAAAGCGTTGAACCCAAAAGCATTGTGCTCAAAATCTGAGGCGGAAGGTGTTGAAAGACGAAGGTATTGAAGCAAGGGCATCTGCTGGCTTACGTAAGACTAGTTCAATTTTTGCGTAAACGCCCGTACAAACACATAGAAAAAACAAAACGCGCGTATAAACACGCCCCAGTGTAAAGAGTAGATATGCCAACACAAAGTCAGGGAACTTCACATCGGCTGATCGACTGCATTGATCAAACGTTTGTGATTGCCTATAAGGAACAAACAGAGCAGCTAACCAGTGTGCTCGACCAGTTTGGCTGCGACTGCACGGTGCTAAGGCAGGTTCATCAACCTGGGTACGAGACCTATTCGCCGAGCTATCTATGTCTGCTCAATCATCGCCGCGCTTGGGAGCTGGCATTGCGATCGCAAAAGCCAACGCTCATTGTCGAAGCGGATTTTGTGCCGGTATCAAATTTTACGCAGCTACCGCCACCTTTCGATCCAGCAGATCTAGACTTGGGCATTGCGTGGCTCTACACCTGTGCCTCACAAATTTATAATGTTACCGACACGACGGCGGCTGATGCGATCGCGCCCTCTTCGACCGCTGCACCTGAGCGTTCAGCTAACGGCTTGCCTAGCCAGTCACCTAGTTATGGCTGGGCGCAGGGCTACTCTACGGCAATGGTGGCCTACGTGGTGACGGCCAAAAGTGCGCGGCGGCTAATTGATCTGGCCGCGCAGGTCGAAAAAGATCCGGGGCCACGGATGTATTCACCCTGGGACTCTGGCATTGAATACTATCTGCGCGACTTTAAGCTGCATAACTATGTGCCGTTTCGCAACTATGGCGAGCACGGCGGGCGGCCCAACCCCGAGCATGGCAACAATAAGCTCAGTAAAGCGCACCGAGCAGATGTGCTGCATGGCAAGCTGGCGTTCGCGCCCATGTACGCGGTGACAGAGGGCAGTGTTAGTCGGTGGGACTGGCTAAAAGTTAGGGCCTACGCGCGGATTAAAGGGCTAGGACGGCTGTTGCTGATGAAGTATTTGCGCGGGGAAGTTATTCAAAAGTCTCAGCAGGCTGGGCGATTAATTCGGTTTGCGATCGCACGTCATTTCACGCTCTAGCCTTCAGATCTAGGCTCCTTCATGTCTGGGCTCCTTCCAGTTGAGCTAAAGCGCTTAGGGCCTGACCATCGACTCGGCAGACAGTCCATTCGTCCATCAGCACCGCGCCAAGCTTTTTGTAAACAGCGATCGCATCCACATTCCAATCCAACACGCTCCACTCAAACCGTCCACAGCCCTGAGTCAGGGCGTAGTTGGCCAAATGCTTCAACAAAGCGCTGGCAATGCCTCTGCGTCGATAGTCGGGCAGCACAAAGAGATCTTCTAAATAGATACCTGGCTGCATCAAAAATGTAGAAAAGTTGTAAAAGAAAATAGCTGAGCCAACGACCTTGTTATCTACTTCAGCCACAAAGGCTTCTATGTAGGGCTTGTCACCAAAAAGCGCTTTGCGTAAGTTTTCTTCTGTGCCCACCATTTCGTGCGCCAGCTTTTCGTATTCGCTCAGCAGCTTGCTAAATGAGAAAATAGTCGAAACGTCGTTCGGCGTGGCGGCTCTGATCAGCGGCGGCGATTTGGGGGATAAGCTATCAGGCGGCAAACTATCGGGCGGCAGGCTAGTCGGAGGCATAGTGGACTTTTTGGTTTGAGTTTTAGCTAGATTAGCCGACTGGTCACTTTTCCCAAAATCAGCTCGCGACTGACCACGCCAAAAGCGCGGCTATCGTTACCAACGCTCGCATTGTCGCTCAGGACGTAGCAGCTACCGTCATAAAAGGCTTCTGTGACCCTTTTGATCATGCGGATGCTGGGCTTAAAGGGATGTCTGCATACGATAATGTCACCTGGAAAGATTTTGGCAGCTCTAGAAACCGGCGTTACTAGCACATCCTCACCTTCTCTAAGAGTTGGCAGCATCGAGTTTCCTGTTACGTGGAAGCGCCACCTTTTGCCCAGCGTCCAGAGCCCGATTTCTTTCCAGTCTCGTCTAAGTTTCATGACCGTTAGTGACTGTCAAAACGCGATGACCATAAAGCAAGAAAGATCCTAAAAGACTGTTGAACAGACTACAGGATCTCTCTTTGTTGTAAATGCTACTAGTCGATTTCTCGGTCCCTCAAACTTACTCGAACTTGCGCGTACACACAAGCCCGTAAGGAGATATGGACCGCAAAACTTGCACCAACAACCAAACTTACGTGCCAAAGACGTACGTAGCTAGGCGATCTACTACTATTAGCTAGCCGTATACCAAGCAACGTCGCGGCTCTTGGTAGCCCAGAAAATGGTGTGAATTTTTTCAACAGCGGCCATTAGCTCTTGGCAGTGCTGAGTGCTGACTTCTACTTTACACGCAGAGCAAAGCTTTGCTGCTTTCCAAAAGGTATCGTGCAGGTCGGGGTAGGTCTCTAGGTGCACGGGCTTAAAGTAGTCAGTCCAAAGAATCAACAGCTCATCTTTAGTGATTTGAGCCTGTTCTTCTTTGATGGCAATAAAGCGAGACATGGTGTTTTGGTAAGACGCCATCGCTTGAGCGTCGCCACCTTCAGGGTGCTGCAAGTCCAACATCTTTTTGGTCATGGAAACGACGGCCTCGGCTGCAATGCGAGCAGAAGACGGGTCGTATACGCCACAAGGACCATCGCAGTGAGCTTGTACTTCGGGGGCTGGAAACCAGGTCTTTAGCGTGGAAATGACTGTGCTTAACATAAGGTAATTGAGTGGGTAACTGCGTTAACTATTTGCTGTTGAAGGCTTGAGAATAAATCCTTCAGACGCTGTACGGCTTTAGTATACCGCTCATGCCTAACGTGAATAAAACTGTTAAGTAGGCATTATGGCTTCTAGCACAGTTGTCTAATAGTTGTCTAATTGCAGCTGTCGATGACGTTGCCAATGGCGTTGTCGATAGACCCTGAGCGGTGTATGTACCCTTGCGATGCTACGCGCGGCTCTTGTAGGGTATAGAACATAAGTATTATAGCTGAATTAGGGCTGGCAATATGGGGCGAGGGGAATGCAGCCTTCGGGGATGGTCTAGGGGATGGCTTAGACGGGTAGCGGCTGCCGTTTTGGTGACGGGGCTATCTGGCTGTAACCTTCTGCCGACGGCGGCTGACGATTATTCTAGGCTGCCGCCCTGCATTAATAATGTGTGCAACTGTAGCGACTTTGTCAGCCGCGATTTGGCTCAGCAGGTTTTTGACACTTTTAAGGAAGATTATTACGGGCTAGATAGAGATGGGAATGGGCAGGCGTGTGAGAGTTTGCCGCAGGTAGACATTGGCCTAGATCCGGCGACCTACTTTAGTAATAGTGAGCATTTGGCGCTGGGAAACCCAAGCAATGCAGGCAAGGCGAATCCTAATAACTGGCTGATTGAACGAGAGCCGTATGTGCTTTCTTATGGGCGCGATCGCAATCTTCTAAACTGGGCGAGCTGGTGGGTCGATGCCGGATGGCTTGGGCGCGCCGAACGGCAAAATGACTTCCGCCCAGACGGTGGCCTGCCGCAGGGGTTTTATCAGGCAACGCCAGGAGAGTATCGGCGCAGTGGCTATGACCGTGGTCATATGGTGCCATCGGGCGATCGCACTGCTAGCGACAGAGACAACTCCCTCACCTTTTTGATGACGAATATTTTTCCGCAGTCTAGCGAAAACAATCGCGGACCCTGGAGATAACTAGAAGAGTACGGGCGCGATCTGGTGTATCAGCAGGGCAAGGCGGTTTACGTTATCGCGGGGGTGTATGGCGATAGAGGATTGGTGGGGCGGGTGACAGTGCCAGGGCGGGTGTGGAAGGTGATGGTGGTGCTAGACGCGGTCGATGCATCTGTGACACGGGGTACGCAGGTGATTGCGGTGGATATGCCCAATAGCGATCGCATCGAATCTGACTGGCAGCAATACCGCACCACTATCGACCGCATAGAAATAGCCACCGGCTACGATTTACTTTCAGAAGTCCCGACCGGGATTCAGGCTGCGATTGAGGCTCAGTAATGCGTGTCTATAAAGCCTATGCGCGATCTGGCCCTGTCACGGCGGTACATCATCTTGTACGGTAGGTGACAAATCACTCTATCTATTTGCTCCATTACTTGCTCAAGAAGCGCTTAGCAAACGTATGACAGTCATTGCCGCCCGCAGAACGTCCGACGCCATTATTTTCGCTGCTGATACTTTAATTTCTGACGGATTTAGCAAGGTCACGTCTTCTGAGATAGTTTACAGCAAGCTAATTGAGCAAAATGGCATGGTCATTGGCAGCACAGGTGACTGCTTTGAGGGCACCATGATGGAGCTGTTTAGCCGCAACCACAAGCCGTCAACCACAACTCGGCTAGGCATCATGGAGTTTTTGGTCGAGTTCAAAGAGTGGGTTCGCAAAAAAGAGGGCGGCTATTCTCCGGGCAATGGCTTTTTGATTGCCTATGACAGCAAGCTCTTTCGGGTCGTGCAGGGCCTAGATGTCTATGAAGTCTCCGAGTTTGACGCTATCGGTGCTGGGCAAGACTTTGCTAAGGCCGCGCTGCACTTGGGCCACACGCCCCGCGAGGCAGTTGAAGTTGCCTGCAAGCTGTCGCTCTATTGCAGTGAGCCTATTCTCGAAATCTCGGTGCCTTTAGCACCCTAGTTTTTTGCAACGAAGCAGTTCGGCTAACAGGCGCTAAAGATTCGGGACGAGACGAGTAGGATTGTGGAGTATTAGCTAGATAGCTAGGCAGTTAAGCCCAGAGATGCAACGGCTAAGGGTTGATAGTCTTGGCTAGAAAAGAGCTGAAAGCCAATAGCGCAATCAATAGTCATGTGACACAGCAGGCTTAGCTTTAAGGGCGTTGGTGGTGGATTAATCCTTTCAACGGTGACGGTTAGTTTTTCGGGGTTGCGGTGGTATAGGTCAAAAACTTCGTTGGCGAGGTATCGAGGGCAGTAGCCTACGATAGTTGGATTTTTAGTGCGTAATAGTAGCGCTTTTTTATCGTATGGATTTTGCCCATCGTGAGCGACGTAGAGACGGTCAGCGAGTTTTAGCTGGTGGATAAATGGTTTGGTTTCAGGGGGAAGGTGGCGTAGTCCGTGGGAGAAAAAGTGAAGGTGATATTGACCTTGTTCGTCGCGCTTAGGACAGGGAAATACTTCTAGGTGATCGGTAACGCGATCGCCCCCACTGCGCGCTAGCAAGGTGATTGGATCGGCTTCATTTTCAAGAACGTTCAGCCACTGCACGAAGTCTGGAAATTCTGGGCGCGATCGCCGCATCAGCCGATTGGCGAACAGCGGGAAGAGTTCGACTGACTCGTAAACCTGCGCCAGCTCAGGAAAGGCAAAAAGCGGTTCAAAGCTACCTTCTTGTTGCGCTGTAATAGCCCCTTGTGTGTAAGCAAACCGATACAGGCCTGATTCAAAGTCAAGACGACCCACCGGGAACCAGGCGCGTGAAACTGGGTTTTGCCAAGCGAGAAATAGCGTTTTCAAGAAAGTATCTCCTGCAAACAAAGCAGTTTGCTTTTGTTAATATCGAGGACTCTTAACGCAAAGGCAATAGCTTTAGGAGAAATTCGGTTCTTTGGAATTCTACTCAAAAGCGCTTCTATAGTTGCTGATGCGATTGAATTGAGGCTTTGCAACCAGACAGAAGCCGCCTGAGGTGCCCTTTGTGCTGCTTGTGCAAACGCGTCTACGGTAAGCAGAGGATTGTTGTCGCCTGACTGAGTGAAGAGAGCGGATCGTGCCTTGTTTGTGTAGGCAGCGGCGGAACTGTTTTGAAGCCGTCTCTCTCCAGCCGTGTCTAGATCAAAAAGGCAGTTGCTCTGTGGGCGTTTATAGGTAAAGTTTGGCTAATGTAGCAGCGCTTTGCCTATTCGAGATGAGATTGGCTTAGTTGCGTCCGAATGAGCTGTTGGACTGGCGATCGCACAAATCCATCCACCAGCCAATCGTAAATCCTCGAAAAATCTCGGTCGAACTCTATATAAATAGCGGCAATAAGGGCTTCAAACATTTCACCATAGGTACCGGGTTCTTTCTCGGGCGGTCGGCGATTCTTGCGGTTTCTAGAAGTGCAGTAGTTAGGCCAGCCCAGCTGAATAGCAAATTGGCCTAAAGTGCGGCGATTGACAAGTGATTGCCTAACGTCGTCCATATTCTGCTGAGACAGAGAAGGATACTGCGAGCAAAGATAGTCAGCAAGAACAGCATCCATAAGCGCATCGCCTAGATAAGCCAGGCGACGGTACTGATGTTTGAGGTTGTTTTGGGCTGACTGTGTTAGTGAGCTTTCGTTGAGTGTGGCAGTATCCATCAAAGATAAGGTCAGCCACTGCTCGTGCTGAAAATTAGGTATGCCAATCGCTTGCTTCGCGGCTGAGCGGTTTACGGACAGCGTTTCCCAGTGTTCTGCCATTGTTTTTAGTGGAATGTTTTAAGTGAAGGTTGGCTATCAATAGCTTGCCCGCGCTGCGCTGACCTGCCGACAAGCTATGAAATAGCCAGCGAAACGGCCAGCATTAAAGCATGTGACGCGCCTAGTTTGCTACTGCTCGCTGTCTGCTACGACTCGCTTGGTCAATATCGCCATCATTTCGTTGGCTTTGCCGGTAGACATTGGGCGGCTCCAGTCGTTGGGTTCGGCGTAGCCGAGTTTGTGCAGCAGGCGAATGGTGGCTTGGATGCTGGTGAGTGTGCCAAAGAGTAGATGCCTTACCTGCTCGCGGCTGTATGGCTCGCTGGGCATGGGGCTGCGAGGGGCTGCGCCGGATGCCTGGGCGATCGGCTGGGCAGTTGGCTGGGCAGTCGGATGGAGCTGAGGGGCTGTGAACGCGGCAGCGGAAACTGTGGACGCGATCGCGCCCGATGGGGAAAGGGTAAGCATGAGATCTGGTCTCCGAAGTTAAAGAGTATTCGAGGAAACCAGAACCCAAATGACCTTGGCAACACCGCAAAATGTAGGGCAAATCGGAGTCGCTAAGGTACATTAACCTTAGCTCACAGACTGGCGTGATCAGTTTGGGAGTTAGCTGTCGGTAGGTGGTGTCAACACTTACCGATAGCGCTTTAGTCAGTTGAGTTCTGAGGATAAAGGCGTGATAGGCATCACAGACCTTGACTATTGAAGATAGGACGATTTTTGTGTTGAGTCAAGCGACGATAGCTGTTACTTGGCTGTTCCTTAGCTGTTCCTTTCTGAGGGTCACTGCTTTTTTGACCTGTTTTGGGCTCACTTTTTGACTCATCCTTTAACTCATTTGGCCGCCTAAGCATTGAGTAGGGTTAGGTCTCGACGAGGCGGGTTTTGACGCCTGCGAGGGTGCCGTCTGGGGCGAGGCCAAGAATATATACGTCTATTTCTACGCTGCCCACTTTGTAGACTTTTAAGGATTGTAGCGATCGCACCAGTAGCGTTTTGAGCTGCTGAAGCTGGGCAATTTGGGCTTTGTCTTCGGCGGTGTGCCAGCTTTTGGGGGTGAGCGATCGCGCAAAAAAGTCTTCTACGTCTACCGTCGTCAGCTCAGTCGCATTCTCAACGACCAAAAGCCTATGCACTTTCTCCGGCAGGGGGCTTTCCGCTTTATTAGGAGCTTTGTCAGCGGCTTTGTCAGAAGCTTTGTCAGCGGCTTTGGCCGTTGCCAAATCCCACACCACCTCCACCGGGTAATCAGACTCACTGCTCCACCAAAGCCCTTCGCAAGCCTCCTCTAGCTGAGTTTTAAGATCCTCATCTGCTGCCATTCTTCTACCTTCCGCTGCTAGCAATCCTACGCCTACCCTTTTATCATGACGAGCAAACCACCACCCCCGCCTTCATTCCACCGTCCATGCGTATTCTTCTCTGGCTCCGCAACGATCTTCGCCTTCACGACCACGAGCCGCTACATCAGGCGCTAAAGCAGCAGGCCGACATCATCCCGCTTTACTGCTTCGATCCGCGCCACTTTGCCGAAACTAGCTTCGGCTTTGCCAAAACCGGCGCTTACCGGGCTCAGTTTTTATTGGAAACCATCGCCGACCTGCGCCAGTCTTTGCAGGCAAAGGGTAGCGGCTTGGTCATTCGGCAAGGCAAGCCGGAAGCAGAAATTCCGGCCTTGGTGCGATCGCTGGGTATAGACGCGGTGTATTGGCATGAGGAAGTAACCAGTGAAGAAACGGCGGTAGAGCGAGCCGTCGAAGCAGCGCTGGGCGAGCTGAAAGTTACCTCAGCGGTTTACTGGGGCGCGACTCTTTATCATCCTGACGATTTGCCTTTTGAGATGCGCAAGCTGCCGGGGGTGTTTACTCAGTTTCGTAAGGCGGTTGAAAAAGAGAGCCAGGTCTTTCCGCCTTTTCCAACGCCCGAGCAGTTGCCACCGTTGCCAAGCGAGCTAGAGGTCGGCGATTTGCCAACGCTCTCTAATCTGGGCTTAGAAGAAGCTTCTATCGATCCGAAAGGCGTGCTGGACTTTAAAGGGGGTGAGACAGAAGCCTTTAAGCGATTGCAGCATTACTTTTGGGAGACGGACAGGCTGCAAGTATATAAGGAAACCCGCAATGAAATGCTGGGGGCTGATTACTCTTCTAAATTCTCTCCTTGGCTGGCGAATGGCAGCCTCTCGGCTCGGCAGGTTTATGCAGAGGTGCAAAGGTATGAGCGCGATCGCAAAAAGAACAACTCTACCTACTGGCTGATCTTTGAGCTGATATGGCGAGACTATTTTCGCTTTGTCTGTGCCAAGTACGGGCGCAAAGTGTTTCGCAAAAGCGGCATTCGGGGCCTGCCGATAGACTGGCAGCAAGACTGGCCGCGCTTTGACCGGTGGCGAGAGGGTGAAACGGGCTATCCGCTAATTGACGCCAATATGAAAGAGATTGCCGCGACGGGCTTTATGTCTAATCGGGGCAGGCAAAATGTGGCCAGCTTTTTGACCAAAAATCTGGGCATAGACTGGCAGATGGGGGCCGAATGGTTTGAGTCGCTGCTGATTGACTATGACGTGTGCAGCAACTGGGGAAACTGGAACTATACAGCGGGTGTGGGTAATGATGCGCGTGGGTTTCGCTATTTCAACATTCCGAAACAGTCTAAAGACTATGACCCGGAGGGCAAGTATGTAAAGCACTGGCTACCGGCGCTAGAGAACGTACCCGCCAAGAAAGTACACGAGCCGTGGAAGCTGCAGCCGGTAGAGCAAAAGCGGTTTGATCTGCGCCTGGGTGTGGACTATCCTCAGCCGGTGGTGAATTTGCAGAAGTCTGTGGCGGCGAATGAAAAGAAGTATGAGGCAGCGCGACAGAAAAAGTGACTTACGCGAAAAAAAAGTGCTGAACGCGCAAATACTGAACGTACAAAGCTGAAACCAAGCGCAAGTATACGGGGCCTGAACACACGAGGAGAATCACACGAGAGACAATCACACGAGGGGTGAGCGTAGCCGAACCCCGGCTAAACCTGAGGTTCTATTCCCAAACTTTTGAGCTGTTCTGCAAGCTGGGCAGCTCGATCTTCAGCCTGTTCGGCTGCTTCTGCGGGGGTTGGCACCAGATTGCCACTTGCCAGAAAGTAGCGGAGCTGATCGTTATGAATGCCAAGGTGCAGACCGAGTATGTGGCTCCAAAGTAGCCCTTTTTCGTTAGGGACAATGGCTTCATAGGTTTGATTTACCAGATGGTAGCCTTCTAGCTCTAGGGTTTCGGGCGAAAACCAAAAGTATTCTGGGGTGCGAAAGCGGGTTTGGTAAAGCTCTTTTTTGAGGGTTTTATCAATGTCTGCCGTTGAGTCTGAGAGCAGTTCAATGATCAGATCGGGATACTGGCCGCCTTCTTCCCATACGACCCAGGATTTGCGGGGGCGCTTTTCGGTCTGGTTGACTAAAAAAAAGTCGGGCCCACGAAAGTCGCGATTTTTGAGCTGTTCTTTGCTGAAGTAAATGGTGAGATTTGCCCCAATGAAGAAGTCGGTTTTTTCTTTCCAAAGCCAGTCTAGGCAAGCCACGAGGAGGGCGAGCTGAGCATAGTGCTGTGAACTTTCCATCTCGGGTTCGTTGCTTTCAATTTGGGAGGCATCTGGCATCAGGTCTGCCAGTTCGCGGGCGCTGGTAATCATGGCTGGCGCGGTGGTGGAATATTAGGTTTAGCATAAACCGGAATCAATGCCTGGTGGTGCTGAACGATCAAAGCTCTACAGAGTGGAAAGGGCGTGTCATGATAGGTGGGTAACTGGTTGCAAATGCTATGGCTGAAACAGTAACTTTACAGCTTCCTCAGCGACTCCATCAGCGCTTAGTAAATACGGCCCAAGCGACTCAGCGTTCTTTAGAGAGCATCATTTTGCATGCTTTAACGGTGGGTAGCCCGCCAGATTGGAGCGATGTGCCGGAAGAATATCAGGCTGAGCTAGCAGCTTTAGATCGTTTAGATGACAGGGCACTGTGGCAAATTGCGAGGGCTTATAAGCGGCCTGAAGAGATGGTGCGATACGACGAGTTGCTAGAGCGCAATAAGGAAGATAGCTTGTCTGATACGGAGCGGCTAGAACTGCTAGATTTTCACAGAGCCTCCGAGCAGTTCATGCTACGCAAGGCTCACGCAGCTTCTATTTTGCAATGGCGCGGCCACCGGGTTCCTGCTGCATAACCGATGTCGTCTTATATTTCAGTTTCTTTACGGCGACGAATAGAACAGTGCGATCAGGGCCAGTGTTGCTACTGCCGTACACAAGCAGTAAACAGTGGAATACCGCTATCTTTTGAGCATATTCTGCTGCGATCAAAGGGTGGACAAAACACTTTTGAGAATGTGTGCCTTGCGTGTCGTCCTTGCAATGAATTTAAGGCCAGCACGACTGAGGGTGTTGATGCCTTGACTAACGAAAAGGCTGCTTTGTTTAATCCCCGATTGCAGAAATGGTCAGATCATTTTGTGTGGAGCGAGGATGGAACAAGGATTGAGGGAATAACACCGGTAGGAAGGATAACTAATAAACAGTTGCGGATGAATCATACAGCTATTGTTGCAGCAAGAAGGCGATGGGTTACCAGTGGATGGCATCCACCATCAGACCTAACGTGACCAGCGTAGGAAACGGCGAAGAGCAGTGCTGATTGTGCTGAGGAATGATTGTGGGCTGCTGGACTTTGGTTGAGCTATAGCGACTCGCCAGTGATGCGATTGAGCAAGACCTGTACGTCGGTGGCACTGGGCCGAGCCGATACGCTGATAGATGGCGAGGGCTTCTTGCAGGTAAGGAATGGCTGTTTCGGTATCGCCTTGTCTGTTGGCTAGTTCGCCTAACCACCACAGAGTGGATGCTTTGCCCTGCACGTTGCCAAGTTGTTCATTGATTTCTAAGGATTGTTGAAAGAGAGCGATCGCGCCCTCCACTTCGCCCTGATTCGCTTTGAGGCCAGCTAATAGTGGCATCTTCAAGCAAAAATCGGCCTTTCGGGGTGACAATTAGCACCTTTTCGATTTTCTTCACATTGCTTGCAGTCTGGCGCGCTTTGTAGGCCGCATACCACTGACGGATTTGTTCTGCGATCGCCATCGCCCCGCCAACTATACCCACCACCGTCGCCACCACCGTCAGGCCCCCATCTCGCCTCACTTCCGGGTCTAGCGCATATTCACCGCTCAGCCCGTCAATGTTTAACAAGTCCTCAGCCGCCTCAGCCGCCGCCGTGCCCTCGATCGCAAATTTGATTTCATCCATTGTTCGTATCTTTCTAGCATCCAACAAAAAGCAGTATACCGAAGCAGTATACCGGGCATAAAAAAGAACAACAGACCCGACAGCGTTAGCTGAATCTGTTGTTCTTTTTCGTATTTATCCCGGTCTACAGCGGGAAGCAGATTTCTAGAACTGAGTGCCAAAGTCTGCCCACAGCGCCGCTTCATGCGGAATGACGACTTCAACATCGCTGGCTACAGCAGTATCAGTCGAGGGCGACGCAGCTAAGTTGGCACGAACAACGGTATAGCCCAGCACAAAGGTAACACCTGCTACTAATAGGCCTGCGATCGCTTTATCGACACCCGTAGCCTGACCTGAAATTTGAGCATCAGCAACCCGAGCAGAAGAGTTGTAGTTCATAGGAAACAGCCCCTTAATAACGATGACTCTTCAATCCTCTCAGATCACGATTGGTATCCGCGTATACCGTTTATATTTCTTGACCAAGATTATTAAAGCGTTCATCATTCAAGATCAACGCCCGCAGCCCGGTCTATTTGGCTAGTCTAAAAGCTATTAGCCTAGTCTAAAGGCTGAACTGACTCAAAAGGCATCACCATCTGATCTTCTAGGTTCATAGGTAAGTCCATCGCGTGAGATACAAAGCCATGAGTTACACCAGCCACTAGTCCTAGAGCTGCAGGCAGAAGTAGAGATGCCAAATAATTCATATACGTCCTCGAATAAGCGACCTCTACACTCTTGCAACTCTTTCAAACCGCTTTTGTAACGGTTTTTACTGTTTGCAACGAAACGTGAACAGAAAATACGGTTTCTGCATTAGAAGATTGCAGAAACCGTATTCCATAGAGGCTTGGAAGCGAGTCGGCTGGTTCTGGCCTCGGCTACGCTCGGCCACCAAAGATACTGATCTCGAGCCCTTGGGCTTAGCCAACCGTTAGCCAACCGTTAGCTGAGCGTAGTCGAAGCTAGCTTCCCGAACTCACAGCGTCGAGCTTACGCTTAAACAGGTCGGTCAAGAACGTAATCACCCGGCGTTTGCGCAGCTTGATGTTCGCATTGAGCGACATCCCCGATCGCAGGCCTAGCGGTACGCCGTCAGCAATAAACTCTTGCGTATCTAGCTCGACTTCGGCAGGAAAGCGGTAGTAGGGAAACTGCTCGTCGGGGGGCAGGGCGTCGGTGGCAATGCTGATAAGCGTGCCTTCCATATCGCCAAATTCGCTAAACGAGTAGGCGTCGATGCGCACGTCTACCTTCTGCCCTATTTCAATAAAGCCAATATCTGCGTTAGAAATAAAGACCCGCGCCACTAGGGCGTCTTCGGGCACAATCTCCATCATTGGCTCGGTAGAGTTGGCAACATAGCCAGGTTGGTTAGCCTTTAGATTGAAGACCGTTCCGGCCACGGGCGCGGTGAGGGCCTGATACCGGATGCTTTGATCTAGCTGTGCCCGCTGGCTGCTGAGTTCTGATAGCTGCCGGTCGTTTTCTAGAATTCGCTGCGTTAGCTGGCTGTCAATGTCTGCAATCCGCTGATCGTTCACAGAAATTCGATCTTGCAGGGTTTCTGTGGCTTCAAAGGAAGTTCGGCCAACTTCTTGCTCGGCCTGAGAAATCTGAAAGTCGAGCTTTTCAATTTCTTGCCTGAGCGTGTTCACTTCGGCTTGCTTGTTGCTGACCTCTTGCTCCTGCTGCAAGAAAGACAGCTCGGCGACAGCGCCCTGCTCGTTGAGTGTGCGCAGTCGCTCTAGGATGTCTTGGTTGGTAGCCAGGTCGCTTTCGGCGTTAGCTAGCTGAATGCGGGTCTGGCCAAGCTGTTCGCGGAGCTGATCGGCCTGCAGGCGGTTGATACTCTGCTGAGAGCTGAGTCTTGACTGGGAGGTTTCTAGCCGGTCTAGCTGCTCGGCAGAAAGGCCTGCTGTATCGCCGTTAATTTGGGCTCGGTATAGTGCGTTGCTTTCGAGCAGTTCGGCGCGATCGCGTCCCCGCTGCACCAGGTCTGCCGAGACCCCTGCTGGCGCAACCGTGCTAGTTGCCCCAGAGAGCTGCTCGCGGTAGTAGGCACTTTCTGCCTGTAAGCGCTCAGTAATTTCTTGATTAGACGCTAGCTGAGCCTCACTGGCGCTTTCGTCTAACGTCGCTACAACCTGGCCTTTGTCAACCAGCTCACCTTCATCGACGAGTATTTCTTCGACCACGCCGCCGACAGGCGCTTGCACTAGCTGCACTACGCCTTGGGGCTCTAGCTTGCCCTGTGCGCCGATGGTTTCTTCGACCTTTGCCAGACACGCCCAGGTAACCGAGGCAACCGTTACGCCCATGATGGCGATCGCAATTCCCTTGGCCCAGGCTGGCGACTGCCTTAAAATGACCGGTCGATCAAAGTTCGACGGCACATAAGACTCTACTTTGGGGCCCTTACCGTTTGGGGGCATGGCCCCGCCGCCCAGCGGATCGATTGGGTTTACCTGACGCCCATTGGTGCGGCTGTTGACCGGGCCGCCAACTTTGCTCACCTGCCCGTTCACCTGCCCGTTCACCCGACCGTTGCTATCAACTGGAGCTGACGATCTATCAGAAGTACTTGTCATAGTGGTTATTCTCCCTGCTGCTCATATAGGCAGAAGTAGCGGCCCTTCAGCGCCATCAGTTCTTTGTGCGTACCCAGCTCTACAACAGAGCCTTTGTCCATGACCAAAATCCGGTCGGCCTGGCGAATGGTGCTGAGGCGATGGGTGATGAAGAACACCGTACGGCCCCCGGCCCACCGCTTGAGGTTGTAGCAAACTTGGGCTTCAGTGTCGTAGTCAAGCGCGCTGGTGGCCTCGTCCAAGATTAGCAGTCTGGGGTTTTGGAGCACGGTGCGGGCGATCGCAATCCTTTGTCGCTGCCCGCCCGAGAGTGACGAGCCGCGCTCACCAACCCGAGAGTTGTACCCACCCGAAAGATCCATAATAAAATCGTGGGCGCAGGCGATTTTGGCGGCTTCAATCACACTTTCTGTACTCGCCTGCGGGTTGGTTAGCGCAATGTTTTCCTGAATGCTGCCCTCAAATAGCAGGCTGTCTTGCGGCACAATGCCCACCTGCTGACGTAGAGAATACAGCTCTACTTTTCTAATATCGTAATTATCGATTAAGATGCGGCCTGATTCTGCGTTATACAGGCGCGGCAGCAGCTTCATCAGCGTACTCTTACCCGAACCACTCTGGCCGACAATGCCAATAAACTCGCCCGCGTGAAACTCTAGGTTGACGTTGACGAGCTGCAAAGGCCCTGAGCTAGCAAAGCGGAAAGAAAGGTCTTCGTACTTCACATTGCCCACAATATCGGGCATCGGAATTTGCGCCCGGTCTTCTTCTAGCTGCTCTTGAGGGTGGTCAATGATGTCGCTCAGGCGCTCTAGAGACAGGGCCGTCTCTTGGAAGTTTTGCCAGAGCTGCGTCAGGCGCAGCAGCGGCTGAGTCACATAGCCCGAGATAATGCGGAAGGCAATCAGTCCACCCAAAGTCAAGTTGCCTTCTAGCACGAGGTACGCGCCCACCCAAAGCACCAGCAGCCCAGAGAGCTTGTTTAAAAATCCACTCGCAGACCCGGCTGTCGTAGAGGTCAGCACCGTCCTAAAGCCATCGCTGACATAGCGGGCGTACTTTTCCTGCCATTTCCAGCGGGTTTTTAGCTCCATATTCTGCGCTTTTACCGTCTGAATCCCCGATAGCGCTTCGACCAAAAATGACTGGGTTTCGGCATTGCGCTCGGCCTTGGCTCGTAGCTGCTTGCGCACAATCGGCGAAACAAAAAAGGTCAGTGCCATAAACAGCGGAATGGTGGCCAGCGACACAATCGTCAGCTTGACGCTGTAGATAAACATCACCGCAATATAAATCACCGAAAACAGAGCGTCCATTACCACGGTCAGCGCTGTTCCGGTCAAAAACTGGCGAATGTTCTCTAGCTCATTGACCCGGCTAGAAAGCTCACCCACGGGGCGACGGTCAAAATAGCCCAGCGGCAGTCGCAGCAGGTGATCGATGATCTCTGCGCCTAGGGCCATGTCGATCCGGTTAGTGGTATCGACAAATAAATAGGTGCGTAAGCTGGTCAAAATGGCCTCAAAGACCGCTACCACCACCAGAAAAATACCCAGAACATGCAGCGTATCTGGGCTGTTACGACTGATGACCCGGTCAATAATCACCTGCACCATCAGCGGGTTGGCCAGACCAAACACCTGCACAAACAGCGAGGCAATCAGCACCAGGCTGAGCGTGGACCGGTATTTTTTGAGCGAGGGGATAAACCAGCTCAGGTCAAACTTTTGCTGGGGCGTTTGCTCAGTGGTTTCGACCAGTAAAATTTCGCCTTCTGCGCCCCAGATCTCTTCAAAGGTTTGGGGCGAGTGTCGGACGATCTTGTTTTCGGCGGGCACCCCGAGGACGTACTCGGTTGATGAGGTTGCATAGATGACGGCAAAACCTTCTCGCCACTTGATTAGGCCCAGCTTGGGCAGACGAGCGATCGCACCCGCAGGAATCTTCGCTAGCTGCGGCTTTAGCCCCAGTAAATCAGCCACCGCCCCACAGGCCGTCAAAGACAGATGACCAAGCCGCTCGCTTTGGTTAACCAGCACCCGCTGTACCACATCGCGCTTAAACGGCATCTCTAAGTACTGCGCCATCATGGCAAAGCAAGAGAGCGCTTCGCCCACCTCACCGCGACCGCGAATGACCGGATACTTAATCGCGGCAGCTCGCGCAGTGCCTTCTTCGACAAGATTGGTATCAAAGTTTAGATCGGGCGCGTAGGGGATGCTTTCGGGGCGTTGAACGCCGCTTGCGATCGCCAGGCCACTCTCAGAGAAATCACCAGAAGAACCACTAGAGCCGTACTCAGCCGTAGAATCCGCTGCTTGATGACTATCTTGCAGATGGTCATCCTCGGCAGACTGAGTTGCTAGCTGACCCATATCAATCCCGATCAGCCGGGTATTTTTTTGGCTGACAATGCGCCCGTCCATCATCTCTGGCAATAGCCAGCTACCTGCCGGATGGCTTTGAATGCTTTGTGAGCTGACAAACCACAGCTTATTCGGCGGCGGGTTGTCGATAGTGACTCTGCCCGCTCTGAGCGTAATCGCCGTTGCCACTGACTGTAGCCGCTGAGCAGTAGCGGCCAAATCTTCAACGCTGCGTGCCTGCGTTTGAAAATACTGACTCGCCAGGTCGAAGACCTCGCCCAGGTAGCAATAGCTGGTAATAGCTCTAGCAAAATCGTTGTTGCTGCCAATTAACTGCCGGATAGCGTTCGCCGGAATTGCGATCGCCTCTACTTCAGAAGAAGCAATCACCCCTTCACAGGGGATGCCTCGAACCAAGCTTGCCAGGCCCATCACCGCCTTTGGCCCCAACAGCTCTAGCGTCATAGGGGCCTGTTTTGCCGGGTCATAGCCTAGCAGCCGGGCTCGCCCCTGCAAAATTGCCACGAGCTGATAAGGCATCGACTCACGGCGCAAAATGGGCTGGCCAATGCGATAGCGCAATAGCTGGCTCTTGCTTGCTAGCTGTGCGATCGCGGCTGGCGGTAGCTGATCAAAAGGAAAAATATCTCCCAGGCTTTGATCGAGTGAAACGTCGGTGTAAGTCATAGCAGATAGGCGCTAAACGCAGTCGCTGGGCAAAGGCAGGTAAAACTGAGCGGACATGCAGTTAAAAATAATAGCCATTAAGGTAGAAATTTCCTTTAAGAGAAGGCTAAAAGTAAAAGTAAGGCTAAAAATAGAAGAAAATAGGGCGTATCTGTCGAAGCAAAAAGCTCAAGGCGTAAAAAATTCAAGGCGTAAAAAGCTCGAAGCCTCGGAAAACTACAGCGGGCTCACAAGCTCATCTTCGGTACTGACTGCTCTAGCGTTAGCTTTCTGGACGCCAACTTCCTCGGTGTCAACTTCCTCGGCGCTAGCTTCCTCAGGGCTAATAGCTTGTACCGGGGTTGCCTGTAGCTGCTGCTGTAGCCAGCTCTTAAACTGCTCAGCTAGCAGTCTTTGACGCATGGCATCATTAAACTGAGCTGGTTCAAATCGCTCTAGCCTTGCAATGACTAGCCATTCGCCTATTTGAGTCGGGGCCCATAGCTGCCCTGGCTGGCTCACAGAAAGCATCCTAGCCAAGACCGGATGGGGCACACTTAGCTCTACCGGACCGACAAGTCCACCTGTTTTAGACTCTTGACCTTCCGAGTACTGAGTAGCCAGCTCATTGAAAGGGGCACCGTCGTCATTTAGGCGAAAGTAAATTTCTTGAGCCAAGCTGGCATTTTTAGTTCTAATCAGCGAATAGCACACGCGATCAAGCTGCGTTTTTCGCTGCAAGAAATAAGACTCTATCTGAGGGCCCCACTTTTCGTCTTGAAATATTTGCAGTTTGTATTCTCGCACCGCCGCGTTCAGCATATCTTGGGGTGACTGCCCCTGCTGCTGACACCAAGCCTGACGCTGCTCTTCAGAAAACAGGCTACGCTTGGCACAAAAGCTATCCATCGCCCGCTGCGGATCACACTCGACGTTTGCGATCGCGCTATCAATGACAAGCTCTTGCACTAGTTGAGGCATCAGTCGATATTCCTTCAGCTTGCTAATAAGCTCGGAGGCGCTCAACATCTGCTGACCAATTTGAAGAATTGCTGACATTCCCTACTCTGTTACGTCAATACATCAAGCACTGTTAATTGATCCCAAAACAGCATGCCTTATATCAAAATATATAGTTACATATCGCACCAGACATCCCTATATCTGTAAAGACATTGGCATTAAAAGCTTTACTATAGCTAGTAAATGTACTGAGTCTAGGTAAAGCGAGCAGACACCTGAAAGTGACTGAATCGCTGCTCAGGCAGGCGCTTTAGAAACGACGACTAGGAACGAGATAGTGAAAGGACCTAAGTGCGTTAGAGCAGGAAAAGTATGCTAGGTATATGTGCTAGATACAACCGACAGCGCTAGGTCAAACTATATAGCGTGTCTTTTCAGGAGTGCTAGAGCTGGCCCTTTAAACAGATGGCAATCATCTAAGGCAGTCCCACTTGCTTTCCTCTCTGCTTGTCTTCTCTAAAACTATCTTCGTAGAGAAAGCAGAATTTCAGTTCAAATTTCGTACTTCTTTAACGAAAAGGGGCTAGCGGCTTTACTTTTTGAAACTTACTTTTTGAAACAGTGATTTTCGTCGTAGGTTCTCACCACGACGGCTAGGCCAGCAAAGACGTTACTAAGCCTGATGGCGCATCAGTAAAGCTGGCACATCATCTGGCTGAACGTGATAGTGCTTCACGTTGCCCGGCAAAAAGCGAATATTGGGACCGCGCTTGCAGCCACCCAAACAGCCAACTGCCTCTAGCTTGAACGGCGTTTGCACCTCGCCCTCAGCGGCCTGCTCAAAAGACTTCCAGAGCTGTGTGCCTCCGCGCTTACAGCAGTTCTTCTTCTGACATAGCTGCACAGTAACCTGCTTGGCCTTTCGCTTCTTTTTCTTTCCTGATTTCTCTTCCGACTTTTTGGCTGATTTCTTAGCCGATATTTTGGCTGATTTCTGGGCTGATTTCTGGGCTGATTTCTGGGCTGCAGTCTTCTCTAGCGCTTGCGCAGTCGTTTTTTCTAACTCAATGGCTGTTGACCGGCTAGCTAGCTTAGCCCTAGGCGATAGCGGAATAACCTGCACGGCCCAGCGTTTCTTCGCCTTAGACTTCTTACTGGCTTTCTTACTGGTTTTCTGGCTGTCCTTTTTGCCGCGAGTACTCCATATCCTTAGCTCATCGCCTACATCAAGCTCTTGCTGAGCAATACTTCGCAGCGGTTTTGGCAGATACACCAACTCAACAGTGCCATCCAATTCTATTTGTAGCCCCTTAAGCTTGCCG
This sequence comes from uncultured cyanobacterium, assembly GCA_963793445.1. GTDB lineage: Bacteria > Cyanobacteriota > Cyanobacteriia > Phormidesmidales > Phormidesmidaceae > Phormidesmis. The sequence goes on from CAWCAE010000003.1 coordinate 210,163, forward strand.
CTCTTAGAAGTGATTGATTTTAGATAGCGGCCTTGTAAGACGTCCATTTATGTTTTGTGCGTTTCTTTCTCTAGCATATCCTTTGATTAGCAAAACGCAGCTCGACCCGCCTTCGATAGCGTTTGGCAATAGCGTTTGTTGACGGCGTTTAGTGACAGCGTTTAGCGATCGCGCTCGGCGGCGTCTGCCTTCAGGAACAGTCAAAGAATAGCCTGCTAAATTAGATAAATTACGATTAGCGAATTTTGCGATCGCCCATGAAGCGCCTCCTCATACTTTTTATCAAAGGGTATCGACAGTTAATATCGCCGCTATTTCCGCCCGTGTGCCGGTTTGAGCCAACCTGCTCGTGCTACGCCATTGAGGCAATTGATCGCTTCGGCCCGCTGCAGGGTAGCTGGCTAGCCGTGCGGCGCATTACGCGCTGCCATCCACTACATCCTGGCGGCTACGATCCGGTACCGCTTAAAGAAACAGCCGAGGCAGCCGCAAAGTCTTTTGATCAAGACCGCTAAGCAAGACCACTGAAAAAAGACTGCTAAAGTAACTCAATGCCGTCAAGCTTTTCCCTATGAAAAAAATCTACGTCCTTGATACCAACGTACTGCTGCACGATCCAAATGCAATGCTGCGGTTTGAGGACAACGAGGTCGTGCTGCCCATCACCACTATCGAGGAGCTAGACCGGTTCAAAAAAAGGCCCGAAGAAACAGGCCGCAACGCCCGCCAAACCTCGCGAATGTTAGACAGGCTGCGCCAGCAAGGCAGCCTGACCGCAGGCATTGCCCTTGAAAATGGCGGCAAGCTTAGGGTGACGCTGTGCCAGCGAGAAACCCTAGAAAATCTGCCTGCCGAGCTAAAAGCAGACGGGGGCGATAATGCCATTTTGGCAGTAGCGCTAGAAGTAAAGCAGCGGTGCGACTGTCCGGTGGTGATGGTGAGTAAAGACACCAACATGCGAATAAAGGCAGATGCGCTAGGGCTGACGGCTGAAGACTACGAGACCGACAAAATAGACGTTGAAGATCTCTATACCGGTATGGGCGAGGTGCTAGTTAGCGCTGAGCAGATGAGTAGCCTGTTTCAAGAGGGCGGAACGAATCTGCCGAATCTGCCACCGAAGGGTAAGATTTTCCCAAATCAGGCACTGACGCTTGTTGATGTTAATAATCCAAGCCATACCGCGCTAGCAATTACAAGGGCAGATGGCCAGCTAGTGCCGCTCGCCAAAATGCCTTATAACGGCATTTCTCGGATTCATGCGCGCAACCGAGAGCAGCGATTTGCGCTGTCACTGCTGCTAGACGACAGCATTCCGCTGGTGACCCTAGTAGGCAAGGCAGGCACAGGAAAAACGCTGCTAGCGATCGCAGCGGGTCTGCAAAAGGTCACCGAAGAAAAACGCTATACTCGCCTGCTGATATCGCGCCCGGTAGTGCCCATGGGCAAAGACATCGGCTATCTGCCTGGCGACATGACCGAAAAGCTCACCCCGTGGATGCAGCCGCTGTATGACAACTTCGATCTGATTTTCAACACCCAAGATACGACCGAAAAGCCCGCTCACTGGCGACGCGGCCACGAAGACTTGATGGAAATGGGTCTGCTGCAAATCGAAGCGCTCACCTACATTCGCGGTCGCACCATTCCCAAGCAGTTTTTTGTGATTGACGAAGCTCAAAACCTCACTCCCCACGAAGTCAAAACCATTCTGACTCGGGCCGGAGAAGGCACCAAAATTGTGCTCACTGGCGATACGGCCCAAATTGACAATCCTTATGTCGATGCGGCGAGTAATGGCCTAACCTACGTGATTGAGCGCTTCCGGAACGAACCACTATCAGGACACATTACGCTTTACCAGGGTGAGCGCTCTGACTTGGCCGCACAGGCAGCGGCATTGCTGTAGAGACGGTATGATTGCTCTATTCTTGAGGCCAAGCCAATCTTGAGGCCATGCAAATCTTGAGGCCATGTAAATGGACAGTCCTATCGAAAGCGCCATCGTCGATCCTATCTTGCAGGGCTATAGGGATGCGATCGCTCAGCTTTTAGACCAGCTAGAGCAGTTTGCGATCGCCATCAGAAACGCTTCACTCACAAAAACAGTTCAAAGCCTGCAAGAAAACATCAACCAGCCCTTTCTCTTCGTCGTGATCGGCGAAGTCAAAGCCGGGAAAAGCAGCTTCATTAACGCCCTGCTCGGCAGCGGTGAAATTTGTGAAGTTGGCGCGGATCCACGTACCAACATGGTCGCCAAAATTGTCTATACAGAAGGCGACGGCTACAGCCGCGAAACCAGACCTGGCGAGCTGCGCGAAATTGGCAGACCTGTTCCTATTCTTGAGCAAATCGCCATCGTCGATACCCCCGGCACCAACAGCCCCTTCCAACAGCACGAAGACATCACCAAAGACTTCATTCCTAACAGCGATCTGGTTGTCTTCGTCTTTTTCTCTAAAAACCCTTACACCCACACCGCTTGGTCGCTAGTTGACTTTGCCCACCAGGAGTGGAAAAAGCCGGTTATCTTCGTATTACAACAGTCCGACCTTGCTGACGACAAAGAGCTTCAAACCTCACGCCGCTACATAGAACAAGAAGCGCAGCAGCGACAAATAGCAGACCCCAAAGTTTTTGCCACCTCTGCCAAGCTAGCGACGAATACGCCGAGCAGCTTGAATGTCAGTCCAGATGCCAGCAGCAGAGGCGACACCGATGGTGGCTTTATGCCGATTCAAGCGTTTGTGCGCGATACCATTACAGGTGGTCAGGGATACCGAATCAAGCTAACGAGCAACATTGGCTCAGCCGAGCAGATTGTTACTCGGTTCGGCGCAGATATGCGGACGATCAAACAACAGCTACAAATGGACGAAGCGGTTGTAGACAAAATTCGCAATCGTTTGGGACAGGGACAAGAACAGTCTCGCTACGAGATAGATGCGCTAGTAGAGCGGCTAATGGTGCAGTATGAGCGCACCATTTATCAGGTAAAAACAGAGTTTCGCGAAGGGCTCTCCATTCTGACGCTAGCGAAGCGTTCTTTTCTCTCTGTATTCAATCGTAAGCAGCGGGTAGAAACCTGGCTAGAAGATCTAAAGGCACGGGCGCAGACTGATTTGGAAGCCACGCTTGATGAAACATCGAAAGAAGGCGCGAAGCGTTTTTTAGACGGCATCGCGCTAATGATCAAGCAGCTATTGGCAGAGCTAAACACTTTGCAAAACGACAATCTTCGTAAAACAGAGATTTCGCTACCGCTGCTGGAGTATCGCTATGAGGTGATCGAAAGCGTTAAGAGTAAAATCTCTAATCTATTGAATGATGAGACCTTTATGAACTGCCTGACAGATACGGCAGATAGCGTGGGTCCTGGTGTCGCAGGCGGCGGCATTTTGGCCGTAATCGGTGGGGTGATTGCCGCGGTCACCGAAGTGGTGATCTTAGATATCATTGGCAGCGTATTTTTGGGCGTAGGCGTACTGCTAGCAGGCGGCGTACTGCTAGCCAAGCGACAGCGATTAATTCAGAAACTAGATCAAGAGCTAGAGCGTAATAAAGAACGGTTTGAATCGACCGTAACCGCACAGCTAAACGATAGACTAAGCGGTATCTACGACGAGGTCGGCGTTAGCTTCAATGACCTGTACGAGTATGTTGCCGAAGAGCGAAAGAGTTTGGCTCCTTTGATTGAGCAGTTCGAGTCTATTGAGCACACAACGCAGAGGCTTTCACGCGAGATTCGTCAGCTTTAGTGCCCCTTGCACGCAATGTTTTTAGAGCAGGCCTTTGAGCGGAGCTTCTGGTCAAGAGTTCTAGGCAAGAGTTCTAGGTGAAGCTTTTGGGCGAGAGTTCTAGACAAGGCTTTGGGCGAGTTTTTGCAGGAGACTTTTGCAGGAGGACGTTAGGGTGCGTGACTATGCGGTTCGGCTAGCCGAGAAAGAAGACATTTTTGTATTGCCAGCGGTTGAGCGAGCCGCCGCGCAGCGGTTTTTGCCGTACTTGGCAGAGCTAGAAATTTCGGTTGAGCATTTAGAGGGGCTGACGCCACTGACGTTTTTACGGCGATCGCAGGCAGAAAAGCGACTGTGGGTTGCCTTTTCTGTTGGCGGGCCGAATCCTGCTCCCATCGGCTTTATTGTGGCCAAGTTCCTGCCAGAAAGCTGTTTTATCATAGAGCTGAGTGTCCATCCGAACCACGGACGCAGAGGCGTTGGCTCGGCGTTAATATCGGCCTGCTGCCAGGGGGCTCAGCGTCGGGGCGTAGAGCAGATGACGCTGACGACCTTTCGCTATGTCCCGTGGAATATTCCGTTCTATCAGCGTTTGGGTTTTGAGGTTTTGGCAGCAGAGCACTGGTCACCAGCAGTCAAAGCGATTGTGCAGCACGAAGATGGCTATGGCTTTTTGACCAAGCATCGGGTGGTAATGGCCCGCCCGTTGGGACGAAAAACAACAAGATGAAAAATAACCGGTCCGACGAAAACAAGCTCACGGCTGAGGCGGTAAAGCAGCAGGCGATCGCACTTGGCTTTCATCAGGTCGGCATTGCGGCTATTTCTCCAGAGCCATCTCCTTCAGAACAGGCCAATCAGCAAAAGCTGAACGCTTGGCTAGCGCAGGGCTTTCACGCCGATATGGCCTGGATGCAAAGCCCCAGACGGCAAAACGTCCGGCAGGTGTTGCCAGGTGCTCGCTCAATGATTTGCGTTGCCCTCAACTACTACACCGATCATCAGCGGCCTACAGGCGCACAGTACGCCAAGCTATCGCGCTATGGCTGGGGCCGTGACTACCACCGAATCCTGAGTAAAAAGCTCAAGCGGCTTTCGCTGTGGCTACAGTCGCACACGCACGATTCACAGGGCCATGGCTCACAGGCCCATGACTCGCAAGCTGACGGCGTGCAAACTGACGGCGTGCAAACCCCTATCGAAGCTCACCCCTACGCAGATACAGGTCCGGTTCAAGATAAATTTTGGGCGCAGCAAGCTGGAATTGGCTGGAACGCGAAGAATGGCAATGTGATTACTCGGCAGTACGGCTCTTGGGTGTTTCTAGGCGAAATTATCACGACCGCGCGGCTAGCGCCCGATACCCCTCACACAGCCCACTGCGGTAGCTGTACGCGCTGCCTAGACGCCTGCCCAACAGCGGCGATTCGAGCGCCAGGTGTGGTAGATGCCAATCGCTGCATTGCCTATCACACCATCGAAAACCGGGCCGAGGCGCTGCCAGATGCGATCGCCCAAAATCTACAGAACTGGGTCGCAGGTTGCGATATTTGCCAAGACGTTTGCCCATGGAACCAGCGCTTTGCTCAGCCTACCGATGAACCCAGCTTTGAGCCCTACCCTGGCAACGTATCACCTACGCTTGCCGAACTAGCCAGCATCACCCCAGCCCAGTGGAACGAGCGCTTTCCAGCTTCGGCCCTAAGACGTATCAAGCCTGAAATGCTCCGGCGAAATGCAAAGACAGCTATAAAGGCAGCAGCAGAGACAGCGAAAGAGGCAGCCGGGGAGGCGGGGAGCTGTACATCTGTGGAAACGGAGAACTGTGCATCTGTGAAGACGGAGAACTGTGCATTTACAGAGCGCAGCGATCCCCTAAACTAGTTGAGCTAGATGCTAGAGCTGGGAAAAAATGGCGGTTGAAAAAGAATCAAAGCCCGAGAAAGGATGGCAAAAGACAATCCTTGAAAATGTCAGACTAGTTGCGATCGCGCTTACCATTGCTATCGTTGTTCGTCTCTTTATCGCCGAACCGCGCTTTATCCCCTCGCCCTCTATGGTGCCAACCCTCGCGGTGGGCGATCGCCTGCTAATTGACAAGGTCTCCTATCATGTCCATCCGCCCACCCGCGGCGACATCGTTGTCTTTGAGCCGCCGCCCCAGCTACAGGAATATGGCTATCGCCGCAGTCAGGCCTTTATCAAGCGAGTGATTGGTCTGCCAGGGCAGAAAGTGCAGGTCAGCCAGGGGCAGGTATATGTAGACGGCGAACCCCTGGTCGAAAATTACATTCTAGAAGCCCCTCAATACGATATGCCGCCTGTTGTTGTTCCTGCCGGGCAGCTCTTTGTTATGGGAGACAACCGCAACGACAGCAACGATTCGCACGTCTGGGGATTTTTACCCATAGAAAACCTGATTGGCCGCGCCGCGCTCCGGTTTTGGCCGCTCGACCAGGCAGGCACGGTTAGCACGTAAGCTGGCATGTCACCGCGTCTAAAATCTCAAGCCTAAAATCTCAAGCCTAAAATCTCAAGCCTAAAATCTCAAATAGTGCAGCAGCTTAGCTGTGACGGCTGTCGTCAGCCGCAGCCGATCTTGCAGGTCTGCCAAATCTCGGTAGGGCCCCTGCTGACGATAGTGAACGATGGCCCTGCCCAAAAAGACATCGAGATTGGGCACGTTCGCTAGCTCAGCCGCCGTCGCCGTATTGGCGTTAACCGTTTCGGGCGCTAGCGCCTGCTCGTGGTCGTAATAGCAAAACTGTAAAATGGCCTCCCAAGGGCGAATCTGAGCAACAGGCAGCGCGATCGCCGCCGCCACATCTTCAAGGCAGCTAAAAACCATCCCCTGCTGCGTTAGCGCAAAGAGCGTCCTCGCCTGGTGAATCGATAGCCCCGGTAGCCTTAGCCAGTCATCTACCGACGCCGTATTAGCGTCAATCCGTAGGCCCCAGCTTGCCGCTAGCCGCAAATCTGCAAACGACTCAAAGCGATAAAAAGGCTCTTGCTGAAGCCGACGTCGCAGCGGATTGAAGCGCGTTTTTGAGAAAATTTGTTTGAGCATGGCGCTGGCACCCTAGGCAATATCGGCTAACAGTTTGCGACGTTTTTGTTCAAACTCATATTCGGTCATCAGGCCCTCTTGCCGCAGCTGATCTAGCTCGCGCAGGGCAGTCGCTACCTGCTGTGCTACCTGCGCTTTATCACTCTCTTCTTTCGGGCCCTGTGACTTTTTTGGGTTCTCCAAAATCTCCGAAGGCGAACTAGCTACGGCTAGCGACCCTGCCTTGGGAAAGTGTTCTAAAAAACGCTCATCATTTTGCGACAAGTACCAAACGCCTTCTAAACAGCAGGCAACCTGCGGCAGCAGAGTGGGTGCTAGCACCAGATACACCACGCCCCACAGATACTGCCCCAGATAGAACTTGTGGAGCCAGACAAGTGGTAGCGGCGTTGGTAGAGCGCCTGCAAATGCGAGTGCGATCGCAACTTTTCGCTCCATTTTTTATGCCCCCATCTTTTCTTCCACAGCAGCACAGGTCACAGCGTAGCCCACACCCAATTCTGTTTCTCAAATGCTATCTATATTTAGCATCGTTTGACTCACTTCATTTGATACAGGCTCGCCCTACTAGCCACTTGCCCAAAAATAATGGGCACCTTATAAACGCGCGACAGCTAGCCGTTTCTCACCTAATCAGAGCCGCTTTTTTGCATGTCAGAAGCCGAACTATTTACTGAACTTAGCAACTTAGGCGAAGTCGATCCATTTGCGCTGCTGGGCGTTTCAATCAGCGCGGACGACAAGCGGCTGACCAAGCGATACCGCCAGGTTGCCAAACAGCTCCATCCAGACGCGCTGTTCAACCAAACTTTGTCTAACCAAACCCAAACTGGTGACGCGCAGCCACAGGACCTAACGCCCAATGTCGCCGCTCAAGTTATCTCCAGGCTAGTCAATCCGGCCTATCAAAAGCTGAAGCATCAGAAAAGCCGAACAGAGACCATCACCCTGCTACGGCTGCGCGTTCGTCGGCTTGTGCGCAGCGAAAGATTAATTCCTACTTTCCTTGAGGCTCAGCAGCTAGATACCCTCGAAGAAGCGGAAATCGACGTTTTCTATGAGCAGGCACTCAGTCAGCTAGCTGCTATTCAGTTTCATTCGTTAGCCGATCTGCATGTGCGATCGCTCGCCATCGGTCAAATCAACCTCGTTTACCTACGGCGTAAAATGGCTGATTTGGTCATTCGCCCCAAACCAGCAGGGCTGATTTCTAATGAAACGACCTCAACAGAAACCCCCATCCAAACAGCACCCAGCAGCAACACCGCAAAAGAAACCAACTTCGCCCGTCAGCATACCGATCGTGCCAAAATCTACCTCAACCAAAAGAACTACGAAAAAGCAGTACAAGAGCTGCGCGACGCTCTTAAACTCTCGCCGCAGAGCCCAGAAATTCACTCCATAATTGGCCAAACCTACTACAAACAGAACCTGTCTGGTATGGCCAAAGCCCACTTTCGCCAAGCGCTAAAGCTAAAGCCCGATCACAAAGTCGCTCTTAAATATGTCAAACGACTGGGCCTCACCGCAGAAGACCTAGCCTCCACCCGATCTTCTCCTCAACCCAACTCTCAGCCGCAGGCAGCACCCACCCCCCACTCGCACCCTACAACCATCAATCCACCAACCACATCTAGAGCTTGGCTTGGCAGACTGCTCAACCGCTAGAGTGCGCTCAAACAATCCGCAGGCAGCAGGCGGGTAGTGATATCTCGCCTTGGCGCGTCCTAGCGCGAGCTTTTAGGCTATGGCTATAGATTCAGAAAACACATAGGCTAGAGTACACGCAGCCTATCAATTGCTTTGGAGTAGTGATAGCCATGGGAATGTTCGATTCAGACTTAGTGCAGCAGGAAGCCACTCAGCTATTTCAGGACTATCAGTCTTTGATGCAGCTTGGCAATAACTACGGTAAGTTCGACCAAAAAGGCAAGAAAATGTTTATCGACCAAATGGAGTCGGTGATGGAGCGCTACCGCATTTTTATGAAGCGATTTGAGCTCTCAGAAGACTTTATGGCCAAGATGACCATGGAACAGCTTAAGACGCAGCTAGGCCAGTTTGGCACAACGCCGCAGCAAATGTTTGATCAGATGCATCAAACCCTAGAAAGAATGAAATCTGAAATTAAAGAATAGTCAAGCTAAGTCTGCTACGCGTGTGAGGGCTGCTTGCTAAGCAACCTGTTCGCGCGAGAAATGTCTATAGGGCCCATTGAAAGCTTCCATAACTCTTGGCGCGTAACAACCCCTACAAAAAGGAAACGCAGATCGCTCTACACTGTATATGTAGTCTAGATTTATCTGTAGCAGCGGACATCCGGCTATATTGGCTGTCCCAAACGCTGCGCAGTTTCACTGGCTCGATCACTCTTATGTGTTTCAGAGTATGCGTTTAGAGCAGCTACAGGCTTTTTTAGCGGTCGCCGAAACGGGCAGTTTCCAAGCTGCTGCTCGTCAGTGTGGCGTTACCCAATCGACCATTAGCCGTCAGGTGCGCTCGGTTGAAGATGACCTGGGTGTGCCGCTGTTTCACCGGACAGGACAGGCAAAGCTAACGTTTGCAGGGCATAGCCTTTTGCCTCGAGCTGCGCGCATTTGCAAGGAATGGACTCAGGCGCGGCAAGAAATTGATGATTTGGTGAACGGCAAGCAAACCGAGCTGTGCATATCAGGTATTCACTCGGTTTGCGCTTACTTGTTGCCACCGATTGTGACGCAGTTTTGTGATGGTCATCCGGATGTGCAGCTACGGGTAACAGCTCTAGGCAGCGATCGCGCCCTCAAAGTGTTGCGTGATGGTCTAGTCGATGTTGCGATTGTCATGCACAACCCCTTGCTCACCAGCAATCAAGAGATGGTGGTAACGCCGCTCTATGAAGAGCCAATTGAGATATTGATGGCCGCAGGTCACCCGCTCGCCGAACACGATGAGGTGCCCTGGTCAGAGCTAGCCCGGTTTTCGCAAGTGATGTTTAAAGATGGCTATGGCATGCAGCGTGTGGTTCAAAGCCAGTTTAGTGAGCATGGCCGAGATCTAAAAGTTGCGCTAGAGCTCAACACGCTAGATGCCTTTCGAGGTGTTGTTCGCCAAGGAGACTTGGTGGCGCTGCTGCCTCACTCTGCCCTCACCGATAGCCGCCGCGATCCTGATTTAGTGGTGCGCCCAACGGGAAACCCTGTGTTGCAGCGTAAGGTAGTGATGGTAACCACACACGATCGACTGTTGATTCCGCCGATTCGACAGTTCTGCGAACTGGTTCAGCAGGAGGCTGGCAACTATTTCACTGGCTTAAGCGATCGCGCCTTTACTCCCACCCAAGCGCTGTCCACCCAAAGTCCATCTACTCAAAGTCTATCTACCCAAAGTCTATCTATCCAAAGCGCATCTACTCACAGCACGTCTACTCAAACAACCCAGATTGAACCCCGCGGCAGCGCCGCCGTCAACGACCAGTTATTGAAAATATCTTCTTAAGACTAGCCTTTAGGGCCTTGCCACTAAAAGCCAGTCCTTGAAGGGCATTCGCTGAAAACATGCACCGGCCTAGCAATCAGGCTAAGATCCTATAGACTAATGAGCTTGTGACGGTTTTATCGCTCTCCCTATAGCAGCACTGCTTTGACAACGCTGCTGCCTTGCTATCATGAAAAATCTCAGCACGATCTCTTTTAATAAAGAAAAACAGAACAAAGAAGAACAGATACTGAAAGCACAACAAATTCAGTTTCGAGACCTGCTGAAAAAGGTCGGGAGCGGTACGCATACATCCGAAGCGCTGAGCCGAAAAGAGGCGGCGATCGCAACCGAAATGATGCTAAAAGAAATCGCCACCCCCGCTCAGATCGGGGCCTTTATGATTGCCCATCGGATCAGGCGGCCTACCCCTACCGAGCTAGCTGGCATGCTCGATGCGTACGACGCGCTAGGACCGAGGGTCCAGCCGATAGACAGCCAGTACCCAGCTACCGTTTTTTCTAATCCGTACGATGGGCGATCGCGTACCGCACCAATTACGCCGCTAACTGCGTTGATTTTGGCAAGCGCTGAGGCTCCGGCTATTTTGCACGGGGGCGATCGCACACCCACCAAGTATGGTCTGCCCACCGCCGAGGTATTTGAAGGACTCGGCCTGCGCTGGCAGCAGCTCACCACGCTCAATCAGCTACAGACGGTATTGGCGCAAACGGGATTGGGGTTTGTTTATCAGCCGGTCCAGTTCCCACAGGCCGAGGCGATGGTGACCTACCGAGAACAGATCGGCAAGCGCCCGACACTAGCGACAGTTGAAATTATGTGGTCGCCTTATTGCGGTCCTTGCAACGTCGTGAGTGGATATGTTCATCCGCCGACCGAGGTGCGTACGCAGACCGCCTTTACAGAAAGAGGTACCGGCTTTTTTACAACAGTAAAAGGCCTAGAAGGTAGCTGTGATATTGCACGCGATCGTACGGCAATCATCAGCCTCAATCACCTTAAAAATGGCGATGAAAATGGCAGTAAGAATGCCAGTAAGAACGGCGCTGAGAACAGCACTCTGCAAACCGAGCGCCTGTTGCTTCATCCGCGTGACTACGGCTTTGACGGAACAGATCCAGACCTGACGTCGGTCGAAGCGTTGCTGACAGAATATCAGGCAGCGTTAGCGGGTAAAGTCAATGAAATTAGCCGCTCGGCTGTTTGGAACAGTGGTTTTTATCTATGGCGAGTTGGTCGAGTAGAGAGTCTAGAAGCCGGGTTTGAGCTGGGGCAATTGCTTTTGAAGAGCGGCGCGGTGAAAGAGAAGCTGAGGCAGGTAGCAGGTGCGATCGCAGCCGTACAAAAGACAGAGCCTAAATAAAGAACAGCTTTAGCCCTAAGGCAAAAATAAAATTAGCCATAGCGAGTGGTTCGTAAGTCTGTTGTTGTGAGGCTTATGTAGAATGTTTAGAACAAACAGCAGAGTCGCCAAGTTCTACAGCTCGTATTTGTATCAACTCTACGCTCATTCCTCATGCGGAAAATGCAGGGACAAACGCTCGTAAGCTGCGCGACAGCTACGTAAGCCGACCTTCAAGGTGACTGGACTACTGAAACATGGCTCAAAGATTTCAGTTAGTAATCTAGCAAGATGATAAACCGGACAGGAATATCACCATCGGCTAGAACCTCTGCCATAGCGATCGCACCTCTTAGCTCGGTCATGACCTGCGTGCTGCGCTCTTTGTAGGCGCGAGCAACATGATCAACGCCTGCTTTGAATCCGGCTAAATCTAAGCAGGTGGTGACGTAGTAAGCAACGCCTTTTAAGCGCGATCGCACTCGGTCACTACAGTCTTCTGGCAGCGGTGGAAACCCTTTTGACTTACTAGGCAGCAGCGACAGGCTAGGATTCTCCCATAGCAAATAGTGATTGAGTCTGGCATCGTCGCAGGTTGGCAGTTGAGAGAGCAATCGCCACCGCGACCCGTCGTGCGCCTCTAAAATCACCGTCCGGTAAGATGCCATCGCTATTCTTGCCCCGCTAATTCCTCTGCTAGCATCTCATCATAGATCTGCGGCAGCAGTGCCGACATACTGTTGTCTTCAATTCCGTAGCCCAGACTCGTCCAGGTACCCGAAAGTGTCTTTAGCACTGAAGTAACCTCACCATCACGCAACAGGGCCGAAATATCAACCCCCCAAGCGCTGGAATCGGCGAGCCAGGCATACACAACTCGATCTTGAAACTCAGGCTCAAAGCTAGGCTGTTCCCACAGTTCATACCAGGCTGGCTGCTCAGGATGATAGTTATGCGCCTCTAGCTGCCAAGTCGTCGTCAAAAACTGATACCGCCCCGCTGCGGTTGTACAGTCGCCTTCATTCGGGCCGTTGACAATAGGAACGCACTCATCTGGATGCACGCTCAGATCCTTGACCCGCTCGCCGCCATACAGCAGCCGGTAAGGATCGGATGTATTTGATTCACTCGCTGAAATCGTCCGCATCAGCGCTCGGATATACGGATCGCCGCCCTCCATCTCTAACGGTAGAGGCGACGCAACCCAGTCGGTTGCCCCAATTAGCTGAAGCGGCTGGTTAGAATTTGCCCATATATACAGCGTCCAACCCACGCCTAAAAACATCAACACCGTCAACAAGATCGGTCCTATGCCATTAGTTTGAGGCGTTCTTTTTTGGTCTTTTTTTCCAACGTTGTTTGACAGCAAAACTCATCTCAGAAATGGGACAGCAAACAGGCCGACAGCGCTCAGCGAAACCTCACTCCTCCCGCATGATAGAACAATCATTCAAAAAAACCGCAGCAAAGCTAACGATAGCTACACCGTCTTTCCTGGTCATTCCGCCCAGCCATCCACCCACGTGAACCTAAGTAGGTAGGCTAAGAGAGTCGAAACCTAAAGCTGCCACTGCACTAGGCGCACCGCATTGCCCAGCAGCCGATGCTTTAGCCAAGGCCGATGCTGCCAGCGTTTTAGCCCTATTTGCCTGCTCTGGGCAAAGCCTTTCTCAAACACACCCTCTATGCGCTGCACCAAATCAGAAGAGTTCACTAAGATGTCGAGTTCATCGTTATGCAAGAAGCTGCGATAGTCGAAGTTGGCGCTGCCCGTATTTACCCACTCGTGATCGATGATGAGCATTTTGGCATGGAGCATACTGGGCTGATACTCAAATATTTGGATGCCTGCTTCTAGTAAGGGGCCGTACGCTTCGTAGGAAGCATAGTAAACCGGCTTTTTATCTGAACGAGCGCTGGTGGTCAAAACACGTACTTCTATGCCCGATTGTTTTGCGCGGATTAGTAGCTGCCGGGTGCTCTCATTCGGTAAAAAATATGGGCTCGACAGCCAGATTCGCTGCTGCGCGGAGGCAATTAGCGTCTGCTTTAGCATTTCGATTGAGGACGCACGGTAGCTAGGCCTGTTACCGGGGGTCACGACGATAGGACAGGTCTGTTGTTCTACGTCTTTCTCATCTGTAGCGGCGTCTGTAGCAGCGTCTGTAGCAGCGTCTGTAGCGGCGTCTGTAGTAGTGTCAGGGCTGTTAGAAAGGTCTGCCGGCGGATAGAGCTTTGCAATATCAATAGCGGCGACTGTTTCTTCTCTTCTATGCCCCTGCCAGTGTTCTTGAAAGGCGGCGGCGGCCACCGAGACGACTTCACCTGTTAAGGCAACTTCCATATCTAGCCAGGGCTTTGTGTCGTCCGATTTCTCGGTGCCATCCCAGAGATCGCATATGCCAGCGCCACCAATCAGCACCTTTTGGCTATCGATTATCAGCAGCTTACGGTGGGTGCGCCCCGAGAAGTTAGCAGGTGCTCGCCAGTCGAATGGGTTGAAGATCACCACCTGTACGCCTGCTGAGCGCAGTCTGTTCCAATATTTATCCGGCACGCTTCTTGCGCCCATGCTATCGACCATTACCTGCACGTCTATGCCTTCAGCCGCCTTGCGAGACACCGCAGCCGCGAAGTCTTGGGCGCGTCGTCCTGGCGTCATCATAAAGGTCTCGAACTGAATGCTATAACGGGCGCTGTCGATGGCGTCTAGCCTAGCCTGCTGAATGGTTTCCACGGTGTCCCAAAAGCCGACGATCTGCCCGGCGGTGGGGATCGACTTTGACAGGCTGATGACAGGTAGCGAAAATCGGTCGTCTGTAGGGGCGATCGCATTTTCGATAAACACTAGCGGTCGCCAGCGAAAAGCGCCACGAATGTAGAGGCTAATTAGCACCAGCAGCACAATTGCAAGTGCGATCGCCAATAGCCGAAGCAAGATAGTACTAATTAATTCCATAGATTCTCTCGATAGCGCACAGTTTCTTTATCTCACTGTCTCTTCAGGGCATCTTTTCTGGCTGTCCAGACGTCGCTGCTAGCTGAACCATAGCCTATAGCCCGTTGGCTATCTAACCAAATATGTATCGTAGAACACACCTTTAGCCGGATGCCCTGCAATCAAACAGTGCATAACCTGCAATAGCGCTTCAGTATATTTTGTTTGGCAACGGTCTATTTGACGGCTTGCTGGGCTTTGCTTGATTTCACGCGACTTAATTTCACGTGACAGCGTCAGTCAAAGCTTTACTGATAGGCAGCACACTGACCTTTCAACTACCGACTTTTATGAACAGCAAATTAAAACTCAACCAAAAATCTAACTCAAAAAATATCTCCTTTAGCCTACTAGCTGCAGCTTCTCTACTTTTACTGCCTGCTTGCGGCACACCTGAGACAGAAATCACCGCTTCAGAAGAAGCAAATGTGACTTCTGAAGAGCTGGTAGAAGAACCCGGCAACTTTGTAGGTGAAGAAGTGACAATCCGCTCTCAGGTTGAAGAAACGGTTGATGAGTCTTCTTTTCTCATCGCTGATGATGAATACTTTGACGGTGAAGCCATTCTTGTAATCAATGCCTCGGCTGAGCCATTTGTGATTCCTGATGTGGGCGATACGCAAGTGCAGGTTACGGGCCAGGTGGAAACTTTTGCGATGACAACTGTGGCTGAAGAATACGGCATTACGCTGAGCCCTGAGCTATTTTCAGCGTACGAAGACAAACCTGTAATCGTTGCGCAATCACTGGCCCTTGCCCCCGATGTAGGTGACGTTGCGGCTAACCCTGAGACCTACTACAACCAGCGAATCGCACTTCAAGGGGAAGTCGAAGAGGTGTTAGATTCTGGCCTATTTACAATAGACGAGGACGAGCTGTTTGGGGGCGATGACCTGCTGGTGATTCCTTCTGAAGGTCCGGTGGTAATAGAGGAAAATGGCATTATTGCGCTGACAGGCGTATTGCGTCCCTATATTCAAGCTGAGTTCGAGCGGG
This sequence comes from uncultured cyanobacterium, assembly GCA_963793445.1. Lineage (GTDB taxonomy): Bacteria > Cyanobacteriota > Cyanobacteriia > Phormidesmidales > Phormidesmidaceae > Phormidesmis. The sequence continues at coordinate 225,780 of CAWCAE010000003.1, forward strand.
ACTATGACTTCAACTGGGATTTGAGCGTTTCAGAAAGGATTGACGCTGAGTACGAGCAGAAGCCTGTGTTTGTGGCAGATGGCATCTATCCTTCTGCGGTTCAGTAGGCACGGTTTAGCAGATACTCTAAAGTAAGCGCGGCTAGCCAGTAGCTATCCTCACACTGGCTAGCTATACGGCTTACTATCCAAGGCTCATCTGGCGCAGCGCATTTTTTTTTGGCGATGTATTCTACAGAAAGAGGGAGCGATCGCATCAGCTCAGAATCTTTTTCATAGCTAGCGGGTACAAAGTTAGAGAGTTGCTGACTGCTGCTGGCATGCTCTAGATGTTTTCCAGCTACTCGGCTCGCCTTTCTACCTATCACCACCACACCGTCTTACAAAGCTGTTTCTTGCTAATCAGTAAAAGGCATTCGGCAGGTCAGCGCAAGCACAGGGCATTAATGACTTAACATCTGTTATAACTGCTGCAGCAATCAACGGAACTTTATTAGTCGCAGCCGGGAAGCGTTCTGTATCACCCGGCACTAATTCTGTTCCATCCTGATTGCGCCGCCAACCCATCCCGGTGGCTGAGCGTAGTCGAAGCCACAACCCAGCCGCCCTTCGACTCCGCTCAGGGCTCGGGTGCCGACTACGCTCAGGGCTCGGGTGTGCCGACTCTGCTCAGGGCTCGGGTGCTGCCAACCCGTCCCACAACCAATGCGACATATTCTGGCACTCCGCCAACACATGTAGCCGATTCCAATCCTTCTGAATCAAGGCCTTCTTCTTAGCCCGACTCCATCGCTGCACCTGCTTCTCTCGCACGAAAGCATCCGCCACCCGCTCAAACGCTTCAGCATATACCAACCTAACCGGCAATCGCTGCGCTGTATGACGCGCCCCTAACCCGTTCTGATGCTGCCACAATCGACGCGGCAAATTCTTTGTACTTCCTGTGTAGTAAGAACTATCCGCGCATTCAAGTATGTACAGATAAGAAAGCATAGTCGCTGAGCCACTCAAGTCTTGCTCAGCATTCCCGCCCTTCGACTCCGCTCAGGGCTCGGGTGCCAACTCCGCTCAGGGCTCGGGTGCCAACTCTGCCCAGGGCTCGGGTGCCAACTCCGCCCAGGGCTCGGGTGCCAACTCCGCCCAGAGCCCGCTGATCGATCACCCCCGGTGGCTGAGCGTAGTCGAAGCCAGCACCCACCGATCACTCTCTACCTCGATCTAATATGGAACTAAGAAACCGACACACCCAAAGCAACCTATGGCTGGCAAAAAACAATCTAGAGGGAACTGCGCCTATTGCGACAAAGAGCTTTCCAAAGGCGGTATGTCCAGGCACCTGACAAGCTGCAAAGCAAGGCAAACGGCCATAGAAAAAGCAGCCACCAAAAAAGAAGCTACCGAAACCCTCTACCATCTGCGCGTACGAGACGCCTACCGCCCCGAGTTCTGGCTCAACCTAGAAATGCGCGGCTCTAAAAAGCTTCAAAACCTCGATGACTACCTCAGAGCCATCTGGCTAGAATGCTGCGGTCACCTCAGCGAATTTTCCCTCGGCGGATTTCAAAACGCAGTCGGCATGAGCCGAACCATCGATCGCGTTTTTGGCGATGCTGACGAAGTCCTACACACCTACGACTTTGGCACCTCATCTGAAACCCTCATCAAGCGCGTCGGTATTCGTAGAGGCAAACCGCTTTCTGCCAAGCCCGCTTTCTGCCAAGCCCATAGTGCTCATGGCCAGAAACAACCCGCTCGCTGAAACCTGTATAAAATGTGGTCAACCGGCTACTCACCTTTGCATAGAATGTATGTACACAGACGAAATCTGGGGCACCCTGTGCGACCAACATGCCGAAAGCCACCCTCGCAATAACTACGGCGATCCGGTCGAACTCATCAACTCACCACGCCTCGGCATGTGCGGCTACGAAGGGCCCGCTGACCCTCCTTATTAATAAGACAATCGGCTCTGCCCATAAGCGATATTGATCGGCTTAGGGTTTAGCCAGGGGTTGCCGCAACACTCTAAAGACAATGAAGCTGAATGCTAAGAGCCAAGCGGCTGTAAAGAAAACCAAAGAGAAATTGGCTTCTATCTCTTCTACGCTAAAGATAGAAGGAGAGGGAATCACGCTATTTTGACTGGTAACCAATAAAAACGTTGCCATATTGTTGGCAGCATGAACGCCGAGGGCTAGCTCTAACGTATTTTCCTTGACCGTTAGCCAAGCGAGAAAGACTGCAATCATAAAGTAGTACATCGCCAGGCTCGCTACGCCTACCCACCCGGCCTGACTGGTCACTTCTGGGTTGGACAAATGCATGAGTGCGAACAGCACAGAAGGCAGAAAAATCGCACTCCACTTACCGAAGCGATAGCCTACTCCTTGCAGTAAGTATCCTCGAAAGAACAGTTCTTCTGTAGCAATTTGTAGCGGTGTAAGTAGAACAACAAAAGGTAAGAAAGAGAGAAAGGGACCAGGCTGAAAGTTAAGCGTGAATTCGCTGGGGGTCAGGGCGATCGCACTCAAAATCTCTAGCACTTTAAGCCCAAAGAAAACCCAAAAGCCCTGCCATATTCGCCGATAGCTAATCTGGTGCTGAGGCGTAATGAGCGATCGCAGCTCTCTACCATGCAAAAGCCGTAGCGACAGATAAATGCCCAGCAAAAAGAAGGGAAACGCCAGGTTATAAACAATGTACAAAACCAGTGGAGCAACGCCTACAAATAGGGCCTGTCTGGCTTCTATTGTCTCAGCAGACGCCAATCGCGTCTGGGGATTGCAGTCGCTGGCAATGTATAAGACAAACACGCCCAGCATGAGTGTGCTACCGACTAAAAACAGAAAGCCAGTGAGTAAAGAACCTAGAAGATACCGCCACCAGTGGTTTTTGCCCTGGCTGGCGAGCTGAATATAGGCATCGGACATAGGTGAGTAATGCTGAGCGCAATTGGGTCTAAATAGAGACATACATGGCCTCAGCATCTTAACCCATCACCGATCTGGGGCCTTGCTTCCGGCAGAGCCCAGTTCGGCGGTATCTCAGTTCAGCGGCATCTTAGAACGGCATCCTAGCCTACAGCAAAGCCTGCTGGCGTTCTCTTTCTATTTGCAAGGTTTGAATGCGCTCGGGAGTGCCTTCTGGAATAGCGGCAATGAGCTGCTGGGTGTAGCTGCGACGGGGGCGCTGATAAATATCTTCAGCGGTACCAATTTCCTCAATGCGGCCCGCATTCATCACCATGATGCGATCGCTCATAAACTTAACCACGCCCAAATCGTGAGAGATAAAGATATAGGTCAGCTTGAACTCTTCTTGCAGCTCTTTGAGCAGATTTAGCACCTGCGCCTGTACAGACACGTCCAGCGCTGAGACCGACTCGTCACACACAATAAACTTTGGACTAAGCGCCAAAGCCCGTGCAATACAGACCCGCTGCCGCTGTCCCCCCGAAAACTCATGCGGAAAGCGGTTGAGCGACCCAGGATCTAGGTCTACCCGCTCTAGCAAATATTGCACTCGCTCTTTGAGGTTGCGTCGGCCACGAATTACGCCGTGAATTTTTAGCGGTTCTGCGATCGCCTCGCCAATACTCATCCTTGGATTAAGCGAACTGTACGGGTCTTGAAAAATAATCTGCATCTCTCGGCGGCGCTTACGCATTTGCCAGCCGCCAAGGCGCGTCAAATCTCGCCCTTCAAACCACACACGGCCATCCATCGGCTTAATTAGCTGTAGCAGAGCCCGTCCCAGCGTTGTTTTACCACAGCCCGACTCACCTACCAGACCAAAGGTTTCACCTTTGTATATGCGAAACGACACATCGTTGACCGCCATCACGTGCCGCTCTACCCGTCCAAAAACGCCCTGCACCGGATAGCCTACTTTCAAGTTTTCTACTGTCAGCAGCGGCCCTTTATCTTGCAGCGCCTCTAGGCGAATTTGCATCTCGCGCGGGCTAATCTCGGTCACTGGCGGCAAGCCCGATCCAAAATCATCTTGCGGCCTAGCGACAATCAGCGGTTCGCCTTCTGGGCTGGTGACAACTTCCATATAGTCGGCAACCGTTGGCAGTTGGCGCAAGCGCTGAGCGGGCTGAGGCCGACAGGCAAGCAGCCCTCGGGTATAAGGGTGGCTGGGTCGCTCAAAAATATCGAGCACCGATCCGGTTTCAACAATTTTGCCACGATACATCACCGCGACCCGGTCAGCAATTTCGGCGATGATGCCCAAGTCGTGAGTAATAAAGACCATCGACATGCCGCGGCGATCGCGCAGCTCGCGCAGCAGATCTAGAATGGTTGACTGCACCGTCACATCTAGCGCGGTTGTTGGCTCATCGGCAATCAGTAGCGAGGGGTTAGACGACAGCGCCATCGCAATCATTAGCCGCTGAATTTGCCCGCCCGACATTTGGTGGGGAAAACGCTCTAGCATCGCCTGCTGACGCTTTTTAACCTCGCGGCTAATTAGACCCGTGTCTTCACTATTAATTTCAGCGCGAATCTGCTCAAAATGCTTGACCTCTGGCGGCAAAAGCTGGACCTCTTGCAGCTGAGCAATGGCCATTTCCTGAGCCTGTCGCTTAGAGACTTTTTGGTGTTGCCTAATCGCCTCAAGTAGCTGAAAGCCGCAGGTATAGACCGGGTTCAAAGAACTCATCGGCTCTTGAAAAATCATGGCGATCTGTCCGCCCCGGTAGTGCCGCATTTTGCGTTTAGACACCTGGCGCAGGTCGATTAGCGGCCTGTCATCCGGCTGAAAGATAACGCGCCCACTGGTCACCTCGCCTGGTGGACTGGGCACTAGGCCCATGATGGCTAGCGAGGTCACCGACTTACCCGAACCCGACTCGCCAACGATTCCTAGCGTTTGCCCCCGCTGAAGCTGAAACGAAACGTCGTCTACCGCTACGATGCTCCGCCTATGGCCGTTTTGATCTGTGCCGCCTGCGTCGAGGTCGGCAGCGGCAAATTCAACCGTTAGGCCCTGAACATCTAAGATAGTGTCATTCATAAAGGAGATTTTGGCCAAGCGACTAGCGAATCATATATTTAGCAAGCATCATATCAGCGATACCCCAGAATGACACCTTGAGGCAACATCTCCGAGGCGATATGCGAGGGAAAAGTCAGGAGACATCCGGGGAAGGATGGAGGATATGGGATGCATGGTGAATAATGGAAGTTCTAGCTGAGATGCTTGGTTCTGACTTTTTTCTTGGTTCTGATTTCTTTGCCCTGACTTCTTTGTTCTGGTTTCTTTGTTCTTTAGTTTTTGGTGCCTCTTTGGGATCTTGAGGCTCGCTTAATGATTCAACTTGCGATCGCTGTTTTTATTGTCATTATCGGTTCGGCGCTTTGCTCTGGTATCGAAACGGCGCTATTGTCTATTCCACTACTGCGAGCAAAGCAGCTAGCACAGAGTAATCCCGGACCGGGTGCGATCGCCCTGCTCAGCATTCGTCAGCACGTCTCTCGGCCTATCGCTACGATTGTAGTCCTCAACAACATCTTCAATATTGTTGGCAGCATAGTTGTGGGTCGTCTCGCCGACCAGCGGTTTGGCAGCACGGGCTTGGGCATTTTCTCAGCTTGCTTAACTTTTGCTATTATCCTGCTTGCCGAAATTCTGCCAAAAACGCTGGGTGAACGCTATGCCGAAAAAGTGGGTACAGCCGTTGCGATTCCAGTAAAGGGAGTGACCGTTCTCTTCACCCCGCTGATTTGGCTACTCGAAAAAATTACGGCCCCTTTAATTAAGGGCAGTAAACGCCCTGTCACTAACGAATCAGAAATTCGACTGCTTACTATCTTGGGCTATCAAGAAGGTCTGATTGAAGATGACGAAGCCGAAATGATCGATCGGGTCTTTCGGCTCAATGACCTAATGGCTGCCGATATCATGACCCCTCGCGTCGCCATTACCTATATTCCTGGCAACGCGGTGCTACAAGCCGTCAAAAACGAAGTTATCGGGTCGCAGCACACCCGCATTTTGGTCATTGAAGACGACCTCGACCACGTGATTGGCGTTGCCCTAAAAGCAGAGCTACTGGCAAATTTGGTTCAAGGAAATGGCAACACGCTAGTCAAAAACATCATGCGCGAAGTTCACTACGTGCCTGACACGGAGCGCACAGATAGCCTGATCAAAACCTTTCAGTCGCTGCGAGAGCACCTGATGGTTGTTGTCGATGAATACGGCGGTGTCTCTGGCGTGGTTACGCTCGAAGATACGCTCGAAGTACTGACCGGAGAAATTGTTGACGAAACCGATCGAAACGTAGATTTGCAGGCCCTAGCCCGCCAGCGGCAAAAGCGCATTCTACGCCGCAGCGGCTTCCTCAAAACAGCCCCAAGACTAAGGCAAAAATAAATAGGCTAAGTTCTACTCTAAGTTCTGCTTAAGCTATAAAATCCACTGTCGGATTCACTACTAGGATTCACTACTAGGCTTCACTACTAGGCTTCACTATCAGGCAGTGCGGATACTGGGCTCACTCAACCTCAGCGTCAGCCACCGCGCTCTCACCAGATTTGTCTTCAGGAGATTTATCTTCGGGCTCGTCTTGGGGCTTGCCTTCGGCCTTGGCCGCAGCGCGTTTCTTTTTGTCTTCCTCGCGCTTTGCCTTCTTTTTCTTCTCCGCCTCAATCATGTCCTTCATGACCTCTTGCGCCTGCGCCATCTTCTCTAGATTGCTGCGATACAGATCTATGTCTTTTTTCAGCAGATCCGCGTTCAGATCGAAGGTTTCTGCCAGAGAGCCAAACAGGGCTTCGCGCTTTTCTTTGTCTTGCAGTGCTTGGGCATCAACGGCTTCTACTACGTTGTACAGGCCAATCGCAAACAGGCGGCTGTATTTGAACCTAGGATTGCTGATCACTTTGTGCAAGTTAGCCTTGAGCGCCTCGTGGCCCGCCTCGGTCTTGGCAGCCTCTACTAGCGCCTTAAATTCGTCTAGTGTTGCAATCGACTGGGCAGCAGCGAGCACTTCTTCTGCATCTCGTCTGTACTGAGCCGGATCGGCTTCGACAGCTTGGACAATGGCCGTATACATCGCATCGCGATCGGCTACAGGCTCATAGCCCTGCATAAAGCGGTCATAGGTGCTGACAACGCCCAGCGCATAGATAGAGTCGTAGTTAAAATCTACATTCACCAGCAGCAAATGCATCTCTACCATCAGTTCTTCAACCACGCGGCGATAAATCGCATTGATGGGGCGAGTGTGCTGGCCGTAGAAAGCTCGCTTCGTGTCTGAAACCGTGCGGACGTTGTTCACAAGTAAACGCTCAAATACTCTTTGTAAACTCAATTGTTACGCTTCTCAGGCGCTTTGCCAAGCAGTTAGATAGAAAGTTGAGTGGAAATACGAAGGGTAAATGGTGAACAGCAAGGGTTTTCGGTCATGATGCTTACAGGCAAGGCAACGCTTCTGCGCCTGCTCTCTTGAGTTATTCTCTTAAGTGCCTATCTTTTTTGTTCTAGCTTGATTTCACGTATGAGCGATACTCCCTTAGCAACGCTTGCGACTTATTTAGCGGGCGAGTTTGACAATCAGGCGCAGGCAGCGGCTGAACCGGCCTGGTATGTTCATCTGCGGCTGTGGCAAAGGCTAATTCCTAGCCTGTCTTCTGAGCGATCGCACACCTTTTTCCTAGAGCAGGCCAATATCATTTCAGGCAAGCCTCCCTATCGCCAGCGCATTTTTCAAATTCAAGCGGCGGCTGAATCTGGCCAGCTACAGGGCCAGTATTTTGCATTAAAAGAGCCGCTAAAGTTTCAAGGTGCTGGCAGCGACGCTCATCTGCTTTCTCAGATAAGCGAGGCTGATTTAGTGGTACTGCCCAACAGCGGCGCGGCAATTCAGTATCAGTCCGTTGCTGGCGGCTATCGCTTTCAATCTGCGCTTAAAGACGATCAGCTTTGCTCGTTTGAGTATGGGGGGCAAGTGCGATATGTCTACTTGGGCTTCGATATTGAGCCTGCAATCATTTCTGGTGCGCGTGCATCTACAGGCGACACCCTGCTGCTAAAAACGTACGACAAAGGAATAGACCCCGACACTGGCCAGGGTCTATGGGGTGCCCTGATGGGGCCGTTTGAGATGGTGAAGCTGAAAAGCCTCTGAGTGCTTGCTATCTAGACGTTTTTTTAGGCTACTGCCGCCTGATAGGGCGCGGCGATCGCTTCTGCTTCTGTCTCATAAATTTCAAAGACCGAGTCCATCATCGTCACTTCAAAGACCAGCTTGGCCTCGGGGTGAACGTTGCAAATGCGAAAGCTGCCATCTACTTTGTCGGCATCGCGCATGCCTGCCACCAAAGAGGTTAGCCCTGAGCTATCAATGAAATTAACTTCACTGAGATTAACCAGAATATGAGGTGATGCCGCAGAAATAGCTTCCTGTAGCTTGAGTCGAAATTGCCAAGCGGTGGTGATATCTAACCGACCTGTTGGGGCCAAAATCACGACCTTGCTGCCCTCGGGAGTTGTAAAGTCTCTCTGCTCCATATCTAGGATCACTCACTTTTATGGGGTTAAGACGCTCTCCTCGAAAAGAAAGAGGAAACAAGCGCATGTGTCCCATAGAGTGCCCAGCAGAAAGAAGCGAGGAACGTGTAGCAAGGGGTTCCATCATAGGCTTGGCTATGGCCTTCTAGCAGGCTCAATCACAAGCTCTGCTGCAGGCCTTGGTGGCCCTAGTTTTGTTATAGGCTCATTCCGGCCCAGTCTTGCGGCTTGAGAAAGACGTCGTAGAGCTTGGCTTCGGGAGTGCCCGGTTCGGGGGCGTAAGCGTATTCCCAGCGCACCATCGGTGGCAAAGACATCAAAATAGATTCGGTGCGACCGTTGGTCTGTAGGCCAAAGAGCGTGCCCCGGTCAAAGACGAGGTTGAATTCTACATAGCGACCTCGGCGATAGAGCTGAAAATCGCGCTCGCGCTCGCCATATTCCTTATCGGCGTTTCTTTCTAAAATCGGAATATAAGACGGCAAAAAGGCATCGCCACAGTCAATGGCAAACTGAAAAATCTCTTCCCACGAGCGCTTGGGGGCCGTTCCGGCTTCTTTGCTGTAGAGAGCAGCAGGGCCGTCTTGATTGTGGCCGCGGTAGAGTTCGCCGCGCTGGCCATTCTGGTAGTCAAAGAAAATACCGCCTACGCCTCTAGGTTCGTCGCGGTGCTTCAGGTAGAAGTACTCATCACACCAGCGCTTAAAGTTGGGATAGTACTGCGGATTGTGGCGATCGCACGCTTGCTTAAGGGTCTGATGAAAATGCACTACGTCGGCTTCGGTAGTGTAGTAGGGCGTGAGATCAATCCCGCCGCCAAACCACCAGACCGGGCCCGCCTCAAAGTAGCGGTAGTTGAGATGCACCGTTGGTACGTAGGGGTTGCGAGGGTGTAGCACCATAGAAGTGCCCGTCGCATAAAACTGGTGCCCTTCTGCTTCGGGCCGCTTCACCAAAATTGAGGGCGGCAGCTTGTCGCCCCACACTTCTGAGAAGCCAACGCCGCCCTGCTCTAAAATGTTGCCCTGCTTCATTACCCGTGATCGCCCGCCGCCACCTTCTGGGCGCTCCCAAGCATCCTGCTGAAACTTGCCGCCATCGACCGCTTCTAGCTTTTGGCAAATCCGATCTTGCAAACCCTTGAAGGCACTGCTAACGCGAGTGCGAGAGTCGCTCGGGGGCAAGTTTTGGGCGCGGGCCTGCTGACTGCCGTCGCGGGTTGAATCAGGGCGAACAGCTTTAGCCGGAGAGAGGGTCATAGCAGTCGGTAACTATAGAATTCCTTCATTTAGTCAAACACGATTTGGAAGCCCTTATTGCGCTTTCGCAACAGAGCGTGACAATCTGTGACAAATTCTCCGGGCAAATGAACCAGCAGGTGAGAAGCTTGCCGCTGAGCTAGCAGCGGCATCTCTTTTTTTGCGATCGCAAGATATCTTTCCAAAACCAGATCGCCTCGCGCTAGTATTTTGAAGTCGCTTTTTAGCCCATCCGGCGTCTTTGCTGGAAACGCTCCCCTGCAAAAATGATTAAAACACTAGACGCTGAATCTGTCTTAGAGGTGCTAAAGCCTGTCCAAGACCCCGAGCTGCAAAAAAGCTTGGTCGCCCTCAATATGATTCGCAATGTTGAGGTAGCAGGTTCGAGCGTGAGCTTTACGCTGGTGCTAACCACGCCGGCCTGCCCGCTGCGTGAATTCATTCGAGAAGACTGTGAGAAGGCAGTGCGCACGCTGCCCGGTGTTGAAACCGTAGAAATAGAAATCACCGCTGAGACACCACAGCAAAAAGCCCTGCCAGATCGAACTGGCATTGACGGGGTGAAGAATATTTTGGCGGTGACCAGCGGGAAAGGCGGTGTGGGCAAAAGCACAGTCGCTGTTAATATTGCCGTTGCCTTGGCCAAAACGGGTGCGACGGTGGGCCTAATCGATGCCGATATCTATGGCCCCAATGCCCCGATTATGATGGGTCTGAGCGAAGCCAACGTCACCGTTCGTGACCAAGCCGGTGAGCAGGTCCTAGAGCCCGCCTTCAACCACGGGGTAAAGATGGTCTCAATGGGCTTTTTGATTGATCGCGATCAGCCTGTGGTGTGGCGTGGCCCCATGCTGAACGGGGTGATCCGTCAGTTTTTGTATCAGGTGCAGTGGGGTGATCTGGACTATTTGGTAGTGGATATGCCACCTGGAACGGGGGACGCGCAGCTCACCCTGGCGCAGGCGGTGCCGATGGCAGGCGCGGTGATTGTAACAACGCCGCAAGCGGTCGCTATTTCAGATGCGCGGCGCGGACTAAAAATGTTTGAGCAGCTAAACGTGCCCATTTTGGGCCTGGTGGAAAATATGAGCTACTTTGTGCCACCAGATATGCCAGATAAAACGTACGCTATTTTTGGAACGGATGGCGGTGAAAAGGCCGCAGCAGAGCTAGGTGTGGATTTGCTAGGCAAAGTGCCGCTAGAAATGCCGGTTGGCGTAGGTGGCGATCAGGGCCTGCCAATTGTACTAGCTGCGCCTGAGTCGGCTAGTGCGATCGCCCTAATGGACATCGCAAAGAAAACGGCCGCTAAAATCTCCGTAGCAGCGCTGACCTAGCGTGTCGGTTTTTTGTCGTTTTTCTATCATCCAAAGCTTATGACGACTTATTCATCCTCCTCGCTGATGCAGCGTCGCTGGAAAAGACTGATTCAAGGATGGCAGGGAGTAGACTGGCTGCTGTTTATGCTGCCAGTCGGTGTCACTATTTTTGCTAGCGTATTGATTGGGAGTACCCAAAAATATACTGGTCAAACTAGCTATGCGATTAACCACGCGATACTAGGAGCTGTTGGCGTGGTGCTGGCGCTGTGGATTGCACGCAGTCGATATGAGGTGCTGCTGCAGTGGCGCTGGATTATCTATGGAGCCACGATTGCGTCTTTGATCGCGGTGATGGCAATTGGAACCGAAGGGCTAGGCGCACAGCGCTGGATTTCGGTGTTTGGGTTTAACGTGCAGCCGTCCGAGTTTGCCAAGCTAGGGGCGATTATTACGCTAGCGGCAGCGCTAAAAGACCGGGATGCACCGACACTGTGGGGCATGCTAAGAGCAATAGGCATTACAGCGGTTCCTTGGGCGCTGGTCTTTTTGCAGCCCGACTTGGGAACCTCTTTAGTATTTGGCGCGATTACGATTGGAATGCTGTATTGGAGCGGCACGAATCCAGGCTGGCTGATATTGATGATTTCACCGCTAGTCTCAGCCATTGTTTTTAATGTGTCCATGTCCGCGTGGATTGGCTGGGTAGTGGCGATGGGCGCTATAGCCTATTTTTCGCTGCCTTGGTGGTCAATTTACAGCGCCCTGACTGCAGTTGCGATCAATGCGGCCTCAGGCAAGCTGGGTGATGTGATGTGGGGCCTGCTGAAGGACTACCAAAAAGATCGCCTGATTTTGTTTTTAGATCCAGACAAGGATCCGCTAGGGGGTGGCTATCACCTGATTCAGTCACGAATTGCGATTGGAGCGGGCGAGCTTTGGGGGCGGGGTCTTTTTCACGGCACCCAAACGCAGCTCAGCTTCATTCCTGAGCAGCATACAGACTTTATCTTCTCGGCAGTAGGTGAGGAGCTAGGGTTTATCGGCGGCATCGCGCTGCTGCTGGCTTTCTGGCTAATCTGCCTGCGGCTGGTGATGATTGCCCAAAACGCGAAAGATAATTTTGGTTCGCTGCTGGCAGTTGGGGTGCTGTCGATGATCGTGTTTCAGGCAGTTCTCAATATCTGTATGACGATTGGGCTCGCGCCAATTACAGGAATTCCACTGCCGTGGATGAGCTATGGACGCTCGGCGCTGCTAACGAATTTTATTGCGATTGGGCTAGTAGAATCGGTGGCGAACTACCGCTTCCGGCTGAAGTTTTAAAGGTTCAAGCTTTAAAACGTGTGTTTGAGAGATCTGTGACCGGTGAGCTGTGTGGATTGCAAAAGCCCACCTGACCCACTTTCTGTGTACACAAAGAGCTACTAGAGCATCTGTGTACACAGAAAGTGGGCTGATAAGGATACTTTTGCTTTTAGCAACGCTAGCTAGTAGCTGTCGTCACCAGTGACGGTTTTGATACCGAGGATGTGGTTGGCCTCGTGAAGGCGTTCAGCGATCGCATCTCTCCAATTCAGACTGATACTGGGGTTTGCTAGTACCTGCTGGGCCAGCTCGCGGCATTTGGCACTGTCGGTTAGCTCCATCTTGTCAATATTGGCCAGCTCGTCGTACAGCCTCTGCAACGGAATCCTTTGCTGGGGCTTACGACCCGTATCTGGGGATACATTGGCGATCATTTCGGGCATGGTTTAATCCTCCTGGTGGCACTAAACGGATTATGAATAAAGCAAATAACTAAGTGAAATTGTCACCCTTTTCATTCGGATAAAAGGTTAAATGACTAAAAAGCTTTACAGAGCGGCATATACAGCCTAATTTCTTTGTATTTCTTAAAAATAACGTTCATAACACCATTCGCATTTCATCAAACAATATTCATAAAACAATATTCATAACGATAAGCGCAGGCAGGTTCACCTAGCTGAATAGAATAGGGCTGATGCGCCCCAGCCGCCGCTATCTTGTGTGTTAGGAGAAGATTGAGAGTTATGTTGCTATCGCCTCAGGAAAAAGACAAGCTGTTGATTTTTACAGCGGCGCTAGTCGCCGAAAGGCGTAAAGCAAGGGGCGTAAAGCTGAACTACCCAGAAGCGGTGGCCTATATCTCAGCAGCCATTATGGAAGGAGCCCGCGATGGCAAAACGGTCAGCGAGCTGATGAGTGAAGGCACTACTTTACTATCGCGAGAGGACGTGATGGAAGGAATTCCTGAGATGGTGAAAGAAGTGCAAATAGAAGCTACGTTCCCAGATGGAACAAAGCTAGTCACCGTTCATAACCCAATCGCAGAGTAATACAGCTATGTACACACAAAACAACGCTGAGCCTATCCCATTAATTCCGGGGCAAATCATTCCAGGCAGCTCAGAGATGATTGAGCTAAATCAGGGTCGAGCAGTGATTTCGATGGTGGTACGTAACGTGGGCGATCGCCCTATTCAAGTCGGCTCTCACTTTCATTTTTATGAAGTGAATGAAGGGTTGGAGTTTGACCGAGAACAGACGAAGAAAATGCGGTTGAACATTACGGCAGGAACGGCGGTAAGGTTTGAGCCGGGTGACGAAAAAGAGATAGAACTAGTGCCCTACGGCGGCAGTCAAGAGATTTATGGCTTTAACGGCCAATACAATGGCGTAGATCTCAAAGAATAGTCTCCAAGATAATTCCTGCAATAGTAATTCCTGCGATAGTTAGAGTCAAAACAATGCCAAAATCAGCAGCTCGATTAGGAATTGGCGGTCCAGTTGGCAGTGGTAAAACCGCCTTAATAGAAGGAATCGTGCCGCTGCTGATGGCTCAAGGTGTGGAAGTCGCCGTTGTTACTAACGACCTGTTGACTAGCGAAGATGCCGACCGGCTAAAGCGCAAGGGGTTTTTACCGGCTGAGCGCGTGATTGGTGTAGAAACAGGAAGCTGCCCGCATACGGCAATTCGTGAAGATCCGACGATGAATCAGCTCGCGGTACAAGATTTGGAGCTGATGTTTCCGCAGTTAGATTTAATTTTGATTGAGAGCGGGGGCGATAATTTGGCCTCTACGTTTAGCTATGAGCTGGTTGATGCTTATATCTTTGTGATTGATGTGGGCGCGGGTGATGATATTCCGCGAAAGAATGGACCGGGGTTTGTGCAGTCTGACCTGGCGGTGGTGAACAAGGTGGATTTGGCCCCGTATGTAGGGGCAGATTTGGATTTGATGCGATCGCAATCTGCCCAATATCGTCAGGGCAAACCGGTGGTATACACCAACTGCAAAACCACAGAAGGACTAAACGAGGTGGTTGCATTTATTCAAGAGACGTTGCTGTTTGCTCAGCCGCCACAAGAGCCACCGCAAAAGTCGTTACAAGAATCACCGCAAGAGTCAGAGCAGGGGAGTCGCATTGCTGTCTAACTCTATACTGTCTAACCCTGTGCTGTCTGACGCGTCTGATATTGTTTCTTTGCCCGCAGAGCAGCTCGTGCTAAAACTAGGCTGTAACGCAGCGGATCAAACAGTTTTGAGTCATCGATATATGGCTTATCCGCTGAGCATTTCACCAATTTTTCGGTTAGAAGACAACAGGCGCGAGGCTGTTGCCAATCGGGCCTATTTGTATCGGATGAATACGTCTCCGGGGCTGCTAGCCGGTGATTGTCTTCGCATTTCTCTTCAGCTAGCTAAAGGTGCTCAGCTATATCTAGCCGATCAGTCTGCGATGAAGGTGCACACCATGCCGCGCACGAGCGACCATGCCATTGTGAACTATCAAATTGAAGTGGGCGAGCACGCTACGCTAGAGTTTCTGCCTGAGCCGCTTATTCTCTTTGCAGACTCGGCCTTGCAGCAGACGACTGAGATTGTTCTACACCCGTCAGCCGCGCTGAGCTTAGGTGAGATAGTTTTGCCAGGGCGACTGGCGCGCAAGGAGTACTATCAGTTTCGTCAGTATTTTAATCGGCTGCAGGTGCGATCACCTGGTAAACAGGTGTGGTTTACCGAGTCCATGAAGCTTTTGGGTAAAGACAATCGATTTGCGCCGCAGTCACTCTTTACGAGCGGGGCCGTGTTAGGCACGCTGGTGTTGGTACTGCCAGAAGCGATCGCCACCCAGGAAAATCTGTTGGCTTTGAGTGCTGATATTGACACGCTTGCGGGCGATCGCACTGCTTTAGACTTAGCCAGCTCTGTATTACCGGCGGAAAAGGGGTGCAGTGAAAGAGGACTGTTTGTGCGAGCAATGTCTAAAACGACGCGGGACATGCAAGCTTGCTTCAAAGCTGCCGTAAACTGTGTACGAAAGCTACGGGGGGAGGCGGCACTGCCTTATTCACTGTAATGAAGAGACTGCCGTCTGAAGCAACGCCATCTGAAACAACGTCATCTGGAACAAAGCCGACCGAGCTAGCTGAAACGTATCTGGGCAACAGTGAGAATGCAGATTTGACGCAGCAGATCGCGCAGGCAAAAGAAGAGAGTCGCTGTTTGGAAGTGTCGATTGAGATCAGCGATCGCAGCAAAGGCCGCATACTCACACACACTGCTACGGGCCAAGCCGTTGGCATCGTTAAAACGCGCGATTGGCTGCTGCGCGATGGCGATATGTTTCTTTCTAACAACAACTATTTGGTCGTCGTTAGCATTCAGCAGCAGCCGGTGATGACGCTACAGTTTGGGCCTGAGGCAGAAAATAAGGCGATCGCCTTGGTTCGGTTGGGTCACGTTCTAGGCAATCAGCATTGGCCAGTTGTTGTAAAAGGTGACGTGCTACAGGTAACCCTAGTTACCGACGCGGCGGCGATGGAATCTACGCTGCGCAAGATGGTGAAAGCGTTAGCGATAGAGGGCCTTCAGATTGGCTACGTAGTTGAGTCAGTTGACGATCTAGAAGATGAACTTAGAGATGAGCAGAAAGATGAATTAGAAGGCTTTGTTGATACGACACACGTTCATCACCACCATCACTCCTAGCCATCATCACTCCTGGCCGCCATCGATTCCAGATAGTGTGGTAGTAGCGCTGCGGTTGTCGTGCTGTTGTTTGTTGTAATGCCATTATATTGTCGTGAATGATATGACCGATGCGATCGCCCAGCAGTTTGTTTTAATGCAGCTAGCAGACTCTTTTTTCCCGTCGGGCGCGTATACGCTCTCTCACGGCTTAGAGAGCTTAGTACAAAGTGGGCAAATGAACAGCGCTGAAGACGTCGAGAGTTTTGTACGGCTGCTGCTGTGTAACAAAGTAGGGAGTATGGATCTAGTGGCGCTAGCGCTAGCGCATACGGCCAGCGTTGAGGCTGATTTTGAAGCGATCGCAGATATTGACGCGCGACTGTTTGCTCAAACTGCGATTGAAAAAACGCGCAGTGCCCAGCGTCAAAGCGGACGAGCACTGCTGATGGTGGCCAGCAAAACTTGGCCCCATGCGCAGCTAGAACAGTTGGCCAGGCAAACGGCGAAAGGCGAAATCAACTGCCTGCATCCGGTGGTGTTTGCCATTGTGGCGCAGGTAGCAGGCTTGTCACAGCAGGCGACGATGGTAGCATTTGTGCATGGATTGGTTACTGGGCTGTTGGGCGCAGCGATTCGGCTAGGGACCATCGGGCATCTGCAGGCGCAGCAGGTGAGGCGAGCAGTTTCTGAAGACATGGTGACGGTTTGCCAGCAGGCGGGCGGGCGATCGCTCAATGAGATGTGGTCTTGCACACCGCTGATTGATATTGCGCAAATGAGGCAGGCCAAGCTTTCTAGACGCTTGTTTGCAAGCTAGTACCCTTCGCAATAAAGAGCAAGCCTACCAGCACAAAACAGCTACCAAATCCAAACCATAAAGACGGAATCTCTTTCAGAATGACCGATGCAAATAAAACTGCGAATATAGGTTCTGTAAGTAAAATTGCAGCAGCTAAAATCGCAGGCAGCCTTTGAGCAGCGGTGGTGTAGCACAAAGTAGACATGGCGGTTGGTAGAAGGCCCAAACCCAATATCACTAGCATAGAGCGCGAATCTAAGCCGGTGAGCCCATCTGAATTAGAAAACAGCATTGTGCAGATAGAAGAGAGTACGCTCCCTAGCAAACAGGTGATAAAAACAACGTTGATTGATCTAAAGGTTTGGCCCCGGCGGGCGATCGCACCAAACCAAAGCGTATAAACGGCGAGTAGCGCCGCAGCGCTCAGGGCCAATAGGTAGCCCGTTATCGTTTGCCAAAATGCGCCCGCGCTATCGACGCTCGCACTAGCCGATAGCTGCGGTTGCAAGATGATGCCAACACCAGCGATCGCCAGCAGCGTCCCTATCCCCTCACTCCTGTAAACGCGAATTCTAGCCAGCAGTTTGTACGCCACCACAAAGATTGGCGGCGTGCTTAGCAGCAGCGTCACTTCTCCGACCCGTGCTACCTGAAAGGCCGCTGTGCCCAATAAGAACCCGCCAATCATGGGTAGGCTAAGGCTCCAGACCGTGGGCGATCGCAAGGTGCGAAAAAAATCAGGGCGAATGCTAGCAGATAGAACAACCGGCAGCAGCGCCAGCGTCGCGACAAAAAAGCGTCCGGCCAAGATGGCAAACGGAGACCAGCCTGGTAGCCAGCGGATAAAAATGCCTGCGGTTGCCCAGGTTGCAGTGGAGAGAAGGGCGATCGCAATTCCGCTGCTAGCTACTTTGTTTGGGATCATGACTAAGATCTTTCCTTATTATCGTCGTGTCAGTACAAATTGGGATTTCAGACGACATTGCTCAATCTTTAGCCGTAAAGTGAGAAGATCTAGAAAGTAAGCTGATAGAAATGCTAGCGATCGCAGCCTATAGCGAAGGCTCAAGCAGCGCTGACAAAGTTCCGCGAGCCGTGTGATTGTCAGGCGTTTGCGAGGTGCTTGCTAGGCATTTGCTAGGTATTTGCTAAGTATTTAAGACGAAGGTGCGCGGCAAAACTTAGTTGACTTCTCAGAAGTCTATCTCTTGGCTGAAAACAACAAATTTTCGAGCATCATCTTTGATTCGATCACCATTGCGGAGATATCAGAAATAGCGGGCCAATTGCTGGGCGAGTGGGTCAATCTTTTCCATTGATTGATTTGCTGTTACAGTCCATTTAAGCTCGATACTGTTTCGCTTAAAGTTTGTCTGCTTAGAGTTTGTGTCATCCATACTATCTTGTGAACAATGAGTAACTATATTAGCCGCCGCGACTATGCTGATACTTTTGGTCCGACTGTAGGCGATCGCATTCGCCTAGCCGATACCGATTTGTTTTTAGAAGTAGAACAAGATCTAACAACCTATGGTGCGACCTACTACGGTGACGAAGTAAAGTTTGGCGGCGGTAAGGTGATTCGCGATGGGATGGGTCAGTCACCTATTTCTAGAGCCGATGGCGCGGTAGATACGGTGATTACCAACGCGCTGATTTTAGACTGGTGGGGCGTAGTAAAGGCCGATGTCGGCATTAAGGACGGAAAAATTGCACAGATTGGCAAAGCGGGCAATCCGTATACGCAAGACAATATTGATATTATCATCGGCCCCAGCACAGAGATTATTGCGGGCGAAGGCAAAATTCTGACGGCAGGCGCGATTGATTCGCATATTCACTTTATCTGTCCGCAGCAGATAGAAGTAGCGATCGCATCGGGTGTCACGACCATGCTCGGCGGCGGTACGGGCCCAGCTACCGGTACACTTGCCACCACCTGCACCCCCGGCGCGTGGAACATACACCGAATGCTCGAAGCCGCCGAAGCCTTTCCGGTGAACCTGGGCTTTATGGGCAAAGGCAATGCGAGCCAGCCGCAGGCCCTAGTTGAGCAGGTGATGGCGGGCGCGATGGGGCTAAAGCTACATGAGGACTGGGGCACCACTGCCGCCGCGATTGATAGCTGCTTAAATGTGGCCGATGAGTATGACGTGCAGGTGGCGATTCATACAGACTCACTTAACGAATCTGGATTTGTCGAAACCACTATCGCCGCCTTCAAAGACCGGGTAATTCATACCTTTCATACCGAAGGAGCCGGCGGCGGGCACTCGCCAGACATTCTAACGGTGTGCGCCCTCAACAATGTTTTGCCCGCTTCCACTAATCCCACGCGTCCTTTCACCATCAACACCTTTGATGAGCACAAGGACATGCTGATGGTGTGCCATCACCTAGACAAGAACATTCCTGAAGACGTGAAGTTTGCCGAGTCGCGCATTCGCCGCGAAACCATTGCCGCCGAAGACCTGTTGCATGACATGGGCGCGTTTAGCATTATGGCGTCTGACTCGCAGGCGATGGGCCGGGTGGGTGAGGTGGTAACGCGCACCTGGCAAACGGCGCACAAAATGAAGGTACAAAAAGGACTGCTGCCCAACCCAGAGAATACAAGCGAAACCCACGACAACTATCGGGCAAAGCGGTATGTGGCTAAGTACACAATTAATCCGGCGATCGCACATGGCATTTCGCACTGCGTAGGCTCGGTAGCGGTGGGTAAGCTAGCAGATTTGTGTCTGTGGAGTCCGGCCTTCTTTGGGGTAAAGCCAGAAACTGTGGTGAAGGGCGGCTTTATTGCCTGGGCGCAGATGGGCGATGCCAATGCCAGCATTTCGACGCCGGGGCCAGTGCATATGCGGCCTATGTTTGGCAGCTACGGGGGTGCGATCGCCAGCACTGCCTACACCTTTGTCTCGCAAGCCGCCTACGAAAACGGCATCACTGAGCAGGTCGGGTTAGATCCTACGCGCATTCAGCCTGTCTTTGATACGCGCAAAGTCAAAAAAGCCGACCTAAAGCTCAACAGCCTGACGCCCAATATCGAAGTCACGCCAGAGACCTTTGAAGTTCGTGTAGATGGCAAGCTACTAGCCTGCGAACCTGCCGCAGTGTTGCCAATGGCACAGCGATATTTTCTGTTCTAGCTTCTGGCTCTAGCTTCTGGCTCTAGCTTCCAGATCTGCTTCTGACCCCTGGCTTTTCACTCCAACTCTTTGAGCCTGACTTTTTGATTGTGGCTACCCGCCTTCTGTTTCATGTTAGCTCTGTGCCCTGTGCTCTGTACCCTATGTAACGTGTTCTACAACATGCGTTCTAAGTCACGCGTTTTGTGCTGGCAACTCCAAAAAGAACAAAAGCAAAGGAGTAAACATGACAAAATGGTAATAAACGTAGAACAATGCCTGAAAGCACGTGGTTCCGATGAGCAACGGCAGTTTTGGTATCAGGTGATACAACTAGTAGCCAGCTAGAGGCATAGGATACCTTCAAATTCAGTATTAGTACTGGCGGCAGGCTAGTTTAGCCTCTTCTTTTGTGGCCTAGTTACGACAGCTAGATGGCCACTTCTTTATAGAGAGAGAGACTTGATAGTGCGAGCTGCCCAGGGCGCTGACACAGACAATTGCGTAGGTGACGTCACGAAAGGCGTTGCGAAAGCCGCGTTTTTGACGTGCAATTTTTAAGGAGTATAGAGAGCAACATGGCAAGATTGGGTAGACGAAAGTTTTTGGTGTATAGCAGCGCAGCGGCGGGTGCTAGCGTCTTGTTGAAAGCCTGTGCGCCTGCGGCTGACGATACGGCGGCCACAGAAGAGACAGATGAACCCGCAGCGACTGGCGGTGATGACGGCGATACCATTACAGTCGGCATTTTGCACTCACTGAGTGGCACGATGGCGATTAGTGAAACCACTGTTGTAGATGCTGAAGAGCTGGCGATTGAAGAAATCAACGCGGCAGGCGGCGTTTTGGGTAAGCAGATTGTTGCCGTGAAAGAAGACGGTGCCTCTGACTGGCCTACTTTTGCAGAAAAAGCAGAAAAGCTGATTGACCAAGACCAGGTTGCGGTAGTCTTTGGCTGCTGGACCTCTGCTAGCCGCAAGGCCGTGTTGCCCGTCTTTGAAGAAAAAGACCACATGCTGTGGTATCCCGTACAGTACGAAGGACAAGAGTGTTCTCAGAACATCTTCTACACAGGGGCCGCGCCCAACCAACAGATTGAGCCCGCAGTAGACTGGCTGCTAGAAAATAAAGGCACGGAGTTTTTCTTAGTTGGCTCTGACTATGTTTTCCCACGGACGGCTAACAACATCATCAAAGAGCAGCTAAAAGCCAATGGTGGTACGACAGTAGGTGAAGACTATCTGCCTTTGGGCAATACCGAAGTAACGCCAATCATTGAAAAAATTCAGCAGGCGCTGCCCGACGGTGGCGTTATCTTTAACAGCCTGAATGGTGATAGTAACGTTGCCTTCTTTAAGCAGTTAAAGAGCGCGGGCATGGGCCCGGATCAGTATCCGGTAATGTCTGTCAGTATTGCTGAAGAAGAAGTTCGCCAGATTGGGCCAGAGTTCTTAGTAGGTCATTACGCAGCTTGGAACTATTTCCAGACAGTTGAGAGCCCTGAGAATGAGAAATGGGTAGCTGACTTTAAGGCGAAGTATGGAGACGACCGGGTAACCAATGACCCGATGGAAGCGGCGTACATCATGGTGTACCTATGGGCGCAGGCAGTAGAAGAAGCAGGCACAACTGATATTCCAGCAGTGCGTACAGCGGCCTACGGTCAGACCTTTGATGCGCCAGAAGGCACGGTGACAATGCAGCCCAATCACCATATTTCTAAGACAGTTCGGATTGGTGAAGTTCGTGAAGACGGTCTGTTCGAGATTGTTTCTGCAACCGATGGTCCTTTAGAGCCTGTGCCCTGGAACCAGTACGTTCCAGATACTAAGGGCTTTGCCTGTGACTGGTCTGATGAGACTAAGGGCGGTAAGTTCGAGATTTAGACGCTTCGCTTGAAAGTTCAAATGTTTTGTCGGCTAGTCACATGAGTATTTGATGTGCTCATAGCAAAGGGGCTGCGATCGCTATTGATCTGCTGCCCCTTTGTTGTGAGCGGCGCGGCGAGAGATGAATGGCATAGGAGGATCTAAATAGCTGTGGTAAATGCGTTAATAACGACTCTGTTTAACGGGATAAGTATCGGAACGGTGCTGCTGATTGTGGCGCTGGGACTGGCCATTGTTTTTGGCCTGATGGGTGTAATCAATCTGGCTCACGGTGAGCTGATGATGCTGGGCGCTTATACCACCTATGTAGTGCAAAACGGCTTTAAGGCGTATTTGGGTAGCGAGTGGCAAGGGCTCTATATTTGGGCGGCGATTCCGCTGGCGTTTTTAGTAGCCGCGCTGGTAGGGCTGATGCTAGAGCGGGGGGTGATTCGCTTTTTGTACGGCAGACCGCTAGAAACGCTGCTGGCAACCTGGGGCGTGAGTTTAATTTTGCGGCAGTTTGTTCGCAGCGTGAGCTGGAGCATGCTGATAGGGCTAGTGGCGTTTTGTGCGCTATTTTTTGGCGGTAAATGGGTGTTGGCTAAGTTTGCACAGATCGCGCCATACCGCCAGAACTTAGTGAATACGGGGCTGTTTTTGATCTCGGGTGCGATCGCCTGGGTCTTTGGCAGCAGCTTGAATAGCAATGCCAGGCTCGCCCGCCCATGGTTTAGCACGCGCAATGTCGATGTCACCGCGCCCAGCTGGCTACAGGGCAGCATCTCGGTGACTGATACGATACAGTTTCCGGCCTCTCGCCTCTTTATTATTGGTCTGACGCTGCTGTGCCTTTTGGGTGTGTATTTATTTCTACAAAAATCAGCCTGGGGTTTGCGCATTCGCTCGGTGACCCAAAACCGCGATATGAGTGCCTGTCTAGGTATTCCAACAGCGCAGGTGGACGCGGTGACCTTTGCTTTGGGCTCTGGGCTAGCCGGGGTAGCTGGGTTTGCGGTAACGCTGCTGGGCTCGGTGGGGCCAAACCTGGGGGTGAACTACATTGTGGACGCCTTCATGGTGGTCGTTGTTGGCGGCGTTGGTAACTTGCTAGGCAGCGTGATTGCGGCGCTGGGCATTGGCGTAGTGACCTACTTGCTGGGCTCTGGCACGATGGTGCGCCTGCTGACGGCAGACTGGGCGCAGCCGCTAACTGGGTTTTTCGACTTTTTTGCAACGACGAGTATGGCCAAAGTGATGGTCTTTGTATTGATTATTTTGTTTTTGCAGATACGGCCAGCAGGGCTGTTTCCGCCTAAAGGCCGCTCGGTGGAGGTATAGCGTATGTCAGGAATTAGATCAGATGTTGGCTCAGACGTTAGCTCAGATGTTGAAACAGATATTGGATCAGAGACTTCAGCCGGTGTTTCAGATGGTATTTCGGCCAAGGCTGCCAAAAAGGGTCTGAGCAAAAAGTGGGAGGTGCTGATTGTAGTTGCGATCGCCCTTATTTTCATCTTCCTAGTGCCCCTAATGATTTCAGGCTTTCGCCTGGGCCTGCTGGGCCGTTTTCTATCGCTAGCTATTGTGGCGCTCGGGATCGATTTAATCTGGGGCTTTACCGGCCTTTTGAGCCTGGGTCACGGCATTTTCTTTGCGCTAGGTGGCTATGCGCTGGCAATGAATTTGCAGCTACAAACGCTGCCAGAGGGCGCAATTCCTGAGTTCTTTAGTCTCTATGGCGTTTCAACGCTGCCCTGGTTTTGGCAACCCTTTTACTCGCTGCCTTTTACCCTGATTGCCCTGGTCATTATTCCATCGCTGATTGCAGGTCTGCTGGGCTACCTGGTCTTTCGCAACCGCATTCGAGGCGTTTATTTCTCGATTTTGACTCAGGCTGCGCTGGTTGTCTTTTTTAACTTCTTTAACGGCCAGCAAAAGCTAATCAACGGCACCAACGGACTCAAAACAGACACCGCCGAGCTGTTTGGGCTTTCAGTGGGTGGCAATGTGATGCAGTTTTACTTTTACTGTGCCACGGTTGTTATTTTGGCGCTGGCCTATGGGCTCTGTCGCTGGCTTACTAGCGGTCGCTTTGGGCGGATGCTGGTGGCTATTCGCGACGATGAAAATCGGGTGCGGTTTTCGGGCTATGACCCCACCGCCTTTAAAGTGCTGGTGTTTGCCGTCTCGGGCGGAATTGCGGGCGTTGCTGGGGCGCTGTACACAGTGCAGTCAGGGATTGTGTCACCGCAGTATATGGACATTGCCTTTTCAATTGAGATGGTGATTTGGGTGGCCGTGGGCGGACGGGCCTCGCTGATTGGGGCCATCATCGGGGCGCTGGCGGTGAACTGGGGCCGAGCGCTCCTAAGTGAGCAGTATCCTGAAATTTGGCTCTTTTTTCAAGGAGCGCTGTTTTTGATTGTGGTGACGGTTCTGCCCGATGGCATTGTGGGCTGGCTGCGGTACCGGGCAAAAGATAGTTTGCGATCGCTCTTTGGCAAGCCGCCCGTTGTTGCCACCTATCCTCGCCTAGAAGTAGACGAAACTATTCGCCAAGAAGCCGAACAATATGGCCATCCTAGCCCAGTCGATCCGACGGTTACGCCGCCTGGACTAGAGTCAGGTGCAGGCCTAAAGTCACCAGAGCCTTGAGCCGAAAGCCAAAATCCAAAAGCCCTAAGCCCTAAGCCCTAAGCCCTAAGCCCTAAGCCAAAAGCCCTAAGCCAAAAGTCCTAAAAAGTAGGAGAACAACCATGACAACCACTACAGCAGCAGCGCCACCACTGCTAGAAATTGAAAATGTTACGGTCAGCTTTTCTGGCTTCAAGGCCATTAACGGGCTCAACTTCAAGCTAGGTGAGCGCGGTCTGCGGGTGATTATTGGCCCTAACGGGGCTGGGAAAACCACTTTTTTGGACGTGATTACGGGAAAAGTGCAGCCGACTGAAGGGAGAGCGCTGTTTAAAGGGAAAGATATTCGATCGCTACCAGAGCATGCGATCGCTCGCCTCGGCATTGGCCGCAAGTTTCAAACCCCACGGGTTTATCTCAACCTTACGCCCAGAGAAAACCTAGAGCTCTCCTGCAACCGGGTAAAGACAGTTTGGCATACGCTCTTTAAGCCTACGCCCACTGCCGAAGCGCGTACTGTCGGTGGCCTGTTGCAAACCATTGGCCTAACTGCCAAGGCTGACACACCTGCGGCCCTGCTTTCACACGGCGAAAAGCAGTGGCTAGAAATTGGCATGCTCGTAGCCCAGTCGCCCGATTTGCTGCTAGTTGATGAGCCGGTTGCAGGCCTTACGGACGAAGAAACAGAACGTACGGGCGATCTGTTACTTTCTTTAGCTGAGAGTCACGGCGTAATTGTTATTGAGCACGATATGGAATTTGTACGGCAGATTGCGCAGCAAAACAAGGTGACCGTTCTGCACGAAGGCAGCGTACTGTGCGAAGGCACGATGGATGAAATTCAAAACGACTCGCGCGTGATCAAGGTGTATTTGGGCGATCCCGATGCCATGTGATCTCACACAGGTAGACCCTCTCTTCAGCTAGATTTTTTCTTTCCACAAACCGTCATGACTCAAACCACCGCAATTCCTAGCTCCACAGCTACCCAACCTGCCCCCACCCTACAAATCTCGGGTCTCAACGTCTATTACGGGGAAAGTCACATTATCCGCAACGTGGACATGAGCGTCCCCCAGGGTAAAATGGTTTGCCTAATTGGCCGCAACGGAGTGGGCAAAACAACCTTGCTAAAAACCATCATGGGGCTGCTGGCCCCTCGCAGTGGACGCATTAACTATCAGGGAAAGTTGCTGCTGCCGCTGCCGACCAATAAGCGGGCGAAGTTAGGTATTGGCTATGTGCCTCAGGGTAGGGAAGTCATTCCTCGCCTGACTGTTAAAGAGAATCTGCTGGTGGGATTAGAAGCAAAGGCGAATCAGAAAGGCAATCCGCTAAATGCCGAGATTCCAGAAGATATTTTGCAGCTTTTTCCGGTGCTAGAGCAGATGCTAGGCCGTATGGGAGGAGATTTGAGCGGTGGACAGCAGCAGCAGCTTGCGATCGCCCGCGCCCTAATGGGTCGCCCTCAGCTCTTGGTGCTAGACGAACCCACCGAAGGCATTCAGCCTTCAATTATTCTCGACATTGAAAACGCCGTACGTCAGATTGTCGAAACCAGCGGCATGTCTGTGCTCTTGGTAGAGCAGCATTTGCACTTTGCCCAACAGGCCGACTACTACTATGCCATGCAAAAAGGCGGCATCGTTGACTCGGGCGAAGCCAGCCAGCTCAATAGCGACGTTATTCAACGGTTTCTTGCTGTTTAGGGCGGGTTTTGGCCTAAGAGAAGCAGCGATCCAACAAAATTCTCTATCGTGAGTGATGCTGTCACCTTCACTCTAAATCTCTCTTTCGGTAAGAGAAGAACTTTAGGTTCGTTTCCTCTTCTAACGGGAGAAGACTAGAGAGTGAGAATTTCAGCGCAATCAAGCGCTGTTCGAATGTCAAGAAGTCCGAAAGACTACGTACATACTCAGCCACTTTTGTAACAAAATCACCGTTTTCGTTAATCCATTTGTCTCAATTCCTACTACTATTGATAGACAATTAAGATCCCTATTTGTCTCTACTGCGGTCTAGTTAGCCTCTACTGCGGCTAGCATCAGTTGGGTATCGGGCCTTTTGATTAGAAGGCACCTATCCGCCGTATTTTTCTTTACACAGTGGATAATCATCTTTAGATCCTCTTTCGTATGTCCCTTTTGTATAAAGGACTGCTGAAAAAGGTCTTTCGACTTTGATTTGCTTTTAAGTACTCATTTTTTCGGTTTTTTTGCGATGGCTCTCTCTGACCAAACTGTTAACAACTTCAAGAACCAGCCTTCAAAAGGCCAGTTTTCAGAGGGCCGGTCTCCTCAAAAACCCAGCGGCCCAGCCCAGCAAGGTCTCTATAGCCCGCAGCATGAGCACGATGCCTGCGGCGTTGGTTTTGTTGTTCAAATGAAAGGAAAGGCCTCACACGATATTGTGCAGCAGGGCCTGACCATTTTGCTGAATTTGGATCACAGGGGTGCGGTTGGAGCAGAACCTAACACAGGGGATGGTGCAGGCATATTGATACAGATGCCGCACCGCTTTATGGCAAAGGCGGCTCAGGCAGTTGGAGTTGAGCTGCCGGACGCGGGTCAGTATGGCGTGGCAATGGTCTATGCTAGCCCGGATGCAGACGTGCGGGCCAAGGGACGCAAGCTGTTTGAGGACGTTGCGGCTGAGGCTGGAATAGCAGTGCTAGGGTGGCGAGATGTGCCAACTGATAACGCTTTGCTAGGACCAACGGCAAAGGACAGTGAGCCCTTTATGCAGCAGGCTTTTATTGGAAGCGGCACTCTAGATCAAGGTGCTGATGAGCTAGCGCTAGAGCGGAAGCTGTATTTGGTACGGAAGCTGGCGCACCGACAAATTACTGAAATTGATAGCTACTGGTATATTTCGAGCGCGTCGTGCCGCACGATTGTGTTCAAGGGGATGCTGATGCCGGTTCAGGTAGGCAAATACTACCTGGATCTAGGCGATCCGGATATGGAAAGTGCGATCGCCCTTGTTCATTCTCGCTTTAGCACCAATACATTCCCAAGCTGGGAGCGGGCCCACCCCTATCGCTATATCGCTCATAACGGCGAAATCAACACTCTGCGCGGCAACATCAACTGGATGACGGCTCGCCAGTCGATGTTTGAATCTAAGCTGTTTGGCAGCGATCTAGAAAAGGCCAAGCCGCTGATTAATACCGACGGCAGCGATTCGACCATTTTTGATAACACGCTAGAGCTACTGGCGCTGAGCGGGCGATCGCTCCCTCACTCATTAATGATGATGGTGCCCGAGCCCTGGAGCGGACACGAGACGATGGCCGCCGAGAAAAAGGCCTTTTACGAATATCACTCCTGTCTAATTGAGCCCTGGGACGGTCCGGCCTCTATTGCCTTTACAGATGGCACGCAAATGGGCGCGGTGCTCGACCGCAACGGTCTGCGGCCTGGGCGCTACTACGTCACCAAAGACGACCGGGTGATTATGGCCTCTGAGGCAGGCGTGCTGCCAGTGCCGCCCGAAGACGTCGTGGAAAAAGGTCGCCTAGAACCCGGCAAAATGTTCTTGGTCGATACCCAGGCAGGCCGCATTGTGCCTGATGATGAAATTAAGCAGGAGATAGCTGCCGCACAGCCCTATCAAACCTGGCTAGATGAAAACCTAGTCACGCTAGAGACTTTGCTAGCCCCCGCCGACACCACAGCCCCGGCGGTAGATACCAGCCCGGCGGCAGTGACTCAGCGGCAAATGGCCTTTGGCTACACTTTTGAAGAGCTGCGGATGCTGCTAGCCCCAATGGGTAAAAACGGCGTCGAAGCGATTGGCGCGATGGGCACAGATACGCCACTGACCGTGCTCTCTATGCGGCCAAAGCTGCTGTACAACTACTTTCAGCAGCTATTTGCCCAGGTCACCAATCCGCCAATTGACTCTATTCGCGAGGCAATTATCACCTCTGCCAAAACCACCGTAGGCTCCGAGCGAAATCTGCTAGAGCCTACCCCCGAAAGCTGTCGTTTGCTGCAGCTCAAGACGCCGTTTATTACCAATGATGAGCTGGCAAAGATCAAGCACAACACTCAGTTTAAGACGGCAGTGTTGCCTATTTTATTTGACCCAGACCAGGGTGAAGCTGGCTTAAGTGGCGCATTAGAAGCACTCTGTATAGGGGCTGATGAGGCGATCGCATCTGGCCACGAGCTGTTGATTCTCTCGGATCGCGATATCGCTCAAGACAGAGCCCCGATTCCAGCGCTGCTGGCAGTTGCTGGTCTGCACCATCATCTAATTCGTAACGGCTCTCGTACTCGCGTGGGCATTGTGCTCGAATCAGGCGAGCCGCGTGAGGTCCATCACTTTGCCGTCCTGCTAGGCTACGGCTGCGGGGCGATCAATCCCTACATGGCTTTTGAGACGTTTGAGCGGATGATAGAAGAGAATCTGCTGCGCGACGTCACGCTAGAAAAAGCCTGTCAGAACTACATCAAAGCGGCGACTAAAGGCGTCGTCAAAGTCGCGGCAAAAATCGGCATTTCGACCCTGCAAAGCTACCGAGGCGCACAGATTTTTGAGGCTATTGGCCTGAATGAATCGGTGATTGGCAAGTACTTTACCTGGACGGCTTCTCGCATTCAGGGTGTGGGCTTAGAGGTGCTCGCAGCCGAGGCGGTTCAGCGGCACCGGCACGCTTTCCCTACGCGGGTGGCCACAGGCAGCAACAACGCGGCCACGCTAGATGTAGGCGGTGAGTATCAGTGGAGAAAAGACGGCGAAGCGCACCTGCTGAGCCCTCAGAGTATTCATCTGTTGCAGCAGGCCACGCGCGACGGCAACTATGAGCTGTTCAAGAAGTATTCGGCGCTGGTAAACGAGCAGGGTAAACAGTTCTTCCGTCTGCGCGATCTGTTGGAGTTTACGCCGCAAACGTCTATCCCGATTGAAGAGGTAGAGCCAGTTGAAGCCATCATGAAGCGCTTTAAGACCGGGGCAATGAGCTACGGGTCAATTTCGCAAGAGGCGCACGAAACGCTGGCGATCGCAATGAATCGCATTGGGGGTCGCTCTAACACTGGCGAAGGTGGTGAAGACCCCGACCGCTACACCTGGACCAATGAAACGGGCGACTCTAAAAATAGTGCCATCAAGCAGGTGGCTTCTGGTCGCTTTGGGGTCAACAGCCTGTACCTTTCTCAGGCGAAAGAGCTTCAGATTAAGATGGCTCAGGGCGCAAAGCCGGGTGAAGGCGGTCAGCTACCGGGTAAAAAGGTGTATCCGTGGATTGCTAAGGTGCGCAACTCAACGCCAGGTGTCGGCCTGATCTCACCGCCCCCACACCACGACATCTACTCAATTGAAGACCTAGCAGAGCTGATTCACGACTTGAAAAATGCAAACCGCGCCGCGCGAGTGAGCGTCAAGCTGGTTTCTGAGGTTGGTGTTGGCACCATCGCGGCGGGTGTCGCCAAAGCCCATGCGGACGTAGTGCTGGTTTCTGGTTTTGATGGCGGTACGGGCGCTTCGCCGCAGACTTCGATTAAGCATGCCGGTTTACCTTGGGAGCTAGGGCTAGCCGAGACGCATCAGACGCTGGTGCTGAACAACTTGCGCAGTCGGATTGTGATTGAAACTGACGGGCAGATGAAAACGGGCAGAGATGTTGCGATCGCAGCCCTGCTCGGTGCAGAAGAATTTGGCTTTAGCACCGCGCCCTTAGTCACCTTGGGTTGCATCATGATGCGCGTTTGCCACCTCAACACCTGCCCGGTCGGCGTGGCCACCCAAAACCCAGATCTGCGCAGCAAGTTTAACGGCGATCCGGCCTACACTGTCAACTTCATGAAATTCATCGCTCAAGAAACCCGTGAAATTATGGCAGCGCTAGGCTTTCGCACACTCGACGAAATGGTGGGTCGCACCGAAATGCTCGCCCCTAAACAAGCCATTGACCACTGGAAAGCCAAAGGCATTGACCTGTCACCGCTGCTGCACAAGCCAGAGGTAGGCCCCGAAGTCGGTCGCTACTGCACCCAGGCCCAAGACCACGGCCTCGACGAATCGCTCGACATCACCAAACTGCTAGAGATTTGTCAGCCTGCCATCGACAACGGCGACAAGGTCGAAGCCACCCTCAACATCACCAACATCAACCGCGTTGTGGGCACCATCGTCGGCAACGAAATCACCAAAAAGCACTGGGGCGGATTGCCAGAAGACACCGTCCAGCTTCACTTCCAGGGCACTGCTGGTCAAAGCTTTGGGGCCTTTATCCCCAGCGGCATGACCTTGCGCCTAGAAGGCGACGCCAACGACTATCTAGGTAAAGGGCTCAGCGGCGGCAAGCTAATTGTGTATCCGCCCGCCGTCTCTCCTTTAGTGGCCGCAGACAACATTGTGGCTGGTAACGTCGCCTTTTATGGGGCCACCGCTGGCGAAGCCTACATCAACGGTCAGGCCGGAGAGCGTTTTTGCGTTCGCAACTCGGGCGTCGAAGCCGTTGTAGAAGGCATCGGTGACCACGGCTGTGAATATATGACCGGCGGCAAAGCTGTTGTTTTGGGCCGCACAGGTCGCAACTTTGCCGCCGGAATGAGCGGCGGTGTCGCCTACGTGCTCGACGAAACCGGAGACTTTGCCTCTCGCTGTAATACCGAAATGGTGGGCCTAGAGCGCGTTGAAACTGACAAAGAAAAAGCCGAGCTCGAAGCACTCGTTCAGCGTCACGTTGACTATACCGGCAGCCCCAAAGCAAAATCTCTTTTAAAAGATTGGGAAGCCACCCTGCCTAAGTTTGTCAAAGTCATGCCCCGCGACTACAAGCGCGTCTTACAGCACATTCAAAAAGCGCTAGACGCTGGTCTGAGCAACGACGAAGCCATGTCCGCCGCCTTTGAAGAGAACGCTTGCGATCTAGCCCGAGTTGGAGGTAGCTAGACAGCCGCCTTTCGACTCCGCTCGGGGCTCGGTACCCAGCACTCCTTTGGCCTAGCGCTCGCTGTGTAGCTAAGCAAAAGTCGAAGCTAAACCCACCAATCGCCTCTTAAAAACAATCTCTATTTCCACCAAACAACAAACCCATGGGAAAACCAACTGGCTTCATCGAACACCTCCGCGAAGCACCCACCGAAACCGCGCCCAAAGATCGCATCCGTAATTGGAAAGAGTTCCACCAGCCAATGCCCGACCAGGCATTGCAAGACCAGGGCGCTCGCTGCATGGACTGCGGCACGCCTTTTTGCCACACAGGCGAACTTATTAGCGGCATGGCCAGCGGCTGCCCTATCAATAACCTTATCCCCGAGTGGAATGACCTCATCTACCGGGGGCTGTGGCGCGAAGCCCTAGACCGTCTGCACAAAACCAACAACTTCCCCGAATTTACCGGTCGTGTTTGCCCTGCGCCCTGTGAAGGCTCCTGCGTGCTTGGCATCACAAATCCGCCCGTGACGATCAAGAACATTGAATATTCCATCATTGAAAAAGGTTGGGAAGAGGGCTGGGTTGTGCCTCGTCCGCCCGCTAAGCGGACGGGTAAAACAGTGGCTGTCGTCGGCTCTGGCCCAGCTGGCCTAGCCGCTGCCGATCAGCTCAACAAGG
The DNA here is from genome assembly GCA_963793445.1 of uncultured cyanobacterium. GTDB lineage: Bacteria > Cyanobacteriota > Cyanobacteriia > Phormidesmidales > Phormidesmidaceae > Phormidesmis. The sequence goes on from CAWCAE010000003.1 coordinate 257,875, forward strand.
CTGGCCATACTGTCACTGTCTACGAACGGGCCGATCGGGCCGGTGGCCTGCTGACCTATGGCATCCCTAACATGAAGCTCGACAAGCAAGACATCGTACGACGTCGGCTAAACATTTTAGAAGCGGAGGGCATTAGTTTTACCTGTGGGGTTGAGGTGGGTAAAGATCTGCCAGCCGAAAAGCTGTTGAATGACTTTGATGCGGTGATTCTTTGCACAGGGTCTACGCGGCCTAGAGACTTACCGATTGAAGGAAGAGACCTCAAAGGCATTCACTTTGCAATGGAGTTTTTGACGGCAAATACCCGTGCGGTCTTGGACAAAAAGCCTGGAGATGACTATATTTCTGCGGCTGGGAAAGACGTTGTCATTATTGGCGGTGGCGATACTGGCACAGACTGTGTAGGCACCTCTATTCGCCATGGCTGCCAAAGCATCAATCAGCTAGAGATTATGCCCAAGCCCCCTGAAGTGCGCGCCGCGGCGAATCCTTGGCCAGAGTGGCCAAAAATCTACCGCTTAGACTACGGCCAAGAAGAGGCCAAGGCGCTGTTTGGTGAAGATCCGCGCGGCTATGTGACCACCGCGACTAAGTTTGAAGATGACGGCCAGGGCAACGTGGCGGCTGTGCACACAGTAGAAGTACAGTGGGAGCGCGATGAGAACGGTCGCTTTACGCCAATACACGTTCCGGGTAGTGAAAAGAGAGTCTCGGCGCAGCTGGTGCTGTTGGCGATGGGCTTCTTGGGGCCAGAGGCTCCTTTGCTAGATGCACTGGGGTTGGAGAAGACGCCGCGCAGCAACGTGAAGGCCGAGCATGAAGACTACACGACAAACAAACCGGGCGTGTTTGCGGCAGGTGACTGTCGTCGGGGGCAGAGTTTGATTGTGTGGGCGATTAATGAAGGACGCGGTGTGGCCAGGGAGTGCGATCGCTACCTGATGGGTGCAACTGAGCTGCCGTAACCGGTCTTCTCTAAATTGTTTGGCCATTGCCGGTTGCTAAACAAGCCAGATACATGCCAGACAAGCTCATCTTTTTCCAGAACTGAAAGAGATGAGCTTGTTCATATCCGTACCTCATATCCATATTCATATCCATATCTAGAGCAGGTACGTTTGGAATGCGTACGCCAACTATCAGCTTTGCTGTGTAAAGGAAACTAGCCGGTCACAGTGTCAAAGCAGAATTAGCAATGAGAACGCTGATAATATTGCCACGGCAGCTGCGCTTTACAATTCTGCAGCGATAGATACCAACCGCACAGATGCAAAAGACAATAGCCTGCAAGAGATTCCGTCGCTTTGGTACGCGCTTCTAACGTATCGAGGCGACTTTATCTATGATAAATATTTAGCGAAGCTGATGCGATTCCCTGCACGTTGATTCTCAAATTTCAGAAAATCAAGGCAGGTGACATTTGCATACAAAATTATGACAAATACAGTTTCGTTAACTATTGACTGGCGTGCGGCTAGTAGCGGCATTCCAGAGGCTCAGCAAGAAGCGCAGACACAAACCCTGTTTCGTGAGCTGCGATCGCTTAATTCAGTCGAAGCCGTCGCGCGGGTACCCGATAGTACGGTGCCCCCTGGCGCAATGGGTGCCCAATGGCTATGGGGCATTCTAACTGCGGAAATTTCTGCCGAGGCCCTGCGCACGGCCACGACAGAAGTATTTAGCCGTCTATCACATCAGCCGATGGAGCTGACGATAGAGGTTGATGGCGAGTCGCAAAAGATCGATGCTAAAAACGTGCGATCGGGCGATCTCGACGAGGTGGTAGATAAGCTAGTAGACGCTGCCCAGCGGCTAAAATCGTCAGAGCAATCTGTTGCAAAACAATCTGCCGTATAAGGCAGCGCCCAGATAAACGCATAGAGAGCTGCCAAAAAAAAGAAAACCACCCAGAGAAACAGACAGACAAACGCGTCGAGAAAAGAAAAGAAAATCGTCACGATTTATTTTTATCCTCTCACCGCACCTTACTGACTAAATGGCTAGAAAAATTGCATTATTGATTGGAGTTGGCGACTATGGCGCTGGCCTCAAATCGCTACAGTGCCCTGTTAATGGGGCCATTGCGATGCAATCTATACTGGAGTGCCCAGAGATTGGTGGGTTTGATGAAGTAGTCACCCTGCTGAATCCCGATGTGGGAGAGATGCGATCGCGCATCAGCGAAGTTTTTGCTAGTCTCACCAAGCGAGATCTCGTGTTGTTTTACTTCACAGGTCATGGGCTAAAAGACATGACAGGTGATTTTTACCTGACGACGACGCAGACAGAGCTGTTTCCCAACGGCAGACCAAATGCTGGGACAGCAGTAGAAGCTGACTTTTTAAAGCGAGAGCTTGGCAACTGCGCAGCCGAGCGCAAAGTGGTCATTTTAGACTGTTGCTTTGGCGCGGCCTTTGCTGATGGCTTTCTGGCGATGAGCGATGAAAATGTTGATATAGAAGTTCAGCTAGGTGGCAAAGGCTGGTGCATTATTACTTCTTCTACATCTTCTCGCTACGCGCTAGAGCAGCAGGGAAAATCGCTTTCTGTCTATACTCGCTATCTGGTCGAAGGTCTAAAAACGGGCGGAGCAGCGCCAGATGGACAAGATTTCATCTCTGTTCAAAATCTGCACGAATATGTGGCCGAACAGATCAGAGTAGCTGCACCCGCAATGGAACCGGCCATCTTTAATGGCCAAGAGGGATACAACATTGCGATCGCTAGCGTTCAGCTCAACAATGAGCAGCGATATCGTAAGCAGGTGCAACAGAAGGTTCGCAACGGGGCTATTGGCCCAGCCGGTCTCGCTGTGCTCAGACAGTGGCAGCAGCGTCTGGCGATTTCCGATCGGCAGGCGGCAGCGATCGAAGTTGAAATTTTGCAGCCCTATCGAGAAAGGCAAAAGCATTTGGCACTATATGTTCAGGCGCTAGAGGCCGAAAAGACAGTCTCCTATCCCTTAAACGAAGTGGCTGTTCAAGACTTGAAAGATTTGCAGCGGCTGCTGAGCTTGCGCGATGAGGATGTACGTTTTGTAGAACAACAGGTTTTTGGTCAGCAGTCTGTAGAACAAGCTATAGAACCGTCAGCAGAGCGACTAGAAGAGCGACCAGTAGAACGCTCGGCAGCGCGACCAATCGAACAGCAGGCCAAACATCTGGTAGAACAACCGGTTTTCGATCGGTCGGTGCCATCTTTGTCTAGGTCTGCTGAGCACAGCCAAAACCACAGCCAGAATCGCAGCCAGAATCGCAGTCAAAACGCGGCCACCCAGCAGTGGGTTCGCGCTATCCGCGTAACGCCCAAGTCTCTAGAGCCCTTACAGTATCGGACCGTTCAGTTCAAGACGCTGCGGGTAAACGCGCACGGCAGAATTATTAAGCGCATCCGAGCAGAAGCCACAACCTTTACTGAAAAGCTAAGCGCGGGCATTACCCTCAAAATGGTGCGCATTCCTAGTGGCAAGTTTACAATGGGGGCCGCGGCAGGCGAAAGAGAAGCCAGCGACAATGAATATCCACCTAAAGCTGTCAGCCTGCCAGAATTTTGGATAGGACAATACGTAGTGACCCAGGCGCAGTGGAAAGCGATTATGGGACCAAAAGTGATCAATCCTCAAGCGCCCCCCAACACCATTCACCGGATTAAAAAGCCCCTACAGCCCATTGACAACATATTTTGGACAGACGCTGTAGAGTTTTGTCAGCGACTTTCGCAGCTTACCGGGCGCGACTATCGCCTGCCCAGCGATGCCCAGTGGGAGTATGCCTGTCGCGCTAAGACAACGACACCTTTTCACTTTGGTGACACCCTCACACCAGATTTAGCTAACTACAACGGCAACTACACCTACGGCGAAGGTCCCAAAGGATCCTATCGCGAACAATCTACTGAGGTTGGCTGCTTTGCGCCCAATGGTTTTGGTCTATATGATATGCACGGCAACGTGTGGGAGTGGTGCCTAGACGGCTGGCAAAATTTTGAACCCCACAGCCCAGCGCGTGACAATATTCAGCGACTCTCTGGTCAAAAGAAGTCTTTGCGTGGAGGCTCTTGGTTCTATTTGCCAACCAACTGCCGGTCGGCACATCGTCTCACCTACCCCTTTCACAGCAGAACTGATGATATTGGATTTCGGGTCGTTTGCATATTGCCTAGCACGCCCTAGCTTTTACCAAGCTTAAGAACCGGGTGACGCAGCCTCAGCGGGCTGCCTTCGCCGAGTCAGTAACATGACATTGGATCCTTGTTCGTATTCAAAGACGGTTTCAATATCATAGGCGGTGCTAACCGCGCTTTTGACATCGTCGATAACCGGTCCCATGTTCTCTGTCACCAGCCACCAGCGGTCATATCCGGTTGGGAATTCGGCCACCCACTGCTGAGCCGTTTCTAGCGTTTCGACATCTTTAGCAGTATGTACATGAATATCTGAATTGCCATCGTAATAGTGCATCAAGGCCATCGAACAGCACTCATAGCTCCAGACAATGGCATCTCCGGGCTGCTCATATTGTTCAATCGTTTCAACATTGAACTTGTAATCTGTACGAGTTTGTGCCGTATAGTGATGAACCAGTCCGCCGCTAACGGCAATGAGGTAAATTGTTGCCATCGTAATGGCAGCAATCTTCCACTGCTGCCAAAGGCGAGTAAACCCTGCAGCCAGCATAATAAAGAGATAGGGAGTGACGAAAAGAATATAGCGACTTTTCCAAATTGGAATCGAAAGGTATGAAAAAGCAACAATTGGTATCAACGGGAGAAATAGCCAGGCGCAGGTCCACACCAGCCTAGGCGATCTGTGCTTGCGAATAATACCTGCCCCAATCATCGCAGCCACCAGTGGGGTAAAAAGCTTGTAAAAGAGGGCAGCGATCGCATTGCTCTGAACTGGAAACGGCCATACTGTCAAAAACTTGAGCTGTCGGATTAGCTCGGCAAGGCCTGGGGGCTGCGCACCAACGTGGTCGCCGGCATAGGATGAATTAGGAGATGATTGCTGTATCACCGATAAAACCGAAGGAGACCACAACAAAAACAATAGCAGCAGCCACTGAGCAAAGTTGACCAGTATCTGGCGCTCTCGGCGAAATCGCCAGATTATGATTAGCGCGTCGGGTAGCAACAAAGTAATGTTTAGTGGCACCGTATAAATGGCCAGCAGCCTAAACAAAGCCCAACCGGCCAAGGTTTTTTGGGCAGGGCGATGAGGCCGCTCGGTCAGTAAAGCATCAACGACAAATAGCGTCCCAGCCAGTCCTAAGCACAGGCTAAGAGCATACATTCGAATCTCTTGGGCATGACCGATAAACAAAGGCGAGGCAGCCATCAGCGCCGCAGCAACCAGCCCTTCTGCTTCTCCAGCTAGCCGTCGTCCTAACCGATACAGCAAAAAGACGCTGACGATGGCGAAAACAACAGAAAGCGATCGCAACCAAGCATCGCCGCTACCTAGGCTTGCCCAGAACATCAGCAAGAAATAGTAGAGCGGTCGCAGCTGGTTTTCTTTGTAGGCTGCAAACACACTCTGATCAATATCTTGCAGGCTATTGAGTTCGTCTAGCCAGAGGCTTTCTCTACCGAGCTGATAGGTAAATAAAAAGATGGCTATTGTTAAGATCAGAGATATCGGCAGCCAGCGATAGAGCGTTGCGGTGCTCTGTTGGCGCTTGGCTGGCTGTGGCATTTTTATAGTCATAAAGCTTAGCAGCTAGGTTGCTACTAGAATTTTTTCCGATGTAGAAGCCCCTATCAGAAAGTATGAGATCGACTTTATTTACTGTTTATTGAAACGCTTTCCAACTTCACTGCAACACCTGCTGATACTGCAATCTTTGATTGTCAGGAGGCACTGTCACCCTCCGCCTGAGTCAGTATGCGAAAGGCCCAGTCTGAGGAATAGGGAGGTTGCCAGCTAAAAGCTGCAGACGCAGAGTCCACTTCAACTTCCTGATAAGGCAATTGCGTATCAACCGCAACAGCCCGAATAGGGCCAGTGATTTTCTCTAGGTTAAATTGAACAGTATCTGGCGCTTCCACATAGCAAATTGCAGCTTGATCACCCTCTCGCAGGCAGTAGCCGTCGCTAATGAGATCGTTGTCGGGTGTCATGTTGGCCGAGAATGCGCTGCTGATGAAACTGCTGTAGGTTTTGATAGCTTCTTTGTTTGGGTAGGGCGCTGAAAATTCCTCTCCCTCTGGCTGGCGACCCCAGACATTAGCGACACCGCCTGCCATAGCCGAGTGCCAAAGACCTTGGCGCGTCTGCGTTTGGTTATAATCTCTCTCATGATTTGATCCCCATATACGGAATCGATCCTCAGAAAAAGCTGGCCGCCGATTGGCTTTGTCTATGTGGTCTCTGTAATCTTGATAGTCGGGATGATGCCACTCCCATGAAACATAGTCTAGGTTTGGGCTGACTTCCTGATACTCGTTCTTGAAGCCTCTAGCACCTATTAGGTGGTGATAGCTACAGTTATCTCGCAGCCGCGCTCGAAACTGCTGTATTTCTGATGCTGTCGCCCACTCAAACAAGTCAAATCCATAGCCGAGTGTCCAACCTGGAATCGGCGCGAGCCTGGCGGCAATTTCGGTATAAAGCAAATCTACGTCTACGCCATAGGTAGAGGGAGTTAGATTTCTCTGTTCGTCTCCCCATAGCCAAAAGTGCGTGGTGCCGCCCCGGCGATATGTTTTTAGAAGAACCGCTTCGAAGTATGCCGGATTTTCCACCAGATCTCGTAGGTTGATAATATGAAACCCGCTAAATCCGTGACCATCTATAAACTCATCTAGTCCTGCGTCTAAATCAGGCTTATCGTACATCACAAACTGTGGAACAAAGGCCTCTTCAGTCGCTGAACGGACCCACTTACTGCCTTTGGCAGCAACGAATCCTTTGGCATAGGCTGGTCTATCGGCATTAATAGTAATCTCACCGTCTGTGTCATCAGTGCTAAACGACCAGATCCCTTTTTGCGTTGGGGTAAAGCGAAATTTGGTTTGCTCATCGTCTTGAAAAGTCAAAACCTGATACGCTTCACCGCTTTCATGCTGAACGCTGACGGGCTGATGCAGAGATCCCTCAATCGGAATTTCGTAGCACTCCCACGCTGGTCGGCTTTCTTGATCGGGTGATAGACAGCTCTCGGCGTATTGCGTAGATAGACCTTCGATAGAGCCCTGTCTGGCTATAGTCGTTTGTCTGTTTGTTTCTTGTGGGGAGGCGGCAGAAAAGACAGAGTGTGCTTTTGCGATCGCGACTACAGCTACGACGCCAACTAAAAAGAGAATGAGAGGCTTCCAGTACTTCATTACCAATACTTTATGATGGGGTTGTGTAAGCTTATCTGGCGGGGTAAGGTTGTCTATTTTTATAAGAGAAAGTCGATTAAGCCTTTCACATTTCAGGCACGGGTATCGTCTTTGTACGGACGCTCAAGAGACTGCGCCAGCTGCTGCGGAGAGCCCATCCCCTCGCTAACCAATGGATAAACCAGGCTTCCCATACCGGCAGTGATCAACGTCTTCAGCCGCATAAACAAAGCCGTAGAAATAGCGACCGCTGGGTTAATGCCAAATAAGCCCAAAGTAAAGCTATAGGCCGTTTCCATCAAACCGATTCCGCCAATTGAAATCGGCAAATTCATGATAAACATAATCACAGGAACGGCTACCAGCATACTGACGAAGCTAATGCTACTATCGAAAGCTGCAGCACTCACCCAAACATTGACGACCGCCAAAAAATAGAAAACTAAAGAATTAAAAACGGCAACCCACAAGGCTCCTGGTTTGTCTTTATAGACTAAAACAGCCGTCCGAAACTTTCCTAGTTTTTTAAGGAAACCAGCTATTAAAGGCAGTCGCCTACCAATATTTTTATCGATAAAATTAAACGGTCGTGCGTCAACAATGACCCAGCAAATTAGAGCCACGCCTAAGAGTCCTATTGTCAGCGTGACCGTTAGCCAGGGTAGGTTAAACATTTGCAAGTTAACGACAACTGCGATCGCAGCCAAAAACACCAGCATTGCCAGCCCGCTAAATCGCTCGACAAAAACCACCGCAGCAGACTCGGCATAGCGCCCTGTATATCGACTCAGCTCATGAATACGAATAAAGTCGCCGCCAATGCTGCTAGGCAAAACCAGATTAAAAAAGCCACCGATTACGTAGTAGGCATAAAGCCGCCAGAGCCCTACTTTCAGCCCGATGGCTCGCGCCAAGCAGTACCATTTTATCGAGCTGATAATATCGATGATGGGTACCAACAGAACAGATATAAGAATGAGCCATAGATTAGCGCGAGAAAACGTGCCCGCCAAGTCTTGCCATCCTTTAGCACTCAAAAGACCTGCCTGGTGGAAAACATATACGAGCAGCGCCGTTGTGACCGCGATTCTAAGAAAGTGCAGGGCTTTTTTTTTCATAGTTTTTTATTCCATAGTTTTTTATAGAGAGACGGGCTCCGATGCTGGCTTTTTTTCAATAACTTTGGCCGGGATGCCGACAGCGATCGCATCGTTTGGAACATTCTTGGTCACCACCGCGCCTGCCCCTATCACCGCGTTATCTCCAATCGAAACACCGTCCAAAACAACAGCTTTTGCCCCTAGCCAGCAGTTATCTCCGATTAGAGTCGGCCCGTCTGAATAACCCGACTGATCGGCCAAAGGCACTGCCGAACGATATTCGTATCTACCACCGCTCATAATGTAGCTATCTGCGGCAATCAGCGTGCCACTGCCAATAACCAGCTCTCTCCCCGAAAAGACTTGGCAGTGAGTGCCAATATTCGCCCGAGATTTTATTTCTATAGTGCCGTCTTTACAGTAGATGTTGGAATTTCTGCCAACAAAAACACCATCGCCAATGCGGATGCCGGACTTGTCTTGACCTTTTGCATCAATGACACAGCCATCGTCAATAATTACATTGCTACCTATACAAATCTTATGCGGATGCCTAAGCGTTACCCCCCGACCAAACACCACACTTTTACCGACTTCGCCTAGCAGCAGCGGGTATAGCTTGCTTCTAGCAGCAAGGCCCAGCGCACCCGGCAAGCCGCTGCACAGTAGAACAATCAGCTCGTATTTGAGTAGGCTGCCCAGGTCAACCTTACCAATGGTTAAGGCGGCATACTGTTGCCAGAGAGGTACTTTACCTTGGTTAAATTCTTTAACTTTAAAGTTTCCTGATTCCATGTCTATTTGGACTTCTAATAGGGGAGTGCTTTAGCAAGGCGTTTCTGGGCGCTAGCGAGAGATAGAACTATCTTTTTTACCAATAGCCAAGAGTACCAATAGTCGAAAGAACAATCAAAGAGAGATCCATCTTTTTTCTAGATACCATTGCCCTAATTCTTTCAGCCCTTCTCGATCGGAATGACGCGGTTGAAAACCCAACAGATCTTTTACCTTTGAAGTGTTAAACGAGCGGTCTTTGGTGTAAAAGGCTAGCCGTCTGCGGTAGATAGGCGGCTCTATGCCTAGAGGCCGAAATATCAGCTCGCAAAGATCTGCCAAGGCAAATAGGGGTGCGCCCGGCAAAGAAATCAGTCTGACCGGTACTGAATAGTCTTCACTGATAAGAGCCACCATCTCTTTGAGGGTAATCGCCCGCTCACTGCCGCAGATGAATGTTTCTCCGATGGCTTTGGGATGGGTTGCTGTGAGCAAAAAGCAGTCAGTCAGATCGTCAACGTGAATAAAGTGCAGCAGATTGCTACCGTTGCCGATGGCAGGAACCCAGCCTTTGGCAACCATTTTATAAATTTTCAACAGTCGTTTCTCGCCGGGGCCATAGATACCAGCCGGACGTACGATCGTAAAGGGCAGTCCGGTTTCTTCGCCAAAAGACTTAATCCACTTTTCGCCTTCAAGCTTGGTGTCTTGGTAAACATCTCCTGGCGACATGGGGTAGGTTTCATCAGCCGGAGGATGGGCGATATGGCCATGAACGCCGATGGTAGAAACATGCACAAAGCGCTTGAAATCTGGCTGCTTGAGGGCGGCTTTGGCTAGCAGTTGCGTGCTAAGAACATGAACATTGTAATAGCCCTGATCGGGCGATTTGGCCTCACGGAACGGCGTGACCATATGGAAGATATAGTTAACGCCTGCCGTTGCCTGCTCAATCAAATCAGCGTCGAAGACATCGCCTTTGATCCACTCTATTGAGAGGCCTTCAAACTGTTTGATATTAGAAGTAGGGCGGGCGATCGCGACTACTTCGAGCCCCTGTTCAACCAGCTTACGAACGAGAACAGCGCCAGTAAAACCGGTTGCGCCCGTTACCAAAACGCGACTTCCCGCTGGCAGATGTAGCGCCTCACTGACGCTGGCTGGATTGGTAGTGAGTGAATCAGTAGTAGCTGGATTGTTGGTGGGTGAATTAGCTGTCGATGAATCAACCGTCAATGAATCAACCATGAGTAGCTGCCTCCTGTTTGGCCTGTTTGGTGAGCTTAAGAATGACGGGAGAGCCGAACTGCCGAGAGAGCCCCAGCTGCCGCGCGCCGCCCTCCAAGAGAGAAGACACTTGAGGTTTGCCCAGCATGCGGTGCAAAACCATCGGCCAGAAAAACTGGGCATAGCGATGATGACGCCGCTCTTGGCGCGAATTGCCCACACTCAGCCCCAAGCTTTGGGCGTAGTTGAGCAGTTCGGTTTCGTCGTAGCAGGTGTAGGGCCGAGTGTTGCCTTCGACCCCTTTTTTGAATGAGAACAGCAGCGGTGTAATGTAGTTGACGCTGCGCAGCGTTGGATAGTCTACCAGCACAGCCCGCTTGGCGACGCGAGCCAGCTCACTCAAAAACTGCTGCCACTGCTCTACGTGCGCTAAAAAGCGATAGCTAATCACCACGTCAAAAGCATTGTCGGCATAGGGCAGCGCCAATACGTTGCCAACTTTAAACTGACATTGGCCCGCCTCTACCAGCGGGCGAATCCTAGTCTGGCAGCTTTCATCACTGCCAAGGACCGTGACCGTATGGCCCGCGGCAATTAGCTGAGCGGTGAGCTGACCATGGCCGCCCCCGACTTCTAGCACGCTGGCTTTGGGATAAGGCTTGAGCATGGCCAAAGTTGCCTCTGACTGTACGCGTAGCAGCCAGTCTCCGGTCGGACCGGCAAATCGCGAGGCGTAGGCTTCGGAGGAAGTTTCGATGTCGGCAGTTTCTGGAAATTGTTCGGTAGAAATCATGGCGGTGCTAACAGAAGAACGCAAAATAGACAGGATTAGCTCAGTCTGAGCAGAGACTGATTCTTTAAAAAGTGCCAGGGTGACTGCGGCTGGCCATACGCTTGGACAACTGCCTGCGGCCCTAGCAAAATTTGCTTTAGGCTCTCACCAGGTCGATCTTTGTCGAGGTGACCTTGGGTAACAAAACCAAAGCTACCGGCTCGCGCCACTTCATAGGCTAGGGGCAAAGGATCGGTGCCGGGTAGCTGTAAGCGCTGCCGACAGTAATCAGGCAGGGGCCAAAAGCTAGGACGGCCCCCATTATCTCCAGCAAAAAGAGGACCATCAGCAGCCTGTAGCTGTGCGGCAACTAGCTGACCACGCTTGCCCAGCCATTTGCCAACGCCCCAGGGCAGCACCGGCAATCCCCCCGCAGCGGTGACCTCTGCTAGCGTGTCCCGCAGACTGCGGCGATCCTCAACCGCAGCGGCAGTGATCAGCGCTAAGACTTCAATTCCTTCTTGCGTAACGGCCTGTCGTCCGGCAGCTATTAAGAGCGTATGACCTGAAACATGCTTGAACCAGAGAGTAGCAGCTTCTGCAGTTGGGCAAATTTCCCATTCCGCTGGCGGGTTGCCCTGTTTGTGTCGGCTTACTAAATCGGCGAAGGCGTTAACGCCACTGACTTCTGCTAGCAGCAAGGCTGCAGTGATAGGCCCATTAAGCCCTAATCTATCGCTTTGATGCTGAAAATTAGCTAGGGCAGAGCGCAGAAACTGCGTCAGGTCAAAACAGGAGTGGAGATGAACGTGGGCATCTACTAGCAAAGAAGGTAGATCGGTGGATAGAGTCATAACCTGACGGGCGGCGCTTATGAGGGAGGGGGAAAGTGTGAGCTGTGGGCTTGTGAGCGGTGAGCTGTAGAGGTGCGATCGCTAGCGAGAGACCGGGCGGCCAGCGCGGGCTCTCCAAAGCTGTAATCCGCCGAGCACTATCAGCGCATAGAGGAGCTCGGCACTGATGAAGATCAGGTGGCTGCCATGCCACAGTCCGTGAGAGTGATGTACGGCTGGAAACAGAGCGACCGGCGAACGAAAATACTGGGCGCTTAACGGCCACAAAAGAGGAATGCCGCGACCGCCAGCCGTGAGCAGGTCCAGCAGCAGATGAGAGCCATAGATCCCAAGCGTTAGGCTAAAGAGAATAGCGTAGCTAGACTGACGGCGATAATAATGGACAAGCCCAGCCAGCAGAGCGCTGACTATCAGCGCAGCTAGCAGGCTGTGAGAAGGGCCACGATGAAGCCGCAAACCGGTCAATAGCTGCCCTACAAAATCTAGATCGGGTAAGTTGGCCACAAACAGACTGTAGAGGGCCGCGGCAGGCGTTATCGGCCAGAGCCGACTAGGGATAATATTTTTGGCTATTGGCAGACGGGTCAGGACGTAGCCTGAAACCGAATGAGCAATGGGCGAGGGCATGGTGACGAACTCCTGATAACAAATCGTTGATTACATTGAGCTAAAAACAAGCTAAAAACGTCAGGCGAGGGCTACACCGGACAGGGCGGGCGGACAGAAGACCGCTCAGACGACTGCTGTTCGGGTGGCCGCCCAGAGCGCTGCTGTTCGAGGCGTTGCTGCACTTGTTGCACTTCAGCCTGCTGCTTTTGGGGCGTCCAGCCTAAGGTCTCGCTCATAATTTGCCCACAGAGCTGTAGCATCTCGTCGCCAGGATGACCGACCGCGCCTAACTCTGTCCGACGGAAAATTACGTCGCTAAGGGTCTGAGGCATTGTATTTTGCAGATTGTATTCAACCTCTGCTGCTAGCAGCTTCTGCTCGCTAAGGGGCTGCTCGTTAAGGGGCTGCTCGTTAAGGGGCTGCTCGTTGATAGGCGAGGCGTCCTGATCTAAGCCAGAAACCTGCTGCAGGACTTTGGGGTAGTTGGTCCCGTAGTTGTGCACTAGCTGCTGTAGGCTCTGAGCTGAAATTTTCTCGCCGTAGGTTTTGATCGCAGTATCTGTGAACTGTTGAAACTGTGAGATTTTTCCGCCGTGCAGAGGCTCTAGATGCGAGAGAGATAGGGGCGAAGTCTGACCGCGATCGCGAAATACCCAATCGATTGCCCTACGAGCCAGATCGCGCGCGGTTGTGTACTTTACGCCGCTTACAGAGAGCAGACCACCCAGCCCTTCGCTACGGTGGTCTTTAAGTTGGAACTGCTTGGTGAGCTGAACTTCGCCAGTCTTTGGGGAAATGCCGTAGCTAGGCAATAGCCCCGTATGTACCCACTGCACATCGTCAGGGGTGAGGTTGAAGCTAGGGTATGCCTGATTGATATCGGCTAAAAAGCTTTCAATCTCGGTGCTTGTGGCACTAGGCGGCTTGATATGAGCTGAGGCGGGGCCATACCAGGTGCCGACTAGGGAGCGCGATCGCCAAGGAGCAATGAAAAACAGACGGCTGCCGGGCGCTCGACCTGTAATCCCCACGGCGTACTTGTGCTGCGAGCCAAATAGAGGCCGGGTTACCAGATTCATCGCCTTGGCAAGTGGCTGTAGATCGGTTGCTTTCCCAGTGGCTGTCTCAGTCACCGTAGAAATTAGCTGGTTAATCCAGGGACCGCTGGCGTTAACAATAGTTTTTGCCTGAATGGTAAAGCGATCGCCTGTTAGCTGATCTTGAGCAATAGCAGCAACGACGCGATCGCCTTCTTTACGCAGATTAACCACACGGGTATAGTTAGCCACCTGAGCACCGCGCTGAGCCGCTGACTGTAAGAAAGCCAGCACCAGCTGCTCTGAGTTATAGACCTGAGCGTCGTAAAAACAAGCCGCACCTGTCAGCCCTTTGGTGGGTAAGTCAGGCAGCTGTTCTAAACACGCCTGCTTCGAGAGCATCTGGCCAGCGGGAATATGCTTTTGCGGATCGGTGAGGGCGCGGTTGCGATCGCTGCTAATCCAGTCGTTCATTTTCAGCGCAGCCGTCATTGCCTCCTTGCCCTTAAGCGCATGGCCATAGGTCGGCACTAGCACCGGCAGCGGATGCACCAAATGAGGCGCAATCCGCATCAGCGTTTGGCGCTCCTTGATCGACTGGCGCATCCGCCGTAAGTCAGCCGTTTGCAGATAGCGCAGACCGCCGTGAATCACCTTGAGGCTATTAGCCGACGTACCAGAAGCAAAGTCAGACTGTTCTACTAGCGCTACCGACAGCCCTCTTAGCGTGGCTTCCCAGGCTACACAGGCACCGTGAATCCCGCCGCCAATGACCAGCAGGTCGAATGACTGATCAGACAGGGCGGGCAAGTTTCTCTGCATGCTGATGTAGATCTCCAGTGAAAAGTTGAGCCGTTTGAGTGTTGCTTGTAGCGACTGATTTTGTCAGACTGCTTTGGCGCTACGCCTGCTTTGCACCGGTTAGGGGCGACTCAGATAAAGACAGCAAAGCTGAGCCTAGCGATAGCTCGCTATGGAGCCAGTCATATAGTGACGAGAGCTTTTGCGAGAAGGCTTCGTAGTTGTGGTTTTTAGCAATGTAGGCTTGGGCCGCTGTGCCCAGCTTTTGCCGCAGTTCAGGGTGCGTAATCAGGTGCAGCATGCCGGTAGCGAAAGCCTTAGCATCAGGCTCAGCTAGCCAGGCTATTTGGTTGTTGAGAACCTGCGTGTGGGTCGTTAGGTTAGTCGCTAACAGTGCCTTACCGCTATCTAGATAGGAGTAAAGCTTCATGGGCGTATTGTTGCCCTGAACACGGGGAGAGACGACGATATCGGCCTGTGCTAAGTACTGACTGAGCAGATGAATAGGCCGAGGGCCGACAAAGTGAACATTGGCATCGATCTCGTATTGGGTAGCTTGCTCTTGATAGCGCTCAATATCATCCGCATTGCCGCCTATAACGACTAGGTGGGCAGATGGAGCCTGCTGTAAGACGTTAGCAAAGCTCTCAAGCAGCAGGTCTATTCCCTGATATTTCTCTAAATTGCCCACGTACATAAGCAGCGAGCCTTCGATACAAAATTGTTCTTTAAAGCGCTCTTTGGAGAGTGTTTCAGGGCGCTGCATAGTAGTTTTCATAGCTTTACACGGTAGTAGAATCAGCGTGATAGTTGAGAAGTGAAATATCGGGAATAACAACGACTTTATTGGGCTTGTGCTGCTGCACTTCAAGCGCAAGCGACTGGCAGACCGCAATGACCGCTTTGGCATTGTGAACAGCAAAGCCTTCACAGGGCTGTAAGATCGCCTTCAAGAGTTTTATCCGAGGATACTTATCGACAATCTGTTGGACCAATGAAGAGTCCATATCGTAAACATATGGAATGCCAAACAGTTTTTTGATAATGAGCGCGATGAAAACAGCTTCCTCGCCAGCATGAACGAGATCGTAGTGATTGCTTTTGGCAAACCTAATCGCCTGAAACAGTAAAAACAAATCGCAGACTACTTTTTTCCAGGAAAAGCCTGGGCGGATATTCTGAAGAAACTTAAAGGCAGGCGTGCGATAAATCGTCACGTTGGGATAGTGAACGTCACTACCTTCTGGAAATGCAATCAAGTCTACGGTTTCACCTCGCTCAGAGAGTACCTTCAGAACCAGCCCTGCTGCGATCGGTGTGCCTCTAGCCTGATAAAAGGGGTGAGGGGCCAGCATTAAAATGTTCATATCGCGTTAACCGATGACTTTTTGTTGCCAAGATCAGCACTGAGTCAATTGATAGGACTGAGCTAGATGGCAGCTCCGGACGCTCATTAACAAAACTGACCACGTCCGGTCATACACTTAGTTAACCTCACTTGATCAACTGCGCTTGAATACACATATAAACGATGATTGCTGGCGAAAATCAGAAAATCTGCTGAGTTTATACAATGTTTATCCTTGCTGCCCATTGTTTAAAATAGACATAAATACTGACATATAAATACTGACTGAGAACGTGGATATAGAGCCTACCGCCATCTGCTGCACTAGCTGGAATATCGTCTGTTTACCGGACTGACTTCATTGTTGATGTTTGAGCTAGTGATGGCAAACCTGTCAGCTAGAGTGGCAAATATATCAACATAACTACATAGAAATTCAAGAATAGAAATAGAGAGATAGACAGGCTAGTTTAGACAACGGCCCGGCGGTGAATAGTCGTCACACTCAGCTCATCAAACGACTATAAGATTGTTGTATCGCAGTAACATTCAAGTCTTACAATTGCTGGCGATCAATCTCGATCAAACTGAGCTTGGCCAATGCTTTATATCATTAGAAAAAGTCAGTCAGTAACCACGATGTCTCTATAGCGATGATGCGGCTCGACTGTTCATCACTCCAATTTTCACTGCATTACCCTTCATGCACCACCACTGTCCACCTAGGACTTAAAGCGCTATCAGACGGGTTCGCGCAGATGACGGCGGCTGATTGTAAATATTTTCGAGCTCTAGAAGGCGCAAATCGTGTAGACTTGCGCCTTATCTTTATTACCGAGCGCATCGGCTTAATTGGCATTGCAGAAGAGCTAATAGCCTTGATAAGTCACGTGCCTATTATGACTGCCTTGCGTTGCTAGAAAGTCACCTCGGCTATGGGCTAATCGCCCCGTTTGAAAGATTGTCTAACGCTCCGGCAACAGTTTGAATTACTTCGCTGCCGCAGCCGTTGAGCTGATGGCGTCCGCCCAGATAGCGTGGGTCATTGTAGGCGATGTTTACCTGCCCTGCTTCGTCTTCCCAAATCAACATTTTTTGTGGCAAGTCGATGGCGATGCTTTGGCTGCACTGCATGAGCGGGGTACCCAACATCGGATTACCAAAGATGACTACGCGGGTGGGTGGCAAGCTAAGATCTACGCCTGCTGCGTTTTGCGCATGGTCTACGGTCGTAAATACGTTAAGTCCTTTTTCTTCGAGAATGTTGATAAATCGCCGTTCGGTTTCTTCAACGCTGTGAGGACTTTGCTTGATGACTAAGCCCGTTGGAGACGGGACAGTCAGCGTTTTGCCGGTGCCGATGCCTACGGTCATACCCACAGTCATGGCTACGCCAAAAATCGCGATCGCACCTCCCATTCCAACTAGCTGCCGTACGAATAGCCTAGATTTTGTCATTCTTTTTCTACATCTCCTAATACATCACTAGAAAAACCACTACAACAGAATTCACAACAGCCAAAAGCTAAGCGTTTCTAAGGTTTTTCGAGATTGATCGCATTATAAATCGCTGAGTAGTCCTGATCTGCTAAACCCTGATCAATGGCCTGCTGTGTTACCTGCGCGACGCTCGCGGCCACACCCGCATCAATGCCCTGATTTTCTGCGGCTTGTACAAACAGGTTCATATCCTTGAGCAGATGCTTGGTAGGAAAGTTAGGATTGGCGAAATTGCGATCGCACATCCGGTCTAGCTTTTTATCAAAAGTCGGTGCATACAGCGCACTGTCGCGCACAATCGTCATAAACTTCTCTAAATCTAGCCCTTCTTTTTGCACCAGCGCCAGGCTCATAGAAAATGCCGCCGTCAGGCTGCCAATTAGCTGATTCATCGCCAGCTTGGTCGCTGCGGCTGTCCCCACCGGGCCCATCAGCATTGGCTGCGGCCCAAAGCACTCCAACACAGCGCGCCACTGTTCAAACTGCTCAGCGGTAGCGCCCACCATCAAAATCAACGTCTTAGCCTTGACCTGTGGGATGCTACCTAAAACAGGCGATTCTAAATAGTCTCCGCCTGCTGACATAACGGCAGATTGAATGTCGCGGCTTTCGGCAGGGGCAATAGTGCCCATTTGCAGAATGGTTTTACCGGCTAGTACCTGCGGCTCGGATAGGACAGTGGATTTGGTCGTGGTGGCATCGCTGAGCATGGTGATGGTGATGGGCGCAGCTGCGATCGCCCTCGCTGCCGTTGCTACCGTTTCGATCCCCGCCGCTTGCAAAGGCATCAGCTTGTCGGGTGAGCGGTTCCAAGCAGTGACCTCAAAGCCCCCTTGCTGTAGCTGTAGAGCCATCGGCCCACCCATCAGCCCTGTGCCTAGTATTGCGACTTTCATGCGTTCCGCTGCCCTATAAAATTAACCCTCTCATCATAAAATCCTATGGCAGTAATCATTAAGACGCATTAAACAAGGCGATCGCAATTTCAAAGATCTTCTAATCTGGGTGTATAGAAAAACACCTTTTATCCGTATTCCTTCGTTCGATCTTTTCATTCGAGTGCGACCTATGGCCAAAAAGAAACCCAACACCTCCGCTGCTGTGGATCATGCGGCGGTTGCTGAAAACGGTGCGACAGCGGTAAAAGCAGATCAGTCTAAGGCTCTTAAAGACGAAAAAAAGAATGAGAAAAAGCACAGAAAAAAGGGCGAGAAAAAGCGCAAACCGCTAAACGAATCAAAGAAGGTCAAATCAGAGAAAAGCAGATCGGAGAAAAGCAAATCAAAGAAACAGAAAAAGCTGGATAAAAAGGTCTATAAGCAAGCGCTTAGACAATTACAGATAGAGCTAGTAAAGCTACAGTATTGGGTCAAAGAAAAGAATCTGAAAGTTGTTGTGCTGTTTGAAGGGCGAGATGCTGCCGGTAAAGGCGGGGCAATCAAACGCATTTCTGAATGCTTGAATCCTAGAATTTGTCGGGTGGTAGCGCTAGGAACGCCGACCGAGAAAGAGAAAAGTCAGTGGTACTTTCAGCGCTACGTAGCTCAGCTACCCGCGGCAGGTGAAATCACGCTATTTGACCGTAGCTGGTACAACCGGGCTGGTGTGGAGCGAGTGATGGGCTTTTGCACCCATCAAGAATATGTGGAGTTTCTACGCTCGTGCCCTGAGTTCGAGCATATGCTACAGCGTTCCGGTATTGTGCTGATCAAATACTGGTTCTCGGTCAGTGACGAAGAGCAAGAGAAGCGTTTTCAAGAGCGAATAAACGACCCGACTAAGCGCTGGAAACTGAGCCCGATGGACATAGAGGCGCGGGCGAGATGGGTTGAATATTCGAAGGCAAAAGACGATATGTTTGCAGCTACCGATACTACTCGCGCCCCGTGGAATGTCGTTGAAGCCGATGATAAAAAACGAGCTAGGTTAAACTGCATGAGTCATTTGCTCAGTCAAATCGACTACGAAGATCTAACGCCGCCGCCGCTAGAGCTGCCAAAGCGACAGAAAAAGATTGACTACGAGCGTCCACCGCTCGAAACGCAAAACTTTGTTCCTGATCAATATTGATTGACTGAAGTTAGTACAAAAACGCAATGGCTAAGCAGTTCGCACAAATCAATGCAAAGCTTCAGGCTTTTATTGAGCGGCAAAAGATCTTTTTTGTGGGGACCGCTGCTGCGACGGGGCGAGTCAACGTATCACCAAAGGGCATGGACGCTTTGCGAGTGTTGAGTCCTAATCGGGTGGTGTGGCTAAGTGTAACTGGCAGCGGCAATGAGACGGCAGCCCATATTGCCGAAACCAATCGAATGACGGTGATGTTTTGCGCGTTTGACCATACGCCGATGATCTTACGGCTGTATGGCACCGCGCAGGCTGTGTATCCGCGCGATGATGCATGGTCAGCGCTAATTGAGCACTTCCCGGCGCTGCCAGGAACCAGACAGCTGTTCGATTTGAGTGTGGAATTAGTACAAACTTCCTGTGGGATGGCGGTACCTCTGTATGACTATCAAGGCGATAGGGATCTGTTAAACCAGTGGGCAAAAGACAAGGGACCAGCGGCGCTTGAAGACTATCAGCGACAGAAAAATCTGACGAGTATCGACGGTTTGCCGACGCATCTTTTTGCCGAATAAGCCAGGCGAGTTCTCTGATGATCTAATGGTCTGATGGTTCAGGTGAAAATTCGCTGAACTTGTCTTTAGCACAGGGCGTTCTCGTTGCACTGTCGCCGTTACGTCTATATTAGAGAGTATTCGTATGTCTTTATTACGCAAAGGATTTGTTGGGCTACTTACTGTTGCCGCGATCGCGCTGCTGGGTGGGTTTGTGCTACCTAGCCAGGTACATATAGAGCGCCAAACGACCATTGACGCCCCAGCCGACCAGATTTTTGCCGAAGTGAGCGACTTTCACAACTGGGATGACTGGTTGCCCTGGGCCAAGCTAGACCCAAACGCCCGCCTGGTAATTACCGGCGAGGGCACGGGTCAGATCATGAGCTGGGAGAGCGAGAATCCTGAAGTCGGTAGCGGCACTCAACAGGTCACTCAGCTAGAGTCACCTCGCCTGGTAAAAAGCCACCTAGATTTTGGCGATAGGGGCGTTTCGGATGCCACCTTTACGCTAGAGCCCAGCAACGAAGCCAGCGACGAGGCCACGCTAGTAACCTGGAGCTTAGATACCGATATGCGCGAGGGCGTGCCAATGGTAAAGCAGCCAGTGAGCACCTACTTTGGCTTTTTGATGGATTCGATCGTAGGCGACCAGTACGAGCAAGGTTTGGCAAATCTCAAGGCAGTTGTGGAGGAATAGGCTGCGCTGAAGCTGGCTGCGCGAGAATAGGTAGATAGACGCTAGCAACGGTGCCTGTTTCGACAGAAGAGTTGAAGACAAGGCTGCCTTGATGGGCTTTGATAATGCGGTTGACGATGGCAAGTCCAAGCCCATTACCAGAAGATTTGGTAGAGAAAAATGGCTTTGTGAGCTGGGCTAAGGTTGCAGGCAAGATAGGGTCGCCGCCGTTGCAAACTTTGAGGCACGCCAGAGCCGGGACTGAAGCTGTGGCCGAAGTTGTGGCTGCAGTTGGGGTCGAAGAGAGGGGTGAATCCAAAGAGACCTCAACAGAGATCTCAACCGGGTCACCGGCGGCTACGGCTTCGCAGGCGTTACTAATCAGGTTAATGAGCACCTGTTTTAGCTTGGCGCGATCGCCTTCTACAAAAACCGCAGCCGCAGGCAAAGCCAGCTTCAGCAGTCTCTCTGCAATCAGCGGCTGCTCTGATAGGGCTGCTACCGTTTCTGTAACCAGCCGATTGAGATCGACAGTTGTTGCATCTAAAACTTGGGGCTTGGCATACTGCAAAATTTCGTTTAGGAGATTTTTGAGGCGGGTTTCTTCTTCTAGCGCGAGCGATAGCCTGGTGCGATCGCGCTCAGAAAGCTCTAGCGCCTGTAGTGCATTTAGCCCCATTCGTACCGTCGTCAACGGATTGCGAATCTCGTGCACAATCATCGATGTAAATTCACCAATCGCCGCTAGCCGTGCCTGTTCAATTAGCTGTGCCTGCGCCACTTTCAGCTCTGCCGTCCGTTTGGCTACCTCAGCTTCTAAACGCTCATTAAACTTCAGCTGCTGCTGATACATCTGAAAATTATCAATCGCCGTGGTCGCCCGCTCTGCAAACAGTTCTACGCACCGAATCTCTTCTGCGTTGAAGTCACGAGGCAGCTTTTGAAAACTACAAATGGTGCCCAGCAGATTGCCCGTTGACGACTGTAAAGGCACTCCCAAATAGGCCCGATAGCCTTCAGGGTTCGCGCCATACTGCGCTTCGGCTTCAGTATCGTTTACTGCCAGCAAGCACCCCGTTTTCACCACCGTTTTGGCCACCGAACCATGCAGCGAATAGGGCTGCTTGTTGGCCTTATCTAAATCCAAGCTGCTGGCCACCACCTGGCTAAAATCACCCAGGTTGAGCGTCACCACAGACCAGTCAGTCGAAATCAGTTGAGAAACGCCCCGTGCAATATCGTTCAAGTAGGCAGTAAGGTTGTTCTGACGAAAGCTCAGCGCGCTCAGATGCTCTAGCGTTGCCTTTGCCAGCCGATCTTGTTGAAAGCGAGCGGCCTCCGTACTAGCTTCTATCTGTGCACTCTCTTTTCCAAACGATTTTTCAGACGGAGCAGGGGAGGCCATACACAAGCTGTCGAAATCACAACACTCTCAGCTATTAAATGTACTGCCTCTATTCAAAATTGACGGCGAATCGGCGACAAACTATACAATCGTCGCTGGCAAAACCAGCTAACAGCAAAAACAGCCGCCGGGCCGAGCTGATCAGACAAAGGCCCTAATCATCCAGTCCACGCAGCCGTCGCAGCAGGTCGATCGCCGCCTCACGGCCTAGGCCCTGCCGATTTTCGCTGTGCTGCCAAAACGCCTCCCACCAGTCTTCTGGCTCTTGATGATTGCCGTTGTATTCAGTGGGGCGGCGGGTGCGGCCATCGGTTACTAGGCTGCCAACATAGTCAGCATCGTCATAGATACGGGCGATCTGCGCGTCAATTTCGGCCAGGTCTTCTGCCGACACCACCCCGTTATCGGTTGCTTTATAAAACTGAACGGTCACACGAATCGGAAAATCAGGATCGCGCTCAATCTCAAGACCATCGATTTCCGTAAAAGGCCCTTCAACTTCACCATGTCCAACCACAGCCGCTTCAACATTGCTTGAATCCCTTTGCATTGATGCCTGTGGAGCTGGCATGGCCGACTCTTGCAACATTAAAGAATCTGCAGCCGCACCAAAAGCTTGAAAAGAGTCTTTTTGCTTAAGCGGCACTTGAATTAGCATTACCATGTTGAGTCCTGCTTCTTCAGAGACCTCTACTGGCGGTAGTTCTATAGAGCCGTCACTATTCTCGTTTTGCTCTGCTTGCTGTTCTGCTCGAAAATCGCTAATGCGTTTACCTGTCAGGCTAGCCCGCTCGCCATCTTTGTTAAAGAACAATCTTTGCCCCCAAGTGCGGCCTGCATCGAACCCATCGCGCTGATTGTCAATAACGGTAACGCTAGTGCCTTCTCGAGTAGCCAGAATCGTCATTACGGCAGGGTCACCGGGGTAAGACTGATAGTTGAACAAGACGGGATTGAAAGTAGCTTCGCCGCTGGTAGGAATAGGTAAAAAAGCAGCCTGGGCACTGACGAGGACATGAGAGTCGCGTTCGGCCAAAAGAGAGTTTTTGTCACCGGCCCAAGAGTCGGGGTCAGATAGATAGCCGCGCAGATCTTCGAGGACTTCTGCGAGAAGAGTGGGTTCTACCGAGTCTCCCTGTTCGTTACCAGTGAGTACAGAGAGCTGCTGCATAGGTACATCTGCAGTCAGATCGGCAAAATTGGGATAGCGAAGAATGGGCATCAGGTGGAGCTGCGCGTTGC
Organism: uncultured cyanobacterium; assembly: GCA_963793445.1. Taxonomy (GTDB): domain Bacteria; phylum Cyanobacteriota; class Cyanobacteriia; order Phormidesmidales; family Phormidesmidaceae; genus Phormidesmis. Next base: position 281,167 of record CAWCAE010000003.1, read on the forward strand.
CTGTGCGGGGGTCGCGGTGCTCGACTTGGATGGTCATGTCGCTGATGTTGGGACCAACCGATGAGTTGTCGTAGCGGCCTGTGTCTTCCCAAGTGACGTCCATAATTTGCAGATCGCGCTCGGCAGCGAGGCGCTGGGCTTCGGGGTCGCGCAGCATGGATTTGGTGCGCTCAATGACTTGGCCGTACTGCTGATATGCAGAGATCTCAGTGACGATGGGGGCGGCTTCTCTATCAGTCTCAGATAGTTCAGGGTTGGAGGAGTTAGAATCGGAAGCTTCAGGTTCAGAAGCTTCGGCAGGCTCAGAGGTGTCAATTCCCCAAGTCTGGGCTAGAACGGTGCGGTTGAGGGCAAGGGTCGTGCCTAGCGTGCCACCGACGAGAAGGGGGAGGGTGACAAAGGGAAGGGCAATCAGGGCAGTGAGTGTGGTTTTTTTCATGGAAATAGGCAGGTAGCGACTAGGCCGCTATATCTAGTAATGTTTTGATCGAATGGGCCTGATCGTAAGTTAGTTGGCAGACGGTCTAAAATTTGGCTGGTTTCTAAAAATGAAACGCTAAGCTGAATGGGTATGGAGCACGCAAGCTTAGCGAAAATAAGATGTCTTCACTCAGCTACGCAATTATTGGCACTGGTGCAATCGGCGGCTATTATGGCGCGCGGCTACAGCGGGCGGGCTGTGAGGTTCATTTTTTGCTGCGCAGCGACTACGAACCGGTGCTGCAGCGTGGCATCATCATAGAGTCTATAGACGGTGACTTTGAGCTACCGCAGGTAAAGGCATATCGTTATTCGGCTGATATCCCCCCGGTTGATGTGGTCATTGTTGCGTTAAAAACGACACAAAATTATCTTATTCATACGCTGTTGCCGCCCATTAAAGCAGGCGGTGCCCTTCTCTTTTTACAAAATGGGCTGGGAATTGAGACAGATATTTCTCATCAGCTAAAAGAGAAAAATATGACGGTGTCCGCTATTTTAGGGGGCCTTTGTTTTATTTGTTCTAATCGAATCGGGCCAGGGCACTTTCGCCATTCAGCGTACGGACGAATCTTGATAGGTGCGCACAGTTCGACGGCTCAGCCCTGCGTGTCAACGCCATTGATGGCAAAGATCGCAGCCGACTTTGCTAAAGGCCCTGTCACCATAGAAACAACAGATGATTTGCCGATGGCTCGCTGGCGAAAGCTGGTATGGAATGTGCCCTATAACGGACTATCGGTCGTACTAGATGCCACTACTGAGGAGATGATGGCCGACAGTGGAGTGCGATCGCTCATTACTACCCTCATGGCAGAAGTCATCTCCACTGCCAACGCCTGGGGTGACCAAACATCTCCCAATACAAGCCGCCATCTTCCTTTCTCGCTAAAGGGCGAAATGCTTGCTCACACAGAAGCTATAGAACCGTACCGAACAAGCATGAAGATTGACTATGACGAGAACCGACCGCTGGAGGTCGAAACCATTGTGGGAAAGCCGCTACGAACTGCGCAGTCGCTAGGTGTCTCGGTACCTGCGATGACCATGCTATACCAGCAGCTTTCATTTTTGAACAGCCGCTAAGAAAAGATGCGGAAAGCTATATTTGATCGCTAGCTTAAAAGCTACAGCCACCGGGCAGCGGTTCTACTTCGGCTAGCTCGTTGGCAAAATCGGCAGGCAGTGCGATTGATTCAAACCCATTAGCAACGCTGCCTTTCATGGCCTGAGTCGAATAGCCGGTAGGCTGCATGTGCGATCGCACCAAAACCACCTCATCGGCACCTATCATCACGGGTCCGCCCGAGCGTGTAAAGGGCTGCTCGTCAACATGGCTGTGAACAAGTATCCGCCGGTAAAGCAAATCTCCCTCTTCGCTCACAACTTCCCACCAGTTAGCATACTGCTCGCAGCCTTCGTCTGGGCTCTCAACCGTCACAGCAAACGTATAGCCGCTGGCCTCATCGCCGCTCACCTCAACAGCGGTGACCCTAGCGTCCTCAGCAGCGCCAGTACCAGCAGCGCCAGTACCAGCAGCGCCAGCATCAGAAGCCGCTTCAGTCGCCACTTCAGCATCTGCTATAGGAGTCTCTACCTCGGCATTCGGTCCTGCTTGTAGAGCACAGCTCACTAGCAGTAAAGCCAGCACCAGCGGACCAAAGATTGATTTGAGCATTTTTTCCAGGCCTTGTTTTTCTTAGGCATCGTCCTGCTAGGACCGTTCTGTTAGATGTTGAGAATTTTCCCCTTCTCTAGCGACCATCGACTGGCAATCGGCATTCGCCAGCCCATACCAAAAGCGCGGTCAGTAACCTTCAACACAGGTGGGGCCTGCCTACGCTTGAACTCGGCGCGGGTAACTAGCCGAATCACTTTTTCAACAACAGCCGCGTTGTGTCCTGCCGCAATGATATCGTCAGCAGACTGCTGCTTTTGTACCAGTCTCTCTAAGATATCGTCGAGCGTATCGTAGTCAGGAAGAGAGTCCTGGTCAACCTGATCGGGTTTGAGTTCGGCGCTAGGTGGCTTGGTCAGAATGTTATTAGGAATGACTTCGCGATCGCGATTCAGCCAGCGGCAGATAGAATAGACGCGCGTTTTGGGCACATCGGCAATAACGGCTAGACCACCGTTCATATCACCATACAAGGTGCAGTAGCCCACGGCCATTTCAGATTTGTTGCCAGTGGAAAGCAGCAGGTGGCCAAATTTATTGGAAACAGCCATTAGCAGGTTGCCGCGAATGCGCGACTGCAAATTTTCTTCAGCGACGCCCGCTTCAGTCTCGGTAAACAGATCGGTCAAAACGGCGTCATAGCCCTGCATGAGGGGTGCGATCGCTAGTGTCTGCGTTTCTATGCCCAAATTTTCGGCCAGCGCTGTAGCATCGCTGATAGAGTGGTCAGAGCTATAGGGCGAGGGCATCAAAATGCCCAAAACGTTTTGAGGACCCAGCGCTGTGGCAGCGATCGCACTTACCAGGGCCGAATCCACTCCGCCGCTAAGCCCGACCACCGCCTTTGTAAACCCACACTTTTTTGCATAGTCCTTCACGCCTAGCACCAAAGCCGCCCAAATTTCAGCGTCAGCCGTCGCTAGCTGGGTAGTTACGGGCTGAATGGCCGCTTGAGATGCCCCCGGCCGCAAGTCTTTGGTGACCCAGTCAAATGTCACTGTCTGCAAATCTGTCTCAAAAGCCGCCGCCCGACAAACCAGATCGCCCTGCCGACTGACGGCAACACTTTGCCCATCAAAGATCAAATCGTCATTTCCACCTACCTGATTCACATACACAATCGCCCGCTGAAGCTGCTTGGCCTCGTGCACAATCATGCGCTCTCTTAGCACCTGTTTCCCACAGACATAAGGAGACGCCGACAGATTCACTACCAAATCCACCCCTTTTTCTACCAGCTCCTGCGTTGGATTAACCGGATAGGCTCGCTGCCCCCAAAAGGACTCGTTGTTCCACAGGTCTTCGCAAATAGTCACGCCAATATGAACAGACTTCTCTCCTACCGAGAACACAAAACTGTTCGCCACACCGCCCGATTCAAAATAGCGGTCTTCGTCAAAGACGTCGTAAGTCGGCAGCAGACGCTTGTGAAAAATATCTTTCACCTCGCCCGATTGCAACAGTGCCATACTGTTAAATATCGACTTTTCACCTTGTCTCGCCGCCGCACTATTTTCTGAAGCAAGGCCCACTAGCGCACTCAGACCGTCCGGCATCGCCTTGGTAAGACTGCTCACCTGTTGCTTCATCGCTTGAATAAAGCTAGGTCTCATCAGCAAATCTCTGGGCGGATAACCGCATAAAGAGAGTTCAGGAGTGAGCAATAAGTCTGCGCCCAGTTCAGCCGCCCGGTTAGCAGCTTCTAGAATTCGCTGAGCATTCCCGATTAGATCGCCGACAGTAGGGTTAATTTGTGCGATCGCAATTTTCATAGACAAGAAACCATTACAAAACCACTATTTACGAGAAATATTACGAGAAAGCCCTGATCAAAACACCGCTACAAAAACACCATTGGCCGATCTTTTAGCGGTTCAAACGCCTCTGCATCAAACCGATACAAACTCGCAGGCCGCCCTGCTCCACGAGACGTCTTAGCCCCCGTATCGCGCAAAATGCCTAGCTTCAACAGTCTTGTGCGGAAATTAGAATAGTCTGAAAAGTCCTCTCCAAGCACAGTGGCATAGAGCTGGTACACATCGCTGAGCGTAAAGGTTTCAGGCAACACATCAAAGGCCACCGGGCTATATTCCAACTTGTTGCGCAGCCGCTGATAGCCGTAAGTCAAAATTTGATTGTGGTCAAAAGCAAGCTGAGGCACCCGGCTGAGCGGATACCAGGCAATGCCGCTAACACCATCGGCAATCAAAGCGGTATCTTCAAATCGAACCAGCGCAAAGTGACTAACAGATAGATAGCGAACATTGTAGGCATCTTCCGATTCACGCGGGTCGCGATCGGGGCCTCCAAACGTAAATAGCTGCTCTAAATAGAGATTGTTGACCTTAATCTTTTCAGTTAGCACCCGATCGGCGGCAGCTTCTAACGACTCACCCACGCGTACCAGCGTCCCCGGCAGACTCCAATAGTCGCTAAAAGGCGACTGATGACGCATTACCAACAGCACTAGCAGCCTGTTTTTCTCCGTATCCACCGAGAAAATAACCGTATCTACACCCACCTTAAAATCGGCAAGCTCGGTGGATACGCCAGTAGACTTTCTAGCAGATGCTGGAGAGTAAGGTGGAACCGAGGACACAACCGATGCAGCTACTGGTGAATCGGCTACCGACGAGACAGCTACCGGAGCCGTTACCAGCGGGTCGATACCTTGGCTTTGGGAGTTTGTTGTATGCATGGGTACAGATTGTGCTCGGTAATATAGTCACGGATAATAGGGGGAATGTTAGCCGCCGCTGGGGAGTAAGTCTCTGAAGCACGAGTCTCTGGAGCACGAGTCTCTAGAGCGCAAGTTTCTAAAGCGCAATCTTCTGGGGATTGGCCCTTTAGAGAGCTAGTCTCTAAGTTGCTAGAAGTGGTGCAGTGCGTTTGACGAAAGCTGCTAGAAGAAACGTCGTACTGGTAGGGCGGATGGGCCACATGGACGGTTGCTAGCTGGCGCAAAGCAGATAGGGCAGGCCCTTCGGTAGGATACCTGGGTCGAGGAAACACCAATATATCCACTTGTGCAAAGATTTCTTTGGATTGGTACCACTTGGGCAGTTGGGCTAATAGGTCTGCGCCAACGACAAAGCTAAATCTGGCATTGGGCCAGCGATCGCGCGCCCGCTCAATTGAGTGAATAGAATAGCGATCGCTTAGCGTCTGCTCAACTCGAACTTTGCCCAGCTTGCCAACACCCTCTGTCGGCAGGCTGTCTATCAAAAGTCGCAGCATTTGAGCGCGATCGCTAATTGGAGACTGCTTCTCTTTATAAGGGTTATCGGCTGCCCACACCGCAACCTGATCAAATTCTTGGGCCAGCCACAGCAGAATGCTCTGATGCCCCACATGCGGCGGATCGGCGCTAGTACCGAACAGAGCTACGCGTAAAGGGGCTTTCCAAGGGGTTGTAAACATAAAGAGTTACTTTGCTTTGCTTCGCTGCGGTGCTTGACTGAACTAGTGACTCTGACGCGTGTGCTCAGTGAGCTGTTTCAACCCATGCGAGATTTCGACAGGCAGTGGCTCTGGGTCGATCAGTCGCCGAACTGAGCTAGGCAGGGTCGCAACGCTGGCAGCGGTGCGATGAGCGATCGCATCCAAATCCTCCGGCGCAAAAAGCCGATTACCGTTATGCATCACCCGCTGTAGCAAAGGAACCTCTGTCGGCAGCGCCCCTTCAATTGTCAGCGCCAGCCGATCGCTGACGGCTTCATTTTCACTGGCTTCATTTTCACTGGCTTCATTTCCACCAGCCTCATTTTCGTTCTCGCTTCCATGTTCATCGCTTTTATACCGACGAAATATCTGCTTGCGCCCTGGATAGGTCTGCTTACCGCTAGATTCTTTCATCACCGGCGTGCCGTCAATATCCACCAGCTTATACACGCCATTAACCGGCGCACCGGTCACCAGTTTTGTTCCCAAACCATAGCCGTCAATAGCTGCCGACTGCTCACGTAGCTGTTCAATGGCAAACTCATCTAAATCTCCGCTGACAAAAATGGGCGTATCAGGAAGGTGCGATCGCACCGCTTTTGCCCCTGTAGCCAAATCACCCGAATCTATCCGCACCCCGGCCAGCGGCATCCCAGCGCTTACCTTCTCGGCCAGTCGCTCTGCCGCTGCCACCGTATCGTAAGTATCTATCAGCAAAGGCGCACCCGGAAAATAGCGATGAAAAGCTTCAAAGCCATCGTCCTCGCTGCCTTCTAGCGCCGTCACTGCCATCACCAGCGCGTGGGCCATAGTGCCAACCGGCTGACGACCCAGCTTCAGCGCCGCCAATACGTTAGAAGTTGCGTCTAGCCCACCAGCAATCGCTGCTCTTGCTGCCCATAGCGCCCCCTGTGGACTAAAGGCCCGCCGCGTACCAAACTCATACAGTTTGGCCTCGGGGCCTGCTGCCTGCCGCAGCCGCGCGGCCCGCGTCGCGATCAGCGTTTGATAGTTCAGCGCATTGAGTAAATAAGTCTCCACAATTTGAGCCTGCCATAGGGGGGCTTCAACCCTTAGCAGCGGCTCATTGGCAAACACAGCCGTCCCTTCAGGCACCGCCCAAACATCACCTTCAAAGCGGAAATCCTCCAATAGTGTCCAAAAGGTATCTGGCGCTTCGCTAAAAATGTTTGTCTGCTGCAACTGCAAAATCTGCGCTGGGCTAAAGCTAACGGCTTGCAAATACTCCAGCGCTTGCTCTAGTCCCATCGCAATCAGATAGCCACATCCAGCAGGCAGTCGCCGCGTAAATAGCTCGAAGCTAGACAGTTTGGTAGCTATCGACTCGCCCAGGTAGCAAGCAGACATAGTGAGCTGATACAAGTCCGTCAGCAGACCGTATTCGTCATGCGCAACCGACAGGCGTTCAATAGCCTGGTGCTCGATGTCGTCAGTGCTGCTACCGGCTGCGTCTGCTAGCGTTTTTGCTGCCAAGGAACCGTCGTCCCCTTTCAAATAACCATCTTGGATCAAAACCATTTACTCGCGCTTAGCCAAAGAGACTAAGTTTCAACAACAATTTCAAACGACTTATGGTCATTTTAACCATAAGTCGTTTGAAATTGTCATCTTTAATCACCTATTTTACTTCTACGTTTGCAGCAAAGATGCCGTAGTAGCTGCGCTAAATGCTGACCAGAAAAATGCCATAGCTGTCTGACCGCAGAGGTTTTTAATTTATTTTCTCAAAATAAGGCAGCCTAGCATGTCATGAGATAGAAACGTAGAAGGAACTAAAACACAGTCATACATTTGGTGGCTAGAACTAAAACAAGATGAGGTGCGATCGCCTCTTCCTACCAATGCGCAGCAAAACCAAGGAAACCCTAACGTAAAAATCTAAAGTATGGTGAAAGGCGCTGCTGCTCGCTTCTTGCTGCTCTGCCGCTAAAGGCCGCCGAATTGAAGGCGACATACATTACCTTATGAAACCTGCTACCGACATCCCGTCTAAAAGACCATCGCAGTCAACCTGGATGGCAATAGTGCGATTACTGCGTTGGGATAAGCCTGCTGGCCGACTCATTCTAATGATTCCAGCCCTGTGGGCCGTATTTTTAGCCGCCAGAGGGCTACCCGAGTTGCCCCTGCTTGGCGTGATTGTGTTGGGTACGCTGGCTACCAGTGCGGGGGGATGCGTGGTTAACGACCTTTGGGACCGCAATATCGATACGCAGGTCGAGCGAACCAAAAATCGTCCTTTAGCCGCCAAAGCCCTCTCTATAAAGGTCGGCATCGGCGTTGCGATCATCTCTTTCATTTGCGCCTGGATACTCGCCAGCTACCTGACCCCGCTCAGCTTCTGGCTCTGCGTCGCGGCGGTGCCCGTTATTGTGCTCTACCCGTTGGCCAAGCGCGTTTTTCCCGTGCCGCAGCTAGTGCTCTCCATTGCCTGGGGCTTTGCTGTGCTCATTAGCTGGAGCGCCGTAACAGGCACGCTCGAATTTGCCACCTGGCTGCTGTGGGCCGCCACCGTCCTCTGGACTTTGGGCTTCGACACTGTCTATGCTATCCCCGATCGTGAATTTGATCGCCAGCTTGGCATCAACTCTAGCGCTCTCTTTTTTGGCTCGCGTGCGCCTCAGGCCGTTGGCCTGTTTTATCTGGGCACCGTTTTGATGCTCACTTGGCTCGGCTTTGCGATGGGCTTAGGGCTACTGTACTGGCTCTCACTCATCATCGCCGCCTACCTCTGGCAGCGCCAATACGTCCAGCTCGCTCACCGACCCAAGTCACCCCAGGTTTTCGGCAATATCTTTCGGCAAAACGTCACCATCGGCTTTATTTTGCTCGCAGGTATGATCGCTGCTGGTGCCATTGGCCCCTAAGTCTGATTTAGCCTCAACATCGTTAATACCTCATAACTTCATTATTCTCAAATGTGGCTATTTTTTGCCTCTCTGACCGCTCTTTTTGAAGCCTGCAAAGATGCCACAGGTAAACAAAGCCTCAAAACGCTAGACGAGTATTCTGTGCTGTTTAGCTTTATGAGCGTTGGGGTGATCTGTATGCTGCCAGTACTGGCGATCGCAGGCATCCCTAAAATTCAACCGGGCTTTTGGCTAGCCCTTCTGATCGGCGGTAGCCTCAATATTTTGGCCTTTACGCTCTACGTGCGGGCGCTAAAGATAGCCGATCTGTCTCTGACAGTACCGCTAGTTACGCTCACCCCGCTCTTCCTGCTAGTGACCTCGCCCCTCCTCGTGCAGGAATGGCCTACAAGCGCTGATGCAGTCGGCGTCGTTCTTCTCGTTGTCGGCTCTTACGTGCTAAATCTCTTGCCCAAATCGCCTAGCTTCAAGTCGCCTGGATCCTTATCAGCAAGCACTTACAGCATTTGGATGCCTATAGTGGCAATGGCGCGTAATCCTGGCAGTCGCCTGATGCTCTGCGTCGCCTTTATTTGGAGCATTACGTCCAATTTCGACAAAATCGGCGTTTTGAACTCATCACCACTGCTATGGGCGATCGCACTTTTTGCGGTCATTGCCAGTGGCATGGTGCCTTTCGTGTTCTTTCGGCCCGGCAGCCTAGGACTGCAGCCTCTGTTGACGCAGTGGAAGCTGCTTGGCATCACAGGTGGCTTTAATGCGATCGCCATCACCTTTCAAATGATGGCGCTTACCCTAGCCCCGGTCGCTCAGGTGATTGCGGTAAAACGAATGAGTGCCTTGCTGTCGGTCCTCTTTGGTCATTTTTTCTTCAAAGAAAAAGGGCTTAGAGAAAGGCTCTTAGGCGCAGCCATCATGGTCAGCGGAGTAGTGATTATGTCGCTAAGATAAAGTCGAGATAAAGCACCTAAAACAAGGCAGTCTGAGACAAAGTTAGCGATTTGTGACGTTTTTTTTACGAGGTTCGTTCATCTAGTCTCTGATTCGCTATAAGATAGAAAGTGAAGAAATCGATATCGGTTACAGGTTTGCTTTTCTGTTTAAAAGGGTTTTCCTCAATTTTTACAGGCTTCCGTCCGACATATCATTCTCAATATCCTGTTTAATTTCTGGAGACTACTTGTATGGGCGTTTATGTAGGAAACCTTTCCTATGACGTAACAGAGGCTGACTTGAACAGCGTCTTCGCCGAGTACGGCACCGTCAAACGCGTCACCCTACCAACAGATCGTGAAACTGGCCGTGTGCGTGGTTTTGCCTTCGTTGACCTCGGATCAGATGACGAAGAGCAAGCAGCTATCGAAGCCCTCGATGGTGCTGAATGGATGGGCCGTGACTTGCGCGTTAACAAAGCAAAGCCGCGCGAGCCTCGCCGCTAGAATCCTAGATGACTTTCGAATGGCAAAGTAATTATTGACTCGTAAGCCTTGCACTCTTGTGAGTGCAGGGTTTGTTGTGTTTGCCTTCAACAAAGGCAATCTCACGAACAACCTTTCAGCTCTCAGCTTTGAACACAAAGCTTTGCGGCTGGTTTTTACAGCCTTTCCGTCAACTTTTCTCAACTTCTGTTTTTCAATTTCTGTTTTTACTTTTTGGAGATCTAAAGACCATGGGCGTATATGTAGGAAATCTTTCCTATGACGTGACCCAAGAGGACCTAAACGGCGTTTTCGCTGAATACGGTACCGTTAAGCGCGTCACCCTTCCCACCGACCGTGAAACGGGCCGCGTACGCGGGTTCGCATTTGTTGATCTAGGTAGCGATGCTGAAGAGCAAGCTGCTATTGATGCACTCGACGGTGCTGAGTGGATGGGCCGTGACCTGCGTGTTAACAAAGCCAAGCCTCGCGAGCCTCGTCGCTAAGACTAGCCTCACAAAACAACTGGCCTAAGACTGGCCCAATAAGCCAACGCTGACAGCCAGTCCACATTTTAAGAGCTTGCTAGCTCAACTATTGCTAGTTTGATACCCGTATTAAGCGAGCAAAATAGACCGACATGCCTTGGATTCGCAAGAGTTCAAGGTTTGTTGTTTTTATAGAGAGTTATTCTGAGGGTTTATCTGGAGACTTTCCTGATCGCAAGCTTTTAATCCGTTTTCCGTGTTCGATCTAATTTATTCAATTTTTGGAGATAAAAGCTATGGGTGTTTATGTAGGCAATTTGTCTTACGACGTGACCGAAGCTGACCTTAACAGTGTTTTTGGTGAGTACGGCACAGTCAAGCGTCTAACCCTTCCAACTGATCGTGAAACAGGCCGCGTACGTGGCTTTGCTTTTGTTGATCTAAGCAGCGACGAAGAAGAGCAAGCTGCCATTGAGGCGCTCGATGGCGCTGAGTGGATGGGCCGAGATCTACGTGTTAACAAAGCCAAGCCTCGCGAGCCCCGTCGCTAAGCTTTACTCGCTAAGCTTTGTAGCTAATTAGCTAGCTTAATAAACAAGCAAGCCCCAGCTTCTAGGTATCTATCTAGTGAAGCTGGGGCTTGTTGTATGCCAGAGATCAAACTCATGCATCCAGATTAAACAGCATCGTCTTGTTCTTCAACAATCACAAGCTGTTGCAATGCACGTACCAGCACCGGAATTTCATCGTGAATAGTGGTCCATAGCTGATCAACATCGATCGAAGGCTCGTCTTGAAGAATTCGCTCTTTGATGCTGCTAAGCCTAGACCAGGCGATCGCACTCATTGCCTCACGCGTGGCTGTCGAGACCCGCTGCGCTGCTTTGTCAATCGCGAGCAGTCGGCGCATGACTTTATTTTGTAGCTGTATATCCGCATAGAAATCAGTCAGCGTACGCTCTGCCGTGTATGCCTGAATCCGCTCTGCGGCTTGAAGGATATCGATTAGAGCTTGACTATCTTGCTGCATGACGCTGACTAGAATGAAAGATTGACCTCGGCCAGTGTAGTCGGCCAATACTAAAGACCGCTAGCCCGCAGACTCATTCACCGGAAACCGATTCAGCAGAAAAGCGGCCTGACGCGCGTTGTTTCTTACACTCTCAGATAGATAAGGGACATGTGGAATCTGAGAGAGAAAATCTAGCGTTCGACGTAAGATACGAACAACATCTCCTTCGTCGAGACTGGTATTCTCACACAGCTCGCTCCATTCCACTTCTAGCGCCCACTGTTCTACAAGTGCAATTAAATTCTCTTCTAACCAGACTGAAATCTGAATATCCTGTCGGCGCTGCTCTTGAAAAATGCGTCTTCTAAGCGATCGCAATCCACCCAACGCTTCTAGCACCGGGTAGGTCGTCTGATAGCGCAGCCACGTATCCGGGCGGTTGTTTTCTATTAAAATGCCCGCACAGGCAGCGGCAAACTGCTGCGGCTCTAGCGTGTCAAACTCACCAGAGGCCAAGGCCATGCCGAGCCATAGCTCATTGTCACCGCGAATAGCGGCGCATAGCTGGCCCATTTCGGTCGGTGCGTTATCTTCTAAGCACTCGAAGTTTTCTAATACCTGCATCAGGCTGACAAATTCTAGCCAGTAGCGATGAGTGTGATCGTTGTACTTGTGGGTGCGATCGCGTAAGTCCGCCTCTAGTTTCTTTAAACGCTTTCGCTGTTTAACCACTGCCTTTGGGTTCTTCATCTGCCCCACCGGATTTTCCGCCAGCTTCGCCGCCACCGTTTGGGCTTTCTCTCTTTGCGCAGCAACCTCAGGTGCCTGATCTTCCAAAGCAGGCAGCGGCGGCATTTTTTCCACCACGGCCATTGTCTCACTATCGCCCTTACGAGACTTTCCAGGCGTACCGATCAGCTCTCTGACAAAGTTGACTGGTGGGCTCAAACTGGCTGCTTCTCGCAGATACGGCAGCTCGCTGTACAAATTCACTACGTCCTTCACCGTGGCCAAATACCAGCGGTTGTCTTGCCCCAGGCAAATCAAGAATGGAAACTGTCCTGGCCCTGGCACCTTACTGACAAGAACCGCAGGTAGTGGCGTAGACACCTTTACGTTTTTCCCCTTTAAAGACAGCATCGTCCCTGTCATCGCAAAAGAAGCAGCCACCGGATCGCCGCCACCTAGTCTCTCTTCTGCCTGCTGTTGCAAAATTTTGAGCAGTCTCTCTTCTTCTCTCAGCCAGCCTCGTAGCTTCTCGTATTCAGCTAGCGCCTCGTCATCGATATAAGCAAGCTGATCGCGTAGAACAGCCACCTCTGTCTCTACTGCCTCAATTGCCTGCCGCTGTGGCACTAAGTGCAAAGTCGCTAAATACTGGCCAAAGCTGCGCTCGATCAGCTCTTGTGCCTCTTCTGCTGTATGCGTTTGCAGCAGGTTTAGCACCATGCCATAGCTGGGCGTGAACTGACTGACGAGCGGATCTGGTGGCGACAGCGCTAGCTGAGCGGCTTCTTTTGCACCTTCAAACGGAGATTCTACGGTAACGACGTGTCCTTCTACATCCATGCCGCGCCGCCCAGCTCGGCCAGACATTTGCAAGAATTCTGAAGCATGTAGCAGTCGATGCCCATTGTCTGTTCTTTTAGACAAGCTGGCGATTACCGTCGTGCGAGCAGGCATATTAATACCCGCAGCAAGCGTCTCAGTCGCAAAAACAACCTTGATCAACCCAGATTGAAACAGCCCTTCTACCAGGCTTTTCCATGCCGGTAAAATGCCCGCATGGTGAGCAGCAATACCCTGATACAGCGGCTCTAGCTGATTGGCTCTAATCGCCTCGGGGTTGCGATCAACAAATTGGTCGATCCGGCGCTTTAGCAGCTCTCTTTCAGCGACTGTGACTAAGCTCATATGAGCTACAGACTGCACCGCCTTATCGCAGCCCTTACGACTAAAGATAAAGTAAATAGCAGGCAGCATGTCCTTGGCCTGAAGCTGACTAACCACGCCGGGTAGGGTCGCGCCTGATTTCTTCTTCTTTTGACCGCGCTGTCGGCGGGGAGGCTTGCGGTAGTTTTTTAGCCGAGGATGAATGCTTGTGTTTTGCTCGTTTAGCAGAGGAAAGATGCCTTTTTCGACTGCAAAGTGAAAGTTTAGCGGCACCGGGCGATAGTCTGAGTAGATCAGCCGGGTGGGACCGTGAACTTTATCAATCCAGTCGGTGAGCTGTCCGCCATTGTCAATAGTGGCAGACAGGCCCACAAGCTGAATTTCGGGGGGGCAATAGATAACCGATTCTTCCCAAACGGTGCCGCGCTGCCGATCGTTCATGTAGTGACACTCGTCTAGCACCACGGCCTGCACCTCTCGCAAGGAAATGCCTACTTCACCGATAGTAGTGCCGTAGAGCATATTGCGAAAAATCTCAGTCGTCATAACCACGACCGAGGCGTCACGGTTCATGGAGCTATCACCCGTTAGTAAGCCGACGTTTTCCTCACCGAAGGTGCGCTGAAAATCTCGCAGCTTTTGGTTTGAGAGGGCCTTGAGCGGGGTGGTGTAGAAGACACGCCGACCCATCTCTAACGCTCGGTGAATGGCGTATTCACCCACGAGGGTTTTTCCAGAACCAGTTGGGGCGCACACAATGACAGATTCACCCTGGTTAAGAGCGGCGATCGCATCTAACTGAAAGTCATCTAGATGAAACGGAAACAGGTCTTCAGGCGCTAACACAAAGGCATTGGGGTGGGTGAACTTCTCCATTGTGCCAGCCCAGGGAAAAGTCGGTGCAAAAGTCCGGCCTACAGTACGGCATAACTGCGCCAAGAGAGCCGAGGGCAAGCCGGTACATGCCGACTGCTCTCAACCGCCCTTAAGGAATACGCGGAATAAACTTTAGAGATGCTTATCGAGAAATTCGAGCGATCGCGCCCACGCCTGCGCTTTGGCTTCAGAATCATAGCTATCACCTGTTTCATTGCCAAACGCATGTTCAGCGCCTTCATAGCAATAAAACTCGTAGTTCACCTCATCCTCTTTCAGCTTTGCTTCTAGCTGATCGACCGACTCTGGCGGAAAAAAGCTGTCTTTCAAACCAAAATGGCCTTGAACCGGGATATCAATATCTCCCGGATCGCCTGCTGATTCTGGCGGTACGCCGTACCAGCTCACAGCCGCATCGACTTCAGCTACCTTCATCGCCGCTAGCATCGTCAGTACACCGCCCATGCAAAAGCCCATGACCGCCACATCCGGACTGTCCTTGTGTAAATACTGCGCTGCACCCTTGATGTCCTGACTGGTTGCATCGGCAAAATCCAGCTCGTCCATTTTATGCTGTGCCTCAGCCGCCTCTAGGGTGACATCACCCCTGTAGAGGTCCGGCACGAGCACTCGATAACCCTCTTCTATGAGCTGGTCGGCTACGCCTTTGATCTGCTCGTTGAGGCCCCACCATTCTTGAATGACCACAACCCCAGGTGCGTGGCTATCATCCTCAGGCGCACCATAGTAACCCAAACAGTCTTTACCGTCGGGACGTTGAAATGTGATCGTTTCAGCCATGAAAGTTTCCTTCAAACTCCTTGAAAGTTATTGCTAGCCTATTGAAAATAGCGCCTCAGAAATAGAGATGCCGACGATCAGCTCGCCAAATGCGTATCCATAGATATATCAGCATTTAGCAATCTAGAGATTGGACAGTTCTCTTTTGCGCTTTGGGCTGCTTTTTCAAACGCGTCTTTGTCTTTTGCAGGCAGTTTGGCAGTCACATCTAAATGAATTTGCGTGACTTCTGGCGCGTTGCCTTCTGTACTCAGTGTTACCTTTGCAACGGTCTTTATCTGCTCAGGCGTAATACCTGCACTGCCTAGCTCGTCTGTGGTGGCCATGGTAAAGCAGGCCGCATGGGCAGCGGCAATCAGCTCCTCTGGATTAGTGCCTGGATTCTGCTCAAAGCGGGTGCCGTACGTATAGACAGACTCGGTTAGTACACCGCTTTCAGTTGTAATTTTGCCTTGACCTTCTTTAGCGCTACCCTGCCAAACAACGGTTGATTGACTATCCATAAATAACTCCTTAAATATCTCTTGATTCAGATATCTCTCGATAAATGTTTCGAATGTCCGCTCAGCAGTTTGAATATTTGCTCAGCGTCTACTTTGCGATCGCTCAACTGCCAGCTAACGAGTTATCCAAACTGCGCTAGCCGAACTGCCAAGCCCAGCCCTCCTTAAGTAAAGCAACCGACCGACCGCTCACAATCCATCGTCCGAAAGATATACCATCAGACCCACCAGTTTTCATACGATCGCCACACAATCGTCACCCTCTTGTCAAAAAGACCTCTTATATTTAATGAGTCCTCCGTATAGTTAAAAACAACTATGAATGCTGATCGCCCCGGTTCCGATTCGGATCATCGCCCTGCAGCCCAGACGCCTGAAACGAAAGTTCAGAGACCAGTCAGTCAAAGCTCAGCCCCAAAGAATAAGATTCAGAGAGTTGCGACCTCACTGGCGCTTGTTTTACTGGGTGCTGGGGCTGCCCTGGCGGGAACCTATGCGGTCACGGGGCCACTTAGCAGCGAAACCGTAAGCAATCGCACAGCAGGTTCGTCAGTCTCTGCGCCAGTCGATGCGACGGCAACTACACCCGTGAGCCTTTCTCTGCCGACTGAGGCGAGTTCTGTTGCAGAAGTGGTGCAAGCAGTCGGCCCCGCTGTGGTTAGAATCAATGCTTCGCGCACGGTAGCTAGCCAAGCGCCCGAAGTGCCTGATAGCCTTCGTCGATTTTTTGGAGAGAAGCTACCTCAGCAAGCGCCGCAAGAAGAAACGCAAAGTGGGGTCGGTTCAGGCTTTATTGTTAGTGAAGATGGCCGCATTTTAACCAATGCCCATGTGGTAGAAGGTGCAGATACGGTGCAGGTAACGCTGAAGGATGGCCGGACGCTAGAGGGTACGGTGCTAGGCAGCGACCCGGTCACTGATGTAGCCGTCATTGATTTAGATGAAACAGGTTTACCAACGCTGTCGGTTAGTGAGGCAGAGCTACTGCCGGGTGAAGTTGCGATCGCAATTGGCAATCCTTTAGGTCTAGACAACACTGTTACAGTTGGTATTATCAGCGCCACCGGACGCACCAGCGGCCAGGTCGGCGTGCCCGACAACCGTACAGACTTCATCCAGACAGACGCGGCGATCAATCCCGGCAACTCTGGCGGTCCTTTGCTTAATGCCAGAGGCGAAGTGATTGGAATGAACACAGCTATTATTCAGGGTGCGCAGGGCCTAGGCTTTGCTATTCCCATCAGCGATGTGCAGCGAATCTCTAATCAGCTCGTGGCCAACGGTAAAGTCGATCATCCCTTCATCGGCATTCAGATGGTCAACTTAACGCCTGAGGTTCGTGATTCTGTTAATCAAGATCCCAACAGTAGCTTTACGGTAGAAGCAGAGACCGGCGTCTTTATTGCTGGCGTCGTACCTGGCTCACCCGCTGCCGCTGCCGGACTTAGAGCAGGCGATGTTGTCGACAAAATTAACGGCGAAACGATTACTACTGGCCAAGAGGTACAGGCCGCAGTTGAGGCAAACGGTTTAGAAAACAGCCTTCGTATTGACTTCGACCGCAGTGGTCGCCAGCAAACGGTCTCTGTTCAGCCAGAGCCACTACCCACACAAGGGTAGGCCAACTTATGAATTAGTTTTTAGCACTGTTGTTTTATAGCTTCTCACACTGCTGCCACAGATTCTCTCTTATGGAATCTGTGGCAGTTTTTTGTTCAGAGCAAAGCGATCGCTTGCTCTTTCGGTAATCCTAAAGGGGTATTGGAAAGTGCAGTTTGTACTCTTCTAATTGTCGGGCGACAGCCCTGCTGTTTTCTAGATAGGTTTTTAGTAAAGACTCTAGCAGTAGCACCAATGAAGACGATCGATAAGTGGGTGAAACGCCAAACTATAGATGAAGAGAATATCCGTACAAAGCACATGCACGACATTGGAAAAAGCGAAGGAATAGAGTAGTCAACTTTGGGTTAGCTGCTACGGCCACTGATTTCAAAGGCCCTATCTGGCAGCTGTGCGAGCATGTTGCAAAGTAGCGAGATCCCTTTGCGAGCAGTCACCCGTATGCTGCAAAAAGTGCGATTGCCCAATGAAACTAGTAGGTAAAAATTAATTGCAGACAGCTACGTTAGTCAACTGCCCGCTAGTCAATAGCATCTTTGGGATCTATCGACACTCTCCACTCGCCCGCTGAGGGCAGCTCACCAATCATCTCTGCGTGTGCCGCATATAGGCTCGCGACAATAGCGTTTAGCTGCCTTTCCGAACAGGTTTCAATCAAAACACCTAGCACTTCAGCCGCATTAGCCGCACCTTGTCCTAAAAAAGGACTCAGCCCCCACACATCTTGCACCCACTCCTGGGCTCCCTCGCTCTCAAACATAAAGTCGTAGAGCAGCTTTTTAGCAGTTTTTCGGCTAACGGTCATGAACGTGAACAACTTCTATACGTATTGTGGTCGTCTCTAGCCTATCAAACTCACGGGGTCGTAATATTTAGCTGTGCTGTTTACCACAGGAATCTTTGGGAAGGGTTTTGCGTAGAAGGATTTTTTGGTTTGTTTCGCTGGCTTTACTAGCGGCGGCTTTAGCAATTTCTCACTACCTGTACTCGGCAAGGCTAGGTCTGGCAACAGTCCCGCTCAGCAGCCCGGAACAGCCCGTAATTTCTATCGAGATTTCAGGTCCATTGGCTAACAGAAATTCAGAAGTCTCTGGGCTTGACTGGTATGCAGACTATTTGATCATTTTGCCGCAGTATCCAGAGCGGCTAAGCAATCACCTATTTGCGCTGCGCAAAGCAGATATTTTAGGCGCGCTTAGCACTCAGCAGTCCACGCCGCTAGAACCAATTCCCATTCCCTTTTTCGCGCCTGATTTTGCCAATGAGATTGAAGGCTTTGAAGGGTTTGAAGCGATCGCATTTCAGGGCAGTCAAGTTTTTCTGACCATCGAAGCCAAGTCAAACGGCTTTGCAAAAGGCTACATAGTCACTGGCACGATAGCCAATGACCTAAGCCTGCTAACAATTGACTCGCAGCGGCTTGTCGAAAGCCCAGCACAGTCTACCTCACCCAACAAAGCCGACGAGTCTCTTATCGTCACCGAAAATCAAATTATCGCTATCTACGAAGCTAACGGTATGCGCCTAAATTCGAGCCCAAGTATGCACGCCTTCGACTTCGAGCTTAGACCGCAGCCACCGGTATCTTTTCCCAACATTGAGTACCGAATTACAGATGCTACAGCCTTAGATGAGCAATCTCGCTTTTGGGCGGTTAACTACTTTTATCCAGGCGATCAAGACCTGCTTCCAGATAAAGATCCCTTAGCCATTCGTTACGGCAGGGGCCATACGCATCGTCAGCAACCCACCGTGGAACGACTAGTCGAGTTTTCCTACAGCCAGAGCGACATCACTCAGACCCATGCCGCCCCCATTCAACTAGAACTTGCCATCGCAGCCAGAAACTGGGAGGGCATCGTCCGGCTAGACAATCAGGGGTTTTTGCTCATGACCGACAAATTTCCAGAAACCATACTCGGCTTCGTAGCGCAACCCTAGAGAGCAGGCTAGCCAGACTAACTAAGCCCAAACAAAAAGCCCTCGGGTTCTGTCCGAATAGGGACAAAAGCCGAGGGCTTCTCGCGGAGCAAAAAAGTCTCCGAGGATAATTAGAGAACTACCCTCGAAAAGACATGTTTCGCTGCTTCGTTAGACAGTAGATAAAAATCTACGCGTTGATAGCAGGTGCAGTCAAAGCAACAGGCGCTGCTTCACCAGCAGCCAAGTCGAGCGGGAAGTTGTGAGCGTTGCGCTCGTGCATCACTTCCATACCTAGGTTGGCACGGTTGAGAACGTCTGCCCAAGAACCAACCACGCGACCCTGTGAGTCGATGATGGACTGGTTGAAGTTGAAGCCGTTCAGGTTGAACGCCATCGTGCTGATGCCGAGAGCGGTAAACCAGATGCCGACTACAGGCCATGCACCTAACAAGAAGTGGAGGCTACGGCTGTTGTTGAACGATGCGTATTGGAAGATTAGACGACCGAAGTAGCCGTGCGCTGCAACGATGTTGTACGTCTCTTCCTCTTGACCAAACTTGTAGCCGTAGTTCTGTGACTCAGTCTCAGTTGTCTCACGAACCAAACTCGAAGTAACGAGTGAGCCGTGCATTGCTGAGAAGAGTGAACCACCGAATACACCAGCAACTCCCAACATGTGGAAGGGGTGCATCAAGATGTTGTGCTCTGCCTGGAAGACCAACATGAAGTTGAACGTACCAGAGATACCCAAAGGCATACCGTCAGAGAACGAACCCTGACCGAGCGGGTAGATAAGGAAGACTGCAGTTGCCGCTGCTACAGGAGCAGAGTAAGCAACACAGATCCAGGGGCGCATACCGAGACGGTAAGAAAGCTCCCACTCACGACCCATGTAGCAGAAGACGCCGATGAGGAAGTGGAAGATTACCAGCTGGTAAGGACCGCCGTTGTAGAGCCACTCATCGAGTGAGGCAGCTTCCCAGATGGGGTAGAAGTGAAGGCCAATTGCGTTGGATGAAGGAACAACCGCACCAGAGATGATGTTGTTGCCGTACATGAGTGAACCTGCAACAGGCTCACGGATGCCGTCGATGTCCACGGGGGGAGCAGCGATGAACGCGATGACGAAACATGCTGTAGCAGCAAGTAGTGTCGGGATCATCAAGACGCCGAACCAGCCTACATAGAGGCGGTTGTCGGTGCTTGTAACCCACTGACAAAACTGCTCCCACAGGTTAGCGCTTTCGCGCTGCTGTAGAGTAGTAGTCATTATTATTCCGAGTAGTTAGGTACAAATTGACTGAGCGCTTCGAAAGAAAGCGTTTATCTCAGCCGATGTATCTACTATATCAAATGTAACGGAATGTTGCAAGGCGTTAAGCTCGTTTTAATAATATCTGTTCCTAAAGGCATAGCGTTTTGCCTGCTCAACGCATAGCGCCCATCGTGCTTTTCCAAGACATCTCTTTGCACAGGACTTGTAGGGCCCTTTGTTCAGCGCCAGAAAACAGCTCTGTTGCAACAAGCTCACTGAGTACCTGCTGGGTGAGTTGAGGCGCAAAGGTTCCGCCAGAGCGCAAGAGATGACTGTAATAGGTGAACTGGGGTTTTCCCTCGGCTGAGCGATGAAAGCTATGGACTTCAGCGACGTTCATCTGAGTGACTGGCGTGTTTGCAGGAATGACAACTCTAGGAATGCCTTGTCGCCCGTATGCGCGACCGCTCTCCCGCTGCAAACTTCCTACTAGCGCTACGTTCAGTAAAATGCATGTGTCTTGAACTAGATCAGGTGTAAACACCGGATCGGGCGAACTGGTGAGTCGAGGGCCACTGTTTAAAAAAGAAGCATTAAATAGCTGAGAGTCGTAGATGATTCCGACTGCCCAGTGCCGAGAGCTTTCAAATTTTACAAACTGACCGAAGCCATAGTCTTCACTCTGGGGCGGGTCCTCGACATCGTTTGGGGTGTCGAGCTGTACCACATAGTCACAGTGAGAGTTAGATTTCACCACTTTGCCAAGCTGGCAGCTCGCTAATTTAGCCTGAGAAGCAAAAGAAACCATCGGCACTTATGAAAAAACGCGAACAGAAAAGCTGACGAACGGTATTCGTCAAACGATGGCCTAAGAATATCGTAGATATCGTACGAATGTATCAATCTTGGCACGAAAGCTACAGGCAAAAAAAAGTAGAGGCAGGGGTTAGTCCTGTCTCTACTTCTTAAAGTATGAATCTCAAAGCACACGGATCTAGCCAAATTGACCGACCTCGCTGATCAACTAGCGATCGGGAGAACTAGAGATTAAGACATCGCTTGAATGATGTAGTCAAAGTAAGGGGCCGCTTCGCTCGCGTCATCTTCGTCCATCAGCGCTAAAGAGGCTGTCTTTAGGCAGCGAATCGCCTCTACCATGCCAGGAACAGGTACATCGAGCGCGTTGTACATTTCACGAACGCCAATTAGACCAATGCTTTCGATAGGGTCTTTGTCACCCGCAAGAATGCTATAGGTGATTAGGCGCAGATACCAGCCATAGTCTCGTAGGCAAAGGGCACGCTGCTTTTGCCCATAGGCATTGCCACCTTTGGCGATGAAGTCCGGGCGAATTTTCCACAAGGCGCTGCTGGCTTGCTCTACGACCTTCTTTTCGCCATCTGCAAGGGTTTGTGCAATCCGCATCCGCTGATTGCCGGTCTTTAAAAAGTTTTCAATACCCTTAAGTTCGCCGCTAGTGGGGTAGCGCAACTCATCATCTGCATTAAGGATTACTTGGCTGACAACAGACATAGTTTTAGATCGCGGTAACTCTATTTATATTGACAGTTTAGCGACCCTAGGGGGAACAAGGAAAGCAATTCTCTCTATTACTTAACTATTTTGCCAGTAGGAAAGAAACCAAAACACAGTGTGGATCGCGACTGAGAAAATAATTAAGTAATATTGCGAAGCACGCAAAGAATTGAAATATCGCCGCTGCTTTCCCCAAAAAGTCATTTTTGTTGGCTAACAGGTCGGAAGAAATGATCCATACTAATAAGCTCACTGCCTATTGATGATGATTGCCATGCTGCCTTCTGTTCCGCCATCTGAAAAAATGTCCGATGCCGAGGGCAGCGTTGAGGTCACGCCAGCGGTTTCTACACCGTGGCAAGAAGTGCAGGCAGAAGCAAAGTGGCAAGCAGGCGAGATTATCAAAGTTGAGATTACCGATCTGAGCAATGGCGGTGACGGGGTTGGCCGCTGGGGTGAGCGTGTTGTGTTTGTGCCAAATACGGTTCCTGGCGATGAGATGCGGGTCAAGCTGACCAAGGTCAAGGCAACGCATGGTTTTGGTAAGCCTGCAGGCATCGTCAAACCGTCTGCTCAGCGGGTTCGCCCCGCTTGTATTGTGGCCGATAAGTGTGGCGGCTGTCAGTGGCAGCAGGTCAGCTATGAGGCGCAGGTAGCAGCAAAGCATCATCTGGTCGTTGATACCTTATCTCGAGTTGGCAAGCTAGAAAACGTACGCGTAGATCCGGTGTTAGCGGCAACGGAACCGCTGGGCTATCGAAACAAGGCAACCTATCCGGTAGGGCGATCGCAAACCAATGCGGTCAAAGCCGGCTACTACCGCCAGGGCTCTCATCGTCTTGTCAACCTCAATCAGTGCCCGGTTCAAGACGACCGACTAGATCCGCTACTGGCTGAAATTAAACAAGATATTCAATTGCGCGAGTGGAAAATCTACGACGAGCGCACCCACAAAGGGCATATCAAACATCTCTCACTTCGGATCGGTCAGCGTACTGGGCAAATACTAATAGCGCTAGTGAGCCGCTCAGTCAAGCTCAAAGGCATTCACGAGCAGGCGCAGCAGTGGCTAGAGCGTTACCCCGATGCGGTCGGTGTTCTGATCAATCTAAATTGGAAAAAAACCAACGCTATCTTTGGCCCAGAAACCTTTTCCATTGCAGGGCAGCCCTATCTTGAAGAAACCTTTGCTGGCCTGACCTTTCATATTCAGCCTGCCACTTTTTTCCAGGTCAATACGACCCAAGCAGAACGCCTGCTGACCGAAATTCAAGCCGAGCTGGCGCTTACTGGCAACGAAATTTTAGTCGATGCTTATTGCGGCGTTGGCACCTTTACACTGCCGCTTGCAAAGCAAGTAAAGCGCTGTATTGGGCTAGAAGCTTTTACCGAATCGGTAGTGCAAGCGCAAGCTAACGCGGCGCTAAACGACATTAAGAACGTCGGCTTTCGAATCGGCGATGTTGCCACGCTGCTGCCTGAGTTGGGGGTAAAGCCCGATATTGTTATGCTTGACCCGCCTCGTAAGGGCTGTGAACCAGCGGTGTTGGCGGCCCTAATAGCAATAAAGCCCGAGCGAATTGTGTACGTTAGCTGCAATCCTGCCACCCTAGCAAGAGATCTGCGCACGCTTTGTGAAGAAGGTGGCTATCAGGTTAGCCGCGTGCAGCCTGCCGACTTCTTTCCCCAAACATCGCACGTAGAGTGTGCCGTCTTTCTGGTAGCTTAACTGCCAGTAGAGATGCGCTGATATTGATAAGTGAAGGGGGTTCCAATTCATGAAATTCCGTCAGATTGTTGATGCTTTGGGTGATGAAGTGACGGCGTCCAGCTTGGATGCTGACACGGACGCAGCCGATTTGGATATCACGATAGAAGGCTTAGCGGCAATTGATGATGCGGGCAGCCATGAACTGAGCTACGTGGAAGGCCCGAGATTTGCCTCCCATGTGGCGACAACTGGAGCAGGCGCGTTGGTGTTGCCAGGTGATGAAGCGCTCCAGGCTGAAGCAGCCAACCGTAATATTGTCTGGGTCAGCGTTAAGAACCCTCGGCTAGTTTTCGCTCGGGTGATTACCCTGTTCTATCAGCCATATCGCCGTCTGCCAGGGATTCACCCTGCAGCCGTTGTCGATTTGTCTGCGACTATCGGTGAGGCGGTGGCAATTGGGCCGAATGCGGTGATTCATGCGGGGGTGACGATTGGCGATCGCGCTTGCATTCATGCCAATGTGGTTATCTACCCAGGAGTTACCATTGGCGTAAATACAGTGCTGCACGCCAACAGCGTTATTCATGAGCGATCGCGAATTGGTGCAAACTGCGTCATTCATAGCGGCGCGGCAATTGGATCTGAAGGGTTTGGCTTTGTGCCGACAGCCACTGGCTGGGAAAAAATGCACCAGGCAGGGGTGGCCGTCTTAGAAGACGGTGTGGAGATAGGGACAAACTCTACAATCGATCGCCCTGCCGTTGGCGAGACTCGAATTGGCAAAAACACCAAAATTGACAATCTGGTACATATTGCTCATGGCTGCCAGGTGGGTGAGGCCGTAGCCATGGCCGGACAGGTTGGTATGGCTGGCGGCACGATTATTGGCAATCGCGTCATTTTGGCAGGGCAGGTCGGCATTGCTAACCGGGCCAAACTTGGAGACGGCGTGATCGCCTCAGCGCAAGCTGGTATCACCACAAACGTTGCGGCTGGCGAAATTGTCTCGGGCTCACCCGCTATTCCGCACAAGATATTTCTCAAGTCTTCAGCCATTATTCGGCGACTGCCCAATATGGCTAAGTCGCTTAAGCAGATTCAGAAGCAGCTATTTCAGGATTAGCTGCTTCTAGAACCGACTAGTCTTGAGACTTAGTCTTGAGATTTCGAAGACCCTTGAAGCCGCCTCCCATACAGTCGTCACCTCTAAAGCCGCCTCTTAGATAGAAGATATTGCTTTTGGATGGGAGTTTACTATTTCATAGCGCCTTGAAGCTTCGCTATGACTCTCTGCTTTTTCAAAAGATAAAGCCTTTGTGCAAACCTCGCTTTAGATTGCATTAAACTCATTTGCTTCCATGATGACTTATAGAAACTTTCAACCTCTCTGAAAAAATCAACCCACTGATCGGCAATACGCTCACTGCTGATGAGCTGGCTCCGTTGATGACAACGTTCTATCATTTGCGAATAGAATGCGGGGTTAGACTGTAAAAACTCAAGACTTGAAAAGGCATCATCAACCGAATTTATTGGGATAAAGTCGTACTCGGATACCTTTTCACGCATGAATGCAGACTCTGGAGCGAGCAAGGCTGGTACACCTGCGTGCCAGCAGTTTATTAGCTTTATGGCACCCTTACTTTGATAAGAGGGTGAAGGGAAGCGCCGAGCGGCGACGATTAAGTCAATGTTTGTATAATCATTCCACTGTTTAGATTCGAATATGGGTAACCAATTGAGCCCAGACTGAGCCAATCTCTTGCTCCAATCCGGGCTTTTAAGTTCATCAGCGAGCTGGCTTCTCGACCCAAGGTAAGCAATATTCTCAAGCCTACTGCCTCTTCGTGGATCTCTAGGTATTATGTTGGGCATAGGCCAGTGGTCGATGTAGCGAACTCCCCAGGCTTCTCTCCTTAAAATTTGTTCATCTTTACGATTGTGAGTAACGTGCAAGGCTGCAGAAGGATGAAATTCGCGATCGCTTTTGGCACAAATCAGGAGTGTTTCAGGTAGAAAGGGATAGGCATTTCCTAAAGTATCTCTATCAGCTAAGACAATTCCGCTCACAGACAGCGAGTCGGTAATTGTAAGATTGATACCTCTTTTGGATAGCTCTGCATAGGTTTGAGCAATCCAAGGGGTAAAGTTACTATGCTTTCCGGTCCAGGTCGAACCTGTGTCAACCGCGTTTAGTAGATCTTGCTGCCAAGACAGTGGAGCATATACATATCGCTTTATATTATTCATCGTTATAGTCCTTTAATTTAATTACTGTTGTTAATAAAAAGTTTCTAGAAAGTCATAGCTTCACTGGCTTGCAGACGAGCCATTTTGTGGCTGCTGTGTTGGTCTTTTCGGGTAGGGTCCAGTTACGAGAGTTCAGTTGTGAGAGGTCAATCGCACAACTGCAGGATAATCTTCAGCCTTCCCTCAACCATCGATTTTCTCTGAAGAACCGTAAACCCAATAAGAACTTCTGTAGCGCTGTATTAACTTACGATTCCTTCTATGAGTGTTCCTTGGGTGTTCGTGCTACCTTAATAACTAAGAAATACAACTAAATAACTCGCATTTCGGGTTTCTTTTACATAGAGCCCAGGCGACACCTAACAAGCTATAAAAGCTCTGCTATTATCTGTCTCTAACTTGGGCTTTAGGTCTAGTTCTTCTAGGCCAAGCCAAATCTACCGGGATATCCACATAGTACATAGCGAGCGTTGTAAACCCTCTAATAGAAAGTTTTCACCATCTTTCACTACATTTAGGAGGCTCTATCCAAGCCTGTTTCTCTGAGTTGACAACTATTTAGAGCTGACCACCTTTGGTCGGCTCTTGCTCCTTTAAAGGCACAATTGGGAAAAAGGCCATCAGAAAAATGTTCTAGGTAAAAAATAGCATCAGCCGTGGCACAATCTGACTCTTCAACCGATACTTGTTTCAGTGCCCAAACAGCAGATCAAGCGGCAGGCCTAGCCAAAGACCAGGCAACCGCAGACCAGGCAACCGAATCATGGTTGGCTCTTGTTATTGGAAATACTCGTCTCCACTGGGGATATTTCCATCAAGGCAGCTTCTTAGGTAATTGGCATACGCCTCATCTCACCTCAGAGATTGCTACCCGGCTACAGTCCTCTGGATTTCAAACCAAAGGATGGCAAGCCGAGATTGACCACATAGGGCAATTGACGTCATCAGAGCAATCTGCACTACCTGCTGCTGCTTTATCTCTTAAAAATCTTTGGATAGCTTCTGTCGTCCCAGCTCAGCAAGAGCTTTGGTTAGCTGGTGAGCAATCTGCGAACGTTGTAGAGCGATCGCACATTCCCCTTTTTAACCTTTACCCGACGCTAGGCATAGATCGTGCCATCAACCTGCTAGGTGCAGGCACATTGGAAGGCTGGCCCGCCCTAGTGATAGATGCTGGAACGGCAATCACCCTAACCGCAGGGATAGATGATTTTGTCTATGGCGGCGCTATTTTACCGGGTATGCGTTTGCAGAGTGAGGCGCTAGCCCAAAAAACGGCAGCGCTGGGTAACTATATACCCGCTCTTGATATGCCAGAGCTAGATAGCCAATCCCTCAATAGTCAGTCGCTTGATAGCCCGTTATCAGAGGTGGCGCTGCCGAATCGATGGGCAATGAGTACAGAAAGTGCGATCGCCAGCGGCCTTGTCTATGGCATCACCGCCACCGTCATCGACTATCTTTGCGCCTGGTGGCAGCAGTTTCCCCATGGAAAAGCTTGGCTCACCGGGGGCGACGCTCCACTCCTACAGCATTACATACAGCAAAGAACCCCAGCGCTGAGCGCCAGGGTTCGTGCTGAGCAAAACCTTATGTTTTATGGTATGAATGCTTATCGAGAAAGACTATCTCGATAAAATCTTCGTCAGTAAAACTATCGATAAAACCTTATTGCAGCGCGCTAATCTCAGCGTTGTAGGCACTCTCATTGGTGCCAGAGTTGGCCTCTGGCAAAGCGCTTTGTCTGTCTAGCTCTTGCAGAGAGTTCACTCGATTACGCGCATCAGGGTGGGTGCTAAGAAACTCTGGCGTAGAGCCCTGGCGCACCAGCTTTTGCATGAAGGTAGCCATGCTCGACTGGTCGTAGCCCGCACGGCCCATGCTGTGGAAGCCATGGCGATCTGCTTCGTATTCGTCACTACGGCTAGCTGGCAGCTGAAGGGCAATTTGGGTGCCAATATTGACCAGGCGATCACGGTTCACACCCAGCGCACCTGTGATGCCTTGCGTAATCGCGGCCTGACGCATTTGCTGCACCGCATGGCGACCAGCAATGTGCCCAATCTCATGACCAATAACTCCCGCTAGCTCAGCTTCGTTGTCTGCAGCCTCCATTAACCCAGTGGTGATATAGACATAGCCACCCATCGTTGCAAATGCATTAATCGCATCGTCTTCAACAACTTGAAAGGTGTAAGGAATATCGGGGCGATCGCTGACTGCCGCCAGATTCTGGCCAATCTCATCAACATAGGCAGTTAGCGCCGCGTTTTCATACAGATTGACCTGGCCGCTCTGTACCAGTTCACGGTTGATTCCACTTCCCAAATCTACTTCTTGATCATTCGTCATGCTAGAGAGCTGGTACACCCGCACGCCATGAATAAGCAAGTCTAACCATCCTGCTTGAGATGGCTGAGCAGTGGCTGTATTGATACCGATCGCTAGCACAACGGCAATCAAAGCATAGGCCACCTGACGGTAGACTTTTTTCATCTTGATTTTTAGCAAATTAGTCATGACTTAGGGAGGTGTGTACTTCTCATGGATATGGGCTGAAGGTATTGAGCCACAAGTGACGGTTACAGCGGCAGACTAATGCTGTATACCAATGCTATATAAAGAGGCACTTTCTCTTTGAACATTAGCGATTTTGTGAAGCCGCTATGCGTTAAATTGTGACACTTGCGAAACTGCAGCTATAGCAAGGTTGAGGTCCGAAGAACTAGCCAGTAATTGATGAAAAGGTATCTCAAGTATGTCTGTAGACACATCTATCGAGATAGTGATTCCTACAGACGGGTCAGACCATTTTGACTGGAGCCAAGAACACCTATTTTCCGTACATACGATTCTATCGCCTTCCTCGAATCGGGGTAGAAAAGTGTGGTTAAATACTGTGGTTAATAAGGCATTTAACAAAGGAAATCAATGGCAGTTCTAGACTCTAAAGGCCGACTCTTTGGCAAACTTAGCTTGCTAGACCTAGGGGCCGCATTAGCGATTTTGATGGTTATTGTTGGTATCTTTTTCTATCCTGGGGCGGGTGGCTCAGTTGCCCAAACCCAAGGCGGAAAAGAGGTAGAAGTCGATGTCATTGCTAGGGGACTAACGGTTCTAAATCCGGAAGATTTTTTAGCGGGGTTGGCGCAGACGGATACAACAGACATCATTGTACGTAACCAGCCCTATGGCGAAATTGGCGTAAAAGGCGTAGTCTCACTGCCTCGAAGCGTTGCCGTCCCTCAGCCGGATGGCACGGTTAAATCTTTTCCGGATCCTCGACCTGAGCTAGACTTCACGGTTGATATGCTCATTACGCTGGGCGGCAGCGCGCAAATCGTTGACGGTGTGCCTGTGCTTGGCGTCCCCGTAAAAGTGGGTACGCCTATTGAAATCGACGGCCCGCAGTATAACTTCAGAGTCTCAACGGTCGCTGTTCGGATATTAGATGAAGCTGCTGAATAGCTCCTTCTAGGAACACAAGGTGTGTGTGTGGTTCATGCCTCTGTAGAACCCGTGAGCGTAGCATCCTTAATTTGGCCTTCTTTGATCTGGCCTTCTTTGATCTGGCCTTCTTTGATCTGGCCTTTTTCGATCTGGCTTTTTAGCTGACTGCCCGAGACATCATCTTCGTAGGCTAGGCTGTCGGCGAGCTTATCAGCGATGCCTGCAATCCACGCTTCGTCTTGTTGAGTGTAGCTGCGCGGTGCGTTCGCCCCTAAGATCAAAACGCCTTTGCTGCCTAATGGCTGGCATATCAATCCTTGAGTATTTTCAGGTAGGTAGTCGAACTCAACTCGACCCGGATAAAGCGCTAAATTTACTAGATAAATAGGCTTCTGTTTGTCTAAAACGCGCTGCACAATCATCCCTGGCTCCAGAGCTTTTTGGCTGCCTAGCACGCCTCGTCTGAGTAGCATCTGACTGTTGTAATACACAAGTACGCTTCGAGTTGCCGTGTTTGTTAGCAGTAAGTGAGAGGCCCAAGCAAGCTCTGTTTTTACGCGCGTATCTAGATCTTTGGCTAGCTCAAAGCCTTCTGTACCAACTAAGGTCACCGCTTCTGGCGTCTTAGGCTGAATCTGCTGCCACAACAGCCCTGCTAAAATTAGCAAAGCGCTTAGAATCACACCGAGTGCGTCTGATCGAGATTGAGAGGCGCTCACAACCGGTGTGGTCACCCGGTTGAGAAAGAGCAAGGTGCCGCCTAGGGCACCGACCACAATAGGCAAGCGACGCAGTATTTGGCTTTGGTCGGGTCTGGCCATAGGGCTCAATAAACCATAAAAAGAGCAGCAAAGAACGAAAAACACCACACAGCGGCAGTACCTATAGTGTATCTTTGGCAGGAATCGATTTGGGCGGGTACGACTTGCTAGAAAGAAGGGTTTTGGCCATCAAGTCAGGGCGACTAGTCAAGCTAGTGGGTATTATCTTAGGTGGCTTGCTTAGTGCTTGCTCTGGGGCGCAGCGGTGGCCGCAGGCGGCCACTCTGAACCTGGGCGATGTCGATCCAAGGCCGCAGTGGGAATCCCCTTGGGTCGAAGCGGCGATCGCTGATGATCCAGCGGCAAAAGCTATTGTATCGGACTATCTTTCGGGGTTAGCTGCTGCCGGGTATGAGACCAGTCGGCAGGGGGTATGGATATCTGTGGGTCAGTATCCGGTCGCCGAGAACCAAGGAACAGTGCCGACACCGGCAGCCTCGCTGACTAAGATAGCGACCACGCTAGCCGCCCTCTCTACCTGGGGGCCGAATCACCGCTTTGAAACGTTAGTGGGTTGGCAAGGGCAGTTCGATGCGGCTAGCGGTGTGATTACGGGCGATTTAGTGGTCGAAGGCGGTGGCGACCCGCTGTTTGTATGGGAGGAGGCGATCGCACTAGGCAACGCTTTGCAACAGGTGGGCGTTCGCCGGGTCACCGGTAATTTAGTGATTGCCAGTGGTTTTAACATGAACTTTGAGACCAGTTCTAGCCAGTCTGGCACTGAGCTAAAACAGGCGCTCAATGCCAGTAACTGGGAGTACGCGCTGACAGCTGCCTACCAAAATTTGCCGCCGGGTACACCCACGCCACAAATTCAAATTGATGGGGATGTTCAGACAGCGGCAGGTAGCCGCAAGACCAGCATCAGTGGCTGGCTGGTGCGGCATGACTCTTTGCCACTGGTGGCCATACTAAAGGCGATGAATATCTACAGCAACAATCCAATGGCTGAGCAAATCGCGAATGCGGTCGGTGGGCCATCGGCTGTTATTAGCAAGATCGAAGCCACTGCTGGAATTGCGCCAGAAGAACTTAATTTAATTAATGGTTCTGGCTTGGGCGAGGCCAATCAAATTTCTCCTAGGGCAGTTGTGATGGCGCTGCAGGCGATACAAAGTAATTTGCGATCGCACAGCTACACCATCTCCGACATTTTTCCGGTAACAGGTGCCGATGGGGGCACAGTGACCGATCGTGGACTGCCCGCTAATTCGGTGGTCAAAACCGGTAGTCTGGCTGTGGTCAGCTCACTGGCGGGCGTGCTGCCCACAGAAGAGAAAGGGCTGGTTTGGTTTTCGCTAATGAACTACGGATCGGGGTTGGGTGCACTGCGATCGCGCCAGGATCAAATTGTCTCTGCCATAGAACAGCAGTGGGGAAAAGCTTCTGACATTCCCCCTGCTCTAAAAACAACGGTTGTTATCGGCCAGTCACCCTATCAGTTTGGCAATATAGAGCGCAACTTTTCGATGCTCAATCAGTAAGTCTCGGTTAACCGGTCTCGATCAAGTAAGTCTGGATCAATGAGTTTTGATTAGTCAGACTAGGCGACTATTACCGGCTAATGCCTGACGCGCCATATTACCTTTAGCAAAGCCTTCGCCTTCAAAGGCACCTTTAGCGACACTGCCCCTAGAAGTCACCTGGCACAATTTCAGTAATCACCTCGCCCGATTCGCCGCCTTCAATCACGACAGTCCCCGCTTCAATATTACCGACGGCCCTAGGCCCTGATATTGCGACGTCAGGATCCGCGGCCTGCTGATAGCGCACATTGCCGTTTGCCTCAATTTGCTGCGTGGCGGTTTGCCAAGTCACGCTGTCAGCAGCTAGCCTCGAATCGTTCTTTTCTCCGGCTGCGCGTACGTCTCCAGTCAAGTAAATAATCTGCGCCGCCAAATCCATCTTGGCCTGATTGGCCACCGCTGTGATCTGTCGCGCTGGCTGTTCAATATCGACTGGGGTATCCATCGCCACCGTCTGATCGTCTATCTCCCAAACCGCTTGCTCACTACGTACTGTCAGCGGTTGCTTGAGCGCATCTAGCTGCACACCGCCGTCTAACGTGGCTCTATTTTCAGCCAGCTCTACCTGCCCAGATTCGCCAACAATGAGATCGCTCACCACCTGATAAGACTCAGTCTCAAACTGCTCTATCTTCAGCGTCTGACTAGCTTCGATTCGCTCTTGCTGCGTAAACCATATCAGCGAATCAGATTGAAACATCAGCCAGGGCGACGCCTTACTTTGGGCCAGCACCCCCCCGGTAAGGTCCACTCTATTTTCTGCATTACTCACCTTCATTAACCGTGCAACGGCCTTAATTTGAGGGTTGAAACCTGTAACCGGTGCCTCGTCTAAACTAGGTGCTGCCCCAGCAGCTGAGGCAGGCGTCTTCTCGGTAGCTGCCGACTGATCGCCTTCGCCGGCGTCAAAGATGTCTGCCTCTTCGAATTCTCCCATCACCAGCAGATCTTGCTTAGGAACCCATTTCATTTTTTCGCCTTCTAGCGTCAGCTCGTTCTCCTGACCAGTTGCGACTAAATTGCCTCTTAGAAATAAGGTGTTTCCATTCTGCAAAACCTCACCCTCATCCGCTGCCACCGTATAGACAGTGACACCATTCTGAAAAAACTCACCCTCTAGGTCAATTAAATCTGCCCGCTGAGTATCAGGCGCGTAGGTTACAGACTTTGCCTTTAGCCGCCATAGCAGCTCACCGTTTTCATCAGGTTGCTCTAGCGTCACAGCTCGGAGCGTCAGTTCAGCCTCAACAGCCTCTTGGGGCTCATTGACCACAAAATCGTTGCCAGAAAAGCAGGCACGCAGCGCAAAAACAAGCACAACGACCGCCGCGACTACAAACGTCCACCGATACCACCGATTTTTCACTGCCTATGTGAAGCTCCGCACAAATTAACCCCGTTCAATTGGCTCTATCAACCCGATGGTTCCTGCATGAAGCCTAGCTGAATAGTATAGGCGAGCGGCTATGAACGAGCGGCCTCAGCTTCGTCTAGCACAGAAAGACTAGACAGCGGGCGGTACGTATAGTTGTTGCTAGCAGCGGCGGTGCTGCTACCCCGAGATGTCTTGCGGATATCGTCCTTGATACTATCTAGGTCGATGTAGCGATCAGACACGTTGATTAGGCTATCGCTGGTCATTGCTCTTAGGCTGACCACCTCTACACGCACACCTTTATAGCTAGCAGCGTCTACTGCATAGGCCAAATCACCATCGCCGCTTACTAAGACTGCAGTATCGTAGCATCCAACCAAAGCCATCATATCGACGGCGATTTCCACATCTAAGTTGGCCTTTTTAGATCCGTCAGGTAGCTGTACAAGATCTTTAGCGATGACTCGATAGCCATTGCGCCTCATCCATAGCAGAAAGCCCTGCTGCTTTTCGTTAGCGCGATCAACGCCTGTATAAAAGAAAGAACGAAACAGCCGAGAGCCTGACGTGAGCCTAGCTAACAGCTTGGTGTAGTCAATTTCAATACCGAGCTGCAAGGCAGCGTAAAACAAATTAGAGCCATCAATAAAGATAGCAACACGTCCTCTATTTTCTAAAACTTGTTCTGGCGTAAAGACGGAGTCATGGCCCAAAATCTGATGATTATTTAACATGATTTTCCAAATTGAAAGTGCTTATCTTTATCTAAAGAGGGCGAGTTGCCAAATCCGCTTGAGACACAGATATTTACGGAGGTGTTGTTTAAGTGCGGAGCTTTAAAAGAAGCAGAAGACAAATTCTAGTTGCTAGTCTAATTGCATATGATCAGCGCTTCAACGGCTGTTTTTGGAAGAGTGTTTTAGCTAGAGGCTAGGCACTCACAACCGCATTGTACGACCCAAGCTCTAGGCTAAAAACAGTGCTTACAGCTACTTCAATAGCGAGGGCTAACGCTTCAGTGGCAAGGGACTAAGGATAGAAAATATGAGCGGTTGTTAACGTTGAGAATGAGACTGCTTTCCTGACTAATCTATAGCAATCAAGCGGCAATCAAACTGTTGCGTTAATTCAACCTATTTTGTGCTTAATAAAATCTTCCCTAATTGTTCGTAGCCGACAGCTGAGTTGAGTAAAGTTTGCTGCTAAAGAGCCCAGATGTGCAAGAGCGAGTACTTGATAATCATATCGTTAAAAATTTTGTCTGCGTTGGCAGCGGATTGGATTTTAATCTCTTCTCAAGGAATGAATTATTTCACAGTTAGCTCAACTACAACTTCCATGCCCTTTGGCGATGGGTAGCAAGTTAGAACAAAAAGGGATTAGTCAAGAAGAGCCTGAAAGGGCAGAGATATAGGGGTTAAGGTTGATAATCCTAGGCGGTTTACGAATGGTTTTGACGACGCTCAGGTCACGATTTTCAGGGGCAGCTAAATAAGCGATGGGGTCAGAGGCAAGGCCGCGATTATAAGCATCATTAAAATGATAGAGACCGCGCCAAACCATTTCCTTAGAGATGCGTTCAAGCGGTAGTTGAACCGCCTGAGCAACGGCATCAGAGAGGTCGTTCAAGACGGCGTACATCAACCAAGTCGCCCAGATTTGGAGCTTGATGCCATTGAGCGAACCGGTCCAAAGATAGGCCAGTCCCAACAGCCGCTTCACCAGGTGAAAGGCATCTTCAATCCGCCACCTGCGAGCGTACAAATCGGCCACCACATAAGGTGGCAGGACTTTGGGGTTGAGTACAGAAGTGAGGTATCGATACCAGCCCTTGCCTTTGCGCACCTCGATCAACCGAAGCCGGACTAAGGGCTCGCCTGATTTGTCTTTGCCGACGACAATCAGGCGGTCTCGGAGGCCATGGGTGAGCGAGAACTCCTGGAGAACGGTGTAAGCCAGGTTCGACTTACCGGCACAAATGAACTGGGTGCCTTGAGCTACCAACCGAGCCCACCACTCAAAGTCGTAAAAGCCTCGGTCTAGAATCAGCAGGGTTTTGGCCGTCGCTAGGGCCAACAAATCATCTAGGAACTGACAGTCATGGGCTTTGGCATCCTCAGAGAACCAAATCTGTACCGGCAATTGAGAGCCAAGCTCAATCACCGTACAGATTTTGCCTGCCAGCTGTCCGGCTGGCATCGCTTCTAGGCTCTTGAGCTTGCGGAATAGCGCTTCTAGCACCGAACCGTCTGCCGCCCACACCTGCTCAAAGTGTTCTCTCGCATAGGCCACGCTCACGGGCAGCGGGCGAGTGCGCTCGGCCCAACGCGCTTTCAATGTCGGCAGCAGTGCCTGAAATACGCCCTCAAACAACTCATTCGGAAAACTCAGAAAGCGCGCACTTACCGCCTGACGGCTTACGCTCACTGCCTTTGCCCACAGCAAGTCTTTGCGGTTCAACTGACGGGTTAACTCATTAACCGAGGGCACCTGCTTCCACAACAGCGTCACTACCGCTGCCACCATCAATGGCAGTGTCAATATGCGTGAACGCATCCCTAGGGTTCGATAGTACGCGGCTTGGCTATAGACTACTGGACTCAGAAGCAATCTCAGATGTTCATCAATCGCCTCATTGTCCGGAGCGGGCACGTTGCGGCGGCGAATGTGATCTGGATTGCGGCTATAGCGATGACTCATCTGAGAAGCTTAGGGCTTTGAACGATATAACCCTTTCCTACACTCTTTTGGCACCCCTTGACTATTGTCGCGTAACCTTAACTTGGCACCCATCGCCCTTTGGCCTATGCTTCGCATCTTAAGTTCCTCGACTTTTATGTTTTTATACTGAGGAGCTTCTTTCTTTAGAGGCTTGACATCTTTTTCTTTTGATGGATTCTGCCAGCTCTTCAATAGAACCGTTGAAAAACTGAGGTATAGAGGCAAGCTGAGCTGCAAGCTGCAAAGCATTAGAGCGTTATGCCGAAATTAGCAGAAATTTATAGGTATGGGTTTAGATGGGCCTGCTAAACTATGTGAGCATCGCTCGCGATGTTGAGTAACAACTGGTTGACCGCGGACTATATAAATAAGTGAGTGCTCCAACATTAAATGGCAAGCGCGTTCATATTTTGTTACAAATAGAAGTGAACTTTCTGAGCAGGTACTTACCTCAAGCATGTTAGGCGGTCTGCTAGGCTCTCAATCATCCTCAACGGACTTCGGCGAAAACATGCTGAGTTCCGTTGCTCGTCAAGCTATTTCACAACTATTTACCCGAAGTGAGTCTGTTGACGTTTCGGTACGGTGCTCTCCTGCCAGCAAGATCTTGCAGGGTGTGGTCGATAGCTTTCAAATGAAGGGGAAAGGTCTCCTCATCAAGAAGATGTTCGAAGCTGAAGAAATGGAGTTCGAGACGGACGCTGTTTCTTTGGATATATCAGGTTTGATGGGCGGTAAGATCCGTCTAAAGCAGTCAACCCACGCGATCGCCACGGTCACTATGACTGAGTCGGGGATTAACAAGGCTTTTACTGCAGATCTGGTAGAAAAACATCTGCGCAACGTCACTAGTGAAGAGGCAACTAGCCTATCTGGTGGCGACCCGATCTCGTTTCGCGCGGTTCAAATGGAGCTGCTGCCCGAGCAGCGTGTCAAGATTTCAGCCAGGACGGATCTGCCAAACAAGGAAGATTTGCCGATTCAGCTATCTGCAGAAGTCAGTGTTGAGCGACGGCGGCGAGTGGTCTTTACCAATGTGAAATTTGAGCCAGAAAACATACCAGAAGATATTCAGTGGCTCTCTGAGGCGATGATTCCAGGCTTTATTGGGGTTTTGAATAAAATGGTGGACCTAGAGCGGTTTGACCTCGACGGTGTCTCTTTGCGGGTCAATCAGCTAGAGGTGAAAGGCAAAGAGCTTTTATTCAATGGCTACGCGGAAATTGAGCACTTTCCAGGCATGTAGCTCCCGGTATATAGTCTCTAAGATGCAAGCTTAGCGAAGAGATAACTCGGTGGGGCTAGTAAGTTTATTTCGCTCGGGCGGGGTGGTGATGTGGCCGCTGCTAGGGTTTTCTATGTTGGCAACGATGCTGATATTCGAGCGCGGTTTGTTCTGGCTACAGCTTTATCAAAAGCAGGACCGTTTCATCCTACAGGTGCTGACTCTGTATGCTACGAAGCCTCAAGATGCGATCGCTCGTCTGCGGCAGCAGGTGCAGTTTCCTATCGCCCGAATTTTCTTAGCGGCTCTCACTCTAGAGCAAGGCACTCCGGATGATTTCCGCCTCGCGCTAGAAAGTGCAGCGCAGAGCGAAATCCCTCTTCTTAAGCGGTTCAATACGGTATTCGAGACCATTGTTGGGGTTGCGCCTCTGTTGGGTTTGCTAGGGACGATTTTGGGCCTGATGGCGTCATTTTCGTCACTGCGCATTGGCGATGCAGTCGGTGAGTCAGCTGGTGAGGTAACAGCAGGTATTGGTACAGCGCTGGTTTCTACGGCGGCGGGGCTGTTAGTTGCGATCGCAACGCTGCTGTTCTCTAACCTATTTCTAGGTCTTTACCGCCGACAGAGGTCTGCGATTGAATCCTACAGCGGCAGGTTAGAGCTGCTATATCGGCAATACTACCGGCAGTACTTAAAGCGGCAAAGAGGTCCCGAACTGTGACACCACACTGCACGGTTTTTCAGCTATTTTGGTAGATAATTTGAGACGTATTAATAATTCAAGGCATATCAGCCTTTGAAGCTGTGAGTGTCCGGCTAATCGTCGAATTTAGAAGTAGTATAAATTAACAACTAAAGCTGTTTTATCTGGCAGGCACAAATGCCGACCAATCTATGACAACTTAGTTTTTTGGTGGTCTAACTTTTGCAAGCTATTCTATGCACCAAGCTGGGCTAATCTGGGCTACTAGTACAATCGCCTTTTTTCTGACAGCCGCAACTATTCTGGTTTCTGGCTCTGTACCTGAACCTAGTCAGGAGAATCAAACAACTCGTCATTTTAGCGATCGCTCTACTGCCTACCATGACTTCCACGGCAGTGGCTTAAGCGACAGTTCGGTGTTGACGGCATCTTTGGCTGGTGCACCGAACTATCAACCGAAAGAAAGCGTCTACCTTGCGCACCCTTCTAACTATGGAGAGCGCTTCTCTGCCGATGTCAACGGCAGCCCTCTCGGTAACCAATATATTGTCGTGCTGCACGAGACCGTAGGCTCAGCTTCTAGCGCTCTCAATCTGTTTCAGGTCAATCATACCAACGACAACGATCAGGTCAGCTACCACGCCTTGATTGGTCTAGATGGCACTATTTACTATGTGGTTCCGCCAGAGCAGAGAGCCTTTGGTGCTGGTAATTCTTCTTTTCAAGGGGATGCAGGCGAAGAGTCAGTAACGACGAATGCGGCATTTCCCAGCTCTGTTAATAATTTTGCTTACCATATCTCCTTGGAGACACCTCCAGACGGCCAAAATAATAATAGAGCCAATCACAGCGGCTATACAGACGTTCAGTATCGCTCTTTGGCCTGGCTGCTAGCGCGTACGACCGTCCCGGACGACCGTATCACCACTCATAAGGCAGTGGATCGATCCGGCTCACGCTCTGATCCCCGCTCTTTCGACAGGCAGTCTTTATTACAGCTATTACGTCAGTACCCAAGCCGGTCTGGGCTCTAATGTCGGTTTGAAGATTTGGTGCTTTTTCTCTATTGTTTTCCTACTGCTTTCCTAGGACAGATTTAATCTGGCTTTTCAGCGTGCTCTTTAGCTGCTGAAGCCCATACTTTGGTGGCGACTGGCTCGCTGCGGCACTAGCTTTGCCTTCTAGATCGTTCAAATATCGGTAGTGTGTCCATAAATCGCGGTAGGGACCGCCTGCTCTCATGGGTGTACCTGCCCAGTGCAGATAGCGCAGGGGGCGATCGCCATCGAAAAGACCATCATCACGGCGATCAAAGTGTGGCGACCCGCCCCAGCTACCCGGCTCACCAGGATTGGCTTTGACAATATTCAACCGACGCGACATGGTTTTAAGTACTACATAGTTCATGATCGGCTGATCGGTAGTGCCGCTCGAAAAATCAAAATACTCGCGATGGGCCGCACAGTCTTGTAGCAGGGTATAGAGCTGCTCTAGGGTCAGAGCGCTTTTGCGCGATCCCCATAGGCCACTGTTAAAGACGTCTGCCAAGGCGTCTGCGTCGAATATATTTTGCTCAAGAACGACATCAGAAAATACGTCTTCTAGTCCCCTTTTGTAGTGATAGTCACACCAGATAAAATCAGCACGCTCTAGATAGTTGAGGGTGTCTGTAACTGGAGTGAAAAATAGAATATCGGTATCGATGTAAAGAAACTCGTCGAGCGGGCCGAACCAGGCTGCGAGCTTACGCATTTTGTTCGGCAAGGCGAGGAAGTCTCTAGGAAATATTTCACCAATTTTTTGGGTAAGCGTCTCTAGAAAGGCCAGATCTGGAAAAATCTGGACGTTATATAGCTCGCTTAAGCGCTGGGCAACGACTTGATAATCGTCGTTAAAAGGAATTAAAAAAACAGGAATATCAGGATCGTGAAGCCGAAGACTGCTGAGAAGAGCGATCGCATTCTCACTCACCTTATCGTTGGCCACTATATAAACGCCGCGCATCCTGAATTATCCTCTCTAGAATTGTTTTAAAGCGTGTTTTTGATCTAGATGTGGCTTGCCGCTAAGTATCTAAGCCCAAACCATGCTAGATAAAAGTGCTCCGGCCAGACTTCTCTAGCTCTTCGACGACCTTAAGCATGGTTAGCGTCGTTTCATAAGCAGAGGCTGTCAGCTCGTCGCGCTCGCTGTCGTCCTGGATGGTGGTCGCATCGCTGAGCAAATTCAAGCTGCCTATAATGCCACTTAGCCGAGACCTGAGTTCGTAGGATGCTTTTGATATCGCCTGGTCTCTTTCGCTAATTTCTTCGCTACACGTTTCATCTTTGGTTTTTTCAGAAAACTGAATAGCACAGAGCTGAGAGTAGTAGCCGCCTTTGTTTAAAAGCTGCGTATGCGTGCCGGTCTCAACTACTCGGCCCTGGTCTAAGACTGCGATCTGATCGGCGTTTTGAACAGTAGAGAGACGGTGAGCGATAACTAGCGTCGTGCGATCGCGGCTCAGTTCATCAATGGCTTTTTGTACTAAGCGCTCTGAGATAGTATCGAGGGCGCTGGTTGCCTCATCTAAGATTAAAATGTCAGGATCTTGTAAAAGGGCCCGGGCGATCGCCAGTCGCTGCCGCTGACCGCCTGATAGCAAAACACCGCGATCGCCAATTAGCGTATCTAATCCCTGTGGCAAATCTTTTATAAACTTGTAGGCGTTAGCCCGGCGAGCAGCATCTTCAATTTCCGCATCACTAGCATCTGGGCGACCGTAGATGAGATTCTCACGTACCGACGCATTGAATAAAAACGTGTCTTGGCTAACGATGCCTAGCCGTCTGCGAAAGCTAGATAGCTCTACTTCTTTTAGGTTGATACCATCAATTTCAATAGAGCCGCTGTCGGGATCGTAAAACCGGGGTAGCAAATCAGCAAGGGTCGATTTACCAGCACCAGAAGCCCCTACAAGTGCCAGCGTTGTTCCTTTTTTTAGCTTCAAATCGACGTCGGCTAACACAGGACGATCCGCGTTCGGATAGCTAAAAGTTAGGTTGTTGAAATGGATGCCGTGCTCTAGCTGATTATATGGGCGATGACCGTGTGGCATGAACGGCTTGTCATCACGGCGTAAGAACTCGCTGACAATTGAAACGCTAGGTATAACGTTTGCCAGCTGACTGCGAGCAGAATTGAGCTGGCCGATAGAAGGCAGCATCCGAAACAGCACTAGCAGGTACGTGAGCAAAATAGAGGAAAAGGTTTCTATCTGCTCGCCCACCACAAGGCGGCCAATGGCGGCAACGCTAATTAGCGCGATAATACTAGAGACTTCGTTTAGCGGGCCAATTCCTGCAAACAAGAGCTGAGAGCGGTACTCAGAAATTTCACGATCAGAAATGAGCTTACTGATTATTTTATATTCGACTTCTTCGTTAGCTGTGGATTTTACTAGGCGAATGCCTGACAAAATTTCGACAATTCGAGAAGAGTAGTCGCGTGAAAGCTGTGAAAGCTCTGCGCCAAAGACCTTAGACTGCTTGACCGCTGACTGGTTAACCAGTGCAACGACCCCTAGCGCCAGTGTGGCAATAATTGTGAGCTGCCAGGAGGTCCATAGCAAGAACCCGACAAACACTAGAATAGTAATAGCTGCGATCGCTAGCCGAGAGAGCGCCCGAATCGCCATAGTTGTTCGGCTCACC
This sequence comes from uncultured cyanobacterium, assembly GCA_963793445.1. Taxonomy (GTDB): domain Bacteria; phylum Cyanobacteriota; class Cyanobacteriia; order Phormidesmidales; family Phormidesmidaceae; genus Phormidesmis. Next base: position 322,459 of record CAWCAE010000003.1, read on the forward strand.
TCAATATTCAGATGATTGATCAGATCGCCAACCTTGGTTTTTGAAAAGTAGGTGAGATCAACATCTAGTAGGATGCGTAGGCCATCCAAGCGCAGCTTTGCGGCTAGCTTGCGGTTCAAGCTATTAGACGTTAGCGAGCCCGCATATGTGGCAGCGTTCTTTAAAACGATCAGGGCAACCACAGCAAATGCAAGCGATAGCAGGCGATAGCGTTCGGGAACACCATCGAACAGACCCAGAATTCCCTGTAGAACAGCAGGTAGCTGCTCGGCAAACTCGGTAGACTGGCCCAAAAGTTCTAACAGGATGGGTACCAATAAGACAGTACTCACTCCGTTGAACAAAGCCCCTGAAAATCCCAGCACAATGGTTAGCACGACCAGCACAGGATATCGAAGCAGCGATTTTGAAAGAAGTTGTCTAGAATGCATAACCCTTGGTGGAGTGAAACACTGGAGATGGTGGCGAGCCATTGTGCCTAGATGGCCTAGCGTAGGCCCTTGGCTTTATAGATGCTTTGATCAAAACGCTTATGCAAGTGTGAACCGCAGCCCGTAAGCCCATAGCCTGCAAGCGTAGTTGAGCCATACAAGCTTATGTCACTAACAGCGGCTCCTGATTAGCCCAATATCATGTTTGGTAGAACTCTTTACTTATACAAAGTGCTTTAGTAAATTCCCTAACACTTATCACATGGACTTGTTCTATGACATAACCTGTGCCTTAATCCATTTTTTGTCCGATCGCTTCGGTCACTTTTTCCTTTCTGTCATGTATCCCTTTTCGCTAAGCAGTGTTTGCAAACGCCGAGACATTGCGCTCAAGCTGTAGTGTTCTATGCATCGCGACCTAGCTTTTAAGCCCATCTGGGTTGCACTTTCCCAGTCTTGAAAGATAGCGGATAGCTGTGTGGCAATTTGATCAGGTGATTCTGGATGGGCCAGATAGGCACAGTCGGCCAAAATTTCAGGAATATCACCTACAGTTGTCGAGAGAATGGGCTTAGCCATTGCCATTCCATCTGTCAGCTTCAGCGGAAACTGGGCTCTAGCGGTTTCATAGTCCCGCTGGGGCACGACGACAACATGAGCGGCTGAGACCACTTCTGCCATAGCCGCCATTGGGAACCGCGGCAGTTTGATCAGCCATCTGCCCCAGCGCTCTAGCAGATTGTCTTCATAACTATCAGGCTTGCGGCCACCGACAATGACCAGTCGAAAGTCGGGCTGATTGAGCTGGTCTAGTGCGATCAAAACGTCTTCTAATCCTTTATGAGGGCGGGCGGTGCCCGGGAACATCAGCACGCGGTAGTCGGCTAGGCCATATTTTTGACGGCTGAGGACTGGATCGAAGGCTTGAGGGTCAAATAAATCTGTATCTTTGCTGTTAGGTAGATAGTACCCATCAAACTTTTTTTGAAGAAACCGGGTGCTGGTAGTAATCGCATCTGCACGAGCAGAGAGTGATTCCATCCATTCGAGATAAATAGGGTGCTCTGGATTGTGCAGCGCGCCATCAGGCAAGAACATATCGCGAGCGAGCTGCTTGGGATCAGGGCGATAGCGCCTTCGGTGCCAGCTCATTTCCCAGTCATCAATATCAAGTAGCAGCGGGCGACGGGTTGCGATTTTTTTGAGAAGCGCAGTGCCAAGGCTAGTGGGCCTAGGCTTGATAGCGTAGATAATGTCGGTATTAAGATCGCCTAAGAGGGCTTTGAGAGCAATCACATAGCTTAAGGACCGTTTTGCGAGAACGGCTTTCACCTGCAAATTTTCTGGCGGTGTAGGATACATCTGCGGCGCAAACTGAGCGCCGACTACCGTCACGTCGCATCCAATTTTTTGCAGAGCGTTGGCTACTAGGTAAACGCGTGTCGTGCCGCCGCCTGCTAAGTCTGGTGCGACAACCGATACGCTAGGGCCGCTACTAGCCTGAGACAAAACTTGAGACACGTTCCTTACCTTGAATTGAACCAAAAGACAGGTGAACCAAAAAAAGTTGAATTAAAGATACAGCTAAACCAAACACAGCTAAATCAAAAAAACGGGCTTACCGGTAGCTGTTGGTAGCTATAAGTGGTAGCTATAAGCGGATGTATCTATGTTTTGAGTACCTGATCTATGAATGCGATCGCCTCACCAAAAAGCTCAGCGCGATCGCCCCAATCGTCCCTCGCAAACCTTAAAAGGTTCGGGGCAAATTAGCGTCACGCGACGACGATACGCCAGTGCGGACCTGTTGACTACCTTCTAGCGCCATTTTTCGCATGTTCTTAAAAGAAGCATAGTCAATCGCCTGCTGAACTTCATCCGCAGTGAAAGACACGCTTAGAAAATTAAATACTCAACGAATCTCTCTGTAGATATCAGCTTTCGTCTCTTTGTAGCGTCGCAGCAATCAATCTTCTGCGCTGTTGCGATGCGCTTGCCAGTCGCTACTTCTGCTGATCGTTTGGAACCATTCGCCCCAGCGCGACTACGAGGCAGGTGGCAGCTCCAGGCTCAGGTTGCCCAGGACCCCCTTACGAAATTCGATGAGTAGCTTTCGTGCTGCGCGCTCCTGACTGTCTTGAAACTTGGCGGCGGCTAGCTGAAATAAGTAGGTTTCCCCTGTACAGGCTGTTGGGTCTAGCTCGTAGCGCTGCTTTAGCGCCTGAGTGCGTAGGCTGGGCTGAGTGTCTTCAGCATCTAGCTGCTTGACCAAATCGATAAAGGCGGCGGCTACTCGCTGCGTATCGTAGGCAGCTTGGCCAATATCATCACAAATTGCCAGCTTCAGCGCGACTGACTGATCGCTTAGGTGAGCAGGAATAATACCAGGGGCGTCAAGCAGCTCTAACTCATCTGAAATTCTTACCCACCTAAGCTGACGAGTAACGCCCGCTTTGCGCGCACTCTCTACAATACGACGGCGTAATAGCCGGTTGATTAGCGCCGACTTGCCAACGTTGGGAAAGCCAACGACAACAGCGCGAACCGGACGGGTTCGCATACCTCTGTCCTTGCGCCTTTGATTCATCGCTGCGCCTGCTGCCTGAGCTGCCTTAGCCACTTGCCCTACACCTTTACCCTGATTGGCATTGGTGTAGTAAGCTGTTTTTCCTTGGGTCTTAAACCACTGCTGCCACTGGTCGCGCACCGCAGGCGAAATCATGTCCACCCGATTTACTACTAGGACTCTTTTCTTATCGCCTAGCCATCGGTCTAAATCTGGATGCAGCGTTGATAGCGGAATTCTAGCATCACGAACTTCAAGCACCACATCAACGCGCTTGAGCTGCTCTTGCAGCGCCTTTTCGGCCTTAGCGATGTGGCCTGGATACCACTGAATAGAAGGAAGTGCCATATATTAGCCACGCATTAGCCACAGGCTAATAGCTTACGGCACTATCAACCTACGACACTATTAACCTACGGCACTACCAGCACCGGACAGGGTGCTAAATTAATGACCCGATTACTGACGCTTTCTTCACAACCATCTTCAATCAGTCCGGTCCCCCTACAGCCCATCACAACCAGATCGGCGGAGACTTCGTCTGCTACATCACAGATGATAAAGGCAGGATTTCCTTCACGCTCAACCGTTTCAGCCGTAAAGCCACGCTGCTCGAAAACTGTCTTACTCTGAGAGAGCAGCGCGGCCACCGCTTCTGTTGAGGTTTGTTCAGGGTGGGCCGGGTCGCTATGTTCAGCAGACTCTACGACAGAGAGCACAATGACTTTAGATTTACAGAGCTGCGCCATATCTAAAGCAGCCTGTAAAACCTTTTTAGCACTGGGGCTAGAGTCAATTGAAAGAAGAAGCGTTTTGTACATATTAGAGGGATCTGTTTTTCCTTTTGATATCTTCTGATGTTTTGCTAAGCTGCCTCGCCCGTGGCAGTCCTTTAGGTTTTCTTTGGGTTTGTTTCAGAAGAGATCACAGACTTCTGTAAACTAGTAGACACATAGGCAATTTTACGTACTTATTACAGCCTTACGCATCTGCCAAAAGCGAACTGTTATCAACAGTAGACAAGCTTTGCCCCGCTTTCAGCGCTGATGCACACAAACGTTACATATTTTTTAGGAGAGTATTTTCTGTGGCCAAGAAAGCGCTAGCTGATTTATCTGCATCTGACGTTTCTGGAAAGCGAGTGCTAGTACGCGCTGACTTTAACGTTCCGCTCGACGATGCGGGCAATATTACTGACGATACTCGGATTCGAGCCGCCCTGCCGACTATTCAAGATCTGATTGCTAAGGATGCGAAAGTCGTCCTCGCTAGTCATTTCGGTCGTCCGAAGGGTAAGGTCGTCGAGAGCATGCGCCTGACACCAGTAGCTGCGCGCCTTTCTGAAAAGCTTGGCCAAGAAGTTATTAAATGTGACGACTGCATTGGTGACGAGGTTGCCGCTAAGATTGACGGCATGGAAAACGGCCAGGTTGCTCTGCTAGAGAACGTTCGTTTCTACGATGGCGAAACTAACAACGATCCTGAGTTTGCGAAAAAGCTAGCCGCTAACGCCGATCTGTATGTAAATGATGCGTTTGGTACGGCTCACCGCGCTCATGCTTCTACAGCGGGTGTAACCGAGTATCTTAGCCCAGCCGTAGCCGGTTCTTTGATTGAAAAAGAGCTGAAGTTTTTACAGGAAACGGTAGATAATCCTCAGCGTCCTTTGGCGGCAATTGTGGGGGGATCCAAGGTTTCTTCTAAGATTGGCGTGATCGAAACGCTACTCGATAAAGTAGACAAAATTTTTATCGGCGGCGGTATGATTTTTACCTTTTACAAGGCGCGTGGCATGAGTGTTGGTGACTCTTTGGTAGAAGAGGACAAGTTGGATTTGGCTAAGGCTTTGGAAGCCAAGGCTAAGGAAAAGGGCGTAGAGTTTTTGCTGCCAACCGATGTGGTGCTTGCTGATAAGTTCGCAGCGGATGCGAATACTCAAACCGTGAGCGCAGATAGCATTCCTGACGGCTGGATGGGTTTGGATATCGGTCCTGATTCTATCAAAACTTTTCAGGATGCTTTGGCTGATTGTAAAAGCGTGATCTGGAATGGGCCGATGGGCGTGTTTGAGATGGAGGCGTTTGCCAAAGGGACAACGGGTATTGCAACGACGCTTGCTAGTCTGACTGGAAAGGGGTGCATTACTATCATCGGTGGTGGGGATTCTGTTGCAGCTGTGGAGCAAGCGGGCCTTGCCGACCAGATGAGTCATATCTCTACGGGCGGCGGCGCTAGTCTAGAGCTTTTGGAAGGCAAGACGCTTCCTGGCATTGCTGCTTTGGACGACGCGTAAGCTCAAGAGAACTTGATCTGAAAACAGAAAGTGGAAAAGCCGCGATGTGTAACTTATATGCACGTTGCGGCTTTTCCATTTTATAAAAATGACGTGATTGCTCTTGTAGCCAATATTTCGACTGGCCAATATTTTGACCGTTTCTTAGAGCATGGCAAGAAAGCCGATTCTTATTGGTTTAGCTTACGGTGCGATCGCAGCACCAACCGCTTTAGCTGACGGTTTATCCTAGTAGGGCGTTAAAACATTGGTAGAGCAGTTGAACAGTTCAGACAGCTTAGTGCAGGCGATCGCACAGCACATTCAGCAAAGCCCGCATCAGCGCATCACCTTTGCTGAGTTCATGCATTTAGCACTGTATCATCCGCAGCTTGGCTACTATTCGACCCGCGATAGTATCATCGGGCCACAGGGTGACTTTGTGACATCGCCGCATATGGGGCACGACTTTGGCGAGGTGATAGCGACACAGTTTGCGGATATGTGGGCAGCGCTAGGGCGGCCCGATCGATTTGATTTGGTAGAGATGGGCGCGGGGCAGGGATTGGTGGCAGCAGATGCGATCGCCTACCTCCAATCTCATCATCCCGATTGCTTTGCTGCGCTTAACTACATCATTGCGGAAAAATCAGCAGCGCTCAAGGCCGAACAGAAAAAGCGACTGAGCCATTGGAACAGTAAAGGTATTTCTGTAAGCTGGCAGGATTTAGATGCGATCGCGCCCAACACTATCACCGGCTGTGCCTTCTCCAACGAGCTAGTAGATGCTTTCCCCGTTCGTTTGATAGAGCTGCAGAACCAGAAACTACAAGAGATTTATGTTGTTAACAGCGAAAACGGTTTTGCCACCCAGTTAGGAAAACCCTCCACACCAAAGCTAGAAAGCTACTTTGAGCAGGCTAACATCGACCTTAGCCACTATCCAGATAGCTACCGAACAGAAGTGAACCTAGCAGCGCTCGACTGGCTTCAACAAATCGCTGGCAAGATCAATCGAGGCTATTTGCTAACTATCGACTATGGACATACTGCCGAGCGCTATTACAGCCCAGCACGCAAAGAGGGAACCTTGCAGTGCTACTACCGTCACACGCACCACAACGATCCGTTTATCCATGTTGGCGAGCAGGATATTACGGCCCATGTGAACTTTACAGCACTCGAAAACAGAGGGAATGAGCTAGGTTTGCAAACGCTAGGGTTTACTCAACAAGGACTGTTTTTAATGGCATTGGGCCTAGGTGATCGCCTATCGACCCTTGCAACTTCTGGCGCTCCGTCTGGTGAAAAAGCGACTGCCCAAAGCATTCAGAACACCATGATGCGCCGAGATGCCTTGCAGCAGCTTATTAGCCCTATGGGATTAGGCAACTTCGGCGTATTAATTCAGGCCAAAGGACTTAGCCAAGAGACGATCGCCAGTCCGCTAAAGGGTCTGACGATTCCGCCAATGCTGTAATTTATAACGCTAGCCTTTGCAGCTTATGTTTGCGGTTTGGCCCTAGAGAAATCGGGACCAAAAGAATAGCCGCTGCTAGAGAGGACGAAAGATAAACGGATAGCGATAGGCCTTATCCGGGTCGCTGACGCTGCTGAGAATTGCAAGTACTGGCATAACGATTTGAACCAAGCCCAACAGCGCAACTAGCGGCAGTCCGATAATCAAAGCCGCTGGAATAATCAGCAACACGCTATAGAGCCACATATTAAAGTGGAAGTTCAACGCTTCCTTGGCATTTTCTTTAACGACAGAGTCGTCAGATAGAACCAAGAAGGCAAGGGGAATGCCTGCTGAGAGGACTAGCTGACTAAGAAAAATAGAACCGTGAGAGGCAATTGAAAAAAGTTTTCGCTTATCAGAATCAAAAGTCGTTTCCATTAAAAAGTCCTCAAAATGCTCTAAGTTCGAGTCAGATCAAATTACCGTCATTCAAGCTCGGTGTCAGTCTCTTGCCCGACATATTCATATTAGCGGCTGACGGAGAAGGCAGGAATACGGGCGTGTTTCGTAAATACCGTCAATGGACTGGTGTCTATCAGGCGGCCAAATCCTGAGGTCAAGTTTGGAGGTCGAATGTGACAGACAGGCCAATTGCCCCTGTATAAAGATACGTCTTAAAATAGAAGCAGGACCTATGAGGAAATGCAGCAGATGCAAATGAAACGATTGGGCCACGTAGCCGTATGTGTAGAAGATGTGGCAAAAGCAGCTGAGTTTTACAAAAACTTGGGAATGAAGCTGGTTTGGCAAGATAGCGATTGGGCCTATCTAAAGGCGGGCAATGACGGACTGGCGCTGATGAGTCCTGATTACGATCAGGCAGGGCCGCATTTTGGCTTCGTGTTTAGCGACAGAGCTGAAATTGACACCGCTTACGAAAAGCTCAAAGCAGACGGTGTAAAGGTCGGCAAAATTCACGATCACCGCGACGGTACTGCCTCTTTTTACGGTCGCGATCCGTTTGGTAACTGGTTTGAATATCTGTATGAACCAGACGATCTTTTTGAGGGGAAAGAACTCGCGTCTTCAGCAGCAGCAGCTTCGATATAGAAAGCCATGAGCAGAAAAACAGTTTCCGTCCAATAGCGCTGCTGCTTGAGTACGGTAGAAACAATCACGGTGATAGCTGCGCTAGCGATTAGCGTGAAGGCGAACTACACAAAACCACTGCGCCGCTTTCCAGCAGGCATTTATATCGTCTGATTGTTCTATTTTTGAGCGCTTTATCAAGGGCGAGTGAGAACGGTGGTTCTCGGGTCGATGATCTTTTTACCGATGCCAGGAAAGTGAATGGCAAGGCAGATTTTGTTGCCTGCCCCAAAGATATGAGTGACTTTGCCTTTGCCAAAAGCCTTGTGCGAGACAGGATCGCCCACTGCCCAGTCATTTTCATGCGTGTTGGGCTTGTTGAGATTAGGCTGTGGGTTCTTGAGCTTGGCTTGGCGGTTAGTGGTTGTCCAGCGTTCGGGTAGGGCACTAGGAACGGTGGCCAAAATATAGTCGCGAGGTAGCTCGCTCAAAAAGATGGACGGTGTAGAAACTTCTCTCATGTGGCCATAGGTACGGCGCTCGCGGGCGTGAGAGATAAATAGCCTATCTTGGGCGCGGGTGATGCCGACATAGCAAAGGCGACGTTCTTCTTCAATGGCGGCGGCATCTTCTAAAGAGCGAAAGCTGGGAAACAGCCCCTGCTCTAGACCTACTAAAAACACAACTGGAAATTCCAGACCCTTGGAAGCGTGAAGCGTCATCAGGGTAACTTTGTTATCCTGGTTGTCGTCATCATTATCGGCATTGAGCGAGGCATTTGCTAAGAAGGTAAGCAGCGTGGCCTCTTCATTTTCTTCTTCAAACTGAACAACCGCGTTGTAAAGCTCTCGAATGTTTTCGATCCGATTTTCGTCTTCATCAGTGCCCTTTGCCTTTAGCGTTTCGATATAGCCGGTTTGTTCTAAAACGTCTTGCACAATCACGGTAGGAGAGACGGTTTCCACTTTCTCTTGCCAGCTACCAACCATTTTTGCAAAGCTGCTGACCTTCTTTCCGGCTCGGCCTGCTAGCGTTTTTACTGAAGTCTCGTCTTTGATAATCTCCCAGAGCGGCACGCCTAGCTCGCTGGCGGCTTTGTCTAAGTTGTCTAAGGTGGTTTTGCCAATGCCTCGGCGAGGGGTATTAATGATACGTTTGAGACTCACACTATCGGCAGGGTTCACCGCAAGCCGCATATACGCCAGGATGTCTTTGATTTCGCGGCGATCGTAAAAGCGCAGTCCGCCAACCAGTCGATAGGGAATCTCGTACCGGTTTAGCACCTCCTCCATCGCCCGAGACTGTACGTTTGTACGATAGAGTATGGCAAAATCTTGCCAGCGAAGCTCAGGGTTTTTACTCTCTAAATTACGGATTTGGCTGACCACATATTCAGCTTCCATCACCTCATTATCAGCTCGGTGACACAATATAGAAGCGCCTTCTCCTCTAGTCGCACGCAGCACTTTGTCGATGCGCTCAGTGTTGTTCTCAATCAGATGATTGGCAACATCAAGAATGTTGGAAGTAGAGCGATAGTTTTCTTCTAATTTGACAAGCGTTTCGGTTTCGTCGTCAGAAAGGCCATCTCCAAACTCTGTTTGAAAGCCCATTAAAATCGTGAAGTCGGCGGCGCGAAACGAGTAAATACTTTGATCTGCGTCACCAACAACGAAGACAGATCGCTGGTTCCAGCCGTCGAAGTTTTGGCCTTTGCCGTTGGTAGACAAAAGCTGGATGAGGTCGTACTGTGTGCGGTTGGTGTCTTGGTATTCGTCTACGAGGATGTGACGAAAGCGACGGTGCCAATAGTCGAGGACCTGTTCGTTCTGCCGGAAAAGCTGAACCGGGAGACGGATGAGATCGTCAAAATCTAGGGCGTTGTTAGCAGAAAGCCCTTTCTGGTAGTAGCGGTAAACTTCGGCGATAGTACGGCCTTTGAAGTGGGGATTTTCTTGTTCGTACTCGTCGGGTGTAAAGCCTTGGTTTTTGGCATTGCTGATGGCGAAACGGACAGAGCGCGGATTGAATTTGCGATCGTCTAGATTCATCTGGCTAACGACGATACCTTTGACGAGGCTTTGGGCATCGGACTCATCAAAAATAGAGAAGCTCTTTGTCCACGTTTGACCGCTGGGGCTTTTGTATTTTTCGATGTCGTAGCGCAAGATGCGGGCGCAGAGGGCATGGAAGGTGCCAACCCATAGCCCTTTGATAAAGTTTTTGTAGACATAAGAGCGCAGATGTACCTGCTCGCGCTGGGGTAGCATATGCAGCGGTTTGCTGTGGCGAGCCAGTGATTCCTGCTCGGCAAAGAGCTTCTCGATACGCTCTTTCATTTCGCGAGCGGCTTTGTTAGTAAAGGTGACCGCTAAAATGTTTTCTGGATCGACGTTGTGGTTGAGAATGAGGTTGGCGATGCGATAAGTCAGCGCCCTAGTTTTTCCTGAACCAGCTCCGGCAACGACAAGCAGCGGTCCGGCAAAATGCTCTACAGACTGTCGCTGAGAGGGGTTGAGCTGGTTGAGAAAATCGACAGTGGTGACCATACTTAAATTGGCATGTGGCGAGTCTTGTCGCCTATCGTACGCATGTATTGGCACGACGGCTACGGCTGTATCTGCTGTATTCGCAGATATAGTAAGTATGGCACTTGGATAGAAATCCCGACTGGATAAAATCCGTAATCTCTCAGAATTCTGTGACGATGAGTGGCGACAGCTAATGCGTAGTCTGTGGGTCTGTGCCGAATGGAGCTGTACAGATGAGCGGCATAGAAGCGCAGCATAGAAGCGCAGTAGAGCAATGAGCGATAGCCTGTTGGATGGATTGCCTGAGCTGGCGCTGCCGCCCGATTTGCCCTTTGAAATTCTACCGGCTGCGATCGCAAACCCTATTTACCACCGCCATCGCTACTGGATGATACAGGCCATAATCTTGGCGCATGATGCCGGTAAAGCCGGTGAAGTGCCAGTTGCAGCCATTGTGGTTGGCCCAGATAATCAGCTTGTCGCTCAAGCAGTAAACCGCAAAGAGCGCGACTGTGACCCTACTGCCCACGCAGAAGTGCTCGCGCTGCGTGCGGCTGGCGAAAGGTTGGGTAATTGGCACTTAAACGACTGCATACTCTACGTCACACTAGAGCCTTGCATGATGTGTGTCGGCGCAATCGTACAGTCTCGGCTGGGATTACTAGTGTATGGCGCTGACGATGAAAAAGCGGGTGCGGTGCGCTCTGTACTCAATCTGCCTGATAGCCCCTGTTCTAACCACAAGCTGCCTGTTACCGGCGGCATTTTAGAAGAGCCGTGTCGTCAGCAGCTACGAGCTTGGTTTCAACAAAAAAGATTGCAAAAGTAGCCAGCCGTTTGAATCTATTTTTGTGTCTCAGCAGCAGGCCAAACTCAACTAGTCGCAGACCAAACGCGAAAGTGTCAGTTTGTAACGCCGACGCGCTACTCACGAAGCGTAGTGTTGGATACAAGCGTCTAAATCAAAAGGTTTATTTTGACTGGCACGGTTTAACAGCGCAAAAGTCCTCTCTAGAGTTTTGTCTGTAGAGATAGGCATTTTTCTGCTAGCGGTTAGCTTAATCCCGATTCTCTTGACACGTGCTTTCTTGACACATCGATTTCAAGACGTCTACTAGGTGCCTTTATTCCCTTTATGCTGATAAATTCTTCTGCTGATATGGTGCTTCCTGCCGATCACCGCTGTCCTGTAATCTCTTCTAAGCTTTCACCTTGGCTAGCGCCAATAATGTATGGCATCGGCGAAAAGGTAGTGCTACCTGCCTACTTCAGCAAAATCGAAATTATTGGTGAGGACAATATTCCTCAAAGCGGCCCAGTCGTGCTAGCACCCACTCACCAGTCTCGTTGGGATTCTTTGCTAGTAGGGCTGATAGGTAAAAGAGCAGGCCGCTATTTACGGTTTATGGTGACTGCTGATGAATGCCTGGGAATTCAAGGCTGGTTTATCAGACGGCTAGGCGGGTTTCCGGTACATGTTCGCCGTCCGTCGGTAAAGACGCTGCGTCACGGTATGCAGCTTTTGCGAGAAAAAGAAATGCTGGTGATTTACCCCGAGGGCGACATCTACCAAGATGGCATTCATCCACTGAAGCCGGGACTAGCGAGAATTGCTCTACGAGCTGAGCGATCGCACCCCAACCTAGACGTCAAAATCGTCCCAATCAGCCTGGAGTACAGCGAACTGTGCCCCAAGTGGCGGGGTACGGTTACCGCCCGCATCGGTCAGCCAATGTCAGTTGCCAGCTACAAAACGGGTATGAGCAAAGTACAGTCAAAGCGCCTAACGGCTGATCTGCAAGTCCAACTGCATCGGCTATCACAGGCGCATCTCTAGCAGCTTGGTTAGCCGCCTAGATTCCAATTACCAACTCCCATTGATTGAGGCGTCCGATGCTACTAGGCACATGGTCAATGGCCTGTAGCTGCCAGCGACCTTTCACCGCTATCTCTAGCAGCCGACGCAGCGTGGGCGTACTCACAAAAGAGTATGTTCTTTGTAGCCGCGTTTGACGGCCCAGCGTGCGCGCTTGAAGTAAAACCCTTTGACCCTGCGGCGCAATCAGCGTAAAAGAAACGTCGCTCAAGAACTCATGCTCGGCCTGAATGTACACTTTGATATCTTGCAAGGTGCCGCTTTGCTCAATAGCGATCGGACTAAAAACGCCCCGAGGATCGTCATCTGGAATCGAGAAAGCGGTGCGGTTACGAGCAGAGATGGTCTGATGCAAGGCGCGATCGCGCTGTGAGCGCTCTTTGGCTGCTTTCACTGCCTTGTACGCATTTACCTTGCCATAGCCAAACCAGTACGAATGCCCGTTTCGGTCATAGCTGCCATGGCTTTTGCCAAGCTGCGGGTCAGGGGTTTTGTCAATAATTTTGTCTGCTGTGCGCTGCAAAATCTGTTTGACATCGCGAGCACTTAGATCCGGATTTGCCGAGAGCATTAGCCCAACGACACCCGCCACCAAAGGGCAGGCGCTAGACGTGCCGCCAAAACCGGTGTAGTCATCAGCGGTATAGCCGGCTGAACCTGTGCGATCGCTCGTCAGCACCGACCGGCCCGGCAGCGCGGTTTGAATTGGCGGCCCGGTGTCGAACATGCCTGTAGAAAGTGCCATAGACGGCGGCGCATTGTTACTAGGGGCGGCAACCGAGATATGACGCCCCCAGTTGCTATAGGCGGCCTTGCGATTCAAGCTGGTGCAAGCCGACACGGTAATGACGTCAGGATGAATGGCAAAGCCGCTGAGCCATCTAGTCATTCCGCGCAGTAAGTTTTGTGGCCAGCCTGATTCTTCTACCTTGCCTTCTACCGGGCGGTTGGCATTCCCAGCCGAGAAGACCACAATGCATCCTTTCCCACCGCGCCCTTTGGTCGCTGCCTTGTTAATTGCTGCGCTAATTCGCCGAGAGAGTGGAAAGTAGATGGAAGCCGGTGACCAGCTACAAGAAATCACATCAGCGTCCCGATCGATGGCCCAGTCAAATAGCTGCTCAATTGAGCGGTCATCTAAATAGCCTGTTGTCTGAATAGGCATCAGGCTACAGCCAGGCGCGATGCCAACAATGCCTTGACCCGTTTCTTCGGCAAGTGCGACGCCTGCAACAGCGGTTCCGTGGTTTTCGTTTTGGCTAGGCGTGGGCAGCTCGTCTTTATTTTTTAGGTCGCGAGGTGCGACGATTTTGCCTGGTCCTTGCAGGTCGAGGTGGGCCAAATCGAAGCCGTCGTCCGCGACCGCAATTGTGACAGACCGGCTGCCTCGGGTAATATCCCAGGCTTTTTCGGCAGAGACGTGAGCGCCCGCAGCAAGGTTGGGCCCGCCTCGGTGGTAGAGGTGCCATTGCTCTGGGTAGCGAGTGTCCGTAGGACGATAGAGAGAGGCGATCGCCATGATGATGTTGGGTTCGGCTAGCAGCACTTGCGGCAGACGGGCTAGCTCGTTAGCAATCTTTAAAGGGTTTTGGCGAGCAGCAGGGCCGAGCTTGAAGCAGTAGGTGGTGCTGCTGTCATTGTTGATACCTCCAACCGGAGAGCCCAGCGTGTGGGTGCGGATGATGCCAAAGGCCGTCGCAGTGGCTTCGACCTGTGCGATCGCAACCCCTGGCGCAAACTGTACCGTCAGCTCATTGGCAAGATAAACATACGTACCCGGACTGGCCTCTAGCTGATACACATGGCTGGCATAGACTACGCCCTCGGCAGATCGCAGCGCGGTGAGTGCATTATCTAGCTGCGATGCCTGAAGCTGACACTCCACAATGGCCCCGTAAGCGTATGACTGCTGAGGGGTAATATTTCGAGCTTGCTGGGGCTGCCACCGGGCTATCAGCGTAGGCAAAGCATCCGCCGATTTTAGGCAAATGGTCAGGCGATCTTTTACCTTCTGTAGCCGCAGTTCCTCGCCACCGCGCTGCAAAATTACGCCCTCTAGTCCGGGCAATACGCCTTTATTCGGTTGGCCTTTATTCGGTTGGCCAGTATTGGATTGGTCAGTATTGGATTGGCTTGGATCGATCGATGCTAGCGGATCTCTATTGTTTGCAGAATTTCCAGACTCACTCATAGATGCCTCACCTGCTCACGGTGATGTTATCGCAAACTGTTTCACCGCGTACACGATTATGAAGTCGTGCTCAGCCACTTGGTAATCTGTCCACTTAGGCAAGAGTCACATGAAAGGGCGACAACAGCGGACCTCATGCCCTAATCTAGGTTGAATCACCTAAAGCACGAGTCTTCTTTTTACCTATGGTTTCCATCGTTAGAGCATTATTATCTGGCGTATCCCCAAAGGCGGCAGCGATTGCGGCGGCGGGTGCGATTGCCGTATCTATGCCCCTTACGGCCCAAGCCCAGACGACCGATCTGCCCGCTGATGCCAGCCCACCGGCTGAGGCCTCTGGGGCCACTCGCGCTATAGAAGGCGCTGACAGCCCAATTGGTATTGCAGCAGGTCAGTCGTTGATGAGTGAAGCAGAAAGTGCGATCGCCGAGCAAGACTACACCTTGGCTGCCACCAAACTGGTTAGTGCTCGTGAGGCCCTCAACCAGGTTTCAACCTATTACCAAAACTTGTCCGGTGTCTTTGTCGGTATCGATAGCCGAGTCAATACCGACCTGCGCGATCTTGCACTAGAATCTGCCCAGGTTCGCGACCAGGCCAGCTATCAGCTCGCCGTCGTTTATAGGGCCCAAAGAAGACCCGATCTGGCCGTACCGCTACTGGTTGAAGTCGTTAGCTCTCAGCAGCCGACTCGGCCTCTAGGTCAGCAAGCCTATCAACAGCTCTACGAATTGGGCTTTGTTGGTGTCGCCTATGATGCGCCAGGCCAGTAGTTGCCACAGATTAATCTAGCTTCAACACGGGTCGCGATCAGGAAAATTAGCGATAGAAATTAGCGACAGAAGATTGCGGCATAATAGTGAGGTCAGTTTTGTCCAAAGAATAAGGAGGCACAGATGATTAGCCCTAGCCAGGTAGAAGCGATGATAAAAGCGGGCCTACCCGATGCAGAAATTGCCGTTCAAGACCTGACGGGTGGCGGCGATCACTATCAGGTCGCTATCGTTTCTACCGCCTTTGAAGGGCTTAGCCTGGTAAAGCGTCATCAGCTTGTGTATAAAGCAGTCGATTCGGCCATGTCGTCTGAAGCGATTCATGCGCTTTCACTCGAAACCAGCACGCCGAAAGAGGTAACAGCAGCTGGCTAAGTAGGCGCAGCCATCTCCAAGCCGCCTTAGCAAAACACCGTCTTCGCGGCTACCGTTTTTGCGGCTTTGGTCATCACTGCTCTGTTTGCTGCTATCCATTCGCAATGGATTCACTCTACTATTGACGTACGAAGTCTATTTTTTAAGGATAGTAATGTCTCCAGAAACCAAAGCAAAAATCGATACCCTCGTTTCCGAAAACAAAGTCATGGTATTTATGAAAGGTACTAAGCTGATGCCACAGTGCGGGTTTTCTAACAACGTTGTGCAAATTTTGAACATGCTGGGTGCCCCTTACGAGACCCTAGACGTACTGGCAGATCCTGAAATTCGCCAGGGCATCAAAGAATATTCTAGCTGGCCCACAATTCCCCAGGTCTACATTAACGGTGAATTCATTGGGGGCTCGGACATCTTGATTAAAATGTACCAAGACGGAAATTTACAAGAGACTGTTGAGGTGGCTTTAGCTTCCTAAGCTGTTTTCTTGGGGTTGGCTGAATTTTCTTTGGCTAATCGAACTTACCTATTTAGTTCGCCATACAAAAAGCGCCTCGGCAGATTCTCAAGCTGTGCCGAGGCGCTTCTTGTATGGCTTGTATGACTACTTTTTTGACTTCGCTACCCATATTCGAAGGCTAGTATTTGTAGGTTAGTAGTAGTCAGTTTCTACTTCTGGCTGAGCTACGGCAAAGTTAGAAGTGTCGTACAAAAAGCGAATGACTTCTTGTTCTAGCTTGTTAATAAGATAGGACTCAATCGCGCCAGAGTGGCGCAAAGAAGTCACGTAGCCCTCAATGTAAAGCCTAAGTTCATCGGTACGATAGCCCTTATGCCAATAATCAACGAGGGTGTCAGTAATTCGCTGATAGTAACGAATTACTCTGGCGTCCTGGAGCATTTGTCGGTTGGCCTCACTCAGTTAAAAACAGTTAATTGCGAATAGCTTTGCAAACATTGAATCAAAACAGTGACGAAAAACAGCTGTAGAGAATTTGATTGGCAAACCGTCGTGTACATATCTGCTAAGGGCTATTACGACGGTGCGAGCTGATTTTAACAACTTGGATTGTAACAGTTGTAAAGAGATAGCGTTCTTAGAAAGCGTAAAGCAATATAACCAAAGATGTCTTTCTATTTTATCAGTTTGGTTCAGTCTGTAGGTGAAATTGAGAATAGAGCAGCCCAACGATAGTGAAGCCATCGAGCTGATTGAACAGATCTCTTCGGTGTGGGCAAAGTCGCTGAAGCAGGCAGCCTGAAAGATACGTGTTCTCGTAACTTCGATTACAGAACTCAAAAAACAGCTCTGTTAGGCTGAAATACATGAGAGGCCTGTAAATGAATTCCTTTTAGCCACCACATATAGCGTGTCGAGTTTCTTGTGATCGCAACTATCAAATCTAGCCCTACACAAACTAGCGTTAAACAAAGCATTCAGGTCGTCGAAAGCAATGTCAATTTGCGTTCTTTGTTGAGTTGGAATTTGCAGCAGGCGGGCTATCGCGTTAGCCAGTGCGCAGATATGCTCTCTGCTAGAGATGGCTTTCAGTCTCAGCAGCCAGGGTTGGTGGTTTTGGAAGCTGAATTTGCAGGCGGTCAGGGTGTTCAGCTGTGCCACTGGCTGCGTAATCAGGGCTATCCGCTCATATTGATGCTGTCAGCTCGTACCAGTGAAAAAGAAGTGGTTGCGGGTTTACAGGCAGGCGCTGATGATTATTTAAAAAAGCCTTTTGGTATTCAAGAGTTTTTGGCGCGGGTAGAGTCGCTAACTCGCCGCAGTCGGCATAGTTCTACGCCGCTGTCGATTGACTATGGCGATTTGCATATAGATTTGGTGCAGAGGCGCGTGCGTTACAGAGATGATTTTGTTGATCTAACGCCGCAGGAGTTTAGCCTGTTGTATATTTTGGCGCAGGCTGAAGGTCAGCCGCTCAGCCGAATAGACTTGCTGCGTAGAGCTTGGCCAGACGCAATAGATAACCCTCGCACGGTGGATACGCACGTGCTGTCACTCCGTAAGAAAATTGAGATCGACCCGCGTCATCCCGATTTAATTCAGACCGTTAGGAATGTGGGATATCGTATTTGCTCACGCACGTTGGAATCAGCTCAGATAGAGGCCGTTGCGATCGCCCACAGCCGTCCGGCCTAATTTCTAGCTCCACTCCGCCTGCGCCTTATGCTCTGCAAGCACTAGCGTCTGCCGTAGCTGTGCCCAATCTACGGCATTAGCCGGCATATCTGCGACTAAACGACCTGAGTCCATGTGCCACAGCCGCGTTGCGTGATTTGCCAACAGCTCTATCTGATGATTTGCCATCACTACTGCCAGCTTTTTTTGATCGACCCAGCTAGCCAGGCTAGACAGCAAAAACTCGCTGTAGCCGACATCTTGAGCAGAGGTTGGCTCGTCGAGTAGCAGCAGCTTGGGCTCACTGATTAGGGCTCGGGCGATCGCAACCCGCTGTCGCTGCCCTAATGAAAGCGCTACCGACTGCCGATCCATCCAGTCGGATGGAATCTTCAGCCGCTCAGCCCATTCAGCCACTGCTGCTGTTACCTCTGCAGGTGCTACCCGCCGCAGTCGCAACGGATAGCCCAACGCTTCTTTTACGCTCATCCCTAACAAACGGCTTTCTTGATTGACGAGTATTACCTGGCGTCGCAGCGAAACCACCGGTAGCTCACGAATATCCTGGCCGCTGAAGGCAATGCGCCCGCTGCTAGCCTCGGCTAGCCGATTCATCAACCGCAGCAAGCTGGTTTTACCAGAACCAGACGGACCCACCAAGGCAACAAAGTCTCCCTGTTCAACCGAGCAAGTCACCGCTTTGATTATTTCGACAATGCCAGCCGTAGCTCTCATCGTTACCTGGTCAAAGGTCAGCAGCGACACGGAGATAATAATGCCTTCTAAAGAAACAAAGTGGACTGTTAGTCGAAAATATCAGTCATGGAAAAAACATCAGCTAAAAGTATTTAGCTAGAAAGCATCGGTTAAAAGTCAGGAACGAAACGGCTCGCTGTTGTAATTGTCCAGATGTCTACTAGCAGCAGCAGCGCCGTGAGTCCTAGCAAAATAAGGTACATCCAGGGCTGTGCAAGTGGCTTGACATCACGAGTATCGATCTCTGTTTTAGCTTCTACGTACTTAACTAACCTTGCAAAGCCCACCACCCGCACCGGCAGCAAGTAGGCTTTGTCCTGTTGCTGATTGAGAAAATAGTAGACGATGCCCCCTTGCCCTGTAGAGCGCGGTTTTAGCGCCGTAATATCAGTCCACGCTAGAGCCCATCCCTTACGGCCAAAAGCTCTCACCCAGACTGGGTAGGTAAGCGCAATCCCGTTTTTATCCACATCCACCCGCTCGCTGAGCCCGCCCCACAGCGCCGCTGCGCCTGCTATCCCACCTACCCACAGAAGAGCCGGTGGAATTGGCGAATGCGTTGCGATCGCTAAAAAAGGTAGTGGAATGACCAAGGCCGTGTAAAAAGACATCAGCGTTAGCTTAATTAGCGGGGAAACTTTGAAGCTATCTGCCGCCAGTTCAGTTTCTGCTAGTTCGGTTTCTAGTAGTTTAGTTTCCAGCACAGAGTCCAATCGGGAGTCAGCAGCCATAGGGCAGAAAAATCAAATGGTAAAGATATCTTCAGTCGAAAGGCATCTCTGGGCGCATAGAGACATCCTTCACCAATGTCTTTCATCATAAACGCATATGCAAAACTACAGATACTTTTGCACCACGCTCCAGCCAGTGGCAGTAACGCCAATAAAAGCCAACAGCAGTATGCCGTTAAGTGATAGGTGAAGCTTGCGAGCCCAAGGTCTCTCTGTGCTAATACGGGTCGCGCTCCAAGCTGAGCCTAGCGTCAAAGAGACCACTACAATACCCGCTGGCAAGTGAACAGAGTGCCCTAAATCACCATACTCACCTAGTGTTCCAATCACGCCGATGCTGAGCAGCAAGAGCACTAGTGCAACCATTGCCCCACCCAATGTGAAGTGTAATGGGCGTAGCCAAAAAGGGCGATCGTGACTATCTGCGCGTAGATAATAAAGTGTGCCGCCGCTGATTGCTAGCAGACTGTACAGGGTCAAAGAAAGACCCATAGACCAAGCAGCTATTCTCCACAGCCATAGAAAAGACGGAAGATCCACCAATACGAACCTCTAAAACAAATCTAGTTAAAGGCATAGCATCTTGATGGCGACTTTTGGGGCCCTATTCAGATACACCTATTCAGATACAACTGTAGCTGGAACTGCATCGCCATCTGTCTGTGCGCCTTCCGAGCGAGCGTGAGCGCTAGGAGGCATGACCTTCTGGTCCATCTCATTGTCAATAGCGAGACGTTCACACGGAATCGTATCTGACAAGATCGCACTAGCCATCATCCCTGTGTGAATTTCTAGATTGCCTGAGACTGGCGATTCAAACAGCAATCGCTGCCCTGGAAAGACAACGCGCTCAAAGTACCAATCAGAAACGTTAGTAATACGAGCGATTTGAATCTTGCTCGTGACGTTTACATAGCAGCAAAGCAGGATATCAGCATCTTCAGAAGAAACGGGATCTAAAATTTGAGCCATGGTTTAGGGCAAGTAGGAAAGAGTTCTGCAACACTTCACAATTGGGAAAAAAGCTAACACTGCGAGGCTAACACTTGGAAAAATCAACGACTGTAAAGAAGGCTACCAAGCCAATCCGTCTATAAAAAACGACACGAAGTCGAGTGTTTTTACGGAAATTCACAAAGAAGACACAAACAATCCCCGACTATTCGAAACAGGTCGTTCTTGAGAAACTATTGAAAACTAGCCCTCAGTTGAAATGGCTAGTTTTCATAGCCACAGCGAGTAAGGCTTTCAGCAAGTGCCAAAGCAATCACAATTGAAACGGAGCGACACTGTCTCATCTGTTTAGCCCAGCTAGCATCTTCCAATAGTGACTACCTCTCTATTAGTTTTAGGAAATAATCTCTGCATAAAGCTACAGAGCGCAATAAAACTTCGTTGTCATGAGCCTCGTATAATGTGCTGTTACGCTCGAAGCATGTGCGATTGCACCCAGGCTACGTATGAGCTCGTCAAGATTGACGCCAATGATTAATGCCAGTCTGTAACGTCAATGCTATCGTAAAGATATATGAAAAACCTGAGAGAGCAGGACCATTTCCTTCCTCACGCCATGACTCATCGCGTTCTTTACGTTCGTCTTCCTTGCAATCCGATTTTTCCTATCGGCGTGGTGTACCTAGCTGATCACGTGCACAAATGCTTCCCCGAAGTAGAACAGCAAATTTTTGACATGGGAACGGTACCCCCGCTAGATTTTACGGCGGCACTAGACCGACGCATTGATAGCTTCCAGCCAACAATACTGGTCTTTTCGTGGCGAGATATTCAGATTTATGCGCCCGTGGGTGGCAGAGGCGGCAACCCCCTGCAGAATGCCTTTGAATTTGCCTATGCGCCCAACCCATTAGTCAGACTTAGAGGTGCTTTAGGCGGTGCGCGGATGACAGCCACCTACCTAGCCGAACTGCGCCGCAACGAAAAGCTGGTGAAACGTGGCTTGAAGCGGGCTAAGCAGTACCAGCCCCAAGCGAAGGTTGTCGTTGGTGGCGGGGCAGTGAGCGTGTTTTATGAGCAGATGCCGCAGATGTTGCCCGCCGGGGCTATTGTCTCTGTTGGTGAGGGTGAAACCTTGATGGAGAAGCTGCTGCGCGGTGAGGACTTTAGCGGTGAGCGCTGCTATGTGGTGGGTGAAACGCCGCGCGATCGCTTGATTCACGAATGGCCCACCCCAATCGAGAAAACCGCTTGCGACTATGACTACATTCAGGCTATGTGGCCCGAGTTTGAGTACTACCTACAATCGCAAGACTTCTACATTGGCGTGCAGACTAAGCGTGGCTGTCCGCACAACTGCTGCTACTGCATCTATACCGTGGTCGAAGGAAAGCAGGTGCGCATCAACCCTGCTGATGAGGTGGTCAAAGAAATGCAGCAGCTATATGACCGAGGCATTCGCAGGTTTTGGTTTACCGATGCGCAGTTCATTCCAGCCAAACGCTATATTGACGATGCCATTGAGCTCTTAGAAAAGATTCAAGCCTCTGGAATGACAGACATTAGCTGGGCGGCGTATATTCGTGCCGATAACCTTACGCCTAGGCTGTGCGAGCTGATGGTGGCAACAGGGATGAATTATTTTGAAATTGGCATCACTAGCGGATCACAAGAGCTAGTGCGGAAAATGCGGATGGGCTACAACCTCAAAACTGTCTTGCAAAACTGCCGCGACTTAAAGGCTGCTGGCTTTGACGACTTTGTTTCAGTGAACTATTCCTTTAATGTGATTGACGAGCGCGACGAAACGATCAGACAAACTGTCGCCTATCACCGAGCGCTAGAAGACATTTTTGGAGTAGATAAAGTAGAGCCTGCTATTTTCTTTATTGGTTTGCAGCCGCACACCCATTTAGAAGAGTACGCATTTGAGCATGACATTCTAAAGCGAGGCTATAATCCGCTGGCGATCTATCTCCCTTGGGTGGCGCTAAAGCTGCTGTGGAACCCTGGTAAGCTAGGGGCCTTTTTTGGGGATGTGTGCTTAGAAGCGATGCGCACGAATCCTAATGACTTTGGCCGTGAAGTGATGGCGATTTTAGAATCTCGGCTGGGCAGAGCGCCTTTGGCTGAGGCCCTGAGTGCGCCTGTAAAACCACCAACCCGTGTCTTGGCTGAGGTATCATCTTAGACACTATCTCAAAAACTGCGTTTTTGCGCATGTGTTTTTGCGAGGTGGCTGGGTCCTCGATTGTTTTCGACGCTCTGTTCTCAATCCTCTTTCGTTTCCCTCCATATTAGTAAGGTTTTAATAGCAGCATGTTGCCGGGCTCCATTCTTCACAAACTTGTGCGCGATCGCCAAGCCACTCCTTCGACTAATCAGAATGTAGATAGTGCAGGGCGAACACCGCTGAACTTTGGGGTGTATTATAAAAACACGCTGGTGGCGCTGTGTCATGCGCTAGAAGATGCGGTTTTGGCGACGAAGACTTCGCCGCTGATGGTAACTGCCTTTCAAAAAGGCAAATGGTATCTGCAAGAGGCTGATCGCTACGGTGAGATTGCCGATACCGCCGATAAGATTGTGATTTTGGCAGCATCGGGCGCAGGGTTTCGTGAGCACTCAACAGGTCACCGAGACAACGTATCGCTGGTAGACCTCGATGCTGACGATCCGGTTTCTGAAGAGTGGCATCTGATGATTATGAGCTCTACCTACAGTGCAATGGTGCTGTGCCAAGAGCTAACAGAAGAAGAATATGGCCCACAGGGCAGACCTGATAATGACCTAGAGCGCAAGTTCTATGGTTTTTGGACATTCGATCCGGCGCTGGTGAGCCAGACAATTGCCATCACTGCTGAGCATGTTGGCCGCTATGACACCGATTTGCAGCAAGAGCTGACAACGCGCCTAGCAAAAGTAGACGACGAAGCCTCGACTAAGACTGGTGAGGTGGGCAACGTGGTAATGCGGGTGGTGGACTATTTGAAAGGGGGCGATCGCCACGTTGGCGAAACGGAGACCTTTAAGTTTGCTGATTCGATTAGTCAAAACCTGGTTTCGAATGAGCTACAGGCATACCTACGGATGGCTCAGCTCGCTGATTTGGCCGATCCAACTAATCCATTAGGGGCAGCAGAGGTAGCCTCACTGTCAGAAATGATGGGTCAGTTTTTAGATTTGCCGGTGTGGCAGATGCAGCGACTGCGGTTAGCGAGCCTGCTACATCGAATTGCACCTGCGCAGCTAGCGCAAGAGCCTTTAGAGACTGAGGGAGATAGCTGCCCGCTGAATCAGGGGGCACAAACGCTGAGAATTTTGCCTCGGTTACGGGCGATCGCACAAATTATTGCGCATCAGCATGAGTGGTGGAACGGCAGCGGGCAGCCGGCTAGCCTGAAAGGCGATCAAATTCCAGTAGAGTCTCGTATCTTAGGACTGGTAGCCGCCTTTCAACATGAGGTTGCTCGCCGCCGCCACGAAGAGTCTCAAGGGCCCAACGCCACGCCCGATAACCCCACCTCTCCCAATCCGAACACTAAGAACGAATGGCAGCATGTGACTGACGCCTTCGCTAGCTGCAAGGCCGAATCTGGTGAACGCTGGGATCCTAAGCTATTAGAAATTCTGAGCTTTTTGGTCACCGGTTTGCAGCAGGGTTTAAGCCTGCCTTCTATTCCTTTGAAGATGACGTTAAGCACGGGTATTATCAACCCAGACGTTGCCGAATCTTGGCCTGATTTTTCAATCTCAGAGTCGGCATCCAAGACATAGCTTCTATACCCACAGCTTTCAGATATAGCTTTCAGATATAGCGAGACAATCGTAGGTCCAAGTCCTGGTTTCTAAGCTTCAGTTCCTAAACTTCAGCCAATTAAGATAAAGACCCAAAAATGAGCAACGACATCGATCTCAAATCCCTTTGCGCTGGTGAACTGAAGCATTTAGCGGGCGTGAAAATAGATGACGCCAATCTTTCTGGCTGCAACCTGGCGGGCGTGCATCTAACTGGCGCTGTACTAGCGGGCTGTGATCTGAGTAAAGCTAGCCTAAATCGAGCGCACTTAGAAGGTTGCAATCTGGTCGGTGCTGATCTGTCGGGCGCAGACCTGCGCGCAAACCTATGGGGCGCAAACCTCATGCAGTGCAACCTCACGGGCGCAGACCTGCGCGGTGCCAACTTACGCGGCGCGAATCTCATGGGGGCAAATCTAACCGGTGCTAGCCTAACCGGTGCGTTCTTAAGTGGGGCGACGCTAATGGGTTGCAACTTAAAAGGTGCAGATATTCGAGGTGCAGACCTGCGCGGTGCCAATCTTAGTGACAGTAATTTACGAGAGGCTGATCTTTCTCGCTCTGATCTGCACGGGGTCACGTTAACTGAAGCGAATTTAGAAGAGGCAAACCTGCAAGGCTCTGACTTCACGGGGGCTTCTCTAGCTAGAACTAATCTGCTGTGTGCCGATTTGCAAGGAGCCATTACCGTCGGTGCTGACTTTACTGGTGCTTGCGTTACCGGCACAGTGCTAGCGCTGTAAGTTTCTCATGCGCCATGGGTTCTAATATATCTAGAGAGATGGTAGGAGACGAGCTTAATCTCTTCAGGCGAGAGTGTTTGCGGGGCATTGTCTATAAACTTGGAGAGCGCTTTGGGATTGAGTACCCATACGCCGCTGCGCTGGGCCGCATCTGTGCGCGAGGTCACTAACCATCCAGGAAAGACCACAACAGGCTGTACCCGATACCGACGGCCTGTGCTTTCTTGAATTTGGGTACTGAGCCAGCCCGCTTGTGCGCGTGACTGAATGACCGGGTTGCGGTTGATCTTGTGGCCATCAGCGGTGATAGAGTCACCATCGAAGTGGATGTTGGCTCTGCCGTGAAAGGGCTTGGTGTATGTTCTTGTTTCAACGGTAAAGATGCCATTTGCGCCGATGATGACGTGGTCGATATTGAAGTTTTGGCCGATAACGTTGTGAAAGATTTGGTATCCGTTAGCTCTGAGGCGCTCTAGATATTTGCCGACAGCCTTCTCACCATCTCGAGCCATTTCGAGCGTTTTGACCTGTGCTTTTAGCTGAATCAGGCAAAAGACACAGTAGAGAAAAAAGAAACCGCAGAAAAAAGAGACGATGATTGGATGTGGGAGTACATCGGCATACCAGCGCCACCATTCGTATACTGCGAATGCGATGCACAGCGCAGCGACGAAGGTGACCGCCGATAAATCTGCATCCACGAGACGTTTAATCGCTTCGTCTAAAGACTGGCCAGGATTTCTAAAGGAACGATCTTTGAGAGGCGATCGCTTATAACTGGGCCGACGAAAGCTGCGAAGCATGGAAGCTGCCCTGAATAGATGCTTTGATAGATGCGCATAGGGTGCCCAACCATTAGCCTGTCAGTAAGTCTTCTTCGGGGTAGTGAATGACGCTAGGACTAGAGTCACCTAGCAGGGCCGACATCAGCAGCAGGATACCAACGCGGCCGATGTACATCGTGACAATGATGAACAGCTGGCTAGAAATAGAAAGCTCCGCGGTGATGCCGGTAGAAAGGCCAACGGTAGCGAAGGCCGATATGGACTCAAATAAGATTCGGATAAAGGAGAGATCTGGATCGCTCATGGAGACAAAGGTGGTGATGATGACCACGCTGATTGCCGAAGCGACGACCACAGAAAGTGCTTTGAGAATTCGGGCTGTTGGAATCTGGCGCTGATAGCAGTTGACTTCTTCTTTTCCTTGCAGCGCGGCTTTGGTACTCATTAGCAAAATGCGAACGGTGGTAGTTTTGATGCCGCCGCCCGTACTGCCAGGGCTAGCACCGACAAACATCAGTGCGATCGCCACAAACAGCGCACTCGTTTCCATCGCCCCAATATCAATAGAATTGAACCCCGCTGTACGCATAACCACTGACTGAAATCCTGCTATCAGCACTTTGGCACCAAAACTTTTTTCTGCGAGCGTAGCCGGATTGTCGTACTCAATCAACAAAAAGCTAACCGTTCCCAACAGCAGCAAGATAAAAGTGGTGCTGGTCACAATCTTGAAATGAAGCGAGAACACGCTGTGCTCCTTGCGGCCCTTGAGGCGTGCCTGCAGCCACATAAATGCTTCCATAATCACCTGATAGCCGATGCCCCCTAAAATGATTAGCGCCGAAATGACTATCATTGGCCATGTGCTTTCGGCGTACTGCACCAGGCTATCTGAAAACAAACTAAACCCAGCGTTGTTGAAGGCGCTGATACTGTGAAAAAGAGAGAGCCACAGCGCTTGCCCTGTGCCAAAATCCGGCAGAAACGTTGGCATTAGGCAGAATGCGCCTGTTAGCTCAAAGATGAACGTCATTGAGATAATCGAAACGACCAGCGCATTGACATTAGATAGCTCTGAGGTATCCATCGCCTTCTGAATAGCCAAGCGATCTTTGAGGCATAGCTTGCGCCTAATTAGCAGCAGTAGCAGCGTCGTTGCCGTCATATAGCCTAACCCGCCAAGCTGAATGAGCATCAGCACAATGCTCTGGCCAAACGATGAAAAATAGCTGCCCGTATCTACGACAATCAGCCCTGTAACGCAGACGGCTGAGGTTGCAGTAAATAGGGCCACGAGCGGATTGTTCCAACTGCCACTAGCCGTTGCAAAAGGCAGAAGTAAAAGTATCGTACCGGCTGCAATCAGGGTCAGAAAGCCAATACAAATTGTTCGAGGGACGGTCATCATATAGGGATACGGCGAATGACGCTGACAACATAACCGCTGACAACATAACCAAAAAGATCAGCATCCTTTCATCATGACCGATGATGGGCCAACTGCTTATAGCTAGAATATGTCCCTACGTTGTCTCACAAGCTTGCTTGCCAGCTTTTACTGACTCAACCCACTACCTTTTACAAATTACTATGACTGCGACTACCCCCCTTACCCAAAGAATTCAGCAGTTTTACGACACCTCTTCCCCACTGTGGGAAAAGACCTGGGGTGAGCATATGCATCACGGTTACTATGGCCGCAGTGGCAAACACCGAAAGGATCGCAGGCAGGCTCAAATCGACTTGATGGAAGAGCTGTTGAGCTGGGCAGAGGTCTCTTCGGCTCACATGATTTTAGACGTGGGCTGCGGGATTGGAGGCAGCACGCTGTACCTCGCCAAAAAGTTTGACGCAAAAGCGGTTGGCATTACGCTGAGCCCTGTGCAGGCAAGGCGAGCTGGCGAACGGGCGGCAGAACAAGGCGTTGTTCTGCAGGCTTGGGAAAACTTTGATCCCTCAACTGGCCCGGCGGTACAGTTTCAGGTCACAAATGCGCTATCAACCCCTTTCCCAGACAGTACTTTCGATTTCATCTGGTCAATGGAAAGTGGCGAGCACATGCCCAATAAGCAGGGCTTTTTGCGTGAGTGCTATCGATTGTTAAAGCCAGGCGGTACTTTTCTGATGGCGACCTGGTGTCACCGGCCCACCGATACGCTAGCAGGCCTCTTGACTAGCAGCGAACAGCAGCACTTAGACCTACTATACGATCTGTATCATTTACCCTATGTCATTTCGCTAGATGCATATGGCGATCTAGCGCGTTCAGTGGGGTTTGGTGAGCTGGCAATGGCAGACTGGTCGCAGCAGGTGGCGTTTTTCTGGCAGGATGTGTTGCGCTCGGCAATGAATGTAGATGTGGTGGCGGGCATTTTGCAGGCAGGCTTGGAGACTATTCGCGGGACCGCGGCGATCGCTCTTATGACTACTGGCTTTAGCCGCGGCCTGATTCGCTATGGCATTTTGCGCGGCACAAAATAGCTAAAAAAATAGCACGCCAGCGTATAGATATATCCATACGCCGGCGTGCCACGTTACTCGCAGCAGTGACTACTGCGCAGCAGTCTGTGAGCAGTCGAGTAGACGCACCACAGCCGCTGCCGCGTAGTTGCGATTAGCCGCTTGGTTAGGGTAGAAAGCGCTACCGACTTCATTAAGTGGCGTTGCTACCCCACAGAAGCCGGAAAGATTAGAGATAACATCTTTTGCCCAGTGCCCCTCAATATCGCTGAAGGATTGGACCGGCTGGTTTGCTGCAAGCGTAGTGGTGCTGTTTTTGTATTCAGCAGCGCGACGCACAATTGCAACTAGCTCAGCGCGAGTAACGGCCTGCGCTGGGCGGAAAGTTCCATTGCCATAGCCACTAACGATACCTAGCTCTTGGGCCCGTTGAATCTTGGCAGCGCTCCAGCGGTTGGTAGGCACGTCAGAGAAGGGGGCGTTGCTAACCGCACCTTGAGGCGCAACGCCTAGGCCTTCGACGACCATCGAAACGACCTGCTCACGCGTGAGGGTTGCCTGTGGACGAAATGTATTGTCTTCTGCGAAGCCAGAGATGACGCCTAGCTGAACCGCCCGGTTGATGTCGTCGGCATAGATATCGCCTGTTACATCTGGGAAGCTAGCGGGTGCAGGGGTGCCGCCGCCAGGAGGTGGGGTAATTGCGCCGCCGCCAGTCTGATCGCCGCCGCCAGGGGTGATGGCGACATCTTGTCCACTTAGCTGAGCAACGGTCAAGTCGTTGGCGATATAGGTTCGACCCGTGACACCACCGTTAAACGTTTGGCGCGCTAGTCTCCAACCTGGCTTCATAGAAATTTGGGTAAAGCCATTAGCCGCAATGCCGTCGGTTTGACCAATTACAAATTTCTGCGCATCTCTACCGGCAAACGGAGTGGGCTCTGCGTATAGAACCAACACGCCATTTTCGTTCTCAATTACGGGGTTGTATTTGGTGAGGTCTTCGCCAGCCGCTCGGATAATGTAGCCGTTGGTATCGGTGCTTTTGCCACAGATGCCAGAGAAGTCAAAGTTGAGGAGCAGCACGTTGACCTGTGTGGGAGAAGATCCACTTGTGCTGTAGCAGAGGGGCTCGGCGCGCTTTTGCTCGATGATCATGAGGCCGTAGCGCTGGGTGCCACCCAAACGGCTGGTTGGCTGAGCGACCATAATGTAGGGCGTTTGATCGGTCTCGTTCATGCCGAAGGGCGAGGCGGCGGTAGACTGGGCTGGAACCGCTGTTGGCATAGACTCTGTTTGGGCAAACGCGGCGGGTAAGCTGCCTGCTGTAGTGGCGATCGCAGCAGTAGCGAGAGCAGCAATCGTGAGTCGGAGTGATTTCATCTTCTGCATGTCCTTGGTAGTAGATTTCACGTAATTGGCGACAGCATCTGCGTTGTGCACCTGACACCTTTGGTTTGAACTTCACTAATTCACAGATTACCCGTGAAATTAGTGAAATCAACTTAGGAAAGTTAGTTGGCTTGTCCGTAAAACGACTGTGCGCGCTGCGCTTCATTCAAAGGCGCTGCGAATGTCGCCGAAAGGCCATTCAGTTATCAGGCAAAACTGCACCAATTTTTCGGGCAGTTCATAAATAATTTACGAGCTCTTCTTGTCACCTTCCTACAGTGTCTGACACCATAGGGAGAAAGTCGTGAAGGTTGCCTGGTCGTCTTATGTATATAGGAATAATTGATTTGATTCGTAGGTGCGATCAGCAGAGGGTCGC
This sequence comes from uncultured cyanobacterium, assembly GCA_963793445.1. GTDB lineage: Bacteria > Cyanobacteriota > Cyanobacteriia > Phormidesmidales > Phormidesmidaceae > Phormidesmis. The sequence continues at coordinate 352,157 of CAWCAE010000003.1, forward strand.
TTTCGCAGTCGGCACACTTCTAAGCGGTGCGATCGCCCTGCCACAGGCGGCCCAAGCTGCCGACGAAGCAGCCATTCAAAGATTGATAGACACCAACGAGTGTGCGGGCTGCGACCTACACGAGGCAGATTTGCGACGGCTGGATTTATCGGGTGCCAACCTCGTGGGTGCTGACTTAGAAGGGGCCAACTTTTACTATGCCAATTTGGACGGTGCCCAGCTTCAAAATTCCAGGTTAATTGATGTTAACTTTGGCTACGCCAGCATCAGAAATGCCTTCTTAGACGGCTCTGACTTGCGCTATGCCATTTTCGACCATACCGATTTGAGCGGTACGTCCATGATCGAGACGGATTTGCGCGAGTCCTACATCGATTCGCCCGTGCTGTTTAGCACCATTCTCAATGGCTCTGACCTAAGAGATATGCTCTTTTTCGACGCAGATTTTTCTCGAGCTAGCCTGTGTGGCGTCATTACCTGGACCGGCATCGAATATCGCCAGGGCTGTAATGTGTCTGTCCCTGAGCAAATTGATGACGAATTCTAATTCGGTAGATTTTGAGCCGGTAGATTTTGAGCCAGTGAATTTCGAGCCGGTGAATTTCGAGCGGGTGAATTTTCAAGTCGATGAATTTTAGGTCGGCTGCAATCGCTTAGTGTGCCACCATTCCTGCTGCTGTGCTGACAGCTTGACAGTATATAGCGTCATCACGATTGGCTGACTTCGATAGCTTTGGCCGATGATTTTAACGCAGTAGGAAGGATGCTTACGGGTAGACAAATCTACGGTGAACCGCCGCCCAATCCGACGCCAGCTAGGCTCTTTGCTGTGCCACTGAATGCGACAGCAGGGCCACGGCAGCTGCTCGCGGTCGTACAGGCGGCAGCAGGGGCCGACTACCCGATAGGTAAGATGTGCGCCCGGACTCTCGAAAACATAGTCAGTTGGCCAAGGATGTTCAATCAAGGGAAGGGAAGGACTAAGAGCAGGTGGCTGGGTTGAGCTATAAGAAGATCTAACAGAAGAGCCAAGAGAAGCGGGTTGAAGAGGATGAGCGATAGTAGTCATAGAAAGTGGCGTATCATTTAGGCATATATATGACAATAGAAAGCTGATAATAGGCCGCTATGGCCAACTATACGGCGGCAGAACACGGGAGAAAAGGGATGTCAGAGAAAAAGACAGAAACGATTGATGCTCAGGTGAGCGATCGCATCTGCAAACATATGAATAAGGACCACGCTGCTGCTGTGCTGACTTATGCTCAGCGCTATGGCCATCAGTCGGCAGCAACTGCCGCCACCTTAAAAGCGATTGATCCTCAAGGTATGGACCTATCGGCTGAAGTCAATGGTGAAACCCTACCGGTTCGCATTGCGTTTGACCACGAACTCAAAGATGCTGCGGATGCCCATACAACCCTAGTTGCTATGCTGAAGGCATAATGCTGCTAAAGGCGCTATGCTTCTTGGCTATCACTCTCAAACTTTGCTTTTATTTGCCCTTAAACGGTGTCTTTTATGACCGTTAGTGTGCGCTTCTTACCTGATAATGTCATCACACAGGCTAAAGCGGGTGAACCATTGCTAGACGTTGCCGCGCGGGCGGGCGTTTGCATCTCAACGGGCTGCCTAATGGGTTCTTGCCATGCCTGCGAAGTTGAAATGGCGGGTACAGATGACGTTGTGCTTGCCTGCTTAACCGCAGTCCCACAGGATACTGACTATCTTGAAATCGACTTGGTTAGCGATCCGACTTGGTGAGAGCCTAGTTGCAGGTTTAGCTATATCTGTTCGGTTCTCCATTTCGGTTTGTCCCCTTATAGGTGTTTGGGTTTACTTGGTAGAGTATCAACAAGAAAACAAAGATAAAACTAAAGAGCGAACATCTCATTAGAATCGCATTCTAGTTGTTTGTAAAAGGTATTCAAAAAATGGATGAAGTAACCGGTCGAACTCCAGAGTTTACGGATTCAAAATCTGCGATAGAAAATCCTCTTCTCAAGTACGTGAAGGCGATGGACTCAGAGACCATTACTCAGCTATCGCGCCCTGATTCTTCTGATGTTATGCAGGTAATGGAGCACAACGTAGTTGGTTTGCTCGGTGGTTTGCCGTCTGGCCAGTTTGAGGTTTCTGTGACGACCAACCGTGAAAATTTGGGTCGCCTCTTGGCTTCTGCGATGATGAGCGGTTACTTTTTGCGGGGTGCTGAACAGCGCTTAGCCTTCGAGGAAAGCTTTACTAGTAACTTTTTTGACGAAGAAGGCGCTGACGAGAATGCTTAGTCGTGGTGCTCGATAGTTACGATGCGCAAGCAAGAGACTAGTCAAGAGCCGAAGCCAGACTCAAAATCAAAGAGCGGAAGCTCGGCAAAACCATCTTTGCCGAGCTTTGTTTTGGCTGAAAAAGAACTGCAGGCTTTGAGGCGATCGCTGTTAGCTTGGTATGCTTCCTGGGGCAGAGATTTGCCTTGGCGACAGACGCAAGACCCTTATGCTATCTGGGTCTCGGAGATTATGCTGCAGCAGACTCAGGTAAAAACGGTCATTCCTTACTATGAGCGGTGGCTGCAGGCGTTGCCAACGGTAGCGGACTTGGCGTCTGCCGATCAGCAGACGGTGCTGAAGCTGTGGGAAGGGCTAGGGTACTACGCAAGGGCACGAAATTTGCACCAGGCGGCTCAGCAAGTGGTGACTGACTTTGATGGGCAGTTTCCGCGAGATTTTGAGAGTGCGATCGCCCTCAAAGGTATTGGCCGCACCACCGCAGGCGGCATCCTTAGCGCTGCCTTTAACCTGCCAGCCGCCATCCTTGACGGTAACGTCAAGCGCGTTTTGGCTCGTTTAGTTGCCTTCCCAGCGGTCCCGCGTAAGGCCCTTGACTCACTTTGGGAAATCTCTGAGCAACTTCTAGACCTAGAACATCCTAGAGATTTTAACCAGGCAATAATGGATCTAGGGGCGACCCTTTGTACTCGTCATAATCCTGCCTGCTTACTTTGCCCTTGGCGGCATCAGTGCGCAGCGTACAATCAAAATGTAGTTTCCCGTTTTCCCATGACAGAATCTCGCCAGCCGCTTCCTCACAAGCATATCGGTGTTGCCGTCATCACTGACGAGCAAGGCTTGATTTTAATCGATCGCCGCAAGCAAGAAGGTCTGTTAGGGGGCTTGTGGGAATTTCCGGGCGGTAAAATTGAACCGGGCGAGACTGTAAAAGAGTGCGTACGTCGAGAGATAAAAGAAGAGCTAGGTATCGAAATAGAAGTGGGCGATCGCCTAATTACGATTGACCACGCCTACACTCACTTTAAGATCACCCTCAACGTATTCAACTGCAGACACCTAAGCGGCGATCCTCAGCCGATTGAATGCGATGAAATTAAATGGGTCACTCTCGACGAGATAGACCAATACCCTTTTCCCAAAGCCAATAGCCAAATTATTGCAGCAATGAAAGCCAAATCGGCGCTGCCCAGCTAGCCTGATCTATTAAAAACGATAGCGATATCTGGACCTAGATTCTGTTACTTCTGCGTTGAGTGTTTTGTTGCTTTTCGCTTTTAGGCTTGCTGCTATTTACGCGTACGAACCCGCTTGTAAGGGTCTTGCTTGGCAATCCATTTGAGAAACTTTGTCATCGCTGGATGAGACCGAAGTAAGTCTGCGGAGTAGAGGCTAGCCGCGAGTTCTTTATTGTTGAATAGGGTATGAATTTGCTTGTGACAAGGCGGGCAGATGTCGATGGTGGGGCCAAGATCTTGGCGGTGGCGCTTGGTTTTTCGTTTGGTTTGTTGACGAGGAATGAGGTGATGCTCGGTCAGTTTGGGGCAGTCGCGGTGGCATAGCAAACAAGTCGGCATTGGAGACGTAATGGTGGGTGTAATGAATAGGTGTTTTGGCTATCTTCGCGTGGCCTGATCTCACATGGCATGATACAGAGGCGCTGATATTCTCTTATTTTAGTTTTTTTATGCTAGGCCTTGCCATTCACACTAGTAGCCCTCAACTTGGCCTAATGCTGCAAGGCACCGACGATTTGGGTGAGCCTATCAGCCGCTATCAGATGTGGGACTTAGGCCGCGATGTGTCTAGCCATTTACATGTGAAGCTGATGGAATTTATGGGGCCGTCTCGCTGGCAGGCGCTGAGCTTTGTGGCGGTGGCGAAGGGTCCGGGTGGGTTTACCGGGACGCGAGTGGGTGTGGTGGCGGCGCGGACGCTGGCGCAGCAGCTACAGGTGCCGCTGTTTGGCGTGTCTTCTTTAGCGGCGATAGGCGCTGTTAGAACGACTCGGTACGCAAGCAGTGAAGCGGTTGCGATCGCGATGGCGGCTAAGCGAGAGGCGGTGTTTTGTGCGCTCTATCAACCTGCTGACGACGGCGATTTTACGGCTGTTCGATCGGATGAGGTGATGACAATAGAGCAGTGGACAGCTGTGCTAGCACAGCAGCCTCTCTATAAAGAGGTAACAATATCAGCGGGTGAGGGGACTGCTGAGTCGGTGCGGGGGGTGATGAGCATTGCGATCGCACGCTATCAAAAAGGCGAGCGCCCTGACTGGTCTTCTGTTTTACCTTTCTATGGTCAGCACCCGGTGCATCGCTAGGCTATTTGCTTCTAGCTTTTTGACTTTCAGGCCTTTTGCTCGGTGACGAGCGTGAGGCTAACCCAAGCGCCTGTGTGATCGTATTGCCGAATCAGGCGCTGCCGAGTGCTGCTAGTTAACAGCCAGCCCACTTCTAAAAAAATCGGCTGACGTGGTGTAACCTGTACCGGGCAGGTTGAAGACGCACCGTCTGGCAACAGTAAAACTTGTACAGGCTGAGCCCCGCCTTTAAACAGCAGGCGCAAACCGTCTATCTCGCCTACTGAGCTAATAGGTGAAAGATTTGAACCGGAGATAATCGTCTGACGAATCTGTTGAGAACTTGTTTGTTCTACAGTGAGCTGGGTGTTGCTGTGAGTCTCCGGTCGCAGATCGGCATATTGGGTAACGGCTTCGCCTTGCCAAGTGCCAATAAGATCGCCTAGCTGGAAAGGCGATCGCGCCTCTAGTTCGGCCTCTTGTGCCTCGGCTGTTCCTTTTAGCCGCTCACGAATCAGCGTGATGGCCTTTAGCTGGTTCTGCTCAAATAGCTGCACTAGCCTTAGCCGCCGCTGGCCTGAAATCAGCCCCAACTCCGCGCCAAAGCTAGAAAACGGTCCCCACTGCATAGAGCCTTGAGAGAACGCGCCGTTTTCAAAAAACAGCGTAGCTCGATTGAGCGAGCGATAGTCCAATTTTTGAATTTGAGCGGGCCCCTCTGCCGGGTAGCGCCGAACTTCTTGGTGCATGGACTGGCCCTCATCGCCGGGTGTCAGCTCTACTTCGGTGCGGACATCGGATAAAATTTGTCCTTGAGCAGAGAGCTGGGTAAAAGAGCCCTGCCAAGTGCCGACGTTTTTGAGCAATCGCTGCCACTGACTAGATGTCGGGTTTGCTGAAGACGGGCTCATAATAATTAAAGAGGAGGGTATTGCTAATAGCGGCTGAGAGGACCGAAGCCTTCTAAACTGTAGAACAGTGCAGAGTTCCTAACTAAAATCTCGAAACGCCAATGACTTCGAATTCATCTGATGTCGCAACGCTACCCAGCAAAGATGACGCCACTGGCTTGGGTACGTTTGGCGGTGTGTTTACGCCCTCTATTTTGACAATTCTGGGCGTAATTATGTATTTGCGCTTCGGATGGGTGTTGGGTCAAGTTGGCCTACCTGCCACGCTGCTCATTGTCACAATCGCCACATCGATTACGTTTTTGACGGCGCTTTCTATTAGTGCGATCGCTACTGACAATGTCGTTCGTGCTGGCGGTGCGTACTACATGATCAGCCGCTCGCTCGGCATCGAAACGGGTGGCGCGGTCGGTATTCCGCTGTATTTTGCCCAGGCCCTCTCAGTGGCACTGTACACCATTGGTTTTGCCGAGAGCGTCAACAATATTTTTCCGAATGCCTCTATTGTGATTGTGGCTTTGGTGACGACTGTGCTGGTGACTGCGCTAGCACTGACCTCAGCCGATGCGGCGATCAAGGCTCAGTATGTGATTATGGCAGCAATCACGATTTCTCTGATAGCGCTTGTTTTTGGTCACGATGTTGAGCCTATTGCCTCTGACGCGGCCTCTTCGCAAGTGACGCGTGTCGGCTTTTGGGCCGTCTTCGCCGTCTTCTTTCCGGCGGTCACTGGCATCATGGCAGGGGTCAATATGTCTGGCGATCTCAAAGACCCCATTCGCTCGATCCCGCGCGGAACCCTCGCTGCGGTGGTGGTTGGATACGCCGTCTATATGTTTATCCCGTTTATTATGGCAATGCGCACGCCGACAGCCTCTGCGGCGCTGCTAAATTCAAACGTCATGGTGATGAAGCGAATCGCGATTGGCGGACAGTTGACAGTCGATTCGATTGTGCTGGGCGTATGGGGGGCAACGCTCTCTAGTGCTATTGGCAGCATTTTGGGGGCACCGCGCATTTTGCAGGCGCTGGCACGCGACAATATTTTGCCAAGCCGTTTGCGCTGGCTGGGCAAAGGCAATGGCCCTACGGACGATCCGCGCTTGGGCACGCTATTTACGCTAGGAATTGTGCTGGCGGTCGTGAGTTTGGGCAGTTTGGATGCGATCGCGCCCGTTCTGTCTATGTTTTTCCTCACCACCTATATGGTGCTTAACATTGCAGCCGGGTTAGAAGGCTTCTTGCAAAGTCCTTCTTTCCGCCCCACTTTCAAGGTGCACTGGTCACTCTCTTTACTAGGAGCCCTCGGCTGTATTGCCGTTATGTTCCTCATCAACCCGATTGCGACTCTAGCAGCGCTGGTGATTGTGGGCCTGATTTACTTTTGGCTAGAGCGCCGACAGATTGAAAGCACCTGGGGAGACGTGCGTCAAGGCGTTTGGATGACCATCGTTCGCGCCGCCTTGCTCAACATTGACGACAACACCGATCCAAAAAACTGGCGTCCGCATCTGCTAGTACTCTCTGGTACGCCAACAAAGCGGTGGTATCTGATTGAAATGGCGCAGTCGTTTACGCACAACCGAGGTTTGATTACCGTTGCCAGCATTTTGCCCGATGGTTCTCGCAGTATTGCTCAGCAAGAAAAAGCCGAAGTGACGCTGCGCGACTTCTTAGATCGAAAAGGTATTCAAGCCTTCGCTAAAATCATCACCGCTGCCGATCCTTATTCAGGAGCCGAGCAGCTACTTGAAACCTATGGTATAGGTCCATTAGTTCCCAACACTGTATTGCTCGGCGATACAGAAGAACCCTCACTCGATAGCATCGAGCGTTACTGCATGACCATTCGCATGTGTCACGGTGCCAAGCGTAATGTGATTATCTACCGAGCTGAGCACAGTGAGGACAATCCACCGGAGATGCTGACACCGCCAATGTTCGTGCGTGAGGAAAAAAAGCGGATAGATGTATGGTGGGGTGGCTTGCAGTCCAACGGCGGTCTGATGTTGATTTTGGCCTATCTGCTGCGCACAAGCTGGCAATGGCGGGCAGCAGATATTCGCCTGAAGCTGGTGGTGCCTGACGAAGCGGCGGCCCACGCGGCTGAAGCTAATCTTACAAACTTGACCAATAGTCTTAGAATTGGGGCTAAATCTGAGATTATCTTGGCTGAAGGGCGTCCTTTCAACACGATTTTGAGACAGTCTTCTGCAAGTGCGGATCTGGTGTTTTTAGGCTTGGCACTGCCCGATGAAAATATGCCTGCGTACTACCAAAGCCTGCAAGAGCGAATTGCAGATTTGCCGCCGACTATATTGGTTTTGGCCGCCGAGAATCTAGACTTTTCAGAAATGCTACAAAAGGATTAGTCGCTTCGTGCCGCTGGACGTTTCCACAATTAGAGGCGGATGGAGGCGGACACGAGGTCGTATGATCGAGGTGTTGGCTTTTGCGTTTGAGGTAGGGTATGGACGGGTTGCGACGGTTAAAGCAGGGATGGGACGTGCTCAAGACTAGTTTGCTAGTAGGACTGAGCGTCTTTGCTATGATTTTGTGTCTGGCAACACCCACTGCTTGGGCGCAAGACAATGCGGTGGACTATACGCTGACAAATCAAGCAGGAAAGGATTTCTCGGGAAAGAATTTATCGGGGACTTCGTTTGCGGCGGCGGATGCGCGGGATGCAAATTTTGAGGGGGCTGATATGAGTGGCACCATTTTGACGAAGGCCACGTTTTTGCGGACTAATCTGGTAGGCGCAGATTTTACGAAAACGTTTGCCGATCGCGTTTTTTTTGATGGTGCTGATATGACCAACGTGGTGTTTGTTGAGGCGATCGCAACTAGCAGCTCATTCAAAGACACGATTATCACCGGCGCAGACTTTTCCTACTCCATTTTGGATCGCATTCAGGTCAAGCAATTGTGTGAGCGTGCAGATGGGGTAAATCCAACAACGGGAGTCTCTACTCGAGACAGCCTGGGCTGCCGCGACTAGTCGCGGCAGCCCAGGCTGTCTTTGTTGTCCATTTTTTCTGAATTTGTTGTGTTTGATCTAAGCTTGATCTCCTATGGCGAATGGTTTTTTGCTCAGCCGCGTTTTACTTCAGTTCGACAGCGACTCTAATGATTTGATTGGCGAAATTTCTGCGATCGCCCGCACCCCAGACGGCAGCCTGTGGGTTGGCTCTGACGAATTGCTAGCGATTGAACGACTCTCTGAAATTGCGCCCTATATCTACGGCCAGCACGAGCGCTTCGACTCTGGTAGCTTTGTAGATTTGCTAGACAGTGAGTCCGAAATTGATATAGAAGGCATGGACTATTCCGACGGCTACCTTTGGCTAATCGATTCGCACAGCACCAAGCGCAACAAACCCAAAGGTAAGAGCTACAAAAAAGACATCAAAGCCCTCTCAGAAGTAGACACCGATCTCAACCGCTATCTGCTTGCAAGGGTGCCTATTGTCAACGGTCAGCCAGTTAAGTCTTACCAGCTTTCAGATAGGGCTGAAGATTCTCTAACCGCAGCCTCTTTGCAGAAGCGAGACGGGCGCAATGTGCTGATGGAGGCCCTAGCAAGCGATGAACACTTAGGCTCTTTTGTTAAAATGCGCCTGCCCTCTAAAGACAATGGCTTAGACATCGAAGGGCTTGCAGTCTGCGGGCAGCGAGTCTATCTGGGACTGCGCGGACCTGTGCTGCGTGGGTGGGCTGTCATTTTAGAGCTAGAGCTGACGGCAGATGAACCGGGCGTCTTGGTGCCCAAAGCAATTGGAGAGAATGGCGAGGTCTATCGCAAGCACTTCGTTGACTTGAACGGGCTAGGCATTCGAGAGCTGTGCCGACACAAAGATAATCTGATTATCTTGGCGGGCCCTACGATGGCGCTAGAAGGTGCGATGCAAGTATTTCAGCTCAAAAATTTGTTGGACCACAGCAATGACACGATTTGGAATCAGGACGAAAAAGCCCTGAGTGTTCTGTTTGATTTGCCATCTTTATCAGGAGTGGACCACGCTGAAGGACTCGCTTTGTTTCCCTGCATAGGATATGACAACGCGCTGATGGTCGTTTACGATTCACCAAGTGACGAACGTCGCCCCGATAAAAAATCTATCTTTGCAGATGTATTTCGCCTGCCAGATTAGCCTTGATCTGATGGGCTGAGTTTTGTTGCTCGTAAAGCGGGCCTCAGCCAGAAGACCTGTAAGCGATCGCCTCAGTGGCTGTGCTTACAGGCCTTCTATTATCCATACTCTGCTATAGCGGTCTCGAAAAAAGCATCATTCAAACTACAGCTTGCGCTCTAGTGTCTCGTTTAGCTTCTGCATGGTGGCATCTAGCTTTTCAGTAGGTGTGGGCTCTGCTACAACTTCTTCGGTGCGCTTCATCCGCTCAAAGATGCGGATAATCACAAACAACACGAAGCCAATTACGATGAAATTAATGACCGCAGCGAGAAATGAGCCGTATTTGATGCCGCCTGCCGACAGCTGAGAAATATCGTCAACGCCAGCCGCACTCAAGGCAGGATTCAGTAATAAGGGTGTAATGATATCTTCAATTAATGAGGTGACGATCGCCCCGAATGCTGCACCGATGACGACCGCAACAGCTAGATCAACGACGTTGCCGCGCAGTAGAAAGTCTTTGAAATCGTTCGCAAAACTGCTGACAGAGCTAGTAGCTCTATCTCTTGTTTGTCGGTTGGCCATGATGAGTACCTTATGAACAAAAAGCGCGATTGGATGACGTAACAATATCAGTGTTTCCTCAGACATCCAAGCGTTTTTGTTACAAACGTGATGGGACGTCAAGGGCCCCTAAGAGAAATTGTAAGTTTCTCTACGAAACCGCTTCAGGCTGGAACTTTTTGCCCTTTTGCGGGTCGCTCCAGTCACAGGCAAACCCCTGGCTATCCGGTAGCTGCTGGCTCCAGGGATTGGGTGCGATCGCCGTCTTAGATCCCCAGACAATATCAAACAGCCCATCGGCTCTCACTCGTCCAACGTAGGCTTTTTGTGACACATGGTGATTAGCCTCAACCGTTATCGGGCCCCCTGGCGAGTCAAAGGTTTGGCCATAAGCCGCAGCGCGAACTGCCGAAGTCTCTATTGATTTGGCCTGACGAACCGCCTGTGCCCAGAGGTGCACCATTGAGTAGGCCGCTTCTATCGGCCCACCAGCGGCCCGATCAGCGCCATAGCGACTTTGAAAGGTCTCAAGCCACTGCTCATTTTGAGACATTTCTATGGTTTGAAAATAAGGCCAGGCTGCATAGTGGCCCTCCATAAAAGATTTTCCTATCTGAAAGACTTCCTCTTCGCTAACCCGCACAGACATCACCGGATATCGATCTGCAGATAGTCCTGCCCCGCTGAGCGATTGAAAAAAGGCGCGATTTTGCGTGCCGACAAGGCTGTTAAAAATTACGCCGCCTTCGGGCAGGGCCTGGCGAATATCGTTAATTATCGGGCCCATATCGAGCACGCTGCCGTTTTCAATAGGGACGAAGGCTTCACCAGCAACCTTGCCGCCCTTTTCCTTAAGCACAGCCTTGGCAATATCATGGGTAGTACGCTCGTTAGCACCGATGAGAAAAAAGGACTTACCCCGGTTGCCTAGCATCCAGCTAAGGGCGGGCTCTATCTGTTGGTTGGCAACCGCGCCTGCATAAAAAATGGCAGCGGCGCACTCTTGGCCTTCGTAGGCACCGGGATACCAAAGCAAACCATTTTTAGCGGTAACAACGGGCAAAACCGCTTTGCGGCTAGCGCTGGTAAATCCCCCAAAAATTACAGCCGCCTGATGCTGAGCGATCAATTTCTCAGCTTTTTCGGCGAAGGTGGGCCAGTCAGAAGTCCCATCCTCAACCATCGGCACTAGCTGCCTACCCAAAAGCCCACCTGCTGCGTTGACTTCTTCGATAGCGAGTAGCTCTGCATCTACTAAAGGGGCTTCGCTGATGGCTAAGGTGCCGCTAAGGGAGTGCAGCAGACCGACTTTTATGTCTGCGATCTCGCCGTCTGCATTCTCAGTGATCGCGTTTTCAGGGGTTGCCTCAGCAGTTTCGCTGTCTGGCATAGATGGGTGATTACTGCCGGTTAGAGTGTCCAACGCGGACAAGTCGGGGGTACAGGCTTTGAGTAAGAGGCTGCTGCTCAAGGTAGAAAGGCCGTAGCCTATAAGCTTTCGTCTGCCGAATCGGGCCGTTACTTTTTGGTCATTTCTTCTCATGGCTAGCCTACGTATCCAAAGCGAAAATGTTCAGGAATCTTTTCACTATTGCATCTGTCGCGCTGCCTGTGATACTTGCCATCCAATACGCCTTTACAATTGAGAAACAATCTTTTCGATCCTTTTCAACTATTGCTTTTATGACTACTGTTATTGTCGCTACGGGCAATCCGGGTAAGCTGACTGAGCTAAAAGACTATCTTCAGGTGCTCGATTGGACGCTGGCGCTGAAGCCTGCCGATATAGAGGTAGAAGAGACGGGAAAGACGTTTTTGGAGAATGCCAGACTGAAGGCGTCGGAGGTGGCGATCGCAACCAAAAGCTGGGCGATCGCAGATGATTCGGGTTTGGCCGTAACGGCCTTAGGCGGTGCGCCAGGGGTCTATTCGGCTCGCTACGGCAACAGTGATGCAGACCGAATTAACCGGGTGCTACGAGAGCTAGGCGACGAGAGCGACCGACGCGCTGAATTTGTATGTGCGATCGCCCTAGCTCGCCCAGATGGCAGCATTGCGCTAGAAACCGAAGGCCGCTGCCCCGGTTCTATCTTGAGCGCAGGTCAGGGTGCAGGTGGCTTTGGCTACGACCCTATTTTTTATGTCACTACTCAGGGCAAAACCTTTGCCCAAATGAGCCCCGCCGATAAAGAACGCTACAGCCACAGAGGCATTGCCTTTGATCAGCTAATGCCAAAGCTCAAGGCCCTAAATTTATAGGGGCTGCTATACCGAGCCAAAGCTGAGCAAAAAAAAGCTGAGAAAGATCAGCCTAAGCGAGATAGGGCTAAGCGAGATAAGGCCGATTGAGAAAAGATTGAGAAAAGCAGGCTCTATCAATTTTTCCTAATACTTTACTCTGATTTCTGGGAAGGCTATTGCTGTCAGACGATCACTCCTGGTGCCCTTCTACTTGCGGTGCGTGGTTTGCCGTCCTTGCTCTCCCAGAACGTATCTTAAATGAGAAACTACCTGCGCATATCGATTCTTGCTTTGGCCTTGGTATTTTCGAGCGGCGCACTCAGACCTTTTAGGCTCAGTACCTCTAGGGTTCTAGCTGCCTGCATAGTCGAAGAAGATCCTGCTATGACGGATCTAGACGCAGACCCTATCCCTGGCAATACGCCCACCTCAGGCCAAACCATCATCTGCGGTGAAGATGTAGATGCTCAGGGAATTTTTGCCCCAGAGGCCAACGACGTCACCGTTGAAGTGCAAGGGCCCACGGGCGGAGTTTCGGTCACAGATTTACCCGGTATTGTGCTAGGCGATGGGGCCACGATCAGTGTCTCTGGCCCGACCCGTCCTGTCACAACAGCAGGCGATGGCGTGGCCGGTATCCAGGTGCTAGCCGGGGCAACGATTACTATCAGCGGCGTTGTTTCGACTACTGGGGAGGCGGCAGCAGGTATTGACGCAGAAAACAGCACCGCGCTCACAATTAACGACGGTAGCGTAACCACCGAAGGCAGCGGCTCGCCTGCGGTGACGGTCGGCAGTGGCGCTACTGTTAATATTACGGGTGACTCGACGGTTGCAACAACAGGCGATGGCTCTGATGCGATCGCGCTTTCAGGCGAAAACAGCACGCTGATCGTCGGTGGCGAAGCCAGCGTCTCAACTACCGGCAGCGAATCTAACCCAATTCAGGTCAACGGGGCGAACAGCGCAGTTACGGTAGATGGCAGCGTCAGCTCAGCGGCTAACGGGGCAGCGGCGCTTCGAGGCACTGCGGCCAATATTGTTATTAATGTCGGCAGCGGCGGCGTCATTTCTACCCAGGGGGCGGGCGCTAACGCGATTGAGCTGAGCAGCACGGGTGCGACTGTCACCATCGGCAGCGGTGGCGAAGTTAGCATTGCGGGCGCGGGTTCTACGGCCATCGTCGCTGGCAAAAATGCCACCGTCAGCATCAACGGCCAAGTTGCGAGTACAGCGCCATCTAGCCAGGGCATCATTTTGCAAGCGGACTCATCGCTTACGGTAGGGCCCGAAGGTTCAATTAATACACCTGGTGCGGGGTCGGCAGCCATCGTCATCGATGAAGCAGCTAGCACGGCCAGCGTTACGGTGAACGGCAGCGTCAGTGCGGCTGAGGGTCAGGCGATTGTGGATCCAGGCAGCACCAATAGCACTGTGGTCATCAATGGCCGTGTTGCAGGAGGCGCGCCTGAACCGACGGTGGCGCTAGGCGCTGGGAATGACACCGTGACAGTAAATGGGTCTGTGCAGGCCACGGGGTCGAGTCCTGCAATTGACCTAGGTGCTGGTAACGATACGCTCAACGATAACGCTAGCCAAACCATTGAAGGTCCGGGCATGCTGGCTGTGGGTGGTGAGGGCACAGATACCCTCAATCTCAATAACGGCAAGCCTAACGACTCATCTCGCTACAGCGAATTTGAGACGACTAACGTAGGTACTAACAGCAATCCTGGCGATCCGGCTAACGGTATGGGCTCTACGTTGAACGTTACCAACAGCCAGGCTGGCAACCAGATCAACGTGCAGGCCGGGAGCCAGGTGAATGTTCTGACCGGTGGCACTATCGATCTAAGGCCTGATGATGCAGGCGGTACTGGCTCTGGTCAGCAGGGCGGCACCACTCGCTTTGAGCCCGATGCGATCGCCAACGTACAAACCGAAAACCGTACCGGCGTGCAGCCCACCCAAGAATTTACCAATACCACCTTTGCCGACGGTACCATCGTCAACGCTACCTCCAACTTCGTCAGGGGCACCCCCTCAAACAACCCCACCACAGGACGCGGCGAAATTGCGCTGCAATCTGACTTTACGCACCGGCTGACCACTGAGAACGCGCTGCGATTTGGGGCCGCGCTCAATGCCCTAGCCGATAGCGATGTGCTCTCACCGCTACAGCAGGCCGCGCTTGATACGCTGGTGGGTCAAGCGCCAGACGCCGAGGAAGCCGAGGCTGTTATCTCCCAGCTTGCCGGTGAAATTAGAGCCCAGGCAGCAGCAGGGGGTATCCAGGCAGCGACGCTGTTCAATAATATTCTGCTACCTTCTGGCACCCGCGTAGACAGCCGCCGATCGCCGATTTCTGTCCATTCGAGGGCTGAAAATCCGCTTTACAACACCACCGCGCTGGGTAACGGGGCCTGGATTTCTGGCTTTGGCGGACTGCTAGAGATAGAGGCAGATGCGATCGCAACAGCGTCTAGTTCTGATACCTATGGGGTGGCAGCAGGGTACGACCGAGCGATCGCACTTGGAGACGCTGGTAAAGGTGTTTTCGGTATTGGCGTTGGCTACGCCGCGACTAATGTTGATGGCATTAGGGATGCTGCCGATATCAACACCTACTCAATCGGCGGCTATTTTGAAGGTAACCAGGGCCCTCTATCCGGCAATATTGCCGCGTCCTACAGCTCACAAAACGTGAGCGCGTCTACAGGGACAGACAGCGACGGCAGTCTTTTTGCTATCTCTGCTGAAGGCTTTTACAACCTGCGCCCATCAGCCGATATGGCAGTAGGACCCCTGGCTCGAATCGGTGGTGCTTTTGGTAGCTACGGCGGGTTTAGTACCCAAAACGAAGCCTTTAGGGTTGACTATAGCAGCGCTGATGTCAGTCAGCTTACAGCCGGATTTGGGATGCGAATTGGCGGACAAACTGAGGCAGATGTCGGTCTAGCGGCGCTGAGCCTCGATTTGCTGTACGAAACGGCCCTAAGTGATGACACGGTGCAATTTGACGGTCAGCTAGGCAGCAGTGAAGTGAGTGTGGCTTCGCCCTCTGTTAACAGCAGCGGCTTTGCCGTCGGCGCAGAGGCCGCACTGGCTATTTCTGACAGCACGTCGGTGGGTTTTCGCTATCAGGGCAGTTTGGGCAATAGCGTCCAGTCACACACGGGGGAAATTAAGTTTTCTATTATGTTCTAAGGCTCGTTAAAGTCACCCTATAGGTGCTATGTAGCCGCCACATAGCCAAGCGTCTCTAGATGGAAGGTTTTTAGACAGCGCGTTTTTGTCTCTATTTTTTTGTCTCTAAAGAAAACGAAGCGACCGCCTTATTTGTAAGGTGGTCGCTTTTCTCAGCTTATTCCGGCTGTACTGTAAGCAGTAAGGCCAACAGCCTTGGCCACTAGCTGACCAATTCTCAACAAATGGACTAGCCTTAGTCAGCTATACGAGGCTATGTGCTGGATGCTGCTCTATTCTATACGGCGTTATTCTTGTTCAGTAGGTCTTGAACTTGACCTAGAGCCGCTCTAAAAATGTTAAACCCTGCCCACCCGGCAGCAATGAGCAAAGGTGAGATTACAAGCAGAACACGGATATCCATTTTTATTCCTCTCTAGAAATATTGCTTAAAAGGCTGTAACAATCCTCTCATATAATCTAGCATCACCTTGAGGCAACGATGACAAATACTCAGAAAAGATCGGTCGCGATGATTACCGGTGCGTCTAGCGGCATCGGGCTAGCGATCGCACATCAACTCGCCCAAACAGGCTATGACCTTGCCCTGTGCGCCCGCAGCGAAGACCGTTTGGCCGCGGCAGCTAAAGCACTATCTCAATATGACGTTGAGGTGTTGACCCAGTCAGTAGACTTGCGCGATGAGTCTGCTATTCTCAGCTTTTTTGCGGCTGTCAAAGCCCGCTGGGGTCAGCTGGACGTGCTAGTTAACAACGCGGGTCTAGGTCACAAGGAGCCTCTGATGACCGGTAGCACTGAGGCGTGGCGAGAGATGCTGGAGGTGAATGTGCTGGCCCTTTGTATATGCACGCGCGAAGCGGTGAGCCTGATGACCCCGGCTAGCTCAGGTCATATTGTGCACATTAGCTCGATGTCAGGGCATCGGGTGCCCGCTATTACTGGGATGTATTCGGCTACTAAGTTTGCGGTTCGCGCTTTGACAGAAACGCTTAGACGAGAACTTAGAGCGCAAAATAGCCCTGTGCGCATTTCCTCCATCAGCCCTGGCATTGTTGAGACTGAGTTTGCCGAAAAATATCATCAGAGCGCCGAAAAGGCAGCTAAAACCTACAGCCAATTTTCGGTGCTACAGGCTGCAGATATTGCCAACGCGGTTGCGTACCTGCTGGCGCAGCCTCAGCACGTTGAGGTGAACGATATGCTGGTGCGACCCACTGAGCAGTCTTCTTGAAGAGGGATTGAATAGATCTATGAGATGATCTCTAGCTCGTCTTCGTGCAGATGGGCTTTGAATGGACGCTTGGCCCCTTCGACATCAAACGAAGCCACAATCTGATAGTTAGGACTGATAGGTCGTCCTTTATAGTCAGTCAAGATAGCCGAAATTACCCCTTCCATGCCCTGTACGTTGTGGGGTTTGTTGCGGTGCTTGGGATGGTTGAACAGAGTAAGGGGAGCGTTAATACGGACGCGATCGCCAACTTTCATAGTGTGAGACATAAACAAACTTGCTGAGATCTATTCTCTCACAGCGCCGACGCTCACAATAGTGGCAGCTAGTAGCGACTACTGGCTATCAGTTCAATCGTTAATTAGGCGGATCGGCGGGCTGGTTAGTTGGCGGCAAAAGGTTTCTGTTTGCCGGATCGAACGCCTGCCACAGTAGACCTATCACCGAGCCAACGACGCTGGCCACAATCAGGGCCAACAGTGCGGTGACCCACCATCTAGGCTTTTGGGATACACGGCTGTTATCGGTGCCAAACTCAGCCATGTCCTCTGCGGTCAGCGGGGCATCGTCATCTTCTTCCTCGCCATATAGCAAGGCCCGTGAAGCTGGTGTCATGGTAGCTGGTGGCGGTGGAATCAGCGTCGCTGTACCGGCCTGGTTCCTTCTGGCTAGTTCACTAGTGCCACCCGCTGCGCTAGCGACTACCTCACGACTGCCCATTCGTCCGCCTGCGGTGCTGCTATCTGCCATGCCACGACCTTGCGCTGCCGCTAAGCTAGCCTCATCGGTCGCGACGGTCATCATCGCGTTCATCAGCACAACGGCCACATTGTCATGGCCATTTTTCTGGTTGGCTAGCTCTATCCAAGAGTCCACCGCCGCATCTAAAGGCACTATCTGCTTCATGATCAAATCGACATAGTTTGTCCACGAAGTCTCTACCTGATGATGGTCACTAAGACCATCGGAGCACAGCAGCAAAACGCCGCTAGACTCAAACAAAAAGCGCTGCGTGTGGGGCCGTAGCTGATCGTATGCGCGCACGCCAACGGCCTGACTGAGCGCATGGGCATCGGGACGCTCAAGAGCGGTGGCATAGAAGCTATTGCCCGTGCTGACTTCTTTGCCTGCAATGTCGTCATCTACGGTTAGCTGCTGACAGTGGTCGGGCGTCATCCAGTAGGCGCGGCTATCACCAACATGGGTCAAGTACAGCTCGTTGACTTCTGCGGGCCCTTCTTCGGTGTCTACCCGCTGCGGCAAAACGAGCGCCATGACCAAGGTGGTACCCATGCGCTGGCGATCGGCTCGGCCCTGCTGGTCGTTTTGCTGAGCAATCATGTTGTTAGCTACGCGAATGGCCGCTTCGATTTGATCAATTACAACCTGGGGCGAAATAATCTGTGGCCGTTCCATCGCCTCTGCCAGCAGGCCCCGGAGCTGAAGCTGGAGCGATCGCACTACCCGCTGACTGGCTACCTCACCGCCTTCATGACCACCGACACCATCACACACAATCGCCAACCTGGGCAGTAGCGGTAAATCAGCCGTGCTGGTTCGCTTTAGCTCTGTCGGGCTGGGATAGCAAGCATCTTCATTCCGCGACATCTGTGGCCCTGTGCTGGTCGCGCCCGCCACCTGAAAGGACATCGTATTGCCAGCGGCTTCTTGCAGTAGGTGGTTGTTTACTTCTGCTTTGATGGCCAAAAAATCTGGCTCAGGCCCTTTTAGCTGTTTGCATACCGAGCGAATCAGCCGCGCAATTTCGGGCTTAGCCGCCGGTAAATAAATGCTTTCCCAAGCATTGGCCAAATCGGCAAATGTCGGTGACGTCGGGTTGGTCGATAGCCCAATTAGCCGAACGCGCCAGGCTTCTACTCGAATATTGCTTTTTTTGAGTAGGCTGGCCGCTGCGCCAAACGCTTGCAGAGGCTGCCACAGCGAGAGCATCTGCCACAGCCAGTAAATTTGACGAAACGCTGTTGCCTCTGGCCAGGTCTTGGCGATCGCAGGCATCAATTTCCCGTCGCGATTGACTGGCACATTGCTCAACAGCAGAACCGCCTCGCCAGATGCCTGATGACAAATCCCATATATACCTGGCAAGTTGAGCTGATACGGATACGCTTTGAGATAGGGCACCGCAAATCCGGGCACCGATTCAGGCACCTTTGGCGGTTCTTCTGGCCGAGTATCGAGCCAAATAGACGGCGCGACGACCCGATAGCGATTATCTACGCGATCGCCAATCGGAATTTTGTTAGTCCCATGGCCCAAGGCCCAAACGTACTGTTTGAAAGGATATTTGCTCTCGTCACCATTCATATAGATAGGTCTTGCGATTAAATTAGGTCTATGGTAAGGGAAAAGGGATTTAGTGCAAACTAATCAATTTGATTAACCAATTTGACTCAAGGATCAAACCCGACACCACCTAGATATCAGAAGCCAGTTACTCAGAAGCCAGCTATCAGCTAGGCACCCAGTGTCACGCTAAGCGGTCGCGCGTGGGCAACATAGAGGTTATAGCGGGCTTTCGCTTATTAAGCAACGCACTGCTGAGCAACGCAGCCTGTAAAAACATAGATTAAAACAACTGATCGTTTTAATTTCTATGGGCAAAGCTCTTCTTAATAAAGCAACGAAGCACCTTTTTTCCAAAACACTTTGGATGCCGCTGCACTAGGCTAGAAGAGATGACCTATTACAGACTGCTAGGGACACATCCCCAGCTAAAACTGATATGACTTCTGCCTTGATATGGGTGATTGTTGGCGTAGTTCTTTGCCTAATGGAGCTACTGCTGCCAACAGCATTTATTGAATCTGCCTTCGGTGTCAGCGCCTTTGCCGTTGCGCTCTTCTCGCTCGTCATTCCCAGCGCTAGCGTCCAGATCGCTCTGTGGATGGCGCTTTCGCTGCTGACCTTTTGGGCACTCAAGCGGTTTATTCCAAACCGTACTGCCCCAGCGCTACGCGAAGCTACAGAAGCGAGAACCACCACCGAAATACTGCCGGGCCAGGCGGGAAGAGTAATCTATGAAGGTAACTCTTGGCGGGCCCGCTGCGAAGATCATCAAGTTGCTATTCTCCCAGATCAAGAAGTATTTGTTGTCGAGCGCAAAGGCAACACGCTGATCGTCATTCCACTCAGCAGCTTTCAATAAAAATAGAGCCTAGCCGCCAGCGCTCTTGACGCACTCGTCTTTGCGTGCAAAAGCGCATCCCTTCAGCTCTCTTTCAACTCTCTTACTTCAACGCGCTTACTCCAAAGCGCTCACCCCAAAGCTATTACTCCAACGTTCTGAGGAATTCCAGTTTTATGAACCCTTTCGCTCTACTCATTTTCTTAGCGCTTGGTGGTGGCATTGCCAGCAAGTCTGTTCGCCTGATCAACCAAAGTGATGAAGCCCTCGTTGAAACACTTGGACGCTATAACGGTAAAAAGCTCACGCCTGGCCTCAACTTTACTGTCCCGTTTGTAGATCGCATGGTGTATAAAGCAACCACGCGCGAAAAGGTTCTAGACGTGCCGCCGCAGCAGTGCATCACCCGTGATAATGTCTCCATCAGCGTAGACGCGGTTGTGTACTGGCGCATCGTCGATTTAGAAAAAGCCTATTACAAAGTAGAGAACCTGCAATCTGCGATGGTAAACCTCGTACTTACTCAAATTCGCGCTGAGATAGGCAAGCTAGAGCTAGACGAAACCTTTACGGCTCGCGCCGAAATCAACGAGCTGCTGCTGCGCGAGCTAGACATTTCTACTGATCCTTGGGGTGTCAAGGTTACCCGTGTAGAACTTCGTGATATTTCGCCCTCCAAAGCAGTTTTAGACTCTATGGAGTTGCAAATGACTGCCGAGCGCCAGAAGCGCGCTGACGTTTTGACCTCTGAAGGTGAGCGCGACGCTGCCATTAACTCTGCTAGAGGACGGGCTGAATCTGTTGTTTTAGACGCGGAGGCCCGCAAAAAAGCCGTTGTTTCTGATGCTCAAGCCGAGCAGCAGTCAATTGTGCTCAAAGCGCAAGCAGAGCGGCAAGAGCTGGTCCTAAGAGCCCAGGCAACTTCTGAAGCCCTAGAAGTGATTTCAAAGCGGCTAAAGAATGACCCGACTGCCCGCGAGGCTTTGCAGTTTATCTTGGCGCAAGACTATTTGAATATGAGCCGCCAAATTGGGGAAAGCGACAGTAGCAAAGTTATGTTCTTAGACCCACGCAGTATTCCCGGTGCGCTAGAAAGCATGAAATCTATTGTAGGCGAGAGCGAGTAAGCGTAGGCGAGAGCGAGTAAGTGTAGGAGAAAGCGAGTAAGTGGTTTTACGGTTTAGGGCTACGGCTCAAAATCTTGATTTCATACAAGCGACTGCGCTTTCGGCGATAGCTAACTTTAGTCTTTTCAAGTCTTCTATCGAATGTTGTAAAGGCGGCTGTCACGGATTTGGACAACGGGGTAGCTGAGCGATCGCACCATCATCTCGTCATGTGTGGTCACCACTACCGTAATACCAATGCTATTAAGCTTGCGCAAAATGCTAAACACCTGCCGCGCATTGTCACCGTCTAAGTTGCCAGTGGGCTCGTCGGCCAGTAAAAGCGGTGGTGTGCCTACAACCGCGCGGGCAATGCTGGCTCTTTGCTGCTCGCCGCCAGAAAGCTGAGAGGGAAACCGATCGGCTTTGTCTTGCAGGCCAACCATCCGCAGGGTGAGCGGCAGGCGACGGTCTATTTCTTTGCGGCTAAAGCCCTGGGCGTGAAGGACAAAGGCGACGTTTTCGGCGACGGTGCGGCGAGGAATGAGCTTGTAGTCTTGAAAGATGACGCCAATGCGGCGGCGAAGCAGGGCCAGGCGATCGCCTTTTAGCTGCGTAATCTCTTGACCGTTGAGGTAGATTTGACCGGTGGTAGGGCGCTCTTGGCCATAGAGCATTTTGAGCAACGTAGATTTGCCTGCGCCTGACGGACCCGTAATAAATAGAAATTCGCCTCTGTTTAAAGAAAGGTTGATGTCTTCGAGGGCAGGCGTGCCGTTGGCGTAGGTTTTGCCCACCTGACTGATGCGGATGAGGGCTGAGTGGGTGGCTTCAGGCTGAGCTGTCTCTAGGCTTTGCTTAGAGATTCTCTCTGCAACTCTTGGTGGGCCAGGACGGGCAGCGGAGGGCGCTTTTTTGAATGCCTTGGGCGAAAGAATTGAGATCATGCGCTATCAACTACCCGCTATCAACTACGAAGCTTTGGTTTCAAGATGCCCGTTCGACTCTGTCTAATCATCAATAGTTGATTACAGTTTGGCAGAGAAAAGCAGAGTTCTAGGTATGGCTCCTGTAGAACTACGGCACTCGGTATACTTTGTGACACCTATTGCTTGATCGCTGGCTCGGCCAAACTACTGGCTCAGCCAAACCACTGCGCAATCAGTCGATCCATTTCACCACTAGCTTTGATGTCTAAGAGGGCCTGGTTAATTTGGCTGCGCAGGGGTGAGCTTTTGGGAAGGGCGATCGCACTGCCGGTTGGTTTGTCTGCTGGCATCAGCTGAGCCGCAAGGTAGGGGTAGCGACGCAGATAGCTATTCGCAATGTTGGCTTCTACAAGCGCGCCGTCGATTTCACCAGTATCAATAGCCGCGAAGGCGTCTACGGTGGTTGGATAGGGAATAATCGTCAACCCAGAAAGCTCGTTAGTAAGGTCTGCGGCGTAGCGGGCCTGGACGCTGTTTTCCAGGACGCCAATGGCCTCGTAGCTGAGGTTACGCGATCGCAAATAGCCATCAACAGAAACCAGCGCGTGGCGAGAGCGATAGTAAATGTTAGAAAAATCAACCTGCTGCTTGCGATCGCGGTTTGGCTCTAGTGCAGCCATTGCGATGTCAACCTCGCCATTGACAACTGCCGGAATCAGCGAGCCAAAGTCTACATTTACCACCCTCAGCTCACGCTCTAGCCGTGCGGCAATTAGCTGAGCTAAGTCAATATCGAACCCTACGATTTCAGCATCCTCAGCGCCCTCTACCGGATCTGTTTCTCTGTCTGTAGAAGGGCTCGCTGCGTCTGTTCTCTCTTCAAGCCTGTTCTCTTCAGCACCATTGTCTGCCAATTGCTCATATGGCGGATAGTTGGCCGTCGTTGCCATCACTAGCACGCGGTCATTCCTAGCGGGCAGAACCACGCTGCCTGCAGCCGTTTCTAGCTCGCTACTTTCAGCATCATTACTTTGCGGCGCTGATTCAGTATCTCCGAACGCCTGACAGCCTGCTACCACAACCGGCAGTGCTAATCCCGTTAAAAACCAACGCCGCTTTATGTGCATTTGAGACTGCCTATTCCTACAGTTTTCTCTTTGACGGCCTTCTCTTAGACGGTTTTCTCTTAAATGCCCTTATTGACGACCCTCTTACTGCCTTTCCGTTTGATACTGATACCAAAAAGAAGCCCAGACAAACTGAGGTAGTGCCAGCATCCGTCGCCACCGCCAGGGCTCTTGATATAGACGATATAGCCATTCTAAATGGGCTTGGCGCATCAGCTTAGGCGCACGTTCTTTCATTCCAGACCAGATATCATAGCTGCCGCCCACCCCAATCCAAATGGCATGCGGACAAATAGAGCGATGCTGCTCAATCCAGAATTCTTGCCGGGGAACGCCCAGTCCCACAAAAATTACATCTGGCTGGACGCCAGCTAGCTTATCTAAAAAAGCCTGTAGCGCGTCACCCTGGGCATAGCCGTGCTGCACAATGGCCAGATTTAGCTGGGGCTGCTGCCGCTGCCAGGCCGCTGCTGCCGCCGATACCACCTCAGGCTTACCGCCATAAAAAGCAACTTTTGTCTTGGGGCCTAAACTATTCAACAGGTCCGCAGATAGCTCAATGCCTGGATAGCGTCGAATCGGCTGCTTTTTGACCAGCCTAAAAAATAGCTCGACTCCCGAGCCATCAGGTGCCACCAGATCGGCAGATTTGACCAGCCGCCGAAGTCCAACATTTTGCTGCGCCTGCATACAGATCTCGGCATTGATGGTGACAACGTGCGTACCCTTTCTTTGAGCTATGCGATCGCATAGCCACTGCACATAGTCAGTGCACTTATGCACTGGCAACCCCATGACCGATAGCGTTTCTAGCTCTACCTGTTGTGCCACAATTCACCCGCCACGGATTTCTAGCCCTATAGCCTAACGATTGTTTGCCTGCTCAATAGTTGTTCAGCCACTGCAGTCCCTCAGTCGTTGCAGTCGCTCAGTCGCTGCTTAGAACTGGCTTAGTAATCCGTTTCCTCTTCATACTCCATTACCTTCTTCTTTGGAATATTCAAGGGCTTCGCTTCAATCAGCTCTTCCTCTTTCACCGGCTCGCCCCAAACATCACCAGTGATGTCAACTTCATCGGCGGGCGCGTCGACTACCTCCGGCGGTGCGGGGCGACGGTCTTCTCTAAAGTCTTCTCGGGGCGGTGCAGGCCTCGTATCTCGCTGCCTATCCTGGCGTGGTGGCGCTTCTTCTCGCCAGCGCTCTTCTACTGCGGGGCGGCTGCGGGCATTGTCCCAGCGAGCCTCATTTTTGGTGCCAGATGGTAGCTGGTTGGCGGCTGAAACCGGCATCACATAGCCGTCATTCAGGCCTCGCTCCCACGGCGGGTTGCCAAGACCTAGCCGCTCTAGCAGACCCACGCTTAGCTGGATCAGTTTTTCTTCACTGCCTTCAAATACAATGATCCGGTCGGGCCCGGTGCTGACAATTTCTTCGACAGGCAGTTCGTAGGTGCTCACGACCTGATCAGGAATTTGCGGCAGGCCCACAGAAGCGACCACTAACGTTTCTAGTCTGCCGGTGACCACATCAAACTTGAAGCCGCGCACTCGACCTAGCACCTCACCAGACTCAGTGATGACCTCGCTGTTGACGAGGCTGCTGAAGGCCATCGTGTTGATTTCGCTGTCTAGTACCGTATCGTCATCAACCAAGATGACGTCTCCCATCTGGCGAATGTCGCTCAAGAGCATCGATCGCTCGTTGTTGGCAATCACCTTAGAGAGCATGTTTTCCTGTAGCCCCACTGCCATCACTTCTAGGCGATCCATGTCTACCCACAGCTGACTAATGACGCCCAGTCGCCGCCCGTTACTGCGGGTAATAACCTGGGTGCCTACGATGTCAGAGCGGAGTCGGCTTTGTTCAAAAGTCATGGCGGTTTAGAGAGTGCCTAATGTGACGAGCACTAGAAAATTGTCGCGGCAGCTTGAGGGACTATACCTTAATTTTAGATGTCTATTGTATCGAATTGCTTATCGCTTCCTGTTGGGGGAATGCCGAACATGCTGACGGAGCCAAGGCTAGTTCTCTTAAGCGCTCTTTACTAAATGCTCTTTAACGCTACGAATTGCTCTTTACTAAGCACTTAAGTCGCTTTTGCTAAATTAATGCCTAGTACTTGCGTATAGGCTCCTCTGGCCTGCGTCACACCAATGGTGCGTTCGGCTGATTCAATCATGGGTCGGCGCAAGCTGACGACAATGAACTGGGCGAGCTGGGCCTGCTGCTGAATCATTTTTGACAAGCGCTCTACATTGGCCCCGTCTAGGAACATATCTACTTCGTCGAAGGCGTAGAAAGGGGAAGGGCGATAGCGCTGTAGGGCAAAGATAAAGCTGAGGGCGGTCAGTGATTTTTCGCCGCCGGACATGGAGGCGAGTCGGCGGACCTGTTTGCCTTTGGGATGGGCAACGAGGGTGAGGCCGCCGTTGAAGGGGTTGTTGGCATCGTCGAGCTGGAGATGACCATCACCGTCGGATAGTTCGGCAAAGATGGTTTGAAAGTTGAGGTTAACCGCGTCAAAGGCTTCTTTAAAGGCTTCGGTGCGCAAGGTGGTGAAGTTTTCGATGCGCAGCAGCAGTTCAGTGCGCTCTTCTTCGAGGGTAGTCAGTTTGTCGGTGAGTTCTTCAAGACGCTCTAGTGTCCTTTCGTATTCTTCGAGGGCAAGCATGTTGACAGGTTCTAGGGCTTCTAGCCTGCGCTGCAATGACTTCAATGACTTATTGAGCTCGTCTAGAGTGAGATCCGCGGGGATTTCGGGGAGGGGATCGGGCAGTTCGGCAAACTGGCTGGCGATGAGGGCCTGCAGCTCGCGGTGCTGCTGCTGACGGAGCACCTGGGTTTCTTGCAGTTTTTGCTGCTGCCACTGGTTTTGCTGTTGCTGATTTTGTTCGGTTTTATACTGCCTTTCGCAGGTGTCTCGGGCGGTTTTTTCTTGTTTGAGCTTGTCATCTAGGATGGCGATCGCTTGCTTTGTCTGCGCGATGGCTGCCCGTAGGGTTTGCTGCTGCTGGGCGATTTCGCTTTGCTGATTGATTTGGGTTTGCTGCTGTGATCGCATCCCCTCTACCTGCTCATTCGCAAGCTGCACCTTCTCCTGCAGTCGCTGCTGCTGCGTGGCCAAGTCCTGCTGCTGCCTTTCTGCGGCTCGTAGCGCCTGCTGCCGCTCGTTTAGCTGCACTTCAAACGTCCGCACCACGCTCTGTGCCTGCTGCCAGTCGCTGTGACTTTGCTCTGTTTCTAGCTCGGCTAGCGCTTGCCGCCCGGCACTCAGCTCGGCTTCTTGGGCGGGTAGGGCCCTTGCTAGCTCACTCAGCCTATTTTTAGCCTGCGCATATTCCTGATCGGCTCGGTTGAGCTGCGCTTTTGCCTGATTTAGCCGCTGCTCAAGCGCCTGACGTTGACGCTGCGCCTGGTCGGCTTTTAACGCAGTCTCCCGGTGGCGCTGTCGAGCTTCAATGAGCGCCTGAGATTTTTCTTTGGCTTTGAGCGTTAGCTGACTGATCTTTTGCTCACAGCGGATGAGAATGCTGCTGATTTCAGAAAGGCGATCGCGCAGGGCCACTGCCTCTTGCGATTCGCCTGCCGACACCGTGCCAAAGTGTAGCCGCCCCCGAGTGCGTAAGCTGCCGCCAGTCATTGCCCCGCTCGATTCGAGCACTTCGCCATCTAGCGTCACAATTCGGTAGCGGCCCATATTTCGACGCGCTTCGGCTAGGGTCTCAAACACTGCCGTGCCACC
Source organism: uncultured cyanobacterium (assembly GCA_963793445.1). Classification (GTDB taxonomy): domain Bacteria; phylum Cyanobacteriota; class Cyanobacteriia; order Phormidesmidales; family Phormidesmidaceae; genus Phormidesmis. The sequence continues at coordinate 379,086 of CAWCAE010000003.1, forward strand.
AAAGACAAAAGCAAACACATCAGCATACTTCGGCTCGCAAGCAATCAAATTCACCGCGTAGTCTACAAAGCCGTCGGGCCGGTTCCATTTGTCTAGCTGTTTAAAGTTCGGCACGCGGATTTTGTTCAGTGGTAAAAAAGTCGCCCGCCCGGCCCGCTGCTGCTTGAGTAAATCAATAGCCCTAGCCCCTACCCGGTCGTCTTCGACCACCATAAAGCCCATGCGCCCGCCTGCTGCGATCTCTAGCGCTAGCTGATAGACCGGGTCTACTCGGCCTAGCTCGGCTACAATGCCGCACAGCCCCTGCAGGCCACTGCGCTTTAGCACCTCTGTTGCCTGCGTACCCTGTGATTCTTTAATCGCCTGCTCTTGGGCCTCTAGCTTATCTAGCTCACGCTGCTTTTCACGCTGCTCTTGCAATAGCCGATTCAGCGTTTGCGTTTGCGTCTGTAGCTGCGTTTCTATGTCCGCCATCGTCTGTGCCAGCTGCTGGATCTCAGCCTCTTCTGCTGTTGGCCCCTGATGATTTCCCTGCGCCTCGGTGTCCGTAGTGTCTGCCTTTTCTGTTTCCTCAGCCGGACTCGCTATCTCCTGCTCTAGCTCTGATAGCGCTGCCCGCTGGCTGTTCATCTGAGCCTCTAGCTGACTCTCTCGCTCTTGCAAACGTACGCTTTCGGCCCGCTGTGGCTCTAGCTGACTTAGCAGCGTTTCGACCCGATGGCGCAAGTCCGTCTGCTGCTGCACCCAGGCCTGAGATTTTCCAGCGATCGCAGCCGTCTCTTCTCTTTTTGCCTCTAGCGCCGCTGCTGCCTGGTCTCTCGCTGTTGCCAGCCTAGTGAGATCTTCGGCTGTTAGCCTAGTTAGCTCAGCGCTGACGTCAACTAGCTCACCTGCTTGCGCTTTAATGCTGGCCTGAGTCTGGGCAAGCTGCGCTGAGAGTTCTCTAGTGGTATGGCTCAGGCTCTCTTCTTGACGTACGAGCTGACGCAGCTCGGCCTCTTGGGTCGCTAGATTGGCCTGCAATGCCAAATACTCCTCTTCTCCTAGCGCTTTAACCTTGGCATTGAGCACTGCTAGCGCCGCTGCCGTATTTTCCATTTGCTCGGTAAGCGCTGTGATTTTGGCGCTTAGGGCGTCGGCTTCCTGATGGCCCTGGGTGATTTTGCCCTGAAGCTGCTCAGCCTGCTTTTGATGCGATCGCCACTGCATCACCCCTTCCCATCGCTGCTTTTCCTGCAGAGTGGCCTTTAGCTGCTTATATTTTTCCGCCTTCTTTCGCTCCTGATCTAGCCGCGCTAGCTGGGCAGTCAGCTCCGCCTCCACAATCCGAAAGCGCTCCTCTCGCTCCTTCACCACGTCTAGCTTTGCCTTCGCCTGATTGATCTTGCGGTCAAAGGACGCCACGCCCGCTAGCTCATCAATAATTTCTCGGCGCTCACGAGCATTCATCGAAATAATGCTGGTGACGTCCCCTTGCAGCACAACGTTGTAGCCTTCGGGGTAGATTCGGAACCGCTGAAGCTGCTCGTGTAGGTCGTTAAGCGTGCAGGGCTCGTCATTGATGTAGTAATTCGAGGTATAGGTGCCCTGAGCTGTCACCCGTAGCCGACGGGTTACTTTCCATTCGACCAGTAGCGGGCTTTTCCCGTTAAGATTTTCGGTCAAGCTGCCGTTGAGGTTGCTCTCAAGACGCCCGTCGAGATTCCCATTCAGATTGCTAAGCGTTTTATTTGAAAGATCAGGATCCTGATGGTCGCCATTACGATTGTCTTCGTTATCTCTTCTGCTATCTGCCGCCGAATCTTGAGACGCCGGTTCGGCGAGATCTAGCTCCGTTGAATCTAGCTTGGTCGGATCTGGCTCGGTCGGATCTGATTGAGCCTCAGGTGGTTTCTCGCTGTCGGTGCCCTCTAAGTGCTTTTCTTCGGATTCCTCGTTACTGAGTAGTTTGTCAGCGACATCGGTAATATCAAACGTTGCCGTTACGATCGTTTCTACGGTAGATCGGCGCTTGGCCTGATTTTGATTTACCAAATCGGGCAGGCGCTCTGCTCGCATCCCCCGAGAGCTGGCTAGCCCTAAGCAAAACAGCAAAGAATCTAAAATATTCGATTTTCCAGAACCATTCGGACCAGAGATGACGGTGAATCCTGGTAGTAAGGGTACATCCGTAGCCCCTCCGAACGATTTGAAATTAGAAAGCTCGACTCTTTTTACGTGCAAGCAAAGTGGCGCACCAATCAGTGCGTACGGTTGTACTGTCTCAGATAATAACACTCTAGATTCTAGAGCAGCCGTCGCCGTCCTCTAGCGAGGTGACATAGGCGATCGGTGGCACCACAGAATGCCATAAGTCGTATTCTTAGCAAAGAATCGGTCAAAGATCATCCCTTATTGCTAGAAAATCTCGAAGAAGGACGAAGGTCGGACTTGAAAAGAAAGCTGCAGACATACCCAGATTTCGTTTTTCTTTGCCCAGAGATAATGCTGATAGATAATGCTACTTGTACGAATTAGCTGGGCCTAACATTTTGGGCCCCATATTGCGTGGCTTTTCCTGATTCTTATCGCCCAGCGCTGACAGCGCCAACCCTTTTAGGCTTTGATCCGGGTCGGGCAAAATGCGGTCTGGCTATCGTGGGCTTAGATCGAACCCTGCACTATCACCAGGTGATTACGGTCGAAGCTGTTTGTAAGACGATTCAAGACTTACGGCAGACATACGCTGTTTCTGGGATTGTCATGGGCGATCAGACGGGCTCGGCCCAGTGGCGAGAGACACTATCGGGCCTGCCGAATCCGCCTAGAATTACGCTGATTGATGAGCGTTACAGTTCGCTAGAAGCACGCGATCGCTACTGGGAAATGTATCCACCCACCGGCATTGGCAAGCTGATTCCCCAAAGCCTGCGAAGTATTTCTCGACCGATTGATGACATCGTCGCAATTTTGCTGGTCGAGAGGTATTTGAAACGGCTTTCTGGCGAGGATTAGGCTTCGACTACGCTCAGCCTACGGCAAATTTTCGCTCAGCGCCGACTCAGTCCTCATGCTCATTGCCCAATGGCTGAGCGCAGCCGAAGTCACAGCTGTGCTCGAATCTTAAATGAATAATCGCCCCCCGGCTCTAGCTGATAGTCAAACTGCTCTAAAAACCGGCCCAGCGGCTCTTGAATCAGTGCTCGCCCCAGCGAAGGCTCTACTGTCAGCTGACCGACGCGAAATCGCCAGCGAAATCGCCACTCAAACTCATTTGCGCTTACTTCACCCTCGATCCGCCCATTTTGCCAAGACTGATGGGTAATGCGAACGTAGGCTGTGGTTTCTGGCAAACTGGAACTAGAACTCACGCGGGCTTATTACTCCATACACTTCATATCTAGGCCCTCTATTCAAGGTATCGCCAAAGACGGTAGCCTAGAACTGAACCCCTTCACCTCTTTAAGAACTTATCGTGCCTAAGGTTGGCATTATTTACAACGATATTAAGCCCATCGCTACCACTGCTGCGAAAGAACTGGGCGACCGCCTAACTACACGCGGCTATCAGGTATGCACGACTACTGGCATCGCAGGCATCTTAGGCTATTCGCAGCCGGGCAAACCCGTTTGCCATACCCCGGTCGAAAGCCTGGTACCGACCGGATTTGACCACGATATGGACTTTGCGGTGGTGTTTGGCGGTGATGGCACGGTGCTTTCTGCCCTTCGCCAAATTGCGCCCAAAGGCATTCCTTTGCTAGCGGTCAACACCGGCCACATGGGTTTCCTCACCGAAATTTATCTCAATCAGCTTAATGACGCTGTCGATCAGGTAATAGAGGGCAGTTTTCATCTAGAAGAACGGGCGATGGTCAAGGTGAAGCTCTACAGCGACGACGCGCTGAGCTGGGAAGCACTGTGCATGAATGAGCTGGTGATTCAGCGGCAGCCGCTGACGAGCATGTGTCACTTTGAGGTGCAAGTTGGCAGACATGCTCCGGTCAATATTGCCGCTGACGGTCTAATTATTTCGACGCCCACGGGCTCGACGGCCTACTCGCTCTCTGCTGGTGGCCCGGTGATTGTGCCGGGGGTGTCGGTGCTACAGCTAATTCCTATCTGCCCGCATTCTTTAGCCTCACGTGGGCTGGTGTTTCCCGATTCTGAGCCGGTGGTAGTGACCTCAGCCACTTCTGATCCGCTGGTGATGGTGGTAGACGGCAATGCGGGATGCTACGTGGTGCCAAGCGATCGCATTTGCTTTGAGCGATCGCCCTATCCGGCCAAGTTTATTCGTCTGCGCCCGCCCGAGTTTTTTCGGGTCCTGCGCGAAAAACTAGGCTGGGGCCTGCCACACATTGCCAAGCCGACTTCTGTAGAGCTACCCTGAGCGCAATGATGCTAGACCTGTGCATTCTATGAGCGCCCCTTCTTCCCCACCCGATGCCATTCCTAGTTCGCTCCAGATGCTGCCCTCGGTGCTGGTAGTAGAAAGTGATGAAAAACTTGCCTACGAAATTAGCGTAGACCTGCACGAGGCAGGTTATAAGCCGCTGACCGTTTCGACGCTGCGCTCGGGTCTAGCCAAGGCTAGAGACGCCTCACCGGCCCTGATTGTGGTAGCTAGAAAGCTCGCAGAAGCCTCTGGCCTAGAGCTGTGCCGACAGCTCCGCGCTGAGAAAAACCGCATACCCATTTTGCTGATGATGCTGCACGACGAGCTGAGCGATCGCGTGGCCTGTTTAGAAGCGGGTGCGGACGATTATTTTCTTGCGCCCTATCGCAGCGATGACTTTATTCGGCTGGTCAATGCCTATCTGAAACCTAGCGCGGCGAGCGGTGAGCAGCTTCGCTTTGCCGATATGGTACTCGATTTGACGCAGCGTCATGTCATTCGTAACGACCGAGTGATCGAGCTGACGATGAAAGAGTTTGAGCTGCTGAAATACCTAATGGAGCATCCGCGCGAAGTGCTCACTCGTAAACAAATTTTAGAAAGTGTCTGGGGGTATGACTTCATTGGTGAGTCAAATGTGATAGAGGTATACATCCGTTACCTGCGGCTAAAGATTGACGGCGAAAATGAAAAGCGCCTGATTCAAACGGTCCGCAGTGTCGGCTATGTGCTGCGCGAAGCCTAACCGATAGCGCTTGGTCTATCTAGATCGACACTGAAGAACTTAATACTGAAGAACTCAATACTGAAAAGCCCAATACTGAAAACACCAACACTGAAGGATCCAAAGGCAGCTCAGATGAAATATACGATGTCTGTGAGTAATAGCATTCGCAGCACAATGCTATTACTGTTTTTTACGGTTGCGATCGCGGGATGCTCTATGCCTGATAGCCCCGCGCCCACTAGCTCCTCAGATGAGGCAACAGCAGGTGAGCTAACAGAGTCTGAAACAACGGAGGCACCAGACATTACGCTGAGTGGGCCAGGGCAGCTGCTGCCGGTGAGTGCGATCGCTAATATCAAAGGCACCCAGTTTGAACTAGAAGTTGCCGAAACCCCTCAACAGCAAGCATTGGGCCTGATGTTCCGCTCTGCGCTACCGGATAACCGAGGCATGTTTTTTCCTTTGAACAGCCTGCGTCGGGCGAGGTTTTGGATGAAAGACGTGCCGGTAGCGCTAGATATTGTCTTCTTACGCGATCTTGAAGTGGTTGCGATCGCCGCTCAGGTGCCGCCCTGCGCTGACCTACCCTGTCCTTCTTACGGACCAGACGAGTTAGTCAATCAGGTCGTCGAGCTGCGAAGCGGTCGCGCTGCCGAACTTGGCCTTCAGCCTGGAGACCTAGTCTCAGTCGAACCTATTACATATAACGATTTATAAATAAAACCTTAAGCTCTGTCTGTAAGAGAAGAGCTTTTTGACAGTTCTCCCGTAGAATTACCTAATTAAAAGCAAAGAACGTTTTTGTATTTTTACCTGATTGCTAGGAACTCTTGCAAAAACTGGGCTTAATAAACCTCAAGCTAGCAACATCAATATAGATAGCCCTAGCTCGCCGCCTTAAAACTCCTTTTGTCTAGTCCTATATACTCATAATGATTCCGAAAGACTACGCCAAGCTAATTCGTTTTCTTCAAGACGAGCTATGTGTCCCGCAATCTGCGATCAAGCAGGCTCTACAGCGCTGCAATCAAGATCCGGGTCCTTTGCCAATGATTCTGTGGCAGCAAGGCGTGCTCAGTCTAAAGCAGCTAGAGCGAATTTTTGACTGGATGGAAATGGCCTAGCGGTGAGCTCAGTAGTCCAATCGTGCGGATAGCAATTCCCAATCATTAGAGACCGTCAGCTAATACTCAAATAAGCCTGCCGGACAGGACTTTTCTGTGGAAAACACAGAGAGAATAGAGCACTCATTAAGCTTTTCGATGCGTCGCCCCAATCGCCTTCCAAGATTCCGATAAGCATAGGGCACTTGTTCTGTGTGTGACTGGGGTAGTATCTACACAGTTGCTTGATAAAATAGCAGGCAAGCAGATGACAAGACGTCGCTAGCTTGCTGCGTCTACTTTTGAATTTTCCGATGCTATAGCCGACAGCAGCAACACTCACGCTATAAATGCTTGCACTACCGCTAGTCCTGAAAATTTTATTGACACGCTCGCTCCTCTTCAACTATCAACTAGCAACAGTTCTCAAAGCTTGTAGTGACCTTTCTTCAAGAATAAGAAGCGGTTCACAGCTTTGAGAACACTGTAGAAGTTCGATATTCGCCATTCAATATTTACCGAAAGATGCACGCCTTGTGCGTGCATAAAAACATGACGGAAGGTGTTGGTTTCAACATCTTCTAAGTCGTTGTGATCTTGTATCGTTCCCCATAACTTTTACCTCAAATATGAGCACTCTTATAGTTTCAACCACCGCTGACTCAGGCAATGGTTCATTGCGTCGTGCGATCGCTACTGCTAAGTCTGGAGACACTATTCAGTTCTCAAAGCAGCTATCCAACAAAACGATCGCGCTAAAGAGCGGTCAGATTATACTCGACAAAAATCTTACGATTGATGGTGGCAATGCGCCTGGACTTACTGTCAGTGGCGATCACAACAGCAGAATTTTTTACTTAGATAGAAAAAAGAGGGCAGCTATCAAGAACTTGACCCTCGCTGACGGCAAAACCAAAGGCGCAGGTGGCGCGATTGATACTCGCCACGAAAGTACCATCACCCTAGACAACGTCAACATACACAACAACACGTCATCACTAGGCGGCGGAATGCGTCTAGGTCACCTTGCAAAGGCAACTATCACTAACAGCAGCTTTAAAGGTAATGACGGAACGCTTACAGATAAGTACAGAGGCTTTAGTGCGGGTGCTATTTCTCACAAGGAGTCGCGTGGGCAGCTCATTGTTAAAGGTACGACCTTTGAGAATAATAGAGGCTTTAATGGTGGTGCAATTCTTAGCCTGAGTACAGTTACCTTCATTGTGGAGGACTCTACTTTTAAGAACAATGTCGCCGAGGATATGGAAGGTGGCGGTGCTATTTTTGTTGATGGTGTTAGCTCTAGAGGGTATGTTTCTGGGCTAGAGAATGATGGGAAAATACTCATCAGCGGTAGTCGCTTTGAGGGCAACCGAGCCGAAGGCGAAGGGGGAGCTTTGATGCTTTGGGGCTATACCAAAAGACAAGGTTATAAGGACGACCGGGCGGTTATCAAAGATAGTGTATTTGTCAACAACGTTGTTACTCGAAATGAACGGGCAAAGGGTAAAGGTGGCGCAATCTGGGCAAAAATAGGCTTGGATATTCGCAATGTTACCTTTGCAGAGAATACAGCTAGTCAGCAAGGAGGGGCGCTGTGGCTAGAGTCTAGCTTGCCTACTAACATTGTAAATAGCACCTTTTCCAACAATGAAGTTCTCAAGGACGCAGGGGGAGCGATGTTTCTTAACAACCGCTCTACGCCGATTAATATCACCAACTCGACTATTGCCTACAACAAAGCGGGGCGGGCAAATGGTGCGCTTTGGTTTGATAGGCATCACAACATAACGCTAAAGAACTCAATTGTTGCTTTCAATACCGCAGGCGATCGCCGTCAATCTCAAGTTGGCTACCAGCCTCATGATGGTGGCGGCAATCTTGAGTTCAATACCTCTTCAAAAGCACTCAAGCTATTTAACAATGGTCTGTTTGCTGATCCGCTGCTAAAGCCCTTGTCTTCAGTTGATGGCGCTTTAGTTCATTCTCTCAAATCCGGTAGCCCAGCTATCAATGCTGGCGTCAGTAAGGGGGCTCCTACAACGGATCAGCGTGGCCTTCAGCGAGATAGCAAAAACGATATCGGCGCTTTTGAGATCAAAAGTTCCGTAGCTGAGCCCTCTAATGATAAGCCCACGGCAAAACCGATAGTCGAGAACGTATCTATAGCCGGTCCTACGTTTTCTTCGGGAAAAGGGACTCATCCTAAAGACAATAATAAGCTGGTTGCCTATCTTGCTTTCAAAGAAGGAAAGGGAAGCCGTGCGAAGGATCGCTCTTCGGCTGGTCGTAGGAACAATGGCAGGCTAAGCGGTGGTGCCAAATGGACAGAGAGGGGCAAACAGGGCAAAGCGATCGCCTTTGATGGCAAGAACGATCTCGTTAAGCTGAAAGACTCTAAAGATATCAATCAGGGAATTCATAAAGAGAGAACTATTTCGTTCTGGTTTAAAGCTGATAAGACCGACATCGGCAGCAAAAAGCAGGTCCTTTACGAAGAAGGGGGCAGCGGACGGGGCCTAAACATATATCTTCACGAAGGCGAGCTTTTTGCGGGTGCTTGGAACAGAGATAGCAACCAGAGTGACTGGCAAGGCACCTGGCTACAAACCGGCCAGGAAACCGGTCAGAAGCAAAACGAGAAGGTCGAGATCTCTGACAATCAGTGGCATCATGTTGATCTTGTTCTAGAAGGCGGCAGCGAAGTTCGCCAGAATGCACTGCGCGGATACATAGACGGCAAACAGTTTGGCAGCGGGGCGGGCTCTCAGCTTTGGAGTCACGCTGGAAATATAGGAATAGGTAGTGTCAACGATGGTACGCGGTTTCATGATGGGATAACACCAAAGAGCGGTAGCGGCTTTGCAGGTGTTATCGATGAGGTCATGATATTCAACGATGCACTCAGTGGTAGTGAAATTCAGGCCTTCGTATAGTGAACAAATGGTGAACAAATGACTCAAAGATCTGCCTGGTCAGCTGATCTTTGAGTCAATCGCAGTTTATAAGCATTTGACAAACCGATGTGAAGCCAGTACAAAGGCGACGAATCATGGCTAGATAGTTAGATAATATAAGGTCGAAATAAGGTCGAAATTCAGATCGATTGTCAAAAATAATCCAGTTCTTGCTCTTTTCTATACAGTTCGTGGCCATTAGAAAACCCTTTCTATCGATAGGGAGTGGCTAGCTGCTACCTCGAAAGTTGTGCCTAGCGCTCTGCTTTCTCCTGATTAGATGCTGAAGTGCTGGATACTAAGGGGGGATGAGACTGATAGGGCATTCCCAATGCAGCCTGTTGCTTTAATATCGATCTTTCTATGCTGCTTTCTAGAAAGGAGTGCTGGTTACTCTGAGCTTAAAGCTTGTGCGTCGTTTTTTGGCCTAACTCACAGGCCTCTTGATTCTGACTATTGCGAAAGAGTGTCCCAAAATCGTGCGTAAGCTTTGGCTGAAGGTAGATAACTTCAATTAAGCGCCACTATCTTGCTTTTCCTTTTTGGTTACTCTCTGTAATCACTAAAATAACCCGCCATCCCTTATATATATGAAATCCAAGCTACCTGGAATTGTTAGAAGCGTTGTTAGAACTACCAGTTTTTGGAAGGAAAATCGCTTAATCCTTCGAGAATTGCGCAGTTTTCGATGGGTTGTCTTTTTAGCTATTCTTTTTGCTTTGATGGCCGCTTTCTTTGAAGGTATTACCGTTGGCTTTATCGCCTCGTTTTTGCAAGGTCTCACCAATCCTGACGAACCGCCCATTCAGACTGGCCTACGCTGGTTCGATATTGTGTTTTTGGCCTCAGAGGCCCCAGCGACTGAACGAATTTATCGGCTATCAGGACTCCTTCTGATAGCGGTTTGGCTGAGAGCCGGATTTGACTACATGGGCAGCCTTTATTCTAGGGAAGCTGCGCTAAGTCTAGTTGATCGCCTGCGCTGTAGAATATTTGATCAGCTAGAGAGCGTCAAGCTAAGCTTTTACGCAACTGTCAATCCTGGAACACTTATCAGTACGATTAGAGGCGAAGTCAATCAGGTTCAGCAGGCTTTTATAATCCTTTCGACGTTCGTTGTTCATGGCGCAAAAGTCTTAGCTTACTTGGTTTCAATGCTAGTGCTCTCTTGGCAGCTTTTCCTGGTTGCGGTGCTGGTATTTAGTCTAATCTCGGTGGGTTTGACGTCTCTAACTGCAAGGGTCAGACAGGCGAGCTTTGCGGTTCCTAACGCCAACAAGGCGTTCACTGCTGGTGCGCTGTCTTTTATTAACGGTATTCGGACTGTCCACGCTTCGGGCACTCAAGAATTTGAGCGGCAGCGCTACTATGCGAAATCGAATGAGATTCATCGCGCTCAAATGAATCTTACTAGACTCTCATCAATGGTTCGACCTTTGATCGAAGGACTAGGTGTCACGTTATTGGTAGGGATGGTTGTTGTCTCCTTCGGGCTGTTGATCTCGACCGGACAGATGAGAGCAGCAGAGCTACTTACATTCTTGTTTGTGTTGATTCGTACGACGCCGCTGATATCCGCTTTAAACGGGACTAGGGTAGGATTTATCTCATCGCAGGGTGCACTAGCGGCTGTAACCGATTTACTAAGAAGTGACGACAAGCCTTACTTTACAGATGGCCATATAGAATTTCAAAAGCTACGTCACTCCATTGATCTAGATGCCGTTGATTTTTGTTATAACCCCGATGAGCCTGTCCTGCACAATATTACGCTGTCAATCAAGCAGGGAGAAACAACTGCTTTGGTCGGTGCTTCTGGGGCGGGAAAAACGACCCTAGTAGACTTGATTCCGCGCTTTTACGATCCTACAAGAGGACGTATCTTGATTGATGGTGTAGATCTAGGTGATTTGAGGATTAATTCGCTGCGACAGCGGATGGCTATTGTCAGTCAAGATACATTTATCTTTAATGAAACTGTACAGGAGAACATCATGTACGGGGTTAGTCATGCAACCCAGAAGGATGTTATTGAGGCCGCTAAAGCCTCTAACGCGCTAGAGTTTATTAGGGATTTGCCAGAAGGGTTTGATACCCAGTTAGGAGAGAGGGGTGTGAGACTTTCGGGCGGACAGCGACAGCGAATTGCGATCGCTAGAGCTATATTGCGAAATCCAGACATTTTGATTCTAGATGAGGCTACTAGCGCACTAGATTCTATAACGGAGCGATTAATTCAAGAATCGCTAGAAAAACTCGCAAGGGGCCGTACTGTTATTGCGATCGCGCATCGGCTTTCAACTATTTCTAGCGCCGATAAAGTTGTAGTGCTAGAAAAAGGACGCATTGTAGAGCAGGGCAGCTATCAGTCGCTGATTCAAGAACGTGGCGCTCTATGGGAGTATCACAAAATGCAGTTTGAAGTAGGCGCTCATAAATAATCAAGTTGATTAAAAGAGAATTTACTCTTTCCTCTCGGCTTTCTTACAGCTCAATGCGTAAAAGCAATTCATAAGATTATGAAATTTTTCGTTACAGGTGCTACTGGCTTTGTCGGCGCTCATTTGGTCAAAACGCTTATAGAACGTGGCGAAGAAGTCACTGCGCTGCTCAATCAATCATCTGAACTTACGGTGCCTGAGCAGTCTCAAAAGTCTCTTCATATGCTCAAACTGGATCTGCTTGATACAGATCAGATGGCTACAGCTTTAATCGGACACGATGTTGTTGTTCACCTAGCCTATGGAAGCCGCGGTACCCCAGAAGAGCAGCGTCAGGTTACGGTCGAAGGCACCAAAAGTATGCTCGAATCTGCGGCTAGAGCTGGCATTAGGCGATTTGTTCATATGAGCACAGCGTCAACCTATGGAGAGCCTCCTACGGACAAGGTCTATACAGAAAACGCTCCACGGCTAGCTTCGCTAGAGCATTACGTTGGCTTAAAGCAAGAGGCCGAGAAAGCCGCTATAGAGGCTTCTTCTGCCGCGTTCGAAACTGTTGTGCTACAGCCTAGCATCATCTACGGACCCGGTAGAGGGTATTGGACCGGCGGAATACTTAAAGAGCTAAGCAAGAGGTTCTTGCCTTTAGTTGATGGCGGCAAAGGGCTGTGTAATTTAATTCATCTCTACGATGTCGTAGATGCCATTGTCTTAGCGGCGACGGTTCCAGGTATTGGCAGTGGCGAGTGCTTTATCTTAGCCAACGACGAGCCAGTAACTTGGGCAAGGTTACTAAAGTCATATGAAAGTATCTTGGGCGAAAGATGCTTGCTGGTTTTGCCAGCTCAGCTTCTAAAAAAATACAATATCTGGCGGAAATATCAGCGAAAGATTCCAGAGTATAAGCTCTATGCCAAGGCGGTGAAAGCGCTGCTCAAACTACTGCAGTTTCCACATACTCGAAAATCCGTCAAAATTCCTAATAATGAAAGGATAGACTTCTTTCTCGCAAAGCCGCGCTTCTCCAACCAAAAGGCTAAGAAAGCGCTAGGGTTCACGCCAAAAATAGGATTCGATGCAGGTATTTGTACTATCAAAGAATGGGTCGAAAAGGGTGAACTTTTGCGGTCACTAAAGTAAAGCTTTTCGAGCTTGAAGCAAATCTTTTACTGTTACATTTTTGTGAACGTTCACTACAGCTTATACCTTAGATATGTCTATAGATGAAAACAGTGTAGTTATAGTCGGCAGCGGCCTGACGGGGACTATAGCAGCCTGGAGCCTGGTGAAAGCAGGCATTCCTGTTGTCATGATTGAGTCAGGGAATAGTTTTCCTATGGACCCGCATATCCGATTTCGTCACCGCGAACTGCGTCGTCCGCTTACTCCACCTATTCGCGACAACGCGCCTTATGCAGAGTTTACCAATCTTGCAGATGGGACTGCTAGGTGGATTAAAGCGCCTCGTATGGGTGGGCGCTCTAATTTCTGGTCGGGCATCGTTTTGCGCTATGCCGAGCAAGACTTTTCAGAAGGAGAACAAATCCATCCAAAATTTCGCTGGCCCATTACTTATGCAGATATCGCACCTTACTACGAAAAAGTAGAAACGTTGATTCGTGTCAGGGGTGGGGAAGCAAGCTTTGATACGCTGCCTGCGTGCAAAATCGCTAGAGAGAGGCAGGTTGGTGCGGAATGGCGAAAGGTCGCTGATGAATGCGATCGCCTTGGTCGTTCTTTGACAGTCACACCTGATGTGTATGGTTCTGATACCATCATATCTGCGATCGCCTCGCCTCAAAATATCGCAATTAGACTTATAAGCAAGCTGCGCCGCTCAAACAAATTTCGGCTCATTCCGAATGCCCACGTTACTAAAGTTCCGCTCGACCGTCACCAGTCGAAAGCTAGCGCTGTTGAATATATTGATACAGAAACCGGGGCTCTTCACAAGCAAGACGCTAAGGCAGTTGTTTTAGCTGCAGGTTCACTGTCCTCCCCAAAGATTTTACTTAACTCAACTTGTCCCACCTTTCCTCAGGGGCTAGGCAATGCTCACGGACTATTAGGGCGATATCTCCACGACCATCCTGTAGAGTATGCCAAAATTTCAACGGATTTTGTATTTGGTCGTTTGAATGATAGAGAAAAAGGTGGGCTCTATATTACTCGGCAAAACTATGCGAGCGCCCGGCCTCTGAACGCGCTTGCCTTTTTACTCTATGGAGGCTCAGGTGTTCATCAGCCAGTTGTTCTGCACGAAGGGCTGACATCAGACAGTTCACCATCGCATAGCAAAGCTTCTTCTGTTAATGAATGCAGCATGTCTGTATGCTTTTTTGGTACTCAAATACCGAGAGCGGAAAACTACGTTTCTTTACATCCAGATCAAAAAGATCGACATGGGCTTCCCCTGCTTCAAATCAATACAAGATTTAGTGATGATGAACTAGAAAACATGAAACGAGGCAGAGCGTTGATACCTGAGATACTTGAATCGGCAGGCTATCAGACGCTGAGCTTTTCCTCTCAGCTAGAGCCGCCAGGAACCTCTGTCCATTATGGGGGGACGGCTCGAATGCACCACTCATCTGAGTATGGCGTACTGGATGCATGGAACCGAGTTCACGACATTCAAAACCTATTTGTGGTTGACGCAAGCTGTTTTACGACTTGCGTTGAAAAGAACCCAACGTTAACAGCAATGGCGCTGTCAATGCGCGCCGCAGAAAAGCTAGTTCAAGAGATCTCTGAATAAAGAGAGGAACAGCAGTCAATGATTGATCTTTAAGTCGCTACGGTCATACAAAGCTTTGACCCTCTTCAGCTCAAATCCCTTCAGAAATGATTATCACATACTGACAGGCTATCTAAATTCCCATTAAAGCTTAGAGGGCTGAAGCTTCACTCCCTTCAGCTGTCTGTATTTTCTCATCAGGTCCGAGAATATGTATAAGAACAAAATTTACATGTGTCCTAATCCGCAAGGAATACATCATGTCTCTCAAATTTATGCGGGACTCTATACTTTGCAATCAGAAAACAAAGTAAAAATCAGTTTTTCTTCTGATTTGTCAAAAGTTCCTCGAGATTTACTCTTTTTGGAAAACAGCAATAGATTGCTATGGACTGAGATCAAAAGTCTAGAAACTGACCAATTGCTTAAGGTATGTTTCGACTTAAGAGATACTGGAGATATTCTGGCAGAGACTCTCCAAGAATCAGACATTTATCTGAAGCGTAGCTATAGCTACGAGTGGATTGAAAAAAACGAGATAGATCAACATCAGCAACAAAAAATACTGCCATACGGGTTATATTATCCCTGTAGAAGCGAGCATCAAGTAGCCACCTATACAAATAGAATAACGACCCTTAAGCACCTAATCAGCTATCAACTTGCAAGCAAACAGTTTCTACACGGCTTGAGGTCAGTCTTTAGAAAAGTATCATTTGAACGAATGATGCTTTCAACTCAGATTGAGACTAGATCGAAAGCACCCGCCGAAAAACTTATACTATTCCAAACTCGCGTCTACGATCCCAAAATGTTTGAAGATGAATATATTGAATATTTAAACATTGAAGAATTAAATTTGGTGAGAGTCGAAACAATTAGGAAACTGAAAGAAAAATTCGGCAAAAGTTTCATAGGTGGCTTGAAAAGAACCGAGTTCTCAGAAAGAGAGTATCCTGATTGTATAACTTCGTTTGAGACAGAAAGAAGTGAATATATAAAACTCGTGAAACAATGCCTGATTACGGTCACGAACTCTGGTTTGGTAGGGTCAAACGGCGCTAAGTTAGCCGAATATATTGCGGCATCAAGATGCGTCGTTACAGAGCCATTGCGATATGAACTGCCGACGCCTCTCGAAGAAAACACCAACATAATGACATTTAGGAGCCCTGAAGAATGCGTTAGCGCCTGTGAAAGAATTTTTCAAGATGCTGATTTTGCTAGTTCGATGCGCCGAAATAATGAGAAATACTACAACAACGAGTCCAAGCCGCCCGTTTTAATCCTTAGGTGTCTAGATAGGGCTTTTGCAAAAGGATCGACATAAAAAATAAAGAGCTTTTCTTTCTCTAAATCAAGTATGCACAAGCCAGTATTAATACTATGAAAAAATTCGTTGTTCTAAGTACCCAACGCTCTGGCTCTACTTTTTTGGGGACGTGTCTGGACTCTCATCCGGATGTTCAAGCCTATGGGGAACTCTTTCAGCACTTCAGAGCAGAGCGCGTTAATATGCCTAATCCTCCTGTGCGCTATCAAGTTAGCTATCAAAAGTATCTAGAAGAATCATTTTTGAGAAGGCTAGCTGACAGATTTCGGCAGAAAGGGCTGATCTATAAGTATCTAGAACAGACCTATTCCAAGTTTGAAGATAAGGAAGCCGTTGGTTTTAAGCTAATGTACAACCAAGCTGAGAAACGTCCTGATATTGTGAGATGGCTGCAGGAAAACAATGTTAAGGTCGTTCATCTTATTAGAGAAAATTGCTTGAAGACCTTTGTTTCACTTGAGCTGGCAAAGAAGCGTGGCGTTTACTCTTCTACCAAGCTTTTAGATAAAACCAAAATAGTTCTCGACACAGAGAGATTGCAAGCTCAGCTAGAAGATAGAAAAAATCTAATAGGGATTCACCGTTCTATGTTTGAGGCCAACCCTTACATAGAAATCAGCTACGAGGCGTTTATAAAGTCAAGAAGACTCGAAACGAAGCGATTATTAGCGTTTCTCAACGTAGAAGAGACCCAGAAACTGACTTCAGAGCTGGCAAAATCAAACTCTAATTCTTTAAAGGATTTGATTGCAAACTACGAAGAAGTTGCTCATCAGTTGAAAGGTAGCCACTTTGAGGAATTTCTTTATTAGTTTTGACTAGCGTCGGATGCATAGTGCCCAATGATTGAGTTTACCTGCTGATACGAAAGAACTAATATGAAAGAAAACATCAACTACAGTTCGCCAATCTTTGTGGTGGGTATGCCCCGATCTGGAACAACGCTGATGAATACTATTCTCTCAGCCCATCCCAACATCGCTATCCCTCTTTCTGAAACAAAATTCTTGGCCGATTTAGAAAAGGCGAATTCGAGTTTGGCTGAGGCAGCGCCCAAAGACTTTGACAGCTTTTGGAATAGTTATACCCAGAGCGAAAGATTTACTCGATTGGACCTAGATGCGGCCACGGTGCGCTCTCGTATTGCAGCAACGGGGGCCTATGACTATCGGTCTATTTTCGCCAGCCTTCTTCAGGCCTATGCTACCAAAATGAGCAAGCCCCGATGGGGAGAGAAAACGCCCGATCACTATCGCTATGTTAATGTTCTGCTAGATTGGTATCCTCAAGCGCAGATAGTTTGGATGCTCAGAGATCCGCGAGCAGTCATTGCTTCACTCTTGAAAGTACCTTGGTCGAAACGTTCTGTAGAAGATTACACCCGAAAATGGTGCGGTAGCGTTGACGATTATGAGCAGCGTTGGGCCGCTGATCAGCGAGTAAAGCTAGTTAAGTATGAATCACTGGTCACTGATGCCGCATCAGAACTAATGCAGATTGGCAACTTTCTCAACGAAAAATTCGAGCCAACTATTGCCGAAGAGCGTTCTGAAGCCACGAGCCCTATTATCAACCGCAGTGAAGAAGATAAGAACTTCTTCAAGCAAACATTACGCCCTGTTGACCAAAACAGTCTAGAAAAATGGCGCTCTGAGCTGTCATCAGCTCAAGTAGCTACTGTGGAAAGCATTAGTCGTCCCAAGATGCTGAAGTATGGTTACCTGCCTACCACCAGTAGCTTGAACAATCAATCTATCCGCCTATTTATCAACCAGCATCTCCGTCGAGCAAAACGTGCAGTCAGAAAATAGCTAGATAGAAAGTAGCCAGTTAAAAAATGGCCAGCTAGAAAGTAGTGTAAATTAGCAAAATCATTTATAGGCCTTGGTCTAACTGAAAAAGGAATGACAAGCATAGAGACAATTCGCCAAGTCAAGTTCAGAACAACAATGCTTGCTCGCGACTTAGGCGTATCAGATAGTCACTCAGATTATTGTAAGTTTATTATTTTAGGCAAAGGAAGATCGGGATCTAACTTTCTACGTAGTCTGTTAGATTCGCATGGTCAAATACTTACTTTTGGAGAGATATTTAGAAGGCCTGGAGAAATTGGGTGGGGACGATCGGATTACAATAAGTATTTTCAATCTCCGAAGCTTGTAACACTGATGCGAAATGAGTCGCCCGAATTTATAGAGAAAAAAGTTTTTGGCAAGTTTCCTAGGAAAATATCAGCCGTTGGATTCAAGATTTTTTATCAGCATGCTCATGGTGATGCGAGAGAGGCTGCCTGGACATTCTTGAAAAACGAAAAAGACCTAAAAGTGATTCATCTCAAAAGAAGGAATATTCTCAAGCGGTTGGTATCGTATAAAAAAGCGCTAGTGACGAACGAGTGGAAGGTAGGACGTACTGACCAGAAGAAAGAGAAAATTAAGGTCTCACTAACCTATGAAGAGTGCCTTCAAGAATTTCTTAGAATTACTGCGGATCAAGAAAAATATGATGACTTCTTTAAAAATCATCCCAAGATAGAACTTATTTATGAGAACCTATCTAGCGATCGCGATAAAGAAATGAAGCGCGTTCAATCGTTTCTAGGCGTCGACGATAAGCCGCTAAAACCATCGACTCGGAAACAGTCCTATCAGCCTTTATCAGACTCAATCTCTAATTATTTTGAACTGAAAGAAAAGTTTGGAGGTACGCCTTGGGAAAGTTTTTTTGAGGATTAAGCGCCGTATCTCGATAAAAGCAAAGGCTATCAAAAAATCGCAATAAGGAAGGCTGATCTACGACTTGGTTTCTCACGCTGGCGGTTTTTTGACTGCAGCTTTTCGCCCTTTGCTCACTACGTTAGGAAAGAGCACATCCCTTGCTCTACAGCATAAAGTGCATAGCAATTGCACAAATGCATCCACGCATTGCTATAGCCGTTGGCCTGACCCTAAAAATATTTAGCAATGACACTACCCAACTTTTTGATTATTGGTGCTGCGAAGTCAGGCACAACTTCTTTAGCGAGCTATCTCAATCAGCATCCTCAGGTCTTTATTCCACCTCACAACAAAGAGCCGAACTTCTTTATTCTAGAAGGTCTCGAGTTACCACCATTTGACGGACCCGCAGCTAGCAAAACGCTGCATGAGAAGATCTATAAATTCTCCATCACCGATTTTGAAACCTATCGATTGCTTTTTCAGGAGGCCGAGGCGGCAAGGGCTGTCGGCGAGGCATCTGTACCTTATCTCTACTATCCTCAAGCGCCACAAAAGATTAAGGCATATCTCCCTGATGTAAAGCTGATAGCTATTTTGCGTAATCCTGTAGACCGACTGTATTCACACTATCTGATGGTTCGAGAAAAATATCTTTTAGAACCGCTAACGCTGCCTCATGCGATCGCCCAAGAGCAGACACGTATCCGCCTCGACTGGGGTTGGGACTGGCACTATGCCAGCCTTGGAATGTACTACACCCAGCTAAGGCGCTACTACGACCTGTTTGAAAAAGATCAGCTCAAGATATTCCTCTACGAAGACTTCTGCCAAAATCCAGTAGAAATGGTGCAAGAGATATACCGCTACATTGGTGTAGAGGATACTTTTGTCCCTGATATGTCAAAGCGTAGTAAGATGTCCTACCAGTCGAAGAGCCTGCTACTGGCTAGATGCTTAGATCCTAATAGCTCGTTAGGAGGCTACCTCAAAAGAGTGCTGCCGTCGTCGGTTTATAGGAAAGCGATCGCACCTATTAAAAAAATGAATCGCAGTCCTTCTCTTCCTCTACCTGTTGAGATTCGAGAAGACCTAAAAGACGGTTTTAGAGAAGACGTTCTGAGTTTGCAAACGCTCATTAATCGTGACCTTTCTGCTTGGCTGTAGGCAAATTGATATGCAGCCACAATTTATTTGTCGTTGCTCGTTGCTGTTGCTCGCAGCGTTTTTCTGCTGCCTTTATCTCACCTTTATCCGGAAAGCTACCGAGTATGTTGATAGTTCTTAGTAGCTAGAGGTGAGTTCTTGAGTAGAGGCGAAAACTATGAACATTATGAGTCAAATCGGCGGCAAACTCGAAGGCAAAGCCAGAGAATTTCGCTCAAGGCCGCTGTTTTCGGGAGTATCTCATAATCAGCTATTTCCCTCAGATGTGATACTACACTTTTCGTATCACAAATGCTTGACCGGGTATTTCAACAACGTCATGGGTCAGCTTAGCAAGGAATTTGGCTTTGATAGAAGTCATTTTCAAAGTAGAGTCGATGACTTTGAAAATGCTGTCTTAGGTTGTAAAAAGAAAAGCATCTTAAGCGTTAACAACAGCAGCGATCTGAGATTTGATGCCTATCCTTCCTACAAAGGTAGTCATTTTGTTCGAGACCCAAGAGATCTAATTGTATCAGGCTATCGATACCACCTTTGGACAAAGGAAGCCTGGTGCATTAATCCTTCTTTTGATTGGACAAGTATAGTTAAGCACCCGTACTTTGCTAAGTATGTAGAGAGCCAGCAAGAAAATTTTCCTTTCCATACTTCATACCAAGACTATTTGAATCGACTTGACTATGAGAAGGGGATGATTTTAGAGCTTCTCTGGAGACAGGAGCACTTTTCTCAGCTTCAGAACTGGAATTTCGATAACCCCAACATTATAGAAAAAAGATACGAAGATATCATTGGAAACGAGCACGAGTGTTTTGATGCTATTTTTTCGCACTACAATTTTCATCCCAAGCTGATGCGTCGAGGATTGGAACTCATTGAGCAGTATTCGCTCGAAAATCGAAAGAAGAGCAAGAAAGGGCACGTCCGCAAAGGGACTGCTCAGCAATGGGTATCAGAGTTCACGCCACTACATAAGGAGCTGTTTAAGCAGCTTAATGGCGAGCTCCTTGTTGTTACCGGTTATGAGCAGGATTTGTGCTGGTAGCCGATAGGATATGACCTACCTCTCATCAGCCGTTAAACGACACAGATGTACGTAGGACCCAAATCAGGCGGGTTGAATGAAGCTAATACGTGCTTTTAGAGCATTATTTTGCATATGCTGTGAAGCTCTAGGTAGTAGTGCGGTTTAGGTAGTTGCTAGTAGAAGTCGGTAGTAATGGATATTTACTACAAATTTTGAAAACTCCTGTTTAGCTATGCCCCACTCATTATCGTCTCATAGCCAAAAGACCGTCCAGATAAAAGATCCTGGCCATGTGCAAAGCAACGCTTACGGCACAGCTGCTACCGAACATTTGCCTGGATACCAGGAACGCGATCGCGAGATAGTTGATTACCAAATGTATCAGCTTGGTGAAACAGGCTTATGGTTTAGAGGCCCTAAGCCTGTTTCGTTAGAGCCCAATCAGTACTTTGTCTGTATTGGTGCAGCTCAAACCTTTGGTTGTTTCTGCGAAGACCCCTTTCCTAACCTTTTAGAAACAAAGCTCGGTTTGCCCGCTCTGAACTTAGGATATGGCGGAGCGGGGCCCTACTTTTTCTTGCGGCATCCGGCCCTACTTGAATACATCAATAGAGCAAAGTTCGTAGTTGTACAGGTTACCTCTGGCCGGAGCGAGAGTAATTCTTTGTTTGATAGTGGCGGCTTAGAACTTTTGACTAGGCGTTCAGATGGCGCTCAGCTAGGAGCCGATGCTGCCTATAAAGAACTGTTATCAGATAGTCTTTGGTGGAAAATGCCTGCTGGCAAGCGGTCGTTTCGGCGACTAGGGGGTGTTTTGAGTGCCAAGAAGGCTAAGCGCTTGGTGTCTGAGACACGAAGCAATTGGATTGAGCATCATCAAGCGCTGCTAGAGCAGATTAATGTACCCAAAGTTTTGCTTTGGTTTTCTAAGCGATCGCCAGACTATCAAGAGCGATACGACAGCCTGCGTGGTCTCTTTAACGACTTTCCTCAGCTTGTCAATAGAGACATGGTAGACCAGATCAAGATAGGCTGCGACGAGTACGTCGAATGCGTATCACAGCGGGGCATTCCTCAACCCTTAATCAATCGAATGACTGGGGAACCCACGACGGTTGACCCAAGCTTTGATCGCAAAGATCTAGGCGGCAAGATTTGGACACATAATACCTATTACCCATCACCCGAAATGCACCAGGATGCATTTCAATTGCTCAAAGAGGTTTGTGAAAAATATTGATCTCGCTGTAGAGATGCGATTGCCTAGCGTTCAATCGCCTGTAAGGGAGCTTAGAGAGAGTAGCTTAAACTTTTGAAGAATATTCCTGAATGCTGCTGCTAATAGCAGAATCATAGAATTAGACCAAATTCTAACCAAGGCTGATTTGAAGAACCATACAGCAGTACTAGGATCATCGTCTTCACTTGAAAAAGCTATGAGTAACACACGAAACCGTTCTAGCTACTATGCTGGGTTCGACTATCTTCGGGCTATACTATCGCTTGCTGTCATTGCCATTCACACCAAAGTGATGTCTGCTCATGGAAGATTCTCGGTAGATGAGCTCTCGGGCATTAATGTCTTTGACATCATCCACTTTAATTTATTCTTTCTTGCTGTTCCTGTCTTTTTTACTATCTCTCTGTTTCTACTCTATAAGAAGGACGAAGCGCTCTCAAAAAGTGGGCGAAGAATCTATCATTTTTTTATTCTCTATGTCTTTTGGACCAGCGCTTGGATTCTGTTTAAAGATACTCGACCTGGTGATGGGCTCGCTGACATCGTCATCTATATTCTTAGGGGTGGAAAATCGATATTTTGGTTCTTCTTTTCTTTGGTATTCGTGACCGCGCTAGCAGCTTTCACCAAAAAACTATCGACCCAGCTAACGTGGATAGCATTGTGCGCTTCTATTGTGATGGTCGCGCTATTTCCCATTCTCAACATGCAGAATCCAGGCTACCGCTATCTGGTTGCTTTCTGGAATCCCTTACTGTTTATTCCATATGTCTTTGGCGCTAAACTCTTTGTTCATTACGAAGAGACGTTAAAGTCAGCGAAACACATACCAACTTTGCTTTTAATAGCCTTCGTCGCGCTATGCAGCGTAGAGTGGGCGACGTTAGTTCATCCCAACCACGAGCTGGTTCAAGTGGTCCAGCTACCTCTTTATGCCAGAGTCTCAGTCGTCATTGGTGCATTTGCGCTATTCATTGCCTTTCTTCAAGTAAAAGGTCAACCCCCAAGGGTGATAAAAGTTTTGTCATCAGCTTCTTTAGGTATGTATTGCGTCCATCCGTTTCTCATCGAGCTGACCAAAGCAATTCGTAATGAGTCAACAGGCCTGAATGCCGTTATATATTTTCTGGCTATAGCGACTGCCTCTCTCATCATGACATACTTCCTCAAGCAGATTTTTCAGGCAAGGCTTACATAGCCATCACTTTTGACCTCGATGGCAGTTTGTCTCAAATTAAGTGAATCCCCAGGCACTCGTCACGCAGCGCCTGGGGATTTTTTTGTCAACGGCGGACACCTAACACTAAAAAATGAATGAAGTGGCGAGGGCTCAGGGCTAAGAAATCGGAATCACGAAATCAGAGCCTCTGTCGATATAGCCAATTTTGATCTGCATCTATCTCTATCTAAATTTTGTCAAAATCGCTGCGACTTTAAAGAGGCTTTACCTTACTTCGCCTGAGGTCCGATATCTGATGAGAAGTATGGAGCAAAGAGGTCATGCTGACTGATCTACAGAATTAGATACTCGAGCGATCCATCTACTTTAACGACACCTCCAAATACGCCCCCATAACCACTCAAACAGACGAGGTTCACCGATGGTAACCAATCACAACAATTCTCTAGTCGCCACCTACAAGCCGCTAGCGTACTGGCAGCTATCTGAGAGCAGCGGCACGCAGGCAGTTGATAGCAAGAATGTGAGCGACGGTGTTTACCAAAACGATGTGAGCTTAGGCACGCCTAGCCTGTTCGATAGCGTTGGCGAAGCGGCAGCGGAGTTCGATGGCCAGAACGACTACATTGAGATTGCGCACGATAGTGCCTTCGAGCTAGGCAGCGGTAGCGTTCAGCTATGGTTCAACACGACGACGCTGAACGGTCATCAAGGTCTGCTGTCGAAAGACTCTAAAGGTAGAGACAACGGCGGGCACTTTGGCATGTGGGTGTCTGAAGGTGGCCTTACGCTGCGCTCAGAGAGTAGTTCTGATAAGCGATCGCTGCGCTCAGAGACGGGGCTGATACAGACCAACCAGTGGCATCATGTGACGGCAAGCTGGGGTGGCGAAGGCTTACGTCTGTACTTAGATGGTCAGCAGGTTGGCGCTGACCCTAGCTGGCGAGTGGGCTGGAGTCCGAACAAAGAACCAATTGTGATTGGCGCAGACCAGCAGGCGAGCGGCGACCAGAAAGTGAACAATCTGAAGAATTTCTTCAGCGGCCAGATAGAAGATGTGGCGCTGTTTGACCGCACGCTGAGCGAAGCTGAGATTCAGCAGCTGTATCAGGCTGGCAAAGAGGCAAGCGAAGTCACAGGCGAGGAATCTAGCGAAGTCACAGGCGAGGAATCTGGCGAAGTCACAGGCGAGGAGGCCGGTGAGGGATCTGGTGAGAGCACTGGTGAGGGATCTGGTGGAGAATCTGGCGAAGAAGCCGGTGAAGGTTCGTCTGTTCTCAACCAAGTTCCAGTCGCACAAGATGATGCATATGAGGTGACTAAAGGTCAGATACTGACCGTAAGCAGCGCTCAAGGCGTGTTGTCGAACGATAGCGACGATGATGGGGATACGTTAGAAGCTGTCGCAGAAGAGATTACGACAGCTGAAGGCGGTACGGTCTTGCTGAAGGCAGATGGCCGCTTTAGCTATAGCCCTGCAGAAGCCTTTACGGGCACAGACCAGTTCAGCTACACCGTGATAGATGGACAAGGTGGTACCGGCACTGGCACTGTCGAGATTGACGTGACCGAGGTGTCGACCTCTGAAGCTTCTCTCTATAGGCGTTCACAGGTTTCTGCCTACAAGCCGCTAGCGTACTGGCAGCTATCTGAGAGCAGCGGCACGCAGGCAGCTGATAGCAAGAATGTGAGCGACGGTGTTTATCACAATGACGTGAGCTTAGGCACGCCTAGCCTGTTCGATAGCGTTGGCGAAGCGGCAGCGGAGTTCGATGGCCAGAACGACTACATCGAGATTGCGCACGATAGTGCCTTCGAGCTAGGCAGCGGCAGCGTTCAGCTATGGTTCAACACGACGACGCTGAACGGTCATCAAGGTCTGCTGTCGAAAGACTCTAAAGGTAGAGACAACGGCGGGCACTTTGGCATGTGGGTGTCTGAAGGTGGCCTTACGCTGCGCTCAGAGAGTAGTTCTGATAAGCGATCGCTGCGCTCAGAGACGGGGCTGATACAGACCAACCAGTGGCATCATGTGACGGCAAGCTGGGGTGGCGAAGGCTTACGTCTGTACTTAGATGGTCAACAGGTTGGCGCTGACCCTAGCTGGCAAGTGGGCTGGAGTCCGAACAAAGAACCAATTGTGATTGGCGCGGACCAGCAGGCGAGCGGCGACCAGAAAGTGAACAATCTGAAGAATTTCTTCAGCGGCCAGATAGAAGATGTGGCGCTGTTTGACCGCAAGCTGAGCGAAGCTGAGATTCAGCAGCTGTATCAGGCTGGCATAGCGTCAGGAGAGCCTGTTCTCAATCAAGTTCCAATTGCACAAGATGACACCTACGAAATTGACGAAGGTCAGATCCTAACAGTCGGTAAGAGCCAAGGTGTGCTATCGAACGATAGCGACGATGATGGGGATACGTTAGAAGCTGTCGCAGAAGAGATTACGACAGCTGAAGGCGGTACGGTCTTGCTGAAGGCAGATGGTCGCTTTAGCTATAGCCCTGCAGAAGCCTTTACGGGCACAGACCAGTTCAGCTACACCGTGATAGATGGACAAGGTGGTACCGGCACTGGCACTGTCGAGATTGACGTGACCGAGGTGTCGACCTCTGAAGCTTCTCTCTATAGGCGTTCACAGGTTTCTGCCTACAAGCCGCTAGCGTACTGGCAGCTATCTGAGAGCAGCGGCACGCAGGCAGCTGATAGCAAGAATGTGAGCGACGGTGTTTATCACAATGACGTGAGCTTAGGCACGCCTAGCCTGTTCGATAGCGTTGGCGAAGCGGCAGCGGAGTTCGATGGCCAGAACGACTACATCGAGATTGCGCACGATAGTGCCTTCGAGCTAGGCAGCGGCAGCGTTCAGCTATGGTTCAACACGACGACGCTGAACGGTCATCAAGGTCTGCTGTCGAAAGACTCTAAAGGTAGAGACAACGGCGGGCACTTTGGCATGTGGGTGTCTGAAGGCAGCCTCTCGCTGCGCTCAGAGAGTAGTTCTGATAAGCGATCGCTGCGCTCAGAGACGGGGCTGATACAGACCAACCAGTGGCATCATGTGACGGCAAGCTGGGGTGGCGAAGGCTTACGTCTGTACTTAGATGGTCAGCAGGTTGGCGCTGACCCTAGCTGGCAAGTGGGCTGGAGTCCGAACAAAGAACCAATTGTGATTGGCGCGGACCAGCAGGCGAGCGGCGACCAGAAAGTGAACAATCTGAAGAATTTCTTCAGTGGCCAGATAGAAGATGTGGCGCTGTTCGACCGCAAGCTGAGCGAAGCTGAGATTCAGCAGCTGTATCAGGCTGGCATAGATCAGACCGGTTCGCCTGATAACACTCCCCCGGTTGTTGACGCAGGCAATGATTTGTCGGTGACAGCTTTTGCTTGGGCTGGTATTTCGCTATCTGGAACCGTAGCAGACGATGGTACGTTTACAACTCAGTGGAGCCAAAAGGACGGTCCGGGGGTTGCTATCTTTGATGATGCATCGAGCCAATCTACCTTGGCCACATTTAGTCAACCGGGAACTTATACGTTACAGCTGACCGCGAATGATGGAACAAACGAAGTTTCTGATGAGGTTGAGGTCGTCGTAGAACGATCAGAAATAAATATCATGCCGTTGGGCGATTCGATTACTCATGGTGGTGGTAAGGCAGGTGGTACTATCACCTCTAGCTATCGGCGATCGCTCTGGAAACAGCTCCAGGCAGAAAACTATAACGTCGATTTTGTTGGCAGCCAAACAAAAAGCTATACGGCAAGCAATGGCAAAATCAAGCTGGCTGACCCAATTCACACAGATTTTGATCTTCATCACGAAGGGCACTCAGGATGGCGGGCGGATGAAATCCTAAACGGTAGCTATAACAGCGATCGCTTAGGAGATAACGGCCAAAGCAATATTAACCTCTGGGCGAACAGCTACAATCCAGATATGGTGCTGCTGCATTTAGGCACCAACGATATTATTCAAAACCAAAGTGCTAATAGCACGATCAGTGATCTAGAAGGTATTATCGACAGATTGCAAGCTATTAGACCTAATATCAGCATTCTCATCGCGCAGATTATTCCGTATGGCAAGGCTGATAAGAACAAAGAAGTTGAAAAGCTCAATGCTAAAATTCCTGCCCTGGCGGCTAAAAAAAATAAGTTTGGATCTCCTGTCAAAGTAGTTAATCAGTTTGATGGCTACCATCCATCTACTGATAGTAAAGACAATGCGCACCCAAACAACAAAGGCGATCAGAAAGTAGCAGACAATTGGTTTACGGCGATTGAAGATCTCGCTTATTACGGAAACGAGCTATTTGGCCGCGGCAGAATTGACACGCTGACCGGCCACGCACACGAAGATACGTTTGTCCTTGGAAACTTTGGCGATCCCTACTATAACGATGGACTGACGAATTCGTCAGGACTAGAAGACTATGCCCTCATTAAGAACTTTCAGAAAGAGAAAGACTTGATCCAGTTAGTAGGAGCTGCTAGCGATTATTTGACCCAGGTCTCTCCTATTGTAGGCATTGCCGGGAAAGCTATTTACTGGGACGCTAACAAGAGCGGTGCGGATAACGCTGAACTGATTGGGATTGTAGAAGGCGTTGATAGTCTTGACTTGGGCTCCAAATCTTTTCTATACGTCTAGTTCTCTTATTACTTGCTAGAAAAGGTGCTTGCTAGAAAAGGTGCCCTACCGTAGTTAATGGGGGGCACCATACAGTACTTTTCGTGCTGTTCAAGATACGCTGCCGCAGAGAATTTGCTCGTTTTGCGCTTTATGAAGTTTGCGATCGCCTTTTTTTCAGAGTCGCTAGCTTAGGGAAAAACCTGTACAGTCGAATCAACCACTTTTTCGTCAAAGACAAAAATAGCTCAGATTCATTGCGCTGAATTGCCACCTCCAAGCTTTGCACAAAGCCCTTGAAAGCGCGATCGCTGCTTAAAACGTTTTCCTGCGCAACATTCATCACATGAACATTCTGCGGTGCTAGTTCGTCACGCAATGCTTCAGAAAAAGCATTAATAGCAGCCTTCGATGTGCAGTATGCGGTCTGACGGCCGTTAGGGTTATAACCTGCTAAAGAAGAAATATTAATAATCATCCCCTGCTTCTGCTCGACCATACTAGAGCTGATTAACTGGCATAGCTGTAAGCAGCCAGTAACATTTGTGCGGATAATTGCATCAATCTCCTCAAAACTACAGTCCATCAAAGGCTTTGAAGTAGTATTAGCCGCGTTATTGATTAATATGTCTACTGGTTTGTTAGCAGCTCGTACTGTCTGAGCCAAAGCCCGAATGCTTTGAGGTTCGTATAGATCAAGCGATAGTGTCGTCGCTCGTCCACCTGCCGCTTCAACTAAAGCAGCCGTTTCTTCTAACTTTGTTTGATTACGTGCAGCAACAATCACCTCAGCAACCTTAGGTGCAAAATAAACGGCCAGCTTTCTCCCAATTCCTTGAGATGCCCCTGTAATCAATACGTTTGAGCCATTGATGTCCATATAAACTCCTTACTTTTCTACTTAGGTGGTGCTACCAGAACCTTTTTGTCCTGATTGTCACCTCTTACGAGAACACAGGGAACAGCGCGTGAGTCCCATTTTATAGGCGGATTGAATGTCAGTGGTTTTCTGATAGTTGTACTGGGCCTAGCGTACTGAAGCAGCAAAGAATTACGAACTTTTGCTCCCTTGCCGCCTGTATGCCACAGATGTCTGGCAAAGATAAAAAATTCGCCGGGCTGCGTGCGCACTGGAATACACTCGCTTTCTGGTTCAAACTTTCTAACTGCCTGTAGCACAGCCTGATCGTCATAGATATCAAGCCCAGTGTGCTTCAATTCTTCGGGGCTCACCATCAGGTTGTGAGAACGTGTGACTACTCGCATACAGCTCTGCTGATCGACATCGCTAAGCGCTAACCAAACGCTTGCACCCTCAAATAGATCCCATCCCCGACATTCTGCATCTACATGCCAGGAGGGATTGTCGCTAGGTTTTACAGTCAACATAAGCGACCCCCATAAGATGATATCTTCACCTATGATCGAAGCCACCCTATCTGTAATTGCAGATTCTGTAGACATTTGATAAACTTTTTGCGAAACAGCATGTATTCCCTTATGCCATTTTGCCTTCCCCCATCTTGCTTCTAAAAGCTTCTGTTGTAGTCCTGGAAGCCTAGAGAGAATACGGTTCAAGAAAAAGAACTTTGTTTTTTCCGCCGCTAGCTCCTTCGTTACAGAGTCTACCTGCTCTGATTCAATGAGCCGAAACGGACCCGCAAACCCAATCGTTTTGAACTGATTTAGATCAGCTTCCGATAAACGATAAGAATTATTCATAGTTATGGACATTTAAATTAAAACTCTCTGACGAAGAAAAAGTAATATCCCTCCCTCGCTGTACCTAGCAGCTACAAAGCAGTAGCTGTTGTGAAGTAAGAATGCCGTGGGAAATAGCACCCTGGAAAATAGTACTTCGAGAAAAGTACGCGAGAGAATGCTCTGAGAAAACCCCTTGCAAGAAAGCAAAAGTTGAAATATGGACTCGTTATATCAGCCGCAAACTATAACAGATAGAAAGAGCGGCTTTGTCTAGAATACTATTGACTTTCGGAGTGACCTTTAGATCCGCTAACGTTATTCTCCAAAACTTTTTGGTTGAGCTTTTGAGAACAAAAACCCATGGTTTGAACAGGTTTTTTCTGAAGAGAATACTAGCACGCCTACACTATGTACGTGCTAGCAGAGCTCTCTTAAGATTGAGAATTTCACGATAGCTTGATAGGCTAGCCGCTTAATAGGATGGCAACTTGACAGACCAGGCTATTGCCATCATCTCAGATGTTAGCCATATAACATTTGCTAATGCAGTGCTATCTCGGGTTTACTTACTCGGACTTACCCTCTTTTAGGTGCTATTGAGTACAACGCTGGCTAAATTACGTTCCGGAAGAAAGACATAAGTTACGAAGAACGTTTGAGAAGGTTCCTGAAGTTACGCGACTACTCGCCGAATGCCCAACTGAATTTAAAGACTAGTTTCAGAAGTATGGCTGCTCATACTTTAAACTTAGACACTGAGAGCAAGGCGACCTTATCTATTCTCGCGCGATGAACTCATTATTTCGACTATCAAATATCTTATGAAACCTGCAGTAGGAAAGCTCAAGCTTGCTAAAGAATACGGAAACTTCTTACTCAAATCGCCTTCTTTACCGACGAAGCGATTTGTCATATTTGGCAACGGGCGCTCTGGCAGTACGCTTCTGGTCAATCTGCTGAACTCTTCTGAGAAAGTTTACTGTGACGGAGAGATCTTGAACAGAACTTCCGTGGTATTGCCCAATCTTTTTATCAAGGTTCAGGCTTCGTATTGTCATAAGCCAGTTTACGGCTTTAAGCTACTAGACTATCAGCTAAAGAAGCTTCAAAATATTAGACAGCCTGACCAGTTTCTTGTCAACCTCCACCATGAAGGTTGGAAATTCATTTATCTTACGCGACGCAATAAACTAAACTATGCGCTCTCTATTCTCAACGCGCTGAACCGGCAAAGCTTTCATCATCGAAATCACGACGGCAACCTAACAAGACAGAAGCTAAAGGTAGACATTGATGAAGTCTTTCACTGGATAAAGCAAGGTGAAGAACATACCCAATTCTATGATGATGTTTTACAGCGTATCCCTCATCTTCGGCTGACGTATGAAGACCATCTGCGAGATAGCAGTTGCCACCAAAATACGGCTAATCAAGTGTTTGACTTTTTAGAGCTAGCCCGGTGCGATGTCGATAGTAACTTGGTTAAGCTTATGCCTTCTGATCCTTTGAAGATGGTGGATAACAGTGAGGATTTAGTAAAAGCGTTAGAGCTGACAACATACGCTCATTTTTTAGAATAGGCTCGATGACTAGGCAACTAAGCTCACACGCTGTGGCTCGAAATCGTCTTGGTCTGAAGGCTTGAAAGACTCCCGTAGGGGTTTAGCGTTTGAATGCAGTTTTATGTCAGCGTTAGCATGACTAGGCCGATACGACTAAGATGCCTTCGGCCTTCTTAGGTTGAGTGTCCGGTGACAGGTGAAAAGCACTGTAAATTTTTTGTGTTGAGTAGCTTTCGCTATCAACAGATACGTATATTGCCCACTCAGCAGGTTAATGGTTCTTCAGCATGAGCAAAAAGATACTAGTTATCTCTCCTGTACCCTCTCATCCCCAAAACGCTGGTAATAGAGCACGAATTTATAATCTATTGCTCAGCCTTAAAGCAGCCGGTCATGAGGTGTATTTTGCCTATGTAGAAGAAACGCCCGGCGATAAGGCGGCCATGCGTCAGTGCTGGGGAGATCAGTTCTTCTCGATACCCTACACGAAGCCTAAAACCGCGCACAGGAAACGTCCAAAGCATTTAGCGGCTAAGCTATGGGTAAAGCTACAGGCCGTACTGGGCAATGATCCTAGATATACCTACGCTATTGATGACTGGTATGACGAGCGTATCGATGCCTCTATTGCTGACATCTCTAAGAAAGTTCAGCCTGAGGTTGTCATTGCTGAATACGTTTTCTTTTCTAAGGCTCTAGAAGCTTTTGATTCGAGCGTCCTCAAAATTATTGATACTCATGACGTATTTACGAACCGATATAAACTGTATCTGAAAAACAAGCAAAAGCCGCGCTGGTTTTCTACAACTAAACAAGAAGAAAAAAAGGGACTGCGCCGAGCTGATGTGGCGATCGCAATCCAATCAAAAGAGGCGAGCTTCTTATCGCAGCTGTTACAGGCCCACCAAAGGGTTGTCACAATTGGACACTTAGCGACCTTACAGCCAATTTCTTCGCACGCAGAAAACCACTCTATTTTATACATTGGATCTCGTAATCGTATTAACGTTAGCGGCGTCCAGTTTTTCATCCGGGAAGTTCTGCCGAAGGTGCGAGCGACTTTAGATGATGTGCAGCTAATAATGGCGGGTGAAATCTGCGATGTTGTAGAAGATTTTGATGGATGCCGAAAATTAGGCCGAATAGATACCCTAGCAGACGCCTACGGGCTCGCGAATGTCACAATTAATCCGGTTCACTTTGGTACGGGATTGAAGATCAAGAGTATAGAAGCGTTGGGCTACTCTAAACCGTTAGTGACAACTTCGATTGGCGCGGAAGGATTAGAGGACGGTGCTGGTAAAGCTTTCATTGTGGCAGATACACCTGATGACTTTGCCCGCTCGATTATCGAGATACTGTCGGACAAGCAGCGACGCGAGGCGCTAGCAAAGCAGGCGTATTGCTTTGCCAAGCAGCGCAATTTGCAGTGTCTTGAATCGTTGACGAATCTTCTAGAACAGCGTGGTTAAAAGACATCAAAAGTGTTTTAACAGCCATCACCATACCCCTTTTATACTATGATTCCTCCCGATAATCTCAATCTGCTTTGGCTGCGAGAGAGCTTCCCATGGATGGGAAACCACAGCGGGTACGAACAGGTGTGTGATACTTTAGCTGACTCGCTACTTGATCGTCCTCAGAGTGTCTTTAAGGCGAGTCAACCTTTGCCACGATCGATTCGTCGCCTGTTGGCAACGCTATCGGGCAAAAAGAAATGGAGTTCAACCTATGACGAAGCAGGCACCCTGTTGGAGCTACAGACCCTATGGCGCTGTTTGCGATCGCACCATAATCTTGTTCACGCGGTCTACGCTGAAAGGAATATAGGCATACTACCAGACTGGAAGCAGCGCCTATCGTTTAAGTTAGTAGCGACAGTTCATCAGCCGGCTGGACTGTGGCGCATACAGCGTCATCGTCCTGAGCTGATCTCACTTCTAGATGAAGCGATTGTTCT
The DNA here is from genome assembly GCA_963793445.1 of uncultured cyanobacterium. Classification (GTDB taxonomy): domain Bacteria; phylum Cyanobacteriota; class Cyanobacteriia; order Phormidesmidales; family Phormidesmidaceae; genus Phormidesmis. The sequence continues at coordinate 411,949 of CAWCAE010000003.1, forward strand.
CAGTAGCCGGGAGGTTGCTTACTTTGAGCAGTATCTTCCTGGCCACGTTCACTTCGTTCCTCACGGCGTAGATATTGACTTTTTCTGTCCACTGCCAGACGAGGCGATCGCTCTCAAGCATCAAGCGCCGCCACGCTGCGTCTTTTGCGGGACGTGGCTGCGAGATCTACAGACCCTAGCTGATGTGATAGACAAACTGCTGGCAAAAAATCCCAGTATTCAGTTTGATCTAGTGGTGCCAGCGAGCAAGCGAAAGAACCCCTACTTCTACCGCATTGCGCGGCACGCTCAAGTCGCCTGGCACTCAGGCATTTCAGATGAGCAGCTACGCGATCTCTATCGTCAGGCTACGCTGCTGTGCCTGCCGCTGCTAGACTGCACTGCTAACAATGCCTTGCTAGAAGCGATCGCCTGCGGGCTCCCTATTGTTTCCAATGACGTCGGCGGCATTCCAGACTACACAGAAGACTCGTTTGCCCATCTGCTGCCGGTCGGTGATGCTGATGGGTTTGTACATTCTATTTTGGCATTAATAGATAGCCCGCAAGAATGCGTTGAGCGCGGCAAGGCGGCTCGTATGTTTGCCAAACAGCAGCTGAACTGGGAGACAATTGCCACCCAAACCCTGCAAGTTTATAAAAAGGCGTTGGCCTAAACTGCCCGAATTATCCCGATTACATAGGCAGCCTTTGAAGGGTATAACGTGCGATCCGTGCCTAAAGCCCAGGAAAGTGAAGGTCATGTCATTTGTTGATTTTATGATTATCGGTGCTATGAAGAGCGGCACCACGACGCTGGCCAATACGCTAGCAGAGCATCCGGATATCTGTTTTTGTCAGAAAAAAGAACCTCATTTTTTTAGCAAAATAGAGAACTGGCAGCAGCATCTCGATAGCTATCGCTCGCTCTACGCACCGACGGGCAATCAGATCTGCGGCGAAGCCTCCACAACCTACACCTGCTACCCAGAGTTTAACCAGACAACCTGGAAGGCGCTCTACGAGTTCAATCCTAAGCTAAAACTTATTTACATCATGAGACATCCAATCGACAGGATGGTGTCTCACTACATGCATACCTATCTAAGACGATATACCGACGGTTCGTTTGAAGACGAGATTCTCAACAACCCTTCGTATCTCAATAGAACCCGTTACTTCGTTCAGATTAAACCTTATCTAGAACGGTTTGGAGAAGAGCAGGTACTCCTATTAACGTTTGAAGAATTTTTATCGGATAAACGAACCTCGTTACATCGAATTGCCGAATTTTTGAACATAGACTTCGCAAAGTTTCGTGACTTTGAAACAGTCCATAAGAATAAATCGGTTGGGGCCGCAACCAAAAATATAAAAATCGAACGACTAAAAGAGAACGCACTGATAAAAACGGTCAAGCCGCTTATCCCTAGCCACCTTAGAACATCTGCGTCTAGCTCGCTTCGTCATCTTACTGCGAGAAGGTTAGATAGCAAACCCAGCATCTCTACAGACCTAAAAGATGTTTTATGGAATCTGGTGATGCTAGACGTTTTAGAAATTGAAAAGCTGATGAAAAGAGAACTTGTGGAGTGGAATATTCCAAAATCTCCTCTAGCCAATCTTGAAGCGATGGAACTTAAGGTTTAGTTGAAATAATCAGATCAAATAAGACTATGAAAAATGCCCTCTTAAAAGAGTACCTCCCTTCGGTTTCGATCAAAACTCAAAATCAGCTAAAGGGTTGCCTAGAAGATAAGATTCTCTACTACCATATTCCCAAATGCGGCGGAACCTCCATCAGGAAAGCTTTGAAGTCTTGCTATCTTGACTGGGACCCAAGAAATCAATCCCACTTATTTATTCTCAACGCCGGTGCTTCATTTCACGCAGCTCAGAAAAGTGTCGATCAAAACCTGTCTATTGACACAGCAGATGACTACTCTGTCCTTAAGCTGAGAGAAAGCCTGTTGCTATACAATCTGTATCAGAGCAAAATAAAATTCATTTCTGGACATTTTGCTTTTAGCGAAACAGCTTACCAAAGCTTTTCTGATCAATACTCTTGTATTACTATTTTGAGAGATCCGGTCGAGCGATGGATTTCTAGCTATTTCTTTAATACTTTCAAAAAAGACGATCACCGTAAAATCAGACTGGAGATTGACGAGTATCTCCAGTCTGATTTCTCTAGAGCGCAAGGCTACGAGTACGCAAAGTTCTTAGGTGGTATTAACCCAACATCTGACTACAGCTCGGCGCAGGCCATTGATAGAGCAAAAGAAAATCTTCAAAAATTTCGGCTAGTAGGCTTTCTCGAATACATGGACATTTTCGTTCAGAATTTTGAGAAGACATTTGGTAGACGGCTGACAATCGAAGCTTTAAATAAAAATCCGAAACAATCCGGTTTTCGTGACTCTATTATCACCGCAGAGGTGAGAGAAAAAATAGAAGAACTGTGCAAACCAGACGTTGAAATATACCAGTATGCGATGAAGAAATATCTAAACGCTAGCTGAGGCAATTTAATTAATGCTTCCACCCACGATCTTTCTCCCAACCCTTATTCTACCTACCGAAACATATGAGGATTGCTTTTATAGTCAATAACTTTCCATGCCTTTCTCAGACCTTTATTCTCAATCAGATTACAGGTTTGATAGAGCAAGGTCACGAAGTTGATATTTATGCTAATGATCCAGACAATGCCTCTACAGTGCATCCAGATGTTGAAAAATACAACCTGCTGAAGAGCACCTATTATTTCGATGTGCCCTCAGCTCGGCTTGCCCGAATCTTTAAAAGCATAGGGATGCTCATCTCAAACAGACATCAGCATCCAAATGTCTTCAAAGAGACTATAAACAGCTTTATTGATAGAAAAAATGTGGTTTCGTCACAGTGGATGATTCCTTACTGGGCAATCCCTATTTTAGAAAACCAGCGGACGCAGCAACCCTATGATGCTATTCACTGTCATTTTGGCCCCTGCGGGTTGAAGGGAGCGCAGCTTAAGCTTTTAGGACTGCTCAAGGGAAAGCTGGTTACCACTTTTCATGGGTATGATTTGACCTCTTTTTTGCAGGCTCGTAAGCAAAAAAATACCAAGCCAGAGCGTGTGTATCGTCAGCTCTTTCGAGCCGGTGATGAGTTTTTACCCATCAGTCAGCACTGGCAGCGGCGGCTCATTCAGCTAGGCTGCGATGCGTCTAAAACTCATGTTCATCGTATGGGAATTGATACAAAGACGTTTACATTCACACCCCGTCATCTTGCTGCCGGAGAAAGTGTCAAGATCATTACGATCGCACGCTTAGTCGAAAAGAAAGGGGTTGAGTATGGTATTCGTGCGATCGCTCAGTTAGTCGCAATGCATCGCGACGCTAACCCTGACCCTAGACTTCCTGCCATTGAGTACAACATTGTGGGAGATGGCCCTCTTAAAGCAACGCTAGAAAGACTAATTGATGAGCTGAAAGTCTCTCACTGCGTTCGACTGCTAGGTTGGAAACAGCAGCGTGAAATAGTTGAGCTGCTAGATGCTAGCCATCTGATTCTAGCGCCTAGCGTTACTAGCAAAAGCGGTGACCAAGAAGGAATCCCGGTGGTGCTAATGGAGGCAATGGCAATGGGACTACCGGTTGTTAGCACTCAACATAGCGGTATTCCTGAGCTTGTAGAAGACGGTGTGACAGGTTACCTCGTGCCTGAACGAGATCCAGATGCCCTAGCAAACAGGCTCAATCATTTAGTCCAGCACCCAGACATCTGGCCCAAAATGGGTAAGGCCGGGCGTGCCTGTGTTGAGAACCACTACAACATTGATTTGCTCAATAAAAAGCTAGTTGATATCTATCAAGAACATTGTGATCTCGAATAAGAACATGGCTGAAAAAATTGGTATTGATTCTCCTGCAGAGCCTGTGTCAGATCTGTCTGAATCTAGCTCATCTGGCGCTTTTGTTTCGGTCATTATTCCTGTCTACAATGACTCCCAGCGCCTAAAGATTTGCCTAGAAGCATTAGCAAAGCAAACATATCCAAAAAAATTATACGAAGTCATTGTTGTCGACAATGCCTCTACAGAAGATATCAAAAGCGTAGTCAGTCAGTTTGAGCAGGCGAGATACGCCTACGAGTCCCGGCCGGGCTCCTACATAGCTCGTAATAAAGGCCTTCTATCTGCCAAAGGCGATGTTTTGGCTTTTACTGACTCAGACTGTATCCCCATCCCTGGCTGGATTGAGAAAGGGGTCGCCCACCTTGTGAGCACGCCTAACTGCGGGCTGGTAGCAGGAAAAATTAGTCTCTTCTTTCAAAATCCGCAGGAACCAACAGCCGTGGAGCTGTATGAAAAGATAGTACTGAACTTTTTTCAAGATAAAAAACTGAAAGATCATCAGTTTGGCATGACCGCTAATATCTTTACTTTCAAAGCTGTTATGGATGACGTTGGGGGTTTCGACAGTACGCTCAAGTCGGGCGGCGATCGCCAGTGGGGGCAGCGTGTTTTTGCCGCTGGTTATCAGCAGGTGTATGCCGACGATGCCTGTGTGGATCACCCGGCAAGGCACTCGTACGCTGAGCTTCGCAAACGAATCACGCGTCTAGTCGGTGGTAGACATGACCGATTGCTCAGCAAAAATCCCTCCTCAGTGGAAATTGCCAAAGATATTGTAGATATGTTCAAGCCTCCTTTTAGGAGCCTGTATCGAGCGTTTAAAAATGAAGAGTTAGAGGGGCTCGATCAGAAGCTGAAATTTATTTCAGTCATATTTTTTGCCAGGTACATAGACATTTCGGAGAAAATCCGACTTTATTTAGGAGGGCGTTCCCAAAGAGGATAAACAGCGGGAGCAAACAGCAAGGAGATATCGAAATGGTCGTCAATGGACAGTTTTCAAGCTTAAAAGAATCATCAACCGCTCATAGCACTCCTTTAGTCAGCGTTCTTGTCAAGAACTATAACTGCGAGCACTATCTACAGCAAGCGATAGACAGCGTTCTTTCTCAGACTTACTCCAATATTGAAATTGTCGTGATTGATGACGGTTCTACCGATCGCTCTCGCGAGCTAATTGATCGATACGGCGACAAAGTTGTGAAAGTGTATAAGGAAAACGGTGGAGAAGCCTCAGCGCTCAATGCCGGGTTTTCTGCTAGTAGTGGAGACATTGTTTGCATACTGGATTCGGATGACCTTTTTTGTCCTGAAAAAGTCGCTGAAGTTGTGGAAGTGTTTAAGTCATTCCACGATATTGGCTGGTGCTTTCATGATCTTAGGTGGGTGAATGAGAATGCCGAGCTGCTACCCGAAGTGAGTACGCAACGGACGGCCAGTGAGTGTGATATTCGAGACAGGCTGCGATCTGGCAAGCTGCCGCCACCGCTGCCTGCTTCATCGGCGCTGTGTTTTAGGCGATCGCTCTTAGAAAACATTTTTCCACTCCCTGTCTCTGAGGCGATTCGGACAAGCGATCTCTATATCAAATATTCGGCAGCTGCGCAGAGTAAAGGCTTTTTCCCTGGAAAAGTGCTGGCCTTTCACCGAATACATGGCAATAATGCCGCTACGTTTAGAAAAAATATTGGTAGCCTAAAAGCGAGAAAGCTGATTTACACAGGAACCTGGGTTCGGCAGGAGATTCCTGGCTTTGCAAAATTTGCTAATAAACTTGTAGGCGCTGGTATCGCACTCAATGCCAAGACTAAAGAGCACGACCGCCAAAACGCGCAGGCCATCAAAACGTATCTATCAGCCTGTTCGCAGTGGGACAGATTGCAGGTGAGCTTGATAGGTGCCGCCTATTTCGTTAAAGAGATACTTCAAAGACAATAGCTAATGACAGTGATTTCATACAGCCCAAAGCTCACTTTCATTATTCAACATCCTGCCGCTTAAGAAAATGTCCGTAAATCATGTCGTTATCACTCATCAATATCCGCTGAACGCGCCTGGTGGTGGAACTCGCAGCTGTCTAAAAATAGTACAGCATCTACAGCAAACAGGCATTAAGGTGACAGCTATTCAGGTCTCTCCTAACGGGTCTTCTAATCGGCTGGTTAGGTTTGCGGCTGACCAACTCGAAACGACTGTTGTCACGGTCAAACCAAACTCACGGCATTATCTATTGACTGGGCTTTCTGTTACCAAGGCGATCAAGACTTTGCTAGTACAAGAGCCAATAGATGCTGTTTTGAGCTGGGGCTATGAGGCCGCTTTTTTGCCCTCGTTCCTAAAAAAGGAAAACATTGTGTTCGGGATGATTGCCGCGATGCCTTCATACGCGGAGTGGGTGAATCGGAAAACGACGCTAAGGGTTATTAAACAGCTAACGGATGAGTGGTTTCGCTGGAGACCATTTAAGCTGGCCGATGTGGTGTATGTCTCGTCTGAATTTACCAAGACGGAGCTGATGAATCTGTTTGCGATCGCCTCTACTGATATCGTCATCACTGGTCGCGGCATTGATACTCTCTTTCACCAGACCAAAGCGACAGCGCCCACCCATATCTCCAACTTCATTTTCTATGGATCGCTAGCCCCTATCAAAGGCGTTTTCGATACGCTCGAAGCGCTAGGGGCTGTGGCGCAGCGCGGCTATGTCGATTGGCAGCTTAGTATTGCCGGATGGGGAGATATTCCCGCGGTCAAAGCTGCTGCCGAGCAGCAAGGCATATTAGACAAGATAAATCTGCTAGGGCGATTAGAGCCTAGTGAACTTGCCAACGAGTTGAGTCGAGCTGACCTGGCGATTTTACCGTCACGCGCAGAATCTTTTGGACGCGCGATCGCAGAAGCGCAGGCAGCCAGTCTAGCAGTAGTTTCTTATAACACAGGCTCTATTCCAGAGGTGGTAGATGCGGGTAAAACTGGCTGGTTAGCGCCAGCCGGGCGGCCTGACCAGCTAGCGGATGCGATTGTTGAAGCGATTTCAAACCCCCAGCAGACGTTTGAAATGGGCCGCGCGGGTCACCAGCGAGTTACTCGCCTGTTTACCTGGGAAAAAACAGCACAAGCTATTGTAAACGGCATTGAAGCGCGTCAGCGATCGCCTCTACAAAAAACAAACCCCTTAAAAACAAACCCCTAAAAAAAACTTCTAAAAACAAACCTGCCGGAGGAAACTAGACATGGTCGTAACCGCTCAGCGGGCTGAAAAGGACACAGAGAGTCTCGACCCTGCTGTCCCTGTGAGAGTGCTATTTATTAGCCACACCTACATTGTGGGCATTAACCAAGGCAAGCTAGCAGCGATCGCCGATGCGGGCGCAGAAGTTGGCCTGCTGGTGCCTCAGCACTGGCAAGCCCCTCAGTGGAACAAACGATTCGCGGTAGAAAGGCCCTACGCTCAGATCAAAATCTATCCCGCCAAAATTTGGTTTGAAGGCAAAGCAGGGGCACATTTTTATCTGCCGAGCGATATTCTCAAAGCGATCGCAGACTTTCAGCCCGACATCATCCAGATAGAGGAAGAAGTTTTTTCCATAGCTGCCTTTGAAGTGGCTCTTGCCGCGCGAAGATGCCAGCTACCGGTTGTCTTATTTGGCTGGGAAAATAGAGATCGACAGCTATCACCGCCTCGCCGCTGGATGCGCCAGGTTGTGTTTAAACATACTCAGGCCATCATTGCGGGTAACCACGAAGGGGCCGCCTTGCTCAAGCAGTGGGGCTATGGCAAAACAGTGGAAATTATGCCGCAGATGGGTGTCGATACTGACCTATTCTCACCTGCGCTACGCAATGGCCACTCGGACACAAAAGAGCTTCAAATTGGCTTTGTCGGTCGCATTGCCCGCCATAAAGGCATTGATACCTTACTGGCCGCTGCGCGTCAGCTCAAGCAGCAAGGACACCAGTTTCGTCTATATATGTGCGGATCTGGCCCAGATGAAGCCAAGCTGATGCAGCTCGCCCAAAACTACGAGCTCAGTGAAAGGGTGACTTGGCGCGGTGGCGTTCGTCACGACGAAGTTCCGACAGAGATCGGCAAAATGGATGTGCTGGTGCTGCCCTCTCGGACGATTCCTACCTGGAAAGAGCAGTTTGGCCACGTATTAATTGAGGCGATGGCCGTTGGTATTCCGGTAGTGGGCTCTACTTGCGGTGAAATCCCTAACGTTGTTGATCATCCAGGGCTTATTTTTCCTGAAAGCGATGCCCCTGCACTAGCAGCTATCTTAGAGCGGCTTATTCAAGATTCATCTTGGCGACAGGCAATGGCACAACACAGCCTTGACAGAGTTGAGCAGCACTACAGCCATGCCCGCATTGCTGAGCGCCTCATAGCCCTGTGGCAAACCATTCTCAAGGCCGCATAGCGCTCGTAAATCTTAGGTCATTGACCAGTATAAAAAATTTATGCAAGTTGCTATTGTCCGCCGTGCTCTAAACGCTTCGATCAGCATGGATGTCTATGCCAATGGCTTGGTGAGCGGATTACGCCAAGTGCGCCCCAACTGGGAAATTATCGAAATAACACCACCTTTTTCTGAGTATCAAGCCTCAATACTCAGCCGAGTAGGCAAGTACTACCAGCGCTACTGGAAATTTCCTCGCCACCTTCAGCGCGCCGGCATTGATCTTTATCACATTGTCGATCATAGTGATGCTCACTTGGTTTACAGCTTATCAAAAGCAAAACAGCCTACTGTTGTCACCTGCCACGATCTGATCAACTACATTCAGCCTGAGAATCTCAATAATCAGTCGAAACTGCCGCTGGTTAGCAAGCTGATATGGAATTATTGTGTCAAAGGCATCTGCCAGGCCGACCATATCGTTACTGTCTCTGATCACACTGCCCAAGATGTCACGACTATTTTTGGCATTGAATCTGCTCGCCTAACTACGGCTCACAACGGCGTCGATCCGCTCTACCAGCCACTGTCATCTGTTCAGATAGCGGCTCTAAGGGCGCAGTATAGCCTCGACTCTAGTACTTTCTGTTGGCTGAACGTGGGCTCTAACCATCCGCGTAAAAATGTGTTGACGGTACTCAAAGCGCTGGCGCTGCTTCGTCAGCAGAACGCGCCCGTTCACTTCATAAAAGCAGGCGCTGACTTTACTAGCGAGCAGAAAACTTTTATCGATCGTCAAAATCTTACGGATCGAGTGAGTTACATCCAGAAACCAGATAAAGAAACCCTCGTAGGGCTCTATGGCGTAGCGGACGCTTTGGTAGCCCCATCACACTACGAAGGCTTTGGCATCACGCCGTTAGAGGCAATGGCTTGTGGCACCCCGGTGATTACTTCTAATGTGACCTCGCTGCCTGAAGTTATCGGTGATGCTGGCATCATGGTCTCTCCAGAAGATGCTGATGCGATCGCCCAGGCGACGCAACGGCTTATAGATAACCCAGATGAAAAACACCGGCTGATTCAAGCAGGTCTGCAAAGAGTCAAAGCGTTCACTTGGTCAGCTGCCGCTGAAACCGTAGCCAAGGTCTACGAAGCCATCTATAAATCGGAATTTGACTCTGCTTCGCCCTCGGCATCAGCCCTACCCGGTGGCTAAGCAGGGCCAAAGTCAAGACCTCTTGTCCTACTCAGCTTGAACTTTCTTCGCACTATGGAAAATACCCAGGATCAGCCCCTCAAGCCCGCTCTCAAGATCCTACTATCGGTGTATGCCTGTCGACCTGATAAAGGTTCAGAACCAGGTGTCGGCTGGAACATGGCAAAAGAGCTAGCAAAGCATCACCAGGTATGGGCAATCACTCGCGAAGACAACAGAGATGCGATCAAAGCTGAACTCTCTAGCCGCCCAATTGACAACTTGACCGTACTCTACAACGACTTACCCCCTTGGGCACGCTGGTGGAAAACGCAGAATCGAGGGGTTCACCTGCATCATTATCTTTGGCAAATAGGCGCATTCTTTCGTGCCCGCCAGCTGCACCGCACGGTTACTTTCGATCTTATTCACCACGTCACCTACGGTCGATATTCTGCACCCAGCTTTCTTTCGATGCTGCCAGTTCCCTTTATTTTTGGACCCGTTGGCGGCGGCGAGTCGGCCCCCCCATCCTTTTGGCAAGACTTCAACTTTAAAAACAAGCAGTACGAGATTCTAAGGAATATAGCCCGCTGGAGCGGCGAGCACGATCCGTTTGTCCAGGCCACGATTAAAAGAAGCCAAGTCGCAATCGTTGCTACGCCCGAAACCTCGCAGCGCCTTGAGCGACTAGGCGCACCGCGCATTGAGCTGATTTGTGGCCAAACCGGCATCAATCAAGAAGAGCTGATCAAGTTTGGACAGCTACCGCCGGTCTCGGGCAATCGCAAAATCCGCTTTATTAGCATTGGTCGACTCCTGCACTGGAAAGGCTTTCATTTAGGGCTACGTGCTTTTGCCGCGGCCGATATAGCAGAGAGTGAATTCTGGGTTGTTGGTGACGGTGATGAGCGCCGCCGCTTAGAAGCTTTAGCCCAGCAGCTAGGCATCACTGAGAAAGTCCGTTTCTTTGGCAACCTTCCCCGAGAAAAAACGCTGCAAAAACTAGGTGAGTGCGATGTGCTAGTGCATCCTAGCCTGCATGATTTTTCTCCAACTGTTTGTCTAGAGGGCATGGCCGCAGGCCGTCCGGTGATTTGCCTCAATCTAGGCGGGCCAGCCACTCAAATCACTGATCAAACTGGCTTTAGAGTCACTGCCAACACGCCCGAGCAAGCCGTTAAAGATATGGCCAGTGTGATGAGTCAGCTGGCGGATAATCCGTCACTGCGAGCCCAGATGGGCACAGCCGGGCAGCAGCGAGTCAGCGATCTATACAGCTGGGGAAGCAAAGGAGCATTTCTAAACCAGCTGTATCAAGAAGTGCTTTGTGCTGCGTGAGCAATCTTGCTGACCAGCAGCAGCTCAGCAGCCATTGGTTTACCTGTAGCAGTCAATCTCAAGCAGTCAATCTGAAACCTTTGATCTAGAACTTTTAATCTATCGCTTTCGTAGAGCTGCTTAGGACATTCCCATCTGCTGAAGCCTTTACAAATCAGCGGGCAAGCTCCACCCGCAGAGTAAGAATGCATCTTTACTCTGCTATAGAACACTCATCTAGGAAATTTCCAAAATGCGTCTCCTCAGCGTCCACAACACTTACCAAATCCGAGGCGGCGAAGATGAGTCTCGCGAGTCAGAAGAAAAGCTGTTGAGAGAACACGGTCATACGGTTGATGTCTACGAAGAAACCAACGATCGTATACAAGCGTTCAATGCTGCTCAGCTCGCAATTAAAACGGTTTGGTCACAAGAAACCTATCGCAATATTAGCGATCGCCTACAGCAGCAGCCCTATGATATTGTCCATGTTCAGAACTTTTTCCCGCTGATTTCGCCTGCGGTTCATTACGCAGCCAAAAAGTCAGGCACTCCGGTTGTTCAAACCCTGCGAAACTACCGTTTGCTCTGTCCTAATGCTCTATTCTTCAGAGATGGAAAAGTCTGCGAAGATTGCCTAGGCAAGGCAATTCCGTATCCCGGTGTACTGAATAGCTGCTACCGCGAAAATACAGCGGCCAGTGCTGCCGTTGCCGCCATGATCACCGCACATAAAGCGTTGAAAACTTGGACAAAAACCGTTGATTTGTTCATTACGCTGACCGAATTTTCTAGACAAAAATTTATTGAGGGTGGGCTACCCGCTGACAAAATTGTGGTGAAGCCTAACTTTGTCTATCCGGATCCTGGTGCTGGCAGTGGTCAAGGTAACTATGCACTCTATGTAGGACGGCTGTCTGTCGAAAAAGGCATAGATACGCTGATTGCCGCTTGGGAGCAGCTAGATATCCAAGTTCCGCTCAAGATTGTAGGGGAGGGGCCACTATTCGACCAAGTTAAACAAGCTGCCCAGCGCCTGCCCCAAATTGAACCGCTAGGTCGCTGTCCGCTACCAGAGGTGCATCGACTGATGGGAGAGGCAAAGTGTCTCATATTTCCCTCTAAGTGGTACGAAACGTTTGGACGAGTTGCCGTCGAGTCATTTGCCAAAGGAACACCTGTCATTGCCGCTAAAATAGGTGCGATCGCAGAGCTAGTCGACTCCGGCAAAACCGGCATTCACTTCGAGCCAGGCAATTCTGCTGACCTTGCTAGAAAAGTCACTCAGTTCTGGTGCGCACCAGTCGAAGCGACTAACCTGATGCGCACCGCCGCGCGAGCAACGTTTGAGAGAAAGTTCACACCTGCGCAAAATTACAGATTCATGATGGAGATTTATGACCGCGCGCAAGCGGGCAATCGACAGCGGTTCTCCTCAGCAAAGACTGCACCCTTACCATAGCGATGTGAGCTGTTTGCCTTGATCGCATCACCACCCTTCCTATTTTCCACTCAAACAACCTCAACGCCATGAGTTCCGTTAGAATCACTATTCCTAAAGAAAAAGGACTTATTAGTACTAACGTACTTTTATTGATATCATTTTCGACTGTCTTCTTTCCGAGGTTGATAGATGCTGCGGGTGCCCCATCAACCATCAATTTTGCTCACTTTTTAGTGGTCCCTTGTTGCTTCCTAATCGGCATAAGCGGCGCTCATACCATCAGCAAAGCGCAAGCAGGAATCATCCGAAGTCTGTTGACGTTGATTTTTGTCCTGCTGATAATCGAAGTTGCTAGCGCTTTGATCAACAGCGCTGGCGCTATCAACGCTGTCCTGTCATTCTTGCTTCTAGCTGAACCGCTTATCTTTTTGATTAGTCTGCTGAGCGTCAACTCAACCCATACAAAATTCGAGATTTTTAGAAGCTGGATTATTCGATTTTCAGTCTTTCATATCCTGTTAGCGCTCCTCCAGTGGATCCTATTAAATATTGGTCTAATGCAGGTCGGTGAGCTTGGTGTTATTCAAGATAATATTCAAGGCGTTTTCTATCTGTCGGGTGGCGGTCATGTAGTGGCCGCCACTATCTCTATGTATTTTGGTATTTACTACTACATCAGCGCAAGAACTTATGAAAAAGCTTACAGCTCTCGAATAGTTATAAGCACTCTGATTTTGGCGGCCGCCTTCTTACAACTTCTCGTTGCAGATGCTAAACAAGTTATGCTGGTACTGCTAGTTGCTTGGGGGCTGCTCGCACTCACGAAATTCAAAGACATGAGAGCGTTCCTAAAAAATGTCGTGCTGATTGCCCTATTTCTTACAGTGTTCATATGGTGCATGAACAATCTGACGCTTTTTAGAGCGTTTGGTATCTGGCTCAGACCAGATATCTACGGCAGTGATGGTGTGGCTACACAGCTAAAATTTGCCTCTTTTCGTATCATCAGCGAGTATACTACCTCTCCTTTGAACTGGCTTTTCGGGCTAGGACCTGGTCACACAGTTGGAAGATTGGGCGGGTGGATGCTGCCTAAGTACCAAGATTTGCTAGTGCCATTGGGGGCGACCATTCATCCAGCAAGTGACCGGGTGTGGAGCGCTGTTTGGAATACTTGGATTGGCAGTCAATCTAGTATGTTTTCGCCGCTCTTTGGCTGGGCTGGCATCTGGGGTGACCTGGGTGCTTTGGGGCTTGCAACTTACGTGTCCATCGGTGTAACTATCTGGAAAAAGCTGTGCAGAGATGATTTTTCCCGCTTTGTACTACTTACAATGATTGTCCATGGCTGTATTTTCTCTCAGCTAGAAGAGCCAGGATTTATGATCTATTCGGCAACCTTGGTCTTTCTGCGATGGCGGGAAACTCAAGCAAACAATGGCTACTCTAAATTCTCTAGATCTTAGCTATCGCCTACAGGCGTGACCGCTAACCCGCCGGTGTAAGCACCCGGCTTGTGCAGGCAACCGTTCGGATAAAATGGCCACATCTAACGGTTATTTGATCACTTTCCAATAGATAAGGAGATTTTAGAGTGACGCAGTCTGATTCGACTATTTTGGTTACCGGCGGAGCCGGATACATTGGTTCACATACTGTTTGGGCACTACAGGCCGCTGGATATAAAATTGTTATTCTCGATAACTTAGTATATGGCCATCAAGATATTGCCGAAAGGCTTTCTGGCGCTGAGCTAGTGATAGGCGATATTAGCGATCGCGCCCTTCTAGACCATCTATTTGCCACCCATAGCATCTCCGCAGTTATCCACTTCGCCGCCTATGCCTATGTCGGAGAATCTGTTAAAAATCCAGCCAAATACTATAGAAATAACGTCACCGGAACACTGACCTTATTAGAGGCTATGCAGGCTGCGGCTGTAGATAAAATAGTTTTCTCTTCCACTTGCTCGGTCTATGGCATCACAGAAACCGTTCCTATTGTAGAAACGCAGTCGATTAATCCTATTAACCCTTACGCCAAAAGCAAATGGGTCGTTGAGCAAATGCTAAGTGACTTCGACGCTGCTTTTGGCCTAAAGTCAGTTCGTTTTCGCTACTTCAACGCAGCCGGTGCATCACCAGATGCGCTATTAGGAGAAGATCATACTCCAGAACCACATCTCATTCCGCTTGTTTTGTACGTAGCGCTAGGCAAGCGCAAAGCTATCTCTATTTTTGGCACTGACTATCCTACCCCCGACGGCACCTGTATTCGCGACTACACCCATGTCAGTGATATTGCTGATGCCCACGTACTAGGTCTAAAGCATTTATTAGCTGGCGGGCAAAGCGATGTTTTCAACCTAGGCAACGGCAACGGTTTCTCTGTACGCGAAGTCATTGAAAGCGCTCAGCAAGTGACTGGGCGACCCATCGAAATCATAGAAGACAAGCGCCGTTTGGGTGATCCGCCCATTCTAGTAGGTAGCAATCAAAAGGCTAAAGAAACGCTTGGCTGGCAGCCTAAATATACCAAGCTAGCAGACATCATCACTCATGCTTGGCATTGGCATCAAGCTCGCCATGCTAACGACATGCCGTAGTGTACGGTTGAGCTGTTGCTAACGATACTGCTCATCTTTGAGCCGCCTGCAGCATCGCAATATATCCGGAGAAGGCAGCAAGCGCATGAAAGTTTTTAGACAGGGTTTCCATCATTTGTCTATACCTTTACTAATCTACCCTTCCATGCATAACGCATGCTAAGAGCGCCTATGCTTTCTCTATCCCTGCAGCAGCTTAAAATAGCGGCTATTAGCAGCCTCTTTCTAGTTAGCGGCATCGGTGTGCCTCAAGCAAAGGCACAAGCACCCGTTGACACACTTCCTGCCCTTTCTGTTCCCAGTACAACGCCCATTCCTCCTGCAAGCACGCAGAATTCGCAGGTACAAAGCACCCCTTCTGCGCCTGTTCCAGAATCTGCCTATACGCTGGGCGCAGGTGATATTGTTAACGTCGATATCTTCAGGATTGCTCAATATAGCGGAGAAAGCCAAGTTCTCGTTGACGGTGCGCTAAATTTGCCCTTAGTAGGCAAAGTCAATGTTGACGGACTCACGCTTGAAGAGGCTTCCGACGTGCTCTCCGCTCGCTATGGGCAGTATCTCCGCCGTCCTTTAGTGACAATGAGCCTGCTAACTCGTAGACCGCTCCAGATTGGTATCGCCGGTGAGATCGGTCGTCCTGGCTCCTATAGTATTGAACAAAGTGCAACTCAATCTTCTCGTTTGAGCCAGCTAATTGAAACCGCAGGCGGCATTACTCAGTCTGCCGATCTCTCCCAAGTTCAGGTCCGCAGACCCCAGGCAGATGGAACTGAGCAGATTGTGACAGTTAGTCTGCTCGCACTGATTAGAGACGGCGACCTTCGTCAGGATGTCACCCTTCGTGACGGCGATGCCATTTTCATTCCCACTGCGCAAGTCCCACTCGAAAACGCCGCGCTCCTTGCAGACGCTAGCTTTGCCAACGATGTTAACCAGCCCATCAACATCGCTATTATTGGCGAAGTCTATCGACCTGGGCCCTACACACTACGAGGTGGCGCAGCACGTACAGGTGACGCTGGTACGCCTGGTTCTAGTGGCTCTTCTAACAACACTCCTACAACAATTACCAGAGCAATTCAAGCCGCAGGTGGGATCAAACCGCAGGCTGATATTCGTAAGGTCCAGGTTGTCCGTCCGACTCGCTCAGGCGCTCCCCAAGTCTTTGAAGCTGATCTGTGGCAGCTATTAAATGTGGGAGACCTTCAGCAAGATGCCATTCTACAAGAAGGTGACACAGTCTTTGTACCCATTGCGACTGCGCTCACGCCAGCGGAAATTAGCCAAGCAGCCGCCGCTAGCTTTTCACCCGATACGATACGCGTCAATGTTGTTGGTGAAGTCAGACAGGCAGGTGTTGTCGAGCTACCACCGAATACGCCGCTAAGTCAAGGGATTTTAGCCGCAGGCGGGTTCAACAACAACCGTGCTAGCAGGGGTTCCGCTGAATTGGTCAGGCTGCAAGACGACGGCACAGTCGTGCGTGAGGCTATCCCCGTAGACTTTGCTGAGGGAATCGATTCCGAGAATAATCCACTGCTGAGAAATAACGATGTTATTATCGTCAATCGCAATGGGCTAGCCACTGCCTCAGATGCAATTGGAACTGTTGTTAACCCACTCGGCGGGCTGTTCTCTATTTTCCGCTTTTTCAATATTTTTGACTAACAATTACTCCAGCTGATACCTAATAGTCGGATAGTCAACCAGCGACGCTTGCTTTGTGCTATCTCCATCTTACATTCGAGTGTGATATGAAACCTGAAACAACTTTACCTCTACTGCCATCACCGCTTGAGCCTGCCATTCCGCTCGAAGAAACAGAAGGTGGACTCAATGTAGGGCAAATGCTGCGCACCTTACAACGTAAGTGGCTTCTGATTGTGGGCCTTACACTGGTCACAACTAGTGCTGCTGCTGTCAAGGTACTCACCGATACACCAACCTACAACGGCACCTTAGAAATCTTAGTTCAACCGATTACTGCTGAGACGGAAGTCATTTCTACAGTACCAGAAACGTTGACTAGTCGAGAATCGAATCAATCGACTGTTGATCAAGATCTGGTGAAAATTCTGACTAGTCCTAGTGTTCTACAGCCAGTAGTCGAAGAGGTTCAATCTCGCTATCCTCAGTTCTGTCGCGCCTCGGTCGAAGCAGTTGAACCAGCCGAAGTTACTGAAGAAATGTGCTATGACAGCATCCGTCAAGGATTACAGCTCAGCTCGCTCTCTAAAAATTCAGACATTCTCCAAATCACTTTTAGTAATCCCGACTCTCAGAAAGTCATTACTATTCTCAATGAAGTAGCAGATGCCTACTTACAGTACAGCCTATCCTCACGGCAAGCCGACATTAGTAGAGGTATCGAATTTGTCAATCAGAAGCTTCCCGATTTACAGAGCAAAGTCAACTCTCTTCAAAGCCGTCTGCAATCTCTACGATTAGACAACGATCTAATTGATCCCGACTCTCGCGGTGCTCAGCTCTCCGATCAAATGAGCAGCTTTACTCAAGAGCAGCTTGAAATTGAAGTTGAACTTGAGCAAAACCGTGATGTTTACGAAGACCTGCGCCAGCAGCTACAGCAACCTCGAGAAAGCAATGCGTCTTCCGCGCTTGCTAACAATCCACGCTATCAGACTCTCTTGAACTCTTTGCTAGAGGTAGACGCTCAAATTGCTGAGGCATCGACCCTATATCTAGACACTAGCCCAGACATGCAGGTACTCAGAGAACAGCGCCAGAATTTGCTGGGTCTGCTAGCTGCGCAAGGGAGACAGTCTGAGCAGGAAATTATCAGCAGGATCCGCGAACTTGAGGCTCGCAATCAGGCAATTCAGCAGACTATTTCCGGACTGAATGCCAACGTCGATGATCTCTCAGGTATTTCGCGAGACTATACAGACATTCAAAGAGAACTCCAAGTTGCTACCGAAAACTTGACTCAGTTTCTCTCAAAGAAAGAAGCTTTAGAAATCGATGCCGCTCAGCGAGAGATTCCATGGGAAATTGTTACGCCGCCTACCGATCCACAGGCTGTACCTGTTAGCCTCCCACAGAACTTGCTTCTAGGTGGACTACTTGGTTTGCTTATAGGCGTGGGGGCTGCTCTTCTGCTAGACCAGTCTGCAGGCGTTATTCACAACGATGACGAGATTCGCCGTGCCACCCGTCTACCCGTACTAGGTAGAATCCCAAATCAGGCGTTCCCTGAAATAGTCTCTGAAAGAAAAAACGTTTCAGAACCTATTCAATATGCGGATGCAGCAGCTCGCTCTGAGCGTAATGGTTCTAGTCGCACCAATAAAGTACTCACCGCTCAAAAGACATCAGCTAATGTTTACGCAGGTGATCCTTTCTCAGAATCTTTCCGCTCTCTGTATACCAATATTCGTTTGTTGAATACGCAAAAGCCTATTCGCTCTGTTGCCATTAGCTCTGTTATGCCTGGTGAAGGCAAGTCTACGGTAGCTGTTCACCTAGCAGAGACGGTCGCCTCTATGGGACAGCGAGTACTGCTGGTAGATGCGGACCTGCGCAACCCTCACATCCATACCTACCTAGAGCTATCGAACGAAAAAGGGCTGACCAACTTATTCTCTGGGGAATCTAACCCTGCCGTCATTCAAAAGTTTGCGTCGAACTCCAGCTTGTATGTCATTGCATCCGGCTCCGCGTCATTTGAACCCACTCGCTTATTCTCTTCGAGAAGCATGCAGCAGTTTGTGGAACGAATTGAGTCAAAGTTTGACTTTATCATTTATGATACGCCCCCTCTACTTGGGCAGTCTGATGCCTATCTTATTGCTGATAATACCGACGGTCTGTTGCTAATTACTAAACCGGGTCAGCTGAAGCAGTCCTTGCTTGATCGGGCTATGGAACAGCTGCGTATGGCTAACATTAATGTTCTAGGACTCGTGAACAGAGAGCGTTAGAAGTAACCTCGTATTCTGTTCAGTAGCTCAAAATTTTCTGCAAACGATATGTCATATTTTCGGACCTAGTCTTTAGGGTCAGTGTGGTGAGACACAGAGCCTTTATCATTGCGGTGACGACAGAGAGCGGCTAGAGCCTTGTCCTCTCAGAATAGACATGGTTGCGATCACTAAAAAAGCATCAGGAAAAAGCAAGCCGTTTTGAGTAGTGCTACTCAAAACGGCAAAATCAATCATCCTTATCAATTATTCTTAAATAGACACTCTTTCCTTTAGGAAAAGCACTGCCTGGTTGCTACGGCTCTTGGTTTTTTTAATTACTCATATCATTATTGCCACTGCTATTCATGCTTGGCGACAGTAGTCGACTCATCACATCGACTTCGTCACCACTTCCTAGCCAACGACTGGCGAACAGATAAATCCGGCTCTAAACCTAGTCGAACCTTCACGACTTGCTTGAAGGCGAGCCACACAAAAGGAGGAATTGTGAACGCATAGCGTTTCCATAGCCGCTTAGGCTCCTGCATCAGCCGATATAGCCATTCCATTCCATAATTTCTGACCCAAGCAGGTGCCCATCTCTTTGTCCCTGCGCATACTGGAAAAGCACCTCCAACCCCAACCATCACTGCTTTGACTTGCTCTTTATGGGCGGACATCCAACGCTCTTGTTTTGGACAGCCCAGCGATATGAATACTATCTTCGCACCGCTTTCATTAATCGTTTTTACAATCTGTTGGTCTTCCTCCTCACTCAACGGACGAAAAGGTGGAGAAAACATTCCAGAAATTCGTAGGTTAGGATAATCTTTCGACAAATTCTGTCTCATCTGTGCGAGCATCTTAGGCGTAGATCCTAGAAAAAAGAGGCCTATATCTTTTTGTTGTGCTTGCTCACATAGTGCCGACATTAGTTCCATGCCAGCTACTCTCTCTTGAGGTTGGCCTTTCATTAATCCCGTCATCCAGGCTAGCGGCATGCCATCTGGCGTTAGCAAGTCTGCTCTTCTTAGTACTTGAGCAAATTGGCTATCCCAGTGCCCTTCCATCACCATATGCACATTAGAAACACAGACTACCTTACTCCGACTCGCCCTAGCCCAGTTCATAATGACCTGTACCTGACTATGGAAAGGCAACGCTGAGATAGGAAATCCGATCACACTCTGTGTTGGCAAAGGATGTGGTAGTGGTACGGTACTCGCTGTCCTATTTGTTGGAGTCATAAATTGAAAGCTCGAAATTTTTCTAAGTTCTTTCGACCGATATCGTCTCGAAGATCGCACTCTAGAACTGAAAAGCACCCTAAAACAAAAAAACTGAGAAGCTGATTTTTCGTGCTAAGTGATTGTGTCACCGCTTTAAAGATAGGTAACAATATAGAGCTTAAAAGTTGTTATAAGATCTGTTCAATCTTGCCTGTAAAGCATCGCTAACGCACGACATAATGACTTTTTGACATACCTGCTTGCCGCAACCTTTGATTTAAATAGAACAGCATCTAGCATCCTCCCAAAATTTTATCTTTTGGGAGAGACAATCTCTTGAAGAGAGTTCTACATAAAGTTAATGTTCGCTGCTAGATAAATCCGAACAGCGCTAGGTAGCTTCGCTATACGAGCGATAGAGGGCAGACATCAGAGGGCAGACATCTAATTACGATAGTCTTTTGCTGACAGGTCCTTTTACCAGCTTTCTAATAACTTCCCATCGCTATTCATCTATCACAGACTCATCTCAAAAGACTTGTCTGTGAAACGTGCACTTTGCAATAGATGCGTTTTGTAGCAAGTGCAGCTTTGGCCAATAGCTAAATACATTCACGTTGGCTAAAGCCTTTGTGCCCCGAAGTCAAAGCGGCACGCTCGTGTATGGATATAGCTATGGATAGTTAGTCAATGGGAAGAGACGTGTAGACAAACGCATACTGCAAGTCCACACTCTTAAAGTCGGTAACGCTTCGATAGATGCAGAGAAATCAACAGACGCTACGTTCCTAAGCTAGGCTCATGCTCACTAAGCCTACACTTATCTATATAGCTTACGCTTACTATAGAAAAAACAAAGCTGTGACTTACAGCCTTGCGAGTCTTGGTGAATTAACAGCTATAGATAAACGACTAACGACTGGGTAGATGGCAACGATGCGGAGAGCACTTTTTCTATTTATAACAGCCTGGTCAATTTACAACAACTTATGTTTGTACCTGACCGGGTATGTTAGCAGAAAATGGATCCTTCCTTATGCGTAGCATTGCATATATCTACACGTACTAGCAAGCAAAACAGCCAATGTTTAAACTAATTGCTAGGAATAATCTTTGAGACCGCGATTATGGTGCATATGTAGCCGTTATCTGTACCGCGATCGCACCCGCTATCCTCTCTATATTCATACCGTAATGGCCGACATCACCACGTCTTCGAGCTGACGCTGTTGACGTAGATCAGAAATTGCGCTCTCCACCACCCCAGTCTCTCCACTTAGCAGCAGCAGCCGTGAATCCTCTGTGCACATAATCGTTTCTATGTACAGATGCTCAGTAGCCTCTATCTGCGCTTTTAGTGTCAGCTTCGCGATCGCGATCGCCCTTAGCCGTTGATCATCATATAGATAAGCATCCACTTGAAAAATGCTAGGCAACCGTTCGAGCGATCGCTTCAGCAAATCTCGCTTTGCCAGCGTTGCTCGAAAGCTAAACAGCAATCGACCATCTTCTATCGTTGTCGTATCAATCCCACTGCCCAAAAAACCTTCTAGAGAGACGCCTCGGTTTGAAAAGACCGCCGCCGCCGCCGTCAGCGTCCCCGGATGATTTAGCGCTCGAATCACAAACATCCATCGATTCTCTGCCTCTAGCTCAGCTGCCTGTTTAGCCACCCGCTCAGCCACCTATCAAATCCTCCTTTAAGCGCTGATCCAACCGGTCAGCAATATGCTGCAACATCTCCACTTCTTCTGCCCAAAGCTGCAAATTCACTACCCGGCTCCAGCCGCTTGGGGTCACTACAATCGGCACCCCTAGAGGCGTACGAATATCGTAAAACTCGCCCTCCAGCTTCACCTGCCCAGAGATCACCATC
The DNA here is from genome assembly GCA_963793445.1 of uncultured cyanobacterium. Lineage (GTDB taxonomy): Bacteria > Cyanobacteriota > Cyanobacteriia > Phormidesmidales > Phormidesmidaceae > Phormidesmis. Next base: position 433,829 of record CAWCAE010000003.1, read on the forward strand.
TCTCTGCCTTGCAGCAGATTTTGCACCAGATCTACTGTCACATTCGCCGTCGCTACGATTGTCTTTGCTCCTGATAGCTGCGTTACAAACGGCTTTAGCAATACGCGCAGGTCTGGTGCCAAGCTATCTACATAGCGGTAGGCTGCCGGGATATCGTCATTTGCTAAGCACTGGGCCACTGCCTGCTGCTCGTGGACCACTTCTAGCGGAAAATCCTGAATTGCTCGCCCGCGTTGAACCCGCCGCCGCGTCGCTCGCAGCTCATCTTTAGTCATGCCGTGAATGCGCACACTGCTCCACAGCGGCAGCATTCCAGCACCATGCTCACCGACAACAAACCCTTGCACGAGCTGCCTGCGCACGCCCAGATCCGCCGCAATTTCCCGCCGAAATCGCAGCGTATCAGAATAAGCCCCTACCCCAATTACTCGATGCCGACCCAGATAGCGGCTAAACACCTCCACTGCCAGCTCTACCGGATTGGTCACAATAATGACCACCTCGTGGCCATAGCCGTGTGCAGCCAGCGCCTTGGCGTAGGTTTCAAAAATCGGTAGGTTAACTGCTGCTAGCTCTGCTCTAGAGGTGACTTGAGCGCCTACCGTAGCCCCTGCGGTCATCACAACCACGTCAGCCACCATCTCCTCGGGTGAAAGCGCCACGTCAAAAATAGGTGCCTTTTCTGCATAGGCATCACTCAAATCACTGCACAGGCCATACAGTACCTGGCGACTGCGACCTGTGGCTCTGCCTACAAGCTGGAGTCGTTCAGTCGGGGCTAATACTCCTAAAACCACTAGCTGTGCAACAATCTCACGACCACAGTCGCCACTCGCACCAATGATAGAAACGTCCATGACATCCTTGTTCTTGAGGGCTACTAGGAGTGCCTAGCGGCTAATCGTGTTTGCCTTCCTTCACTTTCCCAAATCGGCGATCGCGCTTTTGAAAAGCTCTCATGGCCTGATGAAACTCCGCCGTATCAAAATCAGGCCACAGCGTATCGGTGATGTAAAACTCCGAATAGGCCAGCTGCCACAGCAAAAAGTTGCTAATGCGCATCTCGCCACTTGTGCGAATCAGCAGATCTGGATCGCTAATATCAGAAGTGTATAGGTGACGGCTAAAGAGTGACTCATCAATATCCTCAGGCTGCAAGCTTCCGGCCTTCACCTGAGAAGCGATCGCCCGACAGGCCTGCAAAATTTCCTGCCGACCCCCGTAGTTCGTTGCCACCGAAAACCGAATACCCCGATTTTCCTGTGTCATGGTCACCGCCCGGTCAATCTCTTGTTGCAATGTCTCTGGCAGCGCTGCCAGATTGCCCACAAACTCAATGCGGACATCCTCTTCCATCATTTCCTTTAGCTCTTGGCGCAGCACCCGCTCAAACAGCGTCATCAGAAAATCTACCTCTCTAGTCGGTCGCCCCCAGTTTTCGGTCGAAAAAGCATAGGCCGTCAGCGCGTCTATTCCCCAATCGCGGCAGCAGCGCAGTAGCTTTTTCAGCGTCTCCACCCCCTTGCGATGCCCCATAATTCGAGGCAGCCCACGCCGCTTTGCCCAGCGGCCATTTCCATCCATAATCACCGCCACATGTGACGGCATTCGCCCCAAGTCCAAATCTTCAGGCAGCGACGTTGATTTAGTAGAAAGGCCCCCGGTAGAAAGGCCGCCGGTAGAAAGACCTAGAGAGGCACCAAAATTAGCGGTCATTTCTTTTCCTGAGAGGTAGGGCGAGGCAGCTTACGCTTAATCCAGTTCAAAAAGTTAATTCCTTTGATGCTGAGCCGTCGGCCCAAGCTACGTAGCTGAGGCGCAACCGTATCGCTGTCAGCCGAAGGCGAAAACTTATCAAGCAGCAGTTCCCTCAGTTTACTGCTGGTCAGGGGGCGATTTAACATCCCTTTCTCAGCTACCGAAATCGAGCCCGTCTCCTCCGAGACCACCACACAAATACACTGCTCTACCCGTTCGGTAATCCCCATAGCCGCCCGGTGCCGAGTGCCTAGCTGCCGAGACGCATCTCGCTCTGAAATAGGTAAAATTACCCCGGCTGCCAATACCCGCGAGCCTCGAATCAGCACCGCCCCGTCATGCAGCAGCGTCGTCGTTTGAAAAATAGTTTGCAGCAGCTCACGTGAGAGCAGCGCATTGATCTTTACCCCCGGCACCGAAAAATCGCTCTCCTCAATCGGTTCATCTGTCTCTAAAATCATCAAGGCTCCGGTTCGGTTTTGAGAAAGCCCCTTTACCGCCTCAACTAGCTCATCAATTACGTTATTCGCTGTCGAAAGATGATTCTCTGGCCCTTTAAAGAGCTGCACAAGTTCGCCCCGGCCTAGCAGCTCTAGCAGCCGCCGAAAGTCAGCCACCAGCATGATTGCCAGCGCCACCGACGCTCCTAGCAAGATTTTCTCCATCAAAAAATGAAGCACGACAAAACCCAGCACGCCGCTCACTAGAGTCGCCGCCATCAGGAGCATTAGTCCCTGTACCATCCACATCGTGCGGCGATCGCGAATCACCGACAGCACCATGTAAACCAGCACAAACACTAAACCAATATCAATAATGGTGCGATACAAGAGTCAGACCTGTTTCACCGTCGTCAACATCAAATTTCTGGCTTCCAGCCACTGCGGCTGATGACCGTATACTACTGTGCTATGGCTGCGTTATGGGTGTGAGCCCGGCCTTAATGCCTCTGGCAGACAATCATGACGGACCAGATCTTCGTAAGTTTCTCGCTGCAAAATCAAATCAGCTTGGCCTTCGTTTACAATCACCGCAGCCGGTCGTGGCACCCGGTTGTAATTAGACGACATGCTGTAGTTATAGGCACCTGTTGCCGGTACGACTAGCACCTCACCCGCTGCCATTTTTGGCAAACTCGCTTCGTGAATTACCACATCTCCTGACTCACAGTGCTTTCCTGCAACGGTCGCTGTTTCACTCAGCGGCGCAGACATTTTACTCGCCGCCAGTATGCGATAAACAGACTCATAGGTAATCGGACGAGGGTTATCAGACATGCCCCCGTCCACAGAAACGTAGGTACGGATGCCAGGAACCGTCTTTTGTCCACCGACCGTGTACGCTGTCACACAAGCTGAGCCCACCATCGATCTGCCAGGTTCACACAGTAGCTTTGGTAAGGGCAGATCTTTTTCTTCACAGGCCGCCACCATGCTTTCACACACGGTTTTTGCCCATTCATCAATACTCGGCGGGTCGTCCGATTCGGTATAGCGAATCCCCAGCCCACCTCCAATATCTATTTCTTCAATCGTGATGCCATAGCGGCTAGCTGTCTGGCACCAGCGCATCATCACCACTGCTAAATCTCGATGCGGCTGCAGCTCAAAAATTTGCGATCCGATATGCGCGTGCAAACCAACGCAGTTGATGCAGTTTGCCTGCTTCGAGATAGCTTCGAATACCGCTTCGAGCTGATCGGGGTCAAAGCCAAACTTGCTGTCGATATGGCCAGTTTGAATATATTCATGAGTGTGGCACTCAATTCCAGGGGTCAGCCGCAGTAAAATAGTTGCCTTTTTCCCCATGTCTTGGGCTAGCTGACTGAGCGTGCTTAGCTCATGCCAGTTGTCTATCACAATACGGGCATCTGCTTCTAACCCTAGCTTTAGCTCCGCAGCTGACTTGTTATTGCCATGAAAGTACAGCTTTTCGCCCTCAGCACCTGCTGTAAGGGCAGTCTGTAGCTCGCCGCCCGAGACCACATCAATCGCAATTCCTTCTTGCGTTGCGATCGCACACACCGCTAGACAGTTCCACGCTTTAGAGGCATACACAATTAGCGACTCACCCGGATAATGTCGCTCAAATGCCTGTTTGTACTGGCGACAGGCCGTGCGCAGTGTCTGCTCATCTAATATATAGAGCGGCGACCCAAACTCCTCAATCAAATCCACCACATCACAACCACCCACAGCCAAATGATCTTTGTCGTTGACAGCCGCGCTCAAAGGCAGCAGATTCTGATTAGGTGACGTCTGGGCGTTCACCTTCTCTAGATACTGCAAACTAGACGCTTGATCGCTTGAACTTTGCGGTGCAGATGAAACAGTAGAAACCATAGATCGAGAGGAAAAGGTAAGAGGGTCAAGGAAAAAGCAAGCTTGGCAGTAGAAAGATCGGGGGCGGTAGAAAGCTAAGGATGGCAAAAAATCTGCGTTGGAAGACGCCCGCCAACGGCCGTTCGTTAACAAGTGTACAATTGGCCGTCTACTTGCGTGTATCAGGAAAAAGATTCGCGTTAGAACTTTAGGTGCAATCTATTGTCTGTTTTAGCTTGCCTACCTCTAATCGCAGCCGATGTTCCAGCCGTATTGGCCCTAGACCAACGCTGCTTAGGTGGGCTGTGGACTGCCTCGGGCTATCAGAAAGAATTAGCCAGTGATTGCAGCGATCTATGCGTTTTGGTGAGCGCTCTGACTGCTGAGCCGCTTCAGCAGCGCATGCAAATCTCTCATCAACCCCCTGAGCTTTTGACTCGCGATTCCTTAGCCCCTAGCCCCTTGGTGTCTGATTCTCTGGCTTCCGATTCTTTGGCTCCTAATCGCTCAGTACCCAATCAGCTTTCAACATCCGATTTCTCGACTTTAGCCGCAGGCGATCCTACAAAACAGCGATCAACGCCCGTTACGCTACTCGGCATGGGCTGTCTGTGGGCAATTTTAGAAGAGGCCCACATCACAACGCTAGCGATCGAGCCTAGCTATCAGGGACAAAAGTTGGGACTGCTGCTACTCACTCACCTGCTAGAGTGCTCTCGCCGTCGCGGGCTCACGCGTGCCACGCTAGAAGTGAGAGCTTCCAATCAAACGGCGCAAGCGCTCTATCATAAATTCGGCTTCAGAGAAGCCGGTCAGCGCAAGCGCTACTACTCAAATGGGGAGAATGCCCAGATTCTGTGGCGTAGCGGCTTGCAAAGCGATGACTTCGGGGCGCAAATCGCTCAGTATCGCCAACATGCGATCGCCCATATCGCTGGCCAAAGTGGACACACCGTTCTTGTCACTTCCAGCTATTAGGCATCCCTTAATTCTAGGCAGTATCAATTAATTGGATGCTAAACAGAAGTTTAGGTGCCAAACAGAACTCAGCGATGTAGATAAACAGAGCAGCTGGTAAAAAACAATTCGTTAAAAAAATAAAGACATTTCTATCCGGTTGCCTACTCGAAACAAAGCGTAATTTCTGTTAGCCTTGTAGCCGTTTTACCCTCTAGTTTCCCTAATCAAACACAAATTGTCACAATCTTGATTACACCAAGAACTCATCAATTGGTTTCCTTCTCTTGGTAGTGAACACCGCCCTCTCTCCACGATTTTTTGCTGTGTTAGAATCAGCGTAACCAGCCCGCAGCAGGTGATGGAAAACCGCCATGTTTGAACGCTTTACAGAAAAGGCCATTAAGGTCATCATGCTCGCCCAAGAAGAGGCCCGCCGTTTGGGTCACAACTTCGTTGGCACAGAGCAAATTTTACTTGGACTAATCGGCGAAGGCACCGGCGTCGCCGCTAAAGTCCTTAAGTCTATGGGTGTCAATCTTAAAGACGCTCGCATCGAAGTCGAAAAAATTATCGGTCGTGGATCTGGTTTTGTTGCTGTCGAAATTCCATTTACCCCTAGGGCTAAACGGGTGCTCGAGCTATCGCTCGAAGAAGCTAGGCAGCTAGGCCATAACTACATTGGCACAGAGCATTTATTGCTTGGCCTGATTCGCGAAGGTGAGGGTGTCGCTGCCCGTGTTCTCGAAAACCTCGGTGTCGATCTTTCTAAGGTCCGCACGCAGGTCATTCGGATGCTCGGCGAAACGGCTGAAGTTTCTGGGGGTAGCAGCAGCCAGGGCCGCACCAAGACACCTACACTCGACGAATTTGGCTCGAACCTGACGCAGATGGCGACAGATGGCAAGCTAGACCCGGTCGTAGGCCGTCAGAAAGAAATTGAGCGCGTTATTCAGATCTTAGGACGACGCACAAAGAACAATCCGGTGCTAATCGGCGAGCCAGGTGTGGGTAAGACCGCGATCGCTGAAGGACTAGCGCAGCGAATTGGCAACAACGATATCCCCGATATCTTAGAAGACAAGCGAGTTGTTACGCTTGATATCGGCTTGCTCGTTGCTGGCACCAAGTATCGCGGTGAGTTTGAAGAGCGCCTGAAAAAAATCATGGATGAGATTCGCTCTGCCGCGAACGTCATCTTGGTAATCGATGAGGTTCATACTCTGATTGGCGCAGGCGCAGCCGAAGGCGCTATTGACGCGGCCAACATTCTAAAGCCTGCCCTAGCGCGGGGTGAGCTGCAATGTATTGGTGCTACGACACTCGACGAGTACCGCAAGCACATCGAGCGGGACGCGGCCCTAGAGCGTCGCTTTCAGCCGGTTATGGTAGGTGAGCCTAGCGTCGATGAAACGATTGAAATCCTGCATGGATTGCGTGATCGCTACGAGCAGCATCACAAGCTCAAGATTTTAGACGAAGCCTTGAATGCGGCTGCAAAGCTCTCTGACCGCTATATCTCTGATCGCTACTTGCCTGATAAAGCTATCGACTTAATTGACGAAGCGGGTTCACGGGTTCGCCTGCTAAATTCGCAGCTGCCCCCAGCAGCCAAAGAGCTAGACAAAGAGCTGCGCCAGGTGCTCAAAGACAAAGACAACGCTGTGCGATCGCAGGACTTTGACAAAGCTGGCGAGCTGCGTGATCGCGAAATGGAAATCAAAGCCGAAATTCGCACCATCGCTCAAACCAAAAAGGATGAAGACGCCGCCGGGCAAACCAAGGAAGATTCTCCTCAGGTCACTGAAGAGGATATTGCCCACATTGTGGCTTCTTGGACGGGCGTGCCGGTCAACAAGCTCACCGAGAGCGAATCTGAAAAGCTGCTGCACATGGAAGACGTGCTGCATCAGCGGCTCATCGGCCAAGACGAAGCCGTTCGGGCGATCTCGCGCGCCATTCGGCGGGCTCGCGTTGGCCTAAAGAGCCCCAACCGTCCTATCGCTAGCTTCGTGTTCTCTGGACCCACTGGCGTTGGTAAAACCGAACTTGCCAAATCGCTGGCTACCTACTTCTTCGGTGCCGAAGAAGCCATGATTCGCTTAGACATGTCTGAGTTTATGGAGCGCCATACGGTTTCTAAGCTGATTGGTTCTCCGCCAGGTTATGTAGGCTACAACGAAGGCGGTCAGCTCACCGAAGCCGTTCGTCGTCGCCCTTACACCGTCGTTCTGTTCGACGAGATTGAAAAGGCCCACCCTGACGTTTTCAACATGCTCTTGCAAATCTTGGAAGACGGTCGCCTGACCGACGCCAAGGGCCGCACTGTAGACTTCAAAAACACCCTGCTGATTTTGACCAGTAACATCGGTTCAAAAGTGATTGAAAAAGGCGGCGGTGGTCTGGGCTTCGAACTCGAAGCCGATCAGGCAGAGTCTCAGTACAATCGCATTCGCTCTCTAGTGAATGAAGAGCTTAAGCAGTACTTCCGCCCCGAATTCTTGAACCGACTAGATGAAATTATTGTCTTCCGTCAGCTCACTAAGGATGAGGTCAAGGAGATTTCCGTCATCTTGCTCAAGGAAGTGTTCAGCCGCTTAGGCGAGCAGGGTATTACCTTAGAGGTGACCAGCAAGTTCAAAGACCGACTGGTTGAAGAGGGCTACAACCCTAGCTACGGAGCTAGGCCGCTACGTCGGGCTATCATGCGCTTGCTAGAAGACTCGCTAGCCGAAGAAATTCTTTCTGGCCGTATTAAAGACGGTGACACTGCTGTCGTTGATGTGGGCGAGGAGGGTAAGATCGTGGTTAACTCTTCTAAAACGGAAGAAAAGCGCGAGCTGATATCTGCGGCAGACTAGCAACTATCGAGTTGGCCGTACCGTTGCCGAAGTTCTTAGTGGCTGAAAGCCACCTATAGGGTTAGGAAATATCATCATCTGCGAAATGCCTAGGAAGGTCTCTTCCTAGGCATTTTCTGTATAGGTTTTTCGAGCTATCACAGGTTCTGTCCCAACAGCCTGAAGAACGCTAGAAATCAAGAAGTTTTGTAAATAGACGTAACGCTGTCTTGCGCTCGCTCACAATCAAAATCAATAATTAGATTAAGAGACGCATCTATGTGTACGACACATCGGTAGCGGCTGAAAATTCAGGAATATAACTGTTGGAGTTGCCATGATTGGTGGGATATTCGAGACGATCGGTAAAACGCTGGGTATTGGCAAAGAAAAATACTTTTTAGAATTGGATGATGCGGCTGAAGATAGCGTCAAGAATATCAAGGCAGTAGCGACCAAAGCCGCAAAAAGCGCGGTAGAGACAGCGAAAGAGGTTTCTACTGACGTTGTGGAAAAAGCGCAAGATCTGGTCGATGACACTGTTGATAAAGCACAAGATCTGGCTGATGACACTGCCGATAAAGCGCAGGCAAGCGTCGAAAAAACGGCAGATAAGGCGGAGTCAGCCGCTAAAACCGCTGCTGATAAGGTTGAGAAAGAGACAAAAGCGACTGCAAAGAAGCCTGCCAAAGGGAAGAAAGACGCTCAAAAATCTGTTAGTGCGGCAGAAGAAAGCCAGCCTGTAGAAAAAGCTGCTCCTGCTGCGCCATCAGCAGAAGATCTGATTGTGGCTGCGATCGCGGCAACTGCCAAAGGCAAAACATTAGACGATCAGGGCAACGTCGTCGAGGCTGATACCAAGACATTTGCTACTGACTACCTAGAGACCCCAAGCCGTGCTAGCCGCCGTCGTCCCGGCCCTAGTTTGTCTCCTTTTAAAGGGATGGCAAAAGAGGTCAACCCCCGACTGAAGGGCTAGCAAGCAAAAGCTGGTTGAACCCAGTTTGGCTTGATTATGACTTAGTAGCTTCAGATATGGTGCTTCAAATGTAGTGCTTCAAACATACTGCATTAAAAGAACCGGGTAGGAACCCTACAGTTCCTACCCGGTTTTTGTCTTTTGTAAGTACAGCTAAGTAACGAGCTATCAATAATTGTCAGATTCCAAAAACCGCTCATAGCGCTTAATATGAAGTAGAAGCGTGTGCCAATTTTGAGTGATGGGATTTGAATTTCGCAACCAGTTAGCGCCAGCCTTAGAAGAGAATCTGCGCAATTTCTATGTCACGCTCTCAGAAAAAGACCGACGACGGTTTGCGGCCTTGCAAGCCCAGCAGTTAGGCCATGGTTCGATGGAATACCTCGCAGCGGTGCTTGGCTGCTCTCGCCGCACGATAGAGCGAGGTAAGCAGGAATTGCCGCAGTTGCCTCATGACCCGGCAGCTGGTCGCGTGCGAAAAGTCGGCGGTGGTCGAAAAAAAGATCGTTGAAGCGAGCACGATTGAAACGAATCTGAACCAATTGCTAGAGCATCGTAGAGCCGGTGACCCAGACGATGGGACCGTCGTCTTCACTGACCTATCGCCCCATCATCTCTCTGAGCAGCTCAATCAATTAGGGAGCCCTGTCAGCAGCGAAACCATTCGTCGGTGGATGACCCAGAAAAAGCTGCGATTACGGAAGATTCAGAAAGTGCTCAGTTGCGGGCACAGTGACCATCGCAACCAACAGTTCGAGCGGATTGCTGAGCTAGTTGAGCAATACCGAGCGGCAGGCAATCCCTACTTCTCAGTCGATAGCAAGGCCCGAGAGTTCTTAGGACAGCTTTATCGTCAGGGCCGAGTGCGCTGCACACGACCATTTCAGGCATTTGACCATGATTTCCCATCCCTGGCCACAGGCGTCGTCATTCCCCACGGTATTTATGACCCATTGCACAATTGTGGCCATCTCAACTTGGGGCTCTCTCGGGACACCACCCAATTCGCTTGTGATAGCTTGGCCTGGTTTTGGCTGCATATTGGCCAGCTCCGTTATTCTACCGCTCGTTCTATTCTTATTCTGTGTGATGGCGGCGGCAGCAATTCAGCCCGCAAGTACATTTTCAAGTACGATTTGCAACAATTAGTCAATCGCATCGGCATTGAAATTCGCATCGCTCACTACCCCAGCTATTGTTCCAAGTACAATCCCATTGAGCGACGGTTTTTCCCTCATGTGGGACGCGCCTGTCAGGGCAGGTTATTCAATAGCCTCGATACTGTCGTTGCCTTAATGCAGAAAGCAACCACCTCTAAGGGATTAAAAACCTCCGTCAACGTGATTCACCAGAAATATCTGGCTGGCCGAGAAGCCACTGAACAGATCAAGCGGGACTTAGAAATTGTCTACGATGAGGTGCTCCCTCAATGGAACTATCGGGCCATTCCTAAGAATCCGACATTAGTTGTTTGACCATTCCTTAACTAGCGGAATAAGCTGCCATAGGCTCTTTAATGAACCGAATGTACAGATGCTTGAAGGTAGAGCGCAGCACTCTCGGTGCCCCAAAATCAATTGGCATCATCTGAGTCGGTAGCTGCCAGTCGTTGATCTTCAATTCACCAGGCTGCTGTAGCGGAAATCTAATTTTGGCTAGCGACGAGCAAAGCCCTAACCGCTGAGACTCTACTAAAATAGGCACCTGCTCAGGTGACACACCCAAAATCTCTACCATCGCTCTATCGAGCGCAAATACATCCGGCGAAGCTGCCAAAACGCCGAGTGCTTTAGGTTCTCCGCCGCTAGGGCCGTTACCTTCATGACCCATAATTCCATCAATTATGGTCAGATCCGGCGAAATCATCCGCGCTGTTTCTACTAACATGGCGCTAAATCGCTGCGCATCCTTTCCAGCTTCCATGTGCCACCAGGCTTTCATCTTTCCTGGAACGCAGCCAAATAAGTTCTTAACACCCAGCGTGACGGTCATCTGTACATGTGATTTCACTTTTGGCAAGTTGATCACAACGTCCGCATCCATTGCTTCTTTAGCCAGCAAAAAATTCTCAAAGCTCTCAGCTGTTTCTTCATGCTTGACGGCATAGCGTTTGCCGTGCATCTCCACAATGGGCAAATCAGCTTTATCTGCCCACTCTAAAAGACCATTAGCCTTAGCCACTCCTCGCGCACTGCCAAAGGCTGGACTATCACCTAGAAAAGGCTTTCCCCCTACAGCCTGCACCATTTTGGCAACGCAATAGATAAGTTCTGGCCGGGTCGTGCATTCTTTGGCTGGGCGAGCACCTGTCAGCAAGTTGGGCTTGAGTAGAACGCGATCGCCCGGTTTTACAAAGTGAGCCATACCACCCAAAGGCGAGAGCAGCGCTGCTAAATGCTGCTGCAAAGCCTCTACCTCATAAGTTCCAGCGCCTAGCAAGCTCACCAGTGGCAAACCAACCGATGGCATACTTTTTTCTTCCACTGCTTTTTCTCCCGCTTCAGTACAAACATCGCAGCGACAACCGCATACCTGCATAATAAGCTGCATGCCGTCATGCAAGCTTACAAAATGCTAACTCTTTGGGCCAAAACTAGTGGAACCTGGATCAATATTGTCCTAGTTATTTTAGGAACACTTAGTGGTCTAGGTTTGCGCAATCGACTATCTGCCCAGATGCAGACCATCATCACTCAAGCCGTCGGGCTGACGACTATCTTTATCGGGATTTCTATGGCCAACGCCCTAGCCCAGGCTAGCGTGGGCGGTGTAGAAGGCGTTATTCTAGCGCTTTTAGCGCTGGTGGGTGGCGGACTGCTAGGCGAATGGTGGCAGATCGAATCGCGCCTAGTCTCTTTAGGCGACTGGATTAAGGCCCGTGTGAAGGGAGGCAACCGTTTCACCGAAGGATTTGTCGCGGCCAGTCTGCTGTTTTGTATTGGACCGATGTCAATTTTGGGTAGCCTAAATAATGGCCTCAAAGGAGACAACACTATTTTGGTTATCAAAAGTACGATGGACGGCCTCGTTTCTATTGCCCTCACCGGAACCTATGGCATCGGCGTTGGCTTCTCTGTTCTAACCGTCTTGCTGTATCAAGGCAGTCTGTCGCTGATTGCCAGTTCGCTAGCCCAGTCTATTCCTTCTCCAGATACAGATCCTAATGTTCTGTTGGTTACCGGCGTCGGTGGCATTATGATTTTGGGATTGGGCTTTAACCTTTTAGAGTGCACCAAAATTCGCATTGCTTCTTTTATTCCAGCACTTGTTTTGGGCCCTATCATCGCGCAGTTAGCAAAGCTCATTCTGGCATGACCTAATAGCTGGTCGCTATTTAATTAAATCTAGCTTTGATCAAACCTAGCTGCGGCCTTAGCTGACGTAGCTTGCTAGTGGCTCTGAGCATACAGTAAATAAGCGCCAGCGCTGTCTGCCCGGTTATCCAAGTAGAAAGTGGCGCAGAGCTCAAGGCCAATGCAGAAAACAAGAGTGTAAACAGTAGCAAGCAGCTGATGTTGATCGGAAAGCGAGTGCGATCGCCCCCACATCTGTAAATGCAATACTGTATCCAGCGAGAAACCAAAAAAGATGTCAACAGTATTGCGCCAACCGCATTCGTGCTGGCAAGTACGCCAAAGCCAAACAGTCTCTGACTTTGCAGCAGCGGATACATCCAAATACGAGTGACTTCATTGAGCTGGTTGTAGAACCAAAAGCAGCTACGAACAGCTACCAAATAAAACAGCCACCGCAGCCCGTTGACTAAAATAGCTAGGCCAAGCGGCGTAGTTCCCCAATCGGAGAACTGTGCTGCTGACTGACTAAGTGCAAATAAAGTACAGCCAGGAATTGCGAATGCGATCGCATAGAGCCAAGGCCAAAGCGTGTTCAACTTAACTGGATATATATTCTGCTGATACGCTGAAGACAAGGTCGGCTTACTTTCGTACTGCTTGCCAACATCATCGTTTTCCTGATAGCCAATTTCATATACGCACCAGTAACTCAGCGTCAGAAAAAACAACGCCAAGGCATTGAGCAACGGATGAGCACTAATACAGCTCCAGGCAATCACGCCAAAAACCCAATGACCGAATACAACCTGCTTTATGAAATGCGCTTGTCCAGGATTTTTAACTTTCTCAGCATAAGAAAGCGGCACGTACAAATCGGCCATAGCTGGAACGAACTCAGCCTCTGGCCACACAATCAAACAAGGCGTAGCCGCTGCGTCAAGTATGGGCTGATCGGTGGCTGAGTCTGTAACAACGACCGCCTTGCGAATAGAACTCTCATCTAGCTTGGCAAGCATCATCTTTAGCTTGCCAGCCGCTCGGTCCACTGCGCCTTGCCAAAAACGGCAAGCAACAACCTGAAATCGATCTGTCTTGATCGATACCATTGGTAAATGTTTAATCAAAGGTTTAACAATAAACCCAAAACCCAAGGTAGCAACAACAATGGGTGCCCTGGTATTTCTATCAATAGCTTGTGCTAGCGGTTGATTGCAATATGTTGTTGCTAGTGCTTTCGCTCGCCGTCGCCACACCAGTAAAGTCCAAGGAAATAACAAGGTGGCGCTCAGTACTAACAGCCAGTCCTTGGATATGTTATTTGCCTTAAAGGGTGCAGGCAAGAAGCGCCAGGGCTTGACTGCTTTTGCCACAATTAAAAAAGCTGCGCCTAAAGGCCGAGGATAGATAGAGCCTAAATACGCTTGGGTCGAATTTCTGAGAAACAGGGTTTCGTCAAAATCAACAATAATTGGACTATCTTTTCCAGCGTTCTGTACCGCGCTTAAGACTTGGTCACAGGGCGGTGTGGACGTCTGGTCTGCTAGTACCTGACCTACTGGTGTCTGACCTACTGGTAACTGATCTGCTGATCCTACAGCGACTGATTCTGTGGCAACTGGATTTTCGGTCAATACCTTGTTCGTTACGCGGGGTTTATGCACTGTTGTGTAGGATGTTTCGTACAGAAAATTTATGCGCAGGCGGCATACATGAACTGACTGCAATCACTGCTTAAAGGTTTAAAGGGACAGTTGAAGCTCGTATCTACTGACAGTGCTAAACGCTGATTTCATCAAGCAGTTTGGCTGGTTGCCTTGGAAAGCTTCAGGAAATTTCCAGGAAATTCATAGGTAGATACGACGAATATCTATTATCAGTAGATGTCGATAGTAGACACAGAGTTCCCCATGCTCTAAGTGTATCTCAACACTCTATGTTCACAACTTGTGATTACGCTTACGGTTATTACTGATGGCTACTATTTACCGACATTAGCGCTCAGCATTTATGACGATCTGCCTAGATCAAAGGTGCTGCTTCAAATAGCGCTAGCTAATCTTGCTTAATCCAGCCCAAGCTCGCTGTGAGCTGCTTGCCTTTTTTTGAAGCTCTAAAAGCACAGTAGCCAAATGCGATCGCACTTTGGCCAGTCATCAGCGCCATCACATCAGGTGTGCCAAGTGCTAAAGACGAATACATCAACGTAAATAGTAGTAGGCAGCTGATGTTGATGGGGAAACGAGTGCGATCGCCCTCGCAGCGATAGATACAATACTGTATCCATCGAGAGATTGAATAGGCCATTAGAAGCATTGCGCCTGCCGCGCTGGTGCTTGCTAACAAGGCGAAACCAAATAGCCGTTGCAACTGTAAAAACGGATAAACCCAGATGCGAGCAACCTCATTTGCCTGGTTGTATATCCAAAAAGTAATGCGAATAGCTACCAAATACGCCAGCCACATGGCTAATCCGCGTACTGCTGAGACCCCAACCGTAGACCAAAATAGGCCTGTATCAGGAGCGCTGAGCTGAGCCACCATCGCACTCAACGAAATGGACCACTGGCTAAGCGAAAACAAAAAGCAGCCTGGAATAGCCAATCCAATCGCCCAGCACCAAGGCCAGGGGGTATTCAAATCGATGCGAGACTCATATTGCCTGTAGGTAGATGACAGCGTTGGGTTTGCTTCATACCTAGCGCCAACAGCATCATTCTCTTGGTAGCCAATCTCATACACACACCAGTAGCTAATAGTCAGCAGAAATAGGCCCAGCGCATTGATAGCTGGATGTGGGCTGATATAGCTCCAGGCAATGACTCCAAATACCCAGTGACCTAGCAAAACGCTTTTCACAAAGTGAGCCTTGCCTGGATTCTTGACTTTTTCCGAGTAAAAAAGAGGAACGTATACAGCAGTGCTAGTCGCCCGAGTAGGGGAAACTTGCGCGGGAATAATCTGTTGCATTGTGATTTTGGTGTGAGTCTCTGAAATCTTCAAGTCTGATGACATATCAGCGCAATCCCTTAGTTTTTTGCACTATTGGTTTTTTGGCCTCATTTTTCTGCGCCTTCAGACGACTTGAAGTACAGTTTGTGAAGCTTGTTTGGATGACGTTTATTTGGATGGAACCTCTTTGGATTTGGAGCGAGCTTCTGTCTATGAATTCGCTCTTCTAACCGTTCTCTGTAGCTCTCTTTTTATCGTTAAGAAGAAATGCCATACATCCAAACATTTCTCTTATTCTCACCATACTTAAAAGAACAGTTCCATAGCTTCCTTATAGGGAGTACTTTACAGGCTCTATAAGGCTCTATAAAGAATGTTGGGGGGGAGAATCGTTATTCAGGGAAAATATTCAAATGAAAACGTAATTGCGAAACGTGTGAAAGAGTCGCAATTATTGGCTAGCGTGAATATTTTCAGACTGAAGCTGAGATTCTAAGTCGAAGCGCTAGATAAGCGGGCTGGTCGAAGAATAAACATTGAGCAATAGAACAACATTAGTTGTCGTAGATGAACCAATGCTGGGCTGAATGCTGAACTCAACCTTAGATTTTTCGTTAGGTGCACTCAAGCGCATTACTTAAGCACACTATGGCTAAATTCTGAGCGATCGCTGATTTGGTTTACTTGTTTAACGAAGTGACCGAGCTGAAAGCTGTCTGAAACTGAGCTTAGAAAAGGGTGAAGTAATGCTATTAACAATAAGCCAGAAATAAGGACCCCTCAGGATAGTTCTGAGGAGTCCTTATTTTTGGCTTATGCATTTGCACTGGCATGCGTGCTTGTATTCGTAGCTTTCTGTGTGAAGCTTACTTTTTTAGCCTAATCTCTTTAGAGATAAATTATTGGTGGCGGGGCATGGATTTGAACCATGGACCTTCGGGTTATGAGCCCGACGAGCTACCAGACTGCTCTACCCCGCGACGTATGCAGCTTGGAAAACCTTCCTCAGCCGCTTAACTAGTATAGCGGGTTGCTTCCTAATTGTGACACTCTATTTGAAATTAATGCTTCTGAAAAACCGTTCAAATCATCGAAAGCTCACCGCTGACGTCTAAGCGGGTGTATTTGCCAGACAGCATAAACTGCTCGGACAGGGCTTCAGAAACATCGGGTGTAATCCAGCCTAGCTGCTTTAGCAGAAAAACCGCCGTGGCATATTTAGCTCGCTTGCTGCCGTCGACAACTTTGATAGCAATGCCCAAGCCGCTGCCCACCTTACCAATACACTGAATACCTTCCGCACCCGACTTGCTGACCAAAGCGCCTTCTGTCAGATGCATGAGCTGGCTATCGAAGCCTGTTGGCCCTGAGATCATCATGGGATGATGCGTCATCGCCCGACAAATCCTTTCCATGTTGAGCGTTTTCCCGCCCGTCAGCTTGGCATATAGGGTGGCCATTTGACTAAGCTGCATGAGATAGGTTGGTACGCCGCAGTCATCGTGGGCGCAGATAAATTCGTCGGCAGGCATTCCTAAAAGTTCTGATAGCTGAGAGATGATGAGTTTTTGCACAGGGTGCGATCGCTGTAGATATCCGTCTAAAGACCAGCCTCTGTGCTTACAAACTGCCAGCATCCCAGCATGCTTACCCGAGCAGTTATGAGCTAGGGGTGTGTTCTTATCTTTCGGGGTAGGGCACTGCAAGGCCAGCGGCTCTACATCACAGCGCCACAGCACGTTGAACGCCTGACGGGTTTGCTCGATGTTGCCGTGATGCGAGCTGCATATAATCGCAAGGTCTCTGTCATTTAGGTCGAAATGATCGAGCGTTCCAGTAGTGGTGACAGCCATTGCCTGGAAAGGCTTGAGTGACGAGCGGATAAAGCTACCAAATTCGGGGTCGCCCGCGCTAGTAAGCACTCGGCCTCGCTCATCGCAAATAACGGCATGCGCTTTATGAGTACACTCAACGATGCCCTCTCGCAGCAGCTGAATGTCGAGCAGCGACGAGGAATGACGACTCACCCTATTCATAGATTTAACAGTCCTTACAGTGTTTTGCGAAGCATCTAAATAAACTGCCAGGTTACAAGGCTGAAGGCGATGGTGCCGCAGAGAACAGCGAACGTTTTCTGTAGCCGGTATAGTACAGGCTTGACCTGATAGTCAGCGATGAGACAATCGCGATTATAGACCTCTTCTGGCTTTTGCCAAGTTTGACCGTCGTACCAGCCAGATTCTTCGTAGGGAACGGCCCGCTGCGCTAGGCGATTGCACACATGGTGCCAGCCTGTATAAAGCTGAATCAAAGCCAACATTGGCAATAGCAATGCGCCTAGAGACGCACTAATCACAAACTGTGGTGGCATTTTGGCAGGCGCAAAGCTAGCGGCTGCCATGGGCCCTGTTATGACCCAGCTAAACAGCCACAGGCTTATAATTGGAGTCACATATTGACGTAAGGCGTACGCACCCCAGCTATAAAACCAGGACTTGCTCATACTTTCGTATTGCTTAATAGGAATTTGGTCAATAGGGACCGGACACCGGGCGCTGATAGAGCTTTTTTTAGTTTCGCCGTTCATCGATCTTCTATATAGTCTGACTGAGTGGTTAGGAGAATCCTTCGTTATCTTATGTGTTTTGGTCGTACTGTGTTTTTGTAGGTCCTTGGCGTACCCTCCACTAAGCACAAGCTAGATTCAAGCTCTATTTAAGACTTAATTAAGAATCTCTTTAGGGCTCTTTAAGGCCTTATTCTTATGGCCTCTTTTCCAAAGCCTCTTTTCAAGACTGAAGCGAAGTTGGCACAAACTCAATGCGTTCGGCATGGCCCCAAAAAGCTTCTAGGTCATAAAACTCGCGATCGGTCGGCATGAAAATATGCGCAATAACGTCACCATAGTCTTTAAGTATCCAGCGGCCTTCACTCATTCCTTCAGTCCTGATTGGCTGGCGCTCAAATTTATCTTCGATAGCGCCTTCTATAGAGTTTGAGATGGCACGTACTTGCACGTTGGAAAACCCTGTAACAATCACGAAGTAATCAGCAAGATAAGAAACGTCACCGGTTTGTAAAATCGTGATATTGCCAGCTTTTCGATCATCGGCTGCTGCTGCGATCGCCAGTGCCAGTGCCTTGGCCTCTTCATCAATTGGCGTTTTGTAGTCATCATCATCGCTTGGCAGAAGCACAGAATCAGCACTGGTGCTCGTCCGCTCAGCCTCTGTATTTGCTAGCGCACTCTCAGGATCTACGCCTAGTTCTTTTTCACTCATTACTTCTAAGGGTCTACTCAAAAGCTCATATCCTCAAACTAAAACTACTTACCATGTCTTTATCTTACTGAAAACCCCATCTTTTCTACTAAGCGTTGTGCTGGCGAGTGGTCTTTTCTTTGGCGTCTAGAAACCTTCAAACCACCGACGGTAGAAAGGATACGCGCAGTTTTGCTATAGAGCGGTGATAGTTCTGTGCTGTAACATTTCATCATAGTCTGCTGCTGTGATGCTAGGGCATAATTAATGACTATTTTGATATGTCAGCTTGCTTGTTTCTTAAATTGATTTTGTTTTTTTAGTTTCGTAGATGGAGCTGTTGCTTTGATTATTGGCCTTTTTATTGGACTGTGTATTGGTTTAATTGCTGCTGCTGTCATTTATTGGTTGCTAAAGCAGCGAGTTGAAAAACTGCTGAGCGCACTGCGAAATAGCGCAAGGCGATCGCAGCAGTTAGAAAACGATCACGAAACTCGCCTGAGAGCGGCGATCGAGCAGCTACAGGCTAACTACGAACGGCAGGTTGTCGAAAAAATTGAGTACTACCAAGACAACCAAATCTTACAGAGCGACTTGCAAGACCTAGAGTTTGAAACCCGGCTGCAAGTGATTGAATCGGCGTACAGCCAAGATCTAGAGATGCAAAAAGCGTCTTAGACCTCAAGCCTAGACCTGATGCCTGATGCTTTTAGCTGCACTGCAACTGAATAGATGGTAGAGCTAGCCGCCTGTTATTACGAAGTCAACGTTATAGAATGTGTGCTGTGATAACAACGCAAAGGAATACCGTATGACCCGTGCAATTATGGAAACAGAGAAGGGGACTATTAACCTTGAGCTGTTTGAGAAGGATGCGCCTAAAACTGTGGAGAATTTTGTCAAGCTATCCAAAGACGGCTTTTATGACGATCTAATCTTTCATCGCGTCATTCCCAATTTTATGGTCCAGGGCGGCTGCCCCAACGGAATGGGAACGGGTGGTCCTGGCTATAAGATTAAGTGCGAAATTAACTCCAACAAGCATCAGGCCGGTAGCCTTTCTATGGCCCATGCTGGCAAAGACACTGGCGGCAGTCAGTTTTTCATCTGCCACGAAGCTCAGCCGCATTTAGATGGTGTCCATACTGTTTTTGGTAAGACAGAAAATATAGACGTGGTGAATGCGATCGCTAAAGGGGACAAAATCCTTTCTGTAAAAATTGAGGAGTAGCACTTGGCGTCACGCCTCTAGTTTGAGCTGAATAGTCAGTGCTAGATGCGGCTCTAGAGAGCGTGTGTACCAAATAGTGTCAAACCGCCTGAGGAAAAAATATCTTCAGGCGGTTTTGCGTTTAAATGGATAGTACGGATGTCGTTAGAACGTCTCGCTCGGCATCACGTTTTGTAATTAGGTTTTTTGTCAACGGCGGTAATGGTTTCCTCTCAAGCTTCTTCTTCTTCCATTCAAATTGAGTCAGACCCAAACAAGCTAGATCAGACAAACTCAAAGCTGATGGCTCATGATGTTGACGGCCTTTATTCTTCACCGATTGGCAAAAAGCTACTGACTGGCATGACGGGGTTAGGTCTAGTCGCCTTTGTAGTGGTTCATGTCTTGGGCAACCTGACGCTATTTTTTAGCGCCTCTGCTTACAATCAGCTCGCCCATTTTATTGAGGGCTGGGGCTTTTTTTTGTATCTGGTAGAAGGTCTGCTGCTGCTGCTGGTCTGTGTTCATGCGGCTATTGGTATCAAGATCTATCAGGGCAAGCGGCAAGCTCGGCAAATTGCCTACACCCAGTATGAGAGCAGGGGTGCACCTAGTCGCCAAACGCTTGCTTCGCGTACGATGATTGTGTCTGGGCTTTTGCTGGGGCTGTTTCTGGTTGTGCATCTCGCGACTTTTAAGTTTGGCAAGGTTTATACGGTGCCGGGTTCTAGCGATCGCGATTTGGCCCGGCTGGTTTTTGAGACATTTCAGCGCCCGGGCTATACCGCTGGCTACGTAGTAATTTTGAGCTTTTTGGGACTGCATTTGCGGCATGGCCTCTGGAGTGCGCTGCAGTCTTTGGGGCTGGCGACAAAACCAGTGGTATTTGCTGCAAGCGCGGTGCTAGGGAGCGCGATCGCGGCTGGATTTATCGGTTTGCCCCTAGCGATTTATTTTGGATTGATTGGCTGAGGCTTGATTAATGACCCTAGATGCTCGTATCCCCGCTGGTTCACTGCCTGAAAAATGGGGAAATTTCAAAGACCACTGCCAACTGGTCAATCCGACAAATAAGGCCAAGCACACCATTTTAGTAGTGGGCACCGGATTGGCCGGCGCTTCAGCTGCCGCGACCCTAGCTGAGCAAGGATACCAAGTTAAAAGCTTTTGCATTCAAGATTCGCCCCGCCGCGCTCATAGCATTGCCGCCCAAGGGGGGATTAATGCCGCAAAGAATTACCCCAACGATGGGGATAGTGTGTGGCGGCTGTTTTACGACACGATCAAGGGCGGCGACTATCGTTCACGAGAGGCTAATGTCTACCGTTTGGCGCAAATTAGCAACCAGATTATTGATCAGTGTGTGGCCCAAGGGGTGCCGTTTGCGCGCGAATACAGCGGCTTGCTGACCAACCGTTCTTTTGGTGGGGCGCAGGTTTCTCGCACTTTTTATGCCAGAGGGCAGACGGGGCAGCAGCTGCTGCTAGGCGCATATGGCGCGATGATGCGGCAGGTGGCAGCGGGAAAAATTGAGCTGTTTCCGCGGCGCGAGCTGTTGGACCTGGTGGTGGTAGAGGGCCAGGCTCGCGGCATTGTGGTGCGTAATTTGCTCACGGGTGAGTTTGAGCGCTATGCCGGAGATTCGGTAGTGCTAGCGACAGGTGGCTACAGCAATGTGTATTACCTTTCAACCAATGGTAAGAACTCTAATGTGACGGCGGCTTGGAGAGCTCACAAGCGCGGGGCACTGTTTGCGAATCCTTGCTTTACGCAGATTCATCCAACTTGCATCCCGGTAGCCAGTGAGTTTCAGTCGAAGCTGACGCTGATGAGTGAGAGTTTGCGCAATGATGGCCGGGTATGGGTGCCCAAAACAGCAGGCGACAGGCGGCAGGCAAATGAAATTCCAGAGGAAGACCGAGACTATTATTTAGAAACACGCTATCCCACCTTTGGTAACTTAGTACCGCGTGATGTGGCATCTCGCAACGCCAAGCAGGTGATCGATGAAGGGCGTGGGGTAGGACAGACGGGCCTGTCAGTGTATTTGGATTTTCGCGATGCGATCGCCGCCGAGGGCAAAGGTGCGATCGCCGCTCGCTATGGCAATCTTTTTGAGATGTATCAGCGCATCACGGGTGAAGATCCCTATCAGGTGCCTATGCGCATCTATCCGGCTGTGCACTATGCAATGGGCGGGCTTTGGGTGGACTATCACCTCATGAGCACGGTGCCAGGGCTGTTTGTGCTGGGCGAGGCGAATTTTTCAGACCACGGTGCGAATCGACTAGGGGCCAGCGCTCTGATGCAGGGCCTAGCCGATGGCTATTTCATCATTCCTTATACGCTGGGCAACTACATTGCGACGACAGATATAGCACCAGTGGCAACCGATCATGATGCCTTCGGAGAAGCAGAAGCCTCGGCCCGTGCGCGGACGCTGAAGCTGCTGAGCATTCGAGGCAATAAAACGGTGCTAAGTTTTCATCGAGAGCTTGGGCATTTGATTTGGAATGGGGTGGGGATGAGTCGCAATCAGGCGCAGCTAGTGCAGACGATTGAGGCGGTGCGATCGCTGCGGGCTGAATTTTGGCAGAACCTACGGGTGCCAGGAGAGGCGAGTACGCTGAACCAAAACCTAGAATTTGCGGGTCGTGTCGCTGACTTTATGGAGCTAGGCGAACTGATGGCCCGTGATGCGCTAGCCCGTGAAGAGTCATGTGGCAGCCACTTCCGCACAGAGTATCAGACCAGTGAGGGAGAAGCCCAGCGGCGAGATGGTCAGTATTCCACCGCAGCCGCCTGGAAATATACGGGTGACGAGCGTCCCCCTGAGCTGGTGAATGAAACGCTAGCTTTTGAGAACGTGAGGCTTACCCAGCGCTCCTATAAATAGGCAAAATAGGCAAATAGGTCTAAATAGGTCAAATCGCCGCTGTAAACGAACTAGCTAAACGCGTATATGAAAATTAATCTGAGAGTTTGGCGACAGGCTGATTCACAGGCCAGAGGTGGCTTTGAACAATACACCGTAGAGAATGTCCAAAGCGATCTTTCCTTTTTAGAAGTGCTTGATATGCTCAATGAGCAGCTCACGGCAAAAGGTGAGGTGCCCGTCGAGTTTGACCATGATTGCCGAGAGGGAATCTGTGGCTCTTGCGGCATGATGGTAAACGGTCAAGCACACGGGCCACAGCAGAAAACGGCGCTTTGTCAGCTATATATGCGCAACTTTCAAGATGGCGATACGGTGACGCTAGAGCCGTGGCGGGCCACCGCCTTTCCTGTCATTAAAGATCTGGTGGTTGACCGTTCATCGTTGGATCGCATTGCCGCAGCGGGTGGCTATGTTTCAGTTAAAACCGGCTCTGCGCCGGATGCTAATGCGGTGCTGGTGGCTAAACCCGACGCCGATAAAGCGTTTGACTATGCTACCTGTATTAGCTGCGGAGCCTGTGTGGCAGCCTGCCCGAACGCATCAGCGTCTCTATTTACCGCGGCTAAAATCTCTCACCTGGCTTTACTCGCGCAAGGTAAGCCTGAGCGCCGGCAGCGGGTGGTAAAAATGACGCGGCAAATGAATGCTGAGGGGTTTGGTGATTGTTCTAACCACGCGGAGTGTCAGGCGGTATGTCCGAAAGGTATTTCAATTGATGCGATCGCCCAGATGCGCCAAGAATACATTCGCGCTAAGCTACCTTTCGGTTAAGAACAGCGCTCAGAGCATCCAAAAATCAAGAAGGACCGTCAACCATGCCCACCGCTCAAGTCAAAGAAATCTATACCGATGGGGCCTGCTCTGGCAATCCTGGCCCTGGTGGCTGGGGCACGCGCATAGAATTTGCCGATGGTCAGGTGCACGAGCTGGGTGGTAGAGATACCGCTACAACTAACAATCGGATGGAAATGCAGGCAGCAATCGCCGCCCTAGAATTTCTAAAAGATAGGCTCGACGATGCCGATATAGCTCAGAGCAACGGCGTTCCTGTCATTCTCCACACGGATAGCGAATATCTCAAAAACGGCATTACCAAATGGATCAAAGGCTGGAAACGCAAGGGCTGGAAAACTTCTGCGGGGAAACCCGTTTTGAACAAAGATCTGTGGCAGCAGCTCGATCGGATAAGTCAAAGCCTAACCAGCGACGAGTTGACCGTTGACTGGCGATACGTGCGTGGGCATACAGGCAACCTTGGCAATGAACGCTGCGATGAAATTGCTAGGGCTTATTCACATGCACAGCCGATCTCACTCAGTCAGTTTTCACAGCGCCAATCTATTGCTGAGAAAGAGCGCAAGCCAAGTGGCAAAGTAAAGACGGCCCAGGCTGAACCTGAGAACGCTGAAAAAAACGAAGCTCAAAGCACTCAAAGCCCCAAAAAGAACTTAATAGCTACACCAGAAAATCTTGGCACTACGAAGGAATCATCTGAAGCAGCAGCGCTAAGATTCTACGAGACCTCATCGTCTGTAGAACAAGCAACAGAGAACGTAATGGCTGCCTCCTCTAGTTCCAAAAGTCACAATGAACCAAAAATCATCCCTGAAAGTGCCAGAATTGAACGACTGAAAAATACGCTTGAAACGCTTCAAATTACTGATGAGTTGGCTAAGCAGGGGTATCTCATTACGAGCGCTGAGCTAGCAGATCTAATGGATGTGAATGCCAGCGCTGTCACTAGCCGAGGAGACTACTGGGCTTGGCGGAACTGGAGCGTTTCTCGCATTCGTCGCGAAGGCAACCAAATTCTTTGGCAGCTAGAACGAATTGACGAATAACCTTACTTAGCCAGGTGGCCATCCTAGCGCCCGTCCACCTAGCAAGTGCAGGTGCAAATGAAATACCGTTTGTCCACCATCTTCACCTGTATTGATTACCACTCGATATCCTTTCTCTAAAGACTGCTCTTTGGCAACTTTACTTACAGCGAACAGCAGGTGTCCGAGCAGCGTCTTGTCTTCGGCCTGAGCGTCTGAGAGTTTGGGAATAGGCTTTTTTGGTATGACTAGAATGTGAGTCGGTGCTTGCGGTGTAATATCTCGAAATGCCAGACAGAGGTCGTCCTCGTAGACGATGTCTGCTGGAATTTCCCGGCGGATTATCTTACTAAAAATCGTATCTTCGAGCTGGGTGTCTTGGGTGCTTTCTGACGAAATAGAGTCTGATGTCATAGGGTAGCGCTTGACTGCACAAAGCAGCTCTCAATCGCAGCATCCCAAGTTTATATGGCTATAGATTATTGGTCTATAGAACGCGCGGTAGATAAGGCCTGTTTGGTGGGCGCTGCGTTGAAGCCTGTAGCAAAAATTACTAGCCAAAGTCAGCAGCCAGAATCAGTGGCTAAAATCAGTGCTGAGCACGACACCGTACGAGCCCATGACATCGGCGACGCCAAACGATACGGGCAGTTCTACGCCCCAGTCAAAGTTGCCTTCCTCGTCTAGCAAATCGCCAACAACGGGCACTTGGTCTAGGCTCATGCCTTCAGGGACTTCTAATTGGGCTCGCTCGCTTGCTATTTGCGTATTGATATTGAGTGCGATCGCTTCTAACTGCGCGTCATCATGCCCATCAGTAATACTTGTTGTGTTTAGCGGCAGCCGGGTCAAACTCTGGCTAGGAATCATTTGCGCTTGAGCCGCACTTGAAGTCGCTAGCGCGATACACCCTCCAAGGAGACATCCCCCCCACACAGACAGCGCCTTCCAACTCCAGCAACGGACAGACGCTTTTATCAGCACGGATTCTAGCAGCATACAGAAACGCTCACGATTTGACTCACCACAGCTTACTCACTGGCTATCTAAGCCTGATAAGGTGATATCCACTGAGCCGCCTAGTTAAATTTTTGTGAGAAGCCTGCTGTTTTTTGATAGCCCTTCTGGGCAGAGAGATAGGCGCAGCCGTGTTTTTACCGATAGGAATCCTACTGACATCGTTTTTACTGACAAAATCTCTACCGATGGAATTTTACAGAATCAACTTAACTGACCTGA
>CAWCAE010000004.1:0-27421 GCA_963793445.1 uncultured cyanobacterium
ACCAAGACATGACAACCCGACAGCTTTCTTAGCTAGTAGCAATATTAGAAGTAGTTTCTATGCAGTCTTTCAAGGCTCTAGCCTTACTCCATTCCTGGTGTCAATGGCGCAGTGGCCCCACTTCGATTCCATCCCGAACTCGATTGTGAAACGCTGCAGCGGCGAAGATAGTGAGGACGTTGGTCCTTGTGAAAATAGCTCGATGCCAGGTCCATCAATCAAAAAAGCGCACTACTTCTCACGTAGAAGTAGTGCGCTTTTTTGATTGGCTAAACTCAAGCTCTTACGTACTATTCATTAGAATCGGTGCATTGCCTCTGCCAGTGTGATCGCACAAGTTTTATTTCTTGATAATCGTAGGTATCTCCTGCTTCTTCTCTGATATCTCGAAGCGATTGTGGCCCAACTCGTGAAATAGCTTTTTGGATAACTATTCGCCGTTGTGCTTCTACTAATTTATCAATATCGATGTCGTAGCCTGCTTCAATCAGCTTAGCTACGTGGCTGTTGACTGTAGTTAAACGGATCTCTCTTTTGAGGGCAATTTCTGGCAGCGACGAACCATTCTTGTACATAGTGTATGTCTGAAGCTGAGTGGCCGTAATCTCTGACTCCGATATTGGTTTATATGCGCTTCCTGTTACCGTTGGGAATGATTCTGGTGAAAAGGTTTCAAATCCATTTTCTACACAAAATTCTCTAATAGCTTGAGTGAAGACTTCCCCATACTGAGCTAGCTTACGATCGCCTACACCAGAAACGTTGGAGAAATGGCTTGGTGTCTGAGGCCGCTTTTGAGCCATTTGCCGTAAGCTCGCGTCAGAAAAAACAACATAAGGTGGTACCGCTTGCTTGTCTGCTAGCTGTTTTCTGAGCGCTTTTAGTTTGCTCATAAGAGAGCTTTCTTCTACGCTAAGCTCTGTACTGCCTGCCTTGTACTGAGATGCTGCTGGCTTCTCTGCTTGCTGTATGACTGAGATTTCAACAGAGGACAACTTCTTTAGAATCTGATTACTATTAGCGTTCAGCTTCAGAACCGAATAGCCATCGTTTGTTTCTTCTAGGTAGTCTTGGTAAATAAGTGCACGGCAGAGCTGTTTCCATTCATCTGGAGTATGGTCTTTTCCTATGCCATAAGTAGATAGCTGATCGTGCTTGAGCTCGAGAATACGTTTCTTTCGAGAGCCTCTAAGTACGTCAACAATGTGATTCATTCCAAAGCGTTGGCCGCATCTATACACACAAGAAAGAAATTTTTGAGCTTCTACTGTCCAGTCTTCTGTCGGAGCCGGGTATAAACAATTGTCACAATTGTTGCAAGGCGACTCAAAAGGTTCTCCGAAGTAGCTGAGCTGAATTTTGCGGCGACAAACAGCGCTTTCCATGTAGCTGATGATTTGATTGAGCTGCTGTTGGGAAATTCTTTGCTCGTTGGCATCTGCTTTCTGGCCAATAAGATATTTAACAGTATGAACATCGCTCCAGCTAAAGAGAACTGTGCATTTGGCCGGTTCTCCGTCGCGCCCAGCGCGTCCTGCCTCTTGATAGTAGCTTTCGAGGTTTCGTGGAAGATCGTAGTGGATAACAAAACGCACGTCAGGCTTGTTAATGCCCATACCAAAAGCGACAGTAGCGACGACGATCTGACTGTTGTCTCTAATGAAGTTGCTCTGGTTGGTCTCGCGTGTTTTGCTACTCAATCCGGCATGGTATGGTACTGCTTGGATGCCGTCTTGCTGGAGCTGTTGGGTAATTTCGTTGACGTGTCTCCGGCTAAGGCAATAGATAATTCCAGATCCCTTGTCTTGCCCCTGATGGCTCTGAATTGTTTTTAGGAGCTGGGCATAGGCTTTTTTCTCTTTTTGTATGACTTCGTAATAAAGATTTTGACGATTGAAGCTGGAAATATGTATTTCGGGGTCTTTGAGACGTAGCTGCTGCGCGATATCTGCGCGTACTCTTGTTGTTGCAGTAGCAGTCAGTGCAATAATAGGGACCTGGGGATAGCGCTTTTTTATTTGAAATAGCTGTCTATACTCTGGGCGAAAATCATGTCCCCATTCCGAAACACAGTGAGCCTCATCTATCGCAAAGATGCTGATGCCTATTTTGTTACTAATTTGATCTAAGAAGTCAGTAAACGCGACTGTAAAGAGTTTTTCTGGGGCAATGTATAAAAGCTTTGTCTCTCCAGACAAAATCTCTTTTTGACGTGATGTTACTTGATTTACTGAAAGCGTGCTGTTTAAGAATGTTGCTCTAATTCCATTGTCTCGTAGCGCTGTGACCTGATCTTGCATCAGGGCAATCAGCGGAGAGATGACAATGGTGAGACCCGATTTTAACAGGGCCGGTAGCTGATAGCAGATAGACTTTCCGCCACCAGTTGGCATAACAACAAGAACGTCTTTATTCTTGAGAACCTGTTCGATAATAGATTTCTGCTCAAATCGAAATTTCTCATATCCAAAAAAGTGTTTGAGCGCGTCTTCTAGTGAGGACTGATGCGCAGACATAGCTGAAGTACTCATGTAATCAAAGGTCTTCGGTGTATGGAGGGTACCCATCGGTTTGGTGGCAGCATTGTTAACTTATGCAAACGTTATGACGTCAAGCTGTCATAGTGGCTTGACAGTGCCGATATGACTCGCTAATGTGATATTCATATCTGGTCACACTATTTCAATCTGATATGCCAGACAAGCAAAAAGTCACATTATACCTCTCTGACGATCTGCACCGGCAGTTCAAGATCCGCTCCGCGGTCGATGGTGAAACGATGTCTGCTATGGCCCAGCGGGCACTCAAGTTTTATTTGAGTCATGCAGACCTGGTTGAAAGCTCGACCGAAGCACATGGAAGAACTCATCAAATTCATAGTTGTCCTCAGTGTGAAGCAACTGTAGCACTGAACAAAGGTAGTCTGGTAGTGGTTCAAAGCCACAATGATTGCGTTCAGGAAGGTCTACTTGACATACAGGAGATCTCCAGTCTGACTCAGCAAGCTCCTTCTAGTCAGGACATTGATCCTTCTATCCTCGGCGACCCTCGGGATTCAAAGAGCCCTGATGAAGGAGAGTTGATTACCTGTTAATGGAAGAGTTTCTTCTTCGAAGTGGTGCAGTTTGTCAATCCTGCTACGGAAAGTTTGTTGTTCTTGTTTTAGTCTGTTAATTCAAGTTTAGATAGATGTTTTAAGTCGTCTTATTTGGAGGCGATCGCTATGAGAGAAGAGCTAAGCGTACTAATTCGAGCTCAATATCCGTTGATCTATCTGGTCACCTTCGAAGAGGAGCGAGCAGAGAGAACAATTGCAGCACTTGCTCAGCAACAGCCTCAGCAGCGTCTGTATACCTGGACGATGACTCACGGTGTGATCGAGTACGGGCACGAACGTGGCTCGGGGCAGCAGAACAATACGGTTTCCCCGCAGGCTGCCATAAACTGGGCTATGCGACAGAAAGAGCCTAGCATTTTTGTCTTTAAAGACTTGCATCCTTTTAAGGACAGCCCAGAGGTCACTCGTAGCTTGCGTGATGCGACTGAGAGCTTTCGAGGCACTCAGAAGACAATCATCCTGATGTCCCCTGTGCAGGAAGTTCCTGTTGAACTGGAAAAGGAGGTTGTTGTTCTAGACTTTAACCTTCCTAGTATGTCAGAGCTAAACCAAGTTTTGACCGCTGAACTCAACAAATCTGGTGTCTCTAGTATCACGACTGAAGGACGAGAAAAGCTGTTGAAAGCAGCGCTGGGATTGACTCGTGATGAAGCGGAGAAGGTTTTTCGCAAGTCTCGTGTGATAGCTGGAAAGCTGACTGAAGCAGAGGTTGATATTGTTTTATCCGAGAAAAAACAACTGATTCGACGCAATGGGATATTAGACTATATTGAAGAAGACGAGACGCTCGACTCTGTCGGCGGATTGGAGGAACTGAAGCATTGGCTAAAGCAGCGTTCGAACGCTTTTACTGAACGGGCTCGTGAGTACGGGCTGCCTCAGCCTAAGGGTATGCTGATTTTAGGGGTGCCTGGATGTGGTAAATCGTTAATCGCAAAGACAACAGCTCGGCTTTGGGGACTGCCACTGCTACGGCTAGATATGGGACGTGTGTATGACGGCTCTATGGTTGGTCGCTCTGAAGCTAATCTGCGAGGAGCGTTAAAAACGGCTGAGTCGATCTCTCCGGCAGTACTGTTTATTGACGAGATTGATAAGGCTTTTGCGGGCAGTGCTGGCTCTGCTGATTCCGATGGTGGAACATCTAGCCGTATATTTGGTAGCTTCTTGACTTGGATGCAGGAAAAGACATCCCCGGTGTTTGTGATAGCAACGGCTAACCGCGTAGAACGGTTGCCAAGCGAGTTTTTACGAAAAGGCCGTTTCGACGAAATTTTCTTTGTTGATCTTCCTAACGAAGAAGAGCGAAAAGAGATTTTCAGAATTCATCTGAGGAAACGCCGCGGCGATACAGAGCGGTTTGACTATGATCAGTTGAGTAAGGTTTGTGAAGGGTTTTCGGGCGCTGAGATAGAGCAGGGTTTAGTCTCTGCTATGTATGAGGCGTTTGCTCAAGGTCGTGAGTTTACTCAGCTCGATATTATTGCGGCGATTCGCGCTACGCTGCCGCTGTCGAAGACGATGAGTGAGCAGGTAACGGCTTTGCGTGATTGGGCACATCAGCGTGCCCGACCAGCGGCTTCATCGGTTGCGGAATATCAACGGATGGAGTTTTAACAGGCTTTTTTCCTGCTCCTACAGGAAGAAGGGTCAACTACATTGTGTGTGTAGTGTAGTTGGCGGTTTACTAAGGTCAGATACTGTCTCATTTGATGGCTGATCTGTTTTCGATTTCTAACCTCGATGTCTCTCAATTTCTCTCTAGGAGGAAACTCACATGTCTCATTTTAGTACTCTGCGCACTAAGATTACCGATGCTGAAATCTTGAAGTCTTCGCTCAACGATTTGGGTGTAAGTGTAAAGACTGAGGCTAATATCCGTGGTTATAATGGTCAGAATGTTCGCGCTGACATTGTGGCTGTGCTCGAAGGCGATTACGATATTGGCTGGTCTCGTAACACTGATGGTTCGTTCGACTTGATTGCTGATCTTTGGGGTGTTGCTAAGAAGCACAACCAAACAGAGTTGATCAACTCTATTAACCAAAAGTACGCTGTTAATAAGACTTTGGCTGAGGTCAAGCGTCCTGGTTTGCAAAATGCTAATGTACGACTTGTTCTACAGTAGTTATCCCAATGGATTGTTTCTTGTGACGTTGTTCCCATAACTGCAATGGGCTGGCCTTCCGGGCCAGCCCATTTTTTAATCCGTATATTGGATTAGTAGCCCCGCCGCTTAATGTTCCTCAAGCGGCGGGGCTACTGGCTTTGATGATTGTCTTATAACTAAGCGAGTGTCGGACTACTTAGAAATGGTTTGGCTAAGTAGTTCTGCGATCGCTCGATGTTCAATCGGCGGATCGGCAACAACTGCCTGACGCGTATCGGTAATCAACCAGTCAAGCGCTGCTGCCTTGACATCAATAGAAGCGCCTGTTTTGTCGACGCAATAGCGACCGAACACCAGCTTATCGACTAGTCGAACGCCCGAGCCGATTCGAGAATATTCGAAGATGACGCTTTTCTCGATAATAGTGCTGCTAGAGATGAGACAGTTGGGGCCAATCATGCTGGGTCCGACAATTTTAGCGCCGTCTTCTATGTGGGTCATACCGCCAATATAGACAGGTCCTTCTATATCTATCTTGTCCCAGTTGGCTTTGACGTTGAGCCCTGCGAAGACACCAGGCCTCACTTCATTTCCTGGGATGTTGACGCCTTTTACCTGTCCGGTAAGAACATCTTGAATAGCCTGCCAGTAGTCGGGTACCTTTCCAATGTCTACCCACTCAAAGTCCATGCTAATGCCATAGAAGGCCGCATTGTCGGCGACGAGCCTGGGAAATAGATCGCCGCCAATATCAAACTCTTGACCAGGTGGAATGTAGTCGAATATCTTAGGCTCAAATATATAGATACCCGTGTTGATATCTGTGCTGAGTGCTTCTTCTACAGATGGCTTCTCTTGGAAAGATCGGATTTTCCCATCTTCATCCGTAACAACGACGCCGTAGCTAGGGACTTGCTTGAGAGGAACCTTCTTCATGACGATGGTTGCGATCGCTCCTTTCTCTCGGTGCTGTCTGATGGCCTCTGTCAGATCAAGATCAATCAGTGCGTCTCCGCACAGCACAATGAAGGTGTCATCGAAAAAAGGAGAGAAATCTTGAATTTTTCGCATGCCGCCAGCTGAACCAATGGCTTCACCTTTAAGCTCACCGTCCTCCATGATCCTGCCTTCAAAGGAATACGCAAGCTCTACTCCAAAGCGCTGACCGTCTCGGAAATACCCTTCGATTTCATTCGCTAGGTGGCTAACATTTGCCATAATTTGAGTAAACCCATGCTGTCGCAACAGCTCTAACAAAAACTCCATTACCGGCTTTTGCATAATGGGAATCATCGGCTTAGGAATTGTATAAGTAATGGGTCGCACTCTAGTGCCCTTCCCAGCGGCCAAAATCATGGCTTTCATCTTCAAGCATCCTCACAGTTGAACGTAGATTTGCGGTATTGCTGAGCTCTGCTGATCGTTTGATCGTCGTGATTGTCGATTTTTCTATTGTTGAGCTTCTGATAGCTGCTGCTACCTTTTCAGTGAAACCATTGGCACTGTTGACGCTATCGCACAATGCCTGTCACATGCTATCAAGCTTGATATCAATATACCCTGTTGATACTAGAGACTTCATAACACCCTTATAGATACAGCCCAAGACAAAAGCCTCAGGTCATATTGAAAACCCAAGGCTTTTGAAGCTTAATCTAAGACGTTGCTAGAAGGCCGCTAGTAAGTTAGTAAAGCTCTTCTTCTTGATGAGTAGTGACGGTGCAGTCTGATGTGGGGTAAGCAACACAGGTCAGAACGTAGCCCGCTTCGATCTGATCGTCGTCTAGAAAGGACTGATCGGATTGATCTACGCTGCCCGAAGTCAGCTTGCCTGCGCAGGTTGAGCAAGCGCCTGCTCGGCAAGAGTAAGGCAGATCAATGCCCTGCTCTTCAGCTGCGTCTAAAATGTACTCGTCTTCTGGCACTTCAATAGTAGTGTTGAGACTTTCGGCTTCATTTACCAGCGTTACTTTGTAGCTAGCCATGTGGATATCCTCTCGGTTGTTTGCTCGAGTTGGCAAAGCCCTAAGTTAATTAACCCTGCTAACTAGTTAACAATTCTAATAACATAGGAGTTTGAAACGTCGTATTTTGATACTACGAGAAAACCATTCTGCTGTAACTATCTATTAGCGGATTCTTGAAAGGTATTCGTAATCT
Source organism: uncultured cyanobacterium (assembly GCA_963793445.1). Taxonomy (GTDB): domain Bacteria; phylum Cyanobacteriota; class Cyanobacteriia; order Phormidesmidales; family Phormidesmidaceae; genus Phormidesmis. The sequence continues at coordinate 7,389 of CAWCAE010000004.1, forward strand.
AAAGTTGAAGATAGACCATAGTTTGCTTATGATTAGGTCTGTATAGAGGCTTTGAGAATTACCTATATTCTTTGTGTGCAAAGCGTTTCAACGTTAGCTGCGGGGTGTTCTAACTGAGTTTAATGGACCTTTATTTTATCAGTAATTACCTTTCTTATAACTTCTGCTTATGCCTGTACAAATGTTAGAGATAATGATAGAAATCTGTGCCAATCGACAATTTTTACGACTAAAGGAAGATTCCTAAAATAGAGAGCTAAATGTTCATTTTGAATGAGCATTTGGTGTAAATGGTTACGGTAATAATTTCGTCTGATGATTTTCGGGAGCGGTTAATTGACGCTAGTGGTTTAAGTTGTGAGCGTTCGAGTCGGGCTAGTTGGAACTGGATATGCTGCTAATGTTAGGGCGCTGGCTTTGAAGGCGGATACGCGATCGCAGCTATTGACCGTTACTGGTCAAAGTATCGATCGAGCTTCTGCGTTTGCTGAGCGCCACGGTCTAGAAGCTGTTGAAACCTGGCTGGACGCTGTCAACGATGCGAAGCTCGATTTGGTAGTAGTGGCAACAGTGAGCGCACTGCATGGAGAGATTGCAGAAGCTGCTCTGAACGCTGGTAAGCATGTTGTAGTGGAGTATCCGCTGTCGTTGAATTTGGTGCAGGCCGAGCGACTGCTGGCGATCGCGGCGGCAAAGAACCTATTGCTGCACGTAGAGCATATTGAATTGCTCGGTGGGCTACACAAGGCGATGCGATCGCACCTTCCTAGCATCGGCACCGCACGCTATGTCAGCTACCGCACGCTTAATCCGCAGCATCCTGCTGCCATGAAGTGGACCTATCAGCCAGTGCTATTTGGGTTTCCTTTTTGCGGAGCGCTCTCACGGGTTCATCGTCTTACTAATCTATTTGGCAAAGTGAGCGCGGTTGACTGCTGCACGCAGGTAGTTGAGAATGCGACTCGACCTGAGTTTTACAGCAGCATTTTGAGTTCTGGGCGCTTGCAGTTTGAGTCTGGCCTGATTGCGGAGCTGACCTACGGCAAGGGCGAGGGCTTTTGGATGGCTCGTCGTGATGTTGAAATTCAAGGCAGTATGGGCGCACTGACATTTGTGAGAAACGATGGCTTGCTGATAACCGCAAGTGGAACTCAGAAAGTTGAAGTGGCACCACGCAAAGGGCTTTTTGTAAAAGACACTGAGGAAGTGCTGGCTTATTTGTGCGAAGGACATCCGCTGTATATTGATGCTGCCGAAAGCGTGTACGCGCTCAGAGTTGCTGATGCGCTGAGGCGTGCCTCAGAGAGTGCTCAGACGGTGTCCTTAAATTAAACGGCGGGCTGCTTTGAGCTTGCTTTGGGTTTGCTGTTGTGTCGGCTTGCTATTTAGCAGACCAAAACACCTGGGCTCTGCTGAATGGGCACAATATTCAGAATATCGAGCTGGGCGCAGTAGTCAATATCAACAGTGTTGTTTTGGTCAAGTAGACGCTGCCCGTGGCTTGCTTGGCACATAAGCTTAGGGAGCTGAGTTCGCCACTGCAAGTACAGGCTAGTGGCTGCCAGTGCCGCGTCGTTCCCAATAATATCGAGAGCGCTAACTTGCATTTGATCAATCAATTGTTGAACAATCGCACCGGCACAGACAGTATCTTCTAAGGAGTACTCACCCTCCCAGCCTGAGCCAACTAGCCAGACGATCTTTGGCTGATGCTTTTGTAAATAGTCGGCGACCGCTTGGCGAGTGGTCAGCGCGGCTGTAAGCACAATCGGCGCTGCTTGAATGCGCTCTAAGCACCGAGTGCCGTTTGTTGTGCTCATGAACAGGCGTTTGCCCTCGGTCTTTTTGGGTGAATGATCGAGGGGGGAGTTGCCTAGATCAAAGCCCTCTACGCGCTGGCCACCGCGCTCACCAGCACGAATGCGTTTGTCGGATGGCCAGCTTTGGCTTTCGCTAAGCAGCCGATCGAGATCGCTGAAAACCTGAATCGCTTCAGCGCCGGCACTGAAGGCCGCGGCCATTGTAGTGGTGGCGCGGAGCACGTCAATTGCGATCGCACAGTCGGGCAAGAGACCTGCCGGAACTTCTTCAGGCGTGTGGTATACGGATAGTTTCACTAAATGTTTGGCCCGTACGCGTTTTGTAGTAGCTTGATCGCGGCTGCTCAATTAGCGGCTTAATCAACGGAGAGGGTGGGATTCGAACCCACGGTACCTTTCGGTACACTCGATTTCAAGTCGAGCGCATTCGACCACTCTGCCACCTCTCCATACCCTGCGTTTAAGTATGAAAATGCCATACTTAAACAGGCTTGGCTATAGTAGCTTGAATCGTTTGATGCCGTCTACTAGTTGACGCTTTTTATCTTGTAGCTGCGCGTGCTAGCCGTTAGATATGTACGCTGTGAAGATGCATTATTGGGCATAAAGGTATTCTTCTGAAACCTTCTCAAAGTTTGAGTTTAGCCACATCAGCACGATAGATTCGACGCTGCCATTGTTGAAAGTGACTAGAGAAAAGCTGCGCCGACTGCCCGCAGGCGTTGATTCAATCCGAGGCACATTAGCTGCGTTGAAATAAACAGTGTCTGCGGTTTTGGCAACGCGCTTGCGAAGTTTATGGGCGTTGTTTTTGAGCTGGTGATGCATGTGGCCAAAGGTAACGAGCGGCACTTTCTTGCCAGAGGCTTGGGTGAGCGCGATCGCTTTGGCAAAGTCTGGATCGCCATAGTCACCACCGCCGCCATTTTTTCCCCAATCTTTACCACAGGGGTCTTCGGGCTGATCGCCTAAGCCGTAGGGCCCAACGTGACCGACAAAAATAATAGTGTTTTGCTCTGCCTCGTCAGCTGCAGCCAAAATCAGGTCGAGCGATTCGTCAAAGCTGCGGATATTAAACCTGTCGCGATAAAACTTACGATAGCGCCATTCAGATCCACCCCAGCTAAAGGGACGTCCGCCTACCACTGTGAATCCGAGCTGAGGAAATTCGCGTTTGCTAAAGCCGACGTGATCTTCGCCTAGCAGATCCATCTGTAGTTGGACCCAGTCTTCTCGGTGGCGGTCATATGGACAGTTTTTGATGCCTTTGTTGCTAGCTGAATAGTAGGCGTCGTGATTGCCCATGACAGCCGCTTTTGGAATATCGACTGCCGCAATTCGCCGCACCACTTCGACTGACTCATTGCCATAGTCGCCAACGAATATAGCCAAATCAACCCCTAGATGCTCAAGCGCAGCGTTATCTTCTAGCTCCCAGAGGTCGTGGATATCTCCAATGACTGCGATTCTTACGGTGGATTGAGGCGCTGAGTGAGGCACTGGCGGATTACAGGGAGGCTAGTTTGGCAGAGAGGCGGTTGATAGAAGCAGGAGAAACGGCAAGCGAGAAAGAAATAGCAATAAAGCTAAGGTGCACGCTCTCTCAGCATATAGCAAAGATTATTGTCTATGGTTTTGTTGATGGGTAGCAAGTTAGAACAAAAAGGGATTAGTCAAGAAGAGCCTGAAAGGGCAGAGATATAGGGGTTAAGGTTGATAATCCTAGGCGGTTTACGAATGGTTTTGACGACGCTCAGGTCACGATTTTCAGGGGCAGCTAAATAAGCGATGGGGTCAGAGGCAAGGCCGCGATTATAAGCATCATTAAAATGATAGAGACCGCGCCAAACCATTTCCTTAGAGATGCGTTCAAGCGGTAGTTGAACCGCCTGAGCAACGGCATCAGAGAGGTCGTTCAAGACGGCGTACATCAACCAAGTCGCCCAGATTTGGAGCTTGATGCCATTGAGCGAACCGGTCCAAAGATAGGCCAGTCCCAACAGCCGCTTCACCAGGTGAAAGGCATCTTCAATCCGCCACCTGCGAGCGTACAAATCGGCCACCACATAAGGTGGCAGGACTTTGGGGTTGAGTACAGAAGTGAGGTATCGATACCAGCCCTTGCCTTTGCGCACCTCGATCAACCGAAGCCGGACTAAGGGCTCGCCTGATTTGTCTTTGCCGACGACAATCAGGCGGTCTCGGAGGCCATGGGTGAGCGAGAACTCCTGGAGAACGGTGTAAGCCAGGTTCGACTTACCGGCACAAATGAACTGGGTGCCTTGAGCTACCAACCGAGCCCACCACTCAAAGTCGTAAAAGCCTCGGTCTAGAATCAGCAGGGTTTTGGCCGTCGCTAGGGCCAACAAATCATCTAGGAACTGACAGTCATGGGCTTTGGCATCCTCAGAGAACCAAATCTGTACCGGCAATTGAGAGCCAAGCTCAATCACCGTACAGATTTTGCCTGCCAGCTGTCCGGCTGGCATCGCTTCTAGGCTCTTGAGCTTGCGGAATAGCGCTTCTAGCACCGAACCGTCTGCCGCCCACACCTGCTCAAAGTGTTCTCTCGCATAGGCCACGCTCACGGGCAGCGGGCGAGTGCGCTCGGCCCAACGCGCTTTCAATGTCGGCAGCAGTGCCTGAAATACGCCCTCAAACAACTCATTCGGAAAACTCAGAAAGCGCGCACTTACCGCCTGACGGCTTACGCTCACTGCCTTTGCCCACAGCAAGTCTTTGCGGTTCAACTGACGGGTTAACTCATTAACCGAGGGCACCTGCTTCCACAACAGCGTCACTACCGCTGCCACCATCAATGGCAGTGTCAATATGCGTGAACGCATCCCTAGGGTTCGATAGTACGCGGCTTGGCTATAGACTACTGGACTCAGAAGCAATCTCAGATGTTCATCAATCGCCTCATTGTCCGGAGCGGGCACGTTGCGGCGGCGAATGTGATCTGGATTGCGGCTATAGCGATGACTCATCTGAGAAGCTTAGGGCTTTGAACGATATAACCCTTTCCTACACTCTTTTGGCACCCCTTGACTATTGTCGCGTAACCTTAACTTGGCACCCATCGGTTTTGTTCTACTGTTTTAAGAAGAGAGCACTAATACTGGACCGGCTCTGTAGAGGGCTAGCGCAAGAAAATGACGGATCGATTAATCCTAACGGCTTTGGATGGGGCTTTGCTCAGTTCTGCTGAGGTTGGAACTGCTGATGGGGCTTCGACTGAGGTGACGAGCGATGAGTATGTGCAACTGCGGCCTGCGATCGCACAGCTGCAGAGCTTGGGCATACCGGTGATTGTATTTACGAATCGCAATCGTACCGAATTTGAACCTATCCGTCAGCAGTTAGGACTAGTCGCTCCTTTTATCACCGAAAGCGGTAGCGCTATTTTTACACCTGCTGACCATAATCCTTTTACGCCTAGCCTCGGTGAAAGGGAAGATGACTATTTTGTGTTGGCGCTGGGCTGCCCCTATGTGCAGGCGCGAGCCGGTTTGCGGGTGCTTGCCAACGTTGTTGCGCATCCACTGAAGGGGTTTGGTGACTTTACAGTGCCACAGCTGCAGCGGTTAGCAGGGCTTTCTGAATCTGCCGCTCACCAGGCAAAAGCACGTGAATTTAGCGAGCCATTTATGACGCCAAAGGGTGCAGATCCTGCTGTTTTGCAGCAGGCGGCTAAAGAGATGGGTTTTGGAATGATTGTGCGATCGCCGGAAGAGAACCGCTTTTCTGAGCTGTTAGGAACGGATGTGAGTCTAGCGCGCGCGGTGCAGGCAGTGATAGCCGCTTATCAACGTCAGATGCCGTCGGGGCAGTCGCTCGAGGTGATTTCTATTAGCAGTTGTTCAGCCAATTTTGAATTGCTAGCTGAGATCAAGGACAGCCTGGATGTTGCCAATTGGCAAGAGATATCAATTGTGGATTCTACGCCAGAAGGCTGGTTAAATGCGATCGCGCCTTGCCTCGCTAGCTGAGTCTACCTTTTCTTGTAAGCTCCAATCTTGTTTATATCTCTTTTGCTCTGGGCTCTTTCAAGCTGTTCTCTAGAGTCTATGCCCCTGCATCCGCACCTGACAAAGCAGTAGCCAATTATGGTAGATTTGACTATAATCTAGATCCAAGAAATGGTAAATAACAATAATTAAGAGAGGATAATTCGTGTTTGCTACTGCCAGCGTCTCGCCTGTTCGAACGGCGTTGCCGAAGGATCTTTTCGGTGCGATTGAGCAGCTAAAAAAAGACCTGAATGCGGTTGTTTTGGCTCACTACTACCAGGAGCCTGACATTCAAGATATTGCTGACTATATTGGAGATTCTCTGGGTCTCTCGCAGCAAGCTGCTAGTACGCAAGCGGATGTGATTGTGTTTGCCGGGGTTCATTTTATGGCGGAAACCGCCAAAATTCTAAACCCCAATAAGCTGGTACTCCTGCCCGACTTAGAGGCCGGGTGCTCCTTGGCTGATAGCTGTCTACCAGCCGATTTTGCAGCCTTTAAGGCGAAACACCCTGACCACGTAGTCATTTCCTACATCAACTGCACCGCTGAAATCAAAGCAATGAGCGATATCATTTGCACCAGCTCTAACGCGGTCAATTTGGTGAACCAACTGCCTGCGGCGCAAAAGATTATTTTTGCGCCGGATCGAAATCTGGGGCGCTACGTGATGGAAAAAACGGGTCGCGATATGTTGCTGTGGCAAGGCAGCTGCATTGTGCACGAAACCTTTTCAGAAAAGAAGCTGCTGACGCTGAAGATGGCGTATCCGGCTGCTGAAATTATTGCCCACCCTGAGTGTGAGCAAACGGTTTTGCGGCACGCCAGCTTTATTGGCTCGACTACAGCGCTGCTGAACCACGTGCGCACGGGCGATTATGACCAGTTTATTGTTGCCACTGAGTCCGGCATTATCCATCAGATGGAGAAACAGGTGCCTAAAAAGCACTTTATTCCTGCGCCACCTGAGGCGAACTGTGCCTGTAATGAGTGCCCTTACATGCGCCTAAATACGCTGGAGAAGCTGTATTTAGCGATGCGGGATAAAGCGCCCGAAATTACTATTGCGAAAGCTATTCAAGCAGATGCGCTAGCGCCAATTCAGCGGATGCTCTCAATGAGCACTGCTAGCTAGACGAAACACTGCTATATAACGCCAGGATCGAGTCAAGCGTCCCTTTAGGCTTGCCACGAGCGTAAGTTGCTTATCCCAAGCTTAGGTTGGCTAGCTTAGTGGTGCTAGCTAAATGAGGCGCTGCTAATTCGACAGATAGTCACGTAGCTGATAGGCCAGCATATCAACAATATTGTCTCCCCCTTTGCCTTGGGATGCGGTGGCTTCTTGTTCAGCCCGCTTGACAACATCGGCAGGCAGCTCAAGATAGCCGATCAGCTGTTGATAGGCAGTTTGCTCTGCTGAGTTGATCGGCGCTTCTTCGGGGGTGCGGGTACTTGCTTGAATCACTTCATATGAAAGGCGCACGGCCAGCTCTTTTTCGGCTGGGTTGGTGATTTTTCGAGCGGCTTCCTCGAGGGGAATGTCTTGTATGAAGTATTCTTTGAGCTGGTTTTGTAGATAGGTTTGCTGAGCAGGCTCTGTGGCGAATAGCTGACTAAAGCGGGCCAGCATGACTTCGACTTCTTTTTGTTCTAGGGTGTCGTCAGCCCAGGCCATAGACAGCACGACGCGAAGCAGGTTCATCTGGCGAGGCGAAATAGGAGGCGGCTGGATGTTCATAGGATAGAGTCTCACCTAGGGACGGTGCTAAACCCTTAGCTGAAGTCAGCTAGAGTTTTCAGTTAGCACACAGATTTCCTCTTACTGTATGAAGATAGATGATAAATAACAAAACTACCCTACAAAATTTAAAGATGTCAGCTAACAATTTCGTTCAAGCTTCAGCCTGTGCTGATTTTGATTTGCGGGCGGATTTGTGGTTGCTTTTAGCCAGCAGCTTTTAGCTAATATCTTTCAGCCAGTACCTTTCAGCCAAGATGTGAAAGGTGCCTAAGACTTTTGAGATCGAGCAGGCGAATGACATTTTTGGGCGGATCGATGTTCAGCCAGTCGAGCTCGGTGAGCCTGTTTAGGATTTTGGAGACTTCGGCTAGTTTGATATCTGCGATCGCCGCCAAATCTGCCGCTGGAATATTAAATATCTCAGCGGTGTTTCCCTGTTTTTCTCCATAGGCATCGGCCAAATTGACCAAAGTGTAGACCAGCTTGATTCCTGCCGCTTTGTTGCGCAGTTGGAATCGCTTTTGGGTTTGCTTTAGCCGCTCGACCATGCTTTGCAAAAGGCGATGGTGTAGCTGGGGATCGTTGAATAGACTTTGGATAAAAAGCTGAGCTGGAATGCTAAGTAGCTCTACCTTGGAGAGTGCCGCGACATCCGTAGAACGCGGCGACTCGTTGAGCACGGCCATTTCGCCAAAGTATTCACCCTTACCTAAAATTACCAGCGTGACATAGTCATCGCCTGCTTGAACGCGAACCTTAGCCCAGCCTGAGATAATCAAATAGACCGCATTGCCCCAAGAGTCCTCCATCAGAACGGTACGACCGGCAGGACACTCGTTAAAAGTTGTGCTTTCGTACAGCGTTTGAAGTGTTTCTGGGCTGGCGTCTTTGAAGAGTGGAAACAGCTCACTAAATTCTTTCGGTTTTAGAGAGTGTGTCAAGGCAGGCGATGACATAGCGCTTGAAGTAATGGGCACTTGCAGTGATAGTACTGGACGTGGAAGCTTAGGCGTGAACCTCAAGAGGTAGCGAATGCGTAGCGTAAAAAGCTCTATTGCCCATTAGATTACCCATCTGGCTTGGACAAGTTGGTTTAGGGTTTTGGCCTACTTTGGGCGGCACCTGCGGCGGCAATAGACACGAGTAAGCAGGCAGTGAGCGATCGCGCCGATAAAGTCTCGCCTAAGATAAGCAAGCCTGCAAGCACACCAACCATTGGCTCAAGACTGAGCATGACGCCGAACACTTTAATCGGGAGCGATCGCAACGCGATGATTTCACAGGCATAGGGAACCGCCGTCGATAGCAGGGCCACCCCTAGCCCGATTAGCAGCACCCTCAAATTTAGTAGCGCACTGCCCGCCGTAGCGATGCCAACGGGTAGTAAGAAGGCTGTGCCAACTGCCAGACCCCAGCTAAGACCCTCTACCCCCGGTAGTGCAGGGCCCAGCTTGGCTGCGAGGATGATATACAGTGCCCAGAAAAATCCTGCTAGGAGCGCCAGCAGCATGCCCTGTGAATCTAGCGTTGAGCCACTTAGTGGTGTCAGCAGCAAAATGCCGATAGCCGCCAGCGCAGCCCAAAAGCCATCCATCCAGCGTTGAGATTTGAGCACAGCTAGGCCCAGCGGGCCAGTAAACTCTAGCGAGATCGCGACGCCTAGTGGAATGCGGTCAATTGCCGCATAGAAGGCACAGTTCATACAGGCCATGACAATGCCATAGGCCACGATCAGCTTGAGGTGTGCTCTAACATTTGAGTTGAACTGGGGTCGCCAGATGGCGAAAAGAACGGCTGCTGAGAAGCTAACCCGTAGCGCGACGACACCCCACGGCCCCACGTCAACAAATAGAGATTTGGCTAGCGCCGAGCCAAACTGAACAGACAGAATGGCAATCAGCAAAAATCCGATGGGAGAAGGCTGCTTGCTTAATGAATTCATAGACTTGACGGTCTGAAGGAAGTACACAAAGCAATGCTTGAGAGCAGCCTAAAATAGATGCCCAAGACAGATGCTTAAGACGGGTTTTGATCAGAGACAGGTGAGGATAGCTCTAGCTCGATAGAAGGCTCAGGCAAAGCAGAACGATCCCCGTACGGCTTTTCTGGCGGTCTTTCTGGCGACGGCTTTTCTGATGACGGCGTCCGCCGAAACCTTCGAGGCGCGAGCTGCCAGTGATTGAGAACATCTTTAATCAGCAACTCTTGAATCCAGATTTTGGCAACAACGGTTAGTGGAAGCGCTAGCAGTAGCCCTGAAAACTTGAAAATTTGAGCAAAGAAAATTTGGGCAATGAGCGTAAAGGCTGGTAGCAATGAGACTTGATGGGCCATGACGGTTGGTGTAACCGCATAGGATTCTATCTGTTGAAGAATAATATAGAGAACAATCACTGCCACTGCCTTCCATGGGTCGTCTGAAAGGATAGCGACAACGACAGGAAAGACCATGCTGAGGGCCGGGCCAATATTTGGAATAAAGTTGAGGATGCCTGCGAGTAGGGCATGTGCGAAAGCAAAATCAATGCCCAATAGCAGCAGCCCAATGAAGCTAAAGCCAAAGATGAAAATAGAGCTAATGATTATACCCCCTAGCCAGTTGCCTAGTGCAACTTCGCACTGCCCAAAGATTTCTCGGGCCCTAGCTCGATAAAAAGAGGGAAATAGCAGCAGAATGCTGTTGAGATAGGCGCTGGGGTTGGTCAAGATCATGATGGCGAGTACTGCTACAAACAGCGTATGAATCAAGATCTGAACAGAAGAGTTAACAAAAATTTGAACGGAGGTGTTGAAGAAGGTAAAGAAGTTGCGGAAAACCTCAATAATGGCCGAGTCGGGCGCGGTCAGCCAGTCTAAAAATTCGTCAATTTCGGGCAGGCGAATACGATCTGGGAGATTTTCTTGTAGTGTCACTAGCAAGCTAGGAAGCCTTGCTGAAAAGCTGACCAGCAAATCTAGTAGCTTAGTGAACTGCTCTATAAAAGGTGGAATGATGACCAGGATAAAGAGGGTCGTCACAACTGTGAACAGCAGAATCGAGATGGGGATAGCGAAACGACGCTGAACATTGAGTGCCTGAATTCTTTTGGTCACGCTATTGAGCGCAAGCGCTATAACGACTGCGGCAAAAATCAATAGCAGAATTGACTTTATCTGCCAAAGGATAAAGCCTGCGGCTATGAGACATAGCAGGCTGATCCAGTCACCTAGCTTCATAACTCACCTAGTTTATGGCTTGTAGTTTCCGCGCGAGAATTTGGCTTATTGTATCCGAGCGGATTGGATCTAGGCGGAGTCGCATGTTGTTTATAGCGTTGTCGTTTATGACGTTGGCCACTTTGCTTCGCGTGAGCGCCTAGAACAAGCGTCCGCAACTGGAGAAGCGACAACGATAAGCTCTGTGAAGTGCTAGCTTGAGAGCATCTGAGCGTTTTAAGTAATCTACAGTTTCTCTTGTATGTATGGCTTCTCTTGCTGACCCGAATTGTGGTGACCCGAATCGTGATCCAAATCTTCGCGATCCGGCTGAAAATCGATTGGGAAACTGGCAGGTAAACCCGGTTCCTCATCTGCCTGATGGCTGGGTCAACACGGTGGCGGAGACAACGGGGCTTTCCTGGCCGACTAGAGGGGCTCAACTGCTGTGGATGAGAGGTATTCGGTCGGCGGCGGCGCTGCGCGGGTTTTGGCGGGCAACGGCGTACTGCCCAGCGAGTCCGTTTGAGTTTGGTGCGGAGATGCAGCAGGCAGTAGATCGGCTAGTGATGGCACGCGATCGCAATGAAAAAGTTGCCATTTGGGGTGACTTTGACGCCGATGGCATTACCGCTACAGCAGTGCTTTGGGACGGCCTTAGACAGTTTTTTGCTGGTGAGAGTCAGCTAACTTATTTTATTCCTAATCGGTTAAAGGAGTCTCACGGGCTCTCTATGATAGGGATCGACCAGCTTTCAGCCCAGGGTGTGCAGCTTATTGTTACCTGTGACACCGGCAGCACCAACCCAAACGAAGTGGCGCACGCGCAGTCCTTGGGTATAGATGTGATTGTGACGGACCACCACACACTGCCCCAGACTAGACCTGCGGTCGTAGCGATTGTGAACCCAAGGGTTTTACCGGCTGACCATGCGATGGCGTCGCTTTCTGGGGTGGCTGTGGCGTACAAGCTAGTAGAAGCGCTCTATGAAAAGCTACCAGCGGTGCCGATACGTCCGCTATACGAGCTGGTTGATTTGGTTGCGATTGGTCTGATTGCAGATTTGGTCGAGCTAACGGGTGACTGTCGCTATCTGGCGCAGATTGGCATTGAGCAGCTGCAAGCGCAGCTAACAACTACGCCACCTGTGCGTCCTGGCGTGGCACAGCTGCTGAAGCTATGTCGGCGCGCAGGCGATCGCCCCACGGATATTTCATTCGGCATTGGACCTCGAATTAACGCTGTCAGTCGTATCTACGGCGACGCTAGCTTTTGTGTAGAACTACTGACTAGCAAAGATCCTGAGCGTTGCCAAGCGTTAGCAGGCAAAGCAGAGCTAGCCAATGCTAGACGCAAGGCACTGCAAAATGACGTCTTTCAGCAGGTGAGCGAACAGCTAGCGCACCGAGATCTGTCAACGACTGGTGTGATTGTGCTTTGCGATTCGCAGTGGCCTGTGGGAGTGCTGGGCTTAGTCGCTGGGCAAGTGGCCCAGCAGTATGGCAGGCCGACGATTTTGCTCACTCAGGATGCGCCAGCGGTGGGCACGAGCGCAGATGTTAGCAGGGAGCCTCTAGCAAGGGGATCAGCGCGTTCTGTCAATCAAGTTGATCTCTATGACCTGGTGCATTCGCAGGCACATTTGCTGACGGGATTTGGCGGACATCCATTCGCGGCAGGCCTGAGCTTGCCGGTGGAAAATTTACCCCTGTTTCGAGCGGCAATCAATCAGCAGTACCGCCAGAAAGTGGGGCCGCAAATGAGTGCCCCCACAATCAAAGTTGACCTGACGGTAACGGTGGCTGAGCTGGGGAAAGCACTGTTTCAAGAGCTGAAGCTGCTGGAGCCTTGTGGAATGGGAAACCCTGTACCTAAGCTGCTGATTAAAAACTGCTGGTTTGAAAACGTGTGGCATCAAAAGCTAAAAGACCGTCTGGGCTCTAAGGTGGGCTACATAAAGGCGACTTTCCAGCTTTGTGATGAAAGCGGCGATCGACTTGCCAAGTGTCCAGGGCTGTGGTGGGGACACTATAAAGATGATTTGCCGCCCGGTCGGTGGGATGTGGTGGCTGAGCTAGATTTCAACAGTCATCCAAAAGCCCGCCGATATGAAGTACGACTGATCGACATTCGTCCAGCAGCCACGCAGTCTGACACAGCTCAGCTGGTAACCGATGATCACTGGCTGCTGGACCGACGGTATGCGGCGGGTGCATCCTCCGTAGAGCCAGCTACTGAACTGTTGCTTAAACCAGAACCGCCGCTTGAACCAAGCGGGGCTACGACCGATTTGGTGGTAGATGACTGCCCCAGACACTGGAAAGCGCTGCGGCTGTGGCAGCACCAGTCTTACCAAACGCAGCAGCCAGTAGCGCTGGCCTATCCGTCTCCGGATGTAGCCGATCCGGTTGATGTGTGGACGCGGCTGCTGGGTCTAGCAAAGTATTTAGCTCGGACGCAGCAGGCGGTGAGTCGTGAGCGGCTAGCCCAGAAGCTAGAAGTGGGCGATCGCACCTTAGAGATAGGGCTTAGCGCCTTATCTAAAGCTGGATTTACCATAGACATTTCGGCGATAGATCTTCGCCTTCATTTTGATCCTGGTACCGGTTCCGGCTTCGACCGTGCTTTGAGCCACTTTCTAGCGGCTGTCCAGGAAGAGTCCTTCCGCCGAAAATACTTCTACCAGGTTCCTGTCTCTACGCTGCAATCCGTCGTTTCGACAGCGGCTGACTTGGACTGATGAGGCTACACCCTGGCCACGCATTAACGGCATGCTGGAATTCTTACAGTGATCTAGCTCAATCCTAAAAAAGCCGATATGTGCCTTATGTAAATTTAATTGTATGAACCCGTTGACACTTTTAAATCCCAAACGGTATTATTAGATACAGAAACAAACAACGTTCATCTTTTTCTCAGTCAACCGCATTGATGTTTCTAATCGACATTTTGATTCACTGCCTTTGACTCACGAAAGACGGAAGTAAGGGCCTTTTTTAGCCCTGAAGGAACGCGCCTCTTTACCATTTCAATCCCTTTGGAGGCGATTACCATGCAACTTTCATACCGTGGCGTTAAGTACAACAGCACCGATTGCACCGTTCAGGTTACACAAACTCAAGAAATTGGCCACTATCGCGGCGCGACATATTTTGTCCGCCGGGCGGTGGGTGTGCCCGCGCGGCATCCTGAAGACGTGCTGAAGTACCGTGGTGCGATTGTTCGCTAGCATTTTGTGCATGCATGCACATATCTACTGCGATCGCAGCTACCTAAGTTGAATCTAGAGTGAAATCTAGAAAAGGCGTTATCTGAAAAGATTGACGCCTTTTTTGCTGCTGTATCATAGCCTTTGTACAATCACAGACATGCCATCAAGAGCATGCCATTACAGGTATGCCATTACAGATGTGCCATCACCAATGGGAGCGATGCTTATGCTGTCAAGTTTCATCGCAGGTTTGATGGTTGGACTGATGGTGCTGATGTTTGATCGGCAGCGCTATGATACGAAGCTGAAGCGGCTGCTAGGGCGACTAGAAAACCGCGAGGTTGTGCCGAAAATAGGCTACGATGCGCAGCTAGCTAGCGCGATTAGTGAGCAGCAGGCGCAGATAGAGGCACTCAATGAGCAAATAAAAAACTTGCGCCATCTGCTGCAGAACGCACCTGTAGGCTATCTACAAGTAGACGAAGAGAGCCGGCTATTGTGGTGCAATCAACGCGCTCAAGAATTTTTGGATATTGACCAAGGCGACTCTTCTCAGCCCCGCTTACTGCTGGCAACAGTACGCTCTTACGAGCTAGATCAGCTAATAGAGCGCACTCGCCAGGCGCAAACTGTCTGCGAAGCTCGCTGGACGTTTAACGCGATCTCAACCGATCCGGTTAACTATTTGGAGCGTCCGGCCTATCCCTTTCAAGGCTATGGCTTTCCGCTAACGGCAGGGCAAGTGGGCGTATTTTTAGAAAATAAGCAGGAGGCAGTGACGCTGGCTCAGCAGCGCGATCGCTGGATTTCGGACGTAGCCCACGAGCTAAAAACACCGCTGACCTCTATCCGCCTAGTCGCAGAAACCTTGCAAGCTAGGGTTTCGCCTAATTTGCTGACCTGGGTAGAGCGCTTGCTAAAAGAAGTGATTCGGTTGAGCTTGCTGATTGACGATGTGCTGAAGATGAGTAGCCTAGAGCAACGTCAAAACCAGCTACAAGATGAGGCTGATACTGACTTTGTCTCGCTGATTCAGGCTGCCTGGCAAGGTGTTGAGCCGCTAGCCAAGCTGAAGCAACTAACGTTGAACTACCAGGGTCCCGAGCACCTGATCGCGACCGTAAACACCAGCCTTATGCACGCGCTAGTCTTCAATCTGCTGAGCAATGCGGTGAAATACAGTCCTCCATCTGCGGCGATTCGAGTCCATTTGAGTTTGACTCAATTTGATCGAATAGATAATCGCACAGGCATAGACAATCAAATAGATATCGATCAGATAGACAGGGCTACTCACCTTTTATTAGAAGTAATCGATGCTGGTGAAGGCCTGCATGACAAAGATCTCCCCCATATATTCGATCGCTTTTACCGTGCAGATCCTGCGCGTAGCCGCCACGAACGTTTCGATAGCGCTGGCTATACGGTTGATACGGCTGAGCTTTCTAGCCGGGGTACAGGGTTAGGGCTAGCGATTGTGCGACAGATAGTCGAGGTGCATCAAGGCCGCGTAGAGGCCAAGAACCATCCTGAGTATGGGGGGGCTTGGCTGCGGGTATGGCTTCCTTTTAAACATCTGGCTGCTAAACAAATGTAGTTTTTTATAGAACGCCCTCAACGCATTTGCTCTCAAAGTACGGTGTTCTTAAAGCAACTATGAAGTCTTGCCTATTCCGTAGGATTACCCCCTTGTATGGACAGTAAGATTGCTGCTTGAATAACAGAAGACTTTACACAAACCTATGGATCATTTGAGTCTTTTTACAGTCCAGTCTTTTCAGGGCTTAGTTTCACGGCTCAGGTTTTTTACGGGCTACTTGTTTTGACGCTCATCTGGTTTGGTGCCGTTGATTTGGCATCTGACCTACGAATATATCCGTACGGTGTATATACTTAACTAAAGCTGTTCGTACTTATGACCAAAAGGCTGCAAAAGCTGTTAGCACAGAGAGGTATTGCCTCTCGCCGCCAATCTGAAAAGCTGATTTTAGGTGGTAGGGTAACAGTGAATGGCAAAGTTGCTGAGATTGGTCAGCAGGCAGATACAAGCCTCGATTGTATCTGTGTCGATGGAGTAGAAATAGGCGAGCCCCCTGGCTGCGTTTATGTTTTGCTTCATAAGCCTAAGGGTGTGGTTTCTACTTGCTTAGATCCACAGGGTAGGCGAACGGTGCTAGACCTGTTAGAGGATTCTTTGCAACAGGGGACTGGCATTCACCCGGTAGGTCGTTTAGATGCCGACTCAACGGGAGCTTTGCTGCTGACTAACGATGGTGATTTGACCTATCAATTGACGCATCCTAACCATGCTATGCCTAAGGTATATCAGGTTCGTGTTCGAGGCGTTCCCTCTAAGGCCGTAATTGAGCGGTGGTGTGAGGGCGTGGCTTTGGACGGTCGTCAGACGCTACCGGCTGAGGTTCGGCTGGTAAAGGTGCTGCCAAACAGCCGGGCACTTTTGAGCGTAACGCTCACAGAAGGTCGCAATCGTCAAATTCGTCGTGTGGCCGAAGCTTTGGGTCATCCTGTGATTGCCCTTCACAGAACAAAAATTGGCTCACTGTCTTTAGGAAGCTTGCCACGAGGTCACTATCGCTTAGTGAATGCTGGGGAGCTAGCCAAACTCACCTTCAAGCTCGCGTAGCAGTTTCTATTGCACTAGCTGTGTGGCTCTATGCTGTGTGCTGTACGTATGGGTTGCGATTTTTGTATCATCTTTTAGTTAAGTCGAGTTAGATAAGTTGCGCTAGATTTTGCCCTGAAACCATAAGAAGACCCGAAAACATTATTAAATCGTTGCCTAATCTAAGCCTTAACATGAAGCAGAAAGCTCGTACTAAAGAACCGACAGCAGAGCAGTTGCAGCAAGAGCAGCTGAGTTCTATTGGCAGCTCGCTGAAGCAGGCACGTTTGCAGCGAGGGCTTACCCTAGAGGCGATCGAGAAGCTGACGTTGATTCGCCAGATGCTGCTTTCTGCGCTGGAAGAAGGTCACATTTCGGAGCTGCCTGAGCCTATTTATATTCGGGCGCTGTTGCGGCGCTATGGCAATGCAATGGGGTTAGATGGCGAGGCGATCGCAAGCCAGTTTTTCACGCGTCCGGTGATTAATCCGCCGCGTTCATCTTGGAAAGATTCTCCGGCGGCTCAGCTACGGCCTTTGCATTTGTACGGTGCCTATGTGCTGCTGATTATGGGGGCGGTAAGTGCGCTTTCTGGGCTGCTGCAGCGAACTGCACCTGATATGACGGCCCAGCCAATTTTAGACCCGGCGGCGATTGAGCAGCTAATGCCCAGTTCGGACCCGGTGGCCGAAGCTCCGGCAGAGGTCCCAGAAGAAGCGCCTAAAGCGCAGGCTAAGCCAATTGAGGTGGATTTGGTGCTGACGGGTCAGTCTTGGGTGCGGGTAATTACCGACGGGAAGATGGCATTTGAGGCGATTTTGGAGCAGGGTGAAACTCGGTCTTGGGCGGCGGATCAGTCGATGACGATTCGCGTTGGGAATGCGGGCGGGGTGATGTATTCGCTCAATCAGTCGGAGGCTCAGCCGATGGGGGAGCTAGGAATGCCTGAGGAGCGTACGTTTGGACCGGATGTGAGTATGATGCCTGCGCAGTAGTATTAGCCAGAGCGCTTGGTTACGCTGTATGCCCAGTACTTTCAGGTTCTAGCTGGGCGGTTTTGGGCGGTGTGACAGCGGGCAAGGTGACGGTGGCGGTGGTGCCTTTTTGGGGTTCGCTGGTGAGGGTGAGCTGGCCGTGGTGATTGTCGGTAATGATTTTGGCGATCGCAAGTCCGAGCCCTGAGCCTCCGGCGCTGCGGCTGCGGGCGGCATCGACCCGATAGAAACGGTCGAAAATGTGGGTGAGCGCCTGGGTTGGGATGCCGATGCCGGTGTCGGCGATGGCAATGGTGTTGCTGTGGGCAGTGGCGTTGAGGCTGACAGTGATGCTGCCGCTGGGGGTGTATTGAATAGCGTTGGCAATGAGGTTAGTGAAGAGGCGAGTGAGCTGATCGGGATCGCCTTTAAATGAATAGGTGGTGGAATGGTTTTGGTGATAAGAGAATGTGAGGTGCTTTTTTTGTGCGATCGCCTGCTGTTCTTCAAATACATTCTTTAACAGGATTGAGAGACTGATTGGTTCTTTGCTAGTGGGAATGAGACCGCTTTCTTGACGGGCGAGAAACAACAGATCGTCAACCAGTTTGCCAAGCCGACGGGTAAGGCGTTCTATGACTTCTAGCTGGCTGCGCTGAAACTGTTCATCTGGGTCGGTAAGGGCAACCTGGACGTTAGTTTGAATGACGGCAATGGGGTTACGCAGCTCGTGAGAGGCGTCGGCGGTGAACTGTTTTAGCTGCTGGTAAGAGTCGCGGACAGGGGCGATGGCGAGACCCGAGAGAAACCAGCCAATACCAGCAACGGTCACTAGCATTAGCGTGCTGCCGAGAGCAAGATCAACAATTAGCTGGCGGCTGGGTTTAGAGACCTCGAACCAGGGGTGGCTGACGCGTAGATAGCCCAGAAGCTGGTCGTTGATCGTGATGCGTTCGGTGATTTGGCGCAGGACGATGCCGTCACGAGGGGTAACTGTTTCACCCTGGGGATTGACGTGAAGCGGTACGTAGTGAGGCGTGTCGAAGGTGCTCCACTGCAGGTTGCCTTCGCGGTTGAACCATTCGAGATCGATGCGATCGTCTTCGCTGGCGGCTTGGTTGGTGCGAAAGCTGGCTTCGATGTTGACGCTAGCCGTTTTGCTGGCGGGCGTTTCGATGATGAGGGAGCGTTCGACGACTTCGATGACGTGGTTGAGGGTGTCGTCTACGCGCTCAACAAGGGTGGTGCGAACGTAGGTGTAGACGCCGGTGGCGAAGACAAGAAGGAGGACGGCGGTGACGGTGGTGTACCAGAGGGCGAGGCGGCGACGGGTGGTTTGAAACATCGATTATTCGTATGCATCCTTTCTGTGGCCTGCTTTTACGACTCTGACAAGGAGTTTTGTATCTTCAACCGCGTAAATAACGCGATAGTTTCCCGAACGAATACGATATTCGTTCTTTCGGCCTTTAAGCTTTTTGCAGCCTGACAGTCGGGGTCTTGCTCTAGGGTAGTGATACGGGCAAGTAAAGACTCCTGAACGGTTATCGGCAGCTTGCTGATTTGCCGTCTTGCCAGAGGCTCGATAAAAACTTGGTAGGTCATTCTATGCCTAGCTCAAGTTTAAGATCGGCTAGTGAAATAGCTTCTCCAGGTTCTTGGCGGGCAACGTCGGCGTCAAAGACATCTATTTCGTCTTCTATTGCTTCGATAGCGGGTTCGAGGTCTACCTGATGTTTGAACTGTAGGTATTGTAGGAAGTGGTATAGCTCGTCTATAGCGTGGCGAGAGAGGGATGGAAGTTCTAAAGTGACGGGATCGATTCTGGGTTTTTCTTTAGTTTTAGTTTCTGGTGATACAGTCATGGCTTCTCCAGATGATCTTGATATGTCTCTATTTTAGCGATGTGCGGTTGATATCTTTGCTAGTAGATACGTATGTGCTGCAAGAAGGCTGTATGGCTAAGGTTGAAGTTTGTTGGTGAGCGGTGGTGATTCACAGCAAGTTTTGGCGATAAGTGGCATATTTTCGGGGTAGGTATATCTTGCAAGTTTGAAATATGTTTGATCCTGGGACGTTGGCTGGGCTGGGTGCTGCGAAGGTGCTGATTGAGACGGTGCTGGTGCCGCTGACGAAGGATTTTGCAAAGGACTTTTATAAGGATTTTTTGAAAAATAGTGCTTCTAAGGCGCTGTATGAGCAGATGCCGGAGTTGTTTAGGAAGGCGATTTTGCATTCTCAGAAGGACTTTTTGGTACTTTTTCAGGAGGAGCTGGAGTATCACGGCTGGCCGAAGCAGATGGCTACTAGGCACGAGCTGGCTGAGCCGCTGAAAGCTTTTTTGGGGGATGCGGAGGTGGCTGCTTTTTTGGGTGAGGCGTTTGATTTTGAAGTGAAGCGGCTGGATGGAGATTTTTTGCGGGAGAAGTGGGTGGCGCTGGGTGATGCTACTTTG
>CAWCAE010000005.1:0-12513 GCA_963793445.1 uncultured cyanobacterium
CGGGTAGATGATGTTTTCACAAATTGCATATTCCGAGCTGTATATCGCACCATCCTCCATCATGAGCTGCAGATCAGATCTAAAGTAATCCGGTATCTCAAAAGGCGTTTCCTGCATGAAGTTGTCTTCTATGTAGGTGATTTGAAACTCTTTTAAGGTTTCACCGAGGTTTTTGTATGTGCTGAATGAAGGCATAAGCGTTGCCGGGGAATGGCTGGGTACTAATTCTATTGTGAGCGATTTTTGAGAAGCATAAGCCTGAGTAGCCGCTAATTTTACGCTGATGGACTCGCGACAGCCGCCTGAGCCTGAGGCGAAAGATGGCTAATTAAAGCGCTAATCCAATCTCCCATTAGCGCTTCGATATGGCTAATATCGTTGTGTTGATATTGGCCTAGCTGCCCCAAGCTTAGGTTTTCCATATATTTGAGGAGTGCCTTGGCATCTTCAGGATCTACCCACGTCACTTCTGTAATGTCTAGCTGCACCACGCCCAAGCCTCTAGAATTTCCACCGCCTAATGGAATTTGCTGTCGCTTAAACTGCTGTAACCCCATCGCTATCAACCCTAGCTCCCAGCTTTCAGCGTTTTCGCACACCGCTCTAAACTCAAACTGTACGCCAGCTGGCACTACCTGAAAGTCGTATAAGCGGCCATCTACAGCCGTTTCGGTATCTCTATCAATTGAGACGCCGTCTCGTTCTTGGTACTGACCAAACCACGTTTCGGGCTGAACGGTTAAATCGCGCACTTGAAATTTGCTGGCCTGCCAGGGAGAGCCAAACACCTTAGAGGCGTCGTCAGTCATGTCATAAAGCCTTTTAGTAAGCTCTTGATCCTTATCTTTAATCTCCTCAGGCTTAGCATCCTTAACTTCTTGCTTAATTTGAGTCACGGCCTGACTTACCGCCGGACTCACTAGCTCGCTAGGGTCTCTAGCCAGCTCAGGATTAATGCCTCGCAGAAAGCTTTCTGTGCGCGATCGCAATGCCCCTTTAAAGCTACTGCCTGGAATCAACGGCTGACCCAACGCATCTTTTACCACTGGTAAGTCTGAGCCGATGGGCTCTGTCGAGCGCCCCTGACTAATCCGCAGCGCGGTCACAGTCGTGAGCGTTCCGGTTAGCTCCAGACGATTCTTAAAAACATCAAACATCACTCAACCCTCCTGCATAGCATCTAAGTACTTGAGGCGACGAGAACCATAGCCAAGGTAGCGACGGATGAGTTCCATATGAATTCGCCTTGTTTCAGTGCTTTTTGCTTCACTAGCAATCTCCCCGGCTCGTGTTTTCAGTAGTCCGTCAATATCCTTGATAATATGTTCGGCCAACGATTTCTCGCCACGTCCCCATTTCCTTTCGCGGCCTACCTGATACCGCAAAAAGTTTTTGACCACTTCTGGGCTTTCTGTCGTGTCAGCAACTCGCACCAGGTTTCTAAACTGAGAGGCTTCTAGCTTATCTCGACCATTTTTAGGATATTCACCGACCTCAAGCGCTTTTTCGATCGCAATGACAACATCCTCTTCCGCCTGTCGAATCCCTTTTAGAATCCCGAGCTCGATTCTTTGCTCCGTAGGCTTTTTCTCTGTAGGCTTTTCCGCCATGGGTTTTTCAGCTTCTTTGACTGCTTTATCATCTAACGTTTTTTCTCCTACTGCCCCACTCACACCGCTGCCTCCCTCATAATTTGGTGAAATTCATCGCACACTTTTAGCTGCCCGTAGCCTTCCGAGCATCGGCTCCCTATCCCCACTTTCTCTAAGTTAGCTAGGGCTTCATAGCACTCATTTTGCCGATCCTTTGGAATGCTAAACATCATGACGCCACCCATTTTTGTCATTAGCTCTGTGTCTTTGGGCAGTCCCCAGGCAGCATTCCAGCCCGAGCGGTAGTCATAGCCGCTATACACCATATGTGAGTGAATATCATTAGCACTCAGCCCTATTAACGGTGCTAGCATCGCGGGAGAAATCACCATCGTTCGCCGCCAGTTCTCACTCAAAATCGCGTCGGCATGAAGCGTGATTGAAAAGAACGATCGCTTCTCTGTTGGGCTTTCAGCCCCATCCCCCAAAACGCTCCACATATCCCATCGTTTTTCAAGCGTTTTGTTGAACGCTTCCACCCTATTTTTTATAGGGCTGTCTGTTTCATCAACAGGCTTAGCACTGATCAAACGAACCTTTCCTAAGCCCCGAGAGGCCGACCCCCCTAACCGGAGATGGGTGCAGTTCTGTTGTAGAAACTCCCAGAGGTCATTAGCAAACTCGGTGGTATCTTGCACTAAGATGCTGCTGCGATATACCGTTTGCACGCGCTCTTTACCATTTTGGGGTTCATGTTTGCCCTGAGACTCGTTCATTACCTCAATGCTGTACAAAATCTCATCTTGGACAGTAGCTCGCTTACGGTTGATGCCTACCCGTGTAAGCAAGCGTTTGCTTACTTTATGGCTCACATAGCCCTGTTTACTTTTGCTGTAAAAACCCGTAAAGGCATCTACTAAGTCCCCCTCTAGATCGTTAGGAACGTAAAAATGGCCCTGTTCTTTAGCGCAAAAGCTATCGATAAGGCTGTCAAAAACACCTGCTTTTACAGGCTTAAAGCCTGAGCTTGTTTTTGTGCTGAGGGCGCTGGCAGGTATGACCTGAACAGGGTCTGAACTTCGCTCATATTTGTCAGGTTGTGTTTGCGCGATCGCAGGATAGGCATTCCCAAAAATAGCCGCCGTTTCGTCTAAAAACAGCTTGTGAAAATCATCACCTGCGGTCGGTTCTGTATCGCTATGCCTGAGAATTTCTTTGGCGATCGCGCCCCTAATCACCGTTCCTGGAATATAGTCTAGCGCCTCACTGACAGAGCCTCCTGGCTTGCGCTGACCAATTGCCAAGGGAGAAAGCGCTGTAATTGTTAGTTCAATTCGTTTCATGCGATGTCTTCTCCTGCACTGGCATTCGCTTGGATGTTGCCTTGCGATCGCTCAGCAGCGCTGCCCAGCCAGTCCCAAACCTCGTCTGGAATGATCATTTGTTCTTCTTTGAATTCCCAATGCAACCAGCCTAATCCTGTGGATTTTCCCCCTCCCAGCGCGTAGATATGCTTGAGCCCGGTGAGTACCAACGCCTTCGCAAATAAGACAGTCTCGCCAGTTGCTAGCGACCAGGCAGGCTGAAAATGAATGCTGCCATGAAAGCGTAGTCTGGCATTAGCCGGAGAGGTTTCAAGGAAATAGAGTTTTTGCTCTTCAGCCGTCCGTCGTCGCCGGTTAATGCTCACACCTGGGCGCAGCACATCAGGAATGTTTTCGGCAGGCTCCTCGCACACCAAATCGCTAAACTGCAATCGTGCGGGCAGTGAAGGATTGCCAAATAGCTGACAAATGAGACAGTGGGTTTGGCTATCAGCGTGAGTGTGGCCTGCCCCCTGCCGTAGCTTATAGCTGCTCAGGTCAAACTCTGCTGCTGACTGGCCGACTCGCTGAGGGCACATTTTTTGTGCAGTGGGCGATTCACATACCGGCCATTGCAGGGCGCGGACTAGCTTTTCACATTCATGACGCAGCCGTCCTTTTACCTGGGAAGCCGGAATCACCAACCGGCCCTGCGCATTTTTGAGGATGGGCTTGTCGGCTAGTGAGCCGGAAGATCCGCCTGCACCCACACAGAGTGCCGTGTCAATAATTGCCGTCAGTTCAAGGGTCTCTTGTTGTTGTGCGACTGTAGATTGCTTAAGGTTTGCGAAGGTGATCATGACGCCCTCCCTGTGGATTGCTCTTGAGAAGGCACTTTATGCTGAGCTGACGGCATAGCATTCTCTTTTTCAGTCTCTTCTTTTTCAGTTTCTATGAAAGGTTCTAACTCTACTAGCTCTCGCCAAATGGTTTCGTACGTCGTTTTGCCAGCGATTGTTTTGGCTGTGAGCCAGGGAGCCAGGTTGCCGCTGTTGGTCTGAGCCTCGCACCAGGCTTTTTCAAAGGCATCTTCTATAAGCTGTCGCTTATCGGCCTCTAGCCTGACGCGGAAGTAACGATAGTTGAGAATAGCTGTTCTTTTTCCACGCTCCAGCAGGGTACGAATTTGGTATAGCTGAGATTTTGGAAATTTGGCCTGTTTAAAGGCGCGTACGGTTTCTATAAAGCCGCTTAGCTCATGGAGGGTATAGGGCGCAGCATAAAGCTGAAGCGTCGGCTTTTGGGGGCCGGTATCTATGGTTAAGCCTGCTTTGCGAAATGCCTCAATATCTGAGGTGATCATAGTAACGGCTTTGAGGACTAAGAAGTCCACGGTGCCGCCATGATAGCCATCTTTTTTTAGTGACTTTAGGTGCTTTTTGGCGGACTTTAGCAGTTGCGAGACTAGCTTGTCGGCGTAGTAGATGGGGGTATCGGCGGCGGTGATGAGGACACCGCTGGAGGTGCTTAGCTTGCAGGTGGAATCGGGCGCGGTGGCTGGCAAGTAGCGATGAACTTTCTCCTTTTGCTCATAGGACGAAAGGCGTTCTCCTCCATACCGTTCTCCTTTGCTTAAGAGCAATTCTTCAAAACTTTCACCAATGGCTTGAGCGACTTCTACGCCTTTGTTAGCAGGGACAATTAGCAGTACATCATCGCCGCCAATGGTAATAATTTCAAAGGGATGAATCCAAACGGGCGCTTTGTTTTTTCTGGGAGATTTGGCGTCCGGCTCATATTTGTAGGGTGTAACGTGGGCGGCGATCGCACGATACACAGACTGCTCTGTCGCGGCAAAAACATCCTCACTGAACTGCTGATACTGTGCAGGGGTTTTGATTTGCTCTCGGATGAATTGGCCCATGCTGTTGCCATCTGCATAGATGTATGCGACATAGCCATTACTGCTAGCGCCTATTTCACTGAGCGACCTGGCTTCTCGCTTATAGGCATCCATGATGCGATCATGTTCATCGAACACCCGCCTATCTGGATCGTAATAATCGATACGATTATTATCCTTTAAGAATCTCTCAAACTTGCTAACCCAGCTTTGAAACAGCTTCTCTCCATCTCCTTCAGGTGCTGGGTTCCAAAGCGCTTTGAATCCGCTGACTTCGTACCATCGGTCGCTGATTCTATCTCGCTTAGTAATTTGACCCACTCTTAGCTTTCGAGCTAAGGGCTCTGAGAGTAGAGGCTCGTCGGGAAGCAACTCGGGATCTGGTGTTGACTTAGGTAGTAGCTCAGCATTGACCTTTGCCACAGTGGAGCGAAGATCGCTGCCATCGCGCATCAAATATGGATGCGTTTCAAACATCGGCGGATAGCGGCGGCTTTGCCTGGCTTTGCCTTCGTCTTCGCCGATGTTTGCTGGGGCATCGCACCCACTGCGGCGTTGATTAAATAGGCTAGTGAGTTTGCCGACGAGTTCTCCGAAGTTTTTTCTTTGGTTAAAGACTGTTTGAATGTCGCCAGCAGAAGCGTTGTCTGCAAAGCCGAAGTAAGCCTGGATGGCTTTGTTGCTTTTGTGCTGCGTAGCGATCGCATCGTGCCATAGGGTTGTTTCAATTGGGTCTTTTAGTAGCCCCAAATAAATCTCTAAGAGTCTGAAGGGTTCACCAACGGCGCAGGAATTGGCGCATAGGGTTTCGGTGGTATAGCGTTTTTCGATAGCATCGCAAAGATCGGGGATAAAGGCGGTTGGGCAAAAGGCCAGAATGTTGCCGCCCGTTGCGTAGATGATAAGCTCTGGAATGAGCGCGTCTGTAATGCTTGTCCTACTATCCAGAGCTTTTGGCAACGCCTCTGCGCGGACTTGCCGGCAGTATTGGGGAGCTTGCTGGCACTGCTCAAATTGCTTATGAGTGGCGGGTTGACTGTCTTCAGCGTGAAAGAAGGCAGGCAAGTCTACTAAATTAATTCGGTCGAGTAGGGCGGAAGCGCCACGAACCTCTTGCAGATCTACGGACTCAAAGACGTAGCTTTTGACTTTAGTGACACCGCCATATACCAAGCCAATACTCGATTCCCACAGAGCAGGATGTTGGGCTACAAGTTCGGTTATATCTGCGATGGATAGGGGGTCGCTATTTTCACCTAACTGAGTCAGCGTTCCAGCCTGATCAAGTGCCTGCTGCCATTCAGGATCGGTGGGGGTATCGCCTTGAGCGATTGCGCTGCGCCAGCGCTTGAATTGTGAGATGGGGTATTGCGGTGTGGGCTGATGACCCCAGGCCAAACACCAAGTGATCGCAATTTGAAATGACGAAGGATGTAAGTTGGCCATGAAAATTTAATCTCAGCTAAGTAGCTAACCTTGTAAACAAGGCGTGAGTGGGCAGGACAGATAGTTATGAATAGCGCTGAGTTTTTGTAAGCTTGTTTTCTTAAAACTACGGAGCATCGTAGCGTTTAATCACTAGCTTGCAAACCCCAGCGAAAGTGCGATTGTAAAAAAGCAATAAATATTGATGAGATTAAGGACAAGATATCAAAAGCAGCGAAAGAGGCTGTTGCAATAGCTGCCTTTTCTGTTTGCTTTGTAATATTACTGAGTCTTTTTTATTACGTTCTTTTAGTGAAGTTGCATTAGCAGCCTTAACTATAACAGGCTGTTGAAGAGGGGGCTTCAAGAAAGTCTTGATATTCACATGGGTGTCGTCGTACTCAAAGTTTCGCAGGGTCTTCAACTTCAAACGCGTAAAGCAACACAACCGAATTGGTCCCTTCCTCCTACGACTGCTCTAACTTTTAAGTGCTTTCGAGCTGTGAGGAGTAAGCGATGGTTTGACGATTGGCTCGGGTGAGATTGAGGCTGGCATTAAGCAGATAACCGCACGGGTGAAGCTAACCGGGCACAATGGAAGGCAGATAACGTTCCACAGGTGTTGCACCATAGATGCGCCTATCTGGTACATTCTCGCTGCCCACCTGCTCAATGCCAACTGCCCCTCCTGACGACAGATTTCAAAAGTGGGATGCACCCCTGAAATTTGAACACAGCTACCGTGGTGCGTTTGATAGCTTTGCAGCGTTTCCGTCCCCTTGCGGGGTAATGGAATTTGAACTCAACGAACGCTACCGCTTTTGATACGTCTTTTTTGGAGGGGAAGCTGAGCAATCACGTGGCTTTAGAGGAGACAATTCACGTAGAAGATAATGACGCTAGTACTATCAATGCAAACGTAGGCGGACAGAGAGGCATTCCTTCTTGTTTATGGATTTCTGCAAATTGTCTTCGACTTTCGGCTGAAGCTTATCAGGTCGTTACTATTTTTGACGCCAATCAGCCTGACTGGGCTGCTTTTACGCAACTGCTAAAGCAATAAAGAGGGGCCGTCCAAGTTTGGCCATCGTGATGAATTTTAGGGGCCTGCTTTACTATCTTGGCGGCTCTGCCGATGTCAACATGACATCAGCATAGATATCTTCTAGCGAGAGGCTTATACCCAAGCTTACTAGCTCAATATCATCGTTCTCGCCGTATGGAATGAAAGCCCAGGCTCCTTTTTGGTCACGACGAAAGATTTCAATAGCTTTGGTCTCAGAAGATACTAAGACGTACTCTTGTAAACTCTCTAAACGGCGATAGAGGGCAAATTTTCCGCCTCGGTCGTAGGCTTCGGTGCTAGGAGAAATAACCTCGACAATCAAACAAGGTTGCTGAGAGAATTTTTGGGCGGTGCGATCTTGTTCGCTACAGCTTACGCTGACATCTGGATAGACAAAAGGCCCGTCTGCGGCAATCCCCACTTTTGCGCCTGAGTTTCTAACCTTGCAAGGGCTTTTCACGGCGGTCTTTAAGAGGCTAGCGATGTTGAGTGCAATATCGGCATGGGGGAGCGTTCCGCCCGCCATTGCAAAAACGTCTCCATCGAAGTACTCGTAGCGCAATGGCTGCTGTACTTCCCAGGCTAAATATTCTTGCGGTGTAAGACTAGAATGCGCGCGCGTTGCGATCATGCGTTCAGGGCCTAAGGTGGGGGTGCATCCCCATTGTAAACTGAAGCTTCATGGATGCTAATTGATATGCGAAATAGACCTGAAGCTCAGACGACGACTGTTTGGAAAGCCCTGAGCCTGGGGCTGCTAATTGTGGCGGTGGCGGCGGTGATTATTGCGGCGGTGTCGCTGACGCCGGTTGCGGGCAAGGTGGCTTCGACGGAAGCAGAAGTGTTGCAAAAGCAGCTTGAGTTTGTGCTGAAGATGAACAGCGCATTTTTAGGGTTTTTGGGCATTATCGGGGCGCTGTTGACTTGGTTTTTTAAGAATAATTTGGAAGATGCCAAGATGGTGGCGGCTCGGATGGTGCGAGAGGAAATGGATGGGCGGGTGAAGGCGCTGGTAGAGGAGGAGTTTCACTATTGGGAGCGGAGCGCGAAGCCGGAGCGGGTGATTGGGCAAACGCTGGTGAATTACTATTTGCCGGATGGCCGCGAGGAGCCTGCTGAGTTTTATTTGGTGAGGCAGCGCGGGTTTCGGCAGGTGTTGTTTTGCGATCGCCTAGAAACACTTAGACGCTCGGCGGCAGAGGTGGTGATTGTAGATTTTCAGAACTGTAAAGCGGCAGATGCTGATGACCGATCGGGGCTGGTTAACGCCGGAAAGTGAGGAGTGGGCGCGATCGCAAATAGATGAGATTCGAGAGGCGATTTCGGATCAAACGGTGCTGGTGGTGTATGTGCGAGGTACTGTTGGGTATTTAAACGATCCGAAGTTTGAAGAGGCGTATGTGCTGCCTGCTAATAATCAGGTGACGCTGGTGGGCCATGCGGGGAGTGGGGCCTATGTGGCGTTCGGGGCGCGGCAGAGTCGGCGGTAGCCGCAGTGAGTAATACAAGATAGAGATGTTTGTAGCTGCTAGAAGCCTGATGCGGCGCTAGTTAACAGCGTATTGTGTAAACGTACTCTTGTAAACTCTCTAAACGGCGATAGAGGGCAAATTTTCCGCCTCGGTCGTAGGCTTCGGTGCTAGGAGAAATAACTTCGACAATCAGGCAAGGTTGCTGGGCAAATTTTTGGGCGGTGCGATCTTGTTCGCTACAGCTTACGCTGACATCTGGATATACAAAAGGCCCGTCTGCGGTAATCCCAACTTTTGCATCCGAGTTTCTAACTTTGCAGGGACTTTGCACGGCGCTCTTTAAGAGGCTAGCGATGTTGAGTGCAATATCGGCATGGGGGAGCGTTCCGCCCGCCATTGCAAAAACGTCTCCATCGAAGTACTCGTAGCGCAATGGCTGCTGTACTTCCCAGGCTAAATATTCTTGCGGTGTAAGACTAGAATGCGCGCGCGTTGCGATCATGCGTTCAGGGCCTAAGGTGGGGGTGCATCCCCATTGTAAACTGAAGCTTCATGGATGCTAATTGATATGCGAAATAGACCTGAAGCTCAGATGACGACTGTTTGGAAAGCCCTGAGCCTGGGGCTGCTAATTGTGGCGGTGGCGGCGGTGATTATTGCGGCGGTGTCGCTGACGCCGGTTGCGGGCAAGGTGGCTTCGACGGAAGCCGAAGTGTTGCAAAAGCAGCTTGAGTTTGTGCTGAAGATGAACAGCGCATTTTTAGGGTTTTTGGGCATTATCGGGGCGCTGTTGACTTGGTTTTTTAAGAATAATTTGGAAGATGCCAAGATGGTGGCGGCTCGGATGGTGCGAGAGGAAATGGATGGGCGGGTGAAGGCGCTGGTAGAGGAGGAGTTTCACTATTGGGAGCGGAGCGCGAAGCCGGAGCGGGTGATTGGGCAAACGCTGGTGAATTACTATTTGCCGGATGGCCGCGAGGAGCCTGCTGAGTTTTATTTGGTGAGGCAGCGCGGGTTTCGGCAGGTGTTGTTTTGCGATCGCCTAGAAACACTTAGACGCTCGGCGGCAGAGGTGGTGATTGTAGATTTTCAGAACTGTAAAGCGGCAGATGGGCAGCGGCGGGTGCTGTTGACCGATCGGGGCCGGTTAACGCCGGAGAGTGAGGAGTGGGCGTGATCGCAAATAGACGAGATTCGAGAGGCGATTTCGGATCAAACGGTGCTGGTGGTGTATGTGCGAGGTACTGTTGGGTATTTGAACGATCCGAAGTTTGAAGAGGCGTATGTGCTGCCTGCGAATAATCAGGTGACGCTGGTGGGCCATGCGGGGAGTGGGGCCTATGTGGCGTTTGGGGCGCGGCAGAGTCGGCGGTAGCCGCAGTGAGTAATACAAGATAGAGATGTTTGTAGCTGCTAGAAGCCTGATGCGGCGCTAGTTAACAGCGTATTGTGTAAACTGGCGCTTAAAGGCAGGCTGCATTTCTTGCAACGGAACCGCCAGCCAGCACAGGTGCTAAGCAGCCTTCGCAGTGGCGATCTGGTCTACGCACACGGGGCTGAGTGCCCTGAGCGCCTCTATAGCTTTGGCTGTGCGACCCCCTTTGGGCCGATTCTGATTGGCGATACGCTGGTGTTTCCCGCTTGGTCGTAGGTGACGCTGCTGCCTCCGTTCTAGGCGCTTGACAAATACGAAAGGTGATCGCACTTCAGCCGAGATCGCCATTTCCTTCCATACCCATGCAGCGCGGTGCGCTGTTGTGATGAGCGCGATCGGCAGATGTCCTTTCAGGTCTGCAACGGCGCTAACCCCAACACATTTAAGGCTTATAACAATGATGAATATTTCTGTTCCTTCAGCCGCTTTCCCTTCGCTCGCGACTGTTCCAACGACTGTGAACAACCTGCTCGACCGCTGGCAGGCATGGTCTGATGCCACCTTCGACGATAAGTACAGAGAGGCGATACTAACGCTAGTCGAAGGCGTCTCGCGGCTGGTGGTCTATCTAGCGGGCCTGGTCTACTACTGGCTGAAGCTCCAGACCGTTCGCACCGTGCGCTACTGGCTATCCGAGGCAGTGCAGGCCGTTCCTGTGCTCAACGGCTGGTGGAAAGCACCGTTCGTAGCGATTGCGCCGACACAGTATGCGGAAAGCTGCTGGTGTGCGATCGCCCGGACGGTCGCTGCCGAGATTCTCGACTACGAGCTGGACTGGGCCTGGGATGCCGAACTGCTGAAATAGCCAATGACTTTGGAATAGGCGGGATGCATACCATCTGTTCCAAGTGATGAAAACCCTATAGCCCGAAGACCGTTTGCAGCGGCTAGTCAAGCGATTAGCTGCTGCTTTGTCGCGTCTGCTTAACCCCGCTGACAAAAGAACAACTATTTAGCAGGAGAAACAACCATGTCCCTAGACTTCTACCCAGCTCAGTCTGGGCGCTTCACCAATCCCTTCAACGACCAGATTGCCACCGTTAAAGCCGATGCGCCTGCCGAAGACTACCGTGATGTGGTCTCATTCAACCAATCTAGCTCCGCCAAGCTCATTCCACTGTTAGCCCTGCCAGTAAAAGACGGCTATGGAGAGATCGCCGCCGCCGATCTGTATCAGCGCTGCCACGCCGTTTTGCTCCAAGACCGCAGCGTCATTGCCGAGTTCACCTGCGCAGAAGATGCTTTCCTGGCGCAGATCCTAACGGAGTTAGGCGCAGGCTGTGCCGATGGGCCGCCGGTCATCCACATCGGGACGGATGCCGATACCGTCGAAGGGCTGCGCCGCCGCGTTCTTCAGCTCAAAGACCTAGCGCTGCTGTCGATGCAGCGTCACGGCTCACGGGGCTACGTGCAGATGTGCTAGCCGATTGATCGACCGAGTTCCGCCTTCGCGGTGAGTGCCTGACGCATTCATCGCGAAGGTATGAACAACCGAATGAACAACCGAAAACAGTTTCTCAAGCAGCTACACAGCATGAGCCACAGCCGTTCGCCGCATCGAACGTTCAGCGACTGGCTAGAGATTGCGGCCATCAGTCTGCACCAGCTGCCGTACCACAGCGGCGAGCTGGCAAAAGACGACGACTTTGAGCGGCTAGAGGTACTCTACCTAGAGCGCATCAAGTCATATAGCCAAGACGAGCTGAAGATATTGGCTGAGCTAATCGGCCTGACGATGGCGGAGCATCACACTGGCTATGGCGATTTCCTGGGTGAGATTGCCGGAGAAGCCGAGCTGCTGAATAAGGGCAGCGGCCAGTTCTTCACGCCCTACCACCTGTGTCGTGCGATCTCAAAGATGACGCTAGGTAACGTTCGGCAGATGGTTGAAGCGAAGGGCATCCTCACGGTTTGCGAACCAGCGGTCGGCGCGGGCGCATTGGTGATTGCCAGCGCCGAAGAAGTCGCTAGCCAAGGCGTAGACCCCTGCGCTCATCTTCAGTTTGACTGCACTGATGTTAGCCGCGACGCCTTCAACATGGCGTACATACAGCTATCGGCGCTGGGTCTACAGGCAGTGGTGCGCCACGGTAATACGCTCTCGGGCGAGTACTGGGAGCACCGCCCGACGCCGCAGCTCCGGCTGTTTGAGCAATGGCTCGCGCCGCAGCGACAGGCTGCACGATTAGCGCAAGTCATGCGATCGCTTCTAGCTGATGAGGCTACTGCTAAGGCTGTCACTCCAGCAACAACATTGTTCGACCTAGAGCAGTTTGCAGGAGCGCCGCTGACGAAGCAGAGATCGCGCAGGCCGCC
>CAWCAE010000006.1:0-990000 GCA_963793445.1 uncultured cyanobacterium
CTGCCCAGATTCAGGGGGCTGACAGTCAGTCTCTATCTTTAATTGAGGCCGTTCACCGTGAAGATGGTGCTAGATTTTATCGTCCTAAGGGCGTATCACAGCCCACAAACTTAGACGATATTTTACCTAGCTTGAGCAAAAGCTTTGCCAGTGAGCTTTCTAGCCGCTTGCTTAAATGGCTGCCCGAGCGCACAAGCGATGTCATTGTGACTGGCGGCGGCGGCGAATTTTTTTGGAGCGAACTGAAGCCATTGATGAAAGAAGCTAAGCTCAAAAGCCATTTGGCAAAGCCTTCTCGTGTTGCTAATGTGCTGGGCCAATATGTTTATGGCGAGGCTCAATTAGCCCTATCTCTCCATTCATAGGGGTTGTTGGTAATGGCTAGCTCGTCTAAATCCAGCCGCAAAACCGTTGCTTTTGACAACAGCAGTCAAGATCAAGCCCTGATTGAAGCTGTCGAAACTGAACTGGCAGATGGTGACTACCGCAGCTTTGGCGAGCTGTGTAAAGCTGCGCTGCATCAGTTTTTGGTTAACCGCGAGCCGACCCAGTCAGTCATTTTGTTTATGGAGTTAGGGAAGCAAATTGCAGCTTTGCAAAGTAGAAGCGACCAGCTTGAAGCAGAAAATTTGGCTTCTACTGTGCGGATTGAGAAACTAGAAGAACAGATAGCAACCATCAATAAAGATCTGCGGCCTTCATCTGAGGAAACTCTAGAGAATGAGCGTGAGCTATCCAATCAGCCGCTAGATTCTGCCCAGCAGCCAGAGATAGATCCCTTGCTAGCAAGGTTGACACCGCTGTTGGAAAGCTTTTAGAAAGCCTGTTAGGAAGCTATTAGAAAACCTATCAGGAAGCTTTGACGGGGTTCAAAACGCATAGCTCTACTTTAGCCAGGGTGCAGAGATATTATCCAACTGCTCACGCTCTGAATCGCTAATATGCCAGCCCAGAGCGCCTGCATTTTGCTCTGCCTGCTTAGCGTTCTTTGCCCCTGGAATGGGCACTACTTTGCCTTTGGTGATTAGCCAGTTTAGCGCTACTTGCACCTGAGTTTTACCATGAGCATCGCCAATTGTTTGCAACGCTGCCAAAACGGGTTCGATTTTTTGCAAACCTTTGTTACTAAATTTGGGGTCTAGGCGGCGAGCGCCGGCTGGCTTTAGGTCGCTGCCAACAGTGTATTTACCAGTGAGTAAGCCTTGGGACAGCGGACTGTAGGCCAAAATGGTCACTTCTAGGTTTTGGGCGGCTTCCATGACCCCGTTAGTTTCTATGTTGCGATGGAGCAGCGAATATTGCACTTGATTGGCTGCCAGTGGGATGCCTCTAGCGGCTAGACAGCCGTGGGCCTCGCGCATTTGCTTGGCGGAATAGTTGCTGACGCCAATCGTTTTGATGCGTCCCTGATCGACCTCATCGGCGAGCGCATTCATCAAAGTTTCTTGCCCTAGAAAAAAGTCAAAGGGCCAATGTACCTGATATAGCGTTACAGCAGGCAGCTTTAGCCGCTTTAGGCTAGCGGTCAGCGCATCGGCAACAGACTGCGCTGAAAACCGCCAGGGAACGGGCATATACTTGGTGGCGATGAAGGTTTCTCGATCGCTCTGCTGTCTGAACTGACCAATCAGCTCCTCTGACTTCCCCAAACCGTAGACTTCTGCGGTGTCAAAAAAATTGACCCCTGCAGAGAGGGCTGTATTGAACGCAGCTCTGACATCGTCTGCACCATAGACTCCACCGTACTGCCAAAACAGTGAGTCGCCCCAGGACCAAGTGCCGATGCCAATGGCTGGAATTTCAGGCCCTTTGGGGCCTAGGATAACGGTTTGCAGAGAGGATGGAGTGGCCATGAAAGGTGCTGTGAAAGTTTGGCTTCTTTAAGGTAGCGGGTTGTCTGGCTTTCGTCATCTGGCTTTCGTCATCTGGCTTTTGCCATCTGGCTTTTGCCATCTGGCCTTTGTTATCTGGCGGATGAGAACTATCGCTCGCCCTGCTCAGCGATCAAAAAGTCAATAAACTGGCGAGCGCTGCGGCCAGACCGACCGTTGTGACGAGTGGCCCACTGGCGAGCACGCCATTCTAGGTTTTCGGGTTCTAGACTGAGACCAGCCTGGGCGGCTAGCTGATGAACGATGGTGAGATAGGTGGGCTGGTCGGCGGGGGTAAAAGTGAGGGTCAGACCGAAGCGATCGCTAAATGAGAGCTTCTCTTGCACGGTATCCCAAGCTTGAATTTCGTCAGCATCTTTGGGGCTAGGCCGTTCGTCAAAGAATTCGCGAATGAGATGACGGCGGTTTGAAGTTGCATATACCACAACGTTTTGAGGTCTGGCGGTTATACCGCCTTCAAGGACGACTTTGAGCGCTTTGAAGGCTTCGTCATCGTCTTCAAATGAAAGATCATCGACAAAAATAATGAACTTTTGCGGTACCTGGCTAAGCGGGCCGACGATTTGCGGCAGGTTTTGCAGACAGGCTTTAGGCACTTCGATCAGGCGTAGGCCCTCGGTGTGATAATTGTTTAGCAGCGCTTTGACAAGGGAAGATTTGCCTGCACCCCGACTGCCATAGAGCAGGACGTTTTGAGCGGTGTAGCCCTGTAGTAAGAACTCGGTGTTTTGAATGAGCTGCTGTTTGGGGTGGTCGTAGGCGACGAGCTGATTGAGCTCAATAGGATCGGGATGGCTGATGCCGACGAGCTGACCGTGGACCTGGCTGGGGATCTGGCCGGGGGGCTGGCCGATTGGAGCGCTAGCGGCTGACTGCCAGCGAAAGGCAATGAACTGGCCGAAGATGCCAACGCCGTGGGCCCGGTAGTAAGCAGCAAGCTCGGTGGCAGCGTTCTTCCAGTCTGGCGTTTGTACAAACGAAAGGGGAGCCGGGACGGAAGGCGAAGGAATAGCGGGTGGAGTGGGGCGATCGCACAAATTGGCAACCCACTGGCTTAGCTGATCTGGTGATAGCTGATAGAAACCGCGAAGAATAGTTAGATCGTACTGAGCAGCGGCCAAGAGGTTTGGAGAAATAGAGCCTAGCACCTGATCGTTTTGACCTGACGGTAGCGTCTGGGTCTGCTGCTGGGCCTGCTGCTGGGCCTGCTGTGAAAACGGATTGTCCGATCTGAGAATCTGCTG
This sequence comes from uncultured cyanobacterium, assembly GCA_963793445.1. Classification (GTDB taxonomy): domain Bacteria; phylum Cyanobacteriota; class Cyanobacteriia; order Phormidesmidales; family Phormidesmidaceae; genus Phormidesmis. The sequence continues at coordinate 3,137 of CAWCAE010000006.1, forward strand.
GACTAGGTGCGCTTGCCAGCTTTGGTTCTGAGCAGACAGCGCTGAAAACCACTGTCCATAAGCGAGCAGGCAAGCGATCTGATCTTTTGCTGAGAGCGCAGTGAGCAGCGAGAGCAGGGCTTGGCCAATGGGGCTAGTGAATACAGACTGGTATAGCAGTAAGGCCGCAGCTTGCTGACGGTAGCTTTTAGCAGTTGCGATCGCGCTTTCATCTAGACCCATGACCCATCCTTTAAGGGTGTTGTATAGCCTTTATCCTACTTGTAGCGGTACGCCTTTAGTGCGGCTTTGAATTTCCTTGCCCCAAATGCAACCCCAATGAATCAGTAAACGCAGCCCAACAAAGCAGCCCAACAAAGCAGCCTAATAAAGCGACCCGATGAAACTGAGACCCTATCAGCCTAGTGACTTTGAACCTGTCATCCAGCTTTGGTGGATTTCTTGGCACTCGTCTTCTAGCTACATACATCACCGGCCTATTGCTGACTGGAAAAAGCGATGGCATGACTTAGAGAAAACTCACAAAATCGTTGTTATGACGCACTTAGAGACTGACGATATTGTTGCTTTTGCCGCACTAAATCAGCAGACCTGCATCCTTTCACAAATCTTTGTCTCATCGGACTGGAAACGCCAAGGCTTGGGAACACAGATTCTAAAGTGGGTAGAGCAACAGTGCCCCAACGGGTTTTCTCTTACAGCGGCGGCAGACAATCACGAAGCTATTGCCTTTTATAAAAAATATGGCTTGATAGTGATTGGTTACAGCACTAACGATTTCAACGGAAAGCCAGAAGTGGGCTTTTGGCAAGGGCCTATTTAATTACCATTCGGTCAATCAGCGGCTACATGTCACCGTATAATCCTTGTGTGCGCGGGCATGATGGCCGTCACTGCTGGCCATCACTATCAGCCATCAACTGCCCCAAAGCACTGACAGCCTGAAATTTAGCTTCCACTCAACCAGAGAATATGCCTTTACTGCTCGCCCCCATTCTCACGTTAATTTATGGCATTTTAGCAATTGTTGGTGGTGCTATTGGCTATAAGCAGGCAGGTAGCCAGGCCTCGCTGATTTCAGGTCTTGTTAGCGGTCTGTTGCTGCTGATTGGTGCGTACCTTTTGTTTGGCGGCAGTTTGTCTGGTGCGCTGCTCGCTGGTGTTGTCAGCTCAGTATTGGTTATTGTCTTTAGTATTCGACTGGCTAAGACGCGCAAATTCATGCCTGCTGGCCTGATGATTATTCTAGGTGTCATCAATCTGATTGCGCTGTGGTCCCTGCTTGGCATGGTTTAATCTAAAAAGTTTGATACGTGAGCTGCCAAAGACAATGCCTGAATGCATAAGCTGGCAAAAAAACGAGCGCTGAAAATACCTCTCTTGGTGGTAGGCAAACCGGTTTAGATTTCCGACAGTTGTAGAGGTCAAACCTTTTTGCCACGGCTACAGACACATGTCAGATCTCAGCGCCTTAATTACGCCCGCTTCTGTTCAGGACTTGGCTATTAGCTCGCCATCTGAAGGCGTTAGCCAGTCGAATACGCTCAAGCTCTGGAAGCCAAAGCAAGTTTTGTTTACACCCGCAGCACTAGAAGAAAGCTGGGGCCAGCAGATTTATCAGCGCGTAAGTGAGCTGGGCCTGCCGACTACAAAATTGAAAAGTAACCGGGTAACTGGGCTGCGCGGCAAAAGCGATCGCGAGACCTACGCAAAGGCAAAGCAGACCATGGCAGTAGTCAAGGCACCACCGAGTGCCCTGAAACTACAGCCTATTCCACCGTCTGCCGACTGGCAGTTTCACCTGGCAGAAGGGTGTCCGGCACACTGTCAGTATTGCTATCTGGCTAGTAGCCTTTCCGGGCCACCGGTAATCCGTGCATTTGCGAATCTCCCTCAAATCCTAGCTGCCACTGATAGCTACACCAGGGAAGATAGGCCGACTAGCTTTGAAGTAAGCTGCTACACAGATCCGTTGAGCTTAGAGCATCTAACCGGCAGCTTGAGTGAATGCATTCGCTATTTTGGTACCCAACCCAACAAACGACTGCGCTGGGTGTCTAAATTCAACAATGTAGCGCCGCTATTGTCGCTTGAGCATAATGGCCACACGCGTTGCCGGGTCAGCGTCAACGCAGATGAGGTCTCGCAAGGATTTGAAGGCGGGACAGCGTCAGTAGGCGATCGCATTCAGGCGCTTAGAAGATTAGCCCTGCCAAAAGACCAAGGTGGTGGCGGCTATCCTGTTGGTTTTGTGATTGCACCCATTATGGCTTTTGAAGGTTGGGAACGTAGTTACGAACAACTTTTTAGAGAGATTGAAACTGCGCTCAACTTTGACTGTGACCTAACTTTCGAGCTAATCACTCATCGATTCACAGCTAAGTCTAAAGACGTGCTAAATAGCTGGTATCCCAACAGTAAGCTAGATATGCAGATGGGCGATCGCACTACCAAGCGCAATAAGTTTGGTGGCATTAAATACGTTTACAACAAAGAAACGACACAGGCACTTCGTGACTTCTTTGAGCGTGAAATCAATCAGCGCTTCCCCCAGGCTAATCTGTTGTACTGGACTTAGAACATCTGTTGTACTCAACTTAGAACACTGGTAGAAAATTTGAATATTTTTTGTTTCTATGCTTGTTTCGTGCGTAATTCTCCTGGCTGCGCGTGAATAATCCTGTAGAGAAACAAGATACGGATGTCTATTTCTACTGAGATTGATAGCCTGTAAATATGGGTAGCCCCCCCGGTATCTCTACGGAGACACGCACTTTGACATAGTCATTACACATACTGCGTTTGAGCCTCGTCCAGTAGCAGATCGCACATGAACCTAAATAAGGATTGTCCGATATCTGTTTTCTAATCAGATCTCTCACCGGCATTACATCATGAAATCTACCCTAGTAACAGAATTTGAGAGCAAAGAGGCCTGTCCTCGTTGCAACGAGAAAAAGCTCTTCACAAATGACACTCATAAAGACGCATCAGTTGTTCACTACCACTGTGTGGGCTGTAACTACGAGTTTTCTGAAGCAGCCGAGCTAAAAGATTTGAAAAAGCGAATGAACAAAGCCAACAAACAAGAAGAATCGTCTGGGTTGCTAGCAGCTGTCCTCATCGCCGTTATGATGATCGTCATCTTTGCTATCACGCAGGCCGATCGGCAAAACCAGACTGAAGAGACATTTCAGCTTGAAGGCAGCTCTAGCGGGCAAAGTGAGTTTCTCAGCCGTTAGGGGCTAGGGGTTAGCGGCTAAGCTAAACCGGTCGAATCATCTATAAAACCCACTTTAAAGCGCATTTTGACTTCGCTCAATGCTCGATTCGCCGTGACTTGAGGACTGAGCGCAGTCAAAGTCTAGTAGCTGATGCGGTTTTTGATTTGGCTGACCTACCTTAGCCGCCTCACAGCGCGCTAAGAGCCTTCTTCTTCTGATTCTTCTGTCGTTGATTCATCTACATCTGTTGATTCATCTACAGCGGAGCTGTCTTCAGCAGTAGCAGGTGCGTTTGTCTCGTCAGTGACTAACCACTCTTTGGTGGGCCGATTGACAGCGTTGAGCAGCCCGCTCGGGACAGCATAAATATTGGCTGCTAGCGCGGCTGTTTCTGGGGACGTTTCTGGGTCTGTTTTTGCGGCGGCATCAGTTTGAACGGTTGATGTCTGCACGTAGCGCTTATCTCCTGCAAAATCGAGACCGCCCACATAGAGGAGATATTCTTGGTTACTAGCGGTGAATGACACAGAATGGTCTGGTTCAGCAAGACCAAACTCTTCCAAACTCGCACCGCTGCTTTCCTCAGCCTCAGCCGTCTCCGCCTCAATAGTAACCGGGCGGGCGGTGGCACTAGTGAGCTGACTGAGTAAAAACGCGATCGCGCCGCTTTCTGCGATCGCCTCTTCGGGTGAAGTCATTTGCCAAGTGTTGTCGTCATTTTTGATAAAAGATAGCTCTTCCACCTGAGAGCTGTCTGAAGTCGTATCGGCCTCGCGGGTCACCGTAAACGCTTCAATATCTTCTTCTTCAATAGGAAATAGCTTTTTGTTGGATTCGACATCAGCACCATTAGCACTATCGGCAACATCAGTTGGGTTAGAGCCTGATCTATTTTCAAAAAGCAGCACGCCACCCGTGAGCGCGATCGCACTCACTAACAGCCATAATGTTCCACGACTTAGCATGTCTATTTCCTTAGCGCCGTCGCGCCCATAGTGTTCCTGCGCCAATCAGCCCTAGCAGTGGAAAAGCTACCAGCGCCAGCAGCATCAATAAAATTTGCTGCTGTACCGTCATATTGAGCCGTCGGTTGGTTGCCTCCTTAGGACGAATCGACAGGGTTGGACTATCGATTTGGCTGAGCCAGCTCACTGAATTCAAGAACACATCACCATTGAGCTGCTGATCAAATAAGCCATCTGTGGCAAAGCTAGAATTGCCAATCACGACCATACGACTGTCTCTAGCGCCGTCCGCTTCGTCTGCGCTGTCACCTGTTGCAGTCGCGTCCGCAATCTCAGCGTCTAGCTCGTCTAGCTCAGATGTTTCAGCTGGCGTCTCTTCTTCAGGCACACCGCTAGCGTCTACAACCGCCGGACGCGAGAGCGCTACGCCCAAAGCAAACGGTCCTTCGGGCCCCTTGTCTGTATCGACAGCTATTTCATCGCCCTCAGAAACCGTCTGTGCATGGCTGTTTTGATTGGTAAACAGTAGCGGCGCTCCTTCTATATTGGGCACTTCTCGAATCTGTAGCGGCCTTGCTATCGGGAAAAACGAACGCCCTTGGTTAAAGGCTTCTGTAATAGGATGATCGCCATAGTCTGTTACCAGAGGAGCCGCTGGGCCTAGCCCTACTAGCTGCCCCCCACCAGAGGTATCGATCACAATCGTCTTCTCGGGCACGACGCCCCACTGGCTCATCAGCACCTCTAGCCCCGTTTCTACCTGCGGATCGATCAGGATAAACAAACTGCCACCCGCCTCTAGATAGGACCGGATAGCCACCACTTCTGCGTCAAATAGCTCTTCTTGCGCCCCAGCGACAATAACGACAGCCGCATCGTCAGGCACTGCTTCTGTGGTCGCTAAGTTCAGCGGTAAAACGGTAAAGTTCTCGCCTTCTAGCCGGCTCGCAGCTTCAAAAAAACCAGCCTGTGAGCCATCAATGGCATATTCACTATGACCTTGTAAGAAGTAAACAACCGCGATGTCTGTTTGGCCAAGCTGTGCCAACTTGTTCGTGAGCTGCCGTTCGCTTAGCGGTTCTTCTGGGCTAATTCGCTGTACTAGCAGCGTCCGCTCTCCTGATGCTGAGCCGACTGCTGCTGTCTGCAAGAAAACTTCACCGCCCGTTTCTACGCCAATCTCTTGAGCGAGCTGAGGCTGAGCAAACGGGTCGATATATTCGTACGTCAAATCGCGGTTGAAGCGGCGATAGTTTTCTAAAAGCTGCTGATCGGTTGGGTTGGGTGCAGGGCTAAAGATCAAGACCTTAGCGGGCTGTGCGAGGGTCTGGACAACTTCTTGAGATGCTGGCGAGAGAGTGAGTAGCTGCCCTTCAGTGAGATCTGTACGGCTGTCGTAGCGGGCCCCTAAGAAATTTACCAGACCCAAAATGAGCAGTACCGAGAAAACAGAGACCACTGCATTGGTGCCCGCCTGCGTAGAGCGCTGCTGCCAAAATTGGGTAGTAAACACGCTGAACTCGCCTGCGGCGATACTCGCGACCAGCAGCAGCAGTCCGCTCACTAGCAAAGCTACCGCAATCAGCGTCCAGCCGTTGAGCAGGCCCACGACCAGGCCTGCCGTCACTAGCGTTAGCCCTGGCCACAGCATGTATTTAAGGAGGGGCTGTATGTTTTTCATCTTTGGCTAACTCCTCTTAAGACCGCTGAAAGCGCAGCGTATCAATTGATTGCGCCGTCAGAAACAACCCCAAAACAATGTAGCTAAGAAATAAAATGAGACCGCTGCTGTCAAATACGCCTAGCGTGAAGTCTGTGTAGTGCGTTAGCAGAGAGAGGTGGCTGATCGCTGTGCCGATAGGGCCAGGCAGCGCAGTGGCGATCGCATCAACTACCCACAGCACCAGCACCACGCCAAACGTCATCACGGCGGCCAATACCGTACTCTCTGACAGCGACGAAATAAACATGCCTAGCGCTAGCACACTGGCCGCCAGTAGCAGCAGCCCAAAATGGCCCAGCAGCAAAATTGCCGCCGGAAAGGTCGGCTCACTCGACCAAAACGCCACTAGCTGAACTATTAGTAGTGGCAGGAGCATCGCACTGTAAAAAGTGACTACGCCGAGCAGCTTACCGAGCGCTACTACCCAGTTTGCTAAGGGCGAAGTCGCTAGCAGCTCCAGCGTGCCTTGCTTACGTTCTTCGGCGTACAGTCCCATAGAGAGCATCGGCAAGATAAACATCGACAGCGAACCCAGTAGATTCAGATATATTTTGAGAAATTCGTAAGGAACATCAATGGCCTGAGGGCTGGTTCCTAGCTGATCGGCAGCGCCTACTTGAGCGATTAAGCCCTGCGGCGAGAGTAAGATAGTGACCAGAAATAGGCCGCCAATCAGCCAAAATACTACCGCAATCACATAGGCAAAGGGTGAAATGAAATAGCTCTGTAGCTCTCGTCGATAGATGGCCAGCAGGTTACTAAAAAATATCTTCACAGGTTGTCCTCGCGGTCAGTCGTTGCCTCTGTTGAAGTTTCAACATTTGAATCTTCGGGCTCCAGATTTTCAGGCTCTAAACTTTCAGGCTCTAAACTTTCAGGCTCTAAGCTTTCAGGTTCTAAAGCTTCAGGCTCTAAATCTTCGGACTCCAGATTTTCAGGCTCTGTCGCTAGCGTCGTACCACTGGCGCTATCTTCCATTGTCAGGTCAATAAATACGTCTTCTAGGCTAGCTCGGTTGCGGTTAAGCTCGAATAGCTCTAGACCTTGACTAACGACTTGGGACGCGATCGCACTCCCTAGATCTTCTGCCCCGGTCGTCACCTGAAAGCGTGAGTGCCCTGCGGCCAAACCGTCTGCCGTCAAGACTTCTGCTGCCACTACCCCCGGCACTGTTCTTAGCACCGACAGGCATTGGTCAATCTCACCGCGCAGCTCTAGCCGGTAGCCGCCTTTTCCTGCCAGTCGCTCAACTAAGTGCTCAGGGCTATCAGTTGCGACAATTTTGCCCTGCTTGATGATGGTAATGCGATCGCACGTCGCACTCACTTCTGGCAAAATATGCGTCGATAAAATAATCGTATGCTCACCAGCCAGGCTCTTGATCAGGTTGCGCACCTCGATGATCTGCCGGGGGTCGAGCCCTACCGTCGGCTCATCTAGAACAATGACCGGTGGGTTGTGCACAATCGCCTGAGCAATGCCCACCCGCTGCCGAAACCCCTTAGAGAGCTTGCGAATAATTGTCGTCCGCTTTTCCTGCAAATTGCAGCGATTAATCGCCGAGCTGACCCGGTCGGCCAAATCTCCCGCCGAAACGCCCTTGATCCGGGCCACGAACTGTAAAAAGCCCTCTACAGTCATCTCCGGATACAGCGGCGGGGTCTCCGGTAAATAGCCAATATTTTGACGCACAGCCATCGACTCAGCGTGGACATCCTTGCCCGCAACCCTAGCGGTTCCTCGCGTCGCGGGCAAATATCCCGTCAAAATTCGCATCGTCGTTGTTTTGCCCGCTCCGTTAGGCCCCAAAAAGCCTAAAATCTCTCCCGGCTCTACCGTGAAAGTGACATCCTCAATCGCCATAGTAGGACCATAAGACTTACTCAACTGGTCAACTTCAATCATGATGTTCTGTGGTTGGCTTACACTAGAAACGGCAAAAGGAAACAGCAAAAATCGTCATAGGCACGAAATTGTATCACCTGCGGGGATAATTCAAAACTTCGAGCTTTGTGTCTTATGGCCCCAAAAAAATCTTCCCGCCAAAAGTTTCCCCACCTAGTCGGCTCAAAATGGACCGCTCAGCAAAAAACAATGGGCTGGCGGCACTTTCACGTCGTCAACCGTAAAAACCAAGGCCCCTGGGTTTTTGCTGAACTAGTTGCCGCCTGCGATCCGACTGTCCGATTTTGGCTGAATGCCAAAGTGCTCAAAAACCGTTTGCTGTGGGCCGCAGGTTGGCAAACCTTAAGTGAAATTGAAGCGCTTACGGCTGACTACGAACCGGCCCTGGGCTATGAACCGGTCATAGAAGGCCCGATAGAATAGGCCATCGGTTAACTGCTATCGGTTAATCCATCGCCCTCGAATATCATGATGCTCAACTCCCGTGCATAGATTAACGACACCAACACAACGCCACAGCGACACCACAGCGAAAGCCATCCGAAAATACCTGTAAAACACGTCTATAGGAATCTATCGTCTCTAAGAAATAGTACTAAGATGATAAGTAACGAAGTTTTTATAGATAAGACCTTCGTGGCAGTGAGCCCTATCACCGCTCACTACTTTATTTTTTAGGCGACGATTATGGCTTTCCCCCCAACCCCACCTGAGGATGCCGAGTTACTCAAATCAGTCCTATCGCCTTTACTAGACGACTTTCAGAACTGGTTTGGTCGCACTGCCGAGATCTTAGAGGCACAAGAGCTCACTTTTTTGAGTCCTTCTGAGCAAGCCACATTGCTATCGCGTATCCACACTGCCCAAAAGCAGGTGAGTGCGTCCCAGGCGATCGCCTCGGTGACTGATGGTCAGGCGGGTATTGATATGCCTGTTGTAATGGGTTGGCATCAGCTCGCTCAAAAATGCTGGGGAGTTGCCCTGCGCCAGCGCAAAGAAAGCTATATAGAAAGAAGCTTTACAGAAAAAGAATCTACAGAAACCTCAGCCGAAAGTAGCGAAAATCAGATCTAAATTTTTCTCTCTTTACCTTTAGCCTGTCCGTTACATATTATTGCCCGTTACACCCTTAAGAGCCATGCTCCACCTGATCTACCTTCTTGCCTTTACAGTTCTAGCTGTCGTTGCTGTTTCTAACATGATTCGCAATCTTGTTAGGTTAGGCACTCAGGTACAGCAGCCACCTAGCTCGACGAACGCTGCACGCCCGGTTCCCCATCCAGAGCTGCTTAGCGATACGGGCGAAATGATCAACGAGCCGCTACTAGTGATGCGCTCTGTTTCTATCAAAGACGCTAGAGAGCAGCTAAACGCAATTTACGAAGCCTCTTCAGGTAACGAAGACACGGCTTCGGAAGATGGTTGACGTGCAAAGCTAGGCAAACGCCGAAAGAACTGGCCAGTGAAGCTGTTGCACTGGCACCGCTAGACTAATAATATGGACTCTGTAAACGCTTCTCAACAGCAGCAAGCCGCGCAGTCTTTGAAAACAAACAGGCCTTCTCCTCAAAAAATTATCACTCTAATCCACAAGGAAACGACGATTCCTGGGATGGTGGGGCACAAGCTGGCAGAGATGGGCTACGAGCTTGATATTCGTGCGCCTATTTTTGGTGAGACGCTGCCGCAGTGCTTGGATGACTATGCCGCTGTGCTGGTCTTTGGCGGGCCAATGAGTGTGAACGATGATGAGCCCTATCTGCATAAGGAAATAGGCTGGATTCGCCAGGTGCTAGATGCAGGACTGCCCTATCTAGGAATTTGCCTGGGCGCACAGCTGCTAGCTAAGGTGCTGGGGGCTGAAGTCAAAAAGCACAGTGGGGCGCTAGAAGAAATTGGCTACTATCCGATTTATGCAGCAGAGCATGCCTTGACGTCGTCAGATTCGGCTGAGGCTCTTTTCCCGGAGGTTTTGACTGCCTATCAGTGGCATAAGGAAGGGTTTGAGCTGCCTGCGGGCGCGGTACTGTTGGCTTGGGGAAAAGACTTCCCTCATCAGGCGTTTAGATGGGGCGATCGCGCTTACGGCTTACAGTTTCACCCAGAAATGACGGCTGACATGGTTGACTTTTGGACAGAACAAGGCGCTCACCTGCTAGATGTGCCCAACGCGCAGCCTCGGTGCGAGCAAATCTCTGCTCACCAGCGCTACAGCAAATCGGTTGAGCGGTGGCTAGAAACGTTCTTGTGCCATTGGCTTGCGCCCATGCGGGCTGAAGTGCCTGAGCTAGATTAATAAATTAACAGCCCTGACACAGTAGAATTTACGCAGCACGCAGAAAATATAGAGGTAGCGCATGAGTCCAATCAAAAGAGTTTGGAGCCGCCTAGGAGAACGTCTCAGTGGAAGGACGCTTTGGGGCTTTTTGTTTGCGATCGCGCTTTCTATCACCTTCTTGTTTCAAGCCTGTGGTACTAGCACCCCTGTTACTGACACTGCCGCTGATGCGGATGTGCCCGCAGTTAGCCCAAGTGACGAGCAAAACGGTGACGGGCAAAACATAGACACTCTGTCACAAGAGCACAGTGGCGATAAGCCTACCGCCACCCCAATTGCCGTCGTAGAGCCTACCGTTCCTGTCACTGGCGATAGCGTCACCTATGCCACCGTTGAAGGCCAGCCCATCACCGGCTATTTGGCACAGCCCACTGACAGCCTAGGTGAAGCGCTACCGGCCTTAATCACCATCCACGAGTGGTGGGGACTCAACGAAAATATTGAAGCAATGACCCGGCGACTGGCAGGTGAAGGCTATACCGTCTTGGCGGTAGACCTCTATGGCGATCAGGTTGCTACCGAGCCGACTCAAGCTCGCGAGCTTATGCGCAGCGTTATGGATAGTCCTGGCCCTGCTCAAGACAACCTTTTTCAAGCGGCTGATTTCTTAAAGAGCGAATACGACGCGCCTGCGCTGGGCTCTATCGGCTGGTGCTTTGGTGGCAACTGGTCTTTGCGCACAGGCCTGCTGCTGTCTTCTGATTTAAATGCGATGGCCATTTACTACGGCCAGCTAATCCTCTCACCCGAAGCTTTAGACGGGCTAGACATGCCTATTATTGGCTTTTTTGGCGAAGATGATAGTTCTATTGCCGTAGAGGATGTCAATAACTTTGAGTCGGTTCTGACCGATTTGGGTAAGACGGTCGATATCAACCTTTATCCGGGCGTTGGTCACGCTTTTGCCAATCCTTCTGGGCAAAACTACGACGCCGCTGCCGCCGAAGATTCTTGGACTAAGACCATTGCGTTTTTCAATACCCATTTGCAGTAGCTGGCGATCACCGACCGACCGTCGCTAGTCTTTTTGCTGCCCTAGCAACCCTATAAAAGACCCCATAAAAGAATCGGCGTCGTTCTGCATAGCCAATAGCTCTGCTTGGTTTTGCTGCGCTAGCTTGTAATACCACTGACAGTAGTCTTCAAACGCCTGCCGATGCTCGACTTCTCTTTGAAAATCGATAGCGGCCTGATGCGCTGCTAACAGGTCTGAAACCGGTCGAACTTCTGCCGACTCTGGTAACAGATACTCAAACATCGGTCCTTCGAATGCTTTGGTCACTAAATCACCCAGAACCCACTTCTACAGCGCAGATAGCGCGGATTTGTTACTTACTTTATCGTAACGGTTATACCCAACCGCGCAGCCGATAGATCAAGAAACCCACATATTCTTTTAGGGCCTGAGTGAACTGGGCAGTAGACCTAGCCTCTGGCAGCAGTGCCAACATGCGGGCTTCTAAGGTATTCATTCGCGTTTCTATCGGTACGAGATAATCTGTCGGCGCGGGGATGACGCTGATGCCGAGCTTGTTGAAGATGGCAACCGAGCGAGGCATATGAATAGCTGAGGTTACCAGCAAAAGGGATTCAACTGATTGCTGAGCGAGGATAGGCTTGAGGTTAACTGCGTTCTGCCTTGTGTTTAGAGAAGTGCCCTCTAGCACGATGGCTGATTCGGGAACGCCCATCGCCAGGGCAAATTCTTTCATGTCGTCGGCTTCGGAGATGTCACTATTGCCCCGCCAGGTGACGCGACCACCGCTAAGGATGAGCTTGGGGGCTTTGCCTTGGTTGTATAGGCGAGCTGCGTAAAGGATGCGATCGCCTGCCTCTAAAACCTCTACCCAGGGCCGAGGTGCAACCTGCGGGGCCGTCGCGCCACCCAAAACCACGATGGCATCAGCCGTCGGCATAGGGTCAGGTGGAAAATATTGCCATTCGAGCGTGCTGACTAGTTTGTTGCTCACGAGCGGATTGCTGGTGAAAAACAGGATGAATAGGGAGAGTGCGATCGCCCAGATCGCCCGTCTGGGATGCCTCCAAATCCACAGCAGCCCTAGCGCCATCAGTAAACAGCTAAGTCCTACCGGATACACAAACAGTGGCAGCAGCTTAGACAGAAAAAACATCGTAAAAAAAGAGGCGCTAAAAACAACCGTCAAACGATGGCAAAAGGCTACTGTTTTAACCGCCTAGCCCGTGCCTTTTTCTTTCGCTCGATATAGCGCTGCTGCGACTGATTTGTCTTTAAAAAAGGCAGCTCAAACCAAGGATTGACATCTTTGCCATCCGGGTCGGGCCGTCTGAGATGATCGGTCGGCGGTAAGTCTTTGGGGCCGTGTGGCGCGCCGCCCTTGATCTGCCACCAGGCCGTGACTAGGCCGCCGGCTAGCCCACCGAGCGCCCCAAACAAAATGCTAAAGGGCACGTCATAGCCCAGCACAACGAAGAGAAGTATAAAAACCAGCCAGGTTCTAACGGCTGCTGGAATAAGTAAATCGGCCACAGTAAGAATGTCCGCGCTCTAATGGGTTTGCCTTGTGAGATCTAAATGCCCTCAATACCCCTGAATATATCGCAATTCAATATCCCTAAAGATCGAGACAAGCAACCGAAGCGTTTCAGCTAGACGCCTTACTCTGTAAGAAGAGAAAAGCTCTATAACTTCTGCTTAGGGTTCGGTACTCGTTATTTTGGCAGAGATGTCGGCTAGCTGCTGCTGAATAGCTGCCTGCGGCTGCGTCGTATCGACTGCCACCACCGGATCGCTAGCAGCAAACGGTTCCATCGACTGCTTTGCCAAAATAGCAGCAGTCGCATCGGCAATGTCGCCACTGCGCTGTTCTACCCGCGCCTTGAGAACGTCCACCGGGGCAGTGCAGTGCAAAAACGTGAGAGAAAGGCGCTGTGACTGAGCAGCATTTAGGGCGGCTTGGCGTTTGGCCTGGCGGTCAAATTTCGCGTCTAGAATGATGCGATCGCCCCGGCTAGCCAACTGCACCCCTAGCTCAATTAACCGGGCATACGTTTTATCTGTCATCGCTGACGTATAAATTTCATCTGTGCCCTTCTCATACAGCGCTATTCCGGCCAGATGTTTTCTCACGGCATCCGAGCGCAGACGAATCGCCTTGGCCCGCACCGCTAGCTGCTGCGCCGTTGTACTCTTACCCGAGCCTGACAGTCCGCACATCACGACTAAAGCGCCTTTTTTTTTGCACGTAAGACCACGCTAGTCGGTAGTACTTTGCCGCTTTTTCGCTCGCTATCTGCCTATCTGCCTCAGATACCGACGGGTCGCCCAGCATAAAAGAAGTCACCTTAGCGCGTACATAAGACTGCCGGCTGACGTACAGCGGCAAAATTTCTAACCCTTCGTAGTCGCCTGTTTCTTCTACGTACTGGTTCAAAAAGACCTTGCTGAGGTCTTCGCGCCCGGCAACTTCTAAATCCATCACGATATAGGCAATGTCGAACATAGTATCGACGAAGCGAAAGGGCTCGTTGAATTCAATGCAGTCAAAAAGCAGGATTTTGCCTTCCCACTCGCAGATGTTGCCCAGGTGCAGGTCACCGTGGCAGGCACGAACGCGATCTTTATCTAGGCGCTTTTGGAAAAGGGCCTGCTCGGTAGCAAAGAAATTGTCAGTATAGGCTTTGGTCTCGTCAAACTGCGTTTGCGTTTGCGGCTTGTCAACGCCTCCGTCTCCGGTAAAGACGACAGTTTGATCGTAATTTTCGTCAATGGATTGGCGAATGGCCGGAATGGTGCCATAGGTGCGAATGTGGTCGTTGGTGGCGGTGTTTTGGTGGAAGTTGGCGATGGTCGTGGCGAGTGATCGCACTTTTTCTTCATCTAGTAGCCCCTGCTCGAATTGCTCACTCAGCAGCGCCGACTGAGGAAACTGCCGCATTTTCACCGCGTACTCTATCGGCTCACCGTTGCCCTTAAGCGTGATCGTCTCGTCATCTTGCGTAATGGGTACCACGCTCAAGTACAAAGTTCCTGCACCCGTTTGATTTAGCCGAATTTCTTCTTCGCAAAAGTGCTTACGCTTCTCTAGCGTGGAATAGTCCAAAAAACCATAGTCCACTGCTTTTTTGAGCTTATAGACGTAGTCTCCGGTCAGCAACACGTACGATACGTGGGTTTGCATCAAACGAATCGGCGTCGCCACAGGATGCGGATAAAACGCGGGTTGAAGCATCCGTTGCACGACGGCGGGAAGCGCAGAATCGGTCATAGCAGTTAAGGGCAGTGTTTGGATAAGCAGTTACTGGAAAGCGGCTGCTAGGTCAGCGTCATTGGCTCAGCTATTATGCCAGCTTTGTGAGTACTCAATGCATTGATGCCGTTAATACATTCCTATCCGAAAACGGACAAAGCTTGGCGAACGGCCTTACAAAAGCGCAAAAAAAGGAGCTAGGAATTCTCCCTAGCCCCTTTCTTACTATGTTCTTCTGACTGTTTTGTTCTCGCTATTGTCTAATGGCAAACGAGTGTTGCGCTCCAGCTATGGCGCAGCTTCAGTTTCAACTTCGGTGGCAGGTACCGCCTCAGCCGCTTCAGCTTCGGTGCCCTCTTCCTCACCTTCGGCAGCAACTGTCCGAGGAGCCAGTACGGAAACTACGAGCAGCTTGTCATCCACAGCGATGGAAGACCCTTTGGGCAGCTTAATTTCACCAACGTGCAGCGCATCGCCAATTTTTAGTTCAGAAACATCAACATCCAAAGACTGCGGAATGGCATCGGGAGGGCATTTTAGCTGAACTTCGGTCATAACCGTGTCCAGCGTACCGCCCTGCTCTTCTACGCCGACGGCATCGCCGACGAAGTTGATCGGCATGCTGACTTCAATGAAGTCTTGCGACGCAATTGAAAAGAAGCTGAGGTGGTGCAGCTTGTTTTTCCAGGGATGCTTTTGCACCTCGCGCAGGATTACCTTGCCGCTCCAGCTACCATCGGTAACGTTGACGGTAATAACCGATTTATTTACGGTTGCTTTGCGCAAAAGGGCCTCAGCATCATAGTTACTGAGCTTTAGCGCCATTGAGTTAGAGCCATCATGGCCATACAAAACGGCGGGCAAGGTGCCTTCGCGGCGCAGCTTTTTGGGCTTGTCTTCCGATGCACGCTGGGTGCAGTCAATTGTTAAATCCATGAGGGTTTTGTGTGTTCGGTCTGTAGTGGAATCAAAAAAGCGATGGAATCGAAAAATAAGGCAGGTGTCAAAGGCCAGACAAGCCCGAAGATCTATGTTACCTGATTGAGGGGCGATCGCATGAGGAGTTTTGTCTGACGCTTGCGGCGAATTTTCTCACGATTGGTTGGTCTACGAAGGGTTTGCGTTCGTTCAATCTCGATATACCGAAACTTGAGCATGAACGTATATAGGGCAGCGTTTGCTCCGTAAGCAAAGCAAAGCACCCTTCATGTATTCACTTCTCGATTTTTTCACGGATCCAACAGAAATCGCAGCGGGTTGATCTACGTCTAAGCAGCACGCCATAATTTAGGCACAAATAGAGAAAGCCTCATGCCATGATTGCCGTACCTACCCCGCAAAGAATGTCTGTCGAAGCATATCTGGCTTGGGAATCTCAGCAAGAACTTCGTTACGAGTTTGTCAACGGTCAGGTCTTTGCAATGGCTGGAGGAACGCTAGCCCACAACGATATCGCGGTAAACCTGTTAAGCGCCCTACGTCCCACTCTGCGCAAGCGGGGCTGTCGCATCAATATTGCCGATGCCAAGGTAACTATTACGCCCACTGTCTATCGTTACCCAGATCTGGTCGTTACCTGCGACGACCGCGACAAAACTGCTCTCAATGCCATTACACATCCCAAACTCATCATTGAGGTGCTTTCTTCTAGCACAGAGGCACTTGATCGTGGTGACAAGTTCAAAGAGTACCGCTCTCTCCCGAGCTTAGAAGAGTACGTTTTGATTAGCTCTACACAGGTCGCGGTTGAAATTTATCGACGTGGCGAAGGACGGCTCTGGCTCTACACGGCTTATCAATCTGGAGACATCGTTCCACTAGAAAGCGTTGACTTCGAGTTTCCGATTGCCCTCCTCTACGAAGACATCGCTTTCTTCAACTAGTTGAAATATGCGTACAAAATTGGCATCAGACTATATATAGCTTGGCCATCCAGTTACCATAGCCTGATAGAAAGGGCTCGAAAGGCGAGTTCTCGCCTTTTAAGCTCTCTCCCTCAAGTCTTAAGCAACCGTTCCAAAAGCGCTGGTGTGCTCTTCCAACAGCGCTCGCTTCGGCCCATGAATTGGGTCTTCAACAATAATCGTCTGATCGCGGCTGGCCCCCAACGATACGATCGCAATTGGAGCCTCTGTCAGCTTGGCCAAAAACTCCAAATAGTCCAAAGCCGCCTTGGGCAAATCATCTAAAGTACGGCAGTGCTCGGTCGACTCTTTCCAGCCAGGGAGCGTTTCGTAAATTGGCTTACACCGAGCAAACTGCTGAGCACTGCTTGGTAGATCTTTGCAGTGGACGCCATCTAACTCATACGCCACGCACACCTTGATTTCTTCTAGGTTGTCTAGCACGTCTAACTTAGTTACCGCTAGGCAATCTAGGCCATTGATGCGAACGGCATAGCGACCGACTACTCCGTCAAACCAACCGCAGCGGCGACGGCGACCGGTGGTGGTGCCAAATTCTGCGCCGACTTCGCAGATCATATTGCCGACTTCGTCGTCTAGCTCGGTTGGGAAAGGGCCTTCGCCCACGCGGGTGGTGTAGGCTTTGGCGACGCCGATCACGCGGTCAATTGTAGTGGGCCCCACGCCAGAGCCAATACAGGCACCGCCCGCCACCGGGTTAGATGAAGTGACGTAGGGATAGGTGCCGTGATCAAGGTCTAGCAGAGTGCCCTGTGCGCCTTCGAAGAGGATGTTTTTCTTCTGCTGATGGGCGTTGTAAATTTGCAACGAGCTGTCGGTAATGTGCGATCGCAACCGATCTGCATACCCCAAATATTCTGTCAGCACCTGATTGGTATCTAGCGGCTCTAAGTCATACAGCTTTTCGAGCACAATATTCTTGGCATCAATCGTCCACTTTAGATGCTCGGCAAAGTCATCTTTGTCCATCATATCGATGATGCGAATGCCCGTCCGCTCTGACTTATCAGCGTAGGTAGGGCCAATGCCGCGCTTTGTCGTGCCAATTTTCTTACTGCCGCGCCGCTCTTCTGACGCCTGATCGATCAGGCGGTGGTAGGGCATGGTTACATGCGCCGTTTGCGAAATAAATAGGTTGTCTGATGAAACGCCTAGCGCTTCTACCTTGTCTAGCTCAGCAATCAGCTCTTTGGGGTCAATCACTGTACCGCTACCGATAATGCACTCGGTTTCGGGATACAGAATCCCTGAGGGGATGAGGTGTAGTTTGAAGGTTTGTCCTGAAACGACAACGGTGTGGCCAGCATTAACGCCGCCCTGATAGCGCACAACCACATCTGCCGACTTGCTCAGCAAGTCTGTGATTTTGCCTTTACCTTCATCGCCCCACTGAGCGCCGATAACAATAACGTTAGCCAAGGGAATACATTGCTAGAGTTCAACCAAACAACAATTATCACCAAGCTGTGAGCGTAGTGTCAACAACAAAAGTTGACTGCTGGTCGTGTTTGAGGACTAAGCCGAGGGCTGAATTGACGACGATCTCGCAGAATTGAGTGACCTGAAGTAGATGCGATCGCCCCCAATCTGAATTGCTTCGCTATGATAGACAAAATGAAATCAGGCGCTTGTACCATATTTTCTAGCTTCCCTAACTTTATCTTTTTATCTGTTTAAAGTGAGCCAGCACGCGAGACTATTAGTGCTAGCAACCTTTATCAACGTAAAGGCAAGAATCCTTTCCTAACCTAGCCTCAACTGCCTTTATCAATTTCGTTACCTAGGGCCTGCGGTATATCGCATGGCGCTAATTTCTTGTATTTTGGCCGCCTTTTGGCCGCACTGTTCCTCATTTTCTATTACGCACTTTAGTCAAGGATTTACGCTCATGAGCTTGTACGCAGAACTTCATCGACACCTAGGCGGATCCGTTGTCCCTCGGGTGCTCTGGCGCTATTTTGAACGCAACCGTCCTGACATTTCAGACGAATTTGATGGCTACGCTGCGTTCGAGCAGTTTTACACGCAGCCCAAAGACACCTTAGAAGAATACTTACAGCTACACACCCTAGTTGAGAGCGTTCAGACTAGAGAAGCGCTGCCCTACTTTATCTATCGGCTGATACGAGGTGCGTATATCTTCGAGAATCTCGCTTACCTAGAACTGCGCTACACGCCGTTTTATCGTACCCCGGCTCACCTCGACCAGGTTCAAAGAACCGATGCGATGGCCGAAATTATTGAAATTGTCGGCAGGGCCAGCCAGCAGAGCGAATATCCAGTTGTCACCAAGCAAATTCTCTGTTTGCACTCTCGTTTGCCCTACGAGGTGAACCGAGCCACGCTAGAGCTAGCTGCTCAGTACCCTGAATATGTTTGCGGAATAGACGTAGCGGGCGGAGACGCGGCCTACAATATCGAAGAGCTAAAGCGGCTGTACGAACATGCCCAAAGCCTAGGGATCAAGACCACAGGGCACCTGTACGAAACCAAAGACGGCTGCTACCCCGAGCTGCTGCCCTACCTGATGCGAATTGGCCACGGTATCCAAATTCCGCTGCACTACCCCGAGCTGCTGAAAGACGTGGCCGCGCGCGGACAGTGCTTAGAAGTGTGCCCGACCACTTATTTGCAAACTGGCACGCTCGAAGAGATTAGCCAGCTCAAAACTGTCTTTAACCGATGCTTTGATGCGGGCGTAGATATTGCAATTTGTACCGACAACGCGGGGCTACACAACGTTAGGCTACCGTTTGAGTACGAGAATTTGCTCACGCACGATGTCATTGGCTTTGATGGGCTTAGGGCCTGTCAGGCCGCAGCGTTCAAGCATTCTTTTGCCTGGCCGCATCCACAGCAGCCCGCTTCATTAATTTCAAGTTTGCTGAGCGAGCAAACTCAGCAGCTTAGCCAGTGCGAAAGCCGCCGGTAGCCGATCTTGCTAATTGATTTAGCTGTCTAACTTAGCTGTCCTCGGCGGACTCGTCCATTCTGCCGAGGACTTTGTCTTGAAAAGCGCTGTCCTGGCTGGCGAGTCCCAGTATTTGCATGTATTCTGGCGTCGTTAGGCCGCTGTCTTGAATGATTTTGAGCGCGTCGAATTCGATGGACTGCTCTATTTTGAGTGCTTCTGCGGTCGTTTCGGCGGCTGGAATTTCGGCTTCGCGATCGCTCAAAAGCTGCAGCACCTGAAGATACGCCTGCGCAAACTGGTCTACTTTTTCGGCGGCAATATCAACGCTGTCAATAGCGGTCTGTGCTGGGTTAACTTGAACGATGACAAGCGATAGAGCTGAGCTGGCAGGGCCAAAGCTGGTAAGCGAACGGGTAAAGACTGGACTGGCAAGCGAATGGGCAAAGGCAGAGCTGGTGAAACCAAAGAGTGCGATCGCCCCGCACAGCACACAGCACACAGCGCCCCTCAACACTCGACTCAGTCGCTGCCGACCGCAGATGGGCGTAGAGCCTAGCTCCCAACACAGAAATATTCTATTAAGACTGCCAATATTCAGCATAGGGATGTCTAGAGATGATTACAATTGTTAATACGCATAATTACAGATTAACGCCTATGTCAGTCAGCCCAGCCTCCGAGCACAAGCATCTAGAAACAGACACTAGTCATCATGATGAAGGTCAGCACGATCTGTCAAAACGGGAGATTCAGATTGTAGAACTGGTTGCCGCTGGTCTGACAAATCAAGAAATTTCAGAGAACTTGCAGATTAGTAAACGCACTGTAGACAACCATGTGAGCAACGTACTCAATAAAACCGCGACCGGTAACCGTGTCGCCCTGGTTCGCTGGGCTTTGCAGTCTGGCAAGGTTTGCATTGACGAGCTAAACTGCTGCGATTTGCCAGGTGAGACGGCCACGTCGTAGCCTTGAGAGGTTTCATCGTCCTCCTTTTTCGTGGCAACCGTTTCTATCAGTAGACGCTCATGAGCAGCATTCAAGCGATTCGCGGCACCCGCGACATTTTGCCGTCCGAGTCCCCCCTGTGGGCAAAGATAGAAGAGATTGCCCGTCAAGCGCTGGCGAGCTATGCCTATCGTGAAATCCGCACGCCTATTTTTGAGCAAACGGAGCTGTTTGCTCGCGGCATTGGTGAAGCAACCGATGCGGTCGGCAAAGAAATGTACAGCTTTGAAGATCGCGGTGGTCGCTCAATTGCCCTGCGCCCAGAAATTACAGCGGGCTTGGTGAGAGCGTTTATTCAAAACAAGCTGTTTGCCCAGGGCGGTGTGCAGCGGCTGTGGCATTTGGGTCCGGCGTTTCGCTACGAGCGCCCGCAGGCCGGACGGCAGCGGCAGTTTCATCAGCTAGATGTGGAGATTTTGGGCAGTCGGGATGCCCGCGCCGATGTAGAAATTATTGCGATCGCCACTCAAATTCTCACTAGCTTGGGTCTCAAATCGCTTTCTTTAGGTCTCAACTCTGTCGGCAGCGGCGAAGACCGCCAAACCTACCGAGAGGCACTTGTCGCCTACTTCACCCCGTACAAAGACGACCTAGACGCCGATTCACAAACTCGCCTCACGCTAAATCCGCTGCGCATTCTAGATAGCAAAGATAAACGAACCCAAGAAATTGTGGTCGACGCGCCTAGCCTGCTCGACTATTTGAGCGATGACTCGCAGCGCCACTTCGACGCGGTACAGCAGCACCTGGCCAACATCGGCATCGATTTCAATATCAACCCTCGGCTAGTGCGTGGCCTAGACTATTACACGCATACTGCTTTCGAGATTCAGTCCTCTGACTTGGGGGCGCAGGCCACTGTTTGTGGTGGCGGTCGTTACGATGGCCTAGTGGCTCAGCTCGGCGGCCCCGATACGCCTGCCATTGGCTTTGGCATGGGAATAGAGCGCCTGATTATTTTGCTAGAGCAGATGGAGCGATATAGCGCGGTACCTGAACTTGATATCTACCTGATTTCTCGGGGCGAAAAGGCGGAGATGCAATCAGCACAGTTGGCCAGTCGGCTGCGCCAAAGCGGCTATTCGGTAGAAGTCGATTTGAGCGGTAGCGCCTTTAGCAAGCAGTTTAAGCGAGCCGATCGTAGCGGAGCGCTCATTGGCCTAATCCTGGGCGACGCCGAAGCCGCTGCTGATAAAGTTCAGCTAAAGTGGCTATCTTCGGGTGAGCAGTCAGAGATTACCCAAGACGATTTGATTGCGCAGGCCGACGATATTCGATCAAAAATTGCTCAGGCGCGCTGCTAATGATTGCTGTTGCCTGATCGTTATCGCCCAACTGTCACCGCTTAATCGTCATCGCTTAATCATCATAGTCAGGCAGCTCTGGTAGCTCTTCGGCAGCATTGAGCTGACGGCGCATTTTGCTAGCAACTCTGGCAAAAGCGATCGCATCCTCTTCGCTGTCCGCGAGGGTGAGACAGTCTTTTTCCGTTAATTTCTCTAACAGCCGCTGTAAGACTTCTGCTTCTTCTGTAGAGAGCAACGCGTTCACTCTAACTCTAGGAACGGGGCTACTAGCTGGGTAGATTTTCATGTGTGTGCTCAGTCAATTGAATCGGCTTTCTATTTTCTCATAGGACAAGTATTGTACTGGCCAGCTGTGTGCTCAGCAATGCTTCTGTAAAGCCTTGCGGCTACGGCTGTTCTTCTAGATACAGTAGAAAGCTCATCAACTCTTCGTCGGTGAGCTGTTGGCGCGATCGCTTACCGTAGTTTTTTTCTAAATACTCTCTGCCCTGATCGCTATTCCAGCCGAGTCGCCGCAATTCAATATCCGTTTGGGCAATGACGTCAGAAAGATCTACCGGGGCCGTGCTGGTGCTAAAGCTTTCGAGAGCGATCGCACTAGCAGAGGGCGCTTCACGCTCTAGGTCGAGCAGGGGCTCTTCTAAAACGGCATCAATTGGCGGGCCTAAGTCTTCTTCTGTCTCTGCGGGGTCGGTTTCTTCAGTGGCTAGATCTGTAGCGGCTGTGTCTGTGGCGGCTGTGTCTGTAGTGAACTGATCTGTAGTGAGCTGATCTGTGGTGAGCTGATCTGTGGTGAGCTGATCTGTGGTGGATGAAGCGGCGGCGAGCGGAGTGACGGCGGGCGGAGCGGCGGCAGATTGCTCTTTAGCAGGCGCGGCTGTAGCGGGTAAGTCTTCGACGATATTGAGGATAGCCAAGGCGCGAGATCGCGCTTTATCTTCAGCAATTTGTACATCCACGCTGGCAGCTAGCCCCGTTGCAATTTCTTCCCCTGCTCGGCCAACGGCAGCTCGAACGACATATTTCCCTTCACTAACTGAAATTAGTTCAGCGGTTAGCGTGCTGTCTGGATATTGCGCTCTGAACTTTTGAAGAGGAGTGGCCACAAGTGAATACGAGAAGGAAACAAAAGTAAGTGCGGTTTTAGCAAGCTGGGGCGGCTATCCGAAACGGTACAGCCCTCTACTTTCGATCTATTCTAAAGAGAGGTGGGCATTCGTGCGTTGCCTTTATTTTTTTTCAGCGAATACATGCTAGATCGCCTGCTCGAAATGTCTCCGACCCTGGGGGGAGATACCTTACTACTGCTGCCTGTACTGATTTTGTTAGAGCTAGTGCTGTCGGCAGATAATGCAATTGCCCTCGCTGCGATCGCTCAGGGTTTAGATACCGCTGCCCTCCAAAAAAAGGCACTTAACGTTGGTTTAGTAGCGGCTTTTGTGCTCCGTGTTTTGCTCATACTAGCCGCAGGGTGGGTGCTGAAATACTGGCAGTTTGAAATAGCGGGTGCGCTATATCTATTGTGGCTAGTCTATCAGCACTTCTTTACTGGCGATGACGAAGATAGTGACCGCCATGGTCCTAAGTTTGGCAGCCTGTGGCAGGCCATTCCCACCATTGCCCTGACAGATCTGGCCTTTTCGCTAGATAGTGTCACTACTGCGATCGCGCTTTCCAAAGACGTCCTGATTGTGCTGCTAGGGGGCACTATTGGCATCGTGGCCCTGCGCTTTATGGCCGGTCTCTTTATCCGCTGGCTAGAGATTTACGTTCACTTAGAAGATGCTGGTTTTGTCACCGTGGCCTTCGTCGGCATCCGTCTCATTGTTCGTGTGATTAATCCTGAGCTTGTGCCGCCAGAATGGGTGATGGTCGGCCTGATCTTTAGCCTATTTGCCTGGGGATTTTCTAAGAAAGTCGATGAACTAGGCGAACCGGCCACCCTTTCAGGCCCGTCAAATTCAATTTCTATTCCTAACCTTGCTAGCAAAGTTGCTGAATCAGAAGAGTCTGAGTCGCTATCTGAGTCACTAGTAGAGACCAGCGAAAAAAAGCGGCCAGAAGCAACCTGATTTTGCGTTTTAGCGCTTCTGCTTTTGGCGACAGCGATCGCAAGTGCCGCAGCGCATAGTACTTGCCTCTTGGGCAAAGCCAAACTCTTGTAGTAACACTTGCCAGCGACACTTTCTGGTGTACAGGTAGCGCTTCATAATTTCGCTAGCTGAAGGCTGAGCGCTGGCTCGGATTTTGCGATTCTTTTGCAGCCGATAGGTAAAGGGATCTAGCCAATGTAGCTGACCGTTGCGATGTAAGAGCGCCAGGGCCTGAGCGCCTTCTTTGAACTGCTGAGTCACGTCGTCTATAGAGCCTTCTTCAGGAATTTTACGAATAAGCTGAATTGCCGTTCGCTCCATAATCTGAGCTTTCTGCTCAAAAAACTGCCAGCGCCGTTTGTCTTCAGGTGAGAAGATGCCGGTTGGTTCGCTCACCAAAGAAAGTGCGATCGCCGCCTTGCCATCTCGTCCACCACGCCCCACCTCCTGTACATATTCTGATATCAGGTTTGGCACCTCGTAATGCGCCACAAACCGGCAGTCCGGCTTGTTAATGCCCATACCAAAAGCCGACGTACACACCACAAACTGACACTGCCCCTCAATCCACTCAGCTTCTATCTGCCGCCGCTGGGTTGCACCAAGGCCACCGTGATACGCCTTAACCAAATAGCCCTGCTGCGCAAACCACTGGGCCAACGATTCTGTGCCGCGACGCGTGCGAGCGTAAATGAGGCCAGAGTGCTTGCCCTGCTGCCGGATAAACTTCAGCAGCGCATTTTTTCGCCCGCGCGGTGACCAGACCGTTTTTACAGAGAGCTGAAGATTGCTGCGGTAGGGATTAAGCCGGATGACCTGGGGCGATCGCAGTCTTAAAACCGTGCTCAGCGTTTCTTGGGTCGAGGGATCAGCGGTGGCCGTGAAAGCAGCGATCGCAATTTTGGTTCCTTTTGGCTTACTGGTTAGCAGCGTTGAACGCACCGAGCCAAGCCGCCGATAGGTCGGTCGAAAGCTGTCGCCCCACTGCGTCAGGCAGTGGGCTTCATCTAGTACCAGCGCGTTAATTTTGATCTGAGGACGAATGAGAATTTCCCATACCGGACGGCTGAGCAGTGTTTCTGGCGATAGATAAAGCAGTCGCAGCTGATTTTTCTCAAGTGCCCTCAGCGTTTGCCTTCTACTCTGTTTATTCAACTCGCTGTGCAGGGCCGCCGCCGGAAGCTGCTTTTCTCGTAGCTCCTGTACCTGGTTCTCCATCAGCGCGACCAGTGGCGACACAATTAGGGTCAAACCGCTCTGCATCAGTGCCGGTAGCTGAAAACAGACCGATTTCCCGCCGCTAGTAGGCATAATCGTCAACGTATCCTGCCTGTGTAAAATTGCCTGGGCAATTTCTCCTTGCGGCGGGCGAAAGTCTTCGTAGCCCCAGACTGCTTGAAAGCGATCGCGTAGCCGGTCCAAATCAGTCTGCCCGTAGCTGACTTTGGCCCTAGCTTTACTCCTGGCCTTATTACTGGCCTTATTACTGGCCTTATTACTGGCCTTATTACTGGCCGTCGTAAACTCAGTCATGCTAGAAGATTTCTCCATATCATGCAGCTCCTAGCATTCCCGATCGCAGTGCCTGCCTGCTTGTTGCATCTTGTAGCGCCTATTTCTATAGCAACTAAAAACCGCAGCAAGAGGGCTTCATGCTGCGGTTCTTATCATGACTATGCGTGTTTAGCGCTTAAGGGCCGTTACCGACCAAACAGATTACCCAGGTTGTAGCCGACGCCGACTGTTCCGCCAAACTGCGAGTCGTTCAAGACCCCATAGTTTAACTGGGCATTGAAGGTAAACCGCTGCGAGACCGGTACATCTACCCCGGCTGATAACAATAAGTTGATATCAGAGTCATCGTCTTCACTGTCTGTATAAGAGACGCCAGCACCAGCATAGGGACGTAGCTGAAAGCCGCCGAGGTCGGTGCTGAACCGACTAAAGTCATACGTAACAGGAACCAATACGGCAAAGTCATCGCCAATGAGAATGCTAGGACGTGCTGCCAACCGTTCAGTAAAAGAAAACTTGCTGATTGCAGCAAAGCTAACGTCGCCAGCGTAGCCAAAGTCAGCACCAATGCCGATAAAATCTGAGCCGATGACGGCATCTCCTCTAGTACGGCGTCGGGCCTGCGCCAGGGTTGCCGGTTCCTCAAAGTCCTCAGCCGCTGGCAAAGCAAGTTCAGCAGCGGCGGCGGCTGGCTGGGCGCTCTCCACTGCGACAGTATCGTTAGCCAAAGTCAGATCTGCGGCGGTCGCGCGCGCTGCTGTGCTGAGTGGGTCGTCTTCTGAAACGGTTTCAGCTTGCGTCCAGGGCTGAGGCTGAGCTTCGCTGAAAGTCAGGTCAGTTGTCAGGTCAGTTGTCAATGGTTCGTTACTAGCTGATTGCGTACCGGTTGACTCAAGGCTATTTGATTCGAGGCTATTTGATTCGAGGCTATTTGATTCGATCTCAACCGTGCCAATCTCAGTGAGGCTAGTGTTCACCGTTTGTGCGCTAGCTGGTAGTTGCAGCACCAATGCGAATAGCGAAAGACTTAGTATCCCAAACAATCCCTTTCTGATAGACATGTCCAATCCACTCCTCTAAAAAATTGCGGCAAAATTGCGGCACAAATAGTGCAACTTATTAAATTGCACTACCAGACTACCCGCAATTAGATCAACTTATTTCTATCTAAATAGAGAAGTCGTGTCTGCTCTCTGGCATTTTCTTTTGGCAGCCTATCGACCTATCAGACCTCGGTCAAAAAGGGGGCCAGATCACTGCATTCGATCAATTGTTCTGTATTGAATGGCCTCAGCAACATGATGAGTTTCAATATCGCTCGCTGCGCTCAGATCGGCAATCGTACGCGCTACTTTCAAAATACGATCTGTGGCCCGAGCCGAAAGCCCCAGCTTACGAACAGCACCTTCAATTAGGGCGCGGGTGGTTTCATCGAACGAGCACCATTCGCGGATGTGGCGGCTCTCCATGTCCGCATTGCACTGTAAGGCAGGCGATTGCTGAAACCTGGTTTGGGCGATCGCTCTAGCGGCCTCTACTCGCGATCGCACCGCCGCGGACGCTTCGCCATCGGGCTGTCGGGTTACCTCTTCTGGCTTTAGCCGCCCGACAATCACTTGTAAATCAATCCGGTCCATCAGCGGGCCCGATAGCTTTGCCCAATATTGCTCTCGGCTGCGTGGGGTACAGGTACACGGCTGTACGGTATCGCCAAAATAGCCGCAGGGACAGGGATTCGTACTAGAAATTAGGGTGAACTGCGCTGGAAACTCTACAGACTGCCGGGTGCGCGTGATTGTAACTTTGCCATCTTCTAGAGGCTGGCGCAGAAATTCGAGCACGCTGCGCTTAAATTCTGTTAGCTCATCTAGAAAAAGAACGCCTCGGTGGGCAAGGGAGATTTCACCCGGCTTGGGAAAGCTACCGCCGCCAACCAGAGATGGCCCAGAGGCAGAATGGTGGGGCGTGCGGAAGGGCCGCTGATTAACGAGGTGGCCTTTTTCTTTGAGGAGGCCAGCGACCGAGTGAATTTGGGTGACTTCTAGGGCCTCGGCGAAGGTAAGCGGTGGCAGAATACCCGGCAGCCTCTGTGCCAGCATGGTTTTGCCGCTGCCAGGTGGGCCGATAAGACACAGGTTGTGACCTCCAGCGGCGGCGATTTCGAGCGCCCGACGAGCCTGAGCCTGCCCTTTAATATCCTGTAAATCTAGGAGGGGTGGAGCGGATTGTAGCAGGGCCTCTGGCTTGCTGACGGTGACGGGCTGATGCGCGTTGGGGTTGTTGAGAAAGTCCACTGCTTCACTGAGATGTTTGAAACCGTAGACTTTGAGGTCAGGAACAACGGCGGCTTCGTAGGCATTGCCTGCGGGAAGCACAAGACCTTTGAGGCCAAGCTGTTTGGCTGCCGCTGCGATCGCAACCACCCCTGCTACAGGTCGCAACGTCCCATCCAAAGACATCTCACCTAAAAACAAATAGTCATCTAGGCACGTCTGCGCCACCATTTCCGACGCGGCCAAAATTCCAATCGCAATCGGCAAGTCATAAATCGGACCCTCTTTGCGCACATCCGCAGGCGTTAAGTTAATCACCACCTTCCGCATTGGAAAGGCAAACCCCGCATTCTTTAGCGCTGCCCGGACCCGCTCGCGCGATTCTTGCACAGCGGTATCGGGCAATCCAACAATCACAACACCCGGTAGTCCACCCGAAAGATCGACTTCTACGCCTACTTTCAGTGCATCAATTCCGATGAGTGAAGCACTCCAAATTCTTGCCAGCATCGGGTGCTATCACCTCTAAATGAGCCTCTCTATCGTGCCCTTAGTGCTCGGCAACCTGAACAACCTGCGCCTTCTGATCGTGATAAGGCTATTCCTGGAAGGTTTGAAATTGCTGCTCGTCGATACGTCCAGTTTGATACAGCGTCTGGGTGATTTCTGAAATAGTCAGCACTGAGTGAGCCCGGTAGCCATTTTGCCGCAGCCGATCTTTTACTCCCTGCTCATGATCTAAAAAGACCACAATATCTTGCACTTTTAATCCTACAGATCTTAGTTTGGCTGCGCCCTCCAACACGCTTTTCCCGCTAATCATGATGTCATCGACGACAACAGCGGTCTCGCCAGGTTCAAAGTTACCTTCGACCATGCGGCGGGTGCCGTGGGCTTTGACCTCTTTACGGGGGAAAATCATCGGACGGTTTAGCTGCAGGGCCAGTCCAGTGGCAGTGGGCAGAGAGCCATAGGGAATGCCTGCAATGCGTTCAAACTGCAGGTCTTGCAAGATAGCAGCATAGGCATTCAAAACCTGCTGGAACAGTTGGGGATTAGAAATAATCGTGCGCAGGTCAATGTAGTAAGGAAAGACTGCGCCAGAAGCCTGGACAAATTCACCAAAGAGAATGCAGCCCACATCGAAGAGTTGCAGAATCAGGTTTTGGAGGGGGTGGCTGGCGAAGGTGCAGACATTGGGAGCCCAGAGGTCGCAACTGGCACTATCTTGTATTCTCTGATGTCGGACTTGATTAATATCATCTCGGAGCGATCGCACTCGATCACCAATATCTGCTTGACCTAACCAATCTTGCGGCATGGGCACTAACAGTCCACTGCCGCCAGTATTCAAGCCAGCAGTCAGCATTTCGGTCAGATCAGCAGATTCTTGCCAAATGCTGCGCGCCAGCATGAGCCGTTCAGGGGCGATCGTCCGTACATTGGCCAACACAGCCGGATCGGCTGTGCCCACTTCTAGCCCGAGCTGAGTCGGCGTGCCCCAAGTGCGAGCTTCTTGAGCGATCGCCAAATACAGAGGATTTTCTGGATTAGGGTGTTCCTGCACATTGCTGGCTGAGGGATTGGAGGTGCAGCACGTCACTAGCACGGCCTTGTCTAGATACACCAGAAAGGGAGCTGCTATATCTTGTCCGGCGTAGGGATTCAGGGTGATAGCATCTACTTTCCATCGATCAAACACCGTCTGCGCTACGACACTGCTGGTGTTTAAGTCTGCATGCTTCGCATCCAAAATCACAGGAATAGTGTCAGGTATAGCCTGTAATACGGCTTCCAACAGTTCAAATCCAGGCGATCCTAACGCTTGATAGAAGCCTAGAGTGGGCTTATAGGCACAGACATAAGGATGGGTTTGCTCAATCACATAGAGCAGCCAGTCTTTCAGTCCGGTCATGTATTCGGAAGAGTGACTGCCGTCGTCGGTGAGGCGATCTCGCTCAGGCACCATTTCAGGATTCGGATCGAGGCCGACAATCAATAAGCTATTGCTGCGGGCGATCGCGGCTTCTAGTTTGTTAGTAAAGGACATGACCCAGGGATGGTATTCGCAGGTAGGCTACTGCAACTGTAATACCCTGAGGCCATTTGGATGACTTTTGGCGATTGGCCAAAGGCTGTGCTTCGCAAATACAGCCGCCTAAGAAACGGCGGGAAGGTGCGTGTAGAGGAAAGTAACCCTTTCGGTCAAGGCTGCTGTTGTAAAGGCTCTAAATACTGGCCGGGGTGTGGCTATAGCGGATGTTGGCTTGCTTGAGTCGGCTGACGGCTTCTGCTAGGCGATCGCACTCTGCAATCAAACTAACGCGCACATAGCCCTCGCCGCCTTCCCCAAACGCAGTGCCCGGTGTGACTACCACGCCGGTCTTTTGTAATAGCAAAAAGGCAAAGTCCGCCGCGCTAATATCTGGCGGGCAGGGCACCCACAAATACATTGTGGCTTCTGGCTTGACGACGTCCCAGCCTAGCGTTGCTAGCTCTTTGACTAGAAAGTCTCTGCGGGTTAGGTATCGCTGCTGTACGGTTTCTAAATACTGGTCTGGTAGCTGTAGGGCCGTTTCTGCCGCCGTTTGCAGGGCGGAGAAAATGCCGTAGTCCATGTTGGTTTTGAGCGTGCGTAACCCCTGAATCACATGGCGATTGCCGACGACGAAGCCAACGCGCCAGCCTGCCA
Source organism: uncultured cyanobacterium (assembly GCA_963793445.1). Taxonomy (GTDB): domain Bacteria; phylum Cyanobacteriota; class Cyanobacteriia; order Phormidesmidales; family Phormidesmidaceae; genus Phormidesmis. The sequence continues at coordinate 33,248 of CAWCAE010000006.1, forward strand.
TATTGTAGGTTTTTGAGAGCGTGTGAAACTCGACGCTGATCTCTTTTGCGCCAGGAATTTCTAGCAGGCTAGTGGGCTGATAGCCTTCAAATGCTAGCTCTGCGTAGCAAAGGTCATGAATGAGCAAGATCTGATAGCGCTGCGCAAAGGCTACGGCTTCTTCAAAAAAGGATCGGGGGGCAGTGGCACCGGTGGGGTTGTTGGGGTAGTTAAAGTAGAGAACTTTGGCCCGTTTAGCCAGCGCTATCGGAATATCGTTGAAGTCTAAAACCCAATTGTTTTTGGCCTTGAGTGGAATGCTGTGGATGTCTGCACCGGCGATCGCCGGTCCACGAAAGTGGGCGGGATAAGACGGGGTCGGTACTATTACCACGTCGCCCGGGTTGATATAGGCCAGTGCCAGATGGCCGAGCCCTTCTTTTGAGCCCATCAGCGGCAGTGCTTCTCCATCTGGATCGAGGGTGACGCCATAGCGACGGTGGTACCAGCCGGTAATGGTGCTGCGAAAGCTGGCGGTGCCTTCAAAGGGCGGGTAGCCGTGGTTGTTTTGGTCTTTGATGGCGGCGATCGCAGCCTCGACTACGGGTGCAGGCGTTGGTCCACCCGGATTACCCATGCCCAAATCGATCAGATCGACCCCTTGGGCCCTAGCGCCCGCCTTCAGCTCATCTAAGCGGGCAAACACGTAGGGTGGCAGCGAACCTAGTCGCTCAGCAGGTCTCAACCAATCCAAAGTCATTCAGGCTACCTCTCCTACCTTTTAATAGGTGTGTTTGACGCTTGTGAAAGGGACATCTAGGCAAACTAGAAAATAGTTTATTAGAATACCGCTTTCCTCGTCGTAGTGGTGCGCATTAAAGTCTTTGGGCGGCTTGGACTGTGCCTGTAGGTGTAGCTGTAGGTGTAGCTGTCGAGGTCGGTGCGGTGGTTGAGACCATCGCGGCCATGACCTGATCGGTCTGCACTGAGAAAGGCAGGTGGTGAATGTCTGAGCCGGGGCGACAGGCAACGGTCGCTGCTTGCCGTAGCTGGGCGATGCTGAGCTGATCCATGCCCATATCGGCGAGTGATGTCGGTAAGCCTAGCTCCGCGTAAAACTTCAGAAGCTGCTGTCTGGCGGTGGCGGCGAGGGCGTTCTTTTGCGCCATTTCTTCTAGCCTGAGCTGCACCAAAATGCCGTAGGCGACTTTTTCGCCGTGCAGGGTACCGTGAGCGGCTACATGAGTTAGTCCGTTGTGTACGGCGTGGGCCGCGACGGTCCGGCACTGAGCGCCACCCATGCCGCCAATCACCCCTGCCATCAAAACTGCCGCGTCCACAACTTCCTTCCAGTCGTTGCTGCCAGGATCTTTAATGGCCGAAGCTGATTTTTGAAACAGAATATCTCGCAAGACTCTAGCCTGTTGAACTGCGCCAATGATGAGCGTGTGCGAGGAGTCGCCGCTGCTAACAGAGGCTTCGTACCATTTGGCGATCGCATCTCCAATTCCAGCAATCAGTGTCTGCTCAGGTGCCGTCGCCACCAAGTCATAATCGAGCAAAATGGCAGTAGGACACTGTGGCAGGCCCACATCGTACAAAAAAGCACCCGCCGGTGAATAGACGTTTGAAAGCGCTGTCCAGCCCGCGCAGGTTGCTGCCGAGGTCGGCACGGTGACAATCGGGAGGTTTTGCTGATGGGCCAATAGCTTGGCGGTATCGAGGGCTTTGCCACCGCCGATACCAACAACGCAGTCGGCTCGATGGTCATCAGCCGCTTGGTTTAGCTCGGCTAAGGCTTGCTCGCTACAGTCTTGGGTATAGGTGGCAGTAGCGGTCTTTAGCTCGCGCAGGGGCTCGGTTAAAAAGGGCAGGGCCGCAGCCAGAGATCTTTCGCCACCGACCAGCAGCGGCCTACGACCTAGCCGAGCAAATAAAGCCGCGCTTTGCGAGAGTACGCCGCTGCCCCGAACGACCTGAGCAGGCGCAATATTCAAGACTGGAAAAGTCGATATGGCCATAAAAACACCTCCCGCTTAATGACGATAGCTAGTACTTTTTAATTGTGACGTAGCATTCAGCTAGGTGTGCGACTGGCTGTGCGGCTGATCGCGCGGCTGGCTTTATCTAAAGCATCGGTGTCGATGCTGACGACAGGTGCTTTCTCTGCGGCGGTGCTACCCGTTCCTGGGGTGACGCTGCCCACATATAGCAGCTCCGAGGTCCCTAATTCGTGTGCGATCGCTCGGGCTCTGATCAGCGGCTTTCGCCCTATACTGCCGATGCGACTGGGCTTAAGCAAGTTGCTAGCGGCCTGCCTGAGCGTAGCGTCTAGTTCGGTTTCTGTAATTTCATTGGGCACTGCAATCACAATCTGCGACGCGCCTGAGTCGAATACGGTGGTGTAGGGCACTGCCCCTGGCACGGCAATCTGTGTCAGCGGCTGAAAGCTAAGGCCAAACATGCCCACCGTAAGCACGCCCATGAACCCAGTTGCACCCACCAGTCGAAACCGGATGCCCCACGATAAGAAAAAGGCCAAGAGCGTGAGTAGGCCAAAAGCCAAGGTGGCGATCGCAAAATATCCGGTAGCAACGAGAAACTGTTCGGGCGAGAGCATAGGGGATTCAACTGACAAATCGTTCCTTTGATTATAGGGTTCGCTGTTGGCGTTTCGGTTCGTTTACCAGGCGGGATAACTAGATTTAAGGGATTTTTTACTGGTCTATGCGTACTTTTTTCTCTCGTCATCGCCGCCGAGTCTTACCCCTAGCGCTGGGCTTGTCTCTGGCGCTGGGTACGACCGTTTTGAGACTTCACGGGACCTCGCAGGCAACGCTTCAGCCGCTGCTTGCGCCTTTGCCACAGGATGCCGATATTCAGGTTTTTTTCAACCAGTCTAAGGCGAGCGTGTATACAGAGCCCTATCGGGAGATAACGCGCTATGGCGATGATTTAGAGCAGCTTGTCATCGATGCGATCGCACAAGCGACGATGACAGTGGATCTTGCAGTTCAAGAACTGAATTTGCCGCTCATTGCCGAAGCGCTAGTCACAGCCCAGCAGCGTGGGGTGCAAGTTCGTGTGATTTTAGAAAATGACTACGCTGATTCGACGCAGGTCGAGGCGCTGCAAATTTTGACCAGCGGCCAGATCGCCCAAATCGATGACACAGCAGACGGCTCTGCAGGCAGTGGCCTGATGCATCACAAGTTTATAGTCATAGACCAGCGGCAGGTCGTGACAGGCTCTGCCAACTTTACATACTCAGGCATTCACGGGGACGCGGATGTTTTGGAGAGCCGGGGCAATGCCAATATGCTACTAAAAATGAATAGTGAGGTGATCGCTCAGCTATTTACCCAAGAATTTGACCGCATGTGGGGTGATGGCCCTGGCGCTGACCTAGACAGTCAGTTTGGACTGCAAAAAGCCCCGTTTGCAGCTCAGTCGATAGCGCTACCCACCGGTATACTCACCTTGCAGTTCTCACCCCTCTCAGAGACACAGCCCTGGATTCAAAGCGGCAACGGCCTCATTGCCCGCACGCTTGGCCAGTCAGCTCGCAGCATCGATCTGGCTCTCTTTGTTTTTTCAGACCAGCTAATCGCCAACCAGTTAGAGCGTCAGTTTGAAACGGGCACCGAGATCAGGGCTTTAATCGATCCTCAGTTTATTTATCGCGACTACAGCGAGGCTCTTGATATGCTAGGCGTAGAGATTCCTAATCAGAGCTGCCAAATTGAGGTGGGCAATCGACCTTGGGCGCGTCCGCTTCAGGCCGTCGGCATGCCTAAGCTGCCCGTTGGCGACAAGCTACACCATAAGTTTGCGGTAATTGACGATGCGACTGTTGTTATCGGCTCGCAAAACTGGAGCCATGCTGCCAATAGCGAAAACGATGAGACGCTGCTGGTGATTCAAAATGAAACGGTGGCCGCTCACTTCAGCCGCGAATTTGACCGGCTTTACCAAAAGCCCTTTGTTGGGGAAACGGCGTCGCTGGCAGAAAAACAAGAATCGGCCCGTCAGCGCTGTGCCCTGTAGCGGTCTTTTGTTGTTACCGGGTCTCGATTTGCTGATCGATCAGGTGAGCCATCTTGTCAGCGCTGTCTTTGGTTGCTAGCTTCTGAGCCGCCGCAGACATCGCTTCGAGCTGCTGTGGCTGAGCGAACAGATTGCATACCAGTGTTTGTAGCTGCTGGCCAGTCAGGGCCGACTGCTGGTGTAGCGAGGCTGCTCCGGCGTTGGCAAAGGCATTGGCGTTGTAGGTTTGGTGGTCTTCTGCAGCAAAGGGGTAAGGAATTAGAACAGACGGCGTGCTAGTGATGGCTAACTCAATTAAGGTGCCTGCCCCAGCTCGACTAATAGCCAAATTAGCCCGCTGAAATAGCGCTGCCATATCGTTATAGAAAGGGCGATGGATATAGTGTGGATGGCTAAAGCTATCGGCGTCAGGATCGTTGGTGCCTGTGATGTGGATAATCCATTTGCCTTGATCTAGCCACGCTGGGGCCGCCGCCCTGACTAGCCGGTTGACAGCAACTGCGCCCTGACTGCCGCCGATAACGACGATTAGCGGCGCATCTGTAGGGATGTTGATGTCGGTCAGCCCGTCGGTGGACTGAGCCGCCTGTAGGAACTGTGATCGCACAGGCGTACCCACTACTACCGTATCTGCCTTAGGCAAATACGCGGCGGCTTCTGAAAACCCCAGCGCAACGGTAGTACACCAGGGACTGAGCCAACGGGTTACCTTTCCAGGCAGCGCGTTCGACTCGTGCAAAATAGCAGGTAGGCCCAAGGAGCGGGCGGCAAGAATTGCTGGGGCTGCGATGTAGCCGCCAGTAGTAAACACACCCTGAAAATTGCCCTGCTTCAGCAGATGGCGGACCTGCGCAGTTGACCGGGCGAAGCGCACCAGCAGCTTTAGGCTACTGAGGCCAAAACCACCCTGAACGCCACCCATGCAGACTGTATGAAGAGGATAAGCTTTAGGTACAAGCTGCGTTTCTAGCCGGTCGGGGACACCTAGCCACTCTACTTGGTAGTCACTCTGGTAGTGAGTGAGCTGCTGTGCGGTAGCGATCGCTGGAAACAGATGCCCACCCGTACCGCTAGCTGCAATCAAGAGTTTGGCCTTGCCTTTTTTAAGACTAGGATGATTAGGGCTATCTGCCGCCTCGGCGGCCCGCTCGGACGCCGTCTTCGGCAATGCCGATGTCTGATCTCCCATCAAAAACGCTCCTACCCGACAGCATAGCCCCTTAGCCGTCTTAACAGCCGTCTAGCGCTAACGAATGCCGTATTGATACAAATTTCAGGTTACCTTGGTTTAAGCAATTATCTGCTAAAGAATTGAATCAACTATCTTTGACATAAGCTTTATTGGCTTCGCTTGTGTCCGCCGTCAACCGTCTCGATCCCACCCTCGCAAAGGAAACCCCCATCCATGCTCTATGGCCAACCTCGGTTGAACACCTGGCTACAAAAGCTTTCTAGCGGCCAGACTAAGCGCCAGTTTAGGAGCCAGTTGAGCGGCCAATCAAAGGGCCAGACCAAGCGTCAACGGCTTGCCGCTAGTCTCCTTTGCGGACTCATCTTAGCTATTGGCGGTGGCAAGCTAAGTAGCGCTCAAGCGGCTTCACCAGAGACTGCGCCCGCTGAGCTGACAGCCGCGATCGCCCAGATAGAGGCAGCGGCTTCTGCCGGAGATGTCGCAATGGCGATGCAAGGCTATAGCCCCGCTTTTACTAACGAAGATGGCTTTACTTACGAGAGCTTAGAAGCTGCCTTGCAAACGCTGTGGAGTCGCTACGATAGCTTGACCTATCGCGTAGAGCTACAGTCTTGGGAACCTACAGCCAGCGGGTTTATCGCCGAAACGCTGACGTATATTGACGGCACGCAGATCGTAGACGGCCAGCCAACTGCCCTAGAGTCTGTAATTCGCTCTGAGCAGACGTATGAAGGCGGCAAGATTGTTTCTCAGGCCACCCTTTCTGAGCGCAATCAAGTCTCTTCGGGCGACGAGCCCCCGACGGTTTCAGTGATTTTGCCTGAGCAAGTCGAACTAGGCGAATCGTATGATTTTGATGTAATTGTGGTAGAGCCTTTGGGCGATCGCTACCTACTGGGCGCAGCAGTAGAAGAAGGCACCACCGCCACAGACTTTTTTACCGGCAGACCGATAGAGCTAGAGCTGCTTGCAGCCGGCGGCCTGTTCAAAATTGGCGAGGCCCCAGCAACGCCTGATAGCCGCTGGGTTTCGGCGCTGCTGGTGCGCGAAAATGGTTTGACCGTGGTGACGCGGCGACTGCGGGTTGATTAGCTTACCTAAACGACTGCCATCGTTGACTGCAAAAGCCCCTCAAACAAAGCCAGTCCGTCTGTGTTGCCGAGGGCGGCATCAGCGGCCCGTTCTGGATGAGGCATCATACCCAAGACGTTGCCCTTCTGGTTACAAAGCCCTGCAATGTTATTGAGAGAACCGTTAGGATTGGCGGTGTCTGTCGCCTTACCTTCGACGTCGCAGTAGCGAAAGAGAATCTGGTTGTTGTCTTCTAGCGACTTGAGGGTGTCAGGGTCTGCAAAGTAGCAGCCTTCCCCATGGGCAATTGGCAGAGTGATGATTTGGCCTTTTGCATAGCCTTGGGTCCAGGGCAGGTCGCTGCGCTCTACGCTTAAGGGAACGCGATCACACACAAAGTGCAGCGCCCGGTTTCGCACCAGTGCCCCCGGCAACAGTCCCATCTCTGTTAGCACCTGAAAGCCATTGCAAATACCCATGACTGGCTTGCCTTTTTTGGCATGCTCTGCGGTAGCCCGCATCGCCGGAGAGAACTGGGCGATCGCCCCGCAGCGAAGATAATCGCCGTAGCTAAAGCCACCAGGGACAACTACCACATCTACCTCAGACAGATCGCTCTCTTCGTGCCAAATCATCTGAGTGGGCTGATGGAGAATATCACGCAAAATGTAGGCGATGTCGCGATCGCAATTCGCTCCTGGAAAAACAATTACGCCAAACTTCATTCGATCTTCCCCTTTTTTATTTGCGCTTTCTAGTGTGCTTTCTGATGCGCCTTCTGATGCGCCTTGCCAATCTGGAGCCAAGCTACGTCTAGAGCCGTACTACCCTGCTGCTAGCAGCTCAATCCGATAATTCTCAATCACTGGATTAGCCAATAGCTGATCGCAAATCTTATCTAACTGCTGCTGAGCTGCTGTCTCATCTGGTGCTGTTAGATCCACCTCAATATACTTGCCAATTCGGACCTTCGAGACATTGTCATAGCCCATATGACCAAGTCCTGATCGCACCGCTGTGCCTGCAGGATCTAAAACAGAAGGGCGAAGCGTCACATAGACTTTCGCGCTGTAAGCTTTCGCGTCAGCAGATTTCGCCACGGGAATCACAAGGAGAAAGAACACTCGTGATCCTACCGTATTTATCCGTCTCATCCACTAAGCTGGAATAAGATAGGCTATCTCAAAAAATCAGCCACTATCCCTTTTGCCGTATCTTTTGACCGTTGCCTCCTCGTTCTTATTGAAGGGCTAATGAAAAGCCGCCGTACCCGCAGCCAAACCCAAGTCTTTGAACTGCTAAAACAGCTCAAAGAGCCCATCTCCGCGCAAGAGCTTTACGTGCACTTGCGCCAACGCAAGGTCAGCATGGGACTAGCCACCGTCTACAGAGCATTAGATTCACTCAAGCTAGAAGGGGCTATCCAGGTGCGCACGCTCTCTAGCGGCGAATCTCTGTATAGCTTGGCCCAGGCCGCCGATACCCACCATCTAACCTGCGTACGCTGTGGCAATTCCACCGTGATGGACGAGTGCCCTGTCCACGGACTCGAGAGCCACCTGACCAAATCGCATCACTTTCAAATTTTCTACCACACCCTAGAGTTTTTCGGACTCTGTCGAAAATGTCAGGCTGAGGATGAGTCTTTGGGCGACTCCTTAGAAAGCTCCGTAGGCGACCCGTGCGATGACTCACGTGCGGCTACTGGCTGAGTAAGCGACTTGCCCGCAGCCTTACTCATCTTGCCCACGGGTTGGTTTACGGGCCGACCTAAAAAGCTCATTGCCTCCTCGCACCAAGCGACCCAGGCTAACTGCTGCCGAATGCCAGCTCGCAGCGTCAGATACTGAAACTGACTTTCTCTCGATAGCTGTGGTACCTGCGCATACTGTTTCGCAACGGCCCGATAGCTTTTTAGCTTGACCCGGTGCTGCTGATAGTACATTGTCAGCGTTGCCAGCAGCGTTTCAGTTGGTACCATATGCCCGACCGAAAGCTTGACTAGCAAGTTAGATTTGAGCGGTACAATCTCCTCTTCTGTCCGGGCGATCCACTGCTGCAAATTTTGCCTACCGCTCTCCGTCACGGTATATCGCTTCTTATTGGGTCGGTTTTCTTGCTCAATTTTTTCCGCAGAGACATCACCTTCTTCTTCTAGCTTCGCTAGCGCCTTGTAAATTTGCTGATGGCTAGCACTCCAAAAGTACTCGACGGATTTATTGAAGCGTTTTACCAGGTCATAGCCGCTACAGGGCTGGTTAAACAGTGCGGCCAAAATTGCATAAGAAAGTGACATGATCTAGGCCAGAGAATATTCACCTATGGACATGGTAAGCGAATCGGTTGATGAACACTTTGTCTTGCCCTGATTGTAGCGGGGTGCGATCGCTGCAATTTTAAGAAACGCATCGGCTCATGCATAAGCCGCAAGCATTCGCAGTATGGTTTTGAAGGGCCTTTACCTGATGTTCTTACGGGATACTTTCCTACCCAATATTTTTGCACCGCGTTATATAGGCGAACCTTAACAAATGACAGACTCCAAGATTGAATCGGTATTGCAAGAGCAGCGAATTTTTGAGCCCTCTGCTGAGTTTTCTAAGCAGGCTCGCATACCTAGTATGGAGGCCTATCAAAAGCTCTACGACGAGGCGGCGGCAGATCCGGCAGCGTTTTGGGAAAAGCTGGCTGGAGAAGAGCTAAGCTGGTTTGAAAAATGGGAGACCGTACTTGACTGGCAGCCACCGTTTGCTAAGTGGTTTGTCGGTGGCAAAATCAACATCTCTTACAACTGCCTAGACCGCCATCTGACGACAAATAAGCGCGATAAGACGGCGCTAATTTGGGAAGGTGAGCCCGGTGATTCGCGGCAGCTAACGTACGCTGAGCTGCACGCGGAAGTGTGTCAGATGGCAAATGTGCTGAAGGATATGGGCGTGAAAAAGGGCGATCGCGTTGGCCTCTATATGCCGATGATTCCTGAAGCAGCGGTAGCGATGCTGGCTTGTGCCCGAATCGGCGCGGCGCATACAGTGATATTTGGTGGATTTAGCGCGGAAGCGCTGCGCGATCGCCTCAATGACGCCGAGGCCAAAGTTGTGATTACCGCAGACGGTGGCTTTCGCAAAGACAAGCCTATGGGCCTAAAGCCTGCTGTTGATGCGGCGCTCGACAACAATGCCGTGCCTTCCGTTAGCAGCGTGCTAGTCGTACAGCGTACCCAGCAAGAAGTGGGCTGGACAGAAGGGCGCGACGTGTGGTGGCACGATGTGAAACCGTCTGCCGCTACTGACTGCCCTGCCGAACCGATGAATAGTGAAGATTTGCTCTTTATCCTCTACACCAGCGGCACCACCGGCAAGCCCAAAGGCGTCGTCCACACCACCGCGGGCTACAACCTCTATACCCACATGACCTTTAAGTGGACTTTCGATATCCAAGAAGAAGATGTGTACTGGTGCACTGCGGACGTGGGCTGGATTACGGGCCACAGCTATATCGTGTACGGACCGCTGTCTAACGGTGCGACGACGCTGATGTACGAGGGTGCGCCGCGTCCCTCTAATCCAGGCGCTTTTTGGGATGTGGTGGAGAAGTATGGCGTCACCATCTTTTACACTGCGCCGACAGCGATTCGTGCCTTTATGAAAATGGGTGATGCAGAGCCGAATGCTCGCAATCTGTCTTCACTACGAATTTTGGGCACCGTCGGTGAGCCGATTAACCCTGAAGCCTGGATGTGGTATCGCAAGGTGATCGGCGGCGATCGCTGTCCGATTGTAGATACCTGGTGGCAGACTGAGACAGGTGGCTTTATGCTGACGCCTCTGCCGGGGGCGACGCCGACTAAGCCGGGTTCTGCGACCAAGCCTTTTCCTGGCATTCTGGCGGATATAGTCGATGCTGAGGGCAATCCGGTCGGCGCGAATGAGGGTGGCTATTTAGTTGTAAAGCATCCTTGGCCGAGCATGATGCGCACCGTATATGGCGATGATGACAGATTCCGGCGGACGTATTGGGAGCATATTCCACCCAAAGACGGGAAGTATTTATACTTTGCTGGTGATGGTGCGCGTAAGGACGCAGATGGCTATTTCTGGGTGATGGGCCGCACGGATGATGTGCTCAATGTGTCGGGTCACCGGCTAGGGACAATGGAGATAGAGTCGGCGCTGGTGTCGCATCCTTCGGTGGCAGAGGCGGCGGTAGTCGGACGCAAGCACGATTTAAAGGGCGAGGACGTGTATGCGTTTGTGACGCTAGAAGGGACGTATTCAGCGAGCGATGAGCTAAAAGCTGATCTGAAGCAGCATGTGGTGAAGGAGATTGGTGCGATCGCTCGCCCCGGCGAAATTCAATTCACCGACGCCCTACCCAAAACTCGCTCTGGCAAAATCATTCGGCGATTTCTGCGCAACCTTGCTAGTGGCGAAGAAGTGGTTGGCGATGCGACCACAATGGAGGATCAAAGCGTGCTAGACAAGCTAAGACAGGGCTCCTAGGCTGTCGCTCACTAGGCTTTTTCACTGGCTAGCGTTTGGTTAGAGCTAGCCAGTGAAAACAACCGAATGATGCTCTACACTTTTTCAGACTGTTTTACCGCTGGCTGAGGCTGAGGCTGGAACTGGAAGAGGGTGTAAACAACGTTACGGCGGATGCCTGTCATCATTTCTAAAAAGACTTCGTAGCCCTCACTCTTGTATTCGATTAGCGGATCTTTTTGACCATAGCCGCGCAGCCCGACTGTCTCACGCAAAGCATCCATCTGCTGAAGGTGCTCGCGCCAGAGCGTGTCAATTTGCTGAAGGATAAAGAAGCGCTCAGCTTCGCGCATCAGGCCAGGCTTGAGCTGGTCCACCTGGGCCTCTTTGAGGTCGTAAGCGATGCGTACCTGCTCTGCTAGAAAGGTTTTCATCTCACCCATAGAGAGATTCTCTAGCTGCTCGGCGGTAAGATCAGAGAGTAAGTAGACAAACTCTTGCACTTTGCTCACCACGCTGCCCAAGTCCCATTCTTCTGAAGGCAGCTCTGGGTTGACATAGGCTTCGACAATGTCGTTCATGGTCTGCACGGCGTAGCCTAAAACGAGTTCTTTTAGCTCTTCGCCTTCTAGTACGCGGCGGCGCTCGGCGTAGATGGCGCGGCGCTGATTGTTCATGACTTCGTCGTACTCAAAGACCTGCTTACGAATGTCGTAGTAGTAGGTTTCAACTTTCTTTTGTGCGCCTTCGAGCGATCGCGTCAGCATCCCAGACTCAATCGGCATGTCCTCTTCTACGCGAAAGGCATTCATTAAGCCCGCGACGCGATCGCCACCAAAGATTCGTAGCAGATTGTCTTCCAAGCTGAGGAAAAACTTAGTCGAACCCGGATCTCCCTGGCGGCCCGCTCGCCCCCTGAGCTGATTATCCACCCGGCGAGACTCATGCCGCTCTGTGCCAATGACGTGCAGTCCGCCTAGCTCAATCACCTGATCGTGTGCGGCAGAGGTAATCGCTTCGTACGCGTCAAGCACTTCGTTATAAACGTCGCGCAGTTTTTGAATTACTGGGTCGTCAGTCGGCGCTTTTTCGGCAGCGACAGCAATCTTGTCTTCTGCCGCTAGTTCAGAAAGGCTCTGCGCACCGTAGGTTTTAACCGCGAAATCCACAGCCGCTTTCAGGTTTGCCTGAGTTTCTGGCGAAAGATCAGTTGGGAAAATCTGAGGCGAAGCTTTCCAGGTCTTCTTTTTCTTCTTTCCTTCTGCAAAGCCCTGCGCCTGCTTAGCCTCTTTGGTGTTGGCTACTTGCGCGACAGCAAACTTGTCATCGTCTTCGGGTTTGACGATGCGCGGCATAAAGTACTCGCGCACTTTGAGCCTAGCCATGTAGTCGGCGTTACCGCCCAAGATAATATCGGTGCCACGTCCGGCCATGTTGGTGGCAATCGTAACCGAGCCGCTGCGGCCTGCCTGGGCAACAATTTCTGACTCGCGCTCTACGTTCTCAGGCTTAGCATTGAGTAAATTGTGTTCGACTTTTAGATCGCTGAGCAGTAGTGAAAGGACTTCAGACTTTTCAACGCTGGTGGTGCCAACTAGAACGGGGCGACCCGTTTCATGCATAGCGGCACATTCTTGGGCGATCGCATTCCACTTGGCATTCTCAGTTTTGTACACCACGTCTGGCAAATCGCGCCGCTGCGAAGGCCGATTGGTCGGAATAATCGTCACTTCTAGCTTGTAAATCTTTTCAAACTCAGCTTCTTCTGTCTTTGCCGTTCCGGTCATCCCAGAAAGCTTTGGATACAGCAAAAAGAAGTTTTGGTAGGTAATCGAAGCCAGCGTCTGCGTTTCTGGCTGGATATCGACATGCTCTTTAGCCTCAATGGCCTGGTGTAAGCCATCGCTCCAGCGGCGACCTGCCATGACTCGGCCTGTAAACTCATCGACAATGACAATCTCGCCATTACGCACGATGTAGTTCACATCTTTGATAAATAGCTCTTTGGCCTTGATGGCATTGAAAACATAGTGCGCCCAAGGATCTTTCGGGTCGAAAAGATCGGTTACGTTCAGTAGGGTCTCCGCTTTCTCAAACCCCTCATCAGTGAGCAACACGTTACGCGCTTTCTCATCGACTTCGTAATCAACCTCATCGCCTTCTAGCTGCGTGGCGACTTCTGCAGCCTTTTGATACTTTTCGCCAGGTCGCTCCACCTGACCTGAAATAATCAGCGGCGTCCGCGCCTCATCTACCAAAATAGAATCGACCTCGTCAATGATGCAAAAGTTGAAGGGTCGCTGCACCACATCTGCCATTTGCGTGCTCATGTTGTCACGCAAATAGTCAAAGCCAAACTCGCTGTTTGTGCCGTAGGTAATATCGCAGGCGTAGTTCTTCTTGCGCTCTTTGGGACTCATGCCCTGCTGAATCAGGCCGACGCTCAGCCCGAGAAAGCGGTGAACCTGCCCCATCCACTCAGCGTCACGGCGAGCGAGGTAGTCGTTGACAGTAACGATGTGAACGCCCTTTCCAGATACCGCGTTGAGGTAGGCCGGCAGGGTAGAAACCAGGGTCTTTCCTTCACCCGTTTTCATCTCGGCAATTTGGCCATCGTGCAAGACCATCCCGCCAAGCAACTGCACGTCGTAGTGGCGCATGCCTAAGACACGCTTGCCTGCTTCGCGCACAACGGCAAAGGCTTCTGTCAAAATATCGTCGAGGTCTTCGCCGTCTTTTAGGCGCGCTCTGAACTCCTCAGTTTTGGCCGTGAGTGCCTCGTCAGAAAGGGCCTGAATCTCTTCTTCAAGCAGGTTCACCTCTTTGATATCGGGCTGATATCGCTTGAGCTTACGAGTATTAGGATCACCTAGAAGTTTTTTTAGCATGTCAGGCCACAAAGGAACGAGCAGAAAGGAATGAGTCGTAAATACAATTGTATCTAATCTTATACGGATAGCAGGTGCTCTAGGGGCGCACGTCGAAAGAATCAGTGCATGCCACAGGTGCTATCTAAGTGATCGGGCGCGTTTTTGACTATTTCGAGCCATCTACGGAGATAAAATGGCGAAAGCCATCGCCTCTTGACCGTCTCTTTTTAGTGATTTCTTAGCCCAAACCGTCTGGCATAACTATTCTGGGCTGTAGTTTTGCTCGCCTGCTAGGGCATGGCAGCTTAGGCAGCTATCGAGGTTGAGCGGTTGCGGCAGCGACACATCGGGATGCAGCGCTTGAAAATAGGCAGAGTCTTTGAGCCGGTAGGGCAAGAAACGGTCGTCTAGCCGGGGACGCGAGTAGGTTTGCAGATAGTTCAGCATGAGCTGCTGATCGAACTGGGTGAGGGGTGCTAGCGTAATGCCGTAGTGAGCCGGATCAGTGACAAGCCCTTGCCAGGTTTCGATGGGCAGCACTGCTGGTGGCAGGGCGACATGGCAGGTGGCGCACTGCTCTATGTAGACAGCGTAGCCAGTTTCGTAGCGAGCATCGACAGGATCGACCATGCCGTAGGGCGTATCCACTGCCTGAGCAAGGCTAATGCCTAGAAAGCCAATGAGCCCGACTGTCGACAACCCTAGCAGTAGCCTCTGTAGGAATCGCTGTGCTTTTTGCTTAAGAGGCATCTAGATATTCCTGAAGAGAGAAGAATAGAACAAATGAAAACAGAAATCGAGAAAACGCATCTTGAGCGACAGTGCGTGTGCGGGACTAATGTCATGATAAGACGACCAATGTACAGGTTAATTAGGCCGTAGATGAGTTATGGCGATTATCCTGATGAACGTAAAGGATGTTATTTCCGGGATACTTTAATCAATGGATAGTCGGCATATTCAGTTTCGCTATACATCTGTTTTTACCCCAAATCAGCTCAATCAGCTCTGTGAGCTGTTTGTAGCAGCCGCTTTTTGGGCTAAGGACCGACGGCCAGACGAAATGGAACGGGCGATCGCACACAGCAACCCAGTCGTCACCGCCTGGGATAACGGTCGGCTGATTGGCTTTTCCCGCGCTACTTCTGACGGCTTGTTTCGCGCCACGATTTGGGACGTTGTGCTGCATCCAGACTATCAAGGCTCAGGCTTAGGTCGCAGACTGGTTGAAACGCTAATTGCCCACCCCCACATGAATCAGGTAGAGCGGACGTACCTGATGACGACGCATAAGCAGAGCTTTTATGAGCGAATTGGCTTCGAGCAGAACAGTACAACAACGATGGTGCTGTATAACAAGCCGCTGGGCGAGTGCTTGCTAGAGCCGCCAGAAAAGAAAACCGTAGATGTTTCGGCAGATGCTTCGGTGTAGGTGATCATATGGCGGAAGGGATGCTAGCGATCGCACAGCCAGGCTTCTGTAACTACAGAGTTTAGGCTCTGTCAATAGGCGAAAAAGCGATAAATGAACGCAGCTTTCTAAACTGCGCCCCAACATAAAAGCCCACCTCGGTTGATACCAAGGTGGGCTTTTAGTCATGCGTTAAACACAACGTGCTGAAGGCGCTAGCGCTAAGCGCTTGCCGACAGGCTTACTGATTGTTATCTGTTTCAGAGAATTCGGCGTCAATGACGTCGTCTTCACCACTAGAAGTGCTGCTGTCAGCATCCACGTCATCCGCCGTAGCAGCTTCAGCGCCTTCAGCAGCTTCAGCACCCTGCTGATAGAGATTGCTACTGAGGGCATAGAGACCTTGCTGCAAAGCCTCCATAGTGGACTTGATCTTGTCATTGTCCTCTTCAGAAAGCGCTTCTTTAAGATCCTTGATTTGGCCTTCTATCTTTTCTTTGTCTGCCGCAGGCACCTTGTCACCTAGCTCCTCAAGCTGCTTTTCAGCCTGGTAAGCCAAAGAATCGGCCTGGTTCTTGGTGTCGATAGCTTCGCGACGAGCCTTATCGGCATCGGCGTTAGTCTCAGCATCGCGAACCATTTGATCGACTTCAGTATCAGAGAGCGTCGAAGCACCTGTGATGCTAATAGACTGCTCTTTACCTGATCCCTTGTCCTTGGCGGTAACGTTCAAGATACCGTTAGCATCAATGTCGAAAATAACTTCAATTTGAGGAACGCCGCGCTGAGCCGGTGGAATACCGTCTAGACGAAACGTTCCCAAGCTCTTGTTGTCGTTAGACATCTCGCGCTCACCTTGAAGCACGTGGATTTCTACGTTGGTTTGGCCATCTACCGCAGTCGAGAAGACCTCAGACTTTTTGGTTGGAATAGTGGTGTTGCGGTTGATTAGCTTAGTCATGACACCACCTAGGGTTTCGACACCCAAAGAGAGCGGCGTAACGTCGAGCAGCAGGATATCTTTGACTTCACCCGCCAAGACGCCACCTTGAATAGCCGCGCCAATAGCAACAACCTCATCAGGGTTAACGGTTTGGTTGGGCTCTTTGTCTAGAATGCGCTGAACGAGGTTCTGAACCGCCGGAATGCGAGTAGAGCCACCTACTAGTACGACTTCATCAATGTCGCTCTTGCCGAGCTTGGCATCTTTGAGTGCGGTTTCTACCGGCACACCACAGCGCTTGATTAGATCGGCGCACAGCTCTTCAAACTTAGCGCGAGTAATCGTAGTATCTAAGTGCTTAGGCCCGTCTTGCGTAGCTGTGATAAAGGGCAGGTTAACTTCTGCTTGAGTTACGCTAGAAAGCTCAATTTTAGCTTTCTCAGCGGCTTCGGTTAAGCGCTGAAGGGCCTGCTTGTCTTTGCGCAGGTCAATGCCTTCTGCTTTTTGGAACTCTTCAGCTAGGTAGTCAACCAGCTTTTTATCAAAGTCGTCGCCACCTAAGTGCGTATCACCTGAGGTAGAAAGTACTTCGAAAACACCGTCACCAACTTCCAAGATGGAAACGTCGAAGGTACCGCCACCTAAGTCAAAAACAAGGATAGTTTCGTTGCTTTTTTTGTCCAAGCCGTAGGCAAGGGCCGCCGCCGTTGGCTCGTTGATGATGCGCAGAACTTCTACGCCTGCGATTTTACCTGCGTCTTTGGTGGCCTGACGCTGTGAATCGTTAAAGTAAGCAGGGACGGTAATGACAGCCTGCGTTACCTTCTCGCCGAGATATTTGCTGGCGTCGTCTACCAGCTTGCGCAAAACCTGCGCAGAGATTTCTTCGGGTGCGTATTGCTTACCGTCAGATGTCTCAATTTTGACGTTGCCGCCAACTTTTGCAATTTTGTAAGGGACTTCGCTAGACTCATTATTGACTTCGTCGTACTGACGACCAATAAATCGTTTGACAGAGTACAGCGTATTTTCAGGGTTCATGACCGCCTGACGCTTAGCGATTTGGCCGACTAGGCGCTCGCCCTCTTTTTTGGCATAGGCAACTACAGAAGGGGTTGTGCGAAAGCCTTCGGCGTTGGCAATAACGCTGGGCTTACCCCCTTCCATTACGGCCACAACCGAGTTGGTTGTCCCAAGGTCAATTCCTACAACTTTTCCCATGTGATTGCTCCGAGTGGAATAACGAATAATGTGTTCAAAAGGTTATTCCTATAGTGCTCAATGGGAGGGGGTTTACTGAAGGGGGGGTTACCGAACAGCAGGCTTCGGCTTGGTGCTGTTTGCTTAAGCAGGCGGTTTTACTCGGAGCAGATGGCCATGATAAATGCACCCGCGTTCAAGCTCGTTTTACCCCGGCGTAACCAAAGGTAAGGTATAGCAAAGCTCCAACAGTGGCGTTGCTGAGGAGAAGCTACGCCATTACTGCCACCGTATCCTCTTCTATCAATGGCTCATCTTGCGCAGCAAAGTACAGGTTGAGATTGGCGACTGCGAGCGGAGAAGCCTTGCTTAAATTTTGAGGGCTAAATGCGGCTAGAGATTCTAGCATTGCTCTTTGAGCAATATACTCCTCTCCTTGTCGCCGAGCTTCTAAGTCGAACGAGTAGACGAGGCTTTCGTATAAGGCTGCGGGTACAAAGTTTGATTTAGCGTTTTCGTAGAAAGCATATTCTGCTGGCCGATCGTTGGCTCGAGCCTCGTTACTACAATCTTCTGTGGCAGCAACATCTTCGCTCTCAATACTTTCATCCTCTGTGAATGCCTTGAGCTGCTTCACTTCCTCTCTAGAAAGTGTTTGAGTCCATTCGACCCGGTTTTTCCACGCCTCAATAGCGACTAAATCGTGATCGTGGATTCTGGTGAGTTCTGGAAATAAAAAGTCTAGTTCGTCAGTGGTTTCGATTTTATCTAGGGTAACGGAAACATCTTTGCGAATAGTTGTGTTTAGGTCGGTGAGGCGATCGCACACGGTCTGCCATTCGCCTTGCAGTTCATAGGTCATTGCGATCGCCTGCTCAATGGCCCATACACATTCGCGACGACGAATGTACGCCACCGAACTAATACCGCCCATGATCTGGCCATTGTCATAATCAGACAAAGCCTGAAACATCATGCTTCTAGCCGCTTTAATCTCATCATGGCGTGCGCTCAAGTCTTGCATGGTCACCGCAGAGCCGAGCCGGTTCAACGCCTTATCAAATAGGCCATAAGCCCTCGCTAAAATCGTACGGTGAGCCCTGAACTCTACATCTTCCGATACATGTTGAATGTGCTCAATTAGCTCAGTACCTTGATCTGCAAATACCTGCTTGAGGTCAATAAATCCCTCTTTGACCTCGACGCGCATTTGCCGCACGTCCTTTCTCAGCTTGAGCGTTTGCCATAGGTTTACAGCGGATAGTGCCGCAACGCCTACGACGCCTACGCCAATTACAGCCGTGGTTGCCTGCAATGTTGCTACAGATGCCGAAAGTGCCTTGATTCCTTGAAGTGCTTTGTGCCCCTGATATAGTTGACCAGCGCCCATAGCCATTGAAGGAATAGCCGTTAGCGGATTAAGCCCCATGCCAATTGCGTGCGCGGCAAATTGACCTGTTGCTGCGTCTCGAACCATTCCTATCGGAACACCCGCCGCTGTCTCAACTGGAATGTATTTTCCAGCAGCAATTCCCAACTTCACTAAGGGCGAAAAATCGTACATGGCTATAATTCCTTCTATAAACTGATCTGCTTTAACCCAGTGCTGCTTTGGTCAGATTGTTAAGAGCTATCTCGATTGCCTGTAGCTGAAGACTCTTTTGCTGAATGAGCACCGTCTTCGCTTCCTTCTGTGTTGAGGTTTCTTTCAAAACGCTTTCTTGCTGCCCTAGAAAATTGCTCAGAATGGAAATAGAGGCATCCGCTACTTGGTGAAAATCTTGAGCTTTTTTATCGAACGCGCTTTCGATGTTTTCAACAATTTTGGTGAGGACTGGATCGGAAGCTTCGATAAACTTCTCTACACCCTTATTAAAGGCTTCCAATTTTAGTTCCTGTTTCATGTCTTCCGTAGTTCTTCCCAGAAAGCCCAAAACTCCGCCAGCCAATCCGCCAACTAAGAAGGCTGGAAACAGAGCAATTCCAGAAAAAGCAACCGCTGCTACTACTGCTGCCCCCCCGCCAAACAGCCCCAATCCGCCAAAAAAGCTTGTAGCATCTCTCACTGTGTCAGGCTCTAACTTAGAATCAAATTTGAGGCTAACTCCCAAACCTGATAAATCAAGCTGCTTGTATAAGTTAGTACCGGTGTCATTGTCAATAGATTGGAGATCACGTTCAATAGCTGACAGCTTTTTGATGATTTCGCCTTCTAAGATTTCTACCTTAGGCTCCAAAATTGTTTGCGCAATAGATTTTGTCAGCCAATCATCTAGCTCCTCAGAAATGTTCTCAACAAATTGTTCTGCGTAGTCCTTAAGAATCTCTTTCTTCCCTTCATGCTTAGTCATCCATTTGTCGGCCCTGCTGGTTAGGCGAGCGTCAACAGTCTCTATCCACTCATCCCATGAGTCGCTGAGTTCTGATAAGGTCTCCTCCATGAGAGTATCTTTAAGTATCTGAATTTTGACGCAAAACCCGCTTATTTCGGCTAGTTGTTCCAAAATCTTGCGCTGCTCTGCTGCCAAAATGTTGATTTTGCCATCTAGTAACTTTGTCGTTTGTTCAAACCCGCCTTTGATTCTTGAGACAAGCTGCTGAACATCTGTGATCCCTTTTTTAAGAGTTATTTCACCTCTTTCTTCTACTAGGAAGGTTTCGAGCGCGATTGTGAATTCTTCAAACGGCTTGCAATACTCGTTTATGGTCCGTGTTAAAGCAGCTTCTAACGCGGACTGCGCAGACACAAAATGAACTCGGTTGTCGCCACTTACTAGCGGTGCTGCTGGGTTGCATACGACATTTTTAACCAGCGTTTTAACTTGCGCTGTATCCTCTGGCGATCGCAACAAATCCATAAAGTTAATCAGCACAAACAAGTTGTCAGCCGGAGCATCAGGATCTTCTTTCTGCAAACGCTGTTTCAGGCTTTGCAATAGGTCTCGCTCCCCTTTCGTCATCGGGCGCTGCGCATTTGCCAAAAATATAGCAGCGTCGGTATCTCGTAATAGTCGCTCAGTCACCGCCGTCCGATCAGGATGCTCATTCAGCCCTGGAGAGTCTACGATTTCGACATGATGACGGCACAGCGCTAGCCCTGGATGCTCCAGCACGATCTCAGCAATATTAGATTCTGCTAGCTCAAGCTCTAGATTTCCTAAGGCCGCGTCTTCTGGAATAGACGCTTTCTGCTGATACTGATCAAAAGGAATAACAGCCTGCGATCCGTCTTTGTAGTGGCAGATGACTCGCTTTTCGGCTCCGTACTTCAGCACTGTCAGCGTTCCGCTACAGGGAATTGCCCGCACCGGCTGTAGCTCCTCACCGAGTAGCGCGTTTAGGAAAGTTGACTTGCCTTGACTAAATTCGCCTACGATGGCCAATCGAAACTTTTGTGATTGCATTTTTTGGGTGAGCGATCGCACCTCATCTTCTAGCACCGAAGGAAAAATATCGTAGTCCCCTTTCACCTGTAGCACTTGCAGCAGATCCGTACAGATTTGGCTCAACTGCTCTTGATAACCCTGAAACTTTTCGAGTTTTGCATACGAGAGCTTGTCGCTAGCTGAGTGCGGTGAGTTCTCGGCTTGAGCTAAAAATTTAGAGGATAGAGAACTAGCGGCATTAACAATTGCCGCGTCAATATTCTGAAAGCGCTGAGGATCTAGCAGCGATCGCAGTTCCTCTATAGCCTCTAGGTTAACCTCAGATTGATTGTCTTCCAGGCAAGAAAACAATGCTTCTACTTGCTGATTTGGTATGTCTACAGCGCTGGCTACTGCATCAAGATACTGCCGTTCTCGTGCTGCTGCATGGCCGTCTGCGATCGCTAATCTATACCCAAATCCCAAAATTATCAGCTTCTCAGAAACTGATAATGACTCTGTCAAACAACTAATTGCATCCAAACGAGTATAAGTTTTATCTTTTCGTATGCCTTTGATCATCAAAGAGGCTAGCTTCCTCATGCCACTCCTAGATGACACAAGCTGATTCAAGACTTTCTGAAGATAGCTCTTCTCCTCCTCTGCTAGCCGTCCGTCTGCGTAGGCCACGCCGACCAGTACTGTCGTCATCGCTGACAAAAACATGATTCGAGGCGTCAGGTTGCGCTTTAGCACCTGCTGACCCGTAATCTGAGTCAAAATATTGATGCTGTCTAGCGCTTGTGTCGCAAGGGTTGAAGACATTCTCTACCTTCTGCATAGGATTAACCATTGATATGTTTCCCTGCGTATGACTTGAGGTAGATTGGTAAAACTGCCTATTATGTGGCGCTACAAGCGCTGCTTTGTCAATAGACTGCCTAGATGCTTCAGAATTTTTAGAACTTCGTATAGGTTATTGCGAGCCTGCGACCTGGTCCCAAATAAATCAGAAACGCCGTAGCGATCGCCCAAAGTCTTAACAAATAGGTAGCTGCTGCCATTAGCAACCATGCCATACAGCGGCAACTCTGGCTTTGGTGAAGCTGCCATGTAGGCCAACGTCTGCGGCAACGCCATTTCCAAATCAAACGTCGTCTTTTTAGACTCAATTACCACAATCCACAACTGCTCTAACAGCACTAAGCTGTCGATTCGCCCCCGCAGAACTTCGTTGTTATCTCCCAGCGCTTCCATTTCAACCGGAACTTCAGCTCGAAATCTGTAGGGCGTACTATAAAACCCTGCTAGCTCTAATAGCGGCGATAGAATGACTAGCTTGATGGTTTCTTCTAGAAGCGCACCATCAGAAATTTGGTACAGATAGTTTTTCCGCACCGCGTCTAGTCTAGAGCGCTCCGCTGCGGTCAGATCAAGCAATGTTTCGTTCCACTCTAGAAAAAAATCTGGCTCATCGCTCAACGACAGCCCCAGTTTTTGTTCAACCTGTCCAAAGGTGGTGATGCTCTCTGAGATAGCTAAGATCTGAGACATGCTGGCTCTAGTCGTAATAACAACTATGACTATTCTACAGCTGAGACATAATGCGATCGTCTAAGGAAAAGTCAACCTTCGTTTTGTCTAGACCGTTAGATAAATAGTCATTCTCAAACGAGTCTTTTAACCCTTCAATGAGGCTGAATTTGGGCTGCCAGTTTAGCTCGGTTTTGGCTTTGCTAATGTCGGTAAAGAAGTGCTGAACGCGCATTGGGAAGGCTTTTTTCTTGCCAAAATCGAAGTCTTTAGGATTGTAGTGAACGATTTTGACCGTGTTGGGGTCTTTGCCGGCGGCGATCGCACAAGCTTTAGCCAACCCGTCAAAAGTAACCGCCTTCTCTCCTGAAATGTTGTAGATTTGCCCAATCGCCTGGTCATTACCCAGCACAGACACCATCGCAGCGGCCAAGTCTTGACAGTGACCCAGATGAGTCAGCGCCATCCCGCTACCCGGAATTGGTATAGGGCGATCGCGCACTAGTCGATCAAAGAACCACTTTTCGAGCGGGTTGTAATTCTGAGAACCATATATATAGACAGGGCGAATAGCACTAAAAGGAATGCCTTGCTCACGGAGGTAGTCTTCGGTGTGGAATTTTCCTTTGTGGCGGCTGCTCGGATCGACCGGATCGCCCTCTACATGAGGCATCTGATCGCTTTTAGCGTAGACTCCCGCCGAACTAACGTAGATAAAGTGCTTTAGCTTGCCTTTGAACAGGTCGGCGAGTGGCCGGGTATTTTCTAGCTCGCGGCCATTGTTGTCGAAAATGGCATCAAAAGTTTGACCCGCTAAGGCGGCTTTTAAAGCGACCGGGTCGGTGCGATCGCACACAATTGTTTCTACATTAGCCACCGGAGCGGGATGATTGCCCCGGTTAAGTAGCGTCACCTCATGGCCCTTATCAGCTAGCTGCTTGGTAAGGTAGATGCCAATAAACCGAGTGCCGCCGATGACTAAAACCCGCATAGTGCTGCTGCCTGTCGAATGAGTGAATACTTCTATTAGCTCTAGCGTTACAGATTTTGGACCTACTTTTAGACCTTTTTATCTACCTTTACTTTCTAATCTCTTTACCTCTTAATGCAAAAAATGTCAATAGGATAGGATTATCTTATATCAGCGATAGGCAATTGTTTTCGATACATTTCGCTTTAAATGCTGTTGTGTGCAACGGTGTAAAAAGAGCGAGTGAATATGTCAATTTATGTCACAAATAAGCGCAATCCCTTTGTACGCAAGGCTTTTATATTGCACACTAAAACAGCCGCAAAAGCTGATTGTGAACTGTTAAAGAAACTCTTGCCCCAACATCACAATTTTGTAAATAATCTTTTCTGTTAGTAAACAGTTGTTCGCAAAACGCTAGAGTGCCCTTTCTGCATCGATACTGCATAAAAAATGCCTTTTTATGCTTAAGCATAGAGAAAGGATAGAGAAAGGCGCTAGAGACCTTAAACAGACATCTCACCCCAGGAGTCCACCGCATGTTCACCCAAGTTCGACCCACCGTTAGACACGTCGTGCCAGCAGCGCTAGGCAACCGCTCTTTGGTGAAGGTGGTGTATGTCGTTCTAGAGCCTCAGTATCAGAGCTCTTTGTCTGCTGCGGTCCGAGCTATCAACGAAAATAATTCTCAAATTGCTGTAGAAATCAGCGGCTACCTGATTGAGGAGCTGCGCAGCGAAGAGAACTACGAAGCTTTCAAAAAAGACGTTTCTGAAGCCAACATTTTTATCGGCTCTTTGATTTTTATCGAAGATCTTGCTGACAAGGTAGAAGCGGCAGTGAAGCCTCAGCGCGATCGCCTAGATGCAGCGGTCGTGTTTCCTTCCATGCCCCAGGTCATGCGCCTGAATAAAATGGGCAAATTCTCGATGGCGCAGCTTGGTCAATCGAAGAGTGTGATTGGCGATTTTATGAAAAAGCGCCGTCAAAAGCAGGGCAGCGGGTTTGAAGACGCCATGCTAAAGCTGCTGCGGACGCTGCCAAAAGTGTTGAAATATCTGCCGGTTGAAAAAGCGCAGGATGCTCGCAACTTCATGTTGAGCTTTCAGTACTGGCTCGGCGGCTCTGCCGAAAACTTAGAGAACTTTTTGTTGATGCTAGCCGATCGCTACGTGCTAACAGAAACAGACATTGACGGTGCGCCCACAGACGAAGCGCTCACCTTTGAACAGCCGGTTACCTACCCAGATATGGGCATCTGGCATCCGCTCGCACCCGAGATGTTTGAAGATATCCGTGAGTATTTGAACTGGTACGATTCTCGCACCGATATCCCTGAAATTTCTCGCAATGAGAACGCACCCTGCGTGGGCATTGTGTTGCAGCGTACGCACCTGGTAACGGGTGATGAGGCTCACTATGTCTCTATTGTGCAAGAGCTAGAGTACTTGGGCGCAAAGGTGATTCCCGTCTTTGCGGGCGGGCTGGACTTTTCTAAGCCGGTCGATCTTTACTTCTACGATCCGCTTAAGCCAAATGAGGCAGTCGTCGATTCTGTTGTTTCTTTAACTGGATTTGCCCTCGTCGGCGGGCCAGCTCGTCAAGATCATCCCAGAGCAATTGAATCGTTACAAAGGCTCAATCGTCCGTATATGGTGTCTTTGCCGCTGGTGTTTCAAACCACAGAAGAGTGGGAGGCGAGCGATCTGGGCCTGCATCCGGTGCAGGTAGCCTTGCAGATGGCTATTCCTGAGCTAGACGGCGCGATTGAGCCGATTATTATGTCGGGCCGCGACGGCATGACGGGCCGTGCGATTACGCTGCAAGACCGAGTAGAGGCAATTTCGACTCGGGCGCTAAAGTGGGCTCGTTTGCGTAAGCTACCGCGCGTTGATAAAAAGCTGGCAATTACAGTCTTTAGCTTTCCGCCAGATAAAGGAAACGTTGGCACGGCGGCTTATCTCAATGTGTTTGGCTCTATCTTCCGCGTGATGGAGGAGATGAAGGCGCAGGGCTACACCGTTGATGAAATGCCCGAAAGCCCTGCAGAGCTGATGCAGCTAGTGATTAACGATGCTCAAGCGCAGTTCAATAGCCCCAATCTCAACATTGCCCATCGGATGTCGGTGGCTGAGTACGAATCGCTGACGCCGTATTCTGAGCGACTGGAAGAGAACTGGGGTCCACCGCCAGGTCAGCTCAATACAGACGGTCAAAATCTGCTGGTATACGGTAAGACCTTTGGCAATCTGTTTATCGGCGTGCAGCCTACCTTTGGCTACGAAGGCGACCCGATGCGCCTGTTGTTCTCTCGATCGGCGAGTCCTCACCATGGCTTTGCGGCTTATTACACCTATTTAGAGAAAATCTGGAAGGCAGATGCGGTTCTGCACTTTGGCACACACGGCTCGCTTGAGTTTATGCCGGGTAAGCAGATGGGTATGAGCGGCAAGTGCTATCCGGACAATCTGATTGGCAATACGCCCAATCTGTATTACTACGCGGCAAATAACCCATCTGAGGCGACGATTGCCAAGCGACGCGGCTACGCTTCGACGATTAGCTACCTAACGCCCCCGGCTGAAAATGCAGGACTGTATAAAGGGCTCAAAGAGCTGAGTGAATTGATTGGCTCTTATCAGACGCTTAAAGAAGGTGGACGTGGCTTGCCGATTGTGAATGCGGTGATTGAAAAGGCACGTCAGGTCAACCTGGATAAAGATATTGAATTGCCAGCAGAAGATGCGAGTGGCCTCAGTAAAGAAGAGCGCGATACGCTAGTTGGCAAGGTCTATATCAAGCTGATGGAGATTGAGTCGCGGTTGCTGCCCTGTGGTTTGCATGTGGTCGGTGAGCCACCGACGGCTGAAGAGGCGATCGCAACTCTCGTCAACATCTCTGCACTCGACCGCGTTGAAGAAGGGCAAAAGAGCCTCCAGCGGATTATTGCCGAGAGCATTGATCGCGATATTGACCAAATCTATGCGAGTAGCGATCACGGTGATTTAGACGACGTGCAGCTGCTATACGACATCAACGCCGCAGTCCGAGCAGCCGTTACCTCAATGGTTGAAGCGCAGATCAACGAAGATGGCCGGGTGTCGATGAAATCAATGCTGTCCGTCTTCAACCTAGGCGGCGCAAAAGACCCTTGGACCAAGGCGATCCACGATCTGGGCTACAAGACAGTTGAAAACGATGCGCTGAAGCCACTGTTTGAGTTTTTGCAGTACTGCCTAGAGCAGATCGTCAAAGACAACGAGCTGTCGGCCCTGCTAAGTGCGTTAGACGGTGAGTATGTGTTGCCGGGTCCTGGCGGCGATCCGATTCGGAACCCCGACGTGCTGCCTACCGGGAAAAACATTCACGCGCTCGACCCGCAGTCGATTCCCACTTCCGCAGCGGTGCAGTCGGCCAAGATTGTGGTAGATCGTCTGCTGGCGCGTCAGAAAGCTGAAAACAACGGCGCGTATCCAGAGACGATTGCAGCCGTGCTGTGGGGCACTGACAACATCAAAACCTACGGTGAGTCGCTAGCGCAGATGATGTGGTTTGTCGGTGTGAAGCCGGTGCCTGACTCGCTAGGGCGGATGAACAAACTGGAGCTAATTTCGCTAGAAGAGCTGGGTCGCCCACGGGTTGATGTGGTAATCAACTGCTCGGGTGTGTTCCGCGATTTATTCGTAAATCAGATGGCGCTGTTAGATCGGGCGGTGAAGATGGCGGCTGAGGCCGATGAGCCGCTAGAGATGAACTTTGTGCGCAAGCATGCCTTGCTACAGGCCGAAGAGTTTGGTGTTTCCTTGCGCGATGCGGCTACTCGCATTTTCTCGAATGCCTCTGGATCGTATGCTGCCAACGTCAACTTAGCAGTTGAAAACAGCAGTTGGGAAGAAGAACAAGAACTGCGTGATATGTACCTGTCGCGGAAGTCATTTGCCTTTAACTGCGACAATCCTGGCATGATGGAACAGTCTCGCGGTTTGCTAGAATCTTCTTTAAAAACAGCCGATGTGACTTTCCAGAACCTAGATTCTTCTGAAATCTCGCTGACGGACGTTTCTCACTACTTTGACTCTGACCCAACCAAGGTTGTGGCCAGTTTGAGAGATGACGGCAAGAAGCCAACTTCGTTTGTGGCGGATACGACGACTGCCAATGCTCAGGTGCGATCGCTCTCCGAAACCGTTCGCCTAGACGCTCGCACCAAGCTGCTAAACCCCAAATGGTATGAAGGGATGCTGGCTAATGGCTACGAAGGCGTACGCGAGCTGTCCAACCGGCTGGTAAACACAATGGGCTGGTCCGCAACAGCAGACGCGGTCGACAACTGGGTGTACGAAGACACTAACGACACCTTTATCAACGATCCGGAGATGTGCAAGCGGCTGATGGACTTGAACCCCAACTCTTTTCGCCGGATGGTGACCACGCTGCTAGAAGTGAATGGCCGTGGCTATTGGGAAACCAGCGATGAGAATATCGAACGCTTGCAAGAACTCTATGAGGAAGTCGAGAACCGAATTGAGGGCGTTGAGTAATTAACCGCTCCAACGACTAAGGATTAAAAGGGTAGGCGAACGCCTGCCCTTCTGGGCTTCGTTGTATGCAATATGCATGATTGATCGCACTAGCTTACGCCATCAGTAGCGTCAACCAAGGGCTGAGCAAAAGATATACGAGTTGGACTTAAAACCCAAGATCGGCGATCGCACTCTCAGCCGCCTTGAACACCATCTCATCTGGCATACTTTCCCAGGCCGTCTCTCCAATTTCTTTGTAGAACTGTTCGTCATAGGGCCGAGTCTTGACCACTACCGGCATGGGTACTGCGTGACCGAGCAACAATGCCTGCTGTTTAGAATCTAGCTTGGACAGCACAGATCGTAAGCTTTGCCCGCCTGAGACGCCGGTAAAGATGGCATCGATATCTTTTTCATCATTCAGCAGCGCTGTGATGCGGGTTCCAACCTGCGACATCACCTCATTATCGATTCCAGAAGGACGCTGATCGACTACTAGCAAGGTCACAAAATACTTACGCATTTCTCTGGCGATTACCCCAAAGATAGTCTGCCGAGCTGTAGCCGGGTCCAAGAATCGGTGGGCTTCTTCGATGGTGATTACCAGAGGTTGGGGGCGATCGCACGGATTCTTGCTCTGCAAAAAACGGTCGGCCTTGCGCACATAGCTCGCGTGAATTCTTCTAGCAATCACATTTGTCGCCAGCATATAAGAGAGCATATTGCTCTGCGATCCAAATTCAATAACAACATGCTTACCCGCATCAATCATCTCTAAAATTTGGTTTACATAGTTGTGGGGGCAGCTACTCCGAATATACTTCAGCTCTGCTAGCCGAGTAAGCTTACGCTGCAAAGCCATAATGGACGACTTGCTGCCCATTTTTACCTCGCAAAACTCTTGTATCTCCTCATTGCTTAGCTGCAACAGTCTGTTGATCCAGCTACTGCCAAATTCATTGCGCAAGATAATTGCATTTTCTAAACTCGCCTCAGAAAGGTTCAGCTCTCGGCTAATCAGCATCAAATCTTCGACATCGATCTGATCAAAGCTAATGTACAGCTCCTGCGCATCTGTCACACCGCGCCGCTTGGTCGATTCTGGATCGAGCGTAAAAATCTGCACCTGCCCCGGAAATAGCTGCCGCAATCCCTTAACCGTGCTAAACCCCTTACCCTCGCTCACCGCCTCCCAGCCGTACTCCGAGTGCATATCAAAAATTAAGTTCACCGCTGCCTGCTTGCGGATAATTCCCGATAAAATCAGGCGTGTCAAGAACGACTTTCCTGTCCCTGATTTGCCAAAAATACCATTGCTGCGCTCTACAAACCGATCGAGATCAATACAAATCGGCACCGCCATATCAATCGGCTCACCAATCGCAAAATTGCGCCGATGCACGTCATCTTCCCAGCCAAACACCGCCCGAAAGTCTCTTTCCGCCGCGTCATAAACCTGACTAAAATGCCCCGGAATCGTCTTTACCGGCAGCAGTTGCAGCGGCGCATTCGAATCAGCTACCGAGGACTGAGCGGAGTCGAAGTCCGGCGTAAACATCAGCATCGGCGTCAGATCAACCGTTCCATACGTGCCCGAGCCGGCCAACACTTCCTGTAAGAAAATATTGCTTGGCTCTGGCGGACTGGCCAAAATTCGCTGGCTAGCCGCACCTAGGGCGACATCGGTGAGCATGCAAAAAAAGCGCGATCGCACCCCTTGCACCACCAAGAACTTACCCACTCGCATCTCTTCGACCAGCACATCTGGATGCAGCCGAACCTCAAGCCCCTTACTCAAAGAGCCCTGAATTACAGATCCTAGCGGACGCATCTCACGCATTACCAACCCTCAGCCTCTCTAGCTTGCTGGCTGCAAGCACTAGATAATGGGCTCATGGTAGCGAAAAATGCGCCTTTAGTACATGAGTTCTTCAAACGAAAGCTAGCTGCCAAAGCTGACTGCCAAAGCTGACTGCCAGAACTAGATACTAGAACTGGTAGCCGATGCCACCTTGCACAGCGGTGCTAGTATCTCCACCAAACGGGACAATCGCATTGCCGTAAAATACTAAGTTGTTACCTGTCAGGAAATCTACGCCTGGCTGCACTACAAAGGCAGTACCGTCACCCATCACTGAGCCTTCGCTGGCAAAAGCGACACCTGCACCGACATAGATCTCGGTGTTGAAATTGAGCGGATAGTCGTAAGAGACAGTGGGAATAAAGGCCGAACCTTCACCTAAAAATGCCGCACCGCGAATAGAAATAGGCACTTCTAAGATGTTATAGCGACCATTAATAGCTACGCCAACTTCGCCATCCCCAAAGGCTGGACCAATTCCGATGTAGCTGCCGTAAGCGGCTTGGGCATTGGCTGGGGTTTGGGCTGCTAAGGCAATGGCAAGGCTACTTGCTAACGTCCCAAGCGCGACTGCTGCTAGCCTCGCTAGGCGATCGCCAAAACGAGTAATCATCTCAAATTCCTCACACTGGATAAAGGGTATCGATGAAAAGGTCTAAGCTTCAACAATACCGACTGATTTTAAGCTCGTAATAACTTACCACGGGGACAGCCGTCAAGGCAGAATTTTTGCTAAAGCAAAGTGCAGGTGTCTTGGGGCCACGCTGCTTTTAGCTGCTCGAATTAGCCTGTATTTCTCATACCTGCGGCAATGCCGTTGATGGTCAGCAGCGCCCCTCGTAACAGCTCGCCTTTGCTGTAGCGCGATCGCACTCTTCCGGTTACCGCATCATTGCCATACTCCCGCAGCCGTTTTAGCAGCGCTACTTGCAAAAAGCTCAGCGGCACAATGCTACCGTTTCGCAGCTGCACAGAGCGCTGCAAGCTGGCATCACCATCTAGCAAGTTGGTGTGATTGGTAATGGCTAGCACCACTTCGCGCGTCAGATAAAACTCCGTCGCAATTTGATCAAACATCACCTGAAAGTCTTCGCGCTTGTCGTCACTGCTGAGCTGATCGACATAGTGCTGCGCAATCTGCAAATCGACTTTCGCCAATGTCATCTCTACTTTGGAAATCACCATCTTGAAGAATGGCCATTTTGTGTAGAAGTAGCGCAGTAGCTTAGTGTGCTCTTCGGGCTCTTCATCAATGAACTCATTAAGTGCGGTGCCGACGCCATACCAGGAGGGTAGCAAGAAGCGAGTTTGCGTCCAGCTAAACACCCATGGAATAGCCCGCAGACCATCGAGTGTCTTTTTGCCGCCGCGACGTGCGGGGCGAGAGCTAATCTGAAGCTGACTGATTTCCTGAATTGGGGTGACCTGATGGAAAAACTCGACTAGATCTGGCTGCTCATAGATCAGCGCGCGGTAATGCTCGCGCGATCGCACGCTTAGGGTCTCCATCGTCTCATTCCAAGCTGAAATCCCATCAAAGCTGCTGCCTAGCACGCTGCCTTGAATCACGGCGGTGGTGACAGTCTCTAGGTTGTAGAGTGCAAGATCTGGCAGGTTGTACTTAGAGGCAAGCACTTCGCCCTGCTCAGTGATTTTGATGCGGCCATCGACACTGCGACCCGGCTGGGCCAAAATCGCCTCATAGGCAGGGCCACCGCCACGACCGACCGAGCCACCGCGACCGTGGAAAATACGCAAGGCCACCTGATAGGTCTCTGCGATCGCCTGCAATGCCTGCTGCGCCTTGTGAATTTCCCAGTTACTACTCAAAAAGCCAGAGTCTTTATTGCTATCTGAATAGCCCAGCATCACCTCTTGTAGCGCGGTGTCAGCGGTTTCCGGCTGCGCCTGCGCCTGCTTCATCGCTTCGTATCCACCCTGTAGCATCGAGCGATACAGCGGCAGCTCCCAGAGCTGACGCATCACATCAGGAGCCCGCCGCAAGTCTTCTACCGTTTCAAACAGCGGTACGATCTTGATTGCGCTGATGCCGGTACCGGGGTCATAGAGCCCGGCCTCCTTGGCCAGTAGCGCCACTTCTAGCAAGTCGCTGGCCGTATGGCTCATGCTGATGATGTAGCTTTGGCAGATGCCGCGGCCAAACTCCTGATGTAGCTTGCGTACCATCCGGAAAGTGGCGATCGTTTCACTGGCTTTTTCAGAAAAAGGCAGCTCTCCTGGAATCATAGGGCGACGCGTGCGCAGCTCTTGAACAAGCCAGTCTGTCTTTTCGGCTTCGCTAAGGTCGTTATAGGGCTTGTCTAGCAGACCCAGGTATTCTGTGATTTCGCCGATGGTGTCAGAGTGCCGGGTGCTTTCTTGCCGGATGTCTAGCTGCGCCAGGTTAAAGCCGTAGATTTCAACTTGGCAAATAAGCTCTTCTAGATCTTGGCAGACGAGCCCTGTTTCTTTGAGGTTGGTTTGAATCAGCTTCAGTTCGTTGAGGAAGTCATTGCCAGAGCCATATAAGGTGCCACCGCCCATGTCGCTATCTAGGTTGCTCTCTGACTCTTGAAGATAGTCGCCGTTGTACAGCTTCTTTGAGCGGGCCAGCGTATTTTCTAATCGCCGCTCTATGTAGGCTAGCTTTAGTCGATAGGGCTCTTGCCGATAGCGAATCGCTAACGCTTCGTAGATATCGGGCATCTGGGTTTGGTCTTGCTCTAGTGATTCGAGCAGATCAGGCAAAACTTCGCTCCAGTGCAGTGACAGACTCAGCAAATGGGTAAGTTTCTGTACAGAGCCAACATATTTGCCAATGACCATGTTGCGTTGATAGTTGGCCGTTTTCCAGGTGATTTGGGGGGTGACAGAAGGGTTGCCGTCGCGATCGCTGCCCACCCAAGAGCCAAACCGACAAAAGTTATGCGCGGGCGGTTTGAGGCTAGGGAAGGTGCCTTCTAAGGCGCGGCAGATGCGCTGATACAGCTTGGGAATTGTATCAAAGAGGACAACGTCGAAGTAATGCAGGGTGAAGTCTACTTCATCGAGCACAGACGGCTTGAACTGATGCAGCTCATCAGTACGCCACCAAAGTCGAATCTCTTCGACGAGCTGATCTTGCAATGCCTTGATTTCCCAAGAGGAGCTGAGCCCGATGGCCCGAGCGCTTTCTTCTTCGCGATCTAGCTGACGCAAAATTTCCGAGATCCGGCGCTGCTTGTCACGGATGGTGTGGCGGACGATTTCGGTGGGGTGCGCTGTGAAAACAAGCCGAACGTCAAGCTGGTTGAGCAGACGCTGAATCATTTGGGGCGGCACGTTTAGCCGCTTTAGGGTAGGAAAAAGCCAGTAAAAGGTGCCCACATCGCGCCTATTTTCAGAAGAGCTAGCGATCGCAGAGAGATCGCTCAGGCCATTGGAATCACTGCCTAGCTTGGTGTCAGCGGCGGCCTGTGTGGCTGAAGTAGCAGCCGGGGATGCGCCTGCACCGGATTTAGTTTCAGCAGAGGCAATAGCCGCGTCTTCAGACGCAGCTCGGTATTGCTCTTGCTGCCCTCTTTGTTCGTAGTGCTGTTCAACAATATTAATTAGCTGAAAATAGAGCGCAAACGCCCTCGACATCTTGATGGCATCGCTCAGCTCCAAATCTTCAATGAGCTGAAGGACGGGCGAGGCATCTGCAGCGTTGGCCTGTCCATCTGGGGCACAAAGCTGGCTTAGCCTAGTGAGCAGCGCAACTAGCGTCGGACCGCACTCTTCTTCTAATACAGACGCCCACGTTTCTTCGACCCGTTTTAGCCGGTGTCGCAAGAGCCATTCTTGGGTTGCGACTTCTAGCGTGGCAGTGCCAATTACATCTGTAGGTGCATCTGTTAGCGTCGTAGGCGAATCCCCCATAGGATGGGAGTCTATTGAAGAGAGGGTTGAACTCATACGGCTAATCTTTGTAAATAGTGAGCACTCGAAATGATTGTAAGAGCTTTAGTGACGGTGCGGGTTGTCTTTACCTTGCGTAATATTGAGATTTGCGGATTTTCAGAGCTTGATTTTTAGGGCCTGATTGCAAGGTATTCAGATTTTCTAGGGATTCAGATTTTTTAGGGCCTTACCTAACCAAGAATTATTCGCTAAGGGTACTGGTGTCGGTGGGCAAGAGCGGCAGTGTTGGCAGGCGATCGCCTCTGAAGATTTCTTCACTGCTAATGCCGATTTGAATCAGGCTGTGGGCTGCCGTGCGACCCGATATTAAAGCGGCTAATAGCGGCGCGCTCGCTAGGCTGATCAGCAAACTGATAGGAACGGGAAGTGAAATGCTGGGCTCGATGTGGGTAGCGGTGGCTGGTTCACGAAAAGATTGCATAGCGGTAAGATATGTGTTGACTAATGTGTGTTAAAGGTATTGACTACAGGGTATCGATTGCAAGCAAGAAATTGCGCTTGTCAGCAGTTGTCCTATCAGCAGTCGTACTTATTAGAAATAGAACCCAAGAGTAGATTAGACAGCAAGGTAGGAATTGACAGATAGAGATTCGTTAAAGATAGGCCAGAATGTAGGTGCTGGTGATTTGATGCCAAGAATTTGGCTCAGTAATTTTGATGAGACTATCTGCCGAAAGTTTACCGAATGACCACACAATATCTACTCGTGCAAAGTGAACAGCAGTAACTTAAAATGCAGCGAGCGCTAGGGTGGCCCATTTTGTGTTGCTGCCATCTTTCTATCGTCACCTATGCTAGGCCATTTCTCTAAACAAACCACGGACGCGGATCCGGCTATGTTAATCCCTTGGCTGCAGGGTACTATTCTGCAACCTGAGCATAGCCTTGATACGGATGTGAGAGTTCGGCTTCGCGGCAATATTTTGCATGTTCTGTTCGAGTCGGCCTCTGGTCATCTGCCCCGTGAGTTTGTTTTGATGCGGCTAGTGCGATCGCTGCTAGACCCGACGGTAAAAGCCCAGTTTGAATCTGAATTTCCTCAGGTTTATCAGATCTATGTATACAGCCGAAAAGCGTTAGAACCCAAGCCAGCGTGGAGCGCACCAATTTACCTCAACCGGCTAGAGCGCCACTTAGATCGGCTGGTACAGAGTGTCGCCGATGCAGACGAAGTGGCTAGAACGGCTAAAGAGGCTGATATCTCTACATCTTCCGAGCAGCTTTCTAATATTAACCTAGCGCGGCAGGGCGATTCTGATGCGATCGCTCGCTACCTTAGCGAATCACTCAGTGCCCTCAACGTAGGCGTACACGTGAGTGCGCGAGTCGTTCCTGGTAAAGCCAAAAAGACCAGAGCAATTGTCGGCACTTATGACCGAGCCGCAGCAGATGATGACTTAGACGACGCCAGCGCTTTAGATGAGGTCAGTGCTTCAGATGAAGGCGACGTTGGAAACCTTGATGTTGAAAATCTCAGTGCTGAAAACATTCGTGCTCTCAAAAGCACGGCTTTGGCGAACCCGGCAGATAGCGCAATAGCTGACAGCGAGCAGGACGTGCTAGCACAGCACTCAGATTATCAGGATCTAGAACATCAGGATCTAGCACGGCGGAATTCAGCGCAGGAGGAGTTGGAGCAGGAATTGGTCTCGCGCCTTTGGGTTTTTTGTGAAGCGAGCTATAGCCCTGATCCGCTGCTGATTGCAGAGCCTATTGCCCAGCGGCTGAGACAGCTACACCTGCTGCAGTTTCAAGATGCGGTCATTACTATTCAGGTGACTGGCGAAGCCGCCTCTGACTGGCGGCTTCGCGTTGACTTGACCCCGCCCGAGCAAATGCTGCAAGAGTGGGGGCGCTGGGGTGACGTGCCAGCGTTGTCACAGCTAGTCAACCAAATCTCTAGGTCGTACGGACTAAAACTGGTAACAGAAGTCAAAAAAAATACGCTGCACTTAATCAGCTACCCAATTAACCCGGTCGATAGTCTTACAGGTGCGCCTTTGCTTCAGTCGGGCGATGACCTCTGTCGCAGACAGATTGACGTAGATGGACTAGTCACTGGAGTCTCTCGAGTCTTAGAGGCGATCGCTCCGCAAGGGCTACAAAGAGCGATGCTCTACGGTCCTTCTAAAGACGACATCAGCCCCGAATGGCTGCGTGGCCTAGATTTGCCTGCCATGACTCGCCCTGCGCTCATGCCTAGCACAGCGTCGCTAGCGGCTAGCGGCGACTTGCGTGCGCTAGCCTACTATCTGACACGGGCACTTAACCCTGACATTAATGAACAGCTGGCCACAGGCGGTATTCGAGTTCAGCTCTTGACCAAGGATAGCCTGCTACATGTGATGGCAGATGGGCCCATCTGTCCGCCCAAGCATGCAATTGTGCCCATTATTAGTCAAACCCTGAAAAAGCTGCGCTTTCCAGACATAGAAGGACTGCGCCTATATGGTCGCCGAGCAGGGCAAAAGCAGCCCATTTGGAGTCATGGCCATGACTATATTGCGCGTCCGCGCCTGGTGCCCGAAGCCAAGCCAGAATTTGCTGCTTCTGATGCCTACGCCGGTGAGCTGATTACTGCGGTCACCGATGAAGCGTTAGCTAGCGAGCTAGCTACAGATAAGGCTAGCATTGGTGTCAATCCTGCCTCCTCGCTAATGCGGCTAATGCGGCAAGCGCTGGTTAGAAGCCAGATATTTTCGCCACTACAAGATGGCAGCGACACCTTGTCGGTGAACTTACCCGGTTCGTTTCAGTCTCAAGGGCTAAAAATGGCCCTGCTTTGGGGAGCGGCGGGTTTGTTGCTAGCGGTTCAGTTCGACTTTATGGTGGGTCAGGCTTTGCGTCAGGCCGCTGCGCCGATTCAGCGCAGCGATACGGTAGCTAGCAGTGGTACTGTGGCTGATGCCGAAGGCCTTGAAGACAGTGAAAGAAAGGTTGAATCGGTACCTCTTAGCCCATTTGATGATGAGCTATCTGAATTAGACTGGCCCACGCCCGATGAGCCGAACGCCGATCGGGATGTAGACGAATGGGGCCAGCGTGACCAGCCGGGTGACCGGTTCGGCCAAAGCCGTTCTAGCCAACCTGCCGGGCAACCAGGAGACGGTGACTTTACCACCTCTGCTATCACTGATAATGAGCTGATATACAGCCCTCAGCAGGACTTAGTTTCTACGGCTTCCTTGCGACAAGCCTCCAGGCTGCCCTCTTTTAGAAGTCAGCAGCTAGATGAAAAGCTGGCGCTGTACCGTCAAATAGTAGAACAGTCGGGCCCGCCAGATGTGCTCATCATTGGCAGCTCGAGAGCCCTGCGCGGGGTCGATCCGGCGGCGTTGAGGCAGCTTTTGGCGGCGTCTGGGTATGAAGATTTGCAGGTGTTTAACTTTGGGGTCAACGGGGCGACCGCTCAGGTGGTTGACCTGATTGTTCGGCGGCTGATACCGGCCAACCAACTGCCGCAGATGGTGATTTGGGCAGACGGTGCGCGAGCTTTTAATAGCGGGCGAACAGATGTGACGTTTAATGCGATCGCCACCTCAGAAGGCTACCGCCAGCTAGAGTCCACCGATGCCATCAATGGCGTGGACGGGATAGCACTAGGTAGCCTATCCGATCAGCTAACTGTTCGTGCCACCAACGCCGATCAGCAGCTTAGCGAGCTATTTGGTCGAGTCTCTTCTGCCTATACCAACCGCACCAAAATTAGAACCGTGATCGGCCAAGGTCTCGGCTCTATTACCCCCGAATTTGCAACAGATGATAAAAGCACCCGCGCTGGAGCTACGCCCACTGGTCGGCCCAGCGAAACTAGCCTGATTGACTACGATGGCTTTTTAGCCCTCTCAACCCGGTTCAACCCAGCCACCTACTACCAAGACCATCCGCGCGTAGCGGGCGCATACGACGGTGACTACAAATCCTTTCGCATGGAAGGTGAGCAAACTGATGCGTTCAGAAGCCTGCTCCGCTTTGCCAGCGAGAAAGAAATGCCTATCGTATTCGTCAATACCCCCCTCACTGACGAATATCTTGACAGCCACCGCAACCGCTCTGAAAAGGCCTTTCAGCGCTACATGCTACAGGCCGAAGAGCGCTACTCAAAATTGATATATCGTGATCTGGGTCAGCTCTGGCCTCAGGGGTATGACTATTTTTCGGATCCTAGCCATCTAAACCGCTACGGCGCTTACAAGGTTTCTGAGCGACTGGCCCAAGATCCGCTCATCTCTTGGCCTGAGCCTTTGTCAGAAGCGGCTCCCTAGCTCTCTTTCCTCTTTTGCCTAGCTATGATTCAGCCGTCTATTCTCTACGGTTTCTTTTTAGTTGTACTAGTGACGCTGTACTGGTCAGTACCAGGCAAGCAGTTTCGTCTGTGGATGTTGCTAATTGCCAGTATCATCTTCTATGCCTCATTGCCGACAGCGCAGTATGTTCCTCTAATGCTGATGCTAGTTGCGCTCAACTTTGGGCTAGGTAAAGTGCTAGCAACCCCCTTAGACTGGCGTATCCCTAATGAGGCCTGGCAATATGCCCAAGCTGACTGGACGCGTAGGCGAACGTGGCTACTGACGCTAGGAGTGAGCCTAAACGTGCTGCTGCTGCTGGGCTTTAAGTATGTTTCGCCTAGTCTGTCAATGCTGGGATTTGAGAGCCTGGTGGCCGAATCAGTCGCTAGCTGGATTATGCCGCTGGGGCTGAGCTTTTTTACGTTTGAGTGTATTGCTTATTTGGTTGATGTTTATAGAGGCTCACCCGCAAGCAATAGCTTTCTAGAATTTGCGGCCTACAAGCTGTTTTTTCCTAAGCTGATCTCTGGGCCAATTACGCGCTACCACAAGTTTGCAGCGCAGCTAAAGAGTACGAACTTCCCGCCGATTAGCCAAAACGTAGAGGGTCTGTGGCTAATCGCTGTGGGCGCAGTGAAAAAGCTGCTGATCGCTGACAATATTGGCCAGATAGTCAATCTCAGCGCCGAGAGCCTGCCGAGAGCAGGCAGCGGAGATATCTGGCTGCTGGCGTTTGCCTATGGCCTGCAGCTCTATTTCGACTTTAGTGGCTATGTGGATGTGGCCAGAGGTAGCGCGCTGCTGCTAGGGTTCAACCTACCGCAAAACTTCAATTTTCCCTACTTTGCCACAAGCATTGGTGATTTTTGGCGGCGCTGGCACATGACGCTGGGCGAGTGGCTGCGCAACTACCTGTATTTTCCTTTAGGTGGGTCGCGGCGTAGTTTGGCACGAACCTGCTTGAACCTAATGATTGTGATGCTCATTGCGGGGGCATGGCACGGCGATCGCTGGGGGTTTATTGTATGGGGCTCTATTCATGGGCTAGCGCTGATTATTCATCGGCTTAGCGCCGCGGTTGGTGAAAAAGTGCCTGCGATCGAAAAGCTATGGGGCAGTCCGCCTGGCGTGCTCTTAGCTTGGGCGCTGACTCAGTTCACAGTTTTCTTTAGCTGGATTTTTTTTCGACTACCAAACCTAAGAGACGCGAGTTTGGCAATGCAGCACCTGTTTGGCCATCGCGCGGACGTGCAGTTTGCGCAAAAAGTTTATTTAGATACCGGCGGACTGAGTCGTCCGCAAATCTTTTTGCTGCTGTTGGCTTTGACGGGCTGTATGGCGATCGCATACATTTTTCAGCAAAGCTTCAAGCTGCAGGTTAGCTGGCCGATAAAAATGCTGCTATTACCCCTGTGCTTTTATTGGGCGTGGATACTCGCACCTGAGATCGCCTCACCATTCATTTACTTCGACTTCTAAGGTTCCGACTTTTAGGGGAGTGTCTAATTAAGTCCGTGCTCAAGCTCTCTTAACGAGAGACATTTCTTCACAATGGTTAACATAGACTGCTGAGTAAATCTCCAGGCTCAGCAATGGCAGCTACATAGATAGTCCCTATAGCCTCGTAGTCGCAGGCTTTCGTCCAAGTCTAAAGCAATTGTTAAGAAATGAGTTGTTCTTCACATTGTCCGCTACATTATTAACAGTTCAAAACAAAGGTTTACCTCTTTTGGGTCAGCTGGCGTAGAGAGCTAATTTGTACCTAACTACTCGGAATAATAATGACTACTACTCTACAGCAGCGCGAAAGCGCTAACCTGTGGGAGCAGTTTTGTCAGTGGGTTACAAGCACCGACAACCGCCTCTATGTAGGCTGGTTCGGCGTCTTGATGATCCCGACATTACTTGCTGCTACAGCATGTTTCGTTATCGCGTTCATCGCTGCTCCCCCCGTGGACATCGATGGCATCCGTGAGCCTGTTGCAGGTTCTCTGATGTACGGCAACAACATCATCTCTGGTGCGGTTGTGCCTTCTTCCAACGCGATTGGCCTTCACTTTTACCCCATCTGGGAAGCTGCTTCTCTTGATGAGTGGCTTTACAACGGCGGTCCTTACCAGTTGGTAATTTTCCACTTCCTCATTGGCGTTTTTTGCTACATGGGTCGTGAGTGGGAGCTTTCTTACCGTCTCGGTATGCGCCCCTGGATCTGTGTTGCTTACTCTGCTCCTGTAGCAGCAGCAACAGCAGTGTTCCTAATCTACCCATTGGGTCAAGGTTCGTTCTCTGACGGCATGCCTTTGGGTATCTCTGGTACGTTCAACTTCATGTTGGTCTTCCAGGCAGAGCACAACATCCTGATGCACCCCTTCCACATGTTGGGAGTTGCTGGTGTATTCGGTGGTTCACTGTTTAGTGCAATGCACGGTTCACTCGTTACCTCTTCATTGGTACGTGAGACGACAGAAACTGAGTCACAGAACTACGGATACAAGTTTGGTCAAGAAGAAGAGACGTACAACATCGTTGCAGCGCACGGCTACTTCGGTCGTCTCATCTTCCAATACGCATCGTTCAACAACAGCCGTAGCCTCCACTTCTTGTTGGGTGCATGGCCTGTAGTTGGCATCTGGTTTACCGCTCTCGGTATTTCCACGATGGCGTTCAACTTGAACGGCTTCAACTTCAACCAGTCCATCATCGACTCACAGGGTCGCGTGGTTGGTTCTTGGGCAGACGTTCTCAACCGTGCCAACCTGGGTATGGAAGTGATGCACGAGCGCAACGCTCACAACTTCCCGCTAGACTTGGCTGCTGGTGAAGCAGCGCCTGTTGCTTTGACTGCACCTGCTATCAACGCGTAGATTTTTATCTACTGTCTAACGAAGCAGCGAAACATGTCTTTTCGAGGGTAGTTCTCTAATTATCCTCGGAGACTTTTTTGCTCCGCGAGAAGCCCTCGGCTTTTGTCCCTATTCGGACAGAACCCGAGGGCTTTTTGTTTGGGCTTTTATCACGTTCGACTTTGTTCGAACAAGAATCATGAGAACTGTATGGAGAAAACTATGGAACGTTTTTACGCTCAAACGAAGTTAACTATTCTAGCTATAGGACTTGTAGTTGCTATGACTTTTACTGTAGGTGTAGACAATGCAGCCGCTGCTCCCTATTCGACGGGAGTAGTAGCTCGTTTACAAACAGCGCAACCGCTAGTTGCTTACAATATTGACTACGGAATGGATCTTGCTCGCGTCGAGCGCACTATTGAGCATTACGGTGAGAAAATCCGTGATGTTGTTGAACAGGCACTGCGTAACAACGAAAATCATCCAGAGAGTAAGGACACCGCAAGAAATTCTTATCGCCGCGAGAGTGCACTTAATGACGTGCTGCCCGAGCGTCGTAACAGTGCCTTTTCCAAAAATGACCTTTCAAATCTGCGGCAAACAGAACACCCTAGAGATCGGCTGAAGTAAAAGATGTTGTTTGCATCGCTTTTACTGATCGCCAAGCGTATAGGCAAATATTACAGCGGGAGGTGTTGGGCTTCGTTTCTCGCTAACAGACATCCACACGGTTTTGTCCGCTACCGGCCACAACCGTATACGCTTCATCTAGCCAGCTTTCCTAAGCTAGCGGCACGACATCAAGACAGGCGGAGCCTTTCTCTGTGAGAAACCTTTTTGAGGACATAGTTTGTAAGGACATAGAACGATAAAACTATGCACGCATGCCGACAAAAATGAACCCCGCCACAGGCTAGAGAACGCGTGGCGGAGTATTTGTTTTGTTCAGCTAATTCCTGTTCAGCCAGCTTCTGAAAGAAGCTTATAGCAGTGCATCTTCTTGGTGCGTTTGGATAGTGCAGTCGGAAGTAGGGTAGGCAACGCAGGTAAGAACGAAACCCGCTTCGATTTGATCGTCTTCTAGAAAGACCTGATCTTCTTGGTTGACCGTACCAGAGACTAGCTTGCCTGTGCAGCTAGAGCAAGAACCTGCACGGCAAGACGCAGGCAAATCAATACCTGCGTCTTCGGCTGCTTCGATGATATAAACATCATCGGCGCACTCAATAGTTTCGTTGATGCCTTCATCTTCATTGATGAGCGTAACTTTATAGGTTGCCATGGGAAAACCCTCTAGAAAAATTGATTATCTTTAGCTTGACTATTAAAAAATAATTAAGCTCTTTTAACAATGATATACCGAGAGCTGCACCTGAGAACCTCTCAAAAAGGTGATAGTCCATAGGTAAACGTCATCTTATGCAACATCTAAACCCGTCTTGAAATCTTTGTAGCGGGCGCAGCGCAGCGCCTAATTGCTGAATGAGATATAGGCGAAGGCGATAGAATTAATAGCTGATTCTGCTTGATGACACTCCACCAAAATAGGACTTATGGTATCTCCCATCGCTTCGCCTGAGGCTTGCTCGCCCGAAGACATTGCCTCAGAAGGACTTAAGCCAAAGGAGTATGAGGAGATCGTCAGTCGCTTGGGGCGTCATCCTAATCGAGCTGAGCTAGGAATGTTTGGTGTGATGTGGTCAGAGCATTGCTGCTACAAGAACTCGCGCCCTTTGCTCAGTCAGTTTCCAACGCAAGGCGATCGCATTCTCGTTGGCCCTGGCGAAAATGCAGGCGTCATTGATGTCGGCAACGGTATGCAGGTCGCGTTCAAAATAGAGTCTCATAACCATCCTTCTGCTATTGAGCCTTTTCAGGGCGCAGCAACCGGTGTCGGTGGCATTTTACGCGATATTTTCACCATGGGCGCTCGACCCATTGCCGCGCTAAACTCGCTTCGCTTCGGCGACTTAAAAGATGCCCGCACTCGGCAAATTTTTACGGGTGTTGTCTCTGGCATAGCCCATTACGGCAACTGCTTC
Organism: uncultured cyanobacterium; assembly: GCA_963793445.1. GTDB lineage: Bacteria > Cyanobacteriota > Cyanobacteriia > Phormidesmidales > Phormidesmidaceae > Phormidesmis. The sequence continues at coordinate 75,813 of CAWCAE010000006.1, forward strand.
GGCGTACCTACCGTCGGCGGTGAGGTGTCGTTTGACGAAGCCTATAGCGGCAATCCGCTCGTAAATGCCATGGCCATTGGCCTGATGGAGACTAATGAAATTGTAAAGTCTGGTGCGGTTGGCGTCGGCAACCCGGTGCTGTATGTCGGCTCGACCACAGGGCGCGATGGTATGGGCGGCGCTAGTTTTGCTAGCGCTGAGCTGAGTGATGAATCGGAAGCTAATCGGCCTGCGGTGCAGGTCGGCGATCCGTTCTTAGAAAAGTCTTTGGTAGAGGCTTGTTTGGAAGCGTTTAAGACGGGCGGTGTGGTAGCAGCACAAGATATGGGTGCGGCAGGATTGACCTGCTCTACAGCAGAGATGGCAGCGAATGGCGGTGTGGGCATTGAATTAGATCTTGACTTGGTTCCTGAGCGAGAGCCAGGAATGGTGCCTTATGAGTACTTACTATCAGAGTCGCAAGAGCGGATGCTGTTTGTTGTTCAAGCCGGACGCGAACAAGCGCTGATGGATATTTTTCATCGCTGGGGCTTGCAGGCAGTGGTGGCTGGCTCAGTGATTGCCGAGCCAATTGTGCGAATTTTGTTTGAAGGCGCTGTAGCAGCAGAAATTCCGGCCACGGCGCTGTCAGACAATACGCCTATCTACAAGCATGAGCTGATGCCCGAGCCACCTGAATACGCCCAAAAGGCTTGGGCTTGGCAAGAGAGTGAGCTGCCAGATGCAACCGATAAGGGCATTGTAGGAAAGGACTGGAATCAGATACTGCTAGATCTATTAGCGAGCCCAACCATTGCCTCTAAGCAGTGGGTATATCAGCAATACGACCATCAGGTCCAAAACAATACGGTGATGTTTCCAGGCGGTGCGGATGCAGCGGTGATTCGGCTGCGATATCCCACCGGGGAAACCCCACCCGCACAGGCCAATCCAGATTCTGCAACCAACACCGGAATCGCCGCCACCGTAGACTGCAACGCTCGCCATGTTTATCTCAACCCATACGAAGGGGCCTTAGCCGCTGTGGCAGAAGCGGCTCGCAATCTTAGCTGCGTCGGCGCAGAGCCAGTTGCAGTAACCGACAATCTCAACTTTGGCAGCCCCGAAAAGCCGATTGGCTACTGGCAGCTAGCAGAAGCGTGCCGAGGGCTCGCTGAGGGCTGTCGTCAGTTTTCTACACCGGTAACGGGGGGCAACGTTTCGCTGTACAACGAAACGCTCGATAGTACCGGCAGTCCACGGCCCATTTATCCGACGCCCGTTGTGGGCATGGTGGGTCTCATTCCAGATTTGACCAAGGTGTGTGGTCAGGGCTGGCAGTCGGAGGGAGATCTGATTTATTTGCTAGGGATGCGCACAGATAGCCCAGAAGCGGAAGCGGTGACGCTAGGCGGATCTGAATATCTCAAGGCCATTCACGCTACGGTCGCGGGGCAGCCGCCTAAAACTCATGTAGAGGCTGAACTGGCTGTTCAGGCGGCTTGTCGGCATGGCATTCGTCATGGATGGGTGGTATCTGCACATGACTGTGCGGAAGGGGGCATTGCGATCGCCCTGGCCGAAGCCTGCATTAGTGGGCGAAAAGGGGCCAATATTACGCTAACCCAAGGGCAGCTACGCCTAGATACACTGCTGTTTGGAGAAGGGGGTGCCCGCATCCTAGTGTCTGTACCTATCAGTGCCAAACTCGACTGGGAGCAATACTGTCAGGCGCATCTATCTAATTACTGCCACTTTGTCGGAACAGTAGCTAGTGGAACGGTTGCTGGCGCAGAGAACACCTTGGAAGTTGAGACTGAGCGCCAAGCGAATTTGATATCATTGCCAATTGTCATCATGCAAGATCGGTGGAGCAACGCCATTGAAAATGCGCTGGCCGTGGAGGGGACTGTAGAGAGAAATTTAGGGGGTTAAGCGTTAGGGTAAGGCGCTGCCTTGAGTAGCCCAATATCCTCTAGATAATTCTGCAGGTAATGTTAGGATTTGAACGGAGATTAAAAAAACATTAAAAATATTAAGAATACGAGTTTTTTTACACAAGTTTCTTTACGCAGGTTTCTTTAGATATTTGGTCCGACAGCGTATACCTGTGAAAATGTCCTCTTTTATCCCAGCTTATGTATCACAGTTTGAAGCAAGCTCATTCAGTGTGTTTGCTTTTGGCTGATAGAGAAGTAAACAAGGCTACGTACGTATAGCTGTCGTGAGTTTGTAGCTAATTGCATTGGAGTTTGAATTGAGCATGTTCCCATCCCTCGACGCTGCCGTAGTAACTGAGAATTCTGGCATTGAACCTGCCTGCAAAAACGAGGACCGCCCCGATAAACCCGAAGAAGCCTGCGGGGTGTTTGGGGTCTACGCGCCGACAGCGGAGGTAGCTACGCTAACCTACTTTGGCCTATACGCACTTCAGCATCGAGGCCAAGAATCGGCAGGCATAGCAGTCTTTGACCAAGGCGAGATTCACACTCATAAGGGGATGGGATTGGTCTCTCAGGTCTTTACCGATGCTCTGCTCCAGAATATGCCTGGTCAGCTTGCGGTAGGGCACACCCGCTACTCGACCACCGGATCAAGCCACGCGGCAAACGCCCAGCCTGCGATTGTCAAGACTCGTTTAGGTCAGTTGGCGCTAGCGCACAACGGCAACATCGTAAATGTAAATAGCCTTAGAGACGAGCTGCTAGAGCGCAACCACAATTTGGTGACGACATCTGACTCTGAGCTGATTGCATTTGCATTAGCAGAGGCGGTGAATGATGGCAAGAATTGGATTGAGGGTGCGATCGCTGCCTTTAAACGCTGCGAAGGCGCTTTTAGCCTAGTCGTTGGTACACCCGGCGGCATCTTAGCGACCCGCGACCCGCACGGCATTCGCCCGCTAGTGCTTGGCTATATGGGTAGTCAAGCCCCCGTTGGCAATGAAGACGGCGGCTACGGAGTGGGTAAATATGTCGTCGCATCTGAAACCTGTGGGCTCGACATCGTTGGTGCAACCTACCTGCGCGATGTCGAGCCAGGTGAATTGATTTGGATCGATGGCAGTGGGGTGAAATCTATTCAGTGGGATACGCAGACTGCGCGCAAGCTTTGCGTATTTGAAATGATTTACTTCGCCAGGCCTGACAGCGTCTATCACGGCGAAAGTTTGTACAGCTATCGCAAGCGCATTGGTCAGCGCCTAGCCAAAGAATCCCCTGTCGATGTTGATTTGGTGATGGCAGTGCCCGATTCTGGCATCCCAGCGGCAATCGGCTATTCAGAATATTCAGGCATTCCTTACGCTGAGGGGCTCATTAAAAACCGCTATGTAGGCCGCACCTTCATTCAGCCCACCCAAGCCATGCGCGAAGCGGGTATTCGCATGAAGCTAAACCCTATGCGCGATGTGCTAGAAGGCAAGCGCATTTTGATCGTTGATGATTCGATTGTGCGCGGTACGACTAGCCGCAAGCTAGTGCAGATGCTGTACGCAGCGGGTGCGATTGAGGTACATATGCGTATTTCTTCGCCGCCAGTGACGCATCCTTGTTTTTATGGCATTGATACGGACAACCAAGATCAGCTGATTGCAGCGACCAAATCAGTCAGAGAAATTGAAAGCCAGCTAGGCGCTGATTCATTGGCCTACCTTAGCTGGGAAGGTATGCTAGAAGAGACAGGTGCTGCCGTTGATAGCTTTTGCTCTGCCTGCTTTACGGGCGACTATCCGATTGATATTCCGGCCCAAATTAAAAGCTCTAAGCTAATTTTGGAGAAGGTTCCAGCACAGGTCGTTTAGGAGAAAAACTGAGCAGCTTCTCTTAGCGACAGGCAGTGAGTGCGTTCAACCAGTGGCGTGTGATGCCTCGATAAGTCATTTCCTACGCGCACAGGAACATAGAGTGGAATTCACTTTTTGTTAGCTGTTCAGTTTTTCCAAGTTCACTTCATACGACCAGCTAACCAAAAATAGGAATTTCCAATATGGCGTTAGATCAACTCAAAGCGTTTTTAAAGAAAATGCAGGCCGAACCTGCACTTAAAAATGAGGTACTTGCAGCAACAACGGCAGACGACGTTGCGCGAATAGCACTAAAGCTTGGTTTTGAATTCTCAGGCGATGAATTGCTGAGGATATCAGGCCAAAAAGTGGGTGGGGTTACTGTCGTCAAAAAAGCGACGCCTGGAGAGTACAATTAAGCACTTTTTGACGCTTTGAAGGAGTAGTTCGAAGGAATTATCGAACTCTCTATAGCTGCATCAGCAACGTATCAGAAGTCATAGCAGCGCTGAGAGAGAATGGGCTGCTGAGCGTAGAAGAAGCTCAATGTGGTGATTCTGGAGACTAACGCTGCTTTTAGTAGGATTTCTAAAAAGGAGAAACTGATGACCGTTCGCGCTTTACGCTAGTTAGCAAATTAAGAATCCACCTCATAAAAGTAGTTATAGAACTCGGTACCTGTGACAACATTAATGACTACAATGCGGCCTGTGTCGCGGTCGTATATTACCCGGACCTGTCTATCTGAGCCTACAAACATATTCGAAGACGGCTGAGTTCGATTCAGAGGACCGCGAAATCTAAATTCCCCTTCTGTAATCTGAACCATGAGCTGGTCTGGGTTTTGCTGGGTGACGTAGGTAACTGGCGTTGAGGCGCGTACAACAGGGGCTACCCGATTAGAACTAGCATCGACAGGATTAATGTAGTAGTTATAAAACTCCTCGCCGGTCTCCGAGCTGTACACTACAACATGTCCGAGCGATGGGGTAAAGAACACGTTTGATACGCCGTCACTACCGACATGCCCATTTTCACCAGGGCGCAGCGTGCCGTGCCAGCGAAAATTGCCATCTGTAATTTGCATGGCGATGCCGCCATCGCTGCGGACGGTTGTATAGGTAATAGGATTTTCAGACTGAGCTATCAATACTGGAGACGTGTCTGTCTCGTTCGCTCGTACTGGCAGGCACACGCCGGCGATTCCGAGCAAGAGAGCAGAGGAGAGAGAGATAGCTTGAGCTTTCATATTGGTTGTGGAATCGCTTTCAAGAGAATTTCAGAGCTTGCTAGCAGCAGTGCTATTCACCGTCACTTGGGAAAATGATAAAGCCGCTGCGAATCCAGCCGATAGCACCTGACTGTAGGAATTGAACCTGGCACCAGTTGAGATCGCTACCGGCGGTATCGGTATCTTGCTGGCATTCCAAAATGTTGACCTGATCGCCTGCTAGACCGTAGCCGTTGGCCCGAGACCGAACGGTAGGAGCAGAGCGCAGGTTGATCTGGGAGCCCCGCGCATAGGCAGCTAGGGTCGCCACTCGGCTATGTTCTTGTATCGGTTCGCTCCCATAAGAACTGCTCGTGTCCCAGTACACATACAGGTTAGATCCATTGGGAAGCTGAAAAATCTGACCCGCTTCGCCGAGACCGCTCTGACGATAAATTGCGTTGCCGTACTGATCTACATAGTTACCTGGCTGATCTCCCACTGGGTCAAACTCGTAGCGAGTCCCATTCTGTAACTGGACTCCAACGTGGCCCTGGCGCTGAGAAAAGGTACAGTTGCTAGAGAGACCTGGATAATCTTCCCCGGTGTAATATATATCGCAGTGGGCTGGGACGGTATCTGCCCTAACTGCGGGAGTAATGCTCAAGGCAGCTATACCTGCCGCGATCGCTACTGCAATTGACTTTAGTTTCATAAGGACTTAGTTCAGGCACATCGAGACGAACAAAGCATTTGCCAACATCTGCAGAACCGATACGAGAGAATTTCTAGGCATGTTAACCCTGGGAAAAACTCCACCACGGCTATCCGAGACTACTCCGGTCACAGGCCAGTACTGGATCATGCTCTTTAAAGTCTTACTTGTCTATTGGCACCGATGTCAAATTGTAAGTTGGTGTCCCAATCTCGATACCCTTTTCTGCAAAGGCTCGGCGTACCCGCAATCGAAGCTCACGACCAACCGACCACTGCTGTGATGGCTCAGTCTCTACCCAAGTTGTGAGCGTCATTCCACTATGAGATACGGCATCTATGCCTAATACGGTTGGTTCGGCTAAAATTTTATCACGCCAATCCGGATGGTCATACAGCTTGCAAGCAACCTCCTGAAGAACTTCTAAAGCCCTGTCAGGATCGGTCTGATAGGCCACATCGATACTAAAATCTACTCGCGACCAGCTCCGGGTCAGATTTTTAACCTGAGCAATACCACTATTAGGAATCGTCACCAGCTCACCACTGCCGCTGCGAAGCTGGGTTACCCGCAAGTTGAGATTTTCAACCAGCCCCGCTGCCGTGCCAACATCAACGACATCGCCAACTGCGTACTGATCCTCCGCTAAAATAAAAAAGCCATTCACCAAATCTTTCACTAGGTTTTGAGAGCCAAACGTGATTGTCAAACCCGCTACGCTCCCGATGGCAACCACTGATGCTGTTGGCAGTCCCAACGCTGATAAAGCTGACAACAGCCCTGCTAAAGCAATGATGATAGTGACTAATCCTTTAACCGCGCCAGCAATAGTAGAGGCGCGAAGATGACGCCGCTGAGCGTCTCCGTAAGTAAGAAAATCGCCGAGGTCAATTCCCTTGCGCTCGGTTGAGAAGTAGTCGATTAAGTAGCGGCTACTTCGAATGGCTAGCCCCGTCACAAACCAGATGGTTAGCAGCCCAATGAGTGAGTCTAAGAACCCAAGATAATTTTCTAATACGTAAGGTGAAACAATGTGAACCGCAGCGACTCCACCATACCAAGCTAAAACAATCAGCCAGAATAACAGCCACTGCATAAAGTCCAGTATCCTTAGCTGACGATCTAGACTAAAAATGCGTTGCACTCCCTGCAAGAAAGTAGCTCGCTTTTGCTCGATCTCCTCCGCTAGGCCGCTCTCTCCAGCTTCATGCAGTCCCTGACCGCGTTCTGACATCGTCGAAGCAGCTTGAACCGCTTTCTTCCTCTGCCTTAGTGCGTTCTGACGCCTCAACAAACCGTACTTCAACCCTAGCCCGATAGCTGTGACAAGCAGAAGACCCAATACAATTCGAACTACCCATTTCTCCGCTTCCGGTAATCTTTCAAGGCCGCTGCGAATATCTTTCTCTAAAATGTCGCGCCATTCTTCAGTTAGCCCATCAATCGGTTGTCCATTAAAATCAGCGTCGTTAGCGGTCACTGAAACCAGGACTAAAGGCCGAGGATACTGTTCATCGCGCACATCGATAACGGAAACATTGTTGAGCTGAGATACCTCAAATACGAGCGTATCTGGGTCCATCTGACGCTCAAGCAAAAGTAGGAGCTTAGCCTTGATTTCTTCGGCGCGTTGCTCTACAGACTGCTGTTCTAGGGCTATGTCGGCCTGACGGTTGTACACCGTTGGGGAAGCAATAGTGAATAAAGAGTCAGGATTGAGAGGCGATTGCACAGTAATGGTTTCAATGTTGCCATAACGAGTAACCCCCGGCGGCGGCCCAACAACGTCGCTGTGACCAAAACCGTCGGGCAAGGAGAGCTGAGCGAAGCTGGGTTGCCCAATAGACACGGCAGATATTAGGGCGAGTGAAAACGATAAGCCTAAAGCGAGCCTGCGTTTAGGGAATAAGATCATCGATAACATCAGGCGTTAGTTTGTCAGCGGAAACTTCTCGACGCGCCCTATCTTAACATTACTGAATTATGAGATAGAGGGCAAAAAGTGAGCTATATCAAGTACTTAATATGGCTTTTTGCGTAACCTCTAGAAAAGATAAATTCCAAATGGAAACAGCTAAAAATCACATCTTAAGATAGGCCGCTTGCTCTCTCGGTAAGCTCTCTGAGTTCTCATTCTAGATCTCAATCGTGTGTTCAAAGATGACTGCCTGATAAGATTGCCCACTGCGATGAACCTAGTAGCCTTCGCCAACTGCTACCCAGCCTTAGGAGCCTGTTTCTCTGCTATAACGACCCTTTCTGCACCAATACTTCTCGTACCTCGCATACTAAATTGTTCGCCAACAAATCTGACTGTCTTCACTATCAGCAGTCGTCTGATGGAATGCTTTGCGATCGCCTAACCCTATCTCAAATAGCTCTCATTCTTGTTTGAGAAACGGGACCAAATGCATCATGTAATCTCGCTTTCCGATAGGTACGCCAGTCATGCGAAGAATGTCATAGGCTGTGACCATATGAAAGTAGAAGTTCGGCATTAAGAAATCATTCACGTAGGCACTACCAAACTGCTCAACATAAAGGCCCGGACCAAGATCGATTCGGGTCACTTGGGATAGCTTTGTGTCTTCGGCATCAATCCCTGAAAGCAGTTTTTGGGTATTTGCGATATGCTCGTACGCCCGCGCGACAGATGCGACTTCTGGGTCTAGGTTACTCATAGGCTTGCCATCGCACCATAGAGCAAAATTACGGGGTTGATTGCAGGTGAACGCAATCTGAGTGCCAAAAGGCAGCATGTCATCTGCGATGCGCTTTTGAAGGAAAGACTCGCTATCGCTGAAGTGGGTCTGTGCGGTTTTCAAGAGGTGTTCAAGCGTTGTTAAGCGACTTTGGAAGGTAGTTTTGATTAAGTCGATACTCTGACTTTGCATCTTACGACTCCTATGGCCAACCCGTAGAGCTTAGCTGCCTTCTAGGATATAGGCCATAGGGTAGCAGAGCTGCTCATAAAACAACGCACCGCTAGCGCCTTTTGACCGCTGCCCACGCAGCCAGTCAACACAGACTTGGGGTATCGGCTGTATATGCAGAAGGTTTGTGAGTAGCGATTTTTTTTGCGCTCTACTAGCCTGAGCTAACCTTATTGCGATGGATTGTGGCTATGACTGGTTCTACTGCGGAAAACCTATTCGAGTTGCCCTGCTCGCCTGTGCTTTCAAGTGATGATGCAGGCTGGAACACTATGCAGCTCGCGCTGTTCGAGCAACCACCACACCAAATTCCTGAACACGTCTCTCCTTACCATGTCGTCTGTATTAATGCGGGGGCTGATGTCATGCTTGAGCAGTCGATGGATGGTAAAGCTTACGCAGGTGATTCAGTGTCCGGTGATATTGGTATCTATCCAGCCCATCTTTGGCAATCGTTTGCATGGCATCAGCGAGCTAAGTTTTTACAGCTTTACCTAGAACCTGTTGCGATAAATAGGATCGGATCAGAGCTGTATGGCCAAGATTCAGTCGAGCTGCTACCGCAACTGGCGTCTTTTGACCCGGTGATTAGTCAAATTGCGATCGCCTTGCAAAACACACTGACCACTAGAGAAGTAAGCAGTCAGCTATACGTCGATACAATGGCGAACGCGCTGGCGACACATCTGGTCTATCACTATTCCACTCAGCGGAAGACGCGGCAGGCGAGAGCCGAAACGGGTAGGCTTTCTGATAGGCAGTTAAAGCAGGTGACTGACTATATCAACGCGCACTTAGCAGATGACTTGAGGCTTGCCGAACTGGCTAGAACCGTTGCTCTAAGCTCTTTTCACTTTGCGAGATTGTTCAAAGCCTCTACGGGCTATGCACCGCATCAGTACCATATTCGCTGCCGCGTTAAGCGTTCAAAGGAACTGCTTTTAGAGAAAGAACTCTCTATTGCTCATATTGCGCAAGCGGTTGGCTTTTCTAGCCAAAGTCATCTCAACTACCACTTCAAGCGTGTGGTTGGGCTCACACCGATGGCGTTTCTGCGTCAGTAGCAAGATCTTTGAAAAGTAGCGCAAGGACTTGAGATACATTCGCTTAGCGCCTGTTCAACAATAGTCATAGCGCGAACGAAGTCACAGAAGGTGATTGGTTTTGCTACTGACTTTGAAAGGGAGATATTTCAAGATGACTATCGAACAGCATAGAGCGATCGCACTGCGATTTTTGAATGAAGGTTGGGGTACTTGCCCAGACTGGAAAGCTGTCTGGGACGAGATTGTTTCGCCCGATGTTGTGTATCACTTCAACAGCGAACCGGAGCCAATTGTTGGACTTGCTGCAAACAAAGCTTTTAACTCAACTCTGTTTGAGGGCTTTCCAGAAATCACACATACCTTACAAGCTATGGTTGCAGAAGGCGACAAGGTTGTTTATCGCACGACGCTGAGGGGTGCGCATACCGGCGAGTTCTTAGGAATGCCGCCAACCGGAAAAACAGCTCAGGTCAATGACTTCACGATGCTGCGCCTCTCAGATGGAAAGATTTTGGAATGGTGGTACGACTGTAATTTACTCGCTTTGATGCAGCAGCTAGGTCTGATGCCTACTGGCTGACGCTACGCTTTTCGTGGCTACTTTCAACGGCGATTTCAAAGTGTAAAACCTCGTGTCTTACGCCTAGTTTTGTATAAAGTGCGATCGCAGGCTGGTCCTCAACGTCAGTTCCGAGCGACTAAAAATCTAGGCGCTGAGCAGCCGATTGAAAAGGCTACGGACTGATTGCTTCACCTGCTGCCGTCGCTGCCAGCTCTCAAAATCTTTCTGGTAGCGATAGCCCGAGGTTTGATAGGCCCGCCAACCGTGCAGCGCCACTCCTAGGCCCCAGGAAATGGCCACAAAAGCGGCAAAGCCATAGCCGCCTGCTAGCAAATTTAGCAGCATTAAAAAGCTATTGAAAATGCCATAGCGGATGAGGTGATGCTGAAACTTTTGCCGCTTTTGCTGGTTGAATAATGCCTGCTGACCCGCTTCGCTTTTGAGCGCTAGCCACTCACGCTCTGCCGACAGTAAAGTTTCGGGAGCGATGTTTAGCTCAGAAGCGATTTCAGTAAGCTGAGTGCGGGTTAGATCGCCCGACTCGGTTTCTTTTGCGATCGCAATTTGCAAAATCTGCTGCGCTTCTTCGCTAGCGTATAGATCGGACATAGATGGGGAGGGGGCTAGAGAGACTCAGTGCCAGGAGCAGTTGAAGCAAGGGGTCAGCGCCTGGGTTACTCATATTCTACAGACAAAGTTATAGAAGTTGTACAGTGGGGAAAACCGGTGATTCTATGACCTCTGTGGGAATGCTAAACCAAGTTTCATTGATTACGCATCTCCATCCAAATAAGGTCTTAGTTCCTATGGCTCAGCTTGTTCCTATTCAGCTAGAAGACGGCACCGAAATTTACGTTGAATCGACAGAAGAGATCAACGTGGCTCCTGACGCAAGGCCAACTAACAGCGAGCCAGAAGAAATGGTTCGAGGCGGACAAAAAGGAGGATGGCCCGGTAGCTCTCGTGGATTCAATCACATGCCAGAGGGCGGCGCGTCTGAGCAAAATAGCAGTGATACCGGACTGGCCCATAAAAGTGCGATCGCCGCAGCCCAAAGCTTTAAAGCCATTGAGGGCACCATTCGCACCTATACCAGTCACACGCTCAATGCCTTTAAAGGAATGGCAGGCGGCAATGTCGATAAGGTCACTTTAGAATTTGGAATTCGGCTCTCTGGCGAAGCCGGGGTTCCCTATGTCACCAAAGGGACTGCTGAAAGCAATTTGAGCATCACTGTGGAGTGCTCTTTTGATCAAGACGATTAGTCGCTCGTTAACACTTTTACCGGTAAGCGAAATGGCTGCGGGTAAAGGTGTCTATAGACTAGGAGTGTCTACAGATAAAAAATAGTAAGCAGAGGAAAGACCAGACATCACTTGGATGCCTGACCCCTTGGTCCAATCAGTTCAGTTCCTAGCTCACAGGCGTCGGGCGGCTACCCACAGCATGACGATCAATCACCTGGTCAACCAGGCCATACGACAGCGCCTCTTGCGGAGACATAAAGAAATCGCGCTCGGTGTCTTCTTTAATCTTTTCCAGCGACTGGCCCGTATGCTTGGCCATAGCCTCGTTTAGCATCGTCTTCAGGTACAAAATTTCTTTAGCCTGAATTTCGATGTCCGTCGCCTGCCCCTGCGCTCCTCCCGAGGGCTGGTGAATCATCACACGGCCATTTGGTAAGATCATGCGTTTGCCTTTTGCCCCAGCGCTGAGCAGAAAGGCCCCCATGCTAGCCGCTAGCCCCATACAAATGGTGGCGACATCCGGGCGAATGTGGTTCATAGTGTCGTACAAACCTAAGCCCGCAGAGACCGATCCGCCAGGAGAGTTGATGTAGAGATAAATGTCTTTCTCAGGGTCTTCAGCTTCTAGAAAGAGCATTTGGGCAACAATCAGGTTCATAGACTCGGCTGTGACCTGGCCATGTAAAAAGATAATTCGCTCTCTGAGCAAACGCGAATAGATATCAAAGGCACGTTCGCCGCGACCCGATTGCTCAATAACGGTTGGAATCATTAGAAGCTCTGGATTTTTTTGACGTTTCTTCCCCTGATTGTACAGACTTCGCCCCCCTCCTTGTCGGCGTTTGCAGGGTGTGGATAACCCGAAATTTGCTTTAGCTACCGTGGCCCCTTTGCTTTAGCACCCTTCTATTGAGAGACTAAAAGGCGTTAGGTTTCTATGGTGTATTGGTATGGCTTTTGTTTTTCTAGCCGGGGCGAGCCGCGGCGTAGGGTATGAAGTGGCAAAGCAACTGGTGAAGAATGGTCATCAGGTGGTGGCACTGCTGAGAAGCGATCGCGCTAAAGCTGACCTCACTGCCATAGGCGTCAAGACAGTTAGCGGCGATGCGCTAGATGCAGATGCGATGAAAGCTGCCATGGGCGACTACCCGGTCGAAGGGGTGATCAGCACCATCGGGGGACTGCCTGAAGATGGCACAACTCGGGCTGATTTTTTGGGCAACAAAAATTTGATTGACGCAGCCGTAAGCGCTGGGGCTAAACGCTTTATCTTGATCAGCTCAATTGGCAGTGGAGAAAGCGCTCAGGCCTTGCCGCCTAACGTACTAGAAACGCTGGGCCCGGTGCTAAAGGAAAAAGCGCAGGCAGAAGCGCACCTAGCCGAGAGTGGACTTGACTACACCGTGATTCGCCCCGGTGGCTTGGTGTCTGAACCGGCCACTGGGCAAGAGGTGCTCACAGCAGATCCGACAGTGGCCGGGTCTATTCCTAGAGCAGGCGTCGCAGAATTGACGGTACGCTGCTTGACTAGTGATAAGGCTAGCAATCAAGTCTTTTCGGCAATTGACCTATCGATGCAGCGCACAGACAAAGCGATCGATGTGGTCGAGCTGTAGACCGTTGGCATCAGCTCAAATCATTCGGCTTAACTGGCTGGGCTTAACGGGTCCGGGACTCAATTTGTTCAATCAGTTGGTTTAATCAGCTGCTTGGCAAGCGCCCAGTCTAAGGTATAGCGGGCAACGACGAACCACAGAAAGCTTTCGCCAGTGATGAGTATCCAGGTTAGAGGCACCCAGCTGTCGTTCCATATGGCTTCTATCTGGGCGAGCGATCGCACAAACGCAAACGCCCCTACCGCGCCCCCGCCCAAATGCAAATTATCGTCTTGCCGCACAATGTAACGGTATGTAACTCCAAAGAAAAAGCCAGACGCCACAGCCACAGCCACGTTTACTAGCCAGCCCAAAATGCTATGAGGCAACATCTGCGTCAACAGCGGCAGGCCAGTCAAAAAAGCCCCAAGCATAGCCAAACCTGCCACCACGCCCACTGCCGAAGCGCTGATTAGGCCTGCTTTGATCGACTCTAGTCGTGCTTCGGCAACAGACACCTCTGACGTCATTACGTCTTTCCCTGCCTCGTTCCTCATCAAAATCCACTGTCTTTCGCAGCACCATAGCCTAGACGAGACTAACTTTACCGTATGATAGAAGGTGAAGAATTTGCCTTAAAAAGTTTAACTATGGACATTTTGACACTGGGTTGGGTTTCCTTGTTCGCCTGCTTCACCTTTTCTATTTCGATGGTGATTTGGGGCCGTAATGGTTTCTAGGAAAACCACTTAGGAAAACCGCTGTAGAAACAGCTTTCTAAAGAAGCTGCGTTAAGCCCATGGCCTATGAACTTTTTTAGCAAACTGAGCTCGAAGTCATTAAAGAAGACGCAATTTGATTGAGATATGGATGCCTTACTCAGTACAGCTGCAGAAAACCAACTATTAACTGTGCTAGCCATCATGTCTTTTGTGTTGCTAGTTGTGGTAACTGGGGGCGTGGTCTATCTAACTGTCATAGAATGGCGCGATAAGAGAAGACGCGGTGACGAGGCTAGGTTTACGCCTGCACGTGGGACAGGTATGGGCAAGGGTAAAGGAAAAGGCTAACTATCGCTACACAAACAACCGACAGTAACAGTCGCTCGCCACAGGGTCGTCAGATACAGGGCTCCAAACCACAAGGCTCTAAAACACAGGGCTCTAAAACACAGGGTGCCAAATCACGGAGCCCTAAATCGGCTAGGCAAATTGCGTTTGAAGCGCTCCGCGCAATTGACCGGGGCGCTTTTGCTGATGTAATCATTGCTCGCAAGCTCGGTGAATCAGATCTTAGCGCTCAAGACAAGGGCTTGGTTACGGAGTTGGTATACGGATCTGTGCGGCGACAGCGAACGCTAGACGCGCTGATCGATCAGTTTGGTAAACGGCAGGCCAGTCAACAGCAGGCTGATTTGCTCCAAATTTTACGGTTGGGATTTTATCAACTGCGCTATCTGACCCATGTGCCAGACCACGCGGTTGTCGATACGACTGTGCAGCTAGCCAAAACTCAGCGGCTAGGCAAGCTGAGCGGCGTTGTCAATGGCATGCTGCGGGCATACATTCGGCAGGCGGCTTCGCTGGGCGATCCGCTAGAGCTGCCAGACGATGCCACAACTCGCCTTGGTATCTTTCACAGCTATCCTGACTGGATCATTCGTGTATGGCAATCTATGCTGCCAAACGATCAGGTAGCGCAACTGTGTGAGTATTTCAATCAGCCGCCGAGTTTAGATCTGCGAGTTGATTTGCGGCGGCAGTCTTTGGCAGCGGCTCAGGCTGTTTTTGCAGCAGAAAACATCGAGGTGACGCCAGTAAAAGGCGTGCCTTCTGCGCTGCGATTGTCGGCGCATTATGGCGCAATCGATCAGTGGCCGCAGTATGCGCAAGGCTGGTGGACGCTGCAAGATAGCAGTGCTCAGCTAGTGAGCTATTTGCTAGACCCGCAGCCGGGAGAAGTTGTCATTGATGCTTGCGCAGCGCCAGGTGGCAAGAGCTTGCATATAGCAGCACTGATGACAGATAGCGGGACGGTTTGGAGCTGCGATCGCACACCTTCGCGAACCCGAAAAATTCAGCAAAACATCGACCGTCTCACGGCAAGTGGCAGCGATCACATCGTTCGACCTTTGATGTGCGACAGCCGCAATCAGCCCACCTTTGTCGGTCAGGCCGACCGCGTTTTGCTAGATGTACCCTGCTCAGGGCTAGGCACCCTCAACCGTCATGCCGACGCCCGCTGGCGGCAAACCCCAAAGTCTGTAGCCGAACTGACAACGCTGCAAAGAGAATTATTAACGCATGCAGCGACCTGGGTAAAACCGGGCGGCGTGATGGTGTATTCAACCTGCACGCTCCATCCAGACGAAAATGAAGCGCAGATTCAGTGGTTTTTGGCTGATCACGATGGCTGGCAGATTGAGGCACCACCGTCAGACTTTGGGCTCCAGGCAGCCGAGGCTGGCTGGGTGAAAGTCTGGCCGCATCAGCAAAATATGGATGGCTTTTTTATGGTGAAGCTAGTTAAGAAACCTAGCCGGGGCTAGCCTTGCGAAAAAGGGATGAGATCAAATATCTGTGCAATTAATCGCGGCACTAATCAACATTGAACTAATTCGTTTGTACTGCTAATATGGCGGCATCATTTCTAGAGGATTTGGCCGTGGACAGCAATCCCAGCATTCTCTCGCATGTATCAGTTGGCACAAACAACTTCGATCAGGCGATCGCCTTCTACGATCGGGTGCTATCGCCATTAGGCTGCAAGCGCCTAATGGCGCATCCAGAAGCCGTTGCCTATGGCAAGCAGTACCCCGAATTTTGGGTACAAACGCCTTTTGACAACAAAACAGCGACCATCGGCAACGGCACGCACATTGGCTTTATTGCACCTACCCAGGCGGCTGTTCACGCTTTTTACGAGGCAGCGATCGCCGCAGGCGGTACTGGCGAAGGTGCTCCAGGCGGTAGAGAGGAGTACGGCGAACCATACTACGGCTGCTTTGTTCGCGACCTAGACGGGCACAAAGTAGAGGCTGCTTTCTGGGATGAGACTGCTATAGCCGAGGGGTAGCACTCTGTGCGAGACAGCGCGCATAATTACTACACCGCCTGGGAGACTTTCTGAGTCTCAGATTCAGCCACCGCGAAGTGATCGCTATCGTCTAGGCTGCGCGAGATTGCCGTTTCCATATCGAATTGAGGTTCCCAGCCCAAACACTGCTTTAGCTTCTGATTGCTATAGGTCAAAGACTTGAAGCGAGCGTGCAGCTTTGCTGGGACCAGCACACCTGGCAGCTTTGCTTTGCCGCCTAGCAGCCGTTGGTTTATCGCCCAGGCTAGCTCACCGACTAGTCGCATCACGCTCCAATTTACGGGAACAAATTTGGGCGGACTTGGGACTTGCGATCGCAGTGCCTTGGCATACTGGCGCTGCGTAGGCAGATTGTCATCGAGTACGTTCAGGGTTTGGCCGATGGCGGCTTCCTGTTCTGCGGCTATCACAATTGCCTCTGCACAGTTTTCTACATAAGCCAGCGGCAGCTTAGCGTGTGCGCCAATTCTCAACCAAGCACTTTCTCCTAAACTAGCTCCTAGCCTAGCCGTCCACAGATTGTCTTTGCCATAAATCACACCGGGGCGCAGAACAGTAATTAGCCCGCCCTGCTCGCGCTCAAAATTACGTACGAGTTCCTCTTGTAGCAGCTTGGTTTGGGCATACTCATCTCGCCAAGCAGGCACTTTTACCAAAGGAGAAGACTCATCTAAAAGAGAGTCCTTCTCCATGTTGATGTAGTCATACACCGAAAAGGTTCCGATCGCGACTAGACGATTTACATTTGCCTCAACCATTGCAGCCAGCAGATTTTCGGTCGCTAGTACCGTACCGCCAAACTGCGCGTAAAAGTCTCCAGCTTTTGAAGCAGCCAAGTGCAAAACAGCATCTACACCCGCTACACCCTCGGCAATGCCTGCTCGTTTGCGCAGATCAAAACGAACTAGCTCCACCTGAGAATGATTTGCCCAAGCCAGTTTGGAGAGATCGGTCGCTGGGCGAACAACGGTGCGCACCTGATGGCCCCGCCGCAGGGCAGTAGCGACAACATACTTTCCTAAAAAGCCAGATGCACCTGTTACCAGTAATTTCATGAAAATTCTCTCCTATGGTTAGAGCTCGCTGGCTCGTCGTAAATATTTCAGAGTCGTAAATGTTTCAAATAAGTGCAACAGAATCTGCCGCGAGATGAGAGTCGGCGTCTGTTTTTGGGCGATCAGACTGGGTCAAATGAGTGCGGTGCCATTGTTCAGCCTGCTTTTCATTTAGCGATCGCGTTGCTTTGGCCTTTCCTTTAATAAGGCACTGCCACTGGTAGGTTCGCAAAAACCGTCGAAACGCTAGGTCCGAATAGCGCGCTTGCCGGGTGAACATAGCCTTTAGATAGCCATACAGCATCATACCGCTGCCAACAAGCCGAGGCGGTGCCATCATTCGATAGAGGGCGCTAGCCGCCATATAGACAAAGTCTGTTCCCATAAAGTACTGGCCTGCGCCGTGACGAGCCCTGCCAGTGAAAATGCTCTTCTGACTAGAGCCCATAGGCCGCAGATGAATAAAGCGCAGAGCAGGCTCGTCCCAGCTACAGGCTATCCATCCCAGCATCCGACATCGATGGCCATCGATGCCGTCCCACATTACCTGACGCACAAAACCGCCAATTTCGTGAAAGCATTCTGTGCGATAAAGCTTGATCATACCGACCGAATTTTCATCGCCGCAGAGCTCGCTGACCAGCTCGCCAGATTTGTCTTGGAAGTAGGGCTTGCCGCTGCAAGTTCCCAAGCGAGGGGTCTCTTCCAGGCGCTGAATCAACGTCTCAAAGTAGGTCGCTGGGATATCCAAATCGACGTCTAGCTTGCAGATATAGTCATAGTCGCTAGGGTCGATGGCATCGTAACCAGCATAGAAGGCTTCGATGACGCCGGGGCCGACGCTGCGCTGGCCGCGATCGCACCTTTTTATAACTTGAATAAAGGGGTAAGTCGCCGCTGCCGCTGCGATCATATCTTGAGTTCCATCTGTCGAGCCATCGTCTACGATAATCCACTTTGCGGGCAGCAGAGACTGCTTTGCAATTGCGTTGAGGGTTGTTTGAATGTAAGCAGCTTCATCACGACAAGGGCTGATGAGGACGTATCGCCTCGACATGATTAAATGCTCCTGACTTTGTAGGGGTTGGGGTGGTGACATTTGAGTAGTGACATTTGACGATGGCTGAAATTAAAAAACGTCAGAATACGGGTGTTTTCAACCGAGCAGATGGCTCTATCTAGTGTGCAAGCGCTGGCGTATAAAGTTTTACGGCTTTGTCTTACAAGATGTGCCGCTAGGCAAAATGGTTCCGTAATCTCTTTCTGCAAGCGCTTAGCGACTAGCTGCCAAGACGACTTCTTCATAGGTGCCCGACTGCTGTAGCTGCCCATTTTCTAGTCGGTAAATGCGATCGCAATTTTCAATCGTTGAAACCCGGTGCGCAATAATAATCAGCGTTTTGTCACCCGCCAGGCTATTGATGGCATCGCTGACTAGTTTTTCTGTCTCTGAGTCCAGTGCGGAAGTAGCCTCATCTAAGACCAGAATCTCGCGCTCATAATACAGCGCTCTAGCAATTCCTACGCGCTGTCGCTGTCCGCCAGAGATTCGCATACCGCGCTCACCGACCATTGTCTCTAACCCCTCAGGCAGCTGCTCTACTAAATCTTCTAGCTGAGCAGCCTTTACTGCCTTGTTGACACGATCATAGTCAATCTCATCGACCGGAATACCAAAGGCAATGTTCTGAGCAATGGTCTCATCTGTTAGGAAGATAGACTGCGGGATATAGCCCAGCAGATTTTGCCACGCTCGCAGATCAGTGTAGACCGACTGGTCATCGACTAAAATATCGCCCGAAGACGGCTGCAGCAGACCCAAGATAATATCTACCAAGGTTGTTTTTCCTGACCCTGATTTACCGACTAGGGCAATCGATTCTCCTTTGCGAATATTGAGTGAGATGTCTTTGATCGCAGGCTCTTGCGTATTGGGATACAAGAATGTGACGTTCTTTAGGCTGACCGATGTTTCAAACTTGCTAGCATGAGACTGACTAGTACGAGACTGGCGCGATTGCGAAGCGCGATCGCCCAAGAAGGCAGTAGAAATAGACGCAGGTGCAGAGGATGCGGCAGCAAGCGGCTTAGCAGCAGGCATATCGTACAGTTCGATTTCTTTAAGATCTTTGTAGAGCATGTCTAAGGCATAGCTCATAGAGCGCATTCGACCGAGCGCGTTGAGAGTCTGGCTAGAGGCAGGAATCATCCGAATAGACGCCAATGCAAATACGCCTAAGATGGCGGTCATATCTTGTATGTTACGGCCTAGCAGCAGCTGAGAGATTAAAACAAACAGAATCAAAAAGACAACCAGGGCCGTTTCTATGGCTACTTTGGGTAGCAGTTGTAAACTATCTACCTGCGTTGAGGCATCGCCATACTGCTTTGAGTAGGTACGCAGATCGGTTTCAAAGTAGCCCTCGCAGCCTAAAACCTTAGTTTCTTTCAAGCCGCCCAAGCCGTGATTGACAGAGCGAATCATGCCCTCTTGAGAATTTGATTTGATCCGCCCCCAGCCTCTAATTCGGCGGCTGAGCCAAGCAAACAGGCCAAAAATTGGCAGCAGTATCGCTAGCGCCATTGTCATCAAAGCCGGATCGGTCGCGGCCAGTAGGCCTAGCAGTAAAATCACAACTAGCATGTTTGCAACAATCTCTAGCAACGGAATCAAACAGTTTGAGGTGAACTGAATAGACTCAAAAGCCAAGTTGTTGATCAAGGTAGCGCTGTTGCGGCTGAGATGGAATAGATAGGAAATATTGAGATAGGTATAGACTAATCGAGACTCCAGCTCTTGCTTGCACCGATAGCTAAAGCGGTAGATATAGACCTTACATAAAAAGTAGGCCAGCGATTTGAAGCAAAATATGCCTAGAACCAAAACAGCGCTAACAACAATGACTTGCTGATCGCTCTCTAGATTAAAAGCTGAGGCAAGCGGACCCAACCACGCATGATTTCGAACGACATTAGGATCGTTGACAATGCTCAAAAACGGGCCGATCAGTCCAATCCCCAAGGCTTCTAAAACAGAGACAAACACAAAGACGACGAGCATCACTGCCAGTTGCCTATGCTTATCGGACAGAACGTATAAAACTTTAGACAAATACTGGCGCATGTACGTTTACTTTTATGTGTCTCGGCAAAGCGTGGATACCCTTTAAGATGGTGTATTTTTGTAAAAGGTTCCTACCAGGTTTCTAGTTGAGCACCGAAAGGTGGAACGCCCGTAGCCTACTAGCGCCAAGACTGGTCCATACTTTTATTAATAGAGCCTGTTTGGGCATAGATACCTTTTCATGCACCGTCGAGTTTAGTTCGCTCAGGTGAATACACAAAAATTTTCTGTGCCCAATTCACACCCAGTTTCTAGTGTGAATTATCCGCTGGTTCAATCGGTTTCAACTGACTTTGACCGATTGATACCGACCTGAAGAGAGCGCAAAATTACTCAGATGTTGCTGATCGTAGGGCGTATCGCGCAGCCAGCCTTCGATCAGTGACTGCCAGCGAGCAGGTGCCTCCGTGGTCGCAAGGGTTCTTTTTGATGATTCTGATAGCTGAGCGTACAGCCCAGACTGGCCCATAACCCGCTCAATTCTATGGGCTATCGATTTGGGATTGCCCGGTGGAAAACTAATCGCATTCACCCCGTGGAGCAAATGGTTATCCAAATTTTCATGATCGCAGGCCACAATTGGCGTACAGGTCGTCATTGCCAAAGCAACGCCAAGCGGCGGCGCTTGCTGCGGTCGGTCCGGCGGTAGTGGAATCACAGCCACATCAGCCGCCCGCACTCGCAAAAGCATCTGTTCGGATGTTAGCCCTGCCCATATGGTGACCGAATCAGTCAAATCTAGCGCCTGTACCTGCGTTTCTAGCCAGGTCGTTTCATCGGTTTTGACCGGTGAGGTGTAATTTGATGTATCGCGAATGATCTGTAAACTCACGGTGTAGCCATTGCGGCGTAGCTGAATAGACGCCTTCAGCAAGTCATTCATCCCGGCTTGTTCATCTAGCTCACTGACATACACTAGCTCAACAGCGTTACCGTGATCGCGCATTGTCTTAGGCGAGTATTGATTTGGTAGCTGAGGCCGAGCCCACTCCCAAGGAATAACCTTTCCCGGATGGATACCGCTACTAGCTAACTGCTTAGATAGCTGAACGCCACAGCCACCCACCCAGTTCACAATATTTCGATTCAAACTACGCACTAGCTGTCGGTGTTGCCATTGCTCAAACCAGCCGGACGCCTCCTGCCAGCTAGACAACAAGGTGAGCGTACGAATCTTGTTGCGCGCTGCCCACTTCAAAATATCTAGCGATCGCATACACATCACAATGCGAGTCGGACAAAAATCAGCCACCTGTAAGAGCAGCCGACGGTTAATATCTGGGCCGCCTCTACGGGCCTCTGCAGTGGAAACACCGCTAGCCGCAAGCTGGATACCTAAATAGGTGGATACCGCATAGGGTTCTGAGGAATAGCAAGAAAAAATGGTGACCGCTTGTAGCTGCAAAGCCCAGGTCATTGCAGCGGTCAAGATATGAATATCGACTGGACTCACTCTGCCAGCGAGCTGTTCATCTAGTCGCTCTGGCATAAACACGCTTGATAGAGGCGCTCGATAGTCAGCGTCCTCGACCACAATCAACAAACGCGTGTCTTCCAGGTTCATTCGTTTCTTTCTGGGATAAACATTCGATTTGCTGTGGAACTATTCTTACTCGCAGCGCTTCTGTTTGTATGTGTGAGTTTGTATGAAACCATAAGCGTACCTTAGGAAGAATTTTTATATGACAGCTGCGCTCAAATCTGCCGTAATTGGCACCGGGGTTATCTCCAAGCAACATCTCTCTTTTTTACAAGAAAGTGAGCTAGCCAACATTGTTGGTGTTTGCGATTTATCACCCGCTGCGGCAAGCTACGCCGCTAGCACCTTTGGCGCTACCGCTGCCTACACTAGCTATACAGAAATGCTAGAAAAAGCTAAGCCTGAGGTGGTTCATATTCTGACACCGCCCAAGACGCATTTTTCTATTGCCACAGACTGTTTGCAGGCGGGTGCTCATGTGATTTGTGAAAAGCCTATTGCCCCTAGCTATGACGAGTTCAAGGCACTTTGGCAGGTTTCACAGACATGCGATCGCCGCCTAATAGAAGACCACAACTACCGCTTTAACCGCCCCGTTCGTGCAATCAAAGACCTGGTCAAAGACGGCAGCCTAGGCGAGATTCAAGAAGTAGAAATCCGTATTGCTCTCAACGTGCGCGGCGGTGGTCGCTACGCCGACAAAAATCTGCCAAGCCCCAGCCACCAAATGCCCGCAGGCGTGATCCACGACTTCATCACTCACCTTAGCTACCTCCTGCTCGAATTTTTGCCCGATATCGACTTCAACCGCATCTCTGCCGCTTGGAGCAACCACGCAGATGACGAGCTGTTTAAATACGATGACCTAGATGCGCTCGTCATTGGCAACAGCGGCACACATGGCCGGATTCGCTTTAGCTGCTATACGGCCCCTGACTGCTTTGCCCTCACCGTCCGTGGCACCAAAGGCTACGCCGAAACTGACCTGTTTCAGCCGTATCTACGCTGTGTTAGGCCTCGCAGCGGCGGTCAGCAGCTATCGCCACTGGTAAATCATTTTGTCAACGGCTGGTCACTGATGAGCGCTAGCGCCCGCAACTTTCGCAACAAAGTCATGCAGCAAACCCCTTATGAAGGGCTTCACTATCTGCTAGGCCAAACCTACCAATCTGTCAGCGCAGGCCAAGCGCCCCCCATTACCTTCAATGACATGGCTCGTACCAGCCAGCTAGTAGAAGCGCTACTCGACGAAAACAACAGACTCTAATAGCATTATGAGCAACTTAAGCGTTACCAATATCGGCATCGTAGCAATTGGCCGCAATGAAGGCGAGCGGCTCGTTCGCTGCTTGGCATCACTACGTACCCACCTGCCAGCTATCGTGCCTATCGTTTATGTAGATTCAGGCTCAACAGATGACAGCATTGCTGAGGCAGAACGCCAAGGCGTAGAAGTTGTCAACCTAGATATGTCTGTGCCTTTTACGGGTGCTCGCGCTCGCAATGCTGGCTTTGCTCGCTTAGTTGAAAAATTTCCTGGCGTTGAAGGCGTACAGTTTATTGATGGAGACTGTGAGTTATTACCGGGGTGGATAGCTGCTGCGACCCATTTTCTCAACCAGCACCCTCAGCATGCTGTTGTTTTTGGCCGGCTGCGTGAGCGCTTTCCAGAAGCCTCTCGCTACAACCAGCTAGCCGATATAGAGTGGGCAGCACCTGTCGGAGAAGCAAGCGCCTGCGGCGGCATTGCGCTAATGCGTACGGTTGCCTTTAAAGCCGCAGACGGATTTAACCCAGCGCTGATCTGTGGTGAAGAACCAGAGCTGTGCATTCGACTACGGCGGTTAGATTGGAAAATTCACTGCATTGACGCGGATATGGCCCTGCATGACATTGATATGCATCGGTTTGGCCAGTGGTGGAAGCGCTCTGTCCGCGGGGGATGGGCGGTAGCCCAGGGGAATGACATGTATGGGCAGGCCGCAGAACGCTATAAGTACAAAGAGCATATCAGCGGCTGGCTATGGGGGGCGCTATTGCCAGCTAGCGCCCTGTTAACGGCTGGGATAAGCAACGGCATGGCGCTTGTTTTGCTATTGCTGGCCTACACGCTACAGATTGTCAAAATTTACAAAGGCAGACAGCGCAGAGGAAATACCGCCCAGCAATCGCTTTTGTACGCATTTTTTTGCGTGGTCTCAAAAGTACCTCAGGCGATCGGCCAGGGAAAATACTGGATCAATCGCTGGCAAAATAAGCCTGCGCAGCTAATTGAGTATAAAGGCAGCAGTGCGTAGGCGGCTAAGATCTATTCTCCCTTCTCTACCAGACGAGGCTAACCGTATCATCTAGCCGGCTACCAGTCTCTAGAGAAATCTGAATAATCTTGCAAGCGCCGTTGTCTTAAAATTCAATTCGATACTCTAGCTCAAACTCAGTGTCGTCTAAGTTGGAAGCGCCTCTCAGTTCAAACTCGTCTGTCAGGCGATACTGGACGCCTAGCTGAGGCGGACGGCTGCTGTTAAGAATCTCTAAAACGTTAGCGCTGAAACGATTGCCAATTGCGGCTGAGGCTTCTACGCCAATACCGATGCCGACCGAGCTGTCATCGCCAGTATCTGTGGTTGGAAACACGCTAAACGATCTGAGGCCAATGGCATCAGCAACGCGATCGCCAAAGGTCGCCAGCGTCCCCCCACCCAAAAATCCGGCTACATTGGTCAACGACGCGCTCGTCACGCCCGAGAATACGTTGCTGCCAACGAGCGCCAGCAGCTCGCGCTCGTCGCGCTCAGGATTGCTGCTCAACGTCAGGCTATCGGCTAATTCACTAGCAGGGCCCATTGCCACGGCCTGCACACTCACATACTCCACGTCTCCAATCGTTTCAACTCTCGCTTCGCTAACATCAGCAGTCGCAAAGCCCCCCGGCGGCGTAGGCGCAGGCGTGATATCTGCGTCCTGCACTCTGGCTTTCATCACCACGTCGACAATCGGATCAATTCCATTTTCTGGGGTAAATGTGGCGGTATTGGGCGCGTTAGTATCTAGCCGAAACTGAGTTGAAAACAAGTTAATCCAGCCAGAGCTAAGTTCAATGGTGCCTACAGGCTGCGGTGCGCTCAGAGGGCCGTTGACAGTGAGTGCACCAATAGCACTGATGTTATAAAAGGGCTGTCCAATTACCGCAAGGCGATCGCCAAAGCTCAGTCCAAAGTTTTGCAGCGTTAGCCGATCTAATACGCCCACAGGCTGCTCATTTGGCCCCGTTTCTATCGCCTCCTCCCCTAAATATTCCACCCGATACGGACTCGTTTCTTCTAATTCTTCAGTTGTCGGCAAATCCAGCGTTCCAACCTGACTCAGTAGCTGGTTGGCCTGAATCTCTCCTTCGTCAATTTCAATATTGCCACTGATAGTGGGTGCTAATACCGCGCCGGTAACAAGCACCTGCCCATCAAAGATCGCCTGCAAAGTATTCTCAAAGTTAATCGGCACAGCCTCTACCGCCATCAGCAAGCCATCAGTATCTTGCGAGGGCCTAGCTTCGGTTTGCTTGAGCTGGGTCAAAATCGACTCGCCCGACGAGAGCAGCGGCAAGCTACCTGCCACCGCCAGCCTGCCGCTGCCAACGTTAGCCTGTAGCTGCGGAATATTGACCTGATCGAGCGTGAATTTTACATCCCCGGTGAGATCAGTGATCGATTCACGTACCAGAGAACTGCTGATCTCGGCGTTTCTAAAGCTGGCTTGACCGTTCACCAGCGGCTGGGCCAAGGTGCCGCCAACTTTTACTATTACGTCCCCCTGACCGCTTTTCCACTGCACCTGATCGTCGGTTAGGGCGTTGATGATTTCAAAGTTACGATTGGAAACCACCGCTTCTAAGGCAATCTGATCGGTGGGAGGCACCGCTGTGATGAAGGGCAAGGCGTACGGGATATTGCCAGTCAGCGTGATAGGAGGGTTGGCAGAGTCAGCAGGCGTAGCAGGATTGTTAGACGAAACAGAATCGATAGGCGCGATCGCAATCTCACTATCTAGATTTAGAACCGCGTTGCGATAGTCAAAATCTGCTGCCACCTGCTCTATCGCATACCCATTCACTTCAGTGTCTACAACCCTTACCTCGCCTACCACTATCGGGTTCGCCAAGCTGCCATCAAACGTCGTCACCAGATTTAGATTGCCAGCCACGTCCGCTGGCAGCGGATAAATTAGCTCAGCGAGCTCGACTGGCAGGCTATTAACCACAAGCTGCCCATCCAAAGACGCTAGATTGCCGCTAGCAGAAAGATCGATTTGCGTCTCGCCTGCATTGACATAGGCACTCTCAATCTCTACGCGGTTTTGTTCAAATTCACCGTTGAGTGCAAACTCATTGGGCTCTGTATACTGGCCCCACTGCCAGCTATCGCCCTGGACATTGAAATCAGCTGTAATGTCCGAAGGGGAGAGCGATTGCCCCGCGACTGATATCGCCCCGGTAAACTCGCCGTTTAGATCGTCTAGAGCCGGTAGCACCCGTTCGCCTTCGCCCGATGCGGTCTCTGGATGCGCCGCTAAAAAAGCCTCGAAGCTCTTGAGCTTGGCAAGAAAATCAACCGGCGGCAGGCCTACTGGCGCTGTGGCCAAATCTGCCGCTGAGCCCAACGGCGTTGGCTCATCACCGAGGCCAACTTTGCTCAAATCTAGCTGTTCAACAATAGGGACAATGTCTTCTATGCGGCCTTCAGCAAACGTCAGCGTCCCTTCGTACTGAGTGTTTTGCAAATTGTTAAAGTCCAAGTCGGCGCTGCCTGCTAACAGATAGCGGCTATTGTCAAACAACAGCTCTCCTTGGGTTAGCCTCGCCGCGTTATTGGCATAGGCAAAGCTAGCCGTTAGCTGCTCAGCCTCAACCGGCGACAGCGAAGGCTGAGCTACCGTTAAAGTGCCTTCAGCCGTAGGCCGATTGAAATCAGCCAGATTCACATCTACGCTGGCATCTAGCGAGCCGGTCACCGCACCTAATCCATACTGTGGCGCGGGCCGCACGTTCAACGCATCTAGCGGCAGTTGCGCAACGTCGGCATGAATCAAACGGCCCTCGCTATAGCCCGTTGCTACAAATTCTTGATTCTGCACCGCAAAAGACACTGGCCAGTAGGGCAGAGGCTCACCCGGCGTATCCCTCAGCGCTAGCTGTAGCCGATCTTGCTGGCCTTGCAGATTTACGCGGCCCCCTTCTGCTAAAGAAAACGCTATCGGACCGCGCAGAGGCTCAAACAGCAGCTCGTTAGCCGCTAGTCCGTCGAGGCGTGCATTGCCGACTATCTGAGGGTTGTCTAGGGTGCCAAAGAGCTGCCCGTCAAAGCTAGCGAGCCCTGCTACCCGACCGTAGTCTGTGAAACTGGGCGGCGCAAAGCTATTAAGCGGCTGTAGATCAACTGCTCTAAGGGCGACGTTTAGGTTTAGCGCGTCGATTAGCTTAGGCTGAGCGAGATCGACCCCAATCGTACCGTCAGCTTGCACGCCAGGGGCGCTAAAGGATTCGACTGCAATGCGATCGCCCTCCCACCGAAAAGCGGTAGTCCAATCTCCTCGATCTAACAGGGGCTCGCTCGTTTGGTTTAGCTGAATCTGGGCATCGGCAACCAGCGCCGTTCCCTCAGCCTGAAGCGAGTCCAAATCTAGCGTATTCAAATTGCCTGCGGCCTCAATATCTGCTTTTAACAGGCCCTGCGCCTGCGTCGTAAACTGCTCAATCGCGATTTGGTCGGCTGCGATCGCAGCTTGCCAGTCACGGCTCTCTAACGCCAATAGCGCCTCGGCAGTTGCAGTCCCGCCTGCCACCTGTAGACGCGTATTGTCTAAAGCGACCAGGTTGTCTGCTAGCGCAATCTCGCCCGTGCCGGGAAACGTAGAGTCTGAGAGCTGCCACTGGGCAAAAGCAGTTTGCGATCGCACGTCCCCGCCCGCCTGTACCTCAGCGGTCAGATTGCCCAGCACCACATTTTCTGGCAGCTCAACGCCATAGGTCAGCGCCAGCGCATCCGCAGGCAAATCAGCATCAGCCACTAGCTGAAAAACAGGATTCTCCAAGTCTGTGATATCAGCTTGACCGGTTGCGACAACCACGCCGCCCGCCTGAGGCCGCACCCGTAACTCATTCAAGTCAAATCGCGTTGGCAAGCGATTGCCCTCAATATATTCACTCAGGCTAAAATCAGCACTCACCGCTGCTAGTGCCAACTGATCAATGACAACAGGCTGCAGGCTTGTCAGATTTCCGCCCAACGTCGGTTTCTCTAGCTCACCTGCAACCGCCACGTCTAGCCGAAACGCACCGTCTACAGCAACCGGCAAATCCACATCCGCTAGCGCCTGCACCTCAGCCACCGAGACCTCTGGAATCTGCGCGGTTAGGTCATAGCCTTCTTCCCAGTCAACCTCGCCAGCCGCCGTTAAAACAGTGTCATTAAGCTGCAGGCTCGTCTCTTCGAGGCTCACAGAGCGACCCTTAAACACAAGCTGACTTTGAACATTGTCAACGGGCGCAGGCAGTCCGCTTGCTAGCAGTGCGCCTTCTCGGAAGCGAGCCGTGCCTTTCACGTCTACCGCAGATTCATCTAGCGCTCCCTCGCTCATCGCGGCTGCCGCCGTCAGATTGGCATCTAGCAGTCCCGAACGAACGCCCAGCGAATCAGGCAGCAGCAGATTTGCCGCCGTCGCAGGCAAGTTATTTACCCGCACACTCGCTTTTACTGCCTGCTGATCGAGGTTAGCCGCACCATTGATAGCTAGCGTCCCAGATTGGCCTGCATCTTTTTGGCCGTCACCGACTTCGGCATCTTCCTCTTCGGCGTCGTTCTCTGCGCCATCGTTCTCTTCGGCGTCGTTCTCTGCACCATCAACTTGCACGTCACCTGTTAAATCAAAAGAGATCTCCTGCGCCTCTTCGCCAAAGAACTCGATTAGGGCATCGGCGTCATCAACTACAACAGGCTGCCGAGCAACAACCGCTTCAGCACCTTCTTCCCCATCGAGATCCACATAAGGAATCGCTGTTAGCTGAGCGTCTTTAACTTGAATCGACTGAATTTCTAGCTTTATCCGCTGCTCTGCTTCAGATGGTTCGGGCAGCTTCAAGTCCGTCCATTCGCCGTCTTCTGCCTGCACCAGCGATACGTTAGGCCGCACCAAAACGACGTTGGATTTTAGCGTTTGCTGAAAGATAAGCGATCGCAATCCAATCGTCACCTCTATCTCATCAACCGTAATCGAAGTTTCATCGGTTTCAGTTGGGGGAATGACCGTCTTACCCAACCGCACGCCCCAAAAGGAAAAGCCTTCTACCTCACCTAGTTCAGCGGGCCGAGCGATCGCTTTATCTACACTGCTAGCGACCCTGGGCAGCAGCAGCCGGGTAACAATGCGATCGCCCCATACTACGAACACCACAGCGCCAACAGCAGCAAAGCCCCCAAGCCCAAAACCAATCGTGAGCAGCCACCTCAGCCAGCGGTTTGAAGGGCCACGGGGCGGAGGCAAAGGCGTTAGATCGGTAGAGGTTGGGTCAGGGGGCGTTTGATCGGGCGGTGTCAGCTCGGGCATATCTGACATGAAAGGGGCCTTTGGAAAAAGAGTGTTTACAAAACAGGGCTATTAATGGGTATAGCACCATTTCGCTCTCACGTAGGTTAA
This sequence comes from uncultured cyanobacterium, assembly GCA_963793445.1. Lineage (GTDB taxonomy): Bacteria > Cyanobacteriota > Cyanobacteriia > Phormidesmidales > Phormidesmidaceae > Phormidesmis. The sequence goes on from CAWCAE010000006.1 coordinate 105,325, forward strand.
CAAGGCGGGGCACCGAAGGCAGCTTTTACAAGAACTATCCGCAAGACTTTCTTGTTCTATTTCTCGGGCCGACTCTATTTCTTGGGCCAGCTCTGTTTCTCGGGCCGGTTCCGCAGCTCTACTCTTATGTCTATCCGGTAGATCTATATTAAAAGCCCAGCAGTCGGAAAATGTTTAGCGGATTGAGCACGCGCCCAATTCCGTCTACAACAGAAAGATAGCCGCGCTTGGCGACAACAATCACATCGCCTTCTTCGATTTGATTGTTGTCGATCAGGTTACTTAGATCGATTTCTTCTTGTTGAATTTGGCCGCTGTCGTCAACGCGCACTAGGCTGACATTTGCTAATTGGGCATCTTCTGTGGGGCCACCTGCGATCGCAACCGCGCTCGAAATCGAACTATCCGGCGATATCTCAATCTCTCCAGGCCGGACAACCTCACCAATCACCTTCACCCGCACCGTGCTTGGCGCTAGGCTAGAGCTTGCGACCGTCCGTCGGTCTATCGCATTATCGACTAGCGTTGGAATGAAAATAGAATCACCATCACGCAAGGCCAAATCATTGAGCCCGACATCGGCAGTAATCGCTTCCCAAAGATTGAAAGAAAGCTGTTCTACCTGGCCACCGGCTAGCGGACGGCGAACCGTTACCTGCCGAATATCTGCGTCGCGCGTGACCCCGCCAGCTAACAGCAGCGCTGATGAAAGCGTTGGAATTGCCGGCTGATTAGTCAACTGAGAAGCCAAATTCGGATCGGTGATGTCATTGCCGTTAAGCACAGCGTTGTTGAGTACCGTGCCATTGCTGGTAGACAGCCCACTTAGCTGCAGAGGGCCCGGACGATGTACCGCACCCGATACGGTCACAACGACAGGACGCTGTACCGCTAAGCCAACGCTAACAACCGGATCAACCAGGTAGGCCATCATCTGCTGCGTGAGCACAGCGCTTAGCTGATTGGGCGTTAGACCACTGGCCCTAAGCGCCCCTACTAGCGGAAGATTTACGGTGCCATCGGGTAGCACCGCCAGGGTTCCGGTAAATTCTGGATAGCCAATAACAGAGAGTGAAATTTGGTCGCCAGCACCCAAAATATAGCTGGCGTTGCTGTAGCTGTTGACGGTGAGTGGCGGCGGGTTTATCAGGGTTTGAGCAGGGGCGCTCTGTGTAGATATGTTCGGGGTAGGTACGTTCGGAGTAGGACCGCTGGGCACGGGCGTGTTAAGCGTGGGCGGACTGCTTGGCTGCCCTGTAATTTGAGCGATCGCCCGCTCCCCTGTGCCCGCCATCGACCAAATTGTGGCGACAGCAAGCGAAGTAACCCATTGAGAAGTACGCATCGTTGATAGCGGCAAAGTCATCGCCGCCCTAAAGGAAATTTTGAGGTTGTTTTTGAGCCCGTGACAAACTTTGGTGAGTACGCCTGCTCGATTTTGTCTTCGGCACCGAGCGCCGTCCGGCTAGCCATATCGGTCAGCTCGCGAGCGTCGTAGGCATACTCACCAAAGTCATTCTTGCTATCGACACCGTTGGCAATCATCCCCAGTACGGGTGCGCCCGAACGGGCAAGCAGCGTCTTGGCCGCGAGCGCTCGGTCATAGGGCACATGTCTAGGGCGCATGACCATTAGCACGCCGTCTGCCAAGTTACCTAAAACTGCCGCATCTGCCGTGCCAGATAGCGAAGGCGTATCAAATATGACGTAGTCAAACTCTTCTCTAAACAGCTTAATCAGGGTGGCCATTCGTTCGGAATCTAGCAGCGCCATTGGGTTAGGCGGCACCACACCTGCCGTTAGCACCGTTAGGTTAGCCGTCACTGGCTGAAGCGCTTTTTGTAGGCTACCTTCGCCTACTAGCACATGGCTTAGGCCTACCAAGTTAATTAGATTCCATAGGTGATGCTGGTTGGGCGATCGCATATCCGCATCAACTAGCAGCACTCGTCGATTCGTCTGCGCGACTGCTGCTGCTAGGTTCGCACAGACTTCAGACTTCCCTTCCCCAGCGACTGAACTCGTCATTACCAGCGCTTTTAGCTTTTTATCTGAGCTGATAAAGCGCAGATTGGCCTGTAGCATTTGGTATGCGCCTGAAAGCAATGGGTAGGCGCTCGTTTGGGTCACGATTCGTGGAGAAGGCAGTCCACCTTCCTCAGCCATCGCCTCTAGCATCGGCTCTTTACTCAGCTCAAACTGAGGAATTACACCAAGCAGCACGTAGCCAAAAATCTTCTCGCCGTCTTTTACAGTCTTCAAAGAGCGGTCGATAAGGTCTAAGAAAAAGGCCGTCGCAATGCCCAAAAACGCACCCACAACCGCGCCTGCTAGCAAGTACTTTACCTTTCCTTCTACCGTTGCCGACTTCGGTGGCACCGCCCGCTCTACTACCCTAGCGCTGCCAACAATCTGCTTTTCAGCGAGCGACACTTCTTGCAGCCGCAGCCGCAGACTCTCTAGAGTGGCCTCGGCCGCATCGCGACGCTGAACTAACTCTGCCTGCGTCTGCCTCAAACTGGGAAATTCTTCCCCTTGCCGGCGGTAGGCATCTCGGGTAGCCACGAGGGTGGCCAGCTGATCGTAAGAACTAGCTCGGTTTAGCTCCGCTTGTACTAGCTGGTCAGCAAGGTTTCTATCAATGTTACTCATGCCGAGCAGTCCCGCAGAGGCTTGTGGCCCGACAACTTCCGCAACACGGCTTTGTAATACGTCGATGGCAGCTTGTTCTTGTCTTTGCAGCGATCGCACGCTCGGGTGTCGCGGCGTATAGCGCGTCAGGGCAGTGCCTAGCTCCGAGCGGGTGTCTTGTAGCTGAGCAAGAGCTGACTGTACAGCGGGCGTTTCAGTCAGCGTTGCCAGGCCACGGGCTTCTCTAGAGCTCATGCCCAGCTGGCTAGAAAGCTGTGACGTGTGGCTGTCTGCCTCGGCCAGATTGATTTGAATCTGGTTTATTTGCTCATCTATGGCAGCGATCGCATTGACCGCGGCCCCAGCTTCTTCTGGCAGAGAGACAATGCCATTGCCCTCGTTAAACAGCTTTAGCGCTTTGCTCAGGCTGTTCGCCTCTTGCTGAGCGCGGGGTAGCTCTTCTTCCAAAAATTCACGAGCCGCAATCACCTCCGAGCGCTGGGCGTTGACATTCGCCTCAACATAAGAAGCCATAATTTGGTTAACCACTGCCGCTGACAGTTCCGCGCTCCCCGAATAGTAAGAAATCGCAATCAAATCAGTCTCATCTAGCGGCTCTACCACCAAACCCTCCGCCAAATCATCAGGCGTAACTAGCTCACCCTCAGCATCGCGCAGGCTGAGCGCAGAAATCGTTGCCTCTAAGATTGGCAGTGAAAAGATAATTTCTGCTTGGGTAGCCAAGGGGTCACTCGTCAGCCTCAGCGAATTTAAATCGCCTAGCTCTTGAGCAACGCCAGTTAGTTCAGACGTTTGGGCATTGCGCAATAGCAGCCTCGCCGTTGCCACCCACATCGGCGTCTGAGAGGCCGCAGCGCCAAATGCGGCCAACACCGTTAGGGCAAACACCGCAGCCGCCGGACGCCATCGCCGCTTCAAAACTAGCCAATAGCGCTGAAGGTCTATCTCTTCTATCCGCTCTTCGTAGATCATAAACCCTTCAAATTAATCCACTTTTTAATTCGCTCTGGCTTCGAAATATCTTTTTCGATATATCGTCTCAACGACTTGCTGATAGTCACTCAGCACCAGCTTCTCTCGCCGCTAGTAACAGCAGCAATTCACCACAAGCCTGATCGTCTGAAACGGCTAGCGCCGACTCAAGCCGCCCAAAAAGTATCTAAGAAGTCCAAAAGCTGTGTAGTCTTTACTGTCTCTAGTAACTAGACGGGCATTTAGCGCTCAAAGTTTCCTGAATTTGCTTTAGGCGTAATATTTATCTAGGACCGCTAAAGAACCACTAGGAAGACCACTAATTTATTTAGGACCACCGGTAGTCGGTAACGTCTTACACGGCCCTAGCTTCTATAGCATCGGCCTTGGCCTTTTAGGCTTGCAGGGTGTTCCTAAGCAGACCTGACCAGCGGGCATAGAGCGCATCACGCTACTGCGGGCCGCAATCACCGCATTTGCCCCTATTCGTACAGAGGGCGCAACAAAGCAATCGGTAGCAACCCAGGCTCCGTTTTCCACGACAATTTCGCCAGTCACCAGACCAAAACGCGGGTCTGCAATGTCGTGACTGCCGGTACAGAGATAGCTTTTTTGAGAGATTACACAGTGCTGTCCGACTTTGATCGGTACCAGGCTGTAGAAAACAACATCGTCACCAACCCAGCTATAGTCGCCAATTTCAACGTTCCAAGGACAGGTAAAGCGAGCGGTAGGCCGAATTCTCACGCCTGTGCCAATCTGGGCACCAAACAGACGTAGCAGCAACCGCCGAAATCCATGCGCAAAGTGAGGTGACAGCGGAAAGCAGATTGCCTGCACCAGCCACCAGCTCAACATGGCCAGCCGAGAGCCGCCCGCATCGTATCCGGGCTGATGGTACTGCCGCAGATCGACAAAAGGCAGCTCGCCGTATTCATCTAGATTTTGAGTGATTGAGCGCTTAGAACCTTCAGACTCTATTGGTGTTTGAGATGAGTTTTGAGAAGATGCATCCACTATCTATGTCCTACTATTCATGTCTTATAGTTAGGCAGCTTAGCCAATCAGCCGGGCCAATCAACTGGGCCAATTAGCTCAGCCGGTTATTACGTTCCTTGCCCAGCAATTTTCTCCGCAGGCAGAACGCTTCCCATCTCTTTCTCGGTGGCCATCTTGTTGAGCCGTCCGCCAAACTTCAGCTCGTATAGCTTTACGCCAATCTGATACTCATACTGGCTAAGTAAACGGCCATACACATAGCCTGCATGGCCATCTAAAAAGCCGAGCTGAATAAAGTAGAAGAGAATAAAGCGCAAGAAAGGCTTAAAGGGTAGACGAACCCAGATTTTCTTGAGGAAGCGCTTTCTTTGGACCGCATCGCCAAATAGGTTGGCCCCAATGGTGCCGTCATCGCCCATGCCGGTTAGCAGGTTGTAATACACCCTTGCTTCCCAATTAGAATAGCGGTTGTGGCGAGCGAGCCAGTGATACAGATCGCGAAAGTCCTCGTGGAGCATGTCTTCGTCTAAATAGCCCACCTTTTCGTGCGGAATCATTACGTGCTCGTGCACTTCGTTATCGCCAGTATTTTGAATATCTTCGGTGTTGAGGTTTTCGTAGCGACCTTTGGCGTGGCGAAATAGTCGTAGGTTCCAATCGGGATATTTGCCGCCATGGCGAATCCATTTGCCCAGAAAAAAGACCCGGCGATTGATGTAGTAGCCGTCGAGATCTGGGTTCTTTATTTTTTCGGCAATTTCGGCCCAAGATTCGGGAGTGATGCGCTCGTCACAGTCTACGATGAGTACCCACTCGTTGCGAAAAGGCAGGTTTTCTAAAGACCAGTTTTTCTTTTTGGGCCAGCGGCCATTAAAGTCAAACTGAACTACTTTTGCGCCTAGGTTTTCGGCTATCTCGACCGAGCGATCCTCGCTGTGAGAGTCAACCACAAACACCTCATCGGCCTGGACTAAGCTTGCTAGACAAGCAGGCAGATTCTCTTCTTCATTTTTGGCAGGAATCAGGACAGAAACGGGAATGGATGCAGATGTCATGGCAAACAAAGAAAGTAAATGAGTTTAAACGTAGGCAAAAATTAGATAACGGTGCGAGTAGTTAGGTCACTGACTGGGGATCAGGCTGTCGTCGCATCAGATGACGCATGACGCTACCGAGATAGGCTATCTGGCCATAGGCATAGGCAAAATTTTCAAAGCGCTGTGAGGGCGAATGAATGTATTTAAGGGTTTTGTATAGACCGCGTACCAGCCTTTCACCACCCCCTCTTAGCTGCCAGAAGCCAGTTCTGCCGCTGGCCTGCTCGCGGTAGCTTTCACTGATGCCCTGCCACCAGCTACGGCTGAGGAACCAACCGGGCTTCATCCGGGCCGGGGCAACATTGTGAGCGGCTAGGGCAGTAGGAATATAGGCAACTTGCTGGTTGCGCTCTAGGGCAAGGCGAGTGAGCTGCTGCTCTTCGTTAGAGAGTAAATTTTTACCGACGCGGCCTAGGTGCGTGTCGAAGCCACCGACTGTCTGCAAAAAGGACTTGCGCACAGCGTAGTTAAGGCCGCGCGGCGTGAGCGAAGGCTGCTGAATATAGATAAGTTCGTCGCCTAGATCGTAAGCGCCTAGGCCGCTAGAGAGATCGTCCGATAGCCAGCGAGGCGGATGAGCATCGGGCGGCCAGATTAGCGTGACTTTGCCACCTGCGATCGCTGTGTTTTCATCCTTCTCAAACACCCCTAGCAGCTCGGCCAGCCACTGGGGGCTAGCTTCAGCGTCATCGTCTAGGTAGGCTAGGATTTCGCCTTTGGCCTCTTTGGCCCCCCGGTTACGGGCTACTGATAGTCCCAGCGTGGGCTCGTAAACGTAGCGAACTATATTCTTGACGCCATTGTTAGCAGTGCTGTTGATACGAGATTTGGCGATCGCAGCAGTCGCATCTGTAGAGGCGTTATCTACCACAATAATTTCGTAGCAATCGAGAGTCTGCGTCAGCAAGCTGTCAATCGCTGCACCGAGGTACTGCTCACGGTTATGCGTGCAGATAATAGCTGAAATGAGCGGTACGGTCATAACAGAAGGAGTAAGCTAAGGATAAACAGTTTTACAAGCGCGCGGATAGAAAGCAGCTAGATGATGGCAGCAAGCGGATAGAAAGCAGCAGATAGAAATGTAAAGAGCAGCCCGCCCTTTAAGCAACATCAGTTTGAAGGCGGCATTCTCCAGATTGCCCCTATCTAGCTATGACCAGGCACTTTGGGTCAAAGTCAGGAATAATAAACCAAAGCGCACTTTATCTGTAGTGACTCTACTTACATATAGCGGCTTAATGAGTTGATTAACGTCAAGGTTCAGTATTTTCATATAAACGTGTCATAAAAACTTGATGAGTTCACATGAGCAATGCACCGGTCACCACTGATATAGATCTGGCCCCTTTTATCGACCACACCTTACTGGCCCCGGCGGCTAGCGCCAATCATATCCGCCAGCTATGCGAGCAGGCCGACACCTGCCAGTTTGCGGCGGTGTGCGTGTACCCCGTGCATGTGCCTCTAGCGGTCGAGCTGCTACACAATAAGCGACCCAAGATATGCACGGTCATCGGCTTTCCTAGCGGTGCAACGACCTCTAAAACCAAGCTATATGAGGCGCAAGAAGCCGCTGAAAGCGGGGCTGACGAGCTGGACGTGGTTATTAATTTAGGCTGGTTGAAGATGGGCAATACCCACCAGCTACACAAAGAAATCGCGACGATTGTGGAGCTGACTGGACAGTCAGTAAAGGCCATTCTAGAAACCACTATCCTCACAGCAGCAGAGAAGCGACTGGCAGCAGAGGTCTGCTTAGATGCCGGGGTAACGTTTTTAAAGACCAGCACGGGATGGCAAGGTGGCGCTACGGTAGAAGATGTAAAGCTGCTGAGGCAGGTAGCGGGCGATCGCATTGGCATCAAAGCAGCCGGCGGCATTCGGACCCCAGAGCAAGCGATCGCCCTCATAGAAGCTGGGGCAAACCGGCTAGGGACGTCCCGCGGCCCAGAGATACTACAAATGCAAGCTGAGTCAGCGCCTGACTAATCTACCCACCACAGCTGAAAAGACAGATAAAAAGATATATGAAACGACATATATGAAACAACGCACCTACAAGGCAACCGGCATCAACTTGAAAGGAATGCCGATGGGCGAATCGGACCGGCTAGTGACCGTGCTGACCAAAGAGCAGGGACTAGTCAGAGCGATCGCACCTGGTGCTCGCAAACATAAATCTAGCTTGGGCGGTCGCTCTGGCCTATTTGTTGTCAACGACTTGCTCTTTACCAAAGGCAAGTCCATCGACAAACTGATTCAGGCCGAAACCCTAAAGTCATTTCCAGGACTCAGCCGCAATCTCGCTAAGCTGACCGCTAGTCAATATCTTGCCGAAATCGTTCTCGCTCAGGCGCTCAGCGAACAGCCTCAAACAGAGCTGTACTATCTGCTTATAGAACACCTCTCACGCTTAGAAGCGGCTGAGCAGCCTAACGTACTGGCCTGCTTAGCTCAAGCGACCTTTCACCTACTGGCATTGGCAGGTGTCGCCCCCGAGGTTTTTCGCTGCTGCCTCACTCGTGAGCCCCTAACCGTTGAGCTAGGCGATCCGGACTGGCGAGTCGGCTTTAGCGTATCAGCAGGCGGTGCGATCGCCACCAAAGAAATGGAGCGGCTCAAAACCGAGCGAATAAAGGTAGCCAAGCAGCGATTTAACGAACGAAAGCAAGCTAGTGAGGCTGACGCTGATCTGCGTCCACTGGTCGCTGAAGCGCAATCTGATGGCTACACAGCGGACGCAGATAGCACCGATACAGATAGAGGAACTATAGATACCGCGACGCCATCCAAGGCGCTACCAATTGGACTGCAAGCTAAGCTCGCCAGAGCTGTTGATCAGGAAAACGGCGTTGTTAGCTACCTCAGCGCTGCCGAGATTGCTTTGATGCAGCAGCTCAGCAAACCAGAGCTAGTACTGACACCTACGAGCAGCCTAGGCTCACAATTCGATCCACAATCAGGCACAATAAGATTAGGAACTCCAAAGCTAGACACCCCAAAGCGAGGAGCCCCAAGCGCACCTAATTTTTCGAGCGAACTCACCCAATCAGGGCCTCATCTGATGTGGCGACACATTGAAAAAGCCCTGCGCCAGTACACGCAGTACCAGTTTGATCGCCCCATTCGGTCAGCGGCCCTCATTGATACCTGCTTCACCCCACCAACCCATGCTTCGCGAGCCTGAGACCGACACCAACAATGCCAACAGCTCACCAGAGACTTTAGAGCACGAAGAAGAGCAAGAGAAAGAGGGCCAGAAAGAAAGCCAGAAAGAAAGCCAGAAGGAAGATCAGAGCAAGCACCTAGAAGAAAGTCAGAGCGCCTTTGAGTCAACTGGGCAGGAACCTAACGCGCCAGAAGCTGCAGCTTCGCCCGGTGGGGAAACAGGCGAAAGCTCAGAGATGCTGCCTATTCAAGCAAACGGTCTGTGGCCAGTCTTTCGCAATCGCAACTTTTTAACACTGTGGAGCGGTCAGGTCTTCTCCCAGATGGCTGACAAGGTCTATTTAGTGTTGATGATTGCCATCATTTCTGACACTTATAAGTCACCGGATCAAACCATCAGCGGCTGGGTTTCGGCAATTATGATCGCCTTCACCATTCCAGCGGTTCTATTCGGCTCTTTGGCCGGGGTGTATGTTGACAGGTGGCGAAAAAAGCCCGTGCTAGTGCTTACAAATTTGCTGCGTGGGGCGCTCGTGGCAGTGCTACCTGCGCTGCTGTGGGTGAGCGCAGGTTGGCAGGTGGCGGCGCTGCCAGTAGGATTTTATATCTTGCTAACGGTAACGTTTTTGATCTCGGCGCTGACCCAGTTTTTTGCCCCGGCTGAGCAAGCTGTGATTCCGCTGATTGTCAAAGAAGAAAACTTGCTGCCTGCTAATTCACTCTATACCACTACTATGATGGCCTCGGTCATTATCGGCTTTGCCGTGGGCGAGCCGCTGCTGGCGCTGGCCGATACGCTATTAGCGCCGATAGACGGGGGCACAGGCGTGGGTAAGTCTGTGCTGGTAGGGGTGAGCTATGCGATCGCAGGCATTTTGCTTTTGCTGATTACAACCAACGAAGTCAAAGCCGATAATCTAGAACAATCACACGCTTGGCAAGATATCAAAGACGGCCTCAGATATCTACAAAAGCAAGTTCGCGTTCGCAGCGCCCTCATTCAGCTAGTTGTCCTATTTTCAGTATTTGCCGCTCTTGCGGTACTAGCCGTTCGCCTCGCTGAAGTGATTCCTACTATCAAATCCTCGCAGTTTGGCTTTTTGCTAGCAGCAGGTGGAGTTGGGCTAGCCGTTGGCGCGGTGGCTATTGGTCAGTTTGGCCAGCGATTCTCTCGGCCTCAGTTAGGGCTAGTGGGCTCACTTGGCATGGCCGCAACCCTAACAGGACTCTCCTTAGCGCCAGCTCAGCTTTGGCCTAGCCTCGGGCTCATTGGCACACTAGGATTTTTCGGAGCCATGATCGGCATTCCGATGCAAACGACCATTCAAGAGAAAACGCCCGAAGACATGCGCGGCAAAGTATTTGGGCTGCAAAATAATGTCGTTAATATCGCCCTTAGCCTACCGCTAGCCGTCGCCGGAATCGCCGAAACATTTTTAGGCCTTAGGGCTGTCTTTGGACTGCTTGCAATGTTTGTCTCTATCAGCGGATTTTTTACCTGGTCTATTGTGAACGCCTCTATGAATGCCTCTATGAATGCTTCTACGGGCGAGCAAATGAGTGGGGAATAAGGCAAGAAACAACGTAAACAGTGGGAATGGGGAAATACGCCCGGTTAAATCCTATACAGAGTCCGATGCGCATATACTACTAGTAGCCTAAACGGCTCTGATCCCCCATGAAAAGCTGGTAAAAGCGCTTTAACTTGTAAATGCATATTGCGTGGCTTGGTAAAAAATCTCCCTTTTGTGGCAACGTTACCTACGGCAAAGAAATCACCAATGCGCTGTTAGACAGAGGCCATCGAGTAACCTTTCTACACTTCGCCCAGTCGGATGAAGCGGTCGATGATCCTGAAGACTATGAAGAGGTCTCGCTACCTTTTATTTTTAAGTCTCAGATTTTAACGATTCCGGCACTTGGATCGGCTCGACGGCTAGCTGAAGTTCTAGAAAAGCTACGACCTGACGTTGTTCATGCTTCGCTGATCCTCTCCCCACTAGATCTGAAGCTGCCGGAAATCTGCCGAAGCCTCAATATTCCACTCGTAGCGACCTTCCACCCTGCTTTCGATCAGAAGCGAAGAAACCTTTCTTCTAGCACGCAGCACTTGGCTTATCAGGTCTATGCACCTCGCCTCGCCCACTACGACAAGGTGATCATTTTTTCTAAAGTCCAACGCGATCTGTTGATTAGGCTAGGCGTCCCGGCTAGTCGCATCGCTATTATTCCTAATGGAGTAGACATTTCTCGCTACTCACCAGGCGCTTCTCGTATCAAAGCCGAGCTGGGTGCAAGGCAGCTGTACGTTTATCAGGGCAGACTGTCGCCCGAAAAAAACGTAGAATCTTTGCTCAAGGGCTGGCGCTCGGCCAAAATGCATAGAAATGACCGGCTAGTTATTGTTGGCAGCGGTCCTTTAGAGTCTTCTCTCAAAGCTTTCTATCCTGAGAATAGTGTTGTTTGGCTTGGCTTCGTCGCTAATGAAGATCGTCGTATTGAAATTTTGCGGGGCGCTGACTGCTTCATTTTGCCATCGCTAGTAGAGGGGCTATCGCTGTCGCTATTAGAAGCGATGGCCTGTGGTGCAGCCTGTGTGGCTACCGATGCTGGGGCCGATGGAGAGGTGCTCGATCAGGGAGCGGGCGTCGTTATCAATACGCAGAAAGTCTCTAGCCAGCTACAAACTCTGTTGCCGCTGTTTCGTGAGCAGCTAGAGATAATGGCGATGTTAGGGCAAAAGGCTCGCCTGCGGGTACTAGAGCGCTATACGCTGAGTCAAAACATCACTCAGCTAGAGCAGCTATACCGTGGGCAAGCGCCGCTGGCTAAGACAGATTATTCTAGTGACTATTCTCTAACGAAGCGGGGATAACAGTATGACGCTTGGGCTACCTTTTGATTTGGCAACACAGACGAATAAGCAGGTAGCAGATAGCTTTGCTATCACCTTTGCCCCGCTGGATCTTGCCTTGGCTTATCGGCAGGCAGATGATGGAGCAAATGGCGCGATCGCTCTTTTTAGCGGCATGGTGCGAAATCAAACCGACGGCCTGCCCGTTGTCGCTCTAGAGTACCAAGCCTACGAGCCGATGGCGCTCAGCGTTTTCAAGCAAATTGCCGCCGAGATTCGCAAGCAGTGGCCGGACATCACCCACGTTGTTATCCATCACCGTACAGGCAAATTAACCGTTGGCGAGATTAGCGTTCTCGTTGCTGTCGGTAGCCCGCATCGAAGTGAAGCTTTTGCCGCCTGCCAGTATGCCATTGATACGCTCAAGCACAATGCACCGATCTGGAAAAAAGAGCATTGGCAAGACGGTTCTACTAGCTGGGTAAGTATCGGGGCCTGCGAAGAAACGGCCTTTAAGGAAACATAGCATTCTCAAAAACAACTCGAAGATCGGCTACTACTATCAGGCCTTTCATTTCCTTGCCGTTGCCTGCCATGCGTAGCGTCGCCAGTCGTAGTGTGACGACAGCAGTCTCATACCTTGCGAGCTGCTGTGACTACTGGTCGTAGCTGCCGCCAATGCTAATCGGCGTGCTAATCACGCTAGCACCAACCAAATCAACGTTTTCTATATCGGCGTTATCAAGACTGGTATAAATCAGCGTCGCATTAGAAAAGTCAACGTTAGCAATGATCGTGTCGTCTAGCACCGCGTTTGTTAAGAAAGCACCACTGAAATCGGTATCTACCAGCGTTGCACCAGTGAGATCGGCCCCCTCCAAGTTGGCATTAGCTAGCGTTGCACCAGTTAAGTTAGCATCTCGCAAATCTGCGCCAATTAAGTGTGCACCCGTCAAATCAGCACCAGATAGGTCGCAAGCCATACAGATACCGGTTTCCGTTAGCTGAGCAATGTCAGCTGGATTTGCAGCATCGACGATGCGTGGAAGCATCACCGTCACAGCACTCGCCATTCCAATGGCAATTGCAGACATACGAGCCGGTTTACTATTGAATGCTTTGCTATTGAACGTAGTGTTATCAAATAGGTTAGCTAGCGTTTTCATGGTTTATCTTCTCCTGGCATTTTGAATGAAGGTAGCACTTTCTTTCATAAGGAACAGTCACCGCCAGCTACATCTTTCAGTACTAACTTCTGCGTCTTTTTTTTAGAGTCTTCTTACTTGCTATTAACTTGCCATTGAGAGAAAAGTAATATTTTCAAACGGCTTCTAAATTACTTTTTCATTTTTATCAAGGAAGCAGTTTTCAAGCAAAAACGGCTGCATCGTTTCCTCTTACCGTAGTTCTTATTATAACAATTTGAATACTCAATATATGTCTATCAGAAGAAATATAAACGCTGGACACTTGCAGTGTTCTAAACCGTTAAGAAAACAGAGCTTTCAAGCTTCTGAGTATATAGCTATCCATCTAAGAAGAGGCTATAAAATGCAGCCTCAAGAAAACCTAAGTGCTCTCTACTAAACGGTTTAAACATCTCTTCAAAATTAGGATTAGCTCTACTTTTAGAGAATAGCTTGAAGGCATACGTTGCTACCTAAGTACTAAAGCGGCGTATTCAGTTAGAAGAGAATGTTAGTCATATCTTGTTAGTCATATCTAAAGACTTGTAGAACGACTGGAAAGAAGAGGGCGTTTGCTTTGCCAACTCATCAGCTGCTGGTCGATGCTTTGGCTCGGTCTTCTAGCCTAATATGCCATCCGCTTGGCTGAGCTTGCAGAGCGATCGCACCTGCTAATTTTCCATAGCCGCATGCTGGTCTCATCAACAGTCTCTGACCAAGTCAATATTGGCAAATGTGCCGGGATGTCACCCGATGGGTGAACCTCGGTGTAAGCTTAGGGGCAATTCTGGCCAACATTCTCGATAGCTATGGAAACGCTTCTTCTATTTGTCTACTTTTTAGTGGTGTTTTACGTTCTCTATAAGATGGCGCTGTCGCTAGAAAAAAATCAGGAAGATAGGGTCATCATCCATTTAGACGAAGATTTTTTGGCGCAACAGACCCAAGATCAGCTCGACTGCCAAGAAGATGCCAACCATATCAAGGCAGCTGTTACTGACATCACAGATGGCAAGCTAAAGCCTAAGGTGCTACAGCTTGTCGTTCGTCAGCCAAAGAAACAGGTACTGCAGTCGCCTAAAGCCCAAGAGCTCAAGAAGAAAAACGTTAGCGAAGAAGGTATTCTCGACCTATTTACAGGCCGAATCAATATTCGAGTCACCCCTATTGGCCAGCAAAAGCTAAGAAAAATCCTATACCTCTCTATTTCAGTTGGCAATGACACTCCCGATATGCACGTCTATATCAACTGGGACCACAGCTCGTTAGAGCTCTTTAAACAGGGCTATCGCATCATTCGCAGTACGCCTAATATGCCAAGCGATCTATCGCAGCCTCAAATTTTTAGCATCGTCAACCCGCAAAGTGCGGTGAACGCAGATGTGACCATCGACAGAAACTACGCCTACAGCCACGAAACTCAGCAAATGACCCTGGCGAGCCCACTGATTGATCTAGAAGAGCGCGTAGAGCTTTCACAGATGAGCGATCCAACCACGAACGAAAAAAATATTCAGCCGCTCTACATGCTCGATCTGATGATTGGCATTAAGCATGTGACTGAGCCAAACAGCAGACTAATTAATCTGCTGGTGCCATTTGTCTTTACGCTAGAAATTGAACCCGACCAGGTCGCGCTACCGCCGTTGCGCTGGCTGCTAAGGCAGATAGGCGAGCGTAACCGGCCTAAAAATAGCTGGTTCTGGGCTACAAAGGCACCAGCCAAAAAGCGGTAGACACGCTCAGCAAAAACTAGCTATAAGAAAACATTCGTAGAGCTAGAGACGATACACTAGTTGCCTAGAGTTGGCTCAGTGGTTGCGGGTCAGCAGCAGGTATTTTTGGATAGCTGCTTTGCTGTACCTGAGGAAAGTCCGGGCTCCCAAAAAGTCAAACTTGCTGGGTAACGCCCAGTGCGGGCGACCGTGAGGAGAGTGCCACAGAAACATACCGCTAACGGGAAGTCGGTTTTCGACTTCTACGAGCAAGGGTGCAAGGGTGCGGTAAGAGCGCACCGGCAGCATCGAGAGGTGCTGGCCAGGTAAACCCCGGTTGGGTGCAAGGCCAAGGAGCGACGGTTGACTTTTTACCGGCTCCGCTTTTAGTGTGCCGCTTGAGGCGTCTGGTAACAGGCGTCCTAGATAGATAACCACCTCTGCTAGTCTTTTGACTGGCAAAGAACAGAACCCGGCTTAGGTCCAGCTCTAGATTTTGTTTCATCTTTAATCGGTGCGCATGGCTGATTCAAACATTGCACCTCATGCTACTGATTTAGCGCCTCTGCTAGCTCAGCTTCAGGTAAAGCCTAAGGCCGTTCAGCAAGATTTGCTGCGGCTGGCAGTGGTTGATATTTCTAGCTCGGCTGATAGCAACAACGAAAAGCTAGAGTTTTTGGGAGATGCCGCACTGCGACTAGCGGCGGCTGAGTTTTTGATGGAAACGTATCCAGAGATGCCGCTAGGCGATATGTCGGCAGTGCGATCGCAAATTGTCAGCGATCGCATCCTCGCGACGCTCGCTAAGCAATACAATCTCAGTCGCTACATTGTCCTCTCACGCAGCGCGGCTGGTGACAAAGCTGGGGCCGACTCGCGGCTAGCTGATACCTTCGAGGCCATCCTCGGGGCCCTGTATCTCAGTACGGGTGACCTCAGCCTGATTCGGCCTTGGCTCGATCCTCACTTTGTTCGACTCACTCAAACCTTACAGACAGACCCAGCTAGGCAAAACTACAAAGCAGCCTTACAGGAACTTACGCAATCGCATTACAAAGCGCTACCCACTTATGAAGTGAGCGAAATCAGCAAAGTCCACGGAGATGAAGAGCGGTTCCAGGCGCAGGCTTGGTTTCAAGGAAAGCTATGGGGCGAGGGTAAAGGCCGATCTATGAAAGTTGCTGAGCAGGCTGCTGCGAAGATTGCCTTTGGTCAGCTAAAAGCAGCGATGGACAAAGAGGTACAGTCAGCCGCTGACAGCTAGTGCTTTTCAAACAGCTTTTGTCAGCTAGGCTTTGATAGCCGAAGGCCTTCTGTTAGTTGGGAATTCTTGATATATATCGCCACTTAGCCAATACATAGGCTTTTTCTGTAAGATGACACAGGCTATTCGCGCTGCCTACCCGGCTAACGCCGCTTCGATTGATGTCGCTCCATCCAAGGCCACCCCAATCAATTTGGCACTCTTTGGTGCAGGCCGATGGGGAACTCATCTGTTGCGTAATTTTTTGGCACACCCACAGATCAAACTGCAGGCAGTTGTAGAAGCCTCTGAAGCGAGACTGTCATCTTTGGCTGCTGAACTTGATGATTCGGTAGCGTTGCTGAGCGATTGGCAGGTTGCGATGGCTTTAGATGAGCTAGATGCGGTTGCGATCGCAACCCCCGCAGCCACCCACTACCCGCTGATCGAAACTGCTCTCAAGCGAGGGCTACACGTCCTAGCCGAAAAGCCTCTTACGCTTGATATCGGCAGCGCTCAGTCCCTCTGCGACCTTGCTACCGAGCAGACAAAGCAGCTCGTCGTTGATCATACCTACTTATTTCACAGCGCAGTTGCCACCGCCAAAAGCTCCCTGCCAGCTATCGGCATCCCTCGCTACGGCTATGCCACCCGCACCCACCTAGGCCCTGTTCGCCGCGATGTCGATGCCCTTTGGGACTTAGCCATTCACGACATTGCCATCTTCAACCACTGGCTCGACGCTAGCCCTACGCAGGTACAAGCCCAAGGCAGTAGCTGGCTACAGCCCAACATCACCACCGCGCTTTCTCCTCACGGACTTGCAGATATGGTCTGCTGCAAACTCCAATACGCCAGCGGCTTCCATGCTACGCTCCATCTCTGCTGGGCCAATCCTGATAAACAGAGAAGAATCTGCATCGTTGGTGACCGGGCCACCCTAATTTTTGATGAAATGAACACAGAAAACCCTGTCGTACAGCAGCAGGGTAGTCTAGTTGAGCAAGACGGCTGGTTCGTCCCTACTCAGGTAAAGAGTCAGACCCTAGCAGTGCCGCCATCAGAACCGCTTGTCAATCTCTGTGATCACTTCGTTCAGTGCGTTCACCGTAACGAAACCTCTAGCCTCTCATCGGGCCAAACTGGCCGTGACTTAGTCTCTACCCTCGTTGGGCTTTCTCGGTCGATGAATCAAGGCGGAGATTGGATTGCCGTGTCAGGGATACATGGCTAGACTCGCCTACGACCGCCAGCGCTATACGTTTGGGCCTGCTATACAGTTACTCTATGCGCAACCTCGATTGAAGGGACTACACGAGACGATGCAATCGTTCTATTACTATTTTTGGACGTACTGTCTTTTGGCGTACTGTCTTTTGGCGTACTGTCTTTTGGCGTGCTCTCTAGAGCAGATGTCAGAGAAATGTTGTTTGAAAAAGATGCGGTCAGCGCCTGAAGCTCGTCTGAGACAAACGTCAAGTGAGAATCCTTTGCGCCTTTAAACTGAGTGATTGTTAGGTCCTGGCTGCTAGCCATCTCTGCCGCAGACAGTTGAGCATCGACGAGTATGGTTTTTGTCAACAAAGCTTCTTGCAAGTTGGATGCTTTTAGGCTAGCCCCTGTGCAGTTGGCGCTGCTCAAATCACTGTAGTTGAGGTAAGCGCGCTCTAAATTTGCCCCTGATAAGTTAGCCAAATGAAAGCTGGCCCCAACTAGCCCTGCGCGCACTAAGCTAGCGTCACGTAAATCTGCTTTGTAGAAATCAGCATCATATAGATAGGCATTGTCGAGCTGGGCACCGCGCAAATTAGTACGCGAGAAATTGATATTTTCTAAAGTCATGCCACTCAGATCGGCATTTTGCAGGTTGGGAATGACCATTGGCTGATCGCAGCGCCATTGATTCCAGATAGCGACCCCCATATCGAGGATGTCACAGTGCGATAAGACAGGGAATCGAGCCGAGGGTAGAGCAAGCGGATGAGCCTTTCTTATTGCGGCTGTCTTGATTGCGGCTGTCTTGATTGCGGCTGTCTTGGACGCTGGTGTTCTGCGCGGAGGTTGAGATGCTATCCGAAGTGGCCATTGGGCGGTAGGTTGTGTATTCATCGGTACCAGAGCGATTATGGAAACATAAGGCATCTGTGGAAATACGATAGCTGCCTCTTTCAGTCAAGAAGGCATCGGCTATAAAAAGTTTCCTGACGAAAGTGTATGAAGCTATACGGAGCTGATTCTAGAAGTCTCTATAAAGATGGTGCCAATAGTTCAAATAGCTACAGCTGTTTCAGTAGTTGTCATGCAGCGCGATCTAACACCAGCGCTATAGAGAAATACCCGACTGCGGCCACGTCGTCCATAGAAAAACAACAATGGCAGTTAGCGCCAGCAGTCCTTCGATCAGTGTGCCTACGAGTGAGCTGACCACCACGGCTAAGCTAACTTTCCCTGAGAACTGAATTCGCTCAGAAAAAGCGAGCTCTTTTCGGTATATAAATTCTCCGATAAACGCGCCCAGCATCGTACCGGCCAAAATGCCTAGCAGCGGTCCGCCTACCGGCAGCGCTGGCAACAGGCCCAAAAAACCAATCATCAGGCCAACAACTGAACCTATTTGGCCCCATTTGCTTGCGCCCACTCGCTTTGCACCCAAGTAAGTAGCCAGATAGCCAATCCCCAAACTCAGGACAAAAGCGACTATTGCTGTGATTAAAGCGGTGTAGCTTACAGCGACTGGGCTAAAAATCGTCCATATGATGACCGCAGAAACAATTAGCCCTGCCCCTGGCAAGGCTGGCACAAAGGCACCTACTAGCCCGACCAGCATTAGTGCAACTAAAAACCAATAAAGGACGACGGAGGAAATCATGGATTGACAAGGTCTTCTGACGAAAGCCTAGTGAGAAGGATAGCAAAAGTATGTTTGGTCTGATATCTGCTGTGGCCGAGTGAGTGTTCTAAGGTTGATAGTTAGAGCTGCTAACTAAGCTGGCTGAGGTAGTGATCAAGTCGAGTATATAGCCTGTGATTTGGCTCAATCTACTGACTGAGGGCTCGCAAAAACTGCTGTAGCTCTGCGAATAAACCTTTCTTCCGAGGCTTGGTACTGTCAGCTTTGCTCGCAGAATCGACTGCGCTCGAAGCTTCGTCATCACCATCACCGCTAAGAATTCGGTCGATATCCTCACCAGAAGGCCGCGCTGCTAAGTCTTGTATCCATTCGTATTCGTCGGGGGCGGTTTCACGCCAGATTTGCCAGGGGCCCGGATAGCAGCGATAGACTGCAGCACTATCAATGGGTCTAAGGTAGTAGCAGGTTTCTATCTGGCTCAAGAAGCGATCGCGAAGCTGACGGGCCGCATAGCCAATTCCGACAACCGCAACGTCTTCAAGTTTGGGGTTAAGTAAAACGACTGGCCGATCGGCCGCATTGTTGCACAGCGCCTCTACCTGTTGGACTTCTACCGAAGAAGGATTAACAACAAGGTACGTCTCATCATCTGGTTCGATCGGGTCTAGCAGCTCACCTAGTCCGCGAATGATGAATGTTGGGTTGTCCCAGTCACGTCTCGCTAGCGCCGCAGATCCTGCATCTGGGAAGAAAACTTTGAACTGTTTCCCCTCGAAAATATCTAAGAACTGCTTGGCAATTGGCTGATGCTTAAGCTCTGGAATAGCCATTTCAACTTGCAGTCGAAGAATGCCATCGGCGATCGCAGCTTGAGCCGCAGCTTTGGCCTGTTCAGTAGCATCGGGAAGCGTAGTAGGAATATGCATAGAAAAGAGGGGCTAAATGGGCAGAGGCTAGGCGTGAGAAAACTGGCGGCTATCGCCGCTTGTGCAGTGACTAGCTATGCAGCAACTGAGGGAGACTGGGGAAGACTTCTCGCGAGAACTTGTTTAAGAACCATCGCGCTCCAATCTACGTCGGCGGCGGTGGTTTGCTTACCGAGGGTAAGTCGGATACCGGTTTTGGCAGTGGGAGCATCGTAGCCCATAGCGCTGAGAGTAGGACTAGGACTGAGCTGACCGCTATGACAGGCAGAGCCAGCGCTGATGCCAATACCAGCAAGATTCATTTGTCTGACAAGATCTTTACCCGAAAGAAAAGGGATATCGGTAGACGCCCTAGCGGACTGATGGGGCAGGCAAAAGCTGATGTGGTGCGGCAGGCGATAGCGCGGATGCCCTGTGATCAGCAAATCTGGATGATTTTGTAAGTGGGTGAAAAAGCGATCGCGTAAATGAATGAGCCGTAAGGTTTCGGCAGGCATTTCGGCAGCGGCTAGCTCGGCAGCGACCCCAAAGCCCACTAGGGCAGGTAGGGCCTGGGTGCCTGAGCGTAAGCCGCACTCTTGCCCCCCGCCAGTCATCATAGGGACCAGTGAAGCGCTAGATTTGGATCGAATAGTCTGCGGTCGAATGTAAAGTGCACCGACACCTTGCGGGCCATAGATTTTGTGGCTAGAGAGCGAAAGCATATCAACCGGTAGCTGCTGCACATCCATCGGCAGACGACCGGCTACTTGGACTGCATCGGTATGAAATAAAACGCCCCGGTTTCGGGCGATCGCACTCAGCTCAGCAATCGGCTGCAGCGTTCCCACTTCGCTCTGCCCGTAAATGATAGAAACGAGTGCGGTGTTTGCCTGTAGGGCCTGCCGCAAGTCGTCAGGATTGACCAATCCTTGACGATCAGCAGGTAGCCAGCTTACCTGCCACCCTCTGTCTGCCAGGTGCTGCATCGGCTTGGCAACTGCAGAATGCTCGACCGCGGAAACAATGAGGTGCTGCGGCTGTGAAAACTGCTGGGTGACGCCTAAGATAGCCAGGTTGTTGGCCTCTGTGCCCCCAGATGTAAAGACAATAGACTCTGGCGTAGTGGCATTTAGCAAGCTGGCGACTTGCAAGCGCGATCGCTCTAGTGCGGTTGCCGCCCGATTGCCCCAATGGTGCAGGCTAGAGGGATTGCCCCAGTGCTGCGACATCGCTGAGTGCATAGCTGCGATCGCCTCAGTTCTAGGGGGTGTAGTTGCGCTGTAGTCCAAATAGATTTGCATCGCAGCAGAGAAAAGTCTAGATACGCTGGGCACAAAGCGCTTTGGCCTGGATCTATGTACCCTGTGCATTTTACAGGATATCGCTATGCAACAGTCTTGACAGGACAGGCGCAACGACAAATGAGGTCTAGCGACAGGTGAACGACCTGAACTTCCCTCCCATAATATTTCATGACAACTTTATGTGCCGATTGCGCTTGGATAGGGTTTTTAAGTGATAATACTTAAAATCATAACTATCTTTGCTTGTATCACAAGGCATACATAGCAGATATCTTGCATCACAAAGCTTATGCGACACAGCTCTACTGCTAATACTGAACACGCGCTCGTAAGCATCCAGCCATAACTTGTATCCATTATTTATGGCTTACACAAAGGTAGCGCTCTTGGTAGAGATCGGATAAGCCGATGCGTAGCGATTGATGAGAATAGCCAGTCGATGCAAAATGCTTAAAAGCAAACCATATAACAACTATGCGAGCCTCTTACCTAACGCTATCAAATAAGCTATCAAATTTTTACGAGATGCCCGTATATCAGTTTTTGACATCCAGCCCTAGGTAAACCGCTCACAAGCTGTTCTAGCGGTTTGCTCTACATGCCATTTTTATGCTTTCATCTGCCCCTCAGATTGGACTCAACAACGGCCATCAGCTCGTTCCTAATGCCAGCAGGTCTTATAGCGTTACTTCTCGTGATGTCGGCGGCCCTTCAGCTCAGCTCACCCAGTCGTCCCAGTCGCTACCTATTGGGGTGCCAACAGCCACAGGGCCGCTATCAGTCAATACGTTTTCTGTCGAGCCTTCCACAATCGGCATAATGCTAGTAGTCAGCTCACTCAGTCTGCTGCTAGCTGCTTTTTGGGTCAAAATCTATCGGCTGACCTCTTTAGTCAAACGACGAGATCAGCGGATTAAGTCCTTACTAACAGTTGATCCGGTAACGGCACTGAGTAACCGAGATCGCTTTCGTCAAGTCGGTGAATCGCGGCTGCGCACAATGCCTTCAACAGCGATCGCCCTGCTTTCTATCCGCTTAGATAACTTCAAATCTGTTCGTAGCGAGCTAGGCGACCAGTCTACTGATGAGCTGCTACAGCTTGTCAGCCGACGGTTACAGAGTTGCGTTGCTCCGCTAGACACTCTGGCAAGAACAGGAGAAGACGAGTTTTCGTTGCTCGTCGGCGCTAGATACAACGCTGAGGGCGGCTTTGCAGAGCGTCAAGGCTTAGCTGTCAATATTGCCAAACACCTATTGAGCGTGACCCACTCGGCTTTTTATGTCCGAGCGCAAAGAATCAAAATAAAAAGCAGTGTCGGCATTGCCCTAGTAAGCACGACAGTAGAGACGCTAACAGGTGCAACAGCTACCTTTGGTAAGATCAAACGATCTCACACATTCTCACAAAAGGGGACTGCGAAAGCCCACTTCGAGCGCCTGCTTTTACAGGCAAATATCGCGGGATCGCAGGTGAGAACCGTACGAGCGGAAAAAGCGCGGACCAGAAAAGCGCAGGTAAGAAAAGGGGGCGATCGCTATGCCATTTTTCACCCTGAAATGGAAGCCGCGCGAGCAGTGCGGGCCCAGCAAAGGCAGGCGCTAAAAGTAGCCCTAGTCCGCAAAGAGATGCGCGTACGCTATCAGCCTATTGTCGATTTAAAGACGTCTGAAACGGTTGGGTTCGAGGCGCTAGTCCGGTGGCAGCATCCTCAGCTAGGGCTGCTAAGACCTTATGAGTTTCTACCGTTAGCAGAAAAAATGGGGCTAACAATAGAAATTGATCGATGGATGCTGGAAATAGCCTGTCAGCAGCTAGCAAACTGGCAGTACGAGCATCTGTATCCTTCTGTGAGCGTGAACCTCTCAGGAGAGCATCTCAGTCGTTTGGATCTGGTTCAAACAGTTGAAACACTGCTGTCGCGCTACGCTATCGAGCCGTCGCAGCTGAGAGTAGAAGTAACTGAGAGCGTCATGATTGCAGATTCTGAGCAGGCGATCGCAACGCTCAATCAGCTACAAAAGATGGGACTACGCGTGAGCCTAGATGATTTTGGCACAGGCTATTGCTCTTTTAGGTATTTGAGTCAGTTTCCGGTGGACGCGCTGAAGATAGATCGGTCATTTGTGAAAGGACTGGGACAGGGAACCACAGAAGGATTTGCAGAGAAATTTACGGAGGAAGCTACAGAGAAATTCACAGGGGAAGTTGCAAAAGAGGCAGATGAGAGGGCAAGCAGGGAAACAGAACAGCCAGTACCTTCTCAAACTGCACCCTCTCAAACCAACGAGGCCATCGTGCGCTCAATCTTGGCCTTGGCAAAGGACTTAGGCATTGCAGTGATTGCGGAAGGCATCGAACACTTAGAACAGTGCCAGTGGCTTCAGCAGATGGACTGCCAGTACGGTCAAGGCAATTTTTTTGCAGCGGCACTGACAGAGTTTTCGGCGCAGGCGCTACTGACCGCCAGACCAATTACGACCAAAACAAAGGACGAAGACGCGCGATCGCATCATCGATTGCCGCCTCGTCTAAGCCCCCAAAGCCAAAGATAAATTCGTGCTTACGCTCGTGCTTCAATTCGCATTCTGTCAATGGCTGACGTGGCGCATAGTAATAGGGCTGGGTACTAGACAAGCTGACACCTTTTAGCTGCGCTTGTTCTACTAGCTCACTGGTTGACAGAGGCTCTGTTGATAAAGACTCCATTAATAAAGGCTCTATTGACAAAGGATCCATTGATAAAGGCTCCATTGATAAAGACTTTGTTGATAAAGGTCTTGTGTGAAGCGACAGACGCGCCATAAAGTACAGTCCAGCCGGATCGCCCACAATCTCAGCAGTGCCTGCCGATTGCACTAGGCTTTGCAACGAATGGATTAGATGCTGTCGGCGCTTTTCATACACGGTGCGCATTCGTCGAATATGCTGAGTCAATTCTCCACTGGCAATAAAGTCGGTGAGTGCGGCTTGATGCAGCAACGTGCACTGGCGATCGCCTATCCATTTTGCCTGCCGAAACACGGGCACCAGGCTAGAGGGCAGCACCATATAGCCTAGCCGCAGCCCCGGAAACATCACCTTTGAAAAGGTGCCGACATACAGCACGCGCTCGTGAGTATCCAGTCCTTGCAGCGCAGGCACTGGCCTACCGCCATAGCGAAATTCGCTGTCGTAGTCGTCTTCTACAATCAGGCCGCCCGTTCTGCGGGCCCATTCTAATAGCTTTAGCCGCCGATTTAGAGACATCAACACGCCGGTTGGGAACTGATGCGAAGGCGTCACATAGGCAAGCTTTACTGGCTGCTTGGCAGGCTGTTGGGCGGATCGAGCTGATTGCGCGCCTAGACTGTAAAGCTGACTCACAACTAAGCCTTCGTCATCGACGGGTACCGGCACTATCACGCCGCCATAGCTGTCGAATATTTTGCGGGCGCTCAGATAGCCAGGGTCTTCTAGTGCGATCGCGTCTCCTGGATCTACCAAAACTTTCGCAATTAGCCCTAACGACTGCTGTGTTCCTTGCGTTATCAAAATTTGCTCGGGCTCACACTGTACGGCTCTCGCCTGAGTGATATAGGTGGCGATCGCTTTGCGCAGCGGCCCGTATCCCCTCGGCTCAGCAGAATACGTCATCCAATCGGTACTAGCTGACGCATGGCGATTAACAAGTCGCTGCCAGCGCCGGATCGGAAACAACGACAAGTCGGGCTGCCAGTAGTGAAAGCTCAATCGGTCTGACGTAGGGCTTGGCAGCGAGACTGATTGAGCCAAACGCTGGCCATATGCCGAAAGTGCTATTTCGGGAGCGGCAGATTCTTTTGTAATAGAGGCAGTGACTGCCTGACTCTTGCCAGTCTGCTGGGTGCTGAGTAGCTCATCTGGAATCTGAGCGCTGATAAACGTACCGGCACCGCGTCGCGTTTCTAGATAGCCTTCACTTACTAGCTGATCATAGCTTTCGGTAACCGTCGTCCGAGAGATGCCGAGCGACTGGGCAAGCTGGCGACTGGACGGCAGCTTTTGGTGCGATCGCACCCTACCAGTCAAAATAGCCGACCGAATTTGCGCATACACCTGCCGATGCAAAGGCACCCCAGACTCAGGCCGCAAGTCCAGCGTCAGTATTGTATTTATCATCATTTTCTTGCGTACCTACAGCGCGAGTATCCACGTCCGCAGCTCCTATCGCTTCAAGTGGACTGCACGAATAGACCAGAATTGGCTATTGAAGCAGACCAATACACCCATTAAATTGGCAGCTATCTGCTCTCAACCACTCACTATTAAAAAGTTACCGATGAAAACTACAAAAACTCGGGTAAAGCGCGTACCCAAACGGGGCCACTATGACTTTAAAACCGTTGCGAACATTCTTGATGCGGGCCTTGTCTGCCACATTGGCTTTGTACAGGGCGATCAGCCTTTTGTAATTCCAACTGCCTATGGCCGAGTTGAAGATCAAGTGTACATTCACGGTGCGGGTGCCAGCCGCATGCTCAAAGCATTAGAGACCGGTATTGACATCTGCTTTACTGTGACGCTCTTAGACGGCCTTGTTCTAGCGCGTTCGGCCTATCACCACTCAATGAACTATCGCTCGGTCGTGCTATTTGGCCAGGCCCAGACAGTGACCGCGCCAGCAGAGAAGATGACGGCATTAAAGGCATTTACCGAGCATGTGGCCAAAGGGCGATGGGATGAAGTGCGATCGCCTAGCGCAGAAGAACTAGCTGCCACCTGCGTACTGAGCTTACCCATCACCGAAGCCTCCGCCAAAATCCGTACTGGCCCACCTATTGATGCCGAAGCAGACTACGCTCTAGACGTTTGGGCTGGTGTTTTACCCCTCAACCAGGTACCCGGCCAGCCCATTGCCGATCCCAAGCTGCGGCCAGGCATTGCTTTGTCAAAGAGCGTCTGTCAATACGCCATCCGCTCCACTCGCTAAGGACTAGCGCACTATGATAGGGACTATGATAAATAGCCCACAAAAAACCCTCAGCAACACCAAAGCTGCCAAGGGTTTCTAGCCAAATCAATAGGCTGTCATCCAGTGTTCAAGCATAGTGTTAAGAGGGCGCACCTTCAGGACTACCGCTCTGCTCGCCATCAGGACGATAGCTGTCATCAAACTTTGGGGCTTCGCTCAAAGGGCGAATATTTAGCGCCCGAGCTGGCGATCTACCACTTCCCAGGTCGCTTCCGAGACCGCCTTCAGGGCCGTTTTCAGATCTCATATCAGAGTCACCTTCAGAGCCGTTTCCAGCGCCGTTGATTGAACCATTTCCGGTCGGACGGGGTGGCCGCTCACCGACTCGCCCCTGTGGCATTCTCTCCTGTGACCTAGACCGGTCGTCTGGTCTCGGTGCGCTTTCAGCACCTCGAAATGATTCGGGTGAGCGATACTGCTCGGAAGCCGGCTGCTGAGGGGCGGGAGGACGTTCTCCGTAGCGGCTACCGTCTGAATAGCGGCTATTTGGCGGCGTATCTGCGCCAGGGCTGTTGGCAGCAGGCCTACTAGGCCCGCTGTTGTTAGGGCCTCTGTTGTTAGAACTGTTAGGACCAGAACGGCTAGGCTGTAGCTGTCCAGCAGGGCCGCGATACTCTTCGTAAGGCGGGCGAACTTGCCGACTGGCGTAGGCTTCTTGGGGGTAAGCTGCCTGTGGGTAGGGGCTAGGGGATGGATTCATTCTGGGCTGCGCAGGGCGATCGCGAAATTCTGGACGAAAGTCTGAACGCTCATCTAGCTCAGCTCGATAGCCTCGGCGAACCGGTGGTCGCTCATCATAGCGAGGAGGTCTTGGCGGACGGCGGTCATTCATCGGCTCGCGCAAGATATTCTCGCGAGGATCGCGGCTACGAATGCTTTCAACCAAAAGCGTTGTCAGCATTCCGGCCATCAGCAACTGCTGAAACGAAGCCAACAGCTCCATGTCTAAGTGAGCCAACAAAAAGAGCCCAGAAATCATTAACAGGACAGCGTAGACTTTGTCAGCATCTCGCTCATAGCCCGGTCTGAACTTGTCTAAGAAAAACAGCGCCAGCGCGCCGAGAATCAAGATAATTCCAATTAACAGCGGAACAGGTGTTCCAAAATTCACAACCGAATCCTCTTTTTATAGCGTTGGCCGCATACCGATTACGCTGATAGATATCTTGCATCAGGTATCTTATGCCCAATCTCGTACCTTCAATCTTGTAGCTATGGTCTTGTAGCTATGGTCTTGTAGCTATAGTTTGGTACCAATTTGGTCTGGCAACCACATCTGGTAACCACCAAGCTCCTCAATAAATAACATAAGAAGCACTCTACTTAAGCCCCTATTCTAACGCTGTGCGACGAGAGTGCGCGCAAAGAAGGTATCACCAAAAAAATTGGGAAAGCAAGCGTCTGCCCTCCCAACTGGTTAAAGTTTGCGATTGATTCGTCAGCCGCTAGTACAAGCTTGAAGCCTAGCCACGCTTAATTTGGTCGCGCTGACTGATAAAGATAAGGGCAATCGTTGCAGGCACAACGAGAATGAGCAAACCTGCTAGCAGGCTCAGCAAAAAGTTAGTTAAAGAGGGCGTCATAGAATCATGCCTTGGCTTGAGCACAAGGGGCAAAGAAGAAAGATCTATTTATTACTCTTCATAATATCGGCAATTGCCCGCCTTGGAAAGCGCATAATAGGAGCTCAAGATCGGCAGAACATAGGCATAGAAGCGCTATAACCACGTAACAAAAATGTAACGACGTATTAAGCTAATAGAGGTCACTCACTTTAATAACTACCCCGATAAACAGTATGCCTAGCGATATTACAGCCTTGATTTTGAGTTTGGGTTTGGGTCTTTATACGCTGCTCTTTCTCTTTCGCATTATTCTGACTTGGTATCCTCAAATTGAGCTAAACAAGCTGCCTTGGGCGATCGTGGCTTGGCCAACCGAGCCTTTTTTGATCCCAATGCGCAAGCTGGTACCGCCAATTGGGGGCGTCGATATTTCACCCGTTATTTGGGTGGGTATTGTCAGCTTTCTAAGAGAAATTTTGGTGGGTCAGCAAGGCCTGCTAAGAATGATGTGATCTTCAAAGCTGGGTACCTTCTTCTGCCGGGTTTGAGAGCGCTAGGCGAATAAATGACAGCGCCAAAATAATCAAGAACAGCACGAGTCCGATGGTGCAGGCATAGCTCATGTCAAGATCGCTAAAGGCGGATTCGTAGACGTAGTAAACGACGGTTTTAGAGGCGTTTCGAGGTCCCCCTTGGGTCATGATGAAGACTTCTTCAAACACTTTGGTGGCAGCGATCGCACTAATAACCCCCACCAAAAAAATGTACGGCTTCATCAGCGGTAGCGTAATATCCCAGTGCTTGCGCCAGCCGTCTGAGCCATCAATGGCCGCCGCCTCGTACAGATCGGCAGGTAGCCCTTGCAGCCCAGCTAAGTAAATCACCATGTAATAGCCCAGACCTTTCCACACGGTCACCGCCATTACGCTAAATAGCACCCAGTCTGGATCGGTAAGCCAGGGAATGCGAACATCTCCCCCGGTAAGGCCCGAAAACAACCTAGACAACATCTGATTGAGCAGGCCGTTTTCGGCATATAGCCACTTCCAGGCAATTCCAGCAACCACCATAGAGACCACGACCGGCGTGTAATAGGCCACGCGAAACCAGCGCATGCCCTTGAGCTTTTGATTGACTAAAATGGCAAGCAGTAGAGGTGCGATCGCTAACACCGGCACCACGCACACCAAATACAGCACCGTATTTTGCAGCGTCTGCCAAAACGTCTCATCGGCAACGAGTCGTTCAAAATTCTTGAGCCCTACCCACTCCGGCGCTTGGGTGACATCGTAGCCATACGCCATAAAGCTATAGCGAAACGCCTGAAGCGCAGGCCAAAACACCATCAGCATCAGCACCAACAGCGCCGGGGCCAAAAACAAATAGGGTGTCAACAATTGCTTGCGTTTCATCCAAAGCACACTTCAGCAGCACGTTTTCTTAAGAGCAGACGTCGTCTCTGTATCTCAGCAGCGCTAAAGAAACTTACGGAAATCCGCGCCCAAAAACAGCAGGCGTTCCGCATTTCGCCGCCGCGTGAGGCCAGCAAGCACACGGCCTCCAGCCTTATTCCAGCGTGGAAACTGGTCCGCAGCGCCGCGAATATTGCCACCATTTAATAGTCGCAGCAGCGTAGAGCTGCGAAGCGCCCCCGGTCCGACGTTATACGTAAACGAAGCCAGCGCCGAAAACTGATTGTCGTTAATCGACACCTTCACCGCCTCTTGGATACTCTTTTCAAACCGGGCCAGGTCTTCTTGCAGCAGCTCAACTGCCCTCGACTTAGAAATCCGCATACCTGGCCTCACCCCGCGCGTCGTTCCATAGCCAATCGTCCAAATCCCGACCGGATCTCGGTACGCATTAAGCTTTAGCCCCTCAAAAGACTTGATTAGTAGCAAACCATTCTGGTTCGTTCGCTTGGGTCCATTTTTCGGCGTAGACGTAGGCAGGGTTCGCGCTTCAGGCTTAGGCTTAGGCTCTGGGCCCGAGTGAGACACCGTCATGCCTCTAGGCGCATCAGATCTGGCAAACCAGCTCTTCATCCCGGCAACGTTGACGACTTTCTCTGACTGATTGTGCTTAGAAGGATACTTCGTGATTTTGGAAAGGTAGTGACCGCCTTCCATCAAATAAAACGCGGTGTTCGTCTCTTTGATCCACGTTCCCATGAGCTTGCAGTTCCTTAAGTTGTGATGCTTAAGCCCTATATAACCTTATTTTGGCATTTTTTTAACCCAAGATCTTCGATTACGCGTAGCGCAAAAAGAAGCATACCAACCACCACTTACCAAGCGAAGTACAATAGCAAGAAAGAAAAATTACCGTGCCTATGGCTTCTCCTGCTATATCTTCTAGTCCATCTGCTAGCCAGTCTGTTAGTCAATCTGCTAGCGGGTCTACGGCCCCTGTTATTCGCCGTCTGCCTAATGGCCTGACCATCATCGCCGAGCAGATGCCGATTGATGCGGTCAATCTCAGCATCTGGCTCAATATTGGCTCTAAGGTAGAATCTGATGCCATCAACGGCATGGCTCATTTTTTAGAGCACATGATCTTTAAAGGCACCCCGCAGATAGACTGCGGCGAATTCGAGCGCCTGATTGAAGAGCGGGGTGCGGTCACTAATGCGGCAACCAGCCAAGACTACACCCATTACTACATCACCACCGCTCCGCAAGACTTTGCCACCTTGGCCCCTTTGCAAATAGAGCTGGTTATGAACCCTAGCTTGCAAAACGACCATTTTGATAAAGAGCGTCCAGTCATTCTAGAAGAAATTCGTCGAGCTGAAGATAGCCCGCAAAGACGAACGTTTTATCGCTCTATGGAGATGAGCTTTGACTCGCTGCCTTACCGTCGTCCTGTATTGGGACCAAGCGATGTAGTAGAAGGACTCACGGCTGAGCAAATGCGAGCGTTTCACCATACTTGGTATCAGCCCAAAAACATGACTGCCGTTGCTGTGGGCAACTTGCCAGTAGAAGATCTCATTCGGACGGTAGAAGAGAGTTTTGAGCAAGCGCTTGAGCGTGGAAACCGGCAGCACTCTAGCCCAGAAATGGCCTCTCAGGTGCCTTCTAGTCAGCCGGAAGCGCCTTTTCCTGGCATTCACCGCCGTGAATATACAGATAGCGCTTTGCAGCAGGCTCGGCTGGTGATGGGCTGGCGCGTACCTGGAATGCAAGCGTTAGAAAATACCTATGCACTAGATGTTGCGGCTTCTATCTTGAGCCGAGGGCGTACCTCTCGCTTTATCGACGATTTGCTAGAACGACGTCAGCTGGTGAACAGTATTTCTGCTAGCAACATGACCTTTGGCAATCAGGGCGTGTTTTACATTTCGGCGAGGATGCCAGTTGAGAAGCTAGCAGCGGCAGAAGCGGCGATCGCAGAACACATTCAGCGGCTGCATGACGAGCCGATTACCGCAGCAGAGCTACGCCGGGTACAAACGCGGGTGGCCAATCGCTACATTTTTGGCAATGAAACGCCAAGCGATCGCGCTGGACTATATGGCTATTACCAGGCAATGACAGGCGATATTCGCCATGCGCTCGATTACCCCGAGTACATTCGTCAGGTTACCGCCGCAGATGTACGTAGCGCGGTGCAGCAGTACCTACCCTCAGATGCGTACGGCGTTGTCACGCTCAGACCCAGCCTAGAGACAGCCCAATCAAAACCACAAACAAGCCCGCAGGAAGCAACATAAGCAATGGTGACAGGCCCCCTTGGCGAATCGCTGGCACAGGCAATTTCAGCAGAAATCAGCCAGGTTACGGGTCAGCCGTTTCAAATTGAGCAGCAGCGATCGGTAAGCGGTGGCTGTATCAATCAGGCCGCACAGGTTTCACAGGGATCGCGCCACTTTTTTGTGAAGATCAACCGGGCCGATCAGCTTGCGATGTTTGAAGCAGAGCGAGACGGCCTGCAAGAGATGGTGGCTAGCCGCAGCATTCGCGTGCCGCAGCCGCTAAGCTGTGGGGTTGCCGCAGGCTCGGCCTTTATTGTGATGGAATGGCTAGCGCTGAGCGGCAGTCGGTCAAATAGCGCTTGGCAGCAGATGGGGCGACAGCTAGCGGCCATGCATAGCGAGGTGAGTGCAAAGGGGTTTGGCTGGCATCGAGATAATACGATTGGGGCGACGCCGCAAAAAAATGGATGGTATGACAACTGGACCGAATTTTGGCGCGATCGCCGCCTCGGCCCCCAGTTTTCGTTTGCGCACAGCAAAGGCGCACACTTCCCTCAGCGCGACGAACTCATGAACGCCATTCCGCGCTTGTTAAAAGGCCACACGCCTACCGCTTCCCTGCTGCACGGCGATCTGTGGTCTGGCAATGCCTTTATTACTCAGGCAGGCGAACCCGCTATTCTCGATCCGGCTACCTACTACGGCGATCCTGAAACCGATCTTGCCATGACCGAGCTGTTTGGCCGTCTGCCCGAAGCCTTTTATCAGGCTTACAACGCCGCAAGCCCTATCGCTCCTGGCTATCAGCAGCGAAAAGTCCTCTACAACCTCTATCACATTCTCAATCACTTCAATCTGTTTGGCGGCAGCTATGCTAGTCAGGCTAACAGTATGATCCGCCAAATTCTTAGCTAATGCAGCCAGATTTTGCCACAGTATTTTGCGATAGAAGTCTCGAAAGTTTGATATATTAGTGCTTCAGCGGCGGCATGGCCAAGTGGTAAGGCAGAGGATTGCAAATCCTTTATCCCCAGTTCGAATCTGGGTGCCGCCTTCAATACGATAGATCCTTATTTAGACCAGCATTTAGAGCAATCTGCTTTTTGGCAGCCGTTTCAAAAGACATCTAGCCGTCTGGTGAGTCAGAGAAGTCTTCGTTCGTTGGTTGTTATAGCAACAGTTTTTAACGACCTTCCTTGTTCTATTACCGTCACTTTTGTAATGAAGTCGGTAGCTGAGCGAAGATATCTTCGACGATTAATTTAGTTTTATCGTCTAGCGATCGCCAATCAACTTCCCCCGCTTTATCCAGCAAGCTGCTGTCAGCTTCCGTCGCTGCCGACGAGCTTGGATCATAGGCCACGGCACACACCTGATAGCAAAGCGCCCAAATATCAACCGTCTGGTCTGCCTGCTCTGACTGCTGTAGCCGCAGCGTGTACAGTGGGGACGGCTGCGGTAGCTGCGCTATCAGCGCCGCCACTCGGTCATGCTCTTCTGTCGGAACGCCGTGTAGCTGCTTTTGTAGGGCCGCATATTCCTGTTGCTGCTCGGGCGTCGCACCTGCTGGCCAGCGCAGCTCTTCCTCATAGCGGCCTTCCCACGTCGACTGATCAAGCTGCTTGCGAATATTATCAATCACCCGAATCAGCGCAGGCTGCATCAGCTGATCAAATTTGGCCCTGGCCAGAGGCGTGGCAAATGTCGGCATGGTCTTTACTTCCTCCGCTAATTCGTTCAAAACTAATTCGTCCAAGACTAATCCATCCGAAACCAAGCCGTTAGCGCCACCGCTAGCCCGTCAGCCGCGTCATCAGGTTTGGGAATGCTCTCTAGCTTCAGCTCTCGGGCTACGGCATCTTGCACATCTGCCTTATCGGCATTGCCATGCCCGGTAATCGACTGCTTGATCTGAGCAGGCGTAAACTCCACAAACGGTAAATTCCGCTGCGCCAGCACCAGCATGACTACGCCCCGAGCCTGCGCCACCAAAATCGTATTACCCATCCGGTAGAAAAACAGCTTTTCAATCGAAACCAGATCTGGCTTGTATTCATCAATTACGCTGTGTAGATCATCGTAAATCGTACACAGCCGCTCTCCTGTATCCGTCCGGGCAGGCGTTTTCACAACGCCGTAGTCAATCACCCCAATCGCCGGATTGAGATCGCGCCGCTTCGCCGGATCGTATTCAATTACACCAAAGCCTAAGATGGCTAGCCCTGGATCGAGGCCGAGAATACGCTGCATCATAAAGCGTCAGATCGTCAGGCGCTAGCCTATCGCACACCGGCTGGCTGGCGACCGTTTGCCGACAGTTCTGGCGCAGCGACGCCGAAGGCTGTGCTAAACGTTTTCTCTACCTTAAAGCCCGAATCAATCGACTCTAACGGATCTTTGCGCAGGCGATGACGCAAGCACAAAGCAATCACGCGCTGAATGTCTTCTAGGGTGACTTCGCTGCGTTCTTCGTAGGCGGCCAGCGCTTTGGCGGCTCGGTTGCTGACAATGTCACCTCTCAATCCATCGACATCTAGCTCAGAGCAAACCTGAGAAATTTTGATGCGAAAATCTCGGTCTATGGTGACCGCTTTCAGGCGGTTTTGAGCGCTGATGATTTTTTCTTGCAGGGCGTCTTGCTCGGCTTGGCACTGCGCACTAAAACCATCGGGGTCTTGGTCAAATGCGGTTCGCTGCTCGACAATTTGGACGCGTAGCTCTGGGTCGCGAACGGTCCGGATTTCGGCGTGCATGCCAAAGCGATCTAGCAGCTGAGGGCGCAGTTCGCCTTCTTCTGGATTGCCAGAGCCAATGAGGACAAACTGAGCCGGGTGCCGAATGGAAATGCCTTCGCGCTCGACGGTGTTCCAGCCAGAGGCGGCGGAGTCTAGTAAAACATCGACGAGGTGATCGTCTAGCAGGTTGACTTCGTCTACGTAGAGTAAGCCTCGGTTTGCTTTGGCTAGCAGGCCAGGCTCAAAGGCCTTGACACCTTCTGCTAGGGCTTTTTCAATATCGATGGTGCCGCAGACTCTATCTTCTGTCGCACCGAGCGGCAGATCGACCATCGGCACTTTTTTGGCCGCGACGGGGATATCGTTCCCGGATTGCTCGCTGACGATATCGGGATTATTAGGATCGCGGTTGTAAGGATCGCCTGCTGCAACGGTGATTTCTGGCAGGAGGTCGGCGAGGGCACGGATGGTGGTGGATTTGCCTGTGCCGCGATCGCCCATAATCATGACGCCGCCGATCTTTGGATCGATTACGTTCAAAATCAGGGCTAGCTTCATATCTTCTTGACCGATGACCGCGGTGAAAGGGAATACGGCTCGACGGACTGGTGGCTTGGCGTTAGTCACAGGCTTAGGCTAGATATTAAGAATCTCTATATTGTGCCATAGGAGGTTGTACTGAGCAGCGGAGGTATCAAACCTCTTGCGACAAAAGCGAAAAAGGCTTACCGGTTTGGTAAGCCTTTCGGACCGTTGAAATTTTCACTGTTGTACCTGGCCCTATTGAAATAGGACCGGGCGCAATAAGGCTGGGCGCAATAAATCAGATGCACTAGGCGCATTCATACCTCGCCCCCTGGTACGGCCTAATCCGGTAGCTTATCTTTGAGCGTGTCCACCGCATCGCTAGTTTTGCTCTCTATCTCAGCGCCGACTTCTTTAGCCTTTGCTTGCGCTTTATCTTTGAGCTCTTCGCCAGCGCTGCTGACATCGTCAACCGCACTTTCTGCTTTTTCCTTAAGTTCGTCAACAGAAGCTTTCAGTTTGTCTTCAAGACCCATGAGGTTTCCCTGGCTGTTTTCTGTGAACTTGTTTTCTGTGAACTTGTTAGTGCCTTCGCGCAGAGCAAAATACACCTGAAAATATATCTAAGGAAGTAGGTCAGCAGCTCAGCTACGAAACAATTAGATACAGAATAGACATAGAAAAAGGATGATATGACAGGTATCTACTCACAGTTTATTTTTCCTCGGCTGATGGAGCTATCCATGCGGTCTGAGACCATGGCAAGCTACCGTCGGCAGCTACTGGCTGACGTGAGCGGTGACGTGCTGGAGATAGGATTTGGAACGGGGCTCAATTTGCCACACTATCCGGCAGCGGTAATGTCGCTGACGGCAGTAGACCCGAATGAGGGGATGGGTGCGATCGCTCAAAAGCGCATTGACGCTAGCCCCATTCCAGTTAAAACAATTGCGCTTAGCAGCGAAGAGCTGCCGATGTCAGATGCCAGCTTTGACAACGTTGTGTGCACCTGGACGCTGTGCAGCATTCCTCAAGTAGAGAAGGCACTGGGCGAGACCTATCGGGTGCTCAAGCCCGGTGGACGCTTTTTCTTTATTGAGCACGGTTTGAGCAATGAGCCTAGCGTACAAACTTGGCAAAATATAATAACGCCCGTTCAGCGAGTAGTCGCAGATGGCTGTCATCTCAATCGCCGGATAGATAAGCTAGTGAGCGCGGCGTTTGACGAGGTGATAGTGACAGAATTCTATAGTGAAAATCTACCGCATGTGATGGGGTATTTTTATCAGGGAACGGCCCGTCGGCTGAATTGAGACAGGTCGAGCAGTCTATAGGTTAGTTACTGATCGAGATCGTTTGCGGCTGCTCTATTTTTTAGCAGGCGAGGCCTTGCTAGATGCGTTCTTGCTAGATTCGCTCTTGCTAGATTCGCTCTTGCCAGATTCGCTTTTGCTAGATGTGTTCTTGCTAGGCGGGTTGAGTGCGTTGTCTAGCACTTCGCGGGCCGACTCGGCGTCGTCTTTGGCATCCCGATAGCGGAGGTTGGTCTGGGCAAAGGTTTTGAGGGTTTTAAAGCCGGTGTTTAGCTCGTCAATTTGCGCTTCTTCGATGATTTCATCGGTAAAAAGCAGATCAATTAGCTCACGGACTTTGAGCGCGTCTTCGCGAGAGCCTTGCACCTTGATCTTTAATTTGGAGAGGTTGCTAAGCGTTTGGACGGCTTCAACTACCGCATTTTCTTCGTCAGAGGGTTCGTTGTTGGGCTCTTTCACTTCGATAAATTCCTTAGGGTTAAAGCCATCATCAAGTTCGGTCGGTAGCTTACCATCATCCATGAGTGCCATCAGCTGATCCATGGCTTTTTCTCGCGCTTTGTTCGTGTCCCGGCCAGGCACATCGATCAAAACTTCAGGACTTTGAGCAAGAGTATATTGAACCATAATCCCACTTTAGTATATTTGTATCATCATTTTAGCTGATGGAGAATAAAAACTGAAATAAACCAAACAGCCGTCATCGAAAAGCTGTCATGGTGATATTTAGTACGCTTTTTTGCCCTGATATGCAAATGACTGATTCAAAAAAATCTATAAAGACACTTTAAAAATAATGATTATCAAAGGTATCTCCGTGCTGATGGCACTGGGACTAATCAATGTGTTTGGACTAGGTGGCCCTGGAGCTAGGCAATCTACAGCGCAAGGGATGACTAGCCCGCCGGTAAGCCAGTCACCTAGACAGCGACAGGAGCGCCTGCGACGTTTGCAAGTTGGCACGGTGTCTATGCCTGAATTGCCTACGTCAGACCCAGCCGCGATCGCAGCTTTCCCAACCTTAGGAAGTGCCGTATTCGATGCCCAGCTAGCGGGCTATATAGATTACGTTGAGACCAATGGAACGCCAGACATCTTGATTGTGGGTAGTTCGCGGTCCTTGCAGGGAATTGACCCAGCGGCGCTGCGCTATCAGTTATTGGGTCAAGGCTATGACGGACTGAGGGTGTATAACTTCAGCGTCAACGGGGCAACTGCTCAGGTGGTGAATTTCATTTTGAGTGAGCTGCTGCCAGGAAAATTGCCTGAGGTGATTGTGTGGGGTGATGGCTCTCGGGCGTTCAATGATGGGCGACGCGATCGCACTTGGGAGAGCTTAGTGGCCTCACCGGGCTATCAGGCGATGCTTAGAGGCGAAAAACCGGTTGTCGCTAGCCGTGATATTAGGCCTGCAAATGAAGGGGCGACCGAAGGCACAGTTGATCTCGAAGAAGTCATTACTACCGAAGAGGTAGAACCCGAAGCAAGTGAAACTGATCTAATGGCGCTGCTTAGGGCGGCGGCGCAAGCCCCTCAGAGCCGCAAGTCTGCAGCTAGCCTGTTTTTAGACAGCTTGGGACTAGACCCTTCTGGTTTTGCTGCGATCAACGAGACATTCGACCCTAGCATTTACTATCAAGCTTTTCCCCGAGTCGCGGGCCAATACGACGGTGCGTATTCACTGTTTACGCTACAAGGTGACCAAACGGTAGCACTAGCGCAGGTGACGAGGTTTGTGCGATCGCGCGGCTCTCAGCTTATCTTTGTTAATCTGCCGCTGAGCGACAGCTATCTAGATGCGTATCGGCGCAACCGTGAAAATCAGTTTCGGCAGTTTTTGCGATCGCAGAGCGAGCTTAACGGTTTTCAGGTGGTGGATTTGCTAACGCAGTTGCAGGGGCAGTCTAGCCTATTTGCAGATCCTAGCCATATCAACCGCTATGGGGCGGCTGCGATCGCAGCTCAGCTTGCGCTCGATCCAATACTGCTGCTTGCCCTCAACTCCCCTGTTCGCGACTTGTTACCTCAGCCCGATTCACTCGGGCCCGGTTCATCCCAACCTAATTCGTCGCAGCTATCGAGCAGTACTATTTTTGGCAATGCTGCCGACTGAGCGCAAGACTGAGCACAAATAGCCCAGTCGCGAAAATGTAAAAACTGTTGCATAGGGCACAGCACACTTCGTAGATGGCTCTTATATTGACAACAACACTCCAGCTAAAGTAGCGATTCTCCAACGCTCAAGTGTCAACCTCACTTACTGCTGGAGCGCATCTTCTCTAAGAGCGCAACCTCTTAGGCTTCAAAAAGTCAATAAACAATCTCATAGATACGACATTTAATCATTCATGGAACCCTCAAGCTCAGCAGTTGCTGAGCCTTTTTTTGGCAAAAAATAGGCGGATTCTGCAGCCTCTTCAAAAGATCTCGCAAAAGACAAAGAACAACAACCTACTAAAGTGTTCCTCTACAGCTTCCGTAGAGCTGCTTAGGACATTCTCATCGGCTGAAGCTTTTGCAAAAGCAGCGGGAAGCTCTACCCGTAGAGCAAGAACGCATCCTTACTTTGACACACGCGGTTCTGTTCTATTGACATTTTTTAGCACTTTGTAGAAGAAGTCTCAAAGACAATGTACCTAAAGAGTCTGTAGACCTCTTCCATTAGACCAAGGCCATAAAACAGCGCAAAGACTTTACTAAAGGCGTGATGTCCAACCCTATCAAAGGAAACAACAACATGTCTGTTCGCTATTTTTCGCTTGTCATTGGCCTAATCTATCTGGCCTTCGGCATTACCGGGGTTCTTCCCACCTTCGTCGATCCGATTGAAATAGCGCCAAAACTGATGGCCGAAGTGGGTGTAACTGATGGCTTGGGCTATCTTTACGGTCTATTTCCCATCAATGCATTCGAGGCAATGATATACGTCGTGATTGGCTTGGGTGGCCTAGCTGGTTTCGCTGGAACCGAAGTGTTTGCTCGTTTGTATGCCGATACGCTGGCTGTGTGGCTAGGTTTCTTCGGTATTCTAGGTCTAATTCCTATTGCCAACACGTTTTTCGGACTGATTCCGCTGTACGGCAATGACGTGTACTTACATCTAGGAACGGCTGCGATCGCTGCTTACTTCGGCTTCTTTCTCGACCGAGGCCGTCCTGACCTGGATCCTTCAGTTCCAGACTCACTCAAGCCAGATCCGCTAACGCGTGCACCTTTTGGCTCAAAGTAATAGCTTTTAATTACGCTTTCTTGCAGGCCACAATCGTTCGATGGCGCGGCGTATTACAAACCACACTCAGAGTACTGAATCCAGTCTCTTTTAGCTGCTTGGCAATGTCTGATGCCAAATACTGATCGAGAAAGGGCTCGGTGCTTTTAAACAAAGTCAGCACATAGGGCTGCATTTTGGTGAATGTCTCGGACTGTGGATTCATGTCCATAATGGCAAAGTGTCCGCCAGGGCGAACTAAGCGGTACGCCTCAGCGATAATCTGCTGGGCCGCTGTGGTTGGCAGCTCATGAAAAACAAGGCAGGCCGAGACTAAATCAGCAGATCCAGCGGGCAGGCCGGTTGCTTCGGCGGCGGCATGTACCCATCGAATGTTGGGGTGTTTGGCTGGTTGGCTAGCGGCCTGGTACTGCGCAACTGTCAAAAAATGTGAGGACAAATCAACACCAGTAATCTGCGCTACCGGAAAGGTTTTCTGTAGCGCAAAACTGCTTAGCCCCGTACCGCACCCCAAGTCGATGACGTGGTTTGGCAAGGTAGGCAAAAGCTCTCTTAGCACCTGATGATAGCTAGCTCTAAGGCTATTATCGCCTTGAATTCCTGAGCGCTCATCTTCTTTGGGCCAGATACGAGCATGAACGGCCCTAGCTGCAACCCCTTCCTCCATCGCTGGCAACCAGC
Organism: uncultured cyanobacterium; assembly: GCA_963793445.1. Taxonomy (GTDB): domain Bacteria; phylum Cyanobacteriota; class Cyanobacteriia; order Phormidesmidales; family Phormidesmidaceae; genus Phormidesmis. The sequence goes on from CAWCAE010000006.1 coordinate 145,011, forward strand.
CTAAGTTGCCTTCGTCGTAAGCGTGGAATTTGTTGGCGTAGTAGCTGGGATAGGTGGTGTCAGGATTTGCGATCGCCGCTCGTTCTGCTTCCCAATCTGGATGAATCTCGTTTAGCTGCTCGTTCGTTTGTACGGTGCCATCCAAACTTTCTGGGCGTCGCGATCGCAGCGCGTTCACTTCATCGCGCCAGTATACGCCCAGCGTTTCTGCCCGGTTTATCATCATCTTGCGAGCTTGGTATTTAGCAAGTCTGGCCAGGGGCTCAACGCTCAAAACACCATTCACTAGAGAAGACATAGCGCGAGAAGATGCAGTTCGATTCATACAAGGTAAGCCTAAAGCCGCAGCTTTTAGATTTTAGGTTGCAAGCCACGTCTAGAATCTTAATTTTCTCGAAGCTTGCGCTAGAATCCAAATCACAAAAACAGCATCTAAAAACGCTTGGATAGCAATCTATAGCAGAACTTCAGACAACAAACCGCCAATAAAGGGTTTAATTTAGGCATATAGGCATATGTATATATAGAACAGAGCTGTTGCGAAATAGTGAGAGTTGGAGGACGAACGACCTCGTGTTTTCTCATTTCTCTTAAGCAGCTTGTAGGTAGAAGTTCCATAGTCCAGCTGAGGTCAACATCAAGTGGTCATCGAAGTCTTTCTTGCGATTTCGGTAGATATCTGCCGCCGCTTTGTAGCGCTTGGTGCCACCGAAAGCATGTTCAATGACAACTCGCTCACCGTTGAATGCTTTATTTTCATCCTTTTGCTCATCGCTAAGACTGCCTCCACGTGGTCGCTTGTGCGGGAGATGAACGTTCTCGTACTCTTCTTCTAAACCCTTGAAGCCAAGGTCAACTTGAATCGGTACTCTATCGGGAATATGTTCTACCAGAATCGAACAGTCTAGTAGACACTTGTCATGGAACTTGCCATCGTGCGTGGGTGTGAGTACTAGAATTCGCTTGTCTTGGTCGCACGCACCCAACTGTTTGCGCGTATTGCGCTTCTTCTTGCCGGAGTAGGTTCGACGTTGACGTGCTTTATCTTGAGGTCGCTGGACAGGTCGCTCTACCCCGTCAATCACCACGCGCTCTACTTCGGGAAAGCGTTTGATAAACTCTGCCATACTGGTAATCTGACGCTCTGGCAACACCATTTCTTTGCCGAGCGCTGTCTCTAGAATCGGCTGTAATCGATGCAGCCAGCGATGAGCCTGAGCGCGGTCAAAATCAAACAGAATACCGGCTAGATCGAAAGTGGGATAGCACTTGAAGTAAAACAGCGCAAAGAATAGCTTGTCTGACATCTGCAGCAAATTAGCTTTGCGACCCCCACCGGGTGCACGTTTACGTTTTTTAGAGACGGGGTGAGCTGCTCTATAAGCACTGCTGAAGCTAGGCAATAGCGCATCAAAGGCAGTAAGATTTAAGCCAGTCATGGCTCGCATCAAACGGTCATTTTTGAAGGCGCGGTTGATATTCAGCATTGGTACGATTTGATTTCAACGAAGAGGCAGCTCTTCAACCATTTTAGCGGGTTATTTCGCAACAGGTCTAACCAGAACCTCATACCAAGCACTCTCACCTGTCACTATGGAAAACATCTACGCGTCCCACCTCGATCAAGCTGGCCGAAAATCTTTTGAGCTACCAGGAGCCTACCCTCACTACAATCCTGATCGTCCGGGCCAAGTAGAACACATTTCGCTCGATTTGGCGTTTGATATCCCCAACAAAAGCTACAGCGGCAGCTGCAAAATCCAGATTGCACCTGTTGTAGATGGCGTAGAAAGTCTAACGCTAGACGCTGTAGATTTACAGATTAAGTCTGTTAAAGTTGGCAGCACCAAACAAACTTTTGACTACGACGGCGAGCAGCTACAGGTAACGCTCAAAACACCGACGCGAGCTGGCAAATCGTTCATCTTAGCCATTGACTATGCAGTAGAAAATCCGCAGCGCGGCATCTATTTTGTCGGCCCTGACAAACACTACCCCAACAAGCCAACACAGGTTTGGACCCAGGGCGAAGATGAAGACTCTCGCTTTTGGTTTCCCTGCTTTGACTATCCTGGTCAGCTTGCCACCTCAGAAATCAGGGCCAGGGTGCCAAAGCAGTTCACGGTTGTTTCCAATGGCGAGCTAGTTACTACCGAAACAGACGGCGACGAAAAGATCTATCACTGGAAGCTAGAGAAGGTACATCCTAGCTACTTAATGACGCTGGCGATTGGTGAGTTTGAACAGATCGAAGACCAGTGGCAAAAGCGACCTGTTACTTACTATTTTGAGCAAGGACGCAAGGCCGAAGCCGAGCTAACAATGGGCAAAACGCCGCAGATGATGGCGACGTTGAGCAAGCGGTTTGGCTATGACTATCCGTTTTCCAACTATGACCAGGTATGTGTGAGCGATTTTATCTTTGGTGGAATGGAGAATACCACCACCACTCTTCTCACCGATCGCTGCATGATCGATCAGCGAGCTGCATTAGACAACCAGCGGGCCGAAGCGCTGGTAGCACATGAGCTAGCCCACCAGTGGTTTGGCGATCTGATTGTGATCAACCACTGGTCGCAAGCCTGGGTCAAAGAGGGGGCCGCGACCTATTCAGAAGTGCTGTGGCTAGAAGAAACGCTGGGGCAAGATGAGGCATTTTATTACCATCTGAACCATGCGCGGGCCTACCTAAACGAAGACAAAAGCCGCTACCGCCGTCCACTGGTGACGCATATCTATCGCGAGGCGATTGAGCTGTACGACCGGCACATCTATGAAAAGGGATCTTGTGTGTATCACATGATTCGGATGGAGCTAGGAGATGAGCTGTTTACTAAAGCGCTCTCGACGCTGCTGACAGACAACGCGCACAGCACCGTAGAGACCATCGACGTGCTGCGGGCAATCGACAAAGCAACCGGGCGCAATCTCAGATTTTTGTTCGATCAGTATGTGTATCGAGGCGGCCATCCCGATTATAAGGTGGCCTATAGCTGGGATGCAGATAGCCAGATAGCCAAGCTGACAGTTACCCAAACGCAGGTTGAAGACGGCAAGTCGCAGGTGCAAGAGGGGCTGTTTGATTTGAGGGTGCCGATTGGGTTTGGCTATGTTGCTGGCGAAACAGAGGCCGACGAAGAGACTGGCAAAGAGGCTGATAAAAAGACAAACAAGAAGACCACTAAAAAAGCGAGTGAAGGGGCTGAAGATCGGACCAAAGTCGAGGTTAAAACCTTTAAGGTGCGTATTCACGAGCGAGAGCAGGCGCTGTATTTTCCGCTAGACAAAAAGCCTGACTTTATTAGCTTTGATGTGGGCAATCATTTGCTTAAAACAGTAGAGCTGGCCTACCCAGTAGCCGAGCTTAAGGCGCAGCTAGCGCATGACCTCGATCCGATTTCGCGGCTGATGGCGGCTGAGGCGCTGGCGAAAAAGGGCAGTTTAGAAGCGGTGGCGAGCTTGGAGCAGGCAATGCAGACAGAGCCGTTTTGGGCGGTTCGAGCTGAGGTGGCTGAGCAGTTGGGGTCCATTCGGCTAGCTCAAGCTGAGTCAGCTTTGGTTGAGAGCCTAAAAGACGAGCATCCGAAGGTCCGCAGGGCGGTGGTAGGTGCGCTGGGCGGTGTGAAAAGTGCGCAGAGCTATGAGACGCTCAAAGCGGTGGTTGAAGAAGGGGATGAGAGCTATTTGGTAGAGGCGACGGCGGTGCGATCGCTCGGCAAAGTCGGCAGCGCTACGATAGCAGGCAAGGACAAAGAGCAAAAGACGCTAAAGCTAATCGACACGGTGCTAAAGGAGCGAGCCGGGTGGAATGAGGTTGTCAGAAGCGGGGCGATCGCGGGTCTTAGCCAGTTCAAAACGTCTGAAGCCGCGCTAGATCTGCTGCTGCCCTACACCGAGCTTGGCATTCCTCAACCGCTTCGACTTGCAGCCATTCGAGCACTAGGGGTAATCTCTACAGGTCAAGAAAAGACCGTCATAGAGCGTATTCTTGATCGGCTAGAAGCGCTCTCACGAGAAGACTTTTTTCTCACTCAGGTGGCCACCGTAGCGGCCCTAGCTCAAATGGAAGTGCGCGGTGCGGTTGCTATTTTGCGAAGCTTGGCAACCCACAGCCCCGATGGCCGGGTGAAGCGCCGCGCCGATGAGGCCGCACAAAAGGTGCAGAAAAAGCTGGGCTCCGACCAGGCTTTGGCCGATTTGCGGCAGACGTTGGAGGAAGTGCAAAAGGTTAACAAAGATCTAAAGAGCCGTTTGGAAACACTAGAGGCCAAGGCCCAGTCGTAGAAGGCCCAGCCATAGAAAGCTTAGGCTAAAGAAGGTTTGGGCCACAGAAACTTTCAAATCTGTAAAGGAAAATGCTGCTTTGGATTGTAGTTAGTGATAGAGATATATTAATTAGGGCAAGTCTACCGCTACAGATGCTGTTGTATTTTTCATTGGTTGCATGAGCACTCAGCTGCTAAACGATCGCTATGAGATAGAAAAGTCTTTGAATCGTACGGCATTTAGTACGGTTTATCTGGCCTGCGATCGCCGTCATTTGCATCGGCCTGCCTGCACCATCACGGCTATTCACTACCGTCAGCAGGGAATGCGCGATCGCCTAGCACGCGAAGCCCAAACCCTGATGCAGCTTGGTCAGTCGCCACAGGTGCCTAGCGTCATAGAATACTTTTCTCTAGCTGAGCCTGCTAAAAATCAACCCGGCCCCTCTCCAGGCAGCGTTTTCTACCTCGTTCAAGAACAGATTGTAGGTCATCCACTCAGTCGCGAGCTGAGCAGTGCAGGTAAAAAGCTCAGTGAAAGCTACGTCTCTAAACTATTGCAAGACACGCTAGTTGCCCTAGCCGCGGTGCACAGGCAAGGAGAAGTACATCAAAACTTGCACCCGCAAAACATCCTACGCCGAGATTTTGACGGTCAGATTCTTCTAACCGAATTTGGCACGCTCTCTAGACTGGCACGCAGCGAAATTACCCCAGATGGCAAGCTATGCGTTAGCGCGCCTGTTAGTCCACAGCCGTACCTCGCACCCGAGCAGCTTCAGCCTGACTATGCCGAGCGGCCTCAATCAGCTAGCGACCTTTACGCACTTGGGCTTATTGCAGTTGAAGCCATCATTGGACAGCCCTATTACAACCTGACCTATGGACCTAGCCGACGGCTGCTTTGGCGGGAAGGAATTGACATCAGCCTGCCCATCGCCGAGTTCATTGACCGATTGATTCGCCCCGAGTGGCAAGATCGATTTGTCGATGCCGCAGACGCGCTCAATGCGCTCAGACTAGAGTGCGATCGATACACGATTGCCCACGATAGTAGCCGCGCCACCGTTATCGCCGCCCCTGGCAAAAGACTGCCCACGCTAACCACTACCGACAGGCAGTATCAGCCCAGTGCTCATCAGCGCCGGGGCACTGGGCAAGCCGCCTTTTCAACCACCGGCAGCCCGTACTCAACCAGACCGCTCAATCCCTATCTCTTTAAAGCCTTTATCGGTGGGATAGCGGTCTTGCTAGCGCTAGGGGTGGGTGTTAAAACCTATCAATGGGGACAGCATCGCCTCAGTCAATTTCCCGAGACGTGGCAAGAGTGGCGAACATCCGAGGCTCTGCCAGAAGCACAGGGCGAAGCAAAGCCCGAGGATCTGACCGCCTTGCTAGAAGACGGCAGCATTTTACTAAGGCCGGCTGCTGCCGATGCCTTTTGGGAAATGGTGGCAGCCGCTAAGGCAGATGATGTTGGTCTATATGCGCTAGCAGGCTATCAGCCCAAGGTAGATCGGGCAACTGAGGCAGCTACAACTGCAGAAAATGACTATTCAAGTGGGTATGCGATCGCAATTGGTGGCGCAGACGAAGCCCACGATTGGCAGACCAGCTTTGCCCAAACCGAAGCCTTTAGGTGGCTACAGGCCAACGCCAAAGATCACGGCTTCGCGCTATCAGTGCGCGAAACAGGGTTCTTAGGTAACACTTCATCAGAGCCTTGGCACTGGCACTATACCAAAACGGCTACAGAAGGGAACGCCGTTAAAAGTAACACCGCCGCGGAGGCAGAAAGCTAGCGTCATTACAGTTCATCAAATTTACGTATTTTCGACAAAACATTTATACAACCCACTAACCAAGATTAATATTTCAGTGATATTCTCCATGCATGCACCACACCGTGTGACATACACCAAAAATGTCTTTCTTTACAGAATCTTTTGCGGATAGTGCACACTTCCCTGTGAAAGGTAGCTTAATTCATGTCACTTCAAGCTCTCAATAGAGCTAGATGAAAAAGATATCCGTTAGAAAAAGCCACCTTAAAAAGACCGACATCATAAAGACCTGCGTTAAGAGACCTATATCGGAAGATCCACACTAGCCTAGGGCCACTGCTCTCTTTTTTTCATGCAAGTTAACCGCCCCCAGCAAAAACTGCTCGCTTACTACAAAACAACGGTAGGTGCCTTTTTCGCAGTAGGCGGTTTGCTAATAGCGCTATATAGCCTCTGGGCAGCCATTAGATCCGACAGCCTATTTCTGGCCCTAGCCGCAGTCGGTTTGCTGCTGTCTATGTTTGGCTTCTATTGCCTGAATCGGCCCTGCTTTTTGCTAGAGCCGAATCAGCTCACTGTTTATAACCTGCTAGGCGGCACCACCAAGCGCTACACCTTCGAATCGTGGGAGTTTGTCAAAGCCGACAACCGCCGTATCTATATCGATAAAAACGGCATCACTATTAAAGTCTCAGTTTTACCGTGGATGGTAAAAGCCGACGACTGGATGACTATGCGTGAGATGCTCTAGCAGGTTTTTCCTTGCTTAGGGCGCTAGCTTTCCTTCGCCAAAAACTTCTCCAATTCACTCAGCTTATCGGCATCAATCTTTGTCTGCATGGGGCAAAACTTAGGGCCGCACATCGAGCAAAACTCTGCCGTTTTATAAATATCGGCAGGTAGCGTTTCGTCATGGTACTCGCGGGCCCGCTCAGGATCTAGCGACAGGTCGAACTGCGCGTTCCAGTCAAAGTTATAGCGAGCGCGGGAAAGCTCATCATCTCTATCGCGAGCACCCGGACGATGGCGCGCAATATCGGCGGCATGGGCCGCAATTTTGTAAGCGATAAGGCCGTTGCGCACATCTTCCGCATCTGGCAAGCCTAGGTGCTCTTTGGGCGTCACGTAGCAAAGCATGGCGGTACCGTGCCATCCGGCCATCGCTGCACCAATCGCCGAGGTAATGTGGTCGTAACCAGGCGCAATGTCTGTGACCAATGGGCCCAAAACGTAGAAAGGTGCCTCCGAACACTCTTCCATCTGCTTTTTCACGTTCATTTCAATTTGGTCTAGAGGGATATGGCCGGGGCCTTCTACCATTACCTGCACATCGTGCTTCCAAGCGCGACGCGTGAGGTTGCCCAGGGTCTTCAGCTCAGCAAACTGCGCTTCGTCAGAGGCATCGTGCTGGCAACCAGGCCGCAAAGAGTCACCGAGGCTAAAAGAAACATCGTAGCGCTTGAAGATTTCGATAATGTCGTCGTAGTGGGTAAAAAGCGGATTTTGCTTGTGGTGATGCAGCATCCACTGGGCCATAATGCCGCCCCCGCGCGAGACGATACCAGTCAAGCGATCTTTAACCAGTGGCAGGTGCTCTATCAAAATGCCCGCGTGGATAGTCATGTAGTCTACGCCTTGCTGGGCATGCTTTTCGATGATGTGCAAAAAGTCCTGCGCGTCGAGATTTTCAATGCTGCCGTGCACGCTTTCTAGGGCTTGGTAAATCGGCACAGTACCGATTGGGATAGGCGAGCTGTTGATGATCGCAGTGCGAATTTTGTCGAGGTTACCGCCGCCTGTAGACAAATCCATTAGCGTATCTGCGCCGTATTTCACTGCTAGGTGCAGTTTTTCCACTTCTTCGTTGATATCAGAAGAGTTAGGCGAAGCCCCAATGTTGGCGTTGACCTTACACTTGCTGGCAATACCGATGGCCATCGGCTCTAGATTGGGATGGTTGATATTGGCCGGAATAATCATCCGTCCGCGAGCGACTTCGTCTTTGATTAGCTCTACAGGAAGATTTTCCCGCTTGGCAACATAATCCATTTCTTCGGTGACAATGCCTTGACGGGCATAGTGCATTTGGGAGACGTTGGCTTGGCCCTGTCGATTGGCAATCCAGTTGGCACGTAGAGGTGCTGAGCCTGGTTTTAGAGCAGCCGTTTCTGTAGCTGGTTTAGCACTTTGATTTGGCTGAGATGAATTGGACTTGGGTCGATTAGTTGTCTGCGTCATAGCGAAAATCTCCATTAGGAAAAATTAGGTAAAAAGGTAAAAAGGCGTAGAACAGCCATTCTGGCTGTCACTTCAAAATGAACAAACCAGAAGATAAATACGATTATTAAATGTGATTGAAAGCAGCTATCAAAAATCCAGCGCCCAGATGGTTGTCAGCCTAGCGACCGAACAGCGACCGAAAACAAAGCGTTAACTGTAGGGCCTTACCCGCTTCAAATCGATATAGCTAAAAGGCTGGATGGTTTTATGTCTGAAGTTAATATCAACAGCACACCAGATTAGGGTGGCAACGGTTGATATCAAAAAAGCGGCGGCAAAGCTGTTGAGCAAGTCCCCAGCGCCAGGGAGATTTACCAGCGGTGTAAAGTCGGGTTTGGGAAAGAACAAAGTGCCAACAGCAATGCCTAATAGAGAGCTACAGAAGGCATTGACGCCTGTCTGGTAGCGGTTGTAAAAGCTAAAGACAATCGGGAATAGGAGAGCCGCGCAAATTAGATCAGCGATAAAGAACAGATAGAGGACACTCAAGCCTTTGGCTGCGATCGCCACCGCCGGAATCCCCACCGCTATTGTCAAAATCCGCGAAATCAACAGCACCTGATCGGGCCGGTTCGACAGTCGCAGCAGGTCCACCGTAAACACAGCGCTAATGCCGTTGAGCAAGGTATCCAAACTGCTCATTACCAGCGCAACGGCTAGCAACACTACCGCACCGACCAGCCAGCTAGGAACTGCCAGCATCTGCAGTAAGTCAAAAAAGGCCGTCGTCCCGCTGAGGTCAAACCCGGCTGCAATCAGACCTAGCAGTCCTGAGAGAAACAGCAGCGGCAAAATGACCAAAGACGAACCTAAAAAAGCGCGGCGCACAGTCGGGTCGTCCTTGCAGGCATATACCCGCTGCCAGTTGCCCTGGTTAAACAGCTCGGCGGCGATGATGGCAATCATCAGCGTTGCACCAAATCGCAGGCCGCCTATATTGCCAAATGACAAGAGCGCAGGGATGTTTTCGCGTACTGGCGAAAACGCTGCGCCAAAGCCACCGAGCAAGACAATAGTTGCGCCGAAACACACTAGCAGCAGCGGTACAATCAGCCCAAACTGAAGCGCGTCGGTCAGAATCGTGACCTTTAATCCGCCGTAGGTAGTGTATAGAAAAACAGCGGTGATCACGACGATACAGGTGGTGAGCAAAGGGACATTGGCAACAAGCTGAAGGGTCTGTGCGATCGCCGTCAGCTCTGCCGTCAGATACACAAACATGTACAGCAGCATCACCATCACCGTCAGCCAGTACATCGCCTTTCCCCAAAGGCTTTGGCTGCTGTTGCTTTGGTTGCTACTGGTTTGACTGCTACTGGTTTGGCCACCGCTCGCCTGACCACCAAACCGATGACGCACATACTCATTGAGCGAGTGACCCCATGGCATAATCTGCCGAAGCCTCGGCCCAATAAACACAAACAAAAACACTGCCGAAGCCGAACCGATGCAATAGCCCAGAATTGCCGTAATGCCACCAAACAGCGAGCCCGCCTCGACCGGACTAAACAAAATCCAAGCGCCCAGCGCCGAAGCGGTAACGGTCGCTAGGGCCATGGGTCCGCCAATTTGATTTCGGCTCACCATGTAGTCTTCTAAATCCACGACCTGGCGACCGATTTGCGAAAGGCCCACCAGCGCAAAGGTAGCCGCAGCTACCAGCAAGACCACCGTGCTTATACCCATGGGTACGCCCCCACTATTCGCAGTGGCGGCTGTCCTAACAACAGCCTCAAAATCCTATTCATGCTTTCCTCCGCTGGCATTATCCAGACTCAGGTTCAAGGGTGTGTTCTCAGCCTTTTTAGGCACCCCTAGCGATTGATTGAGTTGAAATCGTACCACTTGTTCAGTGATATTTCGTAGCAGGTTAATATTTCCATAGAGAGCCCAACGTCGAGAACTGCTTAGACGTTTCTAGCAATCCGATGGGCGCGGAGCGTACCGTTGACTATGTGGTGGCATCTGGCTATACGTGTGGCTATCTCGCCGCGCGAGCAGACACCAGAGCAGAGTAGTGCAGAAATCTTTGTAGCTGTAGGCGACTTCATCACTCATAATGAAAAGGTTTTGTTTTTGTTAATCAATCCCCCTCGCCATGCGTAGCCTTTATTGCGGTCAACTTCGAGCAGAGCATATTGAGAAAACAGTCACGCTCTATGGCTGGGTTGATCGTCGCCGCGACCATGGCGGGGTGGTGTTTTTAGATGTGCGCGATCGCACTGGTACGGTTCAAATTGTCAGCGATCCTGAACGAACGCCCGAGTCTTACCCAGTAGCCGAAGACGTACGGGGCGAGTACGTCGTTAAAGTAGTGGGCCGGGTGACCCAGCGCCCAGCAGACTCACTCAACGAAAAGCTGCCAACAGGCCAGGTAGAAGTCTATGCCGACGAGCTAATCATTTTGAACGCAGTGCGTAAGCAGATGCCGTTTCAAGTTTCGACAGCAGAAGAAGAAAACGTACGCGAAGATCTGCGACTGAAATATCGGTATTTGGATTTGAGACGCGATCGCATGTCGCGCAACATGTACCTACGCCACAACATTATCAAAGCCATTCGCCGCTTCCTAGAAGACACCGAAGAGTTTATTGAAATCGAAACGCCTATCCTGACGCGCTCTACGCCCGAGGGTGCTAGAGATTTCATCTTGCCCTCGCGCGTCAACGAAGGCGAATGGTTTGCCCTACCGCAGTCACCGCAGCTCTTTAAGCAAATTTTGATGGTCGCTGGGATGGACCGCTACTATCAAATTGCCCGCTGCTTTCGCGATGAAGATCTGCGTGCTGACCGTCAGCCCGAGTTCACACAGCTCGACATGGAAATGAGCTTTATGGACGAAGAAGAAATCCTTGCGCTCAACGAACGGCTGCTTACCCACGTTTTCAAAACGGTTAAGGGCGTTGATATTCCCACGCCGTTTCCTCGCTTGACCTATGCCGAAGCGATGGACCGCTATGGCAGCGATAAGCCTGACACCCGCTACGCGCTAGAGCTAGTCAATGTCTCGGATATCGTCAAAGACTCTGGATTCAAAGTGTTTTCGGGCGCGGTGAAAAGCGGCGGACAGGTAAAAGTGCTACCGATTGCCAATGGCAACGAGGCGATTTCTAACGTGCGCATCAAGCCGAAGGGCGATTTGTTTAAGGTAGCAACAGATGCGGGGGCTCGAGGTGTAGCCTACATCCGCGTGCGCGAAGGCGGCGAAATCGATACGATTGGGGCGATTAAAGACAACCTAACGCCAGAGCAAAAGCAGACGCTGCTAGAAAGAACCGGCGCACAGCCAGGGCACTTGCTGCTATTTGCCGCAGGCGATACGGCAACGGTAAATGCGACGTTGGATAAATTGCGTCAGGCGATCGCAGCAGAGCTAAACCTGATCGACGAAGACAAAATCAATCTGCTGTGGGTTACTGACTTTCCTATGTTTGAGTGGAACGCCGACGAGAACCGGTACGAAGCGCTGCATCATCCTTTCACCGCACCGCACCCAGACGATGCTGAAGATCTCACCACCGCTCGCGCCGTTGCCTACGACATCGTGTACAACGGCTACGAAATTGGCGGCGGCAGTCTGCGCATCTATCAGCCCGACGTGCAGGCCAAAGTATTCGAAACCATTGGCCTTTCAGAAGCAGAAGCGAACGACAAGTTTGGCTTTTTGCTCGAAGCTTTTGAGTACGGCACGCCGCCCCACGGCGGCATTGCTTACGGGCTAGATAGACTGGTGATGCTGCTGGCCGGAGAGCATTCGATTCGAGAGGCGATCGCCTTTCCCAAAACGCAGCAGGCCCGCGACCTGCTTACCAGCGCCCCGTCTACCGTAGATAAAAAGCAGCTAGACGAACTCAGCGTGGCCTCTACCTACCGGCCCAAAGCAAAAGCGGCTGACAGCTAGCGGATAATAGCCAGTAAATAACAATAAACGCACGTGCTGAGCGCGATCGCGTTAGGATCTCTGTCGTGTAGTCGATTTTGCCAACCGTCAAGTTTTCTCTTTTCATGTTCATTGCGCTTATTCTCTTTGTCGGTTTGCTACCAGCAGTCCTTTCGCTGTTGGTAGCCTGGTTGGCCCGCGAACCATTTGAAACAGAGCTACAGCTAGCAGCCAATACGGTCGCTGATGAGCGACTGCGCTTCATTGCTAGGCGACCTCGCCACCCTGATGAACACTACGTCGAAGGCCTAGGCCTAGTGATTGGCGACATCACCTGTCAGCTCAATGCCAAATCGCCTTACATTCGCTGCGCTGCTAATCCCTCTGGCCCTTGCGAAGGCTGCCGGGAGTACGAGGGAAAAGAGTACGACTAGCGCGGTTTTAGCTAGCCTCAGCCGCGATACGAGCTATCAGCTCATCGACTTCGGTTTCTAAGGTGAGATAGTGCACGCAGGCGCGCAGACAGTTAGGCGATAGCAGGGTACGCACATAGATCTTTTCGGTTTCTAGCTGCTTCGCTAGGGCGCTGTGCTTTTCTGGGCTGGGCTGACCGTCTGCTCCTAAAAGCTGAAAAGAGACTAGGCCAGAGGGGGGCGGCGTCTCGCTGAGCACACACCGCACAAAAGAAAGCCCACGTAACCCTTTCCACAGCCGCTCGCTCAGCGTACAAATGCGATCGTAGCGAGCCTGACTATCGCCCCATTCTGCCTGCACTGCCATCGCCTGCCGCAGCGAGCCCCACAGGCTGTAGTCAGATGTCGCAACTTCAAACTTTTTTCCGGTTGTCTCCCAACCGGCTGGGTTTGCCCGCTTGTCAACCTCTACCCCCCGCCAGCCCACATAGGTCGGCGTTGTCTCTTCAAAGACCTCAGGCCGCACATACAGTGCGCCTAGCCCAGCCGGACCGCACCACCACTTGTGACCAGTAAACGCATAAAAGTCTACATTGGTTTCAGGCAGTCGCCAGCCGGGCTGATCTAGCGGCAAGGTGCCAACCGACTGAGCGGCATCAACGAGTAGACGGGTATGAGGAGTGTGGTTGTGACAAAGATTCGCGATCGCTTCCATTGGCAGAACCTGCCCCGTATTCCACAGCACGTGGCTTACAATTACCAGCCGCGTTTTAGTGCGCAGTCCTTGCTGAATAATCTGGACTGGATCTGCGCCTGTCAGCATCTTAGAAAGGGGACAGGTACTTACCGTCACATCGTATCTACGGCATAGCTCACGCACGGCTGCCACCACACCCGGATGCTCACAATCACCCATCAAAATATGATCGTCTGATTGCCAGGGCAGTCCCCATAGCGGGATATTGCAGCCCACCGTTACGTTTTCGGTCAGGGTAATTGTCTTTGGGGTGGTGCCAAGTGCCTGGGCGATCGCCGCTCTGGTCTGGCTGCCTTCTTCTATTAGCCAGTCATATACCTCAGACGAAAACGGTCCTTTGGTTTGAATAGTTTGCTGGGCTGCTGTCAGAGCTGCGATCGCACTATCGGCCATCGGTCCCTGGCCACCATAGTTAAAATAGCGCTTGCCTACGAGCGATGAAAACTGCTGACGGTGCGAAATCAGCGCGGATGAAATAGTGTCGTTCAAAGCCAAGGATCCTCTTGAAATTGGTATAGTATTGGTCGCTCTGTTCGATTGCGCTTGCTGAATTACCCGCTAAATTAGCTATTCACTGAACTCTTGCAATGCCTTTTCCTAAAGCACTGACCTTTATAAGTAGCTTATTACTTCTCGGCTTAGCCAGCTGCAGCCCACAGGTCTCTCAGTGCAATCAGCTGATTACCGCTATTAACGAAGCTCAAGTATTCGATGCGGAGTACGAGCAAGCGATCGAAGCCGCGCTAGCTCAGCTCAACAGCGCTCAAAATATGGCTGAGCTACAAGGCGGCGCGGGTGTCTATATCGCAACGATGCAAAAAGCCAGCACGCAAAGTGACTTGCTCGCCCAAAGTCTCGCGGCTATTGAGCTAGAAGACGAACAGCTCAAAGAGTATAGAGAGGGCTATGCAACAGCCGCAGCCCAGTGGAGCCGCACATTCTCCAACGCTAGAGACGCTATGCAGCTACTGGCAGATGCCGAAAACGAAGAAGCCTTTAGATCGGTATTCGGTCGGTTTGAAGCACAAGTCAACAGCGCTTTTAGTGCCTTACAAACCATAGACACCGAAGCCGCACAAATCACTGAAGGCGTCAACGCCTACTGCGAATCCACTGCGCAGTAATCTTTGCAGTCATCTTTTTTTCACCTTACCTTTCGTTGCCGCCATGACTTTTTTGCAGCTAATTGATCAAGCGCCCGACCAAACGCCCCACCAGATCCTAGAAATTGACGGCAGTCAAGGCGGCCCCCTAACGGGCAAAATCACGGTCCCTGGCGACAAATCGATTTCGCATCGGTCGCTGATGCTAGGCGCGATCGCTCACGGCACTACCCGGATTAAGGGCCTTCTCCTAGGTGAAGATCCTCGTAGAACCGCAGCCTGCTTTGGCGCTATGGGGGCCAAAATATCAGATTTAGAAGATGAGTGGGTCACTGTAGAAGGCACGGGCGGTACGCTGCAAGAGCCCGACGACGTGCTCGACGCGGGCAATTCAGGCACCACGCTGAGGCTAATGCTCGGCTTACTAGCCGCTCAGCCAGAGAAGTTCTTCGCGGTGACTGGCGACGGGTCATTGCGATCGCGTCCGATGAAAAGAGTGATCGCACCCCTCACTCAAATGGGCGCGGTCATCGCTGGCAAAGCTCACCACACCCTGGCCCCGCTAGGCGTTCAAGGTCAACAGCTCCAGCCCTTTCACTATCACTCTCCTATTGCCTCAGCTCAGGTAAAGTCTTGCCTGCTGCTAGCAGGGCTCTCCGTCGTAGGAGACACCACCGTCACCGAACCCAGCCTATCGCGCGACCACAGCGAGCGGATGCTCAAGGCCTTCGGCGCTCGGCTTTCAATCGACACAGCTACCCACAGCGTGACCCTGCATGGCCCGGCGCAGCTCACAGGGCAAACGGTCATTGTTCCTGGAGATATTAGCTCTGCGGCCTTTTGGCTAGTTGCCGCAGCTATCACCCCAGGCTCAAATCTGCTAATCGAAAATGTGGGCATAAACCCTACGCGCACAGGCATCTTAGAAGCCCTGAAGGCAATGAACGCAGATATCACCTTAGAAAATGAAAGAGACGCAACCGGTGAGCCCGTTGCCGACTTGCGGGTACGTCACAGTCAGCTTCAGGGGTGCCATATTGGCGGTGACCTGATTCCTCGGCTGATTGATGAGGTACCAATTTTGGCAGTTGCGGCTCTGTTTGCCAACGGCACCACAACTATTACAGATGCGGCTGAGCTGCGCGTCAAAGAAAGCGATCGCCTTGCGGTGATGGTCGCTGCGCTCACTCAGCTAGGGGGCCGCGTGGTTGAACAATCAGAAGGGATGGAAATTACCGGCATGGGACAGCAGGCCCAGCTCAAAGCCGCCACGCTCGATAGCTATACCGATCATCGAATTGCGATGGCTTTGGCGATCGCAGCCACCCGCGCCACTGGCAAAACCAGAATCCATCGGGCCGAAGCCGCAGCAGTTTCCTATCCTACTTTCGTCGCTACATTAGAAACCGCCGCAGCGCCAGCCAGCTAAATTCCGAGACTTCCAAGCTTTATAGACTTAACCCAATCGTATGCATATAGATAGCCGCTTAATTTCCGTATGCAAGTGATAAAAAACACCGTAATTTCCCCAGGGTGGCCGGGAATATTAAAGACACAACGCCCTGACGGTTTCTTCTTAGGCCGCACTTACTTATGATGCAGCAACTCAATAGCTGGTTTATTAATGTCAACGCCTACGCCGATATGAGCCCGGATCTCACCATTCGCCGTCAGGTGAATCAGTGGATGAAAGATCGCACTCGCCTCAATTTGGAACTTTCATCGTGGCAACGGCTCTTTGCACCACAGTCAAAAAATAGTGAATTACTCACATTCATTTATCAGCGATTGGCCCAGTACTCTGGCTTGTCATTTGGCCGGGTTCGTCCGCGTGATAGCTTTCATGGTGATTTGCATTTTGCACTGGTGTGCTGGCACGACTGGGTCATCACTTTTTGCGAAGATTTTTATGAGCAGTTCCACATCGATCTAAGCGATCGCTTTGACGAAGACGACTTTGAGACAATAGGTGAGATGATCGCTTATCTAGATCGGCAGATAGCCCTAGAGCAGAAAAAATCAGAGCAGAAAAAATCGAACCGGTCTCAGCCGGTCCATTTACATATGCTGCCCTCAGCTACAGTGCTTGCGAGCTAGTGCATCCGCAGACAGCCAGCATATGTAATGTAGATACGGAGTTTTGCATAGAGCCGATTGTAACGGCTGTTACTTGTTTTTTGATTACTTAAAACTCCCTTACATTTGAGCGATCGCACCTGCAACAGTTTGCTAGGCTCTTAAGAGTGAATTGTATTGCGGCAACTTGATCGCGCAGCGCAGGGAACTCAATGCCAAGAACCCAAAAGAACGATAACTTCATTGATAAGTCATTTACGGTCATGGCCGACATGATCTTAAAAATGCTACCGGCTAAAAAGCAGGCTAAAGAAGCCTTTGCCTATTACCGAGATGGCATGTCTGCTCAAGCCGATGGGGAGTATGCTGAAGCCTTCGACAATTACAAAGAAGCGCTCCTTCTAGAAGAAGATCCCTACGATAAAAGCTACATTCTCTACAACATGGGTCTCATTGAGGCAAGCAACGGCGAGCACAAAAAAGCGCTAACGCTTTACGAAGAAGCAATTGAACTAAACCCTAGGCTCATTCAGGCCTTGAACAACACGGCTGTAATTTATCACTATCAAGGTGAGCAAGCGGAAGCGGCAGGCGATAAAAGTGAAGCCGATTCTCTGTACGACGAAGCGGCTCGCTACTGGATGGAAGCCATTCGCATTGCACCGAATAACTACATTGAAGCCCAAAACTGGCTAAAGGTAACGGGCCGGATGAAGCTGGATATGATTTAGGAAGACTAAAGTCATGATTGATCTCGAACAGGTCCGTAAAGTTGCGACGCTAGCGCGCCTAGAGCTAAGCGAGGCAGAAGAACAGCAGTTTACTGGCCAGCTCAACAGCATTTTGGAGTATGTTCAGCAGCTAGACGAACTAGATACGCAAGATGTCGAGCCCACCACCAGGGCTATCGAAGTGAGCAACATTACCCGCCCCGACCAGCTAGAAGTCTTTGCTGAGCGCGAAGCGATGCTAGAAAGCGCGCCAGATCGTGAAGAAGACTTCTTTAAGGTGCCAAGAATCATGGGTGATGAATAGCCTTTTGTCGTCTTTAGCAACGCTAGGCGTAATTAATCGAAAGCAGCCTTTGCTTTAGAGGGTTAGCTAAGTGAATACGACCGGGCAGTGGCATATTAGAGGTCACGGATGTTGAGTAACTCTTGCTATGGCCGCTGACTCTTTATCTCGCTCTACTGCTGCGCCAGAGACTTTTTATCCACCCCAACAGCGCCCGCTAATGACGCGGCTAGTGCAGAGCATTAGCTATCCGTTAGCACGCGTGCTGTACAAAATGAAGCTTTCGGTTTCCGAAGAATCGGTGGGTAAAGTACGCCAGATAGAAGATGCTCGCATCGTTTTTGTATGCAACCATCCCACCCTAGAAGACGGCATTGCCCTATTTGTGCTGTCGGCTCGGCTCGGTCAGCTATTTCACTACATTGTGGCTTACGAGTCTTTTAAAGGTTGGCTAGGATGGTTTATTCAGCGACTGGGCTGCTATTCTATCCGGCGCGGGCTAGGCGATCGCGCCAGCATTAGCCAAACCATCTCACTGATAAAAGAACCCCAGTGCCGCTTGGTAATTTTTCCTGAGGGCGGCTGTTCTTATCAAAATGATACAATCATGCCCTTTCGCCCTGGGGCTATTCAGCTACCCATGTCGGTACTGGCACAGCTAGCTAAAAAGGCTGAATCACCCGAGCAAATCCCAGACGTTTACATCGTGCCGCTGAGCTTGAAATATCGCTATCGACAGCCTATGCAGCGGGTGATTGAGAAGATGCTGGCTCGGCTCGAGCTTGAGCTAAAGATTGAGTCAGCTAACAGTGATCCATCTAAATTAGACAACTATCAGCGGCTGCGGCAGATTGCAGAGCAGGTAATCTTGCGCATTGAAGATGAGGCCCAGTTGCCAGACCAAGCTAGCGCGAAAGACAAACTAGATTGGAATCAGCGCATTGAGCGGCTACGGCGAGCGTTTATCGAAAAGTGCGAGTCTGCGGTGGGCATTGAGCCTAATGTAAACGACCCGATTCGTGAGCGAGTGTACAAGGTCCAAGCCTGGTTAGAAGACTTTGCGCTAGCTGAGAAAGACGATGAGGCAGCCGTTCTACTGGGGCCAGATCGGCTCAAGCCAGAAAAAGTGGTGTGGGATACGATTCGGCTGCTGAACTTTGATGCTATCTACGATGGCTATGTGGCGCAGTCGCCTACGCCAGAACGCTTTTTGGATACTTTAATTCGGCTAGAGCGTGAAGTGTTTCAGGTAGAGCACGCTCAGCCGAAAGCCGCCCGTAAAGCGTACTTTTATATCGGCGATCCTATCAATTTGAAGGATCATCTGGCTGACTATCAGCGCGATCGCACCGGCACAATCAGTTATCTGGCAACTCGACTTCATCTGAAAATGCAGACCAACTTGGTCAAAATTGGTAATGCAGTATCTCGGTAAGGTCAGTATCTAGCCCTGCATATCTAGCCAGAATTCAGCGTTTCAGCAGCAGACAAAGCAGTCGCCATTTTGTCAATGATCTGGGTACTAGGTAAATTTATGACTACAGCCTTATAGTCGTAAGAGGCAACAAGCTTCATAATAGAAGTATTCTCTGATACCAGTCTGCGACGAGACGTAGACGCCGCCTGAGAGTAGCCACCTGCATCTATCACCAGTATCTACCCAATGGCATACCTGCCTCATGGGCGAACCGTATCGTCCGGTTCGTCAAGCCTTCTGCCTGAGCGTAAGCCTGTACAGCAGCCTGCGCAATCGCATTCAAATGCGAGTACTGACGCAAGCGCAGGCGATCGTACGGGCACGCACCGCCCCCTACTCTTGCTAGACACAAGGGAGTCTAAGCGAAGTTGGTTACAGCGCCAGCTAAAAACCAGAACGAAAGGCGATCGCGCCTTCTTCACGTTAGTTCGTAATAAGCGCGATCAGCCAAGCCGCCTCACCCAAAGGCTCAAAATGCAGCGCCCTCGATATCGCTTGTGGCAGCGCCTGGTGGTACTCACCGCTGTTTGCGCAACGCTAGGTAGTGCAACCTGGACTCACTTGTTCTTAAAAGAGCAGGTGACGCTTGCAGGCGTACCGTATCGCATTATTGATAAATTTTGGAGCGATCGGTCGGCTCGCGATGCCTATTTTATGGGCGACAAGTATGCCCTGCATGACAGGCTAAAGGAACTGGGGATAGAGTCAGACATCAAAGACTACTATCGCGATCAGTTTACAAATGAGCATGAGCTAGATAAGCACATTCACCAAATCATGTTTGAGCGCACTGGCTACGTGGGTGAAGCTTACAGAGTAAACAACATGGGTGAGCTGATTTCGATTAGCTATTAACCCTTCACAATTTGGCGCTTCACAATACTGTTAGTTTTCCAATATTAGTTCTCAACATTAGTTTCCAGCAGCGCAGTGCTACTCCCCCCTCCCCTCACACCGGGCGATTTGCTCTGTGTAATCTCTCCTAGCGGCAGACTGCAGCGGTCTGAGAAATCAGAGCCTGAGGCGTTTGAAGCAGGGCTGAACCTCTGGCGGCAGCGAGGCTATCGCCTTCAGCTATGTGATGGCTACGATGCTAGCTGGGGGTACCTAGCAGGCACTGACAGCAGTCGGCGGCAGCAGTTACAAAGTGCCCTCAACGACCCCGAATGCAAAGCTATTTTGTGCTCAAGGGGTGGATATGGCAGCACAAGATTGTTAGAAGATTGGGACTGGCCACCTTTATCCACAGAACTACCAACAGATTTATCCACAGAACCCAAGGGTCTACCCGCAGCGCAACTGCCAAAGTGGTTGATTGGATTTTCAGACATCACAGGTCTGCTATGGAGCCTGACAAAGCACGGCGTTTCGGGTGTACACGGCCCAGTGCTGACCACGCTATCGGCTGAGCCTGCCAGATCGCAAGAGCGGCTGTTTCGTTGGGTCGAGCAGCATAAGATTGAACCCATCATAGGAAAAGGCTGGTCTAGGTTTGGCTGTGGTGGAAAAGCCATTGGTACTTTACTGCCTGGGAACCTGTGTGTGGCAACTCATTTGCTCGGCACAGCGGCTGAACCGGATTTAACCAATGTGATTTTGGCTTTTGAAGATGTAGGTGAAGCACCTTACCGATTAGACCGAATGCTGACACAGTGGCGAGCGATGGGCAAGCTACGCTCTGTAAGTGGAATTGCGCTGGGGCGCTTTAGCGGTTGGCAGCTAGCTAAGCCGGGGCCGACGCTGAGTGTGGCAGAAGTCATGCACGATCGCCTCTGCGGACTTGGCATTCCTATTGTGTCTGATCTGCCCTTTGGTCACGATGGCGAAAACGCGGCGCTACCCGTGGGCTTACCAGTGCAGCTAGACGCGGATTCAGGCTCTTTATCCTGGCCCTAATCTCGGGTCTACCGCCAGCATCTATCACCAGCATAAAGAGCCTGAATCTACCGCTTGATCTACGAGCGATTCCTCTAAGATAGAAACAGCCCCCTAAGCGCGTTTGCCGAATTTATCGTGGTTCCTCTAAAAGACGACAATCCTATTAACACGACGCCTGTGGTTGTCTATGCGCTGCTGGCGCTCAATATTGTCATTTTTTTGTACGAAATTTCGCTGGGCGAAGACGCGCTTCAGCAGTTTTTCAATGCCTGGGCGATTGTGCCAGCAGAGCTGACTGAGTCTTTACAGGCAGGTGCGATCGCTGGTGAGCGGGAATGGATCACGCTCATTTCGTCTCAGTTTTTGCATGGTGGCTGGCTACATATGGGTGGCAATATGCTCTACCTGTGGGTGTTTGGTAACAATATTGAAGATCAGCTAGGCGCACTTAAGTTTTTGCTGTTCTATCTGGTCTGTGGCGCGCTAGCAGGTCTAGCACATTGGTTTTTCGATCCCACCTCGGTGGTGCCAACGTTGGGCGCTAGCGGTGCGATCGCGGGTGTGATGGGCGCGTACATCATCCGCTTTCCTCGAGCCAGAATTCTCACGCTCGTTCCCCTCTTTATCTTTTTAACGACCTTCCGCATTCCAGCTTTCTTCTTCTTAGGCTGGTGGTTTGTACAGCAGGCTTTGTACAGCGTCGCCAGCCTAGGGGCAACGGCTGATATGGGGTCAGGCGGTGTGGCCTATTGGGCACATGCCGGAGGCTTTGTTTTTGGCGCGATACTAGGTCCGCTGCTAGGTCTATTTTCCAAAGACCGGGATCAATACCGTTAGTAAAGGTGATGGTCTATCAAAGAGATTTGACGCTAGATTGAGGATTATAGGCTGAGGGCAATAGCTCAAGGGTATAAGCGGCTTTGATTGAGAAGCTTTGACAAGAACTATGATGAAGACACCAACCGATATGCTGACTGATACACCCGCTGGGAAGCCAGCAGACGGACCTGTTGAGCCCACAGCGAATCTGCAAACTGAGCTGTACGAAGGGCAGTTTGGCACGTTTACGATTGAGCAGAGCGATCGAACAGAAGTCGTTTTATATCGAGCGGGCTTAGCGATTGCGGCCATCAGCTTTGCCTTAGCCGTTCTCTGCACTTTCTTTATGCCCAGCATTGCGCCTAGCGCTGCGACCCTCGGCTATGGGCTGCTATGGGCGGGTCTAGGTCTTAGCCTCTTCAAAATTCATATTTACGTGCGCCCTTTACACCGCGCGCTACAGCTCTTTTGGGCTATCGGCGGGCTAGCGAGCCTGATCATAGCGCTGTACTATCCGACACCGCTAGCGCTCACGGCCTATCAGCAGCCGCTAACGATCTTGGGTATTGGCTTTACCTTCGCCGCGCTAACCGGCATTTTCTTCAAAGAAGCCTTTTGCTTCAATCGCCTAGAAACAAAGTTTTTAGTGGTACTGGTGCCCGGACTGCTGCTCGGCCATATGGTAGGCATCCTCTCGACTGGAACAGAGCAAAACATGCTAGCGGCTTGGGCTGTTCTATTTACGGTGTTTGCACTGCGCAAAGTCATTCAGCCAATTCCGCCGGATATTGGTGATAAGAGCGTTTTTGAATATCTTAAAAAAGCACGCGAGCAACAAAAGCAGCCCCTCGGCTCCACTCAGGGTTCTTGATCTAGTAGCGCCACGGTCGCGTTTAATACGTGCTGGGCGCTGCCTCTAAAAAACGAGGAATCTAAGGTTTCGGGCGTGTCGCTTTCAGTGTGATAGTTGTCGTTGCGAAAGTTAGCGGTGTCGGTCACGAAAACGGCTGGAATGTCTTTTTCCCAAAAAGGCGCATGATCGCTCCGTAGCAAATCGGGAAACAGGTTAAGTGCCGTTTTCGGAACCGGTAGACTCATGACCAATGGTCCAGCGCTCTGAGCTGAGCCCACAAAAGCCCCGATTAGATCTGTATGTTCTGAGAGCCCTAGTACGGCCAAAAAGTCACCAGTTTTAGGCAGACTCTGAGCGGGCAAGGGCAATCTCTGGGGATAGCTTTGACAGCCCTCGGTGCGACAGGCATAGCCAATCATGTCTAGAACGATGGCACCTTTTACTCCAACAAGGTTAGTCGGCTCAGCAGTAAAGGCCAGACTGCCTAGCAGGCCGCTACCATCTGGCTGGCGCTCTTCTTGATCAAAAAATACGAGCTTTAGCGTATGCGGAAAGGGTAAGGTGGCAGGCGCTTGGCTATATGCTGGGTCGGCGGCTTTACCAGCGACAGGCTCACTCCCACCGATGGGCTCAGTAACGGGCTCACTGAAGGGCTCGGTAATAGAGGAAAGCAAACGGGCGGTTTCGAGCAAGGCAGCGATCGCACTAGCATTATCATCAGCACCGGGCGAGTTCGCGGGCGTATCGTAGTGCGCACCTAGCACAAAGCTGCCCGCTGTTGGGTTTTGCCCCGGCAGCGTCGCCACAATATTGATACCGCCAGTTGTCGCCGCGCCGGTTTTAGGGTGAGCATAGGGCTGCTGACTAAATGAAACGCCGTAGCTCGAAAGCTGTTCAGTGATGTAACGAAGAGTCTCGCGCTTTTGGCTAGGTGTGGCTCTAGGCTTGGCGATCGCGCTGACGTGTGCCATCAGCTTCGCTTCATCTAAACCAAATGAGGTAGCCACTGACAAGTCAGGGCTAGCGGTAATTGCCGGCACATCTGGAAAGAATCCCGTTTTCAAGGTGCCCTTGAGCGCGGCAATTGGGTTACCCCAAACAATCACACTCATCGCGATAGCTGCGATCACAAAAAAGAATCCGCCCCGTTTTGTCACCTTCTACCTCATCCAAGTTTCCTTTACTTAAGTTAGCGACAACTCAAGCTGACAACAACTAGCAGTCACAGGCAACCAAAAGAGCAGAGATAGCCGCAGCCGCCGACAGCAAATCTAATGCATCCGGTCATCAGCTTCAGGGCTGCTTTCTTGCTGTAGCAGCCTAGAGAGCTGACCTCTAATGTCTGCCATTTGTGAATTATTTGGTTTTGGCACCACAACTAGCCGCGACTCAATTTCTGAAACGTTAGAAATTCGTGTCGTTTTCTCCCAAATTTTACGATCGGTGTCTGACTCAGACTCATAGCGAAAAGTCAAAACATCATCGCCCACTTCTAGGATTTCAACGTTCTTAAACCAGCCGTTGCTGCTTTGAATATAGAGCCAAACACCTGGCTTACCAATTAGTTCTCTGAGTTTCCCTTCCATCTGCTTTGTAAGCCCCAACCAAAACGACTAAGCACGAGACAACTCGTCAGAAAACATGCCCCTGAGCAAGGCTTTTTGCAAGGGTTTCCTTAAATGCGCTGTCTGCAATTATTAAAGAATTCTACCACTTCAAGAAGTTTTGTGACAGTGATGTTACGCAAGTATTAAAAAAATATGTAAGGACGTCAAGCGTATTGTCACGTAGAGGTAAATTGATGTGTTCGATGGATCTGCTTATTCAAGCATTCGCCAATAATATGCCAACAGTCTTCGGTGACTGGCTTCAGTTATTAGCTTCAGTTACCGGCAGCGCAATTCGAAAGGAGCTGCCTTCACCTAGCTTTGACTGACAGCTAATCTCTCCTCTATGCGTTTCGGCAACAATTTTACGCGTGATAGAAAGGCCCAATCCTGTTCCTTTGCCTACTTGCTTGGTCGTAAACTGACGCTCAAAAATGCGATCGCGAACAGCATCTGTCATCCCGCCCGCGTTATCCGCAATCGTAATAACAACCTGACTGTCTACCATAGACGTCCCGATCGAAATCCTTGGAGATGCAGGCGGGGTAGTGCTTTCTTCCATCGCATCAATGGCATTAGCAATCACATTCATAAATACCTGATTGATCTGCCCCGGATAGCATTGAATCGTTGGAATGTCTGCATAATTTTTCTGTATTGTGATCGCTTTTCGCGTCCCAACTGCCTTCAGGCGATGTCTCAAAATAAGCAAAGTGCCGTCAATTCCCTGATGGAGATTGTAGGTTTGTTTAAGAGCAGTATCAGCGCGTGCAAAGGTTCTTAGCGCCTGACTAATCATCGTGATACGACTGCCGCTAGTAGCCATCGACTCAATCAGCTTAGGTAAATCTTCTGTGACATACCCTAAATCGATCTCTTCTGCATGATCTTCTAAATCTTCTCGGTCCACTGAGCAAATGGTATTTTCCGGGGCGCTCAACACGCTTTGCTGAAGCGCAATGTGTGCCACTAGCTGCTGCATATAGCTGTCAACAAATTTTATGTTGTTGGTGATACAGCTAATAGGATTGTTGATCTCATGAGCGACACCAGCAACAAGTTCGCCCAGAGTTGAGAATTTTTCGCTATGGGCAGCTTGCTCTTGAGCTTGTTGTAGGCTATCTGTCGCTTCGCTCAAAGCAGCGCTTTCTGATTCAATCCGGCAGGACAGTTGCTGATTGAGCGCTGTAAGTTCAGCCTTGGCAGCAGCTAGCTCGGCACTGTAGGCTTCAGCCTCTTTCAATGACTGCATCAGCATAGACTCGTGGTGCTGGTTCTCTTCGGCCATAGCAGCTCTGATCTGCTCCGACTTGGCCAACTGCTGCTGCAGCTTTTTGTTTTCTTCAGCGAGCGACTGAAATGCTTGCTCTATTGATTGCTTGCTGCTATTCGATGGGTTCTTCGATAAATTTGCCAAGCTGATTTTTATTGGCGAATTCTCAGGTGATGAACTGGGTTCGCTATTAGCTATAGGCTGGTCTAAATAAATGTTATCCATTTATCAATCTCCCCTGAGAAGCGCGGTAAAGCCTACAAGTCACTATAGCTATTTCCTGTTTAGCTGTATTTTTCCCAAATAGCTCTCTGAGATGTCTCAAATTTGGATCTCTCGCAATCTGGCTTAGAGATTTTTAGCGGCTTTTTTTGCGGCTTCTTTACAGGCATCTCACTTCGGACGTCTTGCTTCAGACGCTTTAACTATCTGAGTGCTGGCGGCTTAGGCTTTAGCTCAGATGCTTCAGCTTCAGGTGATTCGGCATCGGATAGGTTAACATCAAGCATTTCGACCTCTGACGTCTTGACCTCTAGGACTTCGGCATCTGGCACTTCAGTATCTGGGACTTCGGTATTCGGTATTGTGACATCCGACGCTTCGACGTCCGGCAACTCAATCTCGAGAGGCTCTGCTTCAAGATCTCCTGATTCATCTGGCGTCGTGCTTTCTAGCTGCGATCGCTCACCGTCAAGGTCAATGTCCTTCTGCCTATTCTTTTCAAATTCAACCACATCTTCAGCCAGTCCCGATTCTTCTACTCTCTCGGATGTCTCGGGCTTAGACGGATCTATCTCAGGCATTTCTACCTCAGACTCTTCCTGAGCCGGAGGAAGCTGATCGGTCAGGTTTAGCGGTTCTTTAAGCTCTAGATTTTCGGGATCTAGATTCTCGGACTCTAATTCCTCAGGCTCTAATTCCTCAGGCTCTAGTTCTTCAGGCTCTAGTTCTTCAGGCTCTAGTTCTTCAGGCTCTAGTGATGGAACGTAGTCAGGTACGGCAATCTGACCAACCTGTTCTAGTGAAAGCTCTCCTCGAACAATTTTGGCTAGAGTATCTTGCTGCTCGGGCTCATAAGTGAAGGTCCGAACAGTGCTGTTAAAGGTATCTTTGATGGGATGTCCTGCGGTATCGATTAGGGTAAGCTGCACCCAGTTTTGCCCGGGCGTAAGCCCCTTCAAATAAAGAGCCTGCCACTGATCTAAGACAAAGCTCTGGCCATTGATTGAAGCGCGAATGCGCCAGTCGGTAATACGCTCACTCTCTACATTGTCCGGTTGAGGGCTGTTTTGGACACTTAAGTCTTGGCCAGTTACGTCTTGGGCCGCTAGGTCTTGGGCAATTGAGTGTAGTGGCACATTGTGTAGATAAAAATCGAGCAAGACTGGCTCAGCACCGTAGGTACCTTGTGGCTCAAGATATGTCAGCAGTGGCCGACCGTCCACTGGCGTGTTTTCACCTGTTTCGGCTAAGACGTGAAACGTCAGCTGTGCGTAAGCGCCGTCGTTTTTGAAGCTTTCTCCCCAGGGGCGAACTGCGATCGCCCGCAGGGTATGGCTGCCCGGTGCAAGATCGGTAAACGTGAGCGCTTCGTCTAAGCCATAAACCGATTGGGCGGGCTGATTGTCTAAGAACACCTGAATGTGTGGGCCTAGCCCTAAAGTTTCATCCTTATATATAGATAAACCGCTGAGCTTAAGCTGAACCTCGATTTGGTTGGTGTCGACCACCTGATCGGCTTTGGGAGATGCGATCGCCACCTGCGGCTGAGCTTGGGCCATCAGCTGATTCAAATCTAAGAAAATGGCAGGCGAAGCCACTTCGCTCACCGCGCCGCTGAGGCGACGAACCTCCGCGCCACGCAATAAATCTGGCGGATCTGGCAGCGCTACGACACGAACACGCTTAGAAAAGTCACTGTTGCAGCCACCCATGCCAAGGCTCAAAAGCCCAACCAAACACACTGCAAAACTTCTTATAAAGCTTCTTTTGAGGCTCTCTTGAGCGAAAGCTTGGCCACCTATTGCTAGACATAACTGTTGTTTCAACCAAGCCAGCCGTCGGGCAGTTGCCCGTGTCAACAGCTGAGTCAACTTCAATGAGCGCCTCATATCAAAACTGAATAGTTGTTCTCACCTGATCATATGGGACAGCGGTACCCAGATTCGATCATAAGAATTCCCAAACAGAAGAAAACCATGCGGCCCTTCAGTCGCGGCCAGAGGTTGCGGTCAGGGTTTTCTCGAAGTTCCCCTTTTTGTTAACAAAAGTTCTTAGAAAAGAGTTTTTGTTAACAAATCTGACCCCCGGCGGCAGCATAACCCGTCAAAGATATCTATGGACATGGGCGAAAAAGCCCACAAAAAGTATCAAAAAGGCTGATTACGTCGAAATGTTGCAATTTGTTAAAGCAGCTGCCTTTTTCTTCTCTTTGCTTATATCTTATTGGCGCTCAAGCCTCGTAGAATCAGGATATTCGCTGGTTGAACTATTGTTAACTGCTCGTCATATGAGGTCGAAAGCGTGACTATAATACGTGAGAACATTCTTTGTCTGTGCCCAAGTTGCCTAAGAAAATGGTTGCCTCGGCCTATCGCTGAATTGAAAGCTGGATTGAGTGCGCCTCAACTAACATAGGTATCTCAGCATCAAGAGCACAGTGCAAAGCGCCGTTCTTTCTCTGTCTAGAGAGGAGAGTCTCCATGACAACTACCCCGCGCGAGCGGGAGGCCACCAAAGCCAAGGTTGTGGTTGATAAGAACCCTACCCCTACTTCTTTCGAGAAGTGGGCTAAGCCAGGTCATTTTGATCGGACTTTGGCTAGGGGACCCAAAACTACTACTTGGATTTGGAACCTTCACGCTGACGCTCACGACTTCGATAGTCATACCAGTGACCTCGAAGATATATCTCGTAAAATCTTCAGTGCCCACTTCGGCCACCTGGCTGTTGTGTTCATTTGGCTGAGTGGCATGTATTTCCATGGCGCTCGTTTTTCCAACTACGAAGGTTGGATGGCCAACCCGACAGCTATTAAGCCTAGTGCTCAGGTTGTTTGGCCTGTGTTTGGCCAAGAAATTTTGAAT
The DNA here is from genome assembly GCA_963793445.1 of uncultured cyanobacterium. GTDB lineage: Bacteria > Cyanobacteriota > Cyanobacteriia > Phormidesmidales > Phormidesmidaceae > Phormidesmis. The sequence continues at coordinate 173,576 of CAWCAE010000006.1, forward strand.
GCTGATGTCGGCGGCGGCTTCCACGGAATCCAGATTACTTCTGGCTTGTTCCAGCTGTGGCGTGCCTCCGGTATTACCAACACCTATCAGCTGTATTGCACAGCGATTGGCGGTCTGGTGATGGCTGCTCTAATGCTGTTTGCTGGCTGGTTCCACTATCACAAGGCTGCGCCTAAGCTGGAGTGGTTCCAAAATGTAGAATCAATGCTAAACCACCACTTGGCTGGTTTGCTTGGGCTTGGCTCTTTGGGCTGGGCTGGCCATCAGATTCATGTGTCTTTGCCGATTAATAAGCTGTTGGATTCGGGCGTTGCGCCCCAAGACATCCCGTTGCCTCATGAGTTCATCTTGAACAAGGCACTCATGATCGACTTGTATCCCAGTTTTGCTCAGGGTTTGAAGCCTTTCTTTACCTTGAACTGGGCAGCTTACTCAGACTTCCTGACTTTCAAGGGTGGTTTGAATCCGGTAACAGGTGGACTGTGGCTGTCTGATTCAGCTCACCATCACCTGGCGATTGCTGTCTTGTTCCTAATTGCTGGTCACATGTACCGCACTAACTGGGGCATTGGTCACAGCATCAAGCAGATCTTAGATGGTCACAAAGGCGATCCGCTTCTGTTTGGCGGTGAGGGCCATGTTGGCATGTACGAATTCCTAGTGAGTTCTTGGCATGCGCAGCTGGCGCTAAACCTGGCTTTGCTAGGGTCTTTGACAATCATTGTGGCTCAGCATATGTATGCGATGCCTCCCTATCCTTATCTAGCAACCGATTACGGTACGCAGCTTTCGCTGTTTACTCACCACATGTGGATCGGCGGCTTTTTGGTGGTAGGTGCTGGCGCGCACGGTGCGATCGCACTCATTCGTGACTACGACCCGGCCAAGCATGTCAACAATGTGCTTGATCGCGTATTGAGAGTCCGCGACGCTATCATCTCCCATCTCAACTGGGTTTGTATTTTCCTTGGCTTCCACAGCTTTGGACTCTACATTCATAACGACACCATGCAGGCATTGGGTCGCCCCCAAGACATGTTCTCGGATACGGCGATTCAGCTTCAGCCCATCTTTGCTCAGTGGATTCAAGGTTTGCACACCGCTGCAACCTCTATTTCTGGGACTGCACCTAACGCACTAGCTCCGGCTAGCTATGCTTTTGGCGGCGACGTTGTCGCTGTGGGTGGCAAAGTCGCGATGATGCCAATCACACTTGGCACTGCTGACTTCATGGTTCATCACATTCACGCGTTCACTATTCACGTGACCGTACTCATCCTGCTTAAGGGTGTGCTGTACGCTCGCAGCTCTCGTCTTATTCCTGATAAGGCTGAGCTGGGCTTCCGCTTCCCTTGCGACGGCCCCGGTCGTGGCGGCACCTGCCAAGTTTCTGCTTGGGACCATGTGTTCCTAGGCTTGTTCTGGATGTATAACTCCATCTCGATTGTGATTTTCCACTTCAGTTGGAAGATGCAGTCAGATGTTTGGGGCACCGTGTCCGATAACGGCACCGTTTCTCACATCACTGGCGGTAACTTTGCCGCAAGTGCAACCACCATCAACGGCTGGCTGCGCGATTTCTTGTGGGCACAAGCGTCTCAGGTCATCAACTCCTACGGTTCGGCGCTGTCGGCTTACGGTTTGATGTTCTTAGGTGCTCACTTTGTTTGGGCGTTTAGCCTAATGTTCTTGTTTAGCGGTCGCGGCTACTGGCAAGAGCTGATTGAGTCCATCGTCTGGGCTCATAACAAGCTGAAAGTAGCTCCTGCTATTCAGCCTCGCGCACTGAGCATCACGCAAGGTCGGGCAGTGGGCGTTGCTCACTACCTCCTAGGAGGGATTGCCACCACATGGGCGTTCTTCTTGGCTCGAATGTTATCAGTAGGTTAAGGAGCGCGGAGGAAACATAAAACATATGGCAACTAAATTTCCAAAATTTAGCCAAGACCTCGCACAAGATCCAACGACTCGTCGGATCTGGTACGGGATTGCCACAGCCCACGACTTTGAAACCCATGACGGGATGACAGAGGAGAATCTTTACCAAAAGATCTTCGCTTCTCACTTCGGTCACCTGGCGATCATTTTCCTCTGGACTTCTGGCAACCTGTTCCACGTTGCTTGGCAAGGCAACTTCCCACAGTGGATTCAAGATCCACTTAACGTGAAACCTATCGCTCATGCGATTTGGGATCCTCACTTTGGTCAGCCCGCGGTTGACGCGTTCTCTCAGGCTGGTTCTTCTAGCCCGGTAAACATCGCCTACTCGGGTGTGTATCACTGGTGGTACACCATCGGAATGCGCACAAACGCTGACTTGTACACTGGCGCGGTTGGTCTTCTAATCTTTGCAGCAGTCATGCTGTTTGCAGGTTGGTTGCACCTTCAGCCTAAGTTCCGGCCTAGCTTGTCCTGGTTCAAGAATGCTGAATCTCGCCTCAACCACCACTTGGCTGGTTTGTTTGGCGTCAGCTCCTTAGCTTGGACAGGTCACCTAGTTCACGTTGCGATTCCTGAGTCTCGCGGTGTGCATGTTGGTTGGAATAACTTCTTGTCGATGAAGCCTCACCCGGCTGGTCTAAAGCCTTTCTTTACCGGCAACTGGGGCGTTTACGCTCAGAATCCTGATACGGCTGGCCATCTCTTTGGTACGTCTACAGGTTCTGGCGACGCGATCTTGACGTTCTTGGGTGGCTTCCATCCTCAGACGCAGTCTCTGTGGCTGACGGATATGGCGCATCACCATTTGGCGATCGCGGTTATCTTCATCATTGCGGGTCACATGTACCGGACTAACTTCGGTATTGGCCACAGCATCAAAGACATCTTGAACACCCACCGTCCTCCCGAAGGAACACCTGGTGATTTGGGCGCGGGCCACAAGGGTCTTTATGACACGCTGAACAACTCGCTGCACTTCCAGCTTGCTTTGGCGCTGGCTTCTTTAGGCGTTGTGACGTCTTTGGTCGCTCAGCATATGTATGCGCTTCCGCCCTACGCGTTCATGGCTCAAGACTTCACCACTCAAGCGGCGCTCTATACCCATCACCAGTACATCGCTGGCTTCATCATGATGGGTGCGTTTGCTCACGGTGCGATCTTCTTGATTCGTGATTACGATCCGGCGGCAAATGAGAACAACGTGCTTGCACGGGTTCTAGATCACAAAGAAGCGATTATCTCCCACCTCAGCTGGGTTTCTCTGTTCCTTGGTTTCCACACCTTGGGCCTCTACGTACACAATGATGTCGTGGTTGCTTTTGGTACGCCCGAGAAGCAGATCTTGGTTGAGCCTGTGTTTGCACAGTGGGTACAGGCCGCGTCTGGTAAGGCGCTTTACGGCTTTGATACGCTGCTTTCCAATCCTGACAGTATTGCCACGACAGCTTGGCCTAATCATGCGAACGTATGGTTGCCTGGCTGGTTGGATGCAATCAATAGCGGCAGTAATTCTCTGTTCTTGGCAATTGGGCCTGGTGACTTCTTGGTTCACCATGCGATCGCCTTGGGTCTCCACACCACAACTTTGATCTTGGTCAAAGGTGCGTTGGATGCTCGCGGTTCTAAGCTCATGCCTGACAAGAAGGACTTCGGCTACAGCTTCCCTTGCGACGGCCCTGGTCGTGGCGGCACTTGCGACATCTCTGGTTGGGACTCGTTCTACCTGGCGATGTTCTGGATGCTCAATACCATCGGTTGGGTGACCTTCTACTGGCACTGGAAGCATCTGGCGATCTGGAGCGGCAACGTCGCTCAGTTCAATGAGAGTTCAAACTACCTCATGGGCTGGTTACGAGACTATCTCTGGCTGAACTCTTCGCAGCTGATCAACGGTTACAACCCGTACGGAATGAACAACTTGGCTGTTTGGGCTTGGATGTTCCTCTTTGGACATTTGGTCTGGGCAACTGGATTCATGTTCCTGATCTCTTGGCGTGGCTATTGGCAAGAACTCATCGAGACCATTGTTTGGGCTCATGAGCGCACGCCATTGGCTAACCTAGTTCGCTGGAAGGACAAGCCGGTTGCAATGTCGATTGTTCAAGGACGTTTGGTTGGTTTAGCTCACTTTACGGTGGGATACGTGCTGACCTACGCGGCCTTCCTGATTGCGTCAACGTCTAGTCGATTCGGCTAGCGGTGTAAATCGCAATTCTAGATGAATAGGACGAAGCCCTCCCAGTATGACTGGGGGGGCTTCGTTTTTGAGATCATAGAGCTTAAGGAAGCAAAGAATAGGATGTGTGGCTAGAGAGTGCGTAGCAAATTATTGGAAAGGTTAGTGCCCTTCTAAGAGAATCTTTGGACAGTACGTACAGCACGCTATGGAAAAGCTTAGAATCAATAGCCCTGGTGTCTATTCAGCCTCGCCAGCTCGTTCAAGAATGGTTCTATGTCATCTATTGCCGCAATTACTACGACGCCTTTAGGCTTACGCCGTACAGCTCCACTGTGTAGAGGCATATGCGAAGGAGAAAGTGAAGAGGCCGCGCATCTATGGATCTCAGCTCGCTTACAGCCCGAAGCTGAAGCCTTAAATCTCAGCTATCGCGTTTACGACACGTCTTTGGCAACCTTTCTGCAAAGGCAGTGGCAAGCGTACGAGGGATTTGTTTTTTGCCTAGCGACGGGCGCGGTTGTGCGGCTCATTGCGCCACTGCTCACTGACAAGGCAACCGATCCTGCTATTGTCGTTGTCGATCCGGCTGGGTCGGTTGCGATTAGCCTGTGTGGGGGGCATCAGGGTGGGGGCGATCGCATCACCCAGTACGTCAGCCAGCTTCTCAACGCGCAGCCTATATTAACCGGCGCAGCAAATGCCTTAGAACTCCCCGCTATCGATACGCTGGGCGAACCATTCGGTTGGGAAAAAGGGACCGGAGACTGGCTAGGGGTGAGTAGCGCGATCGCACACCAAGCCCCAGTCCAAGTCATCCAAGAAGCAGGCACAGACCTCTGGCAGCAGCACTTACCCAAAGCCCACACCTTCCAGTTTGGCTTTCCCGAATTTGCAGAGCGCAACCGTCAGCCCAGCCCCCAGGCCCGCATTTGGATCAGCCCAGTCCAGCGCCAATTCAAGCGAGAAGCGGCTATGCCAAAAGCACAGTGGCATCCCCGCGTACTGTGGCTAGGCATCGGCTGCGAGCGAGATACAGACAAAGCCCTGCTTGCCTATGCGGTAGAGAAAACCTGCACAGAAAATCATCTGGCGATCGCGGCAGTCGCTGGCGTCGCCACGCTCAATCTTAAAGCTGACGAAATTGGCCTTCTTGCCTTAGTGCAAGAAAAAAACTGGCCGCTCAAATGCTTTTCACCCGAGGCGCTGAGTGCGATTGAGGTGCCCAATCCGTCAGACGTGGTGCAGCAGGCTGTAGGAACGCCAAGCGTGGCAGAAGCTGCCGCGATCGCCGCTGCTAGCTCAAGCAATCCAGGTTCGAGCAGCGTAACCTGTCTGCGGGTTAAAAAGCAGGTAGTCAAAAAAACAGGACTCAAAGGCGCGGTTACCGTTGCGATCGCTCAGTCACCCACCGAATGTACCGGTCGTTCTGGTCAGCTTCACCTCGTCGGCACTGGCCCCGGCAGCCTTAACCAAATCACCCCCGCTGCAAAAGCGGCCATCACAAATGCCGACGTTGTTATCGGCTACGGGCTCTATATCGACCTGATTCGGCCTTTGCTACGCCCTAGCCAAATCATTGAAGGATTACCGATTACGCAAGAACGGCAGCGGGCCGAACGAGCGATCGCGCTTGCCAACTGGGGTCTAACTGTCGCGGTGGTCTCATCCGGCGACTGCGGCATCTATGGCATGGCAGGCTTAGTCCTAGAACAGCTTCAGGCCGATGGTTGGAACGGTCAAACCCCCAAAGTCAAAATTCTTCCTGGCGTCAGCGCCCTGCAATCTGCCGCCTCTCGCGTTGGGGCCCCTTTGATGCACGACTTCTGTGCTATCAGTCTTAGCGATTTGCTCACCCCCTGGCCCGTTATCCAGCAGCGCCTTCGTGCCGCTGCCGAAGGCGATTTCATCGTTGCTCTCTACAATCCCAAATCTAAAACCCGCACGACCCAAATCGTCTTCGCCCGCGATACTCTACTACAGCATCGCAGCCCCGAAACCCCAGTCGCTCTGGCGCGTTCTCTCTACCGGGCAGACGAACACATCACGCTCACCACCCTCGGCAATATGTTTGAGCACACCATAGACATGCTCACCACCGTCATCATCGGCAATAGCAACAGCCGTATTCACGCAGGCTGGTTTGTCACGCCGCGAGGCTATATGGAGACCCTGTCTTAAGTAGCTACCTCGACGAAGGTTCCGAGCCTAAATCTGAGCCTAGATCCAAGCCCAAAAGCGCCCCACGATCTACACTTTGAGCTTCAGATAGCCCAGAGCTACAGGTCTTTCGCTCTCTGTCAAAGACAGGATCTTGCCAGGAAAAAGAGAAATGGCTCACGGTCTTAATCTGTGGGACCGACCGCTGCAACGCATCCATCTGGGCTTCTAGCGAGGGCCGATTGTTTTGCGCCTTACCCCAGGTTCCAGCCAGAGCAGGCTTCACCGTTGCAGCGTCGCGCACAGCTAACACCTGCTGAACTTCATCAACGATGCAGCTAGCATTGCCACAAACCGCGTAGGCCATCGGATGCGAATCTAACCAGCTCGGAAACCGGTTCCAGTGCTGTAATCTAGAGTCGTAGCCGTTGCCGACGGCCCTGTTGCCATACGGAAAAAACACCGCGCCCGTTGGTAGCCCGGCCTGCCTAGAAGGCGTCGCTGCTGCTTGCAAAAAATCGACAACACCTTGAATCGCGTGGGCAATGCTCAGTCGCCACAGCTCATTTTGCAAGCCTGGCCGCCGCTCGGCAGCGGGCGCTAAGTCTTCAGGGGCGATCGCAGGTGGATTGCGGCTTTGCCACAGCGGCTCACCTTCAGTCGGGTACAAAGCATCTACCTGCTCTACATCAGAAACCGTCAGATAGCCCTGCTGCAAAAAGCGCTGAATCAGATCGCGACCTTTGTTGTTATACGCTCGCTGTACCAGGGCTTGCTGAGCCGCCGACCCATAAATCCAAAGGTCTTTAACCTCACTAGCGACAGAAGCGGCCCCCCGCAATCGCGGATAGCGAACATAGTCATACAGCGCACCATCGGGCTTTCTGTCAATCACGGCCTGCACCATTTGGGCATAGTCCAGCTGAGCCTGACGATTGTAAGGATCAACATACGCCTCTTCAGAGGTGCCGCTGATACCGTTATCAGCGTAGTCCAGCGTATCTGCACCCACACCATTGCGCGCCAACACCTGTCTGCGATCGCTCCTTTGCCCGTACGAATAGCCAAAATTCAGCGTGAACATCCAGGCATATGCATCTAGCTCACGGGCACGGGCCGCTGCGATCGCTTCCGTCAGCAAATCCCTATCCGCATGCCGATCGGCCTGCACAACACTGGGCCAAACTGTCGGATTGTCGTTTTTCGGCAGCAGCACCTGCCCATTTGAAAAAGCTTCAATATAAACCTGGCTATAGCCCAAATTCACAATGCGATCCATCAGCGCATCTAAGCGCCCCGGCTCTAGGTCACAAGGATACAGCCGCAGCCAAATGGCCTGATTTTGTGGCCACTGCGTTCGACGACAGGCTTGAACCTCAGAATTTTGCTGGCGCGACAGCTCTTCATACTGCTGCTTAGCTACCGCATCATCCGCCAAGCTAGCGACTCTCAGCGCCTCCTTTGCCTCTACGTCACTCTGCGATAGCTGGCAGAAGCGGTTAACGCTAGCCTCGGCCTTTGGGGCCATCGCTCCTAGCAACAGCATCGACAAGCTGCCAAGCAAAATGCTCGGCAGCAAAACATCTGAAATGCGCCGCTGCCAAATCTGCTTGAGTCTGTTGCGATTGCTCTTATTTTTCGTTCTTGAGACCATATTGCCCGCTTAACTTATGAACCATACCTACGCGCATGCATCCTCTGACACTGAAGTGTTCACTGGTTTTGTGCATTGATACAGCACATCAAAATTCACCCTACGTTTTTACAGCAGCGCTTAAGCCCTAAGCTGTGCCACCTATAAAGCCGCTCACCTGCTTTCTTAGTGTTTTTACCAGACCTAACCCATAGGCCCAATGCCGACAAAGCCTAATCGTCATAGTCCTACTCGTCAAGGTCCGCGTCACTACGCTCTAAGCCGATGCCAGTCTCATCGTCATCTTCTATGTGAACGAGCAGTTCACGTAGCTGCATCCGATTGATATAAGGCCATCCGCCTTCTTGCTCAATATCTCTAAGCAATCGATATAGGCGCTGACGATTATTGGGTAGCGCCTCGCGAAACAACGTATCTCTGATCTCAAAATGAAGCATATCTAAAAGCCTTAGTAGCTCTAATAACGCTAAGCAGTCCCCTTCTTTTTGCTGCGCAGTTGTGCGCACTATTTGAATAAGTTCAGAGAGATTCGGTGGAAGATTCTGAGAAGCCATGGGAGAAAGAGACACTAATGCCCAATATTTTTAACTTGAGTGTCAACTCGTTGTACGCACTCGTTTGAATCGGCTCAGAAAAATTTGGAGTCAGAGTTCTGAGAAGCGATCGCAAAAAAGAGACATAAACGCCTGTTAGTTTTAACTTTTGTAACTGATTTCACAACGGCACAGCGCTTCCAAGCAAGCTTGCCCTCGAACCTCAAAGGCGAGCCCTGAGAAAAGCTCTTTAACCCCGTGTTGTGGCTGTTTAGGCGTTTTCATATCTGGCTTTCAGACACTGCGGCCTGTCAGAGACTACGCGATCGCCAAGCCGTGGTGCAAGTGATTCATCCAGCAAAACCGGTCAACCGCAGTGTAAAATTGTGTACTAAATACCCCTTATAAATTCATAGTCTTGAGGTTGCCCATGAGGTATCGCGCTCTGCTCGCTGCGTTCTTTGCCCTTTGCTTAGGTGTGCTAACAGCCTGTAGTGAAGCCCCTTCCGCCACGAGTGACATTCCACTCACCTACGATCAAATTCGCAACACCGGGCTAGCCAATAGCTGTCCTCAGGTAGACGAAACCCGCCGTGGCCAAATTCCAATCGAAGACGGCTCTTCTTACAAACTAGTCGACCTTTGCTTAGAGCCCACTAGCTTCTTCGTCAAGCAAGAAGCACCCAACCAGCGCAAAGAAGCCGAATTTATCTCTGGCAAATCGCTCACTCGCTATACCACCTCTATTGAGCAGGTTAGCGGCGACATCAAGCTAAACACAGACGGCAGCCTGCTGTTTGACGAAAAGCTAGGCATGGACTTCCAGCCAATCACCGTCCTGCTTCCTGGCGGCGATCAAATTCCTTTCCTCTTCACTATCAAAGGTCTTAAGGCGACCTCTCAGCCAGGGCTAAATGCCGTTACAACCTCCACAGATTTTGAAGGTTCTTTCCGCGTGCCCTCCTACCGCACTTCTAACTTTCTAGATCCGAAAGCTCGCGGTCTAACCACAGGCTATGACAACGCTGTTGCCCTGCCCGCTCGCGCTGACGGGGTTGACTTGGCTCGTGAGAACGTTAAAGCGTTCGATATGGGTGAAGGCTACATTTCCCTGCAGGTTTCCAAGGTAGACAGCAACACAGGTGAAATCGGCGGAACGTTTATCTCTGAGCAGCCTTCTGACACAGATATGGGAACGGCAGCGCCTGATGATGTGCGCTTGCAAGGCGTCTTTTATGGTCGGATTGAATCTGGCTATGACGCATAGCACTAATCTCTATGGGCAGTCAGTGCAGCCAGCTTACTTGAATTAGGCTTGAATTAGGCAGAGCCAAGAAAGCTGGTTTAGGTAAGTTAGCGCATCGAAAGTACCTCAGCGACAAAAGCCGCAACAGCTTGAAGAACAGCTAAAAAACTCATATATCCAAACCCGTGAGTGCGCACTCATGGGTTTGGATATATCAACAAGAAAGGACACCGTAAGGGTGTCCTTTTTATTTTCTTGAAAACTTTTGGGCTCTTTTTCCAAGGCCGGGTTTTGGACCTTTTACCTCGATGTATTCAAGGCATAAGCACAAAGGGGTTTCGTAGAAACCAAACTGCTGAAGGCAGACAGGCTTCGCTAACCTTGCGTCTATAGCAGACGCTATCTCAGCTAGAAAAAAGAACGCGTGACGCGGTGAAATTCGCGTTTCTACAAGATTTAACGCAGAAGGAAAACGCTGAGAAACTAAGGATTAGCTCTATTACCGTTTCGCGTCGGGCTAGAAAAAGGACTTCAACATTTGCAGGCAATCATGCGCCGGCCAAAGAGCAAAGCCTAGAAACCCATCAAAAAAACTATGAACTGTTTCTCTAGCTCACGTTAGTTTTAGAGGTCTTTGTGTCTACTCTAAGCTAGAACACACTATCTTCAAGATTTTTTGAATACCCGGCCCTAGGAGGGATCAGACCATGCGGCGCTTGCTGCTTTTCTTACTTATCATGACGCCACTTACTGGCTGTCAGTTTCTTAGTGCTGGTGAAGACGTTGCTATTATCGACCCGTTTGAAGGTGCGGAAAAAACGATTACTGAAGCTGGCGAAGACGTTGCCCAGGTACTAGATGGCGATGCTGCCGGGGAAGCGTTTGCAGATGTATCTGTAGAGACGGCTCCGACTGTCACCGCTGAGCTTATCAGTTCAACCGATCCTGAGGCGCGTACGCGCTTAGTGTCACGATCACGCGTTGATCCATTTGCAGGTTTAGCGATTCCACTAGCGCCTGAGCCTGTCGTGGTGCCAGCTACTAGTGATAATAGCAACCCTGCCAGTAGTGGCGGGGGCGATCGCGCTAGGAATAGCAATAACGGCGGCGCTAGGAACGGTAGTAGCACTAGCACGTCGCCAACAACAGTGACGGCCAGCATGCCAACGCTGCCACCCATACGAGTACAGCCACCCAATGAACCGTTGGTGCGGCCTTCTCCTATTACGCCACTACCCCGCATTCCCCTGCCCGTTGTGGCCCCTACGGTTGCAGTCTCTGGCGTTGTCCAGCTAGGCGGCGAGCCCTATGCGATTGTAAGCTCTAGCAGTGAACCAGAACGGTATGTCCGAGTAGGTGATCGCCTAGCTGGCGGTAGCGTGCGCGTTAAACGCATTGACACGATGGCATTTGAGCCGCAGGTGATCTTAGAAGAAAATGGCATTGAGGTCTCTCGGCCTGTTGGCAATGGCGGCAGCACAGCGTCAGATACACTGCCAGATGAAGCACCAGACACACCAGATGAGGCACCCGCCGCAACAGCACAGACGATACCCGTAGCGGCGCTTTCGATACCTCAAGTTGCTATTCCAGCTCAGGGAAATTTTCCACCGCTTTCCCTACCCGCGCCCGAAGCAACAGAGAAGCGATGAAGGGTGCAAATTGGGCCAGTGATTCTCATCTAGCTTTGCAAAAGTTATCGTTATGTAGAAACAAAACTTAAAAAGAGAGATTTGGTCTCAACAGAGTAGTAATCTTGAGAACGAGTGGCTTTTGTATCACCATAGGTTGAGTGCATTTGGTTGAATGCAGTTAGCTAGTGGCTAGTCATGTAAGTTTTGTCTCATGTTGAGAGGTTAATATTCATGGTTCAGCGCGGTTCTAAGGTTAGAATTCTCCGTCCAGAGTCTTACTGGTTTAGAGAAGTAGGCTCCGTGGCCTCTGTCGATCAAAGCGGGATCAAGTATCCTGTGGTTGTTCGTTTTAGCAAAGTAAACTATGCCGGTGTCAACACTAACAACTTTGCTGAGGCAGAGCTGGTAGAGGTTGAAGCCCCTGCGAAGAAGAAAGGCTAATGCGCCTGCAAGTCTAAAAATAGGGCTCTAGAGATAAAGCCCTAGAAATAAGGCCTTAGAGATAAGATTAGCCATAGATAGGTCGGTATGAAGGTCAGCGCAGGAGAAGAATTAGGTGCCTGAGCTACCTGAGGTAGAAACCGTTCGTCGGGGGCTAAACCGAGTTTCACTTAATCAGCCAGTTCGAGGAGGTGAGGTACGTTTAGCACGTACTATTGCCTATCCGGAGCTGGCTGATAGTTTTTTGCGGGGCATGACGGGCGTTCGGATTAGCGGCTGGTATCGGCGCGGGAAGTATCTAGTAGCAGCCTTAGCAAATTCGATAGATTCACCAGGCGTAGGAAGCTTAGCAGATTCGGTAGGCTTGGCAAGTAGTTCTGGAAACTTGACAGATTCAGGGGGTTCCATAGCCCCAACAGACTCAATCAACCTCACGAATTCAATAGACCTGACACCCCTAGCTGGCTGGCTGGGGGTCCATCTGCGCATGACAGGTCAGCTCCTTTGGGTGTCTCAGCAGGAACCGGTGCAGAAGCACTGCCGCGTCCGGCTATTTTTTGACGGTGATCGCGAGCTGCGCTACGTGGATCAAAGGACCTTTGGTCGGCTGTGGTGGGTGCCACCAGATCAAGCGCTAGAGACAGTGATGACAGGACTACAGCGGCTAGGACCAGAGCCGTTTTCAGATGAGTTTTCGGTTAAGTATTTGATGAATGCGCTCGAAGGGCGGCTGCGACCGATTAAGAATGCGCTGCTCGATCAGAAGCTAGTGGCGGGAATCGGCAACATCTATGCGGATGAAGCGCTGTTTTTGAGCGGGATTCGACCGACGGTGAGGTGCGATCGCCTTTCAAGAAAGAGAATCACCAAGCTACACTCAGCCATCAAAGAGGTTTTGACCACCAGCATTGAGTCCGGTGGGACGACCTTTAGCGATTTTCGCGATGTGCACGGCACGAACGGTAACTATGGTGGCGTTGCTTGGGTGTATGACAGAGCAAAAGAGCCCTGTAGAAGCTGTGGTAGCGACATTGCTAGGCTAAAGTTGGCCGGGAGATCGGCGCACTACTGCCCTAGCTGCCAGAAATAGCTACCAAAAACAATAGAACTGGCAGATAGAAAACGGCCAATACAAATAGCTTGTGGTGAAAACAGGTCGTAGCGATACAATAAACGACAGTTGTCCACCATCGACTCTGTGAGAAAGCTATGCCCGTCAAAAAAGGGGATTTTGTGCGTTTGGTTCGAGAGAAGTTTGAAAACAGCATAGAGGCAAAGGCAAGCGATACCCGGCTTTCTAGCTATGTTTTTGAGACCAAAGGCGAGATTCTAGACGTTCGCGATGACTACGGCCTAGTGAAATTTGGCCGAGTGCCTACCCCGAACGTCTGGCTCAAACTAGAGCAGCTAGAGGAGTTCAGCTAGACTCTCGCTCGCTCACTTGTGCCATCAGAACTACGTGCGTACTGCGCTCTGGGTCATCGCCCTCGGGATGGCGCTCAATATACATCCCATCTGAGCACATTTCCCAAGCTTGACGGTTGTCATTTAGGCAGATCTCTAACAGGTTAGTCAGCTCGGTACGAATAGAGAGATCTTCAATGGGTACAAGCGCTTCTACTCGCCGATCTAAATTGCGAGGCATCCAGTCAGCAGAGCCAATATAGAACAGCTCGTCGCCATCGTTATGAAAATAGAAGATGCGAGAGTGCTCTAAGAATCGGCCGATAATGCTGATGACTCGAATATTTTCGCTGATGCCTTTGACCCCTGGTCGCAGACAGCAAATGCCTCTGACGATGAGATCTATTTCAACTCCTGCTTGCGAGGCTTTGTAGAGCTCGGCAATAATTTTGGCATCGACAAGAGAATTCATTTTGGCGATGATGCGACCCGTTTTTCCGGCCCGCGCTGCTTCAGTTTCTTGACGAATGAACTGCGTCATCTGATCGCGCAGGCTAACCGGAGCAATGAGGAGCTTTTTGTAAGACTGCTGACGCGAGTAACCGGTGAGATAGTTGAACAGATCCGTTAGATCTGTGCCTAGCGCTTCGCGGCAGCTCAGCAGTCCTAAATCTGTATAGAGATTGGCCGTTTTAGGGTTGTAGTTACCCGTACCGATATGGACATAGCGACGGATCGCATCGTCTTCTCGGCGAACAACGAGGGCAACTTTGGTGTGGGTTTTTAGCCCCATTAGGCCATACACAACATGAACGCCGGAACGCTCTAGGGTTCTAGCCCAGTTAATGTTGTTCTCTTCGTCGAAACGGGCTTTAAGCTCGACTAGAGCCACGACCTGCTTACCGTTTTCAGCCGCTTTAATCAGGGCATTGACAATAGGGGAATCGCCGGAGGTGCGATAGAGCGTCATTTTGATCGCCAGCACGTCAGGGTCAACGGCGGCCTGGGTGATGAAGGCCTGCACGGTGCCTGAAAAGGCATGATAGGGATGGTGAACGAGGCGATCGCGTCGCTTAATAATTGCAAAAATGTCCTCGCCTTCGCCTGAGTTAGCCGCTTTCCAAGTGCTGGGCACTACCGGCTTCCAACGCGAATCTTTCAGCTCGCTCAAAGGCAAAGACATGAAGCTCATCAGATCGGCGAGACCGACTAGACCATCTACCTCATAGACGTCCTCTTCATTGAGCGATAGCTCGCTCATCAGCGTATCTCGCATGGTCAGGTTCATTCCTGACTCAACTTCCATACGAACTACAGAGCCGCCTAGTCGGCGCTTACGCAGCTCTTGTTCAATCGCTAGCATCAGGTCATCTGCCTCATCCTCTTCTACCGACAGATCCGCGTTGCGAGTAATCCGAAACGTAAAGCAGTTTTTGATAGTCATGCCTGGAAACAGCGAAGCAATGTTATGAGCAATCACCTGCTCCATTGGCACCCCTACCCAATGACAGGGCGATTCTTCTGTTTGTTCAGCATTTTGCTCAGCCGTGTCTGCTAGGTCGAGCTCTTGACACAGCTCATCAGGCAGCTCGATGAAGCGAGGTAACACTTTAGGCACTTTCACCCGTGCAAAATGCGACTCGTCTTTATCTTGAATCTCGACCGCTAAATTTAGACTTAAGTTAGAGATATAGGGAAAAGGATGGCCAGAGTCTACCGCTAGCGGTGTAAGTACGGGAAAAACCTGCTCACTAAAGTACTGATCTAGATAGTCTGCTTGGGTAGAAGAGAGCATTTCGTAGTCGAGTAGGTTAATGCCAGCTACGGCCAACGTCGGCAGCAGCTCTTCTTGAAAATAGCTGTGCATTTGCACAAACATTGGTCGCAGGCGGCGGCTGATGTCGGTTAGCTGATCGGTTGGCGTTCGGCCATCTGGCGTTTTCTTATTAACGCTAGCCTCAATTTGCTGCTTGGTAACCGCAACGCGCACCATGAAGTACTCGTCTAAGTTTGAGCTGAAAATAGAAAGAAACTTCAGCCGCTCTAAGAGGGGCGTACGCTTGTCGACAGCCTCGTGCAGGACGCGGCGATTGAATTCTAGCCAGCTTAGCTCGCGGCTTAGGTACCACTGAGCATCTTCTAAATCAATTTTGTAAGGGATCTCTTCATCGTGGCGATTAGCAGTCGGCGATGGCTCGGCTGTCGGATCGGGGGACACCGCAGTAGATTGTTTGGAGGTAGATTTTTGGGCTATTTTATTAGCAGCTTGAGCGCGATCTTTGCCTTTTGAAGCTCCTTTTGACGATCCTTTTGATGATGAACCTTTTGAGGACTGATTAGAAGATTTTGCACTCATAACTTTGTTCTTTCTAAAAAACGTCTTTTTCTTGACCTACCCACCATTCGCCGAGCTTCATCAGTTCGGTGTGCAGATCGGCTAGCTGATGGTTGAACTCTTCTGTTGTCATCTCTTGCCGACGTTCTTTTAGCTTGGCAAGCCTTAGTTGGATCAGCAGCCAAGGCTTACTGATTCCATCTGTCGCTTCAATATATCTGGCAAGATCATTGCTATTCATGCAGTCCTTTTGCGCGGGCCTTATCAGTGCTGATTATATAGGAGCGCTTTGGGAAATATCAGCCTCTTGCGAGGTATAGCAGAGTGAGGATGCATTCCTACTCTGCAAGCAGAGCTGCCCTTTGATTTTGTAAAGGTTCTAGCCAATAAGAGTATCCTAAGCAACTCTACGAAAGCTGAAGCTGCCAAAATGAACAGGAGATTAGGTAGTAGGTAAGGCCATACACAGAGCTGATGTACAGCGCTAAAGGTAAAGGCTACAAATGAAAAGTCCAGATAAGAAGTCCGCAGTAAGTGTTGACCTACTGCGGACTTTGTCCGCTAAAACGGTGATGTTTAGCTAATCAAGCGTTTATAGCGACCTTGGTAGACACTAGTAAACTCAAGGGCGACGTGCTTACTTCTTAAACTGACCGCGCCATTCTTCTAACTGCTTGCCAGCCACTTCGCGGCCACCAAGACCAAAGGCGATCGCAATCGCAATTGCGATCGCACCTAGCAACAGGCCAAAGGCCAGGTTCACGATATTAGGCGCAACGCCCATCTGACCAAGCGCCATTGCGCCTACAAAGGCCAAGATGGCAACCCGTGCGGCTTGCGCCAGCATGTTGGAAGAATTGCCGCTGCTGCTCTTGATAAGGCGGAAGGCCAAGTTGGCGATGTAGACACCGATGCCGAAGATCAAGACACCGATCAGCACCTGAGCCGCAATCTCCATGATGGCGCGAACAATCAAGGTCAACTGATCGAGCTGCAAGATTTCGGTGGCAGTGACTGCGCCAAAGAGCACGACACCAACTAGAACAATCAAACCGATAACTTCAGAAGGTGTCTTGCCGCTGCTAGTAGGCGACGTCGTTTGAATCGTAGTGGCCATCGGATCTGTGCCGATGGTAGGGTCGTAGGCAGAAACAGGTGGCGTGGTCGCAGAAGTAGTCGTAGGGGCCGAAATTTCGGGGAGGCCTAGAACCTCGAGAACGCTATCAAAACCAGCGCTTGACAGCAAACTGCTGACCAATTCACTTAGGAACTTACCGATGAAGTAGAACACGGTAAGCACAATGCCTGCGGCCAACAGTAGCGGAATGAAGTTGAGAACCTGGTTGAGCATGCTGATAGCAGGCCCAGAAATCGCAGCAATGTCTAGCGCATTCAACGCAGCGATCGCAGCCGGAATAAGCACTAGCACATAAACAATAGTGCCAGCGAGTCCAGAGAGCGAAAGACCAGAAGCCGTAGGAGAGCTGCTAGATAGGCCCATCTGGCGACCTAGGTTGTCAACACCTGTCGCGGCCAAAAGGTTAGTGACAATACCACGCACAATCTTGGCAACAAGCCAGCCTGCACCCAGGATAATCGCGGCCAAAATCACCTTAGGAATGGCCGACAAGAACTGATCGATTAGGTTCTGAACCGGTGCCAGCAGACCATTGAGTTCTAGAGCATTAAGGACAGGTGGCAAAAACAGTAGGAAAATGAACCAGTAGAGTGCGTTACCTAGCGTTTCGTGAATTCGTACAGAGCTTGATCTAGGATCTACGCCCGTATTTTCAGCTAAGCGATCGTCTAGGTTAAAAGCCTCTAAACCTCGACTCACAACTGTTTTGACGATAGTCGCTAGAGCCCAAGCAACTAGGAGCAAAATACCGGCACTCACGAGTCTAGGTAAATACTCAAAGACTGTCGTGAGCAGGTTATTTAAGGGCTCTGAGACAACGGTAAGTTCTAGCGTCTCTAGAACGGCAATAATCACCAGCAGCATGATGATCCAAAAGACGATGCTGCCAAACCACTTGGCTGCAGGCACATCTTCGGGCGGACGACCGGTAACCGCAGAGGCTATGCGATCATCAACTCTGGTTCGCTTTAGTAAACTTCTAACAACGCTGGCTACGACCGTTGCGACTAGCCAACCAATCAAAAGAATGGCGATCGCGCCTAACAGCTTTGGAATAAACTCGCCAAAGCCAACGCCCAGTCCAGCCGTTAGGCTGTCTGATATGGATTGAGCAGGGTTTCTGCGCTCGGTAGTCGTCTGCGCTATGAAGGGGAACAAGCCGCTCTCAGCGAGGCTAATACCCTTCCCCATAGGGGGTATCAGAGGAATCATATTGAATTCTACGTGAAAGGTCTAAATCGTAGCTAGCATCAGTAATCAGCAAGTTTCACTGATATTTGAGATTAAGAGTACCGCTTAAGTGTTGATTGCAGAAAGAAACTATGAAGATTAAACCAATTTTTTTACAAAAACGTAGGGCATGTCTATTGGTATATCTATCGATAGAGCGTTGCTGTCGGTTTGCAGTTTTTTAGATGACACTTCGCACAGCCCGTTCTGCTGAAGGGTAATGTATAGAATAGCTGAAATAGCTACATCACATACAAAATAGCTGCAAGCAACATCGATAAATGTGTCGCCCGCAGCTATTTTGATTTAGGTTGTCACCGTGCCATTTAAAAATATATCTAACGACATATTTTTGCGCTTCTAGTGCGCTACCAGACGGTAAATCGAACTAGCCTAAGACTATTCTGCATCCTCAGCTTCGGCGATCGCATCGCCAAGCTCATCGGTGCCAGCCTCTAGATCCGAAACAACTTGAGCTTCGGCAACGACCTCTGCGACCGCTTCGGCAACGTCTTCCGAGGGCATGTCGTTCTCCGATTCATCCAAATGGGGCACAAGGGCCACAGCAGCGATCGCATCGTCGCTGTCCAACCGCTGTAGCTGCACACCCGTCGCCATTCGAGACTGCACTGAAATCGCATCAATTGCCTGCCGCATAATAATGCCGCGATTGCTCACAATCATCAGCTCATCATCCGGGCCCGCAATCCGCAGCGCCACCAGCTCGTCATCCTGCTTGCGAAACTTCATCGACACTAAGCCCATGCCCGCTCGGTTCTGCAAGCGGAAGCTCTTTACCGGCACCCGTTTACCCAGGCCGTTCGCCGAAACAACCAAGACCCAGGGGCCCTGATTGGTTTCAGCGAGCACATCATCTCCCTCGTCGCTCTCATCATCAGCCGCGGACTCTTCCACTTCCTCCACGACCTGTGAGGGCAAAATGTCCATACTGATGAGCTGATCGCCCTCGCGCAACGACATGGCCCGTACGCCCTTAGTCGGACGGCCCAGCGGTCGAAGCTGATTGTGATCGGTCTTAAAGTGAATCGTCATGCCCCTTTGAGAGCCGATCAAAATGCTGTCTTCAGCGCGCGCGAGCCGCACCCACCTCAGCTCATCGCCCTCAGTCAAAGAAATCGCAATCAGACCATTCGTGCGAATACGACTAAAAGCAGACAGCGCTGTTTTCTTGACATAGCCGCCCTGGGTGAGCATCACCAAGTAGTCGTCTTCGCTAAACTCGCTGACCCCCACTACCGAAGTCACCTTTTCGTCTCGAGGGATCGGCAGCATTTGAACCAGCGGATAGCCCTTGGCTGTGCGCGAACTCTCTGGAATTTGGTAGGCCCGCAGCGAGTAAGACACGCCTCGGTCAGTAAAGAACAGCACATGGTCATGCGTGCAGCAGGTAATGAAGTGCTCAATGCCGTCATCATCCTTCATCTTGGTACCAGATTTTCCTCTGGTCGCCCGGTTTTGAGCTTCAAACGTATCAACTACCATTCGCTTGATATAGCCCTGCTCAGTCACCAAAATAGCAACCTGCTCATTCGCAATCAGAGAAATATCTGAGAGGTCGTTTTCATCACCTTTGATCAGCGTCCGGCGCTCATTCGCATGGGCATCTCGGATCTGGGTTACCTCCTCGCGAATGATTTCTAAAATCCGCTCGCGCTTGGCCAAGATATCTTCCAGGTCGGTGATTTTCTCAGTCAGCGCCCGGTGCTCTTGCTCAATTTTCTCGGCTTCTAGCGCGGTCAGACGGCGCAGCTGCATCTGCAAAATAGCGTCTGCCTGCATAGCCGATAGCCCATAAGACTCTAGCAGTTCGGTCTTGGCGCTGGCAGCGTCCGCGGAACCGCGAATTAGCGAAATCACCGCGTCTAAATTGTCGAGTGCGATCAGATAGCCCTGCAAGAGGTGGTCGCGCTCTTGGGCCTTGCGCAGCTCATACTGGGTGCGGCGGGTAATCGTTTCAATCCGAAAGTCTAAAAAGACCTGCAAGAAGTCACGCAGCGTTAGCAGCTGGGGCTCGCCGTTCACTAGCCCCAGCATGTTGACGCCAAAGTTGTTTTGCAGCGGGGTCTGTTTGTACAAATTATTGAGCACGACGCGCGGGTAGGCATCTCGCTTTAGCTCAATCACAATTCGCATACCGTCGCGATCGCTTTCATCGCGCAGATCCGAAATCCCCTCCAAACGGCGCTCATTCACCATGTCGGCAATTTTTTCAATCAGCGCCGCCTTGTTCGTCTGGTAGGGCAGCTCGGTAATGATGATGGTTTCACGATCAGGGCGACCCCGATGCGCTTGCGTTTCGATGTTGGCAACCCCGCGCATTGTCACCGAACCG
This sequence comes from uncultured cyanobacterium, assembly GCA_963793445.1. Classification (GTDB taxonomy): domain Bacteria; phylum Cyanobacteriota; class Cyanobacteriia; order Phormidesmidales; family Phormidesmidaceae; genus Phormidesmis. The sequence goes on from CAWCAE010000006.1 coordinate 193,821, forward strand.
CGACCGGTCTCATAGGCTTCGCGAATGCCGCGACTGCCGATAATTTGGGCCCCGGTAGGAAAATCTGGGCCAGGAATATACGCCATCAAATCCATGCTAGTGAGCGCCGGATTGTCAATGAGCGCGATGACGCCATCAATGACCTCACCCAAGTTGTGAGGCGGAATGTTGGTAGCCATACCCACCGCAATACCAGAAGATCCGTTGATCAAAAGCTGGGGAATGCGGGCAGGCAGCACAACTGGCTCTTGCTGAGAGCCGTCAAAGTTATCGGCAAAATCAACCGTTTCCGACTCAATATCTTGCAGTAGGGCCGCGCCTGTGAGCGATTGCAGCCGCGACTCGGTGTAACGCATGGCGGCGGGCGGATCGTTGTCAATAGAGCCAAAGTTGCCGTGGCCATTGATCAATGGGTGGCGCATCGAAAAGTCTTGGGCCATCCGCACCAGCGCATCGTACACCGCCGTATCGCCGTGAGGATGATACTTACCGAGAACTTCACCCACCACGCGGGCGCACTTGCGAAACGGTCTATCAGCGGTCAGCCCTAACTCGTGCATGGCATACAAAATGCGCCGATGCACAGGTTTGAGACCATCCCTAGCGTCTGGAAGCGCACGGCCTACAATCACGCTCATCGCGTATTCGAGGTAGGACCGAGACATCTCATTGCGCAAATCTGTAGGAACGATCCGCTCTTGAGGACTGCTCATGTGGAATACTCCGAGGAAATTTTCTGTAGAGAATAAATAACCGAACTTTGATTAAACAGATAGCCGGTTAGCAATAGTTAAAACCCGCTTTTGCACCTGCCGTTAAAGCCACCCTCAGCTTCACTCTTGAGGCCGCTTTCAAACCTATTCTTTTAGCCCCTTCTTTGGGAGCGCTATGTTAATCTTTTTTCAAGGCTATGGCAAAGTTTTCAGCACGTAATAAGGCTTTGATGAAAGGCTTTGGTCAGGTCAAGTGAATCGCTACGATCAGCGGTTGTTTGGCTTGGTATGAGAATGAATAAAACAACCTAATACAAACCGAAGGAAACGGCTTGAATCCTACCCCTGTTGATAGACTTCTAATTGATGCCAAATGTACAAATTATTCTATCATATTTTGCCCTGTTTTCACGGTGAGAAAAAGGGCCTATAGTCAGTTTTTGTGATACTTATCAAACCCTTATGAAATCTCAGTTTCCTGTTTTTTATAGCCCAGCTTTTGCCGGCCATGATACGGGTGGGCATCACCCTGAAAATGCAGGTCGTTTGACCGCGGTTACAGACCATTTGAACGCCGTGCAAAAATCAGCATCAAAAGAGAATGATTGGGCTGCTCAGGTGTACTGGGCTGAGCCTTCTCAAAGGGATGTTATGGCGGCAGTTTGCAAAGTACACGATCCGGCCTATGTTCAATCGCTTGAGCGATTCTCAAGGGGGGGCGGCGGTCGCATTGATAGCGACACGATAATGAGCCCCAAAAGCTATCAGGTAGGACTGCTAGCAGTAGCAGCCTGGTTGGACGGAATAGATTGGGTTTGGCAGCATCAGCATCCGGCATTTGCACTAGTGCGGCCACCGGGACACCATGCTGAGCGCGATCGCGCGATGGGCTTTTGCCTGTTTTCGAATGCAGCGATCGCAGCCCACTATGCCCTCAGTACGCTAGGGGCAAAAAAGGTGGCCATCTTAGACTGGGACGTCCATCACGGCAACGGCACTCAGGCGCTAGTTGCTGAGCACTCGCAGCTAGCATATTGCTCGTTTCACCAGTCGCCTGCCTACCCCGGCACTGGCACAGCAGCGGAGACAGGACGCTGGCAAAACGTGCTGAATCTACCCATGCCCCCTGGTAGTCAGATAGATGACTACCAGGCGCTGTGGCAGTCTCAGGCTCAGCCTTTTTTAGCCAAGTTTGAGGCTGACTTGCTGATCGTCAGCGCTGGCTACGATGCCAATCAGGCCGATCCGCTAGCGGGTGTCTGCTTGCAGCCAGATGACTATAGTTGGTTTACGCAGGCGTGTCTGTCGCTGACGCCTAGCGTTTTATTTGGCTTAGAAGGCGGCTACGATTATGCAGCGCTTGCAAGCTCTGTTGCGGCAACCATCCGCACAGCCTGTCAGGTAATGAGGAAAGCTTGAGTGTTTCGATTCTTTCGCGCTTTATTTAGTATTTTTAGGCGATCGCCCGCGCCATCATCTGCACCCGCTTTGCCACCAGCAAAGCTTTCTACTCGTCCGCTAGATGCCTCACCGCCTGATGTCCTGCCTTCAGATGCCTCGCTATCGGAAAGCCCTATGCCTTTGAAAACACCTTCAGATGACTCGGAGCCAGCTACGCCTAGGGCCCCTAGCGCAGAGGCACTTCAGTCAGCCCGCCAGTCTAAACTGCAAAACCTCAAGCAGGTTCTCAACGTGCTCAGGGCCTATATTGTCACCTTTGGGCGACCTGATACAGCGTTGGACCTGCGGGCAGTAATAGGCGCTATTGTGGCGAATTTGACGACGGTCTCTATTGAAAACAGTCAGCTTGAGCGGTTTATTGATGAGGTGATTGCCGCTTTTGATAGCCTTAGCCAGAACGCTAACTTGGTGGATGTCACCGCTCAGCTATTAGCAGAGCAGGTATTCGTTTGGCTACGCGAACAAGAGAATGCAGTCGAGCAGGTTGCTAGTGCCTATCTCCAGCAGTTTGCGCCCGCCGATGCCACTTGGGAATCGAATCAGGTTTTGTCGCTGCTACAGACGATTATTGCAACGCTGAATGATGGTTCGCTAAGTCAATCAGGTGGGCGATCGCTGATTAATCGGGTGATGGCTGCTTTTAACATCGATCAGATGCTCAGTCGCTGGGTTGCGCCCGAATGGATCGCTCTAGCGCAGCAGGTCGCTAGCTATGTTGACAACGGCGACGTGCAGGTAGAGATCCAGGCGATCGCCTGGTCTTACATTCAGCAGTTTCAAGCTATTTTAAGCCCACAGCTCATTGAGCAGATTATAGAAACCGGGCCGCTAAACCTAGCGCCAGCTGAAGTGCTTTCCGACGATTTAGATAATTTTTCTAAAATGCTGTACTACAAGCTACAGCTACTAGAATCAGACCCGGTTGTGACTAAGTCTCAAGCAGCGATCGCAGCTGATGTTCACAAGGCCGTCGCTAAATTCAAACATCGCAAGCCGCCTGTCCCTGATGTGACTACTGGTGTCAAACCTGATGACCTCACTATCAGCAGTCCATTCACAAATCCTCAGTCGGATTCACAGTCGGATTCACAGTCAGATTCACAGTCGGATTCATAGTCGAGCCCATAGTCAAATCCTTTTCATTGCCGAGGTCTACCGAGCGAAAGAACTTGTTACTAAGTCAGCACATCTATTTAGCAGACGCTGCTAGTGAACGCCAGTAGGCACTACAACCGTAGAGGTATTGATAAATATAATTAGGAGATTGTCTAGTCAGAAGGGCTGAAGGGTGTTAAATTGCTGCGATATTGGAACGATTCCCTCTAGGTTGAAAAATGGCCTTCTTTGAGAACTTCACCTCTGTTATTCGAGACAAGTGGTTAGATTACTTTCGAGCCAATCGAACCTGGTTAGAAGTGCAGATGACCACCACCTCCGTACGCACGCCTGAAGGCGGTCGCCGTCCGTCCTCATTTTTGATCTTAGGCGTTGTCAATGCCCTAGAACCCAAGCTGTCTAATTTGATGGTGCCGTTCTATCAGCTCAACTCTGACGAAGATGCGCTAATTGACGTGCTTGGTCTCAATTTTGACCCAGAGGCCGTGCTGGATAATGGCGAAGTGGGTAAGACAATTGACGCTTCTCCCGATGCCGACACGCCTCTGCTTGGCAGTGAGCCTGCGCTAGATAAAGATATAGACGCTTGGCCACCTAGCTAGTCACCTAGCCGAGTCTTAGTGCAAGAGAGACCGTGCACCCGTGATACGATTGATGGGCAATTCATGTACACAGCGGAGATATCCATGGTAGATCGTCCTATTAAGAAGAGCGATCGTGAAGCGGCTGAGCCCTCTCAATCCGCGCCCTCTCAATCTACAGAAAACTCCTCTGGGACACCAGCAGATGCAAAGCCAGCTGAAGGGCGCAAAGTTCCCCCTCCCGTAAAAAAAGCGGATCGCAAAGATGGTGGCGCTAGCAGTGAGAGTGGTGGACGTCGTGACGATCGTGACGATCGCTCACGCGGTGGCAGGGGAAAAGGAAAAGGACGGGGGCGTGGCAAAGATGACGGCCCTAGAACACCGATGAATCCAGCATTAATGCGCGGTCCCAAGCCCACCCCAAAAGTGGACCCGCCAGAAGAGGAAGCTGTCGAAGAATCAGCCGAGGTCACGGCTACTGACGCTACTGACGCCACTGAAACCACTGAGACTGAAGCGGCAACTGCTGAAACCGCTGAGACTGCTAAGACCGGTGACTCGGCAGCGGCAACGCCAGCAGAAGCGTCACCAAAACCAACGCCAGAAACTGAAGCTGTCACTGAATAGCCCTGTAGCAGTGCGCCAGTTAGCGAGCATTTTTTAGCTAGCAGCACCGAAAGGTCACCTTCTTAGGTGGCTTTTTTAGTGCTATTTACAGCGGCTGAATCAGTGATACTTTAGCTCAGGCAAAAAAATTCCCCAGGGCTCGAATGAGCGTCTAGGGAACTGTCAGGGTGCATCTACCAACTAACTATTCCACTAGAGAGCTTTGCATCAGGACAAAATCTTTAGAACGTCCTATAGAAAAGCTGCCAGGTACTCGCAAGTTTGTTTCCCGGCGATCACATTAGGTGTCGGTAAGCCTTGTGACAGTCAGAATACTTTGGCACAGCCAGCACAGCCAGCAACAACTCGCGCTACGGTAGACTAGCCTTTTGCCTTTAATTTTAAAAAGCAAAGGTATCTGCTTTGAGTTACTGCTTTATTGGCACACTGTTGTGAAGAGATCTTTTTTATTTTGCGCGCTCCTGCTGGGTGCACTCTGGGGGCTGGCTGGCTGTAGCTCTAAATCAGCAAATTCCGACGCTGACACCCCGCAGGCAGAAGCGATTGAAACCGATGCTTTCAGGGCAGGTGCTTCTATCGTGCGGCTGCTGTATAACCGTACGCCTACTACGCTCAATCCGCATCTAGCAAACGGATTTCAAGATTTCGAAGCCGCACGTATTGTCTATGAGCCCCTTGCTACCTATCAGGCAGATGGACAGATGGTGCCCGTGCTTGCGGAGCTGATTCCAACGGCTGAAAACGGTGGGCTCGCTGCCGACGGAAAATCAGTGACGTGGAAGCTCAAGCCAGATGTTCGCTGGTCGGATGGGCAGCCGTTGACAGCCGAAGATGTCGCCTTTACCTACGAGTTTGTCAGCGACCCGCAGGTAGCAGCAGTGACCGAAAAGTACTATGAGGCCATCGAAAAAGTCGAGGTGGTCGATCCGCTGACGGTAAAGGTTACTTTCAAGCAGCCTAATCCGTCTTGGGCATTGCCTTTTACAGGGCAAAATGGCATGGTTTTGCCAAAGCATGTTTTCGAGCCAGTACAAGGACGAAATGTTCGGAGCGCACCCGCTAATCTTCAGCCGGTTGGCACTGGGCCTTATCGCTTTATTGCGATCGCAGAAAGCATCTGGACCTTTGCCGCTAATGAACAGTTTAGAGACGGTCCACCCAGTTTTGACTTAGTAGAATTGCAGGGTGGCGTTACGCCCTATGTAGCAGCGCGACGCGTGCTGCGCGATGGAGATGCGGACTTTGCCCACAACCTACAGCTCAGCATTGAGGACCGGGTGGAGCTGGCTGCTGGTGGGGCAGGTCGCGTGGCCGCAACTTTTGGCTCTTACGTTGAGCGGATTATGCTCAATCCGACCGACCCAGACAAGGTGACTAAGGATGGCGAGCGATCTAGCGTCGAAAATCCGCATCCATTTTTGAATGACTTGCGGGTGCGGCAAGCAATAGACTACGCAATCGACAGAGATGCGATCGCCAACGAAATCTACGGCAACGCTGGCCAGCGCACCAACCAGATATTGCCATTTCCAACTGAGTACGCCAATCCATCGCTCTACTACCGCCACGATCCGACAAAAGCCAACGCGCTGTTGGATGAAGCCGGATGGGTCGATAGCAATAACAACGGCATTCGCGACAAAGACGGCGTCGAGATGCGTATGGTTTTTCAGACGCCAATCAACCCAGTGCGTCAACAAACGCAGTTAATGGTTAAAGAAAATCTCAGCGTAGTCGGGATGGATGTTGATATTCGTCGGGTTATTGTTGATGATTTCTTTTCAGGCGACCCGGCGCAAACGCGTAGCATCAATCACTTCTATGCAGACATGCAAGAATACAACGCGGGCAGCGATACGCCAGATCCAGCTATTTATATGAGCTGGTGGCTGTGCGATGAGATTGCTTCTATGGAAAATAGCTGGCAAAAGCCTAACAATGCTCGCTATTGCAACGAGGAGTACGACAAGGTTTGGCAGCAGGCGAGTAAAGAGCTAGATCCTGAAAAGCGAGCGCTGCTGTTTCAGCGATTAAATACGATTTTGAAGCAAGATGTGGCGGTGATTCCGCTGGTCAGACGCCCGGTAACCAATGGCATCAGCGATCGCATCGCTGGCGTAGATCCGACGCCTTGGGACGCTAGCACCTGGGACATTGGAACCTGGGAACTTGCCGATCAGCTAGAAACCCAGCCAGCAGAATCTTCCGAGGAAGCAGGCGAAGCATCAACCGAGAAAACAGACACAGCGCCAGAAGCTCCTGAGGCTAAGTCGACTAGCGATAGAGAAGCGTCCCAGTAGTGCTCTAGTCTCCTCAAGCCTTGCAGTTCTCATATAAAAACAACGAATCGAGAGTGTTGTTCTAACACTCTCGATTATTTTCATGCAATTCTGTTTTGGCAATTTCTGTTCAGGCAATTTCTATCGAGCACCTTGAGCCGTCTGCTCAGATTCCCTGTATTGCAGCAATAGACATTGCAGCGACAGACATTGCAGCGATAGACGCTCTAGCCAACCTCAGCATCTACATCAATCACACCATCGGCTTCTGCAACTGCTGTATCTCCATCTTTGTTCTTCTTTAGATAGTCCATTGCCAAAGAAGATAGCTCTGTCAAAAGCAGCGTCGCTAAAATGCCGTCGTCCAACCAGCCGATAACAGGAAAGATATCAGGAGAGATATCGATGGGGCTGATGAGATAAAGCGCAGTTCCAAAGATAATGGCCCAGCGCCACTTAGGATGGCGAATCGCACCGCGATACCAGCTATAAAAAGATTCAATCAGATTGTTGTTGTTCATGAGGGCTACCTAAATAGTGTTTGAGGCCTAAAGATTTGACGTTTGCTCCAGTGATGCGCCTAACAATTGTGGGTAAGTAACCCTGCACCCCCGGCACCTTTAATATCGCAAGTTTAGCGGATAGCTACGAGTGTAGATATCCCTCCATGGCGATAGGTTCAAGCAGTCGGCTTTCGACAGCTCAGCCCTCATTCTGCTTTTATTCTACGCTTGAGGGCCTGTTCTTTTTGCCGCCACGGCCACCACAGCATCACTTTAGTACCCATCTCTGTCTTTGCAGAGAAAACCAGGTAGCCAATCAACAGAACGACGCTACCAAGAAAGACCACAACCTCTTGACTCATGCAGGCACCTCTATCCCTTTGCTATCTGTACCTTTGCTGTCTGTGCCTTTGCTTTTTGGCATTTCGCCAGTCACCATCTTGGTCGCCGTTTCGCTAGTAGCTAGACCAAACGCCGAGTGGACAACGCGCAGCGCTTCAATTCCCTGTTGTTCTGCCACTACGCAGCTAATTTTAATCTCTGAGGTGGCAATCATCTGAATGTTGATATCTGCGTCTGAGAGTGCCTGAAACATCACAGCCGCAATTCCAGGGCGGTGAACCATTCCAACGCCCACTACGCTGACTTTAGCGATCGCCTCGTTCACCAGCACCTCGCCACAACCCAACTCTTCAGCCGCTGCTCGCAGTACGTCTCGCGCCAGCGTGGCCTCTGACTGTGCGACCGTACAGGCAATGTCTCGGGTCATTCTGCCGTAGTGCAATCGACTACGCTGAGACTGAATAATCATATCGACGCTGATCCCTCGGTCGGCCAAAATTTGAAAAATGCGGGCGGCCAGCCCAGGCTCATCCGGCACATAGCGAATAGCCAACTGCGCTTGCTCAAGATCTAAAGCCGCACCTCGAACCGACGGTAGCGTCGTTAAGTCTAGGGGGATAGCCTGATCGAGCCTCGCAGGAGAGCTAGTAACGTCAAAGTGTTTGCAGAGAGTCGCGATCGCCCTGTCGCCATCCGCCGCATCTACGGTACAGCTTACCTTCACTTCAGAGGTTGAAATCATCTGAATGTTGACCCCCGCAGTAGCCAAGGCCGAAAACATACCGGCGGCGACCCCTGGCCGACCAATCATACCCGCACCAGCAATACTGATTTTGGCAATGTTGTTAGCAGTTTGAACCTCGGCTTGATCGCGCGAGTCAGCCGAACCTTTAGCAGCACCTTTAGCAGCGGGGCTGCGTAAGGCAGGCGCGATGTGCTCTACAACGCTTTCGGTTTGAGTGAGGATATGCGATCGCACCGTAAACGCAATATCATTCGAATTGCCCTCATGGATCGACTGAATCACCAAATCTACATTAATTTCCTGCGTCGCCAGCTCACCAAATAGCTGCGCCGCCACGCCTGGGCGATCTGGCACCCGCAGCAGTGCCACCTTCGCTTGATCCGCATCAAACTCCACCGCATCCACCGGATGCGCAATCTCCAGGCCCTCCAACGCTCGAGGAAACGGATCGGGTGAGGTCACCCGCGTTCCGGGCTCATCCGTCCAGCTAGAGCGTACCACCAGCATAATGCCGTAGTTTCGAGCAATCTCCACCGCCCGAGGATGCAGCACGCTCGCCCCCAAGCTCGCCAGCTCTAGCATTTCATCACAGGTAATCTCATCCATCAGCCGCGCCGACGGCACGAGGCGCGGATCAGATGTCAAAATACCTGGCACGTCCGTATAAATCTCACAGCGCTCAGCCTGCATTGCCGCCGCTAGCGCCACCGCCGAGGTATCCGATCCGCCTCGGCCCAGCGTCGTGATCTCCACATCATCACCCTGCTCTGCCTGGCCGCTGATACCCTGAAACCCGGCAACTACAATTACCTTACCTTCTGCTAGATGCCGCTTAAGTCGGGTCGTCCTAACGTTTAAAATGCGCGCACGGGTATGCTCTGCCTCAGTTACGATGCCAACTTGTGCTCCGGTCAAAGAAATTGCCGCCTGGCCACACTCATGCAGCGCCATACTCAGCAGAGCGATTGTCACCTGCTCCCCTGTCGAAAGCAGCATGTCCATTTCGCGTCGGCTCGGATTCTTTGAAACTTCATTTGCCAGCTTCACCAGCCCGTCGGTACTTTTGCCCATTGCCGACACCACTGCGATTACCGAGTGACCCGCCGCTACCGACCGGTGGATACGCTCAGCCACCGCCTGGATCCTATCCACACTTCCTACTGAAGTGCCACCATACTTTTGAACAATCAGCCCCACGTTCTTGCCCCCCACATTCTCTTTTCCCACGCGCATCTTTTCATTTCTAGATCACACCATTACCGCACAACGTAATTTTCTAACTTTACAATTTTGTAGCTTCACAAAGCATCGCCTGCACATACAGCATTTCCACACAGCACGATCCCTACCGATCTATCTAATAATTAGGTCTAATCACTTAGCATTTTTATCTCACAACTAGAAATGACCGGGAACTGTAAACACAGCATTTCTGCGCCTTTCATCGTCTCCATCAAATTCTGTGGGTATAACAAATTCCCATAAAGTCATGGATAGGTACTGGCAGAAAGCAGGTATTAAAGATATAAACTTTAGTTAAGTTACAAAAATCTTGGTTGCTAGCTATGACAGCAGTTCTACAGAGCCGTCCCGTCTCCCAGTCATCCCCGACAGACGCTAAAACGTCCCATCACATCGTGATTGTCGGTGGCGGGTTTGGCGGTCTGTACGCAGCCAAAGCGCTGGGTAAAACAGCTGTCAATGTTACCCTCATTGACAAACGCAACTTTCATCTGTTTCAGCCTTTGCTCTATCAGGTTGCTACGGGTGGCCTATCCGCAGGTGATATTTCATCGCCACTACGCTCTGTCCTTAGCAAGCAAAAGAACGTGCGCGTGCTGATGGGCGAAGTTATTGGCATTGAGTCAGAAGCCAAAGAAATCCGCCTCAAAAACGGCGAAGCTGTTAGCTACGATACTCTGATTGTCGCCACTGGCTCTAGCCATCACTACTTTGGCAAAGACGAGTGGTCAGACATTGCCCCTGGGATGAAAACTATTGAAGACGCGCTAGAAGTCCGGCGGCGGATTTTTCTGGCGTTCGAAGCCGCCGAGCAAGAGACCGACCCGGCTCGTCGCAAAGCTTTGCTTACCTTTTTTATTGTAGGAGGCGGGCCAACGGGCGTAGAGCTAGCAGGCGCGTTAGCAGAGCTAGCTTACGAAACGCTCCGCGAAGATTTTCGCAGTATTAACCCGGGTGAAACTAAAGTCGTTTTGCTAGAGGGCATGGATAGAGTGCTACCGCCCTACCCAGGTGATCTATCAGTTTCGGCCAAGCAGTCGTTAGAAAAGCTAGGCGTACAGGTTCGCACAAGCACGCTGGTGACCAATATTGAAGGAGATACAGTCACGCTAAAGCATGGCGATTCAATAGAGAAAGTTCAGGCATTTACTGTGCTTTGGGCAGCGGGGATCAAAGCCTCACCGCTAGGAAAAGTCATTGCCGAGCAAACGGGTGCGCAGCTAGACCGTATTGGCCGAATTATTGTAGAACCTGATTTGAGCGTGCCAGGGTGCCCTAACATCTTCATTGCCGGAGATTTGGCTCACTACGCTCACAAAAGAGAAAATCCGCTGCCTGGAACTGCAGCAACAGCGATGCAGCAGGGTGAGTACCTAGCTAATTCGATTCAGCGGCGGCTAGCGAGCAAAGCAGTTAGTGCTTTTGAATACAAAGACAACGGCACGATGGCTGTGATTGGTCGCAACGCCGCAGTTGCAGATCTAGGGTTTGCCAAGCTCTCTGGCTTTCCAGCCTGGATCATTTGGATTTTTGTTCACATCTACTATCTAATCGAGTTCGATAATAAGCTGCTGGTTATGCTGCAGTGGGGATGGCACTATTTCACCAGCCAGCGTGGTGCCCGGCTGATCACCGGTCATGATTCTATTCCGGCGCTCTCCGCGCTGGTTATTGATGAAATGACGATAGGTGACAAGGCTGAAAAAAGCTCGTCAGAAATGGCGGAGGCCTGAGTCAATTAGCTTTCGTAAGAACCCCGAATTTAGTAGAAATAGAAAGGCAGAACAAGATAGCCATGTTCTGCCTTTTTACTGTCTAGTTTTTCGCTATCTAGAATTGAGTCTCTCTAGATTCGATTCGATCAGATCTCTGGGTTTCTTCTGATCTTCTGCTGGGCTTCTTTAGGTTGAAGGAGCTTACCAGCGCGAGGCTCGCTTGGAATAAACGTAGCCGGTATAGGGCTGTACGCCAGTAACCGGATAGGCATCGTCGTGTGGGCTGAAGATTCTATAGACGGCTTCGGCTAAGAACGTGAAAACGTTGCTGAGAGTTTGGGAAAACGTCATGGCCTAATTTCCTACTATTTCACAGTGGATACTTTATATCTTATGAGCGGGGTTGACTGTGGAATCTCAACTAGAGGTAATTCTTTACGAGTCTACAAACAGTGCAACAGAGCAGACGTCACATAATTGGATGAGAAATAAGTGCTGAAGAGATTGATTACGATACTAGGGTTGCTAACTGCGGTAGCTGCTGGCCTCGGCGGATACTATACGTACCGGCTGTCGTTGCGCCCCGAGCGTAGCAATGAGATCAAGGCGCTCTTTGAAGGGGTTACCTACGAGCGCCAAATCAAAGATCTGCCAAGGCCACTGGTTGTGCATGTGGTGACAGTAGATTTGACGGCACCCGGTTTGGATTTTTTGGTGACGCCGTCTGTGCCTACCGATGGCTATCCACTCACTTCGGACACGGTGCCTGGTTTTTTATCACGCTATGGGGTTCAAGTTGCGATTAACGGTAGCTTTTTTTCGCCACATCATGTTAAGTCGCCGCTTCACTATTATCCTCATGTCGGCGATGGCGTTGGGTCTGTGGGGGTGGCGATTTCAGAGGGCAATCGCTACAGCGAAGCTAAGGGCGGCTGGGCAGCGCTGTGCATCCTTTCTAATCGAGATATCCGAATCACGAAAAATGACTGTCCGCCAGAAACCAAACAGGGCATCGCTGGCGATATTCAAATTGTTTCTGGCGGACAGCTCTATAGTGGACTAGCGATTTTAAAGCACGATACGTCGCTGTATCCAAGAAGTGCGATCGCCGTCAACGCAGACAATACTCAGCTCATAATTGTGGCTATAGACGGTAGGCAGCGCGGCTATAGCGAGGGCGTTACCATCGCCGAGCTGAGCGAAATATTGATTGAACTAGGTGCCGATCGGGCTTTAAACTTTGACGGTGGCGGCTCTACTACACTCGCTATCAGCGACCAAGAAGACCAGCCAGTTGTCTTAAATGCCCCTTTTCAAGCGCGAGTTCCCATGAATCTAAGACCTGTTGCCAATCATCTGGGCGTTATTGCCAACCCGCTGCCTGCCGAAAGGCTCAGCCATGGGGACAAAGCAGAATGAGCGGCAAAGTCTATCTAGTTGGGGCGGGGCCAGGTGATATTGGGTACCTGAGCGTTACAGGACGAAGGTTACTACACCAAGCCGACGCCTTGATCTATGACGCGCTAGTAGATAGCGCCCTCCTTCTTGAGCTTTCAGCCGGGTGCGAACAGTGGCACGTTGGCAAGCGCGGTGGACGGCCCAGCACACCCCAAGCAGAGATCAACCAGCTATTAGTAAGGCTGTGCAAAGCAGGAAAGCAAGTCGTGAGGCTGAAGGCGGGCGATCCTTTTATATTTGGACGAGCGGCGGCTGAGATTCAGGCTTTGCAAGCCGAAAGGTGTGATTTTGAAGTCGTTCCAGGGCTCTCTTCGGCGTTAGTTGCGCCCTTGCTCGCAGGCGTGCCACTGACCGATCCGGTTTTGAGTCGAGGCTTTGGCGTTTTTACAGCGCATGATTTGGATGCGCTCGACTGGCAGGCGATCGCCCGACTAGAAACGGTAGTGCTGATGATGGGCGGCAGACAGCTAAGAGAGATCTGCGATCGCCTCGTCAGTCAGGGAAAACGCCCCGAAACGCCAATGCTCATCGTCCGCTGGGCCGGTCAGCCGCAGCAGCAAATCTGGCAGGGAACAGTACTCAGCATGGCTCAAATCGTAGGCACAGCCAAGCTATCACCCTGTGTTATGGTCATTGGCGAGGTCGTTGGCCTGCGTCAGTATTTATCACCGCCCGCGACAAAGGCACTGCCGCTCACCGGAAAAACGGTCGTCGTGACCCGGTCTGTCAGTCAGGCCAGCCAGTTTAGCAACGTGCTGCGGACGAAAGGCGCAAGCGTAATTGATTTCCCGGCACTAGAAATCCGTGAACCGGAAAGCTGGGAGCCACTAGATGAGGCGATCGCTGCCATCAGCACCTTCAACTGGCTCATTCTTACCTCCCCCAACGCCGTCAATTATTTTGTAGATCGCTGCCTTCAGCAGGGTAGGGACTTACGCGCTCTTGCGCATCTTAAAATTGCGGTCGTCGGCAAAAAAACAGACAAGTTTCTAGTTCAACGCGGTCTAAAGGCCGATTTTATACCGCCAACCTTCATCGCTGATTCCTTAGTAGAACATTTCCCTGAAAATCCCAAAGGACAAAAATTACTCTTTCCTCGGGTTGAAAGCGGCGGTCGCGACATTTTAGTACAGGCCATGGTCGACAAAGGAGCCGAAGTCACAGAAGTTGCAGCCTATGAGTCAGCCTGTCCGCCGACCATGCCGCTTGCCGCAGAGCAGGTTCTCGCAAGTCAGAATGCCGATATTCTCACCTTTGTTAGCTCTAAAACGGTGCGACACTTTGCCCACATTATGCAGCAAACCTTTGGCGCAAATTGGCTAGATCTGTTGCAGACTGTCAGCGTGGCTTCAATCGGGCCACAAACCTCTCGCGACTGCCGTGAACTGTTGGGGAAGGTGACTGTTGAGGCAAGCGAATATACGTTAGAAGGACTAATAGCGGGGCTAGAACAGTGGGCGAGAGCTTAGAAGAACCCTCAGAGCAGCCCTCAGAGCAGCCCTCAGAGCAGCCTTTGGAGAAGCCTTTAGCGCAGCGTCGTGTTATTGGGCTTACGGGTGGCATTTCAACAGGCAAGAGTACAGTATCGGATTATCTAGAAACGCGGTATGACCTGCCTGTGTTGGATGCGGATGTGTATGCACGGCAGGCAGTAGAGAAAGGGGGAGAGATTTTGAGTGCGATCGCCCATCGCTACGGCCCTCAAGTTCTTCTGCCAGAGGGGACTCTGAACCGCCGTGCATTAGGAAGCATTATCTTCAACAACTCTGCTGAGAAAGAATGGATAGAACAACAGATTCATCCCTTTGTTCGTGCCCGGTTCAACGCAGTCACTAAAACGTTCTCCCCTCAACAAACGCTGGTCTATGCTATCCCGCTTCTGTTTGAAGCCAACCTTACCCACCTTGTCACCGAAATTTGGGTTGTTTTTTGTAACGAGAGCCAGCAACAGCAGCGCCTAATGACCCGCGATCAGCTTTCTGTTGAAGAAGCGCAGGCGAGACTCAGCGCTCAGATCAGCTTGGAGCAGAAGTGTCAGCAGGCTACCTATGTTTTGAACAATACGACGAGCCAGAAAAGTCTTTTTGCGCAGGTTGATAAGCTTATCTAAATCATTCTTGCCGCAAACTCACAAGAGAGAACACAGCGAGAGACTGTTCAATCCATAGCTTTGTGATTCAACGCCTTTTAGCCATAGCCTTCGTCGAGTTGATTTAGGATTGGTATCAATGTTTTTGTGTCAATGTTTAAAATTAGGCAGGATAAGAATGCAGTAATTTGGCTGTCTCATGTCGTAGCGTTTCGATATATTTGTTGAGGCAGGCCACCGTGTTGCGTTCTGTGGCTCTATCTTAAGCGGAATAGGCTCACGCCTTTCTCCCAGTACATTCTTTGACTCGCGAAAGGGCTGTAGCAGTCGCTCTGATCTAGCATCATGCAACATCTCTTCAGGAACCAGTACCGCTGCCATCCCCTCACGACTCAACAAATTAATACACTGTTCTACAAACAGCTTCTCTCTTAGTAGCTGTTTGCGACCTGGTTTGCCGTCAACTATCGGATTTTGATGGGTATATAGCTCGCTTCGGTAAAAGTAATCCGCTGCGTAAGCGTATTGGTCCTGATAGGCTAGCCACGCCTGGGCCACCACCGGATCAGCTTGAGTAAGCAATCGCTTAGAAGTCTTCAGCGTCTTTTCATTCACACCCTTACGCTCAGCCAAATCTTGAGATTGACAGACAAACTCTGTCACCGTCGGCTTTACCCCACCCCAAGGCGGGCAGCAGGCCACAATGTCAAAGCCTCCGCGTTTGATGACCGTATTGAAGCGATAGCCCCAGTGAAAGGGTCTCAGCGCCTCCACGTCCAGCAGCGTCAGCAGTCGACGCTGAGGTTTGTCAGCTAGCTGCGTTTCCCGGTAGCGAATGCCAAGCTGCTGGCTCATATGATTTAGCAGCAAAGTATCGAGCTTGTGCTGAGCCTTGCTATCTAAGGTCAAAATCTCTTCGCGCAGCAGCGCGGCTCTGGCATACGGTGGCACGGCATGCGACTTAGCCAATAGCTGCGATCGCGACCAGTAATGCTCCAGAGTAATATTCTTTTCGCTGACAATCGTTTGATAGCTCTCTGCCGCCAGAGGCTGAAGCAAGTTTCCTTGCAACACGATGCTGCCATCTGATCGATTTATCTGCTCGAAGCGCTCTTCGTCTACAGAAATAAAGCCGACTAGCGCATTGCCTGACATCACACTAAACTCTAAATCTATCAGTGGCTCAATATCGGCAGCAGATTGCGCCGTCGCGACTAAGTGTGACAGCAGCAAAAAATGAGCAGATTCAGCGGCTTCAGCCGAATGAGCTACCCCAAATAAGTTGTTTTTCAAGATGCGTTCTTGGATGTTCTGCAAGGCAGCATCGTCAGGGTCTGTCTTGCCAGCTTTTGTTTTCTCTCTCTGATTAAGCTCTCTCGAGTCAAGCTCTCTCCAATTAGAATCTTTATTCGCGATTAAAGCCGAATGCCATATCTCGAGCTGGGCGTCTTTATTCTGTTGAATATAGCCGGTTAAAATACTGAATATCTCTGTAAGTCGCTGATAAAATGCCGTTAGCAGCGTGCCACTGCCGCAATAGGGATCAAGAATTTTCAGCTCTGGGAGAATGTCTTGAATCAAGCGGCGACAAACTGAAGTATTGGCATTGAAAAGTGCGGTGTTAAGGATTTGCTGATTAGAAGCGAAATTAGTAGCAGGATTGGCAGTGAGGACAGCAGCAGAGCTAAAAACGGAACTAGAGACAGAGACGGAGACAGCAGTGCCCAATCGATTCAACAGCCATGCGTCTATTGTGCGATCGCACATCCTCCAAGCTAAGGCGGGGCTACCCACATCTACCGGCTCAATCTTGGCCTGACGCCGCCAGTACCGCTCTAGCCAACGGCCAAACTCTGTTGTTATCCAGGGGTTCAGGCGGTCACTGCCCGTCTGCTCACTCAGCCAGCCCAGCAAATTTTCGAATGCCTGGTCGCGAATTTGCAGCTGCGGATATTTCTCTTCTAGCGGGTGGGTGTCAAATAGCTGTCCAAGAAAAGGAACAGCACCAACCGCTGATTGTAGTGCCAAAGGCCGCTCCGATCTGGGTAAAGACAGGCTGCAATAGAGCGGTCGCAAACACTGCGAAAAAAACAGATTTACGCCCTGCTGCAACGCTGCCCCAAAGCGCGTCTGCAAATACCAAGTATCACCATTCAGCCAGCCTTTTTGCTGTAGCTGTTGCAAGAAAACCAAGCGCTGCAAGGTCAAAACGCTGTACAGCCGACGTGCAGTCACACTCTCAATCTCCTCTATGCCCTGATAGAGTTCGTCTACTAAGGCACTGATTGTCTCATCATAAAGACTGTCGCTGTCGTTTGCCATGCCTTTGTTCGGCCCGAATTCGTACGGGGCGATCGGCGGACAGAGCCCTTGCGAACTGCTGGCTAATCGCCGCAGCCGATACATCCACAGTGCCGTTGGTTGCCCAGCCACATACAGCGCACTTTCAGCTAAAGACTGAAACCACAGACTTCGGCATTTGTCAGCCGTTGTGAAAATAACCAGCGGCAGCGAGTCAGGCAAACCTTTGGATGTACTTGCACCTGTTGTAACAACCGTTTTTGCCAGCAAGTCCGTGTAGATTTGATGGCACAGCGTTGGTGTAAGCGGCGTACCTAAGGCGAGGCTCACTTGCCAAACCACCACCGAATCACGTTCGGCAATCGGCGTGCAAGTTTGGTTTGAATACGTAGCAGGCGTCAGAGACTCTCTAGGAGCAGGCCACGATAGCGTTTGCGTAAACAGCGCTCTGAGCTGATGCGATCGCAGCTGTTCGCGTGCCACCCCAAAATCTACGATCACATTCAGGGCCATTCCCACCTTTATCGCTATAAATTCCAGCCTGCTAGCAAACCTTTAGGCATCTACGCTCACGCTAGCCGCATGTTCCACAGCATATGCCTTAAACCGGTCAAGATCTGCCTGCAAAGTCGAGGTCACAACTCTATCTACAAAAGAGCTGCTCATCATCAGCCGCGCCAAAATAGACGGCAGCGCATACGAGATACTCATCTTTACCGTGCTCCCACCCTCCTTGTGGCCATAGAAGCGAATCGCCCCTCGATTGGGCAACCCGTCCACCGATTCCCACTGAATAATCTGCTGCGGCACTACATTTATAATCCGCGACAGCCAGGAAAAAGAAAGCCCTCCCGTTTCTAGCTTCCAGCGCGAAAGGCTTGGATTGTCTTCTAGCACTTCTACCGAACTGATCCACTTCATCCAGTTTGGCATCTGCGAAATATCAGACCATAGTGCCCAAACCTCCTCTACGGGCGTGTCTACATCTACATGAACGGTATGCTCTAGCCACTCTGCCATAAGAAAAATAGCGATATTTAAGACACTATCTATATTTTAGTGGTATGGCTGGCTATCAGTACTAAAGATGTACGGGGCCAACCCGCTAAGATCCGCCGTAATCCGCCAGTCGCAGAATTAGGGTGCAAAATAAGGTGCCAAAGGAGAGATTTGCTATGTCCGTCTTATACGTCAGCCCCATCGGCAAAGATGATAATGAGGGCAGCGCTAATTTTCCGCTAGAGACCATCACGAGGGCGTTGCAGCTTGCCCGTCCGGGCAGTGTCGTTCAGCTCGCATCCGGTCTTTATCAGGCAAAAGAAAAGTTTCCGATCCAAATTCCAGCCGGTGTGACTATTGCTGGAGATGTCACACGCTCAGCAACGATTCAGGGCAGCGGCTTGCTCTCTATTGCCAATAAAGAGATTGCCAATAGAGAGGTGACGGTGGTGCTAGGCGATCGCGCCCAAATTCGTGAGGTGACTATTACCAACCCCAAAGGCATTGGCATCATTACCCAGACAGGCGTTGCTCTGATCATTCGTAATCGGGTGCTGGGCTGCCAGCAGCATGGCGCATTGGTGATGGGATCAGCGCAGCCTTTTTTCAGTGAAAATGAATTTGTGGATCATCGTCTCAGCGGGCTAGCGATGATTGACCAGGCTAAAGGCGAAGTTCGGCAAAACCAGTTCAAGCGCTCAGGAGAGGGGATTGCACTGCGATCGCGCTCAGCCCCGTTAGTCATCAACAACCAGTTCAGTGACAATCGCTGCGCTATTTTAATCACCGAATATGCCCGCCCCGTTATTCGGCAAAATCAGACCAAAGACAGCCAGGAAACCGGGCTGTGGACAAAAGATCGCGCGCAGCCAGATATCGGTCAGTCGCAAGATTTGGGCGGCAACTGGTTTGAGGGCAAAACGTACGATGTTCGCAATGATGCGATCGCACCCCTCGCCACCGCTGGCAATCAGCTCAACCCCGTCAAGGTCAAAGGCCGAGTCACCTATCTCGCCAGCGAAGTTCCAGACGAATCCGCTGTTCCTAGTGTTCTATTGGGCAACGTAGAGCCTGTCGAGTTTCCGCCTAAACCCGAAGAAGCCGATCCGGACGAAACGCTCAGTCTAGACAGCCGCTTTAACGATCTTGTCGGTCACTGGTCTGCCCCCTTTGTCGAAACCCTAGCTGAAAAAGGTTTGGTAAAAGGCTTTCTCGACGGCACCTTCAAGCCCGATCGCCAGGTCACCCGCGCCGAGTTTGCCGCCCTAATCGCCGCTGCCTTTGTAGAGACTGATGCGACTCGCCCCGGCCAGATCTTTCCCGATGTGGCCACAGACTTTTGGGCCGCCAAAGCAATCCGACAGGCGCAGATGCAGGGCTTTGTCTCGGGCTTTCCTGATGGCTCTTTTCGGCCCAATGCTCCAATGACCAGAGTGCAGGCAGTTGTGGCGCTCGTCAACGGCCTTGAGCTAGGTGACGGGCGATCTGAGGCGCTACTGGTGTACACCGACAGGGCTCAAGTGCCCAGCTACGCTATCGAACCAGTGGCAGCGGCTACCGAGCGCCAGCTTGTTGTCAACTACCCAGATCCGCACGTTCTGCGCCCGCTAATGCCCATTACTAGAGCTGAAACCACTGCGCTTGTCCATCAGGCCCTTGTCGCTGCCAACAAAACGCCTCGCATCGTTTCTCCCTTCATCCCCGACACCGACACTGCTAGCTTCACCGATCTATCTGCCCGCCACTGGGCCATAGACTACATCGAGCCGCTGGTACAACAAGGCTGGCTCAGCGGCTTTCGCGATGGGTCTTTTCAACCCGACTCGCCAATGACACGGGCTCAGTTTGCGGTGCTGCTCGTCGGCGCTTTTAACCCACAGCCACAGCGCCCTGCCGTCAGCTTTCGCGATGTTCCTGATAGCTTCTGGGGCGCAGCCGTAATTCAGCAGGCCTACCGAGCCGAATTCATCTCCGGCTTTCCCGATCTCACCTTCGACCCCAATTTTCCATTAACTAAGCTTCAGGCGCTGCTGGCGCTCGTCAGCGGGCTCAACCTGCAGCAGCTATCGCCACCCAGCTTAGATTCACTCAAAGTCTACAGCGACACTTCAGCAGTCCCCAACTATGCGAAAGATGCGATCGCCTCAGCCACCCAGCTCGCTTTAGTCTTCAACCATCCTGTCACCACCGAGCTTCGTCCTAATCGGACTGCCACCCGCGCCGAAGTCTCTGCCATGGTCTACCAGGCACTCGTTATCACCGACCGGATGCCCGCTGTCACCTCCCGCTACCAAATCTCGATGTAGCCCCACCAAATCTCGATCTAGCATTACGAGGTCTCGACTTATGACTCGATAAGATGAGAGACTTGAATATTAACTATCTAACGACAAATTACTATGGCTGAAATGCAATTTTCTCGCGGAGTCAAAGAGGACGTTGTTCCCGAAATTCGCATCACCCGTGCCAAAGACCTCTCTGATGGCACCGCTACTTTTTATTTTGATAAGCCAAAAGCACTGGTAGAAGAAGGGGGCGAGGTTACTGGCCTATATATGATTGATGAAGAAGGCGAACTGACCACTCGTGATGTGAACGGTAAGTTTGTTAATGGTGAGCCCGCTGGGATTGAAGCGGTTTATGTAATGCGTGGTCAAGATGAGTGGGAGAGATTCATGCGCTTTATGAATCGCTACGCTGAGGCCAACGGTCTTGGCCTCACCAAGAACGAATAGCTCAGCATTCAATCGTAGATACGAGCGCTATGGCTACACCAGACTTTCTTAATCTAGAGCAGCCTCATGCTGATACGGCTGAGCCAGTAGCTATAGGCTGCGCGATCCTTACAGTCAGCGATACCCGCACGCCGGAAACAGATACCAGCGGTCGGCTGATGCGATCGCGGCTAACCGCCGCTGGCCACCAAATTAACCATTACCAAATCGTGAAAGACGAGCCAGCGCAAATTTCAGCGCTGGTTGCGGCCCTCACCGAGCACGTTGACGTTCAGGCTATTTTACTCAATGGCGGCACAGGCATTGCCCCGCGCGACACTACCTACGATGCGATCGCCTCACTTTTAGAAAAAACCCTTCCTGGCTTTGGCGAAATCTTCCGTCAGCTTAGCTATACAGAAATTGGCTCTCGTGCGATCGCCTCACGCGCTGCAGCCGGCATCACCAACGCTACCCTCATCTTTTCTGTCCCCGGCTCTAGCAAAGCCGTCAGGCTCGCCTTAGAAGCCCTCATCCTGCCAGAACTAAGGCACCTCACGTCACTGCTTCGCTAGAAATTATTTCAACAGAAATTCAAGCCGAGATAAGTCCCTCTAAACAATCTCTTTTTCAACATACTTACGGCAAACCGTCTTATTCTTTCGGTAAACCGTACAGCTTTCAGCGACCGTACATAGCAGGTTCGGCGTATTTTCTACACCTGACACACACAAATCAAAATGCGATTATGTATCTGTTAGCAAAAAGCACTTCCCCATCTGCACCTTTCTAGGCTGCGCTTTCCCAACTCGGAGAAAACAGAAATGAAAAATAACCCCAAAAACAACAGCGTTTCATCTGCCCTACATAGCTGGTACCGCAAGGCACTCAAGCATACGAAGTATCGCTGGGTTGTCATTTTAGGAACATTGTTTTACCTGGTTAATCCTTTCGACATTTCTCCAGATTTTCTCCCTATCATTGGTTGGATTGACGACGGGCTAATTGCCAGCCTTTTAATTACCGAAGTCGGTCAAATTCTTTCTGAAGAGATCAAGCGCAAAAATCTTTTCAACAAGGCGGCCTTCAGTACTGAAACAGAAGTTGAGACTGTTATTGATACAGATGACGTTAAAACCATCAACGTCGAAGCCGTTTCAGTTAGCTAACTCGCCATATCAGCTGCCTCGTCTCGAGCTGTTATCTAAGCACTCAAACCTTACCAACTCTAATTACTTAGGAAAAACCCATGACTTACATGCCTGAAACAAACCTATCGACTACTACGCTAAACGCTGAAGCAGATTCCAGCCCATCCACAATCGAAAAGCTTCAGACGCTAGTTAAAGAAGGCACAGCCCGCACTCGGCGAATCACTAGTATCCTACGCCAAGCCTTTAGTGAGACTCGCGAAGAGTTTCAGGCAGGGCGTAGCGTCATCAGCCCGCTAGCCAAAGAGGTCACCACAGAGGCTGTTCATACTGTCAAAAGCAAAAGCCAGCAGGCTGCCGAAACCGTTAACCAGGCTTGGCAAGATGAAGCTGACGCGCCAGATAGGACCGAGCGACTGATTAGCTTAATCAAGAATCTGGCACAAAAGTCAAAAACGACGCTGATGCCTACTGTGGCAAAACAGACCAAACAGCAAGCAGTCAGGTTAGACGAAGTGCTCAACAATCGCTATGGTAGCCAGTACACAACCCTTAGAGATCGCTTCGAGCTAGTACGTAGCTGGATCGTGGTTGACAAGGACGTCACATCGCAGGCCGCCGAGACAGAAACCGCTGCTAGTCAGCCTTCGGTTGTAATCGAAGTAGATAGTGAACCGGTCAAATAGGTTACGTCTAAATCGCTTCTAGTTCCTTTTTAGCTTTCTCACACACTCTAGAACCCGTTCAAGTCAGCATTTACATGCTTTGAATGGGTTCTTTTCTTATGACCAATTTCTAATGACTAAGTTTCGATAGCTAGATTTTGATGGCTAGATTTTGATAGACGGGTTCTGATGGCCAAATCCTTTTGCGAGGAACGTCTCACTTCTTCTCACCAAACTGTTTCTTAGCATCCTGATAAACAGACTCAGTAATCTCTGAAATCTCTCTTTCTTGCGCAAACTTCTCAATCTTCTTGCGGGCAGCAGGTCTCACAAAAAAAGGAATCTCTTTTAGCAGTGCTTCTGCTTCTGTCGTCCATCGCAAAGAATTAGCCATCGTCTCCCTCTAGTTAGCTGCTATTGTTTGGCTAGCAAATACTGGCACAGCTTCTCAAATAGCTTACGAATAGCTTACGACTTTTTTAGCGAGTAGTCTTTAGTGGACAGTCTTTAGTGGACAGTCTTTAGTGGACAGTCTTTAGTGGATAGTCGTAACCGCTGAATTGTCAGCCAGATTAGCTGTGTTCGTCGTTTCTTCGGTCGCTAGCCAGTCCTTGTCTTCTGCCACCATGACCGCCGCCACATCCTCTGGCACTGGCTTCGCAAAGAAATAACCTTGGCCATAATTACAGCTTAGATCTCGCAGTCTCTGTAGCTGAGCAGCCGTTTCAATCCCCTCTGCAATCACGTCCATCCCTAGCTGCTGGCCCAGCGAAATTATTGTTTTAACAATTTCGCTGTCTTCTCTAGTTTTCTCTTCCATACGCCCCACAAAAGACTGGTCTACCTTAAGCGTATCTGTTGGTAGCTGGTGCAGATAGCTTAGTGATGAATATCCCGTGCCAAAATCATCTAAACTCAGCTTCAAGTTTAGTGATTTCAGTCGCACAAGCTGAGAGATGGTGCCATCAATATCTTCCATCGCAGCCGTTTCTGTCAGCTCTAGCTTCAGACACTCGCTGTTGAGCTTTGTTTTCGCCAAAACGTCAGCGACTTCTTCGGTAAGATGCGTTTGATTGAACTGCTTAATTGATAGATTGACACTAACTATAAGCCGTTCAGAGCTGGAAAAGCGCTGCTGCCAGCTATACATTTGGCTGCAGGCTTCTTCCAAAATCCAGCGACCTAGTGGAATAATGAGTCCGGTCTCTTCTGCTGCTGGAATAAATGAGCCGGGTGAAACAAAGCCTCGCTCTGGATGCTGCCAGCGGACTAGCGCCTCAAACCCAGCAAGTTTACCTGTCTGCAGGTTAATAATTGGCTGGTAATACAGCACAAACTCATGGCGAGCGATGGCATGACGCAGCTCAGCTTCTAAACGAAAGCGTTTTACTGCTTCTGAGCGCATCTCCAGATCAAAAACCTCGTAGTGATCTTTACCCAGCGCTTTGGCTCTAGACATCGCTCTGTGAGCATCTTGCATCAGCGTTTCGGCCTGCTCGGCTGAGTCGCCTTGGCTCAACGCAATACCAATACTGAAACTAGTCGTAATCGAGCGCGCTTCAGTCCTATTTTCCCCATTTTCCTCAATCTCTCCAATCTCGAAGGGCTCAGCGAGCCGGTTGTAGAGCGCATCGGCTAGCTTCATCGCCTCGGCTGGCTCTGTTAAGGGGGTTAGTAAAACGGCGAATTCATCTCCACCGAGTCTGGCAACACTCGTACGTAGTGGGACAGTTGATTGAATGCGTTCGGCGGCGCTGATCAATAGCTGATCGCCACACTGATGGCCAAAGCTTTCATTGATAGCCTTAAAATGATCCAAATCCAATAGCAAGACGGCGCAGTTGATAGAGATATTTGCCTGATGGCTACGCTTTAAGCTTTGCTTAAGCTGCCTAACCAACAGCGCGCGATTAGGCAGCCCGGTTAGTGGATCATAAAAAGATTGATAAAAAACCTGATAGGTAATCAGCGCAGTGCTGGTAAGAACTAGCCCTAATAAAGGCGCGACGAAAGGAATCCAACCGGTCAGTGTGAATGCGATCGCACACAGCCCGCCCAAGACGGCGGCACTAGCAACAATAAAAGCGCCTAATAGCACTGAACGCTTCATTCGCCATACCAGAAAGCCACCGGCCATCGACCAAACCCAAATCCAGCCAATTTCCGCGCTGTTGGGCAGCGACCAAAAGTGCGGCTCGGCATCTAAAACGCTGCTGAGAATCTGGCTGACCATTTGGGCATGGACAACAACGCCTGCCATGACGTGCTCGTTATCTTCTTTTGAACTGTAGGGCGTATAGAAAAAGTCTTTCTGGCTAGGCGCTGTTACGCCAATTAAAACAACTTTATCTCGAATCCAGCTAGGCTCTACTTGGCCGGCTAGCACTTCGCTGAGCGTGACGGTACGGGCGATCGCACTCGATGAGCGATAGTCTAGTAAAAGCTGGTAGCCCGTTGTGTCGATGTTGTCATATCCACCCGAGTTAGGCATCAGCGGCAGAAACTTTGTCGTGCCGATAGAAAGCGCCTGAAGATCAGCGCTTAGTGGATAGGCTTTTGGATCCAAATATTGAAGACTTAGCCGCAAGGCAAAGGAATATAGCTGATCTTCGCCTAGGGTCGCATACAGCAAACTGCGGCGCACGATGCCGTCTGGATCGATAATGAAGTCGTTGAAGCCGACCTGGTCTGGCGCGATCGCAGGCGGTGGCGGAATATTATCGTTCTCACTCATACCTAGCCCTTCAATCGCAATAATTTCCGGCGACTGCAGTGTCTCGACTAGCGCTTCGTAACCCTCACCTTGAGGAATATCTCGATAGATATCTAGACCGATGGCCTTGGGACCATGGCGCTGCAGCTCAGCGAGTACTGTCGCGATAGTTTGGTCAGAGAGCGGCCATTCTTGCTGGGTACGGATATCTTCTTCTGTCACTTCGACGACTAAAAGGCGCGGATCAGGCCCCTGGTCCGCCTGTAATCTCGTTAGATAGTCAAAAGTGAGCAGCTCTAAAGACTGGAGGCCACCGATCTGTCGCAGGGCCACTAGCAGAGCCGTGATAGCAATACTGGCTAGCCAATAAGGCTGAGACTGTATGCGTTTGCAAAGGCTAATAATTACAGACAAAGCCCCTCCTAATCAGAGGTTAAAAAAGTTCATCTCAGAGGTTATAAAGATGCCTTCCTGTCTTTCCTAGCTACAGAATGCCCACCTAGCGTCTGTTCAGATCAGTCTTTGAACGGATGACAAGTGCCCAGCAAATCGGTCACCCTATCGACTATTTTGTCGGCCCGGCGAGTACGATCGCCTTACAGCTGCCATTGACGGTAGAGGCGATTGCTGGTGAGAATGGGAAGGAAACAATTCTTCAGGATAGGAATTATGGCCAGTATTCAGCCAACCAAGGTGCCTAAAATGGAGCGGCCTAAAAAAGGATTTAATCACTATGCAGAGCAGCTAAACGGTAGAGCCGCCATGATTGGGATTGCCGCATTGGTGGTGATTGAACTGCTGACAGGCAAAGGATTGTTAACGCTGCTCGGGCTCAAGTAGTTAGGCTCAAGTAATTGGGCTCAAGTAGTCGGGCTCAGGTCATCGGATTGGGCCATCGGCTTAGACAATCGACTTAAGGCTAGGCTTCTTCCGATTCGATTTTGGCGCGAGACTCACCCCAATAGGCGCTGTAGGTCCACTCTTCTTTAGGGCCTTTGTCAACAGTTTTCCACCGGTAGATGACGCCTTTGTTCGGATCTACGCCCACTTCTAAAAGCTTAGCGCCCATGTAGTATTCGGTTTGTTTAAGGGTGCGATCGCGAATAAAAGCACTTTCTCGCTTTGAGATTGTTTTAGAAATGTGGGCCTGAGTGGGTTTTGCCATAGTGTTTTGCTACAGTCGAGTTCTATTGCGATCATCAATTTTCTGTATATTATGCACTTTAAGCAAGCAGGAAGAGAAAAGACGTGCGGCGATCGCATTTTTTGAGACAGGTTTTGGCCCCAGGCATGGGTGGGATGGTGTCAGCTATCTCCCTGCCACTGCTCACGACAGGGTGCCAAGTTCCGACAAAAGGGCCTTCCCAGGACGCTGCTTCTAAAGACGGCACGCAGAGCGCTACCGAACTAGAGCAAGCCGAGACATCTAACCTGGATGAAACCAGTCCCAAAATTAGCGAAACTTGGAAAGTTGCGATCGCACCTGGAAAGCCGCCCTTTGCAATGAAAGAAGATGGGCAGCTAGTTGGCTTCGATGCGGATCTAATCAAAGCGATCAGCAAGGTCTGCGGGGCCAGCGCAGAGATACAGGTTCAGCCATTCGATGCACTAATCCCGATGCTGCAGGCCAGACAAATTGACATGGGGCTCGGGGCTGTAGCAATTACAGAACCACCCTCTAACAGCATTGCGTTCTCTGAGGCTTATTTTGGCTCTGGAGTCGCGATCGCAACAACCGCCAAACATCAGTCTCTCAAAAACCTAAAATCATTACAGGAGAAAGTAATTGCCGTTGAGCTAAACACCGTAGGGGCACAGCTAGCTAGCGACATTCTTGGCTCGCGTCTTTTGACCTACGATCAAAGCAGCGACGCTCTCAAAGCCGTTGAGACCGGGGAAGCTGATGCGGCGCTTGTCGATCTGCCCATCTTATTGAATGCGCTCAACACAGGAGTAGTCTCGCAGCTCCAACAGAATGGAGATCTCTTGGCAGCACAAGATTTTGGTATTGTTTTTCGCACAGACGATGACGAGTCTTCTATCAACCGGATAGTGGCTATCAACAGCGCCCTAAGAACGCTCGAAGCAGATGGCACGCTCGACGATCTGTATCAGCGCTGGTTAGGCATCAGCTCGTAGCACGCGTAAGTGCAGAACCTAAAAAACAAGGGTATGGACTGTGCCAACGGCTCAGAGCGACCATTCTAAGTTAATGCCGACTCGACTATCACCGTCGTCTGGCGTACTTTGCCATTCAAAATCTGTTGAAATCCGCATATCTGGCGTGATGGCATAGCCCAGATTCACCTGAGTGATGTTTAGGCCTTCACTATCGCCCACAATCCAAGACTGATCGACGCTTAGATCAGCCGCGCCCGTGCGAGAAAGGACAAAGCGAGCCCGCAGGCCCACCTGGGCACCGTCTATCTGATAGTCGTCGCCAGATTTGGCATGACGATAGCCGACTATAGGCGACAGATTGAAATAATCGCCCAGTGGAAAAACATAGTAGTGCAGGTTCGCGCCATAGGCGATGCGATCGCCTCTAAAATTTTGCTGATAGTCTGCGCTGACCGTTAGTGGCGTCTGGCCAATAAACACATCATCTACACCAACAATAAAGCCCCCCGTACCGTCAGAAGAGGGGAAAAACGTATAGCCTGCCTGGACTCGGGTGGTAAAGCTCGGATCGTTACGAATATCAGATTGCACATTGGGCACCGACCGCAGCCAGCGCTGCAGCACCGGGCTTTGTTCAATCACTTCCGGCGGCAGGGTGATCGAATCTGCGATCGCCGCATCATCCGTCGGCTCAATAGCAAGTGCCTCAACAGCAAGGGCCTTAACAGGTGGGGCAATACAGAGCAGCAGCCATCCGGCTAACGAACAGCAAAGAAAATGTTTCATAGCCATGATTATCCCGCTTGGCTACTCAAAAGTCAGCCCTAGCTCGTTCAACTTGTAGAGCAGCCTACAGCTAGTTCGTCTACAAATAATTCACCTGCAAACAATTCACCTACAGATAATTCAATGGATCAACAGGCTCTCCGGCACGTCTTACCTCAAAGTGAAGATGTGGCCCCGTAGAAAGGCCCGTTGTCCCAATCGCGGCAATCGTCTTACCTCTTCTGATGGTGTCGCCTTCAGAGACATACAGCCGACTGGCATGGCCATAAAGCGTCGTAATGCTATCACCGTGATCCAAAATGACAGCGTTGCCATAGCCGCCATACCAGCCTGCAAAAATCACGATACCGGTTTCAGCCGCCCGGATTGGTGTACCCGTCGCTGCACCGAAATCTGTTCCTGCATGAAAACGGCTGTAGCCTAGTACCGGATGATAGCGGTTGCCAAAATTGCTGGTGATCGGGCCGCTAACTGGCTTGACCATTCGCCCCGAGGTTCTGGCCGCTCGCAGGGCTTCTTCGCGAGCGATCTTCTCGTCAGCCGAGCCAGACACAGCCAAACGCTCTAAAATGAGCGCGGTAATCTCGTCGGAATCTGTCTCTAGCTGATTGATCGCAGCAGAAAGTGCCCCCTGATTTTCCTGCAAGCGATCCATCAGTTCTGATTGCTGTTGAGCTTGAGCGCTGTATCGGTCACGGCTAACTAGAAGCTGCTGACGCAGAAGCGCAATTGCGTTTTTTTGCTGTTCAATTCCCTCCTGCTGCGCCACTAACCCCAAAGACCTATCTGCTAGACTCACTAGCGTCGCACGATCAGCCTCATACACCTGCTTTAGCCGATAGCGCCGGTCTAAAAAGTCGTTGAGATTTTGACTTTGCAACAGCAGCGCCCAGCCCTCAGCCCCCTGCTGCCTCTGCATAAACTGCAGCCGCCCCACTACTGCCATCCGCGCACTTTCATAATCTTGCTGATTAGTTTCCAAATCGGCTTCTAGCTGAATCAATCGGCGCTCTGCGGCTGCTAGCTGATGCTCAGTATTGGTAATCCAAGCGTCGGTACTTTGAATGGTCTTAGAAAGATCTTGCAGGCTTTCGTTCGCCTGGTCTTCGGCTTTTTGATAGCGCTGCTCGGTTTTGCTGTAGGCTTCTCGCTGCTGATCGAGCTGATCGCGCTGCCGCTGCAGGTCTTCTAATGAAGCACCAGAAGGAGTGCTGATAGAGCTAGGCGGAGACTGCGCCTGCGCGGCGTAATTTGGCAACAGAGATAAACCGGCAAACGTCGAGGTCGATGGCCATACCAGCAACAAGGCCAGCGCCAGACCCAACGCCAGAAAAATCGGGCCGAAAAAGCGCCGAAAAGGCTGACTCTTTTGCGATCGCCTGTGCCACAAAACCATTGTTGAATCACCGTGATCGTTCGAGGATTGTTCGCTAAAGGGAAGCTAGCAAAGCCACTACGCCAAACCCCAAGATAACGAAGCCAAAAAGCTTGCTTGAAAAGCGGTTAAACCGGGCTAGCCGCTGCGGCGTCAATCGACTACGCAGATAAGCCACCCCTGAGACTAGCACCAACCACCAGAGCAGCGAGCCCGAAAATACGCCAAAGACCAACGTGACCGATTGCAGATAGTCGCTTTGCGTAATACCGAGACCCGCGAAAATGGCAATGAAGGAAAGAATAGTGGCAGGATTCGTGAGCGTGAGCGCAAGGGTTGTAGTGTAGGTACTCAAGAGACTCTTAGCAGAGATTGACGAAGAAACGGAAACGGGAGAAGCGACAAGCAGCGAAGCAGAAGAGGCGTCTGTAGATAGGAAAGGATCAGATGAGGAAGGGCTAGATGAGGAAGGGCTAGATGAGAACGAGCTAAGGGAGAACAAACTAGAGGAGAAAGCGGTTTTTAGCCCGAGGGAACAGAGAAAAAGACCGCCAACGATCTGTAAGTAAACCGTGTTAGCCACCAGCAAATCGGAAAGTGCGCTCAGACCAAAGGCAGCAATGATGCCATAAGTGGCGTCAGCAGTTGCCGCGCCACAGCCCGAGGCCAGCCCAATCCAGCGGCCTTCGGCTAGCGTACGGCGAATGCACAGCAAGCCAATGGGGCCAACAGGAGCCGCGATCGCTAGTCCCATCAAAATGCCTTTACCCAATATCAAAACCATCTCATGCCTCCTCTTTCTACGCCCCGTTCGCTACGTTTTGTCAGCATCGCCTAGTCGGTTGCACCCCCTTTATCGATCGGTAAAACCGTCGTCTCCTTGATGGTCCTTAGCGAAATGGTTGTTCGCGTTTGCACAACGCCCGCTAGTGATTTGAGTTCTTCGCTTAGCAGCTGCTCTAGCTCAGCGGCAGATTGGCAGCAAACTCTGAGCAGATAGTCGCCTTCGCCCACCGTGTGATGGCACGACTGAATGGCCGGGTTGGCCTGCACATAGTCTAAAAACGGCTGGCGGTGTTGAGGATGGCTCAGCGTTACGCTGATAAAAGCACTCAGATCGAACCCTAGTGATTCAGCATCGACTTGCGCGGCATAGCCCTTAATGATGCCTGCTCGCTCTAAACGGCGAACCCGATCGGCGATCGCAGGTGCCGATATCTCAAACTCATCTGCAAGCGTGGTCCACTTTACCCGTCCTTGCATCATCAAGACTGTTAGCAACTTTTTATCGAGAGCATCTATATTCACAGAAACTTATTTAAATCGTCAAAATTCAAAATCCCCTTCTTTTAGAAGGATTAATACAAAAATAGCTTTAAAAACAAACAAAAGATCAGAATATACCTTTCTTTGAAATTCAGCAGCAAAGCTATTGGCTGCGTGATTTGCTGAGGTGGGGCTTCAACCTGCATAAATAAAGAAAAATAAGAGACATCTTTAAACACGTGCTTTATACACTTCAGCCATCAAAAGATAGTCAGGGCTACAGCAACAATAATTGCCTTGGCTCAGTATCTACTTATCGTCTCTTAGCTTCTTATGACTGGGCATCTCACGACTAAACACCGCACCCGCGAACTTTCCAAGCACAAAATCTCTACGCCAGAATTCTTTAACGCTGAGTTTCTAAGCGCTGAATTTCTAAGCGCCGCGCTCGAACGTATTGATATTTCAGCAGATTGGATTGGCATCCGCGCTGTACAAGAAGCGAACAGCTACAGGGCACTGCGAGACGGCCATCCGCAGCAGAACGAACGAACCTTGAACCGAGGCGCGATGGTAGAAGTTTTAGCTCGAGGGCAGTTTGGCTACAGCGCGACGAATCAGCTAACGGTTGAGTCACTACGTCAGGCGGCGCAGCAAGCTTATGAGCAGGCGATCGCAGCCAGCAGATGGGCCATCCATCGCTTTACCAAGGCCGTGCGGCCACCAGTTACAGGCGACTATGCATCACCCTGCCAGCAGCCTTTTGACAGCCTTCGCGTCAGAGAAATCAATGACCTACTGCGGCAACTATGCGAGCGTCTTAAGGTCTCTGATGGCATTGTGCGCACCAATGCGATCGCCAGAATGCATGACGTTGACACCTGGTTTGTCAGCACCAATGGCTCCCGGCTGCATCAGCAGCTACACATGATTGAAAGCCATCTAGGTGCGATCGCCCAGGCCCCAGGTGTCACTCAGTCACGTACAGACAACGGCTACCTAGCCCACAGCTATCAAGGCGGCTGGGAGCGCTTTGCCGACGCAACGGTTCTAGACAGAGCCACCCAGATTGGACAGCAGGCCATAGCGCTATTGACCGCGCCCAACTGCCCAGACGAGTCCACTACGCTAGTGCTTGCTCCCGATCAGATGATGCTTCAGCTGCATGAGAGCGTCGGCCACCCGCTAGAACTTGACAGAATCCTGGGCGACGAGCGGAACTATGCAGGCGGCAGCTTTGTGCAGCCTCAAGACTTTGGTCAGCTTGTCTACGGCTCACCGCTGATGAATGTCACCTTTGCCCCCGCACTAGCAGGAGAGCTAGCCAGCTATGACTTCGATGACACCGGCACACCAGCCCAAAAGCAATACCTGATTCAAGACGGCATCTTGCAGCGCGGACTCGGCGGCCTAGAGAGCCAAACTCGAATCGGCGTTCCTGGTGTCGCCTGCACTCGCGCCTGTAGCTGGAACCGCCCTGCCATCGACCGCATGGCCAATATCAACCTAGAGCCAGGAGACACCGATTTTGACACGATGATCGGTGGCATCGAAACCGGCGTCTATATGGAATCAAACCGCTCTTGGTCTATTGACGATCAGCGCCATAAGTTTCAGTTCGGCTGCGAATATGCACGCAAGATTGAAAATGGCCAGCTTACAACCGTCCTCAAAAATCCTAACTACCGCGCGACCACGCCTCAGTTTTGGCGAAACCTGAAGGAAGTTGGCGATAGCCAAACCCTGCAAGTCTATGGCACACCCTGCTGCGGCAAAGGTGAACCCAACCAGCTAATTCGGGTAGGTCATGCCTCACCCGCTTGTGCCTTCCAAGAAATTGAAGTTTTCGGAGGGGTAGACTCATGAGCTTGCAAGAAACGGAATCATCAAACGTAGCCAGCAGCCAGTCGGTAACGCATAGCGCTAGCCATATGTCCTCTAGTCACAAAAGCGCGAACGAAACCACCTTCTACCGTTTAGTCGAAGCAGTTAGCCAAGCACTAGAAACACAATCCAATCTTCATTTCACCGTTTCGCTAACCGGAGAGGACAGTCAATTTACCCGGTTCAGTCAGGCCAAAATCAGACAAACCGGACACGTACGAGATGGAAAAATTCGGCTCTCGCTAATGACGGACGCACTAGCAGAAAGGCGAACGGCAGCTGTTACCCTGCCTTTTACCGGCAGCTTTAGCGAAGACTGGTCGATACTTCAGCTGGCTCTAGGTCACCTACAGCGAGAATTGCCTGATCTGCCTGTCGATCCTCACTGTGTTTTACCCACCAGCATTCGTCGCGATCAGCCTGACAGTTATAGCCGCGATGTTTACTGGGAAAGTGACAGCGCTCAGCTATTATCCGAATCCGCTCTAGCAGAAAAAGTGCTTTCACCTGTTCAGGGGCTAGACTTTGTCGGGCTTTATGCCGGTGGGATGTCCTACCGGGCCTATGCAGACTCTGCTGGCAGACGCCACTGGTTTGAGACGCCTGCTTTCACACTGGACTATTCGCTGTTTAGTGATCGCGCTGATCCAGTAGAACAAAATCAAGTCACCAAAGATCAAGCCACCAAAAATCAAGCCGTTAAAAATCAAGCTGTAAAAGGTACAGTCGCCGGTCGCCAGTGGCAGCGAGATAGCTATATGCAAAGCATCGCCACTGCTAAAAAACAGCTAGCGCTCTTGTCGCGCCCGGTTCGCCGTGTACCTAAAGGTAGCTATCGTACCTATCTCACGCCGACCGCAGTCGCAGATCTGATGGATACGCTCGTCTGGGGCGGGGGCTTAGGAGAATCGGCCATACGTCAGGGCAGCAGCGCTTTTGGTAAATTGGCCAAAGGAGAAGCCGTTCTTTCTGACCTCTTCTCACTAGAAGAAGATTTTCAAAGGGTCGGCATTCCTCGATTCAATAGCAGCGGCGAAATTGCCCCCGCGCATCTACCCGTTATTCAGTCGGGCCGCTGGGTAAATTCACTCGTTAACAGTCGTAGCGCCAAGGAATACGACCTGATCAGCAATGGGGCCAACCGACAAGAGGCAATGCGAGCCCCAGCAGTGGCTCCAGGCACACTCAAAGAAGCAGAGATTCTCACCCACCTGGGGACAGGCCTCTACCTTTCCAATCTGCACTATCTTAACTGGAGCGATCGCAGCGCGGGCCGAATCACTGGTATGACACGCTATGCCTGCTTTTGGGTAGAAGCAGGAGAAATTGTCGCTCCGATTGAGAACTTGCGCTTTGATGACGATCTCTACCGATTTTTGGGCAAAGCGCTGCTAGGTTTGAGCGATCGGCAAACGTTTGTCCCTTCTGTCGGTACTTACAATCAGCGATCACTCGGTGGTATGTGGATGCCCGGTATGCTGATAGAGCAGTTTCGATATACGCTCTAAGCACCGCTGCATTCACCTTGCCTACGGCCTGTTTTGACCGGTCTGTTTTTACTATGGATTCTGAACAGCGACTGTCTATTTCTGTGAGCGGCGTTCTTATCGTATTTGCGGCGATCGCAACGGCAATTGTCGGCTGGCAGCTCAGAGGGCTGCTGCTGCTGGTCATGGTTTCAGTCGTACTGGCCTGCTCTATTGCACCCATCGTTGAATGGGCAGAGCAATATCGCGTTCCACGCTGGCTGGGGGCATTGCTTACCTACCTCGCCATTGTCAGTACGTTGGTAGGGGTCATTTTACTCATCGGCCCTACTGTACTTGAGCAGCTTCAGCTCTTGGTCAGCCAGCTTCCTTTACTGCTACGCAAAGCGGTCACCCAAGCAGAAAACTGGGCGCTTGCTTTTAACAACACTCGCCCCGACTTCACCACTCAAGTGTTTGACCAGCTAGACGTACAGGCGATCGCAGCTTGGGCTGTACGGTCCACCCGTCAGGTGGCTCTACGCTCTTTTAACGTCACTACCGATATTCTGGGCACTTTGCTCAGCTTGGTACTAGCTATCTTTATCTCCGGCTACATGCTCGCCGATAGTCGAACGTTGACCACCAACTTTGTTCGACTCTTACCTGCGCCCTGGGACTACAAAGTGAACCAGCAACTGCCAGAAATCGGCAGTCGTATCGGTGGCTATATTCGAGGGCGGCTGCTGGTATCCGCTACGCTGTCAATTGTCACTGGCATTGGCCTAAGTCTTTTAGGCCTAAAAGACTTTGCGATTGGTTTGGGTGCGATCGCTGGGGTAACCAACCTCATTCCCTTTCTAGGCCCTATTCTTGGGGCTATTCCAGCACTTGTAGTTGCCATTCCCCAGGGCGGCTGGCTGTTTCTCTGGGTCATTCTTTTCTACGTCGTCATCCAAAACATAGAAACCTATCTTCTCGATCCGCTGCTAGTCGGTTCATCAGTAGGGGTCCACCCGCTGTATCAGCTACTCGCGGTGCTGGGCGGCACTCAGGTGCTAGGCATTGTCGGCGCGCTGATTGTGCCACCGTGGGTCGCAGGCGGTGCGGTTTTAATCGAAGCGCTATATCTAAAGCCAAAGCTTAAGCCGAATCAAGTTCCATAAGAGCGCCCCGGCGGAGAAAACACCGTAAATCTCCTGATCATTAAGCCAAGCGGCTGAAGAAGCATCCAAACACACCCACTTAGCCAGAGCGCCTAACACATAGCAACACCAACAGCCTTTTGCTCAGGGTCTAATACCGAGCGGTCTGCTGCGAATACGTCTAGCCTAACGCCATTGTCTTTATGAGCATTGTTGTAACCCTCAGTGTGGTGGTCATTGCCCTGCTGCTCTTTATCGTAGAAAAATTTCCAGCCGATATTACAGCGCTAGGCGTCATGGTGGCACTGGTTCTGCTCAAACAGGTGACCCCCCAAGAAGGGATTGAGGGCTTTAGTAATCCGGCCACCATTACTGTGATGGCCATGTTTATTCTCAGTGCGGGTGTCGCTAGAACTGGAGTTTTGCAGCAGGCTAGCACCTGGCTGATTCGATGGGGTGGAAAGGGGCTTAACCGACAAATTCTAGCCCTAGGGCTAATTGTCGGCCCCATGTCTGGGCTCGTCAACAACACCGCTGTTGTCTCAGTTTTCTTGCCGATCGTCGAAGACTTTTGCCAGCAGAATAAAGTTTCGCCGTCCAAGCTGCTGATGCCACTGTCATTTGCCACTATCTTGGGCGGCATGATTACCGTTGTGGGTACATCAACAAGCGTCTTGGCCAGCGGGCTAGCCGTTGAATTAGGCTTTGAAGAATTTTCTCTGTTTCAATTCACCCAGCTAGGGATCATTACCTTTACAGTAGGCCTAGCTTATTTGGCTTTGGTAACGCCTTTGCTGATGCCCAACCGGCAGACAGACAGCAGCGGCCTTAGCCAAAAATATGGAATGAAAGACTACGTCAGCGAGGTGGTGATCACGCCGCGTTCTAGCCTAGTGGGAAAAACGCTCCGAGGCAGTCAGCTTCAGCGCCGGTTTGACGTTGACGTGCTAGAAATCATCCGTAACAACAGCCACTTTCCGCAGCCGCTGGCAGATAAAACGCTGGCCGTTGGCGATATTTTACTCGCTCGTGGTGGCAAGCAAGACCTACTCAAAATCAGAGAAAGCGAAGGGCTCGAAATTCTACCAGACGTACAGTTTGGTCAAAAATCCTGGCAGGGCAGCTTTGGTGAAGAAGAAGGAATTGCAGAAGCGCTCGTAATTGCCAACTCTAACCTAGTAGGCTCTACGCTAAAAGACCTGCGCTTTCGACAGCGATATAACGTGACGGTGCTAGCTATTCGCCGGGGGCAAGAGCTGGTACGAGATCGCATGGGAAAACTCCCTTTACGCTTTGGCGATTTGCTCTTAGTGCAGGGGCCAAAGCAAAGCATGGTCGGCCTGCAAACCAGTAAAGACTTACTGTTGCTAGAGCAGCGCGACTTAGAAACACTGCGATCAGACAAAGCATTCATTGCTCTGTTCATTGGGCTAGCGGTCGTTGTTGTTGCTGCGGTCACCGACTATCCAATTTTAGTATCAGCCTTAGCAGGCGTAGTGGCGATGGTTTTAACGGGCTGTCTCAAGCCGGGTGAGCTCTACCAGGCTGTCCGCTGGGATGTCATTTTCTTACTCGCCTGCCTTATTCCACTGGGCACTGCAATGCAAAACTCAGGCGCAACCGCTTGGATCGCCAATCAGCTAATTTTCCTAGGCGGAAATTTATCTCAGTACTGGATGCTTACCGCAATCTACATACTCACGGTGATATTGACCGCCGTATTATCGAATAACGCGTCCGTAATTCTACTGTTGCCCATTAGCGTCCAAGTCGCCAACGCAATCGGTATTAATCCACTCACTGCTATTTTCGTGGTCACCTTTGCTGCTTCCAACAGCTTTATGACCCCCATCGGCTACCAAACCAACACGATGGTCTACGGTG
This sequence comes from uncultured cyanobacterium, assembly GCA_963793445.1. Classification (GTDB taxonomy): domain Bacteria; phylum Cyanobacteriota; class Cyanobacteriia; order Phormidesmidales; family Phormidesmidaceae; genus Phormidesmis. The sequence continues at coordinate 231,162 of CAWCAE010000006.1, forward strand.
CAGGCGGCTATCGTTTCCTCGATTTTCTGAAAGTAGGCGGTCCGCTCAGCCTGATTATGACCATCATCACACCGCCATTAGCGATATGGCTGTACGGCAGCAGCTAGATAAGCATCGCCATCCCTGGGCTCGCGAGTGCCCTCCACTCGGTAAAACTCGCACCCCAACAAAGTTAGAAAAACATTAGACCGTATAGGAGAATACACAAACCATGCCATCAGAACAAAAAGGCGTCACGATCTGGTTTACAGGACTAAGTGGCGCAGGCAAAACCACCATCAACGATGCTCTCACAGCCAAACTACGCGAGCGCAATGTCAAGCTAGAAGTGCTAGACGGCGACATCGTGCGCACCAATCTCACTAAAGGACTCGGCTTTAGCAAAGAAGATCGCGATGAGAACGTTCGTCGCATCGGCTTTGTCTCCGATCTGCTCACTCGTAATGGCGTCATCGTTTTGGTGGCGGCTATCTCGCCCTATCGCGCCATCCGCGAAGAAGTTCGCGATCGCGTTGGCGACTTTGTAGAAGTTTATGTCAGTGCCCCTGTAGAAGTTTGCGAAGAGCGCGATGTAAAAGGCCTATATGCCAAAGCTCGCTCTGGTGAAATCAAGCAGTTTACAGGCATTAGCGACCCTTACGAGCCACCGACAAACCCTGAGGTAAACTGTGAGACTCATAAGGAAACTCTAGAAGAGAGCGTCAACAAGGTGATCGTCAAGCTAGAAGAGATGGGCTATTTGCCAACAGCAGTTGCCGCTTAGAACGACGAAAGCCTAAGGGCCGAGCAGGAGCAGACGACTTTGCTCGGCCCTTGGGCTTCCTATCAAGTCATCCCATCAAATCATCTAGCTCCGCATAGTCGGGCAGAGCTGTGTCAATCTGCATGCCTTTACGAATTACTGCGCGATCGCACTGCCGTCTGGCCATCAGTTCATTGAAGCTCCGAGCCTTAAACACTACAAAGTCCGCCGAGCTGCCCACCCGAATTTTACCTATATCCGCAAGCCCCATCATCTCAGCCGGGGCAGCGGTAATTGCCTGCGGCCAGTCCCCAATCGGATGATCCAAGTGAGCAATTCGCGCAGATTGAACAAACACCTCTAACCCGTCGTGATCGCCGTAGGCAAAAAACGGATCGCGGCAGTTATCAGAGGCGATCGCACACCTTATTCCTGCGGCCTTCAGCTCACGCAAAATTGTCACTCCGCGGTGTCGCGGCGTCTGTCCTACTTGCCGGTCTTGCAGATATAGGTTACACATCGGCAAACTAACAATCGAAACCCCTGCCGCCCTCACCAGCTCAATCGTCTTATGCACCTCATCGTCAGACTGCACAGACAGGCTGCAACAATGTCCGCAGCTCAGGCGTCCTGTAAAGCTGTAGCGCAGCGCAGCTTCTGCGACCAAGCGCAGCGTAACGTCCGCTGGGTCTAAGCTCTCATCCGTATGAAAATCTAAATCTAGCCCTCTTTCTATAGCTAGCTCAAACACCCGGTCAATCTGTCGAACAATATTAGGGTTCATAAAGGCCACCCCGCCCAGCACCCCACCAGACTCAGCCACCAAATCAGCTAGCCGCTCTCCAGCAGGCGTCAGAAAATAATCTAGCGTCACCAAACAAACCGCCTGTAGCTGCAGCCTATCGGCCCACACCTGCCGAAGCTGACGAAACACACTCAAGCTAATCTCTGCCTGCTCACCAGAGGCATCTAGATGAGTGCGAACTGCCTGGGTGCCGTGCGCATAGCTACACTGCAGCCCAAACTCAGCCCGCCGATAGACATCTTCCGCCTGCCACCTGAGAGCGATATCATCATGCGTGGCCTCTAAGGCTTGTTGAAAAGTCCCGTCCGGATTAGGGCTCCGTGGCCAAATATGCCCCTTGTCGAGGTGAGTATGCATATCGACAAAGCACGGCCAAATCAGTCCCCCACAAAGGTCTATGGCATTCAAGCCGGAAATAGACAGGTCTTGTTCCAAGCTCATGCGGGCAGGAACAATTGTTAGCACCTGGCCGTCTCGAACCTCTATATCGGCTGCATATAGACCGTCACTATTTGCACCGTCACTATTTGCGAGTGCTAGATCACTATCAGCTAGTAGCGCCAATGGAACTTGCCCATTGCATAGCCAATAGTGAGCTGTCTCAGGAAGCTGAAAAAAAGAAGCCACGGCTATCTACAAAAACAACTAAACATCAATAACGACTAGACAGCACTTTTCTAGCCTTTCACTTTAGAGATTGTGTTCTAAAGCTTATGCTCCGACGCGCTTGAGTTCTAAGGCTTAGGTTCTATCGCTTATGGCTTACGCCCCGAGCTTTCGACCCATTCCACCACCTTGTTGCCCAAGCGAACGTTGTCTAAACGATCTACTTCACGAATGCCCGTTGGGCTGGTGACGTTAACTTCTGTCAAATAGCCGCCGATAATATCGATGCCGACAAAGACAAGGCCGTCTTTGCGTAGCGCCGGCGCAACTTGCTGACAGATTTCTAGATCGCGCTCGGTTAGTTCGGTTTTGTCACTGCGACCGCCGACCGCCATATTGCCTCGAAATTCTCTGCCAGTGGGCACCCGATTAACCGCGCCAATAGGTTCACCGTCTAGCAAAATCACCCGCTTATCACCGTCTTTGGCCGCTGGTAAATAAGCCTGCACCATAACCGGCTCTCTACCCTGCTGAGTACTGACTTCGACAATAGAATTAAAATTGCGATCGCCCCCCTCCAAAAACAGAATGCCTTCTCCTGCTTTACCACCTAACGGCTTTAATACGCCAGCTCCCCAGCGCTCCACCGCCGACCGGATTACCTGCTTATCAGCGCTCACAATAGTCTCTGGAATCGCTTCGGTAAACTGTAGGGCATACATCTTTTCATTCGCCGCCCGTAAACCCATCGGAGAGTTAAGAATCTGCGTTTTCTCACTATCTATATAGTCCAGAATATAGGTGACATAGAGATAAGGAATTGTCACTGGCGGGTCTTTACGCATGAAGACCGCGTCCATCTCCTCTAAGCGCCGCCACTCCGGCTCACCGAGCGTATACCAGTTGGAATCACTTATCCAGCGATCGTTACGCAGGATAACAGGCGTCATTTTCATCGTCTGCAACCAGCCATAAGCAGCGCTTTCGACCACACCCAGGCGATCGGCGCAAGTTACATACACGTCATGACCCATAATCTGAGCTGATTCCATCATGGCCACGCTCGTATCATGGCCGGGATCCAATTTTTCAATCGGATCGATAATGAACGCTAATTTCAAAGAAACTCTCCTAACAGCTAAAGCGCTGAGCACTTTAAAACTTATATTGGCAATGGTAAAAACCCTGATCCCATCAAAGAAAGGGAACAGTAGCCAACAAAGTTGTACTAATGCTCGTATACAAGCTTAAATCTTTATGGCTACTACATCCTAGCGGCTAGACGTACAAGCTATCTTAGAGATGTTGAGAGAGTTGCTATTTCTACAGCGAAACCACGAAGAAAGAAAGGCCCTCCCAGCAGAACTTTCGAGTCCCTACAGAAATTTATGGATACTGTGCCAATTTAGATTGGGTAACACCACCGATTCACGGACTTCTCCGGGCTCAGTACTGTAAGCGGTAGCTAGGGTGAGAGGAAAAACAAATGTTCGTCAAGACAATGCAGGCTAGTATCATTACATTAGCGCTATATGCCTTACTGGGGCTTAATATAGTTCAGACAAACGCTGCTGGGAAAACAGTAGAGCCAGCAGATATGATTGTTGCCCTGAGGCAAGCACTGATTCACCGGGAATAATACGGGCATCAAGAGAGGCCAGTACAGAGATTGAGATATTGGACTTGCAAAGCAGTAGGCTGGCAGAGCAGCCGGTTGATGGTAATCACCTAATTTGCGCAGTTCAGACAAGACCATTCCGGCAAAAAGGCTTGAGCAAAAAAGCTTTGGTAAAAGCATTCCGGCAAACAAAAAGCGCATCTGTCTAGGCAGATGCGCTTTTTGCTGTAGAGCTTTAACTCTAAAAGATATATATACGTTCATAGACGGTCACGTCTTGAACGAGCCCTAGAAAGGGTTAACCTGCTGCCAGCATAGAAGGCGTAAAGCTAGGTGCGTAAGCCTCGATTACACGCCCTGTTTTGGCACAAGCAACCATCAGATAGTCACAATGATCGCACTGTGTTCGAACGCGGCCAGAATCTAGCAAATAATGCCGTTCAGCAGAAGCACCACAAGTTGGACAGTGAACTCTTTGCATAGTTGCAGAAACAGGCATCGTCTTCTCCCTAACGGTTAAAAATGACTCTAAAAGTGACTGCCCCGTCTTGTCTTGGGTCTTCATAGCTCTTTAAAATACTTACCGTATTACTCAACAGTTGATGGTGTGAATCTCTTTCGCGCTCAAGCAATAGAAGGAATCTCTTAATCTTTCAACATCGCCTGAACTGACCTCTTCATTATGACAACAATTGGAGGCGTCGCCAAGTAGTCCAAAGATATAGAAAAGCTGGGGATCGCCTACTACCAAACCGATCCCCATAATATTGAAACCCTCTGCCTGCCGAGGGTTGATAGGTATTTATGCCTTGTTTCTAGCAATACTAAAATCTTTTTTGATTGCGCTAAGACCTGAACAAATACAGGTTTGCTTTATATTTGGTGCGATTATCTTCTAAGTTTTTAGACGTTTTCTAACTTTTCGACGCCCATTACCCAACTGTAAAGGCCTCAAAGTATGAAGGCATAAAGTATAAGATAAGGAGGTAAAGATATTTTATTCCTCAGTATTCAAACGCAAAATGTATTGTATAGAACAGTTTTAAGAAAGTGAATATACTCACATATATGCTTAAGAGAAACGATCTATTCATCGGTCAATAGCTGACTATATAGATACCTGTGAATATACATTGTTAATACATTTTTGAAGCGAAAGAAGCAGTCTTATATCAATCAGTAAAGTCACTTCTTTTAGTACGAATTCGATGTGATTTGAGACACACCTTCAAAGCTCTAGCCAAAACCTTTTGCCTCAAAGCTTTTAGCTAAGCGCTACTGATGAGCTAAGAAGCTGCAGACGGATGAAAGTATTCGTAAATTTGCTGCGCAAGCTGGGGACCGATGCCGTCTACGGTGGCTAGCTGTTTAGGAGAGGCTTCACGAATGTAGTCAATAGAGCGAAAGCTAGCAAGGAGCTGCTTACGGCGCTGATGACCTAGCCCTGGGATGTCTTCGAGTCGCGATCGCCGCATTCTATCCGTACGTTTCTTTCGATGGAAGCTAACTGCAAACCGATGGGCCTCATCGCGTAAGCGCCGTAAGAGCATGACCCCTGGCTGCTCGGTCTCTGTTTCTAGCGGCTGCTTTTCACCCGGTAGAAAAATCTCTTCTCGCTTCTTAGCAAGACTTACTACCCGCAGCTCGCTGAGTAAATTCATATCTTCTAGCTCGGCAACCACAGCTGATAGCTGACCCTTGCCGCCATCAATCATCACTAAATCTGGCCAGTCAGGGTTGCCGACTCGCTGCTTGCTAGGATCATCCGCGTAGCGGCGAAAGCGACGACGAATCACTTCGGCCATGCTGGCAAAGTCATCTGAGTGACCGCTGGTAACCGTCGGATTTTTGATTTTGTAGGTGCGGTAGTGCTGCTTGGCGGGCAGACCATCGACAAACACCACCTGCGAAGCAACAGCATCTGATCCTTGAACATGAGAGATATCGTAGCCCTCTATTCGCTTGGGCGCACCGGGCAGATCGGCCAGCGCGGCCAGATCTTCCATCGCCTGATGGTTGCGATCGGCAAATCGCTGGGTGCGTGCTAGCTCGTATTGCGCATTGCGCTCTACCATTTCAACTAGCTCCGCTTTCATCTGTCGCTGAGGCATTTCGATGGTTACCTTGCGGGCTTTCTGCGCAGTGAGAAATTCTGCGAGCATATCGCCTTCGGGCAAAGAATGCTGCACTAGAATTTCTATAGGGATTTCGACCGAATCGACGAGGCGATAGTGCTCTTCGAGCACGCGCTGCAAAATTTCGCCCGGTGTACCAGACGGCGTCTCTGCCACAAATCCTAAGCGACCGACCAGACGACCGGCCCTAATTTGAAATAGCTGTATGCAGGTGTGCTGATCGTCGGCAGAAAGGGCGATCGCATCGCGAGAAATCGTATCGTCTGGTAAGGCCACCTTTTGATGCGCCCCAAGCGTTTCTAACCCTTTGATCTGATCGCGAATCATAGCCGCTTTTTCAAAGTCTAGATCTTCTGCTGCCTGGTTCATTTTGACAGTGAGCAGATCAATCAGCTCGTGCGATCGCCCCTGAAACACCATCGCAACTCGCTGCACAATTTTGTGGTAATCCTCAGGCGTAACTAGCTGCTGACAGACGCCAGGGCACTGGCCAATGTCGTAGTTCAAACACGGACGGTCTTTAAACAGAGGCTGCTTACGCTGACGCAAAGGAAAAATTCGCTTAGCAATCTGAAGGGTTCGTCGCAGCAAGCCTGTATCTACATACGGACCGTAGTAGCGGTTTTTAGCGTTCTTGCGTCGCTTGCGAGTAATAAAAATGCGTGGATAATCTTCTGACCAGGTAATGCAAAGGTAGGGATATTTTTTATCATCCTTGAGCAGCACATTAAAGTGAGGCTGGTGCTGCTTAATTAGATTGGCCTCTAGCGCTAGCGCCTCGGCCTCTGTATCGGTAACAATGATCTCTACATCGGCCACACTGCGCACCATCGTCGCAATCCGTGGCGTATGGTGATGAGCCGCCTCTCGAAAGTAAGAGCGTACTCGATTTCGCAGGCTTTTAGACTTACCAATGTAGAGAATCTGGTCAGTCGCATCTTTCATAAAGTAGACGCCCGGCTCTTGGGGAATCTCTTTAAGTCTATTTTCTAGGCGCTCAGGGTCTTGTAGAAAGGTTTTCAAAGCAAAAAGGCAGTGTCGAAAGGACTAGGCCATTCAAGGAAGGCGCGAAAAGCAGGCTGCTGCAAAGCATCACAACAGAAACCAACCATTAACTATTTTAAGTGAATCTTTTCAAAGGTTTTTCCTGCGCAGCTTCTTATTTTTTGAATGCCTTGATGCGATCGCCTTTAAAGAAACCAACTAAATAAAAAGATTCGGTAGGCGAGCTGCTATTTCTACGTACCCCTCAAGAAATAGCAGGTATAAACTAATACGGGCCACATCTTGTCGTTTCATTTTTGCTCGCGCGCCTTCTATCCGTTTCATATCAACCATTGTTTCAAAACCATTGTGAATAATCAAGAATTTGAGCGTCAATATCGAGCGTCTATCGGTCAAATTTTGAACGAGCTACAGTCGATGGCGATTATCTCCAACCAACTAGAATCGTCCATTGTTGAGGTTGGCACTTCAGTACAAAATCTCAACAAAATGGTGGAAGACTACCTTAAAAATCGGCCTGACGATGCGGCAGAGTCAAGGCAGCCTTTGGAGTAGAGCTAGGAAAAACACCATGCAGAAGAAAAGCTGTCGGGAGAAAATACTGCCAGGAAAGAAAGCAAGAAAATGAGTTGAGCTGCTGTTGGCCAGCTATTTTTGGCCAGCCACAAACTTACCAATTTTATCAATGGCCGCTTGAAGCATGCCAGGCGGCTGTACTAGCGCAAACCGAACGTAGCCTTCGCCAGCAGGGCCAAACCCTCGCCCGGGTGACAGGGCAACGCCGGTTTGCTCGACTAGCTCAGTGCAAAAGCGGATAGAATCTGTGGCCCAGCTATGGGGCAAACTGCCAGGGAGCGGTGCCCAGAGGTACATAGTCGCCGTTGGTGTAGGGACCGACCAACCGATAGAGCGCAGGGCCGAAACAGCCGCGTCACGTCTGTTAGCAAAGGTATTCGTAGTCTGCGTAACACAGTCTTGAGGGCCAGTGAGGGCCGCGATCGCCCCGCGTAAAATACCTCGGTACTGATTGAAATCGACAGTCGCTTTTACCTGCCGCAGCGCCTTAATTAGCTGGGCATTGCCGATGGCATATCCAACGCGAAAGCCGCCCATGTTGTATGACTTTGACAGGGTAAAAAATTCTATAGAGACAGATTTCTCAGGATCGACTTGCAGTACAGAGGGCACCGGGTTGCCATCAAAATACACGTCGGCATAGGGAAAGTCATGAACTAAAGCGATGTTGTGCTGTTGGCAGAAGGCGACGGCTGTTTTGAAGAAGGAGAGCGGCGCATTCGCGGTGGTGGGATTATGAGGGTAGCTAAGCACCATCATGCGCGATTTTGCCAGCACGTCTGCGGGAATATCGGCCAGGACAGGTAAGAAGCTGTTCTCTACTAGCAGCGGCATGAGATGAATGGTGCCGCCTGCTAGATAGACGCCGCCGGCATGAGAAGGGTAGCCAGGGTCTTGAAGGAGCGCAACGTCACCCGGATTTAAGATAGCTAAGGGCAAATGGGCAGTGCCTTCTTGTGAGCCGATAAGCGGCATGACTTCTGTTTCAGGATCGACTGCTATGCCAAATTTTTGCTGGTACCAGTCAGCGACAGCGATGCGAAAGGCTTGGGTACTGTTGAACAGTGAGTAGCCGTGGGTGCTAGGGTCGCGCAGGGCAGTGGCGATCGCATCTAAGATATGTTTTGGCGTTGGCAGGTCAGAAGAGCCGAGTGATAGATCGATAATGGGGCTGCCGTTGGCGATCGCCTGCGTTTTTGCGCTATCCATATCGGCAAAAACATTTTTCTGTAGCGGTGCTAGGCGATCGGCAATTTGCATGGGTCGAGAAGAAACAGTGTATGAGATCAGGATAAACAAGTGAGCCCCACCTGAACATTCATTCAGGCGGGGCCATTTAAGCGAGGCCATTCAAACGGGGCTATTCAAGCAGAGCTAAGGCAAACGTAACAGCCAACGTAGCTATTGTTTTGAAGCTGTTTTGAAGCGGCGCTGGACATTATAGATTGTCTAGTTCAGACTTCAGCGCTTCTAGCTCAATGTCTACAGCCGCATCTTGGGATTGTGCGGTCGGCTTTGCTGTCGGCGTATCAGCCGCAGGCAAAGCTTCTTGAGCAGGAGAGGCACCGCCAAGCATCTGAGCTTTCATTGCTTCTAGCTCATAGTCCACGTCGCTCCCGGCTTCTAGAGAGGCAAACTGACTTTCTAGATTCGAGCCTGCTAGCTCAGCCGCCGCTTGGCCGCTTGCCTCCATCTGTAGCACTTTCTCTTCCATCCGCTCGAAGGCACCCATGGCGCTGCCAGTGCTTAGGGTACCAACGCTCTTTTGTAGCTGCTCGTTGGCTTTGGCTGCGCTAGCACGGGCTTTGAGCATGTCTTTCTTAGTTTTGGCTTCAGAAATTTTACTCTCTAGTGCAATCAGCTGACGCTTTAGGGTGTCAACCGCACCCGACTGCTGTTCGAGCTGACCTTTTAGCCCTGCCGAGGTCTCAGCATACGTTTTCTTGCGAACCAGGGCTTCGCGGGCCAGATCTTCTTCGCCTTTTTGCAGAGCGAGCTGAGCGCGCTGTTGCCAAGTAGTGGCAGCAGATTCAGCTTTTTCGGCCTGCTGCTGTACCCGCTTTTGGGATGCGATCGCTTTAGCAACGGCCTGACGCATCTGCACCAGATCCTCTTGCATGTCGATAATGGCCTGCTCTAGGATCTTTTCAGGATCTTCGGCAGAACTTACCGCTGCATTTAGATTAGAGCGCACTACTCGGCTAACGCGATCAAACAGTCCCATGTCGTTTTGTCCTCAAGTTCTTGGCGAGTTTTGGTATTAGTAGGGTTATTCAAAAGATACCGCAGGAAGTAAGGAAATTCCTGATTTTTTATCTAATATTTGCGCACGATAGTGTCTGCGTATAACAACTTGGCCTACCGGCTTACATCAGAAATTGACCAGAAGCGAGATCGGAAGCAGAAGCCGGTCTAAAAGCGCGTAGAGCAGACAGCGGCGGGCAGGCTGATATTTCGGGAATAGGCGGAATTTTAGGGAGCAGGGCGCTATGGGCAACGCCAGCTTTGTAGGCCGCGATCACCCCAACGGCTTCTAGATACGTATTGACTGTAATGGCCTGAATACCCAAGTCTGCTGGCGTCACGGCCATCGTGGTGGTGTTCTCTCGCACCGCAATCACCTGAGCGGCTCGCTGGGCCAGACTCATGACCGCGCTGCCACCAAAGGCCGTCTGCGGTACCACAATCGTATCGACCTCATCCGCTTCAATCAGGCTTTGGCGCATGCCGGTGCTATTTGCCGCTATATCAACAGCCTTACCCTCTGATGACATCTCTGACGACTTTGATACATCTACAAACTGGGGTGCACGGCTCAAACCGGCTAATACACAAGAGAGAAACGTATAGCCAATCTCTTCAGCCGCTGAACGCGGTGAGATAGACGAATCTAGCGGTAAAGGAGACAGCGCCGGCGCATGAGCGCAGGGAATCTTGAAGGTGCGGACCACTAAATGACTGATGACAGCCTCTGCGCCTGCTAGCGGATCGACGCCTTGCCCTTGACGATAGGCCTCTAGCTGATCTGAGCCTTCGTCGTCTGGGAAGCGAGCAATCACAGCGATCGCACGAACTTTAGCTTCGGCCATCAGCCGTTCGGTAGCGCGTAGCAAGCTGCCTGGGTTGGTCAGTGTGCCCCACGAAGCCCCTGAAGCGGTGGTCTTGAGCGCGACATCGAGCGGCCTGTCGGTGATGATATGGGCTCTCACATCTAGGCCCAGAGTGGCTCTAGCGGCGTCTGCGGCCTGCAGGTGTCGCCAGCGCAGGTCGTCTTCTACGCCCTGATCAATGACTAAGCCAATTGGGTTTTGATGCACTGGCTGAAGCGACCAGCGGCCAGCGGCAAACTGGTCAAGCCCATAGCCCTCGACGTAGTAAGCGTTAGGCATGGGCCAATAGAGCTGCGCTCCGTTTAACACGTTGGGATGCGTGATAAGTCGGTCGGTCACGCTTGCCAATGTGCGGGCAATAGGCAGAGCGTCTCCGGCATAGCCACCGATAGCAGCGCCGATGCCAGTCGGGATAATCAAAACGGTGGTATGCGGCTTTTGACCAGGTGCAGTCATGTACGTTGACGGTGTGCGTTGCTAGCGGTAGTCAGACATAGGTGACTAGTAGGTGAAAACATTTTGCGATTAGATGACGGTCACCACAGCTTCCACGCAGGCAGTTTGGCAACTGGTGTCAATAGTAGTAATCGCCCAGCGCAGCGGCTCACCGTGGGTGCCAAGCTGGGTTTCAATGCGCGATCGCAATGCATCAGAACGCAGCAAATCAGAGCCGGGCAGTGCCGAGCGCAATTCGCTAGGGGGCGCTTGTATAGGCACTTGTAACCTAATCAACCGGGTCTGCATTCTACGATCTGCTGCTTACTATAGGCCGTTCGATTTAAACCGTTTTGCTGTAGGCCATTTGCTTACTTCAAAGCGCTTGCCTTTGCGCTATTTGCCTTTGCGCTGTTTGCCTTTGCGCTATGTAGGCTGACCAAACTGGCGGGCATACACCTCATCTTCCTTTTCGGTCTCTAGCTTCAGATCAGAGGTCGCCAAAGCCACGCAGAGCAGCGCATAGCCATCGGCCTGAAGCTCTGGGCTAACGCCCATGCCGTCTTCTTGGTTCACGGTGCCTTCTGTCACCAGCGCTGCGCAAGTTGTGCACACGCCCGCACTGCAAGAGAAAGGTAAATCTAAGCCTGCTGCTTGAAGCGCCTCTAAAATTGGCTGATCGTCAGGGACTTCAACCGTATGGACCGTGCCCTTATGCGAGACTTCAGCAGTGAACGTTTTTCCCATCGTTGACATTAAATACTTCAATAACGCTACTTAAGAGGCTACCTGAATTAAGAGGCTACCTGACCAGGAAAAGCGCGATCAAATTCTTCGAGCAGATCGTCCATTTCTTCTAGCGCCTGATTAATATCAATCCGCAACGTGCCAATTCCTGGCTGTTCTAACAGCTTCAGCAAAGACTGGCGCTTTGAGCGAATCAGCTCAATTCGAGTTTGAAGGGCTGAAAATTCCATGGTCGAGGAGCCTCCGGGATGAGTTACATTTCTTTATAGAATAGTCATGAAACGTAGTTTCTGACTACCTACTAGCTGGCTATCACATAGCAGGATAAGCACATATGGGACGTAGCGCATCTGCGCCCGTGCTTAACTCTAACTCTTTAAAACCCTCTTATCACTATGCGCAAGATCCCCCTCGGCACCGTTCTCCTCGTAGTAGGCGCTATTCTCACACTGCTAGGCTTTGTCGCCTACGCCCAAGAAAACGCCACCCTCAACCTTGTGGGCTTTTTCTACGGTGTGCCTATTTTGCTAGGGGGACTGGCCCTCCGCGCCGCCGAACTTAAGCCCGTTCCCTACACCCAGCCCACTAGCGAAGCGGTTCTGGCACTGCGAGATCAGGCCACGCAGACCCAAACTCAGGTTCGTAGAGACGTTACCCGCTACCGCTATGGCCAAGAAGCCCATTTAGATGAGACGCTAGAGCGCTTGGGCCTGAGCCCAAATGACACTCAGCGCCCCGTGCTTTGCGGCATTTATGAAGAGCAAAGAGACGGCGCGTACACCCTAGTACTAGAGTTTGATTCGCCGTTTATTCCCTTTGAAAAATGGCAGGAGAAGCAGCCTAAGATCGAAAGCTTCTTTGGCCCTGGGATTACAGCGGAAGTGGATCAAGAAAGCGGAGAAAAAGTTGCTCTGGCGATGAAGGCTGTAGTGGCTTAGCAGTTGGGCTTTCGGTTGCGCTCAGCCGAAGTCACTTCTCTAGCCGCACCGCGTACCACTGAACCGATTCACCCGGTGAGATTTCAAACTCACAGTGGGTCGCTATCAGATATTTGGCCTGCGCTTCGGTGGAGGCCATTTTTTGCAGCTCGGCTGGCAGCGTATCTGGGTGGGCAATCAAGATTTCCTTGATCTTTTCTAGCAGCTCTGGTGGCGTCAGAAAGGTCTCGGTCGCATCGGGGGTGAGAAAGACAAACATGTCCTCGCTGTACATCATCGAATCAGTCATGGCGCAATCTCTAAAGAACAGGTCAGTCCCCTTTAGAAGGCATTGAAGCAGCCCTAAATCAAGGGGGTGATAGACCAAAATTAACAGTTTGAACGTAAATAATATTGAAGGATGCGATCGCAATAGTTGCGTTTTCTTGAAGTCTGATTACCGAAGCGTGATCACAGTGCTAAAATTTTGAGACGAAACCCCGTAATCCCGACCGGATTATCGGGGTTTATAGTCTGATGTCTCATCTATTAGCCTTTCATCTATTCACGTAACGCTCATAAGCTTCTTATTTCCTCATGGTTCAAACGCCGCTTCAACCCGCCGAAAAAAAGGTTTCCAAGCTCGAAGGTATCAAAGAGCGCAGTCGGTTTCTGCGGGAACCCGTGGCGACTGAGCTGACTCAAGAGACCACCCACTTCACCGAAGCCGGTATTCAAATTCTCAAGTTCCACGGCTCTTATCAGCAGTACGACCGTGACAACGTTATCCGGGGGCAAGAAAAGCCCTATTCCATGATGTTGCGGCTGCGTAGCCCAGGTGGGTATATCCCCCCTGAGCTGTACCTCACCTTAGACGACATCTCTAATAAGTACGGCAACGGCACCATACGCGCGACCACTCGCCAGGCTTTCCAGCTTCACGGCATTCTTAAGCAGAACCTAAAAGCCACTCTGGCAGATATCATCCGCAGCATGGGCTCCACGCTAGGTGCCTGCGGCGACCTAAGCCGCAACGTCATGGCCCCGCCCGCGCCCTACAAAAATAAGCCTGAGTATGTCATTGCTCGCAAATACGCGAAAAATATTGCCGACCTGCTCACGCCACAGACCCCGGCCTACTACGAAGTGTGGCTAGACGGCGAAAAAGTTGTCACCACCGAAGAAGATCCAGCGGTAGTCGCTGCGCGTGAAGGCGGTCGGGTAGGCACTGACTTTGAAACCTCAATCGAGCCGATTTATAACACTTACTATCTGCCGCGCAAGTTTAAGTGCGCGGTAACGGTTCCTGGCGACAACTCTGTTGATGCCTATACCCAAGACGTTACTTTTGTAGTCATTACCGACGATAACGGTGAGCTACAGGGATTTAACATTATGGCGGGCGGCGGTATGGGCCGCACGCACAACAAAACAGAAACCTTTGCTCGTGTCGCAGACCATATTGGCTATGTCGATAAAGATGATGTGTACGACCTGGCTAAGGCGATTGTCTTTACGCAAAGAGACTATGGCGAGCGCTACAACCGGCGATTAGCCCGGATGAAATATCTGGTGCACCAGTGGGGCCTGCCTAAGTTTATTGATGAGGTTGAAAAGAGATTTGGTAAAAAGCTAGAGCCGTATAGAGAGCTGCCTGCCTGGAAGTTTGAGGACTATTTGGGCTGGCATGAGCAGGGCGATGGCAAGCTGTTTGTAGGGGTGCATGTGCGCAATGGCCGGGTGCACAATCAGGGCAAGCTGCGTAACAAAGCAGCGCTCAAAGAGATTGTTGAAACGTTTAAGGTGTCGATGCGAGTTGCGCCTAACCAAAGCGTTATTCTCTGTGATATTGATCCGGCGAACAAGGAAGCGATCCAGACGATTTTGGACCGTGACGGCATCACGCCCGACAGCAAAATTGATTCGCTAGAGCGCTATTCGATGGCGTGCCCAGCGTTGCCGACTTGCGGTTTGGCGGTCACAGAATCAGAGCGCATTATTCCGAGCATGTTGATGCGCATTCGCAAGCTGCTCAATAAGCTAGGGCTTAGAGGCGAGACGTTTGTGACGCGGATGACGGGCTGTCCGAATGGCTGCGCTCGGCCCTATATGGCCGAGCTGGGCTTTGTTGGCCAAGCGCCAAAGAGCTATCAGCTATGGCTAGGCGGCTGCCCAAATCAGACGCGGCTGGCGCGTCCGTATCTGGAGAAGCTGCACGAGGACAATTTAGAAAAAGAGCTAGAGCCGCTGTTTGCTTGCTTTAAGCAGAACCGACAGGAGGGCGAGAGCTTTGGCGATTTTTGCGATCGCTATACGTTTGAAGCCCTTCGCAGTTTTACCGAAACCTACACACCTGTAAAGCTTGTGGGCTCTGGTCGTCGGCGCAATCGAGTCGGCGTATCTGATGAGCTGTTTGCCAAAATGAAGGCAAAAGCAAAGGAAACCGGCAAAAGCATGGCGGATGTTCTAGAAGAAGCGATTGGCGATCGCTTCGACTAAAGGTCTGCTGTTCTCCTGCAACAAATTCCGAAGACATATAGGGTGAGCGCAGCTATCTTTTAGCGATGCTCACCCCCTAAAAACAGCCCTTTAAGCCTCATGACCAGGACCGTAAAACGTACTAGCAAACGTGACGATCTGATTCGAGTGGGCCGTGATATTGTCGTTCGTCATGGCTTCAACGCAACCGGGCTTAGCCACATACTTTCTACCGCAGGCGTACCCAAGGGCTCTTTTTACTACTATTTTGAGAGTAAAGAGGACTTTGGCTTAGCCATTATTGAAGACTTTGTCAACGAGTATCAGCGAAAGCTGACGGCCAGCCTAGGCAATAGGCAGCTGTCGCCGCTAGAGAGGCTTACTCAGTATTTTGAGCTGGGCATTGCTGAAATGGAGACCAGTCACTGCACTAGCGGCTGTCTGATTGGAAACTTGGCACAGGAGATGTCTGCACAGAACGAACTTTTTCGCAATCGCCTCAACCAAGTCTTCACCGCTTGGGAAGATCAGTTTGCCGACTGCATAGAAGACGCTTATGCAGCCGGTGCACTAGCCGAAAGGTGTGACGCACTGAAGCTGGCGAGATTTGTTTTGTCAGGGTGGCAGGGCGCAATGCTCAGGGCAAAGGTGATGCAATCGACCGAGCCGCTGTACACGTTCATCCAAATACTATTTGAACAAATCTGGCACCAGCCAACGCCGGCAAGATCTACCGCTAGTTAGATTCAACTTTGACGATTAAACCTTAACTTGTGTAGCTGTAGACGACTGGTCTACTAATAGCTGATTCATTGCCTTAGCTGTGGCTGTTGTTTGGGCCGACAGCTTTTTGTGGTGCCCATAATGAGCGGCTCGGTTAACGGCTAAATGAATAAAGAGATACTTGCACCCTGAAGAGCTTACACATGTCTGAGATTTCCAATAAAGTCGTTATTATCACCGGTGGCAGTAGTGGCCTAGGTGAAGCGACAGCCCGCCGACTGGCCAAAGGCGGCGCAAGAGTTATGCTGGCGGCTAGAAGAGAAGATCGGCTAAAGGAGATTGTTGCTGACATTAATCAGGCGGGCGGTACAGCCAGGTACCAGCTTACGGATGTCAGCAATCGAGCTGAGATGGAGGCGTTGGCACAGTCCACAAAAGACGCTTATGGCCGCGTGGATGTGCTAGTAAACAGCGCTGGCCTCATGCCGCTTTCGCCGCTTTCGGCATTGAAAGTGGATGAGTGGGACACGATGGTGGACGTGAATATCAAAGGCGTGCTGTACGGTGTTGCAGCGGTTATGCCCACCATGCAGGAACAAAAGTCAGGGCACATTATCAACCTTTCTTCGGTAGCAGGGCACAAGGTTTTTCCGGGTGGCGTGGTTTATTGTGCAACTAAGTTTGCAGTCAAGGCCATTTCTGAGGGCATTCGTCTAGAGTCTGATGGCAACATTCGCTCTACAAATATTTCGCCAGGGGCGGTTGCTACAGAGCTGACAGATAGTATTTCTCACGAGGAAAGTGCAAAGAGCGCAGAGCAGCTATACGACGTTGCGATTGATGCAGACGCGATCGCTCGCGCGATTACCTACGCCATCGAGCAGCCCGGAGATGTTGATATTAACGAAATGATTATCCGCCCAGCCAAGCAAGAGATGTAACGAGCACTGTTGAGAGGCTGTGGCGAACGAGGACAAGTGAACGAAAGCGCACAGCAAAGTCACACAGCAACAGACAAGCGAAAAACAGACAAGCGAAAGCGGATCAAAAAGCGAATAAATAACAAGGAACAAAAATGTCTAACGAACTAAACGGAAAGAAAATTGCCATTCTAGTTATGGATGGTTTTGAGCAGGTAGAGCTAACCAAGCCCAAGGCTGCTTTTGAGTCGGCGGGTGCACAGACACAAATTGTGTCACCGCAGAGCGATCGCGTTCAGGGTTGGAATCACTTTGATAAGGCGGACTATTTTCCGGTAGACGTCTCTATTAATGACGTAAGCGTAGAAGACTACGATGCGCTGCTGCTTCCTGGCGGCGTAGCCAACCCCGATCAGCTTCGTACAAAAGACGCCGCCGTCAAGTTCATCAAAGCGTTCTTTGATGCTAATAAGCCTGTAGCAGCTATCTGCCACGGCCCTTGGAGCTTGATTGAAGCCGATGTCGTCAAGTCACGCAAAGTGACCTCTTGGCCTTCACTTAAGACGGATCTTAGCAATGCAGGTGCAACCTGGGTTGACCAGGAAGTTGTTGAAGATAACGGGTTGATTACGAGCCGTAATCCTGATGACATTCCAGCATTTAACGCAAGAGCGATCGCACTGTTTTCTAAGTAGACACTCTAATTTCTAAATAGACGCTCTAGACCCTTCTCTTTTTGGAGACTCTGAGTCTTTTCGTTCTGAGTCTTTTCGTTCTGGGTCTCTTCTCTTTTCATCTCTCCTTTCCACATCTGTCGTTATCACTTTTTTCTTTCAATCTATGACTAATACCACACTGTATGGCACACCTGTTAGCACCTACGTTCGTACCGTCCGACTGCTGCTGGCTAGCGCCGGGGTAGAATACGACCTCGAAGACATTGACATCTTTAATGGTGGCAACCAGACAGATGATTACTTGAGCAAGCATCCGTTTGGTAAAGTGCCTACCTTCGAAGTTGGAGGCCAGCAAATTTATGAAACCGATGCCATCACTCACTATGTGAATGAAGCGCTCGCTACTGGACAGTTCAAGCCGACAGATTCGTTTCTACAAGCTCGGATGTATCAAATCATGGCTGTGATCAACAACTATCTGTACCCACCGGCTGTTGGCGCACTGACTATTGAAAATTTGGTTGTGCCTCAGCAGGGGGGAGAGCCAGATGAAAAGAAGATTGAAGATGCGATCGCACCCGCAAAGAAGGCTCTTAATGCGCTCGAAGATCTCATTAGCGGTAGTCCCTATCTGCTAGGCAGCGAGATCAGTATCGCCGACTTCTATCTCATTCCTATCTTCGTCTATATCTCTAAGACACCTCAGTTCGAGGCCATCACTGCCGAAGCGCCCAAGCTGAAGGAATGGTGGGAAAAAACGCAGGCCCTTGATGTTGTCAAATCAGTTTGTGGATAGGGTGCTTTGTTACGTGCAGCCTCGCCCATAGCCTCTCGCTTACCGGCCTGTCTAACGACTTGCCTACCAACGACTTGTCTACTGGCCTGTCTGCCGTATCGCTTACTCACTATCTGTCCATCGCTAAGCTGACACTAGCCACATTCTATGACTTCTTCAACAAATATCTCTCATTCGCTCCAGCCCTACGAAATGGGCGGGCTTTCTTTAAACAACCGGGTGGCAATGCCTCCTTTAACCCGTGGCCGAGCGGGAAAAGAGAGAATTCCTAACGCGCTGATGGCCAAATACTATACGCAAAGAGCCAACGCTGGGCTCATCATCGCTGAAGGCACAGCGCCATCCAAGCAGGGCAACGGCTGGGATCAGTCACCCGGTATCTATAACGAGGCCCAAACAGAAGGATGGAAGCAAGTGACAAACGCCGTTCACGAGCGGGGGGCCTCAATGTTTGTGCAGCTATGGCACACAGGCAGAGCTTCCCACAGCAGCTTTCAAGAGAACGGTCAGCTACCAGTTGCGCCTTCGGCCATCAAAATTGAGGGGGCTGAGGCTCATACAGCAACAGGAAAGCAGCCCTATGAGGTGCCCAGAGCGCTAGAAACAGAAGAGATTCCAGGCGTTGTTGATGACTATCGCAAAGCGGCTGAGAATGCAAAGAAAGCAGGCTTTGATGGCGTTGAGATTCACGCGGCAAACGGCTATTTGATCAACGAGTTTTTAGACGCTAAAACAAACCAGCGCACTGACGAATATGGTGGCAGCTTAGAGAATCGCTATCGCTTTTTGAAAGAGATTGTTGAAGCAGTGATGACCGTATGGCCTGCGAACAGAATTGGCGTACGAATTTCACCGAACGGCGCGTTTAACGATATGGGTTCGCCTGACTATCGCGAGACGTTTACCTACGTGGCCAAGCAGCTAAATAGCTATGGACTGGCGTATCTACACGTTATGGACGGCCTGGCATTTGGTTTTCATGAGCTGGGTGAGCCAATGACGCTAGCTGAGTTTCGGCAGGTTTTTGACAGCACGATTATTGGCAACTGCGGCTATGACCGTGAGACGGCAGAAAAAGCGATCGCAGCTGGCGACGCTGACCTCATTGCCTTTGGCCGTCCGTACATCAGCACGCCTGATCTGGTTGATCGGTTTGCGAATAACTGGGAGCTAAACCCAGACGACCAAAGCACCTGGTACACACACGGCGCAGAAGGCTACACAGACTATCCAACCTACGCAGAAGCCGACGAAAAAGCTGCGGTCACAGCATAGGCACAAGGTCGGATAGAGCCAGGCTAAAGGTCTTCTTTCAGGGGCGTTCTTCGGAGCGTCCCTGTATGCTTTGATAGCAAGACTACAAGCGCCAAGGCAAGATCCAAAGTGAGATTCAAAAGCACCCCAAACCAACGTGTCCAACTCGATGGCAAAGAGATTTGGATTAGCCGTAGCGTTACCGTTCTGCCGGTTCTCTTCTTTGTTAGCAAAGGTACTCGGTATGTACCATTGGGGCTGCGCGGCGAAGATCTGCCTGAGGGCGTGGGGCAGTGGGGCCTGCCTGGTGGCTATCTAGGGCGTGTCATTAATTAGAGAGATAACACGCCCTAGTCTCTACTGGCCTAACGCCACAGCTAGAGCTGCCCGTCGTCACCATTGGTATGATTCAGATCAGCTTGAAAGTGTTGTTAGCAGCAACAGCTACCGATTAAACACATTTTTAGAGAGAGTGTCTCCTAGAACGATCGCCTCAACAAGCTCATTGCCTCTCCCTGCGCTCTGGTGATCACTAGCTGCTCACCCACCGTAGAAATTGGGCTCCACAGCAAAGATTCTGCGTAGTTCAAAACGTGTAGCTGATGAATCGTTTGGCGAATCGCCTCCGGGCTGCCCAGCAGAATATGGCGCAGTTCTTCTTTTTGGCAGCGTTGCTGAGGGGGCGGTGCCCCGTGCGGAGGCAAAGACTGAGCGGCGTCGCACCTGGGACAGGCGAAGTCGGGCTAGGCGAAGCTGAACTTGGGCCGAGCGGAACTGAAGCCAGTAAGTCTTGGCTGGTATAGATCAACATTTTCACGGTTTCTCCGATGAAGGTGACAGAAGAAAGCGCGAAAATTTAGCCACCCCAACTTGCACTAAGTCAGGGTGGCTATGGCATCATGGACCACAACCGCTTGACTGGTACTGTCAGTTAAGGGGCGAGCTGGCGTTGACTGTTACGAGCAGTCAGCGTCGGCGTTTGCTAAATTTTCGGGCGGTAGGCTATTGCGGCCTTTTGACCAACAACAGCGATAAGAATTAGCCTATCAGTGTTCTTTTAAAGCCGTCAACTATTTTTAACAGGAAACCTTGGCATATACACAAGGCGATATAGACGGCACGCCCATCAAAACAAAAGGTAGACTTGTAGCGTAGAAGAAAAGCTAGCAGTCAGATACTACGTAACTAGGTCATGGAACTGACAATCAACCTACCGGATTCTGTGTTTCAGCAGTTGAGTGCGATCGCCGAACTGACCAAGCAACCTCTAAGTGACCTAGTCCTACAAAGCATTGCCAGCAACCTGCCGCCCAGCGTCAACAGCGCCCCTCCAGAAATACAGGCTGACCTGCTTCAGATGCAAACGCTAAGCGTAGAATCCCTTCGCAAAATCGCTAGCACTCAAGTATCTCCAGCACAGCAGGATGAGCATGTTGTACTACTTGATAAAAATAGTGCAGGAACACTCACGGACAGCGAACAGACACGGCTACGCGAACTTAGAAACCTAGCCGATCAGCTAATGCTCAAAAAAGCCCACGCCTGCGCCATTCTCCGGTGGCGAGGAAAACCTATCCGCATTACGGAGCTAGCGGATCAAGATACTCTAGATTTGTCGCGCTCGCGCCGAGTTAAGCAAGAAGTCTCGTATATTTTAGATTCGCCCGAAACGCGATGAAGTGTGGCGACAAGAAACGTGTCCCGCACATCCAGAAAGCTCCGTCCAAACTATTGCTATCACATCACCGTTCGCTGTAATAATCGAGAGTTTCGACTAACGCTATTTAAATGTCGTGAGGGGCTGCTGTATTCAATCAACAAATGC
This sequence comes from uncultured cyanobacterium, assembly GCA_963793445.1. Lineage (GTDB taxonomy): Bacteria > Cyanobacteriota > Cyanobacteriia > Phormidesmidales > Phormidesmidaceae > Phormidesmis. The sequence continues at coordinate 252,531 of CAWCAE010000006.1, forward strand.
AAAGAGAACTTACGCTACATCTACGCAAACCCCAAAGCAGTTCAGTATGCAGGTGGGTTGGCTCTACGACTTCAGCAATTGCGGCACCTATGACCGTTTTACCACCTATGGCATCACCTCGTGACATACTGCATTCTTAGCTACTCGGTACCATGCCAAAGATCTGCGTAGCTGCCTACCGAGGGTTCTACGAACGATGTCAACCACAGGTAGATCGGAATTTAGTGCGTCTCGCTCCGTAGGGATTTGAGGGCTATTCCAACACAAGGGGCTGATTAAGATGAGCTTGATTTTTCACTTGCGGGTCAATCTAGGCAATCCATGTCCTTTTCCGCCCGTCGAAAGGGCTTCGAACCCTTGATTTATATAGGGCACTAATTTTAGATCTGTCTATATACCGAAAGGCAACCTAACAGTAATTTGCTTAAGCGTATCAGCTTGCATTTCTGCATAGTAACGCTCTTTAATGACTTTCGCTGAAGGATAACTGCGTCGACCATTCTACGTACTCTCATAGTGGTTCTACTAGAGAGGCTATGGACGGAAACTCGTCGTTTCAGATTTCCTCTGCCTAGAGCCATTGAAGAGCGGTAAGTAGGTGGGCTTAATTAAACTGAAGATAGAATCGCCAGTTCACCAGGGGTTTCAGAACCCAGCGTCTTACATTTTATTTAGCTGCTCTACTTACTTAGCATTCGAGACACTTACGTCGACTATACGATTGGCGAAGACCACTCCCTCTACATGTGTGAGTTCTAAGGTGCTTACTACGTATGGAATAACTCGAATTGATTTGCGCCAAGCTTTTGCCAAAGACAATTCAAACTGTACCCATCGTGAAAAACAAGAGTGAGGAGATCTGATAACTAGAAATAAATCCGCTGATCTAATCGCTAATGATAGCTGAGGTGCCAGCGGTCCAGTCAAATCTAAATCTTGGTAGTCGATCCACACCCTATGGCCTTCTTCACTTAAACAGTTTGCAAGGTTTCTTGCAAAAACTGAATCCATCCAAGAATAACTAACGAATATCTCACTCATTCTAAGCTTATTGAGTTGTTCGCAGTGTCCAAGAAACGACCGGATTTACTATCTTCTTCACTAATGTTTATATCGCCCGGAACAAAAGTCAAAGATTCAGCAATACTCCACGACTTGTCATAGTTTTGAATTTCACTAGTTACTTGGATAACACATCCTCCCGGAACGCTCATTGCTTTAGTGCTTTTGATGAAAAAACGACCTTTAGATATTCCTTGAGCTTTAAACAGAAGCTCAAATCTGTCTGGGCTGCCTACTGTTTCTACTTTATCACCGAGATCGGCCGTCTTTTCCACAACCCTACTAGACGTTAGTTCAAGTATTCCAACTTTAACAGAAGCGCCTCTCTCTATTTGCCCAAAAAGAATATGAAAGAGCTCAACCAGCTGCTTTCTAAAAGTGAAGCATATGAGCAACCAGAAAACTGGCCAAACTAAAGATTGAAAGAGGGGAATGTAGTCTTTAGACGTAGTGGAAGCAGTCAAAACTGGTATAGCAGTACTATAAGTGGAAACTAAGATAACTTGCATAGATGATGTTCAGGCTAACTAACTGGATAGTGCGAGATTTTTCTTGAAAGTGTATGCACGTGCGTCGCGGATTGCTAACGATCATCAGTCCCATTCTCCAGCGCTTGTACAATAGCCTACTCAACAGTTCTTACGAGATACTGCGTGATCTCGTCATCATTCTCAGCGCATGATCACTTTAAAAGCGTCGACTATACATAAACGCAATTCCCCCCAACCGAATCATGCGACGCCCCCACTTTCGGCCCCGCCTTCCGCAAAATCTCCCGCGTCGAGCCAAACAAGCTATACAGCGAATTCATCGCCTCGCGCACCAGCCCTTCTTGCGGGTGCAAACTCTGCACCGCCACCCGCGTTACCAACTCCATATATCGATGACGAAGTTCTAACCGTCAATCTAATAGAGCTAAGCTAAAGGTCTTTTTTCAGGAGCGTTCTTCAGAGCGTCCCTGTATGCTTTGATAGCAAGACTACAAGCGCCAAGGCAAGATCCAAAGTGAAATTCAAAAGCACCCCAAACCAATGTGTCCAACTCGATGGCAAAGAGATTTGGATTAGCCGTAGCGTCACCGTTCTGCCGGTTCTTTTCTTTGTTAGCAAAGGCACTCGGTATGTACCATTGGGGCTGCGCGGCGAAGATCTACCTGAGGGCGTGGGGCAGTGGGGCCTGCCTGGTGGCTATCTAGACTATGACGAAACAGCGACCCAGGCCGTCTACCGAGAAATTTGGGAAGAGCTTGGGCTCGATATTCCTCAGCTAATAGAAGACTTTCGCTTTGAGGGTAATTTAGACCAGCCCTACGAGGTGTACAGCACACCGCTGCGCCGACAAAATGTCACGCTGAAATATCCGCTGATGTTTCACCTAGAAGACGCCGATCTGCCAAAGTTGGACCCTCAGGTATCTAAGGGCGAGGTGGTCGAAGCGCGATGGTTTGAAGTAAACGAAGCGCTAAAAATGACGCTGGCTTTCAATCACCACAGGGTCATGCAAGAATGCTTAGATCGCTACTATACGTAAGGCGTTGAAAGCTGCGGATGTCTTCTATGTCTGCTGATCTTCTATGTCTATATATTCGCAGCGTTAGAGTTCTCCCTTTGGCTATACAACGTCGCACTGCGGATCTAATACGATCTGAAGGCAGCTAGTGTTCAACAGTTATCTATCAGTAGCCTTCCTATGCTCAATCTGCCTTATATCGATCAAAAGAGTGCGGTCACACGATTGGGAAAGATGGTCTACTACATTCCGGCTCTCCCAGAATATCCCAACAGCCTACCGCTTAGCGAAAGAGAAACACTGCTGTTCTTGCACGGCTTTGGTGGCGGGTCTTCTGCGTACGAATGGTCTAAAGTCTTTCCAGCCTTTGCAGGTGACTATAGGGTAATCGCCCCCGATCTGATCGGCTGGGGAGACTCGGCGCATCTAGAGCGGAACTATACCGCTGATGACTACCTCGACAGCATTAGCGACTTTATTCAGGCAACCTGCGACCAGCCGGTCACAGTCGTCGCCTCTGCGCTGACGGCAGCTTTTGTGATTCGAATTGCGATCGCCCGGCCTAACCTCTTCAAATCTCTTATCCTGATGACACCAGCAGGACTGTCCGACTTTGGCAACGACTACACCCGCAGCCCGTTTGCTCAGATAGTTAGCATGCCAGTAGTTGATAAGCTGCTGTATTCGGGTGCGATCGCTACTCCCTTTGGCATTCGCAACTTCCTTGAAAACCGCCAGTTCGCCGACCCCAAGCGAATCTCAAACGATATCACCGACGCCTACTTGCAATCTGCTCAAAAGCCCAACGCCGAATACACGGCCCTCTCTTTCGTCCGAGGTGATTTGTGCTTTGACTTGGCCGACTATATCGGTCAGCTCACCACGCCAACCGCCTTACTGTGGGGAGAAACGGCCTCGTTTACAGGCCCAGAGCTAGGCCGCAAACTTGCACACAAAAACCCCACAGCGATCAGACTGTTTGAAGTCATCAAGTCCACTGGCCTAACGCCACAGCTAGAGCTGCCCGCCGTCACCATTGGCATGATTCAGACCTGCTTGAAAGTGTTAGCAGATTAGTCTTCGTCAGCTTTGGGTGTTGTCATAGCGACAGCCTCAGGATTAGCAGGCGCTGCTGTTGCCCCGCCATCTCCCAGATTGCTATTCACCGCTTCAACGACTTCAGTCTCAGCGCCATCCGCCGCAGTATTTGTCGCCTCCGGCTTGGCAACTTCAGCCTGCTCAACATCCGTGTCAGGGGCCATCGCCGCCTCAGCTAGCTTCGAATCTTTTGGATCTACCATAGTTCTTCTCAAATCATCAGCTCAGACAATATCATCCACACCACTGCCCAGAAATCTTCTATAAGTGTGATTATCCGCTAGCGTAGCTGCCCGCTACAGCACAGCAAACCGCTCCACCTGTCACACTAAAAGCTAGATGTCAGCAAGTCACCCTATGATGCCTCGACCCTTTTCGTTTCTCCGCTCTCACCGATCTCTGCTTGCCCTTACAGCCGCTAGCTTCAGCCTCACCTTTCAAGTCCCACGGCTCTTAGCGCAAACACTGCCCCTACCCGAACAGCTCATCGACCTCAATTCACCTACCGGGCAAGACCTGCTGCACGCAAGCGAGGCCCAGGCTGATTTTGTACCCTTGATGAGTCAGTTTGTAACTCAAGAGAACCAAGCCTTTTGCGGCATTGCCAGTACGGTTATGGTACTCAATAGCATTGGCGTTGACGCACCCAATGCGCCCGAATGGGACCGAAAGTACTTTACCCAAGAAAACGTGTTAAACGCTGAGACAGAAGCGGTGATTCCCCGTGAGACCATTGCGCGGCAGGGGCTGACTTTAGAAGAACTGTCGAATATTTTGGCGAGCTATCCGGTGCAGGTAGAACGCCATCACGGCAGCGATGTGAGCCTAGAGCAGTTTCGGCAGCTAGTTGCCACAAACTTGGCCGAACCGAACAACTTCATGCTGATCAACTATTTGCGCCGGTCGATCGGGCAAGAGCGCGGTGGGCATATCTCACCTTTAGCTGCCTACGATGCGCAGACAGACCGGGTGTTGATTTTGGATGTGTCGCGCTACAAGTACCCGTCGGTGTGGGTTGAGGTAGAAACGCTGTGGAATGCAATCAATACGGTGGATTCGGTGTCAGGGCTGACCCGAGGAGTGGTGACGATTTCGTCGCTGGAGGAGTAACAGCGGCTAATCCACAGGCATCTCAAGTTGCTTTCTAGGACGAACGGCGAGGCTTGGGACTAGACGAACGGCCTTTATTGAGAACGGGCTTTGGCGATCGCGAGCCACCGCTTGGGCGAGAACGCCCTCGGCTGCCACCGCCGCCACCTTGCCTACCACGGCCACCGCCACCGCCACGAGTATTGTTACGTCCGTTCGGGATCGGCTCAGGCGGAATCGAAGGGTCGGGTGCGTAGCCCGCAACCACTTCTTTCGGAATATCTTTTTTTAACAGCCGCTCAATGCCCCGCAGCAGATGCTTTTCATCAACGCACACCAGCGATACGGCCTGACCCTCGTTGCCAGCGCGGCCCGTGCGACCAATACGGTGAACATAGTCTTCGGCAACGTTTGGCAGCTCAAAGTTAACAACGTGAGGCAGCAGATCAATATCGAGGCCACGAGCGGCGATATCGGTGGCCACAAGCACGCGGACATCTCCAGCTTTGAACGATGAAAGCGCGCGGGTGCGAGCCCCTTGGCTTTTGTTGCCGTGAATGGCAGCGGCGGTAAGCCCGTCTTTTTGTAGGTGCTTGGTGAGTCGATTGGCACCGTGCTTGGTGCGGGTAAAGACAAGTACCTGCTGCCAGTTGCGCGAGCCGATGATAAAGGAGAGCAGGTCGCTTTTGCGAACGCGGTCTACCGGGTAGACGATTTGATCAACCGTTTCAGCAGCAGAGTTACGGCGGGCAACTTCAATCAGTTCAGGCAATCGCAAAAAGCTATCTGCAAGCTGCTTGATCTCCTTTGAAAACGTTGCCGAAAATAGCAGCGTCTGCCGGTCTTCCGCCACCAAAGCCAAAATCTTGCGGATATCGTGAATGAAGCCCATATCTAACATGCGATCGGCTTCATCTAAAATCAGCACGTCAACTTGCGATAGATCGATCGTTTGCTGATTGACATGATCTAGCAGGCGACCCGGCGTAGCGACCAAAATATCGACACCCTGGCGTAGCTTAGAAATTTGAGGATTGATTTTGACGCCACCAAAAATCACGGTCGAGCGAATCGGTAAATACTTACTGTAAGTACTCACACTTTCGCCTACCTGCGCCGCTAGCTCGCGAGTCGGCGTCACAATTAACGCCCGAATCGGTCGTCTGCCAGCAGGCGATCTGCTAGCTGATTGAGTGCCCGCAGTCCGATTTTTTCGCAAAATCGGTTTGTTATTTCCCTTTACCTTTGGTTCGGCTGTGCCCTTTTCAGCCATCTCCTGGGGTGGGAGGTCTTCGCAGAGGCGTTGTAGCAGGGGCAGCGTAAAGCCTGCTGTTTTGCCCGTGCCGGTTTGAGCGCTTGCCATCACATCGCGGCCTTTCATCACCACCGGAATAGACTGCTGCTGGATAGGCGTAGGCTCGGTGTAGCCCTGTTCGGCGATCGCACGCAAAATTTCGGCCCGCAGACCGAGAGATTTGAAAGAATTCATGAATAGAGAAGGAATTGCTCATAGGCAATCCTGAGGTGCCCTATCATCTCGTCTGTGTTAGGTGATCTGAAAAAATTCGCAAATCTTCAGAGCCGCAGCAGACGAAACTAGCCTAAGAGCAAGTCATCAAAAGGTTATATTTGGCGCTGCGGTTAAGTTGGATGACCAAAGCATTCAATGTTCCCGAGCGATCGCTGCTGAACGGTTAAGGCTCATCAGCACCTACGCAGACTAGATGCGCAAGGAATTATACTAACAGACTTTTCTCGAACGAGCTGTTTACCGCGCCTCATACCACGCCCTTTAGCAAGCGCCATACAAGCCCGCTAGTAGGCAACAGCTATCCGCGCCTCTAGCCATTCCACCAAATCAGCGACTACCGTTGCGGCATCCAAATCATTGTGCGGTTCGTGATAGCTGCCTGGGTAGGTAGTCATTGACTTATTCGGCGATTGAATTTGCTGAAAAATAGCGCGAGTACCACTAGGAGCCACAATCGGATCGGCCTCTCCATGCGTGAGCAAAACAGGCAGCGCTAGCTGATCGATATGATCTTTGACCCAGTCAATTGTACTGAGTGTCTCACTGCCCCAGCGCAGCGTGACATAAGAGTGCGACAGCGGATCATGAGCCGCCTGCCACGTAACATCCGCGTCGCGAGACAGGCCACTTTTGTTGAGCCCCATTTGGACGCTGACCCGAGGCAGCACGCCAGAGAGCAGCCGTGCTAGAACCACCCTGACCCAGCGAGCCGCACTGTCCATAGGCTGAATGGGCGGCGCACTCACGACCAGCCCCCCGATGTTTAGCGCTTCAAACGCTGGGCTTTGGGCACACCGCAATGCATAGTCCAGCACGATCAGCCCACCTAAGCTATGCCCCATCAAAAACAGCGGCGCACTTGGCTCTCTAGCGCGAACCAGCTGCAAAAAAGCTTGAACATTATCTCGGTAGTCTTGCCAGCGATTGATGTGGCCTCTTTGCCCTTCTGACTTGCCATGGCCCTGATTGTCAAAGCCAAATACCGCATAGCCTGCCGCGGTTAGCCCATCCACAATGGCGCAGTATCGCCCTGAGTGCTCGCCCAGCCCATGCACAATGACAAGAACACCTTTGACGCATGGCGTTTGATTGGGCTGCGGATACCAGCCCTGAAAAAAAAGCCGCAGACCGTTTGCGCCATGGAAGGTGTCTTGTAGCGGGGGCTGAGTTCGAGGCGGCTGAGTCGATTTCATTTAACTAATTTACAAGATTTCAACTATCCCTCGCTGTCCATCTATGCGAACTCGCTGACCGGTGGTTAGTCGGTGGGTGGCATCGGTGACGTCCATCACAGCTGGAATTCCATACTCACGCGCTACAATTGCACCGTGAGATAGCTGCCCACCAACCTCTGCAATCAGTCCACCGATGCGAGCAAGCAGCGGCGACCACCCGGCATCGGTATAGGGAACAACAAGAATCGTTTGGGCATCAATACCAGCGAGCGTGTCTGTGAGTTTTTCTAAGACCCTGATAGTGCCTTCTATTTGCCCAGCGCTAGCGCCGATGCCAGTGAGGACGCCCGCAGCGGGCAGGGCGGCTGACTGGGTGATAGCTCCTTGAGTGTTCTGGTCGTGCACCTGGCCATATATCAAGTAAGGGGCTCGATGAGCGCTTTGGCGCTGCCACTGAGCCTTTTGGATATGAATGTTCAGGCGGAGCTTGTCAGCTGGCAGCGGCTGCGTAAGCTGCGCTTGAATTTCTGCCCAGGTAAGAAAAAAGATATCGCCTTGGGTTTCTAGCTGTTTGGTACTGATCCAGCGGCTTTCTAGTTCGACAAAGCAGCCGCGGAGGGTAGCTAAGAGTCGGTCATACACTTCCGCAACGCGACCTTTGAGATCTAGGCGAGCTTGAACCTGCTTGGTTTGCCAGCTTGCCTTAGCCGAAGTGTGGGTTTGCTCTCTTCCGGCGGGCGAGTCTAGCTCTGGGTTTAAAAGGAACTGGGTGAACAGTTCGCGGATGGGCTGCTGCGATTCACGCCAGGTGGGGATAGAAATGTCGGTAGCAACTTCGCTGAGGTAGCCGTAGCTTTCGAGAAACTGATCGAGCTGATCGAATACCAGATGGCCTTCTGGATGCTCGGAGAGAGCGGCGAATAGGGAGGCGCTGTTGCTAGGCGGCGGTAGATAGTCTGCCTCTGAGTCAATGGGGGATTTGAGGCCTAGATCTGGAAGGTGCGATCGCATCTGCACCGCCATCCGCTTCAGATCCTCTACGGCTCGCACTTCAGGGTTTTGCCGACTGTCTAAATCAGCCAGATTCACCTTCAAAACTGCCTGCCGCAGGGCCAAACTCAGCGGAGCCAAGATATTAAAGTACGTCGCCTGTTTCAACAGCTGCAAGATCGTCTCAATCCGCTCAGCAATATCTGTTTCTGATAGCTCAGTGACCGGCTGCTGCTGCCAATGCGCCAGAGCGGGCGTAAAGTCTAGCTCATCGGCCTTAGCAAATCGACGAGGCAGGCTATTTTCCTGTCGCCATAGCCGCAGTAGCCCAGGCAGGTTTCGCAGCGTCGTCAGCAGCGGCGGGCGCTGAAACTTCGCACCTCTAGTTAAGAACTCCAAACTATCGGGCGGGAGGCCCATGCGGGTAAAAATATCACCCAGCAGCGTTGCATTAAAGTAAGCCCGGCTATAGTGCAAGGTGGCGGTTTGCCCAAAGTCTAGGCCCTGCGCTCTGTCTTTGAGCACGATAGTAAACAAGTCACCCCACACGCCGCAGGTCAGCGGGCGATTAATCGACCAGGTCAGCGGGCGAATAGCGCCAGGAATGACCTCAGCGGCTATCTTTCGCGTCCAAATTGGTGTCAGCGTGGTGATTGGGCGGCTTTGCAACACCCAAATTTGCGTACCGTCAAAGGTCCACTCAATATCTTGCGGCACCCCGTGAAAGCTATTTTCGATATGACGCGCTAGGTAGGCAACTTTTTGAATCAGCTCCTTCGGTACGCTCCCAGCGCCGCTGACAGGCAGGTCTAACCCCGGCGGCATCTGCCAGTCGCTACCAGCTTCAATATCACCAATGCCAACCTGATAGCGCTCTGGCGTAATTTGCCCAGAAACGACTCGGCTCGCATCGCCAGAGAGGGCTTCAACAACAACCGTATCGCCAACATGCGTCACCGGATCGCGGCTAAAGGCGACGCCAGAAAACACTCCAAAAATGTGCGGCTGTACCAGCACATTCATTTTACCGGTTGGAATATTGTGGTCTTGGCGGTAGCGCGCCGCAGACGGAGCGTTGTACGCGTTTAGGCAAACAGTAATAGCGCGATCTAACGCTGCAGGGCTGGTGATTTCAGTCACAGAGACATATTGCCCGGCGGCGGAGGCAGTGAGAGTGTCTTCACCAGCGGCAGAGGATCGGGCGACAACGGTGATGCGATCACGCATTTTGGCCTTTTTTGCTGAAAGCGTCCGCTTTGAAGATTGCCTAGAGAGTCGCTCGTTGGGTCGCTCATTGGGCTGCAGGGTAGGCTGAAGAGACGCTTGCGGAAACACGGTGGCAATTAGCGCCGCCGGATCATCCCCCGCCTGTAAGACATAGCCAGGCGGCACCAGATAGCCCCAGGCATGTAGCTGAGAGAGCGTAGCGGCTTTGGTACCTACTTTGCTCGCAGAAAGCTGGGTGGTAAGGGCGTTGAGGGCGCGATCGCCTTGAAAAAACCGAAACATCCGACGCGATTCTCCTATACTGGCCGTCGCCGGCAAATCCAAATCATCAGGAATTTTGTGATATATCCAGGCAACCAGGCCAGACAGACAGGCCACTGCCAAAATCCGCATCCCATCAGTCGGGTGGCGTAGCGCCGTCAGCACAGGCAACAGCACTAGCACAAACTGCTTGCCCTGCTGGCGCATCCGCAAGACCGTAAAGCCCACCAAGCTAATCAAAAAGGTCAGCCCCGCTACCACCGGATCGTAAGCAAAAAAGCCCCAGGCAATGTTGGTTGTGCCCGCGCCTTGGCTACCCCAGTAGCGTCCCATCACTAAGAACATCAGCGACAGCACGCCCCAAACCGAATCATCCTCAAAAAAATATCGCGCTAAGAAAACCGCAAACAGCCCCTTAAACGCCTCGGCAGCGACAGCCATTAGCCCTACCGGGGTACCACCATGGTAGAAAGCAGCCGAAACGCTGACATTGCCCGTTCCTAACTTTTTGAGCTGCTTGCCAGTCAGCAGACGGACAATCCAACCCGTGAGGGGAAGTGCGCCCAGAACAGGAATAAGCGTAAAGATTAAGAGGGCACCGAGAACTTCGGCCATAGGAAAATTTGTAGGAGAGATTTAGTAGCTTTGCCGATGAGTTTGTCGATCTGTCGATAAAAATTGCAAACAATGTAGACAACAAATTATAAAGACAACCTCAGCAAAGAAACAGCGGTAAATCGTAGGGGATGAGACTCTACGCATTAGGCTGTGCACACCGAGCTGGGCAAATTGAGGAGCTGGGCAAATTAAGCTGGGTAATGGGTGTCAAAGCAATAATCGTCATCCAAACGTTTCGCCAAGGCTATTTGTCCTTTACCTTTAGGGCAGAAAAGCTAGCGGTCTTTTGACTTTTCCTTCAGCACCTTTACTAAAAGAGTATCCATGACTCAGACGATTAGCGCAGTAATCAAGATGCCAAAGCAGTGGCGACACCAGCACAAGAAAAGCCTCGGCGCGATCGCCACGACGCTGCTATTGCTAACGGGCATCGCTACACCCATAATCGCGCAGCCTGTCACTGCACAGCCTATATCCACCACTCAGACTGCAACCGCATCCGCATCGCTAGCCTCCGACATTCAGCAAATAGTCGATCAGATGATTGCGGTAGAGACTCAGAATTGGAGCCCTGCTCAAAAGTCAGCTTTGCAGACACTAGACGCAATGGGGCTAAAGAATAGTGAGCTAGAAGAAATCGCAGCGCTGTCAGCTGGCGACTTGCATACCCAGCTCAAAACCGACCAAAAGCTCGCCAAGCTGAGCGCTACCGGACTATCTAACGAAGAAATGCTAAAGCTAGCGCCAACGCTGCTACTGAGCAGATATCTGCTCAACATTGGTAGAGCAGCCCTCTGGGGCGGCGTTGTTTCAGCCATTCGCTCGGCTGATTTTGACTATCGGGCGCTATCGGCTGCGCTGACCACAGGCAACACCAACGAGTTTGTGTCTCTGCTGGGCCAGGGCCTGCAAGAGCAAGACACCTTCGTTAGGCTGGTGGGCTCTGCCGCTACCTTTGCCTGTGGCTCTGCCACGCTAGATTTTACGCCAGGTCTATGCGATCGCTTTGCTAGTGGCATCCAAAAAGTATTTAGCCGGGTCGAGCGCTCAGCGGCAAGACCGATTCGAAGCAGATCAGGCTCTCTTGCTTTAGAGGACAGATCTGCCGTTAAGGTCAAGCACTGAGGTCAGGCGTTAAGGTCAAGCACTGAGGGATGGGTGCCAAGTTAAGGTTACGCGACAATAGTCAAGGGGTGCCAAAAGAGTGTAGGAAAGGGTTATATCGTTCAAAGCCCTAAGCTTCTCAGATGAGTCATCGCTATAGCCGCAATCCAGATCACATTCGCCGCCGCAACGTGCCCGCTCCGGACAATGAGGCGATTGATGAACATCTGAGATTGCTTCTGAGTCCAGTAGTCTATAGCCAAGCCGCGTACTATCGAACCCTAGGGATGCGTTCACGCATATTGACACTGCCATTGATGGTGGCAGCGGTAGTGACGCTGTTGTGGAAGCAGGTGCCCTCGGTTAATGAGTTAACCCGTCAGTTGAACCGCAAAGACTTGCTGTGGGCAAAGGCAGTGAGCGTAAGCCGTCAGGCGGTAAGTGCGCGCTTTCTGAGTTTTCCGAATGAGTTGTTTGAGGGCGTATTTCAGGCACTGCTGCCGACATTGAAAGCGCGTTGGGCCGAGCGCACTCGCCCGCTGCCCGTGAGCGTGGCCTATGCGAGAGAACACTTTGAGCAGGTGTGGGCGGCAGACGGTTCGGTGCTAGAAGCGCTATTCCGCAAGCTCAAGAGCCTAGAAGCGATGCCAGCCGGACAGCTGGCAGGCAAAATCTGTACGGTGATTGAGCTTGGCTCTCAATTGCCGGTACAGATTTGGTTCTCTGAGGATGCCAAAGCCCATGACTGTCAGTTCCTAGATGATTTGTTGGCCCTAGCGACGGCCAAAACCCTGCTGATTCTAGACCGAGGCTTTTACGACTTTGAGTGGTGGGCTCGGTTGGTAGCTCAAGGCACCCAGTTCATTTGTGCCGGTAAGTCGAACCTGGCTTACACCGTTCTCCAGGAGTTCTCGCTCACCCATGGCCTCCGAGACCGCCTGATTGTCGTCGGCAAAGACAAATCAGGCGAGCCCTTAGTCCGGCTTCGGTTGATCGAGGTGCGCAAAGGCAAGGGCTGGTATCGATACCTCACTTCTGTACTCAACCCCAAAGTCCTGCCACCTTATGTGGTGGCCGATTTGTACGCTCGCAGGTGGCGGATTGAAGATGCCTTTCACCTGGTGAAGCGGCTGTTGGGACTGGCCTATCTTTGGACCGGTTCGCTCAATGGCATCAAGCTCCAAATCTGGGCGACTTGGTTGATGTACGCCGTCTTGAACGACCTCTCTGATGCCGTTGCTCAGGCGGTTCAACTACCGCTTGAACGCATCTCTAAGGAAATGGTTTGGCGCGGTCTCTATCATTTTAATGATGCTTATAATCGCGGCCTTGCCTCTGACCCCATCGCTTATTTAGCTGCCCCTGAAAATCGTGACCTGAGCGTCGTCAAAACCATTCGTAAACCGCCTAGGATTATCAACCTTAACCCCTATATCTCTGCCCTTTCAGGCTCTTCTTGACTAATCCCTTTTTGTTCTAACTTGCTACCCATCCACTGAGGATATCAGCTCAGTAGCGATTGCTTGCAACAAGCTAAGCTAGCGGTAGGCTATCTATTGGCCTACGCAAGATCTACTGTCATCTACAACCTTTGACTTGAGTATGAAGCCTCCTCGTCAGCGAGACGCTAGCCAACAGGATGCCGGTCAGCAGAATGGAAAGTCACTGCTATGGAGACGATTTCAGCGCAATTTGCTGTGGCTAGGACTGCTGGCCCTCGTATGGCTAACCTGTAGCGCCCAAGCCGGGGCAGAGACGCTGCCTCAGCGCCAACATACGTTTCCAGACTGGCAGAGCAAGCCTACGGTACAAGTCTCTGACGGTGACTTGGTCTATCCACAGTGGATGGCAGGTACTTGGCGGATGAGTTCTACGCTAATTGATATGGCGGCTCCGCTGGCTCCAGAAGTTGTGACGCCAGGGTTTGAAGGCAACCGGCAGTTTTTGCACAAGGCGATTCCGGCGGTCATTCGCTTTGTACCCAAAGCAGTTTCCGCAGGACGCTTTCTCAATCAGCCAATACCGAGCATCCGCTCACTGCTAGATGGCGATGAGGCTGAAATTGTGTCAGATCGGGCCTTTAACGGACTGAATCTGGCCAGGGCTTACTTAGGAGACGACTGGGTTAAGGCGGTTAAGGTTGACCCAGACGATCCGAATCGTCAGATTACGTTTTTGAAGGATAATCAGCAGCTCATTTCGACCGTGACTGGGCGCAGAGTAGAGACACCTAACGCAGGTTCTTTCGCAACGACAGAGATTTTTCAGCAGTTTTTTCGCAATCCAAAGACAGCGGATAACACACCAACGGTTTACCTCAACGAGGTAGAAAATACGACGGTCTATCGCAAGCGTTCAGACGCTAATTTTCCGATTCTGGCCGATCAGATCACGGCGATTTATCTGTCGCCACAAGACCCGGATTACTTTAAGGCAAAAGGTAAGCCGGTTGCCCTTTATCGCTATCAGCTCTCTTTTTCTCCGCTGCCTTAGCGGCGATCGCTATCTTCGGCGACGACGGGGACGGTTGTCGTTATACCCATCATCGCTGGGCGGTCTTCTGTCGTCATAGCGCGGCTGGTCATAGCGCGGCTCGTTATAACGGGGTTGGTCATAGCGCGGCTGGTCGTAGCGCGGCTCGTTGTGTGGGCGATCGTCGTAGTATCGGTCGTAGGTAGGCCGGTTATCGTGGGTAGGGCGACTATCGTATCGGCCATCATAAGCAGGGCGACCTTGGGGGCCGTAGTTTTGGCGATCGCCTAGCATCGTTTGCTCCACGTGCAGCTTTAGCTGCTGGGCCATCCGCCTAATTCCCTGGCGCTCGTCTTGACGAATAAACGGCAAAAAGACTTTTGATAAAATGCCTGAAAACAGCTCACGGTGAATGTAGTGCGTGCGACCGGGCACGTTCTCTCTCAGCTCAAAAATATGCTCACTGCGCAAGCCTGGAATGGTCGATACCCAGCGCATCATGTAGGGCGCTCTGAGCATCGTAATCACCGGCTGAAACTCTGTTTCCTCATCGCCTTCTAAACGCTGCATAGCCAGGAAAATTTCGTTGCCCCGTGCCATTCTCAGCCCCGGATCGCAGTCGTAGAGGAAAGTATTCCAAAAGCGCCACTGATCTTTGCGAACAAGGGCATCCCAGACCACATTTTGCGGTGCATTGATGTCAATTTCGGTATAGAGAGAAGGCATGGGGCAAGGATAGAGGATGAACGATGAGAAATGGAAGATGGATGGGTCTGTCTGGCTACAGCTTACCCGCTCTTACTTACTCTAAGTGTAAGAAAAAGAGATACCCTTTTATTCACTGCTCATCATTCCTACCTTCATCTTTTCTTGTCACCTATGGTCAGCCTGACACCCAATCCTAGCTATAGCCTTACACTCCAGATCAAGCTACCAAATCAGGTGAGTCAGCTAGCGGCGGTGATAGAAGCGATCGCAAAGGCAGAAGGAAACTTAGGCAATATTGATGTCGTCGAAAAGAGCCGCGAGCACATCATCCGCGAAATCTCGGTCGATGCCGCGAGTACAGAAGCGGCAACTAATATAGAAGCAGCAGTGCGATCGCTCGACAAAATAGAAGTTCTCGCCGTTTATGACCGCACCTTTGCCCTACATCGAGGTGGCAAGCTGAGCGTATCAGCCAAAATTCCCCTGCGCGAGCAAGATGATTTGGCAATGGCCTATACACCCGGTGTAGGCCGAGTCTGCATAGAAATTGCCAACCATCCTGAGAGCGTTTACGACTACACCATTAAGGGCAACACGGTAGCGATTGTCAGCGATGGCAGCGCCGTTTTAGGGCTAGGTAACTTGGGCGCTGAGGCGTCTATGCCAGTGATGGAAGGCAAAGCTATGCTGTTTAAAGAGTTTGCGGGCCTAGATGCCTTTCCTATCTGCTTGGATACGCAAGACACAGACGAAATTATTGAGACGGTAAAGCGAATTGCGCCCGTTTTTGGCGCGGTCAATTTAGAAGATATTAGTGCTCCTCGCTGCTTTGAAATTGAATCGCGACTGCAGGCCGATTTAGATATTCCTATTTTTCATGACGATCAGCACGGGACGGCAATCGTCAGCCTGGCGGCGCTGACGAACGCGCTGAAAGTAGTGGGAAAAGAGATCGGCGACATTCGCCTAGTGATTAACGGCGCGGGGGCTGCGGGCCTGTCGATGGGGCGGCTGTTCAAAAAAGCAGGCGTGCAGAATTTGGTGATTTGTGACTCTAAAGGAATTATTGGCAGCGATCGCGCCGATCTTACCGCTGCCAAACAAGCGTTTGCCGTCGCCGAGTCTGGCACTCTCGCCGATGCCATGAAAAACACCGATGTCTTCATGGGCGTCAGCGCCCCCGGCGTCGTCAGCACAGATATGGTCAAATCGATGGCAACAGACCCTATTGTCTTTGCCATGGCCAACCCCATCCCAGAAATTCAGCCAGAGCTGGTTAAAGGTATCGCTGCTGTTATTGCTACTGGTCGCAGCGACTATCCTAACCAGATCAACAACGTACTTGCCTTTCCTGGCGTCATTCGCGGCGCTATAGACTGCCGGGCCGAGGCGATTACTACCGATATGTTCTTGGCTGCGGGGAAAGCGATCGCTAGCCTCATTCCCGAACCAGACATTTCCGCTAGCAACATCATGCCCTCCGTCTTCGATGAGCGCGTGGCCCCTGCTGTCTCTGCCGCCGTCCAAGAAGTCGCCAGAGCCGCAGGCGTTGCTAGGAAGTAGAGCCGCAGGCATCGCCAGAAAGTAACGCATCCTCGCAGCGCTCTTGTAGGCTGAAAGCCCAGCTAAAACCAACTAAAACCAGCCGAAGCCCAACCAAGGGATGATCCACCACCCCTACCCTTTGTCATAAACTAATCAACAGAAATACCACTATATAAGGACTTATCCTATGCTCAACGAAGCTGCCAAGAAAACCATGCTCCGCAAAATCCCACACGGCCTGTACGTGTGCGGCACCAAAGATGGAGATGACGTCAACGGCTTTACCGCTAGCTGGATTATGCAAGGCTCATTTACGCCGCCGCTAGTAGTCAACTGCATCAAGGCTGACTCCACCTCACACGCAATGGTCAAATCCAGCGGCGTTTTTGCCATCAGCGTCTTAGAAGACGGGCAAAAGGAAATAGCTCAAAACTTCTTTAAGCCTTTGCGCCGCGTGGGTAACAAGTTTGAGGAGATTGAGTTTTATCTGGGCGAAGAAACCGGCTGCCCCATTATCAAGGATTCTCTAGGCTATGTGGAGTGCCGTGTAGTTGGCAGCGTTGAGCACGGCGACCATACTGTCTTTGTTGGCGAAGTGGTTGGCGCAGGTGAGCACCGTGAGGGCAAGCCGCTCTTGCTGGAGTCTACCGGTTGGAATTACGGCGGCTAGATGCGCTCTGGCTAGGTGCCTCTATAGTCTTGTTGGGGAATCCAGTCTTAGTGGATCCAGTCTTGGAGAGTCTTGAGAGTGCGGTATGGCACTTTGGGATAAACGGGCAACCTGATCCTAGTAAAAAGCAAGATCGAAAGAGGATGCTATGGAAGCCCAAGTTGCCACTGCCCTCGCAGCAAATGATTATCAGCAGGTAGCGCGTTTGCTAAAGCAGTGGCAGCAGCATGAGCCCCAGAATCCTAGCTTGAGGCTGTATGCGGCCAAGCTGCAAGAGCAAACCCGGCGGCTAGATGTTGCCGAAAGCAACTATAAAAAGCTGCTACAGCAGATCACACATCGCAAGATCATTGCTCAGGCTAGAGCAGGAATTGATCGAATTCATCAGATGCGAGCCAATGAGCGACAGGCAGCGTTGGCAAAAGCACGGGCAGTAGAAGACGGGCAAGCGATCTCTATTTTAGCGATCGCATCTCCCTCGCCATCTCACCGGGCTCAAGCCGTTCAAGGCTTTGCTCAAGTCTTTAACCTGGACGCTTATACCGCTCGAATGAAAGTGCCCAACAGCGGCTTTCGAATTTACCGAGTCGGCGGCTGGGGTGAACTCAACTACTTCCAAAAGCGGCTAACCACCTACCAAACGCCCGCCTTCTGCGTAAAGGCCAGCGACATTAAAGCGCTGCAAACGCTTCAAGTTCTGTACTTCGAATCGCTATTGCCACAGCCGACGGTAATCTGTAAAAACGCAGCTAAGCAGCTCGGCAGGCCTTCTTTTAGCAGGCTTTCTTTTAACTGGGCAGAAGTGTCGCAACAGGTGCGCGGGCAGCTTCCTATTTTTGAACAGGTGGTTGACCTAGGCAGTCGCGGTAGAACCGTACACAAACAGAAAGTGCAAGACTATGCGCAGGTAGTAGATTTGCATTTACCCGAAAGAGAGATTGTATTGCGACTGTGCGATCGCTTCTACCAGTATCAAAAAGGCGTTTCTCTTACCAGCAGCGCTGAAATCAACAGCCGCATACAGTGGAATCAGCTTACTACAACCGTTCGATCAGCCATCAAGCCAGCAGCTATCGAGCAATCAGCTACAGAGCAGATGAACCCGAACAGCGCTAAAAATAACGGCTTTACTCATTTCGGCAAAGGCGCTCTAGAGTTCATTAACCTACTACCGGCTATCCACCCGAACCTAGATATTGATCGCCGTGTTCCAAGCGACTGGGATTTCGCTTTTCATCTCTACAGCAGCCTCAGCTATTTTAGCTGCGCCACTCACACATCCTCACGAGCGCGTAGCTCGGGCGACATATAGCCGCGATCGCCCATACGCTCTAGCAGCGGGCCATACTTACCAAACTTCACCACGCTCAGCGAAGCCGCCGGATAGTCTAGGCGATCGCGATACCGCCCTAAATCTACGCCTAGCAAACTGCACAGCACAATTCGCAGCGTTGTTCGATGTGCCACTACCAGCACGTTGCCGTCTGTATAGGTTTCCTCTATCTCTGCGACTACCGCCATTGCCCGATTGCGAATTTCTACCGCCGTTTCTCCGCCCGTCGGTGGATTCCAAGCAGGTTCCGTCATCCAATCATAATTGTCGTCTGGAAACTGTTGCCTAACCTCTTCTTTGCTTTTGCCCTCCCATTCGCCATAGTTACACTCTCGCAGTCCTTCTCGAAGTGTTAGCGCTAATCCCGTTGCGTTAGAGATTGGCGTGGCAGTTGCCCGTGCGCGCTTCATCGGGCTGCAGTAGATCGCCGCCCAGTCTATACTTTTGTACTCATCTGCAAATGCCTGCGCCATCTCGTAGCCAGAATCTGTTAGATCTACATCCAAGGCTCCGCAGAAACCGCGGCTCTTACTAAAGGTTGTTTCGCCGTGGCGCAAAAGGTAAAGTCTTAGGCTCATAGCTTACTCGTGGGTGTGTCGCATCGTAAATTTGTCTTTAGCAAACCAAAAGACAAAGCAGCTTAGCGAACTTATTGCTCAAGGTTCGCGGATAAAAAAGGGAGTTCGCAACAATTAGCCTGTCAGCGAGAGATAGACATCATCGTTGGTGTCCAATAACTGTAGTATGCGCTGTTGTAGCGCCGAGAGCGGTGAGAGAAAGTGCTGCCTAACTTGGTGAATGTCCATAATGGTGAGAGTAATCCCGCGAAAGGCTTTGAGCAGTAGTTCAGCGGTGGGCTGCGCGGTCGCTCGTTTGGGATTACCCGCATAGAGTCCCGGTAGCGTCTGTTGTTTTACCTGCAACTGAGTGCGCACCGAGAATTCGAGCAGGCACAGGATACGCAGGCCCAAACTCAATAGCCGAATCAACCCCTTGACGCGCTCGTCAGAGGCCAGATAGATAGGCCGCAACCCAAGTGCTTTACCCTTGTATCTGCCAAAGCCTTGTTCAATGAGATACTCATTGCGATAGCCGTAGACTGCTTCAGCGAGCGATAAGTCAAGGTCGTTGCTGACGTAGACTCGCCAACCCAGTAGCTGTATTGCTTGCTGGTAGGCTTCGTCATCTAGCGTTGGCTTCACCGTCACGGTTGTTTTTGTGATAGTCCGAGCCGGTTTATCGCGGTAGGCGCGTTTATGCGTCGTTTCGGTGGCGGTTTCAAAGACGACTTGCACAAGGTCTTTGAGGCGATAGCGTTGAAGAATTCGGTGGGCCGCCGTTTTAGTTTCCTCGGGTGTGCGTCGTTTATGCCCACGGCCCGTCAGGTTCAGTTCATGCAATGCCTCGGTCGCCTTCTCGATGCGGTTGTCTAACCCCTTTCGTTGTCGCCCGGCGTACTTAAACGAATGCACCACAAACCACTGTTCTCGCCAGGTGAACGCGTCTGTCTCTGGCCTGACCAATTGCGGCATCGTGAAGCTAAACCCTTCAGCGATTAGCTCAGCCTCGGCAGGCGAATCGGCGGTTGCCGAGGCCTCACGACGGTTGTGGTCAGGTGTGGCGACGGGGGTAAGCGACTCCTCGCCTCGAAAGACAGGCGCGAGTAGTTCGGCTAAGTCGGCTTTGGAGACTTGCTTTTCAGACAGCGGACACAGGTAGTAATTCTGACTTTGAGCGATGTAGCGCCGCGTCTCTAGCGCCGCCATCTTACTGTCGCCCACATAGGTCAACCCGCTCGCCGCCAGGCTCTGTTGCACTTTCTTTATCTCTGGAACGTAGAGCGGGTCATCCGCCTGATTGCCACTGACGATGGTGGTGCTCACGGGCAGTCCTAGCGGATCTAAGGCCGCTTGCGATATCTTCACTTGCGGCAGGTCGGGGCGATAGTCTTTGCTGTGACCAAATTGAAATAGGTCTTCACCTTCGACCGTTCTGTATCCACTGCTAGTCGTCGTGTCTAGACGCACACACGATACTTGCAAGTCATACACCCGCACGGTATGACCGTTTAGGGCACCTTCAAACCTGTCCCAGTGTGCATCCTCCCCTAATCGGTCTAGTACACGCTCTAAACGGTCATCACTAAAATCCAGGCTTCTCACCGTTGGCGATAGGCAGCGACCTAATGTGTGACTTAGGCCAGATGCCCACTCTTCTACCTGGTTGAGGCGATGGTCTCCTTGCGAGAGTATGTACGATAACCAGCCCACTAAAACTTGACCTAGACTTAGCCCTTGCCAGTTCCCATGCTGCTCAAAGTGCTTATCAGCTAGGCTACTCAGCTCAAGCTTCTCCATCTGATTGAGCAGTAGTGGGATATCATCGACTCGTTCGTTTGCAATTAGCTGCGCCATGGATGCCTTATCTTGTATGGGCTACCCTCTTATTATCGCAATTTACTTTTCCTCGGATTATTTCAGCGAACCGTGAGTTATTGGGGACATCCTCAGTCTACGAGTTCACCTTGATCTTTTCCATGCTTAAAAGGGAGATTTCGAGATTGAATCGTGCTCATAGTGATATGCAGCTTGGCTAAGAGAAACCGTATAGAAGAACACATCAGCCAATAATCTCAATCGAGACTAAAATACGGCTAGCAGGCGAGCACACCCGAAAATCTATGGAAGGCAGAACCACTGAACAGGATAAGGACGAACTCGACAAAGCACCGCTATCTCTAGATGAAGTTTTCAATGGTGAGGATACCTACGAAACCGCACAAGAGATTTCGAATAACGGTCTTCCAGATGAGATTGTAGATGAGAAGACAGCGCTGCTAAAGCCCATCTATTTTGTAAGTGGGTTGGGCGCAGACGAAAGAGTCTTTCAGTGGCTGCGCTATGATGGCTTTCGGCCTGTGCATATTCGCTGGGAGCAGCCGCAGAAAGGAGAGACAATTGAAGACTATGCCAAACGATTGACCGCACAGATAAAAGACGACAATCCTATTATTGTTGGACTTTCGTTTGGTGGCATTATTGCAGTCGAAATTGCAAAGCAAATTGCAACAGAAAAGGTAATTCTACTCTCTACTGTTAAGCAAACATCAGAGGTTCCCTTTTATTTCAAGCTGTTTAGAGCTTTGCCACTACATCGAATACTGCCGTTTAAGAGCCTACTGTGGGCCGTTACTTGGCTGCTGTACTGGCTGTTTACCCCTGAAGGCACCGATCAAAAGAAGCTATTGAAGACAATTTTAGTCGAGACTGATCCTGTTTTCTTGAAGTGGGCGCTGCACAGGGTTGTTATTTGGAACAACAAAGAGATTCCTGATAACCTAGTGCATATTCACGGGCGCAGCGATCGCATCTTTCCCTTTCGCTTTGTTACTCCTGACTACACCGTAGAAAAAAGCGGCCATCTGATGGTCATGAACCGAGCCGAAGAAATCTCTAGCTTGCTAGCGACGCTGGTTGTTCAACCGAGTCGTTAACTATCTGCTCTTGAACCGCTTCAGCCAGCGGCTTAGGCTGAAGCGTTTGCATGATGTCTGCTTTTGCTTGGCCCATCTCTGCGCCTTGCACATCTACCTGATAGCGCAGAGGCGACAGATAAATCTGTATGCCTTTCTCCATACAGCGCTGATCCAAGCGATTTAGCCGCCGCTCTCGTTGATTCAAACCAGGCTTCGAGCCGTTCTCTTTATCGTCTTTGGCATCGATAGATAGCAACATATCTTCAAAGCCAAGAAAGGCCAGACGGTAAATGAGCTGACGGCTGTACTGGCCACGAAAATAGCCGCCGTGGACGTCTAGCTGACCTCGCAGGCACAAAAATAGCAGCTCTATGTAGTCCCATAGGTTTAGGTTCTTTTTGCCTTTAGCCCGCGTTAGCAAGCCTACTTTTCTGTTGTTGGATACTCGTCTGCCATTTTCATCAATCACCAGCTTATAGTCTCTATAATCTGTGCAGTCAAAGAAAGTAAACAAATCTGCTAAGCTCGCATTCACCGTTTTAGAGTTCTCTAATCTAAACAGCTCACCGAGTGAGAGATAGCCGTCGCCTTTACCTGAGCTATGCGTGATATATAGGCTATCGAGGATATCTACGCTATCTGTTGCGATCGCATCTTCACAAGAACAATGATCAGAATACTGATATCGCAAATCAGCTAGATTAATGATGCCTTTGTCATGCGGGCTGTTGGCTAACGCTACGCTACCCAAGCGATGACCATGGTTTTGCCTCGCGCTAGGGAAAGAGATGTAGTTAGCAGCAGTAGACGCAAGCCGCAGCGCCAAATCTCCCTCGTTACTAAATAAATAAGTTTCTTCGAACCGACGCAGCGATGACGCTAATCCGTTAGAGCGGCTAGAGATAATTGAGAGAATAGGAATATCAGGTGAGACTAAGATCAAACGACCCAGGCTCAAGGTGTTGCCAATCGCAGGCACTGGCTTCTGAGCAATAGAGCGCCTGTCAAACACATCCGAGAGAATTCGAACAACGTTCGTAATCACTAGGCCGCCCATGCTGTGGCCTAAAAAGCTAAGCTTAATTTTTTGGATGCGTTCACCGTTGATATCGTCCGCCTCACCACTCGCAATTTGCTTAGCTTTGTGCAAGGCCTCTGCATAGTTAGGATATTGCGATCGCAGCGCTTCTACTCGTAAATCAATTACCGCTTGATCAATCTGCCGCACCAGTTCTGTTAGATCAGGCACACCAAAATTAATCGCCCGGTACACATCGCGAAAATACACCGTCACTCGCAAAATCAGCAGCGTCACGATCATCATCGCCATCGCTACCGCCGCGCTCAGCAGCGTTATTCCTAGCAAGTCAGCCCAGCCGCTATGCCACAGGGGCTCAAATAAAAACGACCAGCCCCAGTAGACCAGCATGAAAACCAGAGCGACCGCAAGCAGCGCCTGCGGCACATCTGGTAAGGCTCTTAGGTTTCGCCATAGGTGCTTTGGATGGGCAGAGATCTTTTCAGAAGACCAGCGATAGCCCACAAACACTAGGTTTTTCCTGCAGCGAACCTGATTGTCGTCTTGAGCAATATAGCGGTAGATGTCGCTATACCAGGCGCGGATACCTTTTTCTTCGGTGTTGTAGCCGTGCACAGCAATCACTAGCTCGGGCGCAGCTTCAATATTCGGATCGGTTTGGATACGGTGCAACTCTTGCGCGATCGCAGCTAATCCCTGTTTTGCCTGATCCACCGAATCTGGTGGTGGCGAAGGCATTTCCTCATCAATATTATTGGGGGCTGTGCTTACCACCATATACGCCGGAAACTCGTCACGACGAGTACGCTTATCGACAGCTTGAGTGCGAACCCGCAGTCGCGAAGCATCCAGCACGAGTCTCTTAATTTTGAAAGGCGCAATTTCCATAGCGGTAAACCCCTAAATCTCAATCAGCAGGCCCTAATTAGAAAGC
Source organism: uncultured cyanobacterium (assembly GCA_963793445.1). Taxonomy (GTDB): domain Bacteria; phylum Cyanobacteriota; class Cyanobacteriia; order Phormidesmidales; family Phormidesmidaceae; genus Phormidesmis. The sequence goes on from CAWCAE010000006.1 coordinate 276,371, forward strand.
CTCAGCTAGAAACCTTAATTAGAAGAGCACGATGACTATGAACAACATCGCCAAGCACTCACTTATCGGATAAAGTTGGCCAGTTTCTGCACTGGCTGTGCGCAATGACTTTCTGTACTAGCTTTCTATGCTGGCTCTCTGCTTCTTCTTTCTACGACCAAATTCCAGACTTTCCAGTACGATCTGACCATAATTCACATCTGGCACATGACCTCAAGTGCTGAGGTTGTTGCCCTCAGCACTTACTGTAGAAAGCAATCCAATCCAACACACAAAAGCGAGCGCCCCAGCCATCACTGACTGGGGCGCTTTTATCTGTCATTTTGCCCTGAGCGACCTTGAGCGCAGATAGTGGCAGCTATCATCTTGGATTGATTAGTTGTCCGCCTACAGCGCCGCGACTGGCGCAGGAATCGTCACATCTAGTGGCGTAATCTGAGCGCCTAGCACTTCTAAACTTGGCAAGATTTCCGCTCGATTACCCACTACCAGCGTAATCAGCTTAGCCGGATCCAAAACCGTTTGAGCCGCCGATAGCACTTCCTCAGCCGTTGCAGCCTCTAGCTCGTCTCTAAACGTAAAGACAAAGTCGGAAGGATAGTCGTAGTACTCATAGCGAATCAATCGCGATAGGGTTTGATTCGGCGTTTGGAAATTGAATACAAAGCTATTGAGCACCGAGTCTTTGGCAAAGGCTAGCTCTGTTTCAGTAATAGGCGACTGCTGGACCTTTTCTAGCTCCTGATACATCGATTGAATAAACGGCACCGTTGCCTCAGATCGCGTTTGGCCGCCACCGATGAAAATGCCGTTATGGTCGTAGCGTGGACTCCAAAAAGCATACACGCTGTAGGCCAGACCCTGGCGCGAGCGAATTTCATTGAATAGCCGTCCACCAAAGCCGTTGAGCACTTCGTTAAGTACAGCCATCGGCGCATGGTAAGGACTACTCAGCTCGCCGCCAATATGCCCGATCAAAATGCTGCTTTGGGTGAGCTGAGGCTGGTCGACCACAAATAGGCCCGACTGCTGCTGCATACCTTCGGGCGGCGCGGCAATGGTCATAGAAGACTCGGGCTGCCATTGGCCTAGCGTTTGTTCTATCAGCGCTTTCATCGTGTCTGGATCAAAGTCTCCCGAGATACCTAAAATGGTGTTTTCAGGCGAGAGCGATCGCGCATAGAAATCAACCACATCGTCACGGCTGATGTTGCTCAAGCTGGCATACTCTATCGTGCGGGCGTAAGGGCTTTCAGCGCCATACACTAGCTTGCTAAACTCACGCGAAGCAATTTCATCTGAATCATCATTGCGCCGCGCAATCCCACCAGCTATCTGACCTTTGATTAGCGCTACCTTTTCCTCATCAAAAGCAGGCTGCGTAATCACCTCAGCAAATAGCCCAAACACCTCGTCCAAATCTTCAGTTAAGGTCGAAAAGCTAGCGCTACCTGAGGTGTCCGCGATAGACGTTTCTACCGATGCCGCTCGCTGCTCTAGCATTTCATTGAGTTCGTCGGGCTCATGGTTAAGCGTTCCGCCCAAGCGCATGGCTTCGCCTGTAATATCAGCTAGGCCCACTTTCTCTGACGAAACCAGATAAGACCCTGTCCTAAAGGTCGCTGAACCACCGACTAAGGGCAAGTCGTGGTCTTCCATTAGGTACACCACCATGCCATTGTCTAGCTCGTAGCGCTCATAGTCAGGGATTTGAATTTCGCCCAGCGGCGGAAACTCCAAGTCTTCGTAGTTTCTGGCCTCAATCGCCTGTGCCGGTTTTGGCCAAGACAGCGTTAGTAGCACCGCGCAGGTGGCGGCGGCGAGAAAGAAGAATGGTAATAAGCGATCGCGCAGACGCCGTGAAAATAAGCCCATAAATTCCTTAAATGACTTCGGTCAATAAAAAACTAGTTGTAAACATTGCGTTTGAAAGCGTTGCGTTTGAAAGCTGTTCTTTTTAGAGCACACCTTATCTAAGGGCACACCTTTTTAAGAGCACACTATCGTCAAGCTTTAACTATCTAGAAGCAGCCGAAGCCCCTGACTGAAGCGCAGGTTCAGCAGTCGCCGTCTCATCCGGTGTACTTTGCCCCACCGAAATTAGCTTACCTATCGTTCGGTTACTCGGCTGAAAGGCCTCTATCGCCACCCGCTGCACGTCTTCTGCCGTTACTGATTCAATCAGCTGAAGCTCGTTAAACACACTACGCCAGTCGCCTGTCTTTGCCTCATACTCAGTAAGCAGGCTCGCCATCCCCCGATTTGAGTCAAGCTGACCTAGCAGCCCCGCCCTTGCCTGAGTTTTTACCCGATCTAAGGTTTCTGTATCTACTAGCTCGCTCTGCAAACGCGCTAGCTCAGCTTCTAGCCCGGCTCCCAACTCCTCTACCGTATGTCCTGGTGCCGTCAGCCCATACAACAGCAGCACCGTCGATTGTTTATCACCTGGAAACCCGTTCGCACTGCCCACATCTAGCGCAATCTGCGGCTCTACTAGCGCTTTATAGAGTCTGGCAGTTCGGCCACCCGTCAAAATGCTATCAATCATGGAATACACCACATGCTCTGGGTCGTTGATACCAGGGCGGTGATAGCCTTCCAAATACCAGGGCTCAGACATTAGTTCTAGCGTGAACTCACGCGGATCCGTTTGTGCGGGTTCATTCACTACCAGAGCGGGTGGAGTCACCCTAGACTCGTACCGGCCAAAATAAACCTGCGCCAACTGCTTGACCTGATCGGGATCTACATCACCAACTACCGCCGCAATCAGATTGCTAGGCCCATAGTACCGATCGAAAAAGGCTTCGACTTGCGCACGCGTCGCCCGACGCAGATCCTCCTGATAGCCAATCACCGGACGCCGATAAGGATGCTCCGTGTAAGCGATTTCCGAAAAGCGCTCTACCATTTGGCCAATCGGCGAGTTGTCCACCCGCATCCGCCGCTCTTCTAAAATGACTTCTTTTTCTTTGTAAAACTCTCTAAATACCGGATCTAAAAAGCGCTCAGACTCCAGTGAAAACCACAGCTCTAGCTTATTAGACGGAAGGTTGTAGAAGTAGCGCGTTGCATCGGCAGAGGTCGTTGCATTCAGGCCAGTGCCACCCGACTGTTCAATAATCTGACCAAATTTGTTTTGCTCAACGTAGGAAACTGCTTCAGCCTGTAGGGTTTCAAACTGCTGGGTGAGAGTTGCGATCGCCTCCTCATCTCCAGCTTCTTCAGCCGCTAGTAGCTGGTCAAATACCGCATCTAGCTGATCGATTGCCGCTTTTTCTGCCGAGTAGTTAGTCGTGCCAATTCGGGTCGTGCCCTTAAAGGCTAAGTGCTCTAAGTAGTGAGCTGTTCCCGTTTGGCCTTCTACTTCATTTGCCGAGCCCACATTGGCGTACAGCATTACCGTCGCCACCGGCGCTTCGTGCTGCTCTAGCACAATAAACTTCATCCCATTATCGAGTGTAAACTCAGTAATTGACTCAGCTACCCGGTCCAAATACGGCTGGATAGAGACTGATGACTGAACTGGCGACTGGGCCAACGCAGGCGCTGTCCACCCCAGAAATAAACTAAAGCTAAACCAGCTTGCCATCAGCGCGCAGAGAACGCTAGAAACACTAGCAGTAAAACGGTTGCTATCACGACGCCACTGAGTGTGCTGGGAAAGAGCTTGTGAAATCGAACGAAAGCAGTCTCGAACCGCATCGAGACAGTGGCTAAAACCCATACCTGAAAATTATTGCTTGCAAAACGCTGCTTACTAGCATAAGTTTTTTTCTAATTTTCGGGTCGAATTTTCCTGGTCAAACGCTGAGTACTTTGCTCAAATAGCAGCAAAGCTCACTAGCACCGGATCTTACAAGTACCAAATCTCGTGACTAGGCAAGCAAAGCTATAAGATATCGGTAACACTCAAAATCGATACCATCACCCTAGATGTCGTCGCCCTACATATGGCTAGCTCTCTTGTTCCTAACAATCTCAGGCTGTGGTTTCAGCGACTGCTAGCCGCCATCTTTTTAGGTGGACAGGTCCTTATTCATGTCATCTCTAAACCCATCCATCGCCGCAATACCATCGACCAGATGGCTGCTGTGGGTCCAGAATCCTTGCTGATTGCGCTAGTCACCTCGGTCTTTGTCGGGATGGTCTTTACGATTCAGGTCACGCGCGAGTTTGTGGCTTTTGGTGCTAGTACAGCGATCGGTGGCATATTGGCCATTACCCTAGCGCGTGAGCTATCGCCTGTGCTCACAGCGGTGGTTTTAGCGGGTCGCGTAGGCTCGGCTTTTGCCGCCGAGATTGGCACCATGCGTGTTACCGAACAGATCGACGCGCTGCAAATGCTTCGCAGCGACCCGGTAGACTATTTAGTTATTCCTCGGGTGATCGCCTGCGCGCTGATGCTGCCATTACTCAATATATTGGCGTTCATTACCGGTATGCTAGGTGGCTTCATCGTCGCCACCACCATTTACAACATTCCAGCATCCGTTTTCATTAACTCGGCCCAAAGCTTTATGAGTATTTGGGACTTGGCCAGCTCCTTAATCAAAGCGCTTATTTTTGGCGTCTTGATTGCTGTGATTGGCTCTAGTTGGGGCCTCACGACCTCCGGCGGCGCTAAAGGCGTCGGTCAATCGACGACAACTGCGGTGGTCACGTCCCTGCTCGCTATCTTTATTGCTAACTTCTTTCTCTCTTGGGCGATGTTTCAAGGCACAGGCAGCGCATTTACAGGTAGCTAAACAGAGCCGTTAACTTGCTCTCGTTCACCACTCGCATCCACGACTTGCTTCAACCTATGACAACCACAACCGCAGATACCACCACACTCGACCCCAGCTACAAGCTACCAATCGGCATCATTGCGATCGCTCTACCCTTACTCTTTATCCAGCGATGGCTGGGAATTGTGCTTGCTCTTTTAGGCCTATTCTTACTCTACCAAGCCACCACCATTCGCCTCGTGTTCACAGCCACCGCGCTAGAAGTCCGAAGAAACGAAACGCTGCTCAAAACCTTTCCCTACGCCGAGTGGGAAACTTGGAAAGTATTCTGGTCCGCTGTGCCAATCTTGTTCTACTTCAAAGAGATCAACAGCATTCACTTTTTGCCAGTGTTGTTCGATGCGGCAGGACTGCGCGATCGCCTACAGACCCACTGCCCCGATTGTGCCGTGTGATCGTCCGAGGTGAGTTCTATTTCTAGTAGCGTTCATTGCCCGAACGTCTTTGGTTCGGTGCCTGACATCAGCCGCAAGATATTGCTTCGATGGAGAAACACCACATAGCCGCCGCCAAGTAGCGCTAGCAAAATATAAGCGACAGGCTGCTGCGTCAGCACCATAAAGACAAAAGCAGACACCGCCGCCGCAATCGACCCTAGTGAGACCGTTCGAGACAGTCCTAGCACTGTCCCAAACACCGCTGCCACACCTAGGCCCACCGGCCAAGCGAGCGCCAACAGCACGCCTAAACCTGTTGCTGCCGACTTACCACCAGTAAAGCCTAGCCAAATTGATCTACTGTGTCCTAACACAGCCAAAAGCCCTGCCAGCGTACAGATCGCCGCATTGATAAAAGACCAGCGCACATCTAGATTGGCCGTGTGAAAGTCAGACTGCACGAACGGCGACGCAGGCGAACTCATCAGCCATATCATCAGCCGTACCGCAGCAAGGCCTTTGAGCAAATCAATCGTTAGCGCGGCAACGCCCGCTCCTTTGCCCACAACTCGAAATACGTTCGTCGCACCCGTATTACCAGAGCCGTGCTCACGGATATCAATCCCTTGCAGCCCCTTAGCTATCAGATACCCCGTTGGAATAGAGCCCAGCAAATACGCCGCTGTCAAACCCAGTAGCGCAATCTCCATCGATAAAATCACAGCCGTCGTCCCAATTTATTAAATAAGTTTAGTAATAGTCATAATCGTTAGAAGGATTCTCTGGATCTCTTGCAAATCCTAGCCACAGCGGATACTGAAGTAAGGACAAACTCACCTTGTCTTCAGCCTCGTCCATGATCAGAAAAGGCAATCTACCGCTATCCAATAGACGCTCAGCCCTCTGTGCCATTGGTTCAGCCGATTCAAACAGCATCACACCACGGTTGGTGCCAAAGTCAGCTCTGGCAACACCTAGACAGTCTTGCAGCCACCGCCGCCATTCGCCTAGCCGCTCGGGTGTTGTTGCCAGCACCAAAACACACATTCGACGGTCATAAATTGCATACAGGCAAGAGATCGCCGCAGAGGCCACCAGTACGTTTTGTAAGCGGCTACCGACGCTTTTGACAGAGCCTCGGCCTCCCTGCGTAAAAAACCAGTTGGAAACCCGCTCAGCATGAATAGGCTCGAAGGTACGACGCAGCTGCCACGGAGGACCATAGTAGTCTGGGCGAGTGCGGTATTGGTCGAGCAGGCTATGAATGCGATCGCGCTGTTGGGCAAATCGCTGTGCCGCAAAAGGGACCTCGCCCTCTGCTTGCGCGACAGGTGGTGTCACAGATTCAGGCACCGCCGATGGCGCTTCTATCGTCGGTTGGGCCACCAGATTGATTTGCTCAGCGGCTGTCGCCAAGTCCTGCAGGCTACCAATCAGGTAGTCTTTGAATCCCTGCACCCGAATTGCAATATCCTGAGAAGAGCCGGCAAAGCTATTGCGCATCTCCGTTTCTAACCGCTCTTTACGGCGCTCTAGCTGCGCAACTTCCTGCAGCAGCTCACGCCGCTGCTGCTCTAAATCTTGTAGCCCCTGCCGCACTAGCTGATCAATACTTGCCGCGCCAGCAGACGCACTGCCAGAAGATCTGCTAGAAGAACTGTCAGCCGAAAAGGCACCTGTTACACCAGCCGTACGACTGCGATCAGAACGGCGCAATCCTAGGGGCGTATCACTTGGCAATGAAGAACTAAAAACGGATTCGCCAATGCCTTTCTGGGGAGAATCAGCATCTTCATACGGCGTCGAATTTTCTGGGGGCATTTTCCGAAGGCATTAAACGAGAAGCGTTAGCGCTAGGGGCATTAAAACGAGTCTTACAAACAATCAAGAATTGGAAGCTGTGGGGCTAATGAGATATAAGATTCGGCGCTGCAAACTTTAGAGGCGTACAAGATAAATAGCAAGAAAACATACGGAATACAGGTCACAAGGAAGATTAAGTAACAAAAGTTAGGATGAACCTAACTAGATTGTTTACCTAGTTCGCGTGAGCGTGAGCTAGCCGTTCTTACCGCTTCAATCAGCGCTGAGCGCATACCCAGTTCTTCTAAGCAGGCAATGCCTGCGATTGTCGTACCGCCAGGACTGGTCACTCGGTCTTTAATCTCCGCTGGATGCAGCGCCGTTTTTTGAATGAGCTCTGCGGTACCCAGCACGGTTTGAAGCGCTAGCTGGTTTGCGATCGCCCGTGGCAGGCCAGCCGCCACGCCGCCATCCGCCAGCGCCTCAATCACAATCGCCACGTAGCCAGGACCAGAGCCCGAGAGTCCGGTGACCGCATCAAGCATGCCTTCTGGCACCTGCACGACCTGACCTACCGCTGCAAACATATCCTCAGCTAGCTTCGCATGCGAGTCTAGCGCCCGACTGCCAATCGCGATCGCGCTCATCCCCGCGCCGACAGTCGCCGGTGTGTTCGGCATCGCTCTAACGACTGGCCAGCCAGACATCACCGCCTCTAGCTTTGAGAGCGGCACACCAGCTAATATAGAAATTACTAAGGGGGGACTATCGCAGCGGGCATCCCGAAAATCCTTAGCAACAAGTTCAAAGACTTGAGGCTTTATCGCCAAAAGAATAGATTGGCTGGCCTCGATTACCGCTTGGTTACTATCAGTTGTCTGAATCCCATACTGCTCAGAGAGTACCTGACGGCGTTTAGGAGAAGGGTCTCCTATCAAAACGTCTTCGGCGGTGTACAGCCCCTGCGCAAGAAGGCGAGATAACAAGGCTTCGCCCATTACCCCGCCGCCAATAATGCCAAGTCTTACAGACAACAGAATCAAGCTCTCATACGTTTCTCCCACAGCATACCGCGAATAGCTAGCTTATCTTTGGCTAGCTCACTGGCAACTCGCTTTTGCCTAGTCTTGACGGCCCACCTCATAGCGCTGTAGTCGAAGCTTGTATTTTAAGCAAAGATTCAGGTGACTATGCCATGCGAGCGATTTGCTCAGTTGCCCATGCAGGCGTCGGTGCAGCCTGACGAGAAGGAGTCATAGGCTCTTGAGAAGTGAAGCCTTCTTCCTCTTCAGTAGGCATGCTGACCTGAACACAGTTGGGTGTAAACAAAAAGATACTTTCACCAATGCGCTCTTGATGACCGTCCATGGCGTAGGTACCACCTGCCACAAAATCAACCGCACGCTGAGCTTGGTCTGGATCCATGATGGTGAGGTTTAGCACAACAGACTTACGCTCACGTAACGCTTGAATCGCTTGAGGCATCTCTTCAAAAGTGCGGGGCTCCATTACCAACACTTCAGACATGCCGTTCATTGCGCCCGGCATTCCAATTACGTTATTCATTGACACCATTCCAGAATCAGTTGACAAAACTCTCTCACGAATACGACGACGCGCAGGGCGAACCGCTTCCTCAGGCATAGGTGGAACAAGAGCTTCAGGCTCTTCATTCTCCTCTTCGTAGAGGTTTTGATATTCTTCGCCGTCTACTTCTTCATACTCGTACTCATAATCTGCTGGATCGTTTAATCCAACAAAGTCCTTGATCTTTCCAAAAAGACCGCTCATAACTTGTGCTCCATCACGACATTAACGACTTGGCATAACGCTGTAAGGCTATAGAGATAGCCATCACAGTAACTAAGGTCAGAAACCAGTACGGTCAAAAACCAGGAACTCCGAAAGATTCTCTTGCGCCAAACCAGCAACCCACACTAGGTTACATAAGTTTATGAAGCTGCAAGATAACTTAGTAGATGGAGACCTTTGATAACAGAGAACTCTATAAAGCGCAAAACATGGTCATCAAAGTTGCTTCTAGCACGGAGAGACCCCGATGCTGTGGTATTTTAGCTGACTTAGTAGCAGGCCCCGTTTGACAAGCAAAGAGCATACACAAATATGCTTTGTTTGCCAAGAATCTTCAATTCTGAAAATCTGGCTTCTGTCATCCGCAAATCGGATTCAAATGCATTACCCCACGCTTTTAAAAATAAGTCAAGTTTTTTTTGTGTATTTACTTGAACTATTCCTTCGGGTCTGTTACCCAAATATCACATAAGCGTATCACCGTTGGCCAAAAAGACCACTACCAATTCTGATCATGGTTGCACCAGAGGCGATCGCACTCTCAAAATCTCCTGACATGCCCATTGAAAGCTGGTCCATTTGCATATTTAATATGCCCGTATCAGCAATTTCTGTGGCCAGCTGCCGCGCCTGATCAAAGCCTGAGCTTGCCTGCTGCTCATCTAGCCCATACGGCAAAATCACCATAAGCCCTCGAATTTGGATATGGCTCAGCTGATCCAACTGAGAGAGCGATGCCATGAGCTGATCACGTTCAAAACCATCTTTGTTTGGATCTGGCATTAGCTTTACCTGCAAGTAGCAGTTTGGCCGCCGATTGAGCTCAGCCGCCTGTCGGTCTAATCGACTCGCTAGCTTCAAACTGTCAATCGAATGTATCCAATCAAAATTCTCTAGCACCTTGCGCGACTTGTTTGACTGGATATGACCAATAAAATGCCAGGTTACATCCGTAAGATCGCTCAACACAGCCTGTTTTTCCAAAGCTTCTTGCACTTTGTTTTCAGCAAAGTCTCGGATGCCTTCAGCATAGGCAAGTCGAATAATACTTGCAGGAAAAGTTTTGGTGACTGCAATCAAACGAACAGTTGAGGGGATGCGATCGCGAATGGCAGCTAATTTTTCAGACAAAAGAGCCGCTGAATCCGGCGTTGCAGCAGACTCTGCGCTATACATGGTGAAAAGTAGGCTTAAAAAGCTTGCTTGTAGGTTTTTTGCAGCTGATCGTATTCAGATTGCTCGCCAGTGCGACGAATAATTCGTAACCGCTGATCGAGCATCTGCTTGGCCTCTACCCGACCAATAGGCTCAAAAGAAAGACCGCTGGTATCTGTTCTTACAACAAAAAAGAGTCTGTGGGCATAAAGGGTCGCAAATAGCTCTTGACCCTCACCTACCAGGCAAACTCTAAACAGCAAGCCGAAATTTGGATGATTCAGGTAGTTTTCGTTGCTCATGTGGGCTTTGGAAGGTGAAAGAGTTTAAGGCAAACGCAGCCGGACAAGTCTAAAATATATTACCCACGACAGCCTATAAGACCGAGTCTACAGCGTTTCCACTGGGATTTGGCTTCGATTTATTTTCAGACGGGCCTACAGCCCTAGTGCCAATAGCTGAGCTTTTGCCTTTTGCAGTGACTCTTGCCACTCACGCTCGGGCTTACTATCGGCAACAATACCAGCACCCACTTGTCCCCACACAGTTGCTGAAGACGATTGATCAGCGGCTTTACTAGCGGCATCTGGTGTCACATCTGGTGTCATCAAAAGCGTTCGAATCAAAATGTTTAGATCCAGCCGACCTCGCCGATCAAGGTAACCGCAAGACCCGTAGAATAAGCTTCGCCGCACGGGCTCTAGCGCTTCAATAATTTCCATGCAGCGCACCTTCGGGCAGCCCGTAATCGTACCCCCTGGAAACAGCGCGGCTACTAGCTGAGCAACAGACGTGTTTGGATGTAGCTGACCGGTCACGTTGCTGACTAAATGCATTACGTGACTGTAGCGCTCAATGGTCATCAGCTCAGTAACTTGCACGCTGCCCCACTGACACACGCGGCCTAGGTCATTTCGTTCTAAGTCAACTAGCATAATATGCTCGGCTCGCTCTTTGCGATCGCCTATGAGCACCTGCGCGTTCACGTCATCTTCGACTGGCGTTTGTCCACGAGGACGCGTTCCTGCAATGGGACGAGACTGAGCCACACCCGAGGCCAAATGCACTAGTCTCTCTGGCGAGCAGCTTATAACCTGTCCCCATGGCGTATGCCAATAGCTGGCAAAAGGAGACGGGTTAATCGCATGGAGTTTCTGATACACTTCCCATCCTGGCACGCTCGTTTGCGCTCGAAAGCGCAAGGAGTGGTTGACCTGAAACACGTCACCAGCTCGAATATGCGCCTTGGCCAGCTCAACCGCCTGCTGAAACTCAGCCTGAGGCATCTCAAACTGTAGTGGTTGAGTGCAGTGCTCTTGAGTACAGTGATCCACGTCTGCATGAGGCGTTTTTTGGTGCGAATGAGTGGCCAGTCTACGTTCCGGCTTGCCAGCGCCCGAGGCTAAGAGCAAAGCGGATAGCCGCTCAACGCCCGTCACCGTTTCAGCCGCTACCCAAAGCTTCTGGGTCTTGTGGTCGGCGATCGCCAGTTCGGCAGGTTCGTACCAAAAGGCAACCGGAAAAGACAGGCTATCTTCCTTTTGCCACGGCAGGTGTTCAATTTCCCAGGCCAAATCGTACCCTAACCATCCTAGCCATCCCCCCAAGAAAGGTAAAGTGCTTGGCGGCGGTTGGATTTCGTCAGGCACAGTTTCTATCAAAGGCGGAGAAAACTGGCCCAAACGCCCTAGGAAGGGGAGTATTTCGCCAACTTTAGGCGTCCAAATTTGATACTGATGGTTAACTAATCGTGGGGCTCCTGCACAAATGGAGTAGCGTGCTAGACCCTCTGAGGGCGTCTCAGCAGGGCTTTCTAGCAGGGTCGCAATGCCTGCTACACCGGGACGTTTTGTTTGAGGTTGAAACAGCGCTGCAAAAACGGCTGATCCCGATCTTTTGTTTAAGGGGTGCGATCGCCAAAAGTAGCGCGCACAGGGGCTCAAGAACGACACCTCTTCGTTCATGCCATCAGCCGTCTCACGCGACACTGCCATCTCATGCGACGCCGCCGTAGGCAATCCGGCTCCACCAAAAGACGACCAGCAAGCCCAGAACAATCCAGTCCCACCATTTCAGTCGCAGCCGATGCCACACAACTCGATGTGTGTCTGGGCTCGTAAAACCACGCACCTGCATTGCGCTAGCAATTTGGGCCGCTCGCAGCAGCAAGTTTTCAATTAGCCGCTCGGCTACCATTAGCCAGATCTGAATCGCACCGCGAACGCCAAGCTTTTTCCACTTAATGGCTCTGGTGCGCACCGAACGCACGAGGTTTTGCACTTCTTCTAACACCAGCGGAATAAATCGCAGCGCGAGGGTTAACGTCAGGGCGATCTCAGTAATTGGCAGCTTTGTCCACCGTAGCGGCTGCATCAAATCTTCAATACCTTCTGTAATTTCCTCTGGCGCTGTTGTCAGCAGAAAGAGCGTTGTCGAATAGAGCAGGGTGAATAGCAGCGTGCTGACCTTAATCGCAATCCGGCGCGATCGCTGCGTAATCTGAATCGCAAAATCAAACGGCGGCAGCTTCGCTACCTGCCAATCAACAATGTCGTATCGGTAATTTGTCGCCGTTGGCACGGCTGGCAGCGTTTCGGGTGAGGATAGATTTTCGGGCCAGTCTGCCAAAACCTGAGCCGTCGGCAGGCGCGGCTGTTGTGATACGGCAATGCCATCTGGCATCACCAGCAGTAGCAAAGTCACCAGCAGACCAATTAGCAGCAGCAGGCCCATTTGCTGTCGCCATACCCGCAGCGGAATTTGAGCGCTAATTGTCAGCAGCACTAAGAAAGCCACAATCGCAATGCGGTAGGGCGCGCTAGCAAGAATAGGCGCAAGTAAAATGCTCAGCAGCCAAATTAGCTTCACCCGGGCATCTACACGATGAAGCCAGGTAACAGGTTGCTCTAGATACAGGCCAATGGGCAGCGATCGCAATAAATCCATTAAGCCAGCCTCAACCCAAATACCTCACTTTTGTAGCCCGGTTGGGGCCTCCGCTCGAGCTGTGGCCTCGCTCGACATCGCGCGCGCTCTTACCCCGCCACAGCAGGCGAATCGGCGTCCCGTCATAGCCTAAATTTTTGCGAAACTGCTTTTCAATATACCGGCGGTAGCCCTCACCAAACAGCTTCGGATCGTTCACAAACAGGGCAAAAGAAGGCGGCTGCGACTTAACCTGCGTCCCATAGTAAATTCGACCCTGGCGTCCTTGACGGGTAGTCGGTGGCGTGTGCCAGCTCACCGCGTCTTCTATTACTTCATTAACCACCGATGTGCTCACCCGGCGACGATGCTGCTCTGCGGCCATATCCACCGCATCTAAAATATTCGGTAGCCGCTTTCCGGTCAGTGCGCTCACATACAGCCGCTTCGCCCAGCCTAAGAAGTGAATTTTCGCCTCAATTTTTTGATCAAACTCATAAATCGTGTAGGCATCCTTATCCACCGCATCCCACTTATTCACCACAATCACGCAGGCGCGGCCCTCTTCCTCAATTCGCCCGGCTAGCTTTTGGTCTTGCTCAGTCACGCCGTCTAAAGCGTCAATCACTAGCAGCACCACATCCGCTCGCTTAATCGCCTTAAAAGCACGATTGATGCCAAAAAATTCGGGGCCAAACTCTACGTTTTTCTTCTTGCGGATGCCCGCTGTATCAATCAGTCGGTAGCGCTTCGACTCATCGCCCTGCTGACGCGTTACCACCATATCAATCGCATCACGCGTCGTCCCTGAAATAGGGCTGACAATTGAGCGCGATTCACCTACAAACGCATTCAGTAAGCTCGACTTGCCAACGTTAGGGCGACCCACAATCGCTACTCGATATTCGTCTACGACTTCGAGTTCATCGCTAGGTGGCAGGTGTTCTACTAGCGCATCGAGCACTTCGCCCGTGCCGCTGCCGTGAATAGCCGAGACCGCGTAGGGTTCGCCTAGCCCCAGCTCCCAAAATTGAGCCGCCTGAATCAACCCTTCGTCAGGCGATTCACACTTGTTTACCGCCAAAATCACAGGCACATTTTGCGATCGCATCCAAGTCGCAATTTCCTGATCGCCCTCAGTCGGTCCCATTTGTCCATCTACCACAAACAGCGCCGCTGAAGCTTCACTCAGCGCGGCCATCGCCTGCTCACGAATTAGCGGTAGGAACTCAGTATCGTCATCAAAAACCAGGCCACCCGTATCTACTGCCAAAAATTCGCGGTCTCTCCAAAAAGCAGGTTGGTAGGTGCGATCGCGCGTCACCCCTGGCTGGTCAAACACAATCGACTGCCGCCCACCTGCCAAGCGGTTCACCAGCATAGACTTACCCACATTTGGGCGACCAATTATAGCGACAACAGGAAGAGCCATAGCGAAAATGGCCGAGCGATGGCCAAACAAAAGGAAAGAATCATTGTAGCAACTCTACGCTAGCTGAGCCGGGCTTTCTGCCTGCGCAGACGCGCTGCGGACGACGACTACAGCACCGCCTTAATTTCCGCCTTCGCTTCTCGCCGCAGCCCAGTCGCAATCCGAAACAGCTCTTGCCCCGTATGCAAATAGCTATCGTCGTACGTGTACGTAAATCGCTCTATCTCTTCTAAACCATCTTCTAGCTGGTTTAAGCAGTAGTACATATTGGCCGCTCCACTCGCAACAGCCGCCGGATTGGGCATAGACTTAAACGTTTTCTGCGCTTTCTCTAAGCTTTCTTGGCATGATTCCAAATATGTTTGAAATGTCGCCATTAGCTCGTCATCAAAAGGGTCTGCCGACAGCGCTCTTACTTCTGCTTTTAATGGCTTGATGATTTTGCCCATCAGCCGGTCAACCGGATTGAACACACCGCGTAGCCATTGCTCAATCGTGGTACTGTTTGCGGTGCGCTTACGCCGCTGACGGTAATGGTTTTGCGAATCTACTGTACGGGAAGTGCGATCGCGCAATTTCTCTTTTTCTAATAGCTGCCGTTCAATATCGTATTGTTGCCGAGATTGCACATCGCCTAGCACTTCGTAGGCCGCGTTGATCGCAGCAATCTTTTCAGTGGTCGCACCTTTTTTTTGGCTATCAGGATGAAACTGCTTGGCTAGCTCGCGATAGGCCTGCTTTACTTGCCTTTGACTTGCCTCCCCAGAAATACCCAGGGTTTTATAGTGATCGGTGTCGATACGCGTTTTATATCCCATGGCGGTATTTTACCGCGACTTACGAGCCCATGGGCTCTGGATCTTGAAACAGCGGCGTGCTCAGATATCGCTCACCAAAGCTGGGCTGAATCATCACAATTAGCTTTCCTTCGTTCTCTGGGCGTTTTGCAATCTTTACCGCCGCGCACAGCGCCGCGCCGCTCGAAATCCCCGAGAGAATACCTTCATCTTTAGCCAAGCGCCGACCAAAAGAGATAGCCTCGTCATCACTCACCAGCACCACCTCGTCAATAAAGTCCTGATTGAGTACCTTGGGCACAAATCCTGCTCCAATTCCCTGAATCTTGTGCGGCCCCGGCTTGCCACCAGAGAGCACCGAGCTGTTCACTGGCTCTACTGCCACCACCCGAAAATCCGGCTTACGCTGCTTGAGCACTTCCCCCACACCAGTAATCGTGCCGCCTGTACCAACACCCGCTACCAGAAAATCTACCTGCCCTTCCGTATCCTGCCAAATCTCCTCAGCTGTCGTGCGTCGATGAATCGCTGGATTAGCCGGATTATCGAACTGTTGCAGCATATAGGCGTCCGGCAGTTCACTCACCAGCGCCTTCGCTCGCTGTATACATCCACTCATACCCTCAGCGCCCGACGTCAGCTCTAGCTCTGCCCCAAACGCGCGTAGCATCGCCCGCCGCTCAGAGCTCATCGTCTCCGGCATCGTCAGCACCAGCCGATAGCCCTTCGCAGCTGCCGCCATCGCCAGCGCAATCCCCGTATTTCCAGAGGTAGGTTCTACCAGCGTCGTTTTGCCCGGCGTGATATCTCCCGCTTTCTCAGCCGCCTCAATCATGCTGATGCCAATTCGATCTTTCACTGAAGCCGACGGATTCATTCCTTCTAGCTTTACTACAATTTGAGCCACGCAGCCTTCGGAATCCGGAATCCGGTTTAGCCGCACCATTGGCGTATGGCCAATCAGCTGGGTCACGTTGTTCGCAATTTTCATAAGAATCTCTATGGCGTTGTAAGTGATCTATATGTAATACATCAAATCCACTTGATGATGAGCATTCCGTTTATCTATCAAGTCTTGCAAGGTATGGCCCTCTAGCACCGACTCTGCCGCCAGCCTTGCTTCTTGCCACACGTCGTTCACCACAGCACTCTCCGTCGTCTTCGGTGGCTTCACCATCTTTGCCTTTGCGTCAAACCCTTCAATGCAGCTAACCACATCTAGCAACGTTACCTTCCACGGCTCGCGAGTAAGAAGATATCCACCCTTAGCCCCTCGCTGGCTCTTAACAAAGCCGCCCCGGCGCAGCGTTGCGAGCAGTTGCTCTAAGTAGCGATCTGGAATACTCTGTGCTACCGCAATCTGACAAATGCGTACAGGTTCGCCTTTGCCATGATGCAAGCTCAACTCCAATAAAGCCAGCAAAGCATACTCACTTTTACAAGATAATTCCACAATGTTGTCCGCAGGCTGTTGTCAACTTAGAAAGCGCTGAAAGCATAGCTAAAACAATTATACCCCGGTTCTACAGTGGGGATTGTATATTTGAGACTTGAACTACGCCAAGCTCCGCAATCTCTGACAAACGCAGAACCAAACACACAAAAAGAGGTGTTGCAATTTGCAACACCTCTTTAAATCAGACTTTTTGAATCAATCTAGCTAGTCCGTGCAGATTATCTAAGTAGCTGCACAACAAGCATAGACTGTTTTCTTAGAACTGGAACGTAGCGCGGAGTGCGCCGTAGAAGTTGTCCTCTTCACCAACACCTGTGTCGTTATCAGCGTAGATAACAGCAGGCGTGAAGGTAAAGAACTCATTCACAGCAATCTGATAATAAGCTTCTACCATTAGGGGCTCGATATCAGGATTGCTCAGGACAGGAGAGATGCCGCCGTACACGCCAAACTCGTTACCAACGCCGAACAGGTCGGAAATCGCAACGCCGCCCATGTAGGAGTCAACATCGTCACCGCCTTGAACGCTAGTGCTAGCGTAGTGACCACCAACTTGGAAACGGCCAAAGTTAAAGTTGACCAGACCAGCAATAGTGTTCTCAGCATCACCGTCATCAGCATCACCAGAACCAATGTAGGTAACCGCCGCGTCCAGGATACCGTCAGTCAAGAAGTTGAGCTGAGCGATGTAGCTATTGTCGTTGAAGATACCGCCATCAGGGTTGTTCAAGTTGCCGCTATCGGTAGCATAGCCAAGGTCAAGCACCAAGTTGTTGGTAAATGCAATGTTTGCACCGACTCCCAAAGAGTTACCACCGGAGTAGAGGTCGTAGAACTGGGGGCCACCTGCATCACCGACGCTAGGGCCATCAAATGGAACAATGGTACTAGTTACAAAATCATCAGTAACGACGCTGTTAGCCGCAATAATACCGCTAATACGGTTACCAATTGGGAAACTGTAGTAAACATCATCTAGACCAACGTTGTCCTGAGTACCACCAAAAGTGCTACCACTCTGGTTAGCCAAACCGCCGGTCGTGTTGGCCAAAGAGCCAGCATCGTCAGAAGCCTGTAAACGAACCCGCAATCTGTCTTCGCCAGTGAAGCTAGTGTCAAAGTTCAAACGAGCGCGGTATTCGAACGTAGCATCTGCCTCATCGCCACCAATGCTGTTATCTAGAGCGACATTTGGTTCAGCAGGGCCCTCGAGTCCAGTGTCGAGATCAACTAAAGTTGCATCGTCAAAAGGAACAACCAGGTGTGCATCCAACTGACCGCGTAGCTTAGTAGTTGTCGAGAACTGATTTGCCTCTAGCTCAGCAACGTCAGTTTCTAGCGTGTCTACACGACCACGGATAGTTGCTAGCTCAGCTGCGAACTCTTCTTGCAGGCGACGAACTTCGTCCAAGCCATCAGTACCAATAAGCTGAATGACAACGTCCAAGCATGCGTTCAAACCAGCTGCAAACTCGTAGCGAGTGAGTGCACGGTTACCACGGTAAGTACGGTCGGGGAAACCTTCCAAACACCCGTACTCTTCTACAAGGCGCTGCAAAGCAGTAAATGCCCAGTCACCAGGCTGTACATCAGAGAGTTCAGAGACGCTAGTGACCTGAGCCAGTTGCACAGGCTCAGCAACCACAACATCAGAGACGACAGCATCAGAGCTGATTTCGCTTACAGATTCTACGGATTCAGCAGCAACTGCACTACTAGAAACAGCGAGAACTGCGCCTAAAGCTGCAGGTGCAGCTAGCAAAGCTTTCCAATTTGTCATTATTTTTATTTTCCTCACACCTTAAATAGGTAAAACACCGACTTTAAAGCGCTAGAGCCAAGACTAAGATCTCAGCTGCTAACGACTATCAATGAAGCGAATCCTCTATGAGCTCTAAAAAAGCTAGAACACTAAAATTTAGAGTAATCAATGTTCAACTTTTTCAAGCTTAGGACAAATCCTATCAGATCCTTTTGTCAGGGTTCAATACTTTAGGACAATTTCTTTTCGATCTCACAACTGTCCCTATGCTCACCAGTTTCCACAAAATCCCTGAAACGGTTTATCTATCGCGAAGAACTACTAGCGGAAGCTGGCAAAATCCGACTTACATCCAAATCTGCTTTAAGTTCGCTTTATCTAAATTCGCTTTAAAAAAACTATCCGCTCCCACCTCGCAAAGCTAACTGCCAAAAGCAATCAAACTTCTTAAAGATGAGAGCGGTCTAGTCGGGTCTTCAGGTCAAAACCAAACTGCTGGAAGGAATCCTAACAACTTAGCTCTGACTGATGTCAAAGCTAGCTCTAGAGAACAGCCCCAGCACACAGCTGGTTTACATCAACCTGGAGACCCACGCGCATATCACTAATACTCATGGGCATCACCTCCTGTATTCCTAAACGGATTTGTGTTAAGTGTGCAGACAACTCAGTTGCCTGTAAAGATAAGATAGCACGCATTTTCTGCTATGTGTATGAGCAACTCGAACACATTCTGACGCAGTCAGCAGAAAAGGCACTTTGTAAGAGGCACTAGAAAGGCACCTTTTTCTTGGCATCCCGGCCACTTTCGAAGTCCAGTTCCTTTAGCTTCTTTAAAATACGGGTGAAGTATTCTTGCAAGTAGTCTTCAAGGGTTGTAAGTCCTGACTGATCTATACCAAAGGTTTCGTAGACCTCTTCCATTGGCGCATCCATTGTTTTACCGCTAGCGCTCACCTCAGTAAATGCCAATCGGTCTGCTAAGTCCCATGTCCACTCGAAAAAAGTAGCTATGTTGCGAGCACCTCTAAGTAGGGCCGGTGGCATGTTAGAGACGTTGGCATTTTGCTCAGATAAGCGCTCACACAGTCGAATGATCTCATAAGCACCCCAGGCCCTAGGGCCAGCTAGTGGGAAGGTCTTATTCTCAGCGGCGGGCAGCTTCAGTGACTTGACGGCAAATTTGGCGATGTCTTGACTATTCATATACGCAATCGAGCCCGCCTCGCCCATTACCCAGACAGACTGCCGCTCTAGAATGGGAATAGCGTACTGGCCAACCAAACCTTGCATAAAGCCACATGGCCTAAAAATGGTGTAGTTCAACCCGGATTCTCTGAGGAAAGTCTCCACGCAGTCTTTAATTTCCATTAGGGGAACGTTAGGGTATTCACCTGCGCCCAGAATAGAAAAGAACACAAAACGCTCGACGTTGGCATCTTTGGCAGCCTTTATCAAGGCTACTTTTCCGTGCCAGTCAACGTCATAAATGCCTTCTTTCTCAGCGGGGCGTGACGTAGACGCATCAATAACCGCGTTTACATCTTCAAAACATGGTGGCAGACTATCTGGGCCCGTCAGGTCGGCTTTTACCAACTGAGCCCCCCACTCTCGTAAAAAGCTTGCCTTCTGAAAGTTTCTTACTAAGCACTTGACCTCATAGCCGTCGTCTAAGGCTCGGCGAACGATCTGCCTGCCCAATGTGCCAGTTGCGCCAATGACTAATAAGACCATGAGGTAAAGTAAACAAAACTTAATATGCTTCTCAGTTTAGCAGAAGTCGCTACTGCGACAACTGCACTGAGCGTGAATTTATCGACTTGAAAGGGGTGGTAGGCGCTACTTACTCTTCACTACCTTGAACTTTCAGCATCAAGAAACCGACGCTAAGACCAACTAGAATCATGCTGAATACAAGTACTGCCGTTGAAAAAATTTCGCCTGCCATTTTCCGATATCTCCTGTTTTTATAATTGATGATTGAGGGAAAACCAGCCTGTTGGCTCGCCTTCTTAACGTTCGTCACAACATGATTAAGATGAAGGATTGGGCGCTTGCGCTCTATCCTCGCATTACCGTTATTTTAGAGCGTTTTGGCCCCGCACCATAGATTTTTCTAGAGCATGAGTAAACAGTCTTTTGTAAATGTAAATGTTGAAAACACGAGTGGCAAAAGGCCGAGGCTGGTGATGACACTAGGTGACCCAGCAGGAATTGGGCCAGAGGTGGTGCTCAAGACACTTAGCCAGTCGAAGTTTGAGCAGCAGGCTGAGATTACGGTTATCGGCGATCGCACCCTTCTTCAGCAGACCTACAGCCAACTCCTTTGCACTAACCCAGAAGCCATTCTCAGACATCCAGACACGCTCAACTTTATAGACATTAAGGTTCCTGACGCAGTCACCGCTGGCGTCGCGACAGGTGTAGGCAACTGCAGCAGTGGAGAAGTTGGATTTCAGACATTAAGACAGGCGATCGCACATACCCTTGCAGGCGAGTTCGACGGCATTGTCACCGCCCCTATTGCCAAATCAGCCTGGCTTGCAGCTGGGCACTGCTACCCCGGCCAAACCGAACTGCTCGCAGAAATGTCCGAGACACGGCGGTTCGGTATGCTGTTTGTCGCGAAGTCACCTCACAATAAATGGAGCCTGCGAACCCTGCTGGCCACCACACACATCCCGTTAAAAGACGTTCCACAGGCACTGACGCCTGAGCTAATGACTTTGAAGCTGTCGCTTTTGGTTAAGTGCTTGCAGCAGGACTTTGGCTTGAGTGAAGCGAAGATTGCGATCGCGGGGCTAAATCCCCACAGCGGCGAGCAGGGGCAGCTTGGCCGAGAAGAACAGGACTGGCTTATTCCCTGGATGCAGCAGCAGCAGCAGCAGTTTCCTCATATCCAACTAGAGGGGCCCGTTCCGCCAGATACTCTTTGGATACAGCCCGCCCAGGCATGGCACAGCAACACCCATTCCAATAAAAAAGTCGCCCACGATGGCTATCTTGCGCTCTATCACGACCAAGGCTTGATTCCAGTCAAGCTTCTCGCCTTCGATTTAGCAGTAAACACCACTATCGGGCTCCCGTTTATCCGCACCTCTCCCGATCATGGCACCGCCTTCAACATCGCAGGAAAAGGGATTGCTAAAGCCCGAAGTACAGAAGCCGCTTTAGAGCTAGCTATAGAGCTGACAACGCAAAGACTCCTAGCAAGGACTTCTAGCAAGCGCTTCTGAAAAGGCTGCTCATCAAAACAAACTGAGCTGATCTGGCGGCTGCACTAGCTGATTCCAGGGCAGCGGTGGCACGGGCAGCCCGGCAGCTTCTAGCTGCTCCTGAAAATAGCGAGCGACTCTAGGCGACTCTATTTCCATCGGGCAGTGAACAAAAAAGTAGACCTGCTTATCTGCCGCTAGCCACTGATGAATCTGCGACACCCACTGCGCTAGATAGTCGTGATTGCGTAGCAGCCTAGGATGACTGATGTAGCGAACAATAGCGAAATCAGCCGTTACTTGCGGCTGCAAGGGCACCTTTGGCTTACGTCGATTGGAGTGTAGCTGTGGATCTACATCACCATCTGAGTCTTGGGCATACATCATGCGGCTATCCAACAGCACTCGTCCTACGCCTAGACGGGTTAACAGTGCCGCCAGCCGCTCAGCCTGAGGTGGTTGAAACCAGTCAAGATGACGCACCTCCACCGCAATCGGCGTAGTCTGACGAGGCCATGCCTTCAAAAAGGCAGCCAAATCTTCAAAAGCAGTGGGACTATACCTGGGTGGCAGTTGCAGCATAACGGGTCCTAGGCGATCGCCTAGCCCTTGCATCAGCTCACCGAACGCATGCGCCGCTGATAGATGCGCCATCAGCGGGCCCTCATGCGTGACGCTACGAGGCAGCTTAGGGCAAAACCGAAACTCAGAGGGTGTCTGCGATACCCACCGCTGTACTGTCTCAGGCGAAGGTACTGAGTAAAACGTCGTATTGCCTTCTACGCTCAGCATCCGCTCGCCATAGAGCCGTAAAAAGTTTGCTGGCTGACTTTTTTCTGGATAAAAGCTGCCCACCCAGTCTTTAAAGGCCCAAACCGCGCAGCCCATCCGAAAATTGAGCATAGAAAAATGAAAATCGAAGGATTGTCCATGCCGCCTTTAGCAGCACCTCAACAGCGCCGTTTTTAGCACCACTCTCAGCAATCTGTAAGAATTAACAGCATGGGTATTTATATAGTAGAACTCTAATTCGTCGCTATCCTCACTGCCTAACTCATGGTCTTTCCTCGTATCCGTCCCGGCTGGCAGCTCTCTGAAAATCAAGCGACCTCAGAAGATATCTTTTTTAATCGTAAAAAATCTAGAAGGCGCTTTCTGAAAACAGCCGTAGGCGCAGGCATGGGTCTAGGTGGCGCGATCGCACTCAACGGCTGTCGCCCTTCACTCAAAGACTCTGAGCGAGGCAAGTTTGAAGCGACGCTGGGCCAAAAGCTTCCTGGTGTTAGTGCTAATCCGGCTTTTACCTCAGTCGCCAATAGCCCCATTACCGAGCAGCAGTACGCCAGCAGATTTAACAACTTCTACGAGTTTGGTGGAACTAAAAATATTTGGGAACAGGCCCAAAACCTGCCCTCCGAAGACTGGAAGCTGACTGTTAGCGGCTTGGTCAATCAGCCTAAGACCTATGATGCGGACGACCTGCTCAACGTTTTCCCCCTAGAAGAGCGGGTATATCGATTTCGCTGTGTAGAAGCCTGGGCTATGGTGGTGCCGTGGCTAGGATTTCCTATGAGCAAGCTTATAGAAGCTGTAGACCCGAAGCCCGCAGCCAAATTCGTTCGGTTTGAATCCTACTTCGATCCGGCTGTGACACCTGGACCCAAGATGGCCTTTTCTAGCCTGCCCTGGCCTTACCAAGAGGGGTTGAGAATTGAAGAGATGGCTAATGAGCTGGCTTTCTTTGCGGTGGGCATTTACGGGCGCACTCTACCCAAACAGCACGGTGCCCCGATTCGGATGGTGACACCTTGGAAATATGGATTTAAGGGGGCTAAGTCCATCGTCAAAATAGAGTTTGTTGCTGAGCAGCCCGCTACCTATTGGAATATGCTTTCGCCAAACGAATATGGTTTTGAAGCCAATGTTAATCCTGAGGTGCCGCACCCTAGATGGTCTCAGGCGCAAGAGCGCCTCATGGGTGCTGGCAACGACTGGGACTGGGAAAAACAGCCGACGCTGCTTTACAACGGTTACGGTGAATACGTCGCTAAGCTGTATGGCTGACTTAATCTAAAGCGTTTAATGTACCAGGCACTTTACAGGCACGTCAGATGCATGAGCACATTGCAACCCCTCACTATCCAACGGTGGTATGGGCTTTTACCTATCGCGAGATGCGCATAGAAATTACAACAGGTCGCCACCACGACCGGCAAATCTACTCTGCGTGGGTGACCTATGCGACCGGTAGCGCGGTGGCGGTGCCTCGTGCAGATAGCCGAGAAATAGCGATCGCACAGGCCAAGAGATGGATTCATACCCACTTTAGCTGGCCGACCGACGGAGTCTAACGGCTGCTACGCAACTATACGGAAACAGGCCAACAAAACATCTACTTTTTTTGATGCGTTCCCGTGTATCCATGCAATTACTCAGATACAGAGACTACACGCCGGGAATATTAGAATCACGCAACTTAGCTGCAATCCTTTCCTTAGATTCGGAGCTTGCACTCGTGCGTTTTTCTAGTAGTTCACAGGCAAGCTATGACCACCCAAGTTCTTGCATCTCATAAGAAGAGAAACCTCCTTCAGCAAATAAGTTCCTGGCTAACCGGTCCAAACCGTGATGCCGCTTCGAGCACTAGCCCACACCAGCAGCCCCAGGCAATCGAGGCGCAATTTGTCCTACCATTTTCTCCTCCTCTTGTCTTTATTGACTATGCTGCCGAAGGGGACGAACCTGCAGATTTGGCTCTCATTGAGCTGATTCCACCCGGATTGAATGATTTTAACCGGCCAACCGGCCAAAATCATTCAGACGAGGCCTCAGTCAATAATATTTGTGCGATCGCACCTCGCCCAATGACTGAACAAGAAGTCACTGAAGCCGAGCTGGCCGAACTCATTCCGCTCGATCTTAGCAGCCTTGATAGAGACTCCGATGCAGCCATTAGGAAATCGACGCATCTGCCCAACAGCGCTCCACTACCAAATCTGGCAGACTTAAAAAGAACTCGAAAAAGGTCCAGCCCAAACGCTAACGACAGAAGAATACACATGCTCAGAGCGTAGTCACTAGAACGCGGTAACTAAAACATAGTCACTGGCGCACAATTGCCAGGACGCTCATGCGCTAGCCGAAGGCCACTTGCTCAGAATTTTAGAAGCTTACTGAAACTCATTTTGCAGCTCTAGAACTGTCTTAAAAATCTCAAATCGCTGCTGTAAAGCCGTCGGATATCGTCAATCTTACTCTGCACCATAGCCAAACGCTCTACGCCTAGCCCAGCCGCAAAGCCCGAATAGACTTCTGGGTCACAGCCCACCGCTTTGAGTACGTTCGGATCAATCATGCCGCAGCCCATCACTTCTAGCCACTGTCCTTGCCAGCGCACGTCTACCTCTGCCGAGGGCTCGGTAAAGGGAAAATAGCTAGGGCGAAAACGCACTTCAATCTCACCAAACAACGCCTCTAGAAATAGCTGTACCGTCCCGCGCAAATCGGTAAACGTAATGTCTTTATCAACAGCAAAACATTCAATTTGATGAAAGACAGCCGCATGGGTGGCATCGACAGTATCACGCCGGTAGCATCGACCAGACGCCAGCACTCGCATCGGGGGCTGGTTGTTTTCCATGTAGCGAATTTGGGTGTTAGAAGTGTGCGTTCGCATGAGCTGGCCACCTGGCAGATACAGCGTGTCCTGCATATCGCGAGCAGGGTGATCAGGTAGAAAGTTCAGCGCTTCAAAGTTGTAATAGTCGCTTTCAATTTCTTGGCTTTGGGCGACGGTATAGCCCAATCCAACAAAAATATCTGTTATCTGATCAATGATGCTGTTGATCGGGTGAATTCGGCCCTGCGGCTGATAAACCCCTGGCATAGTTACATCGATTGTTTCAGCTTCTAGCTGCGCTTTAATTTGGGCGGTCTGCAGGTCATCTTTGCGCTGTTCTATCTGCGATAGCAGTGTCGTTTTGGCCTCATTAGCCAGCTTCCCAATCTTTGGACGCTCCTGGGCAGACAGCTTTCCCATACCGCCCAAGACTTTAGATAAATCACCTTTTTTACCGAGGTATTTGACCCGGACCTTATCAAGCTCATCTAGGCTCGCAGCAGCGCTGATGTCGTCGGTAGCCCGCTGTTGAACGGCTCCTAGCTGGGACGATATCTGCTGAGACTCGGTTTCGGATGATGACATGTCACTTATTGCTAGGAGAACAAAAGAATAGGAAGTAGAGAAATCGGCGCTAGCTGACGCCAAGACAGACGTCAGAGAATTCGCAAATTAGTCTATGGTAACCTGCCAGTGAGGTCTAGGCACCATGATTCTATGAATATATTAGTGAGCAACGACGACGGTATCTTTGCGTTGGGCATTCGGGCTTTGGCAAATGCGATCGCCGCCGCAGGCCATACCGTAACGGTGGTTTGCCCCGATAGAGAACGATCTGCAACCGGGCACGGACTGACGCTACACCGTCCCCTTAGAGTCAATCGGATAGAAGACGTTTTTGATTCGGCAATTACCGCCTGGGCCTGCTCTGGTACGCCATCTGACTGCGTAAAGTTAGCGCTTGATGCCATCTTGCCAAAACCACCTGATTTTGTGCTCTCAGGGATTAATCACGGGGCCAACTTAGGCACTGATGTACTTTATTCGGGCACGGTTTCAGCCGCGATGGAAGGGGTGCTAGAAGGTATACCGGCGATCGCGATTAGCCTGACAAGTTTTGCCAGCAAAGACTTTCAGCCAGCCGCTGATTTTGCACGCAAGCTAGTGGGTCAGTTAGAAGAGCATCCTTTAGCGCTACCCGTTTTATTAAACGTGAACGTCCCGCCTGTGAAAGCTAGTGAGATTCGGCCCCCCGTCGTCACGCGGCAAGGCGTTAGGCGGTATTTCGATCAGTTTGAAAAGCGAGTAGATCCTAGAGGCAAAACCTATTATTGGCTAGCAGGCGAGGTAATGGAGGAGGGTGATACTGAAATTCTATCTCCACCCAACACTCTGCCCAGCGAGCTAGAAAAACAGATTGCAGCGGTCGGCAATAAGTTCATGACTGACGTGCAGGCTATCAAGCAAAATCACATCACGATCACCCCGCTACAGTCGAACCTAGCTGCTTATACAGCGCTTGATTTTATACACAGCTGGCAGACGAAAAACTTATAGGCTATCTGATTAGAAACACGCCCTTTCAATGATGTCAGTCACCTATCCAGCAATCATAAAACCGTATTTTTACTGACAGAAGCTGTTATAAACTATCTGTAAAAATTAGATCAATCAATTATCGAGACCTCCTTATTAGCCTTGGGCATTCTGCAAGCAGGCAGTTCCTCAGTTTGTTTTATATCTATTTCGTGTTTATTTACGGCGAAAATAGCTTTCTTCGCGGATGAAAAAGCGTAGCGCTGTAGAAATAGACGGTCAGTCCGCTAACATCACCTCACGTAAGGCTCATGTCAGATCAGCGAGATCAGTTTTCGATATGCTTTTGGGGCGTCCGGGGAAGCGTGGCTTGCCCTGGATCGACGACCGTTCGATACGGCGGTAACACGGCTTGCATTGAAATGAATGTGGGCGGAGAGCAACTGATTTTTGACGGAGGCACAGGATTGCGGAACCTGGGTCAAAGGATGCTAGATGAAATGCCTGTTAAGGCCAATATGTTCTTTACGCACTCGCATTGGGACCATATTCAAGGGTTTCCGTTTTTTGTTCCGGCGTTCGTACCTGGTAACTGGTTCAAGATTCATGGGACGATCGCGCCTAATGGCTCCACGATTGAACAGCGCCTAAACGACCAAATGCTGCACCCAAACTTCCCGGTGCCACTGCAAATTATGGGCGCAGAGCTAGAGTTTTGTGATATTGAAGTCGGCGAAGTTGTTAGGGTGGGTAACGTCGAAATCAGTAACGCTATGCTTAACCACCCTGGAGAGGCGGTTGGGTATCGGGTTAGCTACCGTGGTCATGCGATCGCCTACATTAGCGATACAGAGCATTTTCCCAACCGGCTAGATGAGAACGTTCTAGCGCTGGCGAAAGACGCAGACGCCATGATTTACGACTGTACCTACACAGACGACGAATATTACGACAAACAGTCCAGCAAAATCGGCTGGGGTCACTCTACTTGGCAAGAAGCTGTCAAGCTCGCCAAGGCGGCAAACGTGAAGCAGCTAGTGATTTTCCACCACGATCCAACTCATACCGACGAGTTCATGGACGACATTGCCCGCCAAACATCCCTTGCCCTACCCACTAGCGTTGTGGCTAAAGAAGGCATGGTGCTAGAGCTACTGACAGAAAGGGAAGCCTGTACGCCTTTAGGTCAGTCCGCAGTAGCGGCCATGGCCTGAGCCGATCGTTTGGCCTACCGGGAGGAATAACCGCTGTAATTGGCACGCGATATCAGGTGTTTGGCCAATTATTTTTAATCAGTGCTTTTAGCCGGTTAGCCAGTTATATAGTTTTTGGCCGATAAAAGTGCATTCTGGTAAAGTGACCAACGCTATATGTGTCAGAATGTAAAGCGTGTGGATTACTTCTTCTCTTCAGGCGGCCAAAGGCCCCACGAATATAGCACTAGGCAATTTTGACGGCGTGCATTTAGGCCATCAGCAAGTGATGGCTCAGGTTTTGCGCGGCTCAATCGCAGCAGCGCCCATAACCGATGCATTCAGCAACCAGGCTATCGCAGCGCTTCACCATAGTGGTGTTACAACTGGCCACAGTGAGCTTGTAGATAGTCAGGCTATAACTAGTCAGTTTGTCAGCGGTCAGTCAGCAAACAGTCCGTTCAAAAGTCTTAAGCTGCCAATATCTGGCGCTTACTCGACGGTGGTCACCTTTTCACCCCATCCGCATGAGTACTTTTCGGGCGTCTCTCGGCCACTCCTGACGCCTGTTGCCGAAAAAACCTGGCAGCTTGCTCAGCTCGGAATAGATCAGCTGGTCATGCTGCCTTTTGATCAGGCACTATCCGAACTCAGCCCGACCGATTTTGTAAAGCAGGTGCTGATTAAAGGGCTAAAAGCGCAGAAAATTAGCGTGGGTAGCGACTTTCACTTTGGCAAAGGACGTAGCGGCAGTGCTCAGCAGCTTACAGAGATTGCAGCAGAGTATGGTGTTCCAGTAGTTCAGGTTCCCCTAAGGCACGAACAAGGCGATCGCATCAGCAGCTCCCGTATCCGAGAAGCCTTACGCTCAGGCCAGCTAGCTATGGCCACCCAGTTACTGGGTCGGCCCTATATATTAACTGGGCGAGTCGTTACTGGTCAGCAGCTGGGCCGCACGATTGGTTTCCCAACAGCCAATTTGCAAGTTCCAGCAAACAAGTATCTGCCTCGGACCGGGGTCTATAGCGTGCGCGTGTACGGCCTTGCAGCACACGCGCTCAAAGGCGTGATGAACATTGGCAATCGGCCTACGGTACAAGGACAAGACCTCAGCATTGAGGTACACATCTTAGACTGGACAGGTGATTTGTACCAAAAAATGCTAACGGTAAGCTTGGATAATTTCATTCGGCCTGAGCAAAAATTTGACTCAATCGATCAGCTCAAAGCCCAAATTGCAGATGACTGTCAGCAGGCAAAGCTTTGCCAAAAAGAACTTTAACAACCAGAGCCTCAAAGAGCCATTACTTGTAGAAAAACACCTGCCTGTTTATCCAACCTTAACCTGACAACACTATGCTCCCTCTTAGAAAAGTTTTGTTAGAAACGGTAAAGGAGTTCACACAACGGCTATGAGCTTAAAACGGCGACATTTTTTGCAATTCATGGGAGCAGCCGCCGGAACGTCTGCAATTAGCGCTTTTGGGCCAAGCGTTGGCCAAGCCGCTAAGGTAGCCAGTACGGGTATGCAGACACCTGCTAGTACAGCGAATATACTCGCACAAACTGAATCTTTTACGCCGATTAAAGGGCCAATGCCCTATAGCGCGGTCGGTATCAGTTCAGAAGATCAGTCAATGGCCTACGCAGAATATGCCATTCAAGATGACATTGTGCTACCAGATGGCTTTACATACGATGTGATTGCTGCCTGGGGAGATCCAGTTGGAGATAGTCGTTTCGGCTACAACAATGACTATCTTTCTTTTGTTTCGACTGGCCCAGGCCAAGGCTATCTCACTATTAATTTTGAGTACATAAGTAGCAAGACTTGGGCACAGACTTACGAAAGCGTACTAGGAAAAACGCTACCGTTTGAAGATGTTTTTAGTGCGTTAGAAGCGGCAGGAAACGAAGTGGATGCCTTTTCACTGCCCGATGGCGATTCACTCAAAGCGATGATTGCAGACATTTCTAAAGAGGCGCTGCTTGATCAGGGGATGGGCGTGATTGCAATCAAGCGAGAAGCTGACGGTCAATGGGTGCGATCGCCTAGCGAGAACGACCGTCGCATCTCTGGGATCTCTGGATTAGAAGATGGCAACTACATAAAATCGTCTGGACCTGGGACTGCTGTCTTTGAAAAGGCTGATGTGATTGGCTACACCGACGGGCTCGGCCCCCAGGTCATTGGCACTTTTGGCAACTGCGCTGGGGGCACGACGCCTTGGGGCACTGTACTAAGCGCCGAAGAAAACATTCAAAGTCAGGTGCCTGAGGGGGTCAACAGCGACGGGTCTTCGCTATCACCGAGCGAAACTGCTTTTGACGGTGGCTTGAACGGACAGGGCAATGTGCTGGGCCTAGCGGGTAACAAGTACGGCTGGATTGTAGAAGTTGACCCGGCTAATGCATCAGACCATGGCACTAAGCACACTTGGCTGGGCCGGTATCGTCACGAGGCGGTTGGGATTAGGGTCGAGGCCAATAAGCAGCTAGCGTTTTATTCAGGATGCGATCGCCGAGGCGGTCACGTCTACAAGTTTGTCAGTACTGGCGTCGTTAGCAATCCCGCTGACAAAACCAACTCCCAGCTATTAACTGACGGAATGCTCTACGCAGCTAAATTCAATGCTGATGGCACCGGTAGCTGGATCCCCTTAACCGCGAGCACTCCAATTGAGCCAGTATTACCTAGCAGCGTCGCAGGCGGCATGGTGACCTTGCCCAAGCGCCCAGAAGGTGGTTTTGAAAAGGTAGAAGAAGACGCCCTAATTACGGCCTTTAAGTCAAGATTTGCCACCCTCGGCGATCTTTACACAGGCAGCGAGATAGAAAAGCAGGGTGCAATTTTGGTAGACGCGCACTTTGCAGCCAATGCCATAGGGGCTACGGCAACCGCTCGCCCCGAAGACACAGAAGTCGCTGAGGACGGCACGCTATTTATCGCCTTTACCTCGGGTAATCCGGGCAGCGATGGCGGTCCAGATATGGCAATTTTTGTGGGGCCCAACGGTGAAACTAGCTATGAAGAAGGCTGGGTAATGAAAGTCACCGAAACAGAGAACGAGCCAGCGGCTATGACCTTTGCCTGGGAGATGATCGCCACTGGTGGCGAACCGGCAGAAGGCGGCCTTGGATTTGCTAACCCAGACAATCTAGAGTTCGATACGCAGGGTAACTTGTGGATTGTCACGGATATGTCTACTAGCACTCATAACAATCCCACTCCAGCTCGGCTGAGCGATTCTGGAGAGACACTGACTGGGAAGGAGCTGCTAGGTCTCTATGGCAACAATTCGCTGTGGCGGATTTCACTCTCGGGTGAGCAGGCAGGGGAAGCCAAAATGTTTGCCTATGGTCCGATGGAGTGTGAACTGACAGGGCCTTTCTTTACGGCGGACAGTACAACGCTGTTTTTAGCCGCGCAGCATCCTGGTGAACGCAATGGGACCAGGGTAGATATGGCAGCCGACTTGCGTGATTTTGCGCTACAAACGACAACAGGCGAAAGCTTCGTACAGACCCGGGAAGTTCCACTTGGCTCCAACTGGCCAGCGCAAGCTGACAATGCGCCGCCAAAACCTGCCGTTGTCGCTGTGCGCAAGATTGGTGGGGGTGCGATCGCCTGAGCCTCAGCCCGCGAGAAATAGGCTATGACACGCAAGCTATGATATTGAGCGATTCTGCATTTATACCCTATCGCCGTTCGTAGCCCTATGTCTCTTTCCTCTTTCCTTTGGCAAGCCAACCAAGATTTAGCCGATGCCTGCCAGCGCAGCCCATTCGTTCAGGGTATTGGTGAGGGCTCCTTGCCAAAGGAAAAGTTTGCTTATTACGTTGGTCAAGACGCCTTTTTTCTAGAGGCGTTTGCTCGTGCCTATAGCATTGCCGCAGCCAAAGCTCCTAAGTGGAAAAACTTCCAGACCTTCCATTCACTAGCTGATGGCGTGCTTCAAGAGCTGAATCTTCATAAAGGCTACGCTGAGTCTTGGAATGTAGACATCAACAACGTCACTCCCGGCAGCACAACCCGGCAATATACAGACTTTTTACTGTCAACAGCCTGGAGCCAGCCCGTCGGTATTACTGCTGCCGCCATGTCGCCCTGCATGCGGCTATACGCCTACCTTGGTCAAGAATTAGCCAAAGGTGGAATCCCACCATCCCATCAGTATCAGGATTGGATTGCCACCTACAGCAGCGACGACTTTGAGCCTTTGGCTCAGCAGCTAGAAACGCTCGTCGATCAGCTTTCGCCCAATGCTGCCGTCACACACTCCACCTACAGGTATGCAATGGTTTGTGAGCGAGACTTCTTTCAGGCAGCCTGGGAGATCTGAGGACTTTACAAGCCCTACTCTTCTACGTACATTTCGGGCTCTACTGCAAAATTGTTCAAACGGCCCGAGTCATCTACTACATAGCCATCTGTCGTTTTTAGATCGCTATCAGCTTCGCTCGCCTTGGCAGCTTCAATATCTTCGCTGTCTTCTTTAGGCGACCCACCCGGAAAGCTTTTTGTCCCTTCCGGCTGAACAGCGTCACCTACCGGCTGAGAAACCTGCACTGCCCACTGATCGCCAGCGGCACCTTTACCAGGCTCGGCATCTAGTTTTACGTCTTTATTTTGCTCAGTTGTCATGTCTCCGTTCCTTTTGCTTATTTATGACATGATCAACTGTAAGACTTAGGGCTTTACAGGCGAGTCCACCATCAGGTGAGTATACGCTCTTTCCACAGAGCGAGATTCAAGCGCAAGATATGAGGATGAAGATTACGTCATAAGTTAGGAAAAGTAAGTTAGGAGAGTCTTCTATTTTTCCCAATATTGACGTCAAAGCTTCGATACCTCAGTTGTATTAGCTATATGAAACTGGCTTGGAAAGAAGATGCCTAGGGAGAAGGTGTAGACCTAGCTCTTGGAGAGTTTGAACAAATGCAGGTTTATCTGCACTGCTAAATACAGGAGGCCCTCACCGTGGCATGGTTTGTCAAAATAGAAAAAGGTATCGTTAGCAAACCAAAGTTTGATCAGTTCGTGGGCGCTCATGTGGCGTATGTCAAACAGCTCATCGACAAAGGGCACCAAGCACGAACGGGATACTGGGCTAAGAAAGGTGGCGGTATGCTAGTTTTTACAGCCGAATCTATGGCTGAAGCAGAGGCTATTGTAGAAGCTGACCCGCTGATTGCTAATGGCTGTGTTACCTACGAGCTCTATGAGTGGTGCATAGTCGCAGAGTAAGATCCTCTATTAGACAAGTTACAGCTCTACTCACTACTTCCTACAGCATTTCAACTCTTCCGTATTTATGGCTAAATCGACCTTATCCAAATCGACAGCAAAAAGCAGCGGTGGCGTCAAAATCGTGGCGGACAATCGCCAGGCCCGCTACCAGTATGAAATCCTTGATACCTATGAGGCGGGTGTTGTTCTCACAGGTACAGAGGTCAAGTCTATTCGTGAGGGAAAGGTTAACCTGCGCGATGGCTTTGCCAACGTCAAGCGAGGGGAGGTTTGGCTACACAATGTCCATATTTCTCCGCATAGCATGACGAACCTAGCTTATAACCATGAGCCTAGGCGGATTCGTAAGCTATTACTGCACAAGCAGGAAATCCGTAAGCTAATTGGTCAGGTGGAGCAAAAAGGGCTGACGCTGGTACCGCTGAAAATGTATTTGAAAGGGGGCCGAGTCAAAATAAGCTTTGGCTTAGGGCGCGGGAAAAAGCTGCATGATAAGCGCGATAGCCTGAAGAAAAAGCAGGATAAGCGGGAGATGGCTAGGGCTATGAAGACAGCCAACCAGTAGAAAGGATTGAGAGAGTGCCTGCTGAGGCTATATCTCAATAGGTTTGTTCTGCGCTAAACCTCGCGCGTCGCCCGATCAATTGTGGCTACTACCTGTTCGTATATCGCCTCAGCTTCTTTGGACGTGTTGCCAATGCAAGTCAGTCCCAGTTTGCCATGCTCGCTGAGGCAGCCCATGAGGTGAAAAACAACGCCGACGCCGTCAATAGAGCTGAAGTGAAGCTGCTCTCCCATAATGATGTCCATCAGATCGTTGGGCAGCAGGCCACGGTAGGCGTCTTTCTGCAGGTTGTCAGAGGCTCGGTAGCATTTTGCCTGACCGTTTTTGGTATAGAACTTACCGTCTTCTAGGCTGTAAGTGCCGTTTGTCAGCAGCTTTAGTGCCATGAAGGGATGGGTGGTGCCGCCTTTACGTAGGTTGATTTCGATTGCCTGTAAGTTCCAGGGTTGGTCTGGGTTGTCGGGCTGGTGCACGGCGATAAAGTCAACGCTGTAGCGCTCTAGGGCCCCTTTGGCGGCTAAGTTTTCGCCGACCTTACGCCCCATTTCTTGCAGGGCGAGGCGATAGGCGTCGTCGGCAGGAAAGGTACAGCCTAGAAATATCTGACCATCAGGTCCGCCGAGAACTTGATCGTGCGTTGATAGAATTTCGACGTTGCCTTTGGGCGTGACGCGTCCTTGTACGCTGGGTGAGTATTTTTCGTCTCCCTCAATAAAGGCTTCTGCGATCGCACCCAACTCTTCAATCTTCTGGGCAAACGATACCCAGCTTTCGGTGTCACATTGAAACCGCAGCTGCGGCAACGCCGCCTCAATCGCCGCGGCTCTCGCCTGATGCGTTGCCTTTCCTGGGGCCACCTCTGCCAAGCTTGAAAGTGATAGCAGAGCGTTACCCTCGCCCGAAAATCCCTCATTGAGCTTGATGACAATTCGCTGTAAATCTGGCTGCCGCTCCCACAGCGCTGCTGTCAGACTCGCTAGCTCTGTGACCTCATGCGTCAGCTCGCTACCGTCTGGTAAAGGGATGCCACATTCGGCAAAGATTTGACGACTGCCCCCTTTTGTTCCCCAGTAGAGCAAATCTGGATCTAGCGCCAGCAGCGGCAAATCTAGCTTGAGTGCCAGCGTTTTCTCTAGCTCTGTGGAGTTATAACAAGTCATGTAAGCCTCGTTAGGCTTAATTTTGTCTTTGATGCGACGGATCAAGCGCGGACGGGCCAGGATTTTTTCGGTAAGCGATCGCAGTGAAGAATCATACGTTGAAAAAAGGTCTAGGCGATCGCGCGCATGAGAGCTAGGAATGCCTGGCAAAAGTTCTAAATAATAGTCCACCACACTGGGGTGCAAGGGCTGAGACGTCACATAAATCAGCCGCGTTTCTGGATTGCGTAGCCGAATCAGCGAAAACAGCAGCCGCTCTTCGTAATAGTGAACCCCTTGTACTTTCCTGAGCTCTGCTTGATCCAAACTCAAAGAAGGCACCACCAGAATCTGCCGAGGGCTTCGATCAAACTCATCAATTGACTGCCAACGCTCCTTTAGCTGCACTTTCAAGGACGCAAATCTTTCATCAGCCGTCTGAAGATTGTCCTGGGCGTTGGCCTGGTCATCGGCCTGATGGCTAGCAGGTAGAGAGGCAGGGCTCGTCTGGACCTGACTGATATGGGTTTCGGCAGCGGCCATAAAAACTCCTTTTAGATCAAACGAAAGCTAACAGCACAGGGCGATTACCCTATAAAGCTTAATCCTTAAAGCCACATAGACGACTATGCCCCATGCCCTATGCTACCGACTTGAGGGCTTTACCGACTTCAAAGCATTAGCACCAGCACAAACACTAGGAAAACCAATAGAAAAACCGCTGCGATCGCAATTAATCGCAGCGGCCTAGTTCACTTAGGAGATTCGAAAATGAAACACTATGAACGCTGGCAGGTCCGGTCCAAATCGTTACCTACAGATATTGCTATGGATCAGTCTGCAGCTCTTGCTGTGGCTGTAAATATGTAATCATTTGCTCTACTCCGCGCTGAATTCTACGGGTAACGGTCATTGGGCTAACCCCAATGCGCTCAGCTACTTCCTTGCGCGAAAGTCCTTTAAAGAAAACAAAATCGATTGCCGAACGGGTCTTTTCTTCTAGCTGATTCATTGCCCGCTGAATCTGCTGGCGGTCTTCCTCTAACCCTTGCAAAAGCTGATAGTGAATGTCAGGCAGCGTATCGCCCAAGGTGATACTTGAATCAATTTGATGGCAAACGGTTGCATCTAGGCTTAGCGGCATTCGGTTCTTATTCGCTAGCTTAACCTGACGCCACTCTTGAACAGAGACTGAAAGCGCTTCAGCCATCTCAATATCAGAAGGCTGACGACCATACTGACGAATTAGTTCAGCCTGACGTTTTTGCCCTTCCTTTTGTAAATCTTGCCAACGACGGGGAATCTTGACAGTAGTGCCGCGATCGCGCAAGAAATGCAGCATTTCTCCACGAATATAAGGCACCGCAAAAGAGCTGAACGCGCAGCCCTGACCCGGATCAAACCGTTCGATCGAACGGATCAGCCCAATATAGCCAATCTGCTCGAGATCCTCATAAGGCTCAGCGCACTGATGGCTAACCCGATGGGCAATCTTACGAACCAATCCAGCGTTGAGCCGAACCAACTGATTGCGAAGTTTAACAGAACGATCCACCTTGTATTGCATGAGCAGCTCCATGCCACGAGATCGAAGCTGTGCTGATTTAGATTTAGAAGAAGCCATATTTAATGCAGCGATAACTGCGTCGAAGCGGTGTTGCGTGAATTAAATTCATTCTCGGAAAGAGACCCTGTTGTCACCATCGTTGAAACACGGTAGTCACTTAAGACACACTCCAAACACTTAGGCGGATACACGCATAGCGCTCAAAAACCAGGCAAATCACTAATGCCGTCAAAGCCCGACGTAAGACGGTGACAAGCTTTCGTAAGCGTAGTTTTACAGAGAGGACAACATTGCCTTAAATTTGGTTTTCAACTTGTCAACACTTCCCAAAACAGACAAAAAGGCTCATCAACTCTCACCGAGTTTTTACGGGAGTTGGCTACTTTTTTCGTACTATCTATTGCCGCACTTTCCGATCTCTATGCCCGCTGTATGAGCGCAGGTAAAACAACGTCTGGCGCTTAGGAAAAAGCTAGAAAAATTCTATATAAAGGCGACAGCGGAAATCCGTAATCGCAAACCCTCAAGGAATTCAGTACACTTCTAGATAGGAAATTCACGCGACGAGTAGCTACTTTCTATGAGCAACACTAGTAACTTTAGACAGGCCATCTCAGATGCTAAGGGGCAGGCACTCGTTGGCCCTAATGTCATCGCCAATGCCCTCCCTTATGTGGGTGGTGGTCTCATCCTGACCGCACTAGGGACCTTTGGCGGGCTCACCGTGCTAAGGACAAATCCCAGCCTGTTTATGCCGACCTTTTTCGTGGCAATTGTGGCGCAAATCGCGCTCTTTTTCATTGCCCAAAACGTAGCGAAAAAAGGTAACAATGCGGTCGCACTACCGCTGTTGGCAACCTACGGCCTGCTGACAGGCTATACGCTCAGCGGTATCGTCTCGGTTGCATTGCAAAGCAGTGGCGTTGGGATTCAAGGCGTTGGCTTTGCAGCATTTGCCTGTGGGCTTACCTTCATCGCGGCTCGCCCGATCGGCTCTAACCTCTCCGAAGAGGACGGTATGGCGCTGACAAAAACGGTTCAGCTTGGCATCATGGCCCTGGTTATCGTTATTGTTGGCCAGTTTGCTCTTAGCTTCTTTGGCGTATACGCACCTAACTTTCTTGAGATTGCGATCTCTGCAATTGGTGTACTGCTCTTTGTCGGTGCAGCCGTCGTAGACTTCTTCGTACTGCCCCGCACCTATACAGACGACCAGGCCATCCCCGCAGCGCTCTCAATGTATCTGACGTATATCAACCTGTTCGTATTTATCCTCAGACTGCTGATTGCGATCAACGGTAGAGACTAAGCTGTAGAAACTAGGCTATAAGCCTACTCAAAATCGTATGCCCCTCTTTGAACTGTACGGTAGCCCCAACTGGTTCATTAGCGAGGGGCGTTCTATCGAAGCGCCTCAAAAAAGCCACTTACTTAATTACAGAAATTTGACTGACCCTTTATGTTTGATACCGTCACGCTTAAACGGGAGATAGACGTGATCTCAGAGCGCCTGGGCAAAGCTCAGGAATATCTTTGACGTTCCGGCACTCAACGCCAAAATTCAAGATCTAGAGCAGCTATCTGCGCAGCCTGACTTTTGGAATAACCCAGAAAACGCCCAGAAGCACCTGCAAGAATTAAACGACTATAAGTCTAATCTCTCTCAAGTCAGCAGCTGGAAAACAGGGCTCGAAGACGCCAGTGCAGGACTAGAACTTCTAGAGTTAGATCAAGATGAACTGTTGCTAAATGAAGCTGAGGCGACTGTTCACAAGCTCAACCGCGAGCTCGATCAGTGGGAGTTACAGCAGTTACTGTCTGGTCCTTACGATAAGAAAGGAGCCGTCTTGTCGATAGATGCCGGGGCCGGTGGCACCGACGCTCAGGACTGGGCCGAAATGCTGCTGCGGATGTATACCCGATGGAGTGAGCAAAACGGCTATCGCTTTAGCCTCATTGAAAAGTCTGACGGCGGTGAGGCTGGTTTGAAATCAGTCACGGTGGAAATTGAGGGGCGCTATGCTTACGGCTACCTAAAAGGCGAAAAGGGAACGCACCGCCTAGTGAGAATTTCGCCCTTTAACGCAAATGGGAAAAGGCAGACTAGCTTTGCTGGCGTAGAGGTGATGCCGATTTTAGACGAAAAGGTGACGCTAGATATTCCTGATAAGGATTTAGAGGTCAAAACCTCTCGCTCTGGTGGCGCAGGTGGACAAAACGTTAATAAGGTAGAGACGGCGGTGCGAATTACGCATTTGCCAACGGGCATTTCGGTGCGCTGTACGCAAGAGCGATCGCAGCTACAGAACAAAGAAAAAGCCATGGCACTGCTCACCTCGAAGCTGCTAGTCATTGCTCAAGAGCAGCGTACTCAGGCAATTGCCGATATTCGAGGTGATATGGTAGAAGCCGCTTGGGGAAATCAAATTCGTAACTACGTCTTTCATCCCTATCAAATGGTCAAAGATTTACGTACCGAAGTAGAGACTACTGCCGTTTCAGACGTAATGGATGGCGACTTAGAAGCCTTTACTCAAGCCTATCTCAGGCAAGAAAATCAGCTTTTGCAAGAGAGCAGCGTATAAGATTCTCATCGTATTGGTCAAAGTATCGCCTTCAGACGCTTGGGCTCTCAAAGTTAACCTGTAGAAAGAACAACAAATCATGAGCACAGATCCGTCAGTGTCTGCTACTGAAAGCAACGGTCAGCCGGTCGCTAAAAAATCTACATTAAACGAGCCCACACCCAGTTTCATCAAGCTGGCCATGCGTAATATGGTCAAGAAAGGAGGAACATCGCTCTACCACTTTTTTCTCTCCTTCGTTGGGCTATTGAGCCTGTTAATTGGACTCGCTTACCTAACACGATAGGTCTAGCACTGTATGCCTATTCAAGTAGAAGCTTTCGTAGAAGGCAGCGCCCTTTTGCCTAGCAAAGCTAGAACCGACCCATATCAAGACTGGCTTCGTACGTGGCTAGAGGCATTAGAGCCTCAGTTCTCTCCGATTGACGCCTACGAAATCAGCCTGCGCCTGACCAACGATATTGAAATTCAGCAGCTCAATACCGACTACCGGCAGCAGGCTAAGCCCACTGATGTGCTCTCTTTTGCCGCGTTAGAAACTGCTATTCCTGGCATAGAAGCGCTGCATCAACAGCAGCCTCTGTATTTGGGTGATATCATAATCTCAGTTGAAACCGCTTCCCGGCAGGCCTGTAGCGCTCAACATTCGCTTACGAAAGAGCTTGCCTGGCTGACTGCCCATGGACTATTGCATCTACTCGGCTGGGACCATTTAGACGAGGATAGTCTAGAGGAAATGCTCAGCCAGCAAACACGGCTGCTTGGGCTTGTAGACCTGAAGGCTGCTGTTAGTTGAAAGTCCTTTTCTCGTGCCGCCTAACCCTCAAGCTGCCTAGTTCTCTGGGGAAACAGGTCCAGATTGAACTAGGCAGCAGGTAATGTTGGCGTATAAATTGGGCAACGTTGATCTAGCAATAGTATTGTTAAGTCGACTGCATCTTCTGAGCAATCGTCATCCTTTCTCGAGACGCCACTAGGCTACGTTTACATATGTCCTCCCGTGATAGCCAGTACTCTTCCGCCCGCGATCGCAAGCTCTCTGAGCAACATACGTTTTCGGACAATCCAGCTATAGCACCGAAAAATCAGCTTCGCTCCCAGCTTTCTACCGACCTGGCTTCATTAGAAACAGAATCTGAAGCGGCAGCGCGATCGCAGTCTTGGGCTATTGCTCCCGATCTTTTCAGCAGCTTCAAGTATGCTTGGGCTGGCATTGCCTATGCCTTTCAAACACAGCGGAATTTTAGAGTCCATACGGGCGTTGGCACAGTTGCGATCTTGCTGTGCTGGACGCTAAGCGTTTCTCGTGTTGAAGTCGCTATTATCTGTCTTACAATTGGCGCGGTCTTAGTGATGGAAATTTTGAACACAGCGTTAGAATCGCTAGTAGATCTAACAGTCGGGCAAACCTATCATGAGCTAGCAAAGATCGCAAAAGACTGCGCCGCGGGTGCTGTTTTGATGGCGGCAATCATCGCATTGCTAATTGCAGTTTTGATTTTTGCTCCACCGCTTTGGACACTGCTTTCATCTCATATTCATTAATTCTAGTATCAGCTTTTTGTCTAACTTCGGCGCACCTAAAATCTAGTCCGTTCTCAGCTATTCTAGGCAGGTTGCGCCGTTCTAAGCAGACTCTGTCACTGTTCAAGACAGGGATTTCTTCTGTATTTGCAAGCCTACCACTCACCAAATTTATGATTTTAGTCATCGATAACTACGATAGCTTTACCTATAATTTGGTGCAGTATTTGGGTGAACTTGGTCAGACCATCCCAATTGCTAGAGAGATAGAGGTTTTTCGTAACGACCAGATTACGCTAGAAGAGATTGCCCAGAAGAAGCCTGACGCCGTTGTTATTTCACCTGGACCGGGTACACCAAATGATGCTGGCATCTCGCTCAAAATCATTGAGGAGCTAGGGCCAACCCTGCCAATTCTAGGAGTTTGCTTAGGTCATCAAAGCATCGGCCAAGTTTACGGGGGTAAAGTAGTAGGTGCAAGTGAACTTATGCACGGCAAGACTTCCCCGGTTCGACACAGCAACACGGGCGTTTTCACAGGCCTAGCCGATCCGCTGATCGCAACCCGCTATCACAGCCTAGTCATCGATCCCAAAACCTGCCCTGCAGTGCTAGAGGTGACGGCCTGGGTAGACGATGGCACCATTATGGGTGTGCGCCACCGTAACTATCCTCATATTCAAGGAGTACAGTTTCACCCTGAAAGCGTATTGACTAGCTCAGGAAAAGAGCTGCTGAGAAATTTCTTGCTAGGGCTTTGATCTTCTCGCTGCGATTGCGCTGCCTTTTATCCTCATAGCTTGTCCGCCTAGACAAACTGTCCTAACTTGGCTGTGCTGAATGTCACACCATACGGCACGATAAAAGAACCCCTTTCGTAAAAATAAGGACACTATGAATCGGCGAAATCTCCTGAAATATGCAGGCGTAACCTTGGCTAGCACGGTTGGATTAGGGCTCACTTCTCGATATCAGTCTTATCAGGCGCAAGGTGAGCCGTTAACGATTACCGCGCTAGGTCACACTGCATTCTTATTTACAGGGGGTAGTCAGCGCGTCTTGGTCAATCCGTTCAAGGCCGTTGGATGCACGGCAGGTTACGCAGAGCCAACCGTCGGTGCAGATTTGGTACTTCTAAGCAGCCGCTTATTTGATGAAGGGTATTTGAGCGATCGCTATATCGACAACCAGGTGATTGATGAACCAGGTGACTACACCATCAGCGGCGTAGAAATACAGGGCGTAAGCATGCCCCACGACCGAATGAATGGTCGGCGTTTTGGCACCAACATTGCTTGGGTATGGAATCAGGCAGGCGTTAATATTGTGCACTTGGGCGGCGCGGCGGCACCGATTTC
The DNA here is from genome assembly GCA_963793445.1 of uncultured cyanobacterium. Taxonomy (GTDB): domain Bacteria; phylum Cyanobacteriota; class Cyanobacteriia; order Phormidesmidales; family Phormidesmidaceae; genus Phormidesmis. The sequence continues at coordinate 318,232 of CAWCAE010000006.1, forward strand.
TATTGAAGACAAAATTTTACTGGGTCGCCCAGACGTGCTGCTATTGCCGGTGGGCGGTGGTCCAAAAGCCTACACGCCAGAAGAAGCGGTTGAAGCTGTGCGATCACTCAATCCTAAAATTGTCATTCCTACGCACTACCGTACGCAGGCTGCCGATGCGGAAGTTTGCGATATCGTCGGTGTTGATAGCTTTACCGCGCTGATGGCAGGGACGCCTACGACCCAAGGTGACAATACGCTCAGCGTCAGCGCTAGCAGCCTACCGAGCGAAGGAATGCGGATCGAAGTTTTGAGCTATGCTTTTTAAATCAAGCACTCCAAAGAAATAAGATAGAAACCTATGCAGAGCGAATATCGTCAGCGTCGAGCGGCTGTGCTAGAGGCCCTAGGTCAGAGCGCAGCCATTTTTTGTAGTGCGCCGACAGCCGTTATGCACAACGATGTTGACTACCTGTACCGACAAGATAGCGACTTTTTTTATCTCACTGGATTCAATGAGCCCAACGCAGTGGCTGTACTCGCCCCTTCTCATGAAGAGCACAAGTTTGTTCTATTTGTGCAGCCTAAGGATAAGGAGAAAGAAACTTGGAGCGGCTATCGGACAGGCGTAGCCGCGGCCAAGGAAAAGTACGGTGCTGATGAAGCTTATCCGATTGGCGAACTAGACGAGAAGCTTGCCAAGTATGTTCGCACCGCGCCTAAACTCTACTACCACTTCGGGCACGATCAGACTTTTAATAATCGCATCATCCGACTGTGGCAGCATCTGCTAACAAAGATGACCAAAGCAGGCACGGGTCCGGCGGCGCTTGAAGATTCTAAGCTGCTGATGCAGCAGTTTCGGCGAGTAAAAACACCTTACGAAATCGAGAAAATCCGTCAGGCGATCGCTATTAGCGCAGAAGCACACAACACCGCACGCGAAATGGCTCGCCCTGGCCTGTACGAGTATGAAATTCAGGCAGCGATGGAAAATATTTTCCGCCGAGCTGGTGCCCTCGGACCGGCCTATCCCTCTATCATCGCTAGTGGAGAAAGTGCTTGCATCTTGCACTATGTAGAAAACAATAGACCGCTAAAAGACGGCGATCTGCTGCTGATTGATGCGGGCTGCGCCTACGAATATTACAACGCCGATATCACACGGACGTTTCCGGTCGGCGATCGCATCTCTGAAGAGCAAGAGATTATCTACAATCTTGTACTCAAAGCGCAGCTTGCCGCCATCGAGAAAGTAAAACCAGGCCTCCCGTTTAACGAATTTCACGACGCCGCAGTCAAGGTGGTCACAACTGGGCTTGTGGAACTAGGCCTTCTTGTAGGAGATGTCGACGGGCTAATTGAAGCGAAGAAGTACAAAGCCTTCTTTATGCATGGCACTGGCCACTTTTTAGGTTTGGATGTTCATGATTCTGGCATTTTGCGCAACCCTGACAAAACGTGGAAGCCGTTTGTCTCTGGCAATGTTGTCACCGTAGAGCCCGGCATTTACATCGCCCCAGATTACGAGCCTGACCAACCCAAAGAAGGAGAAGACGAGTATCCTCAGCCACAGATCGCAGATCGCTGGAAAGGCATTGGCGTACGAATAGAAGATGATGTGCTCGTCACCAAAACAGGCAACGAAATTCTGACGGCGGCTGTTCCTAAAACACTGCATAGCCTAGCCTTTAGCGCGATTACATAGCCCTGCTTTACAAACGCAACCTATCTCTTGAAGTTCCTTGTAACTTCACGGATTGTCTCAGCCGTCTGTTGAACTACGAAAGTAAGATACAAAAGTCTCCATATAGAGCAGAGCAGCGTTTGACGAGACGACCTAAGGGAATAGAGCTGTCAGAACACGAATATTAGAACACGAATAGTTGTTACGAGCGAAAAGAAACAGGGCAGGCTATTGGATGAAAAACACAGAAATCACATGTTTTTGATAACATACATACCTGCGAAATCATGTACTTACGAACACATAATTAGTTTCAAAAGCTGCTCAGCTAAGGAAATAGGCGAATTGATAAATCAGTGTCTTACAGTCTAATGCTTGTCTTCTAAACCTTTACCACCACTGGGCTTTGCCCCTAATCTGTCAGTTCTTTTAAACTTCTAGATTTACAAAGTGCTGACAAACCCTCACAGTACTTACAGGTAAGGCTAAGTCAGTTTGCTCAGTTATTTTTTTAGTCAGGTTACTTGGTATTGAGGACACACATGGTGAGATGGCATCGTCTATTACCCTTCGTATCTCTAGCAGGCGCGCTTTTATTAGCCCTCCCTGTAGAGGCGGCGCGGCTACAGGACTGGCGATTCGACCCGCAAGAAAACCGGCTAATCTTCACCACAGACGATAGCATTCAGCCGACGGCGCAGCTAATCTCTAATCCAACCCGTCTGGTCATTGACATGCCAGGAACCACGCTTTCAAGGCCAGAAAGCATGGTTATGGATGGAACGATTAAAGAAATCAGAGTGAGCGCACATGACGCTGAAACCACACGTCTAGTTGTAGAGTACAACCCTGGCTATACCGTAGATCCTAACCAAGTGCAGGTGCGAGGGGAAAGCCCGAGTCAGTGGTCAGTGCAGCTACCAGAAGCGATCGCCGTTGATAACGACACTATTGACAGCAACCCCACCGCAGCCGCCACAGCCGAGATAGCTTCTGCGGAGGCGACTACCACCGCAGCGCAGCAGGGCCAAAATGCGGTCAGCAACCGCCCTGTCCAAGGCGCGAGCACGCGAATTCAAGGAGTTACGACGACCGCAGACGGCTTTTTTATTAGAACGCTCGGCGATAGTCTGCAGCTAGATACCAACCTGACGGTCGATCGCTTTGAAGAAGACGGTCAGCGCTATATCGCCCTAGACTTTGACCAGGCATCAATAGCTCTAGGTCTCACAGCAGCAGGGCTGCCCAATAATCGCTACAGCATTAGCAGCTGGCGAGCTGAGCAGGTGTCTGCGAACCCCGCTCGCGTTCGCATTGTGCTGGCACTAGGCGAAGAAAGCCCTGACTGGGAGATTATGGCCAGTGAAGAGGGCGTTGTGATTTTGCCCATGGACGTCTCTATTAGCGACGTGCCAGATACTGAACCGCTAGTACCAAGCGAGGCAACAGCTATTGCCAGCGCCGAGCGCCAGCCGCCGAGTACCCGACAGATAGATACAGATGAGCTACCCACCTTGCCCAATGGTCGCTTTACAGTTGTACTAGATCCAGGTCATGGCGGACGAGATCCGGGTGCAGTCGGGATTAACGGCCTGCAGGAAAAGCAGGTAGTGAATGATATTACGCCTCAAGTCGCTGAGATTTTGCGAGCGCAAGGGGCCGACGTTGTGCTGACGCGCGATCGCGACATGGAAATAGATCTTGCTCCTCGCGTTCAAATTGCAGAGCGGGTAAACGCCTCTATCTTTGTAAGCATTCATGCGAATGCCATTAGTATGAGCCGTCCGGATGTCAACGGCCTAGAGACTTTCTACGCTTCTGCGTCAGGCCAACGGTTGGCCAATACGGTTCATAGCACCGTCCTCAATGAAATGGGTATGCGCGATCGCCGGGTTCGTAGCGCCCGGTTCTACGTTATTCGTCAGACCTCTATGCCTGCTATCCTAATCGAGACAGGTTTTGTGACTGGCGCAGAAGATTATCCCAACCTGGCCGACCCGGTCTGGCGACAGCGGATGGCGACAGCGATCGCCCGCGGCATCTTACTACACCTGCAGCGCGGCATATAGGCATAGAAGCATAACTATGTATAGAATAAGACGCTGGGCGTAAAATGAGGCGGACTATCATGATAGAGAACACCGTATCTCGTCTGCCGCGCATGCTATTTTTGCTCTGGGTGCTGAACTGCCTCACAGGCAACACCCAGCTTGCCCAAATAGCGAATCATCTGATTCAGTCGACCTTGGCTTCGCTGATTGAAATACAGTGCCAATCGCGGCAGCGATTCTGTTTCATCGTCACGCTTAAACTCATGCGCGGAAACTTCTCGAATCTGTCCTCGCGTCAAAATATCAGAGAACGCCTCGTTTAGCCGCTCGATGCCACCAGGGCATAGCTCAGCTTTTAGTCGAATTACCAGCTGATCGCCGACATAGCGGCTAGAGTGGTACACCCGATAAAAGCTTTCAACCGACTCTAGCGCCTCGTCGATGCTGTCAGTTAAGTGATACAGACTGGTATCATCAGGACTAATCAGGCCCTGATCGAGCAGACGGTTGCGAATGTAGTAGTCCCAGCTTTTCCAGTAGTCGCCGCCAGGTTTGTCGATTAGAACCAGCGGCAGCGGGACGGTTTTGCCGGTTTGAATCAGCGTCAGGCACTCAAAGGCTTCGTCTTGGGTGCCAAAACCGCCCGGGAACAGCGCGATCGCATCACTCTCTTTCAAGAAAAACAGCTTGCGGGTAAAAAAGTATTTGAAATTTACCAGCTTGTCATCGCCAGACACCACTGAATTAGCCCCTTGTTCAAACGGAAGCTGGATATTAAGGCCAAAAGAGTTCTCTCGCCCAGCCCCTTCATTACCCGCCTGCATGATACCGCCACCCGCACCCGTCATCACCATAAAGCCCTGCTTCGCCACCCGCCGCGAGAACTCAGCCGCCATCTGATACGCAGGATGACTACTTGGGGTTCTAGCAGAGCCAAACACCGCTATCTTGCGCGTATGTCGATACGGATAGAACGATTTAAACCCCTCCTCCATATCCAGCATCGAATAGCTTAAAATTTTCCAATCAAGCCGTTCGGTCTCTTGATTGGCCATCCGCACTAGCGTCTCCATGATCTGCGCGATCAAAGCGCCATTCTCCAAACTTGGTAGCCGATCCAAAGTCTGAAGAAGATTTGCGCGTAGATGACTTTGTCGTGAACTATCAATCCCAGAGTCAGAAAAAGGACGAGCATCCATAGAGAAAAAATTAGAAATCACAAAAAGCAGCATAGCAGGCCGACAATAAAAGGCCTTAGCAATCGCTAAAGCCTTTTAACAGCAGATCTTTTTTTGGTGTGTTCTCAGGTATTGACCTTAGAATGCTGACCTCGAAATGTTAGCAGAGCTGAACTTAAAGCCCGCTGTGTCAATGATTTAAAGATACTTTTCTAGAGTGTTAGCCAAAGTCGTTTTTGGCACCGCACCAACGACCATGTCTACTCGCTGGCCACCTTTAAAGATCATTAAGGTAGGAATACTACGGATACCATACTGACTAGCAACGCTAGGGTTTTCATCCGTGTTGACCTTAACAACTTTGACCTGGCCGTCATACTGTTCAGAAATTTCGTCTACAACAGGAGCAACCATCCGGCAGGGGCCACACCAAGGAGCCCAAAAGTCAACTAGGACTGGGGTCTCATTTTCCAAAACTTCTTGCTTAAATGTCGAATCTGTGACCTGTGAGGCTGACATTACTTTAAAAATCCTTAGTCACTCATGTAATTAGATATTACCATAGCCAAAACCTGCTCTTAATCTAAGCCTCTACAGATTTCTTACAGATTAAGCCTATAGGCATAGAGTCGCTAAAAAAGGAACCGCCCAGATTCGGAAATCTGAGCGGAGTTTGGTGTGAGGAGTGAACGGAAACTTGCGTCTCCGCTTCACCTAATTGTAGAAGACTCTTTGTGATTTGCCATCGCCTAATCAACCTATCAGAGACAAGTCTTAAAAGTTCAGTAGGCGTCGCTACCTTTTCTACTAGGTATCTTCCGTACTTTTGCTGAGCGTATTTTCGCTGAGCTCATTTTCTCTGGAACCATAGACTATTTTGCCGAGAAGCTCACTTACCCATGCCTAACTGCTGAGCTTTTTGATAAACCTTTCCTTCTGTTAACAGAGAAGGCGCAATCACCACTTCAACCTGCTGCATCTCTTTGAGATCTTTGGCACCCAAAGTGCCCATGCTGGTTTGAATAGCGCCTAAAAAGTTGTGGGTGCCATCGTCTAACTGCGCAGGCCCGCGTAGAATTTGCGCCAGCGTTCCGGTAGTGCCAACCTGAATCCTAGTTCCTCTGGGTAAGACAGGGCTAGGTGTTGCCATTCCCCAGTGAAAACCCCGTCCGGGTGCTTCTTTAGCTCTGGCAAACGGTGAGCCAATCATCACCCCGTCCGCGCCGGACGCAATACACTTACAGATATCCCCCCCAGTAACTAAACCGCCGTCGGCGATGACCGGGATATAGCGTCCAGACGCGTTTTGATAGTCGTCTCTAGCAGCTGCGCAATCGGCCACTGCAGTGGCTTGCGGCACGCCTACCCCCAAAACCCCTCTAGAGGTACAGGCCGCGCCAGGACCAATGCCAACTAAAACGCCTGCTGCGCCTGCTTCCATCAGCTTTAAGGTGACTTCATATGTCACACAGTTGCCTAGCAGTACTGGCATCGGCATCTCTTTGCAGAACTGAGCTAGCACCAGTGGCGATACAGTCTCGGGAGAAAGGTGATCTGTAGATACAACCGTTGCCTGCACGAATACAAGATCTGCCCCGGCATCGGCAACTGTTTTGCCAAACTTAACAGCGCCTGCTGGTGTCAAGCTTACAGCCGCAATCCCGTCTTGTGATTGGATTTGTTGAATACGCTGCTTAATCAGTTCGGCCTTAACTGGCTGAGCGTAAAGCTCTTGCATTAGTGGAACAAACTCACTTTTGCCGACCGCCGCAATCCGATCTAATACCGGGTTAGGATCTTCGTAGCGAGTCTGAATACCTTCTAGATTTAAGACGCCTAGCGCACCTAGTCGAGATAGCTCGACTGCCATGTTGACATCAACCACGCCGTCCATTGCACTCGCAATAATCGGAATTTCTCGCGTTATGCCACCGATTTGCCAGCTAGCATCAGCAAGCTGTGGATCTAAGGTTTTAGCGCCAGGCACCAGGGCAATTTCATCGATTCCGTATGCACGCCTGGCTGTTTTGCCACGACCAATTTGAATGTTCACGTCCGTACCTATCCCAAGGAAGCATCTAGCTAGCCTATCAAAGAAAGAAATGGATTGCGCGATGGGGTTCGACCCACTACAGATATCCGGAGAATAGAGTGTTAGGAAACAGGTATCTAAAACCGGTATCTAGAAGTACAAACATTCAAAAAACCATTGGGAAGAGATCTGTTTGAGAGTTTCTCTAGACCCAGTAGAATGCTTAGAGTTCCATGCGTGAGTGGTTTTCAAGTTTGTGAATATCTCGTCTCTTAAGTTTTTCAAGAATTTACGAGCAACCAACCGCCAGTTTGCCGTAATTGGGCTAGGTCGATTTGGCCGAGCGGTTTGTCTGACACTGCATGGAATGGGATACGAGGTGATGGGTATCGATTCTAATGAGAGCCGGGTGGCACAGGTGCTGACAGACCAAATCGCAGCCCATGCGGTACAGTTGGATTCGACACAGCCCTCAGCCCTAGTAGAGGCGGGCATTCCCGACTTTGACACGGTGATTGTAGCGATTGGTAACTATGTACAAGAGAGCATTATTACTACGCTGAATGTGAAAGAGTCTGGGGTACCGAATGTGGTCGCTAAGGCGTCTTCTGAAATTCACGGCAAGCTGCTGGTCAGAGTCGGCGCGGATCATGTGGTGTTTCCAGAGCATGAGATGGGCTGCGAGCTAGCGCGATCGCTTACTCGGCCCGGCATCTTAGACCGGTTTGAGCTAGACCCTGACCACAGCATTGTAGAAGTAGTGATACCGCAAAGCTTTCATGGCAAAACAATCATGGAGGTTGATCTGCGCAATCACTATGGGCTAACACTGATGGCGATTAGCAAAGAAGATACCAAGCAAGATGATCACGACAAATTCATTATCAACCCTAGCCCAATCACACGGCTGAAAGGAGGGAGTTTGATGGTAGTCATTGGAGACAACGTCGGAATTGATAAGCTACCGGTCTAATAGCAGGTGCGCGAAATGAATAGGTGTGAAACGGCACTGATGCGAAATGAGCGTGTGAATGGGTAGCGCATGAAGATTATTGGGCTAATGAGCGGAACATCGGTCGATGGGATCGATGCAGCGCTAACCGAAGTTTCAGGCGCGGGCTATACGGTTTCGGCCAAATTGCTCCAAGGCATAACGTATCCCTATACAGATGAAGTGCGATCGCAAATTCTTGCGATCTGCGCGAACGAGCCCATTACACTAGCGGCCTTGGCTGAGCTCGACGACGCGATCACCCAGCACTTCGTTGCAGCCATCCAGGCACTCGACGTCGAGCTCTCTACCGTCAAGCTCATCGGATCTCATGGGCAAACCCTTTACCATCGCCCCCCTCAAACAAACGCGCTAGGCTACACTCTACAGCTCGGACGCGGCGATCTAATTGCCCATAGCACAGGCTGCCCCACGGTTAGCAACTTCCGGATTGCTGACATCGCCCTCGGTGGACAAGGCGCACCCCTTGTTCCGATGATTGACGCCTGCCTGCTGAGCCAGCCTCATAAAGCTCTCGCCGTACAAAACATCGGCGGCATTGGCAACGTAACCTACCTTCCCCCTTGGAACAAAAAAGGAGACCTGCCAACAGGTCTGAAAGGTTGGGACACGGGCCCTGGCAATGCCCTCATAGACTGGGCTGTCGCCAAACTTTCTGATGGAGCAAAAAAATATGACCAGAACGGCACTTGGGCCGCCAAAGGGACACCTCACCAGCCGCTAATAGAACAGTGGCTACAGCAACCCTTCTTTCAGCTAGAGCCGCCCAAATCTACTGGGCGCGAACTTTTTGGTACAGACTATGCGGCCCGTTGCTGGCAAGATGCTAAAAGATCTCGACTCAGCGACGAAGACTTCTTGGCGACCCTCACAGACTTTACCGCCGCCACCATCGAACTAAGCTATCGCCAGTTCTTAGTGCCGATGCCAACAGAAATTCTAATTGGCGGCGGCGGTAGTCGCAATCAGTACCTAATCCAACGCCTTCAGCAGCGCCTACCAACGGCAACGATTAGCACAACTGATAAATATCAGCTTGATGGCGACTACAAAGAAGCGATCGCATTTGCCATTCTGGCCTATTGGCGCTGGCACAACATCTCAGGCAACCTACCGAGCGTTACCGGCGCATCTCGAGCGTGCCTACTCGGGCAGCTATGGCAGCCTTAAAGGTGCCAACGATCCTCTCAGCACTGGTGAAATCTCTTGTGACAGACCCATGATAGTCATGGGTATTCTAAAGTACTGGCAACGTCGCTGGTATTTGTCGCGCCAAAGGAATCTCTGCTGTGACCCACAGCTTTTTACTTGAGCCTGGCCGTTGGAAACTTCAGGGCAGTTGGCTAGATCGAGAGGCCCTGCCCGTTCCGATCAAAGGCAAGCTGTTAGTGGCATGGAAGCAGTCTAACTGCTTTATGGTAGCCACCAAACTCTCTTTTCTAGACGGTGAGCAAGGTGATATTGTGCTGCAAACTCGCGGTCGGATTACGACCCAAGATAGGCAGTACACCTTTGTACTGCAGCACAGTCAGCTGGGCCAAGTAGAAGGCGAAGGGTGGATTGCACCTAGCTCAATTGTCCAGCGCTACTGGAGCCTAAACGATAAACAGCGTCGAACAGGCTTCGAAACGCTCCGTCAAATTAGTGCCGAGCGCTATCACTTTTCGGGTGGCATCATGGCTGGGCATTATTTGACCAGCACCCTGGAGGCGGAGCTTATTCGCCAGTTACCATGACAGATCCTAATACGGGTCGAAAGATCTCTAATCGCTACGAACTGATAGAGTCCATTGGCCAAGGCTCTATGGGTAGAGTTTACCTAGCAGGCGATTCCCTGCTAGGGGGCGTTCCGGTTGCCGTCAAATTTTTATCACAGACACTGCTCAACGAAAGTATGCGCGAGCGCTTCTTACGAGAGGCCATGACCTGCGCTCAGCTCGGTCAAGAGAGTATGCATGTTGTGCGAGTTACTGACTACGGCGTTAACGAAGACGAAGTTCCCTTCTACGTAATGGAATACCTTAAGGGAAACAACGTTGGCCAGCTTGTGCAAAAGCAGCCCTTACCAGTACCCAGATTTCTCGGACTCGTACGCCAGATCCTGCTGGGGCTGAAAACAGCGCACAATGGCATTTTGGTACAAGGCGAGAGAGTTCCCATCATTCATCGCGATATCAAGCCCAGCAATATCTTGGTCACCTCAGATCCGTCTATGGGTGAGCTAGTAAAAATTTTGGACTTTGGAATTGCCAAGCTGATGCAGGCAGACAGCAAGCAAACCAGCACTTTCATGGGGACATTAGCCTACGCCTCCCCAGAGCAAATGGAAGGCCGAGAACTAGACAGCCGCTCAGATATTTATAGCCTAGGCGTGATGATGTACCAAATGCTCTCTAGCACGCTGCCCATCAGGCCCAAGAACAACACTTTCGGCAGCTGGTACAAAGTCCACCGCTTAGCTGAGCCCGAACCACTGACACGGTTTAAGGTACCAAAAGCGCTAGAAGACGTAATTATGTCTTGCCTAGCCAAGCAGCGAGAAGATCGACCCAGCACCGTCAAAGATGTCTTAGCCGCTCTTTCCCCATTAGAAAAGCGATTTGGGTCTGGGTTTCAAATCTCTCAGCGGATCAATACAACGCTTTCAAAACTGCCCATCGCAACAAGTAAAGAAGAGCATTTAGACGAACACAACGCACAGAGAAGCGGAAAATTTACCGCATTTTCTAAAAACTTAGAGGCGCTGCCAGAGTATCCACCAGAGGATCTTCTTTACTTGCAGCAATCTTGGCCAGCAGAAATGCCTATTGCTCAAATTGTGTTTCCTCGACTAATGATCCAGGGCAACAACACAACCCCATCACTCTGGGCCATGATGCCTTCTACCGAAATCGAGCAGCGCATTCACAGTGCCCGCTATAACAACTTTATGTGCACGATGACACCTCATCCAATGGTGCTTTGGCTCACTGCGCTCTACCACAAAGCAGAAGGGCCGCGATGGCTACCCTGTTACCTCGATTTAAAGGCAGCTTCCTCACAGGCAATTCTTTGGCAGCTTGCCCAGGTAGGGCAGTACCGTCTCCTATTGTTTTCAGCAGAAGCACCTAACCAATGCATGCATGTCAAGCTTCTCAATGTGGCCAGTAGCCAGCTAAAGCTTTTGAAAGAGTGGGCTATCAACGCCCATAACTTTCCGGCTGTTGGCGATTCGCAAGCCAGTAAAGCGCTACTCAAGCAAGAGCTAGAAAGTAATCTTAAGCCCAAAATTCTGATGAATCTTGAATCGATGTACACCGACACGCAGCCTAGTATTGGCATATCATCAAGGTTCTAGGCAACAGTGGCGTCCTTGCCTTTGGCTATGGGCTTTCTATAGAAGTTGTATATCCACAAGAGCCTTACTTCTGACGTGGAAAGTGTACAATTGGGTGCCAGCTTGCCCTTAGTAGCGCATCTGTAAAGCTAGGTATAGCAAAATCTAAAAGACCGCCGCCTTTTCCTGAACACACAGCGATTGCCGTAATATCGTGATCATTACCAGAACTCAGGATTTCCTTGATAGCATCGCCAGAGCGCACTTCTGTCAAAATCTCAGTTTTGATCTCGGTACCAAAGCCTTCTAGCAATGATCTTGCTTCCTTAAGTTCGCTATGGGCTGTCTTCATCAGGTCATCTTTTGAGATGCGCCCTCGGTTGTCAACAACCCAGCTCAACAAACAGGTCTCTAGGGCGCAGTCTGGATCGGCTTTGATTCTAGATTTGATCTCGTTGAGCAGATGCTTAGCGCTGTCGCTACCGTCGTAGGGCAGCAGCAAATAGTTAAATATATTTTGAAGACGGTGAGAAAGCTCTACCTCCCGATAGGTAGATATTAGCTGTGGCCGCACGACCAGTACAGGAATGTTGACCGAATCAACCAAGCCCATAGTAGTACTGCCGAATATCCTTTCATTTAAGGCAGAATGAGCAGGCATTCCAGAAAAGACGATGTCAGATTGGTGTTTCTTGACAGCTCTAATGATGTTGTCGTTAGCCCGACCAGAAGCAACCTCAACCTCGACCGTCAGGCCTTCAGGAACTGAGGTTTTTGCCTGACTTAGAATTTCTGTGGCTTTACTGATCTTTTCATCATCGGCACAGGGAATCTCGCGAGAAGTCATCAGCGGCACGCTGTGAAAAAACACAACATGCTCTAAGCCAGCCTTAGCCAAATCAGGGACAAAATGAACTAAGCGCTGAAGACTATCCGAAAAATCAGTACAAATGAGCGCACGCTTAAACATAGGATTGAATCCAATTAATTGCTCTAAGGGGAAACAGCTTCTATCACAGATAGCTCTGATCGCTTAGCCTCGCCTACTTTCAACAGGTGCAGCTATTAATTTGCTGAGCACCTATCCGAATACACTCGGTCGATGCAAATGAATAACTTGAATATTTGAGAAAAGGCTAAGAGCACGAGATATCTCAGACGCAACTCAACAGTATCACCCCTTAACAAGATAAGGATTATCCCTAAGCAGTAAAGTTAAAGAATACCAACTGTTACTGCCGTGATGTTGTCACGTCCACCCCGCGCTTTTGCCGCTGCAATTAAAGTGGATACAGCGTCTTCGCAACTCTGAGCTAGCCGGAGATAGTTAGCGATATCATGAATCGAAAGCTCTTCTGTTAAGCCATCGCTACACAGCAGCAGCCAATCTCCTGGCTGCGTCTCTACTCGCTGCGTCTCTACAGCGGACAAGTCCTCGCGACCAACACACTGAGATAAGACGTGTCGCCAGGGATGATTCGTCAGGTCATTTGCCGATAGCTCACCCGATTGAATTGCCTGAGCAACCCAGGTATGGTCTTGGGTTATCTGAATAAGCTCATCTTTTCTGAATAGATATAGCCGTGAATCGCCCACGTGTGCACACCAGAATTGGTGGTTACGTCGCGTTAGTATGACGACGGTTGTGCCCATATCGGCTCGTTCAAGATGCTGGCACTGGTCGTTTAAGATGGCTTGATTTGCACAAAGTATGGCTTTTTCTAAAAGTTGGGCAGAATTACACTCACTTTGGTAATAAGCATCGAAATAGTTTTTGATAGCATCTATGCAAAGATTACTAGCCTCTTGCCCACCGGCGTGCCCACCCATTCCGTCTGCCACAATAAATAGATTGCCAGACTGTGAAATGTAATAGCTGTCCTGATTAGCGCTTCGATGGAGTCCTACATCTGTCAGTCCGGCAAATATCAAACCAGTCGATGGATGGCTCATAGCTTTGAAGACTAATTAGCAGGCAAGTCAGCAGGCGGGTAGCATAAAAGTTTATCAGTGTAAAATCATACTACCCGACTTATGCCTATCTATCGGCTATGGCATCCGGTCTGCTTTGGCGATTCGCATTAGCAGGCGAATTAGCGCAACGCCTACTACCGCAGCAGCAATAGCCATCACTACAGCAGGCCACATAAATTCAGAAATTAGTAACAACGTCGCAGATAGCGTGAAAGCGCCAACGAGCAGTGTGTAGCTATTTGCTAGTGATAGATTGCTGTTGCGACGCAAGATGCGATCGCTCTCAATAGAGCGTACCCGCACTCGAATATCACCTCTATCTAGTCGATCTAGCGTATCTTCAATTCGGCGGGGCAAGCTGAGGGCTGAGGTTCCCACTTGAGCAGCCTGTCGACTAATTTCACCGAAAAGACCGTTATTCGTTTCACCAGGCATACCGTTTGTCATAAGCTCTGTCGCGTAGGGTTTAGCGGCCTCCATGAAATTAAACTCTGGATCGAGCCCTTTGCCTACCCCTTCTAAGGTAGAAAAAGCCCTCATGACAAAAGTAAAAGTTGCCGGAAAGCGAAAAGGCTGATCGTAAGCAACCGCATAGAGATCGTCGCTGATAGCCGTGACTGACTGCTCCTCAAACGGCTTATCCATCATATTGTCTAAAATGTACTGAATTGAGCGACGGACCGGTCCCATATCGTCAATTTCAGCTAAAGCCCCTAGCTTTACTAAAGAGGCCATCACTAGGCCAGCATCACGCTGAGCGATACCTACAAACGTATCCATCAGTAAAGAACGTGTCAGCGGCTGAATTTGGCCCATCATGCCAAAGTCATAAAAAATCAGCGTCCCGTCTGGGTCTACCGCAATATTGCCAGGGTGAGGATCCGCATGAAAAAAGCCGTCTGTCAGTAGCTGACGTAAGTAGGCTTCCGCGCCTAGCCTTGCCAAACGCTTACGGTCCAAGTCTGCTGACTCTAGCGCTTCATAGTGGCTAATTTTAATTCCTGGCATATACTCCATCGTTAGCACACGAGGAGTCGTATATCGCCAATAAATTCTAGGCACCTTTACCCATTCAACGCCTCGGAAGTTGCGTCTGAACTTGTCGCCGTTGCGCCCTTCATGTAGAAAATCAATCTCTAGCCACAAAAGCCGACAGCATTCTTCATAGATGCCCATCCAGTCACGGCCTTTGCCCCATTCTCGGTGATTTTGAAAATACTGGGCAATCCCTTTCAAGATAGAGAGGTCTATCTCGAACAATCTAGATAGACCAGGTCGTTGAATTTTGACAACGACTTCTTCTCCGGAATGAAGCTCGGCGCAGTGAACCTGACCCAGGCTAGCTGCCGCAATCGGCACCGGGTCAAAGTCTTTGTAAAGCTTCTCCAAAGAGCGGCCAAAGTCTTTTTCGATCGTTTCTTTGACCTGCTCGTAGCTAAAGGCAGGCACCCGATCTTGAAGCTTGGATAGTTCTTCGACATACTCTAGGGGAAACAGATCTGCCCGTGTCGAAAAAAGCTGCCCGATTTTGATAAAGGTCGGCCCTAGGCTTAAGCAAGTTTCTCTGAGCCACACCGCAATTTCTTTTCGACGCCTGGCCTGTTTTTCAGACGTAATCGTACCGCCATAGGTCCAGGCTTTGTTGTACAGCCACCGTTTGCCTAGTAGCTTGATTACAAATGACCAGATGTCGATAAATCGCTGTGGCCTAGAATACGTTCCTCGGTTCCAGCGGTAGTCGCCGTCACTATAGGTACTACCGCTGTAAGCAGCCACTGGCGGGATGTCTTTTACAGCAGCAGCAGCCGTTTGGCGCTGTGAAGCTTTTGCATTCGTAGGTGCTTCGGGGTCTAGTAATAATTCCTTCGGAGGCTCTAGAGGAGAAATCGGCGCTACTGGCTCTATCGAAATTGAGCTATCTACCTTGGCGCTATCTTGCTCGGTATGACCCTTCGTAGCATGACTTGCTGCAGTATGACCTACCGCAACATGGCTCTTGTCCGGGTGTTCGTCTAGATAGCTAGGCGTATGGCCATTCGACGCGGCAGCTGACGCAGAGGAAGCAGTTTGATTGCGATCGCTATCTTTGTTAGAGCGACTATCACGGTGGGAGTGCTCGACCTGCGCAGGCAGATCTGCTTCTGATATATCTGGAGGAGACACAGAAGCATTCTGCAGATCTGACGAAGGGAGGGAATTACTTTCTCTGGAAGCAGCAGACACTCAGTTTTCCTGTGATAAAAAGAAGATTTTAAAGAAGGGAGCCCTTATCAAAACAAAAGCACTGCGTTAGAGATTCGCAGTTTAGCGTTTCTCGCCTAGTTCAAGCATCCTGACGGTACTGCTGAATAGACGCTCTAACCTGAGCAATTTCAGCTCTTAGATCATCAATAGTCGCCTGGAGATCTTCTGAGGTGCCAACTGCCGATGGAGCACTCACAGCGTCGGCATTCGGGGGCGACTGAGCGCCAGAGGCCGCTTTCTCCTGCTCAGCTCTGACCATGACTTCTTCGGTAAACTGACGGAAATATTCGCGCTGTTCAGCGTCAAATTTGCCTAGCTGGCTGAGTCCGTCACTCATCAGATGTTCAGCTCTTTCGCTTACTGCTGCTGCCAGCGCTCGTCCAACAAAAAAAGCTTGCAGCATAGGATTACTCATAACACTTTAGACATTAATACCTAGCTACGATTATAAACATCCTTCAGGCGTTCTCGCAGAAGATAAGCAGTATTCGCCTGTCGGACTTCGCCTATTAGCCTTGACGCTGTCAGTATCACCTCGGCCAAACTCGTTTAGTCGTCTGCGTTTTGTAACTGGAACCTTCAACGTGCCTCTTCAAGTAACATTTATGCGACAGCGCTACTCAAAAACAGCATCCTCTATCGTCGGCTGTCTGAGTAATGGGCCATTGCTTAATGCTTCTAGCGGATTTACATCTGTAGTCCGTCCTTGAGTATCTCTGCTTGCGAAAGCATCGAAGGTTGTAGGTGTAGGAGCTCGGTTGTTGGTCAGATCGCCTGAGTCTAAAACATCTCTTGAAGGAGACACTTCCGCTAAGAAAGGCTCAACTGTTGCTGACGAATCAGTAAAGCTTTCAGTATTGCTTTCATCGAAAGTATCAAAATCATCTGTATTAGCATTCCAGGCTGACTCGGAAGGTATCTGCCAGCGCTCTAGTGAAGTGACCTCTGGTGAAGTGACCTCTGGCAACGATGTCGGCGGAGCAGCAGAGGCCTCAAAAACTTCTAAGTCGAGTTGCGAAGCCTCGTTAGGGCTATCAGGCAAGCTGGGAAATGTCTGCAACGGACTCAATGCTCTTGTGTTCGGCGAGTGAGCTAACGAGAAGCGTACGGCCCCACCACTGAAGAGCCCCACTAGTCCAGCCATTCCAGCCGTAATTGTCAGTGCCTGCGAGAATGTCAGCGGTGAATTAGCGCTATCTTTGACCTTCAAGGCTTTGGATTTTGAGGCTTTGGAGCCTGAAGCTTGGGATGTTGATCTGGCAGACGGACTGTCTTGACGGAAAGGGCTGAAAGGCATAGAGAGGGCCTCGGATACTCGGCAGAATGCTCAGAGATTCAGATAATCAAAGGTTGGATACGCAAAATTTTAGATGCTTAAAGATTAGGAATCTAGAGGATAGTAAGCTAAGACATGCGCTTGGGCAGCAGCAGGACTATTGAGCTTGCCGTCTAGGCTAAGCCGATGAACAGCGGTTAAGATGTCTCGAAACCGGGGACCGGGCCGATAGCCAAGCCGCTTTAGGGTATCACCGTTTATTAACGGTGGCATCTGAGCAAGCTGAATTATATAGTGCCAAATTTGAGGGCCAAGTGTGTAGGGATGTAGGCTGGCAATTAATAGCAGCTCAACTAAGCCATGTCTGTGCAGACGATCGTAGATTTCGCTGGGTTGCTGGGCTTTGGGAAGCTGTGACACCAGAAGAGGTTTCCACTGATGTATCCGCTGGAGCTGTGACTGGGTTTGGCTGTCTAGGTTGAGTCTTGTAGCGATGCGATCGCTTACATCCGGCGCTAGCTGAGCCAACAACAGCATCAATAGCAGCAGCCAGCGAGGATGGTCAACCGCAAACTTAGACTGCCAGCGTGCCAATCGCCGCATTTGCTGCCATCGCGTCGGCGTTAGCTTCATACCAGGATGCAGACAAGTCAGCGCGTCCAAATCATCTAGCTGGCTCAAAGCCTGCTCCCACCGTTCCAAGTCGAAGAGATATTTCAGCTCCATCTTGAGTCGTGATTGCAGCGCAGGCACCTTCTTTTCACTATCCTGCATTTGAGCATAGAGGCCGCTGCCAGTGGCGTAGCGCACTAGCTTCTGAGTCTGAGCTTCTAGCCCGAAGCCTAGACGAGTCGCAAAGCGAACCGCTCGAAAGATACGGGTAGGATCTTCAACAAAGCTGTTGGGGTGAATGACTCGTATCTGCCCTTGCTGTAGGTCTTGCCAACCACCGAAAAAATCGAGGAGTTCACCCGCACGCTCACCGCTCGGACCGGCGCTTAAACGTATCGCCATAGCGTTGATAGTAAAATCACGGCGATAGAGGTCCTGGTGGATTGTGCTGGATTCAACTTCAGGATTTGCGGCTGGGTAGGGGTAAAATTCTGTACGCGCGGTGGCAATATCAATGACAAATGGCAATCTGTTTTCTTTTGATGCAGTTTCAACGGGCCAAGTCAGCGCTGCGGTTTGAAATTCGCCGTACAGCTGCAGACCTACGTAGGGATAGCTGGACTGCACTGCCTTTGCCAGCGCCACACCTGCGCCTGGTGTGGCACCATCGACGACGAGGTCAATATCGGTCAGCGGATAAACACTGCCCAGCTCACTCAACAGCAAATCTCGCACTGCGCCGCCTACCACATAAAGTGTCCATCCATTTTCTTCTGCAGCTTCAGAAATCTGTTTTATGGCAGGCCAAACCGCGCCGCTGCGCTGGGCTAGCTGCTGATATAGGCGATCGCGAGCAGGTAACGGTAGATTTGTAGGCGATAGATTTGTAGGTGGCTGTAGCCGTTGCAGCTCACGAAGTAAGTCCGAGCGAGTAACAATCCCTATTAGCGAGCCTTTAAGCATGACGGGAAGGCAACCAATGTCGTAAGTAGCCATCATTGATTGCATCTCTAGCAGTGTGGTATCTGGCGAGATGGTCTTTACCGGCGCGCTCATACAGGTAAAGACGGGAGACTTTTCTAGTCCATGCCGTAAGGCAACATCAACATCACGACGAGAGAGTATTCCTACCAGTTGATTGGCACTGTCAATGACACACAGTCCGGTGTGGCCGTAGCGCAGTAGGATCTGCTGCGCGGTGCCAAGGGTAGCCGTTTGAGAGACAGTGCGCACGGGAGACGACATGCAAGATTTCGTGATCGCACTCAAAGGGAGTTGCGCAGCCATAGGGACCACCAAAGATTGAGGGCAAAAGGGGGAAAGGGGGGAAAGTTTTTTGGTGAGCGCTTTCGCAAGGGCACGAAATTTTGATAGCTTACCTATATGGGGATTTCAGTAGAAACTGCGTTGGAGATGCGTTTTTCGACTGACCTTGTCATTAAATAGTGTTTTGAGAGTACGAAGATCATGTCTATTATTTTCCAGCTAGCTCTGTTCGTATTAGTGCTTTGGTCTTTTGTCATGATCGTAGGTGTGCCGGTTGCGTATGCTTCACCTAGCAACTGGGAGCAGTCTAAGCGGCTTATTTTTCTAGGCTCTATTGTTTGGGGCGTTCTTGTAGTTTTAGTAGGGGGTCTTAACTACCTGGTTGTTTAAGCCTAGAGCTGTCTAAGCCTATCTGCATAGCCTTACCTATCCAAACGAGTAATTTCTGAACGAGTCATCTACTTCTAAGCGTCTAACATTTAGATAGGCGCTTAAATGTTTTGTTCGCACCTTTTCATAAGCTAATTATCTCCCCCTTATTCACCACCTTTTTCTATGGCAGTTTTCGAAGGTAATTTCACTCAAACCCACTCAATGAAATTTGCCTTTGTCATTGGGCGATTCAATGATTTGGTTACTAGCAAACTGTTAGATGGTGCGCAAGACTGCCTAAAACGTCATGGCATTGATGTTAACCCAGAGGGTAGTCAAGTGGACTATGCCTGGGTACCAGGAAGCTTTGAGGTATCTATGGTAGCGCGACAGTTGGCCTTAAGCGGTCGTTACAGCGCCGTTATTTGTCTGGGGGCAGTTATTCGAGGGAACACGCCGCACTTTGATTACGTAGCGGCTGAAGTCGCAAAGGGAATCGCAGCAATTGGGTTTCAAACTGGGGTGCCGGTTGTCTTTGGCGTGCTTACCACCGATTCGATGCAGCAAGCGTTGGAGCGAGCAGGCATCAAAAGTAATTTGGGATGGAGCTACGCTATGAGTGCATTGGAAATGGCCAGCCTAATGCCCCAAGTTCAGAACGGAAGGCCAGAGGGTGGAAAGCCAAAAGGCGAAAACTAGAGAAATAAGCGTAGCTAGGACGTATATAGGGTGTTGCTGCCTAAACAGCAACACTAGCGCTGAAAAAATTATTGACAACTGTTCCCTTATTTGGGATATTGAGGGAAGTCGAAAAAAGGCAAATGCGGGTGTAGCTCAGTGGTAGAGCGCAACCTTGCCAAGGTTGATGTCGAGAGTTCGAATCTCTTCACCCGCTTTCATTTGAACAAACTTTATCTAAACAGTTTGTTTAAGGCAGCTAATTTAAGTTGTAAATCAACTAAGTTTTAGAACAGTTGGTTTAACCAGCTAAGTAATCTAACAACTGATTCGGTAGGCTACGGCCTGATCGGTTTCAGCCGGTTCCGTAGATTTAGCCTATACAGAAGCAGCGATCGCTTAGTTATCTGCGTTATCTTTTCCTACAAGCCATAAGCGTTTTGATGTCGTAGGACGGCTAGCTAGTGCACCCTAAAGAGCCCTCTCAACACAACTCCGAAGAACCCCAAGCTCTAGACCTTGATCGCAGCTATCCCTGCCCATCATGCAAGCAGGGTTGGCTAATTCCGATCACGCTGACGGAGGCATGGGGCTGCGATCGCTGCAAACAAATCTTTGAGCTGAAGTCACAACCCAATACAATTGGAAAGCTCACCACCCCATATCCTCGCCAGCGGCTGTGGAGATGGAATGGGAAGCAATGGGTGCTCAGTAAAAATACGCTGAAGTCTGCGCTTGGTGAGACACCCATTTGGAATAGCATTCTGCTGCTGCCCATTTTGCTGGGCATAAGCTGGAGCGTACTAGCCTTGATTGGGGTATCCATCACCGTTAGAACTTTAATCCTGGTGACTTTAGTAGTAATGTTTTGGGTGGTATTGCGGCGCTAGCTTAATGACCCTATCTCTCTTCGACCTCACGGCAGCTCTGACAACGGTTCGAGACTGCACTAAGCAGCTGACTTCTGACGAGCAGTGTTCAAGCGCCTTAGTCGCGATGGGAGAAGCCCTTAGCCAGCGGCAAGATGATGTTTTAGAGGCTAATACTCTAGATCTAGAAATTAGCCGGGATATGGCCGTACCAGAGCTGGTTGTAGACTGGCTAAAGCTAACGCCAGAACGGGTACAAACAGCCGCGAAGATTTGTCAAAGGCTGGCAGCCATAGGCAGCGTTTTACCGATAGAGTCAGACTGCAGTAGCGGAGCTAGCGATTCAATTTCTCGGCCCTTAGGCATCATCGGATTTATTTATGAAGCGTTTCCTGATTTGGGTGCGATCGCCGCCGGGCTCGCCATTCGAACCGGCAATGCGCTTGTCCTTAGAGGCGGTGGTGAAGCCAGCAAAACCAACCTCATCATTGCTAGCATTCTCCAAGAGGCTCTTGCTAGCGTAGAGCTTTCCGAATCTCTAATATTTCCGATAGAGTCAGCGGAAATATCTTGTCTAGAAGTTGCTCAGCGCTCCGATATTGACTTAATCATTGCCCACGGTAGACCTAGTCTGGTAGAGCAGATTGTTCAGTCTGCAAACGTGCCGGTCATTCCTTCAAGAATGGGAAACTGCTGCTTGTACTGGTCTGCGAGTGGCAGCCTCGATCAGGTCTACCGCATGATTGCCGAAAGCCATTCAGGGACACCCGATGCCGTCAACAGAATTGAAAAGGTTCTACTACACGAAGCCCATAGCGAAAATACTCTCACCCGGCTATGGAACCGACTGCAAGAAGGTGGATTTACGCTAAAAGCCGAGGCAGGACTCGCTCAAAAGCATGGGCTCAATATCGCTGAGCCGCTAGACTGGGGCTCAGCCTATCTGAGGCAAACCGTTGCTTTTAGGCAAGTAAAGGACGCTGCAGAGGCAATCAACTGGATTAATGTGCACAGTAGCGGCCACGCAGATAGTATTGCCACCAACGATTACGCTGAAAGCCGTCTATTTTCAGACAGATGCCGTAGCGCGTCCTTGTACATCAATGTCTCACCTCAGTTTGTACGTAACGCAAAGCATACTAGCGATATTTCGATAGGTATATCTGATAGAAGATCCCTGTCAGGTGGGCTCATTGGTATGAGCGTTATGCGCAATCGCCAGCGTATTTTTCACGGTTGCTAAACAGAGCTTTTCCCAAGGGACTTTCCCAAGCAGCTTCACCCAGAACTATTCACGCTGCGCAAGTAACACGCAGCGCAAGTGTGAACTAAGACTTCTTCAGCTTAACCTTATCGGCTAGACCAACAGCCTGCAAACTGCGAATAACCATCCAGGTAACGTCGACTTCCCACCAACGAAAGCCGTGCCGAGCAGAGTATTGATAAGCGTGGTGGTTGTTATGCCAGCCTTCACCAAATGTGCAGAGCGCAACCCACCAGCAGTTTGTAGAATAATCGCCCGAATCGTAAGTGCGATAGCCAAACTTATGAGTAGCACTATTCACAAACCAGGTGAAGTGGTAGACCACTACCAGCCGAACAAAAATACCCCACACGACGAATGACCAGCCGCCGAGCGCATACAGCAGTAGTCCCAGCGCGATCTGAAGCACGAGGAAGTAGCGATCGATCAAAATATAGACAGGATCGTTGTTGATATCTTGCGTGAACTTAGCAATTTCGGCTTTAGCAGGAACATCGCGTAGCAGCCAACCCATATGGCTCCACCAAAAGCCGCGTCTCGAATCGTGGTGATCTTCCACCTGATCGGAGAAAGCATGATGGTGACGATGCAGGCCAATCCAATCAATTGCGCCACTCTGGCAAGAAAGTGAACCGCACAAAAGGAAAACGTACTCTAGCCATTGAGGCACTCGAAAGCTGCGATGAGAAATAAGCCGATGCCAGCCAAGGGTAATTCCAAGACATCCAGTGATGAAGTAGAGTAGAAAGGCCACACCCACTGCGCTCCAGCTGAAGTTCGCAGGCAGCAGTGCAAACAAAGCGCCAAAGTGAATGGCCACCATAAACGTGACGATAAGCCAATTGATAGGACGGTCAGTTGATCTTGCGATAGTCATTTAAAATCTCAAAGCAAAAACAGTAAGGCTCAAATAATCGTTAGCGACCTCTAAGTTAGAAGAGCTCGCGATCAATTTCAAGCAGGCTAGTCGAGCAGCCTGCTAGAGTCGCACAAACACAAGGCAACACCAAACCAGCAGTAGATGAACAGGCCGACAGACGCGCCCTCATTCAGTTCCCAAGACTTGATAGAACAAGCTCAGCAGAACTCGCTTCGAGCATTTTACGGGATAGATCTTCAGGTCAAAAAGAATTTGGCCAGGGTCTTGTCCGCATTCAAAACACATAGAGTAGGTTCTCATCACTTTGCCAGTGTGTCAGGGTATGGGCATGATGACCTGGGCAGAGATACCCTCGATCAGATATTTGCCCAAATTGTAGAGGCCGAAGCTGCTGCAATCAGAGTACAGTTTGTCTCTGGAACCCACGCCATTGCCTGCGCACTCTTCGGCGTACTGAGGCCGGGAGACGACATGCTGGCAGTCGCAGGCTCGCCCTACGACACGCTTGAAGAGGTGATTGGCACGCGAGGTAGCGGCCAAGGTTCTCTTAAAGAATTTGGCGTTGGGTATCAGGCGCTAGCGCTGACACAAGATGGCCAAGTTGATTTTGAGAAACTAGCGTCTTCAATCACTGAGAAAACGAAGCTTGTCTTAATCCAACGATCTTGTGGCTATAGCTGGCGTCCTAGCCTTAGCATTCATATTATTAACAAAATTATACAATTAGTTAGGGAACAAAACATAAATACAATTTGTTTTGTCGATAATTGCTACGGTGAATTTACCGAAGATCGAGAGCCCACAGCAGTAGGAGCAGACCTGATGGCAGGCTCTTTGATCAAAAATCCGGGTGGTACGATTGCGGCGACAGGTGGATACGTAGCAGGCAAGGCAGCTTTAGTAGAAGCAGCAGCATGCCGGTTGACAGCACCGGGGATTGGAACGAGTGGCGGCTCAACGCTAGAGCAAGGACGGTTGATGTATCAAGGTTTGTTTCTAGCTCCTCAAATGGTCGGTGAAGCTATGAAGGGTAACTACCTGATTGCTAAAACATTTGAGCTGCTAGGGTACGAGGCACACCCACCTGTAGCTGAAGCGCAGCGGCAAGTGATTCAAGCAATTAGACTGGGTTCAAAGGAAAAGCTAGTTGCTTTTTGCCAGGCTATTCAGCAGTACTCACCCGTAGACTCTTATGTCAGCCCAATACCGGCAGAGATGCCGGGGTATAGCGATAAACTGGTGATGGCGGGGGGCTCGTTTGTCGATGGCAGTACATCGGAGCTATCGGCAGATGGGCCGTTGAGAGAGCCCTATGTGGTGTATTGCCAGGGCGGAACACATTGGACGCATATCGCGATCGCACTAGAGGCTGCTATAAAAGCAGTCGGCCCCTACGCCTTGCCCTTAGAAACCAGTCAATAAAAGATAAAAAGAGGCTCGACCGTGTAGTCAAACCTCTTTCTATCAAGTGACTCATTTCTTAGAAACTCTGGGGTTTCAGGAACTCATTAACGACGATTCCAACGGAACTGCTCTCTTAGTGACAACTTTCTAAAACAGCGGCCTCTCTTAGCTTCTGGTTCGAAGCTTTCGTTAGACCGCTTCGGCGACAGGACGCCGAAAGCTGAGAGCGATGTACTCGGGGCGACAGGCAAAAATGGTTTGACCGTCTACCCGCTGTAGGGAAACGCTAAATTGAGTTGTTTCCAGCACGCGGTAGTAATACCCCTCATGAGACTGTAGGATTTCGCCTGCTCGAATGTTCATTTGATGCACCTACTTACGTTTCCAGAGACTCTAAGTATATGTATACGCAAATATATATAGATTTGGATGTGATCTGTCTCACCAAGACGGGCTACGTGTAGCATTTTTCACATGTTTTCTTTCTCGAAATGCTTGGAAAACGCTTGGATATCTAACGATTGAGTTCAATTTAAGATCCTACTAAAAGTCCTTATGCATCGGGGTTTGGCCATACATCCTAGCAGAGAGCTATGCTGGTCTATAAAGCCTTTTGATAGGGCGAAGCCTAGTTCATGTTTCGATAGGCAAAATCTATGGACTATTGCGCAGCAGTCATCGCGCGCTGACTCTTTATTCAAACTTCATAACTTCCTTGATATGATTACGGTTGCTTTACCCAAAGGTTCGCTTCTAAAAGAGAGCATTCAACTGCTCAAAACTGCCGGGCTAGATTTCAGTGGCTTTCTTACCAAAGGCACTCGCCAACTCCAAATGATGGATAGCAGCGGTCAGGCGAGAGGTCTGTTAATACGGGCAAAAGATGTACCTGTATATGTGGAATACGGTCAGGCTCAGCTTGGTATTGTGGGCTATGACGTGCTCCAAGAGCGATCGCCCAAAGTAGCACAAATAGCGGATTTGGGATTTGGGGGATGCCGTTTATCGGTGGCGGTCTCTCGCGATAGTGGCTATCAGTCGGCAGTTGATTTACCCCCTCACTGCCGAGTCGCCTCTACGTTTGTCACGAGTGCCCGCCAGTATTTTCAGTCTTTGGATCTAGCGGTGGAGATTGTGCCGCTCTCTGGCTCAGTCGAGCTAGGACCGATTACGGGGATGTCTGAGGCGATTGTAGATTTGGTATCGACGGGCCGGACCCTAACGGAAAATAACCTGACGGAATTAGAGGTGCTTTACAACAGCACAGCCAGATTGATTGCACACCCGCTTAGCTATCGACTTAACCAAGATGGATTGAGCGAGCTGATTGACCGAGTGCGAGATGCTGCGATCGCACATGTTTCAGCCTGAGGATTTCAGCCTCAAGACTAAGCCTTACCATCTTTTTCGATCTGCCAACTTTTTCGACTATCTATTCTTTGACGGCCCACAGTTGAGAGTCCCCAATGGTGTCTGCGTCCCCAAACAATTCACAACCTGATGCCAACGCGCACAAAGAAAGAAGCCTTCAGAGTGACTGGCGGCTGTTTCGGCGGCTATTGCCCTACATTGTGCAAAATCGCTCGCAGCTGATCTTGCCAATGCTGCTGCTCGTGCCGCTGTCTTTGGCGCAGGCCCTTCAGCCGGTGCTGATCGGGCAGGCAATTTCGTTGATTAAGCAAGAGCAGGCGGCTTGGACAATTTTCTCGCAGGTGAGCCTGCGCACGGGGCTCAATTGGATTATTGGAGGGCTGCTGGTAGCGATCGCAATTCGCCTGCTGCTAGACGGCTGGCAAAGCTACCAGATTCAGAAAGTGGGCCAAAGAATTACGGCGTCTGTTCGGCGAGACTTGTTTGGGCACGTCACGTCTTTGTCAATGGGCTTTTTTGACCGCACGCCGGTTGGCCGACTGATCACTCGTCTCACCAGTGATGTCGATGCGCTCGGTGATGTGTTTGCCACAGGTGCGATTGGTATTATTAGCGACCTGTTTCTAATTCTGGTGCTAACCGGTACGATGCTGCAGCAAGAATGGCGGCTTGGACTCATGCTAATTGCCATGCTGCTACCGATTACGGCGCTCATTATCTATTTTCAGCAGCAGTATCGGAAGTCGAACTATGTTGCGAGAGAAGAGCTGTCGGCACTCAATTCTAATTTGCAAGAAAACATCAGCGGCATTAATGTCGTTCAGCTATTTCGACGAGAGCGGTTCAATTCTGAACTCTTTCGGACGATCAACACGCGCTACGTTGAAGCAATTGATAAGACGATCTTTTATGATTCGGCGGTATCGGCCACGCTAGAGTGGGTTGCTTTGGTCGCGATCGCAGGCGTTCTTGCGCTGGGTGGCTCACTAGTCACTGGCGGTGTGCTCGAAATTGGCACCCTCACCGCTTTCATTCTCTTTGCTCAAAAGCTATTTGACCCGCTCCGTCAGTTTGCTGATAAGTTCACTGCTATTCAGGCTGGTTTAACCGCAGTAGAGCGGCTCAACGACCTGATGAACGAGCCAATTACGATTCGCGATGCCAAGAACCCGGTAGCGCTATCAAATCAGACGCTGAAGGGAAGTGACGTTGTGATTCCGGGCGAAATCCAATTCAACAACGTATCTTTTGGCTATAAAGCCGATGACTATGTGCTTAAAGGATTGGATTTCACCATCCGCCCTGGGGAGAAGGTGGCTCTTGTTGGCCCAACGGGTGCGGGGAAAAGCTCGATTATTCGGCTGCTGTGTCGGCTCTATGAGGTGAGTGAAGGGCAGATTCTACTAGATGGGGTCGATATTCGAGACATTGCGCAGCAGGATTTGCGCGATCGCATTGCCATCATTCTCCAGGATGGCTTTCTCTTCTCTGGCGACGTTGCTCGCAATATCACCCTAGGAGAAGACTACAGCTTTGATCGAGTACAAAAGGCCGCAGAGCAAACTAACGTCGCGTCATTCATTGAAGCCTTACCACAGGGCTATAGCACCGCGCTTCGAGAACGCGGCACCAACCTTTCTGGTGGCCAAAAGCAGCTACTGGCCTTCGCTAGGGCCGCCATTCGTAACCCCGGTATTTTGGTCTTAGACGAAGCAACTGCCAACCTAGACGTAGGCACCGAAGCCACCATTCAACAAGCACTAGACAAGCTTCTAGAAAACCGTACGGCCATTATCATTGCCCATCGCCTCTCTACCATTCGCAACGTTGATCGCATCTTAGTCCTCAAGCAGGGTCAGCTAATCGAGCAGGGCAGCCATGACGAGCTGTTAGAACAAGACGGTCTGTATGCCAGCCTGTATAAATTGCAAATGCTAGGCCAGTAAAATTAGACCCGTAAAATTAGACCCGTAAAATTAGACCAGTGAAATCAGACCCGTAAAAATCAGGCCCATCAGTCGCTCAGCAGATTTGAGTTGAGTAACGAAGCCTAACACCCGATAATCGAAGCAGCTAATATTTCCCTAGATTTCATGGTCACCACAAAGCACGTCGAATTTAACGGACCACAGCTTTTACAGCAGTTAATTGAGAAGCGATCGCTCACCCAGGCCCAGGCCGAGGCCCTCATGGACGGCTGGCTTTCCGAATCGGTCTCCCCGATTCTCTCTAGCGCTATTCTCGCTGCCATCCAAAGTAAAGGCGTCACTGGCGACGAGCTTGCAGGCATGGCCCGCGTTCTACAGGGTCAGTCGCTTGGGGGCACCACCGCAGATCTCAACTTACCGTCGCCCCGCATCGACACCTGCGGCACAGGGGGTGATGGCTCCGCTACCTTCAACATTTCCACAGCCGTCGCCTTTGTCGCCGCTGCTGCCGGTATTCCGGTTGCCAAACACGGTAACCGTTCTGCCTCCAGCAAAGTCGGCTCTGCAGACGTACTCGAAAGCCTCGGCATAGACCTAGCGACCCCGCCCGAAAGAACCAAAGCCGCCCTGACAGAAGTTGGCGTTACCTTTCTTTTTGCCCGTGGCTGGCACCCTGCGATGAAAGCAGTCGCCCCCCTACGCAGTGAGCTAAAAGTCCGCACCGTCTTCAATCTACTCGGCCCGCTGGTAAATCCATTGCGTCCGACCGGTCAGGTCATCGGCGTTTATCATCCGGCTGTGATTGAGCCAATGGCCACGGCCCTCAATCAGCTAGGGCTAAAACAAGCAATGGTGCTGCACGGCCGGGAAACCCTTGATGAAGCTGGCCTAGGCAAACCCACAGATGTCTCGGTAGTCAGCAATGGCTTGGTCACAACAGAAGTTTTAAATCCTGAAGCGTTTGGCCTTACGCCCGCGCCGCTTTCAGCCCTAAAAGGCGGTGAACTGGCCGACAATACGGCCATTTTGCGCAATGTGCTTCAGGGAAAAGGCACGCAGGCACAGCAGGACGTGGTGGCGTTGAATGCGGCCTTGGCACTGGGCGTCGGCGGGCTCGCAAAAGGTGACACCTTTGAAGCGGCCTGCATGAATGGCGTACAGCAGGCTCAAGACATTGTTAAAAGCGGCGCAGCCTGGGAAAAGCTTGAGGCACTCGTCGCCTTTCTCCAGCAGTAGATTCTAAAGATTCCAAACTGAACCAGTTCCGATTTGAGCGCAGTGCAGCTTTCAGTTGCGAGCAGCGTGTCGCTCTATCCAACCTCTCATTTTGCCTGGGTTTAGCAGGCCGTAAGGATCGACTCGTTCCTTAAACTTAAGCTGGTTTTCATCAATGGTTTTACGCCCCCCGTCTTCGAGCACGTAGGTGTGGGGATTAGCGATAAAGGCACCTTTTTCTTCGTGGTAGCGGATGATTTCGGCTAAGCGCTCCGGGGTGGTATAGCGAACAAGCTGGAGCGCTGCGGGCAAAATCCTGCCTTCAGAGCGCAGATATTCTAGGTGCATAATGACTTCATCCCCAAAATGCTTATACATGTGCTGTACAAGCTTTAGCTGCGGGTCGTAGGGAAATACGGTTTGCAGATAAGTTAAGTTCTGGTCGACGTTGCGAGCGTGCAAAGTGGTGTGATTCCAGGTGAACTCGGCAATGGCTGCGCCTTTAGCGGCGGCTTTTTCGTCTTTCTCGTAAGTTATGGTGCCCTGATGCAATTCGACCAGCGATCGCACACCTGCCAAATCAGCCTCAGAAACCATCAGCAAAGCCGCCGCCTTTCCATCAGGCAAATCCCCCTTCAGCGCATTGAAATAGCTAGGAATCGGCCAGGCATGGATACTAATCAGCTTTTTAATTAGGCCGTCGGCATCGCCTAGCGCTTGGCCAAAACGCGCCGCCTGCATAAACTCGTCAAAAGTGACGATCATCTCAGCCCAAGGGTAAGCAGGCCCTAATGGAATTTCGAGTTCAGTGATGATGCCATTGGTGCCATAGGCATGTGTGACCTGCCTAACCGCATCGCCACGTAGCTCAACTATCTGAGGCGAGTCTTCTAGGGTGACGACTCGAGCTGCTTGAACGCTGCCCCGGTCAGCCAATTGGCCATACATCACCGAGCCAATGCCGCCACTGCCGCCCCCAACAAACCCACCAATGGTTGCCGTTCGATAGGTCGAAGGAGCCATACGAATTTCCCACCCCTGTGGCCGAGTCACCCGATCAATCGCGGCGAGCTTCGCCCCCGGCTCTACGCAGGCACATCCGGGCTTTACCCACTTCACCTGGTTCATCTCACTCATATCAAGGATGACACCGCCTGCAAGGGGAATCGCCTGACCGTAGTTACCCGTACCCGCCCCGCGAATAGTCAAAGGCACTTTAGCCGCCACACAGACCTTCACAACGCTGAGGATCTCCGCTTCACTACGGGGCCAAACCACCAGATCGCCGACTTTATCTTGCAGTTGCGCTGCCAGAATCGGGCTGAAGTAGTAGTAGTCTTTCGACAGTTTGGCAACCTGATTAGGAGCCAGAGTAGCCTTGATTGGGCCGAGACGGTCGGCAAACTGCTGCCAATTAATCTGTGGCTGGTCAATCTGAACGTCAGTCGGGCGCGATGGCGGGGTGGGATTAGACATTGAGGTAGTTTTACGGAGGGAGAAGACAGGTCAGATTGACAATTATAAAGACGTGAGCATATCACCTGGCTTTTAATTAATCTGTTACCTTTTGCACTCTCTATGACGCTTGCTAATCCTTACAACCGGTTTCCGCTATGGCAGTATCTAAGTCAGCCGATTGGTGAAGTTAACCGCAAGCTGATCGTAAATCCTCGACAGTTTTGGCGAGCCAAAAAGCTGCGCCACATTGAGCGATGCTGGGTGATGTCTTCGGTGCCTAAAAAGCAGAAGATGTAGGCACACAGCCTCGGCGTAAGCCACAGGCTGTGTCACTGTTATGCTGTCGCAGCAAACGTTTAGTAGGCTCAATCGGCTTCAGCTAATCAGTTAATGCCCTTCAATCAAAAGTCCGCCTGATCTACCTCGATAGATCGGGCGGACTTTTGATTGAGCCTAACCCATCTATTCTAGATCCACCGTTTGGCTCAGCTCTTTTTTAGTATCTTCCCAGTCGGCGATCGCGCTGCCTAGCCACAGCCAGTTGTCGCCTAAGCTTCTCGAGCCAAACGCCGCCGGGTCACTGCTCATCACCTGTCGATAAGCTGAGGATGCCTGCTCGATCAGGCGATTACGCTCAGCTGGGTCAGCCTCAATTTTAGAAAGCGCCAGCGCTGACATCGCAACACCCGCTTGCGCGTTCAGCGCATATTCACCCAAAGACTGACCCGAAAAATAGGCACCGCTCGATTCTGGCTGCCGCGCTGCTAGATCAATAGCCTGCTCCCAGTTTTCTAACGCTAGCTCTTCTCGGCCAACCGCATAGTGGGCAAACCCTAGCGCCATCGTAATCTCCATCCAGTCTGATTCGCTCTCCAGCGCGGTCTGCCAAGAGCGCATAGCATCATCAGCCGAAAAGTCTGGGCTCCCTTGCTTGACTAGGCCCCACTGAGCCCTGCCTCTAAAGAAAGACAAAATGACGTCATCTTGATCTTCTTCCTCAGCCGTTTCGAGGGCAGTAATCGCCTCTAAAAATCCACCTTGGTCAATCAGCGCCTTCGCTGGTATCGTAGCTGCATCCAAATTTCCCTGGTTGAGCGCGACCTCTATTTGAGCAGGCAACCCTAGTTCACCATTAGACTCTATGGTTTGTTGAGCGCTCTGTGGTTGAGGCGCTGAGCCACCCCGCTGTAGCCAACCAACCGCTGCGATCGCTAGTACAGCCAGCAAAGCCAAAGCCGCAACACTGGGCGCAGTCAAAAGCTTGGTATGCAGCGTGTGGCTGCGGCCCAGTCGCTCACCGACTAGCTCTGGAACCGCCTCTGTTGTATCAGCGACTGTTCGCGCTGATGTCGGCTGCACTGATGTCGGCTGCACTGATGTCGGCTGCACTGGGGCTGGCCGTGCTGGTGTCGGCTGCGCTGGGGCCGAGGCTGGCTCCCCATAAAATCCTTCAGGCGTTTCTATATTGTTAGGGATGCTTAGCGCTTCATCAACATCTACCGAGGTCGGTGGTCTTGAGACCACTTCATCTCCGGTATCTGTCTGATCAGCATCGCTGCTTCCAGTCAAATCTCGATCGTTCACAGGTTTTGTATCATCCAACTCTGAGCGTGTGGCGGCAAAAACTGCACCCGTTGCTGTCTTTTTAGAACCCCCCTCGACGTCAGCCGTCGCACCGCCTATGCGAGCAGGCAAATCAACATCGGCTAGCCCCGGCTCCGCGAACATATCACCAAAAGGATCGTTAGCTGAATCAAGGACGCGAGAATTCTCTCTAAAGTTCTCCAGATCACCCGATACTTTGACCAAATAGCCATCGAACAAAGGATGCATGTACAGCGTTGGCAGCGCCCAGTAAAACTGGTCGCTGCCATAGGCTGAAATTAACCCCTGACGGGTCCGGTTGAGGCTCAAGTCAATAGACAAGCCTTTTTTAAGATTGCGATACAGCAGTTGTGTAAAGCTGATAGCAACGTTATCCGGAATGCGCTCGGCCATAGCAATCACCGCAGGCAATCCTCGGCTGACCAAAGCCTGCGCTAAATTGCGCTCTTGCCATCCTTGGTCAGAGGCCGCGCTGTAGGCACCTCGACAAGAATTAAACACGGCTAATTTGATCCCGTTGTTTGCCAACAGTCCAGCTAAATCTTCGCCACTCAAGCGTTCCGTCAGGCCAGTTTGACGGCTTACCAAATAAAGATCGCCACCCGCATTGCCCAAGTTGCTGTGCCCCGCATAGTGCAAGGCCTGATAGTTGCCGCTCTCTAGTGCCTGAGTTAGCTCGGCTCTCCCCGGCTGCTCCAAAACAGTGAGCTGTACATCAACCAGCGTATCGTCAAGCTCTAGCAGCTCGGGATGAAGTTCGCTCTGTAGGTGGTGGGCCTCTTCTTTTAGCTCCAATCGTTCTTGATCGTTTGGCGATGCAATCACCATCAAAATTCGTAGCACCTGAGAAGTATCGGTACTTTTTGAGAGCAGCGCAGAATGAGTCTGTCTGCGATCGAGAATGTAGCGAGAGAAAATAACATCCGTTCCTGTCGCCAGTGGGCGGGTTCCCGCATGTAAAGCTTCCCAGGGAAGCTGCTGCAGGCGATTGTCTTTGATCCCGATTCTCAGACGCAGCAGATCTTGTCGGTTTTGGGCGACACCTTGGGCAGTGACCCAGCTATCGTGCAGTTGCCCCTTAAACAGCTCGTTGTGTAGCGCTTGACCCAAATGCACGAGCGTCGTGAGACCAGCGCTACCTGACTCAGTGCGTTGCTGCCGACTAGCGGCTGTTCGCATAGGAATCGCGCGATTTTTTTGGCCAGTGAGCAGACCTAGCAGCGGATCGTGCATCAGCAGCTTGGTCTGAGTTAGCCATTGGGAGACTGGCCAGCTTACCCGTTCCTCTGCTAGCTGTACGCCCTTTTCTACGTTTTCGGTACGCACTAAATATTGATCGCCACCCACGGCAGTGATAGATATCCCAAATTCCTGAATCACGACTGCTCTTGTTCCCTGGTAGTTAGATTGGGACCGTCTTTCTCAACACGTTGCACGCAGCTAACTGAGTGCGTTGACACGGAGGCTGAAACTGTACATCTACCCTGCTATTTTAGTGGGTCATTTCAGGCACTTTACCAAAGCCTTGCGCCATTGCACTTAAAATTACATTTGGCATGCTAGAAAAACTTAGTTCCTATATACAGAGTAAAAAGGCAATCTGTTTTATGTCTAGGAACTAGGACAGTTGCAATGGCGGAGCTTATCAACTTGAGTACCTACGCTCATCAACTAAAGTTGTCCTATCTCACTCAGTAACGTGCCCACAAAAGCGCAAACAGTAGACATGGGAGGAAAAGCTCGGATTTTAGGTAGCACCAGGAGGGCTTAGCAGAAGCAGATTTGCATGGCCTCTATAACCTGAACAACAGAGCAGAAATGGGTCAGAGTGCGCCAGCTACGCGAGCTGTCACTCCCTATGTGAAACAGCAAGTGAGACAACCAAGAGGAGAAAGCCGTTTACGGTACAATTTGCGTATCTCAAGGAAGATGCGTTCGTTTGTACTGTTTTGACGAATGCGCAGTGGTGACAGATATACGGCTGCGAGGCAGCAAAGCTTGTGAAAATCTATGGTTGTGATGCCTGCTGACGGGACTAACACGAAGGAAAAAGCAATCGAAGCAGATAGAGCCCACCAGTTGGCATCTCTGACAGCAAGCTTACGCCCAGGGCAGCGGGCGTTGGCCAAGTGGCGAACCGGGCCACTAGCGGTGTCGGCGGTGCCGGGCTCTGGCAAATCAACGGGCATGGCAGCAGGCGCTGCGATCGCGATTGCCTATCATCAGCTCCATGCTCGCAAGCAGCTTGTCTTGGTTACCTTTACCCGTTCTGCGGCGGCCAACTTAAAGGCAAAAGTTCGTCAGCATCTCAAAACGCTCTCGCTGCCGCAAAACAGCTTCGTTGTTCATACGCTACACGGCCTAGCGCTCAATATTGCCACTCGGCACTCAGAAGTCTCGGGCATCAACCTCTCTAGCCTAGATACCGAAGGCACGACGCTCATTTCACCCACGCAAAGCCACCGACTGATTCGCACAGCCGTTGAACGCTGGATTGTCGATAATCCGCTGGCCTACCGGCAGCTAATTGAAGGGCAGACCAGCTTTGACGGCGAAGAAGCTGAGCAGTTGCGTCGGCAGAGTGTTTTGCGCACAGAGGTTCTGCCTGCCTTGGCCTATACCGTCATTCACGAGGCTAAAAGCTCTGGGCTCTTGCCAGAGGCGCTAATGAGCATTGCCCAAAGCATGGTGGTAGGAACTTCAGACGGCGCGGCTGACTACGCGGTAGTGGTCATTGCCGCAGGACTGTATACGCACTATCAGGCGCTATTGTCAGCGCAAAACATGATTGATTATGACGACATGATTTTAGCAGCGCTCAAAACGCTGAATGAACCGGCTATTCGACAGCTATGGCAGCGCCAAGTCTTTGCGATTTTTGAGGATGAGGCGCAGGATTCTTCGCCGCTGCAAACGCAACTGCTAGAGGTACTAGCAGGCGATTCAGAAGATAGCGCCGAGCCGCTAAACATTGTGCGGGTGGGCGATCCAAACCAGGCGATCAACTCTACGTTTACACCTGCGGATCCGGTATTTTTCAATCAATTTTGCGATCGCTGCCAAGAAATTGGACGGTTGGCTACGATTGAGCAGGCCGGTAGAAGTTGCGATCGCATTATGAGCGCTGCTAACTTTGTCCTCCGCTGGGTCAATCAAAACAGTTCGGGCAACCCGTTTCGCACGCAAGACATTTTGCCGGTGGGCGTAGGCGATCCACAGCCCAATGCCAATCCGCTGCAAATCGGAGGTGGCGTCGAGATCGTGCGGCCAGCTTCAGTGGTAGAAACAGTAAAGCAGCTAGCCAAAAGAGTGTCTGTGGCACTTGAAGAGAACCCAGAACTTAGCGTCGCTATCCTGGTAAGAGAGACTCGTCAGGGTAAATTTGTTCGAGAAATCTTAGAAGATTCGCAGCGCTCAGGGGTCGATTTTGAAGCTATGGATGTTGAAATCTATGATGTGGGTGCGCGCGATCGCAAAAGCCAAATCCCACGTGAAATGCTCGATTTGCTGCAGTTCATCGAACGGCCCCACTCTCCAGACAATATCAAAGCGGCGCTGCGTGTCCTGGTCTTGCGCCAGCTTATCCCAACCCAAGATCTCAACCCACTAGCCACTAACCCTGAGCGCTTTCTCTACCCCGGCCCGCTAGATGCACCCCTAACTAGTCCTGCGGCTCAGCAGGCTCGCCGCTACTGCGCGGCCTTACTGCGCGCCCGACTAGAACTTCCGGCCTATCATCTAATTCCCTTTTTGGGCCTCACCCTACGCTACGACCAAAGCGAGCTGGCCACCGCCGACAAGCTCGCAGCCCGCATTGCCCAGCAAACGCTAGAAGACAGCACGCTTACCGCGATGCTTAACGCCTTACAAGAACTGCTGGGAAGCGAACGCTTCCGCGCTGTCGAAACCGAAGAGACTGAATCTCAATACGCTCGTCCTAGTCAAATCACCATCATGACCATGCATAAGGCAAAAGGGCTTGACTGGGACATCGTATGCTTACCTTTCTTACACAGGCGAAACATTCCTGGTGAAGACTGGGTACCGCCGCAGATACAGTTCTTAGGTCAGTTTTCGCTAGATGAGGTGGCCCGCGCTCAGCTACGGGCACATACCCACGCCGTCTATGCGCAAGATCGCAAGCCTGAGCCTATTCCAGATATTGAAACCGCTTGGCAGCGGGCTAGTAACTTGAAAAGAGCAGAAGAATTTAGGCTGCTGTACGTCGCCATGACTCGGGCCAAAAAGCTGCTTTGGCTATCGGCAGCTAAGCAGGCACCCTTCACCTGGAGCAAGCCCGAAAATCTGAAAGATGCAGAAATGACGCCTGTGCTCAGAGCGCTTTCTCAATCGCTGTAGCTGAGCGTGATCGCTATTGCGTTAGCAGCTTGCAATAGACCTTATCGCAGCGTTCTGTCTCGACGCCGCTCATAGGCTGGTAATGATTTTTTTCGTACAAGGCCACAGCTTCTTTAAGGGCGGTAGCCGTTTCAACCCAAACCTGATTGAAGCCTCTGCCTTTAGCAGAGCACTCTAGGTGGTCTAGCAAAAACCGACCTAAACCCTGCCTACGAGCAGCCGGAAGCAGGTACATTTTACGAATTTCGACCGCGTTATCACCCCGTGAGATGGGATAGTAGCCGCCCGTGCCAACGATTTTTCCCTGGTGCTCAACGACCCAGAACTCACCGCCGGTCTGCTGATAGTACTTTTCGATTTCGACAGCATCTTGGTCGCTACAGCCTGCGCAGCTAACTTCCCACCCTAGGCCATATTCTTCGAGCACAGTTTTCACCACGCTGGCCGCGGCTGCGCGATCGCCCACCACCCAATCTCGAATCCAAAAGTCTTTGAACTTCATATCCATCAGCTATGAACCCGAGGCTCCGGATGAAGCTTGCTCAAAATCTCACTCTCCGCTTCAGCCAGCTCAGCCAAGCGCTCATTCACCAAGTCAGCCTGAAAATACGTTGTCGCCAGCAGCCAATAGCTACCGTAATGCCGAGCTTCTGACGCCATCAGAGAGCGATAGAACTTAGCGAGCTGCACGTCAAGGCAGTGCGCAGCTAAAAGCCCTAGTCGCTCATGGCTACGAGCTTCGATCAAAGCGGACACCAGCAGCAAATCCAGCATGCGCTCAGGCTCTTGCCTGCGTACGCATTTTTTCAAACTAGCCCCATAGGGCGGAGGCGATACCGGCTGCAAGGGAATACCTCGCTGTTCGAGCCAGTTGTTTACCTGATCATAGTGGCTGAGTTCTTCTTGAGCGATCGCAGTTAGCTCACGCACCAGTTCTGTACTCGATGGATAGCGTGACATTATCTGGATCGCGGTGCCTGCCGCTTTGCGCTCGCACTGCGCATGGTCTAGCAAAATGATATCTATATTGGCGATCGCCTGCTCAACCCAAGACTGCGAGGTCGGCGTCTTCAGAAATTTAATCTTTGCAACTGGCCGTTCTGGACTAGCAGCCACCATAAGCTAAGCAAACGTCGAATCACGATGCGTTTATTTTAGCGGCTTTCTCTCTTACATCTTGTGCAACTTACGTTTTGCGTAAATAGCTCACCAATCCCTCTAAACCAAGACGGTAGCTATCAGCGCCAAATCCACTGATTTGCCCAACTGCAACTGGTGCGATGTATGAATGATGACGAAAGGCTTCACGCTGATGAATATTACTAAGATGAACTTCTACTGTAGGGATAGAAACCGCAGAAATAGCATCTCGAATCGCAACGCTGGTATGGGTATAGGCACCCGGATTAATCAAAATGCCTTGGTGGAGATTCAAAGCAGCTTGAATCGTGTCCACCAAGGCACCTTCGTGATTAGATTGAAAGAACGTTAGCGTAACAGCCAGCGTATCGGCAACTTGTATCAAGTGGTCATTAATATCTTCTAGCGTTTGGGAGCCATAGATTTCTGGCTCTCGCTTGCCTAGCATGTTAAGGTTGGGCCCATTTAAGACAAGGATGCTCAGCACGGCCTAACCCACACCCAACCTATAGCTCATTTAACTAAATAAATTCAGCTTGAATTATCGAATTGAATGGATAATTCAAGCTATGACATAAGCAGGCAAAATCACAATCTGAATAAATCCCAGATGATTTTACAGCCAGCCAGTTGAGAGTATGCTTGAAACTTAGCGGCGATCACGCATGCGACGGTCGTCCACAGGAATGGGAATAGGCTCCGGCTCCGGCTGGGCTTCTGGCCCAAGCAAGGCTTCAATCACCTTCTCAATCAGTTCTCTAAGCTTGTCAAGCGCCTTATCGATGTAATCCATGAGCTAGATTGCTCCCTCTCATATTCTTCCAACATCTGCCAAGAGTGACGCAGGTCACAGACAGACTGACAATAGCAAGGTGGGGATCAACTGAAATTGAAAACCACCCCCTGTATGATTATGATAACCAATCATGAGGAATGATCAAGAAAACTAATGGGGGAATCTACACAATTTCCTTTATTTCTTTAGACTGTGAACTTACGGAGTTTATAGAGTCTTTAGAGATAACAGCGAACTCTTTAGATATCTCTGCTGTATCTAAAGAGTTTACTCAAAGAGGCCTAAAAGCTCGGTACGCAGCCAGTCCAACGCACTGAGCGCACTTCTCTGCCGAATCTGCTCCCGTGTTAACGATTGGCCAAATAGATATTTTTTTGTACAGGTTTTCTCAGCAGTTGATAGGCCAATATAAACTAACCCGACTGGTTTATATTGGCTGTCCCCACTGGGCCCAGCGATACCTGTGATACTGATCCCCCAATCGGTATCGAGGCGA
This sequence comes from uncultured cyanobacterium, assembly GCA_963793445.1. Taxonomy (GTDB): domain Bacteria; phylum Cyanobacteriota; class Cyanobacteriia; order Phormidesmidales; family Phormidesmidaceae; genus Phormidesmis. The sequence continues at coordinate 356,694 of CAWCAE010000006.1, forward strand.
TCGCGTACGCCTGCTGCCATCGCCTCAGCCACTTCCGGACTCACCGCTCCGTGCCTCTCTAAGACACTCGCTTCAACGCCAAGTAGCGTTTGCTTTACCCGATTGTCATAAGAAATAATACCACCCCAGAAATAGCGAGAGCTGCCAGGTGTTGCAGTCAGTAGCTGACCGAGCCCACCACCTGTACAAGATTCAGCAACGCTGAGCGTCTGCGATCGCTCCATTAGCTGCCGCCCTACGACCTCAGCCATCGTTTCTGTATCTACGCCGTAACAGGCGGCGGCAGTTGTTCGCAAGATCTCGTCAGCCACTGGTGCTATCAGCGCATTTGCCGCAGCGATAGAAGCGGCCCTAGCAGAAATTCGTAGCTTTACCTCACCACCTAGCGCGTAGGTTGCTACCGTCGGATTCTCAGCCGACAAAAATGCTCGCACTTTTTCGGCTAACATTGTCTCGCCAATGCCCCAAAACTTCAGCGTTTGGCTATGAATTACGCCATTCGCCCAGCCGCTAGCACGTAGGTAGGGCACTGCCGTTGCTGACCACATTGCCTGCATTTCCCACGGCACGCCTGGAAAAGTCATGATGCAAAGCCCTTTCTGTGGCTCCCAGATGACGCCGGGCGCGGTTCCTACCGGGTTCGGCAAAATGTCGGCACCGCCTGGCATCAGGGCCTGTTTACGACTAGTGGGGGTGAGCGATCGCCCGCGGCGAGCAAATTTTTCTTCTAGGTCAGCAACAATTTCCAATCGTTCAAAGAGAGACGCATCAAAAAAATCAGCAAGTGTCGCTAGCGTTAGGTCGTCAGGGGTTGGCCCTAGTCCACCTGTAAAGATAATTAGCCTTGCCCGCTCACAGGCGATCGCTAGCGCCTGTTTGATTCGCATTGGATTGTCGCCAACAACCGTCTGATAATGGTGCGCAATTCCTAAACTAGCTAGCTGCTGGCTGAGGTACTGAGCATTGCCGTTAACGATATCGCCGAGCAATAGCTCTGTCCCGACACAGATAATTTCAGCGCTTTGGTTCATAAGCAGAGCTGTTCGAGATCAGGTGATCAAACCGAATAATAAAATATGATGTGTAAACCGATTGTAGAGTGCCAAAGCTCGCTGCGCATCATACAGAATCCAAGCTCTAGAGACTGCGCTGCCTGCGCTATGGATGAAAGACCTTGTTAGCTCAGCGTAAACCTGCTTTAAGTCATCGAAAAGCACTAGTAGCACTGCTGATAGGAGGGCTGCTCTTTCGTAGCATCATCGCTTGTTTTCTACCGCCGGGTTTCGACGAGGCTTACTATTTTCTCTACACGCGGCACTTAGATTGGAGCTATTTCGATCATCCGCTGGCAGTCGCCTTCTCGGCAGGGCTCGGCATCTGGCTAGCACAAACAGTCACACCGTTGACGCTACGATTCGGCTCGCTAGCGCTCTTTACCGGCAGTTTATGGCTATTGTATGCGACCGGGCGACGGCTATTTGGTCGCAGAGTCGGCTTTTTGAGCTGTGCGATCGCCTCTCTCACGCCGCTCTTTTTTCTTGGATTTGGCACGCTTGCTGCACCTGACAACGCCCTTATATTTTTCTGGAGCTGGGCGCTTTACCTGTGCAGTCTCGAGTTTTTTCCACAGCAAAGGCAGACAGAGCCTGCTGATTACCAGCCTAGCTTTCGACTCATTTGGATTTTCCTAGCAATTGGGCTTACCTGTTTGGGTAAATATCACGGCTTTGCGCTGGGTCTAAGCCTTGTGAGCTTTTGCCTAACTCAGCGCCAGTATCGATCGGCGCTAATGTCTAAATGGCTGTGGATAGGTGCTTTGCTATTTACAGTGGCGGTGTTTCCCATCTTTTATTGGAATGCCCAACACGATTGGATTTCGTTTCGGTTTCAGCTAGGCGATCGCTTTACCGAATATGGCACTACCGCCAGCGGCTATTCCGTTGGCGCACTGCTCGGGGTGATCGCAGCCCAAAGTGGCTATCTGTTTCCTAGCATCGCGCTACCCCTGTGGTGGGTCATCGTCAAAACGAGCCTTACTCAGGTAAAGAAATTTTTTCGGGAATGCTTTCAGAAACGCTTTGCCAAAACAAGTGAAATCAGCGCTTCAGAGCGGCTGGACGCAGTAAAAATCCATTTTTTACTTTGGAGCGGCCTGCCCGTAGCTGCCGGATTTACCCTCTTGGGTGGGACCACGCATACCTTTCCAGCTTGGCCTGCACCGGGGCTGTGGAGCCTTAGCATTTTACTTGCCTACACGGCGGCGAGCTGGCCGCGGCGGCAGGTTCATCTTTGGCTCAGCGCCACGGGCTGGAGCGTTGGCATCGTGCTAATGTTTGCACTGGCTCACGTCACACTAGGGACACTGCAAAAGCCAGGTGACTATGCCATTTTTGGGGGCGTGGTAGCAGTCCAATCCGACCCGTCTACTCAGCTAATTGATGTCGTACAGCTACGTCGGCAGTTGGGTAAATCGCCTGAGTTTAGAGGTGCGATCGCCACTAGCGACTTCATCATCACCCCAGAATACTGGCTCAGCGGCTATATTGCGATGGCCCTACCTCAGCAGATTCCAAAAGCAATAGCGCTGCCAGTTAGCAGTTTCACCGTCGATCCGCGCGGACATGCCTTTTGGTTTCAACCCGAAAATCGGCTCCACCAGAACGCCCTAATTGTCAGCTTGGTAGGTATTGATAAAAGCAAGCGTTTAGCAGAAATTCGGCCCTATTTCAAATCTGTTACACCGCTAGCTAGGATTGAGACAACACGCGGTGGAGAGGTTTCAAAAACATTCTATCTGTATCAGGCAGTGAATCTGATCGAGCCCTATCCTTATCCGTACTAGCACCTTCCATTCGTCTTCCATTACTTAGCGTGCTGAGTTGCTCGCCAACCGGTGTAGCTTAGCAAGGCTGTGGAGGCAAAAACAAATGGAACACCCATTCTTAAACCGGCAAAAGCCATCGCCAAGCTGCCCACCCAGATCGCCAGCACGTAGATAAAAATAACGGTAAAGCGATGGGAAAATCCTGCATTCAGCAGTCGGTGGTGCAAATGACGTTTATCGGCAACAAACGGGGACAGGCCCTGACGCATTCGCAGTAAAATCACTGCCGACATGTCCAAAATAGGTACCGCCAGCGTCAAAGATGGGAGTAACACCGCCACCGTTGTTACCCCTTTAACCAGACCAATTACACCCACCCCTGCCAGGGTAAAGCCAATGAAGTAGGCCCCACCGTCACCCATAAATATCTGCGCTGGGTTGAAGTTATATTTCAAAAAAGCGAGAGAGCCACCTGCTAGCGCCGCGGCAATCAGTGCAGCCGCTGGTTGGCCCATGTACAGGCTCACAATCATCATTACGAGCGCCGCAATACCAGAGACACCTGCGGCTAATCCGTCTAGCCCATCGATCCAGTTAATGGCATTGGCCATTCCCACCAGCCAAAAAACCGTGACAATCAGGCTCAACCAAACCGGCAGCTGAGTTAGACCCAAAAAAGGAATCGTCAAAAACCGAATATCTACCCCAACAAACCAGGCCACAGAGGCAACCGCCGACTGCATAATCAGGCGGCTAAGAGGAGATAGCCCAAACAGGTCGTCGATTAAACCGATAAGAAAAAAGGCAAATCCGCCAATGGTTACGCCCCAAACCGAGTATTCGGCAACCGGCGGCAACGGCTCTCCATTACTGCCCAAAAATCCACCAAAGGCCCACACTGCTAGCAGCGCAATCAGCACCCCAAAGAAAATGGAAACACCGCCTAGCCTAACCATTGGCTGACTGTGAACCTTGCGCCCTCCTGGCAAATCCACTCTGCCGCTGGCTAGCCCCGCCTTACGAACAACCGGAGTCAAACCTAAAACAACCACAGCCGAGATGATAAATGCAAGTAGATGATAGAGCGGGAACGCCATCAGTAAGGGAGATTGTAAGGTTGGCAAAGCTGAAAACAAGTTAGTTTATAGCAGGCCTTTAAAGGCTGCTATGCGCTTTTAGAAAGCGCAGTTGCTCTTTATGCATCTTTTTGCAGATGTGCTTTTTTGAGGTGTGCTTTCGTAGGACGCACATCTACGTTTTTGACATTTTGGACAGACTTAGGTGCGCTGAAGACGTTCCGAGTCTATAGATGTATCCACAGAAGCAATAACACCACTCGGCGACAGTATACCTCTTAACCAACTATCCTAAGGCAGAGAAATTATTGGCAGGTCTTTGCGCAGAAAGGCCACTATGCAACTTCTTGCATCAACTAAAGCTGTTTGGCAAACACGTCGTGTGACCTGCCTTGCCTTTAACCAAAGTCAATATCAAGATTCATACACTAACCCGTCGATGGCTGACAAAATAGGCCCCAGATGCTTTGGCATCTGAGGCCTAAACAATTGGGGCCTAAACGGCTACGCTACGTAGGCTGTGCTACTACATGAACGTCAAATGATCAACTAACTACTTACTACACGAGAGCAGGCTCGGCAGCCTGTAGATGTGGATAGAGCGGGAATCTACCACACAGCGTACTCACGCGCCTCTTGCAGTCGGTCACTACCGCACTGTCACCCGGATTGAGCAAGCAATCGGCAATGATATCAGCAATTTCAGCAAACTCAGCCTCACCCATTCCCCGCGTCGTCATCGCTGGCGTTCCCAAACGTAGGCCACTTGTAACAAAAGGTGATTCTGGATCGAACGGCACTGTATTTTTATTCGCTGTGATGTTAACTTCACTAACCAAGGCATCAGCAATTTTACCCGTCATATTGATAGAGCGTAGATCCAATAGGACAAGATGGTTATCAGTCCCGTCAGACACAATTTTGATACCGCGCGACTGTAGCTGAGCGCCTAGCGCTTTGGCATTTTGAATCACCTGTTGACAGTAGGTTTTAAATTCGGGCCTGAGGGCTTCGCCAAACGCCACGGCTTTAGCAGCGACGACGTGCTCTAACGGGCCACCTTGACTGCCCGGAAAGACAGCTTTATCAAATTTCTTGCCCAGGTCCACATCGCGGGTCATAATCAAACCGCCTCTAGGACCACGCAATGTTTTGTGAGTCGTAGTAGTGACAACATCGCAATATGGTAGTGGATTTGGGTGTAGGCCTGTTGCCACTAGGCCCGCAATATGGGCAATATCTGCCATGAGATACGCGCCGACTTCATCTGCGATCGCTCGAAACCGATCGAAATGAATTGTCCGTGGATACGCAGAATAGCCACAGATAATCATCTTAGGCTTGTGCTCTAGCGCCACCCGCCGAATCTCATCAAAATCTAGCTGTTCAGTCTCACGGCTCACTCCGTACTGGACAACGTTAAACCATTTGCCTGAGAAATTGACAGGAGAGCCGTGGGTCAAATGTCCACCATGAGACAAGTCCATGCCCAAAATTGTGTCACCGGGTTTTAGCAGCGCTAAAAACACTGCAAAGTTGGCCTGAGCGCCAGAGTGCGGCTGTACATTGGCATGGGCCGCGCCGAACAGTTCTTTCACCCGATCGATTGCTAGCTGCTCTGCTTGATCTACAAATTCGCAGCCACCGTAGTAGCGTTTACTAGGCAAACCTTCGGCATATTTATTCGTCAGCACAGAGCCTTGTGCTGCCATCACGGCTGGAGATGTGAAATTCTCACTCGCAATGAGTTCGAGGTGTGTCTGCTGGCGGGTTAGCTCTTTGCCAATAATGGCAGCTAGCGCCGGATCGCTCTGCTGCAAAAAACCAATGTTTGCGTCTGTCATCAAGTAACCCCTTCGATAAACTATTTTTTCTGTGGCCTTCTTTCTGTGGCCTTTTCTCTGCGTTTTCTTCTCTGCGCTTTCTTCTCTGCGTTTTCTTCTCTGCGCTTTCTTCTCTATGGTCTTTATCGATAGTAAAGTACACCTTTGCGATATACCTCTTCTATATCTAACTAGCCGTGTCAAAACTTCAGCGATACGCCTAAGAATCCTTACGTCGCAGTGCCAACAGCATCTCAACTTCTTTAAGGTAAGCGCTAGCCTAACAAAGTTCTATGAATGAACAGAATGCATTCAGATATGCATTTTGCATATCGGCTCAAAGGCACAACACAGGAGAAAAGTGGTTTGTCTCAATCTCAAAATGTAACGCTTTGAAACATATAATAGATAAGTTACAGATTGCTAAGCAATCCGAAAGACACCTGCACACGGCCCTATGTAGATAAGTTCTCTTAAAGTTCTTATTGGCTAGGCAGCTATAGCAGAATGTCTGCAAACCGGTTGCCCGCGTTCGATCTGAAGATCCAAAGTAGCTAAAAGTTTGCGTTCAGCTCACGTTTGGCGCTAGCCCAGCGACACTGTTGCCGTATACAGTAATCAGAGGGCTCTCATTGGGCTCAGCTCGGCATCACCTGCTGGCTCAGCGATCGATTTTTATATTGATCTATCTACTGCGTTTAGTCAACACAGTGCGCGGCCTACATCGTGATACAGACCAAAGTCACGATCGTCTAGCTTGTGTTTGACTGCTTTTTTAGGACGCTTCTCACCGATTTGTCCGACTCATATTGTTCATTTTTCCAGTTTGAGGCATTGATGCTGCAACTGACTCACCCTTCAACGACGCTCGCTCCTAAGTTTGTCCCACTTCAGGAGTCTTACGAGCGATGTCGTCAGATAACGGCAGAGTTTTCCAAGACGTTCTACATGGGGACGCTACTCATGCCTGAGGCTAAGCGCCGAGCAATCTGGGCAATTTACGTGTGGTGTCGGCGCACCGACGAGCTAGTAGATGGACCTCAAGGGAAATTCACAACAGACAGCACGTTAGATCATTGGGAGATGCAGCTAGAGTCGCTGTTTTCCGGTAAGCCCAAAGATAATCTAGATGTTGCGATGGTGGATACGCTAGAGCGATTTGCGCTGGATATTCAGCCTTTTAGAGACATGATTGCAGGGCAGCGGATGGATCTAGTACGCGATCGCTATGACACCTTTGAAGAGCTCAAGCTTTACTGCTATCGGGTCGCTGGCACTGTTGGCCTCATGTCTACTGTTGTCATGGGGATGGATAGCAACATCAACACCGCCCCCTGGATGAAAGCAAGTCCGGCAACTGTTCCCATTGATGAAGCGATTTCTTTAGGCATCGCCAATCAGCTCACCAACATTTTGAGAGATATTGGAGAAGATGCGCAGCGCGGCAGAATCTATCTGCCTTTAGAAGATTTAGATTTGTTTGACTACACCCCAGAAGACCTGTTTAACGGTGTCATCGACGATCGATGGCGAGCGCTGATGCGGTTTCAGATTCAGCGGGCGCTCAAGTATTATCACGAAGCCGAAGCTGGGATAAGCCGGTTACACCCCGACGCCCGCTGGCCTGTCTGGACCGCGCTGATGCTGTATCGCAAGATTCTAGACGTGATTGTCGAAAACGATTACGACGTCTTTAATCGCAGAGCATTCGTTCCCAAAACACGTAAGATTCTCTGCCTGCCCAAAGCGCTCATTTGTGCACGGATGTCGTAGAGGCTTAAATCGTAGATTTCATCTTTATCTATTTTCCTATTATAAAGAAGGTAGCCCGCAACGTATACGGACTGCCTTCTTTAGATTCGTCTTTGTGGACGCAGATTTGTAAGCGGGGGTGTATGGCATTTGTAGGCGCATCTTAAAGTTGTCTACAAACGAGCCATCTGCAGGCAAGAAGCTGCCTAAAGCTAGTTAAGAGGGGGTTGTCTGTGCAGCCAGCATTTCTTTTAGCTTAGCGAGATCTTGGGCCCATCGCGGATCGGGTCCGGCAGCAGGCGTTTCAGACTCTGCAACAACAGTATTACTACCGCCACGCCGCCCTCCTGCTTTCTTATTACGACGCTGCTGGCTGGGGGCTTTTTCAGCACCTTCTTCCTTCTCAGCACGAGGCATCGCTTTTTCCACTTTGATAGTGGCTTCTTTGAGTGTAAATCCGTTGTACTTTTCAACTATGGCATCTGCGATCGCATCATCTTTGGCTGTAACAAAGCCAAACCCACGGCATTTGCCAGTCTTTCGATCTGAAATTAGCTTGACAGACACCAAATCATCAGTATCTTCAGCAAAAATAGCTTCAAATTCTTCGCGCTCTAGACTCCGAGGCAAATTGCCAAAGTATAAACGAACTGACATCGGGACAACCTCTAACTTTTAAATTCGACAACAAATATCAGCAGCGCCAGGCAACCTGCTACCGATACTTGACTAGTGGGTATATGAAACTTTTCTATCACAATGCTGATTGAAAAAGTGGGGGCACCTACGACAAGGGACCCTATGCACAACAGATGAACAATTAAACTTCAAATGGTTGTGACAGCCTTACCTGTAGCGAGCCTCGCAAAAGACGCTGCCTTCAGCGTTGCTAAGAACCATCCTCAAAAGCACTTTTTAAGGACGGGAGTTCGCTAGATGTCAGTGGATAGTTTTACCTTTAAGTCAATAGATTCTGCCTAACCTTAGGTAGAAAAAATGTACTTTCCAACAGAAGAAATCTCTTTTCTTACTGTTATCACTACTGTTTTTAAACGAGTAGACTGCAAAGCTAATTCGCTGACTAGCCTTTAATTAAAATATCACGATGTTAGAGGTCAAACGCAAGTTATCGAGTTTTGCAGGTCGAAAGAACCTCATGCAACAGATTTCCATATGGCTTTTGTCAAACTACTGGCTAAGCTACTTACAGGAGGCATTTACAGGTAGCAGCGACTATCAAACAAAGTAACCCAGCTCGCCAACGTCTTGGTGGCTTAGGGCCTTGACTACAGCAAAAAAAAAGTCAGCTGAATAGTATCAGCTGACTTCGATGCTGTGTTGAGAGTAGGAGAACCGGGTGCCTGACTCCATACGTACAAGCAGTGAAAGCACCGCTAGCCCGTTTGAATAAATAGACAACTGCCAAGTTCTTGTGAGGAATGTAGCATCCTTTGCCTACGTTTCGCAACATTTCTTCATATTACTACTAGCATCTGGGCAAAAATTGCGTAGAGGAAAGACAGGAAAAAGCGTGGTCCCAATCACCCGTACGGGTGGCTGCGAACGAGCAGCCAGAGTCCGGTGCCGCTAGTGATAGCCGCTATTAGCAAAGAATAAATAGGGTGCGCCGCTTGCAAGAAGCTGCCGTTGTCTAATCGTATCTTGTCAATATCAATCCAGGGCTGATTGCCACGACGATACCAGCCGAGCACCTGAACGATATCGCGATTAATCGCAAGCGGCGTCTTGGCTAGGCTAACCCTATTTCCTAGGGGCCCAAGGATAGAGAAATAGTGAAGCTTAAAGGCCCCAAGAGGTGTTTTTAAAAGTAAGTCTTGGCCTAGCCAGTTGGCGATGCCAGGACGACGGAGCAGAATGCCCGAGAGCTTGGTCGGAATGCTGTGAGCCGGTAAGAGCTTCGGATCGCTAACCCATGCGGCCAAAGGTTGCGAGAAGGGCATCGAAAAAGAGAGGTCAGGAAAGAATCGGTTTAGCCGTAGCGTAATACCAATGCCGCCTCCTAGCAGTAAACAGCATTGAAATAGGCCGAGGTCTTTGTGCATCCAGTCGAGCATCGGCCATTCCAGGGCCGCGGCAATCGCACCTATGCCTAAGAGCGCCAGTCCAACCACAAGGCCCATCGCCAAACCGACATAGGGCGTTCCTTCTCTGGCGAGCTGTTTCCACTGTGCTAGCGAAAGTCCCTTGTGTCGTTGCCCAAAGAGCGGGATCTGAATTTCGGGCGTCAGCTTCCAGTGCTGAGCGTAGGTCATTAGCAGCCGAACGCGATCGCCCAAAGGCGGATGAGGATCTAGGCAGCTCATCCAAGCACATAAGGGATTTTGCATATCCCAAGCAAATAGACTAGCTAGCGGTAGCTGAGCGTACAGGCGCTGACGAGACAAATCGGGGGATACAGGCAGTAGCGGCGTCAAACTTTCAATTAAAACGGGCGTATAGCCCTGCCGCTCTATGCTGGCAGCCAAACCAAAAGACAGCTTGGCTAAGGCTCTAGTTAAGCCGTTAGGGTTACCGGTGATAACAGTAGCAGCGCGATCGCTACGGTAAGTTCTCACGCGGGCGATACAGAGCACGGGCAAGCGTAGTAGCCAAAACAGAGCGTAAGTCAGCGTTGCTACGATGCCGACGACCGTTTGAATGAGAATATTTTGCCGGTTGCCCCATAGCGCGCTCTGCCAGTACAGCCCTAGCAGCACCTGCCAAATCAAGCCTGTTACAGAAAGAAAACGCCAGTGCCAGTGCTTCCAGTGAGACATCTCATAAGCGACCAGCGCGGCAATTTCGTCATCTTTCAACTGGGTGAGTAGCCCCTGAGAGACAATAATTCTGGCGTTTCGCGGTAGCCAACCGTAAGACCAAATAAGGGGAATATCAGTAGGCAACTTCCAGAGGGTAGGAAAGGGCCAGTCGCGCTGGCGGCACTGGCGATTGATGACGGCTACCGCCTCAGCCGAATGACGCCGCAGCAAGCTAGCTGAGCAGGGTTGACGACGGGCGGTTAGTTTCAGCCAAGTGTCCCAAAGCCAGGGCGAGGCGATTGCAATCACGCTCAACGAAATCACCAAAACCCAGGAGGCATCCTGCCAGCGTCCTGGCAGCGATCGCACCCATAGCGGAAATCGTCTTGCCAAAAGCCCCAGACAAATATTAGCCAAAGCAATTGACTGATAAATCCCGATTAGCCAGAGAAGAGAAAATGCGATCACGCCTCCTGTTTGCGCCAGCCATAGCTGCCCTGACCTGGTCTGGCCTAGGGTTCGTCCGCGGCTGAGACGATCAGCGTATATCCACCCCAGAATTTCTTTAGCTGGCGGATCTTCTATTTGTTCTTCTTCTGACTGTTTTCCTTCTGGCGGTTCTTGTCCTACCTGTTTTTCTATCGCAGCTGTCTTGACAACGACCTCTGCGTTAAGGCCAGCATTTAGAGAAGCGTAGTGAAATATAGAGGCCTTAGCAGGTAAGTTTGGACTATGGGTAGTCGCTGCCATGCGCTCAGAAATTTCCGCTAAAGTCTTTTGTGACCACTGCTGTAGTGCAGGATTTGGGCTGTCACCCATTTCTTGACAGAGCGCTTTCGCCTGTAACCAATTCTCTTGCGCCATGTAAGCACGCACCAGCCCTACGTAGCCTTTTGCTCGGTAAGCACGGTGCTTAGACTCACAAAGCTGAGAAAGCGATGCGATCGCCCGACTGTACTCGCCTTGCTGGTAAGCAGCAATACCAAGCTTGAACAAGCGCTCTAAGTCCGCGGCTGAGTTCATGAGACCTTTGCAATAGAAGGCGGAAAAAGTGAAGATTTAGAGAGTAACGTCAAGCTAGAGTACTCAAATCTTCTACGGATATAACTTTTTCCTAAGGCTTTAACGTCAAGGCTCTAACGTCCTGCGCCCGTCGCTGCACAAGCAGCTAGTCCAAATCCATCAGGCTCTCTGCGAGCTGATACAAACTCTCTTCACTTTCGCCATCCATCTGCCGATCCTTCAAATCAATTAGTCCCTGTGCGAGCTGAGCGGCCCGCTGTTTGTAAACAGCATTGCTCGCCAGTAAGTCTGTAAATACTTCTTGCTCGACCTCTAGCCGACTCGATTCCTCCGAGATCGGTGACGCATAATCGGCTTCTTCTACGTCATAGCGCAATAGAAAAATCAGCGCATTCGACATTTCTTGTAGCTGCTGTTGAAGCTTTCGAGTATCTAGCTCTAACCGATCAAATCCTGCCGTTCCGGTGATACGTAGCTCTACGATTGGCTGCTGTTCAGGGACAATTTCCTGGGCTTTAATAGATTTTTGAATCAGTGCGATCGCACCTTCTTCTACCGACTCTATTAGATCACTAGTGCGAATCTTTTGCAAAAGCCGAACGATAGGGCGCTGATGATAGTCCGTCTTCAGCTCAGCGACTATCTTGCCTTTTGCATCAATTTCAACCAGATAAGCCCCCCGATCGAACTGACTCTCCTCCACGTTATTGGCCTCTACCGAACCCGGATTAAAAATCCACCCCTCTTCTGTATAGCTTTTATGAATATGGCCTAATGCTAAATAATCAACCCCGGCCTTTTTCAGCGGCAGCACCTCTCTATAGCGCAAAGCCCCAGCGTAGCGAGCAATTTGCCCTTCTAAACCATGGTGAAATAGCAAAATAGACGGACCCGGTGCGGGCGGCAGATCGCCTATCGCCGCAGCAATCTGTTCAATCGCCCGAGGCGCAGCCGCACCATACCAGCTAGAGCCCAGCACCCTCACACCGCAGTCAAGATCGACATAGCCGCCTCTATTTTCTGCCTCATCCCAAGGTGAATAAAAAGGATCGCCAGCATTCACATTCCCTGGCTCTAGAAGCTTTAGCATCTTTTCGTCAGACAGATAGCGTAGCCAGCTAGATTTCGTGCCATAGGGCGCATTGTCGTGATTACCCTCAATTGCTAGTACAGGAATGTTGGCATCACGCAAGATTCGCAAACAATACTGAGCGTGGTTAAGAATTGCAGGTTTAATATTGCGGTGCTCAAACAAATCGCCACCAATAATGACAAAATCAACCTGCTCAGCGATCGCATACTTCTCTAAGACGTCTTTGAGTGAAAAGAAAAAATCTAACGTCCGAGGCTTGCAGTCGTAGCGATCAAACCCCAGGTGAACATCAGAGATATGTAAAAACTTTGGCATGGGTCAAGGCAACTCATGTAGTTGTAGTCAAGGCATTAACTATAGAGCAGGCTACTCACAGAAATCTCGTACACTAAACTATTCTGGCCAGCGCAGATTCCATCGAATACTGAAGCAGTGGATGTACAGATCGTACATCTGCGCGACTGAGCGTTTACCAGATCAGGGTAATTATCAAGAGCGCACTCAAAGATTCAGAGATTTTGTGGCGCTAGTTTGCCACAGCAGAACATTTGCCACAGCTTGCCATAGTGGAATGAGTTCTCAAACTACGAGGTGAACATCAGCGCAGTAACGCTTTCTGGCACTTTTCTGGCACTCTCTGGCACTTTAAGTCGTCGCTTGAGATAAAGACTATTCGGATTTAAAAGATAATGGGTCGCTTAAGCGTTTGGATTCGTAGATTTACAAGAGGTAAAAACATGCCAGATCAGCACAAGCTAAGAGGCGAATTAGGAGATTTTAACAGCATCATCTGCTTCAGGGCTTTAATCACCGGCATAGAGGATGCGTTGGGCGGGCGGGCCGCTATGATTGCCCTGCTAGCAGCCGGAAGATCGCGGGGCAGACAGCTTGCCAAAGAACTAGGGCTATCTGGGCTGTCCGGTAACTTTAACGAAATTTCTGACCTGATGAATAATGTCTTAGGAGTCAACGGCACCAGGCTTTGTATCATTGACAAGATTGAATCTGCCGAAGATGACACTATCTTAGTTTACTGCCGAGAAACAGTTTGCTCAGCCGGAGAATCGCCAGGATCTAGCCGGGAGTTGTCCTACACCATGGGCGCTGTGCAGGGTGTTCTAGAAGAAGTCACTGGAAAGCGCCTGCGAAGCAAGCAAGTTTCCTCAGTCCTACGTGGCGGCACTCACGATGTTGTACAGCTAACACCGATGGCGTAGCTATCGAGACCTCCAAAACTGAGCTCAGACTATATCTTTCCTAGAAAGCACTGCTAGAAAGCGTTTTGCACACACAACATTTTCTCTAGACAGTCTATCTATTGACGATGCGTCTTCTACTGCGCATCTATCTACCTCTAAGTCTTCAACAGTAGTTTCAGCTAATACCTTCGTTCTTATTTAGGAGTTTATTTCCATGGTTCCGAATACTCAAAAAGTTCAGATGCTCTTACAGAGTTTAGTGACAAATAGCCCCGAGATTGAAGGTGCTAGCTTAGTTACCTTAGATGGTTTGCCGCTAGCCTCTACGCTACCGATCAACATGGATGAAGAGCGGGTCTCAGCCATGGCCGCTACTATGCTCTCTATTGGAGAGCGAATCGGAGAAGAACTGCAAAAAGGAAATGTCGGCCGTATTTTTGTAGAAAGCGATCAGGGCTATTGCATGCTCACTAGCTGTGGAGATGATGCTGTACTACTAGTTATGGCCACTGCCGCAGCAAAACAAGGCTTACTGCAGCTAGCAATCAAAAGATCGGTATCAGACCTAAAGTTAGCACTGGGTTAAGTCCAGCATTCGGTTCATTTTTTATCTAGACGCATGGAAATTATGAGGCTGGTTGTGGCTGGGCCCGTGGGTGCTGGCAAATCTACGTTTGTCCGAGCTGTGAGTGAGATTGCGGTGGTAGATACCGACCGCCAGGCAACCGATGAAACGGCTCTATTGAAACAAAAGACGACGGTAGGCTTCGACTTCGGACGATTACAGTTTGGCCCAGATATGGCCATCCATCTATATGGCACTCCCGGCCAAGATCGGTTCGATTTCATGTGGGAAGAGCTCATCAGCAAGGCACATGCCTACATATTGCTGGTACCGGCCAACAGACCAGCGACTTTTCGCAAGGCGCACTTGATCTATCAGTTTATGAGTGAGCGGGCTGCTCTACCCATGATTGTGGGCCTTACGCATTCAGACTGTGAAGAGGCTTGGAGCATTGATAATGTTGCGATCGCAATGGGTCTGTCAGAACCAGCTCAGCGCCCTCTGTTCGTAGAAGTCAACGCTACCGAATCCAACTCTGTTACCCGAGCGCTGAGCGCTCTAATCGAGCAATACATATTGATCACAAGTACTGCATAGACCCTAGAAAGATCTCAGCCAGTCAAACGCACCTAAAGCTAGCTCTCAAAAGCTGGCTTTTTCCTTGCCTTTTTATCTTATCTTTTATTAGTTTTTCGTATTCTTTGTTAAGAATTCTATTTATCCCATAAAATAAGAATAGGTAGCAATACTCAATTATATTTACATGTCATATTCGCATGCTGTCCTTTATGTGCATCGCTGCGTCTCCAAACTCGTTCGCTTGTAGGTGCTCATTGATAGTGCCTCCATACAGCAGTGTGTTTAGAAATAATATCTCGACTCTCTATACAAAAGCTTACACAACAAGGGGGTAGAAGCTTATGCTGCTTCAAGGTCAGACTTCTGAATACTCATTGCCTGAGCTGTTCAAATTCTTAAGAGATAGCCGGCAAACAGGGCGTTTATCGTTAAAATCCTTGTTCGGGAAAGACTTTGAAGAAGCGCCCCACTACTTATGGTTTGAGGAAGGCAATCTAGTCGCCACCTCCCGGAGGCTAGATGGACTAGGGCTCTTAAAATTCCTTCAGGAAAGATATCTCGTTCAAAGCGTTTCACTGCCGCGTTTGCTACAGCAGTGCCCACCCAAAGTAGCGCTGGGGGCCTTTCTAAAAGCAAAGGCAATGCTCACCGTCAGACAGCTACAGTCGCTGTTCTCCTCTCAGGTTCTGAGCAGTACCTGCAAGCTGATGCAAGCACCAGATGTCAGATTCGCGTTCTACCCCAACTATCCTTTTCCCTATTTAGAGATGACCGGGGTCAGCATTCAAGCCACCGACATTACGCTTCCTAGTTTGCGCATGATCAAATCTTGGGGTGCGCTAATCGAAAAGCTGCCTGAGCTAGATTCTGGCTTAAAGACCGCTGTGGGCAATGTGCCCCGCTACCGGCTTAACTCACAAGAGAAAACCGTTCTAGCTCTGGCGGAATCTGGTAGGTCCTTGGGCGACATCTCTGCCGAGATGAACCTACCCAAACTAGACATTCAAAAGATCGGATTTCGGCTAATTTTTGTGGACCTTGCAAAAGAGGTGCCAATGATTTACCTAGCACAAACAAACCGTTCAGCCGAAAAAAATATGCCGGGTAAGGTCAGCAAAGCCTTTCTCAGCAAGCTGTCTAACTATCTACAAAAAACAGACAGGCCACCTAACCAACTTGTACAGCAAGCCAAACTAGACTTACCATCCTCAACCGAACCACCGCAGTCCAAAGCCATCCACTATGCTGTTGGAAAGCGTAAGGCTCTAGCCTTGCAAGGTGTCCGCTAGCAAAATATAGGCACCCAAAAGAAATTTCAACAGATGCCTTATACTGTCTCGCCAGTAGACGCTGCTAGCTCTTCTAGACGCTCTTGCTGATCTTGCGAAATGCAGGTCTGAATTACCGTTTCGATGTCGCCTTCTAAAATTGGAGGCAGCGAGAAGTTTTGATTGAGGCGGTGATCGGTAACCCGGTTGTCTTTATAGTTGTAGGTGCGGATTTTCTCTGAGCGAGAGCCAGAGCCGACTTGTGACCTTCGCATTGAAGTAATCTCAGCCTGCTGCTCTTCCAGCTTGATCTCGTACAGCTTAGCGCGCAAAATTTGCATCGCTCGCTCGCGGTTTTGGAGCTGCGAGCGTTCTTCCGTACAAAACACCCTAATCCCGGTCGGCTTGTGCATCAGGTCAACCGCTGTTTCTACCTTATTCACATTCTGACCGCCTGCCCCACCAGAGCGGGCTGTAGTCATCACAATATCCTTCGGGTCAATCTGAACTTCCACATCGTCCACTTCGGGCATCACCGCCACAGTGGCGGTAGACGTATGCACGCGTCCACCCGATTCAGTCTGCGGCACCCGCTGTACCCGATGAACTCCAGACTCAAACTTCAGCTTGCTGTAAACCTGGTCGCCCTGAATCTCAACAATCGCTTCTTTCACGCCACCCATATCGGCTCGCGATTCATTTAGCAAATTTGCCTTCCAGCCTTGTCCTTCCGCATATCGACTGTACAAACGCAGTAAATCACCTGCCCATATACCTGCTTCATCACCACCAGTCCCAGCTCGAATCTCTAACATGATGTTCTTATCATCATTCGGATCACGCGGCAGCAGCAGCACTTTCAACCGCTGCTCTAGCATGTCCAAAGACGCTTCTAGCTCAGAAACTTCCATCCCCGCCATCTCTTTCATCTCTGAGTCACTAGCGGCTTCCTTATATACTTCTTGTGCGCCAGTCAGCTCTAAGTCAGTCTCTTGCCACTTATGATAGGTTTGTACCGTTTCTTCTAGCGAAGCTCGCATCTTAGCGATTTTCTGAAATTCGTCAGGGTCTCTGGCAACATCAGGATCTGCCATCCTCCGAGTCAGCTCTGTGAATGTTTGCTCTACCGATTCCAGTTTTTGCAGTAAGTAAGATTCAGCCATCGCCTGTTACCCAATTTTTGGTTGCTAAGAAAGAAGAAATATCGCCACAAAAAAATATCCGAGTAGCGACCTCAAAAGGTCTGCCACCCGGATTTGTTTCAAGACTATAGTCGCTACTTCTTGGCGTCGATCGCCGCGTCACCAGAATCAGCAGATTCCGATTCTGTGGACATACCGTATTTACGCAAGAAACGCTCAACCCGACCTTCGGTGTCAATAATCTTTTGTGTTCCGGTGTAGAAAGGATGATTTCCTGACCATACGTCAATATTTAATTCAGGTTTAGTCGAGCCTACGGTCATGACCTGCTCGCCATTGCAAAATACTTTGGCTTCGGGATACCACTCGGGATGGATGTCGGCTTTTGGCATGATTCTAGAAAAGGTGATGTTTGAAAAATCGGGCTTCGATTTTACTCAGCCCGCAGGCTATAAGCAAAGATCGCCATTTTAACGCTTCGAAAACTGACCAGCCTTGCGGGCTTTCTTCAAACCGTACTTCTTTCGCTCTTTCTGTCGAGGGTCACGGGTAAGATAGCCTTCGGTCTTTAACGGCATTCGGTTATCGGGGTCAAGCACACAGAGCGCCCGAGCAACACCGAGCTTAATAGAGTCAGCTTGGCCGGTAAGGCCGCCACCACGCACGTTGACCAAGATGTCGTATTCACCTTCTAAACCAAGCGTTTCTAAAGGTGCTTTGGCAGAAGTGATATAGGCAGCATTTGCCTGCAAGTACTCATTACCTGGCTTTTTGTTAATCGTTAGCTGGCCGTTGCCAGGAACCAGGCGGACCCGAGCCACTGACGACTTGCGACGACCCGTGCCCCAGTATACAGCGCGATCAGATTGGTCTGCCATGGATTAGTTAGCTCCGGAAATAGTATTAATGGTCAAAGTTTGCGGATGTTGAGCCGTGTGAGGATGGTCGGGCCCTGCATAGACCTTTAGCTTCGTAAAGAGCTGGCGGCCAAGTGCATTTTTAGGCAGCATTCCTTTCACAGCTTTCTCGATGATGCGCTCAGGGATACGGTTCTGAAGCTGAGTAAAGGTTTCAGTTTTCATACCGCCTGGGCGACCCGAATGGCGACGATACAGTTTTTGCTCGCTTTTGCGACCGGTAACCACGACTTTATCGGCGTTTACAACGATTACAAAATCACCTGTATCCATATGAGGCGTGTAGCTAGGCTTTTTCTTTCCCCGAATCACCTGCGCAATTTCTGTAGCTAGCCGACCCAAACGCTGGTCAGCAGCATCCACTACGTACCAGTCTCTTTGGATTTCATTGACAGAAGGAAGGGTCGTTTTAGTGGACATAGCGTATACCGTAGTCGTCGTGAATCATTTTGTTGTCAATAAGAACTGAGGCTGAGTATCAACCCAAGCCTCGGGTTCAAAGGGAAAGTCCAGATACCCTACCCGCAATAAGCACAGACCTTGAGAGGGTGCAGAGTACTTTACTAAGTTGCGGCGCTGGTTTTGCCAGATATCTCTAAACCCCTCTGGGGAAAGCTTCTGAACACCAACTTGGACAATTAAGCCCATTATCAGGCGAACCATGCCATACAAAAAGCCTTTTGCCTGTAGCTCAACTTGAACAAAGTCTCCTGAACGAGCACACTGCGTATCTTGCAGTTCTACCCAAGAATGAGATCTATCTGAGCCAGCGCGATGAAATGCGGCTAGATCATAATAACCTACCATGGAGCGCAATGCCGCGTGCATTATTCTTTCATCTAAGGACTGATAGTAGTAATGCCACACATACGGCTGAACGAACAGATTGGGGTATCGGCTAGTGTAGAACGTATAGCGATAGCGTCTCCAGTCAGCCGAGAACTGAGCGTGCCAGTTGTCAGGAACTGTAGCAGCAGCGCGAATAACGATGTCATCATCAAGCCGATCGTTGAGAATGCGACTCCATCGTTCAGATGGAATGGCTGTTGGAGCCCAAAAATGAGCAACTTGTGCGGCTGCATGAACGCCCGTGTCAGTTCTGCCTGCTCCGACTAGTGCTAATCGCTTACCTAAAACGGAAGCAATCGCCTTTTCAATCTCTGCCTGTATCGTTCGCCCTGACGCTTGGCGCTGCCAGCCATGGAAATGAGTTCCCTTGTACTGAATTACCAAAGCTACTTTTTGCGTATCTTGTTTATTCAGGGGCAGCTGCTTTAGCTGCCGGGAAACTTTTGATGCACGGCCATCAGACATTTAGGATCGCGCTCATCTATAGACTTGTCTTCCTCAAAAGCGGTTTTAAGTCAGCTCGATGATAGCCATACGAGCATTGTCACCTCGGCGGCTGACCGTGCGCACGATGCGGGTATAACCACCATTGCGCTCAGCGTATCGATCGGGCGCTTGGTCAAACAGCGCATGAACGAGCTGCTTGTCAAAAAGATAGCCTAGCGCTCTACGGCGCGCCGTTAGTGAACCATCTTTGGCCAAACTTACCATGCGCTCGGCTTCAGAGCGAACAGCTTTGGCACGAACTTCTGTGGTCTTGATACGACCATTGCGGATCAGCTCAGTGGTGAGCGATCGCAGTAAAGCTTTGCGCTGATCCGCCGCCTTACCTAGTTTTGCTACACGACGACCGTGTCTCATAATTGTTATTCCTTACCTAACTGTGAAAAACTAACTGTAAAAATCTAAACCTGACAAAAAATCAACCCCTCCAAACGCCTCAAGCAGCTTTCGGAGAATAGGTTACACAGACTTAGCCGGTTTTTCTAGCGGCAGCATGATCCCCAAGTGGATTTGCAAAGCCTCAACAACTTCCTCGGCAGACTTTTGACCAAAGTTCTTGATCTCCAACAAATCTTCTTGACTGTAGTCGAGTAGATCAGAGACCGCATTGATCTGGGCTCGCTTTAGACAGTTGTATGCACGGACAGAAAGCTGCAGCTCTTCGATCGGAATCTGATAAGTCGGATCTTCTTCCTTAACGTCTTCATCGCGCTTAGGCTCAAGCGTGACGTCTTTGAGCGGACTAAACATATCCACGAGCAGCGCTGCTGCCTCACTCATTGACTGCTGAGCGGTCAGTGAACCGTTCGTCCATATCTCCATATTGAGCCGATCTTTGGGCAGTCCCTCAGTATCGAGAAAATTTTCGACGCTATAGTTCACCTTTCTCACCGGCATAAATACGGCATCGATTTGCATAAATTCGACCCCGCCGGTTTCTTCTCGGCTACGGTCGATCGCCCGGTAGCCCTTGCCACGCTCAATCCGAAACTCCATCTCTAGCTTATGGCCAGCCGAAACAGCAGCAATGTACTGGTCGGTACTAATCAAATCCACATCAGACGGCAGATCGAAGTTAGCTGCTGTAACCTTTGCGGGGCCTTGAACAACTAGCCGACCAATCTGAGGCTGTGCTGAATAGCTCTTTAGCACGGTCTCCTTCATGTTCAGCAGAATGTCTAGTACGTCTTCGCGAACGCCTGGAATCGTCGAAAACTCGTGGCTAGCCCCTGCAATCCGAACAGAAGTTACTGCCGTACCTTCTAGGTTTGAAAGCAGCACACGGCGCAGCGCATTGCCCACAGTAGTGCCTTGAGATCGCTCTAGAGGCTCAATCACAAAGCGACTGTACTGACTTTGATCGTCTTCAACAATAGACTCTACACAATTAACTTGAAACTGTGCCATGCACTAACCTCTCCAGGTACTCAATTTCTGTACGAAACTTCAATGCTTGCCAAATTCTTAGACATCTAGCGAGTCACGAAGTCAATGCGTTCAACTAAACAACTAGCCACTGGGCTTTAAATTTTAATGTCTGTGTCTACAAAATAACTAAAAGCTCAAGCTTTTCGAAAGGGCTTGCTGAGAGCCGATAGAAGAAAGGCAGGAGAGGGCAAATCCTCTCAGACTTTTTTAGAAAGACGTTCTCCTCAAAACATATTCCCTTCGAAGAGATCTCAAACAGCTCTATCTAAATCAAATGCTCTAAATTAGACACGACGTCGCTTAGGAGGGCGACAGCCATTATGAGGAATAGGCGTAACATCACGGATCAACGTAATTTCTAAGCCCGCGCCCTGGAGCGCACGAATGGCCGTCTCACGGCCTGAGCCAGGACCACTGACTTGCACTTCACACTGACGCATGCCTTGGTCGATTGCGCGACGAGCAGCGCTATCAGCAGCCGTTTGTGCCGCAAAAGGGGTTCCTTTCTTTGCGCCTTTGAACCCACTAGCACCCGCCGAGGACCAAGAGACCGCGTTGCCGCTAGCATCTGTGATAGTGACAATCGTGTTGTTGAAAGTAGACTGAATGTGAGCCACCCCGTTGGGGATGTTTTTCTTTTGCTTGCGGGGGCCGCTCTTGCGGATGGGTTTTGCCATGACTAATCGTCCAGTTTGTTCAGCAGATTTCTTTAAAGCAGAGTGTCGTGCAGAGAGGGCGTTGTCGAAATCATCGGTTTGCGTTCATACAGAAACGCGAACCGATGAGTGCGAAGTAGTAGCATCCACATCAGTGCGCGTTAACAAGCTGCTCTCTTAGCAGCTCAGGGTTATTTGCGGGGGGGCTTCTTCTTACCAGCAATTGTACGCTTGCCAGCACGGCGAGTCCGGCTGTTCGTTCTCGTTCGCTGACCACGAACAGGTAAGCCCATCCGGTGGCGACGACCCCGATAGCAGCCGATATCCATCAGCCGCTTGATATTCATGTTTACCTGACGGCGCAGATCACCTTCAATTAGGTAGTCGCCTTCGACGGTTTCCCTAAGCTTGATGACATCTGCGTCGGCCAAGTCTTTGACGCGAACGTTGGGATCAACGCCCGTCTTCTCAAGAACTTCTTGAGCGCGGCTTAGCCCCACACCGTAGATGTAAGTAAGCCCAATTTCAATTCGCTTATCTCTTGGCAGGTCAACGCCCGCAATCCGTGCCACCTATTAATTCTCCCTTGTTTACACTGCTGGTGTCCATTTATCAGCAAATACCAGCAGACGACGTTACTAAACCAGAAATTGGTACTAAAGCTAACGAGATTTTCGCTACTTATCAGCAAAAAATCTATCTAATATAACCGAATCTCAAAACTCACGCCAAGGTGACGACTTTAGAGATTATCGGCAGTGCTCAGCGGCTCTCAAGCACTCTAACCCTGACGCTGCTTGTGCTTAGGGTTAGAGCAGATCACCATTACTCGGCCACGACGGCGAATAACTCGGCACTTCTCACACATTTTTCTAACAGATGCGCGGACTTTCATGTCCCAAAGGTCTTATTTACTACAGTTTGTAATGCTATCAAACATTTAGACATCCAGCAACACAAACGCATAATTAGCGTCGATATGCAGATGGATAATTTGAAATATTGTCTAGCAGGATGTGTCTCTACCCTAGCGTTCACGCTTCTTTTGAAGAGGACACTTTATGCGTACTATGCCTGGGTTATTTCAGAAGAGGCAAATAGGGGCAAGAGCAGCAAACTAAATGCCAGCCTTGCTCCTATTTCTACGAGTGCTACAAATATTACTCGATGTTATGCACTTAGTGTCGTTATGCGCCTCGTTTAAGCGCAGCTTCTACCTGACGAAATTCCTGCTCTAGGCGGTCTTGCAGCTTTTGAGGAACAGGGCGATTAGGATAAGAGCTGTAGTGACCGGCCAAGGCGTTGAGCGCTGTGCGCATAGTGGAAAACGAGCTGAGGTTGGAGACAGCAGAATCACGGCGATAACGGGATGCAAAGCCATTGATTTTAGCCTTTGCTTCATCTTGAAGCTGAGCTTTGTTGGGAGCATCACCGGGTAGTACAACAGACTCACGCAAGCTATCGATCAGGGCAACGGTATCTTCAGTGTAGTTGCCGGTTAGGCCGTCACTAGGACCGACTGCGCTACAGCCAGTGAGGCCAATAGCAGCCACCAGAAATAAGGCAACCACGCGGGACAATAGTTTTTTCATAAAGCGTTCTAGAATGGGCGATCACAGCAAGGCAGCGCTGTGTTGAGCGCACCGCAAAAAAAGACTTGTTGGTCATGCCTGCTGAAAAGATGAACATATGTGACAGTTTATCCGATGTAGGACTGCAGGAATAGTCCCGATTGGCACAGATGGGGATCATCAAGCCGGGTAGATGCGTAATCGACGGTTAGGCTCATCACCAAAGCTCAAAGATTTGAGACGATAGTGCTCTGCCAATTCATGCTGCATTTTACGGATTTTGGGCGATCGCGGCAGCAATTCCACTGGCTGATTCTTCGGAATTACGATTTGCTCGACCGCTAAGCGAGCCTCCTCCAAAGCTTCTAGCTCGTCGTCTGCGCCGCTGCGCGAGAACAAATCAAGATCAACGCCTTCTGAGAATTCACCCTCTTCGTCTAAATCAAGCAGGCGGCGGAGCGATCGCGTAATCTGCGGAATACTATTCGACTTCACAGTGTACACAGGCACCTGCCGCGCTTTAGCAACCTGCTTTAGCTTGGAATGGTTGCGAATATGCGATCTCAGGGCCAAAACCACATCTGCCGACGCCAGCTCTTTAGTGAATTTTACTGGCAAGTCAAGGGTTCGGACCACATGGTCTAGCTGCTGACGGCTGATGCCATAGGCATAGATTCGAGTAACCTCGTCAGATTCACTCTCGTAGTAGTCATCAGCCGCCGCTTGGGCTAGGTGGTTAGAAGAAATTGGTGGCTGACTCATCGAATCATCTAAGAGCGCCTGAAACCTAAGCTGGTCATCGGCAGTGGCGTTAGCAGCCGGTATATCTGAGCGCATCGAATTAGATGAGAGTGATCTAGAAATCGCACCAGACACTGAGCCAGTTAAAGGAACGCTAGATAAGCTAGCTCTTTTCCCAAACGAGTCTGATCCTAGTGGCGAGACAGGCGGCCTCATTTTGCCAGAAGTTCGCCAGCCACCGGGACTCGGCTGCGCCTTCAAGCTACCTGCGCGCAGCTTACCCTTTTTGTTAGAGCGAAGGGCGGGCGTGGCTAGACCAGAGTCAGCGGGCAGCTCTTCTGTAATCACGACTTGGTTATCTGGGCTAAGCGATCGCACCTGTTGACCCGGCACGCGGCCTCGCAAAATAAAGTCCACCGTATTAGCCACGTCTTCGTGCACGACCCAGCGCTGACGCTCTAACATCTCTACGGCAATCTCAAAAGTCGGCGGAGCCTTACGCTCTAGCACGCTCTTTTGGCTGCCTCGACGACGGGCCTCGTCATCGCCGAGCGTAACCGACTGAATGCCCCCAACCAAATCAGAGAGCGTTGGGTTTTTGATCAAATTCTCTAGTCGGTTACCATGGGCTGTTCCCACTAGCTGAACACCACGCTCAGCAATTGTTCTAGCTGCTAAAGCTTCTAGCTCAGTGCCAATTTCATCGATCACAATGACTTCAGGCATATGGTTTTCTACCGCCTCAATCATCACCTGATGCTGTTCTTCAGGTCGCGCTACTTGCATTCTTCGCGCCCTGCCAATTGCCGGGTGCGGAATATCGCCATCGCCTGCGATTTCATTAGACGTATCGATAATCACTACCCGCTTCATCAAATCGTCTGCTAGCACCCGCGCAATCTCCCTAAGCGCGGTCGTTTTACCGACCCCCGGACGACCCAGCATTAGGATAGAGCTGCCGGTCTCGACCAAGTCGCGAATCATCCCTATCGTGCCAAAGATGGCTCTACCAACCCGGCAGGTCAGGCCAATGACGTCACCTGAACGATTGCGTATAGCACTGATGCGATGCAGCGTTTTTTCTAACCCTGCGCGGTTATCGCCGCCAAAGTGTCCGACTCGATCAATGCAGTGCTGCAAATCAGCTTTAGAGACCGGTACCTCAGAAAGGTATTCCACCGAGTCGGAAAATCGAGCCTCTGGCTGTCGACCTAAATCTAAGATGACTTCAATTAGCTGCGCTTTTCGAGAATGCTTTTCGAGCTTTTCACAAATGTATTCAGGCAAAACCGCAAGTAGCTGGGATAGATCATCAGTAGCTGCGGGCGACGTCGCCTGAGTAAGGGGGCCTTTGCTCGCTTCGTTAGTCCTGGCAACAGCATTACTAACTGCTGAAGGACTACTTTCAAACAGATTATCGTTAAGACTCGCCATAGAGAACGGATTAAACGAGAGACATGCAGCAGGCTGTGAATACTTAATGAACTCATTGCATCAGAAAATGTACCAATGCGACGTATCTATTAAGACTTGAAGGCTTGCTTTAAAGAAATCCAAAGGCGCTTTTTGACCGGCGTTTAGGTTACTTCACTAAGGACTTAAGCGGTAAGACTAAAGATTCAGCAAGCGACACAGCCCTGCGCAAGGCTTGGGGTACCTCTTCAAGATAATGGGTTTGCTCAATAACTGGCATTAGCAACCGCCGAGCACAGCTACCGTAGGCGATCCCAGAAACGGTGCGAGGCCGCATCGAACCTTCACTTGAGCACTGCAGCAATCCTAATTCACAAAGTTTAAGAACCGTATACTCGTTGGTGCCACCAGCTAGCTGAACGTGTCCAGAAACTTCTGAGGCAATTACTTTTTGAGCCAATCGAACAGCAGCATGCGTGGTGCCTTTGCCAATATCACCGCTCATTGGGCGACCATCCGTCTGCCAGATTAAAGTGGGCCGCATCGAAGCGGACTGATGTTTATCTACAGCTCTGGCCGCAGGCTCAACCCAGCCCATAATTTGCTGTAATGATTTGAGATAGGGAATGAGATCTTCATCATCTGGGCAGCTGATAGAGATCAGTTGCAGATGCGATATCCACGGCGTGATTGTCTGCCAGAGCCGGGTAAACGCACCCTCACCCCCAACTTGCGTGTGAATTTCTAGCGCGTCTACCTGGCTGAGCACAGACTGGGCGATCGCATCTAGTGTTGTCGGCTGCGATCGCGCCTCAATCAAACCCAAGGGGCAAATCGGAAGACAGCGACCACAGCCGTAACAGCGATCGCAGATCACGCCTGTCTTATCAATCGCCATCGCCGGACAAACGGCTTCGCAAGGTCTAGAACAATCAGAAGGGCATTTCTCAGGATCAAACCAGGCCTTACGAAAATGCGGATCTGCGCCCGCACTCATACTCACCATCAGCCAAGGTCGTCTCCAGCCAGAGCGCTGTTCACCAAGATCATTTTGCCGTTTCCCCTGCCATGCAGGACCACAGCCAACGAGCTGACGAGCCGCCGATAGGCCATCTTTCGCAGCAGCCACAACTGCCAAATCAGCAGCCACATCAATACAGTCCGCACCCGCTAGAGCATAAGCCAGTGTCAAATTCCTAACAGCGGGTAAAGATTGATAGCTCGCACCGCAAATCAGCTTAAACCAATGACCAGCCTGCAGAGACTCAAGCGGACTAGGACTCACAGCAGACGTATAGGTACTTTCTATCAACTATTTTCTAATATGCTCCTGTCAGCACTCTGTTACCAGCGCCTTACCATCAGCACCTTTGATTCATGCTGAGAACTTAAGCTGCCACAGCTTCTTGTAAAGGAAACCAAGTAACAGCGCGATCGCCGCCGATTTCTACAACCACCTTCACCTTCGGCTCAATAGAAGGCAATGAAACCAAAAACTTTATTTCCTGACTAGACAAAATATGGCCTTCAATTAGCCAAAGCACCAGCCCCTTAGACTTTGGCGGCAGCTCTTGCAATCGATAGCTCACAACCGGGGGAATATAGTAGCGATCGCCCACCGCAGAAGCATCCATATTTTTCTTACCCAAGTGTGGCGGACGCACACCATGCACATCTAGTAAATAGGCCGACAAATCGCCCAATCCTCTAACCGACAGATAGGCGCAGTCGTAGCCAGCAGAGCGTACGCGTCGGCGATAGCGCCCCTCGTACCCACCTTCCAAGGGCATCCGTACGCCCAGTGCACCCGCTTTTTCCAGGTCACGAGTGAATTTGTTGAATGCAATCAGCGCCATAGGAATCAAAATCAGGCTAAAGAGACAACGTAATATTACTCCAAAATCGCAGCCGTAGAACATGGCTGACGAGCGCTGATTCCATGGCTACTCAGTCCGCGAATAGTCCATGAACGCTGCTTGAACACAAGGTGCTCTAAGAACATGCACTGAAGACACGCGCTGAAAGCACAGGGTGCGCTGAGTACTAGAAGACCCGCTTAAGCTCGAAGCTCAGCCGCCACAAGCAACTCTCGGCTCTACCGACAGCATTTAGGCGCACTTAGTCGCGAGTATTTACGGTACAATGCGGCGCGTACGCAGATTTGCAGCTATGTCTACATCAGAACTGTGTCTTTCCAGAAAGCCGCTTTAGATCACTGAAAAGTTTTAGATCACTGAAAAGTGACTTCTGGAGAAATTGCTATACCAAAATTTTTTTGCGACAAAAAGCCTTTTGGCATAGACACAGCACTAAAACCGTGTATGATAATAAGCCTATCGCCGTTAAGCGGATACTAGAGGAACAGCGAAACTTCTGTTAGGGAAAGCTTCTAAAAGTTTGAACTGCAGTCCTAGCTTTCGAAAGCTTTGTGGGTTGAGCTCTTAGCAGCTAGATTCATATCGCATTCTCCAAGTCTGAGGTGAAAAGGTAAGGTAGTTTTTGTGGCTCTTGGCTGGTTTCTCTCGGCCATAGCTTCCAAGGTAGAAGCCTTACTGATTGTTTTCCAGTGTGGCCAAGCAAGCGTTTTGCTACATGCTATTTTAAGAGCCTTATCGAAAGCTCTCTATCTTTAGCATGTCAAGCGTTTTACAACTAGCTGGTATGTTCAAAAGCCCTGCGAGTAGACGACTTTTCTTAGTCAGCGTGACTAAGACAGCCGTTGGTTTCCAGGGTGCGTTATGAAGTGGAGTCGAGATTAAGTGTCTGTCGGTATTCTTGGTACCAAACTTGGTATGACCCAGGTGTTCGATGAAGCTGGAAATGCAATTCCAGTCACTGTCGTTCAGGCTGGCCCCTGCGTTATAACGCAGATCAAAACGGAACAGACGGACGGCTACTCGTCTGTTCAGATTGGCTACGGAGACGTCAAAGAAAAGGCACTAAATAGGCCTAAGCTTGGTCACCTTAAGAAGTCTGGCGCATCACCAGTGCGTCATCTGCGTGAGTATAGGGTTGATAACGCGGGTGAATTCGAGATTGGCCAGGCGGTTGCTGCTGATCGATTCGAAGCAGGTCAGCTTATTGACGTCAGCGGCGTCAGTATCGGTAAAGGCTTTGCAGGCAACCAAAAGCGGAATAACTTCCGTCGAGGTCCAATGTCTCACGGTTCCAAAAACCACCGCGCTCCTGGTTCTACGGGTGCGGGCACAACGCCTGGTCGTGTCTACCCGGGTAAAAAGATGGCTGGCCGTATGGGTGGTGTGAGAGTCACTGTCCGTAAGCTAAGCGTTGTCAGAGTAGATGGCGATCGCAACCTGCTACTGATTAAAGGAGGTGTTCCTGGTAAAGCAGGCACCTTGCTAAACATTACGCCTGCCACGATTGTCGGACAACAGTAGTATTGGCCAGCAGGCTTGCTTTCAGAACAAAACTCGAACGTACCCGAAGAAGAGAGCCCAAAGGCAAGCGCCGAGAGCGTAGAGGCTAAGAGGCGAAGCAGACGGTATTAGATAGATAGGCCCCAGAGAGAGACCATGGTTGATTGTGTAGTAAAAGACTGGCAAGGGCAAGACGCTGGCACGGCGACGCTTGAGCTAAAAGTCGCTAAAGAAGAAAATGCCGCGCACATCGTGCACCGCGCGTTGATTCGTCAGATAAATAATGGCCGTCAGGGTACAGCTTCTAGCAAAACTCGCTCAGAAGTTCGTGGAGGTGGCCGTAAGCCTTGGCGACAAAAGGGGACAGGCCGTGCCCGCGCTGGCTCTATCCGGTCTCCGTTGTGGAGAGGGGGCGGCGTCATTTTTGGGCCAAAGCCCCGTGACTACAGCACAAAGATGAACCGAAAAGAGCGCCGTCTGGCACTTCGTACGGCATTCCAGGGTTGCGCTGATAGCATCGTTGTGGTCCAAGACTTCGCGAGCGAGCTTAGCCAGCCAAAAACTAAGGAAATGCTGGCAGCGCTTGAT
Source organism: uncultured cyanobacterium (assembly GCA_963793445.1). Classification (GTDB taxonomy): domain Bacteria; phylum Cyanobacteriota; class Cyanobacteriia; order Phormidesmidales; family Phormidesmidaceae; genus Phormidesmis. Next base: position 385,841 of record CAWCAE010000006.1, read on the forward strand.
CGATGGGGCATCAGCAGTGAAGAAAAGATCCTGATGGTCTTCAGTGAGCGCAACGACAACATCTATCGCTCTTTGCGCAACGTTTCTACCGTTCGAATGATTGATGCAACGAATCTCAACATCTACGACATTTTGCATGCTGATCATATTGTTGTGACAGCCTCTGCGCTTGAGAAGGTTCAGGAGGTATACGGTGAGTAGGCAAATCAACGAACGCGATATTCCAGACATTATTCGCAAGCCTCTGATTACAGAGAAAGCAACGATTGCGTTGGAAAACAACCAGTACACTTTCGAGGTTGCACCCAAAGCAACTAAGCCTCAGATAAAAAGCGCTATTGAAAAGCTATTCGACGTAAAAGTTGTCAACATTAGCACCCAAAATCCACCGCGCAAAAAGCGCCGAGTAGGACAGTTTATCGGGCACCGAGCAGCCTACAAGCGAGCGGTTATAACCTTAGCGCCTGAAGACACAATCACACTCTTCCCCGACGTCTAGTCATCGATTTCTAGTGGGTACTTTGCCAACAGCCTTGACTTTGCAGCATCGTTAGTTGTTTTGCTCTAGTCACATTGCTAACTAGTCATCTTTTTCAAAGACTTTATCTCGAAGACTTTTTCCCAAGTAAACGCGACAGATTATAGCCATGGGCATTCGCTCCTACAGACCATTAACACCCGGCACGCGCGAGCGCACGGTCTCTGACTTTGCCGCAATCACCACAGATAAACCGGAGAAGTCATTAACTTATTCGGTCCATCGTCCCAAAGGGCGTAACAACCGCGGCGTCATTACCTGTCGCCATCGGGGCGGCGGTCACAAGCGCCTTTATCGGGCAATTGACTTCAAGCGCAATAAGCACAATATTCCAGCTAAGGTCGCTACGGTTGAGTACGATCCCAACCGAAATGCGCGGATTGCACTACTGCACTACGCAGATGGCGAAAAGCGCTATATCTTGCATCCGCTTGGCCTAGAAGTCGGCACCACTATTGTCTCAGGCGAAGAGGCTGCTTTTGAAGTTGGCAATGCCCTACCGCTGCATCGAATCCCACTAGGCACAACCGTTCACAACGTTGAACTCGTTGCTGGGAAAGGTGGCCAGATGGTCCGAGCAGCGGGTGCAGGCGCACAGCTAGTGGCAAAAGAAGGCGGTTATGTCACTTTGAAGCTGCCTTCTAGCGAAGTACGAATGGTTCGCCGTGAGTGCTATGCCACTATCGGACAAGTCGGCAACATCGAGCATCGCAACCTTACTTTAGGAAAAGCAGGCCGCAAGCGTTGGTCAGGACGACGTCCTGAGGTTCGCGGTAGTGTGATGAACCCGGTAGATCACCCACACGGTGGTGGTGAGGGCCGCGCCCCTATTGGGCGAAGCGGTCCAGTTACGCCTTGGGGTAAGCCAGCGCTAGGCTACAAGACGCGGAAGAAGAAGAAAGGGAGTGATGCACTAATCGTGCGTCGTCGTCGTCGGTCTTCTAAGCGCGGACGGGGTGGACGCAACGCCTAGTTTTCGGATTAGCCACCTATTGGTAGCTGAGAAGATATCTTTTTTATTGACAGTTGATTTCAGGTATACAGCATGTCTCGATCTCTAAAGAAGGGGCCGTTTGTGGCAGACCACCTTCTTACAAAAATTGAAAAGCTCAATGCGAAAAACGAAAAGCAAGTTGTCAAAACTTGGTCTCGGGCCTCGACGATTATTCCTCAGTTCATTGGACATACGGTTGCCGTGCACAATGGCCGCCAGCATGTCCCTGTTTTTATCAATGAGCAGATGGTTGGGCACAAGCTAGGCGAATTTGCGCCGACTAGAACTTTCCGTGGCCACGCTAAGAGTGACAAAAAGGCACGGCGCTAAAGGAGCCTCCTCAAGAGATTAGAACAAATGATTGATATCGACTCAGATTCTCAAGTAAAGGCAACGGCTAAATTTGTCCGGATGTCCCCTCGTAAGGTTCGCCGCGTGCTCGACCAGATCCGCGGGCGTTCTTATCGCGAGGCGCTGATCATTTTAGAGTTTATGCCCTACAAATCTTGCGAGCCTATTCTCAAGGTCTTGCGCTCTGCTGTGGCGAATGCAGAACACAACAACGGGCTAGACCCAGTTGGCCTTTATATCAGTGAAGCCTATGCTGATCAAGGGCCTGTACTAAAGCGTTTCCGTCCGCGTGCGCAGGGTCGGGCATTTCAAATTCGTAAGCCAACTTGTCACATTGCGATCGCAGTTGCCCCTGGCACCGAGGTTTAGTCGGACGCTAGTTCAGTCAGGCGCTAGTTTAGCCAGACACTCAACTATTCCAAACCGTTGGTTTGAGCATTCAAACTTCAGCCGTTTTATTTTTTCAAGCCCTTCACCCGTTCTTACTAAGGAGTACATCAGTGGGACAGAAGATTCACCCCATCGGTCTTCGTCTTGGCATCACCCAGGAGCACCGCTCCCGCTGGTATGCCAACAAAAACCGTTATCCAGAGCTTCTCAAAGAAGATCACGAGATCCGACAGTACGTTGAGAAAAACCTTGCAAACGCAGGTATTTCTGATGTACATATCGAGCGCAAAGCCGATCAGATTGATTTAGAAGTTCGTACTGCGCGCCCTGGTGTGGTCGTAGGTCGCGGCGGCGCAGGTATCGAAGCGCTTCGCGTAGGTCTGCAGAAAAAGATTAAAGACGACAGTCGTCAAATCAGAATTAACGTTGTAGAGGTAACCCGCGTTGACGCTGATGCTGGGCTCATCTGTGAGTACATCGCCCAGCAGCTAGAGCGCCGAGTTTCTTTTCGTCGGGTTGTTCGTCAAGCCATTCAAAGGGCGCAAAGAGCGGGAGTCGAAGGCATCAAGATTCAGGTCAGCGGCAGACTTAACGGCGCTGAAATCGCCCGTACGGAATGGACTCGAGAAGGTCGCGTTCCTCTGCATACGCTCAGAGCCAACATTGACTATGCCTATCGCACTGCTCAGACGACATACGGCATATTGGGTATTAAAACCTGGGTATTTAAGGGTGAGGTTATTCCTGGCCAGGAAAATCAGCCGGAAGAGAGTAAAGCACAGCCTCGCCGCCGTCAGCCTCGTCGTCGTCAACAGTTTGACGATCGTTCCAATAGTGACTCGTAGATAACGACTTTTAGAATCAACAGGTTCTTTAACCATTTAGGTTATCCCAGTTATTACAGGCTCGATTGTTTCTCAATTATTAGGTCTAGCCGCCTCTATATCTTTCTCTCCATCTTTCCAGTGTGATCAATCATGTTAAGTCCAAGAAGAACAAAATTTAGGAAGCAGCATCGGGGTCGGATGCGTGGCATGGCCTATCGAGGAAACGAGATCAATTTTGGTCAGTTTGCTCTCCAGGCAACCGAGTGCTGCTGGATGACCTCTCGGCAGATTGAGGCTGCTAGGCGGGCGATGACTCGATACATCAAACGCGGCGGTAAGATTTGGATTCGAGTTTTTCCTGACAAGTCAGTCACGATGCGAGCAGCAGAAACTCGAATGGGTTCTGGTAAAGGTAACCCTGAGTTTTGGGTTGCGGTAATCAAGCCAGGCCGCATCGTTTTTGAAATTGCGGGTGTTTCAGAAGAAGTTGCACGCGAAGCAATGAGATTGGCATCCTTCAAGCTGCCCTTTAAGACTAAGTTCGTCGTGAAAGAAGGCGAGGAGGGATAAGCGTAATGGCACTGGTAAAGATAAAAGAACTCAGAGCGCTGAGTGATGAAGATCTAAAAGCAGCGATCGCCCAGACTAAGCGAGAGCTATTTGATCTTCGGTTTCAAAAGGCAACACGTCAGCTAGAAACTGGGTTTCATCAGTTTAAACACAGTCGTCGCAAACTCGCTCAGCTGATGACAATTGAAAGAGAAAGAGAGTTGGCAGCAGCACAGGAAGAGGCATAGCAAAAAATGGCAGCAAAAGAGAGGGTTGGCCTCGTCGTCAGCAACAAAATGGACAAAACGGTGGTAGTTGCGGTCGAAAGCCGAGTGCAGCATAAGAAATACGGCAAGATTATGGTGCGGACGCAGCGCTATAAGGCCCATGATGAGGAGAATACCTGCAAAGAAGGTGATCGCGTCAAAATTAGCGAAACCCGTCCCATGAGCCGTACAAAACGGTGGGTTGTAGCTGACATCCTCAGTTCTTCTGAAATATAAGGTGAGGATAGATTAGTGATTCAGCAAGAAACATACTTAAATGTGGCCGATAACAGTGGCGCTCGTAAGCTGATGTGCATCCGAGTACTCGGTGGTCGCAAGCAATATGCAGGTGTTGGCGATGTGATCGTTGCAGTCGTAAAAGACGCCCTGCCCAATATGGCCGTTAAGAAATCTGATGTCGTCAAAGCGGTTGTCGTTCGTACACGTAAAGGCATTCGTCGAAACAGCGGTATGAGCATTCGCTTTGATGACAACGCGGCTGTACTCATTAACCCAGACGGCAATCCAAGAGGCACTCGCGTGTTCGGTCCGGTGGCCCGCGAACTGCGCGATAAAAGCTTTACCAAAATTGTTTCTCTCGCACCGGAGGTACTGTAAGTGGTCGTCAAGAACAAGAATGCCGGAAAGCGGTTCAAGATGCATGTACGCACAGGTGACACGGTTCAGGTCATCGCTGGCAAAGATAAAGGCAAGGTAGGCGAAGTAGTCGCTACCAACGCAAAGACTTCTCAGGTGATCGTACAGGGTGTGAACATGCGCACCAAGCACGTAAAGCCTCAAGCAGAAGGTGAATCTGGCCAAATTTTAACCAAAGAATTTCCAGTTCACAGCTCCAACGTCATGCTGTACTCCACCAAGCAAAAGGTGGCTAGTCGCGTGGCCTACACCATCACTGATGATGGTCGTAAAGTTCGTATGCTGAAAAAAACTGGCGAGGTTCTAGAAAACTAGGTCGTAAATTCGCGAGGGCTCGGCCCTAGCAAAATCTACACAAAAGTTTTAGCACCAATCAATCGTCAACTCTCACTATTTTTAGACAGTCGTTTACAGACTGTTGCTTACAAGCAACACGATGCCCTGACAAAGCCCAGGGATACATTTTTTAGAGGATACAATGGCCGACTCACTCAAAGCACTCTATATGGAGAAGGCGGTACCTAAGCTGAAAGAACAGTTTGGATACACCAATCCCCATCAGGTCCCTAAGCTCACCAAAGTCACGATCAACCGTGGTTTAGGAGAAGCTTCTCAAAATGCCAAGGCGCTAGAATCATCAATTAGCGAGTTGGCAGTGATTACCGGACAACGTCCGGTGGTTACTAGAGCAAAGAAAGCGATCGCAGGCTTTAAAATTCGTGAAGGGATGCCGGTCGGCGTCAAAGTGACGCTCCGTTCAGGCCGCATGTATGCCTTCACTAACCGACTCATCAACTTAACTCTGCCACGCATCAGAGACTTCAGAGGCGTCAGCCCTCGCAGCTTTGATGGTCGAGGCAACTATACCTTGGGCCTGCGCGAGCAGTTGATCTTCCCAGAAGTTGATTACGACAGCGTTGACCAGATTCGCGGTATGGACATCACCATTGTCACCAGCGCGAATTCCGATGAAGAAGGGCGCGCCCTTCTGAAGGAACTGGGCATGCCCTTCCGAGACAATTAGAGGCAGTAGCAAGAAAGAAAATTATGGCGTCCAACGACACGATTTCAGATATGCTGACGCGCATTCGGAATGCTACCCTTGCGCGACACCAGACAGTTGATATTCCATCGACTAAAATGACTCGTAGCATTGCCACCGTACTAAAGGAGGAAGGCTTTATTGCAGATTCCACCGATGACGGCGAAGGCATCGAGCGAAAAATTACAATTACGCTGAAGTACAAAGGCAAGACTCGTCAGCCGATTATTCGAAAGCTGTCGCGAGTTAGCAAGCCGGGCCTACGCGTTTATTCCAACCGAAAAGAGCTACCCCGAGTTTTGGGAGGTATTGGCATCGCAATCATTTCAACTTCCAGTGGTGTCATGACGGACCGAGACGCCCGTCGGCAAGGCATTGGTGGAGAAGTCCTCTGCTACATCTATTAACTCTTTATCCATCCATGCAGCCCTCGATATAGGAGAAGCAAAATGTCTAGAATTGGCAAACAGCCTGTGCCAATCCCTAAAGGAGTAACCGTCACTATCGACGGTCAAAGTCTCACTGCCAAAGGCAATAAAGGCGAACTTTCTCGGGAGTTTCCCCCTGAAATTGCTTTTGTACAAGAAGGCGAAGAGATTGTTGTCACCCGCGTAAATGAATCTCGTAATGCTCGGCAGCGTCATGGCCTAGTTAGAACACTCATTGCCAACATGGTAGAAGGAGTTTCAAAAGGCTATGAGAAAAAGCTAGAGATTCAAGGTGTAGGGTATAGGGCTTCTACACAAGGAAACAAATTGGTGATGGCCCTCGGCTATAGCCACCCTGTAGAGTTTGACCCACCGGCAGGTATCACATTTGCCGTAGAAAAGAACACAAGCGTGACCATTACTGGAATCGACAAAGAAGTGGTGGGCAACACGGCGGCTAGAGTTCGCGCTGCGCGACCGCCTGAGCCATATAAAGGTAAAGGTGTCCGCTATTTGGGCGAACAAGTTAGACGAAAGGCAGGCAAAGCAGGTAAGTAAACGATGAAAACAACCCGTAGAGAATCTACTCGCCGTCGCCACGCCCGTGTTCGTCGCCGGATAAAAGGCACGACCGAACGTCCAAGGCTTGCTGTCTTTCGCTCTAATCGGCACATTTATGCTCAAGTCATTGATGACACGCAGCACAAAACATTAGTATCTGCATCTACGCTAGAAAAGGATGCCGGGATTGAGGCAGGCGGAACTAAACAGGCCGCTGTAGCCATTGGGAAGTTGATTGCAGAACGCTCTTTGAAGCAAGATATTGAGCAAGTCGTCTTTGACCGAGGCGGCAAGCTCTATCACGGACGAGTGGCTGCACTCGCAGAGGCCGCTCGTGAAGCAGGTCTGAAATTCTAAGCAGTAATGATTAATTGGGTCAAGCCTTCTAGGGGCAGAGGACTTTTCTTCACCGCTTTTATACGGCGTGGAACAAGCGCCCAGCATACTACTATCCAAGCCCTATCTGAACTCTAGGTAAACACATGGCAGAACAGCGTCGAAAGAAAAATAAAGGTCGAGAGAAAGATTCCGAGTGGAAAGAGCGCGTCGTTCAAATTCGACGTGTCACTAAAGTTGTCAAAGGCGGTAAAAAGCTAAGCTTTAGAGCCGTTGTTGTTGTTGGTAACGAAAAAGGCCAAGTTGGCGTTGGCGTTGGCAAAGCCAGTGACGTTATTGGAGCGGTAAAAAAAGGGGTTGCTGATGGGAAGAAGCATTTAGTAGAGGTTCCTTTGAATAAGGCTTATTCTATTCCGCATCCGACGACAGGTCGTGCCGGTGGTGCCCGCGTATTTATGCGTCCAGCAGCGCCAGGTACGGGTGTGATTGCGGGTGGTGCCGTTCGAATCGTATTAGAACTAGCAGGCGTTCGTAATATTCTGGCAAAGCAGCTCGGATCTGACAATCAGCTCAATAATGCTCGTGCAGCCGCCGCAGCGATTGATTCGCTTAGAACGCTCGGCGATGTAGCCGAAGAGCGCGGTATTGCTATCGAGAAACTATACGCATAGCGCGTGATATCAAGAAGGCGCTAGATAAGCATCACAAAAGGAGACTACTGCGAGATGAAACTAGAAGACGCGAAGCCCAAAGCAGGCTCGAAAAAGAGCCGCAAGCGTAAGGGCCGGGGTATTTCGGCAGGTCAAGGTGCTAGTTGTGGTTTTGGCATGCGTGGCCAAAAATCTCGTTCTGGTAGTGGTACCCGGCCTGGATTTGAAGGGGGACAGCTGCCCCTGTACCGTCGCATTCCTAAGCTGAAGCATTTTACGATTGTCAATCAAGATGTTTATACAGTGATCAACGTTGGCAAGCTAGCCGATTTGCCTGCTGGTGAGGTAAGCCTGGACTCATTGATAGCAACAGGACTGATCACTGCCAATGATGGTCCACTCAAAGTGCTAGGGGATGGCGAAATTTCTACTGCATTAGAAGTAAAGGCGGCGGCATTTACCAAGTCTGCCAAGCAAAAAATTGAAGCGGCTGGTGGTAGCTGTGAAATTGTTTAGTGCTGATAGGCTAGACACAGACAGGCTAGGTTAGTTGCGAGAAGCGAAAAATGCCTAGAGGTTAGGCAGGATTAGCCTAGTCTTACGTTTGGATAGGTTATACAACGCAGGGAGTAGGAAGAAGCAAGCTGTAAGTAGGTTTTCTTTCTGTATCTTTTGAGGTTCTTGAAAATAGTCAGGAATTAAGAAAAAGAAAACAGAAGGCGGCATCTATTTACAACTCGTTACTCCCTACTCCCTTTATTATTAGAGAAAGAGATTTAGCGTATAGCTGTAGTAGCGTCGCGTAGAAGTGAGCGCAACAAGAGGTTTCATATTATGGTTGTGAGTCAAGGCAGGTCGCCTAGCGCCCAGGAAACGTTTTTACAGATGGCGCAAGCAGCAGGCCTGCGCAGCCGTTTGTTAGTGACCATTGGGCTGCTTGTTTTAGTGCGCCTAGGTATTTACATTCCAGTACCTGGAATTGACCGGGTCGCATTTTCAGAGTTCGTTCAAGGTGGCGGCGCTGGGGGTGTCTTAGGTTTCCTCGATATCATCGGGGGTGGAGGACTCTCGCTGGTAGGAATCTTTGCGCTGGGCATTTTGCCATTTATTAACGCGTCTATCATCATGCAGCTTTTGACAGCGGCGATTCCAGCGCTAGAAGATCTGCAAAAAAATGAAGGCGAAGCAGGACGCCGGAAGATCTCTCAGGTAACCCGATACGTAGCGTTCGGCTGGACTATTTTGCAAAGTACGATGCTTTCGTGCTTTTTGCTCAGACCATATGCCTATGAGTTCGGCGTACCGTTTGTCGTAGAGACAGTAATAGCACTGACAGCAGGCTCGATGTTTGTCATGTGGGTAGGTGAACTTATTACAGAGCGAGGGTTGGGGAATGGCGCGTCGCTGTTGATTTTCTTGAATATTGTGTCTTCGTTGCCTCGCGTTTTGGGTGAGACGGTTGATTTGGCCCAAACGGGCGATCGCAGCACTATTGGCGGCATTGTTATTCTTTTCTTGGTCTTTATTGCCACTATCATTGGCATCGTTTTTGTACAGGAAGGCACAAGGCGCATTCCGATTGTGTCTGCGCGTAGGCAGGTTGGCAGAAAGCTCTATCTAGAAAAGAGCAACTACCTACCACTGAGACTCAACCAGGGCGGCGTTATGCCGATTATTTTTGCATCGTCCATGCTGATTATTCCGATTTCGTTGGTACAGTACATCCCTAGCGAAGCCTTTAGGCAGTTCATGGCGACAAACTTCCGGGCATCTTCACCGCTTTATATCTTTGTCTATCTAGTGATGATTGTGTTCTTCAGTTACTTCTATGCTTCGTTGGTAGTAAATCCAGAAGACATGTCTCGCAACCTCAAGAAAATGGGGGCAAGTATTCCAGGTATCCGCCCAGGAAGAGCGACGACTGACTATATTGGCAAAGTACTCAACCGGCTGACCTTTTTAGGCGCAATCTTCTTAGGACTAGTTGCAGTTGTCCCAAGCCTAGTAGAGAGCGCAACTAGAGTTCAAACGTTTCAAGGTTTTGGCGCGACGTCTTTGCTGATTTTAGTGGGTGTTGCGATTGACACTGCTAAGCAAATCCAGACCTATGTCATCTCTCAGCGTTACGAAGGAATGGTGAAGCAGTAATGGCCAGAGTGATTTTTTTGGGACCGCCCGGTGCGGGGAAAGGAACACAGGCTCAGATTCTATGTGAAAGCGCTAATGTTCCTCATATCTCGACAGGCGATATTTTGCGGTCGGCTGTGAAGGAGAAAACAGCGCTGGGGCAAGAAGCTGAAGGCTATATGAGTGCTGGAGAACTAGTTCCGGACAAGTTGATTTTGGGATTGATTCGTGAGCGCTTAGGGAAAAAAGATGCGGCAAGTGGCTGGCTGCTAGATGGCTTCCCACGAAACGTGGAGCAGGCGGAGTTTTTGAACAATCTACTTGAGGAAATTGGGCAAACCTGCGAGGTCGTCATTAATCTAGAGGTACCGGATGAAGAGCTGGTGAACCGGTTACTCGCGCGGGGACGTAGCGACGATAAAGAGGTGGTAATTCGTAATCGGTTAGAGGTTTATAGAGAGCAAACTGCGCCGTTGATTGATCTGTACAACGGCAAGAAGCAGCTTGTTTCGGTCGATGGGAACCAGGATCTGACGCTAGTGAGTGAAGAACTCAGAAAAATACTTCAAAGTAGAAAGTCCTAATATCGATTGTTTGATAGGGTTACCCGAATGCAGATAAGCCACGGTTTGTCATGCAGATTTGCTAGGCTTATGGTAGGTATAGTTACCTGCTTACGTTCGTTTTTCTGATATTTTTTGTTTTTTTGATACAAGAGGACCTGTTAGTTTGTCTAAACAAGATTTGATCGAAATGGAGGGGACGATTACAGAATCGTTGCCCAACGCCATGTTTAGAGTCGATCTCGATAATGGCTTTAATGTACTTGCTCATATTTCTGGCAAGATTCGCCGGAACTACATTAAAATTTTGCCGGGCGATCGCGTCAAAGTAGAACTCACGCCTTACGACTTAACCAAAGGACGTATCACTTACCGTTTGAAGAAGCCACGCTAGGCTTATTTACCCTGCCACGATAGGCTTTATTTACCCTAAGGCTCTTCTAATCTTGCTACGGCAGACTATCATCATCGCCAGCGCCAAATTAAGAAACATTAGGAAATCTAAAAAGCCTCAGGAACTCTACGCAAGATCCTGAGGCTTGTCAATGGTCTGAGCTTTTGAGCAGTCTAGTCAAACAGTATTAGCAAGCGATCGCTAAACTAGCGGCCAACGCCAATGTACTTAAATCCTGCCGACTCAAGCACTTTTTGGTCTAAGAAATTACGGCCATCAATCATCACAGGTGCATTCATGAGCGCTGCCATCTTGCCATAGTCCAAGTTTTTGAACTTGGACCAGTCGGTTACGAGCACTAGTGCATCGCAACCATCCGCCAAACGCTCAGGGTCGGTTTCTACAATCACACCAGAAAGTCCTTGACTCACGCCACTTTGCGACACAATAGGGTCGTAGGCTTTTACCTTTGCACCCAGTCGGTTCAAGCTTTCGATCATGATGAGCGACGGGGCATCTCTCATATCATCAGTATCAGGCTTAAAGGTTAGACCTAGCAGACCGACCGTCTTACCTTTTAAGATCTTCAAGACCTGCTGCAGCTTTTCTACAGTTAGCAGCCGCTGGCGAGTATTGACATTGATGGTCGCTTTAAGTAACTCGGCTTCATAGCCATAGTCATCAGCAGTATGCACCAGCGCGGAAACATCTTTGGGAAAGCAAGAGCCGCCCCAGCCGATGCCCGCTTGCAAAAATTTGCTACCGATGCGTGAATCTAGACCGATGCCGCTAGCCACCTGTGTTACGTCTGCACCAACGCGATCGCAAATATTGGCAACTTCGTTGATGAAGCTAATCTTCGTCGCCAAAAATGCGTTAGAAGCATACTTCACCATTTCTGCCGAACTCAAGTCAGTAGTCACCACCGGCACTGGCGACGTACTCTGATCTTCTGCAAACTTACGCTCTATGATTGGCGTGTACAAATCCTTCATCATGCCCAGCGCCTTCTCGCTGTTGCTGCCCAGCACAATCCGATCTGGGTTGAAGGTATCAAACACTGCCGAACCTTCTCGCAGAAACTCAGGATTACTGACAACGTCAAAAGCAGCCTCACTGCTAACATCTCGCTGACGCTCATTTAAGCCGTCTAGCACAATCATTCGTACCCAGTCGCCCGAACCAATAGGCACCGTAGACTTGTTTACAATAACCTTGTAACCACCGTTTAGATTTTCACCAATGCCACGGGCTACAGCCTCTACATAGCGCGTATCACTCTCTCCGGTTGGTAGAGCGGGGGTTCCTACTGCGATAAACAAGATATCGCCATGAGCGACGCCTGCACCAATATCAGAGGTGAACTCTAAATTGCCAGACTCCATTGAAGACTTCATCAAATCAGAAAGCCCTGGCTCATAAATCGGCGACTGGCCTGACTTCATCAGCTGTACTTTTTCTTCGTTATTGTCTACGCAAATTACATGGTGGCCCACATGAGACAAACAAACACCTGTTACTAAACCTACATAACCGGTTCCGATGACACATACTCGCATAGTGCTAATACTCTCTCAATAAAATTGCTAAATGATTAAAGGTAGCGGTTAGTATGCCAAAACTAACCTGCCAAAACTAACTTGTCGAAGCCTAAGACGCTGTCACAGCTGGAGTACTCAAGTCCTTACTCAGCGTTCCATTTGCTTCCATCCGCGACCGAAAATCAGCGATAGTTTTTTCGAGTCCAGAACGAAGGGCAACATTAGGCTCCCAGCCTAATAACTGTCTCGCTTTAGTAATGTCAGGCTGTCGGCGCTTAGGATCGTCCAATGGCAAAGGCTGATACTTTACAGGCACGTCAGGATTCACCATTTTCTGGATAGTTTCGGCCAGCTCCATAATGGTGTACTCTCCCGGATTGCCAATGTTAATTGGGCCGGTTTGGTCACTATTCATCAGCCGAATAAAGCCATCTACAAGATCCGAGACGTAGCAAAAGCTGCGAGTCTGCGATCCGTCGCCATAGATTGTCAATGGCTGGCCGCTCAGCGCCTGCACAATAAAGTTGCTAACAACGCGACCGTCATTTTCTAGCATCCTTGGTCCGTAGGTATTAAAAATACGCACTACTCGAATATCTACGCCATTCTGCCGATGGTAGTCAAAAGACAAGGTTTCTGCCATCCGCTTGCCCTCGTCGTAGCAGCTACGAATGCCAATCGGATTCACACTGCCCCGATACTCCTCTGGCTGAGGATGCATTTCAGGATCGCCGTACACTTCTGATGTAGAAGCAAGAAAAAAGCGAGCCTTTACCCGCTTAGCCAAGCCCAGCATGTTGAGTGTGCCCAGCACGTTGGTTTTAACAGTTTTGACTGGATTGTACTGATAGTGAACGGGTGAAGCTGGACAGGCTAGGTGGTATATCTGATCGACTTCTAGTCGGATGGGCTCAGTGATATCGTGCCGAATCATCTCGAAATAGGGATTATCCATCCAGTGCACAATATTGCGCTTGTGACCGGTATAAAAGTTATCGAGACAGATAACGTCGTGGTTAGCTGCCATCAGTCGGTCAATGAGATGAGAGCCGATAAAGCCAGCACCCCCAGTGACTAAAATTCTCATAGAGTTAAGGTCCGAAAAGACGCCGAGCCCCGATTGCGGAGCTGTAAAAAGCTTCAAACGTAGAGCTGTTAAAAAATTAACAAACAATACTTGATATGGTTAGCAAGATTGCAGCTATTTACTAAAACTTCAATCGTTTCTATCAATACCCGAAAAGCTAGAGACGTTATCAGGACAGCGAGGTCAGGGCCTCGTAACAGATTGGATGGATAGAATAGGTATTTATGTCAGCTTCAACACAGCCATAAATGCTTCTTGAGGGACATCTACCGTGCCAATCGACTTTAGCCGCTTTTTACCTTTAGCCTGCTTCTTTAGCAGCTTTTTCTTACGCGAAATATCGCCACCGTAGCACTTTGCCAAAACGTCTTTGCGTAGGGCTGGGATGCTCTCACTAGCGATAATGCGGCTACCAATAGAAGCCTGAACTGGAATTTTGAACTGATGGCGAGGAATGAGCTCTTTAAGCTTTTCGGTGAGCGCCCGACCTACGTAGTAAGCTTTGTCGCGATGCACAATAGCCGCTAGGGGATCGACCGTATCGCCGTTAATTTTCACCTCTAGCTTGACCAAGTTATTTTCTCGATAGCCAATTAAGTTATATTCCATGCTGGCATACCCTCGGCTGCGCGACTTCATCTGATCAAAAAAGTCAGTGACAACCTCTGCGAGGGGCAGCTCATAAATTAAGGTTGTCCGCCCTGGCGTGAGGTACTTCATGTTTTGAAAGTCGCCTCGCCTAGTCTGGCAAAGCTCCATGAGCGTACCGACAAATTCTTCTGGGGTGATAATATCGACTCGAACGTAGGGCTCTTCGATTTTTTCGCGATATTGCGGGTCAGGTAGCAGGCTAGGATTATCGATTTCAAGCACTTCGTCTTGAATGGTGTGGACCCGGTAGATTACAGAAGGGGCCGTGGTAATGAGATCTAAGTTGTACTCACGCTCTAAGCGTTCTTGCACGATTTCCATATGAAGTAGGCCTAAAAATCCACAGCGGAAGCCGAAGCCCATAGCGCTGGAGGTTTCAGGTTCGTACTGCAAGGCCGCATCGTTCAAACGTAGCTTGTCGAGGGCTTCACGCAAATCTTCGTATTGGTCAGAGTCGGTGGGAAACAGACCGCAAAAGACCATGGGTTTAGCTTCGATGTACCCAGCTAAAGGATCTGGTGCGGGCGCTTTGACAAGGGTAATCGTATCGCCAACGCGAGCGTCTTCTACTGACTTAATGGAGGCGGCGATGTAGCCAACTTCACCTGCGTGCAGCTCGTCAACCGGGACTTGCCCAGGAGAGAGGACGCCAAGCTCGTCAATGTCGTATTCTTTGCTAGAGGCCATCAGACGAATGCGATCGCGCTTTTGGATCACCCCGTCCATTATCCGAAAGTAAACGATTACCCCTCGATAGCTGTCGTAATAGCTATCAAAAATTAAAGCTCGTACCGGTGCTTGAGTTTTATCTTCGGGGGGTGGGACCAGATAGGTAATGGCTTCTAAAATCTCATCGATGCCGATCCCTTCTTTGGCCGAGGCAAGAATAGCGTTACTGCAATCAAGACCGACAATCTCTTCAATCTCCTGCTTTACCCGTTCAGGCTCTGCGCCGGGCAAATCGACCTTATTGAGAACTGGAATCACCTCTAAGTCGTGTTCTATAGCTAGGTAGACGTTGGCTAACGTCTGCGCCTCCACGCCTTGCGAAGCGTCAACGACAAGCAGCGCCCCTTCGCAGGCCGCGAGCGAGCGGGAGACCTCATAGGTAAAATCGACGTGACCTGGCGTATCGATAAGATTGAGTACGTATTGCTCACCGTCTTTGGCGGTGTAGTTCATCCGGGCAGCTTGCAGCTTGATAGTGATGCCACGCTCACGCTCAATATCCATAGAGTCAAGAAACTGCGCTTTCATGTCGCGATCGCTTACCGTACCTGTTTTCTGCAACAGCCGATCGGCCAGTGTAGACTTGCCGTGGTCGATATGAGCAATGATTGAAAAATTGCGCAGCCGTGAAACAGGTACATCGGTCATAGAAAGGCCAAAGAAAGAAATCAGTGAGCGTCAAACGGAGCCGTCTCTAGAGCGATCGAGCAGGCAAAATAGAATCAAAGACGGTGATTGAATGAAGACGGTTGAGAAACCTTAACTTATCTTAAATCCTATTGCACAAGAGATGAAATAGTGGGTTCTAGCTTTTGGTATCGAGCATATTAGAAACGCCGCTCTTTACCAGCTAGTATTTTGATCGGTCGATAATCGAGTTGCTAGAAACTTCACATCACAGAATGGGATTGATAAAGAGAGCCATTCAGGCTGCTGTTGCTAGGTCTACCGCCCATTCGGCCTATCAGGTGAGCAATAATACAAATAAGCGATAGTCTTGATTAAAGCGGGTATCTCTTATCACTACCCACGCTTCTACCGCGCTTCCTCTACTGCTTTTGACTATTTCATGGACCTGTTCAAGCTTTATCACCTAACATAATGCCTCGGTCTGTCCACTCTTCTTCCGCTAATTCACCCAACCTCACCACAGTGCCAGACCACGATTCGGCAGCGCTGCTAAGAGATACTGCCGCAGCTAGCGATGTGCTAGTCATTACGCACACGGTGCAGGGCAAAATCCTTTCCATACACTGGCCGCAGTCGAAAGAATGTCTAGACTGCGAAGATTTATCTGGTCAGTCAGTCTCTGTGCTCTTTGGCCCCGTCGCGGTGGAGGCTTATTTAGCGCAGGCTCAAAACGTTCTAGCGCAGAAGACACCCATATCATTTCGATGCGTCGTGCGCTGCGGCCAGCAACCTGTCAGCTTTGAGTTTCTGCTCAGCCCGCTACCGTTAAACGTGGCAGATCGGCCTTCGTCGCCTGAAAGTAACGAAAAAAAAGACAGTGGTACTGGTCACCACAACGCTGACGACAGCGTTTCTAGCTTGGGTGTAGTAGGTATTGGCCGCCGCCTTTTGCCTAAAGTGACCCAGCTCTCAGAGATGCGCTTGGCAAATCCAGACGAAGAGAGCGGTAGCTACTACGGCTTGCTTTCTAAGGTCGCCTCAAATATTCGTAAAACGCTCGACATCCAAACTATTTGGCAGCAAACGGTTAATGGTCTTGGTGAGATGCTGGGACTAGATCGCTGTTTGGTCTGCGACTATTTGGAGCCAATGCAAACAGTAACTGTTGTCGCCGAGTACTACCAGGCCAGTCTGCATCCGTGTCTAGGTAAAACGTTCGATCTACTAACGAAGACGGATTTTTCGGATACGCTTCGAAGCCTAAAGCCTGTTATCTCTGATTTTGATCAAAGAAATGGAGAGCAGCCCTATACCGTTCTAACAGTGGCTACCTGCTATCAAACCGAGCCTAACAGCATTCTGGTATTGCAGCAGCCGCCGCGTCGCCCTTGGCAGCCGTTCGAAATCGAGCTAATCAAAGATTTAACCGATCAGGTTGGGACAGCGATCGCACATGCCAAACTCTTTAACGACAGTAAAGCCATCGCTCAAGAGCTGCGGGCCAAGTCGCGCGCTCTGCATCAAACAAATGCTGAGCTAATGCGCAAACACACCGAGCTTAAAGAGGCCAAGCTCCAGGCTGAAGAAGCCTCTCGTCTAAAGAGCGACTTTTTAGCCAATACATCTCACGAGCTGAGAACACCGCTTAATGGCATGATCGGCTTTTTGCGTCTTGTGCTAGACGATATGGCCGACAACGAGGCGGAGCGCCGGGAATTTATTCAGGAGTCTCACAATTCAGCTATCCATCTGTTGAATATTATCAACGATGTTCTAGATATTGCCAAAATTGAAGCGGGCAAGATGGACTTGGAAATGAGCGCGGTCAGTCTCAAAGAGCTGCTAGCTGAGCTTGATAAGTCTCTACGGCTGCATGTTGAAAGGCGAGGTCTAGATTTTCGCATTCAGCAGCCTGCGACACTCGATGAGGTAAAGCTGTATGGAAACTACCAGCGGCTAAAGCAGGTGTTGCTGAATCTGGTGGGCAACGCTAATAAGTTTACGCATGAAGGCGGCATTACCATCAGCGTGGAGCTTCAGCCTCAGCCCTTTGAGTTCGGCGATCAGACCTGGCCAGGGCTGGTCAAAATTAGCGTGGCGGACACTGGCATCGGGGTCTCGCTAGAGAAGCAAGACCGGCTGTTTCAAACGTTTAGTCAGGTCGATAGTGCGCGTACTCGGCAGTATGAAGGAACGGGACTAGGACTGGCTATCTCTCAAAGGCTGATTGAGGCCATGGGCGGGAAAGTACAGTTTATTAGTATGGGCGAGGGCCTAGGCTCTACAGTGACATTTACGGCAATTTTGTACCAAGAGCCTGTTATGGAGTTAGGAGGAGCGGCCTCTTAGAAACTGCGATCGCACGCTCTGAGTCTCTTGCAGCTTTTGCCGAATGGCCGGCCAGTCTTCATCGGTAAGCTGCTCAATGGTTAGGGCAATTTCTTGCTGGTAGCGCTTGAGCGATCGCAAAACCTCTTGCTGGTTGTATTGGGCCATCATCAGCCCTAGCTCCGGGTTGCCACCACCGACTCGGCTCGTATCTCGAAATCCAGAGCTAGCTAGATTTTGCGCGAGCTGCCGTACGCTTTTATCGGGCTCATTCATCGCCGACTGAATCAAACTGGCACTGACCATCACAGGCAAGTGTGAAATCCACGCAACTGCCCGGTCGTGCTCGTCTGGGTCACAGTGATGTAGCCGAGATCCTAAAATCTGCGCTAGCTGTTCGACTCGTGCGATCGCTGCCGAGTCGGTTTGGACCCGCTCTGTATCTACGGGCGTAATCACATACGCATTTCCCTGAAATAGCCCACACTCGATTGACTCAATTCCCGCTTCGCTCTTGCCGCTCATAGGGTGTCCGCCCACAAACTGGGGCCATGCCAACGTCGCGGCTTCTACTATCGCGGCTTTCACCGATCCCACATCTGTTATCACCGCTGATGGCGGCAACACCTGAGCTAGCTTTGCCACCATTGAGACAATCGTCGCAATTGGCGTACACACAAACACAACATCGCAATCTGAGAGGACGGTGATTTGTGTGCTAGCAGCATCAACCGCTTGCATAGCTAACGCCCGTTCACAGGTCTGCGATCGCCGAGCTAAACCCACTACCTGATGCCCTGCCGCTCTAAAATCGAGCCCTAGACAGCCCCCAATCAGCCCTAATCCCGCTATGCCAATCTTCATTCAGTGCGATCGCTCCTGCCGACTACCTAACCTACTTACCACTCAATCTGCCAGTTCAATCTGCCAGTCAATCTATTAGTGCCCTCAGCGCTAATCCCACCAATTCCCCTTACGCCTTCCCTCTTGTCCATGTGTCACAATGAAAGCCACCCAGGCTGGCTCTGTACAGCCATCCATGGCACAAAAATCCGTAGCGCAAGAACCTTTAGTGCGAACATCTTCAGTGCAAACATCTTTAGTGCTTAACGCCATCCCACTTTTACGCCTGTGATCGAAACAGAAGTGCACCAGCGCCTGCGGGCTTATTTGCGAGAACAAGGACATACGCACTGGCCTCACCATCTCACAATGGCTCGGCTGGTGGCTAGAGCACTGCGCGTAGGCCGCAGCGCTTTGATCCAAACCGATAGCCTAGCGGCCTACCAAGGCAGCTACCGGCTCAGCTACCTCATTCCTGCATTGCTGTGGCCCGAGCCTGCCATTCTCGTTTTGCCTGAAGATCTGATTGAAACGGTTCTCCATACAGACATTCCGAATCTACAGCAGCGTTTGCCAGTGATCAAACCCGTACAGGCAGGCGATCGCTGGCCCAACGCCGATTTCTCAGGGCTGCTAGTGACCGCCGCCGCCACATGGCTTAGCGATCGCCTTAGCGGTGCTCTTGGCAATACCGTTAGTGCCCCGCTTAGCAGCGGTTCAAACAGCTATCTAAACGGCAGTTGCAATCTGCCATTTCCTCAAGAGCGAGAGAGTCGCTTTCCTAGCCAAATTCCGACCCTTATAGATGGTGCCAATCAATTAGAAACATGGATACGCAGCGAGCTTAGTATCTCGCTTACAACCCAAGATTGGGACGCACTGACGCTGGCCTACCCTAGCCAGCGCGAGTATATTCGCGATATGCGTGTGCGCATTACCTATGCAGTTTTGCAGCATCCGGCTAATCCCTACAGCTGTCACCTGATTGACAGCTCAGAGCAAGCGCTGCTCCGAACGCTGTACGAGCGCCTGCAGATCTATGGCAGCGACAGCCAGATGCCGCGCCGCTGGCAAACCTTTTGGCAGCGATTTTTTCAAACAGAACGACTCGCCTGGAGTCAGATCAATAGAGACCTAGGCAGTATCGTACTTTGCTGTGGGCCCACTGATATCGATCAGTTACTAGCACCTGTTTGGCAGCAGCAGCCAGTTGTCCTCATTGGGGCGGCGCTAGATGCCGACAAACAGGCCACCCGCTATCGCATGCAGCTAGGGCTAGGTGAAATGACCTGTCTGAAATTTGGGCCTGATCGCCGCCATGACTGGATTCAGCTATATCTGCCTGACCGTCTACCAATGCCTAACACCAGTCAGTTCAAGGCAGCAGCCTTGCAGGAAATTCGCAGGCTACTAGGGGCCAAAAATGCGGCAAAGGAGCCAGTGAGCGAGCCGAAGACACACCAGATATCTGGCAAAACACCTGGCAAAATATTTGGCAAAACACCTGGCAAAGCATCTGAAATGTCTGGTGGCCCTACGGTGATTATTGTGGGTGATGTGCCACTTAGAGCTCACTTCGCTTCTGTGTTGGCGGCTGAATTTGGTTCGCGGGTGCAGTTAGAATCACCAATCGGGCCCGGAGGCATTTTGGTCACTGGCTGGAGCTATTGGCTCGCGCACCAGAGCATGTTTGATCCGCCTAGTCTTTTGATCATTACAACGCTACCGATTCCATCTCTAGAGAATCCTTTAGTGGCTGGTCGAGTGGCGGCCTACAAGCGACGTCGGCAGGACTGGTTCAAAGCGTATTTGCTGCCAGAAGCTCTCAGCACTTTGCAGGAGGCCATTGCCTCAGTGCGATCGCGCGAAAACGAAAATGCCGAAACGAGTGTGGTTGCTTTGCTCGATAATCGAGTCAACTACCGCAGCTATGGTGCACAGGTCATCGCCGCGCTCAGTCCTGCTGCCCGCAGTAGCTATCTTGACCTCTCCTGGTTTTCATCTAGCCAGTTCTCATCGACCAGTACAGGTATAGATCAGGCATAGACGACGGCCCAACCTAACCAGGTTAAAACTGCAGATGAAAGGTGACAACTAGCAGAACTTATCTATTGCTTCTATCGAGTTAGCTGTACTCTAAACAAATAATAATTTCGCTAGCAGGTCACTAATGTCCTACCGCTCGCTCGCTATGATAGAGACCTGATAGCCACTTACTTCTGGGAACCGCAATGGGAGAATCTAGACGTCGAAGAGAAGAGCTAGGCGATCGCTACGGCCAGCCAGAGCCTGTTATGCGTGGTATTCCTATTAGTAAAGAAACCGCTGCTAAGTTTGTGGCATGGACAAGCCGAGGCGCTTGGGCTGGCATTATTCTCATGATCGCGGCCTGGCTCACTATCCGGTTTATCGGCCCAGGGTTTGGCTGGTGGTCAGTGGTCAACTAAGCTTATGGATGAGGCATTACGGTCGGGTGCAATAGCGCTGTAAGAGCTATGAACGAGAAATAACATAAAGCGGACGTATCAACTTTTGTGTTATTTGTACAGGCTTAAGATAGAATTCGGTCAATTTGGCTCTTGCTACGTTAAAACAGAGTGGCAACAGAAGAACACGACAGATTAGGGATATCAGTCAGCCTCGGCTTACCCTAAAAAAGCATTCACGAAACGACGGCCAGCAGTCCTTATTTCTACAAATCATCCATGCGGAATAGACTGTATCACTGAAAAGCTACGATACTGAGGCGGCTAGCAACTTTATGGAAGCCTTGGCAACTCGCTTTGTGTGATCGAAATTTGAATAAGGCATGCGAGCAGAAGCGTATGACTTTTTTTTGCTTGCTGCACTCTTGAAAGCCTTGCTGTTAGGCTGTTTCAAGCTATTAGAAAAATCTTTTAGATGTAATTGAAACCGCTTTGGCTGCGTTCAGTTGTCTTGACTGAGATACAATCGCTACAACTTAACAATTCTTAATCTGTTATGTATAGTAGTTAGTGCATCAGCAGACATTATTGGGCACATTCCACGAGTATCTAAAAATAAAAATTGTTACAAAACTTCTTACCGTCGTGAAACCTGCGTTGAGGGTGCCACCAAAGCACTCTAAGCAGAAAGGTTAGACAGCATGTTCCTGAGCCAAGGAACTTGTTAAGAAAGTATTAAACAAAATGTGTAAACTGATTAGATGGTGTAGAGGAAAGACAATGTTTGTCAGACTTGCAGATCAACACCGGCAGTTCGTTCAAGATCTTGTTTTGAACTTGAAGGCACTGGCGGTAGTCTTGGAAAAAAGAGGCTATTTAGCCTCTTGTTATACCTGCGGAGACGAGTTAAATAGCGCTTCGTTTATGGTGAGTTTAGGCGGGGATCACCTGATTCGGTTCTTGGTCTCTGACTATGGAATCACCTGGACAGAGATGCGCGACGACCGCGAACTGATGAAGTTAGAAGGCGCTGAAGCGATCAACCAGCTTCAGGAGCTAGCTAATTTGATTAAGTATCAGGTGAGCCCATCTGAATGTGAAGTGACTGCGTGATCTCTTTTTTGGCCAGTTGATTAGCTAGATTAGACCGCCGTTTTTATGATTAATGTTCTATGGTTGCTGGCTGGTAGCTAGCTTGTCCTAAGATTGCTAAGACTTTATCCTTTGGCTGTTTACGGACAACTTTTATCAAATTAGAACGCAATTGCGATCGTAAGAAAAACTCATGATGGTGACTTCACCTTATTAAAAGTCTAGGCGACACAGCTTGGGCTTTTTGTGTATAAACCCTCTGTCATTGATTTTAGCAATGAGTTTTGAGCCGTTGCTCTATCGCCAGAGCGATCTCACGGTGTTGATTGAGGTAGCTAACTGCGTTATCTCTACCTTGAGCGAAGTTTTTGCCCTGATAGCTATACCTAGATCCCCGGCGTTCAATCACGCCAGTTTGCTCAGCTAGATCAACAACGCAACCTATCATAGAGATGCCTTGAGCAAACAATATATCGAACTCGGCTGAGCGAAAAGGTGGCGCTACTTTGTTTTTGACAACGTTTGCTTTGATACGAATGCCGAAGGTCTCACTGCCCTGCCTGAGCGTTTGCAGGCGGCGAAGATCGAGCCGAACAGAAGCATAAAACTTTAGGGCGTTGCCGCCTGTAGTGGTTTCAGCGCTGCCATAAGTTACGCCGATCTTTTGCCTGATCTGGTTGAGAAAAATTACGGTGCAGCCTGATTTGCCGATACTGGCTGTGATCTTTCTTAGGGCCTGACTCATGAGTCTCGCCTGAGCGCCTATAGGCGCATCCCCCATATCGCCTTCGACTTCAGCGCGAGGAACTAGCGCCGCGACCGAATCGATAACGATGATATCCACCGCGGATGAACGGATGAGCTGATCGGCGATCTCTAGCGCGGTTTCGCCGCAGTCAGGCTGAGAGATTAGTAGTTGACGAGTATCGACACCGATTGCGGCGGCATAAACCGGGTCTAGGGCGTGTTCTACATCGACAAATACGGCGGTTCCACCTTGAGCCTGCACCGAGGCGATCGCATGCAGCGCAACCGTCGTTTTCCCTGAACTCTCTGGTCCGTAGATTTCAGTCACACGTCCCTTCGGTAACCCACCCCCTAGGGCTCTATCTAAAGGCAACGCTCCGCTGGGAATAGTCTCTACCTTGAGCCGATTAGTTTCTCCTAGGCGCATAAGCGACCCTTTGCCAAAGTGCCGCTCAATCGTGTTCCGCACTTGTCCTAACGCTTGTTGACGAGCTTTAGATTGCATAGGTGCTGGTGAAGGTTTGGCCAATTCTAAGGCATCTGGAAGGAGATGCAGACTGGACTATAAGTACAGAGATAAAACGTATGTACTAATAATGAATCAATATATCCTATTCTGTCTAGTGCGATATGAGATATTTAAACAATAGATAATCAAATAGTGAGCACAGCTAATAAAGAGATGAGAAAACATGCCCAGGACAGGTTCTGAATTACTAGCTGACGCTGTGATTGGCGTTGCTGGCCTGACAGACTATCTCAAGCTTTTGCTAGAAGACGACGACCAGCTACGTAAAATTTGGGTGACAGGTGAGGTCTCTAGCTCGCACGATCATCGGCAGGGGTGCTTTTTCACGCTACAGGAGCCTGATGGATCTGCGGCGGTGAACTGTGTGGTGTGGCGATCGCAGCTCTCTCGCCTTAGCGTTGTGCCAAAAGAGGGCACACAGGTGAGCGTATTGGGGCAAATTCGCCTATATCCTAAGCGGGGATCGTATCAGCTGAGTGTTTGGCAAGTGCTGCCTGCCGGAGAAGGCTTGCAGGCTTTGCGGTACAAGCAGCTGCGATCGCGGCTAGCAGCAGAAGGATTATTCGATACGGATCGTAAGCGACCGCTCCCTGCCTATCCTCAAACGCTGGCGGTCGTCACCTCTCCCCAAGCGGCTGCTTGGGGAGATATTCAGCTCACCTTGGCTCGGCGAAATCCAAGCATAAAGGTGCTGCTGTCGCCAGCCACGGTGCAAGGAGCAAGCGCACCTGTCTCCGTTGCCAAAGCTATTGCGCGAGTTGTGACAGATGCTAGAGCAGATGTGCTAATGCTCGCGAGAGGCGGTGGTGCCTCGGAAGATTTGGCTTGCTTTGATGATGAACGAGTCGTGATGGCGATCGCAACCTCGCCCATTCCAGTCATTACCGGCATTGGCCATCAGCGCGATGAATCGCTAGCAGATTTGGTAGCTGATGCCTCTGCCCATACACCGACCGCCGCTGCCGAGCAGGTAGTGCCCAGCTTGGACGATCTGTATGGCGAACAGGCGCGGTACTTGCAGCGCGTAGTACAGGTATTTGCTAGGCGGCTGCAGACCGCGCAGCAGCAGGTGCGATCGCTTCAGACTAGACTCCACCGCCTGCGGCTAGATCGCCACCTAGTCCAGCACCAAAAAGATATTCGCTGGCAGCATCAGCAGTTAGTTGCTAGCCTAAACCAGCGATTGCAGCTAGCTAGACACCAGCATCAGCTACTTGCTGAAAAACTGGCGACGCTAGACCCTGAAGCTGTGCTCAAACGTGGCTATGCGGTTGTCAAAGCCGGCAGTCATATTGCAACTGATGCGGCTCATCTGCTACCCGGCACTGAATTGCATATTCAGCTAGGCCAGGGAGAAGTGCAAGCTGTTGTGATCGAACCCAAAGGCACAGCGAAAAGCAAGGCGAAAGGCAAAGCGAACCCAAAAAGAAAGCGAACCCAAAAAGATAAGCGCCCAACACAAAATGCCTAGCACTTCAAAATCCGTTCCGCCATCTGAAGATCGGCCCGAAGACTGGAACTACGAGCAAACCCTTAGTCGAATAGAAGCCATCACGCATCAGATAGAAACAGGTGAGTTGCCGCTAGCTGATGTTTTTAAGCAATTTTCTGAGGCTGTCAGTGCCTTACAGCAGTGCGATCGCTTCTTGCAGGAAAAGCAAGCACAAGCCTCACTGCTAATTGAAACCCTGGTCGATGACAAACCAGAAGATAGCCCATACTAACGAATAGGTACCGTTTCTAGGGGAATGGTGCAGGGCGAGCCGCTCCAGCCGTGAGCCGATTCATCAGCAGCCTTCTGGTTAGAGGATTCACCCATCGACTGCCTGGGTGAAAGCCTAGCCCCAAAGGGCTGATCTGTATCGGTATTTCGAGCTGCCGATAAGCCGGTGAAATCTGTCTGGCCGTTGGCATTCGAATAGACAGGCAGCAAAATCTTGAAGCGAGTGCCCTGGTTGAGTGTGCTATCAGCTGTGATGCTGCCACCCATGCGCTGCACAAGCTGGCGAACTAGCGTTAGTCCTAGCCCAACTCCATTGTTGCTGTTTGCCGCCTGATAAAAAGCTTCAAACAGTTGACTGACCTCTGCCTTGGCAACACCATAGCCAGAATCTTCTACTGTCAACGCAATAAAGCAATCGCCTTCGGCCATTGCAGAAACCCAAACACGGCCTCCTTTTGGCGTCATTTGGATGCCGTTATTAATTAGCTGAATTACAATCTGCTTAATTTCTGCTTCTATGCCAGAGACCCTTTCGAGACAGCTAGGGACAGTGTATGCCAGCATTACGCCGCGCTCTTCAGCAATAGGCTGATAGGTACTAACAATGCCTGGGATTAGATCACAGAGCCTTATGGCTTGGGCCATGCCTATTTCTGTCGTTTGGATTTGCAGCAGTTTGACGATGCTCTTAATGAGCGCTTCTTGTTGCTCGCACTGACTGCTAATCATCTCTAGATAGCGCTGTCTTTGTGATAGTTTGAGCGTTGGCGACCCCAACAGTGTGAGCGCTGTTTTGATAGTTGTGAGGGGTGCCCGCAGCTCTTGACTTGCTCTCCCTAGAAAGCCAGGAGCAATCGCTGAGGCAGCTAAGGCCGTTTCACCATTAGTAGAGGCAGCTTGAGACTCGGTTAGCTGCGATCGCAAATTTTCCTGAAACTGAATCTGCCAGGTCAAAAAGGCCTCCGAGAGCGATAGTACGCTGTTGCTCAACACGTTATCTGGAAAACTTCGGTCCCACTGGCTCAGCGCTGCTGCCGCGGCGATAGAGGGTTGATTACAACCTGAATCTTCGGCTAGATCTTCTGACGCTGCACTTTCAACGATGGCTTTGAGCCCTGTGGCTAAGGCGCTCACTGCCCGCGCGGTCGTGGTGCAGTAGAGCTGAAGATTGCGCTTGCTTGACGTCGGCGCAGGCGTCGGCTCACGAGCTGCAAGCAGTGCACCCATAAAGTTGTCAGCAACCGCCAGACAAAGGTACTCTCGTTTCAGCATGCCGCTTGGGTCAAGGCTTAAGTCAATGGGAATTGGACGGAGGCTAGCGGCTAGCGTGTCGGGCGAATTCTTGGCTGGCTCGCCCAAGATATAGATAGTGCATCCCACAGCCTGCTGAGCGTATTGCCAAATATCTTCCCACCACGCATCGTCTTTGGGCAGCTTCAGCCACAGCGTCGCAGAGACATCGTGAGCAATTAGAAATTGAATGAAAGATTCTAAGGCGGCTTTGAATCCTTTGGGATCAACAGCTACACTAGCGGGCTGAGGCCGCAAGTGGGTCAGGCGAGTCTGTAAAGATAATGCTGACATAGCGTAGTTGTCCATGAGTAGCAGGCCAAAAAATCTCGAAGCGTTTATCTGGTGATGCGTTCCTATCGCTCGGTAGAAGTAAGCGAGTTATTACTCTTGTCGGTCTATATGCTGTGCCCTGACACAAACCGTAGAGTGTAGAAGGTGAATTCTAAACTTTTCCGCCTAGATTGAAAGATAGGCTTAAAAAAAGTTGATGACTTGATAGGAGCTAATCTACTTAAAATATTCCCGCATAGCGGCTAGATGGCTGCATAAATTCGGCATTTTCTCGCTTAGCGGGTTCTTAATCGTTCGCTAAGGGCATGGTAGGACTGCTCTCGGTCATCAAAGTGAATTTTCTCAGTACCTAGAATCTGATAGTCTTCATGGCCTTTCCCGGCAATGACAATCCCATCACCTGCATTAGCCTGCAAAATTGCGCTGCGAATGGCTTCGGCGCGATCGCAAATCACCTGATCATCATCCAGTTCACCGTCAATTCCAGCTACCACGTCTTGCAAAATCTTCTCTGGATCTTCGGTGCGCGGATTATCTGAGGTAACAATCGCTCTATCGGCCTGTTCGTAAGCGATACGACCCATCTTTGGCCGCTTGGTACGATCGCGATCGCCCCCACAGCCAAACACGCAGATCATCTGACCACTAATAAAAGGTCGCGCAGCTTTAAGCGCATTTTCCAAACTATCTGGTGTATGTGCGTAGTCTACAATCACGCTGATATCTTGCATCGCCTCAGTGTCCGATACCTGGACTCGCTCCATCCGACCGGGAACCCCTGCAAACTGCGGCAGTACTTCTACAATTTGCGCTAGCGAGCCCCCCAAATGCAGGGCTGCGCCGGTTGCCGCCAGCAAGTTTTCTAAATTGAACTGACCCACCAGCGGCGAGCTAAAGGTTGCCGCTCCAGCCGGCGTGCAGATTTCCCCGCTGACGCCTGTTGGGCCATAAGTCAAATCCTGAGTATATAGATCAGCGCTAGTGTCACTGATGTCATAGGTCCAAACGCGCTCTAGGCCAACCCGCGCAATGAGCTTTTGGCCGTAGGGATCTTTTTGGTTAATAATGGCTTGTCCTTTGAGGTAGTCGGGGCTGAAAAGCAATGCCTTCGACTCAAAATAGTCATCTAAATCTTTGTGGTAGTCCAGATGGTCTTGAGTCAGGTTGGTAAAGACGGCAACGTCAAAAGGAATGGCCCAAGTGCGGTGCTGAGCCAACGCATGCGAGCTAATTTCCATCACAGCATTTTGGCAGTCGGCCTGCTGGGCACTCGCTAATTCCTTTTGCAGGTCTACCGAAAACGGTGTGGTATGGACTGCGGTCTTTTCGTAACCCGGCCAACGGGTGTAGAGCGTTCCCATAATGGCGGTTTTCTGCTGGGCCTGGTTGAGAAAATACTCAATTAGATGGGTGGTCGTGGTCTTGCCGTTGGTGCCAGTAACACCAACCATTTTCATTTTTTGGGCAGGCTGACCATAGAAGATGGCTGAAAGCTCGGCGCAAGCTTTTGGGATGGCGGCGGCGGTGAGAACAAGGGCGTTTTGAGTGTTGGGTTTATTGGCTAGGGCCTCAGGGGTTATTAAGGCGGCGATCGCGCCTTTCTTGAGCGCGCTTTGCCAAAAGTCACCCCCATCGACCCGAGTTCCCGGCATTCCGATAAACAGCGTACCAGGGCTAATCGTTTGCGAGTTTGTCGATAGCGCCGTTACTTCTTGAGTCCAGTTGGGATGTGCCGTCATTTTCGCTGGCACCGCAAACGCTGACTCCGTGAGACCCGACGACGCTAGCTCATCAAACAGTTCCTTCAGTCGCATACGCACACATCTCCTCATCTAGAGCACTTCGACAGTATGAATGCTGAGATTATGCCTCAAATGGACCGATATGTGTCTGTATCATTTGCGCTACCTGCTTAGCCGGGGCACGAGGCGATACCCGCGGCAGCGCTCGTTCTAAAGGCTTTTCTGCGCCTGAGGCATCCTCGACCAGGCAACACATGACCGGAACTTCATACTGATACCGCTGAAACCAGGCTTCATTCTGGGTAATATCGCGAATCTCTAGCTGAAGCGGTAGCGTTTCTAGCTTTTCCTGTAGCCCTTCGCACAGATGGCATCCTGGTTTGCTGTACAAGATAAGGAGCTTCATTACACTTCGCCTCTACGTACGGTCGTTAGCAGCACTTAAGATATTGCCTGTTTATTCTCCCGTACAACTGGCACCGTCCATCTTTTTTGACGTTTCTATAGCGATTGATTTGAGCCTGCTTACGGTTAATGACCGGTATCCCGATCGGAATACGCGTGATTATGAAGTACGATTGGGGAGAATGCGATCAGCAGCTTAATCGCAATTGATATTTCAATCGCTATCGGGCACACGGGTTGTGTCTAAAATCCTATGGCTCAGTGCGTAGAGGCACCTAAGTTCTCCAGTCCTTTTGACCTTGCCTTCTCATGTAGCAAGCAGAACAGCGAGCAAAAGAGTCACCAAAACAGCGAGCAAAGCGGTGGGCAAAAACAGCTTCGTCGCTTTATTGACAGTCTCGATATAGCATCGCTCAACAACCAGTTTGCTCAGGCCGCACCTCAAGAAATTTTAGACTGGTGCATTCATCACATTCCGCAGGGCCTCATCCAGACCACTTCATTTAGTCTGCTAGTTGTCACCCACATGCTCTACGAAGAGCTAAATCATCCTGTACCTGTTGTCTTTTTAGACACGCTGCACCTCTTTCCTGAAACGTTAGAAACTGCCCAAAAGGCAAAGGCGGTGTACGGCTTAGACTTGCGTACGTATAAAGCTATCTATGCTGACAACCGAGAAGCTTTCGAGCAGCGATATGGGTCAAAGCTATGGGCCGAAGACGTAGAGCGCTTTTACGCGATAACTAAAGTAGAACCCTTGCAGCGCGCGCTAGATGAGATAGGTGCGATCGCTTGGATTACGGGTCGCCGCCGTGACCAGTCGGAGGTGCGTCAAGATCTCCCTATTTTTGAGCGGGACCATCAGGGGCGGCTAAAGATCAATCCCCTGGCCAACTGGACAAAAGCAGCGGTTTGGAGCTACGTCTTAGAGCACGATGTTCTTTACAATCCTTTGCACGATCAAGGCTATACCAGCATTGGCGATCAGCCGCTGACGACGCCAACGGCAGCGGGTGAAGATGAGCGGGCGGGTCGCTGGCGCGGCACTGAAAAAACAGAGTGTGGCATTCACTGGTAGCTTGCTCTAGTAACTTGCTCTACGGGTAGTTGGCGCTGTCTTGGATGGACTCATTTTGCAGGCGGCCTGCTAGAGGACCGGCTAGACGGCTTACTGCCTGAGAGAACGATAATACCGACGATGATCAGGCTCGCACCAACCATGCTGAGGGCCGGCATTGTTTCACCAATAAAAAAGAAGGCGAGTACAGCTGCAAACACGGGAACTAGCAAGTTCAGCGTCGTAGTGAGCACAGACGGCAGATATTTGGCGGCGTAGCTGTAGCAGAAAGTAGGGAGAACAGTCGATAAGATGCCGAGCCCCAAAGCGATTTTTAAAGTTTCTGGCTGAATTGTTCTAACCAAAAGGGTGGGCGAGCTAATAGCGATGATAGGTGTCATGATCACAGCGCCGATGGTAAATGTTGTGCAGGAAACAACAATCGGGCTAAGAGCAGGGGTGTGCGATGCGTATCGTTCAAACAAAGTCGCGTAGCCAAGCGATACGCAGGCGGCCAGGAACGCGAAAAATAGACCGGTGATATAAAGGGTGCGATCGCCTGAAATTCCTTGAATCTTAGGCCCAACAAAAAGGACTAGGCCGATAAAAGCAATAGACGCACCCAATATCTCAGCGAGTGCCAGCGCCTTTCCTCTAATGGCTGAACCAGCCAGCGCAATCAACGGGGAAAGACCGACAGTGAGCGTAACATCGCTGACGGGCGCGAGCTGAAACGCGCGGACGGCAAACAGGTAGTAGAACAGCATTAGGCTGGCGAGTAAGACACCTACAGGCTGGCGAATCAGTGCGATAGATTTTGATAAGAGTGATGGCTGAAGCACAAACAGCACGAGCGTAACGCCCATCGCTAGCAGCAGCCGAATTGCTAAGACTTCTAGGGTAGTGAAGCTGGGCAGCAGCTTTATGAAGGTGCCAGTTAGTCCCCAAGCAAGGGCCGCTAGAGTGCCCCACCCGAGAGCAGCCTTTCTGGGTACAGTTGCGCTCATCTCTAAAGCCACTAGATAGAGTAAACAAAGAGTCCAGATCTTATAGTAGCGGCTGCGATTTCATGCAATTTTAGGGGCTGATATACAATTGGCGAGCCGCTTTGCTGGCCTCCTTTGAGCTTTGCTGAAGCGGCTTTTACTAAAATCATCTTTGCTAAAACCATGAGCGCTTTGCCAAAGACTGCTTTCATCGATCCAGCCGGAAAGAATCAAGCTGAAATAGAGGCGCTGTTGCATCAGGCAGTAGCGCTTTTAGTAGAGGCAACGACGCAGGCTCAGCAGCGATCGCCATTGCCAGCAGCGATCGCATCACAGCAGTTCACTCAATGGGCACAGATTCCAGAACAGTCGGTGGATGCAACGGTTTTATTAGACGAAGTGCGATCGCACCTTAGCCAGTCCATGAACGCCGCCCACCCTGGCTATATCGGCCATATGGATTCTATTCCTACCACCCTTTCAATTGTGGGTGACCTGCTCGTGGGCGCGCTCAACAACAACATGCTGAGCGTTGAGATGTCGCCCGTTTTCTCACGGCTAGAGCCGCAGGTGCTAAAGCAAATCGCTGAGCGTTTCGGGCTTGGGCCAAACTCGGGCGGCGTACTGGTCAGCGGCGGCAGCCTAGCCAATTTGCAGGCGCTAACGGTGGCGCGTAATCAGGCATTCGATGCGCTCGAAAACGGCATCGTTGGCTTAGAAAAGCAGCCGGTTTTCTTCGTTTCAGAAGTCGCCCACACCTCTATGAAAAAAGCGGCCATGATGATGGGATTGGGGGCAAAGGCAGCGATCGCACTGCGCACCAACGCTAACTCTCAAGTCGAGATTGAAGATCTAGAAACCAAACTCGCTCAGGCCGAGAGTAACGGGCAGCAGCCGTTTGCCATCGTAGCGACCGCTGGGACGACGGTTACAGGCAACGTCGATCCTATCGCTCAGATGGCTGCGATCGCCAGAGCCCATCGGCTGTGGTTCCACGTTGACGCTGCCTATGGCGGAGCCGTTATCTTCTCAGAAACTTACCGCAGTCTGCTCTGGGGTATTCAGCACGCTGACTCTATTACCTTTAACCCACAAAAGTGGCTCTACGTCACCAAAACCTGTGCGACTGTTCTCTTCAAACAGTTTGATGTACTCAAGCAGCACTTCCGCATCCTCGCGCCCTACATGGGTGACGATGCGCAGTGGCCAAACCTAGGCGAACTTACCGTACAAGGCACTCGTCACCCCGATATCTTGAAGCTGTGGCTGTCCTTACAGCATCTAGGCACAGCAGGCTATCAAGAAATCATTCACGGCAGCTACGAATTGACGTCACAGTTTGTTCAGGCGGTGCAGGCACGCCGCTATCTACAGCTTGCCAGTCAGCCCCAGATGAACTTGGTGTGCTTTCGGCTAGCGCCTGCTGGCACTACTGCCGCGCAGCAAGATCAGCTCAATACAAAGTTGCAGCGCTACTTACTGACAGCAGAGCTAGCAACAGACACAAAGACCCGCTCTAACGAACGATCTTGTGAGAACTTTGGTAGCGATCGCGACGCCGTTTTTCTCTCGCTGCCTACCTATCACCACCAACGCTGGCTAAAGGCGGTCTTACTTAATCCATACACGCAGCCAGCAACGATTGATGCCTTGTTTAGAAAAATTGACGCCTTTGTAGCGACAACCTCTATCGTCGCCAACAGCTAGGCTAGATTAACGACTGAAGCTCAGGAAAGTGCTGAGGAAAGCCGCGCAGTCTACGGTGTGGCGCTTGCCGCATCTTGGCCTGCTAAAATCAGAGCCTGCTGCTGCATCATCTTAAAAATGTTGTAAAAACCGTTGGCTCTCGAAGGCGTCAGGCTAACGTCTAGCTGGGTTTCCTTAATAAAGTCGGGCGTGAGCTGAATGATTTCTGTAGGGGAAAGGCCGTTGAGTGCATTGATCAGCATTGCTAGCAGGCCCTTAGTAATTTGCGCGTCAGAATCGCCTTGGAAGCTAACCTTGTTGTCTTCTAAATCGGCAGTAATGTATACCTGAGAGACACAGCCACGCACCTTGTTTTCTGGGGTTTTGCCCTCAGATGGAAACGCTTCTAGCTTTTTGGCGTACCAAAGCAGTTGCTCGTAGCGGCGCTTTGGGTCGCTGATTTTGGCAAATCGCTGAACAATCTTATCGAGCTGAGCGGGACGGGAGGCGGCAGTCATGCAAAAAGTGGGTAGAAAAGGGCCAATATCAACAGCTACTGATGAACAGGTAGCTTGTGAGCAGTATTAGAAATGATAGTCAGCAAAGCACTGGCCGGGTAACAGTGGCCGGATAGCGGCGTGCTGCGATTTTACTTACCATAACGCTTATTGCCACAGCGTTTAATGGGTTCGATCGCTTGCTCAGGCATTGGGCTAGTCTGCACCTGGTGTAGTTTGTCTTTGAATTTAGTCTTTGTCCACTTGGCTCTCTTCCTTCGAGCTGTCGTCTTTGTGCACAACAAAGCGGTGAGCAACCGTTTCTGGCTGAATGGCTGAGAGCACGACATGACCCGAGTCGGTGACGATAACCGCCCGAGTGCGGCGACCATAGGTCGCATCGACTAGCTGTGCGCGATCGCGTGCCTCTGAAATTATGCGCTTGATTGGGGCTGATTCAGGGCTCACAATGGCGACCACTCGGTTTGCAGAAACGATGTTTCCAAATCCGATGTTAATAAGCTTCATGGCTCGATAAAATAAGGAGGGTGGTACTGGGTAGAAAAAGTCATAAGAACCCTGATAACGACAGCAAATAGAGCGAAAGTTCACTGCTTGCTAACCGTTTGCCCAACAACGCTCGATCAACGGTTGGTTTATTCAATTCTAGCGAAAAAAGATTAATTCGAGTCCTTAATACTAGCGGTAATTCATGACCCCAAGTGGGCCCAAACTACAGCCTATAAACAGATGGTTACTGCTTAGAAACTACAAGACAAAGTATTCCTTTCTCGGCTTGCATATTTTGCTTTGCCGTCACCGCTTTTTCACTACTTCTCTTTATTCTTTTTACAGAGGTTTTCCGTGCAGCCAGTAGACTTTACAACTTTGGCCGCGCTTAGCGCCGACCTTCAGTCGTGCTGGCTGCCTGCTAGGTGTGAACAGTTCTATCAGCGCGATCGCTATACCCTTTTCATTGCCCTGCGCACTCTAGAAAATCGGGGCTGGCTATCAGTTTCTTGGCACCCACAGGCTGCCCGCGTCCACATCAGCTCTCCACCCCCTAAAGCACCTGATACCTTCACCTTTTCCCAACAGCTAAAGCATCAGCTTTGCGGCTTGGCGCTAACTCAAATCAACCTTATTTCACCTTGGGAAAGAGTTTTAGATTTACAGTTTGCCCGTCGCCCTGATGAACCAGCTCTATGGCATCTATATGTAGAAGTTATGGGCAAGTACAGCAACGTCATTTTGACTACGGCTGACGGGCAAATTGTCACTGCCGCCCATCAGGTTAGCGAGCAGCAGTCTAGCATTCGCCCTATTCAAACCGGACGCCCCTACGTCCACCCGCCTGCCATTAAGGGCAAGCTGCCTGCGCTCAGTGAAGACTTCGACAACTGGCAAGCTCGTGTATCGCTTATTCCAGGTCCGCTCAAAAAAATGATGGTTAAATCCTACAGCGGTGTCAGTTCTGCGATCGCAACTCAGCTGATTTGGGCCGCTGGTCTAACCCTAGATCACCAGACAACAGACCTTACGGAAAGCCATTGGCAGCAATTGTTTCAAGCTTGGCGCGGCTGGCTACAAAGCCTGACGCAATCTAGCTTTTCTCCAGCGATTTTGCCACAAGGAGGCTATACCGTATTAGCGCATTTGCTAGAACCATCAGCCATAGATACTCAGCCAGTTGCCCGCATTCAACAGCTCATTGCCGACTATTACCACCATCAGTTTAATCAAGCAGAATTTCGCCGCCTTCATCATCAGCTTAGCCAAGCGCTCAAAACCCGCCTAGCCAAGCTGCGTCAAAAGGCCGCAACCTTTCGCCATCGGCTCAGCCAGTCTGACGAGGCAGAAGAGTACCGCCGCAAAGCAGACTTGCTAATGGCCCACTTGAACGATTGGCAAGTAGGCATGACCCAAATAGAGCTAGCGGACTTTGAGAGTGCAGAGCTAGTTACGCTGCCGCTGAACCCCGAAAAAAATGCCGTTCAAAATGCCCAAACCTTTTACAAACAGCACCAAAAGCTGAAGCGAGCGCGCATTGCTGTGATGCCGCTTTTAGCCGCTGTTAATAGTGAAATCCAATATTTAGAACAGGTAGAAGACAGCCTGCTGCAGGTGCCTGCCTACGAAGCGGAGGCCGATTTGAACTCATTAGAAGAGATTCGCACAGAGCTAATTGCCCAAAACTACTTACGCGATACGAGCGGGCGAGCCGTTTTATCCAAATTGGCCAAAAAATCGGGCAAAAGGTCTAGCTCACGCAACGCTAACTCAGGCCCTACGCAAGCAGACTTTCGCCAGTACCAGCTCCCCCAAGGGCTGCAGCTTCTGATTGGCCGCAACAACAATCAAAACGAACAGCTCACCTTCAAGCACGCCAGCGATTACGATCTGTGGCTACATGCCCAAGAAATTCCAGGCAGTCACGTATTGCTACGCTTGGATGCTGGCGAAATGCCGACCGATGAAACGCTACAGCTAGCAGCAAGTTTTGCCGCCTACTACAGCAGGGCTCGCCAGTCTGAGCAAGTGCCGGTGGTCATGACCGCACCCAAAAACGTGTACAAGCCGAAGGGCGCTTTACCCGGCATGGTGATCTACAAGCACGAACAGGTCATCTGGGGCCAGCCTCAATCGGCAGAAGCCTTTATCACTGCTTCTTAAACAACGAGCCCTATGGAGTCAATAAAGGATTTGCCATGTTGCCGCTGAGCATTGCACCCATGATGGATCGAACGGATCGCCACTACCGCTATTTCATGCGGCAGATAACTCGGCGAACGCTGCTCTATACCGAAATGGTGACTAGCATGGCTATTCATCACGGTGATGTCGATAGATTACTGGGCTTTACACCTGCAGAAAACCCACTGGTGTTACAAGTCGGTGGTGACGATCCGGTGCTGTTGAAGGAGTGCGCCCGTGCAGCCGCTGATTTTGGCTATAGCGAGATTAATTTGAACGTTGGCTGCCCGAGTGATCGCGTACAAAGCGGCAATTTTGGCGCTTGTCTGATGGCTCAGCCCGAACGCGTTGCCGAATGCGTATCGGCCATGATGGCTGCAACGACACTGCCTGTTAGCGTTAAACATCGCATTGGCATCGATACCCAAGATCGGTACGAAGATATGGCCCACTTCGTTAGCATTGTCTCCGCTGCAGGTGCCCGGCGATTTACCGTTCATGCTCGTAAGGCTTGGCTTCAAGGGCTTAGTCCCAAAGACAACCGCACCGTCCCGCCGCTACGCTACAGCGATGTGCATCGGCTCAAACACTCATTTCCCCATTTGCAAATAGAAATTAACGGCGGATTTACGACCCTCCAGCAGGTCAAGATTCAGCTCAAGCAAGTCAACGCCGTCATGATAGGCCGCGCGGCTTACGATCATCCCTATCTATTTGCCACTGCTGATAGAGAGATTTTTGGAGATGAACAAACTGAAGTGCGATCGCGATCGCAGATCGTACAAAACATGCTGCCATACGTCGAATATTGGACCAGCCGAGGCACTAAGCTAAACAGCATTACTCGCCATATGCTGCACTTGTTTCGCGGACAGCCCGGTAGTCGCATTTGGAAGCGAATCCTGACAGAAGGAGCCAGCAGACCAGGAGCCGGGGCACAAGTGGTCACCGAAGCCTTAACGCACGTAAAGACAGCCGCTACCGTCGCCGCGTCATTTGCCAAAACAAGCTAGACACCCCATTGGTAACCACATGGGCCACAATCGGAACCAAAAGATTGCCAGTTGCTAACGCACTCATTCCTAGCAACAGCCCCACCGCACAAGCCCAAATAGCATACGGCCACTGACTCAATCGAGACATGTGCATAACGCCAAAACACAAGCTCGACAGAATCAGCCCCGTTGCATTTAGACCCAGCGCCGGTAGCATTACCCCTCGAAACAGCAGCTCTTCACTCATACCCGGCAGCAGCCCTATCCACAGGCAGTCCGAAACAAGCAGCGGCGCGAGGACAAAGCGCAAGTAAACCTCTGCGCTCTTACGGTAAGCAGGCCATAGCTCATATACCAAAGCGCTGCCCGCAGAAAGCCCTATGCCCACAGCACAGCCCACACCCGCAGCGCGCCAGCTAAAGATTACTGGCAGCCTCAATGGCTCAAAAATCTGCCACACTCTAGCTATCATCACCAAAATCACAGCAGTTGCGGCCATCGCCACCAATAGCTGGGCTCGGCCCAAAGGCTCTATTTCTGGACGTTCTGGAGAATATTTTGCCACGCAGACCTGACTTCTCTAAAAAGATCTTGAGTCGCCCATCATTTTATTAGATCAGCGTAAGCAGTGCGACTAGAGATGTGACAGGCACGCTGCTCTCTAGCCAACACTCGATATGTCATAGCTTGGCAAGACAGCCACTCAAATGCCGACAAGAACTTTGTATTCAAGTCATCATCTCGCTTAGCTAATAAGAATCTTGCGCCTCTTCCGACGCCTCTAAAGGGACTAGCTCTATGTGTCAGAAGATACCTACACCTATGTATCTAGTCATCTAAAGTCTTTTGTCTAATCAATAGTTTAGGCTTTACAGACTGTTTATATAAACCTATCTTTATCTGTATAATTATGAGCCTAAACATATTTTGTGTTTATCATTAAGGCTTCAAAATCAGTAGAGTTTCTCTGCGTTTAGATAAAGATCAACTAGAGTTATCTAGCCTGAGCACGTCAATAAAAATAGACACCCGTACTAGGCAAAAAGGTACGTATAAAAAAGCATAGCAATCAGTTCTAGAGTCGTTTCTTTGGTTTTATCTATTGAAAAAATTTGATAGTCAGAAGACAGGAGAAAGCCTCTCATATCAACTTCTCAAGGTGTTATCTAGATTGAGATTAGGGGAACTCAATAGTTACTCAGACAGGCGGTTTTTAAGCGGTACAAGTCACCCAACAAAGCTGTCAAACATCTGAGCTTATGGGCCTGACAATTCTTTCAGATTTATCCAGCCTGCGGAACTCAATTTTAAATATGGACAGTTCGACAAATCGATCGCTACCTGACAACGATGTTGGTATCTACGAATGTGAAGTTCGCCTTAGATTTCGTATTATCGAAGAACAGCTCACGATGACCAATAAAGAAGAACTTGTAGAAACCCTAGTAGATGCCTTTGCCTATGGCAGTGATGAGTATTTGGAGGCTATCGAGAGTCAAGCCATTATTGAACAGCTACAAGACGTTGAACAGGCTTCTCCAGAAATGCGCAGGCAGTTGATTCGACTGCGTAACTCCAATCGGTTGACCTAGACAATTTAACTTAGCTGGCATCATCACGTACCGACACTTTAAAGGTATCGCTACGCTTACTTACCGCGCTGTACGGCTATCTTATTTGGGTTAGAATTACTGGCGGCCTCACAGCCCTTCTTAGGAGAACAAGGTTTGACACAGTGGTCAAATTACAGGTATCTTTATAGAGGTCAAAAACACATACGCCCCCATCGTCTAGAGGCCTAGGACACCTCCCTTTCACGGAGGCGACGGGGATTCGAATTCCCCTGGGGGTATGCAAAATAGCCGCACAGACTAGATAGTCTGTGCGGCTATTTATTTTCAACTTCTTTTAATCTCGCTGTTTTCGGATACTGTTCTTAGCCGTACGGTTTCAGCTATTCCATGCGAACGTGGGCCGTTGCGGGCAGTGCTTAGCTGGCAAGTTCTAGCGTGCGTTGATGAACAGCTAACAGGTTGTAGGTAAGGTTGTGACAGAGATGTCGTTCAATAATGGCTAAGGGCATCGCTAGAGGTGGTTTCACCAACAAATCGTATGACAGCAGCGTAGATTTTTGATTTTCTGACGGCTGTAGATACCAAGCACCTTCAAACTGTTTGAAGTCACCTTCTTTCATACAAAAGCTCAGCTTATTGGGAAAGCTTTCGGTCATGTCTAAAACGACACGAGCGCAGAATTTCACCTTAAGAAAGCACTGAGCGCCTATTTGCTCTATACGAATACGGCCCTCGACGTTATCGATAAGCTTGCTAGAGGTGAGGCTAGGAATAAAGTCCGCCAGATGCTCGTAGTCTGTAATGACTTGCCATACCTGCTCTATGGGCTGAGGAATGACAACAGAGGCTGAAATACGTCTCTCACGAGTGGAGCGCTTTTCGGTAGAAATATTGACAGTAGGCATAGCCGATAGCAGCGCTCCAGGTGGCTGCTCTGAAGCCGCTAATTGCTCCGAGTCAAACATTTCGTTAGGAGATAGCGTATTTTGCGTCACAGGCGTTTCCACTCTTCTTGCTATGGATGCAGTTTTGATGGGTATGGTCTTAATTTCTAGATTTATTGTAACGGGTGCGGTGAACTTCACGGCGTCCGCGATCACACCAAACTTTAAATCTCAGAACAAGATGGTTAGTAGATTTGTATTAACTGCGTATGCAGCAGCCGGCTGTAGCTGGTATAACCATCAGTAAACATCTTATAAGTACAGCTGATATGGTTGATTTGATTACTGTTTCATCGGCGGATAGCGCTTTAGAAATGGCTGATGCTCCATCTGATTTTTTGGAGGCTAATTCTTTGGAAGCGGAATCCTTGAGGAATGCTCAGGTGATTGGCACGGTGAAGGGCCCTGGCGAAAACGGTAACCAATATGTTTTCATCACTTCGGACAATCGACAGGTCAAAATTGGTGAGTTTGTTTATTACGAGGTGGATTCACCCGAGCAGAGTCAGGGTAGTGGGCAGATAGCCCCGTCTGAGCCGTTACAAATACTAGGAAAGATTTCTGATCGTCGATTGAGCGATCATCTGCCAGATCGGATGTTTGCAGATGCCCAAATTAGCCCGGAGACGATTGCGGCTATTGTGGGCTTTTCTCATGCCAACCCAGAAATCTATGAAGTCACTGTCGATGTTATCGGCTATTTTCATTCAGCGCTAGGCTTTATCAATCCACGCCTAACGCCCAATCCTGGTGCGAGAGTGAGCATTACCGATGATGAGACGCTCAAACGGGTGGTGAATAAAAAGCAGCCAGGAGAGGTAGGCTCGGCGCAGGTGGGCTCTTTGCTGTTGCGTCCTGGCGGTGCGGTACCTGTCGCCCTCGATGTTAAGGAGCTGGTGAGTACTCATATGGCAATTTTGGCGGGAACGGGGTCAGGCAAAAGCTACACCGCCGGGGTGCTCATTGAAGAGTTTTTACAGCCGTATAACCGGGCGGCGGTGCTTATTTTTGATCCGCATGGGGAATATGGCACGATGGCAGAGATGCGTGGGCATGAAGCTTTTCAGGCGGCAGATGGCTATGCGCCAGACGTGAGGATTTTGACGCCGGACGATATTACGATTCGGATTTCGTCTCTGGATTATCACGATGTACTAACGCTGCTGCCGGAGATGAGCGATCGCCAGCAAGCGATTCTGAATAAAGCTTTTTTGATTTTGAAACGTCATCGCCAGGGCGACTACCGGTGGAATGTGGATGATCTGATCGCAGCGGTAAATGAAGCGGATACGGCTGAAGATGACGAGGGCAATTTGAAGATCGGATCGTCAGCGCCGGCGATTGAGTGGAAGCTAGATCGGTTTGCCAACTCGCGGTATTTTCATCAAACCAATCATTTGTCGCCACAGGATTTGTTTGAGCCGGGGCGGGTGACGGTGCTGCAAATGAATGAGATTAGCCAGGAAGAGCAGCAGGTAATTTGTGCGGCGGTGCTGCGGCAGAGCTATCTGGCGCGAATGAATACTGCTAAAGAAAAGAATGCGCCAGGGGACGAAAACTATTTGCCCTATCCGGTGTTTACGCTGATTGAAGAGGCGCATCGGTTTGCCCCGGCAAACGAACCGGCTCGCTGTAAGGCGATTTTGCGCACGATCTTGAGTGAAGGTCGAAAGTTTGGGCTGGGGGTGGGGCTGATTACACAGCGACCCGGCAAGCTAGATTCGGATGTGCTTTCGCAGTGTATGAGTCAGTTTTTGATGCGGATTGTAAATCCAGTGGATCAAGAAAGCTTGAAATACGGTGTGGAAGCGGCGGGGCGCGATTTGCTGAAAGAGCTGCCAGCGCTGACCAAAGGGCAGGTAATTATTTCAGGTGCCTGTGTGAATACGCCGGTGCTGTGTCAGGTGCGAACTCGGCTGACGAAGCACGGTGGGGAAACGCTAAACGCACCAACAGAGTGGCAAAAGCATTTTCAT
The DNA here is from genome assembly GCA_963793445.1 of uncultured cyanobacterium. Taxonomy (GTDB): domain Bacteria; phylum Cyanobacteriota; class Cyanobacteriia; order Phormidesmidales; family Phormidesmidaceae; genus Phormidesmis. Next base: position 426,980 of record CAWCAE010000006.1, read on the forward strand.
CAGGGTAGGGTGCGATCGCAAAAAATTGATAGAGCGCCAGTTGCGGCCAAAGCCAAGGCGAGAACTTTAAAGGGCGTCAGTTTGGAGTGAGGCCTCCTGTCATGAGGTTTCTGATTAAGCCCCATAGAGTGATATTCATGAAGCGAGGCTTTTAGAGAGCCTATTGTTGCAAAATGGCAGCTTGATCTAGGGCCATCTGGCTATTGTCGGCGTAGCTAACAACGCGCTCCTGCGCTAGTTCGTATTGGTCGTTGGTCGAAGGGATTTGGGCCATTAGATCGGAGGCTTTTTGCCAGCGACTGGCTAAATCTAGCCACTCGGCAACTGTGTCGGCTGCCTGGCCATCGGCTGCGGCTGTATTCGCAATGCGGACGGCTTCTGCAAAGGCATCATCAGCGACTCCAGAGCTAGTAGCCACCGGCTGTTCGTTCGCACCCGTTTGATTGGTGGGCTCGCTCTGCGGTGGATTCTGCGGCGTTGTATCAGCAGCGCGATTACCCGCTGCACTGTTGTCGGCATCAACAGCGGCTTCGCTATTAGACGATGCCTCATCAGCAGGCAGTACATCAGGCGCGGTGGAGAAAGGCGAGCGATCGCCCGCGATCTGAGCGCTCATCCGCACAAGCTCGTCTCTAAACAGCCAGCTGGCAGCCAAAATCAAAAGCAATACGACTGAGCCACCAATTAGCTTGCCGGGAAACTTACCTTTTTTGGATTCGGGCTCGCTGATATCTCGTAGGAGCGGGCCCGCTGGTTTGAGATTGCGATCACGAAGCCACCGTCTAACAAGAAAGGGCTTTTTGAGGGTAATCACTTCCGACCACAGCAGCGCATTCTCAGGATCGCGATTGATTTCTTCCAGCCACAAAAGCTCGCCTTCTTTGACGAGACGGCTGTTGATGTTGACCTTGCTAATGCGCTGGGGGCTAATGTTTTCTAGAACCTGACGAACACGGCTAATGACTGGTTGCTTCTCTAGTTTGTCGGCAGAGTTAGCCTCGCACAGAATTTGCAGCATGCCGTCGGCGACAACTGCGCGGACTCGAATACCGACCTCAGCTAAGTTTTCGTTGAGGATTTGAATAATGGCAGCAACGCTACCTTGGCGGGCCTGACCAAAGGTTTCATAGGTTGGGTTGCTCATGACAAGTTGAGGTGACGGTGTGATAGAGGGATAGCAGCGGTCAGTAGAGAGAATACTCCCAACAAGGCTCTGATAATGCTGATAAACATTGACAGAATTTGATGATGCTAATAGAGCAACCTACTGCTGTTCATCAATTTGTCTTAATCAGAATACCTGAATTTGGGGGGAGGGAATCGATGAGCAGGGTCAGCGGGCAGTGAGAAGGCTAGATTGGGTGAACTACTAGCTAAAGCAGGTGGCTAGAGTCGTTGAAGCGGCGAAGCATCCAGTATTCAGGATTAAAACGGTCTTGGGTTAGCGTTTGCCAGTGGGTATCTGCTAGCCAGAATTCGAAGATAGCAGTGTGGTGAATGGTGAGTTTCCAAGTGCGATCGCATCCTAAAATGGTAGAAATTAGCTGTATCATCAGCCCCGCGTGAGAGATAGCCCACACAGTATCACCTGGCCGATGGCGAACCAGCAGGTGGTCCATCCACTGCTGGGCCCTTGTCCTAGCGGCGGCTGGTGATTCTGCTTTGGGCACAGGCTGCCATGCCAACGAAGTCATCAAATCGCGGCAAATATTCGGATATTTGATATTTGCTTCAGACCAAGTCAGCCCTTGAAAAATACCAGGATGAATTTCTTGTAAAGGCTCATCAAGGATTAGAGGAACGGCGTGCCCAGTGAGTGCTAAAGCCTGTGAGAGCGCCATAGCTGTTTGACGAGCTCGCATCAGCGGGCTGCTATATAAACAAGATGGCAAATGGCGAGACGGCAGGTGCTTCTTCGCCAAGTGGAGAGCCAGTACAGGCGCGTTTAAATGTGCATTACTAGCACCAACCAAAGCGGAAGCCAGCTGCTGGGCCTGCTGCTCGCCCTGAGTAGAGAGTGGGGTAGACTGCTGCCCCTCCATCCGAGCTTGGGTATTGCCGATAGACTGAGCGTGACGAATCAGGAGTAGTCTCAGATAGCTCAAGAGATGAAGCCCACAGAACAAAAACTATAGAGAAAAACAAACGCTCAGTATCGTGGCAGGTGAACTTACCACGGTAGGCAGGCGACCGTCTACAATTGACTAATCAAAAACTGTCTGAGAATCTTGAGCAAAGAGCGCAAATTCTAAACAGTCAATTTTTCCTTTGCCCCTAGTTCCAGAGACTTTTATCTTAGAGACTTTTACCTATGCTGCTGAAGTCAACCACCCGCCACATTTTGATCTATGCGGCAACTATCGAAAACAATGAGCTAGTTCCTAGTGAGCAGCAGCTGACCATAGACGTTGATCCAGAAAACGAGTTCTCTTGGACAGATGAGACCCTGCAAAAGGTCTATCGCGAGTTTGATCGACTCGTCGATGACTACGCGGGAGAAGCCCTAACAGACTATAACCTGCGAAGAATAGGCTCAGATTTAGAACATGTTGTCCGGGCCCTGCTACAGTCAGGCGAGATTAGCTATAATCTGCACTCTCGCGTGCTGAACTACAGCATGGGTCTGCCCCGCGTAGTTGAAGAGACCAATGGTACTAGCGATTCAAAAGCAAGTTAACCAGGGGTGGACGTAGCTCCACTGTTTGCGACGGTGTAATGTTGTCTTCTTTAGCCACGATGTAGGCCCTACTTTCAGTGATTAACTGCCCCAACCCTAGCTGCAAGACTGCTAATCCTGAAGAGGCCGATGCCTGCCAGGTTTGCCAGACTGTGCTGCCGCATCACTACTTGTGGGGTGTAGGCGATCTGATTGCGACACTACAGCCCGGAACGCTGGTCAATCAGCGATATTTACTCAAGTGCGATCGCATTTTCCTAGATACCAAACCTGGGGTGCTGCCCGAATCGCTGCCCGAAATTCCTGATTTTTTGCTGCCTTACCTACACCTGTCAGCCTATCCACTGCACGTACCTCGCCCCTACTCTCTACTGAGCACGCCCGACAAAGACTATGTGCTGATGCTAGAATCTGCGGCGCTCTCTACTGCGGCGCTATCCACAGCAGAGACAACGGCCAAAGGAATGGCCAAAGGAACCGCTCAAGGCACTTCTCAGCTACCTCGATTGATTAACCAGTGGGCGGGCACGCCACCACTGCGACAACTCAGCTGGCTATGGCAAATTGCCCAGCTTTGGGATGCCTTTGTCGCAGAGCAAGTAGCCATAACTTTGCTTGATAGCACTTTGTTGAGAGTAGACGGTGCGGTGGTGCGACTGCTAGAGCTAGCGTCCCCCATGCCATCGTCAGCAGCTACAGCCACTCGCCAGCAAAACCGCCAGCAAGGTGGCGTCCCGCAGCCGACCCTGATGGATCTAGCGCGCAGTTGGCAGCCACTAGCGGATAGTTCGCATACGGCGGTACGAGCATTTTTACAGCAGCTTTGCCAGAATTTAGAGCAACAGCGACTGACGGCTGAACAGCTCGGCGAGCAGCTTGCTCAGGCGATTACTGTGTGTAGCCACGAGCAGCAGGTAGCCTATGACTTATCGGTACATACCGACCAGGGCCCGACCCGAAAACGCAATGAAGATGCCTGCTTCCCAGCGGATGGAACCTGCATTCAGCCAAACAGTGAACAAACTAGGGACGCGCCCCAGCTGCTGATTGTATGTGACGGCATTGGCGGGCACCAAGGGGGCGATGTCGCCTCTAAGCTGGCGATTGAGACCATTAGAGAACAGCTACAGCCTATCTTGGCTGCCAATAGACCTGAGCTGACATCGACAGAACTGTCGCTAGCGATTGAAGCCGCTATTTGTGCGGCCAATGATGAGATTTCCGCTCAGAACGATCGGGCACAGCGTCAGGCCCGCGACCGGATGGGAACGACCCTGGTATTGGCGCTGGTGCAGGGGGCAGATGTTTATATTGCCCATTTGGGAGACAGCCGGGCGTACCGGATTAGCGCTCACAACTGTCAGCAGGTAACGCTAGACGACGATGTGGCCTCTCGGCAGGTGCGGTTGGGGGGCAGCTTGTACCGCGAAGTACTAGTGCAGCCAGGAGCAGGTTCGCTGATTCAGGCGCTGGGGATGGGGCCTTCTCAATCTTTGCGACCAACCGTACAGCGGTTTGTTATGGATGAGAGCTGCGTGTTTTTGCTGTGCTCTGATGGTCTAAGTGATAGCGACCGCGTAGAGCAGTTTTGGCAGCGCGAGTTGAGGCCGCTCGTGCAGCAGTCCTCGCAAATAAAGGCAGAAAAGGGAACAGACAAGTTTGAGTCTGCCGGGTTACGGCTAGTGGATCTAGCCAACGAGTATAACGGTCATGACAATGTGACGGTAGGGCTGCTGCGAGCCCAGGTGATACAGGCATCTGAGCGGATTGTACCGCGTGAGATAGCAACGAGCGCTAGCATCAGCACTCTCCCTGAAATGTCTGATCAGAGACCATCTGGCAATACTCGCCTGGGCACAACTCGACTAGGGAAAAAGAAGACCAGACCGATTACGTCGATTCAGTCTACTGTGACCACCCTATCAGGCGCTCCGGCGCAAAATCTATCTGCCACTACGGCAACCGGGACTCGTATCGGTCAGGTAAAGCCAGCAAAAGGTGAAAAAGGCGGCGGGTTAAGGACAGCAGGCATAGTGCTATTGCTGCTGGGCATAATTGCTGGGCTGCTGTATGCTCTTTTGCCTGAATTTCAGGAGCGCTGGCAGTCGGCAGGCGTAGAGGAGGCGACTAGTGGCGAAGGCGATCGCATAAAAGTTACCGACCTGCCTGATGAGTCGGTATCAGAAACAGCGCCATTGCCGCCGCTAGTTCCGCTCAACGTGCGTGACTACATTCGCATTCGAGCTTCTGACCAGCTAGGCATTCGCAGCTCATCGGCAGACGGCTCACCTAGCCGTCTGCCTGACCCAACGCTGCTGTATCCTAATCCAGGAATTGGCATTAGCAGTGACCCTAACAAGATTCCAGGGACTATTCCAGTTGGGGGCATCGTCCAAATTATGAGCAAACAAACCGCCGCAGACGCGTCTAGCTGGGTACAGGTAAAGCTGTGTTCTATTCCTTCGGGCGAGAGCTTAGAAGATGTACCAGCTGAAACCGATGCGCCAGCGCCTTCTTCAACAGGCACACCCCCAGAAAGCACGCCTTCAGAAAGCACACCATCAGAAAGCACTGCGGCCAATAATGCTCCGGCTGATCTTCCGTTCAATCCGCCAGAGTCCACCGATCCCAATCGGCCTTTGATGCTCTCTCCGGGGACAGACGGCTGGATCGTAGAGTCAGGTTTAGCGTCGATCGCAGCCCCAATCGACGAAGCTCTACAGCCTTCTCAAAAGGGTAGTTGTGATAGCTGATGGCTGAACCGTCTTCTAATCCCGATTCGCTTTGTTTGTGGGTAGCGATCGATAGCTTGCAGACGCAACGCGATCGCTTTGCCATTTGGATATTGCGTGCACCACATCCGAGTGGCTATGTACACTACGACTGTGAATGGAGTGCGGCGCTAGCGCAGGCTTGGCAAAGCTGGCAGTCGATGTTTTCACTGCGCGGTCTGCCCCAGGTACCTCATATTCCCTCGGCCTATGTGCCGCAGTTTGTATTCGAGGAGATCGAACCTGATGGCGATGATGCGGACGCCGGACAAATTTCTAGCTATAGCAGTCGCTACATGCAGCACCTGGGCATCAACCTGTGGCAGTGGCTATTCAACGGGCCCATCAAGAGCAGCTTTGAGCGCTCTCAAGGCATCGCCATGGGCCAAAATATTCCGCTGCGCATACGCTTAGACATTCGAGATCCAGAGCTAATTTCGATGCCCTGGGAGATCATGCAGCGGCAGCCAGGAAGCCGGGCGCTATCGCTCAATCGAAAGATTTTATTTAGTCGGACCAGCAGCGACGTTGACCCGCTAGAAGCAACGCCTTTAGACCAGACGCTCAAAATTTTGCTGGTGCTAGGAAAAGACAGCCCCGGCGAAGGAATTGAAACGGTCGGAGGGGCTGATAAAGATCCGGCGGAAGGGGAAGCAGCCGCACCCGGAACAGCACCCAGAACAGCACCAAAAGCAGCCCTCTTACAGCTAGAGCAAGAGGCCGACCTGCTCAAAAAAATCTTAGAGCAGAGCAGCGAGCTAAACGCTGACAACACAGCAAGGCGACAGGTAGATATGCTGTTGCAACCAACGGCGGCTGAACTTTCAACCGCCCTAGAGCAAGGCGAATACAATGTCTTCTTTTATTCTGGCCACGGCGTACCAGGTCCAGATGGAGGGCTGTTGTTTTTATCGGATGCAACGCTGAGCGGTACGGAGCTAGCACAGGTGCTGACTCGCGCAGGCGTCAAGCTAGCCGTGTTTAACACCTGCTGGGGCGCACAGCCAGAAGAAACGCAGCAGCAGTCTTTGCCACGCAGCAGCTTGGCTGAAGTATTGCTACACCACGGTCTGCCTGCGGTGATAGCGATGCGCGATTCGATTGCCGACGAAGAGGCGATTAGCTTTATTCAGGTATTTGCACAGACACTGGCCGAGCGTAAAGCCGTTGACGAGGCAGTTGCGATCGCGCGTCAGCACCTACTCACGCTTTACCACTTCAATCAGCCCGCCTGGACCTTGCCTGTTTTGTACATGCATCCAGATTTCAACGGCGATCTGCTAGTTACCGAAGAACTAACAACTACTCAAATCAGTCAAGAGACCACAACCTCTTTTCTACCTAGCAAACAGCACGCTGTCCTGCGAGACGCTAGAAACCACAGAGCCGCGTGGCCCATCTACAGCAATATCTTGCGTATCGGTCGTCGGCCCGAAAGCAACGATTTAGTTATTTCTGAACCTTGGGTATCGAGCAGTCATGCCGAAATTTTCAACCGCCGAGTACCGGCAGCACAGCCAACAGAAGGACGAAAAATAACGTATTTCTTACTCGATAAGTCTCGCTACGGCACGTTTTATCGGCAAGACGGTGATTGGAAAGAGGTTCACCGGCAAGAGGTTCCGCTGAGATCGGGTATGCAAATTCGCTTTGGTAGTAGGTCTGATGGTCAGCTGCTAGAGTTTGTATTGGAAGAGGCTTAGGTTAAAGTTGCTTGAGCTGAGGTTGCTTGAGCAGAAGAGGCTTAGGCCAAAAGTTGCTTGCGCTATACGGCTGTTCGAGCTAAAACTTATCGAACCAAAACTTACCTTTGCCGATAAACTTCTCAAAATCAAGGGGTGCGCTATGCGGAACGGCCAAACCTGCATCTGTATCTCTTTTAGTCACAAATCAAAACCTCTGCAAGATTCAGTTAAACGAAATTCCTATGGCTAACTCTTTACCTTCAGGCGGCAGCGCAGACGATGCGACACTTTCACAAACCAAAGCCGAGCTGCTACAGAATGTATTAGATCTAGAACAGAGCGCACCTTGGCTATCCTTAGACGCTGCGGAGGAATACACAGCCCAGTTAGAGGCCGCTGGCCAGAGCCTAGACATTTCTGAAGAAGAAGCTGCGCAAAGCTGGCAAAAGCTATCTACAACGCTAAATCAGCTATGGGGCGACACGGCTAGCCAAACGAATCTGCTGACCCAGCTACAGGCCAAGTTTGCAGACCGCTTGCCTATTGAGCTACTGACGACAATTGGGGAAAAGGCACAGCAGGTAGCGCACAGCAGTCAGCCAATGGCTAAGCAGCTCATCACCTGTGTGCGCGATAGCTTTACAAATCTGGCGGAAGCGGACTTGCAGGTGATGGCAAGACCGATGGCGTTTGCCATGCGCGGCAGCAGCGCGGATGAATTTATCGACGTGACCCTTCGATCTGTACGTAAAGGCGGCTGGAGTACGCTCTCGCCTATTGAGCAGGCTAAGCTCAGTTTGGCGGCAGCCCGCTATGCGATCGCTCATGCAAAGCCGGATGAAAGCGCCTAGTCAAGTTGCCTTTGAGCGAGTGCGGCTCGAATCTGGCCGCTAATAGGTGTCAAAATACTGACAAAAATGCCTGTTTTTAGAAAGAAGGGAATAATTTCAGCCGGTTCAATGCCGAGTGCCTGGGCAGGCGGCCAGTTCATCAGCAAGTAGGCACCTATCCCAAACAAAAAGCTCAAGCTAGAGAGGCTAAAGGCAACTTTCTTGAGCGTGATTTTCCAGCCCATCCATTCTTTGCTAATCAGCCAGCTAAAGCCGATTTCTTGCAGGCTGATCAGCAGCCCGCTCATAAAGCCGATGGCTGTCGCCAGGAACAAAGTCGAGCCAGTTAACATGAGCCTTCGGTAAATAGAATACGTTTCGTTTCTCCAGCTTACTCGCTAGCTGCTGCCAAGAAGGCAGGCGTAGTCAGATGCAGGCGTAGCTAAGTACGAGCATAACCTAGGTAACAGATTCGATCTGCTCAACGAAATACGCCTCTCTGATACCAAGTCTATTGGCAATCACAAGCGCTTTTTCGAAGGCTTTTAGCGCCTCAAGTGAGTCGCCCCGGCGGCGCTGGATTTGGCCAATGCTGTCATAGGCATTCATAATGCCGTAATCGTTATAGGATTGCTCTTCTACCAGTACAAGTAGGGTATATGCGCCCAGGGCGTCGTTGGTAAGCGCGATCGCCTGGTACAAGGTTCCTAACTCTTGCAGCACGCGGGCCGAAAAGCTGAACTGCTCAGCGGTCTGGGCAGTGCTGTAGGCGGCCCGGTAGTACTCAATAGCGGTGGTTGGCAGATTGAGAGCGCGGTAGTTTTGAGCGATCGCCAGCAGCAGCTCTGGCAGCTTCTCCACTTCATCTTGAGCCTGATATATCGCAATCAAATCGGTCTGCGCCCTGACTGCGTTCAGCAACGCATCTGCCTGCTGATAGCTATAGACCAATCTCTCTAGATAAACCTGCTCGTTTGCGATATCATCCTGCGCTCTGACCTGATTGAGCAGCTCTAGGTAGAGGTTCGCGGCTTCTGCAAATTGAAACCACTCTAGATGCAGCTCAGCTAGGGCGATTTGCCGTGCGGTTTGATCCGGATCGCGTTGGGCACTCAGCCGGATAATCTGCTGATAAACGTCTACTGCCGAATCAATATCGCGCAGCGTGACAAACGTCTGAGCAATATCATCGAGCAAAGCAATATCAGCAGTCGGTGCGCCGCTAATAGGTGAATTTGTCGGCGCGCTAGGGTCAGACTCGCCTAGTTCGTCTTCGACTTCCACACCCAAGGAAGCTCGGATCACATCCCAAATTTCTCGGGTTCGCAGCGTCAGTAGCTGAACGTCTGTTGTGCGCTGTTGGGTCCAAGCGATAGGTGCAACCTGCTGAATGACGGCAAATTCCGCCCGAGTCCCTAGCACGCGCCGCAGCTTTATTTCACGCCGCCAGAGTACAAAGGCTTCGTCAGGATTTCCTGCGGCTAGCTGCGTCTGTGCTCTTTGGGTTAGCTGATCGAGGTCAGCGGCGATCGCCTTTCTTTCTAGCGGGCTGTATTCTCGATCTACCGCCAACGTAGGCAACAGCGGATCTTGAGGTTCACTCGCTAATGGGTCGGCTAGAAACTCTTGGCGTAACGAGGGGTCGACCTGCTGAGCGATCGCGTTAGCACCGACCATAGCCACTAGCCAAGCACCATTAAATAGCGATACTGACAGCAATATCGGCAGGCCCAACACTTTACGTAAACGGGTATACACAGTTATTCGCAGAACTTCATGATTTATCAATTACCCACAACAACCACACCCTTGTCCTTCTTTTGGAGCATCAAACAAGCATCTGAGCACCAAACAGGCAAAGGCCTTTGGTTTGCGCGCTTTATCCTAGGCCCTAGGTGCGGTAGTCTAGTGATCTTGCGCTGAATTCAGTCAAATCACCATAGCAAACGCTCGCTAAGTTATGTCTTCTAACGTTGCCACTCGGACCGTTCGGATCGGTTCCCGCAAAAGTCAATTGGCTTTAGTACAGACCCATTGGGTCCAAGCTGAGCTGAGCAAGGCTTTTCCCGATATCACCTTCGAGGTGCGCACGATGGAATCGAAAGGTGACAAAATTCTCGACGTAGCACTCTCTAAGATTGGCGACAAAGGGCTCTTTACCCAAGAGCTAGAAGATGACATGCTTAGCGGCGACACTGATTTTGCAGTGCACTCGCTCAAAGACCTGCCGACCAACTTGCCAGAAGGACTGATGCTAGGCTGCATCACAGAGCGAGAAGACCCAGCCGATGCGCTGGTTGTGCACGAAAAGCACAAGGACAAGCAGCTTGACACCCTGCCAGAGGGCGCGGTGATTGGCACATCATCTTTACGGCGGCTCGCTCAGCTTAGGCATTACTTTCCTCACTTTCAGTTCAAAGACATTCGTGGCAATGTGAACACTCGTCTACGCAAGCTTGATGAGGGTGAGTACGATGCGATTGTGTTAGCAGCAGCAGGTTTGAATCGGTTGGAGATGAGCGATCGCATTCACCAGCTGCTGCCTGCTGAAATCTCCCTACATGCAGTGGGTCAGGGCGCGCTTGGGATTGAATGCCGTCAAGGCGATGAAGAAATTCTCTCTATTCTAAAAGTGCTAGAGCACCTGCCCACCGCTCAGCGCTGCTACGCCGAACGCGCTTTCTTACGCGAGCTAGAAGGCGGCTGTCAGGTACCTATCGGTGTTAACACAGCCATCGAAGGCGACACCTTAACGCTCAAGGGCATTGTTGCTAGCTTAGACGGTCAGCAGTTGATTAAAAACACCGTTACCGGCGACCCCAAGAATGCTGAAAGCATGGGTCTAGAGCTAGCGAAACAGCTCAGGGCTCAAGGGGCCCAGGCAATTCTAGACGACATCAACGCGCAAAACAGAACGTAGGTTGATTTTTATAGATTGAGTTTCGCAGATCGAGTTTTATAGACTGGGTCGAAGGATAGATGTACTTTCTGGCATGTGTCCCTTATAAGTAAAGGGATACATACTATTAACCTAGCCTTTATCAACATATGAGAGTTCCCCCCGAAATTTCTTATCGTGGCGTTCGCAAAACAGACGCACTCGACAGCTTAATCGCAGAAAAAATCGAAAAGCTAGAACAGTTTTACACCCAAATTAGTAGCTGTCGCCTCTCTGTTGAAAAGGTGCACGATCACCCCGATAGCGGCTCTCCCTACCGTGTCCGTCTTGACATTACGGTGCCCGAAGACCGTGAAATAGTGGTCGATAAAAGCCCTGATAGCGGCATACAGTATCAACCCCTAGAAGTCGTTATTCGTGACACCTTTGAAGTTGCCAACAGGCAGCTCAAAGAGCTTAACGAACAGCAGCACAACCATAAGAAAACGCATATTCCTGGCAAAAAAGAGATCATGCTCGATGAGCTAGAATCTGAAGTTGCTATTCAAGCGCCACCAGCTGACACTACGGCTGAATAGTGAGTTGAACAAAGTTAGACAACCAATATTCGCAATCCGCACCAGATCATGATTTCTTAGACCAGTACGGACCTCATTTCCTCTTCAACTCTTTTTATAGATGGGATCACAGCACTATAAACTTGAATTGAGAGGCAGTGATCTATCCTGGGGTTCGATATGAAAATTTTGTTTGTGGCCGCCGAAGCCGCGCCGCTAGCGAAAGCGGGTGGTATGGGCGATGTCGTTGGCACTTTGCCCCAAGTGCTCCGAGATATGGGCCATGATGTGCGCGTGTTTTTACCCTATTACGGGTCACTGATTGGCAAGGTAGAGATTCCTCCCGAGCCGATTTGGTGGGGCTATGCCATGTTTAACTCTTTCGCTGTGTACGAGACGAGGCTGCCCGACAGCGATGTACCGCTCTACTTAATGGGACATCCCTGCTTCGATCCAGATCGAGTATACGGCGGCGATGACGAACAGTGGCGCTTTACCTTTTTCTCTAATGGCGCAGCCGAGTTTGCCTGGAACCACTGGAAGCCCAATATCATTCATTGCCATGACTGGCACACTGGCATGATTCCAGTATGGATGCACGACACTTCTGATATTGGCACGCTTTTTACAATTCACAACCTTGCTTATCAGGGGCCCTGGCGCTGGTGGCTGGAGAAAACTGCCTGGTGCCCCTGGTATATGGAAGGGCACAACGTTATGGCTGCAGCTATCCAGTTTGCAGATCAGGTTAATACGGTATCACCTACCTACGCGCAGCAAATTCAAACAGCTGAATACGGTGAAAAGCTAGAAGGGCTGCTTTCGTATGAAAGCGGAAAGCTAAGCGGTATCGTTAACGGAATCGACTTAGAAGATTTCAACCCGGAAACAGATAAAAAGATAGACCACAACTATTCGGTTACGACGCTAGATAAACGGGCAAAGAACAAGGCTGCGCTTCAAAAAGAGATGGGCTTAGCCGTAGAACCAAACAAATTTTTGGTTGGGCTGGTAGGCCGCTTGGTAGAGCAAAAGGGCATCGATCTAATCTTGCAGACGATGGATCGGTTTTTGGCTTATTCCGACGCGCAGTTTGTGGCGCTAGGCTCAGGCGATCGCTACTACGAAAATCAGCTTTGGGAGCTAGCTGCCCGCTATCCTAACCGTGCTTCTTCGTACATTATGTACAGCGAGGCGATCGCACGCCGCATCTACGCAGGCTGTGATACCTTTCTCATGCCCTCTCGCTTCGAGCCCTGTGGCATCAGCCAGATGCTGGCCATGCGCTATGGCTGCGTCCCCATAGTCCGACGAACCGGCGGCCTTGTAGACACGGTCACCCATAACGACCCAACCAATCAAGCGGGTACAGGCTACTGCTTCGACCGCTACGAAGCGCTAGACTTATTTACCAGCATGGTTCGTGCCTCAGAAGCCTATCGCTTTAAGCCGCAGTGGGAAGCTCTACAAAAGCGAGCAATGAAAACGAACTTTAGCTGGGAGGGATCAGCAGTGGAATATATTAGGTTGTACAGCAAAGTGATGAACCTGTCTCCAGAAACTCAGATACCGTCGAAGTATGGCGGTACTCTCAAAATAGAGCAGGCAAATACGGTAGATAAACAGCATACGGATAGACACCAAGAAAAAGCAAAAAAACGCCGCTTTAATTAAAGTGGCGTCTTTTTGCTTGAACGGGCCCGACGAGATTCGAACTCGCAACTTCCGCCGTGACAGGGCGGTGCTCTAACCAATTGAACTACGGGCCCTCAAAAAATCTCTTAAGAGATTTTGGGTATGGCAGAGTGCTCTTAATATAGAGCTTTCTTGAAGATTGCTATGGAAAGCGATTAAACGCTTCCTTTCAGGCGATCTCTATTGTGCGGATCTAAAGCCCCTTTGTCAAACAAAAATTTGGCATATTTTTTTTGACATCTGTAGAAAGCTATCTGTAAAGCTGTGACTCCTGTTAAATAAAAGGCACAAAAAACATTCCAGGCTCCTCACTATCAAGAATACAAACTACTAGTTTCCAAATAATTAAAGATATCAATTCTTCTTTGCTTTACTATCACTCAGCTTTCCGGTATAAGATCCAATAAAATAATATACAGAATTCTCTTATAAAGGAACACAAGGTTTTTTCTCAAATCAAGATAGTTCTTATCAGGATTAGTTATCATCTTTTTTGAATGACTATTGATATTTACTCTCAATTGAATGTAGGATTAGCCCTATCGATATTTTCGGGAGTGTAATGGTGAGACGGTTAAAGACGGTAGAACTCTTTTTGTCTGTAGGGTTAGCAGCCTCTGTCGCTGCGGGCTGTACCGCACCTGAGCAAAGTGCAAATGGCGATCAGAACAGCGGAGTAACTGTAGAAACGCTAGGCAAGTGACGGTGGTGAAGGCGGTGAAGGCGGTGAAGGTGGCGAAGGATTTGAGAGCTTGAACTGGGCCAATACCTTTGCTGATGAGGCTGTGATTACTGAATTTGTAGATACGGTTGTGATTCCTAACTACAAGCAGTTTTCTGACAACACGGCAGCGCTCACTCAGGCGATTGACGCGTTTGTAGCCGAGCCCACCGAACAAACGCTGAACGCTGCCCGTCAGGCATGGACAGAGGCTCGCGTGTCTTGGGAAAAAACGGAGACCTTTGCTTTTGGGCCAGCAGGCTCTTTAGGCTTCGATGGAGCAATGGATAGCTGGCCCGTCAATCAGACGGATATCGAGAATCTTTTGTCGGGGTCTGAGCCGATTACGCCGGATAGGGTTGCTGAGCTGCAAGATACTGAGCGAGGAATGCACGCGATTGAATATCTGCTGTTTGGAACGGCGGCAGATAAAGCGCTGACCGACTTCACTGATCGTGAGCAGTCATTTTTGGCGGCGCTGGGCGCAGATCTCAACACTTCTGCCAATGCGCTGCTCGCTAGCTGGCAAGAGGGTATCGACGGTCAGCCTGCCTATAAAACCGTGTTTGCGAGCGCAGGCAGTGATGACAACGCCGTCTATCCGACAACGGCGGCAGCCGCACAAGAGTTGGTGTCTGGCATTATCGACAGCCTGACGGAAGTTGGTGAAGACAAGCTAGCAGCGCCTTTTGCCGAGCAAGATGTCACGGGACTAGAGAGCCGATTTAGCGCGCAGACAATCAACGATCTCAAAAGTAATTTGCAAAGTGCGGAAAATGGCTATTTGGGCGCGCTGCCAGATGAGAATTTGCAAGCTAGCAGCAGCATCAGCACCTATGTCTCAGCGATTGATCCGGCGTTGGATGCATCTGTCAAAGAACAGTTTGCCGCAGCGAATAGGGCACTAGAGTCGGTGCCAACACCGCTAGAAGATCATCTTAACGATCCGGCAGCGGCGGCAGAGATTGAGAGGGCGATCGCAGCTATTCTCGCCGTCAGAACCACTCTCGAAGAAGACGTTGTCCCGCTTATTTAGCTGACTCATTTGACTGGCTCACGTTAGCTGGCTTACTTTAGCTGGCTTATTTAGCTGGCCCAGTCAAATGAGTTAGTCAAATGAGTCAGTCAACCGGGCCAGTTAATAGTGTCTTCTCAGTTCAGTGTTCTGTAGCATTTGCCACTTTTGCTTAAGTTTGTATTGCTATGACAACTCCGTTTTCATCTTCTCAGGTGCCTCGCTGGCTCAGCTATTTTTTGCTATTTATTGCAGCAAGTACGATTGCGATCGCACTTTCCACCAGTTACAACAGACCTCAACTGGCTCATGATACCGATGGGACAAGCAGCAGTGCAGGCGGCTCAACCACGTTTGTCAACCGCTCCTCTCATGGGTTTGGGCAACCCGCACCAGGGCTCAATGCCAAAGAGCTGGCCCTGCACACCAAAGGTGACGCCACTTTTGACGCTGTTTTTGTCACCGCTCCGGCTCCAATCAATCCAGGGCTAGGCCCCCAGTTCAACAGCAATTCTTGCAGTGGCTGTCATCTTAAAAACGGGCGTGGTATGCCTCAGCTTGGTCAGGCGCTAATCCGCACAAGTTTGCCTGCCGGGGCTGGTTTGCCGGTTGTTGAAACCGAAGGCGTAGTGCCTGATCCAGTGCTAGGGACGCAGCTACAGGACAGCGCAGTCTATGGCGAGCAGCCAGAAGCACGGGTGGCGATAGACTGGGCGGAGACGACAGGGCGCTACCTAGACGGTGAGGCGTTTGAGCTGCGATCGCCCCAAATCACGATCACCGCCATTGACGCTGATCACCCAATCAGCACAGATCTGCTGACCTCTATGCGCATTCCACCGCCGGTATTTGGCGTCGGCTTGCTAGCGGCGATTCCAGAGGAGACCTTGATAGCCATCGCCGACCCTGCCGACCAAAACAAAGACGGCATCTCCGGTCGCATCAACCGAGTTTGGGACTTTGAAACTCAGCAGGCTGACCAGGTCGGTCGCTTTGGCCACAAAGCTAACTCTGCCACCCTCATTTCTCAAACCGCCACGGCCTACGCTCACGACATGGGCATTGCCAATCCGCTGCTGCCCAACTCAGACGGCTCGCTAGAGATCGATGCCGAAACGGTAGAAGCCTCTGCCTTTTACACCCAGACACTCGCGATTCCAGCTCGCACACAAACAGATGATGCTACCGTTCAGCGCGGCGAAAAGCTATTTACTGAAGCCAACTGCGCGGCCTGTCATCTCAGCACCCTCAAGACCGGCCCTTCTTCAGTCAATACGCTCGCCAATCAGGCGATCGCACCCTATACAGATTTGCTGCTGCACGATATGGGCGCAGGTTTAGCCGATGGCCGCCCTGATTTTGCCGCCAATGGCCAAGAGTGGCGCACGGCTCCGCTATGGGGACTGGGTCTCACGCAAACCGTGCTGCCTTACTCAGGCTATTTGCACGATGGCAGGGCCCGAACGATTGAAGAGGCCATTTTGTGGCATGGTGGCGAGGCAGAAAACACAAAGCAGGCGTTTATGAGCATGGCCACTGATGACCGTCAGGCGATGCTAAAGTTTTTGAACTCGCTGTAGCATCCTTGCCCCCAAAGCTTTTAATACCAGAGTCTTACAGCTTTGGGGCTTTAAAGCGCTATCAGTTCATCTGCGATCGCAACCGAGTCCTGTTGGCCTTTGTCAGTTTGCTCACCACTTAAAAACAAACGTATTAGGGCCAAACGGATAGCTCCCTTCTGCGCCTGTTAAGGTCGCAAGATACTGTTCGAGCTTTTCTTTTTGCATAATCGAGAATGTATGAATATTGAAACGTCATAATCTCGGTCATATTGATGGCTATTGGTATCTACTGGTGAGGCTTAATCCCAGAAGGGCTGGGCAAATTTTACCAGCCAGTCTTTGACACGGTAGGTAGCTTGGCAGTCGTCTTCGTTGTAGCGGAGGATGGTGTTCTAGATGGATGCGATCGCCCGTCGCCAGCCAGTCGTCATACCAGCAAATCGACTGCGCCCCGTTGGCATCCTCATCTCGCCATTCAAATCCCATCCACCGGGCCAAATGCTTCAGCGCGTAGCTTTCTACCGGCAGCGCTACCGCATCCACAATCCGCTTATGAATATCTACAAATCGGTTCAACAGCGCGTTGATATCAGTGCCATTGGTGCCATAAAGCTGACCTAGCCGAGAGACCGTTTGGGCCTCGTAGGGGCAAAAGTGATAAATCGGCGCATCCGGATAGCGATTGACCAGCATTAGAAATTCAAACCAGGCTTTGGCTCTCGTCTTCTGGTGTTTCGGCCAGCAGAGCGTGAAACGTTTCTTGCTCAGTTTTGCGATCAATCACCAAGTACACCGTGCAGATATATCAAATCTTTGTCGGGAGCAGCTTCGATATCGAAATAAAGCTCAATATCTGTGGTGGGAACTTGATGTGACGCTAGCGGAAAGCTGCCTTTATACAGCCGGGGAATGGCGTAGCTTGAGCGGTGGCTTGAGCTTGGTGTATCAGCTTTTCGCTGATGTGATGTTCGGTGCCAAGGGCATCGGTGAGGCGAGTGACGTTAGCCGCCGCTAGGGCTTCGACAGTGGTCAGACCAAGATCGACCAGGGTGGGATAGCGAGTGAGGGTAACGCCCGGCAGCAGTGAGAGATGGTTGAGGCTTTTGGCGGTGGCGTAACAGTGACTGAGCCAAGGGCAAAGACTACAGCGATTGCGAGAGATAAAAACTTCTGGGGCACTTGGCGCAGCCATAATGTCGTGGCAGTCGTCTAGGGCTTCTTGCAGCTTAGGAACATAGCGTTCGAGATTGACGCCGTATTGTTTTTCTTTGAGAAAAAGCCATGCAGTTTCAGGCCAGACCCCTGGAGTTCGGCGAGCAGATAGGCACTAAAGGTGGCGACAAGCTGATACTCAGGCTTTTGTTTTTTGCCGAGCTTGATAGTGTAGGGCACGTAGTACCAGTCGCCCAGCCACGATTCACCTGGCTGTTTGATCAGCAGATCGGGTTCGGTGCGGTAGAAAGTGCCGTTGGCCCTGTCAACCATCAGCACGCCTCTATGGATAGCGTCTGCACCTTCGCTCATCAGCTGGCGAGTTGCGATCGCCCCTGCTTCCCATTCATAGCGTTCGTAGACAGGGCGGCTCAGAGGCGCAAACTGACGAAGCAGAGACTGACGATGATCAGCGCTGTCTTGGCGAAGTTTGACGAAGTAGTCACTAGGTAGGTCTTTGAGACTAGGATCGCCATAGGTGTCGAGATAGGTACGGCGACGACAGCGGCGATATTGAAACAGCATGTGGTCGGTAAACCACATTTTGACCTCTGGTTCAACAACATCGCGCCATACAGTTGACAAACTGACAAGAACCAGGAACTACCTTGCTAGCGTAGCGTATTTGAGGACATCGCGATGCCTTTACCGCTTGGAACTAGCAGATAGCTTATTCTTCTTCGCCAGTCATGTCGTCGTCATCATCATCACCATCATCGTCATCGTCATCGTCGTCGTCGTCGGTATCGTCGAATGAGTCCTCGTCATCAACAGGATCTTGCTCGATAATGTCTTCAATGGTCGCTTGAATCTGTTCATTAAACCATTCGGCCAGCTCTTGCATTTCCTCTTCTGGATCTGCGATCGCCGTGTCTTCTTTCAATCGGCTCCAGCAAGCCTCCAGCTCATCGACTAAAACATCTTTAATCGCCGTTTCTAGCTTATGCTCTGCAACTTCGCGGGCTTCACTCATAGAATATATGCTCTCTTGACTCGTTACGAAAAGATTTACCTGTAGCCCTACACCCTCAAGCGCAGGGCATCAGATACGTTTTACGCGGATATTCGACAATCGTTCGTGATTATAGGCTGAATAATAGCGAGAACAAAAGAAAAAATCTTGTCGCTAATTTCTGTCCTATATTTCGTCTCAATATGTGCGAGCTCTCTCTGAGCCACCAGTAGCTGACTCACCTTGCCAACAGACCGCCGCTTAGCCGCCGCAGCGCCTTCTGCGCCATATCTGCATACTTCAGCTCACCCGAAAAAATCTTCACCATCGCCCATGTCGCCGACGGCTGCTGCATAATCGTCCGATAGCTAAAATGCGGTGCTAGATAAAACGCCTGAGCTAACCTCGTCGCTAGCTTCATCTCACTCCCTATCTCTGCAGCAATGATCTTTGTGTAGTCTGCTAGCGCCTCACTATTGCCTGCCAGTGCTCGGCTGATGGCCTCAGCCGCCTTCACTCCCGTAAAGATCGAAGGCCGAATGCCTTCTGCGGTCAGCGGATCAACCACACAAGCCGCCTCTCCTGCTAGCACCGCATTCTGCGTATGCAGCCGCTGATCGCCTCGCCAGATATACACCGGATGGCCAAACTTCTGCGCCTGCGTTCCATCTATCCCAAACGCTTCGGCGTAGTCCACCATTGGCTGCACCAAATCATTCCCTTTGCGCTGATTTGTCCTAAAAACGCCGCTGCCAATCGAGTAGCCGTCCGCCTTTGGAAAATTCCACACATAGCCATTTTTCAGCAGGCCAAATTCAAAGTGAACAAAGTGACCATCGTCTACCGGCACCTTTGGCTCTATCTCAATTGCCCCGGCAATACTGTGTTTTCGGTTTTCAAACCCCAACCACTTCGCCATTGGCCCGCACCCACCGTCTGCTGCAATCACATACGTTCCTTCTACAGTCTCACCCGTGCTGACGTGTACCCGCCAGCGCTTTTGTTGACCAATCCACTCAATTCCTGTTGCTTTTGTGCGATCGCGTAGCTGCGTGCCCACCCGCTGTGCCTGCTGCACCAAGTAGTAATCAAATTCGTTTCGCCGCACCATCCAAATAGGTCGATTTAGCTCCACCTCGATCGCATCGCCCTTGTTCCACGTGTAGCGAGCGTGCGTTACCGTTTGCGAAATGACCGGGTCAAAATCAAAGTCAAACCACTGTGCCACCTGAGGTGAAACGCCACCGCCACAGGGCTTGTAGCGAGGCAGCGAAGCTTTTTCTAGCAGCAGTGTGCTATGACCCTGCTTACTTAAGTGATAAGCAGCACTCGCGCCCGCAGGGCCAGCACCCACAACAATACAGTCATACAGCGGCATATTTCGAAACCTGAGTGATTGCTAGATTAGCTAACGAGGATGAGTAGAAGTAAGTAGGATAAGGCCATTCAAAAGCCTCCGTCAAAAGTAATTGACAGAGGCTTCATTCAAGCTAGCGCAAATCTAACGATGTTCGACTAGTTCAGCAGTGCGTTTGCACGAGAAACAACGTTATCGATGGTGTAGCCAAACTTCTCCATCACCACTCCACCTGGAGCCGAAGCACCAAAGGTGTCAACCGCGATCATGTCACCTTCATCGCCGTAGTACTTAGCCCAGCCAAAGCTGCTCATCGCTTCTACCACCAGGCGCTTCTTCACAGCTTTTGGTAGAACCGACTCCTTGTAAGCTGCATCTTGCTCTTCATACAGCTTCCAGCAAGGCATAGAAACTACGCGAACTTTCTTCCCGGCGCGGAGCTTTTCAGCCGCATCTTCGCAAAGCTGAACTTCACTACCCGTACCAATCAAGATCACATCAGGCGTGCCGTCAGAGTCAGACATGATGTATGCCCCCTTAGCGACGGCGTCAATCGAAGATCCAGGTAGATTACGCAAGCCTTGACGGGAGAAGCACATCAGCGTAGGTGCCTGACGCTTATTCACAGCAATTTTGTACGCACCAGAGGTTTCGTTGCCGTCTGCGGGGCGAATAACGTACAGATTAGGAATTGCCCGCAAGGAAGCGACCGTTTCTACTGGCTGGTGAGTAGGACCGTCCTCACCCAAACCAATAGAGTCGTGGGTCATAACGTAGATGACGCCTGCTTCAGAAAGAGCAGAAAGACGGATGGCACCGCGCATATAGTCAGTAAAGACTAAGAAGGTGGCGCAGTAAGGAATTAGTCCGCCGCCGTGCAGGGCGATACCATTACAGATAGCACCCATGCCGTGCTCGCGTACGCCAAAGTGAATATTGCGGTTTTCGTACGCACCTTTTTGATAGTCGCCAGAGATTTCTAACTCGGTCAAGTTGGAGTGCGTAAGGTCAGCCGATCCGCCAATCAGCTCAGGAATAACTGGCGCTAGGGCGTTAAGTGTCTTTTCAGAGTTTTTGCGAGTAGCTAGCGCTTTGTCGTCAGGTGTGTATTTTGGTAGCGCATCTTCCCAACCATCAGGCAGTTTGCCTGAAAGCAGCCGCTCAAACTCTTGCGCTTCTGACGCATACTGAGTGCGATAAGTGGCCATTGTTTCTTGCCATTCTGCTTCAGCGCTAGCCCCTTTATCAACTGCCTGACGGTAGCGGTTGAGGGCATCTTCTGGAATCTCAAAGTGGTCATACTTCCAGTCGAGGTTCTCGCGCGTTGCTTCAGTTTCTTCGTCGCCTAACATAGCGCCGTGGATACCGCCAGTGCCTGCCCGGTTGGGTGAACCGTAGCCAATGGTGGTCGTCACTTTGATCATCGTGGGCTTGTCAGTGACTTTTTTAGCTTCGACAATCGCATTCTCGATTGCCTCTAGATCACTATTGCCATCTTCCACATGCAACACATGCCAGCCGTAGGCTGCGAAGCGCTTGCTTACATCTTCTGTAAAGGCAATATCAGTCGAGCCATCAATCGAAATATGGTTGTCATCGTAGAAAGCAATCAGCTTACCTAGCCCCAAGTGACCGGCCAAAGAGCACGCCTCACCTGAAATGCCCTCCATATTACAGCCGTCACCCATAATAGTGTAGGTATAGTGGTCTACCACAGTACAATCGGGCTTGTTGAACTTAGCGGCTAGATGCGCTTCGGCCATTGCCAGACCAACCGCATTGCATATGCCTTGCCCCAAGGGACCAGTCGTCACTTCAATGCCCGGCGTCTCAAAGTTCTCAGGGTGCCCAGGCGTCGTAGAGCCCCACTGCCGAAACTGCTTAATATCATCAATACTGACGCTGTCATAGCCCGTTAGATAGAGCATGGCGTATTGCAACATACAGCCATGACCTGCCGAAAGCACAAATCTATCGCGGTTAAACCACTTTGGATTTTTCGGGTTGTGGCGAATAAACTTGTCCCATAGCACGAAAGACATGGGAGCCGCGCCCATTGGCAAGCCAGGATGCCCCGACTTTGACTTGTTTACGGCATCGATAGCTAAAAATCTAATGGAGTTTATACAAAGCGTTTCGAGCGATTGAGTTGCGACAGCCATATAATTTTTCTTGGGGTAAAACAGCGTTGAGAGAATTTATTCTAAACAAATGTTTAAGAATATTGGTGGTGTCATTATACCGATGAATCTGTAGCCTCTACGACTGTTTATAGGGGCTATGTTCGCCGCTCCTATCGTCCTTTCACCAGCTTTTGCTGAGATTTTCGTAAAATTCTCGGTTTTTTCTACTGATATCTTTATCTACTGATATTTCTTGAAGGCAAGGGTGACGTTGTGCCCACCAAAGCCAAACGAATTGGAAAGGGCAACGTTGACTGTTTGCTCGCGGCTGTTGCTGATGACGTAGTCTAAATCACAGGCTGGATCGGGATTTTCTAAATTGATAGTAGGGGGGACTCTGTCGTTAGCAACGGCCATTACAGCCGCAACACCTTCAATTCCACCAGAACCACCTAGCAGGTGACCGGTCATGCTCTTCGTAGAGCTAACTGCAACGTTGTAGGCGTGCTTACCAAGGACTGCTTTGATAGCAGCGGTCTCATTCGGATCATTTACAGGGGTACTGGTACCGTGAGCATTGATATAGCTCACCGCTTCAGGAGAAATATTGCCGTCTTTTAGCGCTAGGCGAATGGCGCGGATGGCCCCCTCGCCGCCAGGTGCTAGGCTCGTCATGTGGTAGGCATCACAGCTCATGCCATAGCCTACAATCTCCGCATATATCCGAGCGCCTCGGCTCAGCGCATGCTCTAACTCTTCCAAAATCAAAATACCAGTGCCCTCGCCTAGGACGAAGCCGTCTCTGTCTTTGTCGAAGGGTCGGCTAGCATGGGTTGGGTCGTCATTGCGAGTAGACATAGCCCGTGCGGACGAAAACCCAGCAAAGGTCAGCGGCGTCACGGCTGATTCGGTGCCGCCACAGATCATCGCTTGGGCATAGCCACCTTGAACCAGGCGGAAGGCGTCCCCAATAGCATTAGAACCTGCCGCACAGGCGGTAACCGGGCAAGAGTTAGGTCCTTTTGCACCGGTTTGGATGGCGGTCAGCCCCGCTGCCATGTTAGCAATCATCATCGGCACCATAAAAGGGCTACAGCGACTGGGTCCACGGGTGAGGTACACCTCTTGCTGGTCTTCCATGACCTGGATGCCGCCTACGCCAGTGCCGATCATGACGCCGATTTGCTCGGCGTTGAGATCGGTGATTTCGAGTTTGGCATCGGCTAGCGCTTGCTTGCTACCTGCGATCGCAAAGTGAGCAAACCGCGCTGCCCGTTTGGCATCCTTCCGGTCCATGTAGTCAAGCGGATCGAATCCCTTCACTTCACCCGCAATTTGGCTAGCGTGCTTAGAAGCGTCAAAAGCGGTTACTAGGTCAATGCCATTTTTGCCACTTATCAGCCCCTGCCAGTAGTCTGCCAGGGTATTGCCAATGGGCGTAACCGCGCCCATGCCAGTAATGACAACTCGCTTTTTAGATAGCTGATTTTCGTCCACTTGTTTTTCTTCGGAGGCCATGGTTTTAAGGGGCGTATTGCATTGCCAAAAGGCACACTGTCAACAGAGATAGCGTTAACAGAAGCGGTGCCAAGAAACAGCATCAAGGATAAATAAACGAGTAATAGAACTGACCATAGTCCCACTACTCGCACTTAATCATGCCGATTTAGGCTGCCTTTGACTTGATAAAATCAACGGCTGATTGGACAGTACTAATACTCTCAGCCGCTTCGTCAGGAATCTCAATATCGAACTCTTCTTCTAGTGCCATCACCAGCTCGACCGTATCTAGAGAATCGGCACCTAAATCATTCGCAAAGTTAGCAGTGGGCTTCACTTCTGCTTCGTCTACACCGAGCTGCTCAGAAACGATCTTCTGAACTTTTCCTAAAATATCGTCACTCATTACTGTACTTACCTTCAAACAGCGTCAAAAAGCGCAAAAACTTAATTCAAACCTTACTCAAACCGACAAAAGTCTCTTCGGCTGTTCGTTGTCAAAACACAGCTCTATAGCTCTACTTAAAGATACAGCTCTACGAAGAACACACTGACAAAAACGAACGTTGTCAAGAACGAACATTTTGGCTAAACCTAAAAAGACTTTGTGATTTAAGCTCCATTATCTTATAGGAAAGCGTGACCCTCCCGGAGCGCACTGCCTAATCAAGCTGTCTCATCAAGTGCGGTCGAAAGAATATTACGTTCCATAAATTTTTACCCTCATAGTTAACGAATCGCTCGCGCCTGCAAGATACACTGCACATGAGTTGGAGAACCCTTGCTCGCAAGTCATTTGCTCATTTGCTCGGCTTTCTTTAGCTTTTTTCGTTCGGGTTTTTGGTTCAGCTTTCATATGTCCTTATATGAAGCGCTCGATTGGCACGGGCCTTTATAGAGCTAGCGAGAGAAGCTAGTTGTGAGGTCTTGGCCAGACGATTTAGCTAGTCAAGTCAGCCAGTGGCGACTGGCGATACTGCAATAATAATAATTTTGGAGTCTATACTTCATGTCCCATTCAGTTAAGATCTACGACACTTGTATTGGCTGCACCCAGTGCGTCAGAGCTTGTCCTACCGATGTTTTGGAAATGGTGCCTTGGGATGGCTGCAAAGCGGGCCAAATCGCTGCATCTCCTCGTACTGAAGACTGCGTTGGCTGTAAGCGCTGTGAAACTGCTTGCCCTACTGACTTCTTGAGTATTCGCGTTTATCTAGGTGCTGAAACAACTCGCAGTATGGGTCTTGCTTACTAAGCAGAATTCTGTTAGAGAGAACCTTGCTTTAGAAAGTTAGTTCTAGAGAGAAATTACTTGTTAGAAACAAGTCTGATAGGAAATCTCTGACGGCTTTGGGCTAGCGCTCTTAGCTGTCAGAGATTTTTAGCACTGGATTTTCAGTGCACTGGATTTTCCGCTATGCTTTTTGCTCTGACTCTCTAAATTGCGTCAACAACTCTAATGACCGGCTGACAACGTCAATGACATTGACATTATTAACAACAACGATGCCGATAAGTTAGAGCTGCGATGAGTGTCTATGAATACCTAACAGCCGCAACTCTTTTAACCGCCAGCAGGCTACCAAGCAGCCCCAAGCTGATACCAAGCGCTAGCAGAGCGAACGGTAGCAGGATCCACTGTTGGGCCGTAAGCTGAAGGCCATTGACTAAGAATTTGATGAAAGCGGGCTGCTGGCTGGTCGCTAGCGATTCTAAGCCCTTTTGAACTGCTATCAGCAGGCTCCAAGAGCCCGCGGCACCGACAAGGCCAAAAGCAACACCTTGCAGCAAGAAGGGCAAATAAATCCATAGCCGAGTTGCACCCACAAGCTGCATCACTTCTATTTCTTGGCGACGGGCGATCGCAATTAGCCGGATAGTCGTTGTCACCACCGTGATCGCTGTCATGCTTAGCAGGCTCACCATGCTCAAACTCACCCAGCGTAAGCCTTCATTTAGATCGCGTAGCTGTTGAATCACCTCGCCGACGTAGAGGACATCAGCCACACCTGCTGTGTTTTTCAACGTGTCCGCTAGCTGTGGCACCTGCTCAGCATCTCTCACTTTTACCTTCAGCTCATCGACTAGCGGATTACCTTTGAGCTGTGCTACCGCATTCGAAATGTTAGAGAGACCCAAGTCAGCACTGAGCTGAGACCAGGCTTGTTCTTTGCTGACAGAGACAACATCAACAACACCGGGCAATCGTTGCACTTGCGCAATCAAACTGCCCGCATCGACACCGCTCTCTAAATAGGTAGAAATTACAAGCTGAGAGCCAAATTGATTTAATAGCCCTTCGACCTGCCAGCTCACTTGCAAGCTAGTGCCGAATAAAAAGAGTAGCACCGTCATCGTGCTAACAGCAGCCCAGTTCATCCAGCCGCCACGCCGCAACCCTCGAAAGGTTTCGAGCAGTAAATAATCTGTCTTTAAGAAAGGTTTCAGCACAGTTGTCAGTAATGACTCAAGCTCTATTGCCTTTATCTCGCCTTGCGTCTTTGCGTTTGTCCCTGGCGGATTGCAGATAGATTAGTCAGGTTGTCAGAATAGTGAAAGTGCCACTAAGATTCCCAAATCAAGCGAAATTGATACAGCTATCTATCAGCTCCTGTCCCGTTTCTTCAGCTAGGCAACAGCCAAATGGGCAGTTACCAAGGCAGACAGTCTATGTCGGCAGGTTGACAGGATCGAAGCTAGAGAGACAGCGTTGATAGCCGTGGCACAAAACGTGTGTTCAATTGGCTTTCTCGAAGTCGTTCTGAGTTGTTACAATGTGGGTCTATTGCTTATTGCTTTTTATCGCTAAAACCCATGTCCGCAGTTATCGAAGTTGAAAAGAAAAAGCTCAAAAAACCACCCCTTTCTATTCACTACTTAGGCGATCGCATCTTGCGTCAGCCCGCCAAGCGCGTTGCCAAAATCGATGATGCGCTGCGCGATTTGGTTCGTAAAATGCTGCAAACTATGTACAGCGAAGACGGCATTGGCCTAGCTGCCCCGCAGGTGGGTGTTAACAAGCAGCTACTGGTTGTTGACGCGGACCCTGAAGATGCCGCGACCCCGCCACTGGTTCTGGTTAACCCCAAAATAATTAGCTACAGCAAAGAGCTGGCCGCCGGACAAGAAGGCTGTTTGAGTATTCCTGGCGTCTATTTGGATGTAGTACGTCCGGCGGCAATAGAAGTAAGCTACAAAGACGAATCGGGTCGCCCGCGCAAGCTAAAAGCCGATGATTTGATCGCCAGGGTAATTCAGCACGAGATGGACCATCTTAACGGCGTCATGTTTGTAGACCGGGTGGAAAATGCGCTCGCGCTTACCCAAGAACTCGACAAAAACGGCTTTAAGGTCAAAGACGTAAAGCGAATCAGTCAAAAAATCAGCTAAAAAAACTGGAGTAAATTTATGATGACCCCTAAAAGCGGCGCGTATTTAGGAATAGCTTGTTTGACAGCGATCGCAGCTGTCGGCTCCATGTTCGAGCTTTCCTCCGGTGATCCTGACTGGGGCATGGCACCAACGGCCATCATCTTGGCCCTAAGCATTCCAGCCGGTGTCATTGCCTTTATGGCCGCCGTTAAAGATGCCAGAGCGAATATGTAGCTCATATTTCTGCCAGCAGTTATCTACCGCTAGCTGGAAAACCCCTCACCCATGAAGTACATGGATGAGGGGTTTAATTTTTCTATTCGTACAGCCAAGGCTTAATCGCAGATTCCCACTGGCAAAGGTCGCTGCCAAACCATAGCTCAATCTCACTTTCTGCTGTCTCAGGGGCGTCAGATCCGTGAATCAGGTTTCGCCCAATCGTGATGCCGTAATCGCCACGAATGGTGCCCGGCTCAGCATCCAGAGGATTAGTCGCACCAATGAGCTTGCGCGCAGAGGCTATCACGCCGTCGCCTTCCCACACCATCGCCACCACAGGCGCTGAAATAATGTACTCTACTAGGCCACTAAAGAAAGGACGCTCCTTGTGTACAGCGTAATGGGCCTCAGCCAACTCACGCGAAACGGCCATTTGCTTTAGACCCACTAGCATAAAACCCTTAGTCTCAAAGCGGCTGATAATATCTCCTACCAAGCCCCGCTGTACGCCATCGGGCTTGATCATAATAAAACTCTTTTCCACGGCTGGTTGCTCCTAACTGCGTCTTTAAAACCTTT
Organism: uncultured cyanobacterium; assembly: GCA_963793445.1. Taxonomy (GTDB): domain Bacteria; phylum Cyanobacteriota; class Cyanobacteriia; order Phormidesmidales; family Phormidesmidaceae; genus Phormidesmis. Next base: position 454,706 of record CAWCAE010000006.1, read on the forward strand.
CCTATGCTCAATAACTAAGGTCGCTTTGTAAAGCCCTTTTTTGAAATCATGTTGAGAAAGGGGGTTAAAAGAGTTTTTTGCGCTGTTTTTGCCGGCTTTCCTGTTTCCCTACAGCAAGGCCGAAGAAGTATCAAAATCCACTATTCATTTACCGCAGCCACGTCTATCGTCACAATACCTTCAGGCGTGCCAGAGGCCCTGCCGCGAACAGTTGTCAAAGCTTCGCCATCTGCAGATGGGGTGCTCTGGATATGCGCTAGACGCTCAACCGATCGATTTGCCGACCGATGCTGAGCTTTTTTAGATTGTTCGGCATACGCCCATGCTATCTCTGCAGGGGTTGCGGGTTGTTGAAAGGATGAGGCATATACTGGCGGCGCTAGGGAAGGCGCTAGGCTAAACACCACCGCTAGATCAAAAATGTACACGATGTCGCCGTGCACTGTCCTCTCAAAAAAAGCACCGAATGACTGAGCCTGTAAGTGCAGATAGCGTTGGGACTCTCGGCTGCTAAGACGAGTATGCATGGCAAACTCTAACGCACTGACTCGACCTCGACGCTGCTGTAACAGATAGCAAAATCTTTCGCTCAGTCTATTTTGCCGACGCTGATAGGCTTTATATTTGCGGTGCTGCGATCGCCATGCCCAGTAGCCGCCAAGGCCAACACCAATCAAGATTAGCACCGGCCAAAGCAGTTTCAGCAGCCAAACAAGCCCCAGGCTTAGCAGCCCCAAGCCCAGTATCAATCGAGATTTGACCTCAAGTTCCGAAGGCGATGCCATAGGTAGAGCTCTACACTTCTTTTTCTGTTCTTTGTACTCTAGTCGCAAGCTGTCAGGTTGGCTACTTATATGACTGGCTAGCTGGGATTAGCTAGCTGGCGTCTAACGGTGCGTCTATAAATATCTTGTAGGCTGCGATCGCAATTCTTTCTAGATCTTCATCTAGCATCGGCGGCCAGCTTACCTGCGCAGCTCTACCCGACTCAAATAGGTTTCGGCTCTCATAAGTCAGTAAAAACAGCGCATGTGCCAGCTCACGGTCGAGGGTTTTTGCTTGATGTAGGCCATCGTGAATGACTTTTAGGGCCAGCAGTAGCGACGTCACTTGCCCAGGAATCGGCGGATAGCCCTGACGCAGCCGCCTCAAAAAGGTTGTCTCTGTTTCGTATTGAGGCAGGGTTTGCGTAGCAAGCTCTTGATATGCCGTTTGAAAGTCCATTGATGCCAAGCGCTAAGAAAGCGACGATATGAAATTTCTGCAAATCTTTTGATCTTTTGTGCCAGTCGCTGTAACGCATCTTGTGCAAAGCGGGCACTATTGAGCTATCTAATCAAAACCTGTTGAAGCAATTTAGGCAAGCTTGAGGCAAGTTTTACAGAGAATTTATTCTCCGCTAATGTATTTGCGGGGAAATACAGCCACACTGAATACAGCAAGCCGCCTACAGCGAGCGACTGAGATATGAACGAGTAGGAAGCCTGCGGCGATTTGGATTCAAGCCTCTAAGCACAAAACGTGTAAGCAATAGAGGCTAGCCGTTACTGCCGGTCGCCTAGGTGAGTGTGAACACTTCGAAGTTGACCTTATTCTTTACGGCAGTCTATGGATTCCTTCTCAGTACCCGCTCAGCCCGTTCCTTTTGTCGATCTTTCCTGGCAGCACCGTCCGCTTCAGTCAGATATCTTGGCAATCGTTGAAAGCGTCTTGAGCAAAGGCGACTATGTATTGGGTCAGGCGGTTGCTGATTTTGAAATCGCGTTCGCTAAGGCCTCCCAGACTGGCTACGGGGTTGGCGTGGGCTGCGGGACAGATGCGATCGCCCTAGGCCTTCGTGCCTGTGGCATCTGCGCAGGCGACGAGGTTATCTTGCCAGCCAACACCTTTATCGCCACCCTAATAGGGGTTGTGCGAACCGGCGCAACTCCTGTCTTTGTAGACTGCGATATCGAAACTGCCTTAATTGATCTCGCTGCGACAGAGGCCGCAATCACGCCTAAGACGCGTGCCATTGTCCCGGTTCATCTCTACGGCCAGATGGTCTCGCCCACTAGGCTACATACGTTGGCCCAGCGTCACAAACTCATCATTTTTGAAGATGCAGCCCAGGCTCACTTAGCCGAGCGCGAGGGCTATGTCGCAGGCTCACTGGGCTTAGGCGCGGCCTTCAGCTTTTATCCCAGCAAAAATCTAGGCGGGCTGGGCGATGGTGGCATGTTAGTAACGTCAGAGGACATGGTGGCGCAAACGGTGCGATCGCTGCGCAACTATGGTGCTACCCGCAAATACTTCCACACCGATCCGGGCGGGGTAAATAGCCGATTGGATACGATACAAGCCGGGGTCTTGCAGCTAAAGCTGCCGCGTTTAAAGGCTTGGAATCGCGATCGCAACCGTCTAGCAGCGTACTACGACCAAGCGCTCCAGCCATTTGCCCAGAAAGGACTTCGCCCAATTAAGAACGTCAACGGCCTAGGCCACGTCTACCATCTCTACGTCATTCGCATCACCGCTGACTGCCCAATTGACAGAACCGTTCTACAGCTAGAGCTCAACGCTCAAGGCATCCAGACTGGTATTCACTATCCTATTCCCTGTCATCTTCAGCCCGCTTTCAAATCGCTCGGCTATCGCCCTAGCGACTTTCCTCAGGCTGAAACGCTCAGTCAAGAAATCTTGTCCTTACCTATGTATCCTGGCCTCACAACCGATCAGATTGATCGGATTGTGGGTGCGATCGCCTCAGTCGTAAGTGCCGAGCCAGTCGAACCAGTCCTCACGGTAGATTGATTCTATGCTGACCTCCAAAACCAGTCCTCAGCTTCCGTTCAAAAAGCTTCCACTTGAGAGCATTGTTCTAGGCTTAGTCGCGGTCCTCTACGTGCCACTGCTATGGTACTGGGTAGACGGCTGGCTCAACAAATCTATCAGTATCCAGCATGAATACTTTAGCCACGGGCTGCTCGGCATTCCGTTCGCGGCTTACCTAGTATGGGAATCACGCGCCCAGTGGCAAAAACTACCGACCCGCACGCACTGGCTTACTTGGCCATTAATGCTTTTAGCAATCGTGTTCTATAGCAGCGGGCTTCTAGACGCGATGAACCTCTCTTTACCTCTGCTGCTGGCCGGGCTATTGCTAGCAATCAAAGGCGGCAGAGGCTTTCGGCTCTATGCGTTCCCGTGGTTGCTAATATTGCTAGCGACCCCCACTCAGCTCCCATACCTTATAGAACCCTATGTTCTTCCGCTACAAAGCTTTATCGCCGCTGTTGCCGGGTTCATCTTGCAGCAGTTCGATGTCAACGTCTACGTAGACAATATCTATCTGTACGTCAATGACCAGCTAGTCGAAGTAGCCCCTCATTGCGCTGGGCTCAAAATGCTGTTTACCAGTCTGTATATGGGTTTGATCTTGACCTACTGGACAGGGTTGAATCGCTCTCGGCTCAGAACAGGTCTTTTCTTTACTGGCATTATTGGCGTCAGTGTCGTCGGCAACATTATTCGCAATACGGTCCTTACCTTTTTTCACGGGGCCCAAATGACAAAAGCTTTCGAGTGGCTGCACGATAGCTGGGGCGGCGACCTGTATTCTGCAGCAATGCTCGGTATGTTAATTGTTTTAATTCGATTGCTAGAGCGCTATGTACCGACAAGCTTGACAGTCAGCGGGACTAAAGCAAATAGAGAAACGCACCCACAGGCTCCCGCATCCAACCGCTCATACCAAGACTACTTTTAGGACTATCTCCCAGCTCAAAAATCTAAGCGATCGCCACTGTTCTTCCCACGCGCTTGTCAAAAGCAGACAGGCTAAACTCGTGCCTTCCTACCTGCGCCCTACAACTGTAACCAAAAAGTCCACCGTGACGCTCGTTGTAATTGCGATCTTGGCTCTTTTTGTTACCATCAGAGCCATTCCGCTCTATCTCTCTAGCTGGCCTTGGTCAACCCCCCTCAAAGTTCCCAATCAGCCATCGCTACAGGCTATTCGAGACCAGGGAATCACACTGTCCGGCTGGCTGAGCCAAGAGCAGATAAAAACCAAAATCGGTGGAGACACTTGGTCAATTCAGCAGCTCTCGGCAGCTGATGAAGGGCCCTTCGCAGCCGCTTCACCGTCTACTATCTTTCTCCTGCTACGCCCCCAGGTGTGGGAAGCCGACCAGCCAGAAGTCGAGTGGTTAGACCTCAAGGGCTCCCAGCGCTGGCAAACCGATTCTCATCAGGCATTACCCTTTGAGATGACCCAAAACGAAGAGATGACCCAAAACAAATCAAAAAATATTGGTGATTTAGGCAAAACCGTCCGGATCAACACCGATTTCTTTCGTGCATGGAATAGGGACCAAACGTATGCCATCTTGCAATGGTACGCCAGTCCTACTGGCGGGAGTGCTTCACCCGCTTGGTGGTTTTGGGCCGACCAGAAGGCTCAATGGCGGCGGCGACAAAGAATGCCATGGGTTGCTGTCAGCATATGGCTACCGATCGATCCGCTGAGCGACATTAGCTTGCATCAAGAAATGGCCGTCGCGCTAGGGCAATCTGTCCAAGCTGAGCTGCTGCAAACGGTGTTTACATCAGAGCTGTCCGTAAATCCACTGGCTTCAACGCCCGTGCCCACACCGCAAATTCCGTAGAATTTCGAGGTTCTTTAAACATCTTGTTGTGATAATAGGAATGCCATGAAGATGTCCTAACGTTCGTTTTTTGACATTATCTTTAGAGAGCTTGGTAGGCTACAGTGGCTAAAAGTCGATTTTCTACTCTTAGACCTCTAGCCCGCGAAAAAGCTTCTCAGCTTTTACAGAAGGCCCTTTTCTGAGTCATCAAAAGACTTTTTAGCCATATCTGGTCGTATCTTTTAGGCAGTTTACTTTTTTGACAGTTTATGCCGCGAAAAGAATATCGCATTTCTAAACTGTAAACTGGAGTCTAAAAACAAACTAGATCGAAATAGTTGGAACCAGTCACGAACAGCTTAGAAACACTTAAAAAGCTTTCCCACCCATATCAACCAAAGTCAACTATCACCCACCGTCAACTCGACTGTCTTTACTATTCTCTTTTTCCGAGCGGTTATGAACAACGGTCTCTCTAGCCCCACTGACACTATCCTCAGCTCAGCCCTCACCTCAATAGCTCCTTTAAAATCTACAGAGATTCAGGGCCAGTTGGGCTCGTCCACAGTACCTACAGGCACGGTTGCACCAACAGGTACAAATAGGCCAAAACAATTCGTTGCTACGCTCAGGCCGGCTAGAGCTACAAAAATTCTATTCACGACTCTGTTGCTAACCGGCACACTCGCTCAAATCGCGACTGCACAGGACGCTTTGCCAGCACTACCGCCTGATTCGTCAGAAGAACATTCTTCAGAAGACACGCCCCAAACCTTGCCGTCACTTCAGGTTCCGGCTCAAACAGCGCCCTTAGAGACTAATCAAGTCCCTACCATACGACCGGCATCTCCCCCTCGTTACGAACAGCCGCTAATTGCGCCGGGCACAGCCGTTACGCCGTCTCAATTGGCACCCACCTTTGAAGACTATCACTTAGGTCCTGGTGACAGTATTTTTGTCAGCGTTCAGCGCTATCCTGACCTTAGCTTTCAAGCTACTCTTGACTTACAAGGCAACGTCGTTGTTCCCCTCCAAGGAGCGGTCCCGTTTGAAGGACTGACTTTACAAGAAGCCGAAGGTCGACTAAGAGCCGTTTATAACCAGTACGTTGTCATTCGTGAGAATCGCGACGTGGCCATCACGTTAGTAGCGCAGCGAGGCGTTGAGGTCACGATTTTGGGAGAAGTGCAGCGCCCTGGGTTCTATCCGCTTACCGATCCTAGTGTGGCCACCGCTCTGCTGACTGCTGGGGGTGCCACGCGAACGTCTGACCTACGCGCTATTCGAGTACAACGACAAATTAGGAGAGACGGCACTCTAGTTGAAGAAACAGTAGATGTTGATCTTTTTACCCCTCTAAAAGAGGGCAGCGCGCTGCCTGATGTCCGCCTAGAAGATGGCGATGTTGTCGTTATTCCGGAGCTAGACCCGGGTCAACTGGATGAATACGATAGCTTCCTTGTTGCCCGTTCAACCTTAGCGCAACCAATCATCAACGTTCGCTTTTTAAACTACGCGGGCGGTCGCGGCGGTGTAGGCACACTTAATCTCAACAACGGTAGCTCCTTTTTGGATGCCGTTACACTGTTGGGTGTTAACCCAGACAACGCCAATTTAGGCGACGTTGCGCTCATTCGCTACGATGCTGAGACCGGACGAGCTGTAACTGTCAGCGTTGACGCTAAGTCGGCGATCCTAGGCGACATCACTCAGAATCCACCACTGCAAGATAGCGATGTCATCGTGGTGGGGCGCAACCTCATTGGCCGAATTTCTTTTGCGCTACAAACCATCACCCGACCGTTTAGAGACGCTATCGGCTTTTCTAACTTCATTGATGATTTTTTCAACGACAATCTATTCAATAACAACAATAACTAGTCAATTACCGTCAAGTCTTTGCTCAAGCCTCTCTTTATAAGCTCCTCGCTAATTCTTCGCTAACTGATACCCTCGAAATGTCATGGCATCCCCTTTATTAAAACGTTATTTGCTTGCGCTAAACCGCTATAAGTGGCCGGGGCTGTTTACCTTTCTATTTATACTAGGAACCTCCAGCGTAGTTGCCTTTCAGCCCAAGCCGCCCACTGAGTACTACTCCGAGGGTGTGCTGGTCGATAATGCCCCGCTAGTGGCCTTCTCGAATACAGCTTCACAGGTGCAAACCCAGGGTCTTGGCATCATCAATGAAGACCTGCTGCTTTCCGATATTCTGCTAGAGGCGCTATCTGACCAGCTAGCCACGAAGGGCATCAGCTACACGCCTCAGGAGCTAGCTAATAACACCCGGATTGCGGTCACTTCAGCGGCAGACGAGAATGATGGGCCAACCAATGGTTCGAGGGTAACGGTTCGCTTTGTTGGCGATGACCCTGAAGTGACTAAAGTTGTATTGACTGACATGTTCGAGGCCATGGTCGAACTAAGTCAGATCACAAACCGAGACCGGCTGCGGGCAATTACCGAAGACTTGAATAATCGCTTGCCAGAGATTGAAACAGAGCTGCGTGAAGCTGAGCAGGCGTTAGAGGCCTACGACCGGATCGAAGGACCAGCTATTCAAGCCTCTATTGATGGCAGCTTGCTAAGTTCTATTTCTGGTAGCCAAAATCAGCTACGTGAGAACCAAATTACGCTGGCAGGGATTGAATCGCAGATGCGTAGCATTCAGTCTCAGTTAGGGATGAACCCTCAACAAGCCTATGCGTCTTCAGCTTTGAGCGCTGACCCATTGGTTGCGCAGCTACGCGTTCAAATCTCTGAAGCCGAAACTCAAATGGCGCTTCAGCGTAGTCAGGGCCTAAGAGAGCAACACCCCATTATGGTAGAGCTTAGGGATAATTTGACGGCTTACCAGCAGCTACTGAATCAACGCTCTGCGGCTGTGTTGGGAGGAGACGGCACCGTTGCCCCTATTCCTAGCGGTGCTCAGTCAAACCTAGATCCAGCTAGGGCCGCTTTGGCAAATCAGTTAGTAAACTTGGATGCGCAAAGAGAGGCAATTATCAGCCAGCAGCAAGTGATTGCGCAGTCAGCACAAAATCTCCGCCAGCAGTATTCTAGCTTGCCAAATAAACAGCTAGAGCGAGAGCGTTTAGCGACTCAAGTAGCGCTGCGTAAAGAACTTTACAATCGCCTGCAGGGTAGCCGGGTAGACGCGGAAGTAGCAGCAGCTGAAACAGTGAGCAGTTTGTCGATAGCCAATCCACCCTTTACGGTAACCGACGAGCCAGATAAGCCAGCACCTATCATTATCTTGCTAGCTGGGGCGATGGTGGGGCTAATCGTAGGCGGCGGCGTTGTATACCTGCTCGATATGCTTGACGGTACGGTGCGCACGTCTGAAGAGCTAGAGAACCTGCTACAAGAGCAGGAAGTGCCACTGCTAGGCATGGTTCCAGCAATGAAGACCCGTTCGGCTCGCTCAGTACCTGTGCTCGTTCAGCCAAACTCGGTATACAACGCTAGCTACGAGCGCTTGCTGAGTCGGCTGCGGCTAGTCGGTGCAGAGGAAAGCCCGCTTGGGCCTCGGATGATTGTGATAACAAGTACTCGGTCGCAGGAAGGAAAGAGCATTAGCGCCTACAATGTGGCGATCGCGTCAGCTAGAGCCGGACGTCGAACGCTATTGGTTGAGGCAGATCTACGCTCTAGCTCCAAAGCCGAAATATTGGGTTTAGGCGTTGATCCTCAATCGGTACTAGAGCCACTACGATACTACAGTGGCCAGGTGGGCAACCACTTACAAATGGTTTCGCAAGTAGAGAATTTGTACGTATGTCCTTCTCCAGGGCCCCAGCGACAGCCTGCAGCCATTTTAGAATCTAGCGAGATACAGCGGTTTCTAAAAGACGCCAAGACCCGCTTTGACATGGTGATTTTGGACACACCTTCGCTCACGCGCTGCGACGACGCACTACTATTAGAATCTCAAACCGACGGAATGATCTTAGTTTCTAGGCCCGGCATTACCGAAAAGGCGGTGTTAGAAACAGCCTTAGAGGAGCTAGAGCTCAGCGACGATGTTCGCCTACTTGGCGCATTAATTAACGCAGCCAATATCAGCCCCGAACAAATGGCGGCAGCGGAGAGTGATGTTGTCCAAGAACCGTTTGAGTATTCACCCACACCTGCATTCACGCGCAGCGGCCCTTCTGGTCGCGTGGATTTCTAGATCTGGCTTTCTGGGCCTAGCTTTCTGAATCTGCCACAGAGCAGGTGATTCTAGCACGCGATTTTTACCGGCTAGCGTCTTAGGATACTCTATTCAAAGAGCGGCTATTGCCAGCCTCTCTGTACGTTTCCTGTTGATGTGTGAAATGACAACTTATTACTACGTGGCGGCGAGCGAGCGCTTTTTGCTAGAAGAGGAGCCCTTTGAGGAGGTCTTGCAAGAACGCTATCGTCGCTACCAGGCTGAAGAGAGAGAAATTGATTTTTGGCTGATTAGGCAGCCTGCCTTTTTAGAAGACCCTAAGCTAGCTGCAGCCAAAGCCAAGTGTCCTCAGCCTGCGGCTGCCGTCGTTTCTACCGACAAGACGTTTGTGACTTGGCTAAAGTTACGACTAGAATATGTTGCGATAGGCGAATTTGAGGCACCTACAGCGACTATTCCCGATCCGCTGGCTTCTTTAGCAACGACAAGCTGACCTTAGAACCCTATAGTTCCTGAATTCCTGCACTAGCATGTCCTTTTTTCGTCGCTTGCGGTTGGTATCCTGTCTAGTTCCCATATTTGCCAGTCTTTCTCTAGAATCAGCAGAGGCTCAGTCGTCGCTGCCCATTTGTCCACCCCCTGCTGTCGAAGAATACTTGCTGCTAGTTAGAGGTGAGAGCGAAACAGAGCGGGCTGAAATCGCTTCGATTTTACCGATTGAAAGTCCAGTATTGATCTGTCAATACACCGATGAAGTATTAGTCCGAGCAGGCGGGTTTACAAACTTAGAAACAGCCAACGCGTGGGTCAGCTACCTGAGCACAACAGGAGGCTTTGAAAGCTTTGTGGTTCAGCCTGCTAGCCGAGCAAGCACCCAAGGCACGAGTTCCCAAGACGTGAATCGGCCTGTCAGTGAAGGGCCCGGTGGTGAAACAAACGGCGCGATCGCCTTTCAGCCTAGGCGCTTAGGGCCTGGCTACGCCATACTGGTTGACTATGGCACTCGCCCTGAGGTAGCAACCACGGTAGGTCAGTTAGTTCGGCCTGTGGGCCTAGCTGTTTATCAGCAGCGTGCTTACTTACTAGTGGGATACACTACCGATGTAGAAGCTGCAAATGCAACTCTGCAACGATTGAGTAATGTCCAACTGGCGGCTGTGGTGGTAGATGCGCAGCAGGTAGTACAGCTTTCGGCTGAGGTTGTCCGCTAGCTAGCCCCAATTTGATTTGGAATATAGCCTACTCAGCGCCGCTGCATTAATCTGGGCTGGTTCCATCTGGGCTAGTTCAGTCCGACAGGCGCTGAGAGCCAAGCAATCATCACGCCTAGCACAGACCCTACGATTACCTGTACAGGTGTGTGGCCCAACAGTTCTTTCAGTCTATCTTCGTTGAATTTTGAATCTTCCTGAAAAAGCTCATCGAGGATTTGGTTGAGAATTTTTGCCTGTTTGCCTGCGGCCTGACGAACGCCTGCCGCGTCGTACATCACAATCACCGCAAAGACAGACGTGACCGCAAAAGCGGGTGTGCTCCAGCCGATCGTTTGGCCAACACCACAGGCTAGTGCGGTTACGAGTGCGGAGTGAGCGCTGGGCATGCCGCCTGTTTCAATGAGGACTTTGAGATTGATGGAGCGATGCTGAATGAATTCGAAGACAAGCTTGAGGGCTTGGGCTGCAATACAGGCGGCTAAGGCTACCCACAGTACATGGTTTTGAAAAATTTCGCTAAAGTCCTGCATGGATTCGAAGGTCGACCAATAATTAATTGAGTGTGCTGTTTAATGGGTGCGGGCGGTGATGTACTGTGCGATCGCAACTAAAGGCTTTGCCCGCTCGCCAAAGTCGCGAAGTTCTGCAATCGCCTCAGACACTAGCTGCTCAGCCTTACGCTGAGAAGTTTCGAGCCCCCATAGGCTTGGGTAAGTAGCTTTTTGCGCCGCGACATCTTTACCCACAGACTTGCCTAGCGTCTCAGGCGTCGAGGTGATATCTAGCACATCGTCCACGATTTGGAAGGCAAGCCCAATGCGCTGTGCGTAGCGAGTGAGCCGCTCAACTGTGGATGAGTCAGCACCGGCCAAGATTGCACCTGACGTGACAGAGACCTCTAGTAGCGCTGCTGTCTTGTGCATATGAATAAATGTCAGCGTCTGTTCATCGACAGCCGTGCCTTCAGAGGCCAAATCTACAACCTGTCCACCAACTAAACCAGCGGCACCCACCGCTTTCCCGAGCCTTGCGACAACATCAAGTATTTTTAAGGGCTCAGCGCCCTTTGTCTGAGTCGCAATGTATTCGAAAGCATAGGTCAACAGCGCATCCCCAGCCAGAACAGCGACATCTTCACCATAAACTTTGTGATTGGTCAGCTTGCCTCGGCGATAGTCATCATTGTCCATCGCTGGCAAATCGTCGTGGATTAGCGACATCGTATGGACCATTTCTAGCGCGCAGGCAGTTGGCATTGCGATCGCACTCTGCGCCCCGAGCAGCTCACAAGTTGCCAAACATAGAATGGGCCTGAGCCTTTTACCACCCGCAAGCACTGAGTAGCGCATAGACTCATATATTTGCTCGGGGTAAACTACCGGCAAAGCCACATCCAAAGCGGCTTCAACCTGAAGCCGCCGTTCGTGAAGGTAGCTTTTGAGATCAAAGGTGCTAGGGCTATCGAGATTTGTAGTCACCATGGAGCAATTGAGGTGGAGAAGTTAGGAAAGAGGAAGAAAGGATGGGTAGCGATAGAGAAAACAGAACCAAAGACTGATTTAGATACTCACACTGGTGAATGAGCTGATGATTTTGGGGCTGAGCGGCTTGAATCGAGCTGTAGGCGATCGCAGTAGCTAGCGATCGTATTTTCTAGCAGCATCGCAACCGTCATCGGGCCAATACCACCGGGCACAGGGGTGATTGCACCGGCAATAGGCTCTACAGCGGCAAAATCAACGTCACCAACCAAACGAGACTTTCCGGTATCTAGATGGGCTACACGGTTAATACCCACATCAATAACGGTTGCCCCTGGCTTGATCATCGCAGGCCCAACCATATTCGGAACCCCAACGGCTGCTATTAGAATATCGGCTGAGCGGGTCAGTTCGGACAAGTTTTCTGTTTTCGAGTGGGCAAAAGTAGGCGTTGCGTCAGCCGCAAGTAGCATCAGTCCGATGGGTTTGCCCACCAAAAGGCTGCGGCCCAAGATGACGGCGCGCTTTCCACTGGGCGAAATATTGTAGGCAGCGAGCAGTCTCATAATGCCTGCGGGCGTACAGCTTCGAAGACCTGGCTCGCCTCTTACTAAGCGCCCTAAATTAACAGCGTGCAAACCGTCGGCGTCTTTATTTGGATCGATTAGGGCGAGCAAACTAGTGGCATTCAAATGACGAGGCAAGGGGAGTTGAACTAAGATGCCATCCACATTCGGATTGGTATTGAGCGCTAAAATCTCTTGGGCAACGTCTGCTTGGCTGACGTCGGTCGGTAAATGATTGCCCAGCGAAGCGATGCCCATTTTTTCACAGGCTTTCTCTTTGTTGCGCACGTAGGCAGCACTAGCAGGGTTATCGCCCACCATCAGTACGGCTAGCCCCGGTGGACGACCGACTTGCCGTGTCCATGATTGAATATCGGCAAGGCGATCTGAGCGAATCTGTTTTGCCAGCGCTTTTCCGTCGAGGATCTGGGCCATAATATTAAGGGCAAATTGTCATACAAGCACTGGAACCAGATTACCAAAGCGGTGTAGAAAAAAGCACGATGAAGCGATAGAAGAGAATTCTTAGGAAGAGACGTTTCAAAAACAAAAGTTTTAAGGGCAGAAATTATCAAACAGAGAAACTATAGAGACGGTTAGGAAACATGTCTATTTTGAGCTGGAATAAATCCTGTGTGAGCGCTAAGCGGCTAGCAGGTGCTGGTATTACGATTGGCGCACTCGTCTTGAGCAGTTGCGCGGTAGCTGATACGGGCACGGACACTGCCGCCACAGATCTAGAGATTTCCACACCTCGTCTACCCTCTATTCGACTATCAAATCGCCCGGTAGCCAATATTGACTCGCTGATGCCGACGCAGGCAGATAGTGAAGTCGCTATTTCTGGGGCGGTTATTCAGCGAGCGGCGCTTTTAGAGGGCTGGCTTTATCAGGTGCAAGACGACACGGGAAGCCTTTGGGTACATACCGAGCGCACCGAGCCAACCTTGGGTGAACTCGCGACTGTAGAAGGTATTCTGCGCTACGAGTCTATTGTGGTAGGTGAAATTGACGCGAGCGATATGTACTTAGAAGAGCAGTCTTACCGCTTGGAGGGCAGCTAGTTCTAGATGCCAGCTTATACGGAGCACGATATTACGCTGGCCAGCTTTGCTCAAATTGATCGAGAAGTAGGTACTCATAGCTTTACTGAGCCTGAATATGTCGTCGCCAGACGGGTGATTCACACTACAGCAGATTTTGAATTTAAGCAGTTGCTGACGTTCGCAGGTGAGCCGATAGCCGCGGCGGCGATCGCACTACATCAAGACGCCCCTATCATTACCGATGTCTCAATGGTGGCTGCGGGCATCCGTACAGTGGCGGCGCGTACTTGGCAACCGGCTATCGTAGCGGCTGTTCAATATGCACCAACGCAGCTTTTGCCGCATCAAACGCGCAGCGCTGAAGGCATGCACCAGTGCACTCAAGACTATCCGGGTGCAATTGTTGCAGTGGGCAATGCGCCGACCGCGCTGCTATCGCTCTGTGAAGATATCGCCAGCGGCCAGGTACAGCCAGCCATCGTCATTGGGGCACCAGTTGGGTTTATTAACGTGGTGGAATCTAAACAGGCACTGGCAGCACTTTCGGTTCCCTATATTTTGGTACAGGGCCGTAAAGGGGGGTCGGCGGTAGCCGCAGCTATTTTAAATGCGCTGATGATTTGGTCTTGGGAGCAGCGTCCATGAGTTCGTCTTCGCCGATTCAAGGACTGCCAATTCATGTAGTGGGTATCGGTTTATCTGGGGCTAAAAGTCTGTCGCAGCCCGTCCTGGATATTGTGACATCTGCCACGCTGCTGATTGGCGCACAGCGTCATCTAGAGACTATACAAGCTTCAATTGACCGAGTGGCTGACCATGCTGACTTAGAAACCTGGGTGCTAGGTGACTTTGGTCAGGTATTTGAAGATCTGCGATCGCACCTTCAGTCTACGCCTGAGGCGCGTGCTGTCATCCTGGCCACTGGCGACCCGCTCTTTTTTGGCATTGGCCGCCTGCTGCTGTCCATATTTTCTGCCGAGCAGCTTATATTTCATCCTCAAGTTAGCGCTATCCAGCTAGCGTTTAGTCGACTAAAGGTGCCCTGGCAGGACGCAACGCTGGTCAGTGTGCACGGTCGAGGAGAGGATTTACTGCGCAACGCCCTGAAGCGAGGCGACCATAAGATTGCAGTGCTAACCGATAGCGTGTTGACACCAAGTGCGATCGCGCAAATGCTGCTGGCTTTAGAACTACCGGTTCACTACCAGCTTTGGGTTTGTGAAAACTTGGGCGACAAAGACGAGCGCATTCTCCGCTACGACAGGATGGCAGATGCCTCTACGACATATGCGGCTCTAAACGTTGTGGTCTTGCTGCGCCAACTGGAGGCTGAGGCTTCACTATCGGCAGATCTAGCAGATTCTTTGGATAATCTGCCACTCATCGGACTGCCAGATTCAGTATTCAAAGGCTATGCCGATCGCCCCATGCTGATGACAAAACGGGAAATTCGCCTGCTGATTTTAGGTGCGATCGCTCCGTTAGATCATCAAATCATATGGGATGTCGGCGCAGGCACCGGATCTGTCAGCATAGAGCTCAGTCGGCTCTGTCCCCATGCGAGTATCTATGCCATTGAAAAGACTGCCATCGGCGCTGCGGTCATTGCAGAGAATATCAAGAGATTAGCGATCGCACCTATTCACATCGTTCATGCTAGAGCCCCCAAAGCATTTGATAGCTTGCCGTACCCGAACCGTATCTTCATTGGCGGTAGTAGCGGCCAGCTAATCAACATATTAAACTGGCTACACGAGAGGCGAAGCATCAGCATATACACCCCTCGAATTGTGCTAGCGCTAGCTACTTTAGAGCATCTAGCTGAGGTCATTACTTGGCTTAATCAGCCTGCAATAGCAAAGGTTTGGCAAACCCAAATCACACAGGCAACAATATCTCGCTCATTACCCGTTGGCCCTCTTACCAGATTCACACCGCTTAATCCAGTAACGATTCTGACCATCTATAAAATCGGCAGGCCGTTCAATGGCTCGTCGCAAAAGTCGGCACTACAAGCTGCCAACAGCAATTGCGAACAAGATTGTCGGTAACAGAAAGGCCTTTGCTAAACGCCGATTGTTGACTATCGACTATTTAGTCTTTGGCCAGCTTAAGCGAACGCTCTTCAGCCAAAGCTAAGATCTGTTCTACTCTATAGCCTCATCTGCAACTTCATTCTCTATATCCACCATATGCTCTAGCCGAATGTGCTTATAACCTAGCTTAATTGCAAACTCATCACCCGGCTTGAGTCCCATCTCTTGAGTGTAAGTTGAGCCAATGACTATTTGCCCATTCTTATGAACACTAACGCGATAAGTCGGTTCTCGCCCACGACCATCCTTAGTCCCTTCTGGGCTCAGCGAAATGCCTCTAGCCTCCAAGAGCGCATCATAAAAATCAGCTAAGTTGGCCCTGATTTGATTATCTTTTGTCAGTGTGTAGTAGCCACAACCTTGCGCCCTTTCTCTTTTTGATAAATGAGCTAACTCATTAAATTTTTGAAGCAGTGCTTTCCCCTTTAGCGGCACGTTTTTATCAGTCATAGTTTCTAGTATCTAACTTAGAAAGTTCAAAAGGTGAAAGTTCAAAAGATATCTCGTTAAATGCAGCTTATCGTTGCTAACGATATATATCGAGGAAGCAATTACATATAGTTGCACAAAATGATAAAAATAACGACCATCCTGTTAGCTTGACCATCCGACATAGCCAGTCGACTAACAGCAACAGGCCCACTGTCAAAACTTATGAGTTAACTAGCAAAGCTCAGTTAGCAACTGCAATAGACAGAATATGTATACGCAGTTCATAGGACTGTAGTTCGTTTGTTGTGCTTTTATAAATGTCTATACTGTCTTCTCTATAGAAAGCCGTAGAGAACTCTATCTATCCTTTTCGCTGCCGGCATGAGCAGCAAGAGACCTTCTGATAGTAATATGAACAAACGCAAAGAACTACCTTACCAAGCAATCATATGAGCATCGACGCTTCACCGACAGAGGCACAGCAGGCTACAGAGCCGAGCAACACTCAACTCGACGAGCCTGGATTTGGATGGACTCGCTACGCAGAGCAAATCAACGGTCGGTTCGCAATGATCGGCTTTGTGGCGCTGCTAGCAATGGAGCTGTTTACGAAGCAAGATTTTTTTACCTGGGTCGGCCTGCGATAGAGCCCAGATGAGCCTCAACTTGAAAGAAGTCAGAAAATCGAAAACCAAAACAGAGAACAAAAAAGGGGCAGCGTCTACTCTCGACGCTGCCCCTTTTTAATCTTTAGTTGTATTTTACTCGTTGTGTTCTACTAGCTATTTCTCTGTAGCCTTCATCCATCAAAGAGAAAACCTTGCTTATGCGAGACCTGTATTTGCGCCTTGCCGGCCTGTTGCTAGCTCTACCTTAACAATTGTGCCACCCATCTTTTGAATACGCTGCTGCTCTTTAAACCAGTTATCGTAAGGAACTAGCTTCGTAAAGTAAGTGTTTTGCAGCTCGCGCTGAGTTCGAATCCTGGTTTGGCTAGGGACACAGGCAGTGACTCGAAACATTCGCATGGTAATGGCCTCTTTGGGATATCTAAAAACTAGAACTAAAACTTTGCAGCTACGCTGCTTTAGGATTAGCAGCAATATAAGCAACAGATAGGGGGGAAACTCACTATAGCCAACCTGCACTACAGCTCAAGCAACCTATCTCCCCTAAAACGAAAACAAATCAGCATCTATGTAGGTAATTAGCGCTGTAGGCGGCTCGCGCCAAAATTGGAACTATCCAGAAGTCTGTAAGCGTCAATGCTAACAAATCGAAGCCTCTCAGGTCTTACGGCTATGCCTGCTAAGCCTTCAATTTTCTAACACTCACACCAGACTCCTAGATAGGGGTGGAGAACTTTGGAAAACTCATTCAGATATAATTTTTACACTTAGAGGTTAGCGAAAAAGCTAGCCAGATACGTATAAAAAACTATCTTCGTGAATAGTCAACGAGCTCCGAGTAGACAACTGATTAGCTGAGGCCAGAGCAGATGTAGTCGAGATAGACACCCATTTCTTTGCCAGCGTCAGCGCCAACAAGGCTAGAAGTGACTTCTTTGATCGATTGGATAGCCTGAACGGTTGCACCGACAGGAACGCCCAAGGAGTTGTAAGTTTCTTTCAAACCGTTGAGCACGCGCTCATCGAGAATGGAAGGATCACCTGCAAGCATTGCGTAAGTCGAATAGCGCAGGTAGTAGTCCAAGTCGCGAATGCAAGCAGCATAGCGACGAGTGGTGTACATGTTGCCACCAGGACGAGTGATATCAGAGTAAAGCAGAGACTTAGCGACAGCCTCTTTTACAATCTCAGCGGCGTTGGCGCTGATGGAGGTTGCTGCGCGAACACGCAGCTCACCAGTTTGGAAATAAGCTTTGAGCTTATCCATGGAAGACTGATCAAGGTACTTACCTTGAACGTCTGATGCATTAATTACAGCAGTAATTGCGTCTTGCATTGGGTTTGCTTCCTAAAAATGGACTAAAACAAGAGTGAACGAGTGAGAAGGCTTGCGGCGAGAGCTTACTGCAAGCCACCGATGACATAGTCAAAGTAACCCTCTGCTTCAGCAGCATCGTCACCAGACATCATGGAGCCCGCAACGCTCTTCATGCAGCGAATGGACTCAGCCATGGCTGGAATGGAGGTGCCAAGAGAGCTATACATTTCGCGCGCACCTACTAGACCAATCTCTTCAATTGGCGTGACGTCGCCTGCAACTACGCCGTAAGTGATTAGGCGTAGGTAGTAGTCCATGTCGCGCAAGCAAGTAGCCGTCATTTCTTCACCGTAAGCGTTGCCGCCGGGAGAAACAACGTCAGGGCGCTTTTGGAACAACTGGTCGCCAGCGGTCTTAACGATGCGCTCACGCGACTCAGTTAGAACCTGTGCGATGCGAACTCGACGCTCACCAGAGGTAACGAACCCCTTAATGCGATCCAATTCGCCGGGGCTGAGGTAGCGGGCCTCAGCGTCAGCATTCACGATTGACTTCGTGACTATACTCATTAATGGATTCCTCCGAAAGAATAAACCAGATGAGTTTCACTGGCTCTGTAGTAACAACAGATGAAAAATCAAACAGCTGAGTTTCAGTCAATGAACTTACATCTGAACTTTGGTGGATAAGCTTTCTGCAAGTGCTTTAGCAAGCAGCGGTAGAAGAACTCTAGAGGCTAGCTACAACGCGCAGTATATTTACCTACCAAGAACAGTATGAGGTCTGATGAGCGGTCTACTGGATAAACTTTGTTACGTTATCTCGTTCACAAGCGGTTATTCAAGCGAACAAGGTATCGAAAAACAGTTCTAACGTTTAAGATTTAGACACTTTACGAAAAGCTCAATTTTGCCTGTCTCAGCCACCTTTACGTAAACATTTTCCGGCATTTCGCTTACCTTCTTAGAGGTTTGGAAATATTTCGTAATAAAAGTCCTCAGAATCTGAGTAACGTTCCGCAGGTGCTTAGCAGCGATCACAGGCAAGCAAAAAGGCACACTGCTAGGCGTGCCTTTAGACAAAGATCCTTTAGACAACAGAAATAGATAGGCTCAAAAGACTACGGCCCACAAAGCGAAGGAGATGTTGATCATCACCCCCTATATATTCGCTTTGTTCTCTACAAACTGGTCATAGATCTCGCTCTCGCAGTTACGATTTGCTTGCCTACGACTAGTAGCTAGTCGTTCAAAGCATTAGCCATCATCGGCATTCTCTCTGAAGCCGAGGGTGATGCTTTTGACGATTCGAAGCTAGGTACAACAACTTCATCGCTTTGCTTGGTTAGGCGGTTGTAAAGTATCTCTGTGTTGGGGAAGTTCGCCGCAGGCAAGGTCGGGAATCGCCGGTAGGGGACGGTATCTTCGCCAAAGTACTGAGCGTACTCTGGCGTATCGACCATTGCGCGGATGAAACCACGAATGCCTTCAGAAGCCAGGATTTTGTTGTACTTTCGAATCTCGACTTGATCTTGAGGCGCACGACCAAGAAAGTGCTTGGTGCCTAGTTCAATCACCTTAGTATTAGGATAGGGCGCATAAAACTCTTTGATATAGAGTTTTGAGCAGCCGAGGGCTTCGATGAATTCTTTGAGGTTGATTTCATTGTTGCCGAGCTTGCTCTCTAGTTCCGAGAACTCGCTGCCTTTGACAACGTAAGGCGCTATGTCGCGCTCAAAGATCTGACGATAGGCCGCCTGCGCAACAGTCTTAACAGCGCTCTTGCCTGTTGTCGTCAGCTTGAATCGCTTGGTTTGCTCGCGCTGTACGCTTACACCCTGACCGACTCGCTGTCTAACTTCAGGCTGCGGACGACTTACTGCAACTGCCCCTAGCTCAATAAAGCGCGGCGTTGATTCTTCGGCAGGGCGAGCGCCCGTTTCCTGAATGCTGCCAACTCTAAGCGATCGCATTGCCTGACCGGCAGGCGTTAAGTACCGCTCATAAGGAACCGTATCTTCACCAAAGCATTCAGTATATTCTTGCGAATCGATGATGGCATCGATCAGCGCGTAGAATCCTTTCTTGGCGCAAACATCAAAGTACTGATTGTTTTCCTGTCGGCCATAGGTCGGACGACCTAGCAAGCGGCGATGAATATACTCTACGGCCTTCATCACATAGAGAGAGGTCCAGTAGGTCTGGCGGAAAGCTGCGGATTTAGCGACGGCTTTAACAAACTCACGAACGTTAATTTCGCCGTTGTTCAAGCGGCTTTCCGCCTCACTTAGCGCCTGGCCCGAATACACTGGACGCCCAAATACCTGACGGTAAACTGCGCCAATGATAGTTGCCGTGCTGGCTTCTGGAGATTTAAACACCTTTGCACCCAGAGAGCCAGGGGCCTGTGGCCGTGCGGCTGGATTGCTCAACTGGTTGTTAATACCAGCACCCTGGTGGATCAAAATCCGACGCGTATCTTTACTAAAGGGCGCTGGGCGAGTGCTTGGGTTGCGTGTTTCTTTGGGGAAAATAGCGCCGAACTGAATCTCTAGCGGATCGTTTCCAGAACCATAGACGTGCTGATCGGGCAGTGGCTGTTCGTAGGATGCAAAGAGCGTCACGAACTGAGGAATTTTCCGGAAAGGCGCACTGTAGTTGAACAGATCTTGCTGAGCACCCCAGTTGCGACACTCTTGAGCTTCCTGTCCTAGTCCCCGGATGTAAGGAACGGTCTCTTCGCCAAAGTAATCAGCGTATTCTTCGGAATCTATCAGCGCATCAACGAGCTTAGCAAGTCCACCTTCAGAGACGATAGAGAAATACTTCTGCACCTCTTCTCTAGAGCTAGGGCCTCGGCCCAAGATGTGTCTAAAGGCTAACTCTAGCGCCCGACTGTTAATGAAAGGTTCAAAGAACTGCTTGCGGTACAGCGGAGACTTCGCTAAGCGACGAATGAATTCTTTCATCGAAATCTCGCCATTTCTAACTTTAGACTCAAGGTCAGAAATCGACTGAGAGTAAGCCCTAGTGATGTCGCGCTCGAACACCTGTCTGTAGGCAGCTTTGATGGCTTCGTTTTTCTCTAGGCGAGAGAGCCCTGTCTTCATTGCGTATTTAGGACGGCGCTCTGAAGCGTTGAAGTAGATTTGTGGTAGCTGGAGACCTTGCAAATCTTTCGATGAGCGCTGACGGAGCTTATCTGAAGGGGTGGGTCCTCTGAACTCAGTGAGCATAACGTCAAAGTACTGACGCAGCAGATCTTGCGCTTCTGCGTCACCTTTGAAGTAGCCTACTGAAGCACCGCGCATGGTCTGTAGCGCTACGATAGTCGCTGGAGTAGAGCAAGCATTCTCAATGATCTCTCTGAGTCCGCGAACATTCACCTTAATAATGTTCGGATCGCCAGCGACAATTGAGTAGGTGAGATAGCGTAAGAACCAGCTCATGTCTCGCAAAGACTTTTGCATGTTGCTAGGGCCGTAGCGAGACACGTTGATTGGACGAAACCCAGGAGGGGCCGCGCCAACATCGGGGTCATTGACCAGCAGGCTACGCAGCCCACCTAAAATACCACCAGATTTTTTGTCGTCGCTACCAGCAACAAAGGTTGCAGTGCCCAGCCTGGAGGCTTCTTTTTGATCGAGTGGGACGCCGCCACGGGTCTTCTCCATGGGCGCATCATCAGTTTTTTCCAAGTAGGCCAAGGCTGAACCACCGGTGAAGATCCGGTTGGCTGCTTGGGAAACGATTAGCTCTGAATAGCGAGTCAGGGTTTGCGCGATCGCAACCCGCTTCATTCCAGAGCTAAAGAAAGTCTTGAGTTCACCTAGCTCGGTGCGCTCCATATAGCGGTCTTTCTGTTCCGCTTGGGCAATCGTGGAGACGGGCAAGGTTTGGTAAAGTTGGGGCCGTGCTACAGAGCTTCCGCCGCTAGCTGTCACTGTCATGGGTTCTCAAAGACTCCCTAATATATTAAGAATTTAAGACTCGTACTCTCAGACTAGAACGATTCTGTGGGGCAACTACGCGATTGTTAAGAACCGTATTGATCGCCCACACCAAAAAGTCGAGTGCGGAAAATCGAATACGTCAGGGTAATTGCGACTTGTGTTCATAGATGATACGAGATTGGCCGCACTCTCTGAGAGAATAATGAAGCTTTGTAAAGTTTATCCACGTCTACATTTACGATTTAAAAAAAGAAAGGGATGGGCGATGCTAGTACCGTTAGCCTGTTATCTCACCAACCTTATTCCATTCATTTTCCATTCATTAGTCTTCTCTCCACCTGCGTAGCCAAATCAATCGCAGCCAAATCAATTGTCGCTATGACAGAGTCTTCTTCGACCCACTCTCAGCTTTCTCCTAACGTTCCACTCTCTGATGACAAGCTTGACTCAGCAGCCAGTAACGCGGCAGTTAGCTCTGCTGTTGCTAGTCTCTACGATACGTATCCTTTTCCCCCCGAGCCGCTACTAGACGAAGCGCCTCCTGGCTACAACTGGCGTTGGCAGTGGCCTTCTGCCTACAGCTTTTGTACGGGGCGCAAGCCGCAAAGCAATGCGCCTCGCATTTTAGATGCGGGCTGTGGAACCGGGGTAGGCACTGAGTACTTGGTTCATTTGAACCCTGAGGCTGAAGTGGTAGGGATAGATTTGAGCGCAGGCGCGATCGCGGTAGCCACGGAGCGCTGCCAGCGTTCTGGTGCTGAGCGAGTGACCTTTCACAACCTCAGTATTTACGATGTTGATCAAGTTCCAGGCGAATTTGACCTCATTAACTGCGTAGGGGTTTTGCACCACATGCCCGATCCGATTCGAGGCATTCAGGCGTTGGCCAAAAAGCTTAAGCCCGGCGGCATTTTCCATATTTTTGTCTACGCAGAGCTGGGCCGCCGAGAAATTCAGCTCACGCAAGAGGCGATCGCGCTTTTGCAAGGTCCTAAACGGGGTGACTATAAAGATGGCGTGGCAGTCGGTCGGGCTCTTTTTGCGTCTTTGCCCAAAGAGAACCGCCTGCGCAAACGCGAAGAGACCCGATGGGCACTAGAGAACCATCGAGATGAGTGCTTTGCGGATATGTATGTGCATCCGCAGGAGATCGACTACAACGTCAAAACACTTTTCGAGCTAGTTGATGCGTCTGGGTTAGATTTTGTTGGCTTCTCTAATCCTCAGTACTGGGCTTTAGAGAGACTTATTGGTAATAGGCCTGATCTGATAGCAAGAGCCGCTGACTTGGGGATAAGAGAACGCTACCGACTGACCGAACTCCTGGATCCAGAGCTAACTCACTTTGAGTTTTTTCTTAGCCGTCCGCCCCTAGAGAAAACAGATTGGGAAGACAACGCGCTGCTTTTGAATGCGCTGGTTTGGAGACATCCTTGTATTGAAGGATGGCCTAGCCGCAGCTTCTTCAATTACGAGTATCAAGTCGTTTCTGTTAGCGAAGAAGAGTTTGCCTTTATGGAAAAGTGCCAGGGCCAGTCGGTTGCCGATGTGCTCGCGGCATGTGTCGCTACAGAGAAAGCTGCCGAAGAAACCCGGCTGAGAATGGTGCGATCGCTGCAAAAACGGCAGCTCATCATCCTAGCGCTTCCATAAGAGGCTGCGCTGATCGCGTCACGCGCTTTGATTAAAACTTTCTGTAATAAGTATTGTTGCCATGGTATGATTGCCCTTGGTTTGGCATGAGTTAACCCTGCGTTTGAACCGGCCAGTTCAAGAACTTTTTTGTTCAAGAACTTTTCGCTTTGAACATCGGACTTATTCCTACATCAGGTAATCCTAAAAGTTGGATCGCCGGAGCATGTGCTCTTACCCCTAATTGACGTGAATTCTGCTGAAAATAAGGCTGTCATCTCTCTTAATCTTTCAGCGATCGCTGAAGAAAACATTGGTTCGGCCATCGCTGAGCTAGAAGCTAGCGAACCTGACCAATTAAACCAAGGTCTAACGCAAGGAGAACTGGAAAGCGACGGCAGCGAGCAGGGTAATCGCCCACCGCTACCCACCGCTTCCGCATCATCTATGCGGGACTATCACCAGCTCCAAAAAAATCTGCTCAAGTTGACCTTATGCTTCACGGTCTTAATTTTCATAGCTACTTGTACTACTTACTCGCTAGATATTGCGCTTAGCTATGTCGTTGGTGCAGTTACCGGCATCGTCTACTTCAGGATGCTGGCCAAAAGCGTAGGCCGCATAGGCCGCGAAGCCCCTCTACCTTCTAAAGGATCTAGTAACGGCAGATTTGCTGTTTTTGTTGGGGTCATGGTCGTAGCTGCTCAGTGGCAGCAGCTTTCGGTATTACCTGTTTTCTTAGGGTTCTTGACCTACAAGGCCGCACTAATTGCATTTGTGATTTGGACAGCCGCTATGCCTACGCAGGAGCCTGCATGATGATTGCGATGCGGCTTGTTCATCAGCATTCAACTCATCCCTTCTGGTTTTTATAACCGGTTCAACCCACTCGCGTTGTAGCGCAGACAACTACGTCTCAACGCAGCTATAAAGAAATAGAGATTTAAACGGCGATGCTAAACACCTTTCACCTATTGAACGCTCCGCTTCTAGCCAAACTAGAAGTAGGCGAACACTACTACTGGAATATCGGCGGGTTGAGCATCCACGCACAGGTCTTCATCACTTCCTGGTTTGTGGCCGCTCTGCTCATTGGTGTTGCTTTTTTAGCTACGCGAAAGGTGGAACGCGTCCCTTCTGGGCTACAAAACCTGATGGAATACGCGCTTGACTTTATTCGTGATTTGGCTAAAGACCAAATTGGCGAAAAAGAATATCGCCCCTGGGTGCCTTTTGTTGGCACACTTTTTTTATTCATCTTTGTCTCCAACTGGTCAGGTGCTCTCATTCCTTGGAAGTTAATTCATATCCCCTCCGGTGAACTGACAGCCCCTACCAACGACATCAACACAACGGTCGCCTTAGCACTGTTAACCTCCCTAGCTTATTTCTACGCAGGCTTTAAGAAACGGGGTTTAGGGTACTTTGCTCGCTACATTGAGCCTACGCCCATCCTTTTGCCCATCAATATCCTAGAAGATTTTACCAAGCCGCTTTCTCTCAGCTTCCGACTCTTTGGAAACATCCTGGCGGACGAATTAGCAGTTGGCGTTCTAGTCCTCTTGGTCCCTCTGTTTGTGCCGCTGCCCCTGATGGTACTAGGCCTCTTTACAAGTGCTATTCAGGCATTGATTTTTGCGACACTGGCTGCTGCATACATCGGCGAAGCGATGGAGGGGCACTAAAAGGCGCTGTTCGGCAATTTTCTCTAGTATCGAGCAGTACTTCGAGGCAGGCGTTATTGAAGCAAACGTTTTGAAGGTAAGGGCTTTCTGCCCCCTTTTTCTTGAGAGATGGAGACTCTCATTAATCTCACTCTTGGTTAGCCGCCCAACTTTTCTAGGCCACTGGCTCAGCGAAAACTGACGCTAGGTTCTAGAAAGCAAACGGCTTTGGATACGACACTCTAAACTCACAAGGAAGAACATCATGAATCCTACTGTTGCTAGCGCATCTGTTATTGCTGCGGCTTTGGCTATCGGTCTTGCAGCCATCGGTCCTGGTATTGGTCAGGGTAATGCTGCAGGACAAGCTGTAGAAGGTATCGCCCGTCAGCCCGAAGCTGAAGGTAAAATCCGTGGCACCTTGCTACTTAGCTTGGCATTTATGGAAGCACTTACCATTTATGGCCTAGTTGTCGCTCTGGTTCTCTTGTTCGCTAACCCCTTTGCATAAGCCTTTCGCAAAAGCTAGGTGAGAACTTAGTTTTCTCACTTAGCTTTTGGAGTCCAATAGAATAGCCTTGGCCAGTCAAATTAGCTGACATTTTTAGGCTATAGCTTACAAAACTTGAGGTGCTTTTTCACCTTATTTGTTGCCTGCTTATTTAATAGGGAGTTTCTCGTTAGACACGCGTGCTTAACGAGTCTAAATAAAAAACATGTGGACGGGACTGACATTACTAGCGGTTGAAGCGGTTGAAAGCGTCGAAGAAGCAGGCGGTCTGTTTGACTTGAACGCAACGCTGCCTTTGATGGCCATTCAGTTTTTGATTTTGATGGCTATACTCAATGCCATTTTGTACAAGCCCTTGGGCAATGCAATTGACGAGCGTGACGCCTATGTGCGCAACACAAAAGCAGGCGCACAAGAGCGGTTGGCAAAAGCAGAAAAGATGGCCGCCGACTATGAACAGTCGTTAGCAGATACTCGCCGCGAGGCTCGCAGCGTGATTGAGACAGCCCAGGCTGAAGCTCAGCAGATTGCAGCCCAAAAGCAGGCAAGTGCTCAGCAAGAAGCTGCTGCTCAGCGGGAAGCTGTTCAAAAAGAGTTAGATGAGCAAAAGGCAACCGCCCTAGGGCAGTTGGAGAAGCAAGTTGACTCTCTTAGCGATCAGATACTGGGTAAGCTGCTCGGTTCAGCAGCGTAGCTCAATCCGGCAGGCTTGAGCCCGTAGATGGCCTGCTACGATAGGTCAAATGGGCTGACAAGAGAGCCAAAGGTCAGCAAGACAGAACTAAAAGAGACGAAGCAGTATAGGTATCGAAAGTGTTAACGCAAGCGTGGGGGCTGCTGGCCTCTGAAACCAAAGGATTTGGGCTAAATTTCGACATCTTCGAAACGAACCTAATTAACCTGGCCATTGTCATAGGTGTTCTTATTTACTTCGGTAAGGGCTTTTTGGGTAGCAAACTCCAAGAGCGTCGCGAAGCCATTGAGAGCGCAATCAAAGATGCGGAAGCGCGTCAGAAGAAAGCGGCTTCCTCATTAGCTGAGCAACAGCAGAAGTTGCAAATGGCTAAAAAAGAAGCGGAGCGAATTAAGGCAGAGGCGCAAACCAATGCTGAGTCTGCTCGCGAAGCCATATTGGCTCAATCGGTGAAAGATATTGAGCGGATCAAGGCTTCTGCTGCGCAGGATTCATCTTCTCAGCAGGATAAGGCAATGCAGGAGCTGCGCCGACGAGTATCGGAGATGGCTATGGAGAAAGTGCGATCGCGCCTTCCCGAAGTTCTCAATGAAGGGGTGCAGACAAAGCTGGTTGACCAAAGTATTGCCCAGCTAGGAGATTAGGAGAGAAACAAAATGAGTATTGCTACTTCAGAGGTTGCCGCTCCTTATGCACAAGCGCTCCTGTCTATTGCTAAGTCAAAAGATTCTGTAGATGAGCTGAGTCAAATTGCAGCAGATTTATTGAGTTTGCTCGATGAATCGGCAAATCTCTCGGGTTTCTTGGAAAACCCCATTGCTAATACAGACGCCAAGAAAGGTGTACTGAACCAAGTCTTGGGTGATAATGCCAACGCGCAGATGAAAAACTTTTTGATGCTGTTGGTAGATAAAGGTCGTATCTATTTAGTCAAGCCGATTTTGCAGCAGTTTCAGGCACAAGTACGCGAGCTAAAACAGACCGTCTTAGCCGAGGTAATCTCTGCAATTGAGCTTTCCGATGAGCAGAAAGAAACCGTTCGCCAGAAAGTTCAGGGGATGACGAAGGCCAGTGCGGTTGAGTTAGAAACCAAGGTTGATCCAGATTTGATTGGCGGCGTGATTATTCAAATCGGCTCTCAGGTACTAGATGCGAGCATCCGCGGTCAGCTTCGCCGAATCGGGTTGCAGCTAGGGGCTTCTTAGGACAGCCTTTAGAGAGGTTTTAAGAAGCGCTTTTCCAGAGTATTTGACTGAGCTGTCTTCAGAAAATGCTTTTAGAAAGAATGTCTTCGAGAAACGTCCTCGGGCAGTTCAGCCACAATTTTTTATTTTCCATTTTTGAGTACACATCGGTAGTTAGTAGGTAGAGCGACTTCTAATGGTAAGCATCAGACCAGACGAAATTAGCAGCATTATTCAGCAGCAGATTGAGCAGTACGACCAGGACGTGAAAGCGGATAGCGTCGGCACAGTGCTTCAGGTTGGTGACGGGATTTCTCGCATCTATGGCCTCGACAACACCATGGCTGGCGAGCTTCTTGAATTTGAAGACGGCACCATCGGCATTGCATTGAATCTTGAAGAAGACAATGTGGGTGCGGTGATGATGGGGACAGGCCGCGAGGTTTTAGAAGGCAGTACGGT
This sequence comes from uncultured cyanobacterium, assembly GCA_963793445.1. GTDB lineage: Bacteria > Cyanobacteriota > Cyanobacteriia > Phormidesmidales > Phormidesmidaceae > Phormidesmis. The sequence goes on from CAWCAE010000006.1 coordinate 482,374, forward strand.
AAAATCTACTGGTAAAATTGCCTCTGTGCCAGTGGGTGATGCCATGCTGGGCCGCGTAGTTGATACCCTCGGTCGTCCGATTGATGGTAAAGGAGATATCAATACGAGCGAAAGTCGGCTGATTGAGTCGATGGCACCTGGCATTATTGACCGCAAGTCAGTCTATGAGCCGCTCCAAACCGGCATCACAGCCATCGACGCAATGATTCCTATTGGGCGCGGTCAGCGTGAGCTGATTATTGGTGACCGGCAGACGGGTAAGACTGCGATCGCCATCGACACTATTCTCAATCAGGCTGATCAGGATGTTATCTGTGTCTACGTTGCGATCGGTCAAAAAGCTTCTTCTGTTGCCCAGGTTATTGGCGTGCTCGAAGAGCGGGGCGCATTAGACTACACCGTCGTTGTTGCCGCAAACGCAAACGACCCGGCTGCGTTACAGTACCTAGCACCTTACACCGGTGCTTCTATCGCCGAGTACTTCATGTACAAAGGCAAAGCAACCCTCATTATCTACGATGACTTGACCAAGCAAGCGCAAGCCTATCGCCAAATGTCTCTCTTGCTGCGTCGTCCACCCGGTCGTGAAGCCTATCCTGGCGACGTATTTTTCTTGCACTCACGTTTGTTAGAGCGGGCCGCTAAGCTTAGCCCTGAACTTGGCGAAGGCAGCATGACTGCCCTACCTATCATTGAGACTCAAGCGGGTGACGTTTCAGCGTACATCCCCACCAACGTAATTTCGATTACCGATGGTCAGATCTTCCTTTCTTCTGACTTATTTAACTCTGGCTTGCGCCCTGCTATTAACGCAGGTGTTTCAGTATCTCGAGTGGGTTCTGCGGCGCAGACCAAAGCCATTAAGAAAGTTGCTGGTAAGGTAAAGCTAGAGCTGGCTCAGTTCGATGAACTGCAAGCATTTGCTCAGTTTGCCTCTGACTTGGATCCGGCAACTCAAGCGCAGCTTGCCAAAGGCCAACGGCTGCGTGAGATTCTTAAGCAATCTCAGTACGCTCCTCGAACCCTAGCTGAGCAGGTAGCGGTTATTTACGCAGGCGTAAATGACAAGCTGAACGACATTGCGGTGGATAAAGTTGCTGACTATGTTAGTGAGCTGATTGCCTACGTCAACACCAGCAAGAAAGCGTATGTTGACGAAATCAATAACACGAAGAAGCTGACTGACGAAGCCGTCAAGCTGCTAGAAGAAGCAATCGATGAGAGTAAGCAGGCATTCTTAGCCGCGTAGGGAGACGCAAAAATGAGGCGGCTGTTTTCCTTCTTGAAAATTTGTCTAGAGCCACAGCTTTAGACAGGCAAGAGCACAACAGCTGCCTGATAGAGACACGGATTATGGCTAATTTAAAACTTATTCGCGATCGCATTAAGTCGGTCAAAAATACTCGAAAGATCACAGAAGCAATGCGGCTAGTTGCCGCAGCTAAAGTGCGCCGCGCCCAGGCACAGGTCAACGCGACTCGTCCATTTGCCGACCGCTTAGCTCAGGTGCTCTACGGCCTACAAAGCCGACTCAAGTTTGAAGACACTACGGACCTACCGCTCTTGCAGCAGCGCGATGCCGAAAAGGTCGCTCTTCTGGTTATTTCTGGCGATAGAGGATTGTGCGGTGGCTACAATTCCAACGTCATTCGCCGCGCCGAAAATAGGGCAAAAGAGCTAAAGGCTGAAGGCTTAGACTTTACCTATGTTTTGGTGGGTAGAAAGGCTGTCCAGTACTTTGAGCGCCGCAGCCAGTCCATTGATGAAAAGTACACAGGGCTAGAGCAGATTCCGACAGCGGATGAAGCGGCGAATATTGCCGATGAGCTGCTGTCGCTATTTTTATCCGAGTCGGTCGACAGAGTAGAGCTGGTCTACACCAAGTTCATTTCTTTGGTCAGCAACCGCCCGGTTACGCAGACGCTGCTGCCTCTAGACCCACAGGGCTTAGAAGCGCGAGACGATGAAATCTTTCGCCTGACTAGCCGCGATGGCCGTTTGGCCGTAGAGCGTTCGGACGCACCTGATGTACAGGTCAGCGAATTTCCGAAAGACATGATCTTCGAGCAAGATCCGTCACAAATTTTGGATGCGCTGCTACCGCTGTATCTGAACAACCAGATTTTGCGAGCTTTGCAAGAATCCGCAGCTAGTGAACTGGCTTCTCGAATGACAGCAATGAACAGCGCTAGTGATAACGCCAAAGAGCTGATGAAAACCTTGACCCTGTCTTACAACAAGGCACGTCAGGCAGCAATTACACAAGAGATTCTTGAAGTCGTTGGTGGTGCAGAAGCACTGGGCTAGGTTCCAAGGATATATGCTTTAAGAACACAGGATTATAAGGATATATGTTCTGAGAACAAAGTGTCAGAGCATTTTTCTATTGATAGCTTTAACAAAAAGCAGGGTTTTTGCTCTGCTTTTTTCTTTGACCTATCTAGCTACATAAAGTCGTCTTCGCTTTTGCCTTCACGACTCTTGTCTTGCAAGATGCTGTAGATGTCTATTTCTAGAGACATCTGATAGATCTCGCGTTTGGATCGGGCGCTTTGCTGAGCAAGATCTCGGCTAGCTTCTGTGCGTGATTGACCTTGGGCAAGACGTTTTTTAAGCTCGGAAATGATCTCCTCTGTCGAAAGGACAGTAAGAGTTGCGATTGCCGGGGCAATCAGCAGCGTAAATTCGCCCTTAGGAGATATAGCTGTGTAATGGGCGATCGCATCTGCAATCTGCCCCCGCCAAAACTCTTCATAGCGTTTGGTAAGTTCGCGGGCGATCGCAACCGGGCGATCGGGGCCGAGGATAGTTTTTAAGTCGGTCAGGGTCTTTAGAATGCGATGGGGGCTTTCGTAAAAAACAGCGGTTCGAGGCTCGCTTTTGAGTGCCGCGATGCGAGCGGCACGCACTTTACCTTTGACCGGCAAGAAGCCCTCAAAGGTAAAGCGATCGCACGGCAATCCGGCTGCGCTCACTGCTGTCACGACAGCAGACGGTCCAGGAATGGGCACCACCGTAAGCTGAGCTTCAATACAGGCGCGCACCAGCTCATAGCCCGGATCAGAAATCCCCGGCATGCCAGCGTCGGTAACCAGTGCGATTGCCTCTCCTGAAAGTAGCCTTTTTACCAGCTGTGGAACGCGCTGCCGACTATTGTGATCGTGGTAGCTAATCTGCGGTGTCGTAATCTGAAAATGATGCAGCAGCTTACCTGTATGTCTGGTATCTTCTGCGGCAATGACATCAGCCTGCTGAAGCACACGCACTGCTCGAAACGTCATGTCTTCTAAGTTACCGATGGGCGTTCCCACTAGATACAGCGTGCTGGGTTCTAGCGAGGTAGGCGTGAAATGAGAGTCGGTCACAGCGGTGAGGCTCGAAGAAAGATTAACCCTAGCAGTCAGTTTTGGCCAGGGACATAGGCTCTAGGCATAAGCTCTATAGTGAGGATCGTAGCCTGTTAAGGTGGTCTAAAGTCAGTGCCCCAAAGACAGATGAAAGCCAAATGGAAGTCTTATGGAGCCGTCAATGACTAAAGTCCGTGGGCTATTTGTAGGCGTAACAACGCTTGACTGTATTTATCAGGCAGAGCGTCCGCCTGCGGCCAATGAAAAAGTGATGGCAATTAAAAGCCTGACGGTAGCAGGTGGGCCAGCCACCAACGCGGCGGTTGCGTTTGCTCAACTAGGCCGTCAAAATCGGGCAATGCTAGCTTCCGTCTTAGGGGAACATTCACTGACAAGCTTGCTGCGCGAAGACTTGCAGGGCCAAGGCGTTATCTTAGCGGATTTGAACCCTAGCAGGCCGGGGCCACCGCCTGTTTCCTCAATTGTGGTGTCGGCAGCTACAGGAGATCGTGCAGTTATCTCTCGCAGCGCAGCAGATCTGAAAGTAGAGGCCAGTCAAGTTTCCCAAGAGATTTTAGACAGTGTAGATATCGTTTTGATTGACGGCCATCAGATGGCAGTGAGCGCTCAAATTGCGCAGTGGGCCAGAGAGCAGCAGATTCCGGTTGTCGTTGATGCCGGGAGCTGGAAGCCAAATTTTGAAACCGTTTTGGCAGCAGCAGATGTGGTGGTGGCCTCCGCCAATTTTTACCCGCCAGAATGTGAGGACGCGGCAGCGGTATTCGATTATCTACGATCGCACAATATTCCGAAAGTCGCGATCACCAACGGAGCCGCGCCTATCACTTACTGCAACAGCAGTACCAAAGACAGCCCAAGAGAAAGTTTGGAAGTCCCGCAGGTACGCGCGGTGGACACGCTCGGCGCAGGCGATATTTTTCACGGTGCCTTCTGTCATTTTTTCCTGACCCATACGTTTGAAGAGGCTTTAATAAAGGCTAGCCGTACGGCCTCTTTTGCCTGTCAACACTGGGGCACACGAGACTGGACGAAAATCTATCGCATGACTAATGAGGATAACGAAGAATTGGATGAGAGCGCAGGTGAAGGTACAGGTAAAGACGTAGTGGTCAAAGACGTGGCGGATAAAAACGTATTGGGTGAGCGCGCGGTGGATGAGAGCGCAGTGGATGAAGAAACCGCGAATTAGCCTGGACCGTCCTGGCACCGAGAGGCCCTTACCGTAGACTAATAAAAGTTGATGACCCAACGGCAGGGAAACCACCCTTTTGGGAAAAATTAACCATCGTTTGCAATTACTTCGAGAGCGTATTCATGGCATTTGAAACCGAGAAAAAAGTTGCGATCGCCGCTGCAACTGCCGCCGCAGTCGTCTGCGAGAAAGTTCGCAAGACCATGGTGCCCGAGGCCATTGAGAAAAAAGATAAAAGTCCGGTAACCGTCGCTGACTTTGGTGCACAGGCAGTTGTTTGCAAGCACTTGCTAGAAGCTTTTCCAAATGATCCGGTGGTTGGTGAAGAAGATGCTGGCGAACTCAAAACCCCTGAAATGGCCGATCGATTGCAGCAGGTGGCGAACTATGTGAAGGCCGTTGTGCCCGAAGCAACACCCGAGCAGATCACTCAGTGGATTGACCATGGCAACGGCGCGGTTGCCCCACGCTACTGGACGCTCGATCCTATTGACGGGACCAAAGGCTTTTTGCGAAAGGATCAGTACGCGGTGGCATTAGCGATGATCGCTGATGGCGAGATCAAGGTAGGCGTCCTGGCCTGTCCGGCGTTGACTTTGCAGCTAAAAAGCGGTGAAGCGACTGGCATCTTGTTTGTGGCCGTACGAGGTGAGGGGGCAACAATGCAGGCCATTGACGGCGGCACGCCAGAGCCGATTCAGGTGACGGGTTCTGACGATCAGGCGCATTTTCGCTTTGTGGAAAGCGTAGAATCTGGACATGGCGACCAGAGCTTGCAAAGTGTGATCGCCAAAGCCGCTGGGGTCACTACCGAATCCATGCGCATGGATTCTCAAGCTAAGTACGGCGCAGTCGCTTCTGGCAATGCTGTGCTCTATTTACGTTTGCCTTCGCCTAAATATCCTGGCTATCAAGAAAAAATTTGGGACCATGCGGCAGGCGTAATTGTCGTTGAAGAGGCGGGTGGTCGCGTAACGGATATGCACGGCGAAACCTTAGATTTCTCCAAAGCTGACAGATTGACCACGACTGGCGTCGTAGTCAGCAATGGCGAGATTCATGACAAAGTGCTAGCAGCTTTAAAGGAGGCTAGTTAGCCACGACTAAAGCCTGGGCCCTAAGCTCTGAGTTCAACTATTGAGGCTCAGCTATCGAGGTTCAGGTTCTATAGCCATAGCAAATAGTCTTTGAGAACATCAAGGTTTGAGAAAAAGATAGCCAGGACATCACTTATGGCGTCCTGGCTTTTTTAGGTGGACAAATCTGTTCTAGAGCTATTTAGAGGCAGCCATTTCATAAGCATTTAGGCTTTGACGGGCTCTCTCTCGTTGAATGCATCCTCTTCTTTGCCGTTCAACGCGGCTCTGCCTAGTCCTGGCAGCAGGCGTTTGGCCATATCAGGGCTTTCTTCTAGCAAAAACTGTAAGAACGTTTTAGCCACGACTGAAAGCTGCTTGCCTGCCAGGTTAGCAACATACCAGTCCCGCTCGATTGGGAAACCCTGCACATCTAAAATGGCAAATTCGCCTGAGGTGCCTTCGGAAATGATGGTGTGCTGGGACAAAACAGAAATGCCGAGGCCGCCTGCGATCGCCTGTTTGATCGCCTCGTTACTCCCTAGCTCCAAGCTGACTCGCACTTTGATATCGTGCTCTTCAAAGAGTGTCTCTACAGCCCCTCGTGTGCCTGAGCCAGGCTCGCGCATGATAAACCGCTCGTTGTTGAGCATCTCAATAGGAATATTTTTCTGGCGAGCGAGTGGGTGACTAGTGGGTGCAAGAACGATCAGCGGATTTTCTAGAAACGGATGAATGTTGAGATCCGGCTGATCTGGAGCCTGACTAATAATATAGAGATCGTCTTCATTGGCGATCATGCTCTCTCGGAGACACTTATGGTTGGTTACCTTCAGCGAGATATCAATGCCAGGATAGCGCTGACAAAAAGGGCCAAGCAGCCTAGGAACGAAGTATTTTGCTGTTGTGATCACAGCTAGCTTTAGCTGCCCTTGCTTCATCCCTTTAAGATCGGCAACCGACATTTCAAACTGCTCTAGGCCGTTGAAAATTTCTTGACAGGTAGACAGCAGCTTTTGCCCTGCTTCAGTCAAAAACAACCGTTTACCAATTTGCTCGAACAGAGGTAAGCCGACCGATTTGGTTAGCTGCTTGACCTGGATAGAGACCGTCGGCTGCGTCAGATATAGCTCTTCTGCGGCGCGGGTAAAGCTGCCATGGCGGGCGGTCGCTTCAAATACTTTGAGTTGGTGGAGCGTCGCGTGAATCACAGCTTTAATACCTCTAACAGGGCGTTCTAACGTTACTTTTGTGGATTAGGGCAAAGGACTCAACGAACCACTATAACCACTGTTTTCATTCTTCCATAGAAACAAGTCTATCAAAGAATGAAAATATCGCTTAAATAATCTATGAACCCGTTTTCTACTAGCGCGAATTTTTAGACAGAAGTTCGAGCTAGATCAGTTTTCGCACACAACCGAAGAGAATTGGCTGAAAAGGCATAGCAACTAGAACGTGGCGACGAATGAAATAAAAAAGAGTATGTACCCGATGGAGGCACATACTCTTTACGACGAAAACTATTTTCTGTCTAGAGCAAATAATTTTGGACGGGCTGCGGATGCACATGAACGTACCAGCGATAACGTGCATCTACAGCATTTAAGCCAAAGCTAAACTATTAACCGCGATAGTTCTGACGAGTAGCTTGATCCACTACTGGAATTGCGATCACTTCTAAAGATTCAGCTGTCTCACCAAAGAAATCAGCCTGAACGTGAGTCAATGCGACAGCAGTCCAGCTAGCGATGATGAGCGATACTAGAATTGTGGTCATCATTAAAGATGCCTCCAGTTAACTTATGTGAATCATTGTAACGCATTTTAATAAAGTTTGTTTACATAGCTTCACTTTTCTGGGCGGAAAGCTAATATCTCCTTCTTAAGAGCTGTATGCGCCTATTGCCGAAGAAGTAGCTTTAGGCGACGTTAGCCCTTTTTGCTTTTGAATCTTTCTTTTGGGCCTCTCTCTGTTCATCTCCGAGCATTTAGCAATGCATTTAGTGATTTATGCCAGTCTACTTTTTTTGGGGCAGCGATGAGTTCCGGTTAAAGAAGGCAGTGGCTGCGTTGCGTGATCGCGCCCTCGACCCTAGCTGGGCTAGCTTCAACTATGACCGCGTCGATCCTGACGCCACAGACGCCGTAATTCAGGCACTTAACCAGGCAATGACGCCGCCGTTCGGGATGGGGCAACGATTTGTATGGCTAGCAGATACAGCGCTAGGACAAAAGTGTTCAGCATCCGTATTAGAAGAAATGAGCCGGACGCTGCCCCAGCTTCCTAATACGGCAGTGCTGCTGTTGACCAGTGCAAATAAGCCAGACGGGCGGCTGAAATCAACCAAGCTGTTGAAAAAGCATGCGGAGGTGCGCGAGTTCGCCACTATTGCGCCTTGGCAAACCGACCAGCTACTTGCTCAAGTCAAGCGGGTCGCGCAAGAAATGAATCTACGGCTAAAGCCACAGTCTGCCGAGCTGCTAGCAGAAGCCGTTGGCTCGGATACGCGCAGGCTATATAACGAGGTAGAAAAGTTAAGCCTTTACTGGAGTGAAGCCAGGCAGGTCAAGACCGAGCCACTGCCGCCAGAAGTAATCACTCAGCTTGTGGCTGTCAGTACTCAGACCAGCTTTCAACTAGCAGAGGCGCTAATTGCCGGAAAAACCGATCAGTCGCTGAGCCTAGCGACCGATTTGCTAGCAAATAATGAGCCCGCTCTACGCGTGGTAGCAACGCTAGTAAGTCAGTTTCGGGTGTGGCTGTGGGTAAGCCTACTAGCCGCGCAGGGCGAACGAGACGTAAATGCGATCGCAAAAGCTGCCGAAGTCAACAATCCTAGACGGGTATACATTTTGCAAAAGCAGATTCGTGGCTGCTCACCTACACAGCTACACAAGGCGCTGTCTTTACTGCTATCGCTAGAATTTGGCCTGAAGCGAGGATCTCCAGCAGAAATCATGCTACAGACAAAAGTCATCGAAATAGCGAGCTGTTTCGGGCGGTAAAGACGTCGGGCGATTAAGCGATACTTTGAGCAGTGAGGATTTGGAGCGGCAAAGACGTCAGGCGATAAAGACGTTGGGCGGCAAAGAAGATTTAGGCAAATTGTTCTGATAGGCGGACACTCGGGAAATATCTATGCTATTGCGCGAGGCTCCTTGTAAAATGTCCAATATTTCAGTCTTTGCTGTGGATCTTGGCTGTAGCGGGCTTAGCACACAGTCGATATCTGTCATTAAGGGAGTCGTTTATCGTCATGCTGTTGAAAAAATATTGTTCTCGTCGAACCGCTGCTCGAACGGTTTGCAAGACGAAAAGTGCGATCGCACTTAGCGCATTTGCCGCTTCTCAGCTCATTCTTTTTCTTGCGTCTAGGCAAACGCTGCCTGCCTACGCCCAGGCGCTGACCGACGAAGATATTGCTAGCTATGCACAGGCAATCGCCGCGATTGAATCCGTCCGAATCAACGCTTATAGTGCAGCCAGCGACATTTTAACCACCGCCAACAGCGAGCTAAGTCTTTTAGATACGCCCTTGAGCTGTACGCTCAACCGCCTATCAGACATGCCCGATATTCCTAGATCTGCTCGGGTTGAGCTACGCACCGTCCTTGTCACTTTCTGCAATGAGGCCAGTCAGCTAGCCGAGGAAAATGACCTAACGCCTCAGCGGTTCAACGCCATTACAGAAATGCATCGCGAGGATCCAGAAATCGCTGCCCGTATTCAATCGGCCATCAGCGACCTGTAAAAGCCCAGAGGAAAGCCCAGAGGAAATTGCAGGGAAAGCGTAGACCCTTGGCGCAAGTACCTAGATTGAGCGCTAGACTGATGTATTGAACTGAATCAATCTCCTTGGTAGCAGGCGCTGCGCCTCTATTTCCTTTGTATGCAATTTATTGACCAGGCTGAAATTGAAGTAGAAGGCGGCTCTGGCGGCGATGGCCTCACAGCATTTAGACGAGAAAAGTACGTTCCTGCCGGAGGACCTTCTGGTGGAACTGGTGGTAAGGGAGGATCAGTTGTTTTAGTGGCTAGGGCCAACTTGCAGACCCTCTTAGACTTTCGCTACGCCCATCGGTTCAAGGCCGAAGACGGTGAAAAGGGAGGTCCTAAAAATAGAACCGGGGCTAGCGGCGAAGACCTCATTGTTGAAGTGCCCTGCGGCACGCTTGTCTACGACCTTGAGACAGGTGATGTCATTGGGGACCTCACCGACCCTGGTCAGCGGCTCGTTATTGCCCCAGGTGGCAAAGGGGGCCTGGGCAACCGTCATTTTCTTAGCAATCGTAACCGCGCGCCCGAAATGTCACAGCGCGGCATTGGCGGCATGATTCGCAGCATACGTCTAGAGCTGAAGCTGCTAGCAGAAGTGGGCATCATCGGCTTGCCTAACGCGGGCAAATCCACGCTCATTTCTACGCTGTCCGCCGCTAAGCCCAAAGTTGCTGACTATCCGTTTACAACGCTTGTGCCTAACTTGGGCGTGGTCCGCAAACCCACAGGCGATGGTACCGTCTTTGCAGATATTCCAGGACTGATTGAAGGGGCACATGCAGGCCAAGGGCTGGGGCACGACTTTTTACGACACATTGAGCGCACAAAGCTGCTATTGCATCTGGTGGATGGAACGGCAATCGACCCGGTGAAAGACTATCAAACGATTCAGCAAGAGCTGGTGGCCTATGGACGAGAATTGGCTAGCCGTCCGCAGCTAGTTGCCATCAATAAAATAGACGCACTTTTGGAAGAAGAAGTAGACGAACTGGCTGCTGAATTGGCTCTGGTGACGGGCGAAAGAGTCTTTCGGGTTTCGGCGGTTAGTCGTAAGGGCACAGACGAGCTGCTGACAGCTGTATGGCAACTGTTAGAAGAAACCAATATTGCGCTCGCAGCCGAAGCCGAAAAGGTTGCTCAGGCAATTATCGAGTTCAATACGCCGATTCTGCACGCTCGGGAGTAGTGGTCTCTTATTGATTCAGTAGCTCAATTATTTGCATGGCTCAGCTCATGGCCTCTGATCGTGAGAATATAGGTACTAAGAAGGATATCGGTACTAAGAAATAGAGAGAAGCCATGAAAGATCTGATTAAGGGCCTTCGAGAGTTCCAAAACAGCTACGTTCCTCAGCACAAAGCGCTGCTGCAAGAGCTGGCCCAAGGTCAGCACCCTCGCGTTTTGTTTATTACCTGCTCAGATTCTCGGGTACAGCCTGAGCTGATCACGCAGTCAGATTTGGGCGATCTGTTTGTTATTCGCAATGCCGGCAATATTGTGCCCCCTTACGGTGCGACAAATGGGGGTGAGGGCGCGACGATTGAGTATGCGATCAAGTCGCTAGATATTCAGCACATCGTCATTTGTGGCCACACCACCTGCGGTGCCATGAAGGGTCTGCTGCAAGTAGGTGAGCTAGAAGAAAAAATGCCGCTGGTCTACAACTGGCTAAAGCATACAGAAGCGACTCGTGAGCTGGTAGAAGAGCACTATGGACATTTGGGTAAGTCGGAAAAGCTAGCAACGCTGGTGGCTGAGAATGTGCTGACGCAAATTGATAATTTAAAGACCTATCCTTCGGTGCGATCGCACCTTCACAGAAACGAAGTTCAGCTCCACGGCTGGATTTACAACATTATTAACGGCACCGTTCTCACCTACGACCGGCCCAACCACACCTTCATCCCTATCTCTAAGCTAGAAAGCGAAGTAAACGAGCCACAAGCCGCCGTTGATTATTCTAGATCTAGTTCGTCTCGACTGGCTCAAGGCCAGCGCGATCGCATCTTTCGAGGCTCTCCTGCCTTCTATCATCGCTAGGCCTATTGCTTTGCGCTGCCGCTAAACCGCTGCCGCTAAACCGCTGCCCCAAGACCACCGCCCCAAAACCACCGTTAAACTAAAGTCACTTCTGGTTTTGGGGCATTAAACGTCCCAGAGCAAACAACGCCCTGGCTCACGTCTAGCGTCACAATTGTGCCATTGCGAATAATTTCCGTCGCTCGCTCTACCCCAACGATCACCGGAATTCCTAGCCGCAGACCTAAAATTGCGGCGTGGCTAGTGATACTGTCATCTTCTGTGATAATGCCACCCGCTCGGCGAATCGCATCCACATAGTCTGCGCTCGTATACGGCACCACCAAAATCTCACCGGCATGAAAATCCTTAATCGCTGCCGTATCGTGAGCAATCCGAGCGCGGCCACTCACCGACCCTTCGCCAACCCCCCGACCCTTCCCCAACACCGCTGTTACAACTTCAACCTTAATCAGATCCGTAGAGCCAGAAACGCCTTGCAAGGTGCCTGCTGTCATTACCACTAAATCACCATCGTGCAGCAGCCCGTCCTCTTGAGCTACATTCATGGCCGCCTGAAACGTCTGTCCAGTAGAGGGCAGGTCCACTACTAGCAGTGGATTGACCCCCCAAACTAGCTGTAGCTGCCGTGAGACATCCACCAGCGGGGTCACCGCCAAAATAGGCGCTCTAGGCCGAAACTTAGACACATTGCGCGCCGTTGCGCCGCTGCGCGTCATTGTCATAATCGCCGACGCCCTCAGCTGATTGGCAATTTGCCCCACCGCCTGACTGATCGCATTGGGAATTGTGTGGCTAGTGCTAAATTCTTCGTGCACCTTATCCATCTGCTCTTGCTCTGTCCGCCTAGCAATGCGCGCCATCGTGGCCACCGCCTCTACCGGAAAGTCTCCCACCGCTGTCTCATTCGAGAGCATCACGGCATCGGTCCCATCAAAAATAGCATTGGCCACATCCGAGACCTCTGCCCGAGTCGGGCGCGGACTGTCTACCATACTATCGAGCATCTGGGTGGCGGTAATCACTGGAATGCCCAGACGGTTTGCCGTGGAGATAAGCCGCTTTTGCAGCACTGGCACATCTTCTGCCGGTAGCTCCACGCCCAAATCCCCCCGCGCCACCATCACCCCATCTGACAAAGATAAAATGGCGTCCATTTGCTCGATAGCTTCGTGCTTTTCAATCTTGACGATGACAGGCACGCGCCGATTGGTAGAGTTTTGAATAATCTCCTTAATTTCTAAAACATCTTGAGGATTACGGACAAAGCTTAGGGCTACCCAGTCTACATTTTGATTTAGCCCAAACTGAAGATCTTCTCGGTCCTTATCAGTCAGCGCTTTGATTGATAGATAGACGCCTGGGAAATTAACCCCTTTGCTATTAGACAGCTTGCCGCCAACGATCACATCACAGTTGAGATTTTTCTGCTCTATGTCTTTGCCAACGACCTTCATCTCCACCTTGCCGTCATCAAGCAAAATGGTCGAGCCAACCGGTACTTCTTCAACGAGCGGTTCGTAAGTGACAGAGCTTTCTGTCTGAGTACCCGGAATTTTGCGACTCGTGAGAATAAAGCGATCGCCTTTTGCCAGCCGAATAGAGCCTTCTGAAAACCGACCCAGGCGAATTTTTGGCCCCTGCAGGTCTTGCAAGATGCCCACAGGCTGCTGCAATTCAAAAGAAATCTGACGGATTAACTGAATATTTTTTCGATGATTTTCCTGGTCACCATGGGAGAAGTTCAACCGCAAGGTAGTCGCCCCGGCTTCTATCAAGGCCTTTAAGACATCTGGGCTTTGGGTTGCAGGGCCAATGGTCGCAACGATTTTGGTTCGACGCAAGGCAGGGCGCACTGTGGGAACCTTTCCTAGGGAAAATCGCATACGTTTATTCAGTAGAAATACAAGGGTTAAAACTTTGCTCAAACATACCACTGTAAGACCCTTTCTATAGCATCACCCTGGCAGCAAATACTCAACAGCGCTATAACAAGGCTCCCTCCTCTTTAAAGGGGGTTTACTTCTATTGCAGATTTGCTTCTGTTTTATAGGCTCAATCTCCCAAGGGATACTCTTAATCTCTTAAGGGATACTCTCAAGATCAAAAGACAAGTTGCAAAGTAAAAGACCAAAAAGCAGTTGTGAATTGAAAATTTAAGTAAAAATACTCTTTTGAAGGATGCTCTGTATAGTTCTTAAGAGGCAAGCAGATCTGCTTGCGTACTGGATTATAGGCACTGTAGGGTATTAAAGAATTGACGACTTCCCTTTTACATCAAGCCTTTTACAGCTGATAACAGTTGCTGCCTGATGGCTACAGGTGAATGTCACAAAACTTTATTATTAATCTCAGGTAGCGTATACTACCGAAGACTGTAGATAGATTCCAAAAACAGATCGAACAACGTGGTGTGAAAGGAGCGAATATATGGTGTCGGCGGCATTAGAGCCCCTGGCGGTTACCCGGAGAGTCCCCAAACGGTTTCTAGATGCCGATGGTGGTGTGAGTCCCAATCTGCTAATTTTCTGCGGGGCCGTCTTATTAGTAATTACTTCAACAGTCGGATACTTTGTTTGGCACTGGCTAGGCTGGTGCTGTTTCGCGTTAAATACGCTCTCTCTACATCTAGTAGGAACCGTCATTCATGACGCGTCTCATAACTCTGCTCATCGCAACCCAGCCATTAATGCAGCGCTAGGACACGGTAGCGCGCTGATGTTAGGGTTCACGTTTCCGGTTTTTACTCGGGTGCACTTGCAGCACCACGCCCATGTGAATGACCCTGAAAATGATCCTGACCATTTTGTATCAACTGGCGGGCCGCTATGGCTGATCGCAGCTAGGTTTTTTTATCACGAGATCTATTTTTTCCAACGGAGGCTTTGGAAAAAGAATGAGCTGATGGAGTGGTTTCTCAGTCGACTGACGGTTGGGCTATTTGTCTACGCTGCCTGCTGCTTTGGCTTTATTGATTACCTGTTTAACTTCTGGTTTTCGCCTGCTTTAGTTGTTGGCTTAGCGCTTGGGCTGTTTTTTGACTATCTACCGCACCGTCCGTTCCAAGCGCAGAATCGTTGGAAGAATGCTCGCGTGTATCCCAACCCAGTTCTGAACCTGCTGATTATGGGTCAGAACTATCATTTGGTTCATCACTTGTGGCCTTCTATTCCCTGGTACAAGTACAAGCCTGCCTATGAGGTGATGAAACCTTTGCTGGATGAAAAGGGCTCACCGCAGTCTCTAGGACTGATGCAAACCAAAGACTTTCTAGGATTTATGTACGATTTGTTTTTAGGGATACGGTTTCATCACAAGCCAGGGAAAGAAGGTTAGGTTTGCGCTTTGTAGCTTTCGTAGAGTTGCTTAGGGCATCCTTATCGGCTGAAGCTTCTGCAGCGCAACGGGCAACTTATCCGCAAAGTAAGAATGCGTTCCTGCTCTGCTGCAGCGTCTAAATTTTGGCGTCTGGTTTCGAGGCTTAGCTCTTTTGAAATTAAATAATTCACTCAAAGAGCCCCGCCAGGCTGATCTGGCGGGGCTCCTTGATTTTTATTGTGCACTCGCTTGTTTTCTAGCCGCGCTGGGCCACGGCTGGACTCTCTTGAAGACTTCCCGCACGCGATCGCACCGCTTCTTTAATACCCGTATCTTCTAAGCCGGTATCTTCTTTAGAAGTCCGTAGCGATAGCAGCTCCTTAGGCGAAGCCACTAGCTCAATCTGCGCAGAATTGATTTGCCCAGTGCAGGTTATAGCAAACTGCCAAATCGCATTTACCTGAAAGACAATCGCCTGTACCTTTCCTTTGACCTCTACCTGCCACAGCCCAGGCTCTTCTTGGTAAAATGTCCACTGTTCTGGCTTAGCGGTCATATTCTTCGCCTTTTTTGCCAGATAGTGAGCGATGGCCTCTCGACCTGTAGTCGCGGCCTCAAAAGGCGGCAGTAGCTGGCCAGTTTGAGCAAACAACCGCGCTGTCTGTTCAAAATCACCTCGGTTGAAGCTAGCGAAGTACTGCTCAACTAGGCCGCGAGCGCAACTCCGGCTGATCTTCATCGCTACGCTCCCATATCAACAACGGCATGGCGTAATAGGGTAATTTGCTGATTGAAATCGAGCGCTGTCGTAGCCGCAAAAGCCTGTGAGGTCGAACCAGACATTTCATAGTCAGCAGGTACTTGAATAATGTTTCCCGCAGCCATGCCTTCAGCAAGTTCGTACCAAAACGCTAGCTTGTTATCTTCGGTGAACTTGCCATAGGCTTTGGTCTGCTCTGTACTGGTGTGATTAACCAAATCGCGCATAAAGCTCATCTGCGCTGATTCTTCCATTGCGGTGACTTCGTCTAAAAGCCCCTTCGTCATTGGCTCGCTAGCCGCGCCTGGTGCAGCCGGGGTAACAGAGCTGCCCATGTTGTCGTACAGCACCCAAAGCAGTCCTAGTTTTTCATCTGTTGTCAGCGCATTGAAGGCTGAAAGCTCTTGAGAAATATCGCTAGGTACATTAGCTTGAGGTGATGCTTGAGAGCTGGTAACCATGATTAGGTTGCTTCCTTTTCTACTTTTGGATTTCAATCAAAGCGTAGTCTTTAGGAAGGCAGGCTAGAAACACCTTGAGAGGGAATTAAGAAGCTAGAAGATTCTTTCAAAAGTGCGAACATTGCTTGCTGCCAACATGAACAAGCATGGACGAGTTCTTAGTCACTGGTGACACACAGGTCGGGGCGCAGTTTGCTAGCCCCCCGTAGATAGGTATGGCTTACCTCGGCGCTGTGTACGGGTAGATAAATATGAAGCATTAGGCGGATGCAGCGAGGCAGGCTGCCTTCGACATGCATTTGCTGCACATCGAGTAGAGGTACGGTATCCCACCGGGGGCGAGTGCGGGCGATCGCAGCCGGAAACACCGCGTCCAAATCCTGAGTTACCGAAAAGGTCACACTGACAATCTTCATCGGGTCTAGCTGGTTTCGCTGCTCGATGGCATCGAGTAGCTCACTCACCGCTTCAGCCATTGCCTCAGCCGAATTTTCAGGGACCGTCGTCGCGCCTCGAATCGCTCTAATTTGCCAGTTCATCGGCAAACTCTGTGCCTGCCAGCTCTCCTTTTGCCAGCTCTCCTGTGTGCTCACAGCGGTTTCTTCCTTTGCTATAGCTTTCTGTCACATAGCTTACGGCATCATCTATCCGACATATCGGCCTAGCACATCGGCCTACACATCAGTGATACATCATTGGTGGTTGATACAACCAAAGCGGTACGCCACTGGTTTCAACCTCAAAGTCTATGCGAGCTAGGGTCGCAGGCATCTGCGCTGGCAGAACATCAAGCACAGATCGGTTTCCAGGCAGCAGCCTCGATAGTAAGGGCTTCTTTTCTTCAAACGTGTAGCACTCTGCTTTATCTGGGTCTAGCCCGCCTAGTTCTGCGGCCCAGCGTCTAGCGTCTTCTTCGGTGCCCAGCCGGTCTACCATGCCAAATGCCAGCGCTTGCTCACCTGTAAAGACACGCCCATCAGCAAATTCTCGCACCTTCTCTTCACTCAGATTTCGCCCTTCTGCCACTGTCCGCACAAACTGCCCGTAGCTCACATCAATCAGCTCTTGCAAAATGGTCTCTTCAGCAGGTGTCAATGGTCGATCAAACGCCAATATATCTTTATAGGGCCCGGATTTGATCACCTTGAACGAGACCCCAACACGCTCTAGCAGCTTTTCAATATTGTTACCGCGCAAGATCACACCGATAGAGCCCGTGATTGTCCCTGGGTTGGACACAATATGCTGAGCGCCTACGCCAATGTAGACACCGCCCGATGCCGAAATATTGCCATAGCTGGCTACAATTTTGACGTTTTCTTGCAGCCGTCGCAGGGCGCTATAGATCTCTTGAGAGTCGCCAACTGTACCACCAGGGCTGTCAATACGAAGCAGCAGGGCAGGAAATTTCTTTTCTTCAACTTCTTTGAGCGCTTCTAAAACATGCTTTCGGGTTGCACCCGCGATCGCACCCATAATTTCAATCCGAGCAACTTGCTTGCGATAGCGAGGCTTAAAAGGCCAAATCATGAAATCTCAGGGTGCACTGGGCTTAACATTACTTTAGAGTTAAGTATACGCCTTGCCACGCCCCCGCAAAATATGGATTCTCGCCCTGATAGCCTCCCCACTACAAATGAAGCTGATGTCGAGCCGAGCCTGCGTTTGCCTACCGCGCTAAAACCAGCGACCACCTTGCTTACCCATCCCCTGGTTTTAATTTCACCGTTTTTCCTTTGGGGAACGGCGATGGTGGCTATGAAGGGCGTGATGGCCGAAACCAGTCCGCTGTTTCTAGCAAGCGTCAGGCTCTTTCCTGCTGGCATTTTGGTGGTGATAGTGTCGCTTTGGCTGGGCCGCGAACAGCCAAAAGGCTGGCAGGCGTGGCTATGGATTAGTTTGTTTGCCCTAGTAGACGGCACGCTATTCCAAGGGTTTTTAGCTAAAGGGTTAGAGCGGACGGGCGCAGGACTAGGCTCTGTAATGATTGACTCTCAGCCGCTGGCAGTAGCGGTTATGGCTCGTTTTCTTTTTAAAGAGTGGATTGGGCCCTGGGGCTGGTCTGGACTGGTTGTCGGACTGCTGGGAATTAGCCTGATTGGGCTACCCGATGAGTGGGTCTTGGCTTTGCTACAGGGCCATGGGTTCGATTTGCAGCCAGTCGTCACGCTAGAACAAGAAATCTGGAGCGTTTTGTTTCAGCAAGGAGAGTGGCTGATGCTGATGGCGGCGCTTTCTATGGCCGTTGGAACTATTCTGATTCGCTTTGTGGCCAAAGTTGCTGATCCGGTGGCAGCAACGGGCTGGCATATGATCTTAGGCGGCATTCCTTTGGTAGTGGCTTCTGCGCTTGGCGAGCCGACCACCTGGCAAAACGTTTCTGTGGCGGGCTGGATAGAAATCAGCTATGCCACTGTTTTCGGCAGCGCGATCGCCTACGGTGTCTTCTTCTATCTTGCAGCCCAAGGCAATCTAACCAGCCTGAGCGCACTTACTTTTCTAACGCCTGTATTCGCCTTGCTCTTTAGCACGCTATTTTTAGCAGAAAGTCTAAGCCAGCTCCAGTGGATAGGCGTTCTTTTCACCCTACTGAGTATCTATTTAATCAACCAGCGTACTCAGATGAGTGCAAAACTAACACACTTGCGATCGCGGCTACTCTCTCTAGCTACCACACAAACCGCCTCACTACAGAATGCAAAATCAAGCAATTCAGCCTCAGATAGTACAAAAATGCCATCAGTGAAGACGACATCTTCCAAAAACACTGAATAAATTGTACGGATTTCCATACAGGTTAGTCGGCAACTTTGTATACACGTAGGGTTGACTGCATAAGTAGTTTTGCCTTATTCGGGCAAAAACGACATTTTTAGCGAGATAATAGTCGTTTTTTCAGGTGATAGCCTTCCCAAAAATACATGAATATAGAGAATACAACCGTAAAGAACAGAACAACTCAGTATGATGCATGTTTTCTAAACGAATGATTGCGATACGATAAACTCATCAAATATGGCTGATAAAGGCCTTTTGGCGTACTGATGTACTGCATCCATAATTGTAGAAGAGACGTACTCAACGTAGCAGCTTATTTTATCTACCTAAGTGTTGCTAGCGTTTACTGAGCACTATCAACATCTACACTGTCAATATCTATCCATATGTGCTCTTAGCGTCTATTCAGAT
The DNA here is from genome assembly GCA_963793445.1 of uncultured cyanobacterium. GTDB lineage: Bacteria > Cyanobacteriota > Cyanobacteriia > Phormidesmidales > Phormidesmidaceae > Phormidesmis. The sequence goes on from CAWCAE010000006.1 coordinate 501,559, forward strand.
TAGTTATTTACGCTAACGTTGCGCTAGGGCCGGTAGTTTACTGTCTCTAAGAAGAAACTACTAGCCTGGCGGGCACTATATTGATGATAGCTCATGGAAAATAGCCATCAGTAAATACCCCACTCGCTTTTTCCGGTTTTAGGCTAAAGTGGGCCGTATTTTCCAAAGGGCTTTGTCTATAGGGGTTTACCTATAGGGCCTGATTCTGACACAGGGTCTTCGAGTTCTTAGAACATAGCAGGTAAAGATAGCAATGATTCGGCGTTCTAAACTAGTATTTCTAACCTGCCTGGGTGCACTGAGTGTATCAGTCATACCGGTCAAAAGCGCAGCGTCTATAGATAGAATTGCTCATCCTGTATCTACCCCCTTGGTGGTTGCGCAAGCTGACAGCAGCTCAGCTTCTAACGTGCTGTCTATTGGCGATCGAGGCCAAGCGGTTCGAGCACTTCAAGATCGTCTTCAAAATACTGAGTACTACGATGGCCCTGTTGATGGCATCTATGGTTTGGCGACTCAGCAAGCAGTTCTCGCTTTTCAAGAGAAACGAGACTTTGAGCCCACTGGTCGCCTAGATGATGCCACCTGGGAAGCGCTAGAATCGCTAGAGACATCGTCATCGGCCTCATCAGCAGACGGGACAGTAGTCTTAGCGGATGCGGATGCGCCTACGCCTGCTGCAGACCTGCCGCCTATAGGCGATGGTTCAGCTGAAGGTGCGGGTGAAGCGCCGGTAGAAAGTGCTGACGAAGGCTCGCGCGGCTACGGGAATTTTTTGGGCTTAGGGTTGGGCTTGGCTGCTTTAGTTGCCAGCTTTGGCGTTGGTTTCTTTATCGCCAACCGCAGCAAGAATGAGGCTGATGCTGATGCTGATGAAACCTGGGGGGCAGTAGGAGTGCAGCCAGGTACTTCTAACGGTAGTGGTTCGGTCGTCCTGCCAACAACAGACCATGCTATACAAGATCCTACGACTACACCGGTAGGCGACAATGGTTCACTAGCTACAATCGCTGTTCCGATGCAAAAAAACGGGCAGCTAAGTGACGCCGCTACTTTAGGCTCGATGGAGGTAGTTGATGGCTTGCTCCAAGATCTACACAATCCAGATCCGAGTCGACGGCGAAAGGTTATTTGGGAACTAGGACAGCGCGGTAGCTCTTTGGCTGTACAGCCACTAGTAGATGCGATGGTTACCGCCGACTCTAAGGAAAAGAGCCTAGTACTAGCTGCGCTGTCTGAAATTGGCCAGCGATCGCTTAAGCCGATGAACCGAGCGCTTGCCATAGCCCTTAAAGATGAAAATCCTGAAGTGCGTAAGAATGCGATTCGTGATATTACCCGTGTCTATGAGCTAGTGATACAAATCAGTCAAATGCTCGGCCACGCAACAGAGGACGAAGATCCAGAAGTGCGTCAGACAGCCACTTGGGCGCTCGAGCAGCTCAATCGATTGCGTGCGACGCAGGCAATCGATACCAACATGAGATCTTTCACCTCTGGTAACGGTCCTAATCGATTTGCCTCTTAGTTCTGTAGCGCAAGTCTTGTAGCCGCAAGGATTGCAGCAGAAAAGATTCTAATCGCATCGTCACCAAGTCTTTTGTCCTAAGTTGAAACTGTTGAGACTGCTCCTGCTATCTACGCCTGTAGGTCCGATTGGATCGGGGATCGGTGGGGGGGTAGAGCTGACAGTTTCTAATTTGGCGATCGCACTAAGTGAGAAAGGGCACCAGGTGACGGTAGTAACCCCTGCAGGTGCGAATCTGGCTGCGGTAGGGGTAGCCCACGGCGGTGTTGAGGTGGTTCAAATACCGGGCGCTGTGCAAGAGAGTGCGCAGACACAGGCTCGCACAGCGCCAATTGTCACCAGCACAGTGTTAGCAAATATTTGGGACTATGCTCGTCAGGTGCAGTTGCAGTACGATTTGCTGGTCAATTTTGCTTACGACTGGTTGCCATTCTACCTAACACCGTTTTTGCACAGGCCAGTGGCTCACTTTGTCAGCATGGGTTCTTTGAACGACGCGATCGATGCGATCATCGCTCAGGTAGCTGTTCGGTTTCCTGGCAGCCTGGGCGCATACACAGCCTCGCAGATAGAGACGTTTAGCCATCTCAATCCGTCCGTAGACTGGCAGGCATTAGGCTGTGGGCTCAATCTCGAGCGGTACAACTACTGTCCGGTTTCAGGGGATTTTCTGGCGTGGGCAGGGCGAATTTCGCCAGAAAAAGGATTGGAAGATGCGATCACCGCGGCCCTTGTGGCCCACGAACCGCTCAAAATATTTGGCAAAATCGAGGACATTGACTATTGGCAAGCGCTCCAGCCAAGGATCGAAATGGCAATCAGTAAATCTAACCGGCTTCACCCAATAGAATACTGCGGCTTTTTGCCCACTGAAGCGCTGCAAAAGGCCATTGGGCAGGCCAAGGCACTGCTAGTCACCCCACGTTGGCAAGAGGCCTTCGGCATTGTCGCTATTGAAGCGCTGGCCTGCGGCGTTCCGGTGATTGCCTATAGCCGAGGTGGCCTAGCCGAAATTGTTCAGCCAGGAAAAACCGGATATCTGGTTGTGCCTGACGACGTAGATGGCCTGGTGCGGGCGATCGCCAAAATAGATGATATAAACAGAGCTAACTGCCGCTCGCAGGCTAGAAAGCTGTACTCATTGCCTGTATGGAGTCAACGAGTCGAGCAGTGGTTTCGTCACCTCACTTTTTCCAGATAGCCATTTGCCCACATGATAGTCCTGACACTTGCAGAAATTAATCAGTTCAACGCTTGCCTAGCCGATTATCCAGAAGCGCGTCGGGCCCTCCAGGAAATTGAAGACTGCGATGGGGATTTAGAGGATGCGGCTATTTCACTTGCCCTGCGAGCGGGTCAAGAACCAGATACTAATGAGCAGTGGCTTGCCAGCTTTAGCAAACGCTATCGCCATATTGCCTGCCAGCCTCAGTTTCGACAGGCACTGACAGATGCTCAGCCGGGTACTTTCGTCAATCATCTTACCCAAGAAACTGACTGTCCAGCACTTTTAGCCACCCCGGTAGCGCTCTACATCATAAAATCGAGCGTTACTCACTTTTGCTATAGCTTTGATAACGCACGAGTATAGCCTGCACCGGATGCATTCGGTACAGGCGCGTCATTTGCCCCGTTGAAACACAACGATTTCAGCCTGCAAGCTGTACCTCAGTCAAGTGACAAGAGCTATACAACGACCTCGCACGAGACGGAATATGGCTAGGCTAAAGCGTGCCCAACCTGTTTCCTATGGCGTAGCTTCAGCCGACTTCAAATGTTTGAGCAAGCCCAGATCGCGAGACACCTCTCTCCCAAGCGCAGGATTGTTAGGATCGGTTTGGAGCGCCTTATGTAAGTAAATGCGTGCCTTTTGAAACTGACCTTGGCTAATTAGCTGTCGTCCCCAGCGCTGATACACAATCGCTCGCCACTGATTGACTTCCAAATCTGCAGGAATACGCTGGGCTAAGCCCTCGACTAATGCGATCGCACGCGGAAACTTTTGCTGGCTGAGCAAAACCCTTAGCTGAGCGTAAGCCTCCTGCTTCAGCACAGCATCTTTGGGCGGAACAGACTCAGCCGTTTCAAAGATCTGCGTTTCAAAGGCCCGCATTGGCACGGCTGCCTGTGACCTGTTTGATTCGGCGACCGGCTCAGAAACCGACTCAAAAGAGCTCTTAGGCGACTGCTTAGCAGGCTCTGATCTTGGTGGCTGTTTGGGGGCTTCGACGTTCGCATTTTTATAGAAACTGCCCAACCCTAGTTTCTCTAGCTTGAGCTTGAGCTCTTGTAGGTTTAGCCGCTCTGTAACAGGTACCCTAGACGTTTCTGACGCTTTTGTATGAGTTCTTTGTGTATGAGTACTTTGCTCTGTAGCACCTGAACCTGTTGGGCTCGAATCTACAGCATCCGAAGCTACGACGTTCGGGGCAGTAACATTCGGATTGGGAATATCTGCCTTAGAAGGACTGATCTGGAGCGCTTCGCAAAGCGCGGTATAGGACGCATTGATCTGAATAAACCGATCAATCGCGGCTTTGTCTGGATTGATATCGGGGTGATACTTTCGCACTAGCTGCCGATAGGCTTTTTTGACCTCACCAAACGAGGCGCTCCGGCGAAGTCCTAAAACGCGATAGTGATGGACCAGTTTCATATCAACATCGGCCAGCTAGCTTGAGGCTAGGCGAAGCAGTAAGGCTTAACGTACGACTGCGCCAAGATTATAAGAGATTTCTCAGATATGTAAAGCCCTATCGCCACAAATGCGGTGACTTTTATGCAGGCAGACGCTCTTCGATCACCCGATCAATTAGCCCGTACTCTTTGGCCTCAGCCGCAGACATAAAGTAGTCACGATCGCTATCTTTAGCGATCTCCTCAACAGACTTACCAGAATGGAAAGCCATTAGCTCGTTTAGGTCTTGGCGCACCTTCACAATTCGCGTCGCCTCAATTTCAATATCAGTGGCCTGAGAGCGACCCACACCACCTGAGGGCTGGTGAATCATAATGCGCGAATGCGGCAGCGCTAGCCGCTTACCCGTTGTTCCGGCGTTGAGCAAAAAAGCACCCATACTAGCCGCTAGACCCATGCAGATAGTAACCACATCTGACTTGATGTACTGCATCGTGTCATAGATTGCCATTCCGGCTGTCACTGAGCCACCAGGCGAGTTGATGTACAAGTAGATGGGCTTTGTTGGGTCTTCTGAATCGAGATAGAGCATGTAGGAAACGATGGCATTGGCAATACCGTCGTTCACTTCGTCGCTTAGAAAGATAATGCGCTCTAAAAATAGACGGTTGTAAATGCCGATCCAGTCTTCGGCAGGGCTGCCGGGGATGCGGTAGGGGACACTGGGAATTCCGATAGGCATGGCTTTGCTTTAATGAAGAGAGAGATGGAAAGGAGAGTAGGGAGTGGGCCGCTATCTGGCTAAGCCGCTTTTAGCGCAGGATTCTCAACAACGCGGTCGATGAGGCCATAGTCCTTGGCTTCGACTGGTGATAGGTAGAACATACGCTCCATATCTTTGGAAATAGCGTCAGCAGAGCGTCCGGTGTTGTCGGCTAAAATGCGCTGAACGAGCTGACGTTTAGCTAAAACTTCTTCGGCCTCAATGATGATATCGGTAGCCTGGCCCTTGGTGTAGGTGGGCGGCTGAGTGAGGGCAATACTGGTATGAGGAAGGGACGCTCGCTTGCCTTTGGCACCCGATGACAGCAGCAGCGCCGCCATTCCGTAGGCCGTTCCCATACAGACAGTGACCACTTCCGACTTGATGTGGGCAATGGTGTCGTAAACCGCTAGGCCTGCGCGAATAGACATCATGCCAACAGAGGCGTCGGCCATTCCTGCCATAACCGGGTCACCAACCGAATTGATATATAGATAAATAGGCTTGTTTTGATCTTCTGAATCCAGATAGAGCAAGATCGCAACAATACTGTTGGCGACATCGTAGGTTAGGGGCTGATTGAGAAAAAGGATTCGCTCTTGACTCATCCTTTGACCTAGGCTTAGCCAAGCTGTGCCGCCGCCGGGAAGACTGTAAGGTACGGATATTTTTTCATCTGGCATGGGCGATCGCGCTCAACTCGACATCAATCATTACTATCTAAAAAGATGAGAGATAGCCCCTAAGGGCAAATATCCCCACCTTGTTGCTAATCATTTGGAGGACTGTACTTTGCAAGCTTTGCTTCGCAGGCTAAGAAAGCGGCTTGGGAAGAATTCTTCTTAAGCTAACAACTGCTTAGGAGACAGCGCCTGCTGGCACAGGAGCGGGCAGCTCTTTTGTGCTACTCAAAACGCGATCAATCAGGCCGTATTCTTTCGCTTCTTCAGGCGTGAGGTAAAACATCCGGTCGGTGTCTTTATCTAGCTTTTCTATAGGCTGGCCAGTGTTGCTCGACAAAATGTCTAAGATCGCCGCCTTGTTTGCTAGGACCTCTTCAGCGCGAATCTGAATATCGGTAGCTTGGCCCCTAGCTCCTGAACGAGACTGGTTAAGCACAATAGTGGCGTGCGGCAAGCTGGCCCGAGAGCCCTTGGTGCCAGCCGAGAGAATCATGGCGGCTGTACCCATTGCCTGACCAAGGCAGATGGTGTGTACTGGCGGCTTGATGTATTTGAGCGTATCGCATATCGCAAAGGCTTCGGTTTCAAAGCCAATGGATTCGCCGCCGTACCAAGAGGTGCCAGTAGAATTGATGTAGAAATAGATAGGCTTTTCGGGATCGTCGAACTCTAAGTAGAGGAGCTGGGCGATGATTAGCTTAGTGACATCCATACCTATCTGATTTTTGGCATCGCCAGAAACCAAGGGCAAGCCTAAATAGACAATGCGCTCTTTGAGCATGAGGGACGGAAGATCCGGTGGGGGTTTCCGATAGGCCATGTTGCCTCCGGAATACGGAGCTTGTACGGCCTTGATAGGAGAACTCATAAGAATTGCACTTGCGGTGACTTCACGGTGTTCAGCAGACGGTATTCAGCAAACGACATCTAGCGGGATGTTCAGCGATTGTTTCACTAAATTTATCTGCTTTCCATAGTAGCTCGCTGGTGAGCGGCCTGCTCGGTCCCTCAAGGGCTGTTTGTGGCGGATAACCCCACCTTTGAGCGCCTCATTTTTTTAGACAATGCCATTTGAGAGACGACGCAATGCTGGCAGATGGATAAGATATGAAAATCGCGAGAGCATCTGGAATGGACCATTGGCAGCGTGATGTTTTTTAGGCTGCTAGGGTGCCTAATTGTAGGCAGCTCGATAGTTCGCCTGTGATAGTTCGCCTGTTGTAGAAGACCGTAGAAAAAAGCCCGCAGAAAACCATTAGGAAAATATTAGGTCGCACCATGAAAGTTGGTTTGCAATGGGCATTGAGCGATGCCCACCTCCCTACGAATCAGTCGAGCGCTCAGCGCCAGCTATCGGTTTCGGTCTCGGCGAGTGGAAAAGGAGAGCAAGCGCCGCTCAATCTATGCTTTGTGCTAGATCGCAGCGGGTCGATGATGGGAACACCGCTTAAGACGGTAAAGCAGGCAGCGCATCGGATTATCGACCGGCTGACGGAGCGCGATCGCATTTCTATCGTCGCTTTTGACCACAGAGCAAAAGTGCTAGTTCCCAATCAGCTTGCCACTGACATTCGCAGTATCAAAAAGCAAATTGACAGCCTTACCGCAGGCGGTGGTACCTCGATTGATGACGGCCTCAAGGCAGGCATTGAGCAGCTAGCGCTGGGTAAAGACGATCATGTTTCTCAGCTATTGCTGCTGACCGACGGCGAAAACGAACACGGTGACAATGGGCGAGCGCTGAGGCTAGCGGATGTGGCGATGGGCTATAACCTGACGGTGAATACGCTGGGCTTTGGCGACCACTGGAATCAAGATATATTAGAGCAAATTGCTGATGAGGGAGGCGGTTCGCTCAGCTACATCGAACATGCGGAAGAGGCGATCGCGATTTTTGGCCGCTTGTTTACCCGAATGCAGTCGGTCAATTTGACCAATGCTTTTTTGAATGTAGAACTGCTAGAAGATGCGCGCCTAGCCGATTTAAAACCGGTTGCCCAGGTTGCCCCTGAGACGGTAGAGCTAACGGCTTTTCAGGAAGGCAATCAGGCCATGATTCGGCTGGGCGACTTGATGACAGATCAAGCGCGAGTGGTTTTGCTGAACCTGTACATTCCTCAGCTCGCCGCGGGCATGACCTCTATTGCGCGTATTCAGGTGACTTACGATGACCCAGCGCTGGGCTTAACTGGGCAAGCAACAGAAACGCTCTCAGTCGAAATTTTGGCTCAAGATGCGTATACGGCTAACAGCGACCCAGCCGTACAGCAGCATATTTTGGCACTGGCAAAGTATCGGCAGACCCAAATAGCCGAAGATAAGCTGAAGTCGGGCGATCGCAAAGGCGCAGTCACCATGCTACAGTCGGCGGCGAATACGGCAATTCAGATGGGCGATAAAAACGCGGCGACAGTGCTGCAAAAAAATGCAACGCAGCTACAGTCGGGTAAGGATTTGTCGGAGCGCGATCGCAAAAGGACCCGAATCGTCTCCAAAACGCAGCTTCAGTGATCGACCTTCAGCGCCTAGATCATTTGGTATTGACCGTTGTTGATATAGCGGCAACCTGCCGTTTTTACACTGAGGTACTAGGGGCTAAAGTCATTCATTTTGCTGGCGACAGACGAGCTTTGAGAATTGGCAAAAGCGCTCAAAAAATCAACCTCCAGTCCGCTACTCAGCCTTTAACGCCAGTAGCAGCCTACCCTCAGCCAGGCTCCGCCGATTTGTGCTTTCTCACAGCAACACCTTTACCAGCAGTAGTTAAACACCTTGAGCAGCTCAAAGTACCTATCATCACGGGCCCTGTGAAGCGAACCGGAACGTTAGGGCCTATCCTATCTGTATATATTCGCGATCCTGATGGCAATCTGATCGAGATTGCTAACGCGCTGTAAGTAAAACCTTTTGGCCCCAAAAGCGCATATGCAAATTTTGATTGAGCCCTTTACCGTTCACAAGCGCGTCCCGCTGACGATTAGCCGGGGCACGTCTTCGGGGTCTACGAATTTGTGGGTACGGCTTCAAGCTGATGGTATTGAAGGATGGGGAGAAGCCTCGGCATTTTCCACTGGTGGGCAGGCTCAGACAACCGAAAAGATTACAGCGGATTTGGCTAGATTAGCGCCCGTTCTGTCGGCACTGCATCCGCTTGAGCATCAGGTGATTGAATCGAAGCTGATTGCACTATCTGTATGTTCAGCGGCGCAAGCAGCCATTGACGTAGCGCTGCATGACTGGCTAGGTAAGCGAGTAGGATTACCACTTTGGCAGATGTGGGGATTAGACCTTGCCCATATTGGCCCGACAGCCGTGACCGTGGGCATTAGTGCGCCTCACGCTGCCGTTACGCGGCTACAGCAGTGGTGCGCTCAGCAGCCTGTTGCCGCGGTTAAGGTCAAACTAGGAAGTCCTGCTGGCATTGCCGCTGACCAAGCCATGTTTGAAGCGATGCTAAGAGCAGTGCCCACAGGCGCAAAACTGAGCGTAGATGCCAATGGCGGCTGGAGCCTAGAGGACGCGCTAACGATGGCCCATTGGCTGGCAAAGCGCGACGTTACTTACTTAGAGCAGCCACTCGCTGTTGATGATGACGAGCTACTAACACAGCTATTTGAACGCTCTCCATTACCCATTTTTATTGACGAGAGTTGCTACACCAGCGCAGACATTTATCGCCTCGCGCACTGCGTGCACGGGGTTAATATTAAGCTAATGAAAGCAGGGGGTTTAACAGAGGCAAAGCGTATGATTGATACCGCTAGGGCTTGTGGCTTGCAAGTGATGTTTGGCTGCTACTCTGACAGCGTCATTGCAAACACGGCGCTATCTCACCTATCACCGCTTGCTCACCATATCGATCTCGATAGTCACTTCAACCTCAAAGACGATCCATTCTGTGGCGCTGCGCTCACAGCAGACGGGACCCTGATGCCGAGCAATCTACCTGGACTGGGGCTTTCTCGCCATGCTCATGCCTGACGATCGCATCGCTATTTTGCTGCACAACGGGCTTAAAGGGGGCAAGGGCAAGACAGGCATTGCCCTGCTGCGCTACAGCCAAAATGAGATTGTGGCTGTAATTGATGAAACGGCTATTGGTGAGTCGGTCTATGCGTTGACCGGAATTGACCGAGAGGTTCCCGTGGTGGGATCGGTGGCGGCGGCGATCGCATTAAACCCGACTGTCCTCGCAATTGGGCTGGCCCCGTCAGGCGGCAGGCTACCCGACCCTTGGTATGCCGAGGTCAAGCAGGCCGTCAGCGCCGGACTCTCGGTAATGAACGGACTGCACACTCAAATGAATCAAGATCGAGAGATTCGAGATTCGATTCAGCCAGGTAGATGGGTTTGGGATATTCGACAAGAGCCAGCCGGACTCGTTGTGGGCGGCGGCAGGGCAAGGGAGCTGGCGTGCGATCGCGTACTCTGTGTCGGTACCGATATGGCGGTGGGCAAAATGTCTGTGGGCATTGAGCTGAACAGGGCCGCTAAAGCTAGAGGGCTGCGCTCAAAGCTGATTGCAACGGGACAAACGGGCCTAATGCTAGGAGAAGACGGGGTGGCCCTCGATGCTGTCCGGGTGGACTATGCTGCTGGCGCAATAGAGCAGGTAGTACTGCGCCACGGCCATGACCACGATATTTTGTTCGTAGAGGGCCAAGGCTCGCTTTTAAACCCGGCGTCTACAGCAACCTTGCCGCTAATGAGAGGGACTCAGCCCACTCACCTAATTTTGGTCCACAAAGCTAGCCTCACACACCTACAGCACTTCACAGACTTTGAAATACCCCCGCTGGCCGAAGTGGTTGCCCTCTACCAGGCAGCCGTGCGAGCGGGCGGCACTTTTGCTGATACGCCAGTGGCAGGCATTGCGCTCAATACGTTTGGGCTAGATGAAGCCGTAGCGATGGATGCGATCGCCAAGGCCTCGCAAGAGACAGATCTGCCCTGCACCGACGCCGTTCGTTTTGGTACAGGGCCGCTGCTAGAGCCGATCCTCGCATCCCGCTAGCCTTGCTACAGCTCGCAAAATCTATCTCTCGAATGGTGTGCTAGCAAGGCTATATCCTCTTTAATGGTGAGTACATCAACGATGGGTAAAGCTTTCTATGTCTAGGATGAATCAGCTCCAAACCTTGCTACTGCTGGTGCTGCTAAGCGGATTGATTGTCATAGCGGGCTATCTGCTCGTGGGCAATGAGCAAGGGCTGTACTACGGACTAGGTTTTGCGGCAGTAAGTAGCTTTGGCTCTTGGTACTATTCTGACCAAGCAGCCCTTTCTGCCTTCAAGGCTCAGCCAACGCCACCAGAAGAGCACCCAGATCTGTATCAGCGGATTGAAAAGCTGAGCGATCGCGCCAACCTGCCCCATCCCAAACTCTACATTGTTCCATCGAAGGCGCTCAACGCCTTTGCCACCGGGCGCGACCCAGAACATGCGGCGATTGCACTCACGCAGGGCATCATCGATCTGCTGCCTGCCGATGAACTCGACGCGGTGATTGCCCACGAGCTGACCCATGTACGCAACCGAGACACGCTCACTCAAGCTGTTGCCGGAACGTTAGCAGGATCGCTGACCTATCTGGGCCGGATCTTAACGATCGGTGCTCTGTACTTTCCGGTTGCGCGGATTGGGCGAAGAGGCAATAATCCTTTAGCAATTTTGTTTTTGCTGATTGTTGGCCCTTTTAGCGCAGGGCTATTGCGCATGGCCCTGTCTCGGACCCGAGAATATGCAGCCGATGCCGGAGCCGTAGAAATCACCGACAATCCATTGGCTTTGGTTCGTGCGCTAGAAAAATTAGAAGCAGCAGGACAAGAAACCCCCATTCATGGGAATCCCGCCTTTGCCCCGCTATTTATTGTCAATCCGCTGTCTAAAGAGGGTCTGATGAAGCTGTTTTTGACCCATCCGCCTACCGAAGATCGCATCGAGCGTTTGAAGGCAATGGCCCAAAAGCCCAAAATTTCTGAAGAGTCTACTCATGAATTGAGCCCCGCAGCTTGAGATTAGCTTGCTCTGTTTGAACACACGCTTTTATTGTGATCTGAGCTATGGGCACAGCTAGCATTTATTCGTACGCTGTTATCAGACCAGTTCGATATATCGACCTCCTATACAGAAACGAAGCCCCGGCCAAATTCGGCTGGGGCTTCTTATTTTTAGTCGCATCAAGGCTCAGAAAGGGACTGCTTGAACCGAAACTGAGCCATGACAGGTAAGTGGTCTGAAGCTTCGCCTGTCGTGCTCAACATCTGGGCGTTTAGGACTTCTAGGGTACTTGGCGTATAGAATAGATAGTCGAGCTTGTACCTTGGCTGATCTGAAGGAAACGTCGGATGGCTATCCCACTGGGCTTCGGGTATAGCAGACGCTAGCTGGTCGGAGGCAAGCATCTCTTTGATAGAAAACTGAGCTTCTTGGTAGGTCTTGCCGTCGCCAGTTACGAAGGAAGGGCGGTTAAGGGCGCTGTTAAAATCGCCAATCACAATAACGGGAAAGGTTTGGGCGTATTCTTCGGCTAGCGATCGCACAAACTGAGTCTGGCGCACCCTAGTTTCCTCCTCAAATGCCTCTAAGTGCACGTTGATTACGACCAGCGGCTGACCATCTAGACTAACTTGCGACACCTGCGCTAGCCGCTCTAGATAAAAGGCTTTGAAAACGAAAGACTTGTTGGCAACGCGCTCTAGTACGATACGGCTGTTTTTTTCGATAGGATAGCGGCTGAGCAGAGCCTGGCCAGAGAGAATTTTGCCAAAATGCGCGGCAGGTGGCCAGGAGGGAAAGGGAAGATAGTTTTTGTCCCAGTTGACGGCGATCGCACCTGCACTCATCTCTAGCGATTTGGCGACTGCCTCTACTTGGTTGACTTCGTAAGAGCGCTTAGCGTTGAGGTCAATTTCTTGTAGCCCCACGATATCTGGAGCGACTGCGGTTAGCGCTGCGATCGCCCGCTGCAAATTTTGATCAAAAAACGACCGCTCAGGCTTGTTGGCTGTGTTGTTGGCCAGCCCTGAGAGGTAGCCGATATTGTAGCTAACAATGGTATAGCTACTTTTAACCGCCGGGGCAGGCGCATCATATTCAAAGACATCCGCGTAGGTTTGCTGTTCGCTCGTGCTGGCACTGGCCCAAAAGAAAAAGAGTGCGATCGCCACCGTCGGCAACCCCACTAGCACCCCAACCCCCTGCCAAAACATCTTCATATGACCTGCCTTCTATAGCTTTCGTTCGACAATTGCAACACCGCGCCGCGACTACAGCCTATCTAATACAACATATCTTGATAGGAGCGCCCCTCGCGGGTAATCTGTGTAAACGCCAAACATTCCTTTTTAAGGAAATTTTAAATGCCCGTCAAAAATATAATCTTCTATGGCTTTTTGGCCTTCATCCCGGTCTCTTTGGCAGGTCACTTCCTAGGATGGAGCGATCTGATTGTCTTTGTCACCGCTGGCCTAGCTATCATTCCACTAGCAGGCTGGATGGGCACCGCGACTGAAGAAGTCGCGATCGTGCTTGGCCCCTCTTTGGGCGGACTGATGAACGCCACGTTTGGCAATGCCACAGAACTGATTATTGCAATTTTTGCGCTGCGGGCCGGACTCGTCAACGTTGTCAAATCGAGCATTACCGGTTCGATCATCGGTAATTTGCTGCTGGTGATGGGGCTTTCTATGCTGCTAGGCGGTCTGAAATACAAAGAGCAAACCTTTCAGCCCACCATTGCCCGGCTCAACGCCTCAGCCATGAACCTAGCAGTGATTGCCATTTTGATGCCGACGGCTGTCGATTTTACGTCCGCTGGCATTGAAGCACCTATTCTACAAAAGCTTTCTATTGCCGTCGCGGTCGTGCTGATGCTGGTATACGGTCTGACGCTCTTGTTTTCTATGAAAACCCATTCTTACCTCTACGATGTCGGGATAGCAGAAGAAGGCGTAGACACCGTACTTAGCTCAGACCAGAACCTAGCGCTCAGCAAAGCAGACCCCGTACTGGCCTCGGAAGCACACGAAGAGCCCCCCAATCTCAAGCTTTGGATCGGCGTTCTGCTAGCAGCGACCGTTGTCGTCGCCATCGAATCAGAATTTTTAGTGAGCACCTTAGAAGTCGCTTCTAAGCAGCTAGGCTTTTCCGAACTCTTTACGGGCGTTATTGTGCTGCCCATCATTGGTAACGCTGCTGAGCACGCAACCGCCGTCACCGTTGCGCTCAAAGACAAAATGGATCTGTCACTAAATGTAGCTGTGGGTTCAAGTCTACAAATCGCGCTTTTTGTAGGACCTTTGCTCGTCATCATTGGGGCCTTTATGGGCCAGCCTATGGACTTGGACTTTAACAATTTTGAGCTGCTATCAGTAGCGGTAGCGGTTCTAGTTGCCAACTCAATTAGCGCTGACGGCAAGTCTAACTGGCTAGAAGGCACGCTATTGTTAGCCACCTACACTGTAATTGGACTGTCCTTTTATTTTCACCCCGTGATTGAAGGCATTGGCTAGTAAAAAACACTGGCCAGTAGAAGACATTGGTTAGTAGAAGACTTTAGGTCAGAATAATGGCACTGGTTAAAAGCGAAACTCTTGATTGCGCACCCACAGGCTTAGTGGCACGCTATTGCCTTTGTCATCTACCTTCACATCCATCACAAAAGCCTGAGCGCCTTGAGGTGCGACCTGCTGCTGAGCCTGGGTGATTTGGCTGTTAATGTCATCGCGCTGGGCTTCTGGCATGTAGTAAGTTTCTAGCCCATATGTTATTCGCCATCCATCCGAGTAGCCTTCCAAGGCCACTTGGTTATCGGCCAAATTCTTAGGATAGGTCAGGCTAAGTGCAACTGGCTGCCAAGCAGTAGGCGGCTGGCTTGTCTCTTGCACAGCGGTAGGAGACTCTAAAGTGACGTATATCTGAGCTGGCGGACTCTGAGCTGGCGGACTCTGAGCTGGCAGGCTCTGAGCTGGCATCCCACTATCTTCTGCGGCGAAGACCGTTTCTGCGCCCGGTAGCTGCTTCAACTGCTCTACATCAGAAATCTCGAAACCTAGCGTTTGAGAATAGCCTCTAAGCAAGTCGTAAGGATCGACGGGTGCGGTTTGTAGCGTCACGGTTTGGCCCGTAGCGTAGGTAACAGCACTCTTGAATGGGACAGCTACGATTAGCCCTGCCTGAATTAGCAGAGCAGCTAAAAACCGCCAGATCAAGACACGTTCACGCGGCGCTTTTGGCGTAGCCGGCGGGGCTGTTGGCTGTCTGGCTGGCTCCGTAGGGATGCCTGGCGCAGGTGACAGCACATCAGGATTAGAAATGGGATTAGAAATGGGATTAGGTACTGACTGAGCAGCCGAAGAATTAGCGTTGTTTTTCACGAGGTTTTCTCCATTACTTTTGTCGCTTTTTTATGACTAGAGGCGTTTGTCTGCCGCTCAAACCACAGCCCTGCCAAGATCACCACCATCCCACAGGCAGCTAGCACTAGTGCCTTTAGTGTCAGCCCCGTGTTGTATTCAAATATTCGGCTCATCAGACTGATGACGACAATGCTCATTCCACCCCAGAATCGGTGGCGAATCCCCATCAGCACGCCGTCGTGCAGCATCGCAAATCCGACGAAGGCCAGCAGTCCGTTCATCAAAAGAACGCCGCTATAGTCTCCAATTGACTCAAAGTGCAGAAAAACGCCGACGCCAGTAAGCACCAACACACCTAGGAAGGCGGGTGTTTTCATCCACAGCGAGGGAGGAGCGGGCTGTAGCTCGCCGCGCTGAAGCCATTGCCAGGTGGCATAGAGCGCGATCGCACCTAAACCGGCTAAGCCCAGTGCAAATGAGCGCGTCACCGACCCGGCTCCATCTTGCCAGCGACCATGTTCAGTCCAAACCCAATGAAAAGAGTAGCCGTACAGCGCCAAGCTCAAAATCCAAATGGCAAGCGAGCGCCCAATCGGCTGAAACAAATCTACTGGCATTACATTGGCCCCTAGCCGCTGATGCAGTGGCGATTTACCGGCCCGCTGCTGCGCCAACTGTCCAGATAAGCTCGACCAAAGCTGTGACTGATACATCCACAGCAATGCCATTATCAGCACTATCACCGCCGCTAATATGGTGCCGTTCCAATACACCAGAGCGCCTCTGGCCGACAGCAGCGTCAGTAAGCTGACGCCCCATAGTCCATACAGCACCCGCGAGCGGCACCAGTGCGCCAGCGGCAAATACAAAGGTGTTAGCAATAATGGTAGATATAGCTGGAGCAGTGTGATCCAATCGGCGGCGATCGCACCTGGTTGCCAAAACCAGCCGCTCATCAGCTCTTCTCGGTAGCTCAGCCCCAGCAAAAGCCAGGAGAGCACACCTAGCGGGGTGAGTCGCAAGCTGTAAGCCATAACCAGCACACCTAGTCCCCATACCAAGTACAGCCTAGAGACCGATCCGCCTTGATGAAACATCTGAGACATCAGGCCAATATTGGCCCCCATCACTAGCGCCCCTGCTAGCAAAAGCCCAACGCCCAGACGCTGCCAATTGGCCCGACGCCAGCAATAAAAGCCAGCCCCATTCACCGCAACAAATGCGCTGAATATGACCACCATGCGCAGCAGCCGAGACCATGACTGCCAGTTTGCGGCGACTAGCGTAATCGCCCCGAGCCCCAGCAAGATGCCACCTAACCCCAGTAAAACGGAAATAAATCGACTACCGCCAGCCGCTTCAATGCTGGTAAATTCGTACCGTTCGGCTAGCCGCTCGTATAGCGCCGCATCGATCAGGCCTTCGCGCCACCACTGCTCTGATTCTGATCGGAGCTGCCGTCGAAAATTGTCTTGGTCTGTTGTATTTTGACTCATCATTAGGTTCACCACTTTCACCGAGGCATCGCTTTGAGATTGCCTTGCGATTGCCTTGAGGCTATTGGGCTACTTTACTGCTGAGCGATGAGACTGTTGAGTGCGATCGCCCCAAAACAACAAGTGGCCTATTCCTTTCCAGCCAGCTTCGCGAAACGGCTATACCTCCAAAACAAGCCGGCTCGAGCGGATCTACCGAACTTCAATATCCAGATCGTAAGACGCATTTCCCCGAGTGCCACTCACAAGAATCTCGTAAGTACCTGTCTCAGGCAAACTGATACTGGCAGTCTGTTTCTCTCTGATGAGCAGAACGCCACTAGGGCTCACAACATGAACCACCGCATTATTTCCTTCAGCGCTGGTATCTAGCATCATGGTTTGTCCTTCCTGTGCCTGCAAAAGATACATAGCGGCTTCTCCTCTGACGAGTCCACCACTGACAGTAGTACCAAACTTATCGGCGTCAAACTGAACGTCTTTCTTTGTGACATTGCTGTAGCCTGCAATCAGCGGCACTGAGTTTTGACCAGCCGGTCTCTTCATAGCCTGATTTACCTGCTTACAGTCGCTCGATTCAAGCTGGTCAGCAAAGATTCTTTCTTCGGTGTCTTCATCCACGCTCAGCGCCTGAGGGGTTACCTCCCACGTTGCTGACTCAGTATCTACGGGTTCGCCTGGAATAAAGAACCAGACGGTATCGTATTCAGAGAAAGATGATTTGCGTAGGTCGAGCGTGTTGCCATTCGCGGTGCCAGAGACGCTAACAAGAATTGAGCTGACATCGCCCCCTTCGGAAGGAAAATCGTGCTGAATACCACCGCTGACGTTGTTGTCGGCATCAATGTTGATGCGACCGTAGGTATGCACATCTCCGGCTTCTTTCTCGTAACAGTAGTTGCCAGCGGTCAAAGCAGCGTTAGTTGCAAGCGTTGATGGTTCGGCTGGTGGTTCAGTTGTAGCTGCTGTGGTTGGCTCTGTTGTTTCGGCTGGGTTTTCTGCTGTGGTTGAGGCAGTTTCTGATTGGGGAGTGCAGCTGGCCAAGCCGATGGGGATTAGGAGTGCGATCGCAAAACCCTTTCGCAGGCAGATCACAGATTGACGCAAAACAAAGGAGCCTTTCATCGTAGTCAAAACACTTTTTCATTAGAACAATCTAATGCTGGCACACAAAGTAGCATGTACTCTCTTGAATTCTCAAGAAATCTGACGACACAAGTTTTATCAATCGTTGCCATCAACAGCTCTAAATTGTCTCTGATCAGCGAAGTTGTGAACGAGTCGTAAAATGATGGAAAAAGCGCTCTCTCCGCCGCGTATTATCGCATCGACTATTGGTAGTGATGGAGAACGACCAGATGACTCTAATTTCCCTGGCATCATCGCCGCCCTAGTCAAACCCATAAATACTAGAGAACCTTCTCTCGTTTCTACGTTTCGCTATTGCCACCTTCTAGCGTAAAGAGCGTTATTTCTGGCGGACAGAATATTCTCATTGGGACAATACTCATACCAATTCCAACATTGACGTAGAGGTTGTTACCAGACTGTCCATAGTCTTCTATCCAGCCATCGGCAGTCACTTCGTCGCCTTGGGTAAACTTCAGCCAGGACCAGTGGGGGGCATTGGGTATTCGCATTTGGCCCCCGTGAGTATGACCAGCAACAGCTACAGGCGCTGTGTTCGGTGGAAAGCGCTCGAAGCTGTCTGGGTTGTGCATCAACACAACTCTAGGACTGCTTTCAGGAACGTTGGCTAGGGCTGCGTCAACATCATCTCGACCGGCCCACCGCGAACCGACAGCGACGAGATAGACTGGTTCGCTCCCAGCCGGTAGCTGCATTTGAATAGATTCGTTTTGGAGCACCAATATGCCAGCAGCTTCTAGCTCAGATTCCAGGGTGCTAGCTAGCTGCTCTTTTGGTTCTGCTGTTTTGCTGCTCATGCCATAGTCGTGGTTGCCGAGCACTGCGTAAGTTGGAATGCCTGCATCCACTAGCGGCTCGACAATGCTAACGGCGGTTTCTATCTCTGCTGTTGGGTCGGAACCGGGATGGTAGATGAAGTCACCGCTAACTAGGACGGCAGCAGGATCTGCTTCAATTGCCTGCTCAACGCTGCGACGCGCGGTGCTTCGATTATCCGCCCACATACCAATTTGAAAGTCTGAAATCTGGACGATTTGTTTACCTTCCCAGTCTGCCGGTAAGTTGGGAATAGTGGCTGTTTCTTCTTCTGTGTTTAGAAAGCGCGGCTCAATGAGTCCCCAAACGGCAAGTATAGCGATCGCGCTACCGAGTCCGATAGCGGTGTACTTAATCTTTTTTGAGATACTCATGTAACCATTTTTATTTTATAGGATGGGGCAAGATAGATCTGTTCTTCCCCAGTTACTCTCTACACCAGAGTAGATTTCTTTCTCCTTTTTGCTCTCTACTTTTGAAGTATAGAGTTAATTGCTATCAAAGATAGACTCAATCGGAAATAAAAGGGGTCAAAACGGCCTCAAAGCTTTACCCCATGATTGTTTTATCTACATTTTATGACGTCTGTTAAACCCATTCGGGACAAGGTTTATACTATTTTTGATTGAGTCTAATCTATAGCGGCATACGTGTTTAGCGTTTGATATTTTTTGGCTACGCTGTCGTAGCCGCATTGTGAGCTACATTGCAGAAGGATAGGCTTCAGTAACAAAAACAAGCTTCTCACTATGTTCTGCTTCTACTTGCTCTACAGACAGATCTCACGCAAGGTCGTAGTCTGTGTCGAACTTTGTCTTAACGTAAGGATGTAGAACGCCTGTGACTGTCACCTCTTCTCCATTGTTAGCCTGCGGCGATGCCAGTGTTGATATAACGAGTAAGTCTTCACTTCCAAAAAGTGCTTCTTCGTCTAGCGTAAAAGTGCTGTCATCAAGCTTTTCTTCTATTTCGCCAGCAACAGCGATTCTTTTGTTGTAATAGGCTTCTAAACTAGAAATAATGTAGTTTCCTATAAGCACTATCCGAATGGCCCATCACAAATGACACAGAATAGCGATCGCTATTCTGTTCAACCTCAGCTCGCCTCTTCTCATCATCTGTTGCAACCAACGATTGTTCGGAATGAAGATTAGCCGTCATGGGCTTACATCCACTGCCTGAGCCATGTACTGCATCGCTTTTTCTACCAGCTCAGGCCCAGCCTTTTCAGGCGAACCCACATCGAAAGGCGGCGCTGGATCGTATTCCATCAGCAGCTGATTGATTTTAGCGATGTCTTCACCACAAAGCGCTTTTGCAACCACCAATCCAAAATCAATACCTGCTGTAACGCCGCCACCAGTCATTCGATTGCGATCGACCACCACGCGCTCTGTGCCGACTTCAATGCCCAACTCGGCTAGCTGCCTACGCATTGCCCAGTGGGTCGCCGCACGATAGCCTTCGAGCAGCCCCGCTTTGGCAAGAAACTCAGAGCCCCCACAAACGGATGTTACGAACTTGGCTTGGCTGCCCTGCGATCGCAAAAAATTAAGCAGCTCAGCGTCATCTACAATCGCACCTTGCCTGCGACCGCCGCCTATACAGAGAACATCCACAGGCGGACAATCTGCAAAAGTAGTATCTGGCACGATCACCATGCCATCGTCTGTTGCGATGGGCTCTAGCGTTTTCCAAACACGATGAATTTGAGTATTGGGTAACCCGCTAAACACCGTTTGTGGACCAACAACATCTAGGGCAGTCATCCCGGGATACATTACTATGCCGATTACGTGATCAGGCTTATTAGCTTGTAGCGCAGTCATTTTCTTTCTCCAAGTAACGATGCCAGTCAGCATCTATTCCATCTACGATAGAGAGAAGCTCGAACGACGCATAGACCACGTTCGAGTAGTCTTTTTGAAGTACAGTCAGTTGCTGTAGAGCTGTCGATATGAGAAGCCAGTTGCAGAGCCTATTTCAACTGATCAATCAAACTACAGGCGAAGATGAGCTGCGATCGCAAGTGACGCCGAAAATTGGCGAGCATTTCACAGCCACTCGATCAGGAATTTTCTTCTTTGATCGTATCCTTTTGGCTGAGCGCGATTCAAATCCCGCTTTCAAGAAAGCGATCGCAACGGCTCTCTCAACTGAACGCAATCCAATTGCTCGCTATCTAGCTGAGCAACATGCCCCGGTTCACGAAGGCCTAGTAACCCTGCCTAAATCCTGGCGGATTATCTGTCCTCGCCCAGATCACTGGCATGTGATGGCAGGCCCGATTGTCTCTAAGGGACAGCTAATCGGTGTGTTGGGCTGCACTCGCGAAAAGTCTCAGACTGCGTTCAATAGCCAAGAGTTAGCCGACATGAGCGCGGTATGTCTACATCTATCTGTATGGGCAGCGACTGTGCGCACTCAGCCATCCCCTGATACCAGGAAAAACTTTCTCAATAGTGATGTGATGTCTTTAGCAGTCCGCCTTACCGCTCGTGAACGACAGATAGCAGATCTCGTAGCGCTGGGGAAAAAGAATGCAGAGATTAGTGCTGAACTCTGGATTACTGAAAATTCTGTCAAGCAGGCACTGAAAAAGATATTTCGCAAGCTTGAGGTTTCTTCTCGCACAGAAATGGCAGTGCAGCTTTTAGCAGAAAGACAAATGCAATAGCGCGCGCCCTTAACCGTGTGCGCAAAGATGTCTAGTGGCCCTTTTCATGATAGTCTTCTTTTTGAAAGGAGATCGCGCGGCTTCGCTGGTTGCTAGGAGCGTTATGCCTTTCAACGCTTTCAAAGAAAGGCTCAGGGGATTATATCCTCTGAGCCTTTTTGCTTGCTATATGGGCAATAAGCCGACGGGCAACAAGCTAGATGCACAACAAGCTAGATAGACAACAAACTAGCCTTTTTGAAGAGTTTTACTAGCAGCAGCAACACCGCTGCTAGGTAGTGTGTGTCCTAGTTCCAACAGGGTCGCTTCTAGCGCACTAATGGCACAGAGGACATCGCGATCGCTCACAAAGCCTAGATGCCCCATGCGAAACATTTTGCCCTTCATATGATCTTGACCGCCTGCTAAAGCGATATCGAAGCGGTTTTTCATCACCGAGCGAATCTTCTCAGCATCTACACCCTCTGGGACAACAGAAGTCACCGCAGGGCTGGCGTGAGTATCGGGTGCAAACAGCGGTAAACCCAGAGCCTTCATCGCAGCCCGAGTCGCTTCTTTCTGACGCGTATGGCGCGCAAAAATGCTTTCTAATCCTTCGCTCTTCATCATCTCTAGAGCGACTTTCATGCCGAAGTAGAGCGTGATGGGTGGAGTAAAAGGCGTACTGCTTTTGTCTAGTGACTTGTTGTACTTGCCCAAATCTAGATAAAACTTTGGTAGGCTCGCGGTCTCATACGCGGCCCAGGCTTTATCGCTGGCCGTGACAAAGCCCATACCGGGTGGCAGCATAAAGCCTTTTTGCGAGCCAGAGGCAATCACATCAATGCCCCACTCATCGACCGGGATATTGTAGGAGCCTAGGCTGGTGACCGCATCGACAATGATCAGCGCTTCGCCGTGTTCCTTAACCAGCTTGTTGATCGCCTCTAGGTCGTTAAGCACGCCCGTCGAGGTTTCGCTATGGGTAATCATCACCGCTTTGATTTTCTTTTCACTGTCGGCTTGCAGCGCTTTGGCAAAGTCGTCAGGGTTTAGCGGGGTGCCCCATTCGGATTTGATTACCTGCACGTCTAGACCGTAGGCAGTGGCAATTTGCGCCCATCGGTCGCCAAACTTACCGTTGCTGCCCACAATGATGCGATCGCCCGCGCTCAAAAAGTTAATAATGGCCGCTTCCACCGTTCCCGTGCCGCTAGCCGCCAGCGTCATCACGTTGTTTTTGGTCTGAAACAGCCACTTCAAATTTTCATTGGTTTCCGCGATTAGCTGACTAAATTCGCCGCTGCGATGCCCAATGGGATGCTTTGCCATCGCCAGCAAAACCTTTTCGGGAACCGGTGTGGGCCCCGGAATCATCAGCATTAATTTGTCATCCATATGTAATCGCGTTGGTAAGAAGAGTTAGTGAGGAAATAAATAGGCTCAAAGGCGAACCTCGCTCCCTAAAATAATACAGCCGGCAGCATTTCTATCAGCGCTTGTAAACTTATATAGCCGCATATCGCCAGTTCCTAGCGCTCAATTCTAGCTGCCTAATTCTAACTACTTAATTCTGATCGCCTGAAGTTCTGACAGGTTATGTCCTATGATTTCTTCTGCCACCTCTTCTGCCAACGAGTCTGCGGTGCTTCCTCTAGGTAGCGCTGCGATCGCTACAGCCCAGCCCGTCACACGTCAGTCCATATCGGCGATTCCTATCACCGCTGAAACCTTTGCTCCGTTCGGTCAGCTTATTTTGCCACAGTCCGACGATGTCCCTTTCGGCTCACAAGACGCTCAGCTACAGCTATCGGCAGGCATCCCGCGTTTCTACATCATGGCCTTGCATCGCCGGGGCCGACGGTTTCATACCATTACTCGGCACAGCGGCTGCACCCAATGCATAGGCTCACTCGAAGGTAAAACCTGGTTTCTAGGTGTTGCGCCACCTAGTGAGGCCCCACAGCCGTCACTAGACAAAATCACCGTGTTCAAAATTCCAGGCAGCTGCTTCGTCAAGCTAGACATTGGCACCTGGCACGCAGGGCCGTACTTTGATGCAGAAACTGTCAACTTTTATAACCTAGAACTCAGCGATACCAACGTCGTTGACCATACGACTTGCAATCTTTTAACAGCCTACGCCACGGAGTTTGAGATTGTGTGATTTGATAGGTGCTAGACACGATAAACGGAGTGAAGATGGCATGGCAAAATTTGTGATGTGGGGCAGCTATTGTGAAAACGCATTAGAAAAACGGACGCCTTATCGTGAAGCTCATTTGGCTGGTCTAAAAGCGCAAAAAGCCAAAGGCATCCTGACAGCGCTAGGGCCCACCACAGATAACACTAAGGTATTTGGCACCTATGAAGCAGACAGCAAAGACGCGGTGCGCCAGCTCATAGAATCAGACCCCTATTGGCAAAACGATATTTGGACTGACTATGCTGTCTACGAATGGAATCAAGTGTTTTGAGTAATTCTAATAACGAGACGCCCGCCTTAATTACGGCCTTGGTTTTGGTAATGGTGCTGGTCGGCGGCGCTGGCTGGTGGTTAAAAAATAGTGGGTTTTTCGGCAGTGGCGAGGCTCCGGTTGCGACAACAGAGTCAGCACCAGCAGAGACAGATTCATCAGAAACAGATTCACCAGAAACAGATTCACCAGAGACATCCTCTGCGGCAGCATCCCCACCCAATCCATCGCCAAATACAGATAGTGGCCCCAGTAGTGCCGTCAGCTCGTTCGCCGAAGTGCCCAACGTTCCTGAAGGATCTTTTGCCTATGGGGGCAGCACAACCTGGGCACCCTTGCGAGGCGCGGTAGACCCCCTGATTCAGGACGCTGTTTCGGGCTTTCAGTTGAACTATAAGGACGCGGCTAGCTCTAGCGCGGGCATTCAGATGCTGATAGATGGGGAGTTAGACTTTGCCCAGTCGTCGCGGCCTTTGAATTCGGCTGAAAAGCGGCGATCGCAGCAGGCAGGCGTCACGCTAGAAGAAATTCCAGTGGCACTAGAGGCGGTTGCGATCGCCACTAATACAGATCTCAGCATCGCTGGCCTCACCCTCACTCAGCTCAAAGACATCTACACCGGCAACATTACCAACTGGAACCAAGTTGGCGGGCCAAATCTGACCATAGAGCCTGCCTCTCGTAGCAAAGATGGCGGCACCGTGCAGTTCTTTCAAGAAGACGTTTTAGAAGGCGAAGACTTCACTGACAACGTCACTATTTTGGGCAGCACGACCGCAGCCCTCCGTTTTGTCAGCAGCACGCCAGGTGCTATCTATTTCGCCTCTGCCCCCGAAGTGATCGGGCAGTGCACTGTTGCCCCGGTCTCTGTAGGCGAGTCTTCTGGTCAGCTTGTCACCCCTTATCGTCTGCCCTACGTCGAACCCACAGACTGCCCTGATCGCCGTAACCTGCTGAACCTGAACGCTTTTCAATCGCAAAGCTATCCCCTATTGCGGCCACTGTATGTCGCCATCCGCAGAGATGGCACCACAGCGGAACAAGCAGGCCGCGCCTACGCAGAACTGCTCAAGACGAACGAAGGACAAGGGCTGCTCTCACAGGTCGGCTTTGTTCCTTTGCCATAGTGAGTGACATACTCAGGCGCAGTCTGTAGATCGGGCAGATATAGCAGTCAACGAATGGATCCGTTGACTGCTAGCTATAGGTCAGTAGAAAAGATGTTCAACCACTGAGCAGAGCTTCGATAAATTCATAGCTGGAGAAGGGGCGTAGGTCTTCAATGCCTTCACCAGCACCGATAAAGCGGATAGGTAGACCCAATTGCTGTACGACGGCTAGGGCGACGCCGCCGCGAGCAGTGCCATCTAGTTTGGTCAGGACAACGCCGCTAAGCTGGGCAGCTTCGGCAAAGACTTGAGCCTGACGCAGACCGTTTTGGCCAAGGGTGGCATCTAGTACCAGTAAAGATTCGACGTTAGCATCAGGGGCTTTTTTGTCGATGATTTTGCGCACTTTGGACAGTTCGTCCATTAAGTTCTTTTTGTTCTGTAGGCGACCGGCGGTGTCTATTAGCAGTAGCTCTATATCACGCGAGGTGGCAGCACTAATAGCATCGAAGACAACGGCGGCAGGATCGGTATTTTGCCCAGGGTTGGCAATCACTTCTACGCCACTGCGATCGCCCCAAACTTTCACCTGCTCTACCGCCGCCGCGCGAAAAGTGTCCGCCGCCCCGATTAAGCACTTAAAGTTCGATTTAGTGGCGATATGAGCAAGCTTGCCAATAGTGGTCGTTTTGCCCGCGCCGTTTACCCCGGTCATTAGCCAGATACTGAGCTTGCCTTTTTCAGGCGTGAAGGTGAGGTTGTGCTTACCTTTTAGCGGGTCTTCTAGCATGCCTTGCAGCAGCGATTTTAGGTAGCCAATGGCCTGCTCTGGCGGCAGGGTTTCTTCTTTTAGCTTAGATTGCAGCGCCGAAATGATTTTATCGGTAGCCGCAACGCCAACATCGGCCTGCAAAAGCAGGGCTTCAATTTCGTCAACGGCCTCTTCGTTTAGCGGTCCCTGCCCGACGATGGATTTGAGCTGGTTGACCAGGCCACGCCGGGTTTTGTCGAGTCCCTGACGCAGTTTGTTGAGCCAGGTGATTTCTTCTATGGAAATTTGGTCAGGGCGGCGGCCTTGAGACGCAAGCACTTCTGCCGACCACAAAAAGGCTTCGTCAAGGTCAACATCTGGCAGAACCCATTCGGTCTCAGCCGAGGTCGGTTCTAGCTCTGGCTCCGGTTCTAGAATGGCTTCGGCTTCTAATCTTTGCAGACGTTCTTCTCGTTCTGCTTTGGCCTGCTCTGCTTTGGCCCAAAAAGCCTGTGCGGGCGCGGGCACGCTAGCCTCGGTTTCGCTGCTGTCAGTGTCTGAGGCTCCGACATCTGAGGATTCAGGGTCAGCGGATTCAGGGTCAGCGGATTCAGAGTCAACGGATTCGGGCGCTGGTGCTTCAGAGTCAGTCGCTTCGAGGTCTGCATCGACGAGTGTTTCCTCTGCAGCTTCCGCACTGCTCTCGTCGGCCTGACTTTCAGCCTGACGCGACTGAATGTTTTGATAGGCGGCTTTAGCCCAGTTGAGATAGTCTTCGGAGCTAGCAGGGGTAGCAGCTTCACCCGTTTCTTCTGCGCTTTCGGCGTTGGGTTCGGTGTCTTTTGGCTCCTCTTCTTTTGGCGCTTCGTAGCTGCGCTCGAACCAGTTAAAAGCTGCCATTACCTTAAACTCACTACTTGGACTGTCAGTTGTCTTTAACGCTCACCTTTGACGTTTGTTTTAACCATTCGCCTCGAACGTTCGCCTTATAATGTCTGTGCGTACCGTTATCGGCTCAGACTATTCGGATGAATCAGACGCTTCTAGCTTATCAGTCGTACGACGAAGAACCCCATTGATAAAGCGATAGCCTTCTTCGTCACTGTAGCGTTTGGCCATTTCTACCGCTTCATCAATAGCAACTTTTTTAGGTACATCGAGATAAATAATCTCAATCATGGCTAGGCGCAAGATATCACGGTCCACTCTAGCTAGGCGGCGAATCGTCCATCTTTCCATCGCATCGTTAAGCTGAATGTCAATGCTCTGCCAGTGGCGAATCCAGTTGAATACAAGGTCATAGGCATAGCTGCGAATATCTTCGTTGCTGATGAGGTTGGCTAGGTGCTGGGGAACGAGCGTTTTTTTAATGCTGACTAGAGCCCTTTTGACAATGTCGATGGCGTCTTTAATTTGCGATCGCACTTGCTCAATATCAACAATCTTTTGCTCATTTCCAGCCATCAGCTTATCTGCTAGTTCCAAGCTGGTTGCCGCATCTCTGAGCGATTGCTTTGCCAGCATCATGCCTTTTCTGTCTGCTTGCTGCACAAACATCAGCAGCTCTAGCGTGTCGCCCACTCGATTAATTGCCGCTTCAACCAGTGGAATCGCAGGCTGAATGCGATCGCGCACTTCCCCCGACTCAATCGTGCGCGTTTCACTTTCTAATACCAGTCTGCCGCCCCGCTGCATTTCACCTTCAGCCGTTTCAATCGACTCTTGAGCGTCAGCGCTCAGAGTCGTTAGCGCCTTTAATAGCAAAGCCTCTAGAGCTTCACTCGAGGGCTGTTCGGTGATGGTTTGCGTTAGGGTGCTGCGGCTAGCAACTTGGCGAGTTCGGCTATCAGCGCTACGGCTGCCCTCTGCCCTTTTCGAGTCGTGATCTGTGAGCTGACTAACCCCCAAAAGAGCTAGTTCACGGGCAATAGAGCG
This sequence comes from uncultured cyanobacterium, assembly GCA_963793445.1. Classification (GTDB taxonomy): domain Bacteria; phylum Cyanobacteriota; class Cyanobacteriia; order Phormidesmidales; family Phormidesmidaceae; genus Phormidesmis. The sequence continues at coordinate 528,918 of CAWCAE010000006.1, forward strand.
CGCCTTCATGCAATACCATCAAGCTTGGGTTCAGCTATTTTATCAGTCTTTTCTCTATCGTTTTTTTCAGAGACGTACGGTGGCTGAATCGGTAGGCTAGCCGCAGTGACGGATTCTTTGGGCAGCGAGTCGGGCAGCGGGTCAGACAGTGAATCCTCTAGGCGATGGTTTGGAATTTCTGTGGCCAAGTTGGGGCCTACAATACCGCCAGAGAGCAGAACTTTGAACGCGTCTTCGACAGAAATAGACAAATTGAGAATGTCTTCCTCTGGCACGACCGCATACCAGCCGCTGGTAGGGTTCGGTGTGGTTGGAATAAAGACACTCAGCATTTTGTTTTGATTGGCAGTAACGGTGGCACCGGTTACAAATGCGATCGCCCACAGCCCACGGCGCGGATACTCAATCAGCACCACGCGGCGAAAGCGGCTTTTAGAATCTTGAAAAACGGTTTGCAGCAGCTGCTGAATCGTCTTATAAACCGATCCCGCTAGGGGAATTGATTGCACAACTCGCTCGCCAAAATCTAGCAGCCAGCGCCCCGCAAAGTTGCGGGCCATCAGGCCAATCAGCAAAAGCGCCAGTATAGGAACGGCAAATCCAATGCCTATATTAATCAGCGCCACTAGAAACGGATTGAGCCCAGTGAAGGGATTGAGCTGCTTGGGAAATCGAGTAATGATTCGAATAACCCAGCTGGCCACATTTAGCGTCAGCCAAATCGTAGTCGCCAGCGGTATCACGACCACTAGGCCAGCAATTAGGTCGTTTTTGATGTCTTGTTTGAATTTCTGAAACACAGGATACCTAATTGACCAGTGCACATACTGGTTAGCATGTATCTATTCTAAACAATTCTTTGCATCTGTAGCTTTTGTAGAGTAAGAATACACTCTTACTTTGCTATATCACGTTCGTTGCTTTACCTGCGCTCAAACACTAAGATCCAAACATTAAGATCTCTATAATGAGAGCGCAAAGTAGCTAACCCTAACTATATCAAAATCAGCTTGTTTATAGATGTATTCTAGACAGATCAGCGGACGCTCTTCTGTGACGATCCCCAACCGGTCCATGTCAGCGGAAAAACGGCTAGGCTAAAGCGGCTAAAGCCCCAAGATATATCGAGCCAAGTTCAGATAGAGCAGCACACCCAAAACATCTACAACCGTTGTAATAAAAGGCGCTGACATTAGCGCTGGGTCGAGCTTGAGCGATTGAAATAGAAACGGTAGAACCGCGCCTGCACTAGAGGCAAGCACTGAAATCCCGAACAAAGAGATGCCAATAGTGATGGCGACTGGAAGAGCGGAATCGGTTCCGCCCTGTAGAAAGTAGGCCCAGAACGTCACCACAAGGCCCAACATAAGGCCGAGAAAGGCACCGGCGATCGCCTCTCGCCGAATCACCTGCATGCTATTTTTCAGCTGAATTTCATCCGTATTCAGGCCGCGAATAACCACAGTAGAAGACTGAGCGCCTACATTACCCCCGGTTCCAATCAGCAGCGGAATAAAGGAGGCAAGCACCACCACCTTTTCAAAGATGTCTTCTTGAGAGCGAATAACCGCCGTCGTTACTGTGTTGGTTAAGAGCAATACCGACAGCCACACCACCCGCTTACGCGCAACATCTAGCAGATTGCTTTGAAAATAGCTGTCGCCACCCGCCTGCAAGCCGCCAAGCGCATAGATATCTTCGGTTGCTTCTGCTTCTAAAATGTCAATGACGTCGTCAACGGTAATAATGCCAACGAGCCGCTCTTCTGTATCCACGACTGGCACCGCCAAAAAGTCGTAGCGCTGAATCATCCGGGCAATGTCTTCTTGATCGTCGCCAGTACGGGCTGAAACGACCTCTCGGGTCATGACCTCGCCAATTGTTTGTTCGGGGCGGCTGATAACGAGCTGACGTAGTGACAAAATACCCGTGAGCTGCCGGGCGTAGTTGGTCACAAACAGATAGTAGACCGTCTCGCTCAGATCGGCTTGCGCTCGAATGTGACTAAGCGCTCTTTCAACAGTCCAGTTTTCTTTGAGCGCCACGTACTCTGGCGTCATAATTCGGCCTGCTGTCTGGGCTTCGTAGCCCAGCAGCAGAGCAGTTGCCTGACGCTCTTGCAGGCTGAGCTGCTCTAGCAGGCGGCGAACTATTTTGGCAGGCAGCTCGTCAAAGAGGCGGGCACGGTCGTCGGGTGACATTTTATCGACAATGTCGATCAGGTCTTGACGCTTAAATTCTTCAATCAGAGCTTGCTGTACGGTGGAGTCTAGATTTTCGTAGACTTCAATGGCTTCGTTTTTGGGTAGCAGGCGAAAGGCGATGGCCTGCATAGTTTCGGGCAGTCCTTCAATCGCTTCGGCGATATCGGCAGGCTGAACGGGAACCAGCAGGGCTTTAGCACCGCGAAAGTTGTCTTGTTCGAGTAGGGCCTGGAGCTGCGATCGCACCAGTTCTCTTAGCTCCCAGCGGGAAACGTTCTGAGGTTTAGCTGTCGGTTCGCTATTAGTCAAGATCATCATCCCTCGGCGACGCTTTTAGTCTACTGGCGTAGCGCCTTAGTTAGCTGCTAGATAGCTGCTAGTTAACCGCAAGTTGACGACAGCCGCCTAGATTCTGCCGCGCTTATCAGCTTGCGACTAAACCCCGATGACGCAGCAGTGCCTGCGTACTAGGCTGCCGTCCTCTAAACGACTTAAAAACATTCATCGGATGCTGGCTACCGCCGAGAGCGAGGACAGTTTCTCGAAAGCGTCTGCCAATGCTGCTAACCTGTTGGGCATCTTCTAATCCGGCTTCTTCAAAGGCTGAAAAGGCATCTGCACTGAGGACTTCTGCCCAAAAGTAGCTGTAGTAGCCTGCCGCGTAGCCACCCGAAAAAATATGGCTAAAGCTGCACAAAAATGCATTCTCGGGGAGCGGCGGCAGGATGGTGGTTTTCTCGGCAATGCGATCGCGCACCTGCCACACCGTCTCCTCACCACCAGGTTGATAGCTAGCATGCAGCGCAATATCTATCCAACCAAAATTCACCTGCCGTAAAATCGCACTGCCTGTCATAAAGTGCCGAGCGGCCAGCAGCTTTTGATACTCAGCTTCGGGCAACGGCTCATCGGTTTGATAGTGCCGTGCCATCCCAAAGAGCGTATTGCGCTCATAGCACCAGTTTTCCATAAACTGACTGGGCAGCTCTACCGCATCCCATTCCACGTTGTTAATACCCGCAGCCCCCGGATAGTCCACCACTGTCAGCATGTGCTGCAGCCCGTGGCCAAACTCATGAAACAGCGTCTCCACCTCACGAAACGTCATCAGGCTGGGCTTACCGTCAATCGGCGGCGACTGATTGCACACCAGATAGGCTACTGGCAGGCGAATCTGCTCGACGTGGGGTTGCCCGTTGCGGTCGGCCTCGTTGGTCTCGGCTGGTATTTTTGCTCTGACCACACACTCGTCCATCCAGGCCCCACCCCGTTTCTGCGCAGGCCGACTGTAAGGGTCTAAGTAAAAGTGCGCGATCACATCTTTGCTCTTGGCATCGCTCACTTGAAAATAGCGGACATCTTCATGCCAAACCGGCGCTTCATTGTCAGCAGCGGCAATTGAGATACCGAACAGCCGCTCGGCTAAACCAAACAAACCCGCCAAAACGTTTGGGAGCGGGAAGTAAGGCCTCAAGGCTTCATCGTTCAAATCAAACTGCTGCTCCCGCATTCGCTCAGTCCAAAAAGAAACATCCCACTGCTTTAGATCGACTTTCTGAGAGGCTTTGGAGGTCTCAGCGCCTTGCGCTTTGGCAAACATGCTGAGCGCTTCGAGTTCTTTTTTCGCCGCATCATAGCTGGCGATTCTCAGCTCTTCCATCAAATCTTCTACAGCGGCGACCGAAGGGGCCATTTTTCGCGCTAGGCTCAGCTCCGCGTAGTTTTCAAATCCCAGTAGTTCAGCCTGCTGACGGCGCAGGTCTAGAATTTTTTCAATCAGCGGTGAGTTGTCTAGCTCGCCCGTTGACGCCCGAGTAATGAATGCTCTGTAGAGCTGTTCACGCAAATCGCGCCGCTGACTGTGACGCAAGAAGGGAATATAGCTAGGCATGTCCAGTGTGATTCGCCACGGACCTGACTCGGCTGTCGCGGCTTTCCCTGCTTCGGTCTCCGCTGCATCACGGGCAGCCTGTGCGGCTAGGCTCAACAAGCTAGGAGGCAGCCCGACAATATCTTCAGGCTGAGTCAGGGTCAAACTAAAGGCCTTGGTGGCATCTAGCACATGGTTAGAGAACTGGGTTGAAAGCTCGGCAAGAGACTGCTGAATATGGTTAAAGTTTTCTTTTTGCTCGCCAGTGAGCCCTACGCCAGAGAGCTTCGCATCACGCAGGGCCGATTCGACAATGCGCTGTTGAGCAGCGGTGAGCTGTGGCCAATCAGCGCTTTCTTTGAGCTGCCGGAGCGCGGCGTAAAGCGTTTGGCTTTGACCAATTCGATTGGAAAATTGAACTAGCGCTGGCTGCACGCTCTCGTAGGCGCTCCGCAGCTCAGGGCTATTCTTCACACCCATCAGATGGCTGATAATGCCCCAGCTCCAGCTCAGTCGTTCAGTCATCGCGGTAAGCGGATCGATCAAGTTTGACCAAGTAATAGGCTGCGTACGCTCTAGCCGCTGACTAAGCTGATGTTCGAGTGCACCAAGATCTGCCTCTAGCGCTTGTAATAGCTGTTCGATGCCAGGAACAACCTGATCTGGATAGATCTGGCTAAAAGGTGGCAAGCCTTTTCCAATTAGGAGCGGGTTGTTGGCTGTTTTGGTAGTGGCCAGAACAGCAGAAGACGCAGGAGCGGAAGACGCAGCACTCATAGGTGAATTCGTAGAAACGGGTGAATGTTCATAAACTCATAACGACTATGAGTTTATGAACATCATAAGCTTAAACCTCAGGCTCTGCATAGCCCTGAATATTTTCAGGGCGAAAAGGACGAATAATTCGGCTAGCCTGTGAGACAAGACCATCTGAACCCTTCACTACAACCAGATATTTACCTGCGTTGAGGCGGTTGCGATAAGAAAGAGCATCGCCACTGCCTACGCCAGCGCCCACACCGCCCCCGATGAAAAAGCTGCCCATAGCACCGGCGATCGCACCCAAAACACCACCAATGATCTGATTACCTAGCGTCCCAGCCCAAGGAAAGGTGTTTAACCCAGTAATGGCGTTAAACGTAACCCCGCCAACAAAGCCAAACGGGATTACCCAGATAGCCATACCCTTGACCTGTTTTTCCGCCTGCTCTTTAGGGTCAATCAATCCATATTCATCTGCCGACTTAAAGCCTCGACCCAGAATATCGACTTTGTCCATGGTGATGCTGGCTTTTTCGAGTGCGGTGTAGACTTCTTCGGCTTGAATGCGATCGCTCAACACGGCCACTAAATAACTCATTTTCTTGCACGCTCCTGCTCTCTTATTTGTTTTGCTTTGGTCTGCTTTGCTTCGGTTGGACTCACGATTTGATCTTTGGGACTCTGCGCTTTGGGACTCTGCGCTTTGGAGGCCTGGTCTTTGGAGGTCTGATCTTTAGGTCGAAATAGATGGGTATGAGTAGGGTTGTAAAGCTGCGATCGCGCCTCCTTACCCGCCAGCGCCGGAGAAACAATATAGAGCGTTGTACGCACTAGGCTATCGGACTCACTCGCCTTGGCCATCTCAGCTAAAGGAACCACCCAAATTTTCTCATCTGGCCAGCCAACGCGAAAGCAAATCGCTACCGGCGTATCTGCCGGGTAGTGCGTCATTAGCTGTGTTTGTGCCGCTGCCACATGGCGTGCGCTCAAGTACAAGCACAGACTCGCCCGATGCGCCGCTAGCCCGACTAGCTCTTCTGCCTGGGGTACCTGAGTGCGACCGCTAATGCGCGTCAAGATGATGCTTTGCACCTGCGCTGGAATGGTCAACTCCACCTGAAGCTTCGCTGCCGCCGCCTGAAAAGCGCTAATCCCTGGAATCACTTCAAAAGGAACATCCGCCTCACTTAGCCGCAGCATTTGCTCGTGAATAGCGCTATAAAGGCTAGGATCACCAGAATGCAGCCTTACAACAGACTTGCCTGCACGCACGCGCTCAATCATCAGCGGCACAATGCTTTCTAGGGTCATGTTGGCCGTTGCAATTTTCTCAGCAGTAGGCCGAATGGCGCAGAGTACTTGAGTAGGAACCAGCGAATTGGCGTAGACCAAAACATCTGCTTGCTCAATGAGTTTTTGTGCTTTTACTGTTAATAACTCTGGATCCCCTGGTCCTGCGCCCACGATATAGACAGCAGGCAATAGTTTAGACAGATTTTTGTGAGAATTCATGGAAACCGGCATAGCGTCAAGCCTTAAAAAATACAAAGTATTACTCAAATCGCAATAAAGCAGATCAAATAAAGTTGTTATCTAGCATCAATATTCATCAACTCACTATCATCACCATCTGCTTTTTGAAGAGTAAATAAAGGTAGCCATGAAACTCGGGATAAGTCGTAAAAATCCTGCATCTTGGTATGTAGATGCACCCTGATTCCAAGCCCCGAAGGCCTCTTTTGGCCCTCGGGGCTTTTCTTATGTTGGGCTATCAGCTTGGGCACCAGGATTGGTCATCTATTGCGTCTGATAGCTGGGGATCTGTAGTCCGGGGCGATAGCTGGGGGCCGAGGGTCGAGAGTCGAGAGCCGACGTCAGTGGCCAGGTGTTTGTTTAAAGCTTGTCACGGTGTCGGGCAGGCGCTTGCCCAGGCCGTAGGTCCAAGTTAGCCCTAATAAGCCCAAGGCCATAGCCACTAAGCTAATAATCTGGGCAATCCGCAACGGCCCTATCATCAGGCTATCAATCCGGAGCCCTTCGATCCAAACCCGGCCCATGCTATAAGCCACCATATAGGTCAAAAACAACGTGCCAGCTCTGAGTCTGCCAGGATGACTCATTCCCCAAAAAAATAGGGTCAGCAGCAGTAGCAGCACGCCGACATTCCACATGGACTCGTAGAGAAAGGTGGGGTGGAAGTACTCAAATTCACGCAGCGAGACCGGTCTATTGGTCAAAGGGATGTAGAGCTTCCAAGGCAGATCTGTGGGGCGACCGAAGGCTTCTGAGTTAAAAAAGTTGCCCCAGCGGCCAATGGCCTGTCCCAAAATAAGTGAAGGGGCGACAAGATCAGCGAGCTGCCAAAAAGACAGGCGGTTGAGCTTGGCAAAGATATAGGCTGCGATCACACCGCCGATGATGGCACCGTGAATGGCAATGCCACCCTTCCAAATGGCAAACACGTCAGCCGGTCTATCAACATAAGCAGACCACTGAAACAAAACGTAGTACAGCCGAGCGCAGGGGATCGCGGCTATCACCATCACAATGGCGAGCTCGTCAATTTTTTCAGGGTCCACGTCGCGCTTTCTAGCTAGGTACCGCGACAGCGTTGTCCCAAGCACAATCGCCGAAGCGATGAGCAATCCGTACCACCGCACAGTGATAGGGCCGATGCTGAAAATTTCTGGTCCTGGTGATTGAAACCGACCTATCAGAGGAGAATTAAGGACTGGAGAAGTTAGGTGTAAAGAAGCTAACTTCTCGAATAAGCCATACATGGCGACACTCGCTAAGATCACTCTCCCATTGTGCCAGCGATTTTACCCATGCAGTGGGTCTAGTGCTCAGTGCACCGGCTTAATGGACTGGCTCAATGGACTGGACAAGTGCACTAGTTTTCGACCTCCGCCATTTCAATCACTTCACCATCAAGGTCTTTGACCAAAAAGTTGAGGGGGCGATCGCGTCTGAGCTTGTGACGAATTCCTCTCGTCTGCACCTGCATCAGCAAATATTCCAAACAGTCATGATCAAAGCAAACATGTCGCTGCCGGTTGCGATTACCCAGGCTCGCGCCGCCGATCACATGTAGCTGAGTGTTCTTTTTTAGCTGATACCACAGCCCTTCGGGAGTACTGTATTCACCGCCTGGGCGGCTAAGTCCGGTGCCGCCTAGCCCGGTGCCAAACATCGGATCCATCCCACTAGTGCCCAGCGTTTGCTCATAGTTGTAGTAATAGTGCAGAGGCACATCGGCTGCCGTTAGGCTGAGCACGCCTTCATAAAAGCGACGGGCCGTGTCCACATCTGACACCATCACGGTATGCACCTTGGGCGCACTGCTCAAAAAAGCCCACATCGCGCCCGCATAGGCAACCAAAAGCATCACCATGATCCCTTGCGTCGAGACTAGGCTATCGAGCGGCAGTCCTTGAAAAATATTGCCAGCGAGTGGGCTGTATAGCTTGCTAGCGAGCAAGCTGAGCTCGGTGAAAACAGGGCTAGGCGTCATGACAAGTCAAAATGGTGTTAGCTCTCAGTTTAACAAGTGGACTTGTTGACTTTTCGGAGACTTTCTGTGATTTTCTGGGAACCCTCTGGATCAAATCGTCAATTCAATAAAAGTTGCTGTAATCTTTCAGCTAAGTTCTGTCAGCCCAGTTCTGGTTCAACTTTGCTTCTGATTTAGCTTCTTCTGGTTTAACTTTTTTCTGGTTTAACGCTGTGCAAATTCCTACCTTCCCTGAATGCGACCACGATTTGGTCAAATCACTCATATCTCAGAGTGATTACGCGCTTGTGGATAGCTTGCAGCGATCGCCCACAGAAGGAAAGTATTTCACAGCACTTTTTTGCCGATACAGCTCGGTGGTGTATTCACTCATTCGGCATTCTGCTAAGTCTCCTGTTCAGGCTGACTATCTATTTGCGCTCATTTGGCGACATATTCTCAATGAGCTTAGCGGCATTGAGCTAAGTGCTTTTCGCAGTCCGGCCAATCCTCAAACCACTAATTCTCCAACTGACCCTTCAGCAGAGGACGAAAATTTAGCGCTAGAGTTCTCCTTGCAAGCTTGGTTAATCAATCTGACGGCAGCCTATATCAATCAAGTCAAAATGCCAGACGTAGAGTCTATTCACTATGTTCTGAAAAGCGCACCTCCCCCCTTGTGGTGCTACACCGAAAGAGCCTTAGAGGGTCTGCCACCTAAGCACCGACTGATTGTCTTGATGGCTCAAACCTTTGAATGGAGCGATACCCGCATTGCCGCCTATCTTCAGGCGGAAGGCGAGCAAATTTCCGCATCAGAGGTTCAAGCAGAGCGCCAGAAGGCCTATCCGGCCCTAGAGCAAGCGATCCCCACAGATATTCGTTCGATTTATCTTCAGCATCAGCCGGCTGTCGTTCCGTCTCCCGAAGAAACCGGGTTAATGACCATTGAGTTCGACGAACCAGACTGATGAGTCAGTGAAGGGCTACAGAAGAGCCAAAGAAAGGCCAAAGAAGGACTATAGAAGCTCGTCTCGATTGCCCGTAAACTAACTTGGGTATCTTATGGCCATCGTTCTGACCGTTTTTGATAGCGGCGCGCGTTCCATATCTAGGAATCGCAGGCAGGAATCGCAGGAAAAAATGATGGTTTTTCGAGAGACAGATCGCCAGCACAAACCCGTTGCGGCTAGTGGCCACCAGTGGTCGCCAATGGCTGGGCTGGTATCTAGTGTGCTGATGTCTGGCGGACTGGTGTCTGGCATGATCGCGACTGGCATGATCGCGTCTGGTGTCATTGGTTCTCCTGCGATCGCGGCCCAAAGCCTGACAGAGCAGCTACACACACCGCCGACAGAATCGAGACGGCAGCAGCGCGACGTGGCTGACCAGTTTTTGCTGATGGGCCAAGAGCAGCTACAGATTGGCGAACACACTGACGCCATCACGGCTTTTCGATCAGCCGCGAATGCCTATCACTATTTGGGCGATTTTGTGGGTATGGGCGAGGCCTATCAGCAGCTAGTTAAGATTTACAGCGAGCTAGGTCAGTACGACGCAGCAGAGCGAATCTTGCGTCAACAGCTAGGTATTGCCCGCAGCAACCAAAACATCGGTGACCAAATTCTGGCACTGAACAATCTAGGAACCATCCGCCTACAAACGGGTGATTTGGCAAGTGCTCACACGGCTTTTTTAGAAGGACTGTCTATCTCAGAAACGATTGGCAGCAATAGTGGAATTGGTCTTTCGATGAGCAATCTGGGCCTGATTGCGGCAGCTCAAGGTCAAATTAACGATGCGCGTAAGTACTACGAAGTCGCAGCTGACTACCGAGAGCGGGCGCGAGACTACGCCGGACAGGCCAATACAGATAGCAACCTAGGCGACGTTTACCTGGCCAGTGGGCAAATTGCAGCAGCCATTGGCGCTTACCGCGTATCGCTGACGTTATCGCGCGATATTGACGACCCGTACTTGCAGCTGCGAGCGATTGACGGGCTGATTGCCATTTACCGCGATCGCAACGAGCCGACCGAACTTTCAAACTACCTCAACGAGCGCGTTGCCCTGACGCTACGCACAGGCGATGACTGGCAGCGCCTGCTCACTCTACGCACGCTCGGTGACATCTACCAGCAGCAAGGGGATCTGCGCGAAGCCCATAATGCCCTTAACCTGGCTCTAGGCTTGGCGCGTTCTATGGATCGCAAGCAGATTCAGGCCGAGCTGACCAATCGTCTGCTTTGGCTATCTTCGCGTATAGAATATTAGCTGTAGTCACTTTAGCTGTAGTCAAACACAGCCTCAATTTTGCGGCTATTTTATGGTCTCTTCCGCTGAATCGCTTCGCTTCGATATCGTCAGTCTTTTTCCAGATTTCTTTACTTCACCACTCGCCTCTGGCTTAATCGGCAAGGCTCTTCAGCGCAATATTGCCTCGGTTCATCTCACCAACCCCCGCGACTTCACTACCGACAAACACCACAAAGTCGATGACATTCCCTACGGTGGCGGTGTAGGAATGGTGATGAAGCCAGAGCCCATTTTTGCGGCTGTAGAATCGCTACCAAAATTGCCGCGCCGCGAGGTCATGCTGATGACGCCGCAAGGGCAAACAATGGACCAGCGTTTGTTCAAATCCCTGGCCGCAGATTACACCCAGCTTGTCATCATCTGCGGTCACTATGAGGGCGTCGATGAGCGTGTACTCAATTTAGTAACCAGGGAAGTTTCTTTAGGTGACTTTGTCTTGACCTGCGGCGAAATTCCCGCATTGACTTTGCTTAATGGCGTTGTTCGCCTCTTACCAGGGACCGTTGGCAAAACTGATTCTTTAAAGTACGAAAGCTTTGAGACAGATCTGCTTGACTATCCACAATACACACGGCCTGCGCAGTTTCGGCAGTGGACCGTACCAGATGTGCTGATGTCGGGAAATCACGGTGCGATCGCCGACTGGAGAAAGCAACAACAAATAGAGCGCACCCAGCACAGACGCCCCGATCTATTTCAACGGTGGCAAGATGATGGCAACCTGGGATAGGACACAAAACAACGCTCCAAAACAACGTTCCAAAACAACGCTTTATGGATATTCGCATTGGCAATGGCTACGATGTGCACCGTCTACAGTCGGGGCGAAAATTAATTTTAGGCGGCGTGGATATTCCGCATACTAAAGGGCTGCTAGGTCATAGCGATGCCGATGCCCTCACCCACGCAATTATGGACGCAATGCTAGGTGCACTGAGCCTAGGCGATATTGGCCTTTACTTTCCACCGAGCGATCCCCAATGGGCCGGAGCCGATAGCCAGATCTTGCTCAATCAGGTCAATCAGCTCATCAGCGATAGAGGCTGGCAGATCAGCAATATCGACAGTGTGGTCATTGCTGAACAGCCCAAGCTCAAGCCGCATATTCAGACAATGCGCGATCGCCTATCAAACACACTCCATATTCAGCCCGAGCAAATCGGCATCAAAGCAACTACCCACGAAAAACTAGGACCTCTGGGCCGAGAAGAAGGCATTGCGGCCCACGCAGTCGTCTTACTACAGGCGCGTTAGACATAGGCAGCAAAGCGCATTCCAAACAGGAGCTTTATGACAGTTCCCAAAACTGTCACCAGTTGTTTTCGCATCCGGATACTTCACATTATTTTTATACGAAAGCAGGCACTGATAAAAAACAGGCTGCTTTCAGAGAAAATACTGACTTAGGTAGCAGAAAAGCACCCAAAGTATCTGAATATACGTAAATATTTTATTGTTGTTTATATAATTTCTATTAATCAGTTGAGTGGTGGGCGCTATTCTCTACCGCTTTGTGCTGAACTCTATCACTTCGTTCTAAGAAAGTTTGTAGAGATTAGCAAAAGATTTGCGTGTTTTTAGCGAGTATTTAGAGATAGCAATCAGCGATAGACAGCAGCCAACTTAACGATTGGGCGACTGTTCATACTGCCAAATTACCTATCAAAAGATACTTGAATAGCGGCTGCTTGTAGCTAGTTCATGATCGTCAGTACTGTTTTCGAAAAACGAGCACTGTTACCAGCGCAGTAGCGCCTTGGTACTTTGTTCAAAAATGGCTGTTTGGATGTGGAGATGCGGGTCCAATGGGTGTATTAGGTGAATCGTCAGTAGTACTAGTTCCAGCGACGCACAAGCCGTTTGGTGCGATCGCAAAAGATTTTTCTACCAAGGAGTTCTCTACCATGAGATGCTTTGGCTTTAGTCCACCAGAGCGAATCGGCGTGATGGGTGAGTACGATTACAACGGTTTGGCCAATCGAGTAGAGTATTGCTTCACACATTCTGTTAGCGATGACACAACCCAGATCAAGGTTCGTCAGCGTGGCTGTGTGGTCATTCTGACAGGTCGAGTATCATCACGAGCCTTACTCAATCATCTAGTCAACCTAGCTACTACAATCGAAGGAACAGCGCTAGTTGAAATCTACAGCGTTACTTTTGCTGAAGAAGAGACATTAGCGCCAGAAGAATTCGTTGCCTAGGTCTTTAGACTGTCTAAGTTTTTTCCAAACTAGCTATCTTTAAAGCTGTCTGTTCGATTTAGCGGCCTGCCTCCGACTCCAGCATGTTGGCTACAAAGTCGGTATACACCTCGCCTTTTAAAAACTGTGGGTGTGCCATCACCCGCTGATGAAACCCGATGGTTGTTGGTAGCCCTGTAATCGCAAACTCACGCAGTGCCCGCCGCATTCGGCGAATAGCGGTTGCTCTATCAGGGCCCCAAACAATCAGCTTTCCAATCAGCGAGTCGTAATAAGGTGGAATCTCATAGTCGGTATACACATGAGAATCCATTCTGACGCCTAGCCCACCCGGTGCCAAATAGCCGCTAATTCTGCCTGGATTCGGTCTGAAATTATGTTCAGGATCTTCGGCATTGATCCGGCACTCTATTGAATGGCCGCGTAGCTTAATTTCCGACTGGGTAAAAGCAAGGCGATCGCCTTGCGCCACTCTAATTTGTTCTGCAATCAAATCTATTCCCGTCACCATCTCAGTCACAGGATGCTCTACCTGGATGCGGGTATTCATCTCCATAAAATAAAAAGCGCCGTCACGATCAACTAGAAACTCCACAGTGCCTGCGCCCACATAGTCAATAGAGCGAGCCGCGCGAACGGCTGCCTCACCCATCGCCCTACGCAGATCATCATCGAGCGCCGCGCTTGGCGCTTCTTCTAGCAGCTTTTGATGGCGGCGCTGAATAGAGCAGTCCCGCTCCCCCAAGTGCACAACATTGCCATGGCTATCTGCCAAGATTTGAAACTCAATGTGGCGTGGGTTTTCCACAAACTTTTCTAAATAAACACCCGGATTGCCAAAAGACGCCTCGGCTTCTCCCTGTGCTGCCAAAAACATTTTCCCCAGCTCGCTGGGATCGCGAACCAGGCGCATTCCTCGCCCACCCCCACCTGCTGTCGCTTTAATAATGACCGGATAGCCTATTTCTTCAGCGAGCTTAGCCGCATCTTCTTTACTAGCGAGCAGTCCCTCACTGCCAGGAACTGTAGGGACATTCACTCGCTGCATCGTTGCTTTGGCGGTGGATTTGTCGCCCATTGCCAGCATCGCTTCAGCAGTCGGACCAATGAACGTAATGTTGTGGTCTGCGCAGATTTCGGCAAAGCGGGCATTTTCTGCTAAAAAGCCATAGCCTGGATGAATAGCCGTGGCCCCTCTCGTCAGCGCTGCGGCGATGATATTCGGAATATTAAGATAGCTTTTACTACTAGAGGCTTCACCAATACAAACAGCCTCGTCAGCTAGCTGTACGTGCAAAGCACTGCGATCAACGGTAGAGTGCACAGCCACAGTAGCGATCCCCATCTCCTCACAGCTGCGAATGATTCGCAGTGCAATTTCACCGCGATTGGCAATCAAAATTTTGGAAAAACTCATCTGGCAGCCAGCAATTTTTCGCTGAGTGATTAAGAAGATGATCGTATCATGCATCCTTTATGCCACTCACGAGGAGAGATTTTTGACCGTCTGGTGATAGGCCGCGTAGGAAATCATGCTTGAGGAAATCGTGGCAAAGTGCGCGTTAATGCCGTATTGTTATAAGTCGATGCAACACATCTTGCGGATGTGGTGGAATTGGTAGACACGCACGCTTGAGGGGCGTGTGGCTTATGCCTTGCGAGTTCGAGTCTCGCCATCCGCATATTCTTTAAAGCCACTTGTGTTTTGATTTTCAGATAGGACAATTTTGCAGGACGGGTTTTCTCAGCTAGGTCAGCGGGTAGAAGCTAATGAAGTCTGCGTAGGTTCTTCGTTATGATGAAGTTATCAACGTAAACTTTTGTGAATCTTTCTGTGAGTGCCTTGGCTTCAGCATCCTCTGTTGTTTCGCTTTCTCAACCTGTCAGTTGGTATGCTTTGCACCCCCTTTGGCGGGGAGATCGGCAGGTCGTACAGCAAGGGCTACCCCACGATCAGCTATCGCCTGCCTGGCAAATTTTGATGCTAGGGGACGGTTCGCCGACGCGTCATTTGCAGCTTCTAACTCGCGAGCCGACTGAGGTTGATGTAATTGACATGTCACCTGTGGGCAGCCAAGGAGACGCGGCACCTGCGCAGATAGCAGAAGTACCAGGGCCTCATTTGCGTCGGCAGGTTTGGCTGCGAACGGCTTCGGGGCAGCGACTAGCCTATGCCACGTCTTGGTGGGAAGCAAGCCATGTTGATGAGTATTTGGAAAATAGAGAACTGCCGATTTGGGCTAGCTTAGCCAAGCTGCGCACAGAGCTGTATCGAGATATTCAAGGCATTGAGTTTGGACATTCTGCGGCTTTAGAAAAGGCCTTCGACCAGACGGGACCTTTTTGGGGACGCCACTATTTATTTTGGCATCACGGCAAGCCGCTGACGCTAATTTACGAGGTTTTTTCTCCGTATCTCATTCGATATTTGGGCCCTATGGGTTCTGCGTGTGCTTGAGGTGAAATGGAGATGGGCCGCTTTTCGCTTGAGTTCAGCGTGCTCCTGACTTTGAGGCGTTTGGTTGGGTAGAGTCTAGCCAGATTTGGGCGCGAACTGGGCCATAGTGTTCTCTGAGCGATCGCTCTACTTTTTCGCCAATGCTGCTGGCAATTACCATGTATTCGGGATGGAGGGCAATATGTAGCTCGATCCATACCTGTCGGCCGACCATTCCTCTCGACAAAATACGGGTACACCGAGTGACGCCTTCGGTTCGGCAGACGACCTGGGCAATTGCTTCGGGTGCGATCGCCGTTGGCTGTAATAGCATAGGCAATTGCCGGTGCAGCATCTTCCACAGGCTGCTGCTTGCCCACAAAACCCAGACAGCCGCCAGCGCGGGGTCTAGCCAGCGGTAACCCTGCGAGATCAAACCTAACCCCACCAGCAGCAGTCCGCTTAACCAGGCGCTGCTCAAAATATGCTCAGCGTTTAATCTGAGTGCCAAGCTACTGTTGACCTTACTCTGTTGAGTGGCAAACCAGGCGACACCAATTAGTGCTGTCATCACCACCGCTGTCAACAGAATCAGCGTAGCCGTGATAGACACAGGAAAAGCGCCCTGCCGCGTTTGGAAAAAGGTTCTAACTTGATCAACGGCAATCAACAAAATAGAGATGCCAGCAAAACCTAAAATTGCCGACAAAATCAGTGACCCGGCCGCTTCACCTCGGCCATGCCCCCATATTTCTTTTCCTAGCGTCCGCTGCGGAGAGGCTACTGCGATGAGACTCAGTAGCGTGCTAAAGATATCGATCAGCGTATGCATCGCCTCGGCTAACAAGCACAAAGAATGGCTAACCCATCCGATCGTCAGCTCTACAGCAAAAGCTAATAGAGCCAGCCACAATATCACTAGCAGCAAGCGATAGCTGGTTCGCCGCTGATGTCCGCTTCCATTCATAGCCGATAGGCTAGCATGAAGGACGTGATGGCGACGATCGTTTAACGCGGTATTTGATACGGATTTTGCCTTGCGTAGCGGTGGCTTCCGTAGTCTTACAGAGGAGTTTTACAGCACCTAAGCTTTATAGAGCCTTGCAGACCCTGTGTGGTTGAGCCTTGCAGAGATTGTCTCTTGGTGCTCTTGTCTCTTGGTGCTCTTGTCTCTTAGTGCTCTTTACGTGCGGATTTCTCTTTACGTGCAGATTTTAGATGTGAGCTTTTGGTGCGAACGTCTGACAAATTTAAAATCAGAAAGGGCACCGACGACTGGCCGTGTTTCGTCTCGGTGCCCTTACTGGTTCGCTCCTCACACTTAAACACTATAGGCGATGGCTTTACGTTTGTCACCTGAAGTAGACGTTTTAGGAGATTAAAGAAACTGGCACATCAGATAGTGACTAAGTTCAAAGTGACCTTGGTGCTGTTTCCTGAAAGTATCTTTCTAAAAGGGTTTCTAGCACGTTACGAACAGCTAGAACCAAGGTAAGCTGCGACTGTTGTACCGCCTTTTGATCGGGGTCAACTGATGGCGTGACCCAGCTATATTTGGGTAAACAATCTCCGTAAAAGCACTGAAACGACTGACATAGGAGATTTGCCCGCTTTAGCAGAAAAAGATATCGCTTAACAGGGTACTGATAAGGAATCCAAAACATTGCGTCGGTCGTCAGAACAATTTCCTGGACCAAATCTCGGGCTGACTGAGCCGCTGCTGGGCTAATAGTACTTGCGATCGCAGCTAGCTCATCTAGATATCTGGCCTCGTTTGCAAAATTAGCCTCATCTGCCGGGTCAATGCTGTCTGTCTGGTCAACGCTATCTATATAGACAGCAGATTGCCTTAGGTATGAATTGCAACGAGCAAACGTGTGCTGTAAGCGCCATAGATGCTCTTCTATAACTATTTTTTCATGCACCTTTGACTTACCGCGTGCGCTGCGTCCTGTTGAGGGTTTCTCTAAAGCCTGATTAGGCAGTGGTCTAAGAAAAAACCTGGATAATGCTCTGGGCATCTGACTAGTCGTCTGATCGGGCATCTGGCTAGAGCGTTGGCCCGCTCTTTGGTCAAATCTTTGAAAGTGACTAAGCCAATAAGAAAGGCCCTTATCAGATAGTTCAAATGTGAGCCACCCGGAGCGATCGGCCCCTATTTCAAACTCATTCCAAATACAGGAAATAAATGGCAGGATCAAAGCAACCCAAAGCGGCTGAGTATGGGTCAAGCTATCAATAGTTATTAGCTGAAAATTGTTTAGCTGCTCAGCTAACTGCTGGGTTGCCAACTGAGATGCACCAGGGCAGTTTAACTCTGAATATCGACCGTGAGCTATCACCTGAGGAAGCGCAGAAATATACAGCACCGAAGCAGATGTTATCTTTTGCTGTAGGGGAATTTTTTCCCACCTAACGGGCAGGCTTTTCATGGATGAGCGCTCTGAGCCTGTAGCGCTATTTCTGTCATATAAAAAGTCGATGAAGCTGCCTAATTCTTCTTCACGGTTGTTTTCAAAAAAGTTGGTTAGGCAATAGAGTAAGCTGCTCTTGAGAGAAATAATACCGACCTCGCAGAAGATGGGTTTAGAACACTGCCGAACAGTTTTTTCATGAGCCTCGCATGTATTTTTACGGAGGTCTTTCACCATTTTTCTACGGATGCTTTCGGGAAATGCTGAAGTAGTGATAAAGAAGAGAATTTACGCATACAAAACCCAACAATTTATATTAATCTACTAGCAGTATTCGCAACGCCTTGACCAAGTAATGTGTGATTTGGTGCAGTGCTTTTGTTGTCATAGCTGATGAGTACCTATCGTTGAATTGCATGTCCCTTTTCAGCGAGACTTCGAAAATACCCTCGAATTTGCCCCTATTTTTTCTTGTGCTGAGAAGAAAGTACCGTGACTTGTTCTCCGTATATATACGGATTAAAGATACGGATTAAAGTGTGTGTAAGCGCTTTTTACTGTTAGCACTCATCCTTAAAATCGTGTCACTACTCATTACATTATTGATTACATTTAGATGACGTTATTCACAACGGCTAAACCTAATTCCAGTATCGCGTCCATGGCTTTCCCTCAACCAGACAATGCCCGCCCGTTTTTAGCTTGGCAGCGTATTTCTGACTGGGCAAGTGAACACTATCGCTGCCGTACCTTCAATAAGGACGAAAAAATTCCAGCTAGGCCCGGGCTTCTATATCTGGTCCAAAAAGGATCGGTTCGCCTCTTGGGCAATGCTCAAGTCAGCGCGACGATTAAGAAAAAAAGCGCAACGTCTCGGATGCCCTTGGTGGCTTCTGAAGAAGCATTTTTAGGATTTGTAGGCGCAGGTCAGCCCTTTGAAGTGGTCGCTCAGCCGCCATTTACCCTGCAAAGCTTTGCCCACGTAGACCAAACAACTGTGATTTGGCTTTACTGGAACGATCTAGACACCTGGCCCCATTTTCAAAAGGAAGTATTGGATGCTTTTCGTCGTCAGCACCAGCGTAAGCTGCTTTGGCTAAGCACTTTGGGCCAGCGCCGGACCATTGATCGCCTGCTGGGATTTCTCACGCTGCTTATTGATGAGCATGGTGAGCACTGCGAGCAGGGCTACTATCTGCCATTTCCACTGACCCACGCGCAAATTGGTAGTGCTATTGGCTCTACTAGGGTGACGGTGACACGTCTGATGGGTAAGCTTCGTCAAGGTGGAATGATTCAGAGCTACGGCGAGAATTTGATTTGTATTCCTCACAGTGCTAACTGGAAAAAGCAGAGCTAGTGTGCAATCTCATAGTAAGAAGCGCCGTGTGTAATTCAAGTTACGCACGGCGCTTTTTGATGCGCGTTCTCTTATGCATGGTTCTCAGGTGCGTAGGTTGCAGCAGTTGCGATGATTATTCACTGCTGGTGAGGGCTGGCGATCGCACTTTTAGCAGCAGTGAGTTGAGGACAACGGTAATGGAGCTAAGTGCCATTAGACCGCCTGCAAAACCAGGGCTAAGCGACAGCCCAAAAGCAGGTAAAAACGCACCCGCCGCCAGCGGGATGCAAATGAGGTTGTAGGCAAACGCCCATCCTAGATTCTGACGAATTTTGTTGAACGTACGGCGACTCAGACGAATGGCCGCCGGAACGTCAGTGAGCGTGTCTTTCATCAGAACAATGTCGGCAGTTTCCATCGCGACGTCGGTGCCTGAATTCAGGGCAATACCAACATCTGCCTGGGCTAAGGCGGGTGCGTCATTGATCCCATCGCCAACTAGTCCGACCTGCTGCCTAGTTTGCTGAAGCTGGCGAATAGCACTGACCTTCTGCGCAGGGGAAACTTCAGCCTGGATCTGTGAGGGTGCAATCCCTAGCTGATGAGCGATCGCACCAACTGCCGCTAGCCGATCCCCGCTCAAAATTTGAACCGTTATTCCTAGCTTTTGTATTTGCGCAATCGTTTCGGCAGCCTCGGGCCGTAGGGTATCGCTAGCGCCAATCAGACCAATTAGCTGATGATTTTGGGCAACAAAGACAGCCGTTTTTCCACCTTCGGCTAGCGATTCAGCTAGCTGAAGGGCATCGTCAGCGATCGCACAGTCGTTTTGCTGCATCCAGGCGAGGTTGCCAAGCCACACCTGAACAGGCTGCGACGCAACAGATGGCGATGTGGCAGATGGCAAGGCTGCTTTTTTGATGGTGGCGCTGATGCCTAAACCAGCCTGCGTATAGAAGTCTTCGGCAGCTAGAAGAGGAAGCTGCTTGGCGGCGGCTGCTTTTGTGATGGCGACGGCTAGAGGATGCTGCGTTCCTTTTTCTACTGTGGCCGCAATTTGTAGCAGGTCATCGACAGAGATGTCGCGGCTCAGCGGCAAACAGTCAGTCACTTGAGGACTACCGCTGGTTAAGGTACCGGTTTTATCGAAGACTATAATATCTAATTTGTGGGTTGCTTCTAGAATATCACCGCCTCGAATGAGCAAACCCTTCTCAGCGCCGATACCCGAACCGACTAGAATGGCAGTCGGCGTTGCCAGGCCCAGCGCACAGGGACAGGCCACCACCACCACCGCGATCGCAAGCTTTAAGCTAACCAGCAGGCGAAAGGACGTACTGATATGAGTCTTGTCCGCCGCCTGTGAAAGATGCGTTGACATTAGGTGTGTGGCACTTGGGCCGATGCTCGAAGCAGCACTTTGAGAAGTAATCGTTTGGGAGAGCGCCATATGATGAGCGTGTCCCATTGCAGCGCTAGCAGTTTCTGGCCACAGCGGTACGCCAACTAGGTACCAAAAGCCAAAGGTTAGCGCGGCGCAAATAAGCACTCCGTAGGTAAAGTAGCCAGAGAGCAAATCGGCTAAGCCCTGAATAGGAGCCTTGCGGGTTTGAGCCGTTTCTACGAGCTGAATCATCTGGCCCAGTGTGGTCTCGCTACCCGTTCGTGACACTTCAAGCGCGATCGCCCCTGACTGGTTGAGCATGCCGCCCGAGATCTGATCGCCTGATTGCCGAAAGGCCGGCAGTGACTCGCCTGTGATCATCGACTCGTCAATTGTGGTTTGGCCACGGGTGATAATGCCATCTACCGGAATCTTTTCGCCAGGTAGTACGCGCAGCCAGTCACCGACTTTGACCTGACTCACTGGGATTTGGACGTCTTCTATTTCTGTTGAGACTGCTGCTGGGATCAGATCTGCATTCGATAGCTGGTCTGGTGGGGTGGCAATGCGTCTGGCCTGGGCAGGCTGCAGCGCGATCAGCGATCGCAGAGAACTCGCGGCCTGAAACCTGGCCCGCTGCTCTAGCGTTTGGCCAATCAAAATAAAGCTCAGCAGCATTACCGGCTCATCGAAGAAACACTCCCAGCCCAGCGTAGGAAATATCAAGGCCACCAGACTCGTGGTGTAGGCGCTTAGGGCCCCTAGTGTCACCAGCGTGTTCATATTGGGCGACCGGCGACGAACCCCCTGAAAGCCTTCGATTAAAATTTTGCGAGCAGGAAAGATCAGCACGAGCGTGGCTAGAATGCCGTGAAACCAAAGCGTGCTGATAACAGGCAGGGTCAGCCATGCGTTTAGAGGGCTGCTCTTGGCAATGTTTAAATGCTGAAGATGACCGAGCGTTGAGAGCAATAGCAAGCATCCGGCGACCGTGAGCTGCCTTGTCTGGCCCTGCTGTTCCTTTTCTTTTCGGGTAACCCAGTCAGATTTTGACTGAAGGTCTTGAGACACCGACACGCCGGTGCTTGAATCGTGACCTAAGTCACGCTTAGAACCACTGTTCTGGCGTAGGTGGCTAGGATAACCAGCGACTGTGAGCGCATCAGCGATCGCGCTCAAGTCGGCACCAGATGCATAGTCTACAGATGCCACCTCTGTGATCAGGTTTACAGTTGCACTCTGCACGCCCTCACACTGCAACAGCTTTTTTTCGACAGTGCTGACACAGCCTGCACACATCATGCCTTCTACTTCAAACACGGCGGTTTCAGCAGGCGTAGCAGATTGAGTGGGCTCAGAAGGAGGCGCAAGCTGGCTCATGGATAGGTGGTATGACAATGCGGTCTTATTCGAGCGTACGACAATATTTCGATTCTGTTGTGATTCTGCTGATAGATGCGGGCAAATATGGTGCGGGTAAATATATAGAGCGTCCCTGTGTATCATCGATAGACCCCGTACAAAACCACCGCGTTTATGTTTTCAGATATTGCTCAGCACTGGGCAAGCAGATGTATTGTGGCGTTAGCCGCTAGGAATGTTATTAAGGGATATCCCAATGGCACCTTTCGTCCGCAGGCAGTTGTTAGCCGAGCTGAGTTTGCGACGCTGATGCAAAGGGCGCTGCCACAGCTACCAGTAGAACGCGAGGCGATAGATTTCAAAGATGTGCCGCCTGAGTTTTGGGCAAGCGGTGCGATCGCCTGGGTCAGCGAAAGAGGTTTATTCAGCGGCTACGAAGACCGCCGCTTTTTACCCAATCAAACTATCTCTAGAGTGCAGGCGCTAGTTGTGCTGGTTGCAGGCATTTCGGCTGAGCGGTTCAGCGCAACTACAGGCCAGCAGCTAGAGGCGCAGAAACAACAGCAAATTGAACAAAATTTTCTAGATGCGGATGACATCCCTACCTATGCGCGTAAGTCAGTCAGCGTTGCGGTTGAATATGCCTTACTAGAAAGCCTGCCTGAGCCTAGAGCGCTACTGCCCAATCAGCCGATCAGCCGAGGCGAAGTAGCGGCGCTACTGTGCCGAACACTTCCTATTCCTGCGGAAGAATTGGCCAATAGCTATCTCGATATCTATCCCAAACTAGCCCAAAACCGGCAAGACATTTTTCAGGCCCTTTTTCGTCAGGAAGCTGGGTTTGACGCCACGAAGCTGGCTTTTTTAGATCGAAGTATTCAAAAGTCGCCCTATCGCAATCAGATCGGTCAGGCGGCGCAGCGGTTGCAGAAGCTAACAGCGGTTCCACGGACTTTAGATCGCGCAGCTCCTTACCCTAGCCGGGGCGATCGCCCGCCTATTGATACTGGCGGCCTGGACTTTTTATCGCCTGAGATGCTGTCGGGCTGTGTCTGCATAGCCACAACGGTAGCAGGACAGCTTCAGGCCAAATGGTTAGGACGTGACGCGCTGATCAATCGGCAGATGTGGAGCGCGACAAAATTCATTCCGCTGCTCAATTTGATTGATCGCGTTAACGGTCTTGCACCACTGACTGACATTGACCTTTGCCAGGTGCGGCGAGCAGGTAGCCAAAGAGGCTTTGCGTTCAACGAACTGGCCGCTGGCATTATGTCTTATGACAATCGCATTGCCACTTCTAACGCGCTAGCGGCAATGTTCAAGCATTTCAATACGCCTCCCGGACTAGAGAAATGGACGCGGCAAATGAGTGGAAACCAGCAGCTATCTTTTCAGGGCCGCTACGGCGAGCTACCTTTCATTCAGTTTCCAGAGCTGTGGGATAGCCGCAGCCGCCGGGTGCTAGTTAAGTCGCCTGGCATAGACCACCGAGGGCAAAATTTGATGTCTACCTACGACTTGACTCGGCTGATCACGATGGCGAGCTGGCACTGGAGACTACCCCGGCGGGCGATTATTCCCAACGCGCAGGCTCATAGCTTAGAAAGCTTGCTGCGAGCAATGGGCGTAGATACGGCTCGCTATGTAGATGTGGCGCTAGAGACGTTGGGACTAAGTGAAGGGGTGGGCTCGCCTGTGATTCTTTCTAA
This sequence comes from uncultured cyanobacterium, assembly GCA_963793445.1. Classification (GTDB taxonomy): domain Bacteria; phylum Cyanobacteriota; class Cyanobacteriia; order Phormidesmidales; family Phormidesmidaceae; genus Phormidesmis. Next base: position 552,418 of record CAWCAE010000006.1, read on the forward strand.
AAGTGGATTTGGCCGAAGTGCTGAGCGCGATCGCACCGAACTGACCTATTGCGCTCTCGTGCAGTTTAGCCTGCCCCGTCCTGGCGCAAGCGATCCGACTGCTAGCTACCAGCAGTACAGCTTGGGCCTGACGCTTATTGCTGCCCAGCGCACCGGCGATAGCAATGCAGAAGCTAGATTTGTCGATGCGCTTATGGCCGCCGAAGTCACTGAAATCATTCGGCGCATCGTCTTAGGAACGCTTTAGGCAACTGCGCTAGGCCAAAGCATCAACCGAGAGGCGGACCTAGGAGCCCAGATGGGTCACGCCCGCTGAACGACATTTAGCCGAGATTCAGAGAGCCGCTTCATCCAACCACTCAGATAGTCCTGATTGAGTACCCGCTCTTTGGGATCTGCGGTATCGGTTGCATAGGGCATCAGCCCTCGCACCGCGGCTTCTGTCACGCAGAACATAGACTTTTGAAAGCTTTGCGAAAGCTGCACCCGCACATCGTCTTGGCCGCGAACTGAGCTGTCGTATAGCCGTTCTAAATAGTCAGGAACGTAGTGGCGCATATCTTGCATCAGCAGCGTGGGTGGAATACCAGCCCCACCGATCGGCAGCGGATCGGCAAACAGTGCGCCGTAGCCGAATTGCGCTTGATCAATAGAGATCTGATGGGCCTGCGCATTGTAAGAAACGGTGCCAAAAAAGGGAGTGCCTCGAAAGAAGATAGATTCGACGTAGGGCACCGCCGTATCGGGCAAAAAGGTCAGGCCCGCCGAGGCCGGAATAATGTCGTATAAGGTGCCTGAAATCGTGACCGAGTAGGTGATGGGTCTACTGGCATCGGCGACTAGACCTGCTTTGATGAATTCAACGACTTGATCAATGCTTTCAATCTTTTCTTGCTCATAGCTTTGTGCCAAGTCCATGAAAATATCACTCATCACTCGCCAGAACTGGCCAAGACCTGAGTAATAGGCGAGCTGTCGCACCTGCTCGGGGAGATAGTCTGGAAAAATCTTATTAAAGATCAGCAGGACCGGATTTAGCCTAGATTTGGCCTGTATTGCCGAACTACAGCAGGCCCAAAAGTCATCAGAATCAAGATAGGCATCTAGGCCACCGCCGCCGTGCCACATCATGGTGCGCATGACGTACTCTGCATATTCATAGTTAATGCGATCATGCCAGATGTGTTTGACGATCTTTTGAGGCGTCACCTTCCCATCAAAGTATTTGAGGATAGGCACCAAGTTTAAAAACTGATGGTTGGCAATGTACTGCAAGTTAATCGCGTAAGCGTCTAACACAACGCCATAGGCCTTAAGAACACCCACGACTTCTTTTAGGTTCTCGTCAGTATTGGGAAGCAGGGTACCGCCCGAGAGAAGTCGCTCTGCGTATTCTGCCGGAGAGTAGACAGGAACCGGCTGTAGCTGGGGTATCGAAGGTGTTGCAATCATGGCGGAGGTACGTAAAACAACTTTTGGCGGTTCAGTTGTTAGGAATAGAGAATGTCGGGCGAGAAAGCGTATAGATGCTGCTAGAACTTGGCTGGAACAGCTTTTGGAAACTGATTGATTCGGACTTCTCAATAGAGCTTAGCTAGGACTGGGTAGAGTGCGGTTAGGGACTGTTTCTAAGGCGATTGCTGGGATTGGAAGAATTTCGGGAGCAGTGTCGAGCGGCTGAAAGGAGATGTCGGTCGCAGGCGTAGGCTGAGAGACCAGCGTGGCGGCTCTCATTGCGTTCGGGACAAAGGTATTGGTGGTAGATTCTATCCAACGGGTCATCCATTCTGGCTGTAGGCCAAAGGCAAAGATGATCAGGACAAGGGCAATCGCCGGAGTGCGATCGCGCCAGCTCACCTTCGGCAGCGTAATTTCAATAGAGCCGCCTACCCCGTCATCAGCCGCCGTTAGCCGACCAAAAAATACGCGGTTGATCATCAGCAGAAAGTACACTGCTGTCAAGCCTGAGCCCACCATGCACAGCAGCGTTTGCAGTGCATGGCTCTCAAAGCTACCGCGAAAGACAATAAATTCTGAGATAAAGCCCACCATACCGGGTATTCCGGCGCTGGCCATGGCCCCTAGCACCATCAGCGAGCCAATAAATGGTAGCCCGCGCTCGGGAGCTAGCAGCCCGCGAAGAATGGTCAGATCGCGCGTTCCGGTTTTCTTGTATACGACGCCAACAAGCAAAAACATCAGCGCCGAGATCAGACCGTGACTCACCATCTGCATCACCGTGCCCAAAATACTCAGCGGCGTGGCGGCTGAAGCGGCCAGCAAGATATAGCCCATATGACCCACAGAGCTATAGGCCACCATTTTTTTCATGTCGGTTTGAGCGATCGCAGCCAAAGATCCGTACAGCACGCTCACCACCGCCCACCAGGCCAGCAAACCCGAAATTTCTAGCCACGCCTCAGGGAAAAGCCCCACGCAAAAGCGCAAAATGCCATAGGTTCCAAGCTTTAGCAGCACGCCTGCTAGCAGCACCGACAGCGGCGTAGACGCCTCCACATGCGCATCTGGCAGCCAGGTATGGAACGGCACCAGCGGAATTTTAATGCCGAAGCCAATCAGCAAGCAGCCCATCAGCAGCGTTTGCTGAAATACTGTAAGCCCTTGAACCAGCGCCGGGTTGTAATCAAACGAGCCCGTATCTGACAGCAGCGCCAACCCTAAAAACGCGCCCAAAATCAAAATGCCGGAGAACGCCGTATAAATCAAAAACTTAGTCGCTGCATAGCCTCGCCGAGCCCCGCCCCAAATAGCAATCAGCAAGTACAGCGGAATCAGCTCTAGTTCGTAAAATAAAAAGAACAGCAGCAAATTTTGCGCCAGAAAGGCCCCCGCCACCGCGCTGGTAATCAACAGCAGCATGGCGTAGTAGAGCCTGGGCCTTTTAACCGCAGCGCTGATGTAGACCGATACAAAGCACAGCAGGCTATTGACTGCCACTAACGGTAAGGCCACACCGTCTACGCCCAAAGCATAAGAAAGCCCTAGCGAGTCTATCCAGTCCAACCGCTCAACAAACTGAAAGCCTGGGTTAGCAATATCAAACTGGGTAATTAGGTATAGGGTCACGACCAGATTTATCGCTAGCGTCACCAGCGCGCCGCGTCGAACATAGATCGTGCTTAGCGACGTCGGCCAAAGGCTGATGAGCAAGGCCCCCATCAGCGGAATTAATATGAGTGCGCTCAGTATCACAGCTTTTCTCCTACCACCTTGACCAAGTTGTCATCAGCATCAGCAGACCGACGCCTGCCACAATTGTCAGAATATAATTCTGCGATCGCCCTGACGCACTGTATTTTAAGCTTTCACCACCAAGCAAAGAAGCGGCTCCCACCAAATTCACTGCGCCATCAACTACGTAGCGATCAAACCAGCTGCTCCAGCTCGATAGCTGGGCCACGAGCCTGACCACCGTCAGCTCGTAAAGTTTCTCTGTGTAAAAGTCATTGCCCAGCAAATCTTGAAACCATCGCAAAGGCCGAATACTAGACCTTGACCAGGCCCGATTAAGCGGCAGATAAAAGCCCAGCCCTACGCCCAGCAGCCCCGAACCTACTAGCAGCAGCACCGCTGGCAAATTCAGATACGCCAGCGTCGGCAGCAAAGACATGCGATACATCGTCACTGGCAGCAGCACCACAAACACAGACAGCGTCATCATCGGCACCGCCATAAGCCAGCCCACTTCAGGCGTCCGCCGCGTTTTTGCCTGTGGCTCACCCAAAAACACCAGGCGAAAGACCCGAATCAGATTGGTCACACTCAAAAAGTTCACCAGCAAAAATACCCCCACCAGCAGCGGATGGTCCGCCCACAGGAACTCAATTCCTAGCGCAAACGACCAAAAGCAACCAAACGGCAATATTCCAGTCAGCCCTAGGGCCCCAGTTAAAAACGCAATGGTTGTCGCAGGCATTCGCGACCAAATGCCCCCTAGCTCCGTCAGGTCTTGATTGTTAGTTGTAAATACAATCGCGCCGATGCTCATAAAAATCAGCGCCTTGGAGACAGCATGGGTAAAGAGCAGCATAAAAGCAACTCCTGGCCATTCTGTACCGACAGCAATAAATACAAGGCCGATATAAGCGCTGGTTGAGTAGGAAAACGCTCGCTTGAAATCGATTTGCGCCAACGCCACTAAAGACGCGCCAACTGCGGTCGTCACCCCAATGACAATCAGCACGTCTAGGGTGATCGGAGATAGCACAACCACTGGCTGCAGCTTGATCAGCACAAACGCCCCGCAGGTCACCACCACAGAATTTCGCACGATAGAGGCGGGGCTTGGCCCTTCCATCGCCTCGTCTAGCCACAAATGCAAAGGAAACTGAGCACACTTACCCGTCGGACCTGCAATTAACGCTAATCCGGTCAAGGTTGCAGCTAGCGGCGTAATGTCAGCATCTTTGACCCACAGATAGAGATCGTCAAAATTGAGACTACCAGCATAGGTACTCAGCGCGACGAGTCCCATCAGCAGCAGCACGTCGCCAACCCGTTTGGTCAAAAACGCATCTCTTGCCGCCGTAATAACTAAGGGCTGGGCATACCAAAAGCCGACCAGCAAATAGGTCGAAAGCGTCAGCATCTCCAGCAAAAAGTAAGTGGAGAATAGTGAACTGCTCAAAATAACGCCGCTAATAGCTCCTTCAAAAAAGCCCATCAGAGCAAAGAAACGAGCGAGGGCCCAGTCTTTTTCTAGATAGCCCATGCCATAAATCTGTGCGAGCAAGCTGAGCCCAGCCGTCAGCTCTAGGAAAATCAAATTGACCGCAGAGAGATCTAAAGAGGCAGATAAATTAAGATCAGCAACTTGGAGCCACTGAAAGCTAACGACCTGAGTACCCGAATTCCAGATAGCTTGAAGCAGAAAAAAGCCATGCAGTGTTGCCAGCAATGTCATAAAGACATTGATATACATCGCTGGCCTTGGTCCGCTTTGACGAATCAGACGCGTGGCCCATGGCAACGCCAGCAGCGCCCCCACTAGCCCGTATACAGGAATCAACCAACTCCATTCAATAAAAAACTGCATTACTGGCACTTACGTAAAATACTTTCTAGCTGCAGCAGACGACTAGCCCCCAGAGCGGTCATTTTTGTGAGGTCAGCAAATCGATAGATACAGTCAGCAGGCAAAAATCTGGCTGAACTTGTTGCACTGAACTTAATCTAACTGACCGTAGAATTTGGTCAAAAATAGGTTGAAGAGAAAACAAATGAGAGCGACCACCCGTCTGCTTGACAAAGGCAAAATGACCTTGACTGTTGCCTAAAAATCTCAAACTTCTCACTTCTATTTGTTTAGCTAATTAACGCTGAACGCTGTCTTTTTAGTCTGCTATTTCTGAGGAGACAGCATTAACTTAAGGAAGTATGAGCGTCCTCTATATTTCTTTATAATACCTGACCAGCGGGCTTAACAGCCCGATAAATCCCGTAAAATCCAAGGCACTTCTTTTCAATCAACCGGCTGCAATACCTCGGCTTTAGCACTGTGCGGCAGACTGAGCTCGCATTGCGATCGCGCAACACAGCTAGCTCCAAATAGCAATGCTCCGACATAAGTTTTAATGATGTGCGCTATTAGACACAATCATTGAGACTTATATTGTCAAAGAGACGACGTCATTTTATTCTGAGTTATGACGCACCAAAGTTACCCAGGCAAGATTAAAAGAATTTTAAAAAGTAGAAACAGCTGATTTTTCACGCACTGCCTGTTGGGATCTCCGTGCTCGAACGAAGGTTTTTCTATCATAAATTCGACCTCTTGCAGTAGCTTTTTTATTTAGGAGATTTCGATTAATGCCTATCGCTGTTGGAATGATTGAGACGAAGGGCTTCCCCGCAGTGGTTGAAGCAGCTGATGCCATGGTGAAAGCCGCTCGCGTAACGCTAGTTGGCTACGAGAAAATTGGTAGCGGTCGGGTCACTGTAATCGTCAGAGGTGACGTTTCCGAAGTGCAGGCTTCTGTCTCTGCTGGCGTAGAGTCTGTGAAGCGCGTAAACGGGGGCGAGGTGCTTTCGACTCACATCATTGCGCGTCCGCACGAGAACCTAGAGTTTGTGCTGCCGATTCGCTATACCGAGGCGGTTGAGCAGTTCCGCTCTTGATAGCAATCAGGAAAATGAGCTGACAAGCGAACCCAAAGAAGCGATCTAGAAGCAACCTGTTAGAGACGGTTCTAGAACAAGCTAGCTGAAGACGAGCTGAGATGTGACCTATCCATGTCGCTATTGGCCTTGAGACTCGTAGCGTTTGAAGTTTATTTCTAGCAGGTTGCGCTGGTTCAACGATTTTATTTTTTAGGCAATTTTTAGGAAGAGACTATGGCAATTGCAGTAGGCATGGTGGAGACTTTAGGTTTCCCCGCAGTGGTTGAAGCGGCTGACGCGATGGTAAAGGCCGCTCGCGTTACGCTAGTAGGCTACGAAAAAATCGGTAGTGGCCGAGTTACCGTCATCGTCCGTGGTGATGTTTCAGAGGTACAGGCTTCTGTTGCGGCTGGCGTCGAGAACGTTAAGCGAGTGAATGGCGGACAGGTACTCTCTACTCACATCATTGCTCGCCCACACGAGAACCTAGAGTTTGTCTTGCCGATTCGCTACACCGAGGCAGTCGAGCAGTTCCGCGAAAGCGTGAGCGGCATTCGCCCTTATGGTCGATAGGCAAGGATGTCAGCTAGTAGTAAAGACAGCGCTTTTATCAATGAATAGAAATAGAAAACCTCTATGCGCCTAGCTAAAGTCAGAGGAACGGTTGTAAGTACCGTTAAAGACGAGAGCTTAATGGGGGTCAAGCTGCTGGTAGTTCAGCTCATTGACGAAGCAGGTGACCTCCAAAGTGAATATGAAGTCGCCGCTGACGTGGTGGGCGCAGGTGTGGGTGAGTGGGTGCTTGTTAGTCGAGGCAGTGGTGCAAGGCAGCAGCAACGATATCGAGATAAGCCTGTAGATGCATCTGTTATTGCCATCATCGATACCGTTAGCCTTGATTCGGGTCTGCTCTATGACAAACGAGAAGACTTCAGATAAAAAGGCATTAGATGATGTGAGAGGCCAGCTAGAAATGCTCACAAAATATTTGTACCGGTACTCGCCTTGGCAGTCGACAAACACCGGTATCACGCCGCTCGTAAGCCGTTCGTAGGTAGTCAGAAGGTCAGATGGTAGCCCACAGTCCAGCTCGCAGCGCCACGAACAGTACGGTGTCTGCTATTCCAAGGTTGAGCCTATCAGCCAGTCCGCGGGTTGATGCTTCGGCAAAGGTTCACGAGTTTTCGCTGTTAGAAGGTGATGTCCAGCTTGCGGCAAGGGTATCTATTGCACCCGGAAGCGCGGTTACAGCGGCACCGGGCGCGTCTATCCGGATGGACGCGGGTGCTCATCTGCTGCCAGGTGTGATTGTGGAGGCGATCGCAGGTCCTCAGGTTGTAGAACCGTTGGGGCCTAAGGCCTACTCTATTTACCTGGGCAAAGAGAGTGTAGTTGCGCACAAAGCACTGATTCACAGCCCTGCCTTCATTGGTGAGGGCTGTTTTGTCGGTTTTCGAACTACCGTTTACAACGCTCGCCTAGGCAAAGGCTGCATTGTTGCGGCCCACGCCCTTGTTCAAGACGTCGAAATCCCGCCAGGACGTCACGTCCCCGCAGGCGCGGTGATCAATGCCCAGCACCAAGCCGATCAGCTACCGAAAATTCGCCCCGAAGACCTTGCATTGGTAGCAGAAGTCACCAGCGGCATGGTTCAAACAGCAGCAAGGCAATCTTCTACCACCAGCGCCGATCAATCTCGCGCTCGGCTGGTGGCTATACACAACGACAGTCAGCGACAGGCCACTGGTCGCTCTCCTAGTCCATCTACTCAATTCTCGTTCGACACTCAAGGAGCAAACATGCAAGCCCAAAGACTCTCACCTGAAATCGTCCAGCAGGTTCGTCAGCACCTGAGCCAGGGCTACCGCATCGGCATGGAGCACGCCGATAAGCGTCGCTATCGCAGCGGCGTTTGGGAAACCTGCACACCGATTAAGGAGACCAGAGAGCAAGCTGTCTTTGAGGCCTTAGAAAGATGCCTATCAGAACATAGCGGCGAGTACGTACGCATGTTTGGCATCGACCCAAAGGTAAAGCAGCGTATGGGTATGGTCACCGTCCAGCGACCCGGTGACCCAGCTATGCAAAAGGCATCTGGGTCTAGCAGCGGCAGCTACAGTAGCCAGTCTTACAGTAACAATAGCTACAGTAGCGCTAATCAAAGCAGCGGCAGCTTGGACTCAGGTCTTGCCCAAGAAGTGCGAAACCTATTGAGCGCAGGCTACCAAATCGGCACAGAGCATGCTGGCCCACGCCACTATCGCAGCAATGTGTGGAAGGTATGTTCTCCGATTGAATCTCGCAATGAGAGAGAAGTCTTTGCCAAATTAGAGCACTGCCTAGATGAGCACAGCGGTGAGTATGTGCGGATGTTTGGCATCAACGCCAAGTCCAACAGCCGAACAGCGACAACGACTATTCAAAGAGCTGACGGTAAGCAGGTAGAGATTTCGACGCGCAGTGTGCCCAATGTAGGTGGCTCTAGTCAGTCTCAGTCAAGCAGCTATAGTCAGAGCTTTTCTCAAAGTGACGCTCAATCAAAAAGCATCGATGATGAGGCAGCTCAAGTGGTGAGCCAGATCATCCGCGGTGGCAACAAAGTGGGTATCGAGATAGCAGATAAGCGTCGCTACCGTAGCGGCATTTGGCAAACAGCCCCCTCTATCAATGCTGGCAGCGAGTCTTCCGCGATCAGCCAGCTCCAAAATTTCCTCAGCCAGCATGCGGACAAATACGTGCGCGTTTTTGGTGTCAATGAGCAAATGAAAACGCGCGGCGTGGCGGCAACGGTTCAAAAGCCCGGTCAAACGCCTAGCAAAGCATTCGCAGCCAACGCTTCGAGTAACGGTCGCCAGGCCGCTCGCGATCCGATCAACGCCAACCCACCCCACTATGACGACCCGGCATTTCGAGGGCAGCCTAACAGTGGCATGGAGTCAGCCGTCATGGATCAGGTCACTCAGCTCGTCAATCAGGGCCACAAGATTTCTATTGAGTATGCCGATAAGCGCCGCTACCGTAGCGGTATTTGGAAGACAGGGCCTACGATTAATGTGCGCCGCCCGGCAGAGGCAATTTCTGCACTAGGCAAGCAGCTTGCCCAGCACAGCAACGACTATGTCCGCTTAATTGGCATCGACCCCAAAGCAAAGCGACGGGTAGCAGAAATGACAATTCAAAAACCTGGTAAAAAGGGAGCGGCCTCGGCAGGTCGCGATCCGATCAACGCCAACCCGCCTCATTATGACGATCCGGCCTTTCGCGGACAGCCGAGTAGCTACGGCCAGTCAGGGGGCTACAACAGCAACGGCCAGTCGGGTCGCTACAACACTCAAACGGGCAACTACGACAGGGGTAGCAACGGCAGCGGCATGGAATCGACGGTAATGGATCAGGTGACGCAGCTAGTTAACCAGGGGCATAAGATTTCGGTAGAGTATGCCGACAAGCGCCGCTATCGCAGTGGCATTTGGAAAACAGGTCGGGCGATCGCAGCTCGACGTCCGGCTGAAGCTATTTCTGAGTTGGGCAAACAGCTCGCTCAGCATCAGGGCGAATATGTTCGCCTTATCGGCACGGACCCGCAGGCCAAGCGCCGCGTCCTAGAGACCACTATTCAGCGTCCATAGAACCTGTATGCCGCTTCCAAGCCAGCCACCGCGCCTCGTGAGTCATACCCATTACTGCGTAATGGGTGATGTGACGGTGGCTGCAGGCGCAGTGGTTGCACCAGGTGTAGTGCTGCAAGCATCACCTGGGAGCCGAATTGAGATTGCCTCGGGTGTCTGTCTGGCAGGCGGCGTCTGCATCCAGTCCCGCCAAGGCGTACTTAAGATTGAGGCCAGTGCGAGCCTAGGCGCTAATGTTTTGGTTATTGGTCGTGGAAAGATAGGTGCCAACGCCTGTATTAGTCCTGGCAGCACCCTGATGAACCCGCAGATCGAGGCGAACGCGATTTTGCCGCCCAATGCGTTGGTAGGTGAGGCCACAGTAGATAAAGCCCCAACGGGTTCAGCGAGGGCAAACCTGTCTAACGGCTATTCGAATGGTGCTTCGACAAACAGCGCTTCGAACGGTGCTTCTAGCAGCTTTAGTGCATCCAGCAAACATCAAGAGAGCGATAGTTTTGTAAATACTTTTGTCGAACCGCCGCCGATTGGCCCAAAGGCCATAGAAATCCCGGATTTAAACGATCAGAACGGTACATTTGTAGATCCATCAGTTCAAAGCAATGGCGTACAATTGAGCAACGGCTACAACAACAGCAGTGCCGTGTCTTCCTCTTCGTCGAGCAATAGCTCAGCGCTCAGCGTACCAGCAAACGATCGGGTATATGGCAAAGACCAAGTAAGTCGATTAATTTCAACGCTGTTTCCTAACCGGCCCTGATCTTAAAGTCCTGCGCTATCTCAACGCTGCTTTGATCGCGAACTTCCTCAACTCCAAATCCTCTTAACCTCAGATCTCTTCAGCAAGACAGGCCCTAGTCAGGCAATCTCCTAGAATGTTATCAGTGTGATTTTGTTAGGGTACTAGCAAGGTATTTCAAACGGCGGCTAGCCAATTTAGAGGCTTCTTATGCACTCAGACGCAACTCCAGTTGAACCCAATAAGGCTGCTAGACTCAAGGTTTCTAAAGCACCTGGTGGCCGCAACTGGCTGCGCGACACGGCACTGGGAATGGTCTCCACCACCAGCTTTCCAGCCATCATCGGCACCGCAGATGCCATGATGAAGTCTTCTAACGTGTTTTTGGTGGGCTACGAAAAAACAGGCGGCGGTCACTGTACGGCCATTGTTAGAGGCGGCGTGGCTGATGTGCGCATGGCCGTACACGCTGGTGAGAAAACCGCCCGACAGTTTGGACAGTTTGTTTCGTCGTCGCTAATTCCTAGGCCCATGGCCAACTTAGAGGCAGTGCTGCCCATCGCCGCGCGGATGGAAGATCTTGAAGGAGCAGGCAGCATGATGGGTGGCAGTGCCATCGGCCTACTAGAAACTAGAGGATTTCCGGCGATGGTAGGAGCAGCAGATGCCATGACCAAGTCGGCTGAAATTACGCTGCTTTCTCACGAGACGATTGGAGAGGGACTGTGCACAATCATCATTCAAGGCTCGCTTTCTAATGTGGCGATCGCAGTCGAAGCCGGAATGAACGAAGCCGAACGCATCGGGGAGCTTAACTCGGTAATGGTGATTCCTCGGCCACTAGGCGATCTAGAGCGCAGTCTGCCGAAGACCAAGCAGGCAAAAGTACAAGAGCCGATTCGACTACCGCTAAAGCTAGAAGAACGTCAGCAGACCGAAGAGCGACAGAAAGAGCTCATTCCGGCCAGATCGGAAGAGGCAAAGCCCTTAAAGCGGCAGGAATCAGTGGTGATTCCGGAGCTGACCACAGAGGAGCTGTAACTTCGGCCTCGCTTGGTCACCGGGCACGAAGCATCAGGCGCGAGTTGAACTATCACGCTGTGGGCTGGGCGCAGTCGAGGCCCGAAAAGCCTCGACGCGCTGCAGAACTTTTTCGACTAACGCCGAATCATTGGCGGCAAACCATTCAATCAGTGGCTCTTTTTGAAACCACGTCCGCTGCCGCTTGGCAAATTGACAGGTATGCTGCACCGTCAGCTCAATCGCGTGCGCTAAGGAAACATCGCCCGCTAGGTACTGCATCATTTCTGCATAGCCCAGTGTTTTAAGCAACGGCAGGTCTTTCCCGTACTTTTCAATCAGGCTGGCAACTTCTTCGATAAAGCCGACTTCTACCATTTGGTGGGTCCGGGTGGTGATACGCGATCGCAATGCGTCCGGGTCACAAGTGAGCCCCATAAATAGGATGGGATAGCGCGGCGGATTTTCGCCCTGCTGACTAGAAATACTGCGCCCGCTGACGTAATACACTTCTAAGGCTCGCAGGGTTCTGAGCCGGTCATTGGGGTGGATGCGATCGCCCGCCACCGGATCGACTTGCCGCAAAAGCTGATGGCATAGCGGCTGACCTAGTCTCGTTAGCTGCGATCGCAACTTGGCATGAGGCGGCACGCGCGGAATCTTTAGTCCCTTGGCGATCGCATTCACATACAGGCCCGTCCCGCCTACTAGCAAAGGCTGCCGCTCGCCTTTTGCGTGCATCTGCGCAATCACCAACTGCGATCGCTGCTGATAGTCCGCAACCGTTAGCGTCTCGGTCGGCTCGCAGATATCAACGAGATAGTGAGGAATCTGCCACTGGTCTGCCTGATAAGGTTTAGCCGTACCAATGTCAAATTCACGATACACTTGCCGCGAGTCCGCACTAAGAATAGCCATCGGGTGAGCTGTTGACGCCATCTGCCGAGCGATCGCCATAGCTAAGCTAGATTTTCCCGAGGCCGTTGGGCCAACCAGGATGATTAAAGAAGGAGAAGTAGAGTACAAAAGAACTGCTATTAAAGGGCGGGATCGAGCAGCTGTTAGAGACGCTCAAAAAAGGGAATACGAACCTTGTTTTAGAAATGCGCTGAAACCGCGCTAAAAGCGCTTTTAACACCTTTGTGCTAGAATTCATAGATAGATTATCATTTCGGCAGTCTTCTACCAGCCTATATGGGTTCTAGTATGAACTCTGGCAAAGCCAACATCAGCCCAGTGAAAACCCCCAAGACACTGATCCCTGTAAGCTTCTTTGAAATATTCCAATAGATACTCAGAGCGGTCTTGAGAGTGTTCTTAGCGAAAACCTGGCTAAAGAAAGCGCAAGTGAAACGGGCAGCAATCAGCCCGACAGGTATTGAGTCGATTAGTCACTATTGACTTCAGGAGAAAACTATATGGCGAACAACTACGGCGCTCAGCAGATTCAGGTTTTAGAAGGACTAGAGCCTGTCCGGAAGCGTCCGGGAATGTACATCGGCAGCACCGGTCCAAGAGGACTGCATCACCTAGTATACGAAGTTGTCGATAACGCCGTTGATGAAGCACTCGCGGGCCACTGTACTCACATCACCGCTGCTCTAAACGCAGACGGATCGGTCACGGTTACCGATGATGGTCGCGGCATTCCCACAGATATCCACCCCACAACGGGCAAATCGGCCCTTGAAACCGTACTCACCGTGCTCCACGCGGGCGGTAAATTCGGCGGTGACAGCGGCTATAAAGTTTCTGGCGGACTGCATGGCGTCGGCGTATCGGTAGTCAACGCGCTCTCTGAATGGGTAGAAGTCAGTGTGTGGCGCGAGGGCAAGCTACATACGCAGCGATTCGAGCGTGGCAATCCAATCGGCTCGCTCAAGAGCGAAAAAGGCAGCGGTAAAACCGGTACGCAGGTCGTCTTTAAGCCAGATGCAACCATTTTCACTCACACCGTAGAATTTGACTACGACACCATAGCCAGAAGGCTCAAAGAGCTAGCCTATCTAAACGCGGGCGTAGACATTACGTTTACAGACTATCGCCTCGATTTGATCAAGGCCGATCAGCCGCGCGTAGCGCACTACTGCTATGAGGGCGGCATCAAGGAATATGTCGAGTACATCAACAACGATAAAGAGCCTCTGCATCCCGATGTGATCTATGTCAATTCGGATAAAAACGGTGTGCAGGTTGAAGCGGCTTTGCAGTGGTGCGGCGATGCCTTTTCGGACAACCTAATGGGCTTTGCCAATAACATTCGTACAGTAGATGGCGGTACCCACTTAGAGGGGTTGAAGGCCGTATTAACTCGCACGATGAATGTGGTTGCTCGTAAGCGTAAAAAGCGCAAAGACGGCGAGTCAAACATGGCAGGCGAAAATATTCGTGAGGGCCTAACAGCAGTTGTTTCGGTGAAGGTACCAGACCCTGAGTTTGAAGGCCAGACAAAAACAAAGCTAGGCAATACCGAAGTGCGCGGCATTGTGGACTCTTTGGTGGGTGAAGCCCTGACAGAGTATCTAGACTTCAATCCAAACGTGGCGGATGCCATTTTGGAAAAGGCAATTCAGGCGTTTAACGCTGCAGAAGCCGCGAAAAAAGCGCGTGATTTAGTCCGTCGTAAGTCAGTGCTAGAGTCTTCGACTTTGCCCGGCAAGCTCTCTGACTGTAGCTCACGCGATCCGGCTGAATCGGAGATTTTCATTGTAGAGGGTGATTCCGCGGGCGGTAGTGCTAAGCAAGGACGCGATCGCCGCTTCCAAGCCATTTTGCCGCTGCGCGGCAAAATTCTCAACATCGAGAAAACTGACGATGCCAAAATCTACAAGAATAACGAAGTCCAGTCACTGATCACAGCCTTGGGTCTAGGCATCAAAGGCGAAGACTTTGCTCCCGAAAGCCTGCGCTATCACCGCATTTGCCTCATGACAGATGCCGACGTAGACGGTGCGCATATTCGCACGCTGCTACTGACTTTCTTCTATCGCTATCAGCGCGATCTAGTCGACCAGGGCTATATCTATATTGCCTGCCCGCCTCTGTACAAGCTAGAGCGTGGCAAAAGTCATACCTACTGCTACAGCGAAAGGGAGCTACAGGACGGCATTGCTGCCTTGCCAGACAACGCCAAGTACAACATTCAGCGCTTTAAGGGCCTCGGTGAGATGATGCCTCAGCAGCTGTGGGACACCACCATGAACCCAGAGTCGCGAACGCTGAAGCGAGTAGAGATCGAGGATGCAGCGGAGGCCGATCGCATCTTTACAGTGTTGATGGGCGATCGCGTTGCCCCTCGCCGAGAGTTCATTGAGACGCATGGGCCTCGGCTAAATATGACAGATTTAGATATCTAATTCTCGTTCATAGCGGTAGCCTCACCTATGAGCGCTGGCTCTTTTCCTGAGGTCAGGTTCTGCAAGGCCGTGCGGCTACCTTTGTAACCAACATAGATCTTTCTTTTGGCTCAGAGTAAACCGGTTCACTCTGAGCCAAAACTGTTGGGAACGCTATGAACGTAAGTCAGGAACTTTCCTCGAAGGTATCGTGTCTATCGTCTCAGAGAGATAAGGGAGTCGCGAGCACAGCGTTGAGCTCGTGCCTGCAAACTAGCATTGCAGCCAAGCAGGTACCTTAAATGAACCTGGCTTAAGCAGATGGACACAGTTTACAGCAGGCCACTAGCCCTTGAGGCTAGCTTCCCTATTCACTTGCCATTCAGAAAGACATAAAGATTTAGATATGACTTGTAGGATTGAGTCAGATTTACCGTCTCCATATGCTAAGAACCCATGCTGATAGGCAGTTATACAAAGCCCTAACTGTTTTTGAAATAATATTTTGTATCTATAGCTTCCTTTTTTATACCGAGGTTTTATTTGGTGTAATTGGTAACTTTCTGCCCGGCGTGATGGGAGCAGTGCGCTATTCAATTCTGGGTATTTCTTTTGTCTTGTTACTGCTTCGACCCAGAACACTTTTCCGAATTCTTCCTAAGGTCAATCTATTTTGGCTGTTTTATGGTTTTTGTGGGATATCGATTCTTTGGTCTATCTTTCCAGGACTAACTATTGCGGGTTTTCTCCAAGTGATCGTACAGATCACGCTTTTTTCTCTGTTTTTTATATCTCGGTTTAGCCCTAAAGATCAGCTGCGAATAATTGGCGTTGCTATGGCGATTACGGTCATAGTCAATATGTTTTATGTCGCTGCCCTTCCTTCTATTGGCATTCATAACGGAGATAAATTTGACGGGGCCTGGAAAGGGTTTTATCAAAACAAGAATCAGTTCTCAGGCATAATGCTGTGGGCGCTGGTTGTTTTTTCTCTTTTAAGCTTTAAAGACAACAATAAGCTAGTAACAACGTTAGGCCGCTTTGGCCTGCTTATTTGTCCTATTTTGGTGATTTTATCAACCTCAAAAACTGCGTTGGTGCTTTTCATTTTTTCAGGTAGTGCCTTGATATTTTGGAACCTATATCGTTGGCGGGGTGGAAAGACTATCCTGACAGTTGATTTAGGAATACTGGCATCTCTTTGGATGATTAGTAGCATTGTGGTTAACTGGGGCAATCTGACTTCTGCACTAGGCAAAGATCCGACAATATCGGGCCGTACGGACATTTGGAAGGCAGCTACTGACATAATTAGTCAACGGCCTTGGTTTGGCTATGGATTTTCTGCCTTTTGGACCGAAGACAACCCTGGGGCGCTATGGATTGGTGCGTCTCTACACGAAGGATTCTATCCTAGTCATTCCCACAATGGATTTGTCGATATTCTTCTCGACATTGGCTGGGTCGGCATGGCACTCTTTGCTGTCGTTTTTCTATCAACCTGGCTATCGGCCCTAAAGTATGCCTACAGACCTAGCTCCCCCGAGGATTTTTGGCCATTAGCGGTGATGTTATTAGTGACATCCTATAACCTGACAGAAACCTCCCTGTTAAGAGCCAATCTTGATTGGTTGTTTTTTATTACGGCTGCATTCTCTATGCGGATCTGGTCAGGGGCAAAGGCGTCCTCTCGAAAGCAGGACAAGATAGGCTCAACAACTAATTACAGTACTGCTCAACCGATAGAGCAGCTTTACAGTGCTGTTAGATATAGCCCAAAGATATCTGACTGATTTTGAAGTATCGCTCTAAGGCGTACGGTTGTGGCTATCCCCAGCCGCCAACTGCTCGGGGGCGTTTATCTCGCGGCTTTCTGTTATTTGGCTCAACTTGATAACACGCCTTAAGCGCCAGCTTGCTATATACCTGCAACCTTAGGTAAAGAATATGCTTTCGAGTTTGTGGTACTTCGTCGTAGCGGCACTTCAGCTAGGTCTTCTGTCTCATCCAGACTGTGTGGACTTGATCTTAGACTTACATTTGGACTTCTCAACCCCCTATATGCGCCCCACGATCGAACTCCCTACACCTCAGCTATCCACTGACCTAGCTCCTCAAACAGGGCTAGACATTGGCATCAACCTGACTAGCGTCTCAGACTGGTCAACGCAATACCCTTTTCTCAACTTCTTTAAAAACGCCAGAACATGGGCCACTAGCAGTCAAAGTGTTTGGGACACAGGGGAACTAGGTAAGCTAGATATTGATGAAGACGGTTGGGTAAGGTCAATTCCTAAGCAGGGCGTAGCGATGACTCATCTGAGGACCATCGTACCGAACGCGCCAAAATTTGATCGCTATGTCGTGCGCTACAAAGGCGAAGGCACTCTTACTTATACTGGTGATGGTGGGGTCTACAAAGACGAGGCCGCTTCACAGCCCGGCAAGGATATTATTATTGCCTCTGGCTCAGAGTCGATTGTGCTAGGAATCACCAGCACTGATCCTAACGGCAACGGTAACTACATCCGTGATATTGAGGTAGTCCCCGAACCGTTTGCTAATCTGCCCGCTTCTCAGGTGTTTAATCCAGACTTTCTAGACCATCTGAAGGGGTTTGAAACTCTACGGTTTATGGGCTGGATGCAAACTAATGGCTCTACACAAAAAGAGTGGCGCGATCGCCCTCAGATAGGCAATAGTGCTTACGCCACAGAAGACGGTGTCCCGCTTGAGGTGATGATAGAACTGGCTAACCAGACCGGTATTGATCCTTGGTTCAATATGCCGCACATGGCGACTGATGACTATGTTCGCAATTTTGCGAAAACGGTAAAGGAGAATCTAGATCCTGAGCTAAAGGTTTACGTTGAGTACTCCAATGAAGTCTGGGGTTCTTGGGAAGAAGCGTACAAATATGCTACGCAGCAGGGCACAGACAGGTTTGGCAGCAGCTCCCAGCATCCTCGCATCGACTTCCACGCACAGCGCACCAGCGAAATTGGTCGCATTTGGGATCAGGAATTTGGCTCACAAACAGATCGCGCGATTGGCGTACTCGGAGCGAAGCACTCGGATGCTAATGAAGCGAAGATCGCTTTGGACTATATAAGAAGCACAGGAATGAGCCTTGCTGAAGCAGGTATTGATAAGCTGGCCGTTGCCCCTTACTTTGGTACCTACTTCGGCAGCGCCGAAAATCAGCCTGACATTCAGCGATGGATGCAAGATAGCGACGGGGGGCTCAGCAAACTCTTTAAGGAGATTACAGAAGGCGGCCAGCTAGAACATGGTGGCAGAGGTGGCGCGTTGCAGCTAGCTTATGACCGCACTCAGCAGAATATCGACGTTGCGAACGAAGCAGGCATAGAAGTTATTGCCTATGAGGGAGGACAGCACTTGGTTGGACTGGGAGCTATGCAAGAAAATCAAGCCCTAACAGACCTGCTCATTGCAGCCAACCGCGATCCTAGAATGGGAGAAATATACAAAGAGTATTTTGCCAAGTGGAATGAACAAGGTGGCGGTTTATTTGCCGACTTTACCGATGTCAAGGTACCCAGCAAGTATGGCAGCTGGGGAAGTAAAGAAAATCTCTACGACGAAGGTGGCCCCAAATGGGATGCGGTACAAGATCTGATTGAGGCAAGTGCGCAGCAACCTATACAGGCATCAGTGCCAGTACAGGTTGACACTACCGTAAACAACGTCGATAGCAATTTTCAGACAATTGTTACTAACGAGTTGAAAAAAGTCTCGGGCCTATGCCTATCCACAGACTTTAGAGACGAAAATTCTATGACAGAACAAGCGCCTACGCTTAATAGCCAGCATCTGCTTGGTCTTACAGGCGTAGGTCTAGGTAGCGATAGCCAGGTAGATACTCAAGTCGGTCTATCTCTCAGCGCCATCGGCGGCGTATCTGTTTATAACAATACAGATAGCTTTTACACCGTAGAGAATGCAGATGGCGCGGTATTGGATGAGCTAACAGGTCGTTTGGTTCAGCCGGGAGAAGCAAGCTATGCCGAGCTCGTATTGAATCAGTGGTTGAAGAACACTAATCTAACCCACGATGCGACCGACTCAGTGGTGAAGGTTGCAAGTGACCAAATTCTAGCTCCTTACAGTAGAGCAAATGAGGCGGCAGAGTTTCTACTGACCTAGAATGCAGGCGTCCAGTGGAGTAAAATCCAGTGGAGTAGGGTCAATACTTGTTATGCGATCGCAGATGCTGATCCCGATGGCGTTACCCGCATACCAGGCAGCGCCGATCAGCTTACGTTCGAGAACCTATGGAACGGCAGAGATAAAAGCTTTACTGACTCCAAAGATAAAGGCTTCACAGATTCTGTTATAGATTTGGGATGACGGCCATACTGATTTCCGCTGAGAATTTCCGCTCGGTAGCCAGTCTATTTGCTGCTTGATCCTGAGCAACATGAAAAAATGTTGCGAAATCTTTCTTTGAATAGGTCCCCCCTCTAAGCTTTAAACCTAACTAACCCTTCAGCCTCTTTAAAAAATGAGCAACAATTTAGCGACCCAGCTCCGTGAGGGCACTAAAAAAGCTCACACTATGGCCGAAAACGTCGGATTTGTTCGATGCTTTTTGCGTGGTGTGGTGGAAAAGAAGTCTTACCGTAAATTAGTCGGCAACTTCTACTTTATCTACTGCGCGATGGAAGAAGAGCTAGAAAAGCACAAGGACCATCCAATTGTTTCTAAGGTTTACTTTCCTGAGCTTAACCGCAAGCAAACCCTAGAAGAAGATTTGGCTTTTTACTATGGTGCCAACTGGCGCGATGAAATTGTGCTAAGCAAGGGCGGTAGAAAGTACGTTGACCGCATTCGCGAGATTTCTGAAACTGCGCCCGAGCTGCTAGTTGGCCATTCTTACACGCGCTATCTGGGCGATCTCTCTGGAGGGCAAATCCTCAAGACAATCTCTCAGCGGGCCATGAACCTCTCGGGCAGCGATGGCGTTGCCTTTTATGAGTTTCCGACTATCGAAGATGAGAAGGCCTTTAAAGACAACTACCGAGCTTCTTTGAGTGAAGCCCCGGTTGATGACGCGACTGCAGATGCCATTGTAGAAGAGGCTAACGATGCCTTTGGCCTCAATATGGTGCTGTTCCAGGAGCTAGAAGGCAACCTGGTGAAGGCGATTGGCGTGATGCTGTTTAATAGCTTGACCGGTGGTCGTCGTCGAGGCAGCACGGAGCTAGCTACCGAAGGCTAAAGCTAGCTTGGCTGTTTTGGCTTGGCTGCTTTTCTATAAAACGAATAGGTCCTGGGATTTTTATGCGACAGCAAAGATCTCAGGACTTTTCGATTCTAATGTCGCTGTTGAGATGGGTTTCTACGCTCTGGTTTGTTTTCATTTGCCCGGTAACAGGGGCTGACTGATGATGACTAGCCGCGGCAGCGATCGCAATATGCGCATCTGCTACGACTAGCCCCAATGTCGGATCAAATCCGCGCCAGCCACCACCTGGCACATAAACCTCTGCCCAGGCGTGCAGGTCGTGAGCGGCGGTTTCTAAATCACCTTCTTGATAGCCGCTGACAAACCTGGCGGCAAGCCCCACTGCCCGGCAAATCGCAACAAATAGCACCGCGTAGTCCCGGCAGGTGCCTGATTTTTTCTGTAGGGTGACACCGGGTGGATAAGGATCGCCTGTTAGCCGCTGTTGGTAATCGCACAGCTGAGGAATGCGCTGAGTCAACTGCATTAAAAAATAACCAACATGTCCAGAGACTTCGGCTTCTAATGACTGGGCGTAGTCAATGACCGCAGGTGCGATCGCCCTTGCCCCAAATGGCTGATTTACATAGGGTGCAAGTGAGGCTGCTAGCACCACCGGATAGTTTATGGGCAGGTTCACAGCCCAAGGTTCGCTTAGATAGTCGAAAGGATTGCTGCGAGTCGTTTCAACCCCGCTGACTGAGCGAATTGTCCAGGACGTAACTGGCGCTTTGAACGTAACGTGGGTACAGGTATTGCCCTGTGCATCTAAAAAATAGCTGTGCTGAGTGGAGTCTGGTGAAAGGTTGAGCTGAAACGACCGTAGCCACTGCGAGCCATCGCTGCGAGGACAGAGTCGCAGGGTGTGCGGCTTAAGCTCTACGGGCTGAGTATAGTGATAGTGCGTAGTGTGGGTAATGCGGTAACAGCTCATGATTGCAGCGTACGGGCCGCAGCGATCGCAGTTTCTTCTGAGGCTTTGGGCAGCGCGATAAAATCGTTATAAATGCAGCTACCGACTTTGTTAATGCCCATCTGAAAGTCATCTAAAAACTGGTGCAGGCCCTGCTGAAAAATCTCGTCGAGCGTGATGTAGTCTAGCTCTGCGCGCAAACGGCCTAGAGCGCGCTGGCTGCTGAGGGGCGTACTGCTAGCAGAGACTCCCGCAATTTGAGAAAGAGACTCTTCTGCCCACTTGAGGCAAAATTTGACAGACCGTGGAAAGTGAGGATCGAAGAGCAAGAATTTGGCGACACCCGCTGGAGATATTATCTGTTCTTTTTTACGGTACATCTCATAGGCACTAGCTGATTTTAGCAGGGCAATCCACTGCAAATTATCTAGCGGCGTACCCACTTCTTGCACAGAGGGCAGCAGTAAAAAATACTTCACGTCTAGAATTCGCGCGGTTTTGTCGGCTCGTTCTAAAAAGCGGCCAAGCTGTCCAAAGTGCCAGCTTTCGTTCCAAGAAAGGGTGGCGTCCATCACACCCGCAAACCGATGGCTGGCCATTTTTACTTCAGAGTAAAAGGCGTAGGAATCTCTGCTTTCTTTTGACTGGGCCGCGTCTTCTACCTGAAGGTAAAAAGCGTTAACCTGCTCCCACATTTCAGAAGAGATGGTTTCTCTGACCGAGCGGGCGTTTTCCCTAGCAGCGCGAACGCAAGAGCGAATTGAATTAGGCGAGGTGGCATCAAAGGTCAAAAAGTCGAGCACTCGCTCGGCGGTTGCCTGTTCGTAGCGCTCATTAAAAAGGGTGCGATCGCCCGTCACCGCAATCAGCGGTTCCCACTGCTGGGCCACGCCAATCGGGTTATCCATCAGCAGGTTGAGGTTAACCTCAACAAACCTAGCCACGTTTTCTGCCCGCTCAATATAGCGATTAAGCCAATAAATTGAATCTGCCACCCGGCTTAGCATCGTTATCGTCCTTTAGGTTTAATCCTCTAGCTTTTACACCTTGCGCGCTCTAAATATCAGACGTCAAATCTCAGAGGTCAAACGCCGTTCATGACCCAAGTGTCCTTACTGCCACCACCTTGAGATGAATTAACCACCAACGATCCTTCTCGCAGTGCCACTCTAGTCAGCCCCCCAGGATTCACATAGGGCGTCTTCGAGCGTCCGTACAAAATAAAAGGCCTTAAATCAACATGTCGCCCCTGAAAAGACTGGTCTATTAAGGTCGGCATTCGAGATAGGCACAGCGTAGGCTGAGCGATGTAGCCTCTAGGGTTTGCCGTAATTTTTTCAGCAAACTGAGTCTGTTCTTCTTTTGAAGACTGAGTGCCAATGAGCATACCGTAACCACCAGAAGCATCCGTGGCCTTTACCACTAGCGAATCTAAGTTCGAGAGCACGTGAGACTGTTGCTTTTTATCTTCGCAGAAGTAGGTAGGAACATTAGGAATTATCTGTTCTTCACCCAGATAGTAGCGAATCATTTCGGGCACGTAGGCATATACCAGCTTGTCGTCGGCGATGCCAGTGCCAGGGGCGTTTGCGATCGCTACTCTCCCCTGCCTAAAAATATCCATTAGACCCGGCACGCCTAGCATCGAATCAGCGCGAAACTCTGTTGGATCTAGAAATTCATCGTCAATTCGTCGATAGATGACATCGACTTGATCTAATCCCTTAGTCGTCCGCATTTTGACATGGCCGTCATCTACCACCAAATCACGTCCTTCTACCAGCGTGATACCCATTTGCTGAGCTAGAAATGAATGCTCAAAATAAGCCGAGTTGAACGCACCTGGGCTCAAGATCACCACCTTAGGATCGCTGATATGATCAGGCGCTAGTTCTAAAAGGGTTTTTAATAGCTGGCCAGGGTAGTCATCAACGGCTTTAATATCTAGCTCATTGAACAAAGTAGGAAAAGAGCTTTTCATCACCGTGCGATTTTCTAGCACGTAAGAAACGCCCGAAGGACAGCGCAGATTATCTTCGAGTACATACCAGGTGCCTTGGCGATCGCGCACCAGATCAGTCCCCGTAATATGGCACCAGATTCCCTTCGGTGGCTTTAGCCCCATGCAAGGACGCAAAAATCCAGACGCCGACTCTATCGTGGCGCGGGGCACAATGCCATCTTCGATGATTTTTTGATCGTTATAAATATCATCAAGAAAGCAGTTCAGCGCTGTAATCCGCTGCTTTAGACCTTTCTCTAGCTGCTGCCAGTCTTGTCCAGAAATAATTCGAGGCACCACGTCAAAGGGGAAAACGCGCTCAGTGCCCTGGTTGTCGCCGTAGACATTGAAGGTCACTCCTAGCTTAAACAGCGTGTTTTGAGCGGCCTGCTGCTGCTGAACTAACCGATCAATCGAGAGCGATTCAATCCGCTCAATCAGTAGCGCTGCCGTCTCACGGGGAACGCCTTTGTCTGTAAACAGCTCGTCGTAAAAATCTCCAGGATCATAGTCTTTGAAAGACATGGTGTCGTTGAGGCGTGCGTTGAGGACTTCTCCACAAATAGCGCTTTTAAGGGACTAGAAATGTATGTTCAGAGACTGTTTTTTTGCACGCAGTGTGAGTCAGATCACGACATTTTGTCGTGACACATCACCCAGCCGTCTCCAAAAAAAGATAGCGTCGCCTCTTTAAAGGCAGCTAGCTCAGCGAGAGCGTCCCTTGCAAAACAGTTATCGCCTGACCACTGATAGTAATCCGGCCATTGACTTCGCAGGTAACGCGCACAGTCCCCCCTCTTGCCGAGATTTGCCGAGCTGTCATCTCAGATTTACCAAGATTGTCCTGCCAATAAGGCGCTAGCGACGTATGGGCTGAGCCTGTGACCGGGTCTTCGTCAATTCCGACTGCCGGAGCAAAGTATCGACTAACAAAGTCATAGGCTTCGCTATCTGCTTTGGCAGTAACAATCACGCCTTGAACTGGGAGCTTGCTCATTTCCACGAAGTCGGGCTGGAGGGTTTGCAAAACTTTCTCTGAGTGCACTTCAACCAGGTAGTTATGGTCATTTTTAGCAACGACGCGAATATCGCCGCCGCAGCAAAGAGACTTTATGAGCTGGGGCATCACGTACTGGGTGATCTCGACTGGCTGGGCAGGAAAGTCCATTGCAATCCAGCTATCTTGCTTTTTGGCACTTTTTTTAGCAATTTTTTTAGCGGTGAGCCAGCCGCTTTTGGTTTTGAACTTAGCGGGTTTCTCTGCCGGTAGGTGGCCTTCGTGCCAGAGCGTATGAGCGCTGGCGAGGGTGGCGTGGCCGCAAAGATCGACCTCGGTTGCTGGCGTAAACCAGCGGAGGCTATAGCCGTCTGCTGATGAGCCTTGTAATGGATATAGAAAGGCGGTCTCAGAAAGATTCATTTCGGCTGCGATCGCCTGCATCAAGTCATCTTCTAGCGGCTGTTGGGTCACACAAACCGCTGCCGGGTTGCCCGCAAACGGCTTATCGGTAAACGCATCGACTTGAGTAATCTTCAATTCCATCACAATTCTCCTAAGTTAGCTCTCTTCGAGTTGTCTTTTTAGATCAGAGGTTTGAACCCTAACGACAATATCGCTGCTCTACCCACGCTCGAACAGACTGCTGCGAGTCGAAGACGCGGCGGGTATCTGTCGCCAGATCGTAAACAGTCCACTGTTGTCTGCCGTTAGCGAGCGTTTTGACCCGAATACTGAGCGCCTGCTCTCCGGTTAAAAAGTTGAGCAGGGCAGTGCCGCTCTGCTGTAACCAAACGCCAAAACGCGCTATTCCACGATACTGCTGACTAACCTGCCGAAACTCGGATTCTAGAGAGCAGTCTAAAGCGCCAGCGGCTTCAGGTAAAAAATTAGATTGCATAGCTGCTATACCTTTCATGTAGCACCTTTCGACTATGGCCGATTGGCTTGGCAGCTCGGAAGGTACGCTTTTGAGAAAGTTTGCTAGTACAGTGAGGGGTTCTTTCGTCAGTTTTGAGATTTTTTGCCTTTGCAGACAAACTGTACTAGTTAAAATGCTGAAAACTGTACTATGCAAGCACCTTGAAAATCTTTTACCGTGTAGGCATTGCTACCTGTGGCGATGTTTCACCGACTGTTGCTTACCAGCTATTGTTGATCCGGCTGCTGATCTAAAAGAGGTGCTGATGAAAATTCCGTTAGACCGTCAGGCAAAGCAGCCGATTTATCTACAAATACGCGATCGCATCCACCATCTCATCCATACAGGTCACCTACCACCCAACAGCCAGCTCCCCTCCATTCGAGCGCTAGCTCAAACTACAAACGTCAACAAGCTTACCGTTATCGAAGCCTACAGCGTGCTCGAAGCCGACGGCCTAGTACGAGCCAAGCAGGGGGCCGGTTACTTTATCAATCTAAACCGCCCAGAGCTAGAGGCAGCCAAAGCCCAGCCTCCTAGAAACGCTTTTAACCCTACCCAGCAAGTCATCATTCCAGAAGGTGGCATCAACTCTTTTTCTGAAATCTATCACGCTACGATCGCTGCTCACGATCAGCCAGATGTGATTGATTTTGGCATTGGGTTCCCGCAGCCTATCGATGCTGACGATTTTCAGCGGGTCGCTCGTCGCGCCATGAAAGACTCAGATGTGTTCTTTCGCAAAGGCGAGCCCAAAGGCGATCTAGGGCTGCGTAGGCAAATTTCTCAGCTTTTAATGCAGCAAGGGCTAGAGGTCTCTGCTGAAAACCTGATCGTGACCAGCGGCTCTATGCAGGCGCTGTCACTGCTAGCAGATCATTTTGTTCAACCCGGCGACCATGTCATTACAGAAGCGCCCACCTATCACGGATTTCTCTCTACTCTTCAGCAGCGCAGCGCCCAGGTTATTGGCATCCCAATGACCGCCACGGGCATCAACCTAGACCTGTTGGCCCAATATCTAGACAGCCATCGACCCAAGCTGATCTACACCATTAGCACCCTACACAATCCGACTGGCATTACCACTACCATCGCCCATCGCCGTCAGCTACTTGCCCTTGCACAGCAGTACGACTGCCTAGTAATAGAAGACAACGCCTACGAACCGCTCAGCTTTGAGGCCACGCCGCCACCTATCAAAGCATTCGACACCACCGATCAGGTCATTTATGTAGGCACATTCTCTAAAACCCTGATGCCGGGGCTGCGTGTAGGCTACATGGCCATCACTGGAGAACAAAACGCAGCGCTCACAGAGCGAAAGCTCCTGCATGATTTTCATCTTTCTAACGCCTCTCAGGCCATCGTCAAAGAGTACCTGGCTTCTGGGCACTACCGCCGCCGCCTAAAGCGACTGCGGGCAGTACACAAAGAGCGCCGCGACTATATGCTGGAGCTTCTTTCTCGCTATTTTCCACAGACCGTGACGTGGACCGTGCCAGCAGGCGGCACGTTTCTATGGATTCAGCTACCTAAAACAATCAGTATCAACGAGGTTACAGCAGCGGCAGCGGCGCAGAAGTTGCTGCTGGGCTCAGGCTCAGCCTTTTTTCCGGCACAGCAAGGATATCCGGCGCTGCGTCTGAATTTTTCACTACCGCCAGAGGAGACAGAAAAAGGCGTTCGCATACTTGGCAATATTCTGCACAGCATTGGAGCCTAAAATCGAAGCCTAAGAAGCAGTAAAATCATAAGTGTCTTTAGCCATCGGCAAAATCAGCATGGCGAAATGAACGTAAGTAGGATTACTAATTCCGCGTTCTTCTGCTAGGGTACGTGAATGATTTTGCTGGTGGTGTTTGGGGTGGGGTTGGCTGCTGGCTTTGTCGATGCGATCGCTGGTGGTGGTGGCCTCATTATGCTGCCAGGGCTTTTGTTTACGGGACTGCCGGTGGGAAATGCGATCGCCACCAACAAGCTCTGCGGCACCTTTGGCGCACTAACAAGCACCCTAAAATTTGCCCAGTCCAAACAAATTGACGGGTACGCCTGCTGGCTCATGGCACTGCCCGTCATCGCTGGGGCCTATCTGGGCAGTCATAGCATTGGGCTATTGCCTTCGGCTTGGGCCGAGCCTACGGTGGTGGTGCTAGTGGCAGTCATTACGCTATTTGTCGTTCTCAAGCCTAGCTTTGGGGTGGCGCAGCCTAATGAGCTCAGCGCCGCAAAACCAGCTAGCTCGGCCATGACTGTCTCGCTGCCGCGGCGATTGGGAAGTGCGATCGCAGGCGGTATCATTGGCTTTCACGACGGCTTTTTTGGACCGGGTACAGGCATTTTTCTAGTCTTCTCTCTCTTGTCACTTTTTCCCATAGACTTCTTACGAGCGACCGGATCAACCAAGCTGCTTAATTTTCTAGCCAACATGACGGCGCTAGTTACATTCGCGGCAGCGGGTAATATTGACTACGCCAAGGGCAGCGCCGGAGCCCTTGGCGTAATTATCGGATCTTTTGTCGGGGCTAGCTTTGCCACCCAAAAAGGAACACAGCTAATCAAACCGATCTTTATTGTGGTTGCGATCGCTTTGATCTTGAAGCTGCTGCTCGGCTAGTTGTTGCCTTTCAAACTGTTGTTTTTACAAACTGTTGGCTTACAAGTTGTTTCTTTTCAAACTGTTGTTCTTCCAACTGTTGCTTTATCAGCTAGGCAGCTTTTATCCAACAGAATTCGCCCAGTCCTTGGCCCACGCCAAAATCTCGTGAACCCGCTCAATCGAGCCCGCCTCAGAATACAGACGCAGCACTGGCTCTGTTCCACTAAAGCGAATCAAGAGCCAGCTACCGTCTTCTAAATTGAACTTATAGCCATCTACCGTGATGCAGTTATCTACCTTTTTGCCGGCTACCGTCTCTAGCGTACTAGTGCTCAAAGCCTCTAGCAGCTTCGCTCTCACCTCCATACTCGCCAGCGGCAAGTCAATCCGGTCGTAGGCTGCGGTGAAGTTAGTTTTTGCTCTTAACGCATCGTTTAGCTCACCAAAGTCTTTCCCGCTTTGCACCACCGCTTCTAGCAAATACAGCGCAGACAGCAGCGCATCGCGCTCTGGAATATGATGACCGTAGCCAATTCCACCAGACTCTTCACCGCCAATCAATACCTTCGCATCCAACATCCGATCCGCAATGTATTTGTAGCCAATCGGCGTCTCATACACTGGCAAATCGTATAGCTTGGCCAGGGCCAGAAAGAGATTAGATCCGCTGAGCGTTTTCACGACTTCGCCCGTCATCCCTCGGCGCTGAGTTAAGTGTTCCATCAAAATAGGAATCAGCACCTGTGAGCTGAGAAAGGTCGCTTTTCCATCCATTCCGGCAATGCGATCGCTATCTCCATCAAAAATCAGCCCTACTGTCAGACCGTCATTTTGTTTATTTTCAATCGCCTTGAACAGCTTGGGAATATACTGCGGCAGCGGCTCCGGCGCACCGCCTTCAAACAGCGGATCGGCCTCGCTATTGAGCTCATTCACCTCTCGCTCTAGCAGCCGCTCGATTCCAGTTGCCGCCGCGCCATGCATCACCTCAGCAAAGACCGTCAGCTTGCCATCATCTACAGCCTTACGGATGGCCTCAATATCCACCATAGATTGCAACGCGCTGCAATAGCTTGGCCAGGGGTCAAGCGGCGTGATGCTGCCAGCCTGCTCAGCTTTGGGCACATCTTGATCTAGCTTTGACTCCACCTTTTCAGTCACTTCCGGTGGCACCGACCCCCCCAGCGCACTCTTAATCTTGAGCCCGTTATACGCTGCCGGGTTGTGGCTTGCGGTAATGACAACTGCCCCTAGCGCCTCTTGATCGAACGCTGCCCAGCTAAAAGCAGGCGTCGGCGCAAAGCCTTCAGACAGCTTCACCTCATACCCTGCTGCGGCAATAGACTCTGCCGCATACCGAGCAAAATCAGGCGACAAAAATCGCCGATCGTAGCCAACAATCACCGTCTTACTACCGTTGCTGCCATACGTTTCTTCTAATACCTGAGCCGCTAAAGCCGCGACCTTGCCCACTCGCTCGAAGGTAAAATCGGCAGCGATCACACCGCGCCAGCCATCCGTACCAAATTTGATTGATTTACCAACGAAAGTAGAGGGTGAAACAGAAGCCATAGTTTAGTCGTAATAAGAGTTTGAGAAATAGTGTAGGCAAACGGCTTTGGGCAATCGTCATAACGCCCTCAGCAGTGTACCGATAGATGCTGGCAAAGTACCAGCATTAAGAAGTCTTTATGTATAGTTTTACGTGCTTTTTGGTTAGGCTGCGATCGCAGCATTACTTCTTTTACAAAAGTCACCAGATAAAGCCTCCAATGTCTTCACCCTTTTTGCCAACCAATCAGGCAAAAAATCAGCAAATCGCAACTGCCAGCACTTAACGGCTGATTTCCTATGGCCAATTTCCTGCGGCTAATTTCAAAGGGCATGTGATACCCTGATTAGGCATTAATGGCTCCATTAATTTTTCCGCAGGAGTTATTAACGGGATGTGGCGCAGTTTGGTAGCGCACCTCGTTCGGGACGAGGGGGCCGTGGGTTCGAATCCCGCCATCCCGATTTTGGTTGCGATCTCAGATTTCAAGTGAAGCCTTAGCTTCATAAAGCAAGACTGCTATTTTGCATTACCGCAGTCTCTTCTCTAGAGAATCGCCCTCCGCTGCAAAACAGAAATGACCTCATTGGGCCGACCGGTTGGCTGCGGCTGGCTCCAGTCGGTTGGGGCGGCGTAGTTGAGCTTGTACAGCAGCTTGATGGTGGATTGCACGGCGGCAAGGCTACCGCACAATGTATGGCGGACGGGTTCGGCCTGGGCAACGGGCCGCTGGGTCGGTGGTTTTGAGGCGTTGAAAGATGTGGACGCAAAAGCGCCCTGAAGGGTGGGGGTAAACATAGTGGTTCTGGGATTTCCTGCGTGGAAAGTGTTCAAGGAAACCCAGAACTCGCGAATCCTTAGCCATCCACAGAAATGACGTGCAAATCGGGGTGGCTAGAGGTTATCTTTACCCTTAGCGTCCGGGATTGCGTGTGAATCCTGTGCGTTAGCCGTTGGTGGGTGTGCTACCACCTATCAACGGTGCTGAAGTCTTGTTGAGTTCTGAGAAGGTTACGACGCCAGGCCACAACCTTAGAAATGATAATAAGAGTATTTTTACGTAGATGCAAGCGGTAAGATTTGCGATCTGGCAACTCGTGCGATCGCAGGATCAATCGTTCGAGCTCCTAGCTCGATCAAATTTTGGTTATCACTGCTCTCAAGTGTCAAGAGCGGTTTGTTCCATCTGACTATCTGCCGCGCCAAGGCTTCTGTTTTGCTATTGGGCGATGCGTAAGCAATGAAGACGGCATCTGCTAAAGCGGCGACGAACTGATTACGTTTTTGGGCGATCACAGAGGTCATGCGATGCTGGTTTTGGAAGGGCGAGAGGATGAGAAGGCGATCGCCCTCTACTGCCGCCTTATGCTCTTTCAACAGTCGCATTTTCTCTAAACTTCGAGCAGGGCAATGAACGACAGGCTGAGTGCCCCGCAATAAAAGCAACAAACATTCTTTTTCCATCGGAGAGTGAAAGCCGCTGACTGTAGGCGTTGCTGTATCCCGCAAGCTTCTTGCTAAGTCGTAGGTTTTCAGAATCAGGTCTCCGGGGCACTTGACCGAACAAAAAAACGCTAGAAATTGATGCTGAAGAACTTTGGGATTGCCAATGGCGCTGATAGGCTGTGCGGGCTTCCCTGACCAATGGGACTGCAGGGGCTTTGGATAGGCGGGATGGTCGGGCGCTAGAGAGGCTGGCTGAAGCACGGCTGTAGAGGCGAGACGGCTATGGCTGTTTAGCGGATTGAACGGCTTTTGTGATCATTTGACCGTCTTCGGGCGGTAGCTGACGAGGGGCAGAGCGAAAAAGTAAGCCCCAGTGAGTAGGTGATTTGAGATTGTCGAATAGTTTGAGCTGTGGGGCAAGAGACAAAACGGGAACGCCCTGTTCGGGGTCGAGGTGATGCAGGAGGCTGACTTTGACTCGGCAAGGAAATGTAGCCTGTGTCCAGATTTTGGTTTCGGTATCAAAGTAGGCGTCGGTGGTGACTTCCATTACGGCTAGCCATTTAGAGGCTTTGGTCAGGTAGGCAAGGATGTAGTCGCCAGGTTTGATGCGAAAGATGGTTTTGTGCTGCGTGTGAGGAAAGCCTATCGTGTTGCCGCCCGCTGCTAGAAATTCTAGCCAGGTAATGGCGTTGAATAGGCATAGCCAGTAAATGCGCTCTTTCGTTTTGGTATTCATAGGGTCTGTTTACTGATGGGCGGCTGCGAGCGTCTTGGGTAATTCGGGAGTAACGCCGTCTTCAATACAATCAGCTAGGTAGTCCTCAATCACTGCTTGAAAGTTGGTGGCTAGCTCTGCGATATCTGTGCCTTCAAAAGCAAGCAGGTCGCGTTCCATACCGATTACGAGCCCTTGCAAAGAACTACCTTTCACCATCCGTTCGACAGTGGCTTGGTAGCCTTTGTGCTCTAGTACGATGGCGGTCGGCGTGGAAATTACTTCAGTCATCTTTGATACCTTTCGATTTCTCCAGCATGGTAGATTCCTCTGTGCATAAAGCCTCATTCTACCAGTGAGGAAAGGCCACACGAGACTACTAGCTTTCCTCCTCACCGCAGACTTCTGTCTTAGCTGCTGTGAATCGGTCGAAGAGTGCCGCGAAAAATTTGGGGAGTGTTTCGATGGCCCAGGCTTGGATATTGTCGAGTTCTGCGGTGTTGTCAATGGAGGAGTTTGACCGGTAGCAGGCAACGAGTGAACCATACCTATCTTGAAGCCTTTCCCAAATTAATTCTGCACCAAACTCTTTTTCAATTTCCGATTTCTGAGCATATAGCTGTTCGAAAATTTGTTTATTTTGCTTTTGCTCTCTTTCATTTATAAAAAGATCTATGCGAAAGCGAGATTTTCGACGAAAGGAAAACCCGATTAAACGTGATTGATTCTGTTCGCAATCCTTGCGTGAGACTAGAAATTCGTGCCAGTTGCGTCCCTGCGGATTCATACTTGGTTGAACTGCTAAACCTTCGATACGCCTCATCTCATCTTGAAGTTGATTAAAGAAGCTGACGTAGCTGGCTTGTCTATCGCCCATTCTAGAAAAAACAACTCGCTCAGCAGACATGTTGACGCTGGAGACTCGCCAATCTACTTCTAACCACTGTTTAGATTGAACGTGGCCTACACCGTCATTGGCCCACCAGCTACGATTGTTGTATGCAGAAGGGGGAAGTTCGCCGCTAATAATGGTTTCAACTTCTTTGAAGGTGCGAGTTACCCGGTCGGCTTCTTGTTGCTGAAGCCATATCGCTAACGGCGCATAGCGACTGTCCCCCGCTTCGAGTTCTTCTTCCGGTGGATTATTTGGGTGACGAGTGGCAATAAGCTCTGCGGTGAGGCCGCTTTGTGTAGCGTTAGGAGTCTGAGAAGCATTACTAGAAACGAGTTGACTATTCGATGAAACGGCTTCTTGTTCTGTCACTTCTATTTCGAAGGAAGGGCGGTGAGCATCTAGGAGGTTGGCGCAGTACTGGAGTTGTCTGCGTTGCTGTGGGGTGACTTCTCGGAAGTGAGCGATCGCATTCCGAGTCTCTCGTATTTCTTCTAAAAGCGGATCAATTGCAGTCCACTCCAAGTTATTAAACCCGGCTTGATGCTGAGGCCAAATGTTCTTAAATATCTGAGTCAGTTCGTAGAGGGTAAGATCGTCGAACGTTTTCTGGGTTGAGGATTGTTCCAGATATTGGGTAAATACTGAGTCGAGTGTGGATTGGTCGAACTTAGGTTTGCTGTTGGTGACTTGACCTATGTAGCTAAACAACGCCTGTTTGAATTTGTCTTTGAGGCTGCTGCTGGAAGGGGTGATGGCTTGAATGAGCTGATCGATGCTGTCGGTGTCGCTGGTGCTGGGTGGCTTGATAAAGTCTCGAAGGGTTAGCTCTATGTCTTCGGCGAGCATAAGGTCTTCGGCACGGCGGCGGAAGTATTCGGCAGTGTCGTAGCTGGTGACGATCGCTTCGAGATGGCGATCACTATCTACAATCGGGATGGCGTTGGTGTCTTGTAGCCCTTTCAAAAGGACGGAGAGGTCGTTGTCTTTGTAGTAGGGGGTGACTTTGTTGATTGCGTGGGAGACTCTGAGGCGCTCAGGGATAGATTTTAGGTTGCTGACGGCTCTGAGGATGGAGTCGCTGGTGATCATGCCTTTGAGCTTTTGCGCTTCGTCTACGACGGGGAGCTGGCTAAAGTCGTGTTCGATCATGAGCGATAGGGCGTGTTGGGCGGAGTCGATTTCGGTGACGGTGATTAGGTTTTGCTTTTCTGGGATGAGGTGTTGGACGATGAATGGCATGGAATTCTTTTGACTTTAAGAAGTTAAATAGTTGAAGCGATCTGACGACCTCTCTATTCAATTGGAGATACTATTTCAATCTGTCTATCTCGGTAGCCGCAAATTGGTAGAATTGAGTTCTGAGGAAGGACTGTGACGAACATCACAGCTTAGAATTGAACATGAGAT
This sequence comes from uncultured cyanobacterium, assembly GCA_963793445.1. Taxonomy (GTDB): domain Bacteria; phylum Cyanobacteriota; class Cyanobacteriia; order Phormidesmidales; family Phormidesmidaceae; genus Phormidesmis. Next base: position 585,960 of record CAWCAE010000006.1, read on the forward strand.
GATTCTTTGCTGTAGTCAGGCTACGATTCTATTTTATACGTTCGGAGGTTAGCACGAGCTGTGACAGGTTTTGAGATTCGGAAAAAGCTACACCAGCAGATTGATCAGCTTCTGCCTGACCAGCTCAACTTGCTATCTGATTTTTTAGATTTCTTACAATTTAAGAAAGCAAAGCCACAATTTTCTAACAGTTCAACTATTGAACGTAAGCCAGGTTTGCATCCAGGTGCTTTTGTTGTGGGTGATGATTTTGACGACCCGCTTCCTGATAGCTTTTGGCTGGGTGAAGAATGAGGCTATTGTTGGATACGCATGCTTTTATGTGGTGGGACAGTGCCCCAGACAAAATTCCAGAAGAGACTTTTATGCTGCTTAAGCAACCTCAGAACCTGGCTGACTGACAAAAGTTTGTTCATTCAGGATAGGCCAGAGTACGAGCCGTGAATTCCAGTTGGAACCGGTCCATCAGATACTTGAGAGACGGTATAACAGGGTCAGTGTTGAAGTGGCCAACAAACCGGACATCGCAGATCAGTTCTTTCGGTTCAATCAAGGTGCGGCGAATCCAATCCCAGCCGATGCGTAGATAGCTATTGCCTCGCAGCCAATGGACATCGACTTGCTGCCGATAGCCCATCTCAACCACTTCCAGTCCTTGTGCTGTCAAGTAGAGAGTGGCGACAGCTAAGACGAAGCAGAGTCTTTCGAGCATCTGCGCATCGCGAATCTGCGAGCGTTCGAGTTCAAAGCCGTTGGACTTGTCATCGAGAAAGCTTTCCTCAATGTTGAAGCGCCAGCCATATTCTTGAAAAGTCTTGAGCGTGGTTTTCTGATTACTCAAAACGGCCCAGAACTCGGCGTTTGGATGACGAGCGAGCGCAAGGTGTACGGGTCCGAAGCGAGTCCCTTTATGCAGTCGAACTGTATGTAACATCAGCGCTTCACCTGCAGCTAGATGGAAGTCTTTAACCTGACACCAGCCGTGGCCGTAGCGCTTTAACCAGCTACCGACTTTGAGTCGAATGCGATAGCCCCAACCTAGCTGGTCTATCGCGTCCATTAGTTCGGTTTGGACAAAACCTCGGTCAGCCAAAACGACCACAGCTACATCAGTAGGTACTCGTGCTGCGGCTTGAGTAAGCAACGCACTGTAATCTTCGTAAGCAACCGTGCTACTAGCATGTTTCATCACTTTCCACGCTATCGTCAGGCCTCGACCACGGTGCACTACGACTAAGCGAATCAGGCAGTACTCATTCCACAACATTGAGCTGTCTAGACTCAGATACATCGTACGCTGCTGCCAATCGGACAGAGCTGATTTGATAATCGGGCTGTACAGCTGCGAGACAACGATATTGGAATTCTTCAGCCAGCGGCTAAGGCGACGTTGTTGACTTTGGGCATACTGCCCACGATTGGGCAGATACGTACTCCACTTCGTCAGATTTACGCTACCGCTGTAGTGTAAGGCCCTGACCATACAGATAAGCACCTGAAGGTGACGCTGGTCGCGCCAGTTATAGTGTTGGCTAAGCCATGCATCTAAGCCAGCGTATAATTGATCGGAAGCACTCATGAGTTTGAAATTGTTTGGTTACATTCCAAACTCGTGCTTCTTTCCTGACGTGTAAATGCGGGCTATCCCTAGCTGACAAAACGCTTCAACTCATTCGCAAGACTTTTTTGTCAGTCAGTCAGCCTCAGAACGAGCTTTTACTGAGTCTGGTCAGTGTTTGGGAAATGCAGATTAAAGTTCAGCTTGGCAAACTGACGCTGAGAAATGACCTAAAAGATATCGTTCAGCAGCAGCAGACTACTAATGATATTGAGCTATTGCCTGTTTCACTAGCTCACGTTTTGGATATCGATGAGCTGCCTTACCACCACAAAGATCCTTTTGATCGGCTACTCATTGCTCAAAGCCGTGTTGAGTCAGTTTTGCTTGTGAGTGGCGATCGCATTTTTCAGCAGTACGATTGCACAGTCGTTTGGTAGTTTGGCAAGCTGGCGCAGCCTCTCTTTTTGTCATGTGAACGTATCATCGCTGAGTGCAAGAGAGTGAGGTGATGATGGGTTGTGATTGCTGTATGGCTAGCTGTGTAAGCCCTGTAAGATTAGCAACTAAGAACCGCACTATGGCTATGGATAAAAAGCAGCTCTCTGAGCAAGAAGTTCGCACTTGGCCCATTATGCTTTTGGGCTTCGTCTACGACGGGGAGCGGGCTAAAGTCGTGTTCGATCATCCGCGATAGGGCATGTTGGGCGGAGTCGTTTTCGGTGACGGTGACGAGGGTTTGATTTTCTAGGGTGAGGGTTTCGATGATGGATGGCATGGGTAGGATTATGAGCGCGAGATTTTTGAATTTTCTGGCGGAGTGATATTTAGCTGCTCTCGAAGCTGTCTAGGCCCATTCGATACTTAATGTCGTAGTTAATAACAAAATCTAGCTCGTCATCACTCAGCTTATAAACTCTAGCTATAGCAGCATCAATTTCATTAATTACAGGTTTGACTAATTTTGAATCTACAGACTCAATAAGTAACCCACTTTTCTTGCATCGAGAAGTGTTGTCCTTCATTGTTTTCTCAAGTCTCTTGGATAACTCATAAAAAGTAAGAAGGTCCTCATCAGAAAAGATATTTATATCGAATGGAAAATCTTTTACATCGGACGAATTGATATGTCTACCGTCTGTGTAGGCGCAGAAAAACTGATAATAGAACGAACTATTGAGTAAAGAGTGAACTAATCTTTGTTGACTTTCATTAGCAAATGATATCGTATTCAGTTCGCCTCTCTGTTTGGGAGGGTCGCCATTGATTGGATAAGCCATAGGTGGTGACGTAAAGAACTGACAGAAATATCCAGGAACTCGAACCCAGTAAACTGAGTGAGAGGAATTTTTCTGAGTTCTTTCTTTTATATTCGAGTTCGCACTATGGATTCTTTTGATTACCGATGATGCTTTGGCGCTACCTATTTTTGGAAAGAGGCCATGAAAGCTACTAGCAACATCTCGGAAAGGCATATACTCAATATTCTCAAATAAGGTTTCTCTTTCATCCCTTCTTGCATCCCAGCGATAGTATTGAGTAGAGAAAAATCTTGTTTTCTCTGAAGAGCGATGTTGTAAAAAAATAGTGAGCCTATTTTGAGCGCCTTCGAACAACTGCCCAGGTCTATTCGCAAAGTGCGAAAGCCAAGTATAAGATTTGTCTTCGCTAACTAAGTTTCTCAGCTCCCGAAAAGAGCCTGACGATGAAATTGACACAGGGACAATCAGTCCCGTTCTTGTCAGCCTACCTTTCAAGCTGAAAGAACGCTCAACCACCCATGCATAAATATCTTTACATTTGATAGTCCTCATACCTTTAGGAGAATACTGATTCTTGATTTTCGAGCGTTCTAGGTATGGAGGATTTCCTACAATTACGTCAAAACCACCCTCTTCTATGATTTGGTAGAACTCGACAAACCAGTGAAAGGGATTATGACTTTTCAGCCACTCTTTTAAAGAGTGTTCTTTGTCTGTGTTAACTCCGTACTCATTTGCCAAATAAATATTGAGTTTATCATTCAACTTTTTCAACCGATGTCCAAGTTCTGCCTTAGCATTCTTAAAGTCAGCAGCGTTCATATCGTGATCAGTCTGCTGCTTCCTGAACATCTGAAATGCCCGATCCACAATTTCAGCACTTTCCTCAATCTGTGGCATGTCGCTATAAAGGTCAAACTTTTGCTGTCCGTTTATCTCCTTTTCTACTATCCTTCTAACTTCATTACGGGTCGCAAAGCCTACTAATGTATTACCCGCTCGGATATTAAAATCAACATCCGGCAAAGGCTCCAACCCATAGTTAGGCTTCTCATCCTTCGCATCTACCTGAGACACCAGCTTTAAGAAAAGGCGCAGCTTACAAATCTCTACCGCCTCTTCCATAATGTCTACCCCATACAGATTCCCCAAGATAATCGACTTGAGAATGAAATACTCTCGATTAGGATGCTTCTCAATCTGTTCTAGAATCTTCCGAAAATCGCTAAACTTCTCAGGTCGAGCTTTCTCCCCTGACCGATCGAGATCTTCAACAAAGCCTCCCATCCGCTGCAAGCAAGCGTCATACAGCGGCTCCAAAATATTTAGTGCCGCAAACAAAAACGCCCCCGACCCACAGGTCGGATCTAACACCGAAATCTGACTAATCGCCTTATAAAACGCCCGCAGCAGTTCCGGCCCCTCACACTGCTCAATCACATCCTGCGCAAACTGCCGAATATCCAAATTGTAAGTAATCAGATCATTAATCTCATGAACTTTCCCCTTCGCTAGCTTCTCCCGAATCTCCAAACACCGCAGCCGCCTAGCCACGTGCTCCCGCCACAGCTCCGTCGGCAGCGCATACTCCGCATCCGCCAGCCGGTTCCACCCATCCCGCTTCGACACATCCTCAATCCCCGCCGCAATCTCAGCCGGTAGCGCTATCACCTCCGCCGCGCCCGTCTTAAAATCCTCCCTAATAACGCCTTTCTTCACTGCCGCATAAATATACCGTTCGGGATTCTCCTTTAGCAGCCGCCACACCGGGCCATCCGGTTCAAAGGCAATAGCACACTTCTTCTTTGCCGCATCAAACAAAAAAGGAACAATCGTATTCTTGCTGATGTACTCCGTAATATCTTCCTTGGTGTAGTACGCCCCCATCTGCTTCTGGTTGATGTATTTTTCAAAAATGTATCCCAGTACATCCGGATTGATCTGCCGGTCGTCCCGCAAAGGCCGGTCGTCCAAATGCCACTGATACTCATCAAAAAACGCAAAAATCGACTCAAACGCACTGTCTGGAATCTGAATATCCGGGTTACGTTCCTCCAGCTCATGCACATCAAACAAGCCCCCATTCAAATAGGGAATCTTGCCAATCAGCTTTGCTAGCTCTAGATTTTCCCGACTCGGATTGCCCAAACCCTCATGAAACAGCCGCAGCAAAAAGTACCGATAAAAAGAATAAAATTCATCATCCCCATGCCCTTGCTGACAGACCTTTAGCCGATTTTGCAAATAGTCTAAATCCCCATCCAAAAAACCCTTCTTCTGCAAAAAGTAAACAAACATCAAACGGTTCAGCATCACCGAGGCATACCACTCTCGCTCCAGCGTCTCCTGAATGCCCGTTACAAACTTCAAGAAGGCCCGATGCTCCTTCTGAAACCGCTCGTAAAACTTTTTAGTAACCTTATCAACATCAAACGCCTTCTTAGTCCGCTTTTTTACATCGGAAATCGTCAGCGCCTCTTCCTCATCCAGCGCAATCTCCAGCGCCTCCAGCTTTTGCACCAGCAGCTCACCGCTCTGGCCAATGCTGTAGCGATACTCCCGCACCGCCATCGGTTTGCCCTTCTCCCGGCGCACCCACTGCCACACCTGCTCCCGCTGTGCCGCATCGCTATACACAATCAAATGCTCGCGGGTGTACTCATTTATCTTGCCTTCTATCTTTCGCCGTGCGCCGCTGTTCGGAATGCTGCCGCCCGCCTCAGCCTCACAGTGATACACCACCATATCTCGCTTCTGCGCGATCGCCTTGGCCTCATACGGCTCTCCCTTCTCCCCCACCGGAATCACATCAAGATCCACCTGATCCCAACCTAACTCCTCAATAAACAACGACTCAAAATCAAACTGCTGAAGATAAGTCCGCACCCATTTCCGATCTACTGCCATAGCCTATGCTTTTTGAAAAAGTCCCATCGAACAGATAATTTGCGCCTCTTGCACCTCATCCTCCGGATGAATAATGCACAGCGTGTCATTCTCTCGCAGAAACACAACCAAACGGGCCAACTGCTCATCGCTAATGCCCGCCTTAAACTCGCGATTGAGCTTCGCGATCGCATTTTGCCGCAGCGGATAGCTATAGATATCTTGCACTGTCCGCTTCAAACTCTCCCATTCTGGCCCTGTCGCCAGCACTGGCAAATTCGCCTCAATATCCAGCACATAGGCGCTCAGCCGTTCATACACCCGCGAAGCCGCACTCCGCCGACTACCCAACTGTCCCGCCACGCTCCGTTCTTGTTCTGCAATTAACTCAGTCCCCTTCTGAACCAGCTTGTGGTGACTATGGTGGCGCGGTATTGCAGGCTCCTCCGGACTACAGTGCGCCGTTCGCAAAATTTTCATCTGCGACTGAGTTACACTATTCCCTTCTTTATCAACCCAAGCTAATGCATCCGTACCGCTAGGCGATCTCAGGTATACTAAAACACCTTCCGGCCCCTCTAGCACTGCATCCGGCTCCCGATGCTTCGTCGAATAAATCACATTCGGCAGCCGCTCAATCGTATTCTTTAGCTTCGGATTCCCATCCACCGCCCCCTGCCAAATCCGCAGCGCCTCGGAGGTCAAGTCCACCTCCCCATCCGGATCGTCATCCAAAATGCTTGCTTTTTCGTTATACAGATCGCTCAGCCACTGCCGCTGCGCCTCATCCTCAAAAAAGGCTTCATCGGTGCCGACCACCTCTGCATTTTCTTCTAGGCGATCACGCAGCCGCCCCCGCAGATTAATCAGCTTCTCCACCCCATCGGCAGGCATAAACGAATAGCACAAAATTTCCTCTGCCTGCTGCCCAATCCGATCAACTCGTCCCGCTCGCTGAATCAGTCGAATAATTGCCCAGGGCAGGTCATAATTTAGGATAATCGCCGAATCCTGAAGATTCTGCCCCTCACTCAACACATCCGTCGTCACCAGCACCCGCACTTCCTCATCCTCGCTTACCTGCCCTCGTTTGCCGTTACTCACCGGGCTAAACGTCCAGGCGATCGCCGTCGGGTCACCCGTATTCCCTGTCACTGTCGCTGCTTGCGCTATTCCTCGCGCCTGCAAAGCGCCGCCCAAGTAGCGAGCCGTATCGGCAAACTGCGTAAAAATCAAAACCTTCTCAGTCGGGTGTTCCTTCTCTAACAGCCGAGCAAGGGCGCTAAACTTTTGATCCTGCTCGGCTGTCCACTCGCCACAAAGCTGCAAGACACCGATGAGCGATCGCGCATCCTGCCGCAAATGCTGCTTCAAAGTCTTCTTAAACAACGTCGGACGCAGCCACTTAAACCGGCGATAATACTTCGTTGTATAAAGTCGATAGATATCAGCCGCCCGCTGCTTATAGTCTTTCTCTTTTTGTTCTAGAGCTGCTAACTGGTCAATCTCGCTATCTTGTAATAGCTCACCTTCTTCTGTAGCCTCTGGGTCAGCATCTTGCGCCATCAGTGAATCCGAATCCTCATCACTGTTCCACGTATCCAAAAACTCAGCATCCTGCGTCCCAATCGGAATCTCTATCCCTTCCTCAATCGCATGGATAAAAACATAGTTCCGCAATATATGCCGCTCTAACGACAAAATAAATGCTTCTCCACTACTCTCCAACCGCTTGAACAAATTAGTCCGGCAAAAGCCCATCAGTCGCCGCCCCGCCCGAGAGAGCCCTTCTAAAACCAGCTTCTCCAACCCGGTAGGCGGCTCCTTGTACTTACCAACCTCGTAATTACCTAGCCCATATCGAGGTAGATGCAGCTTGTTGATAACATCCACAACCCCGTCCGAATAGAGCTTCGCATACGGATCGTTTGACGCACTGCCCATCGCAAACTGCACCGTCTTAGGCCGTCGTAAGGGAAAATAAGACCGGCTCCCATCCGGAAACTTTAGATAGTAGCGTTCATCATCCGCATCCCGCTCCGCGTAAGTAGTCTTAATAAAACTCCGAGTCCGCCGAATCATGTAATGGCTCATCAACTGCTGCCAGTCGTCAGAAGACTCACTCTTCTCAAAAGCCGCTAAAGACCTCACAGGCGTCTGCGGATGCTTCCGCCGAAACTCCATCTCGTTCCCAAGCTGCCGAATCAACTCCTCCGGCTTCATGCCCAGGTCCTTATCTTCTGCTACAAACAGTCGTAGCTGCGCAGACAAGTCTAAATAAGTCTTGTTGTAAGGCGTCGCCGTCAGCAAAATACACCGACTGCCACTCTGTTCTATATAGTCACGTATTGCCGCATATCTTTTCCCTTCACGGTTCCTCAAATTGTGACTCTCATCAATCAGTACCAGTCGAAACCGAGCGGGCACCTCCGGCAAATCCTTAATCACCCGACTCACCGACATCACCTTGCCTCTCAGGCCAAAGCGATCCACATACCCTTGCCACATCTTCACTAGGTTCTTCGGGCAAATAATCAGAGTGCTTACCCCAAAATCTTCCTCACACAGATGAGCAACCGCAGTCCCCACTAACGTCTTACCTAAACCCACCACGTCGCCGATCATCACCCCACCACGCTTGTTCACATGGTGAGCCGCGATCTGTACTGCTGCTTCTTGAAACCTTAGCAAGCCAAAATCGCGCGGCGCACGGTATTGGCTCAAACCGTCTCGCGCTTCTTGCGACAGGTGATAGGCCATTTTGAGATAAACGTAATAGGGATTGATTAGCTCCTCTCTTGCCCAGCTTTCGTCAATAATGTCAGCGAGTTCGTTAGAAATGTCCAGGCAGAAGCGATCGCGCCACCGCTGATCAAACCATCCCTGAAGCTTCTGTGCCGCATCCGACTCCACCACATCTACATTCAGCTCGCCCTGGTGCTGCAACCCCGCGAACGTCAGATTACTACTCCCCACAAATCCAACAATCGGCGCAATATGATCCGAGCGATGCACCAGATACAGCTTGGCGTGCAGCGTGTACCGCAAATGCAGCTTGACAATAAGCTTGCCAGAACGTAGCTGAGCCTTCAGCCGCTGCAAGCCCGCCTCATCCTCCGAACTCGGCGTTCCTAGCATTAACTGCTCACGAAACTCCTGCGCCATCAGCTTTTTGAGCCGCAGCGCTTCCCCCTGGTCAATCCGCTTATCCCCTTTGAGGATAGACAGGTTTCGCCGCAGCTCTTCCTTTGGCAACCGCTGCATGCCAATAAGCAACCGACAACAGGCACCATCACCATCAGGCAACTGCTCAATCGCCTGATCAACCAGCCGCCATCCCCGCAGATTGAAATAGCCCACACAAAAATCAGCGCGAGTAGCCTGCGCCAAAGTATCCTTCAGCGTCCCGAGTAGCTGAAGGTCGATGTTGTCAAAGATACGTGGCAAGTTTCCTTCGCTCTCAAAGCATCAATCGTAACCCAATCTCTACTATTTCAAGTTCTGAGACTTCAGATGCTGAGCAATCCAAGCCAAATTAGAGGCATGCCCGCTTAGGTAGTGGATCTTGGCTGTAGTCTATTTCCCTACCTTAGTAATGTCCAAAGCAGAGCACGCTACTCGTCGAGGCATATCGACTATCTCTAGACTTTCTTCAGGTTAAGAGACGGTGGAGCAACCTCTGAAGAAGATGGTTGAATGGTCTTTAGCCGTCTTCTGTACCAGGTCTAGGTGTCGGGAAGGCTGGCTGTTTGTTAAGAAACTTTAGCCAGACACCACCCACCACTGCAATCAGTAGCGCTATCCAACCAGTGAGCGATCGCAGCAATAAAAAGCCACCGACCGTAAACAGCGTGCCAAATAGAAGTAGCACCCCTGCAACAATTCGCTGCCCTTCTAGACCCAAATTTTGCAGAGGCCGCAGCCCGGTTCTTTGTCTTTGTTTATCCCAGCCAGGTCCGCCGGGGCGAACCTTTGCATAAAAGCGATCAAGGGTTTCATCACTTTCGGGCGCAGTGAGTAGCAGCGTAGAAATCCATATGAAAGTGGTTGCTAGCGTGATAATTAGTAGACGAGCGCCAAAGTCTTCAATAAAAAATCCAGGGGCAACGCTGGTGAGCGTCCCAATCATAAAGCCGCCAACGATAGCCGCTAGCTCGGTAGCCGCGTTGATGCGCCACCAAAACCAGCGAAGGATAAGCACAAGACCAGGACCGGTGCCAACTGCGATCGCCAGTCTAAAAATAGTCGCAATATCAGGTGCAACAAAAGCCGCTGCGCCGCCCAGCGAAATGATCAACAAAGAGGCCAGTCGGCCTGCAAAAATTAGCTCTCCTGAGGGTGCACCGACACTGACAAATCGACGGTAAATATCGTTGACAAAGTAAGACGCGCCCCAGTTGACTAATGTCGAGGCGGTGCTGAAGAAAGCAGCAATCAGCGAGGTCACAGCTATACCCAACAGAATAGGTGGCAGCGTATCGACCATAAGCAAGGGATAGCCTAGCTCGCGGTCGGCCAAATCTGGATAGAGTACCGCTGCGGCCAGCGCTGAGACGATCCAGGGCCAGGTACGCACGCCATAGTGCAACAGATTGAACAGCCAAGCGGCTTTTTCGGCGTCGGTTTCTGTTTGGGTGGCAGTAAGTCGCTGCACAAATTCACCACCTCCGTCGCTGCGCCGAAAAGACCACCACTGCAGCATGATGTATGCCAAAAAAGTGCCAGACGGAATGCCCGCCAACGCTGACCACTGAAAGCCTGAATTAAAGCTAACCGGAATAAAGCTGAGCATCTCTGGATTTATGGCCGAGACCTGATCGACTAGCGATCGCATACCACCGACAGCTCTAAGAGATGCGATTGCCACCATAAGAGAGCCAAACAGCGCCACGAAAAACTGAGAAAAATCAGTTGTAATCACATTCCATAGGCTAGAGAGCCCGGCATACACCAGCACCAAAATGCTGAGAGCCAGCACGCTCCATAGCTCTAGATCATCTGTTGCCGAATCGAAACCAAAGCCTTGCCATACTTGTAGAACACTAACCAGCTTAACCATCGCCAGCATGGCATAGCCTAGCCCTAAACAGTTCATTGGCACGGCAAACACAAACGCCTTAATGCCTCGCAGGGCAGCGGCGGGCGGGCTACCGTAGCGCAATTCACTCAGCTCTACGTCGGTCAAGACTTCTGATCGCCGCCACAGCCGCGCAAACAGGTACACCATCACCACATGGCCAATACCAAAGCCCCACCATTCCCAATTGCCAACGATGCCTCGGTTGCCCACAATACCAGCAACGTACAGGGGCGTATCTACCGAAAAGGTCGTGGCAGCCATGCTAGTTCCAGCTAGCCACCAAGAGAGCGACCGACTGCCAGCAAAAAAGTCTGTCAGGCTGCCGAGGGCGCGTCGAGAAATATATATGCCAAATCCGAACGTAAAAAGAAGATAGCTGATGACAACAAACCAGTCGATAGGTTGCATGAGGTGAGGGGTGATCGCTAATAAAAAGCTCTGCAATCATGCCACGCTGAGCAACGAAACCTACCAGGGAAAAGCCATTTCGAGAAACAAATTAAAGGAGGAGAAAAACAACAAAGTACAAAAGCACTACATTACAATTCCTATAGTTAACGCTGCTAGATCCGGCTAGGAACCATTAATGTCATTTACATAGGGGGTGAATCTAAAAGTTAGAGGAACCGTCAGAGCAAATTTGTGAAAATAGAAGGAAACAAAAAAGGCTGCCCGGTAATGGGTCAGCCCTAATCAAAAAATCACTTCTATGATGGCGTCTTTTACTCACCAATGCCGTGAATCAGAGGACTGGTCCTCTCTAGCTGACCGTCTTGATCGAAGCCAAAGCAACGCGGATGCTCGTCTTTACGAAACCGCTCTAAAAGTAACCGTCCTGCTCAATTTCTTCAATCACCTGCAGGCCTCGTGAATCGCCAACGCTCAAAATCGCCGTTCTCGCGTCTTCTTTCACGCCAAATTCTTCATCTTCTGCAAATGCTTCGATCAGTGCGTCAATCGCAGTTGCATATACAACGTTAGAAGGCAGATCTGTACAAATTTGCCCGATAGCCCAGGCGCAGTTGCTACGAACTGCAGGCATAACATCTCTGCGCATACCTGCAATCAGCGATGGAACCGCTTTGATCATCGTCTCATAGTCAATTTTGGGCGTTTGGCCAAGGGCGCTCGCTGCCCACAGACGGACCGCCGAAATGTCGTTTTTAAGCGCGTCTTTTAGAGTTGCGATCGCCCTTGCATCTTGATGATTGCCCAGCGCCCACACAATCGCCTTGCGCACATAGCCATTCCACTCTCTATAAAACTGAGCGATCAGAGGATCGACAGCGCTGGCGCTAGTATTTCTGCCCAGCGCATTGGTTGCACTCACCCGCACCAGCGGGCAGGGGTCGCCGAGCAGCCCAATCAAAAAAGGAATCGCCCTAGCCTCGTCCATTTCACAAAAGGCTCGCGCCCCCAGCATTCGCTGCTGACTATCTGGATGGTAGAGCAGAGCCAACATGATATCGGCATCTGGCTTGGGCGTCGTATCTTCACCCGCCAAAGCAATCAGATCTAGCGGATCGTGAGGGGTGGCTCCGCCGATTTCAGCTTCTAATACTGATAGCTCATCTTCGTATATGTTCACTGCAATCAGCTCACTGCAACCCAATATTGATGGGGGAGGTATTGTCTACCTCCCCGTCTTTTTAACGACCCTTTTTAGACCATCTTTAAGGCCACCCCGTCAAAACGGGGCGGTTCGCACTAGATATCAGCTAGCACCTGCCGCGCGGCGGCAATGGTTTGATCAATGTCCTCATCAGTATGCGCCAAGGAGGTAAAGCCTGCTTCAAACTGAGAAGGCGCTAAGTAGATACCGGCCTCCAACATGCCACGGTGGAATCGACTGAACTTTTCTAGATCAGACTTTTTCGCATCGTCGTAGTTGTGGACTTTGGTGTCTGTAAAGAACATGCCAAACATCGCACTGATGCTGCCACCACTGACATCATGGCCCATGTCTCGCGCAGCGGCTAGCAGGCCTTCGCTCAGCTTTTTGGTAATTCGCTCTAGCTGATCGTAAGCACCGGGGCGGCGCAAAATTTCTAGCGTTTTGATGCCAGCTGTCATAGCTAGCGGATTGCCCGATAGCGTACCGGCCTGATACACCGGCCCCGCAGGCGCAATCATTTCCATAATTTCGCGACGCCCACCATAGGCCCCAACCGGCAGGCCACCGCCGATGACTTTACCCATCGTCGTCAGATCGGGCGTGACGTTAAACTTTTGCTGTGCGCCGCCGTAAGCAATCCGAAAGCCCGTCATAACTTCGTCAAATACGAGCAGGGCGTCATTGTCTTTGGTGATTTCTCGCAGCCCTTCTAGGAAACCCACATCGGGGGTAACAAAGCCAGAGTTGCCAACCACAGGCTCTAAAATAACGCCTGCAATCTCGCCAGGATTTTCGGCAAATAGCTTTTTGACAGCTTCTAAATCGTTGTAGGGGGCGTTGAGAGTGTCGGCAGTGGCGGCTTTTGGAACGCCAGGAGAATCTGGCAGGCCCAAGGTTGCCACACCTGATCCGGCTTTAACCAGGAACATGTCAGCGTGGCCATGATAGCAGCCTTCAAATTTGATGATTTTGTTGCGGCTGGTGAAGGCACGCATCAGGCGAAGAACAGCCATGCAGGCTTCGGTGCCAGAGTTGACAAAGCGGACCATTTCAACGCTAGGGACGGCTTCGATCACCATTTCGGCGAGCACGTTTTCCAGATAGCAGGGTGCACCAAAGCTGGTGCCTTTATCGATAGCGGCTTTGAGCGCATCGAGCACTTCTGGGTGCGCGTGGCCGCAGATGGCAGGCCCCCACGTACCAACGTAGTCAATATATTTATTGCCGTCTACGTCCCACACGTACGCGCCTTTGACATGGTCAAACACGATGGGCTGACCACCAACAGAGCGAAAGGCTCGGACAGGAGAGCTAACGCCACCTGGCATTAAAGACTGGGCTGCTGAAAAAATTTCGTCAGACTTGGTTGTTTTTAGGGTTGTGGTGCTAACCAAAACGCGCTCCTTGGGACTAAAGAAGAGTGATTAATCGCTAGTTGTCGCTGTCGCTGCTTTCGCCTGCTTTTGACCAAAGCCGTGCCGATAAGGAAAGACCTAGCGATAAACAGCAGTATTTTTTATCCTAGCGGGTTGAGATCCTTTTTCGTTTCGCCATGTTAAGGAATGTAGAGATCTCAATAAGACGTAGCATGAGAAATAGAAAGCGACCGACTGAAAATCACTGACTTTTATCTCCTGTGTATTCGGCCCATGAATCCCCCTGCTCAAGCAACCTCTGCTCAAACCATACCTATTGATAAAATTCGTTTTAATGACAAAGGTCTGGTGCCTGCGATCGCGCAAGACTATCTAGACGGCACGGTTTTGATGCTGGCATGGATGAATGCCGACGCCCTGCAAAAAACGTTAGAAACCGGTGAGGTCTGGTACTGGAGCCGCTCGCGCCAAGAGCTGTGGCACAAAGGGGCAACGTCAGGCCATATTCAAAAGGTAAAGGGGCTGCGCTATGACTGCGACAGCGATGCGATGCTGGTGACGATTGAGCAAGTGGGCGATATCGCTTGTCATACCGGTGAGCGGAGCTGCTTTCATCAGGCGGAAAAAGGCGGCGATGCGGTAGTGGCTGCGCCCCCAGCAGATACGCTCTCTCAGGTGTTTACGGTGATTCGCGATCGCAAGCTCAATCCCCAGCCTGGCTCTTATACCAACCAACTCTTTGCAGGCGGCGATAACAAGATTTTGCAAAAAATTGGCGAGGAGGCGGTTGAAGTGGTGATGGCTTGCAAAGACGACGCGCCCGATGAGATTGCCGGAGAAGTAGCCGACTTGCTGTATCACACCCTAGTGGCGATCGCACATCACGACGTTGATTTGAAGGCAGTCTATCGCAAGCTACAGTCAAGACGATAAGCGCAGCTATGGATCTAGAGCATGTGGACAGACAGGCCCTAAATTTGTTACAGAATTTGGAGTCTAGGGCCTGAATTATATATAGTACAAATAAACTAATATCAAAACAAAAGCGCTCATAGAGAAAGGCAGCTATTTTTAGGTAGCCACTATTCGGAGAAAGGGCATGGCCGCTCAGGAAAAAGCACGGTCGATTCAGTCGCGAGATTCGGCGGTTGAAAGTCGAGTTGTAGAGCTGCGATCGCAGCTCCGCAAGGCCAGCTATGCCTATTACGTCCTAGACGCACCCGACTTGCCTGACTCGGTATACGACCGGCTCTATCGTGAGCTACAGGACATTGAAGCGCAGTATCCTGAGCTGCGATCGCCCGACAGTCCGACCCAGCGGGTCGGCGCTCAGCCCGCCGAAAAATTTACCTCTATCGCCCACAATATCCCGCTCTACAGCTTAGAAAATGCCTTCGACACCGACGAGTATTTAGACTGGCAGGCTCGCTGGCAGAGGCTAGAGCCTGACATCTTAGAAGCGGCGGCAGTCACCGAGCTGAAAATTGACGGCAATGCGCTAGCGCTCACCTACAAAGAAGGCCGCCTGGTGCGCGGGGTCACCCGAGGCGACGGCACTGTTGGTGAAGACATTACGCAAAACGTCCGCACCATTCGCACCATTCCCCTGCGGCTGCATATGCCCAAAGGCCGAACGCCTCCACCCGTTGTAGAAGTACGCGGCGAAGCGTTTTTGCCCCTAGATGTGTTTGCCGCTATCAATCAAAAACGAGAAGCTGAGGGGAGTGCCCTCTTTGCGAATCCGCGCAACGCAGCAGCCGGCACCCTGCGACAGCTCGATGCCAAAGTAGTCGCCCAGCGACGGCTGGACTTCTTTGCCTACACGCTATTAATGCCAGAGGGCACAGGCGATCTAGCCGCGCCAGATAATCAATGGGCAGCGCTAGAAGCTTTGCAATCGCTTGGCTTTCGAGTAAATCCGAACCGGCAGCGCTGTGAGTCGGCGGCGGCAGTTTCTCGCTATTACAACCATTGGGAGCGCGCGCGTCACGACTTGCCCTATCTCACTGATGGTGTTGTAGTCAAACTCAATAGCTTTGAGCTGCAAGACCGGCTAGGCTTTACCAACAAGTTTCCACGCTGGGCGATCGCGCTCAAATACCCCGCCGAAGAAGTCCCCACCACCCTAGAAAATGTGACGGTGCAGGTAGGCCGCACAGGAGCGATTACGCCGGTTGCCGAGCTAGCCCCGGTTCAGCTCGCGGGCACCACCGTTGCTAGAGCCACGCTGCACAACGCAGACAGACTAGCCGAACTGGATTTGCATTTAGGCGATACGGTCATCGTGCGCAAGGCCGGAGAAATTATTCCAGAAGTCGTTAAAGTTTTGCCAGATCTGCGGCCCAAAGGCGCGATGGTCTATCAGCTACCCGCTACTTGCCCCGTGTGCGATCAGCCGGTGGTCAAGCCCGAGGGGGAGGCGGTGACTCGCTGCGTGAACGGCTCTTGTCGGGCAATTTTGAGTGGCACGCTGCGCCACTGGGCCAGTCGCGATGCGATGGACATTAGCGGACTAGGTGAGCGTTTGGTCAATAGCTGGATAGAGCAAAGCGTCGTGACGTCTATTGCCGACCTGTACGATCTGACTATTGAGGACTTACTGCCTCTAGAGCGCATGGGTAAGCAGCTAGCAAAGAAGCTAGTTGCCTCAATTGTGGCCTCAAAGGAGCGGCCCTGGGCGAAGGTGCTTTACGGTTTGGGCATTCGGCTAGTGGGCAGCACAAATGCACAGCTACTAGCCGATCACTTTCTGTCAGTAGAGGTACTCGCTCAGGCAGATGAAGCAGCGATCGCTCAGGTGCACGGCATCGGGCCCGAAATCGCCCAGTCGGTGACCCAGTGGTTTCAAGTGCCCGCAAACCAGGCGCAAATTACCCGGCTAAAGGCTGCAGGGCTACAGCTAGCCTCGCTGACAAATTCGACCGAGCCAGTCTCGCAGCCGCTAGCAGGCAGAAGCTTTGTGCTAACCGGCACCTTGCCAACCCTAAAACGCGCCGAGGCAAAGGCGCTAATCCAGTCAGCAGGGGGGCGAGTCAGCAGTGCAATCAGCACGAAGACAACCTATGTTGTAGTAGGTGAAAATGCCGGATCTAAGCAGACTAAGGCTGAATCACTAGGCATCTTGCAGCTTAATGAAGCGGAGCTGTTGGCGCTGCTTGATTCTGCCTGAAGACGCCGCCACAGAGCTGCGCTCCAAACTTTCAGAGCTGCGCTCCAAACTCTCGTGCTTTGACCTAATGATAGTAGCTATGAAAATCAGGCAAAAGACTTTCAAGGCAGCGTTCTTTTTCTACAGAAAGCTATTAGCAAATGCGTCGGAAAGGGTGCCAGGAAATGGCCGTAGCCGCAGATCGTGGGGGTTAGGCATCGGTCTGCTACAGCTAGCGATTGCCCTTTCTCCGCAGCAGGCCAAACCCTCTTATGCCGCCGAAAGCATCACCTTTTCTCTCGGCGCGGGCATAGAGCGCACAATCTCGGTCGAGTCTTTAGAAATTTATGCTGAAGAGGGCCGTATTACTGACGAGCTAGCCCCCTATATTCGCTATATCAATGCGGTAGATCCCGATGCGTTCGCGGCGGCTCGCGGCCTGCTGTCTCAGCGAATTGACGTGGATGTCACCACCGTTTCTCAGTTTTCATACACACCGCAAGGTGAGTATGTGCTCGGTGAAGTTGGAAAAATTTTTCGCACGGGTGCTCGGCTATCGGGTGGCAAAGGCATTCGCGGGGCGGCGATTTTGGCCGCCGCAGACGATGAAACAGGCCTAACGCTGCTCAATGTGATCAAGCGCTTTCCCACTCCGGTTTTGCGAGTCGATTTGCAGCAGGGGCTAGGCATCGCCAATCAGGCCAGCGAGTCTTTCCAAGAAACCATCACAGCGGTAGATCTCGTCGAGCAAATTTCTCTGCAAACGTTGACCGATGACTTTCCAGACGGCCAGTCTTTTGCCACGCTGACTCAGCTCGTAGACCAGGTAGGTCCTTTCCCTATTAGACAGATGACGATGCAGGTCAAAGCTAGCAAAGCGCCGATCGATCTCTATCTACCGCAGTCACCAGCAGGCTTTTTAAACGAAGAGATCGCGTCTAGTGATCTCCCA
Source organism: uncultured cyanobacterium (assembly GCA_963793445.1). Lineage (GTDB taxonomy): Bacteria > Cyanobacteriota > Cyanobacteriia > Phormidesmidales > Phormidesmidaceae > Phormidesmis. The sequence continues at coordinate 603,837 of CAWCAE010000006.1, forward strand.
ACCACACCGGGTATTGCACCGCTCGACAATCTCACCGCGCCGACTGTCGTCATTTCGCACGGTTTTGGTAACGAGCGTGCCACCTACGGCTATTTAGCTCGTTTTCTAGCCTCACACGGATTCGCGGTAATCAACGTAGAGCATCCCGGCAGCAGCGCCGCTCAGTTCACTGCCCTAGTCTCGGGCCGAACCAGTCAGGTGGTTCCTGACAACGAATTTATCCGCAGGCCGGAGCTGATCTCTCAGGTCTTGAGCGAGCTAGAAACTAGAGCGAGAACAGATAAAACCTTTGCTCAAGTTGATTTTAATAATGTCGGCATTATCGGCCAGTCCTTTGGCGGCTATACAGCCCTAGCAGTGGCAGGTGCACCCATCAACCTGGCCTCTTTGCGAGCCAACTGTCCGCCCTCCGAGATCAGCCTCAATTTGGTCGTGATATTGCAGTGTCAGGCGGTTGATCTAGCAGATTCTGACATCGACGCTCTCAAATTTGCAGACCCTCGGATTCGCGCTGTTGTGGCCATTAATCCGCTGACGAGTCTCATTTTTGGTCCAGAAAGCATTGGCCAAATTGATGTCCCGGTCATGATGGTCGCTAGCAGCGGTGATACGATTGCACCGGCCCTACCCGAGCAGATTCGGCCCTTTACCTGGCTGACCACCCCCGAGCGCTATTTACTGCTGCTCAACGGCGGCACTCATTTTTCGACCATTCCAATCACAGGCAGCGAAACCTTTCTGCTTCCTCCCGAAGTTTTGGGGCCCGTACCAGAGGTCGCACAGCAATATATGCAGGCAATGAGCCTGGCCTTTTTAAGTACTCATCTCAAAAGCGATCAGCGCTATCAGGCCGTTCTTTCCAGCGCATTTGCCAATCGCTTTAGCCAGCCTGAAATGCCTCTAAGCATCATTGACAGCTTAGACTCAGATCAGCTAAATCGACAGCTCCGACTGGCCGCAGAGGGTAATTTGCCCGTGATGCAGGCCGTTGAGCACGCATTAGATGACATGATTGCACAAGAGTCGCTACGCTCGAAATAGCTTTCCTGAACACATCCATCATGCTGCACGGTTTTATCAATCTTCATAAGCCCCATACCTGGACATCTCACGACTGTGTGGCCAGGGTCCGTCGGCTGCTAAATACGCAGAAGGTGGGGCATGGCGGCACGCTCGATCCGTTGGCTACAGGGGTACTGCCCTTGGCAGTGGGCAAGGCGACGCGGCTGCTGCAGTATCTCCCTGAAGGCAAAGCCTACCGGGCTGTTATTCGCTTTGGCCTGACTACTTCTACAGACGACCTCGAAGGCACGGTGATTCAGCAGCGCCCTGCTGCTCATCTTCAGCGGCAGCAGGTGGAGGCGCTGTTTACGCAGTTTGTGGGCGCGATCGCCCAAACGCCACCTAGCTATAGCGCCGTACAGGTCGACGGCAAGCGGCTGTATGACCTAGCCCGGCAGGGAAAGGCGGTAGAAGCTCCTGTGCGTCAGGTTGTCATTCATCAGCTCCACAGTCGGCGCTGGCACAGTGGTGACCAGCCAGAGCTAACGGTTGATGTGGTCTGTGGACCTGGCACCTATATTCGCTCACTCGCGCGTGATTTGGGGGCGGCGGTTGGTACGGGAGCAACGCTGGTGGGACTAGTGCGATCGCACAGCAATGGCTTTGATATCGAAGACAGTATTACGCTAGAAGATCTAGCAACAGCGATTGAGCAAGAGACATTCGTACCCGATGCCGCTGGCATAGCGATGCAGCATCTACAGGCAGTCGCCCTGCCGCCAGATCTTGCTAGGCGCTGGTGCCTCGGCCAAAAGCTTGCCCTAGAAGCAGTCGTTCCCTATGCCGGCACTCAGCCTATTCAGACTTTGATGGCAGTGCCCATCAGAGTGCTAGACGAAACGACACGGGGGTTTCTAGGCATTGCTGAATGCCGAGTCGGATCGCCGACCGCAGACACCGCGATCGCAGATACCGATACCCGTCAGGCCGATACAAACGAGGTCCAAACCACTTCTGGCTTCGTCTTTGCGCCTAAAAGAGTATTCGCGTTCCCAGAGGAAAGCACACAAGCCAATAGCTGAAGCAGCAATATTAGTTTACGCAGCTTTACTATTTCTTAAGCAATCAAACCCCTGATAGAGCGAAGCTATCGGCTTATTTGCCAACTGCTAGCCTAGCCACAATATCTCAACCGCCCGCTGAGATAGCATTAGAGTGCGATATGATGAACTCCAATATCAATCGCGTTTGGAAATACAAGATGGTAACGCTCAAAATCGTTGTTTACATCACAATCTCTTTTTTCGTTGGCCTCTTTATCTTTGGTTTCTTGAGCGGAGACCCTGCTCGTAACCCCAGTGGTAGAGACTTCGACTAGGCCGATAGTCTAGTTCAGAGCGTCTAACCTAGTCGGACGGTTTAGCTTAGATGGTCTAGGTTGCAGTCGTTAAATATTAAGAATTGCCAGAACAGCCCGCCTTGTCGGGCTGTTCTTTTGAATGCCTAAACCTTGCCTAAATCTTGTAAGGTAGCAGATGGTTTCACGGAGAGGGGTTGCATATGGTTCATATTAGCTTGCCACCCGATCCACCGGCTGCCGTGATTAGAATAGAGCCTTCGGCTAGGCAAGCAGAGCCTTCAGCGGGGAGCGAACACTATTCAAACGGGTTGTTGGACTCTTTATTAGTTAGTCAGCTAGCCAGCCAGTCAGTCAGTCGGTCAGCTAACAAAACAACCAGTGAAGCCGCATTAGAATCTACGATTCAGCCGTCCTCTACGGTGACGCTAGCGCAGGCTGCTGAGTCAAATCTACCGATGCTGCCTGCGGGTACAGACAGCGAAGCTGATAGCGAAGAATTATCTGAGGAAGCTGTACCCCCAGCTTCGCCCTCAGTTTTGCCTTCAGACAATATACCCGCAGATGATTTGCCAGCAGTTGATATTTTGCCCACAGACGTCCCTGTCGATGGCGTACCCGTCAATGATGTACCTGTCAATGATGCGCCTGCCAACGAGACGCCCACAAACGTAGAGGACTCACCAACAACAGAAGAATTTATCTCACAGCTACGATTGACCTCAGATACTCAGGTTTTTGATCCGGTCAATCAGACCATCACAGCACGTGGCAATGTTGTTCTTCGGCTTAACGACGCCATTATTGAAGCCAATGAGCTGTGGGTAAATTTGATCAATCGCTACGCGCTCGCAGACGGCAACGTGCTACTCACTAGAGGCGCACAGCTAGTTGAAGGAAGCCGGCTTGAATACAACTTTATTCAGCGATCTGGGACTGTGAGTGATGCCGTCGGCACACTGTACTTGCCCGCTATTGAAGAAGACGTCTCCTCACCGCTAGATGGCGTATCGGCATCGCGTCGTGCCTACGATCCGATTGGCCGAGACGGCCTGCTTGTCGAAAATGATAGCAACTTGCTATATGGCATACCGCTAGCAACTCAAGCTGCCGAGCAGCCTATCACGAGTATTGACGCAGATAGTAATGACCGAAACCTGCTCAATCAGCTGCGGTTTGAGACCGATGAGCTGGCTTTTGATGTCGATGGCTGGCGAGCTGATAGTGTTCGCATTACAAACGATCCGTTTTCGCCGCCAGAGCTAGAGCTGCGTGCAGATAGCTTGGTTTTACGTAATATTTCACCGACCCAAGATGAGCTATTGCTTAAACGGCCTCGCCTAGTCTTTGATCAAGGATTTGCACTGCCGCTGCTGCGATCGCGCATTCTCCTGAGCCGTGGCAGTATCAGCCCAGAAGACATCAGCCCGGTTCCAGCCCCAATTGGCATTGATGGCGGCGATCGCGGCGGGCTTTATCTTGGGGCAAAAGTTCCCCTAATCACCGAGGAGAGAGCCCGTCTTACCGTCACGCCTCAGTTTTTTATAGGTCGAGCCATTAACGGGGAAAGCAACTCGCCGATCAATGCCGAAAACTTTGGGGCGACCTCTGATCTTGAGGTTCAAGTCAGCGATCGCACCCTGCTCACTAGCAGCGCCGACCTCACTAGCCTCAACCTCGCCGAAATCACCGAAAATCTACGCGCTGATGTTCGCCTTACCCAGCTGATTGGGACTCACAATTTGTCATTGCAATATGGCTACCGCGATCGGTTATTCAACGGCTCGCTAGGATTTCAAGACGTGCAGTCTAGCTTTGGCGCAGTCTTGCTCTCACCAGTATTCAACTTGAACAATAGCGGCCTGCAGCTTACCTACCAGGCAAGCGCTCAAGCTATCAATGCTGAGACCGACCGCCCTGCGCTACTCGCAGCGCGCAATTCAGACACTGGCAGAGTGACGCTTGGCCGCTACCAGGGCAGCATTGCGCTCAGACAGGGCTTGAGCCTGTGGCGCGGTGAGCCTAAGCCCGCCACCCAAGAGCAAGGGCTACGCTTTACGCCTCAGCCAGTCGTGCCCTATTTCAATCTTGGCTTGGGCGCTAGAAGCACCTTCACTCAATACACCAACGGTGATTCTCAAAATAGCCTAGTCGCAGATATTGGTTTGGAGGCGCAGCTTGGGCACTTTGCCCGCAACTTTGGTGACTACACCCGCCTAAACATCGGCTACTCTCAGTCTTTTATTGGAGAAGCCACTTCACCCTTTTTGTTTGATCGTGAGGTAGATCGCAACGTCCTGTCGCTGGGCATCACACAGCAGATCTACGGCCCTTTTCTCGCTGGTTTTCAAACGGCGCTCAGTTTTAACGGGGGGCGTCCTATCAACAATATCTATTCACTAGAGTACAGCCGCCGTACCTATGGCCTGCTGCTGCGCTACGATACCACGCAAAACGTCGGCTCTATTGGTTTTCGCCTGAGTAACTTTAGGTGGATTGGCGACACCAATCCTTTTGATACCCCTCGGATTCGTCAAGTGCGCGGCGGCGTAGTCGAAACCCGCTGATTACTGGCCTAAGGGCCCGCCGACACAGTCGATCACCGGCTGATCTTTGCTATCTTCGGTGTGGATATACAGGTATTAGGTATATTGCATTTATATGTCCTTAACCACTTTTTCCACCTCGCAAGAAGCCCAGCAAGCCGCCGCCCTAATGGAGGGCTATCGCTTTGAATTGGGCTATCACGACGCATCCCAGTGGATATCGCTATGGCTAGAGCGATATCGTCCTATGTGGATTCGAGACGCGGTGGTTGAAGCCCTCTACCAGGGCCGATATAAGGCCTATTCAGTCCGCCAAATATTAGAGCTGTGGCACAAGCGAGGTCAGCCCATTCGTCATACTACTTACGAATTTGAGGCTGCTGTTTGTCGAGAATATGGCGGCACTAGGCTAGTTGCGATCGCTCCAACGCAGCCACTCACCTCGCCTTCAAAATCAGCCACACAGCAGACAGATTCGTCGCTAGAACAGCCTCCCGAGCCAGCGGCTAGCCAACACATACACCGGTCGCTCTCATCCGTCTCCTTCAATCTTTCTAAGTCCAAAAGCGAGCTTGTCGAAACAGGCAAACCGCTTACAGCTCAGCTACAAAATAGTCCGGCAGCTCAGACACAAGATAGCCCGGTAATCATCTCTACAGCCACTTCTAAAATTACCCCCAAAATCACCTATACAAGGGGCATTCAACCATTCAAGCCCTCTCTACCCTTTTCCGCGCAAACGCTTCGCCTAGCCAAGCAAAAGGCTTTGGCCACCCTAGGGCCCAAATAGCACGAACCCAAATAGCACGAGCTTGAATTGACGAAACTCAGCTAACCAAAACCAGCACAGCAGTCCCCCCCCCCGGCAGGCAGGGCTCCTATTCTGCCTTTGGCGGCTTTACACCCATCCGAATCTCGGAGCAAAAAGAAGCAATCCTTAAGCCGCTGCTAAGTTCGGTAAGCCCCGTTCTCATCCGTAAATTGTCGTTAATAAACCACAGCCGCTCTGTAGAAGATGCCTCAGGTCCGTCAGTGACAAACGTGAGCACCTCATCTTCTAGGCTATAGCTGCCTTTTAGCGGCCCGGTGCTCGCCTGGCCACTGCGTAAGAAGGTGCCGTTCGCTGGCGATTTACTCTCTGCATCATTAGCAGTGGTTAGAGGGACCAACAAGGTTGTCAGTGCGGTTGGCTTGCTGTCTCCTTCCACTGTGCTGCTTTGCTGAATTTGTAAGCCGCACAGTGGAGAAAGGGACTCCGACTGCTTGTCTTTGTTCATCTGGCTGCATAGGGCCTGAACCGGCTCGGCATCAGGCCCTAGAAAAGTGACCTCTAGATCTGACTTGCCCGCCTTGGACTGTTGTGAAGAGAGGGCATGAGTCGTGCGCTGTGAGAACCAGCGTCCGGCCATCTTTTCAAAAAAGTTCACAATTTCCATTGGCCCACCGAAAATAAGTCTACAGTTCTTTAGCGTCTTTCATTTTACGCATAAGTGGTGACAGCATTGCTTAGATAAAACAGGTCTAAATCTTGCCCGCTCCGGCTTACAGCAAAGCTCCAACACACAGCAAATGATAAGCTAGCCAATGAAAATAAAGCCAATATTAAGAGCGTTCATCTCATGACCGGATCCAATCAAGTCCCTTTATTGTTACGCGCAGCCCAAGGTGAATCGGTTGAGCGGCCTCCGGTTTGGATGATGCGACAGGCAGGTCGATACATGAAGGCTTATCGAGACTTGCGCGAAAAGTATCCTTCTTTTCGCGATCGCTCTGAGATTCCAGAAGTCGCTATCGAAGTATCCCTACAGCCGTGGAAAGCTTTTAAGCCCGACGGTGTGATTCTATTTTCAGACATCGTGACGCCGCTGCCGGGGATGGGCGTGGCGATGGATGTAGCTGAAGGCAAGGGCCCGGTCATTGACAAGCCGATTCGCTCACAGGCTCAAATCGACGCACTCACAACGCTAAATCCGGACGAGTCTATGCCCTATATCCGCAAGATTTTAGGGGCGCTGCGTGAGGAAGTAGGCAACCAGTCTACGGTTTTGGGATTTGTCGGTGCACCTTGGACGCTAGCAGCTTACATCGTAGAAGGGAAAGGATCTAAAACCTATTCTGTGATCAAGAATATGGCGTTTAGTGAGCCCAAAATGCTGCACATGCTGCTGAGCAAAATTGCCGACAATATCGCAATCTATGTGCGTCACCAAATTGATTGCGGGGCTCAAGTGGTCCAGCTTTTTGACTCTTGGGCCGGTCAGCTTAGCCCTCAAGATTTTAGAACGTTTGCGCTGCCCTATCAGCAGCAGATTGTACGTCAGGTAAAAGAAACGCACCCCGATACGCCTTTGATTTTGCTGGTGAGCGGTAGCGCTGGCGTGCTGGAAATAATGGGCGAAGCAGGCGTGGATATCATCAGCGTGGATTGGACAGTAGATATGGCAGACGCACGCCGGCGGCTCGGTGCAGATATGAAGGTACAGGGCAACATGGACCCCGGTGTGCTGTTTGGTTCAAAAGAAGTGATTCGCGATCGCATTATCGACACCGTAAAAAAAGCAGGCCCCAAAGGTCACATTCTCAATTTGGGTCACGGCATTCTGCCAGGGACGCCAGAAGAAAATGGTGCTTACTTCTTTGAGATCGGCAAGCAAGTCAACGAGCTTTTGTAGATAGAGCTTTTGTAGATAGAGCTTCTGTAGAGGCTTCAACCGATGAGAATGTCCTAAGCAACTCGTGCAAAAGCTATAGATCACAAAGCTATAGATCACGTAGATCAACTACCTAGCAACTGGCCCAAGGTGTTTTATAGCTTGGGCTTTTCAGTGTCAAAATAATGAAGACTTCTGCCTTCTTCTATAGAAAACACTATGCGTATCTTCATCACTGGCGCGAGTGGCTGCATTGGCCATTACTTGGTCGAAACGCTGATCGAAAATAGCGATCACGAGCTGTTTTTGATGATGCGCAATCCGGCAAAGCTGAAGGTACCCGCTGACAGCCGACCGGGCGTGCACATCATCAAAGGCGACATGCGTGAGGTCGCTCAGCTTTCGGATCTGCTGAAAACAATAGACACAGCGATTTTGGTGGCAACCTCTTGGGGCGACCCGAAAGAAAGCTATGAGATTAATGTGGAAAAAACGCTTGAGCTGATGAATCTGCTCGATCCTGAGCGCTGTCAGCAGGTGATTTATTTCTCAACAGCGAGCATTTTAGATAGAGACAATACGCCGCTAGCTGCTGCTGGTGAGATTGGAACAGACTACGTGCGTACCAAATACATTTGCCACCAGAAAATGGCTGAACTAGCGATCGCGCCTCGCATCACCACCGTCTTTCCAACCCTTGTATTTGGCGGCAGCGACACCAAGCCGTACTCGCACATTGCCGGTGGCCTCAGCGAGGTAGCCGACTACATCAGCATCATCCGCTTTCTCAAAGCCGACGGCAGCCTTCACTTTATTCATGCCAAAGACATCGCTGAGGTAGTTCGATATCTGGTCGATCACCCCCCGGCTGAGGGCGATACACGTGAACTTGTCATTGGTAATCCGGCAAAGAGCGCAGATGAGGTGGTCGAGGAAATTAGCACCTATCTCGGTAAACGTATTTACTTTCGTATTCCGCTATCTTTTGGCCTAGCCGATGTCATTATCAAAATTTTCAACATCAAAATGGCCGAGTGGGATCGCTTTTGCATGGACTACCGACATTTCACCTATCAGCACCCGGTCACGCCTTCTAGCTTTGGTTTAAAGGACAACTACCCCACTATCAAAGACGTTTTCCGCGCCTCAGGCGTCATGCCGCGCTGAGATCGTGTACGCTCATCGCTAGGCTGCTATAGTACATTTGTCATTACTACTGTCAATATCCTGCGGCGCTCATGGCGATTATCTCTTCAAAACAATCGGCTGATGGCGGCTCCCAAAATCAACCCGCTCATCGACCAAAGGCGGGGAAACGTCCTACCCAGCCAGCGCCAGCAAGTCAGTCAGTCGATGACAGTTCCGCTGAAACACAGTCCGCTGAAACACAGTCTGCTGAAACACAGTCCGCTGAAACACAGCCTGCTAAAACACAGCCTGCTAAAACACAGCCTGCTAAAACCGACCTGTTAAAAGGAGAGGCCAAACCAACCGAGCTAGCCCGCCATGAAGAAGGCATTCGCCCAGAGGCCATAGACGATTACATCGGCCAAAAAGCGCTCAAAGAAGTGCTGCGTATCGCGATTCAAGCGGCAAAGTCTCGCCAAGAGCCGCTCGATCATCTGTTGCTATACGGTCCTCCTGGGTTAGGAAAAACGACAATGGCCCTAATCTTGGCGCAGGAGATGGAGGTGGATTGTAAAATCACGACGGCCCCCGCGCTCGAGCGGCCTCGTGATATTGCCGGGCTGCTGGTAAATCTAAAAGCTGGCGACGTGCTATTTATCGATGAAATTCACCGCCTCTCGCGAGTGACCGAAGAAATCCTGTATCCCGCAATGGAAGATGCGCGACTAGATATCACGATTGGCAAGGGCCAAAGCGCTCGAACGCGTAGCATTCCTCTACAGCCCTTTACGCTAGTTGGAGCCACAACCAAGGTGGGCGCGCTGGCTTCGCCGCTGCGCGATCGCTTTGGCCTGATTCAGCGGCTACGCTTTTACGAAATTGACGAACTCACTCAGATTGTCCTACGAACCGCCGACGTGCTAAAAACCGAGGTGCTGTCCGCAGGAGCCGAAGAAATTGCCCGCCGCGCTAGGGGCACGCCGCGAATTGCGAACCGCCTGCTGAAGCGCGTGCGCGACTACGTGCAGGTAAAAAAGCTAGGGGCAATTACAGATGCGATCGCCGCCGAAGCCTTAGAGCTGTTCAACGTTGACCCTCGCGGTCTCGACTGGACCGATCGCCGCCTGCTTACCATGATGATTGAAAACTTCAACGGTGGCCCGGTCGGACTCGATACCATGGCCGCCTCCACCGGCGAAGACTCTCAAACTATCGAAGAAGTTTACGAGCCCTATCTTTTACAAATCGGCTACTTGCAGCGCACCCCTAGAGGTCGTTTAGTCACCCCTGCTGCCTGTCGTCACCTGGGTTATCAGGTGCCCGAAAATCGCTTCTTTGTCCACGACGCGCCGCTATTTAGGTTTATGGAAGCAAATAATGCTGTTGACCACCCATCGTCCGTCTCAGATGATGCAGTGTAAAAGGTCTATGCTACTTAATGTAGGGCAATTGTCCTAACTTTATAAGCTCGCCACTTCACCCGCTCGTGATTCAAAAAGTAGCCCTTCAAACAGCAGTTTTCCGAACAGCACTCCTCCACAAAGCAATCCAAAAAGTTCTCGTATGGTCGCTAACACTATTGCTTTGTTGCACCGCGCTGCTGAGCAGTACGCTGACCTTTGCTCAGCCTTGCACAGCAGGCGGTATACCTGGCTTTTCCAAAGGAGTTGAATATGCCAATCAGCAAAATTGGAGCCGCATCGGCAGCTTAAGAAAAGCGGCGTTCACAGCGACGCAGGCTGGCCGATTCGATGAAGCAGAACGTCAGTGGTCAGCGCTCATAGAGCAGCTACCCGCTGAAGCCGCTATCTGGAGCAATCGTGGTAACGTGCGCGTTCGGCAAAATAACCTAGAGGGGGCAATGGCTGACTACACAGAAGCGATTGCCCTTGCCCCTACCGAGCCAGACCCCTATCTCAACCGGGGCGCGCTCTGGGAAGCGATGGGCGAGTGGGACAAAGCCATTGGTGACTACAATCAGGTTTTACAGATCGATCCTGACGATCCAGCGGCGTATAACAATCGAGGTAATGCGGAAGCCGGACGTGGTGATTGGGTACTTGCGATCGCCGATTATCAGGCTGCTATTACCCTACAGCCCAGTTTTTCATCAGCCTACGGAAACTACGCCCTTGCGCTCTACCAAACAGATGAGCAGTCAAAAGCTCTCCAAATCATGAAAAGCCTAGTGCGCAAATATCCTAGCTTTGCAGACATGCGCGCGGCCCTCACCGCCGTACTTTGGGAACTAGGCCAACAAGGCGAAGCCGAAAGCAACTGGGTCGCTGTTGTTGGTCTAGATGCTCGCTACAAAGATCTCAATTGGGTAAAAAATATAAGGCGATGGCCCCCTAAAATGGTAACTGCGCTCGAGCATTTCTTGACGCTGTAGGCTACTTAGCACTGCGGATCGAGAACAAGCAAATAACAACCATTTCTTGAAAACAGGCACTGAAGCCCCTGCAGGGCGAATGTCCGGTAGAATCTCTAGTTTTTAAGTCAGCCGCGTAAGGTCATGACAGGTGAGGTGCTAGATTATACGCCCGTATACTCCGCACTTAGCTATAAAGGCATCGTCGAAGTATCAGCGGATACACTGATCTGCATAGATACGGAGCGCGTTATCATGTCACAACTTCTGCGTATCCACTTAGCAGCTTACGGTCATATCAAGATGGCCGCATCAAAGGGAAGGGCAGTTGTATGCGGTGTGTAGGATCTGTCTTTCTTTCTGTCTACTCATATCACGGCAAGACTTCCCTGCTAAAGCGGAAGGTTCGACATGCTCAAACATTTTTTCTCGGCACCGCGCTCTTCTGTTAACACATCTACTCACTACCCAGCAGAGAGCGCCCATACAGCCACAAGGCGGCCTCAGCTCATCCAAGACAAGCCCATCCAAGACACAAACAGCGATCGCAGCTTGTCAACTGATACGACTCTTTGCCGATTCAAGGCCTCTACATGTATAGCTCAAGACGATAAACGAACGCATCAGCTAAAAATGCAGCTCTACCAGCAGCAATTGCACTGTATAGAACGCAGACTGCGCCGAACTCTAAGCTTTAGTACCATTGCTGGAACAATCGTTGTCGAGACGGCTGCGCTATTTGGAGCTAATCGAGTTACCCTTCTGCGTTACAACATCGTTGCCAATACCTGCCAGCAGGTTGCCCGCTACTGCAAGGACCAAACGTTTGCCTGGCAAGCGCAGATTTCTCTTTCTCAGTCAAAATTTCCTGACATACTAGGCCAGCTACAGCAAGGCAAGCTAGTGCATCTTGCTTCAGATCGCCTGACATTAGATTGCGCCTTGCCTGCGTCTACCGCCTTGTCAGAGACTATGGTTAACGCAGACGAAATTGCAGCAGCCAGCGAGCAGCGTCAGTGGCTGTCGCACTGGCCGGGCAATTGGATTCTAGTTCCTATCCGCAAGCTGCCCAAGCATTCTTCTGCGCCGCTATCGATACCTACAGCGGTAGCGCCTAGCTTAGAAACAGACACAAGCTATTGGGGACTATTAGCCCTGTCCTTGCCCAAGCAAAAGGCTTGGACACAAGAAGCTATCTTAGCCGCCCATAGTGTCACGATTGAGCTGGCTGTTGCACTCCAGCAGAGCCAACTGCATTACGAACTAGTCAGAGAAAACCAAGAGCTACAACAGCTTGCTTTAGCCGACAGCCTCACGTCCTTAGCAAACCGCCGTCGATTTGATCAGCATTTAGGCAATGAGTGGCAGCGTCTTGCTAGAGACCAACAGCCACTGTCGCTACTCTTGTGCGATCTTGATCATTTCAAGCTGTACAACGATGCCTTTGGTCATCCGGCAGGCGATCGCTGTCTCATTCGAGTAGCCAGAGCCTTACTCAACGGTCCTCAGCGGCCCGCTGATTTAGTGGCCCGCTACGGCGGCGAAGAGTTCGCTATCATTTTGCCTAATACCGATACACAGGGTGCATGGCGCATCGCACAGAAAATTCATAACAGTATTCGTGCTCTCAAGATCAACCATGCACCGAGCTACTCAGAAGCCTACATCACTCTCACAATGGGAATTTCGACAATTGTTCCGGGCCACAAGGATGGGCCTCAGCTTCTGGTAGAGGCATCCGACCTAGCGCTTTATTACGCTAAGCAGCAGGGGCGCAATTGTACCTATATCAACGGTCACTACAACACCGTTAAGCCCCATGATACAAACGGGGCTCAAGCAGAGGATGTCGAGCTAGATGTCATGCCAGTAGAATCGTGAGCCGAGCGTAACGTACGTAAAGGAAGCTTTTTTTGCAGGCAAAACATGACTAGCGATCGCTATTTCGGTGCTGTTTGGTCTTGTTCTATTCTTTATAGTTTGCCAGGGCAGCAAAGCTATCAGGCTCTAGGCTAGCGCCACCAACGAGGGCACCGTCGATTTCACCTTGGGCCATGATTTCATCGACGTTAGCAGGTTTAACAGAGCCACCGTATTGAATAGAAACCTCTGGATTTGTCAGCAGAGAGCGAATATGCCCAATGACGCGATTGGCCTCTTTTGCCGCGCAGGTGTCTCCAGTTCCAATCGCCCAAATCGGCTCATAGGCAATTACGAGATTGTACTGATTGACATCCACCAGCGCATTCTTAATCTGACGAGTAATCACGGCTTCGGTTTCGTTGGCATCTCGCTGCTGTTTGGTTTCGCCCACACATAAAATAGGGGTGATCCCAATTAGCTGAGCCGCTTTGAGCCGAGCATTCACCGTCTCGTCGGTTTCGCCAAAGTACTGCCGCCGCTCGCTGTGGCCAACCACCACGTATCGAACGCCAATCTCTTTGAGCATAGCCCCTGAGATTTCACCTGTGTAGGCACCTTCTTTTTCCCAATGGATGTTTTGCGCACCGACCTGAATCCGACTACCTTGCAGCTTATCTATCAATGAATTTAGGGCGGTAAAAGGTGCGCAGAGGATCAGCTCTCTCCTTTCGGGAACATCTTCGAGCTGAGACATCAACTGTTGCACAAAGTCCAAGGCAGCGGCCTGGGTTTTGTGCATTTTCCAATTACCAGCAATTACAACTTTTCGCACAGTTCTTTTTTATATTAGGCGTAGCATCTCTCGATCCTACAGGTAAATGATTGCCGGGGGCAATCTGAAGTACGAAGTGTCAAGGATGCAGGATAAGGCGAAAAGCCACTTATATTTGTCCTGCATCCTTCACATCTCCGCGTTTCTAAGCGACGCCTGCCGCCGCTTTAGCTTTTTCAGCCTCATCAGGGTGAATGCCCAGTCGCGTTAGGTTAACGCGACCTCGGTTATCAATTTCGCGCACCTTGACTAGCACTTCGTCTTCTACATTCACTTCGTCTTCTACCTTATTAACTCGGTAGTCAGCAAGCTGTGAAATATGAATCATGCCTTCTTTACCTGGCATAATTTCGACAAACGCACCAATCGGAATCACGCGCGTGACTTTGCCCATATAGACGTTACCGGCCTCAGGAATGTGGGTAATACCTTCGATCATCTGCTGCGCCTGCTGCGCTTTGCTAGAGTCAATCGCCGAAATGGTGACCGTTCCATCGTCTTGGATATCGACTTTGGCCCCTGTGGCTTCGGTGATTGCCTTGATTTGCTTACCGCCTGGCCCAATCACCATGCCAATTTGGTCTGGCTTCACTTGCATCGTCAGTAGACGAGGGGCATAAGGAGAAACTTCGCTGCGAGGTTTATCGAGAGCTTCTAGCATCTTTTCGAGGATGTGAAGTCGAGCGGGTCGCGCTTGTGTGATGGCTTCGCTGATGACAGACATCGGCAGGCCAGTGATTTTCATGTCGAGCTGTAGGGCAGTGATGCCGCTATCGGTGCCTGCAACTTTGAAGTCCATATCACCCAGGAAGTCTTCGATGCCCTGAATGTCTGAGAGGATACGAACCTCCTCACCCTCACGAATCAAACCCATGGCCGCGCCGCTGACGGGCTGCAAGATGGGGACACCCGCATCCATCAGAGAAAGAGTTGATCCGCAAACCGATCCCATAGAGGTGGACCCGTTTGAAGACAGACACTCGGAGACAACGCGAATCACGTAGGGAAAGTCTTCTTGGGAGGGTAGAACGGGAATCAGGGCACGTTCGGCTAGCGCACCGTGACCAATTTCGCGGCGACCAGGCGATCGCATTGGTCGCGTTTCACCCACAGAATAGGGCGGAAAGTTGTAATGATGGAGGTATTTTTTCTCTTCACCAGGATGCAGATCGTCCATCATTTGGGCATCGCCAGGAGTTCCTAGGGTTGCAACAGAGAGTACCTGGGTTAGCCCCCGACGAAAGAGTCCGGTCCCATGAACTCGGTTAGGCAGCACGCTAGTTCGGCAGGTGATTTTACGAATCTCGTCAAGTTTACGACCATCAACGCGAACGCCTTCTTCTAGAATTTGCGATCGCATCAGCTTTTTGGTCAGGCGCTTGAACGCCTTACCTAGCGCCTTCTTATCGCTCTCTACTGCGGCTTTAATAGCGTCGTCTTCAGCTTTTTCAGAAATTTCTTCAGCAATAGTGGCTTTAATGGCGTCCAGCTTTTCGTCTCGCTCAGACTTAGTCTGCTCGAACTGCTTTAGCACTTCCTTGATTTCAGCGGTGGCGCGATCGCTTAAAAACTTCTCCAGGCTCTCATCCACTACAGGGGCTGGCTCAGTAGGCCGCTCTAACCCCATTTCTTCCACCAGATCTAGCTGCGCCTGAATTAAATCACGCACCACTTCATAGCCAAAGTCAATCGCTTCAATCACATCTTGCTCAGGTAGCTGGTTGGCCCCTGCTTCCACCATAATCACCCCGTCTGGCGATCCGGCGACGATTAGATCTAGCTCACCGTCTTCAATTTCCTGGTAGGTTGGATTAATAATAAAATCGTCACCGACTAGACCAACGCGGACTGCTGCCATCGGGCCATTGAACGGAATCTCTGCTAGGAGAACAGCAATCGATGCGCCAGTCGCGGCCAAGACATCGGGAGGTACATCCTCATCCATAGAGAGAGTAGTCGCTACGATTTGGATATCGTCTCGAATCCACTGAGGAAACAAAGGACGCATAGGCCTATCAATCAGGCGGCTAGTGAGGGTGGCACGCTCAGGTGGGCGACCTTCTCTGCGGAGAAAGCCACCGGGGATACGACCCGCAGCATATAGGCGCTCTTCATAGTCAACTAGCAGAGGTAGGAAGTCGATACCTTCTCTACCGCTAGATCTCGTAGCTGATACCAACACAGCCGTATCGCCTGAACTTACAAGTACCGAGCCACCAGCCTGAGGGGCAAACAGCCCTACCTTCAGCTGAATATCTCGACCGTCGATGGAAATCGACTTATCAATTTCTTGCATTGAGGAGTCCTTACTCTTTTTAGTTTTCTCATTTTGTGCTTTGGCAATCGTATCACTGATACCGAAGCCTTGCGTGGTTGCTTACTGCTGGCTGTGGATGCAGAACGCTGCGGCTAGGCGATCGCAGCTATTGGCAAAGATGAAGTTGTGATTATTGTTTGTCTACGTGCTTGACGCAGACATTTTTGCCAATACTATAGTGGGCAAGTCGAGGCCCAAGGTAAGGCCAAGACAAGTCTTCCTAAGGCTTTTCCGAATTCTCTTTAGTACGACATTTATCTTTAATCAATATCAATATGGCAATCCTCGTGACTGGCGCTGCCGGATTTATCGGTTATTTTCTATCTCTACGGCTGCTAGAAGCAGGAGAGCAGGTACATGGCATCGACTCGCTCAACAGCTATTACGATGTGGAACTAAAGCAGGGAAGACTTGCTCAGCTCAAAGAGTTTGGCAACTTTACGTTTGAGAAGATGGATCTGGGCGATCGCGCTGCGATCGCCACCCTATTCGCCCAAAACACTTTTAGCTGCGTCGTCAACCTCGCGGCCCAAGCGGGCGTTCGCTATTCTCTAGAAAATCCGCTGGCCTACGCCGACAGCAATCTAATGGGCTTTATCAATATCTTAGAAGGCTGCCGCCACAGCAATGTTGGCCATCTTGTGTTCGCCTCATCTAGTTCGGTCTACGGCAAAAACAAAAAGGTCCCGTTTGCCACCGAAGATCAGGTCGATCACCCGGTTTCGCTCTACGCCGCCACGAAAAAGGCCAACGAGCTGATGGCGCACTCCTACAGCCATCTATACAACCTGCCCACCACCGGACTGAGATTCTTTACGGTATACGGCCCTTGGGGACGCCCAGATATGGCCTACTTCAAGTTTGTCGACGCAATCGTCCAAAACCGGCCCATTGACGTGTACAACCACGGTCAAATGAAGCGTGACTTTACCTACATTGACGATGTGGTAGAGGGCATTATGCGCATGATGAAAAAGCCGCAAACCAAAGTCACCCCCGACGAAGCTCAAGCTCAAGGCAAAGAAACCACTGCCCCGTACAAAATCTACAACATTGGCAATCACAGTCCCGTTACGCTGATGGACTTCATCGCCACCATCGAACAGGCTCTCGGCAAAACTGCCCACAAAAATATGATGCCAATGCAGCCAGGAGATGTTCCCGCGACCTACGCCGACGTTAAAAGCCTAATGGACGATGTGGGCTTCAAGCCCAAAACCCCCCTATCTGTTGGCATTCAAAAGTTCGTCGACTGGTACAAAGAGTATTACGCGATCGCATAGACTGGGCTTCGATGATCCTTAGCCCTTGCGCATTGCGAGCCAACCAGTGGATCGCAGCTTTGTAAAGAATATCCCTAAGCGAAGTCGAAGAATGGAGCTAAGGAGATTCGAACTCCTGACCCCCTCAATGCCATTGAGGTGCGCTACCAACTGCGCTATAGCCCCGCGATGCTATTACTAGCTTTATCTTAGACTACTATATTTACAGTAGAAATAAGAACTGCGTCAACCTATGGCCGCGACCCCACCTAGCGCTCCTAATACTCAGACACCTGATCCAAAAGAGGATCGCTCAGAAATCGATCAGATCGTTCATCAACTGCGCCGCAAAGAGGGCAACTGGGTGAGCTGGGGTCAGTCTTGCCAAGCTCTGCAAAAATCGGGCATGACGCCGCAGGACATTTTTGAAGCCACCGGATTCGAGCCCATTCAGCAAAATCAGCTGATCGTTGCCTCTCAGGTATTCGCCTCAATGGAAGCTGGCGGCGTGAGCGACGCTGCTAAGGCCCACTACGAAACCAGAGGCAGCGATAGTCTCTACGAGTTTCGCATTATTTCTCAAGACAACCGAGCCGCTGCCGCCGACTTTGCTTTTACCCACAGCCTAGACAGCGAGCAGGTTAAAGACGTCGTCAAAGCGCTACGAGATTTTTACTACAGCGAAACGCCCCCACCTGGATTTGAAAAGACGATGGGTGATGCTGCCGCTTATCACTACTGGCGACTGGCTCGCCAACAGAGCGACTTGCAGGCCAGATCCAAGCTAATTGCCCAAAGTTTGCGCTTCGCAACTTCCGAGAGCGCTCGCAGTAAAGCTGAAAAGCTACTGGTTGATTTCACCGTCGTTTCGGCTAAGCCCGCGCCCCGCCTGCCCATCTTTCGACTAGAGAATGAAGCAGACTCGCCGGTTATCGTACCGGTTGCAGGCCAGATGCCACTGACAACAGAGGCCTATAAGCAGGTGCCAGGTGCCGATCTAGAAGAGCCCTTTGGCGTAGTGAAGTTTTCAGGGACAGGTGCCTGGGTACCGGTGCCTGGCTGGCAGGTCATTCTAAAGGCGGAAGATCCAATTGCGCTGCTGGCAAAATACGGACAGCTCCCAAATCCACCAGATGGCATCGCGGATGAAGACATCCTTATCGTGATTGATAAAGCCAAGCGAGAGTGGGACGAATTTAGCTACTTTGTGGTGGATGCGGACGGCCAGCTAGAGATTAGCTGGTTTGAATCAGCGCCGCCAACCAAGCTACTTGGTGGTGTGGTTTTGATTATGCGTCCAAAGAAAATATTCGACCAAGATTACACCCGTGAGCTGTGGCAAATAGACGAATAAGGAGGCTAGTTTTGAGATGGCTTTAGAGCGCCGTTTATCTCGTGAGATATTTGCTGAAACTGAAATCGTTGAGCTGCGACAGGTCTGCATGACACCAAGCGGCCTGTTCGAGCCAGGAAAATATTTGGTAGGGCAGCTACCAGACGCAGCTTTTGAGATGGGGCTGGTAGAAAGACTGCCGCCAGTTCGGGGCAAAAGTGAGGAAATTTCACCGCGTCAGCCTGATGGCGATACGGCCTGACAGCGATACGGCCTAGCGATGGTATAGACAGCTAAAATATATAGATAAGAATATGCAAGAAAGGACACTCTAACCATTTACACTCGCCCCTTAGCCAAGCTGATAGAAGAATTTCAGCGCTTGCCCGGTGTGGGCCCCAAGTCTGCCCAGCGGTTAGCGATGCATATTATTAAGCGGCCTGATGCGGAAGTGCGGGCGCTGGCTAATGCGCTGCTAGACGCTAAGCAGCAGGTAGGCCAGTGCTCGCAGTGCTTTCACCTATCAGCAGAGCCAGTTTGTGATATTTGCCGCGCCCAGTCTCGCGACAATACGACCCTGTGTGTTGTCGCCGAGTCGCGAGATGTCATTGCCCTAGAAAAAACCCGTGAATACAAAGGTAAATACCACGTTCTAGGGGGATTAATTTCGCCGATGGATGGCATTGGCCCAGAGCAGTTAAACGTAGGGCAGCTAGTGCATCGGGTAAATAGAGAAGATACGAGTGAAGTTATTTTAGCGATTAGCCCTAGCATTGAAGGGGATACAACAACGCTTTATGTTGGACAGCTCCTAAAGCCGTTCACGAAAGTGACCCGAATTGCGTTTGGTCTGCCGATGGGTGGCGATTTAGAATATGCTGATGAGGTGACGCTAGCTAGGGCGTTGGAAGGGCGACGAGAGCTAGATGCTTAGGCATCACCACAGTGTCACCACCTATCTTTTTTCCCTAGCCACGGTCATCAAGGGATGCAGCTCAACTTAGCAGCCCGTTCTGAATGGCTCAATAAGCTAGCGTCTCTAGTGTCTCTCGTAGGTATAGACGCACTAAATTCTCGACCGATGTTGTGGTAATAGAGGCAGGCTGTTCGGCTTGCCAGCTTTGAAAACCGGAGCTAGCAGCGATCGCACTTTTCAAACCTTGCCAAAGCTCAGCATTATCCGCGGCGTGACTTGGGCTAGTAGATGGGTTTTCCATAAGTAATCTCCATTTCAGACAGATAGTCGTCTTAACTTGCAGCTAATTCATTTAGCTTTACTCACACTTTCGAGGATAGCTTAAGTTTTTGGCAGTATCTGTAAGAAACACCACAGTTTTCATTGAGCGATCGCGGCTAGGCGATCGCTCAGTAATGATTAGGAAATAATTAGGAGCGTTGACTTACACAGACGCTAGCGTGAATTTTTCACTAATCCGCTTCATCGCTTCTTCTACATTCTCACGGCTATTAAACGCCGAAATCCGGAAGTAGCCTTCACCTGCTGAGCCGAACCCTGCCCCCGGCGTACCCACGATATTGCAAGTTTTCAGTAACTGATCGAAAAAGTCCCAGCTAGAAAGGCCGTCCGGCGTTTTCACCCAAGCATAAGGCGCGTTGACGCCGCCGTACACCTGAATGCCTGCTGCGCTTAGCTGCTCGCGAATGATTCGTGCATTTTCTAAGTAAAAGCTCACCAGTGTCTCTGTTTGCTGCTGTCCCGCGTCAGAATACACCGCCTCAGCCGCTCGCTGCACAACGTATGAAACACCATTGAATTTGGTCGATTGACGACGATTCCACAGGCTCCAGACATCAACATCAGAACCATCTTTGGCCTTGCCAGTCAAAGACTTGGGCACTACTGTCAACGCGCAGCGAGTGCCTGTAAAGCCGGCATTCTTTGAGAAAGAGCGAAACTCAATGGCACACTCTCTCGCCCCCTCGATTTCATAAATAGAGTGAGGAATAGACTCATCTGTAATGAAGGACTCATAGGCTGCGTCAAATAAAATGATTGAACCGTTGGCTTTCGCATAGTCCACCCAGGCCTTGAGCTGATCTTTTGTCATCGTTGCGCCTGTAGGATTATTTGGCGAACACAAGTAGATCAAATCAACCGTCTCAGACGGGATGCTCGCGACAAAATCATTGTCAGCGCTGATAGGCAAATATGTAATGCCTGCGTACTTACCAGACTCGTCAGCATCACCAGTGTGGCCCGCCATTACGTTTGTATCGACATAGACGGGATAGACCGGATCAGTAACAGCAATGCTGTTGTCATCTCCGAAAATATCTAAGATGTTACCGCAGTCACACTTAGAGCCATCAGAAATAAAAATTTCAGCCGCATCAACTTCACAGCCACGGGCTTGAAAATCGTGCTGAGCCACCTTTTCGCGTAGCCATAAATAACCTTGCTCTGGGCCATAGCCTCGGAAAGAGGCGCGATCGCCCATTTCCTGTACCGCCTCAATCATCGCGGTTCGACAAGCTTCAGGCAAAGGCTCTGTCACATCGCCAATGCCCAGCTTAATCACAGGTGCCCCCGGATTCGCCTCCGTGTATGCCCTCACCCGACGGCCAATCTCAGGAAACAAATAGCCCGCCTTTAGCTTCAAGTAATTATCATTAATCGTGGTCATAGGTATTCACGCATCTGTAATAAGCCTCCAGATCTTATCAGGCACGTTGCTTACATTCATCTTTGACTTCCCTCACCAGCCGCGCCTTCTCTAGCCGTCCTTTTTCAGGCAACAGGCAATCCCTTCCCCTTCTCCAGCGCCCTTCCTCATGTCTCTCCATACCCACACCGCCTGGATTTTCGACATGGACGGCACCCTCACCGAAAGCCGCCATGACTTCCCAGCTATCAGCCGCGCCCTCGGTCTGCCGCCAAACGAGCCCATCCTTGAAGCGCTTGAACAGCTAGGCCCAGTCGAGCGCGCCAGGTGTCAAAAGCAGCTCACTAAGATTGAACTCGAAATCGCCTATCAAGCAACGCCCCAACCCGGCGCATATGCTCTGCTCAGCGAGCTGAAAAGCCAAGGCAAACGCATCGGCATCCTCACTCGCAATACCAAAGACATCGCTCACATTACGCTAACGGCCTGCAACCTAGACAATTTATTCCACCCAAACGATGTTCTAGGGCGTAGCTGCTGTCCGCCTAAACCGCAGCCAAACGGCATCCTCAAACTCTTGACTCAGTGGTCGCTCACCCCAGCCGATACTGTTATGACCGGCGACCACAAATTTGATCTACTGACAGCTCGCAACGCTCAGGCTACCGCCGTCTATCTCGATCCAACCGGCAATTTTCCCTGGCAGGCCCACGCTGACTACAGCGTAAAGAGTCTGACTGCGCTGCAACAGCTCAGCTTCATCAAATAGTGTCTCCGAAATGAAGTATTTATACTTATTGACTTTAAGGTTGACGCCTGCAACAAAAGCTTGTTACATTACTTAACAAGCAGGTGCTGGTGCGGAAGTCATTGCCTTCTAATTGCCTTCAACGGTGCTTAAGCATCTATTAGCATCACTGCCTACTTAACTTATTAATTCACTTCAAAAATAAGGAATTTTGGGGAAATGGCTATTGTTCTAGCACTGCTGATTGTTGGTTGGCTGGTTGCATTTGCACTGGGTGCTCAGTCTGGATTTGACAATCAGCTTGAAACGGAGCAGCCTATCGTGTCTGCTAGCGCCATTGAAAGCTCTTCTGCTAGCTACCGAAAGCCAGCTTCTGTTGCTTAGTCGCAGAGTTTGGTCACAGAGTTTAGTCACAGAGCTGAGGCGGACGACTTGAGCGGATGACCTAAGGCTCGGCGGACTATTCCATCCCAGCCGATAGCGAGTTTGACGATTGAATAAATCTCAACGTATCATCTGGCGTCATGGGTCTAGCAAAGTAGAAGCCCTGTATATGCCGACAGCCCATCTGATGCAATGTGTTTAGCTGCTCTAAGGTTTCTACACCTTCTGCAACAACTTCCATTCCCAAGTTCTCCGCTAGCTCAATGATGGTTCGCACGATCTCTGTGCCTTCGCCTTTTACACCCATGTTCTGAACAAACGAGCGGTCAATCTTGAGGACATCGATTGGTAGCTGCTGCAAGCGGCCCAGCGACGAGTAGCCAATGCCAAAGTCGTCAAGACAGATGCCAATATTCAACTTTTTCAGCTCTGTAAGCATTTGCACCGCCACTTGAGAATTTTGCATGATGGCAGATTCTGTTACCTCTAGGCGAAGGCGTTCTTCGGGTAGTCCCGTTTCTGCTAAGATTTGGGCAACTTGCTCACTTAGATCTCGCTGAGCGAGCTGGCGCACAGATAGGTTTACGTTAATTCTAATAAGGTATTCATCAGAGAGCAGCGCTTGCCATTCGCAGGCTTGCCTACAGGCTTCTTTTAGTACCCACTGGCCAATAACGGTAATAACACCGGTTTCTTCCATCACTGGAATAAATTCGCTGGGCGAGATTGAGCCGTGCTGAGGATGATGCCAGCGTAGTAAAGCCTCTACGCCGACGACTTTGCGAGTAGCAACGTCAACAATTGGTTGGTAGCGTAGCTTTAGCTCTTCTCTTTGCACTGCACACTGGGCATGGTTTGCCATCTGCCAGAGTGCAACTGCTCGCTGGTGCATCGTTTGATCAAACACGGTATGACAAGCACCACCCTGACGCTTTGCACGGTTGAGGGCGGTATTGGCGTTTCGTAACAGGTCGCTCGACTTTTCGTAGCCAACGCTGCTGCACGCAATACCGATGCTGATATTTGCAAAAACTTCGTAGCCACTAAGCCTAAAGGGCGTTTTGAGAGTGGCATGGATACGATCGCATACCGATAGCGCATCATCTAGTCTATCAATGCCCTCTAGTAAGATCGCAAACTCATCACCGCTCAAGCGTGCTAGCGTATCGCATCGGCGAACGCAGGACTCTAGCCGACCGGCCAACGCCGACAGCAACTGATCGCCAATCGTATGCCCAAGGCTGTCGTTCACGGACTTAAAGCGGTCTAAATCTAAAAAGAGTACTGCGCACTGGGTGCTGGCATTGCGCTCTAAGCGAAGTACAGCTTGCTCTACCCTATTTACAAACAGTGCCCGGTTAGCCAGCCCAGTTAAAGCATCGTAAAAGTCTCGGTGACGGAGCTGTTCTTCCATCCACTTCCGTTCTGTCAGGTTGACGACCTGCAACAGAAAGCAAATGGGTCGCTGACAGTTGTCACGCACCATGGTGACAGTCAATCCCACATGCAGTGGCTTTTCATGTTTGCCCCAGTGTCGTGTCTCAACCTGAAAATGTAGCCGTTCACCGCTGAGTAGCTGCTCACCTAGCGACCGCAGCAAAGGCACGTCTTCAGGGTGCGTCAAATCTGTAAACGTCAGCATCACTAGCTCTCGCTCGGCGTAGCCCACCGCCTCACAGAAGCTCTGATTTGCGCTTAGAAAGCCACCGCTCAAATCTAAAATGGTCATCCCTATAGGCGAGAGTTGAAACACCTGCTTGAGCGTTTTGGTGTTGAGAGAATCTTGTGCTGTGGGCTGAGGATAGTGGGTT
The DNA here is from genome assembly GCA_963793445.1 of uncultured cyanobacterium. GTDB lineage: Bacteria > Cyanobacteriota > Cyanobacteriia > Phormidesmidales > Phormidesmidaceae > Phormidesmis. The sequence continues at coordinate 628,066 of CAWCAE010000006.1, forward strand.
GGCGCGGTTCCTGACTGCGCTTTTGCAGGCTGCGTCTGGCTCGGAATATCTACAGCTAGCGGTAAAGTAGGTAGTTGAACAGACGCTCTAGCGCTCTTTTTGGTAGCTTCTAGACGAGTAGTTTCTGGATGGGTAGCTCCTAGATGAAAGGCACCAGTGGCATGGCTATTGTCTGCCGCCGAATCGGTCACACTAGAGGAGGCGTTCGATTGAGAACTTGATGTGGGCGGCTTCAAAATAGATACACGCTTCCTACAGGGCTAGGACGCTTATAGAGTTCCCGCTAACACCGCTTGAGTCTCTTAGCATTGTTGATGTGTAGCTAGAGTTCAGTACGTTCTACGGTGATAACCGTCTCAGTTACTTGCTCGAAGGTGTCGTCATGGCTGATGACAAACAGCTGTTGAAAGGACTTGATCCGGGCGATCGCTTCAGCCAATCCTTGCCGTCTGGCTTTATCCATGTTGGTTGTTGGCTCATCAAAAAAGGCGATGTCGATGTCGGCGAGTACCTTCAACAGTGCCAGTCTTACCGCTAGTGCCGCGCACATCTGCTCACCGCCCGATAGGTTAATAAACCGCCGAGTATGAGCACCTTCTTGCACCGTAATCTCGTAGTCTGCGCTCCATCTTAGGGCTACATTCGCCCGCCCAAGCATCTCTCGAAACAGCCGATCGGCTTCTCTTGATACATGATGCACATAGCGCTCGGTAATTCGAGGGCCCGCTATTTTATATACCCGGCGAGCGTAGTTAACAAAGCGCCTAATCCGGTCGCGCTGCTGCAAATCTCGCTGTGCGACCTCGCGCTTCTTGGCAGTCTTTTTTAGGACATTGATTTGCTCCGTCAAGTCTTGAAATCTTTTCTGTAGCTGCGGCAGGCTACCTCTCAGTCGATCGGCTTGGGAGTTAACGTCTGCTAGCTGCTGATCGAGTGTGGTGAACGCATTTGGATCAAAGGTAGAAGCTAGAGCTGTCAACTGCTGGTCGCTAGCCGTCTTTTGCTGCTGAGCGTTTTCTAACTGCGCGATCGCGGCTGTGTGCTCTTGGGTGAGCCGATCAAGCTGTTGAGCAGTCTGTTGGTTTTGTACGTACAGCAAGTAGCCGGATTGATGGGTCTGCCTTTGCTGATGATGCTGTTGCAGTTGAACATCTAACTGAGCAAAGTCCTTGAGCTGTAAAGCGATCGCAGCTATTTTCTGTTCATTGGCTATTCGGGTCGCGGCTAATGCTTGATACTGTTGCTGCACCTGTGGTTGTAACTGAAGCGTCTTCTGAAAAATCTGTTGTTTTGCACGAGGATTATCTAGCTGTTGTAGCTGAGTGTTTAACGCTTTTAGCGCTACAGATGTCTCCTTTTCAGCGTCAAGCTGTTGGATAATGTCTGCGAGCTGCCGCTGTAGCTGTTGCTGTCGGGTCACAAGCTGCGATCGCCTTTTTTCTTGAGTCTCTACGCCTGCGGCCTCAGCTCTTTGTGCATATGCTTGCTGAAGCTGCTTTTGTAGGATCTCTCTCTGCTGCCTTAGCTTCTGAGGATCGGTTTGTAGGCTCAAATCAGCCAAAATTGTGTTAATCATCTTCAGCGTTTCTTTTGATAAAATGCCGCCTTGAAAAAGAGCGTCTTTGATCGGTGCGATCGCCGCTTTATTCAAAGACGCAAACTGAGCTACCCACTCATCTAAAAGCTGTAGGGCGGCCACTACCTGGGTGCGATAGCCATCCTGCTGCGCCTGTCCGGTTTCACTAAGAGCTTTTAGCTCTTGCTCAAACTGCTGCGCCGCGGCCAATCGACTCAACTGCTCTTGAATTCTCGCCTGCTGCTGCTCTAGCCGAGGAATGTTTGCGATCACAGCGCCAAGGCTATCCAATCGCGTCAGCTCAGCGTCAGCTTGCTTTATATCTTGAGCAATCTGCTGGTCTTGCTGAGTGAGCGTTTCTTGCTGAAGCCGAACGGCCAAAAGCGCTTGCATCTGCTGTGATAAAACCGTTTGTTTAGCTTCTAACTGAAGCTGTAAGGCCACAGCCGTTGTCAGAGCGCTCAGCTCTTTTTCGGCCACCTTGAATTGCTCTAGCTTGACTTCTATACGCGATCGCACTTGCTGATCTTGATCTAGTGACTGCTGAAACTGCTGCTGCTGCTGCAAAATTTGCTGTCGCTGCTGCTGTGCCTGGTTGAGCGCCTGAAGCTCTGTTTCTGTAGCCAAAAAGCGGTCGTACGCTGTTTGATTTTCCTGGCACACCTGCGCTGATACTTTTGCCTGGACCATTCCTGTCTGAGCGCGGTCGACCGCCTGCCGCTGAGCCACTATCTGAGTGGCCAGCGTCTGCTGCTGAGCCTGCAGACGCTGCACCTGCTCTGCCTGGGTCAGCAGTGCCTGCCGACGCTCTGCCATATCCTGGCTCTGCTGCGTTAGCCTTACCAACAGGCTTTCTCCTTGCGTGATTTCAAGCTGTAGCTGCTGCTGGCGATTTTGCAGCTCATCCCAGCTCTGCAGTGCCTCTTCGTACTGATCGATAAGATCTCTGAGCCGCTGCGCCTGCGCTTCAGCGTACTTTCTCAAGCTGTTGGTTTGCAGATAGGTTTTTCGGTATTCCTCCACCTTCAAAATGGTGTCAAAAATCGGCTTGCGCTTTTCAGTAGACAATAGAAAGTCAGCCGTAAATGTCCCCTGGGGAACACCAATCGTGTTGGCAAATAGCTGCCCCAAATCAGTTCCAGGCGATACGCCTAGATGCTGCCTCAGCCAGGGGAGAACTTCGTCCTTGGTGCGGGTATAGGGCAGCTTTTCAGCAAGCTGCGGATCGTAGAGTACATAGCCAGTCGTGGTCGTGCGCTGCACTTCATACGTTCGGCTATCTTTGCTAGAGATAAAGGCAACTCTAGCTTGAGCGCTGCTTGCACCGTTGCGAATCAGATCTTCTTTTTTATAGCTACCCTGGTAGTTGAAAAGTACCCAGGCGATCGCCTCCAAAATGCTAGTCTTTCCAGCCCCATTTTCACCACAGATGGCATTCGTCCCTGGCTCAAAATAGAACTGTTGTTCTTTATGAGCTTTGAAGTTAGTAAGCGCAACGGATAAAATTTGCATCTTGAGATCTGGCAACGGGGCGACGGCGAACTCGCCAGTACGGCCTAAACTTATCTAGATACTGCCTAACGCTGCAGTATCAACCCGTGTCAAGCATAGCGCCATCGGCCACAAACTGGTCACCAGTTGCTAGCAAGTCTTATCATCTTTCTTAGCAAAGCATCACGCCTAACTAGCGCTGGCTATTGCCACTTCCAGCACCAACAGGCTCAAGGGCATCTTCTGAATCTACCGGCGAGGATGTACTGCCCTGCGCTGGCTGAATTAGCCATATTTCGACTTCTTCATCAGGGTTAGAGGGCGATGGCATTTTGCCAGCAGGCACCATTACATAGCGACCGTCCGCGATTAGCGCCGTCATTGCAGGGCTAACCTGCATCACCGCCGACTCTTCAATAGATTCAATGGCTGTAGAAGATGCCATAGCAGACATGGGTGTCTCAGAACTGTCTGTTTGGCCATTTTCGGTTTGACTACTTTCGGTTTGACTATTTTCTATGGAGCTATTATCTCTTTGCCAAGGATCGGTAACCGCTGTGTTAGGACCAGGCACACCGTTGGCATCAACATCAGCATCGCGGCGAGAGCCATCTAGCTCAGTACTGCCCTCTGCCGCAGGTCGCACTTTAGAAATCGCTGGAGTTGGCGCTACCGGCAGGACAAATCGACTGACGATAGACGCCGCAATTCCGGCAATCAGCGCCAGCGGAATCAGTAGGCTTGTGCGAAACCGCAGCCGATTTTGGACACGTCTGCTGGTCAGTATAAAATCCTGCGCTAGTTCAGAAAGCTCTTCTCTATTGAGCTGCCAGAAGGACAAGGCATCTTGCAGCTGTGTGCCGCCTAGCAAATGATCAGTTGCGATTGGGCGCTGCCGTTCTTCCCACTCTCTCGCATGTTGCTCTAGTCGTCTTTGCTGCCGCATAGTACTTCGCGACTCTGCTAGCCAAGTGCGCAACACATTCCAGTCATTCACCAGGGAATCGTGCACCATTTCTACCGTTCTTGGCGAGCCCGAAAGCGGCTGTGCTGTACTGGGCATATTATTCACAAACCAGGTGTTCAGCAGCGAAGTTTGATCGCGCTGCGTTTGCCAAGTTGCACCTGGAACTTCTACCTTTTGCTCCTCACAGTAGCTAGTTGCGACTGCGGCTTGAGACACAATAATAAGTCGCTCTGCGGCTAGCCTATCTAGCGCGCAATCAATCAGCTCTGCCGGAAAGTTTTCGTTAATAAGCTCACTTCTAAAGGCTCGGCGACGGTAATCTTCGCGTCCTTCACCTAGCTCGCACAGTGACAAAAAGATGCGTCGTGTGGCCCGCTGCATGTCCTCGGTCAGGCTTTCATGTACGGCTGAAGCGCGGTGAGTCATAACATTTTTAACGCCGCCCAATGCCATATAGGCATCCATTGTCAGCTTCGGCGCTGGCGTACCAATTTTTCCAGCGTCTCGCTTGCGCCACAGCTCTAGCAAGGTTTGCTGAATGAGCGGCAGTTCACCCGGCGCACCGTTAGTATCCATTGTGAGGGTATACAGCATCGTCGGGTCTAGCTCAAGGCCCATTTTTTCAGCCGGTTTCTTAATCACTGATTTGATCTGTTCATAGCTCATGGGTGTTACCAGAACAGTGTTTTTCTCTATTAGTGTTTTGAGCGCTGGGTAGGGCAGCAGCTCATCCATAGCATCTGCTCTCAAACCGACAACAATGCCAAATGAAATACTCGGATCGGCTAGGGCTTCTACTAAGCACTGAATAAAAAGCTGGCGCTCTGCTGCCGTCTCGGTGACAGAGTTAAATAGCTCTTCAAACTGATCGATGACTAACCACAGCTTTGATGTAGTCGAAATGGACGTCTCACCAGGCTTCATCAATGCGGCTCTAATGAGCTGGAGTAGACCGCTGCCGCCATGCGCTGTCAGGAGGCTTTCTGCCTGTTGCATTTGAGCTGCTCGTTCGACACCATCTGAGTGGGCAGAGACAAAGGCGGTGGCTAAGCCTTTGATCGGGTGCTTAGTAGGCGTGATCATCTTTATCTGCCAGCGATCGCTACCCAAAATACGCTCGCCTTTGTGCAGATGATGCACTAGACCTGCTCGTAGTAAAGACGTTTTGCCGCTGCTAGAAGCCCCCACCAGGGCACAAAAATCACTATGCTCGACCTGCGCTAAAAGCTGAGTGATAAGATCTTCTCTACCAAAAAAATAATCAGCATGCGCTTCATCAAAGGGGGAGAGTCCTCGGTAAGGGCAAAATCCAAAAGAAAGCTTTTTCAACCTAGAGAATGTGCTGATTGGAGTTTTAGAAAACGCTGCTTTTAGACCGCTTACTCGGGTCAATACGATTTCACTTCCTGAGCTTTCAAACAGCGGCTGCTGCAGCTCGCCACGTAGCTGCTGGCTAATATGCTCAGTCAGCGCATAGCTACTTACCTTGCCACCATCTTGTACGTAGGGATTTAGGCCAGAGAGCAATGCCTGGGTAAAGATACTGTGTTTGCCTTCTAATGCTTCATAAGCAGATTCGTACTCACGAGAAGCTGCCATAAAGAGACGATCAATTCCCGATCTTGCACCGGGGTCAGCATCTCTAAAGGTCAGGAGTTCGCCACTATGACAACAGTCTAAAATAACTACAATTTGCCGAACAGGGCTCTGTTGCAATAGCCGTCTGAGCCAGTTCAAAGAAATACCAAAATTGCCGCGATTCGGATCGGTATCGCTAGTGGCTAAATAGCCTTCTTGAATACCTGCTTCGCGCTGTAAGCCATGCCCCGAGAAATAGAACAGTGCGGTATTTGGAACGTTCTTACCCTTTGGTTTGAACAGTTGAACCAATGAAGATTCTAATAGTTGCGTAGTGACACCGAGCCGATGTCCTACAGTAGGCTGTTTGTTTTTGATAGCCTCTGGCAAGCGCTGCACTCGAAACTCACCTTGAGTTTGCAAGCGAGCAGCGACGGCTTCCGCATCTTCTGCGGGTGCGTTAAGCCCTGGTAGTGCCTGGTATTGGTTAATACCAACAATTAATGCATCCCGCGACATGTGTAAAACACCCTTTCGAAAGTAGTGCACTTTGGCTCAGCGCTGATAACAGGCGCTGTCACAGGCGCTGATAAAGTGCGGTGCGGATTGAAGAAAAACAGCTTTGTTCATATCCGTTGAAAACAATTTAATGTCAATTTGAGGTAAGACCCTCTAATCAATATGAAGCAATTCATAGAATCAATTAATATTGATTAGAGGGAATACCGAGACTTTGTTTTCGTATCCTGAAGATAGACAACTTTCGAGGCAAACAATCAGGGGGGCACGCCCTCTCATTTTCTTATATCCAGAAAGATCGATATACAGTAGGTTGAGCGTACTTGCTGGTAAATACGGAAGCTAGAAGGACGGTAGCAAGTTGCCTTGATATGATATGAATTAACCGTTAACGAAAATACGGATGCTTCGTGTTTTCTCGGAGAGTTTTTCTCCGTAGATATCCTTACCAGAAAAACTAGTGGTAGCAACGCATCAATTTGAACTGTTATAGGCTAGGCCATATGGCTTATTTCTAATACAACTCATAATTCAGTATAAGAATCAATATCTCGGTAAAAAAACATACTCAATTCTAGCTGTCTTTCACTATTAATCAATTTTTGCTGAATTGTTCTTAAAGTCAAAAAAACAAAGAAAGCCCAGATTCAGCCAAGCTTTCGCTGGCGAATATAAATGTGCAGTTATCTGATGCAACGTTGTCTAAAATATTTTGATAGCCTGCGTGCTCTGCGGCTATTCGGGCAATAGTATTGAGCAACCATCCTCGAATAGCGGCATCCTTACGAATGAGCGGCGAGACATCAACGGTATCTGGTGCACCTAGCAGGCCGTATACCCAGAGCGCCCCTATTAGCTCACCGGGAATCTCGTCTGGTACAGGCACAGTTTCTGTGGCCAAAGCCGCAAACTGCGAACGATAGGTTCCCTTGCCCGCAGGTGCGCCTATTGTCAAAATCACCCGCTGCCCAATTTGGCGATCGCGCACCCCATCTCCTACAGCCACAATCACCCCCCCACCTTCAATTCCTGGCGTAAAAGGTGGCTCACCAGAACTCAACCGATACTCACCGCGCCGTGCCATTGAATCAGCCTGGTTCGTGCCAATGCTGAGCAAGTCTAATCACCACTTCACCGGCTTTAGGGATGAGCGGCGCTGTTGGCCGAGTCTCCATACGCTCTACGCCGCCAAAAGCAGTGACGACAATTTCTTTTTGCACGGATGGTACTTTCTGAGCAGATGACATAGCAAAAACCTCATAGATTTAAACTGAAGCTGTTCTAAACGTGAAAATGCTGAACCTCGGCTCGCTGTGTTGGGCCGTCGCGAGCCCTTGGGTAAACAAGTCTTATGGCGTTTGCGCTATTTGAGATCAAAAAAAGAGGAGTGCGCCGTGAACACCCTGTGGACGACTGATAAAGAGCTTAGGATCAATCCGCCCTGCTGGAAAAGCGCACTGTTCTTTTTGGACACTTTTACTTATTTAGACTCTGAATTTGGCATCGTTGATCTAGTTGGCACCGGCATGTTTGATCTGTCGCACGTAGGCACGGCTGAAGAGCTAGATCTGCCCAAGGCAATCCGTGCTATTCGGCAGAAAACTGCGATGGCCAAATCGATTGTGAAGTGGATTGCCGACAATAAAGAATTGCTAGAAGACTATCCGGCAGAGCTACAACCAGATACACTTCAACCAGCGCAATCTAGACCATAATCGCATCTTAAAAACTGATGATGGGACAGCCAATAGCTGCTGAGCGAGACTGGACCTTGCAGATACAGATCTTGCAACAGCAGATTCAGCGATCGCTCACCGATGTCCACGTGATCTGCCCGTTTGCTGAAGAGGACCCGTTGCAAGCGCCTCTCTTTCAGCCAGATTTAGCTCAGCTAGATTTGGCTCAGCTGGATTTAGCAATCAGACCTGCGATCGCCATTTGTGCTAGCAGCGCTTGTCCCGGTACGTCTGGCACAGCACCTCTTATTCATTGGGTAATAGAGGTTGTCTCGGCGGCTGATGCGGCTATAGAAAGTCAAACCACTCGCGCACATCACTATGCGAAATGTGGCATCGCTGAATACTGGTCCCTCGCTATCGATGCGGTAGAGCTAAGAACCTATCGATTGCCAACAGCCGCCAGCTATCAGCAAAGGCAACTTTTTCACGTAGGTGATTCCGTCAGCCCGCAGGCTTTCCCACATATCGAGCTACAGATTCAAGAACCGCTGCCGCTCCACTTTCTGACGCGTACGGCAACAGGATCCAAACCCTACGCATTCTCTTCTATTTTTCCTTTACGGCTACTGAGCTAACGCTAGTTCACACTTCTATCGCTTATTTCGCTAAACTAGCGCCGCTATTTCAATTAGATAGCTGTTTCACTCAATAAATGTTTCACCCAATAAATGTTGCTACATAGAGCTATCTTCCACTCGCAGTCGCACAGAGTCCCCGTGAGAAGGCAGCCCTTCTGCTCTAGTTAGGACATCTATATCAATGGCGACATCAGCTAAAGCGTTGCGGGTGTACTGCACTAAGCTAGAGTGCTTCATAAAAGTTTCGGTGCTCAGCGGCGACGCATATTTGGCCGCGCCAGAGGTCGGCAGTGTGTGGTTAGGCCCAGCTAAATAGTCACCGACCGCTTCGGGCGTATCGTGGCCCAAGAAAATAGCGCCCGCCTGATGGATATAAGGTAGCAGGTCCCAGGGATTTTCTACTTCTAGCTCTAGGTGCTCGGGGGCAAATATGTCTGATAGCTCAGCCGCGATCTCTAAGGTGTCGACCACAATTGCCACGCCGTAGTGGGCGATCGCCTTTTCGGTCAGCGTTTGGCGCGGGTGCTCTGCTAGCTGCTTTTCTACTGCTTGGGCCACTGCTTGGGCAAGGGTCTTATCGGTCGTGATTAGCACCGCAGCTGCCATTGGGTCGTGTTCAGCTTGCGCTAGCAAATCAACCGCAACATGAACCGGATTTGCTGAGCTATCAGCAATCACCAGCACTTCAGAAGGGCCTGCGAGTGAATCAATACCAACGGTGCCATACACCTGCTTTTTTGCAAGCGTGACGTATATGTTGCCAGGGCCTGTGATCACATCTACTTTTGGAATCGTTTCAGTGCCGTAGGCTAGCGCTGCGATCGCCTGAGCCCCACCCACCTGATAAATTTCTGTAACACCCGCCTCTTGAGCAGCCACTAGCACCGCCGGGCTCAGCGTCCCGTTCTCACCGACTGGCGTCATCATCGCAATTCGAGAGACCCCTGCCACCCGCGCCGGGATCGCATTCATCATCACCGTACTGGGGTAAGAAGCTCGACCCCCCGGCACGTAGATGCCTGCCTTTTCAACCGGCGTGTAGCGCTTGCCCAAGACCACACCATTCTCTTCAAAGGTGACCCAGCTAGTCGGCACCCGCTGCCGGTGAAACGACTCGATGTTGGTACAGGCTTTACGAATCGCTTTGAGCAAACCCTGCGAAACTTGCTGATAGGCCGCATCGAGCCTAGCACCGTCTACGCGCAGCGTTTCAGGCGTAAGTTTGTGCTGGTCAAACTTCTCGGTGTAATAAACGAGGGCCTCGTCCCCCTTTTGGCGTACAGCGTCTATAATTTCGCGTACCGTCGATTCTTTCTCAGTGACTTGCTCATCGTGAGTGCGATCGCAAATTCGCTTGAGTTCTGCTTTGGCATCATCTAACTGGTTGATAATTCGCAGCATGTAAGAAGAGAAGGAATAAGTGAATCACAAAGGTTTGCTATAGCTTAGCGTGGAATTCTAGAGCTCAGCGCATCTGAGCGGCGAGTTAAAGGACGAAAATGATACGTTTTACTACCACAGATGAGACTTCGGTGCTACCATTATTAATTCTGATAGTTTTATTGAATTGATAAAGGCGAGTAGCGAAGCAATCAATGGCAAATACCAAATCTGCGCTCAAACGCATTCAAGTCGCAGAGCGAAATCGTTTGCGCAACAAGTCGTACAAGTCATCTGTAAAAACCTTGACTAAGCGATATCACGAAACGCTCGAGACTCATGTGGCTAATCCTTCTAGTGAAAGTGAAAAGCAGGTTCAAGAGAGCCTATCTGCCGCTGTCAGTAAGATTGACAAAGCTGTAAAGCGCGGGGTGCTGCACAAGAACACAGGTGCGCGTAAAAAGTCTCAGCTATCTAAAGTGCTAAAAGCGCGGACGGGAACTGCTCAAGCAGATACGCCCGCAACTGATAGCGTCCCTACGGCGGCAACTGAAACATCTGAAGCTGTCGAGGCACCTGAAACGGCTGAGACGACTGACGCTGTCGAAACATCTGAAGCTACTGACGAATAAAGCTTCATGCCGGAGTCTTCATGCGAGAACAACAACGCTGAATCTTACTGATGCTGAATCTATAGCCGAAAACGGTTTACGAATACAGAGCTACGAAGATAGAGCTACGAAGACAGGGAATGAGCAAACTACGCCTAGTTGACACCCACGTTCATATCAACTTCGACTCATTTGATGAAGATAGAGACGACGTTGCCAAGGCTTGGCGAGAAGCAGGTGTCGCCCATCTGGTGCACTCATGCGTAGACCCTTCTGAGTTTCCCAAGATTCAGGCGATCGCTCATAAGTATCCTGAAGTCTCTATGGCAGTTGGGCTGCATCCATTAGATATGGATAAGTGGACTGATAGTATCGCCAGCGATATTGCCCGATTGGCAACGTCCGATTCTAAGGTCGTGGCAATTGGAGAAATGGGTCTAGATTTCTACAAAGCTGACGATAAAGACATGCAGCGGCAGGCCTTTCTAGCTCAGCTAGCGATCGCTCAGTCTTTGAACTTGCCAGTGATTATTCACTGCCGAGAGGCTGCTGCCGAAATGGCCGAGCTGCTAGAGGCATTTGTTAAAACAGAGGGGCCTATTAGTGGTGTGATGCACTGCTGGACAGGTAGTCCAGAAGAGACTCAGCGTTTCTTAGATCTAGGTTTTTTTATCAGCTTTAGCGGCATCGTGACGTTCAAGAATGCGGCTGCGGTGAAGGCTTCGGCTCGAATGGTTCCGAGCGATCGCATCCTCGTTGAGACAGACTGTCCGTTCCTTTCACCCGTTCCGCAGCGCAAGCAGAGGCGCAACCAACCCGCCTTTGTTCGACATGTCGCCGACTACGTTGCCAACTTGCGCAATGTCTCAATCGAAACCTTCGCAGCCCAGACAACTCAAAATGCTCAGCGCCTATTTAATCTACCGGCGGCGCTGCTCGACTGATCTCAAGCCATTAACGACTCCGCCCGGCACTAGTTTGACCCGCTAGCGGGTCCACTTAGCTAGAGCGCTATGTCCGAGTCAACTACTACCGAAGCTTCGTGGTAGATCACCCGAACAATCTATGCTGAGCAGTCTGTATTTACAACCAATTTTGATATCGAAAGATGACATAGGCAGTCAGATATCTTGACAATCTGATATTTTTAAGATCCGTGTTTAGATTATGATAGATAAGCTTAAAAAGCATGCCCCTGATCACAGCACCCATTCGGTCTCTACTTTAGCTACTCGCCATTCAGATAGAAATGCCTAAAAAGCCACTTATGCTTACGATACGGGCCCTATACACTCGTCAAATTCAACGCTGCTCTCACTAACATTACTTCTTATATTGACCTATTCATTACTGCTTCTGCTCTCGAATTTCCCCGCTGTAATCCCTCAGTCCCAGGTGAGTTTAGAATTCTTAACATTGCAAAACAGATGCAAAAAGGTAGACACCACCTGAATGGGAAAATGGGCATGTGCCAAACATGCCTGAGACTTTTATCGGGCATACATTTGCCGAGCGTCCAGTCACGATTACTCTGACTAGCTCAGCAAGTAGCATTTCGGCCACAAAGCATTGCTACGCCTGAAATATACAGTCTTCAACTTAAATCTACCGGCTTCACCAGCCTCTAACTTCTTCGCATCCCCACTGTCCAAACGTTTGCCTTGCTCGGCGCGATTTTTGAGGAACCGCATGACTGACTCTACCCTTGCCACCATTGATACTGCTGCTACCTCTGCGGCTGTCGAAACAGCCAGTATCTCTACACTTGCACCGACACCCACTCACCTACTACCTGACCTAGTCGAAATTCAGCGAGCTAGCTTTCGTTGGTTCTTGTCAGAAGGTCTCGTCGAAGAGCTAGAAAGCTTCTCGCCAATTACTGACTACACCGGCAAGCTCGAACTTCACTTCTTAGGTAAAGACTACCGCCTCAAAGCGCCCAAGTACATGGTGGACGAGGCCAAGCGTCGAGATAGCACTTATTCAGTACAAATGTACGTTCCCACGCGCCTAATTAACAAGGAAACGGGGGAAATTAAAGAGCAAGAGGTCTTTATTGGCGACTTGCCGCTGATGACCGATCGCGGCACGTTTATCATCAATGGTGCAGAGCGGGTCATCGTCAATCAAATCGTTCGTAGCCCCGGCGTTTATTACAAGGCTGAGACAGACAAGCACGGTCGCCGAACCTACACCGCCAACCTGATTCCTAACCGAGGTGCGTGGCTAAAGTTTGAAACCGATAAAAACGACTTAGTTTGGGTGCGGATCGATAAAACGCGCAAGCTGTCCGCTCAAGTATTGCTCAAGGCCTTGGGCCTGAGCGACGGTGAAATTTTTGATTCTTTGCGTCACCCCGAATACTTCCAGAAAACCATCGAAAAAGAAGGTCAGTTTAGCGAAGAAGAGGCACTGTTAGAGCTCTATCGCAAGCTGCGTCCCGGTGAGCCCCCAACGGTTAACGGCGGTCAACAGCTATTGGATTCTAGATTCTTTGATCCCAAGCGCTACGACTTAGGAAAGGTGGGCCGTCACAAGCTCAACCGCAAGCTGCGCCTGAACATTCCTGAAGCGACACGCGTCCTTACGCCTCAGGACATTGTGTCTGCAATTGACTACCTAATCAACTTAGAGTTCGATATTGGTAATCCTGACGACATCGACCACTTAGGCAATCGCCGAGTGAGATCGGTCGGTGAGCTATTGCAAAACCAAGTACGGGTTGGTCTAAATCGCCTAGAGCGAATTATCCGCGAGCGGATGACCGTTTCTGATGCGGACTCTCTAACGCCTGCCTCGCTGGTAAATCCTAAGCCTTTAGTCGCGGCAATTAAAGAGTTTTTTGGCTCTAGTCAGCTATCGCAGTTTATGGACCAGACTAATCCACTCGCCGAGCTGACGCACAAGCGCCGGATCAGTGCGCTGGGCCCAGGGGGACTAACCCGTGAGCGAGCAGGCTTTGCCGTTCGAGATATTCACCCATCTCACCACGGTCGCATCTGTCCAATTGAAACACCTGAAGGTCCAAACGCAGGCCTGATTGGTTCACTGGCAACCCACGCTAGAGTCAATGACTTCGGCTTTATCGAAACGCCTTTCTTCCCGGTGGTGAATGGTCAAATCATCAAAGACAAGCCAGCTGTCTATATGACGGCTGACGAAGAAGACGATTTGCGAGTTGCACCAGGCGATGTGCCCATTGACACGCAAAATAACATCTTGGGTGAATCGGTTCCGGTACGCTACCGCCAAGATTTTACGGTGACGACACCCAAGGAAGTAGATTACGTAGCCGTTTCGCCAGTACAAATTATCTCGGTGGCGACCTCATTGATTCCATTTTTGGAGCATGACGACGCCAACCGTGCCCTGATGGGTTCAAACATGCAGCGTCAGGCCGTTCCTCTACTAAGACCGGAGCGAGCACTTGTGGGCACTGGCCTAGAGGCGCAGGCGGCGCGCGACTCAGGGATGGTCATCATTAGTCGTACAGATGGCGTGGTTACCTACCTAGACGCCAACTGGATTAAGGTAACCGATCCTGAAGGCAAGGTGCATACTTACGAGCTTCAGAAGTATCAGCGCTCAAACCAAGACACCTGCTTGAACCAGCGGCCTTTGATTTACGAAGGCGCTAGCGTCGTTGCAGGGCAGGTAATGGCAGATGGTTCTGCGACAGAGGGCGGTGAAATCGCACTGGGTCAGAACGTGCTGATTACCTACATGCCTTGGGAGGGATACAACTACGAAGACGCTATCTTGCTCAGTGAGCGTTTGGTTTACGAAGATGTCTATACCTCTATTCATATTGAAAAATATGAGATCGAGGCGCGCCAGACCAAGCTGGGCCCAGAAGAGATCACGCGCGAGATTCCTAACGTTGGCGAGGACGCGCTGCGTCAGCTAGACGAAACTGGCATCATCCGGGTGGGTGCTTGGGTAAGCTCTGGCGAGATTTTGGTGGGTAAAGTGACGCCAAAAGGTGAGTCGGACCAGCCGCCGGAAGAAAAGCTGCTGCGGGCTATCTTTGGAGAAAAGGCAAGAGACGTTCGCGATAACTCTTTGCGGGTGCCGAATGGAGAAAAAGGGCGTGTCGTAGACGTTCGGGTGTTTACTCGCGAGCAGGGTGACGAACTACCGCCGGGTGCAAACATGGTAGTGCGGGTATACGTTGCCCAAAAGCGCAAAATTCAGGTTGGTGATAAGATGGCGGGTCGCCACGGCAACAAAGGGATTATCTCCAGAATTTTGCCGATTGAAGATATGCCTTATCTGCCAGATGGCACGCCGATTGACATTGTACTGAACCCGCTGGGTGTGCCTTCGCGAATGAACGTCGGTCAGGTGTTTGAGGCCCTGCTCGGCTGGGCTGGACAAAATCTAGATGCTCGGTTCAAGGTAACGCCCTTCGACGAGATGTATGGCGAAGAGGCTTCATTAGAAACCACGCACGGTAAGCTGCAAGAGGCCTGCGAGCATAGCGGCAAAGACTGGATCTTTAATCCAGACAACCCTGGCAAAATTCAGCTTTACGATGGCCGCTCTGGTGAGCCTTTTGACCAAGAGGTCACGGTAGGTCAGTCTTATATGCTGAAGCTGGTGCACCTGGTTGATGACAAGATTCACGCGCGCTCGACTGGCCCCTACTCGCTAGTAACACAGCAGCCATTGGGGGGCAAAGCTCAGCAAGGGGGGCAGCGCTTTGGTGAGATGGAAGTATGGGCGCTAGAGGCGTTTGGCGCAGCCTACACGCTGCAAGAGCTGCTGACTGTAAAGTCTGATGATATGCAGGGTCGTAATGAGGCCCTTAACGCCATCGTTAAGGGAAAGGCGATCCCTCGTCCGGGTACGCCTGAGTCCTTCAAGGTATTGATGCGCGAGCTACAGTCACTGTGTTTAGATATTGCGGTTCACAAGCTAGAAACTCAAGAAGACGGGACTAGCCGAGATACCGAGGTTGATCTGATGGCGGATGTTGGCAATCGTCGTACGCCTTCTAGGCCTACTTATGAATCTATCTCTCGTGATGAGCCTGCACCGGGTGCTGGCGGAGCAGCTGGGAGCGCGATCGCACCACCTGGTTCGGCTGTAGTTTCAGCAACCACGCTCCCTGGAGAACGCACAGAAACGCTGTAGGGCATGAACAATCGGGTTTGTGAGCACTGATGAGTGTCGTCTGTGAACGCTTTAAGCACTAGCAGGTGATAGATAAAGTACTAGAACCACTAGCCATTGCTGATCATGCGATACTCATCGTCGCCCGACGAATAAGAAGGATTGAGCCTCGTTAAGTTGTAAGGGAATAAACAAAGAATGCCGAAAGTAGAACAGCGGTTTGACTATGTCAAGATTGGATTGGCTTCACCAGAACGAATTCGAGACTGGGGCGAGCGCACCTTGCCGAATGGCACTGTCGTTGGTGAAGTAACCAAGCCAGAAACCATCAACTACAGAACGCTAAAACCAGAAATGGATGGGCTCTTTTGTGAGCGGATTTTTGGCCCCGCAAAAGATTGGGAATGCCATTGTGGCAAGTACAAGCGTGTGCGCCATCGTGGCATTGTGTGTGAGCGATGTGGTGTAGAAGTTACCGAATCGCGGGTACGTCGGCACCGGATGGGATTTATCAAGCTAGCGGCCCCTGTTGCGCATGTTTGGTATCTCAAAGGTATCCCTAGCTATATTGCTATCCTGCTGGATATGCCCCTGCGGGACGTCGAGCAAATTGTGTATTTCAACGCCTATGTGGTGTTAGATCCTGGCAATGCTGACAACCTTGCCTATAAGCAACTGCTGAGTGAAGATCAGTGGATGGAGATTGAGGATCAGCTATATGACGAGGATTCTCAGCTCGCAGGGATTGAAGTTGGTATTGGCGCGGAAGCGCTAAAGCGGCTGCTAGAAGATTTACAGCTAGAAGAAACAGCCGAACTTTTGCGCGAGACCATTGCGACCTCTAAGGGGCAAAAACGCGCCAAGCTGATCAAGCGCCTGCGGGTGATTGATAACTTTATTGCAACAGGATCTAAGCCAGACTGGATGGTGCTGGATGTGATTCCGGTGATTCCGCCCGATTTGCGGCCTATGGTGCAGCTAGACGGCGGTCGGTTTGCCACATCTGACTTGAATGATTTGTATCGACGAGTCATTAATCGGAACAATCGTTTGGCCAGGTTGCAGGAAATTTTGGCACCCGAAATTATTGTTCGTAACGAAAAACGGATGCTGCAAGAAGCAGTAGACGCGTTAATTGACAATGGCCGTCGAGGCCGTACCGTAGTAGGTGCCAACAACCGACCGCTGAAGTCGCTTTCGGACATTATTGAAGGTAAGCAAGGTCGTTTCCGTCAGAACCTGTTAGGTAAGCGGGTTGATTACTCTGGGCGTTCGGTCATTGTGGTTGGGCCAAATCTCAAAATTCACCAGTGCGGATTACCGCGCGAGATGGCAATTGAGCTGTTCCAGCCGTTTGTTATTCACCGGCTGATTCGTCAGGGCCTCGTCAATAACATCAAGGCCGCAAAGAAGCTAATTCAGCGCAACGATCCGAGCGTTTGGGAAGTGCTAGAGGATGTGATTGAAAACCATCCTGTGATGCTTAACCGAGCGCCCACGCTTCACCGACTAGGTATTCAGGCATTTGAACCAATTATGGTAGAAGGCCGAGCTATTCAGCTACACCCGCTGGTATGCCCTGCTTTCAACGCTGACTTTGACGGTGACCAAATGGCGGTGCACGTCCCGCTCTCGTTAGAGGCGCAGTCAGAAGCACGGCTGCTGATGTTGGCGTCTAACAACATTTTGTCTCCGGCGACAGGTCGGCCCATCATTACCCCAAGTCAGGACATGGTACTAGGTTGCTATTACCTAACAGCGGATAATCCTGGGAAGCAAAAGGGTGCAGGGCGCTATTTTGCCAACATGGAGGATGCGATCGCTGCCTATGAGCAAGGCACAATCGATCTGCATGCAAAAGTGTGGCTTCGTTTCATGGGCACTATCGAAACCGCTGAAGATGACAGCGAACCCGTAGAAGTCAAAGACGACGGCGTGGGCGGCAAGACAAAAATCTACAAGTCCCGGCGCGTGCGTGAAGACGAAGCAGGTCAAATAGTTTCCCAATACGTGGAGACGACAACAGGAAGAATCATCTATAACCACGCCGTATTAGGCGCTTTGGCAGAGTAAAAACCGACTTGATTGTAGGCCAGTAACTACACCTAGCCAAAACAGCACTCAAAGCAGCGTTAAAAAACCAACCAGCAGCAAAGCGTACAAGGGGCGAACATGACAGACAAAGGCGAATCTAAACCTGTTGTATTTAGAAATCGAGTTATTGATAAAAAGCAGCTAAAAAACCTAGTTTCCTGGTCCTTTGAGCACTACGGCACGGCTCGTACCGCTCAGATGGCCGACGAAATCAAAGGGCTAGGGTTTAAGTATGCGACTAAAGCAGGCGTTTCTATTAGTGTGGACGACCTAGAAGTGCCACCTAGCAAAAAGGCGATGCTAGAGTCCGCTGAACAAGAAATTCGCGATACCGAAGAGCGCTATACTCGCGGCGAAATTACAGAAGTAGAGCGCTTTCAAAAAGTAATTGATACCTGGAACGAAACCAGCGAGCACCTTAAAGACAAGGTTGTAGAAAACTTCCGCGAAAACAACCCGCTGAACTCGGTGTACATGATGTCTAACTCAGGGGCACGGGGAAATATCTCTCAGGTTCGCCAGCTCGTCGGGATGCGGGGCCTGATGGCCAATCCTCAAGGCGAAATTATTGACTTACCAATTAAAACCAACTTCCGAGAAGGGCTAACGGTAACCGAGTACATTATTTCGTCCTACGGTGCACGCAAAGGTCTAGTAGATACAGCCTTGCGGACAGCTGACTCAGGGTATCTGACTCGCCGGCTAGTTGACGTCTCGCAAGACGTGATTGTTCGTGAAATTGACTGCGGCACCACTCGCTATGTGCCTGTGCGCCCTATGGTTGACGGTGAGCGCGTCCTGATTCCACTCAAAGACCGTCTTTTAGGCCGAGTTCCGGCTGAAGATGTCGTTCACCCTAAAACGGGCGAGCTGATCGTGGCGCGCAATCAGTCCATTACAGACGACATTACCGTGGCAATTGGCAAGGCTAAGGTCAAAGAAGTCAAAGCCCGTTCAGCGCTGACCTGTGAAGCGGCGCGTTCAGTCTGTCAGCACTGCTATGGTTGGAGCCTAGCTCACTCTCATATGGTGGATCTCGGCGAGGCCGTAGGTATTATCGCGGCCCAGTCTATTGGCGAGCCGGGTACACAGCTCACCATGCGGACATTTCACACAGGGGGTACCTTCACAGGTGAACTTGCGCCCCAGGTAAATGCCAAGCGCAGCGGAACTATCCGCATTCCTGAGGGATTGCGTACGCGTCCTTTTCGTACGCGTCACGGTGAAGATGCGCTGGTGATGGATGCTAACTGCCAAATTGCAATTGAATCTAATGGCAAAGAGCATTCTGTCTCTTTACCCAAAAACTCTATTTTGTTTGCAAAAGACGGCGACACCATCGAAAAAGGCGCAATGATCGCTGAGATGCCTAGCACTAGCCGAGTGCGCAAAGTAACAGAAAAAGCAAGCAAAGACGTTACCTCTGATCTATCTGGCGAGGTGGCTTTTGATGGGCTGGTGCAAGAAGAAAAAACCGACCGGCAAGGCAACCTCACGCGGCTAGCTCAGCGCGGTGGACTGCTTTGGGTGCTCTCGGGCGAGGTGTACAACCTACCACCGGGGGCTGAACCGGTCGTCAAAAACGACGACAAGATCGCAGCTGAGGGCGTACTAGCTGAAACAAAGCTGATTACAGAGCGCGGTGGAATTGTCCGACTAACGAACACCTCTAACGATGGCAAAGGGGGCCGCGAAGTTGAAATTATCACAGCTTCTGTGGTGCTTGACGAGTCCGAAGTTGAGGTAGAAAGCGGTCAGGGACGCGAGCATTACTTCCTAAATACCGCTGGCGGTCAGCGGTTTTCGATTAACGCGACGCCTGGAACAAAAGTTTCTAACGGTCAGGTTGTTGCTGAACTAGTAGACGACACCTTCCGTACGCAAACTGGTGGCATTATCAAGTTTGCGGGCGTAGAAGTGGCCAAGCGCGGCAAGGCCAAAACTGGCTATGAAGTCACAAAAGGCGGCACGCTGCTGTGGATTCCAGAAGAAGCCCACGAAGTGAACAAAGATATCTCCCTCCTGATGGTGGAAGATGGCCAGTTCATTGAAGCGGGCACAGAAGTCGTTAAGGACATTTTCTGCCAGACCAGCGGTGTGGTAGAAGTCACTCAGAAAAACGACATTCTACGAGAAATCGTGGTGCGTCCTGGCGATATTCACATGGTGGATAGCCCTGACGATGCGGGCAAGAAAGGTGGCACGATTGTCAACGCGGGTGAAGAGGTAATGCCGGGTGTCGTCGCAGATGCGCTGCGCTATGTGGAGTATGTTGAAACGCCAGAAGGGGCAGCACTACTGCTGCGCCCTGTGCAGGAGTTTGAGGTGCCCGAAGAGGCGACGGTTCCTAGCCAGGCGGCGGTAAGCGACAGCGATGATAAGAGCATCAGCCTAAAGGCCATTCAGCGCCTGCTATACAAAGACGGCGAGCGCGTGAAATCGGTGGAAGGACTAGAGGTTTTGCGTACGCAGCTCGTCTTAGACATCGATGAAGGGGGTACGCAGCTGACCGCTGATATTGAGCTAGCAAGCGAAGGTGAAGGCGAAGATAAGATCCATCGCCTTCAGCTAGTGATTCTAGAGACGCTAGTGGTTCGCCGAGACATTGAGGCTGACCAAACTCAAGGAAGCACGAATACTCGGCTGCTGGTAACAGATGGCGACGAGATTACGCCGGGCGCGGTCATTGCTCGTACTGAAATTCAGTGCAAGGAAGCGGGTCAGATTCGCGGTATCCGTGAGGATGTGGAGTCTGTTCGCCGTGTGCTGGTTGTGCGCGATGCTGATCAGGTGGTGATAGAGACGAACGGGCAAGCGCCAACCGTGTCTGTTGGTGATTTGCTTGTAGATAATACTGAAGTGGCTGAAGGCGTTCGCAATGAAGAGTCTGGCCAAGTCATCGCGGTAGAAGATAGTCGCATCGTGATGCGAATTGCGCGTCCTTATCGGGTATCGACGGGCGCGGTTCTGCACATTGAAGACAAGGACCTAGTGCAGCGTGGTGACGGTTTAGTACTGCTGGTATTTGAGCGGGCAAAGACAGGAGACATCATTCAAGGACTGCCGCGAATTGAGGAGCTGTTAGAAGCGCGCAAGCCGAAAGAAGCCTGCATCTTGGCGGAGCGTCCTGGCACAGCAGAAGTGGTGTACGCCGAGGACGAAACGGTTGAGATTAAGGTGATAGAAAGTGACGGTGTAGTGACTGACTATCCGGTGACGCCAGGGCAAAACCTAGTGATTGCCGATGGGCAAAAGGTAGATACGGGCGAAGCGCTAACCGATGGGCCTTCTAATCCTCACCAGATTCTGGAAGTCTTTTTCAAGTACTACCGCGAGAATAAGGGTACTCACGAAGCTGCGATGCTGAGCTTAGAAAAGGTTCAGTCTTTCTTGGTGAATGAAGTCCAATCGGTGTATCAGTCTCAGGGGATTGATATTTCGGATAAGCACATTGAGGTGATTGTCCGGCAGATGACGTCAAAAGCCAGGCTAGAAGATGGTGGCGATACCACTATGCTGCCAGGTGAGCTGGTAGAAATTCGTCAGCTAGAGCAGGTAAACGAAGCGATGTCGATTACAGGGATGGCTCCGGCGGAGTATACACCTGTGCTGTTGGGAATTACCAAGGCTTCTTTGAATACGGATAGCTTTATTTCGGCGGCGAGTTTCCAAGAGACGACGCGCGTTCTGACTGAAGCCGCAATTCAGGGTAAATCTGACTGGCTGCGTGGCCTTAAAGAAAATGTGATCATCGGTCGATTGATTCCGGCGGGTACGGGCTTTAATGCCTATGAAGAACCGACTTCGCCTGAGATTGACACCTCGTTTGATGGAACGTTTTTGGGCAACGATATGGCGCTTTCTGATATGGTGCTAGATGACCGTACGGCCAGAGCCTATGACCGTGAGGGCGGCCTGGAGATGATTGCAGGTGATGGCATGGTTGGCGGCGAAAGCGGCAAAACCGAGGGTGAGAATGGCTCAAAGCCCGGGCTGATTGGGGGCGATGGCTTGATTGACGATAAGAGTACGGCGCTGTAAGGACCTGACCTAGCATTTGGCCGGCTAGACAACTAAGGAATGCGGGGCTTAGCTGCTATGCTAGGTCCCGCATTTGTTTGTTCTGCCCGTGACGTCCTCACCTGTAGTGCCCTTGTAGTGCCCTCACCTGTGGTGTCCTTAACGGACGATTGCATTAGGACATTTGCGATATGTTTTTCCAAGAGGGCTGATTTATGATTTCTCCTTCTGCCAAAGAAATATTGGCTGAGCTGCTGCCTTTTTTGAAGGTTGCTGGGGCTTATGCGCAGCAAATTCAAAAGCAGATTGCGGTTCATCCTGATAAGTATGAGGGCGATCACTTTTTCGCGAATGCGCTGACGGATGCGGATCTTTCAGTGCAAACGTTTGTAGAGGTAGCGCTGCTAGCTAAGTTTCCTAATCTGAGATTTTACGGGGAGGAGTATGAGCGCTCTTATAACACGAAGTATTTTCGGGCGATTGATCTGGGACCAGATAGCGAGTACTTGATTACGCTAGATCCGATCGACGGTACGCGTTATTACATGGATGGGCACCCAAATTATTTGGTGATGATGACGGTGCTGAATGCGGGTGGATTTGAGGGGGCGATCGCACTCAGCCCAGCCAACAACTGCTACTACTATTCGCTACGCGGCCAGGGCACTTTTATCGGCAGCCTAGACGACGATCTAGATCAGTGCAAGCCGCTAGTGATTGCCGAGCCGGGACAAACGGTGGTGCTAGGAACGGCGCTAGATCCAATTGCAGATGCTGTGCGATCGCATTTTCCCGTTATCAGCCTCAAGACTGACTATTCTAGCAATGTCCCCGTGCCGCCTATTAACGGCCTGCTCACGGGTGAAGTCGCAGGCGTTGTCCTAGCTAGCGCTCAATTTATCGATACCGCGGCCCTAGCCTGGATGGCTCAAGAAATGGGATACTGCCTGACAACCTATGAGGGAAACCCTTTGCCATGCCCTGCCGATTGCGAGAACTATCGGCAGTCGGAAATCATTGTTTCAGCAACAGAAGATATGCAGCAAAAGCTGATTGAAATAATGAAAAGTGTTCGTTGAGCATAGTTATTCTCAAAATCGAACATAAAAACGCGCCAGTAGCTGATGTCGGCCACTGGCGCGTTTTATCAACTCGATGCTCTAGCCTTCGCCACCTTCACCGCCTTCACCGCCTTCACCGCCCTCGTCTTCTTCGCCGTATTCATCTTCGTCAAGCTCTTCGGTCGTTTCTTCAATTGGCTCTTCAGTTGTGGTCTCATCGCCCTCAATTGCTTCACCACCTTCTTCGGCGGGCTCGCCGCAGGCAGTTGCTAATGTGGCCACCAAACCTAAGGACAGGAAAAGCTCGGTTACTTTTATCTTCTTCGATTTGCGCTGGGTCATAATTTTCCTAAATGAATGAATTTGAAGATTATTTTACCGTTAATGATATGCAATATCAACAACCACTAGCTTAAGGGAGCATGGGTATACACCATGATTGCGTGTAATACTGATACTTTTTCATTTACTCAGCATTATCAACGCAGCACGATGAAGGCTGCTATAGCGAAATCTATGACAGCTTTGGCGGATCTAGCTCGGACTTTTCTGCAGAAGAGGCTTTAGGATGGCTGCCTTTCATTTCTTCGATATCTAGAAGGTTGATGATGATGCTAGCAATAGGAATAGAGAGAAATATTCCCAATACCCCGGCAATGCGAGCGCCAACGATTAGGGCAAAGAACATAACTACCGGGTTGATGTTTAAAGAATCTCGCATGATGCGCGGCAGGAGTACGTTCTCTTCTACCTGCTGCAAAATCACGCAAACGACCGCAGCTTGAATCGCGAGTATCACGCTTTGAGAGAGCAAAAATAGGCACACCAAGCCAATACCGATGGCCGCGCCAATGCCAGGAATAAGATCGAACAGGCCAGCGATTATCGCAAGTGTCAGCGCGTAGGGCACCTTAAACAGTAGAAAAACAACAAAGGTAGAGATACCAAAGAAAATGGAAAGTAACAGCCGACCCCAAAAGAATCCTATTAAGCTTTCTTGAACGGTAGCTGTGATCTTTTGCCTTTGCGCTGCAGGGGCTTTTTGAATGATCCACTCCCAGATGCGATCGCCGTCTAGCATCATAAAGTAAGTCACTACAGCAATCAAAATAGAATGCAGAAAATTGTTGAGCAGGGCCTGTAATAGACTGATACCTGCACCCAGCAGCCCTATTGTTTGATCTCGTAGCTGCGCGCCTAATGACTGCAAATCAATCTGCAAATTCCAACGCTGCAAAGACTGTTCTAGCGCCTCGATTCTAGGAGTTAGCGACGTCAAAAAGTCGGCAAGATTGTCTATGAGCGGCTGCCCTTGTGAAACAACGGCAAGCCCTATAGTAGTGACAATACCGACAATCACGGTCATCGCGACGATGAATACAATAGAAACAGCAATCGAATAAGAAACCCAACGACTCAGCCAGCGCACTGGGTAGCTGAGCAAAAACGCCAAGATAGTGGATAAGGTAAAAATAACAACAACAATCTCAAAATATTCAAGTAGCTCTACCGCTGCCCAGCTACAGGCAAACAGCAACAGGTACCGAAGTAGAGAAGAGGTGCTGAGATACTTCCAGATGGGATGGCTTTGCATCGGCAGCCTATTCTGATGAGTCTGTAGAAGCAGGCTTTGACTGAACAGGCCCAGCCGTATCTTGAATTAGAACGTAGGGCTGCACAATGAGTGAGGTAAAACGCTTATTCTCGCTGCTCCAAATCGTCAGCTGCTCGGCATTTGGTTTGGTGACAAGCTGCTCGGTAATCCAGCGCTCTACGCGTTGGGTATGGTTGGATGCGATCGCGACTCCGACCGCCGCCAAATCAAGCTGCACATTCACCACCACTACCGCATCGCGCTGAACGTGAGGCTTTAGCCATTCCCATTGAACGGGCCCCATCATAGTTTTCAGCTCTGCGTACAAATCCTCTGACATGAGCGCCCTTAGAATCTCTTGGAAAAACTTCTCCAGAAAACTTCGTTAAAAAGTATCTTTAAAGCATTCTACCGTCCAGCCTAGCCTAGCTGGTGACAAGCACCCCCTTAGTTCTTCCTATCACCGTCCCAAGTCGTGCAGCGCATGAATTTCGTCTGTGCAGCGCTGAGTAATTTTTTGAAGCGCTGCCTTATCCTTGGTCACAGGGGGAGGGATGATATCGCCAATTCGAATCGTGATTGGAGCCGGGTTTGGCAATGCCGACCCCTTGCGCAAAATGTGCTCTGTGCCCCACAGGCTGACCGGCAGCAAAGGCACCTGAGCTTTAGCCGCAATCAGCGCAGCGCCCAACTTGGGCGAAGACACCCGCCCGTTTGGTGTTCGCACACCCTGCAAAAAAATGCCTACAGCCCAACCTTGCTCTAGCTGCTGTAGGGCCGCGCGAATAGCACTGCGATCGGCAGATCCTCTTTTGACTGGGTACGCGCCATAGGCCCTAATCGCAGGCGCAAACACCGGCACCTGAAACAGCGACTCTTTTGCCATGAAGGATACGGGCCGGCGCACACAGTTTGACAGCAGAGGCGGATCAAAATAGCTCGCGTGATTGGCCACTACAATCAGTGGACCTGCCATGGGCACTTTCTTTGCGCCATAGATGCGGCCCCTAAAATAGCTGTGTAGCATCGGGCTCACTACAGACCACTTAAAGAGATGATAGAGCGCTAAGCCGATGAAAGGTTCGCGATCTTGTTCCATGCTAGAGCTGGGCGTCATCAACACTTGCCACGTTCTGCAAATTCAAGCCTTTGCAAGTTCGCTTAATTAGGCCTGTCAAGACTTTCCCAGGCCCTATTTCTACAACATTTTCAACACCCTGGGCAGGCAGCTCTAGAGAGATTTCGCGCCAGCGGACAGCGCCCGTCATTTGCTGCGATAGGCGCTCCTTTAAGCGTGTGGCACTCGTCTCTGGTGAGGGATCGACATTCGACATCACAGGAATAGCCGCGTCGTTGAAAGAGACATCGTTTAAGACCGATGTAAAGGCTTCAGCCGCGTCAACCATCAGCGGAGAGTGAAACGCGCCGCTGACATTTAGCTTGACGGCTCGCTTGGTTTTGATACCCGCGATTACCTCATCTACGGCTGCTGGCACACCTGAAATCACTACCTGACTGGCATTGTTATCGTTAGCGAGGACAACGCCTTCAGTCTTTGCAATCTTGGCGTCTAACTCATCACGGTTAAAACCCATCAGCGCAGCCATTGCACCTTCTGACGCTTCAGACATGAGCTGGGCGCGGCGCTTTACCAGATTTAAACCGGCGGCAAAATCAAACACGCCTGCCACATAGAGCGCTGAATATTCACCTAGACTGTGACCTGCTACAACATCTGGCTTTTGACCTTGGGCTATCAACAAATCTGCTAGCGCACATTCCACCACGTAAAGGCAGGGCTGAGTATAGCGAGTGTCATTGAGTAAGTCTTGATTTTGGACAATCTCTAGAACTGATTTCCCCAAAATTTGTTCAGCTTGTGTAAATGTCGCAGCCGCCGCATCTGTAAGATCCGAGCCCATGCCTACCGTCTGTGCGCCCTGGCCGGGAAATACCCACGCAGTTTTTGTCATTGTTTTAATCCTTCAACCTCTGAATAAATGCCTGACAGAGAGAATGCCAGCTTTCTTCAACACTTTTTTGACGACTTTTCCTTGACGGCCTGTCCTCAATGACCGTTCCTTAGCTACTTTCCCCACTTGAGGATTGCGGCTCCCCACGAAAGGCCAGCACCAAACCCAGATAGTGCTAGTATCTGGCCGTCTTTTATCTTGCCAGCGCGAACCCATTCATCGAGTGCGATTGGAATAGACGCGGCGTCGGTGTTGCCATGTTTAGCCATGTTGCTGACCACGCGCTCGGTCGGAATGCCTAGACGCTGAGCGGCAGCGTCTAAGATCCGCTGGTTGGCCTGATGCAGAATCAGCCAGTCTACATCTTCTGTGGAGAGTCTGGCGTGAAAGAGAGCCTTTTCCAGCACTTCGGGCACTCGCTTGACAGCAAATCGATAGACCTCGCGGCCATTCATGGTAACGGGGGCAAACTGCCCTGATTGCAGAGTGACCTCAGCAGTCAGGGGAACAGATTCAGGCGCATAGGCGGCGTTGAGACAGCTATTTAGACTGCCGTCGCTGTGCATTTCAAAGCTGAGAAGGCGATCTTCTGATTCGCTGCGCTGCATGACAACAGCGCCTGCACCGTCGCCAAAAAGAACGCAGGTTCTGCGATCGCTCCAGTCTGTCCACCGCGACAAAATATCTGCACCCACTACCACCACCGTTTTGTAGGCCCCGGTTCTAATAAACTGAGCTGCCGTTACCAGCGCAAACACAAACCCCGAACAGGCCGCAGTCAGATCAAAAGCTACTGCTCTAGTCGCCCCCATTTCTTGCTGAATCTGGCAAGCTGAGCCAAACAAATCGTCAGGGGTAGAGGTGGCTAGGATGATGAGATCAACCTCGGTTGGAGATATGCCAGATTGCGCGATCGCCTCCCTTGCAGCTTCCCCACCCAAAGAGCGAACCGAATCAGTAGCGTTAGCAAGATGGCGCTGTCGAATACCCGTACGGCTGGCAATCCAGTCATCAGAAGTATCTACCACCTCTGCTAACTGCGCGTTTGTGAGCACCGTTTCTAGCTTGGCCGAACCGCTACCTGTAAAGGCAACGCCATATGTTTGCTGAGTCATGAGGTTACTTACCTTCAGGAATTGCTTGGGCCTGGACGGTAGCTGCGACCTTTTGATACTGACCTTTAATTCGATCAATCACCTTATTATCAACGGCATCTTTCGCCAGCCGAATAGCATTGTATATAGAAGACGCTTTAGAACTGCCATGACTAATCACTGCAACACCCGCCACACCCAGCAGCAGCCCACCACCGCGCTCAGCATGGTCTACGCGCCGTTTCACCCGCTTTAAGTTGCCTTTCATTAGGGTGCAACCCACTTTACCAGCCGTCCCTTGGGGCAGCTCCTCGCGCAAAATTTGTAGCACAGAGCCACCCACCGCCTCAGCAAACTTCAGCAGAATATTACCGACAAATCCATCGCAGACAATTACATCAAAATCACCGGTCAGCACGTCGCGGCCTTCTGCATTGCCCACAAAATTAATTGCACTCTGCTCGCTTAGCGTTTTGTGCACAGCAACCGCTGCTTCATTCCCTTTACTCTTCTCTTCACCAATGTTAAGAAGTCCTACTGCCGGGTTTTCCATGCCCAGCACGTAGCGAGAGTAAACGCTGCCCATAAAAGCAAACTGCTCTAGATATTTGGGCTTAGAGTCTACGTTGGCACCCACGTCTAAAATCAGCACAGACTTATTGGCAATCACCGTCGGAAACATTGCGCCAATAGCCGGTCTATCCACCCCTTTAATTCGACCCAATCGCAGCAGCGCTGCTGCCATTGCCGCACCCGAATGGCCTGCCGAAACAACGGCGTCGGCACGGTCTTTTTTCACCAGATCCATCGACACATTAATAGAGGCCTTTGGCTTGCGTCTTAGCGCACTCAAAGGCTCCTCATGCATTTCTATCGTGCCTTCCGCAGGAACAATCTCAATATTATTAAGCAGCTCTGGCCGCGCCACAGACGATGCAATTTGGTCAGGATCGCCAACTAGCAACACCTTAACGCCTAGCTCTTCTTTCGCTCTGATAGCGCCAGCAACAATTTCATCTGGGGCATAGTCACCACCCGTCGCGTCTACTGCGATGCGTACCTGCGTCGAATCCATCAAAGTTCTATCCTGTGGCTTGGCCCTCAGCAGGCCAATAGAAACTTTAAGAATTCTATCAGACTTATTGCGCTGGTACGCTTATCGCGCTGGCCCCGCACCCGCCAATAAGTCAGCCCTTCAATCGGTCATACCTAAGCTAGGTTGTGCCTAAGCCATACCGCTTATTCTTCGCCCGGTTCCACGATTCGCTGGAACAAGTAGCCTGTACCCCGAGCAGTCAGTATCAGCTCAGGGTTACTCGGATCGTCCTCTAACTTTGCACGTAGCCTAGAAATATGGACGTCTACAACACGCGTATCAACATGCCGCTCTGGCGTGTAGCCCCAAACTTCCTGAAGGATTTCGGAACGAGAAAAAGGTTCACCCGAACGGCTGACCAGCAGCTCTAGCAGGCTAAATTCCATTCCGGTTAGCCGAATACGTTCGTCGCCTTTGTACACTTGGCGCTTATTGGTATCGATACGGATGTTGTTGATTGTGATGACACCCGAACTAGGAATGCCCGACGCCCCGGTTTTTTCAACGCGGCGTAAAACAGAGCGAATGCGGGCCTCTAGCTCTTTGGGAGAGAAGGGTTTGACAACATAGTCATCTGCGCCTAGCTCTAGGCCAGTGATGCGGTCGGCAACGTCGCCCAGCGCAGTCAGCATAATGATAGGAATATCCGATTCTTTGCGTAGCTCTTGGCAAACGCCGTAGCCGTCAAGCTTTGGCATCATTACATCAAGCACGACCAGATCAGGAATGGTATTGCGGAAGGTATCTAATGCTTCTTCACCGTCAGCAGCAGTCACTACGTCATAGCCGATCATTGATAGGCGAGTTTCCAGAATGCGACGAATGCTGGCTTCATCGTCAACAACCAGGATTTTTTCTTTAACGCTTTCCAAGGCTCTGTAAACTCCTATAAAGTCATGGCCAAAAGGTCGCTGCCGATGGCCTTCTCCGTATTCCTGTCACATTCCTTAGTAGCAAGGAGAACAACAAAAACTTGAGAGCAGGGCATAAAGCATACGAGTCAATAACACTTTACTAAAGTTAATTACAAAACCATGACGTTTAGCAACCAACACTTGTGCCGACAGTTCTCTTAAGTGTTCTCAATTGTATGCTTTAGAACTGCTCGAAAGCCATCTAGCCAAAAGGCTTTCAGGGTTTCTTAAGGTTTGTACCAGATTTGCGACGAACCGACACAAAACGCTACAGCACTTACCAGTCATAGATTTTAGATTAAGAAAGTTAGCGTTGTATGGGTAAAAATGAAGGCTTTAATCTCATTTTTGCCGAGAAAATAAAGCGCTTTTTTAATAAGAAATGTATCGAATAAGACCGTTTTGACTCGCCTCCCCGCAAAAGTGCAGCGGTGCAGAGGTTCTTTTGTACTAATATTTTGTACTAGGATACAGATAACAAGGATACGGCCAAGTATTTTCGACGGTCTACTTCTTTATTCATCTGCTTTGTCATCCACGTCTATGGCCAAGACTCGCTCAATCTATGTTTGCAATGCCTGCGGTGCGGAGTCGCGGCAGCATTTTGGCAAGTGCCCGACTTGTAATACCTGGAATGCGCTAGTAGAACAGGTGATAGAGGCAAAAGAGCCTGCGAGCACGCGGCCTAGTATGAAATCGCGGGGGACGGGGCGGCAGAAGAAAGCGCCTGCTCAGGCGAAGCGATCGCTAACGTTTAATCAAATTCAAGATCATCCACAGGCCAGAATTCCCTCTGGCTATCAGGAGCTAGACCGGGTGCTAGGAGGTGGCATTGTGCCAGGGTCTTTGGTTTTGCTGGGGGGCGATCCGGGTATTGGGAAGTCCACGCTGCTGTTGCAAACGGCGAATCAGCTAGCGAAGCAAACGCCAATTTTGTACGTATGTGCTGAAGAGTCTGGACAGCAGGTAAAGCTGCGATCGCTTCGCCTGGGTATAAATCAGGCTGTGGATAAAGCCGTGAATGAGGACGGAACACAGAGCAATGGAACGCTCACCAACAGAAAAACCACCAAGCAATCGTCCCGCGCAGATAACAACATTCTCGAAAATCTCTATCTACTGCCTGAAACAAACTTAGAAACTATCTTAGAAGAGTTAGATTCTCTGCGGCCAAAGGTAGCGGTTATTGATAGTATCCAGGCGCTGTTCTACGCAGCTTTGACGTCTGCACCAGGCTCAGTTGCGCAAGTAAGAGAGTGTACATCAGCGCTGATGCAGCTTGCTAAGAAAGAGAATATTTCGCTGTTTATTGTTGGACACGTGACCAAAGAAGGGGCGATCGCAGGCCCAAAAGTCTTAGAGCACCTAGTGGATACCGTGCTGTATTTTGAGGGCGATCGATTTGCCAGCCATCGCCTGTTGCGTTCGGTAAAGAATCGCTTTGGTGCGACTCACGAACTAGGCGTATTTGAAATGGTTGACAAGGGTTTAGCAGAGGTGTTGAATCCTTCTGAGCTATTTATGAGCAGCCAGGAGGAGAATGTACCAGGGGTGGCGACCATTGTGGCCTGTGAGGGAACGCGCCCGCTGGTAGTAGAGCTGCAGTCTTTGGTGAGCCCAACCAGCTACAGCTCGCCTAGACGTTCGACTACGGGAATTGAGTACAACCGGCTGTTGCAAATTTTGGCAGTGTTAGAAAAAAGGGTAGGCATTCCGCTTTCTAAGCTAGATGCGTATGTGGCCTCTTCGGGCGGGCTGAACGTCGCAGAGCCTGCGGCAGATTTAGGAATTGCGGTGGCGGTGGCGGCGAGTTTTCGCGATCGCATTATCGATCCAGAGCTGGTTTTGATTGGTGAAGTGGGCTTAGGTGGACAAATTCGCCCGGTGTCGCAAATGGAGCTGCGGCTGAAAGAGGCAGCAAAGCTAGGGTTCAAGCGGGCGCTGGTGCCAAAAGGACAAAAGCGCGATGGGCTAGGAATGGAAGTGATTGAATCGGGGCGGGTTGTTGATGCGATCGCCACTGCTCTAGCCAACTCAACCGAGCACTCGCCAGAAGCGACCGCCGTGTAGCTGAACCTAGAAACATCTTGAAACAGAGAGAAAATAGAAACACGTCCGTTAGCAGCCTACCAAGACAGGGCGACGGCAGCGGATGTGAACTCCAGCACGAGACTTTTATCAAAGCGTCTCTATCGCAAGCGCTTTTACCGTACCGCTTTTACCGTACCGCTCTTACCGTACCGCGCTTGCCACAAAGCATTTACCACAGGGCTCTAGGCGCGTTATTAGTTTGCGGGGCTGCTGTGGCAGGTGCCATCTCAGGTTCTGCTTGTACGGGTTCAGCCATAGTAGCATCAGTTTCAGTGTCGGCAGCTTCAGTTTCCGTGGCCTCAGTAGGCACTGCTTCACCCGCAGTTTCTTCTTCAGTGATTTCTTCTTCGGCAGCTTCTTCTACTGGAGCACTTTCATCCATAGAAGAGTCTGCATCTGTTGCAGGTTCTGGAGCAGGCGTAGGTTCAGGCATGATCTCAGCATCCGGCTCAGGTGTGGTCGGCGCTGTTGGAGCAGGCGTGGGTTCAGGCGTGTCTTGAGCGCTAATAGCGGTAGGAAACGTTAAGAGCAAACCTATGATGGAGAAAAGGGAGAGAGGAAGCAGCAATCGCTGGTGTTGTAGATTAGCTTTTTTCATCGTATTGGACCTCACAGATAGACTTTTGTAGCTTTGCTGTTATGGATAGATGTGATTATAATCACAATTTTGCAAAAAGGCCTAGAACATATGGACTCAGCTATCTGGCAAGCTTTCGGGAGACGTGGGGAGCACGAGGCTTCCCTGATCGCAAGAAAACTGGCTGTCTAAGAGCTTTCCTGCTTCCCAAGTGCCAGATTTTGAGGAGCCGTCAGAGAGGATAAAGGTGCCTTCTCCGCTGCACTGGTTGGCCTCAAATTCGCCGATATAGCGTTCGCCATTGGCCAAAAGCCAGATGCCTTTGCCGCTAAACTGATCGGCTTTGAACTGGCCGACGTAGCGCCTACCATTGCTAAAGGTAAAGGTGCCACAGCCGTGGCGCTGGCCGCTTTTGTATTCGCCATCGTAGCGGTTCCCGCTGGGATAGATCATTGTGCCGCGACCGTCAGTCGGCTGACCGTCTGCAAAGTCACCGTAGTACACTATGCCTTCTTTATATTCGTGGGCGATCGCGCTACTGAGCGTCGTCGTCGGCTCTGCTTCTTGGCAAGGTAAAGGAATCGAATCAGCATCAGGCGCGAGTGCTGAGTCTGGCTTTGAGTTTAACGACAACGGTGTTTGTTGATTTGACGACACGGCGATGCTAGATCTTAGAAAGCTGAATCCGTTGATCGCTAGACCAATAGCAGTAAATATTCCGGCAGCCGTCAGCCCGCTAAGTACAGGGCGTCTCAACCAAAGTGGTTGCAGAGGCGGTTTTGAGGGTAGCCCTGACGACACCCTGACGGCTTGGCCCTCGGTGAATGTAGCTGGTGCGATCGCTGCTGTCTGCACACTCGATAGCTGTCGCAGCAGCTCGGCCATTTGCCCAGACTGAAACTGCCCCGTGTGAGGTCTACGCTGGCGCTGATGAGCAGCTAGGTAAATGTGGCTGCCACGAAGACCTGAGAGCGCGGTAGCGCGATCGACCTGCCAGCTCGAACAGCAGACCCCGGTAAAGCAGGCTCCAGTAAAATTGGAGCCTATTGCCTGAGTATCTGATAGGTTGGCCCCGCTAAAGTCCGCTTCGCTAAAGTTGGCCTGATCGAGATTGGCTCCACTGAGATCGGCTCCATTCAAGTGAGCATTGCTGGCATAGGTCGCTAGTAAGCAAGCGCCATTTAGCCTTGCACCGCGCAGACTTGCACCAATTAAACAGGCTCTTGTTAGATTCACATTGCTCAGATCAAATCCATCTAGCAACTGACCAAATAGGTAGGCCTTACTCAAGTCCGGCTGGACGTCAGGGTGTTCTGCTCGCCAGCAGTTCCAGCCTTCAGCACCCTGCTCCAATATGGCTAGAAAGTCTATTTCTATAGAGTTGGTCTCTGCCATACATCTCAAAACTAATGGGCTCAAACTAATAAGGTGGGCTCAAACTAATAGGGCCTGCTGCCAAACAGGCTCATTCAGCGGACGGCTATGTCGTTAAAATCGCATTCAATTCTGAAGTCACTGGTCTGAAGTCACGGTGGGGGCAACCAGCGCTAGCGTGCAGTAGTGTCAATAGTGTCAACGTTCAGCATTGATAGGAGCTACCGGCTAGACTATATCGGGATGGATGGCTTGACCATCGAGCATCAGCCGATCCCGCTTTACCTACACAGAATCTTCATATATTTTGCTATCTACAGAGAAATGTGGCGATCGGATTGCAATCTAGAAAGCTGTACTGGGAGGCCACATCGGTCAATCACATAGGGAGTCTGCATCGGCAACAGGGCATTAGCGCTGACTTACTCAAAAAAAGTACGTTGCCACAGCTTCGACTGTTGCAGATTCGACTGTTGCGACTCTAATCGTGTTGCGCAAACTTGATACTAAAGCATTTATCAGGATTAAATGAGAAGGTACCCTTCTTTCCAGTAGACCATTATGGACACCCAGCAGCTCAACCAAGACTTCGGAACTTCTGAGCAGATTGAGATTGTAGAAGGGAAGGGTGGTTTTCCCGTGATTGAAGTGAGTAATGGGAAGGCTAAAGCAAAAATTTCGGTCTACGCGGCGCAGGTTCTATCTTTTCAGCCTGAAGGAGAACCTGATGACCTAATCTTTGTCAGCGAGAACGCCTATTACCAAACAGGCAAGGCTACTAAGGGCGGTATTCCTATCTGCTGGCCTTGGTTTGGGCCTGATCCAGAAGGGAAGGGGCGAGCGAGTCATGGCTTTGTTCGCAACCGTATGTGGAATTTGTTGAGCATAGAAGAGATGCCATCTGGAGAAACAAAAGTACGCTTAGGTGTTAGTGCAGACGAAGACACGCAGGCTGTTTGGCCCTACAGCTTCGAGCTGGTAATGGAGGTTATAGTCGGCACTCAGCTAACGGTGACACTAATCACTCAAAACACGGGCGATCAGGCGTTTTCGATCACGCAGGCTCTTCATACCTATTTGTCTACAGGTGACATCAGCCAGGTGAAAGTACTGGGCCTAGAAGATACACGCTATTTGGACAAGCCCGATGGGGGAGCAGAAAAAACGCAGTCTGGTGCGATCGCAATCACCACTGAAGTTGACCGTGTGTATATGGATGTAAAGCCTGAGCTTGTTGTTGAAGATAGCGCAAAGGGGCGTCGCATTCGCATTTCTTCTACAGGCAGTAAGACCGCGATTGTTTGGAATCCGTGGATAGAGATAGCTGAAAAGATGGCTGACTTGGAGGCCGAAGACTATCAGCGGTTTATTTGTGTAGAAACGGCGAACGCGGTAGACGATGTGATTGAAGTAGCCGCTGGCAGTGACTATCGACTACAGGCCGTTTATGCCATAGAGCGAGACTGACGAAATCTGCGCTTTATACAGCAGAGTAACGACATGCAGTGGCAAGCTTTACTAGACGTGGGAATAGGGCGGAGAAGAGGCAGACTGCGACAGGCTAACGCACAAGCAGTCGCGCTTTTGCCATATAAAACGCCGCAATCGTCTTAGCATCCATCGGCGTGCCATCTATAATCGCTTTCTCTAGCGTGATAGCATCCATCAGCACGACTTCTAGATCCTCGTCTTCTTCTAGCTGGGGTCCTGCTGGCAGCTTTTCTAAATCTGTCGCCAAGTAGGCGTAAATAATCTCATCCGAATAGCCAGGCGCATTCGGAAACTGACCTAACGTCTGCCAAGTAGCTGCCCGGTAACCGGTTTCTTCTTCAATCTCTCTTTGAATGGTTGACAGGGGTTCTTCACCCACTTCAACCGTCCCTGCTGGAAACTCCAGCAGACGGCCCTGCATTGCAAATCGGTACTGACGCACTAGCACAAACTGGCCATCTGTCGTGACAGGCACGGCCATCGACCCACCCGGATGGCGAATCCACTCCCAGTCACCAACAGATTGGTTCGGTAGCTGAAACCGAGAGACTTCAAAGTTAAACTTTCTGCCCTCGTAGAACAAACGATGTTTGATCAGCTTTGGTGGTTCTTGTCCAAGGGTCATATTAAATAGCGGTGTTAAATAGCAGGGTAGATAGAAGAATAAACAGAAAATAGTAGCAATGAAAAATCTAAAGCACGGTTTGTGACTCGCAGCTCACTGCGTCCTCTATTCTTTCTATGCCTTTGATTAAACCTTGCTCTACTAGCTGAGTGAGTAACTGCTCGACAGTTTGGTGCAGAATCGGATGCGACCAGTGCGCCGCAATGTCCATCAGGGGAACTAAAACAAAAGGGCGCTCGTGCAGGCGAGGGTGCGGAACGCTGAGCTTGGGGGCGGCGATAGTGCGATCGCCAAACAATAGCAAATCTAGATCTAGCGACCTAGCGCCCCAACGCTCTTTGCGAACACGACCAAACTGCTGCTCGATTGCCAGCAATCTGTGGAGTAGATCTCGCGGAGAAAGGCTGGTTTGAACGGTGATGCAGGCGTTGATGTAATCGGGCTGAGGCGGACCAACAGGGGCGGTTTTGTAGAGGTGCGATCGCGCACTTACCTGTATCCCTGGCACCGTATCGATGACCATTATGGCATTGAGCAAAATCTGTCTGGAGTCGCCCAGATTACTGCCCAGTGCGATCGCTGCTGGCACACTGCTCGCCAGCAAACGACCCGATTGCGAACCATCCAACGGCAAGTCATCTGCGTATATCGAATAACCGTTGCTATGGCCGCTACTCAAAATCAGTGGTTCAGACGCTTGCATCGTTAGGGTTGGGCAGATCGCTTCGGGCACCTCATTAAAAGCGCCCGCTGTCGGGTTCGAGAAGACGTTTGTGTCTTGTGTACTGTTTGCGAGCTGATTTTAAGCGATCGCTTAAGCTCCACCGCCTAGAACACCCCGCACCCGACTGATTAACTGATCGGCTGTAAGAACGCCTTCAATGCGGTCTACAGACTTGCCCTGATCGAACAGCACCAGCGTCGGCAGCGCGTGAATCTGGTGCTGAGAAGCGATCTGCGGATAGCGCTCAGTATCAATCTTGACCACCTTTATTTCGCCTTTCATTTCAGCGCCTACCTGCACCAAAATCTTGGCCATCATTTGGCAAGGGCCACACCAGTCGGCATAAAAATCGACCAAAATAGGCTGCTCAGAGCCCTCAACGAGATCCTCAAAACTCTTGAATTCTTGTGTGACTGCCATGAATTTGGAACTTACCTGTTGAACAACTCATCCATGCTAAGCGTCTACGCTAGCGAGTGTGTCTTTGCAACGCAATAATTTAAGACTACGCAATATATCTATTTTTGAGATTAAGGTCGCCTATCTTAGTTATGGCAATTGCCTCGATTACCCTGAAGAGCTTACAGTAATCGGGCTAAACGCACGCATTTTTAAGGACGCGAGACCATCATGGCCAGAGCACTAGACGGAAAAGTTGCCTTGATTACAGGTTCATCTAGAGGCATTGGGAAGGCCGCTGCACTGGCTCTTGCTGAGCAAGGCGGCAAAATTGTGGTGAACTATGCTCGCTCTAGTGAAGCGGCTAATGCGGTAGTTGCGCAGATTGAAGCGATGGGAGCGGAGGCGATCGCACTTCAAGCCGACGTCTCACAAGCCGACGAAGTCGATGCCCTGATCAAAGCCACGATGGACAAATTTGGCCAGATCGATGTGCTAGTTAACAACGCAGGCATCACCCGCGACACTTTGCTTTTGCGGATGAAGCCCGAAGACTGGCAGGCCGTCATTGACCTCAACCTTACAGGTGTATTTCTCTGCTCACGTGCGGTCAGCAAAATTATGCTGAAACAGCGCTCAGGCCGCATTATCAACATTTCATCCGTCTCGGGACTGATGGGCAACCCTGGCCAATCGAACTACAGCGCCGCCAAGGCAGGCGTTATTGGCTTTACTAAAACTATCGCCAAAGAACTCGCCCCTCGCGGCGTAACTGCCAACGTAGTAGCTCCCGGCTTTATTGCCACTGACATGACCGGCGATCTGAAAAATACCGAAGAGATTCTCAAGTTCATTCCACTGGGCCGATATGGACAGCCAGAAGAAGTCGCAGGTCTGATTCGCTTCTTGGCTGTGGACCCGGCTGCGGCCTACATAACGGGTCAGGTCATGAACGTAGATGGTGGCATGGTCATGCAATAAGATGGCCTAGCCCACGGGGGTTCAGCCGACTGTTTCTACAGTTTTCTTCTACAGTTTTCCTCTTGTGGCCTGCACAGCCGCCCTCTGATCTCGGCGGGTAATCCAGCGGTGGTAGGTACGGTTGTGGACGGCGACAGAATGGCCCATCATCCGGGCGGAGACGGTGTCAGGAAGGCCGACGCCGATGGTGCGAACGGCCCAGGCGTGGCGCAGGTCGTAGGGCGAAAAGGGAATTTCGTAGCGCTTGAACTGCTTAGAGACCTGCTGGCCGACGCGCTGTAGGGTGGTTTTGCTCAGGTCGGTACTGACGTTGGGCAAGCGGATATCTCGCAGGGTAAAGGCGTCTATCCACTCAAGGTGAAAAGGCCAAACGTCGTGCTGGCCAGTCTTAGTCGATTCGAGGACTTCGATGGCGGCTTCGTCGTCGCCGTTGGCGAGCATAGCATAGTCGCTAAAGAAAACTTCGTGGTTGCGCAGGCCGTAGGTGGCCATGATGCCGTACACAAACTGCCATTGAGCATTGGGGATTTTGCAAAAGGCACTGAGGATAGCTTCGTCGGTCGGCAGCTGGCGGACTTGGGTTTTGCTGTTGCCGTAGTTTCCCCAGAAAGCTTTGAGATCGGTGGGCAGTGGAATATTGAGGAAGGCGGCGATCGCATCAAGCGCAGTGCAGCAAATTTGGCGGCTGCGAGAGTTAGGGGCTGTACTTTGGACGGTGGCGTAGATGGCTTCGGCAAGGGAAAAGCTGGGGTGCTGGATAGCGATGGTTTGTAGCTTGCGCAGGTAGGGAACATAGGCCTTTTCCCAGGTGGTCCGCACGGAGGCGGGTTTGGCCAGTGCGGCCTCTAGGCGCTGTTGAAAGAAGTAGGCTTCAAAGGCATCGATCTGAGCAGACAAATCAGCGCCTGCGCGCTTGAGTCCGGCAACTGGGCCTAAATAGTCTTGCCAGCTAAAGGTATTTTCAATTAGCTGCGCGGCAATCACCTTGGCTGTTTTTTCGATTTGCTTTAGGCCCGCTTTATGGGCCGGGATGCCGAGCGGAATCCGTTGCTGTGAGGCTTTTAGGCGGCTGCTGTTGGGACGCGGGGGCAGCGTGCCGCGCAGGTTAAGCTTATCGCCTCTGCGTTCGATTTTGAGGCCGAGCTGGGCGGCTTTGAGTCGCAAGTTGACCTTGGTCAGGGGTTCGTCAAGCGGATGGAAAGGCATGGTTTTCTAGCGCATTTGGCGGGAGATCTCGGCAAAAGGAAGTGTTTCATCCATAACGTTAGTTGTTACGATAGGCATTAAGCTAAGAAAATATTAAGCGCAAAGGTACGCGATTCATTATGGGCCGTGTGGGAGTCTTGCTACTAAATTTAGGTGGGCCAGAAAAACCGGAGGACGTACAGCCCTTTTTGTTCAATCTATTCTCTGACCCTGAAATTATTCGTATCCCATTTCCCGTTTTGCAAAAGCCGCTGGCCTGGTTTATTTCGAGTCGTCGGGCCAAGACATCGCAAGAAAATTATCGCCAGATTGGCGGCGGCTCGCCACTACGCCGCATTACTGAAGAGCAGGGTACAGCGCTGAAAACGGTACTGAAAGAGCAAGGAAAAGACGCCGAGGTCTACGTGGGGATGCGCTATTGGCATCCGTTTACCGAAGAAGCCATCGCTCAAATCAAGCGTGACGGCATTGAAGAGCTGGTTGTTTTACCGCTTTATCCGCAATATTCGATTAGCACCAGTGGCTCTAGCTTTCGTCTGCTAGAGCAGATTTGGAAAGAAGATCCTAGGCTACACCCGATTGACTACACTCTGATTGAGTCTTGGTATGCGCGTCCTGGCTACGTGAACTCTATGGCCGATTTAATTCGCACAGAGCTAGACAAGCTGAGCGAACCAGACGGGGCACATATCTTTTTTAGCGCTCATGGCGTACCTGTAAGCTATGTGGAAGAATTTGGCGATCCGTATCAAAAGGAAATCGAACACTGCACCGCTTTGATTATGAAGGCGCTAGGACGCCCAAATGACCATACGCTGGCCTACCAAAGCCGAGTGGGCCCGATTGAATGGCTACAGCCCTATACCGAAGATGCGATCGCCCAGCTCGCCGAAAAAGGCGTTTCCAATCTTGTCGTCGTACCGATTAGTTTCGTCTCTGAGCATATTGAGACGCTACAAGAAATCGATATTGAATACCGGGAGATTGCCGAAGAAGAGGGCATTGAAGGCTTTCACCGAGTGCCCGCACTAGATACCTACCCTAGATTTATCGCCGATATGGCGGAGATGGTAACAGAAGCTTTAGAGGGGCCAGCAGTACGGTTTGCCGACTTGGCGAAGCCAGAGAAAAAGGTGAGAATTTACCCGCAGGACAAGTCCGCCTGGGGCATGACACCTGTAGCTGAGGTGTGGAATGGCCGGCTGGCAATGCTAGGCTTTTTGGCACTGCTAGCAGAAATATTTACCGGGCATGGGCCGCTACACCTAATTGGGTTGCTGTGACTGGCTTTGGCTTCGCTCGCTCACCAAAAGAGGCTTCGGCTGTGCTCAGTCGCTAGGACTTTGGCTGCGTTCAGGCACTAGAGCTTTGAAGAGGGCTTTGAAGAGGGCTTTGAAAAGACCGCGACCCGGAATTGGTAACTGTTAGGGTGTATTTCCAACAAACATTGAATAACCTGCGGCTGAAGGAAGGATATCGTTAGCTATGACAACCGAGCGCTCTATTGTTGGTACTTTTAGGCTGCAGATTAAGACACTGCTGGGTATTGTTGCCCTGCTGTGGGTGATTGAGGCCGTCGATTTGGTCTTTTTTAACGGGGCTCTCAATAATTTGGGAATTCGGCCTCGAACTATTTCGGGTCTTTGGGGCATTCTATTTGCGCCTTTTTTGCACGGCAACTTTGCGCATCTGTTAGCCAATACGATTCCGCTGGCGAGCCTGGGCTGGCTGATCATGCTGCGCAAGTCTGAAGATTTAATTCCGGTGACCATTATCTGTGCGCTGGTTGGCGGGCTAGGCACCTGGCTGATTGGCTCATCAGGGGTTCATATCGGGGCTAGCGGCATTATCTTTGGCTATTTTGGCTATTTACTGTTAAGAGGCTATTTTGAGCGAAGCTTGGTTGCGATCGCGTTCTCGCTGCTTGTGACATTCCTATACGGCGGCATTATCTGGGGCGTTCTTCCTAGCCAGCCAGGAATTTCTTGGGAAGGCCATCTCTCTGGCTTTATTGGGGGTATCATTGCCGCCCGCTTACTCAGCAGCCCTCGTAAAAAAGACCGCCTCGACAATTTCGATCTTTAGCTGCGCTCTGCTTTGACCGCAAGCTTCGATCTTAAATCTCTAGCTATTTAGCCCTCTGGCGTGAGCCGCCCATCACCACCGAGCGTGCCGGTGACCGCATCTGTCAAATAATTTGCCGCAGCCTCGACCGCGGCCACTGCATTTTCGTACAGCATCCGCGTTGGTCCCAGCACGCCCAGACTACCCATCGGTCCTGGCGCATTTCCATACCGAGCGGTCACCAGTGCACAAGAGCGCATGGGCTCTACCGGATTTTCAGCCCCGATCCAAATTTTCAGCCGCTGCTGATCGACTAATAGCGCTTTCGTTGAAGCGGGCTCGGTAATCAGTGGCCATAGCTGATTGCGCCCGTCTTCTAAAAGCTGCACAATCGTCCGAATTTGCTCTCTTTCGGCAAATTCTGGCTGGTCTAGGGCTTCGGCTAGGCCGCTGACTAAAATTTGCGTGGTGGCGGCGGCTTTTGCCTGACGGGCAAGGTCTGCGATCGCCTGTTGCAAAGCGCCGACATAGCGTTGAAATGCCTGGTCGAGCGCGGCCCAGTCCAAATCTGCCTCATGCAGCGATCGCCCTCTGAGCTGAGCGGTCAAAAAATTAGATAAAAGCTGTAGCTCGCGGTCTATTTCTTCGTTGGTGCGATCGCCTCCCAGGACCGAATCAACGGCTGTAGCCCCAGTTTCCATCACAGCGTCTGGGTTAGGCAACCGCAGCAAAATCGAATGGTTGTTGTACACATCTATAATCACCAGTAAAACCTGCCGGTCGCTGACTCTAACTAGCTGTAAGTGCTTAATTAAAGACGGCTCCATCTGCGGCATCGTCACCAGCGCAATATAGCCACTTAAGCGCGATAGAATCTGAGCTGACTCTTGCAGCAGCGCCTCTATAGCCTGCCGCTCCCAATCCAACTTTGAATTCAGCGCCGACTCCACCTGACGCGTCAGTGGCTTGGACGGCGTCATCAGCTCGTTTACATAGGTGCGATAGCCAGAATCAGAAGGAATTCGCCCCGCCGACGTGTGCGGCTGATAGAGCAGACCAGATGTCTCTAGAGCACTCATAACATTGCGAATAGTCGCCGAACTCACCTGAAGGTCATAGCCCTGGGCCAGCGACTTAGAGCCTACGGGCTCTGCCGTACTCACATAGTGACGGACCGTCGCCCTGAGAATATTTTGCTGCCGAGGGTTAAGCTTCATAGGTATGCCGCTTGAACAGTTGCCGCTTGAACAGGATTAGTCCACACAAAGGTAATAATGATCCCTGCTATCAATCATAAGCGATGGCCTTGCGGCGATACAGTTCATACTGGGCATTTCTAATGCATTTTCAAACATTGATACGATCCCCGTCTACGGCTCTATCGTGTGGGTCTTGGTGGCCTTAATGTATTAGCGTAATCAAGCAATCGTCTCAATATCCTGGTAAATTCAGAGAGCCACCCTAACAGTTTTATTGTTGTCATCCCTATGTAGGTTGCATTTTTACTTTCACGGATTCCTGAGAGCCAGGTTAAGCCCCCATGTCTGATCTCCCTTTCACGCTCGATCAACTTCGCATTTTGAAGGCTATCGCTGCAGAAGGCAGCTTTAAGCGCGCTGCTGATAGCCTATATGTGTCTCAGCCTGCCGTGAGCTTACAAGTGCAAAACCTAGAGCGGCAGCTGGATGTTCCTTTGTTTGACCGGGGAGGACGCAGAGCGCAGCTCACAGAGGCCGGACACTTGCTTTTAGAGTATGGCGATCGCATCCTTAGCCTATGCCAAGAGACCTGTCGCGCCATTGAAGATCTGCAAAACCTACAGGGCGGCACGCTGATTGTGGGTGCGAGCCAAACCACCGGCACCTATCTGCTGCCTCGAATGATTGGTCAGTTTCGGCAGCGCTACCCCGAAGTCGCCGTCCAGCTCCACGTTCACTCGACCCGTCGCACCGCCTGGAGCGTCGCTAACGGCCAAATAGACTTGGCAA
The DNA here is from genome assembly GCA_963793445.1 of uncultured cyanobacterium. Taxonomy (GTDB): domain Bacteria; phylum Cyanobacteriota; class Cyanobacteriia; order Phormidesmidales; family Phormidesmidaceae; genus Phormidesmis. The sequence goes on from CAWCAE010000006.1 coordinate 670,986, forward strand.
TCATCGGCGGCGAAATTCCCCCAGAGCTTCAAGACTCTCTAGAAGTCGCCCCGTATGCCGAAGATGAACTGGCTCTGATTATGCCCGTCTTTCATCCGTTAGCCTCGAATGAAACCATTCTCCGCAGCGACTTATACAAGCTCAAATTCATTACGCTTGATTCTCAGTCCACCATTCGCAAAGTGATCGATCAGGTACTGACTAGAGGCGGAATCGAAACGCGGCGGCTGCGCATAGAAATGGAACTGAACTCTATTGAAGCAATCAAGAATGCGGTGCAGTCTGGACTAGGCGTGGCGTTTGCGTCAACATCGTCCATCGAAAAGGAGCTGCAAATGGGCGTCATTCACCGCGCTCGGATTGAATCGGTAGAGGTCAAAAGAACACTGTCGGTTATTTTTAATCCCAATCGATACCGTTCTAAAGCGGCTGAAGCTTTCACAAAAGAAATTTTGCCTCAGTTTACTAATCGAGAGCTGGAATTCAAGAAAGCTAATGGAAAGGCCAACGAGAAGGCCAACGAGAAAGCCAGCGAAAAAGCCAATGGGAAAACCGGTGCGAAAGCCAACGGAAATAGCAAATCACCAGCTGTAGAAACCGTCGTGAATCAGGAGACATCTGCTAAAGTGCCTGATAAGGCTAGGGCAGCCGTTCAGGTCGACCCCGCCCGTTTGAAGTAGCTCGTCACCGGTCAAATCGTCAATCCTCAAGGGCTTTCCAACCGGGTTGAACATAGCCGCTAGCGGTTGAGACACTTGTTAAATCTCCTATGCAACTGCACTGCACCCGCCCCAACTGTCCCTCTCCGATTAATCACTTTTCAGATCTTGACAATCCCAATATTCCTCAGCCGCTAAAGCAGAAGTATTGCGGTGCCTGCCGCATGGAGCTGATTTTGCGGGGGCGCTATTTGCCTGTAGATTTGCTGGGTCAGGGCGGATTTGGCACGGCTTTTTTGGCCAAAGATTTTGACTCGCCGACGCAGCGTAGCTGTGTAGTCAAGCTGTTTCAGCCGCCAGTTACACTAACACCGCAGCAAATGGCAACAGCGCAGCGATTGTTTGGCAAAGAGGCCATCGTGCTAGAGCGTCTGGGCCTGCAGCATCCGCAGATTCCCAATCTGTATGCCTATTTTCCTTTACTGGTGACGAACCCGCTGAACAATCAGTCAGAAGAGCTGTTTTATTTGGTTCAAGAGTTTGTTGACGGCGAAGATCTAGAAAAGACGCTGGAGCGGCAGGGCAAGTTTAACGAGGCCGATGTCACCAGGGTGCTGCGGGCCATGCTGGATGTCTTGAGCTTTGTACACGAGAATGGCGCAATCCATCGGGATGTGAAGCCGTCAAATATTATGCAGGGTAAAGACGGGCGGCTGTCACTGCTAGATTTTGGCGCGGTCAAGGAAGTGACGACGCCAACCAGCGCACAGCATCGGGGGCCGACGACCATTTGCTCGCCAGAGTATGCGCCACCCGAGCAAATTATGAACGGGACAGTCGATCAAACATCTGATCTGTACGCGCTAGCGGCGACCTGTGTGGTGCTGCTAACAGATATGGCCTCTGGTGATCTGCGCGATAGCGTCTCGAACCGGTGGCGGTGGCAGCGGCATGCACAGGTTTCGCCCGCGCTAGCCACGATTTTGGATCGAATGCTGCGGCCTAATCCGCGTGATCGCTATCCTACGGCCAAAGCAGTCCATGCGGCGCTAACGCCTAGCAAAGCCGCTACTCGGCCCTCTATAGGAATTGCGCCACCCGTCTCACCACCCGCCGTCAGCAGTCCGCTGCAAGGCCAGAATCAGAGCCAGAATCAGGGCCAAAACCGGAGCCAAAACCGGAGCCAGAATCAGGCCGCCCCCCCACCGCCGCCCGTCGCTAAGAAGGCCGCCAAACCACCTAAACCTGTTCGCCCGCCTGCAGCGACACCTACCGCACCGCTATCGCTGAGGCGCTTTTTGGGAAATGCCGCTTTTTCGGGCGTAGAAGGGGGGCTAATTGCGATCGCCGCAACGAGTCTGCTGGGGACAGGGCTCGTCGGGCACGCCGCCTGGCTGGTTTTGCTAGCAGGACTGGGTACGCTTCAGTTTTTGCGAGTGATAGAAGGCTTTGACTTGGTGATGATTACTGGTGTGACGCTAGCGATTGTGGCGTTTTTTGGACGGCTGCATCAGGTCTTGGAAGAAATCTGGGGTGTAACGGGTTTAGAGTACATTCTTGTGATTGTACTGATGACTGGCGGTGCGATGGTGGCGATCGCTGTCATCTTTCGGCTAATTTTCCGGTTGCTTTCCCGTATTATGTGATTGAATAAAGCGCTTTAATATTGAAGCTTCGGCTGCTAATTACATGGCCAAGAAAAACGAGCTACCGGCTCTGATCGTATCTCTACTGGTAACCGCTGCAATTTTGGTAGGGGGCGCTTGGTGGATAAAAGGCCAGTTTGACGGGACTGCGTCTAATAGGGCTGAGTCTAATGGGACTGCGTCCAGCGGGGTTGAGTCTAATTCTAGTGACAATGGCGGTGGCTCAGCGGACATAGAGCAGCCTGCTGGCGAGAATGCTCGTCAAGGTGTGGCAGGTGCAGATGGCACCGCGGGTCAGTCGATTTTGCCAGGAGCGATCTCTAAAGCTAAGCAAGACGGGCTAGCAGCTTTAGCGGCTGGTGATTATGAAACGGCTAGGGTGGAATTTACGACAGCGCTAAATGAAGAGCGAAACGACCCTGAATCGCTCGTTTATTTGAACAATGCTGAGATTGGCGACGCACCTGCTTACACCGTGGCGGTGATTGTACCGGTTAGCTCAGCGGTAAATCCGGCCCTAGAGCTGATGCGAGGGGCTGCGCAGGCACAAACCGATATTAACGAGGCAGGCGGTATTAACGGGACGCCGCTAAAGCTATTGCTAGTTGATGACCAAGACGATGAAGAAACGGCAAAAGCGATCGCAAATGAGCTAGTCGAGGCATCGACGGTTCTAGGCGTAGTAGGTCATTTTTCGAGCGGTACGACGCTGGCCGCCGCCGAAATTTATGAAGCGGGCGAGCTGCCGATGGTGTCACCGACGAGCACAGTGGGAAAAATTCCAGAGCTGGGAGACTACATTTTTCGGACAGTGCCAAGCGATCGCCTTGCGGCAGCAACACTCTCACGCTATGTCCTCGATGAGCTAAACCAAAATCAAGCCGTTGTTTTCTTCAACGGCGACAGTACCTATAGCGACTCTGTAAAGACAGAGTTTACGACAGAGCTGCTGAGCAATGGCGGAAACGTGGTGGCCGATTACGACGTGAGCGAGCCCGGATTTAGTGCGGGCAGAGCCGTGCAGGAAGCAAAAGAGATGGGCGCGAATGTACTGATGCTAGCTCTGAATACGGCCACAATTGACGATGCCAATCAGATTATTGCGGTGAACCAGCAGGAGCTGCCGATGGTTGGGGGCGATAGTTTGTACAATCCTAAGGTGCTAGATGTGGGCCGAAGCAACGCGGCGGGGTTAACCGTGGCCGTACCGTGGCATATCTTAAGCCATGAACAGAGCGCGTTTGTGAGAGAGTCTCGGCAGCTTTGGGGCGGCGATATTAACTGGCGCACGGCCACGGCCTACGATGCGGTGAAGGTATTGGCGGCTGGCCTGTCAGTGGATGCGAGCCGGGTAGGCATAGCTGAAGCCCTGGCAAGTTCAGGGACGAAGATTGAGGGAGCGACCAATCCGATTCGGTTTTTGCCCTCGGGCGATCTCAACCAGCCTTCACAGCTCGTGACGGTGGAGCCGGGCAATCGGTCGGGTAGTGGCTACGACTATGTGCCGGTAGAGTAAGTTTCCGCGGTCGAGACTGAGAATTCAAAAATGGAAAGTGCAGGTGCAGGCAGAGAAGGCGGCAGAAATTCATAAGAGGCTATGTGCGATCGCCGCGAAGCTCAGCCCTGCATTAGCCGATGCGATCGCACACAACGGCCCCATCGAATTCGTACCCAATCGAAAGCACTCTTTTCCTGAACATCTGTGCAGAGCAGTGACCGGGCAGCAGCTCTCTATTCGCGCAGCTCAAACGATTTGGGCGCGCGTGGTAGCGAGCGCTGGTGATGAGAATCTAATTGATTATTTTAGCGGGGTAGAGGACGCCGTGCTAAAGAGCTGTGGGCTGTCGGCGGCGAAGGTAAAGACGGTGAAAGCGATCGCGCAGGCAGCGGCGCAAGGACAGCTAGATTCAACAGAACTTAGCAGGCTTTCTCATAGAGAGAGAACAAAACGCCTGATCGCACTTTGGGGCGTGGGCCCATGGACTGCGGATATGATGGGTATTTTTTACTTCGGCGATGAAAATATTTGGCCCGATGGTGATTTAGCAGCCCGTAGAACCCTAGAACAGCTGACTAGTAAGCGAAGAAAGACCGTAAACACCGCAGCTCGATTTGTGCCATATCGAACTTATCTAGCGCTGCATATGTGGCAATATACTGATGCCACACCTTAGAGTCGTCTATCATTGCTAGTTGTCTATCATTGCTATCTGAAGCGGATCTCCTAGATTCAGGATCTCTCTAGAGATCACTCTCTTTTTCTGTACTCTCTTTCTAGGGTCATGCCTACCGTAAGCTTATGACCGCAAACTATCGCCAAACCACCTACAGTAATCAGATTGCAGCAGCTTTAAACAAAGCCTTTGCAGCACGCCAGATTGTGACAAAAGTGGGCCTGCGGCAAAATGATGGGCTGTTGTACGTAGCGCTAGAGCCGATGGATGGTCAGTCGGAATCAGCGCTGGCGGTCAAGCCACTGCTGGCCCTGTTGCATCAGACCCTAAGGCAAGCAAAAGCCGAGCTATCGCTAAGCTGGACCAAGCTAGTCAAAGTGAGCGGTCGGCTACCGCAGCAGGTGCAGCCACTGTGGCAAGAAGAACTGCTGCTATCAGCCGCGCCTGCGATCGCCCGCAGGCTCACTCAGCTTCCCTCCCCTTCATCCCCGTCACAGTCCCCGCCCTTATCCCAGCAAAAACCACTAGGCGATTTCAATAAAGGCGCTAGTGGCGATATTAACAGTCCGCTGATCGTCGGCAGCGGCAGCCAGCTATACAGCTATACCCATAACGCCACTCACGGCGGCGTGCTAAACGTAGCGAATGCGCCAACCGTTCAGCCCAGGTCAACACCACTAGCAATAAAGCCATCGCCCTTTGCCAACTTACTAGACAGACAAACCGTCTTACCCGTCATCCGCGAGGCTTTGTCGCAGGGGCTACCCGTCGAGATTTATGCCAAGCCAGGATTTGGCAAGACGGCTTTAGTGCGGCATCTCTCGCATCAGTCAGATATTGTTGATCGGTTTGCGGATGGCGTCATTTATCTGCCAATATCCAGACGGCCCGCTGCCGATTTGTTGCAGTCTCTTTACGATGCTTTCTATCAGGCAAGTCCTGCTTTTAAGCCGAGCTATGAGCAGATACAGCAGGCTCTAAAAGAGAAAGCGGCACTTGTCGTCTTGAACGGGCTGCGGCTGGATAAAGAAGAGATGGAATGGCTGATAGCGGCCCTGCCCAAGTGCATGTTCTTGCTGGTGTCTGAAGCGCGGCTATATGAGCGAGAAGGGGCAGATATTGCCCTATCTGGGCTGCCGGTCGAAGCGGCGATCGCTCTTTTGCAACAAGACCTCGATCGCCCCCTGTCAGAGTCAGAGCAAGCCGCCGCCGAATCGCTATGCGCTGCCCTGTTTGGCAATCCGCTTCATCTGCGCAGAGCCGCCGCTCAGGTCAAGGCCCAAAACGCCTCCCTGACAGATTGGCTCATTTCTATGCAGGCAATTCAGCGACAAACAGCAGCCACTCACTCAGGACTAGCTGCTGCTGATCTAGAAAAGTTAGCACTGAGCCGGTCTATCTTTACCAGCAGCATCACAGCCCTATCGACACATCAAAAGCGCGCTCTGGCCCTGATAGGAGCGATGGAAGGAATCGCACTAACGGTTGAGCAATCGCAGGCGATCGCCCAGCTACCTGCTGAAATCGCCGCAAAGACCTTAGAACAGCTCGCCGACCTACAGCTTGTAAACGTGACCAAGTCAGGCTATCAGGTTTGCGCGGATCTCACTGAAGCGCTCACTCAAACTTTTGACGCCAAGCCTTTGCTCCAAAGCGCAGTCAGTTATTTTACAAGTAGAGACAGCGCCCAAAACCTGGACGCCATGGTTCATTTACTAGACTGGACGCAGCGGACCGGTCAGTGGCAGCGTAGCTTATCTTTGGTGCGAAGACTCGATGCCCCTTTATCAATGGGAAGGCAATGGCAGCGGTGGGAACAAGTGCTGTCGCACAGCCTGCAGGCCGCGCAGCAGCTAGGGGATGACCGCACGGAAGCCTGGGCTTTGCATCAGCTAGGAACCAGTGCGATCGCACTTGGCAATTCTACTCGGGCCGAATACTGGCTCTCTCGGGCGATTGCCTTACGAGAGCAAGCCACAGACTCTGCAGGAGCTGCGGTTTCTCGTCACAATTTAGGCTTGGTAGTGCCGCCGCTGGTTTCTGGGGAGGACTTGGCCACCAGCAGCGCGAGATCGACTAGCTACGGGCTGAGTAGATTTTTAGGCTGGGCTGCGGTTGCAGGCATCGCAATTGCTGGCGCTGCGAGTGGCTTTTTGTGGGCTGGCAACCGGGCTAGAACGGTGTCAGCAGATAAAGGCGAGATAGCGAAAACAGAGTCGCAAGCAGGGGAGTCTGAACTGGGAGAGGATCAACCAGGCGGCGCTCTATTTAGTGATTTGATTCGGGGAGCCCAAGAGCGCGAGTTGGGCGGTTCGTCATCATGGCCAGCGCTGAGTTTGGATGCAGACACGCTAGTTTTTGGCGGGGTTGCGCTGGGTCAAAATGGTCGTCAGACGCTAACAATCACTAACAACAGCCGCACGGCGGCTTTGGCCATTGGATCTTTAGAAATAGCAACTGGCGAGGATTTTGAGGTCATCGATCAGACCTGCACAGCAAATGAGCTGTTGTCTGAGCAGACCTGCGCAGTGTCTGTATTGTTTTCGCCAAGTGAATCGGGCGATCGCGCCGGGCAGCTCGTGATTAAAAGTAATGCGCGTAATCTCTACGTTGTTCCGCTTTCAGGCACTGGCACCGGTCGGCGCACTGACCTAGAGCCGAACCTCGCAGCAGACTCAGGCTCGAGGCCAACGCCTAGCCAAACCCAGCCGGCTAGCCCAAGCACAGCGCAAAACCCAAGCACAGCGCAAAACCTAGGCCCAACATCTTCCCAGCCGCCCGCTGTGCAAGCGGTCTCTTTGTATCTCCAGCAAGGGGTAGACTTCGAACCTGGCGGTACTTACACCTTTAACCTGTTGCAATTGTCACAAGCCGAAGATCCGAATGACGATTCGGTTGAAATAGCTACAATAGAGCCGATCAGCGCTGGCGGCAAACTACAAAATAACGGCGACGGCAGCGTTACCTATCTTCCTGATGGCAGTGTGCCATCCGATCAGTATGGTGAGTATGTCAACAGCTTCAGGTTTACAGTTGTTGACAGCACTGGAAAAGAGACTGACAGCGTCGTCTCTATTACAGTGACCATTCCGCCACCCACCCAAAACTATCCTTTAAACCAGCCTTCTTCTAATTCACCTGCTGACAGATCTTTTGAGTCACAGCCTCGTCAGTCACCTTGAAGAACAGCATCAAATCTTCAGCTTATGGTCTTTTCTATCCCAGCTCACTACCGTAGCTTTTTGCCTCGCTTTTATCGGCTGGCGGCGGTTGCTGTTTTATCGAATATGATGGTGCCGCTAGCAGGCCTGTGCGATGCGGCATTTTTGGGTCACCTGTCGAATATCAACTACCTAGCGGGTGTGATTTTAGGCGGTCTACTGTTTGACTATATCTATCGCATTCTGAAGTTTTTGCGTAACAGCACCAACGCACTGACGGCAAACGCGGCTGGGCAAGGTGACGAGACGGCGGTGCTAGTAGGCCTGCTGCGCTGCGGTTTGATTGCACTAGCGATCGCAACTATTACACTCTTGTTTCAATATCCCATTCACAAGCTGGGCTTTTGGCTGCTCTCTGGCTCGTCAGCGATTGAAAGCGCGGGCCTAGATTACTTCAACGCCCGCATCTGGGGCGCACCTGCCGTCTTACTAAACTTTGTTTTAATTGGCTGGTTTTTGGGCCGTGAGATGAACGGCGTTGTCTTTTTAATCTCTCTGGTGGGCAACGGCACCAACGTGCTGTTTGACTACCTCATGATTGTGCAGTGGGGCTGGCAAAGCATAGGCGCAGGGATAGCAACCGCGCTCAGTCAGTACCTGGCTTTAATTGTCGGCCTAGTGGCCGTCGCACTAACAACGCAGTGGACGCTGCTAAAGCCCGCATTTGCCCAGATTGCAAATCCCCAAGAACTCGCTTCAGCGATCGCACTAAATAGCAATATTTTAGTTCGATTTCTCGCCTTGATTTCGGCGTATGCCCTCTTCACCAATGCCAGCGCGGCTTTTGGCACGCAAACCCTAGCAGAAAATGGATTGCTGTTGCAAATCGCGCTGCTCAGCCAGTTTACGGTGCAGGGTGTGGGCATGACCGCGCAAACGCTGATTGGCAACTTTAAAGGAAAAGGTAAGGTTGAACAGGCTTTGCCCGTGCTGCGAGTCGCACTGGTGACCGGGCTGGCGATCGCACTCACCTTTGCGCTTAGCACAGTGCTGCTACCTAACACCGTATTCAAGCTGCTAACCAACCATGCAGAAGTCTCACAGGCTATGCAGCAGTACGCAATTTGGCTAGTACCGCTGCTGAGTTTGACGGCAGCGGCCTTTATGCTAGAGAGCTACTTTACCGGCATCAAAGACGGAGCAACCCTACGTAAAGGAGCTTTGTTGGGCTTTGGCCTAGGGTTTTTACCCTTACTACTGCTAGGAGTTCATCAGCAGAGTGAGGCTTTACTGTGGGGCGCGCTGATCGGCTATATGGGTGTTCTTCTAGTTGTTCTCGCTTATCAACTGGTGAAGACACATCGGGTGTTGCTGGCCAATGAGAAAGCAGGTGATGAAAAAGCAGATAACGAGAAAGCAGGTGATGAGAAAGCTGCCAGCAGCAATAGTGAAGTTCAAGCTGTATGAGCTGCGCGTGAATAGTATCCTGTTGTTCTTGTCCTTTGGGAGCAAAAAGTTAGATCGAGCTGTTTAAGTTAAGTTGTTCCAACCTCATTCCTACGCTATCGCTAAGCAACCACCAAAACCTCGGTTATTTTGGCGCGTTTGCTGGCCTTGGAGTTGATAGAACGAGCCGCTGTAATTGTCTCAATGGCAAAATCCGCATACAGCTCGCGGATAAACGGGCAGTCAGAATTAGAGGCCAAAACTTTGACATGGCGCGCTGCTAACTGATGAACAATCGTTTTAAGCTCACTCTGCTGCGCGGCGGTAAAGCGATCGCGGCTATAAGCCGTAAACTTACTCGTCTTACTGAGCGGGTGATACGGCGGATCAAAATAAACAAAATCGCCAGCATCTTTAGCCTGCTCGGCCACCGCTGTAAAAGAGCGCTCTGAAATATCCGCAATCTGTAGAGCTGCCGAGGCCGACCGCAAAAGATCCGGCGCACAAATAGGCGGCCTTTTGTAGCGCCCCATCGGTACGTTGAACAGGCCCTTTTGATTTTCACGGTACAGGCCGTTGTAGCAGGTTTTGTTGAGATAGATGAAGCGAGCGGCGCGGCGGATCGGATCGGTTTCAAGCTGCGATCGCACCTGATAATAGTGCGCCTCCTTATGCTGCGCCTGGTGCACCGCCAGCTGTTCAATCAGCGCTTCTACCTGATCGCGCACACACCGATACACATTCACCAGCTCAGGATTGAGATCGCTCAAAAAAGCCTTCTTTCCCTGTGCTTGCAGATCCGGCGCTAGGTAAAAAAACAGTGCCCCACCGCCCAAAAAAGGCTCGTGATAGCGCATATAGTCAGTCGGCAAAAAAGGCTTGTACTGATCTATCAGCCTAGACTTTCCCCCGGCCCACTTGATAAAAGGGCGAGCAGCTACCAGTCGGCTATTCGTATCAGTGCTATTCATGGCCGTGCCGTGCGCAGGCGCTGTCGAGGGGCAAAGAAAGCGTCATGAATGAACCTTGCGGTAGGATAAAAGCCGAGCTTGTTTAGTTTATCTTTGGTCAGCCTCAAATTCTTTTGATCTGCTCCTTTCGCCTGTTCGTAGCCTCATATTATGCAAGAATTTTTTGACAATATTTCCCGCTACCCACGCTACCTCATTAGCTTTTCACTAGGCATTTTTTACAACGCGATTTCGCCGCTGGTTCCCCTTCTCAAAAACCCCATCACTGCGATCGCTCTCATCAGCGCCGTTGTCGCCTTCTTCGTCGGCCTGGTCTTCACCCTTCAAGGCATGCTAGGCGTCGCCTAGACACCGACGTGCAGCGCTCAGCCTGAAGCGCTCAGCTTGGAAACGCTCAGACTAAAACACTCAATCCGAAACGCTTAACCTTACGCCCTAAACCCCCATGGCCAACAGCAGACGCGTCGCCAAAGTCTCCGCCTCTATCAAACGCGAAGTCAGCCAGATGCTGCTCAATGACATCAAAGACGAGCGCGTCGGTGCAGGCATGGTCAGCATCACCGACGTAGATGTGGCCGGAGACCTACAGCACGCCAAAATATTTGTCAGCATTTACGGCACCGACGAAGCCAAAGCCGAAACCATGGCGGGCCTACAAGCCGCGCAGGGCTACGTGCGTCGTCAGCTTGGACAGCGCATGAAGCTACGGCGCACACCCGAAGTCACCTTCAAAGAAGATCGCTCGTTTGACTTGGCAACCAATGTGCTAAACGTCATCAACCAAATCAGCGCAGAGCGCAAAGCTGGCGAGTCAATCGAAGCACAAGACCTAGGCGAGACCGAAACACCCTGATCACCACCTGATGCTTTCTCCTCGCCTACCGAGCCCCGACACGCTCACCCTGACAGAACAAGTCGCCCAGATGATCGTCGTGCGCACGACGGGCCACCTCTTTGACCACGAGGTGGAATATCCGCAGTGGGAGGCCAAAAATGCTGAGCTAAAGCAGCTACTGGCGCTGGGCGTAGGGGGCGTCATCTTACTCGGCGGCAGCGCGGCAGAAGTGGGCGTGCGATCGCAGCAGCTTCAGGCCTGGGCCAAGTATCCGCTTCTGATGGCCGCCGATATAGAAGAAGGCGTCGGACAGCGGTTTAGCGGCGCGACCTGGTTTGCCCCACCGATGGCGCTTGGCCAGATTGCCCAGCAGAACTTGTCCTTAGCGCTAAAGCTAGCTGAGCAAATGGGCATAGCCACCGCGCAAGAGGCGACGGCCATTGGGCTGAACTGGATTTTGGCCCCGGTAGTTGATGTCAACAACAACCCAGCCAATCCGGTCATCAACGTACGCTCGTTTGGTGAGCAGCCTGAGGTCGTAGCACAGCTAGCTAGTGCCTTTATTAAAGGGACGCAGGCTCGAACGTACGGCAACGCGGTGCTGACCTCGGCCAAGCATTTTCCGGGGCACGGAGATACCAATACCGATTCTCATCTCAGCCTGCCGCAGGTCAATCACAATTTTGAGCGGCTGCAGGCGCTAGAGCTGGTGCCGTTTGAACGAGCGATCGCAGCGGGTGTAGACAGCATCATGACCGCTCACCTCCAAATTCCTCAGCTAGACCCAGACTATCCGTCTACGCTTTCTAAAGTCACGCTCAGCGGCCTGCTGCGCCGCGACCTGGGCTTTGACGGGCTCATTGTGACCGATGCGCTGGTGATGGGCGGAATTACGCAGCAATATGGCGCGGCAGAGGCGGCAGTGCTGGCCGTAGAGGCAGGGGCAGATATTTTGTTGATGCCGGAAGATGCATCGGGGGCGATCGCAGCAATCTGTGAGGCCGTGAACACCGGAAGAATCGCCGCTGCGGACATACTGCGGGCGGTAGAGCGGATTTGGCGAGCCAAGCACAAGCTTGCTGACTTGCCTGTGACTGACGGCATGTCTCGCCATGCTTGGCAGCATCAGTCGGTGCCGCCCGTGCAGATAGAGCAAATTGCCACTGAAGAGACTCAGGCCCTAGCCGTAGAGATTTTGCGCGCATCGCAGCAGGTAAGCCATGCGCCCGCTCAGTCTTTGAGTCAGGCGATCAGTGCGCCGCTGATTCCGGGGCAAAATTTGGTGCTAGTCGATGACCTGCTGCAGTGCCGTTTTTTGGGGCGAAACGCGCCTGCGGTGACGCTGCCCACCGCGCAGGGATACCAGCTCACGCTAATGGACGCTCGCAGCGCGGAGGTAGATCGGCTACCGGCAGATATCACCACGATTGTGCAGCTCTTCATTCGCGGCAATCCGTTTAGATCGAGTGACCGGTTGAGTGCGATCGCCACCCAGCTCATCCCGGCCCTTGGCCACAACCTCCAAGCCGTCGTCATATACGGCAGTCCCTACGTTTGGCAGCAGATTCAGCCGCTGCTACCGGCTAAAACGCCCTGCGTGTTTACATATGGGCAAATGAAAATAGCCCAGGCGATCGCTCTGCAGCCACTGTTGAAACCCAACGAGCTAGCCCCCGATCAAATAAAAACACCTATGAGTGCTTTAGACGGTTCTTTTACAGATTAAACCCGGTGAATAGCGAGCGCCTCAGGTCACATCCCCATCGTTGCATAGCCAGCATCGACATACACCACTTGCCCTGTGATCCCACTTGCCAAATCACTGCACAAAAACGTAGCCGTATTGCCGACTTCTGTTTGAGTCACGGTGCGGCGTAAGGGCGCAACTTCTTCAACATGGTGAATCATATCCAAAATGCCGCCAATCGCTGAAGAGGCAAGCGTCCGAATCGGGCCCGCAGAAATGCCATTCACCCGAATATTTTGAGGCCCCAGATCGGCAGCTAGGTAGCGTACGCTCATTTCAAGAGCAGCCTTGGCCACGCCCATAACGTTATAGTTGGGCACTACTCTGACACCGCCTAGATAGGTCAGCGTAACAATATTGCCACCGTTGGGCATCAAGTCTTTGGCACCTTGGGCTAAACGCGTCAGCGAATAGGCGCTAACACTCAAGGCCAAATCAAAGCCTGCGCGTGAGGTATCGCTAAACGCACCTGTCAGGTCATCTCTATTGGCAAACGCTAGGCAGTGAATCATGATATCGAACTCACCCCATTCTTTTTTGACGGTGGCAAAAAGCTCGTCTACCTGGGTATCGTCTTGAACATTACAAGGTAAAAAGAGAGTGGGATTGAGAGGTTCTGTCAGTTTTTTGACTTTGCTTTCGGCGCGACCCTTATCATCAGGGAGATAGGTGATGCCAATTTCTGCGCCTGCAGTATGGAGCTGTTGCGCGATTCCCCACGCGATAGAGCGATTGTTGGCAATGCCGGTTACGAGGGCTTTCTTTCCGGTCAGATCTAGCATGACTCTTTTATCTGGTTACTCTTTAAATAGTTCTGTTTATCACTGGGCTGACGTTTCAGCGAGCCATAGGAGCATACTGAAAAAGGGGGATCGCAGCATAGAGGGTGCTTTATATTTTACTAAAGCCTGGTAGATATTCATTTCTGACGGACACAGATATGCTTTGGTAGTTAACAATACAAAACGCTGCTATCGGCATAGGCTTTAGTAGTATGGGTACTAGTGAGCGTCTCATGACATTTTTGTCATTCTCTATTGATTACGATTCGCGCAACAACACAGGTCTAGCCATCCCGTCGCCCCTTTTTCAGTCTTTATAGATATGGTTGCAACTCCTAACTCACCGATTGCAGATGTATTCCGCAGTTTATCTGGCGGAAGTTTGCCTCCTGTCGTCGATTCCTATGAGCGAAACAAAACGATTTTCTTTCCAGGCGATCCGGCTGAGCGTGTCTATTTTTTGACCAAGGGTGCGGTTAAGCTTTCGCGTGTGTACGAGGCAGGTGAAGAGATTACGGTGGCTTTGCTGCGCGAAAATAGCGTGTTTGGTGTGCTTTCTCTTATTACTGGCGACAGGTCAGATCGGTTTTATCATGCGGTTGCATTTACCCCAGTAGAGCTGATTTCGATCCAGGTAGACCAAATGAACCAGGCGCTTAAAGAGCATCCTGAGCTATCGACGATGATGTTGCGCGGCCTGTCGTCTCGAATTTTGCAGACTGAGATGATGATTGAAACGTTAGCTCACCGCGATATGGGCTCGCGGCTGGTGAGCTTTTTGCTAATTTTGTGTCGAGATTTTGGCATGCCGGGGAGTGAAGGCATTACGGTAGATCTAAAGCTTTCTCATCAGGCGATCGCAGAAGCAATTGGCTCAACGCGGGTAACCGTAACGCGTCTGCTGGGCGATCTGCGTGAGCAAGAGATGATCTCGATTCACAAAAAGAAAATTACAGTCCACGATCCGGTATCGCTATCTCAGCAGTTTACGTAGCTAGCAGCGCTGCTGGCACAATCTTGTGAACAGCGCCCGTAAACCCGGCAACGCTCGACGACAATTGGCGATGCTTACCCTAACGTTTGCATTTGGGTAAGCATCGCCAGAGCAGGCCGGATCAAATGGATCGATCGGTTATATCTTGGATTAGGTGGGCGAGGCTCACGCTACGGCTTTGGCAGTGGCGATAGTGGCAAGTGGCAATGTTGAATGACTGGATTTGTATTACTTTTTGCGGTGGCCTGCTTGGGCGGTGTGATTGCCACGGTGGGCGATCGCATCGGTATGAAAGTCGGCAAATCGCGCCTGAGTCTATTCAATTTGCGACCGCGGCAGACCGCCACCGTCGTCAGCGTCGCTACCGGCATGGTGGCCTCTTTTTCGACGCTGATGCTGCTAATTGCCTTAGACGGTCAGCTGCGCAAAGGACTTTTTCAGCTAGACGATATCCAGCTAGAGCTGTCTCAGGCCCAAAGCGATCTAGAATCGACCCGCACTGAAAAAGAGTCTGCCGAAGCCACGCTCGCCGAAGCGCTGCTGCTGCAGGTAGAAGCGCAGGCTAGCTTGAGAGAAACCAACCAGTCACTGCGCACAGCGGTCTCTAGAGAAGAAGAAACGCTCGCTAGCCTAGTAGAAACGCAAGCGCAGCTAGAAACCGTATCGGAGCAGGCAGGTGGCTTGCGAGGCGAAATTGATGAGCTGCGTACAGAAAGAGCGGCGCTAGTAGAAGAACAGGCGGCGGTGCGATCGCGAATTGCCCAGCGCGACCAAGAAATTGCCCAGCGCAACGACCAGCTAAGAGAGCAAAGCGCTGCCCTTGCCGACCGTAATGAAGAACTGCGCGATCGCGACAGTCAAATCGCCCAGCGCGATCAGCAAATCGCCCAAAGAGAATCTCGGCTCGAAGACTTACAGG
Organism: uncultured cyanobacterium; assembly: GCA_963793445.1. GTDB lineage: Bacteria > Cyanobacteriota > Cyanobacteriia > Phormidesmidales > Phormidesmidaceae > Phormidesmis. The sequence continues at coordinate 686,320 of CAWCAE010000006.1, forward strand.
CACAGCAGCAGTTTTTAGACCAGCAAATTGCTCGCTTAGAAGACGACTTTGACAACCTGCGACTGGGCGCTGTCGCCATTTCTCGCAATCAGGTGCTAGTCGACAGCGTGGTAACACCCACTGACACCACAGCAGCCCAAGCAGCACTGCAAAGAGCCCTGCTCGAAGCAAACGTGGTTGCCCTTCAGGCCGTGTGGCCTGGTATTTCAGCAATAGAAGACTTTGTTTTACTGTTCAACCCAGTCAACTTCAACCAGATCATCGAAACGATTGCCGACGGAAGAGAACATGTGCTCATCGTCTCTTCCGAAGCCAACTACGTGGTCGGCGAGCCCTGTATTAACGAAATCCTCAACCAAGACGGTGAAGCCTGCCTGCTCGTAGACATAGAATCGAGTGTGAACGAAGTTATCTACTCTGAGGGTGATAGCGTGGCGACTGTGCAAATAGAATCGAGTGATTTTAGCGACATCAGCCTGCGTGAACGGCTACAGGCGCTAGGCGCACGGGTCGAAATTCAGGCAAACCGAGACGGCATTCTCAATCCTGGGCCCATCGTTGCTAGAGGTCAATCAGAACCAATCCTGGCGTTTTTGAGACAGGTACAGCGCTATGGTCAGCCGCTCCAGATTCAGGCGATCGCCAGTCAGCCTGCCTATACCGTTGGTCCCGTCTATTTAGACCTCATTGCCGCACAAAACGGACAAATCCTCTTCAGCACAACCACTGTGCAACAGCCGGCTGAACCACGTCCATCCATAGATTAAAGAGTTCAGCACCTGCGGCGACAAATCATGACCCATACCGACAAATCACGGGCCTGCGTTGTCGAATACATATATCTTTATTTGTTGAAATAAAAAGCTTTATAGACAGAAGTAAGACTTTGCACTACATAACGAAATCCCACATTTAGTAAGGCATTCAGGTCAAAATCTGACAAAACCTTTCGGATGGTTACTAGATTAGAGAAAATTAAGTAAATCTATTATTTCCTGTCTAAAATGAATCAGCAGTTCTAGCACACGCACTAACACTCTTTGAAGGCCGTCTCCCTAACCCAACAGCTCTTATCGCATTAGGACACTTGCTATACCAGCACCAGCGGTTTCTATTTGCTCGCCTTTGAACTGAAAACAGTGGTCTTATTAGTTTGTACAAAACTTTTATATACAGATCCTGGCCGCTAGCTGTTTTGCTCACTCACCCGCTATCGGAGCTTTCTCATGAAGTTTGAAGATATCTACCAGTTTTTTGAAGAGCCGCCACCGGTCTATCTCAACAAAGAGCTAGCTGTCTGCTACGTGCTCTCCGTGCTCATCCGTCATGACTCGTACGGTACAGAACTCATTCACGCCATCGAAAAAGACTACCCCAACTATCGTCTTTCTGATACCGTCCTCTACAACGCCCTAAAATTTCTAGAAAATCAGGCCGCTATTATGGGCTACTGGAAAAAGGTAGAAGGTCGAGGGAGGCCGAGGAGAATGTATCGGCTACGGCCTGACTGGCAGATGAAGGCCCGTGAGCTAGCAGACCTGTGGCAGCGATACATGGTGGGTCAACAAAGAGTTACACCTCAAAAGGTAGTGCAGCAGAACGTTTCACAAATACCTACGCAACCTCGCCCGGTGCCGGCTGAAATGAAGTACGCCGGTTCTTAAACGCGAGTCCTACTTTGCGAAAGTACTTTGCGAAAGATAGTTGACTAGCTAGGACGCCAGAATAGGACATCTCTACAAAAGCGCCAGGATAAAGTTTATCCTGGCGCTTTTACTTCTGACGATTTTGTGAAGGTACTCGCTTCGCGCTTGTCGCCCGGTAAGTGGTAAGCGGGCATAGCCAGACTGCATAGCCAAACTGCTAAGCTGGACTAGTATACTGACTTGTTCCTTGACTGAGCTGACTTGGCCTCAATGTTTCTTTTTGATCCGACTCGCGTCTCTACGCTTCTACTCACTGCCCTGATGGTCATCGGACTTGGCTTTTTCATTCGAGCCTCTACCAAAGACCGAATCGAAGTCATGCAGTTTGGGTCAACTCAAGCAGCTGAGCCCTTGCGGCAAGAGGTTGTAAGCTACTTTCAGACCCGTGCCTATCGGCAAATTGTCGCGCCGAACACAGACGCCGCCGCTACGCGCAACGCAGATACATCTGCCATTACTGTCGCTGGAATGGTCAGTCCGAGTGTCTTTATGGCTGTCTTTCTCTCAGGGCTTGCAGCTATCGGGCTAGCCTGTCTTGCTCTTATTATGGCAACGCTTTTTCCAGGTTGGGGCCAGTTTTTATTTGCTTTAGTTTTGCTCTCTCCTCTAGCAGGTCTTTTTTATTGGCGCAAGTCTAGCCGCCCAGAAAAGGTTACGTTCAAAGTTGAAGCCTTTGACCAAGTCTCTGATGAAGCTGCTGTGCCAGCCTCTGGACAAACCGTAGACAATATCATTTCAAAGCTCACGGTAGAGGGCCATCGAGACGAATTGGCCGCTATGAAAAATGCGTTTTCTCCAGTCTTGAAAGCTTGGGACTAGGGGCCTGGAACTAAAAGCTTGGAGTTAGAGAATCGGAACTAAAAGCTTGGAACTAGAGGATTAGAACTAAAAGCTTGATCAGAGAAGCTTAGGACTAAAAAGCTCCGGTCCTAGAAGCTCAATTCTACAAAACAAGATTAAAACAAAAAAGAAAGGAGAGCCGGTAAAGCTCTCCTCTTGAAAGTTATCAGAACAGAATTGTCAGGACGAGGCGGGATCAAAACAGCGATGTCGCGATGTTTTTGCCTGACAACGTTGTGCATAACAGCTAGGTGGCAATAGGCACTGCTCTGAAATGCTTACTCTGAAATGCTCTATTTAGAGACCGCCATCTCTTCTTCTTCTTCACTCATCAAAAGGCGAAGGCTTGGGAACAAGAAGTGGTTTTCTTCAACGTACTGAGCGCCAAAAAGGCCCTTCTCGGCCCAAAAGTAGCGATCGGTGGTGTGCTCATTGCGCTTTACTAGCAATAGCGCTGGTGGACAAATTCCCTGCGCGTGAATGTAGTTTCGAGCAGCGGTTACAGGTTTTTCTTCCCCGCTCTCAATGCTGAATTGAGGAACTGCTTCGAGAATGCGACGTCCTTCCAGGCGACGACGGCTCTTCCGCTTACGTCTTCTTGCCAAGTTTATTTCCTCCAATGTGTGTGTCTAGTTGCAATTATTTAGATGCAGCCTAGAGATGTGTTCAGCTAGAGATGTAGCAAGAGCTACAAAAAAGCTGAAGCCTTGCAAAATATATCAGGTACGCCTTAGAATTTCAAGTTAACCTAATGTTCAATCTCTAATTTATTCAAAGTGCTATTTTCTGCCAAACGCCATATCTGACAAGAGCTTTGCTGATTGCCAGGTCAAAACATAAGGCCACCTAAGTCAAAATTTTGTAACAAACTTAACGTTTTGCCAGTACGTTTTAAACTCTTTATTTACTCTTTACCGCTATTTGTCTTCCCTTTATTGTTCCGAGGCTATCCATGACGGCGATCGCCAGTCCCGAATTTATGGCGCTAGCGAGGTCGCAGTTGCGGTTGCTCACTCAGCAGATGGCTGAGGCTTCTGCGGCTGTTTATATTGCCGACTATATTGCCGATATGGCAAGGCCACGGGCAGAGTCCAACTGGGAGCGCCGTCAGCGAAAAGAGCCTAATTTTATTCCGGTGGTCAGCTACCCGGAGCCAGTCGATAGCTGGATTGCAAATTTTGAGCGCGCGACGGCTTGGCGATCGCCCGATGGACTTCACCGTCGTCTGCTGCCAGGAGGCAAACCGGAAGAGACACCACCCGCACCACCAGCAGAGCCGTCAACAGCCGGAGACTGGCCAGATATTCTGCATCCGGACCGTCAGCTAGTGGTGCCGCTGGTGTACGCAGAGGTGGTGGTGGGTCTGATGGTGGCTATTAGACGCGATCGCGCTTGGGAAAGCGAAGAGCGTCACTATGTAGAAGGCGTGGCCGAGTCGCTGGCGGCTGGCTGCGTGCTAGAGCGTCGCACCCAGTGGCTGCAAAATCAGATGGCTGACAAGCGCGATTTACAAAGTCGGCAGTCAGAAATCTTTCACAATCTGCTGCATCAGTTTCGCAATCCCCTTACGGCTGTGACCACGTTTGGTCAGCTGCTGGTGCGTCGGCTAGAGCCTGAAGATCCCAATCAAAAAATCGCGACTGGAATTGTGCGAGAGAGCAAGCGGCTACGCGAGATGGTGGCCCACTTTGATGAGACGGTCGCGCTCGGCGACGCAGACCTCAAAGCAGAGCCTACTGGCTTTCCTACCACCGCGCCTCTACGCCTACCGCCGTCTTCATCACCAGGGCTATTGCCCAGCGCCCGTAGTGTTGATGGCAGTGGTGGTGGCAGTGGTAGTGGCAGTGGTAGTGGCAGTGGTGACGCCCGCAGTAACGTAGAGGAGAGAGACACACTCGGACACGCGCTGATCTGTTCTGCTCAATATTTGCCAGATATCTTAGAACCTATCCTCGCCATCGCAGATATCGTGGCCAGTGAGAAAGCAATCACGATACAGACCCAAGTAGCAGCGGATACGCCGGCGGTATGGGGAGAGGAAGAGGCCCTAGGCGAGGTGGTGAGCAATCTGATTGATAATGCGGTAAAGTACTCAGCGCCAGGGGCCTGCGTGTGGGTACAAACCGGAGTGAGTCGAACAAGTGAGTCTAGACACTATCAGGGAGTCGTCGTAGGCGACACAGGTCCTGGGATTCCGATAAGCGATTTGGAGCGGCTGTTTGAGCGCAACTATCGGGGGGTGCAGGCAGCTAGTAATATTCCCGGGACGGGGTTAGGGCTAGCGATCGCTCAGTCTTTGATGAGCCAAATGGAAGGGTTTATTGAGGTCACCAGCCCTGCAGTGGGAACGCCCTGGATGCCTCATCAGCTTTTTGAGATGGCGACATCGGGCCCTGGCACGGTATTTATTGTTTGGCTACAGGAAGTTGACCGACAGTCGCCTGCAACCGCATAGCCATCTGCCTTCAGTTCCTTTCAACGCTTCTGTCCTCAGGCTTTTCTGTCCTCAGGCTTTTCGGCTACTTTGGCTTCTCTCCCGACGATCTGACCGAGGTGACCTTACGCAGCAAGTCAAACCAGAAGCTGGCCCCCATTGAGAGCGCTAGGGCAGTAATCGCCCAGCCCACTAACCTTTTTGGAATAAATGGAACAGACCAGGCGACTTCAGCCTTCTGCTGGGCTGCTAAGACTTCAGCCGTTCGGCCAATCGGCAGCGGATAGTCGGCTAGTGTTTCTTCTACCGCAATGCCCACCGATCTCAAATCGCCCTCTAAGCGCCCTGGAAGCTGGTCGATTGAAAGATCGCTAGCGAGATCTTCTGTACTCTCAACGTTGTTGATGTCTATTTGTTCAACCGTTTGCAAGATGCTGTTACGAATGGCCTGGTCGGTGGTCAGACGCTGATACATATAGAGGGTGTCGGCATTAATAGTAAATGCGATCGCCAAGCCGATCAGTAGCCCAACTCCCTTCACATTGCGCCGATAAACGCCGCTAGCACGCTCCATGCCGTTATCAAACCAGCCTTCTAGTTCCTTTTGCAGCTGATGGATCTCATCGCCTGCCGCCTGCACTTGCGTCTGGGCCCGATTGGCCAGCGCTGCCAAACTAGACCTGAGCTTAGGCGGAATAACCTCCTGCTGAAACCTATCGAGCAAATTCTGTACGGCAGCGCCTTCTCGCTGGGCCAGCGCTACTAGCTCAGCGTATGTCGGACTTTGAGGATCGAGGAGCGCGGCCAAGTCTTCTATGCTAGGTCTCAGCCTTGCGAGCAGCGCCTGATTTTGGTTACTGTGGCCGCTGAGCCCGGTGCGCAGGTAGCGAATTCGGCCTAGAAATGACTGCACCATCTCGGGCTGTGCACCCAGCGCTTGCAGCGGCGTGTCTGCCGCCATATTTTCAAATGACTGAAGCTGATCGATCACCTGGACCAGCGCTGATTCTAGCGTCAGTCGACGAGCACTTAGATCAGTTTGAATCTGAGTAATAGACTGATCGAAATAAACCATTTCGGCTGCCAGCAGCTCTTCATTGGCCAGACGAGCGCGTAGCTCATTGACCGTATTGTGCAGCGGAATTTGCACTTCTTGCTGTACAAATTCGTCGAAGCGCGATCGCACCAGCAGCCGTTGAAAATCTTCGAGTCTGAGCCGTTCTAATAGGCTAGTGGCAAAAGTCTCTGCTGGAATGTAGGAAGGCCCACTAGTGCTGTTGCCAAAGACGTTACGCCGAAAGGTCACCACTCTGTAGAGCTTACCGACACCATGCAGCAGACTGCGAAGCAAGCCGCTAATACCGTCGGTTGCCTCGTAGTTAAGGTCTTCAATTAAGGGGGTCGCATACAGCCTATCTGTCAGTTCTCTAGCTTCTCGCCGGTTCTTTTTATTTAGCTCAGCTTTGCTTAGACCAGCTTTGCTCGACGCTAGATCGCTTGGCTCAGTCGTGTTCCCGGCCAGTAGCTGTTCAATAGAACGCTTTAGATGCTCTGCTCGCCACTGAAAGAGGGCACTCAGAATTTCTTGAAGCTCGCTAGCGACCAAACTCAGCGTTAGGTAAATAAAGATCAGTCCGACGGCGATTTCTAAGACAATAGGTAGACTCATAGCAGTGGGCCTTAATATGGACTCAACAGGCAGTCACAAAGATACAGATCCTGCAAATGAAGATTACTGCAAAAGGCGACCGAAGTTTTGGTCTAATGCTTGGGTCTAACAGGTATTCAATCCAACCAGTACGCAAAAGTTAGCGTATCAAAAGATAGTCCAAGCGTCAGCGCTCATCGACTTAGGCACTTTCGCATGCTGGCTAACAGCTATTCGTCTTCTGTTTCTTCGCCGTCAATTTGCTTGAGCTTGATATGTTTACGGCCCAAAGAGATTTCAAACTCGTCACCTGGCTGTAGTCCCATTTGCTTGGTATAGGCTGAACCAATGAGCAAATTGCCATTTGACTGAACGGTAATGCGATAGCTAGCGCTCCGGCCACCTCTACCATTACCCGTTTGAGTACTATCGATTTGAATACCCTCAGCTTCGATTAGCGCATTCAAAAACTTCATCATGTTGACGCGAGTAACGCCATTTTTTGTGACCGTGTAGTAGCCACACGTCTTCGCCTTATCTTCTCTACTTAGGTGTTCTAATTCTTTGACCTTTTTGAGTAGTGCTTTACCTGTTAAGGCATCCGCATTAGGATTATTAACCATTGACTCAATTCTCTAGACTGACAGCAGGCAGTAACAACAGGCATTAGGAGTAGACCCCAAACGCTAGCACAGGCCGTAACCTCACTTCAATCCTCAATTCAATAAGTCAATGTAAGTCGAAAAATATAGTAGATGTGATAATACCGTTAGCTAATAGCTTCACATTTTCTTACTTTGCTTTTTGAGCTTGACCGACTCTTTGAAGTCAATGACTTTTGGCGTGCTGTTCGAGCTTGGCCCCTAATTATAAAACCACAATTTTCAACGATAGTAAATGTCGATGATTGAAGGATGTCAACAATAGTAAATAATGCCTATCATGCTGACACTATAGAACGAAAAAACACTGCTGATTGTAGTGTTGAAAAGCTGATTTTTCTTAGCTTATAAGGTAGATTGAGGGTACCAAATACCCGTTCAACTCATTCATTCAACCCATTAAAAGTATCAACGCCAAAGTATTACCCTGAAATATCGACTCGTAGGCGTTTTTGATAGCCTTATTCGTATGAAGCTGACTACGCGAGGCCACTACAGCGTCAAAGCGCTATTAGACTTAAGTCTTCAACCTGCCGGATCGCGCTCTTCTGTACGGGCGATCGCAACTCGTCAGCAGCTACCGGCTCCCTACCTAGAAAAGCTTTTGATCGAGCTTAGGCGAGCAAAAATTGTGAATTCGGTACGAGGGGCGCATGGAGGGTACTACCTTGCCCAGCCCCCATCCCAAATTTCGCTATCCCAAATTTTAGAAGCCGTTGGTGAGTCGGTTCATCAGACCACTAGCTCAATCATGGGCTCGGCAGTAGAGTCAGCAATAGGCTCGGCGCAGCCAACGCAGGCCGAAGACTGGGTGACCGCTGTGCTGTGGCAGAGACTGAGCCAAAAGATAAAAGAAGCGCTGAGCAGCATTACGCTAGAAGATTTGTACTACGACGCACGCAGTTGGCAAGCCGCCCAAGGGGAAGGCGCAAGCTTTGTGGTTTAGGGGTGAGGGGCTCGGATTTAATCTGCTTGGACCTAGCGCATTTGGATTTGGTGCATTTGAAAGCGGACTGCTTTTAATCGGCGCTGCGCTGCTGGATTTTGGCTTAGGCGATCCGTGGAACTGGCCCCACCCAGTGCAGCTTATGGGCAAAGCTATTAGCGTCTATTCGGGTCTGCTGATTCGGCGGGGCTATCCACCTGTGGTGATGAAAATTGCAGGCATGTGGCTGACGATTTTGCTTCTTGGTGGCACCGCGATGCTGAGTGCAGGTCTGTTGGCGCTGCTAGCGCAGGTGTCGCCCTATCTAGCGTGGATGGCTGAAGCTATCTTGCTCGCTAGCTGCTTTGCGGGGCGAAGCTTACGCCACGCGGCTGAAGATGTGCTGCAGTCTTTAGCTGAGGATTCATCTGGCTCTTTATCTAGCGATTCATCTGGACTAGACCTCACTGAGGAACCGCAGTTAGCGCAGGCTAGAAAAAATTTATCGCGCTATGTAGGCCGTGACACAGCGCACCTTTCAGCCGCAGAGATTCGCCGAGCTGTCTTAGAAACTGTCAGTGAGAATGCGATTGACGGTGTCTTGGCCCCTTTGTTTTACGCCATTGTGGGTGCGGTTGTGGGGATGGCCGCGCCGATAGCCTTGGCCTATAAGGCCGCGAGTACCTTAGATTCGATGGTGGGCTACAAAGAGGCCCCGTATACTGACTTGGGCTGGTTTAGCGCGCGTTGTGAGGATGTGCTGACGTGGCTACCTTGTCGGCTAAGCGTGGGGGCGATCGCACTACTATCTGGGCAACCGCTGCGCGTGCTGCGTATTTGCTGGCGCGATGCTAGGGCCGATCCAAGTCCGAATGCGGGCTGGAGTGAGTGCGCGTATGCAGCCGCCCTTGGAGTGCAGCTAGGGGGGAAAAATCAATACCGCGGCAAGGTGAAGCTAAAGCCGCTGTTAGGGGATGCGGTAGTACCGATTACAGATGATGTGATTAGCCGTGCCCTGAGGTTGACTCGATGGAGTTTCTTGGTAGGCCTAGTTGTGGGTATTGGTGTGATAGTACTGCTGTAGATAAGCATGTCAATAGATAGATCGATAGGTCTATCTGACTTCATCTTACTTGTTGGATAGTCTGTTTTGAGCGTAGTTTATCAACGGCCTGCGTGCGTTTTATCCTACGTCGTTCGCACTAGAATTAGGAAAATCTAATACAAGCGTGCAAACGTCGTTCTGAGATGGTTTGTGTGCTCTTTCTTACAGGTTAACGTTGATGGTTCAAAAGGTTGTTGAGATTCTGTCTGCTGAAGATATTCGTCGTACGCTCAATCGACTAGCATCAGAAATTGTAGAACGATCGGGCGATCTGAAAGATTTGGTACTGCTGGGAATTTACACAAGGGGAGTGCCTCTGGCGCGATCGCTCACCGAACAAATTCGGCGGTTAGAAGACGTGGCGGTTCCAGTCGGGGCGCTCGACATTACCTTTTATCGTGACGATTTGGATCAAATTGGAGTTCGGACCCCTGCCAAAACCGAGATTCCTTTTGATTTGGCGGGCAAAACGGTCGTGCTAGTAGACGATGTAATTTATAGCGGGCGCACGATCCGAGCGGCGCTGAACGCAGTGCATGATTACGGTCGGCCAGATGCGGTGCGTTTAGCGGTGCTGATTGATCGAGGTCATCGGCAGGTGCCTGTACATCCAGATTTTGTGGGGAAGCAGTTGCCCACAGCTAGCGATGAGACAGTGCGCGTATTTGTCGAGTCTGTAGACGGTCGCGATGGGGTTGAGCTGTCCTAGTCTTGATAGATCCCTGAGGGAGTCTTGAGGGGAGCCTTAGATGACCGATTTAGATAGACTTTACGATATGTGCGATCGCTGCTGTTGAGCCAAGGGATTACGGTAGTTTAAACACCTGCCGCTTTTGTTGTGAGAACCTTAGCTTTGAGCCCTCCACTGTCCGCTTCATTACCGACAGAATCACCCACAGATTCACCAGTCGATTCGCCCACAGAATCGCCTACAGATTCATCAACCAGCCCGCCTACAGATTCACCGGCTAGTGAATCTATAGCGTTAGAAACCCAAGCGCGAAAAGCCGATCACCTGCGTATCTGTCTAGACGAAGACGTGCAGAGCCATCGCATTACCAACGGCTTCGAGCGCTATCAATTTACCCACTGCTGCCTACCAGAGCTGAACCGTAGCGAAATTGACGTCAGCACGACGTTTCTGGGCAAAACGGTCAGAACCCCGCTGCTGATTTCTTCGATGACAGGTGGCACCGAGCAGGCCCGCTTGATTAACCAGCGACTCGCTAAAACGGCCCAGCGCTACGGCCTAGCAATGGGCGTAGGCTCTCAGCGGGTCGCCGTCGAAAATCCGGCCTTGTCGCCTACCTTTTCAGTCCGCAAGTACGCACCCGATGCGCTGCTATTTGCCAACCTAGGCGCGGTACAGCTGAACTACGACTACGGCGTATCGCAGTGCCGACAGGCCGTAGACACGCTCGAAGCCGACGCACTGATTTTGCACCTGAATCCACTACAAGAAGCGGTACAAACAGAAGGCGACGTCAACTTTAAAGGGCTATTTGCCAAAATTGAGCAGCTAGCGCAGGTGCTGAACGTGCCGATTGTGGCAAAAGAAGTGGGTAATGGGATTTCGGCGGTGATGGCACAGCGACTGATAGACGCTGGGGTAGCAGCTATTGATGTTGCAGGCGCGGGCGGGACTTCTTGGGCGCGGGTAGAAAGTGAGCGCGCCCAGGATGCTAAACAGCGGCGGCTAGGCAACACCTTTGCCGATTGGGGTCTGCCTACCGCAACCTGCATCACCGAAATTCGTCAGATCTCTCAGACGGTGCCATTGATTGCGTCTGGGGGCTTGCGCAACGGGCTAGATGTAGCCAAAGCGGTAGCACTTGGCGCAGATTTAGTAGGGCTAGCGCTACCGTTTTTACAGGCGGCCAGTCAGTCAGAGGCGGCGCTGGCAGAGCTAAGTGAGGCGCTTATTGCTGAGATAGTAACGGTGCTGTTTTGCACGGGCTGTGACTCACTGCCTAGGTTGCAGCAACCAGGAATTTTGCGGCAGGTACGCTAAAGGAAAGTGTTGGTGGGAACTGTTTCGGCTTAACCCAGCTAGTTTCGTTAACATGAGATGCTAGGGGGCTAGATGCCAAGAGACTCTATCAGCCTATCGTTAATATTTGACTATCACGATAGATTGTTGAGTGTAGATTTTTGAACTGTAGATTTTTGACTTCGGTAACGCCGAACACTTAAATGCGAGACTTCTTCAAGATTGCGGTGGCCAGTGCGGTTGGAACCCTCGCAGGGTTGCTTAGTTTGCTGTTGCTAATGGGCATTGGTGCTTTTGGACTGGTGGGCGTGCTGCTCTCTTCTAGCACGTCGGAGCCGGAGGTAGAAATTGAAGATAAGTCGGTGCTGGTGTTTGACTTATCGACCGACATTGTGGATGGCGCAGTGGTCAACAGTGGGGCCCTGTTTGAAGAGGCTTTTTATGGCGGGAATCCTTCGATTTCTCTGTACGATGCGCTGCAGGCGATCGCAGCAGCAGCCGAAGACGATAAAATCTCAGGCATTTATCTCAAAGGGTCGCCGCAAGAAGGACTCGCTACGCTTAAAGAGATACGCGCTGCTCTTAGCGAGTTTAAGGAAACATCGGGTAAGCCTATTTGGGCCTACAACACTGGTCTAGGCGAGCGCGACTATTACATTACATCGGTAGCAGACAACTTGGTGCTAGCCCCGGTTGGGCTAATGGAAATCAACGGCTTTAGGGCAGAAACTCAGTTTTTAGGAGACGCGCTGAAGAAGTATGGGGTTGGCGTGCAGGTGCTGCGGGTGGGCCGCTATAAGTCGGCAGTAGAGCCGTTTGTGCGATCGCAAAGCAGCCCAGAAGAAAAGCAGCAGACAGCGGCGCTAATCGGGGATTTGTGGAAAGACTTTGTGCAAACGGTGGCAGCCGATCGAGACATTACCCCAGAGCAAGTACAGCAGCTTGCGGATCAAGTGGGCCTGATCGAGCCAGAGCAAGCGCTGGAGCTGGGCCTAGTCGATCAGCTTGGGTTCTATGATGATGTGCTAGAGAGCCTGAGAGAGCTATCGGGCGTTGAGAACGAAGAAGATGAGGAAGCCATTGTCATCAGCGACTTGGAAGATTTTCCACAGACGGCTTTGAATCAGTACGCGCAGATTGTGGACCGCGAAAAAGGCGGCTTGAGAGGGCGAGATAGCACAGTCGCGATTGTGTACGCCGAGGGCAATATTGTGGTGGGTCAAGAGACCGTGCCCGGTGCCATCACCTCTCAGGGGCTATCGGCGACGCTACGCGAAATGAGAAAGGATGACGACGTAAAGGCGGTGGTGCTGCGGGTAAACAGCCCAGGCGGCAGTGCGGTTGCCTCTGAAGTGATTGCCGATGAGGTGAAGCTGCTGGCCGAGGAAAAACCGCTGATCATTTCGATGGGTGACTATGCGGCCTCGGGTGGCTATATGATTGCTGCGCCGGGGGCAAAGATTTTGGCGTCGCCGACGACAATTACCGGCTCGATTGGGGTGTACAGCCTGCTGCTGAATTTTCAAGAGATTGCGAACAAAAACGGCATCACTTGGGACGTGGTACAGACAGCTCAGCTAGCCAATATGGACACGACCGCCCGCCCACAAACAGAAACAGAGCTAAAGATTCAGCAGGACTATACAGATGCGCTGTATGACCGCTTTACTAACATAGTGGCGGAGGGTCGTGACATTACCAAAGCGCGAGTAAACCAGGTAGCGCAGGGCCGGGTATGGACCGGAGAAGATGCGATCGCAGCCAACCTCGTTGACGAGCTAGGTGGGTTGAACGATGCGATCGCTCTCGCCGCTGAATCTGCTGAGCTAGAAGACTATCAAGTTAACGAATACCCGCGTCTGCCTACCTTTGAAGAGCAGATTATCAACAGTATTTTTGGCGCTAGCATGACGGCGATTCATCAGCTACCGTGGAACAAAGATCCGCTCACAGATGAGCTGCTAAAACTAAGAGAAGATTTCAAACTGTTGGAGACGCTAAACGATCCTAATAGCGTCTACATGCGGCTGCCCTTTACGACAGAAATTGAGTAGTAGCCACTGAATTAGCCACTGAATAGGCAGATGCCGTGAGCAAAGAAAAAAACTATTTTCGTCCCGTTATTTCGGCGATGGAAGGCTATGCGCCCGGTGAATGGCCAGCACTAGATTCGGGCGTGCTGAAGCTAAACTCGAATGAAAATCCCTATCCACCCTCATCAAAAGTATTAGGCGCGCTAGCCCAGATCAGCGCTGAGCTGCTACGACGCTATCCTAACCCGCAAGGAAAAACGTTTTGCAAAGCACTCAGTCAAACGTTTGACGTGCCTGCTGACTGGATAATTGCAGGCAACGGCAGTGATGATTTGCTAACGCTGCTGGTGCGGGCCTGCGCGGGCTCTGGAAGGGACTCTGAAATGCGATCGCTCGCCTACCCTACGCCTACCTACGTCTTATATCGAACGCTTGCGGCCATGCAGCCTGCACACATCCAAGAAATTCCCTATCAGCAAAAAGGAACAGACTGGATTTTGCCCGTAGAAGAACTGTTGGAAGCAGACGCGGCAGTCACCCTAATTGCTTCGCCCAACAGTCCTTCTGGTCATGTAGTTCCTCAAGCCGATCTAATTCGCTTAGCCAAAAATCTCAGCGGAGTATTGGTCGTTGACGAGGCCTATATAGACTTTGTTGGAACAGATGCGCCTAAGGCGTCGCTGGCGCTGGTCCGTGAGTTTGAGAACGTGATTTTGCTGCGAACGCTGTCGAAGGGGTACGGTTTGGCAGGGCTGCGCTTAGGCTTTGGGTTTGCTCAGCCTGCGCTGCTGAAGGGATTGCTGAAAGTGAAAGATAGCTATAATGTGGATGCGATCGCGCTAAAGTTAGGAGAAGCTGCGATCGCCGACTGGCCCTATAAAAACGACTGCGTGCAAAAAGTCATCGCCGCTAGAGAGCAGTTAGCCATTGACTTGCAGCATCTAGCCTTTAAAGTGTGGCCTTCACAAACCAACTTTTTGCTAGTGCAGCCGCCGGGTAAAATCGCTGAAAAGATCTATCTAGGGCTAAAAGAGCGCGACATCATGATTCGCTACTTCCCGCAGCCCGGACTCGATGACAAATTACGTATCACCGTCGGCACGCCGGAGCAGAATGCACGAATGGTAAGCGAGATTTCTAAACTGCTTTAGCTCTCAACGACCGCCTCCGCCTCAACCTCGATCAGCATATCTTCACGAATCAGTCCTCTTACCTCAACCATAGAGGTCACCGGCGGATGCTCACCAAAGAATTCTTGATGTGCCTGACCAAACGCCTCCCACTGACTGATGTCAGTGACAAACATGCGAGTACGCACCACCTGATGTAGCCCTGAGTCCATCGCAATGAGCGTGCTTTTAATAATCTCAAAACAACGGCAGGCCTGGGCGTAGGCATCGTTTGGAGCAAACGTATGACCGTCCTTCCCAACTGGCGTACTCCCCGATAGATAGATGGTTTGCCCAGCCTTAAGGGCTCGGCAGTAGCCGACTTTGGGCTCCCACTCGGTATGGGTAAAGTAGCGTTTTATCGTCATGACACTACCACCGGAACACGCTTATACGCTGGCGTATGAGACTTTGGATCGCTCACGCCCTTCATCAACACATTCGCTTCTGGATAAAACATCAGCGCCGCCCCCCGACGAACCGCGCCGCTGATAATCTCTATGTTCTCTAGCTTGCCAGCTTCACCCTGCACGCTCACCCGCTGATGATCGGCAAATCCACCCTGCTCAATATCATTAGGATGCATCAGAATGCAGTCTCGATGTGGCATCCCACGGTACTTATCTCCTATCTTGTAGACAACCGTGTTGTGCTGGCTATAGCTGCGGGCCGTAATTAGGGTCAAAACGGTTCCGGCCTGCTGGCCAAAGTCTTCTAGAGTCGGCAGCGTCAGATTTGGCATCGGGGTGAGCTGTAGCTTGGCTTTGCCAGAGTCTGTTTTAAACTTTGGCGTTGTAAAAATGCGGCCTCCAATTGTGAACTCTTGATTAGTTTCATCTATCTGGCCTATTTTCTCATAGCCAGAAACTGTTTTAGCAATCAGCTCACGTACATAGCGTGTGTCTTGTAGCTTGCGCCAGTCAATCGGCTTGCTGCCGTGAAGGCGATGCGCTAGCTCTGTAAGCAAATGAACTTCTGAAACCAGATCAGCCTTGTCTAGATGCGTCTTGCCTTCATCATTTAGCCGCACAAAGTTGTTGCCCGATTCAACGGTTGTTTTATGCGGATTCTCAAAGCGATTTAAGACCGGGAGA
This sequence comes from uncultured cyanobacterium, assembly GCA_963793445.1. Classification (GTDB taxonomy): domain Bacteria; phylum Cyanobacteriota; class Cyanobacteriia; order Phormidesmidales; family Phormidesmidaceae; genus Phormidesmis. The sequence continues at coordinate 701,926 of CAWCAE010000006.1, forward strand.
ATAAGGGTGTTGGTTTTAGCGAGACCGTGAAAGTGTCCTAGATTTGGCTTCGTCGCGATGTAAACCACTGTCTCTATCTTGCCTAGCGCCCGCTTTGCCTGAGTCAAATCCGGGTTCGCGGCGTAAAGATTACCGCCCAAACACAGCAGCGTATCGACAGTGCCCTCATCAGCGGCCTCAATCAGAGCGCGAGTATGGTATCCGGGTTCACGCTTAAGCGATCGCCCGACGATCTTTTCTAGCGCCTCACGCAGAGCGGGCTTGAGCGTGTTTTTTACCCCCATAGACCCAAATCCCTGCACGTTTGAGTGACCGCGAATCGGCATCACGCCCGCGCCCATCTTGCCAACATTACCTGTCAGCAGCGCCGTATTAGCAATGGCGCAGACGTTATCTGTGCCATTAACCTGATGCGTAATGCCCATTGCCCAGGCAAAGACCACTTTGTTGGACTGGCTAATTAATGTAGCGGCAGATTCAATGTCTGACTGCGCGATGCCACAGGTTTCAACAATAGATTTCCAGGAGGCGTTTTCGGCCTGTTCTACAACATCTTCCCAGCCTTCGGTATAAGCGTTTAGAAAGTCTCTATCAATTAAGTCTCTTTCTATCAGAGATTTTTGAATACCCACAAAAAGAGCCAAATCGCTGCCGGGAATGGGCTGCAAAAAGAGGTTGGCAATTTCAGAGCCAGGAATGAGAGACTTGACCGGAAAGGAAGGCGAACCATACTTAACTAGGCCCACTTCCCGAATAGGGTTAATCACCAAAATTTTGCCCTGGCGCTCATCCCGCAGCTTAATCAGCTCATTCATCAGCCGGGGATGGTTGGCGGGTGCATTCGATCCGACTAGCACTACGCAGTCAGATTCTTTCAGGCTTTCGAGGCTCACCGTAGAGGTTCCACTGCCAAAAACTTTACTGAGGCCAGTGGTAGAGGGCCGATGGCACAGATCTGAGCAGTCGGCCAGATTATTAGAGCCGTGCAGTCGCATCATTAGCTGTAGCAAAAAAGCGGCTTCGTTAGAAGATCGCCCTGAGCTGTAGGAAGCCACGCGCTCTGGCGGCTGACGAAAAGCATCCAACATCAGGGTGTAGGCTTCTTCCCAGGTAATGCGCTGGTAGTGATTGCTCCCTGCTGATAGCAAAGCAGGAAAGCTAAGCCGCCCGAGCTTGTCAGCTTCCATAGAGCTAAGCTGCTGCAAGTCTTCAATGCTGTGTGTCTCAAAAAAGTGCGGCGCTACGGGCGGCTGCAATTCGGCAATAACCGATTCCATGCTCTTCATGCAGCGCTGTACTTTTTCGCCCGCTTCGTTAGTAAAACCACCCTTTTGTCCACCTGTTCCCCAGGCGCAAGATAGGCAGGCGCTTTTATGCAGCAGCGTTTTCCAGACGGGCGGCCCTTCCGGCGAAAGCGTATGCTTTGCCCAGTATTCAATTACAGGCAGCCCACCGCCAATGTCTTCACCGTTATGGGCTTTGATCTGGATGTCGTCTGGCTGGCCGTTGAGCCGATTTTCGATCTGGGTGCTGTCTGGCTTTTGGAAACTGGAGCGAGTATCTTCCATAGAGCGATCGCAAGAGCTGCATACGATAACACTACCCTAGTTTTGGGTGGCTGCGCTCTAGCTTCCGAAGGACTCTGACTGCCTTGCAAAGGGCTCTGGCTGCAGGACTCTAACTGAAAGACGCCATACCGCTACGACACTGTGTTAACGCACTATGGTCAACGTCATCATGCCAACACATTATGCCAACGCTTTCAGATAGGCTTTTATCGCATTTCCATAGCCCATCTCTAGCGCATCTGCGGTCAGAGCATGGCCAATAGAGACTTCTAGCAGGTTTGGAATTTCTTTAAACTTCGGCAGATTATCCAAATTGAGATCGTGCCCGCCGTTGACACCGAGCCCAACAGATTGAGCGCATTCAGCGGCGAGCCTATAAATCTCAAAGCTTTCGTCACCGTTGCCTGCTCTGTGGGCAGTGGCATAGGGTTCGGTGTATAGCTCGATGCGATCGCACCCCAACTCGGGGACACGCTTAATCTGTTCTATAACCGGGTCCATAAACAAACTCACCCGGCAGCCCAGAGCGTTCAGCTCATCAATAATAGGCTTCAGCTTACTCGCATCTTTGATCACGTCCCAGCCATGATCAGACGTATTTTGCGTCGGGTCATCAGGTACAAGAGTGCACTGATCGGGTTTGACCTCACGCATAATGTCCATGAAGGGCGCTTCTAGCGGGTTGCCCTCAATGTTGTATTCAATAGTAGGATGATTTTTTAGCAGCTTAGCCAGGTCATAGACATCGGTGCGCCGAATGTGTCGCTCGTCTGGTCGAGGATGAACCGTAAGGCCGTGGGCTCCAGCAGCGATGCTGATCTCACCCATCTTGACAACGCTTGGAATAGCCAGGGGGCGAGCATTACGCAGCATTGCGACTTTGTTGAGGTTCACACTTAGACGGGTCATGACTCACCTTTTACTTTAGGAGCAACAAGAGGAACAACGAGATAAGTTGCCATAAAGTAGAGCTGAATAACAAACAGTACAACGTACTCTCTAGCTAGATAGGGGAGATGGGTACTAGACACTTGAGAAAATAACAGAACGCCTAATAGCAGCAGGACGAGATGTTTACCGGATGGTTTGCTCTTGCTTTTCGATTTCATATACTTAATCTTGTAACCAGGAGAAAACTACACGAGCTTTTGGTACTGACGGAAGGCAACGCCTGTGCGCCTTTTGACCTCTACAGCCGACCGGTAGTCACCTCTAAGGGCCCTTTCCTCTACGATTTTTTGAGCAGCGATCGCATCCACACCCCTAGCCACCATTTCACTGGCTGTCAAAAAGTTAATCTGCCGCCAGGTATGGTCGTCATCTTTTTGCGCATCGTACGAAAAGATAAGCTGCGGCGTAATTCGTTGAACCAGCTCATCTGGTAAACCAGCAATCTCGCTGAGTTCTTCGGCATGTGTAAACAAATGTCCCTCATTGCGAATTAGATCGATATCGTTGGCATACACGATTGGAATATTGAGCACCCGCACCAAGTCATGCTTTGAGCAGCTATTAAAATCAACCTGCACTAGCGGAGGAACAGACGGCTGTTTGTGCTGAGTTTTGAGCCAGATAGCAAGACCAATTTGCAGTAGCCAAGCAAACGTAAAGCTGCTGCCAAGCGCGGTCACAATCGATAGCGCAAAAACGCCCCACCCTAGCTGCATCGCTTTGGCATTACCTAGGCGACTGCTTTCTCTGACAATCGAAAGCCCACCAAATATAGGCACAAAAGACAGCCAAAACCCATTGTGAGAAACTTGGGTGGTGGGCGTGACAGAAAGTTTTGCGTTGGACATGAGCTGATCGCCTAGCAGAATCTAGTCAAAGTGGGCTAGTCAAAATGGGGATGAATCGCCCGAGTGAGGGCGGTGCAGACAGAGTTGAATTAGATACACCTAGAAGTCGAACCAGGGAAGTCGAACCAGGGAAGTCGAACCAGATACACTCTAATCAGACGGAGCAATTAAATAGAACCGAGCTAGATTAGAGCCGAACTAGATAGAGTCGAAAATTTTTCTTCGCTTTTCTTCGTATTCTTCGGCGGTGATAATATCAGCTTCGTAAAGCTTTTTTAGCTCACCTAGCGCATTAGCTTTGTCCTTAGTCGATTCTCTAAAAGGAGAAGCGGGCCTTTGATAAGCAGGTGATGCCCCTGGTAGCGCTTGGTTGTATTTGGCATCAAACACTCTATCCTCCATCACCAGCAAAAAAATGCATTCAAAGAACGCAATAACGGCTGGAATGCCTGTCCAGCTAAACAGCAGGTAGATAATTCCCATACCCGACTGCCCCAGATAGAATTTGTGCACGCCTATCCACCCAACGGCTAAAGCGAGTACGGCAGCAACAACCTTATTTTTCATTACTTTCTGGCGATTGACGGAAGGACAAGGATTGACAGCAGACGACCTAATGCCATGGTACTAAAAATTTTAGAATGCGTGAATATCAGTAGGCCAGGGACTTTTAGACCAGTAGATTAGGCTTCAAAGTGGCGAATGGCTATTCCGGATCAGGCCGCGAGCCGTTTGACGCGCTAGGGTGCTTGACTTGCTGTGCTAGTTAACAAGCTGATGACCGCAGTAGGCGCAGAAGCGATCGCTTGGCTGCGTAGACGCACCGCACTGCGAGCAAAAGCGCTTGTCCTTTGTGCTATCGGCCTGTCCGGCAGCCGCTGAAGCCGCCTGCGTGCCTGCTTGACCAGCTTCAGGGGTCGCGGCCATACTCATGCTCATGTTGCCCATCGTCATAGACATCGGCCCCATAGACGCTGGGCTCATACTCATGTTGCCCATCGTCATCGGATCCATTGATTCCATCGGCTTCATAGGTTCCATTGGTTCCATCGGCTTCATAGGTTCCATCGGCTTCACGGGTTCCATTGGTTCCATCGGCGGCATAGATATGCCGGGTGTGCCTGCCGCTGGCTGCATAGCGATCGCCTGCGAAGACTTCAGCTCGGCGGCCATGCTGCTACTGATGCTCCCGCTGCTAACCTGGGCCTGACTGACCTGAGCTTGACTGCCCGCGCCACCACCTTGAATACGAAAATGATGCGCCCCAGCAGAGGTAGCAATAATGCCGACATAGCCTCTTTCCACTCGAAATAGCTGAGGGGCCGCGGTCCAGCAACCGGTTGTAAAATGACTGCCGCTTTGCTGCTGCTGACCTGGGCCGATACTCGCTAGCGTGAGGGTCGTTGTAGGGCCGTCATTTTGAAGATAGATCCGCTGATGAGCACTTAGCTGCGCGCTGTAAGCCGAAGGCACTGGGGCCTCACTTGCGGTCGGGTCCAACTTGTTATCAGCCATGGCTATCGTCAACAACCTATCGGTACTGGTATTCCTTTCAGTATAGGTTGACTTTTTTTGTTACGCTCAAAGCAGCTTATTTATATTTACTTCCATTTAGGCGGCTTAACGATGACCTATTGCCTGGGCATAGCAGTAGAAAAAGGACTGGTATTCGCCGCCGATTCGCGGACAAATGCGGGTGTGGATTACATCTCTTCTTATCAAAAGCTGTTTGATTTTTCGGTGCCGGGTGAGCGGGTAATTATTCTATGCACCGCGGGTAGCCTATCGACTTCTCAGTCGGTGCTACATCAGCTAGAGCAAGACATTGCATCAGACGCGGCGGTAAACTTGCACAAGCTGCCTTCGCTGCATGAGGCAGCGGGCTATGTGGGCGATGTCATGCGCCAGATTCAGGACAAGGAACGCCCCTGGCTAGAAAAAGACGGCATTGACTATCAGAGTACGTTTTTGATTGGCGGGCAGATTGCAGGTGATACGCCAGGGGTGTACCTGGTCTATAGCCAAGGTAATTTTATTTCAGCAACGCCAGAAACGCCTTTTTTACAAATTGGTGAAACGAAGTATGGAAAGCCCATTTTGGATCGGACCGTTAGCTATGACTCGTCTTTAGAAAAAGTCGCTAAGACAGCGCTGCTGTCGATTGACTCGACGATGCGATCAAATATATCGGTAGGTCCACCGATTGATATGGTGCTGTATGAAACGGATGCGTTAGAAGTTCGCAACCGGGCGCAGCTAGAAGAAGACGATCCTTACTTGCAGAAAATGCGCGAGTACTGGGAACAAGCGCTGTCGGATGCATCTAGCCGACTGCCAGATGTCTCTTGGAACCGAATCGAGGTGCAAGACGAGCACGAGTTTGTGCCATAGCGGCTATGGATGAACGGGCGATTGCCCAGTTAAAGGCGGTAAGCGTCACCTACAATGATCAGGTGGTTGCGCTTGACGCAATCTCGCTGGTGCTAAATCGGGGAGAGTTTGCGGTTGTATTGGGTTCTTCGGGCGCGGGAAAATCAACGCTATTAAGAACGTTGAATTATTTGACACCGCCAACTAGTGGGACGATTTTGGTTGATGGGCTAGGTGAGCTAGGCAAGGCGAAGGTATTGCGATCGCACCGTAAACAGACCGGTATGATCTTTCAACAGCATCAGCTGATTGAGCGGCAGTGCGTCTTGCAAAATGTGCTGATGGGCAGGCTGGCCTACTACTCTTTTTGGCGTAGCTTACTGCCGCTTCCTGAACGTGACCAGCAGCTTGCTTTGGCCTGCATTGCTAGAGTGGGCCTTACAGATAAAGCGCTTACCCCAGTCAAAAACCTTAGCGGCGGCCAGCAGCAGCGGGTTGGCATTGCCAGAGCCCTCGCCCAGCAGCCTCAGCTCATATTGGCCGATGAACCGATTGCTAGCCTCGATCCCGCCAGCTCGCACAGTGTCTTATCGCTGCTGCGCCATATTTGTAAAACTGATGGTATTACGGTGCTGCTTAGCCTGCATCAGGTTGAGTTTGCCAGGGCGTATGGCGATCGCATCATTGGCCTAGCCTGCGGTCAGGTTGTTTTTGACGCGCCACCTGCGGCGCTAAGCGATCGCGAACTAGACAAGATTTATAGCCATCAAAAAGCATCCTCTTAATCGCTCTGCAACAATTTCAATTTAGTTTTGCCTACTGAGCGCCCTGTCAATGCCCAGGGACTAGCTCGGCCACAGCAGTAGAGACACAGCAGTAGAGAGACTGTAGTCAACGTATGGCTGCAAGATCGAGGCAGAACCAGGTCAGTATCCAGCAATCAATTTACAGTATTATTTATTGTTTACTAAGGCATAAAACATCGTGATTGGCATTCGAGCACAGCAAGGCATTATAGGCGCGACTTTAATCAGCCTCGTTGCCCTTTTCGGCTGTAGCGGATCTTCTGATTCTGCTAGCAGTTCCTCAAACTCCTCTCAGACAACAGAAACCGATAATAAGAACAACCCTGCCAAGCTAACTGTCGCTTTGCTGCCTGATGAAGACGCAGCGACTATTGTTCAAGACAACCAAGGACTCTCTGACTATTTAGAAGAAACCTTGAATAAAGAGATAGAGCTAGTTGTCACAACAGACTATTCTTCTATGATCGAAGCCGCCAGCAATGGCCGCATAGATTTAGCCTATTTTGGTCCACTCTCCTATGTGCTAGCCAAAACCAAAAGTAATATTGAACCCTTCGCCGCCCGCCTCAAAGAAGGTTCGACCACCTATACCTCTCTGATTATTGGCGGCGTAGCAGCAGATATAGACGAGCTTGCAGATGTTGAAGGCAAGACGGTAGCCCTTGGCGATCCGGCCTCTACCTCTAGCCGATTATTCCCCGAGCTGACCCTAGCAGAGGCGGGTCTCAAATCAGGTGAAAACTATGAGGCTGTTTTTCTGGGGGCCCACGATGCGGTCGCCCTAGCGGTCCAAAATGGTAACGCCGAAGCGGGCGGGCTCAGTCGCCCTATTTTCGAGTCTCTGGTCGAAGCCGGGACAATTGACGCCAGCAAGGTTGTAGTAATTGCTGAATCTGAGCCTATTCCTCAATATCCCTGGACCCTGCGCTCCGATTTAGATTCTGAGCTGAAAGATCAGGTTCGAGCGGCTTTCTTAGACCTAAAAGACGAGTCGGTGCTAGCACCTTTCAAAGCAGATGGCTTTGCGGCAATGGCAGATTCGGACTATGACGGGATTCGTCAGGCGGGGCAAACGCTAGGGCTTGACCTCGGCGAATTTGTTCAGTAGGGCAGTGTTGCCAGCTTAGGCTAAACACGTATGCGTTGGATAATTGCGGTAACAACAGCTTTTATCTGATAAGTACAGCAACAAATTGAAACGACGAAGAGCAGAGATGGTGAAGGCCACCAATAGCGACGAATCGAATAGCCTGCTGCGAGAGTATCGGCGGCGATGGGTTGCTCAGATGGTCCGCATCTGTCTGATTGGTGGTGTTGTTTTTGCCAGTTTCGTCGTAGTTGACCTGCTAGATACCGAACGGCTAATAGCAGGTATTCCAGCAACGATCAAGCTATTGGGAGAAATGTTACCGCCCGATTTTAGCCGCTGGCCGCTGTGGATTATGCCTATTGTTGACACGCTGGCTATGAGCGTAGCAGGTACAGCGATCGCAATCAGTCTCTCTCTACCGCTTTGCTTCTTGGCCGCTCGTAATACTACACCGCATATCATTCTCTTTTATCTGGCCAGAGCCCTTTTTAACGTGGCTCGGGCTATTCCAGAGCTGATTTTAGGCATGATTTTAGTAGCAGCGGTAGGGTTCGGTAAGCTGCCAGGGACCTTGGCCCTGGGGCTTCATTCTATTGGAATGGTGGGTAAGTTTTTTTCGGAAGCGGTTGAGCTGAGCGATCGCGCTCCTGTCGAAGCCGCCAGATCGGTCGGGGCAAGCGAGGCTCAGGTGATTGTTCATAGCGTGCTGCCTCAGGTTCTTCCACAGATGGCAGACGTCACCTTTTATCGGTGGGAATACAACTTTAGAGCGTCTATCGTATTGGGCGCAGTAGGCGCTGGCGGCATTGGGCTAGAAATCATCAGCGCCCTGCGAATTTTGCAGTATCAGCAGGTTGCCGCGCTCTTGATCGTTGTTTTAACGATGGTGAGCTTAGTCGATAGCCTCAGCAGCTATCTGCGCAAGAGACTGGTGAACTAAGCATGCGTAACCGCCAGCAGAGTCTCTGCCAGCAGAAACGCTATTTATTACCAGCACTATTCGTCATTAGTAACTACTCAGGTTGAAGTGTTGGAATTGTTGGGGAGCCGAGGAAAACACTTCTAAGCGCATCAAGTACAGGGAGACCCTGCTTTCTCAGCGTAGAAATATAGCCCCGAGTACGGCAAAACTGTTGAGCGCCCGCTGGCGAGCGAAAGCAACCAGAGATCTTCTGTTTGAGCTTCATCATGCGCACATCGCGTTCGGCTTGATTGTTATCAAAAGGCACCTGAAAGTTGTGCATAAAAGCTAAGACAGCCGATTGATGCGCTTGAAGCCGGTCGAGTAAGTTTTTGGGCGGCGACTGTTTTACCCGCCCCCTTTTTTTCGGTAGTGATTCATCAACCGGCGGCGGCGGATTAGCTTTGAAGCCATCTGCTAATAAGGTTCGATAACGCCGTTCAAACTTGATTAGCTGCGGCCCCGAAAGCGCAGTATCAGCGTTGTCTTTGGCGTCATCCACTGCCGTTTTAATGTCAACTAAAAGTGTCGTCATCTCAGCAGCCCAAGGTTGTTCGTAGCGTTCATTGATGAAGCGTAGTTCGCGTAAATGATGCGCGTTGCATAAGCTATGCAGACAGTCATACAGGAAGTAGCTTTGCCAACCATCGTGGACACTAATGCCCTGGAAGGTCGGCAGCATAGCCATCTCATCAATCGCCTTTTGGCCGCGTTTAGGATGAACAAAGTAGTAGGTCAAGCAAGCTGTGCTAGCAACATGCAACCACCACAGCTTGCTGTTTACCCGTAGCCCAGTCTCGTCACAGTGCATCACCGCTGAGGTCATAATGCTCTTTTTAATCTGCGCTTCGACTGGCGCTAAGCGCTCAAAGCACTGCGTCCGTGCGGTGTAGAGCGTTCCTTCTGAGATTTGGCAGCCTAGCACTTCACTGAGCACCTCGCAGGTTCGTGCTGACGGCAACAGTTGCGCATCCATCAAGTACACCATCAACCCTTTGAGTCCGCTGCCATACTGCACCGGGCTATTCACTTCGGCGGGAAACGCTCCCCGCGTATGCCACTCGCACTGCTCGCAGCGCTTAATTTCCGCCTGATGTTCTATCACCTGTAGTTGCAAAGGGGGTAACTCATGCACTTGGCGACGCTCGTAGTCTATGACGGCAACTGCTGACAAGGATGCACCGCAGCTCTCACAGGCGTCTACCGAATGCTGCACCCTCTCATCGACAGTCTCGCACCATTCCAAGGTGCTGCCTGGATGGCCTGTTTGACCACCACTGGGGCGTTCACTCTTTTTTCGTAAGCTTTTGGTGCGCTTTTTGAACCCATCGCCTGACGGTGGCTTACTGCTATTGCGACTATCTTTGTGTTGCTGATTTTCTAGCGTATCGAGCCGCGCTTCTGTCCGATCTATTCGCGCTATTAGCACCTTGAAGAGTGCCACCACTGCTTCTTCACCTTCCTGGTATACCGCGCGGATGTCTGCTTCGCTGATATTCAGTTTTGGCTCGCGCTCGCTCAATTTCTGGTCGCCTACTGATTTACTCTACACCTTCAAAACCATAGCTTGTAAAGAGTCTAGCCTTCCTCAATCAACTGAAAGAATTAAGCCTGAGTAGTTACCGTCATTATTACTATTCGTCATCAGCAACAGAACAGCCCTCTTCGTCACAGGAGATGCCGCTAGCTGCAGCTTCTGTTGGAACGAGGCTAAATCCGCCCACTCGTACGCCTTCAAACCCAAACTGTTCTTGCAAGACTCGGCTGAAGCTAGTCATAATATCAGGTAGTTTCTTTTCGATTTCAGCCTTGAGCTGATCAGATTCAGCAGGTGGATTGCCAACAGATTCTACCGACATAAGATGCTCTACTAAAAAGGATTGCTCTTCAATATTAAAAGGAAATCAAACATGGGGCCATTAAGCTCTGTTACGCCATGCGGCTGTTATAACGTAGCAGAGCTTGATGGCAGTGGCTTTTGTGACATGGAGCTGCGCTGATTGCACCAGGTTAAGGACAGAGCTTGCGTTTCGCGGAGTACACAGTAGTCACCGGCTAAGGCTAGATCCTCGAATTAGCCAGCAGCGATCGTCTTCACTACCAAGGCAAGCGGCTACCATCCCAACTAAAAAACTCACCGCTATCTTCGGCCTTCACCCCAGACAGCACGTCAATGAGCTGAGAAACGGTGCGCTCAGTCGAAAAGAGCTTTTCGGGCGGCACACCGCTTTGAAAAGGCTTTGAAAGCCTTGTGTCAGTTGTGCCAGGATGCAGCATCACAATCGTTGTTTTGGGGCTGCGTCGTCGATACTCAATAGAGGCTGTTTTTAAAAACATATTCAGCGCAGCTTTAGAGGATCTGTAGCCATACCAGCCCCCAATGCGATTGTCGCCAATACTGCCGATTTTGGCCGAAATAGTAGCAAATAGGCTCGGATCTGAATGCTTGAATAGCGGTAACAGATGCTTGGCGAGCAGCACCGGGCCAATGCTATTGACCTGAAAGTAACGGATCAAATTTTCGCTGTTGAGCTGACGAAGCGCCTTTTCAGGCTGCTGCTGGTCGCTATGCAATAGTCCCACGCAGTTAATCACAAGATGCAGATTAGGCACGGCTGCGCTTATCTGTGCTAGTGCCCCCTCAATCTGCGCTTCTTGCGTCAGATCAACCGGCAAACAGTGCAGCCGTTTAGGATAGCGTTCGGCTAGGGAAAAAAGCTGCGTACTGGTGTGCTTAGAGCGATAGGTGGCAAACAGATGGGAGATTCGTTCGTCCTTTAAGAACTGACTCACAAATTCCAGGCCAATGCCTTGTGAGGCACCCGCAACTAAAGCGTGAACAGGAGAAACAGTAGGAAGCAGCATAATACAAAGGAGCTGAGGCCAGCTTGAGCGTAGCACCTTCTCCTATAGCAAGCTTACCGCGTTGCGCCAAGTGCTAATAGCTTACTTTCAGCTTCTTTGAGCTGCTCAGCCTGACGAGCGATCGTAGCCTGCTGAGCCTGAATCTGTAGCCCTTGCCGTCGGATTCTGATCTGGTTTCTCACCCGTGCTAATACTTCTGCTGGATGAAAGGGCTTGTTGATATAGTCAGCAGCACCCACCTCAAAAGCTTTTACCTTATCGAAGGTAAGATCTAACGCACTGAGAAAAACAACTGGGATATCTTGAGTGTCAGGGTTAGCTTTGAGCTGTTGGCACACGGTGTAGCCGTCTATCTCTGGCATCATAATATCAAGCAAAATTAAATCGGGCTGAAAACGAGGGACATTGCTCAAGGCCATAGCACCATCAGGCGCTTTCTTGACGGTATAGCCTTCTTCTGTTAGCAGGTTAGCTAGCAGCCTCAGGTTATCTAACAGATCGTCTACCACCAAAATTTTGGAGTGATTCTCTTCAGCAGAAACGGTGCTCGGGCGAGATGTGTTTTGATCCATTGTTCTTGTAGACCTGTTATTCTTGCAGACCTGTGGCCAGACTAGCCATGAGTAGCGCTAGTATGCCCTGCCCTGCATTTTCTAGATACATAAAATATCAATAGTTGTTGATGCGTTTTAGATGGGCACCCTTGTCAACAGGGCCACCGGTTCGAGGCAGCCACAAATTCAGGGCAGCTATGAATTCAAGACAGACACAGCGTTTTAGAGAGCAACCTTCAATGAATATTTTGCTGGTTGAAGACGATTATTTCTTGGGACGCAGTATCGCTCAGCTCATCGAGAAAGCAGGTCAGCACCGCGTTCGCCTAACCCACAAGGCCGCAGACGTATTTAAGTATGCTCAGTCTGGGTCGATTGAGCTAGTGGTGATGGATGTCAATTTGCCAGGAACGTTTTGGCAGGGAAAGGAAGTCACAGGCGTGGAGCTTTCTCGGCTGTTAAAACAACAGTTTCAGCAGCGGCCCGAGCTAGAAAGACTGCCAATTGTGCTGCTTATCTCTAATGCAAAAGATGATACCCATCACAGTCGTTTGTTGAGCGAGGCGCTAGCAGACGGTATCTATCCTAAGCCGATTGCTGATGCACATGACTTTTTGGCGCTGCTAGAAGCTGTGAGCGCCCAGCAAGATCTTCACAGGCTAGCGGCATCTGCATCTTGAAGCATTTGCAGTAGCTGCTTATAGGCTAACGATTCTGCTTGTTTTTTGAGGGCAGCCGCTAGCGGCTGCTGGTCAGGTGATAGCTGCGAGGCCAAAGACAAGATTTGATCGTCATCTAAATCAAGAATGGCCTGGGTGAGTTCGTATCGCCATTCAGGCGTCGTTTGGGCCAGAAGAGAGGCTGTAAGAGGGGCGCTAGGCACTTCACCAGGCTGAGCGAGATTTTCATACTGATAGGTAAGACTTAGATGCTGCGCCATCTTGTCGAAAATTTCGCTAGGCTTGATGGGCTTACTGACAAAGTCGTCACAGCCGCTGGCCAAGGCGGCGAGTCTATCTTCTTCGAAGGCGTTGGCAGTCAAGGCAATAATTCGGGTGCAATTGTCTTTATCTTGTTTCCTGATGCGTGAGGCGGCTTCTTCTCCGCTCATAACTGGCATACGAATGTCCATCCAAATTAGGTGGGGTTGCCAAGACTGCCAGTGGGCGATCGCTTCTTTGCCATCGCGAGCTTCGTGCACCTCAAAGCCGACAGTACTGAGCAAATGAACTAGCAGCTTCCGGTTTAGATCGACATCATCTGCGACTAAAATTTTGTACTGGGGCTGGCCGGGGGCTAGCCCAATGACGCGACCTTTGGTGGCGGAGGGTTCTATCTGTTGTTCTAAAGAGCTGTTGACAGGCCGCACAGCAATGCTAAAAGAAAAGTTTGACCCTTTGCCTGGCGCAGAATCAACGGCGAGCTGACCGCCCAAAAGCTGAATATACTCGCTAGAGATAGTGAGCCCAAGTCCGGTGCCTTGGGCTTCGGTGAGTGCCGAGTTAGTTTGAACAAAGGCCTCGCATAGACACTGCTGATTGTCGAGGCTAATACCCGCACCCGTATCTACCACAGCAAACGTGATTGCGGTGTCGGCTTGCGCTTCGGCAGTAGCGCTCTGAGCAAGATCAACGGTGAGTATAACAGAACCTGTCGCTGTAAACTTGACAGCGTTGCTAAGTAGATTGATTAGGATCTGTCTAAGCTTGAGGCGATCGCTATAGATAACGCGAGGAACGTCGGGCGATCGCACCACCTTTAGCACTAGCCCTTTTTCAGCCACAGCGGTGCTAAACATCTGTGGAAGCTCGTCTACTAGCTGATAAAGATCGAACTCGCTGGGTGATAGAACAACTTTCCCGGCTTCAATCTTAGAGATATCAAGAATATCGTTAATGAGTGCGAGTAAGTGTTCACTGCTGCCGCGGATGATATCAAGGTTCTCTTTTTGGACAGGGCTAGGCTCATCGTTTTGCAAGATGTGAGTAAACCCTAAGATCGCATTGAGAGGCGATCGCAGCTCGTGACTCATATTCGCTAAAAACTCGCTCTTTGCCCGATTGGCAGACTCAGCCGCCTCGGTCGCCTGGGCCAGCTTTTGCACGACCTGTTTACGTTCAGTAATATCCTCAAAAATGTATAGATAGGCAAAGGTCTCACTGTTTTCTTGAATCGGTCCGTAAATCCGTCTGAGCGTACGCCCGTCTAGCATCGGCACTTCGTCTTCAACAATTTTGTTGCCGTGGCTAAAGTCTTGGTCGGTAGAAGTGGCAACAAACTGGCTGAGATCGATTTCACTCAGGCATTCTGCTAGCACCGCTTCTCCATTCATCTCACCGCATTCTACCGCCACCTGAAGGTGTTCTATCTGCCAGATTTTATAGAACTCGTTGTTGATAAAGAGTGCTTCGCTCGTGTGACAGTCCATCACAAAAATGCCGGTTGGTGGCAGATTGTTGATAGCGCGAAGCAGTGCCTCACTCCGGCGCAGCTTTTCTTCTGCTTTTTTACGCTGGGTGACATCAACAATCACGCCGAGCTTAGTCTCTGAGCTGAGCTGATCGCTGTAGCCCTTTTCATCGCTATAGCCGCCAGTAGTAGAGAGCAGTACATCTATGTGCTTTCCATTTTTTTTGATGAACTGACAGGCACGATTGCGATCTACAGTTTTAGATTTTAGAGCTGTGAGCACGTCATCAACCGTCTGCTGAGAAGCTTCTGTCAAGAAAGCACTTAGCGGTTGAGCAATCACTTCTTCTCTTTCATAGCCCAGCTTTTCTAGCCAGTAGCGACTCATACTTTTGATGCACCCACGACTATCAATAGAGTGCATCATGACAGGCGTTTCTCTGTACAGATGCCGGTATCTTTCTTCTGTTCGCTGTAGGGTTTGAAAAGACTCTATATAGTGCGAGATGTCGATTTGGGTGCGCACGTAGTGAGTGAGTGCGCCCGCAGTGTTGACAATTGGCGATAGGGTCACCTCACTCCAAAAGGCCTCTCCATCCTGGCGGTAGTTACGCAGCAAGACTCTACAGTCGCTGCCACTTGCGATCGCCTGTTGGATTTCTTGCGTGCCTATCTGATCGGGTTCGCTGCCCTCCAAAAAACCACAGTTGCGCCCGATAACTTCACGAGCGCGGTAGCCAGTTAGACGCTCAAAGCCAGCGCTGGCGTAAATAATAGGTAAATCTGTCTGCTGAGCGTCACAGATGATGAGTCCACCAGCCGTATGTGCGATCGCCTGCTCAAACAGTTCTGGGGGCAGCGTATTGAGAGCACCTTGGTTAATAACACCTTGGTTATCAACATCTCGGTTCAGGGCATCTCGGTTCAGGGCATCTCGGTTTAGGGTATCTCGATTAAGAATGCCTCGCTGATCAACGCTTTTAGGCTGCACATCCATGCTGTGGACTTCCTACTTGAAAATACGTACGACCGAAAGACTCAATAGAAAAAGTCCATCTAAAATTTGTCCATGGCTATATCAATTTTTCCCAAAAACATCATCAATGCATATCAATACATTATTTTTTGAGCACAGCTAAGTGCTGAGCACAGGCCCAACCTTCGGATTTATCAAACTCGTCAGCATCTGATCTCGCTACTGGCCGTTAATGCACGCAGCAAAAACCCATCAGGGTAAAACGATGAGATTGACCAGGGTATTGACAATGCGATCGCTCTCCATCGGCATCAGCTCCGCACCGCCCAAGATCCGCTGTAGCATCACAAAATAAACCAGCGCACCTAAAAACGTTCTAGCAGAGGCTTCTGGATCGCTCAGAGTCAGGTCCTTGCAGCTAGAAAGGTAGCGGGTCAGCCCCTCAATCAAAGGCTTAGCAACGTTTTCGATATAAGGCCTAGATAGCTCTGGAAAGCGTCCTGACTCACCAATAATCAGCCGCATAAACTCACAAAACTGCGGATCGCACGCCGACTCATCAAGAACTTCTTTCGCTAGCTGTGTCAACACTACTTTAGGCTCGCCTTTCATCGTGCTTTCGTCACGCGGATCAAAAGAGGTCGCCTTGAACTTATTTTCGGCGAGCTGCTGTACCAGAGCCGCGAACAAGCTCGATTTGTCGTGAAAATGACTGTACACCGTCGCTTTGGAAACACCTGCTACGCCAGCAATACGGTCCATACTAGCCGCCGCGTAGCCATTCGCTAAAAATTCCTGCATCGCACCATTGAGAATGGCTGCCGTTTTAGCCGCTGATTTTTTGCGTTCTGGTTTGCAGTCTGGACGGTTAATAGAACTCACAAGGCACGTTCAAATAGAGCGACGAAATAGTGCAATAGATAAAGCAATAGATCAACCGCGATTGGATTAGACAAAGGTTAGCAATACGAAACATGGGTAGAGACTTGCTACTCATAGCTTATTACATCCTTCGCGCCGCGCCGAGTGTTGCCTGAAGTGGGGTTTCCTAACGTTGTCGTTTTTTGAAAATTATGAAACAATTATGAAAAATGAAACGATTATGAAAACGCGGGATACCTATGAGGCTAGCTGCATGGCCAACCATTCAAAACAAAAATCGCTGGATGGCCTTAGCCGCAGGGCTATTGCTGATAGGTTGCAGTGCCAGCGGGCCTGAGAGCAACCTAGCTGACACAGCAGAGAATGAAGAAGGGCAAAAGCAGGTGCTGACCACGTTTACGATTCTGGCGGATATGGCCCAGACAGTAGCGGGTAATGAGCTAGAAGTTGAGTCTATTACCCGTGTAGGCGCAGAAATTCATGGCTACGAGCCAGTACCTAGCGATATTGCCAAAGCGCAGGATGCGGATTTGATTTTGTCGAATGGGTTTGATTTAGAGCGGTGGTTTGAGCAGTTCTTAGGAAACTTGGACGATGTGCCAACGGTGGTGCTCACAGAAGGGATTGAACCCATTGCGATCGCCGAAGGCCCCTACGCTGACAAGCCTAATCCTCACGCTTGGATGTCACCTCAAAATGCGCTGATCTATGTAGAGAATATTCGCAAGGCTTTTGTTGAGCTAGATCCACAGAACGCTGAGGTTTATAACGCGAACGCCGCTGCCTATAGTCAGCAGATCCAGGCCATCGATAACCAGCTAAAAACTGACCTGGCCGCGGTGCCTAGCTCACAGCGCTATCTAGTGAGCTGTGAAGGCGCGTTTTCATACCTAGCACGCGACTACGGCCTTCAGGAAATCTACATTTGGCCCATCAATGCCGAACAGCAATCTACCCCCAAGCAGCTAAAAGCAGTGATAGATCAAGTAGCGGCCAACGATGTACCGACGGTCTTTTGTGAGAGCACGGTCAGCGCCGAGTCACAGAAAGAGATCGCCAAAGCAACTGGGTCACATTTTGGTGGGAGTCTCTATGTCGATTCGCTCTCTACGGCAGACGGCCCTGTTCCCACGTTTTTATCGCTGTTGGAATACGACGCGGCCCTGATTACCGACGGGCTTTTAGATGGAGGGTCACAGTGAGTAAGTTAGGTAATCCCGTCGAATCATAGAGGCTGAAGGCTCCTTAAGCCCTCAAGCCCCTTAAGTCTCAAAGTCCCTTAAGTCTCAAAGTCCTAGAAGAACAAGGCAGCTCGTTCTATTCATAACTATTGTTTATTTTTTATTGACGCTATGGCTGTTACAACAACCCGTTCTAATGCTGCAAACATCTATGGGATTGCCGTAGACAATATCAGCGTTACTTACAGCAATGCTCGTTTGGCCCTATACAACGCTAGCTGCTACGTAGAGCCGGGAACCATCACAGGCTTAGTGGGACCAAATGGTGGCGGTAAATCTACGCTGTTTAAGTCGATTATGGGCTTTTTATCGCCCAGTCAGGGCCAGGTCCATATTGATGGCATATCTATCACCAAGGCGCAAAAGAAGCAGCTTATCGCCTACGTACCTCAGGCAGATGAGGTGGACTGGAACTTTCCGATCAGCGTATTCGATGTGGTGATGATGGGTCGCTATGGCCATATGAATATGTTTCGGATTCCCAGCCGCCAAGATCGCCAGCGGGTAAGAGAAAGCCTAGAGCGAGTAGGCATGAGTGAGTTTCAAAATCATCAGATTGGTGAGCTGTCGGGTGGGCAAAAGAAACGAGCTTTTCTGGCGCGAGCACTGGCACAAGAGGGCAAGGTCATGCTGCTAGATGAGCCTTTTACCGGTGTCGATGTAAAAACCGAAAAGAGCATTATCACCCTGCTAATGCAGCTACGAGACGAAGGCCATACGATTTTGGTATCTACGCACGATTTAGCCTCTATCTCTACGTTCTGCGATCGCGTCATTCTCCTCAATCAAACTATTCTCGCCGCAGGCACCACCGAAGCCACCTTCACCCCAGAAAATCTTTCAATGACATTTGGCGGCATGCCGTTAAACAGCCCAACGTCGGGTCACCTACCCCACAAAGTCAACCAGTCGCCCAGCGCGCAGACTGCAAACCAGCCAGGACACACATTTGCCCAGCCGCTAAAAACCGCACCTCGGAGCATTGATGCATGAGCACCGATTTGCTGCTCGTCGTATCACCTGCTGACGCCTGGAACTGGCTAATTGAGCCTTTTCAACTGGGCTTTATGATTCGAGCGCTGTGGGTCAGTGCCTTTGTCGGCACCGTGTGCGCGGTGCTCTCTTGCTACATTACGCTCAAAGGCTGGTCGCTGATGGGGGATGCGGTTTCTCATGCGGTAGTGCCAGGCGTGGTGGTCGCCTATGCGCTCGGGCTGCCGTTTTCGCTAGGTGCTTTTGTCTTTGGCTTTGGGGCGACGGTGGCAATTGGCTATGTAAAGTCGCAAACCCGGCTTAAAGAAGACGCGGTAATCGGCGTTATTTTCACTGGTTTCTTTGCCTTCGGTCTGGTTCTAGCAACCAAAATTCCCAGCAATATAGATTTGTTCCACATCCTCTTTGGCAATGTGCTGGGCATCTCTCGACAAGATATTGTTCAAACGGTGATTGCGGGCGTTTTGACTCTAGCTATTATTCTACTTCGACGCAAAGATCTGTTGTTGTTTTGCTTTGATCCTAACCATGCAAAAGCAATTGGCCTAAATACTCAGCTAATGTATTACACGCTGTTAGGGGTATTGGCTTTGACCATTGTCACAGCGCTGCAAACGGCGGGCATTGTGCTGGTGGTGGCAATGCTGGTAACGCCAGGGGCAACGGCTTATTTGCTGAGCGATCGCTTCGACCATATGCTAATTATCTCGGTAACCGTAAGCGTTCTTTCTTGTCTGCTTGGCACCTACACTAGCTATCACTTAGACGCCTCAACCGGGGGGTGCATTGTTGTTCTAATGACTCTCTTTTTTACAGTTGCTATGCTATTTGGCCCTAAATATGGCATCGTATCGCAGCGGTTTCAGGCATAGCGGTTTTGATAGAGTGTTTCTTTATTGAGTGTTTATGGATTCATTGCAGCAGCTCATCGATCTCGACCGACACCATGTGTGGCACCCCTACGCCGCGATGCCCAACCCGCTGCCCGTATTTCCGGTGCGCTCGGCTAAGGGTGTGCGCATTGAGCTAGAAGACGGGCGATCGCTCATTGACGGCATCTCTTCTTGGTGGACCTGCATTCACGGCTACAACCACCCCCGGCTAAATGCGGCAGCGCGATCGCAACTAGAGAAAATGTCTCATGTGATGTTTGGGGGCCTTACCCATCGGCCTGCGATCACACTGGCCAAAAAGCTGATCGAAATGACGCCTGCAGACTTACAGCATGTGTTTTTTAGCGACTCTGGGTCGGTGGCCGTAGAGGTGGCGATGAAGCTGGCCGTGCAGTACTGGCACAATCGCGGCCAGCCAGAGAAGAATCGATTTTTGACCATTCGCAATGGCTACCACGGCGATACGTTTGCGGCAATGTCGGCTTGCGATCCGGTTAATGGCATGCATCATCTGTTTAGTGGAATGCTGGCGCAGCAGTATTTTGCGGATGCGCCGCAGGTGCGATTTGGCGATGAGTGGCAGGGGCAAGATATTGAGAGCTTTGCGCGGCTGCTAGCAGAGAAGGGCGATCGCATCGCAGCCGCTATTTTTGAGCCAGTCGTCCAAAATGCGGGCGGCGTTCGCTTCTATCATCCCGAATATGTGCGCAGCGCCAGCGAGCTTTGCAAACAGCATGGCGTTTTGCTAATTCTCGATGAGATTGCAACCGGGTTTGGGCGATCGGGCAAGCTGTTTGCCTGTGAATATGCAGACATTTGCCCAGATATTATGTGTGTTGGCAAGGCGCTCTCGGGCGGCTTTATGTCCTTGGCAGCGACGCTGACAACCACGCATATCAGCGAGACCTTTTCGGCGGGCGAGGCCGGTGTGTTTATGCACGGGCCCACTTTTATGGCCAACCCATTAGCCTGTGCGGTGTCGCTAGCGAATTTAGAACTGTTAGAGAGCTATGACTGGTCGGCAAAGGTTGCGCAAATTGAGCAGCAGTTAGAAAAAGAGTTAGCACCCTGTCGGGATTTGAGTGCGGTCAAAGATGTGAGGGTTTTGGGTGCGATCGCCGCAGTAGAGCTCTGCGAGGCTGTAGACATGGCCACAGTGCAGCCGCTATTCGTTGAAAAAGGCGTCTGGCTAAGACCCTTTGGCCGACTGCTGTACACCATGCCGCCCTACATTATTCAGGCCGACGAGCTGACCGCTGTGACCGCTGCCATATATGAAGTAGCCGCCAGCCTTTAAGCGGTTTTCTGTATCGGGATATGCGATCGCTACCGGTCAGATCGTTTACCATCAAGGTCTAACTTTGAGTATTGAGCGCTATCAACTTTGCGCCGACGTTGCCGCCCCCGCTAGTGAGCAAAAGACCCAGTAAACCAAAGACAATGACCCAAAAATTCCACATTCAAGCCCCTTTTGAGCCCGCTGGAGATCAGCCAAAAGCGATCAAACAACTCGTTAAAAATCTGCAGGCAAAGCAAGAATATCAGACGCTTCTAGGCGCAACCGGAACTGGAAAAACCCACACCATTGCCCGCACCATCGACAAAATCGGCAAGCCCGCGCTGATACTAGCTCACAACAAAACGCTAGCAGCACAGCTTTGCAACGAGCTGCGTGAGTTTTTCCCAGATAACTCCGTCGAATACTTCATCAGCTATTACGACTACTACCAGCCAGAAGCTTACATTCCAGTCACCGACACCTATATTCAAAAGACCTCATCTATCAATGATGAGATCGACATGCTGCGCCACTCTGCAACCCGGTCGCTCTTTGAGCGCAAAGATGTGATTGTCGTTGCCTCTATTAGCTGTATCTACGGCTTGGGGATTCCTTCCGAATATCTCAATGCCTCTATTCCTTTACGAGTAGGCGCAGAAACCAATCAGCGACAGGTGTTACGCGATTTGGCCTCGGTGCAATACACCCGCAATGACATCGAAATGGGGCGCGGTCGCTTTCGCGTGAAGGGCGACGTGCTAGAAATTGGGCCCGCCTATGAAGACCGGATTATTCGAGTAGAGTTCTTTGGTGATGAAATTGATGCGGTTCGCTATGTTGATCCGGTTACAGGGGCGACGCTGCAAAGCATGGACTCGGTCAATATCTACCCGGCTCGTCACTTTGTTACGCCAGACGACAAGCTCGCAGTCGCCTGCCAAGGCATTCGCACCGAGCTAAAAGAGCAGCTAGTGCTGTTAGAAAGTCAGGGCAAACTGCTAGAAGCGCAGCGGCTAGAGCAGCGAACGCGCTATGACCTAGAAATGCTTGAAGAGGTCGGCTATTGCAATGGCGTTGAAAACTATACGCGTCACCTAGCCGGTCGTTTGCCAGGGGCCCCGCCCGAATGCCTGCTCGACTACTTTCCACATGATGACTGGCTGCTAGCCGTTGATGAATCTCACGTCACCGTGCCGCAAATTCGGGCAATGTACAACGGCGACCAGGCCCGTAAAAAAGTGCTAATCGACCATGGCTTTCGCTTGCCTAGCGCGGCAGATAATCGCCCGCTTAAGGCCGAAGAGTTTTGGAACAAGGTGAATCAGTGCATTTTTGTATCTGCAACGCCCGGTGACTGGGAGCTAGAGCTTTCAAACGGCCATATAGTCGATCAAATCATCCGTCCTACGGGCGTGCTCGACCCAGAGATTATTGTGCGGCCCTCCGACGGACAGGTGGATGATTTGCTAGGCGAGATTCGCGAGCGGGCAGAAAAGGACGAGCGAACGCTAGTGACAACGCTGACGAAGCGAATGGCAGAAGATCTGACGGACTATCTCCACGAGCATGGCGTGCGGGTTCGCTATCTGCACTCAGAGATTCATTCGATTGAGCGAATTGAAATTATCCAGGACCTGCGCAACGGTGAGTTTGATGTGCTCATTGGTGTCAACCTGCTAAGGGAAGGGTTAGATTTGCCAGAGGTGTCTTTGGTGGCGATTTTGGATGCAGATAAAGAGGGCTTTTTGCGGGCGCAGCGATCGCTTATTCAAACCATTGGGCGGGCGGCGCGTCACATTGAGGGCAAAGCCATTCTCTACGCCGATAACATGACCGACAGCATGGAAAAAGCTATCAGCGAAACAGAACGGCGACGCGCTATTCAGAGTGAATATAATGAGAAGCACGGCATTACGCCTACAGCGCTGATTCGTCGGCAGTCAAACTCGATTCTCTCTTTCCTGGATGTCTCTCGTCGATTGAATGCAGAAGAGCTAGAAAAAGCGGTCGAGCACAGCGAAGATTTGCCGCTCGAAGACATTCCGGCGCTGATTGGTCAGTTAGAGACGCAGATGAAAGAGGCCGCGAAAAAGCTAGAGTTTGAAGAGGCCAGCGAGTATCGCGATCGCATTAAGCGGCTGCGCGATCGCCTGCTAGGCAAACACAAAAAACCCTTCCAGCAAGACAAGCAAGCAGCCGTACAGAGCTAGACAAAGATTTTGTAAGACATCTAGTAAACTGTTTTGCAGAGTAAATGAATATTTGGCGGCAGGGTTCTTTGGCGGCAACTCTTTGGCGGCAACTCTTTGGCGGCAACTCTTTGGCGGCAACTCTTTGGTGGCAATTGCTGTTAGATTCAATAGCTGGCAGAATCTAACGCGATTCTAACCATTCCTTTGTCTATCTACTCTACTTTCTCTATTTACAAGGATTTGTCTATGGCGGTTTCTTCTTCTCAGTCTTTGCTAGAACAGCTTAACTGGCGCTATGCAACAAAACAGTTCAACCCCAAAAAATCAATCGAAAAGACCGTTTGGAGCACATTAGAAGATTCTCTTGTTCTTACCCCTTCTTCTTATGGACTACAGCCTTGGCTGTTTCTGGCAATCGAAAGCCCAGAGCTAAAGGCGCAGCTCAAGCCGCTTTCTTGGAACCAAAGTCAGATCACAGACTGTTCTCATCTTGTTGTTTTCGCCATTCGCAAAAATCTGACTGTTGCTGATGTTGATCGGTTTATAGAAAGTACAGCTACAGCTCGCGACGTCTCGGTAGAGTCACTCTCTAGCTATCGCAATATGATCGTCAGCGATGTAGTGCATGGGCCGCGCAGCTTTCAAGTAAACGAATGGGCCGCACGACAAGCCTATATTGCCCTAGGAAACTTTATGACCAGTGCGGCGATGATAGGGGTTGATACCTGCCCCTTAGAGGGCATCGATCCGGCAGGCTACGACAAAGTACTGAACTTACAGCCAGAGGGATTTGCCACCGTGGTGGCCTGCGCGGCAGGCTATCGCTCTGAAGATGACAAATACGCAGAGCTAAAGAAGGTCCGCTATCCCAAATCTGAGATGCTAAGAGTGCTGTAGAGATGCTGTAGTTGGTGGTGATCTTGGGAAATCTAGGCTGCGTGCATCCCGCAATACTTAGGCTGAAGGCTCTGGGTTCTTTAGGGCCTGTTCTTCAGAATGCTGTATCCTTGCCTATTGCAAAAGTCCTCGATCTAATAGACGAACCATGATCGCTACCTCACAGCTCTCTGCTTTATCGTCTGCTTTGCCGCCTGCTGCCTCACCGGCTACTTCAGCCAGTGGGGCCCAGCCTCTTCTACTAGTCAAAAGGCTGCAAGGGTTGCGCCCGCTTTTTCAGCGTTTCTTTCCAGATCGAGTCACTCCAGATTTTACGGTCGTCATTGCGACCTATAACGGTGCAGAGCGCTTGGGTGAAGTGCTCAAATGTCTGCGCTGCCAAATTGGAACCTGCGACATTGCGTGGGAAATAATTGTTGTCGATAACAATAGCAGCGATCGCACTGCTGATGTGGTCCGACAGTATCAGGCTAACTGGCCCAGCGCGGTGCCTTTGCGCTACGAGTTTGAAGCACAGCAGGGCGCAGGCTATGCCCGTCAGCGTGGCATCGACGTAGCCCATAGCCCACTGATTGGCTACTTAGACGACGACAATCTGCCCTGGATAAACTGGGTTCGCGCTGCCTGCCAGTTTGCACAGCGCCACCCAAACGTCGGCGTCTATGGTAGCCGCATCCGGGGGAAATTTTCGACCACACCACCCAAGGATTTCGAGCGAATTGCAGCGTTCTTGGCGCTGACCGATCGGGGCTCTCGGCCCATCCCCTACCGGCCAGAGACGAAAGTTCTGCCACCAGGGGCCGGTCTAGTGGTGCGACGGCAAGCTTGGATAGAAAACGTGCCCAAAGACAGAGTGCTAGCAGAAAAGTTTGGGAATAGAGAAGCCGGAGAAGATTTAGAAGTAGTGCTGTATATTCAGCAGGCTGGCTGGCAGGTTTGGTACAACGCTGAGATGTGGATGTATCACGATATTCCAGAGCATCGGCTAACGCGCAAGTACTTGATTACGCTATTTACCGGCATTGGCCTCAGCCGCTACCACACTCGAATGCTCAGCCTATCTTTCTGGAGACGACCGCTGATGCTGCCGCTCTATATGCTCAACGATATGAGAAAGATTGTGCGCCACCTCTGGCGATATCGGCAGCAGGTAATGACCGATACGGTGGCAGCCAGTGAGATGACGCTGTACCTAGCAAGTTTGGTAAGCCCCCTGCACAGCTGGTATAGACTGTGCCGTCGCCCAGTTAAAAAGGCACTGAAAAAAGCATTGAGAAACGCGTTGAGAAGCGTGGCCTTGACTGATGAGCGAACGTAGTAACTGACAAGATCAGCTAGCTGGAAGCTCACCAGCGACCACCTGTTTTGCGTTACACGCGTCATCCAAAGTATATATGAGGCTCCACAGCGCTGTTTTCTATAGCCCTTAACGGAAACCGAATATGTTCTTCTGCATCGTCTATGAGGCAACACAGTTAAAGCTTATAGGTCACTGTCACGAGTTGTTTTTTCCAAAAACACAGTGCAAACTAGCACCGACTTAATGGTTGCCAAACGGTTGATCTCAAAAGGTTTATAACAGGCCGCTGAGGATGGTTTTCCAATCTATTTTCAGCAGTCTGTGAGCGCCCAGAGAAAGTAACGATAGGTAGCTCTATATCAAAGAACAAGAAAAGCTAGAACCCAACAAAAGACCTATCCTATGATTAGTTGAGCTTTATGCTTGAAGATTTACGCTCGTAGACTAGGGTCTGTAGATTTGAGCCCTGTAGATACGGAGGATCCTGTAAGCATAGGCCCTGTAGCTATAGGATCTGTTCTCACAGCTTTTCGCTGCTCACCTACCGCAGCTCTCTTGCCTACAAAAAGCTCCTTACCCACAAATTCTTTGCCGACAAAAGGAGACGTCATCGCCGAGAGCAGTCCACCATAGTCAAGGACAAAGTTTACCTCATCGCCCGTCTGTAGGCGGCAGTTCTCGCTATCGAGAATGAGATGATCACTGCTAGCCCCTAGAATATCTAGGCGACGTTCAGACTTTAACCCGGCAGTCAAAACATCCTGTCGGCCCAACGCAACAATAGATCGCTGCCTAATGCCTCGATCTTTAAACTTAGGAATGTTTCCAAAAGCGTCTTGGCAAATTTCGCCATAGGGAAGTGAGGCTTTTTGTTTGGCCTCAATAACTTCAGCAACGAGCTGAAAGGTATGCGTATGGAGCCCCGGAATGACCTGTCTGCGAATAGTTTCGCGCCCTAAGAGAATAGATTCTCCAATGCGAAGATTGTTGATTTCTCCGATTGTCTGGCCAGAATTTGCCCATTCGTAGTTGGCTGAGTTGCCGCCAGAGACAACAGCTAGCTTAGTGCCTAGTTCGCTTTGAACAATATTCACCAGCTCGGAAAGCAGCTTCATATTTCTATAGTTTGGCTTTACGCCGCCGTAGCAGGCCAGATTGCAGCCAATACCAGTTATCTGAATATGAGAGAGGGCTAGCGTTTTTCTCACAAATGCCACCAGATCGCAGGGGAGTACGCCTTCGCGCAAATCACCTAGCTCAACCATAATGATGACCTGGTGGATTTTTCCTTGAGCCTGTGCGTAGAAAGAGAGCCGTTCTATTGTTTCAAGCTCTGTATTGAGGCTAAGGTCCGCGCTTTGTACAACAGCCTCAGCCTGACTAGGCGCGGTGCGTAGCAGCACGAGCTGAGTGGATATACCGGCTCGTCTCATTCTTTGGATGTTTTCAATGCGCGAATCGGCAATAAACTGAACGCCGCCTGCGATCATGGCTCTGGCGATCGCAGGTTCTCCTAATACCGCTTTAGAAACGCCCATTAGGGAAATTCCTTTTTGCCCGTAAAAGTCACACAGTATGCGGGCGTTCTCTTGAATCTTAGAGAGAGAAATCTCTATTCTTGGCAAACATAGCTTCATTTTCTTTAGACAAAAAGTCTGACGAATTGCCAATACAAAAATGGCAGTCTAGTTACGATGATGGAATCTTGTTATGAAGATTCTTGTGCCGGTACTGGAACTAGTGCTAGAGCCAGTGTCGGAAAACGATCGATTAGTGCCTGAACAAGTTTCTGGCACCCCTCGCTCAGCACGTCTGTGGTGGGCAGTTGAAACTGGTTTTCGTAACGCTCTGCAATGGCCAAGACTTCGCTAGGAGAAAGATCTTCGTGGCTGAGCGCGATCGCTAATACCTGCGATGACGACAGCGACTCAATTAGCTCAATCTCGTGCGCTACTGTCGGCATTGGCAAGTTAGGAAAATCGCAGCGGGCCTTTCTCGCGGGCGGATGCTGAAGAATCACCCCATCCGGAATACTGCCTTTTAAGATACCGACAGAACTCATAAAAGCAGGGTGACTCACAGCGCTCTGCCCCTCCACCAAAATAATATCGGGACTTTCCTGCTCGAAGGCGCTTACCACGGCGTTTTCAACTTCGCCAATGACAAACTGAGAGACCAGTGCGTCCATCGACACGCCGTATTTCGCGCCCTGCATTAGGCCAGTCTGTCCTGTAGCGACCAAGATAGAGCGGATACCGGCTGCATTTAGCGCTTTGTTGAGTTCTATGGCGGTGGTCATTTTTCCGCAGGCACAGTCTGTGCCCAGTAGCGCAACGACCGGAATGGTGACTTTGGCGATCACACCTGTAAAGACATGCAAATCTGCCAGATTAGGCGGCTTACGAATATCTCTAATTTGAACGTTGTATTGCGCGGCAGCAGCGGCGAACTCAGCGTCTTCGGAGAAAAATTGATGCAGGCCATTGATAATATCCATGCCCTTTTTCATGGCTGTTAGAATCAGCATCCTTTCTTCAGGCAGAATGGACGCTTCTAAGGGGGCTTTTCCGTAGATGTAGCAGTCTGGCGTGCTGGGCAGATGGCTGAGGGCGTCGTCTAGGCTGGCAAAGATAGGAATGTTCCGCGTTTGCTCGCCCAGCGCCTCTCCAGCGTCTTGTCCAGCGAGTGAGCTATCTAAAACACCCACTACTTTGTAGCGTTCGGAATGGCGAACCAGTCCATGAGAGGTTTTGCCATCTACCTGGCCGAACTGCTGCTCGCAGTAGACTAATGCCGTTTTGATAGGTTTATCCTAGCGAATGCCCTGAGCATATCCACCAGATCATTGGCTGGCGTTCTTCTATGATTCAGGGCGCAATGTGAATTCTTTTGTTGCCCCTAAATGGTAACACACACTACTTTTTCCGGTTCATGTCTGTAATTGGGAGGTTTCCGCCTACTTTTAAGTACTGTGTACGCGTCAGTACGCTAACAAAGCTGCTGCCCACTAGAGCAAAGCTAGGTGTGGTTTAACTTAGGGTGCGGTTGAAGGATGTGGTTCACCTTAAGGTCACACTTTCGGTCAATCATCAAAACCCTAAAATTCAGCCGGGTCTATTCCTGAAGGGTCTATTCCTGATTCAGAGTATCACCTGATTGTGCCCCAGTTTGAACCACGCCATGCGCGCTCACTTGGCGCTGTGCGTCCATAGCCGTTTCCTTCGCGCTGCCAAATCAGTACTTAGGGCAAAAGCTGATCTAGCGTTGGCCCGTTGATATGAATAGGCTCGCCAGTGGGATTCTCTAATTCTCTGCGGTGAATCTCTCGGCTGCGCACGCCCGCTTGCACAGCGGCAATGTCTTCTCGTAGCATGACGGTCACCGCGCCAGTGTGCACCGTGCCGTCACTATCTGGCAAAATTTCGATCAGGTAGCCGTAGAGATCGCCTTCTAATAGGTGCGATCGCAGCGCTCGTTCAGTCCCTCTGTCTTCCGCTCGCCCCGGTGAATATACCAGCACCGACTGCGCCCGCCGATAGTCAGCAAAGACTTCAGCACCGTAAATTGTCCGCAGCGAGTCTTCCAAATAGGGAATATCTACCCCTCTTACCACATCTACCAGCGTCAGCTTCTCTGAGCGCACCATGATGCGATCGCCCGAACGGCGGCGCAGCAGCAGGCTTTCACCGCTGCCCCCACCTGGACCAAACGCAGAACCATGAAACGTGTAGCGACTCGCAGGTGTGGCACTGCGGCGAATAGAAAGCCGCTCAGCCGGAAGCGCCCTCAGCGTGGGGTGGGCCTGCATCCATGCGGCGGCTTCCTCAACGGTCTGTCCGGGTAGTGCGATCGCGCTGCCAGCGAGTCCTAGCCAAGCGCCCAGACCAGCACCCAGGCAAATGCCTGTACAAATGCTGGACTTAAACCCTACAGACCAAAGCTTGTTCATGGTGTTGCGTTATAGGGAGCCAAATCCCTTCTTTTTCTTGTTCTTTTTCTTCTTTTTGCCGCTGCCAGGTGCACCGCGCCAACCAGGCCGAGCCTGACCGCCCATGCCGCCGCCCATCGGATTGCCGCCCATACCGCCCATCCCCGGAAAGCCGCCGTCAAAGCCGGGTAGTCCCATATTGCCCTGGCCCATCTGCTGCATCAGCCCGCGCATTCGCTGAAAGTCGGTGACCAGCTTACTGATGTCTTTCTCGCTGTAGCCTGCCCCTTTCGCGACGCGGCGGCGACGGCTCGGCGAGCCTGCCAGCACTTCTGGGTTTTTGCGCTCTTGTCTGGTCATCGACTTAATCATGGCCTCACAGCGCTTAAGCTGCTGCTCGCCCTGCTGAAGCTGATCAGAAGAGAGCTTATTTCCCATCCCCGGAATCATCTTCATGATGCCCGCCAGCGAACCCATGTTTTTCATCAAGCGGGTTTGTTTTAGAAAATCATCAAAGTCAAACTGAGCCGACAAAATCTTCTCTTGCAGCTTCTCAGCATCGGCAATGTCAACTTCCTCCTGCGCTTTTTCCACTAGGGTCAGCACGTCACCCATACCCAAAATGCGCGAAGCCATCCGGTCTGGGTAAAACGGCTGTAGGGCCTCTACCTTTTCGCCCACACCAATAAATTTGATTGGCTGGCCCGAAATTCGTCGCACCGACAGGGCCGCCCCGCCGCGCGAATCACCATCCATTTTGGTTAAGATAGCGCCCGTAATGCCAATTTCTTCGTGGAAGGTGCGGGTCAGCGTTGCCGCTTCTTGACCCGTCATCGCATCGACGACCAGCAGCACTTCATCGGGCTGGGCAACGTCTTTCACCTGAGATAGCTCAGCCATCATGGCTTGATCGATCTGTAGCCGCCCAGCCGTGTCAATGATGACGGTATCAATGCCATCTGCTTTGGCCTTGGCTAGTCCTTGGCGCGCAATCTCGACCGGATTAGCATCCGCGCCAATTTCAAAGACGGGCACATCAATTTGCTTACCCAGCGTCAATAGCTGATCAATCGCGGCAGGGCGGTATACGTCTGTAGCGACCAAAAGCGCAGAACGATCTTGCTTGCGTAGGTGCAGTGCTAGTTTGGCAGTTGCGGTGGTTTTACCCGTACCCTGCAAACCCGCCATCAAGACCACAGTGGGTTTGTCTTCGCTATCGGCGAGGGGCACATTCGTTTCCCCCATCGTCTCGACTAGCTCGTCGTAGACAATCTTGATGAACTGCTGATCGGGGCGCACACCCGAAACCACGTCTGCACCCTGCGCTTTTTCCTTAACGTCGGCAACAAAGCCTTTGACCACATCTAGGTTGGCATCGGCCTCTAATAGGGCCCTGCGGACTTCTTTCAGCGCCTCGGTAATATTTGCCTCCGAGATTTTGTCCTGGCCACGCAGCTTTTTCCAGGCGGATTCAAATTGTTCTGAGAGGGCTTCAAACATAAGACTGTGCGGTTTATAGACTAGGCGAACTGATTATCCTATTTTAGAGGGTTCGGTTCAAATCATCTGATAAGCTGCTGTGTGAGTTGATTCGGTGGAGCCTAGACCACTGCCAAAGCCAAAAGCACCAAACAATCGAACGCTGGTACTGAGCGCAGAAGAACAGGCAGTCTATGCGGCCAAATTGCTGAGTGTCAGCACGCCTCAGTCAATAGCAGACGTGCTAAATAAAACGATCAGTCAGGATGTGCTCACGGTCTTGCCGCTGCTGCCAGATGGCTTTGTAGACTTGCTGGTTGTCGATCCGCCTTACAACCGGCAAAAAGATTTTAACGGCTCGATTTTTAAGGAAACCGCTGATGATGACTATCGAGCCTGGTTAGTCACCTGGATGTCTGGTCTGCCGCGTTTGTTAAAGCCGACGGCCTCTATATATGTGTGCTGTGACTGGCAGTCGTCGAATGCGATTTATCAGGTATTTTCTGAGTATTTTCAGGTACGCAATCGGATTACCTGGGAGCGGGAAAAAGGGCGCGGGGCAAAGCGCAACTGGAAGAATGCTTCGGAGGATATTTGGTTTGGTACGGTGTCTGATGAGTACACGTTTAATCTGGAGGCGGTGAAGCTGCAGCGGCGGGTGCGGGCACCTTATCGGGATGGAACGGGCAACCCTAAAGACTGGCAAGAGACTCAGCAGGGCAACTTCCGCACCACCCATCCTTCAAACCTATGGACGGACATTTCGGTGCCGTTTTGGTCGATGCCAGAAAATACGGATCATCCTACGCAGAAGCCGGAAAAGCTGATCGCGAAGATGATTTTAGCTAGCTCCAACCTGAATGCTGTGGTGTTTGACCCATTTTTGGGCTCTGGGACGACCTCAGTCGTGGCAAAAAAACTAGGGCGGTGCTATGTAGGCATTGAGCAAGAACAACTATATTGCTGCTGGGCTCAGAAGCGATTAGCCTTAGCAGATCAAGACACCTCAATTCAGGGATACACTGATGGCTACTTTTGGGAGCGAAATACACCTGTGTCAGATCGTAAATAACTTCGGCCATGAGGCAAATTGCGGCGCTATAGATAGCTATATCTTCGTTTAAGCTATGCTCGGGTTAACCCTTAAACGGCCATGGCAATATCCGGATGGTCATGCATGTGTTCGTGATTGAGCAAAGAGCCAAACAAAACTATTTTTTACGCGATGCGCGCGGGGGTAGAGAAAAGAGGGAAGAAAACAAAAGTGCAGAAGGGCAAGGCGCAATTAATCCCTAGGAGCTGAGCAACTCACTCGAAAACCGACATTAAGGTTGCGGAGGCCAGGCGTATGGCTGAAGCGACACGCGGAGCGGCAATCCCACGGATTGTTGAGCCAGGAGCCGCCACGTAGTATCCTGTGTGATTTTTTATCGACAGACAGCCAAGATCTGCCATCAGTTGGGGCACTCGCATAATTTGGGTGCCAATGGTCCAAGCACCATTCCCACACATTGCCATGCAAATCACACAAACCAAAAGCATTCACTGGGAAACTACCGACAGCAAATGGTTGCCCACGGAGCTCTCCCTCAGGCCCTGAACCATACGGGCCAGAATACGTTTTATCGCCGCTTTGACTATCTTGTCCCCAATAGTTTGCCATTTTCGTCGTGATCGTCTCACCAAAGTGAAAAGGCACCGTTGTCCCGGCCCGGCAGGCATATTCCCACTCCGCTTCGCTCGGAAGGCGATATTCTCGATTCGTACGCTGCGATAGGCGCTGGCAAAACTCAACGGCCTCGTACCAGTTCACTTGTTCAACGGGTTGATTATCTCCTTTGAGGTTTGATGGGTCTAGATCTAGGTCTCTTTCCGCCTTAGACATAGCTGCTACTGTCCGCCACTGAGCTTGCGTAACTGGATATTTACCCATCCAAAATGAGGGCAGCGTCACTCTATGCTGCGGCCTTTCACGGTCCTCTCCTTCTCCTCTAGGTGACCCCATTAAGAAGCTGCCACCGTCAAGCTGCACCAATTCTAAATCGACGCCTTCGGCCAATACCTCTCGACGATGTTCAGCACTTTTCCACTCGCGCATCAGCTCATTGCCTTTGCTGTCAAAAGTGGCCACTTCAAATTCAAGGGTAGACGGTGCTAGCGACGTAATTACCTCATGAACAGATTCTTTGACCCGCTCATCCGTTTGCTGGCTACTCAAATTCAGCGTCTGCGCCATTTGTGGCAGCTCAGCTCGATTTCGGGCAATGCGCTCTATCGCCTCAATCGCGTCCATATCCGCCCGCAGCACAGCCAACACCTGAATCCAGTACTGCCTTGCAATATCCAAGTCATTCACCGCCTCAGCCTTTAGCGCATCTACTTTTAGTGGCGCTACATCATGCACAGTGGCCCTATCCGGCAACAGCACCAAGTGCAGCTTTTCAATCGGTTCGGCTTTTACCAGCGGCGTTTGACGACGATTGCTGGGCCGATTCAGCTCAATCACCCGCCCCTTTACATAGGCACTCAGCCGATCCACCGTCGCACAGTTCCGAGGCCCTCCCTGCCGCAGCCCTTCTAGCAGCGCATAGGTAAACGCCCCGTGCTGATGTTCTGCAATTTCATAAGACTGCTCATTTGCTCCACAGGAAAACAGCGTCACCACCCCCTGCGGAGCCGCTGCCCCAATGCCTGCCAAACTCGCCTTGCGCGAATCTCCATCCCGACAGGCATCCAGCATCAGCACAATATTGCCCGCCCCACAGCGCCGCAGCCGCTCTGCCACATAGTGAATCGGCAGCCCGATTTCCTGTACGTAGTTGGGGTTGCCATCAATCGGCAACAAATAGTCGGTGCCCTCGTCGCGAATGCCATGCCCCGCAAAAAAGAACCACAGATTATCCTGTGGGTTCAAAAAATTGCGCTGCTCAAACCGCGTGTATAGGAACTGGCGTAAATGACCAAAGGTGGGGGAGGCGTCTATTTGCGGGAATCCGTCTTCTGGCGCGATCGCATCCCCATCTTCAGCAAAGTAGTAAACCCTCTCAAACTTCAGCTCTGCTTTGCAAAAGTCGTGCATCGCCCGAGCATCGCGCTGAGCATACTTCAGCTTGCCGACAAACTCGTAGTTATTAATGCCGATGCAAATTGCCCAGTTTCTTGCCACCGATTAAAAACTGCCTGTTAAAACGCTTCGATTCTGACTGAATAAAGAGCGAACAGCAAGCAGGCCCCGTATATCTACGCAAAGACTTAGCGCATTTGTGAAAGCTTTAGACAGGCTTTACCGAGATAGATAAAGACATGGCATAGCATTACGTTGAAATCGATTGAGGTTGATTAAACTGTTGAGAAGAGTTGACAGTACAGGTGTGCGCATGGATAGCTTAAAGGTCATTGAGCTGAAGTTTCTGCTGAAGCTATTGGGCTGCGAAGGCTATCGCGGCAAGATGAAAGACTTGAGCCCGAATAGTAAGACTAAGGCCAGTGAGCGCGATCGCATATGCATGGCTTTGGGCACTGAAGACATCGTTGAATATGACAGTCAAGTGGCTCGATTTTCCCTCGCGACTCCGGGTAAAACCCTGTTAGGTTTAGATACCACCAGTTTGCCAGTAACGCCCGACGAGCTGAAAGTGCTGCAAGCGTGCCAGAAGGCAAAAGGGTCTACTACACCAGGAACAATATCAAGCGTCCCAGCAAATTCGCGCCAAGCGTTAATTCGCAGCCTGACCGAGCGTGGAATGCTCAAAATTAATAAAGAAGATATTAAAGAAGCCTGGTTGACCGACAAAGGCAAACAATTTTTACTTCATGAGTATGAGCCGATAGGTAGCTACGCAAGTACCGCTAGTGCAACGATGCTGGGTAACTACGTCCGGTTTTTGCGAGAAAATTTAGGCCAGCCAGAAAGCCAGTCAAAGGGCCTTCCAGCAAGCCAGCCTAGTATGCAAGCCTCTAGCACTATGCCTATTGGTTCACAGACAAAACCTGATGCTCAGGCAGTTTTGCAGCAGATCAAACAGATAGACCAGTTAACTAACAGTGATAACTACTTGCCCATTTATCACCTGCGTGAAAAGCTACAGCCGCCATTGACCCGCGCAGAACTAGACAGCTATTTGTACGAATTACAGCGCAGCGATCTGATCGAACTGAGCAGTCTGCATGATCAGGGCGACTATAGCGATCACCAAATGAACGCCGGTATCCCACAAGAAAATAGATGCTATCTCTTCTTCATTAGCATCCTTTAATCTACAACTCAATAATTTTATTCCGTACCTCTTAGCACATCAGAGAGATTGAGCGTGACTACTCTAGAGCATCTAATTCGGAAAAACATCAATCCTTTTGACCCATCTACCTTTAAACCAGGCAATTTTTGGAAGGAAACCCCCAATCAGTCTCAGGAAATTACATCGATTCATAAAGATGTAATGGATACGGTAGAGCAAACTCTAGCGGATGTAATGCGCGATCGCCAGACTCGAACGCTAATGTTGCTAGGCGATTCGGGATCAGGAAAAAGCCATTTGCTCGGT
The DNA here is from genome assembly GCA_963793445.1 of uncultured cyanobacterium. GTDB lineage: Bacteria > Cyanobacteriota > Cyanobacteriia > Phormidesmidales > Phormidesmidaceae > Phormidesmis. Next base: position 736,952 of record CAWCAE010000006.1, read on the forward strand.
CGAATAAAGCGAAAGCTGAATGACAGAGCCTGTTTTGCCTATGTTGACCCTTGGCCCGACAGTCAGTTTATTTGGCGGCATGTACTGAGGCAAACAGTTGATAGCTTAGTGGAAATACCCGAGGGACAGACAGAGTCCCAACTTATTCGCTGGCTCAAAGGGCTAGATATTTTCAAGCGCAAAGGCATTGCTCAAAAGCTATTAGGTGAGCGAAGTGTATTTGTTCATGACCTACGGGCTAGCTTTCCAACAGCCTATCGGGGCAAAGAGTTTTTCAGTGTCCTTTATGCCCTGTTGAATCCTGAACTGCGAATGGCGGCTACTGATTGGCTACGCGGCGAAGACTTGGACGAAGAAGATTTGAGTCTATTAAAGGTAAGGCATTCTGTAAATTCTGAAGATGCAGCCCAAAAGATGCTGACAAACATTGGCTGGATTGCCGGTTCTACCCAGCCGATTGTTATCTGCTTTGACAACCTAGATAACATTCCATCTCTGCCAAATGGAAAGCCAGATTTACAGGCTCTCTTTAATGTGAATTCAACCATTCATAATGCGAAGCTCAAGAACTTTCTAATCTTGGTCAGCATTATCACTAGCAACTGGCGCAATCATAAGAATGCAATCAATCCTCCAGATATGGCTCGCATCGACAAGGCAGTGGTGCTTCGCAACATCACGCTAGAGCAGGCTGCTGATATCTGGGCTGCTCGCTTGTCTTCCTTACACGCGCAGGCGAGCCCAAAGCCGACTTCTTCTATCGCGCCGCTGACTAAAGCTTGGCTAGCGCACCGTTTTCCAGGTGGCAAGGTTCCGCCTCGCTCTGCACTCATCCTAGCCAAAAAGCTAATCGAAGAATTCAAGCGGACAGGTAGATTGCCTGAGATTACTAACGAGTCTGCCAAAGATAAAGCAGGTTCACATAAAAGCGAGCCTTCTCAGTCAACAGTAACTTCTTCACCGGAGAGCGATCGCGCCAGCTTCGAGCTGTTCTGGCAAAGAGAATTCAAAGGAGTCGGCAACCACTTGCAGCGGATATCCCAGTTTTCTTCTCCAGATCTGGTCCGTAGATTGCAAGAAGCGCTAGAAGCACTGGAAATACCAAAGATTCAACGCGCCATTCTAAACAGCAATGCGTATTGCACTTACTCGCTTGGATACGAGCGCTCAGAGCGAGTTTGCATTGTTTGGACTGAGGATAGCAACCTGAGATCTTTCTACGATGTGATGAAAGCTTGCGAGAAGATGGCTAAGGTCAGGGTGCGCGATCGCATCTACCTCATCCGCAAAGAGAAATTAGGCACCGCCAAAAACAAAGGCTATCAGCTATTTCAAGCGATTTTTTCTAACAAGAAGAATCTCCACATCAAGCCAGATCTACAGTCAGTGCAGTATCTAGAAACCTATCACCGGCTAGTCAATGCAGCAGCAGGCGGTGAGCTTGTTATTGGCACTAAGACGCCGAACGTAAAAGAACTACAGGCGCTCGTACGAGCAAGCGACGTGTTGTCTACTTGCCGTTTGCTTCAGCAGTTAGACATTGTTCGACCCAAAGACGGCATGACCGTTGCACCGCAGACCGTCTCGATTAAACCTTCTAAAACCATAGGAAAAATGCAGCCACTCGAACCAACTTTACACCAGGAAAATCTTGCCGCCGCAGAGCGCTACATTCTAAACCTGATGACGACGCAGTCTTTGATGGGAATGCAGGTGCTAGTAGAAAGCACTCAAGAACAGGTTCCAGCACTAGACTCAGCCAACGTCATTAGCTTGATTCACTCGCTGTGCGACACCCATAAAATACAGATGCTAGATCCAAATGCTAAGCCAAAGGATCAGCTACTGTGCTACGTGCCTGCCTAGCATTCTCTCTCTGCTAGCCTCGCCATACTTGGCCTAGCCAACTGCCCAACTTTTGCTAATACGCATCGATCCCTCGAGCTGATGAGTTCTTCTTCCCAACTGCCAAAATCGCTCAGCGCGACTAAAGTGCGTTTAGCTTTTGAGTGCCCTCGTCTGATGTACCTAGGTCATCATGAAGGGGGCATGACTATGTTTCGCGCCTCTAGTTCTAAAGGGGGTGGCGTTGGTCAGGCGTTTCATAAGCTGTGCGATGACTGCGTAAATCGCATTTGTACGGATGAGGCGATCGCGCACCTCCTCATCCCTCCCGCCGATCAGCTAAACCCAGAAACTTTAGCGCAGCAAATTCAACAGCATCTTTACCGCACGGTCTTTTTCCCGCTCGTTCAAGAAACGATCAACAACAGTCCTCATAAAGTGCCCGCGCTCAATCAGCTTTGGGAAGGCATTACTGGGCTGATTCGACGGTGGGCGCAGCTACTAGCTATCAACCGTCAGCTATGCGGCCCCAAAGAGGTAATTCGCAAAACATTTCTTGCTCAAGAGCTATCGGTCTCTCATACCTTCGAGCTACCCAATGGTGGCCGTCAGCTTGTCAGCGGTCGGTTCGATAGTCTGGTTTACGACTTCGTGCAACAGCGACTTTGCGTTGTTGAGTACAAAACGTATCAGGCCACCGACCCCGCCGCTCAGCTTGCACAGGTTGCGCTCTATAGCTACATGCTGAAGCAAAAGCTGGGCGTCAGTATCAACTCAGCGGTCTACAGCGTGCTGCCCGATTGGCAAGGCGTTGAATATTCTTGGGATCAGCTAGAGACCACTTTGCATCAGCTAATTCCTGCCAAGCTGCAACAGATAAGAGCGTGGCTAGCTTGGCAGCCGGGTGAGTCAAATCCGCCACCCATGACGCCGCATCCGCAGCTATGCATAGTTTGTCCGCAGCGACAGAAGTGTCAGCAGTACTTTGTAACTGGTGAGGTAGCTAATGAGATTGATGCGATCGCCCCTTCGCTACCTGCTGCATCACCTCAAAATGTCCCGCCTTTGCTAACAGGTTCAGTCGCAGAAAGCTTCAGCGTTGATACCTCTACCCCTATTCAAGTTGATTCTTTTTTAGTAGAGTCTTTGAGCGTTGATTCCTTACAGGTCAATAGGGTAGTAGACGACATTCAGCCAGCACCTGAGCGACCTTCGCCGACATCTCAGATCTCTGTGCCAAGACCAGTAAACAGTCCAGTAACAAGTCAGGCGAAAAGCCCAATAAAGCCTACTGCCCCTCAGACAACAGCCGCAGCCGACATAGCCGCAGCCGACACAGCCGCAGCCAATAGTCGAGCAATGCAGCTCATCGAAGTTCTACAGTCTTTTAACGTTGGGGTCGATTACGTTGGCACGGCAACAGGACCCGCTTTTATCAGAATAAAGCTCAAGCCTCATTTAGGCGTACGCGTGGCCACTATCCTAAAGTTTGAAGATGATTTGCGTGTGCATTTGGGTCTAGACAACCCACCGCTGATGGCACCGCAGGCTGGCTATATCAGCGTAGACATGCCTAGAGTCGATCGGCAAACTGCGTTTTTCAGCGAATACTTTCACGCCTCGTCTCGAAACGAATCAGCAGCCAAGATTGCCATCGGGGTCGATCTTGACGGTCAGCTAGTGGAAGCAGATTTGTCCGATCCAAACACCTGTCATTTTTTAGTGGGGGGAACAACTGGCAGTGGTAAAAGTGAGTTTTTGCGATCGCTTCTACTCAGTCTCCTCGTACGCCACGAGCCTAGTCATCTACAAGTTGCCCTTGTTGATCCCAAACGGGTGACCTTTCCTGAATTTGAAACCATGCGGTGGCTATACGAACCCATCGTGAAAACGGCTGAAGATGCGATCGCCCTGATGGAAAGGCTGGTCTACGAAATGGAAGAACGCTATCAGCGATTCGAGAAAAGCCGTTGCACCAACCTTTCTAGCTATAACCAGCTACGCAGCCAGCAACCGCTACCGCGCATTGTCTGTATCTTTGATGAATACGCAGACTTCATGTCTGACAAAGAGATTGCCAAAGGGCTAGAACAAAACATCAAGCGGCTAGGGGCCAAAGCCCGCGCTGCTGGTATTCATCTTATTATTGCCACTCAACGGCCAGAAGCCAAAGTTGTGACGCCGCTGATTCGCTCTAACTTACCGGGGCGGATTGCACTGCGCACCGCTAGCGCCGCCGATTCTTCCATTATCTTGGGCACCAAACAAGAGGCAGCAGCCAGTCTGCTAGGCAAAGGAGACCTCTTCTATTCAGATGGCGGTACCCTTCAGCGACTACAAAGTTTATTTGCCCTGGTCAAAACGGTCACCGAACTTATCAATCAATTCCCGCCTTAAACTGAACCGATTTACAAACAGAACTCACGCTACTTTCGCACCTGTATGTAATCAATGCTACCGGGATCATTCAATACCCTGTTCAGTTTTATCTCTATTCAAGCCAGTTATTACGTTTTCTACAAACTGTCCTATAAATTTGGAACAGAGCCAGCGACTTCGTAGATAATAGTTAACAACAAGTTCCTAATCGTTCCTGACAACGTTACATCCGCTCTGTATAACGTTTCGACCCAATCCGTAAAAACACGCAGCTATGCTTCTAGCACGACACATTCTTTTTGTATTCTTAACATCCATTACTGTTTATTAGGCCAACCGTCACACTCTTTTTACCAATCGACTGCGATACGGTGGCGCTAGTAGGCGCTGGATATGATTTAGAAAATGCGAACTAAGAAGTATGTGCTAGAAAGCTTTTGGCTCGGCATTCTTTTAGCTTGGTATCGACGATACCTAAGATGACTTGGTCTTCTATTGAGTTCTTAGTCTTCTATTGAGTTTTTATACGTCGATTGCAAACCCAAGAAAGTCGAGAAAGCTGAAGAAGATAGCTTTTGCGCTTGCTAGTCAGTCGGCAAATGTTTTCCACAGTGTCTCTAAAGCTGTTCTCCTAAGCTGTCCTAAGCTATCCCAAGCCAACCGTAGGGCTGTCCGAAGGTTCTCAGCTTGGGTCTCTTTACTTTTGACGGAACACTTTTAGTAGAAGAACAAATGGAAGGGTAGCGTGCCATTTGTTTATGAATACAGAGACTTACTTATCCAACTATTGATTTAACAACTTAATAAGCAAAAGCAGAGAAGGCGATATGAAAAATGCAAAGCTCAAGCGACTGAAGCAAATTGGACTTGCAGTAGTTGGTGCGTATGTGATTACGGGCTGCCCCAGTATGAATGCAACCACAAGCGCGACGGGCAATTTGCTAAGAGCCGATAGCAGCCCTGCTCAAGATCAGGTAGCTCAAGCGGCTGAAACGTCAGAGAGTGCCGTCATAGAAACGACTGCCTTAGAAACGACTGCCTTAGAAACGACTACTTTAGAAACGACTACTCCAGGAACGATTACCCCAGCAGTCAGCACTGTCGAGTTTGAGGTGTGCGCTGCGGTAGATGACTGGCAGCGCCCTAGCGATGCTGACCAAGACAAGCATCTAGGTGTAGATGGCCGTTATGACACAGCCCTCGAAGACAGCGAATTGAAGCGAGCAGTTGATCGATTCTGGAACTATCAGGCGATTAGCTTTACCACCTATGGGCTCAGCGCTCGCATGGAGCCTATCAACTTGTCAGGCATTTGGACAGCGGCAGACGACTTGTGGAATTGCTATGAACCAGACATAACAGTCGCCATCAATGAGGGCGATTTGGCCGAAACTTGGCTGCTCAACCACCAAATTACTAATCTGCAATGGGAAGGCGATCGCTACATTATGACCGTTGAGCCCACCGCTACCGGTATGCAGGTCGTCCAGTTCGACAGAGTAGATAGCCAACCAGCCTTGCCATTAGAAGTCGTCACTGCATCGGGCAGCATGGTTGAAGTGATCTCCGGCGACTGGCAGTAGCCAACGCTATACGGACAACAGCGCGCAAATTTATCGTTCGGAACTTCAGTATTCAGGCTTCATCGTTCAGACTTCAGCATTCAGACTTCTCTTACGATCCCATCTTGCGCTTCAGCTCGTTTAAATCCTCTTCGGCTTCCCACCGACGAAAGCTTTCGTCTAGCGAATCGTAGGTTTGTCCGGCTTTGTAGGTCGTTTGATGCCAGCCAGTGGTGCCCCAGTCATCGACAGGCTTAGCCTGAGCCGCCGCCTGGGCGATCTTTGTCTTGACTTCTTCTCGTTTCGCTTTAACCCGCTGGCGTAGTTCTTTAGTTTGCTCAACGCGGTCTTTTACGCTCTTCATCTGTCCCCAGAGATGATTGCCCTGACGTAGTAGGGCTGCTTCTCTTTCTTGCGCAGGGCCTACTAAGTCTTGGCGATTCGCGGCCTCTGCTTTTTCAATCCGGCTGTGCCACTGCTGAATGTCTTTAGCTGTCTCTAAAATGCTGCTTTCCAGCTCTTTTTCACGACGCTTAAGATCGCCAAGCAATCTGATGGCGTCCTCTTCCTGGCCGCGTAGCTGATCTTCTAGTGCCCTCAGCTCTAAGTGAGGATTCGCTCGCAAAAATTCGTCCAGTCGCGTTTCTAAAAAGCGACTGAGATCGTCAAATAAGCTCATGGCATCAGCCTACGTTCGTCAACAGGAACTTCAACGCAGTTGGAGAATTGTCCAAAGGAATTAGAACCTTTGACCAATATAGACTGAGCGCACCTCACCGTTGCGGCGGATTACCACATCTTGGCCGTTGACGCTCACTAGGCTCCAGTCTGAAGTGCCGATGCGATCGCCCACATAGGTTCGCTGAGAGGTACCATCCACATCAAACAGCGCAGCCGAACGACTCCCTAGGTTCAGCACACCTACCAGCACCTGCTCAGCCACTGGCGTGGTATCAACAACAGCCGCCGCGGCACTATTTGTCGGTGCGGTTGCGGTGGTAGTCGGTGGGGTAGGCAAAGCAGTACTGCTAGCTGGCAACGTCGGTAGAGTGGCAGCGGGCGCAGACGAACCAGCGGGCAGCGCTGCCGCTGCCGCTACTGGCGCGGGAACTGGCACCGTAGACCGATTAGCATCTGTCGGGCCGGGCGCTGTGGGCGCTGCGGCTACCGGGTTATTGGTCTGCTCATTTTGATAAACCGGGACAAAGACGCGTTCTATGATACTAGGCGCAGAGGCAGTCGGCGCAGAGGCAGTCGGCGTAGAGGCAGCCGACGTAGAGGCAGCCGGCGCAGCAGCAGCAGACGGAGAAACTGTCGCCGGGACAGAAGAGGAAGGCGATGCGCCTGGAAGGGTGGCGGCGGTTTGATTGGGCGAGTTTTGATTGGCTTGCTTGGTACTAATGGTATCTAGTGACCGCTGTAAATAGACTAAGAACGCTTCGTCTGATCTTTGGGGTAGCTCTGCTGCCGATGCTTCCGTATTGAAAGAAAGCAGTTGAGCGCGACCGGGATTGCTGTGGCCTAACACCCAAATGCATAGCGTTCCAATCATTGAAATTCCGGCAGCGCCTATGAGCAAGAAGGGGAGAGAAACAGGCAGTTTCGAGGCTTTTGATTTGGACGCGGCTGGAGAGGTCAGCGTCGAAGTAGTCGAAGTAAGAGAGGGGGCAAGTTCAGTAGCAGAATCTGGCGGGTAGGAAAAGCTGTCTTCAAGCTGCGCGTTTGGCTGAACGTCGATAGTTGCAGCGCCAGTGTCGGTTGCAGCATCTGCAGAAAGGTCTGTTGAAGATTGAATAACAGCGCTTTGAAAGTTGCCAGACTGGGCGGGATTTCCTTGAAAGGCCGTCATTGGTCGCCCGCCTTTGCGATAGCCCTGCGAGGTTTGCTGTGGCAATAGTGACTGATTTTCTTGCTGATCTGCTAGCCGATTGCTCATCTGCATGCTATTTACTTGAGCATTACTGGCCTGGGTACTGGCGACCATCGTGGCCCGATAGACATCTGCTGCGCTGCGCGCGGTAAAGTTTGCCGGTAGTTGAACGGTTTTATTCTTGGGGCTATGGGGCTCTGTTGGCGACTTGACGATTGCCATGCATACACTGGGATCACCGGCCAAAATTTGGTCCACATCGCCAAACAAATCATCCATCAGCTCATCGCTGTAAGATTCGCTCATCTGCTCGGAAGGGCGAGGCTCTAAAGCTATGTTTTTAGTCATGGAATGGCTGTTAGAGATCATGATTTAGGGGTGATAGCGCGTGTTTTTCTGGGGATGACGCCGATATCAAGTTTTAGTGTTATGAGGCTGCCCTTTAATACTGCCCTGCTGCTCAGCGAACCTATCAAGTTTCGATGTTTGGCTGTTTCTGTTGAGGCTGGCAGTTGGCTATTATCTAGCAGACGACTCGGACTGCTTAGACGGCTGGGAATAAAAAAATGACAGACTGCTTTGCGGCTTCTTTGGCCACCTTAGGCTCGGTTCTCTCTGCTACGCCAAAAGCTTTGCCAGACAAAGCTTTACCAAAGGTGGCGGCTACTGGGATCACGACGGACACGCGGACAGTCAGTCCGGGAGATGTGTTTTTGGCCCTAGAAGGAGAGCGGCTAGATGGTCACGATTTTGTGGAGGGGGCGATTGAAAAAGGCGCGATCGCAGCCATCGTTCGTAAAGGCAGCTTTCCTAGCACCGCCCGCTTTCCCCGCTTAGAAGTAGACGATACCCTAGCGGCCTACCAAACCCTGGGTCAGTGGTGGCGAAGACAGCGAGCGGTTCCAGTTATTGGCATCACGGGTTCGGTGGGCAAAACCACAACCAAAGAGCTAGTCGCTGCGGCGCTTTCTGTATTTAGCGCTGAGTCTGGCACCGTGCACAAAACTCAGGCCAACTACAACAATGAAATCGGCGTGCCCAAAACGCTGCTAGGGCTGAGGGCAAATCACGATTACGCAGTCGTAGAAATGGGGATGCGCGGCCTAGAAGAAATTGCGCTGCTCTCAAGAATTGCTGAGCCGACAGTGGGTCTAATTACCAATGTCGGCACGGCCCACATCGGACGGCTAGGATCGAGAGAAGCGATCGCCCAGGCGAAGTGCGAACTGCTAAGAGAAATGCCGACTGACAGCATTGCGGTGCTCAATCACGATAATGATTTACTACTCGCTACAGCGGCCAAAGTTTGGACTGGCAAGCAAATTACCTACGGCTTAGAAGGGGGCGATGTACACGGCCAGTTCAGGGGCGATCGCATCTTGGTAGACGGGGTACAAATTCCACTGCCGCTGCCGGGACGGCACAATGCGTTGAACCTATTAGGAGCGATCGCAACGCTGAGGGCCCTCAACCTCGACTGGACAAAGCTAGCCCACGGAATCAGTGTCTCTTTGCCCTCAGGGCGATCGCAAACCCACCGTCTGCCTAACGACATCGTGCTGCTAGACGAAACTTACAACGCCGGAGCCGAAGCAATGAGCGCCGCCCTACAGCTCTTAGCCGATCAGCCGGGGACGCGTCGCATCGCTGTGCTTGGCACAATGAAGGAGCTAGGCGAGCAGTCTATTGCCCTTCACCGTCAGATTGGTGAAAGGGTGAACCATTTGGGATTAGACCATCTGCTGATTTTGGCCGATCCAGACGAGGCGATGGCAATGGCCGCCGGAGCTAGATCAACGCCCAGTCAGCAATTTACAAGCCATGATGAGCTAGTAGCACACTTAAGGCAGATGATAAAGAAAGGCGATCGCATTCTTTTCAAAGCCTCTCGTTCCGTTGGCATGGATCAGGTTGTCAATCGGCTGCTTCAGAATTCTTAGCTTCAGAATTCTTAGAGTGATTTCATAGTTATTACGCAGCCTCGTATTCTAATATATAAGCCTTCGCACATACCTCTATCTAATAAGCTGTCCTTACAGGCCGTTATGGTTTTAGTTCTCTCCAGTCAGCAGCTATCAGCCATATCAGCCCATGCCGAACAGGTCTATCCTGAAGAGTGCTGCGGTTTGATAGCAGGAGAAGTAGTTAAGCCGCAATCGAACAGCGCGCTCCAGCAGCAGCCCGTCAAACAGGCCGTTCAACTTTTTCCGCTGATCAACAATTGGACGCCCGAGGCTGCACCCACAGCAGAATCTTTGACCAAAGCTCGGCGCTACTGGATCGATCCCCAAGACATGCTGTTTGTGCAAAAGCAGGCGCGATCGCAAGGGCTCAATATTATTGGCGTTTATCATTCCCACCCAGACCATATGGCTGAGCCATCGGAGTGCGATCGCGCCGGGGCTTGGTCAGCCTACGCCTACGTAATTGTTTCCGTTTGTGAGGGTAAAGCTGTCGATGTTCGGAACTGGGCGCTAGACTCAGAACATCAGTTTCAGCTTGAACCTATCAAAATTTCTCCATCTGCGGCCAAAGATCGAATGCCGGTTTCGGCTTAATCATTTGCCCGCCGCTTCTCTTTACTCAGCGACGTCTACTGAATATGACGTTTACATCAGCTAGCTGCTGCCGTCAGCAGTCATCAAAACCGTTACCCCAAACAATCATCACTCATGCCAGATATTAATCTTGGCCAAACCCTTTTTCAAACACCATGCTGAACCCCAATTTGGATGAAATCCAACTGACCAAGCAAGAGTACGAACGCTACTCTCGCCACCTCATCCTGCCTGAGGTCGGCCTTGAAGGTCAAAAGAAACTCAAAGCTGCCAGCATCTGCTGTGTCGGTACTGGCGGGCTAGGCTCCCCCCTACTGCTGTATTTGGCCGCTGCAGGCATTGGCCGCATCGGCATCGTTGACTTTGATGTTGTCGATCACTCTAACCTCCAGCGTCAGGTTATTCACGGCACCTCTTGGGTTGGCAAGCCCAAAATTGAGTCTGCCAAAAACCGCATCCTCGAAATCAATCCCTACTGCCAAGTAGACCTGCACGAAGTGCGCCTGTCTTCTGACAACGCTCTAGAAATCTTCGAGCCCTACGATATTATCGTTGACGGCACCGATAACTTTCCGACCCGCTACCTCGTCAACGATGCCTGCGTTCTGTTAGACAAACCCAACGTTTACGGTTCTATCTATCGCTTTGAGGGCCAAGCCACCGTCTTTAACTACGAGGGAGGACCCAACTACCGCGATCTCTACCCCGAGCCCCCACCGCCGGGACTCGTACCATCCTGCGCAGAGGGCGGCGTTTTGGGCATTCTCCCTGGCATGATTGGCGTCATTCAGGCCACCGAAACCATCAAAGTTGTCTTGGGTAAAGGCAATACGCTCAGTGGCAGACTGCTGGTATATAACTCTCTAGACATGAGCTTTAGAGAGCTAAAGCTGCGCAAGCCTCCCGAAGAGCATCGAGCTGTTATTGACAAGCTGATTGACTACGAACAGTTCTGTGGCATTCCCCAGGCCGCAGAAGAAGAAGCTAAAAAGGCGGCGAATATGTCTGAAATGACTGTCAACGAACTCAAAGAGCTGATCGAGAGCGGCAGCGACGACTTTTTCTTATTGGATGTTCGCAACCCGAACGAATACGAGATTGCTCAGATTCCGGGTTCCACGTTGATTCCACTCGGCGAAATCGAGAATGGCGATGGCGTACTCAAGCTCAAAGCCATGCTGAACGGTCATAAGCTCGTTGCGCATTGCAAGATGGGAGGCCGCTCCGCCAAAGCACTAGCGATTCTCAAAGAAGCCGGGATCGAGGGAACCAATGTGAAAGGCGGCATCCAAGCCTGGAGTCGCGAGATTGACCCGGCTGTTCCCGAATATTAAGCACCTAGCGTTTATTTCACGAAACAAGCAAGGGTTGCAAAGTAAGTAAGGCTCGCTATCGCGGGCCTTTTCTTCGCTATTGCGAGCAGGCAACGAGACCAAGTTTAGGAAAAGGGTTTAAGGAAAAAAGGGGTTAGCCATGAGCTTAAAAGATCGCATTTCTGACGAAATCAAAACGGCGATGAAAGCCAGGGACAAACTGCGGCTAGAGACCGTTCGCGGCATCAAAAAAGTCATCATCGAAAAAGAAAGCACTATTAGAGCCTCAGGTCGTGAGGAGCTAACCGAAGATGAAGAGCTAGCGATTGTTATGCAGTTGGCCAAACAGCGCCGCGACTCTATTAAGCAGTTTACCGATGCAGGCCGCGAAGAACTCGCTGAGAAAGAAGCCAAAGAGCTGACTATTTTGGAGGAGTATTTACCATCCCAGCTTTCTGAGGCGGATATAGAAACGGCTGTTGATGAAGCGATCGCAGCCGTCGGCGCTAGCGGTCCTCGCGATATGGGCAAAGTGATGGGCCCTGTTATGCAAAAGCTGAAGGGAAAAGCCGACGGTGGCAAGGTGCAGGCAATCGTGAAGGCCAAGCTCATGGGTTCATAGCGCCGATTATGCCGTTGTTCTAAGAAGCCTCCTTATTCGCTGTGATCCAGTTTTTCTTTATCTTGGTAGAGCCCGAAGAACCCGGTAATATCGGTGCAGCGGCGCGCGCTATGAACACGATGGGCTTCACAGACCTGAGACTCGTGAGGCCCAAAGCCGATCACCTCGGTGGCTTTGCCAAAGCAATGGCGCACGGGTCTACGCAGCTACTAGAGTCGGCCACTGTTTACGAACACCTATCTGAAGCACTCTACGATGTAGACTTGGCCTGCGCTACAACAGTCCGTCATCGCATCGAAAAGTATCACTACATTTCCGCTCGTAATTTACCCGCCACCTTTGCGGCCAAGGGTAAAGCTCTAACGCGAGTGGCCATCGTTTTTGGCAGTGAACGATCCGGGCTCAGCAACCAGGATGTGGCGCTGTGCGATCTGGTAACAACCATTTCACAAGTGAGCCTTCAGCCATCGCTCAACCTGGCTCAGGCAGTGATGATTTACAGCTTTGTACTGGCAGAGTCACAGACGCAGGTCCAAATCAAAGACAAACGGCTCAATAGCCGAGAAATGCCCGTAGAACAGTACCAACAGCTTAAGTTAGCAGTGCATCAGCTAATGGGTAGAGTCGGTTTGAATCAACGCTATCAGAACTACGTGACTAGATCATTAGCAAAACTGGGGTATGAAGACCTCTACCTTGTTCAAACTATCCGGACATTTGTTGAGAACAAAATCGAACAATTAGAGAAAAGTATTAGTAAGAAGTAGTCTTTTGTCGAGAAGTGGTCTCTTATTAAACAGACGCTCTAAATAAGTACAGAATAAGTACAGACTTAGCAAAAATCGCGGCGGGATCGCTACTAGAGCTTATCTATATCAGGCAGTTGTGTAAGGAGACTGAAGACTTATACAGAAAATACTTGCATATTATTCTTTTGTTTGTTATAGTTCGCTCTGACAGGTTTATGCATTCCGTCACATCTATTTTCTAAACGTCACACGAACCAGTCTTACGTCGGTTTAGCCTTACATCAACCTAGCCTTACACTCACAAACCTTACACCAGCCAGACTCACAGCTATACCGTTACAGCTATACCAATCGAGCCCAGCTATCAAATACACCTACAGGTCAGTAGGAACAGGCTCTAGCGTAAGCTAGCAAAAACAAATCACAAACAACAGAGTTTGACAACAGAATTATAGCCAACAGATCTGGGCAACAGATCTTTGTTCGGGAACAGTATCCCAAGGGAAAAAGACAAGAAAGATTCACCATTTTGGTTTGTGGCGGATATGTCTAGAGATTAATGCACGGAGCGCAGAGAAGCGCGACGATAGTAGTGAAATTACATCTATTTCTGTTCTTTCGAAACTTCCTTTAACAATATGTACACGACCAACGGCGTGATGATGCAGTTCTTTCACTGGTACACAGCGTCTGACGGCACTCTGTGGAATGAGCTATCCGAAACCGCTCAAGAGCTCTCAGAGAAAGGAATAACAGCGATGTGGCTACCCCCTGCCTACAAGGGAATTGCGGGCAGTAAAGAAGTGGGATATGGCGTTTATGACCGGTACGATTTAGGTGAGTTTGACCAGAAAGGATCGGTGCGTACAAAGTACGGGACTCGTGATGAGTACGTGAATGCAATTAAAAAGACTAAGGAAGCCGGAATTTCTGTTTATGCAGACATTGTTCTAAACCACATGATGGGCGCAGATGAAGAAGAGGAGATCAAAGCAACGCCTTATCTGCCCGAAGATAGAACGTTAGAGATTGGGGAAGAAGAGACTATTAAAAGCTGGACTCGGTTCACTTTTCCAGGACGAAAAGGCAAATATTCTGATATGGAGTGGAATTGGACCCACTTTAACGCCACCGACTACAACAGCTATGAAGAAGATGACGATTACGATGCGGTTTATCTCTTTAAAGGCAAAAGATTTCACGATCAAGTTTCGCTTGAAAGAGGTGTATACGATTACTTGATGGGTTGCAATATCGATCTCTACAACCCAGAAGTCGTTGATGCTATTAAGCGCTGGGGCGAATGGTACGTTGATACGACAGATTTGGACGGTTTTCGCTTCGATGCGGTTAAGCACGTACGAGCGGGTTTCTTTCCACAGTGGATGAAGCACGTACAGCGCTACAGCGGGCGAACTTTGTTTGCGCTCGGCGAATACTGGTCTAGAGAAATCACGGCGCTGCATCGCTTTATCCAGCTTACAAACGGGCTCGTCAGTCTGTTTGACGTGCCGCTGCACTACAATTTTCACCACGCGAGTTTAGCGGGCGATCGCTACGACATGCGCACCATTTTTAAGAACAGCCTTGTCACAACCTATCCCGATCTGGCTGTGACCATGGTTGACAACCACGATTCGCAGCCTTTGCAGTCTCTCGAATCATGGGTAGAAGGTTGGTTCAAACCTTTAGCATATGCACTGATTTTGTTGCGTAAAGACGGCTACCCTTGCGTTTTTTATGGCGACTATTATGGCGGTGAGTACAAAGACACAGACGATGAAGGCCAAGAGCACGAAATCTATTTAGAACGACATCAGGTTGTGATCGATCAGCTTTTGAAGATCAGACAGACCCGTGCGTATGGACAACAGCAGGACTACTTTGACCATCACAACGTTGTTGGCTGGACAAGGTCAGGCACGCCGCAGCATCCGGGCGGCATAGCAGTTGTGATGAGCAATGGTAAAGCAGGCAGTAAGAGGATGAACACTGGCAATCCTAATTGCGCCTATGTAGATGCTACGGGTTTAGATGTTTCGGATCTAGATGCTACGGGTTTAGATGCTTTGGAGCAGCTTGATAAAACGGTGACCACAGACGAAAATGGCTATGGTGATTTTCCATGCAAGGCGGCATCTGTTTCTGTGTGGGTGCCGCAGCAAGCCTGACGCTAGGCCATATATCAGTCAGCCACGTTTTGCGCGATCGCGACCCCTCCTACACAGCTAGCCTATGAGCAGCATATGAACACTCTGGCAGTTCTAAGTGACGCGAGGCCTCTGCGGGTAAGCGACGGGCAAAGTGTCTCCTTACTGGCAGACATATGCGCGAATCGCGATCCTGCAGGGCGATCGCTCGTGCTGGTATGGCCGCAGCTAGGTGACTTTGATACGTTGGAATATGCCTGGTGGATAGAGCGCGATCGCGCCAAGTTAACTGCGGCCAATATTCAAGTTAGAGCTGTGGGAATTGGCGATCGCGCCGCTGGAGAAAAATTCTGTCATTACACAGGCTTTCCATCTCAGCATCTGTATGTGGATACCACTGCCTCACTGCACCAAAAGCTCGACCTGTATCAGGGATTCAAAGCTACCTTTCCCGCATTGAGTCCGCAGCAGGCGGGCTATTTGAACCTGCTGCTAATGTGTATGGGCATCGGCAGCCCCGGCACGCTCAAAGAAGTCTTTCGAGGCTACACGGGGGATAAGCAGGCCCCACAGCTAATTGCTGACGATGAAACTGTCAAAGCGGCTCCGCTGCCTGCGCTCAAAGGCGAAGTCTTTAACGCTGCTGGTGGCAAAGGATTTCAGCGACCCTTCGAGCTAGCCACCCTCAGACTGCGCAATATGGCAGAGGTGTTAGGTAGCTGGAAAACATACGTACCCGACGCGGCTTATTTAACTCAAAGAGGGGCAACTTTTTTATTGGATACAGAAGGGCAGATAGCGTACGAATGGCGCGATCACAATATCCTTGGCTTCGCGGAGAACATGAGCAACCCCCTGGCCTTTCTCGATAGCTACATTCCACAATATTCCCAGATATCTGATGGGTAGCTTGGCCTGTAATCTGACCTGTAATTTGACAGGGTAGAAACCGCCTCCACGTCCACGACAAAATAATTTACAATGTTTAACAGTTAGTACTATTGATAGATGTACTGATTATGTCTGCTTAGAATATTTGCAACTACTTAAACTGAGTCCACAGCAGATATCTACGGCGCTTACATTTGGCCTTAGCGTTCACAAAAAACTAAAGAATCACCATGAAAGACCTGACCCGCTACCGGAATATCGGTATCTTTGCCCACGTAGATGCGGGCAAAACCACTACAACCGAAAGAATCTTGAAGCTCACCGGCAAAATCCACAAAATCGGTGAAGTTCACGATGGTGCGGCAACCACAGACTTCATGGACCAAGAGCAAGAGCGCGGCATCACTATTCAGTCTGCAGCGACGTCCTGTTTCTGGAAAGATCACCAGCTCAACATCATCGACACTCCCGGACACGTAGACTTCACCATTGAGGTTTACCGCTCTTTGAAGGTACTTGACGGCGGCATCGGCGTATTTTGTGCCTCTGGCGGCGTCGAGCCTCAGTCTGAAACCAACTGGCGCTACGCAAACGACTCTAAAGTTGCGCGTATTATCTACGTCAACAAGCTCGACCGTACCGGTGGTGACTTTTACAGCGTGGTCAAGCAAGTAGAAGAAATTCTAGTTGCAAAGCCTCTGGTGATGGTTCTACCGATTGGAATTGAAGATGGCTTTGTTGGCGTTGTCGATCTGCTCACAGAGAAAGCCTGGATTTGGGATGACTCTGGCGATCCGATGAACTACGAGCTCACCGACGTGCCTGAAGACATGAAGGAAAAGGTAGCTGAGTATCGCGAGCTGCTGATCGAGAGTGCGGTTGAAGTCGATGACGAGATCATGGAAAAGTATCTCGAAGGCGAGGAAATTGACATCGATACGCTCAAGCAATGCATCCGCAAAGGAACGCGTGAGCTGACTTTCTTCCCAACTTACTGCGGCTCTTCTTTTAAAAACAAAGGCGTACAGAACGTTCTAGACGCCGTTGTAGACTTTCTTCCTAACCCAACTGAGGTTCGCCCTCAGCCGGAAGTCGACCTAGAAGGTAATGAAACAGGTGAATTTGCAAAAGTAACGCCTGAGGCACCTTTGCGAGCGCTGGCGTTCAAGATTATGGACGACCGCTACGGCGCACTTACCTTTACGCGGATATACTCTGGTCAGCTCAGTAAAGGTGATACCGTTCTCAATACCTTTACTGGTAAGACCGAGCGCGTTGGTCGACTGGTGGAAATGCACGCTGACTCTCGTCAGGAAATTGATACGGCTCAAGCAGGCGACATCGTAGCTATTGTTGGCATGAAAAACGTTCAAACGGGTCACACGCTGTGCGATCCGAAGAACCCAGCCACGCTAGAGCCAATGGTCTTCCCTGATCCGGTGATTTCGATTGCGATTGAGCCCAAGGACAAAGGTGGCTCTGAAAAGATGGGCTTGGCCTTGAGCAAGATGGTTCAAGAAGATCCCTCTTTCTATGTAGAAACTGATCAAGAAAGTGGCGAAGTCATTATCAAGGGTATGGGCGAGCTTCACCTTGATATTAAGGTGGATATTCTCAAGCGTACTCACGGCGTGGAAGTGGAAGTGGGTAAGCCGCAGGTGGCCTACCGCGAGTCCATCACCAAGGTGCTCAACGATTCCTACACGCACAAAAAGCAGTCTGGTGGTTCGGGTCAGTTCGCAAAAATCGACTATACTGTCGAGCCTTCTGAAGTAGGAGTTGGCTTTGAGTTTGAATCGAAGGTGACTGGGGGTAACGTACCACGTGAGTTTTGGCCTGCGGTCGAAAAGGGCTTTGCGAACAGCTTAGAGAAAGGACCTTTGGCTGGCTACCCAATGGTAGATGTCAAGGTTACGCTGACAGATGGTGGTTTCCACGCGGTGGATTCAAGTGCGATCGCCTTTGAAATCGCAGCCAAATCTGCCTATCGTCAGTCCTTCCCCAAAGCGGGTCCGCAGATTCTAGAGCCGATTATGAACGTTGACGTGTTCACCCCTGACGATCATATGGGCGACGTTATTGGCGATCTAAACCGTCGTCGTGGCATGATCAAGTCTCAAAACTCGAATCCGATGGGTGTGCGCATCAAAGCTGATGTGCCGCTAAGCGAAATGTTTGGCTATATCGGCGATCTGCGCACTATGACCTCAGGTCGAGGCCAGTTCTCGATGGAATTTGGCAACTATTCTCCCTGTCCTAAGAACGTGGCAGAAGAAGTGATCAAAGAAGCCAAAGAGCGTCAGGAAGCTGCTAAGAAGTAAGTGTGATCGCCGTTCAGGCTAGCTAATGATTGACTAAGCATCCCCCGATCTTTTGAGGTTGGGGGATGCTCTGCATACAGGCCCTTGCAGAACAGCTATTGTTTATCCGCTACTATCTATCCATGGAGCTAAAAGCCTTACCCACCGATATTGTGCTCAGCGACTCTAAAGAATTGCTGAGCCATATCAAAATGGACCGCAGCCTCTACCCTGGTACCTACGTTGATATTGAGGGGCAAACCTATCAAATTCTGGTGCGTCGCCATCAGTACCAGCTAAAGCTAGGCCGCTACTATCTACACAAAGCCGTGGTCCACGTCAAAGCAAGTACACTGCCCGAAGAGCGCACCCTCCTTAACGGTATCTGGGTTATCGGTGATGTCACCTGTACCTACAACGCTCGCTCCGAGCTTGTTCGCTGCGCCACCAATCCTAGCGGCCCCTGTGACGGCTGCGTGGACTATCAGCCGATAAAATAAGCACACTGTGAGAATTTGAGTCACGGTTGCTAGCGATAACGTTTCGTACTACCGCTTTGTACTGCCGCTTTCGTACTGTCATCTTCGTACGACCGCTACAGATATTCCACCGTGACAGGTGCATGGTCGCTGGGTCGTTCTAGAGCGCGGGGAGCGGTATCGATAGTGCAGCTTTTAGCCTGGTCATATAGCTCAGCAGACAGATAGTGATGGTCTATTCGCCAGCCGGTGTTGCGGGCAAAAGAATTGGTGCGATAGTCCCACCAGCTAAAGTGACCGCCTTCGTCTGTAAACTTGCGAAAGGCATCGGATAGGCCAATTGAAAGGACATCGCGCAGTGTTTCTCGCTCAACTGGAGAAGACATAATGTGCTTGTCTCTGTTTTTGTCGGTGTAGATGTCTTTATTTTCTAGGGCAATGTTAAAGTCGCCGCAAACGTTGAGCTGTGGATGAGCGGCAAGCTGCAGGCTTAAGTACTGCTTGAGCAGAGCGAGCCAGCTAAGTTTGTATGTGTACTTTTCGCTGCCAATAGCAGAACCATTAGGAACATACAAATTGACCACGCGCACCTCACCTAGCACACCGCTAATCACTCGCTTTTGAGCGTCTAGGTCACCGACAGTGTCTTGATCGATAGCTGCGCCAAAGCCCTTTTGAACGTCGCTCAGCGGTTCTTTGCTAATTAGGGCGACACCGTTGTATGACTTTTGACCATAGAAGTAGGCATGGTAGCCAATGTCAGTGAAGGCTTGCTCGGGAAAGTCTTTGTCTATTACTTTGGTTTCCTGGAGGCAAAGCACGTCTACCGCATTGGATTGCAACCACTGGGTGACGTGCTCTAGGCGCGTCCGAATAGAGTTGACATTCCAAGAGGTGACTTTCATAGGGCAATTTTCACAAAACGAAGACAAAGCCTCTGTATTTTAAGCTGCGATCGCCAAACGATAGTCGGCCTTGCGGAAAGGTGGCTAACGGCAACTTTTGTATAGAGCGATGCAACACATCACCCGCGTACAGGAGACGCTAAGCTTTATGAGTAAATCAAAAAAGCAACCGATAAAACCCTTGACAGGCGAGGCTCTTGTCAAAGAGACCTGCCGTCGCATTCGCGCAGCAAAGGGGCTTTGGGATGCTCACCGTAACGCTGCCTGCCGCAACGAACGCGAAAAAGCCATTGACCTATACAATCAGCTCAATAAGGCTCAAAAAGACAAAGTGCCTCAGCAGCTGCGAATTTGGCTGCGCTACCGCAGTGAAAAATACTTTGGGCCCCACCAAACGGCTCCTGGCCCCAAAACGCCTCAGCAGCAAACAACCGGGCGGAAAACACCAAAACACAAAAAGCGCTCTGGGAAAGGAAAAAAGAGGTGATAAAAAGCACCTAGAACGCGTATTATCCCAGTCTGTTCACTCGGAGAAAAGCCCCGATTTGGATTGATTCGATATCTTATGGAGAAAACAAATAGCATTTTATTTTCAGCCGATTGGATTGACTCTCAGAAGAATCACTGAGATATTAAGGTAATTTCATAATCTTGAAACCTAGGCTTTATGATGCGAGTTAACCGTTCTATCTTCGCGAAGCTCTGCCTGCTAACAGCGGTGGCTGTGCCGGTTCAGCCAGCCGTTGCTGCGACTCTTTCGCAGGGAACGCCGCGGGCAAACGCCTCAGCTCAATTGCTCGCACAGAACACAGAGACGCCCGAGTTTGCCCTGCCAGCCTCGCTCGACGGAGCCGACTCACTGCGAATCGATGGCTCTAGCAGCATGCGCTCTATGAGTACGGCGCTCGCAGACCAGTTTCAAGAACGCTACCCGGATGCTGAGGTTGTTAGTGAGACCAGTGGCAGCGATTCGGCGATTGAGCAATTGCTAAACGGTGAGATTGATCTGGTGGCGATTGGGCGACCGCTCACAGAAGCAGAAGCAGGCGAAGGATTGAGCGCGGTTGCGATCGCCCGCGACAAAATCGCCGTTATCGTCGGCCCTGAAAATCCATTTGCAGGCAATATTACGTTTGAGCAATTTGCCCAAATTTTTAGAGGCGAAATTACTGACTGGTCTGAGCTAGGCGGTGAATCCGGCCCAATTCGGTTTGTTGATAGGCCAGAAGAGAGTGACACGCGCCGATCTTTTCAAGCCTATCCCGTCTTTCAAGCAGCGCCTTTTGCCACCGGAGCGACCGCAGATGCTGTCAGCGTAGATGAAACCGACGCAGTCATAGAAACGCTAGGGGATGACGGGATTGGATATGCGATCGCCAATCAGGTCATGGGTAGCGATGAAGTCAGCATCATCTCTATGCACAAGACCCAGCCAGATAATCCAGCCTATCCGTTTTCACAGCCGCGTAATTATGTCTATCTAGGCGATCCGAGCGAACCGGTTCAAGGATTCTTGGCAGTGGCTGCTGGCGAAGAAGGCCAAAATGCGATCGCTGAAGTTCAAGATGCAGAAGCAGCAGCAGCGGCCAATATTGACGGCCCGTTAGCCGAAGCCACTAGCCCTGACGGCGAATTTGTTGCTCGCACCACCGAAGACAACGTAGCGGTCATTGAAGACAGCGCTGGTAACTTGGTCGCGGGCCCACTCTTGGGCGCAGGCGGTGCGATTACGGCCCTTGCTTTTAGCGAAGATAGTCAAACGCTGGCAACCGGAACCAACACTGGCAACGTTCGCGTTTGGGATCTAGAAGGCAATCCGTTAGGCCCTGCCTTTCCGGCGATTGTCGGCGCAGACAACGCGGTTACCGACCTCAGATTTGACGCCAACGACAAGCTCTTTGTCAGCGGTAGTAACGGTCGCCAAGGATTCTGGGGGCTCAACGGTCTGCCCTTCGGTGAAACAGATGGTAGTGAAGCAATTGTCAGTCAAACAGATGACAACGCCGCAGCTGGATCTGTCGGTAGCCAAAGCGATAGTGATACAGCCGAAGAGCCAGCAGGACTTTCCCCTTGGCTATGGCTTATACCACTCTTGGGCTTGCTAGGAGCCGGACTGTGGCTACTGCTGGGCAAAAATCGCCGTAGCGGCAGTGCCGAAGCGGTAAGACAAACATCACCCACTGCTACAGTCCCACCGCCAGTGACCGATCTGGCCGCCGACCGAGAAGTCTCTAACCGGGCACACTCGGTCATTTCAACTGATCGCGTTACAGATGACTCTCGGGTGGTATCACCCGCGCCTAGCGCATCGTCACCGCCACCAGCGGTTGCCTCAGGTGATGCAGCCGCTGCTAGCGCCAGCACCGATAGGCCCGATCTGCTCGCTTACGAGTCTACCGACTTAGAAGAATCGCCTGATTTGGCAGGGACCAATCTAGATTTGATCGCAGGTGCTGCTGCCTTAGGTGGCGCAGCCGTTGCTGGCGGTGCCGCAATCTCTAGCTTGGATGCGGATATCGAAACTGAGAATGAGGATCTGTGGGCCGACGACCTCGATCTCACCTTGGAAGAGGAAGCAGATTTACAGTCTCCTTTAGTCGCAGCGCCGCCGATAGAAACGCGCTCCGCAACAGAGACGCCTTCGATAGAGACGCCTTTGGTAGAAACACCTTCGATAGAGACGCCTTCGATAGAGACGCCTTTGGTAGAAACACCTTCGATAGAGACGTCTTTGGTAGAGACGCCTTTGGTAGAAATGCGCTCCGCAATGGGAACGCCTCCAGTAGAAACGCCGCCGATAGAAACGCGCTCCACAATGGAGACACCGAATATTGACACGCTCGAACCGACTCGCGATACGGTCATCGCCGAAACAGAAACTATTTTAGATATTGAACCGACTAGAGAGACCATCATCAGTAACAATACGGTCATCTTTAAGGAATCTGCAGAGACAGCGCCACGTGCCGTTACGGTGACTGGTCTGGCAGACACGGCGGCAGCAAGCTTAGCCGCCGGTGCGATCGCCTCAGCTGCCGCCTCAACTGTCGCTTCAAAGGCAGCGGCAGAAACTGACGCGCCTGACGACACATCTGCGTTTGCATCTTCTCTCTCTTCAAACACCCCTAACAGCATGGAAAAACCCAGTCCTCTGAGCCTTGAAGTGCTAGCAACTGTAGACGACGATCTGCCCGAGCTACCAGAAGGCTATGGAGACAGTCGAATTGTCTTGCTGCCTCGCGATCCAAAGTGGGCTTATGCCTATTGGGATGTTTCAAATGAGCACAAAGAAAGCCTACGTCGGCAGGGTGGACAGCGACTGATGCTAAGGCTCTACGACGTGACGGATATTGATAGCGCTACGCAAGCGCCTCACAGTATGCAGCAGCAGGACTGTCACGAAATGGCACGCTCTTGGTATCTAGAAGTGCCCGTGAGCGATCGCGACTATGCCGTCGAAGTCGGCTACCTAACTAATGATGACCGCTGGCTGACTTTAGCTCGCTCGGTGCCCGTGCGCATACCGCCTATCTACCCATCAGACTGGGCAAGAGACAAGTTCGTCACTGTTAGTTGGGGCGAAAGCTTAGCCGGTCGGAGCTTTGGCGATTTAGGTCAGCCTTATTCTCCGGCGATCGCCGACGACACACCGGGTCAGGACTTGCCCAAAATATACGACGATCTGTTTGCTTTCACCCAAAGCCAAGACGCGCTGCGAGTAGCCGGATCGCTTTACGGCTCCATGCAGCCAGCGGCACCTGGAGCCCTATCACACTCTGGCGGCCCATCGATACCACAGCCAGAAGTACCAGGCGCTAGGCTTAGTACTTCTGGCACGAATGTATCAGGTCTCAATATGTCGGGTATTGGGTCAGGGGTCTCGACACTGCCAGGGCGATCGCGCAATTTTTGGCTAGTGGCCGATGCCGAACTCATCGTATACGGTGCCACTGAGCCCGATGCTACCTTAACCATTGGTGATAAAGTCGTCCCACTCGAACCAGACGGCACCTTCCGCTTCCAAATGGCTTTCCCAGATGGCAACATCGACTATCCGATTCGTGCAGTAGCAGTCGACGGCGAGCAGACTCGCTCTACTCACCTTCACTTTGAAAGGGAGACGCCAGAGCGCAACACCAACACCAAAGCAGAAGCTAAAGACGAATGGTTCTAGTCAGGCGCATTAGTCAGGTATTCTAACCAGACATGAGCGTGCGTCGTCATTTTTACCTAAAGTTTTGAGGTTATGTCGTATAGTATGAGCTTCAGAAAATTGAGCTTGTATAAGCCTATCGTTTGAGCCTCAATGTTCGAGCCCTAGTGTTCGAGTCTCAGCGTTCGAGTCAACAACCAAACGGCAACACAGCTAGAAACAGCATTGGCAAAAGTGAACCCGTAGCAATAAAGAGGAGAAACCTTTATGTCCGATTCATTCAAAATGCGCCGCCGTCAGGCCCTACAGCTTTTAGCGGGCGCTTCTGGCGCTGTTATTCTCCACGCCTGTAACCCTAGTACGCCAACCGCCGAGACCGACACAGATACAGAAGCGGCAGATACAGAAGCCACTGACACGCCAGAAACGACAATGGCTTTATCCATGGGCACCGCACCTTGGGTGGGCCAAGTGCCGCTGTACATTGCCCAAGAACAAGGCTTCTTTGCTGAAGAAGGGCTCGACTTTGAACTTCGCAACTTTGGCGACAGCGGCGGCTATCTCTCTGCCTTTTTGGCCGATCAGTTAGATAGCCTTTCACTGGTTAGCTCAGAGGCAGTCACGCTAGCAGACCAGGGGAAAGATTACAAAATTGTCTTGATTCAAGATAATTCGGTCGGGGGAGATGGCATTTTGGCCAAAGACAGCATTGCCAGCATTGAAGACTTTGCTGGAAAAGAAATCGCGGTAGATACCAGTGGTGTCAGCTACTTTTTTCTGCTACAGGTGCTCAAAGAAGCTGGCCTTACTAAAGACGACGTTACCGTTATCAACACAGATCCAGCCGCCGCCGCGGCAGCATTTCAATCAGGAAATGCGGATATTGCAGTAACCTATGCGCCCTATCTGCAAGAAGCTGCTGACGCGGTTGAAGATGGCCGGGTAATTTACGACTCTAGCGAAATGCCTACCGCCATTATCGATATGTATATATTCGATACGGCCTTCGTTGATGAAAATCCTGAAGCAGTTCAGGCGTTTGTCAACGGCATTTTCAAAGGATTACAGTTCTTACAAGACAATCCAGACGAGGGCCACGCGATTGGCGCAGTCGCGTTGGATGTGGAACCCGAAGATGTCGCTGGCGATCTAGAAGGGGTGAAGCTGCCAGATCAAGAGACCAACTTGGAGATGATGGCACAGCCTGATAGTGACCTGTACGTCGCTGGGCCACTGGCCGAACTTGCAGCTTTCTTGCTGAGCGAAGAGCAAATAGAATCAGAGCCAGGCGATTTTGAAACCATGCTCGATCCGCAGTTTGTTGAAGCGGCTGCGACGTAGCGTTTTGCGACCGGGCCTTTTTATCAAGAGCTAAAACGCTCGGCTAAAGCGCTCGGCCAAAAAGCTCGATTGGAAAGCTCGATTAAAACGCTCGTCGGTTCAAACGTATAGGTCACTTGTGTCCCCTTCTCAAAAGCGCTATCTCAAGCCGTCAGTATTTTGGAGCATTCGTCAGGGCTTTCCTCGCTGGCTGCGGCCAATCTTAACCTTGACGGCGCTGGCAGTGCCGCTGGCAGTTTGGAGTGTGCTGAGCTATGGCGGCTTGATCAGTGAGACGTTTTTGCCAACGCCAACAGCCGTGCTGAGCGCAGGGCTGTCTATGCAAGAAAAGGGCACACTGGTAACCGATATTTTGGTCAGCAGCGGGCGCGTGCTGATTGGCTTTGCGCTAGCGTCGCTAGTGGGCATTCCGATGGGCATTGCTATGGGGACGTTCTATAGCATGGACAGCTTGTTTGGCGGGTTTGTAGGGACGGTGCGCTATATGCCCGTTGCGGCGTTTACGCCACTAATGATTGTATGGGTGGGCATTGACGAGCTGCCTAAGGTGCTGATCGTTTTTTTAGGCATTGTGCTCTACAACGCAATCATGGTGGCAGATGCGGTGAAGTTTATTCCTAATGACACGCTAAACGTGGCGTATACGCTGGGCGCGACTCGCCGCGATCTGTTGTTTCGCGTGATTTTGCCAGCTTCGCTACCTAGCATTGTCGATACGCTGCGGGTGAATGTAGCCGGAGCCTGGAATTTTTTGGTCATTTCTGAGCTGCTGGCCGCAGAGAGCGGACTGGGCTATCGAATTGTGCGATCGCAGCGCACCCTTCAAACCGACAAAGTTTTATTTTGCATCCTAGTCATCGGCTGCATTGGGCTACTGACTGATTTAGCCTTCAGGCTGCTGGCTCGCTGGCTGCTGCCGTGGGCCGAATCTACCCAGCACTGAACCAGCACTGAAATTAAGAGACTATGGCCGATAGCAAACCGTTCGCTCATCCAGAATTAGCCCAACGCCAGGTAGGCTTGCCCCCATTCGACTCGCCAAAGCTAGAGATTCGCAATATCACGAAGGTGTTTGGTAAGGGCAAACAAGCTATTGTTGCAGTTGACGATGTTAGCGTTCAGCTAGCGCCTAATGAATTTAGCTGCATTGTGGGGCCATCTGGCTGTGGTAAATCAACGCTGCTCAATATTGCGGCTGGGCTGATGCAGGCTACTTCTGGTGAAGTTTTGGTAGATGGTGAAGTTGTGCCAGGACCAGGGGCAGATCGGGGGATGGTTTTTCAAAACTACACGCTGTTTGCCTGGCTGTCGGTTGCCAGTAACGTGGCGTTTGGACTAAAGCTGCGCGGACTGTCCAAGGCAGAAATACGCGATCGCGTTGCCTACTATCTTGACATCGTTGGGCTAAGCGACTGGGCCAAAGCCTATCCCAAAGCGCTCTCAGGTGGGATGAAGCAGCGAGTTGCGATCGCCCGCGCCCTAGCCAACCAGCCAGAAGTGCTGTTAATGGACGAACCTTTTGGCGCGCTCGACTCCCAAACCAAAGAGCAGCTACAGGCTTTCTTTCACGATCTCTGGGAAAAAACCCTAGTCACCGTATTCATGATCACCCATGACGTAGAAGAGGCCATTTTTCTCTCTCAGCGGGTCCATATTATGGATAAAACGGGTAAGCTGCGCGAAACCGTCAACGTTGGACTATCAGCCCACCGCGAGCTAGACATGAAGCTAACCCCAGAGTTTCTAGACTACAAGCGCCATATTGTCTATGCGCTGCGGATGGGTAGCAAGTTAGAACAAAAAGGGATTAGTCAAGAAGAGCCTGAAAGGGCAGAGATATAGGGGTTAAGGTTGATAATCCTAGGCGGTTTACGAATGGTTTTGACGACGCTCAGGTCACGATTTTCAGGGGCAGCTAAATAAGCGATGGGGTCAGAGGCAAGGCCGCGATTATAAGCATCATTAAAATGATAGAGACCGCGCCAAACCATTTCCTTAGAGATGCGTTCAAGCGGTAGTTGAACCGCCTGAGCAACGGCATCAGAGAGGTCGTTCAAGACGGCGTACATCAACCAAGTCGCCCAGATTTGGAGCTTGATGCCATTGAGCGAACCGGTCCAAAGATAGGCCAGTCCCAACAGCCGCTTCACCAGGTGAAAGGCATCTTCAATCCGCCACCTGCGAGCGTACAAATCGGCCACCACATAAGGTGGCAGGACTTTGGGGTTGAGTACAGAAGTGAGGTATCGATACCAGCCCTTGCCTTTGCGCACCTCGATCAACCGAAGCCGGACTAAGGGCTCGCCTGATTTGTCTTTGCCGACGACAATCAGGCGGTCTCGGAGGCCATGGGTGAGCGAGAACTCCTGGAGAACGGTGTAAGCCAGGTTCGACTTACCGGCACAAATGAACTGGGTGCCTTGAGCTACCAACCGAGCCCACCACTCAAAGTCGTAAAAGCCTCGGTCTAGAATCAGCAGGGTTTTGGCCGTCGCTAGGGCCAACAAATCATCTAGGAACTGACAGTCATGGGCTTTGGCATCCTCAGAGAACCAAATCTGTACCGGCAATTGAGAGCCAAGCTCAATCACCGTACAGATTTTGCCTGCCAGCTGTCCGGCTGGCATCGCTTCTAGGCTCTTGAGCTTGCGGAATAGCGCTTCTAGCACCGAACCGTCTGCCGCCCACACCTGCTCAAAGTGTTCTCTCGCATAGGCCACGCTCACGGGCAGCGGGCGAGTGCGCTCGGCCCAACGCGCTTTCAATGTCGGCAGCAGTGCCTGAAATACGCCCTCAAACAACTCATTCGGAAAACTCAGAAAGCGCGCACTTACCGCCTGACGGCTTACGCTCACTGCCTTTGCCCACAGCAAGTCTTTGCGGTTCAACTGACGGGTTAACTCATTAACCGAGGGCACCTGCTTCCACAACAGCGTCACTACCGCTGCCACCATCAATGGCAGTGTCAATATGCGTGAACGCATCCCTAGGGTTCGATAGTACGCGGCTTGGCTATAGACTACTGGACTCAGAAGCAATCTCAGATGTTCATCAATCGCCTCATTGTCCGGAGCGGGCACGTTGCGGCGGCGAATGTGATCTGGATTGCGGCTATAGCGATGACTCATCTGAGAAGCTTAGGGCTTTGAACGATATAACCCTTTCCTACACTCTTTTGGCACCCCTTGACTATTGTCGCGTAACCTTAACTTGGCACCCATCGCGCTGCGATAGCCAAAAGTTACGAGTAGGTGGCGGCTGCCTATGGCAGCTATGAATAATTACTAGATGATGGATATTAGGGTTAGAAACGTTCGCGATACCGATCTCGGCGCTTTGGTTGATTTGTACAACTGGTACATTGCTGAAACGGCGATTACTTTTGATCTGTCGCCATACACAACTGAGCAGCGTAGAGAGAGCTGGCTGGACCACTACAGCGATTCTGGGCGTCATCGGCTGCTGGTTGCAGAGCGAAATCGTCAAATAGTTGGCTATGCCACCAGCAGTAAATTTGCCACAAAGGCAGCTTACGATACCTCAGTTGAAACCAGTATCTATATAGCGTCGAGCTTTACCGGATCTGGCATCGGCAGCCAGCTATACAGTGCTTTGTTCAACGTGCTGAAAACAGAAGACGTACACCGAGCCTATGCGGGTATCACGCTGCCCAATGAGGCATCAGTCGCAATTCACCAGAAGTTTGGCTTTGAACAAGTTGGTCTCTTTCAGGAAGTAGGCCGCAAGTTCGAGCAGTATTGGGATGTCGCCTGGTTTCAGAAGAACCTATAACAGGCTGGCGGGCTCTTTGGATTGCGTCAGCCACCAGTACTGAGCTAAAGGGGGGGTGAAATTAAGAAAAAAGCCCCTGCAAGTATAACTTTGCAGAGGCTGTAGCTGTATGAGGATAGACGCACTTTCTCTAGGAGGTGTCTATGTTTAGGAGGATTCTTTCAGAGGATGCTCGAATGTTGAACCTCTAGAAGAGGTAGCCGATACCAGCAGTGAAGCCAACTTCGTCACTGTCAGCAAACGGTGCATAGTTGATAGAGCCGTTGGCAACGTAGCGGTTAGCAAAGCGGTAGTCAGCACCAGCCACTAGGGCAAAGTCAATCGTGCTGTCGTCGCCGATGTCGCCACCAACGCCAGCACCAACGAAGGGGTTGAAGCCTTGATTGCCCAGCTCAACAGAGTTGAAGTCGTAAGTGACAGGCACCAGGTAAGAGACATCTTCAGAATCGTTGAAGTCAAAGTCAGTCGCAACTTCAGGGCGAATAGAGATGTTATCAGCAACAGAGAGCTTACCGTTGACAACAAAACCGTCGTCACCACCGCCGATACCGACGTAGTTGTAGCTAGGTGCTTCTTGAGCAAAGGCACCAGTAGAAGCGGAGAGAAGCGCAACAGCAGCGATCGCAACAGTTGCAGATAGGCGAGAGAAGAGTTTCATGGATGTGTCCTCAAAAGGGTGAATTAAATAAGAATGTGTGACGAAAGGTAATGAACTAGAGGCAGTGACGAAAAGACATCAGCGGTCACTACCCCAGTAAGTAGATTGGCCCCAGTAGATAGAGCGGCGAATAGAAAGCGCCTCAGAAGAGGTAACCGATACCAGCAGTGAAGCCGACTTCGTCACTGTCAGCAAACGGTGCGTAGTTGATAGAGCCGTTGGCAACGTAGCGGTTGGCAAAGCGGTAGTCAGCACCAGCCACTAGGGCAAAGTCAATCGTGCTGTCATCGCCGATGTCGCCACCAACGCCAGCACCAACGAAGGGGTTGAAGCCTTGATTGCCCAGCTCAACAGAGTTGAAGTCGTAAGTGACAGGCACCAGGTAAGAGACATCTTCAGAGTCGTTGAAGTTAAAGTCAGTCGCAACTTCAGGGCGAATAGAGATGTTATCAGCAACAGAGAGCTTACCGTTGACAACAAAACCGTCGTCACTGCCGCCGATACCGACGTAGTTGTAGCTAGGCGCTTCTTGAGCAAAGGCACCGAAGGGGACCGCTAGAAGAGTAGCGGCAGCAAGACCCAGGGGAGCCCAAATACGAGATAGTTTCATGGAATTATCCTCAAAAGGTGGTGGGAATAACAACGTGGAAACGTTGATGGAGTGATTTGGAACTTCTGTGGCCTGTGCTCTTTTCTAGTGGGCAGTCCCGATGACGTGTATAGGGGTGACACTCAAAAAAGCAAGGTTGAGAAGGCTGCGAAGAAGGTTGTTGTTTGAGTTAGAAACACTTGGTTCGTTTCGCATGTTTAAGTTGTATCTTGCGCGACCAGAGAGTGCGCATATTGCATGGACACTTTGTGAGGGTGGTCTAGCTAATATCTACCTAAATGGACGTAAACTCGTTGTTTTCTAGTGTGCCAGTCGGCATGAATGGCTAGAAATATCTGCAAGCAATATTGAGTCAACCAAGCAAAATTTGCATCAATTAAATGTGAATGAATGAGAAGTCGTCTTGGCAGTTCTTTTGAGGGTATTGTTGAACTTATATGAACCGCGTGGAGGTATGCGATGGATGGTTTGCTAGTCGGTGAAGATGGTCGCTGTCGCTGCTGGTGGGTAGGGGATAAATCAGACTATGTGGCTTATCACGATGATGAGTGGGGTGTGCCTGTCGATGACGACCAGCGGCTGTTCGAAAAGATTTGCTTGGAGGGATTTCAATCTGGGCTAAGCTGGCTAACGATTTTGAGAAAGCGGGAGAACTTCAGAGCAGCATTTGCCGGTTTTGATTTTGAGCAAGTAGCGCAGTACACACAAAAGGATGTGGAGCGGTTGCTACAAGACAAGGGAATTGTGCGTCACCGTCGCAAGATAGAGTCGGTAATTAACAATGCAGATCGAGCTAGCCCGCTGGTTAAGGAGTTTGGCTCACTCGCGGCTTATTTTTGGCAGTATGAACCGAACGAGACGGATCGGCCTGAGCGATGTGATCATGAGACGCTGAGAGTACTTGGGAAGACAGCGACCTCAACTGCCATGAGTAAGGACTTGAAAAAAAGAGGGTGGTCTTTTGTGGGACCGACGACCGCCTATGCGTTTATGCAATCAATGGGGCTTGTGAATGATCACGTCGAGGGCTGTGAGTGGCGCGATCGCACCAAAAAGCTCAGACAGCGGTTCAAAAGACCTACCATCTGAGCTGACAAAACATGGATTTGGATGGATCTAAGGTCTGCTAATTAATTAGGAAGCTGCTTTAGCCGCTCGGCTAGCCAAACCTTGATAATAGATTGCCTAGTGACACCTACACGTTGAGCTTCGCGATCCAACGCTTCCACCATCCATATCGGAAAATCAACGTTGACTCTCTTCTGCTCACGACCAGGACGCTTTGCTTTAGAGAAGTCCAGATATTCAGACACATCCTCTCCGCTATCAAACATGGCGTCAAAGTCTTCTGCCTTAATCTTTTTCTCCTTCATATGCCGCGAGCTCTTTTTTGATGGAACGTCTAACTGAAATAATCCTGACTGCGCTTCCTCTGTATGTGACTACAGCTGACCAAACCTTGTTTTGGACTTTACCAATAACCATAGACCTCGATTCTTCTTCCACTTTCTCAGCAGGAATTTCCAGTCGGTTAGGATCAGCCCAGATCCGTTGAGCTTCTATAAAATCAATCTTGTGTTTTTCCAGGTTAGTTGCGCCTTTGTTTTCGTCAAATTCAAATTCCATGCTGGCATATAAGTATTCATTGTTTTATATAAAAAAGGTTTAATTTCCATGCTTTTAATATACCACTACTAATGTAGTATTGCTTTATAGTGCGGTCTGCTTCCCTAATTGATGAGGCGATCGGTCAGATCTTACCCAGTAGCCGAGATCACAAATTTTCGCTAGCCCCTTAACCGGAGGGTCACGATCAGGGAGAATGGTTCTGTTAACTTTTTCAAAGCCTTTTTTAAGACACCGCTCTATTTGCGCTGACGTTTTATAGCTTTGAAAGTGTAAAGACGTATTAGGACACCGCTCCATGACAGCCACCCAAGCTAAGCCCAAATCTACCTTTCCGATTGACTTAGGCGCTTACCAGCGGATTACGCTTGACCCCACCAACAGCAAGCTAACCGACGACCAGCGTGATGCGCTAAAGGCAAACATTCAGCTTTGCCGCGAAGCCATCGTATTTTTCACAGCCACCGGGGGCGCACGAGGCGTAGGCGGTCACACAGGCGGACCGTATGACACTGTGCCCGAAGTGATGATCTTGGACGCGCTGTTTCGTGGCAGTCCCGATAAATTTGTCCCGACTTTCTTTGACGAAGCAGGCCACCGCGTCGGCACACAGTACCTGATGGCTACGCTCAATGGCGACCTGCCTGCTGAGCAGCTAATGCAGTACCGCGCGGCAGGTTCTAAGCTGCCAGGTCACCCCGAGCTAGGCCTGACGCCGGGTGTAAAATTCAGCTCTGGCCGCCTGGGTCACATGTGGCCGTTTGTAAACGGTATAGCGCTAGCAAATCCAGGCAAAACAACATTTTTGCTCGGTTCTGACGGTGCGCAACAAGAAGGTGACGATGCTGAAGCAGCTCGTCTAGCAGCGGCTCAAGGCATCAATGTCAAGCTCATCATTGATGATAACGACGTGACCATTGCGGGTCACCCTTCTGAGTATTTGGGTGGCTATAGCGTGCAAAAGACCCTAGAAGGTCACGGAATCAAAACGCTGGTGAACGACGGTGAAGACATTGATGCGCTGTATGCGAATATCTGTGAGGCGATCGCAACCGATGGTCCTATTGCAGTTATCTGTAAGCGCCCGATGACAGTCGGTATCGAAGGTCTAGAAGGTAGCTGTCACGGTCACGATGTTATTCCAACAGACCTCGCAATTCAGTACCTAGAAAAGCACGGTCGCCAGGAAGCCGCTGACTACCTCAAGAACATCGAAAAGCCTAAGCACAGCTACGAATTCTTGGGTTCTAGCCAGGAAGTGGGCTCTAACCGCAATGTCTTTGGTCAAGTAGCGGTCGAAGTCTTGGGCAAAATGAGCGACGCTGAGCGCAAAGAAAAAGTGCTGGTTGTAGATTGCGACTTAGAAGGCTCGTGCGGCCTCAACCATATTCACGAAGCGTATCCTGAGATTTTTGTCAGCGGCGGCATCATGGAGCGAGGTAACCTCTCTGCAGCGGCAGGCTTTGGCATGGAAGCAGGCAAGCAGGGCATCTTTGCAACCTTCAGTGCGTTTTTAGAAATGTGCATTTCTGAGATCACCATGGCGCGGTTGAACAAAGCTAACTTGCTCTGCCACTTTTCCCACTCGGGAATTGACGACATGGCCGATAACACCTGTCACTTCGGCATCAACAACATGTTTGCCGATAACGGACTAGATGACGGCTATGAAACCCGCCTGTACTTCCCAGCCGATGCCAATCAAATGAAGGCTTGCGTAGAGAAAATCTTCCACCAGCCCGGCATCCGATTCATCTTCTCAACGCGGGCGAAGGTGCCTATGCTTAATAGCGCCGAGGGCAAAGCGCTGTATGCCGACGGCTATGAATTTGTGCCTGGAAAAGACGATGTGATACGTGAAGGCACCGATGGCTATATTGTTAGCTTTGGTGATGGTTTGTATCGGGCCCTAGACGCAGTAGAGCGGCTGAAAGAAGAAGGCTTAAACATCGGCCTAATCAATAAGTCTACGCTCAACGTCGTGGATGAGCAGATGATGGAAAAAGTGGGTCAGTCGCCTCTAGTTATGGTGGTTGAGTCTTTCAATGAGAAAACGGGTTTGGGCGCACGCTATGGCACCTGGCTGCTGGAGCGGGGCTATACGCCTAAGTTTGCGCATGCAGGCACACACGAAGAAGGCGGCGGTGGCCTCTGGGAACAGTTCTATCACCAGGGTTTGGACCCTGAGAGCATCATGCAGAAGGTGAAAAAGCTAGCGGGTAAGTAGCATCTAAAGGCTGCGACTAGATAGCTTCTTTTTGCTATCTTTCTGCTAGATCTAGATCTATTTCCGGGCAGGCCCTCGCGATAATCGCGGGGGCTTTTCGATTGAGCGGGATGCAAATGAAGCGGTATGATCGCTCTTGAGTATATAGACGTAGGGCACTGCTCTATGTAGATAACTTGGATATTTTTTGGAGCGATCGCACCATGCCCGCAGAATACATTGCAGACGAAGCCGCCTTTGACAGCCTGATACAAGATGACTCCGTTGTTGTCGTAGACTGTACAGCTAGCTGGTGTGGTCCTTGCAAACTAGTGGCCCCTTTGATGGATCAGCTAGCAGAAGAGTTTGAAGGCAAAGCGACGGTTTCTAAGTTAGATCTCGATAGCAACAAGGACGTGGCCAAGCGGTTTGGCATCAAAAGCATTCCGGCGGTCATGGTCTTTAAAAATGGCGAGCTAATGGATACTTTAGTCGGCGTAAAGCCTTACTCCACGTTCAGTGAAAAAGTAACGAGCTACCTAGGCTAGACAGAGACTCACTGAGAACTCACCAAAAGCTAGCTGCTGTTTGGATTCGATAGACTTTTTAAACTCGCTGTTAGAGGGCTAACGCCCTCTTGTTGCCTCAGCATTCTTTTTACGCTGCTATGAACAAACCTACCAAACCCGATCCAAATCTAATCAAGCTATCACCGGCTACGCTGTTTGCCATTGTCGTCGCGGTTATTTTTGTACCGCTTCTACTGACGGGATTCATCTCTCAATAGTTTTTTGATCTTATTGCTTCTGTCGAGCTAGTCTGTGATGAACTAATGCCCGCTTTGGGTACTTTGATCAGTTTGAAAACTAGGTTTTAGGAGTCTTCTGTACATGTGTGGAATTGTTGGCTATATCGGCACACGCGCTGCGAGCAGTATTTTGATTGAAGGCTTAAAAACACTGGAGTATCGCGGCTACGATTCGGCAGGTGTAGCAACGGTTTCGGAAGGAACACTACAAAGAACGCGGGCTAAGGGCAAGCTAGTAAACTTGCAAACCAAGCTAGAAGGGCTAGAAGATCCCGCTAGGCTGGGTATTGGTCACACGCGCTGGGCAACGCACGGTAAGCCTGAAGAGCACAATGCGCATCCGCACACGAATGCCAGCGAGCAGCTTGCGGTAGTTCAAAATGGCATTATCGAGAACTATCGCGAGCTACGAGAAGAGCTAAAGACCAAGGGCTACACGTTTTGCTCCGATACAGACACCGAGGTTATTCCTCACCTGATTGATGAGTATTTGAAGCACCCTGCGGCTGACGGGGTGCTGAGTGAACAATCACAGCTATTAGAAGCAACAAGGCAGGCAGTCAATCGATTGCAAGGCGCATTCGCACTGGCCATTGTGTCAGCAGAGTTCCCAGATGAGCTGATTGTAGTGAGGCAGCAAGCACCGCTAGCCATTGGCTTTGGCCAGGGCGAGTTTTTCTGTGCATCGGATACGCCCGCGATTATGCCGTATACCCAGGCGGTGCTGACCTTAGAAAATGGAGAGGTCGCAAGGCTAACTCCGCTGGGCGTAGAGGTCTACGACTTTACAGGCCACCGACTGAAAAAGTATCCGCGCACCCTGAACTGGAACCCCATCATGGTGGAAAAGCAGGGATTCAAGCACTTCATGCTCAAAGAGATCTATGAGCAGCCAGGCGTTGTGCGCACCTGCCTAGAAACTTATCTAGATACTGAATGGGACGAGCAAAGCACCCAATCACCAATTAAGTTGGACTTGCCAGATGTGCTGCTAGACGATTTGCAGCATATTCAAATTCTGGCTTGCGGAACCAGCTGGCACGCGAGCCTAGTGGGAAAATATCTGCTAGAACAGGTGTCTGGAATCCCGACGTTTGTGCAGTATGCGTCTGAGTTTCGCTACGCGCCCGCACCAATGATGGCCAATACGCTAACCATTGGGGTTACGCAGTCAGGAGAGACCGCAGACACGCTGGCGGCTTTGGATATGGAGCAGAACCGGCGGGCAGCAAAGCGTAATGAGCTAGGCAGCGATCTGTATGCACCTCGGATGCTGGGCATCACGAACCGAGTCGATAGTTCACTCGGTCGGCTGATTCCCCACGTGATGGGGACGATGGCCGGCCTTGAAATCGGGGTAGCCGCAACGAAGACGTTTGTGGCACAGCTGATGGCGTTTTACTTTTTGTCTTTGGAGCTAGCCTATCGGCGTAAAACGATTTCGCTAGCGCGGATGGCAGAAATTATTGAGGGCTTGCGACAGCTTCCCGCTCAGCTAGAGCAGGTGCTAGAAAGCCAAGAGCGCTATGTGGAAGAGCTGTCGCATGAGTTTTCGGAAACGCGAGACTTTATTTTTGTGGGCCGGGGGATTAACTACCCTATTGCCTTAGAAGGGGCGCTGAAGCTTAAGGAAATCAGCTACATCCATGCAGAGGGCTATCCGGCGGGTGAGATGAAGCACGGACCGATCGCACTGCTTGATGAGAAGGTGCCAGTAGTGGCGATCGCAACGCGTGGCAGCGTCTATGAGAAAGTGCTTTCCAACGCTCAAGAAGCTAAAGCAAGAGACGCTAGGCTCATTGGCGTAGTGCCAATGAACGATGACGCGGCAGAAGAAACTTTTGATGCCTTGCTGCCGGTGCCAGATGTGGATGAGCTGCTGTCGCCTGTGCTGACAGTGGTGCCTGTGCAGCTGCTGTCTTATCACATTGCAGCGCGGCGTGGTTTGGATGTGGATCAGCCCCGCAACCTAGCGAAGTCTGTGACTGTAGAATAAGCTGAGAGCGATTTTTTCGCGCTTTGTGTATCACGAGATACTATTTTTCTCAGGAATGTATCAGGAAACACTAATAATTCTCATGAAACTCTGACATTCCTCTCAGCTTGCCATCAAGCGTTTCTCAGGATGGTTTGTCACCTTAGAAAGTAACGAATAAAAAAATATTCGCCACTTTTAAGGAGACCGTTACTATGAAACGCTTTATTCTGTCAGCCTCACTGATTGCGATCGCATCTACGCTGCTAGCGCCTGTGGCCTCTGCTAGCCAAGCATCTACACCAGGAGAACTCTCTGAGGGTTCCTCTATCCATCAGCTCATAAGATACAACCGTGACGTCCGTAGCAAGTCCTAGACTGTTAGCCCTAAAGGGCTGGTGCATTTACACGACTGAACCAGCTTAAACTATAGCCAGCACACCATTGCCTCTATCTTCATTGGGCATGTGGTGCGCTGGCTATTTGCTGTTTTGGCGCTCATGCTTAAACTTCACAGCTGTGGGCAATCAAGCAGCTAATTGAAATTTCAACGGGGAGTAAGAATGAGACAATCTTGATATGAGCCATTTTTCGGTAAGACACTGTCGTCTGGTTCTGCTTATGGTGAGTGCGCATGACGCTAGGACTGTATTAAAGCCTTATGAAAGTAATTGTTGTCGGCAGTGGTGGACGTGAGCACGCTTTGGCCTGGACGCTACTGCGATCGCCTCAGATCACCGAAGTCGTTTGCATTCCAGGAAATGGTGGCACGGCAAGACTCTCTGGCTGTCGCAATCTGGCTATCTCTATAGAGCAAGCAGATGCGATCGCCCGCTGCGCTTTGGTCAACAATATGGCGTTTGTTGTCATTGGCCCAGAGCAGCCCCTAGCCGACGGCCTAGCTGATGCCCTCAGAGCGCAAGGCATCAAGGTATTTGGGCCGAATAAAGACGGGGCGCAGATTGAGTCAAGCAAGGCGTGGGCTAAGAAGCTGATGGCTGAAGCGAAGGTGCCCACAGCAGCGTCGGCAGTGTTTACAGACGCCGAGAAAGCGATTGCCTATGTAGAGCAGCAAGGTGCGCCAATTGTGGTCAAAGCCGATGGGCTCGCTGCTGGTAAAGGGGTAACGGTGGCGATGGAAACACAAGATGCGATCGCCGCTATCCGCACCGCCTTTAGCGGCCAGTTTGGCACGGCAGGTGAACGAGTCGTGATCGAAGAATTTTTAACCGGGCAAGAAGTATCCGTTTTAGCTGTCACCGATGGGCAGACCATTCGCCCTTTGCTCCCCGCGCAAGATCACAAGCAGGCCAAAGAAGGCGACACGGGCCCTAACACTGGCGGCATGGGAGCCTATGCACCAACGCCCGTGATGCCAATAGAGCTATTAAAACGCGTCCAGTCAGAAATCTTAGAGCCTACATTGAACGCACTCAAAGTCCGAAAGATTGACTATCGAGGAGTGCTATATGCCGGTTTGATTGTGACCCCAACGGGCGATCTCAAAGTCATAGAATTCAACTGCCGGTTTGGCGATCCAGAAACGCAGGTTGTGCTGCCGCTGTTGGAAACACCTTTTGAAGAGATCGTGGCAGCATGTTGCGACCAAAAGCTCAGCACGCTGCCACCTTTTGAGTGGAAAGCAGCAGCGGCAGCGTGCGTTGTCATGGCCGCAGAAGGCTACCCAGGAGCCTACCAAAAAGGTCTATCTATTGGCGGACTCGAAGCGGCAGAAACAGACGCGGTGGTGTTTCATGCTGGTACTAGCGTTAGTAATGGCACTTTAAGAAGTACTGGCGGACGGGTTTTAGGCGTGAGTGCGATCGCGCCTACGTTTGAAGCCGCTCTAGCCAAAGCCTACAGCGCCATTGATAAAATCGACTTTCCCGGCAGCTTTTACCGGCGAGACATTGGCCATCGAGTAAAGGACCTGAAGTCTAACCCGCCTACAGAAGATAGCTGAGTTTCCACTAGGCATCTCAACTACGTCTAGAATAGAGCCTATAGGAAAGTGCCGACCAGCAAAGGATAGTGCTGCTTTTGAGAATAGGCCATTAAGCGCTCATCAGCGGGGCCAAATTAGCAGCCAAAGATAAGTCGCTATGCAACTTTTTAACCAACTCAAAGCACTGCTTTCCACTTGGTGGAGCGATTTCACCCTGCAAACTCGGCTGATGGCAGGCGCGACGGTACTGGTCTCTTTAATTATGAGCGGGCTGACATTTTGGGCTGTCAACACCATCCAGCAAGACACCCAGCTCAACGACACGCGCTTCGGTCGTGATTTAGGCCTGCTGCTAGCGGCCAATGTTGCCCCTCTAGTCGAAACTAACGACCGCTCCGAGCTAGCCCGCTTTTCCTACAGCTTTTACGAAAACACCTCCAACGTCCGCTACATGCTGTACGCCGACCAAACAGGCGAAATTTTCTTTGGCATTCCCTACTCCGAGCCTGCCGTCCAAAACTCCTTAACGCTAAGGCGGCGGATGAAGCTGCCCGCCAACTACACCAGTAGCGCCGACGCGCCAATTGTCCGTCAGCACATGACTCCAGCAGGCATTGTGACCGACGTGTTTGTCCCCTTAACCATTGATGGCGCTTACAAAGGAATGCTGGCAATGGGTATCAACCCAAACCCTACGGTAGTCGCCTCGTCTCATCTGACGCGAGATGTCACAGTCGCGGTCTTCGTATCGATTTGGGTAATGGTGGTTTTAGGAGCGGTAATTAACGCGCTAACCATCACACAGCCTATTAAAGAACTGCTGCTAGGGGTAAAAAACATCGCCGCTGGCAACTTTCAGCAGCGGATTGATTTGCCACTGGGCGGCGAACTCGGTGAGCTGATCTACAGCTTCAACGACATGGCAGAGCGCTTAGAGCGCTACGAAGAGCAAAATATTGAAGAGCTCACCGCCGAAAAGGCAAAGCTAGAAAGCCTCGTCTCTACGATTGCTGACGGCGCAATTTTGCTCGACGCAGAGACTAATGTAGTGCTAGCAAACGTCGCCTCTCGCCGAATGTTGGGATGGGGCGCGGCAACCACGCTCAGCGGCAGCTTTTTAGCGCAGCTTCAGCCTGAGGTACGCGCCCAGCTAGCGCCTTTTCTCTCTCAGGCGGCTACAGGAGAAGCTCACGAGGGCAGTGAGTTTAGAATTTCGCTAATGGATGGCACTCGCACGATTCGCGTGGTGCTCAACACCGTGCTCGATCAGTCGCGTGAGAATGTGAAAGGCCTCGCTATTACGCTGCAAGACATCACCCGTGAAGTGGCGCTTAACGAGGCCAAAAGTAGCTTTATCAGCAATGTGTCTCACGAGCTGCGCACACCGCTATTTAATATCAAATCGTTCATTGAGACGCTACACGAGTATGGCGAAGATCTTAGCGA
The DNA here is from genome assembly GCA_963793445.1 of uncultured cyanobacterium. Taxonomy (GTDB): domain Bacteria; phylum Cyanobacteriota; class Cyanobacteriia; order Phormidesmidales; family Phormidesmidaceae; genus Phormidesmis. Next base: position 777,135 of record CAWCAE010000006.1, read on the forward strand.
TCAAGAGCGTAAAGAATTTTTGGCGACTGCAAACAACGAAACAGATCGGCTGACTCGGCTCGTCAACGATGTCTTAGATTTATCTCGCCTAGAGTCTAGCCGTCGGTACGAGTTTTCGGCAGTGGAAGTACATCAGCCAATCGAGCAGGTATTGCGCACCTATCAACTCAATGCCAAAGACAAGCAGATAGTGCTTGAAAAAGACATTGAGGACGACTTGCCTGCTGTGTTAGGTAACTATGACTTGTTGCTTCAGGTATTTGGCAACTTAGTGGGCAATGCGCTGAAGTTTACACCGGCGGGGGGTCGGGTGATGATTCGTAGCTATCGATCGCCAAAAAGCCAGTCGAAAGGCCAGTCCATAGGCGAACACACAGCAGATACCCACACAGCGCACGCCCACCTCTCGGCGCAGCAGGTCAGAATAGAGATAGCGGACACTGGCATTGGCATTGACGCTGAGGACCAAGCAGCGATTTTTGAGCGATTTTTCCGCGTAGAAAACAGGGTTCATACGCTAGAGGGCACTGGCCTAGGGCTTTCTATTGTGAAAAACATCATGGATAAGCACAACAGCCAAGTCAATCTAGTGGGTGAAGTTGGAATTGGCACAACCTTTTGGTTTGACTTACCGGTATACGATCTCACCGAATACGCGGTGCCCGCACTAGCAACCGCCGGAAAGACGATAAAAGCAGCGGTTTCTGCTGAAAATGAGCGTGACCCGGCTATCGAATCAGCTTCTTCTGAGATTGTCTCGCATAGCTGAGTGGCTTGCTGACACGTTCATTTAATTTTCTATAGATAGTCTCTAGGTTTGAGAACCCTTCGAGGGAGTTCATATTGAGTTTGGCTGTCTACAATTTAGGCACAGAAATGAACGACTCGCACAAGGAGGCTTTTTATGAGCTTATTGGAACAATTGAAGACAATGACGACCGTCGTTGCAGATACAGGTGATATCGGTGCAATCGAGCAGTTCACCCCACAGGATGCAACAACAAATCCGTCTTTAATCACCGCAGCGGCGAAGCTACCTCAGTATCAAAGCATTGTAGATGAGACACTAACGCAGGCGCAGAAGACGCTAGGCGCAGACGCTTCGGACCAAAACGTTGCGACAGAAGCTTTCAAGCATTTAGCTGTGGCCTTCGGCAAGCGGATTTTAGACATTATTCCAGGCCGAGTTTCAACAGAAGTAGACGCTCGCCTCTCTTACGACACGGAAGGGACTTTGGAAACGGCGCGTAGCCTGATTGGTGAGTACGAGGCAGCCGGAATTAGTCGCGATCGCATTCTTATTAAAATCGCCTCCACTTGGGAAGGCATCAAAGCCGCTGAAATTCTTGAGAAAGAAGGTATTCACTGCAACCTAACCTTGCTGTTCGGACTACATCAGGCGATCGCCTGCGCCGAATCTGAGGTCACGCTCATTTCGCCCTTTGTTGGTCGCATTCTCGACTGGTACAAGGCAGACACAGGGCGCGATAGCTACCCACCTTCTGAAGATCCAGGCGTACTGTCGGTGACAGAAATCTACAACTATTACAAGAAGTTTGGCTATAAGACCGAGATTATGGGCGCAAGCTTCCGTAACGTAGACGAAATCAAAGAGCTAGCAGGCATCGATCTGCTCACAATCTCGCCCAAGCTGCTAAAGCCCCTGTCTGAAACAGAAGGTGAGCTGCCACGTCAGTTAAATCCAGAAGCGGCAAAGGATCTAGATATTGAGAAACAGTCAATAGACAAAGCTACGTTCGACGAAATGCACAAAGCCGATCGAATGGCTAATGAAAAGCTAGAAGAAGGAATTGCTGGTTTCACCAAGGCCCTAGAAGAGCTAGAGCAACTGCTAGTTGATCGACTCGCTCAGATGGATCAGCCTGCAATGGCCTAGTCAGCAAGCTGCATAGCCAACGAGCTATTTTAGGCATCCAAGCCTCAAGCAAACCGCATGTAAACAAGCACAGATGAATAGCTGCAAACCCGGCAATCAGCGGTCCTTTCAAACAGACCTCTATTTAGCCGGGTTTGTTTTTTTATCTATATGCTTCTATCGAGTTAGGACATTCGTTTTGTGTATTACGGGCCAAGTAGCTATAGCTACCTATGCCACCTCCTTCAGATCAGAATCGGCCTCGTGAGCCTCTATCCATCGGCTAGCAATAACCCGATTGCGACCAGCTCGTTTGGCCTCATAAAGCGCCTTGTCTGCATGTTCTATCAGTAAATGAGGTGTGATCTCAATGCCTTTAGGCACACTCGCCGATCCGCAGCTAAGCGTTATCCACTGGTCTACCGCAGACCCTTCATGCACAATCTTAAGCTGACGGATCTGAGCTTGAACTCTCTGCGCCACCCGACTGGCAGTCTCTTCCCCCGTATCCAGTAGAATAATCACGAACTCTTCTCCACCGTATCGGGCCACCAAATCTGTATCGCGAACAGCAGCCTCTAGCGCTTGAGCAACTTGATACAAACAGCGATCGCCTGCTGGATGACCATACAGATCATTGAAAAGCTTAAAATAGTCCACATCGCACAAAATAAGCGAAAGCTTTTTTCTAGATTCCAAAGCTTTCGCTAGAGACTGGTCAAAATAGCGACGATTAGCAACCTGTGTCAGGTCATCGTATGCTGCCAAAAGCTGGAGCTGCTGATTGCGATAAACCACACCCGTGCTAATAGCCGCAATCATTGTAGAAAAAGGGAGTACGACAGGCAGCCACCATCCCGCCAAAAATAAAGCATACCCTATTACTCCTAGTCCACCGCTGAGGCCAAAAAAGCGAGCCAGCACTTGCCAAATAGGCAATTTGGCACCTAACGAACGACTGTTATACAAAAATGAACGGCTGACCAAGACGCTGATAGTTAGCCAAGCAAACGCCCACAGCCACTCAGCAAAAGTTGAAACCGGTCTCAAAAACGGTCTGCCGTCTAAAGCCGCTTTCAACAGCTGGCTCACTAAATGAGCATGAATGTAAACACCAGAAGTTTGCTGCTCTCTGTGCAGTGGCGTATAGAACAAATCAGGCAGGCTAACAGCAACTGAGCCAATTAAAACGATGCGACCACGCACCATCTCATCACTGAGCTGGCCGTTGAGTACATCGCTTAAAGATATTGACTCAAACTGCCGATAGTTACCGCTATAGTTCATCAAGACTTGATAGCCACCAGTGTCGGCCGATACATAGCCGCCATCATTTTTCTCAAATCGAGAAATGACTGATTTGCCTAGCTGTAGAGACAATCGGCTTGCTTTATCTTCGATACTCTCGGGGTAAATGCCCTGTTTCTCTAAATAGTTTAGGGCAAGCGTTGCGGCTAGCCCCTGCTTAATATCACCGGCTGGAGAGATGACCGACAGCAATCCTCTTCGCACTCTGCCATCGTCATCAACAACTAAGTCAATTGCCGCTGATTGACCTAGCGCAGCCAATGTAGCATGTGGTGCAACGGGCTCCCCAACCACACGCTCAGCACCAATGACGGTCGGCAAAGCCTCAAATACCTCAGCTAGGCGTTCACTACCTGGTGCGACCGGAAAGTTTCGATAAAGATCTATACCAATACCGGCTGGCTCGTATTTAGCGACGTCATTGACTAGCTGAGCTAGCATCCCGTCAGAGATAGGCCACTGCTTTGCCATCACAAGATCGGATTCATCAATCGTAACAACCAAGATGCGCTTGTCTATAGTGGTATTGCCAAATGCCCGCCACCTGACAAACTGATCTAAAGCATTAAGTTCTAGAGCCTCAAACCATCCGTGGGCCGAAGCCAAAACAATCAGTCCTGCCAGGCTAAAGCCAACGGCGAAAGTCTTACGACTCCGAGCGAGTTGGCGTCTGAGCTTTGAAAACATTTGGCAATAGACCAAGAGGATCGATGATGCGTCGTATTCATATCATTCCCAAGTCGGGGAATCTCGTTTCTAGGTGTCATCGTGCATACGCCGCCAGCGTTTTACTCTACGGTCTCAAATTCGTCGAAAATAACATCTAAGTCTACTGCTCTTAGGCTGGTTTCCCAGCCTAGTGCTATTTGAGTATTGTTGGGCATCTCCAATCTCATTTGCGTCAATGCTGAAATAAAGTCATACCAGAGGCCTAACTCACCATATAGCTGAGCTTTCTCAAGCAGTGACATCGAGGCTAGTTGTACAGGCGATGCAGTTCCAGAGACACGCCGAATGCCACCGTGTATGACAGGTGAGCTAGGCCCCATCGGCTGGTCACATAGCAGTATCATCGACCAGCGGTATTGCTTGTCGTAAGTGAGTTCACCAACAGAATCTGGCAGAGGGACTTCGGCAAACCCTTTGCCTGCTGGCAGAGCAAAGTACTCGTTTTCTTGGTAAGTGTAATATTCGCTGCCATCTTCGGCCTCTACTATCATCCAAACCTGCTTAACACCTGATTGAAAATAGGCCTGCACCATGGGTTTAGATGAAAGCGTCAGGCCCGACCCGTTTTTGGGCAGCACTTGCAAGGCATCGCAGGCAGGATTACGGGTTGCGCCGCCTCGGGTATAAGCAGGTGCACCATCGTCTGCAGGCGGAACAAATCCCAACTGTGCTAGCAGAGGAGAAGTCACTAACGAGCTCATGGTTTCGGCGATCGCACCCTGGCTGCTAGCTAATATTGAAAAAGACAAGGAGATAGAAAGGCCGATTGCTGAAGCAACATCAACAGCATGATTTTTGTTCGAACGATTGTTCATCAATAAAATTCTCTTTTAACTAAGATAGCCAGTTACCAATTAAAACAAATGGAGACCAATAGTAAGGATGGGAATACTCGGGTTTTTGCAAGATCTTTATCTGGGCTCGGCGTAATGCTTCTGCTTTGGTTAGATCGGCGTTCGATAATTCTTGATAAAATTCTGTTACTAAGGCAGCTGTTGAACTGTCATTGACTGACCAAAGCGTCGCTAATGTGCTGCGTGCCCCTGAGCGAATAGCCATACCAGCTAGGCCTAAAGCCGCTCTGTCATCGCCTTCTGCTGTTTGGCAGGCGCTTAGCACCATTAGCTCGACAGGCTCTGATTTGTCTCTGCGCGATCGCAACAGGTTATCCAAATCACTGATACTTATTTTTTGATCCCAAGCCAACAAAAATGTTTCTTCTAAATTAGAACTAAACTGTCCATGAGTCGCTAGATGCAGCACTGGAAAAGGAACTCGGTCGATCTCTGTTGCCAGCTTCGCCTGTGTAAAGTCCTGATCGAAAAGCACTTCCGCATTCACACGGTTGGCCACTTGTTCTAGCTCCGTCTTTACACCAGGAAGGGCGGCAAATCCACCTCTTGATTCGGTTAATCCCAGCATCAAAGCCCGTAGAGGTTCAGGAGGCTTAATATCTTGAAGATGAGGCCCCAACAGCCTCATTCCTGGGGTTAGCGCTACGCCATACTTCTCCAACAAGTATTGTTTTCCGTCGTGCAAAGCCGCCATCGGAATTCTGCGAAACTGACCGTCTAGAACAAATACTAGGGTTGCAATCTCGTTAGCTGTAAGTGTTTCTTCGGCAGGTAAAATGATCCAGTCATAAATCTCTTTAGAAAGGCTTAGCCGTCTGTTCTGCGATAAAACTGGGTTCAAGTAGCGGTATAGTTCACTAATTTTCTGGTTAGTCTTTTGTTCTGTTTGCCAGGTGCGATAGTGACTGAGCGGTAACCCAGGAACAGATAGTACAACTTCTACTCGATCGGGCAGCACGATCGAATATATGACCGCGGCCTGGGTATCGAGATTGTCAATGGCTTCGGTGGTTGAATCCACGCAGGCAGATTTGAAGTAATTCTCTATTTCTACGAGCTGTAGTTCTTCTATAACTTGTCTTGCTTGGCCTATTGCCTGCTCGCTGGCATCATCTGGCAGAAGCAGTATGCTGACCAGCTCGCGATATACCGGCTCTACAGTCTCTCTAAATGAGTACTGCACGTCTGGGTTGGTCGCCAACAGGTCTTGACGCACTTGTCTCAAGGTCTCAACTGCTGAGGTGTAGCTGGCGATCGCCTCTGTGTCTTTACCTTGTTGGTGATAGGCTTTGCCTAGCTGCCTTTGCCAGCGGTAGGTCATGTCTTGAGCATTGTTTGCTTGAGAAAGGGATAAAGCTCTTTGGGCTAATGCCTGTGAGTCTGACCACTGCCGGGTATAGCCGTATAGCTTGCTCAACTCACCGATTGCGAACGCCTGGGCTCGATTGTCTTCTAAAGTTTGGGCCTGCTGAGCAGCCTCTTGTAAGAAAGCAGCAATGTTCTCTAGAGGGAGCCATTCTATCGGTTGGCGAGGGGGTTCTGCCTGCCTGACTGCTTCATTGGGCCCTACATTCAGCCGAGGAGACAGCAGGCTTTCGGTTAAGTTGACTCGGCTGTAAACCGACTGTCGGCTAGCTGGTAGCGTCTTCACTTGTTCAAACAAGCTGGGCAATAGCTGCTGTGCCTGCTGCCACTGCTGCATTTCTAGCATCAGCTTGAAACGGTTAAGCTGCGATTTGGTTTGTAAAATAGAGCCAGGAACCAGTGCTTCTACTGCTTGATAATGCTGCTGTGCCCCGTCACTATCTTGCATTAATTGCAGGGTGTTGGCCAAGGAGAAAAGAGTACTTGCAACATCGGCGTCGCTGCCTATTTGCTGGTAGATAGCTAGGCTTTCAGTCAATGCCGCTTTAGACTGCTCTAGGCTACCGGCGGTTTGAAAAACGGTTCCTAGGCTGTTGAGTGCGATCGCTTTTAGCTTAGAATCGGGCTGAGCTGCCAGAGTGGCAACAACTGCTTCTAGCTGTAGCCTGGCACGGCGATACAGACCCATTGTTTGAAGCGCTTGACTCTGATTGATCTGAGCACCAATGCTGCCGAGTTCATCTCGGCCCTTTTTGTAGGCGGCTTCTGTCTCTGTCCACGTTTGCCAAGCGGCTTCTGGCTGACCGCGTCCTAACTGCAAGCGCCCCTGTGCGTTTAGAACCCGCGCTTGGACAGCCCAGTAATCAGCCCAGTAATCACCGGTGCGATCGCCATTGGCAAGAACACTATTGGCAAGTAGAGAAAAACTGTGAGCGATCGCGCCTTCGGCCTGGTTCCAATCACCTAGATCCTGAGCGGCAATAGAAATATAGCTCCAGCCAAGAGCTCGCGGCAGATTCTGAGCTGTCTCATCTTCAGCCAACTGGTGCCAGCGCTGCAGGGCGATCTGTAGCTGACCCGCGTCATAATAGCGCTGCCCCTCTATCAATCGGGCATTGTCGTTGCTGATTGAGACAAGCTGATCTGAATAGACGTTTAGAGTAGCCCCCGAGTCGGTCGCGGCATCCATAACAGCGGCATCCATAACAAAGATAGCCTCATCGCCGGGGAAAGGATGCGAGGTAGAGACCGCCGGTGAGGCCAAAACATTCACCATTACTAATAGCATCAGGCCTGCAAGAATTAGCTTTCGCCGAGTCCGCTTCTGCCAGAGCGCCCCTTGATGCCAAAGCGGCCAGTATTGACAAAACAACCGGTATCGTAGCCGCTTCGCTCTGTTAGTTCGTTTATCACGATTCATAAGAATTCGTTTTGACTGCTTTGTCCTGTCAAATAGCTCGTTAACTGTGGCTAGTTGATGCCTTTCTAGGCTTTGGAGGCTATCTCATTAGTTATTAATGCCCCAATAGTCGTTAGAACCGATCTCGTAGCAGTTCTGAGCACCTGTGTCCGCACGATTAAAAGTCATCGGCAGCGGTCAGTATTGAGTAGTCAGCAGTAGACTCTCGGCGTAGAGTAGATAGCAATACCTATCGCGCTGACAGTAGTAACCTGTGGTTTATTTAGATTATTTGGAACGCATTTTAAAGGCCCGCGTTTATGATGTTGCTCACGAGACGCCTTTGGAGCGAGCACCACAGCTATCAACACGATTAGGCAATGAGGTTTTGCTGAAGCGAGAAGACGCTCAATCAGTGTTTTCGTTCAAGCTGCGTGGTGCCTATAACAAAATGGCTCAGCTACCAGCAAATCTGCTAGAACGAGGGGTCATTGCCGCTTCGGCAGGTAACCATGCGCAAGGGGTCACACTAGGCGCTAAAAAGCTAGGAACCACAGCTTTGATTGTGATGCCAGTGACCACACCGCAGGTCAAGATAGATGCGGTAAAAGCGCGAGGCGGCGCAGTCGTTCTGCATGGCGATACTTATGACGATGCCTATGCCCATGCTCGTCAGCTAGAGACACAGAAAGGTCTGACATTCATTCACCCGTTTGACGACCCTGATGTGATTGCCGGGCAGGGAACGATTGGAATGGAAATTTTGCGGCAGTATCAACAGCCCATCCATGCCATCTTTGTGGCAATTGGTGGGGGTGGTTTGATTTCAGGTATTGCGGCTTATATCAAGCGGCTGCGACCAGAAACTAAGATTATCGGCGTAGAGCCTGTAGATGCGGATGCGATGAGTCAGTCTTTGGCCAAAGGTGAGCGGGTTCGATTAGAGCAGGTGGGGCTTTTTGCCGATGGGGTAGCGGTGCGCCAGGTGGGTAAGGAAACGTTTCGGCTGTGTCAAGCCTATGTAGATGAGGTTTTGCTGGTGAGTACGGATGATACCTGCGCGGCCATCAAAGATGTGTTTGAAGATACGCGCTCAATACTAGAACCGGCGGGAGCGCTGGCGATCGCAGGTGCTAAGGCTTATGTAGAACGTGAGGGCATTCGGAACAAGACACTAGTTGCGATCGCCTGCGGAGCTAATATGAATTTTGACAGGCTGCGCTTTGTGGCTGAGCGCGCTGAGCTAGGTGAAGGTAGAGAAGCGGTATTTGCGGTGACCATCCCAGAGCAAGCGGGCAGCCTGGGAAAGTTTTGCGATACGTTAGGCAATCGCAGCATTAGTGAGTTTAACTATCGAATTGCGGATGCTAACAAGGCACATATTTTTGTGGGAATTAAGATCAAAAATAGAGCCGAGGCGAAAGCGATCGCCCAAAACTTTGAGCATAGCGGCTTCAAAACCCTCGACTTGACAGACGATGAGCTGGCAAAAATGCACCTGCGCCATATGGTTGGCGGCAAATCGCCCCTGTCTCATAACGAACTGCTCTATCGATTTGAATTTCCTGAGCGCCCTGGCGCACTCACTAACTTTGTCAATGCCATGAGCCCAGCTTGGAATATTAGCCTGTTTCACTACCGTAATCATGGCGCGGACTCTGGCCGCATTGTTATCGGCGTGCAAGTACCACCCAACGAAGCTCATCAGTGGGAAGTATTTTTGACAGGGCTCGGCTATCGCTATTGGGATGAAAGCCACAACCCTGCCTACCAGCTATTCCTGTAGCAGATCTTCTGGCAACAGATCTATTCGAGTCGCGTACGCTTTGCCTCCTAGCTGCTTCACAATAGCGACCACTCGTACTCCTCGATCAAGCTGAGCAAAGATATCAGCATTAATATACTTTTGGTGAAAAAGAATGTCCTGAGTCCCGTCTTCAGGTGCCACATAGCCGTGGAAATTTCCTGGCTTTAGCTTAAACAACAGCTTGACAACGCCTATTTTGGTCAGCAGCTGATTGGGCGATGGTTTGTCATGATTAGGTGTCGCTGTCGTCCAAGGATTAAAGGCTTCATTGTTGCTATCTTGCAGCGGCGGTTGGCTCGTTACTGCTGCTTCAACCACGTCAAAGCTAAAAAGCATCACCTGATCAGAAACTGTCTCTTCAAGCTCACTATCCGCTTCAAGCTGATTCTCCGCTTCAGTCTTATTCTTACCTTCAAGCCTACTATCCGCATCAAGTTGATTCTCAGCTTCAAGCTCGTTCTTACCTTCAGGCTCACTATCTGCTTCAGGCTCACTATCGGCTTCAGGCTCAGGCTCAAGCGTCTGTGATGGCTCTGTTCGAACTTGTTCTATCTGCTCTGTTTTGGGCTGTTCTATAGCAAAGGTTTCTATTGATACTAGCTCTGTTGGCGCTGGTTCTATTGGCGCTGGCTCGACTAGTGAACGCTGTAAGCTGACTGAGGGTAAAGTCTCATCGGCATCTTGAGGCTCAATCGCTGGCAGCAAATCGTGAATGTCTGGCAGTTGATCATCAACAGCAAGCTTTGAGCCAAAAGCAAGAGAACGATCGAAGGCTGATTCTTTTAAGGCTGGCTGCGAGGCATCCGCTGAGATCAGCTCTGAGACCTCGACCGAAAATCCGTGTGAAGCCGGAAGGTCGCTCGGTAGAGCAGCGGGCGCGGCATCGAGTCGCTGGTGAGTGTCAGGCTCTGGAAGTGCAGCATTCATGGCTGCACTAATGACTGCACTATCCGTATCGGCAGCTATAGATACATCTTCTGGGCGCTGAGCGTCTACTGACTGCAGGCGCTGCCGTTCTTCAGAAGAAATTGTTTGCACGCGCCGCGCGATAGAACCCTCAGAGTCTGCGGCATTTTCTGGCTTAAGTCGTGACGCAATTGCACCTAGTGGCTGCACTTGCTCAGCCGTATGTTTTTTCCCCCTACGACCTGTTAAAACACCTATCGCTCTTTGAATCTGGCGCAGTAGCCAGGTCATAAACCGTTTCAACATTGCGGCTGATTCCTGTGACGCTCTTCAGTATGTGCGCTCTTCTAGCGTGTGCCTTTTGTGAAAGCACGGATGGTTTATATTAGCAGCCGCACGAATCAGCGGGCTAATACTCCATGATTCCTGTCTAGAAGTCGTTTCAAAACATTGAAGAGAGCACAGAAGCTGGAGATAGGTACCGAAGAGAATTCACGGTTTTCTAGGCTTTACGACTTGCCACATGATAAATACCGTGAAGCACAGATAGCCAACCGTGACTACCCAATTCTGCCAGCTATCTGCACCATTCATGCCGATAAAGACCTAATAAACGATTCAGTCAACGATGCTAGGGGCTAAGCAATAGAGCCTACCAAACGCGCCAGTCTTCCCAGTCGAGGTTGAAGATGGAAGTGTTGGGAAAGGCAGTGGGATTGTCATTGGCATTGAGCTGCTTTTGCAACTGTTCGAGCATGGGCTCACGATTAGGCAGATCGTCCACTAGCTCGTAAGGCAATATGCCGTTTGTGAGCGCAAAGTCGATGGTGGTGCCCGCCGCGGCTCCAGCCGACCACTCGAAGGAATGAACGCGATAGGCGGCGGCGGCAATATTGCTGGTGGCAATCGTTTTGCCGGCAATGAGTAAGTTGTCAATATTTTGAGGAATCATTGCCCGCAGTGGGATTTGGCCAGGATAGGCTTGGCCGTGGGCTTTGCGAATGTTTTCTCGCTCGGTATTACCAGGAGCTTCTGGTGGTGAGAGGGTGAGGCAGGGGTGAAAGTCGATAGCATATTGGGCAATGCCAACGGCATCTGGGTAAATGGTGGAGCGCGATCGCCGCATGATATCAGCGGCAGGTACGTTATCTTCTATGACCGCTGCGGTATTTAGCCCAGCCAGATTTCGCCATAGCTGCAAATAGCCCTGTGGGCCAAGCAATGTCTGATAGTATTCGTCGCGGAAGTCGGCGCGTGAAATGTCTAGCTCATTGATCCTAAAGCCGTCGGGATGACCATAGGCAGGTCGGCCTACGATGCGGCGAGCCTCACGGATGTAGGGATATTTGGAGAGGCCATGAGCGGTGCCCATCGGGGCGTCAAGCCCAAAGATGAAGCGGTGGTTGGGGTTGGGTTCTTTGACACCGGCCCCTAGCTGAGAGTCGGTGTCGCCTGCGACTAGCCAGTGGTAGTAGCTATAGGCGTTTTCTTCTGCTCTGGCAAGCGCGTCTATGCGTAGGCCACCGAGCCAGCCACCGGGCTCTAGCTGACCGGATTCGGCTAGCTGCTGACTGCTAAAAATCAGATTGTCAGCGGCGGTACCAGGGCGGTAGTCGTTGCCCCAAGTCCAGTTCTGCATAGAGATGTCGCCAGGGGAGACAGCAGAAACGCCGAACTGCCTTTGATCGGGGCGGGGGCTAGGAGCGGAGATACGGCGGTAGGTGAAAACGTAGTCGAAGTAGTCGCTGTTGGGGCGCGATCGCTCGTAGCTAAAATAAGGCGCATATTGCGGGTAGTAGGCAGGCTCAGGCTGGGGCTGCGGTTCTGCGGTGCGCTCCATGCCAAAGGTATAGGTAAAGCCCTGAACGCAATACGGATCGCCAGTAGCCGTCGGCGATGACGGATTTAGCGGTGAGCGAGGATCGAGCCCAAGGCTGTAGGGAATACCAGATAGGGCAATCACTTCACCGGTTTCAGTCGCTTCGACCACGTACCAGTCAGCCGGGGCGCTGCTCTCAGCAGGCACGAACTGAATGACTTTTTTGGCGAAGCGCTCAGAGTCTTCGTACCGGTAGCTATCGAGCAAGGTTTCAGAAAGTAGTTCGGTGTTCAGCGGTGGGGTGTTGGGCTGAGGGGTGTGCTGAATGGCGATCGCGCTTTCGATCATTCGCCCGTCTGTACTAATGCCTATCTCTTTGATCACGGTCGAAGGAAACCACTTTAGCTCACCCTTTCCCTGTCGCGCCGCGTCCTCTAGCTGCTGGGTCAAAATAGTATGGGCATCTTTCGGCAAAAAGCAAGAAACGCTTACCCAGCATCCACCCGGATTTAGCTCGTCGTAAAACGACTCAATGCGACTGCGCAGCTCTTTGTAGCCCTGAGCATAGAACAAAAGCTCTCGCTGACGCTTGGCCTCATCTAACGCAGAGGTGCCTTGAGAAGAAATTTGTCCGCCCACCCAGTCGGTCAGCTCAGTCATACAGACGGTGCGCCCGGCCAGCAGACTTTCGTAGGCTGTCGCCGTCCCCGATAGGCCGCCGCCCACAATCAGAATTTCGCACTCTACAATCTCGTCTGAAAAGCTTTCGTCTGAACGAGGGGGCGATTGGGCGATCGCGCCAGACATAGAAGATGAAGCCACCATCCAAAAGCCCAGTGCACTAGCTGAAAGGCGACGAACTAAAGATGAAGCCATGAGTCGATTAAAGGTCCTAACGCTGAAAACACAATATAAAACTACCCTGACATCAAACCTACGCATTCGCCGGCTAGCGTGACAACCCCCCTTGTATCATTTGCCAAACTGACGGGCCCAGAGCGCCGCTTTCTATTGGTGTAGAATATCCTGAGCCTTTACCATCATCAAGTCCTCAGCACGCCCGAGCATCACTCGTCAGGAATTTGGGGACCAGGATTCGGGGACTATGTCGCAGCGTCTTTTATACATTAGTAACGGTCATGGTGAAGACAACCACTCCTCACACGTCATTCGTACGCTCAGAGCCATTCGCCCTGAGTTAGAGATCGTGGCCCTACCCATCGTGGGCGAAGGTAACGACTATCAGAAAATTGGCGTACCTATCATCGGGCCTACCTACGTTTTGCCTTCAGGTGGCTTCACGTTCATGAATCGGCTGCGGCTGATTAACGATATTCGCGCGGGTCTGCTGACGATGACTTGGAAGCAGTACCAGGCAATGAAGCAACATATCGGTCAGATTGATTTTGTGGCCGCAACCGGAGACGCGGTAGGACAGGCGTTTGCATACCTTAGCGGCAAGCCTTTTGTATCTTTTATTTCGCCGCTGTCATCTACTTATGAAGGGACGCTGAAAGTAGATTTCGTTTTGTGGAACATTATGAAGTCTGAGCAGTGCAAGGCTATCTTTACGCGGGATGCCTACACCGCTGAGGATTTGCAGCAGCAAGGGCTCGATAAAATTCACTTTGGTGGAATTCCAGCATTGGATCGGCTAAAGCCTACCGGAAAAGACCTACAGCTAGCCGCAGATGACAAAATGGTGGCGTTGCTACCGGGCTCTCGCACCGTCGAGGCTGTCGAAAACTTAAAGCTAGAAATGCAGATGGTGCTAGAGATAGCGCAGTTGCGACCTGAGTTGAAGTATCGAGCAGCGCTGGTGCCTAGCGTATTTGCTGAAGTGGAGAAAATGTTTGACCAGGGAGAGGGCGATCGCCCTATGGACTGGCAAATGGGCTGGCAAATGGAAGAGCAGCAAACCCAAACAACTGAAGGGCAAGCGCCTTGGCTACGGCTGCATTATGCCGGGACGCCTAACTATCCAAACGAGGCGACAATTCTTTGCTATCAGGACGCCTTTAGCGATATTGCCTACCGGACCGATCTGGTAATAGGGATGGCAGGTCTAGCAGTGAACCACGCCATGGCAATTGGCAAGCCGATTGTGCAAATCGCAGGTAAGGGGCCACAGTTTACCTATGCGTTTGCGGAGGCGCAGCAGAGGCTGCTGGGCCTATCGGTGCAAACGATTGGAGAGCAGCCCGCCACGCCTGCTATCTTGCAAGCAGCGGCGCAGTGCGTGGTAAAAACGCTTGACGATAAAGAATACTTGCGCGCTTGCGTCGAAAACGGGCGGCAGCGGTTCGGGCCGTTTGGCGCGTCTGCCCGTATTGCCGAGTCTATTTTGCAGCATATGGATGAGGCGATCGAGAAACAGCGATCGGACACTGAAAAGCTGCTTTAAAGAACTGGTAAAGCGACAAGACTGGTAAAGCGATTGATAGAAAAAGAAGATTGTTGTGAAAACCTCTCATAAGCCTCGCTCTAGCTACCGTCATTTGCTGCCTTTCTTAAAGGAGCAGCGGAAAGCTTTTGCGCTGACGTTTGTCTGTGTCATTGGCTATGTGATTACGGTGCCAATTTTACCAAAGCTTGCTGAGCAGGCAGCCAATACGATTGGGCAAGGCGATGTCGGCAAAACTGCCTATTGGCTAGGGCTTGCCATGCTGGACTTTGCTGTGCAGAGTGCTTTTTTGTATGGGCAGCGGGTGAGTGCGATTACGGGCTCGCTAAATATAGTGCTGGCTCTGCGCCGGCGGGTATATGCCAACCTGCATCGTCTGGGCATTGATTACTTTGCTAAGGCTCAAATCGGTGACCTGACCTATCGCCTGACAGAGGATATTGAGCGGCTGGGTGAAGTTGTTTTTAAGATGTCTCAGCAGTTTATATCCTGCGTTTTGCAGATTGTCGTGCTGAGCGGATACATCGTTTACCTCAACTGGCAGCTTTCATTGACAGGGGTACTGATTGCGCCAGTGGTAGGAATTTTAATCGGCCAGTTTGGCAAACGGCAGCTGATTCTCTCTCGGCGTAATCAAGGTGCGATCGCTAGTCTGTCTTCTCTAATCACCGAGGTCTTTGGCAGCATTCGCATCGTTCAAGCCTTTGCTGCCCACAAATACGAACTCAGGCGATTTACCCAAGAAGCCCAGCTCAACCGCGACGCCAAGTTTAGAAGCGAATACCTCACCTCTGTACAGTATCCGGTAGTGGGACTGCTACAAGCGCTCAGCATTATGCTGTTTTTCTTAGTAGGCGCGTGGCAAATTTCGACCGGCAAAATGACTGGCGGCGAGTTCGTTGGCTTTTTGACGGCGATCGCAATTTTGATCAATCCCATCGATTTGACCATTCAGCACTACAACCTCTACAAGCAAACTGAGGCTTCGGCAGAGCGAATTTTTGAGCTAATGAACTTACAGCCGACGCTGGTAGAAAGGGCAGATGCGATCGCCCTGCCAGCGATTACCGGCAAAGTACACTATCGCCACGTCAGCTTCGGCTATGGTCAGAGCGCAAACGCCGTGCTGAGCGATCTAGATTTGGTGGTAAGCCCTGGAGAAGTCATTGCCCTAGTGGGCCCTTCTGGCGCAGGAAAGACAACTATCGTCAACCTGCTAGCTCGCTTTTACGATCCGCAGGCGGGTGAGGTGCTAATTGACGGCATTGATATCAAAACTGTCACCATCACAAGCTTGCGTCGTCAGATGGGGACAGTGCCGCAGGAGACAGCGCTGTTTTCTGGCACTGTGGCACAAAATGTTGCCTACGGCCAAACTGAATTAGACGAGGCCGCTATCGAAGCCGCTGCCAAGGTTGCCAATGCCCATGAATTTATCACGCAGCTCTCGCAGGGCTACCACACCTGGGTAGATGAGCGGGGCAATAATTTCTCGGGTGGGCAGCGGCAGCGAATTGCGATCGCCCGTGCTATTTACCTCAACCCTCGCATTCTGATACTAGACGAAGCCACCAGCGCCCTCGATCCTGAATCAGAAGCACTCGTACAAGAAGCACTAGAGCGGGCTATGCAGGGCCGCACCGTCTTTATTATTGCGCACCGACTGAGTACAGTACGCAAAGCTGACCGCATTCTATTTTTAGAACAAGGAAGAATTTTAGAGTCAGGGACCCATCCAGAGCTGCTGAGGCAACGGGGCCGATATGCCCAGTTCTACACACAACAGTTTGATACACAGCAGTTTGACACACAAGCCAGCTAAAAAAAACATCGCGACAGCCAGAAAAAATCTAGGACCACGCGATGCCGTTGGGTGTATGTGTGAGGGAGCTAATCACTCCTATTTAAGATAGTGGCTCGCCTGTGTGACTTTCCTATGACAGGAGTATTAAAATTCTGTCTCAATTCTCTTAATAAACAGAAGAAGCTGCTCAATAGAACTCACTCAACAGAATTAGTGCAACAAAGTCACTAGCCCCAAGCAGGAGAGAATCAGATCGATTAAAAACAGCGCAATCCAAGCCGTAACGACCGCTGAGGTCGCAGCTTGACCGACCCCTTTACCGTTGAGCGAGGCGGTTAGCCCTCGACTACAGCTAGCGATCGCAATCACCCAGCCAAACAAAGCCGCCTTGCCAATTACCGTCAGCACGTCAGACACGCTGAGATAGCTACGCACGCCGCCGAGGAAAGTATCCATCGACAGTTCGTAGGTATGGCTAGTTATTAATCCACCACTGACCACACCACAGAACAGTGCCAAAATCGTCAGCACCGGCAGCATAATGGCACAGGCAATGACTCTGGGCATTACCAAATAGCTAATAGGATCTGTCCGCAGCATTTTGAGCGCATCTATTTGCTGGGTTAGCTTCATCGTGGCAATTTCGGCGGCGAAGGCTGAGCCCACTTGGCAAGATAGTACGCCCGCTGTTAGCAGCGGTGCTAGCTCACGACAGTAAGCCGCAGCAAAGGCGCTGCCCAACGAGCTGACCGCGCCAAAACGAGCCATTTCGCGCGCCGTCTGAATCGCGAAGATAATCCCGGCGCACACGTTTGTCACCACGACCGGAGCTAAGCACCGAGGCCCCGCACACATTAGGTGATCCATGATTTGACGTTGACCCCAGCGCCCTCTTAAAAACCGGTGCATCACCTGTCCTGCCAGCAAAAAAGCCATAGCGGAGTGGTAGATGATGTTATCGGCTTCCGGCCCACTTCGATGACGAGGCGCACGTCTCTTAGACGCGCTAGGTAGTGACGGCGGCGAAATCAACTGAGATATATGCTGCGAAAACCGCCAGTCAGCCTTGACCATTGTTTCGATAACCCTTTCTACTAAGCCCTGTGATTAATTCGCGATATTCTAGAATGCCCTGAGAGACAAATTAACTTTAATCAATATATCTGGTTCGCCTGGGCTTACTCGCTTCTATACACCTTCATACACCGTGCTTGTACACCGTAGATGAGATTTCCTGATTCATTTCACATATGTTAAGCACTTAGTGAAATTTCTTGATGCGATCTCGATGCAATTAAACGAGGGGAACTGTACTATGATTTCAACCGGCTAAGTAGTACATATAATTTACAGTCGGATGAGAAGTCAGGTGAGAATGTACTAGTAAGGTATTAGTACAGGCAGCCTATCGGGCGATCGCGTTACTCACAAGCTCGACAGAAAGCACCCAGGAACTAGTAAAAGAAGGGCACAGTAGGCACCCCAGCGATCTCAGCCGCGGCGGCGAATACTCTATCATATCTAGAAAGCCTGATATTTCCTTGGCAATAAGGGTTACTTTTTTATCTTTATATAGTACACTAGTACTAAGCAAATAAAGGCATGCCTCCTTTGCTCTGTGCACATCCTTCAGCTCTTCTACTCAGTGCCTTTGGAGATATGAAAAAAACTGACATGGAACTACAAGCTATTCGTGAAAAACTAAGGTTGCTCGAAGCTGAGCCTGTTGCTGGTGATGCCATGTCGGTGCCCTGGTCTTCGCCTCAAGCACAATCGCCCCAGGTCAAAACAAGCGCCTCTACGCCTTCCTATCGGCGCACTGCTGGCGCTACAGATAGTCCACAAGCAGCCGCGATGGAGGCACTTAGAAAACGATCTAGCACTCAGCGTCAGGAATCTGCTAGCCGTGCTAAAGAGCTGGTAGAACAAGAGATCGATCGACTAGAGATGCAGGCTCGTCATATCAATGAGCGATCGCAGCAACAGGCTGCCGAACTCCTCGCTATGAAACGCTCGGCACAGCAGGCCGCTGTTGCCTTACGCCGTCAGGGCATTCATCATCCGCAGCTTGAGACCATCGCTCAGTTTTTAGATCAATATCCTTCTGCCAGCGTCCCCTACCTAAAGCGTGACACACAGGGTCAGTTCAACCTCAGTCACACCACCGTAAACCTGCATCATGCAGAACAAGAGGCTATAGACACTGCTCAAGCGCTGCGCCAGCTTCATACTGGAAACCCTCGTGGCCGTCATCCTGCCGCCGGTCGCCCGCCTGCAATCAGTCCATTGACAGCATCGTCTGATC
This sequence comes from uncultured cyanobacterium, assembly GCA_963793445.1. Taxonomy (GTDB): domain Bacteria; phylum Cyanobacteriota; class Cyanobacteriia; order Phormidesmidales; family Phormidesmidaceae; genus Phormidesmis. The sequence continues at coordinate 795,711 of CAWCAE010000006.1, forward strand.
CTAGCTGCGTGCCGTTTTCTCAGCCTATCGAATCGGGGTCTAGTGTTGGTGGCGCGCGCGCTTCTATGATCAAAACAGCAGCAAAAGCCTCATCAGGTAGACAGCGATCGTGCGCCACCAAGCAGTGGCAGACTGCTCTAAGAAAGCTGCTACTAAAGCTTAAAGAACAGATTACTGTCAACTTCAGCACTTATTTCAACAATCGCTTTAGCGTCTCTTATCCGTCTGATAGCCTTGCTGAATCAGATTCGCTAGACTGCGGGCCGCTAGACTATGGGCCGCTAGACTATGGGCCAGAATACGCAGGAATATATGAGCGATCGCCCTCACGATTTTCCTGGATGGACGGTGCCATTTGGTTCAGTACTGCTGCCATCATTCGCATTGTTCTAGAAGCTATCTTGCTAAGCTACCCGCCGCTTAGAATGCCGCTTATGCTATTACTCTTCAGCGCCATCTCATTCTCTTTCTACCGAGTCTTTGTTGCTAAATCGTCAGATCTCACCTCAATCTATCGGTTAGGTGTTGTTCTACTGGGCTTGTTCTTAGGCGATGTCCTTTGAGAACTGTCAGATAAGAACTATCAGTAAATCTCTGGCGATTGAGCATATTCTTACTCTTAATTTCTTTATTAGCCTAATCTACTCTACTTACGCATCTTAGCTGTCATCCTTTTGTCGCTACGTAATCTTAAAGAGCCTATCAAAGAGGTTTACTTGAATGTCTAACCCCAGTCTCCAACCATCCGCTTCACGCCGCTCTAATCAACTATCAATAAAGCCACTGCTAGCTGCTGGGCTAATCTGTGCACTTAGTGTTCTTCTACTGGACGTTAAGGGCATCAAAACATTGCTCAGTGACCCTGTAGGCTTTGTTCGTACACCGACGACTCATCCAGTCATCGATCAGCTCTCAGATGACTGCGCCACAGATATTGTCAGCAGCGCACAGCTTTCTAGAGAACAACTGCTCAAACTACTTGCCGTGCCAGAAAGAGATTCTAAAACTCGCATTCGACAAATTACAACAGAACCCTATTGCCAGCTTTCTGGTATCAATATCAGAGCTGGCGTCGAAGCGGAACGCGAAGCGTATCCCCTAGCTTTTGATCCGACTACCGCCTTAGTTATTCTCTATGAGAACGATGAGTATGCAGGCTATCGATTCTTGTTTTAATCTGATGCGCTTAAAAGCAGCACTCGTATTATTCAATCTAGCTAGTATCAAGTGTTTTGCAAAGCGCTTATTAATGCTATCAGGCATTTTTCTGATTGGCGGCTGCTCGGCGAAATCTGTACCATCGCAAAGAGCAATCACACTACAGCAACAGTGGACACTCAATCCCGGTGATGAAATTGCCGGGACACCCGTAACCGGAAGCTTAGGCGATATTTCTCTCCATTTAAACGGTAAAAAAATTCACGCACCTTTTAAGGGAGAAGTAGAAGCCAGTGAGCAAGAAGGCTGTGTTCTCTATTCTACTCCCGAGATTCCGGCTTATCTCTTTCGGCTGTGTGGTCTAGCTCAGGTGAACTACGGTGCCATGAAAGCCCGGCAACCAATTGGCAAGGGTCAGTACCTCAGCTTCGCGACGCTCAGGCGGCAGCCTGACGGCACCTGGGTCATTGTTGAACCAGCCAAAGATGTTCTAGAAAAAGCACTACTCGACTAAGCTATCTAATCTCACGTAATTTACCTAATGCTAAAATCACCTTATCTGTTGGCTATCGCCGTATGGTTGACGCTCTTGCATTGGGCAGGTGCTGCCCATGCTCAAGAACGTGACTTTGCGCTTAGCTTCGATCTACCCTCAGCAGGTGGGCAGACCGCTGCACCCACTGCAAGCCCTTCATCACCAACACCTATCGCGCCAGTATCTATCCCATCAGCGATCGCCACATCAGCGCCCATCAAGATAGCCACAGCAGATGTCGATGAGGACTTAGCGTATGTGCAAGAAGCGCTACCTCCAATAGAAGAGGTAGAAGAAACAACAGCAGAACCTACCACAGCGAGCACTGATTCTGTAGAGCTCACGTTCTCTGCGAATACTATTTCGTTAGAAAGTCCGAAAGAAGAGAGATTTCACACTGAGAATGAAGACGACAATCCCGACGGCCACAGCACTGAAGATAATAACGAGGTGTCTGCTCTTATCCGTACAACCCACGAGAGTGCTATTGATGCAGACGCCTACGAGAGCAGCATCAACACTCTAGGGCTAGATGATTGGATCTTTAAAGACGGCAGTAACTCGCTCGTCGCCCGAACGGTTGGTAGTGCAGAAGGCACGCGTCAATCCGATGGGAAGTACACGCAGGCTTATTATGGCCATGTCGATCCGGGTAACGGCGTCTGGAATCTAGGGACCTTCTCTTATCAGCATGGAGCCAAGTCACCAGAGGCTGCAGATGAAAAGCAGCTAAGGCGGCTCAAACAGCAAGGACTTGAGTTAGAGTCACAGGCGATCGCACTAGGACTAGATCTCTCGCTAGAAGAAAAGCTTAATGGTTTGGACCTAGCGAACCAAGCTCCTCTCGCAGCCCTAGAGGAAGGGGGCTATATTGAACGACTGGCTCAAGCTAAGCGGCTACAAATGGAGAGCGTCGAGGCCATTTTGTGGGCTAGAACCTACGCCTATATCGATCCAGACACTCGGCGATGGAATGCGCCAGGACTGGGCAACAACGTTCACAGTATCAGCAAAGACCAACAGCGGCGAATCTCTGCAATCTCACAAGCGATGAAAGCTTACGATCCGCCTGGAATGGAGATTGCAGCACTTAACCATCTCAATCAAATCAGCTTAGCAGGCACTAGTGAGCGCCAGCCAACAGAGCAATCACCTACTACCACAGAGACAGCTACGACAAGCTCTACAGCAGCCGGGGGCGACGATTCTGTGGAGATATCTTTCGTTCTGCCACCAACAGGGGGAGCGGTCGAAGATGCAGCGGTTTCTAGAGATACAGCCTCTATAGCGAACGGTTCTGCTATCTCTACAGTATCTCCGGTTCTGTCAGAAGCCTCAGAAGCTATCACCTCGGAAACTATTACCTCACAGGCTATTACCTCACAGGCTAATACCTCGCAAAGTAATGCCTCACAGAGTGCGAGTTCAGATGAGACCTCACTGACAGTAACCTATATCGTCACTGACAATATAGGTATCACCTTCATTCCCACAGGTGATATTGCAGCGCAGCCGACACCGGTCGGTCTTTCCACAGGTCTAGAAAATACCAATGACATCGAAGAGGCGGCAACCGAAGCAGCCACAGATTCATCAGAGCCCGACCTCTTCTCACTTGACGCGGCTGAAACGCATAGCATTTCTCGCCACGGTCGTGAATATACTGAGCCGGAGCTAACTGAGCTAAACCTAGCTCCTGTTTCTAGCGCACAGGTCAGCGACCAAACAGGTGAAACTGTCGAAGTTGCGACAGAAGTTGAGGTTAGAACAGAAAAGGTTGAGGCAGAAGAGGCTGGTGAAAACAGCGCGACAAAGCTTCAGGCGCTGCTAGCTGGCATTGAGCCTACTGATCTTATTGATATTGACGTCCTTAGACATGAAACAGCTCAATCAGAACCGCAGGGTGCATTATGGCGAATCGAGGACAAAATCGTTCCAGCAAAACGATAGGACAAACCCAACCAAAATATTTTAGGAATCGCCAGCAAATGGACAATTGCTAGAAATTCGAGCTAAAGTGGTAGCGACTACGGTTTAGCCTGAGTGCGAAGTTTATCGCCTGCGATGCTAAAACTTTCTAGCAAAATTGCCTTTCGTCATGCCATGCAAACATCAGCTGAACTTCACCTGCCAATCGAATCTTTAGAAGGCGCAATCGAGCGATGTCAGCTACTGGGCATGCGATTGAGTCGTCAGCGGCGATACATTCTAGAGCTGCTGTGGCAGGAAAAAGAGCACCTGTCGGCTAGAGATATTTACGATAGGTTAAACCGTCAGGGTCGAGAGATTGGTCACACGTCGGTGTATCAAAACTTAGAGGCGCTATCCGAACAGGGCGTCATTGAGTGTGTTGAGCGCTCTGACGGTCGGCTGTATGGCCATATTAGCTCATCGCATAGCCACGTAAATTGCCTCGATACCCAGAAAATCATCGATATTGACATTGAGCTACCAGCCTATATTTTGCAGCAGGTAGAAGCCCAGACAGGTATCAGTGTCTCTGACTATCGAATTGACTTTTTTGGTCAAGCTGCCAGCAGCGAAGCCGATAAAGACCTGAATGCCAAAAGCCGTATAGATGAGCAGCTAGAGCCAGGGCAAACGCATACTCGTGAAAGCAGGATACTGGATAGGTAGAGCTATATTCGGTCTTGCTAATGAGTCAGGAAACCCATGCATCAGGTTCGCTCTTAACGCACTTTGCAACGCTTGAAGACCCGCGAACATTGTATCTAGTTGAGCACCCGCTGCTAGATATCGTAGCGTTGACGATATGCGCGGTTATCTGCGGAGCCGAGACGTGGGAAGAGATAGAAGCCTACGGACAGAGCAAGTCAGCGTGGCTCAAAACGTTTCTGAGCTTGCCAAACGGGATACCTTCTCACGACACGATTGCCAGAGTGTTCGCCCTGCTAGAGCCGACTCAACTCCAGGAATGCTTTGTCAGTTGGGTGAAGAGTATTGCCAAACTGAGCGGCGGTGAGGTCGTTTCGTTAGACGGCAAGAGTGCGCGACATTCATACGACAAAGGCACAGGTAAGGGGGCCATTCATATGGTCAGTGCCTGGGCTAGCGCCAATCAGCTTGTCTTAGGACAAGTCAAAGTCGATGGCAAGTCCAACGAAATTACGGCAATTCCCAAGCTGCTTAACATTCTGGATATCTCAGGATGCATCGTCACGATTGACGCGATGGGCGCACAAACCGAGATTGCCAAACAGATTATCGAGCAGGGTGCTGATTACGTTCTAAGCCTAAAAGGGAACCAGGGCAACCTGCACCAGGACGTCGAACAGTTGTTCGACTGGGCACGCAAAACTAGCTTCAAAGACATCGAACACGAAGCCTATCAGACAATTGATAAGGGGCACGGACGTCTTGAAACAAGACGCTACTGGCTACTGGGCAACGTCGAACATCTCGAAGATGCGCAACGATGGGTAGGGCTCAAACGAGTAGGCATGATTGAGTCAGAGCGGCGCATCAATGGACAACCGACCACAACAGAGCGACGGTACTATCTAGTGAGCTTAGACGGTGGTGTAGAGCGCTTTGCCTATGCTAGTCGCGCTCACTGGGGCATTGAGAACAAGCTACATTGGAGTTTAGATGTGGTCTTTCGCGAAGATGACTCGCGTATTCGCAAAGGCCATGCCCCAGAAAATATGACAGTAATTAGAAAGATTGCCCTCAACTTGCTTGCTAGAGAAGCTTCTAAAGGCTCGAAGCAGGCAAAGCGGCTAAAAGCTGGCTGGGACAACGCCTTTCTCATTCAAGTACTACTTACTTGAGTATGCGTTTGCCCTGCAGCTAGAGCCGAATAGTTAGGAACCGGGTATCAATCATGATATACGGCAATGAAAAGCCCGTTTTTGGTTAAGCGAACTAACCGAAAACGGGCTTTATTAGCAAAAAGCTATTTCTATCTTAGAATCTATAGCAGAGTAAGGATGCATGCTTACTCTGTGGGTAGAGTGCCCGTTGCTTTTGTAAAGACTTCAGCCAATGAGAGTGTCATAGGCAACTCTACGAAAGCAATAGAACAGTAGCGCAGGCCCGTGGAGTGCCCCTAATCATTGAGCACTTCTTTACTGAACATAATGAGTACGCCACCAAACATTATTGCGGCCAAAACCAAATCCATAAGCATTTCTCTCAATGGGTTACAAAAGATGACAGGGCCGCGAGCAACAGACGCTTTACATTAACAGCCGCCGCCATGTCACAAGCTAAACATACCCGCTTTGAGAAGAATGAACGCTACAGATGAGGAGACACTAATCAAGATTTCTTAATACTTTTTAATTGGTGAAGCTGCAGCAAAGTTTCCGGCTAGCACCCTTATAAAAGAAGCGTTAGGTTAACCTAGCTGCGAATTTGCACAGGCATGACCAGGTATGTGATCTTAGTACCCCCTAGCGGTGTCAAAACAGAAGGGCTAGTAGCCGTGTTGCACTGGAGCTGAATCTCGGCGGTAGGCAGGGCTTTTAGTCCTTCGAGTAAATAGCGAACGTTGAAAGCAATGTCCAAGCTGTCGCCAGTTATCTGCGCAGGGAGCCTTTCTAGTCCGCTGCCCACTTCTTGCGCTTCTACAGATAGCGATAGTGATTGCTGCTCGCTATCTACAGACAGCTTCACAATGTTGTTCCGCTGATCGGCCATAACCGCGATTCGCTCTAACGATGACATTAGCTGCTTTCGATCTAGCGTGAGCTGTCGCTCGAACTTGCCGGGAATTAGCTGTCGGTAGTTAGGATACTGACCTTCGAGCAGACGGGTAGTGATGCGCTGCTGACCCAGATCAAACACAACTTGAGTTTGGTCTAGCTGAAAAGCGACGGCCTCACTGCCTGAATATACCTGCAGAATTCTCTCTAGCTCTCTGAGCGCTTTGCCAGGAATGGTGACTTTCATACCTGCCGCGACCGATGACGAACCGGTTTCGTCAATGGTTTGTACCACCGCTAAGCGATGGCCGTCTGTAGCGGCAAATTCTAGATTTTGATCGTTGGCTGTTAGGTGTACGCCAGTGAGTACTTGCTTAGTCTCGTCGCTGCTAGTCGCAAACAGAGCGCCCCGAAGCCCTTCAATCAACGCGTCAGCCGATAGCTTGATGACCTCTTTGGAGTCTATTTCTGGCAGGCTAGGATAGTCTTCAGCGCTAAGCCCTCGCACCTGATAGCGGCCAGCAGAGCATGCGAGTGTCACAACAGGCTCGTCGTCATCTTCGCTGATGTCAATCTCTTCATTGGGCAGTCTCGATACGATGTCGCCAAGCAGCTTAGCAGGCAGCGTCAATGAGCCGCTTTCATCCACCTGGGCAGCAAAGGTGGTCTGAATGCCTAATGTTTCATCGAACCCGACTAGTGTCACTTCTTGAGCATCTGTACTAGCAGTTATCAGCACATTACCTAAGACCGGTTTGCTAGGACGTGAGGGAACTGCGCGGCTAACGAGAGAAAAGTGAGTGTTGAAATCGGTTTGCGGACAGCTAAATTTCATCGCTCTGAAGGACTGGCTGAAGGACGGGTAAAAAGGAAGAGCAAAGACTGCAAAGATGCCCAATAGTATCACCCTATTTGTTCAAGTTAGCACTTTGCAAACCAAGGTTTTCTCAGAAATATGCGGCCTGTTCTTTTTCTGATCTTTTTTAAAATAAGTATTTAAAGTAGTAGTAGTAGAGCCTGTGGAATTTGTGGAAAAAAGGCCCGTATCCTTAGGGTGAGCGGATTAGAGCCATTACTCTCCTGTGGAAAGTCTGTGGAAAACGTAGCTACTTTTCCACAGCTCTTCTAAAGTTTGTTTTTTTTCCACAGGTGCGCCTCCTTTTCCCACAGGCTTTCTACAGTTTTTCCACAGATAAACAGAAGTTTTCCACAGGAAAATCCTCAGTACTGACTGCTTTTTCTTAATATATCGATAACCTAATTGGTGATAATTAGGCCTAGGTAAAAGCAAACCTCGGCTAGATATCAAATCTAGCCGAGGTTTATCAGCGGGCTGCTGGGCGAGCTTATGCTGTGCAAACTGACTAAGAGCGCTAGCTGTTGGCCGATAGCGTGATGCGATCGCTGACTTCTCTGACCGTCTGAGCCAAGTTGAGATCTCGCTTAATTAGCTGAGCAATTTTGTCGCAGCTATACATGACGGTGGTGTGGTCTTTTCCGCCAAACTGCTCGCCTACCTTGGGCAAGCTGAGATCGGTATGCTGGCGCATCAGATACATGCCAACTTGCCGCGCAAGGCTAATTTCTCGGCGTCTAGAATTGCTTTTGAGATCGTCTATCGAGATTTTAAAGGCGTCTGAGACAGCCTTGATGACAGATTTGGGCGATGATTCTAGGCGTTCTGCAGGCGGATCGAGAACTGGGACAAGGGTCTCTACCGTCATGGGTAGACCCGAGATAGAGGTGTAGGCGATCGCTCTAGTCAGGGCCCCTTCTAGCTCTCGAATGTTGGTGACATAGGAAGAGGCAATATATTCGGTAACAGGCCGTGAGAGGGCTACCTGCTCGTACTCGGCTTTCTTTTGCAAAATTGCCATGCGAGTTTCGAAATCGGGAGATTGAATATCGGCAATGAGTCCCATCGAAAATCGGGAGCAGAGCCGATCTTGTAGGCGGGGAATTTTGTTAGGCGGTCGGTCAGAGGCGATAACAATCTGTTTGCCCGCTTCGTGGAGCGTATTGAACGTATGAAAGAACTCTTCTTGGGTGTATTCTTTGCCTTCAATGAACTGAATGTCGTCAACCAAGATGACATCAACCTCGCGATACTGTTCGCGGAACCGCTGCATGGTATCACGACGAATAGAGGCAATAAGGTCGTTGGTAAACGTTTCGGTGGAAACGTAGGCAACTTTGGCATTTTGATCGCTTTCCATACGGTAGTGACCAATGGCCTGCATTAGGTGCGTTTTGCCTAGACCTACGCCCCCGCACAAAAAGAGTGGGTTAAATTCACGCCCTGGTGACTCGGCGACAGCTAGCGCGGCGGCGTGAGCCATACGGTTGTTAGCCCCAACGACAAAACGCGAGAAAATAGCCTTAGGATTGAGATCGGACGAATCGGTTTGTCTTCTTTCGCTTTTTGCGGCGGATGCTGTTGCGAAAGCCGATTCGTTAGCACCATTGCCATTGGCTGCCTGTGCGATCGCCTCGGATGGAATGGGCGATCTTTCTACGTCGTCCTTGACGGTAATAGAAACACTCACCTTATGCCCCAATATTTCGGCAGCGGCCTCAGAAATTTGGCTCAAGTAGTGCTTTTGCAGCCAGTTCCGGGCAAACGGATTGTCTGTGAGAAGCGTAAGCTGCTGCTGAGACAGCGCCTGAACCTGCGTTGGTTTCAGCCAGGTTTCAAAAGTGGGACCGCTAAGCTGCCCTTCTAATTTTTCTAGGACTTGAGCCCAAAGGTCTTCTTTTGTGAGGGTCACAGATCAGCCTCTATGATTTTCGTGGACGAGAAAATGGGGGAGCAAAGCGGCTGACGAAAGAAAATCCATCAGAGGCTCTACCCATCGGCTTTGGGCAGAAGCTTACTCTCCTAAGTTACGTTAAATGGGATATTAAGAGCGGTATCTGAGTAAGCGCTTAAAAACTGACTTCAGCTGACTTCTGGGGGGCGGCGGCTGGGCTGCTGCTAGCCCTAACAAAGCCATACACCCTGGCAGGCTCATATGGCAGATCGCATAGACAAGGCATGCCAACAGTGTCAGCTCAGCAGGCATTTAAAGCGTACTAGATATAGCGTCACATTGGGATTCAAAATCTATATGTGTGGTGATTAGCTGGTTTCTATTAGGTTTACGAATTATAGAAGGATATTCAGTAGAAATATAGTTTGTAGAGACTTTTAAACTTTTTTTGAGAGGAGAGATAGAAGGGCAATGCGATCGCACCTTGTTTTGGTTTTGTTTTTCTAGCTCTTTGCTTTAGTTTGCTTCTTTAGTGCGATCACGATACGCAGACTTTGTGAGAACTGGCACTCCTGACAATCACAGCGCCCGACAGAATCTGCTAGAAAAATAAATAGACCTCGAAAACTGGAAACCTAAAAACCAGGAACTTAACAACTAGAAGAACAAAAAACGGAACTTGAATTTTCCCAGTCTTCTGCCTCGCTGTCACTACTAATTTGAAAAGGATTTTGAACGCAAAAGCCATGAACAAGCGCAAAAGGACTTCTCATCTGACTGACTGGCGATTTTGGTTACGTCAGTCGTTATCCTACGGCCTAGTCACCGCCGCCAGCGCAAGTACCGTGCTGTTTGTCTCTGGCCAGTGGGATGCTCGCTCTACTTCTTCAGATGTGGTTTCACTGCTGACTAGCCGCGAGGCCGAAGTCGCTGCAACCGAACTCTGGGCGACCGAACCCTGGGAATACGAGCAGATTCAGTTTTTAGATGATGTTACAGCGGATGCTGAGCGCCCGCCTCTGCTGAGTCAGGCGACAGGTACTGAACGGCTCGTAGGTAGCGCTAACTTTATTGCAGATGCGGTAGAGCGCACAGGCCCCGCTGTGGTGCGAATTAACTCAGCGCGAACGGTTGCGCGCCGAGGAAACGGCATTTTTGACGATCCGTTTTTTCGCGAATTTTTTGGTGATATGGGCGTACCTAGTCAGCCACCGTCCGAGCGAGTGGAAAGAGGAACGGGATCAGGCTTTATTTTGGATGCTGATGGCACGATTGTGACCAATGCTCATGTGGTTGAAGGCGCAGACGAAGTTACGGTCACCTTTAAAGATGGTCGTGAGCTGCGCGGTGAGGTGATTGGTGAAGATTCGCTGACAGATGTCGCGGTGATCAAGGTCGATGCTAGTGATTTACCGACGGTGACGGTGGGTAATTCTGATACGCTGCGGCCCGGAGAGTGGGCGATCGCAATTGGCAATCCGTTAGGGCTAGACAACACGGTGACAGCCGGGATCATTAGCGCCACAGGCCGCACTAGTGCGCAAATCCGAGTGCCCGACAAGCGGGTAGAGTTTATTCAAACCGACGCGGCGATTAACCCTGGCAATTCGGGGGGCCCGCTATTAAACGAGCGCGGAGAAGTGATTGGTGTCAATACGGCGATTATTGGTAATGCTCAGGGATTAGGCTTCGCGATTCCGATTAATCGGGCGCGAGCAATCGCGAATGAGCTGGTGACCAAAGGCCGTGTAGAGCATGCCTATCTGGGTATTCAAATGCGAACCCTGACGCCCGCGCTGAAAGATGAAATTAATTCTAACGCTCGCTCTAACCTGCGCTTGCAGGCAGATTCAGGTGTCGTTATTTTAGGTGTAGCTCGTAATTCGCCTGCGCAGCAGTCTGGATTGCAGCTAGGCGATGTGATTATGTCAATGGACGGACAGGCGGTCGCCGAGGCGAGCGAAGTGCAGCAGATTGTGGCCGATACAGGGGTAGGTGATGCGATCGCAATGACCGTAAGCAGAGGCGGCCAGTCGGTAAACCTTTCCGTCCGTCCGGGTGATTTTCCGACTCAGTCTGGCCAGCGATAAATGTAATAGACAGCAGGAGGGCTGCTATGAACAAGGCGCTAAAAGTCGCAGAGATAGGCAATCCGGTTTTGCGATCGCCTGCTTGCCCCATAGGCGATATTCAATCGCCCCATATTCAGCGGCTGATTGATAATCTGATTCATACCACCATTGAGACCAACGGCGTTGGAATTGCCGCGCCTCAAGTATCTGAAAGCGTGCAGTTGTTTATTGTGGCGTCTCGGCCAAACTTGCGCTATCTGCATGCGCCTGTGATGGCACCCACGCCAATGATTAATCCACAGATAGTGGCTTACTCTGATGAGCAGGTGAAAGGGTGGGAGGGCTGTCTGAGCGTGCCAGGAATGCGCGGACAGGTGATGCGATCGCGCGAAATAGAAGTTGTTTACTGCGATCGCTACGGTCAGTTGCAGCAAAAAGTATTCACTGATTTTGTTGCCCGAATCGTTCAGCATGAATTTGACCATCTCAATGGCAAAGTCTTTTTAGATCGCGTAGAGAGCACTTTAGACCTAATGAGCGAAGCCGAGTATCACACCCAGATTGTCTGCGGATAGTCACCTGTTTAGATAACAACTTGCGAGTCAATCTATAAAACCTAGAGTTGTTGTATTTCACGGTGTAGCTTCCGAGGGCGTCTTTTGGCGCGCCTATTCCTTAGCATTCAGTACCCAGCTATAGACCTCTGCAAGATCATCAACTTGATAGTGAGCATTCAGCCCGCTGGGGTTTGGCAAGGCCCAGATAGAAGTGTTTTGCCAGCTAGGCTGCGGACCAACTTTGGCCTTGGGCTGATCAAAAGCGATGCGATAGGCTGTGATACCTAGAAAGGCAAGGCACTTGGGCTGATACTGTTTTATTTTGGCGGCGAGCAGTTCTTGACCCGCTTTGATTTCAGCTTTGCTGAGTTCGTCCGCGCGGGCCGTGGCGCGAGGGGCCATGTTGGTAATGCCGTAGCCTAGCTCAGTTAGTGACGCGTCTTCGGCAGGATCGTAGAGACTAGGAGTAAAGCCTGCTTTGTGTATAGCCTTCCAAAAGCGGTTGCCCGGACGGCCAAAGTGGTGGCCGATAGCGATGCTGTAAAGGCTGGGATTGATCCCGCAAAACAGGACATCGAGGTTGGGGGCGATAATGTCTGGCATGGTTTGACCATGCGCAGCGGCGACTTCTGCCTTGCTAGGGCGGTTGGGTTTGCTAGAGCGGTTGGCTTTGGGCATGTGTGGGGTCGGCATCTATGAGGCGTCTATGATTGTATGCTTAGGTCTGACGATGAGTGTATTTGAGAGCCGGGGATGGCGATTGCCCCACTAATAAAGCTATGAAATCAACGCTAAATGAACTGAAAGCCCGCGTGCAGGCTGCATTGGCATCTGCGTTTGGCGATGAGTATCAGCATACCGATCCGTTACTAGTGAGCACGAACAATCCAAAGTTTGGAGATTATCAGGCCAACGTCGCGATGTCTTTGGCTAAGCCGCTAAAAAGCAATCCGAGGGCGATCGCCACTCAAATCACTGAAAATCTAGAGGTTTTGGATTTTTGCGAACCGCCTGCGATCGCAGGCCCCGGCTTTATCAACTTTACGCTCAAAACAGCGTATCTAGAGCAGCAGCTAGCGGCAATGCATGGCAGCGATCGCCTCGGCATTGACAAAGCCGATTCGGTCCAGAAAATTATCGTAGACTATCCTAGTCCTAACATCGCCAAAGAAATGCATGTGGGCCACCTGAGGCCAGCCGTGATTGGTGAATGCTTGGCGCGGGTACTGGAATTTTTGGGTCACGACGTGATGAAGGTGAGCCATGTCGGCGACTGGGGAACGCCGTTTGGGATGTTAATTGCCTACTTGCAAGAGGCGTACCCCGATCCGCAAGCGGCGGCTGAAGCCTCTACTTCAGGAGAGCTTGCCACTTTCTACCGCAAGGCAAAAAAGCGGTTTGATCAAGACGAAACCTTTAAAGAACAATCTAGGCAAGCGGTCGTGAAGCTGCAGGCAGGCGAGCCACAGGTGTTGGAAGCGTGGAAGCGGGTATGTCAGCTCTCTAAGCGCTCGTATCGAAAAATCTACGATCTGCTAAACATTTCTGAAGACATTGTTGATAGAGGTGAGTCTTTTTACAATCCGTTTTTGCCAGCCGTGATTGCAGATCTAAAAGAGATCGGCTTGCTGGTCGAAGACAACGGGGCACAGTGCGTATTTTTGGAGGGGTTTACCAACAAAGAGGGCGAAGCGCTGCCGATGATTGTGCAGAAATCAAACGGTGGCTATAACTATTCGACAACAGATTTGGCGGCCATACGCTACCGGATTGAGCAAGATAAGGCTGATCGAATTGTCTACACCACGGATGCGGGGCAGTCAAACCATTTTGCGCAGCTTTTTCAGGTGGCAAGACGAGCCGGGTGGGTGCCAGAGCATGTCAGGTTAAGCTATGCGCCGTTTGGCTTGGTTTTAGGAGAAGATGGGCGGCGGCTGAAATCGAGATCGGGGGAGGCGGTGCCTTTGCAGGCGCTGTTGGATGAGGCGATCGCCCGCACGCGCGATGATGTAGAAGCGCGGCTAGAAAAAGAAGAAAGAACAGAGTCTGATGAGTTTGTGCAAAACGTTGCCGAAAAGGTCGGAATTGGCGCGGTGAAATACGCTGACCTAAGCCAAAACAGAGTCAGCGACTATACGTTTAGCTTCGATAGAATGCTAGATCTTAAGGGTAATACCGCGCCCTACATGCTATACGTATACGTCCGAGTGCAGGGAATTAGCCGCAGTGGTGAGGTTGATTTTTCGACGTTGGATGCTGAGGTTGAGCTGACTGAAGAGAGTGAGTTTGTTTTAGCTAAGCATCTGTTGCAAATGGATACTGTGCTAGATGAGGTGGCCGCCGATCTGTTGCCAAATCGGCTGTGTCAATATCTGTTTGAGCTGAGTCAAAAGTACAACCAGTTTTACGATCGCTGCCCTGTGCTAAAAGCCGAGGAGCCAGTTCGCACATCAAGGCTGGTGCTCTGTGATTTGACTGCTCGCACGCTAAAGCTAGGGCTTTCACTACTAGGTATTGATGTGTTGGAGCGAATGTAACCACAGCGAACATACGTAGTTTATCTAAGTATTTTGATTGGGTGTTCCGGTTAGAAATATTGGAAACCATGCGGAAACGGTTTCAAGTCGTTTGATCTATAGTGCAGTGACTAGAGTTCAAGAACTAGAGTTCGAGGACTAGAGCCAAGTAGCTAGTCACAACGTCAGGTGCTGATTGTGACTAGCTATCACTATATTTACAACTATTTGGCACAAGAATGATGGCTACAATAAAACTAAGCGCACGGCCAGTGATGGCAATCTGGCGAAATTCCTTGAGCAGACTGCTAGATTTTTACGCGCAGCGACGAGGTCGCTTAACTTCTTTTTTTCCTAAGCTATTCCTATTTTTTATGCTGCTGAACATGGCTTGCTATTGGCTGGCTCTGATTACAGCCTATCCAGAAGAGATAGCCGTCAGCGGCGAGCGCTGGGAATACATGGTGATGCAGTTTCCAGTAGGGTTTTTGGGTGCTCTGTTCGACAGCGTTTCCTTTTTTATTACGGTTTGGATTGCTCGGCGAGCGCTGAAAACGACCTCACTGCCCAGCTACATTGCCCATTTGAGTATTGACGTTCTCATTGCGATCGTGGCGACCTTTTGGGTGCTGATGGTATTTTCCGTTTCAGGCTGGCTAGTGGGGCTGTTGCAGCAGTCGTCTCAGTCGCTGGTAGAAAGTTCGGCAAAGTATGAAGGTCGCTTACAAAGTGCCGTTCGCGATCCGCTAGGGCGGCAGAATGTCAAAAATATTTATTTCGGCGTCATGATGGGCTTTTCAGCGATGATTCCGACGATGATTCACCTCTATTTGTCGGCACAGTCGGTATTTTTGTATCTACGAAAGGTGGCTTTGCGGCGGTTTCCGAGGGTGTGACTTTGGCTGAGCTCAGTCCCGGTATGCCCAGCTATCGGTATGCCCAGCTATCGGTATGCCCAGCTATCGATATGCTCAGCTACCGGATATGGGTAAATACTTCGAGGGTGATGAACAGCAGACTAAATCCAGATAGATAGATCAGCCCTACGGTGGCTAGTTTGGTAAGCCAGGGCTGGGGCTGATCGGTATCTGCTAATGTGGCGATGCTGCGTATGTTGAGCCAGGCGTAGAAGGGCGCGGTGACGAAGGCGATGATAGTGATGCTGTTGATTAGGGGCTCGAACCCGGCGGTGAAGAGGATAAGAAGTAGGGTTGCGAGGAAGATAAGGGTGAGTGCGATCGCCTGCCGAATGGGAAATGTCGTCGCTTTAGCTGCAGGTGTTAGTTCGTAGAGGCCTGCCTCTAGCATGCGGGGAAAGGCATCAATAACGGTGAAGGTGGTCGAGAAAATAGCAGCGATCGCACACAGGCCAATCAAAGGCTTTGCCCACGCTCCGATGTAACCCGTATACATGCCAACGAGCTCTCCGGCAAACGTAGCTGGCTCTGCGGCTAAGCCTTGCCCTGGCAGCGTCAGCGTTCCTAGCGTCAGAAACAAACAGGCCAGCAAGACCGTTAGGATATAGCCAAAATTAAAGTCGAAGCTCGCTGAGTCTAAAGACGTCGCCGCACCGCTGTCTTGATCGTTAGCCTGTACCCATAGCGACTGCCAAACCGAAAGCTCTAAGCCGCCTGGCATCCAGCCCATAAACGCGACGATGAACGGAACGGCCTGCCAAGAGAACAAGCTGGCTTTTGAGGATGCGGAGGACACTATCGTTGCAGCGGCAACTTCCACAGTGCTGGAAGTCATGGCGCTGGAAGTCATGGCGCTAGAAGTCGTGATGCTAGAAGTCATCACGCTAGCTGTAACGGCCATGATAACGGCTGCAATGGTTGCGATCGCCAGAAAAATGACGCACCACTTAGTGATTTGCTCGAACAGCCGATAGCGTCCGACCGCAATCAGGCCCCAGCAAAGCAGCAGCACACCTACCGCCAACACCGTCTCCGGCACCTGCGGCAGATACAGATACTGCAGCAGCATTGCGGCCACGAAGGCATCGACTGCGAAGCTGCCCACCGCGTTCAGGGTACTGATCATCAAAAACGGCACGAAAAAGCGCTTTCCCTGCTGCCGATAGGCTTGAATCAAATTTTGCCCTGATGCGGCAGCGTAGCGGTGACCATATTCATAAAACGGGTATTTCATCAGATTGGCCAGCAGCACAAAACCGAGTGCCCCCCAGCCATACATCGCTCCGGCCCGCGTGCTCTGTACCAGATGCGAAACGCCAATCGCAGCCCCAGCCATCAGCAAACCCGGCCCTAGCTGCGACAGCGACAGCTTGAGGCTTTTCTTTTCGGCAGTGGTCGTCATGAGTTCAAGGGTGGTATTGGCAGATAGTATGATCAATGAATATAAAGCCTTTCAGAATTCTGAGTCCATGAACCTGCTGCTTTCACTGCTATTGATTTTGCCTGTTGTCGGCATTCTGGCCTACTTGCTAACCCCTCGCCGCTACGATTCTGCTGATTCTGTTGCCAATTCGTACGATGAATGGACTGAAGATGGCATTTTGGAATTTTACTGGGGCGAGCATATCCATTTGGGTCACTATGGGTTACCGCCAAGGCAGAAAGATTTCCGTCAGGCCAAGTTTGACTTTGTACATGAAATGGTGAAATGGGGTGGGTTAGACCGCTGCAAACCAGGCACGACGCTGCTAGACGTAGGCTGCGGTATCGGCGGCAGTAGCCGCATGCTGGCTAAGGATTATAGCTTTGATGTAACGGGCGTGACGATTAGCCCTAGCCAGGTAGAGCGAGCCACTCAGCTAACACCAGCAGATATAAGTGCAGATTTCATGGTGGACGATGCGATGGCGCTGTCTTTTCCTGATGCCAGTTTTGACGTGGTGTGGTCGCTAGAAGCAGGGCCCCATATGCCAGACAAAGCCGTGTTTGCATACGAGCTGCTGCGGGTGCTAAAGCCAGGAGGCGTACTGGTTGTCGGCGATTGGAATCAGCGCGATGCTCGCCGCCGTCCGCTAAATTTTTGGGAAAAGCCAGTGATGAAACAGCTGCTAGACCAGTGGTCGCATCCGGAATTCTCTAGCATTGAAGGCTTTTCTGAGCTATTAAAGAAAACCAATCTCGTGGCGGGTACGGTGCAGACTGCTGACTGGTCAAAGGAGACACTACCGTCATGGATTGATTCGATTTGGCAGGGCCTTGTTCGCCCACAGGGGCTGGTGAAGTTTGGGGTATCCGGCTTTGTTAAGTCTGTGCGAGAGGTGCCTACTTTGCTGCTGATGAGGTTGGCCTTTGGCACTGGGCTGTGTCGGTTTGGCATGTTCAAAGCGAGTCGAGAAAATGTTGTAATAACGCCTCCGCAACCTAGAACAAAGGCTACTGAACCTGTGAGAGATACGTTTCCAAAAAAGAGAACTGATCGACATTGAGTCTGTAGTATATGCGTCGCCCATGCCGTCGGGTTACAACTAGATTGGACTGGCTGAGCGTTTTCAGGTGAAAAGAGAGTTTGGACTGAGAGATACCCAGCCTATCGCCAATATCACTGACGCAAAGCTCGCTGCCGCCCTGCAGCAGATCGATAACTTGCAGCCGAATGGGCTCAGATAGTGCGTGAAAGCCTGGAAAAATTGATTGGTTGCTACTCGTCATGATGATTCATAAATGACAGCTAGAAGAATATTGAATGAGTGACGAAGGTAGTATGCAGCTCGGCGGCGCTTACGGCTCATTTTCTATGGTTCAATGCCTGACTGAGAGCCTAAAAGATCGCCTGAAGTTTAGAGCCTCTATCATGCTTCTATCTACGCGCCCTAGAAATGATCGGCAAGGTTCTATTCGTTGTGGCGAGCGATCGCCTGATTGAGGCGGCAAATTATCTCAACCTTGGCCTTTACGCTTTGGGTGTGGGGATGCTCTGAGCCCAATGCCTTTTCAAATAGGGCCAAAGACTCTTGAAATAGGGTTTCAGCTTCTCTAAATCGAAACTGATTGTCGTAGAGGCTCGCTAGGTTGTAAAGGCTGACGGCAATATCCGGATGGTGGCCATCTAAAAGAGATCTTTGGATAGACAGTGTTCCTTTCAAGCAGGGCTCGGCTTCCTCATATCGTCCTTCGCTGATATGCAGCATGGCGTGCATAGACAGCAGACCAGCGCCGACGGTATGAAGTACTGTTTGGGCAAGTTCTCTTTTTTGATAGGCTGCGTGTTCTTGCTGCTTACGATCTGTAATATCTGTTTGCGAACCGACAATGCGATAAGCAACACCGTTCTCATCCCATAGCGCTTTACCTTTTGCCAAAACCCACAGATAGTGGCCATCAGTATGCTTGATCCGATATTCACAATAAAACTGCTGATTTTGGTGGGCTAGATAGTCCTCTAAAGTCTGTTGGAATCGATCTTGATCCTCTAGATGGATGCGAGAGAACCATTCGTCGAGTTTGTTACTGATGACGCCTTCACATACGCCGATTAGCGATTTCCAGCGAGCGGAAAGATAAATACAGTTGGCTTTGAGATCCCAGTCCCATATACCGTCATCGGTACCTATGTTAGCCAAGTCGTAACGGGCTTTGTCGGTTTCTCTCTGCTTGGTGAGTTCTGCTCGTTTGATGGCGTATCGGATTTTTCGAACAAGACAGTTGCCGACATCGGTGTGACCTAACTGAGCTAATTTCGCGGGTGAAAATGTGTCTGACTTCAAGACATAGTCTTGTGCACCCTTTTGGAGCGCAGCGGCGGCTGTTGCTTCGCTTTTGCAACCTGTAAGTACAACAACGGGAATTTCAGGCACCTGTTGTTTAAGCTGGGTAATAAGGCCTAGTCCTTCCCCATCTGGCAAGTGAAGATCTAACAGAATGAGATCATATGGTTTCTCTGCTAGCATCCTCAGGGCGATTTTGAATCGCTCGGCATGATGCAGCTTAGTCGTTCCTAAATTAGACGAGCTAATAATAGCTTTGACCATCTGCGCGTCCGAGAAGCTATCTTCAATCAGCAATACTTGGATATCAGTATTCATAGGCTCTCTTGGATATGCCATTGCGAACTGGGGTCTTCTCAAAGACCAACCTGCGGCTACCAGAGTATGCCCACTAAAAATCAAGAAATACTGATTCTATCCAAATTTCTATCTGATCGCTGTGATTTGAGTTTGATGGCTTAGTTGCTATTTAGACATCTCCCCAGCCTGGTTTAAGTCGTTTCATGAGGGGATTGTATAGCTTGAAGTATGCAATTGAGCCGACTTGTCTGAGCAGTGATTTTTGTGGGGTGTCTGCGCCCATGCAGCGCTGGCATACAGGGTGGGTGACTTGAAACTTGTCGAAGCCTGCGCGTAGGCCACAGGCGGGTGCTTGCCAATCGAGGATATGGCTAAGCGTGTGGTGGTTGAGGTTTCCAAGCGGAATTTTGCCGTCGTAGTCTTTGCAGCAGGGCACGACCGTACCGTCGTAAAGAACGCCAGCTTGGTCACTGGTGCCGTTGCAATAGCCGAAGCTAGCTGGGATAACGGTGTCGCTCTCGACGTTGCCCCAGCTATCGAGTGGAAAGGTCTCTAGAGCTAGCTTGGGCGTAAGCTCTATGACCTGCCAGCGACCAGGTTTGTGGCTAGAGAGCCTGCGTTGAAGGACTTGAGGAGAAGGTCTGTCGGGATGGTCAGCAGGCAAGGTCGCGAGGAGGCGATCGCACCACGCTTTGAGCTGCTGTTGCATCTGCTCTTTGCCTTCGACCACGTGCATTGCTTTGTGAGGGACTAAGAAAGGATGTGGGGTGGTGTCTAAGAACTTGAGATGCACCCGTGTGGGCGACTCAGATAGTAATTGGGTTTGTACATACTGGGTGATGCCCTCGAAGTATTGCTCGGGGGAAAGCTTAGGCGGTGCGCCTCTGATGATGAAGGTGTCAGGATCGGGCGTTTGCAGTGAAATGGTGACTTTGGGAATGCCGGATTGGGCGAGCCGATCAATGTGGTCGGGGCGAATGTGAAATGTGCTGCCGTTGGTGGTGAGGTGCAAGTTGAGCTGACGGGCGATCGCCATCTCAATGGCTTCGAAAATGTGAGGGTAGATCAACGGCTCACCCATGAGATGAAAGGCAACGATTCTGGCTAAGCGGTGCTCGGCAATTTCGTCTAAAGCCTTTTCTAGAAGCGCTATGTCCATGTGCCCTCGCTTGCGCTCCATAATCGCATCCGGGCAAAATTCGCATTTGAAGTTGCAGACGTTCGTGACTTCTAAATGGATACGCTCTAGCCGATAGCGGCTATTTTGACTATGGCCATTTTCCGGCTGACTATCTCCCGAAGGCTGGACGTTTGAAGCTGGACGGGCGGTGATGCGGTGAGCTGTGGACATAGGTCCTATCTTCTATAGTGACTGGTGTAATTATGGAGCCACTACCTTATCAAGTTTGATCGGATGTCGGGTGAGAATGGCCTGAAAATTTGAGGCTGGTTCAAAAAAGGCCGATTCAGGATAACACTTGCAGCATAGAATAGACCGTCATCCAGACAATCCAATCCGCTGATAGCAGCAGATTCGGCGTGGTTCCAGCGAAGGTTATACCTTTGTCCGGGTATCCAAGCTTCAAATTGCTGATAGATGAGCTTCTGAAGAATTTACCCCTTGGCTCAGAGTGTTACCCTAGCAGATCCTAGGTTGAACCACGCCCGCATAAATATTAGAGCGTACACAAATCAGGGAAGCGATAATGTGCTCAGTATTGAGGGAGTCTCAAGCATGCGGAAGCAATTTAAACAATGGTTGCCAAAAATAAGAATCAACAAGCTGTGGGTGATCGGAGTGATCGCTACGCCAATCTTTCTCTGGATACTGTGGCGGCTTTTGTTGCCCCTCGATCATAGACTTCAACCAGATGGCGGCCACCTATCTCGCAACGAAAGAGAAATCCTTGCCCGGCAACATCGTACATCCCTTACCAGAGGTGTCGGAATATTCACGATGGTTACCGGTGGAGTCTTCCTGTTTCTTAATTCTTGCATTGCTACCAGAAATCTAGAGACTGCTGACCTCAGCAATGCTGATCTTAGCGGTATTGACCTCAGTGGTATTGACCTCAGTGGTATTGACCTCAGCAGTGCTAACCTCAACTGTGCCAACCTTAGCGGTGTCAATCTCAGCGGTGTCAATCTCAGCGGTGTTGACCTCGTCAGTACTGACCTCAGCGGTGCCGATCTCAGCGGTGCCAACCTCAGGTATGCCAACCTCAGCGGTGCCAACCTTAGATATGCCAACCTCAGATACGCCAACCTTAGGTATGCCAACCTCAGCGGTGCCGACCTCAGCTGTACCCTGCTCAGTAATGCCAACTTCAGCGATACTAATCTCAGCGAGGCCTTGCTATTTTTTATAAATCTACGAAGCGTTCTAAATCTTGAACCGCTCCAATTAAAAGCGAAACCTTCGCCTTTTTTGTGTAATGTTGCACTTCCTTATTACGCCAAGCAAACAAAGCTAAACCCTAATCGCGCCTGCGGTCACATTCCCTACCTTTTGAGCGATCGCTATAATATTCCACTCGAAGAGGCCCAAGAAATAGTCAATGAAGCTCGACAACACCACTGGGATTAGCCACGATACGGACTTGTTTCAAAAATGCCCGATTCAAGGTAATACTTTCATCGCAGCCCGAATCCCCATAGCCTTCTTCTATCAGTAAATTTTAGGCCATAGCGTCAAACTAAAAGTGCTACCTCGCAATGAGCCACGCCTGATTTTCACACAATATCACAGAAATATGAAGAAGATTTGCGTATGGATAGCTTGAAGGAGCAACATGTGCGTTCAAAATCAGTCTTTACTTACGTGAAAAAAGCCTATTGCCGCAGTGGCAACAGGCTCTCCTATTTTTTCTCTTGTTTTCCTTGCAGACGCAGGAAAGTTAGCTATCGGAAAGAGCACTAGCCCATCAGAGGGCTTCATCAGAATGCTCCGTCAGAGCGTGGCGATACTCTATCGAACAGTATTCCGACTAGCTTCCATACTGATTGGCTTCATAAAGTACAGGTTCACTAGCTTGCTGCCAACCGCAATGATATGAGGAATTTTGCGCAGCATTTGGAGTGGCTTGGGCTGGTTGGATTGGCTAATGCTGCTTACCGCCGCTGTGTGCTTAGTGCACTCATCTAGGCTCGCAAAGAATTTCGGGTTTTCGACATCCAAGATAATAGGGAACAATCTTCCTGCCGACTCATTGGTCTTCTTTATTACCTCAATATCATACTCACGTGCATCTAGACCGAGTGCAGCGTAAAAGCTCTTACGCTGAATATCGTTGAGATACATTGTGGCAAACACTGACAGCAGAAAGAACCGACACCACAGGCGAGATTTTAAATCGTTCAAGAACTGGGGCTGAGACTTCATCATTGCCGCGAAGAAATCGCCGTGGCGGTTTTCGTCTTGGCACCAGTTATCGAAGAAATTGAAGATAGGGTAGATAGTATCTTCGGGGTGCTTCTCTAGGTGGCGAAAGATTGTGATATAGCGCCAGTAGCCAATCTTCTCAGAAAGATAAGTGGCGTAGAATATAAACTTAGGCTTAAAGAACGTGTACTTCTTACTCTTGGTTAAAAAGCCGAGGTCTAGCTGTAGATCAAAGTCCGACATGGCTTTGTTCAAAAAGCCAGCATGACGGGCTTCATCACGGCTCATTAGGTCAAAGCCTTCGGCCAAGAGTGGATTGCGGCCTTTGAGCTTGCGAGCAAGTTCTTTGTAGAGCAGAAAACCAGAAAATTCAGCGGTGCATGAGCGCTCTAAAAACTCAACAAAAACCTGTCGACGCTCGCCTTGGATGTGATCCCAAGCACCGTCAAACTGCTCGTTGCGTACAAAGTGATGACGGTTATAGTCCACTTTAAACTCAGCGATGATGGCCTCTAGCTCTGCTGCATTACTAGAGACATCCATCTGTGCCATTTCTTCGAAATCTGTCGTGTAAAAGCGGGGGGTGAGGATTGTGTCCTTGGCCGGTGCCTTTACACCAGGACGAATCTCATCAAATTCGCCTTTAGGCGTTTTTTCTGCGGTTGCTACCATTGAGTCCTCTTGTGCTTTTTAGCCAATTGTGTTTCCGTTCTGTTTCCGACAGAAAGCCGACAGGGAGCCGAAAAAAGTATTACCAGTAGTGTACCAAGGGTAAAAGGTTGTATCTGGCGTCTTTAAGAAATGCAACAATATAAAACGATTTTCCCGTGCCTAGTAGCTTACTCCCCTTGCTACCAGCTTAGTCAAATGATGGCTTAGTCAAATGATGGCTTAGTCAAATGATGGCTTAGTCAAATGACTGGGCTGTAATCAGTCATTGCTGCGGTTCTGGTTCTAGCACTTGCTCCGCTTCAGGCTCTGATGATTTAGTTTCAGGCGCTTCAGTTTCAGGCGCTTCAGTTTCTGTGGGATTAATAGCGCCGTTCCTTTCTGCTTGTTCGGCTTCATACGCAGCCAGTTCACGCGCGACAATCGCCTGAATCTCTTCGTGACTAGTGATGCCTTCGTAGGCATATCGGTTAAAGCCACCGCGCTCTACGAGGGCCTTGAGGTAGTCTACTCGGTCGGCTGGGTTGGGATGGCTAGAGAGCCAGGTCGGGCCGTTGCGACCTGCGGCCTGCTCGTTGAGGGTCACCATGACGTTATAAACGCCGTCGGCTGCGTAGCCGCTAGAGGCCAAAATCTGAGTGCCGACGATATCTGCTTGGCGCTCCATGGTGCGCGAGTAGCCGCTTAGAAAGATGTTGTTGATGAGGCCACCGTAGGGTAAGTATTGAGCAACGCTGCTGCTGAGGTTGCTGCTGGTGGCAATTTGGAATCCGTGGGATAGAACGCTATGCGATAGCTCGTGAGCGAGCAGTCCAGCTAGTTCTGCTTCAGAGTGCGTTTCTAGAATAGCGCCTGCATTCACAAAAATTTTGCCACCGGGTAGGGCAAAGGCGTTGAGGTTAGGATCGAGTATCACGAAAAATTCGTAGTCAAGATCACGCCGACCAGTCGCTTCGGATAGGCGATAGCCCAAGCGGCGCACGTAGCCTAAAGCTTCAGGGCTTTGCAGCATTGGCAACTGCTGCTGAATCTGTGTGGCGAACTGGTTGCCGACGGCGTTTTCGCCTTGTAGCAGCATGATGGTTGAGTTGGCGGCGGTAAAGGGCCCAAAGATGCTGCCGGTGAATGCGTAGCCAAGAATACCTGTAAAAACATTGGCGATCGCACCGTCACGTATCCGCTGCCTGGTCTCATGCTGAAACTGTTCTAGATTTTCGGTTGCTAAAGCTGTTTGCACTTCAGCTTGGGGATGGTCCCCGTTGAGAGCAACGAACTGACGAGAGGCGATCGCAGCTTCTAGCCACTGCCCTTGCGCCATCTTCAAATCAATCTGTGCAAGCAGCAGATCCGCGTTTCCTGGGTACAGCGTCAGCGCCTGTTCCAAAACGTTGCTAGCCGCCCCATCCTGTTCATTTTCCTGCAATACCGCCGCGTATTGAACGTGGCCAGGAATAAAAGCGGGATACTCATCAGTCAGCAGCGCCAGCGCTGACATTACCTGCGACAGGCGCTGATTGCTCATGCCGGCTTGAGCTTCTCGCCAGTACACCGCTGCGCCAGGCCTGAGTAAGGTCTCATCGTCAAAAGGTTCTGACGGCAGATTCGAAAACTGATGCGGTAGCAGCCATGTCTGATCTTTGGCCTGCCGGTAGAGACTTTGCGCTGTGTCGTAGTCACCTGCTAGGTACGCTGCATCTGCCTGAATCAAAAGCTTGCGCTGAACCCGCTGGTCTGCTGTCAACGTGGGCTCAGCACTCTCTTCTTCAGCGCTCTCTTCTTCAGCACTTGCCTCTCCAGCGCCCTCAGCCTCTACTGTTTCGGTTTCAGTCTCAGCCTCTACCGTTTCAGTTCCCTGCTCAGCCTCTACCGCTTCAGTTCCCTGCTCAGCCTCTACTGTTTCAGTTCCCTGTTCGCTTTCTTGTTCTTTCGTGCTTTCGGCACTGCTTTCGACTTCAGTGGTTCCTTGTCCAAACGACGGGCCGCTGTAACCGACCGTCGTTGCAGCTATTAGCCCGATCAGTAGGGCCAAAGAAAAAGACTTTGAGCGCTTCATACGATTTACGCGGTGCACAATAGTTTACGGCTTACACGGTTCACGGATTACAGCAACGAGTGCGAGCAGCACGCACAAGACAAGCCGCAGATAGATAATAGTGTGACAGCAATTGCGCTGGTTGTACTGATTTTGACGATGTTGACTTTGAGCGCGATTCGACGCGATTAGGGCCAAGCCATTCGCTATACTACGAACTGTAAAGATCCTCTGATGCAGCGTATGAACTCCGAAACTATCGAAGCCATCAAACCCTGGCTTAATTTTATCCACCCAACGTTAATGTGGGGAATTTTTGCCCTTACTCTTTACGCCGGCTACCTAGGCTATCAGCACAGACAAACTAGGCTCGCTACTGGAGAAGAGAAAAAGGAGCTAATCAAAGGCAAGTTTTTGGCAAGGCACCACCAGGCTGGTTCGACCCTGCTTGCTGTTATGGTCTTGGGTAGCTTGGGCGGTATGTCTGCGACCTACATCAACAATGGCAAGCTGTTTGTAGGACCACACCTACTTGCGGGACTGGGCATGATGGGAATGATTGCAACATCTGCCTCTATGGTGCCTTTTATGAAAAATGGCAACGACACTGCTCGCTACACGCATATCACTCTCAATACTGTGTTAGTTGGACTCTTTGCTTGGCAGGCTGTGACGGGTGTTCAAATCGTGCAAAAGATCTTAGGCAGTATGTTTGGCTAAATCTCCCATAGCTTGCAGGCCCATAGCTTGCAGGCCCATAGCTTGCAGGCAAGTCCACTGATAGGCTTGTCAACTGCAACAGCTATTTGTATCTGTTGGTTGTATCAGGTAAAGACCGCTGAGCTAAGAAAGGCCGGGGGAAGAAAAAGGCGGTTCCCAAACTAAATTGGGGACCGCCTTTTGAGCTATCTCACTGTCTTTCACGCAAAGCTTGTTTGCCCCTAGTTGATACCTAAAGGGACTGCCTAGACACAGTGAATTGGCTTCGCTAATCCTAGTCTGCCCAACATATCAATAAAACTTGCTATACCTGCTACATCATTGACCAAATATAGCCAAGTTTAGCCAGAAATTAGCTATATTCAGTGATATTTCAGTGACTTGACTGTATCATCTATCCTTTTTTTGCCTCTTTTGTAAGAGATATTATTGAAGGCTTTCGTTTTGAACAGTCTATTTTTAGGTGCTTGCCAAGCGATCCAGCAACTCAGTACTCTGAAAACTGTCGGTATAAAGTTCGATATAAACAGAGGGCCTGTCATCGTCATGCTGAAGAAACGAAGTCACGATCGCCGAAGATTTATTCTGGCGCTAGGGTTAGGTGGTGGCGCTACAAGCCTCCTTTGTGCGTCAGTTATCTCAAGATCGGTCCATGCTCAGCCTAGGCCTCAGTCGCCTGTTCGCCAAGCCCCTGCCAGAAATCCTCAACAAGTGCCAACTGCTCGCTATGGACGCGGAGAAGCCGTCGATTTATCTTTGATCGTTGAAGAGTGGCGCGATCGCTATCCGGATCTTCCGGTCTATGTCTGTAACTGCAACGCCGATACCTGCGGTAACACATCCGTCTGGCCATTTAGAGACTTTGCCCGCTATCAGTCTTCTGTCGCTTTGGGAGCCTCCAACGCAGCTAGTAACGAATCTACCGGATTTAACTGCTTCGATATGGAGACGGGCGAAAGGCCGATAGGCGAAAGGCCATAGGGCCTGTGGTAGTTGCCTAATGCAGGTGATAGCTCAAACAGATTTCTGCCAAAATTCGTCACGATTACTGCAAAAAATGTCGCACTCTAATCTGCACTCTACTTGTAAGTCTTCTCTTGCCTCTGCTCGTAAAATAGCCAGCTTTGTTAGCAGACTTTCCTTTGCCGTCCCCTTTGCTGTGCTGTCAGGGCTTACCCTCAACGTCTTGCCTGCGATCGCCCAGGTCACACCTGCAACAACGCCTCCAGTCACACCTTCGGCCACCTCACAGCCTGATTCATTGCCTCCTACCGCTCAATACGCCAATGGAGAGAACATCGATCTAGCCGATATTATCGCTGAATGGCGCGGCTACTACGCAGACGTGCCCGTTTACCTATGCGTCTGCCAAGATGATACCTGCGACCAAACCAGTCAGTGGCCGTATCGTGAATACGATCGCTACCAGCTTAGCGTTGCGCTTGGCCCTGCTAGCGGCACAACCGTTGAAGTAACCGGCTCCAACTGCTTCGACATTGCCGATGGCTCTAGACCTGGCAACCCCAGACTTTTTTCCGCCGCTCAAACTGGTGGAATATCTGCCGCGCCCGCTGCCCCCGCTGCTGATACATCCCAACCGCCCAATCCACCAGCGGCATCTCCCCCTAGCCGCCCAGTCAGCCCTACCCCTAGCCCTACAGAGCGAGATTCCTCTGCTGTTCCTGTCGTCACGGCCATCAACAGCGGCGCAGATATTCGCCTCGACTGGCCCAGCGGTAGCTCTAACGTGGTGAACGTAACTGAGAGCAATTGGAACATTAATGTACTCAACGCTTTGGACTGCGAAAGCTTGAGTGTTGTTGAAGAAAAAACGATGACCGCCCAAGGCGTTGTAGGCGAGCCTATTGTTGATCAAAACACGGGCTACGTGGCCGTTCCGGTACTGTTGGACACCTGTATTGAAGTCGATCAAATGGCGGTATTCATCTTAGATCCGGCTGAAGGTGGTGGATATGACTTGTATCGAACTCAACTGCCCAGCGTGCAGGGACCTTTGCGCCCAGAAAATCCAGGCTTTCCCAGCGAATTTTCTAGCTATGCCTACAGTACTATTACGGGCTTGCGCTATTGGGATAGCGCTTTGCTAGTGCGTCAGGCAACCGCTTCGGGCGCAGAAGTGATTAGTCTCTTTCGACCCGGGCGCACACCCGCAGGTACGTATGCTGGCTGCGGCATCGTGAGTGAAGGAGAAGGCATTACAGCCCTCTGTGACCAGTGATACGCTATAACAACAGGCAGCTCGATATCATGATGGTGGCAATATTACTGTGGAGCCCCAGAACAATATGGCTCAGAACAATATGGCCTTCTCTGAAAGTAAACCGCTGATCGATGTAACGCTAGCTATTTTGTACCAGGAGGGCCAGTTCTTGATGCAACTGCGTGATGACTTCTCCCATATTGTCCATCCTGGTGTGTGGGGATTTTTTGGGGGACACATCGAGCCTGGCGAAGCCCCTGACTCTGGCATCCGTAGAGAGCTGATGGAAGAGCTCGCCTATATGCCGCCTGTTCTAGAGTTGTTTTTTGCTCAATCTGGCAATAGGGCTGATCCTCAAGGTAACTATAGGGTGCGTCGCAGCTTTTATCATGGTGAGCTGACTGTTCCTATCAGTTCACTAGTGCTAGGCGAAGGCCAAGACTTGGCGCTGTGCTCAGAGACCGAAATTCGCGCTGGACAAAAGTATTCTGTCAAGCTAGACGAGGTGAGGCCCCTGGGCCAGTCGCATCAGCGAGCACTGCTCGACTTTATGGATAGCGGCTTGATGTATAGTGTCTCCGTATCTTCAGAAAAAGCATAGACACAAAAAGAGAACATGTAGTAAACGCACAATGTTCTTGGCTTCGTTTTCTGATGACATCGTTTTCCTATGAGTATTGTGTGTGATGGATTGGTTGGGAAGTCTGCTCTGGATTTTGCTAGGTGGTTTGTTTGCGGGGCAATTGGCTAGACGCTTAGGAGCCCCAGCACTATTGGGAATGGTGTTGGTAGGGATGCTGTTGGGTCCTCAGCTCGGTAATGCCATCGCACCTGAAGTGTTAGCTGCTGCAGACGGTCTGCGAACGACTGCGGTGATGGTCATTTTGATGAAGGCTGGTCTGGGATTAGACAGTGAGAAGCTAGCCCAGCAGGGAACAGTAGCGCTGCGACTAGGTTTCTTGCCAGCGGCCTGTGAGGCGATCGCAATTGCCTTTGCTGCGATGTGGCTGTTCCAGTTCGACTTTCTTACCGGCTTGCTGTTGGGGTGCGTCATCGGCGCTGAGTCTCCGGCAGTCATTGTGCCAGGAATGCTGCGGCTAAAGCGGCTAGGTTGGGGCGTAGAAAAAGGTATCCCAGATGCCATCTTGATGGGAAGCGCTCTATCAGATGTGCTGCTGCTGCTAGTATTTAGCCTGCTGTTGGCTTTTCTATCGCAGGGTACCGCCGCCGGTGTGACCCTATCAAATGGACTATCGATTACTCCACTACAGCTACTGCCTTTTCAAGTTGTTGTTCAAGTTGTTCTTGGAATCTTTATCGGTAAGATTACTGCCCAGATTCTGGCTTCTCTTCTATATCACCAAAGGTGGACTCAAAACAAAGTACAGGAGACTTTGGTCGCCGCGACCTGTGCTTTAGGACTTGTGCTGCTAGCTACGAAAATTCCTCTCTTTTCAGGCTATTTGGCGGTTATGGCTACGGGCTTTTTCCTTATCGAGATAGACGCACCTACTGCTCGTCGATTGCGTGAGGGGTTTGACAGTTTGTGGATAGTGGCCGAGATTGTTTTGTTTGTTCTATTAGGTGCAAATATTCAGTTTGGGGTGTTGGAATCGTCTTTGCTAATGGGTTTGTTGCTGTTGGCAATTGGAACATTGGTGGGGCGATCGCTAGGCTGGTACTTGTCTACACTAGGCAGCGACTGGAGTGCAAAAGAACGGCTGTTTTTGCTACCAGGCAACTCCGCAAAGGCCACAGTACAGGCTGCGATTGGGGCGATTCCGCTTTCGCAGGGCATAGAAGGTGGGGAGATTATTTTAGCGATCGCAGCGCTTTCTATACTTATAACCGCACCGATAGGGGCCTGGGCCATCCCAGTCTTTGCTCCAAAGCTACTAGAGCGCGGGAAGGTCGATCCGACCAAGGTGGCGATTTCACAAAAGGTAACCTTTCTCGCTGCGATAGACGCTTCACCCTGCGCTACCGATGTCCTTACAAAAGCCGCTGAACTTGCCCGTCGCGGCGATGGTGAAGTCATTGTGCTGTACGTCCGAGAAGGAGACACACCAGAACTGACCTTGCAACTTAGGCTTCAGGCGCAACGTTTGCTAGCAGATGTGCGCCATCAGTTTTTGGCCGCGTCAGGTTCCCCGTCGTCCGAAATTTTGCGAGCAGCTCAGGTGCATCCGGTTGATGAAATCATCATCGGGAAATGCGGCCATCGAATAGCTGATGAAATCTCTGTCGGTTCAGTGGCCCGCGATGTCTTGTTGAATAGCGACAAACCGGTGCTAACTGTCGATAGCAGCTCAGGGACCAGCACTGCAGAATACGACAACGTAGAAAACGAAAACAAGGCTGTCAAAAAGGCTCGTGAAGCCAGTGCAGTGAAGTAAAGGTCTTAAAGCTTAGACAGTGAAGTGAGCCGTAACGAGTAGCTGTGACGAGTAGCTTGAGGCAGCAACGCCTCTAAGTGCTTCCAATACTAAGTACTTCTAATAAAGAGCGAAGTGTCGATTGGCCTCAATCGATTAGCCTCAGTCGATTGAGGAGAGCATCTCGATCCTTCTCCAGTGATTCTGTCTATCCGTCTTTATGATGCTAGATAGGCGAGCAACGGCTTGCGCTCTAGAATTATCTTTTGAACGGCTTCTTCTGACTTCTAGCCTGCTTTCTCGCTGGGGTTTTCGCATGATTTCCGCTGTGGTGCTAGGAGTGCTGCGGCAGGTAGTTTTTCGTGCGTCTGTTCTTGAGTCAGTCGCCTTCTTAGGCTGTCTTACAGTGACAGGTGTGCCTTTAAGCACCGGAATTTCAAGATAGTGCAGCCCTAAACCGTTGCCTGCAATGCAGCTAAACAGGCCATTTGTTTCCATAGGTGTCTCGGTGTTATTTAATGCATCAAGCAAGCT
This sequence comes from uncultured cyanobacterium, assembly GCA_963793445.1. Taxonomy (GTDB): domain Bacteria; phylum Cyanobacteriota; class Cyanobacteriia; order Phormidesmidales; family Phormidesmidaceae; genus Phormidesmis. Next base: position 826,880 of record CAWCAE010000006.1, read on the forward strand.
GCTGCCCGTTGATTGGCAGGGTGTCTTTTCAAAAAGTAATGTCATGAGAGCATCTAAAGTGACTTCTAGAGGACCTTAGCGAGTAAGTTCTTGCCACCGGCACTGCTAATCTATTGAGATTCCCCATAAGACTTCTCATCTCTTAAGAAATTCCTAATTTCTCATTCCTAATCTCTCAGGATTTGATTAGCTCAGGATTTTACTGTATTGCTGCCGCTGGTAGTCTAGCTATAGGTAGATGCTTCGATTTATCTAGATGATGCGAAATGTCATATAGATGCATCAAATCGTACCATAATTATTATGCATAACATCAGTTATGTCAGCTATTTCTCATAATCGATAATACTAAACCTAGCGGTTGCCGAGTCTTCAAATACGTTTGTTCTAGACTAGCTTTGCGTAATTAACCCTTGTCTTATCTCAACCGGTGTGAGTCAAGCGCCTGCTCTAGTCCTTCGCCACCAATCACGTCAAGTTCGGTTTATCTAGAGACTCCGAAGGGAAAAATAGCCAACTTAAAAAACGTTTTGAGGATAAAGCTGGCTTTATCCTCGGGTGATCGCGGATAATAAGAGATGTCCTGCTACCCAGATATAGCGTTTATTTACTGGGGAAAAACGCTACGCCGCTATGCAGAAGCGAAATCGAGCTAAAAACACTAAAAATAGTCCAGCTCCTTCACGATCGCCGCTAGGTTCGCCCTTGCTACCCACCTATAAAGTTCGAGAAAGCAATCGGGCCAAGCATGTTTCTATCAGGGTGTCAGTAGAAGGGGAAGTAGAGGTTGTCGTGCCGCCTCGATTTGATCCTGACCGCATACCAGACATCATCGCGAAACGGCAAAACTGGATTGAGAAAACCAGAACGCGGCTGCTGAGCGATCGCGCCGAGGTCTCTAAAGACTGGCAAGCTGAGAAGCCAGATACTATCCTTTTTCGATGGCAATCTAACCATGTAGACGGCCATGACGTAGACGGCCATGACAAAGATTTGGAAAAGGGCTCAAAGAGCTACTTTAAGGGGTTTGCCCCAACAACCGGTCAGACCAATCGCCAGACGGGTCGCGATATGGTCGAAACCTGGTCAATTGACTACCAGCCCACTGCTAGCTACCAGACCTTCTGCACCCCGGACCAAGCCCATCATCAACTTACCCTGCAAGGCAACACAGATCATTTACCTGCTGTTCAAGCCGTCCTGCGAAAATGGCTGGCTGACCGGGCCCAGCGCGATATCGCCCCCTGGCTCAGACAGGTTGGGCTTAGCATTGGCCTACCTTGCCGTCATATCTCAGTTCGCGGTCAAAAAACAATTTGGGCGAGCTGCTCTACCAAAAAAGACATCAGCCTCAACTTTAAATTACTCTTTTTGCCAAAGCCTTTAGTTCACTACGTTTTGGTCCATGAGCTTTGCCATACCGTTCATATGAACCACTCCAAACGTTTCTGGTCGCTAGTCGCTGAAAAGCAGCCCGACTACCAGTGGCGACGCGATGCGCTCAAAAAGGCCTGGCGCTACGTCCCCCGCTGGGTAGAAACCCGGTGAGTAGAAAACCAGCAAGTAGAAAGCCAGTGAGTAAAAAAACAGTGAATCGGCGCTTATGAAAGCTTCTCTAATAAGTCCTCATAGTGGCTATCACTGGCGCGGCCAAAGTTTCTCCGCGGACCGCTTTTTTGAGGGCTGGTATCTGCGTCTGACGCTGCCCAATGTGGCCCAAACCTTTGCCTTCATGTATTCCATTGACGATCCGGCAGGTGGCACCGATCACAGCGGCGGTGCGGCTCAGATCTTGGGGCCAGATGAGTCTTACTACTGTCGCTCTTTTGCCGATGTCAATCAGTTCTGGGCCTGGCCTCATCAGCTAGGTCTGGGCCACTGGCGCTCGGCTCAAGCGGGAGAGCGATCGCGATATTTGAACGCTGCCGATTTTTCCCAGGTGGTCTTAGAAGGCTATCAGGTAACTTGCGATCGCCACCAAGGCAAATTGCTGTTGCCCTCTGGCCATACTAAGGCCGAGTGGGACTATTGCATTACGCCAGTTTATGGGTGGGGTGGTAACTGGGGTAGCGCTAGTCATAAGGCAACCGCTGGCTGGCTATCGTACTTGCCTGTGTTCGAGCCCGGATGGCAAGTCTTGATGGCCCATGGGCTCGCGTCTGGCTGGATATATTGGCAAGGCAAGCGATACACCTTTGATCGCGCTCCGGCCTACGCAGAAAAAAACTGGGGCGGTGCGTTTCCAGCCAAGTGGTTTTGGCTACAGTGCAATGCCTTTGCGGATGCGCCAGATCTTAGCATCACGGCAGCAGGTGGCATTAGAGATGTACTGACCTGGCAAGAGGATGTTGGCCTGATTGGGATTCACTACCAGGGTGAGTTCTATGAGTTTTTATCGACGACATCACACTTCTTGTGGGCAGTTAATCCTTGGGGCTCTTGGCATCTGAGTGCCTACAATCACCGCTACCGGATAGAGCTTATAGGCCGCGCGGTAGATCGAGGAGCCCAGGTAAGAGTTCCTACCCGTGAGGGATTGCAGTGGCTGTGCAGAGACACGACACACGGAGAATTGGAAGTGCGACTATGGTCAACTGATGGTCAATTGATTATAGATACAAGCAGCAATCTAGCTGGCTTAGAAGTTGGCGGCGCTCCGTGGGATGAGTGCTGGACTAATAGGCAATCCAAAGTTAATGACTAAAAACCTAGATCGGCTTGCTATACTCTCTTGAGTGATGGGTGTTTAATTCAGGCACTTTAGTGACCGCACAGCATCAATTACTAGGTGGGACTGTAGCTCAGATGGATAGAGCAACCGCCTCCTGAACTACCGGGCACCGTATGGGGAAACTCGACGTGTGAATGTGGTCAAATTCGGTGAAACCTAAAAAGTGTTGTACTTTATGGCAATACCGAGCCAAGCCAATTTTGAAGGCAGAGGTATGAAGCATGAACGGTGAGGTTAAACTCCACGTTCGTACTTCAGATTTCATACTTTAATTGCGGAAGGTGTAGAGACTAGACGGCTACCGCCTAAGGGCCTGTGTTTATCACTAGCTTACGGTGAAGGTATAGTCCAGAGAGTGAGGAAACTCACACAAATCTGAAGTGGTAGGTCGCGCGTTCGAATCGCGCCAGTCCCGTTTTTTTTACACTTGCTACCAAGCTTGGGGAAACAGCCGTTTGTTGATGCTCAGACCGTAGCGAGGGCTCTTTGAGCTCGATTAAGCTCAATGTGGTGCTAAGCTTCTAGACGATTCCAAGCAGATGGAACACTCTCAAACTGCTGTGCAGTCCGCTGACACGCTTGGAATCGTCCAGGGTAGAACTGGTGTGCCGATATCAAACCTGTTTTGTTAGCACGCGACTTCTACAGGCCGGGTGGCTTCGCTCTTAATGCGAACCTTAATGCGGCTCTCTCTGCTGTTAAATCTCTGTTCGCGCCTGAGATTAGAAAGCTCGCTTAACAGCTGTGTTTGTAAACTGTTCCAAACTTCGCCGGGTAGTCGCTGCGACAAAGCGGCGAAGAGGGATGTTTGGTGATGAGCGGCAAGCGTGATAAGAAGAGGAACTATTGTAGGCATCAGCTCATGGCTGTCGACTCTATCTTTGATGACGGGGGCTAGGCCAATGACTAATGTTTGCAATGGCATCTCTTTGAGGGCGTCTATTGCCAGCTGGCTGACTTCGTTTTGCGCAAGAATAGATGTATCGAAGTGATGCGCAATCTTAACAAGAGAAACAACCGCAGTGCTGCCGAATTTTGACAGTAGATTTGCTAGCTGAACCCGCGATTGCTGTGATTTTGTAGTGATAAACAGATGGCAGGCTAGGCCAAAAAATTGCTCAAATCGCCAGTTGTTGATCTGATCGAAAGTTTTGTCGATGCTAGTTTCGCGACTAGCGATCGCACAGATAGCTAGCAAGTCTTCACCTTGAATAGTGTGTTGAGCATTTAGCTCATCTGTGAGTTGATGAGTATAAATTCCTGTTTGTGTGATCGGTGTGAGCATTTTAGAAATGCCAGCCGTAGACTGGTGATATGGGGCGAATCAGTCAGTGGAGCTATAAAAGGTGGGGCTATAAAAACAGTTTTTCGAGTATGCAATCCCTACAGGTGTCTGTGCAAGTCCGGTCGATATGTGGGGGTACGTCGCAGATAGAGGCTTTTGATTCTCTAGCGTTAATTCCACAGTTTCGAGCGATTCAAGCAGAGGGCCACCAAAATCTCGAACAAAAATCAAAAGGTAGTTTACTGGCAGCTATCTTAAGTGAAGTCAAATAAAAGTTGCAAGTCAATGTCAACTGTTTTGTTTACTACCGCTTTCTTGCTGTCTGCTTTCTTGCTGTCTGCTTTTTTGCTATTTATGTTTTACAACCTTGCAAACAGTATTGCAAGATACAGAATGAGACAATTTGCTCACGAATTTGCAGGCTTTTAACATCTTGACGTCCGTCCAGGTGTCAAAATGTATTGATCCCTCTGTTATCACTGAGTTTGAGATGCTCGTTTGGAAAAAGCGGTTAGCGCTAGTGAGCCTATTATTTTGTCAGCGATTCTGTATATTTCTTGAATGGGATCGCTCTTTTTCGTGACGAAAGTATATAAATGGAGCGATTCTGTCGGTTTGGGCGTATGGCAAGTCTCCTTCAGAGACCCTGCTTTCGGGCTAGCTTTTCGCAAGAATCGGGTGGTTTTTCATTTGTGATTTCTGTAGAGTAGCCTTTGTATAGCAAACTGTAGAAATTAACTGTAGAAATTAAAGGATCGTAAGCGACATGAGGGTGAAATGCGATCAACACAATTGGAGCTAGCGACCGATCTAACTGAGCGTTATCCATCTAGCCCTGATCAAAATACATCTAGCACTTATCAACAGGTGGCCGCAGCGATCGCCTTTATTCTTCAGCATCGCGGCCAGCAGCCTAGCCTATCAACCATCGCCCAGCAGGTTGGGCTTAGCGATCATCATTTTCAGCGGCTGTTTACTCGGTGGGCGGGTATTAGCCCCAAGCGCTTTCTAAAGTTTCTAACAATCGAGCATGCCAAGGCTAATATTTCTCAGAGTAGTAGCTTATCGACGCTGAGTAGCGAGCTAGGTCTGTCAGGGCCTAGCCGCCTGCACGATTTGTTTGTCTCGATCGAAGGCATGTCGCCAGGCGAATTTAAAGCAGGCGGCGAGGGTCTGAAGATTTATCACGGTTGGCACGAAACGCTGTTTGGAACGGTGGCGATCGCAACAACAGCAAGAGGAATTTGCTCGCTCCAGTTTTGGGAGCCCGAAAAGCTAGAAAGTGACAATCTAGCTGATAATAAGTCAAACAGTGAAAAGCCAAACAACAAGAATCTCTGGAAAGGCCAGCTAGCGAAAGTGTGGCCCTACGCAGAGCTGATTTTCGATAGCCGCGCTACACAGCCTTTATGCGATCGCATTTTCTCTCCTATCGCAACTCAGCGAGCTGAACCGCTAACTGTCTTGCTAAAAGGAACAAACTTTCAGCTACAGGTATGGCGAGCTTTGCTAAGAATTCCACCGGGCGCGCTGACGACCTACCAAACTATTGCCAGCATGGTTGATCGACCAGCCGCAGCAAGAGCCGTTGGCACCGCGATCGGGAAAAACCCAATAGGCTATCTTATTCCCTGCCACCGAGTGATTCGGGCTTCAGGTGAGCTGGGTGGCTATCGCTGGGGCATAGATCGCAAGCAGGCCATTTTAGGCTGGGAAGCTGCGCAGCTAGACAGCTCAACTAGCCGGCCTAATTAGCCCATTAAGCGGCTAGCCTGATTGAACAAACTGCTTTGAGGATTGAGCGAATGCGACTAATAGATATAGCAGAGCTGCTGCTGTTAGCTGCTTTGTGGGGCGGCTCTTTTTTGTTTATGCGGTTAGCCGCGCCAGTGCTGGGCCCGCTGTGGCTAATCGACTGCCGTGTGCTGATCGCTGGGCTGGCGCTGCTGCCGCTACTTTTGCGTTTGCAAGCCGGATCAATAGTGCGTGCCAAGCTCAAACCTTTGTTTATTGTTGGCTGCATCAATTCAGCCCTGCCGTTTGTCTTACTGGCTTTTGCCTCGCTCTCTTTGCCTGCGGGCTATACCTCTATTGTCAACGCTACCGCGCCGCTGTTTGGCACATTAGTGGCTGCTGTTTGGCTGCGCGAAAAGCTAACGGCTGCTCGGCTGTTGGGGCTGCTGTTAGGGTTTATGGGGGTGGTGACGCTAATTGGCTGGCAGCCGCTGGCGATGACGCCGATGACGGCTGGAGCGATTGTTGCTGGGCTGGCAGCGGCGATGATGTATGCGATCGCCGCTCCCTATGCCAAACGCCAGCTATCAGGTCTTTCACCTATCATCATTGCGACGATCAGCCAGCTCAGCGCCGCTGTGGTGCTGTTTCCCCTGCTCCCTTTCACAGTGCCTTCTGCTGTGCCTTCTGCTCAAATTGTTTTAGCCGTACTTGCGCTAGCTCTGTTTTCTACAGCGCTGGCCTATCTGTTGTACTTTCACCTAATTGAAAATATTGGTTCTAGCAAAGCGCTGACTGTGACCTATCTTGTACCTGTTTTTGCAATGGTGTGGGGTGCTCTTTTTCTGCAAGAACCGATCACGATTGCAATGGCTGTGGGCTGTAGTCTAATTTTGCTAGGAACTGCGATCGCTAACGACCTGTTCAAATTCGCATTCAAAGCGTAGGCTCTGCTAGCGCAGGGGCCACCAGGGTACCTTGTCTCTCGTAGCGCCGTACACCGCCTTCATCCCTTCTGGATCGCATACTTGCACTAAATCTGCGGCCATACCAGACTTGTCATTCACCTTTAGCAGGCCCACTTTCACCATACCTTTTAGCACCTGTTCTACCGTGCGATGGTTAAGCTGGCAGGCTCTAGCAACAATATCTACCGGCAAATCAAAGCAAAAGAGATTTTCTTGATCGGGCTGATGACCCAAAGTCCTTTCTTGGTAAATCAACGCCCTGAGCAGCGCTGCGACGGCCTGCGGCGGATAGGTACTACAGTTGAGCAGATGATATCGAAATTTTTCACGCAGCTCAAACAACAGTGCGTATCGTGAGCGAAAATCTGCATTCTCTTGATACAGCGATTGGACCACAGCCTGCGGCACTTTCAAGACATCAGTTGTTTTATAGGCCTCCACCAGGCTAGGAAAGCCGTGATACACCTGGCCATAGCTAAAATCTAGGCTCAACATGCCAAAGCACCCGCCTACGTAGGTCAGCGCAATCACCCGGTCTAGCGGAGCGCTGCGAACAATCACGGGCCCCCCCGACAGGATGACGTAGAGTGCTTCTAACGGTTCATCTGGCAGGTGAGCGGTGTAGATAGGGCGACTGGCAAACAGCTTTTCTTGAGAACAGATATCTGCGCTTAATCGTTGAGAAAGCACGTTTGGATCGATCTTTCGAAAGAGAAAACAGGTTTGAGTCAGGGTGTGAGCCAACGCTTGAGTAGACGTATCAATCCCATTAGACGCAGCTTGCATTTTTTTAGGCACTTTGACACTGCCTGTGGGAACTTGCCTTTTTAGTGTGCCATGTGGCATAACGAGGCTAAAATTTTTTAGATAACTTCTGTGAATGAATTTGAAAACATCTTTGATTCACTTTTGAATTTATACAGTAGTATTTTGAAGCACACTACCTGACTTGACTCTTGAGGAGTTTTGATATGAGTACATGGCGGCTGTTCTATGGGCGATCGCGCGCTCAAAAGCGTTGGATTCTCACCGCATTGATTAGTATTGGCCTCGCCACTAGCCTGACAGTTGCCCTTCTGTCCAGCCAAATCGCTAGTCAGGAGATAGCTCTTGCGGGTGATCTTTCGTGGCAAGCGTGGTTAGCTATTGCCATGACCGTTGTGGCGTTTTTGGGCAACGCCCTGACGACGCTGCCCGCCGATATCGTTTTTCTGGGTGCAACAGCCGTTTTATTTTTGAGCGGCGTTTTAGACGAAAAGGCTGCTCTGGCCGGATTTAGCAACGCTGGCATGATTACGGTAGCCGTCCTTTATATTGTGGTGGCCGGATTGCAGCAGACGGGTGCGTTGCAGTGGGTATCGCAGCAGGTTTTAGGCACACCCAAAACGCCAAGCCGAGCGCTGGTGCGGCTGATGCTGCCGGTAATGGGCGCGAGTGCCTTTCTCAATAACACGCCTGTCGTAGCGATGTTTATTCCGGTTGTGAACGACTGGTGCCGCAAGCTGCGCTTTAGCCCGTCCAAGCTGATGATTCCGCTTAGCTACGCGGCCATTTTTGGCGGCCTGTGCTCTCTAATTGGCACCAGCACAAACCTAGTGGTAAACGGACTGCTGATAGAGGCGACCGGTGATAGCGGATTCAAGCTATTTGATATTGCTTTTGTAGGGCTCCCCTGCGGCCTGCTAGGATTTTTGTTCTTGTTTTTTACTCAGGGCTGGCTGCTGCCTGACCGTAAAGCCGTTCTTAGCAACCAAGATGATCTGCGCGAGTACACGGTAGAAATGCGGGTCGAGCCTGAGAGCCCGCTGGTGGGTAAAACGGTTGAAAAAGCTGGATTGCGGCACTTGCCCAATCTGTACTTAGCAGAAATTGCCAGCGCTGATCAGCTGCGGCCAGCGGTGGGCCCCCAAGAGGTGCTGCGAGCCAATGACCGGCTGGTATTCGTTGGTGTGGTTGATTCTATTTTGGATTTGCAGCGCATTCGAGGGTTGCAGCCAGCGACAGATGAGGTGTTTAAGCTAAAAGGCCCACGGACCGAGCGCAGTCTGATAGAAGCAGTCGTTTCAAATAGCTGCTCGCTGGTTGGTCGAACGATACGAGAGGGTCAATTTCGCCGTCAATATAACGCGGTGGTCGTCGCTGCGGCTCGCAATGGCGAACGGCTTACCGGCAAAATTGGTGATATCCGCCTGCGTGCTGGCGATACGCTGCTGCTGGAAGCGTCTGCCTCGTTCATTGATGAGCGTCGAATTTCGCGCGACTTTTATTTGGTGAGTGGTATTCCTGATTCTGAGCCGATTCGACATGAGCGATCGCGCGTTGCCTTTATTATCACGGTGGCGATGGTCTTGCTTGCGGCGGTGGGCTGGCTCAGTATGCTACAGGCCGCTGTGCTCGCGGCGGTGGGCATGATTGCATTAGGCTGCTGCTCACCGACGAAGGCGCTGCGCAGCATTGACTGGTCGGTGCTGCTGGTGATTGCGGCGGCATTGGCGCTGGGCGAAGCTTTGAATACAACCGGGGCTGCCGAGGCGATCGCAACTAGTGTAATCGGTATTGCTGGTAACAACCCCTGGCTATCTTTGGTGGCCGTCTATGCCGTGACGACCGTACTCACCGAAATTATCACAAACAACGCTGCGGCTGCTCTAATCTTCCCCATCGCTTTCTCTTTAGCCAATCAGCTAGGCGTCAGCTACTTGCCCTTTGTTATCAGTATTATGGTCGCGGCCTCTGCTAGCTTCGCGACGCCGATTGGCTACCAAACCAACCTGATGGTGTGCGGACCTGGTGGCTATAAGTTCTCTGACTTCTTGCGAATTGGAATTCCCTTAAATCTGATGTATGGGCTGGTGACAGTAGCGATCGCACCGCTGGTATATCCTTTCTAGTTAGCCAGTTCTCATCAATCAACGACAGCAGACTAACAAAAATCGACTGCCCTGTAACAGTACTGACGACAGGTGCAGTCGATTTGTTGATATACAGAACATAGTACAGAGAAAACGGCCAGAAGATATTTAGCCAGATCGCTAGCTTACCGATAGTTATTAAACTGCAAGGCCATCGGCCAGTCTTCAGCCTTAATTAGCTGCATCGCTTCTTGCAAATCATCTTTGTTTTTCCCCAAGATCCGCACCGAGTCGCCTTGAATAGACGCCTGCACTTTCTTTAGGTTGTCCTTAATCAGCTTAGAAATCTTTTTCGCGTCCTCTTTCTCAATTCCTTTTTTCAGCTTGATCTCTTGCCGAATGCGGTTACCGCTTGCGGCGTCTATCTCGCCAAAGTCAAAAATTTTCATCGACAGGTTACGCTTTGCCGCCTTGGTCTGCACTACCACATGCACCGCTCGCAGCGTCATATCGCTATCGGTTTCGACCTCGATGCTGTCTTCTTTGAGATCTAGTGTAGTTTTAGTGTCTTTTAAGTCATATCGACTTTTGATTTCGCGGCGGGCTTGATCCAAGGTGTTAACCAGCTCTTGACGATCAAAGTCGCTGACAACATCGAAGGAATAAGAAGAAGCCATAGGGTCTGTGGATGACGAACAACAAGTAACGAACAGAAGTCGGTAGCGCCACAACATGGAGACGCTGCAGTATGTGGTCTAAGCGCAAGTGGACCTAAGCGCAAACAAGCTCAGAGCAAACGTGCTGATCGCATTAGATGATAGCGACAGACCACTGAACCTGCAATGCAGCAAGCTCCTAAACGCCCAACTGCGTAACAAAAGTTACACTACTGTCTTTTGAAGGCGGGGTGTCTTTACGGTTCGCGGTGGGGCAATTTGCTATCAGGTGAAAGCAGACTAGTCAAAATAAAACAGCGTTACAATTTTGCGCTGGTCTTCTGCGTCCTGACAGGTCTGCAATAGCGTTTTACTATCGTGAAAGGCAAAGCAAATAAGCTGCTGGCACCGACCAATTATTTCTTGATTGCACATGGCGCTAGCATCCGCTAGGGGCAGCGTGTCGTTAGCTGTATTTTCGACCAAGTTGGTGACTAGCTCTAGCTGCTCACGCGACTCGCGGGGCTGCTTTTTCAAGCTCTGCGGCAAAATCACAGTCAGCAAGTTGGGCTCTGCTTTCATGGCACCGCGAATAGCCGCAGAGTTGGTGCCGGCTGCGCCAGAGGTGATCAAACGATTGCCGCCTAGCACCAGCGCATAGCTCATCAGCTCAATCAGTCGCTGATGCGTAATGGGCACGTGGCGCGAGCCTAAGATAGCAATACGCTTGGAACCAGACTCCTGAATGGTAGCCAGCTCTTGCAAAAAGTCATCTACCTTGACAGAATCGAGCGGATTTTCTACTGACTGACTCAATGGCTACCTTGGGGCTAAAGGGTACTGATGCATCATTTACCCAATAGTACCAAACCCTTGAATCTCTCCAAAGCAGATCCTTATGAAGCGACTACCGCTGGGCTTAGCCCCAACGCTTTCATCACGCGGGGCGTATCAAAATGCTGCTCCATCAGATGTTTAATGCACTCCACCTTAATAGGCTCGTGCAGCCTCACCTGATCAAACGCCTTCTCAATAATCTCTACGGTCGTCAGCGTATCGAGATCAACCGACAAGATCGGCACCTCCAAATCCTGTGCTCGCTCTAGGATGTCTTTACGAGGGCTTAGCCTGCCGGTCAGCACTAGACACTGGGTAGAGCTTTCAAGTGCGGCCATCTGAATGTCAAATCTGTCGCCACCAGTGACGACCACCATATTGTGCGCTCGGTTAAAGTAGCGCAGCGCCGAGTTTGCATTCATTGCACCAATAGAGATTTCTTCGACCATGATCTGATCGATACGCTCGGGGCTGTTGAGGATTTCAGCTTGCAGATGAGCAACTAGCGCTTCGACGCTGACGCTGCGCATGATGGGGGTGCGGGGCAAAATGCCGAAAACCTGAATGCCATGACGCTCTAGACATGAGCTAATCGCGGTTTGTGCTGTTTCTATCAGGTCTTTGGGCACATCGTTGATGACCACACCCAAAAGGCGATCTCCGAGCTTTTGCTTGGCGGCTAGTAGCTTATCGACAATCAAGGTGGAGTGATAGCGCGTCACCAACACCACTTGAGCCTGACTCATCTGGGCCATCTCTGGTAGTGATAGGCCAAACAGCGTTCCTTCTTCCAGGCTGCCGGGGCCTTCAATTAGCAAGACATCTTCTCCTTGGCTAGCCAAAACGCTTTCGACTTCTTTTCCGTACACGCTTTGCTCTTCAGAAAAAAGCTGCTTTTGAATTGTTTTTTCATCTAGAACAAACAGCGTTGGCCGCACGCGGTTGTCTTTTAGCGCGAGCGTATGCGCGATGAAGCGGACATCTTCGTCTAGGCCATCATCCCCTTCACTCAGACAGGTGCCAATAGGTTTGGCGTAGGCAATATCTATCCCTTGCGATCGCATCTCCAAAGCTAGGCCTAGCACAGTTGCCGACTTACCGCTGTAGGGCTCAGTAGACCCGATCAGTAAATGCTTCGTTGTTTGGTCTGCTGACAGGGTCATGCCCTAACTCCTTGTGCTGAAAACCTTGAGATTATTCTGACACGTTCGTCTGCGAGTCTAACAAGAAAATAGAAATAAAAGGCTAGCCACCCGCTGGAAAATTCAGCAGAGGTGGCTAGCTTTATCCAGGGCTTTATCTACGTCATTTAGCGCATCGATCTCGGCGCTTCGATACTATCGTCAACAAGATGTGTCAATCGTTGTTATGCCGATCGTTATTTTGTAGAGATAGCGACTGGCAAATTACTCCTCAATCCGTAAAAGCTTGCGATAAAAGACCTTGTCAAAATCAGGCGTTTTGTTTTGGTTCATGGCTACAACGATGCTGATTAAAAAATCGATGAACTCGAAGTTGGGCATCGTAATTTCGTAAGTGAGATCAGGATCTCCGTCAAACTGCATTTGGCATCGCGTGATGTCAGCAGGCAGCATAGAGATGCTCCAAGTGGCCAGAAACGGAACGCTGTCTGTGCCTTCTACCGTACGCTCGCCTTCGATATTGCCTTGCTTGTAGAGTCCAATTGCGTAGGGTAGCGCGTTGCGCTTTTTCCCTTGGTAGTAGGGCAGATAAACACTGGCTTCTGGTTTGGATGCAGGCTGAATAGATTGAAGAGACATGGCAGCTCAAAAGGTGCTTGTTGTAGATAAGACTTGCGAGAAGCCCTAAATAAATAGACGGTCTTGATCAAGCTAAGTAACTGAGATTGATCAAGATCTGCTCAACCATAGAATTCCCGTCGGTTAGCTGAGTTGCTCATCACTTTCTATTGTTCTATGACGGGCCTGCTGCCGGTTCTGCTGCCTGTGTTTTCAGTGGTTTTGCGCTTGCTTTTCTTATTTCCTCTTTTCACGTCACAGCAAGGAAATATGATTAAATTGAAAGGATTTGTTAAGAGATATAGATAAAACAAAACATGGCAGATTTTGCTGAACCCGCTGCATCTGAGTTTGACTGGCCTGAATTCGACTTGTCTGAATTTGATTTAGACGCTGACTTAGTTTTTGATAGTGAGCTGTTTCAGGGCTATGACGGACGACGGGTAAAAGCTGCGATCGCACTGCTGTTGCTATGGGCGCTAACGGCTATCTTGCACATGGCAAGCTGGGGCCACGCCTTTGTCTTGTTTGTTGCTGTTGTCATGGGAATTCACTCGCTGCGTGTCATCCTAACGCCCCCACCAGCGCCTCTAGCGCCGCTGCCCTCTACTCAAGCAATGCCGATGACGCTGGCAACTCAGTCAGCCGAAACAGCCAACTGGCCCCATGTTTCTTTACTAGTGGCGGCCAAAAATGAGGCCGAGGTGATTGCTAAGCTGATTGAAAACTTACTACAGCTTGACTACCCTCAAGACCACTACGATCTGTGGATTATTGATGACTACAGCACAGACGCCACGCCGCAGATCTTAGATGCACTTGCCGCCAGCGATGCCCGGATTAACGTAGTGCACCGTGGGCCAGATGCCACAGGCGGCAAATCGGGTGCACTCAACCTAGTGTGGCCACAGACTAAGGGTGATATCTTTGCCGTATTTGACGCGGATGCGCAGGTGGACATTAATCTGTTGCGCCATGTGGTGCCTATGTTTGACGCAGCTAAAGGCGGGCAGAAAACGGGCGCGGTTCAAGTTAGAAAAGTGATCGCCAACGACAGCACCAACTTTTGGACAAGGGGACAAAAGGCAGAGATGGCACTCGACTGCTATATGCAACAGCGGCGAATTGCAGTCGGTGGCATTGGTGAACTACGCGGCAACGGTCAGTTTGTGCGGCGCAGTGCGATCGCGCAGTGCGGCGGCTGGAACGAAGTTACCATTACTGACGATCTTGATCTCACCATTCAGCTTCATCTCAATCAGTGGAACATCGGCCTGTTGTTTGCCCCAGCGGTCGATGAAGAAGGGGTGACCAGCGCACTGGCGCTTTGGCACCAGCGCAACCGCTGGGCAGAAGGCGGCTTTCAGCGCTACCTAGACTACTGGCGACCGCTGGCGACCAATCGCCTGGGCTGGGCAAAGTCTATTGATATGGCAGGTTTTTGGATGATTCAGTACATGTTGCCACTAGTGGCACTGCCAGATTTTGCGATCGCCCTTAGCCGTCAGCAAGCGCCTGTCTATGCACCCATGACAGCTATTGCCCTAGTGCTTTCTGCAATCGGCATGTTTACCACGTTACGTCAGGCGGAGCGGATGTCACCTTGGCGTGCCGCTATACAAACCCTACGCGGCTCCTTTTATATGCTGCACTGGGTGGTGGTAATTGGCACTATGGCGATGCGCATTTCGGTTCGGCCCAAGCAGCTAAAGTGGGTCAAAACGGTTCATGGTAGTCACTCATAGTTCTTCGCTAAGCGATGATGCTTTGATCCGAACGATCAGGATGCACAGCCCGCCTGCCAGCACAGCGCCTGTCAAAGCAATGGGCGCGAGCCCAGAATTGCGAACGGCAATGCCAATCAAGGCCCAAACGGCGACTGCTGGGTAGGATGCGTCCTGATATTTGAGTGCCACAGTGGCGGCTAGCCCTGCGCTGACGATCATCATAACGACGGTCGCAGCAACGGCAATAGTAGATAAATCGAGTGGATTGGTGATGTTGCCTGCTGCATCGGGCGCTGAGTTCATGGCGTACAAGGCACCTGCCACATTGAGCACAGAAGCCACGGTAATCCAGGCAAAATAGATGCTGATAGGGGCCTGAAATAGCCATCGTGTTTGCCAGGTTGGCCTGAGAGTGCGCGTATGCACATAGCCAAAGGCCAAACAGGCGGCAATTCCCAGCATAAACAACACTGAAGGCCAAAACTGAAAGGTCAAAAAGAGATATATCCAAATCATTTGCAGGATGCAGGCACCGATGAGGGCCCAAGAAACCGGTGCAAAGGTTCGGTTATATCGATGCTGGGGTAGTACCTGATAAATGCTGTAGGCAACTAGCCCAAGATAGATAAGTCCCCAAATGGCAAAGGCGTAGCCTGCTGGTGTGACCAAGACGCCGCCCAAGATAGTGTTGGAAACTTCGCCCGTGTTTTTCCCAGCGGGCGGATAAACGTTGGACAGACCATTGATGGCGATCGCAATCAACACCGCTAATACGGTCAGCCACTGCCGGCCAACCGCAATTGCTGAATTTCGATTCTGCATGTTTATTTTGTATCTTGAAAACTCAAGACAGCTTAGGAGCAAGGATTAAGCGACTCGATGTGTGATGAGTGTTAGATCCTGACAGGCGCAGACAGCTACCAACCATAGTCCTATGGTAGAAACCTTGTTGCTGAATATGCCGATTCTTGAATGAATGTTGCCAATTGCGAATGAGTGTTGCAACGACTAGTTTTCCTGCAAGAAATATTCACGGGCGAACTGGGGCCGTTTCGTTAGAGTTGAAAGTAACGAAAGAACGATTGGTTTGAGTCAATCACCGCTTGAACCTATCCTTTGCACTCAATTTTGGAGCACTTGGTCTGATGAATACGTCTAAACTTTCATCAAAACTCTCTTTTAGGCAGTTTAGCTGGGATGCTTTGGTGCTGTTAGTCGTCACCTTTTGGCTTAGCAGCAGCGTGCTCATCGACTTCTTTATGATGCCGATGATGTATGAGTCTGGCATGATGAACGAGCCTGGATTCGCAACTGGCAGCTACAGCATTTTCTGGCTATTTAATCGAGTTGAGGTACTGTGCGCAGCGGCAATTTTAACAGGCCTGCTGGTGCTGAAAGAGCAGCGATCGCCTTCTGATATCATAGCTAGCGGCTCATGCAGTCGATGGGCTTTGATGATTGGTGTCTCTTTGCTCGCGATCGCCTTGACCTATACCTACGTGCTCACCCCTCACCTAAGCGCCCTCGGCCTAAATCTTAGCGACAACCTGGTTGAGCCCATCCCTGCAAAAATGGGTCTGATACATCTAGCTTACTGGGTGCTAGAAGCGGTGAAGCTAGCAGGTGCAGCGTTCTTGATGAAGCTTTGCTACCGCGATATTGCTGTTAACTTCCAATAGCGCCATCTTTCAATACCCAGATTTCAGCTTAGCGAAAGCGGTTTAGATTAACATGATGCCTGAGGCTTCTTACGTTAGAAAGCCTCAGGCATTTTCTGCGTTTGGCCACAGTAAGCGCACCGCCAAGAGAGCAAAGCCGATAGCAGCTAGGCCTTTTACCAACTTTTCAGGTAGGAAAAATGAGCTGCTGCCGCCAACTAGAACGCTGATACCCGAGGCTAGCAGCAGTGCGCAAGCGGTCCCAAAGAAAACGGCTCTAGGCGAAGGAGACGATCCGCCTAGGGCGATCGCCGCGAGCTGACTTTTATCACCTAGCTCTGAAATAAATACCGCTGCAAAGCTGACGAAAAATAGCTTCCAATCCATCTTTTACCGTTCTCTAGCCGTTCTTTTGATGTGTACTGTGCTCTACTGCCTTTTGCTACTGCTCTTTTTTACGGAAACCAAGCAACTAATCAAGTGCCAACAATATCGCCAACTAGGCCAATGGTAATCAGCAGCAGCAGCACGCCCGCACAAATATCAAGCGTCTCTGCCGACACCCGACCAGACAGCCACTGCCCTAGCAAGACACCAACCAAGCTGGTTGCCACCAGCGCTAACCCTGCCCCCAAAAATACAACGATTGGTGACTGAGACTCTGCGCTCATCAGCATCGTTGTCACCTGTGTTTTGTCACCTAGCTCGGCCAAAAAAATAGTGACAAACGTAGAGGTAAAAACAAGCCAAAAGCCGCTGCCCTCTATTTCCTCTAAATTCTCTGCTAAGAGAGCCACCTTATCATCAGCCAGGCTAGCTGCCGCGTCTGCCTCATATGTAGGTGCTGATTGGCGAGAGGTCTGATCAGAAGAAGTCACAAGCGGTTCAGTTTCATATTTTTTTCATTATCTGCGATCGCTGCCCAAAACCACAATTACTTGTTCGATTATTCATCAAGTGACTGGCCTAGCGACTGGTTTAGTGACTGGTCTAACGACTGGTCTAATGACTGGCCTAATGACTGGCCTGCCGGCTGGTCTAATGACCGCTCGGGCAGTGCCGCTTCGCCGCTAATTTCAATAACCTGGCTCTCTATTCCAACTTCAGCGTAAAACCGCTCCATCTCCGGACTGCTATTGCCGTAGATGCCACAAATCTGCTGCTCACAGCATTCAATGGCAAACTCGTTTAAGTCTTTAGGGTCAATGTCATAGAGCTGCTGAAACGTTTCCGGCTCGACGCGGCAAAAGTTGGGCCTATCGTCATAAATCGTGCACTCGCGTTTGTCTTTGTCATAGTTGATGCACCAGCCATCTTCACCGACCAAGCTCATATACAAAGAAAGCTCATCTGCAGAAAGATAGTCTGATAGATTAGGGCGATCGGCGGGACTCAGCTCGCAGCAAGCCCCACAGTTTTTTACGCATTGCCAAGTCGCCATTACGCCTTATCTCTCTTTGATTGACTGTTTGTGTACAGAAGCTGCTGTATAGAAATAGGTATAGACCAAATTGTTAAGCATTAGCGGTAAAGTAGCACTGTATGACGCTGCATTTTGGCGCTCAAAACGGCTACAAAGCCCTAGCTGTAAAGGAAAACTCAACCTTAGAATTTTGTGAACAAACTTTAATCCTCGCCGCCGCAAACAGGTACAATACTCTGAAGTGAAATTGCTTAATGTGGTTCAGCTTCAAATGTTCGGAGGATAAAAAGCCTTGTTAGATAGTGCTCTTTCTGTTGTAACTAGTATTAATTTCGTCTTAATTGCTCAGCTCACGATGCTAGCGCTGGTGGTGATTTCGGGGCCCGCGATTGTATTTCTGCTAGCTGTAAGAGGCGGCGACCTCTAAGGCGTACTTCTTGCCCAGCTATTACTCTATATTTATCATCTGAACTAATACCGCTCGCTTTCTCCTCGTACGCAGCCCTGTCGCCTAGCCAAGGCTTACGCGCACGAGGAGTTTTGCGTGTCGTCTATTCTACAGCGGTTTGATGGCGGTTTGATGGCGGCCTTATGGCGGTTTGATATCAATTTGACGTTGCTAGACTCGCTGTTGCAGGATGAACTGCGCGATCGCCAAATCTACCGGCGTCGTCACTTTCAAATTGGTTTCTTCTCCCGGCACGATGCTCACAGGTATGCCGCACTTTTCAAGCAGCGCCGCATCATCTGTGACAGCCCAGTTTTCGGCTCGCCCTTTAGCATGGCATTGCTTTAGCAGCGCGACCTCAAACCCTTGAGGGGTCTGCGCGGCCCACAGCTCGGCGCGATTGGGCGTGTTGATAATCGTGCCTTCGTCATTCACCTGCTTGATGGTGTCTTTGACCGGAACAGCCGCGATCAGGCCCTGCGTTTTAAGGACGGCTTCAGCGCAACGATCAAACAGTTCGGACGTAGCCAGGCATCTAGCCCCGTCGTGAATGAGTACATGAGTCGCGTCGGCAGGCAGTGCTTGCAGCCCGTTGTACACAGACGCTTGCCGCGTATCGCCGCCGCGAATAAATGCGACAGGCGTTTGTAAGCTGCACTGGTCGACCATTTGCTCAATGTCTGGCTGGTCACCTGGCTGGCAGATAATGCCGACCCACTTCAGCCGCTTGGCGGTAGCCGCAGCCTCTAGAGTCCAAGCCAGAATGGGCCGATTGACTAAAGGCATTAATAGCTTGTTGCGATCGCTACCCATCCGGCGACCCACACCTGCTGCCGGGAGAAGTAAATGCATAGAGATTGAAACCAAGAAATAGTTATACAGAGCACCATTCTTAGCGAATTCGGGTTTTATTTCCAGGGAATTGACCTAAGCCAACCAGCTTCCCTTAGAATGGTGAGCGGATAAAAATATTAATTTTAACCGCATGCGCATACTGGCCCTCATCCCTGGTGGCATCAGTGATCAGCTTTTGTTCTTTCCGGCCCTAGATGACATCAAACGGGCCTATCCAAACGCTGAAATTGGTGTTGTCGTTGAGCCGAAGGCGACCGTCGCCTATCGAGTCTCAAAAATTGTTGACACTGTCATCCCGTTTACCTTTTCTGCTGCAAATAGTCCTTCAGACTGGGCAAACCTACTGGGGATTGTGCGCGATCGCGAGTACGAAGTCGCCATCACCACCGATCTATCTTGGAAAATGGGCCTGTTGCTGTGGCTAGGCGGCGTACCCACTCGCATCACTTACAGCGCGACAGATGCGCCTTGGCTCTATACCACAACTGTCTCAGATGGCGAGACAGCGGGCGATCGCTACCAAGCACAGCGTTATCACGACTTGCTAAAAGCTATTAACATCAACGGGCCAATGTCCGATCTGGCGGTTAATGTCCCAGAAAAAGACGTGACCTGGGCCAACGCACTGCGTGATCGCCTCGATCTCAAAAGCGGTTACGTCTTAATGTATCCAGGGGCTGACACAGGGCATGTCGGCAGCGAGTTTCAGTATCCGCTGGCTGGTTGGAAAACGCTGATTGCTGATTTTCGGGCCAAGCAGCCAAATATGCCGATCGTTTTACTAAAGACCAGCGGTAGTGCGGCGCAGGTGAACACCCTTAAGTCTGAAGACAGCCAGCTCATGGTTGCTGCTGCCGAAAATTTGGGTCAAGCTGCTGCCGTCGTTGCCGGAGCCGACTTGGTACTTACCCCTGACAGCTATGTGATGCAGCTATCTACCGCACTCAAGGTGTTTACCCTGGCGCTATTTGGCAAAAACAGCCCTGCCGAAATGCTGCCACCTGTTACCAGTGATGAAACCCGATTTTTGGGAGTTGCTTCCGAAACCGGTCAGGTTGCCGATATTCAGCCAGAGGCTATTCTACAAAAAGTTTGGGGTGGCTAAAATACCTTTCTAGAATGAGGGACTAAAAAGGGGTGTCTCTTACGCTTGTTTGTGTAGATACTTGCTAGCTAGGCACTACCTAAATAGAAACTACACAGCAATGAGGGCATTTGCCGCACAGACCACTTATTGAAAATAATCTTCGTTAAAGCCATGGATCAAATTCAACTACAGGCGTCCAAACTATCAGAGCTGCTGTTTGCTGAAGAGACAGCCGTCACTTATCAAAAAACGCTTAATCTAACCGGCACGCTGCTCAAAGAAACCGCTCAGCTAATTTGGCTGATTATTTGCTCTGCCTTTGTCTTTGGCGCTTGGGTGGGTGACGCCTCAATGAAACTGGGCAGTAACCTACGTAACTGGATAGATCAAAAAAGCAGTCCTAGTCTGGCTTCAGCCGAGAAAAAGCCTCTAGCCGAAACCGGAAAAAGTCTCCTCGACCAAGGAAAAACAGCCGCTGATTACTTACTCAACCAGGCCAGAGAGCAGCTAGGACTAGATCCTATAGATCCTGCGCCTGCTAAAATAGCGCCCGCCAAAGCCGCTTCTTCGGCCCCGACATCTTCGGTATCTTCTCCGGCTCCGGCTTCTACACCTAAGCCCACACCCCCTGCTAGGCCGAGTGTCAATCCAGGTGCTAAGCCGAGTGCCAGCGCGCCCACGCGCGATGCATCTATTTCACAACAAGCGGCTGATCGTCCTGTTCCCAACGAGGAAGTCTCTCATGAGCCCGACGATGGCGGCTGGCCGCCGGCGGTAGAAGACTGAAGGCCCTAGGTTTGCTCTTCGCTAGCGACTACCGCTACCCAGTAAAAACAGACCAATCATCGTGATACTGTTCCAGGTGCTGTGCAGCAAAATAGACGACATCAGATTTTGTGATTTGGTGTAGACAAATCCTAAAATAGCGCCCAGCACCGTAAGCGGAAGAACTTCTGAGAAGCTCAGATGAGCGACCGAAAAGATCAGGCTGCTCAGGCCAATCGCCCCCCAAGTAGACATGTAGCGGGTCAAAGACGGTAGTAAGAAGCCTCGAAACAGCACTTCTTCAAACACGGGTGCAGCCACAGCCGCGGTAAACAAAAACATTCCAAGTGCAACCGGATCGCGCTCTTCTAGCACTAGCTGCAAAATTGGGTTGTTACCCCCTTGCCCTTGCCAAATCTGCTGATTGAGTAAAGAAATGCCCAGCATGAGCGGCAGGGCTACCAAATATCCGCCTAGTCCCCACAGTGGCCACCGACCGGCCAAGCGGACCTGAAACCATTCCTTTGAAAGAGGCAAGTATTCCTTAATAGCCCAGTACAGTACGCCAAGGGTGCTGGCGGCCATCAATAGGTAAAACACCAACGAATACAGCGCTTTTCCTCGGCTTGATAGTCCCAGTACGAGCCCGGTAGGCGTAAGCCCAGCAGAAGCCAAAGCCAAACCTGCCTCGGCAAAATGAACTTGTGGAAGTGCAGACACCCAGCCTGCAACCGGCTGTAGCGTGGCTGACTGCGTAATCAGCAGCCCTAGCTGAAGGACTAGCGGCAATGCCAACTGGCCGACAAACAAAAATCCCCCCACAATTACTAGCCAAACGACCTCCCAGTCCCAGGGCACTGTCCACTGACCGTCGCTAATAGCAAGTATGGATGCTTTGCCTCTAAGAAACCTTTGACCCACTAGCGCAATCAGCAGCGCCGAACCAAACAGTGCCCCTAGCGAAGGCAAGATGCCAACTAAGCTGAGTTGAATAAGCGTTTGCTCAGCGGCTTTAGTCTCTCGGGCGTCTAGCTGAGCCAAACGATCTGTTTGGTTTTGTACGGTGTAGAGGCGATTGAGCGCTTGATAGCGAAACCAGCCGCTTAGCTGTGCTTCGATGGTCGGCTGGGTGTCGGCTGTGATAACAGGCGGTGTCTGCCAAAGGTCGCTCAGCACGGCAGCAATTTTGGCGTTGCTGCTCGGCTGGCTGGCTAGCGATTGCCAGGTTTCTAGGGCCTGGCCAATCTCTGCTTGCTGTACTTGCACCATGCCCAAGCGCAGGTCAATCTGGTCGATCAAAGCTTGCTGAGACTGAGCGGTAGAAAGCAGCGATTGGTTTTGCTCGGCGCTGGCTCCGGCGGATGTCTTGAGCTGTTGCTGTAGCCGAGACAAACCGGTCGCTGCGTCTTTACGCACTTCTTGGTACTGCTCTGTCGCAGTTTCAATGGCATCTTTGCCAAAAACGGCGCTGCGAAACTGACTGACTTCGGCTGCTGGCAGGCCGCTGCCGTCCCAGTCGCTAGCCTGTACGATGAGGTCGGTTTGGTATAGCTGTAGCTGGCTACCGACTTGGGGCTCATTGAAGCTACTGATGAGCGACTGGCTCATGACCCATGCTACGAGCAGTGTCAAAATAGAGAGAACGATGCGCTTGAGGGTCATGCTAATAGAGATGGCAAGGGATAAAGGTCTAGTTTGTGTATTATCGCACTTGTCCTAGCACCTCGCTTTCTGGGATCTCGCTCTTTAGTAGCTAGACCGCTCCAGATAGAATTGGAGGGCTCTGTTCTAGTTTTATCAATCTTTCTTATGACAAATTCTTCTGGTCCCGATTCTTCTGGTTCTGATTCTGCTAGCACTGATTCTTCTCGGGCCGATTCTAGTGCCGACCAGGCTACGCTCGATCAGACCGCCATACAGCTTGACAAAGAGGCCACAGAAGAGGGCTTGAGCGAGGCACAGTACAAGCGTAAAATGGCGCGTCGTAAGGAAGTTCAGGCTCAGCGATTAGCGGAGCGTAAGGTGGAGAAGGGCTTGGTGATTGTGCATACGGGCACTGGGAAGGGAAAGACAACGGCGGCGCTAGGGATGGTGTTGCGATCGCTTGGTCACGGATTTAAGGTCGCGATTGTGCAGTTTATTAAGGGTGGGTGGGAGCCCGCCGAAAAAGCGGCGCTGAGCCACTGGCCCGATCAGCTTAAGTTTCACGCGATGGGCGAAGGCTTTACCTGGGAAACGCAGGACCGCGATCGCGATATTCAAACGGCTCAAGCCGCTTGGGAAAAAGCCCTGACCTACATTCGAGACGACAGCTACCGTACCGTACTGCTTGACGAGGTCAACATTGCGCTGAAGCTAGGCTATTTATCTACCGAGCAGGTGCTGGCCGGACTGGCAGAAAAGCCTGAAATGAGTCACGTGATCTTAACTGGACGCGGGGCCCCCACTGCATTGATTGAGCGTGCCGATCTGGTCACTGAGATGACCCTAGTCAAGCATCCGTTCAAGGCACAGGGCGTCAAGGCTCAAGCTGGCATAGAATTTTGAGCGCGTAGACGTCATCCGGCTCGCCTAGCTGGCATTAGCAATTTCATAACTAGTTTATGCAACTGGCCTACTAGCTACTTAACAAATGTCCACAGTAGGGCATGATAGCCACAGCAATTGCGGCTACTAGTGGCTCAAAGACCGTGTTCAAAACTATTTAAGTACATGCTAAAAATCACCCGCCTCTCTAAGCAGTTTGGTGACAGGCAGGCGCTCAACCAGCTATCGCTGAGTATCAGGACTGGCGAAATCTATGGTTTGCTAGGTCCAAATGGAGCGGGTAAAACCACCGCGCTCAATTTGCTCTGCGGCTTGCTGACGCCGGACAGCGGCGAAATATTGGTACAGGGTCAGCCGGTCTGTCAGGCGACGAAGCTGCTGGTGGGGGTGATGCCTCAGCAAAATCTGCTATATCAAAGTCTGACCTGCGTAGAGAACTTAGTGTTTATTGCGCGGATCTATGGCCTGAGTCGGAAAAAAACGAACCAGCGCGTGCAGGCTTGCCTAGCGGCGGTTAATTTGTCCAACCGAGCCAGCAGCGTGGTGGGCAATCTGAGCGGTGGAATGCAGCGGCGGTTGAGTTTGGCGGCGGCGATTATCCATCAGCCTCAGCTTGTGGTCTTAGACGAGCCTTCTACTGGGCTAGATATTGAAGCTCGCTACGAAGTGTGGGATTTGATTCGGTCGCTAAAGCAGCAGGGGGTGACGGTGCTGCTGACGACGCATTTATTAGACGAAGTGGAGCGGCTGTGCGATCGCATTGGCATTATCAAGCAAGGCCAGCTCTTAGCAGAAGGAACCATTGCTACCTTGCGGCAGCGGGTAGCAGCCAAAGAGATTGTTGTGATAGACACTCAAGATGAAGCAGGTGCGATCGCTTGCGCCCGATCTCATGGCTTTACGCCTCGGCGCTACGGCAGCGACCTGGCTTTCTGGGTGCCCGAGCTACTAGAGCTACCCGAGCTGCTGAGTCGATTTGCGGGCCTGCCGATTGATTCTATTTCTCGTCACGCGGTTGGCCTAGAGCATATCTATCTGGAAGTGACTCAAAGCCAGTCGCGCCCGCCAGCCGATCAGGTAGATCCATCTCCTACTGGAAACCCGGCACTAGCGGTTTAGACAGGGCTCGTGTGAGCCAGTCATTACGCGCAGAGTGAAGCTCACTACTCTAGAACGTATTCCTCTGAAGCGCTATTCTATGAAGAGCAGTTCAGTTGCAGAGGCGCGCTTCATGGTGAAGTTTTTAGTGGTGATGATTCCAGCTGTCTTGGGGATTGCGATCGCTACCTTTTCGGTGCAAAACGCCACGCGTGTTTCTATTAACTTCCTCAATTCATCCACCATTGCGCTACCGGTGGGCATTTGGGTTTCGGTGGCGTTGGGGGTCGGAATGCTCGGTACGGCCACTTTGCTTGGGCTTTTTGGTAAGAAGAAGTCGCGATCGCTCTAAGCCTTGGCCAGTCAATACCTGCTCTCACGTTAAAATCGCGCCGCCCATCAGCTTTTGATAGCGGCGCTCTAACTCTTTCTCCATCAGCGGCCATCGGGTTAGCCCATCACCGTCGCTGGCCTTTTCTGCCAAAATATTGGCCGCTGCCGTTCTGGCAATTTCCAGCACCGCCTGGTCCTCAACCAAGCTCGCCAGTGCGAAATCTGGCAGACCAGACTGACGCGTGCCCAACACCTGACCGGGTCCTCGAAAACGCATATCCATTTCAGAGATAAAGAAGCCGTCTTGAGACTGTTCCATCACTCGCAGTCGCTGCATGGCCACTTCGCTCTTACTGTTAGTCATCAGCAGGCAAAATGACTGATCGCCGCCTCGGCCCACTCGTCCACGTAGCTGATGCAGCTGAGACAGGCCAAAGCGCTCTGCATGTTCTATCAACATCACAGTAGCGTTAGGCACATCAACACCCACTTCTACCACCGTGGTAGATACTAAGATATGCGTTGTCTGCTGGCGAAAGGCACTGATGGCCGCGTCTTTTTCGGCTGAACTCATGCGCCCGTGCAAAAGCCCAACTTGAAAATCTGGGAAAATAGTCTCTTGTAGTCGGTCGTGCTCTTCTATCGCTGAGCGCAAGTCTAGCTTTTCAGACTCTTCTACTAAAGGAAGAACGACATAGATCTGTCTCCCTTTTGCAATCTCTCGGCGGATTAGGTCATAGGCATCGGCCCTTTCGCGTCCGCCCAAAACAGTTGTTTTGATCGCTTTTCGACCGGGCGGCAGCTCATCGATTTGACTGACGTCTAGATCTCCATGAATGGTCAGCGCCAAAGTGCGAGGAATAGGAGTGGCTGTGAGTGTCAGCACGTGAGGATTGTCTCCTTTCTGCTGAAGTTTGGCCCGCTGCGCAACGCCAAATCTATGCTGCTCGTCAATGGCAACCAAGCCCAAGTTGTTGAACTTTACCGGGTCTTCTATCAGGGCGTGTGTTCCTACTAAAACCGGAAGCTCGCCCGTCAGTAGCTCTTGATGAATTTGTCGGCGCTTGGCAGCCTTGGTTGAGCCAGTGAGCAGCTCTACTGGCAAATGCAGCAGATTGAACCACTCTACTAGCTGCCGATAGTGCTGCTCGGCGAGAACTTCTGTAGGGGCCATTAGCGCCGCCTGGTAGCCAGACTGAATGGCCGCTAGAATTCCCACCACGGCCACAACGGTTTTGCCAGAGCCGACGTCGCCTTGTACCAGCCGGTTCATCGGTGCGATCGCCTGCAAATCGTTGAGAATCTCTTGGGAGACCCGCTGCTGGGCACCGGTAAATTTAAAGGGCAGCAGGTTGTAAAACGACTCGATTAGTTCACCGGTCGGGGCCATTTTGACGGTGGTCTGGGTCTGCTGCTGCTGGGCGCGGCGACGCAGTAGGCCTAGTTGAAGATAGAAGAATTCGTCAAAAACGAGACGGCGACGCGCGATCGTAAGTTCTTCGGTGCTAGGGGGAAAATGAATATGGGCGATCGCAACGGCCAAATCTGCCAGCTCATACGCCTCTCGTAAATCTCTTGGCAGCGGATCGCGTAGCTCCACCACCGAGGGCAGCGCTGCCACTACCGCCTTGCGTATCAGGTCTGCGCCTACGCCTTCTGTTAGCGGATACACCGGCACCACCCGGCCCACTGTCAGCGACTCAATCGGCTCACCCTGCCCACCCAACACTTCAATATCTGGGCTGTCAATTGTGATGCCGTATTTTGTCTGCTTCACCAATCCAGAAATGGCAACGACTGCGCCCGGTGGATACAGCCGCTTTTGCCGCTCCTGCCAGCCGCGTGAGCGAAAGTGATTTCCTGCTAGAAACCGACTTAGCTTCAGCCGCGAGCTGCTGTCATACACCGTTAGCTCGAAAATGGTTAGCTTAGAATTTCGGGGACTATTGAAGCAGTTGCAGCGTTTTACCGTAGCTACAATGGTTACAGTCTCTCCAGGGACTAAATCTTTTATCTTGACCTGACGCGCATAGTCAATATAGTCACGAGGGTAGTAGAACAAAGCATCTCGTAGGCTCAACAGCCCTAACCTGGACAGCTTTTCGGCCTTATGTGGTCCTACTCCCTTTAGGTAAGTGAGTGGTTTATCTAAAGGATGATTAGAGTTGGTTCGATGGACTAATCCAGTCACATCTGTTGTTTTAGGAGACTTTATTTTTCGCTTGGCCGTATTTCCTTTTGCTGCATTCGCCTGGTCTGTTCTAGAAGCATTGCCCGCTTGATAGCTACTGCCAGACTCTGCGCTGCTGAATTTTGCCAGCAGAGGCAGAGCCTCTACGGCCTGTCTCGCTTTGTGTAAAAAGCGCCGCGTGTCGGCAACTAAGTGCTGACGCTGTGAAAAAGAGAGATCGGTATAGTCATCAAATCGTTCAGCCAGCGTTTTCCATTTGTTTTCACTGATCTGACTCGATAGCCCAGAAGATAGGCTAGAAGTATTTTGTAGAAGCGCTTTCAATCCCGATTGGAGACTGTTAGAGATAAACTCGCTAAAAAGCTGATGATGTCCTTCAATATTGTTGAATCCACGCTCAGACTCAACGCTCAAGGCCTTTTGTAGCCGCACCCAGTCTGGTAGATGAGGGGCTATCTCTGCGTGTGGCTTGGTATGCGGTTCAGCGTGCTGCGCTGTAGATTGTTGCTCCATCGCTTCCGCCTCCATCGCTTCTGCCTCTGCCCACGAATAGTTTACGGTTCTTCTCAGTTACGGTTCTTCTGTAGTCGTCCAGCTAGCACGCCAAGCATCTTCGGCTTGGGCCGTTTCTAGCGATCGCTCTGTCTTCTTATAGCGCATTCCTAGCTGCTTAAGATGCGCTAGCTCTTTGCGCAACCGACTCCGCCAAACTGACACTCTAGGATCGGCAAATTCAACTTCGCTAAGCTGCAAATTAATCACTGCCAGTTCTGGAAACGCGTCGACCTCTATTGCTTCCATCGGTACAAACCGTCTCGATGATCTGTCGTTTCCGCTGCTTCCTCGGTCGTTTCTCCCTTCGCTGGCTGCGTCCCTTCGCTGGCTGCTACGCTCCTTTTCTCGCCGGCTGCTTTGACGAGTTTGCCCCCTACGACCCAGTTTTCTAGATCGTCTTTTGCGGTTCCCCTCACCTTCTCTATACGATGGCTCGCCATCATCTAGGTCGAAATTTGGCTCACCTTGCATCACTCGTACCGACACTTTGACAACATTAGGCACCGCATTCAACGGCTCGCCTAGTCCTCGCGTATCAGCGGCGGCGGCCATCAGTGCCTTTGGAAAGTTGGGCATAACATCTGCCTTTTGCAACAGCTCATTGATGCCCTCCGAAACGGTCTGAAAGACGTCTCGAATTGCTTTTTCCATCAGCATTTGCTGCTTTAGTAAATGCTTAGGCGCTAGCAGCGGTTCTTCGCCGCTACTGTCATCTTCATGATCGCTATCTGAGCGACGCGCTAACGCTTCTAGTGCACCTAATAAATCCTCCTCTTCAGATATCGTGAGTCTTTGTTCAGCGGTTGGAATATCCACGTCAAAATCTATGTCTTCATAATCCGCTTGCTCGCCAAGTGTAAAATCGGACGCTGTCTCTGACGCTGACGGCTCTGCTCCAGCTCCCTCCCCAACATCTGATCCAGTTTCTTCAAACTCAAGGGCATCAAATCTTACTTCTGCGTAGTCATCTTCAGCACTTTTTAGTTCGGCATCATCGAGCCCAGACAAACCTGTTGAATCGGATGCCTCTGAGTCTGCTACCTCTGAGTCTGCTACCTCTGAGTCTGCTACCTCTGGGTCTGCCATCTCTAAATCTGCGAGTGGATCGTCAAGTGTGTCTTCTGAATCGTCTAGGTGGCTAGAGCGGGTCTCAAGTCGCGCAATTTCGGAGAGCTTATCGAGTAAGTCATCGCTGCTACCCGATTGGGTATGGATCACCGTGCCCGAAGCTTTTGCCGCTAATAGCTGCTGTAGAAAAGCTAAGCCGTTGCTTTTAGAGGACCTACGGCTGGTCTTTTTGACCTGCGATCGCTGCTCGATCAGTTGGATAGGAATCTGCGAAGCCATCGTCTGCAAGGAATTCTGTAGCTGATTGCGCTGCTGCCACGACAGCGCTAAGAACTTATCAGGATAAGCCTGCGTGCACAGATGATGTACTGCCGACATCATCTGCTGCTTACTCGCCTCGCCTAGGGCCTTCAAATAGCCACTGTACAGAGTATCTAGCGCCTCGGCCATCTCCTCTGTTCGCTTCTGGAGCAGTGTTAGCTCCTTTTCAATTTGGCCGCTTGCTTTAACCATATGCTCTCTAAGATAGCGGTTTTGCCAATGCTACGGTCAACGCTGCAGTTAACCCTTTAAAGCCGTAAATCTAAAAAATCGGGCTTTCCTATTTACTGAAAAGCCCGACCTTTAAATATTCAGCTTAACTGATACCGATTCGGGCTACTGCCGAGCGGCCCTACTTTTTCTTCTTTTTCTTGCCTGATTTTTTATCTTGCTTCTTGGCCTCAGGCTTTTCTTCTTCCTTTACCTCAGGCTTTTGCTCTTGCTTTTGGCCCGTTTGCGCAGCAACTTCATCCGCAAAGCTCACTTCCTCTTTCTCAATCCCTTCACCTAGGATAAACCGGGAAAATCGACGGATCTGAATATTTTCGCCTAGCTTCGCAACAGATTGCTTAACGAGCTCTGCGACAGTGATGTTTTGATCTTTGATAAAGGGCTGATCGACTAGCGATAGCTCTTTCAAGCGCTTGTCAATTCGACCCTGAACAATTTTTTCCTTGATATTATCAGGCTTACTGCCCAAGTCATCGCGACCCATTTCAACTGACTTTTCGCTCTCAACAGTATCTGCTGGAATATCTTCAATTCTGACGTACTCAACGTTAGGAGATGCCGCAATTTGCATGGCCACGTCTTGCGCTAGCTGCTTGAAGTCTTCGTGACGCCCTACGAAATCCGTTTCGCAGTTAATTTCTACTAAAACGCCGACTCGACCACCCGTATGGATGTAGCTATGGACCAAGCCTTCAGAAGCAACCCGGCTCTCTTTTTTACCGGCTGAGGTAATGCCCTTCTGGCGTAGCCACTCGCTGGCCT
The DNA here is from genome assembly GCA_963793445.1 of uncultured cyanobacterium. GTDB lineage: Bacteria > Cyanobacteriota > Cyanobacteriia > Phormidesmidales > Phormidesmidaceae > Phormidesmis. The sequence goes on from CAWCAE010000006.1 coordinate 856,772, forward strand.
TTTCGATATCGCCGTCGGTTTCTTGCAGCGCTTTTTTGCAGTCCATCATGCCTGCGCTGGTCTTATCGCGCAGTTCTTTCACCAGCTTTGCAGAAATACCTGCCATTGTGCCTCCGTTTTGGGTTGATTGTGTATCTAGTAAGATTCCGTATCTAGAACTATCTAGAGCCGTTTCCCTAGCAAGGGTGCTTAGAAAATGAAACTGACAGAACTCAGCGGCTATGCCTTAACCATACAACTGCTAAGGCACAACCTCCGCCTGTTGTTTTTGATCCTGGCGACTAGAGCCTAGCTATCAGAGCTTCTAGCAGCTAACACCTAGCGATCAGCATCTGAACTGTTAGCACCTAGCTAGTTAGAACTAAGGTCATCAGGAATTAAACAAAGTGCTTGAACTAGGTGCTTGAACTAGGTGCTTGATCTACGTACTTAATCTACGCGGCGCAAGCCTAGCTATCAGCAGCAGGTGTTCCTGTCGCCGCTGCAGCAGATTCAGCCGCTGCGCCGACTTCAGCCCCGTCATCGTTGTAGTCTGCGCCGTCGTAGCCGTCGTAGATATCGGCTGCATGGCTAGCGGCTTTGCTGCTGCTACCGCTGTCTGTGCCACCGCCTCTTGACCCTTCATAAATGGCATCTGCCAAGCGGCCAATCACCAGTTTGATAGCGCGGATCGCATCGTCGTTACCCGGAATGGGCACATCTACAACATCAGGATCACAGTTGGTGTCTAGCAGCGAAATGATAGGCAGGCCTAGCTTTTGACACTCTTGAACCGCGTTGTATTCACGGCGAACGTCAACAATGATGACCGCATCGGGAATGCGGCGCATGGTTTTGATGCCACCGAGGTACTTTTGTAGCTTGTCTAGCTCACGGCGAAGCATGGAGCCTTCTTTTTTGGGTCGCATGGCGAGTGCGCCAGATTGCTCCATCCGCTCAAGCTCTTTCAAGCGCTCTACGCGAGTTTTGATGGTGTTCCAGTTCGTTAGCATGCCCCCTAGCCATCTCTGGTTCACGTAGTATGAACCACATCTGTCAGCTTCCTGGGCGACAATACCCGCAGCTTGGCGCTTGGTGCCTACAAACAAAAAGCTTTTACCACCCTCTGCCGATTTGCGGACGTACTTATAGGCGTCTTCCAACAGCTGGGCGGTTTGAACAAGATCGATAATATGGACACCGTTGCGCGAAGTGAAGATGTATTCGTCCATCTTCGGATTCCATCGGCGGGTCTGGTGGCCAAAGTGCACGCCTGACTCTAGTAGGTCAGACAGGGATACGACTGGCATTTATTTTTTCTCCTTTCGGGTTAAACCTCCATCTGGCCGCATTTAGGTAGGCGTGGCATGTGCCGCAAAGCATGTGCTGTAGAGCCTGCTAAACACCCGAAAATCCAGATGTGTGAATTTAGTACAGCCTTAGTAGCGTAGCACAGGATGCGGAGTCATAGCACAAGCATGCAGCGCGTTCGAGCGCCGGTTTCGCGAGAACTTTTGGGCATACTGCAGGCATATAAAGCCTTGTCTTGCATAGGGTACAGAGAATCTACGCAACTTTTCAATGGCTCGCGAAAACCGTACAGGGATACTTATGAGCAATCTTCAATCGCCAATCTCTCCACCACCTCGGCCTGCGATGCCGCCCCCACCGCCCCCTCGGGCTGTGCCTGCTGCGCCGCCCGCCCCTCCACCAGTGTCCTCAACACCGATCGCGCCCCCTCAGACGCAGATGGTGCAGACGCCGCCATCCTCACGGCCTGCTGCGGGCCACAGAGCGGCGGCCCCACCCCCAATGCCAGCCGGCTCAACAGGTGGTGGCCCCACGCTAGAAAAAATTATTCGCAAGGCGTTTGATGAGGGCTATTCCGATGTTCATGTCGGTGTGGGTGAAGTGCCACGCTATCGAAACCGGGGTGAAATCAATGCCACGGATTTCCCAGTGACGACGCCTGAGATGTTTGAGAGCTGGCTGAGCGAAATTCTAACGCCTGAAGAGATTGTTCAATTTAAAGAGACGCTGGACTTTGACGGGGCGGCTCAGTACGATTTCTCGCGGGTGCGAATTAATATCTTTGACAGCCTGCATGGTCCATCGATTGTGATGCGACTGATTCCAGTCGAGATTTTGACGATGCAGCAGCTTAAGCTGCCGCCTGTGATCAGAGACATGTGTCATTACCACAAGGGGCTCATTTTGGTGACTGGGCCTACGGGTTCGGGCAAGTCCACAACGATGGCGGCGATGATTGACTACATCAACAAGGAGATGGCAAAGCACATTATCACGATTGAAGATCCGGTGGAATTTGTGCACAAGAGTCAGAAGTCGTTGGTTAAGCACCGAGAGGTGGGTGTACATACGCGCAAGTTTGGTAATGCGCTGAAAGCTTCGCTGCGAGAAGACCCTGACATTATTCTGGTAGGAGAGATGCGCGATCGCGAAACTATCGAAACCGCATTAAAAGCTGCCCAAACCGGTCACTTGGTGTTTGGCACCTTGCACACTAACAGTGCGGTAAAGACGGTAGAGCGAATTTTGGGGATGTATGAGCCTGAGCAGCAGGCCCCAATTCGAGTGGCGATCGCAGAATCGCTAGTTGGCGTTGTCGCACAGGGGCTGTGCCGTACCACTGACGGCAAACGCGCCGCCTTCCACGAAATTTTGATCAATACAGATGCCATTAAAGACTATATTTTGCGCGGTCAGCTTGACGAAATCGAAGCGATTTTGCCCAAGTGTACATTTGACGGCATGTGTACGATGAATCAGTCGATATACGCGCTGTACGAAGCTGGTCGTATCACTGAAGAGACAGCGCTAGAGCTATCTCCGAAGCAAAATGAAATGGCACAGATGTTACGGGGTCGCGTGTAGTAAAGCATCAGCCTCAAATTCTAAGGACTTGCCTAATTGAGGACTTGCCTGCTGTCGATGCCTAGGCAAGTCCTTTTTTGTTTTATTCAGTTTGTATGTGCTTGCTGAGTCTCCAGCGTTCTTCGCCAACGAGTAGTAGAGACCTGTAGCTGTTTGGGTAGCCATCTGTCATATTTTTCATAAACGGGAAGCCGGGGCTCTAAGGTGAATGAGTGCGATCGCAGCAGCTCCTTCATCTGCGCGTGTGGGCGATGCAGATAGTCAGGGTTTGCCTCATCGACTGGGCCAATGCCACCTAGATCGCCTGCGCCTAAGTTCAAGCAATCAATTAGCGCCGCATCCGAACGAATTAGGTTAGGAGGAATTTGAATGGTAATGTCTGTCGGCAGAATTTCTCGGGCGATTTGCACCGCAGCGGCTAGGTAGCTGCCGTAGCAGGGCGGTCGTTTTTGGGCCTGACGCGTACCGGGCTGATGGGGCTGCAAGATGACTTCTTGAATGTGGCCATACCGTTTATGAGCCTGAGCGATCGCGCTCAAGCTGTCCTGCCAATCTTGCCTTTTCTCCCCTAGTCCTAACAGCAGGCCAGTAGTAAATGGAATCTTAAGCTGTCCTGCAAACGCTAGCTGCCGCAATCGCATCTCTGGCTGCTTGCTTGGTGCGTGGGCATGAACGGTCTCTAACAGCGTTGGCGCTAGCTGCTCTACCATCAGGCCCATGGACACATTGACCTCACGCAGCTTGGCCATTTCTGCGTAGCTCAGTGGCCCTGCGTTAGTGTGTGGCAAAAACCCCTGCGCGAGCGCGAGCTGACACAGGTCATAAATTCTTTGAAACCAGGCCTCTCGGCGAGAGCTTTGCGGATGCACTTCTCCACTCAAAATCAAAATTTCGACGACGTTTGCTGGCTGTAGCGATCGCAGCGTCGCCTCAGCCGCCGTCAGACTTAGCCATTCATCCTGACCTGGATCGACTCGAAAATTACAATACGTGCAGCGATTAAAGCACTCATAAGTAGGCACCAGCGTATAGGCTGGACTGTAGGTAATGCTCTTCATAGCCCTATTTTAAGTCGCCAGTGTAAGATAGCTCTGGCATATCCATACGTGAGGGCAGCCCCGTTGAAAACCACTGTTATTATTGTGCGTCATGGGCAAAGTACCTCCAACGCCCAGCGCATTATCCAAGGCCATCACGACAAAGCAGTGCTCACAGCGCTAGGCGAACAGCAAGCGCGTACGGTAGGCAAAACATTAGAGAGCTTGTCGCTAGACGCGGTGTATTCTAGCCCTTTAAAGCGCGCCCGTAGAACCTGTGAGCTGATTGTAGAAACCATCGGCCAAAACGCTAGCAAGACAGGGAATTCGGTGCCTGCTGTTGAGGTCACTGACCAGCTCAAAGAAATCAATTTACCGCTGTGGGAGTCTCGCCCATTTGACGAGGTAGAAGCTGAGTATCCTGAGATGTATCGGAATTGGCGCGAAGCCCCCAATCAGTTTAAGATGCCGCTGCCGAATGATGACGGCACCACAACAGACTTTTATCCGGCTCGCGAAATCTGGGAGCGGGCTGCCCTATTTTGGCAGATGCTGCTAGAAAAACACGCCGGTCAAACCGTTTTGCTAGTAGCCCATAGTGCAATCAACCGGGCGCTGATCGGTTCGGCGATTGGTTTGGGCCCAGAGAGCCTAAACAGTATGGGCCAAGACAACTGTGCAATCAACGTGCTGAACTTTGTGGGTGGCCTAGAAGACGGCGTACAGCTAGAGTCTTTGAACCTGACGAGTCACATGGGCGAGCCGCTGCCTAACCGGCGATCGCGCTTCAAAGGTCCGCGTCTGCTGCTGGTGCGCCACGGTGAAACCAACTGGAACCGTGATGGCCGCTTCCAAGGGCAAATTGACATTCCACTCAACGAAAGCGGCCATAAACAGGCTGCTCAGGCTGGCGAATTCTTGAAGGTTGTCCGGCTTGACGCGGCGGTGACCTCTTCAATGAAGCGACCGAAGGAAACGGCAGAAGGCATTTTGAAGCACCATCCTGACGTGACGCTGACCACGACTGAGGATCTGTGGGAAATTAGCCACGGTGAGTGGGAAGGCATGTTGGAAACAGAGATTGAATCGGGCTATCCGGGAGTGCTAGCCGAATGGCAGAAAACGCCGCAGAGCGTGCAGATGCCGGGGGGTGAAAACTTAGAGGATGTGTGGAGGCGGGCTAAAAAAGGCTGGGGAGATGTTGTCGAAGCCTATAGTGATGCCAAGACGCCACAGACGGTAATGGTGGTAGCCCACGATGCGATTAATAAGGCTATCTTGTGTCAGGTGTTTGGCTTGGGCCCTGAGAAATTTTGGCAGTTTAAGCAGGGCAACGGAGCAGTCAGCGTGATTGACTATCATGGTGGGCCAGGCAGTCTCCCCGTGCTGAGTGCGGCGAATATTACCACGCATCTATCGGGCAGCATTTTCGATAAAACGGCGGCAGGGGCGCTGTAGTGCTGGTTTGCTATTTTTTGTAGTACCGGCTAGGAGGGCTCATGGCAGCGCTGATTAAGCAAGCGTATCTGGTGATGGCGGCGGCGGAAGTGGTTGGCGCTGAAGGCACGGGTGATGTGCTGATTGAAGACGGGCAGATTGTGGCGATCGCCCCTTTCCTTGCCGATGTTTCTACCGACACCGAAATCATTGATGGCCGCGGTCAGTTTTTGGGTCCCGGTCTAATCGATCTCTATAGCCAAAGCGGTGAGTCAGGCGACGAGTCGAGAGAAACCCGTGAGTCTTTACGCCGGGCGGCAGCAGCAGGTGGCTTTACCCGTGTAGGGCTGCTGCCGAATGCAAAAATGGTGACTGATAGCGCGGATGCGATCGCTGCTATCCAGCAAGCCAATCAGCTACCAGCCAAGACCCCGCTAACCAAGATCCCGCCAGCCAATACGCCGCCGCTAGCTAATATCCAACTCCTTCCATGGTCCGCAATTACGCTGGGGGCGAAAGGCGAACAGCTCACCGAGCTAGCAGAATTGGCCCAAGCCGGGGCCGTGGGCTTTACCGATGGCCAACCTATCGCCAACAAAGCCCTGCTCAGACGGCTGTTGGAATACGCACAGCCGCTGCAAAAGCCAATTATGCTGTGGCCTTGTGATCGCCAAATTGCTGGAAACGGTGTTGTCAGAGAGGGAATTGATTCAGTGCGATTGGGTCTGTCTGGGATAAGTGCGATCGCTGAAACCACTGCCCTCGCCACCCTCCTGGAATATATTGTTGAAGTCCCTGCGCTCGTTCACATTATGCGAGTGTCTACTGCCCGTAGCGTTGAGTTGCTGCGTCAGGCTAAATCTCGTAATTTGCCCGTGAGCGCCAGCGTGGCTTGGCATCATTTACTGTTTGATACCGAAGATTTGGCCGATTATAACCCCAGCTTTCGGCAAGATCCGCCCCTAGGAACGCCCGCAGACAGGCAGGCGCTGATTGAAGGGGTGGCAGACGGGGTGATCGATGCGATCGCAATTGATCATACGCCCTACACCTACGAAGAAAAAACCGTTGCCTTCGAGTCTGCTCCTCCTGGTGCTATCGGCCTAGAGCTAGCACTGGCTGCTCTTTGGCAGGCCTTTGTCGCTAACAGCAGCATGAGCCACAGCGTTAGCGGTATGGCGGCTAGCCGTCCGTGGAGTCCCACGCAGCTTTGGCAGGCGCTCAGCGACGGTCCGGCTCAGTGTTTGGGGTTGACGCGAGGACATCTAGAAGTAGGAGCGCCAGCAGAGCTAACGCTGTTTGACCCACAGGCAAGCTGGGACGTAACGCCCGAAACGCTACAGTCTCTAGCGTTTAATACGCCCTGGCTAGGCAAAAGCTTGCAGGGGAAAGTGAGGAGAGTCTGGGGCTAGTCGGTCAAGAATTGGCCCAGATTGAACAGACCCAGGTCAAATGAGCCCAGGTTGAATGGGCCCGGTGAACAGACCCAGATTAATCTAAGCCCCCCATTCGACTCGGTGGCCAAAACCGAGCAGTTGCTTTTCCAATAATGGTTTCTTCTGGTAAAAAGCCCCAAACGTGGCCATCAGAGCTGCCGTTGCGATTGTCACCTAGCACCAAGTATTGACCAGATGGCACCACTTCTGGCCCCCATGTGTAGAGTGGTGGTGCCTTGATGTAGTTTTCTCTGAGCGCTTTGTCATCGACAAAGACTTTGCCATCTTTGACTTCTACTGTTTCACCTGGCATCCCTACTATTCGCTTTAGGTAGGCATCTCGGGTGGTTGAGTTAGCTGCTTCCAAAGCCTTCTGCGGCGCTTGAAACACAATAATGTCGCCTCGCTGCGGCGCTTGAAACAGGTAGCTAATCTTTTCAACCACGAGGCGGTCGTTGATTTCAACCGTAGGTTGCATAGAGCCAGTGGGCACAATCCGCGCCTCAGCAACAAACTGACGAATTCCGAACGCCATCAAGACGCTTAGCCCTACTGTCTGTAAGGTTTCTACCCAAAGGCTTTGCTGCCTATGAGACTGCTTTTTAGCCATAACAACGCTCAAGAACTGTATCGATAGAACTGATTGCCTCAGCATCCTAGCGCTGGCCGACATAAATGAGTGTAAAACCTATGCCAGTTGCTGCGTCGGCCAGATCTGAAATCAGTTTTCTGCCTGCCTCTAAGCTTTCGCCTGTTTCCAAATTCGTGCCTGTCTAAAGCAGCCTGCTAAAATCGCAATCTGCTAAAGTCGCTCAATTGAGCCCTCCAATTCGCTGAAGCGGCCAAAAGCGAACGACCGCGCGGCCAATGATGCTTTCTCGCTCTAAAAAGCCCCAAACGTGACCATCAGAGCTGCTGTTACGATTGTCGCCTAGCACCAGATATTGGCCTGCTGGCACTACTTCTGGCCCCCAGGTGTACACAGGCGGTGACTGAATATAGTCTTCTTCGAGGGCGTTGTCGTTGACAAAAACTTTGCCGTCTTTGACTTCAACCGTTTCACCGGGCAGTCCAATGACGCGCTTGATGTAGGCATCATTGGTGGTTGAATGGGCCGCATCCAAGGCCCTCTGGGGCGCTCTAAAGACAATGATGTCACCCCGCTTGGGTGGATTGAAGTGATAGCTGATCTTTTCGACGACTAGGCGATCGTCCACTTCGAGGGTAGGCAGCATCGATTCGGAAGGGATGAACCGAGCTTCAGCGACGAACTGACGAATGCCGAACGCTAGGCAAATACTGAGCGCGACGGTTTGAAGTCCTTCAACCCACGGATTTTGTTGCTTTTCAGACACAGATTTTACGATTCAAATGAGGTGAGCAGGCATAAGGATGCGGCAAGATCAGGCTAAGCGCGTCGGTTAGATCTAGAGCTGTCTGCACGTAGATCGGACGAAAACCATTAAAATTTCTAAGGGTTTGGTAACATAGCGCGGCTAATGAAACAATCATAGTTAGTTGAGGCTCTAGCTAGCATAAGCCGAAAAGACACTTACTGAGATGACACAAGCCTGATATGACACAATTGCCGACTGCGCAGCCCACTATTATTCAAAATGCCCAGGTTTTGCTGCCCTCAGGCGAGATTGTTCCGCGTGATGTCGTGATCGCAGATGGAAAAATCACGGCTGTGGGTACCCAGCTAGCGATTACAGACTATACGACGGTAATTGATGCTCAAGGGCTGACTTTGCTGCCCGGTGTGATCGATCCGCAGGTGCACTTTCGCGATCCGGGCTTAGAGCATAAAGAGGATTTGTTCACCGCGACCTGCGCCTGCGTACGGGGCGGCGTTACCTCTTTTTTAGAAATGCCCAATACGCTGCCGCTAACAACAACACAACCTGTTTTGACCGATAAGCTGGCGATCGCCGCCTCTAAAAGTCTGGTTAACTACGGATTTTTTATCGGTGCCACTGCCGAAAACCTAGACGATTTACGCACGGCTAATCCCACCTGCGGCATCAAGATATTTATGGGTTCAGCCCACGGTCCGCTCTCTGTAGATACGGCTGAAACGATTGAGCCAATTTTTGCGGTAGGCGATCGCCTGATTGCTGTGCACGCAGAAAATCAGGCTCGCATAATGGAGCGCCGCCAGCAGTTTGCTGGTGAAACCGATCCGGCTACTCACACAAAGGTGCAAGATAATGAAACGGCCCTGATGGCGACTAAAATGGCCATGAGCTTTTCTAAAAAGTATCAGCGTCGTCTGCATATTTTGCACATGTCTACAGGTGAGGAAGCCGAGCTGCTGCGAGCCGATAAGCCAAGCTGGGTCACCGCAGAAGTGACACCACAGCACCTGCTGCTAGACATCAGCGCTTATGAAAAGCTTGGAACCCTAGCGCAGATGAATCCGCCGCTGAAGTATCCGCGCGATCGCGAAATTTTATGGCAAGCCTTACTTGATGGCGTCATTGACTTTATCGCGACCGATCACGCACCCCACACCTTAGCAGAGAAAGCAAAAGGCTATCCCAACGCACCCTCAGGTATGCCTGGTGTTGAGACCTCGCTGCCGCTAATGCTGACGCAGACCAAAGAAAACCGCTGTACGGTGGCCCAGGTCTCTCACTGGATGTCTACAGCGGTAGCAAGCGCGTACAAAATTCCTAATAAAGGCTTGATTGAACCGGGCTTTGATGCTGATTTGGTGCTGGTTGATCTGGTGACGTATCGTCCGGTCTTGCGCGAAGAGCTACAGACCAAATGCGGCTGGAGCCCGTTCGAAGGGTGGAATTTGACGGGCTGGCCTGTGGTAACGATTGTGGGCGGGCAGGTCGTGTATGACCGGGGGCAAATCAATACAGAAGTTCGCGGTCAGGCACTACAGTTTGGCTGAGCATCAATTTATGGCAATTTATTCTGATGTCTAATCCCTTTCGCTCACTAAAATATTTACCTTGGAGCGTGCTGTTTCAAAGCGCGGCGGTCACGGTTGCGATCGCTGCTGTCTTAGATTTTTTGCTGCTGCAAGGGGTAATCGCAATCGCGCCAAACGCCCCTTTTATTCCGCGCCCTGTTCTATTCTATCTACAGATTCTTGCGCCGCTAGCCGCTGCTTACGGTGCTGGCGCACTGTCCATCTTTGTCACCGCCCGCTTCTTTCGCGAAATTTTGCTCACCGCAGAAACGATCTGGGCGCTAATCGGCTGCGTTATCTTGCTGTGCTGGATCAAAACGCTACTGCCTGTTCCCGGTTTGCTGCTATATCTCGATACCTTTAACATTGTGCTGATCGTGCTAGGCGCATTCTTTTCGAGTAAGCGCTACTGGCGCTGATTTCTTGCCTAAAAGATCACATTGCTTAGAAGGGCATATTGCTTAAAAGAGCACAGTTGAAAGAGCCCGTCTAAAAGAGGTTATAGCGTAGCGAGAAGTATATGCCGCTGTCTTGCAGGCTGTCACTGGTGCTGTCAATATCCATCAGCGGAATGCCCCAGTCTAGTCGGGCCAAGAGATCTTCATTATGCTCCCACAGCAGGCCAAATCCGGTCCCTATTAGCACGTTGTCGTCAGACTGCGACCCATCTACATTCCATGCGGTGCCTGCTTCTAAAAAAGGCGTGATTTGGACAATACTGTCGTCGCCAAAGCGGACAATCGGAAAGCGGGCTTCGACGGACGCGAATGCGCCGCTGTCACGCAGTAAGGCGTCTTGGCGGTAGCCGCGAACCGTTTGCTGACCGCCTAGCCCAAACTGTTCGGAAGAGAGCAGGCTATCAGTCGCTAGCTGCACATCGCCTCGCACAAAGAGCAGCGAGTCTTCACCGAGTAGGTGTACCCATTGCCCTTGGCCGCGCCAAGAGAAAAACTGACTGTCAGGCGCATCTGCTGGATCGTTAACAGCGTTCTCGCTGCGAGATGCGTTGAGAATATCTAGACCCAGGTTAAACTGTGATCTGGCTGCAAAGACTTGCTGCTGCGATCGCCGCGTCCAAGACTGCGCAAACTGCAAGGCGGTAACTCGCGTCTCACCATTGATGTCTGCCCCTGGCGATAGCGCAAATGGGCCAATATCATCTATGCCCAAACTGGTCTGATTTTCTTTGTGTGAAAGGGATAAATCTAATCGAACATCTTCAGTTGGCGTTTCAATCAGCGGGTGGTTAATGCCAATGCCATATTGAAACGTATCGGAGCTAATTTCTAGCACGTCGAAAGGTTCACCAATGACTCGACTCTCGCCAATATTGCCTTCTAACCGCAGCCGGGTATTGTAAGGGCTAATAGGAACTTCGTAGCTGAGTCCAACTGAGTTGCTGCCGTTTGTATTGGTATAAGAGACATCAATGCGATCGCCAATGCCAAACACATTTCCTTCTATCAGTGCTATTTCACGACTAAAGCTGCCGATGTTGGGCGATCGCCCATTATCTAACGTCACCGTTACATCAAACGAATCGGCCTCGGTCACCTCCACCCGCAAAATGCTCGTTCCCGGTTCTACCCCGGCCTGTAAGTCTGCCGATACCGTCCCAATCAGCGGATCAATCTGTAAACGCTGCAACCCTTCTAGCAGCCTATCTGTACTAATCGGCGGCTGTGCGGCCAACCCCAGCCGACTGCGAATATAGTCAGGACTCAGCCGCCGGGTTCCCACCACCTCAATCTCTTCAATCACCCCTTCAATCACCTGCACAGTCACCCTCCCACCTTCTAACGTCTGTGGGGGAATGAACGCCCCAGATGTCAAAAAGCCAGCTTCTACGTAGCGCTCGGTCACCGCTGTACGCAGCTGCAATAGCTCATCGAAGGTAATGGGCCGACCAACATACTGCGCAAACACATCGGTAAAATCTTTAGTGGTAAAAACCGTGCTGCCCACTAGCTCGATGCCGCTCAGCACGAAAGTATCGTCAGGGCCATTGATAACTCCGTTCGGCGAGCTAGAGCCTTCTGGCTCACCAAGAAGTTCATCGACAGGCGGCAGCTGAGGCGGCAGCGGCCTGTCGGGCAGCAGCATCTCGGGCCGCAGGTCAGGTGTGATATCGGCAGGCGGTACGGGTTCAGACGGCACGCGCGAAGGCGGCAACTGTGTCGGTAGGTTCACTTGGGCAAGCGTTTGCCCCGAGATATCTGGTTCTGTCTCTGTATGCTGTATTGCAATACTCTTGGCTGGTGTAGTGAGAGCCGTGGTGAGCATGCCTAACACTGATATGTTAGATAGCAAGAGACGAAGTGAGGCCATAGCAACAGCAGCATAAGAAAAAAGTTTTCTTCCTAATACTGTTCCCGAATCATCAACTTTTGTCCACAAGAAATCTTATGGTCTGCAGCCTATAGCAACGCATGGACACAATCATGCAGTTGCCAGGCGCTTTGCATTATGTAACAAGGTTTGTAACCTGTCGCAGTAGCAAGCAAAGTGCGAAAAGCTTATCTACAAAAATTTTTGCCGCTTAGATGTTTATCCTGTTGTCTCAAGTTGAGCTGTCCTCGAGTTGAGCTGCCAGCTAATAAGCTTATCGACGAGCAATCAAGATAGCCCGCAGCCCGGCCGATTGAGCACCCGCATAGTCTTCTGCTTCGCTATCGCCGACGTGCCAGGCTTCTTGGGCAGTACAGCTGTGCTTGGCAAGGGCAGCGCGGAAAATAGCCTGTGATGGTTTGGCTGCGCCGACTTCAGAAGAGATTGTTACCGATTGAAAGTAGTCCGCCAAGCCCAAGACGCTGAGCACTCGGTGTAGACGAGAATCAAAATTGGAAATGATCCCGAGCGGAATGCCCATCGACTGCCAGCGGGTCAGTGAGGTCAGCGCGTCAGGATAGATCTGCCACGGCAGTCCCGTTTCAAAATAGCTATAGAGACTAGTGTAAAAGGCATCAAAATCCTCAAAGTTATTGAGTGCTCCAACCCGCTCGAACGTTTCTGCCACGATAGCTTTCCACCAGCGGTACTCCAGTTCTGGGATAGCAGCCGGGTCAGCACCGGGAAAAGCTAGCCGTTCGGAAGCCGCAAAGCTTTGGAAAAAAGCGCGGTTGACTGCCTGCGGATCGGTTTTGACCTGTGCTTGCCAAGCGAGCCCGCTGTAGATTTCGCCGACGCTGCCTTTTACACCAAAAAGCGTGCCAAAGGCATCTAGAAAAATGACCTTAGGCTGTTTCATCGTTTTTTAGCAGAGGATTTGGCGCTCGTATCTACAGCAGCTAGAAGGTCTTGCAGGGGCTGGGTCAGCCAGTTGATACCAACCCGAACCTGGTGCTCTAGGGTTGGCATCCGGTAGAGATAGGTGAGACGACGAGCAAGGTGGGCGAGGCTGCCATCTAGCTTGATGCCTAGCCCAGTCAAGGTAGCGTTGTCGCTACCTAGGGTCATCATTTCGCCGAGGTGCTGATAGCGGAAGGGCAGTAGCGGTCGGTCACTCAGGCTGGCCCAGATGTTCCAAGCGGCGTAGTCGGCCTGCTGAAGCGCAGACTGGGCGGTAGGGGGAACGGACTTGCCGTCGGCGTCTAGTCCGTCGGCTAGATCGCCTAGGGCAAAGATAGTTGGGTGGTCAGTAATCTGAAGGGTGGGGCTGATTGTGAACTGTCGGCGTGGATTTCGGGGCAAGTCGAGTGCATCAAGCGCCGGGCTAACTTTGCTGCCAACGGTCCAAAGCACGATGTCTACGGGCAGGGTTTCGAGCTTATCTTTGTAGCTGAGGGTAAAGCTGTCGGCGGTGACGGCGGTGACGGTTGTTTCGTAGTCTATCCAGACGTCTTTTTCACTGAGCGCTTTTTGGGCGGCGGTCTGGTTGAATTCGGGCGAGTTCTGTAAAATTTCGGAGGCACGCTCTACGATCCGCACTCTGCCGCGATCGCCCAATCTTTCGGCCACTTTACAGGCAATTTCTACGCCGCTATAGCCGCCACCCACAACGGCTACGCGAATTTTTTCAAGGTTGGCAGCTTCGAGCGATCGCAGCCGCTCTTTCAACCGATAGGCATCTTCTAGCGATCGAAACGGAATCGCATGTTCAGCCACACCAGGTGCCATATCCATGGGCGTTTCACCGCCCAATGCCAGCACAATCCGGTCATATGAAAGGCGATCGCCACTGGTAAGCGACACTTGCTGCGCTTCTATATCAATGCTCTCTACGCCGCTTTGACAGAAGCGTATGCCGGTATTGGCTAGTAGCTCTTCATAAGGCGGTGCAATTTCCCATGTTTGTAGCTCGCCAGTAACCAGCTCATAAAGTAGGGGGGCAAAGACAAAGCGATCGCGCTGATCAACTAGGACGATATCGGGCTGTTCGTTCTTCCAGTCGAGTTTGCTGAGGGCTAGGGCTGTGTAGAGACCGCCGAAGCCGCCGCCGAGGATGCAGATAGAGTGGGGCATGAGGAGAAAGGCGCGCCGCAAAGGGCAAACAAAAAGGAAGGCAAAACTGTGTGCCTAACTTAGGATAGCGTGAGACTAATGTCGATGGGATTCCTCTCTAGGTTGATTCGCCGGTTGCCGATTCGTCAGCTACAGGCACAGCTTCGATTGTTTCCGCAGGGAGCTTTTCAGGAACTACAGTCTCTGCGTCTGCTGTGTCCTTTATGTCTACTCCAGTCTCTGTGCTTCCTGTATTTTCTACGTTCGCTGCATCCTCTGTGGTTGCCGTATCTTCTATGTTCACCGCATCCTCTGTGGCTGCCGTATCTTCTAAGTTCGCTGCAACCTCTTCCAAGTCCGCTGCAATTTCTTCTGAGTCCACTGCAATCTCTGCGGTTGCCGTATCTTCCAAATCCACTACAACTTCTGCGGTCACCGCGTTCTCTGCATCTGCTGCAATCTCTGTGTCTGTTTTGCCTGTACTGTCAGCGTCACGGCTGCTATCGGCCTCGACTGCGCTACTCACCGGGTTCACTTTTGCCGCAGGCGACTGATACGGCTGCGTAACGATATTGTCAGGGTTATCGACTTTTGGTTTAGATGGCTGCTCGTAAATGTCGGGCAAAAGCTGCTTGACTCTGATGCCTGCAATTAGAAAGTCACGGGCGATCGCACTCTCTTCACAGGCAGGTACCCGCTTCAAGGCGTCTGGCCCGATCAGCAAAGCTCTAGCTGCGCTTACGGAGATTTGCGTAAACGTAGCAGCGATAAAAAATGCGATTGCCGCGCTGATCAGCCCAGCTCGTGGCGTCAAAATCGGGCTAATCAGCGGTGACAGGGTGTAGAGCTGGACCAGCAGCCACAGCAAAAATGCAGCTACTACGATGGCCAAGGCTTTGATCTGCCAAGATTTGAAGATTTGCAAGCATCGTCGCTGATCTTCACTGAGCGCTGCGGGTTTAAGCGCTGAGGGCGGAAGGCTAAAGACATAGAAGGGCTTTAGCCATTGCATGGCTAGGCCAGGAATGATGCCAAGTAGTGCGATCACCCAAAACTGACCCTTAAACGGCAAAGCAGGCCCTGCCGAAGCAAGCCCTGCTAAGCAAATATCTAGCAGCAGGGGTACAACCGCCAGTCCGGCGAAATGTACCCATAGATAGCGATTCTGCTGCAATTTGATCATGTGACTGAACTTAGCTCATGATGCGATTTGTACTTAGAGATCTCTTGGGTACGAGGCCTCTAAGCACAAGATCTTCTACTACGTACGAGCGAGCGTCCGACGCTGAGAGATCATCTTGAAGGCATCAATCAAGTCGCCTTCCTTCCAATCGTTGAATCCGCCGACTGCGATACCACACTCAAAGCCAGAATTGACTTCTTTGACATCGTCTTTCATTCGCTTGAGCGAATCGAGGTTGCCCTCGTACACCACTGAGTCGCCTCGCTTGACGCGTACCTTGCAGTTTCGCGTCACCTTGCCCGAAAGCACGTAGCAACCAGCGACCGTGCCCTTGCGCACAGGGAAGACGGCACGAACTTCTACCTGACCGAGCGGCTCTTCAACCAGCTCTGGCTCAAGCAGACCTTCCATCGCGCCTTCAATGTCTTCAAGCAGCTTGTAGATGATGTCGTAGTCTTGAATGTCAACGCCCAGATGATCGGCTTCGAGTCGAGCGGCGTTCGAGATAGTGGTGCTAAATCCAATGATGACTGCGCCACTAGCGGCAGCTAAGTCCACATCGGTTTCACTGATCTCACCCGGTGCGGCCATCAGCACTCGAATTTGCACCTCGCCTTGAGGCAGCTGCTGCAAGGAGCCTAGAATTGCCTCCAGAGAGCCTTGAACGTCTGCTTTCAAAATTAGGTTTAACTCTTTGAGTTCGCCTTCTTTTGCCTGTTCTGACAAGGAGTTGAGCGTGACTCGGCGCGAGGCCATTGTCTGTGCCAGCCTAGACTGACGCTGCTCAATAGCTTTTTCATCGGCAGCGGCTCTGGCGTCTCGCTCTTCCGCATAGACCTCGAACTCTTCACCTGCCGGGGGCACATCGTTTAGACCTAGTACCTCTACTGCAAAGGACGGCTTGACTTCACTCGAAGTTTGGCCGCGGTCGTCAACCATCGCCTTCACCCGGCCAAACACGGGCCCTGCGGCAAAGGCATCACCAACTTTCAAGGTGCCGTTCTGTACCAGCAGCGTTGCAACTGGGCCTCTAGCTTTGTCTAAGTGCGCTTCAATCACCGTGCCGCGTGCTAGCCGATCAGGGTTCGCCTGTAGGTCTTCAACTTCAGCGACTAGCAGCAGCATTTCTAAGATGGTGTCTACGTTTTCGCCAGTAATTGCACTCACCGGCACCATGATGGTGTCGCCGCCGTACTCCTCAGGCACTAGTTCGTATTCCATCAGCTCTTGCTTCACCCGGTCGGGATTCGCCGCTTCTTTGTCGATTTTATTGATGGCGACCACAATCGGTACGCCTGCTGCCTTAGCGTGGCTAATTGCCTCAATGGTTTGAGGCCTGACCCCGTCGTCAGCCGCGACGACCAAAATCGCAATATCCGTTACCCGCGTTCCTCTTGCCCGCATAGCGGTAAAAGCTTCGTGGCCCGGTGTGTCTAAGAATACGATCTGACCCGATTTGCGATCGCTGTTCGGATTGGACTGAAGATCGACGTGGTACGCGCCAATGTGCTGGGTAATTCCACCTGCTTCACCTTCGGTAACTTTGGCCTGACGGATGTAGTCCAGCAGACTAGTTTTACCGTGGTCTACGTGACCCATGATGGTCACTACAGGCGGACGACTGGTCAGATCTTCGACATCTTCTGCCCCGATCATATCTGTGACTTTACGAGCTTCGGGCGCTTCCTCAGCAGTGACCGCTTCTACCCCAAACTCGGTTGCCACCATCTCGGCTGTGGGCATATCTAACGTCTGATTGACGTTTGTAGCTATTCCTTTGAAGAACAGAAGCTTGATGATGTCTGTCTGCGGCACAACTAGCTGCTCGGCTAAGTCGTGCACGCTAATGCCCCCTGTGAGCACGATCATCTCCGGTCTTTCTGGCGGTGCATCTTGCTTACGTTCTCGGCGTTCTCGGCGCGATGGCGTACGCTGCTTAGCTTTCTTGGTTGTCGGCGCGGGTCTAGACTGCTTGGGCCCTTTAGGCTTGGGCGGTCTCATCAGCGACAGGTTCATCTGCGCAGAGGTGACTTCGCTGCTAGATGATTCGAGATCTTCAAAGTCGTCGTCGTCATCAATAATGACGCGCTGACGCTTGGTTTTAGTGGTCTTCTTTGGTCTGATCTCTTGTTCTTCGTCTTCGTCTCCGGCACTGCGATCGCGGCGCTTGGGTGGACGTGGAGGCGTGGGCCGACGCAGCTCTAAAGCTGGATCTACAAATGACTGATCGTCATCGCTATCGCTGTCGTTATCGTCAGTGTCTGTACTTTCGCTCGCAGTCTTACGTGATACCGGGCGGCGCAGCTCAACTACGGGCTTCTTGGGTGCGGGTGGCGCGGCTGTTCCACCGCTATCTCTATTGCCGCTGTCTCTATTACCGCCGCTGTCCCGACTACTGCTATCTCCTGGCGCGGGGCGACTAGGGCGTTCGCTGCCGTTAGCGCTGCTACCAGTGCGATCGCGCTTCAAGACAGGGCGGGCTACTCGACTAACCGGCGGCTCACTGTCACTGCCGTTACCTGAGCTTGACGAAGATCGGCTAGCGGGTCTAGACGGTGGAGAAACTAGCTTTGGCTTTAGCTGATCTGGGCGGGTAGCACCAGAAGTGGTCACCATCTTCTCGGGAGAGGGTGCAGTTGGCTTTAGCGGTTCTTTGAGCTCTACTCTTTCAGGCGGGTTTACTGGCGCGGATGGCGTAGCCTCAGCGTTGGTACCATTGCCGTTGCTGTCACTGCTGCTAGCGTTGCTTGGTTCGCTTGCCGCTGATTTTTCGGGCCTAGCGGGCGGAGCTACCAAAGAAGGTCCGCTAGGTAGCTCTGGCTTTTTGCTGCCCGAATTCGCTGGTGGTTTGGGGGGAGTCGTGGATTCTGAAGATGATTCTGAGCGCGATGACGGATTAGCAGGCGCGTTTGCAGGCTTGGGATAGCGGCGAATTTCTAAGATTTGCTGCTGACGTGGGCGATTGGGTTTGGCTAGCCGCTTGGTCGTAGATGCGCCGCCTTTAGAGGTGCTGGCTTTGGGGCGAGCAGCTTTGCTGATTGGCTTGTAGCCTTCAGCCGTAGCAACGCTTCTGATTTTGGCTACATCTTCTTCTGTGATGGTGCTGCTGTGGCTTTTTGCCGCAATTCCTTCATCTTTGCAGATAGCCAAAATGTCCTTGTTTTCCAGATCTAGCTCCTTCGATAACTCGTAAATCCTTACTTTGCCTGTGTTCATCCTTACCCTCTTCAAACCTGACTAACGATGTGTGTTACATAAGACCTATTGCCCTTATCGAATCAACACGCTTGACTTTCAAGCATAAAGTAAAGCGGTTGCTACTTTCTAGCCTATATGCCCGGTCAGGGATATAGCCGCTCAATCCTGTGCTTTTTTGGTGCTTTTATAAAGTGTGTACTCTAAGATGCGCCTATCTCTTTTACTGTAAACGAGTGAGCACACATTCTAGTCAAAACAATCGGCGATGTGTACACATTGCTTAGTGTTTTTTCAAGCGAGTGTCACTTTGCTTTGACTATTCTATCTTTTGTGTCAGTCGAGCTTCAAGCTGTTGATACATATCAGCAGGAACTTTGGTTCTTAACGCTCGACTGAGCCGATCTTTTTTTCTTGCCGCCTGTAGGCAGCTTGCTTGCTTGCAGAGATAGGCAGATCGTCCCATGCCAGTATCAAGCTGAACATGACGGTTTGGGTGAACTCTCACCACTCGCCATAGCTGATCTCGATGTGTGCTTTGGCGGCAGCTAACACATAGCCGATGGTTTTTCTCTGCCATTTCTCTTTCGTTGGTCCTTTGCGATCGCGCATAGCCGCAGACTACTCTTCTTCTGCGGTGTCTGCCTCCATGGCCTCCTCTACCTCTGCAGTACCTGGTTCCGTGGCATCTGCAACCTCATCAACTGCTGTGATGTCTGTTTCAACCGCTGGTTCGAAGGCAGCTTCAGCAGTAGCTTCGGTCGCCGTCGCTGCGCTCTCGGGCTCAGCACTGCCGGCTGCGATCGCGCTTTCCTCAGAAACACTTTCTTCAGGCGCACTTTCTTCAGACACACCATCCTCAAATGCACTGGCTGCCTCAATGTCGTCTGCTTCGACTGCATCCCCAGCATTCATTTCGTCATCACGAACTTCTGCGTCGTCGGGGATTTCGTACGCTAGCTCCAGATCGGCTGCTTCTGCCGCTGCCGCTGCTTCTGCGGCCCGCTGTGCGCTTAGTTCTTCAACGCTAATGCCCAGTTCTTCTGCTTCTAGAGCTAGCTTCTTCGCCTCGGCAACCGCTCTGGCTTTGGCTCGCCACTCTTCAGCCTCAGCAATTTCTGCTGCTTCCTCCGCCGCTAGCCGCTCTGCTTCTTCAGATGCCAGTCTGCGCTTTTCAGCAATTTCCTCCATCTTGGCATTCTCAGCTTCGTAGTCATACTTAGCCGCGTCCTTAATGTCAATCTTCCAACCTGTTAGGCGAGCCGCAAGACGCACATTTTGACCTTCCTTTCCAATCGCTAGGCTGAGCTGATCTTCTGGCACTAGCACATGCGCCTGGCGTCCTTCAGAA
The DNA here is from genome assembly GCA_963793445.1 of uncultured cyanobacterium. Taxonomy (GTDB): domain Bacteria; phylum Cyanobacteriota; class Cyanobacteriia; order Phormidesmidales; family Phormidesmidaceae; genus Phormidesmis. The sequence goes on from CAWCAE010000006.1 coordinate 876,651, forward strand.
TCCATTAGTCGTACTTCATCGACCCGAGCCGGACTCAGCGCGTTGGATATATAAGTAGAGGGATCGGGTGACCAGCGAATGACATCAATCTTTTCGCCGCGCAGCTCATTGACGACGACCTGAATGCGAGATCCGCGAGCACCAATACAGGCCCCCACCGGATCAACATCACTCTCTAGCGTATCGACGGCAATTTTGGTACGAGGCCCGACAGAGCGAGAGGGCGGATTGGCCTCCCGAGCAACCGCCACGATCCGAACAACTTCGTCTTCAATTTCAGGCACCTCGTTAGAAAACATCTCGACCACGAGGCTGGCATCTGATCTAGAAACAAGGAGTTGCGGGCCCCGGTGAGAGCCTTCGGAAACGCGCTTTAGAGCCACTCTGAATGTGGCATTGGCTCGGTAGTTGTCGTTGGGCAGCTGGTCGCGCTTGAGCAGCTCGGCTTCGGTATCGGGCTGGCCGATGCCGCTGCTGACCGCCATGATGACGGACTGTCGCTCGAAACGAAGTACTCTAGCGTTGAGAATAGAGCCTTCTAGGTCTTGAAATTCTTCTTGAATCAGGCGTCGCTGCTGATCTCGGAGCTTCTGGGCCAGTACCTGCTTGGTTTGAATCGCGGCCATGCGGCCAAAGTCTTCTTTTTTCTCGGGTGTGACGTCTAGTACGACTTGGTCACCGGCTAGGGCCTCGGGCGCAACTTCTTGGACAGCTTTGAGGTCAATTTGATGATCAACGTTTTCAACATCTTCAACGATAGTTTTCTCGGCTAAAACACGAAAGCCTTCCTCTTCTACGTCTAGCTGTACGTTGAAGTTGTCGAAGTACTCTTCGTCGAACTGGCTGTTCATTTCTTGAGTGCGACGATAGCGCTCATATCCTTTTAATAGCGCTTCTTGTAAGGCTAGCTCGACAGCGGATTCCGGCAGGTTTCGCTGCTGGCTAATGCCTTTGATCATGTCTTGCAAACCGGGCAACTCTACCATTGACATAAAAATATGACCTCTGTTAAATAACTACGCTTACGAGTTCATTGACAAATTACGTGGACGAATAACGCTGTTCACTTTGACGCTATTGCAGGTTCTCCTAGGCTCACCACTCGAATGCTCACCACTCGAATGCTCGCCACTCGATCGTCCACAGCTCACCTTCAGCTCAAGTGATTGCTATTCCTCCTCAGTACTGAGCTGAACAGACATCACTAGCTGCCGAGGAAGCTTGACGGGTCTACCTTTTAGATTGAGTGAGACTTTATCCTCGTCGCGGCCAACTAGGCTGCCCTGCCAAACCTGTTTGTTTTTGTGCGGTTCGCTAAGCTGAACTTCTACGGGGAAGCCCTTAAAGACTTGGAAGTCGCGATCGCTTGTGAGCACATCCGATACGCCAGGGCTAGAAATCTCTAGTACATAGGCATCTGGGATAATTTCGGACTCATCCAAAGCCTCTGCTAACACAGCGTTTAAGCGCTCACAGTCATCAAGCCCGGTATCTTCTTGGCTGGGGTTGCGTACCGTAACGCGTAGCACTGGGGGGCTTTGATTGGTTTGAAAAACGGCTTCGACAATTTCTAGGCCAATGTCAGTGGCAATAGGAGAAGCCAGATCCATAACCTGCGGGACTAAAGGATGCGTCATAACATAACTGCTAAAACTGCTAAAAAAGCAAAACGCCTAAGGCTAAAAGGTACAAATGCCTCAGGTAAAAAGGGGCAAGATAACAGCTAACCAATAAAAAAAGCGGGCTCTATAAAAGCTCCCACTTTTCGCGATGGCCCCTCTGGGCCAGACGAGTTAGGTTAGATAGCTTACTGAAGGCGCTATCTACAACAGGCCCCGTAACAGGTGCCAAGCACTCTAAGAAGAGAGTGCACTGTTGTTCTAAGACAGTCTAGCGCATGGTCTTGTGATATGGCTGATTCGACTGTGCAACGTTTTGTGGCTGCGCGCGCTGCTGGTTTTCTGCTACTGGCTTCTGCTACTGGCTACTCCATACAGCCGATAGCGGGCTGCCTGCACTTGCTCTACATCTTCAGCAGCGACACCTTCAACGTAGTTAAGCTTGATTTCTTCGAGCAGATCGTCAACGAGCTGACGAACTTCTGCTAGGGTGTCTTCTTTTTGTACCTCTTGGCGCAGGCTGCTGCCGAAGCTGTTAATGAGCTGACTTGTTAGCGCTGCACCCTGCTCATCGGCAAAGGCACTTTGTAGGGTTTGAGTCAGCGTTTTAGAAAGCTCGGCCACTACCTGGTGAGAAATTTGCGCAGAGAGGGTGTCAAAGCCGGGCATGAATTTAAGTCCCTGGTAGGCTGGGGCCTGCCGCAGTGCGCCAACGACGCTGTGCTGTAAAAGCGCATCTAGCTCTGGCTTGATGCTAGGTAGAACTTGATATACTACGATGTCCGAAAGCTTTTTGGCGATGGTTTGCACTTCATCGACGCCGTTGATATCGACGTACTCGGTGCGATCGCCCATCGCCATAATCAATCGGTTAATTCCCCCCTCGCGAATCATCCTTTGCCCCTGGTCAATGACCCGCAGCAGTACTATTTCTGTAAGTTCTACCGCAAATTGACTAACCAGCGCCCGGCTGAGCCGATTACGAGCAGGTTCCAAATTCAGCCAGCGGGCCTGATGCAGCCTCAACGTCACTGGAATGACCCGCAGCCAGCGCCAAAATCCTAGGAACATTGGCACATCGTATATGCGCCAGAGCATGGCATCGATCCAGCTAGTGCCTTGATACCGACGGCTCAGCACGTAGGTACGCGCGAGAAACTCGGTGGCAAATAGGGCCATAAACCAAATGTCGATCCGCCAAAACAAGTCAACTGGGCCACCACTTTCATCAATGCCCCGGTAGTAGTTGGTCTCCATCAGCGGACGAATTTCGCTGTTAAAGAATGTCAGTGCCTCTTGAGCGGTGTCTGTAGTGAGAGAATCTTGAAAGTCTGCATCGCTCCAAAAGGCGTTAAAGGCGGCTTTGGAGGATTCTCGATTCATACGCGATCGCATCGAGTTTTTGATCTGCTCTAACGTGCCAGACTTGCCCGCTACCGCAAACGGATTTTCATCAATAATGGCCGTACTTTGCTCTCTAAGCTGCGCCAAAAGGCGTTCTCTTGCTAGCTCGTCGGCACGGCTGCTACCCGTCCTATCGGCTAGTTCATCGACTGTTGCTAGATAGCTAACAGTGGCTCGCTCTGGCTCGATGCCTTTGAACTTTTCGCCGTACCAGACGGTGGCTTCTGGTAAAACGTTTAAGTAGAGATCGCGAAAGCGAATGTAGCTGAGATCGAAGAGGACCAGCAGCAGATTGATGAATGCGATCGCGGTCATCACACGCTCGAACCAAGTCGCAGGCGATTGCCGCTTACGAATCACCACCTGACGAGATCGTGCCATCGTTCATCCCCACAGTTTTTTGATAATAGTTTTTAGCTATAAAGTTTCTAGCTATAAAATGGTTGCAAGACCGGTCGCAAATGCCGTCAGCTCTTCACCACGATAGACTAAAGAGAGTCTTTACTTTTCTTTACAAGCCTTTATGACTACTCTCGCGTCTAACCAAAGTATGCCTACGCCCGTCGTTCCGGCGGCTCATAATGGAGCCTATTGGGCTTGGTCAGGCTACCGTGTGCACTACGTTCATGCGGGTGAGTTGGCTAGAACCCAAGCGCCCGAACGGCCACCGCTGCTGTTTATCCATGGCTTTGGGGCCTCGACAGACCACTGGCGTAAAAATGTCGCCGAACTGCAATCAGCCTTTGAAGTATACGCACTCGATCTCATTGGTTTTGGCCGCTCGTCAAAACCTAGTAGTGGCTATAGCCCCCAGCTTTGGCGCGACCAAATCAACAGCTTTATCACAACCATTGTTGGCCGCCCTGTGGTCGTAGCAGGCAATTCTATTGGCGGCTATAGCAGTCTGTATACGGGTGCAACTTGCCCAGAAAACGTGGTCGGCGTGTGCATGATCAACGGCGTTGGCTCCTTTAGCGAGCAGCAGGCAGCGAGCGCCCCGAATCCTATTCAAAAGGCGATTGGGGAGCTGGTGAAAACGGTTGTCTTATCGCCAGCGCCTAGCTGGACTATCTTTCAGTTTGTGCGCAAAAAATCATACATCCGCAAAACGCTAGAGCAGGTGTATGTCAACAAAGAAGAAGTGACGGAACAGCTAGTTGAAGACGTCTATCGACCTGCGACCGACCCGGAAGCAGCGGCAGCGTTTGCAGCGCTATTCAAGGCGGAGCGGGGCGAGTACGTAGATACGCTGCTAGCCGAGATGACCTGCCCTCTACTGCTGATTTGGGGGGACGCGGACCCGTGGATGGATACCTACAGTCGCGGGGCGCTGTTTCAAAAGTATTACGACAATTTAGAGGAGCATCACATCAATGCTGGCCATTGCCCACATGACGATACGCCTACTGAAGTGGATGCCCTGCTGCGCAACTGGGTGCTCAAAACGGTTGTAGGTGAATCTGCTAGTCAGTGGGTGCCTTTGGTGTAGGGCCTTAGCTGGTGCTTGAATGGGCACTTGAATGGGCACTTGAATGGGCACTTGAATGGGTACTTGGCGCTAGGGCTCAAACTTCTGTAGCGGCAGGCTGCGCGGTACATATAGCGGGTGTCGAGGCTGGCCAGAACGGTTGCGCTGTAGGCAGTAGAGTTTGTGCTGATAGCGAGTGAGCAGGCTGAGCATGGCGCGATCGCGTTCCAGCAGCTTTCCTTCATTTCCCCAGGCCACCACGACTTTTTCCACCTCAATCACCGCTTTTAAGACATGCGTATCGTTGTCAGGGCCCACTGGATCTTGTGCTTGCTTTAGCTCACTTGGGTGCGGCGTGCGATAGCCAAACAGATTCACGACAGATAGCGCAGCGAAGCGCCACCGCTGCGCAAATTGAATGCAGGCTCGCAGCGTTGGGTCATCATAGGTTGCGTCCGCGCGGCTAGGATTGAGCATCACAAAAGCTATCTTTCGATCGCCAGAGCGCCAGCGTCTGCCTAGCCGATAGCGATAGTGGCCAGTGCTGTCAAAAATAGCGGTTCTTTCGATTGATTGAACTGGACTCATTGCGGGCGTTGAGGCTTTAGTAGGGGCTCGGTCGCTGATGTGGGTTGCTTAGCAGAGAAGGCTTAATGTTTGTTAACATTTTGCTACCGATAGCATTGAATATGTTTCAGCCTAGGAGGCTGTTTGGAACTCTTTAAGACCTTAGAACCGGCGCTAAGACGCAACCTGATTATCTTCTTTTGTGCGTCTTTGTGCTTTTGGGCGGGGCTAGCTGGCATGCTGCCTAACCTATCTATCTATATAGAAAGCTTTGGCGCAACTAATCAGGAAGTTGGCTGGGTGATGGCAGCGTTTGCTGTTGGCCTACTGGGCCTACGCCCTCGCATGTCTCAGTTCATTGATGCGAAAGGTCGCAAACCTGCGCTGCTAATTGGAATTGTGGTGATTGCGATCGCGCCTCTACTCTACCTTGCGATTGGCCTTGCTCCCAACGTTGCGATCACCCTGCCCTGGGGCTGGCAAATTAAATCTTCTATCTTGCTACTGGCAATCACACGGGCCTTTCACGGTATTAGCATCGCTGCTTTTGCCACTGCCTACACTACCGCTATTGCCGATATGGCTCCATCGCATCAGCGAGGAGAGCTAATTGGCTATATGAGTTTGGCTAACCCTGTCGGTATGGCTATCGGTCCGGCTCTAGGCGGCTATTTAGAAGGCAGCTTTACGCTGGCTTTTTTGACGATGACCACGCTGGGGACAATTGGTACGCTGTGCGTTTTGATCGCCCGCGAACCGCCACGCCCAGAGAGTGATTTAGCTGCGTCAACGCTTGGCATTCATCAGCACAAAGGCACCAAGCGCAAACAACCTGCCTTCTGGAGCCTCCTTTTTACTGCCCGTATTCGCACCCCCGCCCTTATTTTGTTTATGGTAGGGACGGCTTTTGGTTCGATGGTGGCTTTTGTGCCTTTGCACGTCCGCGAGAGTGGAATTGTGGTCAATATTGGTTTGATTTATACGGCAAGTGCGATCGCCTCTTTTTCGATTCGAGCCCTCGCTGGAAAAGCCAGCGATCAGCTTGGACGCGGACGCTTTATTAGCCTAGGGCTGATGTTTTATACATTCGCTATGCTGACCCTTAGCCTATCAACCAGCGCCCCGATGCTGCTGCTCGCAGGCGCTTTTCAAGGGGCAGGCGGTGGCACCCTTATTCCCATCATTGCCGCGCTCATGGCAGATCGCTCACTGCCGGCTGAACGCGGGATTACGTTTGGTTTGTGTCTAACTGGCTTTGACCTAGGAATTGCCCTAGCGGGCCCTGTGATGGGCCGTATTGCTGATCTGACTAGCTACCCTGTTGTGTTTGCGCTCTCTGGGCTGCTGACGCTCTTGGGTCTGCTGATCTTTATTACAACTTCTAGTAAAGACCTGTCGCACTCTGTTCGATTTGCGCTGAATGGGGGGCGAGATGTTTACGCTGTGAAAAGCTAAGTAGCCGCCGTTTAGGAATAGCTTCATCGTTTAGAAATAGCTTCTAAGAGAAGAAAGCCGAGCTTGTAGCAATACGCGGAAAATAAGCAAAAAAATAAGGTGTCAGACTTAAGCGTAGTCCGACACCTTATTTGATCAAACAAGAATTATAAAGAGCGAGCCTGGAGAGATTCGAACTCCCGACACCGTAGTCCGTAGCCACGTGCTCTAGTCCACTGAGCTACAGGCCCATCTACATTCCCGTTTGGGGCTTTAATAGTAACACACCGCGCAGGCTCCTCGTCTACCTAATTCATTGCTTTTTTCTCTACGATCTTTTTGTACGCTTTTTCTCTACAGTCCGTGTTTCCTGCTTAACCAATGACACCGAACGAAATATGAATCGCGATTCTTCAACTACGCCGCCAGCTCATACGCCGCTGACTCATTTAGATGCGCAAGGGCAAGCGCAAATGGTGGATGTTTCGGCCAAATCACCGACCGTTCGCCAGGCGATCGCCACCGGCACCATCACCATGACTCTAGAGACGCTAGAGGCTATTCGTCATGGCAACGTGCCCAAAGGTGACGTGCTTGGCACGGCTAGACTGGCAGGCATCATGGCCGCCAAGCAAACCTCAGTGCTGATTCCACTGTGCCATCCGCTACCGCTCAAAAAAATAGAGGTCTCGATCGATCCAGATGTGGCCCTGCCGGGCTATCGCATTCAGGCCACGGTCAAAACGAAGTCGGAAACCGGCGTGGAAATGGAAGCGCTAACCGCTGTATCGGTTGCTGCCCTGACGCTGTATGACATGGCCAAGGCCCTCGAAAAATCCATGAAAATTGGCGACATTCAGCTCTTAGAAAAAGTTGGTGGCAAATCGGGCCACTGGCAGCAGCCAGCTTGAATTTAGCCCAAAGCCATCATTGATGACACCACCATTCATTACAATAGAAGTAGCTCTTTTTTTGAACATCTATGCCTCCTCGCTGGCCCCGCGAACCTGACCCTGCTAACGATCCGCCCCTGCGCCGATTAGAAGATCGCATCAACTTTGCTGTGCATGTCGCTGGATTTGCGGCAGTTAACTCGGCCATTTGGTTTTTCAACACGCTCAACTCTGGCTCACTGCCTCAGGCTAAAATTGTGACCTTCATCATGCTGGGTATTTTATGTGCTCATGCTATGTATGTCTTTGTACTAGCAGACTACACGCCAAATCCAGCAGATACTGGTCAATGAGTCGCGCTCGATGAGTCGCGTATCGATCGCTGTTACTTTCACCGCGATTTATGCTAATAAATCAAAACTTTTCAAACTATCTTTTAGGGGAAGCACCATGGCCGCAAACTCTACCGAAATGCTAGAGGCTCTCGCTGCTGACATTGGCGAAAACATCTACATCGATATCGCTAAATGGCATCTGTATCTAGGGGTTGCCAAGCTACATACATCGCTAGCCGAAAAGCTTTTACCTATGGTCACCGCTAACGATATCTCTGAAGACGGCGTGGTCAAAATTTTACAAGATATTCCGATCAAGCTAGGCGGCGGCAGGCGTACGGTTCCTTTGGCTGAGCTGCTACCCATGCAGTGTCAGGTCAGTCTAATTGACTTGTTAGAAGACTATCAACGCAAACTGTAAAGCCAATTCTTGGCTTGAAGTAGGGTTTTCAATAGTCTCACTAGACTTTTCCTAATTTCCCCTTTCTAATAAAGGAAATAAAAGTTAATATGGATATATATAGCTTTTCATTTCACTAGGTAGGAGAATAATGGGTCTTTTAGAATTTGTGTTTGGTAAGAGTGCTCCCAAAGATGACACCGCGTCCAAAGAAGCGTTTTATCTCAACGATGATGACGCTAAAACATTTGGCAACATCGACTATATGCGCTCTAACAAAGTAGTTAGACGAACCTTTGCAAAAAAGAAGGGTCAAGAGCATCTAGAAAGCATTAGGCAAGTTTCATCGCTAGGCGCAAAGTCGGTGGATGGAAATGGTGGCTTCTCTGCCTCTAGCTCTACAGCTTCATCCAGTGCGCCTACGGCATCTACGCCAAGTAGTTCTTCTGTGCCTAAGTCGACTAGACGCAAGCCTGCTTCTAGCGATATGGACACGTTCCGCAACATGGCAAGAGACATGCGCAAGTAGGCTCCTCTCTAGTGCCTGATGAACTGAGCACAGGCATGTAGCTGCTCTTGGTATTGGCAATAGAGCGAACAAAAACGACAAAGAACGATAGAGAACGATGGTTGGCAAAAGCTGACCGTCGTTTTGCTTTGGTTACTACGCTATAGCTGTGGTCACTTGCATTTATGCGTTTGCTATACCTCTGCGTTCAGCGTATTGGGAACTTTGCATAGCAGTGTGAGCGATCGCATAACCATTAGACCTACGAGCGCTAGCCAGAGTAAATGTGGCTGCTGCCACCAGCTAGCGGCGAGTGCTAGCGGTAAGAAACCGATGAATGCCGCTGATAAGGTGCTGTTGCGGAGGATGTGTCCGGCGGTGAGGCCAAGAAAATAGCCGTCTAGGGTAAAAGCAACAGCACCAAAGCTAAGCACGGGGATGAGCCAGGTGACATAGGTCGGAATTTGAGTCAGTAGGCTGGTATGGCTAGTGAGCAGGCTAAAGAAGGGAATAGGCCAAATGAGTAGGGTGAGTGCGATCGCCAGTCCCAATCCGACGCTGCCCCCCAAACCCAAGAGCAATAGCCAGTGCAAATCAGCCGCTGCCTTTTGCCCGTAAAACCGTCCAGCATAGCTTTCGACGGCCAGCGCAATCCCGTCAATAAAGTAAGCGGCCATCAAAAACACCTGCATCAATAGCGTATTGACGCCTAGCACCGTCTCGCCTAGCCCAGAGCTAAAGTTGGTGAACAAAGAAATCGAGATCACAAGGGCAAACGTGCGAATTAAGATGTCTCGGTTGAGCCCAAACAGCGAGCGCAGGGCTGTCGGCTGCCAGAGTCGAGATCTGATCTGCGGCCATAGCTGCCAAGGTACTGAGCGACTGAAGATGACGCCAATGCCTACTGCTAGCATGATGTACTGGCTGAGCGCGGTTGCTAACCCAGCGCCATAGCTGCCCCAGCCCAGCCGCCGAATAAACCAATAGTCCAGCAGTATGTTGCTGCCGTTGCCGATCACTGCCAGTAGAACGACGGTCCTGCCCTGAGCGCGGCCGAGCAGCCAGCCGAGCAGCACAAAGTTGACTAAGACGGCAGGTGCGCCGACGATGCGGCCTTCAAAGAATGCGATCGCTGCTTCTTTTACCCCCGGTCCGGCTTGCAGCAAGGCAAACCCCAGCGCCGAAATTGGCGACCTCAACAGCCAAACGCCCACGCCTGTGCCCAGTGCCAGCAGCGCATTGCGCACTCCAATTAGCCAGACCGTCGCCTCGTCTGCCTGCCCATCTGCCTGCGCGGTAGGCCCCGTTGTCCCCATCCGAAAGAAGTTAAAACTCCAGTAGATTACATTGAAAATGACGGTTGCTAGCGCCACCCCGTTGAGATAGCGAACCTCGCTGAGATGACCCAAAAAAGCAGTATCAATGAGACCTGCCAGTGGCACCATCAAATTTGAAGTGGTATTGGCAACCGCAAGCTGGAAAAAAGGCAGCGTCCATCCGGCGGTTTTAGGAGGCGGTAGCAGTTTGGCTAGCAGTGGACGAGCAGACCGGAGGGGTAGGGGCATTCGATTGGCGCTACGTAGAGGTTCCCAAGCCCTTAGAATATTAGACTGGAAGCAATTGAATCTGCTTTATAGTCACTTTTAGGGCTATTTAGCGCCGTATTGTTTTGTGTTGGTTCGTTTAAAGGGAAAACCGGTGTGGACGATTTTTGGAACTATAAAACACTCAGTCTGCTGTGCGGACTAGTCGGGGCTGCTATTCCTTTGAATGTCCAGGCAGCAGGGCAAATCCTGCCGTACGCGGTCGATCAGCACGTGAGCGATCGAAACGCGATCGCTCAAAATGTTGTTCAAAGCAGTCCAGATCAGCTATTTGTCGCTTATCCGCCCGCCGAGCATGAAACAGTTGCCGATCAGATTTTCTTCATTGGTACGGCCGATCCAAGTCGGCCAGTGACTATCAATGGGCAACCAATCGAAAACCGCAGCGGTGACGGACACTTTGCGCCATCGCTGCCGCTAGAGCTAGGCGAGAATGTTTTTACGCTAGTGCAAGGCGATCAGAGCTTGACGCTGACCGTTGATCGAGTTTCTAGCGAGCCGCCGATACCGGACGGGGTTGGTTTTGCTGAAGGAACGCTGATACCTGCGGTGGATATTGCTCGAATGCCTGGAGAGCTGGTTTGCTTGAGTGCGATCGCTTCGCCCAATGCCCAAGTCACTGCCACTCTCGGCAGTGAAAACATCACCCTTACGCCCCAAACCAGCGTAGATCTACCGCCAAACTCGTCTGTACTCACCTCACAAACGGCCCCCGTCATCCTCAGCGCTACCGAGTACGTAGGCTGCATACGACCTACCGAACCCGGCGGGCTAGGTTTGCCTAGCTTTACTGTGCAAGCGCAAGGAGAAACCGTTACCGCTGAGGCACCGGGTCGCATCAGTATCCTATCGCCAACTACCTTTGAAGTTGCCCAGGTGAGCGCCGCGCAGGGGGTTGCCCGCACGGGCCCTAGCACCAGCTACTCACGAATTACCCCTCTACCCGCTGGAACTCGCGCTGCCATTACAGGCCGCGAAGGTGAATGGCTACGGCTAGACTACGGCGGCTGGATCAAAGCTGCCGAAACGCAAATCAGTGCTGCTTCTGTTCCGCCTCGTAGCATCATTCGTGGCATCAGCGCCAGTCAAGTTGGCGACTGGACCGAAGTTGTTTTTCCACTGCAAACGCCCGTTCCGATTTCTGTTGTTCAAGAGAGCCAGTCGCTTGCTTTGACCCTACACAACACAACCCCTCAAACCGATACCATCTACTTCTCTAGCGATCCGGTTGTAGAAAGAATGGACTTTAACTCTGTTCTTTCTGACGCTGTTTCTACAGCCAGTGCGCAATACACCTTTCACTTTAAGAAACCGCAGCAGTGGGGCTACAAGCTTCGCTACGAGGGCACTAGCTTGATCCTCTCCTTGCGTCACGCACCGCCAAACAACAGCTTGCAAGGTGCCACTATCTTGCTTGATCCTGGGCATGGCAGCGATCAAGACTTTGGCGCTAGAGGCCCTACAGGCTACCCTGAAAAAGATGTGACGCTGATTGTCTCTAAACTGTTACGAGATGAGTTAGAAGCTCGGGGGGCAACGGTGGTGATGACACGCGAAGGCGACGATGATCTATTCCCTGCCGATAGAGTTGAGATCATTGAGGCCGCTGAACCAACGATGGCTTTGAGCCTTCACTATAATGCTTTGCCGGATGCGGGTAATGCGCTAGAGAGAGCAGGCATCGGTATGTTTTGGTACTACCCTCAAGCACACGATTTAGCCGCTTTTTTACACAACTATCTGGTCACAGAATTAGACCGTGAGTCATACGGCGTGTATTGGAACAATCTGGCACTAACGCGGCCTGCCGTAGCCCCTTCTGTTTTGTTAGAGCTAGGCTTTATGATCAATCCAGAAGAGTTTGAGTGGATCACAGATGAAGCCTCTCAGCAAGCCCTAGCGAGAACATTGGCTGAAGGGGTAGAGGCTTGGCTGCAAGCACAGTAGCTAGCAACCAGTAACCCGTAGCCAGCAACCCGTCCGTCGACTGCCGTTTCGTTGACCACTAGGCTTGCACCTATGGCAAATTTTTCACGCCCGCCTTTCAAAAATAAACTGCTGTGGCAGCAGGCTATGACGCATAGCTCCTTCACGAATGAGCAAGCTAATAACGAGCTTTCTGATGAACGAGCTGTTGCTCATAATGAGCGACTAGAGTTTTTAGGCGATGCGATTCTTACCTTTTTGAGCGGAGACTATCTATATGCTCGCTACCCTGACAGACCAGAAGGTGCGCTAACGGTGATGCGATCGGCTATGGTCGATCAGCCGCAGCTATGTCGGTTTGCGCAAGCGTTGGAGCTAGGGCGATATCTGCGAATGGGTAAAGGAGCCGAAAAAGAGGGCGGGCGGGCAAGCTCTCGGCTGTTGTGCAGTGCGTTTGAGGCAATGATTGGCGCATATTTTTTGGACACAGCGCGTGATGTGCAGGCGGTCAATGCGTATGTTGTTCCTTTCTTCGATTCTGTTGCTGCGGCTGTGATGGAACAAACAAACAAAGATGCCAAAACGCGGCTTCAAGAATGGGCTCAGAGACAGGGGAAAGCGGCTAGAGTACGTGGAGGTTAGCAGCAGCGGGCCTGATCACGATAGAGAATTTACTGTGGAAGTGAGACTTGACGAGAGAGCATGCGGCCTCGGCTACGGAAAGAGCAAGCAAAAAGCTCAAAAAGCTGCTGCCAAAGCAACTCTGAGTAGGCTCTGAAGACTGCTTTTGCCTCGCAGTTTTCGTGCTTGAGAGAGCGTTTTAGCTTTTGTACCCACAGTCTCTAGAATGTTAGCTGTGTCAGTGGTTTTACTGTCACACATCTTGCAAAACAAAGTCTATTAGTTTTTGTCTGTTGTATTGAAAACTCCTGATACTATTGGGATTCACCTTCGCTGAAGTGAGAGGCATTGATTAAATAGCTGATAGGTGAAAGCTCTATCTCAAGAGAGATAGGATTCGATTTTTACTTTGTTAATTTTGTTACGCTGATGAACACAGCAAGCTGAAAAGTCGTTGTGTTTATAGGTAATAAGAGAGCTTCAGTCTATCCTTGGTTTGTTGTCTTAAGGAATAGCTAGTAAAGAATGATTAGTATCTCTTAGACTGTGGCAGAAAAGGGGCATTCTAAACACATTATTGATCCGGAGACATTTAAGAAATGGCAACAACCAACAACGATCCTAGCAATCAGGATGCTAGTAGCGACGCTAGTAACCAGGAGATGAGTGGTTTGCATGGACGTCCGGCAACCCCTGAAGAAATCGCTAGACGTGACGGCTATGTAAAAGGTCGCAGCGATGAAAACTATGCTCAGGGCACTATTAGAACGCATGAGCGGATTGCTGCGCAGTCCCAAGCCAATGACAGTGCCGCGAGTGGTTTGCTAGTGGGTCTGCTCGTTGCGGTGGTGGCAGCGGGTGCGGGCGCGGCGCTGTATTTTCTGACCGGCGATCGCCCAAATCCGGCTCCAGTCGCGGTGCCTCAAATCGAAAGAGAAACTACGAAGGAAACAACTGTTATCGAAAGAGAGGTCCCCGCCTCGGATGTCAGTCTGCCAGACGTTCAAATCAATGTGCCGGATGTCAATGTGCCTGAAGTTGACGCACCTGATATCAATATCACTAACGAATCTCCTGAGCCCGCCGCTGAACCCAAATCTGAACCTGCCGCTGAACCAGCTGCTGAGTCAGCGCCCGAGCAGCCCGCGGACGCGTCATCTGATGAATAAAGCTCGCGGCGGTTCTTGCAGGCAGTTTGTCGTCATTAAGCTAATGCGCTGACTAACGCCCTGTTGCGTATGGTTTACTTGCGTTGAAATCGTTGGCATTAAGGCAATGCTATGAGCGCGATCGCGCCTACTTGAGAAAAGCTCAGGTAGGCGATTGGTGCCGCTAGCGACTGAGCCATGCGATCGCCTCTCGAATCCACTCCTCAGTATCTTCTCTTTTACTCAACGTTGCGCTGTTGCCCACCGCCACTAGCGCCTTACTGATCTCACTATTACTGTAGCCCAGTGCCACCAGCATCATCTCAACATCTTCTTGCACTACTGATACCGGTCCACCCGTCGGCGCAACAATACCAGAATGCTGCCGCCACTCGCTCAGCTTTGTCTTCAGCTCCAAAATTATCCGCTCAGCCGTTTTAGTTCCCACCCCTGGAGTTCGCGACAGCATCCGGCCATTGCCATTCACCACCGCTTGGATCAAATCATTGATTCCCAACGTGTCCAGCAGCGCCATTCCCATCTGAGGGCCAATTCCACTGACCGAAATCAGCAGACGAAACACATCCCGTTCTGCCCGACTCGCAAAGCCGAACAGCACCTGCAAATCTTCACGGCTCTGTAGGTGCGTAAAAATCTTTACCGGTTCACCCACTAGCGGAAAAGTGCTCAGCGCCCGTGGGTTTACCTGCATGTCATAGCCCACGCCACCCGCGTCCACGGTGACAATTACCCTGCCATTCGGTAGCTTTTGGCTGTCTGCCAAAATGCCTTTTATGTAGCCGATCATAGACGCTGGCCAGGATTTCTCTGTAAGGGCGCACGACCTTGAGCAGACCCTTGATTGCCGCTCTGGTTACTACTCTGGTTGCCTTGCGGCGTTCTAAACGGCATGGCCTCTCGACGGCTCATGGGCCGAACGCCACCCGTTGCTGGATTGATCTGCGTAGGAGGCGCTGCATTTTCCACATCCAAAGACTGGCCACCCTGAATTTTTTGACGCCCGTTTCTCAGTACGTGCAGCATTTCCATAAACTGCCGCTCCATATTCTCCAAGACCTGATCGGCATAGGTGTCCGCGTCTTCTTGAATGGTCTTTGCTTCATTCGTCGTTCTTGTGCGCGTTTCTTCCCACTCTTGACGCGCTTGATTTTGCAATTGCTCAATTTCTGCCATCGTCTGCCCGCGCAGCGCAGCACACTCTTGCTCCGTTTTTGCCCTTAGCTGTGCTGCCTGTGACTCTGCCTGCCGAACAACCGTCATCTCATTGAGAATAGCCGCTGCCTGCTTCTCAGCAGAGGTAATGATTTCCTGTGCGTACTGTTCCGCCTCTGCTAGAATTTCCTCACGCTGCTGAACAATCTGCACAGACTCTTGCACTGCCGCAGGCAAATTCACGCGCACTACATCTAGCTGGTCAAGCAGCTCGTCTTCAGACACCATTGTCTTACCCGTCAGTGGGACCGTAGGGCTTTCAAGTACAATTTCCTCGATCCGATCCAGCTCTTGCTGAATACTGAAGCGTTCGGAGGCTGGATTTTGATAATAGTCGCCGTTTGCAGGAGTGTTCACAAAAATTGTTCGGTAAAAGATTTTCAGCTAATCAAAGTACTCATCAAAGTGTCTACAGGTTTCGTAAGACGTCATAGACACTTTTCCTATTATCAATTATAAGGAGGCTTTTCCATAAAGCTTCTCAACATCAACAGCTATATGTGAAGGCACTAAATGATCAATAGGGCCACCAAACTTAGCAATTTCTTTGACTAGGCTACTACTTAAGAAGCCATATTCCGTCGAAGTAGCTAGAAAAACGGTTTCAATTTCACTAGATAACGTTTTATTAGTATGTGCCATTTGTAGCTCTTTCTCAAAATCGGAAAGCACCCTAAGCCCTCTAAGTAAGACCTTTGCCTGTCTAGCCATTGCATAGGTCACCGTCAGCCCATCAAAGCTGTCAACATCGACATTATCCAGCGTCCTTGTTGCCTGCTGAATTTGATCAATTCGCTGCTCTACAGAGAACAAAGGATCCTTACTAGGATTGCGCGAAACCACCACAATCACCCGGTCGTAAAGCTTGCTGCTACGGGTAATGATGTCTAAATGGCCCAGCGTAATCGGATCAAAGCTACCGGGATAGATTGCAATCATGAAAGGGGCGGTGGGATGATAAACAAGTTCTTTAAGTAGTTTATGACCCATGCCAAGAGCTGTCCTAAAATTCTCTTCCGAAGACTGTGGCATTTGCCACAAGATGGCCTTCTACGATGAAAAAGTGGCCAAGGAGCTATCGCTAGACTTTGTAGATATCAAAATGCAAGACACAGCTACCTACCGTAAATATCGCAAAGTACTGTTGAGTCAATATCCTGACAAAGCCGATATGGGCTGGCCTACGTATCTGGTTTGTGACGATCTAGAAGGAGACTTTACCGTCGTCGGCGAGGTCAAAGGCGGCCATCCTAAAGGTGAATTTCGGCAGCGACTGCAAGCAGTACTCAATGGTGAAGCCTAAACAAGAAATAGCCTGAGCCGGGACTTGATAAATCCCTGACTCAGGCTATTTGAATTCAGACTCAGTTGAATTTAGCTCTACAAAACGCCGATGTTAGCAAGGCCCAAAATAGCGCCAGCGCCAATCACATGACCTAGGCTGGTAACAGCCAAAAGAGCGGGCAAGCCCAATCCCAAAAACGTACCGGGAGCCGGACCTACATCAGGAATCTGAATCACCTGCTTACCAATAAAGAAGGCTAAGGCATTGCAGATAATCATGACGATGGCGACGCTAGGACCCCACGCTACGGTGTTGGGGACGGTGCCTGCAGCAGCAAGTAAAGGTAGCATATATGCGCTTCTCCCAGAAGAAAGTATTGATAGGTAGATCCTGATGAGATGCTGTAGAAAAACACCACCTATGCTTTGGCTCCTTAGAAGAAGCCGAATTCCACGGTATCTACTTGAGTAATATCTTTCATGAGAATGGAGAGACTCCTATCTGTATCGAGCGTATTCGTTGTAAGAGTTAACACTCAATACTTAAGAATTAATATTTAAAGGGACAGTGATATGGTTAGAGGCCTGATGTGGCTGCCGCTGCTGGCGCTATTCTTTGGTTTAGCGTGGGCTGGCTGGAATGAGTACCGCAAGCTGGAGGCTTACAAAGTCTGGGCAGTGGATTTTGAAAGGGCCAAGTACGACATCTATGCGGCGCTCGGACAGAATGGGGATCAGCTCACTTGGGGATTACCGACTCGGCAGGGCGTAGTAGAGACTGAGGTCTTGATGCTAGGCGACGTTGAGCAAGTGATGATGGAAGTTGACCATCAGGTAGTTGATCCTGATCAGCTACCAGCTAAAGGTAGATTTTCTTTGGGCTTTAGTCTGCGGGACGATCGCTACGCCAGCATCCCTTTTACAGATGGTGATATTGCCAAGCGCTGGTACGATTTTTTGCGCAAAACCTGGAGCTTACCTTCTAACTATCCTGCTAAAGCTCAGTAAGATAAGGCCAAAAGTAAAGCTGAACGAAAAGCAAGCTTTATAGGTAGTATCTGGGTAGCCTGCCATGCACTTGGGTCGGCAGCGCCCTTGTGGATCTTATCTGCTGCTTGTTGTCCGCCCGAACGAATCACTGCTAAATCACTGCTGACTGAACCAAGTCCTATGCCTCTATCTGGATATACAGCGCCTGACGATACGGCTTCTGACGGTGTAGCCTCTGGCAGCACGGCCTCCAATAGCACGGTCTCTGGCGTCGAGACCACTCGGCTGCAAACCGAAGGCCCGAGCGTGCAATCGTTAGTTCAGCGTAGAAAACAGCTCAAGACCAAGCGTAAGCACAAGTTCTATAAAATGGCTTGGCGATCGCTGGCAATGGGTGCGCTTGCTTTTGGCACCGTAAAGCTAGCAACCTCACCGCTGTGGCTGATTCGAAGTGCCAGCCAGATAGAGGTGAGCGATAATGAGCTGCTCTCGGATGAAAACATTCAGAGCCTGCTACCTGTACCTTATCCTCAATCTTTATTGAGCGTACAGATTGACGAGTTAGAGGACACGCTGGCGGCACATGCGCCTATTGAAACGGTGACCATCAGTCGTCGCCTAGTACCGCCAAGCTTGCAGGTAAAGCTCACCGAACGGCAGCCAGTAGCTGTGTCTGTTCCCAATACTGAGCGCCCGCTGCAAACGATTCCTGATCAGCCCGTTCCATTTGAAGAGCCGGGGCTGCTCGATGCCCAGGGCCACTGGATGCCGCGCAACAGTTTTGCAGATTTAGGTGCGATCGCCCCGCTGCCATCTCTCCAAGTTATTGGCATGCGCCCAAGCGATGTCACTACGTGGCAAAACATTTACCGCGAGATTGCTCAAAGCCCTGTCAACATTACCGCGATCAACTGGACAAGGGCCGACAACCTGACCTTGCAAAGCGAGCTAGGCACTATTCACTTAGGCCCTTACAGCACCCACTTTGCCGATCAGTTGACGGCGCTAGATCAGATGCGTCAGATAGGCAACAAAGTTAACCCTGAAAAAGTTGCCTTTATAGACTTGCAAGATCCTGAACATCCTGTCGTCGAGATTTTGCAGGCTACTAGTAATCCATTGGAATAGCCTATTAGCTCCTTTCTGTCCGTAGTTACCTTCTCTATTCGTAGTTAATAGACACGACAGGCAAGGTGGAATTCGAGGTAACCGCAGAGTTTGGTTTTTTTAGCAAGTTCCCCTATAGTTGACACTATTCATACCCAGTTCATCGTGTCTGACAAAAATTTTAGAGTAGGTATAGACTCGTTCTATGCTGATTTTTGCTAACTTTATTAGCTTACTAATTCTTTACGAAAGTTTAGTTACGAGTGCAGAACTACCATTTTTGGCTTTCTGCTTTAACATCTACCTTATAAATACACACCAAACCCATCAGCTCACCCTATGAACAACGCATCCCCACCAACAAACTCTTATGCGAATGATGGGTCAGGTGTACAATCGTCTCTTGCAACTAGTAATGGCAGTACGCTGTCAGCGGAAAGGCCGATGAGTGGAGAAATTATACCAAGCAGCGTTGCTAGAATTAAGGTCATCGGCGTAGGCGGCGGTGGCTGTAATGCCGTAAACCGTATGATTGACAGTGGGCTTGCGGGCATCGAGTTCTGGACGGTCAACACGGACGCCCAGGCGCTGACGTATTCAAGCACAACCAACACCATGCAACTGGGCCAAAAGCTGACCCGAGGACTGGGCGCGGGTGGCAATCCGTCGATTGGGCAAAAGGCGGCTGAAGAGTCGCGTGATGAAATATTTCAGGCATTGGAAGGCTCGGATCTGGTCTTTATTACTGCTGGTATGGGCGGCGGTACAGGCACAGGCGCTGCGCCGATCGTAGCTGAGTGTGCCAAAGAAGCTGGCGCACTGACGGTTGGTGTGATTACCCGGCCTTTCACCTTTGAGGGCCGCCGCCGAACGGCACAGGCAGATAGCGGCATTGCGGCTTTGCAGGCAAGCGTTGATACGCTGATTATTATTCCTAATGACAAGCTGCTTTCGGTTATTTCTGAGCAAACACCGGTTCAAGAAGCGTTTCGTGTGGCTGACGATATTTTGCGTCAGGGTGTGCAGGGTATTTCTGACATCATTACTATCTCTGGCCTAGTTAACGTTGACTTTGCCGACGTCAGAGCGGTAATGGCCGATGCGGGTTCGGCGCTGATGGGTATTGGCGTGGGCTCTGGTAAATCCAGGGCCAGAGAAGCGGCGATCGCAGCTACCTCTTCCCCTCTACTTGAAACCTCTATTGACGGGGCAGGCGGTGTTGTCTTTAACATTACTGGCGGCAGCGACTTGACCCTGCACGAAGTCAATCAAGCCGCTGAAATTATTTATGAAGCAGTAGATCCAAATGCCAATATTATCTTTGGTGCGGTCATTGACGATCGCCTTCAGGGTGAAATTCGCATTACGGTCATTGCCACTGGCTTTAGCATGGAGAGCCAGAGCATTCCTTCTATGACCGGGGCTAGCAACGTCACGCCGATGAATCGGACGCAGAGCACGAGCGTTTTTGATACGCCAACTACTAGCCCAGATCCGGCGGAGAAAGTTCCTAGCGATCCTTCCAATCAGCCGGTGATTTCGCCCAATCTCGACATTCCTGAGTTCTTGCAGCGTCGTCGTAATCGCTAGGTTTTGATAGCGTCTTTTATACCCCCGGTTGCCCTTACCATTGCTGGTTCTGATAGCGGTGGCGGTGCGGGCATTCAAGCTGACCTGCGGACCTTCTCTTTTCATCAGGTTCATGGCACCAGCGCGCTGACCTGCGTAACCGCTCAAAATACGACGGGCGTGAGTAGAGTAGACGCCCTGCCGCCAGCAGCGGTGATCGCTCAAATTGAAGCGGTGACGAGCGATATGGACGTCCGGGCCGCAAAGACTGGCATGCTGTTAAATCAAGCTATTATCGAAACGGTAGCTGCGCATTTGAGTCGTCATCCTATTGCTAACCTGGTGGTTGATCCGGTGATGGTGTCGCGGACGGGCGCAAAGCTGATTGATGAGGGCGCGATCGCTGCTCTAAAATCGCAATTGCTGCCATTCGCTACAGTCCTGACGCCAAATCGCTACGAAGCTCAAATTTTGGCAGATATGGATATTGCTAGCCTTGCCGATATGCAAACGGCGGCTCAGAAAATTCTGACGCTAGGGCCAAAGGCGGTAATCATCAAAGGTGGCGGATTCTCAGACGATCTGCTGGGTGTGGACGTTTGGTATGAAGACGGTCAGCATGAAGTGCTAAGAACGCAGCCGGTAGAGACGACAAATACACACGGAACGGGCTGCACGCTGTCGAGTGCGATCGCTGCTAACCTTGCTAAAGGAATGCTGCCGCTTGCCGCTGCCAAAGCTGCTAAAGCCTATGTAACCGAAGCGCTACAGCACGCGCTGTCTATCGGCAAAGGGCAAGGCCCGGTCGGTCACTTCTATCCCTTGCTGACTGTTGCTTCTGCTGAGTGATCTTCTAGCTTGAAGCCTCTATCTATTGATCGAGGCCACTACTGGTTGGCTGACGTGTCAGTCGGCCACACAGATTCCCAATCATCGCAGTTTCTATCTTCAGGGCCATAAGGATGCATTCCGCATACCAGCATTTCTTCGCCGTATGCAGCGCCGTGATAGTATTTGCAGCCAATACAAGCTGGATGGTTTTGTAGCCACGGTGTGACTGTATGTGTAACAGGCGCGGTGGCCTCCTCTATCCAAGGCGTCAGCTTTTGGTCAATAAATAGCACGCTAGCATCAACCGCTTCGTCTAGCCGCGTATCAAAATTTTCTACTGCAGGGGTCAGTGTCTCTTCAATCCCCTTTTCTAATACCTCAAAAGCATTTAACGAGGATTCAACCCAAGACTCAATGGCTTTGTTGCTTTCCTGCGAGACATCTGCAAACCAGTCGCTAGAGTCTTTCGCAGCCTCGTGAATATCTGCCTGTAGCTGTCTTAACCACTCATCCATTGCGATCGCGCTCCTTTTCCCTTGCGCTGACTACTTTTTTGAACCGCTTACTTTTGCGATCCTACTGCAACTTTTTCAACTCTTCTCGCAGGGTCTCCACCTCTTGGCGGAGCGCCTCAGCTTGCCTTTCTTCTTGGGTCAGCGATTCGCTGTCATCCAAAATTTGAATCTGCCTTGGCCCGTCCGGCTCTGTTGCGGCGGTTTGCGCCTCTGCCGGGGTTGTCGCAGCGGTAGCTTGGGCTCGCGCGACCATGTCATTCATCATCGTTTGCGCTTCTTCTGCGGTAATTTCGCCGCGCTCTACCAGTTCATCTACCAGCTTTTGCGCCTGACCACGCAGGTCGCCAAAAGCACCACCTGCCTTTTCGCCTGCATAGGAAGCAATCCCCACGCCTAGGTAAAAAGCCTTTTGTACTAAGTTGCCAAAGCCTGCCATGGGCTATGTCCTCTGTTAACGAAGGGTATCACTAGTCTTCTAATGATTACTAGGATAAGCAAAAGCCAGAAGAAACGCCCAGCGTGAATAACCGCCCCAAGAGGTAGGATAAACCCGCTCTTGGGGCTTGCTCAGCCGTCCTTAATTGATGCTAAAGCCGCCCTTTAAAAAGCAAAAGGCCCGAATTCCACGCCTATTACAAGCATCCCGTATTGCTGCTACCTTCCGGTCCTGACAAGGTTTGGGCGTTGTAATTGCATGGGTCCGAGCCATCTCCAGCATAGCATTACTTTTAGCTATATCGTAACGGTTAGCTGAGGACGGGGGCTATTTCTTCGATCAGGCGGCGAATTTCAAGCGTCAATAAACCCTGCTTGGCTTCGAGGTTAGCGAGCACTAGCAGCAGGGTCTCTTGTCCACAGATCGCTAGAATGCTGTAGCCGTTTGTGCCTTCTACCCAGATATGTTGAACGATGCCTCGCTGAAGCTCATTGCCGATGCGATCGCCAATAGTGATTGCCGCTGCCGCCATCGCCGCCGTCCTAGCCTCATTGAACCCAGGTGGCAACGTGCCCACAACTGGCAAACCTTCTACTGTCACCAGCGCGGCCCCCTGCACATGGCGAATGTTTGCCACAAAGGTCTGCACCATTTCGTTTAGCCGATCAGTATCAATGCTCATGCGCTCACGTTCATGTCAGTTGGCCCGCTCAGTTGCTCTCCTTAGTTGCCCCTTCTAGTCGACTTTTCTGGTTGGCTCTTCTAGTCGGCTCTTCTAGTCAGCCCTTTCAAAGCCTTGCTGTGATGCTTGGAAGATGCGCTGGCCGATGAATTCAATAACTGCTTCGCTATTGGCCTGTGGGCCTCTCTGCGCCGAATTCTGTAGCCGGTGTTCAGACTGCGTAAAGATAACAATTAGGTAAGGATGAGCGCCTTGTGCTTCGACGTAGGCGATACTGTGGCTGCCGGTTTTGCTTACGCTCGTGTGAGACCAAAGCTGCGTTCTGTCGGGAAGATAGGCTGGTAGCTGCGATCGCTTTAGCAAATCCATCATGATCTGCGATCGCCAGCTGCTAACCGAAACGCCGCCCACGATGCTGTGCAGCAGTCTAGCGGTGGCCTCAGTAGTAAGCTGATTGCGGTTTTCTAGCGCCTTGCCCAAAAAATCTTGCTCTCGTCCATAGGGACAGTCGCGCCAAGTCTTCTGATTGAGATTGATCGAACGTAGCTCCGGCCAGCCCAAGCTGGCAAAGTAGCGATTAACGATATTGCGCTGCGATGCCCAGGTTTTATCTGGCCCCAGTGGTAGAGACGGGCCGCTGGTTGTGCCGCTTAAAATGTCCACCACAAAACTAGCCGCATCGTGGCTTGTGGCCGCCATCATATCAGTCATCGCTCGCTCTACTTCAGCAGAAGCGGCCACCATGCCCTGCTCTAGCCAGTCATTAAGCGCCACCAAATAAAACAAATGGGCCATACCCCCCGGTTCTACAAGCTCTACGCCTCGATAGCTAGCACCTTGGGATCGGTGCTTCCAAAACTCTTCTACGCTGAGGCCGCCGCCTGTATTGATAATGTAGGGTGGCTCGTATGCGATCCAGGTGACGGCGAGCCGGTTAGGCGCTAAATCGGGAAAGGTATTCCAAGTGGTTTCTAGAACGGTATCTAGCTGGGTCTGAAGGGTTGAATTAAGAGCGAAAAATTTTGCAGGCATCTGCGAGCCGAAGAAAGGCGCTAAAAGGAACGGTGTCTATTACAGAAAAGGCCTATACAAAGCCTAAGTCAGTCCCTTTGCCCGCGTGAACCAGCGCTAGCTGCTCATACTTTTTAGCATGTTCTAGCAAGTCGTCGGCTTCTTCGGCTGAGAGCGGACGAAAGATTTTGCCTGGCACGCCAACAACGAGCGATCGCGGTGGCACGTCTCTATTGACTACCGCGCCCGCGCCGACCATGCTGCCCGCGCCGATCCTCACCCCGTTGAGAATAATTGCCCCAATTCCAATCAAACAGCCTTGCTCTATGTGGGCGCTGTGAATGACTGCTCGATGCCCCACCGTCACAAAATCTTCTAATACCGTTGGCAAATGCGGATCGCCATGTAGCACCGCGCCATCTTGCACATTGCTGTGATCGCCAATGCGCACCACGTCTACATCGCCGCGCACTACCGCGCCGTACCAAATGCTTGCGCCGACACCGACCTCAACCTTGCCGATTACAGTGGCATTGGCTGCCACAAAAGCCGCCTTCGATACATCTGGGGCTGGCCAAACAGAATTCACTAGAACACCTCGCTAGCTATAATAAGTCCATTCTTATAGATGCTCGAACCATTAAATTTAGATAGCCGTAATTTAGATAGCTGTCTGTCGAAAGGACAGGTTTCTATCAAAAGTACAGATTATAGAGACTCTTAATGCTTGGCTCTGCCTCTCAATATCCCATATATGGCTCAGAAATACAGTGTCCACACTGTCGCCAAACGATTCCAGCACTGCTGCTGACAGACAGCTACTTGTGCTCGCGCCATGGCGCATTTGAGGCTAGTCCTGAGACCCAAGCGCTGGTGCATGTCCAGTCTGGGCGTCACTGGCGACTTTGGGAAGGTCAGTGGTACCGGCAGCATACCCATCCTGACGGCATTCGATTCGAGATCCACGAAGAGCTTGATCGCCTCTATACAGAAGGCTATAGAGCGACTAAGGTAATTATTGCGGTGCGCTACGAACAGCTAATGACGCCGTATCTAGAGCATGGTGCACCCTGGCAGAGTACGCATCAAGAAAAAGTGCCAAAGCTATATGGCCTGCCCGTTGCCTTTAGTGAATCTGCGGACGAATCGCCGCAGTGGGCAGTGATCAATTTTGCCCTGGAAAAAGAACGCGGGGTGCCGACCCAATACCGATATCTGAAGATATTTGAATAGTCGCTTCGGCTCCGCTGGGCGATCGGGCCTATGACTGCAGAAGCTTTGATCTCCACCCAGTTCCGGTCATTGAGCGAAACCGAAATGACGTTTCTCTCTGCACAGACTAAACCTATGCATCATGCTTCTATTAAAACTGCAGATATTCATCAGGCGATCGCATTTTACGAACGCCTAGGCTTCACCGTACAAACCCGCTTCACGGCGGGCATCACCCTCGCCTGCTGGATGGAGGGACTAGGCGGTCGCATTGAGCTGATGCAGGTGCCACAGCCGAGGCCAGCCGTAGATGCCTTTCGAGATGAGCACTATACCGGCTATTACCATTTGTCATTTGACTTGAGCAAGCAGGTACAAAGTCTGTCGGACTGGATACAGGATTTGCGTAGTCAGATCGAAGCTGCGGGCGGCAATCTCAGGGTTTTACTGGAGCCAGAGCAGCAGCAAATTGGCGAAGATATGTACGAGGTAGCCTTTCTATCTGATACAGATGGCCTGCCTTTAGAATTTTTGCGGCGCGTAGAAGCCAACCGTTTGGACGCTAACTCAAAGAGCAGGTAAAGAATGGGCGTTGATGTAATGCCATTTGCAGACAATTGGGCCTATCTGAGAACAGAGCTAGCTTGGTTAGATCGCTTACTGATGCTGGCGATCGCCCGTCAGAGAAAGGAGACCAAAGCGGTTAACAAAGTGGCCACTACCGCTGCTGACAGGCTAAGCAGCCACTGGTGGAAAGGCGTTATTTCGGTAGCTAGTCCTAACTATGACGACTGCCGCGTGCCAGCGGCTGCCGCAGCAAAGCTCAAGACGTCTGTGTCTAAATCTAAGGCGGGCAGTACCGATGCGTGTAAAAAAACAGCCGTTGGCTACCAAAGCCAGCTAGAAAACAGAATTAAAATCAGCGCTCAAGAAAATATTGTTTTGGCTTTGCCTGCTTTGCGGCACTACTTGAACTTGACCCTGTTCGAGAAAAATTTAATTTTGATGGTGCTAGCTCCCGAAGTTAATCGTCGATACGGTAGGCTGTATCACTTTTTGCAAACCGGGGAAGAAAAGGCCAGCACTTCTGATTTACCTATGGTGGATCTAGCGCTGCGTTTGCTGTGCCGCAACGATCTAGAACGGCGACGCGCCCGTGCCAAGCTCACAGGCCCCCATTCCCTGATAGAAAAAAAAATACTGCGCTACGTATCTTTTCGGCCAGGGACTCGGCTAACGAGCCACTTACAGCTCTCTGAGGAGTGGGTTGATTATTTGCTGGCTGAGCAGCCAGACCAATCAACTTTGTTTGAATGGCTAGCTACCCCAGAACCGCTTTTGGCCCTTCCGGCCCCTACGCCCGCGACCCGCGCTGTTAAAATTCGCCAGCCAGAGATTGTCTGGGATCAGCTAATTTTACCGACGCCGACGATCCGACAGCTACGTATACTCACTCAGAAGACCTCGACTGGATTAGTCACACGCGCCACGGTAGGAAATACGACGCTATTGGTGGGCGAGGCCGGTACGGGTAAGACCACAGCAGCCGGTGCGATCGCCACCTCTTTGCGTCAGTCGCTCAGCGAGTTGGATCTCGCTACAGTTCGCCCCGAAGACTGGCTAGATGTGCTCAACTCGCTCGACTCCTGTCGCTATCCGGTTTTGCTAATCAAATCGGCGGCGGTTTGGTTTGGCCGCAGCCAGCCAGATCATCCACACTGTAGCCATCGACCGACAAAAGCTCAGCTACAGCAGTGGCTACGCAGCCGTCAGACAGCCGCTGGATTGACGATTATCAGCACGCGCTACCTACACACTGTGCAAGCTAGATGGCGGCAGCAGTTTGATACAACTATTACGCTGCCGATGCCCTACAAGCTCGCGCGTAAAATGCTGTGGCGGCAGGCTTTTGCCGGTATTACCTGTAGCTCAAAAATTGACTGGCAGGTGCTAGCCGATCAGCTCAAGGTGAGCGGCGGCGATATTCAAAAGCTGGCTGAGAGTTCGATTGCGATCGCTCAGTCTAAAAATGCCAAAACAATCACGCTAAAACACATCAAAGAGGCCTGCCGACAGCGCGGGCTATCGCTGAACATTACCTAAGCTAATCTTTAGCCTAGGTATGACCGGCCTAGGCAATGCTGCCACGCTTACGCGCTTCTTTAAACGAGGTGCCGACGTTCTTAAGGCCAGCACGAATCATTTGCTGCTCTAGCAGGGTAAAAAATCGGGTGCGATCGCCGCCTCTAACTACTGCCTGATTGTGCGCCTCTGCTAGGGCCACCGGATAGCCAAAGCCTTTTTGCACCTGCGCCAGCATCAGGCTTAGCGCCGATTCTAAGAGCGCGTGGTCTTCTACCATCCATTGTGGAAACTCGACTCGTGCTACCTCTGCGCCTACATGCACATAGCAAAAGTACACTGTGTTTTCTCCATAGCAGCTAAGGATATCGGCAGAGCTTTTCCAAATCGGGCCGCGATCGCCCGGTGAGAGCGCGGTGGTCCACAGGGTGACATCGCGCAGCGGTGAAAACGTTTGGCAGGGTAGCTGGCTACGCTGGTCGGCGCAGTGGGTACGGCAGTCTGGCGTGTCGTATGGGCAGGCTTGCAACCGCAAAAAGTTGAGTGCCTCTGCGCTACGTGAAGCGCTGATGTAGCCCATAACTGGAATTCTTGCCTTTCTCAAGTCAGTCCAGGCGTCTAGAACAGGAAGCAAAATCTCGTCGCGGGCGGCGGCTGGTACCTGCTCTAGAAACCAATAAATTAGTGAGCCATCTGTCAGCGCTAGCATCGGCACCTGATTCAAGGCCTTTTGACCCGATGAGTTGACTGCTTGGCGCGTGCGCTGTCCAAGCTCACCTAGCATTACAGCTTCGGCGGCTGTGCGCTTAAAGCTCATCCACTCCTCGGTGCGAATGCCCCACTGACGCGAGGCGTAGAGGTCTTCTGGCCGATAGATGACTTCGGGGAGGCTATCGAGGACAGGATGGCGGCTTTGACCGTAGTGGATAATTACTCGGCTGATGTTGAGCAGATAGCAGTAGGCGATTTCGTGATGGCTCGGTGAAATTTGAGAGCCGTCCGAAGAGATTACGGTGTGGGCTTTGGGGGCGGTTTTAAGAGCAATGCGAGTATTGAGCGGTTCGATAGGCTCGGCAGCGGCAAAAAGCAGGCGATCGCGATATTCCTCTAGCCGCTTGGTCAGTTCTTGTTGCGCACCTGTTGCCTGCACCATTAGCTTGCGAGCAATCTCTACCCGCCGCCGAGCTGCGTCTGCTTCTTGGGTAAGGTGGTCGCTAATGCCCTGCATTTGGCGAGCTAGCTTAGTGAGATCGAGCACGACAAATCAAATCCAGCTATCGAACTTTTGTACTACCTGCTGCAATGATAATAGGTGAATTCTTGGATCTTGGCTTGCAGTTGCGCGGTCGGGCTCAAGGTTGTAACCCCAGTCTGCCAGGAACAAAGTGACGTCCTCTAGATCTGACTGCTGGGCGACAGATTGAAGCGCGGGCAGTCTATCTTCTATAAACCAAATTTGTTCTACGCCATGCTTTTCTTTCAGCAGGTGCAGCGTTTCATACTTGGGTCGTTTCACTTCTTTGCCAAAGATTTGCGCGCTCGGAAAATCCAATCCGCTTTGCGCTAGCAGTGCCTTGATAAAGCGTCCCTCTTTAGTGCTGACGATGTAAACCGGAATGTCTCCAGCTAGCAGCTCACGGACGCGCTCGACCACGCCAGGATAAAAACGATGCAAGTCTAGCCAGCTTTGTAAGTCGCTTTGAATCCACCGATCGCGTACACCGTCGAGGGCTTGTACAGACTGCGATTTGCTCAGACCCTCGGCTTCTAAATAAGGCAAGGCCATCTGCGGCCACTGCTCAATAATCTGAGCGGAGCTAGCACCTTTGACCAGCGCTTCTATCAAAACAGGCATTTCCCAGCCCGTTTCAATCACAGGACGCAGTGGATAAAACTTATCAGCTAAGCCTGCTGGTGGCTGGTCGGCCAACGAGGGCTGGTCTGGCTTGAATAGCTGGCAGTAGGCTCGCCAGGCGGTCTGAAAATATTCGATGAGACCGTCACAGATCACGCCATCGAAATCAAAGGCAACGAGTTGCGCGGTCTTCATATGTAGAACCTGTGTTTGAGTAAAGAGCTAAGCGGGTTGAGCTTTGGACGGTTGCGTTTTGGGCAGTTGCGTTTTGGGCAGTTGCGTTCTGGGCAATTGCGTTCCGGGCGGTTGAGATTCAGCTAACTCGCTTTGATATTGAAGCGGTAAGGTCACCGTAAAGGTAGAGCCCACATCAGGTTCAGATTCTAGATGAATTTTGCCCTGAAGCAGTTTTACCATCTGATAGGCGATCGCTAACCCCAATCCGGTACTGCTCGGCAAAGACTGCCCCGCTTTGCCTTGGTAGTAAGGCTCAAAGATGCGGTTTTGTTCAGCGATTTCTATGCCTATGCCCGTATCTGCGATCGCAATTTCAACTTCATCAGCTACCTGACAAACGCTCACGCGAATCTCTCCTCTATCGGTGTAGCGCACCGCGTTGCTAATCAAATTTGTCACAATCTGGCGTAGCCGGGCGCGATCGCTCACCATCTGCTGTTCGAGCTGATGGCATGAAAACTTCACAGCCAGCCCCTTTTGCTGTGCCAGGGTATCCATTACCAAAACGACTTCTCTGACAACCTCACCAGGATCTACTGGCGCTAACTTCGCCGCAATCTGTCCTGCCTGACAAGAAGAGACCTCCAATGACTCGTTGATCATCTCTAGCAGCTTGCGACCGCTAGAAAGCACCTGTTCGATGAAGTTTAGCTTCGGCTCTATGCTGCTGTTTTGCTGTCGCAAAAATAGATCTGAATAGCCAATAATGCAGCTCAATGGGCTTTTTAGCTCATGGGCAAGGTGGGCCAAATTTTTCTGCTCATTGCGCACTAGCCGGTCAAGCTCTCGATTGCTGGCAATCATTTCGTCGTAGAGCAGGTTAAGCTCGCGCAGTCGTTCCTCGGTATAGCGTTTCATACAAACGGCCATGACCTGATCGACCACGCCATCGATCAGCCTCACGGTTCTCAGCAGAATCAGCGGCTCGCTGGCCAAGAGCTTACCTTCTATCGCTTTAAGAATGACCTCTCTTAGAATGGAGTACTCTCGGACGATTTCTTCTGCATCGTAGCCCTGCTGCGCTCTTAGCTCACCGTGATTGAGCCCCGTATGCATGATGGCGTTTATGTCTTGATGATCTGTGGTTTCTACAGTTGAGAGAAGATGAGCGATCGCACTCATTAGCGTTGGCAAGCTGTCTAAAATACCCATGTAGGTCAAGCTGCGATCGCTTTCAATCCCGCTGTCTTTTGCAGCTTGAGTCATCCAATCGTCGATGATTTCATCTTTTTTGTGGGCAACTAATTGACCAAAGTCCATGTAGCCTCGTTTGGATTTTCTTAAAATAATCTTATATACAAAGAAAACCTTATCAAGGTGTGCATCCAGTGTGTTCACCGCATAGACATAACCTATGTACTAGCGCTCTTTCCCTAGCGATCTGCCTAGCGATCTATCGTCCGATGTCATTCACCGCCGATATCGTCACCACCGCTCGTTAGAATAAAGCCAAGGTTGGAACCGCCAGTCAATTTTTCACCTAAGCGATATGAGCGTCTCTTTTTCAGACGAATTTGATGTCATTGTGGTTGGCGCAGGCCATGCAGGCTGCGAATCAGCACTGGCCGCGGCCCGTCTAGGCGCTCGCACCCTGCTGCTGACTATGAACCTAGATCGGATTGCTTGGCAGCCGTGCAACCCGGCAGTCGGTGGCCCTGCTAAATCTCAGCTAGCGCACGAAGTAGATGCGCTTGGCGGTGAAATCGGTAAAGTCGCTGATCGCACCTATCTGCAAAAACGCATTCTCAACAGCTCTCGTGGTCCTGCGGTGTGGGCCCTGCGCGCGCAAACCGACAAGCGCGAATACGCCGCTGTGATGAAGTCAGTAGTCGAAAATCAAGAAAATCTGACCTTGCGCGAAGGGATGGCTACCGACCTAGTGCTGGGTGCTAACGATGAGATCATTGGCTTGCAAACCTATTTCGGTATGACCTTCGGCTGCAAAGCGGTCATTCTGACCACCGGAACTTTCCTTAACGGCACCATCTGGGTCGGGAAAAAGTCGCTCTCGGCTGGTCGTGCAGGGGAGCCCGCCGCTATCGGTATGACTGAAACGCTTAACCGCCTGGGCTTTGAAACCTCACGCCTCAAAACCGGTACGCCCGCCAGGGTCGATAAGCGATCTGTAGACTATAGCCAGCTAGAAGATCAGCCCGGGGACCCGGACGTGCGCTGGTTTAGCTTTGATCCTGAGGTCTGGAAAGCACGTGAGCAAATTCCTTGCCATATGACCCGCACAACTGCCGCCACACACAAGCTAGTGCGCGACAACCTACATCTTTCGCCTGTTTACGGTGGCTGGGTAGAGGCGAAAGGACCCCGCTACTGCCCGTGCATAGAAGATAAAATCGTACGCTTTGCAGAAAAAGAAAGCCATCAGATTTTTATTGAGCCCGAGGGCCGAGACTACCCTGAGCTGTATATTCAAGGCTTTTCTACCGGGCTGCCTGAGGCACTGCAAGTAGAGATGCTGCACACTCTGCCGGGGCTAGAGAACTGCACCATGCTGCGCCCCGCCTACGCGGTAGATTACGACTATATTCCAGCGACTCAGTGCCTGCCAACGTTAATGACTAAGCGGGTGGAGGGGTTGTTTTGCGCCGGGCAGATCAACGGCACGACCGGATACGAAGAGGCGGCGGGCCAAGGGCTAGTGGCTGGGATCAACGCGGCCCATTTGGTGAAAGGAAAAGACATGGTGGTCTTTCCGCGTGAGGGCAGCTATCTGGGTACGCTGATTGACGACTTGTGTACGAAGG
This sequence comes from uncultured cyanobacterium, assembly GCA_963793445.1. Classification (GTDB taxonomy): domain Bacteria; phylum Cyanobacteriota; class Cyanobacteriia; order Phormidesmidales; family Phormidesmidaceae; genus Phormidesmis. Next base: position 908,381 of record CAWCAE010000006.1, read on the forward strand.
ATTTGCGTGAGCCCTATCGCGTTTTGACGTCGCGCTCAGAGTATCGTCTGCTCTTACGCTCGGATAATGCGGATCAGCGGTTAACGCCCTTAGGCAGAGAAATTGGGCTGATCGACGACCGGCGCTGGCAGATCTACACGCAAAAGCAGGCGAATATTGCGGCTGAAAAATCGCGACTAAGCGAGTCGAGGGTAAAAGAGCATGAGGCTGTTGGTCAGCAAATCTATGCCGACACTGAGCAGCGGATTAAGGGGTCAGTGACCCTGGCGGATTTGCTCCGTCGCCCAAAGTTTCACTATGCGCAGCTAGAAGGCTACGGGCTGGGCAATGCCGATTTGACAAGAGCAGAGAAAGAAGGTGCGGAGATTGATATTAAATATTCTGGCTATATTCAACGGCAGCAAAAGCAGATTGATCTGGTCTCTCGGCAGTCTAATCGGTCTTTGCCGCAAGATTTGGACTATATGACGGTTGAAACCCTTTCGATGGAGTCGAGAGAGAAGCTTAATAAGGTGAAGCCGCTGACGGTGGGTCAGGCAACTCGAATTGGCGGAGTGAATCCGGCGGATGTGAATGCGCTGTTGGTGTTTCTAGAGGTGCGCGATCGCAAAGTATCCGCGTAGCTCTTTACGCCTAGCGTTTCAAACCTTATAGGCGGCTAGCTCTCGCCATTCATGAACTGCAAAAGGCGGAACCACAAGCTGAGCGGTGCTACCGCCTGAGAGCGGAATATCAATCTGTAAGGGTATATCGCCCTTTAGCGCTGATAGCGTTTCAGCAAAATTGTATTGCCCTGCATTGTCTGGCAGTTCAGCGGTTTGCGGATCTAGCGCGGGCTCGGCGCGCCACTGTAGGCTAGAGCCAGTAGCGACGATGAGCGGCTTTTGGGTATCTAGGGTAACTAGGCCCGGAAACCCGACTAGGCGCAGATAGAGACCCTGAAGGGTATCGGCCTGATAGCGTTTAAAGACAATTACCTGCCAAGAGCGGTCGGCGCGATCGCGCAAGCTCTGTTTAGAGCGAAAAGTTGTTTGGCCGAGCCGCTCTTGGTACGTGTGTAAGGACGCTATCGGCAGATCGAGTGCGTTTGCATGAGCCGTCTGTGGCCAAGTCAATAGCAAAAGGCATAGGCACAGTGACAGCCAGCAACGACGTACGTTCAACCGTTGAATCATCTTGGGTGACGTTCTTTGCGAAGAATAAAAAAGGCTGCACTTAGTGTACAGCCCCTATCAAGGTTGGATCGGAATTTCTAATTACAGTCTGCTCATCCGTTCAATCACGGCGCGATAGCCCTCGGCCTGACCGATGGCCAAGTAGCGATCGGCGGCAGCTTGCAAGTCACGATGGGCTCCAATAGCGTCGCCTAATGCGGCAAGAGTAAGGCCCCGGTAGTAGTAAATATCAGCGTTGGCGTTGGTACCTTGGCCAATGATGTGAGTAAAGTCTTGGTAGGCGCTTCGGGCGTTGCCTGCCTCGTAGTAAGCGCGGCCACGGGCGGCATAGGCAGATAGGTAGCTTTCGTCTAGCTCAATGGCACGCGTATAGTCTGTGATCGCCATGGCCAAATCACCATAGATTGCATAGGCGTCCGCTCGCCCCTTGTAGGTAGTGCCATCTGCCGGATTCAGGCTAACTGCATTTTCGTAGTCAGCCAGCGCCGCCGATACGTTGTTATCGGCGATATGGGTCAGGGCTCTTTGGTGATAGGCGTCGCCTGCGTAGGCATCTATTTCAATAACTTGATTAAAGTCTGCGATCGCTGCGGCATAGTCTCCTTTTGCTCGGTGCAGCGAGCCTCTTGCCATGTAAGCCTGCACCGAATTTGGCTGACGAGAGAGCACTTGATTAATATCAGCTAAAGCCTTTCGAGAGCGACCCAAAGCTGCTTGTACATAGCTGCGGTTGAAGTAAGCTTCGCTGTTGTCTGGCGCTAGCTTAATTGCGCGGTCAAGATCTGCCAAGGCGCTAGGAAACGCGGCCAAATGGTAGTAAGCCACGCCCCGGTTTAGCAGCGCTTCAGTATAGTCGTCGCGCAGCTCAATGGCGGTGGAAAGCGGCACCAGCGCGTTGGCATATTCGCCTAGCCTAATCAGCGAAGTGCCCCGATGCATATGCGCTAGTGCATAGGTTGGCTCAAGGCTGAGCGCACTTTCAAAATCAGTGAGCGCCTCTGCATGCGCGCCAATGGCAGCTTTTGTCAGCCCTAAATAATCGTAAGCCTCTACGTGGGTAGGGTCGATGGCGATCGCACTTTCAAAGTCATCAATCGCGGCGGCCAGCTCACCCATGTCATAAAAGAGTGCCCCCCGCGAGAAATAGGCCAAGTCATAATCAGGGCGAACGGCGATCGCTGTAGAGTAATCTGCCATCGCCGCTACCGGATCGTTTGATTTTAGCTGGGCGGCTGCTCGAAACAGGTAGGCCTCGGCATAGTCAGTATTGGCTGCGATCGCCGCGTCGAAGCTGGCTACTGCCAAGTCATTCTCACCCTGGTTATAAGCCCGGATGCCTCGGTTGTAGTGCTCTACAGCGGTAATTTCAGCCGGTGTATAGACCTCTTCGGTGATCGTTTCAGGCGTGACTAGTTCAGGCAGCAGCAGCTCAGGAACCGTTGAGTCTGCTTCTTCGTTAGAGACAACCGCCCCACTAGCATCTGTCCCGCTGGTGTCTACCTCACTGTTATCTGTCTGACTGGTTTCACTTGTCTCCGTCGATCCCTCCAAATCTATCTCCGACTCTGTAGAAGACTCGGATTCTATGGGTGCTGTTGGCTCATAAGGCTCCAGGACAGGAAGTGGATCTGGCGCAGTGAGATCAAAAGCCGTTTCGTCTAGAAAAACAGGCACATCTATAGCGTTAATAAACGCTTCCTCAGTCAGGTCATTGGCCAGAGACGGTAGCGTTACCAGCAGCCCGCCCACAAGCCCAATCGATAGCCTGCTGAGGAGAGTCATCATGCTTAAACCTGTCACACAACTTGTAAGACCACTGCGATTCATGACATTCCTTGCTACGGCAAAATATTGTTTTTATGCGCTTATAGCCCACCTTTACACCACCCAGATTGCCCAGCTAGCGCTGGAAACCGTCTGATGAAATCACGTATATAAAGTAGGCAGGTGTATCGGTTGTACACACAGATTTAGCAAAATCTAGCCGCTAGCAAATACACCAAAGCATATAGACGGCATGTGGCACAATTGATGGGTTCAGCCCACAATTTTTCAAAACTTCCATGACTAAATTCGTCTTTGTAACTGGCGGTGTTGTTTCTAGCATTGGTAAGGGAATTGTGGCAGCGAGCCTGGGACGGCTGCTCAAGTCTCGAGATTACTCAGTTTCTATTCTCAAGCTCGATCCCTATATCAATGTCGATCCAGGCACCATGAGCCCTTTCCAACATGGGGAAGTGTTCGTCACCGAAGATGGCGCAGAGACCGATCTGGACCTGGGCCACTACGAGCGTTTTACCGACACCTCTATGTCGCGGCTCAACAGCGTGACGACTGGCTCTATCTATCAGGCCGTTATTAATAAAGAGCGGCGTGGTGACTACGAAGGGGGCACGGTGCAGGTGATTCCCCACGTTACCAACGAAATCAAGGCGCGCATTCATCGCGTTGCTCGCAACCGCAATCCAGATGTGGTGATTGTGGAAATTGGCGGTACGGTTGGCGATATTGAATCTTTGCCATTTATGGAGGCTATTCGTCAGTTTAAGCAGGACGTAGGCCGCAATGACGTTATTTACATGCACGTCACGCTGATTCCTTGGATTCCGGCGGCGCATGAGCTAAAGACCAAGCCCACACAGCACTCGGTCAAAGAGCTGCGCTCTATCGGCATTCAGCCAGATATTTTGGTGTGCCGCAGCGAACGGCTGGTGCCCGACGAGATGCGTCAGAAGATATCGAGCTTTTGTAATGTGCCGATGCCCTGTGTGATTCAGGCGTTGGATGCGCCGAGCATTTATGAAGTGCCGCTGTATATGGAACGAGAAGGGCTCGCAGAACAAACGCTAACGCTGTTGAATCTGGATCAGCGATCGCCCGATCTCTCCAGTTGGATTCGACTAATTGAGCGCATGCATAGCCCTGCCAAAAGCATTGAAGTGGCCCTCGTCGGCAAATATATTCAGCTTAATGACGCCTATCTTTCTGTGACCGAGGCCCTTCACCATGCAGGAACCAGCTTTGATACAGATGTCAAAATTCGCTGGGTAGACTCAGAAAACATTGAGCGTGATGGCCCCGATAAGCATCTAGAAGGGGTTTCTGCCATTGTGGTCCCAGGCGGATTTGGCTCTAGAGGCGTCAATGGCAAAATCCAAACCATTCAATATGCTCGCGAGCGTGATGTTCCTTTCTTGGGGCTGTGTTTGGGCATGCAGTGCTTGGTGATGGAGTGGGCCAACCACATCGCCAAGCTACCGCGAGCCAATAGCTCGGAGTTTGATTCAGAAGCTGAGAATCCGGTGATCAGCCTAATGCCAGAGCAAGAAGACGTGGTGGATTTGGGTGGGACAATGCGGCTGGGGCTGTGGCCCTGTCGGCTAGAGCCCGATACGCTGGCCAGCCAGCTCTATCAAAAAGAGGTGATTTATGAGCGGCATCGCCATCGCTATGAGTTTAACAACGCTTACCGCAACCTGTTTCTAGAAACTGGCTTTATGGTCAGCGGCACCTCTCCTGACGGTCGCCTGGTTGAAATTGTTGAGCTGCCAAGCCATCCATTCTTCATTGCCTGCCAGTTTCACCCAGAGTTTCAGTCGCGTCCGAATACGCCCCATCCTATGTTTTTAGGGTTGATTGAAGCGGCGCTGAACAGTGAAGAGCCAATGGTCCGGCTTCCGATGAGACAGGAGACCCCGGTCGAGGCATGACGATTGCTTGCTCTAGTTCACAACCTGAGCGCCATGGCTACGCGGATCGGCAGCGTCCGCGCCAACCACTGGGTTTGTAATCGTATCGACTTCAGAGAGCTTGCCGCTGACTTGGGCGTGGGGCAGTAGCTGTTCTTGGGCGATCAAGGCGTCTAAGTTTTCGGCCAAAATGGCGCGAGGCAGCTCGCCAACAGCGGCTCCTTTTTCGGTGCTCTCTGCGGTCAAAAATTCAAAGTGAGGAATGCCGTCAACTCGGTAGTTCAACATTTCGGGCAGCCACTTGGTGTTGTCTACGTTGAGCATGACAAAGTTAATGCGGCTGCCATAGCTGTCTTTGAGCGTCTGAATGTCGGAGGCCATGGCCTGACAGCTAGTGCACCAGTTGGCGTAGAACTCAATCAGGGTGGGTTTGCCGTTGGCCATAGCGGCTTCGAGCGGGGTTGACTGTTCGGCCATCTCGGCGAGCGAGGCGGCAGGAGAGGTTGTTTGAATGCCAAGGACGAGGGCAATGCTGAGAATGGATGCGATCGCCACCACCACAAAATTCCTCACTTTTTTGGCCATATCCGAACTAGCCATACCCGAAGACTCCACCGCCATATATTTACTGCACGTAATGTTGACTAGACTCGAACCGTACTAGATTCGAATCGTAACTTTACCTATCTTATCGTGTTGTCTCATTCTCTTAATGATCGCTCTCGAACGATAAAATAGACTCACTCGATATAGGCGAGGGAAACTCGACGACCGTGAAAAAAAGACTAACGCTCACCTTTCCCAAGCGCACCGTTCATATGCCGATTACCTATCGGCTAGCCAAAGACTTCAACGTTGCGGCCAATATTTTTCGGGCCCACGTCGCGCCCGACCAAGTTGGCAAGCTATTAGTAGAGCTCTCTGGCGATATCGATCAGCTAGACGCGGCCATCGACTGGATGCGGGCAAACTATATTGAGGTTTCTTTGGTCAATCGAGAAATAGCGATCGATCGAGACATTTGCGTGCACTGCGGGCTGTGCACGGGGGTATGCCCCACAGAATCTTTGCAGCTAGATCCTAAAACGCACAGGCTGACCTTTACTCGGTCTCGCTGCATCATGTGCGAGCAGTGTTTGCCTAGCTGCCCTGTCAAAGCAATCTCTACCAATCTATAAGAGCCATGCGCGCCGTTCCTTGGCTTTCTATCCTCTTGCTGCTGCTGGCCAATATTGCCTTCGGCCTTTTCCTTCACGAGCGTCAGATGTCGCCTTTTCTCTGGAGCTTAGTGGTTGCCTATGCTGTCTTAGAGTGCGGCATTTTGAGCATTATTTGGCACCCGGTTCGCGATTTGCTGCTGCTGGGGTTCAAATCAGATGTGGGCTACTCGATTATGGCCTTAGCAGGGGCTTCTTTTGCCGTTGTTATATTGGTGTGGGCCAAAGTCTCTAGCTATTTTTTTGTGATGATAGCAGCGGCCCTGCTGCTGCGAATAAGCCTATACACGCGGCGAATCGGAGCGATGCTGTCGTTTGTGATTATGGTGATGGTCTCGCTGATGGGTATTGGCATTAGCTGGTTGCCTGTCTGGCTAGCTTCGGTTGGCTAGCTTTGTCTGGCTGACCAAAGCTGGCTAATCTCACCTCATTAAATCTCTTCATATCTGTGGCACTCCATAAATCGGCACAGGTTTGCTTTTTTTAACCGCGATTGAAAGCGATTCTAATCACAGCACAAGCGTTTAACTGTTGCCCTACCCCATGTCAGGCCGTGTCATGGGGTATTTTTTCTTTAATCCACTTAGCTAGAATCGGATTCACAATCTCAGGCGCTTCATCCTGCGGGCAGTGACCGATTCCTTCTAGCTCAATAAAGTCTTCTACTGCGGGATAGTCGGCGTAGGCGCGAGCGAGCGCTATGGGCTCCCACGGGTCTGCTTTGCCCCACAAGATGAGAGCAGGGCAAGTGAGCTGAGGCAGCAGGTCTTCTGGAATGGGCCCTTGAGAATAGCGGATAAAGGCTAGGAACACATCAACCGCGCCTGGATCGAAGGCGGGCTCTAGCAGCAGTGAGACCAGCTCGTCGGTAACGGCTGCTTTGCGTCCGTATGCCTGCCGCAAAATATTTTTGACAGCTTTGGGCTTGGCTAGCTGGCCGAAGAATAATTTGATCAGCGGACGGTAGCCCAGTACTTTTTGGATATAGGGAGTAGAGGCACTACGGTACCAGGGCAGCGTTTGGCGTTTGCGATCGTGAAGCAGCCGCAAGGAGCAGTCTAAAAGGGCAACGCCTCGTATTTGTGTTGGGGCGCTCACCGCCGCCTGCATAGCGACGATACAGCCGATAGAGTTGGCTACTAGAAAGGCGCTGCTGCCGACAATTTGCTCGCAAAAATCTAGAATCTGCTGCCCCCAGGTTTCAAAGGTATAGTCGAAAGGCTTGCCGGGGGTGGGTTTGGCAGATTTACCGTAGCCTAATAGGTCAATGGCGTATACTCGGCAAGTTTTGGCTAGTTCGGGAATGTTCTTGCGCCAGTGAATGCTCGATGCGCCGAAGCCGTGAATCATGACCACAGCAGGTGTTGCTGCGATCGCTGGCTCTTGATTTGGCTGAGCGTACTGGTAGCCAATAGTGAGCCCTTGCCATTGCCAGGTGGCTGAGTGTACGACGGCTGGAGAATTGGTGGCGATCGCAGCCTCAGGCTGTAAAGGTGAAGACATGAGCGAATATGAGACCGAATAGCGTAAGACCGTGCCTATTAGCGTAGCGGTTCTACTGCGTCTGCGGGGCCTAAGATAGAAACAGACTCTTGGTCAAAGCAGCGTTGGGCGGCGCTTTGTACCTCTTCTACGGTAACGGCGGCGATCGCTTTTTGGTACGCCTCATCGAACTCAATACCCAGCCCTAGCACTTCGTACCAGCCTAGCGTTTGGGCAATCTGACTGTTGGTCTGCTTGCCGAGCGCGTACTGACCTAGAATCTTATTTTTAGAGACCTGAAGCGCTTCAGCCGTCAGCGGCGTGGTCTTTAGCCGTGCTATCTCGCGTCGCAGTCCGGCCAGCGCCACCAGCACATTCTGGGGCGCGGTGCCAATATACGCCACAAACTGAGACTGCCCGCGACGCGTCGGATAGAAGGCCGACACATCGTAAGCCAGCCCCTGTTTTTCTCTCAGCTCTACAAACAGCCGACTAGAAAGCCCATTCCCTAGATACGTACTGATAATCTTGAGCGCTGCGTAGTCTGCATCCTCGACCGCATCTGCCAAATAGCCAATTACTACAAAAGCCTGATTTGTTTCTTGAACAGTGACAATTTTTTGGGTGGCTTTTTTGATCGCTGGAAAGCTAACGGCTGGCAGCGGCGTGCTGGGCGACTGCCAGTCGCCAAAGTAGTCTTCAACGAGCTGCACCGACTGCTTGGGTGAAATGCGACCGACGACAGTAACGACCATATTGTCTGGGCGATAGTAGCGCTGGTGCGCTGCCTGCACATCGGCCTGGGTAAAGCTAGCAATGCATTGCTCGGTTTGTGTGTTGGTCAGGCCGTAAGGATGACCAGCATAGATGGCTTCTCGCAGATGGTTGTAGGCGACGCTAAAAGGCTGTTCTCTGATCGATTGCAGCCCCTGCAAGATGAGACGACGCTCTAGATCAATTTCGGCCTGGGGAAAGCTGGGCTGCTGGATGACTTCGGCGGCTAGGGCCAAAACGGCTTCAAAATCAGCAGATACGGTCTTAAGACTCACAATGCTGTAGTCAGAGGCGGCATCTGCACCGAAACCAGCGCCGACAGACTCTACGACTTCGGCAATCTCTAGCGCATCTTTGGTAGCAGTGCCTTTGGTCAAAACGGCGCTTAGTAAATCCAACAGCCCGGAAGTTTCAGGTGTCTCGTGGCTTTGACCTGCTCGGATAAAAATACGAGAGGCAATAATATCAGCGACCGGATTCTCAATAGCGATGACGGTGAGCCCATTGGAAAGGGTCTTGCGGAGGGTATTGGGCTGTTTGGTCAAAGTGGAGGCAGTCGTTGAAGAAGTCACAGTGGCAGTATTATCGGTGAGGAAGGTGGGCAGTGAAGAAAGAAGACTGAAGACTGAAGAAAGCGAGGCAAAGCAGGTATTTGTACCTAATCCTACTGGAGTGTTGCTCACCCGTGTGAAGGCAAACGGTAAAAAAAATCCCCGACCAAAAAGGACAGGGATCTTTTAATCGTTCAACCGCAGCGCCGTCTTACCTCAGTTTTTGACCTGGGGTGACCAGGTGGGAGTCTCGGCTGCAGGCTTATAGTTTCCAAGTGACAAGCCCGGTAAGAGCAAGCTTGGTATACTGCTGCCTCAGCGGCAAGACACCCTAAAAATGAAAAACATAGATCAGAAAACGTTGTTGGCAGTCACCAACGCTGTAGCAGAACTGAGCTAATCATAGCGAACATCTTCCCTAATCTGACAAGGGGAGATCCATACAGAAGAACGCCGGATATTCCCCTAACTGATTAGATATTTGAAAGTATCGAATTCTAGACAATAGGTGTTATGCCGGATGTGTCGTTCCTTGCTCGGTATCATTTCGGGCGTCATAATCTCAGGCGTCACAATCTCAGGCACCATACCAAAGGGCTTCAACAGTTTGAATGATTTCGGCGATGGCGTCGTTGTCGCTGGTGGTATCTGTGAGCAGGGTGACATGGGCTAGCTTGCGGCCAATGCGCGATCGCGTTTTTCCGTACCAGTACAAATGGGCATTGGGCAAAGCAGCGATCGCCTGCCTTTTCTCTTTGTACTCACTGGTCTGGCCTGCTGGCGTATCTTCTGTGCCGAGCAAATTCACCATGACTGCCCCTGGGCTGGTCATCGCTGGAGATCCTAAGGGCTGACCACTGACGGCCCTTAGCTGCTGCTCAAACTGAGAGGTAGTGCAAGCATCTAGTGTGTAATGACCAGAATTGTGCGTACGTGGCGCGATTTCGTTGATGAGCACCTGACCGGCTTTGGTCAAAAATAGCTCAATGCCAAAGATGCCGACAGCGCCCAAGCTATTGATGAACTGGGTTGCGATCGTCTCTACTGCCTCGCTTACTGATGGCGGCACCCGTGCCGGAGCAATGACTCGCCGACACACCTGTTCAACCTGCTCAGTTTCTACTACCGGATAAACGCTCACTTCCCCTGAGTGCGATCTGGCAACCATGACGGCCAGCTCTTTCTCAAAATCGACAAAGGCTTCTAGCAAGACGGGCTGATAGCCCAAGCGCTGCCAGGTCGATTCCACCGCTTCTAGCGTTTTTAAGATAAAAGTGCCCTGTCCGTCGTAGCCGTGGCGACGGGTTTTGAGCGCGAGGGGCAGGCCAACTGCGTTTACCTTTTGACTGAGCTGAGGCAGATCTGCTTCGCTGTGGAGAGTGGCAAAAGGTGGTGAAGGAAGATTTAGGCGATCGCAATACTGCCGCTGATCGTATTTGTCGAGCAGGGGCGCTAGGCAGTCTAGCTGAGGATAAAAGGAGGTGCCCGCCGCATCTAGCTGGCGTAGAGCAGGCAGGTCGATGAACTCGTTTTCGAAGGTGATGACGTCGCAGTGGGTGGCTAGCTCGGCGGTGACCGTGGCATCGGCGACGGGGCCAAGGATGGTTTGGTGGGCGATCGCACAGGCCGGATCGTTGCGATTTGGCGTTTGAATAGCTAGCTCAATGCCCAGCGCCTCAGCGCCATCTGCCATCATCCAAGCAAGCTGTCCGCCGCCAATGACTCCGACTCGTTGAACTTGTAGATTCTGAATTACCATATTCGCGCTCTTGTGCTTTATGCCTGCCTAAATGCTGCCTAATAATAGAATGCTAGGCTGCTGACAATTGTTATACTGATGCTTATGATTTGGCTAAGTTACTTCTCATGAAAATAGTTACCTTCAGTGAAGTTGATAATGAACTCAAAGCAGTGATAGCACGGGTCAACGACGATGCAGACTACACCATCGTAAGAAGCCCAGGCGCAGAAGACGCAGTTATTATGTCTTTGCAATACTTCGATAGCTTAGTAGCGACTGCGTACTTGTTGGACTCGCCAGCTAACGCAACCCATTTAGCAAAGTCGATTGCTCAGCACAGGGCAGGACAGATCACCGAGCGAGAGCTGGTAGAAGATTGAACGCTAGAAGCCAAGAAAGAGCAGCACGATACAACAGTCGAAAATGTATTACTTTTGAGCGTAAAATTATCTTTCGCTGTGTATGAGTGCCAGAAAGCTCGCTTGGACTGATGAAGGTTGGGCTGATTACCTATATTGGCAAAGCCAAGACAAAAAGACACTGAAGCGAATCAATACGTTGATTAAGGCAATAAAAAGTCTTCCATTTGAAGGTGTTGGTAAACCTGAACCGCTGAGAAGCAATCTTGCTGGATATTGGTCTCGTCGAATAGATAAGACTAATCGGATCGTATATTGCATAGATGACGATTATCTGACAATCATCTCATGTCGCTATCACTATTAATTAAAAGTCAAACTAGCGCCTGGTAGATCTATCTATAGCTCGAAGCTGAAGCCGGCTTGTTTTAACGATTGATACTTCTGAGTGTTAAAACGATAAAGTTGGGCGGCTCTGTGGGCTACGCCAGTTTCTTTTTTGCCGGTATCGATTAACAGATCCATTTTCAACAGTTTTTTGCGAAAGTTCCGCTTGTCTAGCTGACGTTCTAAAATTTGTTCGTACAGACGCTGTAGCTGAGAGAGCGTAAATGTTTTGGGCAGTAGCTCGAAGCCGATGGGCTCGTAGCGGATTTTGCCGCGAAGGCGAGCGATCGCGCAGGTCAAAATCTCTTTATGGTCAAACCCTAGTCTAGGCATATCTGCTAGCTTAAACCACTGGGCGTGGCTTGCATCGGTTGCCGCCTGTAAAACATGTTGTTGTAAATTTGCAAGCGCATAATAAGCAACAGAAATAACTCGCTCTCTTGGATCTCTTTTTAGCGCACCGAACGTATAAAGCTGTTCTAAAAAAATGCCTTCGACGCCAGTTTCTTCGCGCAGCTCGCGTCGGGCCGCATCGTCTATAGACTCTTCTATCTGAATAAACCCACCGGGTAAAGACCATACGTTTTTGTAAGGGGGCAGCTTACGGCGAATGAGTAATACCTTCAACGCGGTGTCGGTTTCAACAAAGCCAAAGATGACACAGTCTACCGTGATCGCGGGTCTAGGATACGCATAAGTGTAAGGCATGTGACGGCTGTAATTTGACGGCTGCGACTTGATGTCTGTAGCTCGATATCTGTGGCTTGACGGCTGGCTAAGACATTCGCTATAACAAAAACGTTAGTGTATTTATTACACTAAGTCAATCTCTCAGCCGACGATCTCTTGACCGACGAGCTCTTGGCCAACTATTCCTTAGCCGACAAGCCTTCGGGTATTAAAGTATGCAATCTCCTATTCCTGATTTCTTTGACCCCAAAACCGCTGGTAAAGTCTGGCGTGTTCCCTATCAAGCTCGAGCGGCTGAGGCGATGGACTACCGCCTGCAGCACAGTATCTCTTTGGCAAGCACTGATAAGGCGCAGGTTTGTCTGCTGGCGATTGATGTGCAAAATACGTTTTGCCTGCCCGACTTTGAGCTGTTTGTGGGCGGGCGCTCTGGGGTTGGTGCTGTGGACGATACGCGTAGGCTCTGTGAGTTTGTCTATCAGAATATGGCGTGGATTACAGAGATCATCCCAACGATGGACACCCATAGCGCCGTTCAAATTTTTCATTCGGCTTTTTGGGTGAATGAGGCGGGTGAGCATCCAGATCCAATGACGATGATTTCGTACGAAGATGTGGAGCAAGGTGAGTGGCGAGTCGATCCTTTTGTGGCGAATGAACTGGCTGTGCGCTATCCGGAAACGGTAGCAGCCGCTAGCCAAGTTGAGGCATTTGCCTACCACTATGCCAAGCAGCTAAGCGATCGCGGTAAATATCCGCTCACTATTTGGCCTTATCACTCAATGCTAGGTGGCATTGGTCATGCGCTGGTGCCCGCTTTTGAAGAAGCAAGCTTCTTTCACGGTCTGGTCCGCAGCAGCCTGCCTCGATTTGAGGCAAAAGGCGACAACCCGCTGACCGAAAACTATTCCGTCCTTAGCCCTGAAGTACTAACGAACGCGGCTGGTCAGCCCATTGCCCAGAAAAACGATCAACTCATTCAGCACTTGCTCAAATTCGATGCGATCATTATTGCCGGACAGGCCAAAAGTCACTGTGTTGCCTGGACAGTGAGTGACTTGCTCAGTGAAATTCAGCGTGTTGATCCAGCGATCGCTCGCAAAGTGTATTTATTAGAAGACTGCACTTCGCCTGTTGTTGTGCCTAACGTTGTTGATTTCACAGAGCAAGCAGACGCTACCTATCGCAGCTTTGAAGAAGCTGGTATGAATTTAGTTTCGTCCGCAGAACCTATAAAGAATTGGCCCTTTTTCCCGCTTTAACCCGTCCAACTACAAAGACGATAATGCTTGCTGTGGCTGACACTGTGGGAGCAGTGCGTAGATCTATATTTGGCGGGTGATGTTTGGGCGGCGGTGGCTGTTGGCAATGAGCGTTCCAGCAAGAGTGCAGGTTGAGGATTGATTGCGGCTGAAGATTTACTCAGGTGTCCAAGAGGCGATCGCCTCTAAGCTGAATGATTTTGACGACCTGCTGCCATATTTCTGTGGTATGCCGATAAATGTCGAGTGCGACGAGGGCGTCTTTGGCATCTGGTAGGCTACCAAGTTCGAGCTGTTTTAACAAAAATTGGATGGCATCTTCGGTGCGTAGCGTGGCGATCGCTAGTAAAAAGCTAGATCGTAGCTCTGTGTCACGGGTCCGCTGCCAGCGGCGTTTGATAGCAGCAAAGGCTTCGGGTATCCGGGCTTCGCCTAGCGCAAGGGCAGCTAGCTCTTGCACTACAGCCGGGCCGGTTTCTAGCGCTGTAATCACCAGCGGAGCCTGGTCTGCCGACAGCTGCAAGAGCGCAATAAAACACTCTGATAGCACCGCAGGCTCTGGGTCTCCGATTTTAACTTTGAATCTCAATAGAGGAATGCCCGCTGGGTTCTGACTGTAGCCTATCGCCCGAGCGGCTCCGGCCCGAGCGTCATATTCCGCATCGGCCAGCAGATCTGAGAGTTCTATCAAGACGTTGGGATAGTTGGCCTGCACTAGGCCAAGGGCGCACAGGCTGCGGAGCGGCGGGGCAGTATCAACTGTTTTACCCCAGATGGGTTCTTGCTGACTGTGTCGAATACCGGCTAGAAAGATGTCTGCATTAGGCTGCTCTAGCTGATAGAGGGTGTTGGCGATCGCCCATTTAGCTTTGCAGGTAGGATCTGTGTTTGCGCCATTGATTAGCATGCGCTCAAAGCTGGTAGAGAGATCGGGGATAAGCTCAGTAAGGCGATGACGAATGATGAGCTTGGTGGTAAGTGCGATCGCTATTGGTTGCGTACCTTGAACAATCTTACGCAGCACCGTAATCTCTGCCGCGCTCAAAGTCTCTAACCGCTGAATTGCTTTAATTTGTTCTAACTCTGCTGCTAATCGACGAGATTTTGCCATCTAGAGTAAGGCCCTATTTCTGAAGCGATGCAAACCCTATTTCTGAAGCGATGCAAATTAGAGATGAGTGACCCACGCTGCGACACTGCTGACCGTTAGCTGATGAATGTTTTCGAGGACGGCGATCGCACCGGCTGCTTTTAGCTTTTCAGCATAGTTGGCCTTGTAAGCCTCATCTTTCTGGGCGTGTGGCGGCAAAATACCGATTGCCAGCCACGCTCGCTCAGGAAACTGGGCCTTGGCCACTGTAATAGTTTTCATATCGGCGGCGGTATCCCCAGCGTAGATCACCGGTAGGTCCGTGGCGATCTCTTGCTGTTCTTCTACCCGCTGAACTGCCATCATCAGGCCCGTCGGATCGGGCTTGCTGGGGGCATCTTCCATCGCAATTAAGATTGGCTGATCGACCCCGATTCTTCTTTGCAAAACAAAATTGGCAGATCCTTGAGTCGCACCGCTAAAGAAGGCGTAAGGAACGCCACTGCTGTTTAGCTGCTGGAGATAGGCTAAATCGACCAGCAGCGGTTCACTAGAAATGTAACCGGTCCACTGGTCTGGGTCTTCAGTATCGGGGCCACGGTATCGCTTTTGGAAAAAATCGGTGATTTCTGCGTAGGTGGCGACCGGCTGAGACGGCTGCTTAGTGCCTTGATCTTTGCCTTGAAAGTAACGATGGATCATCTCTTCTGAAGCCCTCCAGTCGTTGTTCCAAACGCCTTCACTTTTAAGCCGATCAATATCTTCAATAGTGGGACGATATTGGCCTTGGGTATAGTGCTCTACGGTATCTGCGATCGCTCGTCGATAAGACCCACCAACATCGCGCAGCACACCGTCAATATCAAATACAGCTATGGCAAAAGGCGTCATTCTTCTAAACTTGCTAAACAGATAGGGAATCACTAGGGCGCTCAGGATGTCAAAACAGAGAATGCCAACCCAGAGCAATATCTGGGGCCAGAGCTTACTGGCTGTCTTGACCAGCTTACTATTTGCGGGCAGTTTTGTTGCAGGCAAGTATACGACAGATGAAATGGGGCCGCTGCTAATTACGCTGCTACGTTACGTCATCGCCAGCGTATTTTTACATCTGCTGGTGCTGTGCAGAGATGATATTGGCCAGCGAATCGGCACGGCTACTGGGTCAGACAAATGTTGCTTGTTTTTGTTGGGAACGTTTGGAGTCGTCGGCTATCACTTCTTTTTCTTTTCTAGCCTGCGCTACACCGCTGTTGCAAATTCAGCCATTATCAATGCATTCAATCCTGTGGTCACCGGCTTTTTGGCGGCTGTTATTTTGAAAGAGAAACTGGCCCTGCGAAACTATGCAGGCGGTGCGATCGCCATCCTCGGCGTTTTAGTCCTCCTCACTAGCGGCAATCTTCTCTCTTTGCTTCAGCTCCAGTTCAACCAGGGCGATCTGCTAATGCTCTGCGCGGTCTTTTGCTGGGCGGGCTATTCCATCTTGTTACGCTATCTAGGCAAGCGCTTTAGCGGCCTGGCGATGAGCTATTACGGCGCGCTGTTTGGGGTAGTGCAGCTACTGCTGCTTGTCATTCTAGAGCTTTTACAAACAGGTTTTCCCAGCCTCTCTGCTGCTTCTATTCTTGGCGTTTTTTATATGGGAATCGGTGCCTCTGGCATTGGCTATCTGTTGTTTACTCTTAGCACTCAGCGAATTGGGCCAACTAAGTCTACAAGTATCGTTTATAGCGGTGTTCCGGTGTGGGTGGCGCTGCTGGCCTGGCTATTTTTCAAAGAGCCCGTGACGCCTTGGATGCTGGTGAGCATAGGGCTGATTTTGATAGGACTAAGGACGGTTTTGCAACCTGCCAAAAGGCAGAGTGCTTGAGACGTATGACGTTAGTTTGTTGAAGCTGGAAGGCTTAACCAGGAAGCTCTTTTAGCGCCTCTAGAAGATCGTCTAATGTTGTTTTCAGCAGGTTTAGCTGCGCTTCTTTGGTCTCAGAGCGCGATGGAGATACAGGTGCTGTTTTAATCACTTGGTTACCGACATCTTCGTAGGCTGCTAGGGCCTTCAGTGCAGCGCTACTAAAGCAATCAAGGTAAGCATCCGCCCATGCCTGATCGTTGAGTTTAGAGCTTGGCTCAGCGACAGAAAATTGTTCTAGATCTGACGGGCACTCACGAACTAGGATCTCGCTGGCTTGGTGTACCCAGTGAACAATGTTTTTTTGGCGATCGCACCAGGCAGGCCACAGGTTGCTCGATAGCCACATCTCGGTGGTTTTATCTTTTCGTGCCTGAGCTAGCCCCAACCGGTAGTGAGTCTGCAATCTAGCGGGCTTTAGCCAGCGGCGTAAGACAGCCACACTCTTTTCAAATCCTGATTGAATGAGGGGACGCGCTTTCTGTTGAATCTCTAGCCGGCGTAGATCTGTTGGATTTAACTCATTCGCTTCCAGTCCTTTTACCTGATCTTCTAGCGTTTTGATGACGGTGAGAGCAACGACCTTGAGCCGAGGCAGAGTTTGTTCTGGTGGACGTCCGCTCGCTAGCTGAGCGCTAATGGTTTGCAAGGCTGCTTCTAGTGCGGGTAAGCCAGTTTGAGTAGCAGCGGCGACGTCTCCTTTTAAGCGAGCGCGAAGGGCGGGCAGGGCATCGACTGAGTATAGGTTGCTAACCCCTGTGGGTAGCTGAGCGCGAAAGCTTTCGGCCAAAAACTTGAGTCTGAGACTGACCTGCTGGCGATCGCTCGCCTCCATTAAATTGAGAAAATTCACTACAAAGACCACGGTCGTGATTCCTCGATCTAGCAGCCAATCACGCAAGTGCTCTCTTTCAGCTAGGCTCATTAGCTTGCGACCATCTAAGAGCTGAATGACTAGATCCGTACTAAGCAGTTGCTTTTGCACAAGGTCATTTTGCGCCTGCTGATCGTCTGTTCCTGGTAGGTCTATTAGCTCAATGCCTAGCTTCAGCAAAGGGTGCGGGTAATAGACCTCTACCGCAGCAACGTCTGTCCGCATTTGCCTCTGTTCGTTTAGGACTGCGAAGTCTTTGAGAGCACTGGTTCCTCCTTCTTCGCGAACAGAGCCATCGGTGTGAGTAATGCAGGTACGCGGTTCTGGCCCGTATTTGATGGTGATGGCCGCGCCTGTGGTAGGCACTAGGTCCATTGGCAGCGTTTTTTCGCCCAGCAAGGCATTGAGTAGGGTGGATTTGCCGTAGTTAAAAGGGCCAAAGACGGCGATTCGATAGGTAGGGTGGTGGATGCGATCGCATGCTTCAATCACCTCAGCTTTTAGCGTGGCCTCAGCCTCTAACAAAAGGCCAGAGGCTTTCCTTAGTAATGTTGCAAATTGGCCCTCAAAAGAACTCATCTTGGACTAAGGTTTAGAACTAGGATCTTAGTTCAAGATGAGCATTTTTCTTGATTTAATGATTGATTGTAGATATTGCTGACACTACAATTACAGCTCTCTAGGTGGTTGAAATGGATAAAGAAGTTGACTATCTCCTACCTTTTCACTGCTTACCGCCTAGTAACGAAGATGAGTGGGCAAATTTGAAGGGCTTCGTTGATACATATAATGCTCTCTATAAAACACGCTACAAACTCGAATCATTTCCTGAAAATAGTAATAGAAGTACTCCAGAGCCAGAAGTTTTGTTACGTGACGATAGTTGCAAAATGGTTGTCGAGCGTAAAATTATTCCAATACCCTTGGAGCATGTTAGAACGCATCAACTCTGGCATGAGCTAATCAATAGAATCAGTGACGGAGTATCCGAACGTTTCTTCGATGATTTGTACAGATTTTCGATAAAGGAAACAAATATTCCCACGAACAAGAAAGCTGTCATAGACCTCGCTAACAGCATAGTTAGCGCTCTACTCAAATACGAACTAGAGCTAAAAGATCCAGGAGATTTTTTTGGTTTTATTTCTGAAGATGGTTCAGAGGGAGATGTCCCATGGACTTTTGAGATTATGCCTGATCTTGATAGAGAAGATAGTCCAATAGATTTTGGAATTAGTTTTTCTTGCAAAAAACCATGGATTATTGATAGAAAGCAATACCTCAGCGATGGGCTACTAAAGATAGAATCACTTTTGCTGAAATTCTTTCAAAGCACAGTAAAAAAGTTTGAAAAGTACGAAGAATGCCATAGAGTTCTTCTTCTTGAGCCATATACTGATATCTTAAGCGGTTTTCGCATCGCTCTTTTGATCGAGGCAGTACAGAGAATAGAAGTTCCCACAGATATAGATCAAGTTTGGCTAAAAGTTCAGATTGAAGCTAGCGACAATGAACTATTGTTTGACTATATCTTAATTGCAGATATGAAGCAGGACATACTTAGCTATACTGCTAACGACTTAGAAATGAACTAGCTAGCCTTATCACTGCTGGGGTTCTGGCCTTTCTAAAGTTCAGTCTTTAGCCGTCGAGAGTATATACACAGAATAAATAGAACTTTCTGTTGTCAGCTATCACTACATTGTGAGAACTGGCACAGGATTTGCATGCTAGAGCATCCTTCGCGTGAAGCTTTAGTTTTTAACTAAGTATCCTTCTCATCTTATTGCATACTGATATGCAGCATCGATCCGGGCACTCGCAGCTTGGATTTCAGCCTCAGCCGCTTGCAATCTCGTAACTTCAGCGTCACGGTCAATCTCACGAGATTCTTTTTGGGCAACAAGATTGTCTAGTTCGGCCTTGCGATCGCCAATGTCTTGCGCAATTCGTCCCATGACTTCTGCCTCATACTGATCAAAACACGCCTGCACGCTGTCATACACTGGCTGCCATTGCTCATCGGCTAGCTTGGGTAAATGCTTCACTAGCTCTTTTTTCATGGCTTTGGTTAGCTCTTTTCGGGCGTGGTCTAGCTGAAACGCACCGATACCAAACCCAGCAAATAAAACCCCCATCGGGCCAAGAATAGCGCCAAACAGCGTTCCGGCGATTACCGTGACTGTACTAGTCACCAAAAAATTGACTAAGCTGCTTTGCCAATCGAAGCCGTTTGCTGCCACAACCATGCCTGCTGGATTGTGGCTAGCCACAGAGAGTAAACCCATTGCCCATTTCACCCAAGTTGGGGAAGCGTCGTCTTTGTCGCCAGTCGATAAGTCATTGATTCGGGCTTTATCTGTTAGCTTTTCGGTCATGCGCTCTGTTATTTCTTGGTAAGCGCTGCCGTAGCTTGCCGCGCTCTGAGAAAGCGTTTCAAAGGCTGTATCAATCTCTTTTTCGGCTGTTTTTGACCAGGCGTGAAACTTGTCGTTGACATAGCGCTCGAAGGCTTTTTTGAGCCTGATAGAGAAGGCGGTTCTGTCTTGGCCAGAGATCTGATCAGAGAGAAATTCGCCCAGTTCCAGCTCTGGCTGATAGCGTAAAAAGTCGTTTTCGAAGGTGTTTTCTAGCTGGTGAATATATGTTTTGAGTGAGTTGGCAATGGCCTGAGATTGGCGATCGCGCACAGCGCAAATATCGGTTCTAAAGCGGGTTTGAATATTGCTAAGGGCCTCAAACTCGGGGCGTACAGATTCAATACGCTGCTTTAATTCATCTACGTTTTGGTGCAATAGCGGTAGCCTACGAGCAACGGCAGATTCGAAGCGATCGCGCGTTTCTCTCCCTAGCGTACGTGCCTGCCGTAACTCGGCTACTGCTCTTTCCTGCGTCAAAAATATATTGAGCGCTTGGATAAAGTCTCTTAGATTCGTTGCTTCTAGGCTAAGGGTCGGATTTTGTAGGCGCGCTCTTAGGGCCTCTAAAGCAGATATGGCAAAGACGCGATCGCTATAGCAGTCTAAGCCATCTATCTGACAATAGGGACTCAAATGAACGCGAAATAGCTTGTGCAGTTTTGCCTCAGCCTCAGCCACTTCTGCCGCATCTTCCGGGTCAATCAAACTCTCTTTAATCTGATCCCAAGCGTTAATCAAAAAGAAAATAGACAGGCCGCGACCTTCAAGATACGTTTCTAAGTAGCGCCGCTCGGAAAGCGTACAGGGCTGTGTCGCTCGCAGCAAAAACAAAATGGCATGGCAGCTATTGATGTAGCCCAGTGAAAGCGCATTGCGAGCTTCGGTATCGTTTAACCCTGGACTATCAACAATTTCTATCCCTTTTGCCAACAGCGGTAGGGGATATTCTGCAACGGCATGACTCACGTTTGGGAAAGCGAGTTCGCCGCCTGCCGCTAACTTTTTTGCTTCTGATGGATTAATCGTATAGCGCTGCTTGAACGTCTCAACGTCTAGTACTTCAGGTGTCTGATTGTCTAAAAAGTGAACCGTAATTTGTTTGTCTGGGCCATAGCGCAAAATCGTCAGCAGCGCCGTGCAGGGATTCACGTCACTAGGCAACAGATTTTCGCCAATTAGCGCGTTGAGGAAGGTGCTCTTACCCCGCTTCATATCGCCGAGCACCAGCAACCGAAAGACGCCTTGCCGCAGGTTCTGACTCGCAGATTCCATATCTTCAATGGTTTGCGCTAAGCCCATTTGCCCTGATTGGTCAACGCCAATAGCTTCAGAATGGCTCGCGATCTCTGCCATGGCGGCGAGATCATCTGCCATTTGGTTCCTAATCTGAGCAACCCGGTCTAAGTCGGCGAAGAAATCTGTTGATTTTGGAGTTGTAGTCATGAAAAAATAAGCTACAGAAGCCGCAGGAAAACGTCACGATAGCCAGCAAGCCAGGGGAAAGATGAGATATTCTACAAAGAATAGCTTCCAAATGAACTGGTAGAATTCTGGGTAGGAGATGTCTTTTTTGACCGGCGCGGGGTCAAGGTCTACGCGGCGGCTAAGCCACCAGAAAGAGAGAATGCCGATGCTTTGCGCGGCGATTAAGAACAGCGCGTTGACACCCGATAGGAAAGGGGCGGTGATGATAAGTCCGCCGTAGCAAGCGGTGAGCACCCAGCGAGCCAGGTTAAAGACCCTTTTTTGTCCTAGCTGTAGCGTGTAGGTAGAGATGTTAAACCGGCGATCGCCTTCGAGATCGGGAATGTCTTTAAAAATGGCGATCGCAAAGCTAAACACCAGCACGAATATTGTCAGCGCCCATACCCGAGCAGGGACAGCGGCTCCTAGCCCTAGCTCAGTTGCAAAATACAAATACAATCCCAAGTTCACAATCGCACCGCGCACGACCAAAATGCACATCGAAGCCCAAAAGGGATGCTGTTTGAGCCGAATAGGCGGCAGGGAGTAGGCCGTGCCAATAATCAGGCTCAAGACAATGGTGAGAATCAGATAGATATTTTGAGATAGTACGGCCAAGGCGATCGCGCCTATACCCATCAGCCCCACAAGCTGCTGAGCATGCCGTTTGGAAAATTCACCCGAGGCGATGGGCAAATGCGGTTTATTGATACGATCAATGGCAATATCCTCAACCTGATTGAGCCCGACGATGTAGACGTTGCCGCACAGGCAGGCAATCCAAGCCGTTAGCCAGATACCCAAAACTTGAGCCGCGCTGATTTGAGCTACACCCTGAGTCGTATCTGGGGATGTGGTGGCAGCTAGTGCTACAGTCAGCGCTGCGGCTAGTGTGATCGCTAATAGCGCTGCCGTGCTAAAGCTTGTGCCAATAACTGTATGCGGTCGAGAGAATTTCCAAAACGCTTTGAGCCAGGCGGCAGGCTCTTTAATTGGATGTAGAGGTAGATGAAATCTATCGGGTGCACTAGCCGCAGACTGGGCAGATGTAGGAGGTTTAGCCATATTGAAAGTTAGCCGTCTTGGAGAATTAGCTGTCTTAGAAGATGTGGGAGAGTGTTTTGGAGAGAGTGTCTTGGGGAAAGTCTCTCAGAAAAAAGTCTCCTAGAAAAATAGTACGCTAATGTGCTGTAGCCAGATTTTCCAAGAATTTGGTGAGAACTGGGACAATCCACGCTATAAAATTCACACTATAAATTGGCAGCCTGCTCGGACGCTTAGAATCTCCTGAAAGACGCTACTGCCGGATTCGGTGGCTTTGGCTGATTTGCCAGCTTAGTATGATGACTGGCACTAGGCCAACAATCAAAATAGTCAGGGCGGGGGCAGCCGCTTCGATCAGCCGCTCATCCGAGGCATACTGATACACGCGCACGGCTAGCGTATCGAAGTTAAAAGGCCGCATGACTAAGGTCGCAGGCAGCTCTTTCATCACATCAACAAAGACCAGCATGACGGCAGTGAGCAGGCTGCTGGTCATTAGGGGCGTGTGGACTTTTGCCAGGGTGGCGGTTGGGGTATAGCCTAGGCTGCGGGCTGCGTCGTCTAGGTTGGGGCGAATTTTGCCCAGGCCAGATTCTACCGAGCTGAGGGCCACGGCCAAAAAACGAACGAGATAGGCAAAGACCAATGCAGTGATGGTGCCGCTAATCAGCAGACCCGGCGAGGCGTTGAAGGCGATTGTGGCCCAGCTAGCGATCGCGTTGTCTAAGCGAGTCACCGGAATTAAGATCCCAACGGCAATCACCGCGCCCGGAATGCCGTAGCCCATCGCGGCTAATCTGACCCCCGTGCGAATGAGTCGGTTGCCATTGAGCCGCTGTCCATAGGCCAAGATTAAGGACAGTAGCAGCGCGATCGCCGCGGTCAGTCCTGCCACCGTTAGGCTATTGCTAGCCAGCTCAATAAATCGATTGCTCAGCGCCTTGTCTAAATTTTGGTAGACCATCTTGATCAACAGACCGCCTGGCAGCAGCAAGCCTAGCCCGATTGGCAAAAAGCAGGCAAAAAACGCCAAAATGCCCCGCGTTCCGCGCAGTAAATATTGAGTGGGTGCCTGCACGCTGTTGTTGGCCTGATAGTACTTTGCCTGCTGCCGCGACCACCGCTCTAGCAGGATTAGCGCCAAAATAAACAGCATTAGCATGGCTGAAAGCTGCGCAGCAGCGATCCGCTCGCCCATACCAAACCAGGTTCGATAGATGCCTGTGGTAAACGTGGGGACGCTGAAATACTGCACGGTGCCAAAGTCGTTGAGCGTTTCCATTAGTGCCAGCGATAGTCCTGCCATGATGGCAGGCCGAGCCAGCGGAACCGCGACTTTGCTAAAGCTGCGCCAGGGGCCACAGCCGAGTGATCGACTCGCTTCTATGGTGCAGATGGACTGCTCTAAAAAGGCGACCCTAGCCAGCATATAAACGTAGGGGTACAAGGTAAGGGTAAACATTGCGATCGCCCCCCATACTGAGCGCACGTTGGGAAACCAATAGTCTGTCGCCTGCTGCCAGCCAAAGAGCGAGCGCAACCCGGTCTGAATCGGGCCGTAGTACTCCAACCAGTCAGTATAGGTATAGGCCAGCAGATAGGCTGGCGCGGCCAAAGGCAGCAGCAGCGCCCATTCAAACAGCCGCGAGCCGGTAAATTGACACATGGTGACTAGCCACGCGCTGCCTACCCCAATTATCAAAACGCCGATGCCAACACCCACCATCAGTATCAGTGAGTTGATAATGTACTTGGCGAGAACAGTATCGACCAGATGCGCCCAGACTTCGCCCGTGTTAGCAAAGACACTGCCTAGGACAACGAGCACGGGCAGACAAACTAAAACTGCAATAATCCAGGTTGCGATCGCCCATCCGTTAGGAAAATGAGCAGAGAAAGGGCGTAAGCGAGACATATTTTAGAAGAAGGCCTAATGAAGGAGGGAAACCAAAAGAAGAGGCCCGAGAGAAGATCTCTATTAGTAGTCTAAATCACGGCTCATACCGACTTTGGAAGCATCTTTAGCCTTGGCCTGATCCTTTGCCTGAGCTTTGGCCCAAGATTCGGCCTGAGAGATAGCTGAAGAAATAGTAGAGGATACGGCCAAACTACGCGCTAGTCGCCGCCTTTGAATCGCTGCTCTGCGCCATTGCCAAGACAGTCGCAGTCCAGAGCCAGCAACGCCAAGAAAACAAAACACCAGCAGCCAGTGGTCCCATCGAGCTGCATCAAATCCTGCATTGTCCATCGCTCACCATCCTCGCTCTAATAGCGAGCCTTAATAAGTAAAGTTACTCACAAAACTGCTAAGCCAATACCGCCGTCGAATATTGCCATTAGAGGCACAATCGAGACTTAGTCTCATCAATGCTACTTTAATCTTTTAGAGAAATCAATCTCGAAATGTATCGCCGACTTGCTACTTTGTTAGTTCCTGCACAGTCTATGAAGCTAGTGATATAGACTCCTTCTATGGTTCTAGGTGAAAAGCGCAGTGTACTCACTCGTCCCGTTACTCAAGAATTTTTTCTCGCTCAGTTGAATGCTTTGAGGCGAATGCTTCAAATAAGCACTGAAGCCCTCTGTGCAAAAGGTTTTCTCAGATTGTAAGCAGGCACTCCCAACTGTTTCTTTTTGGATATCTTTCTCAATAAGTAATTGCTGTTGCAAATAGGCTGTGGATTCGCTATTATTCTCATTAGCTAGATGTTATTGACTCTCACTAAGAGGACTTCGCTATGGTTGCCTATTCGCCCTCTGCCTTAAAAGCTGAGCTGCACGAGCGCGGATGGCGGATGACCCCTCAGCGAGAGACCATTCTAAAAACCTTTCAAAACTTGCCAGAAGGCCGTCACCTCAGCGCCGAAGATTTGCGCGATCACTTAAAAGAAAAAGGTGAGCCGATCGGTTTGTCTACAATCTACCGCAACCTAAAGTTGATGGCTCGGATGGGCATTTTGCGAGAGCTAGAGCTAGCCGAAGACCAAAAACGCTACGAAATCAACCAGCCCTCTCCCCATCATCACCATCATCTAATTTGTGTGCGCTGCAATAAGACCATTGAATTTAAGAATGATTCCGTGCTGAAGGTGGGTGCCAAGACGGCAGAAAAGTCTGGTTATCAACTCTTAGACTGCCAGCTTTCTATTCATGCGGTTTGCCCCGCCTGCCAGCGCTCGATCTTGCCTATCTAGCGCGCCACCTAGCAATATCTTTAAACCATGCCGTGAAGGGTTTCTAGTCCTTTGCGGCATAGTTTGTTTGTGCACAATGCCATGCTCTCTCGAGGCTGTCACTAGCGACTCGATTGCCTATGGCGCTGCGATGTCCTGACTGAAAGTCTTGACTGATATTTTGCCTTGAGCGGGTGCAAACCTCTTAGTGCCAAGCGTCTAGATAACAAGCACCCAGGTATAAGCTACTGACAGCTATTCTGATTTAGCCTTTCGACTAATAGCTAATCTTCCTTATCTATAGACGACAGCGAATATCTATAAGGAGAGCACTAACGTATTAATCAGAGCGAGATTAGCTTTTTGACGAATGGCTGTAGCTATTACCCTGAAAGGGGAAATAAGAAAAATGAATTAGCAGGGCCTCCTAGCTAGCGCAGCTTTATAGGAATTAACAGCATTTTCATTTACTGAATGATCCTCAATGACTTGACCTTTTGATGCATCCTAAATAAGAATGATTACTAACTTATGCGATACAGATCATGCCTTTTTTGTCGGAGTCAGCGTTAAAGGATGAACTCAATGCCAGAGGATACCGGGCAACCCCCCAAAGCCAAAAGGTCCTGAGTATCTTTATGGAGCTGACGCAGGGCGAGCACCTAAGTGCCGAAGACCTGCACAACCTGTTAGAAAAAGATGGCGATCGCATTAGCCTTTCGACCGTCTACCGCACACTGCATTTGATGGTGTATATAGGATTACTGCGAGAGTTAGAACTAGCTGAAGGCCATAAGCATTACGAGCTGAATCGCCCGCTCAAAGACCACCACCATATTGTGTGTGTCCATTGCAATGCAACGGTAGAATTTACCGCGCAGTCGGTTGCGCAAATTAGTGAAAAAACAGCCAGTTCGGCAGGCTATCACGTACTTGACTGTCAGCTCACGCTCTACGGCATCTGCTCAGACTGTAGGATGCAGCCGCCAGCAAAATAGCCCACCCAAGGCGACCTGACTTGCTCCTCTTGACCTGCGCCTAGAGGCTTATTTGCACCGACTCAAGCTGTCATCTTTTAATAGAAGCTACTCCTAATAAGTTGCCGCCATGTTTTAGAGACTTTCTATACAGACTCTAGAAGAAAGCAGAATATTAACTACCTTAATGAGAAATATTATTATTAACTGAGAATTGGGTTATACTCCTGATCAGCAGCTATTGAATATTAGTCTCGATAAGTGAGTGAATTCCATGTATCCAAGACCTGACGTGCTCTATTTAACTGTGAGTCCGCATTTGAAGTGTTTTGACCAGCGGCTGATGTCGCAGTTGAGTAGAAGCGGCACCGTGCGGCAGTGGCGATACTTGCAAACGCTTGATGAGCCTTGCTCACCTGAATCGGTAGTTGAAACCCTGCATGAGTATTTGCTATCTCGATATAAGGTGGCGGCAGATTCGGCGATGGCCCAGGTGACGTCTCAAGCAACGGGCCAAACGCCAAAAGTGCACCTAGTTGGGCACGGTGTGAGCGGTGTGATTGGGCTGCTATATGCGCGTCAGTATCCGCAGCAGGTGGCATCGCTGACGTTGCTTTCAGTCAGTGCGACGCCATCGATCAACTGGCAGGCCCATTACTATGCACTCAGAAAACTGTTGCCTTGCAGCCGTGAGGTCATCTTGGGTCAAATGATTCGGCTGCTGTGCGGTCAGCAGTCACCCAGATTTACGAGGGCGATGGCCCAGCTACTAGCGCAAGATCTTGACAGTAATTTGACGCTGCATTCGTTGGCTCACAATACGCATGTGGCGGCGGGTGGCGTAGAAGTGCCGCTACTGATATGCCAAGGAGAAATAGACGATGTAGTGGCTTCGCAACAGACGGAGTGGGACCGCTGGCTAAAGGCGGGCGATCGCGTATGGCACTGCCCCGAAGGTAGGCATTTCTTTCAGTTTCATCATTACAAAAGAGTGGCCAAAGTCATCACGCAATATTGGGCAAGGCTATCAGAGCGATCGCACCTATCAGATGAAACAGCAGAGCTAACCACAGCGGTGAGGGTTGCAGAGGAAACCGCAGAGAAGACTTGTGCAGATCCTTCTGTACAGCCCATCTGCTCAAAGATGCCGTAGGTCGTATTGAATTCGCAATGCTGAAGATTTGAAGTGGTTCTAAAATCTTCTTGACACCTATTATCATTTAGATGTATAAACATGATCAACGAAAACACGCCCCCTCCCATAGCAAAACAGACACCCATAAAAGGTGTCTGCCGCTTGCGGATTTCTGTTGTCGTCGTGGCCTGACTGTCATTGGTGGCAGAGACTAGGCGGATTCAACCCGCTTGTTTTCAACCCACCTAGTTCAAGAAGTTGATGAGTGTGTCGGGGGTGAGGAAATGATCTAAGTGATAGGCACGCTCTTCCGTTTTTAGCAGAATGCCTTCGTATAGGTAGCGGGTCGCTCTATCGCCCAGGCTTTCAGCTTGAGATGCGTTGCGACGTAGCACCTGAATGATAGCCTGCTCTGCTTTTAGGTCATTCACCACCATCTGTCGGCAGCCATAAACACCATCTGGTTCCTGCTCAAAGCAGCACAGTTCGGCTAGCTTTGTAAAGCTAGCAACCGGTACACCACCTAGTCCGTCTAGGCGTTCGCCAATGTCATGAACATGGTCCCTAGTTGTTGTGTAGCCTTCTTCAAAAAAGTTGTGAAGCTGTAAAAACTCTGCACCTTCGACAACAAAGTGGTGCTTTTGGTATTGAACATAGATGCCTTGCAAGCTAGCCAGTGCAATATTGAGCCCTTCACAAACAGGTTCAGTAATGGACTTTTCTAGCAGGATTGGGTTGTCAGCGACTTGTCCAAACGGCGTGATAACTGATGTTGCGAGCGCCATAATAATATGTCCTCTAAGGTTGCTAAGAAAATGAAAACAAGCTCAAGCTGGCACTGATTTTGCAAGAAAGATTTGCTAATAAAAGCTTTGTCGCAAGCAAGAATCTATGGTAAAAGACCGCTAGTAAAGAGAATTGCGGCAAGTGCCCGTCGTATGCCACTAAGGGTGCTATTGAGATTGCCATTAATAATCGAAGTATAGCGCACCATAAACAGGCAAAACCCTCTTATTCTATGGGGTTCGGTATTATTCCATTGCCACGAATTCTCAATAGATGCCACCGCTCGAGTAAGCTATTAAACCCTTATAAGCGGCGGCGGCAAAGCACTGCAATCAATATCTTTCTACTTAAAGATTGACCTCTCTGAATTTACAGCTATTGAAATTAGCTTCTAGTTAACTGAACCATTTATATTTGCAACCGTTAACAATTGAGCGAACCCTCTAAGTTTTTGCTTATCTCCATCTTCCCAAAGGCTTTTTTCATCAGCTTCAGCTTTTAACAACGTCCTCCCCCGCGTCTGTTGAAAGGCTGCTTCTATCTACAGATGTCTTATTTACTTTCATCAATCAGGAGATAGTTCCTCAGTGTCTTCATTTAAATCTCAAGAGCTTTCTGACAAATCTCAAGAGCTTTCTGACGAATCGGCTGATTTTGTTATGGAGCAGCGGTCTTCAAAACCTATCGTCGTAGCCTGCGAAGACCGCTGGCAGGCTTATCATCGATTGCAGGAGCTAGAGATTGACTGCCAGTGCAGCGGATTTCAGCCGCTACTCGTCGCTGTAAAAACGCCCGCGCAGGCGCTTCAGCTGCGGAGCGTCGTGTATCGAATCTCATCACCTCGAGCAGCTCTAGTAGAGCAGCTACAGCGATGCTGGAAACTGCCTTCGTCAAAGCCATAACAGTTCACTCACCGCAGGCCCGCTAAATATCCAAAGACATCCACCGGGCCTGTGGCTTGTACCCTAGCTTTTCGTATAGCCTGAGTGCCGAAACATTATCTTCAAATACCTGCAGACCGATCTGCTCATAGCCCTGCTGCTTTGCCCACTGCTGAGCATGCGTCATTAATCCACTGCCTAGCCCCTGCCGACGATGGGCCTCATTTACGTACAGCAAAAAAACATAGGCTTGCTTTTGCCCATTACGCTGGTCAATCGACTCGCCTAGCCATAGGCAGCCCACTGGCTCATGTCGCTGCTGCAAACCAGGTAGGCCCCCAGCAAGCGTGGCTGACTGGGGACCGATGAGCCACCATAGGTTCGATTCACTGGTGAAATGACGACTGACCGTATCTGCGAGGTGGGTGCCTGTTTCGGCTGCGCCCAGGTCGCGGTAGGCACGCTGCATAAACTTAACCAAACGAGCCCGGTCTAAGCTAGAGCCTTTTTCTAGGCGATAGTTAGGAATTGGGAACGGTTCGCTCACTAGCCGAAGAACGCGGTGCCAGGGATTTGAGAAACCGGTTGCTGGGTAGAGAGTTGCTCTGTCGGCGCAGGAGACATTGGGGCTGGGGCCATCATATCGCTAGGCAGAAAGATGCGGGCGCTAGTAGCGAGAAGCGCGATCGCAAAAATAAGCACGATAAATAGCGGCGCAATGTATTGACGAAAGAAACCCATAGTGGTTTGCCCTTGACGAACGGCGGTGAACGACCCCGTTGAATAAAGTTATGTAAAGCCTGCCTCTATAGTAGCGGGTTTGTGGCGCTCAGTACATGAGCGAAGTTCCATGCTCGTACCCTCGAACTACCCTTTGCAAATTCTCTTTTAATGATTGCTTGGGTAAATTTTTCTATTGTGGCTGCACACTGTCAAATCAGATAACCAAATCAGATAACTGGCACAGATTTTTCGCCGAATTCGGAATAGTCAAGAACCATAGTGTAGTCTCCCAAACGCCGCTGGCTAACCTCTTGCATATTGCACCTACGCACCATATATGTGATTTAGCGATATACGCGGCGTTAGGACTTTGCTCTACATGCAGCACAGCTTGTCAGGATGTCTCTGCCTCATTCCAGCTCTACCCCACTCCAGCCTGCTTCAGCTCTCCTGAGCGATATCTATCGTCACTACGCCCATGAAAAAAATAATCGCTGTCCTCTCCCACCTTGTTTTTTGGACGTGGAATCTGGTCTTTATTGGCATTGTTGATATCTGGCTGCTACCTGAATTTGGCCTAGACCTGCTGCTAGATACGCGCACCGGCCTAGTAGAGCCTACATTCACAATCAGCATGCTGATATTGCTGCTAGTGCCGCCTATCTGCACCATTTTGGGCTTTTGGCGACTGCGCAATCGGCCTACTGCTCTACTCCGACTGTTTTACGGGGTAGAAGCACCGCTCTTTACGCTGTGCCTGCTGCGGCTGTTTTTGATTCGTGAACTAACGCCCGCAACGGCCTTTGCATTGGGTCTGGTTGTTTTCTCTATCTTTATGTTTGCCATTGAGCTGTTGGCGGGCTACGCCGCACACAACGAAAAGCTCTCTTGGGTGCAGATGGTTGGACATAGCCTGATTTTGCTCGTCGTCGGCTACGCGGGCTGTTTGCTGTTGCTCTATACCGTACCTGTGCTGGTCTGGGCAGTGCTAGGCTTTTTTAGCTGGCTTGGCGATCTCATTATTAATGGCAGCATTAGCGATTTCTTGGCAGGGCTTTGGTTTACGCTCACCCACCCAATCGACGGACTGCTAGGGCTGCTGTTTGGCTTTCTAGGCATCTCTAGTCTGCTGATCTTTGTTTCTATGCCTTATGCATTCGTGCATTTCTACATCCATGCTTGGGAGCGGATTCATCATGCCTTTGGTCGGCAGTATGGCATACAAAATAGCTGGAAAATAACAGGTGTGAGCGTGGCAATCAGCGGTGCTTTATTCGTTGGTTTGCAGCTGAGCCAGCCTCAGGCTAGGGCTTTTGAGATTTTAGCGCCAAATTTGGCGGCTGCTGAGTTGAGTCCACAGCTACCAGCCTCTGCCCTACAGGTTCGACAAGAACAGCTACAAGAGACCGAGATGATTCGGGCGGGCTTGACGAATGCGTATTTGCATCGCTATCGCTATCTGAGTCCTTGGTCACAAAGTAACGCGCTAGGCGAGCTGTATCGGCCAGCGCTGCCAGTTGCAGCGAGCGACTTTTTGCAGACTATTCACAATGGGTTGCTCTCTCCTTTCTTGTATCGCGGTCAGGATGAGGATGTGCAGCAGGCGGCTGAGCTGTACGAACAGTTTTTTGATGAGCCGATTCAAAAGGCGGAGCGAGCGGCGATTCGTGAGGCGCTTCAGGCAACAGCAGATCGCGATGAAACTAAGGCTGGACTGCTTAACCTCGATCAGAAAATTGTGTGGCTGGCTAGTCAGAATGCCACAGTAAGGCCGTATGGGGACTGGGCGACGGTAGAAATTCATGAGCGCTACGAGAATTCGACGCCTGAAGATCAAGAGATTTTCTATTCTTTCTCATTGCCAGAAAGCGCGACGATTACCGGGCTATGGCTGGGAAATGAAGAGAATCCAAGACTGTTTCCGCATGTGGTTTCCCCACGAGGGGCGGCGCAGCAGGTGTACAACAATGAGGTGGAGAGGGCTAAGTTTCAGCAGGCGACCGATCCGGCTTTGCTAGAGCAGGTAGGGCCTAGGCAGTATCGGCTGCGGGTGTTTCCAATTCCAGGTTCTACAGCGGTAGAAGATACGCGGGCCATCAGAGATCCTGGTGAGCTAGATCTAACGATGACGTACGACGTGATGGCACAGTCGGATGGCGATCGCAACGCGAGCTGGTCGCTGCCGCAGCTTAGTGAAAAGCGAAATATTTTTTGGACGGCGAAGACTGAGCATACGCGGGGCGATCGCACTATCCAACTCAATGAAGACGACTGGTTCGAGATAGCGATTCCGGCCCGAGGAAAGCAAAGTCATTCGTCGCCCAAGACACATCTCATTGACTTTGCCGAAGGCTATCGCGTCACAGCCGCGCCTATAACCGACCAGTCAAAACGGCTACCGGTCAATCAGCGCATTGCTGTTGTCGTCGATAGCTCTTACAGCATGCGCCAGCAAAAGGCAGCGCTAACACGAGCCGCCGCCCAGTTGAAACCTACGAATAAACAAAGTACGCTCGACTTCTATATCGCCGTGGCGGGCCAGTCAAAGGCTTCTGTGCAGAGCGATTTGAATGTAGACGACTTGATGTTTTACGGCACCTTGCAACCGGCAGACATACTGACGCAATTTGCTCAGCAGCAAGGCGAGCAGATCGATAGAAATCCTTACAGCGCGGTGCTATTGCTGACCGATGAAGGCAGCTATGAGCTGGCCGAAGATCAGGCGGCACTGCCCAAACTGAATGCACCGCTGTGGATTGTGCATTTGGGTGGAACCGTACCGTCTGCCTATGAAGACAACCTGCTGCAAATGCTGGCATCAAGCCGGGGCGGCGTGGATACGGATGTGGCATCGGTGCTGCAACAGATGGCATCGGTGGGTGAAGACGAGACGGTGCTAGATGGCTACAGCTGGCAGGTAAAGCCCGTTTTAGAAAATTCGCCATCGGCAGGCAGTCGTGAAGAATTGTCGTCTGATGAGGCTGAGTTTGCGGCGCTGGCTGCTCGTCAGCTTATTCGTCAGCAGGGGCAAGTGTTAGATACGACGCAGGTGGCGGCGCTAGATGCGGTTCATGCGATCGCCAAACGCACCAGTATCGTCACCCCCTATTCTTCTATGCTGGTGCTAGTAGACGAGCGCCAAAGAGATCTGCTAAGAGAGGCTGAAGCCAGCGCAGACCGCTTCGAGCGAGAGGTAGAAGATGGCCAAGACGATTTGACCAGTCCGGGCAGTGCGCTGACGGCCTCTGTGCCAGAACCCGGTCAGGTGATTGGAATCGTAGTAATGGCGATCGCACTAATCACGCTCAAACGCAAATCCGTTCGTCTGCGATCGCCACAAATCTAGCCAGCTAGGTTACTCTGCCTAGAGAAATTTCTCCTAAGCCTTTCCCCGACTAAGGGAAAGGCTTTGCTGATTTAGGGTGTCATTACCGGGCCAGCCGCAGATCCTTCTAAGGCATCTTAAAAGGGTACAAAAGCACTCAGGACATAATCGAGATGATTCAGCGACCGACTGCTCCTTGCGCGCGCGCTTACGTGCGCCTCTATCTAAGGCGTTTGTCAGGCTGCGTAGCTGCTGTTTTTCTCAGCGTCTTGCCTGCGATCGCCTCACCCGCACAGGCAGAGCCTTGCACATACCGCTGCGAAACCAATCAGATTCGCTTTATACCTGGTCAGCCGATCACCATCGAATTTATCAACCGCACCAACGGCCTAGTCAACCTAGAGCGAGTGCTCGACATTGATATGCAATGGCTGCGACCTCAGACCAAATTTTCTATTGAAACCCTCGTCGGCGTAGATGACGAAATGTCTTTGGTGTTTTGGGATGAGCACAACCGAGCCGTAAGCGCAGTGCTACATCGCCCGGATGCTAATACTTTGCAGGTTGAGCTGTTGCCAAGTGGCCACGATAGCGACCGGGCCGTGCATGTTGCTAACGATGGCCGCGTTCTGGTTTATTGAGCCGCTTGCAAATCTGCCGAACTGGTCACTTCAGACACACTACTAAGCCAGCCCATCCTCTATGATTAGATCAAACGATCTACCGCGCTGCTCTACCTTTGGTTCATTTTCTGCTTTTTAGCGGTCATGTTCTCAACGGGTGGGGTCAGCGCTATAGTGCTTTGTGCGAGTAACTGGTTGATCTAGCGTGTCAGAAGATCTGATTTCGACCCCAGATAGTCAAACCGAAAATAGCCTACCTGCTAAGCCTATCGCCGGGCCAGTTTCGCCTGCCGAGCGTCAGGTTCCCCAGCAGCGTTGGCAGATTTTTCCGGCGCAAAAGTCTCAGGCCCAGCACATCGCCGATGCGACAGCGCTTTCGCCTTTGCTAGCCCAGGTTTTAATCAATCGCGGTATTTATACCCCCGAGCAATCCTGGGAATTTTTAGATCCAGAAACGCTGCTGCTGCCCTCACCGCTAGACGAATTTCCCGATCTGTCAAAAAGCCTAGACTTGCTAGTAGCGGCAATTGAATCAGGTCAGAAGATCTTGATCTGTGGGGACTATGATGCCGATGGCATGACCAGTACGGCCTTGCTGATGCGATCGCTCCGTCATTTGGGCGCATCGGTCAACTACGCTATCCCTAGCCGCATGGACGAAGGCTACGGTATTAACCAGCGCATAGTCGAAGACTTTCACGGTATTGGCGGTGGCGTTATCCTCACGGTAGATAACGGCATCGCTGCTTATGAGCCGGTCGCCCTTGCCAAAGAACTAGGGCTCACAGTCATCCTCACCGACCATCACGATGTCCCTGAGCATATCCCGCCTGCTGACGCCATTCTCAACCCCAAGCTGATCCGTGAAGCCTCGCCCTATAGAGGGGTCGCAGGCGTCGGCGTGGCCTATATTCTGGCTGTTTGCCTTGCCCAGCGCCTAGAAAAAACGCAGGATTTGACAGCGCCATTGCTGGCACTCTTTACGCTAGGTACCATCGCTGACTTGGCCCCTCTGA
The DNA here is from genome assembly GCA_963793445.1 of uncultured cyanobacterium. Classification (GTDB taxonomy): domain Bacteria; phylum Cyanobacteriota; class Cyanobacteriia; order Phormidesmidales; family Phormidesmidaceae; genus Phormidesmis. The sequence goes on from CAWCAE010000006.1 coordinate 943,151, forward strand.
CCGGTGTGAATCGTCGGTGGGTGAAAAGAGGCCTAAAGCTGCTGCCCAAGTCGCGAATTCCTGGTATTCAAGCGCTGATTGAAGTGGCGGGCCTGAGTGAAGAAACAGCTCTTAGACCCGAGGCCATTGGCTTTCGGTTGGGACCACGGATCAACGCGGTAGGCCGTATTTCCGATCCGCAAATTGTAATTGACCTGCTGACGACAGACGACGTGGGCGTTGCTTTGCAGCGGGCGATGCAGTGCGAAGAGGCCAACAAGCTGCGCCGCCAGATGTGCGAAATTATTGAAGCGCAGGCGGTGGAATGGTGTGAGACCCAAATAGAATCTGGCCTGCTGGATCTGAAAAAAGAGCGCGTGCTAGTAGTGGTCCAGCCCGATTGGCATCACGGGGTGATTGGCATTGTGGCGTCGCGACTGGTAGAGCGCTATGGCGTACCGGTGTTTATTGGCACCTACGAAGACAAAGATAAAAAGGAGATTCGAGGATCGGCCCGCAGCATTCCAGAGTTCAACGTGTTTGAGGCGCTGCAATTTTGCGATGACCTGCTCGATAAGTATGGTGGGCATCGGGCAGCGGGCGGCTTTTCTTTTCAAGCTAGCAAGCTGCGCCAGGTCAAGTCTCGGCTGAGCAACTTTGCCCGTAAGCACTTGCAGATAGAGCATCTCAAGCCGCTGGTAACGGTTGACGTTCAGGCTCCGCTCGCAGCGGTGACATTAGATCTCTATGCTCAAATCGACCAAATTCATCCTTGTGGAATTGAAAATCCTGATCCGGTTTTTTGGACGGCAAATGTCGCGGTGGTCGAGCAAAAGGTTATTGGCAAAACGAGCGATCATCTGAAGTTGACGGTGACGCATACAGCTTCTAAGGGAGATCTGGAGGGTGAGCGATCGCGTGAGACAAACGCTAGCCAGAAAACGGTGATGAAAGCGATCGCGTGGCGCTGGGGAAGCTATCATCCGCTGCCCAGAGCGCTAGATATTGCCTACAAGCTGCGGCTGAACGAATGGCGAGGCAACCGCACCGTAGAGCTAGAGCTGATTGGCGTTCGACCGGCCACGCCCATTCACTTGCCTGATGTTGGCATTCAACCCTGGCGTGAAACACTACCAGCATCGCTCTCAAAATCGGCAGCGGAATCGTCCTTAAAGCCGCCCTCAGAGCCGCCCTCAGAGCCGCCCTCAGAACCGCCCTCAGAACCGCCCTCAAAATTTGCAGAACCCGAACCGATTCCAAAAACGCCCGCTCAGCAAGCGGCCCACAGCCTTCAGGCCGCCATTAATAGTGCACCATCTAGCGCATCATCCACCGCTGCGTCAGAGTCACCTGCGATGTTTCGGCTGCCGCCCAAGCTGCCCAATCTGGGCAAATCAGCGTCTACCAATGCAGATTCGCATCCCTCGTCGTCCAGCTTGTCGCCTAGTTTGTCACCTGGTCACGTTCCCCTTTCCCCTCAACCCACCGATGAGGATATCTCCGCTGATGCTGCTGCCAAGGATGTCTCTGCTGATGGCATAGAGAATATTTTGGAGGTAGACGCCTCCTTGCACGTAGAGTTTTACTACAGTAAGCGCCGCTACAAAGGAACGTTAGAGAAAGCCGCAGGCGAGCGCCAGCTGACGATTGAAAACACTGAGGGGCACTTGCTGGTAGTGCAGATGAGCCAGCGGCAGGGATTTCTTTATTTGCCGGATGCTCAGGCACAGCCAGTTGATATTGCTGATTTGCGCTACTTCAACCTGATTCGAGCGGGTCTAGGGGCGCTGGAAGTTAAGCAAAAAACTCAGGTACTGATGAAGCAAACAGAGCTACTGAGTGAAAAAGACCGGCAAATTGCCACAATGAGGGCTCAGATTGAGCTGCTAGAAGAAAAGATTACGCAGCTTTCGGATGAGCAGCAGCGGCAGTTTGCGGTGCTGGCGTCGCAAGTGCAGGCGCAGGAGACAGCGATTTCGGGACAAGAGGCGCAGATAGAGCATTTGCAGGTGCAGGTTAGCAGTGTGCCGCTGCCCAAAGCTGCTGACATTAAGCGACAGGCGCGCGACGCGGTCGGCGATAGCGTCTGGTTTTGCTTACAGGCGGCGAGTCAAAAGGATTTGCAGGCAGCGTACAAAAACGACCAGATGATTCGAACTGGTAGCCCAGATGCCAGTATTGCTGATTACTCTGAGGCGGGTATTCGCCTGAGCAGGGCAGTTGAACGTGAAGTGATGATGCCGTTTTTTCAGGCGCTATCTGACTTTTTACAAGACCATCAGCTTGAGGGAATTGGAGAAATTTCGCTGAGTTCGCTTCAGTCAAACGGCTCTAATCAGCATGGCTCTAGCCAATATAGTCTTGGTATGATGCCGCCGTTAATAGCTGAGCAGTGGTTGTCTGTACAGTCGGGTCAGCTTTCGCAGCGAGAAATCCCTGAAGGCGGGGTAAAGATGGTGAAGGTAAAAGGGGCGCGACCGCTTGCAATGCGCGATCGCACGCTACTAAGTCAGTTCTTTGACCAGTGGGAGCACCCGATGGCAGGCTGCCTCAGCCAAAGAGGCGGTCAAGCCGCTTCTAGCCTGGATCAAATCAGCAAGCTCCGTAATATTGCGATTCATGCAGAGAGCTTCTTATACCGGTGGCAGTATGAGCTTCTACATCAGCTAATTGCAGGCACGCAGGGCAAGGGTGGCCTGCTTAGACAGCTGTTTACTGCGATGTAATCTATCGCCATTCTTATCTTTGCCGCCCGTGTTTTCACTCATCTTTGACTTAGGCGCTGACTTGGGTGCTGTGGAAAACGTTGGCTGCGATCGCAACCAGTAAAGTCAGAATGATTTTCTTAGATAAAAAATCAGCCAGCGCCATGATTCTTCAGGGGCTGCGACCGCTTCATAGAATATTAAAAAGATAGAAAACTGTAATATTTGTAGCCGTATTCTGTCTCTAAAAAAAGTTTTCCACAGGTTTCTCCACAGGACAAAACCTTCAGACCTCAAGAATCGAGGAAACCTGCGTTGAACACATTGTTGGGCCACGGCATGGGTTAGGCCACAATGCTTGTTCTGGCATCAGCTATTCAATGGCTACCCAATGTTAGTCACCTAGCACGGAAAATTCAAGCGAATTCTTCAAAAAACGAGCGGTTATTTGTACGGACTATAGAAAAGCTATACGGCTACGCGGAGCTTTAGCTCTTTTTTCAGATTCTTTAGCGACTTGCCTCTAAGACGCTGTCTTTGAGCCTGCCTATAGTCTGTCTGTAATCTTTATCGATAGAGCGACCGGTAGAGCGTTAGTCATGTGAGCTACCAAAACCATCAGAGAAAAAAGAAATTATTATGGGTACAGATTATGTTGACGTTTTAGCTCGCACTGTTTGGGGCTCTCGGCGTGTGGCTGCCGGACCTACTGCCAACCATCAGTGGATTGATCAAACTGTCGATAAGGTTACCCACTCGGACTCTCCTGAGGCCGCTGAGCATGATTTGTCTAGCCGTGGTACTTCTTTGATGTTAACGTCTGCTGACATTGAGCGTAAGATTCAGATTTACAGGCAAATGAGCCGGACTATTCCTTATAGCTTCGAGGCTTGGAGCCACCTGGGCTATTACCTAGCGCAGGCGGATCAGCCTCTAGAAGCAATTGAGGCTTATGTAAAGGCGCTGCAAATTCGTTCAAAGGCACCGCGTATTTGGTATAACTACGCTACTCTGCTAGAAAAGATGGGGTGGTATGGTGAAGCAGTATCAAGTTATCAAGAAGCATTAACGATCTCTCCTGATTACTTTAAAGCTATGTACGGTAAAAGCAAAAGCCTATATCGACTTGGCCGCTATCAAGAGGCGGTAGACAGCTACGACCAGGCGATCGCGAATCCGATGGCAGAAGGTGCACTAGCTGCTGAGCTGTGGTACGGACGTGGAAAAGCCTTTTACAGGCTCAACCAGCTTGACCAAGCGTTAGCGAGTTTAGAACAGGCGTTGGCAATTTTGCAAGCCAGAGGGCTGGGTAGCGAACCGGCGACGCATAAAGTATGGGCTAGCTTAGGTCAGGTGCTGATGATTCAGCGCAAAGATGAGGCTGCACTCGAAAATTTTGAAAAAGCGATCGCGCTTGCGCCAAATTCGGCGCTGTATTGGACGCATAAAGGCTTTTTACTCAAGCGCTTAGGCCGCTATGAGGAGGCCCTGAGTGCTTTTGATGAGGCGCTGGCGTTGGGAAATACGGTGGCGAAAATTTGGCACCATCGGGGGCTGACGCTGATGAAGATAAAGCGCTATTCGGAGGCACATCACAGCTTTACACAGGCGCTAAAACATCAGGCATACGATTATAAAAGCTGGCTGAGCCTGGGCTGGGCGCTCGAAAAGATGGGCGATTACAACTTGGCCATCGAAGCCTACAACAAGTCGCTGGCGATTGAGCCGGATCAGTCGTTTGCGTTTTATCAGCAGGCGCGCTGCTATGCCGTATTGCAGCAGACCAGTTCGGCTGCGGAGTACTTGAGACGAGCGATCGCTCTCCATCCTGAGGCTTATGTCCCTCGCTCTAAGGTAGACCCGGTTTTCCGCGATGTTCAAGATAGGGCGCTGTTGGTGGGACGTTAGGCTCAGAACGGCAGGTCTCAGATGGTTTTCCACTAGAACCAGTGGTTCTAATCTGCTCAAAACTCTTTTCTACAGAGTCCATGCTGGTGATTTTAGCTACAGAGACCTTTTGGTGACTGTTCTGTTGTTTGTGATTTTGTAGTTTGCAGCTTTGTAGTTTGTTGTTTTGTTGTTTTGTTGTTTACAGCTTCGTTGTTTGTGATTCTGTTGAAAAGCTCTAACTTGTCGCTACTCCCACTCGTTAAAGTCTTGTGAATAAGGATTTTCAACATAGTTGTTTTGATAGCGGTTGTTTTGGTAGCTCTCTGCGTTGCGATCGCTGACGCCTGTGCGCTGCTGTTTTCCTTTTGACGATTTCCAGGCAGAGCCCATTCCTTGAAAGATACCTCGCCCAACCAGGCCAATACCACGCCCCAAAACTTCTGTAAGAACGTAGACCACGCCGCTGCCAATGAAAGACACCGCCGCTCGCAGGCGAGGAGAAAGCGCGTCTCTCGTTTCTAGGGCCAGCGTTACGGCCAAAGGAATGCCGCTAAGCCGATCTAATTCGGCGCGGCGCGGCGCGTATAGCGAAGTTTGATCGATACCGTTGGAGGTAAGCACAAAGATGTTGTAGCGGCTTTCAAAGACAGCTTTGGGTTCGTTGATCAGCCGGTCTACGCGGTAGCGCCAAGAGAGATCGTTGCGGAATCGCTCAATTTCGCGTGAGGACATCAGCCTGCTGCTGTACAGGTTCTTTTTAATTGGTTCGCTGTCGGCCATGCGGTTGAGCAGGGGCTGAATGACGGCGCTAGCGACTCGGATAGTGAGATTTTCGAGCAGGCGCTCGCTGTAGGCAATCGCCTGAGGGGTAGTAGCTAAATAAGGCGAGCTGTCGATTATCATGGCGTCTTGAAACAGCCAGTGACCAAACAGTTCGGGGACAAGCGGAATGTTATTGAGGATTTGCGATCGCACCACTGGCTTCTCTTTTTGCAGCAGGGTCACCACTTCTTCTTCTACGCTGCCAATGCGTACGGTGTAGTATTTACCAAAAAACTCGGTATTAACGGCGTCCCATAAATCGCTGATGACCTGACGCGATCGCCCTCCTAGCTGTCCTGGCTGGCATTGAGAAGCCCGCAAATCTGCCAGCAGCTCCTCTAGCTGCCGCAGCACTAAATACAGCAGCTCTAATTTTTTATCAGCCCGCAGCACGTCAATCTCCAGCGGCTGCTCGCTGATGTTTTTCAGCGGACGCTGAAGCTTGGCAAACACCCCCTCAAAGACTGCGTTTTGCACATCGCCTGGTCGCCCCTGCAAAGCGTCCGCTGACTGCATTCGCAACCCCGATTCCAATCCTGATTCTAGCCCCGACTCTAATCCTGATTGCATGGAGGCCAGCGCCGCCGCTGCACCTGGCACTAGCGCCTCTCGATCTAAATACCGAGCGGCGGTTCTATCCGCATAGCTGCCACCTTCTTGGCGAGCCATCCGAATCCAGTCGGTGCTTGCGGTATTTTGGCTCGATCTAGATAATCGAGAATTGCCGGACTGCCTGTCGTTAAACTTCGGCGTTCGCCATAGCGCTGCAGTCAGCCACCTGGCCGCCGCTAGCTCTCGCTTTTTTCCCGCCAAAACGGCCTGCGTTAACCAATCAGTTGTCTGCTGGTGGGCCACTTCCACATTCGTCAGGCTTTGATCAATTTGCCGCATGCCAGAGAGTCGCATACTGATGCGCATCGCTGTCAGCGGCCCTGGAATATCTTCTAAACGCGATAAGGCTCTACGCCGACGAGGCCGGTCTGACCGCGAGCGAACTTCCTTTTCAGCCGGATTGCGTGCGCTGGCATCAGCCTCTAAGTTGGCCTTTGAACCGTTAGCTGCCACTGAGTCCGTATCAGATAAGCTGGCGCTGACGGCGCTCTGCCGAATTAGCTGCGCCAAGCGCCTGACAGACATACTGCGCGTACCGTAAGCACTCGCGCCCATTCTTTCAGCCGCTGCTTGGAGCACAGGCTCTTGCTGAGCGCTGATCACCATGATCGGCAGCTGCGGAAAGTCTGTTTTGATCTGCTGACAAAGCGACAGGCCAGGGGTTGCGTTGGGATCTTTGGCCCCAATGCCTAAGTCGAGCAAGACCAAGTCGATGGGGGCCGCAAGGGGCTGCTTTTGCTGGCGCAGCGCTGGGTTGTCTAGAGATTTTTGGTAGTCTGAAAAGCGCGATCGCACCTGGCTTAATGCCTCACCCGCCGTTCCAGCTTCGGCCACCACCACAAAGTCGCTCTGCTGTTCTAGCCACACCTTTAAACCCAGCCTAAAAACTGGGTCTTCATCAATTAGCATTAGCTGAAGAGGTGGCTTTCCCGGCGGGAAACTTTCAGCAGGAGACGGGGGACCGGTCGTCAAATCACTCATCTAGAACCCATCGCTGTAGCTATCTTCATAGCCATCATCAGTGTAGCTTTCGCTGTAGTCCCCTCCCGCACTTTCTTCAGCTACAGGGGCCTCCAAAGACCAAATGTAAGTGCGCTCTCGGTCCCAAATGTTGATGCTCGCGAGCGCCTCGTCGTAAAGCGCTCGCCCTGGCGTAATCTGCGCGGCTACCCCAATTGCCGCAGAGAGTGAGCCGCGGGCCGCGAGATTTTCTGCTCGAATTAAAATGGGCCGATCTTCAATGATTTGCAGCTCTTCGGTCCAGTCTTTAATAGTGGCTTGCGCACTCGCATAGAGCGCTCGGCCCTTAGCGACTTCACCGGCCTGGGCGATCGCCTCGTTCAGCTTGCCAGCCTCAGCGAGCTGCTGCGCCTGATCCATAATGGGCTGATCTTCAATTGTCTCGATTCGATCTTCCCACTCGGCAATGTAGGTTTGGCCTTCTATGCGCAGGGCTCGGCCCTGTTCGACCTGGCTCGCCTGGGCGATCGCCAAGCTCAAATTCGGTTTGCCGCCTAGCGTGGCTAGCCTTACTGCTTCGATCAAGATTGGCCTGTCTTCTAGACGCTGAATTTCCTTTTCCCAGTGGGAAACCAGCGTTTGCGCCTGCACTCGCTGAGGCCGCTCTTGGGTGATTTGCTCAGCCTCGGCAATGGCCCAGCGATAGGTCATCGCCTGGCCGACGCTGGCCACATTATTGGCATACTGCAGCTGCACCATGTCATCTAGCTTTTTTTGCCACTGGCTGAGGCTAGTTTGCGCCTTGATATAGAAGGGGCTGTCGGGCGAGATGCGCTGCACAGCCTGAATGGCCTCAATCAGGTTATAGAGCTGGCCGTAGGACGGGGCCCACTGATCGTAAGGGTTGCTGGCCAAGCGCTGAGCATGGCCAAAGCTAATGAGATCTTTTGCCTCGGAAGTGGTAGCAAAATCAGGGGGCACTAGCTGCACAATTTCAATGGCCGCCTCGATGTCTTCTTCTTCCCACTTTTGAAAGCTGTACTGCAGTACTCGCTCAGCCCACTGCTCTATATCGGCTTTGGACTCAATCCAGGCATCGGTCTCTAGGCTAATTGCTTTGGTGAGTGCGAGGGCTTCACCTAGCTGCTCTAGATCGCCGGTGGCCACCAAATCGCGAGCTTTTTGTAGCTGTAGACGAGCGGTGCGCTCACGCTCTACTTTTACTGTTAGCTGATTGTGGCGAGTGCGGACCCAGTAGTTGCTGTCTAATGTTTTGAGTCTTTGCAGTGTGCGACGAGCCCCCTGCCAGTCGCGGGCCTCAATTGCTTTTAGTACGTCGGCTTCTGTTTCTTTGCCGATGGCCCATTCTCTATCCCAAGTAGCGATCGCGCTTTCAACTTGGGGGTAAACTTCTACTCGCGTTGGAATCCGCTCAGCTAGTGCTACCGCACGGCGGCGATCGCCCCTTTGCACCATCTGCTCTAGCTCATCTAGTAGCGCCCACGACCAGCGATCCATTAGCCGACTAGACTCTACATACAGCGGATTCGATGAGGTCCAAGGCTCAACTAGCTCAATTGCTTCGATCAAGGCTTGAGCCGAACCTGATTGCACACTGGCCTGCGCACACAGCAGCCGCTCACTGTCTGAACTGAGCACCGATAGAGCAGAACAGTCTGGCAGAGGCGGGTTTTGCGTCATCACCAAAATTGCCCGGATGCCGATGCCGCCTGCCGCGATCAAAATAGTGGTCCATACCAGTGGTAGCACTAGCCCAGACAGACTGCTGCGGACCCGACCTTGCAAAAGCTGACGTAGGTTGGGCGAGTGAACGGCTGCTGCCTGAGGCGGGGCTGATCGAACAGTAGATGAAGTAGGCGGCGTAGATGTCATCGAAGTAAGATCCGGCAGTGGCTGATAGCAACAGTTCACACCAAATGACAGGTGTTAGCTTCAGCTATCGGTTATTTTTCATCAAAATTTTGCTGATATTGTAGTGTCAATCGGCATCCGTTAACACTCAACTTCTGTGAATAAGTTTGCAGAAGCTACCGCTTAGCTATTTGATAAACCGGGTTTTGATCAGAGCAAAGAGCGATCGCATCCCCATCGCCTCGCCGCCTTCGGGTCTTCCTGGCAAGCCGCGCAGATTGTACGCCATAAAATCTACGTGCACCCAAGGCGCTTGCCCCTGCGTGAATGACTGTAAAAACAGTGCCGCCGTAATCGACCCACCATAGGGCGTATTTGAAATATTGCTCAGATCAGCTACCTTGCTCTCTAGCATGGCGCGGTAGGGCTCGTGCAGAGGCAGTTGCCACAGCGGGTCGTCCTGGGCCAGACCTGTCTGCAAGAGAGCATGTGCTACTTCTTCGTTATTGCAAAACATCGCGGCAATTTCCGATCCGACAGCTACTCGCGCCGCGCCAGTGAGCGTAGCGCAGTCAACTAGCAAATCAGGCGATTCGCTACTCGCTTCTGTGAGTGCATCGGCCAAGACCAAACGACCTTCCGCATCGGTATTACCGATTTCCACCGTCAGCCCCTGCCGAGACGTCAGCACGTCCGAAGGCCGCGTCGCGTTGCTCGAAATGCTGTTTTCTACTGCCGGAATGAGCACTCGCAGGGCTACCGGTACCTTTAGCTGCATAATCATTTTGGCCAGTCCTAGCACCTGTGCCGCGCCACCCATATCCTTTTTCATCAGCTTCATGCCCGCCGATGACTTCATGTTGAGTCCGCCAGTGTCAAAGCAAACTCCCTTGCCCACCAGCGTTACTTTGGGCGCATCCTCATCCCCCCAGTGGATATCAATTAGCCGGGGCGCTTGACTAGCTGATTGACTGTTTGCCTGACCGACCGCGTAGATCATTGGATAGTTTTGGTCTAGCAAGTCTTCGCCAACGGTAATAGTACAGCGGGCACTAAACCGCTCAGCGAGCTGCCGGGCAGCTTCGGCTAGCTGCTGTGGCCCCATATCTGAAGCAGGCGTATTAATTAGATCGCGTGCTAAATAAGTTGCTTCGGCTGCTGCTGTAACGTAGTGCTCGTCGGTGCTTTCTGGATATTCTAGTTCGGGCAGGGCGTCGGCTAGCTGCTTGTAGCGGGTAAATCGATACTGGCCTAGCACCCAGCCAAGGCAAAGCTTTGTCGCCATTTCGGCTGAGAACTCGTCGGCCAAGCTGTATTTTTGGGCGGGTAGGGTTTTCGCTAGGCTGCCAAGCGTCCAGGTATCAAACGTTTCGGGTTTGCCAACCAGTACACGAGCTAGCTCACCTTCTTTTGAGGGCAGTAGGCAATAGGTGCCAGGGCGACCCGTAAACCCAGACATTTCTAGCCATACAGATCGATTGACATATTCTCTTTTGACCTGGTCCTCATCGACAAAATGTAGAGGGATAGTGGGTGACAAGGGTCGCTTCTCCAATCAGATATCTCAGATACCCTAAACTCTATAGCATCGAATACCACAGAAAATGGCGAGTTATCTGCGGTGTAGCAGCAAAAAGCGACGCTAAGACTGAGCTTAACGTCGCTTTCCATCGTGCTTAAAAGATTGTGCTGTCAATATTGGTTAGATGCGCTGATATTGACAGCGCCAGTGAATGAGGCCACTTACTGGGTACTCGCTTCAGACTTTTGCAAGCTTTCGGCTTCAGTTTTTTTGTCTAGACGCATGACCTGCTTGGCTTTGGCAGACAGCGCACTGGTATCAATCCGGTCGGTGATCAGGGCGTCGAAGGAAAAGAGACCAGGGCCGTTGACCGTGAAGTACAAGAAGAAGGCGGCGTAGATGGCGGATAGCTCTAGGTAGGGCAGGCTGAGGCCAGCAACTTTGATGTGGTGGTACATAGCGACACACATGGTGCCAAATAAACCGAAGGCTGCGGGGCGAGTAAACAGACCCACCATAATCAGCGGTGAGGCAATTAGCTCTGTGTAGGCAGCAACGTAGCTAAAGAAAATAGGGAAGGGCAGACCGATATACGCAACGTAGGCTTGGGCAAAGCTTTCAATGTCAGCTAGTTTATCCAAGCCGTTGTGAATCATCATGAGGCCAAGGACTAAACGAGCGATCGCCAGTGTTGTCTGAGAGGCGAGGTTGACAGAAACGTTGGGCTTGAAAAAGCCTGCGAGCGGATTGAATTTCATGTGGATGAGAAATATAAAGGTTTGAAACGAATTATGTAAACAAGTATAACAACTTTGAATATGAGTTGGTCTCACTCGAAAGCCTTATATTGTCTGGCGTGACCTTCGTTTCTCGAGTCAGCGATCGCTCTTTTTATGAGAAAAGCCAAGCCCAGAAAGCGGTCTGCTTGTTACCTTTCTTCATTTAACCAGGCAAAAAATAATTATAGAAAAAATAATTGGGCAAAAGATATTTGACCTGACGGTGCGTGATGCAGCCTGAAAAAAGCTGACCTGGCTCAGTCTAGCTGGCTCGATTCGGCTAGCTCAATCTAGGACGAAAGGCACAAAGTCATAGCCTGCACCAGACTGGGTTCCGGCTTTTACCTGAACTAACCTGCTCACCTGGCGGCGATCGCCTGACGGTAAGAAGACGACGGGGCTGGTTGCACTATCCACGCTGAAGTTAGTATCATCAAGCGCGGTTTTTAGCCCTTCGCGGCTGGGCTCTTCGGCTAGTCCGGCGGCGATCGTATGCATCGCATCGTATGCCGTTGCGGTTCGCCAGCTCACATCACCCTGCCACAAAGTCCGAGAGCTTTCGACAAAGCCGGTGTCGGTGTCACTGGAGAGCAGGTGCCAGGGTACGGCCACTATCAGCGCCTGTGCATTACGACCGGTCTTCTCCAAAATATAGCGATTGTAGATTTCATCGCCGCCCAAGATCGGTTTGGTATTGTCATTGGCTTGAATGATCTGAACCGACTGCGCCAGGGTGTCTGAGCTAGCCGCTAGCATCAGCGTGTCAGCTTCGGTATTGGCGATTGCCTCGGCAGAAAAGCTGCCGTCGGCCATGTCGTACTCTTCAATTACCTCGCCGCCCCAAGCCAATACAAAGCTATTGAACTCTGTTTTAAGAGACTTGCTAAGCTCGCTGGCCGAATCGTAAACAACTGCTGTACTGCGAGCTTCCTGATAGTAAAGCATGTATGCCGCAAGGGCCGCAGCGGCAAAGCTATCAGCAGGGGCCGTGCGGTAGAGATAAGGGCTAATTCCTGAGAGATCGACGGCTGTGCGCACTGGCGTAATCGTGACCAGCTCGCCCTGCTCATAAATAGGCACGGTCGCTAAGGTAACGTCGCTGCTGTAGTGGCCGACCACGCCTAGCACAGCAGGATCATCAACCAGGCTGCTAGCCAGCGTTTTTGCCGTTTCTAGATCGTTACCGTCGTTCACCAGCATTAGTCGGATGGGCCTGCCGTTGATGCCGCCGCTTTGGTTCATATCATCTTGCGCTTGGGCGACACCGCGTAAAATTTCTAAGCCGATGGCACTTTGCGCCTCTGCTGACGCGACGACTGCTATGGTGAGGGCGGCTCCATCACCAATGCGGGCGTTATTCCGATAGATAACGCTTTCAGGGTCGTTAGGATTTTCGGCCAAAGCTGCGTTGAACGCGGTGACAGCACCTGCATAATTGCCACTGGCGATCGCAGCGATGCCTTCTGCTTTTTTTTGAGACTCATCTGCAAACAGCGCCTTATCACCCGCGCTCACCCGCGAGCTTACCGAGTCTGGCAGCGACTCATTCAGGGCTGTTTCACCGTTGGACGGTAGCTGTACCGCACGATCTACCCGGCCTGTAAGTGCCCATAGCAGCAGCGATATACCACCGACTAGGGCAAAGGCCAGCAGGGTTGCGACTACCGCGAACTGACTTTCGCTTTCTTTGGCCATGCTGTTGACGAACCTGAGGAGGTTGGAAAATATTTATCACAAAGAGGATATCAATATCTAAGAGATTAAGCGGTATCAGCGCTACGCCGTTGTTGAAAAAATCATCAGCCCAGCAGCGAACGAACTGTTTTTTGCTGCTGGGCGACGCTGACTAGCGAGTGTGCGGCGATCATACCGCTCGCGGCGACTGCGGGTAGCCCGATGCCTGGAAAGGTTGAGTCACCGCAGCATAGCAATCCGGCCAGCGGCGTTTTGGGGCCCGGAAAGAGCGCTTTGCCTGCGGCAATAGCCGGACCGTAAGTGCCCTGGTGACGGCGCAAAAAGCGCTGATGGGTAAGCGGAGTGCCCGTTAGGCTAATCGTCGCTCGCTGCCGAATGTCTGGAATGACTCGCTCTAGGGCTTGCCACATGAGTTGCGATCGCGCTGCTTTCTGCTGCTTGTAGGCTGGCGTATTGACCTTCATCCCCGCCCATAGATGATACGGCTCGTTACCCGGCGTGTAGACATGGATGGTATGTTTTCCGGGCGGTGCCAGCGTTGGGTCTAGCACTGAAGGAATCGAAATTAAGACCAGGTTCTGCGGCGCGGTGATTCCCGATTCGTAGCCCTCTACCACCCAGTCATTGACCACAATGTAGTGGCAGGCCAGATCCGCCGGCAGGCCCTCGGCCTCTATGCCCAAATGCAAATGCATAAAGCTATCGCAGCAGGGCGTTGCCTGACGCTTTGTCACAAACTTTTGCGGTAAAGCATCAGCCGGAACCAGGCCCAGCGTGTCCCACACAGATGCGTTGGAGACGACTGCCTTACGAGCTGCGATCGCCCGCCCATCCCGCAGCGTCACCCCCGCTACCCGCCCATTTTTTGAGTCAATCCGGCTGACATGGGCCCCCGTTTCAACCTGCCCGCCGTGCTTTGTAATCCCGCGCACCAGCGCGTTCACGAGCGCTGCCGAGCCGCCTACAGGATAGTCTAGCTGCACCCCCGGTCGGTACCAGTCAGCAAACATAAAGGCCACTTCCGCTGTGCTCGTGCCGCTAGCGGGCAGGCCAGAGAGTAAAAAACACAGCATGTCTAACCAGTTGCGGGCAAAGGAATCAGTGATGACTTCGTCCATTACTCGGCTAAACGGCCCTGTTAGTTTCAGCGTACTCGCGGTATGCCGCAGCAGCTTTGGCACAAAGGGCATCGCCGTTCTCATCGCGCCCCAGTCAAATCGAACCGCTGCTGTCGGTAGCGCCACCGCCGCACTGGCCAACGGCTTCATCACCTGCTGCAGCTGTCGCCATTCCGCTACGGCTTGCGGCCCTCTCAAATCTTGCAAAACCTCACAAAACTGATCGACGCCCACCGCCGTATCAAAATCACCCTCAGGTAGGCGGCAGCCCCAGGTGTCGTAATTGGCCCAGCGCAAGTCTTCACCGATGACATCTAGCACCTGACGCAGCGGGTTGAGCGAGGGGCTATACGACAGGCCCGAATATAAGGAGGGACCCGAATCGAAGTGATGCCCCTGCCGCCAAAAGCCATGAGCTGCCCCACCTACGAGCGTGTGACTTTCACAGACAACAACCTGCAAACCATAGTGAGCCAGCAGCGCCCCACAGCAGAGGCCGCCAATGCCGCTGCCAATAATGACCACATCGGCTGCTTCATCTGTTGCGTCTAATGTTGTGCCTAACGCCATAGAAAACAGATTCCTTATCTACGTCAAAGCCGCCAGCTTGTCTTCTTCCTTTGCTCGAAATCCGACCATCACTGCCTTTCCGTCTTTCTCAAACAAAGGCCGCTTTAGCAGCATGGCATCTTTGGCAAAGGCGTTGGCCCATTGCTGATCGCTCCACTCTTTTTTCTCTTCACCAATCGCTCGGTAAGACCCTCCAGACGTATTGCGCATCGGCCTAGCTGTTAGCTCATCTATCCACTGCTCAATCATTTGCTGAGTCGGTGGCTGCTCTTTGGTATTGATAAAAGTGTAGTCAATTGCCTTTTCATCTAGCCAAGCCATTGCCTTTTTGCAAGTGCCGCAGTTAGAAATGCCGTAAACGTTCAAGCTCATAAGAATTCTATGGCGGGGTTTTGGAATGGCGTTTTAAAAACGACGTCGCATTTCTATTGTGAAACGTTGGGGGCAACAGTGCCAGCGGCGCTATCGGTGTCAAGGGCTGTCTGATATCTCCTGTGCCGATATCTCTCCGTTCAGCGTAGGGACGATATACAGCGGTAGAGGCTGCTGACCAATTTGAACGATAGCGGCTTCTTCTAGCGCTGCTTGATACTCAACCGCCTGGTCGATTTCAGCTTGCATAAAAACCAGAGCCATTGCTTTGAGGTAGCTGTAGACCAGCGGCGGATCGGCGTTGACGAGCTGGCTAGCCAGAATGCTACTGTCGGCCCCCTCGACGTTAATTGGGTCGTAGAGGTGAGATCCGCCTTGAATCAGCGCTAGATAGTGGCTAGGAACAGTGTTTTGGGCGTTTGTGCCTGCCGCAGCCATGCTACTTGCCGTATCTAGCCAGGTGAAGGGGCGAATTTGCTCTAGCAGGGCCGGGGCTACCGGGTCGCTCGTGCCAGCAACGATGAGGCTGGGGATGGCAATTTGGGCATAGCCCGCTTGGCCAAAGAGGCTGCTGGTGACTGGGTTGAGGGCCATGACGGCCTGAATGCGCTCGTCGCGTAAGTTTTCACTAAATTGGTCGGGATCAAGTAGAGCGGTGCATTGCAACAGCATGGACGGGTTGGCCGCGTTGAAAATGAACTCGTCTGAGCTGCAGTTAGTTTGTAGCGTTTGAAAATTGAGCTGTGCGCCGGAGAGCGCAAGGGCTGTGTATCCGCCGAAGGAATGGCCAATAATGCCGACCCGTGAGGGATCTAGCTGATTGGCTAGAGGCCCGTTAGTTTGGTTAAGGCGGGTGAGTTCGTCTAGCAGGTAGGAAACGTCTTTGGGGCGATCGCTAAATTCACTGGGGTCAGAGACTTCTTTTGCCACGCCTCGAAACAGGTCGTACAGCCGCTGGGTATTGCTGCCAGGATGTTCTATGGCAGCAACGGCGTAGCCATAGCTGGCAAGGTGTTCTAATACGGGGATAAAGCCTCTGCGATCGCCCGATAGCCCGTGAGAGAACACAACAATGCCCGCTGGTGGCGCGTCAGTGGGCAAATAGAGGTCCGTTAGCAGGGTGCGATCGCGTTCACTATCCACAATTGACAGCGTTTGCACGGTGAAATCGTAGGGACCGGGCGCAGAGAGCACTTCTAGCGGCGGGATGCCGCCACTGACCAAAGAAGGCGGCTGGCTTTGGGCCTGAATAGCTGAGATCGCCTGCTCGGTGTCTTGAATCAACTCCGTAGAGGCGTTCAGCAGCCGAAACGCCCGCTGCGAGTCAATCCGCACCGTCCCGGTTGGAAACTTTTCTAATACGCCTAGCAAAGACAGTCCTTCGGGCTCAGCCGCCGCTAACACCAGTGCGCCCCGAATGCCCTTGGCCCCATCCTGACGGCCTGCGGTCTGAATCACGCTGCCTAAAGAACGCAAAATGTTTTCGCCAATCGCAGAATTCAGAAACTGAGAAATCTGCACGTGATCCACATCCTGGCGAACCTGCAGCGTCTGGCGAAACTGCGATCGCCTATCTTCATTCAAATAGCGCAAATAAGCGGCCAGCTCTCTGGTGGCTATGCCCGTATCGGCATACTGCCGCAGGGCATCTACCGTCGTCGAAATCTCGATGAAGCCATAGGTTAGCGTCACCCGCTCAGCCGCCGCGACCGGCGATACCTGGGCCAAAGGCAGCAATAAGCCCAATCCAAGTCCACCCATCAGGCCTACTATACGTGCCTTGAATGAACGAGAACAATTGCGAGAAAACAAAAAAGTCATGAGCATTCTGTGGATTTGACCGCAAAGCACCTCGAACGGCTATTCATATACTTTTACAGCTTTAATTGACACGCTCAGAGCAAACCAGCCGCGCAGCCCTAGCCGATGAGCACAGGCTTGAGCCAGCAGATTCTCTAACCAGTCCTATACTAAACCGATTAGTTTAGTTTGAGCGATCAATCTCGAACGGTGCGCCTAAAAAATAGCTTCAAACGCAAAAATTATGCCTTTAGCTGCACCTCAACGACCCCTTCTCGCAGCCCTTTTTGCTCGTGTAGCCAAATATTTTGCGCAAACCGAAACCGGCCAAATATAGAGGCGATCGCCTTGAACCCTTCATACGGCAGTCCTGGCTGTGAAATGAAGGCTACTTTCCGCCACTCTGCTAGCTGCATCTTTTGCACCGCCTCTACTTCTAGCTGGCGCTCTACCTGAATTGCTTGAAACACTGCCTGCGGCACCGGCCCATTGCGGTTATCTGCCTGCTGCATATGGTTTGCCACTACGATGGCATCACGCAGAGCCATATTGATCCCTTGCGCTCGGTTTGGGGCCATAGGATGGGCCGCATCGCCAATCATCAAAAGCCCCGGTATGCTCCACTGCTCGCAGCAGCCAACCTGCACATCTAAAAATATGGGGCCTTCTAATGCGCCTTTTTGGGCCCGAAAATGTGCGGCGAGCTTTGGCGGCAGCGCCTGTGCAAACTCTTCGATCCAATTGCGATCTTTCCAATCGCGATCTTTTGAACCAGTAGCGCTAGCTTCTTCGGGCGATCGCAACAGCTTTGATAGTCCTACCGACAGCTTTTCTGAGAGCCCTGTCGCCGCCTGCGGCTTTTTCGTAATCCATCCAATCTGCACAGTGCCGTCCCAAGACGGGTAAAAGGCAAACTGTCGGTCGGGCTGCAAGCAGGCAACAAATGGCGTTTCTTTCTCTAGCCATGCCGGAGCCGGAAGCTTGAACCACAGCACATCAAACTGAGCAGGCGATGTCGTTAAGTCTAGTCCTGCTAGCTTGCGCAGCCGCGAATAGCGCCCATCTGCGGCAATGACGCCATCGGCCAAAATGTCTCGGCTCTGCCCACCGTATTTTCCTTTTGCCTTGGCACGCAGGCCAATCACCGCGTTTGTTTTGCGATCGCGCAGCAGCTCTACCCCCTGCCACCCCGCACAAAACTCAAAGCTAGGCAGCGCTTTGGCCTTCTCTACTATCGCTCTCAGCAGCGCCCCTTGATCCATAATTTGGGTCGCCAGTCCGTCCGTTTCTGGCTCTACTACCCGCATCCGCCTTTGCCCACCCACACAAAAGTCCCAAGCGCTAAGCTGCCGAGACGGAATCTGGGCGAAGGTTTCTTGCAACCCCATTTGATGCAGCGCGGCTAGGCCAGATGGCATCAGCCCTTCACCCCTAAAGACGCGATCAAACTCAGGCTCTTGCTCTAGCAGCGTGACCTTTAGACCCTGTTGAGCCAGCAGTAGCGCAGTCGCTGCCCCGGCAGGTCCGGCCCCTGCGATCGCAATATGTTTCATGTTAAAAGTTTAGTGACTCACGAGTCTTAAGAGATAAAGCGATCCAGCGCTGCTTTGAGCGCGTCTACTTCAGCCGCAATATTACCTTCATCTACCGCCCGAGTAACGCACTCACTCAGGTGTTCATCCAAGATAATGCGTGCCACCCGGTCGAGTCCGCCTCGCACCGCCGCCACCTGAATTAGCACGTCTGGGCAGGGCCGACTCTCTTGCACCATCGTTTTGATGCCGCGAATATGACCCTCCAAACGAGAGAGCCGATTGACCAGCTTGCGCAGAGATTCCTCGCTGTGCACATGAGGATGCGTCCCTTTCTTTGTAGAGGTTTTGCCCACTGAGACCTCATTGATGGGCGCATGGACAGGATGAAAGGCAGCAGGATCGGAAGAAAGCGGTGGGCTAGAAAAAATAGGATTCACTGATATCGTGCGGGGGTAGATAGAGGCCAGTAACAGCCAGGACTATAGGTGTTTTGAAGCTGGCAGAGAATGTTAAGCCTGCATAATTTAGGTGAATTTGCGCAAAGCGATCTATTGAATCACTTAACAATCACTTATCTGTCTACTGAGCAAGTGGTCAAAAAAGACCTCAAAGTGTCGGAAAGTCGAACTAGATCAGTGTTAATAGCATAGCGAAACTCACGGGTTATAAACTGGCGACTGAGGCCAGGATTTACGCTAGTGATCGCACCTAACCCCTTGCCCTTAGAGCCTTATCCGCGCTGGCAGTGCAGATTCTAATAAGAATCTGAAGA
Source organism: uncultured cyanobacterium (assembly GCA_963793445.1). Lineage (GTDB taxonomy): Bacteria > Cyanobacteriota > Cyanobacteriia > Phormidesmidales > Phormidesmidaceae > Phormidesmis. Next base: position 962,154 of record CAWCAE010000006.1, read on the forward strand.
TAGCAGTAGATGCCCCCCTAGGGCATTGCAAAGAACAGCCGTCGTCATCCATGCTTTCGTTAAAAGAGAAGGAGTATTCTGATACATGGGAACTGAGCCGCGATCACCCTCGTCCGTCTTTACCACTTGCTACCTTTCTGTATCACGCTCGGTAAGATCGGCCACCGCCACCCTGACGATTGCGCTGGTGGGACTGTCTCTACTGAGCTGTACCCAATCGTCCCCTGATGCTTCATCAGATCCGTCTACTGACACTGTGGCCACCACAGATGAGGCCGAAACTGGAGCTACTGAACCTGGAACTTTGGTCATTAACGCCAACGGTGAAGACTTCGTGCGTCAGGGCTTTGTCGATAAAGACGGCTGGCAAATCAGCTTTGATCATGTGTATGTAACCCTCGCTGACATTACTGCCACCCAGAGCGATCCACCCTTCGAAGCCGGTAAAGATCAACCACTTAAAGCAACAGAGCAAGTTGAAGTAACAGAGCCTGTTACCGTCGATTTGGCAGCGGGCGATGCTGATGCCGATCCCATTACCGCTGCCGAAATTTCAAACGCGCCTAGTGGACGTTACAATGCGCTGGCCTGGCAACTGGTCCCTGCCGAAACTGGCCCTGCCGAAGGCTATCCACTGATGATGGTTGGTACAGCAACTAAAGCGGGTGAAACTCTTCCATTTCAAATTCAGCTTGCCGATCAGCTTGCCTTTACCTGTGGTGACTTTGTCGGAGACGAGCGTAAAGGCATTTTGGAGAGTTCGAGCACTGCCGACGTAGAAGCCACCTTTCACTTTGACCACCTATTTGGTGACGGCGAAGCTGCCGCCGATGATGAAATCAATACCGGCGCGCTCGGCTTCGATAAGCTAGCAGCACTCGCTGACGGTGGAGAGCTTACGGTTGACAGCGAGCAGCTAAAAGAACAGCTCAGCGCAGAAGACTACAACAGCTTGGAAACAATTTTGACAAACTTAGGCCACGTTGGGGAAGGACATTGCGAAACAGCCCAAGTAAGCTAACAAGCAGGCCAAGAAGTAGGCCAATAATCTATGGTCTAGCGGTTGGAACGCTGGTGCTCGGACTGCTGTTTGGGTATCAGACGCCTGTGAGCGCACATGGCGCGGTGATTGAAGCGACGCAAACAGCCGTTGCCATCAAAGCGACATTTGACAATGGAGAGCCGATGGCCGCTGCGCAAGTGTTGATCTATTCACCTAGCGATCCTAAGACTCCCTGGGCGGAAGGACAAACTGACGAGAAAGGATACTTCGTGTTTGCTCCAGCGGACCAGAGTGCCAGCCAGAATGCGGGCCAGTGGGAGGTTACCGTCAGAAAAGCAGGGCACGGTGGGACAACGACTTTTGCTGTGGGTGACTCTGATCTTAGTTCTGGTGTGAGTGCCTCTGGTGTGAGTGCCTCCGGCGCTTTGCAAGGAGCCCCCCCAGCCGCGCCGCTGCAACGGTGGGTTAGTATGGCGGCTGTAATCTGGGGCTTTGTTGGTACCGCTTTGTTCTTTGCCCGCAGACCACTAGGAGGAAGCGCCTAGTGCATATTCCCGATGGAATTGTTCCTGCCCAGGTGTGCTTGGCTGGGTATGGGCTCACTGGCTTTTTTACCTGGTACTCGCTGCGCCAGATTAACAAGCAGGGCAATCCAGCGCCGCAAGTCCCTAAGGCATCTCTGCTGACAGCCGCCTTTTTTGTCGCTTCTTCTATCTATATCCCAATCCCCCCGGCGAGCGTGCATCTGTTGCTAAACGGACTGCTCGGTGTTGTTCTAGGCTACTTTGCCTTTCCGGCTATTGTGATTGGTCTGTTCTTTCAAGCTTTGATTGTAGGGCATGGTGGCCTAACCACTCTCGGTGTGAATGCCACCATGATGGGCGTGCCAGCGCTGCTGTCCTATCACATTTTTCAGCTAAGGCTTTTAGTAGACCGCAAAAATCCGCAGCGGCCATTGTCGCTTGGCATTTTTGCGTTTTTAGGTGGCTTTGTCGGATTGGCTCTGTCGGCGCTGATTTTTACGGGGATTGTGATCACTACAGTGCCAGCAGATTTTAACGTAGGCACAGAACAGACGGCCATTGTCACGCTGATGCTGATGCATATACCGCTAGCTGCTTTAGAAGGCGGTTTTACGGCGATGCTGGTGATATTTTTGCAGCGGGTGAAGCCTGAGCTGCTTACCGGAAGATAGTCTATGGCCTCAATCAGTTTTGAAACTTATGTCGGCGGGCGATCGCACATTCATAGCTGGACGCCTCGGCTTAAGCTAATCAGCTTAGTTTTGTTGATGTTTGCGTTTGCTGCGGTCAAGCATCTCTCTTTGGTGATTCCTATGCTGGGTGTCACGGCTATAACGTATGCGCTCTCGAGGCTACCGCTTTCTTTTTTATTAAAGAGACTGCGCTATCCTGGTTTGTTTATTTTGATGGTAGTGCTGGTTCTCCCTTTTGGTTCAGGGGAAACGGTGCTGGCGCAGTGGGGGCCGCTAGCGCTGCGCCAAGAGGGGCTGACAAGTATGGTGCTGGTCGTGGCCCGGTTTGTGTCTATTTTGACTTTGGGCTTTATCTTACTAGGTACAACGCCTTTTTTGACCCTGCTGCGAGCCATGCGATCGCTTGGTTTGCCCACGCTGCTGGCCGACATGACGCTGCTCACCTACCGCTATCTCTTTGAAACTGCCGACATGCTTTCTACAATGCAACGATCGATGCATCTGCGAGGGTTTGGCCATCGCAGGCGCTGGCTGCAGCTAAACGGCAGTACGCTGAGCCAGCTAGCTGGCCTCCTTGGTACGCTGCTAATTCGCAGCTATGAGCGCTCAGAGAGAGTTTACAAAGCTATGCAGCTTCGTGGTTACGGGCAGCTCCAGTCTTCTCAGCTAGCAGCACGCCAGCCGGCAAACAAAGCAAGCTTAGTATTAACTGGCTTGTGTGTGATTGCGGCCTTCGGGTTCGTGATTGCAGAAGTCACCTTTTTGATGAAATAGAATCCGAAACAGGAAAACAAGTATGCGTTTAAATTCCGTAGATCAACAGTTAGGTGGCCAGCCGAATAGTCAGCCGAATAGCCAGAAAACGCAGGAAAAACCGGTAGCGATCGCAGCTCAGAATCTGACCTTTCAATATGCCAACTGTGATCCTGTTTTAAAAGGCGTCTCACTCAGCATTGACAACGGTCAGCGTGTCGGCATCATCGGCCACAACGGCTGTGGCAAAACGACCTTGTTTATGTTGCTGTGTGGCGTTCTCACACCAACCAAAGGCGAGATTTCTCTTTTAGACCAACCGGTCATGCCTGGCGCGTTTCGGCCAGAAGTCGGTATGTTGTTTCAAGACCCAGACGACCAGCTATTTTCACCGTCTGTGCGAGAAGATATTGGCTTTGGCCCGCAAAATATGGGCTATGACACTGAAGCGGTGGCCAAACGCGTGAACCAAGCCCTAAAGGTGACAGGAATGGACCCGCTGGCCGAGCGGACGCCGCATCATCTGTCGGGCGGTGAAAAGCAAATGGTGGCGATCGCAGGTCTGTTGGCCATGCAGCCCCAAGTCGTTTTGTACGACGAACCGACTGCCAGCCTAGACTTGCGTACCCGTCGCCGGTTAATTAGCTTCTTACAAAAGTCTACCGAGACCCTGTTGATTTCGTCTCACGATTTAGAATTTGTGCTGGAAGTGTGCGATCGCATCTTGCTAATAGACAATGGCCAAATCATCGCCGACGGCGATCCTCTAGACATCATGGGCGACCAAGAGCTGATGGAAACCCACGGACTAGAGAAACCTCACTCGCTCATTCCCCACGTAAAGCCGCATCACCGCAGATTGATAGCGGCCAACCATCTGTCGTCAGTCCCATCCTAGGCAAATTTCTTTTTGATGAAGGCAAGAATTTTGTTGTTTTGCGCCTTGAGAGCAGTCACTTCTTTCCTCAGGTGTTGCTACTTGCTTTTGTAGGATAGTCAATTCGGCAACAGCCTCACCACTTAGGGTGCCTTCGTCAACAATAGCGACCTGTGGACGAGGCTTACGGGCTTTGGCCATTGCGCCTTTGATGGCCCCAATTAGCTCTTTTTGCTCAAAGGGCTTTTCAATGAATTCAAAAAACTCGAAGGGCTCTTGAATCTTTTCGGTCAGCTCTTCACGACGGCCCGACATCATCACCAGTGGAATGCTTTGAAACTCCACTTTAGACTGAATTTCTTGATAGACTTCGTAGCCGCTCATCCGAGGCAGCAAAAAGTCGAGCATGATGAGGTTGGGTCTTTGAGCTCGAATTGCCTCAATGCCCTCTATGCCATCTTTGGCTTCAATCACTTCAAAGTTGCCGTTTGGCAGCATATCTCGTACGCGAGCACGAATAACCCTACTATCGTCGATTACTAGAATTCTATGACTGGCCACGACGGACTCCTTTGACTGGCGAAGGGAAGAAAACTGCGCCTTTACTGACGCATATGCTTGGTTTCAAGTTGCCCAGATCGAGAGGGAGAGAGAACACGAAGGACTACGACCAATCCTTACCTTTCTGGGAATGATATGCGTTAAATGATGTCGGTGAATAGATGTTTTGCTTCACAGTCGATGACGTGTGATGAGCAAGGCGGGCACTGTAAACTAGAAGCATCCTCTTCTGATGACGCTATGCCTCCTTTGCCTAACGCCTCAAAATCGGCAGCTCGACTTCGGCCCGAGATTCTGGCTATGCCAGACTGGCTGAGACGGCCTATTGGTAAGGCAAGCGAGCTATCAGCCGTACAGAAGGTGATTAAACAGCGCAATATTCACACAATTTGCGAGGAAGGGCGCTGCCCAAATCGCGGCGAGTGCTATGCCAATAAGACGGCGACTTTTTTGCTGATGGGGCCGACCTGCACGCGGAGCTGTGCGTTTTGTCAGGTGGACAAGGGCCACTCGCCGATGCCGCTAGACCCAGAAGAGCCGCAGAAGGTCGCGGAGTCGGTGCAGGTGCTAGGTCTAAAATATGTGGTGCTGACGGCGGTGGCGAGGGATGATTTGGCCGATGGCGGTGCAGGCTGGTTTGTAAAAACAATGGCGGCGATTCGTCAGGTGAGCCCTGAGACAGAAATTGAGGTGCTGACGTCGGATTTTTGGGGTGGGGCTGACGCTGAGGTGAAGCAGCGATCGCGCGTAGAAACAGTTGCCCAGGCCAAGCCTGCCTGCTTTAACCACAATGTAGAAACGGTAAACCGGCTGCAAGGGATTGTGCGACGCGGGGCGAAATATGAGCGATCGCTCGATGTTCTTCGCTATGTAAAAGCCGCTAGCTCAGCTATTCCTACTAAGTCGGGTCTGATGGTGGGGCATGGCGAAACGGTGGAAGAACTGGTAAAAACGATGGAAGATCTGCGGGCGGCGAAGTGCGATCGCCTCACCATTGGTCAATACATGCGCCCCTCGCTAGCGCATTTGCCTGTCCGCAAATACTGGACACCCGAGGAATTTTCTCAGCTAGAAAAGATCGCAAAGGATCTAGGCTTTGAGCATGTCAGATCGGGGCCACTGGTTAGAAGCTCTTATCATGCTGGAGAGCAGCCCTGACGTTCCGAAAGGGCATTAGCCTCCACCTACTTTAATAGCTGGTTTAACAACTGGTTAACTGGTTTAATAGCTGGCGTGCTTAGCCAAAGCGTAGGATAATCCGGGGTGTCAAAACCTGCGGAACGTCATTCATGAGCCAGTCCAATAGCGTGAATCTAAACATTCCAGCGTGCGCTTGGCAGTGGCCGATTGGCAAGCAGTGGGCCGCGCCCGATGACGCGCCCTACGTCGTTCGCTATGCCAGCAACTTAGACGATGGGCCAGCACATGGCGCACCGCTTGGTGGCTTTGGTGCAGGCTGTGTGGGTCGCTCGCCCAACGGATCGTTTAACCTGTGGCATTTAGACGGCGGCGAACATATTTTTAATAGCTTTCCAGGCTGTCAGTTTAGTGTGTATGAGCAGGCCGAAGAGAGTGACGCGATCGCCTATACGCTCAACGCAGCAACAGATATTCCAACAGACGAGCTGTCTAGCTGGCAGCCTTACCCCGCCAGCACAGCGACTGAGCCAACCGGCACCTACCGCGCCTTATATCCGCGTAGCTGGTACACATATGAGACTGTATTTAAAGCACATCTGACCTGTGAGCAGTTCTCTCCTATCTGGGCCGACAACTATCAAGAAGCCAGCTACCCGGTTGCTGTATTTGTCTGGACTGCGCACAACCCTACCGATCAGCCGCTGAGCTTGAGCATTATGCTGAGCTGGGAGAATATGGTGGGCTGGTTTACCAACAGTGAAACTTCTCCTGAGATTCAGCAAAGAGAGGATGGCAGTCCTTTTTATGACTATGTTCCACCGCTGAAAGAAAGTGAGGGAAACTATAACAAACTGGTTTGCGAGGACGGTATTGCTAAAGGCGTGGTGATGGACGGTCGTTGGACCGGGGAGCCGTCTGAAGGTCAAGGACAGTTTGCGATCGCAGCTCACTGTCCGGGTTTATCCAATTCAGAAGTCTCGTACCATACCCGGTGGCACCCAGATGGCAACGGCGACGAGCTGTGGGATGACTTTTCAACAACAGGCCGTCTTAGCAACTATGAGAATGCTGATGCGAGTGAGGGCGAACGAATTGGGGGCGCGATCGCACTGCGCTTTACCCTTGCACCCGGCGAAACCCAACAGATTCCTTTTTCTCTCAGTTGGGATTTACCTGTCACAGAATTTGCCAAGGGAAAGCAAGCCTATCGACGCTATACCGACTTTTTTGATTGTAAAGGACGGAATGCCTGGGCGATCGCATCTACAGCCCTGGCCAACTACACCACTTGGCAGCAGAACATTATCAGATGGCAGCAGCCAATTTTAGATAGAACAGATTTGCCGAGCTGGTTCAAAATGGCTTTGTTTAACGAGCTATACGACTTGACTAGCGGCGGCACCCTGTGGTCTGCGGCCAGCGAAGCCGATCCGGTCGGTCAGTTTGGCGTACTCGAATGTATTGACTATCGCTGGTACGAAAGTCTAGACGTGCGGCTATACGGCGGCTTTGCCACTCTCTTACTTTGGCCAGCGCTAGAGAAATCTGTTCTGCGTGCTTTTGCCCGCGCTATTCCTACCGCTGATGCCAGAGCGCGCATCATTGGCTATTACTACACGGTGGGCGCAGCAGACCACCTGGCACCGCGCAAGCTAAAGGGCGCAACGCCGCATGATTTGGGCGCACCGAATGAGAATCCTTGGGTGGCGACTAACTACACCAGCTACCAAGACTGCAACCAGTGGAAAGATCTTTCTAGTGACTTTGTGCTGCAAGTGTATAGGGCCTTTCAGTTTACCGGCAGTACGGATATCGACTTTTTGGAAGAGTGCTGGCCTGCGGTGGTAGAGACGCTGCGCTATACCAAGCTGTTTGATACGGATGGCGATGGGCTGATAGAAAACAGCGGCGCACCTGATCAGACCTTTGATGACTGGCGATTGCAGGGAATTAGTGCTTACTGCGGTGGGCTGTGGATTGCGGCGTTGAGTGCGGCGATCGCAATGGGTGAAATTTTACAGCAGCACGGTAGGGTCAAAGGCACTATTGTCATTGTGCTTTCTCAATATCGTCGCTGGTGGCAGCATGGCCGCGCTGCCTATCAAAAGCAGCTATGGAACGGCAGCTATTATCAGCTAGATACGGGCAGCGGCTCTGATGTGGTGATGGCCGACCAGCTTTGCGGCCAGTTCTGCACAGCCACGATGGGCCTGCCTGATGTGGTTGATCCTGAATATGTGAAGCCTACTTTGGCCGCGATTTACGACGCCTGTTTTGTTAAATTCAACCAGTACGCCGCTCGACTTGGCCCTCAAAACCAAAAGTTTGAAGGGGCGCAGGTAGGCCACTTTAGCGCGGCTGAGCTGGGGATTGCCATCGGTTGTGCCAACGGCGTGCGCCCGGACGGTTCGCCGCAAGACCCAGACGATACCCATCAGCTAGAAGTGTGGACGGGCATTAACTTTGGCCTAGCGGCGTTTTTTGCCCACGAAGGCCAATCTGCGATCGCCTTAGAAATCACTGAAGCCGTTGTTCAACAGATTTACAACCACGGCCTGCAATTTCGCACACCCGAGGCTATTACAGCCGTCGGCACCTTCAGAGCCTGTCATTACCTCAGGCCGCTGGCAATTTGGGCGACCTATCATGCGCTGAGTGGGCGACAAAACTCCTAAAGCCCCCTCAGAGACCTGCTTATGGCAGCGGCAGATCTTCTCTGGCGAAAATACGTATTCTAAGTAGGCGCTGGGTAACCTTACTGACGTAGGGAAACGGATACAGGTCATCCACACAGGCCAGATACTACCGCTATAGTTTAGGTAGAGCTGTTTAGATAGATCTGTTTAGATAGAGCGATCGCGTCAAAGCTAGGTGGTCAAAGCTAGGTGGTCAAAGCTAGGTAACGGTGCTGTTGGATAACAACGACTAAAAACTTTACTACACAAACTTATCAAAAGGAGAACTTGGCCCATGACATCTTCAACCGTATCTCAGTCTCAGCAGCCCGCGCCGCTACAGCGTAGAAGAGAGCGATCGCAGCCAACGCTTTGGGCCGTCGCCTCTCTCTTTTTTGTGATGGGCGCAGCGGCGAGCGCACTGACTATTTGGCAGCTTCACAAGCTATACAGAGCGACGATTGCACCGCCTGTGTCTGTAGAAGGTGAGGTAAAAGCCCAGTACGACTATGACATTGGCAGCGACATGACCCCGCCGCCTACTGGCTACTATGTTGAATCTGCGGGCGTTGGTCGAGTCTATTTGCAGGGCCAGCCGCTCCAGCCCTATGTGGGCAAGAGCGTGATCGCGACCGGCAGTGTGTCAGGCGTTTGCGGGCCCAAGTCTATTCCTTGCTATCCTCTGCTAGATGTTAGAGAAGTGAGCTATCCCGAAGCAGAGTAGCGCTCTTTTACAACCCTAAAAAAGACCAGCCGAAGGACTGACATTGTGTAAAATGTCAGTCCTTCCCTTTATCAAAAAACAATACATGAGTCAGTATTTTGCAACTGTTGCCAGAGGGCTAGAGCCTTTGATGGTAAAGGAACTAGAAGAGTTGGGGGCAACTGATGTACAGCCGGGTTTTTGTGGGGCGGCGTTTTGTGGCGATCGCACCCTACTCTACAAGGTCAATCTCTGGGCTAGACTGCCCTTCAGAATTTTGCTACGCCTGAGTGAGTTTGACTGCGCCGATGGCGATCAGCTATTTGCCGGTATCGGGCGCATTGACTGGCGCGAGCATCTGACGCCCGAACTGACCTTAGCCGTTACTGCAACCGGCAAAACGGCAGCGCTCAACCATACCCATTTCACCTCACTACAGGTAAAAAACGCCATTGTGCAGCAGCAAATGGATACGCTTGGCTACCGCTCGGATGTCGATACGCACGAGCCGGATGTGCGCGTGAATGTGCACCTGCACGAAGACAAAGCCACCGTCAGCCTCGATAGCTCTGGAGAGAGCTTACATCGGCGTGGCTATCGACCAGCGGTTGGGGCAGCGCCGCTCAAAGAGTCTTTGGCCTCGGCGCTAATTCAGATGTCTGGCTGGCAGCCGGAGCAGGCTTTTTTTGATCCCCTGTGTGGATCGGGGACGCTGCCTTTGGAGGCGGCGCTGCGATCGCTGCGAGTCGCTCCCGGTCTTTTTCGTGAGCGCTTCGGCTTTGAAACCTGGCCAGATTTTGATGAAGCGCTGTGGGAAGACATGCTAAGTGACGCAGAAGATCAGCAGCGGGAGGGCTTACCGGCTTTTGTGGGAGGGAGCGATCGCGATCCAAACGTCTTGATCCAAGCCCACAGCAACGCGGCTAAATGTGGTATTGAGCACCTCGTAAAATTCCAACAAAACGAGCTGGCCGATGTAGAAGCCCCTACCGACAGCGGCATTTTGATCTGTAACCCCCCCTATGGAGAAAGACTCGGCAAAGATACCGATCTAGGTGCTTTCTATAAACTGTTGGGCAGCGTGTTGAAACAGCGATTCAAAGGCTGGACAGCTTATGTTCTCAGCGGCAACAAAGCCCTTTCTAGCAACATTGGCCTCAAATCCGCCTCGCGCGCGCCGGTTTACAATGGCGCTTTGCTATGCCAGCTAATGAAGTACGAACTGTATTGAGCTGTCAGCTAACGCTAGCTAACATGAATGAGTGTTTGCCTAGGATGACGTGCTAAAGGAACAATCATGATTGCCGCAAAAGATAATCTCCCGCAGTTGACTCCAGAAGAGTACTTTACCTGGGAGGAAAAGCAGCTCGAAAAGCATGAGTATATCGACGGTGAAGTCTATGCAATGAGCGGCGGCAGTGTGAATCATAGTCGAATTTCTGTCAGGTTTATAACCTTATTTTCTAATCATCTAGAAGGCGGTACCTGCGAACCTGGAAATTCGGACTTGAGGGTTAGTATTGTCGGCACGAACGACTATACCTATCCAGATGTAAGCGTCACTTGTGATGAAAGGGATAGGGAAACCTCTCAGTACATTATGTATCCTTGCTTGATTGTTGAGGTTCTGTCGGATAGTACAGCGGCTTATGACCGTGGGGCTAAGTTTCGGCTGTATCGAAACAATCCTGTCTTACAAGACTATCTATTAGTGAGCACTGTCCGCATCGAAATGGATTTGTATCATAAAAATGATGCGGGTGATTGGCTCATCCTTAACTACAAACCGGGCGATATTATAGAACTCAAGAGCATTGGCCTCAGCTTTCCGATTGAGCAGGTTTATCGAGGTCTGACGCTTGTGCCCGATTGCTGAAGATTCAGTGGCCTTGAGCTGATAGAGGTTTAGGTGATAGATAGACGCTGGAATTTTGGCTCCTCTTTGGGCTTTGGTGACTACGTTTTTTTATTCAGCTATGCCATTAGCACGGACTCTTCCAGGTGTGAACTTTCCAGAAAATGATGGGCCAGAGCCCCTTACGACCGTACGAACTGTATTTTTTCTGGATTGCCTAAGTGTCTGCTTATTGTGCTAGCAGTGTAGTTCTTCTACTGCTAGCAGAAAAGCGATATCGTTAATAGCGATCGCAAGATCTCTTTTTAACTTATGTCTGTTAGCTATCGCCTGTCCAATTACGGCAGCGGCGACTGCGGCAATCAACGCGCTCAAAACCGTAAATAATCCCGAAATTAACGCGGCTTGAATTTCGGGATTAGACCAATCGATAGAAGGCACTTTAGTAAACCTGATGGATAGCTTTTAGAGTTTGATTTATAGGTCTGTTTCAGAGCTTGGCAGTGACGGCGTTGAGGAGGGCGGTTTGTTTTTGGGTGATCGCATAGCTTGATGTAAAGGTTCGCAAGAGAGTAATCCAGGCTGCGAGCTGACACTCTCTAGGCCGCTGCGCTATCAGGTAACAACCGCTGAGCGCTATTTCGTCGCTTCTCTATTAGTAGCGATTCATGAGGGAATATGTTCTTAATCTCATGTAGCCGAGTCAGCGCTTTCGGATTGTCTGGATATCGCTCGCAAACAAACTGAATCAGGTCATCAGCGGTGCAAGGATTCTTACTGCCTCCATTCCAGCTATGAAATTCATCGTGCACTTCCCCCCTTAGCGTAATAATGTTGTCTTCGACTGCTGCCAGATGAGGATAGTGATGTGACGAGAAGATATGGTGTGACGCCATCTGAAAACAGTGATTGTTCTTAGACTTCTTTGTCAAAGTAATTTGACAGGTTTCGCTATCACGCTTTCTAGCTCTTTTCATCGCCCTAGAGATTTGATTCTCACGGTTCTCTCTGGTGGCCGTAATAGCCTTTAGAGCCTCTTTCCCAGCAATATCTACAGCCTTGCACCATTCTCGACGGTCTTTACTGGTCAAGCTTTGAGAAAGATTTCGACTGATCCGATAGAAGCCACTGAGCGAATAGTAGCGAGTGCCGTCGATCTCATCGAAGTCGACAAATATCTCTAGTGGGCGTTCAGAGCATCTGATGTCTTTAAACGCCTTGTTGAGACGAGCGTAGCTAGTACCTAAGATAGCAATGGTGTCTTTTTTCGAGAGAAAATAATGTCCGTTTCGGCGAGTGAGAGAAGAGCTATTCTCGTACACCGCCTTATGCACAAAGGCATTGCGAATTCTTTCTTTATGATGCGTAACGAATTCAAGAATCTTGTCCCAAAGTGACTTTGGCTGGCGAGTGTCGAGATACTTGGCGATCGCGAACGCACCGTGAGTCGAAAAGATTCGATTGCCCCACTGCTGATTGATATACACGAAATGCTCATGCTCTTTAAGCACCCACTCGTCATCAGGATCGGCGTCGAAGAACTCGATCACCTCGTCTAGTCGATTGAGCGGAATTTCCAGTGCCTTAGCTAGCTCGTCTTCTTTGATTGTGAACTTTGAAATTTTCTGGGCCATGTTAAGCCCCTGCCGAGATACTTTGGTACATGCTGTTGATACGATCAAACATGCGAGAATTACCCGACTCTCGATTATCTGGGTGGTACTGCTTACTCAGCCCCCGATAAGCCTGCTTGATGTCCTCATCGCTGGCGGTCTTTGCATCTAAGCCAAATACTTTCCAAGGTCGGAAGTATTTGAAGATGTCAATGCCATTGATGCAGGTGTCACCGACCTCAGAGCCTTCGTCAGGCAAGACACCTACGAACTGACGGTAGAGCGTCTCCCAAGATACTTTGAGCCGCAAGTTGAGCTTGTCCATGCCATCCGTAGCCATCTTGAAAGCACCAGACTGTCTAAGTGCTGTGGTGTTTTTTACCTCAAAGTGGGCGAACACAGCATCTTTTAGCTGATTCATCGACAGTGATTTAGGCCGCTTCGTTTTCTGGTTCTTGAGAACAAAAAGCGCAAATTGTTCTAGTAGACGAGTATCTATGCTTTCTGAATGAGATAGTGATGCAATCTCATTCAGAATGGTTGAATTAAGCGATTTGACAGCCATGATTAGTAGAAGTCCCCTTAAGCTAGAGGTCGAAGGATGCAGTTGATCGAGATAATACTTAACAAGTCGGTCTATGGAGCTTTACGCCCGAGTCGACAAACGGTTTAGTCGTAGCGGATGAACTATGTCTATTTTCCCCACAAATATCAGTGAATGCGTAGCTGCAAGGCTTATCTTCAGTCAATCTTGCTGAAGCGTTGTCCGTAGCTAAAGATTGAATGAAATTGATAAGTAGAGGCACTACGCGCCTAGAAAACATCCTGATTCTACTTCTAACTTCTGAACAGCAGGCTCGTGCGATTCCCTCTGACCAAACGCTGGGAATTGTCCCCTACTGGCAAAACTCTGTAGCGCTGAAGCGATTGGGCTGCGTGCTGGGTATCTTCGTACCGTTTGAGACAGACCTTTATTACGAGAGTAATGCGGGCGATTGGAGGTCTCTACAGATACAAAGAAAGAGATACATTAGGCTAGAAAGCGGCAATCCAAGCTCTTCTATCGAGCAAATCTATCGCGGCCTAGTGCTGACGTTAGAAAATGCTTTTTTTAGCTTGAATTCGTCTTCTTACAAAACTAGCAGAATGTTGTATCAATAATTTATCGTCAATCTGTTCATCCTTCGCCCAGCCAAAAGCTCTCAGGTAGCGGATCGTCAAACTCATTGCTGATGACATAAAGCGTCAGGACGCAGCCCCGGTTTCCGCTCCCCCGTCAGATTGTTAGCATTGAGCAGCTTTGCCTTCTTGAATCGCAAAAAGTCTAAGAACTCAGCCAGCAAATTGAGCTGTTCAGGTAGAAGCTGATCGCCCTGCTGGTGCAGCCTTTGCCAGATGTCTAAACTTGCCATAGAAGGTTTGCTAATAGCTATACGGATAGTGAAACTAGGCAGTAGCAAATTCGGTAAGCGGACGCTTGCTGGGGTGTTGAAATCCCAGCACGATATCTTCCGGGGGTACGCCAGCTTCTAACAATTCGTTGGTGATGCTTTGTTTTGTCCAGTCTTCTTCGAGCCAGATCTTGTCTTGCTCTATTCTCAGATAGACAGTGATGCTAAAGTCTCGCTGTTTTCCATTCCAACCTACCGAAAACCAGAAGTAGTGATCGCGCACTGAATCAAAAGACACGCATTCCTGCACGCCAATTTGATTTGCGCCAGCAGCCCAATCTCGACATTCAGTTAAAATCTTTTGAACAATTTGTCGATACTGATTTAGCTTATCCATCTCGTTCGACCGCGATAGGGCGTTCGGCAGCGAGGTCGGCGTACAGGTCGATGTCTTTGTACTGAATGCGAAAAGGATCGGCTAGAACTGCCCAGTTGTCTTTGATCAGGGCTGCTTTTACGGCATCGTGATAGAGGTCTTTAGCAGGCATTGTTGTAGGCAGGACAGTTGAGACAGATTATAGCAACAGGCTCTGAAGAAAATTGTTGACGCATCATTCTCTTAGCCTCAGTTCTGAACGATTAACCCCACACTTGACTACTGCCAAGAATCAGCCTATCTTCAGATCTAAGCTGTGATGCCTATCGCAGTGCTTTCTCAGAACTCAATTTCGCTTAGCGCTATCGGCAGGTGTTACCAGCACCCACCGACAGCTAACCCCCCGGATTCACTAGCAATCCCGGACGCTAGGGTTACTTTACCTTAGCCACCCCGACTTGCTCCACATCTTCGCGGGGTGGCTAAGTGTAAGTTGAGTTCTGGTTTCCTTCTAAACGTATACCCGGAGACCAGATCTCATGTTTATCCCTTTCATTACAGACGCACCCGCGTCCACAGTTTCACCTGTTGATAATCCAAGAGCCGACAGCTCAGGCGCTAGCAGCTCCACGGCAACATCGGCCACCACATTGGCCGACCCACCGCCACCGCCTACCTGCGAGCAAGAGCCCATTCGTCATATGCTATTCGGCAGCCTCAGCGCTGTTCAGTTCACCATCTGGCTACTGTACAAGCGCGGCTACGCCGAACCCAACGACTGGAGCCAGCCCATCTCTACCGGCAGACCCAACGAAGTCATGGCCATTTTGACCAAGCGCGTTAGGCTAGATCTTCATTAGTCACTTACTTTCCCGATAGGTCAAACTGCTGCATATTCACCGCTACGATCTATACCGCTCACCGCTTTGATTCACACTTGTTCAATCGGTCAAAGCTCGGTGAAAGCTGTGTCATAGCAAGGCAAAGTGGTCAGCAGGCGTACAGATGCATTCGTACGCCTGCTATCTTGTCACTCTCTCAAACCTCGATAGCCACTTGCTCAGTCGCTATCTCCTGTGTCGAGGTCTCACTGGCCTGCGCAGTGTAGATTCCTGTGAGCACGACGGCAAAACCCACCCAGGTAACTGGGCTCAGTCGCTTCTGTAAAGATCAGCCAGGCCAACAAAGCGCTGACAATGGGCTCTAGCAACAAAAACAAAGCAATAAAACTAGAAGAGAATTTGTCCATACAGTCCGCTAGCAGGCGCTGACCTAGTCCTTCACTAATCAATCCCAGTCCCAAGACTGCCAGGATGGCAACCTTTGTTTCTGGAAAGAGCTGTCCTTCTGTTAGCAACACGACCGGAAGCAGGACCGCGCTGCCGATGACGCAGCGCCAGAGTAAAATAGTCGTTGCCGAGAACTGCGTGCGTAGCTGCTCGACCATCAGGAAATATGCGCCCAGAAAGACAGCCGACAGCACCGCATAGAGATCGCCTAGCAAGAAGCCCTCAGCTCCCGGCAAGATCTTCTAAGCCCAGCGCGATCGCTCCCACCAGTGCAATCGCCATCCCAATTAAAAACTGCTTGTCGAATCGCTTTCCTAGCAGCAGCCAGCTACCCAAACTGGTAAACAGCGGCGTCAAGTTGTTCAGCAGCATACATTTGGCCACTGTCGTATGCTCTAATGACATCGCCCACAGCACCAAAGAACTGACCGAGCTAAGGCCCACGCCGACCAGCCATAGCCGCTGGCGAATCGTCAGCGGGGCAGGCGTATCCGTACTGTCTGACGAACTGTCTGACGAACTGTCTACTGAGGCTGCTGAAGAGACTCGTTGCCTTCCCCAGCGAATAGAACCAAAGCACAGAACAAAGATTGCAAAGCGGTTGAAGACAGTCGCATTGGCTCCTAGCTCCGTTTCGCTAAAGCGAATAAAAATAGGGGCAAAAGAAACGGCTATCAGGGCTAAGAATAACGTCGAGATTGCCGTTAAGTTAGGTCGAGTTTGTTGATCTTGAAGGACAGAGCGCCACATAGTAATCACGGTAATCACGGGGTAGTAATCACGAGAAGGTCAAAACGATTAATTGGTCCAAACTGCGCAGGTTACAGCCCAGACGCTTTCCTTTATTAGTGCATGGTGCAAGCGACAGGTGTATCGATCACCACAGACCATACAGAAAACGTTACATAGAAACAGCCCAGCCTACGGCGCTAAAGTTCCGCTTGATCTGGGCCAAACCATTTCTCTTGCAGCGATCGCAGACACCCTTGCTACTGCAGTGCCAAAAGGCCACTACCTCACCAGATGCTAAAGCTGCGATCGCGTTATTAAACATCTCAAATTCAGCTGACGCCCATCCGCAGGCCCGCAATAATTCGTCCCATTAGCATCTAGCCTGACGGCTGACTAAAGCGAGCGATCGCACACCCCGCCAGCCACCCCGTCGTCCAGGCGCTCTGAAAATTAAATCCACCCGTAATCCCGTCAATATCCAAAATTTCTCCTGACAGGTACAACCCTGGGCACTGACGACTTTCCATCGTTTGAAAGTTCACTTCCTTTAGCCAGACGCCGCCACAGGTGACAAATTCATCTTTAAAGACGCCTTTGCCAGTGATTTCAAAGACGCCCTGTGTAAGCTCTTGCACTAGTTGGTTTAGCTGTTGTTTCGACAAATTAGCCCAGGTCAAAGCTGGTTCAATTCCTGACGCGACCCAGCAGATACTGCCACAGCCGTTTTGAAATCGAATCGTACGGGCTATAGGTAAAGACTGCTTTTTTGCCACTATTGGCTTTCGCCTGCTGCAATTCGTGGCGTACCTGCTCTTGGCCAATCATAGATAGCCAGTTGACCATCAGGCTAGCGCGATACTTATGCTGATGTAGTAGCCGCGCTCCCCATGCCGACAGCTTTAGTACAGCCGGGCCACTCAGTCCCCAATGGGTAATCAGTAAAGGACCGGTCTGCGTCAAGGCTTTGAGCTCTTTTTTGCTAGCGCCTTCTACCCTTAGCCGGACGGTGGCAGCGGTCACGGTAACACCGCTGAGCTGGTGCAAGCGCTTATCGGCAATGTTGAAGGTAAATAAAGAGGGGACAGGCGGCTCTAACCGATGGCCCAGGCTTTGGGCAATACGATAACCAATAGGGCTGCTGCCGGTGGTTAGCAAGAGGCGATCGCACATTACAAAGCCAGACTTTAGCTGTAATTTAAAGCGATCGCTTCCCCCTTTCGCGCCCACTGTTTCAGTGCTTACCTTTTCAGCGCTAACAACTGGCGATCGCACCTTAATCTGCACCCCTGCCTCTGCTGCCATCTGATACAAACAGTCCACAATCGTCGCCGAGTCATCCGTTGTTGGAAACATCCGACCATCGGCCTCTGTTTTTAGCGCCACGCCTTGCTGCCTAAACCAGGCCACCGTATCTTTGGGCTGAAAGCGACTAAAAGCGCCACGCAGCTCTTTACCCCCGCGCGGATAGCTCTGGACAAGCTGCGCCGGATCAAAGCAGTGATGCGTTACATTGCAGCGGCCCCCACCCGAAATGCGAACCTTGGCCAGCGGCTGAGGGCCTGCCTCATAGAGGGTGACACGCGCACGAGGATAGTGAGTGGCCGCAGCGATCGCGCCAAAAAAACCCGCTGCGCCGCCGCCGACAATCGCAACATCTAACCCCTGCCCATCCATCATTTTCCTGCTGTCTACGTCTTTTATTTCTATCCTGTGCCTTTCTATAGATAGATTAGCCGCCCTTCGTCATCTATAGTTTTGTGAAGTAAGTTAACAACCTAATCTCAACTACCTAATATCGTTTATGGCCAGCAAAGACAGAATCAGACAGCACCTAGCTCAAAGCGCCACTATTTCCCTTGGCCTTTCTAAGCCGACCAAAGGCGATGAAGCTAAAAAGATGAAAATGCTAGAGCATGTGCAAAAAAGTTTGAGCAAAGACAGTAGATAAGCTAGATCGCCTCTTAACGTCTAGAGGCGGCTTACAAGCAGTCTATAACTTTTAGGATCGCTACCTAGATAGTCAAGCCGATAGTCAAGCCGATAGTCAAGCCGATAAAGGCGTTGCTGATAGCCGGGGCTGATTGAGCCTTGGGCGCACCGCATTGCTGTTTCCCAACAGAAGCGTTCATCCTCGAACTTAGCAACGCCGTGACTATTTATGATAGCTGCCGTTTTGCAGAATAGTTTTGGCACGGTATAGCTGCTCTACCAGCATAAGCCTGGCCATTTCATGTGGGAAAGTCATGGCAGAGAGACTGATCATGGGATAGCGCTTGAGGCGATCGCACACTCCATCCGGTCCGCCAATAAACAGCACCAGTGTCCCAAAAGCCTCCTTCCCCAGCCACTTTGCAAACCCTACAGAATCTCTCTGTTTTCCATACTCAGCCATAACCACCAGCCGGTCCTGAGCGCTGATCATACTCAGTAGCTTGTCTGCTTCTTTCTCCTTACCCGCGTCTCTAATTTCAACAATATTTACCTCAGGCAGCCGCTTCGCATATAGCGCAACACCCTCGCGCAACCAGGGCTTCTTCACTTTCCCAACGGCAATAATTTGGATTTTTGGAAAGCTCTGACCCATAACGACTCTTGTCTTATCTAGCAGTCGTCATGTCGTCGGATTCATCTTGCGCTCTAGCAAAGAAAATACCTGCGAAGCTAGAACAGTCAGCAGCAGATAAATCAAAGCAACCGTAATGTAAATCTCGAAACCGCGAAAGTTTCTAGCCACAATCAGACGCCCTTGGTTGAGCAACTCCTGGTAGCCAATGATCGTAACCAGACTAGTGTCTTTAAGTAAGATAATGAACTCGTTGCCCAGAGGCGGAATCATTCTTCGCAGCGCTTGCGGAAACACAACATAGCGCATCGTTTGTGTAGGGCTCAGGCCTAGTGACTCAGAGGCTTCCTTCTGGCCAGCTTCAATTGACTGAATGCCTGCTCTTACGATTTCTGCCAAGTATGCTGATGCATTAAGGCTAAGACCTACAATAGCGGCGACGCCCTTACCCATGCTGAAGCTAGCGCCAAAGGACTGGACGAGTGCCGGAATGCCAAAGTAGATAATCAACAGCTGAACAAGTAGCGGCGTACCTCTGAAAAAGTCGATATAAATTCTAGCAAGCAGTCGCAGTATGCCTATCTTCGAGAGTCTGGCTATGCCAAGGGCAGTACCTCCAATAGCGCCAAAAAAAGTCGCAGCTGCCGTAAGCCGAATGGTGACGAGCGCCCCCGCTAGCAAAACAGGCAGCGCCGCAAGAATCACGTCTAGTGATGTATCCAACGATAGAACTCCAAAAAAGGTCAGGCTGCAAAGATCTCAAGATACGTTCTAAGCCGTAGAACGTATCTGCTAAATGAGCGCTACTCAGCAGGTGGCTCCGCATCAAACCACTTTCGATATAGCTCCGCGTAGGTGCCGTCTGCTTTAATCTCTGCGAGCGCGGTGTTAACTATCTCTACATTCTCTGACCCGTCAGGCATTGCAATGCCGTAGGACTCTTCTGTAAGTAGCTCACCAACTACCGTAATGCTAGGAATATTGCCCGTTGCGATCGCATCCAAAGTCGCCGGTGCATCATTGATCACCGCGTCCACATTCCCATTGGCGAGTTCCTGCAAGGCCAACGGTGCATTCTCAAATGTAGTGACTTCTGCGTCCGGCACGCTGTTGGCAGCATCCGCGCCAGTCGTGCCGATCTGAACTGCGATCCTTTTACCTTCCAAATCGTCGAGAGTTTGAATGTCGGTGGTATCTTCTTGAACGGCGATCGCCAACCCCGCATTAAAGTAAGGATCCGAAAAATCTACCGTTTCTTCACGCTCTTCAGTAATCGTCATTCCGCTAATGGCTGCGTCAATCGTGCCGCCCTGCAAAGCTGGAATCAGGCTATCAAAAGGCAAGTTTTCAAATTCAATGGTCTTCCCCGACTGTTCACCAATCGCTTTGAATAAATCAATATCAAATCCGTCAAGTTCCCCATCATCACCGACAAACTCGAAAGGTGGAAAGCCCGCTTCAGACCCGACCGTCCAAACGTCACTACTGCCATCACCGGCTGCCTCAGTATCCACGCTTTCGGTCGTTCCACCACAGGCTGCCAAAATCCCCGCTGCACAAAAACCTAAAGCTGTATTTCTCAGAAAAGCAGAGCGTGTTATCTTCATCGCCAATGGGTCCACTCAAAAAAATGAATAACCCATTATCTCGTGCCTGTGCGTTAGAACCGTTACAAATGTTACCTAAGAAAACACAGCGTATCTACTTTCTCCCTTCAGGTAGATTTGTTAGCTCTAATACATTGAAGCTTTGTTTGCAAATCATTAGTTCCATTGCTCAACATCAGGCCGATGCTGTTTTTGCAGATGTTGACTCTAAACATCGCGATCAGATTACAGAATGGTAGGCTCTTTTCTGTGAGTGGTTTCTATCACAGAAGTACTCATGCAACCGATTGTCTCGCCGAAGGAATATCCTAATGCCAGAGCCAATTCCAGTCATTATCAGCAATAACCTCCAAAAAAGTTTTGGCGACCTAAAAGTCCTCCGTGGTATCGACTGCCAGATAAACAAGGGCGAAGTCGTCTCGATCATCGGATCTTCTGGCTGTGGCAAAAGTACGCTACTGCGCTGTTTTAATCGACTAGAAACAATCACAGGTGGTCGTTTGATCGTTAACGACATTGACTTGTCACCGCCAGATCTGAGCCGTCGCCGCCTGCTCGAACTCAGAGCCCAAGTCGGTATGGTATTCCAGCAGTTCAATCTATTCCCGCATCTATCCGTACTCGAAAACTTGTGTTTGGCACCGAAAAAGGTCCAGAGTCTGTCAGACAAAGAGAGCAAAGAAACAGCTAACTTTTATTTGGATAAAGTTGGCCTTAGTGAAAAGGCCAATACCTACCCTGACCAGCTATCCGGCGGTCAGAAGCAGCGAGTTGCGATCGCCCGCGCCCTCTGCATGAAACCCGAAATTCTCCTGTTCGACGAACCGACCAGCGCCCTTGACCCTGAGCTAGTCGGCGAAGTGCTACAGGTCATGCAGCAGCTTGCCAAAGAAGGTATGACTATGATCGTTGTCACCCACGAAATGCAGTTCGCTCGCGAAGTCGCTAGCAGGGTTGTCTTTCTGAACAAAGGCAGAGTTGAAGAAGAAGGCAATCCGCGTGAAGTGCTAACCCATCCAAAGAGTGAGCGCCTACAAGCTTTCCTTAGTCGTATGAGCAGCACGCTCGCTGTGTAGGCTTTTGGAAATCAACAATCACCCGCTCTCTATGGCGGATCGATATTACGATACTTTGTTTGAAACGCCATGTGAGCGCCATACGCCACAAAGCCAGTTCCTAGGATACAGAGAATAATCTCATTCACCGGGTTGTTGTTAAATACTTCCAACGCCTGTTCAGTGGTTTTGATTTCGTGCGCATCAAACAGCCAAGCCGCTCGCACTTCAAAAAAACCAACAACTACATACACTACCCCGCGTGCAGCGATTCCAACCCGGCCCACAACGCTAGCCCAAGCTTTTTCAGTATTGCTCATCTTATGAAGCTTAAATCGCTTGCGAAACTCTGCCCTAATCGCTCGGTAAAAGTAGTAGCAGCCAGTCGCAAAGAACCCCAGCCCAATCGCGCCTAACAGCCATCGACCAAAAGGTTGCCTCATCAGCATAAAGGCCCATTCTTCAGCAGACTTTTCGTCCCTTTCAGGAGCGTCTGTCAAAATTTCTACAACGCTATAGGCAATGCTGGCATATACCACACCGCTACAGCCATATCCGATTCGACGAACAATATCAGAGGCCCCACAGTTGCTATGCTCAGGATCTAAACAAGCCTGAATGAACCGCCACACGACATAGCCCATCAAACTGACGGCCAGCAAAAAAGAGAGCGTTCGGCCAAACGGTTGATTTGCGATCGCTCTAATCGCACCCGTAGCTCCTACTACCGTCTCACCCCGGCCCAGCCCAAAAACTTCTAGTAGCGCTAAAACACCTGTGCTGCCGTAAATAATTCCCTTAGCCGCATACCCAAACCGGGCATAGTACTCAATCCAAAGCGCGTGAGGCTTCTTCGACAGGTTGGACTGAGCCATAGACTGCGCCATAAAAAGTTGAGCCTCGTAACTGGCTGTTTGAACTAGTTGTCAGGTCGAATTCGACGATAAACTGCTTGGAAACCCATATGAATGCCATAGGCGATAAAACCAATCCCCAAAATGCCAAGAATCCATTCATCTGCCGGATTATTATCAAAGACTGACAGCGCTCCCTCGGTCGTTTTGATCTGAGACGAGTCAAAAGTCCAAGCTGCTCTCATTGCGAAAGTGCCAATCACTACATAGACAGCCCCCCTCGCCATAATGCCAGCTCGTCCTGCAATCGTTGCCCATGTCTTCGCCGCACTGCTCATTTCATGCAGCTTCATCTGCCTACGAAATCTTGCTTTAATAGCTCGATAAAAGTAGTAACAACCCAACCCAAAAAAGAGCAGCCCACCTGCACCGACAAGCCAACGTCCAAACGGCTGCTGCATCACTGTTAACGCCCACTCTTGCGTTGTCTTACCTTCGCCTGACGACAAAGAAAGCAAAATACTTAAAGCGCTAAAAGCAACACCCGCATACACCAATCCGCTACAGGCATAGCCTACACGGCGAGCAATGCCTTTTGCTTCTTCGCCATGATGCTCAGGATCTAAAAAGGCTTGAATGAATCGCCATACTACATATCCTCCCAAGCTAAAAGCTAATATCCACAGCATTACTTGCCCGTATGGCTGAGCCGCAATCGTTTGCAGGACGCCTTTTGATCCTACAGTTTTACCCGACCTAAAATCCAGCGATTGCATCAGCGCCAAAACCCCCATCCCGCAGTATAGGACGCCTTTTGCCGCGTATCCGAAGCGAGCATAGAAAGCGATCCAGTCTGCCTTTGATGAAGGCGCTTTGTCGTAATATGCCATAGCCGAGCCGCCGAGTGTGGTGCTTTGACTTTATAGTCAGACCTTAGCTCTGGGCCTGTCATCAATCTAGGGTCTTACTTTTGGGCTAGGACTTTATTTCTTGGGTCTGCCTAACGGCACACTTTTATCATATCGCCTCTCTGAATTCTGAGTACCTGCTTCTGAGCACCTACCTTCTGAGCATCTATTTCACTATCTCGGCATTGTCTGAAATATCAACAGCAAGTTCGTCTTTTAACCAATTAACAATCTGCTCTCGTTCCCCTACCGTCAAACAAAACTGACCTGTTTCCCGTATCCGATGATGGATATCTTCCATATCAGCTTGACTCAGTAGCTCAGCAATCATCCCCACATCGCACAAAATGCTATCTTTCCCGCTTTGATCTAGCTGACCATAGCGATAACGACTAATTTGCTTCTCTAACCTATTCAGGGTGTACGGATCTATCGCTTCAAGCCGATCTTGACGCTCTTTTGCAATCGGCTCACCTGCAACCATCTTTGCATAGTCCGTATCCAACATATTCAGTCGGACAACACTAGGCTGATAACTGCTCTGTCCATCAAATTGTTGGGTCATTCCCGCCTTCCGCACAACTAACGCATACAAGCGTAATTCAATAGCTCAACGCTTTCGTCAGCTCTGTTTCGTAAATTTACTACTACTAGCAATACCGCCAGTGGTAGTAAATCTATCACCTCATTCGCATACTCAAATCCAGCCAAGGCGATCGTGTAATTGGCGAGCTAGTCGATATGTAATCCACACCTGTTTCCGCCACTCCTCGAATCGTCTTCAACGAAATATTTCCCGAAGCCTCAATCTTAAAGCGCTGATTTGCTGCTCGAATGATCTCAACAGCCGTTCTCATTCTTTCTAACGGCATGTTGTCTAGCATGATGATATCGACTCTGTGCTCAATAGCCGCCTCTACTTGAGCTAGCGACTCAGTTTCTACTTCAATAGTCACCGGATATGGAATGCGATCGCGCATCTTCTCAATAGCTAGTCCAATCCCACCAGCTGCCGTAATGTGGTTGTCCTTGATCATCACCCCATCATCTAGCCCCATCCGATGATTCTGCGCCCCCCCTACAAAAGCCGCATACTTCTCCAATACCCTTAACCCCGGCGTAGTTTTGCGCGTATCTACCAGCCGCGCCGGCAAATCCTCAATTACCTCAGCAAAACGTCTTGTCATCGTCGCCACCCCACTCAGCCGCATCGCCGAATTTAAAGCCACCCTCTCTCCCGTTAGCAGCGTCCCTAGGCAGCCCTCCATCTCAGCAACCACCTCTCCAGCCTTCACTTTTGCCCCTTCCTCCACCTTTGGGCAAAACAAAACCGCCTGCTCCAGCAGATAAAAAACGCGCCCCGCAACGGGCAGTCCTGCCACCACCCCATCTTCCTTAGCGACCCAATAGGCTCTCCCTTTCTTAGCCGCAGCCTGTCCTAGTCCAAGCGTCGTCTGGTCACCACGGCCAATATCCTCTCGCAACCAATCCGTTAGCAGCCTGTCCAAAACTATCCAACTCGGCAACATAACCTTCTCCGTCAACCCAGCTAACCAAAATAGCTCTATATATGTCCAAAGCTATTTTCAGCCTAAAGCTATAGTGACTAAAAAAGACTAAATCCACTGTCACCTTTACCTTCCAGGAAAATATCAGGTCATTCCAGTTGCCAAACA
Organism: uncultured cyanobacterium; assembly: GCA_963793445.1. Classification (GTDB taxonomy): domain Bacteria; phylum Cyanobacteriota; class Cyanobacteriia; order Phormidesmidales; family Phormidesmidaceae; genus Phormidesmis. The sequence continues at coordinate 987,001 of CAWCAE010000006.1, forward strand.
AGCACCTCTCGCTGCTACCTAGTGCAGGCTTTTTCCAGAAAAAGGGCTGCTATTCAGCAACCTGTATCTAAGCAAAACGCCAGAAGTCTCGTATGAAGAGACTTCTGGCGTTTCAAGAAAATTCATCCAAGAAATTTGTTGACACTAATCGCCAAGTGTCGTTATAGTGATTAAGCGCTGAAGGGAGGGACCTGGAAACGGGGAGCGACCGCAGCGAGGAGTAGCACCTAGAAAGTTGAATAATTTGAAGAGAATTAACGAGACCCTCGTTAATGAATTGAAATTGCTATTGAGGATAACATAGTTATCTGAGGTAAGCAATAGGATAGCCAGAAAAGGCTGAGTAAAGAGACAAGCAGGGTTAACATTGAGAGATGTTGGCTTAAATCTGTTTAATTAAAATGGAGAGTTTGATCCTGGCTCAGGATGAACGCTGGCGGCGTGCTTAACACATGCAAGTCGAACGAACACTTTCGGGTGTTAGTGGCGGACGGGTGAGTAACGCGTGAGGATCTGCCTAAAGGACCGGGACAACAGTGGGAAACTGCTGCTAAAACCGGATGTGCCGAGAGGTGAAATATTTATAGCCTTTAGATGAACTCGCGTCTGATTAGCTAGTTGGTGTGGTAAGAGCATACCAAGGCGACGATCAGTAGCTGGTCTGAGAGGACGATCAGCCACACTGGGACTGAGACACGGCCCAGACTCCTACGGGAGGCAGCAGTGGGGAATTTTCCGCAATGGGCGCAAGCCTGACGGAGCAACGCCGCGTGAGGGAGGAAGGCCTGTGGGTTGTAAACCTCTTTTCTCAGGGAAGAAGTACTGACGGTACCTGAGGAATCAGCATCGGCTAACTCCGTGCCAGCAGCCGCGGTAAGACGGAGGATGCAAGCGTTATCCGGAATTATTGGGCGTAAAGCGTCCGTAGGTGGCCCTACAAGTCTGTTGTTAAAGCCCACAGCTCAACTGTGGATCGGCAATGGAAACTGTAGAGCTAGAGTGTGGTAGGGGTAGAGGGAATTCCTAGTGTAGCGGTGAAATGCGTAGATATTAGGAAGAACACCAGTGGCGAAGGCGCTCTACTGGGCCATAACTGACACTGATGGACGAAAGCTAGGGGAGCGAAAGGGATTAGATACCCCTGTAGTCCTAGCTGTAAACGATGGATACTAGGTGTTGGCCGTATCGACCCGGTCAGTATCGAAGCAAACGCGTTAAGTATCCCGCCTGGGGAGTACGCACGCAAGTGTGAAACTCAAAGGAATTGACGGGGGCCCGCACAAGCGGTGGAGTATGTGGTTTAATTCGATGCAACGCGAAGAACCTTACCAGGGATTGACATCCTACGAATCTTCTTGAAAGGGAAGAGTGCCTTCGGGAACGTAGAGACAGGTGGTGCATGGCTGTCGTCAGCTCGTGTCGTGAGATGTTGGGTTAAGTCCCGCAACGAGCGCAACCCTCGTCCTTAGTTGCCATCATTAAGTTGGGCACTTTAAGGAGACTGCCGGTGACAAACCGGAGGAAGGTGGGGATGACGTCAAGTCATCATGCCCCTTACATCCTGGGCTACACACGTACTACAATGCAACGGACAAAGGGCAGCCAACTAGCGATAGTGCGCTAATCCCATAAACCGTTGCTCAGTTCAGATTGCAGGCTGCAACTCGCCTGCATGAAGGCGGAATCGCTAGTAATCGCAGGTCAGCATACTGCGGTGAATACGTTCCCGGGCCTTGTACACACCGCCCGTCACACCATGGAAGTTGGCCACGCCCGAAGTCGTTACCCCAACCTTTTAGGAGGGGGACGCCGAAGGCAGGGCTGATGACTGGGGTGAAGTCGTAACAAGGTAGCCGTACCGGAAGGTGTGGCTGGATCACCTCCTTAGAGGGAGACCTACTAGGTAATAGCTTGAAAGCAAAAAGCGAATAGAGCATTACTGTAGTCACCTAAGGTCGTTGAGGGTTTTGTTAGTTAAAGGATTCAAGCAAGGCTGGTAAAAAGTTTTTACCCTAAACAAGTAAGAATGAAGTCACTAGTTAAGTGAGGATTCCTCTTCAGATTATTCAGGTGTTACACACCACTTAAAGAATAAGGGCTATTAGCTCAGGTGGTTAGAGCGCACCCCTGATAAGGGTGAGGTCCCTGGTTCGAGTCCAGGATGGCCCACTTACGAATATTGCAACAATCAATTGTGAATATGCGGGGGTATAGCTCAGCTGGTAGAGCGCCTGCTTTGCAAGCAGGATGTCAGCGGTTCGAGTCCGCTTACCTCCACCAATCATTCGCGTGAAGCGACTAATCAAAAGAAATCAGCAGCTATGGATGTGCCTTTTGGGTTTAAGACATCATAGAATGCTGGTCTTTCGAGACTAGTAAGAACCTTGACAACTGCATAGAAAACTATAAGAAAGCAAAGGTAGTTCGAGTGTCTTGTAGACATTTGAAATTCAAAAAGCCCAAATATCTAGAATGGATAGTTTAGTAGGAAGACGATTGAGTGTGCGAACACGAGGTTGTTGAGCTATTGACGAATACGTTTTAGAGAATTGTAAGCAAAGAGATTTTCTTTTTTGAAAAGAAGGTCAAGCTACAAAGGGCTCACGGTGGATACCTAGGCACACAGAGGCGAAGAAGGACGTGGTTACCGACGAAACGCTTTGGGGAGCCGGAAGCAGGCATTGATCCAGAGATATCCGAATGGGGCAACCCTAAAAACACCTTACTGAATCCATAGGTAAGGATGAGCGAACGCAGTGAACTGAAACATCTAAGTAGCTGTAGGAAGAGAAAGAAAACTCGATTCCCTTAGTAGCGGCGAGCGAAGCGGGAAGAGCCTAAACCAGCGATTTTTATTGCTGGGGTTGTGGGACAGCGACATGGAATCTGGCGACTAGACGAAGCACTTGAGAGGTGCTCCAAAGAAGGTGAGAGACCTGTAGTCGAAAGTTTAAGGATACTAGCTGAATCCCGAGTAGGTCGGAACACGAGAAATTCCGA
>CAWCAE010000006.1:995000-1266548 GCA_963793445.1 uncultured cyanobacterium
TTCGTTGTTCCAAGTTGGCAGGGATTCTATAGTGTTAGTTTGAGAAGGTGTAGAAAGCGGCAGACTTTTTAGATATTTGTCAGGGCTAGTGAAATTGATAGTTGGGAAGAAGGGTGATCGCTGCCAGCGACGAGCTTTTTCTAACATGTCGCGCGTCGGACCACCGCCATGATCGCCCATACCAGGAAGCCATAGACTGTTGGGTATGTGCGTCTTTGCTTCCCACTTCGCCGCATGATTTGCCATTTTGACAGGGTCAATATCGGTGCCGATGGGGGGTAGCATTATGCTAAGAATACGGCTGCCATTAGGAGATTGCCACCAGAAAAGCTGATGAGGGAATTCGGTGGTGTCGTTCCAGGAAAGTTTTAGCGTAGCGAAAGTGTCGATACCACCTTGGGTTAATAACTGAGGTAGCTGCCAGCAGAAGCCGAAGGAGTCGGGTAGCCAAGCTACTTTGCTAATGCTGCCAAACTTTTCTTGACAGTATTGTTGTGCGTAAAGAATATGACGGGCGATCGCTTCTCCGCTGACGATATTCAACTCTGGTTCAATCCAGAGCCCAGCATCAATACTCCAACTGCCTTCCGCTACTTTTTGTTGAATTTGAGCGAAGAGTTCTGGTCGATTGTGCTCTATCCATTCAAATAAGGCAGGGCTAGAGTGGGTGTAGGTGAGTTCGGGAAAGTCTTGCTGGAGCTTAAGAATTGATTTGAAGGTGCGTTCGGCGGCCCTCCAGGTATCTGAAATAGGCCAGAGCCACGCCATATCGAGATGCGCATGCCCCACGCATTGAATAGTTCTAGCCTTGAGCTGGGGACCGAAAGCGTTTAGGTTTCTGCGTAGCTGACTGAGCGATTGCTGAAAGGGGTGAATGGCTGCTGGGATAAGGCCAGGCTGTGTGGAGAGTGTTTGCCAAAGATTGAGGTCGGGATCTGAATTTTTGGCAGATTGACCTTGGATACTTTGAACCTTTTGCAGGCTGGCCCAGTCTAACTGAGTAAGTTCATTTTCGATTTGCTGCTGGCTGTGAGGCTCTAAGGTGGCAAGCACCGTGAGTTCGTCGGCGACGAAGCTAGGCTCGGGGGTGAGGTGAGTGCTGGGAAGTTCGTAGATTAAATGCGATCGCACCAAAGCCCCGTCATCGTGCCCAGGACTTACCAAACGAATGGCAATGCTAAAAGACTGATGGGGCGAGACTTCTTCGCTGAGGCAAATGCGAGTGAAGCACTCAAAAAGATCGCCAGATTGTACTAAGTGCCCATCAACGTAAATCTGAGCGTCTTCTGCCCACCAGGTAAGTGCTATTCGTAAGCAAAGTCCTGTCAACGGATAGCCATCAAAGTCACTTGGAACGCTGATTTTTTGGTAAAACCATTGGACCTGAAGTCCCTTTTGCCAAGCGATGTGCTGACGATCGTTTTGAGTTGCTTTTGTCCAAAGCTGTGGGCTTAGCGTGGGTTCGCCTGCGGTAGCGTGATCGTCAAAGATGTCGGTATGTGCAACGTCTTGAGTGTTAATCTGCCAGCTATCTTGAATGTCTTGAGTGTTGAGCAGACGCAGACGATCCAACGCCTTTTCCAAGGTGGCCGAGATTGATGACGTAGGAACACTAGAGACCATAACTTCCTTTAGAATTGAGAGCAGTGACAGCGTTAGCTGAAGAGTAAGCGTTGAATAGAGAGGGTTCTAGAAATGGCTTCTGGCCCGTATCAAAGCAATGTACTACGATTTTTTGTCGGTCAGTACAGAAAGGGACTAGATCGGCATCGGCGGGCGGTAGATCGAACGCGATCAGATATTGCGCTAGGCACAGGGATAGGTGCGGCTATGGCGCTTGTGCCAGTTTATGCGGTCGTGCGGGCTTCTCACGCCGTAAGACAAAAGCTAACGCAATCTGTCAGGCAGCTTCAGCTAGCGGCTACAAAAACTCAAGCTAAAAAGCTGATAGACTTCTCTCCCTTCAAAGCATTTTCTGCCGCGCCAACTCGCGCTCATTCGCGTAAGGACAAAAGATCTAAGATGACTGCTGTTCTTTCTTCTGATGATTTTTCTGCAGTCTCGGCGCGTGAAACTGCTGAGGCTTTTATGCTAAAGACGCTGGTATCAGTAGGAGATGTCTTATTGCCAGACCAGATTAGCTCGCTAGCTAAAATGCCTACTGGATGGGGCTTAGCAGTGAGTCGAGGCAGAGGCTGGATTCGTCGGCTAGCTCACCAGATGGTGAGCGCGAAGGATGATTCTACTCAGCAAGATATTAATCAACAGGGTATTAATCAACAAGGTCAAATCACAGGTGTTGCAAGTGACTTAGAGACGCGATCGCTAGTTTTAGTCTTTAGACATGCAACGGTTTGGAATGGTTTTAATCCTGCTCAGCAAGCTCAGCTGCAAAGTCAACTTTCTCGCTTTTTCAGCGAAAACAATACGGCCAGCGTCTTGAATTTTCCGACCATCAATGGCTCTGCGAGCCCTCTAGCTCAACCGATTTATTCCTTCTGGATCGCTGTGTTGAGAACAATAGTTAGGCTACGGCCTAGAAATTATCGACAGCCAATCGCTTTTTTAATGTCTGGTTTGCAGCGGCTGACTGGTAAAACCTCCAAAGCAAGGCTAGCTAGCGATCAGATATTGCGACTGATGGAGACATCCTCGCGCCTTAGGCCCAACGATCTCGTACTTTCTCTGGCCAGTCTTATGCTGCCGCCAGCGAAGATGGCTGTGCCTAATGCCTCCACAGATACGGGTTTGCTAGCTCCTCATCTGTCAGCCAGTGTCGATGCTAATCGAGCTGCCTCTGATCAGTCCTACTCTGACCCAGACCTAGAAGCGAACGTTATTTCTGTGGATTATATTGAGCACCCGCTAGAAAGGCTACTGAAATGGGCTGATAAAATTCTGGTTTGGGTTGAGAGAAGATGGCAGACCTTTCTGGAGTGGCGATCGCACCTGAAGAAATGACTGCGAATAGACACAAAAAAGGGATCCCAAAAGCGGAATCCCTTTTCTATAGACAATTACCGCTCAGCGGCACAAACTAGCTTATGCAAACCACTCTTCCAAGGCTTCTGCTTTAGTATTGGTATTGCGAGAAAGCGTCTTGCGCTCAAAGTCCATATGAATAGAGCGCATTTGCTCACCGTCTTTAGCAACGGCCACAATGGGATAGCGTAGAACGCCATCTTGGAAAGATACATGGAACCGGAAGGTGCCATCCGACTCTAGCTCAATCTCTTTGCCGTCAATCGTGACTGTCGCATCTGGCTCAGTTGCACCATAGACAATAAGTTCTGCATCAGCGACCAGCCAGAACTTACGAGGTTTAGCTGGTGGCGCAGAGGCAAACATGCCCGCCCCTGACATGTTGACGCCAGACGCAGTTGGCAAAGCCCATAGCCCAGCGCCTGAAGGAAATACGAAAGAGCTAACCGCTTGCTCGGGAACCTGATGCATCGAGCCAAACAACGAGCCCGCTATGCGCTGAGATTCGGCTGATTGTGCCTGCGCAAAGATTCCATCGTATATAGGGTTGCCAGCCTGGTCAGTCTCGCTGCTAGCCATAGCACCGGCTTTCTGATTCGGGGAAACAAGGTTAGCAACCGTACGGCCTTTAAGCTCTTGATTCCAGTCAACGGTAACAAATTTGTCCTCTATCCAATCGGATGGATAAACGGGAGGAATGCGGATAGGTGCAGAGCGAGAGAGCATTAGCCAGCGACCATCGTCACAGATATAGCCAACTTCGACGGTGTAGTCCCGATCGCTAACAGGCACCGGTAGATACCACTCACGAGCAAGCTCACCGCAGTCGTACTGCTGAAGACTGTGAGGACTCTGTGTGTAGATATCGATGTCGGTCACATCGTAAAAGCGTAGCGCCAGTCGTCTCCCCCCTTGACTACGTAGCGCTTGCTTATGCTCATTAGGGATGTCCCAATAAGCGTAAGCCCATTGAGGATCGCGGGGAAGCAACACAATTCGACTTTCACCATAGCCGCTAGGCAGGTCAGCTAGCCCTTGATCAACTGTTGCTAAAGACGCCATATCTGGGGCTGTCGATGTCATCTTTGGAGCAGTGGGCACATGACTTTGAGCAGGATTTGCAAAGCGGGCGGCTTCTGCAGCCGTTTGGCCGCTCATATAGTCCGCAACCTCTTGTGGAGCGCGGCGATCGCCAGCAGCAATCTGCTTTTGTATAATCGCTGCGACTAGCTCCACTTTTCTCATGCGAGAGTAACGCGAAACCTCATACTCACTGGCAACTCTACGAAGCTGACGCAGCGTCATTTCTTCTAACGGAATGTTATTGGGATTTGAAGTTGACATATATATTTCCTCTTAAAAGCGTTGTCTAAATCCCGAAGAAAATATGTACTGAAATCAACTCTCGGGATCAATATCTTAATAATATGACAAATTTGAGCGCGGGGATCGACCTGATCTCCGTTTATTTCGGAGGGAAATCTCCAGTTCCCACATTTTTGGGCGGTTTGGGGATCGGCGTATTATCAATTCATGACATTGTGGCAAGGTGACCTCTCTGCGTAAAAAATGTTCGGCCCAGTGACGACGTTAGGGGCTTTGCAGTTTGGAATTTCATAGTCAGGGTTTCCCAACCTGCCTGCTAAAAGGAATAATGAAAATTGATGACGAGTGAGGAGATAATTTGGTGGCTGCTGAACCGCCTAGCGCTGGAAAAGATGTTGAAGCGGACGAGGCTATCGAACAGCTTGCCGAGGAAGACGCTTTGACCTCCATGCAAGGCGGTAGTCGAATCATCGGGCGGCTTTTGCCACCAGCTGTCAGGCTTTGGCTGCGTTCTCAGGTAGATCAGGCCGGGTCTTTGGAAATTGAGTTGACAGGTCGCGATCGCCAAATTCTTATGGGCTATCTGCCGGGCGTATCTGTCTCTGCAAGTCGGGTTGTTTACAAAGGTCTTTTCTTAAGCCAAGTACAGCTCTCAGCCGCAGACATCCGTATCAATGTTGGGCAGGTGATTCGCGGTAAACCGCTGCGCCTTTTAAAGCCGTTTCCGGTTTCAGGCTCTGTGGTGCTAAATGATGAGGACTTGGATGCCTCTTTGAGTGGTCAGCTACTCACGGCAGGTCTGCTGAGTTTTTGGCGATCGCTAACGCAAATTCCAGAAGTTGCTCAGGCCGTGAAAACTAGATACGGTCCGCTACCCATCGCATCTGATGTTGTGTTAGCACATCCTCAAATCCGGTTAGGCCCTCAGTGCCTAGGTCTAAGTTTTTACCCTAGTCGGTCTGGTGAAGTAGCTCACGAGCCAGTAGTTTTAGGTACGAAACTCTCTGTGATTGATGAGCATTTCCTACAGTTAAATTCGCCTACGTGGCTACCCTCATTAGTAGGTTTCAGTGCGGGAACGCTCGCCCTGTCAGACGTTTCGTCAAATGGCTCATCAAACGGTGGGGCGCTGATCGAGTCGCTAGATGGGTTTCGATGGGATTTAGGAGCAGACACCCGCCTAAGTGAGCTGACGATTGAGCCTTCGCAGCTTTTGTGTTGTGGGCAGCTCAGCGTCAGACCGTAAAGAAATTAAGAGAAAGTCAGGATGAAAAAACAAGGGTGATTGTGTGGCGATGGGGATATTGGCGACTGGTTTAGTAGAAATCAATCAGTGGAATGAGGTACACCACGAAGTAATACACTAGCGGCGCGGTAAATACGTAGCTATCCGTTCTATCTAAAATGCCGCCATGTCCTGGGATAAGTGTGCCTGAATCTTTAACGCCAGCGTCTCGCTTCATTAGCGACTCAGTCAGATCACCTAGCAAGCTAGAGATGCCAATAATAGTGCCTAGCGCCGCGCCTGTGAGCCACCAAATTGGCCAGCTAAGCGACCAAGCTCCTATGATGCCAATACTGATGCTCGCGCCGATTCCAAAGATTGCGCCTTCTACCGTCTTTTTCGGACTAATGTTGGATAAAGGCGTTCGGCCAAAGGCGCGACCAAAGGCATAAGCGCCAATATCAGCCCCCCAAATGCAAACAAAAGCAATGAAGGTAATAGTGAGTCCAGCCGGAAAATCTTCCCAGCTAAAGCTAGTCGGTAGATAGCCGCCAAGTGGTAGATTTGTGACTGATTCAGCTCCTAAATCGCGGATACGAATCCAATAAGTGGGCAGGTAGCCGCCATAGAAGAGGGCTAGAATGGAGGCGGCAACGTCTGCAATTGTGGCAAATTTTGGCTGAAACAATAGGTAAAAGCAAATACAGGTGCCCGCTAGCGCCAAGGTCGCATCGGTGACGGGTGGCGAAATGTGGGCAGTGACAAGTAAGACTTGACTGACGACTAGGGTCGTTTTGGCGGCTGGATTGATGCCCTTTGCCCTAACTAGATCAAAAACTTCTAGCTGCCCTAGGTAAACGATAATGCCGAATCCGATGGTGAAGTACCATCCGCCCAACATGATGAGGCTGATAGCGATTGCGATCGCAACAATTCCGCTGGCAATGCGAACCCAGGGCATAGGCGTACTCACTCAAGTAAACGACGTAACTTATACAGCAATGCAACCAAAGCGATTAAAAAAGATTTGGTTAAAACACTACAGTACAGTCTATCTTGCTTGTACCAAGGGCCGGTGAGGTTCTGCCTATTCAGCAAGAGTGAACTTTGGGAAATGGCATAGCCTTAATTGTCAGCATGGGTCAGCGAAATGTGCCAGTGCACCCGCCTTTCTGTCATAGACCGACCCCAGTATTTAACCGCCCTTTGCCTTGATCGAAGTAACTTCATTTGCATTCAGATACGTATTAGGATGCGATTTGCTCTCTACAGCCGTTCTAATCACAGAAACCTCACTGGTCTCTAGGTAAATGCTAGGATTCTCAGAGAGCTTGGGTGGATTGCTTTGGAGCGATCACATGACAACGGAGCCCACTGCGAAGAGCAGCAGCCCCACTACAAAAAAACTAATTGCTCTTTTAATCATTCAGCAACCTGGTTTTAGTCCTTTCTATTGGGTTCCCCGCTTATAGCTTCTCTACTCAACGGCCAGCCGAGCATGACACGTTAGTGTAACTAGCGCCCTACCATAATGCGGCACGGCGCTGTAAGGAACGAATTTCTTCTACTTTCCTTTTGCTCAAAGCAGTTTAGATCGTTGCAATCTAATTCGCTTGAGATAGTGCAAAGGGCTGATAAGGCTACTGCGAAAAAACTCCATCTGGCAGCTAGCTATCAGGTCTTCTTCAAACTGGCCTCTACGAGCTAAGGAATGGTCAAACAACTAATGTCGGATTCTTAGGAATGGCCCGATAGTTCCATTGAGGGAGCACCTCATCGTAGACAATTTCTAAGTCCCGCTTGATCTGTTCAGTGGCTTCTCGGCCAGCCAGATATTTCTGGTGAATCACGTTGACGGAGGTTTTTAATCCCTTAGAGGTGGTTGCTTTCTGCATTAAGGCAACGACAGTATCGAGGCTATTGAATAACCTGCCCTGACAGGCGCGTCCCACATGAGGGAAAAACCGTCGCTCAATGGGATTGTACTTGGAACAATAGCTGGGGTAGTGAGCGATGCGAATTTCAATGCCGATGCGATTGACTAATTGTTGCAAATCGTACTTGAAAATGTACTTGCGGGCTGAATTGCTGCCGCCGCCATCACACAGAATAAGAATAGAACGAGCGGTAGAATAACGGAGCTGGCCAATATGCAGCCAAAACCAGGCCAAGCTATCACAAGCGAATTGGGTGGTGTCCCGAGAGAGCCCCAAGTTGAGATGGCCACAATTGTGCAATGGGTCATAAATACCGTGGGGAATGACGACGCCTGTGGCCAGGGATGGGAAATCATGGTCAAATGCCTGAAATGGTCGTGTGCAGCGCACTCGGCCCTGACGATAAAGCTGTCCTAAGAACTCTCGGGCCTTGCTATCGACTGAGAAGTAGGGATTGCCTGCCGCTCGGTATTGCTCAACTAGCTCAGCAATCCGCTCGAACTGTTGGTTGCGATGGTCACTGTGCCCGCAACTGAGCACTTTCTGAATCTTCCGTAATCGCAGCTTTTTCTGGGTCATCCACCGACGAATGGTTTCGCTGCTGACAGGGCTCCCTAATTGATTGAGCTGCTCAGAGAGATGATGGGGCGATAGGTCAGTGAAGACGACGGTCCCATCGTCTGGGTCACCGGCTCTACGATGCTCTAGCAATTGGTTCAGATTCGTTTCAATCGTGCTCGCTTCAACGATCTTTTTTTCGACCACCGCCGACTTTTCGCACGCGACCAGCTGCCGGGTCATGAGGCAACTGCGGCAATTCCTGCTTACCTCGCTCTATCGTGCGGCGAGAGCAGCCAAGCACCGCTGCGAGGTATTCCATCGAACCATGGCCTAACTGCTGGGCTTGCAAGGCCGCAAACCGTCGTCGGTCTTTTTCTGAGAGCGTGACATAGAAATTGCGCAGATTCTCTTCTAAGGCTGGCGCTAACTGGTTGCGAAATTCAAATCCCATCACTCAAAATTGGCACACGCTTCTACTTCATATTAAGCGCTATGAGCGGTTTTTGGAATCTGACAATTATTGATAGCTCGTTACTAAGAAGTGTTGAATAGATTTTCGTAGGCTACCTATGATAACTCTGGCCGTAATGATAGGCTTACGCCAGCTTTTGACTCTGACACAGCGCAAAGTGCAAACGTTTAGCCCGCTGCATCGAACTAGATTCAATAAATAGTCTTTCTCTAGCCGCCAAGCTGGAATCTGGTGATAGATACGCATCTCTGGGTTGTACCAAATTTCCCAACCTGTTCGACTGATATGAATCATGCTCTCAAAGTCTTCACCTCTCTCTGCCAAAGATTTGCCCACCGGACCCTGTAGCTGTAGCTTTTGAGAAATGTTGTCTAGCCACACCTGCCTGCGTACCACCATCCCGGCCCCTGCAGGCAGATCAAGCAAATCGGCATTAAAACGCCGAGGCCGATCTCCGTGTTCTTTAATAGCTAGAAATCCCTGTATCTTTTGGAAATCTTTAGGTGGCTCTATCTCAAACTCTCCCCGTATTCGACTGCCAAAGACACCCGCTTTAGGGTGTCTTTGGCTAAAAGCGTAGATTTCGGCGACCCGGCGCTCATGCGGAAAATTATCGTCGTCTAGAAACTCGATCAGCGCTGTTATTATCAACAACAATAATTTCCCACTGAATCTCGTCTGTTCCTGTTTGCGACTTGAGTCTACCTAAGATAATCGATAGTGTTTTTTCGGAGTTATAGGCTCTAATGACAACTGAAACGTCAACTTTGCTAATACTTTTCTTCGCTTTTATCTTGACTGCTAGATCCATTGTTTTGACTACTGGATCCAGTATTTTGACTACTGGATTTATCATTCTAGCGATAGTTCTTGGAGACTTTTCTGGTTCAAAGCCTATCAATTTATAGTGTGCTCTATAGGGTTTTATCATTGCCCCACTACTGTATTTAAGTGGTGTATTTAAGTGGTAAATCTCGATTGCCATTTTGGCAGCTCGCCTTAGCCGTTTTCCTCAAGGCTTGACCTCGCGATGCTATGAGTTGCCTACCTGCCGCCGAGAAAATTTGTATGCAGAAACTTTAAGAAGCTGCTTAGTTTCTTCGGTGAGTTCTCTTCTCTTCCATCGAACAAATATTGAGAGAGAACTAAAGCACTTGACTTTCTCTAGCGGACTTATAGGAACCCGATTGATGGATCGAATATGCTCTAAAAGCAATCTGTTCATTGGCACTGTTAACTTCTCTACATCAGTAGGATCAAACCATGCAGATGTAGATTCAGCAGTGGCGTTGGCCCGACCAGACATTTTAGGGTGGTCGCGTCGAAAGAACAGGTGCTCTGGTGTTTCGTAGACTTTTCCTCTAAGTGAGAGTTCTCCTAGTAGAACGATATCTGATGCTTCGTAGTGCCCAATGAGTTCAGTTGTTTGAAGAGCGTCCTTACGCACGATGCCAAATACGGCGTTGCACTTGCACTTCCTGAAAAAGCGTTGATGAAATTTGCGATATCTTTCGGAGATATTTGGTGATTGAAGGTGGAGGTCCTCCGTGTAGTTGCTGGTGAACTCACTAGCCGGATTGATAACAGTCGTGTTGACATAGCACAGGACAATAGAGCTGTCTTGCTCCAGAATATCTATGCATCTATTGAAGTAAGTAGAGTCACATAAATCATCGTGAGATGCCCACTTGAAGTACTTTCCGGTTTCTAGCTCAAAGGTTCTGTTATAGTTCCATGCCGCGCCTAGATTTTCGTCGCTTCAATAGTAAGAAACACGACTGTCTTTATCGGCATATCGCTTACAAATTTCAGCTGTCCTGTCAGTAGACGCGTTGTCTGAAATAATGACTTCAAAATCTTGAAATGTCTGATTTTGAATAGAATTCAAAGCCTGTGCGATAAAGTCTTCGCCATTGTATACGGGGAGTCCAATGCTTAGTGTAGGGGGTGCATTAACCATTACGATAGTTTGGCTCTGTAGCAGGGTTCTGTGATTGGTTAGCAGATCGGTTGATGGTAGAGAGTCGGTAGATGGCGGCAGGTGACTAAGCGGATCAGAAGAGAAAGTTGTTTCGGTGCTTTTTGACTAGTAATACTTATCTAGCGATGCTTGTCTAGGGAGCTATGGCCATTAGTAATCGACTGAGCCGATCGCTAATGGCATCTGCTGTCTCAACTAATTGCGTGGGTGGTAAAATTCTATTAACTTAACCAATGAGCTGATGGTACCCACTCAATTGGGCAATGTCAGCGCTGAAGCGACGAATCAAGTTTTCTTTGGCTGTTCTTTTTGATGTCTTGTATGGAACTTTAAAGTGCATGCCTTGGCATAGGGTTCTTTATACGCAGTGTTTTCCTAAGTTTCCATAGTTGTTTTCATATCGCTTTTGACGTTGCGATGTAGCTATATGATTCGTAAAAAAGGATGATGAGTGTAGATAATTCTATTAGGCTTCTCTAAGCAAAACATAATAGCGCTTGTAATTTTGGAAGCGTTTTCTCTATGAAGGTTGCAATATTAGCGGGCGGATTAGGTACTCGGTTGTCTGAGGAAACCGTAGCAAAGCCAAAGCCTATGGTTGAAATTGGCGGAAGGCCTATTCTCTGGCACATTATGAGACACTATGCGCATTACGGGTTTAATGACTTTGCGATCGCACTGGGCTACAAGGCTGGCGTTATCAAAAAATATATGGTCGATTACTGTGCCCTCAACAGTAACTTAACCGTCCAACTTAAGAATGGGCAAGTTGAGCAGCATGGCGGTGATGCTCCTGACTGGAGTGTAGATTTGATTGATACAGGACTGTACACCAATACAGGCGGCCGCATTAAACGTCTTCAACCCTATGTCGGAGATGAAACCTTCATGCTCACTTGGGGCGATGGCGTTTCTGATATCGATCTCAAAGCGCTGCTGGCCTTTCATCGCTCTCACGGCAAGCTGGCCACTTTGACCGCTGTTCGCCCACCGGCTAGGTTTGGTCATTTAGACTTGCAGGGCGATCAAATTGTCGATTTTTCTGAGAAGCCTCAAACGAGGGAAGGCTGGATCAATGGTGCGTTCTTTGTCCTAGAGCCCGGTATCTTTGATTATATTGCAGGCGATGATACGCAGTGGGAGAAAGCACCTCTAGAGAAACTAGCTAGAGATGGCGAGCTAATGGCCTATAAGTATTCCGGTTTTTGGCAATGCATGGATACGCTGCGAGATAAGCGGCGACTAGAAGCGCTTTGGGATTCTGGAAATGCACCTTGGAAAACTTAAATTATTTGGGCAGTTTGAGAGAAGATTTAATAGAAGCTGAAAGATAGAGGAGCCTCAATAATATGCGCGTACTGGTAACCGGACATCAGGGCTACATTGGTACTGTACTTGTTCCTATGCTGCTAAAAGCAGGGCACGAGGTATCAGGAATGGATAGCGATCTTTATGAAGCCTGTACTTTTGGAGCGGATCTTCCTACCATTCCTGAAGTAAGAAAAGACGTACGAGAGGCAGATGTTTCAGACCTTGAAGGTTTTGATGCTGTACTGCACCTTGCTGGCTTATCTAACGACCCGCTAGGCAATCTCAATCCTGACCTAACTTATGACATCAACTACCAGGCAACTGTACGTCTAGGCGAACTAGCTAAGCAGGCAGGCGTTAGCCGCTATGTATTTTCGTCGTCTTGTAGCAACTATGGCGCGGGAGGAGAAGATTGGCTCAATGAGGAGTCGGCCTTCAATCCGGTAACACCATACGGTGTTTCTAAAGTGCGATCTGAACAAGATCTCGCCAAGCTAGCTGACGACAGCTTCAGCCCTACGTTTTTGCGAAATGCGACAGCTTTCGGGGTTTCTCCTCGCCTGCGTTTTGACCTGGTTCTGAATAATTTGACAGCGTGGGCTTTTACTACAGGCCGGGTATTTATTAAGAGTGACGGTACGCCTTGGCGACCGATTGTGCACATCGAAGATATTTCGCGAGCCTTTCTCGCGGTGCTTCATGCGCCCAAAGAGAAAATCCACAATGAGGCATTTAATGTGGGTCGCAACGAGGACAATTACCAAATTCGGGAGCTAGCCGATATGGTAAAAGATATCGTACCCAACTGCGTGGTGGAATATGCTGAGGACGCAGGGCCAGATAAGCGTTGTTATCGGGTAGATTGCAGCAAGATTCAGCGTGTGTTGCCAGAGTTTCAGCCGCAGTGGAATGCACGTAAAGGTGTTCAAGAGCTGTACGAGTCCTATCAAAAAGTGGGTCTAACGCTAGATGAATTTGAAGGCGATCGCTACCAACGCATTGCGCATATTAGGTCTCTACTAGCCTCTGGCAAGCTAAGTACGGACCTACGATGGCAGTCTGCTGTTGCGAGCGTCTAACGTATGTTTTGAGGTGAGACAGAGCAATTTAGGTCTCACCTCTTGACTTCCGGTCTGTCTTGCTTCTTGATTGCTGCCTATTTGTTGATACTTTGCAGAGAATTCAGTATGGAAACAACTTCTGTTTGCCGCGCTTGCGCTCACGAAGGCTTACTCCCAATTATCTCTTTTGGTGAAACCACACTGGCAGATGCACTGCTGACTGCTAAGCAGCTAGATAAACCAGAGTACACGGCTCCTTTAGATTTAGTCTTTTGTCCGAACTGTTCGCTAGTGCAAATCACAGTAAGCGTACCGCCTGAAATTTTGTTTTGCCGGAACTACCCGTACTTTTCCTCAGTGTCACCTAGCTTACTAAAGCATTTTAGAGAGAGTGCAGAATCTCTGATTGAAAGCCGTCAGCTAGGGCCGGATAGTATGGTGATAGAAGCGGCGAGTAACGACGGCTATATGCTAGAGAACTTCGCGGATAAAGGCATTCCTGTTTTAGGGATTGATCCGGCAGATGGCCCAGCGGAAGCTGCACAAAAGGCAGGCATTCCGACGAGATGTACATTTTTTGGTAAAGAACTTGCTGCTGAGCTAAAAGCAGAAGGCTATAGGAGTGATGTTTTACTGGCGAATAATGTGCTGGCGCATGTGCCCGATCTCAACGGATTTGTTGAGGGCATTGGCCTGCTGCTAAAAGAGACTGGCGTAGCGGTGATTGAAGCACCCTATCTGATTGATTTGGTAGAGCATGGCGAGTTTGACACTATCTATCATCAGCACCTTTGCTATTTCTCAGTAATAGCGCTAGATCGACTGTTTCGTAGCCACAATCTGTTCTTGAATGACGTGCAGCGCACGTCTATTCACGGTGGGTCTTTGAGGCTTTTTGTAGAGCCAAAAGAGAATGTTCAACCTGCGGTGAAAACGCTGTTAGCTAAAGAGAAAGCTGCTCGGGTAGACGATATTAGCTACTACAACAATTTTGCCGAGCAGGTAGAGACCATTAAGAGCGAGCTACTTACCATTCTCTCTCGGCTGAAGGCAGATGGTAAAAGAGTCGTAGGCTATGGCGCGGCTGCTAAGGCTGCCACGATGATGGCCTATGTTGGTATTGATAAGCGTTATTTAGACTATGTGCTCGATCTAAATCCGCATAAGCACGGACGCTATATGGGTGGGAATCATTTGCCGATTTTGCCGCCATCTCATCTGTTGAAAGACCAGCCTGACTATGTACTGATTTTAGCTTGGAATTTTGCTGAAGAGATTATGCGTCAGCAACAGCCTTATCAGAATGCGGGTGGGCGGTTTATCGTTCCTATTCCTGCGCCTCGAATAGTTTCATAGATTCAGAAGAATTAGCTTTGTTTCTGTTCATTCTCGTTGTTATTCAAGAGAGATTTCTATGGTTCAGCAAACTTTAAGTCAGCTGCTTGATAAAAACAGCGACAGTCGGCTAGCAGACAAGGCTTGCCCTAACTGTGGTTCGATAGGGCTGTCTGTTTTTTACGAGGTGCGTAATGTGCCTGTGCACAGCTGTTTGATGCTGTCTTCGGCAAAAGATGCGCTGGAATTTCCTGCTGAAGATGTGGTTCTGGGTTTCTGCGATCAGTGTGGTTTTATTACTAATACTGAGTTTGATTCGAAGTGGTCAGCTTACGCGCCTAACTACGAGGATCAGCAGAGCTTTTCACCGACATTCAATCGATTTTCTAAAGAGCTAGCTGAGCACTTGATCGAGAAGTACGATCTGCGGAATAAGTCAATTGTAGAGATTGGCTGTAGCAAGGGCGATTTTCTCTATTTGCTATGCGAACTGGGTAATAACCGAGGGATAGGTATTGACCCAAGTGCGGTGCCTGGGCGAGTAAAGAGCTCAGCAGCTGATCGAGTGACGCTCATTCAAGACTACTATTCTGAAAAGTACTCTGATCAGGTGGGTGATTTTATCTGCTGTCGTCATACGTTAGAGCATATTCAGCCAACGGAAGAGTTTGTAAGTATTGTGAGACGCTCCATTGGCGATCGCGATGTCCCTGTGGTGTTTGAAATTCCCGATACTGTACGGGTGCTAGAAGAAGCGGCCTTTGAGGATATTTACTATGAGCACTGTTCTTACTTCACACCAGGTTCGTTAGCGCGCCTGTTTCGTAAGTGTGGTTTTGAGGTTGTTGATCTCTACCGAGCCTATGGCGATCAGTATCTGTTGATCGATGCTAGGCCGGTAGCGATGCCTTCTGAAGATGTGCACGCGCTTGAAGACAGTGCTAAAGAGATTGCTCAGTCTGTACAGACTTATATCGATAAGATCTATCCTAAATTAGAGGCGTGGCGCACTCGTTTGGATGAGGCACAGCAGCAGGGTAAGAAGACAGTTGTGTGGGGATCTGGATCTAAATGTGTTGCCTTTTTGACAACCCTTGACACGATCGACAAGATTCAGTACGTGGTGGATATTAATCCGCACCGTCACGGCAAGTTTATTCCGGGTGTGGGTAAGGAAATTATGTCGCCTGAGTTTTTGAAGGCATATCAGCCGGATCAGGTGATTGTGATGAATGAGATTTATTGCGATGAAATTGGGACGATGCTGAAGGAAATGGGTGTGGAGACGACGTTGATTCCGCTGTAAGCGTCGGCGCTGTCAAAGATCTGGGGTAAAGAAATCGTGCCTTTACCCCCTACCCACTTCACCACAGGACCATGACTGATATTGCTTGCCCGGTTTGCCATGCACCTTCGCCTAAGCCACTGATTGAGCTTTCCAATTTGCCGATCTACTGTAACCTGCTGTGGTCCGATCGGTTAGCAGCGCGGGAGTGCCCTAAAGGAGACATTCATTTGGTGTTTTGCGATCGCTGCGGTGCGATTACTAATAGCGCATTTGACGCAAGTTTGCTGGGATATTCACAAGATTATGAAAACTC
The DNA here is from genome assembly GCA_963793445.1 of uncultured cyanobacterium. Lineage (GTDB taxonomy): Bacteria > Cyanobacteriota > Cyanobacteriia > Phormidesmidales > Phormidesmidaceae > Phormidesmis. Next base: position 1,010,793 of record CAWCAE010000006.1, read on the forward strand.
GCTGCACTATTCTGCACGGTTTCAGGAATATGCTCAAGCATTAGCTGAACGCTTGGTCTCTCAACACGATCTGCATGGTAAGCGAATCGTTGAAATTGGTTGTGGCAAGGGTGACTTTTTGGCTTTGCTTTGTCAGCTAGGAAGTAATTCTGGTATTGGCTTTGATAACAGCTATGTGGATAGACCAGAACATGCTGAACTAAAAGGAAAAGTTCAGTTCGTGAAAGACTTCTATTCGGAAAAATATAGCAAGTATAAGGGGGATCTGATCTGTTGTCGTCAGGTTTTAGAGCATATTCAGAAGCCTGCTGATCTGCTTCGACCCGTGCGTAAGACAATCGGCGATCGCACCGACACCGTGGTCTTTTTCGAAGTTCCCAATGCGCTCTATACGTTTCAAAATATGATGATTTGGGACATCATTTATGAGCACTGTACTTACTTTACCCCCCCTGCTTTAAAGTATGCTTTCACCGCTACCGGATATCGAGTAGAGCACGTATCAGAAGAATTTGGTGGGCAGTTTGTGAGTGTTGAAGCTTACCCATCTGACGCTGCAGAGAGCGTAGTAGATAAAGAGGCGGTAACTACCCTAGCTCAACATATTTCAACTTTCAAATCTCGTTTTAGAGTGCAAACAGAAAAGTGGCAGGCAATGCTTACCAATATCTTTGAGCAGGGAAAGAAGGTTGTAATCTGGGGCTCTGGCTCCAAAGGCGTTACTTTCTTAAATCTCCTAAATTTGAACGAGGAAATTCAGTTTGCAATCGATATCAATCCGCGTAAGCAGGGCAAGTATATTCCAGGCACTGGGCAGAAGATCGTAGCCCCCGAAGAGATGGCCGCTTACCGGCCTGATGTTGTAATTGTTATGAATCCTTTGTACCGGCAGGAAATTCGGGATATGCTAAATAAAATGAATTTGAATCCCAATGTTTTGACTACTGAGACACTTGTAGTAAAAGATTGAGCGTACTAGGCCAGCTATGACTGCTTCAATTCTTATGAAAATTCAATTTTTTTGCAGCAGTGCGGGCAACTGTTATAAGGAATAGTCCTTGCAACTCGTACGTTTAGAATATCCCATCTTTCTCTAGTTCTTTGTGCCCTGATGCCATGGATCAGATCAGTCATACCAAAGAATCTAGTAATTTCAACGTTGAGAAAACTTGGATTTTGCCTTTTTGAAGCTTCGTTAAAGGGTTTCACGATTAGTGAGGAAAACACTTTTAGTGAGGAAAACACTTTCCTTCTCTAAAAAGCTAGAGAGCTATGTCGGTGCGATTTGGGCTTTTATCCACGAGTACAACCGCTTAAGGTAATTTCTGCGAAAGAAGATACCATTAGCTAGGTCGAATAAGAATGTCCCACTTTGGTAGAGCCGGATGTCGCTCTAATCGTGACTCAACTGGTTTCATCTGTTCTTTGGTAAGCGTAATTCCTTTTTTGTAAAGCGAGGGATTCAGAGTAACGCTTGGGTGCGCTCCTTTCCAAGTCATCGTGGTTGCCCAAACTAGCATGGTCGGTAAGTCAACCAACATCGTGCCGTTCCAGTGTTGTTCGAGCACACCCCAGCAACGCTCTATCGGATTGTACTTGCTGTGATAGGGCGGATAGTAAAGCAGTTGAATCGGCGTTCTAATCTGGTCTACCCACTCGACTATCCGCTTGAGGAATTGAGTTCTCACGCCGCTGTTCTCAGGTCCGTTATCCACTTTAATTTGAAGCAGCGGTGTCTGCTGTTGTACCGGTGGCGTCAGCTTTGCCCACCAGGCTTGCAAGGTATCGACAATAAAATCGCTGGTTTTATAGGAACTGCCGAAGCTGATGAACAACTCGCCCGTGTCTTCATCAACGATGCCGCAGGGAGTGTAGCTTTCTTTAGTCCCCATGTCGTGGTCATCTGCCTGACGATTCCCTCGAGTCAGGCCACCTCTTGAGAAGTTGCCCAGTTGCACCGTTGCTTTACAGTCCAAGCTCACTCGCTTAGCTGACTGTTCTATTGCTTGCTTGTCTTTGCGTTCAACATTCTCAAAAATCAAATCGGTCTCAGGGACTTTTTTTAGGCTTGACTTTGACCACTTTGCGTAAGCGGTATCCCAGGCGGTTCAACACCACCGCCATGGTGCTAGGTGCTGGCAGTTGGTCCTCTTGGTAACCTTGAGCTTGCAACTGCCGCAGTGCTGCTGCTGCAGTCAACCGGGTGAAGGCAACTGAACTGGTAAAACTTGGCTCTTGCTGAGCATGGGCTTCAGCCAATTCTCTGAGGGCTGCTGCTGCCGACGGTTCTCGCTCTTCCCAACGTTTATTGCCACTGCGCGCTGACTGCGCACCTCGGCAGACAACTCCAGTGCGTTTTTCGGCTAGACCCACACTTACGGCTCGACGATTCCAGCCAAACTCACTTTCTGCCTGGCGAGCACTCCCGTTGCAGTACTTCAGTGTCATCTCTGCTTGAAAGGCTCGGCGTTTGACGCCGCTTAGGTAGCCTGCAGCGAGTCGTAAATCTTCTCTCTGAGAATCGCTCAGTTTTTGAACCATTTGCGATAACCTGATGCCTTGCCGATGATGCTTTCCAATTCATTCTAGCGGCACGGTATCTTTTTTGTTAGAAACTACCTAACCAGAGAAAAGATAGTCGGAAATGACCCCAACGTTATTTTCTCTATCTTTTACTAAAATGGACTACCCAGTAACTTACTACATACGAGCTTGCTGGTGAGTGACACCCAAGAAATCCTCTAGCTTGGTTAAATACAGCTCTCGATACTCGTCTAAGCTATAGTCGTTGATCAAGATTCCAAAATTGAGTCTATCGCGCTCAATCATATTTGTGATTTGGTTAAAAACCTGTGGCTCATAATGATTCCCATCATACGTATTGTCCGTTCTAGTGGTGATTGCCGAAGGAATAGAGAAATCATAGGCACGGTCAAAATACTGAGCAGCTTGGTAAGTATCTCTTAGCTGACAGGCGCTCAACCCTTGCGAATAACTCTCATTGTAAACATACCAAACTGAAAGAGGCGGGATAATCCCAACGAACTCAGCACTGGGAAAGAGGTCTCTAATCTCTTGAACGAGATAACTATTAGTAGCTGCACAGGTATTGCATTCTACTGATTCCGTGAGTTTGGGTTTGTATTGTGGTGCTTTTGAAGAGACAACTCCATGAAAATTGTGATCGTATAATCTGCGCTGATGGTAATCTACCAGCGCATCGCTCAAATTTGGGTATTGCAGCAATATTGCTTTTATTGAAGTCCATAGCGTGTCTAAAGAAAACAAATATGGCCTGATATCAGGTTTGGGCACAACAATTTCTTGCTCTTCGCTGTTCAGCAGACCTTCTAAGACGAGCGTTTTCTCTGCAGGCGTATGTATAATCTCAATATAAACCTTATTTGGGTTAAATCCTCTCTCCTTGACAAACCTAGCGTATGCCAAAAATTCTTCAAGGCTCCCCTTACTAAATGAATAGTTAAAGCAGCGATTTTCTTGAAGCGACGACTCATTTAGTAGGGTCAACCTTGAGGTGCCAAGGATAAAGCAATCGTAGGTTTGTACCGAGGCTTTAAGCAGTAAGTTAGTTTTTGCAATACGCTCATTAGTAGGCAACGTATAGCCTGTTAGTTGATTGCCACGGTTCAGCCAAAGGGGATCAACCGTAAAGTTAATAAATCCTACGGTCAACAGGAATATAAACAGCAGTGTAAAGTATGTCCTAAGGTAAGAGCGAGCCATTGTTTACGTTAGATTACTTCAGGTTGTTTGAGTTTTCTCTAAGTCTTCTTCTAAGTTTCTGATCTAGCTACTTATCTAAACTTACCTAAACAAATCTCATTGATAGCGACACTGGAGCTGAACTCAAAATTCAAAGTATAGGAACTCACTAACTCTAGTTAGGTGAAGCAGCGCTAGCATTGTCGATATCGAGCCAATCACTGCCCAAACCTGGCTAGGCCGCCACCTAAGGCGTTCCCATATTCTATCTACAAGTGGAAGCTGCTTTGGCACAACCGCTTCTAGCTTATCGCTACGACTTACCTCAGCTTCTGCAATCCATTCCTGAGTATTCGGCGCAATCCAGACTATCAAAAGTAATGCAGTAATAGAAGCAAACACATTTCTAGGCAGTACATTCATATTTGGGAAAAAACCGTCGAACTGCACATTCCATCCTGCTGCGGCAAAGGGTAATGACTCAGAAAGCTCAGGGGCCAGCGAGACGCCGTTGAATCCAGCCATTCCTGATAGCACCGAGAGTGCTGTAGGCATACTTTCTGCTCTAAAAAATACCCAACCAATGACAACCGCTACAAAAGTAATGAATTGTCCTGTCAACCGATTTAACCGGCTCGTTCGCTGTAGATTATGGCCTAAAAGCTTACAAAGCTGATGCCATTGACGGTGAATAACAAGATACAGCCCATGCAATCCGCCCCAAAATATAAACACCCATCCGGCACCATGCCAAAGCCCTCCCAACAGCATGGTCACCATAAGATTTACACCTCTTTGAAATTCTCCTTTGCGATTGCCCCCTAAGGGAATATAGAGATAGTCTCTTAGAAAATTGGAAAGTGTAATGTGCCACCGGCGCCAAAAATCTGCAATATCGAGCGCTTTGTAGGGTGAGTTAAAATTAAGGGGTAGCTTAATACCAAATATCCTGGCTGTGCCGATAGCCATATCTGAATATCCTGAAAAGTCAAAATATAGCTGTAGCGTATAGGCTATCGAGCCAGCCCAGGCTTCTAGAAACGTCAAAGCAACATCGTCAGCAGCGTTAGAGAACACTAGCGTAGCGTAGCCTGCTACTCTATCGGCGAACACGACTTTTTTGAACAGGCCCATGGCCAAGATTGTAATACCTACAGCAATGTTGTTAGCGTTAAAGAGGCTAGCCGATCTGTTAGAAAACTGAGGAATGACTTCATTGTGATGAACAATTGGCCCTGCAATCAGTTGTGGGAAAAAGGTAACAAAGAGCGTGTAGTCAAAAAGGCTATAGTGACGTGTTTTCCTCTGGTAAGAATCTACTAAGTAGGCGATTTGTTGAAAGGTGAAGAATGATATGGCTAAGGGTAAAACAATGTCATCTAGAATCAAGCGAGTATTTAGTAAGCTGTTAAGCGTAGATACCAAGAAACCAGCGTATTTGAAATAGCCGATGGCTGCTAAGTTGACAAAGATGCCGAATCCCAGTAGGTATTTGCTCTGCTTTGAAAACATCGGCAGGCGATTTAGCCCTAATCCTAAGCTGTAGTTGAACAAAATTGAGCATAGGATCAAAGCTAGATAAGGAGGATTCCAATAGCCATAAAAGAAGAGGGATGCTGCCACCAACCATACAATTGATAGCTTGTATGAGCCGTTTTTCCTGCTCTGAAAGAAAACTAACGCTGTAACGGGTAAAAAGATAAATATAAAAGCAGCAGAATTAAACAGCATGTTATTTGATAGCAGTGTTGATGCACTCTAGATAGGATAAAGCAACTGTCATTGTCTGATTTTGGCAGTAGTTTAGGCTCAAACTTTACTTAAAAAAAATTGATTCTACAATTATCGCCTGGGACTATCGATATATTTGAACTTATTGAGGAAGTCATCAAAGCGCCTAGCATGCTGAACCCAGTATTGAGACGGTGCTGAGCACAGAATCAGATCCTAACCTACCGGCTGAAAGTATCTATATGGCGGTAAGTGGACGCATGCCATAAGTTTGCCTGACCCATCATTTCACTTGCCAGTGGCTCAATCAAGGAGCTGAGTAATGGCGATGACCAGCCCCCGTCGTAGATCGGGCACCTCTCGAAGGGCTTCTACGATCGCTAACGTGCTCATCATCGACCAGTATATAGATTTGACTTGATACCTTTGGTCATAGGAAATGACTTTGATCAGATTACTCATACAGCAAATACTCCTAATTGCTGATCGGGTAGATGTACGTTTGGCGGTGCTCTTGGCGTAGGCAAGGAAACAAGTGAGCAAAGGATCTCCCCTACCCACTTGTTTTCCTCTACTCACTGAGAGACCGTTTTATCTGCCGATGAGTGTGAAGCTTTACAGGCTTCGACTCATGGGTGCCGATTTATCAACTGGTCAGTGCGGTTGTCTGTCTTTGAATGAGGGATTGACCATCGCAGGCTTCAGGAATAGGTATGTCCATCAGATTTAAGATGGTTGGACCGACGTCGAGAGAATCACCTTCTGGCAGGGTGACGCCCGCCTCTATTCCAGGCCCTTGAATGTTTATAAAGCCTTGAGAGCGATGGCTTCCCGTACGTCTAAAGGGGACTGGACCGATGCGGCCACAGTCAGGATGATCAATAACATCTGTTGGAACTTCAGCCCATTCAACCACTAGATCAGCGCTAGGATGTTTTGGGTTTCGATCGAATCCTGACTCTCTAGAGCGAATGACCTGCTTAACGACCTGCCGACCATTTCTAGGATTGATCATGGCCATTAACGACGTTGTTAACTCATCGCATACAGCATTGTAATCAGCAGGCTCGACGATTCCGTTTGGCTCTCTCCCCTTCATATTGATACGGATATAACCTTCGGAAAAGCTAGGAAGTGCAAATGCCTTCATAGATGACCAGAAGGGCTTGTACCAAGATACGGGCTGCCAGAAAAAGGGATCCTTTTCTTGCTGTAGTTTCTGAGGCGAGCACATATCTGGCTTGGAAGCAGTGCCCAAAAAGCGGTCAATGTATTTATGAAATTTGCTTGGCAAGTTTTGCCGAAGCACTTTGCGTAGGAGATTAGGCTCTTCTCTTCTCTGCCACACTTCGCCTGTCCAAGTTTTTCTTCTGGGGTTGAGTAGCGGTGCTGGCAGCGCTTTGCTCATATCTCCCTTGGCGATAAGCGCTTTGCCCGGAAAATTCCACCGGTATAGAAACTCCGCTAGCATAAACATGCTAGGGACATCTGTGGTATTGCTACCGCTACCATGTACTGAGAATACGACAATATGTGCATTTTCTGGCGCGTTCTCGATGATCTCGCCTAGCGCATCGTCTGTTGCTTGAAATGTTTCTAATAAGGGATCGGTTTCGGGAAGACGGTCACGAACGTACTGGTGCAGGGGATGATCTTCTTGGCTGAGAAACCAAAAATCATGACCGGCTGAATGGGGCTCGCCAAAGATTGTGAGGAATAGATCCCACTCTTCCTGCTCAAGAAAGTCTTTGCAAATTTGAGTTCTGTGTTTGATACCTGTGATCAGCGCTAGCTTTAGACGCTCTAGGTATCCTTGATCCCACCAGTCTCCATGGTCTTTGTGAAGAGCAGGGTGCTTACCATAGTCACGCTCTAGGGCTTGAAAAACCTCTTTAGGTTGAGAATGACTAGGTGTGCTAGGTGAATGTGCTCCCCATGCAAGTACTTGAACACCATTAACATCAGGGCTGAGCGTCCCTTTCGGAGTATCAAAGATGGCAATCCGACGGTCAGGCCCTACGGCATAGAAGGGCGGAAATTCTTTGAAGTCATACGCTTCTATGTTGTGGACGTCGTATGTTCCTTCGGTGATCACGACTTCGCCCCAGTAGCCTGTTTTTTCTGCTGAGCAAGCTGTTAAAAAATTTGTCCAAGGTGTCTCAGCTTTGTACCGGTTGTCCCCTTGCAAGCGAGCATAGGTTCCGTTTTGGCGAAGCTTTTTTAGATTCTTTAAGTGGCCTTGCTCTATCCACTTGTCGAGTAAATCGGGATCAGCTGCATCTAAACCAATAGCAATAACAGGTCGTTTCATGTTGTTAGCGTCCTTTTCTTAATGGATTGTGGATGAATTTGAGCGCGACGATGTGCCTGCTGCTGACTGATATTCCTGTATCAATATTTGACTGGGAATAGTATGGTTTGTAGGTAGTAAAACGGACTCATAAAGCTACCAATAAAAAATTCCATTTCACAGGCTGCCACCAAGTCGGTTTGTATTTCGTTCCTATGTTTGAACCAGTGAAGCACGACCCGGCGTAGGTTACTGGCAAGTAGCTTCAGAAACAGAAAGGGTTTTTTCCAGGTTTGTGTATTGATCATTCTCAATTGACAAACGCAGAGGCCACATCCTCGACTGAGCTGCGTAAGGTAGCCTCGCTCAAACCTGCGTTTAGGAATTTGATGGGCGGCTTTCATAGATGGCGCGTACCAGATTTCCCAACTTGCTTTGTGCATGTGTAGGAGTATTTCGTAGTCGTCGCCGCCGACCATTGCTTTGCTCACACGCCCAACTAACTTTGGGTTGTCGGGTACGGTTTCATTCCAGGCCTGTAGTCGTACGACCCATGCGGCTCCTGGGGGCAAGCTGAGATTCTCCGCATCGTACTGGTGAGGGTTTGGCCCGCGTTCTCTTAACGCTAGATAAGACTGAATTCTAGCAAAGTTAGCGGGTGGAGACACCTCAAACTCGCCTCGAATTTCTCCTCCGTAGGCACCGACTTTTGGATGGGCTTCTCCAAAGCGATAGGCCGCGGCAACCCAGTCGTTGGCCGGGATAATGTCGTCGTCTATGAAGCCTATCCATTTGCTTTCGGCAGAAGATGCGATCGCTCTTAGCCTGGCGTAAGCAATGCCCTGCTCTTTTTCAAAAACGTACTCTAATGCAGGGATTTGCGCTGAGGTCTGAGCCTGCTTCAATGAGGCCCACTGCAACTGATACTGCTTGATTACTTCGGCAGTGCGATCGCTACTGTTATTGTCTACAACAAGAATTCGCCACGAAAAATGCGACGCGCCTGTTTGGGCTCTCAAATTTTCTAATAGCTGTGGCAACCGTTCTGCACCGTTATATGTGGGAATTGCTACAGTAAAGTCCATTTATATGCATCCAATGCTTAAAAAGCCATCTTGTGAATCTTGCTACGAGCGCTGCTGCGTAGTCTGCAACCCGATATGACTGATCACGTCGAAAAGCGTGACTGATGTCAGCATGAGATCTTGAAGAAGAGGTAACCGTGAGCGGCTAAGACTCGATCTCTCTCAAAGCTCTGAGCTTGATTTAGTTAAGAGTACCTAGAATCTGTAAAAACCATGGAGCTACTGCCGCCAGCTTTATACATTCTTTGTGTATTAGATCATGCCCAATACACAGGGCGATACCTCTTTCCCCAATGCCCACGAGACACAAGTAGCTTACCTAGCCCGTTAGTAAGATAGATAAGCTTAGCAATTGCTTGATATACAGCCAGGGCAAACGCACACTCCCTTATTTCCTCAATAAGAGCTATTGAAACAGGTTTTATTGAGGAAAAATAGCATCACTTTTGAGCTGCCAAAACGCGAGAAGCCCGATTCTTTCGTTGGCACAAACTTAGTATGCGTTTGCCCCGGCTCCGGATATACAGCTGCTCTACTTCTTCACACAGCATCGGGTGTGTTGGATAGGTTGCCAAGATGGCTTTGATCAGACTGCATCAGGCCGCTGCTGGTCTCAAACGGAAAATCTTTAGGTGTGATCGACAAACCTGTGGAGGCAAGTGTGCTACTGCCACCAAAAGATTCAGAGGCTGCCAAGGTTTCCAAGTGCATGGATGAAGACGCGCTATTCCAGCTAGCGTCGGAAGCAAACGTCTCGGCACTATTGTTATTCGCGCTGGCTGTATTCATAAGCGAATCGCTTTCTGTAGCGCCACTATAAACGGTACTCTCTGCGCTCGTTGTCATCAGCGTGTCTTGTTGGCCAGTGCTTTCGACCAGCTTACTGACTGAGGCTTGGGTGCTGTTGTGTACAGTATTGATGGCGCTATAGAAGACATCAGCAATTTTTTGATTGCCCTGGTCGTTTGGATGGAATCCATCAGCTTCCAAATCTTGATTGCCATTTAGAGCCTTTCCTACATCTGCAAAACTGACCTTTTTGCCCTCATTTACTTTAGCGGCAACAATACCGATGATTTTAGTGTTGTAACTAGCAACGCGCTGGGAGAATGCGGGATTAATCGAGCTGCTAAGAGCCGTAGGGTTAGTTGGGCCGATGGACGAAACGATTAGCTCAGTTCTTGGTCTAATTTGAACGATCGTGTCTATGAGGTTGCTGAGCTGTTGAGCGGCTTCTTCTACTGAAAGCGTTGAAGCGATCATGTCATTGGTGCCGATGTTGAGCAGAATGATTTCAGGCTGCTCCTGAGTAATCCAGCCAACTACTCTGTCTGCGATCTGGCTAATCGTCCAGCCGCCGTGACCTTCGTTATCAATATCGAAGCCTACTCCGTTTTTCTGGGAACCGACAAAATCAAAGCTAATGCCATCGTTTTTTAGTAACGTTGAAAGGTGATCTCGATAGCCGCTTTGAAGGGCCCTATTACTAATTGTTCCGGCATTGCCAAATTCTGCACCTCGGGTGATGGAGTCACCCAATGGCATGATTTCGAGGATGCCATTGTTTCCTGAGAGAAGGCCGTTTTGAGGCACGAATTGAACAGAGTCGATTCTGCCAAGCTCGCCTTCGTGTTCTTTGGCAAAGAGCTCGAAGGTATCGCCAGTAGTGAGCTCAACGCTTGAGATAGTTCTCGTTGTTCGAGACTTGTCGCCAGGTCCACCGTTGCCGAAAGTGCCGTCTGCTGTCCAGCTATCGGTTCGTATGTTATTGCCTAGTGCGTCGTTGACCGATAGTGAGAAGTCGGCCTTTCCATCGTTTTCATCGAAGTAGGTAACGACGATGTCGTAGTAGCCAGTAGAACCGCTAAAGGTAGCTGTGGCAGTACCTGAGCTGGTGTCTTTCTTAGTAAACGGCAGCTCGATGTAGCCATCGCTCGGCTTAGCTTTGAAGCCGCCAGAGAGCAGCATGTCTTCAGCTTCTATGAAGAGGTTTGAGATGGTAGGCGGTAGAGATGGATCGACTGTAGGTGTAGGGTCAGGATCTGTAGTGGGGTCAGGGTCTGGCTTGGTCTCGGTCTCGGTCGATGGGCCAGGTGCTGTAGTGGGCACGAATCGCACGGAGTCGATTCTGCCAAGCTCGCCTTCGTGTTCTTTGGCAAAGAGCTCGAAGGTATCGCCAGTAGTGAGCTCAACGCCTGAGATAGTTCTCGTTGTGCGAGACTTGTCGCTAGGCCCACCGTTGCCGAAAGTGCCGTCTGCTATCCAGCTATCGGTTCGTATGTTATTGCCTAGTGTGTCGTTGACCGATAGTGAGAAGTTGCCCTTTCCATCGTTTTCATCGAAGTAGGTAACGATAATGTCGTAGTAGCCAGTAGAACCGCTGAAGGTAGCTGTGGCAGTACCTGAGCTGCTGTCGTCATCAGTAAACGGCAGCTCTATGTAGCCAGCGCTCGGCTTAGCTTTGAAGCCGCCAGAGAGCAGCATGTCTTCAGCTTCTATGAAGAGGTTTGAGATGGTAGGCGGTAGAGATGGATCGACTGTAGGTGTAGGGTCAGGATCTGTAGTGGGGTCAGGGTCTGGCTCGGTCTCGGTCGATGGGTCAGGTGCTGTAGTGGGCACGAATCGCACGGAGTCGATTCTGCCGAGTTCGCCGTCGTGTTCTTTGGCAAAGAGCTCGAAGGTATCGCCAGTAGTGAGCTCAACGCTTGAGATAGTTCTCGTTGTGCGAGACTTGTCGCTAGGCCCACCGTTGCCGAAAGTGCCGTCTGCTATCCAGCTATCGGTTCGTATGTTATTGCCTAGTGTGTCGTTGACCGATAGTGAGAAGTTGCCCTTTCCATCGTTTTCATCGAAGTAGGTAACGACGATGTCGTAGTAGCCAGTAGAACCGCTAAAGGTAGCTGTGGCAGTACCTGAGCTGGTGTCTTTCTTAGTAAACGGCAGCTCGATGTAGCCATCGCTCGGCTTAGCTTTGAAGCCGCCAGAGAGCAGCATGTCTTCAGCTTCTATGAAGAGGTTTGAGATAGTAGGCGGCAGAGATGGATCGACTGTAGGTGTAGGCTCAGGATCTGTAGTGGGGTCAGGGTCAGGGTCTGGCTCGGTCGACGGGTCAGGGTCAGGGTCTGGCTCGGTCTCGGTCGATGGGTCAGGTGCTGTAGTGGGCACGAATCGCACGGAGTCGATTCTGCCGAGTTCGTCGTCGTGTTCTTTGGCAAAGAGTTCGAAGGTATTGCCAGTAGTGAGCTCAACGCTTGAGATAGTTCTCGTTGTTCGAGACTTGTCGCCAGGTCCACCGTTGCCGAAAGTGCCGTCTGCTGTCCAGCTATCGGTTCGTATGTTTTTACCTTTTGCGTCGTTGACCGATAGTGAGAAGTCGGCCTTTCCATCGTTTTCATCGAAGTAGGTAACGACGATGTCGTAGTAGCCAGTAGAACCGCTGAAGGTAGCTGTGGCAGTACCCGAGCTGCTGTCGTCATCAGTAAACGGCAGCTCTATGTAGCCATCGCTCGGCTTAGCTTTGAAGCCGCCAGAGAGCAGCATGTCTTCAGCTTCTATGAAGAGGTTTGAGATGGTAGGCGGCAGAGATGGATCGACCGTAGGGGGAGGCGTAGACTCAGTGTTTGTAGGAGAGGGTGGCGGGTCAGTTGGGGTTGATGTATCAGGGTTGGAGCCTGTAGACGGTGGATTGGCGTCTGTATCGGGCTCTGGGTCAGTCGATGGAGCAGTTTCTGTAGTGGGTCCGAATTGGATAGAGTCGATCCTGCCGAGTTCGCCGATGTGTTCTTGGGCAAAGAGCTCAAATGTATCGCCAGTAGTGAGCTCAATGCCTGCAATCTTTTTGGTGGTGCGGGTCTTGTCGTCAGCGACCCCGCTCTTGAGCTGCTTGTTCGCTTTCCAACTCTCGACTAAGCTACCGTTGAGATTCAATCCAAACAGTGACTCGCCATCGTTTTCATCGAAGTAGGTGATGACGATATCATAGGTAGCGGTTGGACCAGTAAAATTGGCTGAAGCGGTGCCAAAACTGCTGTCGTCCTTTGTGTGTGGCAGCGTGATGTAGTCTTTCCCATCTTCTACGAAGTAACCAGAGAGCACCATGTTCTCTGCTTCGATCAAAAGTGGATTGGCTGTCATAATGTTTATGTTTTGGTGAAAATTCGGGTTTAAGGATTTAAGTTGTTGTAGAGAACGGTTCGTAAGAAGTAATTTCGATACGCCGTACTCTTCACTACCGCTCTACAGACCGTAATCTCGCTTTCCGTAAATATGTAGGTGTTTGCCTAGAGCCTGACACGAGGTTCAAACAGTCTTTATAAGCGCTTCGTCTTGTACGTGAATAGGTACAAAGAACAAACGAAAAGACGCAATCTTACTCAAGCTTATCGCCGCTAATGATGAAGATAGGATCTGAGGCTTTAAAGATTTGCCGGTTGCCGCGAGTTTCTAATCGATTGACGGCGGGCTGAGCGACTTCGATATTTCGCATGTGTAAAGTGGCAAAGGTCTCGGATGCAGTGTGAAGGGTGTCTAGGTTGTTGGCGGTGACGACGATGCGTCCTAGAATTGCGAGTCTTTCCCAGGCAGCTCTGAGAGTAGCTTTGAGCGGTACACCTTCAATCAGAATGCAGCTAGGCTGGCCCTCGATTCGATTGAGGCATTTAGGAGCGTTGCCGGAGATGATATCTAAGTTAGTAACAGAGAAGCGATCGCAATTCGTTTGAATTAAGCTGGCGACCTCTTCATCTCTTTCTACGGCAGTCACTTTACCTTGCGGGCACAAAAGTGCGGCCTCTATAGCAACCGTTCCTGTGCCTGCTCCGATATCCCACAGATGAGCGTTGGCTTTAAGCCGCAGTTGCCCAATGACTAAAAGACGTGTGTCTCTTCTGGTGAGCGGAATGCCGGGCAACTGCTGAAAAAGCTGGTCTGGGATGCCAGGTGTGGCGTAGGGCCAAAGTGCAGACATAGGGCGGGTGGCGATATTTCTCAGAGAATCGTATCAGCTTCTAGCAAGTGGGCCTTTGTGCCACCATAATTGTTTTGAGTGACGGGTCGCTACAGCCTGTGAGCGTGCCGCCTGCTCTGAGAATAGCTTGAAGGTAGGCGATCGCATCTACAGAAACAAGCTCCCCTGGCAACAGTGCAGGAATGCCGGGTGGATAGGGGCAGATGGTTTCGGCGCAGATGTGGTCGATGGCTAGGTCAATCGGGAGCGGTTGCTTTGACGCAAAAAAAGCTTGGCGAGGCGTAAACGCTGGGTTCTTGCTCTGATGCTGAGGCGGTGTGAAAAGTGAAAACTCTGCGGTGGGTGGTGGGCCTTGTTGCGATCGCAAATGTTGCTGCTGAAGCTGTTTGAGCGCTGCGATTAGCTGTGTGATGTCGTCTGGGGTGTTGCCGAGTGAGACGATAAACATCAGGTGACGGAGGGTGGGTAGCTCTGCAGTAACGCTGAACTGAGTATGAAGAATGTCATCGGCTTCAAAGCCAGTGATGTTGAGTGCTCTAAGATCGATGGTTAGCCGTGTGCGATCGCCTGCAAGTGAGTGCTGATCGGCTCGCCCTACAGGTAAGATCCTGATGCCATTCAATTTGCTAATGCTTTCGTAGGCCTTATCTGCCAGGGCAAGCGTTTGCTCCATCAGCGCTTGCCCGCAGGTTGCCATTTGATGCCGAGCGGTGTCGAGAGAGCCTAGTAGTAAATAGCTAGGGCTAGTAGACTGCGTGAGCTGAAGACACTGTTTAAGATAGCTGCGGTTGATTCGATCGCCTTGAACATGTAGCAAGGCGGCTTGTGTAAAGGCGCTGAGGACTTTGTGCGCGGACTGCACAGCGATATCTGCGCCTGCTTGGAGGGCTGTTTTTGGGAGTGCTGGGTGAAAGGCGAAGTGAGGGGCGTGAGCTTCGTCAATGATGAGGGGAATATGATGGGCATGGGTGATTTGAGCGATCGCACTTAGGTTGGAGCAGATACCGTAGTAGCTAGGTGAGACCAGCAGCACCGCTTTGGCTTCAGGGTGCTGTGAGAGCGCTTGCTCTAGGCTGTTTGGAGAAATCCCTAACGATATCTGCCACCGATCGCTATAGGTGGGATTGATGTAAACGGGGGTCGCCCCTGAGAGAATGAGACCTGCGATCGCTGAAGAGTGGACATCACGAGGCAAGATTAGCTTGTCTCCAGGACCACAAGTTGCCATAATCGCGGCCTCGATGCCGCAGGTAGAGCCGTTCGCCAAAAAGAAAGTTTGATCAGCGCCAAAAGCCTCTGCCGCTAGCTTTTGTGCTGCTAAGATGACACCCTCGGGCTCGAAAAGATTGTCGAGCTCTGGCAGTTCTGGCAGGTCAACTTTAAAAGTAGCCCTGCCAAAAAGCTGCTGCTGCCGTTCAGAGATGCCTTGTCCTTTTTTGTGCCCAGGCGTGTAGAAAGGGACATTTACTCGATAGCCACATCTATACAGGGCGCTAGCAAGTGGCGTTGAAGCCTGCGCTGAATCTGGACTATTTGAGACTCGATTGGGCGCATTCATGAGGGCTGCTGCTGATTGAAATCGGCCCTTAGCAACAGCGATATCCTCTTCAGATGATGATTTGACAGAGAATTGCTCGGCAGAGAATCGTTTGGCAGAGAAGTATCTAGCGGAGAAATATCAGTCAGAGAGCTGTTCGACTAAGGTTGTTCCTTTTTCGAAGGCTCGCCGTCTGCTCGTCGCTGAGAGATGACTTTTGCCGGGACGCCCACGGCTATAGAATAGGACGGTATGTTTGCTGTAACCACAGCCCCAGCGCCAATGACACTACCGCGACCAATCGTAACGCCGTCAAGGATTCTAACCCCGCTACCCAACCAGCAATCTTCTTCAACGACAATACCTTTAAAGCTGCTGGCTTGCTCTCGAATATAAACTGACGGATCGGCAAAGGTATGGTTGTTGGCGTAAATGCTGGAGTGAGAAGCAATCAGGCAGTTAGCCCCAATTTTTATGCTGCCACCTGACACACAGGTATAAGGCCCAATATAAGTATTCTCACCAACCTCAATATCTTTGTAGCTCGCCTTGATATCGACGCCGACATCAAAATTCACCTTGTCTCCAATAGAGATGTGGCTATGGCTGTTGAGACTTCTGATGCGGACGCCACGATGTAGTTTTATGCCGTTGCCAAGGCTGATTTGTTTGCTGCCAACAAAGGCCACGCCAGGTTTGATATAGGCAAAAGCGCCCAGCGTCTTGAATAGAGGGCGGTAAATCAGCCGCCTCAAAAGCCTGCCCAAAAAGAACGGTGGCCATGAGAATAATCCAAAGACTGTGCCCTCTACAGCCCTAATTAGCTTGGAGATAATGGCCTTTTTTCTGATATTGAAGGTAGATTGCGATGAGACGCTTGTGGAATTTGTAGTCAGCATAGCGACAGTTTTATATCGTAATCTTCAGCATATCCTCAGGAGCTGGCAGGAAGCTGGCACATTAGTAAGCTTTACTTCAATGCGATTCAACCATACAACTATCTATTGTGTACAAGCTCTGTACAAATGGATACTTTGATTCGGCTAGACGAAAGATGCCCGCCAAAGTTTTTTTAACTATCACCTGCGCTTTCAGCACTTGTACTGATAATCCGCTTTCTATCAATCATTCCCACTGAGCAGTGTTTCCTAATCAATGGTTTGTACAGAAGTCAAGGAGAGAATTAGCTAGAAAATTTACCCAGATGCGGGGTGCTAGTAATTCTAAGAAAATAGGTGGTCGTGAGGTTAGGGTTAGGGACTCTAGGCGATGGCCAAAAGCTCTATGAGGGAAGTTGATATTTAGGAAGCGATCGCACTCATGGCATACAAGCGAGCCGCCTAGAGATTTTTAGTAATAATAATGAAATGATAGAAGTCTTGGTTTAGAAGCCTCTAGCTTCGTCTAACTGAGCTGAGACTGCAATAAATACTGCATTTGACACTGCCCGGCTGTCCCTATGACCCTCACCGCTATGAAAAGCCTGTTTTTAGATCGTCTAAACAGTCCTGAACGCCCTGTATTGGTTTTTGATGGTGCGATGGGTACGTCGCTGCAAATGCAGGAGCTGACGGCGGCAGACTTTGGTGGAGAAGCCTATGAAGGCTGCAATGAGTACTTAGTAGAAACGAAGCCAGATGCAGTGGAAAAGGTGCATCGCGGCTTTTTGGCGGCGGGTGCGGATGTGATTGAAACCGATACTTTCGGTGGAACTTCGCTAGTTTTGGCCGAATACGATCTGAGCGATAGAGCCTATGAACTGAATCGAAAAGCCGCAACGCTGGCTCGTAAGGCGGCTGATGATTTTTCTACAGCCGAAAAGCCGCGCTTTGTTGCTGGCTCTATTGGTCCTGGCACCAAACTGCCGACGCTAGGTCATATCGACTTTGACACCTTGCGAGCGGCTTACCTAGAACAGGTGGCCGGTCTGATGGATGGTGGCGTTGACTTGATTTTGGTAGAAACTTGCCAAGATGTGCTGCAAATCAAGGCGGCGCTGAGCGCGGTTGAAGATGTGTTTGCGCAAAAAGGAACGCGACTGCCGCTGATGGTATCGGTCACGGTAGAGCAGCAGGGCACGATGCTAGTCGGCTCAGAAATTGGTGCGGCGCTGACGATTTTGGAGCCCTATCCAATCGACATTATGGGCCTTAACTGTGCGACGGGCCCAACCGAGATGAAAGAGCATGTCAAATATCTTTCAGAGAACTCGCCGTTTATGGTTTCTTGTATCCCGAATGCGGGTCTGCCTGAAAACGTAGGCGGTCAGGCGCACTACCGGCTGACGCCGATGGAGCTGAGAATGCAGCTAATGCATTTTGTGGAAGATTTGGGTGTGCAGATTATTGGGGGCTGCTGCGGTACGCGCACAGACCATATTGCGCAGCTTGCGGATCTAGCTCAAGATTTAACGCCGAGATCTCGTCCTAGAGGCGATCGCGCTCAGATTCCACCCTATGGTGAGCTACCTTATGTGCCCTCGGCGGCGTCTATCTACAGCTCTCAGCCCTACGAGCAAGACAATTCCTTTTTGATTGTGGGTGAGCGCCTGAATGCGAGCGGCTCTAAAAAATGTCGGGAGATGCTGAACGCGGAAGACTGGGACGGCCTGGTGGCGCTAGCCAAATCACAGGTGAAAGAAGGCGCTCATGTGCTCGATGTGAACGTGGACTATGTCGGTCGCGATGGCGAGCGGGATATGCGCGAGCTGGTGTCTCGGCTAGTGACCAATATTACGCTGCCGCTGATGCTGGACTCGACTGAGTGGGAGAAGATGGAAGCGGGCCTAAAGGTGGCAGGTGGCAAGTGCATCTTGAATTCTACCAACTACGAAGATGGCGACGAGCGCTTTTTTAAGGTGTTGGAGATTGCCAAGCGCTATGGCGCGGGCGTAGTGATTGGCACGATTGATGAAGACGGCATGGCTAGGACAGCCCAGAAAAAGCTTGCGATCGCTCAGCGTGCCTATCGCGACGCGCTTGAATACGGTTTTCCGCCTTACGAACTGTTCTTTGACACCCTGGTTCTGCCGATTTCGACCGGGATTGAAGAAGACCGGGTGAATGCCAAAGAAACCATCAAAGCGATTAAACTCATCCGCGAAAATCTCCCAGGCTGTCACATTATGCTGGGGGTTTCTAACGCCTCATTCGGTTTAAATCCGGCTTCTAGAGTGGTCTTGAACTCTGTGTTTCTTAATGAAGCGATAGCTGTGGGGATGGACGGTGCGATTGTAAGTGCCAGTAAGATTTTACCGCTAGCGAAAATCGAGCCTGAGCATCAAAAAATCTGTCGCGATCTGATCTATGACAATCGCGAGTTTGACGGCGATGTGTGCACCTACGATCCGCTCGGCGAGCTAACAACACTATTCGCCGGTAAGAGCACTAAGCAACTGCGCACAACGCAAGATGAAACTCTCCCGCTCGAAGAACGACTAAAGCGCCACATCATTGACGGTGAGCGCATCGGCTTAGAAGATCAGCTCGCCAAAGCGTTAGAAAAGTATCCACCGCTTGAGATCGTCAATACCTTTTTGCTCGACGGAATGAAAGTGGTGGGTGAGCTGTTTGGCTCTGGCCAAATGCAGCTGCCGTTTGTGCTGCAATCTGCGCAGACGATGAAAGCGGCTGTAGCTTACCTAGAGCCATTTATGGACAAAGATGAGATGGACGATAGCGGCAAAGGCACGGTTGTGATCGCTACGGTTAAAGGCGATGTGCACGACATTGGCAAAAACCTCGTCGATATTATCTTGTCGAACAACGGCTACAAGGTGGCGAATATCGGCATTAAGCAGCCAGTAGACAACATTATTTCAGCCTTTCGCGAGCACAAGGCTGACTGTATTGCTATGAGCGGTCTGCTGGTCAAATCAACTGCCTTTATGAAAGACAACCTTGCTACTTTTAATGAGCATGGCATTGATGTGCCGGTGATTTTGGGTGGTGCGGCGCTGACGCCAAAGTTTGTGCATGAAGACTGCCAAAACGTTTACAACGGGCAGGTGATCTATGGCAAAGATGCGTTTGCTGATTTGCACTTTATGGACGCGCTGATGCCCGCTAAACAAGCCGATCAGTGGGATAACCTGAAGGGTTTTGCGGCAGATCATCCGATGAGTCAGCGGCAGCAGCGGGTGGCTGTTAATAATGCTGCGATCGCTTCCAAAAAATCTGACAAGCCCAAGGTTGTAGACACTC
The DNA here is from genome assembly GCA_963793445.1 of uncultured cyanobacterium. Lineage (GTDB taxonomy): Bacteria > Cyanobacteriota > Cyanobacteriia > Phormidesmidales > Phormidesmidaceae > Phormidesmis. The sequence continues at coordinate 1,030,327 of CAWCAE010000006.1, forward strand.
GACGCTCTGACGAGGTCGCGGTTGATACTGAGCGCCCAACGCCGCCTTTCTGGGGACCAAAGGTGCTAACAGCTAAAGATATTCCGCTAGCAGATCTGTTTGACTATTTGGATATGCAGGCGCTAGTGGCAGGCCAGTGGCAGTTCCGGAAGCCAAAGGGGCAGTCGCGAGAGGAGTACGATGCGTTTTTAGCAGAAAAAGTGCAGCCTATTTTATCGGAGTGGCAGCAGCGGGTGGTGGACGAAAATCTGCTAGAGCCGAAGCTGTCGTACGGCTATTTCCCTTGCCTGGCGGAGGGCAATACGCTTTATATTTACGACTGGCAGGCAGCTCAAAAGGGTGCGCCTTCGGAGCCGGTGACCTCGTTTGAATTTCCGCGTCAGCGTTCGATGCGGCGGCTGTGCATTGCCGATTTCTTTTTGCCAAAGGCCCAAGCCAACCCTGGTGAATACGATGTGTTTCCGATGCAGGCAGTAACGATGGGCGATGTGGCAACGGAGTTTGCCGCGCAGCTGTTTGCAGCAGATGACTATACAAATTACCTGTATTATCACGGCCTAGCGGTGCAGATGGCGGAGGCGCTAGCCGAGTGGATGCACCAAAAGATTCGGATTGAGCTAGGGTACGGCGATCAGGAGCCCGTAGCCATTCGTGACATTTTGGCGCAGCGCTATCAGGGATCGCGCTATAGCTTTGGCTATCCAGCCTGTCCGGATATGCAAGATCAGCGCAAGCAGCTTGATCTGCTGACGGTGGAGAAGATTGGGATGCATATGGATGAGAGTGAGCAACTCTATCCAGAGCAGTCAACGACGGCGATTGTGGCCTACCACGGAGCGGCGAAATATTTTAGTGCATGACCCTTTAGTGCATGACGCTTTGATGCATGACTGGAGCGTATCGCTTCGGTGGCTGAGCCTAGTGCACGCAGCGTATCCGTAAGCGTTCTTTACCAGCCAGATTCAGATTTTTCGTGAACGTACTGAGCGATCGCATCAATTTCCGCTGCGTTCAGCCTGTCTCCATAAGCCGACATGATACCTTTTCCATTCGTGATGATGTTTGCGATCGCATTTATCTCACCATAGCCATTGCGCCGCATAGCCCGCTGCTTTAGGTTTTTGCCGCGGCGAATGATGTTGCCGCCATTGACATGGCAGCCTGCGCAGTTTTGCTCAAAAAGATTTGCTGGAGAGAGCATTTCTGCTGATGGCGTTTCGACGGTCAGCGTTGGCGCGCTTTCGGGGGCAAGCTGACTGAGCGAGAATGCGGTTACTAAAGATGCGGCGGCTGGAGATGCGATCGCTGGAGATGCGGTTGCTGGAGATGCGATCATGCCGTTTATGACTATCACACTCCCAAAAATCCATATCCAGCATAGACCTGAGCCTAAATACCGTGCAATTACTTGTCTGACTCTGGGTCTAGCTCCTTGCTTGACGCTGTGTTTGGGTGATGTGTGTAAAGCGTAGTTCAGCCAAGAGAAGAGGGTCGCTATCATGCTGGATATCAAAGAGAATAGTTAGGGCAATATCCATATCATAATCACCCGGAAATAGGCAAGCGAACTTCCAAGGTGTGATACATTAATTAATAGTTAAAGTTAACTCATGTTTAGAAAAATTAACTTTTGTGAATGTAAAAACTAGCTGCTTTTAGCAGCCCTGCAAGCAAAGCCCGCGCCTTTTAAGACTGCTCAAGCTAGTTTTTAATAAGACTATTTGATCTGGTTTTTGAAGGGTGTCCTCTCTGCTCGGCTACCGCTCACAAAAAACTCCCTTTAATATTTCTTTTTTGAGCCAGATATTAGCCTGTCTGGCTTTGCTTCAATAATTTATTCTGACTTTAAAGAAAAACCTTTGTCTGCACAGTTTCTCGTCGGTGTCTTCGTTTCTACTGAGTCGTTGGCTGACCTTTTGCATCGGCTATTAGCTCAGCAAACCTTTGTCGTCAGTTGGAGCCGTTCGGCCTCAGAATTTATCGATTGGGTGGTTAGCAACCGCCACCGGATCGACTGCTTGATCGTGCAAGCTTCGCCAGAAGCGGGCCAGGCTTTAGATGACTTGACGGCGCGGGATATTTTGCTGCCAGCACTGGCGTTGACGCCTTCTGACGATAGGTCGCTAGCGCGATCGCTCGAAAGCATCTATCACGAGGCTGTAACAACCTTCTACGTAGACGTTGCAGAAAACTTAGACGAGGCCATTCGGCAGGCCGTCGATCGCTATCTGCAGCTCCCCTCCGAACGTAAATTCGACGACTTGCCCTTAGCCGACGTTGCCGACGACGATAGTGACAAGCGTCTCTTTTTGCTGAGCCTGCAGCAACAGAGGCTCACCGTAAAGCTAAAGGAGCGCCTAGACTATGTCGGCGTTTACTATAAGCGCAATCAGCAAAATTTCTCTCGTCATATGAGTCCAGAAGAGCGCCAGGAGTTCTTAGATAAGCTGCGTCAAGACTATCAGCGCATCATTCTCAACTACTTTTCTGACGACAGAAGCATCAATCAAAAAATTGATGACTTTGTCAACGTCGCTTTCTTTGCCGATATTTCTGTCCCCAAGATTGTCGAGATTCATATGGAACTAATCGATGATTTTTCCAAACAGCTACAGTTGGAGGGACGCAACGACGGCATTTTGGCAGACTATCGACTGACCCTAATTGATGTGATTGCTCACCTGTGCGAAATGTACCGTCGCTCTATTCCTAGAGACCTGTAAACCCTTAGGAAAAACAGCCCCAATCCGTATTGCGGCCCGCTCTATTAGCTGCCCGCTCACGTAGCTGCCCGCTCACGCACAGAATATCGCCCGGTTGGATACAGCTTCTTTTCAATTGCATCAAGAAGATAGTTGACACACTTTAGAACGCAACCTAATCAAAAAAACGAACTTCTCTGCAAGCTACCTTCTCCCTTGAATCACTATTGAATCACTATGAGCGCCTCGAAGAAGACCTATATTCTGAAGCTGTATGTAGCCGGGAATACACCGAGTTCAACTCAGGCTTTGAGAACGCTAAACACCATACTGGAAGAAGAATTCCAAGGTGTTTATGCACTCAAAGTTATTGATGTCTTAAAAAATCCTCAGCTAGCAGAAGAGGACAAAATACTAGCAACGCCTACGCTCGCAAAGATACTGCCGCCCCCGGTGCGCAAGATCATTGGCGATTTGTCAGATCGTGAGAGGGTTTTGATTGGACTAGACCTTCTCTATGATGAGTTAAGAGCACGCGACTCGTTCAACTGACCTATTTCTCATCCTTATTTCGTGGTATGGCTTAGTAAGGTTCTTAAGAATTTCTTTTTGTTTTGATTTAGTAAGCACAACATGGGTACACCAACCTCCTCCGTCGGCGGTCAGGCACAAGCCAGTCAGGCGCAAACTCGTTCTAAAGGTGTGCAGAAAATTCGCACCATGATAGAAGGCTTTGATGATATCAGCCACGGTGGGTTGCCTGTAGGTCGCTCTACGCTGGTCAGTGGAACGTCAGGAACTGGAAAAACGCTGCTAGCGGTTCAGTTTCTTTACCACGGCGTTACTTATTTCGACGAACCCGGTGTTTTTGTTACCTTTGAAGAATCGCCTGCCGATATCATTACCAATGCCTATAGCTTTGGCTGGGATCTACAGGGCCTAGTCGATAGCGGCAAGCTTTTTATCCTAGATGCCTGCCCCGATCCAGAAGGCCAGGAGGTCGTTGGTAGCTTCGATCTGTCTGCTTTGATTGAGCGCATTCAGTATGCAATTCGTAAGTACAAGGCTAGGCGCGTTTCGATTGACTCAGTAACCGCTATTTTTCATCAGTATGATGCGGCTGAGGTGGTTCGCCGCGAAATTTTTCGGCTGTTGGCGCGGCTCAAGCAAATGGGTGCGACGACTCTGATGACGACTGAGCGGGTAGAAGAATACGGCGCGGTTGCCCGCTTTGGGGTGGAAGAGTTTGTTTCTGACAATGTGGTAATCGTGCGTAATGCCCTTGAAGGTGAGCGTAGGAGACGAACCCTCGAGATTTTGAAGCTGCGGGGCACCACCCACATGAAAGGAGAGTATCCGTTCACGATTACCGACGACGGGGTGAGTATTTTCCCGCTGGGTGCGATGCGTTTGACTCAGCGCTCGTCGAATGTGCGAGTGTCTTCGGGGGTAGAGACGCTAGACAAAATGTGTGGCGGTGGGTTCTTTCGCGATTCGATTATTTTGGCAACGGGGGCAACAGGTACTGGCAAGACGCTGCTGGTTAGTAACTTCTTGGCGAATGCCTGCGAAAATGGCGAGCGCTCAATTTTGTTTGCGTATGAAGAATCGCGATCGCAGCTATCGAGAAACGCCTCTTCGTGGGGAATTGATTTTGAAGAGCTAGAGCAGCAGGGGCTGCTAAAAATTATCTGTGCCTATCCTGAATCGGCTGGACTAGAAGATCACCTGCAAATTATCAAGTCGCAAATTGCAGAGTTCAAGCCCTCTCGGATTGCGATTGATTCACTTTCGGCGCTAGATCGCGGGGTGAGTAACAATGCCTTTCGGCAGTTTGTGATTGGGGTAACGGGCTTTGCTAAGCAAGAAGAAATTACCGGCTTTTTCACCAACACAACCGAGCAGTTTATGGGCTCTCACTCGATCACTGACTCGCACATTTCTACTATTACAGACACAATTTTGATGTTGCAGTATGTAGAAGTTCGCGGTGAAATGTCGCGGGCTATCAACGTATTTAAGATGCGCGGATCTTGGCATGACAAAGCCATTCGTGAGTACACCATCAGTGAAGGTGGCCCTCAAATTCAGGAGTCTTTCCGCAACCTAGAAGGTATTATCAGTGGCTCAGCGCGCCGAGTCACAACCAACGAGAAGAATGAACTTTCCCGTATCGTGCAGGGCGTGCGCGGCAAGTCGCAATAAATAGAAGCGGAATAAACGAACATGGAGGGATTCGAACCCCCGACCCTCAGAACCGGAATCTGATGCTCTATCCAACTGAGCTACATGTCCTTAACTGCTTTCTTTACCCATAGCTGTGCTAGCGCCGTACTAGCTATGGACAAAGGAAAATAGTATACGAATTCTACCATCTCTGTTCGATATCGTGTGAGTGTCTAATTACTGACTGTTAACTGAGAGCTGATCGCCTTCCTTCGAGTGATTTAATGGGTGCTACGGCTATGCGGGATCAGTTGCGGCACTGATGAGCTGCGGCTGAGCTGCGGCACTGATGGACAAGCATTCTATAGGGAAGGGTCTAGGCTGATGAAACGTAGACGAATTTTGGGGTACGGGGCCAGCGCAGCAGGCGCTTCGGCGCTGGCGGCCTGCACTCAGCAGCAGGGTGGCGGCGCGGTGAGCGGTGATTTGCCGCGAGTGCAGTGGAAAATGGCGACGAGCTGGCCGCAGTCTTTAGATACAATTTACGGCGGTGCGCAGACGATCAGCGATCGCGTTTCCGCCCTTACCGATGGCCGGTTTACCATAGAACCCTACGCTGCTGGTGAAATTGTCCCTGGTCTAAACGTGCTAGATGCGGTGCAAGAAGGCACCGTAGAGTGTGGTCACAGCGCTAGCTATTACTACGTTGGTAAAAACGAGGCACTGGCCTTTGGGACAACGGTCCCGTTTGGTCTCAACGCTCAGCAGCAAAACGCCTGGTACTACCACGGTGGCGGCCTAGAAGCTATGCACAAGCTGTATGCTGACTTTGGTGCCATTAGCTTTCCGGCGGGCAATACGGGCGTGCAGATGGGCGGCTGGTTTAAGAACAATATTCAAACGCTGAGCGACTTAAATGGCCTGAAGATGCGCATTCCAGGGCTAGGAGGCAAGGTAATGGCCGAGCTAGGGGTAAACGTGCAGGTGCTACCCGGCGGTGAGATTTTTCTGGCGCTAGATCGCGGTGCTATTGACGCTGCTGAGTTTGTTGGTCCGTATGACGATGAAAAACTGGGCTTGCAGAATGCGGCTACATACTACTATTACCCCGGTTGGTGGGAGCCCGGTGCGACCTTAGATGCCACAGTGAACCTTACGGCCTGGGATAGTCTGCCTGCGGAGTATCAGGAGGTATTTAAAACAGCCGCTTTTGAGTCAAATATTAATATGCTGGCAAAGTACGATGCGCTCAATGGAGCGGCTTTGCAGAGTTTGGTAGAGCAGGGGACGGAGCTAACGCCCTACAGCGATGAGATCCTAACCGCGGCAAACGAGGCGACAACAGCACTGTTAGAAGAGAGTGCGAGTGCCGATTCCACCTTCAAAGAGGTATACGATAGCTGGAAACAGTTCCGGGATTCTGTTCGGACTTGGAACAAGGTGAATGAGTTGGGCTTTTCTCAATTTGTAAACAAATAGGTTCTGGGCAAGCAGGAGACAGCACGTCACTTGGGCGCATATCCCCCGGATATTGGGCGGTTAGATATTGGGCGGTTAGATATTGGGCGGCCACTAGTAGTGTATGAAGCAAACCGCGGAAAGCTACAAGCAGAAAGCTACAAGCAGAAAGCTATAAATAGAAGTCGTCTGCAGAAACCTGCTGCTCTGAATAGCCTTTTGGGCGAATGATTTCATTGCTTTGGCTTTTGTGGATTGCAGGGCCATCTTCACTGCTATCTAAGGCCAGCATTTGAAGAATGTTGATGCCGCTGCTGGTATCGGTAAGAACACCTGCTTGCAATGCGTCCCAAACGGGGGTGACCAAAAGCAGTAGCTTGTGGCCCTTTTGGGTAACGGTAAGTAGCTGCGTGCGGCTATCGTTGCCAGGGGTGATTTTAATCCAGCTTTTACGGACCATGCGATCTATGGTGCGACTGACGGTGGACTTTTCCATCCCGAGCGCTTGACCAAGCTGACCTGGGCGAATTTGCTGCTCGCTGGTAATGACCGCGAGAATATTGAGCTGGTTAATAGTGATGCCGTGAGGCCTCAGCGCTTCGTCGTAGAGCCGGGTAATGGTGCGATTGACCTGCCTGAGCCTGCGGGCAACGCATTCTTGTGACATCTGCCGTGCGATTTTTCTAGCCGTTTTAACCGGATTGTCATGAGCGCTTGGGCCTGTCGAAAGAAATGTCGAAACCATCGCTATAGGTGAGGTAGCAAAGCTATCGGTACAGCAGTCTGAGCACTGGAACTGAGCGCTATTCTAGATACTTGTGCAGTCGAATATACAGCCTTGATGTCATTTTTGCCAGATGAATTCAGCAAGTGAACGATCTATGTGTACATTACCCCATATCTATCTATTTCAAGGTGTGTTGACAACTGTGATCGACGACTTTCGGCTTCCATCGGAACGCTTTTTGCATAGCAACGCTTTGAAAGCGGCTATTGACTTACCGAAGGTAACCAGCTTACTAGAGGCGGAAAGGCAATAATGGCTACGAGTACAAGTAGCTGCAAGACGACAAAGGGAATGACGCCGCGATAGATATTGCCGGTGGTGATGTTTTTGGGAGCGATGCCGCGTAGGTAGAATAGGGCGAAGCCGAAAGGTGGCGTGAGAAATGAGGTTTGCATATTCGCGCCGATGATGACGCCGTACCAAACTAGATCGATGCCGATCTGTTGGGCAATAGGGGCGAAGAGCGGTACGACGATGAAGGCGATTTCAAAGAAGTCGATGAAAAAGCCCAGGATGAAGATGGTGACCATGCTGACGACTAAGAAGCCGATTTCGCCACCGGGTAGGTTAAGCAGCGCGTTTGCGATGAAGCGATCGCCATTCAATCCTCTAAATACCAGACTGAAGGCGGTAGAGCCGATGAGGATAAAGATAACCATGCTGGTAGTACGCAGTGTGCGATCGCACACTTCTCTCAATCCCTGCAGCTTTAGCTGACCCTTGATTGCAGCCAAAATCATCGCGCCAAAGCAGCCGAGTGCCCCGGCCTCTGTGGGGGTAGCAATCCCAAAAAAGATGCTGCCCAGCACGAGCAAGATAAGCGCTAGCGGCGGGACCATGACCTGAATAATTTTGATAAAAAGGTTGCTGCCGTGAGTATCTAGCCTGTCGGCAGGTAGCGCTGGGGCCATGTCTGGGCGAAAAAATGCGATCGCCAGCACATGGATCACAAATGCCCCGGCCATCATCAATCCTGGAATCACTGAGCCCAAAAACAAATCTCCAACGGAAATGCCAAGCTGATCGGCCAGCACGACTAGCACAATGCTGGGTGGAATGATTTGCCCTAGCGTTCCAGAAGCCGCAATCACCCCGCTAGCCAAGTCTTTGTTGTAGCCATGTCGCAACATTGTTGGAAGAGAGATTAGGCCCATGGTTACAACAGTGGCCGCGACCACACCGGTAGTGGCGGCCAGCAGCGCTCCTACAACTACAACTGCAACAGCTAGCCCTCCGCGAATACGACCAAACAGACTGCCCATTGTTTCGAGTAAATCTTCGGCAATGCCCGATTTTTCTAGCATGGCACCCATGAAGATAAAGTAGGGAATCGCCAGCAGCGTGAAGTTATTCATGATGCCAAAGATTCTCTGCGGCATTGCGGTGAGAAAGATAGGGTCAAAGACCCCCAAGGCCATGCCAAGGATGCCAAAGAGAATAGCAACCCCCCCCAAGGAAAAGGCAACCGGATAGCCTAGAGAAAGCAGTGCTAGCGCGCCGGCAAACATAGAGGGGCCAAGCCATTCTGTCATCATCAATTGTCCCTCTGGTCTTCGCTCTGCTGTTCACCAGTCTTTTCTACTATGCTCTCTCCTAACTTTTCTCTGGATCTTTCTTTGGATTCTTCTTTGCGACTGCGATCGCTGCTGATAATGGCCCAGTTTTTAATGACGTCTGAAATGCCCTGAAGAATAAGCAAAACAAAGCTGACGAGGATCATTGTTTTGATGGGATAGCGGATGAGTCCGCCAGGATCGGGAGAGGTTTCGCGGACGGCCCACGACCTAACGATAGAGCCCCAAGAAAAATAGATAACAAGAATGGAGAAAGGCAGCAAGAATAAAAGGGTGCCTATTAGATCTGCGATCGCTTTTTTCTGACGGCTGAATCGGTCGTAGAAAACGTCAACGCGCACGTGTTCGTTTCGCTGGAGGGTGTAGGCGGCCCCGAGCAGAAAAACAATATCAAAGAGATACCACTGAGTTTCGATTAGCGCGTTGGAGCTGAGGTTTTGGCCGATGGCGTTGCCGATATAACGGCCCAGTACGTTCCAGACGCCGACACCAATCATGACCAAAACGAGCCAGTAGGTAAATTTCCCGATAGCGTTGATGAAGCGATCAATTTTGTGGGCGATAGGTAGAAGTGACTGCACGGCTTTTGCCCCAGCGTTCGGGATCGAAAACTATATAAAGCAAACTATATAAAGCATCTTACCGTGAAGGCGAGTAGCGCTTTTTGCCAGTTTCATCCCAGTTTCCTTTTGTCGGATATTTGGCGACTGTGATGCTGCCGTTTGTTGGCGCGATCATGCGCTCGCCACTGTGCTATTTATTTCATCACGCGCTTGCTTTTTTAACTCTCAACGCTGCGTTGATAATCTGTGCATATTCTGTAAACATCGTAAGTAGAGCAGTGAAATAATTTATAAGATAGAAAAGTTGCTATCGTGTCACGTTATGCCTGCTCCTCTTCGTGCTGTCCTGAGTTCGACAGACCTCGCGATGCTATCAGACCTGCGGATAGCCGGTAGTGTGCCATATCGCGTGCGTGACCGAGCCCATATGATGTTGATGAGCGCAGCCGGATGGAATGCACCGGCACTAGCCAAAGCGTTTAGCTGCCACGAGCATACGGTTCGGACGACAATCAAACGCTGGAATGAGTCAGGACTCTATGGTCTCTGGGACAAGGAAGGTCGTGGTAGCAAAGCCAAGTGGCAACCGTCAGACTTGGACTATTTGATTGAGTGTCTAAACGAAGAGGAACGGACTTACAATAGCCATCAATTAGCTGTCAAGCTATGGGAGGAGCGCCAGGTAGAATTGAGCGCAGACCGGATTCGACAGTTGTTAAAAAAAAAGGCTATCGCTGGAAACGCACCCGCCAAAGCCATCGAAACCGTCAAGACCTAGCCGCTAAGAAGTTAGCTAAGTCACACCTGATTCAACTCGAAGCGCTTGCAGCTACAGGCCAGATTGCCTTGAAATATCTCGATGAAACCGGTTGTTGTCAGTGGACGCCTGAAAGCTACAGCTACAGCCCAATTGGTAAGCAGAAACGGTTTGAACAAACTGCACGCCGAGGGCAACGAGTGAGTATTCTCGGCATCTGGGATCCTGACGAGAGTTTTGACTATGCGCTGTGTGTCGGTGGCTTCAACGGCGAACGCTACTTGGAAGTGATGGACTGGCTCGCCTCGAAAGCTGCCAAGACCTACGCCGAGACAAAACGACTGACCTTTATCGTTCAAGATAACTGCACGATTCACAAAAGTAAGTTGGTGCAGGCGCAGTGGCCGAAATGGCAGGCTCAAGGTTTGTTTGTCTTATTCTTACCCCCTTATTGCTCCGAACTCAATCCGATTGAAGGTCAATGGCATCAGCTTAAAACACATGAATTGGCTGGTCGGATGTTCGAGTACGAAGATGAGTTGGCTGAAGCCATTGTCGATGGCATGATTGATCGCAGTCAGCAGGGTGATTACGCTCTAGACCGTTTTATACTTAATTGTTCCTAGCTACTTATGTCAATATTTATAGAGGCTACGAACTTAGAACGAAAACAGCCAGATTTTGTAAACTAGCACCGTAAACTAAACAATATCTAAATTTATACTTAGGTGACTTAAGGGTATTCGCTGATGTAGCACGGCTATGGCTTTTTTAGCCTAGTGGATACGAGCAGTATTTTTGCGCAGTAGATCTTTGGAGGTCAAATCTTCGGTGATTGAATCTCCAAGCTTTAACTGACTGAACTGCTTGCCTTTTCTGATGGGCTCATGTTTGTCTAACCCTTTGTTCTACGCTTACTGCATAGCAGATGCACAGTAGAAAGCGTGCATTTGCAATAACAAAAAGTCGTCTATTTACTCAGGGTCTACATGGAACACTCAAATACGTCAGGTGAACAGGTCGTTATCGTAACTGGTGGCGGTGGATATATCGGGTCTCATACTGTCAAGGCTTTGCAGGCTGCTGGATACAGGCCAGTTATTCTCGATAATATGGTCTATGGGCATGCAGATCTAATTGAGGGCGTATTGAAAGCTGAATTTGTTGAAGGAGATATTTGCGATCGCAAGTGTCTAGATCGTCTATTTTCAACTTATTCGGTTGCTGCGGTCATTCACTTTGCAGCTTATGCCTATGTCGGTGAATCTACAGTTAATCCGGCTAAATACTATGACAATAACGTTCGCGGGACACTGACGCTGATAGAAGCCATGGTTGCAGCCGATGTCAAACGGCTGGTGTTTTCTTCAACCTGCGCTATTTATGGAATTCCAGATAGCTTGCCGATTTTGGAAACACATCCTAAAAATCCGGTAAATCCCTACGGCAGAAGCAAGCTTATGGTCGAGCAGATGCTCGATGATTTTGATCGGGCCTATGACCTAAAATCTGTTTGCTTTCGATATTTCAATGCGGCTGGCGCTGATCCAATGGGCGAGCTGGGTGAAGACCACGATCCAGAACCTCATTTGATTCCGCTGGTGTTAAGCACCGCTGCAAAACGGCGCAAGGCGATCTCAATTTTTGGGACAGACTATCCGACGGCGGATGGCACCTGTATTCGAGACTATGTGCATGTGAGTGACTTGGCACGGGCGCACGTATTAGGACTGGCGTATCTTTTGCAAGGCGGCACCAGCCAAAAAATAAATCTAAGCAATGGCAATGGCTTTTCGGTTAGAGAAGTGATTAAAACGGCAAAAACCGTTACCGGTCGCTCAATCTCGATATTAGAAGAAGCTCGGCGAGCGGGCGACCCTCCGGCACTGGTGGGCAACAGCGACAAGGCCTTTAAGCTAATAGGATGGCAGCCTCAGTATCCTGGTTTGGCCGATATTATTTCTCACGCTTGGCAGTGGCATCAAACTCGGCATGGCTGGAATATAGCTGCTGAAAATCAGGCCGCTGAGATAGAAGAGTCACCAAAGCGATAGTTGCTAGCGTCAGTGGCTACTATTACTTTATCTCCGGTACTTTGTTTTTTTAAGGCTTTGGTTCTCATTCTTGGTTCCTGATAACTTGTTTCCCAATACTTTGTTTTCCAACACTTTGTTTTCTACGCCGCCGCCCGTTTCTATTCCGTCCATTTCTACGCCGCTCGTTTCTGTGGTTGTGCCTGCTTACAATGCAGAAGCTTTTATCGCTGGCACATTGGCGTCTATACTTTCTCAGACCTACTGCAACTTTGAAGTTTGGGTGGTTGATGATGGATCAGTCGATCGCACTGCCGCCATTGTAGAAAAGCTGGCTTTGCAAGATAATCGCATTAACTTGATCCAACAGCCTAATCAGGGCGTAGCGATCGCTCGCAATGCTGGCATTCAAGCTGCAAAGGGAGAGTTCATCGCGCCAATTGATGCCGATGACCTGTGGTGGCCTGCTACGCTAGAAAAGCTAGTGGCCAAGTTTCAGATGTCTTCGGCTACTGTTGGCGTGGTGTATGCCTGGTCAGCGGATATTGATGAGCAAGATCAAACCACCGGTGCGTTCCATGCCTCGATTATTAAAGGCGACGTTTATAGAACGCTGATTTGCCATAATTTTTTAGGAAACGCGAGTTCTACGCTTATTCGCAAGCAGTGTCTAGAGCAGATAGGTGGCTATAGTACTGAGCTGCGGCGCAGCAACGCGCAAGGCTGCGAAGACTGGGACTTGTATCTACGTTTGGCAGAGCATTACGAGTTTGACGTTGTCCCAGAGTTTTTGGTGGGGTATCGCAAACTTGATAGCGGTATGTCTCAGGACTTTAGCCAGATGGCCAAGTCGCAGCAGATGATGCTGGAAAATTTGCAACAAAAGCATCCTGAAGTACCAGCCTATCTCTATTGTCTCTCTCGCAGTAGCTTTTATCTGTACTTAGCACAGCAGTGCGATCAGAGTAACCGTCCGCTAAGGACTTTCTTTTGGTTAAAGCAGGCCATCAAAATAGACCCGGTTACACCGCTGTTGCGTCCGGGGCTATACATTTTGTTTTTGAAAAGCTGGGCGAGGCAGACCATGAGTGCAAAATCTCGACAATGGAATTCTAGAAAAGAGATTGCCTTAGCGGCGGCAGAGCGCGCTTCTCCTCATCTCTCAAAGCAGTGTCTAGTCACTTCATCGCAGGACATTGCCTCTAAATCCTATTCATTCAAGAGCTGCCCATCTAAAATCTATTCATCCAAGATTCATTCGCCTAAGATCCATCGTATAAAAATCTTCCTAAAAGTCTCTGTCGGTTCTGTTCTACACCGTTTGTTGCGTAGCCTTTAGTCCTAAATGCTTAGTCCTAAATGCTTAGTCCTAAATGCTTAGTTTTAGGTACTTAATCCTAGATGCTTAGTCTTCGGTCTAGATACCGAGGTCTAGATGCCAAGGTTTAGTGTTGAATCACTAACGCCTAGCTCTCAAAGATCTTCTTATCAGTGTAACTATGTTATCTCCTATCAAAGTTGTTGATATTGAATTAGCTCAGCCAATTCCTACCCTGGAAGGATTAGCGGGCTATAAGGGTGTACAGGCCCTAGTGCGGCTGCATGGAGTGCCGCTGGGCTATGTCAAAGCGCCTGTGTTTGCTAAAGAAGAGGGCAATGCAGAATGCCATGCGGCGCTGCTTGGGAGGCTGATTGTAGAACAGCTAAGTTCGGAAATTACCGAGCAGCTATTGATAAATGGGCTGGCCTCTCCGGCGCTGCTAGACCGGCTGACGCTAGCGGAACTGATCGATCTGCCGCCTGCTGAGTACCAGGGGGATTGGCCGCTGGTGACGGTGGCTGTCTGCACGCGCGATCGCACCGAAGACATTCAGCTTTGCCTAGATGCTATCTGTAAGCTGGACTATCCAAATCTAGATATTTTGGTGGTGGACAACGCGCCCCAAACAGATGCGACCAAAGCTTTAATTGAAGATAATTATGCTCAAGTGCGCTACGTTCGCGAGCTGCGTCCGGGCCTAGACTGGGCCAGAAATCGCGCCATTTTAGAAGCCAAAGGCGAGATTATTGCCTATACCGATGATGATGTGGTGGTAGATGCTGGCTGGGTAAAGGCGATCGCACAGACTTTTGCCGAGAACGAAAACATCATGGCGGTGACCGGGCTGATTGTTCCATATGAGTTGGAAACCGAGGCTCAGGTGCTATTTGAAGAATACGGCGGCTTTGGTAAAGGCTTTACTTACAAGGAGTATTATGTTCCGGCTGGCGAGAAAATGCCCTGGTGGATGGCCGGGGCCGGGCAGTATGGAGCCGGTGCTAATATGGCCTATCGCCGCACCGTTTTTGGTGAAATAGGGGGCTTTGACCCAGCGCTAGATGTCGGTACGGTTACTAATGGCGGCGGCGATTTAGAAATGTTTTTTAGAGTGGTTGAAAGCAACCATTTGCTAGCCTACGCGCCTGCGGCGATGGTCAGGCACCGCCATCGCCGCCGCTATGAAAAGCTAAAAACACAAATTGCTAACAACGGCGTCGGCTTTTATGCCTACGTCGCCTGCGGATTAGCCTGCTATCCTCGGTCTTTTTGGAACTTTCTAGCGATCGCACTTTATTGGTTTATTGCCTGGGATCTGCGCCGCGCCTGGATTGCTTTCAAGCATCCAACTAGAATTCCCTCAGACCTGATTTGGGCAGAGCTAAAAGGCAGTTTGGCCGGTTTGTTTCGATACGCCAAAGCCCGCCGACAGGTCGAAGCCGTGTCCAACACGTCAGCCCCCGAGCGAACCCCCGAGCGAACCCCTGAGCAAAGCCCTGAACAAAGCTCTGAACCCTCAAAGCGAATCAGCTTAGCCCAGTACAAACAGCGTTTTCGACGGCTGAGCGAGCTGAACCTGACAGCTCACAAAGTCTCTGCATCCCATCCGCCGTCTCAGAATTTGCCAAAGCGAGCAGGCAGCATTGCCGTCCGCCACGTCCGTTTAGAGAACGCGATCGCGCCTATTCTCGATGTTGAACCCTACCTGATGACGCGCGTTTTCTTTTCGTGGAAAGACGCTCCGCTGGCCAGCCGAGATATTAAAAACGACTATCAAACCATTAGCGTGGGTGCTTTGAAATATCATCTGCTTTATCAGACCGGACAGACAGAATCAAAAGAGCAAATCCTGCTTAGCCTGCTGGGGTTAGATCCTGCTAGCGAGCACTCTCATCTGTACAGCCTTTATGCATCGCTGTTAAAGCGCTACAGCGTTTCGCCTGATTTAGAACCTGATTTGGAGCCTGGTTTGGAACCTAGCTTAGACTTTGATGTAGCAAAGCCCAAGCTGCCTGACACTGTAAAGGTCTCTATCAACCTGGCCACCTTTGATAGGCCTGACGATCTGCGTAACTGTTTGACCTGCCTGCTGGCTCAAAAGACCGATCGCGACGTAGAGATTGTGGTAGTTGACAATCACCCTAGCTCTAACCTAACCCCGCCTGTTGTTGCCGAGTTTTCTGGGGTGAGACTGGTGCGCGAGTCACGGCAAGGACTTGCCTATGCCCGCAACACCGGGTTTGTTGCCTGCACGGGTGATATTATCATCGCCACCGATGACGATGTGACCATTCCTGACGACTGGTTAGAAAAGCTCGTTGCGCCCTTTGCGCGCGCAGATGTGATGATTGTAACGGGCAACGTTCTTCCTCTACAGCTAGAGACGCCCTCTCAACAGTTCTTTGAGAAGTATGGGGGGCTTGGCAGAGGCTTTGCCCCAAAGGAAGTGAGCGCTGAGTGGTTTGAGTCTTCTCCCCGCTATGCGATGCCGACGTGGAGCCTAGGGGCGACTGCAAATGCCGCGTTTAGATCGACTATTTTTTCGCATCTAGAGATTGGCCTGATGGATGAAGCGCTAGGGCCTGGAATGCCCTCGGGTGTTGGCGAAGATACCTATCTTTTCTATAAGACTATCAAGGCTGGCTATACGCTGCTGTACGAGCCTGCTGCTTATCTATGGCACAAGCACCGCAAGGAGCCCAAAGCGCTCCGCCGTCAGCTCTATGGCTATAGCAAAGGACATGTGTCTTACAATCTAACGACTTGGCTGAGAGACGGTGACTGGCGCGGTGTTTACCAAATTTTGATTGGGCTATCTGTGTATCATGTGCACCGGATGGTGAAGTGCCTGCTAGGCAAGAGTGACTATCCGCTTTCGCTGATTTTGCTGGAAGTGTGGGGGAATTTGGCAGGACCGTGGTCGCTGTGGCGATCGCGCGTTCGCGTTAGTAAGGAGGGCCGTAGCGATGCTTTCTCTTGATCGAGCACGCGCTGCTGCTAAGGATGCTATCAGCTAGCTAGTCAGCTCTAATGAACAAGCCGTGCTAACCTCGTCGGGCACTTCATTTTGATACATGAGTAATAAACTTCCGCAATCTACTGCTTCTCGTGAAAAGTCTTCTCGTAAGGGGCTCTCTCGTAATGAGCCCCCTCGTCAAGGGCCTTTTCATCAGGAGCCTTTTCGTCAAGGGCGCTTACGCTATCTGTGGGATCTGCTGCGATCGCTCGTTGATCGCGACATGAAGCTCATGTACAAGCGCTCTACCCTAGGAATCGCTTGGACTCTTATTAGCCCGCTACTACAGCTACTGGTCTTTGTTTTTGTCTTTCAAGTCATCATTAAAATTGATATTCCTCAGTACGCTTCCTACGTGTTTGCAGGGCTGCTCGCTTGGAACTGGTTTCAGACCTGCCTTTTTCAGGCTACAGGCGTTATTATCAGCAGTCGGGCGCTGATTCGACAGCCTGGTTTTCCTACCACCATTTTGCCGATTATTGTGGTGACGACTGGCCTGATTCACTTTGTGCTGGCGCTGCCAATTTTGTTTGTTTTTCTGTTGATTGACGGTGTACAGCTAACGCCCTTGGTCTTGCTGCTGCCGCTGTTGCAGCTATTGCAGTTTGGGCTGACGGTTGCCTGTTCTTATTTTTTGGCAGCGCTGAACGTTACCTTTCGTGATACTCAGCATACGCTCGGCGTTTTGTTGCAGTTTATGTTTTACCTCACGCCCATTTTCTATGAAGTCGGCAGTATTCCCGATAGATACCGCCGCATCTATGAGCTGAATCCGATGGTGCCATTGGTCAACAGCTATCGGCAGATCTTAATTCAAGGTGAATCGCCAGACTGGCTGTCTTTGGTGATTGTTGCTGGTATGACGCTGGTGCTGTTGCCGGTTGGATACCGTGTGTTTAAGCGTCAGAGCCTAAGATTTATAGAAGAGATCTGATAGAAGAGATCTGATTCTGCGCAGAGATTCAAAGGAAAACTCGAACGGAGAGCCAAATGGAGAGTGCCATCCTCGTTGAAAATCTCGGTAAGCGGTTTAATCGCTATCATGCGGACAAGCCCCAAACCATTATGGAAGCGGTGCTGTCAGGCCTGCGGCGAATAAAGCCGGTAGATGATTTTTGGGCGCTTAAGGGCGTTTGCTTTGAGGTGAATGCGGGTGAAATGCTGGGCGTGATTGGCCACAACGGGGCTGGTAAATCTACCTTGTTGCAGATTTTGGGAAAGGTGGCCTACCCGAGTGAGGGCCAGTTAAAGATGCGGGGCCGGGTGGGGGCGCTGCTGGATTTGGGGGCTGGATTTCATGGCGATTTGACCGGGCGAGAGAATGTGTTTGTCAGTGCGATTGTCGCTGGCCTGCCGCGCCGAGAAGTGGCCCGCCGATTTGATCAAATAGTTGAATTTGCCGAGCTAGCAGGCTTTATTGATAACCCTGTGCGAACGTATAGCACAGGGATGATGATGCGTTTGGCCTTTTCGGTGGCGGTGCATTGCGATCCTCAAATTTTGCTGGTTGATGAGTTTTTGTCGGTAGGGGATATTGCGTTTCAGTCGAAATGTCTGAAGCGGATTTTGGAGATGAAGGTGCAAGGCTGTGCCATTGTGCTGGTGTCTCATGATGTGACTCAGGTAGAGCGGCTGTGCGATCGCGCCCTTTGGCTAAAGCACGGCACGGTGAAAGCCTATGGTGAATCAGACATTGTGGCGGGGCAATATGCATCGGACATGCTGGTACAAACGCAGCAGCGAATGCCTGATCGCGCTGAGCATCTGTCTACCTCAGGCATTCCGCTGCGGATGGGTGACAACCGATTTGGCTCTTTAGAACTAGAGATTACGGGCGTGCGGCTATTGCCAAAGACTCAGATGAAGGCGGGCGATCGCCTTTATGTAGACATTGACTACAAAAATGAGCGCAGCATAGCGTCAGCCCACTTTACCCTGTCTATCTCTGGGCAAGATGGTCAGAAGTATTTAGACGTGACCACTGCGGGCCTGATGCAAAAGGTAGTTACCTTAGAAAAATCGGGCACTTTTCGGCTTTCTATTGATCGCGTAGATCTCGCGAGCGGCGACTATTTTGTCGAAGTGGGTATTTACGAAAAAGACTGGAGCTATGCTTATGATTCTCATAGCCGCGCCTATCCGCTGGCTGTCTATGCTGACTATGTTTCAAAAGGGATTCTGGCACCGCCCATCAGTTGCGAGACAATCCCTTCCGGATCTGCTTACCACTCAGCGAAAATAGAGATAGATCCAAGCTAAATCTTGATATAAAACACCTATTTACAGCTTGAACTCGTATTGCTTACAGTCAGTTTCTATGCTGTTTCAGGTTTTCCGCGCTCGACCAAAATTCTGGTTTCTTTTCACTGTCATCGTTGTTTACGGTATACTGCTCATTCGGCTTGATTTCCTCCGCGCGCCCGCTATCTGGGATGAGCGACATTTTTGGGAGACAACGCTGACCTTTAGCGATCGTTTGCTCCCTACATTCCACGATCTCAGAGACTACGAAGAACTTAGTACGCCGCTTCCCTTCATTATCTTTGGCGCTCTAGAGTATCTTTTTAATCGGGGTTTGCCTGCCGGACGACTGCTGAATTTGATGCTGTCCATTATCATTGTTTTCATCATTGGCTGGCCTGCTGCGCACAAGAAAGGGCGGGCGTTGCTATGTTTAGCGGGTCTGATGCTGTGCCCATACTACGTTTTCTACAGCGGGTTAATGTACACAGATATCATGGCCTGCTTTTTAGGGCTGCTAGGCATGATTGGCTATGTTCACAATCGCCATTTGCTCAGCAGCCTTGCCTTCGTATTAGCGATTGCTGCTCGGCAGTATATGCTCGCTCTTCCAGCCTCAATTTTTGCATATGAATTTTTTCTCTTCATTATTCAGATAGTAGATTCTGGCCACTTCACCTTAGCTAGACTATACCGATGGTTTCCACCTTTTTTGGCCTCACTCACTATCTTTGGTTGGTTTTTCTTATTCCAAGGGCTTGCTCCTCAATCAGCTATGGATACTCGCCCGTCTCCTGAGGTTCAACAAACAATTTGGGCAATAGTACCGGGTCATGCAATCAATTTCTTGAGTTTTGTTGGCATGTATCTAGTGATTCCAGAACTGGTTCTATTTCAGCCTCTACTTACCCTGAGAAACTGGCAGCGGCAGCGGCCTAAAATAACTGTTATTTCCGCTGTTTTGTTAGTGGGTTGTCTTGTTTTTCCTCCCACGTTACTCAGTCATGGCACTGTTTCTAACCTCTTAAACTTGCTACCCTACGCGGCACCAAAAATGCTGTTGATATATGGCTTGGCCTTGTTGACCTGCATTCGCTTCGCGAAGCTAAACTTGATGTCGCTGTTTGTTCTGACTAACTGCTTAATCATGATGAAAGCCTATCCTTGGGATAAATATGTTCTGCCACTGGTGGTTATTTTTTGGTACCTGAAATCGGTTGGTCTTGAGGATGAATTTAGTCTGGGCGACTATAAAAATAGGTAGTTCAATATAGGTAGCCGTTTGCGGCTACCTATATTGAGCTGAGTCTGAGAACATGTGAGGTCAGGTAAAAGTGTTTATTTTGTGGTGTCTTGCTCTCTAGCTGACTTCGTTTGTCGGGGAAGCGATTTTGCAAATGGAGCCGAACTTGCGCTGGGTTTGAAGCTGGCAGTGGGTTTCAATATGTTTTAACAGTTTTGGATGCTCCTCTTGTAGTTCTTGCTGATGCGTGTTGGCGATCGCAAGCCAGTCAGCTCCTCTATCCCTCAAGCTTTCAAACATCTTGATAGAATAGTCGTCATCTTCTGGAAAGACGCTCCAGTCAATGTCGTTGTCGGCGGGTGGAAAGGTCCAGCCGCGCCGCTGGCTATAATAAATCACGTTTGGATCGCCCAAATCGCTGGACATGGTCACCACCATATCTGTTGGCTCAGAGACCTGTCTCAGCAATAATCCGAGCTTATAGCTTTCTTCGCCCCAAGACCGGCTGTACATATCTTTGAGTCGTACGTGGTTGACGCTAGCGATAGTCAATAAGATGACGGTGAGAGTGGCAACAAAAACAACTTTTTGAGCTGGTTTTGAAGAAGTTCCTCGCTGCAAAAGGGGGGATAAGATTGAAGCAAGGATCTGGCCAGCCGCCAACATGCCATATTTTTGGTGTAAAGGTTTTACAAAAACCGTCAGGGACGAACGGAGATCTTGTTGGAAGTTTTTTCTAGATCATCGCGTTTGCTGAAAATAGTGTGTATGCGATCGCTCTCCGTAAATTGGCAGAAAGACTCTGTAAAGGTTACAAAGTAACAAAAGTTGCTGGTTTATAGTGAGCCTACAGGTCTGGGGAAGTCTGACTGAATGTTTTTGGTTCTTGAGATAGCTGCGATCGCAGTAGTCGGCTTGCTGGGCAATGCATTGCTCAATCAGCTACCGGCGTTTCACGATTTTTCGGGTAAGACGGGGCTGATTGTTCGGCTGATTTTGTATCTGACGTTTATTGTGATCGCCTACGAGGTTACGGGTAATGCAAAGGCCAGCGAAACGGTTGTGATGCTCTGTCGGTATGGCATGGTGGCGGCAGGAGTGGCGATCGCATACGAAGGCGCAAGTCTGTGGGATAAGGTGCGCAGGCAGCCTGCCGACCGAGGGGCCGGACCGGATGGGGAGGAACTGCTGATGCGGTTGCTAGCTGGTACAAACGCAGCATTATTTGAGTTGGCTAGCCAACCAGCTAAGAGAAAACAATATTCCGAATAACTTTTTGATAGAACAGATGCAGCCGAGCTGGCTAGATGCCTCTCAAAAATGGCAGTACCGTCTGATATTTGGTCTGATAGTTGGTCTGCAAGAGAACTTTAAGTCCCGAGAAATGCTCAATCAGGGCATCATTGCCTCTGCAAAAAACGTTCCTTTGATTGTGTTGCTTAGCTATCCAGCTTGTGTGTCGTTGTCGTTCCTACCTTCTTACCTGGCAGGTAGAGAAGCGAACTTTCAGTCAAGTTTGATTTCAGGTGCTCTCCTTGCGCTGTTTTATGGGATTTTTCTAGGCGGTGGACGTGCTGTCATCCAACATTCCATTCTTCGCCTTCTGCTTTACCGCAAAGGTCACATTCCCCGTAACTACGCTCAATTTCTCAAGTACACCACCGAACGTCGCCTCACCCAGCGAATTGGCGGGCGCTTCCGCTTCATCCACCGCGAACTGCTCGATCACTTCGCCGATATGAAGCTAGAGCCTGAATCGCGACGCTCGTAGTGGCCGTATGGTTTAGATCTGCTTTCTCAACAGGCTAAACGCTTCCCCCTGCGCGGGCGTAATCACCAGCGAGTCTTCTATTGCCAGCACCGGGCTCCACAGAATGGTTTCGGTATAGCGCAGCGTGTGCAGCAAATGAATGGTTTGGCGGATGGCGTCTGGGCTGCCCAGCAGAATATGCCGGATAGATTCACCGGGGACGGTGCCAGAAGGCGTTAGCTGTGAGAGGGGTGAAGGGGGTAGCGCTAGCTGTCGGGCATCAGAAGCAGTGCGATCGCCTACCAGAGGGCAATCAGCGATGAAGGCTGTGGGTTTCATGGGTTTTCTCCGAATGGTCTCCAAAAATGGAGCGTGCTATGGGTTTGGAAGAAAGCCCCACGAAAAATGTAGCCACCCCAACTTGCTAAAAGTTAGGGTGGCTGTGGCATCATGTGCACAACCTCCTTCACTGGGTTTGCAGTGCTGGGGGCGAGCTGGCGATGTACTGTTCGTAGCAGTCATCGTCAGCGGCTAAATTTTTCGGGGCGGTGAGCTGACGGACACATATGCACTTACACATGCACGCTTACAGCTATACGCTTTACCCTATCAGCCCTGTTTTAAGCCTGTCAATTATTTAGTCAGTCAATGACTCTACAGATACGGCTCTACAGATACGGCTCTATGAATACGACTCTACAAATGCGGCTCTACAAATGCGGCTCTACAAAAATAACGCCCGCTGCCAGCTCCGTTTGGTTGGGGTTAACGCCATCCCTTTTTTGCTGAATGCTAATCAGCTTCACTTCTAGCTCTCTGTTCACCTTGTTTAGCTGCCCCTGCGTCGCCGGAATGATGCGGGTTTTGCCAGCCTGCTGAAACCGCTCTAGCCGCTCGGTTAGCTCGCGCTGCTTTCTTTCGGCAAAGGCGCGAGCGCTGTTCTCTTGCACATCGCAGCGGCTGTCGTTTTCTTTGTAAAAGTCTTCTAACGCTTCCCCAAACGCCTCTTCTAACGTCTCTTTACACGTTTGCTGCCCGGCTATTACCGCCTCAATATCGTCAATAAAACTATCAGCATTCAGCTTTAGCTCGCCCGTTTGCATCAGCGTAGCCAGTACAGCCTCAGAGGTGGTCTGATCTAGCAGGCGATCGCTATCGACATTAATAATCTGGTAGGCGATTTGGCTTTCTGTCCTTAGCCCTTCAAAGGTCCACAAAAAGACGGCGTATGCGTACAGGCCAGCCTCTAAATTGCTTTGAGCAGTAGTAGTGCGAATAGCAGAGACCGGATGCAGCTTTTGGGCGGCGGTGGCATAGCGATCGCGTATCCACAAAATCAAAGGATGCGTCGGATCTAGCAGCTCGTTGCGCTTGCCCATGCTGCCCGTAATTTTGGGATCAAAAAAACAAACCACCGGCGCACTAGACTTGTGCAATTGGGTCGGCGTCGCGCAGCGATTTTGTGAGATAAAAAACTGTAAATCGACCTTGGCTTTTTCTGAGAGTGAAATGTTGAATAGCTGACTGCCCGGTGACTGAGGCGCAATCACAGTGCCCGGATAGTATCGACTAAAACAGTCTTTTACAAATGCAGACATCTCGTCTGGCTGTAGCCACCGGCCCTGCGTTTTACTCTCTTCAATCGCCCCCAAAATATGATCTGAAAACGCCATCATATTGATTGCTTCTTTCTCCAAATCATCTTGCAGAACGCGCCGATTTTCTAAAGCAACCGCCGTTTGTTCAACCTTCGACGCTTCCTCTTCAGCCGTCAGCTCTTTTTCAAACAGCGCCACCAGCAGCTTTTCAGTCTCCTCTCCCAAAATCCCTTCTAGATCACCCACACTCTCTTCAAAAATGCGAATTCGCTTATACAAACGCTCTAAAATCTCTGCCTCAATCGTATCTTTCAAGCTAAAATTCACAATCGAAATGCGGTCCGCCTTTTGGTTCAATCTATCTAGCCGACCAATGCGCTGCTCTACTCGCATCGGGTTCCAGGGTAGGTCATAATTAATCAAAAAGCGGCAGTGCTGTAGGTCAATGCCCTCACTGCCTACCTCTGACGAGAGCAAGACCGTCGGCCCCGTTTCCTGGCGAAACTGCTGAACAACATCCCACTTGCGATCGCCCATATCGCCCATAATCAGCCCCGTCAAGATGCCTGCCGCCTGTAGCCGCCGCTCTAAATACTGCAAAGTCCCCCGAAAATAGGCAAAAATCACAAACTTTTGAGTCCGCTCTTGCTTCAGCTCTTTTTTCAAAAAGGCGATTAGCTGATTGTATTTGCTGTCTTCAGCTTCCAAATCAGCAATGCTAATTCGCTTAAAAGCAAGATTTTTATGAGATAAATCTGTAGGCTCAGTGTCCTTTCGCAGCCGGGGCGCAACGCCCATATCCTCCCACAGCGATTCTTCTACTAGCCCTTTTAGGCTATTGTCTGCCCGCCAAGCTTCTAGCGCCGCCACCATACAGCTTGCCATCTGCCGCTGCCGAGAAATCAAGCTCAAAAGCGGCACCCCTTTTTTGCCCTTCGTCTGCGCTCGAATAGCTTCTGTCACCTCATCATAAAATTTGCGCTCTAGCGGCGAAAGTTGAACCGTCAGCGTTTGCGGGGTTCGCTTGACGCGATTGGGCAAAACATCTCGCTTGCGGCTACGCGTAACATACTGACCCAACAGAGACGTTTTCTCTAGCTTATAGCCCAGCTCCACCCGGTCAGATTCTGCCAGTGCCCCGTTTGCCTGTGTCGCCTGTTTTAACCCTGCCTGCACCTGCATCAGCAAGTAGCTATCCTTGAAATAGCTCGACTTTAGCGCGGTTTCCACCGCAACCTTCGCTTTCAAAAGCTGAGGCGGACTGGCCCACAGATACCGCAGCGCATTCACCACCGGCTGATTGACATCCAGCATGGTGCCAAAAATATCTTGATTAAAAAAGTCATCCGGGCTAATCAGCCGCAAAAGCTGATACAGATTTGAGCTATCTATCTGCACGGGCGTCGCGGTCAGCAGCAGCAAATGGCGAGAAGCATCTCGAATGAGCTGGCCAATCAGGTTGCTAGCCGTCGTCGCATTTCGCAGATAGTGGGCTTCGTCAATAATGGCCAGATCAAACAGGCCAAAGTCATCGCTGGCAGGGTTCGCATCTAGCAAACGCGCAAACTCGGCCCGAGCATTCTGAGCGCCTAGATCTTCCCAATTGCCGCTAGGACGCAGCCCTTCTAGACTGGCGATGCAGGCAAAAGATTGACTGTGCTGAGTTTCTAGGCTGAGTTTGGCGCGGCCCAGCAGCTCTTTCGCATCAACAATTTCAGCAAAGATATTGAACCGTTGCGCCAGGTCATCTTTCCACTTTTGGCGAAGCATGGCAGGGCATACAATCAGCAGCCTTCTCGCCTCTGCGCGGGTTTGCAGCTCCTTCCAGATATACATGGCTTCGATGGTTTTACCAAGGCCCACTTCATCGGCAATCAAAATGCGACCCACCGGCGAGTCCAGAAACTTGAGCACAGGTTTGAACTGGTGAGCATAGAAATCTGTTTGGCTAGACTCCATGCTGTAGAAGACGTTTGTTAACTGCCCCTTAATTTTTTCAAACGTGAGAATGCGGCGAAGATCGTCAGGCCCGCCAAACCGACCCTGCCTGATCATCTGCTCGATACTTTCGTCGTCGCTACAAAGCTCTAGCAGATTTTTGGGCTTGTAGACTTTTTCCGCAGGGCCAAACTGCACCTCCACTAAAGTGCGCGTGCCTGCGCGACGAACCTTGCCGGTAGTTTTGCCCCTTTTCCCAGGGTTTGCCTTTATCCGAACCTCTTGCCCCGGCTGCTCGGGATTCCAATCTGTTGTTTGAGCACGGGTTGTTTGAGCATAGGTTGTTTGAGCGTGGTTCGCTTGAGACATGATCTTTGCTGAGGTGAATACTTTTACATAAGGTCTACATGAGGTCTCGGGTGTCTTCGTAATCGTCTGGTTTGTGGTCAACAATTTCTGAGCCAGGCTCTACATCTTTGAACTGACTAGGTAGCCGAATATCAGGGCCTTCTCCTTCGGGGATGCAGAGACCATAGGCGATCGCAAATCGATTGAAGTCTTTGCCCTCTAATCCATTAACAGAGAGATCGTCTGGCGTCGGAATCTGTCTGAGCTTGTAGGGCGGAATGTCGGCGTTACCCTGCTGAAAATCGCTATGGGTGGCATAGATGGTTTCTGGAAAGAACTTGATATTGCCGCCGCCCCCGCCGATAAACACTTTCAGCTCTTGACCAATATCCTGCGAGGCTGAAAACTGTCTTACGTCCTGATGCGTTTTGTTTCCCTCCATCACAACGTTGGCGACCATTCTCTGTATGCTTTTGCGGGTTTGACTCTGTTGCATCCGATCTTTTAAACTATCTTCTAGGCCATCACCCAAGCCATTGCCTGCACCGCTCCCAATCGACCGCCTAATGCTGTCTGTCTCTAGATTTAGCTCGTTAGCGGTTTTTTCTACAAAAGCGCTAACCCCTAGCGGTTCTACCTGGCCAATATAAAAGTCTACCTGTTTGCCTCCCCCTTTTTGGGTATAGATAAAGGCCGCACCATCAAGGGTGCCATCGCCGATATCGAAAAAGGTATAAAACCCTTCTTGTGCCTGACGAGAGTTCAAAAAGGACCAAACGGCAGCCGCAATTTCTGGCGTGACGTAGCAATCCAATCCTTTGTCAGCGATGTTTGCTTGCTTCCACTGTCGCAGGTGGGCAATGAGCTGATTGAGGCTATCAATCGTCAGAGACGTAGTGTCTATGTCTGTACTTTTCAGCAGCCACGCTAGCTCTAAAACTTCTTCAAAGGTGCCCAACGCATCAGAATCGCAGTGTTCTACCGGTACGCCTAGATTGACGCTCCAGCGAACAGTTTGGTTGATAAACAGCTCAGGTCTGTTTTTTTGAATCCACTGCTGCGATCGCACAATCACCTGACTCAGGTAAAAAGCGCACAGGCTTTGAACAGTTTCATCGTCATCTAGCTCAGGAATCTGTTCTATGCGCCACTCGTCTTCTTTGCTCTCTTTGCGAAAGTCAATCGCCGCTAGCCTCATTTTGATGTAGTCAATATTTTTGTGAATAGGCTGCTTATTCTCTCGCCATTCTGCCACCGTCAGCCCTGTGAGCAGCGTACCATCTTGCAAAATTGCTAGCCGAGTCGGAATGAGCGTTTCATCTAGGTTGAAATCGCCCATAGCCAGTTCGGTAAATGTCACTACTTCTGATCGGTCACGCCCAATATCGCGAAAGCAAACCTTGGTGTAGCCCGTCCCAAAATCGATGCCTAAGTTAATATCTAGATCGAAATTTTCTTCGATAGGTAGCTGTGGAATAACTTGCTCAAAACCCAATTCTGGTCTTGAGACTGTTGATTCTGTCTCTAGGTCAGAGGCTTCCTCGATCTCCTTCTCTGTCGCCTGCGACCCAGCCTGACGTAGCCGTTCTTCCAGCTCTTTTCTAAAGCCTTCAACGTCACCGCGCAGCGCCGCAATTTGATCTTCTAGCTGCGCAGCTTGGGCTGTAATCGCCGCTCGCTGCGTATCTGCCTGCTGTTTGGTTCGCGTAACGTATGCGTTTTGTTGCTGTAACGCAGTCTCTGTGCGCGTATAAAAGTCCTCAACTGTGGTCTGAAACGCTGTCTCAACAGCTTGAGTCGTGGCACTCGCCTGCGCTTTTGCCTGTGCTATCTGGGTTTGTGCTTGTGCTATAGAGGCCGCTAGCTCATTTGCCGCTAGCTCATCTGTGGTGCGATCGCCCTCTAGCGCGGCTAGTTTCTGCCTTTGTTGGTCAATGTCATCTCGAAGGGCTGTGACTGCCTGCATCGCGATAATGAGCTGATTATCTTGCTGTGCGATCGCACTAGTCAGCCTCTCGGTTAGCTGCTCAGTTAGCTGCTGTTCCACTTCAGCCAGCGCCGCTAGCTGCTGCTGCTGGCCTTGTCCCTTTTGTGCCAAAGCCTCTAGAGACTCACTGAGCTGTTGCACTTTTGGGGTGAGTGCGATCGCCTGCTGGGTGCTTTCTAGTGCGTCGTCGATTCGCCGAGACTGCTGGCGACGGTTCACCAGATTCAAAGCAGCCGTCACAGACAGCGGAGCGACCGCGTAGGCTGGTTTTTGCGTGGTGATGGTAATGATCGCGCCAGCTATTGATGCTGAAACCGCAGCGTATTCAGCGAAGCGTAAGAGTCCACGGCTATTGGCTGGCATAATATTTAGCGCATAGGATTAAGGTAAGCCGATCGTATCAAACAACTTCGATGCGTGAACTCGTAAATAGACGGACTCGTCTACTGTCAGTCAGCCAGTTCCATTCAGCCAGTTCCATTCAGCTATTCATAGACCGATCTCAATCTGGCGTCTCGTTGGGTGGCCGCTTCTCCAGATTTGCCTGTGCCTCCAAAAAAGCAACAACTTCCTGATAGAAAGCGTACCCTTTACCTTTACTTTCAGTGGCGCTGGCAATAACAGAAACCGTCTCTATCAGCGCGTGACGAGTCGCTTCGCAGACTAGCGTCAGCAGCAAAGCAAGATCGTCAGTCTGCGCCACTACTAGCGCTTCAATGTACGCTGCTCGCTGCCGATTAGAAATACTCACAATCGGAAAGCCTGCCTTTAGCAGCAGCAAATTCATCATCAGCCTGCCCGTGCGGCCATTGCCATCCGCAAAGGGATGAATCGACACAAACCGATAGTGCGCCTCGCTGGCATATGCCACTGGATGCATGTGCGATCGCGCCTCGCTCAGCCATCGAATAAACTCATCCATCAGCCCAGGCAGCAGATAGTGCGCCGGATAGACATGCTCTGTGCCTGCCGCTTTCACATCGAGCTGTCGATAGCGCCCTGCTTCTGTCGGTGTAATAGTTCGCATCACCAGGCTATGAATCTGTCGTATTTCCCATTCGCCGACAGGCGTCGTGGCCTGCGCTAGCGTTTCAATATAGTCAATCGCTTCCTTATGGCCAATGACTTCTAAATGCTCTGTCAGCGTTTTTCCGCCAATCGTAATGCCTTTCGATAGCACAATCTCAGTTTCGCTTTGGCTAAGCGTATTGCCCTCTATCGCGTTGGAGTCATAAGTGAATCGAACGTCATAGCGTTGCTTTAGCTCGCGCAGCACGACAGGCGATAGAGGCCGAAAGCTATCTAGCCAGGTTTTTAGCTGGTCGATTTGGTCCAAAGTTTGACTCAGCCGATCTGAAGGTGGCTGGTTGTTATTTTGGGGTAGCATTTGCGTCAAAATTGCGCTCATACGCAGATGTGGCCGCATCATCAGGTGCGCCAGCAACAGGCCGTATAGCTCTGCTGCCGAACCGTTGGCTGTAGGGGCTGTCTCTTTGAAAGTGACTTTCATGTTTCTCACGCCCTTTCACATCCATTTGTTCAAGCCCAGTTCTGTTCAAGCCCATTATAGAGATTAAACCTACTGCTGAATCAGTGACAGCAGCTCATCGGTCGAGACCTTACTGCTCATATCCGAACCCGTGAGCAAGCTATCCGCCAAATCTCGCTTCACCTTATGCAAATTCACAATCTTGTCTTCAATCGTTCCCTTCGCCACTAGCCGATAAATAGTCACCGGGCGCTGCTGACCAATTCTATGGGCTCTGTCACTCGCCTGATCTTCCACTGCCGGGTTCCACCAGGGGTCCATATGAATCACATAGTCCGCTGCCGTCAGGTTTAGGCCCGAGCCCCCCGCCTTCAGGCTAATCAAAAAGATATCGCCCTTCCCAGCTTGAAAGGCATCGACTGCCTGCTTTCGCTTCTTGGCCGGTGTGCTGCCATCTAAATACTGATAGCTAATCTGTTGCTCATTCAGATAATCGCGCAAAATCCTGAGATGATCAACAAACTGACTGAACACCAATGCCTTGTGCCCGTTCTCCAGCAGATCTGTAATCAGCTCGCTAAACTGTTCTAGTTTTGCACTCGGCAGTGATAGCTCTGGCTTTACCAGTGACGGATTGCAGCAGGCGCGGCGCAGTCTCATAATTTCGGCGAGTACCTGCAAATGTTTGTGTCCGGCCTCTGCTTCGCTGTCGCTGAGCTTGGTAATGGCCTCCCGGCGTAGCGCTTCGTAAAAGGCCATTTCGGCTTTGCTCAGCTCCACTGGCAGCGTAATTTCGGTACGTGAGGGCAGCTCTTTTAGCACCTGGTCTTTGGTTCGCCGTAAAATAAAGGGACGAATCAGACGGCGTAGGGCGTCGCTGGCGCTGTCGTCCTGGTCGCGCTCGATGGGGTTGGCAAAGCGCTGGTTGAAGCTGTCGAGCGAGCCGAGCAGGCCAGGGTTAATAAAGCGAAACAGGTTCCACAGCTCGCCCAGATGGTTTTCGATGGGGGTGCCGGTCATGATGATTTTGAAGCTGCCCTGAAGGGCCATGACAGCTTGCGATCGCTTTGTTGCGTAGTTCTTAATCGCCTGCGCTTCGTCTAGCACAATCGTCTGCCAGGTGAGCTTGGCAAGCATTTTCGCAACGTCTTCTTGCTGCATAAGGCCATAGCTGCATACCAACAAGTCATTGGGCCCCAGGTTGTCTAGCAGCGCTTGGCGGCTGGCGCGATCGCTCTCTCCTAAACTCTGTACCCGCAGACTAGGTGCAAACCGCTCGGCTTCACTGCTCCAGTTCATGCATACAGAGGTGGGCGCAATCACCAGCGCGGGGCCCTCGCTACCCCGGCTTAGCAGCATCCCTAGGCCCTGCAACGTTTTACCCAGGCCCATATCGTCGGCTAGGCAGGCCCCTACGCCCCAGTTCGCCAGCCGAGAGAGCCACACATAACCTTCTATTTGGTAGTCTCTCAGCGTAGCCTGCAAAGTCTCTGGCACTGCCGGCTCAATCGACTGGGCCGCCTTAATCTGTTGAATATGATCTTGCCATTCGGTATCGACTTTAATCTGTTCTAAATCGTCGATCATCTCGTCCATAGCCAGGGCGGCTAGGCCGTTAATGCGCAGCTCTTTGCCGTGACGCTGCGAGAGTCGGCTCAGAGTTTTTAGCCGCTGCTGAAACTCTTCGGTCAGGGCCAAAAACTCGCCGTCGGCTAGGGGTACAAACTGCCCCGGCGCATTGTCTAACAGCGCCATTAGCTGTTGTAAATCAACCACCTGATTTTCACTTACCTGCACTTCGCCGCTGGCTGCAAACCAATCCTGCTGACGGTGAATATCAAACTTAAAGTCATTTACCCCTAGCTGCCGAGAGACCTTAAACTTTTCGCCTTCTGGCCACTCAATGACGACACCTTCCCCTATTTCCTGTAGCTGCATCAACAGCTCTAGGCAGTCAGTCGGCTCGTCAATCAGCCACTCTCCGTCTACGGGCTCATAGTGCAATAGTGCTTTGCACTCGTTTATGACCGCTGCGGCGTTCTGTTTTTCCTGGGTCAAATCTCTCTGCGTCTGTAGGCGTTTGCCTTCTACGACCGCAATCACCGTTTCACCGCCTTCCCCTGGCGTATAGGCTGTCCCGCTATCTGGAAACGGATGGGCTAACAAAGAGACTTTTAGCCCCTCGCCTGCCGGAAGCAAATGGACGTGGGGTATAGCATCGGAAGGTACTTCTTCGGCCTCTACCCCGCCGCCAATGTCGGACTGTACGGTGACCAGATTGGCGATAGAGGCGATCGCGCTCAGCACCCGTTCTTCTGCTTGTATGGGCACCATTAGCTGATTTTTTTCGCCCAGCACCGCCGCAATTCGCTGATGCTGCTCATTAACACCAATCACCTTCAGCCGGGTCGGCGTCTCTTTTTCCACTAGCACATCGGCGCGGGTAATCGGTGGCATCAGCTCAATTTGTAGCTGGTCGTTCTCTAGCCGTTTGACCAGCAGCTCTGGCTCCCCTTTTACAATATCTACTCGCACGTCAGGCGACGCTTCCCAAAACACCAGTGGATGGTCGATTAGGGCAATGAGCGCCTCAGTATCAAAGGAATAGGTGGGGCTGCTGCGATAGTAATAGCTGTCGTTGTAGTGAGCGTCGATGGCGTCGCAAATCTTTTCGTCTTGTCGGCTCATGCCCTCTGGCAAATTTTGGCCGCTGTAAAGCCGCTGTAGCGAAATCTTTTTGCCTTTAGTCCAGCCGCCTTTGACGCTAAGCTTTTGTTCGACGGGCGTGAGTGACCAGTTCTCTAGAGAGTGAAAGCTCAGCCGCCAGGCCATGCGAAACTGTGGCTGTGAGGTGGGCGCTGGGCTGCTGCCAGCCTCAGGCTTTGCGGCCAGTGCGCTCAGCGCGTCCAGCGACAGCTCCCAGGCTTCCTTGCGCTCTACAATCGTAATTAGCGGCAGGCTATCGGTCTGCTCGCGCAGCGCTTCAACAACTTTAACAAAAGGGCTTCGGGGCTGATAGTTCACTAGCAGCTCAGCGGTTTCTAACGCAATCCAGCCGTATCCGGCCTGCAGGGTGAGCTGGCAAAGCTGGGGCAGCCACTGCGCTATCCAGTCTGCGATGTCATCTATGTCAATCCAGTACAGGCTGTAGATTTGCAATAGGGCGGGCAGCCCAACGTCGTTGAGGCGATGGTGACTAAAGCGCTTAGCGGCGTTGGTGAGCACGCCTTGCTGCTGCTGCAAGACGGCGAGCAGTAGCGGCATGCCTGAGCTGAGCGGGTGTTCTGGCTGCTGCCGAACGGCCTGCTTTTGAATGAGCTGGGCGATGTCCTCGGCTTCTTTGAGGGCAGCGGCGGAGCCGTTTTCTAGCAGGACAAAAAAGAGCATTGTCGCGGCTGGCAGGCTGAGCCATTTGAGTTTGGCTTGCTGCGTTTTGCCAGCGGCTTTCAAGGCGTTTCTATAGTGAGCGATCGCCCCTGCCGAATCTCCGAGTAAGAAGGCGATCGCGCCCATCAGCGCCCCGTGACTGGCTGCTAGTGACTGGTCTACCGTCAGGTTTGCTAGCACATCAACGGCAGTGTCCAAATTGCCCCGCAGCCAAAGCTGTTCTGCGTACAGCAGATGAAGCGCGGACCCCACTTCACCGTTTTCGCAGTAGTCTGCTAGCAGCTCAAACACCTCGTCTGCCGGGACGCAGCGCTCGACAGAGTCCGCCAAAATCGCACTGAGCCCTCGCTCGAAAAACTCATCTGAGAGCTGGTCAATCCAGTCAGTATCTATTGGGTTGGTGAGAACCTCACAGAGGGCCTGGTCAAAGGTTAGTGCTGTCTGCCAGTAGGCACTGCCTGCCGCCTTAAAAAGTGCCTCAACCGCGGCGCGATCTTCTCGGTAAAGGGCCACGCGAACTTCGCGCACAAACTGAGCTTCGTTACGGAAGATCAAAGCGCCGTTGTGATAGCGCCGGCCAATGGGAAAAAGCTGTGCGATCGCCTTAACAATCGGCTCAAATGTTTCCATTTTGAGTGCATCTCTCACCGCCAGATCAATCGTCACCGGGTTACAGTGCGTCCCTTTGCCCCTCCCTTGGGTCAACACACCTAGCTTGATTAGCTTACTCACTTGCGCATGAAACGCTTTGGGGGTAGGCGGTGCCACCTTGGCTAGCCGCGTTTGATTGGCCATTGCCACCACCCAGCAGCGTCTGGCGTTCTCCCGACTGGTCGGTTCATACAGCAGCGCAAAAATCTGCACCAAAAAACGGTGCTCTTCGCTTAGCTGCAAATAGCACTGGTAAAGCTTCTGTTTCTGCGCAGCCGATGGGCTAGACATAGTATCAAAAATGACCGCTTGGGCGTTCTTCTTCGCATTATGCCTGAACTTGCCTACTTCAAAGCTATCAATTGAGTTTCTCTAGTCCCAATTCTCTCGGCGCAGCAGCGGATTGATAAATTCATTAAGCCCTTCGCCAATCAAAGAGAGCCCGGTTACCATCAGCGTAATGGCCAGTCCTGGAAATAGCGCTGTCCACCAAATGCCCGTCGGCAGTGCATCTAGTGCCTGCCGCAAAGAATCGCCCCACTCAGGGACAGATTCAGGCAGGCCCAAGCCCAAAAAGCCCAGACCTCCCAAAATTAGCACTGCGTCAGCGGCGTTCAGTGTGAACAGCACGGGCACGCTTTGCACCACATTGAGAAACAAATAGCGAGAGAGCACCGCCCAGGTGGACGCTCCCATAGACTGGGCCGCTTCGATAAATAGCTCTGTTTTCACGCTCACCGTATGGTTACGCACCACGCGGTAATACTGCGGCACATAGGCAATAGACAGCGCCACCGCCGCATTGACTACCCCACGCCCCACCACGAACGCCAGCGTCACCGACAGCAGCAGCCCCGGCAGCGTATAGATCGTATCCATAAAAAACAGCAGCGCCCGGTCTAGCCTGCCGCCCAAATAGCCGCTCAGCATTCCCAGTGGCACCCCAACGACCACGCTCATTGCCGTCGCCAGCAGCACCACTCGCCAGGCCGCCTGAGTGCCGTACAGCGTCCTTGAAAAGACATCGTAGCCCTGGCGACTGGTGCCAAACCAGTGCGCTGCCGAAGGTGGTTCATGAATAGGATTGGTGAGGCCCGCCATCGGATCTTGAATCCATCCCCAGCTCTGCATAAGCGGCGCAAACAGTGCCGCCAGTACAAAAACAGAGGTAATCGCGATGCCGATGTACATCAGCGCCACCGAGATCGTCAGCGGCACAGACGGCTTGTTGCCTAGCGTTTCACCAGAGTTACTGGAGGTGTCGCGCTGCGTTTGTTGAACCATGACCCGTGGTGCTATCAGAAAAGTTGGTTCTTATTGTGGCAGGGAATCGATTGTTTGGGGCTTTTGTCTGAGCCTTTTGCTTGGGGCTTTTGTCTGAGCCTTCGTTTAGAGCCTGTAAGTCGATGGGTGGTTGAATGGCTCGGCGCTTACGGTTTTCCTGGTGCGTGCCGTAGTGACGCGATCGCATTTGATATTGTCTGTGTGGCCTGCTCAATGTCATCTGCGTGGATCTGGCGTCCTAGGCCCAGTCGCAGCGTTGCCCTAGCTAGCCGGTCGCTGCGCCCTAGGGCCTTGATTACATGTGAGGGGGCCAGATTGAGGCCACTACAGGCTGAGCCAGATGAGAGCGCGATCGCCCCTCGAACGCTAGAGAGCAGCCTGTTGCCATCTACGTCTTCAATGCTGATACTGAGGTTATTCGCCAGTCGCTGAGTGGGGTGACCGTTGAGATGAACGCCTGGAAGTTTGGCAAGATTTCGCCACAGATGATCGCGCAGCGCCCCAATCCTTTTGGTCTCATGCTCCATATCACGCGTTGCTAGCCGCATCGCCTCCCCAAACCCCACAATCTGCGGAGTATTCAGCGTGCCCGATCTCAGGCCTTTTTCCTGTCCGCCGCCGTGAATCTGAGGCGCTAGCTGTACGCGTGGCTGCTTGCGGCGAACGTATAGCGCCCCAATGCCCTTGGGTCCGTACAGCTTGTGGGCTGTCATTGACAGCAGCCCGATGTGCATAGTCTGCACATTCAGCGGAACTTTGCCCAGCGCCTGAGCGGCGTCCGTGTGGAAAATGATGTTGCGATCGCGGCAAATCTCGCCAATCTGCTCAATTGGTTGCAGCACGCCAATCTCATTATTCGCCGCCATCACCGACACCAAGATGGTATCTGCACGCAGCGCTTTTTCTAAGTCTGTCAGTGCGATCAGTCCGTCCGATCCCACGGGCAGATAGGTCACTTCAAAACCTAGCGTTTCTAAATAGCGGCAGGAACTGAGAACGGCGCTATGTTCGGTTTGCACGGTAACAATGTGCTTACCTTCGCCCATATAGGCTTCGGCGATGCCCTTAATGGCTAGATTGTTGGCTTCGGTGGCACCGCTGGTGAAGATAATTTCGCTGGGCTCGGCTGCGATCGCTGCTGCCAAAATTTCCCTGGCTTTCTCTACTGCTGCCTCTGCTTCCCACCCATAAGCATGATTCTGGCTGCTCGGATTGCCAAAATGCTCTGTGAAAAAAGGCAGCATTGCTGTCAGCACCTCCGCTGAAACCGGAGTGGTGGCATTGCAGTCTAGATAAATAGGACGTTTCGCACTCATTGTCTCTTTTTCACGTGTTCTTCCGTATCGCTTAATGGTTGTTATGTAGCGCTATCGGCGACTCTCTTATCTGCCTGCTTCTATAGCTCTATTCCGGTCTCGCTGTCAGGCTCTATTTCTGTTGTTGATTCTGTTCCTTCTTGCAGGATAAATCGGTCAAACGCACCGATTGCTCTGTAGTTTCCAAAAGGCGTTTGGGTATCGTACGTGCTAAAAAGGTAATAGCTCTGATAGTCAGTATTCTCTTTGATCAGTGCCTGCACTTCTGTTGCTGAGAGCTGCTCGCCGCCTGCCAAAATACCCTGACAGGCACTGCTAAGCGCCTCACCAACTTTACCTAACCAGTTAGAAAATCCTTCAGGATCGCAGAGCGAATTTTGCGTTTCTACCGCTATCTCTTGTGACAGATAGTCTGCATAGTCCGCTTCGTTTGGATTGGTGAAAAACAGTGTGCCGCCCAAAGCAGCAACTGATAATAGCGTGAGGGTAGAGGTGATTTTCATGACTTTGCTGTATGCGATTGGTTACCTGCTGCTATCTGTTGCTGTAGCTATCTATACTGTAACCTTGCGATCGCTGGGACTGCCTACCAGAGGGGACACTTAATGAACACGCCTGCTCACGCTATTTTTAATCTGGCGCTACTAGGCCGCAAGCAGCAGCCAGACTGGAACCCGCTGATTATTTGGGGCGCACTGATTCCCGACTTGGCCATGTTTGGCTTTTACGCGCTGCTAAAGCTATCGGCGGTGCCAGATTCGCAGATTTGGCGGGTAGAGTACTACCGACCCTCTTGGCAAAACGTCTTCGATTTTTTTAACTCTATTCCGCTGGCGACGATCGGTATTTTGGTGGCACTGTATTTTTCTCGTACTGGCCTAGCGCTGCTGTTTGGCAGCATTGTGCTGCACTGCCTAGAAGATCTGCCCGTGCATGCAGATGACGGCCACCGTCACTTTTGGCCTTTTAGTCAGTTTCGCTTTGAAAGCCCAGTTTCCTATTGGGATCCTCGCTACTTTGGCAATATCGTGGCCCCGATTGAGCTAGGGCTGATGGTTGTCGCCAGCATTTATGTCTTCAGGCGAGTGCGATCGCGCTGGACTAAAGGACTGCTAATTATCTCTAATGCTTTGCCGCTACTCGCTAGCCTATACTTTGCATCGGCTAATTGAGCGCTTACGAATATCGGGTTGACCGTTTGCCTAATATTTTCTAGCCTAGCGTGCGATAGCTGCCACCAGGGAATGCTGGGAAACGCATGGTGCTCACGGTGATAGCCAAAGTGATAGCAGCTCAGCAGCGATAGTAACTTGGGCCAGTAGTAGCTGTTGGCACACAGCGGTGTGCTGTAGGTATCTAGCTGCTCTCGGTGTACCAAATAAGTTCCAAAGTAAAAGAGCTGCATCGAGCTGAGCAAAGAAGGAATGGCCCAAAAAATCAGCAGGTTGGCTTCTGGTACCCCCATCACTCGGTGCAATCCGTTGTAAATGACACAGAGCCCGACTGACTGACGCAGCGTCCAGTAGCTGCGCATAAATCGAAAATACCAAAGAACCGGATGCCTATCATGGCCATTGTGAAAGTCAGGATCGCGGTGGCTAGCTGGAAACTGATGATGATATGAATGCGACTGATAAAGCTTTTTGTAAGGGATGAGCCCGTAGCAAAATAGGCTGATCTCACCGAGCACTCGATTGACCCAGCGGTGACTAGGATCGATGCTGCCATGCATCGCGTCGTGTCCGGTTACAAAAAGCCCGGTATACAAAAAGGTCAGCCAGGGAATTAGGCACAGGCATCCCCACAGGCCAATCGTCTCAGCGCCTGTACTAAAAGCCGAAGAGAAGCTAATCACCCAGGCTGACAAAATAGAAAGTGCGATCGCAACACCGCTGTGGGGCAGCGTCCTCAAGCAGGAGGAAAGATGCGCAAAAGCCATAGAAACGAACTGTAGAATGAACTGTGAAACAAACTGTCTGATGAGAAACGCCTTTGTATGAAACAAATGATATGAAGCAAATAGAATTTTCTGCCCAGAAAAATAACATGCAGCGGTTCGCGCCGTCAGTAAGAGACAGGACACATTTTCTAAGCTGAGTTCATCTAAGCTAAGTTCATGGGATCAACGTCAATAGTTAGGCTGACCCCCTTGGGCGATCGTAATCGGCCCAGATTAGGCAGCGCGGCGTCAACCGGCAGCTTTAGCAAAATGTGCCAGCGATAGCGGCGGGCCACCCGCAGGATAGGCGCAGGCACCGGCCCCAAAATCTCGTAATGGTCACCGCCTGCGGCCCGCTCGGCTAGCTTGCCTGCAAGTCTGACGGCTGCGTTCTCAACCTCACCTGCGTCTAACCCGCTGAGCTTGAGCAAAATAAGCTGGCCACAGGGGGGATAGCTCAGCTCTGTGCGATCGCGCAGCTCCTGCTGCAAAAAATCTCCATACTGTGTGTTTGCCTGTGCGCCTACTTGTTTGTCTATCGGCGTAGCTACCTCTGGCGGCATCAGCGCCTGAATTGCCGCATGCTCGGGGCTGTAGGTTTGAACAATCACCCGACCAGGGCGATCGCCACGTCCCGCTCGCCCTGCCACCTGCATCATTGTCTGAAACGCCCGTTCGCTAGCCCGATAGTCTGGCATAAACAGCAGCCCATCCGCCGCAATCACCCCTACGAGCGTAACTTGAGGCAGGTCAATCCCTTTCGTCAGCATCTGAGTGCCTACCAGTAGATCCGCCTTGCCCTCAGCAAACCGGCTAAGTAAGGCTCTGTGTGCGCCTTTGTTGCGAGTCGTATCGCTATCAAATCTCAGGCAGCGGGCCTGAGGCAGGTATTTGGCCAAGTCATTGACCACTCGCTGCGTGCCGCTGCCGAAGGTCTTGAGGTAAGGCGACTGACAGGTGGGGCATTTGTCAGGGTGCTGTCTGCTATGGCCGCAGTAGTGACAGTTTAGGCGAGCAGCGGCGTCCGGATGCGTCTGATGAAAAGATAGAGAGACATCGCAGTTGGGGCATTCCATGACGTGCCCACAGCTACGGCACGACACAAAGCTGCTGTGACCCCGACGGTGGATAAACAAAATGCCCTGATTGCCCGTTTGGATCAGATCTTCGAGTGCCGTTTGTAGCGACCTGCTAAAGATAGTGCGGTTGCCGTCTTTTAGCTCTTGACGCATGTCGATAAGCTCAATCGGCGGGAGCGGACGAGCATGAACGCGCTGGGGCAGAGACAGGTAGTGGCGTGTCGGCGTGTCGGTCTCTTTATTTCTGTCTTTTTTATGCGCTTGAAACCTGACCCAGGTTTCAAGCGCGGGGGTAGCCGATCCTAATATCAGCGGACATTTTTCTAGCGCTGCTCGCCATCTGGCAACCTGACGCGCATGGTAGCAGGGCATGGGCTGGTCTTGCTTAAAGCTGCCGTCGTGCTCTTCGTCTAGGATAATGACGCCCAAATGGGGCAAGGGCGCAAAGACGGCTGAGCGGGTGCCGATGATAATCTGCGGCGCTCCGGTGAGCATTTGCCGCCAGGTATCGTAGCGTTCGCCTTCAGAAAGGCCACTGTGATAAATGTATACCTGCTGGCCGAAGCGGCTGCGAAAGCGATCGGTAAGCTGAGGCGTAAGGCCGATTTCGGGCACAAGAACCAGGGCAGATTTTTTGGCCTCGAGAATAGGTGCGATCGCCTGCAAATACACTTCTGTTTTCCCAGAGCCTGTGACGCCATGTAGCAAGGCTTCTTCGTAGCCGTTTAGCTGATGCAAAACGCCCAGCGCCGCTACCTGATCGGCTGTTAGCGCCTTGGGCCGATCGGCGAGGGCCCTAGAGTGGCTTCCTGCTCGTAAGACTTCTCTTGGTTCAATCACCAAACAGCCTAGAGCCGCTAGTTTTTGCAGCGTTTTGCTGGTAGTTTTGAGCTGCTGGAGCACGTCGCTGAGCCACAGCTCTCCGCCTTTTTGTGATAGCTCAATTAGTATTTCCTGCTGTCTTGGGCTCAGCGACTGACCGGCCTGAGCGGACGCGGACGCTGGGTCAACTAGTATCACGGCCTGCCGTTTTTTGGCACGAGGCGATCGCGGCGTAGCCAGATAGCTTTCAACCCAACCCCGCGCTCTGAGCTGCCGGATGGCCTGCGTCGCACTGCCTGTTTTACGAGGCGCTGCGATCTGCCGCTGCAAGTGCTGCCAGCTATACTCCCCATCTGGAGAATTCTGGAGGATCTTGATGAGCTGCAAAGCAGAGGGCGAAAGCGACTGTGCGTCTTTGGTGAGTGCAGATTGCTCAAGGTGCGCTGTCGAGCTAGCGTGACAAAGCCGAACTCGGCGCTGTGATTTGGAAAGCAGACCCGGTGGCAGCGCTGTTTTCAATACGCGAATGAAAGGCGTCTGATAGTAGTCTGCGACACGGTTTAATAGTTGCCAATACTCTTTAGTAAAAAAGGATGTATTTACAACTTCTGCCACCGGCTTGATAGACGACGCGTCTAGCCCCCAACGCAGGTCATCAAGCAGGCGAATTGCGATCGCGCCAACTTGCTGAGTGCCAAAAAAAACACTCACGATATCGCCCGGTTGTACAGTCAGCTCCTCAGGGACACGATAGGTATAGAGTCCGGAAGCCCCAGGACAATCGACCAGCACGTCTACCCAAGTGGTTTGCAAAACGTTGCGCTGACGAGGGTGTACTAGATCGCTCATAGACTTAATATAGTTCTGTCGTATTGACAGCTAGGCCCAGCGCCCGCTAGGTACCCCATATCAATAACATTAATAAACATCGTCAAAGAAACGTAACAAAAGTAGTGAAAGCCCCCTGTCAGAGACGTTAGCTTAAGCAGAACAGCCGATAAAAATTACTTAAGTTGTTATTCTGAACAGTTTCTTAACAAAGCATTGTTATAGTAGGGCAAACAATCGTCTTTGATGAAGGCTTTATCGCTACTTTATTGTTACGGAGTCAAGAGCGCGATCGCTCCCAGCTAAAGGGGCAATTCCAGAAAATCGTTATGACGTGAATGTCCTTTTCTGAACATGACAGCTTCTTAAAATATGACAGCTCCTCAAAACTCTGACCTCACTTTCAACGCATCGCCATTCAATGCATCGCCACAAAGACTGGCGTCACATGGCCTAGAACACAGATCAGCGTCAATTTCAGAACTAGCGCCCGAGCCGACAACGGGGGATAAAGAACACAACGCCCCAAAAAAGCTGGCCAACAGCTCCATGAGTACTGTAGAAAAAGTAGAGGCATCCGTGGGACAGTCAAATCGCTTAGTCGGTTCAACGGAGAATAGTGATGTAGCGAGCTTAGCGAGCAAAGGCAGCGTTGTAACGGCTGATCCGACAACGACTGACCCAGCAGCGCCAGAAGCCGGATCCGATGCTATTGACGATCTCATTGATCTAGTTGATAACAGCGACGATGACGACGCTCAGTACTCGGTTCAATATTCCGATAAAACCACGACGGCCTCACGCTATCGCAAGGCCTCTAATGACGATGCAGTAGGTGCTTTCTTTAAAGAGATGGCCCGCTACCCGCTCTTGGAGCCCACCGAAGAAATTGAGCTAGCCCGTCAGGTGCGTATCATTGTCGATGTAGAAGCGTGCCGAGAAACGCTACAAGCGAGCCTGAATCGCTCCCCTACCCTAGCGGAAATTGCCGAGACCTTTGGCTGCACCGAATCTCAGCTAAAGCAGCGATTACGCAGAGCCCGCGCTGCCAAGCGTCGGATGATTCGCTCAAATCTTCGCCTAGTTGTCTCCATTGCCAAGCGCTACCTCAACCGTGGCGTTCCCTTCCTAGACCTCATTCAAGAAGGGGCACTAGGTCTAAATCGTGCTGCCGAAAAATTTGATCCCGACAAAGGCTACAAGTTCTCAACCTACGCCTACTGGTGGATTCGTCAGGGCATCACTCGCACCATTGCCAATGACGCTCGCACTATTCGCCTACCGATTCACATTGTTGAAAAGCTTAACAAGCTCAAAAAAGCCAGCCGTGAACTTCGCAAAGAGCTAGAGCGCACGCCTACCGAGGCAGAAATTGCCGCTGCCCTAGAGGTCACACCCGAACAGCTACGAACGCTGCAACAGGTTCAGCGTAAGTCGCTTTCTCTTAATCACCGCGTGGGCAAGGGTGAAGATACAGAGCTGATGGAGCTGCTAGAAGATGGCCATTCGCTTTCCCCTGAGTCTCAAATCAGCGAGTCTATGATGCGTCAAGAAATTTCTGATGTACTCACAGAAGTGCTGACCGAGCGGGAGAAAGAAATTATTGCTCTGCGCTACGGTTTGACGACGGGTGAAACGCATACGCTAGAAGAAGTAGGCGGTATTTTTCAGCTCTCTCGCGAGCGAGTTAGGCAGATTCAAACCAAAGCGATGCGAAAGCTTAGACGGCCACAGGTTGCCTCTCGGCTAAAGAACTGGCTGCGCTAGTCGCGCTATTGCCCCAATGTGTTGTCTCAGAGCATTGCCGGCCACTGCTTCAGGCCACTGCTTCAGACTACTGCTTCAGGCCATTGAAGATCGGTCCTTTTTCGTTCTAAAAGTCACATTGACACCTTCATTGGTTTGCCGTAGCACTAGCAGCGGTGTGGGCTTCGCCTTTTGATCCCACTTCATATCTGCAATCCGTCCCTGCAAAGTTGGCTGCCAAAAGCCCTCTTCCTCTGTTGGGTTCAAAAAGCTTTCTATGCACTTCACAATCTCCGCTACGGTGTGTGAAGTAGCCTGTGCGGGCAGTTTGGTGAGCTTGATTTGAATCCGAAAGAGGACACGCTTGCGCTTTTTAGCATCGGTTGGGGAGGTGTAGTCTACGTCAAAGATCTGATCTATTTGCCTGGGGGCGCTGGCGATGCCAATCATGCCAGTGCTAGCTTGCTGTGGCCTCAGCGCTTCACTGATGCGCTGCTTTACTTTGATTTTTAGCTGGTTGACAATGGCAAAGTTAAACTGCTTTTCTTCCATCCGCATCCGCAGATAGTCGAGGTTAAAGTCTCGTGAGTGAATTAGATCGGGGTTGCGCTCCATTTTGGCGATGGTGCTGAG
Source organism: uncultured cyanobacterium (assembly GCA_963793445.1). GTDB lineage: Bacteria > Cyanobacteriota > Cyanobacteriia > Phormidesmidales > Phormidesmidaceae > Phormidesmis. The sequence continues at coordinate 1,072,980 of CAWCAE010000006.1, forward strand.
CGCTAGCTTTACCCGCTTGTGTAGCTCTTGGTTTTTGTAGGTTTCAAATTTAAGCTGCTTGTGTAGCTTTTTGGTTTGCCAAGCCGAGAATATACCTAGGCCAATCAGCAGCGTCACCAGCCCACCTGTACTGTATATCCATAGGCTGTTGGGTGGCGATGGCGGAGCTGTCGCTGCTGGTTCGACCGGTGTTTGAGCTAGCCAGAGAGAAATGGGATGGCCTGTTGTCATGGCGATCTGCGAGCAGTTGACGATTTCAGAATGCCCATCTGGCCTGGCAAAATGGCTAAGGCAGAATAGCTAGAGTTGATAGGAATGAGCAGATAAACAATGACGATACGTCCACAGCCGTTGAGTGCTTTGCAAGAACATCTGAAAGGCGATCAGATTCGGTTGGTTGCAACCGATATGGACGGTACGCTGACTGCCAATGGCGAATTTACGTCGGATTTGCTGAAGGCTTTTGAAGCACTTGCTCAACGGGGCATAGATGTGATGATTGTGACCGGGCGCTCGGCGGGATGGGTGAGTGCCCTAGTGAACTATTTGCCAGTGGTCGGCGCGATCGCTGAAAATGGTGGCATCTACATTGACAAACATTCGAGCGAGCCGATTATCCTACCCGATATTCCACGAATGAGTCGGCATCGTGAGCGTCTTCACCTCCTATTTCAAAGGCTGCAAGCTCACATTCCTTTCATTACACCGGCTACAGACAACGCTTATCGCCTCACTGACTGGACCTTTGATATCGCTAGGCTCAAAGATACCGACATTGCCGATTTGAAAGCTATTTCTGAGTCTAGCGAGATGGGCTTTACCTATAGCAACGTACAGTGTCATATCCAAATTAAGGTCAATCGTCAGAACAAGGCTGCTGGCTTTAAAAGTGTCCTTCAGCAAAAATTTGCGCACCTAACGTTTGCGGAAATCCTTACTGTTGGCGATAGCCCCAATGATGAAAGTCTCTTTGACCCTAAGCTGTTTCCTCATTCTGTAGGTGTAGCCAATGTCTCTCACTATCTACCGGGGCTGGCTCATCGGCCTGCTTACATCACCCAAGAGCCTGAAGTAAAAGGATTTTTAGAGGTCGTGCAATGCTTGTTGAATCTTTCTAGCTGAATCTTTCTGGTCGAATCTTTCTAGCTGAATCCTTCTGGTCGAATCTTACAGATCTCGGCAGCGCCAGTCGTTGAGTAGCGAGGCCAACCAGCGAATGTCGCGGTGGCTCAGTGCGCCGTCGTTCACTGCAAGCTTGTAGCATACGCAAGAGGCATGGGTGCGATTGTGATGGGTCAAAATCCGCAGAGCGCTACCGTCGGGCAGGGCGCTGATGTTGTAAATGCACTCACGCCTGGTGTTAACAACATAGGTCGGTGGCCGCAGCCAATACTTATATGAGATTAGCAAAACATCGTTTTCTAACTGAATCTGGATACGGCGCAGCAGGCAAACCCGTAGATGATAGAGCCCGCGCCGCCAAAACTGCAAGCTGTAGAGACTGCTGGTAATTGCCAAGGCAGCGGCAGCGAGTGTTGCCCACCCTTCTAAGCTGAAGAACAGAGCGGTTGGAAACTCTAGCAGGCTGATTAGGTAGAGTGCCACCGTCAGCAGAATAAACCCAATGCTAAGGGGTGCGATCGCTGCTTTAGAAGCGCTAGAGCGTAAGCCAATAGCAGGGATCGTGAGCAGCTCTGAAGCCGTGCGCCGTCTCTCTGCTCGAATTTTGGTGAAGAAAGGCTGGTGCAGACTACGCTGAGTGCCTGTGTTGCTTTTGATGGGTACAGGCGTTGCTTGCGTGCGATCTGGCTTTATCAGCCGTCGCTTTAGCATCGCTAAAGGCAGCCGGTTGAGTGCTGTGAGTGCTTTTTGGGCAGAGGATGGACGGTGATTTACACACGGCTCAATCAACCAGTTAATCCACTGCTGAAAGTTGGTACTCAGTCTAGCGGTGGAGCAGGCAAACTGTACCCTAGCCCCTTGATGCGGCAGGTCTTTGAGGTGTTCGCCCACAGTGAGATACACCAGTGTTGCCCCCAGGCTGTATAGATCTGAGGCAAACGTAGCCTGCCCCCCAATTTGCTCTGGTGGCATATAGCCATAGGTGCCCACCAGCGCGTCAGCTCTTTGGGCTTGAATGTATTGAACAGTGCCCAGGTTTAGCCAAGTGGCCTGACCTAGCTCGGCTACTGTTGCTGCTACAACAATGTTGCTGGGTTTGACGTCGCGGTGAACCAGCTCTCTGCTATGAAGATAGATCAGACCTTGCAATAGCTGTTTTGCGATCGCTTTAATCTCTGCTTCGCTAAACGTTCTACCCTGAGCAATCTGTTCTTCTAAAGTTTTTCCACCCAGATGAGACTGTACTAAAACAAGCTCTTTTCCTGCGTCGTCGTCCACTTTAACAGCGTCAACATAGCAAGGAACGGTCGGGTGTTTCAGCGATTCGAGCAGGCGAATCTCGCGCTCAAAGCAGCAAATATCACCCGCTGGCGTATCTTTTTTGATGCTCAGAGTCTTTATCACCACAGGGCGCTGACGCTGGGTATCGTTTGCCAAAATTTGCTGCTGGTAGCCAAAGGGCTGACCAATCGGTCCGAGGCTTTCGTAGTGGTGGTTGCCTACTTTGAGGGCAGCTACGGATTTAGAAGAAAAAGTAGCCATTCTAATAGCTAGTGGGTGAAACGTGGTTTAATTGTTCCCAACATATTTTGATGGGCTCTTGCAGAATTCGCGAAAGTGAGCTGAAGGTAGATTTTGCAAGATTTGTCAAAGAGGCACAAATCCTGACGAGTCAGCGCCAATCACTGCCAGCACAAAATACCGAGCTAGCGCGTGCGCACAACCCCCATCAGACCTTACCAACGTCGGTGCGTAGCTTTTTTAGAGTGACACATCCGATGCTAGCTAGCCTGTAGCCAATCGCATTTCATCATACGCGTAAAACCTACGGCATTCCGTGTGAAAACGGCTAAGTTTGATATATTCGGTAGTCAGCTCGCTGCTAGCTGTGATGTTTGTTGGCTGCTGTCTAGTTGTAACTACGCTTTCTTGGGCAAGCGCTGATATCCGCATCTAGAACTATTCACTTTTAGACTATTCACTTTTATACTATCTATATCTAGACTATCTATATCTAGACATAGAGCACTACTGCTTTAGCCTTGCATTCACTTTTTCTAGCAGCCGCTTGGCGCTAAGATACGCAACCCGACGGTCAGTAAGCTGTGGAATGTCGGTGGCTTTGGGCTGATAGTCGAAAAAATCATTGATTTCTTCGAGTACGGTTTTCCAGCGAGGAACAAGCTGCTCAGCGCGATAGCGGGTAAAGCGATCGCCTATAGAGATAGCGGTTGGCTCACAGTTGCGAATGGTTTCTAGGATGCGTTTAACATCGTAATCGGTTGCGTAGCCCGCAATCTTGTGGCAGTTAAAGCCAGGATCTAGATAGTCAGCAAGCGCATGGTTTACGCTAGAAAACACCTGAGTGCCACAGGCGAGTGCTTCTATCGGCGGTAGGCCAAAGCCCTCGGTGAGTCGGTAGCGTCCCCAGTATTCAGCCGAATCGTAGAGGTATATTTTGCTACGGTTGAACAGACCCACAAGATCGTCTACATAGCTGTCGAGTACAACAACTTTGCACTGCTTTTGCAGTGCGGGCACAAGCTGCTGTAAAAGATATTCGGATGATTTTCTTGCCTGTACCAATACGTCAATATCTCGCGAGATATGCCGATTTTGAAAGTCTGCAGAAATCTCGTTGGGAATGTGATAAATCAATGAGCTGAGGGCTTTTTCACCCCAGTAGCCCATGCCGTTGCGGCTGACAGTGATAATAGGAATACGAGGCGGCAAGCGAAAGCCGTAGCCTGTGCTGTGGGCATGATACACGGTGGGACGATCGCCGATGCGTTTGATCAGCTTTGGCACATCGAACCCCCAGCTCACCACAAAGATGTGGCTATGATCGCGATTCTCGGACAGTACATCGTCTAAAAACAGCGTCTCTTTTTCTCTTTGCCTATAGGTTACGACTTCTGCCGCACAAATCTGTTGAACTAGATTTAGCGCCTTCAGCTCGGCGGTTAGCCCTCCAGCAAAAAAGCGCTGGGTGGTCCCCGGCAGTAAGAAGAGTAGTTTTCTCATGAGCACTTTACCGTCTGCTCGACTAGCGTTTTATAGAGTATTCACGCTCATTACCATACTGCGATATGCCGCCTTGATAGGCGAAGTCTAGATGTTTGAAGGTCTCTAAAAATGCATAGGTGGCGGGTGTTAGCAGGGTGTCGCGTAGCCAGCTAATGCCCAAAGGCCGGGTCACTTTGAAAGGAAGATGGGCCACTCGAACCTCTCTAGGAATGGGTTGAGCGGCTAATTCAGGTAGCAGCGTAATGCCTAGACCCTGACGAGTCATGCTAACAGCCGTAGAGTCGTTTGAGATGAGATAGCCTACTTCGATAGGCGGCTGAGCCTGCATTAGGTGGCTGCGCATTATAGTGCAGCAGTCGCTAGAAGAGGTGATTAGTGGATAGCTACGCAGATCGTTCCAGCTTAGCTGGCGCTTTGTCTTTGGTGCATTCGGTGGAAGCAGCGCAATGAAGAGATCTTCCATAATCTTGAATGTTTCAAAATCGTCTTTTGGAAGTAAGGCAGCTATCGACAGGTCGGCCTGGCCTTCTCGGAGGGTGTCGATGAGTGCTTGATTGCTTTCAACTTCAGTAATGGTGACCTGCACGGTGGGATGGTGTTCGTGCAGGTGGGCGATCGCACCGGGTAAAATCTCGCTGGCTAGGCTTCGAAAGGCTGCGATTCTCACTAGGCCTCCTTTGATGCCGCGAGCCTGCGTGGCTTCTACGCCCATTTCGTCAATTAGGGCGAGGGTTTTCTGGGCCTGAGCATGAATGCGATCGCCCACAGGCGTCAGCGACGCTCGCTGTCGCCCTCGGTGAATCAAGCTGACCCCTAGCGCCTCTTCTAGCGCCGCAATGCTGTGGCTTACGGTTGATTGGCTCACTTCTAACTGCAGCGCGGCCTCGCTAAAGCTACCGGTTGCCGCAACCGTTGTTAAGGTTCTGAGCTGAGAAAGCTTGACTTTATCTTGGAGAGTCTTTGCGGGTTTTCCGGCCATGGTTCGCTTCCGGTGACTTATGTGCTAGGCTATCGCGATTTATCATTGATCGCACATCTATCTTTTGCATGGCGACTATTTACCCTGTGCTTTGCCGCTCTCTGACGGTTTTCATAAGCTGTAGCCATACCGTTTCACAGGTAAAGACGATGACACATTCTACTGCTCGCGATCGCCATCAGCTAGAAACCCTTTGGCAGCTTCCCACGTCCCAATCCCGTTCCGAAAAAAACAGAATTTTCCAGCTTCTAACTCAAGCGGGCGGAGCACTTGCTGCATTCTTAACTGGCCAACAGCAGCTTCGCATTTGGACAAAATCTACCCGGCACGGCATCGTTTGGTTTGCCTACGATCCTGCTTTAGGCCAGCGTATCTCTCGTTCCTCCGAAAGAGAACTTCGGACCTGGTTAGAATCGCGCCACCTTCACCCGACTGAGGGCACTGCCTTTAGAAGTCGCTGATACAGATATGACTATTCTCTAGGCTTTAACCGTCTATGATGGGTTCAAGCAAAGCTGCATACTGAGGAGTTGCGTCATGTTTGGTTTGGGCATTCCAGAAATAGTCATTATTGGCGTCGTGGCCGTCTTGGTGTTTGGTCCCAAGCGAATTCCTGAACTTGGTGGCGCGCTAGGTAAAACGCTGCGCGGCTTTAAGGATGAAATGGATAAGCCTAGTGAAGAAGACGAGTATTTTGAAGAGGAAGAGCCCTAGCAGACAAGCTTGGCCTATGACTGTGAAGGCTGTGAAGGCTGATAAAAAAAGATAAAAAAGGCGTACAAAAGTGCCGGTTTTGTGCGCCTTTTTCTATGACTTCATTCTGTGACTTCGTTCTGTAAATCAATCGGTATGAATTGACCGCCGCCAGCGACTGTCGCATTTGCATGATGTGGCTATGAAAGGTGAGTGACTGCAGGGCTCAAATGTCTAGTCGTTGATAGACTTTGCTGAGGTTGCGTAGCTGGTAGTCTGGGCTAAAGCACTCGGTGATTTCCTCAGGCGACAGTTTTTCTTGAACTTGCGGATCGCTTTCAATCAGCTTTTGAAAGTTGCCCCCCAATGTATTCCACGCGGTGTGCGCATTAGATTGAACGATGCGGTAAGCCTCTTCTCGGCTGATCCCTTTTTCGACGAGGGTTAGCATGACGCGCTGGCTAAAGACGACGCCGCCATAGAGGTTCATATTGCGCTTCATGTTTTCGGGATACACCAGCAGATTTTTGATTAGCTTGGTGCTTTCTACCAGCATGAAGTGAGTGAGTATGCAGCTATCTGGGAAGATAACCCGTTCTACGGAGCTGTGAGAAATGTCGCGTTCGTGCCAAAGCGCAACGTTTTCGAGGGCGGCGATCGCATTTCCTCGCAAGATTCTAGCCATTCCTGTCAGTCGCTCAGACTTAATCGGATTGCGCTTGTGAGGCATGGCCGAAGATCCCTTTTGCTTTTTAGAAAAGAACTCTTCGACTTCTAAAACGTCTGTGCGCTGCAAGTTGCGAATTTCAACGGCGAAGCGTTCTAGCGACGCGCCCAAGCCCGCTAGGCTCATGATGAACTCAGCATGAACGTCGCGCGAGATGACCTGCGTTGAGACAGTATCAGGCTTGAGGCCCAGCAGCTGGCAGGTAATTTCTTCAACTTCGGGATCGATGTTGGCATAGGTGCCAACCGCGCCAGAAATTTGTCCTACCGAAATTTCGTCTTGAATACGGGTGAGGCGCTCGCGGTGACGCTGCATTTCGGCCAGCCAGCCAGCTAGCTTGAAGCCAAAGGTCATCGGTTCGGCGTGGATGCCGTGTGATCGCCCAATCATGACCGTATTGCGGTGCTCTTGGGCCTTGTATCGAATTGCCTGAATCAGGTTCTCGACGTGGGTCAAAATGAGCTTGTGGCTAGCGACAATCTGCAAAGACAGCGCCGTATCTAGCACATCTGAGCTGGTCATTCCCAGGTGAATGTAGCGCCCCGCATCGCCAACGTATTCGTTTACGTTGGTGAGAAAAGCAATTACATCGTGCTTAACTTCTTTTTCAATTTCTAAAATGCGCTCAACGTCGAAGTTGGCTTTCTCCTTGATAGTATCGACCGCCTCTTTGGGGATTTTCCCTAATTTCGCCTGGGCTTCGCAGACAGCAATTTCTACCTGTAGCCATGTTTGAAATTTATACTGGTCGGTCCATAGTTCGCCCATTTCGGGCAGAGTGTAGCGTTCTATCAAGGGGTGCGATCGCCAAAAGCAACCGGACCATTTTATCGGCTAAAGGGCAGAGCGCCCACACTATGTTGATATTTCGTGCAGATTGAATCCCTTGTTTAGGCGCTGTTAGCCATACAAAAAAGCACCGAACGAGTGCTAAGGGCAGACCGTCCGATGCTTTGTGTGATAGATTCTTCTGATGTTTTTGGGGCCCAAAGCTCAGCTTCTAGGGCTGGATTTCTAAGGCTTGGCTTAGGAACAGTCGCTTGACCGAACGAAAGCGATTTATGTCCCGCCAGGGGTGACTGCTGTTTTTGAGGCATCAGCACTAGAAGAAAACATCAGCATCACGCGCCAGAATAGAGTGATGCTAAGAAAAGACAGCCCGCCAATAATGATCAATGTCATCACAATGCTCGGAATGTGAAGAATAGCCAGTGCTACACCAATCAAAATCAAGAAAAGAATGTTGCTAGTCATAAGAGTCGTCCTCCGGGGTTCCGATGGGCTACTCAACTATGGTAACGACTGGGCTTAGCGTCCGAGGGCGATCGCGCTTAAAGCTTAGTAAGGCTTAATCTCCTGCTATGACAACGTAACAATCTAGCTACATCCTTTCCTATACTCGCTACATTCGCCCCTGCGGATTCGACTAATAGCTTGATCTTTCCTTGTCTGTCTTCCCTTATATGTCTTCCGGCTGCATCCCCGAGACCACAGGCGCTGTATTGCTCAGCTTTAGTTCGGGATGATCGCTTTCAGTTTGGCGACAGTTCCACTCATTCTTAAACAGCAGTACCGGGCGGCCATAGCTATCTTTGACGGTGGCGGTGTTAAAAATGCGACCCGCTTTTTCCAGTGCTGGCCAGCCGCCTGTCACCCACCGGGCAACGCTATAGCCAATCGGCTCTAACAGCGTCTCGACGTTGTATTCGTTTTTCAGTCGAAACTGCACCACTTCAAACTGAAGCTGCCCTACCGCCGCCAAAATCGGATCGCGTCGCGATTCGTCAGCCGAATACATAATCTGCACTGCGCCTTCTTCTCGCAGTTCGGAGACGCCCTTGCGAAACTGCTTGAATTTTGAAGGGTTAGGATTCTTTAGGTAGGCAAACATCTCGGGTGAGAAAAAGGGAATGCCCTCATACTCCAGCCGCTCGCCCTGGTAAATGGTGTCACCGATGGCGAATACGCCAGGGTTGTTGAGGCCGATGACATCGCCGGGATAGGCCACTTCTAAAGATTCTCTGCCCTGTCCAAAGAGCTTTTGTGGATGGGAGAGGCGGACGTTTTTGCCGGTGCGAGCGTGGTTGACCACCATGTCTTTTTCAAACTTGCCAGAGCAGACGCGGATGAAGGCGACGCGATCGCGATGTCTCGGATCCATATTGGCCTGAAGCTTGAAAATAAAGCCAGTAAAGTCTTCTTTGGTAGGTAGTACAGGGCCAATTGTGCTGTCGTGAACGCCCGGTTCAAGCGCGTAGTCTAAAAAGGCTTCTAAAAATAGCTCTACGCCAAAGTTTGTCATGGCGCTGCCAAAAAATACAGGCGTCATCTGTCCAGCATGAACCATCTCTAAATCTAGCTGCGGCCCAATCTCATCGAGCATTTCTAGCTCTTCTGTAAACTGGTCAAACAGCTCTTCGCCAACGAGTTCTTGAATGCGCGGATCGCCCCAGTCGAGCACGGTGTCCTTGGCTTCTTTACTGCCGTGCGCCGTACGCTCAAACAGGTGAACTTGTCTTTTGCGACGGTCAAACACACCTTTAAAGCGCTCTCCCATCCCGATGGGCCAGTTCACCGCATAGGTAGTAAGCCCTAGCTCCTGCTCAATTTCATCAAGCAGCTCTAACGGTTCGCGCCCTGGCCGATCTAGCTTGTTAAAGAAGGTGAAAATTGGCATGTCGCGCATACGGCACACCTCAAATAGCTTGCGCGTTTGTGGCTCTAGGCCCTTTGCTGCGTCTTCTAGCATGACGGCATTATCCGCAGCGGCCAGCGTCCGATAGGTATCTTCACTAAAGTCTTGGTGACCCGGCGTATCTAACAGATTTATCCAATAGTCGTCATAGCTAAACTGCAGCACCGTTGAGGTGATCGAAATGCCGCGCTGTTGCTCTAGAGCCATCCAGTCGGAAACCGCATGACGCTGTGCCCGCCGAGCTTTGACCGAGCCTGCTTCATGAATCGCACCGCCGTACAGCAGCAGCTTTTCAGTTAGCGTCGTTTTGCCCGCGTCCGGGTGAGAGATAATGGCAAAATTACGGCGCTGATCGACGGCTTCGGCGATTTCGCTTTTGGAAACGAGGGTGGATGTCATAAGTTAATTAATCAATAGCTCTAGTCATCATCAGCAGTAGTCATCGGTAGCTTCGGTTATCGGTAGCTTTGGTCATTACTGGCTCTAGTCGTGACAGCTCTAGTGCATGGTGCTAGTCAATAGCCGGTCTAAGCTTGGCACTATCCGTGTTTCAACCTGTTTCAATGGCGCTGGCTTTTGAAGCCAACCTTTGATAATTGTAGTCTTTTCCCTCCATCGCTAGCGCAGAGGACCTGTTGCAGATTGCAGAGGCCTGATGACCTGACTAAAACAATAGTGCCGAATATGGTTTCAGTAGGAAGAAATCTGATCAAAATCAGTAGAAAAACGGCCCTATTCACAGAATGCCATAAGGTTACTTCTGTAACAATCGATACTTTTGCAGCCGATGTCTGAGAGCTGAAACTTGGTTATTGTTTCAGGCATCTGTGGCAATACATTCAGCGGTAACGCATCTAGCGCAGCTGCTGAATGCTATTTTTTAGCAATGGTTTACGTTGTAAATCTTTTGGAGCGTTGAGAAATGACTTTAATAAAAAAATGCATGGCTGAAGCCATGGGCACTTTTTGGTTGGTACTAGGCGGCTGCGGTAGCGCGGTGCTATCAGCGACGTTTGTCGGCAGTGAGCTTGCGCCAGATGTCGCCTTTCCGTTGGGTCTGGGCTTTGTTGGTGTTTCCTTAGCTTTTGGCCTAACTGTTCTAACTATGGCCTATGCGATTGGCCATATCTCTGGCTGTCATTTAAATCCAGCGGTATCGTTTGGCCTGTGGGCTGGTGGACGCTTTCCCAGCGGTGAATTGCTACCTTACATTGTCTCTCAGGTTATTGGTGCCATTGTTGGTGCGGCCATGGTTTATCTCATCGCTTCTGGCCAACCAGGCTTTGCACAAAGCGGTAGCTCTTTGGCCTCAAATGGTTACGGTGCGCTTTCACCCGGTGGGTATAGCTTAGTTTCTTGCTTGATCACCGAAATTGTGATGACGTTTATGTTTTTAGTGGTGATTTTAGGATCTACCGATGGTCGTGCTCCTAAAGGCTTTGCCCCGATTTCGATTGGTCTGGCACTAACCCTGATTCACCTAATCAGCATTCCGGTAACGAATACCTCTGTAAACCCGGCGCGTAGCCTGGGGCCTGCTATCTTTGCAGGGCCGGAGTACTTGGCTCAGGTTTGGCTGTTTTGGGTTGCTCCAATTTTGGGCGCTCTGCTGGCAGGCTGGTTCTATAACAGCGTATTAGCGGCTGGCTATGAGCCTGACATCACAGGTGGCGTTCCTTCAGAGCAGCCTGTCGTAACCACTACTGCCCCTCGTCGATAACGATTCGTTGAGAACGATTTGTCGTTAGAGCGTAAGCGATACAGAGTAAGCACATAAAATGCCGTCAGCTGTGGATGTACCTGCTGACGGCATTTTCGATGACATTTTGTTTTGAGAACGTATTTTAAATTCTGCGTTTTAGATTCTGTGTTTTGAGCTGTGCTTATGGCTGTGCCTGGGTGTCTGTGGTGGCCTTGTGCTTTTCCGATGCGCCGCGCCGCATATCTATCAGTCCTAAGAACAGATAGGGGCTAGCTAAAACGAACAGCAGTCCGCCGATGTACACAGCAGCTTCTAGAGCGGTAGGTAAATAGAAAAGATCGGAAACGGTGGTATATGCCAGCATAAAAATCCTTAGCAGAGGGCTTTCTACTATTTGTGATAACACTGATTTCTAGCTAGGTTTGGTTTTGCGTTGCGATTTGTATGTAGATAATTGTCTCGGCAAGTTTCGGTGAGTATCGCTGCTTTGCGAAGTGTTACGAGCGGATGAAGTGTTGGCAGTGGGCGAAAGCTAAAGGTGAACAAAGCCAGCGCGATAAGAGCAGTCTTACAAGAGGCTGATAGTAAAGCTGATGGCGGCAAGCAGTGCGATCGCTAGCCAAAAGCGATTGATTTTACGCCACCAGGGAACAGCATAGATCTCTGTTGGGCTAAGTTCAGCCGGGGCATCTATGCTTTGATACAGCGTGCAGGTTTTTGCCAGCGGGCGTTTAGGAAAGTTGCAGGTGTCGTCGGCGTCGTATAGACACGTGGGGCAAAGAACGCGATCGCCCGCTGCCTGGTGTAGCGTCATGCCAGGATGCCCATACGCCTTGAGCACGGTGCGGCAGTGTGGGCAACTGATGGCATCGCTAGCGACTGGCTGATTGCACTGCGGACAGGTTGACATGATGACTATTATTTTTTAATAAAAGTTCTAATCGCAATGAAGATCAAACGTGGCTTGCAGGGATATCGTAATCGAATTCATACGGTAAACCGTCTGCTGATAGCGAGATAGTTTGCCAAAATAGGGACGTAACCTGCGCGCCTACTGGTCATTATCACTTAGTTTGAGGGTCGTTCGAATTACAGAGCCCCTTCGGTTTAAGTAAGCGTCACCAGCGCGTTCTACTTGAGGAAATATCTATGGACAGCTCTAACATGCTCAGGCAGCTTTTGATGTTTGGCATCGGCACTACGTCATTAGTGGCTGAGCGAGTCAAGAAGATGAGTGAAGAGCTAGTCCGTGACGGCAAGCTAGATCCTGATCAGGCGAAGGGCTTTGTGGATGACTTTATGGCTCAGTTTAATATTGACCAGGCCGCTTTAGAGAAGCAAATGCAGCGTCAAGTGCGCAACATAATGCAGGATTTAGGCGTGCCTAGGCAGTCTGAAATGGATGAGCTGCGAGGGCGTTTGGACAGGCTAGAGCGGCAGATTAGGGATTTGGAGAACAAAGACTGGGGGCAAAGATGAGTTAGAACCTTCCCTCATCCGTCGTACACTAAAGCCGTTGTCGTGTAGTACATCTTTTGGGCTGTGTGCCCTCAAAGACCTACCTAAATAAAACCTATGAGAGAAATACTAATTAGCTTCGGTGTGGTGGTCGCCTGCTGTGCAGTTCTGTTAGTGGCGCAGTTTACTGGTGGCAATGGAGAGCAGGCTGTTGCCGACCGTGTCACCAGTGCCCCTGCTGTTGCCCAAGACGAAACGCTAGTTGCCCAAGGCGCTAGTCAAAGTGCTAGTGATTTATTAGAGGATGATTCGATGGCTACAGATGCCAATGCTGAAGAGAATGTAGTAACGACTGATTCTGGATTGCAGTATGTCGTCATCGCTGAAGGGGATGGTGCGCAGCCTCAGTCAGGGCAGCGAGTGTTCGTTCACTACGTGGGTACGTTGGAAGATGGGACGAAGTTTGATAGCTCGCGCGATCGCGGTCGTCCGTTTGATTTCACCGTTGGCCGAGGCCAGGTGATCAAAGGCTGGGATGAAGGCGTTGGTGATATGAAAGTGGGCGATCGCCGCAAGCTGATCATTCCACCTGAGCTAGGCTACGGTGCTCGTGGCGCAGGCGGTGTCATTCCGCCAAATGCCACCTTGATCTTTGATGTAGAGCTACTACGCATTGGTAGCTAGCTATCATCGTGTTTGAAGAGCGGTGCTGAGTAACAAGATATAGAATAAGACCTCCTTTTAGTTTTTCAACAAAAGGAGGTTTCTTTTTACCCTTTCTCTAATCTCGATTGGAAAGATCAGAGGCTCTGTTCAAAAACTGCGTGTATTCTGGCTGAAACAACAGTTTAATGGTGCCAGTCGGACCGTTACGATGCTTGGTCAAAATGATTTCAGCAATCCCGCGATCTGGCGTATCTGGATCGTAGTATTCTTCGCGATATAGCATCATAATTAAGTCTGCATCCTGCTCGATTGCACCAGAATTGTGTGAAACAATGCCATCTGCCATCCATGCCGCTGGCCCTGGTACGGTCAAATCATAGACAGGCTCTTCGCCGACAGCTTCAATAGAGGTGATGTCATCCCAAAAAATATCTGAAGTTGCAATTTCTTTGAGTCCTTGATTCTTTAGAATATTTGCGTAGTTCAGGACAACGTCTCGTGTGGGCGAAAACCTAAAATGAGACGACCCGCCGTAGGACGTCCCCCTCAGCGCGGCCATACGGCGTCGGGAGATTCCCTGCACCCGCATGGTTTGCTTAACAATATTGAATACCTCAATTGGAATGGTATCTCTGTTTGGATTGGACTGGCCTGCATTCAACAGTGCCGCTTTTGCTGTCGTGGCGGCTTTCACTTTCGGCCCAAACGCACCTACGATATCTAAGAACCTCAGCTGATGCTCTTTTCCATATACGTGCACGTTATAGCACTGTGATTTTGACCATCGCATCCGGCTTGCAATGCGCAATCGCGATAGCAAAGCTACAACATCACGGGCTAACCGTTCGCTGATGGTAGCGAAGAAGATGGTGGTTCTTTTTGTTTTCTTATTTCGCTGAGGATAGGTCCCAATGCAGCCATCAGTAGCCCATAAGTGCTGGAGTAACAGTGCAATTTGACTATCTGGCAATTGAAAAATTTCAGCAGGAATATGTTTTTGAGCTGAGCGCTGATTAAAAATGCCTAATTCTTTTAGCCAGCGTCCTACCCCAGCTGGATGCCAGCGATTGCCGTTGCCAGAAATCACTAGCTGATGCCAGTTCCCTTCCCCAGTATGTCGATTTACCTTACAGCCGAATGCTTCCGCCGCTGCTTGAACGGCTGCGCTGTTTTCCTCTGAGGCTGTTGTATATCGCAAAGGCTGATGCTTAATATAGCTACCGTCGCCAATCAGGTGACCCAATAAAATAATGTGAGACTCGGGCCATGGCTCTATGGCCCGAGATGGCTGGGGCATGTGGTTAGCAACGGCAATGCGGTCACCGACTTCGAGAGACTTAAGCCTCTGCCAGCCATCAAATGTGTAGACTTGGTGCTTCGCGGTTGCTCTTAGTTTGCGTCCGCTAGCCGTCGTGATTTCGTGAATTGACTTGGTGCCCACCTGCCATACAAGATCTGTTTTGGCTCGAATGAGCTGCCCTTGTGTGTTCATGCTGATGACTTCGGGCGTTTCACCTACCAACTCGGCAATGGGTACCCGTTTCCCGTTAGCTAGCCATACCAGCGTATCGCCTGTGACACACTCCCGCAGGTCAGACATCATTGGCCGTTTGTTGGTTCTTGACTCTACACCACGACTGAGCTGAGAAAGCGCAATGATCGGAACGTTCAGCTCGCGCGCGAGCCCTTTGAGCGACCGAGTTATCTTCGAGAGTTCTTGTACCCGATTGTCTCCAGTGCCTTCCATTAGCTGCAGATAGTCAATCAAAATCAAACCCAACGCGCCGCCTTGCTCGGCCTGCAATCGCCGCGCTTTGGAGCGAATCTCAGTCACCCCAATTCCAGGCGTATCATCAATAAAGATAGGCAATTCAGATAGCGTGTTGATCGCATGGCCCATTGGGCCCCATTCATGCTGGGCGATCCGCCCTGTCCGCAGGCGACCGCTCTCAATCTTGGCTTCAGATGAAAGCAGTCGATAAATCAGCTGCTGCTTCGACATCTCTAGGCTAAAGACAGCCACTGGCTGCTTGTGTGTATCGGCAATATTGCGAGCTACGTTGAGCACGAAGGACGTCTTGCCCATTGCCGGACGCGCAGCGGCAATAATCAAGTCAGATCGCTGAAACCCTTGAGTCATCGCATCTAGGTCGTAGAAGCCACAGGAAAGCCCAGGCAGAACCATGCCCAGCGATCGCTGCTCAATATCGGTAAAGGTATCGGTAAGAATATCAGCCGTTTGTGTCAGGCCTTGGCTTGGGCGCTCTTGGGTAATGCCAAATAGCGACTGCTCTGACTGGTCAAGCACGTCTTCTAGCGGCGTTTCTGTTTCGTAGGCGAGCTGAATAATTTCGCTCCCCGATTGAATCAGCTTACGGCGGGTGTATTTATCCATGACCAGCTTGGCGTACCGGTCAATATTAGCCGCGCTAATAGTGCGATCAATGAGCTGGGCTAAACGGCTTTGGCCCCCCACTTTTTCTAGCGTGCCTTTGTCTTTTAGCCAAGAGGCAACGCTCATCAGATCAGTCGGCAGTCCCCGTGCCTGTAAGTCCAAAGCAGCCTGATAAATGCTGCGATGCGCGCCAATATAAAAGGCTTCGGGCACTAGTAGCTCAGTTACCCGACCAATGGCTTCAGGATCAATCAGCACACCACCGAGAATGGCCTCTTCGGCCTCAATATTTTGCGGTGGCAGGCGATCAATCGCAGGTTTGAATCGAGGCTCTGATGAAACCATTGGAAAAGGAAGGGGAGAGAGATTGACGGGTGTTGGCTTCGACTACGCTCAGCTACCGATATTGATCGGCCACCGAGTCCTAAACGTAGTCGAAGGGTGGCTAAGTTGAGCCTGCTATCTTCAATATAAAAGGGTAGGGAGCGGCTAAGGCTCTCTACCCCTTTAATTTAACGAATAGTACAGGCGTTCGCTAGCCTTGATCCTTTAGGCTTAGTCAGGTGCAACGCGGAGGTTGATAGTGGCTGTGACTTCGCTGTGTAGCTTGATATCTACTTTGTACTCACCGAGCTTATTGATATCGGGCAGGGTGATGTCGCGGCGGTCAACTTCTTTACCCGCGTTAGCCTGAATGAGTTCGGCAACTTCGGCGGCGGTGACGGTACCAAAAATGGCCTCGTCTTCACCGACGGCCTTTTTCACTGTGAATAGACCAATCGTATTGAGCGCGGTCTTGGTCGCTTCGGCCTCTTGCTTAATAGCCTCTAGGCGCTGACGTTCTTGCTCGCGGCGAAACTCTACTTGCTTGAGGACGCCGGGGGTAACTCGGTAGGCCAAGCTGCGAGGAATCAAATAGTTGCGGGCATAGCCGGAGGCTACTTCTACCAAATCGCCAGTGTTGCCTAGCTTGTCTATGTCCTGGCTGAGGACCAGTTGAGTTCGTTTTTTCGCCATTGCTCTTGTGGGTTTTAGTTTCTATCGCAGCGCAGTTTCCTAGCTTACTGAAGTTTGGGCTGGGGTGCAACTGCCTTCGATGCTCTCTTTGGCCTTAGTAGTGGCAATAGGTATTGGCACTGGCTTTGGAACGCAGGGCTAGGCGTTGTCTTTGAGGGTTCTGATGTGGGCAAAGACAGTGACGGGATCTTGACTGTTAGCGGTGGCCTGGAGAGCAGCGGCATCCCAGCGGAGGAATGGATTGGTGGCCTTTTCGATCTGTAAGCGCGAGGGGACAGTGGGCTGGTTTTGCTGGCGCTGCTGAGTGACTTGGGCAAGGCGCGATCGCAGTTCTAGATTCTCTTTATCTACGCTGAGCGCAAACTTTAGATTGCTAAGCGTGTATTCGTGGGCGCACCAGACTCGGGTACTATCTGGCAGCTTGCGGAGCTTAAACAGTGAGGTAAGCATCTGCGCCGGGGTGCCTTCAAAGAGTCGGCCACAGCCGCCTGCAAAAAGGGTGTCACCACAGAACAGGTCGCCGGATGGCTCGGTTTTGGTCGGGGCAAAGTAGTAGGCAATGTGCCCCCTTGTATGGCCAGGGACGAAGAGGACTTGGCCTGTGCGATCGCCAAAAGTAACGCGATCGCCTTCACCGAGATAATGCCGCTGCCCTGGAATGCGTCCCTGATCGAGCGCTCCACCGTATACCTGCGCCTCTGGAAAGCGCTCTAATAGCTGACGATTGCCACCCACATGATCGTTGTGATGATGGGTGTTGAAAATAGAAACTAGCTGAGCACCTAGCTGATTGAGCTTGTCTAAAACGGGTGGGGCATCGGCAGGATCGACAACGGCTGCTGTGCTGTCTGCCGGGTTATGAAGAACGAAGATGTAGTTGTCTGAGCGAGCGGGCAGGCGATAGATTTCCATAGAAGGGCCGTAAAGGCGCGGTGCACTAGTGTGTATACATAAATGATAGTGAGAATGATAGTGAGTTGCGCTTTTTTGTCACGGTATAGCTCGAGCTCTCCCAATCTCGATCAAATCTCTATCGGCTAAGTTGAGCTACGCGCTGTTTGCACATTCCTAGTCTCGTATTCATCCGAAGATATCTAGCTGTTCTTCAGGCTGGCTTTCCGACTGTTCTTCAGGCTCGTTTCCGGACAGTTTCTGACTCGACTTCCCGTTCAGTTCTGAGTTGTTTTCCTGATCATCTATCGGCCCGTCTATCGGCCCATCTGTCGGTGCAGACGAACTCTCCTTTTTATCGATTTCAGCTGACTGCTGTTTAGGTTCAATCGTTTTTGTTTTTCTTTCTTTTGCTACGATTGCAGGCTTAGGAGTAGCGACAGCGATAGTTTCAGAGACAGCTATAGGGGTAGTACTCCCGCTATGGTTGGCTTCACCGCTATTCTCTCTGAGCCCAACGGCAATTTTACTATGTTGTTCTATCTGGCCCATTACCTGCCTAGCTCGGCTAATCACAGAAGGTGGTAATCCTGCTAAACGGCCTGCCTCAATTCCATAAGACTTATCGGCACCGCCTGGACGTACCTGATGTAAAAAGATAATCTTGTCCGGCATTTCTTTAACGGTGACCTGGTAGTTCTCTACATTTGAGAGAATAGAGGCCAGCTCATTTAGCTCGTGGTAGTGAGTGGCAAAAATAGTCCGCGCTCCGATGTCGCTCGCCAAATGCTCTGCAACAGCCCAGGCAATAGAAAGGCCGTCAAAGGTGGCTGTGCCTCTGCCAATTTCGTCGAGTAAAACCAGCGAGCTAGGCGTGGCGTGGTTAAGAATATTGGCCGTTTCGTTCATCTCGACCATAAAGGTCGATTGGCCAGTGGCAAGATCATCAACTGCGCCTACTCGCGTAAAGATGCGATCGCACACGCCCATCATTGCCGATTTGGCCGGGACAAAGCTACCAACCTGTGCCATTAGCTGAATCAGGCCAACCTGACGTAGATAGCAGCTTTTGCCGCTGGCATTGGGTCCGGTCAAAATAATTAGATCGGGCGTTACTGCCGGTTTGTCTGAGTCAACGCTGCCAATGCCAGTGTCATTGGGCACAAAAAAGCCCGCGGGCAAAGACTGTTCTACAACCGGGTGGCGACCGTCTTCTACAAAGACAGGTCGGCCCGCCGTCATCTCTGGGCGACAGTAGCCCTGATACACAGCGACTTCTGCTAAGGCGGCTAGCACGTCCGCCGCCGACACCGCCGCGGCAACCTGACGAATCAGGCTGACTTGGACCGCGACCTGATCGCGCAGCTCCACAAACAGATCGTATTCTAGCTGGTGAATTTGTTCGTTCAAGTTGCCTAAACGCGCTTCGCAGTCTTTTAGCTCGCTGGTGATATAGCGCTCTTCGTTAGTCAGGGTTTGCTTGCGGGTGTAGTCAGCAGGGGCCAGATCTGCCTTGCTGCGAGAGATACTAATGTAATAGCCAAAGGCTTTGGTGTAGCCGACTTTGAGGTTAGAGATGCCTGTGCGGCTACGCTCTGTTGTCTCTAGGTTCGCAATCCACTGCTGGTCGGTACTCACCTGTGCCCGAAGCTGATCAAGTTCTAGGTTGACACCATCGCGAATTAGATTGCCGTCTGTTAGATAGAGCGGTGGGGTTTCGACTAGGTGCGATCGCAGCACCTGACCCAACGCTTCTAGCTCTGGCGGTACAAACTGCAGCTTGACCAAATAGGGCGATGTCGCGTGGCTCATCAGCGCTGCTAAGTCCGGTAGCTTGGCAAAAGAATCTGCGATCGCCACCAAATCACGCCCGTTAGCAGTCCCTGACCCGGCTCGGCCCGCCAACCTCTCCAAATCGTAAATTTGTCGAAGTAGCTGCTGCAGCCGCTGGCGCAAGCTGCCGTTAGTGACCAGCTCTTCAACCGTATCTTGCCGGGCGCTAATGTCAGAGCGGCTGAGCAAAGGCTGCAAGAGCCATCGCCGCAGTGCCCGGCCACCCATCGCTGTCACGGTTTTATCAAGCGCCCACAGCAGCGAGCCTTGATAGATGCCGTCTCGGCAGGTTTGGGTAATTTCTAAATTGCGACGAGTCTGATGATCGATCACCAGAAACTCTGTGATCGCGTAGGTAGAGAGGGTTTGTAGCGGGGCCAGACTGGCTTTTTGAGTGTCTTCTAAATATTCCAGCAGGCCGCCTGCAGCGCGAGTGGCAAGCGGTAGGTGTTTGCAGCCGACCCCTTCGAGCGATCGCAACCTCAAACTCTCCAGCAGCCTTTGCTTCGCTTCGGTTTGCGTAAACGGCGTCTGTGAACGAAAGGTATAGCAAAACTGCGCGGGTAAACACTCAGGTAAGCGCTCAGACTTTTCACCGGGTCTCAGCAGCGCCCCCAAATCAGGCGCACTAGTCGGCACCAAAATCTCAGCAGGCTGTAGCCGCATCAGCTCTTGAGCTAGCTGGTCTAAATCCGTAGACTGCGTGGTTAAAAATTCTCCAGTAGAGACATCCGCGTGAGCTAGCCCCCAATGCTCGCCCGCTATTATCACCGCCGCCAAAAAGTTGTTACGTCTGGCACTGAGCATGCCTTCTTCGATCACCGTGCCGGGTGTGATAATGCGCGTTACCTCACGCTTTACCAGCCCTTTGGCTATAGCCGGATCTTCTACCTGATCGCAAATCGCCACCGCATAGCCCTTTGCAACAAGCTGCACGCAATAGCGCTCTAGCGCATGATGCGGAATACCCGAGAGTGGAACTCGACCAATGGCTTTGCCAGAATCTTTGCTGGTTAGCACCAGCTCTAATTCGCGAGCAATGGTAATGGCGTCTTGAAAAAACGTCTCAAAAAAATCGCCCACCCGGTACATCAGCAGCGCGTACGGATGTCGATCTTTGATGTCCGCATAGTGGCGCATCATCGGTGTCATCAGCTCGCGATCAACGTCCCGATAGTCGGCGTAGCGGACAGTATGTTTGGCTAAGCGCTCTGGAATGCCGTGGGTATAATCGGCGTTGGCGACAGTCATAAACGCTTTTTGTAGGCTGTTTGCAAAAGTTTTAAGGCTTTGAAGTTTTAAAGCCCTGTAGACTCTTATTTTACGATCACCGCTAGGGGCCTATAGGACTGGATATTTTTTCTTAATCAATCAATATTCAATCAAACATAAGAATTGATGGAGACCCTCTGCCTAAACGTATCGGTCATGGGTGAGCGTTTGCTACGCTCACAACAGCTATCTAGTCTTTTGGTGCTAGTGGCCATGGAATAAAACACGCTGATAAACCCGTTGAGCAAATCTATGCTGATCAATCATCGCTATCAGGTTGTTCGCCCGCTAGGCGAAGGGGGCTTTGGCCATGCTTATCTAGCAGAAGATACGCAAATGCCCTCCCGGCGAAAGTGTGTTGTTAAGCAGTTAAAACCGATTACAACGAGCGCTGAAGTGTATCAGGTAGTACAAGATCGCTTTCAGCGTGAGGCGGCTATTTTAGAGCAGCTAGGCGAAAATCATCCGCAGATTCCTCGACTGCACGCCTACTTTAACGAAGATCAAAAGTTTTATCTGGTACAGGAATGGATTGAGGGCAAAACGCTAGAAAATATAGCGGTGCCGATGTCTGAAGCGGCGGTGGTAGATCTGATGGTGTCGCTGCTACCTGTGCTGGACTTTATTCATCGTCAGGGCATTATCCACCGCGATCTTAAGCCTGACAATATAATTTTGCGTAACGGCACTCGTCAGCCGGTGCTGATTGATTTTGGGGCCGTGCGCGAGACGATGGGTACGGTAATGAATAGCCGTAACCATCCCACTAGTTCGATTGTGATCGGTACGCCGGGCTTTATGGCTTCGGAGCAGGCAGCAGGCAGGCCGATTCCGTCGAGTGATTTGTACAGCTTGGGTCTGACGGCTATCTTTTTGCTCACTGGGCAGATGCCGCAGGCGTTTAGCTCAGATGTAGAAACCGGAGAGCTAATTTGGCAGCAGGCGGCTAACCAGGTGAGCGCTGGGCTGCTAGCGGTGATTGATCGGGCAATTCGGTCTCATCCGCGCGATCGCTATCCAACTGCCCCAGCTATGCTCAGCGCCCTAAATTCGTGCTCTGGCACGACAGTGGCTTCACCAGGTCCTCTACCCTTGACCGGCTCAGCGCCTGCTTTGGCTACCCTGCCTGCTGCCGCACAGCCCGCCCGCCAGTTCAAAACCCTGGCCGTCGCGCCTGCTGCCCAAACGCCATCTGCCCAGACACCACCCGCTGAGACCGCAGATACCGTCGTCTCAGCGTCATCTGCGCCTACCGGCTCAGACGCCAGTCGAGATAGCGGCGGCGCGCTGCCTTGGTTCAAAACTCTGACGCCGCTAACTAACAATAGGACTGATTGTGGCAGCAGTTGGCATGGCGGCGGTGGGCGGTGGTCTGCTCATCAGCCGGTTATCGACAGATTCCACTGTTGCACCGCTTGCTTCCCCGTCCCGTTCTGGTGAACCGCTTGCAGAAAGCTCAGCAGATACTGAAGATTTGCCCCAAACCGCAGACGACGACTTGGCGGATACGGGTTCAGCAGACAACTCCAGCGGTGACAGCGCCGATCCTGCTGATGAACCCGCCGACAGCAGCAATACCTCAGCCGTTAAAGATGACCAGACGGCCACGAACACGGCCTCTCCTGCGTTTGGCGTGACGGCAGGCCAGCAGCTAGTGGTCAGCGATAGCAGTCGCGATCGCATTAGCATTCACCAGTCTCCCTCGTTTGATGCGCCTGCGCCCAGCTATGGCATCAATGGCGATATTGTCACCGCAACGGGTGAAGTTCAACAGGCGGCTGATGATTTGTTTTGGTATCGAGTTAGGTTTGAGTCTGGCGTTGAGGGTTGGATACCTCAGTTCTCACTGACTCAGGGCAGTCCGCAGCCACCTGCAAGCTCAGATTCTGAACCAGATCTGATGGCGCGCTTGCCAAAATATGCTTCGCTAGCAGGTGCGCCTAGCGATCGCGTAAACATCCGTTCTGCGCCTTCCACCTCCGCTAGCTCACCCCACTATGGGCTCGGCGGCGATGCCATCCAAATCTTAGACGCCGTCAGAGCCGCAGACGGCTACGACTGGTACCAGGTTGCCTTCGAGTCTGGCGCAGATGGCTGGGTGCGCTCAGATTTAGTTCGGTTGCCTTAATGCTTGACCTTTCTGCGGTGAGACTTCCTGCTGCCAGAATCTGCTGAGCAGTCAGCGTTACCTCTGCTAAGCGGTGAGAGATTAACAAAATCGTCCGTCGTAAATTTTTTCGCCTTATAGGCTTTATCAACTAGGCTCAGCACCAGCACGATAGCTTCAGATGGCTTCCTGTTACCTCAACTTCGGTACCCTGATGCACACAGTAATAGGGAACAATTTGTAAAAAAAACGAGAATGAGAAGCTCCCAGTTACCACATTGGCGTAGCTCTCAGCGCCTATCTCGCTTAACCCTCCATCAATTAGTTCATAGCGAGTCTCTGTCTTGTTGGTGTCGTCATCGGTGTCGTCATAAGTACTCAGCTAGGCTCATCCCACTGTCGCGTAATCGTTCGAATCACATCAGCCCCATACGGTTTAGTAGTGTGTGTAGTCCGAAAGAAGTACATGACAAGTCGCTAGAAGCTTAACGAACAATTGGATACTCTGATGGGCTTGCTTAAGGCCAAGGTCTTATAGTTGTATTGAGCCTTCGTTCATTCAGTCGGTCGAAACTATGACGTTGCCCGTTTTACCAAAGCTCAATCAGCTCCCTGCGTATCTGCCTATTGATGGAGCTGTCCGCCTTGAGCTAGAGGAGGGCATTCCTCTGTTTCGCGTCTCCGGTACCGTTCAATCCCGTATTGAGGAGCTGCTATTCAGGCAAAAGGAAAGTCCGCTCAACCAGGCTGAAGAGCAAGAGCTAGATAGCTATGAGGAAATAGACGACTACCTAAGCTTTGTAAATCGCACAGTTCGCAACCTTTTTATTTTGCAGGCTCAACAAGCGTCTTAGCCCATGCCTCGCAGCAAAATATCTGACCTCGTTCAAGCCCAAGTTCGTCGTAGGGCAAGGCAGTTGTGTGAATATTGCCATGCTTCGAAGAAGTGGCAGTATGTTCGTTTCACCGTGGATCACGTTGCTCCAATAGATTCAGGTGGCAGTGACGATTTGAACAACTTGGCTTTAGCCTGTTTCCATTGCAACCGCCGAAAATCGAATTACGTCACAGGCACTGATCCAGACTCTGGTCAGCAAGTTGCCCTATTTAATCCTCGTCACGATCATTGGGCAGGCCACTTTATATGGTCACCTGATGGTCTGCACATTTTGGGATTAACGCAAACCGGATGAGCCACTATTGCCACCCTCGACCTCAATCGAGATCGAGTCACCAATATTCGTGATGCTGATAGGGCAGTTGGTCGTCATCCACCAGATGGCGACCAACTGCAGACTTTATAGACTTAATGTCTGTCCATATCCCAGAAAGTGCGGACCGTTCAGACATCCTCTAAACGCTTTCGTATCAGTCTTTTCAGTCTGAAATTTGCTCGCCTCCTAAGCGGTGGGTTTCACTTTTTTGGGCGTTATCGTTATTGGGGTAGTAGGGGTCGTGGGTCCAAATCCCGCCGCTCCGATTGGCAAGATAATTGCAACGCAAGTCTTACAGGTACTCTCTACATAAAGAGTGCCTGTTTTGCCTTTAAAGAGACCTATAAACTCTCTGAATATTTACGCGTGATACTAGAACCTTCACTCTGAGCTCGTTCGACATAGCTAGAAAAATACTTTGGCGCTGCGTCATCACTTATCTCTCAATCAGATACCCAGTACGCCTGCCAGTACGCCTGATAGACCTTTTCTATTCCCGAAACTTCTGATAGCGTTTTAACTTACGTACTTTGACCGTAAACTTACCTAGAGAAACCTATGGCAGCACTGAAAGGGCGAAATCTTCTGAGCCTAGCCGACCTCACTGGCGAGGAACTGGGTTATCTGCTCACGACAGCAGCTCAGATCAAATCAGGAGAAATCAATCCACAGTGTCCCCAAAAAATTCTGGGTCTTGTCTTTAAAAAAGCTTCAACCCGCACCCGCGTTAGCTTTTCTGCTGCTATGTACAAGCTGGGCGGTCAGGTAATCGATCTTAATTCTAATCTGACTCAAATTGGTCGAGGTGAGCCCACTGCCGACACTGCTCGCGTCCTTGATCGCTATCTAGATGTACTGGCTATTCGCACCTTTGAGCAAAGCGAGGTTGAAGAATTTGCTCAGTACACCAGCATTCCTATTATCAATGCGCTAACTGATCTAGAGCATCCCTGTCAGATTCTGGCCGATTTACTGACGGTTCAAGAGGAGTTTGGCCAGCTAGAGGGGCTGACGATGACGTATCTCGGAGACGGCAACAACGTTGCTCACTCGCTAATTTTGGGCTGTGCGCTAGTTGGAATGAATGTTCGGATTGCAACGCCTGAAGGATATGAGCCCGACCCGGTCATTCTCAAAAAAGCTGAAGAGATTGGCCAGGGACGCAGTAAAGTTGTGGTCACTAGCGATCCTAAATCGGCTGTAGAAGGATCTCATGCACTCTATACAGATGTGTGGGCCAGTATGGGTCAAGAAGATTTGGCCGAGACGCGTATTCCAATTTTTGAACCCTATCAAATCAATGAAGCGGCTATGGCGATCGCAGATCCCAAAGCCATTGTGCTGCACTGCCTACCCGCTCATCGTGGCGAAGAAATTACCGAAGCCGTCATGGAAGGCTCGCACTCGCGCATTTGGGCAGAAGCCGAAAACCGGATGCACGCCCAGCAGGCGTTACTTGCCACACTGCTGGGTGCAGTCTAATTCAGCTTCACATCGGTCGCTTTTGGTCGCGCTACGATCGCAAACTGATAGGCAATAGCCGCAAGCAGTCCTAACCCCAGCAAACCAGCGAGTGGATTGCGATCAATCCCAGTAACCCACTCTGGAACCTGACCTGTATACTCACTAAGATTGCCAATATTGACAATGTAATAGCCCCAGATTAGACCAGCGTGCAAGCCAATCGGATAGCCTAGTCGGGTCAGTCGTTTGCCCGAACGGGCTGTGGGCGATCGCCTGGCCCACACCAGCGCTAGCCCTAGTACCACCAAGCCCAAAAACTGAGGTAGCGTCCGTACAATTTCACTCCAAGACTTAATAAAATGAGTCGATGCAAAAAACAGCGCGTCCATTACCAAAGCGGCTCGTGGGCTGTAATCTTTCTCTAGCTCAGCGAGCACCCAGCCACGAAACAGCATCTCTTCAGCAAAGCTAACGGCTAACGCCATCAGCAGACCTTCTACCACAAATCGGCCTAGTCGCGGACTCGGCACAGCTGGCGTAGCCCAGCCCAGCAGTGTTTCTATACCAAACAAAGAAAACACGCCTAGCACGCCTATTGTCAAAGCCAGCCCCAAATCATGCGCAAACTGAGGCTGTAACCGCAGCCCACAGTACCAGAACGGTCGCTTCCATCTGTGTACAGAACGCCCCCAGACAGGAAATCCAATCAAAAAACCGACATACACTAGCACCAGCGCCACGATTTCTGCCAGGCTGGACCCGTAAAATCGACCCCGCGGCCAGTACACAGCTATCCCGAAAGGCAGCCAGGCAAGAGCTAGCAGCAGTACAAACACACCTACTCGAGACCAAGCGCCTCGCCTGGCAATCCAGGCAGCCGCCTTATTCATCCGGTTCAATCGTGCTGGTCAAGCCTTTACTGCATAGAGTTTCACAGTAAAACTCCGCATGCTCTAGTTCGCAGATAATGACTAGGCCCTTTCCAGACGTGTGGGCCTGCATCATGATATCAATCGCCTGGGGTGCAGTTAGAGAAGGCACCGTTGAGACTAAGCATTCAACAACATACT
This sequence comes from uncultured cyanobacterium, assembly GCA_963793445.1. Lineage (GTDB taxonomy): Bacteria > Cyanobacteriota > Cyanobacteriia > Phormidesmidales > Phormidesmidaceae > Phormidesmis. The sequence goes on from CAWCAE010000006.1 coordinate 1,099,312, forward strand.
CCATCCCATTAAATTCGTCGTTGTGCAGCAGCACTCGATATCGGGGCGCAATTTTTTGCACCGTTGAGGTAGTTGTCTTTTCAATTATTCCAACAGAAGTAGACATGGCATTAATTCGAGGGGTTTCTACTTTACCTTGTGTGATTTTAACCTTGTGTGACTTTCACAATTGTCTATTCTCAGCAAAGGTCAACAGCTCCTACATCGCTAAGAACTAGAAAAAGTCGAGAAAGTGATAGAATATGTAAACGTTTACGAACATTAATATATCTTAGATAAAGTAAATAAATAACCCAGATTTGAATTCAGGTTTAGGTCGTGAGTTTAAAGAAAGCCAGCCGATCTGCAAGCGCGCATCAGAGCATGCACAGGAGGCTAAATTCTTAGAAAGCCTTTTAATACATACGTATAGCCTATGAGTGTTGTCCCCTCCCAAATTCTCTATTTAGAGCACGACTCATCTCGGCTGTATGCAGAAGCTATACAAATAGTCAGCACCCGGCAGGTGTGTTGGGCTAGGCCAACTTTACTCGTTCAAAATCTGCCTGAGAGCAAGTCACCATCGGTACGTCAAGCAGCGATCGCAGACGCTGTCCAGTCTCTGACCGACTCTGACCTCGTTATGTACGACTTAGAGGGTTGTCCCGATTTGATTTGGCCCATTGCACCCTTTCATTTGGCCTATGACCTCGACTTTTTCTCATTGCTAGTTCAGCTAAAGATGACGCCTGACCAGCACTCGCGGCATAGCGGTAGCGGTCATCTCAGTCACTTCATTCACAGCTTCTGGCAAACTCATCCAGACATTTTTCAGGCTAATTCAGCTAATGAGCTATCTTCATAGACGCAATCAGCGTACGCCCAGCGGCAGGGCCAGGTTAGGAGTAGCACCTTATAAAGGCTGTGTTTCATATCATCAGCTCTAAATCAATTGGTGAAGGCTGTGCCTATATTTGAGGTGGCTAACGAAATGCAATATCGCTAGTATTCATCTTCTAAGGTTTCCGGTAAGTCAATTGCTATAAAGCATTTTGAAGAATAAGAAGATACACGCATCATTTGTTAGCCAGCTCACAAAATGGATGTGAAATTAATTTTAGGCCTTCGATTCTATGTCTTTGGCTCTATGCCTCTAAAAAGTGAAGGGACCAATCAATAGGAAGTCACAGACAGGTTCTAGCCGCTGATTTAGTCTGTTGATTTCCCTCTAGATTTTTAAAAATGTTTTGTATCGGTAAATACTAGAAAGATAAGTTATTTAGTTAACTATCGCATACTACTCATTTAGATGAGTTCTTTTACATTTCCTCGCGTGAGCTAGCCGTTTATTAATACAAGACGATGTAGCAAAACTTCAATCAGTCTTTTAGCTGATTTTTCCAAAGGCTGTATGCCTGAGTTAGGCAAAGAGCAAAAACTACCGTAGCGGCATCTTCAACGATTGGCGCACTTGTGACTGCGCTCATATCCAAACTGTCCTCAACTTGACTTAATGGGGGTTTGATATGCCTGTGTCCGCACCTGATCGCTCTTTTCTTGTCGCTCTTTATAGAGTGAAAGATAAATGAGTTCTTATTTCCTCTTCTCTTGTTAGGAAAGGCTCTATGGCTAGCTAGGCGTTCTGATTGAAAGGAGTTATTTATAATGTTCAAATTCTCAATTTATAGCTCTAAAAATACTTTGAGAAAACGTAGACTATGTAGCGCACAACACTGAACCGTTTGGCAAATTCAAAGTTCAGTGAATATACCTTCTTATTGCCTTAACAAAATCTTTATGCAAATCAAGAGTTAGATAAATACGCTATCGAATTGTCATTCGTGAAAGCAAGGGCCGCTAAGTTTGTAAGCATCTTTGCTGACCATCTTAACTAGGTCTTGAAAGTCAAACTGTAGGTATATGAGTAGAAAGTGAGTCAAGTAGGTCAAGAGTTAATTGGGACTAGTCTCACTGAGGCTCTCTATTGAGATTCTGTAGCGCTCACTATTTGCAGGCGTGGCCGAATGCTGATATCCGAATGCTAATAGTGAATAAATTGTTGCATCGCTGTTAGTTTCACTAGATTCAAAGTAGATAAAAGATTCCGAGCAAACAGGTTCAATCGATTCAAGTAAAAACTGACTGAGGAAAAGAGTAATATGGCAACCATCAATACGCCCGTCATCGTCGTCTGTCCGTCTGGCGTTTTAAGCGCCGAGAGCGTCTGTAGCCTTGAGCAGCAGCTCGTATCTATGAGCGATAGAGTATCTCATGAGCTTGTTGTTGATATGAGCCGAGTTGAGTCTTTGGACAATGCTGGCTTGGTTTCGCTTATATCAGTGCTCAACACGGCGAAGCCCCGATTCGAGCAGCTTAGTCTCTATTCTGTACCGCCCTCCATTCGCATCGTATTTGAATTGACACAGCTCGATCGACTCTTTCGTTTAGTCGATCACACGCCTGTCGCACTCGCCGCGTAGCTGAGTCTTAGCCACTCCGAAAGACTCAACTCTCCCTCTATCTCAATTCATCTAAAAGAGTAAGCACCGCCCTAGGTATGAGGCAGCGCTTGCTCTTTTCCTTTTTTATATCTTCTTTTTTGGCCTTTTCTTTCTTGCACGCTGACTTACACAAATCGCAACCTCAGCAGCAATGAAACATGGTGCAAGCAATATAACAAAAGCTATAGTGAGAGCCTGGTTCCATTTCTCCCTTAAACTGCCGTGCCTGCTGCCACCCACCCCGTGAAGTCTCAGATCACTGACTTACTCAATACAGATATTTCTCGGCCTGCTCGCTATTTGGGCAATGAGCGCGGCGCGGTGCACAAACCTTGGCCTTCGGCTGTTGTTCGCTGGGTGCTGACCTATCCAGAAATCTACGAGGTGGGCGCGTCTAACTTAGGCCACATCATTTTGTATAGCATCTTGAATGCGCAGCCTAGGCAGCTATGCGATCGCGCCTATCTGCCTGCCGCCGACCTCCAGCAAAAGCTGATTGAGAGCCAAACGCCCCTATTTGCCGTAGAGTCTCGCCGTAGCCTTATAGATTTCGATATCTTGGGCTTTAGCCTGAGCTACGAGCTAGGAGCCACCAACATTTTGGAAATGCTGTCGCTGGCCCAGGTGCCCCTAACCTGGCAAGAGCGCGATGATGCAGGCCCGTGGAATGTAGAAGCGGGAAGCTGGCCGCTGATTTTTGCAGGGGGTGGCACCGCGACCTCTAACCCTGAGCCTTACGCCGACTTTTTTGACTTTGTAGCGCTTGGGGATGGTGAAGAGCTGCTGCCAGAAATAGGCCTCGTACTAGAAGAAGGTAAGGCGGCTGGCCTCAGTCGAGCGGAGGTATTGCTCGATCTAGCGCAGGTGCCGGGGGTCTATGTTCCTCGCTTTTACGATATGGCAGCGGACGGTTCAGTGCACCCCAACCGGCTTGACGTGCCAGCTCGAATTTTGCGCCGGGTCGCGCCGCCGATGCCTGAGTACTCTATTGGACTGGTACCCTATGTCGAAACGGTACACGATCGCCTGACTGTTGAAATCCGCCGAGGCTGCACCCGAGGCTGTCGCTTTTGCCAGCCCGGCATGCTGACACGCCCTGCTAGAGATGTTCCTCCAGAGCAGGTAATCGATACGATTGAGCGGGGAATGCGCGAAACCGGGTACAACGAGTTTTCACTGCTCTCGTTGAGCTGCTCGGACTATTTGGCACTGCCTGCGGTGGGTGTAGAAATTAAAAATCGGCTGAAAGATGACAATATCAATTTGTCTTTGCCCAGTCAGCGGGTAGACCGATTCGATGAGAATATTGCGCATATTGTGGGGGGGCTGCGACAAACGGGGCTAACCTTTGCACCAGAGGCTGGAACGCAGCGGATGCGCGACATTATCAACAAAGGGCTGACGAACGAAGAGCTGCTGCGCGGCGTAAAAACGGCTTACGAGCAGGGCTGGGAGCGGGTCAAGCTGTATTTTATGATTGGCCTCCCAGGTGAGACAGATGTTGATGTAGTCGGAATTGCAGAGACCGTTCGCTGGCTGCGCCGAGAGTGCTTTATCAAGGGTCGACGCGCACTTAAGTTCAACATCACGATTTCTAACCTCACGCCCAAGCCGCACACGCCGTTTCAGTGGCACTCAGTCTCTACAGAAGAGTTCAAGCGGAAGCAGGCGCTGCTACAGGCAGAGTTTCGCTCCATTCGCGGTGTTAAGGCAAATTTTACTGACGTACGTATTTCGGCGATGGAGAATTTTGTTGGGCGGGGCGATCGCCGACTTTCGGCAGTAGTGCGGCGTGCCTGGGAGCTGGGCGCAGGGATGGATGCCTGGTGGGAAAACTTGGAGAGTGCGTTTGCAGCGTGGACGCAGGCGATCGCTGATGCCGGGCTAGACTGGCAGTACCGCCAGGTCGAAAACGGCGAGTGGAGCTTGGACGAAAATATTGCGACCGACCAGCAGGCAGGGCAGGCGGTGACAGACGCGATGAGCGCGGTGCTAGCTCGGCCCCTGCCCTGGGACCACATTGATACAGGCATCGAAAAGCAGTGGCTGCAAGATGACCTTAAAAAGGCGCTAGACGCTGCCACCGTGCCGGACTGTTCTTTTGAGGGCTGTTCTCACTGCGGTATCTGCGGTCCCGATTTCGGTCACAATATTGTAGTAGCTCCACTAGAAATTCCTCAATTCTTTGGACATTTTGAGCCCAATCAAACACGGGCCCAGCGAGTGCGAATTGAAGTGGGCAAGCTAGGCGAAATGGCATTAATTGGTCACTTAGACTTTGCGCGGCTGATGGACCGAGCCGTTCGCCGGGCAGCGCTACCGATTGCCTTTACCGGTGGCTTTCATCCAGGCCCTAGAATTTCACCCGCGAATGCCCTGCCTCTGGGCGTAACTAGCACGGGCGAGCTGATTGATTTTGAGCTGACCGAAGCGTTAGATGTGGATACGTTTAGAGCCAAGCTAGCGGCGCAGCTGCCTGAAGCTGTACCGATTTATGACGCTAAAACAATTTCGTTACAAATGCCGTCTGCAACGAAAAGCTTAGACAAAGCGGTTTATTTTTTAGCCTTGAATGCGGAGCTGGAGACTAAGTCAGATTCAAGTCTAACAGCAGATGAGTCTGAAGATGATTGGGCAGGCTGGGTGGCCCAGGTACTGGCCGCAGAGCAGATCATGCACACCAAAACCACGAAGTCTGGGAAAAAGAAAGACATCGATTTGCGATCGCGCCTCTTCACCTTAGACACAGTTGACCCGCTAACACTAACCGAACTCCCCTCAACCGTTTGCAATCGACTAGCTGACACCGGAGACTGTGTCGTTCGCTATACAGGCAGCTGTCGAAATGACGGCACACTGCTGCGCCCCCAAGGTGTTTTGGCGATGCTAGAAAACATCAGCGGCAAGACGTTGGTACTCGGACACATTCACCGAGCGCAGCTAATCTTGGTAGATGTAGCTGAAGATTAGACAAACAGGGAAAGGGCAAACAGGTGTGGAAGGACGAATAGCAGCATGGTACCGACGCAGCGAATAGTCAAAGCAGGGATAGGTGCGATCGCCGCTCTCGGCTTACTGGAAGTAGGTGCTGTGTTGGAGATGAGCACAGTGCAGACGCGGGTGCTGCAAGCAGAGGCGATCGCACAAGTGGAGCCAGCCGCGCTAGAGCCAGCGCCCTTAGTGCTGCCAGATTCCGTACACTCATCTTTTCAAACCCCGTCGTTAGAAGCCGTCAGCTCAAATCTGTCTGACCTGCGGCAATTTCCCCTGTTTCTGCCCCCCGAGAAAGGCAACATATCATCAGCCGACGATCGGCTCTCGCCCACACAGCTTAGCCAGCCGAGCCTTTCTTGGATTCGCGACCAGGTCTCTCGGCGACTGGAATACGCTGACCTAATCGAGCAGTGGCAAGCCTACAGCACAAACGATGGGTTCCAATATGTCGATGTAGTCGTTGATGATGACGTTTGGGACCAACTTGGCTATTTCAGACGCTATGGATTTATTTTACAGTTTGGCACCGTTGCCCAAAACAACCAATATCAGTTAAGAGTCTTTGATAGCAACGATGCCAACAATCGTGAAGACGAATTAGCAGCGCAAGACAACGACAACTCTACCTTTAGCAGCGCCGCTTCTATTCGGCTAAGAGGAACCTATTTCTGTGGGATCGATCCTCAGTTAGCCAGCCAGCCTACCTCAACAGACACAGCCGCTGAGCGTCGTGCAAATGGTTTTCCTGAGGGCCTTTCTAATAGCATTAGGTGCAACGCATCTGTTGCACTCTAAAGGATTGCGCAACTTGTCTTTCACGACCTGTCTTTTGCGCTTGGTCTTTTACTGCCGTCACCGCACTCATCAGCTTCATACCGCCTGAGCTTTATGCCGCCTGACTTCTCAGCTGTTCCCACAGCGAGAAATAAGCAGACTGCATAGCTTCTGGCAAAGGAAGCAGCGGCTCACTGTTTTGCATGGCCACCTTTGAAAGTCGGCTATCAGCTAAAGCTGGCGGAAAGCCTAATTCTTCAGTCAAAAAGACGGGTGAGATCCCGCTGTTAGAGACAGAGATCTGCGTCGCTGGCCCTGGCTGCCAGCAAAAGTCTATCCAGGCCTGCGCCGACTCACTCATCGTCGCCCCCTTCGGCTGCACCCACATATCTGCTGATAGCAAACTCCCTTCGTCAGGGACTACCGCCCTGAGACTGCGATAGCGCTGTAGGGCAGTGACCACGTCACCAGACCAAGCTACTACCGCCTGCACATCTTCGTTAATTAAGGCCTTGAGCGCGGTGTTTGCGTCGTAAGTCTTCACCTGCCGGTTTAGCAGAGCAAACGATTCTGCTAGCTGTTCTTTTAGCTGATCTACCAGCGGCGTCGCCGCGGCACTGCTGCTAGCTAGACTGTCAAAGCTAGTGTTGAAACTGCCAGTCTGTAGCTTCTGTAGCAGGCTAATCACTAGGTTGGGGTGATCGGGCAGTGCAATTCGGCTGGTCAGGCTAGGTTCTAATAAATCGCGCCACGACGCCATCGGCTTCTCATTAGGTCTCTGTTGATAAACAATAACCAAAGCTTGCACTTTGTAAGGAGCTGCCCACAGGGGCTGAGCTTCTCCTAGCTGCCCTTGCCGATCGCGGCTTACAAACTGCCGCCACTGAGCCGGCAGAGGCGCTAGGCTTTCATCAGGCAAAGATAGCGGCTGAATCAGATCTTGTGCGATCGCACTTGTCAGCCAATAGTCTCCTAAGCTCACTAGTCTATGAGCAGGCGGACTCGTCTCGGCCTCACGCCAGGGCAAAAAGCGACTCCATGCCGCCGAATTTTCTGCGGGCGACTGCTGCTGGCGCTGTAGCTGCTGAAAAACGCCTTGCATCTGAACCTGCGTTTGGAAGCTAACCGGCACAGATAGCTGTTTTTGAAAGGCTTGCAACACTTCTGGTGGAACCGCACCTTCCAAGAGCGTGATCTTCAGCGTGTCTGCCGGGCTCTGGCTACAGCTAGTTAGCATGCCATTAGCAGCTAGCAGTCCAGCAGCGCCCAACAGTAGTGTTCTTCGATGGATCATAGATCTTTCTATCACAAAGCGCAGGAGGAACAGTGCCCCCTACGCTTAAAGTGTAGACCTTTTGTGTGTAGACCTTTTACGTGTCGATCTTTCGGGTCTCGTTTTTTTAGACAGAGCTAGCCGCCTATAGGGACTGGGTCTTACCAGCGCCCCACTGGTCGCCACGAATCTTAGGCATGATGAGAATATGACCAGAAATCGCTTTGAGGTCGTCTTCTGTCAGCCTACGCATCTTAGGATAGATATCCTTGCTCTTAGTGCTTGGGTGTAGCTCAGAAATTTCGACTAGCCCGTCGTAGGTGGTTGGGTTGTGCAGATAGTCGATTAGCCCTTCTAGATTGTTTCTATCAGGAAACGCACCTGCCAAAGATTCTGAATCCAAGCCTACGTTTGGGTTTGTTTTAGTGATGCCACCTAGATGGCAAATTGCACAGGCATTGTTGAACTTTTGCTGGCCCCGCGTGAACTCTTCGACGGAGAGCGTCACCGTATCGCCCGCTTCGTTCAATGGAATGGTTCTGAGCCCAGCGTCTAAGCTAGCTGCGATCGCGTTTCCACCCACAAATAACCCTGTCGCAACAAAGATGACAGAGGCAACTAGCCAGGTGCATCTCTTAACTATATTTCTCATTTTTATGCTCGCCTTTCAGCCATTCAACACAGCAGTGATTCAATTCTCATCGAATCAAAATATTCTTTTATCATGCCACGAATAGGACGCTTAGTGAGAAACACACCGATTCCGTCTCATCTTAGAGATCGGTTTGCAAGCAGGCCATACGGCAGATTTTCCGATTATTCAGCACCTTCTAAAACCACTTCTTTGTGCCTCGCGACCACGGGCACCTTACTTTTGACCGGCTGGTGCAGATAAATGAGCTGCGTCAGCATTTTCTTAAGCTCCGTACGCGGCACAATTTTATCGACAAAGCCATGATGCAAGAGATATTCGGCTGTTTGAAAATCCTCTGGCAGCTTCTCGCGCACCGTTTGCTCTACCACGCGCCGCCCTGCAAAGCCGATGGTCGCCTCCGGCTCAGCCAAAATAATGTCTCCAAGCATGGCAAAGCTAGCCGTGACGCCACCGGTTGTCGGATGCGTCAAGACTGGCATATACAGCAGCCGCGCCGACCGGTGTCGCTCTAACGCTGCCGAGATCTTGGCCATCTGCATCAGGCTAAGCATGCCTTCTTGCATTCGCGCCCCACCCGAGGCACAGATAATAACCACAGGCAGTTGCTCAGCAGTTGCTCGTTCAATCAATCGAGTGAGCTTCTCGCCGACGACAGAGCCCATGCTGCCACCCATAAAGCGAAAGTCCATGACACCCAGCGCGGCGACATTGCCGTTAATTTGACCAATGCCAGTTTGCACACCATCGACTAGCTTAGTCTTCGCCTGCGTATCGCGAATGCGGTCGGCATAGGCTTTGCGATCGCGAAACCGCAGCGGGTCTTGAGGTGAAATCTGAGTGTCTATCGGCTGCCAGGTGCTCTCATCAATAAGCTGTTCAATTCGCTCTAGGCTAAACACCCGGTGGTGAAAGCCGCACTCAGGGCAGACTTGCTGGTTCGCCTTCAAATCTTTGGCATAGGTCAGCACATCGCAGCGCTCGCACTTCGTCCACAGCCCGTCAGCAATTTCGCGCTCGTGCCGATCGTGGCTAATCAGACCCGTCTTTTTGCGATTGGCGAACCAGTCAAATAGTGACATTTTTCCACCCATGGGTTTTGCTCAAGTTCTGCCCCAAGACCGTATCGTCATCCATCTCTTTATGAGGCAGTTTCCTTAAATATCCTACTGGTTTGCCAGCCCTCATGAATATTTACCCAGGTATTTATAGAAAATGTCAGTAGATTCCTACAGGAAAAAAGAGGGCCAAATAAGCGCCAATCAGCCACTCACCACAAAACAAAGTTAAGATTGCCCCCATCGCCAGATAAGGGCCAAAAGGAACATGCTGCCAGGGCCTTAGCGCCCCCGTCGCCAGCGCGCTGCTACCGATTAGCGCCCCCATCGCTGCTGCCAAAAACGTTGCTAGCAGCATCCCTGAAAAGCCTAGCCACGCTGCTAACATAGCCGCGAGCTTCGCGTCTCCACCCCCCATGGCCGCTTTGCCAAAGGCTCTACGGCCAGCAGCACCGACTAAGTCAAATAGCCAAAGCGCTAAGACACTGGCGATCGCAGCCGATATGATGCCGCCGAGCAAGTGGCTAGCTGTAGGCACGTTCAAATACCTGCCGATGCCCTGAAACAGCCAGCCCAACACCAGCCCAGACGCAGTCAGACTATTTGGCAACAGCATCGTATCTAAGTCGATCAGCGCCAGGGACAGCAGCCAGCAAACAAAAAGCCAATGCCCCGGCGTTTGCCAAGTCATGCCAAAGGCCATAAACACAGCCACAAACAAGCCACCCGTACAAAACTCTGTTAGCGGGTAGCGTAAGGCGATAGGCTGCCGGCAGGTCCGACAGCGCCCCCTCAGCCACAGCCAGCCTAATACCGGCACATTATCGTAGGGTCTTAGCCGCTTTTTGCACTTGGGACAGCGAGAAGGGGGATACAGCAGCGACAGGCCTGCGGGCAGTCGATAGACCACGACGTTTAAGAAGCTGCCTACAGCCGCACCCAGCACAAAGACAATCAGAAGAGGAATCCCAACATCCACAAACACAGCTACAGCGTAAGAAACCGTAGGAAAAAGATCGTTACTGATAGCGTGCCCATTAATTTGGGTTGATGCGTATGCGCCAAGACGCAAAAACCCACCTTCAGCAGTTTTGAGTCGCTGCCGAAGGTGAGTTTTTGGAGGCTATTTCGTAGGCTGTTTCAAAGGGATCGCTTGACCATCCATCAAGATCTCTTTATCCGCAAAACAATAGCTAGCTCAGTGCTGGCTCAATCTGGCTGAAGGGAACAAAGCACTCTTGAGGCAGCAGCACTGGCTTATCGCCAAAGACCAGCTTACCCCGATGGTTTAGTCGGCCAATAGCCACCCCAAGCGGACGCTGAACAATTTCGGGATGAACCTCGTAGAACGTGCGGTAGATATGCCGAGCCGCTTTAATAAGCTCTGGATTTAAGAGTACCGAATCGTCTCCAAACGCTAGACGCTGCGCGGCAGCGGGGGCTGCTTTCGGTGACATAGTAAGTGTGCTCATTCCTCTAATCCCTCTCGGATTGATTGTTTAGATTGACAATTTCAAAGTTGCGGTTTTGAATTTGTGGTTTTGAATTTGCGGTCTCAAAGTTACTGTACGGGCGATCGCTACATTCAGCTTCTGTAATACCACAGAGTCAATAGCCCAGCACCTAAGGCCACCGCTTGAATAGTTCAAACATACCAAAAAATATTAAACATCGCCCATTTGATACGAATTTTCTAGAGACGGCAAGCGACGGCAAAAATAGCGGTCCTAAGCGGCAAGCGCTGACTGTAGCGCTTCGCCCATTCCCTTACAGCCAACAGCTTTCATGCCCTCAGACATAATGTCTCCAGTACGATACCCCTGATCGAGCACGCTCAAGACGGCTTGCTCTATTTGGTCAGCGGCGGCAGGCTGGTTGAGTCCGTAGCGCAGCATCATCGCCGCGCTGAGCACTTGGGCTAGCGGATTAGCCTTGTCTTGCCCAGCAATATCAGGTGCTGAGCCGTGCACGGGCTCAAAAACGCCAGGGCCGCTTTCACCCAGACTGGCAGATGGTAGCATACCGATGCTGCCTGTCAGCATTGCGGCGGCATCCGACAAAATATCACCAAACAAATTGCCTGTGACGATGGTATCGAACTGTTTGGGGGCGCGCACTAGCTGCATGGCCGCATTGTCTACATAGAGGTGAGAGAGCGCAACGTCAGGGTAGTCGGTGCTAAGAGCTGTGATGCGATCGCGCCATAGCTGAGAAACTTCTAGCACATTGGCCTTATCGACAGAGCACAGCCGTCCCTGACGCTTGCGCGCGGCCTCAAAAGCCACTCGCCCAATCCGGTCAATCTCGCTGCTGCCATAGACCATTGTGCTAACTCCCCGCTGCTGCCCGTCTTCGGTTTCAAAAATACCTTTTGGCTCACCAAAGTAAATTCCGCCCGTCAGCTCACGTACCACCATAATATCGACCCCTTCTACCACCTCTGGCTTCAGCGAGGACGCGCTAAGTAGCTGAGGCAAAATGGTTGCCGGACGCAGGTTGGCAAACAGCCCTAGCCCTGAGCGCAGACCCAGCAGGCCTGTCTCTGGCCGCTGCGATCGCGGTAGGTTATCCCATTTGTAGCCTCCGATAGAGGCCAGCATCACCGCATCGCTGCCGCGACAGGTCGCTAGCGTCTCTTCTGGCAGCGGAGAGCCAGTTGCATCAATCGCCGCTCCCCCAATCAGCGCTTCTGTAAATTCAAAGTCGATATTTTGCTGCTGGGCGACCTGCTTAAGCACCGCCACCGCCACGGTGATAATTTCTGGGCCGATGCCGTCTCCGGGCAGTAGGGTGATGCGCAGGGGCTGAGAAGGGGACGCTGTCATAGCCGTTAAGGAAAGTCGATAGGGACGCCCCTGATAATACCTGATGGGTGATCAGCGCCGTAGGTGTGTTGTAGAATGCACACACCTTTTGTATCTTTTTTGTAGCTGCTTTTGGAGCGGCTGTTTGCGCTATGGCTTTTTTGCGTGCCGATTTGGCTCAGTTTGCGGCGTACAAATCGCCTCACATAGCGCATGACCCTATCGCGCCCAAGCCTTTACAAGATCCGCTAGATACTAACGAGAGCCCGATCGATTTGCCACTAGCGCTAAAGCAAAAGCTAGCGTCAGACTATGTAGATACGATCGCCGCCAACCGCTATCCCGACGGCGTTCAGGTCGCGCTCAAGCAGGCAGTCGCTGGCTATACCACGCGCTCTAGTCAGCTTTTGGCAAATGCCATTTCCACAGCCAACGTCACGCTGGGCAATGGCTCCGATGAACTCATCCGTTCAGTCATCATGGCTACCTGCCTTGGTGACCACGGCTCTATTTTAGTTGCCTCACCGACGTTCTCTATGTATGCCATTTTGGCCAAAACCCTCGGCGTACCGGTTCATGACGCTGGCCGTAATGAGCACTTTGAGGTAAATATTGAGGCGGCTGAGCGGGCGATCGCATCTGCGAAAAGGAATGGCCCGCCCGTGCGCGCTATCTTCATGGTGCATCCCAACTCCCCCACTAGCAACGCGCTCACCCCGGCAGAGCTTACCTGGCTAAAGCAGATCCCCACCGACATCCTAGTCGTGGTCGATGAAGCCTACTTCGAGTTCAGTGGTCACACCACCTTATCAGACGCTATTAGCCGCCCAAACTGGCTGGTGACTCGCACTTTTTCCAAAGCCTTTCGCTTGGCCGCCCATCGCGTCGGTTACGGCATCGGTCATGCCGACATTATCGCCGCTCTCGAAAAGCTCAGACTGCCCTATAATTTGCCCAGCTTTTCCCAAGCCGCCGCGCAGGTAGCGCTGACCCACAGCGACCAGCTCTTAGAACAAATTCCTCATATCGTTGCCGAGCGAGACCGGCTGAGCCAGGCACTAACACAGCATCCTGGTCTGAAGGTATGGCCCAGCGACAGTAACTTTATTTATGCTCGGCTAAGCGATCGCGGCCTCGCTACCCTAAAAGCCAGTAACCCCAAAACTAGTGACCAGGCTCAGGGCCTCGCTAGCCTCTCTGAGCAGTTAAAGGCAAAGGGAACCCTAATCCGTCATACCGGTGGCGGATTGCGCATCAGCATCGGCACGCCAACAGAAAATCAGCGCACGCTGGCAAACTTGCAGCAGGTCTTGAATTCGACTCCGCTCAGCCGACCAGACAATGCGTACGTCTAGCAGTACGCTCACTTAGCCCAGTATGCACGTAGCCTATAAGCCAAGTAGAGCCTATAGACCAAGTAGAGCCTATAGACCAAGTAGAGCCTATAGACCAAGCAGAGCCGCAGCCCAACCTACCAAACAAACCCAGCGCGAACCCGGTGAATCGTCTGCGGCAAGACACCGACTAACAGCGCAAACGCCTCGTCTGGAACCAAATCGACCGTATCTTGATCGAAATAGGTTTTGAATTGCTCTAAAATCATTCGCGCTCGGTCTTTCGGCTCTGGCTGATCGGTGAAGTTTTGTGTCAGGCGAATCCACTGCAGGCGAATCTTGATTGCGTTCTGGTGTTCTTCGTGAGAATCGGGCGCTAGCAGCGAAAGGTTACCAATTGGAATCATGTTCACAATGTCTTCGTCTAGATCGCCACCTACAGCCGCACCTGGGCCTGCAAACTCTGCATGAAATTCTCGCACCACAATCAAGCCGTTACGACGGCGGCTGTTGACAACCCATAGCTTGCCGCTGTCTATTTTTTCAACCACGCTGTCAACTTGAATTTCAGCTTGTAGATCTTGATTCACTGATGCGCCAAAGAACTTCCAGTTGCCTGAGTGAGGATCGGATGGACGAAAAATAGCCTGACGAGAAACGATAGTATCAGAGCTAGCAGATAACTCACAAGCTAGAGCTTTTGGGGTACCAACTCTAGGACAGGCTATAGAGGATTGATTTGACGGTCCACCAGCCTCAAAAGAGGGCGTTTTAGAGAAAGGCTTGATGGTGGGTTGAAGATCCATAAGTCGGAGGCATTAGCCTGGGTATCTAGCCTTAAAGCACTTACCTTTCTAATGTGATACGAATCTCTACAGAAGTGTAAGAGGCCTCCTAGGTTTTATTCATTCTTTATGGCATTGCTGCCAGTACTTTACACACTTCGGCTCAAAAACAAACTATTCCTGACATTTTTTCCGAATATTTGACGAGTAACTTTCACTAGGCCAGTCGCTTTTAGCGCTTTTTTTAGCAGCTGTTCTGTCTACAGCGACGGTATAGCAAACGGTATAGCAACGGTTCTTTGGCGGCTTTTACGCCTGCAGTTGCTTAGAGAGTAAGAGTCGCTCTGGCCTGAGGCCTAGCCCCGACAAGATGGGGTTACTCACTGAGCATTGTTGATAACCTGCTTGCCGATACAGCGACTGAGCCGCCGCATTATCAGCCATAACGTGTAGGTAAATCTGATGAAACCCCCAGCTGCAAGCAATGCTTTCACAGGTAGAAAGTAGCTGCTGAGCGGCACCTTGGCGGCGGTGATTCGGCGCGATCGCCAAGTTAGATAGATAGGCCCGCTTGGGCGGAAATAACCGCCAGCTCTCGCAAGGTCTCTGCGACAGTTCGGCGGTGCCAACCACCACACCCGTTGAGTAGGCAGAGGTTGCCTCTACTGCGATCGCAACCAAACAAACATATTGATTAGCAGACGTTTTTAGCCGAGTCTTGATGTCTTCTTGGATGCCGATTCGCATCAACCAATATAGCCACTGAGTTGCCTGCGCCTGCGGGTAAAAGCTGGCTAGCAGCACCGCTACGATCTGCGGCAAATCTGGGCGCTGAGCCGAGCGAACACGGAACGGTTGCCACCGATAAGAAGAAGACAGAGTGCGCTCAGCGTTGGCCGAAGACATAGTAAAAACTCGAAAGAGGGTGGGAACTTTATGTTTGCAATAGACGCGTTCGCAATAGATACGTCCGAGATAGACATCTTGGCCTAGATGAGAGATTGATGCATGGCAGTTAGAGAGCGTAATCGACGAAAGAAGTCAGCTAAGCACAAAATCTTAGTCGTAGATGATGAGCCCGATAATTTGGACCTGCTCTATCGCACATTCTATCGAGATTTTAAAGTTATCAGGGCGAAGAGTGGGCACGATGCGCTGAATCTGCTGGCAGACCAAGACGACATCGCGGTCATTATCTCTGATCAGCGAATGCCAGGAATGAGCGGAGCTGAACTGCTGCGGCTGACGGCTGATCGGTATCCTAACTCGATTCGGATTATGCTGACTGGCTATACCGATGTCGAAGATTTGGTCGAAGCCGTCAACGAAGGAAAGGTCTTTAAATACGTTACCAAGCCTTGGGAAGAAGAAGATTTGCGCAGGGTCGTCAACCAGGCCGTTGATACCCACAGTATTTTGCGATCGCGCACCCAAGAGCTTAACCGGATTGTCCGTCAAGAGACACTGCTCAATGCGATTACTCACACCATTCGCTGCGCTCAGTCATCCGAAGAAATGCTCAATACGATTGTGCAAACGCTAGGACAGGCGTTCGAGCTAGACTACGGTGTGGTCAAACCGCTCATAGAAGAGATGGAGCCACTAAGTGCGCCCATGTTTCACTACGTGGGCACGGCAGTTTCGGACGTATTTCTAACTAGCAAACCTGGCCGCAAACTATTGCCTGAGCCTCTCGCTCAGCTACAGCAAACGGTTTGGCCCACCATCCTAACCCAGCACCTCGAAAGCCTCGAAGACATTACCGCCGCTGCGCCCGATATTAGCAGTATCAGCGCCTACCAAGCATTAGATATTCAAACTAGTCTGCTGATACCTCTGACTTGCAAGCAGGATGTACTAGCCGTCTTGGCCCTGCACAAATGCTCTCATCAAAAGCCGTGGGGCCCCAGCGAAATTAAGCTTTTAGAGTCACTGACAGACCAAGCAGCACTAGCGCTTTCTCAAACCTGGACCTATGAGCGGGTGCAGTCTTTGGCACAGCGAGAAGTCTTGATCAATACCATCACCCAGGCGCTACATGCCAGCCTTGATCCCAGTGAGATTTTTGCTGCGATTACAGAAAAGCTGGGTCAGGCGCTCTATGCAGACAGTTGTACGCTCTCTCTGTGGACAGACACGCACTCTCGATGCGTCGGTCGCTACGATACTAGCTTTGACAGGGCACCTACGCTGCCAGAAGCCACCGTCGTCATTGCCGAAAGCTCCATTTTGTCTCATCTTATGGAGACTCAGCAGCCGGTCGTTGTCAATTCGGATAGTCTCAATTTGGATAGTCTCAATTCGGATAGTCTCAATTCGGATAGTCTCAGTGACTTTAGCGACTACTTATTAAACAGCGGGCCATTTGGCACGAGGGCGCTGCTGGCGGTGCCGCTGCTGGCAGATTCTAAAGTGACGGGCTGTATTGTGCTAGGCCGGGTCGCAAGCGATCGCCACTGGACAAAAGATGAAGTTGACCTGACATCAGCAGTAGCTAGCCAAGCTGCGATCGCAGTTCGACAGGCTAACCTCTACCAAAAAAGCCGTCATCAGGCCGAACAGCTTCTAGAACTAGACCAGCAAAAAAATGCCTTCTTCCAAAATATATCTCACGAATTTCGCACGCCGTTAACTCTCACACTTGGTCCGCTAGAGTCCGCAGTTGCCCGTAAAGAAGGTCTCGACTTTGAGCAATCAGTTATTGCTCTTAGAAATTCGAGGCGGCTGCTGCGCCTGGTCAATCAGCTACTCGACTTGCAAAAGCTAGACGCTGGCAAAATGAAGCCGACCTTTAGGCCCTGTGACCTGGCTGCTTTTACGGCTGAAGTGGTCGAAGCCTTCCAAAGCTACTGCGAACGTAAAGAGATTACGCTCAGCACCGAAATTGAGGCCTGCTCCACCGTATATCTAGACATTGAGAAGTTCGATAAGGTGCTCTACAACCTGCTGTCGAATGCAATGAAATTCACCCCGGCTGGCAAGTCTATTGTGGTTCGCCTAAAGGAAATTGCTGGCACTGCCAGACTCCAGGTTCAAGATGAGGGTATTGGCATCCGAGCCGATCAAATTCCACATTTGTTCGAGCGATTCCGTCAGGCAGATGGCTCAGCAAATCGTCGCTACGAAGGAACAGGACTAGGACTATCGCTAGTACAAGAGCTGTCTCAACTGCACGGCGGCGACGTTTCTGTGCGCTCAGAGTATGGCAAAGGCACCACGTTTACAGTAGAGATTCCTTTGGGCGCTAGCCACCTACCGGCAGATCAAATTGTTGAACAGGCGCTTTCTACGGAAAAAGGGCGAGCGGCTGTTGAGCTTTCAGATATTGAAATGGCCTCGGCCACCGCAGACGCTGATATTACGCTGCCACCGCAGGTAGAAGATAGCGTCAGCAAGCGGGCCTCGTTCGAGAGTTCGCAGATCTTGGTAGTGGACGATAATCCTGATTTGAGGGCCTATGTATTGAGCGTGTTGCAGCGTCAAGGCTATCAGGTTCGCACCGCAGAGCAAGGAGCCGCTGGGTTAGAGATTGCGACAGCTTATGGACCTGATCTCATTATCACTGATCTGATGATGCCGGGGGTCAATGGTTTAGAGATGATTGAGCGGATTCGTAAAGATACGGCCCTGCAAGGAACGCCGATTATCTTGCTGACGGCCAAAGTGGATGAAGAAACAAGGCTAGAAGGCACGGAGCAAGGGGCGGATGCCTATCTTTCTAAGCCGTTTAACGATAGGGAATTGCTGGCTGAGGTGCGCAATTTGCTGGCGCTAAAGTCTAACGAGCGCAAAGTAGCTCAGCTAAACCAGTATCTGACGGAGTCGGTGCTGCAGCGATTTTTGCCGCCGTCTTTGGTAGAGAAGGCAAACAAAGGCGATTTGCAGTTAGATTTGCGGCCTGAGCCTCGCTTGGTGACCATTTTGTTTAGCGATATTGTGGGCTTTACGCAGTTGAGCAATACGTTGCGATCGCGTCGAGTTGCCGAGCTGCTCAATGAGTATCTAGAAACGATGACCCAGGCCATCTTTGGCAACGGCGGTACTGTTGATAAATTTATGGGTGATGCGGTGCTAGCCTTGTTTGGCGCACCTGAAGAAATGAGCCCGAATGAGCAAGTGAAGCGAGCGATCGCAGCGGCCCGTCAAATGTATAAAGACCTAGACGGTCTCAATCAGCGCTGGGCACAGCAGGGTATCGGCCCTGTCAAATTTCGCTGTGGCATTCATCAGGGCACCGCCGTTGTCGGCATGTTTGGCAGCGCCGAGCGCTCGGACTACACCGCCATCGGCCCCAGCGTCAACATTGCAGCCCGCATTCAAGAAGCCGCCACAGCCGAAACCATCTTAGTCTCGGCTGCCGTTGCTGACTACTTAGACGAGCAAGAAATTGTAAAATTTGAGCCGCTAAAGCTAAAGGGCGTAGATGAGACAGTCCTCACTTTTGGCGTAAAGACAAAACTGTAGTCAGCTTACTTTTGCTAGGCTTTTAGCAGACGTGCATTTTCGCTGACGGATGGTTTCTCCGCTAAAAACTTGGCAGCACTCAGAGCCGCAAGGGCTGTGGCCAGCACTTGGTGGGTTGGCCGTTGTCGCGCACGTAGGTATTTTGGGGCTATCTTTGCCCTATATGATGCAGTTAATGCAGCCCGCTGGCTTGCCCACAGCAGTTGTTCCAATCGAGTTGATTGACGTAGACTCAGCCGAGCCTATCGCTTCAGCGCCAGCAGAGTCTTCAGCAGAGCCATCATCATCAGAACCGTCACCAACAGAACCATTACCAACAGAACCATCACTAACAGAATCATCACCAACAGAGCCATTAGCAGAAAGTAGCGCTGCTATTGTTGAATCCCAAAACGATGACACAGTGCCTGTAGAGACGTCATCTCCTGAGCCGGACACCCCTTCACCAGAAGCCGACTCTCAGCGGCCAAACCCAGCTGAGTCACCTACCGACAAAACAGACAGTCTCTCCGGTGCGACCGAACCCTCGCCGCCCTCGACCGAAACGACCCCGCCAGCTACAGATAATCTGTCCGAGTCATCCCAAACTGAAGAGCCGTCAGCAGCCCAGCCCGGTGATCAGCCGCTACCCCTGCCAGAAGACAGTACGGGGGAGAATGCAGCGGCGAAAACGGCTTACATCAGTGTTGTAAACCACAGCTATGTGCCAGCAGAGCTACTAGCTGATGTGGCAGATACACCCCCCGAACTGGACTATGGAGCAGTGACATCATTGACCGCAGCACCGCAAGATTTGGGCTGTGGCGAGGTTGATTTTTCGCAGAGGCAGGTGACATATCGAGCAGTGGTGAGCCCAGAAGGGACATTGCAAGCGGCAATACCCTGGACGGGCAGTATTGAGCCACAATCGCTGAGTGAAGATGAGCGTGCGATCGCCTGTCTCCTGATAGCCGCTGGCTTCAGCTTTACCCCTGCCTTTACAGAAGGAACCGCTGTCGCCAATGACAGCTTGTTGCTAACTATTGACATCGTTGAATCGAAATAGTCGCTGTCAGTATGTTGCTAAAGTCAGGCCGCTAAAGTTAGGCCGCCAAAGTCAAGCTGCCAAAGTAAAATTGTGATACGGTACTTAAGCTAAGATAAGAGCAACTGCGCGGGTGTAGTTTAGTGGTAAAACCTTAGCCTTCCAAGCTAATGATGGGGGTTCGATTCCCCCCACCCGCTTTGACACTGAAAATATTGAAAGCAGAAGCAAGCGGCACTTACGTAGCTTGCTTAAATAGCGTCTCCAAAATCGTAACATCGGTCAGTTTTGGCTACTCTGCGAGGAGGCGAAGCGCCTACGGCTTAGCTCAGCCAGCGTAGAGGACTGACACAAAGGGCTGGGCGTAAAGCTACCAGCGCATTCCCTTTTGTCGCAAGTGAGATATCGACTAGGTAGTAGGTCGATCCAATTATCTACAAAACGCATTTCGACTACGCTCAATGCTCGACGTGCCGCAGCTAGAAGGTTGAGCGGAGTCAGAACCTGGTTGCTAGAGTAGGCTTTAATTTCACTGATTTCCTTCAAACAGCTCAGCTTCTATCACTGTTTGAAGGAGCAGTTTTTGTTGTTATTCATAAGATAGATCTACGGAAGAGACTTTCTGCATCGTCAGAGCTATTTGCCAAGGGTAAGTCTCCATACGGGTTTTCAGCGGTTAAGTCTGTATCTTTTTTTTGGCTTTCACACTGAATTAAGCAAGTATCTTTACGCAAAAAGTCACTGCTTTTTCTTAAATCCCTCATAAAGAACAAGGGTTACTACTAGCCTTTTGATAGAGAGACGGCAGATAGTGGCAGCAAGGCACAAGCGTATAAATACATACACAATATTTCAAGTTGAGTGTGATTACGCGAAGCCTTCGAGACATCTGTCACACCAAGGATTAAACCGTTCAAGTCAATGCTCTCTACTTGATATTCAGCCGTAGGATAGGCCCGTCCAACCGGCTAAAAGAGTGAATAAGCGTTGAAGTTATCAACCCTTCAGATAAAGCCATCCTTGCGTAGTGCAGCTTCTCTAGAACAAACCTAACAGACAAACAACTCTAGTAGTAGAAACTCTCCATGATGCACTCAATCAAAAAAATCTCAATTGTTGCAGCCACTGTCACAACTACGCTTCTACACACTTTCTCGGCTTCAGCGAGCGCCTTCACAATCAATCAAGGCACAAGCAACTTACTAAATGAACTTCTGGGTACAACCACTGGCCTCAGCAACTTTAGCGTCAGCACTAGCGGCGATAGCAGAGCGTTTGGCACCTTCAGTGACGATCCTTTTGGCCTGAGTTCAGGGATTGTTCTAAGCACAGGAAAAGTAGTTGACCTGCCTGGCGAAAATAATTCTAGCAACACTACTACAAACCTGCACGGTATCGATTCAATTACGCTAGATATCAGCTTTGACGCAGACGATACAGTTAATAAGTTGTTCTTTAACTATGTGTTTGGCTCTGAAGAATTTCTAGAATATGCAGGCAGCTCATTTAACGATGCTTTTGAACTGTCGTTGAACGGTGTCAACTTAGCCTTTTTAACCAACGGTGATGCGGTTGCTATCAACAACCTGGTTGCCAGTTCTAGCGGCCCCTTTAGTCCTGACTATATCAACAACCCAGCTGGCCCCGGCACCAAAACAGAGCTAGATGGCTATACCAAGGTGCTAGGGTTTGAAGGCATACTCAACAAAAGCGCCACCAATCTTTTGAGCATTAACATCAAGGACGTAGGCGATAGCGCTTATGATTCTGCCGTGTTCCTTCAAGGTAAGTCTCTTTCAACTGTTAATCCTTCGACGCCAGCAACAGATGTTCCCGAGCCTGGTATAGTGCTTGGCCTCTTGGCGACGGGCGTCGCAGCGGGCGTCTCTCGCAAGAAGCGTCAGCAAGCTGCATAGGCTTGAAAGCAAGCAATTGCTAGATAAAAAGGCTGAAGACTGTTCAATCAAGCATACGAAACCTTGTAGGGGGCACAGCCTAAATGCTGTGCCCCCTACAAGTGATAAGAGCGTTGTAGATGTCGCCAACTCAGTGACATTAAGCGCGCTTCTGCCCGGCTCTGCTGCCAGTCAACTATTGAGAGAGACGAAGCTGAGGGAGATAAAGCCTTTTTCGCCTAGCGCGATCGCTTTGTTAGCGAGCGGAATAGGCACCCATCAGCTTGTAAGAGTAACGAGGGTAGAGATGCGGTTATGGTAGGAAAAGAAAATTGATGACCGCGGGAGCTGAAAGATGGATGTTGCTTTGAGTTTGCAAAAATGACGGCATCCGAGGGTGAGATGAATAGGCCCGAAAGGTCTGAGGTGAGTGTGTCGCAGGCTGTCACTGGCGATCGCAATCAAACGATTGGTTGGGTTAATGGCAACAGCACAGTGATAGGCAGTGCTGAAAATGTTTACTTTCAAGAGACCACTGTTCAAGCGGCAGAGCGGGTAACGTCGCGGTTTCAGTTGCCACCTGCGCCGGGTGATTTTACGGGGCGAATAGAGGAGCTGGCGCAGATTGAGGCGGCGCTGACGGGGCAGGCGGATACGGTGGCGGTGGCGATTTCTGCGGTGGCGGGGATGGCGGGGGTGGGGAAATCTGCCCTAGCGATTCAAGCGGCGCACAGGCTGAAGGCGCAGTTTCCAGATGCGCAGCTATATGTGAATTTGCAGGGGGCGGACGAGCAGCCGAGGGCGGCTGGCGATGTGCTGGGTGAGTGGCTGCGGGCATTGGGCCTAGAAGGGAATGAGATTCCGGCTGGGCTGAGGGAACGGGTAAAGGTGTTTCGCTCGCAGCTAGCGGACAAGCGAGCGTTGGTAGTGCTAGACAATGCGTACGATGAGGCACAGGTGCGGCCTTTGCTGCCGAGTGGGGCGGGCTGCGCAGTGCTGGTCACGAGTCGGAAAAGCTTGGCGGCGCTGGCGGGAACGCGAGAGCTGCGGCTGCAGACGTTGCCAGCGGGTGATGGGCTGGCGCTGCTGGCTAAGCTGGTGGATGGCGGGCTAGTAGGCAAGGGACGGGTGGCGGCAGAGCGGGCAGCGGCGAAAGAGATTGTGGCGCTGTGTGGTGATTTGCCGCTGGCAATTCGGATTGCGGGGGGTGTGCTGAAGGGGAAGGCGCATTGGGGTTTGGCGGTGGATTATTTGGTTGCGGGATGAGCGGCAGCGGTTGGGGCTGCTGGTGCAGGCAGGTGGGGAAAATGTGCGGGCGAGTTTCAATCTGAGCTATGGGCAGCTAGCAGAGGCGACGCAGGGGGTATTTGCGACTTTGGGTGAGCTGCCGGACGAGTTTGGACTACTGGTGGCGGGAGTAGTGACTGAATTCGCAGCAGCGGACGCGGATGTACGGGCAGAGCTAGAGGCGTTAATAGCTGCGCAGTTGGTTGAAAGGATGGGTGAGGGACGTTATCGCTATCACGATCTGATGCGGATATTTGCCAAAGAGCGATTGGGAGAAAAGGCGTCTTTAGCCACTGAGGAAAAAGCCTTTGAAGTTGTATCACCAGACAGCAAACTATTTTGACGACGGCCTTTAGCCCAGAGCAATTACGACAGCTCGTGGCAAAGCAGCAAAATGGCGTGGTGAATAAGGTGACCGAGCAGGCTTTTTTGCAGACAGCGCTGTGCTGGTTTGAGCTGGAGCGAGTCAATTTGCTGACCGCATTTAACTGGGGATACGAGGCGAGAAAGCATCGAGAAGTGATTCACTTTACCGCGCAATCTGTAATCTTTTTTGAAGTCTACGGAGCTATTGGCAAGATTGGGAAGAGACCCACGTGAAGGCACTGACGGCGGCCCGAGCAAGTGGGAACTTAGCAGGCAAAGGCCAAACTCGCAGGTAATTTGGGTTTAGTTTATCAAGTCCAGAGCCGATGGGACGATGCCGTCACACAATATGAGCAGAGCTTAGAGATATTTCGCGTTTTGGGCGATCTCCACGGCGAAGGCAAAATCCTCGCCAACTTAGGTGTAGTTTATCAAGTCCAGAGCCGATGGGACGATGCCGTCACACAGTACGAGCAGAGCTTAGAGATATTCGCATGCTTTGGGTGATCTCACGGCGAAGGCAAAACTCTCAACAACTTGGGATTAATTTATAAATCTCAGGGTCGATGGGACGATGCTACCACACAATACGAGCAGAGCCTAGAGATATCGCATGCTTTGGGCGATCTCGAGGTGAGGCACTACTTTATCAACTTGGGATTTGTTTATGAATCTCAGGGGCGATGGGAGATAGCTATCAAGCACTATGAACAGAGCTTAGCGATATACCGTGCTTGGGCGATGTTACGGCGAAGGCCAACTACTCACCAATTTGGGTTCTGTTTATAAGTCTCAGGGTCGATGGAAAGAAGCCACCAGGCTACACAAGCAGAGTTTAGAGATATTTTTCGCTTTGGGCGATCGCCACAGCGAAGGCGCAACCCTCAACAACTTGGGTTTAGTTTATGAATCTCAGGGTCGATGGGACGATGCCACCAGACAATACGAGCAAAGTTTAGAGATATATCGTGCCTTGGGCGATCGCCAAAGTGAAGGCGCAACTCTCAACAACTTGGGTAATGTTTATGCATCTCAGGGTCGATGGGACGATGCCATCAAACACTACGAGCAGAGCTTAGAGATACAACGCGCTTTGGGTGATCGCACGGGGAAAGCACAACCCTCAACAACTTGGGTAGTGTTTATAAATCTCAAGGCCGATGGGACGATGCCATCGCACAATATAAGCAGAGCTTAGAGATAAAACGCGCTTTGGGCGATCGCACGGCGAAGGCACACCCTCAACAACTTAGGTTTAGTTTATCAATCCCAGGGCCGATGGGACAATGCCATTACACAATATGAGCAGGGTTTAGAGATACAACGCTCTTTGGGCGATCGCCAGGGCGAGGGCATCACCCTAATGAATTTAGGGAATATACATCAAGCTAGAATCCAACCCTACAAAGCCATCGAATACTGGCAAGCCGCCCAGGCCAAACTCCATCCCGACTCTCCTGAAGCCCAACAACTCGCACAAAAGCTCAAAAGCTCTTACCCAGTCAAACAAGCGCTGGCAGGATGGCTAATTATCCTCGCCATCTTCGCCTTCATCGGCTTCAATCTCCTGCGAGGTCACTGGCTCATCGCCGCCCTTTGCCTCGTCGCCTATGCTACCTTTTTCACCTACCGCCTCTGGAAGCTCCGCCGAGGAAATCGTAGGTAATCACTTCGCGCGCCATACCGACCCCGTTCTTCCTTCACCACGCACTGCCCAGGGTGCAACCCATCCAAAAGCCAACTTGACGCCAGTCAAAAATCAGCTTATGTTCAATAACGATGGCTGTGATGCCTATCACGGTCACTTTTCTCAGAACTCAATTCTACTTAGCGCAGCCAGCAGGTGTGTCACCACCCACTGACTGCTAACCCTCAAGGATTAACACGCAATCCCGGACGGCTAAGGATAATGTACCTTAGGAATGGTCAAACAACTAATGTCGGATTCTTAGGAATGGCCCGATAGTTCCATTGAGGGAGCACCTCATCGTAGACAATTTCTAAGTCCCGCTTGATCTGTTCAGTGGCTTCTCGGCCAGCCAGATATTTCTGGTGAATCACGTTGACGGAGGTTTTTAATCCCTTAGAGGTGGTTGCTTTCTGCATTAAGGCAACGACAGTATCGAGGCTATTGAATAACCTGCCCTGACAGGCGCGTCCCACATGAGGGAAAAACCGTCGCTCAATGGGATTGTACTTGGAACAATAGCTGGGGTAGTGAGCGATGCGAATTTCAATGCCGATGCGATTGACTAATTGTTGCAAATCGTACTTGAAAATGTACTTGCGGGCTGAATTGCTGCCGCCGCCATCACACAGAATAAGAATAGAACGAGCGGTAGAATAACGGAGCTGGCCAATATGCAGCCAAAACCAGGCCAAGCTATCACAAGCGAATTGGGTGGTGTCCCGAGAGAGCCCCAAGTTGAGATGGCCACAATTGTGCAATGGGTCATAAATACCGTGGGGAATGACGACGCCTGTGGCCAGGGATGGGAAATCATGGTCAAATGCCTGAAATGGTCGTGTGCAGCGCACTCGGCCCTGACGATAAAGCTGTCCTAAGAACTCTCGGGCCTTGCTATCGACTGAGAAGTAGGGATTGCCTGCCGCTCGGTATTGCTCAACTAGCTCAGCAATCCGCTCGAACTGTTGGTTGCGATGGTCACTGTGCCCGCAACTGAGCACTTTCTGAATCTTCCGTAATCGCAGCTTTTTCTGGGTCATCCACCGACGAATGGTTTCGCTGCTGACAGGGCTCCCTAATTGATTGAGCTGCTCAGAGAGATGATGGGGCGATAGGTCAGTGAAGACGACGGTCCCATCGTCTGGGTCACCGGCTCTACGATGCTCTAGCAATTGGTTCAGATTCGTTTCAATCGTGCTCGCTTCAACGATCTTTTTTTCGACCACCGCCGACTTTTCGCACGCGACCAGCTGCCGGGTCATGAGGCAACTGCGGCAATTCCTGCTTACCTCGCTCTATCGTGCGGCGAGAGCAGCCAAGCACCGCTGCGAGGTATTCCATCGAACCATGGCCTAACTGCTGGGCTTGCAAGGCCGCAAACCGTCGTCGGTCTTTTTCTGAGAGCGTGACATAGAAATTGCGCAGATTCTCTTCTAAGGCTGGCGCTAACTGGTTGCGAAATTCAAATCCCATCACTCAAAATTGGCACACGCTTCTACTTCATATTAAGCGCTATGAGCGGTTTTTGGAATCTGACAATTATTGATAGCTCGTTACTTAGCCACCCCGACTTGCACTACATCTACTTGCGGGGTGGCTAGGCGGCATTGGGTTCTGGTTTCCTACCCAAACCCAAACCTCGGAGACCAGATCTCATGTTTATCCCTTTCGTTCAGGGCGCAACTGCGCTCACAAATTCTGTTGCAGATTCGGCTGTTTCACCTCCATCTGTTGCAGACTCGCCAGCGACCAACTCGCCAGCGACAGACGCCTGCTCACCACCACCACCCGGCAACAACAACCCTGGCAACAACGACCCCAACAACTACGAGACCGTACGCCACATGCTATTCGGCCCGCTTTCAGTCGTGCGCTTTACCATTCGCCTGCTGCACAAATGCGGCTACGCCGAACCCAACGACTGGAGCCAGCCCATCTCTACCGGCAGAGCTAATGAAGTCATGGCCATATTGACCAAGCGCATGATGCTGTAATGATGCTGTAAGGCTCTGACCCTTCCCCTTCAAATCCTATTTCTCGACCTTGTAGCCAAACTCAGACAGGCGCGTGCGCGACTGCCGCCAGCGATCTTGCACGCGCACAAATATCTCTAAATACACCTGACCGGCCACTAGCTTTTGCATCTGCTCACGCGCAGCGGTACTAATCGCCTTCATCATCAGTCCACCTTTGCCAATGAGAATGCCCTTTTGAGACTTGCGCTCTACATTGACAGTGGCAAGAATTCGAGTGATTTTCTCATCTTCTTCGACCTTATCGATTGCGATCGCAACCGAATGCGGCACCTCTTCGCGCGTATGCAACAATATCTGCTCTCGAATCAGCTCGCCCATAATGAACCGCTCCGGCTGATCTGTCACCAGATCCGGCGGGTAATAATAAGGCCCCGGCTCCAGCTTAGAAACCAACGTTTCTTGCAGCGTCTCAACGCCCTCACCCGTCAGCGCCGAAAACTTCACCACGCTCCAGCCGTGCTCAGCCGCCAGCGCCTCATAGCTGTTCTTAATCTCTGCCGACTTTCGCCCTGCCTCTGGTAGCTGATCGATTTTGTTAATACCCAGCACCACCGGGCTCTGGGTCTGCGCCACCAAATTAGCCACAAACAAATCACCCCGCCCAGCAACAGAGGTCGCCTCTACCACAAACAGCACTACATCAACAGAATTAATCGCCACCCGCGCGTTTTGCACCAGCACCTTGCCTAGCTCGTGGTGCGGCTTGTGAATACCCGGCGTATCCACAAAAATAATCTGCGCCTGCGGCGTGGTTAAAATGCCCTGTAGCCGATTACGCGTTGTCTGTGCAATTGGCGAGGTAATCGCAATCTTTTGACCGACCAAATAGTTCATTAGCGTAGACTTGCCCACATTAGGACGGCCCACAATGCTAATAAAGCCAGAGCGAAAATCAGGCGCGGCAGTTGGAATCAGCCCACCACTGATATTTGGTTTACTCTTAATTAAAACAGTCTCGTCTGCCGGATTGCTCAGCGGCGTAATCTCATAAGGCACCGCCTTTCTAGCATCAACAATCTTGCCGTCTACGAGGCTATACGACTGCTTCGACTGGGTTTGTTCGGTTTGCGGCTGTTCAGTTTGCGGCTTTGGGCTGCTTCCTTTAGCTTTTAGAATAGGCTTTTCTGGCTCTGGAACAATCACATTGTTCTGTCCTGGCCGATAGGGTTTCTCGAACTTGCGCGAACCAGATTGGCCACCAGACTTGTAGCCACCCTTTTTGTAAGAATTCTTCTTTCCTGTTTTCTTAGATTCGCCGCTAGAGCCACCTTTCCTAGAATCTCCTTTCGCCTGTTCCCAAGGATTGTTCATCAGTTAGTTTCCGGTGATATGAACAACAACTTCTCGGGTATGAGCGCGATCGCGATGCTCCCACAGATAAATGCCTTGCCAAGTGCCCAAAGCCAACCGACCATTCATAATCGGAATCTGCTCTGAGGTATGCGTCAGCGCGGTGCGGATGTGAGCGGGCATATCATCCGGGCCCTCGTCGCTATGGCGATAGTAATCACCTTCAGGCACTAGCTTAGCCAAAAAGGTTTCCATATCAAGCAGCACATCTGGGTCAGCGTTCTCTTGAATGACCAGGCTCGCTGAGGTATGACGCAAAAAAATAGAGCACAGCCCAGTTTGCACACCAGAAGCTGCGACCGCTTCTTGCACCTTGCGAGTAAACCGGCCCAGTGATTTACCTTGGGTCTTTAGCCGAAGAACTGCTTGATAGTGAACTGCGCCAGACGTGGCCACCATAGACTTGCTTTTTAAAGATTGCGACATTTTGTCAGTCTATCGCACCCGCCTCCGCCCGCTACATATTTTTCACGACGAACCTTTGCTGTAGGCCCTTGCCAACGAGCCTTTGCTATAGGCCCTTTCTACAGGCTTTTAAAGTGCTCTAGCACGGCAGCGGCAACAGTTTGTCTGCCGTTTTTATCTAGCTTTTCAGCCTTTTTGGGTGGCAGCAGCGGATCTGTCAAAAACGACCAGTCGCCGTCAAAAAAGGCCTGAGGGTTGATGATGCGATGCGGCGCGTAGTCTTGAATGCCGTCGATTAAAATCTGGGCCTCGGCAAAGCCTTCACGGGTGATGGTAATGACGCCTTTGTCGAGCAGGCAGGCTTCGGCAAAGGTGCTGTAGCCCGGTTTAGAAAAAATGCGATCGCACACAATCATCCAGTCTACGGGTCGCATGGCACGATCTTTGACGCGATAGAGGTTGGGCATGTCGGGCGCAGCCGGATCAAAGGTAATAAACTGCCAGTCGGGTAGCTGCTTTAAAGCTTCGTATGGAATAGTAGACAGGCCCAGTCCACCAAAGGTGAGCAAAACGGTGCGATCGCTTGGCAAGTCGCTTTGCATTAGCTGCCGCAGATACGCTTCGCTATAGGCAGGTTGCCCCCCGGTTAAGCCAATATCAGTAATGTTAGGCAGCGCTAGCATGGGCTCGTGAAAGGGCATCCGAAAGGTTCGATCCGCGTGACGGCAGCAGTCAGCAATCCAATCAGCGATCGCGCTAAACGCCTTTTCCTCCTGCTGCCAAGGCCGATAGATAAAATCCCAGCCAAAATTACCCATCATCCAGCAGGGCACACCCGCACGATGGGCAATTTTGGCCATCAGCGGCGGAATGTCTGCCAGCACCAGATCCACCCCCATCGACTTCAGATAAGCCGATTCTTCAGCCACCAGCTTCTCTTGCTGCGATTGAATGGATTGCATCGCGGCCAGCGTAGCAGGCTTATCCATGGTCAGGCTGTCGCTTTGCAGCACGCCCACGTCAAAGTGAACCTGATGGTGGATATAGTTGCCCTGCAAATAGCTATCGAGCAGCCACTTTGGCGACTTAGTTGCCAAAATCAACGTTAGTGGCAAGCCCTGCGCCTCACAGCCCCGGCGAATCTCAGCGGCAATAGAAGCCGCGCGGGTTGCATGGCCAAAGCCGTGATTCGTGACTGCAATATAGAGCGTCGGCATGGTGAACTACGTAGCTATCTAGCAAAGATTCCCAAAGCCAATATACTTTCATATGAACGGAACCGGGGGGAAGCTCTGCTAATTTCAGTGGCAGAAAGTTTCAACAGCAAAAAGGACCAGCCCTTGATTAGGCCAGTCCTTTTTACTGCTTTCGTTATTACTAACAGGCACTTGTTGCTAAAGCTTACTGCTAAAGCTATCTACACGCCGCCATCAGCTCCATGCTCAGGGCTCTATACTCAGGGGCTCTGTGCTCCAGTGCCCTGTGCTCAGGGGCTCTATAGCTGAGGAACAAAGCGCTCCTTGTCAGGAACGGTAGTGTACTCGCTTACAATCTGACGAAATTCATCGCCGTCAATCGACTCTTTTTCAATTAGCAAATCAACCACACGGTCAATCACATCGCGATTTTCGCGGACGATATTGCAGGTTGTTTCGTAGCACTCCTGCACAATCTCGCGCACAGCCGCATCAATCTTAGAAGCAATCTCTTCTGAATATTCAGAGCGACCACCCCAGCTACCGCCCAAAAAGACTTCGCCCTGCTCGCTTTCGAGGGCTAGCTGACCGAGATCTGACATCCCAAACTTGGTCACCATCTGGCGAGCCATGTTTGTGACCTGCTGTAGGTCATTGCCTGCGCCCGTTGTGATTTCAGAGTCGCCAAAGATGACATCTTCAGCCGCGCGACCACCCAGAGCGCCGCAGATGCGAGCTTTTAGCTGAGCGCGAGAAATCAGCATCTGGTCTTCACTAGGCGTAAACCAGGTCAATCCTTGGGCCTGTCCACGGGGAATCAGCGTCACCTTTTGCAGTGGGTCATGTGCCTTTATCATCGTAGCAATGATGGCATGGCCCACTTCGTGATAGGCAATCAGGCGCTTGCTCTTACCATCTGTAAGCGGCGTGCCTTCCATACCAGCGACTACGCGGTCAATCGCATCGTCGATTTCTAGCATGGTGACCGCTTCTTTGCGACGACGAGCCGTCAAAATAGCGGCTTCGTTTAGCAAGTTGGCCAGGTCAGCGCCTGTAAAGCCCGGTGTCCGGCGAGCAATCGTATCTAGCGAAATATCATCAGCGACTTTCTTATCGCGTGCGTGCACTTCAAGCACTTCGCGGCGACCCTTGATATCCGGCGGATCTACCGACACCTGACGGTCAAAGCGACCAGGACGCAATAGCGCCGAGTCCAGTACGTCAGCCCGGTTTGTAGCAGCGATGACGATAATGCCCGTATTGCCTTCAAAGCCGTCCATTTCGGTCAGTAGCTGGTTCAGCGTTTGCTCACGCTCATCGTTACCGCCGCCAATACCTGCACCACGAGAGCGGCCGACCGCATCAATCTCGTCAATAAAGATAATACAAGGTGCATTTTCTTTCGCTTTTTTGAACAGGTCGCGAACGCGAGAGGCACCGACACCCACAAACATTTCAACGAACTCTGAGCCAGAGATTGAGAAGAAAGGTGTGCCGGCTTCACCTGCGATCGCCTTTGCGAGAAGCGTTTTACCCGTTCCTGGCGGCCCCACTAGCAGCACCCCTTTAGGAATACGAGCACCAATTGCCGTAAAGCGCTCAGGCTTTTTCAGGAAAGTCACTACTTCTTGTAGCTCTTCTTTGGCTTCTTCAATGCCCGCTACATCATCAAACTTGACGCCAGTTTCGGCCTCCATCATGAAGCGAGCTTTGGACTTGCCAAAGTTCATGGCTTGGCCAGGACCGCCCGCGCCACCGTTAGAGCGACGAAACAAAAAGAACAGTCCGCCGATCAGCAAGACTGGAAACAAAAGGTTACCGAGAACACCAATAATTGCACCATCATTACGAGGCTGATGGGAATCAAGGCTGATATCGGAGGTGCGTAAGCGCTCGACTAGCTCAGGCGCGTTACCTGGCAAATCAACTCGCCAGCGCTGAACTCTGTTGTCAATTTGAGGATCTACGGCTTCGACGATGGCCGTCCGACCATTTTCATAGAAGTCAACGGAGGTCACACGACCTGCGTCTAAGTAATCCAAAAATCGTCCGTAGGTCATGCTAGTACTAGCAGTATTACGACCTGAATCGACGGGACTTGCACTACCGAAGGAACCCTGCCAAAGGAAAAATCCAACCACAAGAAGGGGCATTGTCCACAGTAGGGCAGTTTTCCAAGAAAATTTCATAACTCGGTGGCCTCTGTTAAATAGATAGTCAGCTTATATGACAGTTTTTTAAGAGAGTTACCTCAAAAGAGCTATCTGATACAAACCGATGCTCAAAAGGCAGTGTAATCGGTTGATCTTCGCGACTAGCAAGCGTCTGACGGCTTTAGAGGGCTTTAGCAGTTTGCTAAGGCCAAAGCAAAAAAGCAGTTACTTAGCGCAAAGTGTCAAAGAATCACAAGCTTTATGAGACTTGTCTTTACTAAATTTAACGTAAATTCTTCGGATACAGCAATTAAATCTTCTGATAGGTTTAGGCTTTTGGTAGCAAAAGCGTCAAACAAGTGCTCAGAACTCAACTAGCGGCTACCGCCATCGCCTCAGCTAGTCGCTGCTGGTCAAACCCGCGATGGTGCAAAATTACCCAAGACTCTACCAAGTCAGGCCCCTGCATGTCTCCCATTAGGGCTGCTCGCAGCGATCGCATAATCAACCCCTTCTTCACTCCCAGCGCCTTGGTAACCTGACTAATCACGCTCTTAGCATCCGCAGGCCGCTCGATTGGCGTCTCATTCACCGCGGCTATCACCGCTTCAATCGCCTCGGCCACCCCGTCTTGAGTTAGCTGCTTTTTGGCCTTCTCGCTAAATGCCATTTTCGGCGTCGCAAAGAAATGTCCTAGCGCTACACAGTCCTTCAGCCGCGTCAGGCTAGGCGCAATCATCGCTACTAGCGGCAGCAGCCAGTCTTTATCCGTATCCGCATCAAAGTCATAGCCCGCCGCCTGCCAGTAAGGCATCAGCATCGGCAGCAGCTCTTCAGCGGGCCGATCGTGCAAGTATTGCGAATTAATCCAGTCGAGTTTATCCCAGTCGAACTTTGCACCCGCTTTGTTCACCCGGTCAAAGCTGAACAGTTGCGCCGCCTCTTCTAAGCTAAACAGCTCTTGAGCATCTGGCGCAGACCAGCCCAGCAGCGTCATGTAGTTCGCCAGCGCTTCAGCCGTAAAGCCCATCTCGCGAAAATCATTTACTGAGGTCACCCCATCGCGCTTAGAGAGCTTGGCCCCCTTCTCATTCAAAATCAGTGGCGTATGAGCGAACTCAGGTACCGTAAAGCCTAGCGCCTCGTACAGCAAAATCTGCTTAGGCGTATTGCCCACATGGTCTTCACCGCGAATCACATGGCTAATGGCCATATCCGCATCGTCTACGACCACCACAAAGTTATAGAGCGGCTGACCCACATCAGATCCTGAAGACGCCCTTGCAATAACCATATCGCCACCTAGGTCTTGGCCTTTCCAGCTCACCGGCCCACGCACCAAGTCATGCCACTTGATCTCACGCTCATCGTCAATTTTGAAACGAATCACCGCCAGACGCCCCGCCGCTTCAAATGACTCGATTTGCTCAGGCGTTAGGTTTCGGTGCTGATTGTTGTAGCGAGGGGCCTGCTTGCGCGTCTGCTGGGCCTCTCGCATTGCGGTCAGTTCTTCGGGCGTTTCATAGGCGCGGTAGGCCAGGCCTTGATCTAGCAGCACCTGCACCTTTTCCCGATACAAATCTAACCGCTGAGACTGATAAAACGGTCCTTCATCCCAGTCCATACCCAGCCATTTGAGCCCTTCTACAATGTTGTCGGTATACTCAGGTTTTGATCGCTCTAGGTCTGTATCCTCAACTCTGAGCAAGAACTGACCGCCCTGATTGCGGGCAAACAGCCAGTTAAACACAGCCGTACGAGCTGTGCCAATATGAAGGTTTCCAGTGGGACTAGGGGCAATACGAACACGAACTGACATGGCGTAACTCTTGGAAAAAAGCAGTCGAAGCAGCAACCATTGTATAGCAATCGCCATAGCGTACTTGCTTTAACTAGCCTTCTTGGCTCGTTTGGCGTCCCCAGTAATTTCAGCCAGCTAGATTCAGCCAGCTAGATTCAGCCAGCTAGATTCAACTCGCCAAATCCAACTGACAAAGAGACTCGCTACAATAAAACTCTCTCAGCAGAGAGTAGTCAGCATCTTTACAACTAACAGTTAATATCTCTATCAACTCGTCTCTATCATCAGAAGAGCAGCCATATCTACATCACATCTGCGACCAAACAGAATCTATACGGGCCTTTCCCTTTCTAATGACCTCTTTTCTCGCTGCTTTATCTAGATTTATCCGCCGCTTGTTTCACGCTGACCCCTACGGACAATCGCGCCGTCATCCATCAGAGCGGCAGCTCGAACGTCACAGCGCAGATCGGTTATCTCAGCATTCAGAAAATAGTCGTACGGCCAGTCTTGTCGCTAGTCCAACCGCGACGGCAACAGCAAAGCGCTCAGCACTAGTAGAAACAGATGCTGTGTCAGGCAACACACCAGCGGCAACCGCAGATATGCGCAGACTGGTGTACAAAGCGACCTGCAACATGCCTAGGCGACGGATGCATGCCGGTCAGTTTGGATCGCAGCTACGGAAGATAGAGCCTGCGTTTACCTATGAAAAATACAACTTTACTAAGCTGATTTACCTGCTGGCAGCCGTTCCTGATATCGTCAGCCTAGAGCGAGTTGACAAACAAGGGGCTGCGCCAGCTTATTATGTGCGAGCGGTGGTGGACACAAAGCGACAGTTGCTATGCGTCATGGAGAGCTTTGATAGCAAAGACGGCTGGGTGCACGTAGAGAGCGTCATCGCCGAACTGGACCGCACAGTGCCCAACTTTTCAATTAATACCTACGGATTTATCAAGCCTCAGTCTTTTTTAACCAGCCACAGCGATCTGATTGAGCCTAAATCTGAGAATGCTGACTATATCCGGCTACGTCAATCATCAGCGACAGCCGCACCAGCGATCACACCTTCAGAGTCTAATTCATCTAATCCGTCTAAACAGATAGCTGGTCCTAAGCGTACAGCCTCTTCTACAGTGCTCAAGCCGGCAGCCGCGCAAGATAGTCGCAGCCATCTGGGCACTAATGGCACAAGAGCGATTATTGTTCACCTATCTAAGTTTGCCGGGTTTACGCCGCAGATACTCAACCAAAAGGTCAGTGAGCTAGCAGCGATCGCACTCTCCGAGCGCTGGTATTTTGGCCCTCAAGCCCCCGCCAACTTTGCCTATCCCATCCTCAAAAGCTACCTGCGCTACACCTTTATTCGTCTTCAGCACGAGCACAAAGTCATCGCTAGCCCCGATCAGCAATACCAAGCCTTTAACACGGGCCTCCTCGACAAGCTGCTGCGGCCTATCTACGCTCTGCTCACCACCACACCCTCTCCTCAGCAGCGCCTGTGGGATCTCACCTTTTGTATCCCAGGCGAGGGCACTGCCGGTAAAGCACTCGTTGCTAACTTCACCGAGCTACCGGCTGCGGCCAACTACCTCAGCAACCCTGCTAGGGTTTTCTATCACCTCGAATCTGGCCCGCCCGAAGTCGACTGGCATCACATCATCAAAGACAACATGGAGCGCCTGCCGCCTGCGTTTCTCGCGCAGTACGCCCCGGCCAACTTCAACTATTGCAATACCCAAGCACTCAGCGGCAGTGAATTTCATGAGTACAAAAGAGCCTTTGCCGCTGCCCTAGATAACGATCCGAGTGCCTACCGCAAAATCGTTAACCGGTTAGGAGAGGCCCTCGCCCGCACGCTGCTTAAAACGCAAATCAACTATAAAACGGCAGTGCCCACTTACTATCCCAACATCAACAGTATTGATTTGCTGCTGCCAATTTGCTTAGTAGAAGAAGATATTGCAGACTGTGCGATTGTTGTTCGTCAGGCGAGTTCTGGCAAATACATTGGTCATACTATTCTTACACTAAGACAGGCGTACAACAATGCCCGCCTCATTTGCAAGCTAGACGAGCACTGGCTAACTCGGTCTATGGCACTTAGCCAAGAAGAATTTGAAGAAGAGGACGACGACTCAGAAGAGTTTGAAGCCGAAGCAGCGCTCTCAGAAACGAACTTGGCCTGAGCCCAGCACTACACAGCGCTCAATAAGGACAACTTATCAAGTCTTCAATCGTTTCCTACAGCAGCTCGACAGCAGATTAATCCGCAAGCTTTGAGCAAAAGAAGCGATTGTAGATAGCCGATCAAAGTCACTGTTCATAGGGCAAACTACGGTCAGCATATGACTATCAGCATATTTCTATACCGTATTTGCACGTCACAACTCCTATGGCAAAAGACAATAACAAATTTGCTATGACCGCGCTGCTATTGTCTGCAGGCATCATGACCTTCGTAAGCATAGGCATTCTGTTGCTACTAGATAGCAACGCGGTCCCCATTCCCGAACGCAGCTTCACGCCAGAGAACAATTCGGCTGTCAGCGACGACCATTCGGAAGAGCTTTAGCCGAGCAGTTCGCAGCCAAGGGAGAGGATGAGTCCGATCTCTTTTTGAAGTAGAACACGACGCTTTCTATAAATGCAACAAAGCATAGCTGAAACGATTGCAGCTAATGTTTTACAAAGCCTTGAGTTTCAGCAGGTGGCTAGCGCCATGAGCGATGGTTCTGTCGTTTGTTTTGTTGTTTTGCTGCTTATGTCTGCGTTTTCTCTAGCCCTAGCCTAATCAGTTTATCTACCAGATCTGAGAACTCAATGCCTGATGCTTCCCACATTTTGGGATACATGCTGGTCTCGGTAAATCCTGGCATTGTGTTGATTTCGTTGATCAAGATTTCTCCGGTGGCCTCGACATAGAAAAAGTCCACGCGAGCAAGGCCGGAGCCATCAATGGCTTTGAAAGCTGTAATGGCCATTGATTGAATGCGATCGCGGACTTTATCCGGTACTGGAGCAGGAATCAACAGCTTTGCAGCACCATCGGTATATTTGGCGGCGTAGTCATAAAAGTCAGTTGCAAACTGAGTCTCGCCCAGCACTGAGGCCTTGGGCTCATCATTGCCCAAAATAGAGCACTCCACTTCGCGAGCAACCACACCGGCCTCAACAATGACTCGGCGGTCGTAGCTAGCCGCGCTGTCGAGCGCCGCTTCTAATTCCTGACGGTCATTAACCTTAGAAATCCCGACAGAAGACCCCAAATTGGCGGGCTTAACAAAGCAAGGATAGCCCAGTTCAGCTTCTAGCTCATCGCAAACCTTAGGAAAAATGCAAGGATTAGAATAAATTTGGGCACGGGTGACACCTTTGTATTTCACTTGGGGTAAACCGGCCTGAGCAAAAGCACTTTTCATCGCTAGCTTGTCCATGCCCAGTGCCGAGCCCAACACCCTACAGCCCACATACGGCATCTGCAACAGTTCAAGCAGCCCTTGAATGGTGCCATCTTCACCATTGGGGCCATGCAAGACCGGAAACCAAATATCGATAGCGTCCAAGCTCGCCGCGCCCATTTCGGCGCTCGTCTTTGCCAGACTAGGTAGCCGCTGATCTATTGCGATCGCAGCAGGCAGTTCACCCACGGCGCTATCGTCACTTGCGATCGCCTTGCCCGAAAACAGCACCTGCCGAGCGGGCTCTCCTGTCAGCCAGCCGCCATCTTTACGAATATGGACGGGCAACACGTCGTACTTGTCTTTGTTCGTACCCGTGGTTAGGGCTTGTGCGATCGCGCCTGCCGAACGAATAGACACCTCATGCTCTCCCGAACGTCCTCCAAACAGCAAGCCTACTCGCATAGCCATCAGCTTCTCCCCTTCTAATCAAATGCTCTCGGGTTAGCCTATCATGGGCGATCGCCCCAGATCTTACCGGCCCAGATTGTGGCCTGAATATGACCTGGCGATGAACGCAAAGAACATAGTCGCAAGGCCCAGTGCCCATAGATGATATAAACGTACGAATTGCAAAAAAAAACGCTTTAGATTCAGCCGTAAAAGCGAATCAAAGCGTTCTGTCAGGGTGCATCTACCACTTATTACTTCTCACTTAGAATCATTTATCCGGGGAATTTTTAGTTTCGAGCTAAGTTCAACTTAGAAGCCATCATAAGCCGACAGCTAGAAGCTATGTGATCTGCCTTATCCCCACTAAAGTTAGAAAATCAAAGTCAGAAAAGTAAAGTCAGAAAAGTAATCGTTTCGACAAGGTAATACTGTGAAATACTTCTTCCTATCTGATAGCTGGACAACCGGACGCGTTTGGGAGTTTGGTGGACTGTGGAACGAACTCGCTTGGAAACGCAAACCAAACCTACAGCAGCAATCTCTATACATTCAAGAAAATGGTGAAAATCTCTGGCTGTATCAAGTAGAAGAGGCCGTACTAATGGTTGAAGTACTGCCAAAGTCAACCGATCGCTCCCCCATTGGTCAAGTCGTCCTCAAACGACTGCTCAGCGCCGACCAAGTGGTTGAGCGGCTCTGCAAAGAAGCCGTTTTTCATCCACCCAACTTCAGCGTAGAAGCTGCACTTCCCCAGAATACAGCGACACCCGCCCTCGCCCCAGATCAAAAGACTTGGAAATAGAAAGCTTGGAATCCAAAAGGTTAGACTTCAAGCCTAGAGCGCAAAAGCACTGAAAAGCTAAAGCCTAAAGCAGATCTACTGTCACATTACTAACAGCTCTCTGAATAGCCACTAGCGCCCGGTTATAGCCCAAAATAGCGGTCACGTTATTCACCTCAGCCTCGGTTAACTCTCGCTGCGCGGTCAATACATCTAGCTGTGTTCCTACACCTGCTTGCAGTCGCAGGTTAGCTAGATCTAGTGCCTCTTGAGCTTGAGCTACAGCCACTTGCGAGGTCGCAATATTTTCTTGATTTGCCTGTAAGTTAAAGTAAGCCTGCTCTACGTCAAACCGCACCTGATCTAGGGTTTCACTAAACTGCTCTTCGTTAATTTGCCCCTCAATTTCTTGCTGACGGGCGCGAGAACGAGCGGCCCCCCCATCAAAGAGTGTCCAATTTAGCCGAGCCCCAAACGAATAGTTGTCCTGAAAGCCGCTATCGCTATCTAATAGGCTCTGAAGACTATAGTTTGCGAACAGTCTGACCTGAGGGCGCACGGTTGCCAATGCCGCCCGGCGCTGCTGTTCACTCACATCAGCCTGTAGAAGCTGCTGTTCTAGCTCAGCCCGATTTTGAAACGCCTGAACAACGCTCTCTTCTAGGGTCAGCGGCCAGACCTCGGAAGCTTCTACAGGGGTTGCCGAAATACTGGCAGTCGGCGGCAGGTTGAGCAAACGAGCAATATCGCGGCGACTGATCTGCTGCTGGCTCTGTGACTGAATTAGAGATTGACGGGCGTTGGCAAATTGAACTTCGGCTCTGAGCACATCAAACCTTGTGCCAACCCCTACTTCTTGGCGTAGCTGGGCATCCCGCAGGTTACGAGCGGCTTCATCTAAAAAGGATTGGTTAATACGAATATTTTCACCCGCTTCTTGCAAGGCATAGTACAAGTTTGCAGTGGTGAGTCGAATTTCCTCTTGCTGGGCTTCTACAGCGAGTGCACTAACTTGTCGCTGTAGCTCTGCCGCGCGGATATTAGCGCCTCTCGCGCCACCCGTGAGCACGTCATAGCTCAGATCAACCGAGCCGCTCAAAGTCGTATCTAGTCCGCTAGCCTCTCCGACTGGCCCGAGGCCTGGAATGTTGGCCGGCTGAGTGCTCTCTTGAGTGGTGATGTTTGCACCGCTGCTAACAGAGGGCAACAGGGCAGCTCTGGCTTCGGCAAGTGCCGCGGCAGCTTGCTGTTCGCTCAGCAGTGCGGCTTGCAGCGTTTGGTTGTTACGGTAGGCCAGCTCTATCGCCTGCTCTATCGTGATGACATAATTTTGATCAATGTCGACTTCCTCAACTGAGGTCGGAAAGCTCAAAGGGTTGGGATCGGCAAAGAGAATTGCGGGCAGCTCACCAATTTCTTCGTCATCGCTAACAGCAGGATCTGGGATAGATTCGTCAGGTCCCGCAGGCGGCGGTTCAAAAAGGGGGGGTATGCCTTCGGTGTTTGTAGCAGGATCTGGTGGTGAGCCTTCTGGAGAGTCTGCTTGGGCAGGAGAATCGGTCTCCTCACTGTTTTCTGTGTCGTTCTCCATCGCTGGGTCTGCTAAGACCGGTAAGGCATCTGTCGAATTATCTGTGCCACTCTCTTGTGTAAGGCCCGGACTACTTTCTTGGCCTTCGGTTGCTTCTAACATATCTCGGAAGCTTTCTATCGTAAGACCAGCCTCAGTCATTTCTGCACTATCTGAACTATCAGCCTGCTTGCTATTAGCCTGCTCACTATCAGCGCCAG
The DNA here is from genome assembly GCA_963793445.1 of uncultured cyanobacterium. Lineage (GTDB taxonomy): Bacteria > Cyanobacteriota > Cyanobacteriia > Phormidesmidales > Phormidesmidaceae > Phormidesmis. Next base: position 1,139,559 of record CAWCAE010000006.1, read on the forward strand.
CGGCTGGTGCAGACGCTACGGCTGACGCTTCTAGCGGTAGGCCTTGCCCCGACAGACGCTGACGAAGCTGGTTGAATTTCGGCGATTGGGGATCGCTGATGAAGGGCTGTAGATTGTTATAGCCAGTGGTGTCGAGGGTATTTTGTTGCTTCGTAATTGCATTAGCGGGTATCGGCGCTGATGACGCAATGAGCGCTTCACTCGCATCTACGGAAGGCCTTTGCTGTTCTTCGAGCACTGCCTTTGCCGATTGCGACAGTAGAGATACCGAACTGCTTGCCGTTAGCAGTAAAAAAGCAGCTGATTTTAGATATCGCATAGAGCTGATGACTTCGGTAGAGGTTAAGAAGGTCTAAAAAGAAGCGTTTTAGAAAGGTACGGGTTTCTAGTTACCTGAATTTAGAACCGATCAAAGGTCCACAGATAGTGGATGTTTGCACATTGACTCAGCAGCCATCGTCAAGCTTAGCCGACTTAGCGGCTAGGCTCAATGCATTTTGGCATCTGTCAGTGAGTCTCGTTTTCTAAATTTGAGTAGCCCCTAGATCTGGAGTATTGTCTAGACCTAGCGCCGTCTAGCTCCGCTAAGCGTCACATTGATGATGGCCAATCAATGCCTTTGCACAATAGGGAGCGGACTGAGTGCATATCTCAATTAGTTCAGGTAACCCTTGCGCTGACAATACTAAACAGTTTAGTTCATTTTCTAGATCAGCTAGCGACATGTCGTCGAGAAAATAGGTTTCATCAGGACGCTGGCGATCGCTTTGCTTTAGCATCAACGACGGCAGCAGCACGCAGTCACCGAGGGCTCCTTGTTTTGAGCGCTTAGATAGCTGCTGGGCAATGTCTTGTCCGGTTAGCAGCCCTGTGACTGTAATGGCCTGCCCCCAGTAGTCACTGTTGATCGCAGCCATGTTAACGGTCAGTCCTTCGACTTGGTTCAGCCGCCTAGCGAGCGGTGCAAATGCGTGCTCCACCGCATTGCCAACCACCCATGTAATGGTACGGGGCGTCTCTACTTTTTCCGGTAAGTTGGCGGCAATTTCGTCGAATTCTTTCAAAAAGAGGCGAATAGAGCCAACGCCATTGCCAATTTGCGGATAAGACTCGTAGTGACTTTCGAGGGGTAGATCTTGCCGTCCGATTAGAAACCATTCATCAGCTAGCCAAGCAAAGGTTGTTCCTAGCAGGTCCTGAAATTCGGCCTGAATAGCCTGCACCTGAGCAATCACTTCTTTGGCTTTGGCAGGCGTAACAGGAACTAGCTCGTCTTCAGCAGGGCGAAAACGGGTGAGCCCAACTGGGACAACGGCTGCTGAGATCACAGCTGGAATATCACCCGTGTGAAACTTAGCAAGGTCTCTGAGCGTGCGCTCTAAGTGGGGTCCGTCATTAATGCCAGGACAAACCACGACCTGCGCGTGAATTTGGAGGCGATGCGCTTGAAACCAGGCGAGGTGGTCTAGGATTTGGGCGGCACGCTCGTTTTTGAGTAGGCGCGATCGCACTTTTGCTTCTGTAGCGTGAACAGACACATACAGCGGCGAAAGTCGCATATTTGCAATTCGCTCCCACTCTGCAGGTGGAATATTAGTCAGCGTCAGATAGCTGCCGTATAAAAAGCTCAGCCGATAGTCATCATCTTTGAGATATAGCGTTTCTCGCTTTCCGGGCGGCTGCTGATCGATAAAACAAAACGGACAGCGATTCACACACTGAATCAAACCGTCAAACAGAGCGCTCTCGAACTCTAGGCCTAGCTCTTCGTCATCGTCTTTTTCAATCTCTACGCTGTGCGTCACGCCTCTAGCATCTAGCACTTCTAGCGTCAGCACGTCATCCGCGCACAAAAAGCGATAGTCAATCAGATCGCGCGGCTTTTGCCCGTTAATGGCCACGAGCCGATCGCCCGCTTCAAAGCCGATTTCTTCGGCGATAGAGCCAGAGACGACGCTGGTGATTTTGGCAGGAGAGATGCGGGTATCAGTCATGGGCGATCGCACCTGAAAGGAAAGAAACACTAAAAGAAGAAAAACAAAAAGCCGCAAGCCTCTATATTTTCTTCTCTATATATTTTGTAGGCTACCTGTGGCGATCGCAATCAGAATGACCGCCCCAAAAGCTAGCCGATACCAGACGAATACCCAAGTGCTGTGCTGCTTTAGAAACTCAATCAGCCATGCGATCGCCAGATACGAAGATATCACCGCCGCTATCAATCCACCTATCAGCGGAATCGGGGCTACCGCGCTGTCTGCACCCACCACATCAGAAAGAGACACCAGGCCCGATAGCAAAATCGCAGGCATACCGAGCAAAAAGGAAAACCGAGCCGCAGTCTCTCTTTTAAGACCGGTAAATAGACCCGCTGTTAGCGTAGATCCTGAGCGCGAAGCGCCTGGCACCAAGGCAAATGCCTGGGCAATGCCCACAAGAATGCCGTCGCTAAGCCCTAGCTGAGTAAAGTCGCGCTTACGTTTGCCCACTATTTCTGCGATCGCCAGCAGAATTGCCATCACAATAGACGTAATTGCGATCGCCGCCGTTGAGCGAATCATAGACTTGTCATAACCAGGCACAAACAGCTTTAAGTACAGTCCCACCGCCACGATTGGCAGCGTGCCCAGCAAAATTCCAAACCCCAGGCGAAAGTCAGGCGAATCGAACCGCCGTGCCAGCGTTGATTGAACAAACTTTACGGTCACTGAAGACAAATCGCCCCAAAAATACCAAAGAATCGCCGCCACACTGCCCAGCTGAATCACAGCGGTAAACGACACGCCCGGATCGCCCCAGCCTAGGACTACAGGCACCACCTTGACGTGGGCCGTACTGCTAATGGGCAAAAACTCCGTCAGCCCCTGAACAATGCCAATCACAATAGCTCGAATTAACGTAATTGACTGCTCCGCCGGGCCTTCTGCTGGCGCTGCCTGCATTATGACTAGCATTCTCGCTACTACTGGCCCAGTCATGAGCAGTTCTCCTGCTTAGCAATTGCAGATAGTATTCTCAATATCATCAAAAAAATCCTTAAAATGTACGATACGCCGCCTTATCATCAAAAAATGTCTGTCAGCCCGATAGGGCATTTCTCAAAAGCCTCTGATGCCATGTCGCCTTTAGCAGCATCCGTTGGCAGTATTCAGCAGCCTGCGGCATCACACTATAAAGACCGCATTAAATTCACAGCCTGACTACCCTATTCAGCCGTTAAACTCTACATCAGATAAAACATCCTTCGTCTACGGGCTCTTCTTTACTGACGGCCTTAATCAAAATTTCACTGACGACCTTGATAAAAATACGTCCTTTTACACCCTTTTATAGACAATTGGCCGACGGCCACAGACTTCGTAAAGCGTGTTATGTTAAGAACAGTTAAGCCTATCTCAGTAAAGCCTTGCAAGTTCTCCAACAAACCACGCAACAGCTCAAGGATGTTGAGACTTTGCAGATTTCCAATAAAGCGCTTTCGTCTTCTACAGCGCTCTCTAACGATGTGCCTCTCGCGGCAGGCCAGCCCGCGACGCTAGAGCCCGACGAGACAGGTTCATCACTAGAACTAACCGGGCGGTCGCAACGCCTCATTCACTACTTCAATCAGCGCCTTCAAGCCTTATTACAGTCTGATGATCGAGTAAAAGCGATCGCAGCCGCTGCCTTTTTGGTAGCTGTCCCTGTTTTTGTTCAAGCGCCGCTCGTTCGTCTGCTGCCCGAATTTAGCTTGGGCCTGACCGCGCTTTGGCTGCTGTTAGGCTGGAAACTACTTAAAAAGCCCAGCAGTGAACTATGGGGAGATTTAGTCGTTGGATTTAGCTGGACTTGGCTCGCAGGTGCCGTTTACTGGGGCTGGTTTCGTTGGGATCCTTACGTTCACCTGCCGATAGAGGCGCTAGGGCTGCCTATGGTGCTGATCCTACTGCGCTACGGCAAAGCCAAAATAGGCAACTACTTTTACTTAGGCTCTCTGCTAGGGACCGCGATTACAGACCTCTATTTTTACTGCGTTGGCTTGATTCCATATTGGCGGCAACTGATGATACAGCCGCCTGCCGAGGCGGGCGATATTTTACACCGCGCCCTACTAAGAATGGAAACCTATCAAGGGGTTGGCTGTGCAATCGTCTTGCTGTCGCTGCTGATTATGTTAGGAACAATTCCCCTGCGGTCAGCCGATGCCAAGTGGTGGGCTTTTGGCGGGGCAGTACTCAGTACCATTTTGGTAGACAGCCTGTTTTTCATCGCCGCGATTTTAGCTTAGTGCATCCTAGAGCTAGCTCTAAGATGAGACGAATCGAGATAGGGCGTCGAAATGAGGCAGCGCTGCAACTAGAGCTGCAATCACAGTATGTAGGCAAGAGCAGGTTTCTGTGTGCTTTCGGTATAGGCCCTAAATCTTTGCCGGAAGGTGCTAGCATCTGAGCGTAAGTGTTGGTGTAACGTCCTTTCAAGCTCAATTGTGATACTCAAATGGGTTTTTGTTTAACATGCAGCTTCTGTCTAACGAAGCATCGGGCAATCGTGATGAGGACGCTCTGCGACACCGCGGGTGCAGGCATGCGTGGGTGCAAACGCATAGACGACTACAGACAGACGACTACGCAGAATTTCAGTCAGCGTTATTAGGACAGCCTAAGGGCGGCCTAAATGATGCATGAGCTGACAAATGTATTACTACGCTAGTTAGTCATTTGCCTAGCCGTTTCTCCAAAATGTATTACTACGCTAATTAGTCATTTACCTAGCCGTTTCTCTAAAGCGAAACAGCAGAGTAGGCAGTGGCTACATGACTCGAGGACAGCATCATTAGGTGCTTGTGTTTTGGTCTCTTTTTTCTTTGCCGCCTTTTTCTCTCGCCACCTTTCCTCTCACCGTCTAGTAGATACTTACGCTGAGAGTAAGGCGATGATTCAAAAGCATGGACAGCCCAGCTGAAAATACACGTCTCTTAAATTCATCTATCGGTAGCTGTGTCAATTCCTGAGACCACTCCTAAAATCGGTCCTTGTCTGGTGCTCAAAACAGGCCCCAAGCAACGATATCTACCACTAGCAGGAAATAACTGCTGGACGGTTGGCCGTAGCGACGACAATAATCTTGTATTGGGCGATCGCTGGATTTCACGCAACCATGCCATGCTCCAGTTTATGGATACTGGCGAGTACTATCTCATTGACCTAGGCAGTCGCAACGGTTCTTTTATCAACGGCAGACGGGTAAGCGTACCAGTCACCCTGAACAGTGGCGATGCCATCACCTTTGGCCAGACAGAACTTAACTTTTATTGCCCAAACCTCAAGCCCATAGTCAACCGCAACTATAGTGAAAGCCACAACTTTACAGCTACCGCTGCGCTACACGTTCGCCGCCTAATTTCGGTGCTGGTCGTCGATATTCGTGACTACACCATCATGACCCGCCAGCTAGATGAAAAGGTGCTCTCTGAGGCGATTGGAACTTGGTTTCGCTATGCCGGAGAAATTATTAGGAAGTACGATAGCTGGGTTGATAAGTATATTGGCGATGCGGTAATGGCAGTATGGATTCATGGCGCTCAAGAAGTGATGCCACAGTCTATGCTGCGAATTTTCCAGGCTATTAGTGAGCTCAATCAGATGACCAGTCGGCTGCACGAGGAGTTTCCTCTACCTTTTCAGTTGAAAATTGGCGCTGGTCTCAATACGGGCTACGCGATGGTAGGCAACGCAGGCAGCAGAGATCGCCCTGACTATACGCCTTTGGGCGACACCGTTAACGCTGCTTTTCGCTTTGAGAGTTCGACCAAGCAGCTAGGTCTCGATATTTCTGTGGGCGAAGCTACTTACCAAGCGCTAAAGCCGCTGGGCGTGAATGAGCAGACCTTCAAGCACTATGCAGTTAGCCTCAAAGGCTACGAACAACCGCTAAACACCCACTGCTGCGCCTTTTCTGACTTAGAGCGTTTCTTGAGCACGTATGCTCGTCAGCAGCTAAAATCTCTGCCAATCTCATAGCTGTTCTCTTCAAAAACAGCCTGTCTAGCGATAGTTTTGGCCGCTTAGCTCAACTACATCGGTGAGCACTAAACTCGTTGCTGAACCCGCTGTTTAACCAGCGCTTAGCGGTTAGATTCGTACGAATACATTTAAAGATAGCTATAGCAGCTATACAAGCCAATCCTCTTTAGTTCGAGTGGATGTCCCTGTCTAACCGCAAAAATGATATTCTCTATGGATATGCTGAGAGTAGATTAACAAGAGGTTTTGAGCGGATGAAAAGAGGCATGAAACAGGCAATAGGTGTACTGATCGCGGCTGTGATTCTGAGTAGTTCACTGCTGTTTGGCAATGCGCAGCCAGTATCGGCACTAGCTTTGAGCGGCCCGTCTTTGAACGGTTTGTCTTTGGGCAGTCTGTCTACGACGCTGCTAGCAAATGCGGGTGGACGAGAACTTCGCAACGCCGTAGACGATAAGCTAGCCACTGAATACGGCAACAAAATTGATGTAAACAACACGAATATCGCTGCTTTTAGAAAGTTTCGTGGCCTCTACCCAACAATTGCTGGCAAGGTCGTTTCTAATGCACCTTACGACGCGGTAGAAGATATTCTAGAAATTCCTGGGCTGAGACAAGTCGAAAAAGATCGCCTACAGCAGAATATAGATGTCTTTACCATTTCTGAGCCTGACCCTGCATTGGTCGAAGGTGCAGACCGCTTCAATAATGGTGTTTATAAGTAAGCCACAGGTAAGCTGCTGAGTCAGTAAATGTCCTCACCGAAAATAAAGCCGTTGGCGAACACAAATCGCTAACGGCTTTATTTTTGACCTAACGTCCCTGCTAGAGTAAAACAATCCGACAGGCATGGTCTTTGTACGGATGCTACTTCCTTGTTGCAGGAGCATTTTTTGTTGGCTCAGCCTTACTCTCACTATCCTCACGCCGACGGGATGGATGGTTTCGATGTGCTAGTTGTTGGTGGTGGCGCGGCGGGCCTTTATTCGGCGCTGTGTTTACCGCCGACTTACAGGGTTGCTTTGATAACAAAAGATACGCTGACGGTGTCGGCTAGTGACTGGGCACAAGGCGGGATTGCGGCGGCGATCGCACCCGATGATTCAGCAGATTTGCATGTTGCCGATACCCTACGCGCAGGTGCGGGGCTTTGCGAACCCACAGCGGTCAAGCTGCTGGTCGAAGAGGCTCGCACTTGCATAGAGTCGCTTGTCGATTTGGGCGTAGCGTTTGATCGCCAAAATCAGCAGCTATCAATGACATTAGAGGCAGCGCACTCTCGTAAGCGGGTGCTTCACGCGGCAGATACCACAGGTCATGCAATTGTCTCTACGCTGGCCCAACAGGTACTAAAACAAGACAATATCCAGGTTTTTGAGCAGACCTTTGCGCTGGATTTGTGGGTAGAGGCTGGTGTGTGCAAAGGCATTTGTCTAGCACACTCTCTAGAAGACCAGCCGGAAGAGGGAGACCAGCCGGAAAAGACTAACGGGCTGCAAATTCGCTGGATGCCTGCACGGGCGGTTGTGCTGGCAACAGGTGGCGGCGGGCAGGTCTTTTCGCAAACAACCAATCCTACCGCGAGTACAGGAGACGGCCTCGCGATGGCCTGGCGCGCGGGCGCAGCGCTAAGAGACCTGGAGTTTTTTCAGTTTCACCCAACGGCATTGACGCTGCCCAACGCGCCTCGTTTTTTAATCAGCGAAGCTGTCCGAGGTGAAGGGGCGCATTTATTAGACGCTCAAGGGCACCGTTTTGCGTTTGACTACCATCCTGACGGTGAGCTAGCGCCACGGGATGTAGTGAGCCGAGCTATCTTTAGCCATTTGCAAAAGACACAAGGCTCAGAGGTAGTTTATCTAGATCTCAGTCCAATCGAGCCCGAACGGATTCAGTATCGGTTTCCCAATATTATTCGCGTATGCAAACACTGGGGGATTGATGTGTTTAAGCAGCCGATTCCCGTTGCCCCGGCAGCGCACTACTGGATGGGCGGAATTACGGCTGATCTGAGCAGTGAAACAACAATCAAGAATCTGTATGCGGTCGGTGAGAACGCTAGCACTGGGGTTCATGGGGCCAATCGGCTGGCGAGCAATTCACTGCTGGAGTGTTTGGTATACGGGGCGCAGCTAAAGCGACTGAAGCTAGATGATGCACTACCTGTCGTGGCCATGAACCGGAAGCTAAACCATAGGCTGCTGGAAAAGGAGCGGTTAGAAGGGAACTGGCGATCGCAGATAACACGCTGGCACCACGACCTGCCACAGCTCATTTGGCAAAGTGCTGGCATTAGTCGAAATCGGATACGAATGGAAACGGCAGTTTCACAAGTTGACCAGTGGCAATCTCAGTATCAGCAGCTATCGATCACGCAGGCACTGACGCTGCAACCAGGCGAAACGCTAACGCTGCCCAAGTCAGTCACCGCCGAGGAGGTACGACTGTGGGGAGAAGTGGGAAATTTGTTAGCGATCGCAGCGCTGATTCTTAGAAGCGCTTGTTTTCGTCTTGAAAGCCGAGGGGGTCACTATCGCAGCGACTATCCAAAACCGCAGTCAGATTGGTTAGCCCATACGCTTGTTCAAGGGGCTCATCTATCCAAAGAATCGACTAAAGGAAAAACCGACCGTGAGAAAAGCCGACCGTAAAAAGAGCTTAGTTAAAGAAAAGTCGCTGATAAAAAGAGCCCTTAACGCCTATTGGCCCAAAACCTGCATCAAGACAGCCCCGCGAGAGCAGTTCCAATAGTCAATATGAGACTCAATTAACTGCGCTGCGTTCAAGCCTAGTTCGCTACGTCCTGGAATAGAAAGGCGAGGGCCCCAAGGCAGCGGCGCTGTCATGTTCAGCGTCCAATGCGTTGTAATCAGCGATGGGGTGGTTTGCTCGATACTGTGCAAATCCATCTGGATCTCTCTGAAGAAGCGAGAGAGAAAGCCAATCATTTTTTGATAGCGCTCAACGCCTGAAAAAGAATTTAGCGGATCTTTGAACTGCACGTCTTCGGCGTAGAGACTGTAGGTCTGATTCTCAGGAAAGCGAGCGTAATCTGCTTTTAGCTGCTCAATGACGGTTGGGTTAGAGATAGCGTCCATTAGCGGTTCGCCTGGTCTGCATCCACAATCGGCCACAGCCTCTCTAGCTGGTTTCGCCAAGCGCTCATCGCTTTCTGCTGATAGTCAGACTGACCCATTTCACCCATTACGCCTTCTGCGTAGAGGCGATCTAGCGTTTTCATCGTGTCTTCAAGCGATTGACCCTGGAGCTTAGCTGCAGTGATAATTTGGGTAATTTGAGCTTCCATCAACCGGTTGAAAAAGACGTTGATGCCTTGAGATTTGAGCGTAGTGAGCTGTGTGATCGCCTGCCGAAACAAAGGCAGTGTCAAGGTCTCAAAATCGCACTGAACAACTCCCCACACAACGTCTTGATGAAAGGCATAGCGAGCTTCTTGGGTTTGGTCAAAGTTCGCTTCCATCATTTGGCCGACAAAAGACTGCGCTTCGGCAATCGGCATAATTGGCGTCATCAGCCGCAGCCATGACTCGCTAGAAATAACCAGCAACCGCATTTCACCCACTTCTATCTGCCATGCATCAGGGGGCGAATGTTGGACAGCCTCGCCAAATTGTTCTTTGAGTGCGGCAGTTACGTTTTCTGGCGTCATAGCATCACATCACACGTCAAGTGCTTTTGATTCACTCTCAACGGTAACAGCCTATACAGCAGAGAGCGGCCTATCGAAAGATAGACCGCCCGTTATCATAAGGGCACTTTTTGACGCCAAGAAACTAACCTGCGCTAGCCGCTTATTGTCTTCAAAATTTGCCCTCACCGCTATCTAAAGAGGCAGCTTAGTAATCAAAGTCACCCATGCCGCCGCCAGCCGCGCCTGCTTTGTCGTCTTCTGGCTTATCGACCACAATGCACTCAGTTGTCAGCACCATTGCCGCAATCGAAGCCGCATTCTGCAACGCCGAACGAGTCACTTTCGCTGGGTCAACAATGCCAGCTTCTAGCATGTTTACAAAGGTATTATCAGCCGCGTTGTAGCCAACGCTAGCGTCTTTTTCCTTCACTCGCTCAGCAATAACCGCACCGTTTTGCCCTGCGTTCTCCGCAATCCGCTTAAGTGGCGCAGTGAGTGCTCGCATTACGATCAGCGCACCGACTAGCTCTTCACCTTCTAGGCTAGAGGTTGCCCATTCTTCTAGACCCGGAGAGAGATGGGCTAGCGTCGTGCCGCCACCAGGAACGATACCTTCTTCAACAGCGGCCTTCGTCGCGTTGATGGCATCTTCTAAACGCAGCTTGCGATCTTTCATCTCCGTTTCGGTCGCTGCGCCAACTTTAATCACCGCAACGCCACCCGAAAGCTTAGCCAAGCGCTCTTGTAGCTTCTCTGTGTCGTAGCTAGAGTCAGACTCGTCAATCTGACGACGGATCTGGTCACAGCGGGACTTCACGGCAGCTTCGTTGCCTTCTGCTACTAGCGTTGTGCTGTCTTTGGTGATAGTGACTCGGCGGGCAGACCCAAGCTGCTCAATAGTGACCGTATCTAGCTTTAGTCCAGCATCTTCGGTGATCAAGGTGCCACCAGTGAGGGTCGCAATATCTTCGAGCATGGCTTTACGGCGATCGCCGAAACCAGGTGCTTTTACGGCAACAACGTTCAGCACGCCGCGCAAGCGGTTGACCACCAAAGTTGCAAGGGCTTCTTTCTCAATATCTTCAGAGATAATCAGCAGAGGACGACCGCCGCGAGCCACCTGCTCTAGTACAGGCACCAAGTCTTGTACAAGGGCAATCTTCTTGTCGGTAATTAAAATTTGGGGCTCGTCGAAAGACGCTTCCATCCGCTCAGGGTCGGTGACAAAGTAAGGCGAGATATAGCCTTTGTCAAACCGCATCCCTTCGGTAATTTCGAGTTCGGTGAACATCGACTTACCTTCTTCGAGCGAGATGACACCTTCACGGCCCACCTTCTCCATAGCACTGGCAATCATTTGGCCTACTTCTGGGTCGTTACCCGCAGAGATAGAGCCAACCTGTGAGATCGCGTTAGAATCACCTACCGGCTGAGCCTGGTCAGCAATTTTCTGTACTAGGTGAGCGGTGGCTTTGTCGATACCGCGCTTGAGCGCGATCGCATTAGCACCAGCAGCCACGTTGCGTAAGCCTTCTTTGACCATCGCGTGAGCCAGCACCGTTGCGGTCGTGGTGCCATCACCTGCCGAGTCGTTGGTCTTAGACGCTGCCTGACGAATCAGGGCAACACCTGTGTTCTCAACGTTGTCTTCTAATTCAATTTCTTTGGCAATGGTCACGCCGTCATTGACGATTTGAGGAGAGCCGAACTTTTTTTCGAGGACGACATTGCGTCCTTTGGGGCCGAGGGTGACTGCCACCGCTTCAGCCAAAATGTCCATACCGCGCTCTAGCGCGCGGCGGGCATTTTCGTTGTAGATAATGCGTTTTGCCATAGGTCAAGTAGTTGTGGGGTGTTGTGAATAGAGATCGTCTTTAAGCCAATTGAAAGGCGATAATCAATCAAGAGCAAATCTAGCCTTTACGCAACGGTCGCTAGAATGTCTTTTTCAGAAAGCAAAATATAGTCTTCGTCGCCTAGCTTGATTTCGGTGCCAGCGTACTTGGAATAAAGCACCTTGTCGCCAACGCTGACGTCCATCGTCTGGCGCTTGCCGCTTTCGTCATACTTGCCGGGACCGACGGCTGTAATCTCGCCAACCTGAGGCTTTTCCTTTGCAGCATCAGGCAAAATAATGCCGCCAGCAGTCTGTTCTGCGGACTTACTGACCTTTAAAAATACGCGATCGCCTAAGGGCTTGAGTGTTGAGTTACCTAAAGAGATAGCTGCCATGATGACTTCTCCGCTATGAATCAAAACTAATAACTGATGTGCTAACGCACCACCGACCGAGGCAAATCGGTTTCGTGGCACGATGAAAGCCCAGCATTATCAAGCCTTTTAATCGGGCTTTGCAGGGCTTTTAGCAAGAGTTAGCACTCTCTGCTGTTGAGTGCTAATTTATCGGACTTTGATCAGCGATCGCAATACATGCAGCGGTGCGGGTTACCGAACTATTCATGCTTCATATTTTTTAAAGCCGCTGCATCTAGTGATAATCTTGAAAGTGGCGCGAGTCGATCTTACTCATAAGTCACCTTTGTTTAGCGTTTAGCCAGGTCTGGATTATAAGGGCTATAGATGAAGGGCTGTAGATAAGGCGATCAGGCGCGATATCAGCTAAAACGTAGGACAGGCGCTCAGAATGGTCTCCACCGCAGAGAAAACAAACACCGGCTATATTACACAGATTATTGGCCCAGTTTTAGACGTTAAGTTCCCCAGTGGTGAACTTCCCAAAATTTATAACGCTATTAAGATCACTGGCACCAATCCCGCTGGACAAGAAATCGCGGTTACTTGCGAAGTACAGCAGCTATTGGGCGATTCTCAGGTTCGCGCAGTCTCCATGAGTTCTACCGATGGACTTGTGCGTGGGATGGAGGCTGCGGACTTAGGTGGCCCAATCACCGTTCCGGTTGGTAGAGCAACCTTGGGCCGCATCTTCAACGTCTTGGGCGAGCCCGTAGACGAGAAAGGTCCGGTTGAGGCAGAGTCTTCTTTGCCAATTCATAGACCAGCCCCTAAGCTAGTCGACCTTGAAACAAAGCCTGCTGTATTTGAAACTGGCATTAAGGTTGTAGACCTGCTAGCACCCTACCGAAGAGGCGGAAAAGTTGGCCTCTTTGGCGGTGCTGGCGTAGGCAAAACAGTGTTGATTCAAGAGCTAATCAATAACATTGCCAAAGAGCATAGCGGTGTGTCTGTATTTGGTGGTGTGGGCGAGCGCACGCGCGAAGGGAACGACCTTTACAACGAGTTCATCGACTCTGGCGTTATCAACGCGGATGACTTGAGTCAGTCGAAAGTAGCCCTGGTGTACGGTCAGATGAATGAGCCACCTGGAGCCCGGATGCGGGTTGCCCTGTCGGCTCTAACGATGGCTGAGTACTTCCGGGATATCAACAAGCAAGACGTACTGCTATTTATTGACAATATCTTCCGCTTTGTACAAGCAGGCTCGGAAGTATCCGCGCTACTAGGCCGGATGCCTTCTGCGGTAGGATATCAGCCCACCCTCGGTACAGACATGGGTGACTTGCAAGAGCGCATTGCCTCTACAACTGAAGGGTCTATCACCTCTATTCAGGCTGTATATGTACCAGCAGACGACCTCACTGACCCGGCCCCGGCAACGACCTTTGCTCACCTAGACGCAACGACCACGCTTTCTCGTGCTTTGGCCTCTAAAGGAATCTACCCGGCGGTAGATCCTTTGGATTCTACGTCCACCATGCTACAGCCGGACATCGTCGGCGAAGGACACTACGGCACAGCGCGCGCAGTACAGTCCACGCTTCAGCGCTACAAAGAACTACAAGATATTATTGCGATTCTGGGTCTTGACGAACTTTCTGAGGAAGACCGTCAGACCGTTGCGCGCGCTCGGAAGATTGAGAAGTTCCTTTCTCAGCCTTTCTTCGTAGCTGAAGTCTTTACAGGCATGTCTGGTAAGTACGTAACGCTAGAAGAAACTATCAAAGGGTTCAACATGATCCTTGGCGGTGAGCTAGACGACATTCCTGAGCAGGCTTTCTATTTGAAAGGCGGCATTGAGGAAGTGATTGAAGCGGCTGAAAAAATGAAAGCTGACGCTGCTAAGTAGCACCTGAGCGAATACATAGGAGCAAGTCCTCTCTTTTTGGGGATGCTCCTTCTTTTAACAATATTATTTCGAGAGAGCTATGTCTTTAGTCGTGCGCGTTGTTGCGCCTGATAGAACGGTCTGGGATGACGAGGCGGAGGAGGTAATTCTGCCGAGTACTACGGGTCAGCTTGGTATTTTGGGCGGTCACGCACCTTTATTGACTGCGCTTGATACGGGCGTGCTGCGCGTGCGCTCCACAGAAGGATCGAAAGAGTGGACAGCGATCGCACTGATGGGTGGCTTTGCAGAAGTCGATGAAGACGAGGTGATTATTCTCGTTAATGGCGCAGAACGCGGCGACAGCATTGACCAGAGCGAAGCTGAAAAAGCTTACGAAGCGGCGCAGGAAACCGTCAATAGCGTTTCTGCTGAAGATCGCCAGGGCACGCTCAAAGCGAGTCAGGCGTTGAAGAAAGCCCGCGCTCGCCTCCAAGCTGCTGGCGGCAAAATTTAACCGCTGTTCAAGCCTGCTTACACAAGGGACCTAGTCAGCAAAACAATATCAAGTTCGAATCGTCTTAGAAACAAGCAGCAGTTGCTGTTAGTTCTAAGACGATTTTTTTACCTGCCTGCTGCCGTTAGAACGAGCTACAGCAAGGACTTTTGCAGCAAGTCTTAATAGGGGCTAACTGGCGTAGAAAATACCAAGACCCAGCAGCAGGCTAAACACAGGGCAACCGCAACTGACAATATGCTCATCGGTTCTATTTTTCTAGGCTCCTTGCTTTAGCGACTCTCTTACTTGAGGCTCTTTGACGTGGATTTTCTAGCGTGGATTTTCTAACGTGGATTCTCTAGTCGTTGTGCCTGTCATCTAGGACCGTCATACGGCAACCGCTGCCACTCAGGATCGACTAGCTGTAGCCAGTCTTCACCGACTCGAATCGTAATATCAGAGTCAATATCGCCGGTAGAATCTGAGACGACCCGTCCTATATCTAGCTCATCTTTGATCGCGTTTGCACTGCCAATATCACCACGCTGCGCGACGACAGAGGTCTCTCTATCTACTTCTGTCCAGTTTCTCATCACATAGACGTTATAAAAGCCCTGCTCCCGCAAATAGTCTGCCATAGAAGAACTGGCGTATGAATCGTCCGTTGCATTCTGAATTGCAATTTTGAGGCTACTCAGTGCTCTAGCTGAAGGCGGTTCGTAGTAGTTCACACCTAGGCTATCGTCTACTACTAGCTCAGCAGATTCTGCATCGAAATAGGTTCGCATAATGTCACTGCTAGCAGTCTGATCGGAAATCCAGTAGCTAGCTGTGTATTCTTCTGGATCGCTAAAGCGACCGGGCAACATTACCATGTGCAGATCGTCTGGCTCTATGTCGAGCCCAAAGCCTGCTAGTGCTAGCAGTTCTTCTAAGCTGAGGTTAGTGTCAATCCGCCTTTGTAAGACGCGTATAATCTGCGGCAGCTTTGGCAGTACGGCGGGCGTGGTCAGCTGCTGGCGCAACGCCTTTAGCAATATCTGCTGTCGCTGCACTCGGCCAATATCACCATAAGAGTCTTGGCGAAAGCGGGCAAACTGCTCGGCCTCATCACCGTTTAGATTTTGCAGTCCTGGCTGCAGATCGATCACGAGCCCCTGGGTTTTGTCTTCATACTGCATGGCTTTAGGGACTAAAACCTCAATGCCACCAACGAGATCTACGATTTCTTTGAAGGCCGTGGTGCTCACACGCACATAGCGATCGATGCGGACGTTGTTGAAGTTGTGGGTGACGGTCTCGGCAGCTAGCTCAGCGCCGCCTTCAAAGTTGGCCTCGTTGATCTTGTCGAGACCGTGGCTGGGTATATCAACGCGGGTATCACGAGGAATGGACATGACATTAACGGCTTTTGCTTCTGGATCGACGCGCACCAGCAGCATCGTATCTGTGCGGCCTACTAGATCGTCTGGCTCAGCGCCTTCTACATCGCGAGCTTCATCGAGCCCCATAACAAGTATATTAACTGGGCGTGAGACCTGATAGCGAAAGCCTGTACGCCACAGCTCTGTTAGTGGCGGCGCAACTGTTTCGCCGCTGATTTGACGCGGAAGGGGAAAAGTAAGTACTGCGATCGCGCCTAGTCCTGCTGCGGTAAAAGCCGTGGCCCCAGATGCTGCCACCATCAGCGCGTTTCTAACGACGCCGCGAAGCCCCCTATGCTTTTTGGCAGGAGCCTTTGAACGTACAACCAGTGCGCTCGATGGTTGAGGAGATTTACGGTGCGGCGCAGCGGTCTTATTTTTATTGATCGAGTCTGGCGCTGCAACCGTTGTATTCTTGGCTTCATCTATAGCAGCAGTGGTTTTTGCTTCCTTATCGGCCAGTGCTTTTGCGTCGGCCTCTTCATTCGCTTTGTCGTCTGCTTTGTCGTCTGCATTTACTAGGTCTTCTTGCGCTGTATCTACACCTTCAGAGCCCTTATCAGTAATAGAGTCTTGGTCTATAGGTAGTGCCTCAGTGGCTTCTACGCGAGAGTTGACCTCTGATTTACGGGACGGGGTAGTCATACTGGGCTACAGGCAAAAGATAACGTTGATAAGAAAAAGGCTATTGACGCAAAAACACTGCTCGTACTTAACAAACTTGGACTTAACAAAATTTGCGTTTGATAGGTTCGCCTTTTCAGTGCGAACCTTTGGATCAGTGCAAACCTTCGGAGGCGCAAGGGCCGGGCTGAGGCAGTTGCCAAGCAGCCAACGGCATATCAAGATAGACTGCTTGCCGAATGAACCAGATACACTCAAACACAGAAGCCTCTAAGCAGAAGTATCTATAATGACAGCCATATAGACAGAAGCGATAGAGATCCGTTTAGCTGAAGACTGTACCAAATCTTAGTTACGCTGATAGCCTATTACAGGACGGTTGTTTATATAGATAAGTAAATTGTCTATATAAAGCTGACGCTATAAGCTAAAGGAAATGTATGTCTCTAGCAACCTATAGGAGCCTGTACCCGGAAAATCACGAGAAGTTTGCAAATTTGTATTTTATTAATCAATTATTAAGCGAATTATAGCTCGCGCTCTTCTAGCGAGGGGTACGATGATGCCGAAGATTCTTGATAGCACAGTGACAGTTATGGCTCGTTTTATCCCTATTATTTTGGCTGGTGGCAAGGGCGAGCGCTTCTGGCCTGTTAGTCGGTTGAAGCATCCTAAGCAGTTTCTTTGTTTAGATGGTGGCGACCGGTCACTGCTTCAGTCCACTGCCGACCGCCTGCTGCCACTGGCTGAGTGGGAAGATTTGTTTGTGATTACGGCGGCCCATCTGGCTGAGGGTGTGCGATCGCAGCTACCTGATATTCCTACAGCCAATATACTGGTCGAGCCGCAGGGCCGCGATACCGCGCCAGCTGTTGCCTGGGCAACCCTAGAAGTCGCCAAGCGCTATGGCGAGGACGCAGTCTGTGGATTTTTTCCGGCTGACCACTACATCACAGATCCATCACGCTACTGCGATACGCTACAGGTAGCAGCCGACCTGGCAATAAAAGCAGGTGCGATCGCCACCCTCGGCATTCAACCCACCTTCCCCTCTACTGGCTATGGCTATATAGAACAAGGCACCGAAGCGGGGACCTTTAGCGCAGGCAGCGTGGTTGATCTACCCGCCTACAAAGTTAATCGCTTCGCTGAAAAACCAGACAAAGCGACCGCCGAAGATTTTGTAAGCAGCGGTCGATATAGTTGGAACAGCGGTATCTTTATTTTTCCGGCGGCAGTGATGATTGCTGAGCTGAAAACGCATGCATCAGAGATGATGAGTGCCCTGCTGGAAAAAGGCGTAGACGCCTATGCAACCCTAGATAAGCTCAGCATTGACTATGCGGTTATGGAAAAAACAGAGCACGCTTATGTCGTACCTGCTAGCTTTGGCTGGGACGACCTGGGTGATTGGAATGCAGTAGAGCGCCTACTTAAAGGCGATGCGAAGAATGTAGAGCTCTCACAGCATGTTGGCATTGATACCGCAGGCAGCATTTTGTATAGCGCGGATCCTGACGAAGTGATTGTCACGATTGGACTAGAAGATATCGTAGTCGTGCGAGATGGTAAGGCAACGCTAATTGTGAAAAAGGAAAGAACGCAAGAAATCAAACAGGCCGTAAAGGCGCTAGGAACGCAGCAAAAGTTTCAGCACTTGCTATAGAACTAGCCTCGCACTGAGCCCAGATTGACTGACTATTCGCGTATGGGGCCTTATTTTTGTATAAGGCCTGCCTTTGTATAGCGCTTCTCTATAGAACCTTTCTCTACAGAGCCCTTCTCTACAGGCTGTGTCCTCATCTACAGAGAAAGGCCACCGTTGACGCTGTAATACAGCCGCTGCATGAGCACAGTCAGAGGTCTAAGCCGGTATTCGATTGCTCTATCGCCTTTGATAACATCGCCATTGAGCCGCAGAAACCGCCATGAAAGACCGTTGGTGACGCAGCCAAAAACAGGCAGAGGCGGCAGGCCCGACATCTGATTGAACCGCTGAGCCGCAACCATTTCTGCGACGCAGCGGCCTACCCCTTCTGACATCACCGACTTTTTAGCCTGTACAACTACCAGCACAGGCGCTTCAACAATCTCTAGCTCATCAGAGAGCGTGACTAAAAAGTCGCATTCGCCTGTCAGATTTTCGAGTGCAGAAACATCGAACTGAACGCCAGCATGAATGCCAACCTGGTGAATTTGGCGAAGGGTGGCCAGCACGGGCGCGATAATGAAGGCAGATTTTGCCTGATCGCCTGGGTTGCGTCTAGCGATATCAGCATCGCGATTTAGCTGCTGAGTCAGTAAATCTAGAGCCGGTTCAGCGTTCGGTGGCAGGGCCGGTAGCACGGTAGGAAAGGCAAGATCACTGCCGAGGTATTTAAGCTCGAACTGATTCACGACGGATTGCAAAGAGAAGCTGTAGTAGGACATTGGTTCAGCGCTCTAGTTCAGCGCTCTTAGACAAGAGGTGGTAAGAGGTGAAAAGGTAAGAGATAAGGAGTTGACCGCAAGGACGAAGGGTTTATATAACCTATTCATCACTGACTGTGATGCATATTCCGCAGTAGGTGACAGCAGCGATCGCAGACAGTTTCACAAACAGTGTAGTCAAGCAACGCAACTAGCACTATAGCCATGAGAAGCTGGCGAAAGCGTTAGGCTTATTAGGAATCGATAGAGTTATTTGCATTTGACTTTGACTGCACGACTGACCCGCTTAACAGCCAAGTTTGCCAGCTCGATGGCTATTTTCAAAAATATGCCTCGGCTGTTTCGCCTGGTATGGGCGGCGACACCAGGGGCCCTGATGATGAGCATCGCCCTAACGCTGACGGGTTCTTTACTGCCTGCGGCGCAGCTCTATATTAGTAAGCTAATTGTGGATCAGGTGGTGGCGCTAGTCGATGCGGCGACGCCGATTGCCGTGATGGTGCAGACGCTGCTGCCACTAGTGGCCGGTGGTTTTGGACTGCTGGTACTACAGGCGATTTTGCAGCAGTTGGATGTCTATATCACTCAAATTATGAGCGATCGCTTCCTTCTGTTTGCCACAGCCAGAATGCTAGAGCAGGCAACCCTGCTAGATTTGGCCCACTACGAGTCGCCCGAATTTCACGATGTGCTAAACCGAGCACAGCAGAGCGGTAGCAACTACCCAATGCGAGTGCTGCGGATTTCTCTACAGCTACTGGGTCAGGTAACGCGGCTATTTGGTCTGCTCGCTCTGCTGCTACGGTTCAATCCGTTGGTGTTCGTCTTACTGCTGCTCAGTGCGCTGCCAACCTTTTGGGCAGGCATTCGCTTTTCAGAGCGACGTTTTTGGATGACCCGTCGGCAAACGCCTAGCCGCCGACTCGCCGATTATTTTGGAGCAGTGCTCACAGAACCTAAGTACGTAAAGGAAGTGCGACTGTTTAATTTAGGCGGCTATCTAGTAGAGCAATATCACAAGATTCGCGCTGATTTTAACGATGAGTCGAGGGTGCTAGCTCGCACCCAGGGGATAGTACAGGTCTCGATTGAAATGATTGCTGCGATCGCATTCTACTCAGCCTATGCCCTGGTCCTGTGGGAAGCGCTGCTTGGCCAGGTTACCATCGGCGATTTGACCCTATACGCGGGCACCTTTCAGCAGGCCCAAAGCGCCACCCAAGGAATTTTGGCCAGCATTGCCACCCTGTACGAGTTCAACCTATATGTGTCTCAGTACTTCGAGTTTCTAGATCTAACGCCACAGGTCACCAGCCCTCGCAAGTCCCGGCCTTTTCCAATGCCGCTGCGCACGGGGCTGATCCTCAAAGACGTTTACTTTACCTATCCAGGTAGCGCCGCACCGACGCTCAAAAACATTAACCTAACGGTAGGCGCGGCAGAATGTATTGCGCTTGTAGGGCTCAACGGGTCGGGCAAGACGACACTGCTCAAGCTTTTGACTCGTTTGTACGACATTGATCGCGGGCTGATCACGCTAGATGACATTCCGCTTAGTGCCTTTCGGCTGAGAGATCTGCGGCGCAATATCGGCGTACTGTTTCAAGACTTTGCTCGCTATGCGCTATCGGCTAAAGACAATATTGGCTTTGGCGACTTGCCGAACCGAGACAACCGTTCTCAGATATTTCAGGCCGCTGCCGAGGCGGGCGCAGACCCTGTGATTGAACAGCTAGACAGGGGCTACGAAACGGTGCTTGGCAAAATGTTTACCGGCGGTGTGGATCTCTCAGGCGGGCAATGGCAAAAAATTGGGCTGGCGCGGGCGTTTATGTCACAGGCCCAGGTGCTGATTTTGGATGAGCCAACAGCAGCAGTCGATGCGATCGCCGAGCACGATCTCTTTGAGCGATTTCGCCAGCTAACCAAAGGCAAAATGACCTTTCTCGTCAGCCATCGCTTTTCGACGGTACGTATGGCCGATCGCATCGTGGTGCTAGAAAACGGTGAGATTATTGAAAACGGCACGCATGACGAACTGATAGCGAAACGAGGCCGCTACGAAGAAATGTTTCGACTACAGGCCGAGAGCTATACAGCAGCCTAGCTATTACAGCTCACAGAAATAGAAAATCAAATAGCTCACAAACGCTTGCAATTTCTCGGTAGGATGGCTATGACCTTGTTATTTTGACTTACTTACGTAATGGATATTCGATTTAAGCTTTGGATTGGCGTTTTCGGTTCGCTGCTGACGCTTTGGTTAGCTGTCAACTTCCTGGTATAAGCCTACTGAGAACCGGTCTAAGCGGGTTAATTAAAACCTCTAGCGGTCATCAACGGCCATTCATTCTTTAGGACGCAGACTATGTGTCCTTTTATTTTTTTCAAGAACGTAGGAAGTCACGCTGGTATCTCGCACCCTTCACACGCACACTCGCCTACGCCGTAGCAAATAGAGTCGCCCAGTCAATCTTCGCAGGGCGATCGCCTTTGTTCACAATCTCAAACGCCTTGTTCTGCGCCGCCGCAATCTCTAGACAGGCCACGCAAGCTGCCGCCACATCAATTCGGCTGCTCTGGCCATTGATCGACTCACCCGTTTCTACCACCACGCCTAGCTTGCTATCCGTACTTGCTTGAATCAGCGTATTAAAGTCTCTAGATGTATAAGGTCCATCTGTTAGCTGTCCAGGACGGATAATTGTGTAGGGCAGGCCAGAGCGCACGAGGGCCGTTTCGCCTTTGCCCTTGGCATCTAGTACGCCATAGGCATTGAGAATAGTGTACGGAAACTGATCTTTACGGCTGACACCACACGAAGAGACAAAGACGAAGCGCTGAAGGTCTTTGGGTGCGGCCTGTACCAGATTACCTACCCCAATTTCATCCACGGCTGCGGGCGTGTTGCGAGCGTTGGCATTGCGAAAATCCTCATCTAAATAGATTCTTCCCCAGGAAATTGCCTGCTCTATGGGGTTGCTGCCCAAATCGGTTTGAAAGTCCCAGCGGGCTGAGGGCAGCGCGGTGGTTCCGGTGGCACAGATCAAATGAGTGATGCCTGCGATCGCAGCAGGCAGCGTTTCTGGCTGCCGAATGTCTCCAACAGCGATGTCTACCTTGCCAGCAAACATAGCGTCGGCCTTTGCGTGGCTGCGAGTCAGCACCCGAACCGGATAGCCCAGTTCAACGAGCAGCTGAGCGACCACTAGCTGACCAACCCCGCCAGTCGCACCAGCAACCAGCACAAGCGCATCGGAGCGACTGGCGATCGCTTCAGAAAATTCGGCAGAGGAAGAAGAAGTCATAGCAAGAATAAACGTTCAATGCGCAGCTAGATGTATCTCTAGCAGAGCACCTGAAATTATAACGGCCAAACCACTATGATGGCGGCTGCCTGGTGACATATCTGGTAACTGTCAGGGTTTTGCCAAACCTTGCTCGTAATAGGTCATTATGAACCAGATCGATTGAGAGATTCCTCTAAGACTGAAACTATGCTCAAGCAGCCTTTGCTATCTCGAATGTTTAAGCTGTCCGAGGCCACTTCACCCTCAGCTACAGATCGACCTTCAGATCAATCGTCAGATCAACCTTCAGATCAATCTTCAGAGAGCCGAACCCTCGACCTTCCTTCAAATCAGAAGAAAGCCCCCGATACTCAGGCACTAGAGGCGTCTTCAGACTTATCCGCAGAGATAAGCGAACCTGCAAAGAAGCAGTCTCAAGTGGGGTCTCAACGAAAGCGGTTTTCAGGTACTGCGATTGGCAAGGGCTTAGCAATTGGAGGGATACTATCGGCGGCGGCTGGGTTTGCCCTAATGCAGTATGCGCCCACAAAGCTGCAAGCGGCTTTGCTGCCTAGCGTCAAACCGGTAGCCGCACCGCTCAGCCTATCAGGCGATCCGAGTGCTGAGCTGGTGACGAATACCGGAGAGCTGTTTCTAACCCATCAGATTTTGTATCGGAAGCTAGAAGCGATCGCAGGTGTCGAGCTCTCTGCGCCCTCAGTGGCCACAGGCGCTGCTGCGACCACAGATCTTTCAGCCACCAACCAGCCCAAAGCCGACCCCAAAGCCGACCCCAAAGCCGACCCCAAAGCCGATGCCCCCAAAGCAGGCGATAGCGCCACAACGGCTGGTTCCCAATCGGCTAAAGCGGATGAAGGGCCAGATTTGGACCAGCAAGTTGTTGCGGCTGCGCCGCCCGCGCCCGCGATTACGCCGGTAGACTTCACAGGCACCACTATCGACAACGTCTTGGAAATGCGCGTTTCGCTTGCCAGAGATGTTTCGGCCATCGGCTTTGCTACCTCTAATGGCGGTGTTATCACCGATCTCGATGGCAACACGCTCAAAGAACTCTCTGCCGAACAAGGCGTCACCGCCGAAATTTCTGGCGGCATTGTCGTCGAAGGACAGGCTATGCCCTCTGCTTTCTGGATTTATCCAGAAGACGGTGGCTATGTAGCAATAGGTGATAGCTGGTATCGAGGCCGAATGCTGGTTGCGCTGCGCGAGCGCGGTCTGATTGCGGTCAACTACGTATTGCTAGGCGACTATCTATACAGCGTTGTCGGCAGCGAAATGTCTCCTGGCTGGGCAATTGAATCGCTCAAGGCACAGGCCGTTGCCGCGCGTTCTTACGCGCTGACGCACAATATTCGCCCTGCAAGTAAAGACTATTTTGACTTAGACAATACGCAGCGCTTTCAGGCGTACAAGGGCATTAACCGCGAAGCCGATACGACGCAGGCAGCCGTGCAGGCAACGTCTGGTGAATTTATTAGCCATCAAGGTGGAATTGTGGAATCGCTGTATGCGGCTTCGCAGGCGATTGTGGACGATGCGCACAAGGGCAGCGGCATGAGTCAGCTAGGGGCTAAAGACTTGGCAGAGCAGGGCTATTCTTATCAAGAGATTTTGGCACACTACTATCCAGGCACAGCGCTAGGTCGCTTAGAGACAGACACTCAGTAAGCGACTGGGAAAATGGAGTATCGAAAATGGAGTATTGAACAGTCGTTGTAAGACGGCTCAATACTGTCTGATATTGCTGTTTATGCCACCTTTTAGTCTCAGCCTGTTGTAGCTAACGCCTACGGCGACGCTTTGCTCTTCTCGAAGGGTATCTGGCTGAAACGGTTAGGGTATTCAATCCTCGATTCTTAGTATTCTCTGATATTGTTGTTGATGCCAACTTTTAGTCTCAGTCTGGTGTAAGTTTCTTTCTCGATTGGGGCGGCGTTTATTTCTGCGATCGCCTGCGGTGAAAATATCTCTTTCAACTCGTTTTCGCGGCTAGGATAATCTGCTGGAAACTGATAATTCACAACAGAAAAGGAGTTCTCTTTTTTTGCTAGCTTAACTCTGATTGGCAGCGGCAAAATCCCTTCCAGTCTCTTATTGGGATGAGGCTCAGATGACGGCTCACTGCATACGACCTTAGCGTAAACGACTATCTCTGAAGTGCCGCTCATAGCGCCTCTGTGAGTCTGCTGATGAACACAGTCAAACCAGTGAATCAGGGCTTTGTCTGGGTAGTATGCTTTAGCAATGACCGCTGTGATTTCTGCGTCGAGCGTGCGGGCGATCGCGCGGTCTAAAGTTGTTTGGTCATAGACCAGATAGCTTTCTAATACCGCTTTTCCCTGGCTCCCTTCAACCGGGCCATACGTCAGCTCATAGGTATAGTTTCCATTCGGGATTGGGACCTCTCCAACAAAATCTGTGACGCCTTGCTGAATTTTCGCACCGCCAATCGAGACTTCCATAGGCGCGTAGCGAAATGAGCTGTTGATGTGATGATAGGAACTCATGTCTGCGGGCGCGAGGCTACCGTACGCCTCTGTCTGATAGGCAAAATCAACGCCGTTATCCGAACCAGAGAAGTCAATGACAATATCGTCTATTGGCTGATCGCTTTTATTCGCGACCCGAATCATCACTCGATCTGTCTGCTGTATCTGCTGTATCTGAGCCGCCGCGTCAACCTGTTCAACCATGTCAGTCTGCACTGTCTCGAAGGGCCTACATCCGTATAGAGCGCTTGAATAGAGCGCGCTCAAAAAGAATGCGACGCACGAGCTGAGCGGATCTTTTTTATGAGACATTCCTATAGCAATAGAGAGCGCAATCTATAGCCTAGCGCCTAGAAAAAACAGGACAAGTCTAGTTGCTAAAACGGAAACCACTAAAAACTAATCAGTCCGTTCGATTCTCAGGATATTCTCAGCAATCCATCACAGAACGATCGCAAGCTCTCCTTTATTATGGTTTCTTTCGTTCTTTCTTTCACTGGGAATTGAGTTAACTCATGGCGTTATCACAGACCCTCACCTGGGCGCTTCTAGCCGGATACGGCTTTTTGATATTTGGACTGGTCAAAATAACTACGCCAGACAAGGTGTCAGCTGTAGAATTTTTTCAAGGGCAGTCTAGTCGGGGCCGAGACCCTGGGCTGTGGCTGCTGGTATCGAGCGCCGCAATCTCTTGGATTTTTGCAAAGTCTATTGATAACGCGGCCAGCTTAGGCAATGCGTTCGGAATTACCGGCGGCATTGGCTATGCGATCTATTACCTAAGTTTTGTGACCGCAGCGATCGCACTCTACTATATTCGCACCGTCGGCGGGCATTCCTCTATTCCCGAATTTTTAGTCAGCAAATACGGCAAAGTTTGCGCCAAGCTGTTTTTGTTGGCAATTGCCATCCGCCTGCTCAACGAAGTCTGGTCTAATACCAAAGTCTTCTCTCTCTATTTTGGCGCAGAAGGCAGCGCTGGCTACTGGATAGCCGCTGCTTTGGTGACTGCTTTCACCGTTTACTACAGCCTCATTGGGGGGTTGCGCTCTAGCCTGCTCACCGATGGAGCTCAGATGCTGCTTGCGGCGGTACTGCTAGTTGTCATTTTGGCCACAATCGGTCCAGGGCTGGCAAATAATGGCCTTCCAGTTGTTGACGCCGAGACCTCGCGGGCCGGACTCACCTTCTGCGGACTCGCCGCTGTACAAATCTTCAGCTATCCCTTTCACGATCCGGTCATGACCGACCGTGCTTTTATCACCTCGCCCAAAGTCATGATCAAAGGTTTTATCTTAGCGGGACTGATTAGTGGCAGCTTTATTTTGCTTTTTAGCACTGTTGGTCTATATGCACTGGCCAATGGCCTAGAAGGCTCGCCAACGCTAAGCGTACCGGCGCTGTTTGGCCTGCCGATGCTGCTAGTGTTCAACGCGATTATGCTCACTAGCGCAGGGTCTACGCTAGACTCTACCTTTTCGAGCGTGGCCAAACTAGGTGCTCGTGATTGGAAAAACCGCAGCGGCTTGCCCACAGAAAAGCAGGCGGTGTTGGGTCGGTGGTGGATTGTAGCGATCGCACTGCTGGGTAACCTGCCGCTCTTCAGTTTGTATATGGGCGATCGCGTTGGCCCTGCCATTATTCAGGCCACCACTATCAGCGGCACTATGGTGATGGGCCTTGCTCCTATTTTCCTACTCGCTTTTATCCGAAAAGCCGGAACGCTTAGCTTTCACTTTGCCTTTTGGCCCGGACTCATCTTTGGTGTGCTCCGAGTGATCGAAAGTGCAACAGGTAGTTCTATATTTCCAACCGCCATCAGCATTGGCAGTGGCAAATATGCGCTGGATTTGGGTGTCAATGTCTATGGCTTGATCATTTGCGTTGTGGGGTATCTATTGGGCGCTGCTCTAAATAAAAAGCCGACAGCTAAAATCGCACAAACGCCTAACAGGGCGTAACAAAACCTTGGCTAGTGTGGTTAGGGATAGCCGGTCATTACCGGGATTTCCTGCTCTGGCACAGCCCAAAGCCCTGGGCGACGGTTGCTGTAGCCTGTCACCAACAGCCGATCGCCTAGAGGCGTAATCTCAGGAGAGTAATCATCAGACTCTTCTCTTAGTCGTTGGATGAACTGAGTGCCAAGGGCAGTGCCATCGGTGCGATACAGATCGCGATCGCCCGCAATGAAGTACAAGAAATCTCCTCGAACTGTGAGCGATCGCGGCGTGGCACTATTAGCCACCCGATAAAATAGGCAAGCAAACGCTGGTCCTGGCTGTGTTTGCTTGCTTCTGGCTTGCTTGCTTCTCCAGTCTGCAGGCGGAGATTGATCAGGACAATCTGGCGAATAAGGCCTCGCTCCAGCAGCGAGATCGATTACCTGGTGAGTGCCTTCCACGGTCCCATCGGTCACCCACAACTCTTGACCGTCGGGGCCATATCCATTGAAAAAGAGGCGATTGTTGAAAGGCGTAAAGTCGGTAAAGTAGCTTTTAATAGGAGTGCCTAATCGGGTCGTGCCTGCTGCTGTGCCGTCGGTCACCCACAGATCAAAGGTCGGCTCATAAATCTGTCTTTCTGTTGATGACGCTGGCGCTGATGGTGGCAACGAGCTAGGCACCGCGAAAAAAAACTTGCCGTCATTCTGTGCAAAGATACCATCGCCCGAGTGAGTGGGTATCGAGGCGATCTGCTTGACTAAGCGTGTGGTCTCAGGAGTGCCGCCAGTTGCCCAAAGCCCAGTACCGGCTGAAGAGTTTGCCAAAATAAACACACTCTCGCCGACAGAGTCCATCACCGTCACCGCAGCGCTATCTGGCCCTGGGAAGAAGTCTTTTAGCACAGTTGTCCCTACGTCGGTGCCGTCACTTATCCACAGTTCTTCCTCTGATTTTCCGTCTAGCTCAGGCGTCTGTCGCATAAAATAAACCCGATCTTTCTCTTTTCTAAAAGAACTCACCGTGCCAGTAATTGTCTTGACTGGTTTTGTTCCTTCTACAGTTCCATCAGTCCGCCACAGCGTTGCAGCTTCGTCTGAACTAGTGATGAAAAACAAATAGCTGCCTATTTTAGTAAAATTACTGGGTCCAGATCCAGATTTTTGATTGCCGCTGTAGGTATCTGGCACCTCTAGCAAGCGCTGCGTCCCTGCTTCGCTTTTTCCATCCATTGTCCAAAGCTGTGTGCTGCTCGGCAGTTTAATCGTGAAAACAGTTTTTTCTTCAGATGATGGGATGTCGGCCTCTATTATCCAATATTCGGCGTCTTGAAGCGATCGCGTCAGCTCTTCACTCAGCGAGGCCACCGCTACTGTGCCCTGCGCCGTTCCGTCACTATGCCAAATTCCAGCTAGTATACTACTTCCTGGCTGACTAGACTGGCGAAAAGCTTGCCGTGTCACAATCCACAATCTAGTCGCTAATTCTGTTGCTAAAGCGCCTATTCTTTCAGAATTTGCTGTTATATAAACCGTCGCATCAGTCGTTAGGATCTCTTCTCCATTGGGTCTTTCCATCTGCAAAGATCGAATTCGTTGAGTCCCGTCTACCGTTCCGTTGGTTCTCCACAGCTCTGCCACACCACTGTTGTTTCCAGTGAAAAACATCTGGTCATTTTCAACAACTCTTTGAAGCAGGAAGTTAGAAAACTCTACTGGAAAGTCTCCTAAAAGAGTCAGCGCTGGCGGATCGATGAAACTAGCGACGTACTTGGCCGGAACATAGTAGCGAGCATCTGTTCCCGTCTCGTTTGCTCGGCAAAGCAGTGCGGTCGCTTCACCTCGGGTGATGTTGACGCTAGGTCGAAGCTGATTGGCATCAGGATAGTTAACAACGATGCCGCTTTGGACAGCTGCGGCGATCGCATCACTTCCCCAACCTGGCACCCGCCGCCAGTCACGCAAAAAGCTTCGGAGAACCAGTTCACTATTGTTTGGACCATTTTCTGCTAGCGTCAGGCTTCCGGCATTGGCCATCACTACAATAGCCTGAGCGCGGGTAATCGGCTGCGCAGGCTGAAACACATTGCCCGGATAGCCAGTGAGAAAGCCACGTTCGTAAGCAGCCTTGATCGCGTCGCTTCCCCAAAAATTCGCGGCTACATCCGAAAAGGCAGGAGCCGCTCTCACGACTGGCGCATCGGGAAATGCCTTTACCATCACAGCCGCAAACTCAGCGCGCGTCATACTGCCATCAGGCAAAAAGCGCCCGTCCAGGTAGCCCTGCATCAGGCCTTCATTGCCTATGCCCTCAATACAAGCAGCCGCCCAGTGATCTGCCGCATCGGCAAATCTGGGATAGGGATTGTTGAAGGTTTGAGCAAGAGCGGGAGAGGTCAAAAGCGTTGGCGCGATCGCACTCAAGAGCAGAGCCTTGGCAGATAGCTTTTTCAAAACGCACATAGTAAATCCAGTAAATCCAGCCGATAAGTTCAAGCTACAAATTCAATATCACTATGCCGATGGGTGCCAAGTTAAGGTTACGCGACAATAGTCAAGGGGTGCCAAAAGAGTGTAGGAAAGGGTTATATCGTTCAAAGCCCTAAGCTTCTCAGATGAGTCATCGCTATAGCCGCAATCCAGATCACATTCGCCGCCGCAACGTGCCCGCTCCGGACAATGAGGCGATTGATGAACATCTGAGATTGCTTCTGAGTCCAGTAGTCTATAGCCAAGCCGCGTACTATCGAACCCTAGGGATGCGTTCACGCATATTGACACTGCCATTGATGGTGGCAGCGGTAGTGACGCTGTTGTGGAAGCAGGTGCCCTCGGTTAATGAGTTAACCCGTCAGTTGAACCGCAAAGACTTGCTGTGGGCAAAGGCAGTGAGCGTAAGCCGTCAGGCGGTAAGTGCGCGCTTTCTGAGTTTTCCGAATGAGTTGTTTGAGGGCGTATTTCAGGCACTGCTGCCGACATTGAAAGCGCGTTGGGCCGAGCGCACTCGCCCGCTGCCCGTGAGCGTGGCCTATGCGAGAGAACACTTTGAGCAGGTGTGGGCGGCAGACGGTTCGGTGCTAGAAGCGCTATTCCGCAAGCTCAAGAGCCTAGAAGCGATGCCAGCCGGACAGCTGGCAGGCAAAATCTGTACGGTGATTGAGCTTGGCTCTCAATTGCCGGTACAGATTTGGTTCTCTGAGGATGCCAAAGCCCATGACTGTCAGTTCCTAGATGATTTGTTGGCCCTAGCGACGGCCAAAACCCTGCTGATTCTAGACCGAGGCTTTTACGACTTTGAGTGGTGGGCTCGGTTGGTAGCTCAAGGCACCCAGTTCATTTGTGCCGGTAAGTCGAACCTGGCTTACACCGTTCTCCAGGAGTTCTCGCTCACCCATGGCCTCCGAGACCGCCTGATTGTCGTCGGCAAAGACAAATCAGGCGAGCCCTTAGTCCGGCTTCGGTTGATCGAGGTGCGCAAAGGCAAGGGCTGGTATCGATACCTCACTTCTGTACTCAACCCCAAAGTCCTGCCACCTTATGTGGTGGCCGATTTGTACGCTCGCAGGTGGCGGATTGAAGATGCCTTTCACCTGGTGAAGCGGCTGTTGGGACTGGCCTATCTTTGGACCGGTTCGCTCAATGGCATCAAGCTCCAAATCTGGGCGACTTGGTTGATGTACGCCGTCTTGAACGACCTCTCTGATGCCGTTGCTCAGGCGGTTCAACTACCGCTTGAACGCATCTCTAAGGAAATGGTTTGGCGCGGTCTCTATCATTTTAATGATGCTTATAATCGCGGCCTTGCCTCTGACCCCATCGCTTATTTAGCTGCCCCTGAAAATCGTGACCTGAGCGTCGTCAAAACCATTCGTAAACCGCCTAGGATTATCAACCTTAACCCCTATATCTCTGCCCTTTCAGGCTCTTCTTGACTAATCCCTTTTTGTTCTAACTTGCTACCCATCCACTATGCCATTTCGTCTCGCTATGCCATTTCGTCTTGCTATGCCATCTCATATTGCTGGGCTGCCTTATATTGCTGGGCCGCCTAAGGCTTTACCCAATCCTTAGCAGTATCTACGACTCGCTCCATACCCGTCATCCCCAATCGGAATACCAGTACAAGAATTGTGGTGGTGGTGACCGCGCTAATAGCACAAATAGTCAGGCCCGCAAGGCTGATTGCGCCATCGTCATCAAGCAGGCCAAAGCCAGTGACAAAGATGCCAATGGCAGGCAGCGTGTTCGTTAGCGGAATCGGAATCATCATAGAAATAGACATCAGGGCAATTGCAATTCCAATCGCCATTTGCCCCGCTCGACTTGTACAGACTGGCGTCAGCCTTGGCCGTGCCACCATCTCGATTTTTTTTAGCCAGGGAATGCCCTTTTCAATCAGACCTTGAATCTTTTGCCGCTCAAAGCCCCGCTTGCGAAACTTTTCGGGTAGCCAAGGCTGATCGCGGCCCAAGATTAGCTGCACAGCTAGTAAAAACATGACTATTCCAAACGGAGTGGAATAGCCAGGGGCGGGAATAGGCAGCGCCGAAGGTAAAGCCAGTAAGACAAACAAAAAGCCAAACGTGCGCTCACCGGCAATCTCCAAAATCTCGTTGAGCGTGACAGGCTTAGAATAGCTGCTGTATTGTGCGCTCGCTGCGGCACTGCTCGTAGGCATTGCTGTGTCCACAGCTTCAGCATCAGAGAGGAAATATCGCTGGAGTTCTACTGAAAGTTTGGCCATAGAAATACAAGCTGCGCAGTGAGCATCATTGATAAAAGCATATTACCGTCTCTAAATAACCCTCTCCGGGTAAAGATACCGTAGAGGGTTCCCTTAAATAAGCCTAGATCTGTAAAGCGGCTATTACATTTCGGAAACTACCCAAACCAGCCTCTAAGTTCTCGATAATCTGCTCGGCTAGTTCGTCAGGTCCTGGCAGATTTTCTAGGTCAGCAAGGCTTTTGTCTTTGAGCCAAAAGATGTCGAGGCTGGTTTTGTCTCGCGTGATGATGTCGTAGTAGTAGTACTTGCGCCAGCGGCCATTGGGGTTGGTTTCAGGGTGCCAGGTTTCTTGGCGATCGCCTCGATTCTGTGGATTGTAGCAGTCTACAAAGTCTTGCAGGTGGGCGCGGGTCAGCGGCTTTTTCTTTAAGGTGTGGTGGATGTTGGTGCGGTAGTCATAGAACCAGACTTCCTTTGTCCAGGGGTCTTTGCTGGCAGGATGTTTATCGAAGAAAAGCACGTTAGCCTTGACGCCGTTGGCATAAAAGATACCCGTAGGCAGGCGCAAGATGGTATGGAGGTCGGTGGTTTGTAGCAGCTTTTGACGCACGGTTTCGCCTGCGCCGCCTTCAAAAAGCACGTTGTCTGGCAGGACGACGGCGGCTTGACCGGTGGACTTTAGCAGGGTGCGAATATGCTGGACGAAGTTGAGCTGCTTGTTTGAGGTGGTGGTGAAAAAGTCTTGGCGGTTGTAGGTAAAGTCTTCTTTTTCTTCTTCGCCATCGGCGTTGGTGATAGTGGTGGTGCTTTTTTTGCCAAAGGGCGGATTTGCCAGCACATAATCGTACCTTTCGCCGCTATCGGCAATTAGGGCATCGTTAGCAGAAATGGGCACTGCGCCGTCAATATCGCCAATGTTGTGCAAGAACATATTCATCAGGCACAGGCGACGGGTGCCAGGGACAATCTCGTTACCGGCAAAGGTGTTGAACTTAAGGAATTTCTTTTGGGCTTTGTTGAGCTTGTAGTTGGCTGGGTTGTTGAGAAAGTCGTAGGCGGCGAGGAAGAAGCCACCCGTGCCGCAGGCTGGATCGGCGATGGTCTTATTCGGCTCGGGGCGAATGCAGTCTACCATTGCACTGATTAGCGCTCTAGGCGTGAAGTACTGACCCGCGCCAGATTTTTTGTCTTCGGCATTTTTCTCTAGCAGCCCTTCGTAGATGTCGCCTTTGACATCAGCGCCAAAGACAGTCCATTTTTCGCTATCGATCATATTGATGATCTTGTAGAGCATGGCCGGGTTTTTGATCCGATTCTGCGAGTCATCGAAAATTTGCCCCAAAATGCTTTTTCGGTCTGGAACAACATCGGGTTCGCTGAGGACGTCTAGCAGCTCTGCGTAATGGTTGGCAAGTTGCTCTACCGCTTTTGCTAGTAAGGCTGCCCCATCCGTAGTCTTCGGGGATGCCGAGGGCTTTGTTGTGGGGCGGTTGGCTGTATTCGTCAGCCATCTTTAGAAAGATCAGGTAGGTGAGCTGTTCGAGATAGTCGCCGTAGCCGACGCCGTCATCGCGCAGGGCGTTGCAGAAGCTCCAGACTTTGGAGACGATGGCGTTGGAGGCATTTGTCATTGTTTTGCTGAAGCTCCGTGAGTGTCAAGATTTTCTGTAAAAAAAGAGTTGACACGATAAAAAATACTGATACGCTAGTTTTTACGGTTGTTGCCTGGTTTGAACGGGTAGCAACGGCTTAACCGCTCGAAAATTTAGCAGAACGCCCGTGCTGACTGGTAGGACAGTCAACACAGGCTCGCCCTTCAACTGCGCACACAGTCAAAAGGTTGTGGATATGATGCCATAGCCGCCCTGACTTATTGCAAGTTAGGGCGGCTAAATTTTCGCGCTTTCTTCAAACCCCTTGAAACACTTCAGTGGAGAAATCGTGAAAATGACAATTTATACGGCTACAGACCTGCGCGTGGCTGCGTTCGGGTTACAGATTGATTTGCCTAGTTGCCCGCTCAATCGCCCTCCTGATCATCCTTTCAGTAATGTAGAACGCAGCGGCCATAAAGATCGGCTTCGTCATATTTTGCTTGGCAGTCCCGAAGAAATTCGGCAGGCTATTCATCAACTGCACGTATTGAACTATGTAGAGCCGCTGCTGTGGAGCCCGATTATGGCAGTGAATGAACGGCTAGTGATTACGCCCGAGCAGGGAGAAGCGATGAGCCTGTTGCGGCGTTAGTTTTTGGGTAGAAGGCTAGTGTGGTTTTAGGGCAATTTTGCTAGCAGTCCAGGGGCGGCAGAGTGAATCTCATTGATACAGCTCTGCAACGCCTCTCGGACTTGCGGTTCGGGGGCTAGTTGGGAGTAGCCAAAGCAAAAATGGATAGCTTTGTCGTGGTGGATGGCGGGTTTTATGCGAGTACAGACCTTCTGAAATCCCAATACGTCAATCAGCTTTAGAACAACTTGCTCAAGGCATATTGCCTTTCCCTGTAGCCGAGCGTAGATAGGTGCTGGAATAGCGGGCAGCGCTTTGAAGCATCTTTTATCGCCACTGAGTAGTAAGAAGTCTGTGACGTTAGCGGTTGCGACTATCAAGTCTGCCTCACCCGCGTCTATTTGCCTGAAGGGAGCGAGTTGTTGGTATTCAGTCGGAACGTTTTTTAATTCAGTTGGCTGACGCACGGCAGTGGTTTGGCAGTTGTTTACGAAGGCGATCGCATTCTCCAAAACATTCTCGCTGTATTCATCACGATTAAGCTTGCTCAACAGCATGAAACGAGCGGCAGGGAGCACGTATAGCGAGTTGGGAGAAAGTCCTAGGTTAGCGATCGCGTCTTCAATAAGCTGAAATACGACTAGCTTGAGCAAAATGGCGCTGTCGATAAAGCCTATCGTCACTGAGATTTCCTAAAATTCGCCTCAATTGTTTTCAAACTCCTATCTAGCCTTGAATGTCGCTTCCAAGCGGAGCCCCAACATATTGACTATATATTCCTGAGAATCTCCTCTCAGTAAATCCCAATCAATAGATTGAAGCAGGCGTTGGTTTATTTGCCCAGGCGCATCTGCACCCGGTTCTAAAATTTTCAGCGCTTTCATCCCCGTGCCCAAGCGATGTTCGCTTCTTGCCTGGTCTTAGCTCTCTGGGCACGGTTCCAGGCTATATTGACGGCAATGACGCCGGGATCGTTTTGACTTTCTTGAGCGAACTGCTGGGCCTTTGCCGCCAGAGTTTCACCTTTTAGAAATTTGTTCCATACGTCGTAACTAATGCCAGAACGACCCAGCAACAGTTCGGCGGCGACTTGGTTGGCTTCATTTTCTTCAGCATCATCGCTAGTGAGCTGAACTTCTTGATCGACGATGAAACCCTCTGTGCCGAGGTGGCTACGTAGAATATGACCAAGCTCATGAGCAACAACGAACAAAAGCCACGCGGGAGAGCGGTCTCTACGGCTAATGACGATGATGGGTCGGCCTTGAAAGGCAGTGACCATACCATGAAAGCGCTGAAGGGTAGAAGGATATCTGGCAACGTGAATGACTGGAATGCCTTGCGACCAGCAGAACTGAAGCAGCCCAGTCAAATCAACACTGGGACGATTGTTCAAAATCTGCTGACGAATTTGGGCTACAGAAAGTTGAGTAATGTCTTGATAGGGTTGCAGGCAGGCAGAAGCAACAGTCTCTGCGACACAGCTAGCGATGGATTCAGCCGTTTTTAGTTCGGTTAGGTTGGTCCCGTCAGTAGCTTTAAACTTGGGATGAGCGCTAGTGATAAATCGAGGCGTTTCTTCGGTTAGTAAAGAATCAACGTCGAGGTTGAGCCGCCTAGAGAGGTAGAGCGCCGCCTGAGTAAAGACGCCAGGGGTTTGCTCGACTTCGTCAGTCCACCAGTCGGGCAGGATGTTGCTTTGGAGGTACTTTTTAGGCAGACCGAGTTTGGCTAATCGCTTGTATAGATCTGCCATCGTCAGTGTCGCAGAAGAGGCAGCAGGCATGGATGTATGAGTCATAGTGGCTACCTCCTGCATGTGATGGGACAGTGATTTGAAACTAGGTTTGGAGAAGGGCCTATCCTACAGCATACTTTCTGTGAGCGTATGTTCTATTATCGCACTTGCATGATGATAGCGGCACAACAACAGCCGCAAGCCCTACGCCTCGCCGCAGACCCTCAGCTATCAATTGCACTTTATGAGTTGCGCTCTGCGATCGCTTAGTCACCAACTGCACTTGATCAGTCGCACGCTGCAACCGTTCCGCCTCACCCTGCATCAATTTCGCTTGGAGCAGGACGTGCTTGACGCTAGTGCAACCAGGCGAAGCTCATAAATCTGGCCACAAAATCCTCCCGTTCAAAACCAATCAACAAAACTTAAACCTGCTACCCGAGAAAACTCGCCTGTATTACGAGTTACTAAAGTTGCCTCTAGTGAAACTGCAACTCCCGCAATCAGCATATCTACAGTACCGATCGGACTTCCCTGCCGTTCTAAACTCGCTCTAATTCGCGCGGCGGCTACCGCTCCTGCTTAATCAAAGTCAACCACGCTTGTTCTGAGCATCGTCTTCCTTAGTAGCTAAGTCCGACGCTCTGGAAACGCAGACTTCGCAATTCCTATCTGTAATTCAGAAAAGAAGCCTAGGGCTTCTACAGCACCTAGACTTCTTTTCGTCTTTCAGTGAATCTTAGCCGTTACAAAGACACAATCTCGGGGGCAGAGCGCGCTAGTTCGGCAGTTTCCAAGAATCAGCACTCAATCTAGTACTTGTAGCTCTCGCCTTTAAAGGGCCCCTCTACAGGAACATGAATATAGTTTGCTTGCTCTTCGGTTAGCGTCGTAACAACCCCACCAAAGCCTTGAACCATATAGCGAGCGACTTCTTCATCCAGTGTCTTTGGCAGAAGCTGAACGCTCAGGGCGCGGGCTTTCTCGTCGGCGTTCATATCGGCATACTTGCGCTCATACAAGAAGATTTGAGCGAGGACTTGATTAGCAAACGAGCCGTCCATGATGCGTGAAGGGTGGCCAGTGGCGTTGCCCAAGTTCACAAGACGACCTTCAGAAAGCAAAATTAAGAAGTCCTTAGGATCATCAGAGCGGTAGACCTGATGAACCTGAGGCTTGACTTCTTCCCAACGCCATTCTTTGCGCATGAAGGCGGTGTCAATTTCGTTGTCGAAGTGGCCGATGTTGCACACCACGGCGGCAGGCTTGAGATTAGCCAAGATGTTTTTGTCGCAAACGTTGTAGTTACCAGTAGCGGTGACTACAAGATCGATGTTGGCGAGCAGATCTTTGTCGAGGCTATCAGCGGTACCGTCGTTCTTACCGTTTTTGTAAGGAGAAACGACTTCAAAGCCGTCCATGCAGGCTTGCATTGCGCAGATGGGGTCCACTTCAGCAACTTTAACGATCATGCCTTCTTGACGAAGAGAGGCGACAGAGCCTTTGCCGACATCGCCATAGCCAATGACAAGGGCTTTCTTCCCGGCCATTAGGTGATCAGTGCCGCGCTTAATGGCGTCGTTGAGGCTGTGACGGCAGCCGTACTTGTTGTCATTTTTGGTTTTAGTAACGGCGTCGTTAACGTTGATAGCAGGAACTTTCAGATCGCCTTTTTCTAGCATTTCGTACAGGCGGTGAACGCCTGTAGTGGTTTCTTCAGTGACGCCGTGAATGCTATCGAGCATTTGAGGATAGGTCTCGTGGATGTAGCCGGTAAGGTCGCCGCCATCATCCAAAATCATGTTGGCGTTCCACAGCTCGCCCGCGCCGTCACGGCAGGTTTGCTCTAGGCACCACATGTATTCTTCTTCAGTTTCACCTTTCCAAGCAAAGACCGGAACACCAGCAGCAGCGATCGCAGCGGCTGCATGGTCTTGGGTCGAGAAAATATTACATGAAGACCAGCGCACCTCGGCACCTAGCTCACACAGGGTCTCGATCAAAACTGCAGTCTGAATGGTCATGTGAATGCAGCCAATGATCTTGGCACCCGCCAGCGGCTTGCTGTCGCGGTACTTAGCGCGAATAGTCATTAATGCAGGCATTTCGCCTTCAGCAATGGCAATTTCTTTGCGGCCCCAATCTGCCAAGGTAACGTCGGCTACTTTGTAGTCGCGGTTGGCATTTGGTGCGGTATCAGGGACGCGGGTGCTAGTGGCAATCATAATTTACAAACGTTTAGAGGTTACGGCGTAATGCTGTGATCAGCTTAGCTTCAATAAATCAATATAGACAGGCCAAAACCATCGATATCCCATGCATTTCGCCGATGCATATATATAGATGTTTTTGATTAGATAGATGTCTTTGATTAGCACTCAGCGTCTGATATATGGCGCGAGCTGATCCCAAATTGCGGGAAATCGTGCACGCATCTCATCGGCTTGGGCAATTGTCATATCGCGGTAGTCAAAACCAGGGGCAACCGCTTCACCCAGCAGGCCGTATTCGCCAGATTCTAAAACAGCAGCTTTCCAATAGCCTTTGGGTACTAGCAGCTGCGGAACCTCTCCTTTGGCGATCGCCAGTCCTAGCTTCACCCGGCTCAGGTTGCCGTCTAGATCGATCAAAATATAGGTAATCGGCGAACCTGCCTGAAAGTAGTGCATGATGTCCGATTTATTCTGATGCAGGTGGTCGATAGGCCGATCGTCTGTGAGCAAATAGTAAATTGAAGTCATGACCGAGCGAGTTTGGCCTGCTCTTGGCGTTGTCATCTCTTCGGCAGACCGATACGTCTCGGAAAAATAACCGCCTTCAACGTGTTCTACCAGCGATAGCTGCTCAATTAAATCTTGTTTAGTCATCTAAATCTTGTTGAGTTATTGCTGCGTTGTTCTCTTTGACGTATGCGCCAACTGACATATGCCAACTGACATATGCCAACTGACGTATGCCAACTGACTTATGCCAACTCAATTCATGTCAACTTAATTTACGCCAAACTGATGCAAGTCTCAGAAGGAGGCGCTTCGCCGACGCACCGCTTCACAAAACTGCTTAGCCGCGTCAATACCCTGAGCGCGTAAATTGACCGTCGGCTTGGCAAACGGCGGCTGCCATTCTGAAAGCCCTAATAGATCTGAGGTCACTAGCACCTGACCATCACAGTCTGGGCCTGCGCCAATCCCAATAGTCGGAATCGTCAGCGCACGGCTTATTTTTTGAGCCAGGTCGCCAGGAATATGCTCTAGCACAATTGAGAAAACGCCTGCTTTTTCGAGCGCGATCGCCTCATTCAAAATTCTCTCAGCATCTTCGGGCGTTTTCCCTTGCTTTTTAAAGCTGCCAAACCGATACACAGACTGCGGCGTCAGCCCCACATGCCCCATCACCGGAATGCCCGCTTGAACTACCTTGGCGATCGTCTCGACCATATCGGGGTAGCCTCCTTCCATTTTTACCGCTTGGGCACCGGCTTCTTTGATTGCCCTACCCGCAGCTAACAGCGCCGCCGCATAGCTAGCGTGATAGGTCAAAAAAGGCAGATCAACCACAACCAGCTTATTTGCGATCGCGCGGCGCACCATCTTAGTGTGATGCAAAATTTCATCTAGCGTCAGCGGTAGCGTTGTTTCATGGCCCATCACTGGCATGGCCATCGAATCACCGACTAAGACAATATCTACACCAGCTGCCTGCACAATCTGCGCTGAGAGATAGTCCCAAGCTGTCAGCACCGCGATCGCCCGGCCCTCCTGCTTCCACTGCGCAAACTGATGCACGTTGACGATCATAACTGACTACTCCCTGCTGCAAAATCAGAGGCTAATGCTGATTTGACCCAACATAGATCACGATAACAATCTCAGAGAGAGTCCTTTAAGTAGTGATTACCGTTGCCACTATTGCGTTCCTACTGCGCCCCTATTGCGCTCACAATCGATCCGTGCGGCGTTCCCCGACCCGTCGTACGGCTGACCCAGGCTAACCCTTCCATCGTCCCTACCCAAATCTTATTACCAGTATCAGGTGAGATCGACAGAATATGTTCAGATGGCAAGCTCGGCACCCGTCCGAAGATTGCACCATTGTAGGGGTTGAGCTTGAACAAACCATCGCGAGTACCCACCCAAAGGCTCTGTGTCGAATCAAAGGCGATCGCACTCACATCTCGTCCGCGGATCTCTGTCACCGAGCGCAGCAGCCGCCCAGTGCGACTATCTACCACCAGCAGCCCATTTGGCGTACCTAGCCAAAGATTGCCTTGAGGGCCCACTGCCATCGACTGCACCGAGCGACCTGGCAAATCAGTCGCCTCATACGTCACGTGGGCCGACGCCGTATCTACGCGCGCGAGCCCTTCTAACGTACCGACCCAAAGATTGCCATCTGGTGCCAGCCCTAGCGCATTCGCACTCACCCCCGGCAGAGCCTGAACCGTTGTCATCATCAGCCCTTCGTCCGGGCTAATCATCGCTAGCCCGCGATCGGTGCCCACCCAAAGAAAGCCCCGATGATCAACAGCCGTAGAAAGGACTCTGTTAGACGGTAAGCGATAGTTTTGGGCTGTTACTTCGTTAATTCTAGGTTCCACACGCACTAGCCCTTCGGGTGTACCTAGCCAGATACGACCGACCTTATCTTGGGTCATCGCATCAATAAACCGATTAGGGACCGCAACGTTCGCTATTACTTGACCTGTCTCAGGGTTGATACGGGCCAAGCCCTGATGAGACCCCACCCACAAACTGCCGGTAAAGTCGGCTTGCAGCGCACCGACCTGATAGTCCTGAGCAGGCATACCCCTATCTGAAGTCTGCACCTGAGCCTGAACAAGGGTGTCTATCTCAAAACTGCCGACCTCGAAGCTACTTACCTCTAAGCTGTCTATC
This sequence comes from uncultured cyanobacterium, assembly GCA_963793445.1. Lineage (GTDB taxonomy): Bacteria > Cyanobacteriota > Cyanobacteriia > Phormidesmidales > Phormidesmidaceae > Phormidesmis. The sequence goes on from CAWCAE010000006.1 coordinate 1,179,598, forward strand.
TCAAAACGGCTTACCTCTAAGCTGCTCGGCCAGATCTTGAAAGGGCTGCCGCCGACCATCGCAAACGTGCTCCAGCACAGTGAAGCTCCGATGATGCAATTAGACAGCTTCTTGGCAAAACTCTGGGCCACACTATCGATCGCACTATCGATCGCACTGTGGGTCACACTGTGGGTCGCACTCTGGACCTTTTTTTTGGCACGGCTCACAAACAATACCCTCTGTAAAGATTCACGCTTTGCCGTCCATGCTGCACGCATTCATGCTCTAAACAAAGATTGCTGATGGAATAGCTGGTCCCAAAGTACCCGTGAGTTTGGCTAGATTAACGGCACAATCAGATAGGGCTGCTGACTAAGACTGCTGGCATTAATTTGGATTTGTTGATGGTGCGATCGCCCAATTCTTAAATTCTCATAAAAAGCCAAGCGCTTTCCTAAAAAAGACATCTATCTTTGACAGGAGACAGACCGAAGCGATGCAACCCACCTCAGCAATCCCTTCAAAAAGTCTCAGACACAGCACAAAAACGCAATAAAAAATTCAGCTTTTTGTTTACAAAATGTTACAGATTATACTGCACGGTAAAATATCTATAAAGCTCTGAAACCTTTCTATAGCAGTATTCATAAATATTAATTATCGAACTATACAGAACTTCTAAAAGGAAACTTATCGGTGTCCTGATAGTATTCTGAAAAGCATAGGTTTATCTGACAGACTCAATTCTGAAAGCACCCAAGCCTAATCGGTACGGTCGTTAGCGCCGAGTTTGTAGGGCGCAGGTGCTTGTCTCTTTTCTATGAAATATGTAGACAAAAAGATGTATAGGGTTCAGTCAATATCTAGTTTGCTCAAGAGAAAATAGACAGGAAATAGGGAAATATGTCCTACTCACAGACTCAGTCCAAGTCTGGTGCTGGTTACAGCGCTGGTGTACAGGATTACAGACTGACTTACTACGCTCCGGACTACACGCCCAGAGACACAGACATTTTGGCCGCCTTCCGGATGACGCCTCAGCCTGGCGTACCTCCTGAAGAGTGTGCAGCAGCAGTTGCCGCAGAATCTTCCACAGGTACTTGGACCACTGTGTGGACTGACCTGCTCACCGACATGGATCGCTATCGCGGTCGTTGCTACGACATCGAGCCTGTACCCGGTGAAGATAACCAGTACATCGCTTATGTCGCTTATCCACTCGATTTGTTTGAAGAAGGGTCTGTAACTAACCTCCTTACTTCAATCGTCGGTAACGTATTTGGCTTTAAGGCCCTGCGTGCGCTTCGCCTAGAAGATTTGCGCATTCCGGTTGCCTACCTTAAGACGTTCCAAGGACCTCCTCACGGTATTCAAGTTGAGCGCGATCGCCTCAACAAGTACGGTCGTCCCATGCTGGGCTGTACGATTAAGCCCAAGCTAGGTCTATCTGCTAAGAACTACGGTCGTGCGGTCTATGAGTGTCTACGTGGCGGCCTAGACTTCACCAAAGACGACGAGAACATCAACTCTCAGCCTTTCCAAAGATGGCGTGACAGATTCTTGTTCGTTGCAGATGCAATCCACAAGTCTCAAGCAGAAACAGGTGAGATCAAAGGTCACTACCTAAACGTGACAGCGCATACCTGCGAAGAAATGCTCAAGCGGGCCGAGTACGCTAAAGAACTCGAAATGCCCATCGTCATGCACGACTTCTTGACAGCGGGCTTTACTGCCAACACCACCCTGTCTCACTGGTGCCGCGACAACGGCCTGCTCTTGCACATTCACCGCGCAATGCACGCTGTGCTCGACCGTCAGAAGAATCACGGTATCCACTTCCGTGTGCTAGCGAAGTGCCTGCGTATGTCTGGTGGTGACCACATTCACACCGGTACTGTTGTAGGTAAGCTCGAAGGTGACAGAGCGGCAACTCTAGGCTTCGTAGATTTGCTCCGTGAAAACTACGTCGAGCAAGACAAGTCTCGCGGTGTCTACTTCACTCAAGACTGGGCTTCTATGCCAGGCGTAATGGCGGTTGCTTCTGGTGGTATTCACGTTTGGCACATGCCTGCGCTCGTTGAAATTTTCGGCGACGACTCTGTTCTCCAGTTTGGTGGTGGTACCTTGGGTCACCCATGGGGCAACGCACCTGGTGCGACTGCCAACCGAGTGGCACTCGAAGCCTGTGTCCAAGCGCGTAACGAAGGTCGTAATCTCAGCCGTGAAGGTGGCGACATCCTGCGTGAAGCGGGCAAGTGGTCTCCTGATCTAGCCGCCGCTCTTGATCTGTGGAAAGAGATCAAGTTTGAATTCGACACCGTTGATACGATCTAATTGAGTCAGCGAGCTAAGTCAATTAGATCGTATCAATCAAGAGCTAAGTCAATCGAGGACAAACAGTATCTGGTAGGACAGTTTCTATTCAGAGTCCTCTAGTACTTTCACAAGCAAAGTGTTTGACACTGTAGATTTATTGGGACGTGCTGATCGCGTCCCCCAAATATGGATCTCAAGCGAATCGCCAAAGATACGACTCAGGTACTCACTAGCTACCTTACCTATCAAGCCGTTCGCACCGTGTTGAGTCAGCTACTAGAAACTAACCGACCGCTGTTTCATCAGCTCAATGAGTTTGCCAGCCGTGAAAAGCTGCAAGACGGCGAAGCCTTCATTTCAGACCTGCTCCAAGAGCATGCTGAACTGGCCTTCCGAATCATGACGGTCCGGCAGCATTTAGCCGAAGAGGTTGCAGAATTTCTTCCCGAGATGCTCACGACCAACATCCAGCAGGCCAACATGGGGCATCGCAAAAGACAGCTTGAAAAGATGACGCAAATGACATCAGAAGAGCTAACGGCTAGCGCTGATAAAAGAGAGTCTGACACCTCTGTGAATGACAGCTCCGATAGCCGACTAGCCCAACCTGATGAACAATCACCGGACTCACCAGATATCGAGCCCCTCGACAACGCTTAACTCCGATAGATTTTGATCTTGTTTTCCCCCTATTCACCCTTTCATTTTTTGGATAATTCCCATGAAAACTTTGCCTAAAGAGCGTCGGTATGAAACGCTTTCTTACCTACCCCCTCTTACCGACACTCAGATTGAAAAGCAGATCAGCTACTGCTTGCAGATGGGCTATATTCCAGCTGTTGAGTTCAACGAAAACTCTGACCCTGAAGTCTATTACTGGACAATGTGGAAGCTGCCTTTGTTTGGTGCATCCAGCACCCGCGCAGTTCTAGACGAAGTGCAAGCTTGCCGCTCTGAGTACGGCAACTGCTTCATTCGCGTAGTGGGTTTCGACAACGTTAAGCAGTGCCAAGCTGTTAGCTTTATCGTCCACAAGCCTGGCAGCAACAGCGGCAGCGGCTACCGTTACTAAATTCTTGAGAACTCGAGTTAGTCATCCGTAATTGAGTCCGACTTTAGGGAGGCAGCTTAGCTGTCTCCCTTCTTTGTTAGCGGGTATATGACTTTAAAGTAGTGTTTTGTAATTACTATGATTGACGTGACTGCCGCTGTTAGGGCTGCTGGTGAATACTTTAAAAATATAGAGCTTGATTTAGGCGGCAAAGCGCCTGAGAACTTAAGGCTAGAAGAAGTAGAAAAAACGGAAGACAGAGAGTACTGGCTAATCACGTTAGGTTACGATGTAAGCCAAAAAGTCAACCGTATTGCAGCAGTGTTCTCCTCATCCGATGCGGAACCAGCAATGGAGTACTCCCGAGTGTATAAGCTTTTTCGAGTGAATGCTTCCACAGGTGAAGTAGAAGCCATGAAAATTCGGAAAGTATGACCAATAGGGATATTGAAAATTTGCTTCGACAGTATTTCTCTAAAGGGCTACTTGTTGACACAAATATTTTGCTGCTGTTCTTTGTTGGCTCCGTGAGTCGCGAAAGAATCACTAAGTTTAGGAAGACGGAGCAGTTTTCCTCCCTGGATTACGATCTGCTAATCGATCTGTTTAGAAGATTCAAAGTGATTGCGACGACACCGAATATCCTGATTGAAATTAGCAATCTCATTAATCAACTTGGCGAACCAGACCGTTCAGAATGCTATAAAGTTTTTGCTTCTGGAATAGCTTTTCTAGAAGAAACCTATCTTCCTAGTAGCGACGTAGCCTCCTCATACTGGCCATTTTCGAAATACGGCTTAACCGACTGTGGGATTGCCGAACTAGCACAGAATAAATATTTAGTGCTGACGGATGATTTGAGGGTTACCTACTATTTCAACGACAGGGGTATCGACACCGTCAATTTTAACAACCTCAGATATCACCAACTTTGAGCCCATCGTAAAATTGGGTTTCTACTGTGATGTAGACTGCAATATGGCCCCTCAATATGGACACGCAGACAATGTCGCAGACGGAGCGCTTAGTGATGTTGGCTGAAGATCAGCTAACTGAGTACAGTACGGATGCTAGGAAAGTTGAGAAGCTCAGACAAAAGATTGCGCTATCGGTGCCACCGAGGCAGCTAAAGGCGATAAAAGAAGAATTGGAAGGCGAAATACACGGTAACTTTTTTGATGATATTTTGCTATCGCAGCGCCAAGCAGTGGCTCTGCCGTTTTGGGGAATTGCAGGACTAGGGCTGCTGTTTGGCATCTCATTCACACAGCCAGTCGATTTTCTGGCGACGGGCATTGGTGGCGCTTTGGCAATTATTATTCAGCGGCGCGGCTGGAAGCTACAGGCGAAGAGCTTGGTGGTGCAGGCGTTGACTCAAATAGAAGAGCGAACTCAAGCGGCTAAGTCGCCTCAAGAAGAATCAGCATAATTCTGATGAGAGACATTCGCATTTGCTTTCTTGGAGATTCTTTTGTTGCTGGCACGGGCGATCTGACTTATTTGGGTTGGCCCGCGCGTGCCTGTGCAGCAATGACGTCTCCTAACTACTACTTGAGCTACTACAACTTGGGCATCAGGACTCAGACGAGTCAGCAGATAGAGGTGCGCTGGCTAGCTGAGGCGGCGCTGAGGCTGCCTGATGGCTGTGATAATCGCGTGGTGTTCTCGTTTGGAACCAATGACAATCGGGTAGAAGAGGGACTGCGTTTTGTAGAACAAGATGATTCTGTTCTTTGTGCTCGTCGCATTTTGACGCAGGCAAAAGCAATGTTTCCTGTGCTGGTAGTAGGGCCGCCACCGGTTGCTGATGACAGTATGAATCGCCGCACTGACTTGCTGTCTGCGGCCTATTCTGATTTGTGCAATGAGCTATCAGTTCCTTACTTAGAAGTGTTTCAACCTCTGCGAGAAAATGCGCTGTGGATGCAAGAAGTTGCTGCGGTTGATGGTGCGCATCCGGCAGCGGCAGGTTATTTGGCCTTGGCTCAGCTAGTGATAGATTGGCCTGCTTGGCAAAGCTGGTTTGAACAGGTCAAAGACGTATGAGCTACTACATTTCTCCTCGCTTTCTCAATAAGCTGGCAGTCCATATTACTAAGAACTATTTGGACTTGCCGCGAGTCAAGGTACCGCTGATTTTAGGTATTCATGGACGAAAAGGCGAAGGCAAAACGTTTCAATGCGAACTGGCGTTTGAACGTATAGGGGTAGAAGTTGTTTGTATCTCTGGCGGAGAACTAGAGAGCCCTGATGCGGGAGACCCGGCTAGGCTAGTGCGGATGCGCTATCGGGAGGCGGCGGAGCTAGTACGAGTGCGAGGCCGAATGGCGGTGCTGATGATCAATGATCTAGATGCAGGGGCAGGTCGATTTGATCGGATGACGCAGTACACGGTGAATACGCAGCTAGTGAACAACACGCTGATGAATATTGCGGACAACCCAACGAATGTGCAATTGCCGGGTAGCTATGATGAAAAACCGCTACCACGCATTCCGATTATTGCAACGGGAAATGATTTTGCTACGCTGTACGCGCCGTTGATTCGCGATGGCCGAATGCAGAAGTTTTATTGGGAGCCTAGTCACGACGATCGGCTGGGCATTGTAGGTGGAATGTATGCCGAAGACGGGCTATCGCCAGGAGATGTAGCGCAGCTAGTAGATCGATTTGAGGACCAGGCGATTGATTTCTTTGGCGCGGTGCGATCGCAACTATACGATGAACAAATCACTCGTTTCATCGATTCAGTGGGTCTCGAAAACGTCGCTAGCGCAGTAGTCAATGCCATCGAGCAACCAACCTTTTCACGTCCTAGCTTTCAGCTAGAAGATTTGATCGCAGCCGGTAACACTTTGGTACAAGAGCAAGAACGCGTGCGCACAATGTCACTAGTAAACGAATACAACCAATCGCTGACGCCTAGAGTCCACAGATCGCTTTCGACTACTGAGCGCGCAGCAGATGGATTGCTAGCCCCGCCGCCGCCTAATCAGCTAAGTCCATACATCGTTGGGCGATCGCAGCCGTCTTCTGCTCAACCTTCTTCCGCGTCCTCTCCTTGGCAAAGGCTCCGCGAAGCCAGACTCAACCAATCGCTCCAGCCAGCTAGACCTAAAGAGCATAGCGCAGGCAATTTGCCTGACTCTATTGCGCAACTGCTCGGCAGCATCGTCGCACTTCGACAAAGACTTGGGATTGAACACGTAGACCAGCGCCGCTTTCGCAATAACTCTTGGCAGTGCTACACCACACTCAATGCACCCAGCCAATCCGAAGCCAGGTGGCAGATTCAAGCCTGTTTAAAGCAGTTTCCCGAGCACTATATCCGGCTAGTTAGCATTGAGCCTACAACCAATAGTCGAATCGCTGAGACAATCATTCATCGCCCAATAGTGTAGAGCCCAGCTTAGACTATCTCTCGTCCATCGTATGAAAGGAGAATTTCTCTTCTAGTCCATATGCTTTGATATACCAAAAAGCTACTGCTAGTGGCAGAACATATCTATCCCACGGAAATGCCTTGATCATAATTAAAGCGTTGAAGAAGACTAACAAAGAGAGTAAGTTGAGCCGTGAGAATCGGATACAGGCCAACAGCGCCAAGCTATATAGCAACAGAAAACTAAGCGCCTCAGACGGCAGCGCTGCCGCGACTTTGCTCAAATTGCCGTTCGCGACTAGCAGCGGTGGAAATATCAAACAGTAAAGCAGAAAACCTAGCGTAATCTGAATTAGCCAGCCAGGTCGCTGTCGCCACAAGTTGAGCCAGAAGCCTCGTTCAAGGAGCAAAAATTCTGGAATAACGATATAGAGACTCACAAAGGCCAGAAAGTTGACAGCACCACCCGGCGTAACCGCCCAGACCGTTTTCTGAACTTCGGGAACCAGCCGAATCTCTGTTGCAGTTTGCGGTGCTAGACCGCCAAAAAGATAAAACCAGCCCAAAATAGAGATTAGGGCAATTAAAGGCGATAGCCATCTCCCCAAGTTTTTAAGATCTACCCTGCGCTCATGAATCGCTTTGAGACAAAAGGAGACTGCATCGTAGGTGAAGATAGCTGCCGGAAAAGCGACCATATACTGCCGAGAGGCGATCGCAAGCACAAAAGCCACGCAGCTCAGCACGTTTCGACCCTTGACATAGCTGAGCAAACCTAACAGCATACAAAAGCAAGCAATCATCTCTGTATACAAGCGACCACTTAGCCAAAGGTAGTAGGGACACATAAACAGTCCTACAACGCACAAAAGCGCCCGGTAACCTTTCGGCTTTGTTGGCCAACCAATGACAAAAACGATCATGACTGACAGAGCTAGGTTCAGCAATCGCCCTACGACAATACCCTTACCTAGCAGATGTTCCATCGCCCCAAAAACCACAAAAGGCAGCGGTGTATTCAGCTCGCTGTAATCTCTTAGCTGGTCAAGGCTAGGCAGAAGGCGATCGCTAAATGTCAGACTAGTTTGCCAGAATGTTATTTCATCCCACCAGTGAGGCCCCTGCAAAAAATCGAGCCAAACAACCAGCGCAGTATAGACCGCCGTGATCATCAACAAGAATAAGAACTTCTGATTAGAAGAAGTTGAGCGCATAGCCCGATCATCCAAGTCCTACTTTACTTCGTAGGTCTATAGACGTTCAGTCGCCATAGCCTGTTTCCATGTCTCTTGTCATTTGGCTAGATTACAGCTTTCTTGTTGAAAGTTTTACAAAACAACAGCCCAAGTAATTTGCACGCCCTATATGCACGTAGGAAATGCTACAGCATCAATGCTATACAAGTAGCCTGAAAGTCGTTACCGATCAGATATACCTAGTTGGCACTAGTGTAGGTTGAACTGTTCTGGCTTAGATGTTGTCTTAGTCTAGTTAGCGCTAATGTCTGGCCCAGATTGAGCGGTAGTAAGGAAACACCTTCTAGCCGCGACTGTACCCAGCCGTCTCCCCACTGCCACTCATGAAATCCATCGATCGCCCCGCTCAACAAAAATCGAACACCGTCAGGCGCTAACAGCTCAGTTCGATGCTCAATGTGAGCAAACTCTAGTTTCATAGACGGCGCAAATCCAACTGCACTTTTAAAAGATTGACCGACCGTTAGCGGCGCTTTTAGCGTGTCAACCGCAACACCATAGATCTGCTGGGGCCGCATCCACTGCTGCAGGTTCTCTAGCCGAGTCAAGCTCTGGGCAATCTGTTCTGAGTCAGCTGCGATTTCTATCCGTAAGCTGCTTTGCTGATAAGTTCCAAACATGCCGGTCACCCTCTAGTCGCCCTACAAAAATCCTGCAAAACGATATGCCTGTGGGAAGATACGTCTGCGGAAAAAATCGAATATCTTCTCTCGGCTGTTTGCTATGCTGTCACCACTTGCTCTGGCTGAAGAGTCGCTTCTGCGGGTAGCTCTAGGCAATATCCAGCGCCGTACACAGTCTTGATGTACTGAGGATGACGTGGGTCAGGCTCTAGCTTAGTGCGCAAGTGGCGAATATGGACTCGAATCGTTTCAATATCGTCGTTAGGATCGTAGCCCCACACTTCTTTGAGAATTTCGCTAGGAGATACTGTCTGGCCATGTCGCTGAAGCAGACAGTGCAAAAGTTCAAACTCTAGATGAGTGAGCTTCACAGTTCTATCTAGCCAGATGGCTTCAAACCTTTCAGGGACAAGCGTGAGGGGTCCATAGCTTAGAATTTCGCTGTGCTTGGCCGCCTGGGGAATGCGATCGGTGCGTCTGAGCAGAGCGCGAACCCGAGCTAGCATTTCTTCTAGCTCGAAAGGCTTAGTCAAATAGTCATCTGCACCTGCATTGAACCCATCTACCTTATTTTGGGTTTCGCCCAAAGCAGTCAGCATCAAAACTGGAATATCTGCAGTGCGGTCGTCTCTTCTCAGCCTTTGGCAAACGGTAAACCCATCAACCTTTGGCAGCATGAGATCCAGCATAATCAAGTCTGGGACCATCTGGACAGCTAGCGCCTGACCCTTGATGCCATCGTTTGCCTGGCTAATATCGTAGCCAGCCATCTCAAGGTTAATAGACACTAGCTCTACAATGGCCGAATCATCATCAATGACGAGTATACGAGGCATGTTATGAAGGGGTGTTTCTATAGGTTCAAGGCTACCACTTCTATCCTGAGTAGTGTTTACATATGCTCACTACTGTTTACAAAACGCATGTTTATATAACTTTTAAACGCAAAAAAGTTGGAAATTCAGATAAAAGTTGGAAACCGGATGAGAATACTCTCAATAATATTACGTTATTTAACAAAACGCACGCGGGTCTCTTGGATATTTGCTCAAGATTTTGAGCAGCCGCTTGCAAGGTGTCAGGAAAAGCTCGGGGTGCGCCTGTTGACGCACGGCCTGTTAGCCCATATCTGTACAACCGCAAACTTGGGCACAGGCAATCCTTCGCACGAAAATAGCTGGCGAGCAGCAGCAGCATCTAGGGCTAAAGCTAGTCCTAGCTAAGTAGCCAAATTATCTAATTTAAACTCCCCAGGTAGGATTCGAACCTACGACCAATCGATTAACAGTCGACCGCTCTACCACTGAGCTACTGAGGAATGGGAACTACATAGTACATAAGGCGGCGTCGCTTTGGCAAGAAGGTTTTGCTTCTCTTTTTTTTGCGACTGAGCTTTTGCTATCGGATCGACGCCGTCCTTAAGTTTGTCATGACTTCTGTCGACTGGGTCAGCTTTTGACTAATCAATTTTTGGTTGATCGGTTTTTGACTGGGCCAGCTTTCGATAAAGATAGAAACAAAAAGGACGTTCGCGAAAAGAGCAGGAAGTCCTGACACGATTGCTATGTAGGCCTATGCATTATAACCACTTCATGGCCACTTTGGGCGACGCCTAAGTAAGCAATCAGTCGGTAAGCAATTAGTCACTATGGCCCATCCGCATTTTCGTCAGCTGCGCTTGCACATCCGGATTGAGATGTGAAAAAACGTTTCTAGCTTTTCTTTTGTTTGGCTTTTGACGGCTTTGCACCTGCCGACTGACGCTTATCACTTCGTTTTGTAGCTGTAGGGCCGATATGCCCTCTGCGCCATAGCCAATCACGGTTTGCCGGTGAACGCTGTCGGAGGTAGCAACAATCAGCCGCTGTCTAAATTTTCGGGCATCGTTTCGGAATTTAGCGCAGGCTCGCTCGATGTAGCTATCAGCAGTTTGACCATAGCCAGTGTAGTGAACAGATAGATACTGCGTAACGGATTCTTGGGATGAGGGGGTGCGCTGCTCATAGGCATCGAACACTGCCCAGGTTTCGTATTGCAAGCAGGCACTGTAGTTGGCTAGGGCTTCAACTAGAGCAGTACGAGCAGTGTCAAGGCCTTTTTCGTCTTTGAGGATGACGAGATCTGCCCATGCGCCGACGATGTTGTAGCCGTCAACTAGCAAAATCGCCTGAGCGGGTTTGTTTGCCATGACAAAAGCAGAAGGATGTATTAGCTTTCCTGATAATAAGCGATTTTTTACCTGCTTGTCTGTATATGACTTGGCTATCTGCCGTGAATCTGTACTGCTGAACCTATGCCTCTAAATCTGCACCTCTAAATCTGCGCCTCTAAATCTATGCGTTGGACTCAGAGAACATAGTTAGTCATCATTTTTTGCTTGAGGCGGTGTGGATCGCCTTGGTCGCTGACGCGACCGTTTTCTAGCAGGAAGGCGCGATCGCAATAGTCTAGTTCTGCTAATCGATGGGTCACCCACAGCGCGGTGAGACCACGACTTTTAACCAGGGTCTGCACTTGCTGCACCAAATCGAGCTGGCTATCAGGATCAAGCAGGGCAGTGGGTTCGTCTAGAAGCAGGATTTCACAGTGCTGGGCGATCGCACCCGCAATCGCCACGCGCTGTTTTTGACCGCCGCTAAGCGCATAGATGGGTCGCCGCTGATAATCAGGCATGTTTACGGCCAAGAGAGCCTCTTGCACACGCAGCCTAATTTGCGTAATTGACAGCTTTTCTTTGACCAGACCAAAGGCGACATCTGCGCCCACAGTCGGCATCACCAGTTGATGATCTGGATTTTGAAAGACAAAGCCTACAGGACCAAAGGTTTCGAGCGTGCCTAGCTGTCTGGGCAGCAGCCCAGCCAATAGCCTTAGCAGGGTAGATTTGCCACTGCCGTTATTGCCCAGCAGCATGCAGAATTCGCCTTTTTTGATATCAAGCGAACAGCCTTTGAGTACAGATGCACCCGTGGGCCAGTAAAAGCTGACATCGTTGATTGCGATCGCCAAGGCAGCAGCGTCTGTCATAGGACAATATTTAGACGATATTTAAAGGTGGCATCTAGGTGGGCTTTTCTGGGTCGGCCTTCCTTATAGAGTGCTACTCACCCGCAAGGGCGAAGAAGCCAGGCGCACGCCCAGAGGCACCTGCGCTGCCTGACTTTTCATAGACTTGAACGGCGGCTAGCTCACTGGCAGCAACCGCAACCTTTTTATCCGTCACCTTGTCACAGGTCAGCTCTAGCATTGCCGGGTTCCCCGAAGAAAGCGCGGCTAATGCCTCTTGATAGGTTGTCTCTGCCGTATCTTTGTCTGTCTTTTGCACGGTTAGGGGAAGTGCAGTGTGCTTGAGCGCAAGTTCAACAATATACATAAGTTCTGTGTGTATTCTTCGATGGGTTTCGGGCGTTTACTTTTTGGGCGTTTACTTTCTTCGGCTCGGCCACAAGAGCTATTTGCAGACTGCCCTCTAGTATAGCCAGCAGCAGATGCAGGTGAAGGCCACTTTTCAATTCTCGGTGTCTTCCTCGGCGCTTTACCAATGAGCAGCCTGAAAGCAGACCGTAAGCGGAACACAGACCCACATCGGCAAAGTGAACCAATAAAGTATCCACCTATCGATAGACTTACTGAATTCATTAATAAAGTTCTGTATGGCATTAGCCACAGCAGCTTTAGGCGCTCCACTGAGTCGAAAGGCCGATAGCTATTTGGACCTTTTGTGAGATTTTTCAGGAAAGTAGCCCTATAATAATGAGAACTAGGGTAAAGATTAGTAAACGAGGTTTACGATTTCGTTCGCTTGGTGTTACACACCTAAGCTTTATATGAGCGGCTTCTAGCACTGTGCGCTCATTCTTGCCCTGTCTTTATAAGATGATCCATTTTTGGAGACCTGTATTCCATGACCATAGCAATGGGACAAGCGCCCGCCGCGCGGGGACGGTTTGACGTCCTCGATGACTGGCTAAAGCGCGACCGTTTTGTCTTTGTTGGCTGGTCCGGTTTGCTTCTATTCCCCTGCGCCTTCATGGCCATCGGCGGATGGATGACCGGCACCACCTTCGTCACCTCGTGGTACACCCACGGGCTGGCAAGCTCTTATCTAGAAGGCTGCAACTTCCTAACCGTTGCCGTCTCTACCCCCGCTGACAGCATGGGCCACTCCCTGCTGCTGCTGTGGGGCCCCGAAGCCCAAGGTTCGTTTGTTCGCTGGTGCCAGATTGGTGGCCTGTGGGCATTCGTCGCACTTCACGGTGCGTTCGGCCTAATTGGCTTCATGCTCCGCCAGTTCGAGATCTCTCGCCTGGTTGGCATTCGTCCGTACAACGCGATCGCTTTTAGCGGTCCGATTGCGGTCTTCGTCTCCGTTTTCTTGATGTACCCGTTGGGTCAGTCTTCGTGGTTCTTTGCCCCTAGCTTCGGCGTAGCGGCTATCTTCCGCTTCCTGCTGTTCTTGCAAGGCTTCCACAACTGGACGCTCAACCCGTTCCACATGATGGGCGTAGCGGGCATTCTGGGCGGCGCTCTGCTCTGTGCCATTCACGGCGCAACCGTAGAGAACACGCTGTTCCAAGACAACGAGAATGCGAACACGTTCCGTGCGTTTGAGCCGACTCAGTCGGAAGAGACCTATTCGATGGTGACGGCAAACCGATTCTGGTCACAGATTTTCGGTATTGCGTTCTCGAACAAGCGCTGGCTGCACTTCTTCATGCTGTTCGTTCCGGTAACGGGCCTATGGATGAGTTCGGTTGGTATTGTCGGTCTTGCACTGAACCTGCGAGCGTATGACTTTGTTTCTCAGGAGATCCGCGCGGCGGAAGACCCTGAGTTTGAGACCTTCTACACAAAGAACATTTTGTTGAATGAAGGTATTCGTGCGTGGTTGAGTCCTCAGGACCAGCCCCATGAGAAATTTGTATTCCCTGAAGAGGTTCTACCTCGCGGTAACGCACTATAAGCCAAGGCTGATAGTTTCGTTGGAATTCTGAATTAAGCCCCCGCTTCGATTGCTCGAAGCGGGGGCTCTTGTTTTAGGGCACTGGGTTTAAGCTCAGTTCAGGCCCTAAGGCTTCGACTACGCTCAGTCTTTGATATCAGCACGTCCCGCCATCTGAGCGTAGCCGAAGCCAAAACCTACCGATTCTGTGAATGTAACGCCCATTTGCGCCCCCTTTCTAATGTAGTTTTACCCGCCGCGTCAAAATTGCCATGACTTCGTTGGGCCTGCCAGTGGAAATAGGCTGACTCCAATCGTTGGGCTCGGCGTAGCGTAGCGTGTGTAGATAATAGATAGTGGCGCGGACGGCGCTAAGGCTACCAAAAAGCAGATGGCGCACAGGTTCGCAGCTAGCGTCTCCTGAACTGTTAATAGGGCCATCTGCACTGTTGGCCGCAAAATCTGCAACAGAATCTGTGGACGCGGGTGCGTCTGCAATGAAAGTGATAGACATGAGGTCTGGTCTCCAGTTTGTTTACTTTGGGGAGGAAACCAGAACCCAACTAAACCCAGCCACTCTTCAGACGATGTATGGCAAATCAGGGTGGCTAAGGTAAAGTAAACCTTAACCGACGGGATTGTGCGTGAATCCTGAAGGCTAGCTGCCGATGGGTGTTGGAAGCACCTGTCGGTAGCGCTAAGTCAAATTGAGTTCTGTGTAGTAAAAGAACCGTGATAGGCATCACAGCCTTAGTAACTGAAGATAGGCTGATTTTTGATAAGAGTCAAGCGATTGATGTTTGTGATAGCCACGCTATGCAGCACTGGCAATCGATAGCCTTTAGCAGCAGATGCCCTACTTAAAGTGTGGTATCTAAAGGATGACACGGTAGGAGGCGATCGCTGATGACGCAGGACGAGCTGTTGCAGGTAATCAGACAGGCGGCACGTGATGACGCAACAGAGCTCGACCTGTTTGGAAAGAACCTGAAGGAATTGCCACCAGAGATCGGGCAATTGCAAAACCTCTCACGGCTCGTCCTCCGCGATAACAAGCTGAGCAGCCTGCCACCAGAGATCGGGCAATTGCAAAACCTCTCATATCTCAGCCTCCACTCTAACCAACTGAGCAGCCTGCCAGCAGAAATCGGGCAATCGCAGAAACTCTCAGCGCTCGTCCTCCGCGATAACAAGCTGAGCAGCCTACCAACAGAAATCGGGCAATTAAAAAACCTCTCAGAACTCGACCTCCGCTACAACCAACTGAGCAGCCTGCCAGCAGAAATCGGGCAATTGCAAAAACTCTCAGCACTCAGTCTCAGCTATAACCAACTGCGCAGCCTGCCAGCAGAAATCGAGCAATTACAAAAACTCTTTCACCTCGACCTCCGCGATAACCCATCCCTGCCTATTCCACCTGAGATTGTAAATAGAGCTGACGAGCCACGAAAGATTATTAACTACTATTTGCAAAACCGAGACGAGCCTTCCCGCCCGCTCAATGAGGCCAAGGTGCTGCTAGTCGGTGAAGCAAAGGTCGGTAAAACTTCTTTGGTCAAGCGATTGATCGATGGCACCTTTGATAAAGACGAGCGCATGACGGAGGGCATCAACATTCGCCCCTGGGAAATCAACGCGAACCGGCAAACGGTGAAGCTGAACGTGTGGGACTTTGGCGGACAGGAAATTATGCACGCGACCCACCAGTTTTTTCTGACGAAGCGCAGCCTGTATTTGCTAGTGCTGAGCGCTCGCCAAGACGACCTAGCCAATCGAGTAGAATACTGGCTCAAAATCATCAATAGCTTCGGCGGAAAGTCTCCGGTCATCATCGTAGGCAATCAGGTCGATCAAAAATCGCTAGATATTGATCGCCGGGGTCTAAAGAAAAAGTATCCCAACATTGTGGACTTCATCGAAACCTCTTGTAGCAATCGCAAACATAAAGGAATTCGTCAGCTCAAGAAAGAAATTCAAGCGCAAATTGCGAAGCTCCCGCATGTGTTCGATATGCTGCCTGAGTCTTGGTTTGCGGTAAAAACAAAGCTGGAACAGTTAGACGATGACTACATCGAATACCATCAATACCAAGCAATTTGTAACGATAAGCGAGTCAACAAAGCGCAAAGCCAGGAAACACTCATTGGCTTTTTACACGACTTGGGCATTGCGCTCAACTTTCGCGATGATCCTCGCCTACAGCAAGACAGCGTGCTCAATCCAGACTGGGTCACCAATGGCGTTTACTCTATTCTGACGGACAACGCCCTCATGACCCATCACAAAGGCATTCTGGCTCGGTCTATGCTGCCTAATATATTAGACGCCCAGCGCTATCCTATTGAAAAGCACTCATTCATACTCGACATCATGCGCAAGTTCGAGCTGTGCTTTCCGCTTGAAGGTTTTAAAGAAGACGAACGATACTTATTGCCTGACCTGCTCAGCAAAGAAGAACCCGAGACAGGTGATTGGGATAAAGTCTTGCCCTTTCAGTATCACTACAACATTCTGCCGAGCAGCATTATGTCTCGCTTCATCGTGCGGATGAATCAGCTAATTTCAAAGCGAACCTACTGGCGCAATGGCGTCGTATTGATAAAAGGTGGCAACAAAGCGCTGGCAAAAGCCGACAAAGAAGACCGCAAAATTTTCATCTATGTGAGTGGCAACCCCAGCACCCGCCGCATTCTGCTAGAAAGCATCCGCGATCAGTTTGACTACATTCACAGCACTATTCCTGGCATTGAAGTAGACGAAAAAGTACCGCTGCCCAATCACCCTAGCATCCTAGTAGACTACCTAAATCTACTTGATATGGAAAAGATGGGCGTGCCGGAGTTCGTTCCTTCTGGCCTACGAGAGAAAGTGCAGGTGCGAGATTTGCTAGAAGGACTCGAAACCTCTCAAGATCGCGAAGAGCGACTAGCAACCCGCGAAGATCTCAATCGTCGCTTTGATCCGCCGCCTGTGCCAGCGCCCGATCCTCAGTCAGCGCGAGTAAAGTCTCCTTGGGGGTCCGGCCTATTTTATCTATTTATATTGTTCGCCGTGACTGCTCTTTTTGCAGTCGTCAGTCACTTTGTCGCGTGGTATTTGCTACCTGTTATCGTCATCGCTGCACTGCTCGCCATTGGCATCATCGGCGCGTTTCAACTAATGCAGGACGAACGCTTTAGCGAAGAAAACTTTGTCACGCTCATTATCGAAGCGTACAGGCGTTTTCCACTACTAAGAGGACACGATCCATCTACGCAAGATAAGTCTTCTGAGGATTAGCACTGCGCATAAAATAGCCTATGAGAAATCCTTTAAAAAATCTCTCATAGGCTGTAAAGAAAGTGTGCAAGAGTCGAGAATTAAATAACCTGACTGTTTCGGCCAGATACCCTACTCTTCGAGAAAGGCATCTTGTAAGTGATTGGGCACGTTCGCTTATTTAGACTGGTTAGCGAGGAAGTCAAGGCGAGCCTCCTGAACGTTATCGACAGCTTTTGACTGGCTATCTAGAAAACCAAGACGAGTGGACTGAATGTCATCAACAGCTTTTGACTGATTGTTCAAAAACTCTAAGCGGGTTGACTGAACATTCTCAACAGCCTTCGACTGATTATTCAAAAACTCCAGACGAGTGGACTGAACATTCTCAACAGCTTTGGTCTGATTGCTCAAAAATTCTAGACGTGTCGATTGAATATCTTCTACAGCTTTGGTTTGAGTCTCTAAAAACTCTAAGCGGCGCTGCTGGATGGAATTTGGCAACACCTCAGCGGCATTAGCAACAGGAACGAAAGTGAAAGTAGCAGCAGCGAGAGCGAGAGTGGAAAAGAGAACGTTTTTCATGAGTTGGCTCCTTGAGGAATCAGTAGGTTTGTCTACCGGGTTTGCTTCATTGATTTAAGAATGCCAGCAATCAACAAGGAGCTTCTGAGGAGAGATTAAGGCGTATCTGAGAATAGACGAATAGGTTTGGATGAAAGCGCCCAGGCAATTCTCAGCGTTTGCTCAGACTTTGAATAACAAGATTCAATCAATCAGTTTCAGACCACGGACTTTACACTATGGCCTAAGAGCCACAGGCTGCAAACCACGGGCTTTACACCATGGACTGCAAATAATCAGCCTCAAACGATAGGGTAAGACTGAAGACCGCTGGTCTCTAAAGGTAAGAAGACGGTCCAAGTAGTGCCCTGGTTAGAGCGTTCGCGAACGGTGAGCTTTGCGCCTAGCGCGTGGAACAGACTTTTGGTCGCTTCGAGGTTGAGGCTAAGGCCACCCGTTTCGGGCTGAAACATCAGTAAATGGCCTAGGGACTGTAGCGGCGGCGGCGAACAGTCGTTTTGGGTGTTGGGCTGATTTGGGTCAGCCTGAGACTGGAACTGTAGCTTGAGCTGTTCGCCCGCGTGCAGAACGTGAAGCTGAATATGGCTGCCAGGAGAAACGCTATGGGTAAAAAGTTCGACTAGACCCGTGAGAACGTGCTGGAGCATGGTGGGGTCGCTGGCGACCATTGGCAGGTTAGGCGGCAGGCCCACTTCTAGCGACAGGTTTCGGCGCTGGGCAGCCTTTTGCCACTGAGGAATCGCTTCTTCAAAAACCTTGTGCAGCGCGATCGCACTCAAAGGCGATCGCGAAGAATGACTCGCTGCCTCTAGCTCTACCGCTTTAAAGATCAGGCCAAAGCGATTAATCTGCTGTGTGCATTCGCGATCAATGCTGTTTAGCCGTTTGATCACCTGTGGGTTGAGGTCTGTGCGCTTGAGCAGCGATCGCGTATAGGTCCGAATAGTCGTCAACGGGGTCCAGATCTCGTGCGCCATCGCTTTGAGCAGTTTGCCGTCAGAAAGCTGGCTGCTGGCTTCGTCAGCAGGATCGCCCTGATCGGCATCTGAGCGTGGCACCGGCTGCGGCGCTGCTGGCTGTGGTAAATAGGCCAACATCCAGCGATTGAACTGGCTAACGATTCGATAGTGCGGATCTTTTGGCTGAAACTTTTCGACTAGATCTTCAATAAACTCGAGCTGCTGCGGGCGGATCATCATGATGCGCGATCGCAGCACTCGCCATACCGACGTCGCTACCTGTGGCATAAACGAAAACTGAAAGCTCAGCTCACCATCGGCATCTTGCCCTAGCACTACCACGAGCGCAAAGTCTGGCGTTAGCACTAGTGCAAACTGCTCTCGCGAGAGCGGATCGTCTTCTAATAGCGGTAATAAACGGGGCACATGAGGCTGACGGTGTCCGAACGCCTTTTGCGTTTGCTGAATCATCCGCTCGACTGGCGAGAGCGCACTAAACGCATCGGTAAACGAGTCGGAAGACGGGGGAACAAAGGTCCAGTTGGAAAGCTGAGGAATGAGATCAGGGTCGCTAAGAAGCGGTACTGGCCCTGATAAAACAAGCGCTTGGGGTTCTTTGGTTCGACGCCACTTAAGAGATTTTCCCGTCGCCTTGGCGGATCTTTTAGCAGGCTTTTGAGAACGGCTGGTCTGCTGAAGCAACAGGTGATTGAGCGCGGCGATCGCACCCTGCCATTCTCGCTGCGATCGCTGCTGCCGATCTTCAGACGTCAGGCGATCGCTAACCTGTTCAGCCGTATTCTCTGCGCCAATAGCTTCGGTGGCTGAATCCTCTTGGGCAAATTCTCCGAGGGCCACCAGTGCGCTAATTGTTGGTAAAAGCTGATCGCTTGTGCCCATCTGTACGCTCGTTCGTCTGTTCGTATATCGCTATATATAGGTTACGAGGAAGCTGGATACCGTGGCTATGGGTAGAACCGAACGTTATCATTCGGTCTAGAGCCAGTGAGCTAGAGCTTAATGTGGGACTAAATTTGAGACTAGGTCTATCGCTAGCGCTCTGGTCATTTTCACTGGCGCTTTGGTCGTTTTGGAGGTTCATGCATGACTATATCTGCCCAGCTATCGGCCCAGCTGCCAGTCGTGATTTTGCCAGGATTTCATGCCTCTGCACTGACCGATCGGTTCGTGCGATCGCTCCCTAGCTACACGCGCCACTTTGTTATTGATGCTTTCCCAACCGACCCGCTCGCTGTATACAGATGGCTACAGTCTCATTTCCCTCACTCACCGACTGAGCCGCAGATCCCCCTGGTAGGCATTGGCTTTAGTGCGGGCGTAGTAGGGCTAGCAGGCGGGCTGTCGATATGGCAGCAGCAAGGTGGCGCGATCGCCAGAATTATTGCAGTCGATGGCTGGGGGGTGCCCATAGTGGGGCTACCCGTCACGCGGATGAGCCACGACCGATTTACCCACTTAAGTACGCTGCCGCTGGGCGCAGGAAATGTGAACTTTTATACCGAACCGGCGGTACCGCACTTGCAGCTATGGCAAGCCCCAGAAGCCGCCGCAGGGGTAGAAGTGAGCGGCTGGCAGCTAGATACGGGCGTGCCGATGACGGCAGCGGAATTTTTGAGGCGATCGCTACAGGCAGAATGGAATGCTGTCTTTAACTGGCGACGCAGCAGGCAAAATGCGGAGCGAAACGGCGCGTCACAGTCTTTTTGATTGATCTAGTTTTCCGATTGACCCAGATTCTGGGTAGCTTACCAACGTAACCGATTTGTAATGGACAATCAAGAGAGATCTTGTTGTTGGCAAAGAGACAACTTACACTAAGTAGACTCGTTTTTTTGAGTCTGTCTTTCCAAACTTGTTTTTTAGTTTGTCTTCTCGACAGAACTGCTCGACATTTCTTCGGATACTTCTATGGCCTCTTCTATCACTTTGGATTCTTCAACGGCTACTCAGAGAGTCAGCGGCGCGTATGCGTTGATTGACAGCCTGGTACGTCATGGCGTTAAGCATATTTTTGGCTATCCGGGTGGCGCAGTTCTACCCATTTACGACGAGCTGTACAAAGCAGAAGAATCTGGCCGACTTCAGCATATTTTGGTACGACACGAGCAGGGCGCTTCTCACGCGGCAGATGGCTACGCCCGAGCGACGGGCCAAGTTGGCGTGTGCTTTGCCACCTCTGGCCCCGGTGCGACCAACTTGGTAACTGGCATTGCCACCGCACAGATGGATTCGATTCCGATGGTGATTATTACCGGGCAGGTAACGCGCACGGCAATCGGCACGGATGCCTTTCAAGAAACCGATATTCACGGCATTACGCTACCGATTGTCAAACACTCTTATGTCGTGCGCGATCCCAATCAGATGTCACAGATTGTGGCAGAGGCGTTCTACATTGCCAGAACCGGTAGACCGGGGCCGGTACTAATTGACGTGCCTAAAGACGTGGGGAACGAAGAAATTGACTATATCGCGGTGAAGCCAGGAGATGTGGATCTACCAGGCTATGTGCCAGAAGCACCGGTTAACTTGGACATGATTGATGAGGCGATCGCCCTGCTCGAAGCCGCTGAGCGACCTTTGTTTTATGTCGGCGGGGGTGCGATCGCCTCTGACGCCCATGCAGAAATTCAAACGCTGGCCGAAACCTTTGCCGCACCTATGACTAACACCCTTATGGGTAAAGGCGCGGTCAATGAGCACAGCTCGCTATCGGTCGGCATGCTGGGAATGCACGGCACAGCCTATGCCAACTTTGCCGTCAGTCAGTGCGATCTGCTCGTGGCAATTGGGGCTAGGTTCGATGACCGGGTTGCGGGAAATCTAGAGAGATTTGCCAGCAAGGCTAAAGTTATTCATATCGACATTGACCCAGCGGAAGTGGGCAAAAACCGGGTGCCTGAAGTACCGCTAATAGGCGATGTAAAAGCAGTGCTAAAGCAGATACTGCTTCAGCTAGATGACAAGGCTGCGCCAGATACCGAGAAAACAAAGGCATGGCGCGATCGCATTGACGTTTGGAAACAAGACTTTCCGCTAGTTGCACCCATCTACCCTGATGATATTTCGCCTCAGTCTGTGATTGCGGCCCTTACCGAAAAGGCCCCTAATGCCTACTACACCACCGACGTCGGTCAGCACCAGATGTGGGCCGCACAGTTTCTTAAAAACGGCCCGCGCCAGTGGATATCGAGCGCAGGGCTAGGCACTATGGGCTTTGGCCTGCCCGCTGCCATGGGCGTACAGGTTGCCCTGCCGACTGAGCAGGTGATCTGTATTAGCGGTGACTCTAGCTTTCAAATGTGCTTGCAAGAGCTAGCCACTTTGGCTCAGTACGGCCTGCCCGTAAAAACCGTTATTCTCAATAATGGCTGGCAGGGAATGGTGCGCCAGTGGCAGCAGACTTTCTTTGGCGAACGCTACTCTTCTTCTAATATGGAAATAGGTATGCCAAACTTTGAGCTGCTAGCGCAGGCCTTTGGGGTAAAGGGTATGGTAGTGAGCGACCCGAGCGAACTATCTGCAGCGCTAGATGAAATGCTAGCCTGCGACGGCCCCGTATTAGTGGATGTTCGCGTTCGCCGAGACGAAAACTGCTACCCGATGATTCCACCCGGCAAGAGCAATGAAGACATGGTGGGTTTACCAAATAAGACCAGACCATAGCGCTGCACGCCACAGTGCTGCGGGCCAAGTGCTACAGGCCAAGTGCTACAGGCTATAGCGCCAAATAGATAGCTATAAGCCCAGAACTATAGCGCTAAGACAACAGCACTGACCCTAGCATCAACATCAGTCGCCACGCTCGCGTCTTCCGAAGATCTTTGGAGGGCGCGAGCGAATTTTTGAGTCACCCATTTAGAGCATGATGAATTGATACACGCAATACAGGGCCTATCTAAAGAACACAGAAAAATCGAATATAAAAGAAAGTCTGTAATTAGTCTTGTTCTTCTCCCGGTGCCGGGGTAGTATGCGCGTAATTCAACAAAGGCGGCGTTAACTGCTGAGTTTAGGTACCATCTAAAGTATCTCGGTACAGAGTGGGAAATGCCCTAAGTAGATTCACATAAACTTCATAGAAACGAATTCTTCTTTATTGACAACTGCATGGTTTTTGCCACTGATCTTGAACCTACCGAAACTTCTCCCCACCGCTCAGGCGGCTCGCACCGTGTCGCAAATGACCGTGTCGCAAATGACCGTGTCGCAAATAATGTCGAAGCAGGACATTCCTCTATAGTGAAAAGCGTACAGCCGAAAGCTGATGAAGTAGCGATCGCACCGCGTGGTCTCTCGCCACATAGTCTCTCAAGGGCTTCGCAGCCGACCCCTTTGCCGTTACCGGTAAAGCCTACCCTGCCGCTCGGACTCAAGATTCTCAACTACGTTCAGCAAGGCTCTACCGTCATCACGAGCTTGCTAATTGGCGGAGCGTTGGTCCTATACGGATCGAGCGTATACGTAGACAAGTCAGCGGACCGAGTCACAACTCGGCTCAACCAGCTACAGGGCGAATCGCAGCAGCTGACATCTGCCAATGAATCGATTAAGCAAAGTTTGGCCGAACAAGCCGCTCAGGCAGGTTCGGGGCTAGAGCCCTACGAAGCTGGCGACGTTTTATTTGTAGCCCCAGAGCCCGCACGCGAAACGGATAAACTGCTCGAAGCGCACACTGAACGACCCAAACCGCTGGGATACTAAAGAATTACACTACGATTCTCTGTCTTTAGTGCCCGATTTGCCAGTGCCCGATTTGCCAGTGCCCGATTGCGCCCGGTTCCCCATGTCTTCCTACGTTCCCTATGGCTGTCTCTACCCGTCCGCGTCGCCGTAAGTCTAGGCGCGAGCTAGCTAAAGCCAAACCTCGCTCTACACCCGAAGCGATCAAAGCCTTTCGCGAGAAATCACCGCGGCTACGGCTAATTAGCGTTTGGCTAGTACTAATAGTAGGCATGGTAGGGCTAACCGGGCGACTGGCCTACCTGCAACTGATGATTGGTTCAGAGCTAAAGGTGATAGCGAAAGAGCAGCAGGCAATCCAGGCAACGCCTAGAGCTTCACGGCGGCAGATTGTCGATCTGCAAGGCAATGTAGTGGCAATGGACCAGGTGCTTTACACGCTTTATGTGCACCCCATGCTGTTTAAGCAAACGCCGACAGAGATCGCCGAAGCGTTGAAATTAGAGCTAGATCACGAAGCGCTCGGGGAAAGCGTTGAGTCTTTGGTAGC
Organism: uncultured cyanobacterium; assembly: GCA_963793445.1. Taxonomy (GTDB): domain Bacteria; phylum Cyanobacteriota; class Cyanobacteriia; order Phormidesmidales; family Phormidesmidaceae; genus Phormidesmis. The sequence continues at coordinate 1,203,206 of CAWCAE010000006.1, forward strand.
AAGTTTCAACGCGCAGGAAAGCGGGATTAAGCTGTCTAGTGATATTTCTGAAGAGACGGCTAAGCGGCTGCGAGAGCTGCGGCTAGATGGACTTGATTTGCTCCCTTCGCCGCGGCGGGTCTATCCACAAGATGAGCTGTTTTCGCAGGTGACGGGCTATACCGACTTGGAAGGCGTGCCCAGACAAGGTGTTGAGCTGAGTTTAGAGTCACAGCTTACCTATCTAGAACCAGCGTCCAGCGAGAGTGCCGCAGCGCAGCTGGTAACAGGTGATGATTTGCAAATGCAGCTAACGATCGACAGCCGCTTGCAGCGCATTGCGCAAGAAAATTTGACAGCAACGGTGGCTCAATTCAACGCCAAGCGCGGGGCGTTGATTGTAATGGACAGCCGGACAGGCGAAATTTTGAGCATGGCAGTCGCACCCACCTACAACCCCAATGAGTATTATGACGCCGAGATTGAGCACTTCAAAAACTGGGCGGTGAGCGATTTGTACGAGCCCGGATCGACGTTTAAGCCAATCAACGTAGCGATCGCACTTGAAAACGGCAGCATCAGCGCCAATGACAGCGTCTACGATGAGGGTCGCATTCAAATCGGAGAGTGGCCGATTCAAAACGTAGATTTTGATTACGTTGGTGGCCGCGGCCCGCTTTCTATCACTGACGTGCTGCGCTACTCCAGCAACGTCGGCATGGTGCACGTCATGCAGACCCTAGAGCGAGCCACCTATTATGACTGGCTAGAAAAGCTAGGGATCGGCGGCTCTACAGGCATTGAGCTGCCAGGAGAAGCCAATGGCATCATTAAATCGCGATCGCAGTTTGTCAATAGTGCCGTCGAAGCTGCCACCACCGCCTTTGGCCAAGGTTTCTCGCTGACGCCACTGCAGCTCGTTCAGCTTCACGCCGCGCTGGCAAACGGCGGCAAGCTAGTTACACCCCACGTCGTGCGCGGGCTATCAAATGGCGAAAACGAGCTGGCCTGGACGCCAGAGCGCGCAGTGCCAAAACAGGTTTTTTCGCCAGAAATAACCCAGCAGGTGCTCGCCATGATGCAGGCCGTTGTAGACACGGGCACTGGCGCTGCGGCCCAAGTAAATGGCTACCAAATTGCCGGAAAGACCGGAACTGCTCAGAAAGCAACAGACTATGGCTCTTATGGCGATCAGCGCATTACTAGCTTTGTAAGCATTGCACCGGTGAGCGATCCTCGCTATGTAGTTTTGGCAGTAATTGACGAGCCTCAGGGTGAAAATGCCTACGGTGGCACCGTGGCCGCGCCGCTGGTTAAAAAGATACTGGAATCACTGGTCGTGCTAGAAGGGTTAGCGCCTGACCAGACTGCGCCCTCACCTACAGAGGCACCCGCAGACCCATCAGCAGAGGCCGCGCCGCTGCTTGTAGAATAGTATCTTCAAGCCTCTCTCTTTTATTCTCTTTCTTATGCGCTATGTGATTGGTGTAGACATCGGCACAAGCAGCACTAAGGCGGTTTTGTTCGATACCCGTGTCCAGCAAAAGGGGCGCAGCGCCGAGGGGTATGCGCTGCGATCGCCCGAACCCGGTGCCGCTGAACAAGACCCAGACGACATTTTGTACGCCTGCACCCAAACCGTAGCCAGTGTGGTTAAGCACAGCGACATGGCACCCGGCGAGCTGGTCGGCATTGCCTTTAGCGCCGCGATGCATACCTTGCTGCTGATAGACGAGGCCGATCAGCCGCTGACGCCACTGTTCACCTGGGCAGATAATCGAAGCGATCGCACCGCCAGCCAAATCGCCAGACAGGATCAGCAAAGCGATCCTACCCTCTACCAGAGAACCAGCTTACCTATTCACCCGATGTCACCAGTCGTCAAACTGGCGTGGCTACAGCAAACGCAGCCCGAGGTCTTCGAGCAGGCCGTCCGCATCGTTTCTATCAAAGAATACGTACTTCATCACTGGTGCAACGAGTGGGTGATTGATCTTTCAATTGCCTCAACGACAGGCTTTCTCAACTTAAAGTCGCGCACCTGGGATGCCGAAGCGCTCAAAATCGCAGGCATTCAAGCCCAGCAGCTTTCCGCCCTGGTGACTACAACGCATCAGCTAGCGCTCACAGAAAAGTTCGCGCAAAAAATGAAGATCTCCCCTGACGTACCTATAATTGTCGGGGCCAGCGACGGCGTGCTTTCCAACCTAGGCGTCGGCGCTATTTCACGCACTCAGGCTGCTATCACCTTGGGCACCAGCGGCGCGGTCAGGCAGGTGGTCAGCCAGCCCAAAACAGCAAAGGACGCTCAGCTCTTTTGCTATGCACTCAATGAAGATCTGTGGGTGATGGGTGGTGCGGTCAACAACGGTGGCATTGCGCTTCAATGGACCCGTGATAGTCTAGTGCCTTATTCTGTCCCGCCCGACAAGCCGCACTACTCTAGACCTGAACCTAGCGCCTCAACATACGAACGACTAACCAAAATGGCCCAAGAGGTTGAACCGGGCGCAGACGGGCTGATTTTTCATCCCCACATATTAGGTGAGCGTGCGCCGCTGTGGAATGCACAGGCGCGTGGAAATTTCTTTGGCCTGGGTCGGCACCATACACAGGCGCACTTAGTACGAGCGGTGATGGAAGGCGTGCTATACAACATGGCGGCTGTATTCACAGCCCTAGAACAGGCTGGTGGAAAGGTGGACGTGCTCAGCGCTTCTGGCGGCTTTGCCCAATCGGATCTGTGGCCACAAATACTAGCAGACATTTTTGAGCGCAAGGTTGTTATTCCTACCGTGATTGAGAGCTCGGCGTTAGGGGCAGCAGTGCTGGCGTTGGTAGCAGTCGGTGAATGGTCTGATTTATCGCAGATTCAAGACTGTGTAGAAGTCGCACAGTCACGTCAGCCCATTGCGGCGAACGTGAGACGCTATCAAAAAATATTACCTATTTACAATGATTTGCTCTCTGGCTTTTCGACACACTATGCGGCCTTGCAGCAGGCGATCAAAGACTAGCCACGACGGCTATTTCTACTTCTAGAACCATGAACCTTAGGACGATAGGGTGACAGGGCTATGGGTCTATGAACAAACGGCTGGTGGTGTTACCGTCCCCGTACTGATGCGGGTAAATTCATTGAGGTCTAGCACAGAGGCATCGTAACGGTTAGAGGTGACAGCATTGCCTAGCTGCAAAGAGAGATTGGGCCCTAGGTAGCTTTGGTTTAGCCGGAAGGTTGCCCCGCTATTGGTATAGGCTTGCCCAATAATCGTGTTGCCGTCTACCGTCCCGCTGATGCAGGCTTCGAGCCCGTTATCGAGATATTCAAAGTTACCCGTAATCACGTTACCTAGCTTGCGGAAGGTAAACAGCGTACTGGCTGAATAGGGATTGGTGGTGTGAATGCTGGGATAAAGACTGCGCGATGCTAGGGCCGCGACGCGATAGTTGCCGTCTGGAAGGGTGGCAATTGAGCTGGCTTGAAGGGTAAGCGGCGGTAGGATTTGCGCCGAGCGGGGTAGCTGAAAGAGGCTGGGCAATCGATTGTTTACCGCTGCGGGCCTGACGATCGATCTGTTTATCGTTACTGGCCTAGTTGTGGTCGTGGTTGCAGATTCGCGCACGGGCGGACGGACAGGCTGGCGCACGGGCTGGCGAACAGGCCGGACAAAGATGGTACCGGCTAAGCTGGGTGAAGCCAGGAACCCGAAGGTTAACGGCACGGCTACGGCCAAAAGCTGCCGTAGAAGGAGCGGTTTTTTCATGGTGCTGGTACGAAATCAGAGAGAAATAATGGTTTTCACGTATTAAATAGCACCCTTTCGCCCTTAATTATACTGAGTATCAGCTACCTCGTGTGTGTATTTTTACCTAGCTAGTCTCGCTTTATTCAACTTAGCCTTCTAACTAGCTTTGCCTTCTAACTAGCTTTGTCTTTTAACTAACTTGTCTGTGTAGCTTAAGAGCAGTTTTCTGTAGGTAGACGAGCACCGGCGTTGATGCGAGAGAAGTCTTCTAGGTTGAGCACCCCTTCGAGTGCGCCATCTTCCGCAACTTTTGTTACCAGAAAATCACCCAGAATGCGATCGCTATCGCTGACAACAGTACCGATAACCCTGTTATCTTCTACCGTCCCAGAGATACAAAAGCCCGGATTATCACTATCGATATAGCTCAGTTCGCCCGTGACCGCATCGCCAAATTTTCGAAAGAGAAAGATTGCGCCACCAGCTTCTACTAACTCTTCGTCGCTGACTACGCGGTTGTCGAAGTCAGCCGAGACAAAACGATAGTTACCGTTAGGCAAGCTCAAGAGAATTGGACTTTCAGTAGGGGGCGCAGGGGCTTCTGTGACGGGCGATTCTACAGCAGGCGGTTCTGCTGGCGTAGGCTCAGCGGCCACCTGTCCGCAGCCAAGCGTTTGATCTACAGCTTCAAAACCTGCATCGAGGCTATCTTCATCGACCTCTAGCAGTTCGGCATAGTAGAAGGGCTGATCGATCATCAGCTGACGAGCTTCGGCGATAGGTGTGCCATAAAAAGTAAGCGATCGCACTTCTGTCACATCGGCCTGCTGATCTGTATTCTCTGGATTAGTGACAAAGGTTGCAAACCGGTCCAAGGTAAACGTCGTGTTACCTTCTGCTTCGGTGAGGGTGATGTAAGTTCGCATTCCTAACGGATTAGGAATGCCGCTCTCTAGATCGTAGCGGCAGACAGTGTTAGTAGGCGCAGGGGTAGGCGCAGACTGCGCGTGGCTATGCGAGGGGATAGCGATAACGGCTAGCGGAGCAGCGGAAAGCGCTGCAATGGTAGGTGCTGTGATAACAGGTGCGATCGCACGCAGACAGGCCGATCTAACATTAGCGATCATAAACTTACTTCAGATAAAATACTTTTAAGTGTCGTGCTTAGGTACTTGTTTCTCTTTTTCTCGTTCCTACTCCTAGCTCTTTTAAACTAGTCAGACGACTGAGTGAGTGTTGTAGGCGATTCGCAGTTAGTTGGAGCCAGAGAGCTACCTGCATTGATGCGAGAGAACTCGCTTAAGTCGAGTAAAGCGCCAGTGTAATAGGTTTGGCCTGCTACCGTACGGCTTTGTCGCACTTGCAGAGGCGTTTTCTCGTAAGACCGAAAAGACTCTCCTACCTCAGCATTTTCTGTGGGTGCATTTAGCGCAGTAGACTCTCCTTCTGTCATCTCAGAAACCGACGTTACATACGCCGCGCCCGTAACAGTATCGCCGCTGACAATACCAGTCACACAAATCGCGGTGGCATCTAGCCGAGGATACAAGCTACCCGTCACTTCATTACCCGTCTTTGTCAATAAAAAAACCGAGCCGCCATTGGCAATTAGCTGTTCGTTCGTGTAGTAACCATACTCAAAGCTTCCAGCCAAATAGCGGTAGCTGCCGTCGGGAAGCGATTCTAGCGTGGTAACCACGTTACCCTCGAAAGGTGAAGGAGCCGCTGTCGTTGGCGTATGGTTACTAGGATCTAGGTTGGGATCAGCAGTCGGCGGAGGCGTTGGCCTCGCTGGAATCGCCAGACTATCTGCAGGCAGATTGTTCGCAGGCGAATTATCTGTAGGCAAAGTGTCCGCAGATGAGTCTGGCGGCACTGCAAAAGTAGGTGCCATCGGTTCACTAGACGAGGCTGGCGTAGGGGATACGGGCGCGGCAGGCGGAGCGCCTAAGTTTGGAATATCTGAAGGCAAGCTATCTGTTGCGTCCACCGCCGGAGTGACTGCGGGCTCGAGGGGTGACTGGGATGATTCCACGGGCTCCTCTTTAACAGAGCAGTCATCTTGAGAATCAATAGGCAGCGCGACATCAAGGACCAACCACTCTCGATTTGAGGTCACTAATGCCCGCGAGGAGGTCGCAATCGGCTGAACGATATGGCTCTGAAGGTCAAGCGTAGGGTTATCAGCAGAGGCTTCCCCAAACAGATAGGCTTGCTGGGAAACAGCAGGCGTTCCCGGCATAGTGAGAGCAAGTTCGTTACTAGCACCTGTACCCACATCTGCCGAGTCAAGCTCTGTTGAGTAAGGTGCGGATTCACTCTGCGTGCAGGCTAATGCTATTGCACTTGACGTAGGAGGCTGAGCAGCCGCAAGCAACAGCGGCGAAGCCAGTAGCACCGTGGGGAAAACGGAGTTAAGAGGAGAGGGCATTGTTAAACAAGTTCATAGCAAAACTTGCTACAAAAGTCTGGATGGGCTCATTGCTCATTTTACAGGGTTTGCCGAAGTTTTACTTATGCTAACTAAGTAGAATTACTTATGTATTAGATTACTTATTTTTCGGATGTAGTCAGACAGCATCGCTATTCCTCACCAGGTCATACCTGCATATAGACAGCAAGATTCATATCTGCAAGAGAGTCATATCTGCAAGAGAGTGTTACTGAGACAAAGACAGCGGAGACTCGATGGGGGGCCCTTGCGTCGGATTGATTTTCGATAACGCTGTACTGCCTGTACCGTCTTTTGAGTTTGAGGTGACGAATCGCACTGCTCTCGCGTTTCTGATATGGCCTATCAGTTTTCTTCTAGGTACTGGACACAGCTCGCAGGCACTAGCCGATACTCGCCGCTAAAAATTTTGGCCGTTTCAATCCAGCAGGCTTTTTCGGTGCGATCACCCTCCACTAGCCGAAAAGTTTTGTCTAGCTGGTAAAACTGCAGATCGACAAATCGGGCCCGGAAAAGCTGAATCAGCTCATGCCCTGGCTTACCGTTATAGACAAAAATATTGTCTAAACAGGTCACATACTCAATGTCTGTTAGCGTCGCCTGAATCTCTTCGACAAATTCTCTAGCCAGCGCCGCCTCGCTGGTCTCGCCAAAATCAATCCCACCGCCCAAAAAGCGATAAAACGGCTCATGCGTTTTAGGATCCGCGCCGGGGCTAACAAAAACATGACCCTCATGCTCGATCAGCCCCAGAGAAATCGGTCGAATACGCTGCTTGGCCATAGGGTCTCCTCGATGGGCTCTCCTCATCTTGTATAGATGCGCCTAGGAATAGATGCTGCTTAGGATAGATGCATCAAAGCGTCAGCTAGTCTGGAAAGGCTGCTTCAGGATTTTCACTAGGCGTCGGCCAGTCTTCATTTTCGCCGCCAATGACGATCTGCCGAATTTCAACATAGTCTTTGCTGAACTGGCGCACAGTATTGACCAAAACGTCTAGCGCCAGGGCATCTGTCGTACCCAAGTCAAACCAGCAGCGGCCCCAAAGTCCATGAAACTCGACTTCTGCCATATTGTGCATCAGCGAAAGCAGCGATCGCTCAGATTCTTCCTCATCGTAATCAAAGTAGCTAATATCCACGCCCGTTTCTTGCACCTGAATATTCTCAGCATTAAACCCGCCGAGCTTACCTAGGAAAAACCAAGAGCTGAAAATTTCTTCTACATACTGCTGTTCAGCGATGGAAGGAACGGTATCGAACTCCAGCCATATCCACAAATTGAAAAAGTCGCACTCACGAAACTGAACTTGCATGAAAAATTGCCTAGCACCAACACACCTATGCACTATACAAGGAAGGCTGAAGCAAAAAGCAATGAACCCCAACCAGATAAAATGAAACCCAGCCAAATAACATAGAGCGAGAAAAGGATAAAAGACAAAAGATGAACCATGAACGATGGAGTAGGCTGGATAAAAATCATTGCGTTCATGCTTCACCTTCGCGACATTAGCTACCATCCCACCGCTGCCGCGATGCCGATTCTCTCGGGCATCAGCTTCGATCTAGCGCCTCAGCAGCTAGGTCTAATTATTGGCCCTAGCGGCTCTGGGAAGAGCACTTTACTCGAAATTCTAGCCGGACTGGCCACTCCCACCAGCGGCAAAATATCTTGGAGAGAGCAAGCTTTGCAGCCCGATGCCCTACAGCAGCTTGGCGGCCTGGTCTTTCAGTTTCCAGAGCGCCACTTTTGCGGCCATACCCTGCTCGAAGAACTGCGGCTAGGGCATCGAGAAATTACATCTGATCGGGTCTGCGAGGCACTAGACTCAGTAGGGCTAGGTGCACTGTCGCTCCAGGCTTCACCCCAGCAGCTTAGTGGCGGGCAGCAACGGCGGTTAGCCCTCGCCGTACAGCTTATCCGTCAGCCCTATCTGCTACTACTAGATGAGCCCACCGCCGGCTTAGACTGGTCTATGCGTCAGCAGCTAGTCAACCTGCTCGCCCAGCTCAAACAGCAGTGGAGCCTGCTAATTGTCTCTCACGATGCCGAAGACCTCATCGGCATTGCCGACCACTGCTGGACCATTAGCCACGGACAAATCCATAGCGCCGACCTCAATGGTTTAAAGGCACGCTATCAAACCGCCAAAGCCTAGCGTTCTCAAGCTAGCGGCGCAGCCTAGCTTCCTTTCACTCAGCGATCAATCCTGTCACCCTTTCCACTACAGTTCTTTCAAATATGTTTAGTGCATGACCGCTGCCCTTCCTCTGAATCTCGATCTATGGCAAAGCAGCCTAAACTGGCAGCCCACCCCCGCCCAGCAAGCCCTCTTTCAGCAGCTCTACGAACAAATTCTCATCGGCAACCAGCAGCTTAATCTGACGCGCATTACCGAACCAGATGATTTTTGGGAAAAGCACCTTTGGGATTCGCTTAGTGGTCTCGCGCCCTGGCTAGCTGATATAGCTACAGCAGAAGCGGAATCAGAAGCAGAGCCCAAGGAAATAGAGGAACCAGAAGAGCCAGAGGAACCAGAAGAGCCAGAGGAACCGCTTCGTGTCATCGATATCGGAACAGGCGGTGGGTTTCCAGGGGTGCCTGCGGCGATCGCACTCTCCCCCTCAAAGGATCTCTCAGAGGCAGTTTCCCTCACCCTAGTCGATGCCACTCGCAAAAAAATTCACTTTCTAAAAACCCTCTGCCAGGCCCTTGGTTTGCCAGCCACTTGCATTGCCACTCGGGCCGAAGCCCTTGGCAGAGCTCCGGCCCACCGAGAGCAGTATGACCTAGCGCTGATTAGGGCCGTTGGTAAAACCGCAACCTGCGCCGAGTACGTACTGCCGCTGTTAAAAGTAGGCGGACAGGCCGTCATCTATCGAGGACAGTGGAGCACCGACGAAACCGAAGCGATCGTACCTGTCATTGATCTGCTCGGCGGCGAACTTACCGACTTACAAAGCTGGCAAACACCGATCACCCACAGCAGTCGACACTGCCTATTTATCCATAAAGAGCGCCCTACGCCTGGCGACTTTCCTCGCGCAGTCGGCACCCCCGGCAAATTGCCCCTGAGCTAAGCTCTATCCCTGGTTTTTAATCGTCATAACCTCGACAATCTTTAAAGCCAGATCGTCTGGAATCTGCAGCATCTGGCGTAAATCATCGATAAATGCCTGCTCTTCTCTAGCGATGGTGCCATCGGCAAATACCAGATCAACAGCCACAGTAAACGCTGTTGACGCTAGGGTGGGTGGCAGTGAGGCTTTTGCACTTTGAATCAGCTCATTGGGGCCGTGCTTTTTGAGCCCTTCTAGCAGATACGCTTTCATTCGCGCGAGGCTATCTTTAGTCATGTTCTGAAACAGCCTCATTCGACCCAGGCGAATATTCATCTCAGCCTCTTCCGACTCTGACAGATAGCCATCAGAGGCGATCGCCACCAGACAAATTGCCGCAAACGCTTCAGCCGAATTCATCGCCGTCTTGACTTCGCAATCAGCCTTAAAGACCTTGCCAAAAATACCCATATCGCTTTCTCTAGATCTCTTGTTAACAGCACCAGACCCAAGCCCTTGCAGTGTCTGTGAGGTGTCTATAAGCAGCCTCTAACTGCGTCTCTATTGCCTTTCGAGTTAGTTAGGGCATTCTCTGCCGCTAGAAGCCTCTATTAACAGCAGCTAACTCGACTTAGCCAATCAACGAAGTGTATTTGTTGATTGGCTATAACCATTGTGGGCAAAGTTTTGCCTTTTCTATCAAGCCAATTGCGCACCTAAGGCAAGAACTCTCAGCTTTTTGATCAAAAGAAACAAGAACGAGAAAACAAAAAGGGAGAAAGCAGATGCTCCCCCCCCATTCACTAATGGCTTAACGCCACAAAAAGCAGCCGCTCTCTTACGTTGTCTGACGCTGAGCGACGCCTTGACGCATTTCAGACTCTAGCTGCTGAACCAGCGTCTGATTGCCTTGGGCTTTGGCAACTTCGATTCGGTGCTGCAATACCCGAGCAATGCTCTGCTGGTGCTGGTCGCTAGCACTCTGAAGCAGCTCGCGGCGAGCCTGCGCAGCGGGGCTAGTACCCTTGAGCTTGTTTCCCCAGGCTGCCAGCTTTGCGTCTACGCCTGCGACTGCATCTGCATTTACCGGCTGGGCTGCGCTACCTAGCTGCTGAATTTGTCCTTGGCGAGTGGTTTGGTAAGCCACACCCCGATAGCTCAAGCGCTCAGCGGACTGAGGGATAGGGACATGTCGAACATAGGTATACGCAGCGTGTGCACCCCGATACTGGCAGGTCACTTCGCTTTCCATCACCTCTAGCATAGGAGGGTTGTAATCGTATTCAATACCGCGATAGGTGAGTTTCATTTTTTCGTTCCTCAAAGCATGAATTTAGTTAGACTTTGTTGGGAACGCGTTCCTTCAGAAAAGTGGGAGCTACACCTCTCTTACTTCCGTCTCATCAGTGGGCTTTGAAATCAAGGTCAAAATTGCGGCAGTCCAACGCACAAATTGGGCGTCTGTGCAATACTAAAGTTTCAAAACGACAACTTGGAGATGAACGAAATCCAATCATTTCTGTATCTATTGTTACAGTTCTCTTATCTAATGACAACCCTTCATGACATTCGGGTATCCGCCTAGTTTTCTATAAAATAGAAGGGATATAGCCATTCGACGAATGATGGTAAAAAAGATTTTATTATTTCTTAATTAATTGATCAGTATTTCCCTATGTGTTATCTACACATTCAGCTGCACATAGGATCTTGCCCGCATTACACCGTTTGTTCTCACTTATGAAATGCATTATCAATCGGCGATCGCAGTTTTCTGCGAGCCATCGATATTGGCTAGAAGAGCTTAGCGAAGCAGAAAACCAGCAGCGATTTGGCAAATGCGCCCGCTGGCCTGGACATGGCCACAACTACGAGCTGTATGTCTCTATATCTAGTGATTTAGATGAGTACGGCATGGTGCTAAACCTAAGCGCGGCCAAAGAGATTATTCAAAGAGAAGTCATTGAGCCGCTAGATTTTTCGTATCTTAATCATGTCTGGGATGAATTTAGCCATACACTGCCGACAACAGAGCACATCGCTAAGGTGATTTGGCAGCGGCTAAGCCTTCACTTACCGATTGTCAATATTCAGCTATTTGAAACGCCCGATCTTTGGGCCGACTACACAGGAAATGGAATGGAAGCTTATTTAACAGTCTCTTCTCACTTCAGCGCAGCGCATCGGTTAGCGCTACCGCATCTCAGCTATGAAGAGAACTGTGAAATATACGGCAAGTGCGCCTGGCCAAATGGTCACGGACATAACTACAGGCTAGAGGTCACGGTAAAAGGGCAAATTGATCCGCGCACGGGCATGATTGTGGATTTGGTAGCGTTGCAGGCTGCGATCGCCGACTACGTCATTGAGCCGTTCGATCACACCTTCCTCAACAAGGACATCGCTTATTTCACCAAAGTTGTTCCCACTGCCGAAAATGTCATCCTGCGAATTTGTGACCTGCTGCGTCAGCCTATTTACGATATCGGTGCCACGCTGCACAAAGTTAAGCTAATTGAAAGCCCTAACAACTCCGCCGAAGTGCTCGTAGAAACCCACACATCTAACCCCGCGACGCAACCTCTCGCCGCTGAATCTCTCGCCGCCGTTTGAAAAGCCAAACAAAAGAATCAAGAAAGTGAAACCACCAAAAAAGCCGCCCCTGTAATCAGGGGCGGCTTTAAGCGCTGAAAGTTATCGGATTGTCAAAGATGTACTAAGCAATGCTTGCCATCTTCACATCGTTCGTTGCTAGCAGCTGCTGTAGCTCTTCCGAATCGACCGTCTCCTTTTCCACCAGCATGTCAGCCAGCTTATCTAGGATGTGACGATTCTCCTCTAGCGTCCGCTTACAGCGAACATAAGCCTGATCAACTAGCGATCGCACTTCCTTATCAATAGAAGCCGCTGTCTTCTCAGAAAAATCGCGCTCGCTAGCAATATCTCGACCCAAGAAAGGGTTACCCTGCTGACGACCTAGCGCTACTGGCCCTAGCGTCTCGCTCATACCAAAACGAGTCACCATCTGACGCGCCGTATTCGCGACCTGCTGCAGGTCATTAGAGGCACCGGTTGTTACCTCTTCGTCGCCAAATACAATCTCTTCGGCCAAACGACCGCCCAAAGCAACCGCCATTTGATTTTGCAAGTAAGAGCGGGAATACAAACCAGACTCCAAACGCTCTTCACTCGGCGTGAACCAAGTCAAGCCACCCGCACGACCACGAGGAATGATGCTGATCTTTTGCACGGGGTCGTAATCAGGCATAAGCGCACCTACCAAAGCGTGACCTGCTTCGTGGTAAGCCACCAACACCTTGCGCTTTTCACTCATGACCCGATCTTTCTTCTCAGGCCCTGCCAAGACACGATCAATCGCGTCATTGACTTCATCCATCGAAATCTCAGTCAAATCGTGACGTGCCGCCAAGATAGCCGCTTCATTTAGCAGGTTTGATAGATCCGCGCCGGTAAAACCAGGCGTCCGGCGAGCAATTTTCTCTAGATCCACATCTTGAGAAAAAGTTTTGCCGCGAGAGTGAACGTTCAAGATTTCCAAACGACCCGCATAGTCTGGGCGGTCAACCACAACCTGACGGTCAAAACGACCAGGACGCAACAGAGCCGCATCCAAAACGTCGGGGCGGTTAGTGGCTGCGATGATGATGATACCGGTATTACCTTCAAAACCGTCCATCTCAGTCAGCAGCTGGTTTAGCGTTTGCTCGCGCTCGTCGTTACCGCCGCCAAGACCAGCACCCCGCTGACGACCCACGGCGTCAATCTCATCAATAAAGACAATACAAGGCGCGTTAGACTTGGCCTGCTCGAAGAGGTCGCGGACACGAGAAGCACCCACACCAACGAACATCTCAACAAATTCAGAGCCGGAGATGGAGAAGAAAGGTACACCTGCTTCACCCGCAACGGCTTTGGCTAGCAGCGTTTTACCAGTACCTGGAGGGCCTACCAGCAGGACGCCTTTAGGGATTTTCGCGCCAATCGCGGTAAAGCGATCGGCATTTTTCAAAAAGTCAACGACTTCAGTAAGCTCTAGCTTGGCCTGGTCAATGCCTGCAACGTCGCCAAAGGTTACCTGAGTCTGAGGCTCCATCTGCACCCGCGCTTTGGACTTGCCAAAGTTCATCGCCTGAGAACCCGGACCGTTCGAGGCGCGGCGGAAGAGGAAGAATAGCGCCACCAGCAGCAGCACCGGAATAATCAAGGCGCTAAACACCTTAACTAAGGCGCTTTCGTCCTGGGTAGGCTGCACAGAAATATCGACGCTGTTAGTAGTCAGCAAATCTACCAGACCCGGATCTTGGGGTAGATTGACGACGATGCGACCAGTACCGTCAGGTGAGGCAAACTGGGCTTGGGACTTGTCCGAGGTGATTGCAACGCTTTCTACGCGGCCTTGCTCAACTTCGGTGATAAATTTGCTATAGCGCCAAGACTGAGTCTCGGTGCCGGGTTGATCGAAAAATGCAGTTGCCAGGACGATGACAACAACGACGAGTAATACGTAAAGACCCGCGTTTCTCCAGCGCTTATTCACCTGGGGGAAGCCTCCTTAAATTAGTGTTGTGAGGTGCGTGTTGTGTTGTGAGGATGCTTAGTAGCGTTTTTCCTTCTGTTATTAACTTATGTTAACTCATTTCAGGAATCGTCACAGCACTTGGTTAAACCTGTGAACCTTTGGCGAAGCGCTTTGAGGCTTTTATGCTGAGGATCATATTCCAGTGTAGTGTGCTCATTAAAAATTGTGTGAATAGGCACAAGCTCCACAACGCAATTGCTGTAGGCGATCGCTTCAAAGTCCAATCGAACAAACTGGCTCCAAGGCTGACCGTTTACGATGTGATGATCTGCCGCTAGAGCCTGCTGCAATCGTTTTCTCATTAATCCTGGCAGGCACTGACTGCCCCAAGGCTGACTGCCGTCACACTGAGCGCCATCAAAAGACGCGGATGGTGTCCACCACTGGCCGTTTGCCCAGCCCCACAGATTGCCAGTTGAGGTTTCTAGCCAATCTCCTTGTTCGTTGGTCAAGATGGCCTCTTGGGCACCTAGGGTCTGTGCTCGCTGGCGAGCGAGCAGGCAAGCTAAATAGTTGCCAGTTTTATGCGCGGGCAGGCTACGGGCGTAGGTAGGCGGTGCCAGCCAGCAGGCAACGCCTACCTGCTGCTGTTGCGCAAGCCGAGGCGGCAAGGATCGTCCGGTAATCCACTCTGAACCATCTGGAAACAGCGTGATTCGCAAAACCTGGTAGCGGTGCTTAAGCTGCTGACAGCCTGTATGTATAGAGGACCAGTCTGGAGATTGCCAGCCAAAGGCGCGGATAGACTGGGCAAGGCGATCGCAGTGAGCAGCGTATTGCGATCGCACATCCTCTAGGCACTGGTCATACACCCGCATCGTCGTGAACACGCTGGCCCCAAATCGCAGACTAGGCGCGTCCAACAGGGTACCGATTCCCAGCGTTGTCTCACTGTCCACCACCCCACTAGCCGCCACCTCACTGGCCGCCACCTGGGAACCGTTATACCAATGCACGCTCATCAAGCACCCTTGCCAGATCGTTCAAAAACCGCGCAGGTCCCATCTGAAGTCACCTGCAAACCCACCAGCGGCGAGTCAGGATTACGACAGCGCTGCCCTCGCAGATGGCGACAGTAATAACAAGTGTGCTCAGCGGCGCTGCCCATCACTTTACCCGCAGATTTGTTAGCGCTTACCTGCATCAGCTCACGCTGATCTAGTCCTCGCACCACTAGCTGATCGCCTTGCCAGCAGGCTTCCACAATGCCTGTATCAGCTAGCTTGGCCCAGCGTGGATCGCTCTTTAGGCTCTGCGGCAAGCGGAGCTGCACGCCGCCAGCGTCCACATCTAATTCGCCCTCATATAGGGTGTCACGTGGGGGGGCGGGCTGCCAAAACGCTGACGCCAAAGGGAGATCAATCGCTTGCGCGGGTGTAGGCAGATGTAGCTGATAGCGGGCCTGCAAATCATCTAAATTGGCCAAATCAGTAAGCTGCTGAGCCTTACCATGCACAAAAATAATGTGCTGAGGACGCAGATTGTGAATGAGCTGGGTCGTGCCGCCACTATCACAGTGGTTGGTGAGCATGTAGTGCTCTACAGAAGCTGCCGGTGTTGCGATCGCCGCTTCAAACTCACTAAGCCAGTCAAACTGATAGTAGCGAGTATCTAGCTGACTTTGCCACAGCGGAATATCTGCCAAATCTGGCGTAAACACCGTCCAGCTAGTTGCGTCATCTTGGCAATAAAGCGCCGGATGCGTTGCCGGATGCACAATAAAAATAGCCGCATCCGCCCCGGCAGATAGAGCTTCAGCATCTATATCACGATCTAAACGCCGCACCCGTGGCAGCACTCGCTCATCCCAAAACAACGGCTGATGCTGCGCAAAGTTTTGCACCGTTTCTGGCAGCGAACTCAAGCAGCTAAGATAGGTATCGCAGCCTGCAGCCACTAGGGGATCGATCCAAACGTCAATCGGCTGCCCCGTAAAGTGATGGTGAGCACGAATCAGCATCAGAAGTTCTTGCCCTAGCCCTAGCAGCGGTACCGGAAAAACGGCCCGGCCTCGATTGGCCAACGCTGCACCTAGCCGATCAACCAGGTAGTTTTCCTGCTGCTTACGATGGGGATGACGCTCTGTGCCATAGCTCCCTTCTACGATCATCACGTTGGGCTTTAGATTTCGCAGCTCTGCGAGCGGCAGTCCATCCACCAGGCGACCGTTAGAGAGAAAGCAGTCACCGCTATAAAAGACACTGTAAGTGCGCTGCGCCGTTCTATATGTAATTAAAAAGCAGGCAGCACCCGGCAAATGTCCAGCAGGCCACAGTTTCACCGATAGACCCGGCGCAATTTCTGTACTAGCTCGCCAGGGCAACGAACGACAAAATCTCGTATCGTCTTGCCCTAGCCAGTATAGGGGCAGCAGTTTAGCAGTTACCTGGCTGCTGAAAATAGGTAGGTGAGGAAACGCACGGTGCAGCGGCAGCAGTCCCCGGATATGGTCAGTATGCGCGTGAGAGCAAAATACAAAATCTGCCGGTTCTTCGCGTAAGGGGGAAATATCGGTAAGGCCGCAGTCGAGCAAAATAGAGTAGGGGCCGATCTGTATCTTCAGGCATACCCCTTCATCTTCGTAGCCAACGCTGTAGGGCAGACAGGAAAGCTCAGTCACAGTGGATCAAGGATGCATTAGAAATGCAGTTGAGAAATTACGGTAAAAGCAAAGGGGTACTTCACTTCAAAAAAACGATAGAAAAACTGATTAGAAAATGCCTAAGAAGAACACCCCTACCAAAAACTTAGTGAGCCGAACCGTTGCCGTGGTAGTTCTCTGAATCATAAAAGCCGTTGCGGGTACCAAAAAACAAGCATGCGACGCTAAACAGAGCAGTCAAGCCAAAAAGCACTAGCTTAATATCCATACCAAATACGGGGCAGTCACCTTTTCAGGTCTACCGTTAAATAAATACATCTACTAAAATCCTAACAACTTCAATCAGGAGAGCGACCAATTCTTAATGGTTTATGACGAATAACTTAGATAGAGAAAACCCTATCTCGCCAGAATCGATTGTTCAGCCAGACTGGTGTGATCGCCCTTCCACTACCATCGCCCCCGCCCTGATTGGCTGTCAGCTAGTGCGCCAGCTTACTAACGGTCCGCTCATCCGCAGCACCATTGTCGAAACCGAAGCCTACGCACCCGGCGATCCGGCCTGCCACGCCTATAGCGGCAAAAGTAAACGTAACGCGGCTATGTTTGGTCCTCCTGGCCACAGCTACGTGTACTTAATCTACGGCATGTATCACTGTCTCAATGTTGTCACCGAATCCGCTGGAATCGGTAGCGCCGTTTTAGTTCGGGCTCTAGAGCTTGATACTGTTCCGCCTCATCTAAATGCAAAGCAAACAGCTAAGCCCCACCGAATTGCGGCAGGGCCAGGAAAGCTCTGTAGAGCCTTGGAGATTGATCGAGGTTTAGATGGAGTGCGCTTCCATCCAGATAGTGGCATTTGGTTAGAGCACTGCCCTGAATCGACTGCGGCCGGCCATATTGTGCAAACGACCCGTATTGGCATTACCAAAGCAGCCGAAACCCCTTGGCGATGGTATCTTGAATCGAGTAAATCAGTCTCTAAGCCATAGTTTGTAGATGCCATAGTTTGTAGATGCCATAGTTTCTGGGGGCCGAGCGTACGGCGCTCACCTACAGCATCAATTCTTTGCCACCGTTGGTAAACTTCACAGCGTCAATGCCCCAACCGTCATTGTTTAAGAGCGTTTCTGAAACGCCGCCGAATAGCGATCGCTGCTCACAGCTCGACAGTGACACAAACTGCCGTTCCGAGCCTGCGGCCAATCGCAGATCCACCACTGCAGTACTGCCATCTAGACTGACCTGATAGCCATCTAGCTTGAAAGCGTTGAGCGGAGTTTCGCTCATCACCTTACCAACGGCCTCACTCATCGGGGCGTCACTGGGTACCTGCACAGACTGAGAAACAAAGTCATTGCACTGATCGTCAATGGTGTACACCGAGACTGTTACCGTATCACCAGCAGAATCAGGTTGCTTTTGCGAAGCGTCAGAATTATCGGGCTGCGCCTCAATTGGTTTGTCTTTAATGCTCGGGTCCAAGGCTGCTGGTGGCGGTGTCTGCTTTGGCAGTTCCACCGGCTCTGGCGACTGAGTAGGCTCTATCACCGTGTCCTCTGGAGCGGTAGCGCATCCGGCAACCACAACAGTCAGCGTCAGTGCTAGGCCAGTGATGTAAGAGTAATTAGGCTTATAAGCAGAAAGCCGGGAAATACGCATTTGAATAGACTCTGGCAACCGAACCATCTGACGAAATACTGAATACAGCACTATATAAAGGTACCCCTATCCTACAAAACAGAGGTCCGTCTTGCCTCGATTATGTGCCAATTTGGGAAGCTTTTAACAACGCCTCAACGCGAATTTAGCAGTAATCGGGCAATAACTGGTTATTACCCCACCAATCGAGTAGATATTGATACCCAAGCTATCATCCAAACTGTATCAGACGCCTTGTGTCGAGCAATCTGCACAGAACGCGACTACTGAAAACGCGGTGCGATCAGTCGCTACTGCATGCAGGTTGAATACGGATATCAGGTGGTAGGTAGCCACCTAATGGTTGATGAACTAATAGCTGATGAAACAATATGGCTGATGAAACGTGGCCTCTAGACAAACGACTGGCTTATGACTAAATTTTCCTGGAATCGACGCCATATCATCTCTTTGGCTGACTTTGTTCCTGAAGAATACGAAAGCGTTTTGCAAACTGCGCTCAGTTTTCAGGGGGTGCTCTCACGCCGAACTAAGAAGGTGCCGACCCTACAGGGGCAAGTAGTTGCCAATCTTTTTTTTGAGCCGTCTACGCGTACTCGCAGCAGCTTTGAGCTAGCCGCTAAGCGGCTATCTGCTGACACGCTTAATTTTTCGCCAGGTAGCTCTTCGCTCTCTAAGGGCGAAACTATTTTAGATACCGCTAAAACCTACTTAGCGATGGGCACCGACCTAATGGTGATTCGCCACAAGGGCTCTGGCGTACCGGCGACCATCGCACAGGAAATGGACCGGCTCGGGGCGGGGGTTGGCGTTTTGAACGCAGGTGATGGACAGCATGAACACCCCTCTCAGGCTCTGCTAGATTTGCTTACAATCTGTAATTCGCTCAATTCTCAGCAGCCTACCATCCAAGATCTTCGAGGGAGGAAAGTGGTCATCGTCGGTGATATTTTGCACTCGCGGGTGGCCCGATCTAACTTATGGAGCCTGACGGCCTGTGGCGCTGAGGTGCACTTGGCCGCGCCACCGACGCTATTGCCAAAGGCATTCGCAGAGGCCTTTTCTCAGCCGTTACCGCCTCGCGCTGAGGCTCAGGTTAACGGTTTGCAGCGAAAGGTGTTTGTGCACTGGCAAATTGAATCAGCGCTCAAAGGAGCTGATTTTGTCATGACGCTGCGATTGCAAAAAGAACGGATGAGCGGGCATTTGCTGCCAAGTTTGAGAGAGTATCATCGGCAATTTGGGATCACGCGCGATCGCCTCAAGCACTGCGCCGCCAACGTCAAAATCATGCACCCCGGGCCCACAAACCGAGGGGTCGAAATCACCTCTGACTTGATGGACGACCCTCAAATTAGCCTGGTTGCCAAGCAGGTGTCTAGCGGCGTTGCTGTAAGGATGGCGCTGCTGTATTTGATGGGCGGATCAAAAAATCAGGATGCCGCCTGAGAAATTGCCGCATGGAGAAGTGCCGCCTGAGAAGGTAGCTAGAGTTCAGTTTCTTCGACCGGCATTGACTCTACTGGTGGTGCAGATTCTATCGGCGCAGATTCTACCGACGTAGCCAGGTTAGTAAAAGAGCTATGTAATCTTAAAATGCTGTCTTCGGCAGCAACATTTTCAGCATCGTAGCGACTAAACAGCATGATGGTATTGTCGCCGTAGTCAATAAAAGTAGCGATCGCATTGCTCAAGTCGTCTGGACGCTCAGAGAGCCATATTACTAGCGCCGACTGGTCATCAATCGTGACGCTGCGATAGCGGCTAACCGCTGAGCCTTCTTCGATAAAGCTATCGATATTGGCATCAACTAGCGGCCCCGGCGGAGAGGCAACGTGGAAAATTTGGGTTTCGACGGCATCTGTAGGCATAGCCGGAATATTTGCGATCGCGACATCACCTGCCTCATCGACTTCAACTTTCCAGGTCACCGGATAGTCAATTGAGATTTCGCCATCTGAATAGTTTGCGGTCTCTGCAGTCTCTTCTGTATCCTCTGCACTACCTTCTACATCGCTGCTCTCTACGTTGCTGCTCTCTACATCGCTATCGCTTTCTACACCATCACCCTCTACTCCACCATCAACCTGGCCGTCAACCTGGCCATTGACGGGATCGAACAGCGGCTCTGGCTCAAGAAAATCTGCAGGCGGCTGAGCGGCGGCTGGCACTGTGGTCTCGGTAGACGCAGCCGCAAAGGCGCTAGGCGACAGCAGTACAACTGACAAAACCGCCGCAACTCTAGCCAAAGACACAGAAAGCATAGACAAAACATCCATTTACGCTGATTGACAGTATAGCGAAACGTTTATTCATCACATTTTGTTATACTTTTGTTAAGATGCCTTCAAACCAGCTTTCGGCTCAGGTTCGCGTCTACAGCATAGGGGTCAAAAAAAGAAGGGATCACAAGACGAAAAGAACCCAGACGAAGACATCAGCGCGATGAAGGTTTGAATCGAAGCTTTGCTCAAGTAAAGAGCTCATTTTACTGTCGTTACCCGGAGACGCTTGGCTATGCTGCGCCTAGAAAACATCAGCAAAATTTATCCTACCGGAGAAGTTCTAAAGAACATCAGCTGGGAAGTCAAAGCAGGTGAGCGTATTGGCCTAGTCGGTGTTAACGGCGCAGGAAAATCCACCCAGCTCAAAATAATTTTGGGAGAAGTAGAGCCCACGACAGGATCAATTATTCGGCCCAGTGGGCTGCATATTGCCGCGCTTAACCAAGAGTTTGAAGTAGACCCTAGGCGTACCGTCAGAGAAGAGTTTTGGACTGTCTTTACCGAAGCCAATAAGATTCAGCAGGCATTGGCCGAAATCCCAATCAAAATGGAGAGCGCTGATCCTAACCAGCTAGAAAAGCTGATTAACCAGCTAGATAAAAAGCAGCGGCAGTTTGAAGCACTTGACGGTTACGGGCTAGAGGCTCGAATCGAGAAAATACTGCCAGAGATGGGGTTCGAAAGCGACGCTGGTGATCGCCTGGTCAGCTCCTACAGCGGCGGCTGGCAAATGCGTATGGGCTTAGGCAAAGTCCTGCTACAGTCCCCCGATTTGCTATTGCTGGACGAGCCAACCAACCACTTGGATCTTGAAACCATCGAATGGCTAGAGAACTACCTAAAAGGCACCACGATCCCGATGGTGATTGTTTCCCATGACCGCGAGTTCTTAGACCGGCTTTGCACTTCTATCGTCGAAACCGAGCGCGGCGTTTCGACCACTTATCTTGGGAACTATAGCGCCTACCTCGCGCAAAAAGCCGAGAGTCAAGCTGCGCAGCTAAGCACCTTCGAGCGTCAGCAGAAAGACCTGGCCAAACAGCAAGCGTTTGTCGAGAAGTTTAGAGCGAGCGCGACGCGCAGCACACAGGCGAAAAGTAGAGAGAAGCTGCTGGCTAAAGTAGAGCGGGTAGAAGCCCCTACAGCGGACTTACGAGGATTACAGTTTCAGTTTCAACCAGCGCCTCGCAGCGGGCGTGAAGTGGTCACCATTGAGGATATGACCCACAGCTACGGCGACAAGATTTTGTTTTTAGGGGCTTCACTGGAAGTGGAAAGGGGCGATCGCATTGCATTCGTTGGCCCTAACGGGGCGGGAAAATCTACGCTTTTAAGGCTGATTACCGGTAGCGAAGCGGCGGACGATGGCAGCGTGGCCATAGGCTCACACAACGTGATCCCTGGCTATTTTGAGCAGAATCAGGCAGAAGCCCTAGATCTCTCAAAAACGGTTATCAAAACGATTCACGACGAAGTGCCCGACTGGAAGAACGAAGAAGTTCGAACACTGCTAGGTCGTTTCTTATTTAGTGGCGATTCGGCTTTTAAGCAGGTAGAAGCTTTGAGCGGTGGGGAAAAGGCAAGACTGGCCTTGGCAAAAATGCTCTTGCAGCCCGCCAATCTACTCATACTAGATGAGCCCACAAACCATCTGGATATTCCAGCCAAAGAGATGCTGGAAAACGCACTGCAAAACTACGATGGCACCGCGCTCATTGTGTCGCACGACCGCTACTTCGTCTCGCAAGTAGCCAACAAAATTGTCGAAATTAGAGACGGTGAACTCCGCCAGTATCAGGGCGATTACCACTACTACCTAGACAAAATCTCAGAAGAGAAAGAGCGATCGCGGCTTGAGCAGATAGAGCAAGAAAAAGCAGCTAAGACAGCGGCGAAAAGACAAAAGCAACGAGACAAGCAGCGTCAGAAACGAGAGGCGCAAGCGGCCAGTAAGGGTTCATAGCACCCGCTAAAGATCTAAAACGTTAGTAGCAGCTTTCTATCTTTTCTCTGATTACCCCCTTCAACTGCCGCAGTGCATGAGACGCCTGCACAAACAGCGCTTTATTTTTAGGAAGGAGTGATGTTAAATAATTAACTATATAAATAATGAGTTTTTCCCGCGCAGGATGGTAGAGAAAACGTCACCATAGCTGACTCTTCTGACCACTTTGTCTGCTTCCAAAAGCATCAAAAATAAAAAGACCGTTAAAAACCTTAAGGTCAAGGACTAACCGGAATAAATGGCGCTACGCTGAAAATCAGTATCAGGGGCAGGCTTTCTTGCATCTAGAAATACCTCGGAAGAGCTATTTCTAGAAACTATTTCAGGCAGGTCATCTTATAGCCTAAATAGTCATAAGCAAAGCAAGCAGCTACGAAAGGTCTGGAATCCCCAGACATTTTCTCCAGGTATTTCTTTAGTTTGAATTTCTAGCTTCAAGGTTCTCGACGCTCGACTGGCGCTCGATTCAGTTTTTAGCACTACCAACAGCGTTTTCCCACCGCCTGGTAGAGACCCAACTTCAATCTTTCTCACTCTTTAAAGTCCACTTTGATGCCTTTAGGTAGCGGCTACCGACATCAGCGCTGTAGCAGGCTATCAAAAATAGCATTTATCAAGAGCATCGTTTAGCTGAGCAATAGTAAGCCAAGCGACCTCTACCATTTTATCTTCAGAGTACTTATTTTATCTATTGCAGTCGTTAGAGGTTTTTTGTATGGCAGACTCGCCTATTTCTCCAATGGTGCTG
Source organism: uncultured cyanobacterium (assembly GCA_963793445.1). GTDB lineage: Bacteria > Cyanobacteriota > Cyanobacteriia > Phormidesmidales > Phormidesmidaceae > Phormidesmis. Next base: position 1,226,350 of record CAWCAE010000006.1, read on the forward strand.
GTGATCCTAGACGGATGGGGCTGCCGAGACGATAGTCATGGCAATGCCATTAGTCATGCTAATACCCCCGTCATAGACAGCTTGTGGAAAAGCTATCCTCACGCAAAAATCAATACCTCTGGTAGGTATGTAGGCCTTCCCCATGGGCAAATGGGAAATTCTGAAGTCGGCCACCTAAATATTGGTGCAGGGCGCGTTGTGCCTCAAGAGCTAGTCCGTATTTCTGATGCGGTAGAAACCAAAAGCATTCAGAAGAACTTAGATCTGCTGAAAGTTTGTCAGAAGGTGGGCTATGTCAACAGCACGCTCCACCTAGTGGGTCTATGTTCCGAAGGGGGGGTTCACTCTCATTTGAATCACCTAGTTGGCCTGCTAGAAATGGCTAAAGCGCAAGGCCTCACGGATGTGTGTATTCACGCGATTACTGACGGTCGCGATACGAAGCCAACCGATGGCGAGTTTGCACTGCAAAAGCTGCAGCTAGCAGTTGAGAAAGTTGGGATCGGTCGGATCGTTACGCTCAGCGGTCGCTACTTTGCGATGGATAGAGACAACCGCTGGGAGCGCATTGAGAAGGTATACCGAGTAATGACAGAAGACGGAGAAGGCACCGGTTCTTCTGCGCTCGCTGCACTTAAGGCATCTTACGCTGTAGATATTAACGATGAGTTCGTAGAGCCGATTCGGTTAGCACCGGGCGTTGTGAAGCCGGAAGACGGTGTAATATTTTTCAACTTCCGGCCTGACCGGGCGAGGCAGCTGACGCAGGCTTTTGTCAAGCGCGATTTTGAAGGATTCGAACGGGATCCCATCTTACCGCTGACTTTTGTCACCATGACACAGTACGACTCTTCTTTACCGGTTGGCGTTGCTTTTAAGCCGCAAAGTCTAGATAACATCTTGGGCGAAGTCGTCTCTAACCAGGGCCTCAAGCAGTTCCGTACAGCAGAGACAGAGAAATATGCACATGTGACTTACTTTTTTAACGGTGGATTGGAAGACGCGCTGCCGGGAGAGGATCGCGAACTCATCCCTAGCCCTATGGTGGCAACCTACGACAAAGATCCTAAGATGTCGGCAAAGAAGGTCACTGACAGCGCGATCAGAGCGATCAACAAAGGGGTATATTCGCTGGTTGTGATGAACTACGCTAACCCAGATATGGTAGGTCATACGGGTAATATGGAGGCCACTATCAACGCGTTAGAAGCCGTAGACTATGAGGTTGGTCGCTTGGTTGCGGCGATTGGTCGTGCGGGTGGGACAGCGCTGATTATTGCCGATCATGGCAATGCAGAATATATGCATGATGAACAGGGTAGGCCCTGGACTGCACATACAACGAACCCTGTACCGTTCATCTTAGTTGAAGGGGAGGGATTGAAGATTCCGGGGCATGGCGCTGAAGTGAAAATTCGACAGGCGGAAGGCTGTTTGGCAGACATTGCACCAACGATTTTGCAAATAATGCAGCTGCCGATTCCTGAAGAGATGAATGGCAAGTCTATGATCGTGCAGGCGGATGCAGAATATAAGCCAAGTCGTGCGCCCGTCAAGGTCTCTTTGCAGCGCTAGGATAATATAGGTCAACAACCAGCTCAGGCCCTTGGGGGCTGAAGGATTTTTTCATGCCAGTAGTTACGATTATAAAAATTGTTTGGGCGATCGCAGCGGTCGGCGTTTGCGTCTTAGTCTTGCTGCATAGTCCAAAAGGCGACGGCTTGGGCGCACTCGGCGGACAGGCTCAGCTATTTACCAGTACGAAAAGTGCCGAAGAAACGCTAAACCGAGCGACTTGGCTGCTGCTAATTATCTTTATGGCACTGACAGTAGTGCTCAGCGGCGGCTGGCTAGAAACCGTTACGCCCTAAATCGGCGTGAGTATCATGTGACGAACACCATTGGCGAGCAAAAGGCAGCAAGCAGATTTACGATCAGAAGGTCTTACGCGTCTGTAACCTGAATAATTTTAATTGGCTGATTTCCTGCTAGCGGGTTTAGATGACGTTTGCCTGATTCTGAGAGCGCCTGATATGCTTTGTCGATAATAATTTTCGCTTGATTGGTGTGATGGTCACGATCGGCGATCGCACCCCCTACCTTAGCCTCTATTGCCACCACCGAATTATCAGTTAGCGTCAGCGGCGCTTCTACTAGCGCGGTGTGCAGGGTTTCTGCATACTGCCGCAGCCCTGACTTATCAATGCCGGTGAGGGCACAAATAAACTGTGCGCCCTCAGCCGCCTGGCTATCGCAATAGAGCCAGGTGTCGAAGGTGACATTTCTACGAATAACTGCCGCGATCGCCTCGTCGAGCAGCGTATTTTGACGCTCAGTTGTCGCCACCTCACCAAGCGGCTCCCGGCGATGCGCATCCACAACCATCAGACCAATCGAATCGAACTGGGGATTTCCCGGCTGTAGCTTCATCTGTTTGATCAATGCGGCTAGCGTTTGATCGAGCACTCTAGCAGAAATGAGACCCGTGTTATTGTCGAGGACACCCAGGGCGCGCAGCAGATTTTGATTGCTTTGGCGCAAACGATCGGTGTTCTGGCTTTGACTTGAGATCGCCTGGTCGCGTTCTGTGATCTGCACTTCTAAAGATTCGGCCTGACGCTTTGCCCGCGCACCGCGCCAGCCGCGCTTAATCAGCGATGGCAGCAGAACGAACAGGCCAATAAGCACCCCAATCGCCAGCGTTGTCAGCAGCAATAGTGCTAGTGAAAACTGGTATTGCTGTACCAGTAGATTGACGATAACAGGCGTATTGTTTTGGAGGGCAAAGGCGATCGCAATAAAAGCAATCACAATCGCAGCAACGATGAATAATGGCATAAGTAAAGACAAGCGACCTGAGCAAATACTACCGTAAGCGTAGCGCAGTAGTACCGCGCTGGCGGCGGCAACCAGCTGCCAAATTATTGCCAAATTATTACAGAGACTGCATCACTCGAGAGAGGAGATGAGGCGGCACTCGGTTTAAGGCCAACTGCTGACTGGCAAGGCCAAGGTGCTCTTGATGCGAGCGTAAATTGGCGATGATAGCCGTCAACCTAGCCTCAAAAACAGGAGACTCTAGCGGCATACCGTCAATCGCTTGTACGTAGCTGTAGAGAGACTTTTGCAGGCTCTCGGCGACCTCTGCAGGTGTAGGAGTCGTCTCTACCATTTGAGCGTGGACATCGCCTAAACAGTGATAAATCGCAGCTCTATCTGCCTGATTGAGAGAGCTGACGCTCTGAGCTGTTTGCAGAGCCGCTTCGAAGGCCGTTACCGCGTTGCGCTGATAGCGGAGCTTGTGCTCGCGATCAATGCTCTCATCTTTAGATAGATCCCAATAGGCAAGGGCCAAGTTGTTGTAAGTAATCGCGCAGGTCGTTGGCTCTGTTTCGGGTGTGCGATAGTTGAGTGCGTCGCGGTAGGCAGCGATCGCATTTTTGAGTGCCGGAGATGATGCCGTATGCTTTGCGAGACTCCAGTAGGTGATGCCCAAATTGTTTTGCACCGCAGCATAGTCTAGCGGCTTTTGCGCAGGGCTATAGCCCAATAGCGCTTGCTCATAGGCAGTAATCGCCTGCCGTAGGGTCAGCTCTATCTTGATGCCTGTTGGCTCGTAATGAGATAGCTTCCAATACACCGAGCCCAGGCTATTTTGCAGCGTAGAGAACTCCTCAGGATCCGTGGCCAAGACGCACAGTGAGAGCGCATTTAGGTATGCTTCAGCGGCCTGCTGAAAGTGCTCTACTGGCGCTGCGTACATTGCCAGCATGCTATGGACCGCACCTAGGTTGCTATACAGCTGGTAGGCCATGTTGGGGTCTACAGTAGGATCTACTTTGGTCAGGGCCTCGCCGTATAGCTGAACGCTGTGGTTCATACAGTCAATAATTTGCGGCTGGTTGCTTAGCTGCTGAGCCTTGAGCCAGTAAAGCGTGCCCAAGTCATTGAGCCCGCTTGCCCAGTCTGGATGAGGACCTGTCAGGCTGCGCAACCCACCTTCGTAGGCAGCGATCGCAGGTTCAATCAGATCTAAACCGCGCTCGCCCGCTTCGATCCGCTGACGATAGCTGTGCCCAACCTCAAAGTAGTCATCTGCAGCGCTCCGATTAGGAATCGTGTTCAAGAACGTACTGTCTAAGGCAAGGGCCTCTTCCGAAGAAAACGTACTGTCTAAAGAAAAACTATGTTCTGAAGCAGACTGTGATGACGATTCAGCGCTTTGTATCTGAATCTCTTGTGCCTGAGTCTCTTGCGCCTGAATCTCTTGTGTCTGAGTCTCTGGCGTGCTGCCTTCTTGCTCTTGACTTTCTAAGGCTGGGCTTTCTAGGTCTAGAAATTCTAGGGCTGGGAGTGCGGCGGCCTGCTCTTCGAACGACTGCTTTTCAATCTGCTGAGCGACCGCTTGCGCTTCTAGCTTTCGAGTCTCTAGCTTTTGAGTCTCTGGCTTTTGAGTCTCTGGCTTTTGAGTCTCTGGCTTTTGGGCCGCCGAGTCAGATAAACGGCTGCCCCCTCGGTCGCGGCCTTCTAGCTTTCTATCGTCCGTCTGCACAGGAGTTGCCGCAACGTCTAGCGTCTCCCAAGTTGTGATCGTTTCTGTAGCCGGCTGGTCGTCATCTATTTCGCTTTCGTCTGTTTCGCCATAGAGCGAGACGACCGCCGGAATCGTGATGGGCGGATAGCTACGAATAGGCGATGGGCGATCGCGATGAGTAGGCGAGTATCCGTTATCTGCCGGTATGGTGTCGGCTGCTGTCGAATGGGAAGCAGGGTTGCTGCTAGCCGAGCGCGAGCTGGCCTCTCTCGCAAACCGGTCGGCATTTAAAGCGCCATTATCTGAAGCCTCTGAGGGCAATAGAGTGGGGGTAGGGTCACTGACAAATTCGAAGACCGCGTTGCGCCATTTCCAAAATGTAGGAGACGACGTTTGAATCGTTCGCAGCCACGGCCATGGCACCCATACCAGCAGGCTAGTGTTTAGGCGGGGCAAGAGCACTTCCATCTGTTCGAGCGATCGCAAAAAATGATTTTGCACAATCGCCGGCTGGCGAGTCATTTGCTCAATTCCTAGCACCTGCACCTGAGGCAAGCTCTCCTCAGCCTGGGCCTCAGCGGTCGCTTCTCTCACCCAGTGGGCGACCTGCCGAGGCAAATGAGCATCTTCAGGATCAAAAGTTAGTCTCTCTAGAGCCAGTGAGCTGCTTTTAGGAGCCTCATCATCGAAGCTGGGCATAGACCATGTTTGTCCAGCCAGGTCATACTCTAGCTGGGTTGCCAGCTGATTTTGTAAAACCACATTGTCGCAGACCGCAATCAACAGCTGTCGCCGCAAGTTCAAACTCATCGAGGCTTTCAAGGCCTGATAAGCCTGCTGATTTGTCCCGAGAATCTGACGAGATTTTGGCCGAATTGCAATCATGGATCCAGTGCTAGGTAAATGACCGTGCTTAGCACCCTCGCGAATACCCGCTCTACGGATACATTCTGAAGATGGCAGACCACTTTGCGCAACCAACCAAAACAGGTTTGGTTGATACTCTATTTAGCAGGCAAAATGGTCAATATTTAGAAGCCCTATTCATCTTTTCGTCGGGCCGACTCTCTAGTCAGGAATAATTTGATACCCGGCTGAAACTGCTATGCTTAAGGCCTACGCATATAGCCAATTGCTCGCACTCAGTCTTTACAGTTCGTCTCACACCTACCGTTATTCTCATGCCAAGCATGCTCTTGGCATCTCTAGCGTTAACTACATGCCGACTTCAGCCTGCGCCTCGTCTATTCGCAAACACCAGCATCCTCTCGTACGCCAGCTAGCTGAGGGCATAGAAAAGGCGTGGCAACGTTTAGAGCTATCTCCCTACTATCTGCCAGAGGACTTGGGCTATGTAGAAGGCAAGCTAGAAGGCGAGAAACTGATTATTGAGAATCGCTGCTACCAGACACCGCAATTTCGTAAGCTGCATTTAGAGCTAGCCCGTATTGGCAAAAATTTAGACATCTTGCACTGCGTTATGTTTCCCAGGCCAGAATACGGCTTACCGATTTTTGGTTGCGATATTGTCAGCGGGAGAGGCCAGGTTAGCGCGGCTATTGTCGATCTCTCACCGGGCACAGCGGCAGGGCATCTCAGTGACGGCTATAAAACGGCCCTTGTTGCCAAATCAGCAAAGCAACCTAGCTACAGCCAGCCTCGTGATCTGCCAGACTGGGGTAAACGAATTTTTTCTGAGGTTTGTTGCTTTATAAAACCCATCACCGCAGCAGAAGAGCAGCAGTTCTTAGCGCAGGCACAGCACTACCTAGCGGTTCATGTACAGCAGGCAATGACGCGCACACCTATGCCAGAGCGCCTAGATGAATTTTTAGAACGTCAGCGCTACTATTGCACTCAACAGCAGCAAAATGATAAGACTCGACGGGTTTTGGAAAAAGCCTTCGGAAATCAGTGGGCCGAACGCTATATGACGACGGTTCTTTTTGATATGCCACCCCAGCCCTCTCAGTCCTCTAAACCCTGAGTAAGGATTGCGCTAGGGCCCTAAGTTTTGTCTCAAAAGTTTTATCCTAGGTTTGATAGAAAGCCAGTTTGATAGAAAGCTAGTTTGACTGGTCGCTGGCGTCATGGATTGCTTCTTTCATGAATTGTTCAGCGTCATGAATGCCTCTTTGATGGATTACTCAGCTTCATTGTCTTCAGTTTTAACGCATGGTTTCTTTTTTACCCTCGATTGAATCAGTTCTAGGTACCGATGCCGACCGTAAGCGGTCTGCTGGGGGGCAACTGATTGTATTAGCTGGGCCAAGCGGGGTCGGCAAAGGAACGCTACTTCAGAAGCTGCGACAGCGATATCCAGATTTACAGATGTCTGTTTCGGTAACAACACGGCAGCCACGCGCCGGCGAAGTAGAAAGGCAGCATTACTATTTTGTGAGTAGAGACCGATTCCAAGAGATGGCGCAAAATGGTGAGCTGTTGGAGTGGGCAGAGTTTGCCGGAAACTGCTATGGCACGCCAAGGGCACCGATTGAGACGGCGATATCGAAAGGACTGCGCGTCATTCTAGAAATTGAGTTGCTAGGTGCTAGGCAGGTGCGTCAAAGCTTTCCGGCGGCTAGGCAAATTTTTGTAGCGCCCCCCAATGAGCAGGCATTAGAAGCTAGAATTCGCAGCCGAGGTCAGGAGTCAGAAGAAGCGATCGCCCGTCGGCTGGCCCAAGCAAAAGTAGAATTAGCGGCGGCTGATGAGTTTGATGTTCAGATCGTCAACGATGATTTGCAAGTCGCGATGAATGAGTTGGAAATCGCTATTTTTAGCTAGAGGGGCATTGACTATGACTCAGAAAGGCTTTTGCCTGTTGTTGAGTTTGCTGTTAGGGTTGGCTGCTTGTACGCCGGTTGATGATTTCACGACTGGTGAGATAGAAACTGAGGAACCAGCGCCAGCGGACGCTGAGAGTACCCCAGTCGGCAAGCCGCAAAGCAGCACTGATTCAATTGAAAATCAGCTTGAGAGTGCGATCGCATCTAACAATCCAGATGCGATCGATCCAAACGCTGCCGATTCAAACACTATCGATCAGCCGACGGCTAGTCAGCCCAATGCGGCTCGTCAATCTGAGAGCACAGATACTCAGCAGCTTGAGAGCGACTGCCAGGCTGCTGCCACCCAAATCGCACTCAATGAATGTGCACAGCAAGCATACGAAGTAGCCGATGCCCAGCTAAACCAAACCTATCGAGCGCTAAAAGAGGATCTCTCTGGGCGTGCGGCGCAAGCGCTGACCACCGCCGAACTGGCCTGGATAGCCTTTCGCGATTCGGACTGCACTTTTGTTAGCGATCAGTACGAAGACGGCTCTATAGCACCCTTGATTCACAGCGATTGTCTGCGCGGACGGACGCAGACACGTACAGACGAACTTCGTGAGCCGAAGCTGCCAGCCTCTAGCTATCAAACAGCTGATAAGCAGCTTAATGAGCGCTATCAGGCGCTACTGAACCGGCTAAGCGGATCGCAAAAGCAAGAGATTGCCGATGTTCAGCTCGCCTGGATTGAGTATCGCGATCGCAACTGTGACTTTGAAGTGCTCTACAGTACGAATGTAATAGAAGAAACGCAGTGCTTGGCACGGATGAGTGAAGCCCGCGCTGCTGAGCTACAAGGCATCATTGAACAACGTAGTTTGTAAGAAATATTTGACATATATGACGCGCCCTGACCCGACACCCGAACATCTCCGCCTCGAAGAACATCAGCAAAAGCAAACGGACTGGAAAAAATGGGGCCCCTATCTTAGCGAGCGTCAGTGGGGAACAGTCCGAGAAGACTATAGCGAATATGGAAACGCCTGGGACTACTTCACCCACGAGCAGGCGAGATCTCGGATTTACCGCTGGGGCGAAGATGGCATTTTGGGCATCTGCGACGATCGCCAGCGGCTTTGCTTTGCGCTTTCGATGTGGAATACTTGCGACCCGATCCTAAAAGAGCGGCTGTTTGGCCTGACGGGCAATCAGGGCAATCATGGTGAAGATGTCAAAGAATACTACTTCTATCTAGACAGTACGCCGACGCATTCTTACATGAAGGCGCTGTACAAGTATCCACAGGCAGAGTTTCCCTATCAGCAGCTCATCGATAAAAGCCGGGAGAATGACCGCTTTGCCGATGAATACGAGCTGATAGATACTGGCATCTTTGAAGGCGATCGCTACTTTGACGTGCAAATAGAGTACGCCAAGGCCGATGCCGACGATATGTTAATTCAAATATCGATTACCAATCGTGGGCCCGAATCGGCTGAGCTAAGTTTGCTGCCGACCTTGTGGTTTCGCAATACCTGGGCCTGGGATACCCCGAGTCTTAAGCCCACCATCAAAGCCATCAACAGTGACGGCCCTATAGCTACCCTCGAAACCTACCATCACGAGCTAGGAACCAGCTGGCTATACTGCCAGGCCCCTGAAGATTACTGCCCAGAAGATCGCTCAGAAAGCCAGCGCTCAGAAGAAGCTTCGCTGCTTTTTACCGAAAACGAAACCAATAAAGAAAAGCTATATGGCCGTATTAGCAAATCGCCCTACGTCAAAGACGCTTTTCACCGCTACGTTGTTGATGGCGAAACTGCGGCCATAAACCCACAGCAAACAGGCACCAAAGCAGCGGTAAACTATCGGCTGCAAATTGCCCCCGGCGCGACGCAACAGATCAAACTGCGCCTGAGTCACCAAGACAATCTTGACGATCCGCTCGGCGCTCAGTTTGATCGCACCTTCGCCCTGCGCCAAGAAGAAGCCGATAAGTTCTACCATCAGCTTTCGCCTTTTATTCACACAGACGATCTAAAAAACGTTCAGCGTCAGGCGTTTGCAGGCATGATGTGGACCAAACAGTACTATCTCTACGACGTCAGCACCTGGCTCAAGGGTGACCCTGATACCATCACGCCACCGCCTAATCGCAAACGCGGGCGCAACGCTCACTGGCATCATCTCGACAGTCAAGATATTCTCTCCATGCCAGATACCTGGGAGTATCCGTGGTTTGCCGCTTGGGATACCGCCTTTCACTGCATTCCGCTGGCGATGATCGACCCAGAATTTGCCAAGCAGCAGCTTGATGTCATGACCCGTGAATGGTATATGCATCCTAACGGTCAGCTACCGGCTTACGAATGGGCCTTTGGCGATGTGAACCCACCAGTACATGCCTGGGCGACTTGGCGAGTGTACAAGATTGAGAAAAAGCTGACGGGCAAGTGCGATCGCCTCTTCCTAGAGCGTCTGTTTCAAAAGCTGCTGCTGAACTTTACCTGGTGGGTAAACCGCAAAGACACCGAAGGAAACAATGTCTTTGAGGGTGGCTTTTTGGGCTTGGATAACATCGGGGTATTCGACCGCAGCAAGCCGCTACCCACAGGTGGCAAGCTAGAGCAAGCAGACGGCACAAGCTGGATGGCCATGTACTGCCTCGACATGCTCGCTATCTCTTTAGAGCTAGCCCTAGAGAACCCTGTTTACGAAGACATGGCCACCAAGTTCTTCGAGCATTTTATCTATATCTCTGAAGCGATGAACAGTGCCTCTGGAGAAAACGCTACTCAGCTTTGGGACGAAGAAGACGGCTTCTTTTACGATGTGTTGCACTTACCAGATATGACCCGGTTTCCCATCAAAATTCGATCGCTGGTGGGTCTCATTCCACTGTATGCCACCACAATACTTGAACCAGAGCTAATGGATCGGCTTCCCGGCTTCAAAGAACGCCTAGAATGGTTTGAAGCCAACCGACCCAAGCTATCTAAAAATATTACAACAGTCGGCACAGACGAGAAAAAGCGTCGCCTGCTCTCTGTTGTTCGCCCCGACAAGCTGCGACGCATCTTGGCCAAAATGCTCAAGCCTCACGAGTTTTTGGCCCCTACTGGCATCCGCGCCCTCTCTCGCTTCCATGCGGATCATCCCTACACTTTCGATGCCAACGGCACCGTCTACCGCGTCGACTACGAACCGGCAGAATCAAGCATTGGCCTGTTTGGCGGCAACTCTAACTGGCGCGGCCCCGTTTGGTTTCCGACCAACTATCTATTGATTGAAGCCTTGCAGCGCTATCATCGCTATTTTGGTGACACCTTTAAAATTCAGTGCCCATACGGTGAAGGGGAGCCCATGAACCTATGGGACGTTGCCACCAAACTAGAAGAGAGAATGATTGGCACCTTTTTACGCGATGAGAACGGCCATCGTCCAGTATATGGCAACAACCAAACCTTCCAAACCAATCCGCACTGGAAAGACTATGTTCTTTTCTATGAGTTCTTTAACGGCGATACGGGAGAAGGGCTAGGCGCTAGTCACCAGACGGGATGGACAGGGCTGGTGGCCAAGCTAATCCATCAGTGCTGTGAATACAGACCAGACGATGAATCGGTTCTGTAGCTTTCTTGATAGGTCTTGAAAAAGGATGTTGGCAGGTTCTGAAAAAAGACGACAAAAGACAGTAGATCGAGAACGATATGATCAAACTGTCGGGACACCCATCAGCCCATCGCGCTGCTCGCCGACCGCAAAGCAGAAACGCTGATTGCCTGACTACAAGCCCACCCCGGTATAGAAGTGCTCTCACGTGACCGTTCCAAAACATATAAAAATGCAATGGACGCAGCCGCACCCGACGCAATACAAGTGGCTGATCGCTTTCACCTAGTCAAGAATTTGAGCGATTACTTAGAGCAGGCCCTGAGAAGCTATCGAGCCGAACTCAAGTCGGCAGAGCAAGCGCAGCATCACGAAACCGCGAGCGCACAACCAGAAGCCACGGTAGTCGCTATACCGCAGCCGACAGCAACTGCACCCGCGCGACAGACCCTCTTGGAAAATCAAAAGCGGCGAGTGCAACTACAGCGGACAATGAGAGCACTACGGACGCAGATATAGCAAATGTTTTGCCAATCGGGGCGGCGGGATTTGAACTACGACCCCTACTACCCAATAACGATGACGCCCAAAAACCTACCGATTAGGAAGCACAACTATTGAAGTGGTATCAGTTGAGCCTCTCAAGATTAATCACAAAGATTTCTGTCCTCCTTCTCGACGAAAGGGCCATGCTGTAAATAGACCTTCCATTGATGACATGGATGCATCTCTAGCAGATCCAGGGAGCCTTCTCGGTTCCACAACTTAGCTGTGCCGTCTCCACTTGTAGTGGCCAGGGTCTCGCCATCCGGGCTGAATTGTATGGACCAGACCCCCTTGCTATGGCTCACGAGCGTCATCAACAATGCGCCTTCTCTGGTCCACAACCTAGCTGTGCCGTCATCACTTGCAGTGGCCAGGGTCTCGCCATCCGGGCTGAATTGTACGGTATTGACCGACTCGCTGTGGCCCCTGAGCGTCGTCAACAATGCGCCTTCTCGAGTCCACAACCTAGCTGTGCCGTCCCCACTTGCCGTCGCTAGGGTCTCGCCATCTGGGCTGAATTGTACGGTATTGACCCCATAATCGCCGCCCCTGAGCGTCGTCAACAATGCGCCTTCTCGGGTCCACAACCTAGCTGTGCCGTCCCCACTTGCAGTGTGTTAGATGTCAAGGGGGGTAGACGTGACGCGACAGTCGGGTTGGCGAGCTAGCTGACACTTGATAGAGACTCAGCAAGCTCATCTTGAGACTTAAAGGTAAAGCGACAGCCAGCGATCAAAATGACAGTGCGCGATCGTTTTTAGAAATCGGAATGTAGGCGTTTTCAGTGCGCCATCTAATCCTGATTACGAGCCGCCGCTGCTTGCTGCCGATAGCTGTCAGCCTTGATCTCAAAGATGACGGCATGATGCACCAGCCGGTCAACAGCAGCGACGGTCATCATCGAATCGGGGAAGATGCTATCCCACTTGCTGAACGGCTGATTAGCGGTGATAAGTAGACTCTTACGTTCATAGCGATGAGCAATCAGCTCAAAGAGGACAGAGGTTTCGGCTTCAGACTTTTGCACATAGCCTAGGTCGTCGAGGATGAGTAGGTCAAAGCGGTCAAGCTTCTTCAGGCGCGACTGCAACAATAGTTGTTGTTTGTCCTGTTGTAGCAGTTGAACTAAGGCAGACGCATTGAAGAATTTGACCCGTCTTCCGGCTTCTAGCATGGCATGAGCCAACCCCAGAGCCAGATGCGTCTTCCCGACGCCGGACGCGCCGAAGAATAGACAGTTAGTGGCGTTATCGAGCCAACTGTCGTCATCAGCTAACTGCATCAGGGGAGCGGGGTTAAAGCTCAAGCAGTGCTCAAACTCAAAGTTGGTCAAACTTTTTACGGCGGGGAGCAGCGCTTCTTTTTTGGCGCGCTTTAGGCGCATCTGGTTGCGTCTGTCTGCCTCCAGCGGCCAGCCATAATACCCATATAAGAGTGGAGAAAAAGCTGGTTCCTATCGTTGGCGTGCCAGGTTTACTAGGGTTAGTAGCTTTAGTTGATAAGCTGAAGTCCAATGAGCTAACCACACAAAGGGAAGTCACATCATGTCCTATCAGTCCACCTCCCCCCGTCTGTAAACAAAAACGAGCCTGTAGAGCCACGGTGGGAGAGCCTGCCTGCGAGTCAGCGGCAGCAGCTTCTCATCTTACTCAGCCAACTAGTCATCCATCAGTTGATGCGCCAGGAGAAACAGGAGGAGAAGCCCAATGACTAATCCTGTTTGTGGTAATGCGTGGAGTGGTCGCATACAGAGTCACCATCAAGAGCGATTGGCGATCGTTTATGTTCGCCAATCCACGCTTCAGCAAGTCTTGGAGAACCAAGAGTCAACGCGCCTACAGTATGCGCTAGTAGACCGGGCTAGCGCTCTCGGTTGGTCGAGCGAGCGGGTGATGGTCATTGACGAAGACTTAGGTAAGTCAGGTGCCAAAAGTGAGAATCGTAGCGGCTTTCAGCGACTCGTGACAGAAGTCAGCCTGAACCATGTGGGTCTAGTCCTTGGGATTGAGATGTCTCGGCTCGCTCGTTCATGCAAGGATTGGCATCAATTACTAGAAGTCTGCGCCTTGTTCAATACATTAATAGCAGACCAAGACGGGGTCTACGACCCTAGTCACTACAATGACCGTCTACTGCTAGGTCTGAAGGGTACGATGTCAGAAGCAGAACTCCATCTCATCAAGCAACGGATGAGTCAGGGCAAGCTAAACAAAGCCAAGCGAGGAGAGCTGCATTTTGACCTCCCTACAGGTTACATTCGTCAACCTTCGGGTGAAGTGACGTTCGACCCCGACGAACAGGTTCAATCTGTTATTCACTTGCTGTTTCGGAAGTTTGATGAAGTCGGTACACTGCACGGTGTTCTACGCTATCTGGTAAACAACAACATTCAGTTAGGCATTCGGTTGAAAGGCGGTTTGAAGAAAGGCGAGCTAGAGTGGCGTCGTCCAACGCGCTCCACGCTTCAGGGCTTGTTCAAGAATCCAATCTATGCGGGTGTTTATGCCTATGGGCGGCGAAAGATATCTTCTCATCATCCCGAGACCGGTCGAGTTAGGCTAGGTCAGATAATTTTGCGTCCTGATGAGTGGCATGTTTTTATTCCAAATAAATTTCCGGCTTATCTGAGCTGGGAACGCTACGAACGCAACATCTTGAGACTGAAGGAAAACCAAGCCTGCGCCGAACGGCTAGGGCATCCACGTCGAGGCGCTGCGTTACTCACTGGCCTCTTAGTCTGCGGGCAGTGCGGCAGCCGATTGGGCATTCGCTATGCAGGCGACAACTACCACAGCTACATTTGTCATCGTCTTACCATTAGCTACGGAGCCCCTGCTTGCCAGTCGATTCCTGGCAAGGCTATCGACCAGTACATCAGCGCCAGTGTTCTGAGCGCGATAGAACCCGCAGCGCTAGAGCTGTCGCTCAGGGCAATTAGTCAACTGGAGACTGAGCGCACGGAGCTAGATAACCTATGGCAGCAACGATTGGAGAGAGCTGACTTCGAAGCGAAGAGAGCCGAAAGGCACTATCAATGTGTAGAACCTGAGAATCGGTTAGTCGCTCGCCGATTGGCCCAGTCGTGGGAAGAGAAATTGGTCGAGCAAAAGCGAGTAGAAGAAGAATATAAGCGTTTTTCCAGTCAGCAGTCCAATCAGTTGAGTGAGGAGGAGATTGCCCTAATTCGTCAGTTATCGCAAGACATTCCAGCACTCTGGCAATCTGATACAACAACAAATTCTCAGAGAAAGGAGATTGTTAGACAAGTCATTTCACGTATTGTTGTTCAAGCTGAAGGACTAACCGAAAAGGTCAACGTAGAGATAGAATGGATGGGCGGCCACATCACACGCTCGACCTTCTTTCGACCCGTTGGAAAACTTTGTAATCTTAGCTATTACCCACAACTATGCGACCGCATTAAAGCGTTATCATCAGAAGGATATAAGGCCGCTGCTATCGCTGAACAGATCAATCGAGAAGGCTTCCAGCCAGCCAAACGACAGAAGCGCTTCAGCACGCAGAGCATACAATCGCTCATGCGTCGTATCGGCGCTTCAACGCCTCGGCGAGCCGCTCCTAAGAAGCCGCCCCTACCTGAAGACCAATGGTGGCTATCGGAGCTTGCAACCGCTCTCGATATACCTACAGTGACGCTTTACCAATGGCTCAAGAAGGGCTGGGTTCAAGGCAGACAAGAAACCTTTGCTAATAAACGATGGATTGTCTACGCCTCGCCAGCAGAGATTGTGCGATTAAAGCAGTTACAGCAACAGATTAAGCAGGGGTGCTGGCCTCCTTCGGCACAGGTTGGAAATTCACTTACGTCAAACAACACCAAATAACCATGAAAAAACGACCTGTATCTAGAAAGGCAGACGCAACTCAGTCTAGACAAAGCGACTCTTATCAGGGCATTGAGGCTGGCCGTTGTCCTGCTGACACAAGCTGAGTAAAAATTGCGCATAAGACCATTGCTGTTGCAAAGCGCGGCTCTCGGTAGCTTCCCAATGGGTAAGCATGTTGGTGAGCTTGAGCTGTTTGAGCAGGCTGCTCAGCTGCTGATAAGGGCTGCCTGTGGCTGTCGTCGTTGTTGTCTTCTTCTGTGTCGATGCGCTTGTCTGAGTTGCTGAGGAGTTGGTCATAGCTATCGAGCGAATGTTGTTGCGTTTCTATCGGTGGCAAGGCGGCTACTGAGCTAGGCATGAACTGTTGCTGTAGGCGAGCTAGCGTTAGCTGCTTGTGCGCCAGAGCTTCGCTCATATAGTCACAAACGGCTTGCTCTTGGTCATAAGTGGCGGCAATATAAAGCGCTTCGACTATCAGCTTCGCAGCTTGGTCACGCTCGAAGCCAGTCTTCAACTGCTTCCAAAGCTGACGAAACTCTGCGGTTGGCAGCAAGTCGCTCTGCCACTTGCAGAAGAGGAAGGCGCGAGGCTTCTTTCTAAGCCCCCCTATCAGATGGCGATAGTCAATGCAGCGCCCCCGCCGTCGCCCTTTGCCTGCGATGCGCAATCGGGCGAGTTCAAACACCTGCTGGCGAGCGAAGTAGCCGACTAAACGGTCGTGATAGAGATGTATCTCGACCTGCTGACCAATCAGCCGAGACGGCACGCTGTAGAGGATGCAGCGCACTTCTATCGTGCTGTGACAGCTCACTTTAGCGCTGAGAATCTCGTAGTCAGCTACCCGACGCTTTGGCAGCGGTTGCAGCACCGCTTTTTCTGCTGCATATTTGGCCTCGCACTGTCGGTTCAAGCCAGCGGCGGCTTGGTCTATCACTGCTTGGTACTCGGCAACGCTCGCAAAGTCGCGACTGCCGCGCAGGTAGATGGCTTGTTTGATGCGGTTCTTCAGATGGCCATGAGGACTTTCTACCGAGCCATTCTCATTCGCTTTCCCTTTGTTGTTTCTCGTCGGCACCATCCGATAGTGTTCGCACAGGTCATCGTAGAACCGTGTCAGCTCCTTAGTGCGGTGGCCACCTGAATTACGATAGGCTGCGCTCAAACTGTCTGTACGATGTTCTTTTGGCGCACCCCCACACTGCTGCAAAGCATTCTGCAATCCTTCGGATAGGGCTGTGAAGCTCTCACCTCCCTGGATAATCTGCGCACTCTGCCAGCCACTGTAGGCTAGGCGGTAGTGGTAAATCAAATGCTCGAACGCCTTGCCGTTGAGCGTGATTTCCATCCCCTTCAGTTTGGTAAAGTCCGAGAGTCCCATCACGCCTGGTTCATGGCGCAGCATGAACATCACTTCCGGTTCTGGCCCGTGCAGTGCTTTCCATTCTCGTACCCGACGCTGCAATGTTCGTAGCACTCTTGGATACTCGTCCGGATGTTCCGCTTGCAGGTACTCGAACAACGTTGTTGGCTTCAGTCTCGGCTCTCGGCGTAGCATCGGCTCTAGCTCGCTGGCCCAGACCTCGGCTAAGGGGTCTCGCTGTGCGGGCGCTGCAATAACTGCGCCTCGGTTAGTCCGGTGATGGCCGCCGTCTATCCGTTGGCCGGTTCGCTCTGATATCTCGGCTATCGTGGACGATGCCGTCTGGGTCAACCCCAGCCTTCTCGCGTTCATATAGGCTCTCTTCTGATATAAGTGAATGGCTTCGGGCACAGGACATAGCTCTCTTTAGTACGAGATCTACCTGTGCCTTTTTCTTTGACGGTTGACAACCCCGCTATGCTCGCCTGAGCAAACTCAGCTCTGTCTCACGCTGATTTTGCTCAACCCGACAACCTCGCTGTCGTTACCCGCCTACCTTCACTGTCGCGTAATAGCAGTGGCCAGGGTCTCGTCATCCGGGCTGAATTGTACGGTATTGACCCCATAATCGTCGCCCTTGAGCGTCGTCAACAATACGCCTTCTCGGCTCCACAGCCTAGCTGTGCCGTCCCCACTTGTAGTGGCCAGGGTCTCGCCATCCGGGCTGAATTGTACGGCATTGACCCCCTTGCTATCGCCCTTGAGCGTTGTCAACAATGCGCCTTCTCGGTTCCACAACTTAGCTGTGCCGTCATTACTTGCAGTGGCCAGGGTCTCGCCATCCGGGCTGAATTGTACGGCATTGACCCCAAAGCTATGACCCACGAGCGTCGTCAACAATGCGCCTTCTCGGTTCCACAACCCAGCTGTGCCGTCCAGACTAGCAGTGGCCAGGGTCTCGCCATCCGGGCTGAATTGTACGGCACTGACCGACTCGCTATGGCTCGCGAGCGCCATCAACAATGTGCCTTCTCGAGTCCACAACCTAGCTGTGCCGTCCCCACTTGCCGTCGCTAGGGTCTCGCCATCTGGGCTGAATTGTACGGTATTGACCCCATAATCGCCGCCCCTGAGCGTCGTCAACAATGCGCCTTCTCGGTTCCACAACTTAGCTGTGCCGTCATCACTTGCAGTAGCCAGGGTCTCGCCATCCGGGCTGAATTGTACGTCACTAACCGACTCGTTATGTCCCTTGAGCGTCGTCAACAATGCGCCTTCTCGGTTCCACAACTTAGCTGTGCCGTCATCACTTGCAGTAGCCAGGGTCTCGCCATCCGGGCTGAATTGTACGTCACTAACCGACTCGCTATGGCCCTTGAGCGTCGTCAACAATGCGCCTTCTCGGTTCCACAACTTAGCTGTGCCGTCATCACTTGCAGTAGCCAGGGTCTCGCCATCTGGGCTGAATTGTACGGTAAAGACCGAACCGCTATGTCCCTTGAGCGTCGTCAACAATGCGCCTTCTCGGTTCCACAACTTAGCTGTGCCGTCATCACTTGCAGTGGCCAGGGCCTCGCCATCCGGGCTGAATTGTACGGCAATGACCGAACCGCTATGGCCCTTGAGCGTCGTCAACAATGCGCCTTCTCGGTTCCACAACTTAGCTGTGCCGTCATTACTTACAGTAGCCAGGGTCTCGCCATCCGGGCTGAATTGTACGGCAATGACCGAACCGCTATGGCCCTTGAGCGTCGTCAACAATGCGCCTTCTCGGTTCCACAACTTAGCTGTGCCGTCATCACTTGCAGTGGCCAGGGCCTCGCCATCCGGGCTGAATTGTACGGCAATGACCGAACCGCTATGGCCGACAAGCCAGTTTTGAGTACGACCAGATGCAAAAAATGCGGAAAACAGTTCTCTATTTATCTGGCCTAGCAAGGCTGGGTCTGAAATCCGACTCTTTTTAGACTGCTTTGCTGCTCTGAGCGCCATCATGGTTGCTTGAAAGCTATCGCCAAAAGCATTTGAGGTAGCCGCAGATTGAGCTAAGACTTTGATATTGTTGCGATTCGCTTCTCGAACATTCCAAATGGCGATGCCACTCACCACACTGAGTACTGCAATTGCTGCTGACATAACAGAAACCAACCGAGTGCGGCGATTGCGCTTACGCACTACACTGCGCTGAACAAACCTCTCTTCAGCAGCATTCAACCAATTATCATTAGAATCCAAAATCGACTTCAATAAGTCCAAACGAGGGTTCTCATCCCACAAGAATCCCATTGCACGCTTACTGCTTTCTGAATTCTCTGCTTTCTGCCAATTCTTTGATTGGGGCATTAGCTCACGCTGCAATCCCAAATTGACCTGCTCTGCATTCTTCCAGCGAAGGAGCTTATCCCACCCCCTAACTAACGCATCATGAGCAGGTTCCACATAGGGTTCACCATTTAATTCTTGCCCCCGTATGACTAACCTTGCCGCTATCAGATTGTCCAACAGCTTTTGCACTCGTTCATTCCTGGGCTTATCGGCATAAACTAATTCTGATAGCGGTACCCGTCGCCGCGCCAGCTCGCCACCCTCCAGCGCGACCATGCGCAACATCACATGCTTAACCGTTGTCTCGTAAGCGTCATCTTCTGACACGAGTGACTCATACTCCTGAGTTGCCCGCTGCGTCATCGCCCCAGAAACTCCTCCCAACGCCCGATAATCGGTCTCTGTTAATGCCCTGTTATCACTGTGCCGTTCTAAATAGCGCAAATACAGCTCACTCAGCATAAAAGACAACAGCGGTAAGGCTCCCGGCGTCTGCGCCACATCCTCGACTAGCTGGTCGATTAAGCTCGATGGCTCAAAGTACAACACCCGTGCGGCTGCGGGCTTCTCAATCGCCTCCCGCAGCTGCGCTTGACTCATCGGCGGAATCACAAACCGAGAATCCATCCATCCTTCCCGCAGCTCCTCATCCTGAAACTGCGCCTCAAAATCTAGCCTGAGCGTCGCCACGACTCGAAAGTATTGCCAATGATCAGCCATTGCCCGCTTAACCAAGCGCTGAAACTGGCTTGACTGTGCTGGAGTAATGGCCTGCGTAATCAGCTCCTCAGTTTGGTCAATGGCCAACAGCAGCTTGGTTTTAGGATGTGTTTGTTGCCACTGCCCAATCAGTCGTGACAACACCGTTTCATCGGCGGCGAACTGTTCACTGAGTCCCTTCGCTTCATCAACTGCCCCCAAGCTCATACAGGCTCTGGCTAATTCTTCCAGCGGATAGTTGCCCGGACGCATCACCGGCAGCACCTGAAAAGCCGGATCTTCCGCCACCCGAGGTAACAGCCCAGCCTTTACTAGGCTAGATTTGCCCGTTCCCGAAGCCCCTAGCACTACAACCATCGGATGCGGGTCATTCAGTCTCTTCAGTAATTGATCAATCTCTGTATCTCGACCAAAGAACAAATCTTTATGGACTTGGTCAAACGATTCTAAACCACGATAGGGATTATTCTCCTTGTTGAGCGCAGGGGCAGGTGGCAAGTTGAGTTCATGCCCTGGTGTCAGGAAAATATACTCTCCCTTATCGTGGTTGCGCAGCGTACAAATCTCCGGTGTTTGTCGCAGGCTATGACTTTCCGTCAGCACCTCTACTTGGTCTCGCAGATACAGATACAGTTCTGTCGCCGTTATCACCCCATCTCCGGCTGGATTACCATCTTTTGCTGGCGGTGAACTATCAGCGTCTCCTTGCAAAGCTTGTAGCAAGGCTGCCGCAAAAGGTGAATGTCGCTGATCTCGACTATCAATAATTTCTCCACGCTCATCCCGTAATGACAGCACATCCATGGCAGGTTGGTCATAGGATGCAGAAGTGATGACTTGCCAAGCTGGATCTTGACGGAATCGATCATACCGTTCGCGGTGGATTACTTCGGAGACAACCGTGACCTTGCGTGTGCTGGACCAGCGAAAGGCACCTGCAAAGCAACAGTCAAAGACAGCTAGAAAGTGTCGACAGGGTAAGGCTGTCAGCGCATCGTGCAACGACACCATCGACACATAGCTACCGGCATCGCCGGGAACCGCATCTTGAGGAATCAAGTAACCTGCCGGACCATCATCGCCGTCTTGGGCAATCCCATGCCCCGCAAAGTAAAACAGTAAGCGACTGTTAGCAGATAAGAGGCTGGGTAGGGTGTGTTGAATAAGTTCTTGAAGGCCGGTTAGATTAGCTGATTCGTCCAGCAGGGACAGCACTTTATATTCGTGCTCATGCTTTAGCAAAGAGGCTACTGCATAGGCATCCGCCACGGCTGTTCGCAATGGCGTAATACCGTTTTGATATTGATCAATCCCAATGACTACAGCCAGACTTTTCTCAAAATCGCAAGTGCCCATTTTCTTCCCCCTTTCTCCATCGCCGAAGCTAGGCAAAATCCAAGCAACCGTAAGGCCAACAACGGCTGCTTGGATTTCGATGTTACGGTTACTGTCAGGTTCGTTCATCGTCTATCAGGACTCATCGAATCGCTGATACAAGAGCCTGATAGCAAAATACAGCCTGAGCCTTGCCAGTGCTGTATTCTCACCTGTTTTTCTTTGATTTTCACCCGAATGTATAACGATAGAATCCACTACTGGTGGCTATTTGTCTGAGGCCCCTTACTCTACGAGCCCTCTTTCGCTTCTCAAAATAGGCATACATCCCTTACAAAACGGTACTTATAAGTTTTGGCACTGAACGACTTACCACAAAAACGACAACAGCCGCCCTCATCAGAGAACAGCTGTAAGTCTTGCATATAAAGCGTTACATCAATCGGAGCGGCGGGATTTGAACCCACGACCCCTACTACCCCAAAGTAGACGTGAATCCCGTAGTAGCAATACTTATAGCCTCTGATTTAGCGCTTTACACCTTATTTGCACCCTATGGGCTGGTTTTTAGTCCTTTAATAGCTCCGCTTGATTCTTGTCACAGAAATCAAGCGGAGCCTCTTTTGTGCTGCGCACTCTCTTTATCTGTGATCGCATCTAGCTCTAGACGTTTGTCAATGCTGTGCTCTAGCAGATATGAAACTAGATTGCTGATCGAGCGACCATCCTTGACAGCCAGTTTCTCAAGCTGGTCATATACACGGTCTGGAATACTCGCACTAAGACGCTTCATCAAGTTTGCCGAACGCATAGAAAGATATCCCTCATTACATCATGCTGCTTCAATAATACAGAGAAATTGTGTATATATGACTATTTTGTATGCGCATAAGCTGTATATTTAATGCATGAGCACTTAAGCAATCAAAAAGGACACCCGAGAAAGCCGATCAAGCGCTCAGGTGTCCACTGCTCATGCATTCCACAGGAGCCCCACTATGAAAACACACAACCGCAGTCGCTGGGGAGGGCAACCACTATGAGTCTCTCCATAGCTGCCGTCGTCGCCGGTAGCCTGCTCACCATGTCTGCCATCGGTGCGCTTATCGGCTACGTCACTCACGAACAACAGCAGCGCCGCAACTGGGCCGCTACGACCTGGCGCAACGTCACGCATCGCAACGGCGTCACAGAGCGATCGCCCTTTCATTCGCCCGAGTCGTCATACAACGCCCCCGGCATGGTGCGTGTGTATCCGCGCTCGCACACACCCACACCACCTGCAACACACACTCATGTCAGCAGGCCCGCCGACATCCCCGAGGTGCGTCCCCGGCCCGCGTCCGCCATGCCAAACCCGGTGCAGTCAACCGTTCGCACCGATGACACCCTGGCGGATGAACTCAATATCACTCCGTTAGAACTGAGCGAGCCTCCGCACCCAAGAGAGCGCGATATCTGCCGACAGGTCTACCGAGAAGGCAATAACCAAACCAAAACCATCAAGCGCGTATGGGGTCTCTCTAAAGGTGGTGGCAAACGGTATGCCGAAGCCCGCCGTCGCTTCCAGGCGCATGTAAAAGACATTGCCCGCCCTGAATTGCGCTACGTCATGAAAGAAGCGGAGGCTAAAGCTAGTGCTGAATAATCCCATCCTTACCCGTGCCTTCGCTGCCATTCTGCTAGCGCTGGGTATCTACTTGGCCACTGAGAACACAATCATTAGCTCAAACGTACTAGAGGTACGCTCAGGGGCCACGATGGTGACCGCATTCGCGATCGCAGTTGCAGCCACCGGCCTAGAACTCACCTTTGCCAGTTGGCTAAGGCAAGATAAAACGCCTTCTACCGTTGTCAGCAATCTAAAGCGCAAACCTGTAACCAACTCCTTCCGCCTATTCGGCTGTGGCATTGGCCTCGCACTGGTGTACCACTTCGATTTGCTAACGACAGCCGAGCACCCAGCATTTAGAAACAGTGATAGCTATTTCTTTGGCGTCGTCGTCCTGGCGCTGGTGTTTGGCCCGGAAGCCTGCATCGTCATCTCATCATGGCTGTGGCTAAAAGCCCGAGACGTAGAGACTAGGCAGCTAGACCAGAACACGACCAAAGACGCCGAAAACAGGCGACTGAAGACAAAACGAGACCGACTGATGAGCATTGCCGATGAAGTTGGGCAGGCAGAGGCGATCGCAACTGCCCGCCAGCGCTGGGGAGGAACACAGAACAATGAACATCCATAAACACTACTCACTAGCAGAGCTAACAGTAGCAAGCGCCAGCACCCTATCAACCTTCATCAACCGCAGCACTATACCCTCACCACGGTTTGGACTGTTCGACGTAGTCATACTCGTTTGGCAGCGCGAAGACGGAAATGTAACGAATGATGTCGTACAAATTTTAGGGTTTGTGTGGTGCCCGAAATACGCCAGAGATCCGGGTTGGTGGTATCACATTCGATATCTAGAAAAGCCTATAGCTGATGGCCACCTATCAGCAGGTCATCAGGAAGACTGCCACGAAGACGAACTGTCCACTCTTACATTATCGCGAGCGTTTTAAATTCACAGGAAGGGTGACACCCTTTCGAGAGAGTTTTATGACTTTTTTAGCGTCAATTGAAGGCAGGTTTTTCTAGGCAAACTGGCACA
Organism: uncultured cyanobacterium; assembly: GCA_963793445.1. Classification (GTDB taxonomy): domain Bacteria; phylum Cyanobacteriota; class Cyanobacteriia; order Phormidesmidales; family Phormidesmidaceae; genus Phormidesmis. The sequence goes on from CAWCAE010000006.1 coordinate 1,250,058, forward strand.
GTAGATTCTCATCACAAACGGCAATCAGCGACAGCCGTTTTGTGATCTCCAGAAGCCACTGTGCCAATACCGCTACCAGTTGTATATGCAACTAACAATAAAAACCCTGTAACTACTGCTGTTTCAGGGTTGCAGAGCTTTATTTGTTCGTCTAAGCTTCACCCAGTCGAACGGAGTAGTACAGAGGCTTCAATCACATGAAATATTCATTCAGCAGCGCTGCCGAGCTAGCAGCGCAATTGAGCGTGTCTAAGTCGTACCTGCGTGACCGGCGAAACTCCGGCGAGTGGCAGAACGGCATTCACTGGACCTATCTCAACCCTAGTAATCACAGGTCAGGCATTCGATATAACACTCCGCTCTGTCTGAACTGGTTTACCTGCAAAGGTACGCCAGAACACGAACAAGCTATTCAGACCTATCTCAAAACACTACAGCCAGATTCTGAAAACCTAACGACAGCAGGTGCCTAAATCATGACCACAGCAACCAATAAAAAGAGCCCCTACCCATCACGTAGCGGCTCCAAATCAACATGTTCAAAATCTGAGTTCATCAGTTCGTCTAAGGATAACCCGTGCCCGGTATGCGATCGCACTAAAGATGGTGACTGCTCAATGACGGCTGATAAGGGCCTGGTACTTTGCTACACCGAGGGAAAGAACGGAAGCCCCGCTCAATCTGCCAACGGCTACTACTTCAACGGGAAGTACAGCGACAGCTACCATGGCGCAAATGCCTGCGCTCAGTACACTAGCAGGCCAAAACAAAGCTCTACCCGTGCTCAGCCTTTTGTGAAAACTAAATCGCCAAAGGAAATGACAAGGGCTGTTCAGCTCTCATCAATGGAGGTGGAGGTAGAGGTAGATTACTTAGGCATGAAGGTTTTAGAGGGTTCTGAGACTCTAGAGCAAGCGCAGGTCACGCTAGCGGCATGGTGTAAGGAAAACGGTCACAGCAATTTCTCTGCTAGTCGGCTGCTAGAGGCCAAGGTGAAAGCAGCTCGCAAGCGGCAAGGCACCCAGAGCCTGTCGGATGAATCACCACGACTGCTGAGAGAGTACAGAAAAATTGATGAGCAGTTTGGTGAGCGACTGCGCTACAACACGCTGAAAATGAAGGTAGAGCTAGACGGTGAAACCTTCGAGGCGACTGATGCCAAGCTAGATTTCCTGGTAGACCACGACCTAACGATCAAAGGCTGTCGTGAGGAAGTGGCAGACTGCGTGGTGAAGATAGCCAAAAATCAGAGCTATAGCCCCGTTGTCGAGTATTTAACGCAGGTTCACCAGCAGCACGGCGACGACACAGCTATTCTTAACGGTTTTGCTGAACGCTATTTTGGCACCACTGAACCCATGCATCAGGTGATGCTGAAACGGTTTCTCATCGCCGCCGTCGCCCGCGCTTTTGCCCCTGGCTGTAAACAAGACTGCGTACTTATCCTTCAGGGTGGACAGGGCTCGTTTAAATCCACTTTTCTAGAAACGCTGGCGTCAGAGTGCTGGTTTAACGACTCTACGAAGTCAATTGCCAACAAAGATGACGTGCTGAGGCTGCACCGCTTTTGGATTCTGGAATGGTCAGAGCTAGAAAACATTTTCAAGCGCAGCGACATCAGTCAGGTGAAGTCGTTTCTCAGCTCTAGAACGGACGATGTTCGCCCGCCATACGGTCGTAGCTCAATTGAGTTACAACGCCCATCGGTCATCGTTGGCAGCACAAACGAGGTCCAGTTCCTTGCAGACCCTACCGGCAATCGTCGTTTCTGGGTTGTGCCCATCAGCAAGAGCCCTGACATTGCAATGCTGAAAGCAGAGCGCGATCGCATTTGGGCCGCTGCCGTTGCCCTCTTCCGTGCTGGTGAAGGTTGGCATCTAACAGAAGAGGAAGGGAGGGCAGTAGATGTTCTCAGAGCTCGATTTGAATCTACAGATCCGTGGTTCGATCTCATTGCTGACTACGTAGAGGAGTTTGAATCGATCACGACAGGGGAGATAGCTGAATACGCTATTGAGCTAGAGAAAGGCAAGCGGAATTCAGGCCACGAAAGACGAATAGCAGCGGTGCTAAGACAGCTCGGTTTTGAACGCACAGACAACCAAGTGTCACACAAGGGAAAAAAGAAGCGAGTTTTCAAAAGAGCACTTAGCTAAGTTTGACTGTTGTATCTGAGTTATCTGAGCCAATAAGTTGAAAGTACTGTCAGCAAAGAAACATAGCTGGCTCAGATAAACATATTCTATCTGAGAGTATCTGAGTCATCTGAGCCAATGACTCTCACATAAATCACATCCGGCTCACTTTTTTTTCGTTATGTGAGCCAGCTATAACCTATACACAGAAATCGTTTTCAGCGTTTTGGCTCAGATAACTCAGATATTAGGCCCACCTTAGAGGAGAAATAAATTCAACTGTCACATATCAACTGTCTACTGTCACACACCTATTCCCAACTAAAACCTATCTAGAGATGGCCAAGCGAAAGCAAAAACGAAGTCGAAAAGGAAGCGTCGCCGTCGCCAGCAGAAACGGTATTTTACGATTGCGCTGGACGCACTTTGGTAAACGGAAAGAGCTATCACTTGGCCTAACCGATTCGCCTTACCATCGCCGCCTAGCAGAAGGAAGGGCCGCGCAGATGATGGCCGATATCGTGACGGGCGAATATGACGACACGCTGAATAAGTACCGGCTGATGCCCGGTAAAGCAACGCCCATCACCTCACCCTCTACCGTGGCCCTATTCGAGCAGTTTATTGAGAAAAAGCGCCGCGATGGTGTGAGCGGTCAGGCGATCGCCGGAAAGTATCAGGCGCTGCGAGCTAACATCAAGCGCGCCGGTCACGACATCGCCACGCCGGAAGATGCTTGCCAGCTCATTGAATTACTGCGTACTCGTCAGGCATCAGTCACAGCAAATCAAAATCTCGTTTTGCTCAAGAGCTTTGGCAGATGGCTAGTAGAAGAACAACATATAGAAGAGAATATATACAGCGACATAAATCCGTTAAAACCTAGCGGTATCAGTGCTCAGGATAGAACACCATTCACAAAAGAAGAGTTGCTACTATTCTTGAAAACGATGCGTTCTCATTCTGTTGGATATCAATATTATGATTTCTGCGTGGTGCTATTTCTACTTGGATTAAGACCATCGGAAGCTATCGGCCTACGGTGGGGACGGGTCAACCTGGATAGACGCGAGGTGCTCATTTGTGAATCGTTGAGCCGGTCTGATGATGGCCGCACATCAGGAGCTGCCAGACAGCGTAAAGGGACCAAGACAGGAAAAAGCAGAGTGCTACCGCTCAATGACCGACTGGTGACGCTGTTTGAGGGAAGGCAATCAGCGATCACACAGCCTGACGATTTGGTCTTTACCTCACCCACTGGCAAGCCCATCGATGATCGGATGTTTAGAGAACGCTATTGGAAGCGGATTTGTGAGGAAGCAGGCATACGCTACCGGCCACCTTATACAGCCCGTCACACATTTATCAGCTATGGCATTGAATATATGCGCTGGACAGAGCGACAAGCAGCGACAATGGCAGGCCACAGCAGCACGCGCATGGTGTCAGAGACCTATGGACACATGATGGATAGACCAGAGCTACCGGACTGGTAGCCTTACACCTTATCTGCACCTTATGGGCTGTTTTAAGAAGTCGTAGGAAGGCTTACACAGTACAAGCGCTCTCCGAAGAAAACGCTTGTAACCGTTTATATGCAAGCTAAAACCCAATCGGAGCGGCGGGATTTGAACCCACGACCCCTACTACCCCAACCTCTTGCCGAAAATTGAGCTTTTTTAGGGTAACCTCTGCGTATTTACTGGGTTTCTACCAATATGTGCTCAAACGGTTATGAGAAAAGGCCCGGAGTTCCAAATATTGGAATTATCAGCGTAGCGAATGATATGTGCCGACAGTACGGATCGGATAGCTGGATCTGTCGTCTCTATAGCTATAGCTTTCCGAACATTCTAGGGACTGTCGTTGTTGATGACGTAGAGCAGTTTTGTCAAAATGGACCTGTGCCTGCCCCAGGCGGATTGAATGCCGCTGACGCAGCTACGATTATAGGCGGCGGACTAAAGGCGGCGCAGTGGGCACAACATAATCAATTTCCAATCTGGTGTCAGTGCAAGCCAGGGGGCGGATCGCCTCCTGGTCCGGGTCAGCCCGCACCAGATGATTTTGATGCAACCGCTTATGGTGGCGTTCGTATTAGGTACTACTCAGCAAACAACGAAAGAATGATTGAGCGTACCGTTAGGGCATATAGAGTTGTTGAATCTGATAGATCTTATCCTTATCTATTGAAAGGGGAGCGGTGTTCCGAACCACCAGGCACTAACAGCACTTTATCAGGGCTTGCCACTCAAGATGGCTCTATTGAAATTCTTTACTATGGAGCGTGCAACGGGGAAGAGAACCCACCGCCTGAAATAGAAGACGAAGACCCACCACCGCCTGAGATACCGCCAGATTTGCCGGATGAAGATCCGCCCATTGATTTTCCCCCTGACGGTCCCAGCTCCTCAGGGTGTCCTCAGATAACTTTGAACCCGATTCAATTCCTCGATGAAGGTGAACCACCACGCTGGGAAATAACAAAGACATCCCCATGTAATTTTTCATTAGATCTATTCTTAAGCTCTATGGCTGCATGTGACCTAACAGAAGTTTTAAGCCTGCTAAATGAAATTAAAGATTATGTCGACGGCGTGGACGACGAAGGCGAGCCAGATCCGCCGCCACCGGATGACGGACCCGATGACGGATCTGAGGAAGAATCATGGCCAGTTGAGCTGCCTGCTTTGCTCACCCAAGACGATGGCGCGGTTGAAAGTATCGCCAATTTGCCTCAAGCGATCGTCTGGCTAGCTAAAAACCTGGATGCATTGAGCGGCCAATATCCGATCAAATTGGAGATCGAAGACACCGACCCAATAACGAGGGGGAACCAATCTGAAACCATCGATCTACCGAACCAGGCGGAAGCAATGGCCGAATTGTTTGGGCTCGCGTATGAGGCGAACACAAACAGCGAGCTAGCTGTAAACATGCTGTTCCGGCTGATTCCTGAAGTGATCGCGGCCAAAAATTCTTCTCTTACGGCTCAAGATTATTCGCAGGCTATTAGCAACTGGCTAGGCTTTCGGGTCAAGAATGTTGAACGCGAAATTGATAGTAACTTCAATCCACTTAGCCCTAACTCCCTTACAGACTTTTTGAGCGCATCAAAATATAAGATTCAAGGAGTAGAAGACGACGATCCGCATACGTTGGTGGAGTGGATACAGCAGATAAAATACGCCACGGCTATCGTAAAAGCCAGCGTATTTAGGGGCGCTGGCCAAGAGTCAAACCTAACTGAAGAAATACAATCAGTTACCGATAATCAATCAGCCGATAGCGGCGAAGCGTGGGAAAAATTTGTCGATGCGCTGAATCGTGCGGAGAGCAACTTGACGGATAGATCCGTTGCGCCACGGCCACGGGCAACCTCGGTTGATGATGTGCTCAACCCTGGCACGATCTTGCCAGATCGCGATCCAGAGGAAACTAATTAATGGGAATTGCTGTTGCTGCTTCTAGTCTGGCCAGCCGTGCTGCTCGCCAGACTGCCACTCAAAACAACTCAGGAATCAGGAAACTATCTACGCTCAACCGCTTTCTATCCAGTTCAGAACAGGACGATAGCGGCGGGCTAGTAGGCTTTTTCCAAAGGGCGTTTAGCTTTGGCGCGAAGGGCGCGGGCTGGATTGCCCGTAACCTGTTGCAGTTAGGGGCTCTTACTTTCACCTCTGCTTGGGGTTGGATCGTCAACACCAGCTTTCGGCTTGTAAATTTCGATTGGAACGCATCGGACGCCGAATTAAAACAACTGGCTAGCGGTGGCTATACGGCGGCGGCGGCGGTCTGGGGCTCGTTTGTGGGCTCTAGCTTGGGATGGCTGACAGGCATCGGGCTAGGCTACGGAATTTCTATGCTTTGCCCGGTGATTGGGGGGCCGGTACTCGCCCGCTACATCGCCGCAAAAGTCGCGGGCGAGGCCATCGAGGAAATCACTCAGGCACTCATCGCAGCCTTGAGACAGACACTGAGCGCGATGGCGACGCAGGCGAGCATCAGCCTGTATATCAACGCTCGAAAATATCTAAAGCGCAATAAAGACAGCCTGCCTATCGGTGTTCAAGAGGTTGTAGAGGAATGGGGCAGCGATAACGGGCCACGAGTCACAATCGCTGAAAGCTTTGAAAAGAAAGTAGAAAAGCTTCCGCTAATACAGCAAATTTTTGTTGAGGAAGCCGTAGACGAGTTTTTTGATTCTTTTATTGAAGCTGGATATATCATTGCAGGCGAACTGGATGCCGCTGTTGCAGCATCCAAAGCGGCCAAGGCGGACGACCCAGAAAGGGGAATTTTGCTCTATCCAGATAGAGACAATCCTAACGATAAAATCGTTCTCTCTGGCAATCAAAAAGAGCTAATACCCCATGTTCAAGGCATCCTAGCCAATCGTCGGGCCTTGGATAATAAAGATGTTGGAGAGATTGCGGCGGTGCCGTTACATGAAGTGGTGACGCCCGCCACGTCGAGATACACGCTCACTATTCACTACAGCGAGTACGACAAACCCCCTTTCACCCGACTAGGGAAAAGAGGGAAAACCGCCAAACTCAAAGTATCGGACTCGTCGCTAGGTATCACCTTTACTCAGCTAAAAATTGCCTTTAAACCCTTTATCTGGGGCGGACTGCGATCGACGACTCAGCTAGACAACGGGCGACAGGTCGCGGTATACGGAGCGAGCACGGCTGAGTGTGACGACGTAACTAGGGCTCTACTTTCTTTCACCTCAGCTGAGCCTACTAGGACGGTTTACTCTGATGTAAATAGCGGCGTTGCGCCGAACCAAAGAAAGGATGCCACTAGGCTATACCCGGTTAAGGCCACGATGACAACGCGATCGCTTAATCAAATTTCAGGCCGCTACAACGTGACGACTCAGACGCTATCTTTGTGGCGGGATAATCCAATTGGGCCAGATCGTTTTATAGATAACAGCGCCGCTACAGAACCAGCAATACAAAGCTAAAAATATAAATTCTGAGGCGTTTTAAGTCGTGCCTTAAAAAAAGTTTCAATTAGCAAAAACCTACGGGTTTTTGCTAGTTCTCGGCCTATTTATGGCTGTGTTTTTTGAGTGAATTATCGGGTTTACTATTCATAGCTTGATCACTTTTGGATTTGATTCATGGGCGTGTACGACGAAAAGGAAATTGTGTTTGTGACGCCTTTTAATGGGGCAACCGTTAAATATGCTTGGGGTACAAATATTGACGAAGCTGATCGCACCGTTTTGGGGCAGCAAGCTATTTCCACTCTATCGGGGATTGCAGTAGCGGGAACGTCTAGGCCGAAACCTGCACGTATGAGCAGGACAAGGGTAACCGGGACTACTAGCAGCTTTGTAGACCACGCTAGTTTTAATGCTGCTAAAGCCGCAGGTTGGAAGCAATCTAGAGGCTATAAAGCCGGTCCATCTCCACGAACGAGCACTAGATCAATACGAGTCTACGCTGAAGTTGCTACCGGGGTGAATGTAGCTTGGGATATGCGCCAAACCCAGTTTACAAAAATTGGGACTACAGACCTTGCTGCTATGGGTATCGCAGCCCTCACAGAAGCTAAGGGCGTGGTTGCAGTTACCGGCGCTAATCAAGTTTACGGCGCAACACTTTTTGGAGCTGTTAAGCCTGGTTTAGAAGAGACTCTATCTGTCGGCTACGTAGACAAATCAAGAGTGGATTCGTTGCCGGACGGGTGGAGCGCTCTTATTCGCAATGCATCCGCTGATCCAACAATCAGCCCTGTTGCTGTTGTTGAATAGTGACTGACGTTTATCTATCCCTCGATGACCAAGTAGAGCTTGGGTGGATTGGGCCAGGGCATCAGCTTTGGCTCAAGAATCACCCTGGTTTTACTCAGCTGCTGCAATCTACGCCGCCACCGTCTGTGTGGGCTCGAATAAAGGCGGCTGAAACGGCTCAGGTGCTGGTGTGTCGATCGGGAGAGGATACGCTCTCTGAGGTCTCTTCACGGGAGCTTAGAGAGTACTTTCAAGGCGGCGAGCATGATGAGCGGATGAAACAGGTCGAATGAGCTGGGAAACACTGGGCACCGTAACACCAGAAAGTGATTGGATTCCGATTTCGCTCATTCAGTCGAGCTTAATTCGCTTGACCTATTCTGGTGATACTGCTTGGCTTGATAAATTTAATCCTCGGGCTTATATCCGGCTACAGATAGGGGACGATGGCACGGCCTCAAACTGGCGAACTCTTTGGCCGAAGACAGAAACGCCAGAGTTAGTGATACTCTCACCAATTCCGATCGCTTTTAATTATCTAGAGATACGGAAGCGGCGCGATCCATACAGCGTACACGCACCCTACAGCGTGTTTGTAGAGGAGTTTTTGGCTGAACCCTACTTGATTCCCTACTCTAGCGATCCGGTCGCTGTAGGGGCTGAAACATGACAATTGAACTGTCTTTGTTGCTGACGTTGCTAGGTGCTGTCGGCTCTAATGTTTTCACTTTGTGGAAGAATGGCCGTGAATACAGAAAGGAGCGGCAAGAGTTCTTAGAGCAGTACGCTGCATCTAAAGTTCAGCAGAATGGCCAAGTTCGAGATGTTAACCATGCCTTGAGAGGCGCTCAGCAAGCGAGTGAAAGCCTAAAAGTCTTAGACGATGAGTACCAAAGCAGGTTTAGAGAGCTAGAAAAGCAGATCAATGAGCTGTCTGGGGCGTTTGAGGTGATGCGGATGATAGTAGAGCGTCGAAGAGCCGATGATTGAAAATCCTCGTGTCGGCGGTTCAAGTCCGCCTCCTGGCATTCGAGACCTGATCAAAGTCAGTTACTCACAGTCAAAGAAAAGTATGCCATCAGGCCGAAACTCACAGTCTAGACAGCCAAAATATATAGCCCAACCAATCGGCGCGAATTTTATTTCTAGAAGATGGTTAGACGATCCGCTCTTCTTCTCCTGATAGATTTTGTCGCAGTGCTGAAGCCGGTTGAGCTGAGACTCTAGGCTTTGTCCGACTGAACTGACGCGAGCGTATCCGATTAAGGCCATAGCTACTCTGTGATTTGTTTTCCCTAAGACTATTTGAGAAAGGTCTATTGGGACATTGATTGACACACTCTATTTACAGGGTGCCAGTGTGTATACCTTCTGGTACGTTAAATCCAGATTATGGATCTGGCTTGGTGCCAGATTTTTTGATCTCTTTTTTGACTTCAGCCTCAGGAACGCCTGATTGAACAGACCACTCTTTTACGGTCAGACCTTTGTAAGTCTTCTTGTCCTTTTTCATGTTTCATCCTTATGTGACAGTTGAGCTGTTTAGTCCGGCTTTAGTCCAGCGTAAACCCGGCAATAATGTTGGGCGATCGCACTGGGCGATAGTAGCCATCTGGAACACCTTGGGCCTGCATTTGTCGGTATAGCTTTAGATTGTCGAACGGGTTTGAGTGTGGACATTTACCGGTTCCCAAAAAGGGGCCGGGAATGGCTAACTCGCAGTGACCGCAGTATATTTCCTCTGGATTAGACAGCGGAATAATGTCGCCATGAAAGTAATATCGTAGCTGTTTGTGATTGTTGGAGTTTTTGTGATTGTTGGGCATTTGTGTTATGAGGCTGCTGCAACGCTATATCAGGAACTTCGAGCTTTTGTTGTGGTTGTTGCGGTGGCTAAAAATAGGGCAAAAAGGGCTATATTGCGCCCGGTTTTTATCACAGCAATCACAACGCTGATGTATTCAGCCGGTAGGTTTTTTCTATCGGCTCTGTAAGTTTTCCGGCTGCTATCAGTGGCGCGATCGCCTCTAACATTTTTGCCTGAGAGGTCAGCTTTTCGCGTCTAGCAAAGGTCGCTTGTGTGAGCTGACGTAGCGTTATAAGGTCATCGCCGCGGCCACCAAAATAGCTGAGGACTTCTCTTGTCTGTCGGCTGAAATTTGAGGATTCGGCGCTGTGCATATCTTCACTCTCTCCTATGTGACGATCTACGCTGAACGGCTCAGCGTGGCCCCACCGACCGTCAATCATTTGGATATATCCGGTCAGCTCATCGGCAGGCATTTCTATTTGGATTGAACGTTTGAGCGAGTCGAACCAAGAGCGCTCGGTACGCTCGGCGTGACCAACCGCGCACAGTCTAAAGCTGGCCTTATTGCCGCTGCTCATGGCCAAATCTTCAACCGTTGACGCTTGGGCCATTATCCAAACGAAGCGGCCACGGCTAGGGCCAACGCTGCAAATAGTCGCTAGCCTGCCCATAAAGGCTTTGTAGTCTTTGCCGGTCATCCCATTAGACAAACCGGGAGAACACTCATCGACTATCAGCAGCTTTGGCCGCTCAACCGAGCTAGGGGCTAGTAAGAATTGCTCGAATAGGCCCTGTACTTTGGGGGCCACGGCGTCACGGTTGAGCATAGCTATGTCGAAGCGGCAGCGCTGCTGTACTGGAATGCGGGACCAGTAGTAGGACTCTTTTGGATCGTCTTTTGGGTCAATCAGCCAAAGATCGACGCTATCGGGTAGCAGCTGTAGGGCTTTGGCCATTGCGTAGCTTTTGCCAGCTCGCGGCGCACCGAGTAGCACTGTGCTCTTAAGTGTCTGGCTGATTGTGCGGCTGAGGTTATGGGTCGGCAGATGGGCAACCTCCGCGGCGGCGGCGGCCACTTCATCAGCAGACTGCATAATCTGCTTCGGTGATAGCGTTTCGTAAATGAGCTGCTGTCGCTGATTGTCGCTGATGTCGCGGAAGTCTTGTAGCACTCGGTCATGAGTGGCCAAGTTGCCAGCAGTGGCACGACTAACGGCGGTCATGCCACAGCCTGCAAATATCAAGACGGCCTTCATCACATGGTTATTGCGAATGCTAGGCACTAGAGCAAATCCAATCAGCAGGATGCTAGCGGTCCAGGTGCTCAGGCTGATTGCTCGCGACTGGTTAGCGAGGCGTTCACGATCTGCAACTTCGGTAAGGATGTAGGTCATAGGGCACCGATTATCCCACCGACAAATATTAGAGAGAAACGAACGAAGCCATCTATCTGTAGGCTTTTGCGACGGTCGCAGGTCTCGGCAATCATCACAAAGAATAGAAAGAAGGGGACGCCACCGGCTAGGGCCACAGACCAGAGAGGCAGTGGTGAAAGCAGGGCCAGCTTTACCAGAGAGAAGAAACCGGCTGAATAAGCTAGCCACTGTGAGCAATCGACCCACAGGCCACGACTGGATAGGGCAATGAGGTTAGCCAGTCGGCTGCTGGTTTCGCCTTTGATGTTGACGCGGTTGGTGTCGAGGGTGACTTGTTCGACTGCGCCACCAAGGGGGCCTTGGTTTTGAATGAGTACTTTCGGGTTGTTCGACATTATCTAACGTTGATAAATGAGCGATTTTGGTCTGTTCGGTCAACTGCGTTTGAATAGGCCGTTAGAGAGATTGAAAACATTGATGCAGCAACTAAGAAGCTGATTGCAACAACGGCAGCGAGTGACAGAGATAGCACTGATGGCAGCTTTGGCAGCTTTATAGGCTGTTGCTTTATGCCTTGGCTTTGCAGTGTTTGATACTGCGCCGGTCTGCTGTCGGCCTGCTGAATGATTTGATTTGGCTGCGCCTGCTGGTTGGCAACTACTACTCGGTAGCGTTGGCCGTCGATGGTGACGATGGCGGGCTGTTGCTGTTTGGCGAGTTGGTTTTGTTTCATTGGCTGACGGCGCGGTAGGTCCGAGTGTTGTCGTAACTGACGGTCTTTGTTACCAGGCCCTTGGCCATCAGCGCGGTGATTTGCCGGTCTGTGATTTTGTCTTTGCGGATTGTGTCATCTGGATTCACGAACATGTGATTGACGATCCGTCCGCCTTTGCTCATTCTGCTGAGGATGACTTTCTGTCTCATAATGAGATGTCCCTTATTGCTAGCTGTGATGGGGATAGAGCGGAGCCTAGAGGTCTCACTCTCTTAGGGCTCCGTTTGCTATTTGGGTTGAATCTGCTGATGGGCCTTGTCAACCACGGCCTGGTCTTTCTTGCTTCTAGTTCTTTTGGTCAGAACTTTGGCGGCTGCTTTCGCGGTGGTGGTGTCTACGCCTGCGTTTTTGAGCTGCTGTTCATAGTTTTTTTGCTGGTTTTGTTTAGTCATGGCCAAGGGGGCTAAAGGGCAATAAGAAAGGCGATCGCACTTCGTACAATCGCCTAGAGGAGCTGCCAAAATCACGGGAATTCTGAGAGCACAGTTGTTACTCAAAGGTTTCCCATGCTTAAGTTCTCTGCAAAGTTGATTGGTTGGCTGTTTTTATTAATTATTGGATTTGGGGCAGCGGTGTTTGGAATAACGATGCTTGGCGGCATATTCGTTGTGTTTGCCACCTATGCCATACCCGTTACTATTGGGGCTTTTATCGTAGGTTCGGTGCTGTATGTCTTGTGGGGCATTCTGTTTGGCCCTGAGCACTAAAAAGCCGCTCCCTTGATGGGGGAGGGCGAATAAGAAACCGAAGAATTAATCGTATAGTTTTCATGTTCGTGCCTAGTTTCAGTAGGTGCGAGCTGGCCGGGAAGAGTGGTAGCTCTTCCCGGCTTTTATCTTGAGAACTTATCTGGCAACTGCTCTAGAGACTTGCCAAGCATTAAGCACAGCGTTTTAACCTGAGCCAAAGTAAAACGAGCTTCTACCTTGCCTTGCTCCCAGTTGCGAATAGTTTGCTCAGTTACGCTCAGCCCTTGGGCTAATTGCTTTTGGGTCAAACCGGCTTCTAGCCTTAGAGACACCAGAATTGACTCCTTGTTTGGAACATCTTTAGACATACTACCTCAAATTGATTTAAGGTCAAACCAATTTGAGGTAGTATTTAAACGCCTCAGACTGGTTTGGGGTGACACCTCTGTACGGGTTTCTTGGCGTCCAACCTTTCGCCCGTACAGACTGCCATTCTCCCAAAATGAGACCATCCGTACGTCCACGTACGGATGGTCAACACAAAAACCCCCACGAGCTAATGACTCGCAGGGGTTTCAATGAACAACGTATTTAATTAATGCACATGAAACATATGATACACGATGCGCGTGTAGCCTGCTGGGCATGGCGCGTTGAGCACCCTGAGCGCCGAGAATTTACCTTTGCAATCATCTGGCCGGTGAGCATTCGACGAACAGTGCCCACCTACGATAACGGCTGGGTCATCCGACTTCACCGCCCAGGCGTTTACTTACTCAACTCCCCTCGGGTCGATCAGGACTATCGCTTAGAAAAGCGCCTGCAAGAATAAGCCGCTCCCATCACTACGGGGCGGCTTTTGCCGTTTATGTACACATCACCAGCGCTACGCCGGTGAGCAATTTTTTAGTGCTTAATTATGATCCGATCATCAAAGTCTACACCCTGCCCAATCTGCGAGCAGGAAGATGGAGCCTGTGCATGGACTCCAGACAAAACAACGACACTCTGCGCCACTCTACGCCAAGACGTAGACGCTAACGCCATAGACACTGATACCCAAGAGCCACCAAAAGCAAAACCCAATAAGAACGGGCAGTTTAGGGGGCCGAAAGACCAGGAGCGGGCCGTCAACTCAGCGGCCATACAGATAGAAAACAAAGTCGAAAAGCTTGCGGTGGAAGTGCTTGAAGGCCACGAGACCGAAGCATCAGCAGCTGTCATCCTCTCCGCCTGGTGCAAGGAGCATCACCACGACAAATTTGCAGCCAGCAGACTGCTAAAAGAAAAGCTCGAATCTGGCAAAAAAGTCCGTGCTGACTACACCGCCAACGAAGACCACAAGCTAGTCAGAGACGATCGCCTCCTGAGGGACCATTTTGGCGATCGCCTCCGCTATAACGAACTGCTGCTACAGCCAGAACTCGACGGCGAGCTATTCTGTCCAGCTGAGGCCAGAGTAGAGCTAATCACCCGTCACGACCTGCCTATTAAGTCTGGCGACAAAGATGTTTGCACCCTCACCTATCGGTTAGCCAAAGAAAACCCCTATCACCCCATCAGGGAATATCTCAATCAGGTCTACGAAAAATACGGCGACAGCACTCAAATCATAGAAGGCTTTGCAGAGCGCTACTTTGCAACCTCAGTCCCCGTCCATCAGGCAATGGTAAGGCGCTTTTTCATCAGCGCAGTAGCTCGTGTGATGGAGCCAGGTTGTAAAAACGACTGCACCCTCATTCTGAAAGGGCTACAGTCCTGCGGGAAATCGACCTTCTTTGAAATCATGGCCTCTAAGCCTTGGTTCGACGACTCATACATCAGCACCGGCGACAAAGACGAACGGCTAAAGCTTCACTACTCATGGATTGTGGAGTGGGCAGAGCTAGAAGTCGTCTTTGAAAAAAAGAGCATCAGCCAGGTCAAAGCTTTTCTGTCTTGCTCAACCGATAAAATTCGCCCTCCTTACGGCCTATCTCAGCAGTCCCTGCATCGGCCCTCAGTCATTGTCGGCAGCACCAACGAAGATCACTTTTTAGCAGACCCCACCGGCAACCGGCGCTACTGGGTAGTGCCAATGAATCGCCAGCTGGATAGAAACAAGCTGAGAGAGGAACGCGATCGCATTTGGGCAGCTGCCGTTGCCCTGTATCTAGAAGGTGAGCAGTGGTGGCTGACGGAGAAGGAAGGGCGGGCGGCAGATAGGGACAGAAAACAATATGAGGAGGTTCACCCCTGGACATACAGCATTGAAGACTACATTTTCAATCGTGAAGAAGTGAGCACCAAAGAGATACTTTGCAACGCCTTAGATATCCCAGCTCAAAAACATACTTGCCCTGCACAAAAGAGGGTTTCAACTATTTTTAAAAAACTTGGATGGGAGCAAACTAAAAACGCAGTGGTCTATCAGAACCGACGCACCAGAGTCTGGCGAATGAAAAAAAATAAAAATTCCCTAGAAACTCCTGTGTCAGTGTGTCAAGAGGCTGAAAGTACTGGTACTAAGCTAAAGCTCTGACACAGGACTAGTCATTCTCCTGTGTTGTCCTGTGTCGGTCCTGTGTCAGCCTGACACAGGTAACACAGGAAAACACAGGAGAAATATTTCTCCTGTGTCGGCCCTATCCGTTTGACTGCAATGGATACAGCCCTTGACACACTGACACAGGAGAAATCGGCAAACTTTTACTTTTTTTAAAAGCAGAGCGATCGGCCAAAATAGCCAAAATTTTCAACTGATAGAAACTCAACTCAAAAGATGGCCAGCAAAAGGCAAAAGCGAAATCGACGGGGCGGGGTTAGCATTGCCACCCGTAACGGCATTTTGCGTTTGCGCTGGCAGTACTTGGGCTATCAGCGTCAGCTATCGCTACGCATCCCTGATACATCTGAAAACAGAAAGCTCGCCGCGGAGAAGGCCGCTCAGATAGAGGCCGACATTATCAGCGGCAGCTATGACCAGTCACTCGAACGCTACGAAATCATTGCGCATCAGGTCCGGTGGCAGCGGTCTAGTCAATCCACTGCTGAGCTGTTCGACGCCTTCACCCAGTTCAAATCAAAGGACGGCACCAGCGGCCAAACCATAGCGACCAAGTACAGAGCATTACGCTCAAACATCATTCGCTTTGACCGCTACGTGCTCACACCAACTGATGCGTACGAACTGGTAGAGCTGCTGCGTAGCCGTCAGTCGCCACGCATAGCAAATCAAAATCTAGTGCTGCTTAAAGAATTTGGCCGCTGGCTCACGAGCGAAAGCCACTTTAAGCAAGATCTGTTTGAGGGCATCCGACCGCTGAAAGGAGCCGCAGCGGTAAAGGTACAAGACCGTACGCCATTTTCACAGAGCGAGCTGTCACAGTTCCTGATGACAATGCTTTTGCATCCCACCGCCAGCCACTACTACGGCTTTACGCTCACCCTGTTCTCCCTTGGCCTGCGCCCTTCCGAATGCATCGGCCTGCGCTGGGCGCATATCGACTTAGACCGTCGCCTCGTCACTATCCGCGAATCGCTTAGCCGCTCATCTGATGGGCTCACCTCTGGCAAAAACCGGCAGCGGAAGGGCACCAAGACAGACAACGTGAGAGTTCTGAAGATGAGCGATCGCCTGCATCATCTATTTCACACCCTCAAACCTTTAAACGCGCAGCCCGATAGCCTGATTTTTACCGCAGCCGGTGGCGGGCCCATCGATGACCACAACTATCGCGAGCGCTACTGGAAAGTAGTCTGCGAATCTGCAAACATTCGCTACCGCCCGCCATACACCAGCCGTCATACCTTAATCAGCCACGGCCTTGAATATGGCGGCTGGACACCCAAGCAAGCCGCCGCCGTCGCCGGTCACACCACCACCCGCATGATCGAAGAAACCTACAGTCATCTGATGGACATGCCAGAAATGCCGGATGTTCACTAATTGCCCCTTGATTGCACAGCTTTGCACAC